>NZ_FXAO01000026.1 GCF_900177645.1 Arenibacter troitsensis
CCAATTCTATTGGAAAGAGTCTATTCCAATCTTCTTTGGTTAAATCACTTAATGCCTTTTTCATTTTATCTCGATTTTTTTAGCTTGTGCACAACGGTTCGGCTAAGCGTAGTGCGGAGATAAGGAAACTTTTCGTTTCCGTCTGCGCACGAAGCTAAAGCTTATTGTTTAGTTTTATTTTTTCTTGTCCAAAGCTAAATCCATAAGATTTAGCGGCATTATAAATATACACAGACCTTTCGATTTAATCCCAAAGCCCGCATTACGTTTAGGCTTTGTTGTGTGCAGGCTTTTTTCCAGTCACTTCCCATTTCGATTCCACAATATATTTAGAAGTAACTATTTCTCCGATTTTGTCAATGTCCTTTATTTTAATCAGTTTAGGTTTTAATTGATTTTTTATTATAATTCTAAATTCATTTTGGTGTTTGTGCTCTAGTTTTTTGATGAAAGGATTCATTTCTATTCGTCCATCAGATTTTAAATTCTTGTATTCCACTTTTCTTGCTGAATAATCAACGTCCTCAAGTTCTAGTGCCTCAACCAGATTATCTAAGAAAATTTTTGGGTTCTTAATAATTATTGCGTGTTCTCCAAATTTCAACATTTTCTCGTCCACCTTTATTATATCAGTATTTTCAAAATCCTTCGTGGTAATAATGAAAAAGCTGCAGGTTAGATAATTGTGATTGAATTGGGTTAATTTCCAAGGAGTTTTTGGGTCGGGTTTAAATTTGAACTCCCCCAATGTTGGATGGTTGCATTTAACTTCTGAAAGACAAACATTTTCAATCCATTCAGCACCTTCATTTTCATCTCCTTGCTCTTTGTTTGTTTCCTCAAGTTTATTGAAACTTTCCGTGCTATTAAAGAACAGTTCTCCTTTTTCAAGAAAGGATTCAAGATACTTCCTTTCTTTAGAAAACTTTATTAAACAAAAAGGTAGTTCGTTTTTCTTCATTTATTTTTTGCAGCTTGCACACAACGTTTATGTATATGGAAAGTTGCGTGTTTGTGTGCGAGGATTTTCCGAAGGAAAATCAGACGTAGCAAACGTGCAACGACCTTTGTTTTAGGACAACACTAGCAATTTTTTATAGCATCGATGAAAAAGCAGTAAGTCGAGTATCTTTAAATTATAGCTAAAACCTTAAAGATATGAACACTCAAATTACTGCCACACC
>NZ_FXAO01000024.1 GCF_900177645.1 Arenibacter troitsensis
TCCTATGAAAAGCACTAGTCCAGTTCCTTAAAGTTAATATTTTATTTTTTATCAGTCCATATTGGTGATTTTGGGGTGTTGAATTGTTGGCAACCCTTGTCAGCTTTTTACTTGGTTGTCAATACTTCAACACCATATATAACTTGCTCCGCATCCTATATGTGATCGATCCTAGATTATGAACGTCACCGGCATCTGTATGATTATAAGTTATAATAAGCCCGGCCACTTGCTATAAAAATGTGATCCCAATTCCTTGGGCCACCCACGTTGTTTTGTGGTACTGGCTTTGAATACTTCGTTGTGAGCTTTGTTATCTGGTTGCTGTTTATCCTTTAGGTTATTCCAATACCCCTATCACATAAGGGGTCTCCGTCTTTATTACCGCCAGTGTCCTGCTCAGCAGTTTCCTGGCCACCTTTATGATAATGCTCTTTACGTTCTTGCCATGGTGCTTGCGGTAATAGGCCTGCATAACAGGATCCGCCCGTATCGCCTGCCAGGCAGCCTCCACAAAGTAGGACCGGATCAAACGGTGCGCCCTTGGCGTTATCCCCAGTGTCCTATAATTACTTCCGCTCTGGTGCACCCCTGGGGCCAGGCCTACATAGCCCGCCAGATGCTTTACGCTGTTGAACCTCCTCAGGTCCCCCAATTCACAAAGAATGCCGCATGCCACTATCCCTCCGATTCCGGGAATACTCCGCAGCAGCATATAATCCTTCTTGTAGTGGACTTTGCAATACCTCCTGAGTTGGGTAGAAACATCGCGCAGTTCCTGATCCACGAAACGAAAAAAACGCATCCTGCTCTCCAAGGTCGCCTTCGCCGTGGGATATCCAAAGACCAAATCGTCCAACCACTTCCGATACTTGTGGCTCCAATGGTCGTTGTCGAACTCCTCGGGTTCCTTGATACCAAAATAGAGCAACTGCATCTTGATGTAGCTCTTGATCCGCCTATAGTCCTTTACGAGATCGTTGCGCCTACGGAAAAGGCTCCTGAGCTGTTCCCGTTCCTTCCCTGGTACGTGGATGCTGTCCAGACGACCGTCCTTAAGTTCCCTACTCAGCAATTGAGCATCGATCATATCGGTCTTTGCATGGAGTTCCCGTCCCTTTCTGTGTACGTCGGCAGGGTTCACCACCATTGAACGCCAACCATAACCCTCAAAGCAACGATGGGCATGGTAACCACAGCAACCGGCCTCATAGACAACATTGACCTCATGTCCTGCAAAATGTTTGTCTACATACTTCCGTAAAAGTTCCGGATCGGGAGCCATGCTAAAGGATTTGCCTGAAAAAAGGTCCGTGGAACAATGAATCTTCCAGCTTCGTTTGTGTATATCGATACCAATGAATAACTTAGGTGTGGCAGTAATTTGAGTGTTCATATCTTTAAGGTTTTAGCTATAATTTAAAGATACTCGACTTACTGCTTTTTCATCGATGCTATA
>NZ_FXAO01000023.1 GCF_900177645.1 Arenibacter troitsensis
CTGGACCGCCACATTTTATTCCCAATACCGTCGAAAACCAAAAAAGGTTTTCACTATATTTCCATAAAATATCGCGGACTACACATAGCGCTGCGTTACCTGTAATTTTTAAGCCCTTTTTGTGGAGATTACTAAGGCAGACATTGTTAGTCTAATCGAAGAAAAGCAAACAGACACTTTTTTAACTCATTTGTGGACTATTCTAAAATCGGATTATCGACCAGCCGGAGAGGTGCACAATAGAATTCTAAAAGTTTGGAAACAGAATGGATGGAACAGTCTGTTTTATCCAGTGTTTTCTTTTGAATTAAACCAGCAAGGTATTCTTGAAAACATTTCGGACAGACTTAACTCCGCTGGCAAAATAATTTTCATTTTCGTTTGCGGACTTCTATCATTGCCCTGGCTTTATTGGGTCTATGAGGATTTCGATCCATCTAAGTATTGGTTGCTAATTGTTGGATACATTCTTTTACTTGGGGCATTGATTTTTATTGGACGCAAAGTATATAAAATGGAAAGGAATATTCTGTTGGAAGAGATTTTCGAGGCTTTGGAAATAGAATATGAACAACCAATAGAGAAAGAATGGAGTTGGAAGAAAATAATTACCTGACTAATCACTTATCCCCTCTCTATTTTATTAATTATTAGCTGCTTTTTTGCGGCTATTCCTCAAGGGAAATATCTAATGGCGTTTAGTATTTTATGTATTGTTGGATTTTACTTGTATTCAGACATCAAGATAATTTTGAAAAAGAGGAAAAACTACAGGTAACATCGGGTATGCCCCATTCCGGCATCACTACCAACCGAAAGAAATTCCCTAAATTGATCACTAATTAACACCTGGAAACTCCCGTCTTACGGGCTTGCTTTGCTCGCCGGCCTAAGCGGTGCCTCCTTACTCATACCGTTGTCGGGTCGGCACCCCCAGAGGCGCAAAACAAGCAGTCGGAACGGAGGCATACCCAGGGCCGTTACCTTGCATTTAAACCAAACGATGGCAGTATCAATACATAAACTTTTTTCAGATTTCAATTTGAACTATTCAAAACCAATTAAATGGAATGAAAAGTTTGATGCCAAATTCAATGGTGTTTATGTAATTGCAAAGACTAATGACCCAAATACAAATATTACCGAGCATCCAAAATTTGGAATTTGTGAAAAATCATTTGGTTCGTGGATAAAAGAAGCGACTGAATTAAAAGTAAATGGGAAAAATCAAAACGGAATCGATGACATAACAGAACATTTGACTGATTTCTGGAATCCAAATGAAAATATCCTCTACATTGGACAGTCGTCATCTAAAACCAATCCGATTCAAAAAAGAGTCGGACAGTTTTATTCTCATAAACTTGGACAGAAAGGACCACATACTGGAGGTTATTGGCTAAAATTGTTAAACTGCTTGGAAAATACTTTTGTTTACTATGCAGCAGCTAAAAACCCAAGAGATACGGAATTTAAAATGTTAATGAAATACATTGAATACTCGACAGGAAAAAGCTTTTATGAACTGAAGAACATTGGAAATTATTTGCCGTTTGCTAATTTGACAGCGGATTTTTATAAAGAACACGGAATTAAAAACGCAACGAATAAAAATAAAAGAAAAAACGCAAGGTAACAACGTGTCCTATGAAAAGCACTAGTCCAGTTCCTTAAAGTTAATATTTTATTTTTTATCAGTCCATATTGGTGATTTTGGGGTGTTGAATTGTTGGCA
>NZ_FXAO01000009.1 GCF_900177645.1 Arenibacter troitsensis
ATATAGAAATCAAATGTATGTTTGTGAGCCTACCGGACATCTGGTGCATATTGCCAAAATTGTCAAGGATGGGGCAGGGTACAAGGAGGTCGATGGTGGCAATATTTTTGCCAGTACCGATGCCTGGACGGCACCTGTCTTTGCCGAAACGGGACCCGATGGAAATTTATGGGTGGCGGATTGGTACAATCCCGTAATCCAGCACAACCCTGACAAACGGGGAATGGACAACCAGATCTGGAACGCGGACAAGGGAGAAGGCAACGCCCATTTAAATAAACTGCGCGATTATGGCCATGGCAGGATCTACGTAATTACCCATGAAGATACCGATGGTTCAGAAATCACCTCCTTGGACCCCGAGGATGATGAGGCACTTCTGGAAGCGCTTGAAAGCGATAATATGTTCTGGAGAACTACGGCCCAACGTTTAATAGTAGAGAACAAAAAAGTGGCCTTAATCCCGGATTTGATCAAATTGGCGGGTGATAATAGCAATATGGATGAAAGTGGGTTGAATGCCGGTGCCCTGCACGCCCTATGGACCTTAAGAGGCCTGGGCGCACTCAATGGTTCCAATGCAGAAGCCAACGAGGTGGTACAGAAAGCATTGACCAGTAGTTCCTATGGCGTAAAACGGGCCGCACTGGCTTTGTTGCCTGCTACCAAAGAAAGTAGTGAAATCCTGGCGCAATCCGGCCTGTTAAGTAGTCCGGACCCGCAGATCAAGCTTGCCGCGGTATTGCGAGCAGGAGAGCTTCCAGAATCCAACGCACTGTACACCGAAATAGAAAAATTATCCAAAGACGATAACATCACCTCGGACAAATGGCTCAATGCCGCATTAAAAATCTATTTCAGGGAATTGAATTTCCAAGAGGTAGACCCTTCTACTGTAGTCATGATAGTACCCTCGGCCGAAGAAAAAAAATCTATATGGAAATATACTACCGACAAGCCTGCCGATAACTGGACGAAATCGGAATTCGATGATTCCGATTGGAAAAAAGGAGCAGCCAAGTTTGGAGGCAATAACATGAAACAGGTGAACACCCCTTGGAGCAGCTCCGATATTTGGATGCGACAGGAAGTGATCATTACTGATGGAATATCGGAACCCGTAATCAAAATAGCCCATGACGACGATTATGAAGTGTTTGTAAATGGTCAACTTTTGATATCGGAAGCGGGTTCCAGCGAATCCTATAAATACATAAAGCTCGATAGCGACAAAGGTGATCTGTTTAAACAAGGAAAGAACCTAATTGCGGTCCACTGTGTAAATACCGGTGGAAATCAACACATAGACATGGGCATTGGCAAGGTAGGCAAGATAAATGCCGATGTAACCTTTGTCCTCAATACCGTAAATCAGGAGATGGCCTTTGATAAAAAGACACTTCATGCCACAGCGGGTCAGACCGTAGAGATAGTCTTGAACAATAAAGATCAGATGTCCCATAATTTGGTGGTCATCCAACCTGGCAGTTTGGATACTTTTGGGGCCATGGTAGATGGGTTCCTGAAGAATCCTGAAGCAGAAAAAATGGGCTATGTGCCAAAATCGAGATATGTACTTGGAGCAACGGATATGTTGACCCCGGGCGTAACAGGGTCCGTAACCTTCCAACTTCCGGATACACCCGGCATATATCCCTATGTCTGTACTTTTCCCGGGCATTGGCGAATGATGCAGGGGGTGATCATAGTAACAGCCCCTGGATCCTATATTTCCGAGAATAAGGAAGCGCTAAAAATAGCTGCAATGGGCGGAGGCGGTTCCCATGACTTCCTAAAGTTTTTTGGCATTGCAGATGGAAAGATCCTCAGTGAAGGCGGCAAGAACACGTTTATGTACACGGAAAATTCGATGGAATTGGGAACCTTGCTCCCAACGACAGATGTACTGGTATTGAGCAACAACAAACCTTTGGACAAAAACACCAGAAATACCATTATGTCCCGGGTAGATTCAGGAGATATGAATATGCTTATTTTCCACCCCAGTACCTGGTACAATTGGGAGGACTGGCCGGAATACAATAAGACCTTGGTTGGCGGGGGCTCCAGGTCCCATGAAGACCTACAGGAATTTGAAGTAAGGGTGATTCAACCAGATCACCCCATAATGAAAGGCGTTCCCTCCAAATTCAGGATCGTGGACGAATTGTACCGTTGGGAAAAGGACCCTGAAGCGGAGATAGAAGTTCTAGCGGTAAGTAGGGGCTTAAAATCCGGGGAAGAATACCCAACGGTCTGGGTCGTTAAACATCCCAAGGCGAAAATTGTAGGGAATACTCTGGGGCATGACGAAAGGGCGCATGGGCATAAGGCATACCAAACCATTTTAAAAAATAGTGCAGATTGGTTAGAGGACTAGATTAGGACGGTAATGTAATTTAGACATCATTACGGACTATAGTAGGGTTCAAGGGCAAGGAAGAATATATTGGGCTAAAACTTTTATGCTGATTATTTAACCCGATATTCCGATTTTAAATAAATTCTTGAATAAGAACCCCTATTTTTACGGTAATACAATTTAGTTCCGCATAATGAATTTAACCATAGAAAATATTGTTCTGGTCGGATCAATACTACTTTTCATAAGTATTGTTGTTGGTAAGACTTCCTATAAATTTGGAGTACCTACCTTGTTGCTTTTTTTGGCCATTGGAATGTTGGCTGGTTCCGATGGAATTGGTGGAATACGTTTTGACGACCCCAAAATTGCACAGTTTATTGGTATTGTATCCCTAAATTTCATATTGTTCTCCGGTGGTCTCGATACCAACTGGGAAGCCGTTAAGCCCATTATAAAGGAAGGTTTGGTCCTTTCTACTTTAGGTGTCTTATTGACCGCCCTGTCTTTGGGTACCTTTGTCTGGTTTATAACCGACTTTACCATATACGAAAGTATGTTGCTAGGTTCCATTGTTTCTTCTACCGACGCAGCTGCCGTATTTTCCATTTTGCGATCCAAGAGATTGGCCTTAAAAACCAATCTTAGACCCACCTTGGAATTGGAGAGCGGTAGTAACGATCCCATGGCCTATGTATTGACACTCGCTTTTTTGACTCTGGTAGTGCATCAGGATCAGAGCGTTTTTTCCATCATACCATTATTTTTACAACAAATGATTTTGGGCGGGGCTGCAGGTTTTGGTTTCGGAAAATTGAGCAAATATATAATCAACAACATTAAACTCGATTTTGAAGGGCTCTATCCCGTATTGGCCATAGCGCTAATGTTTATAACATTTTCTGCAACCGATTTTGTAGGTGGTAATGGATTCTTGGCCATCTATATTTGTGCTGTTTATCTGGGCAATCAAGATTTGATACATAAAAAAACCATCCTAAAAATGTTCGATGGTTTGGCGTGGTTAATGCAAATTGTACTTTTCCTAACTTTGGGCTTATTGGTATTTCCTTCGCAAATAATTCCATACATAGGGATAGGCCTACTTATTTCATTATTCCTTATTCTAGTGGCCAGACCCATAAGCGTATTTGTCAGTCTGATTTTTTTTAAAATGCGAATGAAAAGACGATTTTATATTTCGTGGGTAGGTCTGCGTGGAGCGGTTCCTATTGTATTTGCGACTTACCCTCTTTTGGCAGGAATTGATAAGGCCAACATGATTTTCAATATTGTATTTTTTATCTCGGTAACCTCTATTTTAATACAAGGAACCACACTCTCCATTGTAGCTAAATGGTTGGGTGTGGCCATACCGGAAAAGGCAAAAAGATTAACAACTACAGATTTACTATTTGCGGAGAATCCTAAGACCATTATGAGGGAAATTGCTGTAGGTACTGATTGCTATGCCGCAAACAAGAAAATTGTGGATTTGGGTTTTCCCAAAAATGCCATAATTGCCATGATCAAAAGAGGGGACAAGTACATTACCCCAAACGGATCCACAGAGATTGAAAGTGATGATACCTTAATTGTTCTTGCCGACCAACAGAAAATCATAGACGAGGTTTATAAAACGCTAAGGATAGAATAGTAAAGATTCATTAAATTATTTCCCACTAGCTTCTAATGATATGTTTCTTTACAAATAAAATCATAACATACTCATTATCATACAGATGTATGAATACAGGATATTGTTTTCTAAATTTACTTTACACTAATTGATTAGTTTTATTTCCTTTTATCCATTAACGGATTGGGGTAATTATCGGATTGGTCCTCTATGGTTTCATCCAAGCAGACAAAATCCTTTTCCAAAAGCAGGAATAGTTCCTTGCCATTCCCCAAGGCAATGGTGTTTTGAAACCCAACACGATCACTGTTGGCCCAGGCCAATTTATCCTTTTCCGGTAGGTACATGCTGATAGTATCGTTTTTAAAATCGGCTTCCAAGTGGCTAATGTGTTCCTTGCTCTGCAAGACATATTTAAAGATGTGGTCCTTAAATTCTGTCGTCTCCTCATAAAACCCCACTTTACTAAAGGTTTCTACCTCCGTCTTGGTAAGTCTATAGCGAATTGAGTTTCCTTTTATCCTTATTTTCATTTTTAATCCAATTTAAATAATTACCCACTTTCCGAAGATACCATTGCCCTGACTTTACTGTATGGCGACTTCGATACAGAACAAAATCCGTATTTGGAAAAGCTTATTCCTCCCTATCAATATATTCCTTGCTATCCGTCTTGTAATTAATGGTAACCCTAGTACCTTTACCAGGAATGGAATTGATAAAAAGACGTCCGTTGATATAATTCATCCTCTCCTTCATAAAGAAAAGCCCCATACCACCTTCGCTTGTATTTTTTGGAACCTTCCCCAAAATAGAATCGTCAAAACCCTTGCCGTCATCATCTATGACAACACTTAAAATATTGTCATTATAGTTAATGGTCACCAAAATAAAATTGGCCTCGGCATACTTAATGGCATTATTTACCGCTTCCTGTACTACCCTATAAATATTGGTTTCTGCCAAGGAATTAAAACGAATGTTCTTATCGGTCTTATTTTCGAAGAGTATATTTTTACCGGTGAGCTTGGAGAGTTCATGGGTCATTTTGTGCAATGCGGGAAAAATACCATGATCACTAAGTTCGGGAGGTGTCAGGTTAAAGGTGGCGGTGCGCACTCCTTTGATCAAATCACTGGCAAGACTTTTAATATATTCTATTTTCTCGGCCGTTTTTTCCTTATTGGTTAGGTTTATCGATTCTATGTTAAACTTCAATGCCGTTAACATTTGTCCTATGCCATCGTGGATATCTTTGGCAATCCTTTTGCGCTCTTCCTCCTGACCTTCAACAATCTGGCTGGCCTGTAACTGCTTTTGCCTCATGGTCTCTTCGTAATTGGCCTGGGTCAACTGTGCTACTTTCTGCTCGTTCTGCTTTCGTTCGGTTATATCCGAGCACAATATTAAAATAGACTGCTGGGCACTGGACTGGTGCATTGGGATAATGGACATATCCAACCAGAGCGACTCCCCTTTGGCCGTCTTTATCCTTATCTCTTCGGTCCTGATATTTTTCCGATTGCTTTTTAATACTTCCGCCAAGTATTGCTGTTGCCCTTCATCCGTTGTCAATATTTCGTATAACGGCCTGTTTATATCTTGGTCGTTACGGCCTAAAAGTTCATTAAACTTTTTACTTATAAAAACAACATTTCCATCTTGTTTGGTACTGGCGAAAAGAGCTGCGTTGTCTATCACAAAATTGAGCTCCTGTAATTCCTGTAAGGATTTTTCCTTTTCTTGAAAGAGTTTTTTAATCTCCTTGGCACTGTCATCCGATTTTCTTTGGGCGACAATTAAATTCTTGATGGTGTTTCTAATTTGAAGGGAAAGTGGTTTAAATATGAACAATATCTCCAAAATCAATATCAGGAGCGATATGGCCAACAATAAATATTCCTTGTACTTTAAATGTTGTAAATGTGTTTTACTTAGGACATCGTATTTGTTGACAATGGTGTCCATCATCTCCAAAAAAGAACGCTCATTTTCCAAAAGAATATCAACATACGATTGGTCGGGATTTGATTTCCCTGAATCCTTAAAATCGGATATAATATTTTCCACGGCACCTACCATGGCATTATAATGGGGGTTTATATTCTGAAAAAGCACTTGGACTTCCTCATTCTCTGCCTTTGAAATACCCATGGCCACTTCACTCTGTTGAAGTGCTTGATGGGATTCCTTCCAAACGGTCAAGGTTTCCCTTAATTCTGCAAATATTTGATTTCTCTGATCAGGATCGGATATTTCCTTTAACAGCAGTACTTCCTTGGTCAATTTTTGACTATAGGCCCTTTGCCTACCCGCAACGTTGATCACCTTTGAGTCGTCCAATTGGGAATTTAAATGGTGTTGAATTAATATCTGGGCAACAATAATACTTAAAGCTATAGTGGCCAATGCAAATAAATACCACTTCCGGATCCTTTGAAAGGTGGTAGTATCCAAGGGTGGAAGGTATTTATTGTCGTTCATTTCCCAAATAGTGTTGCTTAAAATAAGACCCTATGCCTGGAGTGCTTTACCTATCAACTCTAGGGAATCCTTTGACAAGGGTAGTTTTAATGCTGCATCATGACCTTTCTTGGACATTTTACGCCAAGTTTTTTGCAGGATATCAATTAATTTTTCTTCAGGATATTTATGTGAAAATGGTTCAAAATAAAATTCGAGGAATACGAGGCAAATTACATCTTCCAATGTCTGTGTCTCGGTATTTTTTTTAAGTTGTTTCTTTTCCAACAAAAAGGCTACCCTATCTATCATTTCTTGATCATAACCCACTTCCCTTAGAATGGCACTGGCCTTTTTTGCATGAAATTTTTTAAGATCCTGCCTCCATTTCAAATAGCCTGTCCTGTTCATTTCATAGGATTCCCTAGGAATTTCCCACCTGCAAATATGCTGACACCTTGCTGTAAGCTGTAAGGATTCCGGAGCCTCGGGATCAAATGCATTCAACTTTTCCGTCATTCTCATGGCGTACAACAGTTCCTTGGGATACTCCTTGCCTTGCCAAACTTCTTTATTGGGATCATTCGCATTTGCTTCGTCAAATAACTGGAAGGCTCTTTTTAATTTATCTGAGGCCATATTTATCTTTGGTTTTTTCCAAAGCTATTCAGAAAAACCAATATAAACAAAGTCGTCCTCTATTTTAACCGGATATGTTGCTATGCTGCTCAAATCCCCATTGAGATGCTTTCCCGTTTTTAAGGAAAAAGAATTTTTATGTAGCGGACAGGCAACCTTAGGTTCACCTTGATCTTCCCCTACCATTCCCCTGGAAAGCACCATTTCCATTTTATGGGGGCATAAATTCTGGCAGGCATACCATGTGCCCTCCCTTGTGAAGTTAAAAACTGCAATTTGCATTCCCTTGTATTTAACACAGGCACCACCATTTTTGGGAAATTTTTCAACCGGGGCAGCCTTAAACCAAAGACTCACTTTTTCTGGCTCTACTGCTTCGTAAGTGTTTAGAATTGAAATCATCTGTCTATATTTTTAGAGGCCGTAATACTGTTTGACCATTTGTTGAACATATTTTATACTTGGTCAGGATTATAAAGTCCCAACATAATAGTTAAACCCATGCTTTGGGCATTTTTTGTTCCCTTAAGGAAACAAACTCAATGTTGTCATCGGTTTCTTCGGCATTTACAAAATGAGTGTACCTTGATCTTATTTCCGGATTTTCTACAGCCTCTTTCCATTCGCATTTGTAGGTATCTACCAAATATTGCATTTCGCTGTCCAACTGTTCCGCAATACCTAGACAATCATTTATAACAACATCCTTTACATAATCTATACCCCCTTCTAGTTTATCCAACCAAGCAGCTGTACGGGTCAGGGGAGGAGCGGTTTGTATATAGTACATTAAAAATCGGTCTACATATTTGGTGGCCGTTATCTTGTCCACCTTTTCGGCAAGCAATTGGGCATGCTGCGGGTTGGCCCCACCATTTCCACAGATATAAACGTTCCATCCACCTTCAACGGCTATAAAACCAAAATCCTTATTTCTGGCCTCGGCACATTCCCTGATACATCCAGAAACACCTCCCTTAATTTTATGTGGGGAACGTATGCCCTTATAGCGGTTCTCTATATCGATGGCAAAAGTTACACTTTCATCCATCCCGTACCTGCACCATGTAGAACCTACACAACTTTTAACCGTACGGAGCGATTTGCCATAGGCCTGGCCCGTTTCAAATCCTTCTGCGATCAATTCCTCCCATATCAGCGGTAATTCGTGCAATTGCGCCCCAAACATGTCTATCCGTTGACCACCTGTAATTTTAGTGTACAGATCATATTTTTGCGCTATTCTACCAATGGCCAAGAGCTGCTTTGGGGTAATTTCTCCAGCTGCTACCCTTGGAACGACCGAATAGGTTCCGTTCCTTTGAATATTGGCCAAATATCTATCATTGGTGTCCTGTATGGTTGCTTGCCTATTGGCCGTTTCGTTGTAAATACTAGCGAAAATGGAAGCCACTGCAGGCTTGCAAACTTCACATCCATGTCCTTTACCTACCTCGTCCAAAAGCGAATCGTAGTCCTCAATTTTCCTAAGTTTCACAAGATCGTAAAGTTCCTGTCTGGAATATTCAAAATGCTCGCAAATGGACTCCTTAACCACTTTTCCAAGGGATTTAAGCGTTTCCTTTACCAAATCGTCTACCATTGGTTTGCACCCGCCACAACCAGTGGTAGCCTTAGTGGCTTTGGAAATTGCTTTTACACTTTCGTTACCATCATCTTTTACCGAGCAGCATATTTGTCCTTTGGTAACCGCTTCACAGGAGCATACTACAGCGGTATCGGGTAGGTCCATGGCACTACCGAATGACACATCCTCTCCACCGCGACTTCCCAAAATTAGATTTTCAGGATTCTTGGGCAAGGGCATTTCATTGAGATACATCTGCAAGAGCATATTGTAATCTTTGGCATCTCCTACCAGGATTCCCCCCAGTAGCCTTTTACCGTCATGACTTACATTAATTCTTTTATATAGACTCTCCGTTTTGTTTTCAAAAATAATAGAGTGACCTTTTTCGGCGGGCATAAACGGAGTTCCAAAACTCGCTACATCCACACCTATCAATTTAAGTTTGGTAGACATATCTATCTCCGCTGCCATGACAGTCTCCTCTATACCTAGAATCTGGTCTACGGCCACACCTGCCATCTCATATCCGGGGGCAACTAGACCATAGATCATTTGGTTGTATAGGGCTATTTCTCCAATGGCAAAAATACTTGGATCTGAAGTTCTCATTTTATTATCTACTACTATGCCTCCTCTGGTGCCCATTTTAAGGCCGCAACTTTTCCCTAATTCGTCCCTTGGTCTTATCCCTGCGGAAATAACCAACATGTCCACATTTAGAACGTCATCTTCGCCAAATTCCATCCCTATTACATGGCCATTGCCCAGAATCTGATTTGTAGCTTTACTTAAATGAATATTGATCCCCATAGATTCCAATTTCACCTGAAGCACCTTGCTACTTCTAGTGTCCAACTGTCTGGGCATTAATTTAGGGGCAAACTCCACCACGTGGGGCTCCATTCCCATATCCATAACGGCCTTGGCCGCTTCCAAACCCAATAGTCCACCCCCCAATATGGCAGCTTTTGGTTTTTTTACTGTTTTCTTTATTTTGTCCGCATAGGACAAAGTATCTTCCAAGTCCTCTATGGTCCTATATACAAACACTCCGTCCTTATCTACTCCATTTATTTGTGGTACGAACGGACTAGAGCCCGTTGCCAATACCAAATAATCATAATTATAGGTCTTTTCACTAAGTGTGGTTATTGTTTTTGAGTTTCTATGAATATCCGTTACCCTCTCATTGGTATACAGTTCAATGTTATTTTCCTGATACCATTCCCTTGGAGCCATGGATAAACGTTCTGCATCACCATTTTCAAAATACTCGCTTAAATGCACCCTATCATAGGCAACTCTTGGTTCTTCTCCGAAAACAATTAGTTTAAAGGAGCCTTGGTCTACTTTGGCGACAAATTTCTCACAGAATTTGTATCCAACCATTCCATTTCCAACTACAATTACGGTCTTCATACGTATACTATTAAATGTTACGTAGCAATATTACGTATTATTACGTAATAAATATGTATTTTTATGAAAATAAATACGTAGTTTTGTTGCGAAATTCTTAATTGAACACCTTAAAAAGTAGAAATCATGAGTATATCCAAAGACCCAAAAGTTAGTTTAGTCGGTGCCGGCCCAGGAAGTAGCGACCTTATTACCCTTAGAGGATACAGAACACTGGAAGATGCCGATATCATTTTATATGATGCTTTGGTAAGCACGGATTTGCTCAAGGATCTAAATCCCAACATTCCGAAAATCTATGTGGGCAAAAGATGTGGCGAGCATTCCCTTACCCAGGAAGAAATTAATAAATTAATAGTGGAAAATGCTTTTAACTATGGTCATATAGTACGATTAAAGGGAGGAGACCCATTTGTATTCGGTAGAGCCAGTGAAGAATTGGAATACGTGGAATCCTTCGGAATACCGGTCACTGTTGTACCAGGGGTAACCAGCGCGATAGCCGTCCCGGCCAGTCAGGGAATTCCCGTAACCAGACGGGGAATAAGCAGCAGCTTTTGGGTAATGACGGCCACGAAACGTGATGGTTCCTTTTCCGAAGATCTGGAACTGGCAGCCAAGTCATCTGCCACAATGGTCGTATTAATGGGGATACGTAGATTTTTGGAAATAGCGGATAAAATTGTTCAACATAGAAATGGACTAACCCCATTTGCAATTATACAAAATGGAACTATAGAGAATGAATCTTGTATAACAGGCCTTCTTAAAGACGCAAGCTTACTTGTAGACCAAATAGATATTACACAACCAGGAATAATAGTGGTTGGGGAAGTAGTAACAGAGCATCCGTCCTTTTTTGAAGAGGAAATCCAAAGGGCACTTAGCTATTAAACAACCTAACTAAACCAAACATTTTCAATATTGCAATAAGAGCAGGCCTATAATGGTAATTTCATAATCGCACGCTTAATATTTTTCCACCTTCATAAAAACACTACTTATTTTTAGTATTACGTAATAATTATAAGTAATAATACGTAGAAATACGTATTTTTGAATTGTTTAACGAAATAACTAATCCTATAAACAATTCAGTTATGAAAGAATTTGTCTCTGCTAAAGCTACGAAATTAGAACTTTTAAACTTGAGGAGTGTACCAATACGTACCTTTTGGATTACCTCCATTGCCTTTTTCATTTGTTTCTTTGCATGGTTCGGTATCGTTCCTTTTATGCCCGATGTTGTCAAGGACTTGGGATTGACTCCAACGCAAAAGTGGAACTCCATCATTTTGGCGGTTTCCGGAACAGTATTTGCCAGATTGCTAATTGGTAAGTTATGTGACAAGTACGGACCCAGATTATGTTATACTTATTTATTGATTCTAGGGGCCATCCCCGTTATACTTCTAGGTTTTGTACAAACACCGCTTCAATTTCTGATATGTAGATTGTTTATTGGTTTTATAGGCGCATCGTTCGTAATAACCCAATTCCATACCTCCATAATGTTTGCCCCTAATATAGTAGGTACAGCCAACGCTACATCAGCAGGCTGGGGAAACTTGGGCGGAGGGGCCAACCGCTTGGGAATGCCATTGATCGCCGCCGGAGTTGTTAGTTTTGGTATTGCCGATGAAGTAGCCTGGAGATATTCCATGGTAATTGCAGGGGTTATTTGCTTCTCTATGGGACTTATATATTATTTCTTTACCAAGGATACCCCAGAAGGTAATTTTAACGAACTGAAGTTAGCAGGCAAAATGCCGAATTTAAAGAAAGATGAAGTTTCTTTTTTGAGTACATTAAAGGATTATAGGGTCTGGATATTGTTCTTGGTATATGCAGCTTGTTTTGGAATTGAATTAACGGTTTATGGAACCATGGACGATTATCTTCAGAATAGATTTGGCCTGGATCGCTCTACCGCGGGCAATTTGGTATTGTCTTTTGCCCTTATGAATATTTTTGCAAGGACATTGGGTGGCTATTTCGGAGACCTGTTCGGTAAGTTTCGTGGCTTGCGCGGCAGGGTAATTTTTCTCGCCCTGATCCTGGCGACAGAAGGACTAATGCTTTCCATCTTTTCAGTGACCACTAGTTTGGTATTTGGTATGATATTTTTGATCGCTTTTAGCCTTACCGTACAAATGGCAGAAGGAGCCACTTTCTCTGTGGTGCCGTTTATTAATAAGAAAGCCATAGGTTCTATTTCTGGAATAGTTGGGGCCGGAGGAAACGTAGGGGCATTCTTGGCCGCCATGCTATTAAAATCCAAATCGGCCGTTGCCGAAAGTGCTGCCATTGCGGCCAACAGCGAATTGGGTGAACAGGCTGTAAAGGCCGCCCAGACTACCGCTGCAGCTTCTGCGGTTTCCAGTGGATTTTTTGTTATCGGAGGATTTATTGTAAGTGCTGCCATACTATCTTTGGCCATTAGGTTCGCAACTGCCGAGGAGAATGCCGTAGTTGAGGAAACCAAGGCCGAACTTTTGCTCTCAGGAGTAGATAAATAAATGGGAATTAGTCAAATTTGCCCTTTGTGGCACTTTTACCCAAACCCAAACACTGAAATTCAATACGTAATACGGAATGGATAATAGCTATTATTTCATTCCGTAATTCCAAACCAAATATGAAGTAAGCCATATTAATCCCTCCTATGAACCAGATGGATTAATGGTAAATTACTTCCTATATTTAGGGGTTAGACTCCTAAAAAATAAATACCTATCAAAAGATGAAAAGAATATCCCTTTTATTTACCGTAATAGCCCTTTATGGTTCTATGGCCCATGCACAGTTTACATTGGATGGAGAATTTAGACCCCGTACCGAACTGCGTCACGGTTTTGGCAGTCTAATTGCCGAGGATGCTGATGCCGGTTTTGGGGTTTCCACCCGTTTGCGATTAAATGCAGGATACACCACAGATGCCTATCAATTTTATGTAAGCCTTCAAGACGTTATGGTTTGGGGAGAAAACAGACAGCTTCTACCTGATGACGAAAATAATTCCTTTGCTGTCTTTGAGGCATGGGCAAACATAAATCTTGGTGGTGGTTTTTCAGCCAAATTAGGAAGACAGACTTTGGATTACGACGACCAACGTATAATGGGCAGTGTTGGATGGGCACAACAGGCACGTAATCATGACGCCGCCATTTTAAAATACACAAGGGAGAAATTCCATGTGGATCTTGGATTGGCATACAACCAGGATTATGATGATCCAAGTGGTTTTCAGTCGGTAGGTAATGCTTATAACACTACCGGATTCTTCTCCTACAAAACCATGCAATACCTTTACTTTAAGGAAAATTGGAAAAACTTAAACGGAAGTATTTTGCTTTTGAACAATGGTTTCCAAAACTTTGAAACCGATGGGACCACGCCCGACGGTATAAGCAATCTACAAACCTTTGGAACACAATTGGACTATAAAAAAGGAAGTTTTGGAGCCGCTTTGAACGCTTTTCTCCAAACTGGGGAAAGACAAGGTGCCCTTGATGTGGGAGGAGCTTATCTGTTGGCACTGGATTTGAACTATAATGCTACAGCCAAAGTAAGTCTTGGTGCCGGTGTGGAAATCATTAGCGGTAATGATGCCAGTACCAGCGATAAAACAGAGGCCTTTTTCCCCCTGTATGGTACCAATCATAAATTCAATGGATTTATGGATTATTTCTACGTAGGCAATCACGCCAATACGGTAGGCCTATTGGATGTTCATGTGAGTGCCAATTTTAAACTTGGTGAAAAATCCAGCCTCTTTATAAAAGCATTGAACTTTAGTGGGGAACAGGCATTGCCTAGCGGGGAAAAATCGCTAGGTACAGAATTGGATCTCGTATTTACACAGGCGTTTAATGGCTATTCCCTACAGCTGGGCTATTCCCAAATGTTTGCCAATGATGGCATGTACGAATTAAAAGGTATCTCCGAGGATACTTCGGCCAGTAGTCAAAACTGGGCATGGGCCATGTTGGTCATAAAACCTAAATTTCTAAACACCACCAAATAATCCAATTATCATTAAAGCCCCGCATTTATCGGGGCTTTTTACTTAATAATTGAAATTTGAATGCTAAGGCGCTTGCCCCTGGGAAATTGGTTTTAGCCCATACTTCACACATATCTTCAAAAACCTTGTGCCTAAAACCTCGTTCCGTACCAAAACTATATTCATTCCGCCCTTGCACATAAGGCCAATAACCAAAAATACAGTATCTATTTTTACCGTATGAATACTTAGTTTTAATTTTATCCTATATTTGTTGGGAAAGAATAAACTATTGTGGATAAAACAACCCGTATTGTATTGGCCGATGACCATTCCCTGGTAAGGGATGGTATTAGGGCATTATTGGAGGAAGATGATAATTATATGGTAATCGGCGAGGTCTCCAATGGCAAGGAGGCGGTCCAGATGGTATTGGACAAAAACCCCGATCTGTTGATCATTGATATCCGAATGCCAGAAATGAATGGCATTGAGGCCGTAGAGGAGCTCAAGAAACATTCTTCACCTACCAAATGTATTATACTCTCCATGCACGATTCCGAGGAATACATCCTGAAATCGGTAAATGCCGGTGCTAGTGGATACCTCCTTAAGGACACTGGGAAAAGCGAATTTCTTAAGGCCATTTCCACGGTTGAACAGGGTGGAAAATATTTTAGCGGTGACATTTCCAATGTTTTGGTAAACAATCTGTTGAGTCAAGGACAAGCAAAGCAGGAAAGTAAGCCAAAAACAAAAAATGGAAGTAACTCTTTTGGCATTACAAGCAAGGAACTACAAATTCTGGAACTCGTCCTTTCAGGGCTTACCAACAAACAAATTTCTGAAAAACTTCAAAAAAGCAAACGAACCGTGGAAACACATCGCTTCAATCTAATGCGAAAAATGGGCGTTAATAATCTTATGGACCTGGCCCGAAAGGCACAGGAATATAAGCTGATTTAATCCACCATAGCACTTCTTTTTTAGTCCATTTACAGCTGTTTATCGGTTTTTAAGACATGACACGTTCTGTAATAGCCAACGAAAACGCAATTTTATTGTCTTTTCGTCAATATTCTGCCTAACTATTATCAATAAAATACTACGTATTTATACTTAATTTGGTAATTTTAAACCATAATTAATTGGTTTCTTTTAATTCCCTGAGTCTATGCAGAAAAAGAACGAACATAAAACTATTTGCTCCTATTGTGGGGTTGGATGTGGCATTGTAGTGGAACAGGACTCCAAGGGCAATATTAGTGTTGAAGGAGATCCAGATTATCCCGTAAACAAAGGCATGCTCTGTTCCAAAGGAAAGAACCTGAACTATGTGGCCCAAGATACCAGTGACCGGATTTTATATCCAGAAATGAGATGGAGCAGAAACCATCCTTTACAAAGGGTTTCCTGGGATACGGCCTTGGATAGGGCCGCTGCCGTTTTCAAAAGCATTATTGAGAAACACGGTCCGGATAGTGTAGGGTTTTATGTTTCTGGCCAGTGTCTTACAGAAGAATATTATTTGGTAAATAAATTGACCAAAGGATTTATAGGCACCAATAATATTGATACCAATTCCAGGCTATGTATGAGTTCTGCCGTCGTGGGGTATAAAAAAATGTTGGGGGAGGATTCTGTGCCTATTTCCTATGATGACATTGAGCTATCGGATTGTTTTCTTGTCGCAGGAGCAAATCCTGCCTGGTGCCACCCCATTCTCTTTAGAAGAATAGAAAATCACAAGGAAAACAATCCGAATGTAAAAATAATAGTAGTAGACCCCAGGAAAACCCAGACCTGTGCTACGGCCGATCTTCATTTGCAGATATTACCGGGGACCGATGTCATTCTATTCAATGCCATGGCCCGCTGGTTGATTGAAAAGAAAAAAATAGACAAAAACTTCATTAAAAAGCATACCGTAAATTTTGATGCGGTTAAAGAGAGCGCCTTTCAACTTTCCATGAAGAAGGCCGCTGAGCTTTGCGGAATTCCATTAGAGGATATCAAGAAAGCGGCAATGTATATAGGCAATGCCAATGCTTTTATTAGCATGTGGACCATGGGGCTAAACCAAAGTGTTATTGGTGTTTCCAAAAATGTGGCATTAATGAATCTTTCACTCCTAACCGGACAAATAGGAAAACCCGGCGCCGGACCATTTTCACTTACCGGACAGCCCAACGCTATGGGGGGCAGGGAAGTAGGTGGGATGGCCAGTTTATTGGCTGCCCATAGGGAATTGGGCAATCCCAAACACCGCAAGGAAGTATCGGATTTTTGGGGAGGGAAAGAAATTAAATCCGAACCTGGATATACCGCCACAGAAATGTTCGATGCCTTGGAAAGTGGAAAAATGAAGGCGGTGTGGATTATCTGCACTAACCCAATTGTGAGCATGCCCAATGTTCACAAGGCGGAAAAGGCATTAAAAAATGCCAATTTTGTGGTGGTTCAGGATATTTCCCATAATTCCGAGACCACCAAATATGCTGACCTTCTACTACCTGCTGCAGGCTGGTTGGAAAAGGAAGGGACGATGACCAATTCAGAAAGGCGGATAAGTTATCTTCCCAAAGTGATTGATGCGCCGGGAGAGGCTTTACCGGACGCTGAAATTTTATGGAGGTTTGCGCAAAAAATGGGCTATCACGGATTTGATTATAAAAATGCCAGTGAGGTATATGACGAACATTGTCTACTAACAAAAGGTACCGAAATAGATATATCCGGTTTGTCCTATGAACGACTAAAGAACGAAGGAAGCTTTCAATGGCCTGTACCCCATGCCACCCATAAAGGCACTCCAAGACTGTTTACAGACTATCAATTCTTTACCAACGATAAGAAATCGCACTTCAATGCGCCCTATACACTCTACAATAAATCGGAATTGACAAATTCCGAGTATCCCTTAATTCTAAATACAGGTAGGGTAAGGGACCAATGGCATACCCGAACCAAAACTGGAAAAGTAAAGCGCCTGCTTACCCATATTCCTGATCCATATTTGGAAATGAACAAAGTGGATGCCTATTTGCGAAAGATAAAGGATGGGGATATTGCGGTGGTAAAAAGTAGAAGAGGAACGGTCCGCGTAAAAGTGAAGGTGAATTTTGACATACGGGAAAAAGTGGTTTTCCTTCCTATGCATTGGGGCAAGGTGCTCAATAATGATTTTGGAAGGGCCAATAACTTGACGAACGACTTGGTTGATCCAGTATCCAAGGAACCCGATTTTAAATATTGTGCGGTAGAGGTTACCAAGTACGTAAAACCGAAACAGAAAATTGTGATTATAGGGGCTGGAGCAGCAGCTTATAGATTTATCCAGACCTATAGGGAGAAGAACGAAATTGATCAGCTTCATGTTTTCTCCAAAGAAAAGGACCCCTTCTACAATAGGGTGTTACTCCCGGAATATGTGAGTGAGGAACTCTCATGGGAAGCTTTGGAAAAATTAAAAAAAGGGGAGCTCCAAAAATTGGATATCACCCTACATTCAGGCCTGGGGGTAACCCAAATAGACAGGAAAAATAAAACCATCATGGACGACAATGGTTTTGAACATGCCTATGATATACTTGTAATGGCCACAGGGAGCAGGGCTTTCGTACCAAGTGAGGTACAAATTAACATGCCAGGCCGTTTTACAATGAGAGAACGTGGTGATGCCGATAAATTGCGTCAATATTTAGAGGACACCGGCCTACCCTCCGAAGAACAACACGTAGTTATTGTTGGAGGTGGACTTTTGGGACTGGAGTTGGCGGCAGCCCTTAAGAACAGAAATGTCCATATCAGTATCATTCAACGTGCCCCTAGATTAATGGAAAGGCAGTTGGATAGAATTGCGAGTCGACTTTTGGCAGAGGATGTCAATGATCGAGGAATTAAAGTTTATTTTGATAATGAGGTAAGTACCGTATTTGAGGAAAGGGATGACAAAAACTCCCTTTCAATTACCTTAAAAACGGGAAGGACAGTAAAATGTAATGCCATTGTTTATGCCATTGGTACCCGTCCGAATATTGAGTTGGCAAAACATTCCGAACTAAAAACTGGCAGGGGAGTGGTAGTTAATGAATATTTGCAGACCAGTGATCCCAATATATTTGCCCTTGGTGAAATTGCCGAATTCAGAAATGCCCTGTTTGGCATAACTTCGGCCGCCGAGCAACAGGCCGATACGGCGGCAAAATATATTTTGGGCGATTTTAGCAGTATCTACAATGGATCTATCCTCATGAACATTTTAAAGTTCGAAAACTTGGACCTCTGTAGTCTGGGTATGGTGAATGCCCCCGTGGATGACAATAGTTATGAGGAAATTATCCTAATGGACGTCAGCAAGAAATACTACAAAAAATGTATCGTAAAGGATGATACCCTAAAAGGTGCTATCCTAATGGGCGATAAAAACGAGTTTGCCGAATTCAAAAGGCTAATAGAAGAGGAAATTGAACTATCGGAAAAGCGGAACGAGCTGCTTAGGGGGCAATCAAACTCTGTACCTTTAAAAGGTAAATTGGTTTGCTCCTGCAGTCAGGTAGGGGAGGGCAATCTAATAGAAACCATTAATGGCGGATGTGAAGACTTCTCAAAACTATGCTCAGCAACTGGAGCGGGGCTTGGTTGTGGAAGTTGCAAACCTGAAATACAGGATATTTTGCGCAAACAATTACAAACAGTGGCTTCCTAAAACAGAAGGTTATGAATGATGATTTACACCGAATATTGATCAAAGGAGGGGTAACCTCTCCCGGGGAATTAAAGGATATCATAGCCATGTTGGAGTCAGGAGGCTTGAAAGAGGTATTTTTTGGATCTCGCCAAGATCTATTGTTCCCTTTGCAAAATGCCAAGGAGGAACAATTGGAACAAATCTCAAAATTCAACACCGATATCGTTAGCGACAGAAGTTACCAAAATATCGTAACGTCCTACGTGTCCGCCGATATCTTTGATATGACCAATTGGCTCAAGGGGTCCACCTATCTCTACATTTTGGAAGGTTTTGATTACCTACCCAAACTAAAAATAAACATCACCGATCCCAAGCAACGATTAGTCCCCATTTTTAATGGCAACCTTAACTTTATTGCTTCGGAAAGTGAGGATTATTGGTACTTGAACATAATATTTCCACACTGGACCAGATCGGTTTACTACCCCGTCTTAATTTATAGCTGGGACATCCATGTTGTGGCAAAGGCTATTGAGGAAATATACCAGGACATTGCCGATATAGATGAACTATTTTTTATTCTCAATAAAAAATTGGACACCAATAACAGAACCATAGAAAAGGAACTGGAGGTTCCCTACATTAAATTTCCCTATTACGAAGGAATGAATAGAATGGGCCTGGATCA
The DNA here is from genome assembly GCF_900177645.1 of Arenibacter troitsensis. Taxonomy (GTDB): domain Bacteria; phylum Bacteroidota; class Bacteroidia; order Flavobacteriales; family Flavobacteriaceae; genus Arenibacter; species Arenibacter troitsensis. The sequence goes on from NZ_FXAO01000009.1 coordinate 19,501, forward strand.
ATATTGGCTGGGACTTTATTGGCGCAACAATAGATACGATCTTGATTTTCTAAAACAATTGTGTGGCTTTTGTCTAGACAATAGTATTGGAAAAATATGTATAACACCATGGAAGTCCTTCATCATAAAGGGAATAAAAAGCTCCAGTAGGCCAGAACTGGAACGTTTTCTAGGACAGAAAGGAATCAATATTCGCCATTCACAATTGGAAATGAACTGGCACCTGCCGGTGGATGATACGGAAGCCTTGGAATTAAAAAAATTCTTGGTCTTGAGTTTTGACCAGAACGATATAAGCACTTATGGCCTAACCTTTGGTATTAGCAATGAAACCGGGAAACGCACCCATTTCTCCTCGGTGATAATTGAAAAGAATACCCCGCCCACCATAGTTAAGGATTTTGCCGTTAGGCCAACCTACAACGTTTTGCATTTTAAAAATTTTGATCCCAATACCCAAGAATACAAAGTATACGCCCAAGATGTAGATAAGATAGAATTGCCAGGTCTCTTAATGGAATTGAGTAAACATTATTTTGATCAATTGGGTAGGGCATTGCCCAAACCTGAACCTCCAAAGAATACCAATGTTGATATCTTGAGGGAAGTATATCAATGCAGCTCCTGTTTTACCGTTTACGATAAAACCTACGGTGATGAAAAATCACAGATAGCCGCCGGAACCCCATTTACGGATCTTTCAGAGGATTACTGTTGTCCCGTTTGTTCTGCCCCAAAATCGGGCTTTGAAAAAATGAAACTGCAAATATTGTGATGCATTAAATGTTCTCCTGATGAAGAATGGATAATTGGGCAGGAATTTGAAGCCCCCTATTTATTGTACAATACCATCCATTTAACAAATTCCCGTCGGTTTTTGAAATGCGGTTCCAAATATTTTAAATCGGCCTTAAAACCTCTTTTTTTATCAATAATTAGATACGTATTGGGACTATAGGAGAGTGAATCCAAGCGGGAAACCATTACCTCATCATTGATATCCCATAGCTTTTCTTTCCAGTCTTCATTCTTTTGAAACTGCACTTCCCGATCGGTGGTGTTATTCCTTAATTTTAAAGTGATTGGAGTGTCCCCTGAATACATAGGTATGGAAGACAAAAGGTAATCATAAACTACAATGGTCTTATTTTTACTTGGGGTAACATTATTGATGAAACCTACCATTTCCTTGGTAGAGTTAAAGGTTGCACCATTGTGCGCCATTATCGAAGTTGACAGTAAAATTAAGGCGGCACCAAAACTTGCTCCCAAAATAGCCGGTTTTTCCGGCATACCTTTATCTACGTAAAAAAGGAGCGATACAAAGACAGTTACCAAAGCAATACCAATTAATAATGTTGCATTGGAAATCTGGATAAATTGGGGTTTCCAAAACCAAAATCCAAGAATCCCCAAGAACAAACAAGCCATCAGAATTGCATAGGCCAGGTTCAAGCTATTGCGAATAGATACGCTGACCTTATATAATTGCACAGCAATCAAAATGGCCAACATCCAAAACATAGGAAGAATATACAGCACCATTTTAGTTTTGAAGACCGAAAAAATCAAGAACAATAAAACAAATGAAATCAATAATAACCGGTCTTCCCTTTCAATATTTAGGAATATACCGGCCTTTCTTTTAAAATTTCGGAGAATAATCCACCACCACGGAAGCGTTAGACCAATAATTAAAGGAATATAAAACCAAAAAGGTTTGGAACGATTAAAGGAATGCGATGTTATCCGAGATATAAGTTGATCTGTTACAAAATAATCCCATAAGCCAGGATTGTTGATTATTACCAAAATATACCAGCTTGAAGCAAGAATAAGACAAAGCCCAAATCCCAGGACATGATGAATGCTGATTTTTAAATTTCGCTTGAATATTATCCTATAAACGATAATATAGGTCAGAATAAACAAAAGGGCTACGGGTCCCTTGGTAAGTAAGGCCAATGCCACCAATAGATAAAACAAGTAAACACCAACTATTTTGCCCTTGGTAGTATAGTACTGCCAGCAATATAAGGCCCCAAGAATAAAAGTAGTGAGATAGGCATCCGTTGTTAAGTTACGACTAGAAATCAGTACTAAGGGCATAGCAAAATATACAAGACTGGAAGTAATGGCTATTTTTCTGTCATTATAAAGCAACTGGACCATACCATAGACCAATGCCATTTGAAGCACAATGGCTATTTGTAGAAAAAACCTGGCACCAAACTCATTGATCCCGAAAATACGGTAGCCCAAAGTGGTGATATAGTAGGTTATAGGTGGCTTATGAAAGTGATAAATGCCAAGGAGTTTTGGATTGATAAAGTCCTGGGTGCTTAACATTTCCTTGCTGATTTCGGCGTATCTAGCTTCACTGGTCTCCGTAAATCCATATGAACCAACACCTGCGAGCAATAAAGCCAATGCAACACCCAAGAATAACAGATAATGTTTATTGGTGACCCCTTTGGATAACATTATTACCGTTTTGAATAGTAAAAATACGAATCCTAAATCTTAAATAGGCATTTCTCTGTATTAACATAATAATAAATTGGATCTATGAAACATAATTCATAGAGTACTATACCGAGGTGCTCAGAAAGGTTTCAAATCATTCTAAAAAAAACATTTAACCAATATTTAGGAATATATCCAATCTATTTTCCACCCCATTATTATTCACAATCTATCACAAAAAAACACCTATACGGACATTGTTTTTTAAATGATCAATAGCTATATTTTGAACCCATTTTCAAGTCCCTTTTACCGGGTTGAATTTCTACACCAATCATTGTCCAAACCTACCGTACACCACAATAAAACGTAGTTTCACAACAAAACCATTATTATAGGTATTAATGGGTATAAATAACCGCAATATATCCAAGCAAGGTCTCGTTATAGGGTCTTTCCTACAAAGTGGATCAATTCACTTGTATTATAATATTAAGGGGCAAAATCATGATAAAATCGACCAAAAAACTACTGCTTTTATTTTTGTTGTTTAGTTTTAATGCTTGGTACAGCATCGCACAGGTTTCTACCAGTGTACAGAATACCAATTTCAATTCCTGTGGCAGCAACCTACCGCAGACTGAACTAAACCTTGGAAACCTGGTACTGTCCGAGACATTGGCCACGGATTTCGGCTCGGGTACATTTACTTTCTACATACAGGCACCCTCTAATTTTGAGATTAGGGCCACTTCCTACTCTGAAACAGGAACCGATATTAGCAGTGCTTCCGTTGTTCAGGACCCTGGCAATGCCTCAAGATTGGCTGTAACCATAACGACCAACGCCCAAGGTTCCTTGGATGTATTTACTATAGAAAATGTTAGGATTCAACTTATACCCGGTTCAGCAACCACAAATGGTCTACTAAGATATGTATTGGGTGGTAACGCCAATAAGATAAACGGACTTGCCGACAATCAGAACCTTGCCAACGTCTCTTTCACTGCCCTAACCGGAGGAACAGGCGTTAACCAACAGGTCTGTGCCAGGAACGATATCCAGAATATTAGTATTACAGGCTCCAATATAACCCAAAGCAGAACTTTTGAATGGGAAAAGGATGTTAACGGAACATGGACGGCCATTGCCAATTCCAATACGGAAATTCTGGTAGTGGACAAACCCACCTTCCCAAACGGGATAAGTAGGTTTCGCCGGTTAACCACCTTTATGGTGAACGGGGAATCGTGTACCCAGATCAGTACCACTGCCACCATTACCGTAAACGAAATATATGCAGGAACCATTACCGAAGGTACAGGCCAAAATGTTTGTGCCACCCAAATACCCGAACAGCTAAGTACTTCGGGCGATGTGGCTGTAACGCCTTCAGGAACCACAACTTATCAATGGTACAAAAATGATTCGGGCCCTTGGGAACTAATCAATGGAGCAACTGACAATTTTTATCAACCAAGCGCTTTATCCACAACCACTTCTTTCAAAAGAAGGGTCACTAACGTTTTAAACGGGTTTAGCTGTTATAAGGAAACCCCTGCGGTTTCCATAATTGTAAATTCTGCCGTATTGGGAGGTACCGCCGCCAATCAAAATATATGTTCCTTGAGCGAATTGCAATTGTTAACGATCAATAATGGCGAAAATAACGGAACCTATCAATGGCAAAAATACGACGGCAGTAACTGGGTAAACATTAGTGGTGCCACTCAGAGCAACTACAACGCCAGTGCCAACCTAAATCCCGGAGTAGAGCAATTTAGAAGGGTTACCACGGTTTCTGGGGCAAGTTGTCAAGGAGTTAGTACAGTGGCCACCATTACCTATACCAATTTTGCAGAAGGAAGTATTACTGGTACGGAAACTGTTTGTTACAATGAAGCTCCAGCTGCCATAACATCGGACACCAATGCCACGGGAACGGGTACCATTTCATATCAATGGGAACGCTTTGACGGTAGTTCGTGGGCTGCAATTTCCGGAGCCAATAACGCGGATTATCAGCCAAGTGCCCTTACCCAGACAACTACCTTTAGAAGACAGGATAGTATCCTCCTAAACAGTTATACATGTTCGGATTACACCAATGAAATAGAAATCACTGTTCTTGGTCAAATTAACGGAGGAACGGCCAGTGCCGACCAGACTATTTGTGCAGGGGAAACACCCAATGCAATAACTATAAACAATGCCACAGCAGCAGGTCCCAACATTAGCTACCAATGGCAATCGGCAACCACAGGTAGCTTTACCAATATAAGCGGGGAGACCAATGCCGTATATAATTTTGCCGGGGCACCAGCTGTTACTACAAGATATAGAAGACAAACCATAGTTTCCAATAACGCCAAGGTATGTTTTCAAAATTCTACCGTAAGCACTGTTTACGTAAACAGCCTTAACGTGGGAACAATTGGCAGCAACCAAAATGTTTGTGCAGGACAAGCGCCCAGCACCATTATCAATATAGGAAATACGACCGCTGCCGGCAATCTGACTTATGCCTGGGAAGCCTCGACCGATAATGGGGCAAGCTGGAACCCGATAGCTTCCGCTACTGGTTCTACCTATACCCCTGGTATACTTGCAACAACTACCAAATACAGAAGACTGGATACCACCACCTTAAATGGAAAGGTGTGTTCTGCATACACCAATGAAGTCTCCATAGTTGTAGCTGGTGCTATTTCCGGGGGAGAAGGGTCTGCGGACCAAGCCATTTGTGAAGGTGATACCCCATCAACCATTACAGTTTCCAACGGCACGCCTGCAGGTACAGGGATTAATTTCCAGTGGTATTCGTCCACCGATAATGTCAATTACACTTTAATGAGCGGGGAAACTGGTGAAGAATTAAATTTCTCTACAGGATTGACAACATCGACCTATTTTAGGAGAAACGTTACCAACACCAACAATGGCAATACTTGTGAGGCTTTAAGCCTTCCAACCTTGGTCACCCTAATAACCTTAAACGAAGGGACTATTTCACAAACCCAGACCGTTTGCGGATCCAGCAACGTGGCGCCGATTACCAGTTTGGCCGATGCAAGTTCCAATGGCGCTATAAGCTATACTTGGCAGAGTTCTCCAGATGGGAGCACTTGGACCGATATTGCCAATACCAATCAAGCTACCTACACCCCTACAAATACTGGGGATTTACAAACCTACTATAGAAGAAAGGCTAGTTCAACATTGCAAAGCATCACTTGCGAAGCCATAACTACTCCGGTAATAGTCTATGTAAATAAATTTGATAACCCTAACAGCCATAGAATTACTTTTTCTTCTGGGGCAACCGGAACTACGGAAGTGTGTAATGGAGGAGACCCACAGGCTTTCAGTACTAATTTTCCGTTGATCGCATCCGGAACGGTAAGCTACCAATGGCAGATATCCAGCGATAATATATCGTATTCAGATATTGGAGGAGCTACCTCGGCCACTTACGATCCCCCTGCCGTAACCCAGGACAACTACTATAGAAGAATTACTACTTCTACCTTAAATGGTCTCTCCTGCAGTGTAACCAGTAATGTACTGACCATCATAAATGGAGGAAATGCCACTGGTGGTACTATCGGCACTACCAATCCCAATGGTGTATCTCCCAGTACCAATGGAGAAGTAATTTGTAAGGGCGACATTCCAAGTGAAATTGTGCAATTAACTGCCTCAACCGGGGAAACTTTAACCTATCAATGGTATGCCAATGGAACTCCTATACTTAATGCCACCGGAATAAACTATACTCCAACCAATATAGTAAACAGTACCACCACTTATATTCGAACCACCACCAGCACGGATATTTCCGGGGTGGAATGTGTAGTGGATAGCAACCCTGTAACGGTTTTGGTACCCCAAGCTGACAATCTTGGAAACAATATCACCATCTGTTATAATACCATGGCCCCAACATTGGGCAACCCTAGCGCCATAGAAGGACTTCCTTATTTGACTTTTGAATGGTATGAATCCACAGATGGAAGTACCTTTAATAAAATTAATGGAGCAACTAGTGAAACCTATACACCTGCAACCCCATTGACGGCCGATAGATATTACCGTAGGGATTACTTGGCTACAGTGGAAGGTATAGCCTGTGAACCTTCCTATACTCCAAGCAATGTGATTAGGATTTTTGTCAATGATGTGGACGGAGGCACTATTTCAGGTGATGATAAAATTTGCTTCGGAGATGATCCTTCCGTTTTAGGGAACACCGTAGCTGGAACTGCCGAAGGTGTATTGAAGTATCAATGGTATTCCTCAACGGATAACACAAATTGGGGAATAATCAACGGGGCTGTAAATAGTACCTATGACCCTATTGCCGGCAGCTATCCCACAACCTATTTTAAAAGGACTGCTTCTTCCACACTTAACGGTGTTGTTTGTACGGAAGATAGCAATACTATAGTAGTTCAGGTTACGGAACAACTATTGCCAGGAACATTGACCAACGACCAAACCATCTGTGAAGGGGTTGTACCTGCCGCCTTGACGGTAACTGGTGGCAGTACCTATGTAGATCAGACTTATGACTGGTATGCATCCACTGACGGTAGCGTATGGACAGATCTGGCCGTGCATTCTGCTTCTTATACACCGCCAGTCCCAACCGCTACCATGTATTACAAGAGGACTATTACCAGAACCAGTTTGGTGGACCAAACCTGTGTTGTAGAGACCAACCCAATAAAAGTTACCCTTAACCATGTTTATGCCGGTAAAATAACGGACAATCAATCGGTTTGTGAGGGAAGTCAACCTTTGGCCATTGTGGAACAGGAATCCGCAACTGGCGCAGGTGTACTCACCTATCAGTGGTGGTCATCCCCGGACAATCAGACTTATACTGCCGTTGCCGGTGCCACGCAGCCAAATTATACCCCTCCAAGTACCCTCACTGCTTCTACCTACTTTAAAAGAGTGGTTACCAGTACGGTGAACGGCGTAGCCTGTGCGGATGAAACCTCGCCAAAAATTGTAACCGTAATTCCATACGCCATCATAAATAATGATGCTATTATTGCCAATGACATTACTAATGTCAGCTGTAATGCAGGAAATGATGGTAGTATTGTAATCCCCAACTCCAGAATCACCGGAGGTAATACGGCCCAGAAGCAAATCAATACCATTTCCCTTTTCGGCACTCCAACTTTAGGCAATACCTATAGTATACTAATTGATGGGAAGGTCTATGATCACCAAGTTACCCTGAACGGCATTAATCAGCCACAGGATAATAATGAGGTGGCCGCCGATCTAGTTCAGAAAATCAATACGGCAACAGGACCCAATTTGAGCTCTGTAGTGGCCACAAGAAATTTCAATGAAATTACCTTGACCGCCAAAGTTGCAGGTATTGGATTTACGGCATATGTTAGTACTGGATCCGACCCCAATGTTAGCTCATCCAACGTAATTACACAACCAAATTCGGTGGCAAATACTTATGTATGGTCCAAAATAGGGGATAATAGCTTTACGGCTTCTACCTTAAGCATAAGCAATCTTACTGCCGGAGCCTACCAGTTAACGGTTTACAACGAATTCTGTGGAACCACATCGACTCCGTTTATAGTATCGGAACCCGAAGTATTGACCCTAAATATCGGGGATACCTGTAATACGGCCATTACCGCCTATAGTACAGGAGGAATAGCGCCTTTTACCTTTACGCTTACAAGGCCTAACGGTACCACTTTGGTACAGACATCCAATAATCCAAATATTACCTATACCAATTTAACCGGTGGAGCTACCTACAACATAAGTGTACAGGATGCCTCTTGTGGAATACAGGAATCGCAATCCGTAACCTTGCCTATGGGACTACAATTTGATCAAGCTTCCGTGGTGGTTGAAAACGCCACTTGTTATGGTCAAAATGATGGCAGCATTAGTTTAAACATTGGAGCTACAACAGTAACCGGTGGAAAGGCACCTTATAGCTTCAGTTGGACTGGCCCCAATAATGCCAACTTTACCACAGAAAATATCAGCAACTTGGTACCTGGGGTGTATGTACTATCCGTAACGGATCAACTTGGTTGTTCAGCAACATATACTGCCAATGTAGCTTCAAAAGCGCAATTGGAAATCAGTAGTGTACAGGTTATCAACCAGCAATTGCAATGTGCAGGTGATGCCAATGCAGAAATTAGCATACAGATAAGTTCTGATCCTAGCAGTCAGTTACAAATAAACTGGTATAAAAATGGAACCAGTTATTCTACCAACAACACTAGTCTTACCAATTTGGGAGGAGGTAGCTATGAGGTAGTGATCATTGACACCAACAGTGATGCCAATACTCCATGTACCGTTAGACAGACATTTGTCATTACTGCTCCAACCGTATTTAGCGCTACCGAGGTAACCAATGGAAATACGAGTTGTGTGGATGCCAATACCGGAAGGGATTTTACCTTTAGGGTACAAGGAGGTACGTCGCCTTTCCAGTATTCTTTGGATGGAGGTACTCCTGTAATATTCACCAATACCCAGACCACAATAAGCTCGCTTTCCAATGACAGTCATGTTATAGAGGTAACCGATGCCAACCAATGTGTTGTACAAACGTTTACTATGGAAAGTTACGAGGCCATGGATTATACTGGCGCGAAAGCTTACACCATTCCACCATGTGAATCCAATTTCGCATTTAGCCTGAATACCAATTTAGTTACTGGCGGGAAACCTTTTGTAGACGGAAGTAACAACCCATACTACTTTTATGATTGGAGAGGTCCCAATAATTTTGTGGCCCAGGACATTACTAGTTTTGATGCGGTTCCAGGCTCGTATTGGTTGACCATAACCGATAGTAATGACTGTTCTTCAGAGGAAATTGAATTTACCTTTAGTACCACATATCAACCAATTGTAGTTAACAAAACCATTACTCCGGTAAGTTGTGGTGCTACCAATGACGGAGCCATTTCCATTACAATAAGTGGAGGCCTTAGACCATACAGTATTAGATGGGAAAAAGAAACGGCGGGTACAGCAAACAATCCAGATCCAGTGTTTACTCCTTTCGGTCAGAATATAACCCAATTGAGCGGATTGGAAGAAGGAAGGTTAAGACTTACCATTACAAGCAATATCAATGGTTGTACCAATTCCGATCCAGCCTATTATTACCAGGAGATCATTACTATTAATAAGGCGGAATCGCTTCAACTAATAGACGGACCTTATTTGGATCAATCACTTTGTTTGGGCAATCCTGGTAGTATTTCCGTATCGGTTTTCAATAGTCAACCTGGAGATTTGAGTTTTTACTATGAAGGTGCCCTAGTGCCTTCCGTAAAAACGGGCACCAATACCTATTCCGTTCAAATTGGGAATCCGTTGGACAACGCCACCCTTAATGTAGTAAATGATCAAGGATGTGGAATTACGATGCCAATAAGTTCTGGGGTAACAGATCCTTCGTTTACCTATAGCTCGGACGAATATGAAATTACGGGCCTTTTAATGGCCAAGGAAGATATTCGTTTCAGCATAACCAGTGATCCTGGATATGGCAACGCTTCATGGGATTTTGGGGATGGAAGTCCAATAGTAAATGTGGATCCGGAGATAGATGGTATCATGACCACTCATAAATATAGTTACCCTGGCATTTTTACTACCACTCTAACTTTATATAACGCAGAAGGTTGTAGTAAAACAGTTCAACAGGATGTACAGGTGGGTAACGGTTATGACGTAATGTTCCCCAATGTATTCTCCGCCAATGCCGACGGAATAAACGATTACTTCCAAGGTGAATTTACGGGTATCGCCTCGTTTACATTTCAAATTTATGATATGTGGGGCTCCTTGGTGTACAGCGTTGCCTATGACTATGATAGCATGCCCACAAATTGGGGTTGGAACGGAAACTACAGTTCGGGAAAACCATACAAAAACACTTCCTTCAGATATCTGTTTGTAGGAACCACAAGAGATAATAACCAAATAACCAAAACTGGCGAAGCCTCAATATTAAGATAGAGATGAAGAAACTTAATCTAATAACCCTACTAATTATTCTTATTACGTTGGGGGCCAACGCTCAGGAAAAATTTGTGAACAACCTAAGCAAGGTACCGGCTTCCTTAAACCCCAGTTTTCACGCTTTTAAGGATAAAACCAGGATAGGGGTCTTGGCCGAATTTGCCAGTCAAAGCCAAGGAAACCAATCCCAACATAAATATACCTTTGGCTCAACGGCCTTTGAAGAATACAATTTTCAACTGGGCGTAGATCTGTTCAACAATAACCTGAACAATTCAGGGTTTAATTATACTTCTGCGGCATTGAGTTATATGTATAAATTGGTTTTAAAGAACGATTGGATCCTATATCCCGGAATTACCGCGGCCTATAGCAATTACAGGTACGATTTTAACAATCTTACCTTTCAAGATCAGATAAATATCTTTACTGGCCAAATTAGTGCCAATACTATAGATCCCATTACAGCCTCTGAAAATGTGGGCTATTTGGATATGGGGGCATCAGTTTTGATCCATAACGATATCAATACGCTTTTTGGTCTGTCCCTAAAACATTTGAATCAGCCTAGAATCTCCTCCAAACAAAGTGAAAATAACGTGAATTTAAACATGCTTATTTCCGGACAATTTGGATATGAAATGGACATCAATAAATATGGACAGGCCAAATTACCGGAGCATTCCTATTTATATTTATTTAATGCGGTGTCTATTCAAGGACCAAATACCAGATTGGATTTTTATCAGGATGTTACCCTGGGCAACTTTAGTATTGGTATAAACGAACATCTCAGCTATTTGGAAAATGCCTCATTTTCCGAAATAGGTTTTGCCACCAGTCTTACCTTGGAAACTTTCGAATTTGGACTCAACTATAGATTACCATTCGGTGGTGAGGCCAAGCAATACATTCCCAATTCACTTGAATTATTTTTAGTATTCGACATTTCTAGGTTTAAAGAAAGAAGAAGATCTGACTACAGCAGGTTTTATTAACACTGGCCCAATAATATAGTTAACCCCCCAACAAATGTTGGGGGGGTTGTTTTTACGAAAAATAGATTTGCCAACAATTGCGAAATTGGTTCTTGATACTGCTTCTTAGTTATTGATTTTTTAAGAAATTCCATACATTATATATCCTTAGAAGTTAAATACATATTATAAGTAGTCGTTATAATGAGGTATAATGGTCAATTCATCTCTCTTTTGACCATTAATACAAAAGATATATGTAATTTTCCTTTAGTTAATAATTCAACCACCATAAGCCATTTTGTAAATGTACCAATTCAAAAACAGTTTGCTTTATCTGTTGCTAATAGCGCTAACAATTTCGTCCTGTAGTGAAAAACAAATTCAAACAACCCAAAAACCCAATATTATCTACATCATGTCCGATGACCATACTACCCAAGGCTTTGGTATATATGGGAGTCGATTGGCCGGATTAAATCCTACCCCTACATTGGACAAGATTGCCAATGAAGGAATTATTTTTGACAATTGTTTTGTAAACAATTCCATCTGTACGCCCAGTAGGGCCTCTATTATTTCTGGACAATACCCACAGACCAACGGAATATTGGACCTGGAAGGTGTTATTGGGGTTGAAAGGCAGTATCTGCCAACAGAGATGAAAAAATTGGGATACCAAACGGCCATTGTTGGTAAGTGGCACTTACACCACGAGCCCGCAGCTTTTGATTACTATAAGGTATTGCCCGGACAAGGTGACTATTTTGATCCGGAATTTCTGGTAAGGGGCGAAAAATCATGGCCCAATAATAAGGTAAAGACCAAGGGCCATTCCTCAGATAACATCATGGATATTACCTTGGATTATCTAAAAAATAAAAGGGATCCCAACAAGCCTTTTTTCTTAATGCACCATTTTAAGGCTCCGCATGACGATTTTGAATATGCTCCGAGATATGAGGACTATTTGGCCGATACTTTTATTCCCGAGCCGGAAAGCCTCTACCATAATGGAAATAACGGTTCCATAGCTACTAGGGGCAAAAACGATTCCCTCACTAGAATAATAGGATCCTCGGTCTCGCACCGTAACCTAATTCGCCATCAGGCCAACAATATCTATTGGAACGATACCACCATTTATAAAAAATATAGAAATGTAGAAGACATAGCCCCTTCGGAATATGTAAAATGGGAAATGACACCGGAAGAAAGGGATTATACCAGTAAAGTCTACCAGGATTATTTAAAGAAGTACCTGAGATGTGTAAAGGGTGTGGATGATAATGTAAGGCGTTTGTTGGACTATTTGGAAGCGGAAAATCTTTTGGACAATACCATTATTGTCTATACCGGGGACCAAGGATTTATGTTGGGCGAACACGATTATATAGATAAAAGATGGATGTATGAGGAATCCATGCGGATGCCATTTTTTGTGAGGTATCCTAAATCAATTAAGGCAGGAACGCGTACCGATGCCATTATCAACAACACAGATTTTGCTCCCACCTTGATTGAAATGGCAGGGGGGAAGACTCCAGATTACATGCAGGGCCACAGTTTTAAAACCATATTGGAAACTGGGCAGGAGCCTGAAGGTTGGCAACAGGCCACCTACTACCGTTATTGGATGCATATGGCCCACCGCCATCAAAATCCCGCCCACTTTGGCATTAGAACCAAGAACCATAAATTAATATTTTACTACGGAAAATATTGGGTGGATACCGATGATCCCAATGCCACATGGAACAAAGAGAGCTGGGGAAATGACTTCAGCAACCACACTCCACCAGCCTGGGAATTTTATGATCTTAAACATGATCCTAAGGAAATGAACAATGCCTATGGTGACCCAAAATATAAAGATATAATCGCAGGTTTAAAGGAACAACTTATCAAATTGAGGGAAGACCACAACGAGACCGATGCAAACTATCCGCACATCCAAAAGGTAATTGACGCTCATTGGAACGATTGAAAATTTGCCTTTTTTAGAATAGTAGTATAGGGATCCTGAATAATTCTTAAGAATTCTCTTGTAGAGTGCATCCGTTTATACGTTGTATTCACTGTTCATTCCTACCAATTATTAACGTTGGCAGTACAGAATATTAATTCAATTCCTCACAGAAAAAACCATGATTTTTCAACAAGCTTGTTATAGTGGTTGCCGTGACCCTTTGGGTTTCGACCCGGAGGATATTGTCGCAATCCTCCAGGTCAAAATTCCAGTAGCCATTATTGGCTATTAATTTGTTCAAATCAGGTTTCAAGACTTTCACTTGCCGTTTACTGTTAATTGATGTCTTAAATACCAAAACTTCTTTCATATTTCAATTCTGTTAACGTTCGTAAAATGCAGGTGGTTCTATTCCCAAAGACCTTAGATAAACGTAAGCCTGTCCTCGGTGGTGAATTTCATTGTCTATAAAGTAAAAGATGGAAGACCATACCGTACCTTCATATTGACCAAAGATTTTGATGTTCCGCTGAAATTGCTCCTCCTTGATCTGGGCCCAATAAGTATTGATTTCTATGGTAGCCTCATCCCAAAGTTCCAGCAGTCTGTCCTTTTTATTCCCGTGATCCAAATGCTCGTTTAGGGGAGCAGACTTACCAGTGGCAATTTCCTTAATACCAGGTCCGGCAATTCCCAACAGTTCCATAACCATTTCGGCAAATGTGCGCATACCCCCAATAGTATGGCTAAAAAAGGCCTCTTCGGGAAAAACTTCAATAGTCCTACGTGTCAGCGCCCTATGTCCTTGCCAATGATCCAGCAATTCTTGTGATGAAATAACTTGTGGGGTCTTGTTCAATGTAGTGTGCATAGTTATAAATTTTTATGGGTTAATATTTCAATATCAAAATTAAATATGGGTAGTGACAGCCCTGTGTCAGTAGTAAAAACTATTTTAAAAAAATTATTTAATAATCTTATTATCAAATAATTACAATGAATCATACAAATCAGAAGACCTATGTTGACATAAGGTTGTCACTTGGCCTCCTTTAATTTGTAAACTGATTTTGAAAATATCGGTACGTGAAAGTTTAGCATCGTTAATCCTGTCACCATATGGACAAAACAAAGTCAATTTTTGAATTATGCTTTTATTTGAAATCCTATCTTTGGGATATATGTCAGTCAATTATGGGTAGAGATACGGTAAATCGATTTGATCGTATAGTGGCGATCTTGGTGCAATTACAATCCAAGCGTATTGTAAAGGCGCAAGAGTTGGCAGACCGATTTGAGGTTAGTTTACGAACTATTTATAGGGATATTAGAACCTTGGAAGCCTCTGGTGTCCCCATTTTGAGCGAAGCAGGTGTTGGCTATTCCATTATGGAAGGCTATCGCCTTCCTCCGGTCATGTTTACCCGTGAGGAAGTAGGCAGCTTTGTGGCTGCCGAAAAACTAATGCAGAAGTTTGTGGACAAGTCGCTTGGCAGCTATCATCAATCCGCAATGTTCAAGCTAAAGTCGATTTTAAGGGGAAGCGAAAAAGACTGGATTTCTGCCCTGGAGTCCAAAATATCCGTAGATCCATCACAACAGTTGTTCAATGAAGACCTGCCCAATGCACTTGAAATACTTTTTGAAAGTATTGCCGAAAAAAAACAGGTACACTTAAAGTATCACTCCATGCAGAGCGAGCACCCTTCCGATCGTCATATAGAACCTGTGGGGCTATTTCATGAAAATAATTTTTGGTATGTTCTGGGGTATTGTCATTATAGAAATGATTATCGACAATTTAGAACGGACAGAATGTTGGGTATTGCAAGAACCCCTCTTTCCTTCATTAAAGATCATGGAAGTTTGGATGAACATTTAAGTAAAGATGTCAATGTTCAAAAAACCAAGGTAAGAATATTGGTAGATAAAAATATTGCCAGGTTTATTAATGGTGATAGGAAACACTACGGCTTTATTTCCGAAAAGGTGAGGGGCAACCAAGTGGAAATGACATTTATGACTTCCAATGTAGAACATGGATTCCCTAGGTGGTATCTCATGTTCGGGGATTATGCCCAGATTATAGAGCCCGAAATTCTTAAGCATCGTGTTAGGGCCATCTTGGAAAAAACGGTTTCCAATCTTTGAATAAATTTGAATTGAATGGTTACACCTGTTGGCTTATGTGGTACCTACCTCGTATGCCATCAATCAAATTAACATAATATGGTTATAGCAGATAAGGAGACCCTTCCGCCAATTACCATATCAGTTTTAAGAATTAATTACCTTTTCATACGCCATTTGGTACAGATCTGCTAATTCCTTATCCGGATTCCTCTGACGAATTTTTTCCAAAAAGGTCAATAATTCTTCTCTTTTGTTTTGTTTGTGGGCATCGAAAAGGATATCCTCTATTGTACTGCTCATAATCTAGTTTTCTATTTCTTGAATTACTTTTAATGTTTTTAGCATGGAATCGGGGGTTACAGAAATGGTATCTATACCTTCCTCAATTAGGAATTTGGAGAAATCCGGAAAATCCGAAGGTCCCTGACCACATATTCCCACCTTGGTCTTATGTTTTTTGGCCGAGGAGATCAACGTTTTGATCATATTCTTGACCGCGGGATTGCGTTCATCGTACAAATGGGCCACCAAGCTGGAATCCCTATCCAAGCCAAGGACCAATTGGGTTAGATCATTGGACCCTATGGAAAAACCGTCAATCATGGGTGCAAACTCATCGGCCAAAATTACATTGGAAGGCAATTCTGCCATCAAATAAATTTCCAGCCCTCTTTCGCCCCTCTTAAGTCCATGGTCTTCCATAATCCTCAATACTTTGGTGAGTTCTTGCGGAGTCCTACAAAATGGGATCATGATGGTAATGTTTTCGAGGCCAAATTCGTCCCTAACTTTTTTCAGGGCCTTACATTCCAGTACAAAGGCCTCCCTAAAAACTTCCGAATAATAACGCGAAGCTCCTCTCCAACCAATCATTGGATTTTCTTCCCGGGGCTCAAAGTGATTCCCGCCCAAAAGATTGAAATATTCGTTGGTCTTGAAGTCGGACAATCTGGTAATAACCCGATTAGGATAAAACGCAGCCCCGATCTTACCGATGCCCTGTGCCAGTTTATTGATAAAAAAGGCCTCCTCGGATTCATATCCTTTGATCAATTCGGCAATGGCCGCCGATAGGGCCGAATCGTTCAAGGTCTTGTGCTTCAGCAAAGCCAAAGGGTGCACTTTTATATAATTGTTGATGATAAACTCTTCCCTGGCCAGGCCAACCCCAGCATTTGGAATTTTCCTATACTGAAAGGCCAGTTCCGGCGAACCAATATTCATTAGGACAGGGGTTTTGGTCTTCGGAAATTCCGTGTATGCGGTTTCGTGGAGCTTGTATTTTATTTTTCCTTGGTACACCTTTCCTACATTACCTTCTGCACAGGATACGGTAATATACTGACCGTTCTCTAGTAGGGTAGTGGCATGTGCAGCACCTACAATGGCAGGGACTCCAATTTCACGGGCTACAATAGCGGCATGGCAGGTTCTACCCCCTTTTTCGGTAATGATGGCCGATGCCTTTTTCATTAGTGGTTCCCAATCCGGATCTGTCATTTCTGTAACCAGCACATCACCCTCCTTGAAATCTATTTCATCGGCACTGCCATCCCTACCATCCAAGGTAAAAATGCGATATACCTTCCCGTTTCCGATCTTGTCTCCCACAGCGACCCCTTCCAGAATAAGTTTGTCCGCCAATTGATCCTCATCTTCAATTTCATATTCCTTTATACTTTCTGTCTGTTCCTGGGAATGGATCGTCTCCGGACGGGCCTGAACAATATACAGTTCGTTGGAGAGTCCGTCTATGGCCCATTCTATGTCCATTGGGCACCAGGAGCCCCTTACGGAACTGTAGTAATTTTCAATTTTCTGTACCCATTGGGCAAGTTGGATTATTTGTGGATCCTTTAAACAAAAGGAATCTTGTATCCTTTGATCTACAGGTACCTGTTTTACAGTTTCAAACGGTTTATTGCCATACACCATTTTATGTGTTTTCTTGCCTAGTTTTTTATCTATAATAGCATTAAACCCTTGCTCCAAGGTAGGTTTGAATACTATAAATTCGTCAGGAGAAATTTCCCCGCCCACAACAAGTTCCCCCAATCCATAGGCACCGTTGATCAGGACCACATCCTTGAACCCACTTTCCGTATCCAAGGAAAAAGCTACTCCTGAAGAACCAAGATCTGAACGTACCATTTTTTGTACACAGACCGATAGTTTAATAGTAAAATGATCAAAGTTCCTGGAAGAACGATAAGAAATGGCCCTGTCCGTATACAGGGAGGCAAAGCAGCTCCTAATAGCGGTTAGCAACATTTCCCCTCCACGGATATTCAAATAGGTAGATTGTTGCCCTGCAAAAGAAGCGTCTGGTAGGTCCTCGGCCGTTGCGGAAGAACGTACGGCAACATCGGTGGCGTCCTGACTGTATTCTTCGGATAGGACATAATAGTATTCAAGTATGGCCTTTTCTACGGATACGGGAAATTTTCCGTTGGAAATCAATTTCCGAATATTGGAACCGGTTTTACGAAGTTGAATAATGTCCGTCGTATCCAATCCCTCCAGGGCCGCACTAATTTTTTCCTTTAAATGGTTTTCCTCTATAAACGCATCATAGGCGTCAACGGTAACGGCGAAACCATTGGGCACTTTAATATTTTGGGAGGTGAGGTTTTGGAGCATTTCACCAAGGGAAGCGTTCTTGCCACCAACTCTTGGCAGATCTTCCATTCCAACTTCGCTTAATTTTTGGATGTACGCTTTTTTATTTTTCATGGCACTGGTCTGGTTGATGTTTTTACGCAATCGTTTTCGTAGATTGACAAAAAAATTATTACAGTACAAAATTTCATCAATTATGGGACCTTCACAACCAATATTCAATCAATTATCAATATTTTTTATGCTCATAAATAAATATATTTACCTATATGGAAATTTTAGTACTGATTAGAGTTTCTTATGTACGCGTTTTTTGACCCTAGTCAAAATGGACACCTACAAACATAACTAGGTTTTGGAATTAGGTAAAATGGATAAGATTGGTATAGGATTGATTTTATATTCAATTCTGTTACATTTTCCAAAAACTTAAGATCGAAGTCAAATAAATATAAAATTATTATGTAGTTAAATAGCTTCATATTATATTTGTAGCCAAATGACTTCATAGTGAAATTAAGAAGGGATATTTTTCAGGCAATTTCCGACCCAACAAGAAGGGCCATACTCGTATTACTTACTACACAGACCATGACGGCTGGTGCTATAGCCGAAAACTTTGATGCAGCAAGACCCACCATTTCAAAACATATTCAAATCCTAAATGAATGCGACTTGGTAATAGCCAAACAACAAGGTAGAGAGATATACTACGAACTTAAAATTGAAAAGATGAAAGAAATCGACAAATGGCTTGAGCAATTTAGGGTCATTTGGGAAAATAGATTTAACCAACTCGACAATTTATTGGAAACACTTAAAAACAAAAAGCATGAAAAATAATTTGTTATTCAATTTTTCCGTGAACAGGGAAAACAAAACGATCAACATTCAAAGAGAATTTAATGCAGAACTGGAATTAGTCTGGCACGCCTGGACCACACCAGAAATACTGGATCAGTGGTGGGCACCAAAACCTTGGAAAGCAGAGACCAAATCAATGGATTTTGCAGAGGGGGGTCATTGGCACTATGCCATGGTAAGTCCAGAGGGTGAAAAACATTGGGGAAAGGTTCTTTATATCTCAATAGTGGATAAAGAGTCTTTTAAAGCGAAAGATGGCTTTTGTGATGAAAACGGTGCGATGAACCGAGAATTACCACAGAACCACTGGTACAATCAATTTGTTTCAAAAGATAATCAAACCTTGGTAAACGTTACTCTTACATTTGATAGCCTAAGCGATTTGGAAAAAATAATTGAAATGGGCTTTAGAGATGGGTTCACAATGGCACTGGAAAATCTTGATCAATATATTGAAGCACAATTCAAACTTCGTAAGCAAAATAAAACAAGTAACAAAGCAAGGGTATCAAGCTATTTGAATTTTGATGGAAAAACTGAGGAAGCATTTTTGTTTTACCAAAAAGTATTCAAAACAGATTTTTTAGGAAAAGGCATTGAACGTTTTGGTGACATTCCTTCAGAGGCCGGACATCCACCGGTTGCCGACGCGATTAAAAAAATGGTATTGCACGTGGAGCTTCCAATTCTTGGTGGACACATTTTAATGGGAACGGACGCACCAAAAGAAATGGGATTTACATTAACAAAGGGAAACAACATGCATATCTGCCTTGAACCGGAAACAAGAGCAGAAGCAGATCGGCTATTTAACCAGCTCTCTGCTGGGGGTATTATTACAATGCCAATGGCAGATATGTTTTTTGGAGCCTATTTTGGTGAATTTTCCGATAGATATGGAATTAATTGGATGATTAATTATCAAAACAAATAACAACTATGAAAAGAACTAAAATTATATTCTGGATAGCGACTTCCATCATTTTTATTATGGAAGCCCTTATGCCATTGGCAACGCTCTTATTTGCACACGAATATTTTAATGCAGGAACCAAACCCTTGGGGTATCCAGATTATTTTGCCTATGCCCTAATAGTCTGTAAGATATTAGGGGCAACAATAATAATGTTTCCTAAACTTCCTGCTAAGCTTCGGGAATGGGCATATGCCGGTTTAACATTCAATTTAATTTTTGCCGTCATTAGCCATTTAGCAGTAGACCAGATTATATCATATATCCTAATGCCCTTTGTAGTGGGAGTTGTACTAGGAATTTCCTATATCTACTCACAAAAAATCACATTAAAATCTAAAAATATCTAATATTTCATTCCAAACATTATCACAAGCATTGAAGAAAAAACAGATAAAACGGCTCAAGACTTTCAGATTCTTGCAGCACAAAAAGGATTTGCTACAAACGGAGAATTAGTAGTAAAAGCAACCTAACTAACCAATTGCCTAAAACAAGGTTTTAAACCGGGCACGGACACGCTGCCACGTTCTAAGGAAAAACCAAGTAAATGGGAGCCACCTTTGCCAATGTTAGGAAATTTAGCGCCGAGGGCAATATTTATACGTTGTACAGTGCCTCCATCAATTCAGTCTTTTTGTTTCTGCTCAATGGCACCTGTCGTCCTTCCACTTCAATATTTTTACTATTGAACTTTTCAACTTTTTCCAGATTAACGATATAGGATTTGTGAATCCTTAAGAATTTATCTTGTGGCAACTGTTTTTCAAAAGATTTCATGGTAGAAAGAATAACGATATTGCCTTCATTGGTCACCACTTTAATATAGTCGCCAAGAGCTTCTACCCATTTTATATCATTCAGAACAACTTTGCGCTTCTTTAGATTGCTTTTTACGAAGATATATTCTTCATCCGCGCTTACATTCCGAGTCTGTTCATGCCTGGCTACTGCTCTTTTTATGGATGATTCAAAACGGGAGTTGGATATTGGTTTGTACAAATAGTCGGTAACGTCGTAATCAAATGCCTTTAGGGCATAATCAGGTTTACCGGTAATCAGAATTACCTGTGGTGGATTTTCCAAGGATTCCAAAAGATCGAAGCCATTAATGATGGGCATTTCAACATCGAGAAAAATAAGGTCGATTTCATTATTTTTGATCCCATTATTGGCTTCAATGGCATTACTGTATTGGGCTACCAAAGTGAGGTTAGGATGCTTGTTCACTAATTGGGCTACGGCCATGCGCTGCATGGACGAGTCATCTACGATTATACTTCT
Source organism: Arenibacter troitsensis (assembly GCF_900177645.1). Classification (GTDB taxonomy): domain Bacteria; phylum Bacteroidota; class Bacteroidia; order Flavobacteriales; family Flavobacteriaceae; genus Arenibacter; species Arenibacter troitsensis. The sequence continues at coordinate 40,829 of NZ_FXAO01000009.1, forward strand.
TAATTTCATAACGTGTCTCTCGTGGGTTTAAATCGAGTTGAAATTACTTAAATAGCCTTCCAAACCCTCAAAAATGATGTGAACACCGCCTTAGCTGTTGTGTAAATGGTGATATTTGTGGTTTGGCTTATGATGCTATTTTCCCACCTCTGAACCAACCAATTCAGTTTTAGGTGAAAATAGGTAAAAACCTACGGGCTAGTAAACTATATTCGTATAAAAACGATTCATGCACTCGATAACATAGGTTTACATCGCCCTTAAACAGTCACAGTAGGGTAGAAGGGAGCTCATAATATCAATGTAGTAGTACAATTGGTACAATTATATGTATTGGCCATAGTTTGGGATTAAAAAACAGTTGAAAGTAAAACTTGATTTTATGAAAAAATTTATTAAAGTTAAAAGTGAAGGGATTTTATATCCATACAAAAACCTGATTTTTCAAATATCTATCCTGTTCCTTTTCCTGAGTAGCAATACCTTTAATGCACAGGTATACTCCACCACCGATGGTCTCGCTAATTTCCAGGCAAAAATGCCACTTAACACCTACATGGGCAAGTCGGATCAATTACAGGGGAGCATCAATTTCGAAACCGGAAAAGTAGCTTTTAAAGTACCGGTAAAATCCATTAAGACCGATAAGGACAAACGGGATGAACACATGTACGAGCTGCTGGAGGCAGAAAAAAATCCCAATGTACTTTTTGATGGGAAACTAATCGATGAATTTAACTTTGATAAAAAGGGCAATCAGACGGTCAAGGTCAGGGGCGATTTTACCCTGGCCAGAACTACTAGAAAAATAACCGTTCCTTTAGATTTAGTAGTTGTTTCGGAAGGTGAAATTCAATTAAAAGCTTCTTGGTCATTGTTAATTACCGACTATGGTTTAAAGCGCCCAAGTATTGTCTTTATACAAGTTGATGACAAACATGACTTAAGTGTGGATGCAGTTCTAAAAACAAAAGGCATTAAACCACAGGGCAAGCCCTGAACCCAATAATAGGAATCGACACTAGGGTGGAGGTATTGAACCTAGATCCCGCCGAAAAAGGCGGGATTGGTTCAACTTGCAATTTTAAGTGCGTCTTACTGACTTCTCAAAATTGAGTTTCACCGATAAAAATTCAATACCTAGTAGATTTTTGCTCTTTCAAATAGAGAGCCCCTCTATTGCACGGACCACAGCTAAATTCCCAATTAATTGGTCATTGGGTAAAACTGAATTATTGTAAATCAATATTGTATTTCTCTTTATAGGCTATGGGGGTAATACCTGTAATACGTACAAACACCTCCCTAAAAGCCTTGGTATCATTATAACCTACATCATACATAACCTCGCTAACCGATTTTCGGGAATTTTCAAATGCCTTTTTAGCTGCCTCTACTTTAAGCCTTTGTAAATAATCGAATGGACGTAAATTGGTTGCTTTAATAAATCTGCGGTCAAAATTTCTTCTGCTGAGTCCAAATTTTATAGACAAATCCTCAATGGAAATTTTGACTTGATAATTGTTCTCCATAAATAATTGAGCTTTAAGGATAATTTCATCATTGTGACTTTTATGACCATTAAAAATCAAGAATTCAGATTGTTGGCTTCGGTTTATATCTACCTGAAAGTATTTGGCACAGTGAATTGCCGTTTGTCTATCGTAAAATTTTTGCACCAAATACATTAGTAAATGTAAAAATGAATACGCCCCACCATTAGTATAAATTCCATTTTCATCCGTAATCAATTTATCAGTTTGAATATTGACATCAGGAAATATATTTTTAAATTCTTCCTCTTTTGCCCAATGGGTAGAACATACCTTTCCCGATAGTAAACCGGTTGATGCCAACATAAAACTACCTACACACATGCTAGCTATTTCAGTACCTTTTATATACTGTTTTTTTACCCAATCGATAAGGATTTGATTGTTAGGTGTTGCCATTTTATAACTACGAATCAATGTTGCGGGAAGTATAATCAGGTCATTTTCCTTGCATTCAGAAATAGTTATATCAGATTTTATGGTGAAAAATCCGTTATTCAGAAATTTATCATGGCTCACGCTTACTAGGCTGATTTTAAACACAGGATTTTTACCAATTCTTTCAAAATAGGCATTAGCTGCTTCAAACACCTGCAAACTTCCAACAATACAAGCAATAGTACTCATATTGGTTTGATCATCTGGAATAAGAATACTTACATGTTTCATAAGGCATCGCACATGAAACAAAGATAAATTTTATCAATGTCCAAATCAACCCTTTACAATGTCTAAATACCACACTCTGAAAGTGTATTACTGTTTTTAAACTTGTAACAAAAATAAACACATTGAAATGGCACATTATACCTACTACTTTTCAACCCATAAACCCGACTATGAAATTTTTAATTTTTTACTCGAAATTAATAATTGGTGGGTAGGATTTCATAACGAAACTATCACTGGAAGTACTCAAAAGTTAGGAGATGAGTTTTCATTTCATGCAGGTGGAGGCATGCACATTACAAAGCAAAAATTAGTAGAATTAATACCCCATAAAAAAATTGTTTGGCTAGTAACAGAAAGTAAACTGTCTTTTCTTGAAGACGTTGAAGAATGGAAGGATACCAAACTGATTTTTGATTTACAACAATATTCTGATGGTGAGACAAAGGTGCAATTTATGCATGAAGGTTTAACTCCTGAGATAGCATGTTTTGATCAATGTTCAAGTTCATGGTCACGATATTTAAAACAACTCGAAACCAATCTAAATAAAAAATAATAAGACCAATACCTATCCTTTTAATCATAACAATACTAGCACATAATACAAAGGTCAAAACTAAAACTATTATTCAGAAGCAAATGGAAAATCAAAATTACTCTTCAACTATTATTGTAAACAAAGATGCTCAAACAGCATTTAATGCTATCAAAAACCTTAGAGCTTGGTGGTCCGAAGAAATTATTGGAGAAACCGGTACCCCAGGTGAAACTTTTTTCTACCATTACAAAGATGTGCACTTATGCAAAGTGAAATTACTTGAAGGACTACCAAACAAGAAGTTGGTCTATCTAGTAACAGACAACGAGTTTAGTTTTGTGGAAGACAAAACAGAGTGGATAAACACCAAACTCATATTTGAAATAGCGGAAGAGGGCAATAAAACAAAAGTGATTTTCACCCATGAAGGATTAACGCCTGAATATGAATGTTATGAAGTTTGTAATGATGCCTGGACTAGTTATATACAAGGAAGCTTAAAAAGTTTAATAGAGAAAGGAAGTGGTATGCCAAATGGCAAAGAAGGTGGTTTAAATGCAGAATTGATCAAGAAATGGGGGCTGCCTGAGAAATAAGGGTTGTATATAATTATGAATGTGAAAAAAATCTCGGTTAATAGAAATATTGTTGAAATTTTCAAAACTAATGTTGACAGCCGTAAATTGGCAAGCAAAATAGTTACCGACCTTAATCAATTATATCCAAATTACCGTATCAACTTCGATTTGGAAGATTGCGATAGAGTGTTAAGAATTGAGGGTAATATCTCAATAGACATGTTAGGAATTCTTAATTATAGTAGAAACAACAATATTCAAATTGTAGTTATTGATAAATAAGAGAGACCTTTCGAATATCCCATATCCCAGCCATTTTCTTCTAGCAAGAACTTTTGGATTGCCCGTTCATATATAAACAGTATATCATTTTTTATTGAGCGAAATTATTTATAGTATAAAATCAATAAACTTGTTACCGAACGTTTGGTAAATTTATTTCATTTTGTATATTTGCAATATGAGACCACAAAAAATAGAAGAACCAGAAATGCTTAATGGCTTTGCAAAACTATTTAGAGAAAAAGGATATGAAGGGACAAGTTTGGCTGAATTAGCAGAAGCTACTGGATTAAAAAAAGCAAGCTTATATCATCGGTTTCCTAAAGGAAAGGAAGAAATGGCAAAAGCTGTATTGCTAAATGTTAATAATTGGGTAGAAGAACATGTTTTCAATACACTAACCAATGAATTACTAACTCCAGAAGAGCGACTTAAAAATGGATTACAATACATAAAGAAACTGTACGACAATGGTAACACTCCTTGTCTTTTACAAGCCTTCTCAATGCAATCTGGAATAAACATTTTTAATCAACTTATTAATGATTCTATGTCATATTGGGTGGATGCTTTTACGAATATTGGACTAGCATTTGATTTAAGTCAATCAGTAGCAAAAGAAAAAGCAACTCAAGTGCTTATTGATATTCAAGGTAGCCTTATCGTATCAAGAGGTTGTAATAATCCAAATATTTTTATTGACACCTTAAATAAAATTGAAGATATATACACCAAAAAATAAAAAAATTTAGCTTATATATTTACCGAACGTTCGGTTATTAACACTTATTATAAAACCATGAATTCAAATAATATAAAAAAGAGGAAATGGATTCACCTAATCTATTTGGCATTATTTATTAGCTGTACAAATAATACAATAGAAACAAAATAAATAATAAAAACTGAAAATAAAATGAATCAAATTAAATACAGAAATACAGTAGTTGATGGAGTTTCGATTGCTTATCGAGAAGTAGGGAATGTAGATAAACCAACAATTTTATTGTTACACGGTTACCCATCATCATCACATCAATACAGGAAAGTGCTTAATCAACTTGGGGATGAATTTCACCTAATAGCTCCAGATTATCCAGGTTTTGGTAATAGTGATTTTCCTTCTCCTGAAATATATGAATACACCTTTGATCATATAGCTCTAACCATGCAGTCATTTATTAGATTTAAAGGTTTAGACTCTTATGCAATAATGATGCAGGATTATGGGGCTCCTATCGGTTTCCGAATTGCAACTGCAGACCCAGAAAAAGTAACCGCAATTATTACTCAAAATGGGAACGCTTATGAAGAAGGTATTGGTGAAGCTTGGGCCGGTATTAAAGAATTTTGGAAAGACCGCAATGAACGTACCGAAAAAGCCTTGTTACCAGCCTTTACGCTAGAAGGTTTAAAATGGCAATATACCCACGGTACTAGAAATCCTGAAAACATCAATCCTGATACGTGGCATTTAGATTATTTAAGGATGTCACGTCCCAATGCACACAAAGTAAATTTAGATTTATGGTACGATTATCAAAGTAATTTAAAATTATATCCTAAATGGCAACAGTATTTAAGAGAGCACCAACCACCAACTCTAGTGGTCTGGGGTAAAAATGATGAATACTTTCCCGAAAGTGGTGCAAAAGCATTTAAGAAAGATGTCAAGAGAATAGATTATAATATTTATAATACTGGACATTTTGCTCTTGAAGAAAATGGAGATGAGATCATATCAAAAATACGAGATTTTATGAATGCTATTTAGTATTCCCAATGGCCTCAAATAAATTACTGTTGACAGCCTAAAATTCTATCAGTAACAGACCCTAACCCATTACAGACTACAAGCTTAAAATAAAAATAAAATGACAGCGGTTTTAAATAGAACATTATTACTCATATTAAGTATAGTTCAATTAATAAGTTTACAATCTTTAGCACAAGAAAAACAAAACCCATTTGTAACCAGAATCGGAGAGGTAGAAGTTATATCACTATCTGACGGCGTTGTGCCGACAGATGCTTATAAATTATTAAAAGAGGAACATTCAGGTCAAATCGACAGTCTACTCAATAAATTCCAGGTTGAAAACCCGGTTAATATTCAAGTCAATGCCTTTCTAATCCTGTTGGATAATAAAAAAATACTGATTGATGTCGGAGCGGGAGATTTTTTAAATATTGACTCGGCAGGAAAACTAATAGAGAGTTTAAAAATGGTGGGATACGAACCAAAAGATATTACAGATATACTACTAACTCATGTTCATGCGGATCACTCTGGAGGATTAGCGATTGATAATAACATTGTATTTCCAAATGCTATCATTCATTTAAACGAACTTGAATATAACTATTATACGGATATTAATAATCTTGATGGAATGAAAGGGATGGAACGATCTTTTTTTCTCAAAGAACAAGTTATCCTAGATTTGTATAAAGATAGAATAAAAACTTTTAAAGGTGCTAAAAGTATATTTCCCGAAATTAAAACTGTTCCCCTAGTAGGTCATACCCCTGGTCATACGGCTTACTTACTTAAAAGCAGACATAATAAAATATTGTTTTGGGGAGATATGGTACACATCAAAGAAATACAATTTGTATTTCCAAATCTTGAAGATATCTATGATATAGATATTGAAAAAGGAAAGAGACAACGACTAAAAGTATACAAAACCCTAACCCATAAAAAAATAACTGTTGCAGGAGCTCACATTAAGTTTCCAGGAATTGGTAAACTTAATAAAAGTGAACATAAATATGAATGGATACCTATCAAGTAATTTATTTGATATGCAGTTTTTTTGACGTAGTCATTATATATTACTTTAATACAGTTAACACTATCCATAATTCCTGCTTATAATTTTTCACCATTTAACAATCTCTAATAAATAATAAGTAAAAATCTTGCAACTATGAATAAACTAATAAACTATATCTTGGAGTTTGGGCAGTTAAACACACAACAAATTGAATTAATAAAACACAACGCTCACGAAATAACACTTGGGAAAGGAGCCTATTTTTCAGAAGCAGGTAAAATACCAAGACAAGTCGCATTCGTGATTAAAGGTGTTTTCAGAGGATGTTATTATAACAATAAAGGAGAAGAAATAACCCGCTGTTTTATCCAAGAAAACAGTATAATGTGTGATTATGTGAATTTTGAGGCCAATGCTGTTTCTTTGGATTACCTCCAGGCTTGCACCAATAGTTTGCTTATTGTTTTTTCAAAGGAAAATTGGGAAGAACTTTCACAAATTATTGTCGGATGGAACACTATTAAAAATAAAATGGTTCAAAGATGTATGTATCAAAAGTCCAGAAAAAATCCGGTAATTTCCCAAGATGCTACAACACGTTATTTGGACTTCATAGAAAATCACCCCTCACTTGTTAATCGTATTCCTTTAGCATACATTTCGTCTTATTTAGGTGTAACACAACAATCGTTGAGCCGTATTCGGAAAAGTCTAAGTTAAAAATGCTTTTTACCATTTGTTAAACAATCTTTTTTTAATCACTCTAATTTTGTTTCATCATTAAAAAAGAAATAAAATGAAGAGAGCATTAATTACAGGGGCCAACAAAGGTATTGGCTTTGCTACAGCAAAATTATTATTACAAAAAGGGTATTACGTTTATCTAGGAAGTAGAAATATCCTAAATGGAACTGCAGCTATTGAAAAATTGAAAACAGAAAATTTAACCAATGTTGAGCATATACAACTAGATGTAACAGATGACCATTCAGTCCATACAGCTTTCGAAGAAATCGCTAATAAAACAGAAGTTTTAGATCTTTTGATTAACAATGCCGGCATCAATGGTGGGAATGAACCATACAGTGCTTTAGAGGCCAAGTCAGAAGAATTTCAAACTGCATTTGATGTCAATGTTATCGGAACATCAAGAGTTAACAAAGTATTTATCAATTTACTCAAAAAATCAGAAGAACCCCGAATTGTAAATTTAAGCACAAGTGTTGGTTCTCTTACTTTGCAAAGCGATCCAAACTGGCCCGCATACCATTATGCAAAATATGCGGTGTATGCAATTTCTAAAGCTGCTTTGAATATGTACACAATTCATTTAGCTTACGAACTTCGCGATACAAATTTTAAAATAAATGCCGTTTGTCCAGGATTAACTGCTACAGATTTTACTTTTGGAAATGGTGGAGATGTGGAAACAGCAGCTAAAAGAGTTGTCAAATATGCAACAATTGATCAATATGGTCCAACGGGAAAATTCTTTAGTGAAGAAACAAATCCTGAAACCGAGGAAATAGCTTGGTAATTAAAATTAAACATAAGATTTTGTATAACCGTAGAGCTTATGTGCTTAATAAAGAACAATTATTACAAGTACCAGTCAGAACACAATTTGCATTTTGAACTTCGTAACCATTAGGAACTGAACACTCAACAGGAACTTGCAGACATTCAATCGTATCACACGACAAACAACGAAAATGAAAATGAGGTTGAATAACTTCTTGTGGATTCTCACATTTTTTACAAATGGCAAAATACTGTTTTCCGTCTTCTGCAACTATTTTGTGGACTATCCCGTCCTCACAAAACCTGTTCAATACTCTATAAATTGTAGCCCTATTGATTTCAATATCCAACTGCCTTTCAATAGCGTCTTGACTCAACGCATTTCTCGAATTCATTAATAAGTTTAGAACGGCCTCTTTTGTAGGTGTATTTCTTCGATTCATATTTTATTGCGAATAAGTTGCAATAATATAAAAAGATGGTATATTTGCCAAAAACACTATTGCGACCACTTCGCATTAAATTGTTTGTTTAATGGACAAAAGACAAATAATTAAACTATTAGGCGTATCAGGTTTTGTACTTACAATACCACAACCAATAACACTCTTTGCTCAAAACAATAACAATATGGATAAAAAAGAATTTGAAGTCATCATAATAGGTGGAAGTTATGCAGGACTTTCAGCAGCAATGGCATTAGGACGTTCACTTCGCAGGACCTTGGTCATTGACGCAGGTAAACCATGTAATCGGCAAACACCACATTCACATAATTTTTTAACTCAAGACGGAAGTACACCAAAGGAAATTTCTGAAATTGCCAAAAGTCAAGTAGCAAAATACGACAGCATTGAATTCTATGACGGACTTGCTGTTAGCGGTAAAAGAAACAATATAGGATTTGAAGTCACTACTTCAAAAGGCGATGTTTTTACAGCAAAGAAATTGGTTTTGGCAACAGGAGTTAAAGACCTAATGCCAGATATAAAAGGTTTTTCTGAATGTTGGGGAATCACAGTTGTGCATTGCCCATATTGTCACGGTTACGAAATAAGAAACAAGAAAACTGCCATAATTGCCACAGGAGAAAGAGCGTTTCACCTTGCATCTTTAGTAAACAATTTAACTCAAGAAATTACGATTATTACTTCGGGATCAAAAGACTTTGAAGTAAAGCAACTCGAAAAGTTAAAACAACACGATATTCAAATCATTGAAAAAGAAATTTCTGCAATAGAACATCATAATGGACAAATGGAAAAAATTGTATTCAAAGACGGTAGTTCGGAGCATTTTGAATCAGCTTATGCCTCTATTCCATTTGAGCAAAATTCAAATATACCCCAAGAATTAGGTTGTAAAATCACGGAAAACGGACACATTGAAGTGAATTTTATGCAGAAAACCAGTGAAGATGGCATATTTGCTTGTGGAGACAACAGCACAATGATGCGCTCTGTATCAATGGCAGTTAGCAGTGGTACTATCACAGGTGTAATGGTAAATCACGAATTGTCACAAGAAAATTTTTGATATGGTAGAAGTGTTTATGACCAACGTAAAATCAGAAATTCTATCAACTGAAATTCTACAATTTTTGGAAAATGGATATCCACAGCTAAAATTCAATTTTAACTTGGAAGATTTCAACAAACCATATCCTTGCGGTCATTCCATTTTAAGAATTGAAGGAAAAACGATCGATACATATTCAATAATCCAACAACTTAAAAGTAAAGGAATTGAATGTGAATTATTAGCAGATAAAATTTGTAGGTAGTATGGCAGAGTTTTGGGAAACAGCATTTACCGACAAACAAGAAATGTGGGGAATGGAACCTGCAAAATCTGCCCAATTGACAAAAGATTTTTTTGTAGAAAATGCCATAAAAAATATTCTCATCCCGGGAATTGGATATGGGCGAAATGCCCGACCATTCATCGAAAATGGAATAAAAGTAAGCGGAATTGAAATTTCAAAAACAGCCATCGCGTTAGCAAAAAAACATTATGGAAATGAAATGAACATTTTTCACGGCTCTGTAAAGAAAATGCCGTTTGAGCACAAAAAATATGACGGAATTTTTTGTTATGCCCTCATTCATTTATTGGACTGCCAAGAAAGAGAAAAACTGATACAAGACTGCTACAACCAATTGACAGAAAATGGATTTATGGTTTTTACCGCCATAACCAAAAAAACTCCTCAATTTGGAAAGGGTGAATTGATAAGTAAAGACCGTTACGAAATTCATAAAGGAGCAAAAATATTTTACTACGACCAAGCATCAGTTCATACGGAATTTAACAAGTATGGGCTTTTTGAAATTACAGAAGTAAATGAAAACCAACCAATGTATCTGATCAAATGCAAAAAGAAAAAAAATTACCACCCTCAACAGGAGGTATAATGAATTGCTGGCCGATTTCCCATGTGGAAATCCTCGCAATTAACTATCTTCGGTAAAGGCGGACAATTTCCGTTGGAAATGTCTGCAACTAATCATATACAAGACCTTTGTACTTCACTATAAAAAAAACGACCTAGACAAATATAATGGACTACCAAACATACGAACCACAGATTGACTTAAAATCACTTGTTAGTTGTTATTGGACTTTGGAAGTGCCTAAACAGTCTGATTCACAAAAACAACGAATAGTACCTGATGGCTGTATTGAAATGGCGTTTATTCTCGGAGATGACATAAAAAGATACACTTCCGAAAATGAATTTATACTTCAGCCTCGTGCTATGGTACTCGGACAAACCATTGAACCTTTTTACATTGAGCCAACAGGGTTTGTTAAAACATTCGCTGTCCGATTTTATCCTTATGGATTTGCAAACTTTGTTTCTGAACCAATTAGCAATTTGGCAAATAAGGAAACACCCATAAACCAACTTTTTGCACTAGAAAACGCAGATGATTTGGAGCAAAAAATAATCAATGCGAATAATACGGAAGAACGAATAAGTATTATTGAAAAATTTCTTTTGGATAAGCTTAATGACGAAAAAACGATTAATAAAATTGTAATAAACACCGTTGATTCCCTTCTATTATCAAACGGAAGTGCTTCGATAAATTCAATCCTTAAAGACGACTTGTCCAAGCGAAGACAACTCGAAAGAAACTTCAAAAGGCAAATTGGGATAAGCCCTAAACAATTGGGAAAGGTAATTCGATTACAAACCGCTTTAAAAATGTTGCTTGACCAAAAATCAGAAAACCTTACCGATATTGCCTATGAAAGTGAATATTTTGACCAAGCACACTTCATAAAGGACTTTAAGGAATTTACTGGAATAAACCCTAAAGAGTTTATCAGGCACGAAAATTTAGCTCTTTCCGCCCTTTTTTACAAATAGCATAAGGGTGTCGCATTTTTACAATTTCAAAGGATTTTCTACTGCTATTTTTGTTCCGTCAACAACAAACGGAAAATGAAAGACCTTATACTTATCTCAATTATTGCTTTGACTTTTGGAGGTGTATCCTGTAAAAATAAAGGGACTTCTGCTACCGAACCAAACGTAAATAAATATACAACAATCGATAAAGACAAGAATATGAAAAGTTTTATTTCACTTTTTGAAATTCCTGCAACGGATATTTCCCGAGCAATCAATTTTTATCAAACAATTTTGGACATTAAAATTGAAAAAATGGAAATGCCAGGAATGGATATGGGAATATTCCCTTATGATGGACAAATGGTTACAGGAGTTATAGTGAACAGCGAAGGGTACAGACCTTCGGCAGATGGAGTAACCATTTATCTAAATGGCGGTGACAATCTTCAACATATTCTTGACAAGGTTGATGAAAATGGTGGAAAAATCATCATTCCAAAAACCTCTCACGCAGATGGAAATGGATTTTTTGCTTTGTTCACGGATACAGAAGGAAATAAACTTGGACTAAATTCTCCAAATTAGGAGAAGAAAAGGGAACCCCTACAATAAATAAAAGCAATAGCGGTTCGGGTGCAAACTCGATCCGTTTTTGTGTTTAATTAGGTATATTGCTACACGTTTAAGCCGCTACTACTTTATACGGTACCGTTGTGTAAAACCTAAACCAAATAGGGGAATTGGAATCAACTTAAAAATAAAAAACCACCTAACACAATTTAATGAATACTCTTGTCGTAATTTTATTATTCGGTTCTCTTTTATTACTCTCATTTTTATTAATAGCGAACCCAGTAAATGTCAATAAGAAGGCGAATTTTTGGTTTGGACTAGTTCTATTTTTTTGGTCTTCTTTTTGGCTCGAAGAGATTCTTGTTTTGATACGTTTAGATATTCAGAGTAACCTATTTTGGCTACCTATTCGTTTTTTTCAATTTTTAACTCCCGTTGTATTTTATTATAGTATAGCGTATTACGCTAACCCAAATTTCAGATATGGAAGAAAGGATTTTATTCATTTTCTTTTCCCAATAATACTACTTATTGTTTTAATGGTTAACCAATTTTATAGCGACAACGCTAACCTATCATTAGTCTTAATTGCCTTGGTAATTATTCAGGCTTTTTATTTTATAGTCTTGTCTTATATCAAAATCCAAAAGCACAAACAAAGAATTCGATTGTTTTCATCAAATACGTTTCAAATCGATCTCAAATGGTTGGAGTTAATCATTCTTGCAATTTTCACCCTAGTTGCTTTTATTGGCATCTATAATTTATTATTCGTTGAAGCAGATTTAAACTTATTTGCAAATATTGTATCGTTATCAATTGTATACTTTATTGCATACAATTCACTTAAACAAAAAGAGATTTTCTTATTGGATGAAAATGAACGTAACCTTATTATTTCATCTGAAGAACAAACAGAAACAAATAAGAGAAAATTAATTACTGATGACGAATTAAAATCTCAAAAAGAGCATCTTATAAAACTAATGGATGATCAGAAACCTTATTTAGATTCTGAATTATCTCTTGCACAATTAGCTGAATTAATGAATTTTACACCGCATCAGCTTTCCTATTTAATTAATGCTGCGTTCGAAGAAAGTTTTTTTTGGTTTGTTAATAGGTATAGAGTTCAAAGAGTAAAAGAATTGCTTTTGGATAAGGAAAATGAACATTTGACCATACTTGGCATTGCATTTGAATCGGGCTTTAATTCAAAAACTTCGTTTAATACCACCTTCAAAAAGATTAGCGGACAAACTCCTTCAGAGTTTAAAAAAAATGGTGCAGCTTTATAAAATCGAACTCCAACATTTTTTTATACCTTTATTTTCAAGTACTTACAAAGTTTTAAAAACAAGTTCAGTTATATAACTTCGAACATAGGCACGAACATTCTAATCTAATTTTGTAGCTAACTTTAACTACAATTTAATTATGACTAGAAATATCTTACTACTAGTATTTTCGCTTTCATTATCAATTATAAACGCACAAGATATAACACAAAATATTAAAGGTTCAGTAATCGATAATTCATCCAAAGAAACTATACCTTTTGCTACAATAACAATAATCGGTACTGATCCGATTATAGGTACCACCTCTGATATGGATGGTAATTTTATTCTTAATAATGTTCCTATTGGCAGATATGATTTACAGATTTCTTACTTAGGTTATGAACCTATTATAGTGCCTGAAGTTATAGTTACTTCTGCTAAAGAAGTTGTTTTAACCATAGCCCTAACTGAAAGCGCATTCGCTCTAAGTGAAGTTGTTCTTAAACCAAAGCTTGTTAAAGCTAAACCTCTTAATGAAATGGCTTCAGTGAGTACACGTATGCTGAGTGTAGAAGAAGCCAATAGGTATGCAGGAGGATTTGATGACCCTGCACGTTTAGCTTCTTCCTTTCCTGGGGTAGCTAGTAGTGTTGGCAACAATGCCATTGTAATTAGAGGGAATGCCCCAAAATATTTACAATGGAAAATTGAAGGGGTGGAAGTTTCCAACCCAAATCATTTTGCTGATTTAGGATCTTTTGGTGGTGGCGGATTAACGGCTTTGAGCAGCAATTTGCTAGCCAATTCCGATTTTTTCACAGGAGCTTTTCCTGCTGAATACAATAACGCATTGTCCGGGGTTTTCGATATAAGAATGCGAAATGGTAATAGCACAGAATTTGAACATAGTTTTGAAATTGGAGCCATTGGAATGGACTTTGCATCGGAAGGACCTTTAAGCAAAAAAAACAACGCTTCTTATCTCGTAAATTATAGATATTCAACATTAGGTCTTGTTTCATCATTGTTGCCAGATGATGCTGATGGCACAAATTATCAAGATTTATCTTTTAAATTAACGCTACCTACTACAAAAGCTGGAATATTCTCTGTTTGGGGAATTGGATTAATAGACAAGTCCGGGTCAAAACCGGAAACTGAAACTGACAAACAAATTTATTATCAGGATATTGAAAAGCAAGATGTAAAACAGTATATGGGAGCTGTTGGTCTAAATCACAGGCTTGTTTTTGAAAATTCAGCATACTTGAACTCTACATTATCAATATCTGCCAATGGAATCGATTTAAAAACAGATAGGTTAGACGATACCTCACAATTACAACCTGAGAATGAAATAAACAATAAAAACTACAATATTACTTTCAAGTCTTTCATAAATAAAAAATTCAACTCAACACACACTAATAAAACAGGGATCATGGTAAGGAGTTTAGGATATGACCTAAATCTGAAAGAAAATCAAGGAGAACCTGAAATTGGTCTAAATTCATTAGTCGACGAAGATGGCTTTAGCTCTTTAGTATCGGCATTTTCAAGTTCCTCTATTTCATTAAAAAAATGGCAACTAAATATTGGCCTAAATTCTCAACTGTTTACATTGAATAACAGCTTTGCTCTTGAACCACGTTTAGGACTGAATTATCAACTGAACGATAATAATGAAATAAGTTTTGGATATGGATTACACAGTAGAATGGAACCGTTAAACATTTACCTTGCAAATACTGGCAATTCCAGGTCCAACCAAGCCAACAGAAATTTAGATTTTTCAAAAGCACATCATTTCGTAATGGCTTATGATTGGAATATTAATGAAAAATTGCATTTAAAAATAGAACCCTATTTTCAATATCTATTTAATATTCCTGTAATAGAAAACAGTACTGAATCACTTATTAATTTACAAAATGATTGGTTTATCAATGATACCTATGAAAATAATGGAAAAGGTAAAAATTATGGGCTCGATCTAACTTTAGAGCAATATGTAGATAATGGATTTTATTATTTGTTCTCCGGTTCTATATTCAATTCAGAATATAAAACAGACACTAATGTTTGGTACAATACCAGATTTAATAAAAATTACCTCCTTAATACGCTAGTTGGAAAAGAATTTAGAATTGGTAAGAAAAAACAAAGTTTACTTGGAATAAATTTAAAATTAAGCCTTCAAGGCGGTGACAGATATTCAAAAATTGATCCAACTGCTTCATTTATGGAGCAAGATGTTATTTACAATGAAACTACCCCTTTTACCGAGCAATCAAAGACATCTATCATATCCCATTTTACGATCAATTATGAATGGTATAAAAAGAAATCCACACAAAAATTATCTTTAAAAATACTTAATGCAACAAACTACAAAGACTTTCAAGGTCATAGATACAATATTAAGACCAATAAAGTGGAGGAATTCAGGGAAGCATTAATGATACCGAATATTAGCTACAAAATATCATTCTAAATATAAAGGTAGCGTACAACTCAGAATAAAATTAATAGCTAGTTCTCGGCTATATTCAAAAATCTTCCCACCGTATGCAATTTTAATTCCAAGATAAATATTAACCCGCAAAACAAATCTTAGTACAATGATTTATTATGGGTTACACCTGACCTATACCTTCTTTGTATCGAGAATATTCTGGAAAAAAATCCCTCTGCACAAAACAAATATCCAATATTGGAAAGAATTAAAAAAGGTCAAAACCCTATGACATAATCAGCGATTTTCATACCTTATTTTTGTAAAACAAGTAAATCCAGAAAGACCTAGACAATTTAAAATTAATAGTACTTAACAGAAATGCTATAACAACAATTATGGCAAAAACACTTAACGGTGAAAAATCAATAAAATACCAAAACACTACAAGGCTGGTTATCATTTCCGCGGCAGCAAGTGCATAACTCACAAACATAGCACCAAAAAAGAATCCGGTTTCCCTTTCAAATTTATAAGAACATACTGGACATCTGTGGTTCATTTCAGGAATATGCAATAATATAATATTCCCCCCGTCTCTGAAGATCTTTCCTTCTTTACAATTCGGACATTTACAATTCAAAGCATTAATAACCTTACCCAAAATATATTGATTTTAGACTTCAAAATTAACACGTTAAATGTCTTTTATTCATACATTATATTCGCCTAAATTTGTACTTTTAGGACATAAACTATGAAAATACCTGTTCTGGATATTAGTCAGTTTAAAGAATCCGCACCCCTTAATGGGGTGTACATTAATTCCTTTTCTGATCACTTACGGCGCAACAAAAATTTAATCAACAAACCCCATAGCCACAATTTCTATCTATGTGTACTCTTTACGGAAGGCACAGGTACACATGAAATTGACTTTAACACTTATAAAATAAATCCTGGCAAAGTTTTCTTTTTAAAACCAGGGCAAACACATTATTGGAAATTTGAGACACAACCTCAAGGATTCATCATTTTTCATTCCCAAGAATTTTATGAACTAAAGTTTTTGGAATATAAGCTACATATGTTCCCTTTTTATTATTCCTATCAGAACCCTCCTGTACTGGAACTAAAATCCAAAAAATTGAAAACACTACATCTTAATTTTAAGGAAGCATATACCGAATATCACCAAACTAACCTATTTAGAGAGTTGAAAATATTAAATTCGCTAAACAATATTTATATAGAATTAACAAGGGAATATACAGTTGGCATCAATTTAGAAAAACTCAAATCAAATCACTATTTCCACATACTTGAAAAATTGGAAAACTTAATCGATGTCAATTTTCACAAAGAAAAATTACCAAAGTTTTATGCTGATAAATTAAGTATAACCACAAAACATCTTAATAGAGTAGTGAAACAAACAATTAACAAAACAACTAGTCAATTGATTTCTGAAAGAACGATTCTAGAAGCAAAAAGATTGATTGTACATTCCCAAGATAATTTAGCCCAAATAGCATATACCCTCGAATTTACTGACTATGCCTATTTTTCAAAGTTTTTCAAATCCAGAACGGGCATGACACCCATGAATTTTCGCAAAAAGTATTTTTGACCATTTTGTCCTACGCACATTGCAGTAACCCGTTAAAAACTGTTCCGTCCCGATAAATTACCAGACCTCCTGGAGATAATAAATCAATTAAAATTACATACACACAAAGCCCATGGGCTAGGAAAACTTAAAAAACTGTGGTTTATAGCCCCTGAAAGGTAGTGTTGACCAAGTTGATATATGCACTTTACTCCAATTCGGAGGTTAACAGGGTGAACAAGGACGAGTAATATAAAACCTAGGCGTAGATAACAGTTCGAAAGGATAATAAAAAAGGGGTTTTTGGAAAAGCTAATCATACGTTTCCATAAAAAAAATTCATGAAGATGATAGTTTATATAGCAAATAAAAGCTCAAAATATACAACCCCCGTTATATCCATTGAAGCAATTTTAGACCATACCCAGTATTGAAGACGCAATCATATTAAATAAAAAAGAGGACGCACCCCTACGTCCTCTTTTAAACTGTAAAAATAGATTTGTTTAATAACCTATTATGCAAGTCTTAACTTATATGCAACAAATATAGCATTTAATTGGGCTCAAAAGGTTCTCATTAAAAAAGAAAATTGACTCTATCGTTAAACAACAGCTTTTTTTACCTATTGCAAATACGTTTAAAATTCAAATTAATTTTACGATTATTCTATGATTGTCCGTAAATTTATGTTGAAGGTATTTTAAATATTTGATTTTGAACAATTTATTTATATTAAGGATACAATCGTATTTTTTGGAACAAAAGATCCTGACCAAAAAAGAATTGATTGAGCGAATATTAGAAGATTACCCTCAAATGAAGATAAGTTCTATTCTGGTCTATATCTCCGAATTGAAAAACCAGGGAATTTTAGAAAATCCATCTAGGGGTATTTACACCTTAAAATATAATAAGTGATTTACTGGAGTAATCCTTTTCAAAATGGAAATTGAAAAAGGCCAATAAAATCCATAAGTATTATAGATCTAGTTATTAAAATTTAATCTCTCTCTCAACATTTCCATATCTTCACTTACCTTGCTATCCAATATTTTAACATAATGTTACTTGGTTTTCAGCTACTTATCACCCAACATCTTACTTACGGATTCATTAGAAACACCATTGGTTAAGGTTACGGTCGTGGCAAATGTATGCCTGGTTAAATGGAAGGTAAGATTTTTATTAATGTCACAGAGATCGACTATCTCCTTAATAAAGGCATTTATTTTTTGATTCCTCAACACAGGAAATAGTCTGGCTCTATTTAGAACGGCTAGAAGCTCCGTATATTTATCGATAATTGCCTGTGCAGATGGCCAAATGGGTATATTACTCCTAGTGCCCGTTTTTGGATCTTTTTATTTTTATCCATTTTTCACCGGCTATACCCTAGACAACATTGTCATTAATTAACTTTTTTACGTTTGCATAGGCCAAAGTTTTTTGGTCATCAATTATCGGCCCATGTTTCAAAAGACATTGTGGGGTTGGATTATAGTGGTTTGGTCGATAATGTCCATGTTCCAATTCCCATTTCGGATGTATTTTAGGTAATGAGGAATTTGAACAAGTCAAAACAAAATTATTGGCTAACGAAGTAGAGTTTATCATTAAGCCTAAAATAGGATACAAAGGGTTAAAGGGAGAACAACAAACCATGTTCGTTCTAAACTATAGTAATAATCCAATTGAATTCAAGAGTTTTAGAAAAAACCGAGAAATATTTTAAAGGATTATAAGAAGGTTACGGATTCATCACCTGCGACCTGCACCAGACAAGTATATTGACCGACAAATGAAAGGTGGCTTACAATTTGTGGTGGAATATTACTTAATATTGGCATAATTTTGGGTGTATCCATTCTGATGATGATATTGCTCATCATCGCTGGAAAATTTCGTAAGAACTTGATCAAAGAATTATTATATGAAAAAGAATTACATTTTAGTTTCAACCCTTTTGTTTATGGTGGTTATCGTTTCATGTACTGCAACTAAAAATGGGAGTAATAATAACCTTTACAATTCCATATGGGAATTGGAGTATATATCAGGAACACGGATCGCTTTTGATGGCCTATATCCGGACAAGAAGCCGGTAATTTCATTTAACAAAACCACAGGGAAGATTACGGGCAATAACAGCTGTAACGGTTATTCCGCCGATTTTAAAATTGATGGTAATAGCATCACCATAGGCGAACCTGGACCTTCAACATTAATGTATTGTGGTGATGGCGAACCTCAGTTTCTGAATATGATGAAAAAAATAAATGCCTTTAGCTTGGACAAGGAAGGTAGGCTAAATTTATTGATTGGAGAAATACCAATGATGAGATTCAAAAAAATAAAATAATAGACCATTGTGTTCAAATCATCTGGATAATAGTTGGAACATATTTATTTCCACATTTAAAATATGAATTTTTGCTAAAAGCAAATCTAAATAGATAGCCTTAAGGCATGTGGATGGATAAATATTGCATCTGCCACAAGTAAATAACCGACTTCAAACACGTCTTGGACATTTTGGTAATTTCGTAATCAGAAAGAAAATTGTTGAACCAACAGAGCGGCCAATATGGGTTAGGATCCAAGAGCAATGCTTTTATGAAACCAACACTAAAAGAACTAGGGATGTTGAATTTCATGGATTCTGTTTTATTTTATCATTTTAAGGTCTTTAATGTCGATGGATGACAAGTTATTTGGACAACTTGCCAGTACTGACTTCTTATTGCGATTCTTATTCTATACATTAAATTAACAGTATAAAAAGTGGTCCATCTTGTACTAATACCGTTTTCCCTTGCAACCAAAAATATGTACAGTGGCGTTTCCTAAAGACTGTGCCTTCCAATTACAATTATTATGGATATTCTCAATAAAAAAAAGGAATACAATTTTCTTTCTTGAAACATTTGGTATAGCTTAGAATTTTAAATTTTAATCGTACATTTATCAACACAAAAGCACGGGGTGCCTGGTAAAAGCCAAGCTGAGATAATACCCGAGACCTGATTTGGATAATGCCAACGTAGGGATGCAAGCTAAGATATTTCATTTTAGGCTCCATTCATTGGTTACCCCAAAGAATGGAGTTTTTGTTTTAAATAATATAAAATGAAAATAGAAAAAGCAACTTCAGAACTTATTCCCAAGGAAGATCAAAACTGGCAGAACAGGCCAGAATGGTTTTTTAACAGAGAACATACAGACACCTATGAACAATGGTATGAAGGTAGGTACAAGCGTGCTGAAATATGGCAAAAAAAGGTAATGGAACAATTGGTTTCAAAAGACAAACGTGTTAAAACCCTATTGGAGTTTGGCTGTGGTACAACCCGTTTTACACGCTGGTGGAAGGAGATTGGCATAGAGGCTACTGGTGGTGATATATCACCACTAATGCTCTCCCAAGCCGTAGAACTATTTGAAGGTGATCTTGTTATGGCCGACTCACACTATATGCCATTTAAGGACCATACGTTTGATTCGCTTGCATTCATTACCACATTTGAATATTACAAGAACCCTGTTCAAGTAATTCGCGAAGCCGCACGCGTTGGAAAATATGGAATAGCTATGGGAATGATGAACAGAAATTCGACCAAGGTAGTTAGAAGAAGAATACAAGAAGTATTTGGCATGAATCCTTTCTATTTGACCGCGACCTTTTATACACCTGAAAAACTCTCAAAAATTATTGAAGAGGCACTTCGAGGACGCGATTATTCCATTGAATGGACGTGTACAGGCCTACCAAAATGGTTTCCGATCCAACAATGGAGTCTACCCTTAGGGGACTTTTTTGGCTTGTATATCAAATTAAACGACGTAAAATAATGGGTGATAAACTAGGCAAAATAGACCCACATGTATTTGAGCAGTTTATTAGTACTAAATGTGGTTTTAATAGAGAGGAAGTAAGTGTAGGTCCTAATTTTGGTGTTGATGCATCCATAGTAGATTTACCCGGAACTATGGCGATGGCCATGACCAGTGACCCTCTGACCTTACTTCCAAGTCTAGGTTTGGAAGAGTCCGCTTGGCTATCCGTGCAATTAATGGCAAATGACATGGCAACCACGGGATATGCACCTATGTATGGGCAGTTTGTTCTAAATCTTCCGAGTACTTTTTCGAAATCCGATTTTCAAAAATATTGGGATTATATCCACATCTTTTGCTCAAAAATAGGCATTGCCATTACCGGGGGGCATACAGGTTTTATTGAAGGCCAAAATTCTACCATCGCAGGCGGTGGGACATTTGTCAGTATTGCTCCTAAAACTAAAATACTGGTTTCTAAATATGCAAAACCCGGCGATGTGATATTAGTTACCAAATCATGTGCTATTTCTTCGACGGCCATACTTGCTATGTGTTTCCCTGAAACGGTTACTAACAAACTTGGTTCCGAAATACAACAACAGGCATGCGCTACTTTTTATCAAACTTCTTCCCTTGAGGACGCCCTATCAGCAGTAGGTCAGAACCGTGAACATAATGATGTAACCGCCATGCACGATGTTACGGAAGGCGGTGTCTTGGGTGCCATATATGAATTGGCAACCGCCTCGAACAATGGTGCAATCATTTATAACGACAAACTACCTATAGGCATTCTACAAAGTGAAGTTTGTAAATTGTTTTCGTTGGATCCGCGGTACTGTATTGGAGCAGGTTCAATGATCATCACCTGTAAGCAGGGTAGTGCAAAAAAAGTTATCAATCGTTTGGCCAGGGAAAATATTTTCTGCTCAGAAGTGGGAAAAATAGCCCATAGGGAGCAGGGTATCAAACTCGTTACCAATAATATAGCCAATGATCTATTGTACAATGAGAACGACCCTTACTGGGCGGCCTTTTTCAAAGCACTTAATTCAGGATGGAAGTAAGGGGGAAAGCGAAAAGAAACATGGGTTCTGGAATCTATTTAATTGTCGACCCGGCAATGGATGAATCGATTCTCATGAATAAATTAAATTTATGTTTGAGTGAAAAATTAGCCGCAGTTCAAATTTGGGACAATTTTAAAGTCAACCAAAACATAATTGACCTGATCAATAAGATTTGTGAACAATGCCATGCTAAAAATATTCCAGTATTGATAAACAATAGATGGGAACTGCTCAATAATTCGTTATTGGATGGTGTACATTTTGACGATATTCCCAAGGATTACACATCTATAGTAGGAAGTGTAATCCATCCTTTTATTAGTGGAATTACATGCAACAACGATTTAACACATGTAGAATGGGCAAGAAGGAACAAGCTCGATTATATTTCATTCTGTTCCATTTTCCCTTCACAAACGGCCAACAGTTGTGAAATTGTAGATTTTAAAACCATTCATAAAGCGTCAAAAAATTACGGTTTACCTATCTATTTAGCTGGTGGAATCAAACCTGAAAACATTCATCGACTAGATGGGCTAAAATATACGGGAATTGCAGTAGTGTCGGGAATTATGAGCAGCGATGCCCCCAACGAATCCATTAAAAAATATGCCCACAAATTAAATAACATATGAAAAAAGAAACAATCGATAAACTTTGTTGTCCGTTTGACAAAGGGGACCTTGGCCTCACAGAAATCACAAAAGATGTAGATGATAATATTTTGGAAGGCTTTTTAGTATGCTCATCCTGCAAAAGGTTGTATCCAATCGTAAAAGGAATACCAATTATGAGTCCTGACGAATTCCGTGAGTTTAAGCTTGAACGACCACTAATTGAAAAATGGCACAAACATCTTAAAGGTTTGAAGTTTGAAAACTTTCGTCTAACCGAACCTGAACAAATAGAAAATTAGATCGGAGTTATTCTTGGAAAACCATATTGCAAATAACTTATTGCCGTAGAATTGAAATCAGCTTAAAGTTACATGCTAAAATATCGGGGGTAATACCCCGATATTTAAGTGCTCCTTATAGGCCCCTTTAATTTAGACGTTGTAAAGAGCCTCGGCGAGTTCTGTCTTTTTATGTCTGCTAAGAGGTATCTGTCTACCAACTACTTCCACTGTTTTACTGTTGAACTTTTCAACTTTTTCCAGATTAACGATATAGGATTTGTGGATTCTCAAAAAGCTATCCTTTGGTAACTTTTGTTCAAAAGATTTCATGGTGGAAAGAATAACAACATTGCCTTCATTCGTTACCAATTTAATATAATCGCCAAGAGCTTCGACCCAATTAATATCGTTTAGAACAACTTTGCGCTGTCTAAGGTTGCTTTTTACGAAGATATACTCCTCTTCCTCATCCATTTGATTAATCTGCTCAAATTTGGCCACGGCCCTTTTTACGGAGGCATCAAATCGAGCTAGGGAAATGGGCTTATAAAGATAATCGGTTACGTTGTAATCGAAAGCCTTGAGTGCGTAATCGGGATTACCGGTAATCAGAATTACCTGTGGTGGGTTTTCCAAAGATTCCAGAAGGTCAAAACCATTGATGATGGGCATTTCCACATCTAGGAAAATAAGATCTATTTCGTTATTTTTTAGACCATTTTTTGCCTCAATGGCATTACTATATTCGGCTACCATAGCTAAGTTCGGATGATTGTCCACTAATCTGGCCATGGTAGTTCGCTGCATGAACGAATCGTCCACTATTATACATCTCAATTTCATAATCTGGGGGATAAATTGATTAATAAAAAGTTCAAGGTACCCAAATGACATACCTGAGCACAATAAATGATGACAACCCTTTATTATATGTTGTGAATTGATACTTATGGGTAGTTAATTATCCAGGGCTGTATATTCAAATACTTGATTTAATTAAATCATTGAAAAAACTAAAAAATGGAATGGTCTGGGGTAATCGATGAATTGTGCTAAATTTGATATTAGATGAACCCATTAAAATGCAAAAACTGTTCGAACATATTAACAAATACACTTCAATTGACAATAATGAGTTTCAGGAGATTGCCAAATACTTTGATTTGAAAACTGTCAAAAAAAAAGAACTGCTTTACGAACCCGGTAACAAATCCCTGGACCACTATTTTGTTTTAAGCGGGTGTCTTCAATTGTATATTATTGATGAGAAGGGAACCGAGCATACTTTACAATTTGCCATAGAGAATTGGTGGATTACGGATTATTTGGCCTATCACAACAATATGCGTTCAGAGTGTTATATCCAAGGAGTTAAAGCTTCGGCCATACTTCACTTAACACATAATAACGAAAGAGAATTACTTAGACGGTTTCCTAAAATGGAAACTTATTTCAGAAAGATATATCAAACAGCTTATGGTGCCTCACTTAATCGGATAAAGTATCTTTTTATTTATTCAAAAGAAGAAATCTATTTTAGGTTTAAAGAGGCCTTTCCTGATTTTGTTAACAATGTACCTCAATATCTAGTAGCAAGTTTTTTAGGCTTATCGCCAGAATATGTAAGCAAATTAAATAAAAAAGATATTTCTTGAACCAGTTCAAGAATATTTATGGCGAAATCCAGGACCTTTGAACCCTTAATGGAATACTATGAAAAAGTCGATAATAGTAGTAGGGGGAGGTTTTGCAGGCTTGGAATTGATAAAAAGGATCGGAAATTCACCTAATTACCAAACCATATTGGTAGATGCCAATAATTATAATTTCTTTCCGCCCTTGATCTATCAGGTCTCTACCGGGTTTATGGAACCATCGGCCATTAGTTACCCCTATAGAAAAATATTGAGGAACTTTAAGAATGTTCGCTTTAGGCTTGGAAGTTTATTGGAAGTGGTTCCCAATGAAAACAAAGTAATGTTGAGCAATGGAGAGTTGCACTATGATATATTGGTTATGGCCACAGGTACTGAAAGTAATTACTTCGGTAATAAGAACATTGAAAAGTATAGTTTACCAATGAAAACCATAAGTGATGCGTTAACTCTTAGAAACACCATTCTTACTAGGCTGGACAGGGCAACAAGACACCATGACAAAGAAGAACGAAAAAAATTATTGACATTTGTTATCGCTGGAGCCGGACCTACAGGAGTTGAACTCTCAGGCATTTTAGCAGAGATGAAGACCTCTATTTTGAAGAAAGATTATCCGGAATTGAGTGAAAGTGATTTAGGAAAAATATATTTAATAGATGGTCAAAGTACAGTTTTGAATACCATGTCAAAAAACTCCCAAAGCTATACCTACTCCAAGCTAAATGAATTGGGTGTAGAAATAAAGCTGAACTGTTTGGTTAATGATTTTAAGGAAGACATTGTTTTACTGTCCGATGGTACTACAATAGAATCCAAAAATCTAATCTGGGCGGCCGGGGTAACTGCAAAGGCTTTCAATGGTTTCTCCATGGACAGTTTTGGAAAGGGAAAAAGATTAAAAACCAACTCTTTCAATTTGGTCAACGGCTACGATAATATTTATGCATTGGGCGATTGTGCGTTGGTCCAAGGAGATATTGGCTATCCTGAAGGCCATCCCCAATTGGCCCAACCCGCAATTCAACAGGCCAAGAATTTGGCCTTTAATTTAGAGAGGGACAAAAGCCCATGGACTCCTTTCAAGTACAGGGACAAAGGGTCATTGGCAATTATTGGAAGAAATAAGGCAGTTTTTGACTTGCCAAAGGAAAGGTTTTTTATAAAAGGATTTATAGCCTGGTTAATTTGGATCTTCGTGCATATTATGGGGTTGGTTAATTTTAAAAATAGGTTTCGCACATTCATTAACTGGATCGGGTACTACCTGTATAAGGATCAGTATTTTAGAATGATCATCAAACCAAACGATAAAAAATAATACCTTAAGGACTTATGGAAAAGTATAATCTAATATTAGTTGCATTGTTGGTTTTTTTCGGAAGTTGCAAAATGGACCAATCAAAAAATAGTGCCAAAACTGGACATTTACCAGACCTGAGCATTACCACGGACACTTTGACGAAACACTTAAAGCCCTTCAAAAAGGAGTTGCCAACTATAGGACTGCTGATGTTCAATGGCGTCCTGCAGAGTGAAGTCATTGCCACTTCTGATGTTTTTGCCAAACCAAGTATAGAAGGAAATCAGCTGTATAATGTAATAACCATTGCTGAAAATGCCGACCCAATAACATCAGAGGAAGGAATACGGTTTTTACCAGATTACACCTTTGAAAACTGCCCACAACTTACGGCCTTGTTTGTTCCAAGTGCCTATGACATGTACGCTCAAGTTCATAATGAAAAAATTGTAAGTTTTATAAAGGAAAAAAATAGGGAAACGCTATATACCGTAAGCAATTGTGCTGGAGCACAATTGATCGGCAAATCCGGTATTGCAGATGGACATAAAATTGTTACCTGGATCGGAGGGGGCACACAATTGCAGAAGGATTACCCTAATCTAAAGGTACAGAACGACAGTTCGGTGACCTTTGTAGAGGACGGAAAATTCAGCTCCTCGAACGGTAATTTGGCAAGCTATATATCGGCCTTAAATCTTTTGGAGAAAATGTCCGGTCCAGAGCATAGAGAGTTTGTTGAAGGATATCTATATCTTGATCGACTTCAAAATTGGAAAGATTAGGTATTACTTTTGTCTCCATGTTCAACAGCATAACCTAATCCATGATCGTGCTACCGCGACATAAATATTTGGTCTACTGCAAAGTTATCCAACGGTTTTTCAAAATAGCCCTTGACCAAAGAATGATCTTTAGCGCGCTTACGGTCCATTGAATTGGAAAATGCTGAAACGATATAAATTTCGAACGGGGCAATATTTCCTCGAATTTTTTCCAGTTCCTGCAGAAAGTGCCACCCTGTAAGTACTGGCAAGCCTAAGTCCAATAAAACCTTTTCCGGAAACTCCAATTTACCATCCATACATTCCTTTAGGGCGGTCAAAGCCTCTTCAACGGAATAGTAAGTACTAATCCTATTGTTGGGGTACGCTTGGCCTATCTTATACTTAATGGCAAATTGTGATACCATATCATCATCAATTATCCACAAGGTTTCTTCTCCCATATTAATCTAAAATACCTTAATATATGTCATCAACAATTAACATCCGGATGTAAGATCGGTCTTTACCAAATTAATCTCCGATTTCATTTAATAATCCAAAATAATCCCTGAAATAATGACTACTATTTATTTGTTTCAAAATAAGGACTGTCAAGCCTCAACTCAATAAAAACTCGCTGAACTGTTTGAGTATCTGGTTTATTGGTTCATGACACATAGATTTTTAAATGGCACAATTCCAAACTTGAAAATTGTGAAGTCATCCCAAAAAATTAGAGAGGATTTGGCAACAAAGCTCAAAAGTGAAAAGGGAAGAGACATTAATTGTGATGGTAGCGCTGAAGTCGTTAACGAACTACTCAAAAATGACCTCATAGATGAACTTACTATTTCCGTTGTGCCCATTCTGGTAGGCAATGGTACGAGACTAATTAAGAAAGGTAGGCCAGAGCAGCTTCTGGAATTTATAAGTGCCAAAACATTTGAAACAGGATTAACCCAGTTGTATTACAAGCATAAAACAAAGTATTAACTACAAGTCTACTAAGGCCATAATAGAGTTTAAACAAAAGTGGGACTAGGAAGGCCATTGGACAATAATGGGGTAGGGGCACTTATAACTGTTAGCCTCCAAATTAAAACCAGGGCAAAGAAAGATTTATTAAATTGAACCTATTAAAGAGATATGATTAATGGATTATATCCAATTGATGTATACTATATCCAAACCCAAATAAATGAAAAGAATTTTAATGATACTTGGAATTGGTTTTCTGATTTTAAGCTGTTCACAAAGAATTAAGGATAAAGCGAGTATCAGAGCATTGCTTGTCCGCTATAAGCAGTGGCTGTGACTTTGCCTTGAGCGATAGTTTAGTCTTTAAGCCATCGGCAATGTTCAGAATGGTAGAAGGTTCACCAATATCATTGGAGTTAACAGGGGCACTTGCAATTCATGATAGGTTCGAGATCGGGGACAGCATATAGGTTTGATGAAAGTGTTGGTGGTTTTTTTATATTTAAAGCCACTAAGGGAATACATTTAGGTTATGCCTATGAGGCCGTCTTGGAAAATACCATAGCCTATTCCAATAACGGTAGCCATGAAATACTAATGAAGCTACATTTATAATTTTAAAATTATAATGAACCATGATGCAACAAAGAGGCTATCTAAAAAGGCAGTCTCTTTTTTTTTGGCTTGCATTTTATAGGCAGAAAAATGAATCTTCCAACCATTGAACCGAATTATGAAGAAATTAACCGTTACTGAATTCAGAGTAATATTGGAGAGAGGCTTACGTTTTAAACTAATATTACCCAACAAAATCCGCAAGTATTTTAGCTTCGTACAAAAAAAGGGGCCATCGTTTTAGAACCTTTGTGGTTTGTCAAAAATGAATATTAATGAAGACTAGTTGGTTACTTCTCTTACAAAGCATTATTAGGGCCCTTTAAAATTCGTAACCGACCCAATACAGGCTTCGAACTGCGCTATTTTCCTTATTGTCCATTTGTGTACACCTGTAGGGAAGTTTTGCCAATTGAGGGGGATTTCTTGCCTAACCTTCGCCCAATCCCTTGAGATAAATTTGCACTTTAATCTTAAATATTCAATTATGAAAAAAGTAGAAAGCAAACAGGATTTTGATAATTTAATAGCTCAGAAGAAACCCGTGTTATTAGATTTTTACGCAGACTGGTGTCCTCCATGTCAGGCACTATTACCAATCGTTGAAAAACTCTCTGAAGAGTATAAAGGAAGTGTTGAAATTCAAAAAGTAAATATCGATGAAAACAAGGAATTAGCGTCACAATTTCAAGTGAGAAGTATTCCTTCCTTATTCTTTATTAAGAACGAACAAATAGTAGATAGAGTAGTTGGACTGACATCTGATGCTGTACTAAGGGAAAAATTAACAAAAATTATTAATTAAAACACGTAATATGAAAATAGTTGGCAATTTAAAATTATTGATTTTGGGAATATTGAACCTGCATGAGAAAATAACACATGATTCCAATGGTACTAAGAATTATTGTGATGGACATGCACATCATGATTTTTATTGTCCCGATAAAATGTCCTATGTCTTAGTAGAACAAGCCAGGAAAGGGGTATAGGTTAAAATTCATTATTATTTAATAGGTTTGGTCCGGGAAGTTGCTTAGACATAGTATTCCTTATCCAATTCAAAATGGGTTTTCAAAATTCTATTCCTATAATATCAGATTAGGCCAAAAGTTCCAATTCTTTGGAGTTGGCCAATTTGGGGAATTATGTCATGAAGGCTTTACAAATACAATAAAAATTTTACAATAGGCTCCTATTCTTAAAGTTAGACATACTTTAAGTAATGTATATACACACCTAAAGAAACATAGAATGGATATGAAATGTAGCCTTATATAAATTGTGTGTTTTATTGGGCAATAAAAAATGTGGTTTGAAACATTGAGGTCCACGCCTTTTTGTTCAAACCACATTTTGCAAAATAAAAGCCTATAGCTAACGAAGCTTGTTGAAAAAATAATACAAATGTCTAAGAAGAGGCCTTAAACCTGAGCTATATTGGCCTTATAAAGTGTATCAATGGTAATAAACTTAGTAAACACAAGGGTAAGAATTTTTCTATTGTTTTCCCTATATCTCAATGTTAATACTTCTATTTATTAAGTACCTGTTCAAGTTCTTTGGTGGTAAAAACTTTGCTGGATACCATTTTGTAATTGGTCTGTGCGGCCTGGTTCCCGTCCAAACCGGGTAATTTGGCAGATGCCGTGGCATCGCCTACCACGGCCACTTCAAATCCGGCTTCGATAAGGTCCCTCATGTGGGATTCGGCACAAAGGTTACCGGACATCCCGGCCAAGATCACTTTATCTATTTTTTGTTTTCTCAGCTGTAGGGCAAGATCATTGGACTCGGGTCCGAATACTTTATGCGGGCTCGTAACCACCACTCTGTCCTTTTTGATATACTTTTTATATCTGGGCAACCAATCCGCTCCCGATCCTTCAAAACCCTTGACATTCAACTGGTCCCCACGGTCGAACATGGAAATATTGTGCATCAACTTTTCCAAGGTACCCTCAAACTTCCATACATGGTCGTGCTCATAATAATAATGAGGGGAGACAAAAACGGGGATATCGTGTTTTTCCCCCAACTTGAAAATCGTTTCCAAGTTTTCAATGGTATTGTTCTCCTTGACACTTTCACCCACAGCTCCCCATGCCACTCCTTGGGGGCTCAAAAAATCGTTCTGTGGATCTGTGATGACTATTGCCGTATTCCCGTCTATTACAAATCCAGGCTCTGGTAGTTGGGCAATTAATTCATTGAATGATGTTGTTAAAAATGCTAGAAATAAAATCGTTTTAGAAAATGTAGTTTTCATAGTATATATATTAAGGATTAAAATGTATTTGTAATTGAAATAGAGCGCCTTTCAATCGCAACTCCTAATTAATAAGTTGACGTTTTAATGGGCATCATAATCTTGTTTTATATAAATAACCCTGTGTCATCGTAAATTTCCTCCATGTCAGCATGGTTTTCATAAGGTTTTTCTTTATCACAATCATCGGGCACCATAGTCTTTGTCTTTTGCTTGTTACCCATTTTTAATAGCAATTTTATCTTGTGTATTAAGTTCATGATGTTTATTTTTTATGATTAAGTTGCTGGGAACAGCATTGTGCACTCTTTTACCTTGCTAATTGGTCTTTTATTATCAATTTGAGTAAGTCGCATTTTGATATATCTTTGATATGTGATAAGTGCATAAAAAAGTTCATGCGGATAACATACCTATTTGATAGGCTTTTCTAAATTTTAATGGGGGTACGCCAAAATTTGTCTTGAATAATTGGGAGAAGTGGCTTGGATTGTCGCATCCAACACCCATTCCTATTTGGATTATACTTTCCTCAGTTGAAATGAGAAGTTTTTTTGCTTGTTCCAATTTTAGCCGCATTATAAATTGGTGGGGAGTTTCTCCAGTTGTTTTTTTGAACACCCTTATAAAATGGTGTATGCTCAATCGGGCTACTTTAGCTAATTCAGAGGTCAGAATTGGACGATCTATATGCTTTATAACATATTGTTGTATTTTCTGAACAATAAAAGGCGTCAATCCCATTTGTAAGTTACAGCTTATCTCTTTCTGCAAATAGTACCTTTTTACTAATAGGTCCGCCATGGTAACAATCATATTTTCCAGGTATGATTTATCTTCATTTGGGCAGAATTGCAGTTCCTGTACCACGTAGAGGGCAAGTTGATTACTTAAAGGATTATCAAGTATAGGTATATGTTCAAAACTCTGGGTATCCATTTCAGGATTCATAGTACCAAAAATGCCATTATACATACCAAACACCAAAGGAGCCTTAGGCTTGAAATTGGGCATAGGATTCAACGTATACATAAATTGGTATTTCTTATCGGAGACCGATTCTTCCGTTGAATTGTGCCCATCTTTTATAAGGAATAGTATAATTGGGTATTTGTGTGCAAGATTTTTAATTGAGCTTCTGTCCAATATTTCTTGGTGGATATGGCTTACGTATTTCATGGTTTCTATATTTTATGGTTTTTTAAATTGTTTTTTGAAACGTTCGTTATTACCGGTTAGTCAGAAGCGTTTCGAAATATTTCTTGGTGTAATTACCCTGTCTTTTTAACTATTGTTTGGACCTTTGCCATTGATGCGTATCCTGCAGGTTCCACAACCAACACATGCCAAAAGTAATTTGCACTCCACTGCTTTACTAGCCACTTTTTCTCAGTGAAGACATTTTCCTTATAAGTGTGTTAATTGAAGTTGAAAAGGGTTAATTTGACAGTATTACTTACCAAATTATTATGTTTTGGCATCATTTATCAGCTATGGGCATTCAAAATATCTTCCCAACGTTGCTGTTCAGCTTCTTAACGTTTAAGACATTTGAATAGAAATTAGTAAATTGTATTCCAAATAGATACCTAATGAATCCGATAAAAATTAAAGGTGTAGACCTTAAATTTAATTCTTCTTCAGAGATCTGTTCGATTGAGGAAAAGACGTCAGGAGAAATCCAAACGGCTTTAATTCAGAATCTAACTGAGACTTCTTTTTTCAAAGGTGTAGGAATAAAAGAATTAACCCATATCGGCCCTAAACGCCTTACTTACCATATTTCTTTACCTGCCAAGGATTTTCCCAAAGTACCGAAAAGAACATCCGAGTTCATAGAATACATCAATCGAGCTGTAGTGCTTACCAAAGCCATACTGGCAGTTCATCAAGCCAAACACTGCTTCGGAATTCTTAGTGATGACCGTTTTGAGATAGGTCATACTGGAGAGCTAATTCTTCTTGGTCTCTCACTGTTTAAGAAATCATATTCCAAAAATGATTTAACGGCATATCACGATAATTACTTCTATTTCCTGGCACCGGAATACAGTGAACGCAGTAACGTACAGCCAGATTATAGGGCTGACTTTTATGGATTGGGAGTCCTACTTCATTATTGGCTTACCGGCGAACATTTTATTAAAGCAGGAGATAGACAGGAAGTATTGTATAAGCACTTAACCGAACCGTATGTTGGAGGTGGAGTGGATTCTCCATGGCAGCACACCGGTATTTATCTCATAATCCGTGGACTTTTGGAAAAAAAATTGGAGGATCGATACCAATCTGCCCATGGGATTCTCAGAGATTTAACAACTCTACAGTTTCAATTTAGTAGAGGGGAAATAATTGAAATTCCCAAATTGAGTATAAACTACAACCCTGGGGTAATTAACATTTCAGGAACCCTTCTTGAAAGAAATGATGCACTTCAAAAGTTGCTGGACAAATATTATGAGGTACGTGAAGGTGCATCGGCTGTGGTTTTTCTTGAAGGTTCATCGGGGGTGGGTAAAACTCGACTTGGAAAAGCTTTTGAATCTGCCATCAACGAATCGGATACCCTTTATTCTTATGGGGCGTTTGACGAATCCCAATCAACTCCATACCGGGCATTTCAACAAGCTTTCCGCAATGTTGCACAGCGAATCTTGATTAAATCAGGTCGAAGCCATTCAGAAATCCGGGATATTTTTACATCAGGACTAGGTTCCGACCTCTCCGTTTTATTTGAAGTAATACCTGACTTGAAGGAACTTACAGGCAATCTTCCTCCTCCAGAGGAATTGGGGCCTTTGGAGACCGGTGATCGCTTTATGAACTGTTTTGCACGCTACTGTAGAACCTTGGATGGCATCGGATTGAAGCGGGTAATTTTTATAGATGATGTTCAGTGGTGCGACGCTTCGTCGATCAAATTGTTCAAATATATGGCATTGGCCCCTATTTCAAGGGTAATGTTTGTCCTTGCCTACAATCCTGATGATATTTCCGAAAAACATCCATTACGAGATTTACAACTAACACTGCGAAATGCCAACAAGGGTGTTCCAGTCGTAAGGTTGGAGACATTAAGCCAAGCGGCCACACATCAAATTGTTGTGGATGCCCTATCCGTTGAATGTGATCGGATTAGTGATCTATCTGCTGTTATTTATAAGAAAACACACGGCAATCCATATTATATTCAGCACTTTCTACAGTCGCTCCATGAAGATAAAGTATTGACTTACGATTCCGTCGGACACCGATGGCAATACCATTTGGAAAGTGTAATGCGGCAAGAAGTAGCAGATAACGTAGTTGCCTTTTATGCAAAACAATTATTGACGCAATCTTATCAAGCTCAAATTCTACTAAAAGTGGCAGCCTTCAACAATGGAAGGTTCAATGTTCCCCTATTGGCATCTGTTTGCAATTTTCCAGAAGAAATCGTTATTCTATTTTTGGAATTGCTTACCGAGGCCGGATTGCTGACCAGAATAGTCCAAGATCAAGTTTCCTATACATTTAGCCACAAAGGGGTTCAGCAAGCATCCCTTCATCTCACTATTCCAAATTTTGATATAAAGAAGGATGCATTGCATTTTGCTCTGGCAATATACCATCTGAAAATAGGTAAATTTCATGGCACTATAGAATTAAATCAATTCGTTGAACATTTGCTACAGTCCCGAAGTCACCTACAAGGGGAAACAGTTGCTATGGCACTAGGGTTTATATTGCAGGCCGGACAACTGGCCAACGACTCCAATTCTCCTGCAACAGCCCAAAAATATTTGAATTTTGCTCTGGAATTACAAGAAAAGTTTAATTTGAATACTTATGTTTTCGAGGTTCTATTTGAGCTTGCCAAGGCGTATTTTCTTATGAAGTCTATGAACGAGGGCAAGGATTTTGCAAAGCGGGCACTAGAAGCGGCATTAAACTTTAAACAAACCTACGAGGTTTATCTCTTGAATATTAAGTTTTATGAGGCCTATTCCAAATACGATGAAAATGCAGCGGAAGGTTTGCGTGCTCTTCAAGCCTTAGGTATTCCATTATATTCACAAAATCAAGATAAGTCATTATCGGAAATAATTGATTTGGAATATGAAAAATTCCAGAGAACAATGCCAGAACATCTTAAGGAATATGGCACAAATATTAAAATACCCTCAGAAATTATTAGGTATGGGATATCCATCCTGGTAAATATGTGTTCTTCTGCTTATCGTTCCAACCCCGATCTTTATATTTTAATCCTTCTGAAGTTAGGAAATCTGATATTTCGTAACGGTCCAGTCAATTCGGCACCTTTCATTATGATTCAATTAGGTTCACTACTTTGTTATAAATATGGGTCTCATGATAAAGGTAAGGAAATGTGCAGTTTTGCTTTAAACATGTTGGATTCCAATGTATCTCATAAGTATTATAATAGAACTATATCTGTTTATCACATTTTAATGGGCCCGTTCCTTAAAAAATACGATGAATTGGAAGATACTTTAAATGTAGGAATAGAACATTGTATAGAACGAGGAGATACCCAGGGTGCTAACAATTTGATGTATGCTAAAATTCGGAACCAATTACTAACAGGCACAAAGCTTGAAGGTTTTTTAAGGTTGTGTGATGATTCGATAGATGCCCTGGGAATCAATTCCTCTAAAGGGTTTATTGCTCAAATATATTTGTTAAAATCCATAGGATGCAGGTTAAGTGGTTATAAACCTGAAGTCTATGTTTCAAATGAGGAATGGGCTCTGCAGTTTTTAAAGGAGCATAATTGCCAGGTCTCATTGTCTAGTTACCATATACTCATTGGATGGGTGTATTGTCTTAAGGGAAATTACGAAGAGGCAAACAAATATTTCCAACGTCATGAGACAATATTGCAATTTTCGAGCTCGGAACCCCAGTTTTTTCGATATCATATCCTGCAGTCAGTTTGCGAACTCATGCTGTTAAAGAACCCTAATGAAAAGGTATTGGAACGCGTGGCTTCCAGACAGGAAAACCTAAAAAATTGGGCAAAAACATTACCAAACAATTTTTGGGTTGAATACCAAATGGTAGAACTCCTTTGGGAGTGTAAATCGGGTAATCTTCACAATATAGCGGATAAAATTGAAGAGGTTTTAAGATCCCCAAAAAACAGTGGCCATTTTGCCGTCAGAGCATTATTTACGGACGTGTTACAAAGGGCTCTGCCCAAGGAACGCTATGGATTTATAAAGGAGGCCTTAAAGAATGAAGCCACCAAACTATTTTTGGCGTGGGGAGTGGAATTCAAGGATGGGAATGATAAAGTGGACCAACAAATAACTTCGGGAATAAACCGCAATGAAGCCCTAGGATTTGATTTTCAAAGTTTAATAAAGGCCACTCAAGCCATATCGGCAGAAGTTAATCAAGACAGACTTGTACAATATCTTTTACAGGTTGTAATGGAGAATGCTGGCGCAGATAAGGGGGCTCTTGTCTTACTTAATGATTCGGAACCGAATGTGGCGGCCTATATTGATTCTACAGATTCCTCCAATGGGCAGATTACCGAATGTACATTAAATACTTCAACAGCCTTGCCCATTAGCCTCATTGAACATGTAATTTTAAGTAAAAAAGAATTATGTATTGATAATTTAGCCGAATATTATACAAGCTCTGAATTTTCCGAGATCAATACAACGGGTTCCTTATTATTATTACCCCTTATTAAACAAAACGATCTCATTGGCGTATTATATATTGCCAATAGCCAAATGACCGGAATGTTTAACGAAGGAGGCTTGGAAGTGTTGCGCGTTATTGCCTCCCAAGCGGCTATCTCCATTGCCAATTCCATTTTGTACGAACAAGCCATAAATTTGAACCTGGAATTGGCAACTTCCCAAAAAGAATTGGCAAAACTCAATCAGGCCCTTGAAGGTAAGATAAAAGAACGAACCCAACATTTACGACATGAAATCGAGATGAGAAAGGAAGCAGAGCGCGACTTAATTTTTGCAAAGAATGATGCGGACAACGCAAATAGGGCAAAATCACAATTCCTCGCCAATATGAGTCATGAAATACGTACGCCTCTTAATGCCATTGTCGGTTTTGCACAAATTTTGGCCAACCAAAGTAGATCACTTGAATTAACTTATTCTTTTCGCCGTTACTTAAGTAATATTTATCAAAGCGCCGAATCCCTGTCGGAAATAATCCAAGATATCCTGGACCTATCGAAAATAGAGGCTGGAAAAATGGGAATCGCCCAGCAGGATATGGACCTTAGACAACTATTCCTGTCTGTTTATCGCATTCAAAATAGTCTTGCTAAATCCAAAGAAGTAAAAGTCGTTTACGACTTGGCTCCAGGCACCCCTAGGTATATACGTTCCGACCGAAGCAAAATCAAACAAATTTTGATGAACATTATTGGTAACGCAATTAAGTTCACCCCTTCTTCCAATTGTGTGAAACTCAAACTCTATCCGGAAGACGGGTTTATAGTATTTAGGATATCAGATCAGGGAATTGGTATTCCAACCCCCGATTTGGAACGAATTTTTGAACCATTTACCCAGGCTGATGCTGGAACCGATAGAAAATACGGAGGAACAGGTCTTGGCTTAGCTATCACCAAAAGTTTGGTTGAAATATTAAATGGGAGTATCAATGTGGAAAGTGAAGAGGGTAGGGGAACCTGCTTTACCATACGAATCCCATATGAACCGGCCACTTCTCCCCAGGCGGAATATCCCGAAATATTGTTCGCCAAGTACCAGATTCCTCTTAAAAGTAAGATTTTAGTGGTTGAAGATCATCCCTTGAATCAAGAAATGATTAGGGCACTGTTTGCTGAACTTGGATCTGAAATTATGGTGGCAAACAATGGGAAGGAGGGAATTTCAATTGCAAAACGCTTTAATCCGGACATTATTTTTATGGACATCCATATGCCAAAGATTGACGGATTTGATACACTGATTAAAATACGTAGGTTCAATAAAAATGTACCTGTTGTTGGATTATCCGCCGATGCCTTTAAGGAACAACAGGAAGCTGCACTAAAGGCAGGATTTTCTGCGTATCTAACCAAGCCCATAAAATTGGAACAGTTGGTAAAACTACTTAAACATTACCTCCCTAAAACAGAGGAATCCACAAAAAAGTTAGGGATTCTGAACGGAAAACAATTGGAGAAAAAAATTAATGCCCTAAATACTATTAAAAGCCTTCCCATTTTTGAAACTGAAAAGTTGGTCGCAGTAGCAGGGACTTTAAGCGAACTGCTACCCCCAAACATTTATAGTGAATTGGAGGATGCCATTTATACGGGAGATGATTTGGCTTTACAAGAATTTTTAACAAGTGCTTTGAATGCAGGATAGTGCCTCTATTCTTATTGTGGATGACAATCGACAAGTCCTCGAACAAATCAATCATGTTCTGGCAGATGTTGGTTACAACATTTCTTTTATACCAAAAGGGCAGTTTTTATTTCAACGGCTTTTCAATCATCAATATGATTTGGTTCTACTGGATGTCAATTTACCTGGGGCTGATGGTTATGAATTATTGCGACAAATGAGAAGCAACCCTAAATATAGAACTCTTCCGGTAATAATAATAAGTGCGGAAGAAGAAGAAGAGACACTATCCAAGTGTTTTGATTTAGGTGCAAACGACTATATTAGGAAGCCTATACATCATGAGATATTAAAAGCTCGTGTAAGATCGGTGATATCCGCGTCCAGGTTCCATCAAAACGAAATAAATAGGCGACGACAGGAGGCCTTAAGGGCTAGAATGAAAATGTTGTCTTCCCAAATGAATCCACATTTTATTTTCAATTCCCTTTCCTCGATTCAAGAATTTGTTCTGGCAAACGAAATGGAGAAAGTCCTCAATTTTCTTTCAGAATTTGCTGGTCTTATGAGGCAGAACCTAGAAAATTCCATGGTACCGCACATAACCCTGGCAAACGAACTGCAGTTTTTGAAAACTTATTTAAAACTTGAGAAAATGCGGTTTAACAATGCCTTTACCTATGAGGTCCGAATAAACGTTTCAACTCCTGAAAATATTATGATTCCCCCCATGCTTATTCAGCCTTATCTTGAAAATGCTATAATTCATGGCTTAAGAAAATCATCTAGACCAGGCCATCTTATCTTAGAAATTGTAGAAACCGACAATTTTATCTCATGTACCATTCAGGACAATGGCATAGGTAGGTCAAGAGCTTCCAAAATTAAAGAAAACCAATATCGTTCTGTCGCCATGTCGAATATTGAAGCCCGTCTTGCACTATTGAAGATGGAATTTGGAGGTGAGGAATTCAGTGTTACAGTTAAAGATTTGTGGAATGGGGATGAACCCGCCGGCACTTTAGTAAAACTATCTTTGCCCAATGATCTACATTAATCTTTTGAGTAGCTCCTCCTTCTTTCTAACCGATACGTCCACATGAGACCCATCTGTTAAAATTAGGTAACCACCTTTACCTTTAATGTATTTCTTAATATGATCCAAATTGACCATATGGGATTTGTGGACCCGGAAAAAATTACAGGACTCCAACAATGGTTCAAAGTCTCCCAAAGGTTTTGAAACCATTATCTTCTTGCCATTAACAAGATAGAAATTGGAATAAACATGATTGGCCTCTACATGTAGCAATTGATTGGCTTCCACAAAATCAATTCCTTCGGAAGATCGTAAAGCTATTTTGGTGAATTTTCTATCCTGTATATGCATATTGTCCTTGAGCACTTGGTATTCACCTTCACGGGAAGGAGCCTGCTTGGCCAATATTTTGCCGGCACGTTCCACCGATTGCTTCAATTCCTGAATGTTTATTGGCTTTAAGAGATAATCCAAAGCTGCATATTTAATAGCGTTAATCGCATATAGGTCATGGGCTGTAGTAAAGATAACCTCAAAAGGAGGTTCTTCAAAATAATCAAAAAGTGTAAATCCGTTGCCATCGGGCATTTCTATATCCAGAAAGACCAATTCTGGCTTTTCCTCCTTGATTAAGGAAACCGCCTCATTAATAGAAAAGGCATGCCCGATCAAGCTTACATTCGGACAAAAGGTTACCAACATCTTTCCCAAAATATCGTGATGCCTTTGTTCATCATCTACCAAAATTGACCGAATTTGAAAGGTCATTATATTTGAAATTGCAATTAAAGGCCTAAATATATAGATTTTTGTATAAATATCTTTATTTTGCATTCATAATCAAATGTTTATAGATGCTATTGGGTATAGGTAGTTTAGCACCAGATTTCGAGGCGGTAACAACGGAAGGGGAGATTTGTTTCCACCAATGGCTTGGGGATTCATGGGGTTTACTGTTTTCCCATCCAGAGGACTATACACCAGTATGTACAACTGAACTAGGTGTGGTAGCGCAATTGGAACAGGAATTTATATCACGAAATATCAAGGCCATTGCACTTAGTATTGACAGTCTGGAATCCCATTTTGGGTGGAAAACAGACATTGAAAAATCTATGAACGTAAAGGTGCGATTCCCTATTATAGCAGATGAGGAAAGGACCATAGCCAAGCGCTATGGAATGATCCATGAAGGAGTATCCAGTACACACACGGTACGATCTGTCTTTATAATAGGCCCCAACAAGGACATCCAACTTCACCTGACCTATCCCATGGCAATAGGCAGAAATTTTGACGAAATATTGCGAGTAATCGATGCGCTACAGTTGCATGAGAAACACCAAGTACTTACTCCTGCAAATTGGAAACCCGAGAAGGATGTACTTTTAGATCCAAAGATTTCGGAGGATCAACGGAATGTAAAACAAACTAATCACATGATTCAGGGAGTTCCATACCTTCAATTTTCAGAAGATCCTTCGATAAAGAAATAATATTGAAATCTGTAGCGGATGTATTCAAATGTGCCCTGCTAATTTACTTTTTATCCTTTTTTACTTTTCCTAGAAGGTTGTTATTTCATGATAATTGGTCCTTCAATCTAATCTAATCTGTGACCATTAGTTAAGGCCAGACTTCAGTTATAATGTCTCTGTTTTATTTTCTAGGAAAAAATGACAGATATACCTACGGTCCATCCACTTTATAGATTCCAGTTATACCCACATCTACCTCAGCACAACAATAAGTACTAACCAATAGCCTTGGACCATACTAAGCCTTTATTTGGCAAATTGGAAACATTTTGGCAATCACAGAATAATATAGGTTTCTGTTTTGAGGGAGATTTACGTTATAAAAAATTAATGCATATAACTTAAAACAAAGCTGAAACTATGAATTCTACAGAAAAAGCAAAACAGGGCAAGGAAACTGCACAATTACCAGTATCAGGTTTTGAAATCGACCGCCATACGGCTATCGTAATTGTAGATCCTCAAAAGGATTTTCTTAGTCCAGACGGAGTAGCATGGGGTGCTGTTGGAGAAAGTGTAATTGAAAATAATGCAATTGGCAACATTGAAACCTTGTTTCGACTGGGTGCAGAAAATGGAATACATGTTTTCGTATCCCCACATTATTACTACGAACACGACCACGGATGGCAGTTTGAAGGGACCTTGGAGAAGTTGATGCACAATATAAACATGTTCGATAGGGGAGATCAGTTAAACGTAGAAGGCTTTGAGGGGTCGGGTGCAGATTGGCTCGAAAGATACAAGCCTTATATAAATGATAAAGAAAGAGTCACCGTTGTAAGTCCACATAAGGTATTTGGACCTGAAAACAATGATCTAGTACTTCAATTGCGCAAACAGAAGATAGACAAAGTGATATTGGCCGGGATGTCCGGCAATCTATGCGTAGAATCGCATATGAGAGAACTTTTGGAATGTGGTTTCGAGGTCGCTGTGGTCGGTGATGCAACGGGCTCCGCTAAACTGCCAAACCTTGATGGCGACCAAGCAGCCCAAACGAATTTTGTGATGATGGCCAGCGAAGTTTATACCACAAGTCAATTGGAGATAGTATTGGAATCACGAAAGATTCTTGCAGAAGAGTAATTAAAGATTTTTTGGGGTAGACCAAGGTTTCACGATAACATCTTATTAGTGTTGATTAGTTTGGTTTGGAAGGGAGGTACGTTTTAAAGACCTCCCTTCTTTTTAAAAATACAAAATGGAATTCACTTATGATCTTTGGTACCTTTTGCCATTGTCAATTGCGATATCAACTATGGCCATGGCCTCATGAATTGGAGGGACCATTTTCTTTTCCCCTCTCTATATTTGTCTTGGGACTGAAGGCTCAGATTGTGATAGGTAAGGCCTTGTTGACGTAACTTTTTAATTTCACTTCTGGAGTAATAGCCTATTTACGGAGTAAATTGATTGATTTTAGTCTAGGATGGGACATATTAAAATATTCTATACCTGCGACCGTTTTAGGGGCCTTAATATCACCTATTGTTTCTGCCCACAACCTTAAAATTATGTTTGGAATAGGGATGCTATACCTAGGAATACAGATTTTACGGGCCCATTTCAAAGCCAGCTCCTTGTTAAACCAGACCTTAGAAACCCATAGCCTAATGGAAACCACTTGCCTTGTAGACCGTTGGCATCGGGAATTTGGATATACCTATTGCAACAAGCCAATAGCGGGATTCTTTGGGATGTTAGGAGGAATATTTGTTGGTCTAATCTCGGTGGGGCTGGGAGAATTAATTGACTATCATTTGGTTTCGCAATGTAGAACACCAACACCGGTAGCTGTGGCAACAGCCGTTTTTACGGTGGTATTGACCGTATTGTTTGCGTCCATCGGTCATTTTTATCAGTTCTTTTTCCACTCACCGGAAGGGGCTTTAACAGATATTACCAATATGATTTGGTTTACTATCCCCGGAGTTCTAATAGGAGGCCATTAGGTCCACTACTTCAAAAAGTATTACCTGAGGTCCACATAAAAATAGGGCTGCCCCTATTGTTTGTGTTCATTGGATTACTGATGCTTGGGGTTCACATTGTATATCCAATTGGATAGCAATTTTACTATAATCTGGCAATTACCAACAAAACTAGGAGCAGCTAAAACTGGATTTTTGTAAAGGATATAAAGAGAATTCAAGTCCTTA
This sequence comes from Arenibacter troitsensis, assembly GCF_900177645.1. Classification (GTDB taxonomy): domain Bacteria; phylum Bacteroidota; class Bacteroidia; order Flavobacteriales; family Flavobacteriaceae; genus Arenibacter; species Arenibacter troitsensis. Next base: position 83,517 of record NZ_FXAO01000009.1, read on the forward strand.
TAACCTTAGAAATAGTTGAACTAGGGGAAGCATTTCCTTCTCTAAAAAACAATAAAATTATGTTTCCAGAAAGTAACATTAACCGTTTGCCATTAGTGTTCAAGTCCGACGCCGCCAAAAGCTATTTTCAGTTCCACTTAAATGGCCAGCTCGCATCACTAGAATACCATATGAAAGAGAAGAGTAAAATAGTTTTATCCAGACTTGAGATATCTAAATACCTCAACCAGGTTGAGGTTGGCAATGCCTTGATAGAGCGGGTGTTGGAATATATATACCAAGCAGATTTCAAGGTTGTTCCAGTAGACCTAGAGGTAAAAAAATATCTTCAAAAAAACTCCCGTTACCAAAAACTGGTAGCTTATGATAGCCCATTAAACCACTATACCAAGCCAGTGGCCTAAAGTAAATAATATAAATTAATACCTAATATTATGGAAGCAATAGCAAAATCAAATGGATTGGAACCTCAAATGTGGTCCATTCGACACCAGGATTATCTTTCTACAATGGCTCGCCGTAAACTTCCGAGCGACTTGGTTGAGGATATTGTACAAGATACTTTTCTGGCAGCCTTAAAGGCCGCACCACGTTTTAGAGGGCACTCTAGTGAACGTGTTTGGCTTACAGCCATTTTGAACAACAAAATCACGGATCATTACCGAAAGGCCAATACTCAACAAGGTAAACTTTGGCAAACCGCCATACGTCTTTCCGATTACCCGGCCTGGCGGAACCTGGAAAGTCCATCCAACAGCCGGGATGATAACGATGTAATGAAACTTCTTTATGCTAGTGAGCTTGACACCATACTAAATTCCGGCCTTGAGCTATTGTGCAAACAGGAGCGAAAAGTTTTAAGCATGAAAATTAATGGATGCAGCACCGAGGAAATATGCAGTACACTGGGTATTAACAAGTTAAATAGTTGGGTAGCATTGAGTCGTGCACGTAAAAAAATAAGACATTACCTCAATCATAATTGGTACGAAGTTGCTTAAATCCATTTCATGAAACATTTTTGGCTAGACATACAATTGATCTTTTACCGGGTTGGCATTTCCTGCCTGAAATTGTATAGGCAGTATACATATAAATATCGAAAACATACAGAACAGCAAATACAGAATTATGAGTGACAAAAAATTGCCAATACCTCCATTTACAGAGGAATCGGCCAAAATAAAAATAAAATTGGCGGAAGATGCCTGGAACAGCCAAGATCCCATTGCAGTTTCCTTAGCCTATACGGTCGATAGCGAATGGCGAAACCGTTCACAATTTATTACAGGTCGTGCCGAAATTCAGAAATTCCTTAAGGATAAATGGCAAAATGAACTTGATTACCAGTTAAAAAAGGAATATTGGGCACATTCCCACAATAGAATTGCCGTGCGGTTTGAGTATGAGTATCGCAATAGATCTGGCCAATGGTTCAGGGCTTATGGCAATGAGAATTGGGAATTCAATGAAAATGGACTTATGCGTAAGCGATACGCAAGTATTAATGATTTACCTATACACGAAAAGGATCGCCAATTATAGGATAAAAACTTAATGGAAATAGTATTTCCTAAATAAAGCTGGGGCTCTAATGGCAATTTCAGTCCTGAACGGAAATAGCAGTTTTCAGACATCCTGCAAGGTTTACTAAAATACCGCATCTTCCATCTGGCTAATTTTGAAACGAAACAATAAATATAAATTACAAATTTTTAAAACAAATTATTATGAATGCAACAAATTACAATAAAAGTATCAAGTGGTTACTTGTCTTAAGCTGGTCATTATTTCTTGGGATGGGTTCACTAATGGCCCAGTCACATAGTTACAGCACAGATGAGAGCATGATTGCCCTTAATGGCTACAGCTCAGTATCCTATATTGAAAATGGTAAGGCGCAATTGGGAAAAAAAGAGTACAAGGCCACCTATGATGGGCTTACCTATTACTTTATGAATAAACAACAATTGGAAAAGTTTAAGGCAAACCCAGTTAAATACATACCACAGTATGGTGGCTGGTGTGCGTTCGCAGTTTCTTTAGGAGGAAAATTCCACCCAGAACCCAATAGTTTTCGTGTTATTGATGGCAAGTTATATCTGTTTACCATTAATGTAGAAGGAGACTTTGTTAAGGTTTGGGAAAAAGAAGGTAAGGAGAAGCACATTGCCCAAGCTAACAAGAACTGGCAAAATATGGCAAAGTTCCAAACGTTTGCCCCTTGATGACTATTCAATTATAAAATACTGCAAGAGCCGCTTTAACTGACTTCCAAAACTCCTCTCTCCGATCAGATCCAGTAAAGCGGCTTTTACATGCCATCAAAATTCCTATGTACATATGAAGCCGATGTATAGTAAAATCAATTATCTATTAATCCCATTGATTGTTTTGCTGGCCCAAGAGGAAGTATTAGGTTAATAGAAGAAGTCTTTAAATTCTTCTTTGGACAAAGATGTTCAACATGATTTTTATTTTCTGGGATATCCAGGAATAGGGGATCCAAAACAATTGGATGAGATAATGTAAGAGCTTTATAAAAACGCGGGGCATAGCCCGGGGACCGTTTTATTTTTAGGAAACAGTGTTCCATTTAACAATAGTGGTCTTAATAAATACAGTGCGAATATCACTATATTTTAAGGTAATATCCTAAACCATAATACTGATTGTTCAACGCATATGTACATCTAAGTCTAAATTATAAAAACATAAAGAAAAAGCTTATACAATCTAACCTTCTCATGTAATAGAAGTTTCCAAAATATTACAATAACGTTTGCCAAATTGTGGCAAAAATACATAGCCCATCATGGGGCTATTTATAGTTTGGGCACAACCATCTTCTTCCCTTAAGTTCATATTGGCAATTATTCAATTAGGGATATTTTCTAAAGATTTTGAATTAGTCGAATCATCTGATGGGTAAAACCCCATTCATTGTCATACCATGCCATGACCTTTAAAAGGTCACCATCTACCACCCTGGTCATATTAAGGTCCACAATAGCCGCATAAGGACTACCTATGATATCCGATGATACCAGAGCTTCCCGGGTAGTGGATAGCACTTCGCTATAACGCTCTCCACGAGCTTCCAATTCCAAGATTTCATTAATTTCTTCAGTGCTCACTGGGCGTTTTGTAACGAAGGTCATATCGGATATGGAACCTACCTTTACAGGAACCCGCACTGCAACCCCATCAAACTTACCAACAAATTCTGGAAGAGCCTTGGTAGTGGCAATGGCTGCACCCGTACTGGTAGGCACCAAATTATCGGCGGCAGCTCTTCCCATCCGCAGATTTTTTGGAGATGCACTGTCCATAAGACTTTGAGAGGCCGTATACGCATGTATGGTTGTCATTATGGCCTTTTGGATGCCCACTGTACGTCCAAGTATTTCAACAATAGGACTGATGTTATTTGTGGTACAGCTGGCACATGAAAAAATATGGGAATCCCCCACTGAAGAATTTACACCGTGCACGACGGTGGGGGCGTCTTGACTTTTGGTAGGTGCTGAAATCACAACGGTCCTGGCTCCAGCTTGCAAATGCAATGCAGCATCATCCGATTGTGTAAAAACACCCGTACTTTCAATAACTACATCTATATCGTATTCCTTCCACGGAAGATCCTTGGGATTCCGCTCACGGTGATAGCGAATCTTTTGGCCATCCACGATTAAGGAATCTTCAGAAAATGAAACATCTCTCCTATAAGGGCCATAGGTGGTATCATATTTAAGCAGATAGGCAAGGTTATCTATAGGTAGAATATCGTTTACTGCCACTAGGGCCAAATCTTTTGAGTCCAAGATTACTTTTAGGGAGGCCCTACCAATTCGTCCCATTCCGTTAATAGCTACTTTTTTCATTTATATAAATATTTAGTTCGTAATCCAATTCCTTGTGCATGTTCGGCTCAGTACCAAAACCTGTTGATTATCTTCGCACGCATATCTTTGAACAAGGTACTGAGGTCACTTGAAGTCAATTTTCCTAATCTCAAATAAAAATGCCCTCACCACTTTGTACATAAAGTCCGGTACACTAATAGAAGTTATCTACTTCATATTTTTAATTCTACTTGGGCTTCACAATATTTTACACATGTCCTTCAAGGGTAATCCATGAGAAACCTTAATGCCTTTCAGTTTTTCGGTACGGTATTCCAACCAATTCCGTTTTTCACAATGGCCTCGATCCCTATGGATCCAAATGGAGACACCAGCAACTTCTCCATTGGTGCAATAACAATAAATCCAGGTTTTATATATCTATTTCAATTTTCATTTGTCTATTTAATATTCCCTTTCCACCAGCCATTAAACTTTTTATTTCTCCATTTTCAATTCTCAGCTTAACGTTTATCAAACTTTGTGAAGGTTCTTTCATATATTTTCCTTGTTGAATCTGGAAACTTCTTTGCTTAATCTTCAAAACGTCAAATAAATAACATCCAAGAGGTCCGGCGGCCATTCCTGTTCCCGATTCTTCCAGTATTCCATAACGTGGACCAAACATCCTAGTAGTAGCGTCATACTCCGTATTGGTAGAGAAAGCGTAATAGCCAATTAAATCGAATTCATCACTGATTTCGTTTATCAATTCAAAATCAGGGGTTAAATTTTTCAGAATTTCATTGTTTTTAATAGGAACTAGTATAAATGAATTTCCCGTATTTACTATTTGAATGGGAGCATTGGATATAAGGTCGGTCTTTTTTAATCCCAAGGAATTTAGAATTAAAGTTTCCTTATGGCTTACGTCAGTATAAATAGGAGCCAATTGTTCCATATATGCCAAATCCCCAATTATTTCTATTTTTCTTTTTCCATCTATGGTCTCTTTTGAAGAATTGTCATTTTTTAGAGTACCTATTTGTTTTAAATATGAAAATGTGGCTACTGTAGCGTGTCCACAATGTGCTATTTGTTTTTTGGGTGTAAAGAAGTCCAATTTAAAGTCTTCAGTTTTGGATTTTGAAACAAAAGCGGTTTCTGACAATCCTACTTTTTTAGCAATTTCAAGCTTACTTTTATTGGATAAGGCATCTGCGTTTAAAACAACACCTGCTGGATTTCCGCCTTTACCGTTTTCTGCAAAAGCGTTAAGGATATGTACTTTAACTGTTTTTTTTGAACTATCCATATTTAATTTTTTTATGTTATATAAGTTGGAGGTTACTATTTGGAAAAAGAGGCTGCTAATATTAATTATTTATGTAATCCAGTAGTTTACCTGTTCTATCCGATTAGTCTTGAGGTATGTTTTAGTTGATCGATTTTGGTTTCAATTTTAAAAAAACCTCTTGACGAATATCTTTTGAAGTTTGTTCATCTTTCACTTTGCTTAAAATGAATTGGTAAAGTTCTTCGTTTAGGTCAATCCAGATGGTATTAATTTCAGCTTTCATATTTCTTTTTTCTATTTACCTATATCATAAGTATCTAACGCATGCTACGTTTAAAGATTAAGTAGGATGACCTTCTTAACCAATGGCACTGTTGAGGTTTTAATATGGTTTTCCATTCCATTCCCTTAGTATCGATTTTGGGTTATACCTAACATTTCAAGGCACAATTTTACATTGATAGTGGATATAACGCATAATAAGGTTAAGCCCCAACGGCTATTTACATTAAATTTCAAACCTCATTATAATGTTCTTTATACAAAGTCTATTACTCCTTAAAAGAATCCCGTATAAGGAAAAATTGTCCACTCACTTGCGTGGATAGTCCATTTTCTAGCCAACTATATCGTCGCAACTTTGTTTCATAGAATAAAGTCTAACATTTTAATTTAATCAAACAATGAAAAATTTATTTAGAACATTAGTAGTATTCATTGCTGGAATCAACAGTTTATTTGCTCAATTACCAGAGCCCGGATTTGTAATAGACGGGAATACGGCAATAGTCATCACAGATCCACAGAACGATTTTTTGAGCCCCCAAGGAGTGGCATGGGGAGCTGTGGGTGAAAGTGTCAAGGAGAACAATACCATTGAAAACTTGGAAACGATTTTCAAATTGGGGGAAAAACACGATATCCCCGTTTTCGTCTCCCCTCATTATTATTATGAGCACGACCATGTATGGAAGTTTGAGGGTACCTTGGAAAAGTTGATGCACAATATTTCCATGTTCGACCGTGGGGACCAGTTGAATGTCAAGGGTTTTGAAGGATCGGGAGCGGATTGGTTGCCCAGATATAAAAAGTATATCAAAAAGGACAGAGTGGTGGTTACGAGCCCGCATAAAGTATTCGGACCAGAGTCCAATGATCTTGCCCTACAGCTGAGAAAACAAAAAATAGATAAAGTGATCTTGGCCGGGATGTCCGGTAACCTTTGTGCCGAATCCCACATGAGGGACCTTATCGAAGCCGGATTTGAAGTGGCCGTGGTAGGCGATGCTACGGCATCTGCCAAATTACCCGGTTTGGACGGGAACCAGGCCGCACAGACCAATTACAAAATGGTATCCAGCAAAGTTTTTACCACACAAGAGCTCGTGAGAGAACTTGGGAACGAAATGATGAAAAAGTAAGGCCACGTACAACATTGTGTTGATTGTGTTTAGGGGGATGGATATTCAGGTATCTGTCCCTTTTTTGGTTTTCGGCTTTTGGTTCACGTAGGAAGTTCAACCCAAAGAATATCACTTATAATGACCAGGGAAAAATGTCCATCTACTGGCGTACATCATCCATTTTATAACATATCCCATCATCGCATCTTTGTAATGTCAATAATGACAAATAACTTAAAATTAAAAATTATGACACGTTTAAAAGCACTTGATCCACAGGAAGCAACCGGTAGATCTAAAGAATTATTTGATGGTATACAAGCCAAATTGGGAATGGTTCCAAACATGATGAGAACTATGGGCAATTCTTCCGCTGTACTGGAAGGATACTTAAATCTTAGCGATGCATTGGGCAAGGGCATCTTGGGTAGTAAATTGGGAGAGCTCATTGCATTGACCGTGGCTGAGGCCAATTCTTGTAACTATTGTTTATCCGCCCACTCATTCATCGGGGAGAAATTGGTTAAAATAGATACTGATTCTTTGCATTTGGCAAGAGAAGGAAAAAGTAACGACCCTAAAATAGCCGCAGCCCTAACTTTTGCAAAGTCATTAGTTCTAAAAGGTGGAATAGTAAGTAATTCTGATGTAGAGGCTGTTAAGTCTGCCGGTTATTCGGAGGGTGCCATCGGAGAAATTGTTGCTCATGTAGCCCTTAATGTATTGACCAATTATTTCAATAACACGGCCGATACAGAAATTGATTTCCCTGTGGTCAGCACAGCCAATATCCAATAATTATTTAACAATTAAATTCAAAAACAATGAGAACATTAAAATCGATATTTATATTTAGTTCAATCCTTTTATTAGGATATACCGCACAGGCCCAAATACCTCCAGTAGACAACAACGGGGTGGCCATTGGTGGATATGACGTAGTCTCTTATTTCTCTGGAGAGGCGAAAAGAGGCTTTGAAAGCTTTTCCGTAAAGTACAATGGTGCTACTTATTACTTTTTTACCAAGTCCAATAGGGCAGCCTTTAACAAATCTCCTGAGAAATACCTGCCTCAATTTGATGGCTTCTGTGCCTGGGGAGTAGGGGCAAAGTCCGCAAAATTTCCAATAGATCCCGAATCCTATGATATTGTTGATGGAAAACTATACTTGTTTTTCAATGCACCCTTTAATGGGGAACAGTTCAATACCATTTTGGATTGGAATAAAAGGACAACGGAGCTACAAAAGGCTGCCTATGCCAATTGGCCAAAGGTCAAGAACAGTAAATAGTTATAGAATATATGGGTAAGTACATCATAATTAACGCTTGCCCATATTTTTCTTAAAGAGGATTAACATGGAAATAGAGAAGAAATATCCGTTGCCCCCTTTTACGGAGGAAACGGCTAAAATTAAAGTACAATTGGCAGAAGATGCCTGGAACAGTCAAAACCCGATAGCCGTGTCCATGGCATATACAGCAGACACCGAATGGAGAAATAGATCACAATTTGTCAATGGTCGCAAAGAGGTGGTTGACTTTTTAAAGGATAAATGGAAAAAGGAATTGCGCTATAGGCTACGTAAGTATTTGTGGGCATATACCGACAATAGAATAGCCGTACGATTCGAATATGAGTATCAAAACCAAGAAGGGCAATGGTTCCGAGCATACGGTAATGAAAATTGGGAATTTAATGAAAACGGCCTTATGGAAAAAAGGTATGCGAGTATCAATGACCTTCCCATTTTGGAAAAAGATAGGAAACTTATATAATTTATAATTATGGATATTTTTAACACCTACACCCTTATCAATGAACATACAGGAGACCTGGCATTTAGAATTTGGGATTTTGAGGACAATAATGAATTCTGCAAGGTTAAGAGATTAAATCATTACTCTTTGATCTGGATAAAAAAAGGAAGTGGCACGGCCACGATAGATCTTTCCGAGCATGATTTTTCCCATAGTACAATGTTCGCTTTGACCCCCTATCAGCCTTTTAAGTTTAGTGAAAAAGAGCAATTGGAGGGTGTGGTGTTAAATTTTCATCCTGATTTTTTTTGTATACACAAACACCAAGATCAGGTAGCCTGTAACGGGGTACTTTTTAACAATATCTACACCCCCCCAATGCAGTACATAGATGACAATACAAAAAGTGAGTTCGAGATGTTGATTTCGAACATGAGAACGGGGATACAAAATGTAGGCCTTGCACAATACGATCTGTTGGTCTCCTATTTAAAGGTATTTCTAATTACCGCGTCAAGGTCCAAGGCAAAACAGCATCCAGAGGAATTGGAGGCCGTTTACGATAATGAGCCATTTATCCTCCAGAAACTCAAGAACTTGATCGAGGCCAACTTCAAAACGAAGCATTCGGCCAGCGAATATGCGGAACTTTTGAATATTACCCCAAAGGCCCTTGCAAAGATTACCAAAAACCATTTCAACAAGACCATGACCAACCTTATATCGGAAAGGATTATTATTGAGGCGAAACGTGAGCTCTACCTAACGGACAAATCGGTTAAGGAAATTGCATTCAACCTTGGCTATGAGGATGAGCACTATTTCAGTCGCTTCTTCAAGAACAATGCGGACATTTCACCATCCGTATACCGGGAAACAGTAGGTTTTGCAAGAGCTGTTTCCTAAAATGACCCTTAATTTAATGAAAATGACCAAGTATGTAATATGCGAATGGTTTAACAATGTATTCTATGAAGGCTACAGTTTTAAATAAAACATTGGGTTATAGTTTTTACGAAACCTATACAATGTTAAAAAAAAGGATAAAACAAAACGGGTTTTTATTGCTACATGAAATAAATACCCAAAATATAGTTGCCAAACAGGGTATAATTATTCCAAAATTGATTCAATTACTGTTCTTTGAACCAAAATATGTAGGTCAAATAATGGAAAATGATCCATTGGCTATCAATGATATCCCATTAAAATTTGTGATAAGAAACCTGGGTAATGGACATACCGAGGTAAGTTTTCAAAATCCCATTGGGAATCTACAGGATTATAATCTTGATGAAGAAATGTTAAATGACCTCTATAGGCGAATTAATCAATTACTGAATTTTTAAAAATATCCATAAAATCAAAAAGAAATGAATAAAACAGCAATCGTTGTACTATCGGATCCAAAAGATGGTTCTGATGAAGCATTAGGTCGAGTATTTAATGCCCTAGGGACAGTTTATGAGTTCAAAGAGGCTAATGAGGAAGTAAAAATTATTTTTCAAGGGGCAGGAACTAGATGGCCGGAAATCCTACAAAAAGAAGATCATCCTGCCAACGCATTGTATAAGGCAATAGAAGACAAAATAGAAGGAATTTCCTGCGCTTGCGCGGATGTCTTTGGTGCTGATGCCTCAGGGCTTGATCTAATAAAAAATAATCCTTTGCCTGGTTCTGTTGGTTCAAGTAGTTATCTGGCACTACAAAACGATGGCTACACGATAATCAATTTTTGAGGTAAAAGTTAACCCTCTCAAAGTGGGAGTTTTTCCAATCGTTTAAACATTGAACTTACAAAACTATGATCAAAATAAAGTGAATAGCATGCACACAACATTTCACTCTGGAGAAATAGAAATACAGAAAATGACTGGTGAGGTATCAATAGCAGATTCCAACGCTAGAATGATAAAGGATACCATCATTAAAGGAGCCATTAAATTTATTGAAAAGCAATCCATGGTAATAGTGAGTTCTATTGACAAAAGCAATCAGGTATGGACATCCATTTTGGTTGGTGATGCTGGTTTTGCTGAGGTTCCCGTTTCCAATTCTTTGTCTATCAACTTGGAGAATGTACATAGTGATCAGCAAGATATTTTTTATAAGAACATTGTAAATGGCAATCAGATCGGAACCTTATTTATTGAGCTTGCTACTAGAAGAAGATTTCGAATCAATGGAACATTAGCCTTGAAAGGGAACAAGATCAACATTACTATTTTGGAGGCATATCCCAATTGTCCCAAGTATATTCAGCAAAGAACCATCCAACAACCCAATGTGCAAAGACAGGTTGATATAAAAAAGAAATATGGGCATTCATTGGATATGGATTTACAAAACTGGATTTCTTCCTCTGACACCTTTTTTGTGGGAAGTATTAGTAACTCAGGTAGCCTTGACGCTTCCCACAGAGGGGGCAAAAAGGGTTTTGTGGAAGTCCTGGACGATAACACCTTAAAAGTACCTGACTATCCAGGCAACAGTTTGTTCAATACCATGGGCAATGTCGCTCAAAATAACAAAACCGGGATATTGTTTATCGATTTTGCAAACAAAAGAACCTTACAGCTGACAGGAAAATCTGAGCTGGTATTTAACCAAAACTCAGCAATTGATTTGGAAAAAACAGGTGGCACTGGTCGTTTTTGGACATTTAAGGTTTTAGAATGGATCATGACCGAAAATCAACATGATGCAAATTGGGAATTTATAGGGAATTCACCCTTTAATCCTTAGTTAGCGCTAAGCTAAATTTTTCATTAACTATTTGGAAACTGTTAAACAGTACAATAATAAACCTAGACCATATAGTAGGGATAGGAAGTAATTAATTTAATAAAATTTGATTTTGATGGACAGGAGATTATTGGGGAATATTTTACTTATTCTGCTTTTAATATTGATAGGTTCAGGAATGCTAATGTATTTAATGCCATTTGATAAAAGAGTAGCATCAATACACACCTTTTTTGCTATGCTTTTTATATTGGCAATGGTGTTTCATATTGTAAACAATAAAAAACCCTTGAAAAATTACATCGTCGGAAAAAGACTTTCAAAACTTAATAAATTGCAATTTCCATTGTTTTCCATGATCGCCTTTCTTTTGACATTGGGGCTCTATTTCAATATTAGTGTTCTCAATGATGTATATGCTTTTGGCAATGAAATGAGGAATTCGCGATTGGGGAAAATAGAAAAGTCCTTCGATTTTCAAATTATAACCCTAGACAACACTGTTGGGGACAGAAACATTGGTATTGAACTCCAAAAAGGAGATGCATTCAAATATCCTTTGTTTGCGGTTTGGATAGAGAATATAGAAGGGGAATACATACAGACCCTTTATATTTCTAGAGTTATATCCTCCAGTACTTTTGATTACGGCAACAAGGTCAATGGCAAATGGGAACCTGCCCTAATTAGGCGACCCGAATCGTTACCATATTGGTCTCACAAAAGAGGTATACAAGCCGCAGACGGACTCTACATACCCATGGGAAATTCAGAGGATATTGATGCCTATTCCGGAGCAACGCCAACTGGAAGTTTTATAATTAACTCTAGAGGCAATTTTAGTTTGAGGAATTACAGAATAATGTTAGAGGTAAACCAATCATATGATTGGAATGAATATTACACCAAGGATAAATTCCCTAATGATAAAATATATTCTGGATCAGGACAGGTCGGACAACCTTCCTTGATTTATGCCGCTGAGGTTATTGCTTCAGACTTTGAATCGACCAAATACTACGTGATGGATTTAATAGGCCATGGCCATCATTCGGGCGCTAATGGCACATTGTACAAGGATCTCTCCCATATAACAACAGCTAAACAAATAGCGGAACGCATAATAATATCGGTTGATTAGAACAGCTTCCCTGGCAAACATACGAAGGGCACTTCTAACTGAATAAGTAAATAATATGTAATTATTCAGTTTATATACTGAACACAGAACGATATCAAAAATATTCTGTCGGGTTATGCCAATACACAACATATATGTTTTGGTTTTTGCGAATAGAGTTGAAAGCTATTCGAAACAGTTAAAGCCATTACCCGGCACGCTGTTGAAAATATAAGTGATTCTAACCAATAGTGATCAACCTCTTTTCGACACAGAAAAAAGCCAATAATAAATTGGGATTTAATATTAACAAAAAAATGTAATTATGAATTTTAAATTTTTATTTCGGGGACTTGTCCTTTTTACCTTAATGACAAACTTAAGTTGTAACAGTGATGATGATCATGTAGATATTGGAGCAACCACCAATAGTTTTACGGTCACTATTAAAAATGTATTTCAAGAGAAGGAGTATTTCAAAAACGGTACTACGGGCCTAATTCAACCAGGCATGTCAGAATCCTTTTCTTTTGAAGCAGGTAGGGGACATTACTTAAGTCTTGCCACTATGTTTGTCCAATCCAACGATCTATTTTATGCACCAGATGATAACGGAATGGCGTTATACGATAGTGATGGAAATGCTGTAACAGGTAATGTAACCTCCATGTTTAACCTGTGGGATGCAGGAACAGAGGTAAATGAGGAACCTGGGGTTGGTGAAAATCAGGCTCCTAGACAAAGTGGTCCAAATACTGGGGTGGTTGAAAACGGTACCGTTGAGCTCATTGGCAACGTAGAGGACGGTTTTACCTATCCTGAAGACGAAGCAGTAATAAAAGTTTCGTTGGAGCATGATGGCGAAACAATGTTTACGGTAACCATTGAAAATGTATCTGGAACATCCCCGCTTCCCACCCCCTTGGCCCCAGGAACTTGGGTAGTCCATAACAGTGGACAATCACCATTGTTCTCAGAGGGAAGTGCTTCTACTGAAGGTCTGGAAAGAGTTGCTGAAGACGGGAACAATGCAATTTTGGAAGAGTCCTTGGCTTCGAATAGCGGTTACGTATCACCATTTGCCCCAGGATCGTTTGGAATCAACGACCCTGTATTCACTTCTGGTGAAGCTTCAAACGAGGCATTGGAGGGTTTAGCTGAGGATGGTAGTCCTGTTGGCTTTTCACTTATTTTTAACACGCCCGATGGTGGTAGTTCTCCCGGACCTATTTTTCCTGGTAATTCCTATTCCTTTGAATTTGAGGCAACGGAAGGAGATTTGCTGTCTTTTGCTACCATGTTGGTTCAATCCAATGACTGGTTTGTTGGTTCCGAAGGCATACAATTATACAATAACGGGACTCCAGTTTCTGGGGATATAACCAATTTAATTGGATTATTTGATGCGGGAACCGAAACGGACGAATATGCCGGTGCCGGGAATAATCAACCTGTACGGCAAACCGGCCCAAATACAGGTGCGAATGAAGAAGGGGTAATTGAAGTTGAAACAAATCCTGGAAGTCATGTGCCCAATGTGTCCGAAATGGTCAAGGTCACTATTAATCCCAATTAAGAACGACATCAAGTTTATACAATTGCTATATAGCTCGTAACTTATATACTAGGAAAATGAAAAAACGGCCAATAAATGGCCGTTTTGTTTTCTTTGGATTAAGAATATACCATGGATTTTGCCCCTTTATGAAAATTATGTATCTCTGGGTTAACGCTTCCTTTTCAATAGTAACTAAATACCTGGAACATCCCAGTTAGTTTCCTATGCCTTTGTAAAGGATTATTGCATAGATGTAGTCGCTATTTATCCAAAGACATTATTATTCCCAATCGGTATAACCTTCTGGTCCAGGAGTGTATAGTTTATCAACATCTGGAGCGGATAGCTCTTTACCCGTTTTAAATTTTTCGATTAAATCGGGGTTAGCGATAAATGCCCTACCTACATATATTAGATCAAATCCATCCTTCAATAATTCTTCGGCCTTATCCGCACTCCAAACGTCACCACCTCCTAACATAGTACCGTTAAAGTTTTCTCCTATAATTTTCAGATTTCTGTTGCAAATTCGGGGGCGGATATGGCTGCACCTTGGTCTTCAATGCGGATATAGGCAATTCCCATTTTGGATAGTTCTTGGCCCAATAGCATCAACTCCCTTTTGAGTAGTATCTAAGGTGAACTTTGCTCTATTTTTAAAATTTCCACCGTATTCATCAGTTCGTTGATTTGTACCTGCGTCTAAAAATTGTTCCAATAAGTAACCATTTGCACTAGGCACTTCTATTCCATCAATACCAGCTTCAATAAATTTGGTCGCAGCCGATACAAATTCCTCTTGCGCCTGTTTAATATCAGAAAGCGACATTTCTTTTGGAACATCATGCGGTTGCATACCCTCTTGATCGGTGTACATTTCCATTGACGTTAAAGGTATGGATGCAGGTGCTACAGTTCTGCCTCCTTTAGGTAAATTTAAAGATGCTGAAACAAGTCCTGTATGGAAAAGCTGTACAAAGAATTTCTCCTCTTTTACATGTACACCATTAGCAATATTTTTCCAACCATCAATTTGCTGGCAGGTATAAGCAGATGGAATTCGAGGGTATCCGGTTCCATTGGCTGAAACACCGGTAGCTTCAGAAAGAATTAAGCCTGCGTCTGCGCGTTGGGAATAATACTCTTTCATTAAATCATTTGGAATATTGTTGATGGCCCTACTTCTTGTCATAGGAGCCATAACAATTTTGTTCTTTAATTCTAATCCTGATAAGGAAAAAGGTTCAAAAACTTGCATTGCCATTATTTTTAAAAATAAATTTAAATGGTTTCATTCTTATAAAAATGAGCCTAGGTAATCCTAATTAGGTAGCGCGCGATAGTATCCTTTTCAAGAACATCTATGCACCTTTTATGATGGCTATAAGCTTGAATGCTTAACATACAGCTCAAAATATAAATTGGCTTTAGGGAAAAATGATATGGATATCTAATATTGCACAATACAATGTTTTAGTCTAATGTCTATAGACTGTACTCAACACTTTTTGTGTATGTCGATACCAATTAATAACTTCGGTGTGGCCGTAATTCGAGTGTTAATGTCTTTTATTTTTGATTCATCTTAATGATACTCTACTTACTGCTTTTACCTAGATGCTTTCCTCAATTAGGGCGGATTCGATTACCCTTCAACTTCGATCGGGGCGGTCTCATTAATCCGTGCATTATGGCTTAAGTCGGTCGTAAACTAAAAATTAACTCCTATCAACCCGCAAAAAATGCGGTTATGCTAAACGTGGATAACAATTGGTATTTATGAAAGAACAACTTATCAAAACCATTACAAAATACATTAAATTAAGTTCCGAAGAAGAAAATTTAATTGAGGCCTTTTGGACAGAGAAAACTCTTGAGAAAGGAGATTATCTTTTGAGAAATGGAGAAACTTGCCGAACTGATAATTTTATTGTCAATGGAACTTTGAAGGCTTTTTATATAAATCCGGAAACAGGCAAGGAGGAGATCTTGTATTTTGCAATAGAGAATTGGTGGGCAACGGATATTGAAAGTTTTCAAAAACAAAGCCCTTCGATTTACAACATTCAAGCCATTGAAAATACCACACTACTACAAATCCGCTTTAACTCATTTCAAGAAATGTTAAAGCAAATACCAAAACTTGAGCGCTTTTTTAGAATTATCCTCGAAAATTATCTTGGGAGTTTACAGAGGAGAATAATTTTAAATAACACGCTTGATGCAGAACAACGGTATATAGATTTTTTGAAAAATTACCCAAAAATTTCAGGTAAAGTACCAAATTATCTAATCGCTTCTTATTTGGGGATTACACCCGAGTTTTTGAGTAGGATGCGCAAAAAAATCAAATCATCTTAAACTACATCAATTTTTATTACCTACCCAATTCGGAACTTTGTTTCATAATCTAAATATAAGGCTATGAACAATGTATTAATCATCAACGCAAGTGTAAGAAAAGAAAAATCGCACAGTAGAAAACTAACACAACTTTTTGTGGATAACTGGAAAAAGAAAAATCCTAACGACAATTTTACGCATCGAGAAGTTGGGTTAGAGGAAATCCCGGCAATCAATGAAAAATGGATTGCAAGCGCGTTTGTAAAACCAAATGAAAGGACAAAAGAAAACCAGTCTGGTGTTGAGTTAAGCAATAAATTAATTAAAGAGTTCAAGGAGCATAATATTTATGTGTTGGGAACGCCAATGTATAATTGGTCAATTCCGAGTGGACTTAAGTCTTACATCGACCAACTTATGAGAATTAACGAAACTTGGAAATTCCGTTCAGGCGAGCCAGACGGAGATTATGTAGGAATTCTTGAAAACAAGAAAATGTTCATTCTGTCGAGTCGTGGAGATACAGGTTATGGGGAAAATGAGAAAAACCAGCATATGAATTTCCAAACAACCTATTTGAAATTCGTTTTCGGAATTATGGGCATAAAAGACATTTCTATAATATCATTGGATAATGAGGAGTTTGGTGGAGAAATTTTTGAGAACTCTAAAAAAGAAATCTACCAAAGGATTGAACAGATTTAATCAATGAATTCTGATTTTGACCTATAGAAACATATCATCATTAAGCAATTCCAGGATCAATCCCAAAAGTTGTGTGTGAATTACAAAAAGATATAACTGACCAACTCAAGTTAGTGTTCTGTTCATTTTTTGCATCGCCCAAAAAACGAACCAAAAAACGCTAGGCTGATTTTAAATTTCTTTAAATCTACGCAATTTCCACAGCCGCGCCGCCCAGGCCGCTTTCACTAAGGTGAAATGCTCTATGGACGGCTTCCCACGACCAGTGTGAAAACCACTCGATTTAAGACGAAATTGAAAATAGGCCGGTCCTTTGTTCCGTCGACCTTCATGTGGGGATAAGTCATTGTCCGTTATTCAATACCTCTGGGAATTCTCCTGAAGGTCTATGGTTCGGTAGTTCTTCTTCCGTAGTGGAGATGGCATGGCCGTTAAGAATTATTGAAGCCCTGGAAATAATTTAGGCCATGGCATCGGCCCTTAAAATCCTAAGATTTTAGGGGCCACCTAGTGAAGAAGAGTCTTTTCTTTTGTTTCGTTTTCTTTGGACAAGCAAAGAAAATGAAAGAATGATTTAATGGTTGGTTTTTCTAGATTGCTCCTATTAATTAAAACTATTGTTCAAAAAACATGAGTGATCAAATTAATCCTAACTTTACATAAATACAACAATTGTTCCTGATCCCAATTCCTATCGGTGGAATTTGATATATTAGAAAATTTAAAAAGCCCGAAAACATAATGTTTACGGGCTTTTGGTGGAATTTGCGCAATTCCTGGCGGAGAAAGAGGAACTGCAACCCTCCACATACTGTACTTATTATCAGCTACTTACAATTTTAAAAATCATTAATACTCACCTAATTACGCACCTAATAAATCTTAACATTTCGCCTGCTTGTCTTCCAACATATAGAACTTCCGTCAGTCAATCTGAGAATATATTTTTTTCAATTAAAATGAATACTTGGTACTAAACCTAAGAAGTTATTCTTTTGTGTTTTCTAAATTGGATTTAAAAATTTTGCAACCCAGTTGCACTAAAATTCAATTACCTTTGCAATTCAAATGAAAATATTTGTTTCCATATCAATGTCATTTATATTTCTTCTTCAAGGAGTGGCAATGGATATGGACTTATGTGAACAAATTGAAAAAATATCGCATTTCGTTGAACATTATCAAGATCACAGGGAGTACGATGGAGATTCATTTTTTGAGTACGTGGTAGAGGATTATTTCAATACAGACGGCGATAAGGAAGGCCATCATACGGGTTCGGAAAAAGAAAAAACTCCTACTCATACCCATAACCAGTGCTGCCACCCGATAGTATTTATCGCCCCCGCCAATTCAGTTTCAATTAAGTCGATAAGATTGGAAAACAGCATTGAATTTGGCCAATATCCGTTCCAATTCAATTCCAGATTTCTGGAATCACTTTACCAACCCCCCAGGGCATAAATCGGGTTTTATAGGATAATTCTATCTTGTTTTGATGCTTACATTGTAGTAAGTATCGTTGTTGTTTTTCGCTACTGCGAAAGCATTCTTACATTTTTTTAACCGATAAATGCTTTAATCCATGATCAACAGAATCATTGATTTTTCAATCAATAATAAACTAATTATTGGCTTGTTTACCCTGCTCATTACCGGCTGGGGAATTTACTCGCTCAATCAAATACCTATCGATGCCGTACCCGATATTACAAATAACCAGGTACAGGTAATTACCACTTCCCAAAATCTGGCTGCACAAGAAGTAGAGCAGTTCATCACCTATCCGGTAGAATTGGCAATGGCCAATATTCCCGGGGTGGTGGAAATCCGTTCAATATCCCGGTTTGGACTTTCAGTAGTTACCGTTGTCTTCGAGGAAAGCATGGGAACCTATCTTCCTCGGCAATTGGTCAACGAAAAATTAAAGGAGGCCGAAGAGAACATTGGTTCAGATCTTGGCACACCTTCCATCGGCCCTATTTCTACCGGACTTGGGGAAATCTATCAATACACGCTGGAAGTTGAACCTGGTTACGAATCCCAATACGACGCGGTAAAATTACGGAGCATTCAGGACTGGATCGTAAAACGCCAGTTGAGCATGACTCCCGGCGTAGTTGAAATAAGTAGTTGGGGCGGCTTTATCAAGCAGTATGAAGTGGCCATTGACCCTTCTGTGCTTAACTCGTACAATCTCACCTTAACAGAAGTATTCAACGCCCTGCAACAGAACAATGCCAATACTGGAGGAAGCTATATTGAAAAAGGCCCTGAGCTATTTTACATACGTAGTAAAGGTCTTGCCAATGATTTTGAAAATATACGACAAACTGTAATTACTAACAGGAACGGTGTGCCTCTCACCATAGGTCAGATCGGAAAAGTAGGCATTGGCAAAGCACCACGCTACGGTGCCGCCACAAAGGATGGAAAAGGTGAAACTGTTGTAGGTATTGTGATGATGCTCAAGAATGCAAATTCTGCAGATGTCATTGCACGGGTAAAGGAAAATGTAGCACGAATCCAACAGACATTACCGGAAGGAATTACTATCAAACCTTTTCTTGACCGGACCCGACTTGTTGAAAAAACCACATCGACCATTTCAGAGAATTTGATTATAGGCGGACTGATCGTAATATTCTTCCTGGTATTCCTCCTGGGGACTTGGCGTTCAGGTCTTATCGTAGCATCCGTAATTCCCCTTTCTATGTTATTTGCATTGGGCATGATGAACACCTTTGGGGTATCGGCCAATCTCATGAGCTTGGGAGCCATCGATTTTGGAATCATTGTCGACGGTGCGGTTATAATTATTGAAGCTATGGTTGTTCTACTGGTTGGCCGTCTTGCCAAACTCAAAGCCCTTTCCAAGGAAGAACGGAAAACAGAATTAAATAAAATTGCGTTGAAATCATCTTCCCAGATGATGAATGCGGCTATTTTTGGTCAGATTATTATTCTGATTGTCTTTATTCCAATCCTAACACTTACAGGCATCGAGGGAAAAATGTTCCGGCCCATGGCGCTCGTTTTTGGTTTTGCCATTGTTGGTGCCATGATACTATGTCTGACCTACGTTCCAATGATTGCATCCAGCCTATTGTATTCCAAAAAATTGGATAAAAAAACGTGGGGCGATAAATTTATGGGTTGGATGGAGCGTAAGTATCGTCCAGTTCTGGATTGGGCATTGTCCGCTAAAAAAGTTGTGGTAATAGGTGCGGTAGCTCTTTTAGGAATCGCCATTTTCATATTTTCTACACTCGGGGGAGAATTTATCCCAAAGCTGGATGAAGGCGATTTCGCCCTGGAAACCCGAATGGCACCAGGTACTTCCCTTACTGAAATGACAAAAAACATGACCAAACTGGAAGCAATTTTATTGGATAAATTTCCAGAAGTAAAGACCGTGGTCACAAAAATTGGGGCTGGCGAAATCCCTACGGATCCTATGCCTATTGAAGGGGCCGATATCATGGTTAGTCTAAAGAACAAGGATGAATGGGTGTCAGCAGAAAGCAAGGATGAACTCGCCGAACGGATGGAAGAAGCGTTATCTGTACTGCCCGGTGTTGATGTGGAATTTTCACAACCCATAGAGATGCGTTTCAACGAACTCATGACGGGGGTAAAACAGGATATCGCGGTAAAAATATACGGGGAGGATCTGGAATTGTTGCAAGTAAAAGGAAACCAAGCTGCAGAAATTATCAGGGGCATTAATGGTGCAGCCAATGTTCGTGTGGAACAGGTGGTTGGTCTTCCGCAGATCGTTATCGATTATAGGCGCCCTAGAATGGCGGAATATGGCCTTACTATATCCGAACTCAACCGGATCGTCAGTACAGCATTTGCAGGAGCAACTGCGGGCAAGGTTTTTGAAGGTGAAAGAAGGTTCGACCTTACTGTCCGGCTTCAGGAAAAATCCAGAGAGGGCATCACGTCCATTCAAAATCTTTACGTTCCACTTGCAAACGGGCAAAAAATTCCGCTCAAGGAAGTGGCCGACATCAGTTTTGAAGATGCTCCTGCCCAGATTTCGCGGGATGATACAAGTAGGCGTATTGTTATCGGTGTCAATGTGCGTAACCGGGACACACAATCCCTTGTAGAGGAAATGCAAAATACCATACAAAAACAACTGGACCTGCCACCGGGCTATTCGGTAACATATGGAGGAGAGTTTGAAAACTTGCAGCGAGCACAAAAAAGGCTTTCATTGGTCGTTCCCTTGGCTTTGGTACTCATATTTATTATCCTGTTCATCAGCCTTCGTTCCCTAAAACAATCGTTACTGATTTACACAGCCATTCCTTTTGCAGCTGTAGGCGGGGTGTTCGCACTTTGGCTTCGCGGGATGCCATTCAGTATTTCGGCCGGTGTCGGTTTTATAGCCCTATTTGGGGTAGCTGTGTTAAACGGTCTCATATTGATAAGTAGTCTGAACGAACTTAAAGCCGATGGAGTGAACGATTTAAAAACCCGGATCAGAAAAGCGACTAAATCGCGATTGCGTCCTATTTTCCTTACGGCCGTAACAGATATAGTTGGTTTTCTGCCCATGGCGCTTTCCAGTTCATCTGGCGCTGAAGTGCAGCGGCCTTTGGCCACCGTTGTCATTGGGGGATTGTTTACGGCTACTGTACTAACATTAGTAGTTTTACCAGTATTGTACAGCTGGTTCGAAAAATCCAAAAATAGGAAGATAAATCCGGCAATGGCAATCGTATTGGTCTTTGCCCTGTTCTCGTTTTCCGCCCAAGGGCAAACGACCCAAGACAGTATAGGTATTTCCCTGTCTCAACTTAAGGAACGGGCGATGGCCAATAATCCAATGCTCAAGGCAGATAGCTTGAACATATCCAAAAATAAGAAGTTGCAAGGAACGGCATTCAATCCATCGAATACCAACTTTTTCTATTCGGAAGAGGAAGTGCCAGGCAATGGTGCGGGTCAATCCAATCTTGGCAGCGGTATCCATAGTTACGGAGTGGGCCAAAGCTTTGATTTCCCGACCACATATATCCAACGTTCACAGTTATTGAAACAAAGGACCGTGGTAGCAGAAAAAGGGTATGAATTGCAACGAAACGAACTGGAAAAACAGTTGGCAACGGCGTATTTTAAATGGGTCAATGGTTGGCAAAAAGTGAAATTCTATGGCCAACTGGACAGTTTATATGGCAATTTTGAGAAAGCTGCCAAACTTCGTTTTGAAACAGGAGAGACCACTAAATTGGAGCAATTGAATGCCAGTAGCAAACGAAAACTAATTTCACTGAAACTGAAAGAGGTCCAGATTCTCTACAAATCTGCAATTCTGGAACTGGAACAGTTAACATTTTCTGAAATTTTAGAAGGAGCACACCCTAATGAAATAAAGTATTTGCCCATCTTACCAACAGAGAGTGTATACCAATCTATTGATGATAACGCTTTTCTATCTTATCGGAACGAGTTGGTAAATCTTGCAAAGGAAGCAACCGATGTCCAACAATCCCAATGGTTACCAGATATCAACCTTCAATATTCTTCTCAGACCGTTAATGGCATTAATGGGTTCTATGGCTTTCAGGCAGGAATAAGCATTCCGTTAATTTTCAATTCCCAAAAAGCGAATGTTCATGCCTTGAAGATAGAAAGGATGCAGCAAGAGGAATTGATGAATAGCGAAAAACTGAACATACAAAAACGGCTGGCCACTGCAATCGCAAATTATGATCAATGGGTTCAGCAGGTCGACTACTATGAAAAAACAGGGTTACCTATGAGCACTGAATTATTGGAAGGTGCATCGCTTTCCTTTAATGTTGGAGGTATTGATTATATGGAATATATACAGAGCCTTTCCGAAGCTACGAATATAAAAACCAATTGGTTCGATGCCTTGCTCAATTATAATTTATCGGTTGTAGAACTGAAATATTTAACTGTCAATAATAAATAAGATGAAACATATATCAATAATAGCGGTCTTAGGATGCGCAATTTTATCCCTAGTAAGCTGTAAGAACGATCAAAAGGACATTGCTGCAACAAAAACAGAAAAATCGGAAGAGGAACATCTGGAGGAAGACCACATTGGTTTAACCCAATCCCAGGCGGAAGATGCCGGAATTACCTACGGTACCTTCAGTCAAAAGGAAGTAGAAGTTCCAATTGAGGCCAACGGAAGCATAGAATTGCCTCCCAATAATATTGCTTCCATTTCTTCATTATTGGATGGATTTGTGGTCAAGATCAATTTCCTGGAAGGTGATATCGTTAAAATGGGGCAAGTATTGGTTGAATTGAAAGACCCGGCCTATATCCAACTTCAACAGGAATATTTGAGCGTTTATGGTCGACTAAAGTACTTGGAACAAGAACAGGAACGTCAGCAAATTCTCAATGATGCTGATGTGGGCGCAAAGAAGAACCTGCAACAGGCAAAGTCCGAGTTTTCATCCAAAAAATCTGAACTTGCAGCTTTGAAAGAGCAATTAAATTACCTGGGAATAAGTGCAAAAGCCATTGAGAACGGTGAGATTCAGAACCGAGTATATCTGCGAGCACCTTTTGGGGGTACGGTTACATCGATTTCTGCCCATAATGGCGTAAAAGTGATGTCCGGCCAGGAAATAATGCAGGTAATCAATCGGGAACATATGCACTTGGAGCTACAACTCTTCCAGAAGGATATTCCCAAGATCAAGAAAGGACAAAAGGTACAGTTTAGCATTCCGGCATTTGAGGACAGTCCAGTATTTGATGGTGAAGTTTCCCTAGTGGGCAAAAACCTGGATGTAGTTTCCAAAACTATTAGGGTGCACGCACATTTCAAGGAAAATGAAATGCTGATTCCTGGGCTTTATACAGAGGCAAAGATTATGCAGGATAACAAAAAGGCAAGGGTCTTACCAACGTCCGCAATCATTATGGATAAAGGAACCTCCTATTTTTTTATCAAAACCTTTAATAATGAGGGCGAAATCAAATTTGAAAAAGTAGCTTTTGAGCCGGGTATTAAATCTGCAGACTATATTCAGATAAAAAATTATGATAAAATACGGGACACAACTGCCATTGTCTTGAATGGGGCATTTACATTAAAAGCGGTAATGAACAAAGCAGTAGGCGGGCATCATGATTAATTGATATGTTAATAATAAAAAAATTAAAGGCGAAGGCCAAAAAATTAATGCTGGATTTAGTTGTCCTCCATTTGGCCTATCAGAATTCAAAAACACCCTGGACTGCAAAGGCTATAATTGTTATTACTTTGGGCTATGTCCTTAGCCCAATTGACCTGATACCAGATTTTATTCCAATACTGGGATTGTTGGATGATTTAATTTTGTTGCCATTGGGCATCTATTTGGCGATAAAGCTAATACCAAAGGAAGTTTTGGAGACCAGTCGGATACTGGCCAAAACGTATGAATGGGAGAGAAAAAAAAGTGTGATGGCTGTACTCATTATCGCCCTAATCTGGATTGGCATCGCCTGCACCACAATCAATTTAATTCTTTATAATAAATACTAGAATGACCGAAATTGAAAAAACATTGGAAAACAATGGAATACGACCAACAGCGATGCGTATTCTCATATATAAATTTATGGCTAAAAAGGAAGTGGCGATAGCACTTACAGATATAGAAAATGCCTTTGTTAAAGCTGAAAGAACAACATTATACAGGACACTAAAAACCTTTGAGGACAAGGGGATTGTTCATCATATTGATGATGGTACAGGTATCTCAAAATATGCCTTATGCGAACAAGGATGTAATTGCGAGCTGGACCAAGACCTACATTTACATTTTCATTGTAGTAATTGCGATAAAACAGTTTGCTTAACGGATCATAAAATTCCTCATATCAACTTACCCAGCGGTTACATCGCCGAGGATGCAAACTTGGTGATAACGGGAATTTGTGAGAAGTGTAGCGGCCAATAAATGCACGTCCATTGCACTCTTATTTTTAAGAACTTGATATCCAATATGAAAAAGAAAAAAGTAAACTTACGCGATTTAGAAACCAAGGAACATCGAAGCGAGCACAGTCACGCCCGCCAGCCGGGGCTGGATGATGGCCATAATCACAGTAGTCCTAAAAAAATATCCAATTTTAGAACTTACCTACCTGCGATTTTCAGCTTTGTTATGCTGATAATCGGAATTGCCATTGATTATTTTGAAGCCATTCCTTTCTTTAGTGGATGGTTCAGAATCGTTTGGTTTTCAGTAGCTTATATACCTGTAGGGTTTCCGGTAATTAAAGAAGGTTGGAATAGTATTAAAAAGGGGGATTTCTTTACGGAATTCTTCTTGATGTCCATTGCAACTTTGGGGGCATTTGCTATAGGCGAATATCCGGAAGGTGTGGCCGTGATGTTATTCTATGCTGTGGGCGAATTGTTCCAGAATGCCGCTGTCAACCGTGCTAAGGGAAACATCAAAGCTTTGCTGGACGTACGCCCCAATGAAGCACTGGTATTTCGCGATGGCGACTTTATTTCCGTCAATCCAGAAACGGTTGCTATAGGTGAGAAGATTCAGGTACGAGTGGGGGAGAAAGTACCGCTTGATGGTATGCTACTTTCTGAAAAAGGTTCGTTTAATACGGCAGCCTTGACAGGAGAAAGCAAACCCGATACCATTGCAAAGGATGAAAAGGTATTTGCCGGTAGCATCAACCTCGATGGTGTTATAGAAATGGAAACGACAAAGGAATTTAAGGACAGTTCCATAGCACGAATTTTGGATATGGTACAGAACGCCACCGCCCGAAAGTCCAAAACGGAGCTTTTTATCAGAAAGTTTGCACGGATTTATACCCCCATCGTTGTTTTCCTAGCTATCGGGCTGACATTCCTGCCCTACTTTTTTGTAGGTGATTACGTGTTCCGTGAATGGCTCTACCGTGCGCTGATTTTCTTAGTGATTTCCTGCCCTTGTGCCTTGGTCATTTCCATTCCGCTAGGATATTTTGGGGGTCTAGGTGCAGCTTCCCGAAATGGGATTCTCTTTAAAGGTGCATCCTTCCTAGATGCGATGACCAAGGTAAAAACCATCGTAATGGATAAAACGGGAACCGTTACTAAAGGGGTCTTTAAAATCAAGGAAGTTGTAACCAGCTCGGCTTTTACCGAATCGGAATTTGTGCAGTACCTAATGTCGATGGAAGAACAATCCACCCATCCCATTGCAAAGGCAATTTTGGAATACAAGGCTGAGGGTGCTGATTTTGAAGCGACCGAGGTTACCGAAGTCGCCGGGAAAGGGTTAAAAGGAACGGTCAATGGAAGAACCGTGTTGGTGGGAAATAAGGCCTTAATGACCTCTAACAAAATAGAAGTAAGTTCAGAAACAGATAGTATCGTAGAATCAATTGTAATGGTTGCCATTGATGGAAAATTTGCAGGCTATGTGACCATTGCGGATGAACTAAAGAACGATGCGCATCAAGCCATAAAGCAAATTAGGCAATCAGGGATTTCCAAAATCATCATGCTTTCTGGCGATAAGGATTCCATAACCCAGCAGGTAGCAAAAGAATTGAAAATCGATTGGGCGAAGGGTGGTCTATTACCTGAAGATAAACTTAACGAAGTCGAAAAACTAAAAAAGCAGCTCGATACCAAAGTTGCATTTATTGGCGATGGTATTAACGATGCACCTGTGTTGGCGGCAAGTGATGTAGGAATTGCTATGGGAGGTCTTGGCAGCGATGTGGCTATTGAGACTGCAGATGTTATTATCCAAAACGACCAACCGAGTAAGATTGCACGTGCTATTCAAATAGGGCGTTCCACACGACGAATTGTTTGGCAAAACATTGGTCTTGCCTTTGGCGTAAAAGTGTTGGTAATGGCTCTAGGGGCGTTCGGAATAGCGACAATGTGGGAAGCTGTTTTTGCTGATGTCGGGGTGGCCTTTTTGGCAATACTCAATGCCATTCGCCTTCAAAAAAAAGTGTGGCACTAATTATCAATTGGAAAAAAACCAATAAATAGGATTAAGTATATGTCTCAAAGTAGGAGAAAGAGGAGAGAAAATAAGACACCGGAAAAACATAAGGATCGGACGGTGACCAAAAAGGACAGATTATATGGCACCCTCGTAATTGCTGGAATATTTATCATAGGATTTATAGTATATTTTTTCGATGCTATTTTTTATTTCTTTTACCTGCTTTTCTCCGATAAGTAAAATCGTGAAATGGGTATAGTGTAAATTACAGGATATAAATATTATAGCAATAGTTTGGGAAAACGAAATGTTCAAGAATGCGTAACTTATCCTCTAACATCACATAGCCAATGATTTTGCTTACTAATTTTTCTAAATTGGTTGTCACCATACTTGCAATATTAAATCCTTTATGTTTCAAAAAATGAAAAGTAGCAAAAATTTGCCTCAAATATTGAATTAGTATCTAAAAGTAGATGTTGTGCAAAACTTTCATCGAAATAATCGCAAAATCTAATTAAATATACCTTTTTTGGCACATTCCCCATGCTAAAAACTAGATTCTTGGGACTGCTAGAGTTTATATTTCATAGGAAAAACCTTTTTTTTACTATAGCCCAATCAAAATTTTAAAAAAGCTTTACATCTGTTTAAAATTAAATCGGAAAAGTTATCTTTGTTTTTGATGCAAAAGTACAATCACATAAAAGCATTATTCTTTTTAGGCCTGTTCAGCTTTATGATGCTGCATCAAGCCTTTCCTCATTTGCATCATCAACATGAGGAAACACATTCCCATTCAGTTATTGCACATACGGGCGAACACCATCACAATGATGACCATTCCCAAGAAGACGAAAATTCACCTTTAGGTTTCTTTGGATTCTTTTTGGATATGCACGTCCATTCTACGGTGTCGAGCGAAATTGGATTATTTAATGGGGACATTGTTGAAAATCAGACCATTATTGGTGAAGAGATTGCTAATGGTGTTTTTGATATTCAAGGTCTTTTTTTAATTGATGATGGGCAAAATAGAGCATCTCCTATTTATCATCCACCGAATACTTATTTTAATTCTTATCTCTCATGCCTCGATACACGAGGTCCCCCATATTTAGGTTAATCGATTAGGAATACTTACCGCTATGGTAGTAATCCTTTTATAAATTTTGATTAAACCTAAAATTCACAAACAATGAATAAACATATAGTATTCGCTATTTGCGGATGCCTGTTTTTTGTTAGTGGTTTCTCTCAAAACAGAAATTTGGAGGAATTACTTGCTGAAATAGAACAGAATAATACCGAGTTACAAGGCTATCAATCCTATATTGAAAGTCAACAGCTCGAAAACAAGAGCACCAACAATTTGCCGGACCCACAGCTATCTGGCTATTATTTGCCTTTTGGCGATAATACCGCAGATACTTATACGGAATATCAAATATCACAATCTTTTGAGTTCCCAACGGTATACGCTGCAAGGGGTAAGTGGAACGATTTAAGATCGGAGCAACTACAAACTGCCTATACGAAAAGGAGACAGTTGGTGCTATTAAATGCGAAGGAGTAACTTATAGAACTTGCTTTCTTAAAGAAGCAAAAAGGCATTGAGGCCGAAAGAAGGTCCCAAGGTAAACAGGTATTTGATCAGATTAAGGAGCTCTATGACAAGGAGCAGGTAGGTATTTTAGATTTGAATAAAGCCAAAGTTGCCTGGATTCAGGAACAATTTGTCGTTGAACAAATCGAAAACGACATCCAGATTCTAATTTCCAAACTTAAAACCTTAAATGGCGACAAACCATTGGATGGACTTTCATTGCAAATTGTTTTGCCCGTTAAAATAGGAAGCATGGACAAGCTTTGGCAGGAAAAAGTAGCCAACGACCCTTCGCTCCTAGAATTGAAGACGAATGAGGTTGCCTCCTTGCAAAAAATGAAATTGGAGCAAAACAAGGTACTTCCAAATGTCGCTCTAGGCTACAACTATCAAGGAGTAAATGGAAATAATTATTCGGGATTTTATGGGGGACTTTCCATTCCCATATGGGGCAGTAAAAACAGGGTGAAAGCTGCACAAGCAAACCATGAGTATCAGCAAACGAATACCCAAGTAATAACAAATACCCTTTACACCCAATTTCAAGAATCTTTTAATCGCTACCAATTGATGCACTCAAAGTATAATGAGTATCAAGCGACGATGAGTAATTTAGAAAGTGAAAAAT
The DNA here is from genome assembly GCF_900177645.1 of Arenibacter troitsensis. Classification (GTDB taxonomy): domain Bacteria; phylum Bacteroidota; class Bacteroidia; order Flavobacteriales; family Flavobacteriaceae; genus Arenibacter; species Arenibacter troitsensis. Next base: position 112,493 of record NZ_FXAO01000009.1, read on the forward strand.
TACTTTTTAAAGCCTATATGTTGGGCGAGTATTCTTTTATGGATTATTATGTAGAGCTCCAATTTTACCGAAATGCATCAGATAAAATGCTGCAAATGGAAAAAGAGTTGCATTTGCTCCAGGCACAATTATTAAAACATCAATTATAAAATTTAAAATAAAACATTATGAAAATTTTTAAAATAGTATACGCAGTAGCCCTAGTTTCAACAGTTGCCTTAACTTCTTGTAGAGACACAATATCAAAGACAGAAAGTACGGAAGAGCACGGTCATGACCACGATGCAAACGGCGGTCATATGCACGAGGAAACTATAGAACAAGAAGAGTTCCATGTTGATAAGGACTCTATGGCAATTAAACCTGAAACCCATAAACATGATGATGGTTCTGAGCACCACAATCATTAAAATATAAATAGTTGTAGCAAATGAAATATATAATTATAGTGCTTGCCTTTTTGGCTATGTCTTGTAATAACAAGGCAGATGATGCACACGCACATAATGCCGATGGTAGTCACATTGGAGAAGAAATTCCCCGATTGGACCACACCATTTGGACGGACAAAACAGAACTATTCGTAGAATTTCCTGCATTAATAGTTGGAAATGGAAGTAGATTCGCTGCTCATTTTACCGAAATGGACAGACACCAGCCTGTTAGGGAAGGTTCGGTAACCGTAAGCTTAATAAAAGATGGTAAGGGCATCAGGAATACGGCGGATGCACCCACATCACCTGGGATATTTTCACCTGCAATTCAGCCCAAGGAAGCAGGGAACTATCAGTTGGTCTTTGAATTAACTACGCCCGGATATTCAGATAAGATCGTTATTGATGATATTACTGTATATGCCAATGCAGATGAAGCCATAAAGGCCTTGGGTGCAGCCAAAGATGATGGGAGCATTTCATTTCTGAAGGAACAAGCTTGGAAAATAGACTTTCAAACAGCTGCTGCGGTCAATGGTAAAATCTATGATGTTATAAATACCTCAGGTGTTTGGATGCCTTCGCCCGGTTCCGTTAAGACAATGGCAGCAAAATCCAACGGGGTGGTGGATTTTGCAGTAAGCAATCTTACCGAGGGTACGCCAGTAAAAAAAGACCAATTATTGATCAATGTTAGCAGTCAAGGTTTGGCATCCAATAATTTGAGTATAGAAATTGCAAAGGCGCGTTCCAGTTTTGAACAGGCAAAGTCCGAATATGAACGTAAAAAGCAATTGTACGAATCGAAAATTGTTCCTAAAGCAGAGTTTGAAAAAGTAGAAAGCAATTTCAATATCGCCCGATCCAATTATCAAGGCCTTGCGGCTGGAGTGGCAGGTGACGGAAAGCAAATTCGGGCACCATTTGATGGTTATATCACAGCGATAAATGTTGCCAATGGGGATTATGTAGACCAAGGAGCAGCAATGGTAACTGTAGGAACGCTTCGGTCCAGGGTATTAAAGACCCAAATTGCACCTTCTTATGGACTCACCATGGAGAATGCACAAGGCATTTGGTATCAGACCAAGGATGGTCAATGGCGTAATGCTGCATCTTCTGGAGGTTTGATCCTTTCCATTGCTAAAGATGTAGATAACAACAGACCGCTAATTTCAGTATTCGCCAAGGTCAATGATGATATTGAAATGCCGGAAGGGAGCTTGACCCAGGTTCAAATTGCAATGGGCAACGCAACCCTAAACACAATGATTCCTGTAAATGCTTTGTTGGAAGATTACGGTAGCTATTCCGTTATGGTACAACTTTCAGGAGAAAGTTTTGAAAGAAGGCCTGTAAAAATTGGAAAGCGCAATGGAGAAAATGTTGAAATACTCCAAGGTCTGGAGATTGGGGAAGTGGTAGTAACCACAGGAGCATATCAGGTTAAAATGGCTTCAATGTCCGGTTCAACACCTGCACACGGTCACGAACATTAAAAAAATAGAAGAGAAATGTTAAACAAAATATTATCAATTTCACTTCAAAATAGATTGGTCATTCTATTGGGAGCGGTCGCATTGAGCGTGTTGGGTATTTATTATGCCAGGACAATGAACGTCGATGTATTCCCAGACCTTACGGCACCTACTGTAACCATTCTTACCGAAGCCCATGGAATGGAATCTGAAGAAGTTGAAAAATTAGTAACCTATCAACTGGAAACAGCCTTGAACGGCTCGCCAAATGTTCGAAGAATCCGTTCTTCATCGGCAGCAGGTATATCCATTGTTTGGGTAGAATTTGATTGGGGAACCGATATCTATCGTGCACGCCAAATTGTGAGCGAACGGATCCCAATGGTAAGGGAAAATTTACCAGAAGGAATAGGTGCGCCGACTATGGCTCCTATTTCATCCATTATGGGCGAAATAATGCTCATGGGAGTTACTTCGGATAGCCTTTCGGCAATGGAGCTCAGAACCCTTTCCGATTGGACCATTAGACCACGTATAAAAGCCATTGGTGGTATCGCCAATGTGGTGGTTATTGGTGGCGATTATAAGCAATACCAAGTATTTGCGAACCCTGAAAAGATGAAACATTACAATGTAAGTCTTTCAGAATTGGTAGAAAAGGTTAAAGAGGCCAATGCCAATGCACCAGGTGGTGTTATCAATCAATATGGGAACCAATACATTATCAAAGGAAGTGGTAGAGCCTATGTATTGGAGGATTTACAGGAAGCAGTTTTAAAACAGGTCAATGGTCAAACCATCAAAATTAAGGATGTGGCCACGGTGCAAATTGGAGCTGCCGACAAGATCGGGGATGGTTCATTGAATGCAAACCCTGCGGTGATCTTAACCATTTCAAAGCAACCGGATGTAAACACATTGGAACTTACAGATCGTTTGGATGAAGCTATTGCTGATTTACAGGCAACTTTGCCAAAAGGTGTAAACATCAAAAGTCAAATCTTTAGACAATCAGATTTTATTGATGCCTCGATCAGTAATTTGAATCAAACCTTAATGGAAGGTGCATTCTTTGTAATGATCATCCTTTTCATCTTTTTAATGAATTGGAGAACAACGGTAATTTCATTGCTTGCCATTCCTATTTCCTTATTGGTGTCCATTATCATCTTAAAATGGCTGGGTTATACTATTAATACCATGAGTTTAGGTGGGATGGCAATTGCTATAGGCGCCTTGGTGGATGATGCTATTATTGATGTGGAAAATGTGTATAGGCGCCTGCGAGAAAATATCAGAAAACCAAAGTCTGGTCGGCAATCGACAATTACGGTCGTTCGGGACGCTTCCGTAGAAATACGAAGTTCGATCATTATCGCCACCTTGATTATCATTGTATCATTTATACCGCTATTCTTTTTGAGCGGAATGGAAGGTCGCTTATTGCAACCGTTGGGCATTGCGTTTGTTACATCTGTTCTAACGTCTTTGATCGTGGCTGTAACGGTAACCCCAATATTATGTTCCTATTTGTTGGATAACGAAAAGCTTTTGAACAAACAAGCAGAGGGCACACGGGTGGAACGATGGTTACAGAAACATTATGGAAATACCTTGGAACGTGCCACAAAAATTCCAAAAGCTGTCATTGGTGTAACGGTCATTGCCTTTATTGTAAGTCTTTTAGTTTTAACACAATTGGGAAGAAGTTTTCTTCCAGAATTTAATGAAGGCTCTTTGGTAATTAGTGTGGTAGGACCCCCGGGAATGTCTTTGGAAGAGAGCAACAAAACAGGAAAATTGATAGAGACGATATTACTGGACCTGCCCGAAGTTGAAGTGGTTACCCGAAGACAAGGACGAGCAGAACTGGATGAACACGCACAAGGTGTAAATGCTTCAGAAATTGATGTGCCCTTTATTTTGAAAGACAAAACCAAGGAAGAATTTTTTGAAGAAGTCCGTACAAAATTAAGCATTGCCCCAGGGGTAAACATTACATTAGGGCAACCTATTGCTCACCGGATAGACCATATGCTATCGGGTACACGTGCCAATATTGCGATCAAGATTTATGGCTCCGACCTACAACGTTTATTTGAAGTAGGCAAGAGCGTAGAGAAGAGCATCAAAGATATTGATGGCTTGGCGGATGTAGCGGTAGACCAACAAATAGAAGTTCCGCAGATACGCATCAAACCTAAACGTCAAATTTTGGCAGCCTATGGAATGACGGTAGGCAATTTAATGGAGCAGGTAGATATTGCTTTTGCAGGTGAAGAAGCTGGTGAAATTTATGAAGGTCAACAATATTTCGGTCTGGTTGTGCGCTACGAAAAACCATTTAGGAATGACATTGAGAACATCAACAATACATTGGTAAGCCTTCCCAATGGAAAATACACAATATTAGGTGAATTGGCAACCGTTCAATCCGTGAGCAGTCCAAACACTATTAACCGAGAGGGTGTGCAACGTAAAATTGTAGTCGCTGCCAATGTACAGGGCAGGGATTTGCGAAGTGCCGTAAATGAAATAAAGGATGTTGTTGGCAGTAATGTAAAAATTCCGGAAGGTTACCGGGTGGAATATGGCGGACAGTTTGAAAGCGAATCCAAAGCATCCCAATTACTTATGTTCACTGCAGTCATTGCAATAGCTATCATTTTCTTGCTATTGTATTATGAATTTAAAGATGTAAAACTGGCATTTGTAGTATTGATCAATCTGCCTTTGGCTTTAATCGGTGGTATATTGATCGTGTACTTCACTTCCGGAATTATCAGTATCGCAGTGACCATAGGTTTTATTAGCCTTTTCGGTATCGCAACCCGAAATGGAATCCTTTTGGTTTCCAGATATGAGGATTTGAGAAAGGATGGAATGAAAGGTTTTCAATTGATAAAAACAGGAGCTTTAGATCGCCTAAACCCGATCTTAATGACGGCATTTACAACAGGTTTGGCATTGATTCCATTGGCACTAAAAGGCGGCGAGCCTGGTAGTGAAATACAAAGCCCTATGGCAGTGGTTATTTTGGGGGGATTGTTATCTGCGACCATTTTAAACTTGTTAGTAATTCCCTGTGTATATCAATTGATGGTTTCAAGAAATAATTAGATAGTTCTATCGTAACCCTTTAAAAACATAGGGTTACGATATTAACTTTATTTAAGTATTTGCTTAAATAATTACATGAATATATCTTTCCTGAAAATAATACTATAACACTTGAATTGAGTTGTACGCGCGCAGAGGCCAACCAAAAACAACTACACGCTGTCGCGAAACCCAAGGAACAAACTCAGAGGCAATTACCGCAATCTGCAAAGTCCTGGCCTTGGCCGGTAACGAAACGCGATTAAGGATACTTTTCTTTTTGAAAGAGGAAGGTGAGCTATGTCCCTGCGATTTTGTTGATATACTTGAAATGAGTGTACCCTCAGTTTCACAGCACATACGTAAAATGAAGGATGTAGGATTGATTACTTCGAGACGTGAGGGGCAGACCCTGTATTATTCACTGGTCCAGAATCATAACGAAGTATTGGACAATGTCTTTGCCAAAATTCAGAAAATAAAAAGGTAGCATAAAATGGAAACAGGAAAAACCTCGAACAAGGTCGCCTACGCCGGAATATTGACGGCCATAGCGGCATCAATATGTTGTATAACCTCGGTTATGGCATTGATTGCAGGAACCAGTGGAATCGCATCCACCTTTTCTTGGGTGGAACCATTTCGGCCCTATCTTATCGACATCATTGTACTCGTATTGGTCTTAGCCTGGTACCAGAAACTACGACCAAAAGCCCAGAAGGTAATTGGCTGTGCTTGTGAGGATGATGCAAAACCCTTCTTTTGGTAACCAAAGAGCTTTCTTTTAATAGTAACAGTTTTCGCGGGATTGATATTGGCATTTCCAAACTACTCGAATATGTTTTATGCACAGCCCGGTAAGGATGTTATTGACGTTTCACAATCCAATATCGTAAAGCATGTCTTTGATGTAGAAGGAATGACCTACGCAGGGTGTGAAGACACGTACAGAGCGAGGTCAACAAATTGGATGGCATTTTATCGGTCAAGGCCAGTTACGAAGATGCGCATACAGTAGTGAAGTATGAGAAGGCCAAAACCGATTTGGCCGCAATCCAAAAAGCCATTAACAGCACAGGATATAAAATTGTTGAATAATATAAAAATAAAGGTCTTTATTACTTTAAAATGCCCCAACCGTGGACATAAAAAAGAAGAGCAAATGCCCACGGATGCTTATCAATTTTTCTATGAATGCACAAGCTGCAAGAAAATGTTAAGGTCAAAAGATGACGATTGTTTCGTATAATGATATTATGGTATAACTGTTTGCCAGCTCGCCCAAAAAGGTGTTCATTATTGCTAAATATTTAAATTAAAATTCTGTTAATCTCAATTAATAATAACAAAATTTTGTATTTTTGCATGGTATGAAGAAAATCTTCCATAAGGTTTTAGCGGTTTCCATGGCGTTTGTGGTTATGATTACTACAATGTCCTTTACCATGGACATGCACTTTTGCGGAACATCTTTGGTAGATCTTTCATTCAATGGAGTTGCGGATAGCTGTGGGATGGAAAAAGAACAGCCTACACAAGATTGCGAAACGGAAATTACTTCAAAGTCTTGTTGTACAGAACACCAGTTGGTCAAGCAAGCTAATCAAGACCTCAAAATATCATTTGATAAAATTACTTTTGAGCAGCAAATTTTTGTTGCTGCATTTCTTTATTCTTATATTAATCTGTATGAGGGGTTTGATGAAAACATCAAACATTTTATTGACTACTCACCACCGTTTCTCAAACAGGACGCACAGACTCTCTACGAAGTATATTTGATTTGATTTTTAGACAGTTCCCGAAAACTATCGGGATATAAGCCCAACGGTACATCCGATATGGGCAACTTTTGTTGCGTTCAATATTCTGTACGCCCATCAACACACAAATGTATAACTGTCTAATTACCAGAATCCATGCTGAACAAAGGCATAAAATTTCTAATAGAAAATAAGCTCGTTGCGGTTCTAATGCTTACTCTTTTTGTAGGCTGGGGCATTGTCAACTCCCCTTTTAATTGGGATACAGGATTTTTACCTACAGATCCGGTTGCTGTGGATGCTATTCCTGATATAGGTGAAAATCAGCAAATAGTTTTTACCAAGTGGGAGGGAAGGTCCCCTCAGGATATAGAGGATCAAATTACTTATCCACTTACTACCTCGATACTTGGAATCCCAGGAGTAAAAACGATACGTAGCTCCTCCATGTTCGGTTTTTCAAGTATCTATATCATTTTTGAAGAAGATATTGAATTCTATTGGTCACGAAGTCGAATCTTGGAAAAACTTAATTCCTTACCCAGCGGACTATTACCTGACAATGTAAATCCTGCACTAGGTCCCGATGCTACTGGTCTGGGGCAGATTTTTTGGTATACGTTGGAAGGTCGGGATAAAGATGGTAATGTTACCGGGGGATGGGATCTTCAGGAATTAAGAAGTATTCAGGACTATTACGTAAAATATGCGCTTTCTTCTGCTGCAGGTGTTTCAGAAGTAGCCTCCATTGGTGGATATGTTAAGGAGTACCAAGTGGACGTAAATCCTGAAATTATGCGGCAGTACAATATTAGCTTGAGCGATATTGTCAAAGCCGTTAAAAAATCTAATCAGGATATAGGTGCCCAGACCTTGGAGATTAATCAAGCCGAATACTTGGTGCGTGGCCTTGGCTATGTCGAGTCTATTGAGGATATTGAAAATGCAGTTGTAAGTTCAGAAAATTTCACTTCCCTCCGCATTAAGGATTTAGGCAAGGTACACATGGGGCCGGCCCCTCGTCGTGGAATATTGGACAAGGAAGGAGCCGAAGTTGTTGGTGGAGTAGTAGTAGCTAGGTATGGCTCAAACCCTTTAGAAGTCATTAACAATGTTAAAAAACAAATTGAGGAGTTGGCCGCTGGTCTACCATCAAAGCAGTTAGAGGATGGTACAACTTCGCAGGTGACCATAGTTCCTTTCTACGATAGAACGGAATTGATACATGAAACCCTGGGAACACTTAATGAAGCCTTGACCTTGGAAATTCTCATTACTATTTTAGTCATAATTGTAATGATATTCAATTTAAGGGCTTCCATACTTATTTCCGGTTTATTACCTGTAGCTGTATTAATGGTTTTTGTTACCATGAAGCTTTTTAATGTGGATGCCAATATTGTTGCCCTATCAGGTATCGCAATTGCAATCGGTACCATGGTGGATGTTGGGGTAATTCTCGCCGAAAATATGATAAGACACTTGGAAGATGAGAAGTTGCGTCATAACGAAAACGGCACCGAATATACGATCAACGAAATTATTTATAATGCCACTTCAGAAGTTTCCGGTGCCATTTTAACCGCCGTACTTACAACTATTATAAGCTTTGTACCTGTATTTACAATGATAGGTGCGGAGGGCAAACTCTTCCGTCCATTGGCCTTCACCAAAACCATGGCACTTACGGCCTCATTGATTATAGCACTGTTTTTAATTCCCCCATTTGCGGCAGTGTTCTTTAAAAAGAACAACCTTAAACAAAATTCTAAATATATTTTAAATGCCATCCTCGTTATGCTTGGCATCACAGCCATCTTTTATGGATATTGGCTTGGGTTGATTCTGATAGCTTTTGCAACAACCGCGTTTTTGGGTATACTGGGGAAAGTTTCCTCTAAAAGAGCAAATTTGATCAATATTATCATATCGGTTGTAGCCATAATACTGCTGCTTGCGGCGTATTGGAGGCCTCTTGGTTTTGATCGAAGCATATTCATGAACCTGATCTTCGTTAGTATTATCTGTTTTGGTCTGTTGGGAAGTTTCTCGATTTTCAGAAACTATTACTCCCGTATTCTCCAATGGGCGCTGGCAAACAAATTACTCTTCTTGATAATTCCTACCACGGTTTTAACATTGGGATTTATTATCATGAAAAATACCGGCAAGGAATTTATGCCCTCTTTAAACGAAGGTTCATTTTTATTAATGCCTACATCATTACCTCATGCAGGTGTAGAAGAGAATAAGCGCGTGCTACAACAGCTAGATATGGCCGTAGCAAGCATTCCCGAAATTGAAACTGTAGTAGGTAAATCCGGACGAACAGAATCGGCATTGGACCCTGCACCTCTTTCCATGTACGAAAATGTAATTCAATACAAATCGGAGTACATGCGTAATTCGAAAGGAGAACGCCAACGGTATAAAGTTAATGAGGATGGCCTTTTTGTTTTGAAAAATGGCAATTTTAATATTAATCACAATAACAAATTGGACGGTGACAAACATTACGAGGAGTATCAATTGCAAACAATAGTAACCAATGATGACCTGGTTCCAGATAATAACGGTGAATATTATAGGAACTGGCGACCAAAAATAAAATCTCCTGACGATATCTGGAACGAAATTGTAAGGGTAACTAAATTTCCTGGAATTACCTCCGCTCCTAAATTGCAACCCATAGAAACACGTTTGGTGATGCTGCAAACTGGTATGCGCGCACCAATGGGCATAAAAGTAAAGGGTCAGGATTTACAGGAAATTGAAGCCTTTGGTCTGCAATTGGAAAAAATCCTTAAACAGGTAGATGGCGTAAAAGAACAGGCCGTATTTGCAGACCGTATCGTTGGTAAGCCCTATTTATTGATAGATATCGATCGTAAGCAACTTGCTCGTTATGGCATATCTGTAATGGACGTACAAGAAGTTCTACAAGTAGCGGTGGGCGGAATGCCTTTGACCCAAACTGTTGAAGGCAGGGAACGGTACTCAATAAGGGTTCGTTATCCAAGGGAGTTACGGGAAAATCCAACGGATCTCGAAAACATATATGTTCCAGTTGAAAAAGGAAGTCCCGTGCCATTGGGCCAATTGGTAAATATAAGATACGAACAAGGGCCACAAGTCATCAAAAGCGAAGACACCTTTTTAGTTGGCTATGTTTTGTTTGACAAACTTGATGGCTTTGCAGAAGTAAATGTGGTAGAGAATGCCCAGACCATAATCAAGGGAAGAATAGATGGCGGAGAACTAGTGGTTCCTAAGGGAATTACTTATCAATTTACCGGAACCTACGAAAACCAATTACGCGCAGAAAAAACGCTATCTATTGTGGTTCCTTTGGCATTAGCCATTATCTTTTTGATACTATATTTTCAGTTTAGATCCGTAGCAACCTCCCTAATGGTATTTACGGGAATTACAGTGGCTTTTGCTGGCGGATTCATCATGATATGGCTATACGGCCAAGAGTGGTTTTTAAACTTCAGTTTTTTCGGAGAAAACCTTAGGGATCTGTTTAACATGAAAACAATCAATCTAAGTGTGGCCGTATGGGTAGGATTTATTGCCCTGTTTGGTATTGCTACAGATGATGGGGTAGTCATGGCCACTTACCTAACACAAACTTTTGACAGAGAAAATCCAACCGATAAAAAGGGGATACGCATAGCTGCTCTAGAGGCAGCGGAAAAACGTATTAGACCCTGTTTAATGACCACAGTCACAACAATCCTTGCCCTCCTGCCCGTAATGACGTCTACCGGAAAAGGCAGTGATATAATGATCCCAATGGCAATCCCCATTTTTGGGGGAATGGTCATAGATATCACTTCTTATTTTATTGTACCGGTACTTTATAGTTGGAAAAAGGAATTTCAATTAAAAAGAGTAAGTAAATGAAAAATATTAAAATCCTCATTTGTTTAATAATGGTTTCGACTTGGGCAGAAGCACAGGATCTGCAATCTTATATTCTGGAGGCTCAGGAAAATAATCCACAGATACAGGCCTTTAATCTAAAATATAGCATTGCCCAAGAGAAGGTAAACGAGGTAAATACGCTACCCAACACCAACCTGAGCGCAGGCTATTTTGTAAGTGAACCGGAAACACGAACTGGAGCACAACGGGCCAGGTTTTCGGTATCGCAGATGTTGCCCTGGTTTGGGACCATAACAGCTCGGCAAAATTATGCTGTTTCAATGTCCAATGTGGATTACATAGAAATAGCTATCGCCAAACGTAAATTGGCGCTTGCTGTGGCCCAATCTTATTACCAATTGCATGCCATTGAAGCAAAGCAAAAGGTACTAGATCAGAACATACAATTACTGAAAACGTATGAGCGATTGGCATTGACTTCGGTGGAAGTAGGTAAGGCTTCGGCCGTTGATGTACTGAAATTACAAATACGTCAAAATGAATTACGCCAACAAAGGGAAATTTTGGATCAGGACTACGTGGCCGAAAAATCTAATTTCAACAATCTTTTAAATAGAAAGACAACCATGTCTATAGGTATTGTTTCGGAAATGACCCTTCCCTTGGAGGACCCTATTTACTTAGGGAATGGATTGGAACTTAACCCTGAAATCCTGAAGTACGATGAATTGTATGAATCCATAGTCCAATCAGAATTGCTCAACAAAAAGGATGGTGCTCCCAATATTGGTTTTGGAGTGGATTTCATTCCTGTTCAGGAAAGACCGGACATGAATTTTGAAGATAATGGGAAAGATATTGTGATGCCCATGGTAACTTTCTCTTTCCCTATTTTTAACAATCGTATTAAATCTGTTTCCAAGCAAAACGAAATGCGTCTAAAAGAAACCGAATTGCAAAAAAATGAGCGCATTAATCTACTTCAATCAGCATTGGCAAAGGCTGAGTCAGTTCGTAATGAGGCACGTATCAAGTATAACACCCAACAAATCAATCTAAAACAGTCCAAAAATGCTGAAGAAATTCTTATGAAAAATTATGAGACTGGTACTATTGATTTTAATGATGTGCTGGATATTCAGGAATTGCAGTTAAAATTTCAATTGAACCAAGTCGAATCAGTGCAATTGTATTACGTACAATCGGCAATTATTAACTATTTAATCAATTGATTATGGTCAAGGATTTCTACATAAATAATATGGTTTATGACAGGTGTATAAAGGGGTTGAAAGACGAATTTCATGCACATAACATTGAATTGCTTCAGGTAGAATTAGGCCGTTTGCGATTGGATATTGAAGACCATTATGTAGATAAACTCGAAACTTTATTGAAAGAACACGGTTTTGCACTCATCATTTCGACCGAGGATAAATTGACGGAGAAAGTAAAAATTGAATTGATAAAGTTACTGAATATGATGCCACTTGAAAATAAAGGTAAGCTATCAGATATTCTTGCGGATAAATTACAAAGGGACTATTCGAAAATCAGCAAGGTGTTTTCCACTACAGAGGGCATCACTATTGAAAAATATTTTATCAAGCTGAAGATAGAAAAGATCAAGGAACTTATCCAGACACCGGAATACAATTTTATGGAAATAAGCCAGATGCTCGATTACAGCAACGTCAATCATTTAAGCAAACAATTTAAAAGCGAGACTGGGATGAGCCTGAGAGATTATAAGAATGGCCGGAAAAATTTTAGAAATCCTTTGGACAAAATTGTATAGATATGAGCCAGAATTAGGATACAACATACTGAATGCCAGTAATATTTTTATTGAACAATAACAATGAAAACACTATGAAATTGCTAAGAATTATCACATTACTCCTGTCTTCTTCCACGGTATTCGCCCAAGTGGGAACCAACGGGCAGGATAGAAAGGAAGAGGGGCGACCAGTCAAGGAATACAGCCTTGTTTTGGAAAATAATAGAATAACACTTGGAGGAGTAACGGCAAACGGGATGACCATCAATGGCAGTATTCCCGGACCTACATTGGAATTTACTGAAGGTGACCTCGCCATCATAAACGTGACCAATAAAATGGACGTGGAAACCTCTGTCCACTGGCACGGATTGATACTGCCTAACTTTTATGATGGCGTACCCTATTTGACTACCCCACCAATAGAACCTGGAACCACTTTTCAATATAGAATACCCATTAACCAATCGGGTACCTACTGGTACCATTCGCATACGATGCTCCAAGAACAAAAGGGTGTTTATGGTTCCATTATGATTCAGCCCAAGGAAAAAACATTGGAATATGATAAGGATTTGGTCGTGGTACTCTCTGACTGGACCAACGAAAAACCAATGAACGTACTGCGAAACCTTAAGCGCGGGAATGAGTGGTATCAAGTCAAAAAAGGTACGGCGGTTCCTTTAGGGAGGGTCATCAAAGAGGGTGCATTTGGTGCTCAACTCAAGTTTTGGAGAGACCGTATGGAAGGTGCTGATATAGCCGATATCTATTATCCGGCATTTCTGACCAATGGGAAAACTTTGGCGGAATATCCAGAATTCGAGGCGGGCGAAAAAGTGCGGCTTCGTTTTATCAATGCATCCGCCTCTACCTATTATTGGATGGATTTCGGAGGCGGAAATCCTATGGTGGTCTCCGGCGACGGTATTGATGTGGAACCTGTATTCAAAAGTCGTTTTCTTTTTGGCATTGCAGAGACCTATGATGTTATAGTTACCGTTCCCGAGGGTACTTTGGAGGTTACTGCAACGGCACAGGATGGCTCTGGAAGTACTTCGTTGCGCTTGGGCCAAGGAACCCTGTATCCGGCAAAAAGAATCGACAGGCCCGATAAGGTGGCAATGATGAAACAGATGGCCAAAATGAATATGAAAATGGGCGCACCTGCAATGGCCGGTAACAAAAAGAAGAACACGCCGGAATATCTTATGCAAAAGTACGGAATGAATATGGATATGAAAGACGGCAAGATGAATATGGGAATGCACGATAAGATGTCAATGAATAATGGCCAAATGGATAAAATGAAAATGGATGACCAAAAACCTATGGATATGAATGAAAAACATATGCAAATGGAGATGGACAAAAAGATGGACGGTATGGAGGGAATGAACCCGCCTGCCGGACGGGCAGGAAAGGATTCAATGCCTATGAACCAAAAGAACGCATCCAATAAAATGAAGGGTCATATGGGTCACAATATGTTTATGATGAAGAAAGACACTTCATCTTTCGATTATGATACCCGAAAAACCTACTTCAACTATGATTTCTTAAAGGCAACCGAAAATACGACCTACAATGCTGATTTGCCCGTGAACGATATTCTATTGAACCTGACCGGGAATATGCAAAGGTATGTATGGAGTATGAACGGTGTGCCGCTTTCAGAAACGGATAAAATTAAAATCAAAGGAAGTGAAGTAACCCGCATTACGCTCAACAACCTTACAATGATGCACCACCCGATGCACCTACACGGTCATTATTTTAGGGTAATCAACGAAAATGGCGAACGTTCCCCATTAAAGCATACCGTCAATGTGCCACCGATGCAGAAAGTGGTCATCGAGTTTTACAACGAGGAGTATGGCGATTGGTTCTTTCACTGCCACATCCTGTACCATATGATGGGTGGTATGGCACGCATTTTCAGTTATGATACCCCAAGGGATGAAAGGATGCAGGATTTTCCTGTTCAAAAACTGATTGACGAAACAGACCATTATTATTCGTGGGGGATGGCGCGCTTGGGCTCAAACTTCAATGAACTCTTTTTAATGTCAAGCAATATCCGCAACGAGTTCGGACTACGGGCTGAATTTGACTATGACAAAAACCTTGAAGCCGAAGTAAACTATAACAGATACCTTAATGATTGGGTGCGCCTATACGTAGGGGTAAATACCGAAACCTCCACACTCGATTCTTATAACACCTTTAATACGGTAGGTTTGGTGGGTTTAAAATACTTTACTCCGTACCGCTTCAATGTAGATGTGAGTATGGACCACCAACTAAGGCCAAGAATTCGTCTGGATAGGGAATTCTTGATTTTTCCGAGAATTTTTCTGGAAGGGGAATACGAATACCGAGCCGACTTAGTTTGGGTGAACGATATTGGGGATTCATCTTATCAAAGCGAAACGCAGTGGTTGGTGGGAGCCTCTTATATCCTATCCCGAAATTTTTCAATACAAGCAAATTACAACAACCGATATGGCTGGGGTGGCGGCCTTTTAGCCCGATTTTAACAAGTAACAATTTAAAACAAACAAAATGAAGTCAGTAAAAAGAACAATGAGTACAATGGCACTTGCCGCTGTAATGATTGCAACAGTTTCCTGTAAAGATGGGAACAAAAAAGAAGCTACAACACCGGTGAGCACTGAAATGCATCAAAAAACCATGGATGACAAAGAAGATATGGCTATGGGCAAAAGTCAAGATGCCAAGGCGGAAGCGATATTGAAGGATTATTTCAGCTTGAAGGACGCCTTGGTCAACGATGACAATTCCCTAGCAAAGGAACTGGGAAATATGTTGGCACAATCGCTCAAATCCTTTGATGCATCAAGTTATTCCGATAACGAGCAAAACGAATTGAAAGACATTATCGAAGATGCAACAGAACACGCAGAGCATATTGGAGAGAGTGACATTAATCACCAACGCGAGCACTTTAAGACGCTAAGTAAGGATATGACCGATATAGTGGCCATTACGGGAACCTCGATGACCATTTATGAACAGTTCTGTCCTATGTATGACAAGGGAACTGCTTGGTTAAGTGCTAGCAAGGAGATTATGAACCCTTACTACGGAAGCCAAATGTTGACTTGCGGAAAAGTGCAGAAAGAGATTAATTAAGTGAATGCTTTAAAATTCATAGTGATTTTTTTTTTGGTTGTGATGGTGGGTATCCAATTTATACCCACCAATCCCAACCAAAGTGATGTTGTTCCCGATACTGATTTTATGTTGGTCAATAAGGTGCCATCCAAGATTCGGGGAATCATAGAGGTTTCATGCTATGATTGTCACAGCAATAACACCAAGTATCCGTGGTACAATAAAATTCAACCCGCGGCATGGTACTTGGAAAGTCACATTAATGAAGGAAAATCGGTATTGAACTTCAATGAATGGGGGACACTATCTGATAGAAGGAAGAAAAGCAAATTAAAGTCGATCAAGAGTCAGATCAAAAATGGAAAAATGCCAATGCAATCTTATACTTTTATTCATAAGGATGCGACGCTGTCAGGTGATGATAGGACATATATCGCAAAATATTTACAAGAACTTAGCAGCAGTATAAAGTGAAGTCCTGTTTGGGGAAGGAGAAGTATAGTTAATGGTTAGTGTTTATTATCCTTCCTTTTTCAGGCATATAATTCCATTTAAATTTCTGACCAATGAAAGTCGGGAATATCAAAGGGATAATTACAATTATAAATTGAAAATATTCAATTTAGACTCTATCAACCTTGAAACATAAACTGAAACAGACAATATTCTAAATCCAATTATTCAATGAAACATTTATATCATATACACGGAATGACTTGCAATGGCTGCCGGAGCCATGTTGAAGAAATATTGGCAAAAGTGGAAGGGGTATCCAACGTTTCGGTGGATTTAGAAAAAGCAGAGGCCAGGATTGAAATGGAAAATCACATTCCTATTCAGAAATTTCAAGAAGCATTGGAAAAAGATGGAGGAAGTTATTCCATCCATATGCCCGGTGATCATGCCAAGGAGATGGCGCAAAAGAAATCAAAACCAGAAGGTAAGGGATCAGGAACTTTTTACTGTCCAATGCATTGTGAGGGTGACAAAACCTATAATCATCCGGGAGATTGCCCAGTATGTGGCATGGACCTAGTAGAGGAGCATAAACTAACAACAAGTTCGGCCACTCAATTTACATGTCCAATGCACCCGGAAATTATTAGTGATGCTCCTGGAAGTTGTCCAATTTGCGGGATGGATTTGGTACCTATGGAACCCGACCTGTCCGCCGAGGAAAAGACGTATAAAAAACTGCTCAAAAAGTTTTGGATAGCAACTGCCTTTACATTGCCCATCTTTATTATTGCAATGTCGGAGATGCTGACTAACAATCCATTGTACGACGTTCTGGAATTGAAATATTGGAACTGGGTGCAGTTCGCTCTTTCCGTACCGGTTGTTTTCTATGCCACCTGGATGTTCTTTGAGAGAGCATATAGAAGCATCAGGTCTTGGAATCTAAATATGTTTACGCTTATTGGCATAGGTGCCGGTGTGGCCTGGTTGTTTAGCGTGTTCGGAATGTTATTTCCAGACTTCTTTCCAGACCAATTCAAGACCGAAGCTGGCACGGTGCACGTTTATTTTGAAGCGGCTACCGTAATTCTGACTTTGGTTCTATTGGGTCAATTGCTCGAAGCACGCGCCCATAGCAAGACCAATTCTGCAGTAAAGGAACTTTTAAAATTGGCACCCAACAAAGCAATTAAAGTTGTGGATGGGGAAGAACAGCAAGTAGACATCGACCAAATTGAATTGGACGATTTTCTAAGGGTAAAACCGGGGGATAAGATTCCCGTTGACGGTGTTATTACCGAGGGCGAAACATCCATAGATGAATCGATGATTACTGGCGAACCCATTCCTGTAAACAAATCCGTCGGTGATAAAGTAAGCAGCGGAACGATAAACGGCAATCAGTCTTTTTTGATGAAAGCTGAAAAGGTTGGTTCTGACACCTTGCTGTCCCAAATTATCCAGATGGTCAACGATGCCAGTCGCAGTCGTGCACCTATCCAAAAACTGGCCGATACGGTTTCAGGTTATTTTGTACCCATTGTGGTCATCATTGCAGCCATAACTTTTGGGGTATGGGCCATTTGGGGTCCAGAACCCGCTTATGTTTATGCTTTGGTGAATGCCATTGCCGTATTAATAATCGCCTGTCCTTGTGCCCTGGGTCTTGCCACACCAATGTCCGTTATGGTGGGTGTTGGCAAAGGCGCACAAAACGGCGTGCTCATAAAGAATGCCGAGGCCCTGGAAAAAATGGACAAAGTGGATACGCTTATCGTGGATAAGACCGGGACCATTACTGAAGGAAAACCCACGGTTGAGAAAGTAGGTTCTTTTGATAATAAAAACTTCGGCGAAAGCGAGGTACTTCAATATATCATTTCACTCAACAGTCAAAGCGAACATCCATTAGCAGCAGCAACCGTTAAATACGGTAAGGAACATAACGCTGAATTCCTTAAAGCAGATGGTTTTAATGCTGTCACGGGAAAAGGTGTTGAAGGAATTGTCAATGGCAAGAAAGTATTTCTAGGTAATGCCAAAATGATGAAACGGGCCAAATCAGTACTTTCCGAGACAATGGAAGAAGAAGCCCTATCCTACCAAAAACAGGGCAAAACAGTTTCGTTTCTGGCTATCGACCGTAATACGGTCGGCTATGTGGTCATAGGCGATAAAATCAAAGAAACTAGTGCCAAGGCCATCAAAGAACTACAGGACAAAGGAATCGCCGTGATAATGCTTACGGGCGACAATCATGATACGGCACAGGCCGTTGCAAGCGAACTCGATCTTGCTGACTTTCAGGCTGGAATGCTACCTGAAAACAAATTGCAGGAAGTGGAAAAACTACAAAAGAACGGAAAAGTCGTCGCAATGGCTGGTGATGGCATTAATGATGCCCCTGCCTTGGCCAAAAGCGATGTGGGCATCGCCATGGGAACGGGAACCGATGTGGCCATAGAAAGTGCCTCCATTACCTTGGTGAAAGGCGACCTTCATGGCATCGTAAAGGCAAAAAACCTAAGTGATGTGGTAATGAAGAACATTAAGCAGAATTTGTTTTTTGCGATGATTTACAACACCCTAGGGATTCCCATCGCTGCGGGATTGCTATATCCTTTTTTCGGGATTTTGTTGTCTCCAATGATAGCGGCCTTGGCTATGAGTTTCAGTTCGGTTTCGGTCATAGCCAATTCGCTTAGGCTAAAAGGTTCAAATATAAACTAAAGGATATGGCCAAAAGAAAAACGGCGATATTGATCAGAAAGGCTCACCGCTATCTGGGCATCTTCTTGGGCATCCAATTTTTGATGTGGACCATTAGTGGCACATATTTTAGTTGGACAGATATTGATGATATACATGGAGACCAATTTCGCCTGGAGCACGTTCGAAAAACAGCCTATTCCAATTTAATTAGTCCCTCTGCAATTGAACCCGAGGAAAAGATAACCTCAATTGCACTTCGTGAAATTGCAGGAGAACCCTATTATTGGATTAATGACCAGAAATTAGTACATGCGCAAACGGGGAGGTTAAAAAATGAAATTATGGAATCGGATGCCCTTCAAATTGCGGAAAGATATATGTTAAAAGAACTTAAAGTTACCGGCATTGAGCGTCTAGAGCAAGTAGGAAAATATTCGGAATATAGGAATGGAAGGCTTCCCGCCTATGTTATTTCATATGAAACTCCGAACAATCTTATGGCTTATGTTTCTGCTCGGGATGGAGCTTTCCAAACCGTAAGACACCGTGATTGGCGTTGGTTCGATTTCCTTTGGATGACCCATACTATGGATTACGAAGGCAGGGATGATTTTAACACCATAATATTAAGAATCTTTTCAATTCTAGGCCTTGTTACTGTATTTAGTGGTTTTCTGCTTTGGTATATTAGTTCCCCGACAATTAGGAAGATCAAAAAGAGAGAAAATTATTAATCTTAAAATCAAAAACTATGGAAAATAAAGATAAAAAAGGTAATAACCAATACACAAAATTTGTTCTAATGTTGGCAGCATCATTTGTAGCTATGTACATTACCATGTATTTGAATTCCTATGAAATGGATCATGTATATTTTAGTCTTACACGGTTCTATATGAGCTGTTTGGGAATTTCTGCAATGGCTATAATTATGTTTGTTGCAATGCGCAATATGTACCGGAACAACAAGAAAAACATTGCTATTGTTCTGGGCAGTTTAGTTCTTTTTACTACAGCACTAACGTTAGTAAGAATACAAGCTCCTATTATTGGAGATGTACTTTGGATGAAAGCAATGATACCACATCATTCCATAGCCATTTTAACAAGTGAACGTGCCGATATCGCAGACCCTGAGGTCAAAAGATTGGCAGAAGATATCATTAAAGCCCAAAAAAAAGAAATTGAGGAAATGAAGGCTATGATAACCAGATTGGAAAACAATAAATAATACCCTGAAAAAAAAATCATGAATAAAAACGTTTTATACATTGGGATAGCCGTGATTGCTGGTTTACTTGCCGGATATCTCATTTTTGGAGGATCAACAAGAACATCCAATACAAATACAGAGGATTCCAATATTTCGGATGATCACGATCACACAGGAGAATCCTTGGTCCAAATGTGGACCTGTTCCATGCACCCACAGATTATGCAACCTGAACCAGGCGACTGTCCAATTTGTGGAATGGATCTGATACCAGCGGAATCAAGTGCTGACGGACTTACCGCTAACGAAATAAAGATGACCAAGAACGCTATGGCACTTGCCAACGTTCAAACTTTAAAAGTCGGCAAAACTACTTCCGATAGCGAAAATACTATTTCCTTATCTGGAAAAATAAAATTGAACGAGGAAGTCAATGCCGTTCAGGCAAGTTATTTTGATGGTAGGATCGAACGTCTCAATATAGATTATGTTGGTCAAGAAGTGAAAAAAGGTCAGTTGTTGGCTACTATTTATGCTCCAAATCTTGTTGCAGCACAGCAAGAATTGATTACTGCTGCATCCTTAAAGGATACGCAACTGGAATTATACAATGCGGTGCGCAATAAATTACAACTTTGGAAACTTACGGAAAGGCAGATCAATAGCATTGAGGATACGGGAAAAGTAGTGGAAAACTTCCCGATTTATGCTACTGTTTCCGGTACTGTTTCTGAAAAATTGGCTTCGGAAGGAGACTATGTTAAACAAGGTCAGCCCATTCTAAAAGTAAGCAACTTGAACTCGGTTTGGGCAGAATTCGATGTTTACGAGAATCAAATAGCACAATTCAAGGAAGGACAAAATATTAAAATAACTTCCAATGCCTATCCCAATAAGGTGTTTAATGCAAATGTTTCCTTTATAGACCCCGTTCTAAATACAGTTACCAGAACCGTTGCCGTTCGTGCCGTATTGCAGAATAGTGAAAGATTGTTCAAACCCGGAATGTTCGTAAGTGGGAAAATTGATAGTTCTATGGCTAGTCCATTAGGGCAATTAAGCATTCCGGCTACAGCCATTATGTGGACTGGGGAACGATCTTTAGTTTACATTAAGACCAATCCCAACGAACCCGTATTTGAAATGAGGGAAATTACCCTTGGCAATAGAAATGGCGACGATTTTACAGTGGTTTCTGGGTTAAAAAATGGCGATGAAATCGTAACCAATGGTACCTTTACCGTAGATGCTGCTGCACAGTTGCAAGGTAAAAAATCTATGATGAACAGGGACAAGGGGTCTACAGAGTCAGAAACACCAGTAATGAAAATGACTTTGCCTCAATCCTTTCAACAAAGTTTTAAGACTTCCCTTGAACATTATATTAATTTGAAAGATGCCTTTGTAGAAGGGAATTCCAAGCAAGTTTCTACCTTGGCAAAATCCACTTCCCAAAAACTAAAATTGATAACTCAGGATGGGTTGGGCAACATGGAAATAGCTCACCTTGCCAAAAGTATTGAAATGTTGGATGCCATTGGAGCTAATACCGACTTGGAGAACCAACGTTCCCACTTCGTTATACTTAATGAAAATTTTGTGCCCTTGGTCAAAAATACAGAGGGTTTATCAGAAACGTTATACATCCAAAAGTGTCCAATGGCAGATAACAATAAGGGGGCATTTTGGCTCAGCAATCTAAAGGAAATTCGCAATCCGTATTATGGTGAACAAATGATGAATTGTGGAAGTATAATAGATTCTGTACAATAGGGGAGAAAGACAAAAATTGAAAGGAGACCAATTGCCTCTAGGCAATTGGTCTCCTTTTTTTAATCATATTCATAAGAGTAACCAGAGTAGGTGAGAACCACCTTACGTAACTAAATACCGTTAATAAATAGCAAGTAATAAGACCTAAGAAATAAATATTCCCTTTTGGGTCCATAAGGATAAACCTTATTGACAAAATTAGACTACCAGTAGTATCTATTCCAATGCTGTAAGAACAACCATGCAGTTTAAATTTAAACGGCTATGCTTTTGAATGACCCGGATGCCAGACATGCCTGGTATACATGTCTTTGATTGTGATAAATTACAAATCGAAAGGTATCCCCCAATCTCAATTTAATCCATTTGCTCAAAATGAGGGGCGTTTTGATCTTATTTATATCTACCTCCCTAGCATCATCCAAAAGGTCAATAATTTGCCTTTGTTCAAAAACAAAATGTCGTAACACCTCTTTGGATAAAATACTTCCATTAGGATCCATTATGGATGAAGTTTTCATCTTGTTTAATTTTTCCTTGTACCGAATTAATTTAACCAAATATTTCCCGGTAAAGCTGGGATAGAAGAAATAGGAGGGAGGGGATATATTCTTGTTTATCGCTTTTTTAAGTGCAGGCAAATAAAATTCGCTAAATAAATTTAAGTGCGCAATGCACTCGAGTACACTCCAACTATTTTCATTTGATTTTGCTTTCAGATCATCGAATGGTCTCTGAATAAAATCTTCCACAATTGTAATATTCTCTTTTGTAATTTCTATTAATTCTGAAATTAATTTATCTGTTTCAATTATCATCGTATTCTAAGTTAAAAATTAATTTTTCCAATCCATTGGAATTAACAGCTGTATATCCGAAATTCCAAAGTTGTTGGTATACATCCTAAGTTCTTGCGCCGTTATGGTCGCCAAGTCCAAGGTTTCCATGTGCTTTGATAAGATTTTTGCTTTCGGTGACATAAAACAAACTTCCAAGTCTGCCTATTATCCATGATTACAGGAAACTCATCTTTGGACCACAATGCCCAACTAGAATGGGTAACCATTAATAATGGGGGCAAAATTGATTAAATTCTCCTTGATACTATCATTGAATACCGTATCCTCTAACGAGTAAAGAGTTGGTTCTAATTTATGTTGGAATACATAACCGGATACTGTACCCATCACAGTTAATCTGTCCCCATGTCCATGTTGGTCTATAGTTCTTATTATTGATATGTCCCCAAAGTTAAATTTGGAATCCCTCGCCCTTACATTGGTAAACCCCGTTGATTTTTAAAAGTTTAATTCTTCTGGCTGTTGGCCAATCAGAGTATCTTAGGCCATAGCAACTTCTGCGGGTCTATCAAAATGGTCTGGATGGCAATATGAAACTAACACCATATCTAAACCTGATAGGATTTCCTGGATAGTTATGGGAAGATCCATTATTGGATTTTCCTAAATTCCCGCAAATGACGGTTGTGAAAACTTTTTACCCAAGTAAGGGTCAATTAGAAATACTTACCTTACATAGGCCAATTTGATGGCAACATTTCTTATTAATTATAAGTCCATGATATAGCGCTGACATATTTATTTTTTAAAGCCTGTTACGTGCAAATTATAATAGGCCATAAATTTTCGAATTGGGCTGCATTAAGTGAGCACTTTCTACAGAAATGGTTGTTGAAAACTTCTTAGTAAACATACTAGCTATAAAGAATGATGCAGGAATAATGACAAGGAAACCACCTATATCTAATAATACAGATTACGGCAAATATGCCTAAAATGTTTATCGGGGGTTGAATATAGGGGTTCACTTATCATTCCTTTCCAACGTAATTATCACAATTTTTCAGCGGTAAATCCGGCCTCACCGACTGCGGAAATTATTTCATTTTCGTTAGCATTATTTCCTTTAACCGTTAAGGTTTTTTTAAGGGTAAATAGGTCTACCTCCCAATTACCTTTGCCTAGTTTATCGTCCAATATTGGGGTAGCCTTGGCAATACAGCCGCTACATTTAATATTTGTTTTAAATTCAAGTTTTTTCATTGTTATAACTATTTAATATTAATAATTCAATTTTAAGCCTTTTGTGTCTTTACATAAAACATTGATATCACCGTACCCAAAGCACTTATAACAGCGGCAGCCATAAAAGCAGATCTAAATCCTGAAATTAAAGCTTCCTGAGTGGTAGAAACCTCAATGGCCATGGAATGAGACGAAGCTGCTGCAACGGCTACTATTAGGGCCAATCCCAAAGCTGACCCTATTTGATAACTTGTATTGACAAGCCCTGAGGCCAAACCAGAATCTTCGGGTTTGGCGCTGGATATAGAAGCAATTGTTCCTGGAATATAGGCCAACGACATTCCCATCGCGCCAAGTAATGATGGCGGTAGTACATGGATCATAAAACTACCGTTTAAAGGTACTGTTCCAAATAGGAGTAATGATAAAGTCAAAAAAAGTAGTCCAAGTGTCAAATTATTCTTGAACCCAAATTTCTGCACCAATTTTCCTGAATAACCTACCATAAGAATCATAATGGTTATTGTCATCGGTAATAAAGCCAATCCACTGTGAAATGCGGAATAACCCAAAATTTGCTGAAGATATAGGTTTAGGTAAAACCATAACGGAATCCACGCTCCGGCCAATAGTGCCATAACGACATTACCAGCCGAAAGATTTGGTGTTTTAAAAATGGACATGGGCAACAATGGGTGTTCTTTCTTTTTTTGTATACCTATGAACAGGATTATTAGAACTATGGAGCCCAATAATAATCCCATAGTGGTAAAGGAAGTCCAACCATTTCTTTCTGCTGCAACTATAGCATAAACAGTAAACATTAGTGATAAGGTTGCCAAAACAGCTCCAATTACATCGACCCGACCTTTTCTTTTTACTCCTCTAGGCAGATAACGGGGAGATGCAAGAAGTACTAGCAAGCCTATTGGGATGTTTATAAAAAATATCCACTGCCATGAGACCCATTCCGTAATTACACCTCCTAGAAATACTCCTGCCGAACCACCGGCAGCAGCTGCTGCTCCCCAGAACCCAAGCGCTCTTCCCAGCTCCTTGGGTTCTTTAAAAAGGCCAAACACCATGGTCAGTGCTGCAGGGGCTATTAAAGCAGATCCCAATCCTTGTAATGCCCGAGCAACATTTAGAGAAAGATCCGACCAGGCCAGGCCTGCAAAAAGGGAGGAAAAAGTCAATACTGTAAAGCCTGCAACAAATATTCTGCGGGCACCGAAAATATCGGATAATTTGCCTCCCAACAATAGGAATCCGCCAAAGGCAATTACATAGGCATTGAATACCCATTGCAACCCGGATTGCGTATAACCCAGGTCAGCCTTTATTGCCGGTAGGGCCACACCAATAATAGAAGTGTCCATTATGACAATAAATTGTGCAACACAAAGCACAAATAATGCTATCCAACGTAAAGAATTGTTACCAGCATTCATGGTTTCATTTGTTTTCATAGATTTAATTATTTTAGTAAAATTACTTGTTCCTGAACGGTCTAGTTTTACACTATTTTGTAAGTTTTTTTTAAAATTTAATGTTTTATATAATTTTGTTTTCTATCAAAATTTTAGCCTGCCCAATGCCTTTTGCATATCCGAACTGTAAATTTTAAGATTATATAAGGCTTGTAAATAATTGAACTGCGAGGATGTTAATGCGAGTTCCGCATCTGAAATCTCCAGTTTTGAACCTATCCCGTTAATGTATCGCTGATTGACCATGGAATAGTTAAGTTGGGCAGCTTCTACATTCTTTTTTTGGGTTGCGTATTGCATTTTGGCATTACTCCATTCGTTTGAAATTGTTGAAATCTCTAATTTCACCTCGTCATATAAAGCATCCATTCTTAATTTTTCCTGGTCCAATCTTATAAGTGCCTGTTTTGTTTTTGCAGAAGTTCTACCCCCGCTAAAAATTGGAAACGAAAGGTTTACTGCTATTAAAGAAGTATTCTGCCATGGTTGGTTCTTAAAACCAAAATTATCATCCTGGGATTGCAACTGATATTGGCCAATTAAAGAAACTTCAGGAACTCGGGTAGCCTTTATAGCAGATAATTTTCTTTCCTCTAATTCAATGTTCAATTTTTGAATGGATAGGTCGTGCCTCGTCAATTCATCCACTGGAAACTCTTGATCTTGAATATAAAAATCTTCACTTTTTTCACCCATCTGGAAGATATCTTCCAAGCTTATGTCCACTTCCTCATTTAGCCCAATTAATTGTTTCAATTGAGTTTTGGCTATATCTACACTGCTCCTTTGATAGTGAAGGGAAGTTTTCAAATTTTCCACCGCAATATAACTTTGCAAGGTATCCGTTTTTAAACCCTTTCCTTGAATCAATAAGTATTTGGCGTCTTGAAGGGCTTTTTCATTTCGGTGCAAGCTTTTTTCCAAAAGCATTAATTGATTTTGACTTAGTAGTACCCGATAAAAACTTTTAGTGACTTCATGTATCAACTGCCCTTCCATATCCGCTGTTTTTTCATTCTCTATTTCTTCTGCAATCTTGGAAGCTTTGAAATCCTCTTTGGAACTTTTGGAAAAAAGTTTCTGATTCAAAGAAATTACGGCATCATATTGATGTAATCCACCAACTGACACGTCCTGAACGGCCTTTTCAGATCCTGCAAAACTGCCAGGTAAATAAATAACTTGGCGATCAAAATATCTGGAAAGATTTCCGTTGAAATCAATGTTTGGCAAAAAAGCACTTTTTGCTTCCCTTACAGCTTGTTTGGCACTTAATTCCTGAAGATTTTGAATGTTCAGCGTTTTATTTCCCTTGGATGCCAATTCAATAGCATCTTCCAAACTTAAGTTGGTCTGGGCAAAAGCCCTTATTCCTGAGGAATAGATCAACAGGAAAACCACAATATTAAAAACAGTTGTCTTCATTGTTCTAGTTTTAATGTTCATTGATGAGTTTTGATACCGGATACAACTCCTCTTCAACCTCAGTAGTAGATTTGTCACTGGATAAGTAGGAGTAAACTGCGGGGATAATAAAGAGTGTCAGAATTCCTGCAAAAATTAAACCTCCTGCTATTACAATCCCCAAAGATTGTCGGCTATTAAAAGTGAGCGCTATGGGTAAAGCCCCAAAAATCATGGCTAGAGAAGTCATTAGTATGGGTCTAAAACGTTGAACTGCTGCTTGCGTTGCAGCCTCGAATTTAGAAAGTCCCTGGGCCTTTAAATCGTTAGCAAACTCTACAATTAGAATTCCGTTTTTCGTAATTAAGCCAACCAGGGTAATTATCCCGATTTGACTAAATACATTTAAACTTTGACCAAACCAATAAAGACTTAAAATAGCCCCGGTTACCGCCATAGGAACTGTAAGCATAATAATAAGTGGGTCTCTCAAGCTTTCAAACTGAGCCGCAAGAATCATGTATATAATGATAAGAGCCAATATTAAGGTGAAAAGTATGTTGCCCTGACTTTCTTCGTAATCCCTTGCCTGACCAGCTAAACTAGTTTTAAACGTTTGACCCAATTCATCATTCTTAATAGCTTCAATTTCCTTTATTCCTTCCTCCAAACTAACTCCCGGGGCAAGTGCAGCCGAAATAGTTGCCGATGTATATTGATCGTACCTATATATTGCAGCGGGACTAATTCCTTCCTCCATAGAAACCAAATTATCCAATGAAATCATTTGTCCGTTTGAAGATTTAACATTGATCGATCTTAAATCACTGATATCGTTTCTTTGTGGCTTTTCTACCTGACCTATAACTTCGTATTGTCTATCATTTTTTAAGAAATAACCATAACGTTGTCCTGAAAGTGATAGTTGTAAAGCCCTTGAAACTTCTTGAATGGAAACCCCCATTAATGCAGCTTTTTGCCTATCTATATTTATTTTGACCTCTGGCTTGTTTATTTTTAGATCGGAATCCACAAACATTAGCTTTGGACTCTGACGGGCAGCCTGTAAGAATTTTGGAAGTACTTTATTTAAACTGTCAAGACTTTGTGCCTGCAAAACAAATTGCACGGGCATACCGCCTCCATATCTAGTTCCAATAGTAGGTGGCATATAAGGAAATAATAAGAAATCCCTAAAATTTCCTGACGCCGCACCATATTGATTGTACAAATCCTGTGCAGACATTTTTCTATCCTTTGGATCATTTAGGTATATACTTTGTACCGCTATATTTACTGGAGCCGGGGCTGGGATAAAGGAAATTGCAACCATGGAATAGGTTTGGTAGAGACCATCTGTGGATTCGTTTACATATCTACCAACTTCGGTCATCCCTTTTTTCATATAGTCAAAAGAAACACCTTCAGGAGCCACTGCTATTAGGCTCAGGTTAGACCGATCCTCCAAAGGTGCCAACTCTGATGGCAATGATTTTCCGACCACATAAATTAGTCCCCCTGCAATTACCAAGAATATCCATGCCATCCAACGTTTTTTCATAAATGCGGTCAGTAAACTTTCATAACCATTATTCAACCTAATGAAAAATGGCTCCGTAGTGCGATATAACCAATTGGGTTTATCCTGTTTCTTTAACAAATAGGCACTGAGCATAGGGGATAGTGTTAATGCTACGAAAGCTGAAACCAGGACAGATCCGGAGACCACTATGGCAAATTCCTTAAAAAGTTGACCACTAATACCCCCCATAAAAATGATAGGTGTAAAAACAGCAGCAAGCGTCACGGTAGTGGAGATAACGGCGAAATATATTTCTTTGGAACCTTTAAAAGCTGCTTGTATTGGGGTCATGCCTTCTTCCACCTTCTTATATATATTTTCCAAAACTACTATGGCATCATCAACTACCAATCCTATGGCCAGAACCAAACCTAAGAGGGTAAGTACATTTATAGAAAACCCAGCTAAATACATGATAAAGAATGCCGATAAAATGGATACCGGTATGGCCAATACAGGAATAATGGTAGAACGCCAGTCCCGAAGGAATAAAAATATAATCAACACCACTAAACCAAAAGCAATAAATAAGGTTTCCTCAACTTCCTTTATCGATTCCCTTACTGGTTTTGTAAAATCGAAACCGACAATTAAACGGTATTCCTTAGGCACCTCTTGTCTCAGTTGATCAAGCCTATTATAGAATTCGTCTACAACTTCTATGGCATTGGCACCGCGTTGAATCTGTATGGCTATACCAACACCTACACGGTTGACATTATTGGTTCCATTGATGATGGCCGTACGTTCGTTCATTTCGCCCAACTCTGCATAACCAATATCTTTTAATTTAATGATGGAATTGGCATCTTGCTTAATAATCATATTATTAAACTCCTCCTCTGTGGTTAAACGCCCGATGGAACGCACGCTCAATTCATTATTATCACCTTCAATCCGACCTGATGGCAAATCGATATTTTCCCTTAATAGAGCCTCCCTTATATCTTCAGGGGTAAGTTGTAATGAGGCCAATTTAATAGGGTCAAAACGTAATCTCATGGCGTATTTATGCTCACCCACGACGGCCACCCTATTGATACCGGGTATAGATTGAATTCGATCTTTAATAACTGTGGAAGCCAAATGGCTTACTTCCTTAATATCCTTGGTATCACTTTCCACCTCCAGAAAAGCAACCAAATTATCTGGTGATGATGCCTTTTCAACGATGGGTGGGTCGACATCCGCAGGAATTTGATTTTTGGATTTTGAAACCTTATCCCGTACATCGTTCAAGGCATCTTCAAGATCAATATCCCTATTAAACTCGATAGAAATAATACTTACTTGCTCCCTGGATTCTGAAGATATTGTTCTTAGCCCATTGGCTTCGGCAATAGACTCTTCAATTGGTTTGGTAATCTTAGAAGCAATTACGTCTGGACTTGCTCCAGGATAAAAGGTTACAACGGATATTACTGGCGGTTCTGTCAATGGATATTCCCTTACCCCTAAATTCATCCAACCAACAATACCCATAATAACTATTAAGGCAGAAAATACACCTGCCAAAACGGGCTTTTTTATACTTAATGATGGTAAACTCATGATCTTATATTTAATTAGATGTTACAACTTCCACTACTGGTATACCTTCACCCAAGCGGAGGATATTGGATACAATAACCTTATCTTTGTCCCTAATACCGGACAGTACGGTCACCTCATTTTCCGTTCTATAGTTTATGGTGACCGGGGTCATTTTTGCTTTGTCATTTTCAAGTAAATAAACACTATACCCATGTTCACTTGGTATTAAGGCCTGTGACGGAATTTTTATTCCTTTTGTACCGTGATTTAGGGTTGAGAAATAAACTTTAGCCGACATACCACCTTTAAATTCATTTTGAAAATTATCGGCAATAGCCTCGACCGTTAAACTTCTGTTCTGATCATCCAAACCAGAATTTCCAGCTGCAATAATTGCTTCGTGTTTTGTATCGGAAAGTTGTGTGCTAAAGTTGATGACCTTTCCCTTGCTTACCTGTAGAAGGTGTTTTTCCGGTATAGAGAAAATGACTTTTACTTTGGATTGATCTTGAAGATTTACCAATTCCAGACCAGGGTAAACAAAGGCGCCAACATCTACTTGTGTAATCCCAATTATACCAGAGAACGGCGCCCTTATTTCTGTTTTACCCAATTGAACATTCAAAAATTCCAATTGAGCACGTAATGACTGAAGTTTTGTGTCTATTTCATCATACTCCTGTTGACGAATTGTTTCTGTTCTTAATAGACTTGAATAACGTTGTTCATTTAAACTTGCCAATTTTAATGCTGCATTGAGTTCTTTTTGTTTTGCCCTTAAATCGGCATCGTTTAATTTGTAAAGGAGTTGACCCTTACGTACATTATCCCCATTTTTAAAGGCTATTTTTGAGATTTTTTGAGAGATTTCACTAACCACGGCAACTTCCTGAATAGGGACTACGGTTCCTACAAGAACTTCTTCCTGTTTAAGTTCTAATTCTTGGGCTTCTATTACATCAACTGGAAGTTTATTTACTTCCATTGAAGTACTATCGGATTCAAGATTTTTATCTGCGCTTTCTGAACAAGAAATTACGGATACAGATAATGCTCCGTACAGAAAAGCCGTTTTCCAAATGTTGATTTTTAGATACATAATACATTGATTTTTAGGTTAATAACATGTGTCAAAATTAACCTCTGAATACAATTGTATTTTTACACTTTTACATAGATTAATTGTAAAATTTCAATCTTATTTAATGGAATTTAAGTGACAGAATTAGGCTGGAAAACTAGGTCTTGAGTGCAAATTTGAGAAACTAGCCTTGGAGGAAGTTTTAGGATTTTATTATTTATTGGGCTATGGATAACTATAAGTGCCATAGTAAATGAAGTGCCCCGGTATAAAAGGATGGAATTTACATTTGTTGTACTCCAACACTCTAAACCGGGGAACCTATTGTTGTCAAGAGGAAATCCAATGTTATGGATTATACAATAAGCAGAATTAAGTCTCTTTGCTATACGTATGAAAACTGTAACCCCTCTTGTTTAATTTCTAATCAAGACAATGGTCATTAACAATACCATTTTCAATAGTAGATTCGGTTTCCGAAAAGGTAATTTCATTTTCCTGCTCTATATCGGTAACGTAATATCCGGCATTTTCTATAGTAGAAATAACTTCCGCCGAAGTAGCTTCCATTGGCAAGCTTGCGCTTGCAACCCCGGATTGCGTCCTAATGTTGGTGGCACCTAAAATTGTACCTAAAGCCTTGTTGACACGCATTTGGCAATGTGAACTTTGCATGTTCGGAATTTGTATTTTTAATGTTTTCATTGCTTTTTATGTTTTAAATTACACATAACGAATTAATAGTTTGATTATCAATATTTTATATATTTACAATAAAGTTTTAAATTTCTATTTTTTCAACTTCAGCAATAGACTGTTTCCAACAACGCTTACACTACTAAAGGCCATTGCCGCTCCTGCAATCATTGGATTTAGTAAGAATCCGTTTATCGGATAAAGTATGCCTGCCGCAATAGGGATGCCAATAATATTATATATAAAGGCCCAAAAAAGGTTTAGCCGAATAGCAGCTACCGTTTGTTTGGATAGCTTTATAGCCATTGGTATTTTATTTAGATCTGATGAAATAATGGTCATTTTAGCTACATCCATAGCAATGTCACTACCTTTGCCCATAGCAATACTTACATTGGCCTGGGCCAAAGCTGCGCTATCGTTAATTCCATCTCCCACCATTGCAACTACTTTTCCCTGATTTTGCAACATTTTTACGAAGGCCGCTTTTTGTTCTGGTAGAACTTCGGCTTTATAATGTCTTATGCCAGTTTGGGCTGCAATAGTTTTTGTGGTCGATTCATTATCACCGGTCAACATATAAACTTCAATACCCCTATCCTGTAATTGCATTATGGCCTCAATGGAGGATTCTTTAATCTTATCGGCTATAGCAATTACTGCCAAGGCTTCTTCAGAATTGGCAAACCAAATTACCGTTTTGGATTCTGCGCTCCAATTATTCCCTATTTCCTGTAATTTTGTAGAAATCTCTATTGCTTGTTCGTTTAGCAATCTTTGGTTGCCTACAAAGAAGGCCTCATTGTTCAGTTGTGCTTTGGCACCTTTACCTGTAATACTTTCGAAATTGGAAATCTCTACAGGTGGTACATTGCCCAAATAATCAATAACGGCTTCAGCTAAGGGGTGTTCTGATTGTTTTTCTATACTGTACAGAATTCCCTTGGTGCTATCATTATTGTCCAACCAGGCCATATCTGTTACCACAGGTTTACCTTCGGTTATAGTACCGGTCTTATCCAATACTATGGCATTTACATTTTTTGTTAGTTCCAAACTTTCGGCATCCTTGATTAATATCCCTTTTTCAGCTCCTTTACCCACTCCTACCATAATAGCCGTAGGTGTTGCCAAACCTAACGCACAGGGACAAGCTATAACCAATACCGTTACAAGGGCCAGTAAACCGTGAGTAAATCCGTTATCGCCTCCAAAAATTAACCAAACCCCAAAAGCAATCAAGGCAATACCAATTACCACAGGCACAAAAATACCTGCAATCTTATCGACCAATTTTTGAACGGGTGCCTTACTGCCCTGGGCATCCTGTACCATTTTTATTATTTGGGCCAGCATTGTTTCCGCACCAACTTTTTCTGCACGAAATTGAAAGCTCCCTTTTTGATTTATAGTTCCTGCAAATACTTGGTCATTTGCATTTTTTAAAACTGGCACAGGCTCACCGCTCAACATGCTTTCATCGACATAAGAGTTTCCATTGGTCACAATACCGTCTACCGCGATTTTTTCACCGGGTTTCACTAGTATCACATCATTGGGATTGATAAGATCAATCGATGTATCAATATGATTTCCTTGAGAATCTATTACTGTAACCGACTTGGGTTGCAGTCCCATTAATTTTTTAATGGCAGTAGAGGTATTTCCTTTCGCTTTTTCCTCCAAAAGTTTACCAAGTAAAATAAATGCAACGACTACTGCAGCAGCCTCAAAATAAACGTGGGCATGTACGCCCCTTGCGTGCCAGAATTCGGTAAACAGTGTATTGAACACACTAAAAATATAAGCTACACCTGTACTCAAGGCTACCAGTGTATCCATGTTGGCAGAACGGTGTTTTGCCTGTTTATATGCGTTTATATAAAAGTCCTTTCCGAACCAAAGAATAACTGGAGTAGATAAGGCCCACATGATATAATTGGCATAAGGCATATCCATAAAAAACATCCCGATTACTACTAATGGTATAGAAAACAGACCTGCTTTGATGGTTCTCCATTTCAACTGATGAAATTTCTTTGCTTGTAGTTCTTCTAAAGTTTGATTAACATTTTCATTGTTATCAATTAATAGATCATAGCCAATGGATTGAACGGCATTTTTAAGTTCATTGGGACTGACCGTATTGGGAAGATACTCTACACTTACGGTGGCAGTGGCGAAATTTACCGAGGCATTCACTACTCCGTCTAAATATTTTATAATGCTTTCTACACTAATAGCACAGGCGGCACAGGTCATATCCATAACGGGAAATGTCTTTTTTACCGTAGTCACTTCATATCCCAGATTCCGAATAGTTTTAACCACTTCGGGCACCACGGCACTCATTTTAGAAGATTCAATGACGGCTCTTTTGTTATTGATTTCTATTTTGTGGGCTTCAATGTCTTTTACCTTTTTTAAACCATTGTCCACAATAAGCGCACAGTGCTCACTTTCCACGCCTTCTAATGGAATGTACATTGGTTTTGCAGCTAACGTTGCCATAATAATTGTATTTAAAATTATAATACAAAGTTGGCCACTTTAGAGGCTTTAAAAATTACACTTTTATGGAAATAATTTACAAGATTACAGTTCGTCCAAGGGTTTTCGCTTATTTAATTTAACGTCTTTAAAGTGCCTGGGGGTAAGGCCTGTAACTTTTTTAAATTGATTGCTTAGATGCCCTATACTGGAATAATTGAGTTGAAAAGCGATTTCGCTCAAAGATAATTCGTCATACACCAATAGTTCTTTTACCCTTTCAATTTTTTGGGCAATAAAATACTTTTCTATGGTAGTGCCTTCAACCTCGGAAAAAAGATTGGAGAGATAATTATAGTCATGATTAAGCATATCGCTCAAATATGTGGAAAGGTTGGTCTTAATATCGTTGTTCTGTTGATGGACCAATTCAACTATCAATGCCTTTGTTTTAATAATCAACCTACTTCTTTTATCATCCATGATGGCAAACCCATAGCCTTCAAGCGCTATTGAAAGATTTTCTTTTTCTTGAATAGTAAGTTCTTCACCTAGTTCAACTTCCCCCAACTTTACCGATAAAGGATCAAAACCAAGTTTTTCGAACGCCGATTTTACAACCATAATACAGCGATTGCAAACCATATTTTTAACGTGGAGTTTCACTGAATTTTTAATTTTTTACTGACGTATAAATCAAATATACCTCAATTATTTGATGGATGAAGAAAATTATTCTTATATAGTGAAAGCAAAAATATTGGAGAAGGTAAAATCTATATGTCCCGAGACCTAGAAAAAATAATTGGTTTGTTCCATTGAGTTCATGTGAATTGACCTGATAAGAAATTATGGATAGATCTTATTTTGTTCAACAATTAAAACCTTTACATTAACAGAACAATTGAACTTTAGCGTCCAACCTTAGCCCTAAACACTGTCACCTATTCTGTCACCTATAAAAACAAAGCCCCATAAACATTAGTCTACGGGGCTTTTCAGCGGAGAATAGGAACTGCAACCCCTTACGTACTATGCTTATTATCAGATACTTATAATTTTAAAAATCATTAATACTCACCTAATTACGCACCGCCAATTAGATGCCGCTCAATAGTTAAGAACACATCAAGTAAATACCCTAAGAATTCATGTATTCCGTTGGGGTCATATTGAATTGTTTTTGAAAATTCCGGCCAAAACTCGTTTGGGAATTGTATCCTACCATTTCTGAAACTTCATAAATTCTATATTCTCCTTTCTTTAGCAATTCAGCTGCTTTTTTTAAGCGGGCAATATTGATCAATTCATTCGGGCTAAGGTTAGACATTTCCTTTATTTTCCTATAGAGTGTTGACCTACTCATAAACATTATATCACTCAAGGTTTCCACACTGAGATCTGGATCCGAAATATGTTTGGAAATTACCTCGTCCAACTTATTTATAAACGTTTCATCGGTCGCCGTCAGTGCAATACTCTTAAGGTGGGCTAGGGGAGAACTGGAATAGTACGCCATTATATTCTTTCGGTTTTCAATCAAGTTTTTAATTTGCACCCTAAGGTGCGATATGGAAAATGGTTTTTCCAAATAGGCGTCCGCACCGGATTCCAATCCTACAATTTTTGCGTTTAACGCCTGTTTGGAGGTTAAGAAAATTACAGGAATATGACTAGATTCCAAGTTGCGCTTAATATTTCTACACAAATCATAACCATCCATTATTGGCATCATAACATCGGTAACCACAAGCTGGATATTTTTTAATTCTATAATCCTCAATGCTTCCTGTCCGTTGGTAGCCCTATAAACATTGTACAGTTCTTTTAAATCGTTGGCAATAAAATCCAAAAGGTCGATACTATCCTCTGCTATTAAGATATTTGGTTTGGTTGCATCCTCCTCCATATTAAGCATTGCAACCTCTGATTTGTCACTTTCCAAAGATCGATCTTGCGAATAAAGTCTAAATTCTCTTTCTTGGTGAATGGGCAGCTTTAAAACAAAGGTATTCAGGGAGTTATTTTTGTTTTCCATTTCCAAATTTCCATTGTGTAGCTTAGTAAGTGAATGAGCCAAGGCAAGACCTATTCCCGTTCCATTCTGATTCTCGACCCCAGAAACCCTGAAAAAAGGTTCGAATATTTTTTTTGAAAGATGCTCCGGGATCATATCCCCGTCATTCTGAACTGTGAGTATTAAGGTTTCCGAAGTAGTTTCCAAATTAACATTAACCTTTTTATGCGCATATTTTATAGCATTACCAAAAAGATTGCTCAATATCTTCTTTATGGCCTCGGCATCCACATAGGCAAATATCTCTGTTTCTCCCAAATTCAACTGACAATCGATATCCTTATCGTTGATTGCCTCACTAAAACGATTACAGGTTTTATTTATCAATTCAGTAATATTGCACTCAACAAAGGTGAGGCTAATACTTTCCATCTCAGTCTTTCTAAAATCCAATAACTGATTTACCAAATCCAATAGTCTGGTGGTATTCTTCTGCATTATTGATAGATGGCCCATTGCATCGGGGGAATGATTATTATTATTAATCAATTTATCCAAAGGACTTTTTATAAGGGTCAAAGGAGTTCTTATCTCATGGGAGATATTGGTGAAAAATTCAATTTTTGCCTGATAAACCTCTTTCTCTTTTTTATTGCTTAGTTCCTTGATTCGCTGATTATTTTTTGATACAGTTCGCAAGTGATAGAATCTAATTATTAAAAACACCGCAATTGCCAATAAAATTAGATAAAGGGAATAGGCCAGATTACTTTTCCAAAAAATAGGTAAAACCTCTATTGAAAGGGGTTTGGACTTAGCACTCCAAATACCATTATTGGTCAAGGATTTAATGTTCAACGTATATTTGCCCGCTGCCAATTCAGTGAAGTGCACCCTATGATCCTTTTTTATTGGAATCCAGTCATCACTTATGCCTTTCATTTGATACATATACTCTGTAGATTCGGGACTTATATAACTTAGAGCGGCAAAATCTAAACTAAAGGAAGACTGGTTTGCGTTAAGCAGCAAGTTATCTAGAAAAGTTATTGATTTCTGCAATGGGGAATCATCTACTCCTACAATGGCCTCCTGGTTGTTAATTTGCAGTCCTGTAATTAAAATTGGGGGCACATAGGTATTATTGAGGAAGTTTTCAGGATTAAAACTTATCATTCCGTTAACGCTCCCAAAATATATTGTTCCATCCGGACTTTTGTAACCAGAATTATAATTGAATTGATCACTAAGCAAACCACTTTCCTTGGAATAGATTTTTTTTTGACCTGTTACGGTTTCATATTCCACCAATCCATTGGAGGTAGTTACCCAAACTTCGTTATCCTTACCCGCCAACATGGAATAGAAAGCATTACTTGGGAAACCATCTTTGGTCCCGTATTTCTTGAAGGTTTTTTTAATTGGGTCGTATTGGTTCAATCCATTTTCTGTAGTAACCCACATTGTATCGTTGTTATCTTGAAATATACCATTTATGTGATTATTGCTAATACCCTCGGCATCAAGGCTATTGTATATATAATTACCGTTATCACCAGTATTTGGATCGTAATAAAACAAACCTTCGGAATAACTTCCAGCCCATAAAACCCCACTTTTGTCCTCAAAAAAGCATGTATAATGTATATGTTCAGGAAAAGTCCCTACCAAATCAAAATTATCGGTTTGTGAATTATAGGATTGAATTGAGGATGTGGATATTACAATAATATCATTTGTCCTAGTTTTATAAAGTGAGAAAATAAAATTACTGCGGAGAGTACTCCTGTCTCCCATATTGTAATGTGCTACGATTTTGTCCTGTTTAACGTCCAGAACATCCAACCCATGATCGAATGTACCTATCCAAACCTTGTCCTCAATTGGAAGTACGCCGTGAATATTATAATGGGACAATATGCCTCCTTTATCCTTGGAGGTGTAATTTGTAAATTTTCCCGTTTCTAAATTGAACTTATTTAATCCCGCATCTTCTGTTCCTATCCATAAATTGCCCTTATTATCGGGACGAATTTCACGTACAGCATTTCCACTAATTGAATTTTCCGATAGGGACGGGAAATACTTCTTAAAGTGATTGTACTGGTTGGGATAATAGTTTACTCCACCAAAATAGGTTCCCGCCCATACACTGCCCTCATCGTCCACTGTTAATGCGTATACGGCATTATCGGCCAGAGCATAAGGATTACCATAATCTTTTACCAAATTGGTATATACTTTTTCTTTAATATTATATAAATGAATACCGGATTCCGAGGCAACCCAAAGCTCCTCTTTTCCTCTCAATGCAAAATCCCTGACATAAATTGGTCCCTTTAATTCCTGAAGCATGTCTAAGATTTTACCCTCTAAAATATCATATGCTAATACACCATGATTCTGTGTTCCCAACAAGATTACATGGTCATTCAAATTAAATAATCGGTTAATGCGAAATGGCAATTTAGGATCTCCCTGAACCTTAATGCCATAACTTATAAAGCTATTCGATACCTTATTATATTTATAAAGTTCATTACTAGATGCCGCTATGATTTCGTTATCATTTGTTTTTATGATAGCTGTGGCATTAAAAAATAGGTCTGTTGGAAAGGAATCGGTTTTCCCAGATTTAGTGTTATACTTGTTCAAAGTACTGTTGGCAATATACCATAGATTACTTTCTACGTCAGCCATGAGACCTAAAATTTGTTTGGCACTAGTTCCTTCCAACAGATCAAAATTTTCCTGTTTTTCGTTATAGCTATACAAACCATTATCCGTACCCACCCATAAGACATCCTCAAACTCATAAAGACATTCAATATAAGTGCCATGTAAACTTTTTACATCTTCAGAATTGTTTTGAAACAGTTTAAAGGTATAGCCATCGAATCTATTCAGTCCGTTTTTAGTACCAAACCACATAAAGCCATTCTTGTCCTGTAAAGAACTTAGTACCGTATTATGCGATAGACCATCCTCAACCTTATAGTGTTTAAAGTAAAACTCCTGTGACCATAGGGAACAGGAAACAAGGACAGCAACAACCAATAATTTAACACTCTTTTTCAACGCTTAACAATTTTTGGAAAATATAAAACTTTTTGTTCTACATAATGTTTCACTGTTCAACAATTTGGCTCAATAAGCGCATTTCTAAAGACAAAAGCAAGATTATGAATCATTTCGGGGAACTATTGAAACGAAATTCAAATTAAATCCATGTTAAAATCCTTCTATTTGTCGCAACTGCTAAATCAACAGTTTACATATATAGAATTAATAATATTATCAACAACAACAGTGCAATATTATGATATCGGCAAATAATTAACCAAATATCTAATTCGACACAGTATGCCATTAAAGTTGAAAATATACTCATAGCTTAAATCTAAAAATGTTGACGGTTGAATTTCGAATAAAGCAGTCTCAAAAAAACCTTTTAACAACTAACTAAAACTTAATTACATTAAAAATGAAAACAACATGAAGACAATCTTAAAAAAATTATTTCAACAGATCTGTTTGCTGGGTATCTTCTTAGTGGTTTCCCAATCCTATGCACAGGATAAACTGAAGATATCAGGAAATGTAAGTTCGGAAACGGACACAATGCCCTTGCCTGGGGTATCTGTAATCGTCAAGGGAACAAATAATGGGGTTTCCACAGATTTTGATGGAAACTACACCATTGAAGCACCAACAAATGCGGTACTTGTGTTCAGTTACATTGGTTTCAAGACTATGGAGTTACCTGTAAACGGCAGGACTACAATAGATCTACAAATGTCGGATGATGTGGCTGCCTTGGATGAAGTAGTGGTTACTGGATATTCCAGCCAAGAGAAAAAATCCATTACGGCCGCTATATCCACGGTAACTAGCGAGGATTTAGAAAGCGTCCATGCCGGGGCTTCGGTAAGTTCTGGACTAGCTGGGAAAATTTCTGGGGTTACCTTTAAAATGCCAGATGGACGACCAGGGGCAACTGCCGCCATTCAAATTAGGAATATGGGCGACCCACTATATGTTATTGATGGTATACAACAGGATGCCGGTCAATTCAACAACATTTCTCCTGGCGATATTGAAAGTATCTCTGTACTTAAGGATGCATCTGCTGCAATTTATGGTGTTAGGGCTGCAAATGGAGTTGTTGTTGTAACCACCAAACGTGGTAGAAAGAATACCAAAAATGTGGTCAATATCAATTCCTATTACGGAGGTCAAAATTGGTCCAGATTTCCAAAGACCGTAAATGATTCCTATGTGTATATGTCTAAAAAGGCAGAGGCCGATCTGAACGAGTTTGGAGAAACACAAATCACGAATGAGGAATTGGAGAAGTATCGATTAGGCACAGAAGCCGGTTATAAATCATTTGATTGGAAAAACTTCATAATAAAGAAGGACGCACCGCTCTACAGCTTAAACGTCAGTACTTCTGGAGGATCGGATAAAATCAACTATTATATTTCCGGAACCCAATTAAAACAGGAAGCTGTATTAGGCCCTGAGTTTAATTTTGAGCGTAATAACATACAGAGTAATTTGGATGCCAATATTACCGATCGATTAAAGGTTGGAGTTCAAATTAACGGTAGAATTGAAACCACTGATAACCCGGGGATACCTGGTGCCGATGATTATTGGCTCCCACGATTTGCCATATTGCGTAATCGTCCTTTTGAACGTCCATATGCCAATGACAACCCAGAATATCTTAATGACATTGGTCATAATGAGACCAACTGGGCTTTACACAACAAGAAGATCGGAGGGTATTCTACCAACATTTGGAGGGTGTTACAAACAAACTTCAGTGGGGAGTACAAGTTCGGTGGTTTTGCAGAGGGACTAACTGTAAAGGGAATGTATTCCTATTATATAGCAGATCAAGTACTCAATGGCCACGAATACACTTATGATGCATATACCTATGATGCTGCCAACGACACCTATAATGCTACAGGTGGTAGTTCCAACCCATGGAGGGAACGAAGAAATAGAAAGATTCTTAAAAACGTGTACCAAGGACAAGCCACCTACAAAAAATCTTTTGGGGATGATCATAATGTTGAAGGGCTATTTCTAGTAGAACGCCAAGAGCAACGTGACCAAAATCAATGGGTACGTTCGGTACCGGAAACAAATATCTTGCCCCTGATCTATTTTGCAAATGTGGTAGAATTTCAAGATGCCGATAATGAAGAGGCACGGATCGGTTACATTGGTAAATTCAACTATAACTACAAAGAAAAATACTATTTGGAACTTTCTGGAAGACAGGACGCCTCTTGGAAATTTGCCCCCAGCAAAAGAAAGGGATTTTTTCCTTCCGGTTCCATCGGTTGGAGGATTACAGAGGAAGACTGGTATAAGAGTATAGCTGGAGAGGATGCATGGGTTTCGGAATTTAAAATAAGAGGTTCCTATGGTGTTTTAGGAGACGATAATATTGGTATAGGTGCCTACGACTATTTACCAGGCTACAATTACAATACAGGAACAGTTGTATTGGATGGTCAACCAATCGTAGGTGCTAGGGACAAAGGTCAAATTGTGGATAATATTTCCTGGTTTAAGAGTAAGATTACGGATATAGGAATGGATTTCACCCTTTTTGATGGTAAGATCAATGGATCCTATGACTACTTCTACAGACTGCGTACAGGTTTAAGAGGCAGGAAATATGATATCTTAATTCCCAGTGAGTTGGGCTATGGTCTGCCAGATGAAAACGTAAATAGCGATGCCCAGTCCGGTTTTGAAGGGGCCTTAAGCTATAGTGATAGTTTTGGAGACTTTTATCTAACCGTCTCTGGTAATGCTTCCTACTCCCGTGGTAAGTTTATAGAATCCTATAAACCTAGATTTGAAAACTCATGGCAGGAATATAGGGTATCCAATGAAGGAAGATTCAATGATATAAGATGGGGATTCAATACCATCGGTCAATTTCAGTCCCAAGAAGAGATCAACAATTACCCAGTAGACATTGATGGTCAGGGTAACAGAACCTTATTGCCTGGAGATTTGATCTATGAAGACTTAAATGGTGACGGAAGAATTAACGGTTACGATGAAAAACCGATAGGCTATAATTTTGGTAAGCAACCTTCTGTAAACTTCGGACTTAGCATACGCATGGCCTATAAGGGAGTTGATTTTACCGCGGATTTTTCAGGCGGCTCTGGATATTCCTGGGCACAGGAATGGGAAACTCGATGGGCTTTCCAAAA
This sequence comes from Arenibacter troitsensis, assembly GCF_900177645.1. Lineage (GTDB taxonomy): Bacteria > Bacteroidota > Bacteroidia > Flavobacteriales > Flavobacteriaceae > Arenibacter > Arenibacter troitsensis. The sequence continues at coordinate 154,822 of NZ_FXAO01000009.1, forward strand.
CCAGGGAGCTTTGAACACCATATTTTTGGACAGCTGGAGTCGTCAGGATCCGGCGGACCCCAATAGTACTTGGGTTCCAGGGAAATATCCTGCGCTGCGTTATAATGCATCATATCACAGTAACTATAGAGGAGGTCAAGCATCTAGCTTCTGGATGCATAACGTAACCTATTTAAGGGCAAGAACTATAGAACTAGGGTATTCCTTACCTAAACCAATTCTTGAAAAAATAGGTCTACAAAAAGCTAGGTTCTATGTAAATGGGTACAACCTATTTTCCTTTGATAACCTATCAAAATTTGGTATTGACCCAGAAGTCAACGATACCAATGGATTGCAGTACCCACAGAATAAATTCGTAAACGTCGGGGTAAACCTATCTATATAAATCGTTAAAATTTATACGCAATGAAAAAATATATATTTACAATACTATTAGCCTTATTCTTGGCCTTAGGCTGTTCAAAGAACGATGAGGAGTTTTTGGATCGACCGCCCTCGTCTATATTGACCCAAGAGCAAATTTTTACAGATCCGAGTGCCGTACTCTCGGTTTTGGGAGATCTTTACAATAGATATGAAGATTTTGGAAGATTGGATGATTGGGCTTCTCTGGCAGATTTCAATATAGCCTATTGGTCTGAGGCAGGCCGCTATCCTGCATTTCAAAATGATGGATGGGGATTTGGAAGCTGGGGTATTTGGAATTACGGATACATCCGTGAAATAAATCTATTCTTGGAAAGATGTGAGGAAGCTACTGAATTAGAGGCTTCCCTTAAAACGCGTTTTTTGGCTGAAGCAAGATTTTTGCGTGCCTCTTATTATTTTGAAATGGTTAAACGCATGGGAGGAGTTCCTTTAATATTGGAATCGGAAACCTATGATTTTAGTGGCGATGCATCCTACTTACAGCACCCTAGGGAAACAGAAGCCGCCATTTATGATTTCGTAATAAGTGAAGCTGAAGCTATAAAGGATATATTGCCAACCGATGCAGATTCTAAGTCAAGGGCTACCAAGGGAGCAGCCTTGGCAATGGAAACAAGAGCCGCGCTTTATGCAGCATCCATAGCTAAATATGGGGCAACAACCCCTCAGGTTTCACTACCTGGAAACGAGGTTGGAATCCCAGCTTCAATGGCAGAAGGCTATTATACCAAGGCACTTACAGCTGCCCAAGCCATTATAAGTGGAAGTGCCGGCGCTTACGCTCTATACAACTCCAAGCCTAATCTTTCTGAGAATTTTGAGGCTTTGTTTTATGATAAAGCCAACAATCCCGAAGCTATTTTTGTAGAAGACTATAAAGTTGGTGGTGGAAAAACTCATTATTTTACCGGTTGGAACCAACCTCGTTTTGGAGCAGAGGAAGAAGAAGGTGGTCGGATAAATCCTAGTCTACAATTCGTTCAATCCTTTGAATTATTGGATGGTACTTATGCCCCCTTGGCAAACGAAGTGGGTGGTAACCCAGTTTACTATGATAATATTGGCGATATATTCCAAGGTAGGGATGCCCGTTTGGCCGGAACAGTAATTTTACCGGGCACCACTTTTAAATCTAAACCAGTCGATATATGGGCCGGTATAGTACTGGCTGATGGATCCATAGTAAGTGGGGATTCTAGAGGACAGGAAAAAACGCTTCCTGGAGGCACGGAACAAGTTCAGGTGGTTGGATTTGACGGTCCTATAGATGGGTTGGAATTTACTGCACAATCAGGTTTTTATATTCGTAAATATCAGGACCCAAATACGGGATCTGGCAGACGAGGGACCCAAAGCGATGTGTGGTTTATTCGATATAGATTTGGAGAAGTTCTATTAAATGCTGCCGAAGCCGCTTTTGAACTTGGACAACCAGATGTTGCCGCAGGATATTTAAACCAGGTCCGAGCCAGAGCCGGTATTACTACACCATTAACCGGTGGCGATGTCGATTTTGACCGAATTGCGCATGAGCGATATGTAGAATTGGCATTTGAAGGGCTTCATTTCTTTGATTTAAAAAGATGGAGGCTGGCACATATCGTACTGGATGGAAATCCTATCAGCGAAGCTGAAGTTACCCAGAATATAGGTGAAGCAACGAAAAGAGAAACCCAGCCTTACAGTATCTGGCCGTATAAATATCATAACCCTGGTGACCCTAATGATGGTAAGTATCTTTACAAAATTTTGAGACTTTCCAGAATCACAGGTGCTGACAGATTTCAATTTGGGAACTATTACTCCGAAATAGGACAGGATTTAATCAATAACAACCCTAAATTGGTTAGAAACCCAAATCAATAATCAATTTTAAACAAATAAAAATGAAAGCTAAATTTTATATATTCATATTCAGCGCATTATTATTGGTGACTTCTTGTTCACTAGATAATTTTGATGAACCAAATGCAATGTTCTCCGGAAATATTGTCTATAACGGTGAGGCCATTCCTGTTGCAAGGAACCAAGTAAGGTTTCAATTGTGGCAACCTGGCTATGCACTTACGGCACCTATAGACGTTGCCATTGCTCAAGATGGTAGTTACAGTAGTAGGTTATTTACGGGAGAATACAAACTCTCGTTTGTACCCGGACAGGGTCCATTCAGAACTCCTACAGATACTATATTTTTTGAATTGACTGGGGATAAGGCTATGGACATTGAGGTAACTCCATATCACATGATCAGGAATTCCCAGTTCTCATATACAGCTGGATCCGTAAACGCTAGTTGCGCGGTGGAGCAAATCATTACTGGTGCAGATGCCAAAACGGTGGAAAGGGTAACATTGATTATCAACAGGACGCTATTTGTTGATGCCAATAGTGGAGGTGAAGGAAGTCTTGCACAGGTAGATGCGGCAGACCTTTCCGATCTAGACAATATCAATATGTCCGTAGAAATACCCAGTGATCCAAAGAAACCGGATCAAAATTACATTTTTGCCCGTATTGGTGTTAAAATCGCTGGGATTGAAGACATGATTTACACTCAAGTTCAGAAAATAGAATTTTAAATTTAATAAATGAATCCCTCGGGGATCAAAAATTTCCGAGGGTTCAAATAGAACAATATTCCGCTAATGATAGGGATAAAAGAATACCTAGATGGGAACACCTAAAATAACATACATATTATTGTTTTTTCTTCTCTTCACTATTTCGGTGTTTTCACAAGACAAAACATTTACCAATCCAATATTGCCCTCTGGGGCCGATCCATATAGTACCTATTACAATGGATATTATTACTATACAAATACCTTACAGAACCGTTTGGTACTATGGAAAACCAAAAATTTAGCGGTCCTCGACAAGGCTGAAAGTGTAACGGTATGGACACCACCGGAAGGAAGGGATTACTCCAAGGATATTTGGGCTCCGGAAGTTCATTTTATAAACAACAACTGGTATATATATTTTGCAGCGGATGACGGTGATAACAAAACACATCGAATGTATGCCTTGCAAAATACTTCAAAAGACCCATTCAAAGGAAAATGGGAGTTTAAAGGCAAAATTGCGGCCAAAACTGATAAGTGGGCAATTGATGGGAATGTATTCTTCCATAAAGGGCAACTATATATGATATGGTCTGGATGGGAAGGTGACACCAACGGCCAACAGGATATTTATATTGCCAAGATGAAAAACCCATTGGAGATAGATGGGGACAGGGTAAGAATTTCTTCCCCAACATTTGATTGGGAAAAACATGGGGATTTGGATGATCCTGATCTTCCCCATGTCAATGTAAATGAAGGACCACAATTTTTAGAACATAAGGGGCGCATTTTTATCGTTTTTTCGGCAAGCGGTTGCTGGACCGATAACTATAGTCTTGGATTATTATCATTTAATGGAAGTGATGATCTACTGGATGCTTCTCTTTGGACTAAATCGGAGGAACCAATTTTTACCCAGGCTCCACAAAATGGAGTTTATGCCCCGGGACATAATTCATTTTTCAAGTCCCCAGATGGCAAACAGGATTGGATTCTGTACCATGCCAATTCCAAACCGGGTCAAGGTTGCGGTAGGTTTCGCTCACCAAGAATGCAAAGATTGTATTGGGATACAAGTGGAATGCCGTATCTGGGACCACCATTGCCCGAGAATGTAATTCTTGAAATACCAAGTTAGCGATCCATTAACCTAAAACAAAGAATGTTTGAGTTGAGTTAGTTTCTTAAATTATCGGGTCTCTCCATAAGGCCCGGTAATTTTATCAAATTAATTGGACAACTCGATAGTTAATTTCTTTTTGCAAAAGCATATATGAGGAGGAGACATGAGTCCTTATCCAACTCTATTCAAAAAAGTAATTTCTCCCGATAGCAACTGGGGAAACAATTAAATCAAAAAAAAGCAGATGAAAAAAACAATACTTATAGTTTCCGCACTAATTATATCTTATACAGGTATTTCACAGGAAGATGTTTTAACTAAGAATAAATGGCCTATTGAAAAGGCCAAGGAATGGTACTCACAACAAAAGTGGATGACCGGTGCCAATTTTAATCCAAGTACTGCCATTAATCAATTGGAAATGTGGCAAGCGAGTACCTTCGACGCAAAAACAATAGATAAGGAATTGGGCTTTGCAGAAGGCATCGGGTTCAACACCATGAGAGTGTATCTTCATAGCTTGGCATACAAGGCAGACCCTACGGGGTTTAAGCAGCGTATGGATACCTATTTGAAAATAGCGAGTAATCACGGTATCAAAACAATTTTTGTTTTTTTTGATGATGTATGGGGCAAGACTCCTAAAATCGGAAAACAGCCAGACCCTGTTCCGGGAACCCATAATTCTGGATGGGTGCAGGATCCCGGTGACCCGGCATCAAAAGAAAAGGAAAATTTCCCAGCTCTTGAGGTTTATGTCAAGGATATCCTCAAAACCTTTGGCAATGATGATCGGATTGTCATGTGGGATCTTTACAACGAGCCGGGAAATACGGGAAAACTAACCAGTTCAATGCCGCTGCTAAAGAGCGTATTCATATGGGCTAGGGAAATTAATCCTAATCAGCCCTTAACTGCGGGTTTATGGGCGTGGGACTTTCAAGAACTCAACGCTTTCCAGGCTTTGAATTCTGATATATTGACCTATCACAATTATGAGGATGAAAAACACCATCAGCATGTAATCAACCTTTTAAAATCCCATGGAAGGCCAATGGTCTGCACAGAATATATGGCACGGACCAATAATAGCCGCTTCTCTAATATTTTACCCATTTTACATAGAGAAAATATCGGCGCCATCAACTGGGGATTGGTAGCAGGAAGATCCAATACAAAATATGCCTGGAATACACCGATCGAGGACGGAGGGGAACCAATCGAATGGTTTCATGAAGTTTTTAGAAAGGATGGAACTCCTTACCGACAGGATGAGGCGGATTTGATAAAGAAATTGAATGAGGTGGCAAATAAATAAATTGGTACAGATTGTGAGTCGAATACGGCCATTGTATAAGTAAGTAATTTATATAAAAACTAAACAAATGAGGAGAATAAAATGTAGTCAGATCTTAGTTGTGTTTGCTATAATGGCAATGTCGGCCTGCAAGAATGCCAATAAAAAAGAAATAATTTCAGAAACGGCCGGTACAAATATGCAAACACCGATGGAAAGTACTTTGCAACAAAACAATTTTGACACCATCATTGATGGAAGGGCCGTAAAGCTCTATTGGTTGGAAAGCAAGGATTTGAAAATGGCCATTACCAATTATGGGGGTAGAATAGTTACTCTTTTGGCTCCAGATCAAAATGGCAATTATGTTGATGTTTCCATAGGTTATTCCAACATTAAGGACTACGTGGATTCTGCCGAAACCTACTTTGGAGCTACGATAGGTCGAGTAGGAAATAGGATTGCAAAAGGTAAATTTTCTTTGGATGGCACCGAATATTCTGTGTTACCGAACAATAATGAAAATGCCCTTCATGGTGGGGAGAACGGATTTCAGGATAAGGTTTGGGAAGCCGAACAACCTGATGCCAAAACCCTGATCCTGAGATATACTTCCCCTGATATGGAGGAGGGGTTTCCTGGGAATTTAACAGTAAAAGTAACTTACTCGCTAACGGATACCAAGGCTGTTAGAATGGAATATGAAGCCACTACAGATAAAGCCACAGTGGTAAATTTGACCAATCATACCTATTTCAATCTCAATGGAGAAGGAAGTGGAAGTATCCTTAACCATTCCTTACAACTTAATGCAGATCAATTTACACCTGTGGATCAAGGATTGATTCCTACAGGGGAATTGAAAGACGTCCAGGGAACACCTTTTGATTTTATCGAAGCGCATGCTATTGGTGAATATATTGAGCAGGAGGATCAACAATTGGCATACGGCGGGGGTTATGACCATAATTTTGTATTAAATGGAACCAAATCATATGGCATGAACCATGCCGCTACCGTTATAGGGGATAAATCTGGCATTGTGATGGATGTATATACCCAGGAGCCTGGAGTACAATTTTACTGCGGCAATTTTATGGCTTCGGCAAATACACTAAAATCCGGCGCCAAAGACGATTATAGGACGGCCTTTTGTCTGGAAACGCAGCATTACCCAGATTCTCCCAACCAACCTGATTTTCCTTCGATTACTCTTCGTCCAGGGGACGTTTACCATACTGTTTCAGTTTATCAATTTAGCGTTAAATAAGTTTTGAGAGCATTCTGTATAATTTTAGTTTCAATTGTTTTTTGGGGAGCTAATGCCCAAAAGTATATGGATATGGATTCCAGTCAAATCTATTTGGCAGATCCTACTATCTTTTATTATGACGATACTTATTATTTGTATGGCACTACTGGCGATCCCAAAATGGGTAAGGATAAAGGTTTTTTGGTTTACACTTCCAAGGATTTATCAGAGTGGTCGGGACCAAATGGAGCCAAGAACGGCTTGGCCTTGCAAAAAGGTGATGCTTTTGGGGAAATAGGATTCTGGGCGCCCCAGGTTTTTGAGTATAACGATAAATTTTATATGGCCTATACTGCAAATGAACGTATCGCAATGGCTACCAGTAATAATCCTTTGGGTCCTTTTATAAACGCTACAAAGGAGGATCTCAAAGCTCCTGTGAAACAAATCGACCCATTTGTATTTTTTGATGATGACGGTAAAAAATACTTATACCATGTACGGCTTACAAAAGGTAATAGAATATATGTAGCTGAATTGCAGGAAGATCTTATGGCAATTAAACCAGAAACCCTGAGGGAATGTATTGTTGGGGAACGCGAATGGGAAAATACACAAAATACGGATTGGCCGGTAACTGAAGGCCCTACAGTATTAAAATACAAAGGACTATACTACCTGATCTATTCTGCAAATGATTTCAGAAACCCTGACTATGCCGTTGGTTATGCCGTTAGTGATAGCCCAATGGGGCCTTGGAAAAAATCAGATAAAAACCCAATAATCCACAAGGGTGAATTAGGTGAGAACGGCCCCGGACATGGAGACGTATTTACAGATACCCAAGGGAACCTACAGTATGTTTTGCATACTCATTTTGACGATGCTATGGTTCAACCAAGAAGAACAGCGATGGTAAATATCCAATTTGTACAGGATTCCTCAAAGTCGGATTACTTAAAAATAAACAAGAACAAGTTCAGGTTTTTGAAGAGTCAATAAAATGAATTTGCAAATCAATAACACCGGTAAAAATAATGTTCAACAGATGCCAGACCCATGTAATATGAATATTGTGGTCGCTACAGATTCTTTTAAGGAATGTCTAACTGCCAAGGAAGTGGCGGCTAATATTGCTTTAGGGATCAGAATGGTAATGCCCAATGCAGAAATCCAAGAAATTCCGATTTCTGATGGAGGGGAAGGTGTGCTCGAAGCCATTCTGAATGGCACAGGTGGTAAAAGACTATCTGTTCTTGTAATGGATCCTCTGATGCGACAAATAAAAGCTGAATACGGGATTTTAAACGATAATACAACTGCAGTAATAGAGATGGCGCAGGCCTCTGGTATAGAATTATTAACCGAACATGAAAAAAATCCTTTAATAACAACAACCTTTGGTACAGGTCAGCTTATTAGGGAAGCCTTGGATCAAGGTTGTGAAAAGATCATTATTGGTATTGGAGGAAGTGCAACCAATGATGGAGGTGCAGGTATGGTTAGGGCATTGGGAGCAAAGTTTTTAAATGAAGCTGGAGATGAGATTAATGATGGAGGTGGTAATTTAAATGAACTTTTCACAATTGATCTATCAGATTTTGACAAAAGAATCGAGAAATGTGAAGTAATCGTTGCCTGCGATGTCTCCAGTCCGCTAACAGGTATCAATGGTGCTTCATTCGTTTACGGATATCAAAAAGGAGGAAATCAACAAGATTTGAAAATACTGGATAGCAATCTTGCCCATTATGCCAGAATAATTAAATCCACCCTTGATCTGGATGTCTCTGATATGCCAGGTGCGGGAGCTGCAGGAGGGACCGGGGCTGGATTAATGGCATTTTTAAAAGGACGGCCCGTAAACGGTATCGAATTAATATTGAAAACTTTAAGAGTTGAAGAGCGATTAAAAGAGGCAAATTTATTATTTACAGGTGAGGGCAAGATAGACGGGCAAACATTACAAGGCAAAACGATATCCGGAATTGCGTTAATGGCCAAAAAACACCAAGTTCCAGTAATTGTCATTACTGGTAAAATTGGTGAGGATATTGAGGATATATATGACATGGGCGTCAATGCCGTGTATTCTATTGTTAATCGACCTATGAAATTGGATCAAGCAATTGAAGAAGCTCCAAAGCTTATTCAGGATACAGCTAGAAATATAATGGCCACCATAAAATGTTTCAACAATTCTTAAGCCATACTTGCAAGTGACAGAAATGAATGTAACAAAAATTAATCGGTTGTCCTCAGCAGGAAATATTGTAATGGTGGGGTGCTTTGATACCAAAGGGGAAGATTTCGGATACTTATACACCTGTCTAGTACAACTAGGTGTCAATGTTATCACAATAAACACTGGCATTATGGGCTCGACCAATCTGTTTCCTGTACATATTGAGGCTGAAATAGTGGCCTTGAAAGCTAGCACAACACTAACAGGTATACGTGACATAAATGATCGTGGGAATGCTATTGAAGTAATGGGAAATGGTGCAGCTACCATAATTGAAGATCTCTTTGTCCAAAATAAAGTGAATGCCATTATAGGTATGGGCGGAGGCGGTGGAACCTTCATAGCTATTAAAGCCATGCAGGCTTTGCCATTTGGTTTTCCAAAATTATGTATCAGCACATTGGCAACGAAAGATTTGTCCACACATATAGGAAGCAAGGACATATTATTAATGCCTTCAATTGTAGATGTTGCAGGACTAAATAGTATAAGTAAAGTAATAATGCGGCAGGGAGCGTCTGCGATTGTCGGAATGATGCAAGCCTCCGTACAGTCCGATATAAGACCGAACCGATCTATAGCAATAAGTGTTTTTGGTAATACCACGATATGTGCAGATAAATGTACCGAAATACTCAAGGAAAAGAAATATGAGATATTGGCATTCCATTCCGTTGGAGTAGGAGGTAGAACTATGGAAGGATTAACTAGGGATGGATGTTTCGATGCTGTATTGGACATTACTACCACCGAATTGGCCGATGAACTTTGCGGAGGGATATGTAGCGCAGGGCCAAAGCGTTTGACGGCAGCGTCCGACATGGGAATACCGCAGGTTGTCGTGCCCGGATGCTTGGATATGGTAAATTTTGGTCCTTTGGACACCGTACCTGAAAAATTTAAAGTTCGACAATTATACAGTTGGGCTCCGGACGTTACCCTTATGCGAACTAATGCAGAGGAGAATAGAACTCTAGGTAAAATTATTGCCGAAAAATTAAATGTATCAAAGGCTCCAGTAATTGTACTGCTCCCAATGGGAGGTCTTTCACAAATTGGCGGAGAGGGAGAGGTTTTTTACAATCCTGCCATAGATCTAGAATTGTTTAATTCTATAAAAGAGCATATAAATAGAAATATTAAAATAGTAGAAGTTCAATCAAATATAAACACTGAAGAATTTGCCATACACGCAGTTAATTCACTGTTGGAAATAATTTAAGATTCACTGGAATTGATGTGGTCATAAACAGTTAAACAATATTAAGGTCAAAAAATGATGGAAATAAGAAAAGTCAATAGAAATAGACTATTATGGGCAAGTTTTTTCACTATCGTAACAGGTGGAGTCGGTTTTGCCGTGCGTGGGGCCATACTGGTAGATTGGGGAAATCAGTTCGGATTTACCATGACCGAATTGGGATCCATTACCGGAGGTGGTTTTGTAGGCTTTGGCGTTATCATTATACTTTTCAGTCTGGTTGTCGATAAGGTCGGTTACAAACCATTACTTGTTTTAGCTTTTATAATGCATTTTCTGTCCTTGGTCGTCACTGTGGCAACTGTATATGTCTTTGAAACCATGGGACGGGAGGCTGCCTACTGGTGCCTATACTGGGGCACTTTCCTTTTTGCTGTAGGGAATGGTATATGCGAGTCGGTTGTAAATCCACTTGTAGCAACACTATTTCCAAAAAACAAAACGCACTACTTGAATATATTACACGCTGGTTGGCCAGGAGGAATGATTGTAGGCGGTTTATTGGCTATTGCCTTTCATAGCTTGGTCTCTTGGGAGATTTTAATGAGCTTCTTTCTGATTCCCGTGCTTATTTATGGTTTTATAATACTTAAGGAAAAATTTCCGATTTCGGAGGCAAGGGCAGCAGGAGTTGGCTTTAGCGAGATGTTTCGTCAACTGGCTTCCCCATTATTAATTTCTTTGTTGATCTTGATGATGCTGGTAGGTTATGTAGAATTGGGCACTGATAGTTGGATACAGAATATAACAGGTAATATTCTGGAAAATCCAACTAAAGGGGTCTTGTTGTTCATTTACACATCGGCCCTAATGTTCGTACTTAGATTTTTTGCGGGACCTATAGTCCATAGAATATCACCTTTAGGATTGCTCTTTGTCTGTTCTATACTCGGAGCAATAGGACTGTATATCCTAGGAAACTCCACTTCTGGACTTGTGATGGTATTTGCCGTAACTATTTACGGAATAGCGAAAACTTTCTTTTGGCCCACCATGCTCGGTGTTGTCGGGGAACGATTTCCAAGGGGAGGTGCTGTTACTATGGGTATTGTCGGTGGAGTGGGAATGTTGTCTGCAGGTCTCTTGGGTGGACCTGGTATTGGATATAAGCAAGATTACTTTGCTTCCAACAAAATTAAGGTGGAGTCTACTGAATCATATGACCGTTATAAGGCGGAACAGGAAAATGGATTCTTGTTCTTTAGCCCAATAAAAGGATTGGACGGTAGTAAAGTCGCAATCCTAAGGGATAATGGAGAGCAGTTGAAGGCAGATATTGAACGTTGGGAAAGCACTGGAAAAAGATTAAGTGACAACGCCAATCTGAGTAATTTGAAAAACTGGTGGGACAATGCCCAGACCAAGGTTAATATTGACAAGGTGCCTGTGGAACAGGCTGGTTTTTATGGTGCTGGAAGAGCATTGGTGATAACGGCATTGATACCCTTAACGATGGCCCTGGGCTATCTAATCCTTATACTATATTTTAAAAAGCGCGGAGGATATAAACAAGTCGAAATATAAGATTCCCAAACAATAGATTTAAAATTTTAGAAATTGAAACTTAAATAAAAAATTTAATAATAAAATAGAATATTATGCCGAATCCATGGACAGGGAAAGGAAACCCCTACACAAAACAAGAAGTTAGAGATAGATTACAAGCAGTGGTAAATCAAAAAAAAGCCATTATTGCGGCCGGTGCCGGAACCGGGATCAGTGCCAAATTCATAGAGAAAGGTGGCGCGGATCTAATAATAATATACAACTCCGGCAGGTTTAGAATGTCCGGACACGGTTCCACTGCCGGTATGATGGCCTATGGGGATGCCAACGCCGTGGCCATGGAGATCGGCGAGTTCGAAGTCTTGCCAGTAGTGGAGGAAATTCCCGTTATCTGCGGTGTGCACGGAAGCGACCCACGAAGAAGGATGTGGCATTTTCTGGGAAAAGTAAAGGATATGGGATTCTCAGGGGTAAATAACTTCCCAACACATTCCATTATCGATGGCCATTTTAGAAATGTCCTTGAAGAAACCGGGATGAGTTTTCAAAAAGAAGTGGATATGGTGGATCTGGCCACCAAAATGGACCTGTTTTCCATTGTATATGTGGGCAAACCGGAAGAGGCCGTACAAATGGCCGATGTGGGTGCCGATGCCATTATTGCCCATGTAGGAACAACCGTAGGGGGATCCATTGGGGTTACCAGTGCCACCGCCTCCATGGACGATGCGTTGGAGCGTACACAAAAAATTGTGGATGCCGTAAATAAGGCCAATCCGAATGCATTTTTATTGGCCCACGGCGGACCTATAAATACCCCGGCCGACGTAAAATACGTATTGGAACATTGCAACGGCCTACACGGCTTTGTGGGGGCATCTTCCTTGGAAAGAATGGGCGTAGAACAATCCTTGACCAATTTGACCAAGGAATTCAAGGCATTGACCCTATAGCTCGATTATGGAAAGGAATTGGAAATTTGTCAAGGAAAAGGACCAAATGTTCGAAAGGGCCTTCGGGCGGGACCATCATTGGCACTATCATCCCGAGATCATAAAACAGGCCGACTCCTACATGGTAAAGGTAGTGATGCCGGAAGGCGGCGGACACAACTTTCACGTTCATCCCGAAATGCATGAAATTCTTTATGTACTCAAGGGCACGGCCGAACAATGGATAGAGGATGAGATGCAAATTTTGGAGGAGGGCGACTCGGTCTATATCGGTGCCAATGTTGCCCATGGCACTTTTAACGCCGGAGAAGGCGAATTGGAATTTTTGGCCATCCTGTCACCTCCAGAGGGCTGGGAAGCCGGCACCGTGGATGTAAGCGAAAATACCCCATATTCGGACTATCGACCTAGGATATAATAGGGTGTCATTTGTTTTTATCTAAAAAAACATTGTTTCATAAATGACCCTACTGAACAATTAAATTAAAATTTAAAAAATGAAAAATATAACCGCTTATCTTACTTTGCTATTTTGTGGAATGGCACTTTTATCCAGCTGTTCAGGGGAAAAGGAACCGCCCCCTCCTTTGACCTATACGGGAGAGAACCCAAGGGTCCAGGATCCTTTAAGTCCGGAGGATTCCCAAAAGCATATCCAACTCCCGGAAGGATTCAAGGCGGAGCTATATGCCGCCGAGCCCGATATCATCAACCCAATAGCCTTTACCTGGGACGAAAGGGGCAGACTTTGGGTGGTACAGTCCAAGGACTATCCACACGGGCTGGCCAATGATGTTGGCGGTGATAGGATCACTATTTGCGAGGACACCAATGGGGATGGCAGGGCAGATAAATTTACGGATTACGCCACCGAGCAAAATCTTACAACGGGAATCACCTTGGTAAAAGGCGGGGCCATTGTGTCCCAAGCCCCCAATATGGTCTTTTTGCAGGACACCGATGGGGACGACAAGATGGACAAAAGCACGGTGCTGTTCGATGGTTTCGGAACCTGGGACACCCATGCAGGGCCATCCAACCTGCGCTATGGGCTGGACAACATGATCTGGGGTTCCGTTGGGTATTCAGGGTTTGAAAATCA
>NZ_FXAO01000005.1:0-18534 GCF_900177645.1 Arenibacter troitsensis
GCCAATTTAGCGTTGGTAACTGCGTCATCCCCAATTTCCAACACCACATCACCCAATAAGGCATTTACATCTCCACTCACGTCAATGGTGGTCGAGGTTATATTACCATCACCTGTTAAACCACTTAAATCGGCATTAAAAGTTCCCCCATTCTCTAAGGTAAGTGTCAATTGATTGTTAGCGGGATTAAAACTAAAAACCTGAAGTTGCTGGCTATCCGTAGATGTTAACTCCCAAGAGTCCCCGTCCCAAAAGTATATTGTTCCTGTATTTGTATTTACATATATATCCCCAACATCTGCACCAGTAGGCGTTGTGGCTCCAGGCGCGGTAACAAGTGTACCGCTCAACACCTCGCAATTACACTGGTCTTCCAAATTTACGGTGGTTTGCGCCATCGCAAATCCAGAAATTAGAAATATGATTAATAAAATCCCCTTCTTCATCGTATATACTTTACTTAAGTTGGTCATTGTTGCTGTGGTTCATCGTTCGTAAACGCTCAAAACTGCTGTAATTGAACTAAACCGATTTCTAACACCATACAAAATTAGCCGTATACATAGCAGTGGGAAATAAATGTTGTGTAACGCTAAATTTGTACTGTCTATACATGGATAATTGAGGTTTTGAGTTTTCTAAAGGCCCTTTTTCACGAGATATCACTCGTCGATTATCCTAATAATAGCAACACTTACCGAAAATCAACCGTTGGAAAAATATGTGGATAGGGAGGTCTTAAATGGAAATAAATTCACCCATTTTTTAGAGCACCATAGGTGCAATCTCAATAATTATTGTGCTTATATCCTCCTTTTAAGGACAAAAATTACCCACTCTTGAAAGGCTCAACAAACAAACGAAAGGCAGCACCAAGAACAACATCAAAAAACCTACAAATAACTGATTATTAATGATTTAATTTTTTTTTGTAACACTGAATAAATAATCTTAATACCGATCACTGGATTTCGTTAATCCTATTTAGGAAAATAATTCTACATATTGACTTTCAGAATTACATCATTAACAGGGGTGACTGTTTTCCTTAAGTAATATAATGCTACAGACCATCTAGTTTTAATGAATGCCATTTATCGACTTTCAACCCGCATATTGATACTTGTCCCATTATTGGTTGGTGGAAGGCTACATATTTAAAATGTTGCACCACAAAAAACTAAATTGGTTTGACCCTATATGTAATTCTTCTGTTGGTGATAAGCGTGTACCCCTTAATCACACTTTTAGGAGAAAACTCCGAAGTAGAATTGGCAAGTGTAGCCGTTGATGTTAAAAAATTCCCTATTACTACACCAGGAGGCAATGGAATAGTGAACTTGAATCTATTGGTGTTATCCGTATTACCATCCAAGTCAGTATAAGGCGAAGAACCAAATTCAGCATCGGCACCGCTCCCCTCCACCACGGTAGCCAAATAGGTCTGACCCTCACCATAATCGGTGGACTTGCCCAATTGATTGTCCCCTTCAACAGCACTTCCTTGATTAATATCGGTCAAGAATAATTCTATAATTGCCCCTGGCCTAGCCCAACCTTCTACTACCAAATTAGTACCAGCGGCATAGGCGGCCGAAATAATCGGGAAGTTAATTAATCCATTTGGACCATTATCCCCATCACTGTGATCATTAAGTGTTACCCCATCACCATTCTTATTGGAAGCATCCAAATCTATACCTAGGGAAGGTGATCTTTGGCCATTGTTATATATGGAATTTTGGGAAATCAATACTCCCGATACATTATTGGCAACAACGACTCCTTCCCCTTGGTTGCTGTGAATAAGGTTTCTAAAAATAGTGGCATTGGATGCCTTTAATCGAATACCGGAATCGTCGAATATACCTCCGCCGCAGGCATTGCTGTTAAGTCCATTATTGATAACGGTATTTTCGGTAATCATAAGTCCCGCATTATAGTTATCTCCTTCAATGCCTATTCCAGCTGCCTCATTGATCAAATTGTATCTAATGACCACTCCACTGCCATTCTTTAACAATATATTGTCTGTACAGCTGTCATTTGCCCCATTTCTATAGAAGTGGTTGTATTCCACAACCGTGGCGGTACCACCATCCACCTTTAAGGCAGCCAAATTGGACCCGCTCAGATAATTCCGGGAAATAGTAGTCGCACCATTTTTAGTCTCTACGGCATATTCCAAATTACCGGATTTAACACCAAGGGCATCAACCCCAAGTAAATTTTCATGAAGAAATGCGGTGCCCGCATTTACTTGTATGGCCGATTTGTCATTGTTGTAAACAGCAAGGTTCCTTAAGGTCGCTCCAACCCCTTCCAATCTAAAAAGTTCCTCAGTCTCCCCATGAACCTGGATTTCGGGCAGATTATAGACCGGGAGTGATACTGCTGAGATACCCACAGAAGTACCCCCATTCCCAATTGTTCCTACATTGGTGTCACCGGAATAAGCAGCTTGTGTCCTGCCATCAATAACAGTATTGGCACCGCTTATTATTGAAAGTTGATTTGCGTCGGTAACAGAAATATTAAAATATCCATTGGTAAAATTAGCATCAGCGGTTCTCCCCAATGGATCGGATGTGGTAGGAATCATAAAAATGGAGGTATCCTCTCCAGCCAATGGATTGAAAATGGAATTGGCCTCAATATCCAAACCCACCTCATTTAAATTGTTGGAATTGACAATAAATTGCTCCAAAGAGCCTTGTCCAAACCCGTTGGTATTGACAATCGTATTGAAGTTGAACCCAAAGTCTATCCCCACAACCCCATCTCCTGCCACGGAGACCGTTGAAATACTTTGGGCGTTATTTATTACTCCCAAAGCCACATCCTGTTGCGCAGCAGGATTGGCACCTCCCACCTCATCCGTTACCTCGATCAAGGAAGAAGGTCCACGGTATTTTCTAAAGGTTTGTACGGGATAACAGGTAGAACAGTTGAGACCGCCCCTATTGGATCTAATAGTTGAGTTTACTGTTTTTATACGATAATCTCCGTCTTCCATTCCCCCAAAAGAATAATATCCATTAATATCGGTGGTTTTTCTCTGGATAAAAGTACCTGCAGCATTAAAAAGTTCCACTATGGCACCTGAGACTCCCTGACCTCCAGAAATTATCCTATTCCGTCCAGGCCCACCTGGATAATTAACATCTTCAAAAACGGTTCCTGCAATTAAATTTGAGGGTACCTTGAGCACTACGGCGGCAGAAATCACAAAATCCTGTCCTACATTAACATTGGCAGTTACCTGACTATCCGATGGGAGGATATAAGATGATATGTCATAGGTATCCAAATCTACACCATGGGAACTGGAAGAATTATATATTGGCAATACCGTATTATCATAAATAGTGGAATTGTAGGCATTGTTGCCAGTTTGACCTCCATCTCCCGATAGTATATAGGTTGTTCCTGATTGATTGGTTATTGAAAGTCGCTCAGGATTCGTGGAACCAGAACTAGATCCGTCCAAATTGGGGTCGCCCTCCCAGGACAAAAATGTGGCTTTGGCCCCAGAACCCGCAATGGCATAGAAGGAATCCAAGGTAAAGGAGGTTCCTGAATTACTTAGACCATCGAAACCTTGATACAAGTTAATATTTACTGCTGGTAATGAGGGATCTTCATAGAACACGATCAAGGTCCACCCACCAAGCACGGTGGCCGTTGAACAGTAATTCCCGGTATTATCTATGTTTAGGCCACTAAAATCGTAGGTATTGGTCGATGGATTCGGGATACCCTTAACAATGTTGGTCACATCGCTTACATAGCCGTAAAAGTTCCTATTGGTCAGAGTGGTCTGGTACAAATAATTGGCAGAAACGTTTTGACCCTCAAAGATTACATCCGGATCGCGTACACTATTGGAGTGTGCCCAATACAGATAAGCCCTTTCCACAGTGGCCGTAGCCGGAATTGGAGAGATTAAGGTATTGGATGAGGAGTTTGTGATTAGACAGGCATTGCCACTATTGCTTTGAGTTCTTAAGGTTCCCCCAGTAGTGGAATAGTCAAAGTACCCATCGAATTCCTGAAAAAGTGTCAAAGGGTCATTGGCCAAAATCTGGGTATTGATGGTTCCTGTTCCGGTATCCGAATAATTGATGGTACCATAGGATGCTGTTGCCCCTGTAAACCGAATTGTAAAATCTTCGGCTGTTTCCGGGATTCCATCATTAAGTATTGGTACCGAAATGGTCTGCACATTGCCCAACTGACCATTAAAGGTCAAAGTCCCGGAGGTTGCGGTATAATCGCTCCCAGCCAAAGCGGAACCATTAACTGTTTCAAAATTAACGGTAAACGGCACATGAATAAAGCTAAACAAAAAATTATATCCGTGGCGTACACGGGTCTGCGTTACCGTGAAAACAGCATTGCCAACTGTTTCATCAACGGAAATATCATTTATTACTATTTTAGGCCCTTCAACAACACATCTTACAGCAGCCTGCCACCCAGTTCCAGTGGTACTCCCATTGGAGGTAAACCTAAAGGTTAAACAACCACCAACACCGTATGGAGAATCGATAGAGGTAGGAATATTATTGTTGTCATAAACTCCAATTGGTGTACCCGTTGCCGTGGTGCCCCCATAAACATATAGGATATCACCTACGGCAACATCAAAACTTGTAAAATCCACACTAATATAATTATTGGCAGTGTCCGGACAAATGGTATGGACCCTACTCTCGTTATTACCATAATTGCCCCCAACACTTCCCGAATCAAAGAAAACGGCATTACAGGTATTGGTGGTTACCCCATTGGTAATTATGAGAGCATCATTGTCCAAAATGGTTCCCGTACCTATATCGGTAATATCAACTGTGGAAAGGGATTTTCCTGTAAAATTAACTGTAAATATTTCCAAATCCTCCACTACGGTATCATCCAAAATATTTATGGTTATGGTTCTGGTAACCCCTGAAGTACCAGTAAAACTCAAGGTCCCCGACTTGGCTGTAAAATCACTTCCCGATGTAGCTGTACCATTATTGGTGGTGTAGTTTATGGTAAACGCTGTAGCATTGGAACCCGTATGGGCTACGGTAAAAGTGGCTGTGCCTGCATTTTCATTAACAGATACATCATTAATGGTTATAATGGGGCCAAAAGTGGCTGTGAACCGTACATTGTCTATGTAGAAGTAATCATTACTGTCCCAATTGCCACTTCCAGTTATAAATCGTATGGAGGAAGATGCTGATATTTGACTAGTGGTTAAATTATAGGAAATGGATCCTATTCCATCGTTGTTCAAGGTTGTAACTGTCTGCCAAGTTGATCCATTCCACAATTGCACCAATAGGGTTTCCCCTCCCCTACTGGAGCCATTATAATCGAAAGTAAGTGTAACCGTACCAGCGCCCGCCAAATTTAAATTCCTTTGGATAGTCTCATCGGTTAATCGCCTAAAACGTAATTGGCTACTATTGATCCTTATATTTCCGCCCGAAACACTATTATCATCATTGCTTTCTGTCCAACTGGAAGAAAAATTGTTGGTCCCATTATTGTTGGAATAGGATGATGAATTAAAATTATCCAAATAGGTTTGCTGCCCTGACATTTGACAAAAGCAGAAGAACACCATAAAAAGAATAGGTATTCTTTTTTGAAGGTTAACCCTTGTTTTCATTAAGTATACGCGACCCTAAGAGATCAACGTATCAAATGTATTCCAAGAAATGATATAATTTTCGAAAATGTTGTGTACCGATCTAAAATAAATGCCAAAGATTAAAATTAGGACATCTTAAAATTTAAATCCATAATTTTCCTGCCATATTAAATGACTTTTGTAGGAAGGTATTCTTGCCAAACTACATAAAACTCAATTCTTTTTAACCCGGTAAGTAATTCGTCTATTGGTAATTACACTATAACCTTTAATGATACTTTGCGGTGAAAATTCTGAGGTTGAATTGGAAATAGTAGCGGTGGCCGTCAAAAAATCACCCTTTAACACCCCGGAAGGAAGTGGGATTTTAAACTTAAATCTATTCGTGTTATCGGTATTCCCATCCAAATCTGTATAAGTAGACGTACCGGATCGGGTATCGGAACCACTACCTTCTATTACGGTGCCCAAATATACCTGGCCTTCACCATAATCCGTAGTCATCCCCAATTGGTTGTCCCCTGCATTGGCACTTCCTTCGCTTGTATCCGTTAAGAACAATTCTATTATTGCCCCGGGCCTTGCCCAACCTTCCACAACTAAATGGCTACCAGTGGCATAGGCCGCCTCAATAATTGGAAAATTTAATAAATTGTTGGGTCCATTATCCCCATCCCCTGAATCGTTGAGGGTTACACCATCACCATTATTTTTGGAAGCATCCAAATCAATCCCTAAAGATGGAGCTCGCTGTCCGTTGTTATACATAGAATTTTGAGAAATCAAGACACCGGAAACATCTTCGGCCACCACGATTCCCGCACCCTGATTGCCGTGAATTACATTCCTATAAACAGTGGCATTTGCCGCCTTTAAACGAATCCCTGAATCATCGAATATTCCCCCACCACAGGCATTATTATTTACTCCATTATTGGTAATGGTATTTTCTGTGATCAACGTTCCGGCAGCATAGTCAACTCCTTCAATCCCTATGCCAGAGGCCTCGTTGATCAAATTATATTGAATCGTAATTCCACTACCGCGGTCAATGAGAATATTGTCGGAACAAGTATCGTTTGCACCATTACTATAAAAATGGTTGTATTCCATGACAGTAGACGTTCCCCCATCCAAATGAACTGCGGCCACATTCGAACCACTTAAATAATTTCTAGCAAGAGTGGTTGCCCCATCCTTAATTTCAACGGCATGTTCCAAGTTCCCGGATTTTGCTCCCAGGGCATTTACCCCAAGCACATTCTCATAAAGAAAAGCGGTGCCGGAATTTACCTGAATTGCAGATTTATCATCTGTGTATACAGCCAAATTGCGAAGGGTAGCACTATTTCCTTCCAACCTAAAAAGTTCCTGGGAGTCTCCACGAACCTGAATTTCCGGTAAGTTATAATCGGGAAGTATTGTAGCTGAAATACCTACAGTTGTTCCGCCACCCCCTATGGTTCCAAAGTTGCTATCTCCGGAATATGAGGTTTGGGTCCTACCATCAATAATGGTGTTGGTACCCGTTATTATTGATAACTGGTAAGCATCAGTGATATTAATATCGAAATACCCATTGGCAAAATTGATGTCAGCGGTTCTTCCCAATGCATCCGAAGTAGAAGGTATCATAAATATTGACGTATCCTCCCCTGCAGCCGGATCAAAAATGGAATTGGCCTCAATATCCAAACCGGTTTCATTTAAGTTATTGGAATTGATTATGAATTGCTCCAAGGAACCCTGTCCAAATTCGTTGGTGTTAACAATGGTATTAAAATTGAAACCAAAATCGATGCCTACTACACCATCTCCTGAAACAGAGACTGTTGATACGCTCTGGGCGTTATTTATGACTCCCAAAGCAACATCCTGTTGGGCGGCCGGATTTGCGCCTCCCACCTCATCCGTCACCTCGATCAAAGAGGATGGGCCTCGATATTTTCTAAAAGTTTGTACCGGATAACAAGTAGAGCAATTGAGTCCACCCCGGTTTGATCGCACAGTAGAGTTAACGGCTTTTATACGGTAGTCCCCATCGGCCATCCCCCCAAAGGAATAATACCCATTAATGTCTGTATTCTTTCTTTGAACAAAATTACCAGCGGAATCAAAGAGCTCTACTACGGCTCCCGATACTGCCAATCCCCCTGAAGAAATTCGGTCCCTACCGGGCCCTCCTGGATAATTCACATCCTCAAAAACCCTACCGGCAATTAAGTTGGAGGGTACCTTAATAACCACTGCTGCAGAAATTACAAAATCCTGGCCCACATCCACGTTGGCAGTAACCTGGGTATCTGAAGGCTGAATATAAGTGGATATATCGTAGGTATCCAAGTCTACCCCATATGAATTAGCGGTATTATATACCGGACCTACTGTATTGTCATAAATAGTGGAATTATAGGCATTGTTCCCAGGTTGCCCTCCATCCCCAGTAAGTACATATGTTGTACCGGATTGATTGGTAATGGATAGTTCTTCCGGGTTACTGGAACCAGAACTGGAACCGTCCAAGTTTGGATCTCCTTCCCATGATAAAAAAGAGGCTTTTGCCCCAGAACCGGCTATGGCAAAGAAAGAATCCAAGGTAAACGATGTACCTGAATTGCTTAGACCGTCAAAGCCCTGGTACAAGTTAATGTTTACAGCAGGCAATGAGGGATCTTCATAAAAAACGATCAGGGTCCATCCACCAAGTACTGTGGCCGTGGAACAGTAATTTCCGGTATTGTCTACATCCAAATCGCTAAAATCATAGGTATTGGTCGATGGATTGGGAATACCCTGCACAATGCTGGTTACATCACTTACATACCCATAAAAATTTCTATTTGTAAGCGTTGTCTGATATAAATAATTGGCAGATACGTTTTGACCTTCAAAGGTTACGTCCGGATCCCTTACCGTATTGGAATGCGCCCAGTACAAATAGGCCCTCTCAACGGTAGCTGTTGCCGGAATGGGTGAAACCAGGGTATTGGAAGAAGAGCTCGTTATAGCACAGGCATTGCCGCTATTGCTCTCTGTTCTCAGGGTTCCACCAGTCGTTGAATAATCATAATATCCATCGAATTCTTGGAATAATGTCAAAGGGTCATTGGCCAAGATCTGGGTATTAATAGTTCCCGTTCCAGTATCCGAATAATTAATGGTACCGTATGTGGAAGTAGCCCCGGTAAATCTTATGGTAAACTCTTCCGCATTCTCCGGAACCCCATCATTGGAAATAGGTATCGAAATAGTTTGGACATTTCCCAGTTCACCGTTAAAGGTCAAGGTCCCAGTTGTAGCAGTGTAATCGCTCCCGGCCAAGGCCGAGCCATCTACTGTTTCAAAATCTACTGTAAATGGAACATGTATAAAACTGAACAGAAAATTATATCCATGTCTTGCCCTTGTCTGCCTTACTGTAAAGACCGCATTGCCTACATCTTCGTCAAAGGAAATATCATCTATAACTATTTTAGGACCCTCTGGATAACAGTTAACCTCCGCTTCCCAACCTCCTGCCGTATTGGAACCATTGGAGGTAAACCTAAATGTTAAACAACCGGAAGCATGGGTAGACTCTATAATATCCGGTACATTATTATTACTGTACTGCCCTATTAAGGTCCCAGAAGTTGTTGTTCCTTCATAAATATATAAGCGATCGTCATTGGCTACATCAAAACCAATAAAATCCAAACTAATGTAATTATCTACAACATCAGGACAAATAGTATATACAATGTCCTGGTTATTATTATAATTATTTATCCCTCCAGGATCCAAAAACGTATCACTACATGTATTTACAGTAGTTCCATTGGTCATTATAATCCCGTCGTTATCAACAATGGTTGCATCGGCCGTATCGGTAAGATTAACACTGGCATCGGATGATGCTGTAAGCTGAATGGTAAAGGTTTCACTGCTTTCTATTATACCATCATCGATTATGGCAACTGTAAAAGATTCAGTATCTCCAGTGGTTCCATTGAAATTTAAAGTTCCCGTAGTAGAGGTATAATCACTTCCCGAACTCGCAGAACCGTTTACCGTTTGATAATCCACAGTAAAAGCACCTGCCGCACTTGGACCATTATGCGTAACTGTAAACGTTGCAGTTCCTGCTCCTTCGTTTACTGTAACATCCTCAATATTCATCCTTGGACCTCTAGGCAAACAAAAGATTAATGCCTCCCATCCTGTACCAGTTACACTATAATCTGAGATAAACCTAAAAGTTAAACACCCTGAAGCGCTGGTTGCGGTTATAGAAGAAGGGGGTGGATTGCCATTATGGTATTGACCTATTAAAGTGGCCGAGGTAGATGTCCCATCATAAATATATAAAAAATCATACCCTGATTCCAGATCAAAACTGCTGAAATTCAAAGATAGATCTGTATTGATCGTATCCGGACATAGGGTGTATACAAAGCTCTGATTGCTGGAATAATTTCCAGACCCTCCTGAATCAAGAAAAGTACCACTACAAGTATTATCGGTAGCACCATTGGTTATGATAAAAGTGTCATTATCAACAATGGTTCCTAAGGCCGTATCTGAAATATCAACACTAGCATTGGAAGCACTTGTAAACCGCACTGTAAATGTTTCATTATTTTCTGAAGTGGCATCATCCAATAATGGAACAGTAATTGTTTCAGAATCACCCGATAGCCCATTAAATACAAGTGTACCTGTTGAAGAAGTATAGTCGGAACCAGCTATTGCAGAACCATTGGAGGTTGCATAATTCACGGTAAATGCTCCAACGGCATTTGCCCCTGTATGGGTTGCAGTAAAGGTGGCCGTACCATCCCCCTCGTTAACGGTAACATCATCAACCACTATTACAGGATTGAAAATAGCTGTAAATAGAATGTTATCTATATAAATACGCTCATTGTTATTCCAACCACCGCTATTGGAAACAAAACGAATAGCCGAATTACTTGAAATCTGGGCAGCTGTTAAAGTATGTGAAATGGTGCCGGAATTAGAACTATTAATGGAGCTTATGGTTTGCCATGATGAGGTGGAATTGTTCCAAAGTTGAACATTCAAGCCTTCATTTCCCCTATCGTCTGCATCATAATCCAAGGTCAACGTCACGGAGGAAGCTCCGTCCAAGTTTAAGGACCTACTTATTCTATCATTACTATCCAGATCATCGAACCGTAATCTACTTCCCGAAATACGAATATTTCCACCCGATGGGCTATCACCATCATTATCTTCATCCCAACTTCCAGAAAAATTAGTATTCCCGTTATTATTCGAATACGAAGTACTGTTAAAATTGTCCAAATAAGTCTGTTGCCCATAAAGACCGGACATCGATAAAAATGTCGCCAAAAAAATTAAATATATACTTAAAATCTTCATTATCAATTTACATTGTGATCCTATTTTAACTTTGATTTATCTAGGATCATTTACTTCTTCATATCAATCAGATAAAAAAGAACTCCTTTATTATCCCAATTAAGACAACCATTAGTAAAAAATAAAATTAGAATTCGTGGGGACTTTGACCTAAATATTGTTGTGTAAGGAACCTAAGTCGCCGTGTAAAGTATAATTTCTGCTGTTTGGAAAATTAAAAGATATGTAAATTGCCCAATAACACCATGATGTATTTGGCCGATACCTCCCTATATTCAAGGCTGTTCGATATTGCATTTGGAAAGGCAATGGTCATTAATAAGGGTCTTATCAATACAATTACATATCAACCCTATAGGTTATTTTCTTATTGGTAATAACAGTTTTTATCCTAACAGTTAGCAATGCCGAATCCGAAGTTAGAGTGGTACAGCCGGAATCTGATTTTGAAACCAAAACGCGATACCTATAACCGTTTTTATCCAATCCTGTTTTTACTGTCAAGGTTGTAGATTGGGTGCCTGAATACTCCGCCCCATCGGCTATGTTGTTGTAAAGTGTACCTCCATCAACACTCACCTGCCACTGGTAAGAATCCGCGTAATTGGCGGATATTATAAAATTAGTAGATGACCCTGCAAAACTAGTCTGGTCGGTAGGTGAAGAACTTATAGTTAATGGATTAACGGTTATTGTTTGTGTTACATCCGTACTATTTCCCGCCACATCGGAAATCCTATAGGTACGTGTTACAATTTCTGGGTTACTGCCTCCATTACTTACATCGCCCACAAAAATTACGGATGGATTTACTGTACAATTATCAGATTCATCCAATACCACCTCAGGGTCTGGAGAAGGGATATCCTCAATACAATTGACACCAAGTGGTGCTGGATTACTCGCTACTGGATCAATATTATCCACCACTATCCTTGTAACTGCCGAAATTTGTGGATAAGGAGGGTCTCCTGGCATACCTCCATATTCTACTAGATACCCTTTGGGTTGATAATTTCCACTTGCGGCACCTGTGTTAGACAAATCGTTCCACGAACCATCAAAACCGGTACCTGGTGCATTGATATGGGCATAATCCTCATTTCCTGAATTATTGGGCTCACCATTGTTCCAATTTGCATAATTATAAGGTGCCGTTACCGTTCCTGTCTGTGCCCCCGTCCAAAATTGGTTCCCAGCCTCAGGACCGGTTACCCATAACCACTCACCTTCCACTGCAGCATCACTAGCACCTATCCAACCTGCACCGCTGGATTGTTTTCCCAAAAGATCTGCTTCATCGGTATTGGTCAATGTTGCCAAATAACCTTGGAGGCCATAGAACGTACGTAATTCGGCTGCATCCCTGGCCGCTGTCCAGGTAATTCCTACAGCTGGAATATATTCATAATAATGTTGCGTTGACAACAAGTAATTTGCTTCTGCCAAGACAATCGAAAATTCCTTAACTGTTCCTGATGATGGGCTTCCAGAAGAGGCATACTCAACATCTAAAATTGCCGCCTCAAAATCTGCTAAGGAAGCAGGGCCTATTAAACTCATCTTCCCCTCGGAAACATCCCAAGAAGCGGTAATATCAGGATGGGTACCGCTTAGTGAAAGTATATCACCAGAACTATCATAATTCGTAGTTATCTGAACGTAAACCGACCAAATTTCAGTATCATCAGGGTCGGTAATTGATACCGCTTGAACAATAGGAACAGCTCCACCTGGACAATACAATTGATCGCCTGTAGCAACTATGGTAGGAGGTTGATCAACAGCAGTATCCATATCATCCCGGAAATCCAGATCCCCTCCCGAGGATGCATCATTATCAAAATCTGGTAATGCAATAGAACCTCCATCCGTATTTAAAGGGTTGTCTATTCTTCCCCCGGGATCGCCATATCCATTGGTCGTATCTATGGCATTGTCCAATCCATCATTATCGTTGTCCCCTCCAGAAAGGGTTATGCCAGCCTCCGCTCTATCATCGGGTCCCTGGTTATCGCTATTCGTATCCATAAAATCGGGCGTCCCATCACCATCGGTATCTACTGGAATCAAACCATTAACTCCATATGCATCATCCAACCCATCATTATTGGAATCAGAAGTTGTTGGAGGTACATATCCTATTGTAGTCTGCGCCTCTACATTATCCGGTATTCCGTCCCCGTCGCTATCCAAATCCAAATAATTAGGCAATCCGTCCAAATCGGTATCCATTAAATCACAGCCTCCGTCACCATAATTAGCTCCATAAACCCGGGCGCCTACTTGGTAAGCTTCAATTCGAATATACTCTATTGCACTGCCACTAACGGTAAAGGTATATTGGGAAATGCTGCCGCTAGGCACTCCATTAGCTGCTGCTAAATATCCATTATTACCACCGGCGGCCGTAGAGCGTTGTATTTGCATGTCCGATGTAGAAACAGAGGGATCTGCTCCCAAATAAACTGTAATCTCGGTACCAACGGTCACTGGTTCTGGAAACCTTAATAGCAACCTAGAACTAGATCCTGGATATACCGATGTTGGGTTATAGGCATATGTGTTTCCAGGTGTTCCTTGGGCATTGGAAGGGTTGGTAAAATGTAGTACATTGGAAGCTGTTTGAACAACCCCTCCGTATGCAGAAGCACACTCATTAATATTCAATATCCCGTCATTGTCCGCATCAATATCGGAACTATCCGGAATACCGTCACCATCGGTATCCAATATGGGTAATGTACAATTACTGGAAAGTATACTGAAAGGAATTAATTGCTTGGAAATTGAAGGCCCTTGATATCTAACTTCAAGTACTTGACCTCCTCCATTCTCATAGAACAATACCTCAATTTGATGATAACCAGGGATTAAGGTTACAGAACCATTTCTTTCTTGGGAACCGTGATCTCCATCGTTATTTACAATCTGTGTCCCATCTATAAATAGCTTTGAACCGTCATCTGAAGTTGTATAAAACGTGTAGGCTCCTGCAGTTTCTATTAGTATATATCCCGTGAACCTAATGGCAAAGGAGTCCGTATCACCAGGATCTACCATATTTTGCAGGGTGCCAACATTAAAACTTCCTATTTGGCCCGTAGATAATGCCCCGGTAGTAGGAATATTATCCACAGAATTGCCCGAGGGCACCAAGTCATAAAACTCATAATCCAAGGCGTTGGTGCAGTTGGGAGGAGTCCCGATTAGAAGTACATTATCAAGCCGATATCTATCGTTGCTCTCATTGGTTGAAAAATTAGCCTCCAATTCCAGTGTAGAGCCCATAGGTATGGAAAAAGAATAACTGTTACTTGGAATCAATATTGGTGCTACCAGGTTAACCCATGTGCCGCCATCAAGACGGTACCTAAACGAAAAACGATCCGTGCCCTCAATATTATTGACACCCATGTCAAAACTAAGTTCAATGTTTTCCATACCTATTATATTAATAGGGTCTGTCCTCCAATAACCAGATGAATTGGCAGATCTTGTTTCTATTCTATTGGATCGGATAAGCACACCATTACCAGACGACCAATTGACCGTTGATATCCCTGATCCTGTCCCTGTATCAACATTATTGGAATATGAAAAATCTTCATTCCATATGTCGGCCTGGGGAAACACATGGCTTACACACAACAAAAATAAAATAACTAATCCATTCCTAATTTCATTATATCGAAATAAAGGTGAGAATAAAAACATGTAACAAATTTTGTTCAAGGGCTAAATCAGAAATAAATTCTTACAAAGCTATAGGTTTTAATAGGTCTTTAAAATCTATGTTGCCAAACCCTTAAAAGCAAATGTGAACGCAGCAAAATATGAAGTTGCGCTTAAAAAAGATGAATTCACAAAAAAATGCAGTTGTAAAATTAACTGCATTTTTTTTTTACAATAATGAAAATTTTATTCCAAGATCAAGAATTCGGACCTTCTATTCATCTGATGTTCAGCCTTGGAACATTTAATACCATTGCCACACCTATTCACCAATCTGGTTTCCCCAAAACCTTCCCCTTGTAAACGATCACTCGCTATTCCTTTAGAAACCATATAAGCTACGGTAGATTCCGCTCTTTTTTGAGAAAGCCATAGGTTATATGCATCAACTCCTTGACTGTCCGTATGGGAAGTAACCTTAAGTTTTAAGCTCGGATACTTTTCCATGGCAGCAATAACCTTCTGAATTTCAATTTCAGCGTCTGGCCTAACATTAAATCTATCAAAATCAAAATAGATAGTGCTTAGCTGCAATAATTTGGCCAAATCATCTCCATAACCCGCAGTTACAGTATCTCTTTCCAAATAAAAATCTACGATCAAAGGCTTGCTATCGGATATATTAAGGTACTCCTCGGATGGCACATATCCTTGCATGGTAGCCCTGACAAAATTACCCTTATTACAGTCGATGGTAATACTATAGTTACCATTTGAATCCGTAATTGACGATGCCAACTCCTCGTTGTTCTCATCGATAACCTTTACCGTCGCACCCACCAGCACTTGATTGGATATCTTATCCCTAACGGTACCTGTAATTGGTTTAATACAATCGAATTCCAATTTTTTAGTCTCTACAAAACTATAGATATCGTCCTGACCCACTCCATTCTCACGGTTCGAAGCAAAATAGCCGTTTCTGGTTTCTTCATTTATTATGAAGGTAAAATCATCCAACTCACTGTTTACGGGTTTTCCTACATTTAAAACGGTTCCAATATACTGACTGTTGGAAATTTTCGTAGCAAATATGTCCAAACCACCTAAGCCGGGATGACCATCGGAAGAAAAGTAAAGTACATTTTCACTAGTAACGTAAGGGAAAGTTTCCCTTGCTTCCGTATTGATAATATTTCCCAAATTTACTGGAGTGCCATAAGTGCCATCACTATTAATGGCTACTTTAAAAATATCCGACTCCCCGTAGGAACCCGGCATATCTGAGGCAAAATATAATATTTTTTCGTCCGGACTAAGGGTAGGATGTGCTATGGAATAGGATTCACTATTAAAAGGAAGTTCCTCTATCTGGGTCCATATTCCATTTTCTTTAATTGCCTTAAAGATCTTTAGGCGTACAACCCCCTTCTCATCCTTTACTGTTTTACCATCAAAAAGATTGTTTCTAGTAAAATAAAGCGTATTACCATCCTTTGTAAAAACCGAAGTAGATTCGTGATATCTCGTATTTATATTGTCACCGAATTTAACCACCTTGTTTTCAGAAACACTGTCTGCATTCACCTTGTACAGATCCAAAAAATCCTTGGAATTCCATGTATGTCTATATCGAGCCAAATTACCGGTATCCCTATCTGAAGAGAATATCAGCCCTTGCCCATAAAAGGAAGGGGCAAAATCAGAATACCTGGAATTGAAAGCAAATTTACCTATTTCATATCTTCCTGAATTTTTCTCGATTTCTGCCAAGTAGTCCCTTTCGGCCATATAAAGGTTGGCCCTAACATCTGCTGAAGTTATCCGTGAAAACTCTGCCATCACGTCCTTGGACATATCGTATTCCCCCAATGATCTCAAGGTCTGGGCATATCTAAAATAGTACTCCGGCCCAATTCCTTCTTTATATTCATTTAAGAGTCTTTTGTAAATATCAGATGCCTCTTTGTATTCAGCATTAAAATAATAAGAATTTCCTAGTTTCATTAACAAATCCGCTGACGTATATCCTTTGTCCAAGACACGTTTATAGATGTCAATGGCCGGGCTAAAGGAATAGTCCTGGTATTTTTCATCTGCCTTATTTATCAACCTATCCTGGGCTATAATAACGTTACCAAGGACAGAAAATAATACCGTCAGCAAAAAAAATCTTTTTATCATTTTATTTTTTTTAAAAGAAACGCGGAGAAACCATTCTTCGGAACGATTTAACCAGTTCAAATCTTAAAAACACTTCAAAGGACCCGTCATTAAATTGTGTGCCTCCCAACTCAGTAGTTTCCCTATCATAAGCCAATCCAATCATAAACTGATCGCTCAGTTGAAAGCCCAAAAGACCGCTTAACGCTGCATCCCATCTATAGGCAGCTCCAAAGCTAAATTTGTCATTGAACAAGAAACTGGCCGATAAATCTATTTGTAAGGGGGCCCCGCCCACGACTTTGGTCAAAACTGCAGGCTTAAACTTAAAATTATTATTTAAGTCAAAGACATAACCAGTAATCAAATAAAAATTCATTCTCTCCTTGGAAAGAAACTGAACCGAATTGGCATCACGTTGGGAATTATCAAAATATTCGGTTTCCACCATATTGGGAGCCGAAAGACCGGCATAAAACTTGTCTGTATGATAGTATACCCCCACCCCAAAATTTGGGGAAAACTTATTGTCAATGTTCTCGCCCTGTATATTTTCAGAATCAAAATTGTTCAATCCATTAAAATCCAGACTCAACATATTCCCCCCTACTTTTAATCCAAAGGATAATTTGGCATCCAAGGCAACATCAACGGTATAGGACAACACGGCATCGAACTGGGTTTCCTGAACCACACCATCCCCAATATTATCATTGATTATAGAAATACCATAACCCAATCTACTATTCCTTATCGGCGAGTGCAAATTTAAGGTCTGTGTTTTAGGCGCCCCTTCCAGGCCAACCCACTGGGAGCGGTAGAGTGCCGCTGCACTCAATTGTCCCCTAGACCCCGCATAGGCAGGGTTTACACTCATAGTATTATACATATACTGGGTATACTGAGCGTCTTGCTGGGCGTATAGTCCGGCAATAAGGGAAAACAACATTAAAACGGTAACGAGGAGACTCTTTTTATATATCATCTACAATAAAATATTTTATTTACTCACATAAATATAACCACTATCTGTAATATTCTGCTGTTTATTTTCATATTGGAAAATATAATAATAAACTCCTGCGGGCAAATAATTGTTTCCAGTAACAGTAGATCTTGCCTTGGATCTACCGTCAAATACATTATTTTGGTTGTTATATCCCTTTCCTTCATAAACGGAAACACCCCATCTATTGAAGATTTTTAAGGTATTGTTATTGGCATTTCTAACTCCCCTAATAAATAGGAAGTCGTTTTTGCCATCAGAATTAGGGGTTACAAGCTGATTTACTTCAATTATTTCATCCTCATCCCCTTCTTCTATAATAACTGTTACCGTGCCAGTATCACAATTTTCCGCATTGGCAACTTCACAGATCATATAGTCTATAGTGTAGGTACCATCGGCAGTACCGGGGGCCACACTTACACTTCCATCCTCATTGATCGTTAAAACAGCGGTTGGCGTAGAAGTGAGCACCACATCTGAAGCATCTACCGGATCGCCATTTAGGGTATCGTTGTCGAGCACGTTGCTGCCAGGGATCAGTCCAGTGTTATTCGTATCAGTTGTATATGCGTCGTCCACCGCAACAATTACATTGTCCATATCAGGACCTACCTGAACGGTTACCGTAGCCGTATCACAATTGTCCGTATTGGCC
>NZ_FXAO01000005.1:19273-56896 GCF_900177645.1 Arenibacter troitsensis
CGGCATCTATCACATTGTCCATATCAGGGCCTACCTGAATGGTTACTGTGGCCGATGCACAAACATTAGGGTCGGGAATAACATTACATACTTGATAAATTACAGTAACAGTTGAGTTGGATTCGGACTCTACAGGAGTATAGTTCAAGAAACCAGTTTCTTCATCAAAAAGAACAGTTCCTAAGGCGCTGCCACCAATCATGGATAAAGACGTAATACCCAAATTGTCAGGGTGATTATTGGGCAGGTAATCATCATTTTCCAAAATATTGATCGCTACTTCTGTCAAGGCAGGGGTTGACCCGGAGTCATCCCTCGCAGTTGCAACAAGTGGATCGGGATCTGTTCCATTTGGGTTTCCGTCATTGTCACAATCAAGAACCTCCCAATCTACACTAGGGGTCAAGGTTACACTTTCGGGAAGGTAATCGCATGGATCCAAAGGATCTGTACCATCGGTTTTCTCGTCCTCGTTGGTAACCCCATCCCCGTCGCAGTCAGTATCGTTCCATGTACCGTTGGGAGTTACCGTTTGATGGGCCAACACAAAATCGCAGGGATCAAACGGATCTGTACCGTCTTCATTCTCGTCCTCGTTAGTTACCCCATCACCATCACAATCGGCTGTTAAATAGGCCCCATTTTGGGTTAAGGTCACACTCTCTGGATTATAATCGCAGGGATCAAGTGGATTAGTATTGTCCTCTTTTTCCTTTATTGTAGTTACCCCATCCCCGTCATCATCAATATCACGATAATTTACATCATCAACACCGTCCGTATTTGGAAGGTCGCTAGCCGGATTATCAATTTCATCATTTACGTCAAAGCCATCATTAAGGTCCTCTCCTTCATAACCATCATCCAAGCCATCCCCGTCACTATCAGTTCCTATATAAATTTGATCAGGAGTACCATCAAAATTGAAGTCATTCCCCTCTATATTATCCGGAACCGTGTCGTTGTCCGTATCCAGGTCCAAATAATCCGGCATATCAGTACCATCCGTATTCACTGGAATCAAGCCTTGGTTAACTGGCCCATCATAGGCATTATCCAATCCATCATTGTCACTGTCCAAACCGGTTGGCGGAATATATCCCTCGGTTGTTTGAGCCTCCACATTATCTGGAATTCCATCATTGTCAGAATCAATGTCCACCCTATCAGGGTAACCATCTCCATCAGAATCTATATCCTTGCTAAAAGTAATTGTTTGTGGATCAACAAAGTTATCCAGACAAGAAAATTGAATTCCAGATTGTCTAGGAACATTGGTTGTGAAATTATCGTTGGTAGCGGTCTGAATCCCAAATCGGAAGACAAAAGTACTTATATCCACAAATTCAACTGCCACATTAACTGACGGATGGGTATTGGATATTCCGTCATATTCCTTCATGCCCCCATTGATCAAAAGTCCCCCTGAAGTATAGTTTACCCCTACTTCAGTAGGGTTGTCATACGTATAACTCACCGGAGTATCGAACCTATTGAATTCCTGATATTGACTATTACCATCTACGTCGATAAAATTGGCGATGAGTTCATCAAGTACAGCAGATTCATTCGTCCCTGTTTTCACCATGGAAATCCGTAAATCCACATAAGGCCTTCTAATTACATCTGTAGTTGTAAACTCAATCTCGGGTTTAAAAAACTCAGGATCAACCGAATTTTGATCCAAGGTACTAATTCTACCATTCACCACACTCTCGATAGTTACCAGAGCATCCAGATTATCTGTAATAAGGGAAAATCTATAGACTGCTCCTTCAGATAGGGCGTCACCAGATTCCAAGGTTGGCGTATTGCTGAAATTCAAATTGGGTACTGTTTCACAATCGAAATCAGTACTCAGTACACTGGATTCCAAACTATCAAGTATACCATCGTTGTCCGAGTCTAAATCCAAATAATCGGGAACACCATCACCATCCGTATCTATGGGAATAAGACCACCTCCATTGCCAGGTGCGATTTCATAAGCATCATCCAATCCATTCTTATCACTATCCACTTTAGAAGGGGAAATATAGTCCCTTGAAACCTGCGCTTCAATATTATCCAAAATCCCATCGTTATCAGAATCCACATCCAAATAATTAGGAATCCCATCACCATCCGTATCGATAGTCCCCTCAATAGAATCTAAAATACCGTCCCCATCAGAATCAACATCGTTAGAATCCGGAACGCCATCCCCATCTGAATCCACACTAACTATGCTATACGATAGGTAAACGGGAATATTATCAAAGGAAGAAGTAAGGACCAAGGCCAAAAAAGCCAAAGTGAAACCAAAAGCTCCACTAACTTTTCCTTTAAAATTAAACAAAGTAATTTTTTCCATAAATGATAGTTTTATAACAACTCATCACCATGGCATAATAGGTAATATAGAAAAGTAAGAAGTTGGGGCCAACTCCAATTTTACATGCAAGATATATTTAAAAAATCAATAGTCATAAGGTTTTCCAGCCATAAATTTTATAAAATCTGCCAATAACCGTATTACTCGACAAAGTGTTAATTATTTTTTGAAACGACTTCAAGGATATGTCATTTACGACTTAAAAATAGATGGTTAAACAACAATGTAGCGTAGGTTTTTTCGACTTAAAAAGTAATTAAAAGACCCATATAATTGCAAAACCGAACAACTAATTTTTCTTAAAATAACTCGAGTTGGTCTACATTAAAACTAAAATAATGATTACTAAAATTCTAGTTCTTCAAAGAAAATCCCAAACGCCAATTGTCAGCCACAAAAAAACTTAGACTAAAAAAACTACCGTAAATCTACTCTTTTATTCACCCTAAAATCTAATGAACTAAAACCAAGTATGAATGAAATACCACCTTAAATCCATAATATCCACCAATAAATAATTCTTTACCGTATTTACCGGCATTTGCTGGTTGAAAAAATTAATTTGACTTATTTTTGCCGAAATCAAATAATCAATGAGTTTTAGGGAACAAATTGAAAGAAGAAGGACTTTCGGTATAATATCACATCCCGATGCAGGGAAAACAACGCTTACAGAAAAATTACTACTTTTCGGAGGCGCCATTCAAGAGGCGGGAGCCGTGAAAAACAATAAGATAAAGAAGACGGCTACAAGCGACTTTATGGAAATTGAAAAACAAAGGGGTATTTCGGTAGCCACCTCTGTTCTTGCCTTTATTTACAAAGACAAAAAAATAAATATCCTAGATACCCCAGGTCACAAGGATTTTGCGGAAGATACCTTTAGAACCCTTACTGCCGTTGATAGCGTTATTGTTGTTATTGACGTTGCAAAAGGTGTAGAGGAGCAAACTGAAAAATTGGTAGAAGTATGTAGAATGCGCAACATCCCGATGATCGTATTCATCAACAAATTGGACAGGGAAGGAAAAGATGCCTTCGATCTATTGGACGAAGTTGAACAGAAATTGGGCCTTTCCGTAACTCCTTTAAGTTTCCCCATTGGCATGGGGTATGATTTTAAGGGAATCTACAATATTTACGAAAAGAACATAAACCTTTTTAGTGGGGATAGTAAAAAGAATATTGAAGACACTATTGCTTTCGACGATATAAATAACCCCCAGCTTGAAAAAATCATTGGAACCAAAGCAGCCACGGAACTTAGGGACAATTTGGAGTTGGTAAATGGGGTATACCCTCCATTTGACACGGAAAGCTACCTCAAAGGAACACAGCAACCCGTATTTTTTGGTTCCGCCCTTAACAATTTTGGAGTAAGGGAACTATTGGACTGTTTTATAGACATTGCCCCTTCGCCTCGGGCAAAAATGGCCGAAGAACGCTTGGTCCAAGCCAATGAAAAAGAATTAACGGGCTTTGTATTTAAGATACACGCCAATATGGATCCCAAGCACAGGGACCGACTTGCTTTTATAAAAATAGTTTCTGGTACTTTTGAAAGAAACAAACCCTATTTACATGTTCGGCAAAACAAAAATTTAAAATTCTCAAGTCCCAATGCATTTTTTGCCGAAAAAAAAGAAATTGTGGATATTTCCTATCCTGGGGATATAGTTGGACTGCATGATACCGGAAATTTCAAAATTGGGGACACTTTAACGGAAGGTGAAATTTTACACTACAAAGGCATACCCAGTTTTTCCCCGGAACATTTTAGATATATCAATAATGCGGATCCCATGAAAGCCAAACAGCTTAACAAGGGAATTGATCAGTTGATGGATGAGGGTGTCGCACAATTATTCACCCTGGAAATAAATAACCGAAAGGTTATAGGAACCGTGGGTGCCCTACAATTTGAAGTTATCCAATACCGTCTGGAACATGAATATGGTGCCAAATGTACGTATGAAAACTTCCCTGTCTATAAAGCTTGCTGGGTAGACCCAAAAGACAGGAACAGTGAAGAATTTAAGGAATTTAAACGTGTAAAACAGAAATTTTTGGCCAAGGACAAGAGAAAACAACTCGTCTTTCTTGCGGACTCCCAATTTTCATTGCAGATGACACAACAAAAATACCCCAATGTAAAACTTCATTTTACTTCAGAATTCGACTAATAATACTTGGATTCCCATATAATTAAAAAAACCTTCAGTAGCCACAGAAGGTTTTTGATTTTTAAGCCTCACCGGTTGGTCCAAAATTTAATGGAATTGGAGGTTGCTCATAATCCTTTATAGTACCATGGGCCTTTTCAAAGCGACTAACATTATCGCCTAATGCCTTTAAGAATTTCTTGGCATGCTGCGGGGTAAGCACAATTCTACTTTTTACCTTTGCCTTGGGAGCACCGGGCATCATACTAATAAAATCCACTACAAACTCCGAAACAGAATGATTGATTATAGCCAAATTGGAATATATTCCCTCAGCTGTTTTCTCATCCAATTCTATATTGATCTGTTTTTGGTTTTGATCTTTATCACTCATTATATATAATGATTATCTATTACTATTTAACTAAGTGGTATTGAACAAATAACATTTCTTACTATTTGTCCAAAAAAAAACCTCGGTGAATAACACCGAGGTTCTAATTATTTAGAATTTCAATTCCTCTTTTCGGGCCATGATTTCATCGTATTCCTCTTTAGAGCCTACAATGATATTATCATAATCCCTCATACCCGTACCTGCTGGTATTTTATGACCAACGATTACGTTTTCTTTCAATCCTTCCAGAGTATCTATCTTGCCGCTTACGGCAGCTTCGTTAAGTACTTTGGTCGTTTCTTGGAAAGAAGCGGCCGAAATAAATGATTTCGTCTGCAAGGAAGCACGTGTAATTCCTTGAAGAATCGGTGTAGCAGTTGCTGCCACAGCATCCCTAGCCGTCACCAAATTCTTATCATTACGTTTAAGAATGGAATTTTCATCCCTTAATTCGCGGGCACTTACAATCTGACCCGGTTTTAAATTTTCGGAATCACCTGCATCTTCTACCACTTTCTGTCCAAAAATCTCATCGTTCTCTTGAATAAAATCATCCTTATGAACCAATTGATTTTCCAAGAAGATAGTATCTCCCGGATCCTCAATACGTACTTTACGCATCATTTGACGAACTACCACCTCAAAGTGCTTATCATTGATCTTCACCCCTTGTAAACGATATACTTCCTGAACTTCGTTCACCAAGTATTGTTGTACAGCTGATGGTCCTTTGATTGCCAAAATGTCCTCTGGAGTGATTGATCCATCGGATAATGGCATCCCGGCACGTACATAATCATTTTCTTGAACAAGAATTTGATTGGACAATTTCACCAAGTATTTCTTAACCTCACCCAATTTGGATTCAATGATAATCTCACGGTTACCTCTCTTTATCTTACCAAAGGAAACAACACCATCTATTTCGGAAACAACCGCAGGGTTGGATGGGTTACGAGCTTCAAACAATTCGGTAACTCTTGGAAGACCTCCGGTAATATCTCCAGCCTTAGCGGATTTACGCGGTATTTTAACCAATATTTTACCTTCGTTGATCTTGTCTCCATCATCAACCATAATGTGCGATCCAACCGGAAGGTTATAAGAACGCAACACTTCATCCTTATTGTTCTTGATCAATAGGGTAGGAATCAATTTCTTGTTTCTGGATTCCGAAATTACTTTCTCTTGGAATCCAGTCTGTTCATCAATTTCTACCTGGTAAGTTACACCTTGTTCTATGTTTTCATAAGCGATCTGCCCAGGGAATTCTG
This sequence comes from Arenibacter troitsensis, assembly GCF_900177645.1. Taxonomy (GTDB): domain Bacteria; phylum Bacteroidota; class Bacteroidia; order Flavobacteriales; family Flavobacteriaceae; genus Arenibacter; species Arenibacter troitsensis. The sequence goes on from NZ_FXAO01000005.1 coordinate 25,481, forward strand.
ACACAATAACCCCGTTATATGGATCCCAAGAACAAATAACTTGACCTTTCTCGACTTTTTCACCATTCTTAATGAATAACTGTGAACCGTAAGGAATGTTATTGGTACTTAACGTTATTCCAGATTTTGCATCTACCACCTTAATCTCAGATGTCCTAGAGATTACTATTTCAGATTTTTTACCTTCTCCATCTTGACTGGAAACTGTCCTTAAATCTTCAATTTCCGCAATACCGGCAAATCTGGCCTCCAATTTATTTTCTTCAGAGATGTTACCTGCAATACCTCCCACGTGGAAAGTACGCAATGTTAACTGTGTTCCTGGTTCACCAATAGACTGTGCAGCTACTACACCAACAGCCTCACCTCGTTGTACCATTTTATTGGTAGACAGGTTTCTACCATAACATTTACCACAGATACCCTTCTGGGCCTCACATGTCAATGCAGAACGCACCTCTACTTTTTCAACTGGGGATGCTTCTATCTTCTTAACATCCGATTCCATAATTTCCTGACCTGCCTTTAAAAGCAATTCTTCAGAAATAGGATCGTAAACATCATGTAAAGAAACCCTTCCAAGGATACGCTCCCCTAATGTTTCAACAATCTCTTCATTTTTCTTAAGAGCCTCAACCTGAACCCCTCTAAGAGTCTCACAATCCTCAATATTAATAATTACATCTTGTGAAACATCCACCAAACGTCGTGTTAGATAACCTGCATCCGCCGTTTTCAACGCCGTATCCGCAAGACCCTTACGTGCACCGTGGGTAGATATAAAGTATTCAAGAATGGATAGACCCTCTTTAAAGTTGGATAAAATGGGGTTTTCAATAATTTCCCCACCTCCAGCAGTAGATTTCTTTGGTTTCGCCATTAATCCACGCATACCGGTCAACTGGCGAATCTGTTCCTTGGAACCCCTTGCACCAGAATCCAACATCATATACACAGAGTTAAATCCTTGCTGATCCTCACGAATACGCTTCATTGCCAATTCTGTCAACATAGCATTGGTAGATGTCCAAACATCAATTACCTGATTGTAACGTTCGTTATTGGTAATAAGACCCATGTTATAGTTGGCCATAATACCATCTACCTGTGTATTGGCATCGGCAATCATTTCATGCTTTTCTGGTGGAATAATAATATCCCCCAAACTAAAGGATAAGCCACCTTTAAAGGCAAATTCATACCCCATAGTTTTGATCTTGTCCAAGAACTCGGCAGTAGTAGGAACATCGGTAACACTTAATATATTACCAATAATATCCCTTAGTGATTTCTTGTTCAATACCTCGTTAATGTATCCTGCCTGCTCTGGAACAACCATGTTAAACAATACCCTACCAACTGTTGTTGGAATGATCTGATTAACCAATTCACCAGCTTCATTAAAATCTTTGGCACGTACCTTAATACCGGCGTTAAGATCCAATTTTCCTTCATTAAAGGCAATAACCACCTCTTCATAGGAATAGAAGGTAAGACCTTCTCCTTTTACATGTACTTCTGGAGTAGACTTTCTTTCCTTGGTCATATAATAAAGACCCAAGACCATATCCTGAGATGGTACGGTAATTGGCGAACCATTTGCAGGGTTTAGGATATTATGTGATGCCAACATTAGAAGTTGCGCCTCCAAAATAGCCTCAGGTCCCAAAGGCAAATGAACTGCCATTTGATCCCCATCAAAATCCGCATTAAATGCAGTACATACTAATGGGTGCAAACGTATAGCCTTACCTTCAATAAGCTTTGGCTGGAACGCCTGAATACCCAATCTGTGCAACGTAGGAGCACGGTTTAGCAATACTGGATGTCCTTTCAAAACATTTTCAAGTATATCCCAAACTACAGGTTCTTTCTTGTCAATGATCTTCTTGGCAGATTTCACCGTTTTTACAATACCCCTTTCAATCAGTTTACGGATTACAAAAGGTTTGTATAATTCAGCGGCCATATCTTTTGGCAGACCACATTCAAACAACTGCATTTCAGGGCCAACGACGATTACCGAACGAGCGGAATAATCCACACGTTTACCCAAAAGGTTTTGACGGAAACGACCTTGCTTACCTTTCAATGAATCCGACAGCGACTTAAGTGGCCTATTGGATTCGGTTTTAACTGCAGATGCCTTACGTGTGTTATCAAACAAGGAATCCACTGCCTCTTGAAGCATACGTTTCTCATTTCTAAGAATTACCTCAGGGGCCTTAATTTCGACCAATCTCTTAAGACGGTTATTTCTTATAATAACCCTTCTGTAAAGATCGTTCAAATCCGAAGTTGCAAAACGACCACCATCCAATGGTACTAATGGACGCAATTCTGGCGGAATAACAGGAATTACCTTCATGATCATCCAATCCGGTCTGTTCTCCCTATTTTCTTGGGATTCCCTTAAAGCTTCAACTACCTGAAGTCTTTTCAAGGCCTCGGTTTTACGTTGTTTGGAAGTTTCCGTATTGGCCTTATGTCTCAATTCATAAGACAATTGGCTCAAGTCTATTCTTGCCAAAAGGTCAATAAGACATTCCGCTCCCATTTTAGCGATAAACTTATTTGGGTCAGTATCTTCCAAGTACTGATTCTCCTGTGGAATGGAATCCAATATATTCAAATACTCCTCTTCGCTCAAGAAGTCCATTTTTTGGATTTCCTCACCGTCGGGTCCTTTGGCAATACCTGGCTGAATTACTACATAACGCTCGTAGTAAATGATCATATCCAATTTCTTGGAAGGCAAACCTAATAGGTAACCAATTTTATTGGGCAGGGAACGGAAATACCAGATATGGGCAACAGGAACTACCAAATTAATGTGCCCTACCCTATCTCTTCGTACCTTTTTCTCTGTTACCTCTACCCCACAACGATCACAAACAATACCACGGTAACGGATTCTCTTATATTTACCACAAGCACATTCATAATCCTTTACAGGACCAAAAATACGCTCACAGAATAGACCGTCCCGCTCAGGCTTGTGCGTTCTATAGTTAATAGTTTCAGGTTTTAAAACTTCACCTCTTGACTCTGCCAAAATAGCTTCTGGAGATGCCAAACCGATTGAAATTTTATCGAACCTTTTAATGGTATTATTATCTTTTAGTCTAGCCATAACTATATTCTGATACTAATTTAATTCTTGTTATTAGGAATAGTGTTCAAAACCAATCCTTATTATTCTTCCAATCTAATATCCAAACCTAATCCCTTAAGTTCGTGCATTAATACGTTGAAAGATTCTGGCAAACCAGGTTCTGGCATGGTCTCTCCCTTCACGATAGACTCATACGTTTTAGCCCTACCTATAACATCATCCGACTTCACGGTCAATATTTCACGTAGAGTAGCAGAGGCTCCATAAGCTTCCAGTGCCCAAACTTCCATCTCTCCAAAACGCTGTCCACCAAATTGTGCTTTACCACCCAATGGCTGCTGCGTAATAAGTGAATATGGTCCTATTGAACGGGCATGCATCTTATCGTCTACCATATGTCCTAATTTCAACATATAGATAACCCCAACGGTCGCTGGCTGATCAAAACGCTGTCCTGTTCCACCATCATAAAGATAGGTATGTCCAAATCTTGGAATTCCAGCTTCATCGGTATAGGCATTGATTTCATCCAATGTTGCACCATCAAAAATCGGGGTCGCATATTTCTTCCCTAATTTTAATCCGGCCCATCCTAATACAGTTTCATAAATCTGTCCAATGTTCATACGTGAAGGTACCCCTAATGGATTCAATACAATATCCACAGGTGTCCCATCCTCAAGGAACGGCATGTCCTCATGACGTACAATCCTGGAAACAATACCTTTGTTTCCGTGACGACCCGCCATTTTATCACCAACCTTTAGTTTACGTTTTTTAGCAATATAAACTTTGGCCAATTTCATAATACCAGCAGGCAATTCATCTCCTACAGAAATAGTGAACTTATCCCTTCTAAGGTTACCCTGAAGATCGTTCAATTTAATCTTATAGTTATGTAAAAGATCGGTTACCAAGGTATTGCTTTCCTTATCCGTAGTCCAACTTCCACCAACCAAATGGGCAAAATCATCAACGGCATTCAACATTTTCATGGTATATTTCTTCCCTTTTGGCAACACTTCTTCCCCAAGGTCGTTCAATACCCCTTGAGAAGTTTTGCCGTTGACCAATGTAAATAGTTTTTCAACCAATACATCTTTCAACTGTTGGAACTTTACTTCGTATTCCAACTCCAATTTGGAAAGTTCTTCTTTGTCCTCGGAACGCTTACGCTTATCCTTAACAGATCTTGAGAACAATTTTTTGTCTATAACAACCCCTCTAAGAGATGGGGATGCCTTTAAGGAAGCATCTTTTACATCACCGGCCTTATCACCAAAAATGGCGCGTAATAATTTTTCTTCCGGAGTAGGATCGGACTCACCTTTAGGAGTGATCTTACCGATCAAAATATCCCCAGGCTTAACTTCCGCTCCAATACGGATCATTCCGTATTCATCCAAATCCTTGGTTGCTTCTTCAGAAACGTTAGGAATATCATTGGTCAACTCTTCAGCTCCCAATTTGGTATCCCTTACTTCCAAAGCGTATTCATCCACGTGGATAGAGGTAAAGATATCCTCACGAACCACTTTTTCAGAAATTACGATAGCATCCTCAAAGTTGTAACCTTTCCATGGCATAAATGCCACTACCAAGTTTCTACCCAAGGCCAATTCTCCACTTTCCGTTGCATAACCTTCACAAAGGACCTGTCCTTTTTTAACCTTGTAACCCTTTTTAACAATTGGTTTAAGGTTAATACTTGTTCCTTGGTTGGTTTTTCTAAACTTGACCAATTCATAAGTTTTGGAATCCTCTTCGAAACTTACCAATCTTTGCTCTTCGGTACGGTCGTACTTTATAGTGATTTTTTGGGAATCAACATATTCTATAACCCCATCTCCTTCTGCATTGATCAATACCCTTGAATCTGACGCTACTTGACGTTCCAAACCTGTACCTACGATAGGCGACTCCGGCTTCAATAATGGAACTGCCTGACGCATCATGTTAGATCCCATCAAGGCCCTGTTGGCATCATCATGCTCCAAAAATGGAATTAAAGATGCCGAAATAGACGCTATCTGGTTTGGCGCAACATCGGTATATTGGATTTCAGCAGGATCTACTACTGGGAAATCCCCTTCTTCCCTTGCAATTACCTTCTCCGCAGTAATGGTTCCTTTTTCATCCATAGGAATGTTTGCCTGGGCAATTTTCATTCCTTCCTCTTCTTCTGCACTTAGGTAAGTAAAGTCATTAATGTTTACTGTACCGTTATCAACCTTACGATATGGTGTTTCCAAGAAGCCCATTGGGTTCACCTTGGCAAATACCGAAAGTGAGGAAATCAATCCAATGTTTGGTCCTTCAGGAGTTTCAATAGGACAAAGTCTACCGTAGTGCGTATAGTGAACGTCACGTACCTCAAACCCTGCTCGTTCCCTAGAAAGTCCACCTGGTCCTAATGCCGATAATCTTCTCTTGTGCGTAATTTCGGCCAATGGATTGGTTTGATCCATAAACTGTGATAACTGGTTGGTACCAAAGAAAGAGTTGATCACAGAAGACAAGGTCTTGGCGTTGATCAAATCTATTGGGGTAAACACCTCATTATCACGTACGTTCATACGCTCGCGAATTGTTCTGGCCATACGTGCCAGACCAACACCAAACTGCTGTGATAATTGCTCACCAACAGTCCTTACCCTACGGTTGGAAAGGTGGTCAATATCATCGATCTCAGCTTTGGAGTTGATCAACTCGATCAAATATTTTATAATGGTAATGATATCTTCCTTGGTCAAGACCTGCTTGTCCATTCCAATATCCAATCCCAATTTTTTGTTCATTCTATAACGTCCAACCTCACCTAGGTTATAACGTTGATCGGAGAAGAACAATTTATCTATGATACCACGTGCTGTTTCCTCATCTGGCGGTTCAGCATTACGCAATTGACGATAAATATGTTCAACCGCTTCTTTTTCAGAGTTTGTTGGATCCTTTTGAAGGGTGTTATGGATAATGGCATAATCGCTTTGTGCATTATTCTCTTTATGCAAAAGAATAGTCTTCACATCAGCTTCCAATATCTCATTTATGTGATCTTTTTCTAAAATAGTATCACGGTCCAGAATAATCTCATTTCTCTCAATAGATACCACTTCACCAGTATCCTCATCCACAAAATCCTCATGCCATGTATTCAATACTCTAGCCGCCAATTTACGACCCAATACTTTCTTTAATCCGGCATTGGAAACTTTAACCTCTTCAGAAAGGTCGAATATCTCCAAAATATCCTTATCCCTTTCAAAACCAATGGCTCTGAACAGGGTAGTAACCGGTAATTTTTTCTTTCTATCAATATAGGCGTACATAACACCATTGATATCTGTTGCAAATTCTATCCAGGAACCTTTAAACGGAATAACCCTGGCAGAATACAATTTAGTTCCGTTAGCATGGAAAGATTGACCAAAGAAAACTCCAGGAGAACGGTGTAACTGGGAAACCACAACACGTTCTGCGCCATTGATAACAAAGGTACCACTAGGCGTCATGTAAGGAATAGTCCCTAAGTACACATCTTGTACAATAGTCTCGAAATCCTCATGTTCGGGATCTGTACAATATAATTTTAATCTTGCTTTTAATGGAACACTATAAGTTAGTCCACGCTCTATACATTCTTGAATGGAATATCTCGGTGGATCAATGAAATAATCTAAAAATTCTAATACGAACTGGTTCCTTGTGTCTGTAATTGGAAAGTTTTCCATGAAGGTATTGTACAAGCCTTCATTGCCCCTTTCGTCAGATTTAGTTTCAAGTTGAAAAAAATCTTGAAATGATTTAATCTGAATGTCCAAGAAATCCGGATAATTCGGCGTGTTCTTAGCGGATGCGAAACTTATTCTTTCAGTCTGATTTGTGAACATCTATGGACAAAATTTTGATCGTGAATACTATAATTGGGTAGTGTATGCCTCTATACACGGTATGTATAAAAAGGCTTAGGTCTAGCCACAAAAAGCGGAAAGACCTAAACCAAAATATTAATGGTTGTTGTTGCTATTATTTAAGCTCAACTTCCGCTCCTGCTTCTTCCAAAGATTTTTTAATTCCTTCAGCTTCGTCTTTAGAAACACCTTCCTTAACGGCTTTTGGTGCGCTATCAACGATGTCCTTAGCATCTTTCAATCCTAAACCAGTTAATTCCTTAACCAATTTAACTACTGCCAATTTAGAAGCACCAGCTGCTTTCAATATAACATCGAATTCTGATTTTTCCTCAGCAGCCTCGCCACCATCGGCAGCACCGCCACCAGCAGCAACAGCAACTGCAGCAGCTGCAGGCTCTATACCATACTCTTCTTTTAATATATTAGCCAACTCATTTACTTCCTTTACTGTAAGGTTAACCAATTGTTCTGCGAAATCTTTTAAATCTGCCATTTTTCTATCGTTTAATAAAATTTTAAAATATAATTGTTTTTAGTGCGTACGTATTATCTTTCTGATAATGTCTTAAGGATTCCAGCAAGTTTACCACCGCCAGATTTAAGTCCGGAAATAACATTTTTGGCTGGGGATTGTAACAATCCGATAATTTCTCCAACCATTTCCTCTTTAGACTTAATGCTTTCCAAAGCATCCAATTGATCATCACCAACATAAATTGCTTCGGCAATATATGCTCCCTTCAACAAAGGCTTGTTAGACTTTTTTCTAAAAGTCTTGATCAGCTTTGCAGGTGCATTTCCGGTTTCCGAAAACATTAAAGAGGTATTCCCCTTCAATACTGATGGAAGTTCACCGAAATCCTTATCCGAAGCCTCCATTGCTTTTGCAAGCAAGGTGTTTTTAACTACAGCAAGTTTTATATCAGCCTTGTAACAAGCCCTTCTTAATGCTGAAGTAGTTTCAGCATTTAATCCGGAAATATCGGCTAAATATATAGTGGAGCTATCCCCTAACTGCGCAGTTAAATCTTGTATAACATTTAATTTCTCTTCTCTTGTCATAATAAAAATTTTTAACTACCAGTTAAACTGCTTTTGGATCCAATGCAACACTAGGACTCATGGTACTGGACATATATATAGTTTTTACATATACTCCTTTGGCTGCAGTTGGCTTTAATTTTACCAATGTATCCAACAATTCGTTGGCATTGTCCGCAATTTTATCTGCTGAGAAAGATACTTTCCCGATTGCAGCATGCACAATTCCTGTCTTATCCACTTTAAAATCGATCTTACCGGCTTTTACCTCGGCTACCGCCTTGGCAACATCCATAGTAACCGTACCTGTCTTTGGGTTCGGCATAAGACCTCTTGGTCCCAAGACCCTACCTAAAGGACCTAGCTTACCCATAACACTTGGCATTGTGATGATGACATCAACATCGGTCCAACCGTTTTTAATTTTATCCAAATACTCGTCCAATCCTACAAAATCAGCACCAGCTTCTTTAGCCTCTGCCTCTTTGTCCGGTGTTACCAAAGCCAAAACCTTAACATCTTTACCGGTACCATGGGGAAGTGTAACAACACCACGAACCATTTGATTGGCTTTTCTTGGATCAACGCCCAAACGTACAGCCAATTCAACAGATGCATCGAATTTTGTATTGGTTATTTCTTTTACTAAAGCAGATGCCTCTTGAACAGAATAGAGTTTATTCTTATCTATTTTGCTGTGGGCTTCCTTTTGCTTCTTTGTTAATTTTGCCATTCTAAATTGCTTTTAAGATTTTAAAAAGGTCTGTTGCCTGCAACTTTTAAACCCATAGATCTTGCCGTACCTGCAACCATACTCATTGCCGATTCTACCGTAAAGGCATTAAGATCTACCATTTTGTCTTCAGCGATCAACTTGATCTGGTCCCAAGATACACTTGCAACCTTGTTTCTGTTAGGCTCGCCAGATCCTTTTTTAATCTTAGCCGCTTCCATTAATTGAACTGCCGCCGGCGGTGTCTTTACAACAAAGTCGAACGACTTGTCTTTATAAACCGTGATCGCCACTGGCAATACTTTGCCTGGTTTGTCCTGTGTACGTGCATTGAATTGCTTACAGAACTCCATAATGTTGACCCCGGCAGCACCTAAAGCGGGTCCAACCGGTGGCGACGGATTCGCTGCACCTCCCCTAACTTGTAGTTTAACTACTTTACTTACTTCTTTTGCCATTGTTTAAAATTAAATTTAAAGAGTGTTAATTTGGAAGCAACACTTCTTTTATCTATGTAACAGTTCTTACTAAACTTTTTCTACCTGCATATAACTGAGTTCCAATGGTGTTTTTCTTCCAAAAATTTTCACCATAACTTCCAGCTTACGCTTTTCTTCGTTAATTTTTTCAACGGTTCCGTTAAAACCATTGAATGGACCATCAATAACCTTCACGGTCTCACCAAATACAAATGGTATGGCAACACTATCGGTCTTAACCGCCAATTCATCCACTTTACCAAGCATTCTATTCACTTCGGACTTTCTCAAAGGAACGGGATCCCCGCCTTTGGTCTCACCCAAAAAACCAATAACATTGGTAATAGAACGGATAATATGAATCATTTCACCACCAAGGTTAGCTTTGATCATAATATATCCAGGAAAATAAACACGTTCCTTATTAATCTTTTTTCCGTTCCTTATTTGCACCACTTTTTCAGTAGGAACAAGAACTTCTTCCAAATAGTCTTCAAAACCAAGCCTAGCAACTTCCGCCTCTATATAGCCCTTAATTTTGTTTTCCTGACCACTTACAGCCCTTACAACATACCATTTCTTATCCAATACTTCTGACATACGGTGCTACTTAATTGATTATGTTATTGAAATACAGTTGTATCAATTTACTAAACAAACTATCAACACCCCAAGTCGCAAGCGCAAAAATTATAGAAAATACCGCTACGATTACCATCAAGTTGGAAGACTCCGCCCTTGTAGGTAAAGTAACGTTATTCCTAAGTTCGTCTATAGATTCTCTTATATATGTAATCATGCTGCGAAAAATTTATTTTCTTAACTATAAAACAAGGCCTTAAAAAAATACTGACGACATCATCCCAATCAGAAAAGAACCCATTATATTTTGCACGGGCGGAGAGGCTCGAACTCCCGACACCTGGTTTTGGAGACCAGTGCTCTACCAACTGAGCTACACCCGTTTATATTTACATTGAAAGGTATCCCGCTTTAGCAAGACACCCTCAATGTAAACAATACTATACTAAAATATTAATCTAATATCTTGGTAACCTGACCTGCACCAACTGTTCTACCACCTTCACGGATAGCAAAACGCAAACCTTCGCTAAGTGCAATTGGCGACAATAAGTCAACAGTAATAGTAAGGTTATCCCCAGGCATAACCATCTCAACTCCACTTGGAAGATTGATAGTACCAGTAACATCGGTAGTTCTTACATAGAACTGAGGACGGTAGTTATTATGGAATGGAGTGTGACGTCCACCTTCTTCTTTTTTAAGGATATACACCTCAGCTTCAAATTTAGCGTGCGGCTTAACAGAACCTGGCTTACAGATTACCATTCCTCTTTTTATTTGAGATTTTTCAATACCTCTCAAAAGGATACCCACGTTATCTCCAGCTTCACCTCTATCCAATATCTTACGGAACATCTCTACCCCAGTAATTGTAGAGTTTAATTTCTCAGCACCCATACCGATGATCTCAACCGGATCTCCAGTATTCGCAACTCCTGTTTCAATACGTCCAGTAGCAACAGTTCCACGACCTGTAATTGTAAATACGTCTTCAACAGGCATCAAGAAAGGCTTATCAACATCCCTAGTTGGCAATTCGATCCAGTTATCAACAGCATCCATCAACTCCATTACAGTATCAACCCATTTTTGCTCACCGTTAAGTGCACCTAAGGCAGATCCAGAAATAACAGGACCATTGTCACCATCGTACTCGTAGAAAGAAAGCAATTCCCTCACTTCCATTTCAACCAATTCCAAAAGCTCCTCATCATCAACCATATCCACTTTGTTCAAGAAAACAACGATTCTTGGAATACCAACCTGACGACCCAAAAGGATGTGCTCGCGAGTTTGTGGCATAGGACCATCAGTAGCAGCAACAACCAATATAGCACCGTCCATCTGGGCAGCACCAGTAACCATGTTCTTTACGTAATCCGCGTGACCTGGACAATCCACGTGAGCATAGTGACGGTTCGCGGTAGAGTATTCTACGTGTGAAGTATTAATAGTAATACCTCTTTCCTTTTCCTCTGGAGCGTTATCGATAGAATCGAAACTTCTCATTTCAGAAAGTCCTGCGTTTGCCAATACTGTAGTAATCGCAGCAGTCAATGTAGTTTTACCGTGATCCACGTGTCCAATAGTACCTATATTTAAATGCGGTTTGGAACGATCAAATGTTGCCTTTGCCATGTTTGTTAATTTTAATTCTTAGTTTATATTAGTGTACAAATAATGCCTTAATTGAGCCAATGATGAGATTTGAACTCATGACCTCTTCCTTACCAAGGAAACGCTCTACCCCTGAGCTACACCGGCATCTTTAATTTTAACCATTGGGCCAGGCCCAATCTAAAACTATAACCCTATACCCAAAGTTTAAGAGCGTTGACGAAGTTTACCCTCGGCGTCGCTCAGGACAGGATAACTAAATCTTGTCCATTTAATTTTAATTGCGCAAAGCCCCATCAAAGGAGCTTTTGCTTTTAAAATTTAGAGCGGGAGACCGGGTTCGAACCGGCGACATTCAGCTTGGAAGGCTGACGCTCTACCAACTGAGCTACTCCCGCTTTTATAATTTTTAGGCAAACCTAAAAATTAATTTCATCATTTCAAAAAAAACTTTTTGTATTTTCATACAAAGACCATTCAAGGCCTTTTGTGGGGAGAGCAGGATTCGAACCTGCGAAGACGTAGTCAGCAGATTTACAGTCTGCCCTCGTTGGCCGCTTGAGTATCTCCCCAAACCATATTTTAAAGAACCTAAGAAAATATAAATTTTCTTTTTTTTTAGAGCCGATAGAAGGACTTCCCTCCCCTAAGCCCGGGACAAACTTTTCGTCCCGATCACTTTTCAACCCTTTATCAAAATTTCAAACAAAAATAACACTATTTCTGCTTTCTTTTTGAGCCGATAGAGGGACTCGAACCCACGACCTGCTGATTACAAATCAGCTGCTCTAGCCAGCTGAGCTACATCGGCTTTTGTTACTTTTTTCCTCAAAAAAAAGTCCGCTATTTCTAACGGACTGCAAATGTAGATATTTATTTATTTAATCAAAACATTTTTTAATAATTTTTTTAAGCATTTAATCTTATTTTTTCTTTTCGCTTAACCAACTTCCGTTCCAAAGAACTACATGCCGTGTCCACAGCCTCTTCAAAGGACTTGCATTGTTTTTTTACCACAAACTTATCTTTAGGAACCAACACCTTGATTTCCACAATTTTATTTTCCTTGGCACTTGTGTTTTCAACCTTAAGATATACATCAGAACTAATTACCTTGTCATAAAACAGTTCCATTTTATTTAATCTTGCCTGAATAAAGTCAATAAGCTTTCCGTCTGCAGTGAAATTCACCGATTGTGCATTTACTTTCATAGAATGAAGTTTTAAAAGAGTTAAACAATAAAAGACAAAGACCGTACTACTTCTTACTTCTAGGATGAGCGGAGAAATGTACCTTCTTTAATTCCGCAATACTATTATGGGTATATACTTGTGTTGACGCCAAACTGGAATGCCCCAATAATTCCTTTACGGAATTTAAATCCGCACCCTTATTTAGCAAATGTGTGGCAAAGGTATGTCTTAAAATATGCGGACTCTTTTTCACCTTGGCCGACACTAAACTAAAATACTTATTTATAATTCTATAAACAAGCGTTTCATAGATTTTATTGCCTTTGCCAGAAAGAAAAACATAGGCTTCATCCTCTACTGCTTTCAACCTGCTACGCTCCAGATTATATTCCAAGAACAATTCCTTGGTCGTCTCCAAAAGCGGAATGATCCGTTCCTTATTTCGCTTCCCCAATACTTTTATTGTCCCGGCCTTACAATCCACATCCTTAACCCTAAGACCTATCAGTTCTGCGCGTCTAATTCCGGTGGTATAAAGTAATTCAATTATCAACTTGTCACGCTTGCCTTCAAAATTATTCTCGAAAGGAATTTGGGAAATAACATTCTCCATCTCAATTTCGGAAAACGGAATCTCTATTTTCTTTGAAGTTTTGAGCGCTTTGTGCTTTGCCAAGGGGTTAATGGTCAAAATTCCAACTCTCAAGAGAAATTTATAATACGCCTTTAAGGATGCAATTTTACGATTTACAGACCTGTTGGAGACACCTGATTCTACCAGGCTAACTATCCAACTCCTAATGAGGTTGTAGGATATTTGGTTAATTTCCTCAAGTTGAAACTGCTGCCTACAATAATTTTTAAATTCCACCAAATCATTCCGGTATGCCGTTGTGGTATGCGGAGAATAGTTCTTCTCCAGTGACAAATAGGAAATAAATGATTCTATGGACATAACCCAAAGTTACAAAAGATAAACCCTGCTAAGTGTAGGATACAAAAAAAAAGTCCCACATGAAGTGGAACTTTTTATACTATTATAAATTCAAGTAGATCTAGATTTCTTCTTTATCCCTAAGACCTTGAATATATTGAGCTTTCTGAATCTTCGCTCTGTTCTCTACAGATGGCTTAGTAAACTGCTGACGTTTTCTCAACTGTCGCATTGTACCTGTCTTGTCGAACTTACGCTTGAAACGCTTTAAAGCTCTATCGATGTTTTCTCCTTCTTTTATTGGTATTATTAACATGGGCAATAACCTCCTCTCTTTTGTGATTAAGGCTGCAAATATATACCTTAAAAATGAATTACAAATAATTATTTTAAAATTTTTCTGGCAATAACCACTTTCTGTATCTCAGTGGTACCTTCCCCAATAGTACACAACTTGGAATCCCTATAGAATTTCTCTACGGGGAAATCCTTGGTAAATCCGTATCCACCGTGTATCTGCACTGCCTCATTAGCTACTTTTACACATACCTCAGAAGCATACATTTTGGCCATAGCCCCCAATTTGGTAACATTACGACCTTCGTTTTTCATGAAAGCCGCTTTGTGCAAAAGCAATTCCGAGGCTTCAATTTCAGTGGCCATGTCCGCAAGTTTAAAGGAAATACCTTGAAATTGGCTGATCGGCTTTCCAAACTGCACCCGCTCCTTGGAATATTTCAGGGCGGCTTCGTAAGCACCTTTGGATATTCCCAAGGACAAAGCTCCAATGGATATTCTTCCACCGTCCAAAATCTTCATGGATTGCACAAATCCTTCACCTACACCCCCCAATCTATTGGAATCCGGAATCTTGCAATTATCAAATACCAATTCAGCGGTTTCACTAGCCCTCATTCCGAGCTTGTTTTCTTTTTTTCCACTGCTAAAGCCAGGTGTGCCCTTTTCCACTACAAAGGCGGTCATGCCATGACTATCCCCTTTCTCACCAGTTCTTACCACTACTACTGCAATATCTCCACTCTTACCGTGGGTAATAAAATTCTTGGCTCCGTTCAATATCCAGGAGTCGCCTTCCTTGACGGCAGTAGTACTCATACCTGCGGCATCGGAGCCGGTATTGTGCTCCGTAAGGCCCCAGGCCCCAATCCATTCGGCAGAAGCCAATTTTGGAATCCATTTTTTCTTTTGTGCCTCATTGCCAAAACTAAGAATATGATTGGTACACAAGGAATTATGCGCTGCTACCGATAATCCTATGGAAGGATCTACTTTGGAAATCTCCTCAATGATAGCAACATATTCATGATAACCCAAGCCGGAACCACCCAGCTCCACAGGGACCAAAACCCCCATAAAACCCATTTCCCCGGCCCTCTTAAAAACCTCAACAGGAAATGTTTGGGCCTCATCCCAATCCATTACATAAGGCCTAATATATTGTTCAGCAAACTCCTTGGCAGAGGCAGCCACCATTTGTTGAGTTTCAGAGTAATCAAAACTCATTGTTGAAGGGGTATCAATAACCATTATTCGCAATTTTTTTATAATTGCAAATATAACTTAATTATATCTAATCTATCCGAAGGGAAATCTTCGATTTCCATTAAATCGTCAAATGTAGCAATGCCCCCGTTCGCTTCCCTGAAAGCCACAATACGCGCTGCCACTTCATATTTTATGTAAACAAGTTTTGAGATATCCCTTGGTGTAGCTTGGTTAATATTGATTTTTGATATAGGCGGACTATTCAATATCCTGTAGTCTTTAAGAACTTTTGCAACCACCTCCGGCTCCAGGCCATAAACGTGCCCTAATTGCTCCTCAACCAAAAAACCTCCCAAGCGATCCCTAAATTTCACAATGCGCTGGGACAGCTTTTCCCCAATTCCATTCACGGACTTTAATTCTTCTGCGGTAGCAGTATTAAGATCCTTGACTTTACCAGGTTTAATGGAATTGTAACCCGACACGGATTCCGATCCCATTGAAGAGTGGGACACATCGCTAACGAACGCCTCCTTACTTCCTTTTTGAGTCCATTCGGGAAACTTAAAATAGGGCTGTAAACGTTCCAATAGGGAATCGGATATCAATGTTACTTTCTGAAATTGCTCCCCAGAATTTACAAACTGGTTTTTAGCCCTAAATACATGTAAACGGTCTATTTCCTCTGTAGACATACCCAAAACGTAACCTTTGTAATCTGTTATAAAATTAGGATTAAATGGATATACAGCGATGGAATCCTTCTCTTGGTTGCGACTTCTTAGTTCATCGATTTTTACCTGGTATTCCCCATCCTCCAAAAAGGAATTGACCTTTTCCGTCGCAGGGTAGGATTTAACGACAAAATATACGATTTGGAAAATAACTATAAGAAACAATAAAAAGAAAATCCCACTTCGCTCCTGTTTATTGAACTTAAAGTGGGATTTAAACGATTTTCTGTTCACGAGTCAAACTTAATATCTTAAAAGCACTTTTCATTTTCACAGTATAAGACCTAAAGACCATTACTACTTACTGCTACTAAGGCATCGCTATAAAAGCGGCTAAATTCAAAATGTCAACCTCCCCCAATACCGGGCTAGTTATTAGCTAAATATAGTAAAATAAGACCGTATTACTTAACTGTATTAAAAAGAAAATCCCACCTCATTCCTGTTTACGGAATTAAAGATGGGATTAATACTTTTTATACTAGGCTTTTAATTATGCCTTTCCCTTTTTTTTGTAAAGCATATTTGCCTTGAGTTTTACCAAATAGTCGTCAAGATCCCTTTTCACCTCACCGGACATCAGATAGAGTCCGATGATGTTTGGAAAGGACATGGCCAAAATCATCATATCCGAAAAATCCAATACTGCCCCTAAACTTACAGAAGCACCTACCACCACAAAAACAAGGAACAACATCTTATACACAAACTCAACTTTTTTGCTTTTCCCAAAAAGATAGGTCCAAGCCCTCATCCCATAATAGGACCAGGAAATCATGGTTGAAAATGCAAACAGAAATACCGCTAAGGCCAATACATATGGAAACCATGAAAGTACACTACCAAAGGCATCCGAGGTTAATTGGGCGCCTGCCATACCCTCCACTTCGTGCATTCCAGTAAATATTAAAACCAAGGCGGTTAAAGTACATACCACGACGGTATCTATAAATGGCTCCATGAGCGCCACAAAACCTTCTGAAGGCGGATGGTTTGTCTTCGCCGTACTATGTGCTATTGCCGCTGAACCAACCCCGGCCTCGTTGGAGAATGCGGCCCGCTGAAAACCAACGATCAAAACTCCTATAACACCTCCTTTGAGCGCACTTGGACTAAAAGCCCCATCCACTATGGCCGCAAATGCAGGGCCAATATTTTCTATATTGATGATGATTACCGTTAAGGCAGCCAGAATATAAATAGAAGCCATAATTGGCACTACCCTTCCGGTTACATTGGCAATACTATTAATTCCACCAATAATTACCACTCCTACAAGAATTGCCGTAATTACTCCAAACCAAAACCCATTGCCCTGTAATGCAGGGAATTGCCCGGAAAGCTGTTCAAAAGATTGATTGGCCTGAAACATATTTCCCCCTCCAAAGGAAGCCCCCACCGCTAATACGGCAAACAGGCCGGCAAGCGCCTTACCTAAACCTTTTAGATTCCTTTTCTCCAGACCATAGCGCAAATAGTTCATTGGACCTCCAAAAACACGGCCATCAGGAAGTATATTACGGTATTTAACCCCTAAGGTACACTCCACAAATTTGGAAGACATTCCCAAAAGACCGCAGACAATCATCCAAAAAGTTGCACCAGCACCTCCTAGGGAAACGGCCACCCCTACCCCAGCAATATTACCAAGTCCCACCGTACCGGAAACGGCAGTCGCCAAGGCTTGAAAATGTGTTACCTGTCCCGGGGCATCCGGATCGTCATATTTACCTTTGGCCAAATCAATGGAATGTCTAAACCCCCTAAAATTGATAAAGCCCATTCTCAACGTAAAGAAAATAGCTCCTATTACCAACCAAATTACGATAAATGGAATAGCCTTTTGCTGTGGATCACCATTGGGATGGGTTATAACAACTGGCTCATCATATTTCACCTCTGCCAAAAAATGAGCTCCTTGTTCAATTACATGTTCCGTATTCTCCGAATTGTATATCACCCCTCCTTCCTTGGCCAAATATTTTAATTGACCACTGACGGGTGTAGTTATTGTTTCGGTAGTACCATTACTTTTGGAGATAATTGCAATATCATCCCCTTTTTTTACTTTTTGACCTTCAGGCTTCAACCACTGCTTTAAAATAAACTTATCCTTAGTATCAGGTGACCAACCTGGGATTCCAATACGTTTCACATCCGCATATACCACGGGATCATAAATACCAATGGCGGCAAAAGGATCCCAAAACAGTACGGACCCCAATGCACTAACTGCAGGTGTCATAACTCCATTAAAAAATTCAGTAATTGCCTCGGTAGGTACTTTGTAGACCTTGGTAACCTGCAACCCCTTGGCATCGGTAATGGTTACGGTATAAGGAAGGCCCTCTATAAGATTTGTGGCTTGATTAGCTGATAGCGGGGTGTTTTGATTACTCCATTTATACTGATAAGGTGGGGTACCACCGTCAACCTCCAATTTTACAACACCATCATTAATGTTGTTCGAAGGATTGTAAATAGATTCCTTTACAATAAGTTCTTGGGAAAACATTACACACGTAAACAGTAAAAAAATGGATGATATATATTTCTTCATAAGTAGCTTGAAAAGTTAATTTTGTTGGTTTAGCTTTAAATATCCCGGCAATATCCTAAAAATAATGCTTGGAATCAAATATAATTGTTTCTATACTCAATCTATATGGAACATTTCATTTAATTTTTTTATTTGTTCCGGTCTCCCCAATACAATAACTTTCCCCTGAGGTTGCAATTTTAAATCGGCCTCTGGGTTAATTATATAATTGCCATTGGGCTCAATATATCCAATTATGGTACAGCCCGTCTTCCTTCTCAAATCCAGATCGCGCAAAGAATGCTTGTCTATCTTGGTCATAAAACTTTCTATGGTGACCTCTTCCAAATTGGTAGTATTTTTCCCATCCGTTGATAGTTTGTCCATAAAGGTAATTAGGTCCGGTATTACCACTAAGGAGGCCATATGATCCCCTCCTATTTTATCGGGCATAATTACCTTGTCCGCCCCGGCTAACCTTAACTTTTTTTGGGAAGTTATTTGGGAAGCCCTACTAATAATAAATAAATTTTTGTTCAATTGCCTGGCGGAGAGTACCACAAATAGGTTGGCAGCATCATCGGGCATGGCCGTAATCAGGTATTGGGCCCTTTCTATCCCAGCTTCTATCAAAGTATCATCCTCATTGGCATCACCTTCAACAAAAAGGATCTCGTCTTCAAACTTCTCTATGACTTCCCTATTTTTTTCAATAACCACAAAGGGCCGGTTATAAGCCTTTAACCTTTCCGCAGCCTGATTTCCATTTCTGCCAAAACCACAAATAACTACATGTTTGCTTAAACTGTTGATTTTATTTTTCACCTTTTTTTTCTTTAGAAGTTGAAGCGCATTTCGACTTAGGATGTATTCGGTTATTACTGAAATTGCGAACGCAAATATAAATACACTTGTTACAATTAAAACGACTGTAAATATTTTTGCCTCGGCATCCAACGGACGTACCTCAGAAAAACCAACGGTTGTAACCGTAATAATGGTCATATAAAAGGCGTCTATCCAGGTATAGTCCGATAGGTACCTATACCCCAATACCCCGAACAACAGGACCATGACCAATAAAGCCAACGCCAAATACATTCGGGAGCGAAAAAGTCTTATCATACTTAAAGATCAAAAACAGAGGTTCTTTTGGTGTATAGCAAGTCCTTTATCCTTAGCCAAAAAGCCATAAACAAATAAAGGGCAAATCCAAAGCCCAAGGTAACGAAGGTAAGATATATAAAGGAGGTACGAACTACTCTGGTACGTATGCCCAAACGCTCCGCTATTCGTCTACAAACCTCAAATCCTCTTTTCTGAAAATAATACAGTACCGTATAAAAAATGTTCATGCCTTAAAATTAGGATTTTCTATTTAATAATTGATGGCCCACCGCACATTGCAAACATTTATTTTTTGTACAGTATTCATTGTACAACTGTATAACGGCCTGACTTTCCTTGGCCGAGGGCAATTGTAATTTGAGCGACTTAAACCTAGAAATAACTGTATTGCTTTCTGATGCAATACCAGAAATAATATCTATTATCTCGTCTGGCACATCTCTTCCCATATGCTTCGCATAACTCAATTTTACAGGAAGAATCGTATTGACGATCAACAGATCCACAAACTTCTTGCTAAGTTTTTTGACATTTTTTTTGGAGACTTTTCCAAAAGTATAATGGTTGTCCCAATACCCACTTGCAGAAACGTTAAAAACCGAGTAAATTTCCTCGACACTTTTGGCATTGATAACCCTACTAAATAAGTTTTGGTGCAACACATACAAATTGGCCAACTGGGAAAGTCTAATCGTAGGGAAATTGGATGGGCGTAGTTTAAAAAACTCGGGCTTCTGATGCGGTGGGTCCAAAAAAAGGTATTTGGCTTTTAAAAAAGAAAATTCCTTTTTTAAACTAGCGTAGTAATTATCTCCAACAATATCATCTTCCAAGAATCGGGCAAAGCCATAGAACAAACTTTCCAATGGAAGTATGTTGTCCTGTATTTTGCGCACTACCTGGAAAGGAAGTCGATTGGCAATTTCAAAAAAGGGCTCACCATTAATTTTAAGTCCAAAATTTTTAAAAAGCAATACAAAAAAAACGCGTTCCCAATCGTTATTGAAGGTCTTTAAAAGCTGTACCACCAATTTCGTTTTTCTTTCCAAACGTTCAAAATAGAGCACCTCCAACCAATTTTGTAATACAAAGTCAGAAGTATCACCAATTCCATTTCCACAATTAATAAATAATGACTCTTTGTGAAAGAACAATTTGTGATACTCCTTTAGGAGACCGGATGAGATATAATCCTTAAGTACCAATGTGGGAATAACCGTATTATCGCTCCTAAAGACGTCACAATCGTCCTCCCAAACTACATGAAGTATTACGTTTTGGTAATTGGGGTCTGTTTCATGATGGTGCGCGTACCAATCGGAAGACTTAATATGCATCTCCACCGTGCCGGCCCACAGTTGTTCATCTATTTGAATCTTGGCGTTTAAAAAATCCGGCCCGGATAAAAGATTATGGGATCCTACATCCAATATCTGAATGGCTTCATTGTTGGAGCCTTTTAAATCCTCCAATTGAAGTTTTTTATACTTCCAAATAAAATGCAAAAGATCTTCCCGCATAATCCAATGTAAAGAAAAAACCCATACTCCACAAGGTTGCGTTAAAGTTAGATACTTTCTGCCAAGAAGTACGTTAGACCTTAATTGCCAGGCCTACCCTTAAAAATGTTATTCCGCTACTTCACCTTCCCAGTTCATAAACCCGCCTACCAAATTGTAAGCGTTCTCAAAACCCAACTTGTTCATAATGGCACATGCCTGGCCACTGCGTTGTCCGGACCTACAATAAACGTAATAGTTCTTACTCTTATCCAACTTTTCCAGTTCGGCAACAAACTCTTGCCCCAAATAAATATCTATATTGGTTGCATTTGGTATATAACCTTCCTCAACCTCTTCCGGAGTCCTAACATCCAACAAGAAGGCATTCTCGTCGTTTTCAAATTGTTCACTCCACTCCTCTTGTGATAAATCTGCCATTTTTGTTATTCTTTAATCCCCAAAAATAATGCTTTTAAAAAAAATCATCCAATATTTAAAGCACAAATATATAAGGAAGCCAGTCGCAAGACAAAGTATCCCAATGTACCCTTATAAACAAGCATGTCACTATTTAACAAATTTTTATCACCAGCAATGCTGGAGATCTTAATTAAACCCTTACATTTGTATATACAATTGTTGTAACGACATGAATGTAGAAAAAATTATTAAAACCGAGAAACAAATCCCTATAACAAGTAGGACCATTATCCATTTAAGTCTTGTTGAAGCCAAGATCAATGAAATGATGACAGCTGCACTTAAACCCCATGGTGTATCCTTGCAACAGTTTAATGTTTTACGAATTCTTAGAGGCCAAAAAGGCAAACCCGCCAATCTTTCTACCTTGAATGAAAGAATGGTGACCAAGATGAGCAATACCACTAGACTAGTAGACAAGTTGATACTTAAGGGATATGTAGATCGTATGGTATGCCCAAGTAACCGCAGAAAAGTAGAAATAAATATAACTTCCAAGGGTGAAAGCGCACTAGCCTTAATGGATGTAGCCCTGAAAGAAACCGAGGAAAAACTGTTGCAAAACTTTTCCATGGAGGATTTAAGATCCATAAATGAATTACTGGATAAATTTTAAGAAAATAAAAACAAGTTCAAATAATTAATACCTTCAAAAAATGAATTCATACATAGACAATTTAAAATGGCGCTATGCCACCAAGAAGTTCGACACTTCCAAGAAAGTGTCCCAAAAAGATTTAGAAATTTTATTGGAAGCCACTTCCTTAAGTGCATCCTCTTATGGATTGCAACCATATGAAATATTGGTTATAGAAGATGCTGCATTGAGAAACAAATTACAGCCAGCAGCTTGGGGGCAGTCGCAAATAACAGAGGCTTCCCACTTAATAGTTTTGGCCAACCAGTCTAATTTTGGCGAAGAATTGGTAGATGATTATCTGGAAAATGTAAGTGAAACACGTGGTATTCCATCCAATGATCTTCAAGGGTACTCAGATTTTATGAAGTCAAAATTAATGCCGCTATCTGAATCGGCCAAAGCCACATGGACCGCTAGACAAACCTATATTGCATTGGGGAATTTATTGTCGGCCGCAGCCGATTTAAAAATAGACACCTGTCCTATGGAAGGTTTTGATAGTGCCCAATTCAACGAAATACTCGGTTTGTCCAAAAAAGGCCTCAACGCAGCGGTTCTAGTAGCCATTGGCTATAGGTCTCAGGAAGATCAAACACAACATTATAAAAAAGTTCGTAAAAACAAAGAAAGTCTAATTACTTTTATATAAACAGGAACATTAACAAACATTATCTTAAAATTGGAATTATGAAAAAAAGTGCATTAAGTTTGGTTTTAGCAGTATTTACAGGTGTAACTACCATGGCATCCACTCCCGTGGACAACGAAGTAAAACAAGTAAAAACAACGGAAAGTACAGTAACTTGGAAAGGTTATAAAGTTACTGGATCCCATCATGGAACGATTGCCCTTAAATCCGGCTCCCTAATTTTTGACGGGGATAAATTAACAGGAGGTGAATTTGTGGTGGATATGCCCACTTTGGTTTCAAATGATCTTCAAGGTGAATACAAAGGAAAGTTGGAAGGCCATTTAAAATCCGATGATTTTTTCGGAGTT
Organism: Arenibacter troitsensis; assembly: GCF_900177645.1. Classification (GTDB taxonomy): domain Bacteria; phylum Bacteroidota; class Bacteroidia; order Flavobacteriales; family Flavobacteriaceae; genus Arenibacter; species Arenibacter troitsensis. The sequence goes on from NZ_FXAO01000005.1 coordinate 48,621, forward strand.
GACGCACATCCTACTTCTAAATTGGTCTTTACCAGTGTAAAAGCTACCGGTAAAAACTCTTATGAGGTAACCGGGGATCTTACTATAAAAGGTAAAACCAACCCTGTAACTTTTGACATCTCCATATATGGCAACAAGGCTACCGCTACTATGAAAGTGGACCGATCCCTGTACGATGTTAAATATGGTTCCGGAAGTTTTTTCGATAATTTAGGGGACAAGACCATTTATGACGAATTTGATCTAGTAGTGGATCTGGTATTCTAAAAAACACCCAAACAACAGTGTTTAAAACCTCACAATTGTGGGGTTTTTTATTTTTTACGTAACACAGGTTTGTAAATTTGAATTTCCTTCTTATATTTGGCCTGCAATGAAAAACATGTTATCAAAAACTTGGTGGTGGAACAACTTACGAAAAACATCGTGAGCATAGCACCATTGTAGTATAACTATATAAAAGGCTTGTCATCACGACAAGCCTTTTTTTCGTTTATCATAGAAATCATAGAACCCATTGGCAGAGAGTAGCAATCAAAAGAATTAACATGAAATATCAGTTAGTATCACATCACAAAAAAATACTTGCGGACACCATTACCCCTGTAAGTGTTTATTTAAAAATTAGAGATCGTTTCCCCAATAGTATTCTACTGGAAAGTAGTGACTATCATGCCAATGACAATAGTTTTTCCTATATATGCTGCAACCCCATTGCTTCCATAAAAGTAGAAAACGAGACGGTCACCCAACAATTCCCTGACGGTTCCATTGAGAAAACCAGCATTGATCCACAAACGGACATCCCTGGTATTTTGCATGATTTTAGTCAAAAATTTGAATCCCAGAACAACGATTTCAAATTTATAAACAATGGCCTGTTCGGGTATATGGCCTATGACGCAGTGCGGTATTTTGAAGACATCGACATTTCAAAAAAAGAGAACAGTATCTCTATTCCGGACATCTATTATGCCGTTTACCAAAATATAGTGGCTATAAACCATTTTAAAAACGAAGCCTACATTTTTGCACACTGCTATGAATCCGATAATAATATTGGGGAAATAGAACAAATTCTCAACGCCAAAAATTTTGCCTCCTACAATTTCTCCAAAGAAGGAAATCCAGTATCCAATCTAAAGGATGAGGAATATAAAGAGCACGTAGAATTGGCGAAGAAGCATTGCAATAGAGGTGATGTTTTTCAATTGGTATTATCCAGAAGGTTCTCCCAAGAATTTAAGGGCGACGAATTCAACGTATACAGGGCGCTGAGATCCATTAACCCATCTCCATATTTATTTTATTTTGATTATGGGGATTTCAAAATTTTTGGAAGTTCTCCCGAGGCCCAATTAATTGTTAAGGATGGGAAGGCCGAAATTCACCCTATTGCAGGAACCTTCAAAAGAACAGGGAATGACGAACAGGATGCGGAATTGGCCAAAAAATTAAAAATAGATGACAAGGAAAACAGTGAACACGTTATGTTGGTTGATCTTGCAAGAAACGACTTAAGTCGCAACGGTACCATGGTTAAAGTGGAAAACTATAGGGAAGTTCAATTTTTCTCACATGTTATACATTTGGTATCCAAAGTTACCGGTCTAAAGAAAAAAGACATCCCAACCATGAAAGTTGTTGCCGATACCTTTCCTGCAGGCACTTTAAGCGGGGCCCCAAAACACATGGCCATGCAACTTATTGAGAAATATGAAAAAACCAGTAGGGGATATTATGGTGGAGCCATAGGCTTTATGGATTTCAACGGAAACTTCAACCATGCCATAATGATCCGAACCTTTTTAAGCAAGAATCATCACTTGCATTACCAGGCCGGAGCCGGTTTGGTGTCCGCTTCCAATCCCGAAAATGAACTACAGGAGACCTATAACAAATTGGGAGCCCTGACCAAAGCCTTGGAAATAGCGGAAACCATATAATAACATCAATTAATTTTCCATGTCCTTTCATATCGGGACATATGAATAGATCAATATAAATGTTCAATAAAGAACATCAAATTATGAAAGATAATAAATCAAACACCAAATCCGCGGGCAAAGGAGAAGGAAAGTCCATATTGGTAATAGACAATTACGATAGTTTTACCTACAACCTTGTCCATTATTTAGAGGATTTGGATTGCGTCGTAACCGTAAAAAGAAATGACCAAATAAGCTTGGAAGAGATCGAGGCTTTTGACAAGATCGTTCTTTCCCCAGGCCCGGGCATCCCGGATGAAGCAGGTCTTCTAAAAGAAATTATAGCCATGTATGCGCCATCAAAAAGTATTTTTGGAGTATGCCTGGGTCAGCAGGCCATTGCCGAGGTATTTGGAGGGTCATTGGTCAATATAGACCAGGTCTACCACGGAATAGCAACCAAAATAAATATTGTTAAAGACGATATTCTTTTTAATGGATTGCCAAAAGAAATTGAGGTGGGTCGTTATCACTCATGGGTAGTTGACCCCCTACTTCCAGAAGTATTGGAAGCCACCTCCTTAGATGAGAATGGACAAGTGATGTCCTTGCGCCACAAAACATATGACGTTAGTGCGGTACAGTTTCATCCAGAATCGGTATTGACACCACATGGTAAGAAAATATTGGAGAACTGGGTGGCCTCCCCTAACCGTCTATAAATTGGAGAACAAATTATAAGCTATTGGACAAATAAAAATTATAACCAAAAAAACCCTTACATTTTAAAAGGGTTGGAGAGAGACTTATGAAAGATATTTTAAACAAACTGATCAATCACGATGTACTTCCAAAAGAGGATGCAAAACAGGTTTTGGTCAATATTGCCAAAGGAGATTACAACACAAGTCAGATTGCCGCCTTTTTAACGGTATATATGATGCGCAGTGTTACCATAGAAGAATTGGAAGGCTTTAGGGATGCATTGTTGGAGCTTTGCTTGGCAGTGGACCTATCACAATACAACCCCATAGATTTATGTGGTACCGGCGGTGACGGTAAAGACACCTTTAACATTTCTACCTTGGCCAGTTTCGTAACGGCAGGGGCCGATGTTAAGGTAACCAAACACGGCAACTATGGTGTATCCTCAAAGTGTGGCAGCAGCAATGTTATGGAATTCTTGGGTATTAAATTTAGTAATGAGGCCGGATTTCTTGAAAAATGTATAGATGAGGCAGGTATTTGTGTGCTACATGCCCCGTTATTTCACCCAGCCATGAAAAATGTAGCTCCTATACGTAGGGAATTGGGGGTAAAAACTTTCTTTAATATGTTGGGGCCTATGGTGAACCCAGCCTTCCCAAAAAACCAAATGGTTGGGGTATTTAATTTGGAATTGGCAAGAATGTACGGTTACCTATACCAAAAGACCGATAAGAACTTTACGGTATTGCATGCCTTGGATGGTTATGACGAAATTTCATTGACCGGAAATACCAAAACCATTACCAACAAATCCGAAGGGATGTTAAAACCATCGGATTTTGGTGTTGAAGCCATTTCCGCCTCAGATATAGTTGGGGGAGAAAGTATTGAAGAATCCGCTCAGGTTTTTCTTAATGTCTTACAAGGAAAAGGTACTACGCCACAAAATAATGTGGTCTGTGCCAATGCGGGTATTGCCATTGCAACGGTCAAAGGGGTTAGTCCAAGGGAAGGCTTTGAGGAAGCCAAGGAATCACTATTGAGTGGAAAAGGACTTGCAGCATTAAAAAAATTACAGGCCTTGAGTCAATTATAATCGGCTTTACCCAAGCCAACTTTATAGTATCATGAATATACTGGATAAAATAGTTTTGGATAAAAGAAAGGAAGTGGATTTAAAAAAATCCATTATCCCGGTTTCCCAGTTGGAAGCTTCCGTATTATTTCATAGACCTACCGTTTCCTTGGCCAATGCCCTTAGAAATAGTAATAGTGGGATAATTGCGGAACACAAAAGGAGGTCTCCGTCCAAGTCGGTCATAAATCAAAACAACAGTGTCGCCGATGTAGCGGTCGGCTATGAAAAAGCTGGAGCCTGTGGCATGTCTGTTTTAACAGATGGGAAATATTTTGGTGGATCATTGGACGACCTACTGCTAGCCAGGGCATCTGTGCAAATGCCGTTGCTCCGCAAGGAATTCATCATTGACGAATATCAATTGTTGGAGGCCAAGGCACATGGCGCAGATGTAATATTGTTGATTGCAGCCATATTGACCAGGGCTGAAATTAAGACTTTGTCCGAATTGGCCAAACAATTGCACTTGGATGTTTTGTTGGAGGTCCATGACGAAGAGGAATTACATAAATCCATTATGCCCAGTTTGGACATGTTGGGAGTGAACAATCGGAATTTAAAGACTTTTGAAGTAAGCTTGGATACCAGTAAAGCTTTATCCAAATTAATTCCGGACGATTTTGTGAAGGTTTCCGAAAGTGGAATTAGTTCTACGGAGGCCATACAAGAGTTAAAACCATATGGCTATAAAGGGTTCCTTATTGGGGAGAATTTTATGAAAACCGATAATCCTGGACTAAGCGCCCTTCAATTTATTAAATCGATAAAACAATAGCCATGAAACTGAAAGTGTGTGGAATGAAATTGAATACCTTGGAGGTAGCCACCCTTGATCCAGATTATCTTGGTTTTATATTCTGGGAACCCTCCAAAAGGTATTTTGAAGGAACTATTCCCAGATTACCCGCCTCCATAAAAAAAGTAGGTGTATTTGTAGATGCTCCCCTTGAAGCAATTTTGAAGAAAGTAGACACTTATGATTTACAGGCCGTACAGTTGCATGGAAACGAAAGTCCGGAATTCTGTAACGACCTAAAAACAATAAACAACGACCGTTCCAAGGCTTTAGAGGAATCCAGTATAGAAATCATTAAAGTTTTCTCTATTAAAGATGATTTTCATTTTAGTATTTTGACTCCCTATGAAAATGTATGTGACTATTTTCTTTTTGACACCAAGGGTAAATTACCTGGGGGCAACGGATTTACCTTCAGTTGGGAAGTGTTGAAAAATTACCCCTCTACCAAACCCTATTTCCTAAGTGGAGGCATTGGTTTGGACGAGATTGGAAAAATTAGGGAATTTCAACAAAGACCGGAATCAAAATATTGTCACGCCATTGATGTCAATAGCAAATTTGAATCCGAACCAGGATTAAAGGATATTAAAAAATTGAAGGAATTTAAAGAAGTATTAAGCAATGAGTAGTGGGAATCCCGTACACAATACTTAATACTCGGTACTGAATACTATACAATAAAACTATGAATTACAACGTAGACGAAAAGGGATATTACGGAGAATTTGGAGGAGCTTTTATTCCTGAAATGCTCTATCCCAATGTTGAAAACCTCAGGCAGCAATATCTAAAAATAATGGCCGAACCATCTTTTAAAAAGGAATTCGATCAATTATTGAAGGATTATGTAGGCAGACCTTCTCCCCTTTATTTTGCAAAACGTTTATCAGAAAAGTACAACACCAAGGTATATTTAAAGCGTGAAGATCTAAATCATACCGGTGCACATAAGGTCAATAATACCATTGGTCAGATCTTGATGGCCAAGCGCCTTGGCAAGTCCAGGATCATTGCCGAAACGGGTGCCGGTCAACATGGCGTTGCAACTGCAACGGTATGTGCCCTTATGGGAATGGAGTGTATTGTATATATGGGAGAGATAGATATCGCCAGACAGGCTCCCAATGTTGCCCGCATGAAAATGCTCGGAGCAGAGGTAAGGCCGGCTAAGTCCGGAAGCAGAACCCTAAAAGATGCTACCAATGAGGCCATTAGGGACTGGATCAACAATCCTGTGGATACCCATTATATTATTGGATCGGCTATTGGTCCCCATCCATACCCTGATATGGTAACCCGATTTCAGTCCATTATTTCCGAGGAAATAAAATGGCAATTGAAAGAAAAGGAAGGTAGGGAAAATCCAGATTACGTAGTCGCTTGCATAGGTGGTGGCAGTAATGCTGCAGGCACCTTTTATCATTTTCTACATGAAAAGGAAGTTGGCATCATAGCTGTGGAAGCGGCAGGCCTTGGTGTGGATAGCGGTGAAAGTGCTGCAACCTCCGTCTTGGGTAAAATGGGGATTATCCATGGATGTAAAACCTTATTGATGCAAACTACCGATGGACAGATCACAGAACCGTACTCTATTTCTGCAGGACTTGATTATCCTGGGGTTGGCCCAATGCATGCCCATCTATACAAAACGGGCAGGGCCGAATTCATTGCTGTCACGGACGATGAAGCTATGCAGGCCGGGATGGTATTATCCAAATTGGAAGGGATTATTCCTGCCATTGAATCCTCACATGCGTTCGCCATTCTGGAAACCAGAAAATTCCAGCCGGAGGAGGTCGTAGTCTTTAATCTCTCGGGACGTGGCGATAAGGATTTGGACACCTATATAAAATATTTTAAGCTGTAAGCTATATGTACATTGCCAACTTAGTGGGAATGCAAAAAATAATTTTAGAATGAACAGAATACATCAAAAATTACAAGAAGATAAAAAAATATTGTCCATTTATTTTACCGCGGGCTACCCTTCTTTAAACGATACGGTAAAAATTATTCAAGATCTTGAAAAAAATGGTGTGGACATGATTGAGATCGGATTGCCGTTCAGCGATCCTTTGGCGGATGGCCCCACCATACAGGCCAGTTCTACCCAAGCATTAAAGAATGGAATGACCACCGCGCTATTATTCCAGCAGTTAAAAGATATCCGGAAATCTGTTTCCATACCCCTGATCGTTATGGGATATTTCAATCCTGTGCTACAATATGGGGTAGAGAAATTTTGTAAAGAATGTCAGGAAATAGGAATAGACGGACTTATTTTGCCCGATCTGCCATTGGACGTTTATCAGGAAAATTATGAAACCATCTTTAAAAAATATGGCCTTGTAAATGTTTTCTTGATAACCCCACAAACCAGCGACGCCCGTATCCGTCAAATCGATACAGCCTCAGACGGATTTATCTATATGGTAAGTTCCGCAAGCGTTACCGGGTCCCAGGATGGTTTTGGAAATAATCAAGAAACCTACTTTGAGCGGATTGCGGATATGAAATTGAAGAACCCACAGGTTGTCGGCTTTGGCATCAACAATTCAGAAACCTTTCTGCAAGCTACCAAACAAGCAAAGGGAGCCATTATTGGATCGGCCTTTATTAAATTTCTGACACAACATGGTGTTGACAAAATTGGCGATTTCGTGAAGGGAATTCGAAAATAAACCACAGCGATGGACATTATAAATAATTGGAAAATAGTTCTTCTTTTGTGCCTTACCCTTGGCCTGGCACCTTATTTTCCAGAACCCCACATCCTCGGTAAGGTAAAATGGATAATGGGCGGGGCTGCCGGAATGAAACCCATGGACTGGTTTGATGTGATTCTCCATGGATTTCCGTTTGTTTTGCTAATTAGGCTATTGGTCATAAAAGTCCTTAAAAAGTAAGTTACTACTGCATTTACACCACCTTGTCGGATTCCTGCCTGCTCAGGAATGACATCCATTTAATACCAGGTAATCCTTATAAAACATTATCATAGTTTGGAACAGGTATTTTTTGGTGAACTTCGTCTTATTGCTGTAATCAATTGCACCATTATTGTCATTCCTGCGCAGGCAGGAATCCATTATTGATCGTACCAATTAGATGCAAGATCTTCCCATTGAGGGTTATCTTTTATAATTAAGTTAATTTTCCAGTCACGTTTCCAATTTTTAAGATTTTTTTCCCGCTTTATTGCATCGTCAACAAATTGATGATTTTCAAAATAAACAAGTCTATCCAAGTTGTATTTTTTGGTGAAGCCATCATTTAATTTGTTTTTGTGCTCATAAATTCTTCTCTGTAAATCGTTGGTCATTCCAATGTACAGGGTTCCATTCTTTTTGTTTGTTAGAATATAGATGTAGTATTGATGAATGGTTTTGTGCATTTTACCTCCTTTTCTCCACTTCGTAAGATAATTATTAGGCAGACATTTGAAATTGTACATTTAAGATAATACAAAATTGGCAAAGAATGATTTGGTTGTATTCCAATATTAGAGTGGATTCCAGCCTGTGCAGGAAAGACAATTTGGACAAGCAGGGATAGAACTGACAAAAGCCATTCCTGAAGACTGTCACTCACATAATCACGAGAAATAATATTTCGTTAAAACACAGACCTACCTAGATTCCTGCCTGCGCAGGAATGACAACTTAATCAACTAGGCAGACAGCCAATAAAAGTCATCACTAAA
>NZ_FXAO01000005.1:57323-142742 GCF_900177645.1 Arenibacter troitsensis
GCAGGAATGACAACTTAATCAACTAGGCAGACAGCCAATAAAAGTCATCACTAAAAACCCTAAGCCACACCATCCTGAAATACCACTCTAAAATAAAACACAGTAATATCCGGATTCCTGCCTGTGCAGGAATACATTAAAAAAACATTTGGTTCCCTTCACCAATATTTATACAAATTGAAAAGGGCAAACTTCCTTAATATCAGCTTTACTCCAATAACCACATGATCGGTTACTAGTTGCCTTTATTTACGCAAAATCATTCCCGCGCAGGCAGGAATCCATTAGACTGGTATACCCTTTTTATCAGTTCTTAATTGTTTACCACAAACTACCTATGAATCGAAATTGGAAACTTCCCAATTTCAGCTTTACTCCAATAACCACATGATTGGTTACTAGTTGCCTTTATACACGCAATGTCATTCCTGCGCAGGCAGGAATCCAATGGCCTAGAATTATTTATGGACCGTCTATTTTATTTAACCATAAAGCAGATTGTTAATCCAGATTTAACATTTACCTTTAATACTATATACAATTAATTATCCGCTCTTTGAATACCTTAAAAAAGTAGTGGCCCCCTGAATAAGATGAATATCCAAATTGTCATTAATACAAATGTCATGAGAAAAATTCGCTTACTTCTTGCATTACTACTTGTCAGTTCTATTTTAATTGGACAGACCAAAGAATTCTCCAAAGATTATTTTTTACAAAAAAGCAAAAAACAAAAGACCACCGCTTGGATATTGTTAGGAGGGGGAACGGCAATGGCTGTTGGAGGATTCGCTAAATTTGATTCCAGCTGGGATAGTGGATCCGCCAGTAGCACGGACATAGCTGGCATTATCGGCACGGTCGGATTTTTGACCGGTTTAGCCAGTATTCCCTATTTTATCAGTGCCTGCAAAAACAAAAAAACAGCCATGTCCATTACATTTGATTATATACCAATTTATTTTTCCAGTGATAACTTGGCCGCAACACAATCTTATCCAACGATGTCCCTGAAAATTAAACTATGAGCCTTAACATTCCCTAACAAAGGTTTAATAGGGCTTTAACGGTATTTTACAGATAGTTTTATTAAGTTAAAGGTGAACCTTAAAACTTAAAAAGAATGGGAATTATACATGAAAAGAGAAAGTTTAAAAGAAAAGTGGAACAATCCAATCCTACTAACCCTACCGGGAATACCAATGTTGACACCAATGACTTTGACATTGAAAAGGATACTATAAAGAATCAGCAGAACAAGCATTAATAGATGCCAAGTAATTTCACAAGCTGAAACCATAATGGAATTATTCTAGAAAAAATCTTTATACTGCAAAACCCTGAAATCGATCGTGTTGAATTTAGGGTTTGCGTCTTTCATTTTTTTAAATAATTTCAAGCTTCCCACTGCCCTGTTGGCCGCCCCTGAAGGTGCCGTTAAGGATACTGTTTTAATTACCCTCTTCTTGTCGACCCTTAGATCTAATGTGGTTTTGGACGAAATGTCCAATTTTGCGGATGGCAGAACGAACTGATGAATACGGGGTACCTCATTGGTAACCGGTTCCAAGCTAATTCCTTGTTCCTTCAGATATTTTCTAAAAAAATATTCGGGACCATTTTTACTATTTCCGCCCGTAAACAATAAGGTTTCCACCTTAGGATACTGTTTAATATATCCCAACATATCCCTCAATACAATATTTTCCATCCCCAAATCCGATGCATCCATCTTGGAACGATGCGCACTTTGCACTATATCGCATATTCCTATTTTTCGCTCCTTAAGAAAATCCATGCGTTGCCTAATGGCCTTTTCTGTAGTTTCAAAATCTAAATCGAGTCCAAAAATGCGATCTAAAATAGGCCACAATTGGCCATCCCGGCTGCCGTAACAAAAATTAACGTCCCCCTCCTTTAAATCACCTGTAGTAAATCTTGGCGGTGGCAAGGTTCCTACTATCAACTTGGTGGCCTCCTTGAATAAAAAGGGTTCATAAGGATGTGTATGCAAGAACATGTTGGACAATTTAATTAGTTTAAAAGGCTAAACGCTTACAAAGGTAAACGGATAAAACAAAAAGTTGCAGGGATATGCCCAAGTATCGACAAATTCCCTGCAACTATAATATTTATTAGTGAAACTCAATTTTGAGAAGTCAATAAGACGCACTGAAAATTGTAAGTAGAATTAATCCCGCCTTTTTCGGCGGGATCTAGATTCAATGCCTCGACCTTTGGGTTGATTCCTATTATTGCGCTCAGGGCTTGCCCTGAGGTTTAATACCTTTTATTATTACGCTTAATTTATTATTTTAATACTAACACCAGATCCTCGGAATTGACCAGGGAACCTCCGTTTAATTGTACTATGTCTACAATACCCTCTTCTGTTGCAGTGACCGTTGTTTCCATTTTCATGGCTTCAATCACAAATAAGGGCTGGTTCTTTTTTACTTCTTGGTTCTTTTTTACCAAAACACTGGACAACAATCCCTGCAATGGTGCCCCAATCTGCTTTGGATTGGAAGCATCTGCCTTAACATTTTCAACCTTGTCCACCTTAACGGATTTATCCTTTATGATTACATTTCGCAATTGTCCGTTTACCTTAAAGTATATGCTAACATTTCCAGCTTCATCGGGTTCCCCCTTGAGCATAAGTGAAACAAGAATGTTTTTCCCCCTGTCCAACTCTACAATGATCTCTTCCCCAATTTCCATCCCATAAAAGAAATTCTTGGTTGGGATATTCATAACATTGCCATATTTTACATGGTGGTTATAGGCGTCCGTGAAAACCTTTGGATACAATTTATAGGAAAGGAAATCTGTTATAAGCAACTCGCGCCCCATTCCCGAACTGAATTTTCTTTTGAAGTCATTGAATTCCTTATCAAAATCTATAGGTTCCAAATGTGCATTGGGCCTATCCGTAAACGGTTTTTCATCCTTCAGCACAATTTTCTGTAGTTTAGAGGGGAAGCCACCAACCGGTTGCCCAAGATCTCCTTTAAAGAAGCCTATTACAGATTGGGGGAAAGAAATGCTATCACCCCTTTCCAGTACATCCTCTGCCGTAAGACCGTTACTGATCATATATTGAGCCATATCCCCTACCACTTTGGAACTAGGGGTTACTTTTACAATATCCCCAAATAGTTTATTTACTTCCCCGTACATTTTGGTGACCTCGGGAAATTTGTCCTCCAATCCCAAAGCTATTGCCTGCCCTTTTAGGTTGGAGTACTGTCCGCCCGGTATTTCATGACTGTATATCTCTCCAGTACCCGACTTTAATCCGGACTCAAAAGTATAATAGTAATTACGGACAGTTTCCCAATAATTGGAATACTCGGCCAATTTATCGGTATTCATAATATTCTGCCGCTCGTTAAAACGCAACATCTCCACCACCGAATTAAAATTAGGCTGGGAAGTAAGCCCGGACAATCCGCCCAAGGCAACATCAACTACATCCACTCCGGCCTCTATAGCTTTTAGGTACATGGCCGATTGGGTAGAGGAGGTGTCGTGGGTATGTAGATGTATAGGGATATTAATTTCCGATTTTAAGGCGGAAATCAATTCATAGGCGGCATAAGGTTTTAACAAACCAGCCATATCCTTAACTCCCAAAATATGTGCTCCCGCATTTTCTATGTCCTTGGCCAATTGCACATAATATTTTAAGTCGTATTTTGTTTTGGAAGGATCCAAAATGTCCCCAGTATAGCAAATGGAGCCTTCGGCCAGACCCCCGGTTTTGGTACGTACATATTCAATACATGGAGCAAGGGATTGCATCCAGTTGAGCGAATCAAATATTCGAAAAACATCCACTCCGGACTTATAGGATTCCTCAACAAACCGCTCTATTAAATTATCTGGGTAAGCCGTATAACCCACACCATTGGAGCCCCTTATCAACATCTGCAATAATACGTTGGGCATGGCCTTACGCAATAGTTCCAAACGTTCCCAGGGATTTTCCTGTAAAAATCTAAGACAGACATCAAAGGTGGCACCTCCCCAGACCTCCATACTAAAAATTTCAGGGTGGTTCTTGGCATAACCCTCGGCCACTTTCAACATATCCACTGTTCGCATACGTGTGGCCAACAAACTTTGATGGGCATCGCGCATGGTAGTATCTGTATAATGGACCTTTTTTTCATTCATTAGCCATTGCGAAAACTGCTCCGGTCCCAATTCCGTCAAAAGATCCTTTGTACCCTTTGGATAACCTTCGAACTTAGGGAAAGAAGGAACTTTTGGTTTGGAAAAAATATGATCCTTATCCAATTTCTTCACATCGGGATTCCCGTTAACAATAACTTCCCCCAGAAACTCTACCAGTTTATTGGCACGGTTCCTTGGTTCCACGAACTTGAAGAGTTCCGGTTCGTTCTTAATAAAATTCACGGTAACCTTGCCTTCCCTAAAAGTAGGATGCTTTAGGATATTGTCCAAAAATGCCATATTGGTCTTAACACCACGGATACGGAATTCCGCCAACGCCCTACGCATTTTTCTACAGGATCCGTCCAAAGTTCTACTAATAGCGGACACCTTAACCAGCATGGAATCGAAAAATGGGGATATGGCCACCCCCTGATAAATACTACCGGCGTCTAGCCTAATACCCAATCCGGAAGCACTCCTATACGTGGTAACCACTCCATAATCGGGCTTAAAATCGTTTCCTGGATCCTCGGTGGTTATCCTACATTGCAGGGCATAGCCCGTTACAACCACGGAGGCTTGATTCTGAATCTTAATCTGTTTATCGGACAGTTTATACCCTCCCGCTATAAACAGTTGGGCCTTGACCAGATCAATATTCGTGATCATTTCAGTCACGGTATGTTCTACCTGTATCCTAGGGTTTACTTCTATAAAATATATACTTCCGTCATCATCGACCAAAAACTCTACCGTTCCAATATTATTATAATCTACAGCCTTGCAAATATCTATAGCGTACTTGTATAGATTATCCTTGGTTTCCTGTGGAAGACCTATGGAGGGAGCAAACTCTATAACCTTCTGATATCGGCGTTGCACGGAACAATCACGTTCATATAGGTGCACTATGTTGCCATGGGTATCCGCAACGATCTGAATTTCTATATGTTTTGGGTTTTCCACGAATTTTTCGAGAAAAACGGTATCATCACCAAACGCGTTCAGGGATTCCCTCTTTGCCTCAGGAAACCCTTTTTTAAGTTCATCCTCCGTACGGATCACCCTCATCCCACGCCCACCACCACCTGAAGCAGCTTTGAGCATTAAGGGATAACCAATATCCTTAGCTTCTGCAAGGGCAACATCTATATCGGTCAAGTCCTTATCACTACTTCTTATAATTGGTATATTATTGGCTACTGCTACGTCCTTTGCGGTAATCTTATCCCCTAAAGCCTTAAGCACAGAAACCTTTGGGCCTACGAAAATAATTCCGTTGTCGTAACATTTTTGTGCAAATTTGGCATTCTCGGACAAGAATCCATATCCAGGGTGTATGGCGTCCACATCATTGTCCTTAGCAACCTTGATTAGGGCATCCATATCCAAATAAGGCTTTAAGGGTTCATTGTCCTCCCCAATCTGATAACTTTCATCAGCCTTATATCGATGCAGGGAATAGCGGTCTTCATAGGTATAAACTCCTACCGTCTTAATTCCTATTTCTACACACGCCCTAAATATTCGAATGGCAATCTCGCCCCTATTTGCTACTAATACCTTTTTTATTTTCAACCTATTACGTTTTTGGAAATACTCAGTTTAACATAATCTGACAATTCTACAAACTTAGCATATTAGGGTTAGGAAGCCAATTTGTTAAAAGTATATCTTTTAACAAAATTGTTACAAATACAAATAAATAGGAAAAAAGTGATTCCAAATGAAACTTGCCATTAAGATATTAATACTTTAATTTTAAAGGAGATAAAATACAGACAAAATGGGAAAAGGAGATAAAAAATCGAAAAGAGGAAAAATTATTAATGGCACCTATGGAACAAGGCGTAAAAGAAAAATTAAAAAAAGACCCACTATTGAAGAAAAAATAAATCCTGGCAAGAAAAAATAAGGGCACTTTTAATAGCGTTTAGTCCATTATAAAATTTAGGACAACATCCCCCTCCTCGGAGATATTTAGGCCATAGGTGTAAAATCCATTTTCCAATGGTGTTTCACCTACAAAATCTATGGGTTGAACAACATAATTCTCCTCACCGACCATAATATTGATATAGGCATAGGTATAGGCCGTTTCATATTCCAGATAATCGGAATACTCATCGGGAGCTATATTCTCATGAATCATATCATCACTACCCACCTGTACGGCATCAAAGATAACACTGCTTTCATTTTTTATCCTGATGTTCACCCCTTCCAGGTTGTCATCCCTATCAGAACAGTTAATAAACACAGTAGCAATCAAAAATAACAAAGCGAATCGTTTCATATCAAACTCAATTAAGTAGTATTACTTATTTGAAAATAACGCTTTTTTTCCTGAAATATTCTATCTGATAAACACCGGTTGATTTTCCTTTAAGGTATGTTCTTTACTGTACAGGTAGCCATCCCTGTCAAACCCCTTAACATCGTCCAAGGTTTTGGCATCGGTATCCAATATATAACGCACCATTGTTCCCCTGGCCTTCTTAGCGAAAAAGCTTATTATCTTTAAATTATCATTCTTCCAATCCTTGAATATTGGGGTAATTACAGGTACTTTAAGATGCTTTTCATCTACTGCACCAAAATATTCATTGCTGGCAAGATTTAGGAAAAGCTCATTGTCCTCCAATTCTGAATTTAAATAATCTGTGATCTGTTTTTTCCAGAACTCATATAAATTCTTTTTGCGTCCTATCTTTAATTGCGTCCCCATTTCCAAACGATAGGGCTGCATAAGATCCAAAGGTTTTAAAACACCATATAAACCAGACAATATCCTAAGTTTCTCCTGTAGAGGTTCCAATTTTTCCGCAGCCAAGGTATATGCGTCCAGACCTTGGTAAACATCCCCATTAAATGCATAGATTGCCGGCCTGGCATTTGTTTCTGTAAAGGGAACCAAAAATTGCTGGTTCCTTTCCCAATTAAGTTCAGCAAGATTTGCGGAAATGCCCATTAACTCAGCTAAGGCCTTGGGCTTTTTCTTGGCCAAAACCTTGTTCAACTGTTCCGCCTCCTTTATAAAATAGGGTTGTGAAAATTTCTTAGTGGGCAATTTACTTTCAAAATCCAAAGATTTTGCAGGTGATATTACTATTTTCATACTTGCTGGGATCTATTTAAGATTTAGACCAAAAATAATGTCTGAACATTAAATTACCTAAGCCTTTAAAATCTTGTTATCAATATCGGTATAAACGAAACCTATTCAACTTGACTATGTTTGGCGTATTGCTTCCATTTTTCGATACAATTGGCCATATCTTCAGGAATTTCGGAATCGAACCTCATAAATTTACCGCTAACGGGGTGCATAAATCCCAAGGTCTTTGCATGTAGGGCCTGTCTAGGTAATATTTTAAAGGCATTATCCACAAATTGCTTGTATTTGGTAAAAGTGGTCCCCTTTAAAACTTTTTCCCCACCGTACCGCTCGTCGTTGAACAATGTATGGCCAATATGTTTTAAATGCACACGAATCTGATGTGTCCTACCTGTTTCCAAGGTACAGGAAAGCAAGGTTACATACCCATATCGTTCCAGAACCTTATAATGGGTTACCGCCTCCTTGCCCTGCTCTCCCTCTGGAAAAACATGCATCTGCAAACGATTTTTCGGATTTCGGCCTATATGTCCCTCAATGGTTCCCTCATCCTCTTCCACATTTCCCCAGACCAACGCTATATATTCCCGTTCGCTAGATTTTTCAAAAAACTGCTTGGCCAAATGCGTCATTGCAGCTTCAGTCTTTGCCACGACCAAGAGGCCTGAAGTATCCTTATCAATTCTGTGCACCAGTCCAGGACGTTCATCACTATTCTTGGGTAAATTGTCAAAATGATAAATCAGGGCATTGATCAAAGTTCCTGAATAATTTCCATGCCCCGGATGCACCACCATCCCAGCCGGTTTGTTCACCACCAAAAGAACATCATCCTCATAGACGATATCCAAAGGAATGTTCTCTGGGGTAAGTAAGTTTTCATGGGGTGGATGGGCAAACATGACCCGGATATGGTCACCCGCCTTTACCTTGTAATTTTGTTTTACCGCAGCTCCGTTTACCCAGACATTTCCATCCCTTGCGGCCTGCTGAATCTTATTGCGCGTTGCGTTTTCAATGAAATTCATTAAAAACTTATCTATCCTTAATGGATCCTGACCTTTGGAAGCCTTAAAACTATGATGCTCAAAAAGTTCCTCTTCATTTAATTCAAAATCATCCTGTACCTCCATAATTATTCGGACTCTGCCTTTACTTCTGCTCTTGAGGTAATATTACCGTTGCCGCATATCAACTCTATCTTAGAGGTTTTTGGCAGCTTGTCACCGGGGACAACATATTTTCCTTTATACTTAATGTTGTAGACCATGTCTTTTCCCAATTCGTCCACATAGGTAACCCTTTCCACTTCCAAACCGACCGCTTTGAGCATTGAACTTGCATTTCTTTGGGTAACCTGAATAATATTGGGAATAGTGACTTTTTTATATCCGGATGGATTAACGGTTATATAAATTTTCCTGTTCTCTTTAACCTTGCTTCCAGCACGGGGAGTTTGATCAATGATGGAAAACCTAGGATACGTTGGATTGTAATTGGCCGAATCCAATACCTCATATCTCAACTGTGATTGATCTATGATGGACCTCATCTCCGTCACCGACATTTTGGATAGATCCGGAACCTCCACAAATTTACCGTGATTGGTAGTGGCCTTTAAATACTGCATTGCCCCAACTACCAATAAAACAGAAACCACTAATGCCAGCACCAACTGAATCAAAAAAGTTTTACTCGTTAAAAAATTAAAAAAATTTCGCATGGTATATTTTCTTGTGCCACAAAGATAGAAAACCGGACGCTTTTTCTTTACTTTGAACGCATGTTATTTGATTATTGATTTTAGCGATTGGACAGCTTTAAAATAAGCCAGAACAATTATGGACATTTTATAGTATCCTTGCAAGCAATAACTCACTTTGACTAGCTGTTATGACCAATTTATAAATTTAGTTCTACCAATGAAAAAAAATATTGCAATTATAATGGGCGGCTACTCCAGCGAGTACAAGATTTCCTTAATTAGCGGAGGTGTGGTATATGATTACTTGGACAAAGAAAAATTCAACGCCTATAGAATACATGTTTTTAAGAACAAATGGGTCTATGTAGATGCCGACCAAGAAGAACACCCTGTTAATAGGCACAACTTTACAGTGGACCTAGCCACGGAAACAATAAAATTCGATTGCGTGTTTAATGCAATACATGGTTCCCCCGGGGAGGACGGACTCATGCAGGCCTACTTTGAGCTTATTGGAATACCACAAACTTCCTGTGATTACTACCAGGCTTCCCTAACATTTAATAAACGAGACCTATTGAGCGTTCTAAAACCTTATGGCATTAAGTCGGCTCCTTCCTATTATATAAATTTGGGAGACCCCATTGACGAGGATGGGATAATAGCGAAAGTAGGATTGCCATGTTTCGTAAAAGCCAATAAGGCCGGAAGCAGTTTTGGCATTTCCAAAGTCTATAAAAAGGAGGAATTACTCAAAGCCATTGACAATGCCTTTAAAGAGGACAATGAAATACTAATAGAATCCTTTTTGGACGGAACCGAGGTATCCGTAGGGGTTATCAAATACAAGGGGGAGACCAAAGTATTGCCCATCACCGAAATTGTATCGGAAAACGATTTTTTTGATTATGAAGCCAAATATGAAGGTAAATCCCAAGAAATAACGCCGGCGAGAATAACAAAGGAACAAGAGCAAAAAGTGAGACAAATTGCAAAAAAAGCCTATGAGGTGTTAAAAATGAAAGGGTTTTCTAGAAGTGAGTTCATTTTTGTAAATGATGAACCCTTTATGCTGGAAATGAACACTACACCTGGACTTACTACAGAAAGTATATTGCCCCAACAGGCAAAAATTGCAGGTATCTCCCTTTCAGAACTATTTGAAAGTGCCATTTGGGAAGCTTTGGAAGAAAATAATTAATTTTAATACCATACCCGTTTACCACATTATGGGTATTTTAGTGAACCATTCGTTTTCCGGTCTCTTGCAATGCCACCGGAGATTGACAACTTTAATTTTGCTATAATGAAGAAAAGACGTGCTATTTTTCCAGGTTCATTTGACCCTTTAACTTTAGGCCATTATGATATTATTAAAAGAGGAATAACCCTTTTTGATGAACTAATCATCGCCATTGGGGTAAATACCGATAAAAAATACATGTTTCCCCTCGAGGAGCGCAAAAGATTTATATCCGAGGCATTTAAGGACGAACCCCAAATTACTGTGTTGACCTATCAGGGGTTAACGGTCGACTTCTGCAAAAAAGTCAATGCCGGTTTTATACTTAGGGGACTTAGAAATCCAGCGGATTTCGAATTTGAAAAGGCCATAGCCCATACCAATCGCAAACTCTCCGAAATAGAAACCGTATTCTTGCTTACCTCGTCGGGCAAATCTTATATCAGTTCCTCCATTGTACGGGATGTTATTAGAAATGGTGGCGATTATTCTGGCTTGGTACCTGATTCCGTGCGAACAAAATAAGAAATATACCCTTGTCTTTTTTTCCTACAAATAAACCAAATACAAATATGGCACCGTACTATTATGGACACCTCTAGATAAGCTTGTTTTTATGCTCTACACCAGACCGCAGCATCCAAAATAGACTTAAAATTTCTTTATATTACCATTACACAACTAATTTTGTCCAATTCACAACAATCTATTCGCCGAATTAAATAATCGGACTACTATTGTAGGAAAATGCGACAGATGATTATGAATACCCCCATCGTATCAAATCAATTCCTAATTAAACAGTTGCCTAAATCGACAGCCTTTATTAATAAGGAATTTAAGGTTGTGCTTGCGTCCGATAAGTGGGCCGAAGACTTTGGTTTCCAAGGTATGGACTATATTGGAAAATCCATTTATGAACTGTTTGGCGCTACAACCAAGAAATGGTCCCACAATTTGTTAGCTTGCTTCGATGGGAAATTTCCAGAGCCCGAAATAGAGGTCTACCCAAATAATAGTCCTAAAGAAAGATGTTTCAAATGGACAAACATTCCTTGGTATGATGAACAGGAAAACATAATTGGAGCAATCGTACAAACAGAGGATGTAACGGATAGGGTTAAAAATGAATTAAGAATAGAAAAGCTGGAGTTCCTACAAAAGGAGACCGGAGAGCATGGTAAAATTGGGAATTGGGAATACCAAAAATCCAAAGATAAGTTTACATGCTGTGAAATGATAAGACGCATTTTCGAAGTCGACGATGATTTTGAAATCAATATAGACAACTCTGTTAATTTTTATAAGACCGGTTATAGCAGGAACACTATTTCTATGGCAATTTATTCTGCCAATCAGAAAAAAACTCCTTGGAACGAAAAATTACAGATCATTACCGCCAAAGGAAATGAAAAGTGGGTAAATGTTTCCGGTAAGCCATTATACAAAAACGGCGAATATGTGGGACTCATTGGCATTGTCCAGGACATTACGGATTATGTTCAGAAAGAACAAAAGACCAAAGACAATGAACATCTATTAAAAACGCTTATAAACAACCTACCATTACAAATTTATATAAAGGACACCCAATCCAAAAAGTTGCTGGCAAATAAATCCGAACTTCAATTTCTTGGAATTGAAAATGAATCCGATATTATCGGTAAGGATGACTTTGACCTATACGATAGGGCCACAGCTCAAAAATTCAGGGATGAAGACATTGAAGTAATGATTTCACAAATCCCCATGTTAAACAAGGAATTGACCCGAACCAACCCCGATGGTTCCATTATTACCTTTCTATCCTCCAAAATTCCTTTGATTGGGGAAAATGGAGAAGTGACTGGTCTAGTAGGAATCAGTATGGATATTTCGGAACAAAAGCAGAAACAAAAGGAACTAAAAAGCTTAATATCCGTAACCTCCTCCCAAAACAAGAAATTAATTAATTTTGCACATATCGTTTCGCATAATTTAAGATCCCACTCTGCCAATTTTGCCATGCTATTGGATTTCTTGGGCAATGAGGAAGATGAAAAGGAAAGACACAAAATAATGGAGATGCTCTCGGACTCCTCCAAAAGCCTTATGGAAACCCTTCATAATTTAAATGATATTGTTGCCATAAATACCGAGTCGAACATAATTAAAAAAGAGGTCAACTTTAATAAAAAACTAAACGCTGTGCTTAAGCAAGTAAATAATCAACTTATCACTGCCAAAGCAACAGTAATCAGTGAAGTATCGGATGATGTTAACATAAACGTGGTACCTGATTATTTGAAAAACATTTTAACGAACATTATAACCAACGCCATTAAATATAAAAAGCCCAAAGTTGACCCTGTAATAAAATTGAGCGTTAATTATGTCCAAAATTACACGGTCATAAGCATCGAAGACAACGGACTTGGAATGGATTTAAAAAAATATGGAACCAAGTTATTTGGAATGTACAAAACCTTCCATGGCAATTCGGACGCAAAAGGCCTAGGACTATACATTACCAAAAATCAAATTGAAGCCATGCATGGCAAAATAAGTGCCAATAGCCAAGTAGGTATTGGAAGCACTTTTAATTTATATTTTAATGACAAAAATTAACTCAATATTTATTGTCGATGATGACACCATAACGATCTACGGAATT
The DNA here is from genome assembly GCF_900177645.1 of Arenibacter troitsensis. Taxonomy (GTDB): domain Bacteria; phylum Bacteroidota; class Bacteroidia; order Flavobacteriales; family Flavobacteriaceae; genus Arenibacter; species Arenibacter troitsensis. The sequence goes on from NZ_FXAO01000005.1 coordinate 70,228, forward strand.
AAAAAAATCTTAACTTCTGTCGCCACCTGTAACGATATTTTTGAATTCAAAAACGGACAAATGGCACTTGACCGTATAAAGGAAATGATTATCGAAAAATCGGAATTACCGGATTTAATTTTTTTGGACATCAACATGCCAATAATGGATGGCTGGGAATTTATGGAAGAGTTCATAAAATTACCCATAAACAAAAAGGTAACTATAAATATAGTAACCTCCTCCATTGACCAATTTGATATGGACAAGGCGGAAAATTTCAAGTCCTTGACACACCACAGCGTTATTTACACCAGTAAACCTATCAGAAGGGCTGATATAGAAAAAATTACAACAGCCATTTCCGTTTAATACCCAAGATTTAGCTAACTTTGAATTCTTGAAGATTATTTTGGACCTCCTTTACGAAGGAGAATTACCTATGTAACACCTAATTTCCCAAGTGAACTTCAAAGTCTTTTTTTTTGAGTTTTAAACCAATTATAACGTAGCATGAAACTTCTGGTAAGACTTTTTTTACTGCTTTGTCTTATTTCCTGCGAGACTAAAAAAGAAAGAAAAATTGAAGATATTAAAACTGTTTTTGAACGCAGTAACGGAGAAGAAACGGCAACCTATCTCCAAATAATAGACTTCTACATTCAACTTGCCAAGGAGTTTCCAGAAATAAATATACAGATCATTGGCGATACCGATAGCGGCAACCCACTACACGTAGTAACGTACAACCCGGATGCAGATTTTAATTTCCAAAAAATAGGACGGGACAAGAGCATCGTATTTATTAATAACGGCATACATGCCGGGGAAAGCGATGGCATAGATGCAACCATGTTACTATTCAGGGATTTGGCCCTAAAAAATATGGATGCCCCCAAGAATACGGTGGTAGTAACCATACCTATCTACAATGTAGGCGGTGCTTTGAATAGAAATTCTACCTCCAGGGCAAATCAAAATGGTCCCAAATCCTATGGTTTTAGGGGCAATGCAAAAAATTACGACCTTAATCGCGATTTTATAAAAGTAGATACTAAAAACGCCCACACCTTTGCTAAAATTTTTCACTTAATAAAACCGGATATCTTTATAGACAACCATGTGAGCAATGGGGCCGACTATCAATATACCCTATCACACCTATTTACCCAACATAATAAATTGGGCGGAGAATTGGGCACGTACCTTCATGAAGAGATGGTTCCCACATTGGAAAATTCTTTAAAGGAATTGGACTGGGACATTACCCCCTATGTAAACGTATTTAACCAGGTTCCCGAAAAAGGCTTTTCCCAATTTATGGACTATCCCAGATATTCCACAGGCTATGCCGCTCTTTGGAACACTGTTGGCCTAATGGTGGAGACACATATGCTTAAACCTTACAAACAAAGGGTAGAGGGCGTATACGCCATAATGACAAAAATTCTGGAAATTTCCGAAAAGGATTACAAGAAAATCAAGCACTTAAGGGAGAATGCCTTTGAGGTTTATCTAGAAAAACAGAACTACCCGCTACAATGGGCCATCGACACCACAAAAAGTACCATACTGGAGTTTAAGGGTTACGAAGCCGATGAATTTAATAGCGAAATAACAGGTTTACCAAGGCTTAAATACGATAGGAATAGACCTTTTACAAAAGAAGTGGAATATCAAAACTTTTATAATTCAACCCATGAGGTGGAAATCCCCAAGGCCTACGTAATAAAGAAAGGATGGGACAGGATAATAGATTTATTAGCGGTTAACCAGATCAGCTTTAAAACCTTGAAACAAGACACTTCCATAGCAGTTGAGTCTTATAAAATAGATAGCTACAGTACTGTTGAAAATTCATACGAGGGCCATTACCCACACTTTAACACCAAAGTGCTGCGCAGCAACCAAAAAGTCAATTTTACGGCTGGGGACATCCTGGTCCCAACTAATCAGAAAGGCTTGCGTTATTTATTGGAGACCTTGGAACCAGAAGCTACGGACTCTTTCTTTAATTGGAATTTCTTTGATGCTATTTTACAACAAAAGGAAGGTTTCTCTCCTTACGTTTTTGAAGACCTAGCCCTGGACATCCTCCAAGAGAACCAAGAAATGAAAACCCAATTCAATTTAAAAAAGGAAATAGACAGTACTTTTGCCGGCGATTGGTACGCCCAACTGGATTGGATCTACAAAAGGTCCAAATACTATGAGGCGGAACACATGCAATATCCAATTTATAGAATTTTAAAGGAATAATCCTTTAATCTTCGAACAGGATTCTAATATTGGCATAAGAATTCTCCAAGGCTTTTTTTATTTTATCAGGGCCCTTCCATTTTACCTTTTCTATTCCCTCAGAGGCCTCGCCCACTAAATCTCCTTTGTAATTGGTCTTCATGGCAAACCAATGTACCTCCTTTAATTTATAATTACCATTCCTTTTAAAAAGGTGATATGTGGTCCTTAGAAAATTTTCAATTTTTAAACCCTTTACCCCTGTCTCCTCCTCTACTTCGCGCAACGCACATTCCTCAATGGTCTCCCCCTTGTCCAATTTCCCTTTAGGAAGGTCCCATTTATCGTTTCTGTAAATAAAAAGTACTTTCCCCTCCTTGTTGGTTACCACTCCACCTGCCGCGACCACCAGCGGTATTTTCTTAGAAAATTTCTTTAATATCTCCTCATTATTAGGGTGATAAATAAAAGCTTCATTAAGTTTTTTGCTAGCCAAGGAGTCTATTGCCTCATTAATAGCAGACCCGTTCAACAAAAAATATTTATTATTTGCCGTATCTGATAATTTATTTGTTAAAATCAGAGGTGACTCATTAACAAAAACTTTATACATTTGCGTCATGGTTTTAGACAAAGACACTGCCAAAAAAACTGCAGAGCTTCTGCTGCAAATTAATGCAATTAAGTTGAAACCTGAAAATCCTTTTACATGGGCTTCAGGATGGAAATCTCCAATTTATTGCGATAATAGAATAATCCTTTCGTACCCAAGCATTAGGAACTATGTTCGGGAACAAATGGGAAAGCAAGTAGAAAGCCTGTACGGGAAACCGGATGTAATAGCCGGAGTGGCCACCGGGGCCATTGGAATCGGGATGCTTGTAGCCGAATATTTGGGACTTCCATTTATATATGTAAGACCAGAGGCTAAATCGCACGGGCGTCAAAACCAAATAGAAGGTCGTTTGGAGGCCAATCAGAGTGTTGTTGTTATTGAAGACCTTATCAGTACCGGAAAGAGCAGTCTAAACGCTGTGGACGCTCTAAAAAGTAATGGTGCCAACGTAAAGGGAATGCTCGCCATTTTCACCTACGGCTTTGATATAGCCAATGAAAACTTTAAGCAGTACGGCCTCGATTTACACACCTTGAGCAATTATGATTATTTAATTCAGCAAGCCTCGGACACCAATTATATTAAAGAGAATCAATTAAAAACTTTGTTAGAGTGGAAAAGCAGCCCCTCTACCTGGCAATCTTAAATTATGTATTTAGAAACTCCCAAGAAAAAAGTTAATAAAAGCAGTAAGGAAGTTTTTGATTTTCTAAACGATGTGAAGAATTTCGAAACCTTAATGCCAGAAAATATAAGTAAGTTCGAGCTTATCAATGAAAATAGATTTTTGTTTGCCCTTACAGGAATGCCTGAAATTGTTTTGCAAAAGAAACAGCAGACCCCATATTCCCAATTGATTTTAGGTGCAGCCAGTGATAAATTGCCCTTTACCCTGACCGTAGATATTGTATCAATAAATGAGCATGAGAGTGAAGTTACCCTAAGTTTTGAAGGGGAATTCAATGCCATGATGGCCATGATGATAAAATCGCCGATCAATAATTTTATAGGAACATTGTCCGAGAATCTTTCCAAGATATAATTGTAACCCTTATTTTTCAAAAATTGCTCAATATAGCAGCCTAACTTCCTTTAGGTTAAATTCTTTAAGGATGTTATCCTCCAATAAAATCTTTAGTTTACCTGCACTTGAAACGCCTTTAATAAAACCCATAAACATTTCATCATCCTGATCTTTAAAGGTGGAAGGTTTATCCTTTCTAAAAAGTGCGCTCTCGTATCGTTCAACAAGATTTCTCCTGTCCAATTTCGTATTCTTGGCGAGTAAATTTTTAAGGTTATCAACAATACCCAATAATAGTTCCTCTAGATCCAATGATCTTCCCAAAAGCAGTTTTAAAGAGGACACATTGGGAAGGTTATTGAAAGTTAATTGATTTACATTTAAACCAATTCCAACAATTGAAGCCTGAATATGTTGTCCGGATAAAATATTTTCAATAAGAATTCCACAAATTTTGGAATGTCCTGACATTATGTCGTTAGGCCATTTAATCTTTAAATCGGGCACATGAAGTTGGGTTAAGGTATCATAAATAGCCAGTGAAACATAAATATTCAGAAGAAACTGCTCTGAGACCGGCTCCTTCAAAGATTTAACTAAAACGCTAAAAGTCAGATTCTTACCAGGTTCAGACAACCAACTTGTCCCCATTTGCCCGCGCCCCTTCAATTGAGTATGGGCCATCACTGCCGTAAAATTCCCGATCTTATTTTGGAACAACAAATCTTTTAAATAGGCATTTGTTGAGTCCGTGGCACTAAGTTTGATTAATTGCATTTACAATCTTATGATTATTATATAATGTATTGTTAAAAACAATAGTTAAAAAAACAAAAAAATAATAACTTTGTAAAAATTTAAAATTTTTGAATGCAGAAAAGGAAAAGTAGCGCAGATGAGTTAATTGCCTTAATTTTAAGTGGAATAGAAGAGGTTAAAGGACATGATATAAATTTACTTGATCTTAGAGATATTGAGAATACTGTTTGTGACTACTTTATAATTTGTAATGGTACTTCCAACACACATGTAAATGCCATAGTAGGCTCCATCCAAAAAACTGTCAGTAAAGCAATTCAAGACAAACCTTGGCATGTAGAAGGTTCTGACAATGCGGAATGGATATTAATGGACTACGTAAACGTAGTTGTACATGTATTTCAAAAACAAGTTAGAGAATATTATGATATAGAAGGACTTTGGGGAGACGCCAAAGTAACCTCAGTTGAAAGTAGCTTCAATCAGTAAAAAAAAATAATGGCAAAAGAAAATAATACAGGTCCCAAAAAGCCTAAATTCAATACTTGGTGGATATATGGCGTAATAGCAATATTACTAATCGGTTTTCAATTTTTCGGTAGCGGAAACTTCGCGAATACAAAAAAGGCGAGTACTTCCGAACTTCAGGAATATCTTAGAAATGGTGATATCAGAAAAATATTGGTCATTACCAATACCAGGCAAGCAAAAATATTCCTTACCGAGGAAGCCTTGAATAAGGAGGTTCATAAGGATGTATCCGATCAGCCTTTCTCTTTGACGGCCACTGCTACGCCCCAATATGTAGTAAACTATGGGGATCAGCAGAACTTTGAAAATGAGATCAATGACATTAAAAAGGAAAACAATTTAGACACGGAGCTTACCTACGACCAAGAGTCGAATGTGCTTACCGAACTTCTGTTAACCTTATTGCCGTTTGTGCTTATCATTGGCATTTGGATTTATTTAATGCGTCGTATGTCTGGCGGAGCCGGTGGAGGCGCTGGCGGTCAAATCTTCAATATTGGAAAGTCTAAAGCTAAATTGTTCGACGAAAAAACGGATACAAGAACCTCGTTCAAGGACGTTGCCGGATTGGAAGGCGCCAAGGAAGAAGTAGAGGAGATTGTGGAATTCTTAAGAAATCCGGACAAATACACCTCCCTAGGGGGTAAAATTCCTAAAGGAGCTCTATTGGTAGGACCTCCAGGAACGGGTAAAACCTTATTGGCTAAAGCGGTTGCGGGTGAAGCAAAAGTTCCTTTCTTTTCACTTTCCGGTTCGGATTTTGTGGAGATGTTCGTAGGGGTCGGAGCCTCTAGGGTAAGAGACTTGTTTAAACAAGCCAAGGACAAATCACCGGCCATTATCTTTATTGATGAGATCGATGCCATTGGCAGGGCCAGGGGCAAAAATAATTTTACAGGTTCCAATGATGAAAGGGAGAATACCCTCAACCAGTTGTTGACCGAAATGGATGGTTTTGGCACCAATACCAACGTTATTGTTTTGGCAGCCACCAACCGTGCAGATGTTTTGGACAAGGCATTAATGAGGGCCGGCCGATTTGATAGACAGATATACGTAGACCTTCCGGATATTAGGGAAAGGAAAGAAATATTCGAAGTACACTTAAGACCTATAAAAACAGCCGAAACATTGGATCTGGATTTTCTGGCCAAACAAACTCCAGGTTTTTCGGGTGCCGATATCGCCAATGTCTGTAACGAGGCGGCATTGATCGCAGCACGTAAGGAGAAAAAAGCTGTTACCAAACAGGATTTCTTGGATGCTGTAGACAGAATAGTAGGAGGGCTTGAGAAAAAGAACAAAATAATTACTCCAGGGGAAAAGGAAACCATTGCCTATCATGAAGCCGGACATGCCACGGTAAGCTGGATGTTGGAACATGCCGCTCCTTTGGTAAAAGTGACCATTGTGCCCAGAGGACAATCCTTGGGTGCCGCATGGTACTTGCCGGAAGAACGCCTTATTGTCCGTCCGGAACAAATGAAAGATGAAATGTGTGCTACCCTAGGTGGTAGGGCCGCCGAAAAAGTAATCTTTAACAAAATATCTACGGGCGCACTTAGCGATTTGGAAAAAGTGACCAAACAGGCCAGGGCCATGGTAACCATTTATGGATTAAACGATGAGATTGGCAACATTACCTATTACGACTCATCGGGTCAAAATGAATATGGTTTCTCCAAACCCTATAGCGAACAGACGGCATTGACCATAGACAGAGAGATTTCCAAGCTTATAGAGGAGCAATATAAAAGGGCCGTTGAACTATTGTCCAAAAACAAAGATAAACTTACCGAATTAGCGCAACGTTTATTGGAAAAAGAAGTTATATTTAAGGACGATTTGGAAAAGATTTTTGGGAAGCGCCCTTTTGAAAAAGACTTAAGACTGGAAGCTGAGGAAGCAGCTGAAAAAGAGGAAAAATCCAACAGGGATCTTCCAAAATCGGAAACAGAAAAATAAAACAATAAATAATTCGTTGTTCCTAAACAACTAAGGGGCATAAGGCTCCATTTAGACATTAATGGGATTATTTGATAAACTTTTCGGGGGAGGAAAAAGAAAGGTTTCCAAGGAAACTGTGGAAACGAGGGGGCAACATATGCCCGACTTAAATATTCCTGTCGACGAAAAGTTTACCATTAATTTTAAACACAACGGAGGCAAGTTTCTTTATTGTGATTCCATTAATGAAGTTTTCAGCAATTTGGACAACATTATCATTGAAAATAAATGGCAGGACCAAACCTTTTTTTCAATGGACAAAAGATTGGAGGAAAAGTTTGCCAAACAAGAAATTAATTTCACCAATCTCCCCAATAACAGCGAAATATTTTTTACTACCTGTGAGCATTTAATTGCCCAAAATGGTTCCATTTTGGTCTGCTCCAATCAATTGAAAGAAAGAAAGCTTCACGAATTACCATCAAATGTTATTGTTTTTGCCACTACTAGCCAAATGGTCGAATCTATTGGAGAGGGATTAAAGACAATTAAAAAGAAGTACAAAAATGTAATCCCTGCCAATATTACCACCATTAAGCATTTCCAACCCACGGCTGAAAATTCCGATGATTTCTTAACTTACGGAAGTAGTTCTAAAAATCTTTATCTTTTACTTCTGGAAGACTTATAACATGAGAGAAATTTTAAGGCGCTTACTTACAGGTGCGGTCTATGTAATTCTGCTACTTTCCGCCGTATTTCTAAGCTCCGATGCGTTTGATTTTTTGTTTATGACCTTTGGACTTGCCTGTCTTTATGAGTACAAACGAATGATTAAACTGCCCGGCTACCATATTTTTATAGCCTATTTGGCTCTTTGGTGGGCATTTATTTATATTATAGATAATAAGATTCCCATCAATATTTTGATGTTCATTACAATATCCATTAATTTTATATTGTTGTACTATCTATTTTCCGGTAAGGAAAAGCTGTTCAACAATTTGCAAAAGTTTATTATTGGCTTATTTTATATAGGGGGAGGATGTATTTTCCTTACCATGATACCGTACAAGGACAATGAATTTGCAAAATTTCTGATCATGGGGGTATTTATCCTTATTTGGGTCAACGATACTTTTGCCTATTTGGTAGGAAAAAGTATTGGTCGCAATAAATTGTTCCCGTCCATTTCCCCAAAAAAAACAATAGAGGGAGCCATAGGAGGTTTTGCTTTTGCCTTGGCCGCTTCCTACTTTTTATCGAAATATGAGACCAATATTTCATTGGGACAATGGTTGATCCTAGCAACTGTGATTGTACTTACGGGAAGCTTGGGCGATCTTATAGAATCAAAATTTAAAAGGGCCGCTGGGGTCAAGGACAGTGGAGCAATTTTACCGGGACATGGCGGCATGTTGGACCGATTGGATAGTTTGGTTTTTGCCGCACCTTTTGCATATTTAACTTTAATTATTTTTTCCCATGTTTCATAGAGAAGGACAAAGAATTATTATTACAACCTTTATTATAGTTTGTACCATTATAGTATTGGCCAATTATTTCATAGATATAACTTGGCTAAAATTTGGACTTCAAATAATTTCCCTACTTATCCTTATTTTAATTCTACAGTTTTTTAGAAATCCCAAAAGGAACGTATCCAAGAATTTTGATGAAATATTGGCACCTGTAGATGGCAAGGTCGTTGCTATTGAAGAAGTGGAGGAAACCGAATATTTTAAGGCAAAACGGATACAAGTGTCCATTTTTATGTCTCCAATAAATGTGCACGTAACGAGATATCCGGCAAGTGGACTTGTTAAATTTTCAAAATACCATGCCGGAAAATATCTGGTAGCTTGGCATCCTAAATCCAGCGAAGAGAATGAAAGGACTACCATTGTTATTAACACTCCCAAGTTTGGGGATATCCTCTACCGCCAAATTGCCGGTGCCTTGGCACGTCGTATAGTCAATTACGCCGAAGTAGGGGAAAGCGTTCAACAAGGGGAAGATGCAGGATTTATTAAATTTGGCTCTAGGGTAGATTTGTTCTTACCTTTGGATAGTGCAATTACCGTGAAATTACACCAAAAGGTGACCGGAGCAAAAACATGTATTGCCACTACAAGGGTTAAAAAAGAAAATGAAGACTGATAAACTAAAGAAAGATTTTATTGCAGCGGTCGATTTCGTTAATGATTATACAGACCCGTTGCCTGCCGATCTTTTATTAAAACTCTACGCCTGTTTTAAAATTGCCAATCGCAATTTTAGCCATCCAGGCAGCAGGACACCCTTAATAAACGCATTTAAGGCCAATGCCCTGATCCAAGCAAAAAATGTAAGCATTGAAGAAGCAATGGAACGCTATATAGAACTGGTGGACAAAGAAATCAGGAATAACAAAAAGTAAAACACAAATTCCAATTGGAATATTTCACAAAGCCTTCCAACCTCCCTTAATTTTGATATGGTAGATGAGACACGAAACCGTTATTATCCGAGCTTTCCTTTTCCTGCAAATACCATTCATTATTCCTTGTAGAGAAAAAGTGCTTTAAGCAGCCATTTCCATTTCGGTTTCCCTATTTTCAAAATAAGTGAAATATATTCCTGCTAAAATCGTGATCAGAAAATAAGCCCCAATCCAAGCATTTCCCATTGAAAGTTTGGTATTTAGTCCAAACCAATCCCCAAAATAAACTATCCATAAAATGCCGGCCATTCCGCGGATCACCTCGATAACAACAGCATATTTCTTCCTATCCATAAGAGTAGTGTATCCATAAATACCAATAAAAATAAAGCCACCAAATGCAAGTAGTCCCTCAAAACCAATATCTGTGTAATTGTAGAACATAAACATCATTAGAGCCAGACTCATTAGCATTTGAAAAATGGAATAAATCTTCAAACCTCTGCTAGCGTTGGAAACATATCTTTTAAAATTGTAGACGTCCCCTATAGTAGTAATGGGATACTTTGCCTTAACATCATCCGGCCTCCAGCCAGTAGGCATAAACCAAACTCGTAATTTGTCCTTATAGCTCTTGGTGTGCCATGCATCCTGCAATATCCTCCACAAATGCTGAAAATTGATGATTATAGGGTTCCAAGTCCCTGCAGGTTTCAAAACTCCAAATTGGGGCGGAACCTCCTCCAGCTCCTCCTGAAAAGTACCGAACATACGATCCCAAACACACAGAATCTGACCTAGGTTCTTATCTATATATTCCGGATTAATGGCATGGTGCACCCTATGTTGGGAAGGGGTGACCAAAAAATATTCCAACCATCCCATTTTACCGATATGCCTGGTGTGATACCAGAATTGTGCAAATAAGTGTATCGGGGCCAAAATGGCTATGACCATGTGGGGCACGCCCAAAACCGCTGCTGGAATCAAGAACAGGGAAAAATAACCTACTAGGTTGCTGATAGGTTGTCTAAGGGCACAGGCAAGATTAAACTCTTCACTACTATGGTGAATTACATGCTGATTCCAAAAAATATTTATTTTATGGCTAAGCCTGTGGTTCCAATACCCGGCAAAGTCCAGAACCACAAATGCAATGGTCCACACCAACCAAGTGTCCTTAATTTCGGTTATTGCCAAATGCTCCAACAAAAATGGATAGGAAACTACGATCAGTGCCAAACCCAAGGTATCCTTAATTATATTGGTCAACCCTGAACTTATACTGGAAACCGTATCCATAACATTATGCATTTGCTTTTTAACAAAATAGCCATAGGTTATTTCTATTGTTAAAAGGATTACAAAAAACGGGATGGCATATAAAAGTGCCGTTGCGTAGGTCTCCATAAAGCAAGGTAAATCCTGATGTACCTAACAAATATAGCAAAAATCGTTATTTTTTTATAAGATATCAATTCGGTAATAAGCACCACATAATCATGATGTAGTAGCCGAACAAAATAGACCAAGCCGGATAACCAATTGGATTTCATATCTAAGGCTTCCATGGCACTCCCCTAAAGCCTTTGTTTTCAATTTAAATAAAGTATAAATTAGTTGCATATACCCTTTATTCGCCTTTACATGAATTTAAGACATTCCATAGTTACCCGATTTGCACTTTTCTTTACGGGCCTAATCATTTTCTCCATTCTTTTATCCGGGTATTTAGTCTTTAGAAAAGCATCAGAAGTAATTACAGCGCATTCCAAAGAACGTATTATGCATGCTTCAGAATTGGCGGAACAGTCTTTTTATGCCTTATTAAACGAGGTTACCAATGACATTGCTGTAATAGCGTTGAGTCCCACCTTACAACAACATATATCCCGCCCTTCGGACAAAACCACCAAAGATATCGACCAGCTCTTCCGAATTATACTTGAAAACAAGGAAACCTATTTTCAGATCAGACTATTGGACGCGGATGAGAACGGAAACGAGATTATTCGCTTCGATAAATTGGATGGCCAAGTAGTTAAGTCGATCAATCTACAACAAAAAGGGGACCGTGAATATTTTAAGGAAGCGCTTCAAATAGGTAAGGGCGAACACTATTTTTCCAATATCAATTTAAATGAGGAATACGGCGTAATCAGCACTCCTTTTACCCCTACCCTACGTGTTGCCAGCCCTATTTTTGATGATAAAAACACAAAAGTTGGCATATTGATAATTAATATTAACCTTGGTCCACTTTACCTTAGTCTTGATCAAATTGCCGGTACTGACAGTCAGTTCTATTTAATAGACGCCCATGGTCAGTATTTATATTCCCGTGACAGGTCCAAACAATTTGGCCAACAGACCCGAAAGTTTCAAAATTTTTATTCTGATTTCAATGAGGACGATAGTTCCCAAGAAACCCCAAAAAATGGTTTCCAGCAGCTCACAGGGCATAACGGCAGTAGTTATCTAAATTATTTTAGAGAATTGTCCTATTTTGATGGAAAGCGAAAAATATATCTGATTTCCAATATGGATCAAAACATATTACTTAAAAATGCCCTTGGCGTACGTTCGGAAAGCATTCAGACATTGCTATGGGTATGCTTGTTTTCAATTCTTTTGTCTTGGTTCTTTACCAATTTGTTTTCAAAAAAAATTAAAAAAATCACCAAAGCGATCAGCAACTACGACCAGGGCATTCCCGATGATAATTCCCTGCCCATCAACAGAAAGGACGAAATAGGGATCTTAGCAAAAACCTTTACCAAAATGAAGGTAAAAATAGATCAAAATGTTTTGGAATTGAATACGGCATTGGAGAAAGAACAGATAGCGAGAAAACAGCGGGATGAATTCTTACAGAATATGAGTCACGAAATGAGGACCCCTCTCAACGCTATTTTGGGCCTTACCAAATTGTTGTACAAAAATGCCTCGGAACCACAATTACCTATTATTAACGCACTTGAAAGAAGCTCCAATAGCTTGGCCGGCCTAGTATATGACGTTCTGGACCACCAAAAATTAGTTGAAGGCAAGCTCCACATTCAGCTGGAGCCTAGCAACATTGCCAAGTTATTGAGGGATATACACTCCACCTATTTGTACGAAGCTGTCCAAAAAGGACTTACCTTCCACATTAGCATTGACGAAAAGCTTGAAACCACCCTATATCAGACCGATTCCTTGAGGTTGACACAGATAGTTACTAATCTGGTGGTAAATGCTATTAAATATACCAAAAAGGGAAGTATAAGCCTTATTGCGTCCATTAGTGGTACGGACCATCAAACTTTAAATATAAAGGTTAAGGATACTGGTGTAGGGGTACTTCCCAAAAACCTGAATAGTATAAACGACCGTTTTTTTATGGAAAAAAACGATCTATCTGGAAGATATGGCAGCTACGGCCTAGGACTTTCCATTGTTAAACAGTTGACCACACTATTTGGGGGCACCTTAGTGGCTTCTTCCATGAAAGGTAAAGGTTCCGAATTTATGATCAGCATCCCTACCATTTCTCCATCCAGGCCTAAATTGGCAAAACCAATCACCTCTACAACCCTGCCTCTTCCGGTACTAAGTGGCAACTATCAAATTCTGCACATAGAAGACGACTCCTCCACTATAGAACTGATACAGCATATTTTAAAATTGAACAACATTACCGTACTTCAAGCCAAAACCATAGACGAGGCCTTGGAAATTATAAATTCCGAAACACCAAATTTGATCATAAGTGATCTCATGCTTGAAAACACAAAAATAAACACCCGTTTGAAGGATTGGATTAAATCTAAAAAGATAGAATGCCCCCTCATTATTACTTCGGCTTTGGATGCCACAGAGGCCAACATCCCATTCGGCCATTATTTTCAAAAACCCTTCCAAATAGACCAATTAAAAGATACGGTCTATAAAGTTTTAGGGAGGAATGAATTTAAGGCTCCCGATTTTTCAAATATCTATAACAATTATGACCAAGACATTCCCAAAATAAATAAAGTTCTAAAATTGCTGGAGAAAGAATTTGAAAACTATCTTATAGGAATAAACAAAATTTGCGAAAGTAAGGATCAGGTGAAATGGGAAGCCATAAACCATAAATTGATTGCCCATATCAATAATCTTCAATTGACCGATCTAAAAGAGGTTCTTCCGGACACAATATCAATTATTGATGAGGACCGTCTCCTAAAAATAAATAATATTTTTGCCTATTATTTATGCTGTATTAGAACAGAAAGACACCTTAATTCAAAAGTTGGATCTTCCTAAGCAATTCCGGGCCGTAACGTTGACTTACAGGAACATGGTCTTTGTTAATTTCCAATGCACCGGTATGTATTACATCTATCATATTGAGATTAATAATATAAGACCGATGTACACGTTGAAAAAAATCAGGAAGTTTAGGTTCAAGGTCCTTGAGAGCCATTAGAGTCAATATTTTTTTGTCTTTGAAAACGATGGAAATATAATTGGCCTCCGACTTAAAATAGGCTACTTCCTTCAATTTAATTTTCACCAATTTACCACCTTCCTTTATAAACAATCTATTTTCCTTTACAGGCGATTTTTGGCTAGTGGAAATAAATTCCTTCGCCCTTAAAAACCCCCTATAAAATCTTGGGAAATCTATTGGTTTAACCAAATAGTCCACAATTTTTGGGTAATTGTAGGAATCGATGGCGAAATCCTTGTTGGAAGTAATCATAATAACAGCAGAGTTGGGGTTTAAGTCCAAAATATCCCTTCCTGTAATATCTGGTAAATTGTAGTCCAAAAAAATGAGATCAAACGATGAATTATTAATAAGGTTGATAGATTCAAAACCCGAAACCGTTGTGGTTACACCTTCAATTTCATTGATCTTACTGCAAAAGTGTTCAAGTAAATCACAAATCAACGGATCGTCATCAACAATTAAACACTTCATGATCTTATCCAATAAATTACCATTTTCATATAGCAATATAATCATTTCATATAAAAAATAATTTTTGAGCCATCTAAAATTCTACTATTGTTTCTAATTAAACAACCAGCATGAACCTTAAAAGACTTTTCCCTGCCTTACTTTCAATTTTATTTTTTGGAATGATGGCCTGTAAACAGCAATCCAAGCCTGCCAAAAATATGGCGGACAATCTAATGGCCATGGCCGATGAACCTCGGGGAAAGGATAATGTGGCCTACCAATGGGCCTATATAGCCCTGGAAGGAACCGCATTGGACACCGATCGCTTTAGGCCAAGACCCACGGTCACTTCTAGATATCTTGGATTAATTTTTACTGCCATGTTCGATGCCTGGACCCGATTTGATGAGAAGGCACATCCCCTATACCTTAAAGGCGTTGATCGTTTCCCAGAAAATAAAAGAACACTTAAAAACAAGGAAATAGCGGTAAGCTACGCCGCATTTAGGGCACTAAATGAATACTATTACTCCGACAGTACATTGTTCAAGCAAAAAATGATCGCATTGGGCCTTGACCCAGAAAATCAATCGCGGGATGCCAGCACGCCCGAGGGCGTTGGCAACCTTGCCGCAGATATGGTAATCAATGCGCGTAAAAACGATGGTTCCAACCAATACGGAGAAGTGGAAGGTTCCAATGGCCAGCCCTATTATGATTATACCAATTATTCACCTGTAAATGACATTGACAAAAATATTGACCTCAACAGATGGCAGCCAAAGTATTTCATTGATGAGGAAGGCAATAAATATAATCCAGGTTGCTTAACACCCTATTGGCAAAAAGTAAAACCTTTATTATTGGAGACTGCAGATCAGTTTAGGCCAGGTCCACCTCCTATGGTCGGTTCCGAACAACTGGAAAAGGAAGTTCAGGAGGTAATTGACCTTCAGGCTAATTTAACCCCAGAAAATAAGGCTTTGGTAGAGTTTATGCGAGATGGGCCCAAATCTGTGCAGCAGGCAGGACATTGGTTGAAATTTGCGCAAGACGTATCCGAGCGTGACAACCATACCTTGGATCAAGATGTAAAAATGTATTTTTTGGTAGAATCTGTAGCCATGGATGCCTTTATCTCGTGTTGGGATTCCAAAATGTATTATGACTATGCCCGTCCCTATGCACTAGTTCATGATTATTATCAAGACAAAGTAATTAAAGCTTGGGGCGGTCCCGATAAGGGCATGGTTGAAATGAAGGGTAAGGATTGGAGACCCTATTCGCCAGATGCATTTCTTTGTCCACCTTTTCCAAGTTATGTTTCCGGTCATAGCACCATCAGCGGAGGTTGCGCAGAGGCCTTGCGCTTGTTTACTGGAGACGACCATTTTGGAGTGGAAGTTGAACTGGTGCCGGGAGCACTTACAGAACCAAATAATCTTGATGACCCGGTTATTTTAAAATTTCCAACTTTTACAGAAACAGCAGAAATGGCGGGGATATCCAGAGTAATGGGAGGATATCATATTCAGGCCGATAATGTTGCTGGACTGGAATTGGGCAGACAGGTGGCTAGGTATCATTATAAAAAATACCTTAATCTTATTGGTGAAAATACCAAGGAAGGAAAAACAGTCGGCCAATAATTGGATCATTAAGAACTTCCACTTCCTAAATATGGTTAAGGTAAATTGATCAAGTATATGTAATCGAAATCTATAGCAACAAAACATTAATAAATGATGCGCTTAACCCAAAATGGCAGAATACTCTGTATAAGCATTGGCATAATCTACCTATGGTTTGGATTCCTTAAATTCTTTCCTGGACTGAGTCCGGCCGATATGTTGGCAAAACAAACCATTTCATTATTGACCTTTAATTTCATTCCCGAGCGTATGGGAATCCTATTGCTGGCAATTATTGAGGTTGCCATTGGAATATGCTTAATATTTAAAATTCAACTAAAAAAGGTTATTGTTGCGGCCATTACCCATTTGGTCCTCACGTTTGTTCCTGTGGTATTTTTTCCTGAAATATCCTTTTCCCAAGCCCCATTCTCCCTTACTCTGGTAGGCCAATACATTATTAAGAATATTGTAATCATAAGTGCGTTGCTGCTTATATACCCACGTTCGTACGAAAATCTTACCCAATGATAAACACCCAATAGGTTTGAGAACGAAGGCACAAGGCCAAACACATTGCTATTATAATCAAGAAAAAATATTATTAAATAGATATCCTAGATTGTCCTAATACACCAATCGGGCATTCCGAGTACTAACCTAATGTCAATTCCAACTATGAAAACACTACATGTAAAATTATTTTTAGGGTGCATACTATTCGCACTTTCATTTAAACCATCTACTTTAAACGCACAGGGCTGTGTAGCCATCAGGCATTTTTCCTCTTGTGTCGGAAACAGCTTGGAGAACAATCTTTTGGGGAAAGGCGACCTACAGGTTGGCATGAATTATAGATATTTCAAATCCTTTCGACATTTTAGGGGTACGGAGGAAGAAGCTGATAGGGTTGCCAACAACACCGAGGTAATTAATCATTCCCATGCATGGGACTTTTTCCTTACCTATGGTATCTCCGACCGCCTCTATACCAGTATTACCATCCCCACGGTAATAAATGCCAGATCTTCCTTATACGAGCACGGAAGAAACGAAAGAAATAGCACGTTTTCTAGGGGATTGGCCGATATAAGGGCAGGCATAGGATATTGGCTACTTGACCCTTCCTTGAGTCCCAATAGGAACATTGCGGTTGGCTTAGGTTTAAAACTACCTACAGGAAATTACAATGCTACCGATGTATTCTACAATGTAGGCCCGGAAGGGAGTCCGGAGGCAAGACCAGTGGATCAGTCCATTCAACCCGGGGACGGCGGATTCGGTTTTACCGTAGATTTTCAATTTTACCAAAAAATAACAACAGGACTATTTGCCTATGGGGGTGGCTTTTACCTGTTTAACCCACGGGAAACCAATGGAATCAGAACTTTCAGGGAAACACTTAGCCCAATTTTGGAGAATGAAGCCATTATGGCGGTACCAGACCAATATTCTGTTCGCACAGGACTTAGCTATAGCCTATCCGATGTTATTTCGGCTTCTATGGGCGCCAGATTTGATGCGGTACCTGTAAAAGACCTTATTGGCGGAAATGAAGGCTTTCGTAGGCCAGGTAATGTCCTCTCTTTAGAACCCGGTATAGCATATATGCATCAGAATTTCACATTAAATCTAAATGTACCTCTGGCCTTAAGACGGGATAGACCTCAAAGTGTTACGGATAGACAAACAGAAATAAGCACTGGAACTCCTAGAAATGGTGATGCCGCCTTTGCCGATTATCTTATTAATTTTGGCATCTCCTACCGTTTCCCAAAAAGTAGAACCCTGGAAATAGACCCGTCTATACGCAATACCTTTAATTAATAAACGAATTACCAGTCAATAGGACGATAATCCTTAAGAAACTTACCGCACCAATGTTTACCGGTGTTAATACCGTCGATCAATGGATCCAGGACCCTGGCAGCGCCGTCAACAATGTCCAAAGGTGGTTGAAAATCATGAATTTCCTCCTTTCTTTTGGATAGCTCTACGGGATCTTCGTCCGTTACCCAACCGGTATCCACAGCGTTCATATAAACGCCATCTTTAGCAAAGTCCAGGGCAGAGGTATGTGTCATCATATTTAAGGCTGCCTTGGCCATATTGGTGTGGGGATGACGATCCTCCTTGTAAAATCTATGGAATTTCCCTTCCATGGCCGAGACGTTTATAATATGTTTTTTACCGGTATTTTCCTGCCGCATTAGTTTGGATAAGCGGTTACAGAGCACAAAGGGAGCAATAGCGTTCACCAATTGTACCTCTATCATTTCTGGAGTCTCAATCTCCCCTAATTTTAGACGCCAGCTATTGGTCTTCCGTAGATCTACTTGCTGCAGATCGGCATCCAATTCCCCTTCGGGAAAAACTTCCTTGGCAGATAGGGAGCTATCAAAACTGTAGGGAATCTGTGACAATTTCGCAGAGGCCCTAATGCCAATACCAGGCTCCGGTGCATGCCAATTAACAGGCAAGGCATTATTTTGTATACTCGCCGTGCCCTTGGTAAGGCTATTTAATTCCTGTAGGCAAAAATCGTGGTCGGACAATACCTCCCTGGCCCTTGGGGGTAAATCCTGAAAAGGAACCTCCTCATTTTTCATAAGGTGTTGATAAAATCCTGCCGGTCTCCTAACGGTTTGCGCCGCATTATTGATCAGGATATCCAATCGGTCGTACTGTTGTTCTATAAAATTGCAAAAGATCTCAACGCTAGGAATATGTCTCAAATCCAGACCATGTATTTTTAGTCTATGGCCCCATTCATGAAAATCCTCTTCTTGGGAGAAGCGCAACGCAGAATCTACCGGAAACCTCGTGGTTGCCACCACTGTGGCCCCTGCCCTAAGCAATATTAAGGTAATATGATATCCTATTTTCAATCTAGACCCAGTAACTATGGCTACCTGTCCACTTAGATCGGCCGTCTGAAATCGCTTTGCGTAGTTAAAATCGCCACATTCCGGGCACATGGCATCATAAAAATGATGTAATTTGGTGTATACGGTTTTACAGACATAGCAATTCCTTGGGGATTCCAATTCCAGCCCCTCCAAGGTTTCCCTTACGGGAGCAGCCAATAATTTAGGAGCTACGTATACGGCAGCTTCCCTAGCGCTTCTTATGCCCGTTTCCTTACGCGCATGCTTATCGCGCTCTATCATCTTTCTCTTAGCAGCTTTGGCTGCGTCCTTTTTGCGCTGTTTGAATTCATTTTTGGCCGGTCTGGACAACTGGCCGGCAGCCTTCAAAAGAGCTACTCTTTTTTCCTCTGGAAGTTCAAAAATCCTATGCCCGTTACCTACCAGTTTATTAAGTAGAAAAATGCACTGATCTATCTCTTCCGAACTTATTGCCTGCCCTATATTCTCCTGCCTGTCTACCAGATTATTGCCGTCCATTTTCCAAATTTTTTCTAAAAATTAAAAACGTGCAAATGTAAGGTTTAAATTAGATTGCACAAACAGAACCATTTAGTGAAAAAACAAGGCTAGTACACGATTGTACTAGGTTCAATAACCTTGTACAACTACATGAAGGTAATGTTAGTTTACATGAACTATTTTAAAAAAGACATCCAAAATTGGGACCTAGACATAAAATCCTTTGAATGAAATGCAACTTTAATCAAAAGGGCCGACCATAATATGCGCCCTATGGGTACCGGGATCCATTAACCATGGCATTCCAGGAGCGTGTGGCTTGTCTGGTAAACCTGTAGATTCCGTGGTTGCAAAGGGTGTATAAATAACATATCTAAATTTCCCATTTTGCAACTCTCCGGTAGTAATATCATAATCCTCGGACTTTCCATAATAAACATACATCATACTTGGTTCCTTGGGCATTTTTAGTTTTCCGGATGCCACTTCCTTGGCACGGATCTTTTCACGCTCTTCCCCAGAAAGATCCTGAGCCGACAGTTCCCTACCACGGGCCATAAAAGGTTCAAGTTTTTTGGAATAACATGCCACATTGATCCCGTCCTTACTTGGGTTATCACCTATGCAGACCAAATTATTGGTTCCCTTTCTCAATACTTCCAATTCTCCCGAACTATTATAGCCATAAACCATAGCTCCATCCTTTTTTTCATCAGGAGCCGGCAGTACGGCCGTTTTAATCTGAATTTCATTCGGAGGGACTTCTTTTTTTACTTCCTGCGCCATAAAAGGAAAAACAGAGAATAGCAACATTCCTAAAATTAGTCGTTTCATATGTATCCATTTTTAGTACCGATTAATTATTGAAAATGAAACCCTACCACAAACTTCAAACAACTGGATTGGATTTTATTTATTTTCCATAAAGATAAAAAATATAGACCTAACCCATTTGAGAGATGTTGCAATAATTAACTTCACATATCCTAGGGGATTCTTGATTGGATAATCTAAATTTACGTCCTGAACTTAAATCCCTTCGAACAATGACGGTTTACGAATTTTTAGACAAACTTAGAAAGACCCCAGAAGAGATAACATTTGGGGATACCATAGGTATTATTGACACTTATTATAATTTTTCGCCTTCAAGATTTACCAATGGGGAAGTGATCAATGAAGCCGGCCAAAATTCAGGTTCCTGTAAAGTATTTTCTTTT
The DNA here is from genome assembly GCF_900177645.1 of Arenibacter troitsensis. GTDB lineage: Bacteria > Bacteroidota > Bacteroidia > Flavobacteriales > Flavobacteriaceae > Arenibacter > Arenibacter troitsensis. The sequence goes on from NZ_FXAO01000005.1 coordinate 90,917, forward strand.
GCACAACATCACAAATTGAGCAAGGAGGAAACCTTGGCTTGCTTTGGTTCCTATTACCGAAAAGATGTCCTTGAAAATCCAACGGGTACAGACCACCAAAACATTCGCAATTTTATGATCAGTGGCTGGGAAGGTATTTCCTTTGATAAGGAAGCCCTTAGCATAAAGTAAGGCCAAGCAATACCTTGTTCGTCTCCTTCATGTTCAGTTATGGGGCAACGAAAAATGACCAATTACTTGATCAAGGATGCCGATCCTTTATCCAAAAACAGGACGGTTTCAGGGTGCGTCCTAAGTATTGAGGCCGGACAGCTGGTACTTATATCCCTGTACAGGCTATTATAAACGGCCCGGGACTTTCTTTCGTCCGGCACTACACAACTAATGGCCTTACAATTCATTATGGCAGTGATGGTCAGTGTAACGGCTTCCTTGGGCACATCGGCAAAAGTTGGAAACCACCCCTCACCAAGCTGTTGATTTCGGCAAGCTTCATCCAGCTCTACCACCTTGACCAATTTGGGGTCTTTAAAATCTGCCACACCGGGGTCATTAAAGGCTATATGTCCATTTTCTCCTATTCCAATACAAGCTATGTCTATTGGATGTGCTTTCAAAGCCTCTTCATAGTTATTGATTTCCAATTGCAAATTTGGTGCGTCGCCATTTAGGAAATAAATCTTTTTAGGTGCTACCTTGTTTAAAATGCGCTCTTTGAGATACTTTCTAAAACTTGCTGGATGCGATTCCGATACGCCCTTGTATTCATCCAAGTGAAATACGGTTATTTTCCCCCAATCAATTTCCTTGGTCTGCAAGGCCTCCAAAAAAGAAAACTGGGATGCACCTGTAGCCAAGATAAGATTGGCCCTACCCTTTTTCTCGATGGCATCTTTCAATTTCCTTGTAACATAATCAGCTGCCGCTGCCCCCATTTCCTTTGTTTGCCCATAAATTTTTACGGACAAATTATCAATTTGAAACGATTTTTCCATTGTTTAATATTATAAAAATTCGGTTATAGCGAACCATGTGGTCAGCAGTGAAAAAAGGATTACCGCTATTAGTCCAAGATTGATCTTAGCACTGGCCCTGTTACTCCCCATTAATTTCTGTTTGTTGATTAATATGAACATAGGAATCGCCACTGCTGGAAGGATACAGGCTTGAAAAGCTTGTGAGAATACCATAAGTGCTGGCGGTCTTTCCTCCAAAAAGACCGTTCCAAAGGCAAATACCATAGCGCCAAGAATTAGTGCTCTGGAAGATTTGGAATGAATGTTTCTTGGAGTCCCCCTATAATCGGCCAGCAACCAAGGGGCTATAAGCACGATCGGAAAAATAGTGGACAGTCCGGCCCCTGTAATCCCTATAATCAGAACAAAAGCCGCCAATTTACCTCCCAATGGTTCAAATAGGGATATCATTTCTACGGTATTGTCCAGCTTCAACCCAGAAATATGTAGGGTTCCTGCGGCAACCGCCATGATGATACCGCTCAAGAAAAGCATCATAAAAGCCGATACAAAAGCATCTGTCTTTTCCTTTTTTAGATCATTTATGCCCCATCCCTTTTCGGCCACCACCGTACTTCTCATTACAAAAACAGCCGCAGAACAGGTGGTACCCGTAATGGCCGCAATAAGCCCCAACGCGCCAGGAGTATCGGGAATACTCGGAACCATACCAGAGAGAATATCCATCATATCCGGGCGGACCATTATAAATACGACCATAAAAGAAAGTCCCATCAGAATCACCAGAACGGTCAAGACTTTTTCGAAAGCCTTATAACGTCCAAACCATAAAAAAAATGTGAGTATGGCTACAAAAAAAAGGATGATCCACCCCCTTTGGATTATCTCTCCATTAAATGCCAAGCGCACCCCTTCCTGTACCAAATCGGCCACTATACCCATTACCCCCATAAGCGCCAATAATTCCCCTATGATCAATACCAAAATGATGTAGAGCGAAAGTATCCAGCCCCATTTAAACTCCTGTTTAAAGTTAAACAGGGCGGTCCTACCTGTCACCAAGGTTACTTTGCCATAGGCAACCATTAAAATGTAAGTGAAAATACAGGAAAGCACTACTGCCCAAAAAAGACCCATACCGAATTCCGCACCGGTCTTGGCCATTGTGGTAACACTACCGGTACCAATATTGTAGCCAATAAGAAACAAGCCCGGGCCTACCGCGCTAAGTCCCAATAGTATTTTTTTGAATAGTGATTTATTGCCCATATGCTGCATTTATAGATTTAATTTTCAACCAAGTACACTAACATTCAACACTTTAGAAACAAATAGGATGTTAGTCTTTGGAATACACCAACTGCCCGGACACAAAAGTCTTGTGAATTATCACCTTGTTATCGTCCAACTCAAAGAGAATTAGGTCGGCCCGTTTTCCCTGTCCTATTTCGCCAAGTTCATTTAAGGAAAACATCTTTGCAGGATTGGTACTTGCCATTTGTATGGCATCATTCAGAGTACATTGGGTGTAATCCATAATTACGCCTACACATGCACTTATAGGAGATGCTGCCCCGGCCAGAACATTTTCCTTTGGTAATTTTACCACATTGGGGGTCAGCAATAACGTACGCTCTCCCCGGGTATACTCTCCGGGAGGAAGACCAGCCAAGTCCAAGGCATCGGAGACCAAAATCGTTTTATTTGGTCCTTTTACCTTGTAAAAACTTCGTACCTCTTCCTTGGTCAAATGAAATCCATCTGCTATAATGCTGGGCGTAATCCTATCATCGGCCAACTGTGGCCAAAGTGGATTATGATGCCTATTGATCTCGTTGGCACAGCCATTACCGAGGTGTGTAGCCATTTTTGCCCCGGCATCTATGGCACGTTCTATATCCACTACACTGCCGTTGTGATGTCCGAGCGCCACTATAATTCCTTTGGCAACGCAATTACGGATAAAGGGTATGGCCCCTTCCAATTCAGGAGCTAAGGTTATTAATTTTATGCCATTGTTGGCTGCCTTTTGCAACTCCTGAAATTCATCCCAATCCGGATTTTTGATGTATTTCTCCAGATGTGCGCCCCTAAAGCCGGGTAACGGTGATATATATGGGCCTTCCAAATGGAATCCTGGAATTGAACCTCCTATTTCCGGATCTTTTTGTGCTTCGGCCAGAATAGCAAAATTTCTTTTCATTCTTTTGAAGTCACTGGTAATAATGGTCGGGAAATAAGTAGTTACACCAGCTTTCCATAAGGCCTTTGTAGCTTTCCTTACCCCTTCCACCGTAAGATCGGGACCGGAAAAATCTACTCCCATATAGCCGTTGATCTGGACATCCAATAAACCGGGGGCCACATATATTTTTGAACCCTTATCACCTTTCGACAATCTGTTTATTCCCGAAATTTTTCCATTTTTGGTTGAAATGTTGACCCATCCCCCATCGGAATACAAAATGCCCTCCAAATCGCTTTTATCCATAGACTGTGATATTCCCATATTATAAAAAAAGAATAGTGCTAAAACTGATGTATATTTAAATATCATAACAATTTGTTGAATTTATAATTTTCAGATCCTGATCAATGTTATCCGAAACTAACTTCCCGATTTAATCCTGCGAACCTTAATATTCCTAAACCAGGCATCGTCCTTATGGTTTTGTAGTACGATATGACCCGTTCTTTTTTCCAAAAACCCCGGATAATCCACATACTTGCTTTTTAGGTAAAGTGAATCCAAATATCGGGAACCAAATTCATATTCAACTACCTTCTTCCCATTAAGCCAGTGCTCTACATTCCTATCCTTGACCACAATTCGGCTGGAATTGTACATCCCGGCCGACCTAAGATCGGCATTGTCAGCGGCAATCATATCATAAAGACTCCCTGTGTACTGGGAAGGCTTTAGTTTGCCTGCATAAAGGGTGTCGGAATCATCCAATAATTGGTATTCAAATCCCAGGGCGGAATATGGGGAACCATACTTCTGGGACATTTCCTCGGACACATTGTACTTGAGGCCAGTGTTGCCCGCCTTTAATATCTTCCATTCAAAATACAATTCATAGTTATCAAAAGTATCCACAGTCATTAGATCGCCCCCTTCCAAGGGTTGCCCGTCCGGCATGGAAGGCACCTCTCCACTATTCAGTTTGCGTATGGCCCCATCCTCTATTTTCCATAGTTGGGTCTGAACATCCTTTCTACCCAAACCACGCCAACCTTTAAACGACTTTCCATCAAAAAGCAGTTCCCAGCCCTGCTCCTTCTCCCATTCAGTGAGGCTATTTTGGAGAAGTTCCGGCCCCTTCATTGCTTCCTGCGGCCTTTGTTCTTTGTTTCTGCAGCCTATCAATACCAAACCCATTATCAAGACAATCGCCAGAGAACATTTTATTACATTCGTTTTGATCCTCATTTTTAAGCTATAACGGATTCCCAGTTACCGGAAATAATGGATTTCTGTATTGCTTCCAGCACCGCTATACCATGAATAATGCTCTCGTGGCTTCGCGGTTCCTTTCCGGTGCTGAACATGTTTACCATATCTACATAATTTTTGTCCGGCTCAATGGTCTTCACTCTAGACTTCAATTCTACCACTCCTTCATCTGTCTCTACAAAGGTCTGCCAGCCATACTTTTTGGTCGTAATGACCAAAGTGGCCATCCTTCCATTTTCAAATATTAAACTAGCGCTACTATTCAAATTCTCCTTTTCATTTTTATTGAACTTGGCGGAAATAATTTTTTCATCAAAAAGATAGATGAGAGGTTCTACCATATGCACGCCATAAAAGAAAAAGCCTCCATAAATGGAATTAATATCGGCCTTGCCATAACAGGTTACTTGATTTATGTCCTTTATTTCCGCCAATTGCCTCCTCATATCTTCGGTGGCATAGCTATGGGCTATTGAACTGTAGGATGTTACCGGAGTACCCACCGCCCTTGCCATTTCAAGGAAAATTTTCGCAGCCTGACTGCTATAGCAAAATGGTTTATCTATAAATGTGGGTATCCCGGCTTTTACAAACGGTAAGGCCGCATCCAAGTGAAGATCGCCATGTCTATGGTCTACGATCAATGCATCTATCTGCCCCATCATTTCCAAGGGGTCTTTTACAATATTGGGAATGCCACCCTCTGTTTTGGCCTGTTGGGCAAATTCTTCCTTTTCACCCCATACATACTTAACCTCCCATCCCGGAAATTTTTTATCCAAATTGAACATCTTCCCAAAACCTCTGGTATGCGAATTTTCGGCACCAATGATACCGATAATCTTGTTTTTCACTGCTGTGGCTTTTCCCAATTTTACCTGTGAAAACAATGTTGATGGCAAGGACAGGGCCAAAGTTGAAAAGGCGGCGCCTTTTCCAATTTTCTCTAAAAATGATCTTCTTTTTACCATATATTTTTTTTTACAATTTCATTTCCCAACCGTTTTCATAAGCTCTACTCCATAATTTTTGGGCATCGCTATCCTGTAAAATATGACCATTATTGGGATCTATATTCAAAGACCTGCCCGTGCGCTGTGCAATATTCCCCAATTGCACCAACAAGGTACTTTTGTGACCAGAGTCTATATCCGCATTGAGGCTTGTACCATTCTGGATGGCACTGAACATATTCTGTATGTGCAGGGCATCCAAAAGTTCTGCCGGATTGGAATTATTTCTGGGATCTATTTCCTGGGTATTTTCAACCTCCTTGACCAAATTGCCCTCCAAATCGAAAATGCTATAGCTATTGCCCCCAGGGATAAGCATACTGCCATTTTCCCCGTAGAACATAACGCCTACCGAACTCCCTTCTATAGGTTTGCCATTACAGCTCCTACCCTCCCAGGACATGGACAATCCTTCGGCAAAATCCAAATTGATCACCTGTGTATCCGGGGTCTCCCAATCGTCCTGATATCTGTACCTGCCGCCATTTGAGCTAACCTTAACTGGATAGTCCACCTGCATGCCCCAGCGTAATAGATCTATCATATGGGTCCCATTATTAAGGGCTTCGCCTGTACCCCAATGCCATAACCAATGCCAATTGTAATGTACAATATTATCCTTATACTTCATTCTTGGTGCCGGACCTTGCCAAAGATCCCAATCCAACCATTGGGGCACCTCAACTTCCTTCCCAACCCCTATGGACGTGCGGTTGTTGGTATACCATCCTTTGCCAAAATACACCCGTCCTATGGCACCGGACTTTAGGGCATTTATCCCTTCAACCACATTGGGCCAAGAGCGACGCTGATTCCCCATTTGTATAACCTTACCATATTTTTTGGCTGCCTGCACCAAAATTTCCCCTTCATTGGGGTTGTGGCTACATGGCTTTTCTACGTACACGTGTTTTCCCGCTTCCATGGCCAAGAGCGATGCCGGTGCATGCCAATGATCGGGTGCAGCGATCACCATGGCGTCCACGTCCTTGCTTTCCAAGGATTTTCGAAAATCGGAATACGCCTTTGGTTTCCTGTCCTGCCTTGCTTTTACGGTGTCCATACATTTAAGGACCGCCCTACTGTCCACATCGCAAACATGGATTACCTCAGCATTATTTTGACTTGCAAAATTTTGGGCCAAGGCATTTCCCCTACTATTGACCCCCATCATGGATACATTGATACGATCGTTGGCACCTAGAATACGGGCATAACTTTTGGCACTAAATTGGGGAAGGATTCCGGCGGCCGCAATAAAGGCCGAACTGGCCGCGGTTTTTTTAATAAAACTTCTTCTTGAACTTGAATTTGATTTCATGCTATCCAGATTTGATCGTTATTAACTTTATTTATTTTTAGGTCATTAAAATGGGGCTAATAAAGGCCTGAAAACGCTACCTCCAAGGCATTGATCTCTGCATCGGAGATTTCTCCAGAGCACACCAGCGTGCGAAAGGCAAACCGTACGGAATCTCCTTTTTTCAAGCTTAAGTCCATAGTTTCCTTTCCTTCCGAAAATACATTCTGACCCAAGGGGTTTACAGCAAAAAGCCCATAGCCCCTAGCATGCCAATAGGCCGGATAACCAGGATTCTTTTTGTGGTCCAGTATCACCACGGCAACATCCCCCTCCTTATACTTTCCAAAGAGTTTCATCCATTTGGCTCGGGTGCCCCAAACATCCTCTCCTTTTATTCCTTCGCTGCTCAAGTAATTCCCAGAAACCGCATCATTATTAATTACTTTTATCGTTTCTGGATTTCCTTCGGCATCGGTTAATGTCAAGGGATCATCTGAAGGTAATTCCAATTCTCGACTTACCCTAATGGCAAACATTCCCTCTTTGGTATCCTTGAACAAAATATCCTCTTGGGCGGTTAAGGTACTTATCCAATCTATGACCCTTACCTTGCCCTTGTCCATAAAATAAAGTTCTAAATCTTCCTTTATCTGCGTACGGCCCTGAGCTTCCCAATTGGTTCGTACCTGTATGGCTCCTTGGGTACCATCGGCAATGGCTTGGACAACCTCTTGATGCCTGATAACGCCACTAAATGGCTTACGATCTTCAGGGGTGGCCTCGGAATGCCCCCAATAATCAATACCGTTAACATCTCCATAATTCATCCACATGCCTATGTGATGGGGGTGATCCGCACGTTCACCGGCAACTTTCTTCAATGGGTATTTACGTGTAATTTCCGTACCTTCAGATGTCACTATGGGCCATAAACAGGGCTTCATAATATTATCGGGGTAGATATAGGAAGTAAACAATTCATCCCCGAAGTAGACATCCACTTTTTGTTCAGATACTTTATTTACTACCCTAATGCCAGTCGTTTCCATTTCCTGTGATGGAATAACATCATTCTTTTTGGACTGGCTTTCGCCACAAGAACCAAAAAAGACGAACAACAATAGGCAACCAATTACCCTTATTCCCATAATTTATATTCTAGTTTAAAGAAAGCCCTCGCGCGTTTACCAAGTTATGGCTATTGCATATGACCCTTATTGAAAATTAATATAATAATCTACATTCTCCTTGATAATGATATCCAAAGGCACATACTGAATGGCGGCGGGCGACTTTTTATAAACAAAAAAATCGAACAGCGCCTTTACTGCGGTTACCCCTTGAAATACCGGTCTTTGGGAAATAATAAAATCGATATTTCCTTTTTTCAACTCGGTTACATTGCCCGGAACGATATCAAAGCCCACCACCTTTATATCCAATTCGTGCAAAGCGTGATACTTGGAAATTAAATGCGCCCTGGAATTGGTAACGAATACTCCTTTTGTTCCCGGGTTTTTAATATAATAAGTTGTCAGTTCCCTGTTTACTTCGGTCTCGGCCGTTGAGGGTATTGTAATGGAATTTACACTCCTTCTCGTCCGTGATCCATGTTCCTTGAAATAATTCCGAAAGCCATTTTCTACAAGGGCAGTGTGGGCACTATTTTCGAACCCCTTAACCATGTTTACAATAAGAATGTCATCTGAAGGACCTAGAAGAGAATTCAATAATTTCCCGGCTATATAACCGCTACCTTCCAGATCAGGGCCTATATAACTAAGATTTTTCTTGTTTTTGATATTGGCATCTATAAAGACATAAGGAATATCCCTTTCTTCCAATTTCGCTATAAATTCCAAACTTTCCTTTTCAAATAAGGGTGCCAAGATTACGCCACTAGGATTCTTCCCAAGGATGGCATCCGCACTTTTAACAAAACTGGATTCGTTGAACAAACTGTACTCATAAGTATGAAGTTCCATGCCAAAATCCCTATATACTTCCACCCCCTGGTCTACACCTATCTTCGGTAAGGCCCAATAACTATGTACATTGGTAGCTTCTGGAAATAGGCTGCAAACCTCGAACTGCCTTCCCAAGGCCAATGTTCTTGCCAGGAGATTGGGATTAAAATCCAACTTCTTTATGGCCTCTTCTACTTTTTTCCTTTTGGCAAGCGACACCTTCCCCCTATTGTGCAGTACCCGGTCTATGGTCCCTATGGAAACATTGGCATAGTTTGCCAAATCTTGAATAGTGGTCTTTTTATTCTTTGCCATGAAAAAAAATACTTATATAAATGTATGACCTGTAATGAATTAAAAAAGTGTGTAGGCACACAAATATAAAAATTATCAGGACATACGAGCCATTTTTTAGAAATATTACAATATAATTTAGGTGTATATCAACAAGAATGTGTAAGCACACACCAAATTACCAAATCCCGAAATACCGTTTTGGAATGGCTAAATCAACAACTTTGACCTAGCGAAATATATGCTAAAGAAAAACCAGAATGTATGTTGGCCTACAATGACTTTCTTATGGCGATAAACAAAAAAATGAACAATGAGTACATTATAAAAAAGGGGATTATGTAGTCTGCCCAACCCAAAACCAACATCACACTTATTATTAAGAGCTGAAACCCAAGACCAAAGGTAGATACGGCCGTCATAAGCCAATTGGGCAGATGCCTTCCATTGGCAGCCTCACCATCCAACTTATAAATTACTCGGTCAAAACTGCCATAAAGAATCCGGTACCACCAAAAAAGAACATTCACATTTCGCTGATGCTCCCCTAACATTGCCACCGGAGTCCCTGATTCAAAAATTCGGCTTGTAACATCGCCATGAAACTTATTTCTCAAGATTACGTAATAATAATTGTATAGGGTACCCTGAAGCTGCAGGCCCAGAAATGCCAACACGGCAAATCCAAATTCCACATTGGTGATATGCCAGAGTACTACAAATATTAGGATATTCAGAACAAAATCGGACAGGGAATCAAAATACCTACCAGTGTAGGAGGGCGTATCCTTGATCCGAGCCAATTCACCATCGGCGGCATCCAGGATTGATTTTAAAATAAAAAAAAAGGCAGCGTACCAATTATAGCTGTAATACATGCAAGCCACTGCTATAACACCCGAACAAAGGAATCCAAAAGTAACATGAATGGGTGTAATAGTGGTTTTCTTTAGTCTGTTCGCAATAATCCTGGCCATTGGTCTCCCATAGTCGGAAAGGTCTAAAAATTTATGATCATCCGGTAATTTAGACATTCTTAGCTTTTTTTATGGAGCATTTTTAATGACTTAGCTACCTAAATTAAAACAGCACACTTATTTATTCTTATTAAATATACGATTAAATAAGATGCGATTTCTTTAGGCTTCCGTAAAACAAGGGAATGGCCTTAATAATTATGAGAGAAAATTACACGGTAACTACGGAAATGGCAAACAGCAAAAATAAAATTTCGCCATCTACCCTTCCAAAATCTCAATTTGCCGTAGAATATCTTTTTCGGTAATAGGATAGGGAACACCTTCAATAATGGATCTGTAAACATCTTCGAACAAATTAATATAAGAGGATTTTTCCGATTCTATTTCTTCCGTATGCCTTTCACCATTCTCGGAAATGGTAGTGAGCACACCATTTCTATGGGCATCCTCTATTCCAAACAAAGGGTTTCCCGGACTCATTCCTGCCAGAAGCTGCTGCTCCTGTATGTCCGTTCGCTGTTTTACAAAGGTACCCTTGGTTCCATTTAGAATATAAGCGGCTTGCGGTTGCACCACCAACATGCTCATTGTTAAAAATACCTGCACGTCTTTTGGATATACTAAATGTAAATGCACATAATCATCCACCTGGGTTTTGGGCCTAAATTGCCCGGTGTACTTACCCCATTGCAAGGGATATCCAAATAGCGCAAAAGTGGCGTCCAATAAATGTGGGGCCAGATCATACATGAGACCACTACCAGGCACCGGGGTTTCCTTGGCTATTTTAGGACCAATGTGATAGCGATATCTATCGTAACGCATGTGCACCTCCACCAAAGCCCCTAATTTTCCGGACTCCAACACCTTCTTTACGGCCAGAAAATCACTGTCATACCTTCTATTCTGATATGGCAGAATTCTACGATCAACCCTTTTTGCCTCCGCAAATAGTTCCTGAGCCTCAGCACTGCCAACACAAAATGGCTTTTCTACCAAAACGTGCTTCTTTGCCCGGAGCGCCTTTTGCGCAAATTCGAAATGCGTATAATTGGGGGTATTTACCACTACCAGCTCAATGTTCTCATCGGCTATAAGCTCATCAACGCTGTCATAACTTATTATATTGGGATACGTCTTAGCTGCTATTTTTTTACTCCTCTCAACAACTGCGGTTAATTGGAATCCAGGATGTTCATTCAAAAATGGAGCATGAAACAAGGTGCCCGACATTCCGAAGGAAAGAATACCCGTATTTATTTTCTTTTTAGACATCATTTAAGCTACTTCCACTAAAAACACGGGAGTTTCCCTTAGCCAGAAACACTATAATTACAGGTCCTGGCAATTACTTTAAACTGGCCAAACTCTTCTCTAAGGTATCAATTTTGGCAATAGCATCCGCTTCCTTCTGCCGTTCCAGGTCAATTACCTGCTCTGGTGCGTTGGCCACAAAACGCTCATTGGAAAGTTTTTTTCGTACAGACACCAAAAAGCCCTTGATATACTCCAATTCCTCTTCCAACTTCTTTATTTCCGCCCCAATGTCAATGGCTCCTACCATAGGAACAAAGTATTCATTGGACTTCACTCTAAAGGTTAGAGCACCATCCACTGCACTGTCAACATAATCAATAGCCGATAAATTGGTGAGCTTGGCAATTACCACGTCCCAATCGCTGGAAATATCCCCGTCATTTAATATCGCCAATTGTAGCGCATCTTTCATAGGAATATTCTTTTCTTTTCTAATGGTCCGTATTCCGGCAATAACCTCCGTAGCAAAATTAAAGCCTTCTATCAGGTCCTCGTTTACAGGCTGTGCGCTTGGCCATTTTGCAATGACCAAGGCCTCTTCCGGGGTACGTTCGGCAATGTGCTGCCAAACCTCCTCCGTAAGAAAGGGCATAAACGGATGCAATAGTTTTAGGTTTTCTTCAAAAATATGGATTACGGCATCAAATGTAATCCGATCTATAGGCTGCTGGTAAGCTGGTTTAATAATTTCCAACAACCAAGAACTATAATCGTCCCAAACTAACTTATAAATAGCCATTAAAGCATCGGAGATACGGTACTTACTGAAATGGTCCTCTATCTCTTCAAGAGTTTTATTGAATTTGGAAGTATACCATTCAATACCCAACTTGGACGCCTCTGGTTGCGGCAGATCTGCCACTTCCCAACCTTTTACCAAACGGAAACCGTTCCATATCTTATTGGCGAAGTTTTTCCCCTGTTGGCACAAGGCCTCATCGAACATTAGATCGTTACCTGCTGCGGAACTCAATAAAAGTCCCACACGAACACCATCTGCCCCGTAATCTTCTATCAATTGTAACGCATCGGGCGAATTTCCGAGCGACTTGGACATCTTTCGTCTTTGCTTATCGCGCACCAAACCAGTAAGATATACGTTCTCGAAAGGCCTTTCATTTCGGTATTCATAGCCCGAAATAATCATTCTGGCCACCCAAAAGAACAAAATATCCGGCCCGGTTACCAAATCATTGGTAGGGTAGTAATACTCTATTTCCTTATTATCGGGCTCCAAAATCCCGTTAAAAACACTTATAGGCCATAACCAAGAAGAAAACCAGGTATCCAGGGCATCTGCATCCTGTTTTAGCTCCTTCAATGTTAAATTGGAATTCCCGGATTTTTTCCTGGCCAGATCCAAAGCCCCTTCCTTGGATTCGGCCACCACAAAATCATCCTGTCCGTCTCCAAAATAATAGGCCGGGATTTGTTGTCCCCACCACAATTGTCGCGAAATGTTCCAGTCGCGGATATTTTCCATCCAATGGCGATAGGTATTTTCGAATTTTTTAGGAAAAAGCTTAATATCATCATCTTCCAAAACCGCTTTTATAGCAGGTTTGGCCAGTTTTTCCATACTTAAGAACCACTGATCGGACAATCTTGGCTCAATGACCGCTTTAGTTCTTTCCGATGTACCAATTTTATTAATATGCTGTTCTGTCTTTACCAAATAGCCTTTTTCTTCCAATTCTTTAGAAATGGCCTTACGCACCACAAAACGGTCCTTACCCTCATAATGCAGTCCGAAACTATTTAAACTGGCATCCTCATTAAAGATATCTATAGTCTCCAAATTGTGTTTCTCGCCTAGGGCCTTGTCATTGATATCGTGCGCCGGGGTCACTTTAAGACAACCCGTTCCAAATTCAACATCAACATATTCATCCTCTATTATAGGTATGACCCTATTGCATATGGGCACTACGGCATTTTTACCTCGTAAATGGGCATAACGTCCATCATTGGGGTTGATACAGATAGCAGTATCCCCTAAAATGGTCTCAGGCCTAGTCGTAGCAATGGTAACGGTCTCCTCCGAACCTTCTATTTTATAGGCCAAATAATACAACAAGCCTTGTCTCTCCTCATATACAACTTCTTCATCAGATAGGGTAGTTTTTGCCTCAGGGTCCCAGTTTACCATACGATAGCCCCGGTATATGAGCCCTTTATTATAAAGATCCACAAAAACCTTGATAACGGAGGCGGACATATTGTCATCCATAGTAAACTTGGTACGCTCCCAATCGCAGGAACAGCCCAATTTCTTCAACTGTTCCAAGATGACGCCTCCATATTCATGGGTCCAATCCCAAGCATGCTTCAAAAACTCTTCACGGGTAATATCCTTTTTATCTATCCCCTGTTCCTTTAGCTTGGCAACCACTTTGGCCTCCGTAGCTATGGAAGCGTGATCGGTACCGGGAACCCAGCAGGCATTTTTCCCCATTAATCGGGCCCTACGGATCAAAACGTCCTGTATGGTATTGTTCAACATGTGCCCCATATGCAATACACCGGTAACATTGGGTGGTGGTATAACTATGGTATATGGCTCCCTATCATCTGGTGTGGAATGAAAATAATTATGTTTGGTCCAATACTCGTACCATTGGCCCTCTACTCTTTGAGGCTCATATTTTGAAGGAATTTCCATTATTTGGAACAGTTTTTGCTAGCCCTATACGGACGATTACTAAATGAGTGCAATATTAAGGTTAAACTTGAAGTCATTCTAAGGTTTTTGACCATTTTGAAATACGAAACAAAAATAAGTAACGTTATTACATAACAAAAGAATTTTGGAGGTTCATTAAAAACATTTACTTTTGAAATTCACCAAAAACTAAAAATATGAAAAAAATAGTACTAGTTCTATTTGTTGGTCTCTTAGGTTTTGGCCTAACCGCTCAAGAAAATGTAGCGAAAATCAAATTCGAAACAGAAACCGTTGATTATGGTGAAATCGCTAAAGGAAGCGATGGTGTAAGGATATTTGAATTTACAAATACCGGGGACGCCCCACTTGTTATAAGTAAAGTTAGCTCTAGTTGTGGATGTACCATACCAAAAAAACCGGAAGCTCCGATCTTACCTGGTAAAACTGGCCAGATTCAAGTTAAATACGACACTAACAGAGTTGGACCAATTGCAAAGGCGATTACTGTAATTTCCAACGCCGACACCCCAACAAAGGTGTTAAAAATTAAAGGAAAGGTATTACCGGCGGAAGGCAAGTAAATACTACTCATAAATGCACAAGCTTGTTAAGTATCCAATTCGGTATTTAACAAGCTTTCTTTTTTAAGGATCCCTATTTTTTTTTAGAACCCAAGGCACATTACCAGGTCTTACACCCCCTATAACAGTATCCGTTCCGCAAAAAAACTGCGCCCCTCTTCTGGTTAAGGCCTCTTATTTGAACATTTCCTTTAGCTCATAGGTAATTAACATATCTTTTTGGTAACGTTCTATAAGCACCTTCACCCTCTTTCCTTCCTTTTCATTGAGCATGTGCAGGATTTGTTGAAGCTTATATTGGTGTACCTTTTTACCATTTACAGCAAGAATAATGTCTCCTTCCTGCAAACCGGCCTTATGCCCCGGACTTCCCGCACGAATACCGGAAACTATAATTTCTGGCACCATGCTTAACCGGGTCATGTTCTCAAAGAGAATTTGCACATCCCCGAAAGACTTCCCACTATCCATCAATACCATTCCTCCTGTATCGGCTATACTCTCGGAAATATAACGCATCCCGTTATGTTGAATATTTATCCCGCTCAAATTAAAATCGAATGGCTGATTAAAAAATGTATTCTTGCGCAAGCTTAGGGTACGTTCGCCATAATTGAATACTAAAGAAAATCTTTTTAGGACTTCTCCTCCCAAACTTCCATTTCTACTCCCAAAAGAGGTAATGGAATTAAAGTACCGTAAATCAGGAAATGCGGCCTTGGCATCCCTTAATTGAAAGCCACCCAAGCTAATTCCGTCTATTTTGGTCCTTTTCCCGTAAATACCACCACTTAACCCTTGGCCCAGAAAATCCTCATAATTGTTCTCGGGCACCCCCAATCCTTTATCCATATCCTCAAAAAGCCATAACGCATCGGAACTACCGGAATCTATTAAAAGTTCCACAGGAATACTGCGTTCGTTCTCCATAAACACATGACCCTGAACATACGCCTTGTTCTGAACAATGCGCAAGGGAACCGTACGGATTTTGGAATTTTTCTTGGGCTTATACAGTTTAGGATCATGAAGCTTTAAAAATTTTGATGAATAATTTATCTCGACCACAAAATCCCTAAAGAGGTCATAACCTATAATTCCATGGACCGGCAAACCCAGTCTGGGAGAAAGGTTCAGCTCCGCATCCATAACGACATAAAGTAGCTGATCACTATTAACAACCTTTCCAATCTTAAAAATATTGGAATCGGAACTCAGGGCATCAATTGGTTCCCCTTCACCAAGGCCTTTGATTACAATTTCCGATACATTGTTGATTTGAATAGAATCCTTATCCGATAAATTAAAAAGAATGGGTTTATTTACCCCAGAATCCAATATAAATGAAAGTTCTGCACCGTTTACCTCTATTGGAATGATAATTAGATTGTTCGCCAATTGAAACTTCACCTTTTGAGATTTTTCTCCAGCCGGTAATTCAAAATTTTGCGACAACAACAAAGCGGGACAGCACCAAATAAGGAAAACCATATGTCTTAAGAAAGCCATCATATTTCCATTTTAAGTAACCTAACCCTCTAATTTACACACAAAACCTGTGACAACAGAATCATTTAACATATTAATATGGAATCAAATACGGATGTTTTATTGTTTTGTCCATATTGATTTCTCATTTTTGCCTAAAATTTTAATCCATATGCCATCAATTTCCCGGAGAGGCGAAACAATGCCGGAATCTCCAATAAGAAAACTTGTCCCTTTTGCCGAAGCTGCCATAAAAAGAGGTATTAAGATCATCCACCTAAATATTGGCCAACCCGATATAAAAACTCCCAAAGTTGCCTTGGATGCTGTTAAGAACAATACCCTGGAGGTCCTGGCATACAGCAGAACAGAAGGTTCAGAAACTTACAGGGAAAAGATCGCCGGATATTATGCAAAGAACAACATTCAAGTTAATGCGGACAATATTATAGTAACCACAGGTGGTTCGGAAGCATTGTCCTTTGCATTGGGGAGCATTGCGGATAATGAAGACGAAATTATTATCCCCGAACCCTTTTATGCCAATTACAACGGATTTGCCAATGCTAGCGGCATAAAGGTAGTTCCGGTTGTTTCCAATATCGAGAATAATTTTGCACTACCTCCCATTGATGAATTTGAAAAACTAATTACACCCAGGACCAAGGCAATACTAATATGCAATCCCGGAAACCCAACAGGTTATCTGTATACAAGGGAAGAAATTAAAAAACTTGCCACAATAGTAAAAGAACACAATCTATTCCTGATCGCCGATGAGGTTTACCGCGAATTTATATATGGAGGCAGGGAGCATTATTCCATTCTTCAGGAAGAAGGCTTGGAAGAACATGCCATTATAATAGACTCGGTTTCCAAAAGATATAGTATGTGCGGGGCCCGAATTGGATATTTGGTCACCAAGAATAAGGAGGTTATAAAGACGGCCCTGAAATTTGCACAAGCCCGACTTTCCCCACCCACCTATGCCCAGATAGCTAGTGAAGCGGCCTTGGACACCCCTCAATCTTACTTTGATGACGTAAAAAAGGAATACGAGGAACGCAGAAACATACTTTTATCGGAATTGAACAAACTGGACGGTGTGGTCGTAGCCCAGCCGCAGGGGGCCTTCTATTGTATTGCCCAACTTCCCATAGACAATGCCGATGTTTTTGCCCAATGGCTACTGGAAGATTTCAATGTGAACGGGGAAACCGTAATGGTAGCACCTGCTGCTGGATTCTATGCAACAAAAGGCTTGGGAACCAACCAGATCAGAATTGCCTATGTTTTGGAAAAGGAAGATCTAAAAAGAGCTGTTCATATTTTAAGGGAGGCCTTAAAGGTATATGCACGTTAATGGATATACAGGAAGACATATCTCTTAAAGAATACAATACTTTTGGAATTGACGCCAAGGCAAAATTCTTTTGTGAAATAAATTCGATCGCCGAACTAAAACAAGCACTGGAACTTAAGGGATATCCCAATTTATTTATACTTGGGGGCGGCAGCAATATGCTCATCACCAAAAATTTGGAAAACCTGGTACTGCATATCAATCTAAAGGGAATTGAGGTAGTTTCAGAAAATAGTGAGGAGGCCATCATAAAGGTCAGTGCCGGTGAAAATTGGCATAATATGGTATTATGGACCTTGGACCGCGATTATGGGGGTTTGGAGAATTTATCCCTCATTCCAGGGAATACGGGTACAGCCCCAATTCAGAACATAGGTGCCTACGGAGTTGAACTAAAGGACACCTTTGTATGTTGCGAGGCTATGGAAATAGCCACCCGAAAACTCAGAACCTTTACTAGGGACGAATGCCAGTTTGGCTATCGCGATTCCTATTTCAAAAATAAAGGCCTTGGAAAATACATTATCACTTCCGTTAGTTTTAAATTGACCAAAAGAAATCACCAGCTACATGTGGACTATGGCGCCATTGTTTCCGAATTGCAGCATAATGGCATTACCAATCCCGGTATTAAGGATGTCTCCAATGCGGTAATTGCGATAAGAAAAAGTAA
Organism: Arenibacter troitsensis; assembly: GCF_900177645.1. Taxonomy (GTDB): domain Bacteria; phylum Bacteroidota; class Bacteroidia; order Flavobacteriales; family Flavobacteriaceae; genus Arenibacter; species Arenibacter troitsensis. The sequence goes on from NZ_FXAO01000005.1 coordinate 108,995, forward strand.
GCTGCCAGACCCACGGGAATTGGGCAATAGCGGAAGCTTCTTTAAAAACCCGGTCGTAGACAGACCACAATTCGACAACTTCTCCAGGTTGAACCCCACGGCACCTTTTTACAAGGTATCTGAAAATGAGTTTAAGATTCCGGCGGGCTGGCTCATTGAACAATGCGGATATAAGGGAAAGCGCTTTGGTGATGCCGGAGTACACAAAAACCAAGCCTTGGTACTTGTAAATTACGGTAATGCCTCTGGAGCCGATATCATTGAACTGGCCGAAAAAATAATTGAAAGCGTATCACAAAAATTCGGAATTACAATTAGTCCGGAAGTCAATATAATAAAATAACCCCTGACAAAGAATGCCAGGGGCTATACCAAACCAAACTAACCAAAAATTAAATGCACAGTTACCAGCTGTCCATTTATCCAATTAAAACGCTAAGCATAACAATCAATTTTATAATTTAGCGTTTGTGTATATACGATAAAAACCAAGGTGTTGGATGATTGCTTAGCAACTTTTTTTTGAGAACACACTAATTATATGAGCATATTACTGGAAAATCATATTGTTGAGCTTCTACAGGAGCGAAATGACAAGGCCATATCGCTTCTCTATGAACACTACGGCGATACCTTATACGGGGTAGCCTACAAGGTAGTACGCGATGAGGAATTGGCTCAGGATGTTGTTCAGGAAAGTTTCATAAAAATTTGGAAGAAATCGGATTCATACGACCCTACAAAAGCAAAATTGTTCACATGGCTTTTTAGGATTACACGCAATACGGCCATAGACAAATTAAGAAGTGCAAACAACAAATCCGATAAGGAAATCCAAATCGATGTTTCGGACGTATATAAACTAGGAACTGAAGGTATACTCCCTGACTTAATGGACGTTCAGGATAATTTGGATAAGATAGATTCAAAATATCAAATTGTATTGGACGCCCTATTTTTTCAAGGAATGACCCAACAGGAGGCAAGCGAAGAATTGGACATACCGCTAGGCACCATTAAATCCAGATTAAAGATTGGACTTAGGGAGCTAAAGAAAATATATGGGTCTACGATGGTTCTTGCCTGTTTACTAAGTTTAATTATGAATTAAAGCACAACATTGACGAGACTAAGACCTAACCATTAAGCTGACGTTACAGCATAGCCGACCAAATTGTGCTATAAATAATAAAGCCATGAAAGAAAAGATTAGAATATTTTTGGAAACAGACCTACTGGAAAAATATCTATTAGGCACCACTACCCAAGAGGAAGCATTCCAGGTAGAAAGATATATCGCCATGTATCCCGAGGTTAGGAATACCTATATTGAGCTTCAGGAAAACCTTGAAATATTTGCCAAGCTACATGCCTTAAAAACTCCGGAAGGCCTTAAGGAAAGAATTCAAACCAGAATCAAAAAGGAAAATTCCGGACGGTCAAAATTCTTTAGGTATGCCATTGCTGCCAGTTTTGCTGCCCTGATTTTTGCTGGAGCATCCTATTTCTTTTGGAACCAGAATCAAAACTTACAAGAGGAAAATGTTATCGTCAACAATAAGATTCAGAACTTGGAAGAGAATATGCGTTTACAGTTGGAGGATGTTAGAAATCAATTTATTGTACTCAACAACCCTAAAACAAAGAGACTTACGGTAAAAGGCAATAACAAGGCCAAGGAGCTTAAGGCCGTGGCCTATGTTAATCCTGTAAAAAAACTCTCTTATATCAATGTAAGCAAATTGCCAAATCTTCCGGAAAACCAATGCTATCAAATGTGGGCAGAGGTCAACGGACAGATGCTCAACCTTGGAGTAATAGAGGAAGCCAGCAATAGTGAAAAACTAATGGCCCTGCCCTATGGCGAGAATGCCGTTGGTTACATCACCATTGAACCAACTGGAGGTAATTCCAAGCCTACCGTGGAGAATATTGTAGCCAATATCTCCTATTAAACAAAGGACTTAAAGTAATCCTAATCCCTATTGTTAAGGTTATAAATTTCATATCTTTGCATTAAATAATGTAGGGATATGAAATTATTATTTTTAACAATAGGTCTACTAGCACTTGCTTTTGCAGGTATTGCAATAAAAATATGGTCTAAAAAGGATGGTAAATTTGCGGGAACTTGCGCCAGTCAGAGCCCGTTTTTAAACAAGGACGGAGAAGCTTGTGGCTACTGTGGAAAACTCCCCACAGAGCAGGATTGCAGAAAGGATTCCGTTACACAATAGAATCCCCGTTATTATCACCCTTTACAAATTCTCATCTTGGACAAAACCGAAGAACCACTTCCCAATCTTATTGAAAAAGCCAAATTAGGCAATCAAATGGCCTTCAGTGCGCTATTAAATAACTTTTGGAACGACGTATACGGCTTTCAATTGATCAGGACCAGGAACGAGAACGATGCCGAAGACATTACCATCCAGACATTTTCCAAGGCTTTTGACAAGATACAAACCTTTAATGAGGACTATGAATTTAAGACATGGCTGATCGCCATCTCCAAAAATTTGCACATCGACCTTATCCGCAAAAGCAAAAGAAACGTGCTACAAGGCAACCAAGAAGGTAGTAGCGAAGCTATAAAGAAGGTTTTGGATGACGCCCCTTCCCCAGAAGACAGTTTAATTACCGAACAAAACTTGGCCGCTTTGCTGGAGTATATAAAAAGGCTTAAACCACACTACCAAGAGGTAATAAATCTTAGGTATTTCCAAGAGCTGCCCTATGCCGAAATTGCCGAAAAATTAGGGGAACCCATCAATAATGTGAAGGTTAAACTTCTGAGGGCAAAAAGGCTTCTGGCAGAAATTATCAAAAATAACAATTAGTACTGTTGGATTGCCCCTTGTTTTTTTTAAGAAACAAACTTCAAATTGGGATACCTACCACAAATGTTGGACACAGGACATTGGAATTGGAACCCTGTAAAAAATCTGGCTCCATAAGCAATGAAAACGCCCCACTTTAAGCGGTTTTACAAATTCTACCCGCCCCATTACCCCCAATCATATATCACACGATTAAATACTATACAGAAATAACCAATCCATTATATTGGCAGTAACGACTTCTATAATTTTGCATTCCCATACTTTGCCTTCATTTGGTATTTTAACTACCTCCCATTTCGTATATTTGCACAAAATCATAGTATGAGTATCGAAACTATAGACAGTGTAATCCCACCAAAAGGCAAACCCAAATGGTTGCGGGTAAAACTTCCTACGGGCAAAAAATACACCCAGTTAAGGGGGTTAGTGGACAAGTACAACCTTCACACCATATGCACCTCGGGCAGTTGCCCTAATATGGGCGAATGCTGGGGGGAAGGCACTGCAACTTTTATGATTTTAGGAAACGTTTGTACCCGTTCCTGCGGATTTTGTGGTGTAAAAACAGGCAGACCAGAAGATGTAGATTGGGCAGAGCCGGAAAAAGTGGCCAGATCCATTAAAATAATGGACATTAAACATGCCGTAATTACTTCTGTGGATCGTGATGACCTAAAAGATATGGGCTCCATTATATGGGCCGAAACCTTGAAGGCCATACGAAGAATGAACCCCACTACGACACTGGAGACATTAATTCCGGATTTTCAGGGTATCCATACCCATTTAGACCGAATCCTTGCCGTTGGGCCGGAAGTAATATCCCACAATATGGAAACTGTAAAACGATTGACAAGGGAGGTTCGCATACAGGCAAAATACGAAAGAAGTCTGGGAGTCCTTTCCTATTTAAAGGAAAACGGCGCCAACCGCACCAAATCGGGAATAATGTTGGGACTGGGAGAAAGGGAGGAAGAGGTAATCCAGACCATGGAGGACCTTAGGGCAGCCAATGTTGATGTGGTCACTATAGGCCAATATCTGCAGCCCTCCAAAAAGCATTTGCCGGTAAAGGAATTTATTTTGCCTGACCAGTTTAAGAAATATGAAGAAATAGGCCTTCAATTAGGTTTTAGGCATGTAGAAAGTGGCGCTTTGGTACGATCATCGTACAAGGCACACAAACATATTAAGTAAGCAGCCCTTACACCCCTTATCTAGAATATCCATCCGAAATTATACGGATAAATTGGCTTGACCCTATTTATGAAACAAATTAATATTGGTATAAACGGCTTTGGTAGAATTGGCCGTACCCTATTTAGACTGCTGAGCGAGCAACCCCACTTAAGAGTGGTGGCCATTAACGATCTGGCAGATGCCCCTACATTGTCACATTTATTGAAATACGACAGTATCCACGGAGTATTTCAAAAAGAAGTATCCCACAGCAACAATCATATAATCGTAGACAACAACAAGGTTGCACTGTTAAACCACAATTCACCAAAAGACATCCCTTGGTCCGAATATAAAGTTGATATTGTTGTTGAGGCCACTGGGAAATTCAAGGTGAGGGACATCTTGGAATACCATATTAAGAATGGAGCAAAAAAGGTTATTCTAAGTGTTCCGCCATCCGAAGATGACATAAAGATGGTGGTATTTGGAATAAACCACGAAACCCTTGTCCCAACAGATGACATAATCTCCAACGCCTCCTGTACCACGAACAATGCCGCACCAATGATAAAGGTTATCCAAGATCTTTGCGGTATAGAGCAGGCTTATATTACCACCATCCATTCCTATACCACAGATCAAAGTCTGCACGACCAGCCCCATAAGGACTTGAGAAGGGCCAGGGCGGCCGCACAATCCATTGTCCCTACCACAACCGGAGCGGCCAAGGCACTGACCAGAATATTTCCGGAACTATCGGATGTTATTGGAGGCTGCGGCATAAGGGTACCTGTTCCAAACGGCTCTTTGACCGACATTACTTTTAATGTAAAAAGACAAACCTCTATTGAAGAAATTAACGATGCTTTTCTAAAAATATCGCAAAAAGAACTTAAAAACATTCTATATTACACAAAAGACCCCATAGTTTCTATTGACATAAACAATACTTATTACTCTTGTACGTTTGATTCTCTGATGACTTCTGTAATCGGTAAAATGGTTAAAATTATAGGATGGTATGATAACGAAACCGGATACAGCAGTAGAATTGTAGATTTAATTGATTATATTACAAGTAAACGATACGTTTGAGACCTAAATTCTTACATATTAATTTGAACAGAAAATTGTGGCTCCTTACGCTTCTATTGTTTTATTGTTTAAATCCTTCCTATACCCAGGAAAGTCAAGCTACCGGACAGGATATAGAATATCATTTTGATAAGGCAAGGGAATTGGGCAACAAGAATAAAATTGAACCTGCCCTCGAGGAATTAAATACCGCAATGGAGATTGCCTTTAAGAACAACGATCAAAAGGCCCTAATAGATACCTATCATAAATTCGCCATTTTATATTTACGACTGCAAAAGGACGAAAGTGCGGAATATTATGCGGACAGGTCCAAATCACTTTTAAAGGATATTTCCTATCCCTATGGTGAGGCTACACATAAATATATAGATGCCATTATTTCCTATAGGGACGGCAAAAATTTTCTGGCCATCTCTATGCTCAACGAGGCAAAACAGATCAACAACGACAGAAATTTACTGAACAATATTCTTTTTGTAGAGGGGATTATTTTCTTAAATCTCGAAAAATACGAAAGTGCTACCAAAAATTTTAATGCCCTGGCCGTAAATACTGACATTTATGAAAAGGACTATCTGGCCGCCAAAGCCCACATTAAATTGGCGGAGATCAACAACAGCACACAAAATTACGAGTAGAGCATTAAAAATGCAGAGAGTGCCTTAAAATTGGCAAAGGCCAACAATTTTTATTCGGAAATACTGGAGGCCAATAGACTACTTACAGAGTCCAATGAAAAACTAGGGCTATTTGAATCTGCACTGGCCTATAATAGGAACATACTACACATTAAGGACTCTATTTTTACCATAGAAAAAAGTTTAGCGGAGACCAAAACGGCAGATAACATCCAGACCAAGTTTATGAAGGATGAGATTGGCCGGCAGGAAGCCAAGATAGAAGAACTTAACCAATCCAAAAATAGAACGGAAATAACGGCTATTTTAACCGCCGCCTTTTTGATTGTAATTTCCATACTGGCCATTTCGTTATACAGAAACAACCAGATCAAGTTAAAGACAAACGACCTGTTACATACCAAGAACAATGAATTGCAGGCCGCAAGGGATGCTGCGGTAATGGCCATGGAGGCCAAAACCAATTTTCTTTCCACGGTAAGCCACGAATTGCGAACACCACTATATGCGGTCACCGGCCTAACACATTTGTTGCTGGAGGAGAACCCTAGTGAAAATCAAAAAGAACATCTAAAATCATTAAAGTTTTCCGGTGACTATTTATTGAATTTCATTAACGACATACTTCAGATCAACAAAATTGATGCCGATAAGCTGGAAGCCCTACAAATAGATTTTAATCTTAAAAAGATACTTTCGGAAGTCATTAATTCCCTACACCAAAGTGCCAAGGCCAACAAAACAAAAATTGTACTGGAGTTTGATGAAGATATTCCGTCACATCTTTTGGGCGACCCCCTTAAGCTTTCCCAAGTTTTTATTAACCTTATTGGTAATGGAATAAAATTCACCAAAGGAGGTCAAGTTACGGTTATTGCCAAGCTTGCCAAAAAAGTGGAAGAGAATCTAACCATTTATTTTGAAATAAAGGATAATGGTATTGGGATTGATAAGGAAAGACAGCTTACCATTTTTGACAGCTTTGAACAGGGCTCTATCCAAATTAATAGGGAATATGGTGGTACAGGCCTAGGTCTGACGATTGTAAAAAGTTTGTTGGGCCTATTTGGCAGTAAAATTGGACTTAAGAGTGAAATAGGCAAAGGAAGTTCCTTTTTCTTTGAATTGGACCTAAAAAGCAAGGATGATCTTATTGATGACATCCCGTTTGAAATTACCGAGGTGGAATACGATTTTGCAGGCCTACATATATTGGTCGTGGAGGATAACAAAATCAACCAAGTGATTACCAAGAAAATGCTGAACAAGAAGGAAATCACCTGTGATATTGCCAATAACGGTCTGGAAGCAGTGGCCATGGTCAGAAAAACAGATTACGACTGTATCCTTATGGATATCCATATGCCCGGAATTAGTGGTGAAGAGGCTACCATAGAAATCAGAAAGTTCAATAGATTGGTACCCATCATAGCCCTTACCGCAATTTCCCTGGATGACAGTTTGGAAAGTTTTTATGCGGCCGGTTGTAACGACGTGGTAACAAAACCTTTTAAACCTGAGGTATTCTATCAAAAAATAGGAGAGAACATCTTTGATGTGAAAAAAAAAATTGAAGCCTAAGATGTAGTAGGGCTTTCGTCCAACAAATCCAATAATACTTCCTCTCCCCCATTCATGAATTTGTGCCTTACCCCTATATAATAAAAATTCTCACCTTTACCCTCCAACCTTACATAATCCTTTTCGGTAGTAAGTACTATCTCCCTGTTATTGAACAAGGCAATCTCCTTTTCTGTAAAAAAATGGTGGTCAGCGTAGGCCAAATGTTCAAACCCAATTCCTTGAGCCTGAAGAAAGCTTACCAACTGCTGTGGATTGGCTATACCAGTGACCAGGGTTACTTTTTTATTTTTAAGCTCGGCCAAGTCCATCTCCCCTGTAGTACCTTTTAATTTAGTTTCATATTCCAAAAAGCTGAAAATTACTTTCTGACTTGGACCAGGCTTCAATTTTTTCTGTATTCTTTGTTGCTCGGCCACACTCAAATTTGATGGACACTTGGTAACCACAATAATATTGGCCCGCTTTGCTTCCCGTTTGCTATCCCTTAAATTACCGGTAGGCAAATACCAATCGTCAACATACAAATTGTCGTAAGAAGTGAGCAACACATATTGATCGCATCTTACCTTTCTATGCTGAAACGCATCATCCAACAATATAACATTTGGCCTAATGGTTTCCTCCAATATGGAAATACCATGTTGCCTGTCCGCATCCACAGCGACAAAGGCATTTGGAAATTTTTTGTAGATCTGATAGGGTTCATCCCCAAGCTCCTCTACCTCCAATCCAGGTTTGGCTAGCACATAGCCTTTGGATTTTCGACCATACCCCCTGCTCAATACCGCAATTTTATCATGTTTTTTTACATGGCCAACCAAAAACTCAATCATTGGGGTTTTACCAGTACCCCCTACACTGAGGTTTCCCACGCAAATGGTTGTGGTATCAAAGGATTTGGAAGTAAACAATCCTATGTCATAGAAATAATTGCGCAGATATACCACTAGGGCGTATATCAATGAAATGGGAAAACCTAATTTTCTAAGTAGCTGCATTAGAACGAAAATATAATATTTTATCTTTGGAAGACCATAAATTTTAAAAATGATCATAAAACAAGTTATAGATATCCTAGAGGAATTGGCGCCGCTGAATTATGCCGAGGATTTTGACAATGTTGGACTCTTGGTAGGCAATGCCAATAATGAGGTAAACGGTATCCTTGTAACTCTGGACACTCTGGAAAATGTGGTTGAGGAAGCCATAGCCAAAAAATGTAACCTTATAGTTAGTTTCCATCCCATTATTTTTGGAGGATTAAAGAAAATAACCGGCTCCGATTACGTGCAAAGGGTGGTAATAAAGGCCATAAAACACGATATAGCCATATACAGTATGCATACTGCCCTGGACAATAGCAATAAGGGGGTGAATGCTAAAATCTGTGAGGTCTTGGGGCTGCAAAACACAAACATTCTAATCCCCCAGAAGGGCACCATTAGAAAATTGACCACCTATGTCCCAAAAGAGAATACCGATGCCCTTAAAACTGCTCTATTCCATGCGGGAGCAGGTAATATTGGCAATTATAGCAATTGCAGTTTTATGGTGGATGGCAGCGGAAGCTACCAAGCCCAGGCAGGAGCCAATCCCTATTTGGGAAAAATAGGGGAAACACATTATGAGGATGAATCCCAGATAAGCGTTACCTATGGCAGGGCGGATGAACAAAAAATTTTGAAGGCCCTTTTTGGCAACCATCCTTATGAAGAGGTTGCCTACGAGATACAAACTTTGGAAAATAAAAACCAAAACATTGGCATGGGTATGGTAGGAAATCTGGAAAAATCCATGGAGGAAACGGAATTTTTTGAATTTTTGAAGGAAAAAATGAATGTTTCCTGCATTAGGCACTCAGATTTTCTTGGTAAAAAAATAAAGAAAGTTGCAGTTTTGGGAGGAAGCGGTTCCTTTGCCATATCGGCCGCAATAGCCGCCAATGCTGATGTTTTTGTAACATCGGATCTAAAATACCATCAATTCTATGAGGCGGAAAGCAAAATACTTTTGGCAGATATTGGGCACTATGAAACAGAGCAGTTTACAAAAAATCTCTTAGTTGATTATCTTACGAAAAAAATTCCTAATTTTGCAGTCTCTTTATCGGAGAGCAAAACAAATCCCATCAAGTATTTTTAAATATGGCAACAAAGACAGAAACAACAGTAGAAGAAAAGTTAAGAGCACTATATGATTTGCAATTAATTGATTCTAGAGTTGATGAGATAAGAAATGTTAGGGGAGAACTTCCTCTAGAAGTAGAAGATTTGGAAGACGAGGTACTTGGCCTTAAAACAAGAATGGACAAGCTTAAAACCGATGTTGAAACCATAAACTACGAAATAAGCGCCAAGAAAAATCTTATTGATGAAGCCAAAGTCTTGATCAAAAAATATGCGGAACAACAAAAGAACGTCCGTAACAGCAGGGAATTTAATTCGTTGACCAAAGAAGTTGAATTTCAAGAACTTGAGATTCAGTTGGCAGAAAAGAACATTAAGGAGTTCAAGGCCCAAATAGAGCAGAAAAAAGAAGTTATAGCCGCTACCAAAGAACGATTGACGGAAAGGGAATCGCACCTTAAACACAAGAAAGGCGAATTGAACGCCATTTTGGCCGAAACGGAAAAGGAAGAAAAGGCACTTTTGAAAAAATCGGAGGAGTACCAATCCCAAATTGAGGAGCGCTTGGTAAAGGCCTATAATAGAATCCGAAGCAATGTAAAAAATGGTTTGGCAGTAGTTCCTATTGAGAGAGGTGCTTCAGGTGGATCTTTCTTTACCATTCCGCCACAAGTACAGGTCGAGATTGCTTCCCGAAAAAAAATCATCAGTGATGAACACAGTGGAAGAATATTGGTAGACCCAGTTTTGGCCGAAGAGGAACAAGAAAAAATGCAAAAGCTTTTTTCTAAACTTTAGAAAAAACCACCCATAAAAAATAAGGGCCATCTTTGAAAGATGGCCCTTATTTTTTATACTTCGTATTTTTCTTTTTCGCTCAACAAGCTGAGGATCTTTTGGTCAACCTCCTCACTTTCCCAAATCTCATTAATATTTGGAATTTGCATTATTTGCTTCATTATTTCTTCCTGTGCATCCCCATTGGCCAAGGCTTCTACATAGGGCTTATTGGAAAAGGTAACCCGTGAATAGGCAGGAATCCATTTGTCCGGATATTTATTGGCAAATCGCTTTTCAATCTTTTTCTGCAATATAAAATTGGGGTCGGCCGTCATACTGCTCATCTCCACAAAATTCCGGTAACTAAGTTCCGCAATGGCATCTGCATTGGGTTTACGCTCTGTTTGATAGGTGCTGAAAATTTGTCCCCAATCGTCCCCATACTTGGCAATGATCTTATTAAGGGCATATATATCCTCAAAGCCAGCATTCATTCCCTGTCCATAAAATGGCACAATGGCGTGGGCCGAATCACCTACCAAAGCCACCTTATCCCAATAGGTCCAAGGGTAGCATTTTATGGTCACCAAGGCACTGGTAGGGTTGTTAAAAAAATCTGTAGTAAGGTCTTCAATAACCGGGGTAACATCTGGAAAATAGGTATTAAAAAAGTCTTTGGCTTCTTCCTTGGAGTTTATATTCTCAAAAGACACTTCCCCTTCAAATGGAAGAAAGAGCGTACAGGTAAAACTACCATCCATATTGGGCATGGCTATGAACATGAACTTCCCCCTGGGCCAAATATGAAAGGAATGCTTGTCCAGCTTATGGGTACCATCCTCATTGGCCGGTATAGTAAGCTCCTTGTAGCCCACATCTATAAACTCCTGAACGTAATTAAATCTGCTTCTACGCTGCATTTTGTGCCTAACTCGGGAAAAGGCCCCATCACAGCCAAAAACTATATCGTATAGATATTCCTTCCACTTCCCTTTCTCCGTAGCACCGGTATATATTTTTCCTTCGGGAAGGTTTACATCCCACACCTTTTCCTCGAACCGAAAAATAACCCCTGCATCTTCGGCCAGATCTATCATTCTACGATTCAATATTCCCCGGGAAATAGACCATATAGCCTCTCCTTCCTTACCATATTTTTGGTAATATTCCGGTTTCCCGGCAACATGAATGGCACGTTTGTCCAAAGGAATGGCGATTTTCTTTACTTCATCCTCAATACCTACCTCCCTCAAGGCCGTCCAACCCCTATTGCTCATGGCTAAATTAATGGATCGGCCGGAAAACTCCACATTTCGGATATCGGGTCTCCGATCGTAAACCGTTATCTGGTGGCCCAACTTCCGAAGGTAAATTGCCAATAGGGATCCTACCAATCCTGAACCGATAATAGCAATTTTTTTAGGAGTTTGTATCATACTAGTTTTAATAGGGAAAAGTAAACGTTAAAGTAATAAATGTAATAAAATAAAGTAACTTGTATAAAAAAGGGCAATAACATCACAAAATGCCCACAATGCCTACATTTGGATACTCCGAATAATAAACTTTGATCAAAAAAAATATCCCAATTCCAAAAATTTTTCTTTCCTGAACATCCAAACATCAGGTTCTTCACGTATATATAACACATACCGCTTAGGCGTCCATATATAAAAAAGTCCTTCACATTAAGATTGTGAAGGACTTTTCCTTTTACATAAGATGCTAATTGATATTGATTATAAACAAGTTGGGACAGGGTTATTCCAGAATTCCGTCTACAATACCATAGGCTATGGACTCCTCTGCGTTCATCCAATAATCCCTATCGAAATCCTTCATAACCTTCTCAAAATCCTGACCACAGTTTTCCGCCAGTATTTTGGCACTAAGCTCACGGGTCTTTATGATTTCTTTGGCCTGTATCTCTATATTTGATGCCTGCCCCCTGGCACCACCACTTGGCTGATGTATCATCACTTGGGCATGTGGCTGAATAAAACGTCTTCCCTTGGCCCCTACCGATAATAAAATGGACCCCATAGAAGCCGCCAAACCAGAGCAAATGGTAGAAACCGGACTCTTTAATGATTTAATGGTATCGTACATGGCAAACCCAGAAGTGACATAACCGCCAGGGCTATTGATGTACAATTGAATTTCTTTGTTGTTTTGCATATCCAAATACAACAAACGATCGATTACGTGCTTGGCGGTATCATCATCTACCATTCCCCAAAGAAAAACTTTTCTTTCGCCCAGCAATTTTTCGTCTATTGCCTCTTGTATCTTTCCTTTTTTTGAACTCATTTTTCGATTTCTTATTAAGTTTCAAAAATAATGAATTTATTGGGAATTATGGTAGCTAAATTATTTGATAGCCCATTCCGTTTTATTGGCGTATAACAACAACCTTGATAATTGCCAATATTAATTCCAAGTATCCAATGATCACTCTTTACGGAAACTGACAAAGTTGGTAAAACAAAGCCCAGATCGGCCTATGTTTTGACTTCTCTTTATAATGTATTTAGGTAACATTAAGGATTTTACCAAAAACCTATTATCTTTGATAAAAACCAAACATGAAAAAACTAGTACTAGCCATTTTTTGCTTCACGCTCATCTTAAGTGGTTGTAAAACGGATAAAAAATCGGAAGTGACCGCTCCAATAATGGAACTTTCCATTTTGGACAAGGTAGCCAATGCTCATGGTTTCAATCAATTCCGAAATGTAAAGGAAATTGCTTTTACATTCAATGTGGATAGAGCCGACAGCCATTCCGAGCGTAGCTGGGTATGGAACACCATTACCAACGACATTACCTCCATCAACAAAGGAGATACCATTTCCTACAACCGCACCGCAATGGACAGTGCGGCCACCAAATTGAACGGGGCATTTATCAATGACAAATATTGGTTTCTGGCTCCATTTAATCTGGTCTGGGACAAAAACAATATCACCTACGACCATAAAAGTGACGTGCCGGCCCCTATCAGCAAAAACCCAATGCAAAAACTCACCATTGTTTATGGAAACGAAGGAGGCTACACTCCGGGCGATGCCTATGATTTTTATTTCGGCAACGACTATATGATCAAGGAATGGGTATTTAGAAGATCCAATCAGCCAGAGCCTTCCCTTGTCACCACCTGGGAAAATTATACAGATATAAACGGATTAAAAATTGCCGAGATGCACCAAAATGAAGATGGTAGTTTTAAGTTGTATTTTACCAACATTAAGGTCACTTCAAAAAACCCATAGGAATTAATTTGCAAATTACCGCTTTTTCCCGTGTAGCCTTAAAGTGGCAACAAGCACTAGAATGGTGCATGCCAAAAGAATTATAAAGGTATACTTGAGGGAATAACTCTCGGCTACGAATCCCAGCACTACCGGCCCAATCAAAAAACCGGAATAGCCCGTGCCGGCTATAAAGGACACGCCTTGGGAAGAATCTACACCCTTGACCGTCCCCCCTATCCTAAAGAGCTCCGGAACAATTACCGAGTAACCAAGTCCAATCAGTGCAAATCCAACAATGGCCATATAGGTATAGGTGCTAAGGACAAAGACGAAACCTACAATGGCAATAGATGCACCCAAGGCCACTATTTTAATGGGACCTATGGCGGCACTAATGCTATCTCCCAAAAACCTCCCCAAGGTCATCATTACGGAAAATGCCAAAAAACCGGTGCCTATCAGTGTTTCGGGGGCCATGCTTATTTCCTGTAAAAACAACCCACTCCAATCCACAATGGCCCCTTCCCCCCCCATTACCACAAAGGAAATAATTCCCAGCACCAAGAGCGGTTTAAACAGTTTTAGACTAAATGGCTCTTTTTCTACCGGTGCCGCTACAATATGGCTATAGTTTTTATGGAATATAAAATTTACTACAAGGACCAAAATTACGGCATAGAGCATGTGTAAGGCGGGATTATTGATCGTAAAAATCAGAAAACTGCCCAGACCGGCAATTACCCCACCCAAGCTAAAAAAGCCATGGGAAGCCGACATAAAGTTTTGCCTATCTTCCTTTTCAATTTCCGTAACCAGGGTATTCATGGCAATATCGGTAAAGCCATTTCCGGCCCCCAATAAAAAAAGTCCCGCCATTAAAAAATAATAATTGGGCGCCAACAAAGGAAACAAAGCCGCTACACTACTAAAAATTATTCCGTACCATGTAGCCTTGCCCACCCCCAACTTATTGATGATTTTGGCAGCTATGGGAAAGACTATAAATACGCCCAATGACAGAAAAAATAGCGCTATGCCAAGATCGGCCTTATCAATACCCAATTTCTCCTTCACCGAAGGGATATAAATGGCCCAAGTACCGAACAAAATATTAATACTGGCAAATACCCATGAAGGTGCAAAATATCTAGGATTGGAAAGAATAAGACGAAGTGACTTCATAAAGGATTTGACAGTTATAGGGCTTTAGGTTTAAGGCCGGAAATTTAACAATTAAAAAGAAAAAAAACAGGAAGGGTTTACGGTAAACCTAGCCCTTCGCCAAGATTCCGGATTTAAGAATTTGACCAAAGTTGTACATATCGGCAAAGGAACAATAAAAAGGTGCAGGTGCCAGACGAATTACATTGGGTTCGCGCCAATCTGTGATAACGCCATTTTCCATTAAATAGTTGAACAATTCCTTCCCCTGCCCGTGCAAAAACACGGAAAGTTGACAGCCCCTGTCCTTTGGGGTAATAATTTCAAAAGACCCTTCAGTCTCCTTATCTATCTCTTGGAGAATAAATTCCAAATAAGCCACAATGAGTTTCCTTTTGGAAATCAGGGTCTCCATACCCACTTCTTCGAACATTTCCAAAGAGGCCAGATAAGGCGCCAATGAAAGTACTGGAGGATTGCTTACCTGCCATGCATCCGCATTTTCCATAGGTTCAAACTCTGGTTTCATTAAAAACCTGGTTTCCTTCCTGGTTCCCCACCAGCCTTCAAATCTAGGTATCTCGTTATTATTAAGATATTTCTGGTGTACAAAAATCCCGGAAGCGTTCCCAGGACCACTGTTCATATATTTATAACTGCACCAAGCGGCAAAATCGACCCCCCAATCGTGCAGATTTAGGCCTACATTGCCCACTGCATGCGCCAAATCCCATCCTACGAATGCTCCCTGTGCCTTGGCTGCCCTGGTTATGGCCTCCATATTAAAAACCTGACCATTGTAGTAATTAACGCCACCTATGAGCACAAGTGCCAGCTCTTCCCCAACTTCATTAATCTTATCCAATACATCCTGGGTTTGCCAAAAATTTTCACCCGGTCTCTTCTTAACCTCTACTATGGCGGTATCGGGATCAAAACCGTGAAATTGTACCTGACTGTTCAACATATATTGATCTGAAGGAAATGCCTTTTCCTCACAAATAATTTTAAATCTCTTTTGGGTAGGCCTGTAAAAAGAGACCATCAGCATGTGAAGGTTTACTGTTAAGGTATTCATTACGGAAACCTCCGGGGTCTTGGCGCCTACCACTTTTGCCAAAGGGGCTGCCAACCGCTCATGGTAATCCCACCAAGGCTTCTCCGCATGGAAATGGCCTTCCACGGCCAAGTCCTTCCAATCCTTCATTATATCGTCTATAAACTTTTGGCTGCGTTTTGGCTGTAATCCTAGGGAATTTCCTGTAAAATAAATAACATCCTTGCCCTTTACCTTGGGAAAATGGAATTCGTTACGGTATTTCCTAAGAGGATCAATTGCGTCCAATTGTTGGGCAAACACTAACGAATTTTTAAATTCCATATCCTAAATTTTATTCAAAAATACAATTTACGGCCCTAAGTGGTATATGGCCCTCTAAATTTGATCAATCAATACGTACCCTCATTTCCAAAATATGCTTTTTAAAGCCCACTTTCTCATAGGCCCTAATAGCAGGTGCATTGTCATTGTAGACCGTAAGCCTAACCTCATGGATCCCCCTGGATTTGGACCAGAGCATCAAAGCATCCACAATTGCCTTATTAACACCCTTGCCACGATGATCCGTATCGGTATACATAAACCCTAGATAGGTGTATTTTTTGTGGTCCAAATAAGGTTTTGCGTCCCGTATCAGCGCATAGCCCGAACCTACGATCCTAGAACCGAGCTCTGCCACCATCACCTCCGCCTCGTCTGACAATATGAGTTGTCTTAAGTCATAATAACTGATCGGATCTTTATCCAGCGTTTCGTCAAAAGGTCTTTCTGCGCGAATTATTTCCTGTTCAAAAGTCAATAGCATATTTATATCGTCCAATGTTGCCGTTCTTACGGTATATTGTAGCATGATCATTATATTTGAAGGCTTAAATATACAAAGTAATCCTTATGCATTTTTTATCTTCCATATTGGAACAATATATTGCCGACCATTCACAATCGGAACCCGAATTACTCCAAAGGCTGACACGGGAGACCCATTTAAAGGTAATTCAACCAAGGATGATCACCGGGCATTTTCAGGGTAGGGTATTGAGTCTTTTATCCAAGATAATAGGTCCGAAAAATATTTTGGAAATTGGCACCTACACCGGCTACTCTGCCATATGCCTTGCGGAAGGCCTACAACAGAAGGGAACATTGCACACGATTGATATAAATGAAGAACTCCATGCTATGCAAAGAAGGTATTTCGACGAAAGCGGCTATGGTTCCCAAATTATACAGCATACAGGCGATGCCCTGGCGATAATACCACAACTGGACCTCATTTTTGATATGGTTTTTATTGATGCCGAAAAAGTAAGTTACGACCACTACTACGAGGCTGCCTTAAAAAAATGTCGCCCTGGCAGTGTAATTCTATCGGATAATGTGCTCTGGTCCGGGAAGGTTGTAGAGCCTTTGGATCCTAAGGACAAGGCTACCAAAATTTTGATCGATTACAATAAAAAATTGAGGAACGATCCCAGGGTAGAAACGGTATTGTTGCCCATTAGGGACGGACTCACCTTAAGTAGGGTGTTGTAAGGGTTGCCACCTCCCCCTAACCCTCCCGCTCAAAAGGCGGGGGAATTCCATGTAGGGCAGCGGTACATTCCCTCCCCTTGGGGGAGGGCCAGGGAGGGGACCATACACAGTACTCTCCCTAACTATTATTACAAAAACAAGGGGTATTATTAAACTTTGAAAGTAGATAAGTAAGGGCCAACTTTGAAAGTCCTCCCCCTAACCCCCTCCCAAGGAGGGGGAAATAGGTTTGAAACCACAAAAAAGCAGCACAAGCAAGGAGGGGGAATGCTACCTAGAGCAGCACATTCACTTCGATTTACAAATAACTTTCCCTCCCCTTGGGGGAGGGTTAGGGAGGGGTGCAAACACAGTACTCCTCCCTAACTATCATTACAAAAACAGGGGGTATAATTAAACTTTAAAAGTAGATAAGCAAGGGCCAACTTTGAAAGTCCTCCCCCTAACCCTCCCGCTCAAAAGGCGGGACAGGCTCTCCCATGGAGGGGGAAATAGGTTTGAAACCACAAAAAGCAGCACAAGCAAGGAGGGGGAATGCTACCTAGAGCAGCAAATTCTTGTCGATTTACAAATTAAATTCCCTCCCCTTGGGGGAGGGCCAGGGAGGGGACCAAACACAGTACTCCTCCATAACTATCATTACAAAAACAGGGGGTATAATTAAACTTAGAAAGTAGATAAGTAGGGGCCAACTTTGAAAGTCCTCCCCCTAACCCTCCCGCTCAAAAGGCGGGACAGGCTCTCCCAAGGAGGGGGAATTCCATGTAGGGCAGCGTTACATTCCCTCCCCTTGAGGGAGGGCCAGGGAGGGGACCAAACACAGTACTCCTCCCTAACTATCATTACAAAAACAGGGGGTATAATTAAACTTTGAAAGTAGATAAGTACGGGCCAACTTTGAAAGTCCTCCCCCTAACCCTCCCAAGGAGGGAGAATTCCATGTAGGGCAGCGGTACATTCCCTCCCCTTGGGGGAGGGCCAGGGAGGGGACGCTACACTTTACTTTGCCCTTCCAACTTTATGGTACAAGCGGTAGAACAAAATAGCGAAGAGAATCCCTACCAAGGCACCTACGATCAAATCCAAGGGGTAATGTACTCCAACATAAATTCGACTCAACGCAAACAAGAGTGGCCAAATATAGAAGAGCCAGGTCCATTTCCATTTATCCCTGAGAAATAAGAAAACACTAGTCGTAATACTAAAGGAGCTGGAAGCATGGCCCGAAAAAAAACTATAGCCGGTGGGACTTTTAAGAATCCGGATCAAGGTGTTTATTTCCTCTGTATTGCTTGGACGAAGACGTGCCACCAATTCCTTGGTGATTCCTGTAAGTACTGCTACTACGACCAAGGTAAGCAGTATGGTGCCGAGAGCCCAAAATGCTTCTTTTTTGGGATATGCCCTAAATACAAGGACTACAAATAAAATAAATAAGGGAATCCAAGTAGAGAAATTAGTTATGGTAGACCAAAAGACATCATGATTCTCGATGCCCAGACTGTTCAAATAAATAAAGGTATCCTTGTCCCACTGCAGCAGTTGGTCCAACATATTACTTTCTTTTGACAACGCCGGTTACCTCATCAACGTTCTGCTTCACTTTATTGATTTCGTTCTTTATATCGTCCGCAAAGCTAGTATCTATGCCCTGCTTCTCGGCACTTTTTTGAATTTCCTTCTTTATATCCTCCGTGGCATCCTTCAGTTGTCGCATGCCCTTTCCCAATCCCTTGGCTATGCCAGGAATTTTGTCGGCGCCAAAAACCATTACCACGATAAACATGATAAAAAAGATTTCTCCCCCGCTAATAAATAGAATTATCGTACTTAACATAACACAAATATAATGAGAAGTTTGACAGCTGCATAAAAAATATGGTTAACTTTTTTTAGGTAACCAGAACCCTTTAAAACAAATCCGGAACAAGCATTTATTACATTCACAACAAGCCCTTTACCATTTAATTCCGAGATAACAAAACACTTCCTATGGATTTGGCCGCAAAAGAATAATGCCCAAATGAAAAACCCCGACACCATTATTGTTGTTAGGCAATACGGTGTCGGGGCTTTAATTATATGGAAACAGCAGCATTAAATATGCTGCTGTTTCCATATGCGATAAAGCGAAACCTAGATATATTGTACTAAACCTCAAGGCAAACCCTGAATCCAATAATAGGAATCGACCCGAGGGTTGAAGTATTGAACCTAGATCGTGCCGATAAAGGCGGGATTAGTTCAACTTGACATTTTTAGTACATCTTACTGACTTCTCAAAATTGAGTTTCACTAATAAAATTATTTCCCGTTTATATTCTCTTTAAAAAGTTCGAAGTCGGATTTAACCTCTTTGGCAGGCCATGAATTATTGGTGGTATCAATGTCGGCAGTTTCTGCCTTTGGATCCACCACAATCCCTACCAACTCCTTACGGGAAGCGAGTACCCTTTTTACTTCCTGATCATTTTTTCGCCATATTTCCGGTGGGTAGGTAATATTTTCCTTGGAACCATCGGCATAGCTATATTCTACGATCAAAGGCATAGGAATGCCTCCTGGTTTATTAAAAGTAATCTCATAAAAATATTTAGGCTCCTCAATGGCATTTCGCTCAGCCGCCGACAGATTGTCCATCATAAATTCCTTTAATGTCTTGGAATTTTCCGATGGTGCCTTTCCCTTTAACTTGGCATCTGCATCTTCCGAGTCTTCCTCCTCCAAATAAACCATGGGAGGCAGATCCTCTTCCTTAATATTCCTTGCCGCCATTATTTCCCTCATTTGTTTGGAAGGCCTATCGGAAACATAATATTTCTTGACGCCCTTTACCCCTATATCCACATAATCCGTAGTATAGAACCAACTTCTCCAAAACCAATCCAAATCAACCGCCGAAGCGTCTTCCATGGTCCTAAAGAAATCTTCAGGGGACGGATGTTTAAACATCCATCTTTGTGCATAGGTTTTAAACGCATGGTCAAAAAGTTCCCTCCCCATGACGGTTTCCCTAAGAATATTCAAAGCCGTAGCCGGTTTTCCATAGGCGTTGTTCCCTAATTGATATACATTCTCCGGATTGGACATAATAGGTGCTATGGTACTTTGATCCCCGGACATATAGGGTATTATCTTGGAAGGCTCCCCTCTACCGGATGGATATTTACTATTGGGGGCAATGGCTTCGGGATAGGCTACCCCAAATTCCTGCTCGGCCATATATTGCATAAAGGTATCCAAACCTTCATCCATCCAACCCCACTGGCGTTCATCCGAATTAACGATCATAGGGAAAAAATTATGTCCCACTTCATGGATAATTACAGAGATCATCCCATATTTTACCCTATCGGAATAGGTACCGTCTTCATTGGGCCTCCCGTAGTTCCAGCAGATCATAGGATATTCCATTCCCTGATTTTTGGCGTGGACCGATATGGCTTTAGGATAGGGATAATCAAAAGTATGGGCGGAATAGGAACGTAAGGTATGGGCCACCGCCTTGGTGGAATACTCCTCCCATAACGGATTGCCTTCTTTGGGATACATGGAAATGGCCATAACATCCTTATTGCCAATTTTCACTGCCTGCATATCGTAAATAAATTTACGGGAAGTAGCAAAACCAAAGTCCCTAACATTTTCTGCCTTAAGCTTCCAAGTTTTCTTCTTGTCCGAAAATCCTTTTTCGGCGGCTTCGGCTTCGGCCTGACTAACAATAATCACTGGTTTGTCATAGGATTTTTTAGCCTTTTCATACCTACTTATCATTTCCTTGGAAAATACCTCCTTCATATTCTGAAGCTCTCCGGTACCGTCCAAAATATGATCGGCCGGAACGGTAATATTCACCTCGTAATTCCCAAAAGGAAGGGCAAATTCCCCACTGCCCCAGAACTGATGGTTCTGCCAACCCTCTATATCGCTATAGACTGCCATTCTTGGGAAGAATTGGGCAATTACATAAGCCCTATTCCCGTCCTTGGGGAAATACTCATATCCGGAACGCGCCCTATTTACGGTATGGTCCGGAATATTGTACCACCATTTTATAGAGAAGGAAACCTGCCCCTTGCTTTTTAAAACCTGAGGAAGGTCTATCCGCATCATGGTTTGGTTTATAGTATAGGGCAAGGCCTTTCCATTGGCATCCCTTACATATTCTATATTGAATCCACCGTCGAAAGGCTCCGTCATATATTTTTGGGCAAACTTTTCCACAGGCTCCGCCAAAGGCACCGCCTCACCATCTCGTAAGGGCGATTTGGAAGTTTTGGAACGTACGTTCTGATCCAATTGTACCCACAAAAATGAAAGGTCATCTGGTGAATTATTGGTATAGGTTATGGTTTCCGAACCGTAGATCCTGGCATTTTTATCATCGAGCTCAATATCCATTTTATAATCTGCCTGCTGTTGATAATAATCCGGACCCGGTGCCCCTGAGGCCGACCTATAGGTATTAGGGGTAGCAAACTCTTCATAAAGCTGCTTAAATTTATTCTGATTAAGGTGTCCGGGCTCCCGCTCGGTCCTTACTTCTTCCTGGGCAACAGCAAGTGCCGCTATCATGAACAATAGCGAAGCAAAAACATGTTTCATTCTACTCATATTTGAAATTAATTTTTTTTAGCGCGGGAATTTAACAATTATATAATAGATTGTTATTATCTAGTTTAAGTTTAACATAGCTTTATTATTCTCCCGGATAAGAACAAAGCTCTTTTTTTGGTTGCCAAGTTTAAAGTGGACCACATTTTTCTGTTCCTCAAAAATATCCATTAGTACCTCGTTCTGTAAACCAATGGATGTGGAAGCGCTAATATCAATTTTCGGAACTTCCAGATAACAGATCATTATATCGTTATCGTATTCTTTTCCCAAAAAATTAAAGTCCATCTGCTTACCATTGATTTCAACAATAAACTTCGTGCTCAAATATTTTTCTATATAGGTATCTGCCATGGCAGACTCCTCTTTGGTGGCCAAATTACCCTTAACGCCATAACGTTCCTGCAACACCTTATCAAAGTCATCTATAAACACCCGGGTTGTAATCTGCAGTGCCCTGTCCTTATCCGAGTATTCCACACTGGTTACACTAATGTAAAATTTATGGGCCACCGTAAATGCCAGCAGCGGCAGCACCAATATTATAAGAGTCTTCTTTATTGATTGCATGATTTTCTTTCTCCGTCAAAAATAAGCAATGACTGTGCCATTTGTGTGACTATTAATGTGAAATTATAAACGTTAGATATTAGATGTTAGATATTAGATGTTAGATATTAGAATTTAAACCATTGTATTCATTTGGTGGCTGGGCCTATCCGTTCCGTTCAGGCGGGCGTAGCTGAAGCCACAACTTACAATAGCCTAAGGGACAATGTATTGGAAACGGCAGTCACTTCGACATGAGCCCTTCTTCGGGGCGATTGAGAAGTCGCACATATTTGGTTATAGCCACTTGTATGATTTAGCTCATGACGTTTCTATTTTACAGATATTCGTGAACCTTTCGGTTTCTCACTTCCTTTTGAAATGACTTGTTTGGGCACGAGCGTGACGCTCGCGCCAGCGAGGGGAATAATTTCCCTTTTAACTTCAAACATTCAACCTTAAACCTTCAACTGTCACTGTTCACTGATTATTGTTTATTGTTTATTGCTTATTGCTAATTGATAATTGCAATTCACTCCAACCCGTTATTCTTCCTGTAAATAACACTTTTTTGTTTTATAAACTCCCAAATGGCGAATAGGTCCTGACTATCTACAACGGCATTAAAATTGGTATCTACCTCGCAGAAGTACAAAAAATCGTCTATTTTTTCCATGGGAATTTTAAGTTGCAGCACAAAAAGACTATCGGCAAATTGGGTGCGTATCTGTTGGGATTTGTTATACTTAATATCCCGTGCCACCCGTTTCTTCAACATTTTGGTGCGACCGGATATGGCATTGATAATCGGATTGAAGGGGATACTGGTCAACATACCAATAGATAAAGGACCCATGGACGCTTCCCTTAACAATCTTTCACTCTGCATCAAGGGCTTTACATGGGCATTGGGCAACCCCAGACTGGTAGCCGAAATAACCGTTCCCACATCCATATTGTTCATATCCCTGCCCAATTCCCCGGTTAGGTTATAGGGCATTACAATAACCTCATCCAAGGCAATATTGGATTCCTCCAACGGAACGGATAAAAACTTACTCTCCAGGATACTGGTATTCACCACCATTTCCTTGCGCTTGTATTGTACGGCAGAAAAGACCAGGGTATCACCTAGGCTTACCGCTATGGAAAAAAATCCGTTGATATCCGTAATAGCGGCTTTTTTCGTAGTGGTGTTGAGTACGTGGGTAGCAGCCACGTCCCCATCATCACTGTACACTTTTCCTTCCAAAATCTTGGAAAAATCCTGTGCCATTAGCGCTTGTGCAAATACACTGTAAATGATAAAAACCAAATATATTGGGACAATACGCACTACGTTCTGTTTATTGTGGTTTAACTGCCCTGTTCAAGGCTAGAAGGCTTAATATTTAAGACTTGATACTTGGGGCTTGTTAGACAATGGATGTTAGATAATAGTATTGAAATACGGCATGCTTGATATTAGACCTTAGATACTAGATGCTAGACACTAAACTTTGAACATTCAACATTCAACATTCAACTTTCAACATTCAACTTTCACCTGTTCACTGGCTACCAACTTCAATTTCGACTCCGCTCAATCTCCGTTAGGATAGACTTTGAACTTTCAACATTCAACTAATTACTGTTCACTGACCACTGATTACTGCCCACTGGCAACCAGCAACTACTTCTCCGCTTCCAATCCCTCCAAATAGGTCTTGCTATGGGTGACCAAAAAATCTATAAGCTGAAATTCATTGCGCTTTTGCAACAATGACCTTTCTGGCAATTGGGTGTCGCAATACAGTAAAAAATCGTCTATTTTGTCTTGTGGAAGCTTTAGATCCAGCACAAAAAATTCATCATCATATACCTGGCGCAAAACCTCACTAACCTTTAAAGGCTCCCGCTCAACATCGGTATCACTCCCCTTGGTAGCCAACATAAGTGCTTTAAAAATATTGACGAAATTAAGTCCGTCCTTCATACCCTTGTCGGCATTGGAAATGGCAATGTTTTCCACCTCCGTTAAACGGTCAGTTTCATAATCGTATTCCCTGTCCAGGAATTCCTTGTTCTGGGCCTGGAGAAATTTTTCCTGATTTTCCGGGGTAACCACCACCTCGTCCAGTTCGGTCACTTTTTCAGTAACCTCTACTACCAATCTGTTATTCTGTAAAATTTCATCGGTAATATCCACCACCTTCAACTGGTAATTAATGGCCGTAAACACCAATTGGTCCCCGGCCTTTACCATAATCCCAAATTCCCCTTTATCATTGGTAATCGTGGCCCTTTCGGTAGTAACATTAATGACATTCTCATTGGGAACGTTCACATTTCTATACAGTACCTGTCCCCTTAGGTATTGGCGATCATCATCCTGTGAATAGGACATGGCAACACAAAGGAAGAAAAGTAGGAGGAGTATTTTATTTTGCATTTTTTTATTTAAAATTAGATAAATTAAGCGTCAAATATCCTATTTTTCTTAAAGAAATAAACTTAAGTGCTGCTTTTATCCCAATAAGGGATAAAGAAAATGCAAGTTGGGTTCATAAAAAAGTTAAGGACCTTTAAACTTTTGTTAATTTGTATCTTGCCTATCCGTACCCAAAGAGTAGAACACATGAAAAAAATAATATTGGCCAGTACCTCTACCTTATTTGGACAAGGGTATTTGGAATATCTCCTGGAAGAATTACAGTCGTTTTTTAAAGGCTGTTCCACCATTACCTTTATCCCTTATGCCAGGCCTGGCGGCATATCCCATGATGCCTATACTGCCTTGGCGGCCACGGCCTTTTCCAAAATAAATAAAAAGGTGGTAGGACTCCATAGCTTTACGGATCCCTTAGAAGGCCTTGCCCAAGCGGAAGGCATTTTTACAGGTGGGGGAAACACGTTTCTCCTGGTACAGCAATTGCACCAATTGCAGCTTATAAATCCGTTGAAGGCCAAAATAGCGTCCGGCACCCCATATCTGGGAACCAGCGCGGGCAGCAATATTGCCGGCCCTAGTATGAAGACCACCAATGATATGCCCATAGTGTACCCACCCAGTTTTGACACTTTGGGTGTGGTAAATTTTAATCTCAACCCGCATTATATGGATCCGGACCCCAATAGCCAACATAAAGGGGAAACCAGGGAGACTAGGATCCGTGAATTTCATATCTTTAATACTACCCCCGTAATAGGCCTCCGCGAAGGCAACTATATTTTGGTGAACGGAGACCATAAAATTCTTAAGGGCGAAGGTACGGCGCGCATCTTTGAAGCTGGAAAAAAACCTTATGAAAGTAAGAATATACCCTTTTAACGCAGATTGATTTCAGTTCACCTAGTAGTAACGTATTTTACCCGAAAAAAGGGTGAATATCTTACGATAATTTTACTTTTGATAGCCCCTATTTTAAAAGTAGAGACACCCCATTTTTTAGAACGTATGGATTTAGGTATAAATCCATCAGTTTTTGGTACAAGAAACTTTGACTTTAACTTTGAACCTTGAACCTTGAACCTTGAACAATAAAACAATAGGAGAATACTAAAAAAATTGAAAATGAAATATATCCACTTCTTTTTTTGCCTGCTATTGGGAATGGCCGTGCAGGCCCAGATAAAGATAGGCGACAACCCACAGAATATAGACCCCAGTTCGGTGCTGGAGCTGGAAAGCAGTTCCAGGGTATTGGTCATTACCCGTGTAAACACTGCACAAATGAATGCCATTACACCGGCTGCAGGCGCCATGGTGTACAACACGGACGTACAATGTATCCATTACTATACAGGTACGGAGTGGAAAGACATCTGTGATGCCGTGGCAGGCTCAATTACCTTTACTTCGGACGACGGCACCGTTGTTATCACTTCCACCGGTGGCAATAATTATGACCTTAAGGTGGGACAGATCACCGGAATGAACATTGTTAACGAAACCGTTTTTGGTGCCGATATTGCAACGGCCACCATTGGGGAGCGGCAATTGGCCCCCAATTCTGTGGGCACATCGGAACTACAGGACAACACCGTAGGAAAGGACGAAATACAGGAGGCCGCTGTGGGTACCCTGGAGATAATAGACGGTACCATTAAACCAGAAGATATAGAACCCGGCGCCTTTGACCAGCTATTGACGACCGATGCTGGCGGCAATGTGGTATGGCTTAACAAGAACGAACTCGGTGCTACCCAGGCGGACCAGACTACGATTACCGGAGCAGGCACTTCGGCCGACCCCATAAAAGTGGCCGATACGGTGATCGGGGATATTTTGGCGAATGCCAACAGCATAACGGTGAATGCCAACAATATTACCCAGAATAGTAATGATATTGCGGCTATTAATACGGCACTTGGCACCAAAGAAGACCTGGCCAATAAATCCGATGACACCGCCCTTGGAAACTCAACCACCCTCTACCCTACCCAAAATGCGGTTAAAACTTATGTAGATGGTCAATTAGGGACAATTTCAACCGATGATGATATAACTGCAGTAACTTATTCAGGAACAACCCTAACAGTCACCGAAGGAACCACCTCATTTAGTGCAGATCTATCAACATTGGAGGAATCTGCAGCTATCTCTGCTGTTCAGGCGGATGTTGACGCCAATGAAGCTGCCACTAATGCGGCATTATTACTGAAAGAAGATCTTTCGAACAAAGACTCCAATGTTCTGTTAGGCACCTCCAATACACTTTACCCTACCCAAAACGCGGTTAAAACTTATGTTGACAATGTTGTTGGTGGTTCAGCACAGACCATTGTAAGTACGGATGCCCAGAATTCCATTACTTCAGGTACAGATGGCGGCGCCTTTTACAATGACGGTGATGGTGATGATACCAATGAACTTACAAACATTGGATTTAACACAACAACCAATATTCTTTCCTTATCTAACCCGGCAACGGTCGTAGGAGGCACAGTCGATTTGAGTAGTCTTGCTGGAGCTGGTGCCGATGGAGTTATTTCCTTAGTTGAACTCAATGGAACCGATTTGGATTTTACCGCATCGGGCGGTGGTTTTAATGGAACTTTAGACCTTTCAACTATTGATACCACCTTGGATGAAATAGCGGTGGATGCATTCGTTGCCAATAATGGTTATTTAACGGCCGAAGTTGATGGAAGTACAACTAATGAAGTTATTACGGCTTCAACATTAACCGGTACTACTCTAACTATTACAGAAGGTGGAAATAATTTTGATATTGACCTTTCAGGGCTTGGAGGAGGTTCCCAAGATTTAGCTAGTGTTTTAACCAATGGCAGTAGTGCTGGAAATAGTCAAATTAATGATCTTTTGGATCCCACATTACCTCAGGATGCAGCAACTCAAAATTATGTAGAAACAAGAATATCTACAATTCTTGCTTCAGGTGGGGTTGACGGAGTAGTTTCAAACGCATTTCTTTCTGGTACAGAAATTGATTTCGTTGGAACAAATGGTGGATTCAATGGCACTGTTGACCTAGATCCAGTTTTCACTACTGATATGGAACTTACATCTGCATTAGCTTTAAAAGAGGATGCAGCAAACAAATCAACCGATGTTAACCTAGCGGACGCCACAAATACCCTTTTCCCGACAGAACTAGCGGTAAAGACATACGTCGATACCCAGATCGCAACCGTATCGGACGATGATATTACCGCAGTCTCATTTGATGGTACAGACCTGACGGTGACCGAAGGCGCCACTTCTTTTTCCGCTGACATTTCGGCACTGGACGATTCGGTGGCCATCGCAACGGTACAGGCTGATGTCGATGCAAACGAAACAGCGGCGAATAACGCCATTGCCCTTAAAGAAGATACGGCTAACAAATCAACCGATGTCAACCTAGCGGACGCCACAAATACCCTTTTCCCGACAGAACTAGCGGTAAAGACATACGTCGATACCCAGATCGCAACCGTATCGGACGATGATATTACCGCAGTCTCATTTGATGGTACAGACCTGACGGTGACCGAAGGCGCCACTTCTTTTTCCGCTGACATTTCGGCACTGGACGATTCGGTGGCCATCGCAACGGTACAGGCTGATGTCGATGCAAACGAAACAGCGGCGAATAACGCCATTGCCCTTAAAGAAGATACGGCTAACAAATCAACTAATGTAAACCTCGGGAATTCTGATGTGCTTTTCCCTACTCAGAATGCAGTTAAAACTTACGTGGAT
Source organism: Arenibacter troitsensis (assembly GCF_900177645.1). Classification (GTDB taxonomy): domain Bacteria; phylum Bacteroidota; class Bacteroidia; order Flavobacteriales; family Flavobacteriaceae; genus Arenibacter; species Arenibacter troitsensis. The sequence goes on from NZ_FXAO01000005.1 coordinate 137,604, forward strand.
ACCGAAATAGCGAGTGCAGCAGCAGATGACGACATAACAGCAGTAACCTTTGACGGGACCAACCTCACCGTAACAGAAGGGGCTACTTCGTTCTTCGCAGACATTTCAGCACTGGACGATTCAGCCGCCGTTGCACTTAAAGAAGATACGGCTAACAAATCAACTAATGTAAACCTCGGGAATTCTGATGTGCTTTTCCCTACTCAGAATGCAGTTAAAACTTACGTGGATACCGAAATAGCGAGTGCAGCAGCAGATGACGACATAACAGCAGTAACCTTTGACGGGACCAACCTCACCGTAACAGAAGGGGCTACTTCGTTCTTCGCAGACATTTCAGCACTGGACGATTCAGCCGCCGTTGCACTTAAAGAAGATACGGCAAACAAATCAACTAATGCAAACCTCGGGAATTCTGATGTGCTTTTCCCTACTCAGAATGCGGTCAAAACTTACGTGGATACCGAAATTGCAAGCGTAAGCGGTGGGGAGAACCTTGAAAATACCAACCTCGTTCAAACAGATTTAATTAGAACATATGAACTGCCAACCGTAAATCATAATTTAGTATTTACAGGTTTAGGTAACATTGGAATTGGCAATAGCGCAAATCCCCCTACCAATAAATTTCATGTTGCAGGAGCCATCCGATCTGAGGGAATTTTAAACTCACCAGGAGATGAAAGTGAACCTTCATATCGTTTTAATGGCGACCCAAATACTGGTATGTTTTCGGATGTAGCAGACGAAATAGGTTTCTCAGCTGGCGGACTAGAGATTCTGCGACTACAAGAATCAGTTGGAAACGGTCTGGAAATAATTGCCACGGGTAGTTTGGAACTTAATAACGAGCTTAGGGATATTAACAACAATGCTGGTACTCCTGGCCAAATTCTTTCATCAACCGGCACCGGAGTTGATTGGATAGACCCGCCTACTGCTAGTGGCACGGGATCTATAAGTTCGGGAACTTTGGATGTCACCGGCGGCACCAATGCAGCTTTTACCAACGTGACTATTGACATAGCGAATGATGCAATCACCTCAGATATGATTTCAAATAATGCTATCATAGCAGATAAAATAGAGACTGGAGCAGTGACGTCAATGAAAATAGCCAATGGAACTATTATAGCAGAGGATATTAGCAATAATACAATAACCACGGACCAAATCTTGGACGAAAGTCTTACTAATGCAGATATATCAGGAACCGCCGCCATAGACGGCTCCAAAATCAACCCTGTGTTTACTGCAAATGTTAGTACTACTGGAAACTTACAAGTTGATGGAAATGTCAATGTTACTGGCACTCACTCGCCAGTACCCGACTACGTCTTCCAAAAATACTTTCTAGGGAATTCTGATTTAAAAGACAGTTATGATTTCCAAACATTGGCGCAAATTGAAGCTTTTGTAAAAAAACACCATCATTTACCAGGCATTCAATCTTCAGCGGAAATTAAAGCTCAAGGCTTTTGGGATTTGGGACAGGCATCCAAACTTAACCTCGAAAAAATTGAGGAATTGTTCCTGCATACCATAGAGCAGGAAAAGAAGATAGATCAGCTTAAAAATGAAAACGAATCCCTGTCCGCAGAACTGCAGTCGCTTCGTAAGGACATGGAAGAAATTAAGGCACTATTAAAAAACAAGGACTAAGGATACTGTCCAAGGAAAATGAAACACGCTATCTACATCTTCGCATTGTTGCTATCCCTAGGGATACAGGCCCAAACGGCCCTGTACAATAGTGGCAACATCCGTATCCACAATGAAGGACAGATAGGCTTTCATACCAACCTCATCAACAATGCTTCCTTTGACCAGAATTTAGGCCTGGCCGGTTTTTATGGCAGTGGTATGATCAGTGTTTCGGGCGCCTTTATGCCAGTGTTCTTCGATACCGAAATTGCCAATGACCAGGGGGTAATGCTAAACACAGGCATGAGCGTTAGCTCCAACACCAATTTTATTGCAGGCAATTTTGTTACCCCAAGGCAACAACAGGACGTCTATTTTAATTTTCTTCAGGATGCCTTTTATGTAGGCGAAAGCAACCTCTCCAAGGTAGATGGTTATGTCACCATCAATAATGAACAAAATTTTATTTTTCCCGTGGGCGATTCGGAACAATTACGGTCCCTGACCCTGAATAGTACCGGCACCAACAGCTTTGCCAAATGTGCCTATTACAGGGAAAGTCCCACCAACCCTACCACCTTCCCGGAAAGTTTTGACCCTACTAAAAAACCCAGGACCATGGGCGATATCAGTGAGGTAGAGTTTTGGCATTTGGAGGGCAGTGTTTCGTCTTCCATTCAGATCAGCTGGAACGAACGCAGCAATATAGCGGCCCTTACCGAGGATGTGGCCAAGATTATTCCCGTGGGTTGGAGCATTAGTGGGAGATCTTGGGTAAACCTGGGCGCTGCTTCGGTGGTGGGCGACCTCTCCCAAGGGTTTTTGGTTTCGGACAACTTTGTTCCGGATGATTATGCCGTAATTACTTTTGCCTCCGAAGCCACGGCCAAAGAATTGCTTACCTTGGACAATTACCTGGTAACCCCCAATGGCGATGGCGTAAACGATGCCCTTTATATAGAGGAATTGGAACTTTCCAATGATGATACCATCAGTATTTTTAACCGTCAAGGCCAAAAGGTATATGAGGAGGACAACTACACCAATGGCTTTACCGGTTACTCCAATGTGGATAATTTGGTCATAAACCGCGGAGCCGGATTGCCCAATGGTGTCTATTTCTATGTGATTGCCATGAAAGATCTAAAGCTTAACTATCAGGGATTCTTGTATTTGGAGCATTAAAAAGTTGAATGTTGAAAATTCAAAGTCTGTCCTAACGGAGATTGAGCGGAGTCGAAATCGAAGCTGGTGGGCAGTGAAAGGGTTTCAAGTTTAATGTTCAAGGTTCAAGGTTCAAGGTTCAAGGTTGAATGTTGAAAGTTTAAGTTGAAAGGGATAGGAGTCATTTCGAACGAAAGTGAGAAACCGAAGGTTCACGAATACTCGGTAAATGAGGATGTCATGAGCTAAATCACACAAGTGGCTCCGACCAAACATGTGCGACTTCTCAATCGCCAGAAGAAGGGCTCATGTCGAAATGACTTCCGTTTCCAATCCATTGTCCCTTTAGTTATTGTAAGTTGTAGCTTCGGCTACGCCCGCCTGAACGGAACGGATAGGCCCAGCCACCAAGTGAAGTAATTGGAGATTGAGCGTAGGGGAAATCGAAGTTGTTAAGAAGTGAACAGTTGGTGGCTTTAATGTTTAAAATCCAGAGTTTAACATCTGGGATCTCAACACTAATATCTAAAATAGCGATCCAAGAATTCCCAATTTTTATAGCTCTCATTGTATAGACCTATTAGCGAGTTGATACCGAATTCTTGTAAAATTGAATGCTTAAAATGGCTTACATTTCAAGATCCCAACTATAGTGTCTTTTCTAATTTTATAAGAATATTCCGTAATATCCCCTTCGACCAAAGGCATATTTTATAGACCTAATTGCCGAGAATGTTGGTACACAACAGCTTTTGCCCGGTTCACAACATTTTTTTAACAATACTTTATAAGTCACCTAATTTTGAGTCGATATAGGTCTTAGCACCCCAAATCCCCTTGAATGGACTTTAGAAAATTACTCCTATTACTGTTTTTGATGAGTTGCTCCTTTGCAACTGCACAAGTAAAAATTGGTGAAAACCCAAACAGCATTAATTCAGCTTCCATAGTTGAATTGGAAAGTACCAACAAAGCATTGGTACTAACAAGAGTTTCCAATACGCAAATGCAGGCCATTAGGCCACTTCGTGGGGCAATGGTATTTAATACCGATGCACAATGCGTTTTCTTTTACAACGGAACACAATGGAATAGCTTGTGTACGGGCGGTTCAACTGCCACTGGAGGTGTCGGCATCCAATCTACTGTCGATAATGGCAACGGTACATTTACTTTCAACTATACAGACGGAACAAGCTTTACAACTTCAAACTTAACAGGACCACAAGGTCCTGCTGGTATTTCTGGTGCAAACGGAGCCAAGGGAGACACAGGTGCAACCGGTGCTACTGGCGCTACTGGTGTCAAAGGTGATCAGGGCGACAAAGGTGAAACCGGAGCAACTGGAGCAAAAGGTGACAAAGGAGATAAGGGTGACAAGGGTGATACCGGTGCTACTGGTGAAAAAGGTGACAAGGGAGACACTGGAGCTCAAGGAATTCAAGGTGAGAAAGGTGATACCGGTGCTACTGGTGCCAAAGGCGATCAGGGCGACAAAGGTGAAACCGGAGCAACTGGTGCTACAGGAGAGCAAGGTATCCAAGGTGTAAAAGGTGATACTGGTGCGACTGGAGCCCAAGGAATTCAAGGTCTAAAAGGAGATCAGGGTGACAAAGGTGAAACTGGAGCAACTGGTGCTACCGGTGAGAAAGGTGACAAAGGTGATACTGGTGCAACCGGAGCTAAGGGAGACCAAGGAGACAAAGGTGAAACCGGAGCAACTGGTGCGACTGGTGAGAAAGGTGACAAAGGAGACACTGGCGCCCAAGGATTACAAGGTGTCAAGGGTGACACCGGAGCAAAAGGCGATCAGGGCGACAAAGGTGACACTGGCGCTAAAGGAGACCAAGGCGACAAGGGTGAAACAGGAGCTACTGGTGCGACTGGCGCACAAGGAATACAAGGTGTCAAGGGTGACACTGGAGCTCAAGGAATTCAAGGGATCCAAGGTGAGAAAGGTGATACCGGTGCTACAGGAGCCACAGGAGAACAAGGAATTCAAGGTCTAAAAGGTGATACTGGTGCTACAGGTGCTACTGGCGACAAAGGTGACAAGGGAGTTACCGGTGCTACGGGAGAGCAAGGTATACAAGGTGTAAAGGGTGATACCGGTGCAACCGGAGCTACTGGTGCAACCGGAGCAAAAGGTGACACTGGTGCTACAGGAGCCACAGGCGACAAAGGAGATAAGGGTGACAAAGGTGAAACTGGAGCCACAGGTGATAAAGGAGAAACTGGTGCAACTGGAGAAAAAGGTGACACTGGTGCAACTGGAGATAAAGGTGACAAAGGTGACAAGGGAGACAAAGGTGATAAAGGAGATACTGGTGC
>NZ_FXAO01000005.1:144142-375653 GCF_900177645.1 Arenibacter troitsensis
GACAAAGGAGATACTGGTGAAAAAGGTGACAAGGGAGACACTGGAGCTCAAGGAATTCAAGGAATCCAAGGTGAGAAAGGTGATACTGGTGCTACAGGACTAACTGGAGCCAAAGGTGACACTGGTGCGACTGGCGCCCAAGGAATTCAAGGTGTAAAAGGTGATACCGGTGCAACTGGTGAGAAAGGTGACAAAGGTGATACTGGTGAAAAAGGTGACAAAGGAGACACTGGCGCGCAAGGAATACAAGGTGTCAAGGGTGACACCGGAGCAAAAGGCGATCAGGGCGACAAAGGTGAAACCGGAGCTAAGGGAGACCAAGGCGACAAGGGAGACAAAGGTGATAAAGGAGATACTGGTGCAACTGGAGCTACGGGAGCAACTGGAGCCAAAGGTGATAAAGGAGACAAGGGTGATACTGGTGCAACTGGAGCCAAAGGAGATACTGGTGCAACTGGAGCCAAAGGCAATCAGGGCGACAAAGGTGACACTGGCGCTAAAGGTGACCAAGGCGACAAGGGCGACACTGGAGCTCAAGGAATACAAGGTGTCAAGGGTGATACCGGTGCTACTGGTGAGAAAGGTGACAAAGGAGACACTGGCGCGCAAGGAATACAAGGTGTCAAGGGTGACACCGGAGTAAAAGGCGATCAGGGCGACAAAGGTGATAAAGGAGATACTGGTGCTACTGGAGCCAAAGGTGATAAAGGAGACAAGGGTGATACTGGTGCAACTGGAGCCACAGGAGATACTGGTGCAACTGGAGCCAAAGGCGATCAGGGCGACAAAGGTGACACTGGCGCTAAAGGTGACCAGGGCGACAAGGGTGAAACCGGGGCTACAGGTGCGACTGGCGAGAAAGGTGACAAGGGAGACAAAGGTGATAAAGGAGAAACTGGTGCAACTGGAGCCAAAGGTGACAAAGGAGACACTGGAGCACAAGGAATACAAGGTGTCAAGGGTGACACAGGAGCTAAGGGAGACCAAGGCGACAAAGGTGAAACCGGAGCAACTGGAGCCAAAGGTGACACTGGTGCTAAAGGTGACAAAGGCGACAAGGGTGACACTGGTGCTACAGGAGCAACCGGAGCTACTGGTGCGCTAGGAATTCAAGGGGTAACCGGTGCCACAGGAGCAACTGGAGCCAAGGGTGACAAGGGAGATACCGGAGCCAAAGGTGACACTGGTGCGACTGGTGAGAAAGGAGACAAGGGAGATACTGGTGCAAAAGGTGATCAGGGCGACAAAGGTGAAACCGGAGCTAAGGGAGACAAAGGTGATAAAGGAGATACTGGTGATACTGGTGCAACCGGAGCAACTGGTGCTACTGGTGCTACTGGTGCTACTGGTGCCACAGGCGACAAAGGAGATACTGGTGAAAAAGGTGACAAGGGAGACACTGGAGCTCAAGGAATTCAAGGGATCCAAGGTGAGAAAGGTGATACCGGAGCTACTGGTGCAACCGGAGAGCAAGGTATCCAAGGTATAAAGGGTGATACCGGTGCTAAGGGAGACCAAGGCGACAAGGGCGACAAAGGTGAAACTGGAGCTACTGGTGCGACTGGCGCACAAGGAATACAAGGTGTCAAGGGAGACACTGGAGCTCAAGGAATTCAAGGGATCCAAGGTGAGAAAGGTGATACCGGTGCCACTGGAGAACAGGGTATCCAAGGTGTAAAAGGTGATAAAGGAGATACTGGTGCGACTGGCGCACAAGGAATACAAGGTGTCAAGGGAGACACTGGAGCTCAAGGAATTCAAGGGATCCAAGGTGAGAAAGGTGATACCGGTGCCACTGGAGAACAGGGTATCCAAGGTGTAAAAGGTGATAAAGGAGATACTGGTGATACTGGTGCAACCGGAGCTACAGGAGCCAAAGGTGATACCGGTGCGACTGGTGCTACTGGTGCCAAAGGTGATCAGGGCGACAAAGGTGAAACCGGGGCTACTGGTGCGACTGGTGAAAAAGGTGACAAGGGAGATACTGGTGCAACCGGAGCAACCGGAGCTACTGGTGCTGCTGGTGCGCTAGGAATTCAAGGGGTAACCGGTGCCACAGGAGCTACTGGAGCTACTGGAGCCACAGGTGATAAAGGAGAGCAAGGTATACAAGGTGTAAAAGGTGATACTGGAGCTCAAGGAGAGCAAGGTATACAAGGTGTCAAAGGTGATACCGGAGCCACAGGAGCAACTGGTGCTACTGGCGCTCAAGGAATTCAAGGTGTCAAGGGAGACACTGGAGCTCAAGGAATTCAAGGGATCCAAGGTGAGAAAGGTGATACCGGTGCTACAGGCGCCAAAGGTGAAACTGGAGCAACTGGTGCTACTGGTGAGAAAGGTGACACTGGCGCTCAAGGAATACAAGGTGTCAAGGGTGACACCGGAGCCAAAGGAGATACTGGTGCTACAGGAGCCACAGGAGAACAGGGTATCCAAGGTGTAAAAGGTGATAAAGGAGATACTGGTGCACAAGGAATTCAAGGTCTAAAAGGTGACACTGGAGCTACTGGAGCAACTGGTGAGAAAGGAGATACTGGTGCCAAAGGCGACAAGGGAGACAAAGGTGATACCGGTGCTACAGGTGCTACTGGTGCACAAGGAATTCAAGGCCTAAAAGGTGATACTGGAGCTCAAGGAGAGCAAGGTATACAAGGTGTCAAAGGTGATACCGGAGCCACAGGAGCTACTGGAGCAACTGGCGCTACTGGTGCCACAGGCGACAAAGGTGATAAAGGAGATACTGGTGCAACCGGAGCAACCGGAGCTACTGGTGCTGCTGGTGCGCTAGGAATTCAAGGGGTAACCGGTGCCACAGGAGCAACTGGTGCCAAGGGTGACAAGGGAGATACCGGAGCCACAGGAGCAACTGGTGCTACTGGCGCTCAAGGAATTCAAGGTCTAAAAGGAGATACTGGTGCTACAGGACTAACTGGAGCCCAAGGAATACAAGGTGTAAAAGGTGCTACGGGAGCAACAGGAGCTAAAGGCAACAAAGGAGATACCGGTGCGACCGGAGCAACTGGAGCTAAAGGCGACAAGGGTGACACTGGTGCTACAGGAGCAGCAGGCCCAGCAGGATCGGATGGTATTGATGGTGCTATTGGACCTAAAGGAGACAAAGGGGACACTGGAGCTACTGGTCCAGCCGGTGCTGCAGGTACCAACGGAAATGATGGCGCCACAGGACCAACTGGCCCCACAGGTGAAAAGGGAGATACAGGACCTCAAGGAGATAACATGATAAAAGCTATAGGAAAAATATCCGCAGCGGGAGGAATTGTAAAGGCTACCTCTGGAATAACGGTAACCAAATTATCCGGCAATGGACATTATAGAATAAACTTACCCTCAGGTATGGTTTCAAGCGCTAATTATATTATTCAACTAACGCAGCCCGATCGTAATGGAGCGGGTAATGATAACCCTGGAATAGGATATATTAATCAAACATCCTCCAGTTTTGAAGTTATTATTGGCGACAATGATAATGGAGCATCAGACAGGGTAAGGTTTAATTCTGAATTTATGTTTATGATTTTGGATTTCTAGGTAATAATGATGATAAGAATTTTTAACATATTCATATTGTTCAATTTCGCTTTGGCCTTGGAAGCACAAGTAGACGGAAACTTACTGTTGACCGTACATAACCTGAATGCCACTGAGTTGGCCGGTGTAGCCAGTCCCATTACAGGAAGTTTGGCATTCAATAGTACTACTAATTCCTTTACGAATTATGACGGTACTGCATGGACCCAAGCCTCCACAGATATTTACATTGGCGACATCAAGACCGGTTTTAGCAATTCGGATCACGATGGCTGGTACGTACTGGATGGACGCAGACTCAATAGACTGCCTTCCAATGCCAGAGCAGCCGCCTCAAATCTCGGATTTAGGGGAAGGTTACCCAATGCCCAAGATGCGCTACTAAAACAAAGTAATGGTAGTCAGGGTCTTGGCGACATCGGAGGAAATAGTCAAATAACGCTTACCCAAGCCAATTTACCCAATGTAGATTTCTCGGGTACTACATCTTCCAATGGGAACCATAACCATAGCATGTCCGGTTATTTTAGTGACGAAAGAATAAGAAACAATGTAGATGCATATAGAAATTTATTACTGGCGGGTGGTAGTATTACTTCTAGCACAGACGGCAATCACAATCACGGTTTTACTGTAAATAGTGGCGGATCATCTGTTGCTATAGCCCAATACCAACCATTTATTGTGGTAAATACATTAATTTATTTAGGTGAATGAAAAATAACTTATTAATTCTTCTATTTATTATTTTGGCGATTCCCTTTTCCAGGGCCCAAACTCCAACTGCAGAGGAATTGGTTACCGTTCATTCAGTAACCAATAGCACCGCCATGACCAGTATTAGTGGAGCTTCTGCCGGGGCATTGGTATTTAATCTAGCCGACAAGAACTTATACATTTTTGATGGAACAAATTGGAAGGTGGTTGGTGCAAATGGACCCGAAATTGGACGAACCAAACATAGTTTTCAATCTGCAGATCATGGAGGATGGTATTTATTGAATGGAAGGTCTTTGACCAGCTTGTCCAGTTCCGCTGCCAGTGCTGCCAATAGCATAGGTATTACAGGAAATCTTCCAGATGCTACGGACCGCGTTCTAAAACATCCCAATTCAGGGGAAAGCCTAGGGGATATAGGGGGTGCAGCCAGCACAACACTAAACCAGGCCAATTTGCCCAATGTTAACTTTACGGGTACCACTAGCTCAAATGGGAACCATAATCATGACTTTTCGGGATATTTTTCTTGGGAATCCATTAGACATAGTTCCGATGCCTATAGGGAAGTCTTACTTAGTGGTGGTACTAACAGTACCAATACTACTGGAAACCATACCCATAGTGTAAATGTAAATAGTGGTGGTTCCAACCAGCCTTTCGATCAATATCAGCCTTATTTGGTCGCAAATACATTTATATATCTAGGTGTTTAATTTAAAATAAATTTATCTGTAGTAGATGACTAATAATTTCGATCATATAATTTTTAATAATAAAGGCATCCCGGACTATACAAGGATCTGCAAGGTATTCCCTTATATAATAGCCATGCTATTATATGTAATTCCGTATGTAACGCGCGCCCAAATAGATCCTGGACTTTTGCTGGGACTAAATACGGCGACCACTACAGAAATGAACGCCATAAATGGATCTATTACGGGATCCATGATCTACAATACAACAGATAAGAAAGTATACTATTACAATGGAACCAATTGGGTAACCCCATCAAATGACAACTGGTTATTGGATGGGAATACTGCTGTGTCCGGAGCATCATTTTTAGGAACTAAAAATGATGTAGCCATGGATATTAGATCCAACAATACCAGTATACTAAAATTTGGTAGGCGACAAACCCTTGGTTTAGTCCAAAATTATCCGGATTATACGGACCAAAATCAATATTTAACCTATGTGGGCGGCGCCAACGGTGTATCTGCCCTGCAATTCCAAGCAGATGCCGCCTCCTTCTATAAGCCCATGTTCTATACCAATACCGACGGTAATTTTAGGCTTAAAGGTAGTGCGGCAGGAACCGATTTTTTTGAAATTGGATCGACAGGTACCGCAAATAATGGACAGGTAGAATTTATAATTGGCGATGACGGTGCGGAACCCTTTATCTTTAAAAGATATGATTACAGGGATGGTCTCCTCAAAGAGCTTTTCCGGGTTCAGGGAAGCAGTGATTCCCAAAATGCACTGCCTAGGGTAGGTATCAATACAGGATCTTTGGCCAATTCAACCTTACAAATTAATGGCTCAATGTCTACTGGAATTACTACTGCCGGAAGTAACCTAACCTTGAATGAAAGCCATCACACAGTAATTATTAATTCCAATATTTCCATTACCCTCCCAGCCGCAAATGGAGCAACGGGTAGAGTATATGTCTTAAAAAATATTACACAGCAAACTTTGACCATGAGTCCCTATATAAATGAAATAGGGGATTCAACTACAGAATTGACCTCCAAAACCGTAATTTGGCTACAGAGTGATGGGACCCAATGGCAGTTAATTAATCGCTTGGGAGGTCAAAATGGAAATGGTGGCAGTAACCCTGACGGCACCTTGACCACAGATTTGATCGTTTATACTTTCCAAGACCAATGGAACAGTGGATTCATGTTACAATTTGGGAATAGAACCAATTCCCCAATAGATTACAGGATCGTAGTTGAAAATGTCCCTTATGACAGGATCCCAAACCTAAATTTAGGCAACCACACCCACCAGGTAATAGATAACGGGAATGGTACCTATAACCACATATTTAGAAGTACACAGGCACTAGGTGCTTATGACAATACCACCATAAGAGGATCCAGAGTTTCCCCTAGAGGCATTGGGGATAGTTGTAACTGTGTCTCATTTTATAGATTATAACGAAGTAAAAAAATATTGAACATGCCTCCAATAAATTAATTTAAGAAATACCCGATTAATTAAGCCTTAAGCAGCACAGTTAATGATATATGACGAAAGAATGGCCCGCCCTGGCACAAAAGATAAAAACAAACAATTAGACAAGTACAACATATAATGGTAAAGTCACCCACATTCCAGAAACCTTATGAACTGTATTAAAAACATATTTATTACAATTATATTCATAGGTGTATTGTTAGGTAATGCGCAGGACGCAGTGCATAATTATGGCAATATACAGGTCCATGAAACGGCCATGGTGGGTTTCCATATGAACGTAATCAACGACGGGACCTTTGATGAAAATTTAGGTTTGGTAGGCTTTTATGGCGATAACGACCCCTTGACCATTTCCGGAGCCTTTACTCCCGTATTTTATGATTCCGAGGTAGCTGTCAATGCAGGTCTCTATCTGGAAACGAGCGTAGGGATACTGAATAATTTCAACTTCATACATGGCAATGTATTTACCCCCAGGAATCGTTCCAATGTTTTCCTAAATTTTGCCGATGATTCATTTTATGTGGGTGAGGGAAACAATACTAAAATTGATGGCTACGGGGCTATTGCCAATAAGGAATCCTTTACTTTTCCGGTTGGGGATGATGACCGAATTCGACCTTTAACGATAACTTCGGAAAGCGTTAATGCGTTGGCCAAATGTGCCTATTTCTTTGTTGGCCCTGATAACTTATCCAGTTTCAACGAAAATTTTGATACAGGGGCAAAGGATTTTAACGTGGCCGCAGTTAGCAATCAGGAATTTTGGCGCCTGGAAGGCGACTTGCCAAGCACCGTTACCCTAAGCTGGGACAACAGGAGCAATATAGGCAAGCTGGCGAATTACATTAGTGACCTAATCGTGGTAGGTTGGAGCAAAAGTCAGCAGAAATGGATCAATCTCGGGAATTCCGCTTTGGAAGGTGAATTTTCCTTTGGAACTTTAAGCTCGGATACGTTTGTTCCAAATAATTACGAGATAATTACCATTGGAGGGGTTCTGGATATTAATGAAAGTCTTACCACCATAGACTTGGGCAATTATTTTTTAACGCCTAACGGCGATGGCACCAACGATTATCTTGTAATAGACGGCATAGAGGAATCCCCCAACAATCTACTACAAATCTTCAATAGATACGGCGTATTGGTATATTACAAAGAAAACTATAGGGATGAATTTGAAGGTATCTCCAATAGGAATATGCTGGTCAAAGGGGATATTGGATTGCCTTCGGGGGTATACTTCTACATTATTACCCTAAACGATCTAAAAATAAAGCATCAGGGCTATTTATATCTTTCCCAAAATTCCCAGAATTAAAAATTGCTTACACTTCCACATCTTTATCAGCCACTAATTTTTACTATGGTTTTAATAAGGACAGGTATTGCCTGTTCCAAGAAAAATCCTCCCAAATCTCCCCTATCCCAACCAGTAATTCCTCATTGGTCCTAACCAAGTCTTACAGAAATTAAGTAACTTTATAGTTTCAATTTTGTTCATATTTCCCGAGTTAAAGGAATCATTGCCCATGGTAGGTAAAACATGGCAATATTTTTGGGGTAATTGGAATACATGAATTGCTTAAAATTATATAATTAATACCCTATGCAAAGAAGATCTTTTATCAAAAAAAGCAGCTATACCGGTCTTGCCCTTTCACTACTGCCAGGCCTCACCCTTAATCAGGAAACAGAATATTCAGTAGCCGAATTAATGGGCAAAGTGGATATTAAATTATATGGTGAGCACATCAATTTAAGAAAAGAAGCCCATGATGCCTTTGTAGAGATGAAAAGAGCTGCCTATAGTGAGGGCATGGATCTAAAAATTGTATCTAGTTATCGTAATTTTTATCGCCAGGAAGGTATTTGGGAACGTAAATACCTGCAGTTTACGGAAGAAAAAGGAATGACCAAGTTGGGTGCCATTGAAAAAATCATAGAATATAGCACCATCCCCGGTACCAGCAGGCACCATTGGGGAACAGATATAGATATCATTGACGGCTATCCAAAAACAACTGGGGATGTTTTGGTGCCCGAAAAATTTGAAGAAGGGGGCCCTTTCCACCTATTAAAAAAATGGATGGACGATAATGCCAACAAATATGGCTTTTATTTGGTTTATACGGATAATCCTAAAAGAAAGGGATTTAAATATGAACCATGGCATTATAGCTATGCCCCACTTTCCGTCCCCATGTTAAAGTCCTTTAGACGAAGGAATATTTTTAAGCTATTATTGGAGGAAGACATAATAGGGAAGGAAAACTTCACCACAGGATTTCTAAAAGGTTACATTCAGAACAATATTTTGGATATTAATCCAGATCTCCTATAATTAGTTTTTGTAATTTCATAACTGTGACATAAAAATTACAAATGAGAAGAGGTAGTTGGAAAATCAGGATATTCATAGGCTTGGCAATTGTGGCCTTTGCCTTTATACAGCGCTGTAACAACAAGGAGGAAAATCCTTATACCGGCAGGATTCAGAACATAAATATGAGCACGGAGCAAGAAGTGGCCATTGGCCTGCAAAGTGCACCTGAAGTGGCACAGCAGTATGGCGGTCTATATCCCGATGAACGATTGCAGGCTTTTGTTGATCAGGTGGGCAATAAATTGGTAAATAACAGTATTGCCAGGGAAACCCCATATAAATATGATTTTCATTTATTGGCAGATGAGCAAACCATTAATGCCTTTGCTTTACCAGGTGGTCCCGTATTTGTAACCTATGCCCTCTTCTCCCAATTGAACGAAGCTCAGCTAGCAGGAGTTTTGGGACATGAAATTGGACATGTAATTGGCAGACATTCCGCAGAGAGGATTGCGGATAGTAACTTTTGGCAGACCATAAGTATGGGAGCGTCCGTTGGCGCAGACGCCGGTGGAATCGTAAATAGTATTGGCCAAAATACCCTATTGACCAATGGCCGGGAGGATGAATTGGAAAGTGATGAATTGGGAGTGCTTTTTATGATACAATCTGGCTATGACCCCTATGAAATGATTAAGGTAATGGAAATTTTAAAGGCCGCGGCCGGTCCAAACAGAGTACCCGAATTTCAAAGTACACATCCTGACCCCGATAATCGCATTGAACGGATAAAAGAGGCCATTGACCGAATTAAGGGCCAACAATAGCCAAATTCTCTTTTCAAGATTAGAATTTAAGTGTATTATTAGTATATTGCACCGGAACCAAATCTTATTACCCACACAAATTTAACCCTTATAGCTTTGATTTACAATCATTTAAATGAGACTATATGGGAACTTTATTACATTTTAAGAACATTTATGTATCGGCATTCGAAAATTGTAAACCAGAATTCGTAGTTGTATTATTAAAGATCTACTCCGTATTCTGTATGGCAATGCTGTCCATGGCACTTTATGCGTTATTATTTAGGGCCTTTACCGGATTTGAATTCTAGACCATTTAATTTGCTCTTTTACCTGAACACTATAAAAGCAAATTGAGGTAATAAAAAAAACCTATCGAATACATTCGATAGGTTTTTTTTTACTGCATTCGCAACAACTATTTCTTCTGTAGGCTAGCGTTGATTACCTCCAAGGCCTCGTTGGCATTGGATATTTCGGCATGTTTCTTGGCATTGTAACCATTATCGCACTTCGTTTTAAGATTGGCCCCATTGGCGATAAGAATCTCCAGAATTTCCACTTTGTTGTAACGTGCGGCAAAAATGGCAGGTGTTTTTCCCAAGGATTTTTGATTAACATCTTCACCTAACTCAATTAGTCGTTTAACTGTTTCCAAATCTCCTTGGACGATGGCCTTACAAAAAGAACTTAGTTCCCCTGGCTTAACCATTATTCCCGATTCAATTTGGGCGTAAAGACTGTTACTACTCTCGGCACGAACGCCTGCAACCATAAACAATAAAGCAATGGCGACTGTTAAAATTGTTTTTCTCATGATGAATAAGATTAATTAGTGATTATTGATTACCCTAACAGACTCCATAACGTTTAATTTGTTTCACTTTTTTCCTTTAAATAACAAAATTTTAACAAAAAATCCGCTTCCCCCCTATCTATTAAAGAAAATGCTCTGTGTATATAAAATTTTAGAAAAAGCTGCCCAAAATTCTAGCAATCCATATACAATAGTTTTATTTTTGACACTAACAACAAACATAATATGAACAAGAAAGTAATTTTAATGATTTTGGATGGATGGGGTAAATCTCCAGACCCTAAAGTCTCCGCCATAGAAAATGCCAATACGCCCTTTATAGACTCCCTTTATACCAAATACGCCAATTCCAATCTCCTCACCGATGGAATGAATGTAGGGTTGCCTGAAGGACAAATGGGCAATAGTGAAGTGGGCCATATGAACCTTGGGGCCGGCCGAATAGTATACCAAGATTTGGCAAAGATAAACCTGGCCATTGATCAGGATACCTTAAAAGACGAGCAAGTACTAAAAGATGCGCTGCTGTATGCCAAAAACAATGACAAACCGGTCCATTTATTGGGATTGCTCAGTGATGGAGGCGTACATAGCCATACCTCCCACCTTAGGGGACTTATTGATGCCAGCGAAAGCTACGGCCTTACAAAAACCTATATCCATGCCTTTACCGATGGTAGGGACGTAGACCCTAAAAGTGGAATTGGGTATGTAGAAGCGCTGAATAATTATTGCTCCGACAAAAATGCAAAACTGGCCAGTGTTATTGGCCGTTATTATGCCATGGACCGGGACAAGAGATGGGAACGGGTAAAATTGGCCTATGACCTATTGGTGAATGGTGAAGGACAAAAAACAACCAACGTTGAAGAATCCATCCTGGCCAGCTATGCATCCGGGATTACGGATGAATTCTTAAAACCATTATTGGTCACTGATGATCAAGGGGCCCCCTTATCTACTATTAAAAATGGTGATGTTGTAATCTTTTTCAATTTTAGGACAGACCGTGGTAGGGAGCTTACCCAAGTGCTAAGTCAGGAAGATATGCATGAACTCAACATGCATAAATTGGACCTATATTATGTTACCATGACCAACTACGATGATTCTTACAAGGGAGTGAAAGTAGTTTATGATAAGGATAACATTAGCGAAACCTTGGGAGAAACCTTGGCCAAGGCCCACAAGAAACAAATTAGAATAGCAGAAACCGAAAAATACCCACATGTTACCTTTTTCTTTAACGGTGGCAGGGAAGTTCCATTTGAGGGGGAAGAGCGAATTCTATGTCCGTCCCCCAAGGTAGCAACCTATGATCTAAAACCAGAGATGAGCGCCTACGAAATAAGGGATGCCATAATTCCCGAGTTGAAAAAAGGAGAGGTAGATTTTGTATGTCTCAATTTTGCCAACCCCGATATGGTTGGGCATACCGGAGATATGCAAGCGGCAATAAAAGCTTGTGAGACTGTGGATAGTTGTGCGGAATCCGTAATTAACGCGGGTCTGGAAAACGGATATACCACTTTGGTCATTGCCGATCACGGAAATTGCGAGACCATGATAAATCCGGACGGTAGTCCAAATACGGCACATACCACAAACCCAGTCCCTTTAATTTTGGTAGACAAAGAATTGAAGAGTATAAAGGATGGTGTTTTAGGTGATATTGCACCTACCATTCTTAAGCTAATGGGTGTTCCACAACCGGCATTGATGACAAGAAACCCCTTGGTGTAATTATTTTTCAGCTTTCAACGTATTTGCAAATACCTCTAAACGTGCAGTTTTAAAAGTATTGTTTTACATTTGCATTCTATGATAAAGATCAAGACTTTAGAAGAGATAGAATTAATGCGCGAAAGTGCATTGATCGTGAGCAAGACTTTGGGAATGTTGGCCAGTGAGGTTAAGCCAGGGGTTACCACCTTAAAGCTAGACAGCATGGCAGAAACATTTATAAGGGATCACGGTGGTGTCCCGGGTTTCTTGGGATTGTACGATTTTCCCAATTCATTGTGCATGAGCCCCAATGCCCAGGTGGTCCATGGAATTCCCAATAGCACCCCTTTGATGGAAGGGGATATTATCTCTATAGATTGCGGGGTCCTTAAAAACGGCTTTTATGGGGATCACGCCTACACCTTTGAGGTCGGGGAGGTCGATGCCGAAACAAAAAAACTGTTACAGGTCAGCAAAGAATCCCTATATGTGGGGATACGTGAATTTAAGGTCGGAAACCGTGTAGGAGACGTTGGTTATGCCATTCAACAGTATACCGAAAGCCATGGTTACGGTGTGGTCAGGGAATTGGTGGGTCACGGATTGGGCCGGGAAATGCACGAAGATCCAGAAATGCCAAACTACGGCAAACGTGGACGCGGCAAGAAATTTGTAGAAGGCATGGTTGTGGCCATTGAACCCATGATTAATTTAGGCACCAGAAGAATAAAGCAACTAAAGGATGGCTGGACCATTCTAACGGCAGATAATAAACCTAGTGCTCATTTTGAGCATGATGTTGCCATCATAGATGGAAAGCCCGAGTTATTATCCACCTTTGCTTATATCTATGAGGCCCTGGGAATAGAAAGTGACGAGGAAGCGGAATTCCGCCAAAAAGCTCTGGTGCTATAACATTAATCCAGTTTTTCAAGCTTGTTTAATTTTTAGGGCCTATAACCAAGACCGCTTAGTAGGTCCAAATAGACAGGTCTGCCATTCACTAGTAAAGCCATTATAAATTACCTCTTGAAAACGCTTGGTGAAATTTCTTTAGTTCTATGGCAAATTCGGTAAAGCACTTTGAAAACATTATTTAAATACATCTTAAATACCATCCCCAGGCCACTACTTATTAAACTAAGTTATTGGGTACGGCCCCTTATGGCATTTAGCATGCGGGGCGATCGTTATACCGACCCAATAGATGGAAAGAGATTTAAGAACTTTCTTCCTTATGGCTATGAACATCCCAGGGAAAATGTATTATCGCCCTCTACCCTATCCTTGGAACGGCACCGATTATTATGGCTTTATCTAAAAAATGAGACCAATTTTTTTACGGACAAACTTAAGGTCTTGCATTTTGCGCCCGAACAGGCATTTTATAAAAGATTTAGAAACCAAAAAAACCTGGACTACACTACCACCGATCTAAATTCGCCCTTAGCGGATGTAAAAGCGGATATTTGTAACCTTCCTTTTGCCGAAAATTCCTTTGATGTCATATTCTGTAACCATGTTCTGGAACATATCCCCAACGATACCAAAGCAATGCAAGAATTGTACAGGGTATTAAAACCTGGAGGATGGGGTATTTTTCAAATTCCGCAAGACCTTAATAGGGCGGATACTTATGAGGACAATAGTATTACGGACAAAAAGGAAAGGGCCAAAATATTTGGACAGTACGACCACGTTCGTATTTATGGACGGGATTATTTTTCAAAGCTAAGATCTATGGGTTTTAAGGTAGAGGAAGTGGATTACACCAAAAAACTATCCGATGCCGATGTGGACCAGTATCGTTTGGCCAAAGGAGAAATTATACCCTTAGTATCCAAATAACTACTCCAGTACATTTACCTTAAATCCGTTGGTCATATATTCCAATACGTTTCCTTCTGCATCCAAATAAATAATATAGCCTTCCAATTCCTTATGTTGGGCCAATATGGTCTTAGTTTTCTCCAGATCCATAGCCATAAAAGAAGTAGCAAAAGCGTCTGCAGTGGCACAATCCTTAGCCATTACACTTGTTGCCAAGATATTGGAGCTCTTGGTATAGCCAGTTTTAGGGTCTATTGTATGGACGTACTTGGCACCAGTATCGGGATCAATTTTGAATTTTCTATAATTCCCTGAGGATGCCATGGCAATGTCTTTCATATACAGGGTTCTTTTGTAGGTCCTACTTTCCTGCATCATGGGATCATCAATGGCCACGACCCATTTTTTATTCTTGAGCCTGTTTTCCCCTTGGGCCAGAAGTTCTCCTCCTACCTCTATCAAAAAATCCGCAATTCCCTTGTTCCTCAATAAAACGGCAAGACGATCTACCGCATATCCCTTGGCTATGGCATTGAAATCGAAATATATGGCAGGATCCAATTTTTTTATTGTATTATCGGAATTAATGGCCACTTTGTTGAACCCCACGTAATCCAACAGACTATTTACCTTAATACTGTCCATTTCCAACTCCGTTCCCGGTCCAAAACCCCAGGCGTTCACCAAAACGCCAACTGTAGGATCAAAATAACCACCCGTAGCTTCAAAAACCTTACCCGAAAGTTCAAAAACCTCCCTAAACATACCGTCTACAACAATAGTAGAATCTCCCGCATTGATTCGTGAGATATCGGAAGTAGGTATATAGGTAGACATAGATCGATTTAAAACCTGAAAAAGGGAATCAATTTCCTGTTCAAAATTCAATTCCGAAGTCGCCAAATAGGTAATGTTATAGGAAGTTCCCAAGGCAGATCCAGAGGCCATATTCTTTACCCATTTGGACTCATTGCTCCTACAGCCTGCAAAGACCAGAACTAAAAAAATTACCCCTAAACGAATAACACTATATTTTAATAAGTCCGTCATAATCCAATATATAAGCTTCATTAAGATAAACCGGTAGATTCCTATCCTCTGCATTATATAGACCTACCCCGGCATAGTAGGCTTCTCCGTTTTGGGCCAGGGCATGATCCTTAATTTTCTGCATTAGGGATCTATCATAATCCCTTGGATCTTGCGGATGCAGTACACTACGCACCACTATAAAAAATAATTTCTTATCCTTAAGACAGACAAATTGGGGATTTTTTTTGGGTTTACTATTAATCCCCATAAACTCGAACCCCTCGGCTTCCAATTGTTTTCCAACAATATTCATGGCCAAATTATGCAATTCCTGTTCCGTTAAGGGCGTACTCATTGTCTATATTTTAAATTTCTAAGCCAAAAATAAATCTTGACATTCTTAAAACATTGCTCAAAAAAAAGACCTGTCAGGTTTTAAAACCTGACAGGTCTAATATTAGACCTTCAAGGTCCTGTAATTTGTGAAGGCTATAAATTAACCTCCGAAATCATCAAATCTAATATGCTCATCAGGAATACCGAAATCCTCTCCCATTTTCTGAACTGCCTTGTTCATCAATGGTGGCCCACAGAAGTATAGTTCAATATCTTCAGGCGATTCGTGATGGTTCAAGTAATTTTCTATTACACAATTGTGAATAAAACCTACAAACCCATCTCCTGGGGCATCGATATTCTCTTTTACCTTCCAGTTATCCTCTGGTAAAGGCTCCGATAGCGCCAAATAGAACTTGAAGTTTGGAAACTCCTTTTCAAGTCTATAAAAATGCTCCAAATAAAACAATTCACGTTTAGACCTACCACCATACCAATAGGTAACTTTTCTGTTGGTCTTTAAAGTGTTGAACAGGTGATATAAATGTGAACGCATTGGAGCCATACCTGCACCTCCACCAACATATAACATCTCCGAATCCGATTCGTTGATAAAGAATTCACCGTAAGGTCCGGAAATTACCACTGGATCTCCTTTTTTCAAATTGAAGATATAGGAAGATGCAATCCCTGGATTAACGTCCATCCAACCATTTTTGGCCCTATCCCAAGGTGGAGTGGCAATACGAACGTTCAACATAATTTCCCTTCCCTCAGCAGGATAAGAAGCCATAGAATAAGCTCTTTCCACAGTTTCCGGGTTCTTCATGACCAACGGCCACAAATTAAATTTATCCCATTCTGCCTGAAACTTATCTGGGGTTTCGTGCTCTTCAGGATGCGCAGTGATATCCATTTCAGAGAATTTCACTTCACAGGGAGGAATCTCGATCTGTATATATCCACCGGCCTTATACCCCATATCTTCAGGAATTTCTACCACAAATTCCTTGATAAATGAAGCCACGTTATAATTACGTACCACAGTTCCCTGCCATTTTTTAATTCCGAAAACTTCTTCAGGAATAGTGATTTCCATATCCTGCTTCACCTTTACTTGACAGGCCAAACGGGCACCATGGTTCAATTCCTTTTTGGAAAAATGAGGTGTTTCCGTAGGAAGCGCTTCTCCACCCCCGGACAACACATGACATTCGCACTGAATACAGGTTCCTCCACCTCCACAGGCAGAAGGAAGAAATATTTTCTGGTTTCCCAAAGTGGACAATAATGACCCCCCAGAACTTACTTCAATTTTCTTTTCACCATTAATGGTTATGGTTACCGGCCCCGATGGGGATAATTTTTCCTTGGTAAACAGTAATAGTGCCACCAACAATAACAGTAGTATTAAAAAAGCAACTACCGTGATCACTATTGTTCCAATTGTACTTGTAGCTAATATCATTTTTACTCGTTTATTATAGCGTTGTTATAAGAAACCGTATTTTCTTTGGTCTCCTTAATTATTTTATCTTCCTCTAACTGTTGTGCAGTATTTTGCTCCACTTCCTTGGGAGCCTCATCACCGCCAGTTAACATACCGCCAAAACTCATAAAACCAATAGCCATAAGTCCAGTGATTATAAAGGTTATTCCTAGACCTCTAAGTGGTGGTGGAACATTGGAGTATCTAATTTTCTCACGTATGGCTGCAATGGCCAAAATAGCCAAGAACCAGCCGATACCGGAACTAAGTCCATAATTAAAGGCCAATCCAAGAGTTTGGATGTCCCTAGACTGCATAAATAACGAACCTCCCAATATGGCACAGTTTACCGCAATAAGTGGTAAAAATATACCCAAAGAGTTATAGAGCGCTGGAGAAAATTTTTCCACAACAATCTCTACCAATTGCACCATAGTGGCTATGGTTGCAATAAAGAGGATAAAAGATAAAAAGCTTAGGTTATAATCCGCATACTCAGGTCCTAACCAAGCTAAGGCCCCATCCCTTAAAAGATACTGATCCAATAACCAGTTTAGGGGCACCGTTACTGCCAATACAAAGATCACAGCTGCTCCAAGACCAACTGCAGTAGTCACTTTTTTAGAAACGGCAAGATAAGAACACATTCCTAAGAACGTGGCAAATACCATATTATCTATAAATATGGATTTAAAAAATAATTCTACATGTTCTAACATAACATTCTATTCTTATGATGACTACTAGTTTTCTTCTATTAAAGCTTTGTTTCGAGAACGTTGTACCCAGATAATGAGACCAACAACGATCAAGGCCATGGGGGACAACAACATAAATCCGTTATTCTCATAACCTATGGCATAAAGACCCGTTTTCTCTATAGGATCGCCCAAGACCTTAAACCCGAGCAATGTACCTGAACCCAATAGCTCCCTAAAAAATCCAATTATGATCAATATTAAACCATATCCGGCCGAGTTCCCGATACCATCCAGGAAAGACCTCCATGGTCCGTTTGCCAAAGCAAAAGCCTCAAAACGTCCCATAATGATACAGTTGGTTATAATAAGGCCAACGAACACAGAAAGCGTTTTGCTCAATTCATATGCAAAGGCCTTAAGCACCTGATCCACCATAATAACCAAGGCGGCTACAACCACCAATTGTACAATAATTCTAATCTTGGAAGGTATAATGTTCCGCATTAAGGAAATAACAACATTTCCCATACCCAATACGAACATCACCGATAAGGCCATTACTATGGATGCCTTTAGTTCTGCTGTAATTGCCAATGCTGAACAAATTCCCAATACCTGAATGGTAATAGGGTTGTTATCTGCCAAAGGGTCTAATATTAGACTCGTATCTTTTTTTGAAAGTAGTGCCATGTTTTAATTTTTAGCTCGTATTGATTCCAAGTAGGACTTATATAGGTTTACGCTTTCTTTGATCATTGCAGACAGACCGTTACCGGTAATGGTTGCTCCCGCCAATGCATCCACCTCATTATCATCTTTAATTTCGTTGGTAGGATCGTTATTTCCCTTGGCAACGGCTATACCGGCATATTCCGTACCTTTTAAAATGGATTCTCCGGTAAAGTCGTCCATAAAGTAACGTTGCTTAATATTGGCCCCTAAACCTGGGGTCTCCCCTTTATGGTCGAAGTACACGCCTTTTACTACCAAATTATTATCCAGGGCTACAAATCCCCATATAGCATCCCAAAGACCTTTGCCCCTCATAGGAATGATATAATACTTTGAGCCGTCCTTTTCACCAATGAACAATGGTAATTTCCTTGTTTTACCAGCTTTGGCCTCAGTTTCCTGTTTTTTAAGGTCTATCAGGTAGGCATTGTCGTCCTTGGTAATCTTATCCCCCTCAATTACCAATTGCTCCGTGATATATTTTTCAAATTCACCTGCAACCTTATCGGTGGAAACAAAATTTACACTTCCCTCATCCACATTTTCGTTTACGCCCATGGCATAAAGGATATTCTGTTGTTTTTCCAGTCTTTCATTCTCTTGGATCTTTTCACTGAGTGAAGACGCAAAAAATGCCAAAAGAGACCCTACTATGACCACCATAACGGCGGCAAAAATAACGGTGTAACTATTTTTATCTGTATTAACTGCCATGATTATACTGTTTCTGCTTTTAATTCCTGTGCTTTTCCTTCACCGTCCCTAGGTAAAATAGTAGCGTTCTTGGCACGCTTCAATCTTTTATTAATATTTCCCCTAACCACATAGTGATCAATTGTTGGAGCAAAAACGTTCATCAACAAAATAGCCAAGAATACGCCTTCTGGATAAGCAGGGTTGAAAACCCTTATCAATACTGAAATAAATCCTATAAAGAATCCATAATACCATTTGCCCTTATTGGTCTGGGCACCGGTAACCGGATCGGTTGCCATGTACACAATACCAAAGGCCAAACCACCAACGATCAAGTGTTGCCAGAAGGCAAAACTCATTAATCCATAAAACTTGCTTGTCTCGGTTATCCAGCCCGCATCGACCACACCATTAAAGATAAGCCCCATGACCAAGGCCCCTATTACCGCACTCAGCATGATCCTCCAACTGGCTATCTTACTATAGATCAAGAACAGTCCGCCCAATAAAATTAGTATTGTAGAGGTTTCCCCAACAGATCCGGGGATAAATCCAAAAAACATATCGGCAACGGAATAAGACATTTCTGCCCCCTTACCTTGTGCCAAATAACCCAAAATAGTTTCTCCGGAAATAGCGTCGGGACCACCGGCCAAATCAACCGCTTGGTGTACCCAAACCTTATCCCCACTCATCCAAGTAGGATAAGCAAAGAATAAAAATGCCCTAATGGTAAGCGCCGGGTTCAAAATATTCATTCCGGTACCTCCAAAAACTTCCTTTCCGATAACCACTCCAAATACTACCGCTACGGCCAACATCCACAAGGGAGTATCAACAGGTACTATCAAGGGAACCAACATACCGGTTACCAAATATCCTTCCTCTACCTCATGACCCTTGATTACGGCAAACAAGAATTCAACCGCAAGTCCAACCGCATAGGAAACGATTACCAATGGCAGCACTGTCCATGCTCCCATAATAAAATTCTCCCAAGTTAGGAAGTTTCCAAAAAGAGAAGCTTGCCTAACCACACCATTGGCCGCATCAACAGCGGCATAGTGCTGATACCCGGCATTGAAAATCCCAAAAATAAGTACGGGGACCAAAGCCATGATAACCGTGTTCATGGTACGCTTTAAATCATCCACGGCACGTACATGGGAACCAGAATGTGTAGTTTCGTTGGGAGCATACAAAAAGGTATGGATTGCATTGAATGCAGGGGCCATTTTCTTGCCTTTGTACTTCTCCTTTAGGTTATGTAAATTATTTTTTAAGCTCATCTTTTTATCCTATTTCTTTATATAATAAATCCAACCCTTCCCTGATGATCTGCTGATGTGGTTGTTTAGAGATGCAAATAAATTCTGTAAGTGAAAAATCTTCGGGAGCAACTTCGTAAAGACCCAACTGCTCCATTTCATCCAAATCCTTTACCATACAAGCTTTTAAAAGTTGTAAAGGATAAATATCCATTGGAAAAACCTCTTCATACAATCCAGTTACCACAAAAGCCCTATGTTCACCATTGGTATTGGTATCCAAATCATATTTCTTATTGGGCTGCAACCATGAGAAGGTCAAGGCCCTAGTTGAAGATATTTTATTGAAAACAGGCTTGTTCCAGCCAAAAAATTCATAATCATCACCTTCAGGAATAACACTTACGGTATTGTTATAATACCCCAAATATCCGTCCGGCTTCGTTTTGGAACCCGTAAGTACATCCCCGTTTATCACCCTGAAATTTTCCGTATTCACGCCACTGGCATAAAGAAAGGTAGCTATTTCAGAACCTATTTTGGTGGTGTAATATTTTGGGGTCTTAACACTGGAACCTACCAAGGCAACAACCCTTTCTGGGTTATACCTGCCGGTAAGCAGGAGCTCCCCTATTATAACAAGGTCTTGCGCAGCAATTGTCCAAACTACTTCGCCCTTATTTATCGGGTCTATCTTATTGATCTGGGTACCTACCAATCCAGCAGGATGGGGACCGGAAACCTTATGTATTTCCGCACCTTCCATCTTGGAAAAAATAGACTGTCCACCTTTACCTATAGAAACATGTACCTTACCAGGGGTTAATTTCCCTAGGGCAGTAATTGCAGCCTGAATTTCATTTTCCTTTCCCTTTAATGCATAATCCAAGTCGGCCGCCATAGGACTGGTAACATAAGCAGATATAAATATGGACTTAGGTGTTACACTTGGGTTTGCAATAATATCATAAGGTCTTTGCTTAATGAAAGGCCAACACCCAGATTTTAAAAGCATGGCCTTAACCTCCTCGGCTTTGGCGCTTTTAGGAGATAATGGTGCATACGATACAAATTCTTGGCTTTTGTCTGCCAATATTTTCAAAGTTAAAATTCTTCTTCTTGCACCTCTCACTACCTCGATCAGTTCTCCGCTTACCGGGGAAACAAAAAGCATGTCTTCCACATTTTTATTGAAAAAAAGTGGCTCTCCCGCCTTTACTTCAGCGCCTTGCTTAACTATTAATTTAGGTGTAATTCCGTGAAAATCCTGAAGATTAATCGCATAAACATTACTTAAAACAGCTTTGGAAGTAGTCTTTTCCGCATCACCAATAAGATTAATGTTCAAGCCTTTTTTAATTCGGATGTCTTTAGACATATTTAGTAGACCTTAGGTTATCAAAATTTCGAGCAAATTTAATACTTAATAAAAAGTTTTCATAATTATTACTTATAAATTTAGAGATTAAACCACGCTAAACTATTTAGGCTTGCTTTTTGCTTACCTTTACGTGAAAATATTACCAAATGAGATTGAATTTTTTTGCGCTTATACTGTTCATTTCCTGCCATTTTGCTTTTGCCCAGGTGCAGATTGAAATAAACCCTCCATCAAATATCAAAACCATTATATTTAAAGGTGACACCGATGACCAATTTCCGGTCGTAAGCTTGGGCAACCCAATTTATCTGGAATTTGATGACCTTCTGGCCAATGAACAGGACTATTATTATAAAATAGTACATTGTGATTATGACTGGACCCCATCTTCACTTTTAAAATCCCAATATCTAAACGGAATGGACAATGAGCGTATTGTAGATTATGCCAACAGCTACTCCACACTACAACCCTATTCCAACTACAAGCTTACGATACCCAATGATAATACCCGACTAAAAGTTAGCGGCAATTACATATTGGAAGTTTACAACAGTTATAACGAGCTTCAATTTTCCAGAAGATTCATAGTATATGAAGATAAGGTAACCGTAGGCGGAGTGGTAAAACGTTCCAGGGATTTTAACTATCTAAACGAAAAACAAGTGGTGCAATTTACCATTAATGCCAATCAGGTAAAATTAGTAAACCCCAACAAGGAGGTAAAAGTGGCCATAATACAAAACCATCTGTGGCCCACCACCATTACCAATATAAGTCCTCAGTTTATACTCGGATCGGAATTGGTATATAAATATGATAAGGAAACCAGTTTTTATGGCGGAAATGAATATTTTAATTTTGACACCAAAGACCTTAGGGCACCAAGTTCATCCATTAGCCGAATAGAACTTACAGATCTTTACAACCATTTTTTGTTTGTGGATTATTTTAGGTACGACCGCCCCTATACATATTACCCTGACGTTAACGGTGATTTTGTGGTCAGAACCTTGCAGGGAGAGGACAGCTCCAGGGAGGCAGAATATAGTTATATACATTTTACCCTACCATATACTGAAAAAATTGGCCTTAACGATGTATATGTATTTGGAAAATACAATAATTACGCCCTCGATGAAGAGAATAAAATGACTTATAATGAAGTTACCGGCAATATGGAGGCGGTCATAAAAATGAAACAAGGATTTTACAACTACAAATATGTAATGAAAAACAATGAAGGTGAAATTGACATGAACACCATTTCGGGAAATTTTCATTTTACGGAAAACAACTACCTCATCCTGGTCTATTATCGCAATTTTGGCGATATGTATGACAGTATTATTGGAGTGGGCTCTGCCAATTCCCGTTCCATTACCAATTAGCTATTGTTTAAACGGGCGCATTCAATAGTGCCATACACGCAATTGTTTTAAGGAATTATGAGGGACTGGTCCGCCAACAGGACATCAACCACAAATTAATTCATCAAAAAAAAGAAGCTCCAAAGCAGATATTAGCACTAGCTTAAACGTGTAAACAAAAAGTCTTATTATATTGCGCCATAATAATAATGGGAATCCCAACCTAATCCCTAACCCATAATTAAATATGAATAGTAGCTTTTATCCAATTTGGACCAAAACCATTTTTATCCTTCTAATTTTCTTAAGCCTAAGCTCCTTGGCTCAAGAAACCAAACTAGACAGTATTCTTGACGATTACCACAATAACCCGGAACAGATCCTTGTAGCGGCCCATAGAGCCACCAATCCCAACTACCCCGAGAACTCTTTGGCCGCCATAGCAGAAAGTATTCGCATAGGAGTGGATATCGTGGAAATTGATATCAGAAAAAGTAAGGACGGCCAATTGGTAATAATGCACGATAAAACTATTGACAGAACTACTAATGGGGCAGGGAAAGTAGATGATTTTACCCTTGCAGAACTCAAGGAGTTTAGACTTAAGTTGGGAAATGACATTACAAATGAGCAGATACCTACTTTTGAAGAGGTACTACAATTAACCAAAGGCAAGATGCTATTGGATGTGGATTTTAAGCTGGAAGGAGAGGCCGCCGTAAGACAAACTTTTAAGTTGATAGAAACATACGGAATGGAAGACCAGATATTATTTTTCCTTTATGATTATCCCGAAACCGCGCAATACCAAAATTTGAACAAGGATATCAAAATAATGCCCAGGGCATATTCCAGGAAGGATATTAGGAACATAAGGAAATTGGAGGATATTTCCATAATACATATTGATGATAGCTATTATAGAAATGGAACCATGCGCCGACTTATAAAATCTGGATATAGGGTATGGATCAATGCTTTGGGAAAGTATGATAGGATGGAAACCGAAGCTAAAAATTCAGGTTTTGATGCCCTCTTGTCCCGAAAGTACGTGAACGTAATTCAAACCGATTTACCCGAAGAATTATTAAGTTATCTTAGATTAAGAAACCTGCACCGATAAGATTTATGATATTCGGGAAGGAAAACTATCAAGGTAGGAGGATCAATACTTTATTTCATATACCCCCTTCCCATAACCGCTATCCTTTTTGATTAAAAGTTTATGGTGTTGGGCATCATAATTCCAAAACACCTCCCTTTCCAATAGTTTCCCATCCAGGGAAACCGATTTCGGGATTTTGCTGGAATGAATCCTTAACAGATGGGCGAATTTTGTTCCTTCCAGGGATAGCTTCAAAATACCTGCTGTTGTTTCATAAGAAATGGTAGTTATACCCACGGTATCCGTATGATGATAAATAAAACTATGTTCATCTTTGGGATATATTAAAACGGTTGTAAAGCCTTCAGAATCCCTATTTCCCAATCCGGTATAGGATCGTTTAATATCCATTGGAACAATAGCCCCTTCCTTGATATAGACTGGATATTCGTCCATTGGAAAATCCCGATTAATTTCAACCTTTCCTTCAATGAGTTTATGATCATCAAAAAAATACCTCCATTGACCTTTGGGCAAGGTAACGGTCCTAGTTTTGGAATCCATATATATTGGGGCCACCAAGAAATCATTGCCGAACATATAGTGATATTTGCCTTTTTTTAGAGGAGTCTGCAATCTTTTTCCTCCGTTATGGGCCGTTACCACATAGTGGTACATATAGGGCACCAATTCCGTATGCAACCAGGAAAACTTCCGTATTACCTGAAGCTCCTCTTCTGTTCTTTTCCAAAGGCGCCTTTCTCCATGGCCGCCATTCATGAAGAGACCGCAAAAAGCAGAAAATTGCGCCCAACGGATATAAAGTCGAGCAGGAATGGTTTTCCCCGAGAATCCGGCTACATCAGATCCTACTATATTATATCCCAAGTCGGCACTTTTCAGGACACTCTCTATGGCCGATTCAAAACCTTGGATTCCATCCAAAGCGATGTCCACGTTGTTACCCCCATTTTCCATAAGCATTTCATTGGTAACCCATTCGTGCTTCTGATCGCCTACCCAGTTTACCGGGGAAGCATCAATGGGCGCAAAGCCTTCAGGATGAAAGCCACGGTCTATAGATCTGGAAAGCGTAACAAACTCAGGATTTTGGGTAAGCCCATGCGCGTACTCATCCCTATAATAATGGTCCATATAGGTTCTAGTGGTCATAATCCCATTGGACGTACGCTTATAAAATATTGGTATGGGTCCCAATTGATTCCAAAAAAGGGTTGCGGTACCATCCAGCTTCCATCCATCTACACCAAGATCAAAAACATTTTGCTGCAACCCACGCCACCAATCCATGGCTTTATCATTCGTATAATCTATAAAACCACCTTCACCTTTCCACCATTTATTGGGGTGGCGGGATTTAACCAAGAAACCATTATCCATTGCCTGTTGATACCAATCTTTGGATTCCTTAATGTTGGCATCCTTACTAAAACTATTCACCATAGAGGTCATCCACAGAACCACCCTATAATTACTGTCCTGTAGCTTCTTAAACCACTGTGCCGGCTTCTTATACAGGCTCGTATCAATTTCAAAATCATTATAACGCAAGGACCAAGGGCTATCCAAAATAATGGTTCTAACGGGAATGTCATTTTCCTCATACCCTGCCAATAATTCGTCTACATAATCTGAAGTGTTGACATCATCCTCCCAAAGCCAACATTCCAATGCCCAAGGAGGGGTTAAAGGCGGATTTCCATGTCGCTGACTATTGAAGGGCATTCCCCATACAGGGAAAATCCAATAAAAATATGCAACGACTGTTATAGTCGCCAAAACCCAAATACCAATTTTTAGAGCTTTACTTTTCAATTAACATTTTTAACTTTTCTAAAGAATCTAAAATAGATGGCCACAAGTGAATAGACCATAAAAATAGAACCTATAGTAAGAAGCAAGGAACTATATTCTGTAAACACCTTGCTATAGCCTTTTACCTCATTGCCCCTAACCATATAATACAGACCCAAGACAACCAAAAACAAGGCACTTAACATTCCCGTCATGGCCATTCTCTTATGCATCGGAATAAAATGTTCCCTTCTGTAATTCCAAAGCAATTGGTACAAAACCAACCAGAAAGCCCAGGATAGAACTTGCCAAAAATTAAGGGTCCTAAAATAATTCAACAAAGTAATAAAGGGCTGAAACAACAAATTTTCTCCAGAATAAAAAGGTCGGTCTTGGTACATAAGTACCTTTACTTTACTTTGATCCCTATTTCTTATTATTTCCAAAATAGATTTTTCTTTTTTATGAGGATCCATTTTATGCCAATTTGGAATTTGGAAGGAATTCCATATACCGCAGGCCCTACCGTAACCATGAAAATCAAGTCCCCCTATCATGAGGAGCTTGTTTTCCTCACAGAACCTTTTAAGATCCTTAAAAATGGCGCGGTCATAATAAAGTTCCTTGCCCACATTTTCTATTTCAAAACCATCAACCCCTAGGTCCCTATAAAATTCCTTATCCTTTCCCTTCCCGTCAAACCAGTGATTCACAATAACCGCCCCGCCGTGTTCCTGCACCAATTCCACAATTAGGGAATCGGATTTGTCCTTGGTTTCAAATTTACCGTTCAGCCCCAATAAGCTCATATGATTGGAACCTGAGTGCTCTTGTCCCACCATGATCAAAGGTTCTATTGAAAATTGCTTATTTCTTTGTTGGGTTGCAAATTCCAATGTTTTTTTGTGATTGGCATGATCCGTTATAAAAAAGGCATCGAACCCATTTCTTTTATGCCATTCCCACATTTTTTCTTGGGATATCAACCCATCATGACTAAATTCGGTATGGGCGTGACTGGTTAGCAGTATCTCATCCGAAGTATTGTTTACAATGGTATTATTAGGCAGGCGAATGAAAAGAATAACTATAAAAACTGAAAAACAAATACCGATCAGCAAAGGCAGGTTACCCAAAAACCGCAATACTGTTTGCCTTCTGCAAGGAACTGCAGCAACTTTAAAAATCTTGATTAGACTTAGACTTATATAAAATACCAATATCCATAACAAGGTAATCGGCAATTCCTGTAGCGGATAAATGGCACGGTTTAAATATAGCAACAATCCCAGGATTGGTTCAAAGACTATTCTTAAGATTGGGATATGGATAGTGTATTCGGGAACGGTCTTGAGGGTAAGGGCATCAATAATATGGATATCAAAATGATAAAAAAGTGCCAAAAAAGCGATAACTAAAATCGGAATTGCAACAAGAGACTTTTTTAACATTTTAAATTATCCATTATTCTTGAACTGCCAGATAAACCCCATTAAACACAAAGGTTTTAAACCGTTATCCAAGCAAGCATAACAACAGCTCCCAAGTCCTCGTTTTATTGAACTGTATTATACTCATTTTTGTAATTAAATTGGGCTATATACGTTTTAATCCTATTTCGCTGTTCTTCCGTGAAACGGTCCAATGGTTCCGCATTATGATCTTGACAAATACCCATGGCCATCAAAGCCGCTTTGGTACCCTTTATATGCCTTGAGGAATACTCCCCTACCTCATAAATTGTCCGGTGAACCATAATCACCTTTTCACGCAATATTTTTATTTTCTCCAAATTTTGATCCATTGCCGCCTCGTATAGATCTACAAACAACCTTGGAAAAAAATTGGCTCCCCCGGCAACCGAACCATGGCCACCGTTTAAAATGGTCTCCGGTAAAAACAACTCGGTCCCTGCAATTATGGAAAAAGAAGGATCGCTCTTAAACTCTTCTATCAAACTATAGAGATAAGTAAGGTCTCCCGAACTATCCTTGATGCCGATGGCACCCAATTCCTTAGCCCTTCTAACCACATCTATGGACAAATGAAGCTTTGTACAACTGGGCATATTGTACATCATAAATGGCAAGGGAAGCATAGGCACCAAACTTTCCAGATAATCCCCCATTTCTTCCTGGGCAATGGGAAAATAATAGGGAGGTGCCACCACCAAAGCGTCAGCTCCAACTTTTTTGGCATGGTTTGCTATTTCCATGGTTCCATCTATAGAGGTATCGGTAATCCCTACCAAAACCGGAACTTTTTTATTTACTATTTTACAGGTTTCGGTAATGAGCTGTTTCCTTACAGCATAACTAAGACTAGGGCCTTCCCCTGTAGTCCCTAAAATAAAAATGCCATGGACTCCGCCATTTATCAAATGGTGCAATAAATTTTTTAAACCCACAAGGTCTAGCTGTTTGTTCTCTAGCAAAGGGGTTATCATAGGTGGTATTATTCCTTTTATAACCAATTTCATCATTGTATATTTAAAGGATTAGCACTAATAAATGACAATACCTAGCGATAAACAAAACGTTGTAATTATTGATTTCATAAGGGTTGGTATTTTTAGGTTGTTTATGAATTTATATTGAATCAACAAAACCGATAATTCCACAATCGGACCTACTGATACTAATTATATAAAACTTGAATTGCTACTCTAACAAAATAAACTCAATTTAAAACCTCCTGCCACTACAATATTGTTTTAATTGCATTATATTTTAACCTTAATTCTGAATAATTTAATTATATTAGTCCTATATTGTCAATATACCAAGCTATGGAATTTATTTTTGAAAAAATTTTTGTCCCTAATAAGCATTCGTTTATATCGCGAAAATTACCTTTGGCATCAAATGCCAGAATACATTCCCATAGGAATTTTGAATTAAACTTTATCACTTCGGGATCTGGGAGAAGAATCGTCGGCGACAACATTTCTGGATTTGAAAAAGGTGATCTGGTCCTGCTTGGGCCTAATTTGCCTCACTGCTGGGAAGCCTTGGATTTTGAAAAAGGCAATGACCCTTTTTGCATTGTTACCCATTTTTCTGAAGATATCATCAACTCGGACTTTTTTAAGATGCCCGAGCTGGAACAAGTGGTAGACCTTTTAAAACAATCGAATACCGGGCTTCGGTTTAAACTTAATAACGACAGTCATATTAGACAAAGTCTCGAGAAAATGACCCAATTGGAAGGTCTGGAGTACTACATAGAAATGCTTAAGATATTTAATTTTCTTTTGCAGGTAGATGAACGGGAAAACCTATCCAATCCCAACAACAGTTCGGCCGTTTTCTCCAAGAATTTGGATAAAATTAATAAGGTCTACGAATATGTTTTTCAAAACATACAGGAAGGGGTTAAATTGGAAGAAGCGGCAGCCGTTTTGAATATGGCGCCCAGTTCCTTTTGTAGGTATTTTAAAAAGAAGACAGACCTAACCTTTATGGAATATGTAAAAAGTGTAAGGGTAGGCATAGCGGCCAAATTACTAGCGGAAACCGATAAGCAGATAACGCAGATATGTTTTGAAAGTGGCTACAACAATCTGGCCAATTTTAACCATTATTTTAAGCATATTATGGGCAAGACCCCCTCGGATTACCGAAAGACGTTTAGGTGATTCCTCTTGTACACCAAAAATAACTTTACTATTAATTTCTCACCATTAATACCCAAGGAATTGTAACTCCTCCCCATTTTTTGCAAAAACAATACGCTGGCCTATTCCACTTTTAGATTTTAATATTCCGGCATTTTTCACATCTCCCCTTACCAACAAACCGCTTTCATTGGGATAAAGAGTTACAAACCGCCCCTTGCCATTACCTTTGAGAAAAACACCATAACCAGCATCGTTTCTCGGAGTTTCTACTTCTGATTGATACAAATTGCCAGATAAAAGTGCATCCAAATTGCCGTCCTTATCAAAGTCCTCGATCAGAATACTGTTAACAGAGGAAAACTGTGCCACCCCCTCAATCTGATGGGTTTTAAATTGAAAGTTGCCCAAATTCTCAACATAGGTCGTTTCAAACGTCGTTGCCTTATAATGAGTGGATTTCTTTAATTCCTCTTCTCCATAAACGGTAGCCAGGTCTGCCATTCCAAAATCATGGTAACTGGGAAATTTTTCTTTAATAAATGGCATTTGATTAGAGGTACATTCCCTTCCCCTCAACGGATAAGCAACACCCTTTTCTTGATAACTAAGTACAATATCCAAACTGCCATTCTTATCAAAATCACTGGCATAAACCTCAAAAGGTCCTTCTGGAGAGGCCTTATATTTATAGTTTAATCCCAAATTTCCAACAATAAAATCCCTATCGCCATCGTGGTCAAAATCGGCCGAAGCAACACTAAACCACCAGCCGGTAGTATTTTCCAAACCAGACCTGCTGGTAACATCCACAAACTTGCCACCTGTATTTTTAATAATCATTATGGGTGTCCATTCCCCAACAATTATTAGGTCTAGATTCTTGTCATTGTCCAGATCCAACCATTCCGCATCCGAAACCATCCCCAATTGATTCATAAATGGAGCTAATTCCTCAGTTATATTGACAAATTTTAAATTTCCGTCACTGCTCTCATTTCTCAAGAGATAACTACTGGCAGGTAGAGGATATTTGCCAGGAATCAATTTACCACCAATAAATAGGTCAAAATCCCCGTCATTGTCAAAATCCGCGATTTTAACACAAGAACCACTTACAAGATCATTGGGCAGGGCATTCTCCTTTTTGACAAATTGCCCATTACCTAAATTTTCGTATAAGCGATCGCGATAATATTCATCTTGTTCCATTTCTTCATTACCTCCTGATACTATATATAAATCCAGGTCCCCGTCCCCGTCTGCATCAAAGAACACAGAGGAAACATCCTCATGATTCCTATCCTTTTCCCAAAGTGATTCCAGTACAGATATAAAAGTACCATCCTGCTGCTGCAAGAACAATGCTCCTTGTTGGCCTTTGGCTCCGCCCACATAAAAATCATCCAAAG
The DNA here is from genome assembly GCF_900177645.1 of Arenibacter troitsensis. GTDB lineage: Bacteria > Bacteroidota > Bacteroidia > Flavobacteriales > Flavobacteriaceae > Arenibacter > Arenibacter troitsensis. The sequence continues at coordinate 175,092 of NZ_FXAO01000005.1, forward strand.
TATCATTGTTAACATCACCAATGGCTAAGGAAGGGCCATATTCGGAGAGTTTATGTGGCAAAAGACTTTCCCTTTCAAAATCGTCAAATTTATTCTCCGCATGCTTATAATTGGTCCGAACAACTTCTGTAACATCCTTAAAAATGGATTGCTGAATTTCGTCTATTGGATTATCGGAAATAACCGCATCCTTATAGGACAATGTAATTTGCTGATTTGCCGTTACCCCATTCATCGATTGAGACTTCCCATCGGGCCAAACAATCTTCAAATGCTTTACATGATCAGCTGCCCCTATTCCAAAATGTAAAATTTCACTTACCGACGATTGAAACCCCCTTGACAAATACTGCTCTTTGATCTGCTTATCTTCATTGCTTTCAACCGTTATACGAGCACCTATTCCAAATGTATTCCTTTCTGGTCCTAATAATTTTATCTTAAGATAATTGTTTTTGGATGCCAACTCTCGGGCATTATTCCTATATACAAAAGCAGCATCATTAATATTATTCCCGATGATGTCCATATCACCATCGTTGTCCAAATCTACATAAGCTGCGCCATTAGTGCAGCTGGGAGTATTTAATTGCCACGCTTCGTTCATCAAGGAAAAAGTAAAATCCTTATTGTTACGAAAAAGTAGATTTACCTCCTTCTTTTCGGGCATTCTGTCCAAAACATCCTCGTAGTAGGTCTTAATCAGGGAATCCCTATTCTTATAAATTTCAAGATCCTTGTATAACTGATCTACTCTTTTGCGCTTATAAATCACAAAATCGTTGTTTCTAAACGACCGCAATATTCCATTGGACACAAAAACATCTTGCCAACCATCGTTATCCATATCAAAAAAAAGGGGTGCCCAACTCCAGTTGGTGTTGGATATCCCGGAATATTTGCCTATTTCTGAAAATGCGGGAATATCATTTTCTATAAAATTCCCATTATTTAACTGTAAAGTATTGAACATATACTGATGGTGCAGTCCCAGGTCCACAATATCTTGAAACCGCTTTATGCTCATACCGCTCATACTGGTCTTAAGGTCATAATTATTATTGGACACCATATCCACTGAAATAAAATCGAGCAAACCATCATTGTTTATATCCCCAATATCATTACCCATGGAAAAATTCGAAATATGGTTGGTGGCTTGCAGGATTACCTCCTTAAAAGTGCCATCTTTTTGGTTTAGATATAGATGGTCTTTTTCCGAATAATCATGACCCACCAATATATCGGGCCATTGGTCATTGTTTAGATCCCCAATGGCAATTCCCAAACCAAAACCTATGGAATTATTTATAATACCGCTGCCCTCGGATACATCTATATATTTACCATTGTCATTTCTAAACAATCGTTCACTACTGTAGTCCGACTTTTTATTTACTAGAGCGCTAATATTGGGTTCAACATCTGCAGGTTCAATGCCATGATTGATTAGAAACATGTCCAAATCCCCGTCCTTATCATAATCCAAAAAAGCGGCCTGGGTTGAATAATGTGGAAGATCTAGGCCATATTTTTGAGCTTCTTCTTCAAACATAGGAATGCCATCCTTATTATTTCCCTTATTCACATAAAGCTCGTTCCGTCTTTGATCCAATTCTGTGTAGTCTCCTGATTTACAGACATAAATATCCAAAAGTCCATCCGCATTTATATCTACCATGGTAACTCCGGTAGGAAAACCGTTTACACCCTTCACTTTCGATACCAAGGTAGTTTCCTCAAAAGTAAGATTACCTTTATTTATAAAAAGTTTGTTGGAGTAAAGATTGGAAACAAAATAAATATCGGGAAGTTCATCATTGTTTAAATCCCCTACGGCCACTCCACCACCATTATAAAGATATTCATAAAGTACCCCATTTACGGTAGGGCTTTCATTAATAACATTTATAAAATTTAATTTGGTTTCATTGGGACTCATTAAGGTAAAAAGAGCTTCGGTATCTTCTTGGCCTTCATTTATAGCTTCCTGTTTTCCTTTATTTTCCCCGCAACTAAGGAACAAAAAGCTCAAACCTAAAATGACACTAGTCTTCTTCATTATATACAATAATTATCTTCAAATGCGTTTTTACCTCAGAAATGACCATTTGGCAAACCTAAACTTCAACCGCTAAAAAATTACAATTTACTTAAATTAAACCTAAGGTTAAGAAGAATGTCCAAGAATCGAAATCATCAAAAAAATCCAACAAATGATATGCCCCCCCTGTTTCCTCTTTATGCAACCTTTCCTTATTAAAAAGTACTAACAGATAATCTTTAGAAGGTCAAACCCCTTTTAAGAAAATCTGTCAGTACAGGTTTAATTTCAATTAATCCGTTCAGGTATAACATTATTTATATATACACCAGAAACAACTAAATGCCAAAAGTGTTACTTCTGGTGTTTAATAACCAGGATTTTGAATCAATACCCCATTACTAAGATCAATTTCGTTTTGTGGTATTGGAAAATAGTAATTTTTAGGCCTAACAAAGACTCTTACGGGATCAAATTGTCCTCTATCTTCCCCATAAATCTCCACTATATCTACAATCCCGGCCTTATCCCATCTCATAAGATCTTGATGACGTTGGTTCTCACCGAGCAATTCCACACGCCGTTCATGGATTAATTCCGGCATTCCGGCATTGGAGACAAAAGGTAATCCAACCCGATCTCGAACAGCATTAATTTCATCATCCCCTGCGCCTAGACCATTTTTCCGGATCTTTGCTTCAGCCACCAATAAATAGACATCCGCCGATCTTAGGATAGGTACATTGGCCTGATTACTTAAACTTCCATCGTCATTAAAGGTGGTGAACTTGTTCAAACTAAATCCAGTTTGGGTCAAGTCTGCAGTAAATTCTGTTAACTCTGGTCCTCTTTGCACCATATCGCCTGGTTTATAGATAGAATATTCCAAACGTGGATCACCATCTTCAAATTCATCCACCACATTTTGTACGGGGTTATGAAAATCCCAACCACCCCATGGTCTTGGAGTTACAAAATATTGAGGATTATCTACCCAATCTGAGCCCTGTGCAGCAAAAAGCATCTCGGGATTATTCTCTGTTGCCGGGGTAAAATTATCCCTGAAGTTATCGGCCAAAGGATATGGACCATTTATGACCTCCGTACCAGCAGCGATAGTTCCATCAAAGTCTTCCTGATAAAGATAAAGCTTAGCCAATAATCCATTGGCTGATCCCTTATTGGGTCTACCTAGATTTTCACTGTTATGGGTTGCAGGCAACAAACTTACGGCAGCAATTAGATCGGATTCAATCTGCGCCTGTACTTCTGCCAGAGTGGCTTTTGGGACGTTGAAATTACTTTCTATGATATTGTCCTCCAGTATCAAAGGTACCCCACCATAAATCACTGAAAATCTCCAATACCCAAATGCCCTAATAAAATGTGCTTCACCCAAAACCCTATTCTTTAAGGTTTCGTCCATATCCTCAATTCCCGGAACATTAATCAAAACTGCATTGGCCCTATTGATCATTTCGTATTTGTTTTTCCAGCCTGCCCTTACACCATAGTTACTGGCATCCATGGTAAAATTCTCCATAGCTTCTTCATAACCGTGGTCTCCTGCCCTAAAAATATCATCGGCACAATTGTCGAAAACATTTTCATTGTGCCCATAGGAATCCTCTTCCCTAAGAAGGGTATACATGGCGTTGGCGGCCGCTACTGCATCATCCCCATTACGCCAGAAAGTGGCCGAAGTAGATTCGCCATATGCAGTAGTGTCCAGAATATTCTTATCACAGCTACCAACCAAAAACGATAAGCACGCTATGGGAAGTAGGTATCTGTTTTTTATAATGTTTATCATGATTTTTAAGTTTTCTATTTATTAAATTGAATCTATACCTATATATTAAAAACCAATATTAGCACCCAACAAATACGTTCTTGCCTGTGGAAACTGGGCAAAATCTACATTCTGCTGCAGGTTTCCATCGGTTAATCCCAATTCCGGATCAAAACCTGAATATCCAGTTATGGTAAAGACATTCTGTCCGGTAACATAGAACCTTAACCGCGACAATCCAATTTTATCGGTTAAGTCCGACGGAATAGTATAGCCAACAGTAAGATTTTTCAACCTTAAAAAATCTCCTTTTTCAATAAACAAATCAGATGTTCTATGATTTAAGTTGGTACGCAGGGTGGAGACTCTTGGAATCTCATTGCTCGTACCTGGTCCCGTCCAACGACCGGTAATATCCGAGTAGAGATTGAAAGGATAACTGGCATCTAACCCTTGCATTCTGTCTGCGTTATAAATATCCACCCCGGCAACACCCAAGAAGAACATGGTTAGATCAAAACCTTTATAATTTGCGCTGGCATTTATACCATAAGTCATTTTTGGATGGGGACTTCCTATAATCTCTCTGTCCTTATCATCAATTACATTATCGTTGTTTATGTCGATAAACCGAACATCGCCCGGTACGGCTCCTGGTTGCTCAGCATGGGCATCGATATCTGCTTGGGTCTGAAAAAGACCATCTGTTCGCCATCCGTAAAAGGTACCAATAGGGTGGCCTTCATAAGTACGGCTAATCTCTTGGTTGGGTCTTCCATAAAAACTAGAACCCAAAAAAGTACCACTGACCAATTTCACTACTTCATTTTTCACAAAGGAAGCATTGGCCCCTAAACTATAACCAAAGTCTCCTTTAGTATCTTGCCAATTCAATTCCACTTCCAAACCTTTGTTCCTTACTTTACCAATGTTTAGGTATGGCGATGGGTTGCTTCCTTGGGATCCAATAACTGGTGGCCTAAGTAACATATCGTCGGTATCCTTTATAAAGTAATTAAAGTTTGATGTTAATCTGTTGTCCAAGAAACCCATATCTACACCAAAGTTGGTCATTCTCACCGTTTCCCAAGAAATATCGGTATTGGCAAAACTGGATTGATTGGCACCGACTACATCAACACTTCCATCCAAACCTAAGGAGTATCTTTGTCCCCTGCTTATTCTTGCCAGATATTGTAATCTGTCTATGTTCTGGTTTCCCAATTCTCCCCAACCACCGGTTACTTTTAAATTATCCATAAAGGGCACATCAAAAAAAGACTCTTCAGAAACCCTCCAACCTAAAGAAAAGGCAGGAAAAACACCAGTTCTATTTCCTTCGGCAAATTTTGAGGATTCATCCGACCTTACAGTTGCGGTCAACAGATATTTATCCATAAAGGAATAATTTACCCTTCCGAAGATAGATTCCAATCCATCGTGTGCCTTGTATTCACCCATATTATTCAATTCCCCAGTACCAAGTAGACGTTGGCTAGGATCTTCGTCAGGTAAATTCTTGGCACTTGCACTAAATCCTTGATAATCAAAAGACTGTTGAGTGTACCCCCCCACAACACCAATTCTATGGTCCCCAAATATTTTGTCATAAGTAAGGAAGTATTCCATCAAAAACGAAAACTGCTCATCGTAACTACGATTGGCACTGTTTTCATTGGTAGTCCTAATTTGATTCAATACCTGTGGTCTAAAACTCCTTTGATCTAAAATAGTGTAATCAACGCCAAAATTGGCCTTGAACTTCAAATCTGGCGTAATGCTTATTTCCGGAGTTATGTTTGCCAAAAGCCTGGTATCCCTTCTATCAGCATCTTGAATATCTACCTCGAAAAGTGGATTGTTAATGTCGCCAAATTCGCCACTAATTTGATTGGAACTATAATTACCATCACTGTCTTTGATAGGAAGTCCAGGGTGGAAACGAATGGCACTCCAAATTAATCCGTTTTGGGCGGAAGTGGTATTAAAACCATTACTGGTCCTTGAAGATAAAGACATGGTCTGCCCAATTTTCAACCATTCCTTAATCTTGTGATCCGAATTGATTCTTAAGCTTACCCTGTCTGCCGCAGATTTCTCTATGATTCCTTCTTCATTGTAATACCCTAAACCAAAAAGATAAGTAGAATAGTCATTTCCTCCACTTAGGTTAAGATCCACATTTTGCGTCTTACCTGTTACAAAAAGGGCATCCTGCCAGTTGGTAAGTTGTGTCTGATACTGTGCATCTTGCCAAATAGGGTTTACTGGAATACCATCATTGGCATAACGCTCCCTCTTTATTTCAGCCAAGGTAGGTGCATCCAAAACATCCAAAGTTTTGCCCACATTGGAGAAACCAGTGTAAGCATCAACGCTCATATTCAACTTCCCGGATTTACCTTTTCTGGTTGTAACAATAACCACCCCGTTGGCAGCCCTGGTACCATAAATAGCTGAGGCTGAAGCATCCTTTAAAACTTGGATGGATTCAATATCGTTCGGATTTACACCATCAATATTAGCTGTTGGTATTCCATCGACTACATATAAAGGTTCCGAGTTGTTTACCGTACCCGTTCCGCGAATTCTAATGGCGACCGAGCCTCCTGGTGCTCCTCCATTGGGCACTACCTGGACTCCAGCCATTCTTCCTTGAAGGGCCTTATCTATTCCAGATATTGGCAAATTCTTGAAGTCGTCTCCTTTAATAGAGGAAATGGCACCGGTAACATCCTTTTTTGCTGTTGTACCATAACCAACAACGACTACCTCATCCAGGAAATTGGCGTCCTCTTCCAGTTGTACATTAATTGAGGTATTCTGCCCAACCGTTCTTTCCATGGTCTGCATTCCTAAATAGGAAAACACTAATATGGCATTACTTGAACTTACTTCTATGGTGTAATTACCATCAAAATCGGCAACAGCGCCATTACTCGTATTTTTTTCCTGTACGGAGGCTCCTGAAAGGGGCATACCTTGGGAATCGGTGATATTTCCCCTCACCGTTACGGGATCTTGCCCAATAGCTTCAATAATAATCGATACATTGGCCCGTCCTTCGTAGACACCCAAACCAAAAAGAAGGGTGTAAAGCAACAAAGTGTGCTTAATTTCAAATTTTGGCAAAAAACATAAATCCCTCCATTTTTGCAAATAGAAGGAAAATACCAAGTGTTCTTGTTTTTTCATCTACAGTTTGATTAGTTGGTTAAATTGTAAAAGTATACTAATGTAGTAAAACGTTTAAGCACATTATTAAAAATGTAACCCTACTTTGTTGATTTTACATAATAATAACACAAAGCTTACATTGAGTTATATTACAACAGTTATACAAATACTACAATCTAAGGTAATAAAAAGAAGCGTTGGATACCCAAGCTTATAATGTTAAATTTTTCAACCTTCCAACTCTTTATCCATAGAAATCAAATTTCCAAGTATTACTTTTGCTTATCACATTTAAGCTACATACAATCCTCTGATTAAGAGAACACTAACTATACTTTTCCAAATGGAGTACGACCAAAGGCATTTATAACGCAAGCGAAAAATGCTAGGTCGGAGGAAATAAGACTTATTAGAGGTAGCCCCCTGCCATTTTAATAGACTCACCCATGTAGAATACCCCAAAAAATAGATGTATCCCCAACATGAACAACAGTCCCAATGGAAACTCCGTCGACGTAATTATTTTATACGTAATTCTTTATTTCTAGATCGATTTCTAAAACTCCGAAGATAAAGTTCCAATAGTCTTCAGGTATTTTCTTTGTACGTTCTCCTCCATTAAAAATAATCCTCAGTTTAGTTCATAGGAAATCTATCCCTGTCTCCCAGATCCCCGTGTACACTTATGGCTATCATTGCCAGAATGGCCAGTACACCAAGTACGACCAACACATAAAAAAACCATTTTTTAAGGTCTACCTTATCCATTTCCGTATAGTTGAACTGTAAGCTACCCGATCTGAGCAAGACAAAAATTAAAAGGATGTTCCCCACATAAAGATGGTGGTTAAGATGCATTTCACCCCCAAAAATCCCCGTTACGGCATAGCTCATAAACGTATAAGCCAATAGCATGGTAAAAAATGTAATCAGAACATCCTTTTGTGTGAACTGATCTTTTTTAAATCGCCAAAAGATGGATATCACCATTGCCAACAACACCAAAAGGACCATAATGGTGCTAATGGATGCAATGGATTCTATATTGGGCAAATTCTCCAAACGTCTGGCAATATGATCATAGGTCAATGATTCCCTATAAACGATCAATGGAATAAAAAGTACCACTATAATCAAGGCCGACCAATTTTCCCATTTCACAGCCCTTGGAATCTCCTTAGGCCACTTGGAAGTAAACACCCCATAAGCCATACCCGAGCCACCACAAATACCTATGCAGTATTCCATAACATTCCACATATTAAAAGGGATTTGCCAGGTATTCCCCAGAACATGTAAAAAATTACCAAAACTAAAACCAATACCCCCGCCCAACATAGCGTAAAAGGCCACCCTAATGGCCGAGTTTCTCTTTTCCCTGGCCATATACCACAACATGGCCAATCCAGCACCAAAACACACGGCCCAGGCCTCTGAACGCGGAGGTGTCATTTTGAAGCCGATCTGCTCTATAAGAAAATAATAGCTGATAATGCCACCAACCGTCATTTCCGACAGCAACGACCCCCATCTTACTCTATTTTCCTTAGTAGAATCCAAGGTTAAACCTACAAGGCCACCCCCCAATAAACCGAATAACCCACCTATAACAAAGAGCATTCCCAAGCCATAATACGCATTTACAAAGTTATCGGCAAAACCGTAACCTACCACCATGCCATAGCTGATCATTCCTCCAGCCCCCCAACCTACGGCCGATGCCAAAGCCACCAACATCATTTTATTATACCAGTCCTTTCTACCGGAAACGAGCACTAAGGCCAAGCCTCCTATTGCTCCTGCCCAGGCTGCTCCCTGTTCATGTCCAAACTGCCCCCTAATAGCCCAAGCTGTGGCCAAAGACATACCCACTATCAAAATTTGAATTCCTATTTTATTAGTTTTCATCGGTTTATACTTTTACCAAGGTTTATTTTTCTTCGCTTTATTTCAATAGTTTCAATTTCATTGCCAATATTATGGGTGACTACAAATAGTCATGCTACTTATTGATCCGTACATTGCAAAATGTTCCACTTAACTGCAAATCTTAGCTTCTGGTAAGGCCATCTCAATATCATACAAAACTGCTCCTGCAGAGGTTATTCAATGCACTCCATTCTTAGTAGCCCAGTAATAATGGGGAACATGACCATTCAAAAACACCTGAACCTTATGCCGTTCAAAAATGTTTCCCCAGAATTTAAGGGTCTGTTCCGTTTTTGCCCTTCCATTTTTCATGGTACTACACAAGGGTTTTCGTTGAAAAATGGACAATAATCCAGCTTCCCAATCCCATTCCAAAACGTTTCCAACCACTTTTTCTGGGTATCGAATATTCTAAGAAAGTAATTTTCCATAAGGCATTACTGTTCTTTTCCTAAATAAAACTGGTTCCGGAAATTTGCTTGTCCGGGCTGTCCACAACAGTAAAAAGAGGCAGCCCTTACGGAATGCCTCCTTTAAATTAGCTGCTATAATAATTCAAATAAATAATTTAGTACGGTTCTCCAGTACCTTGCAGCAACCACATTTTGGACCAAGCACTATTGTTACTTACATCGTCACCTTTGAACGAAGTAGTTTCCAATTTCTGAATTGCCGCTTCAGCATTTTGTGTATTGTTATCTATCTCATCAATATGATAGTAGAAACGCAAGGGCAAAGCCGGACGTTTAGCTGCAGGACCTGCTTGTAAATCTGGTAAACCAGTTCTTCTATAATCGAACCAGGATTGAGCTGCAGAGGTCCAGCTTGCAATCCATTTTTGCTCCATAATATCTTCCAGGCCACCATAGGCAGCTCCAGCTATATAACTGGAATAGTCAGCTTCCAAGCCCCAAGCTTTCAGGGATTGTTTAACCCCTTCGTTATAATGCGCTTCCGCACCCCCCGAAGCCCAACCTTTCAAGGCTGCCTCGGCCAGGATAAAATGTACCTCGGCAGCCGATATTAATCGAGATTTAAGCAGCGGCCCACTAGCCTCCTTATAAATATCATTTAATTGGGAAACATGTGGATTAAAGGACCCTTGGTTAAATTCCTTTTTTAAGTTATAAGCCGGTCCCAATGGTATGGCGGTAGGAAGTCCAACATATTCCTTGTCAAAATTCACCGGCACACCAACAATATCCAAATGATCATCTACCAATTTTTGCCCAACATAGCGTTCTCCGTTTCTTATGTCATCCGTATCCTCTGCCTCTCCAGTAGCCAAAACCAATGGTATTTCAATCTTATTGGCCCAAACCCCTAATCTGGGATCGTCCAGTGCCTGTAATGCTTCCACTAGGGTAGCTGCCATTTTAATTCTAAAATACGCACCTTGTGGATCTACATCAAATTTAGTGTTGGTAGGCCAGGAGTCACTGGTACTGGTTCCAACATAATCTACATTGGCATCGTTGGAAGCATCCAAAATAAGGGGATATTGCCCAGGATTGGAAGATATTCTTCTTATGCCCTCTTCCGCCAAACCGGGTTCCTTTGCAGACAATCTCATATAATAGCGCAAGGCCAGGGAATTAGCGAATTTACGCCACTGTGATACGGTACCACTATAAAGTACATCCTGATTTGGTTGAATGCCAAAATATTCACTCTGATTTTTGGACAACAGGGTATTGGCCCGAGCCAAATCGGCAAAAATACCCAAATAGATATCCTTTTGATCATCAAAAGAAGCATCAAAAAACTCAGCTCCCTCGTCACCCCTAAGCGCTTGGGAATAGGGAGCATCTCCCCACAAATCCGTTATCATCCCAAACAGATAGGCTTTCATTACCAAACCTACCCCTATATGGAATTCCAAATTATCGGCTTCCGCCTTTTCAATTAAGGTTTTATTATTGGTCAACAGTCTATAATACCCGCTCCAACTATGGGAATCATTACTCCAGTCATAAGCATTATGCCCGCTAGACCAACCATCCTTTTGGGTGTGTTGCATAACACCGGCCATTTCACCGAATCCCAAACCGACCACATTCTTAGCGGTTCCCGAAATTACGGTACCCACCAATAGGTTGGGATCCACATTGTCCGATCCAATTTGGTTGGGGTTTTCATTTAAATCCTCTAGACCGTGGCAGGAAACCAATACGATGAGTCCCAAAACCAATATGGCCATTTTACTTTTTATTTGATACATCATGATCTTAGTTTTTTATATTAAAATGTTATACCAATTTTAAAACCTACCGGGATTACCCAGGGATCAACATTATACCGTTCTATACCCTGTTTAAACTGTGTTCCCCTTTTATCCCTGCCTGATTCTGCCTGGAACGCCCTTTCAGGATCTACTCCAAAGGAAGAATCCTTGGTCCATAACATGATATTTCTGCTGTAAACGGATACACTAATATTATCCAATCCTGTCCTTTCTATCACCTTGTTGGGTAGGCTATAACTTAAGGACACCTCCCTTAGTTTAATATAATCGGCATCGAACATATGGGGAGTTCCAAATTCCCAAGGATTCGCAACGGAAAAGGGAAGAAAAGTTGTTCCCACATCCCCTAAGTTCTCACTTTCCAATATAAAGTTACCATTTTCATCATGGGTTCCCCTAACCCCTGGACTAAAAACTCCGTCATAAACCACGTTTCCACTAAAGGTCTCCGGAAAACCGCCATTACCTGGTGTACCACCAACGGAAAGGAAATTCTCTCCGTAAATCAATTCATCGGCTCTATCCAGTACCCATTGTTTCAATTCCGGACCTGCTTCCGCTATTCCTGGATTAACCAAATTATCCAACAATTGTTGGCCGTAACCATCCTCTACCATGTATCTTGAGGTTTGTGACATATACTGTCCTCCCGAACGCCAATCGAAGGTCATATTCAAAGTAAAGTTTTTAAAGGTAAGGCTGGATTGTAGACCCATAATAAAATCTGGATTATAGTTCCCCACCTTTACACGTTCTTCCTCTGGCAACCATTCGGAATCTTCCGCCTGTCCAATAAGCGGATAACCAAAATATGGCGAATTGGGATCGGTAACCCTTTTAATCCTAGGAGAATACAGATTCCCTACTAACCCGTCCTCACCGGTCGTAGGATCTGCAATATAAGCTCTGGAAACACTCTTATTTTCACTCCAAAGTTCAATATAATCAACTCCTGGAGCCAAGGCAACTACTTTAGATTCATTGGTAGTGTAGTTTAGATTGAGGTCCCAATTCCAATTTTCAGTTCTTACAGGGGTAATGCCCAAAGACAATTCATACCCCTTACTCTCCAATACCCCGGCGTTTATACTTACACTACTGTATCCAGAAGATCCTGGAATGGGAATACTGGGAACAATTTGGTTCCTATTTTCAACCGTATAATAAGTACCCTCAAAACGAAACCTGTTATTGAACATGGTCAAGTCTAGCCCCAATTCCTTGGAAGTGGCCTCTTCAGGCTCCAAGGTAGGCGTACTTAAACTTCCTGGTGCCGAATACAATACCGCATTCTCCCATTGCCCTGCATTATTGTAATATGCACCCAACTGATAGGGACTGGTATCGTTACCCACTCTGGCCCAACCGCCCCTAAGTTTAAATAGATCTACCTTAGGAATATCTACAACCTCGCTCAGCAAGAAACTCAAGGATGCTGAAGGATAAAAATAAGAACGATTATCTACAGGCAAGGTACTGGACCAATCGTTCCTAGCTGTTACGTCCAGATACAACATGTCCATAAAACCAAAGTTACCTAGTGCATACACACTATTGATTCCCCTTTCGCTTATAAAACTGGAATAATTCAATGCCGTTGGGGCAATGTTTGAAACCGTAAAAAGGTCTGGTACCACAAGTCCCACACGTGAAGAAGCCGAATTATTCAAGCCTGAATTCTTTTGGTACATCAGGTTTCCACCCCCGGAGATACTGAAATCAAAATCCCCAAAATCCTTGGTAAAAGTGGCCAATAGATCTACGTTGGTCTCCACACCATCTGTCTTGGAGATTCCATAGGTACCATTGTTGGATTCGGCACTATAACCTGGAGACATTTTAGTCTCTTGGGTCTGATTATAACTATTTAAATTATAACTACTTCGCAACTTAAAGGAAGGAGAAATATTCCAATCCAACACCATGTTCCCATATACCCTGTATCGAGAATAACTGTTATTTACCCCATAAGCCAAGAAATAAGGGTTATTGTAGCCTGGCGCCAAGGTTAGTACATCCGTTCCAGGAAGGTCATAATCCCTTAAAAGGCCCAAATCAATATTGGCCGGAGTAGAATATGCCCATTGTAAAGGATTGGCACCCCTGTTGGAGGCCGGCCTGTTATCAGCATAACTGTGCACCACGTTTACATTGGTACTCAAAATTAACTTATCGTTCAGACTTGATGAGGCCGATAAGGAGAAGCTATTCCTGTTGACATCGGAATTGGGGACAAGACCGGTATTCTGCATATTGGTCACCCCCATTCTATAGTTCATAAACTCAGTACTATTGGTAACCTCAAGACTATTGGTGGTTGTAATTCCGGTCTGTACAAAATTCCTTACGTTATTCGGGTATGATTTCAATTCCGTTGGAATAGGAGCGCCATTGGCATCCCGAGGAGCGTTCCACTGTACCGCAAAATATCCACGATCCAATTCCGGACCACCGTTGCCTCCAGATAATTGAACATCTGGAAGTAGGTAACTACCACCTTGTGATTCAGGAGAAAAAGAGAACAGACCTGAAGCAAACCTAGTTTGTTGTTCAAGGAATCTATAAGGAACATCGAACACCGTATTGGTAGTAAAGGAAACTTTCATTTTTTCCTTGTCCTTCGCTTTTTTGGTAGTAATCAACACTACCCCATTACCTGCTCTTGATCCATATAAGGCAGCAGCACTAGGACCTTTAAGGATGCTTACATCTTCTATACTGTTTGGATCCAAATCCGATACGGCATTTCCGTAATCCACGCGGTTGTCACTACCAAAACCTCCTATATTGTTCAAAGAGTTGGTAACCGGAACCCCATCTATAACAAATAACGGTTGGTTGTCCGAACTAAGGGATATGGCCCCACGAATTACCATACTAACCGAAGAACCTGTACCTCCAGTGGAGTTTAGCGTTACACCCGCTACCTTTCCGGACAGTGAGTTTAAAACGTTTTCTTGGGCAACCCTTGTTAGCTCCTCCCCTGCTACATTTTCTACGGAATAACCTAAAGACTTATCTTCCCTTTTTATACCTAGGGCCGTTACTACCACCTCGTCCAATGCCTGTGCACCAGGGGCCAAGGCAATATTAATGGAGGTTTTTCCGTTTACTGCCACTTCCTGAGTTTCAAAACCTAAATAGGAATAAACTAAGGTACCGTTACCGTTGGGAACATTAATACTGTAGTTACCATCAAAATCTGATGAAACTCCCTGGGAAGTCCCTTTAAGTACGATACTGACCCCTGGCAATGGCATTCCATCTTCGGAAGATGTAACACTACCTGTTACCGTATGTTGAGCAGATTGGGCCATTAGCGAAGTGGTGCAAAAAACTAGCAACACCATGGACATTTGCCCAAACATCCGAATTTTATTTTTTAAATATGTGTTCATAGAATTATTTTGTAGTTAGTTATTTATATTAGATGCTTACGCCATAATTTATTACTTCACAACTTCAAAAGTAAACACTAAGGCATGTGTATTTACCCCAATAAAATCTTGCGAAGCTGCCATAAACATAACCACCCTCATAGAATTATCCTTTATTTCCTGTACAATCACTTTGCTCTGAAAATCCTTGAATCCAAGAAAACCATTTCCAGAAAAATCAAGCGTGGCTACATTACCAAAATTTAATACGCCGCCCGGACCATATACCGAAGGCACATTCAAATCCTCATTTTCCACAAAAGTAAAAGTTAGATTATCATCGGGTGTAAACAGCCCCGTACAAAGACCATAATCCTGACCATTGGGATTTACAACACCACCAAAGCCCGCAGTTACTATTTGGTAAACCAAACCACTAAAAACCGCACCATCGGCCTTGGTATCAATCTCATAACCTCCCTCAAAGTGGAAAGTAAAGGTATCCTCGTAAACCTCACCCATCCCCAACAATCCTAATATTCCAGTAGCCAATGGCTGCTCTATGGGACTTAAATCAGCATCGGCATCCGCCAACTTATCAGCAGCCGAATGTGCACTTGCAATCCTCCAAGTTTTACCATTGGTAGCAGTTGGTCCACCTGTAAGCAAGATATATGGAGTAAGATCAATGGCAAGTGTAATTTCCTTGCTAACAGAACTTCCATCTGAAGATGTGGCCGTTAACTTGGCCGTATAGTACCCCCCATCAGAATAAACATGTACCGGGTTTTTCTCACTGCTAGTAGATCCATCCCCAAAATCCCACGTCCATGACACAGCATTATTGGTCAACCCCTGGAAGGCTACTTTTTTCCCAACGACACTTTGAAAAATATCGGCGGAAAGAGGAATATCATTCGAACCTGAACTATCATCTGAGCTACAGGAAGACAGGGATAGCATCATCGAAAATAAAATTCCATACAACAGTATTAGATTTTTTTTAGTCATAAATAACAGTTTTTAGTTAGTTTTTTCTGCAGTCAAAGATCAAAAATTAACGATTGCCAAAATCTTGTTCCCAGTTTGATAACCTCAGGTTAACGATATGTTAATTTAAGAACCTTTTGATTACACTATTACCAAAAATATATTTAAATTTTTCAAAACAATTCAGATATATTATTAAATATGCATTAAATATTAACCCTCGATTTAGGAAATTAAATATATTTTTGTAAAATAAGTCAATATTCTTATTAAGTTTTATGCATGCATAATAGGAGCATTTTTAACATTTAAATGTGAAGATTTATGAAAATTTATTCTTACAAAGCCTGTAAGTCAATTTTGATGTTACAAATCTTTATCTTTATTGTTTCCTTCCAAGTACATTGCCAGCAACTAAAGGCGGGTGCGGCCAAACGAATAATTACCCCCGACCCCCTGATTGCCGTTTCCGGCGGTGTGGGCACCCCCAAACCCACTACCGAAAAGAAAGGTGAACTTTATGTTAGGGCCATGGTTCTGGAAAAGGGAAACGAAAAAATTGCCATTGTTAATATAGACAATCTGGGATGGCCGGCGGCACTCGGCAATAGGGCAAGGAAATTGATCAAGGATATTCCGTTCAACAACATA
Source organism: Arenibacter troitsensis (assembly GCF_900177645.1). Lineage (GTDB taxonomy): Bacteria > Bacteroidota > Bacteroidia > Flavobacteriales > Flavobacteriaceae > Arenibacter > Arenibacter troitsensis. Next base: position 191,297 of record NZ_FXAO01000005.1, read on the forward strand.
CTCATCGGTGCCACGCATACCCATAGCGCTCCCGATGCGTATGCTTTCCCTGATGAAAAAGGTAATAATGCAGCCGATTTAAAATATCTTGACTGGTGCGTAACACAAATTGCCGATGCCGTAAATGAAGCCTCAGCAAATCTGGAACCCGCAAAATTAAAAATAGCTGTTGGCGAAGCCCTGGGCAAAATAGCCTACAATTATTACGCCCCTGAATTGTACGACCCCAGATGCGGTATAATACAGGCACTCGGGACCAAGGGCAAAAACAAGGACCTGCCCATAGTAACTTTGGTAAACTATGCCATTCATCCAGAGATCATAGGTAGCGATCAGGGAATATTGAGTCCAGATCTAATAGGCCCCTTATACGATAGAATTGAAGCCAAAGCAGGTGGAATGGCCTTGTTTATGAACGGTGCCCAAGGAGGCATGGTAACGGCAGATAATAGGCGCGACAATAATATGGAAGCCAATGATTGGGAAGAATGCACACGTATAGGAAACCTTTTGGCGGACGAGGCCCTAAGGATTTTATCCGACGCTAAGATTCAGGAGGACCCAAAGATCTTTTGTACTTCCATCCAGGCCGAATTCCCAATAGATTCGGAAATGATGCGGTATATTATAAACAATTCGCCTTTACAAATGGGAAACTCCGACCGTTTTATTAATACAACCCTTAACCTATTAAATATTGGATCGGCCCAAATACTGACCATACCTGGTGAAGCCCTACCCAATATAGGATTCTATTTAAAAAGAAATATGCCCACGGAACATCCCTTTCTTTTTGGGCTGACCAATGATGCATTTGGGTATATTTTGACCAAAGAAGATTTTAACAGTTTTAAAAGATATATGTATGTAAGTCGCACTAGCCTAGGGGAAAAAACAGGAGAAATCCTTATCAATGATTTATTGACCCTCATCCAAAATAGTCCAAAACCTGATAAATAAAACAATTCTTAACCTTTTAATACAAGTTCCAAATGAAAAAGTTGGTTTCTATTTTTTTATCGATGTCCTTATTATTTGTTTTTTCCTGTAAGGACAGTCCAAAAAAACTGGTGGAAAACATAGCCCCAGCAGCAACTAAGATAACCCCTTCCATTGCGTTGCAAAGCTACCTAAACAATGACGACACAACGTATAAATGGGAACTAAAGGAGAATTACGCCATAGGGGATGTCACCGCCTATGAGCTTATGCTGACCTCCCAAAAATGGCGCGAACATGTCTGGAACCATGAACTTACCGTATTGGTTCCCAATGAAGTTGCCCATGATGGAGCACTACTATTAATCACAGGTGGCAGCATAAAAGAGGGGATACCCAATTGGTCATCCAATGAAGAGGACAAGAAATCCATCAGTTTTGCCCAAGTAGCAGATAAGAACAAGGCCATAGTAGCCATTGTAAGACAGGTTCCCAACCAACCTTTGTACGATGGCCTTACGGAAGATGCACTTATATCGTATACCCTCCACAATTACAAAAATGACAAGGACCCAACATGGCCTTTGTTATTTCCAATGGTAAAAAGCGCCGTCAGAGCCATGGATGCCGTACAAGAATTCACTAGCAAAAACCTTCAAAAGGAGATAACACGATTTACGGTAACAGGGGCTTCCAAAAGGGGTTGGACGACTTGGTTGACCGGAGCAAACGACAAGAGGGTCGAGACCATTGCTCCGATGGTAATAGATGTTTTAAATATGCCCGTAAGTCTGGATTATCAAATTACGGCCTGGAACGAATATAGTATACAGATCAACGACTATATTCAACTGGAAATCCCTCAAACCGTAGGAACTGAGGATGGAAAAGCCATAACGCAAATGGTTGACCCATATTCCTATAGGGCCAATTTAACCATGCCCAAATTAATATTTATCGGCACCAATGATGAGTACTGGCCTGTGGATGCCATCAAAAACTATATTGATGATATTCCTGGCGAAAATTATATACATTATGTGCCCAATGCCGGCCATGACCTTGGTGACGGGGAACAGGCCTTAAGGGCCTTGAGCGCCTTTTGGGGAAAATCACTGAAGAAAACGCCACAGGCCTCATTATCCTATGACCTAACGACCGATAATACCTCGGCGACCCTAACGGTAAAAACCACTTCCGATGAACTTGAAAATGCCTATATATGGTCTGCAGATTCCTCGGATCGGGACTTTAGGGACGAAACATGGACCTCCAAAAAATTGGACTCCAAAAACCACGACCAGATTTTACAGCAGGTAAAATTTCCTACAAGTGGTTATAAGGCATTTTATATAGATTTGGAGTATAAAGACCCCAACGGCGGAAAATACACCAAGAGTACCAGAATGTATGTAGCGGACGACGATGAAATCCTATAAGAAAAAACGGATATATTGGTTTTTTGGTATTATCACCATTCTCCTCCTATTGGCATTTACCATCATTTTCGCCGGTGATACTAGTGAGACTTTTCCGGTAAGGGAATATTATACCTATGACAAGGCCATCCCGCTTAAAGATACCCTTAGTCTATTAAAGGACACTACAGATTTTAAGTTATATCACTTATCTTACTATAGTGTTCACCATAAAAAGGTAACAGGCCTTTTGAGCCTACCCAAAAATGCCACATCTCCCCTACCCGTAGTTATATTAATGCACGGTCTTGGAGACCACAAAAAGGTAGATTATGTATCCTACGGAAACGAACTTTTCCTTAAAAACGGTTATGCCGTGTTAAGGATAGACTTCAGCGGGCACGGGGAAAGAAAAGAAGATGTATACGATTTTAACCTTACAGGGAAATATAAACACTGGAGCAGGAACATTATTAGTCAGACCGTATTCGACCTAAGACGGGCGGTCGACTTTATCGAAACACGGGATGAACTGGATGCCCAGAGAATTGGATACTACGGCATCAGTTTAGGTGGCATTACAGGCACCATTTTTTGCGGAATAGATAATCGAATAAAAGTTCCAATTGTAGCCTTGGCTGGTGGACAATTAAATTTATTGTACGAAAAAGAAGCATTGACCAAGGAGGCAAAAGATTTTGTTAGCATCATTGAACCCTTAAACTTTGTAAAGCAGATTGCTCCCCGTCCTTTACTTATGTTAAATGCAAAAAATGATGAAATAGTACCTCCCTTAATGAGCAGACTGCTTTTTAAAGCTGCAGAAGCGCCCAAAGAAATTATATGGTACGATGCAAAACATCGCGATGCCCCTATAGATACCATTTATGGTGACGGGCTCAATTGGTTTAGAGAATATTTATAAATTACAATATCAATAAAAAATGAAAAAAATGAAAAAGTCATATCCAATTACCTTGTTCATGAGCCTTTGTATGGCTCTCTTACTATTTAGTTGTGGGGAAAAGAAAAAAAATGCCGATGAGGCCATCAATAATACCCCTGCGGAATTGGAAACAACCTTAGAGGCAAAAAACTGGGCCGAAAAATTGGGATGGCCTGCCGGTAAAAAGGTAATCATGTTACACGCAGATGACATTGGGATGTGTCCAGAGGCGAACATTGCTGCCAAGGAACAACTGACCAAAGGGGAAATTCAATCCGCTGCAGTGATGATACCCTGCCCCAACGCCGAAGAATTCATCAATTGGGCCAAGGAAAATCCTGCTATGGATATTGGCCTACACCTTACCTTAACCAGTGAATGGAAAAAACATCGTTGGGGCCCAATTACCCCAGATGCAGAAGTCCCCGGGCTATTGGACCCGGAAGACAAGCTATGGAGGAGCGTACCGGAAGTAGTACAACACGCTTCAGCCGAGGAAGTGGAAAAAGAAATAAGGGCACAAATAGAACAATCCATAGCCTGGGGCTATAGGCCAGACCATATAGACACCCATATGGGGACCCTGTTCGGCGACCCCAGCTATGTAAAGGTCTATATGAAAGTGGCCCAGGAATACGGCATTCCCGCCAATATTATAGATATTTCCGTACCTTCGGTCCTGGCCGAGTTTAGAGCACAGGGCTATCCTATGGATGATACTGTGGTTAAAATGTCCGAAGAGTACACCTTACCCAAACTGGATTTTTTTTCCAGTGCACCAAAGGCGGATTCCTATGAAGAAAAGGTGGAAGGTTTTAAAACCTTGATAAAATCCTTACCCCCCGGATTAACGGAAATCATTTTTCACCCATCCGTAGAAACCGATAACCTAAGGGGCATAACGGGATCATGGCAACAGCGTGTTTGGGAATCACAGATTTTTGGTGATCCAGACCTCATCAATTTCTTCAAAGAAGAGGGTATAATTTTTACCAATTGGAAAGAAATTATGACCCGTTTTAATTCCATGAAATAAACACCCATATAGGATATCCACTATATATAGAAGATAAGGGAATATTCACTTAAAAGCACGTTAATCTAAGGACCGGATAAGGCCAACCGACCTTCCCGGTCCTTTCTTTTGGACCTTCAAACGAAACAATTATAAAATCTAAATTATCCTAACCATTTTAACAGAAAAATTAACAGGTATACCGTTTTCTGGTAAATTATAATGCAAATCCAACAAAATATAATAAGGAAAATAATATTTAATAAGTTTTATTTGTGTATGCCCCATTTTAGCGGGAAATGATACTCATTTACTTAAAACCTTATTGTCATGAATTCTACCTCTGGAATTATCCTTGCCATTTCATTGATCATTATTATGTTCGGAATGGGCCTATCCTTGACACTTTCAGATTTTAAAAGGGTGGTAACCTATCCAAAGGCCATGATTGTAGGTCTTATCTGCCAGATGATGTTGTTGCCAATGATAGGATACCTTATTGCCGTTTCCCTAAGCTTGTCCCCGACTACCGCAATCGGCATTATGTTATTGGCGGCCTGCCCTGGCGGACCTACCTCCAATATGTTGACCTATTTGGCCAAAGGGGATTTGGCCTTATCCGTTTCCCTAACGGCTGTATCCAGTATTATTTCCATTTTAACCATCCCATTTATTGTTCAATTTGCGCTACAAGAATTTTCCAATGAGAGTATGGCCATTACTGTCGATGCCCTTACTATGATAAAACAATTGTTGGTCATTGTGATCATTCCAGTAGGCATCGGCATGTTCATAAAAAGTAAATTTGAAGCCTTTGCGAACAAGATGGAGAAACCGGTAAAAATAGCTTCGGCCCTTATATTTGTATTGGTTATCATTGGGGTGACCATTAGCATCAAGGATGTTTTTATGAGTTATTTAAGCGAGGCAGGGCTACCGGCAATATTGCTCAATGTGAGTACCATGACCATTGGGTTTTTAATGGCAGTACTCTTTAAACTAACAAGACCACAGGCTATAAGCATATCCATTGAAACCGGAATCCAAAATGGCACCTTGGCAATTACCTTGGCAACCATTGCCCTCAACAATGCCGAATACTCTATTGTGCCTGCCATTTATGGCCTGTTAATGTTCGTTACGGCCACGGTAATAATTTTTATAAGGAAACCCCTTGGGGTAAAAGATGAATTAAGCCTTGAGAAAGACTCGGCCAATTAATCCTGACCAACATTAAGATGGAAAAAAATCAACACATTGATATCCTTGTTTTATTCATCTTTTTTGTCATTTCCTTGCTTATCCATATTTCAGCTCCCTTGGCAAAAAGCAAAACAATAAAACTGAATTTTTTTTTGGCAACAATAAACAATCCGAACCTTAAGGATAATCATTTATGGCCGCTAGAATAGTGTTTCTTTTATGGATGGTTTTATTATTTGTTGGTTGTAAGTCAAATCAATACGACCCTTCCCTGCCACCCAAAGGCTTTGCAAATAACATTAGCCTTAAAATAGCATACACCCTGGGAGCCATTGAGCCCACCATTACCAAGGTAGCAATCCCTGCAAATATACAGGAACATAAGAACCTGGTTTATAAGACCATAGACACCACTTCATTAAAACTGGACATCTACCAACCAAAAGCTTTAAAAAAGGATGCGCCCCTAATTATTTTTTTGCATGGTGGTGCTTGGGAAAAAGGAAGAAAAAGCAATGTTTTACATTATTTGATCAGCTATGCCCAGAAGGGATATGTAACGGCAACCGTACAATACAGATTAAGCGGCGTGGCAAAATACCCTGCCCAACTCCTTGATGTTTCGGACGCCGTAGAATGGCTGAAATCCCATGCCAAGGAATACAACATCGATGCCCATAAAGTAGCTATCGCTGGTGGTTCTGCAGGGGCGCATTTGGCCATGCAGTATGCCTATACCCATTCTTCCAATACAATGGACAGCAATGGCTTACCCTCCAATGTCCAGGCCGTAGTTAATATTTATGGGCCCTCCGATTTAACAACCGAGATTGCAAAAAATGAAAAGCGGGTACATAGATTTATTGGAAAAACTTATGAAGAAGCTCCGGAAATGTACAAAGAGGCCTCACCCATTCTATATGTAAACAAAAACTCCCCGCCTACTATTTCCTTTCATGGCACTTTGGATGAACTGGTACCTTATAGCCAATCCAAAAAACTTCATGAAACCCTGAAAACTTATGGAGTACCCAGTTACTATCACGAATTGAAGGGTTGGCCACATGCCATGGACCTTTCCGCAAAGGTATTCTCATACATTCAATATCATACGGACATATTCTTGGAAAAACATTTAAAATCATGATTAGATATATATTCATTGCCATAGTTACATTCACCTTATTACTGGGTTGCAAAGCGAAACAAAATGATGTTTCGGTACCACCAAAAGGATATTCCAACAATACCACCTTAAAGTTGGCCTATGCAACCGGTGCATTAAAAATAATTGAAAAAGACTTCCCCCTTCCTGAGGATGTCAAGGAATACAAAGATGTCACCTACAAAACCGTGGACACTATCCAGCTTAAATTGGACATTTACCATTCCAAAGACCTAAAAAAGGATGCACCCCTTATAATTTTTATCCACGGTGGAGCCTGGAAAAAAGGAAATAAGCACGACTATTTGGTCTATTTGGCCAGTTTCGCGCAAAAGGGCTATGTTACCGCTACCGTTCAATATAGATTGACGGGTGTAGCAAAATATCCTGCCCAGCTCCTTGACGTGGAGGACGCTGTGAGATGGCTTAAACTCAATGCGGCCAATTATCATATAGATGCTTCCAAAGTTGCTATGGTAGGTGGTTCGGCAGGTGGACATTTGGCCATGATGAACGCTTACTCCAACACACCTGATGATGTGGATGCAAACGGGGTATCCGCAAATGTTCAGGCTATTGTAAATTTTTATGGGCCTTCCAACCTAACCGACGAAACAGCCATCAATGCGTCCTCTGTACAATACTTAATAGGCAAATCCTATGAAGAGGCCCCAGAAATGTACAAAAAGGCCTCCCCATTATTTCTAATCTCCAATAAAGTGCCTCCAACCCTAACTTTCCAAGGAACTTTGGATGAGTTGGTGCCTTATGAGCAATCGGACATATTACATGCCACCCTGCAAAAGGCCGGTGCCATTTCCTATTACCACAAACTAAAAGGATGGCCCCATACGATGGATGCCTCGGTAAAGGTAAATGCCTATGGCCAATACCATATGGACAGGTTTTTTGAAAAGTACATCCCATTCAACTAAATTTTAAGAATCCTCATGAAGTTGCTGAAAAGAATAGCGAAAGTCACGTTCATTGCCATTGTAACGGCCATATGCGTAGTGCTGGTTGCTATTTTTATTGCAAGCAATAAGTACAATACCATTGTAAAGGCAACTCCCAATAACCGAATAGAAAATATAAGCCCCGGACAATTGGGCAAATTCGTAAATACCTTTATAGGTACCGGAGGTTTTCCCTATTGGGTGTGTGGATTTAACTTTCCGGGCGCTACGGTCCCTTTCGGAATGGTACGCCTAAGCCCCGAAACCATGTCCTTCTTTAACAACACCAAAGATTTTAGCACCTCTGGGTACTATTACGGGGACAATAAAATACTTGGCTTTAGCCATACCCGATTGGCCGGCACAGGAGCTACCGATGGAGGACATTTTTTATTTACACCAACCACGAGCCCCATTGATAAAATTGATTTCCATTTAGATTACACACATAAATTTTCCCATAAGGATGAAACCGCATTTCCGGGTTATTACCGTGTAGCATTGAATAAAGAGGCCATTGTTGCCGAACTAACGACCACAGAACGCAGTGGCCTGCATCGGTATACCTTTACCAAAGAAGGCAACAGAAATTTACTTGTCCATATTACCAATACCACCGGAAACCATCGGTCAAAAGACGGATTTGTAAACATAATCCCCAAAAACAATGAAATTGAAGGTTCGGTTAGGACTTTCGGCAGCTTTGCTAGCCGATTCGGTGGCGTACAGGTTTTCTTTGTGGCCAAATTTGACCAACCATTTTCCGATTATGGTATCTGGGATGGACAAAAATTGGACAAAAAAGTTCTGAGCAAAAAAAGTGACAGTCTAAAAATTTATCTCCGATTTGCCCCCGAAAGCATAAACGCCAAGGTTGGTATTTCCTATGTCAGTATAGAAAATGCCCGTTTAAACCTGGAGACAGAAGCGGGCCCTTTTAATTTTGCCGAAATACTCCAAATGGCCAAGGACAAATGGGAAAGAAAACTGGCTTTAATTAAGATCGAAGGCGGCTCCTTGGAGGAAAAAAAAGTCTTTTACAGTGCTTTATATCGCAGTTTTCAAATGCCTACCATCTTTAATGACTTAAATGGGGAATATAAAGGATTTGACAAAAAAATACACCAAACTACCGATTTCAACTACTACACGGATTTATCCTTATGGGACACTTTCCGAACCGTCCATCCATTATTCAATCTAATAGCAAAGCAGGAGCAAAGGGATATGTTGGTCTCTTTGGTGGAAATGTCCAAACAAGGGGGTAGCCTGCCCAGATGGCCCTCAGGTTACGGATATAGCAACTCCATGCTGGGCTCTCCAGCGGATATGGTTATTGCGGAATCTTACCTAAAGGGCATACACAATTTTGATGTGCACCTTGCTTATAAAAAAATGAGACAAGTGGCCCTGGAAACCATTCCCAAAGACAGTTCCGCTGCTGGCCGGGAAGAGATAAACGGATACCTTACCTACGGTTATTGTCCTACGGAATTTGGCGATGAAGCCGTAAGCAAGACCTTGGAATATGCCTGGGCCGACCATTCCATAAGCCTTTTGGCTAAAGAACTACAACTCCCTGAAGACCAAGCACTTTTTGAAAATCATTCCAAATTTTACAAAAATGTATGGAACCCAGACACCCAATATTTTCAACCCAGACACAAGGACGGACGATTTGTGGAAAAATTTAAGCCCTTACAACTCACCTATACAGATTGGAACGATGAATATACCAAGGACTATACCGAAGGAAGTGCCCTGCAATGGCGATGGGCGGTACCTTATGATACCGACGGCTTGGTATCCCTATTTAAGAACAAAGATTATTTTGTTGACGAACTGAACAACTTTTTTGCCAAAGCAGATCCAAAAATGGCTACCTGGACCCCAGGGTCCTATTATTGGCATGGCAATGAACCCGATATCCATGCGGCCTATCTCTTCAATGCTGTGGACCGGCCAGACTTGACGCAAAAATGGGTCCGTTGGATCTTGGATAACAAATACGATAATTCCTATGTGGGCATAGACGGTAATGATGATGCGGGCACCTTGTCCGCCTGGTATATTTTTAGCTCCCTTGGATTTTATCCCATTGCCGGAACGGACATTTATCAATTGGGCGCACCATTATTCAAAAACGCCGTTCTGCAAATGGGCGAACATAAATTGACCATAGGTACGGAAAATTACGACCCCAAAAATATATATGTAAAAAAAATATTGCTAAACGGGCGTCCCTTGGACCGCACTTGGATTAAGCATGATGAAATAGCCGAAGGGGCCCAACTGACCTTCATTATGGCCAAAGAGCCACAGTTTTTAATTAACAAACAATCCTATAAATCTACCTTATGAGACTTTTATTTTTATTGTGCACCTTTTTAGTGGTATCGTGTAAAGGAAAAATGGAAAAATTACCGGAAGTTGTTCCATTGGACCATCCTGCCATAGTGGAACAGGAATTTATTTATGAATTGGATGATGCACTTACCCCGGAATGCCATGCTTCTACAGTAGAAGTAAGCAATGGTACCGTTATAGCCTCTTGGTTTGGTGGCACCGAAGAAAAAAATGATGACGTAGGTATTTGGGTTTCCCGAAAGACCAACGGTTCCTGGACTACCCCTGTAGAAGTAATAAATGGTGTACAGGAAGATGGAAGTAGATACCCATGTTGGAACCCTGTTCTGTTTAAACCCAAAGACCAACCGCTTTTTCTATATTATAAGGTAGGACCAAGTCCTACCGAATGGTGGGGACTCTATATGACGTCGAATGATGATGGAAAAACCTGGTCCAAACCTGTAAAACTTCCTGAGGGAATTCTTGGACCCATTAAAAATCAACCCATTCAATTAACAAGTGGCGAAATTCTCTCTCCATCCAGCACTGAAGATGATGTTGCAGGCTGGCAGGTACACTTGGAACTGAGTTCCGACAACGGAAAGACTTGGTCCAAAACCCAACCCCTTAATGATGGGAAAGAGTTGGGTGCCATACAACCAGTGGTCTTGAATTACGGAAACGGAAAATTACAGCTTTTGAGTAGGACTGAAAATGAGGTCATTGCCGAGAATTGGTCCGCGGACTATGGCAGCACCTGGAGCAAAATGAAGGCTACCGCCTTGCCCAATCCAAACTCTGGTATAGATGGGGTAAGCCTAAAAGATGGGCGCCAATTATTGGTGTACAATCCTACCGGAAAAAATTGGGGAGATCGGGTGCCATTGAGCCTCGCCCTGTCCAAGGACGGCACCAATTGGAAACGCGTTCTGGACTTGGAACCTTTAAGGGAAAATACGGATAAGGAAGGGGAAGAATATTCATATCCCACCATGATGCAAGCTCCCGATGGAAAAGTACATATCGTATATACCTGGAACAGAAAAACAGTGAAATACATTGTTCTAGATCCACAAAAACTTAATTAAGTATAATCATGGGAAAATGGTTACGGAGATTGCTCAAGTTTTTTGGGGCACTGATATTGCTCTTGGTTATTCTTTTCTTTTTTGCAACCAGTACAATAGATACCACGCCGTATTTTGAAACGGAGTATTACAGGAATACTATTGCAAAAATAGAGGAAGCCGTAAAAAATAAAACCAAGGCCAAAGGTCCGCTGCTTGCCGGATTTGCAAGGACCAATATCACTCCAAAAATCACTAGCGACACTCCGGATCCCGCCAAAGGCGAATTTAACAATATAAAAATGGCCGGTTATGGCGGCGGTAAAATTGCGACCGGTGTGCACGATTCCATTTTTGCCAAAGCAATTGCTCTTGAAGTCGGCAATGAAACCGTTGTTCTGATCAATGCCGATCTAGTGGCAATACCGGAAGATGTTGTAAATAAGGTTACCGACAAGCTTAAGGGTAAAATTTCCAGAAAACAGCTTTTTTTTGGGGCTACCCACACCCATTCAAGTATTGGCAATTGTATGCCTGGTTATGTAGGCAAAAGTTTCGGTGGGGAATACCAACCAGAAGTAGTAGCATGGCTCGCCCAAAAATTTTCCTCCCTCATTTTACAGGCCTTGGCAGACAAACAGCCCGCACAATTTTCTTCGGGCTATATTAAAGTTCCCAATTTGGTGCGGAATAGGATCATTGGCGAATCCGGGCGAGTCAATGATAAATTGGACCTTTTATCCTTTATTCAGGAAAATGGCAAAAAGGCTACTATCGGTGCTTTTTCCGCACATGCTACCGTAATAGGCACCGATAATGAACAATACACCGGTGACTATCCAGGTTACTTTCAACGGCATTTGGAAAAGAATGGGGTTGACCTAGCCATGTTCTTTGCAGGAACGGTAGGAAGTCATTCCAATAAAGGACTGGGCGAGAAATTTGAAAAAGCCAAATATATCGGTGAAACCCTTGCCGATTCGGCCCTATCCGCTTTAAACAAAATGGAACATCGTACCCATATGGATTTTTCCGCGATATCGTCGGAAATAGAAATCCCGAAGTTGCAATTCCTTTACATCTCGGACCGTTTACGTCTTTCCCCTTACCTCGGTAGCAAATTGATGCCCAAGATGAACCCTATTCAGATTCAAGGCCTTAAACTAAATAACCTCATCTGGCTTGCCCTGCCCTATGAACTGAGCGGGGAATACGGTTTGGATTTAAAAAATGCCCTGGAACTTCAGGGTTACAATTCCGTACTCAGCAGTTTTAACGGCCAGTATCTGGGCTATATCGTACCACCAAAATATTATTATTTTGATACCTATGAAGCTAGGTTAATGGGATGGTACGGACCCAGTATGGGGGATTACCTAATGGAGCTCAATTTCAAAATGGCCAATGAATTAACGAACACCAAGCTATAAAAACATAAACTATGAAAACTTTAAAAAAGGCCTTAAAAATACTTGGGATAGGTATACTTCTACTCATTATCGTTGGAGCTTCGGTAGTGATGTACAATTGGCGCGAACGCCATCCTGACTACTCCATCGATCTTAAAATTGAAAACAAAACCCCTCATCCCATAAAAGCCGGATTTTCCAAAAGACCCATAACCCCTACCATTGTAGATACTTGGAACGACGCCAATGGAAACAACAAATACAGCAAAGCTGAAGGTGACACCTATAACGACAACAATAACAATGGTAAATTTGATGCCTACTGGATAGCAGGAATGAGCAATGCCAAACCTGCCCAGGGAGTTCATGACGATGTTTGGTCCAGGGTAATGGTGATCGATGATGGCAATACCAGGATAGCCATGATTTCTATGGACGCCATTGGTTTTTTACATAGCGATGTAATCGACATCAGAAAACGAATACCAGCCAAGTTGGGAATAGATTACACTTTACTGTCCTCTACACATACCCATGAAAGTAATGACCTTGTGGGTATCTGGGGTGAAAACATCTTCAATTCCGGAGTAAATCCAGAAATGATGGAATATGTCAAATCCCAAACGGTAGCCGCCATTACAGAGGCAGCCAACAATTTACGTCCGGCTAAATTGGTTTTCGCCGAAGACCTATCCGGCGAAGATGGCAAACTCATCAAAGATACCCGAAAACCTATTGTTAAGGCCACGGGAATACATTTAATGCAGGTCCTGGATGCCGAAAACAATACTACCATGGGAACCCTTATCAATTGGGCCAACCACCCGGAAACACTTTGGTCAGAAAATTTATTGATCAGTTCGGATTTTCCACATTATATACGGGAAGCCATGGAGAGCGGGGTATTTAACGGTGAAGAATTGATAGAAGAAGGGCTTGGCGGGGTGGCCGTTTATTTTTCAGGAGCTATTGGCGGACTAATGGCACCACACCCTTCTTTGGGTATTCAAAATCCCTTTACCGGTGAAGAATATTTTGAACCCACTTTTGAGAAGACAAAGGCATTGGGCGATCAAATTGCACTTATGTCCTTGGCTGCCCTAAAACAAAAAGGAGATACTTTGGCCAATTCCAATATTTCGTTGAGGGCAAAGACCGTGTTGGCACCATTGGACAATACTACCTTTAAAATTGCCAGCGGTATTGGCCTTATACATATTGGCATGCCGGAATATTTCAAATCGAGGACGGAGGTGGGCGCCATTCGCATAGGCCCTGCCCTATTTTTGAGTATCCCAGGGGAAATATATCCCGAAATTGTATATGGTGGCATAGAAGCTCCAGAAGGACGCGAATTTAACATACAGCCCATGGAGATACCCCCACTGCAAGAGCTCATTTCCGACAGGTACAAATTTTATCTAGGGCTTTCCAATGACGAAATTGGGTACATCATACCAAAAAGCGAATGGGATACGGGAAAACCTTATCTCTACAATGATAAAAGCGACACCTATGGGGAAGAAAATTCCTTGGGCCCAGAAACAGGTCCTATTATCTATAAGGCTTTAACAGAGGTCATCAAGGATTTGGACTAACATAAAAATAAACTACCATCCTTAAATTTAACCCTTTGAAGCTCATTTTTTGATCATTTTCCTATAACTTTAAGGTTCTGTTACTTCCAGCACCTGATTACATGTATAGCATAATTGACATTGAAACCACCGGAAACGGGATTAAAGGAAATAAGATTACGGAAATCTCCATTTTCAAATTTGATGGTCATGAAGTCATTGATGAATATACTTCCCTGGTCAATCCTGAATGTGAAATCCCCTACTTTATAACAGGATTGACGGGAATCGACAATGATTTGGTACGCAATGCCCCAACATGGGAAGAAATAGCTTCAAAGGTATTGGAAATAACGCAGGACACTATATTTGTGGCCCATAGTGTAAATTTTGACTACAATGTCATCAAAAATGAATTTCAGAATATCGGAATTAATTTTTCGCGCAAAAAATTATGCACGGTACGATTGTCCCGTAAATTAATCCCAGGCTTAAATTCCTATAGTTTGGGCAAATTATGCACCTCTTTAAATATTCCCCTAACGAATCGCCATAGGGCAAAGGGAGACGCCCAGGCTACTGTAATTCTCTTTAAAAAACTCCTAAGGACCAATGGTGCCGAAAAGGTATTTAAAGCCTTTCTTAACGCCCGCTCACAAGAAGCTACCTTACCGCCATTGCTACCCAAGGAAATTTTTGAAAGACTGCCCAATTCCCCTGGCGTCTATTATTTTAAAGATGCAAAGGGAGCAATAATATATGTGGGCAAGGCCGTAGACATAAAAAAACGGGTTCTTGGACATTTTTATGACAAGTCCAACAAAGAAATATTAATGTGCAAGGCCACTCACGACATTGATTTTGAATTATCCGGGAACGAGCTTGTTGCACTGTTAATGGAGTCTGCAGCCATTAAACAACATTTCCCCTTATACAATCAAAGTCAAAAACGTACTTCAACAGAATACGCCATCTTCTCCTATGAAGATCGAAACGGAGTACAACACTTAGCGTACAACAAACTAAAATTGACGGCCAGTCCAATATCCACATTTAATACCATAACGGACTGTAGGTTGTTTTTGGAGGATTTATGTAAGCATTACGGTTTATGTC
This sequence comes from Arenibacter troitsensis, assembly GCF_900177645.1. GTDB lineage: Bacteria > Bacteroidota > Bacteroidia > Flavobacteriales > Flavobacteriaceae > Arenibacter > Arenibacter troitsensis. The sequence goes on from NZ_FXAO01000005.1 coordinate 206,457, forward strand.
CCAAATTCTGTCACTTACAGAAAAATATTAGCAGCTGCTCCCATTACAGTATTGGCCAGTGCAATGGAATATGCAGGGGAACGGAATCTCCCATGGACTATAATGCCAAAGTACAAAGGGCTATTGAGGCATTGAAGGACAAAAACCAAAATTTAGTGATCAGGGAAAAGGGTAGACACGGAAATGAAGAAGCATTTGTACTGGTAGTCAACAACAAATATAAGGGCTATGGATTCTTACCCCGCCACGAACAGATTAATTGTATTGACGCTCTGGAAAATTTCCTGGAACTCCAAAAAGAAAATATGGATACTAAACGGATTCTGTCGTGGTATTTAAGAAAACACCCTAACAGGGCCATTCATTTTTCCCCACTTTCCATATAAAGAAAGATGGCAGGGCATTTCAAATTAATGAAATTCCCTATCCATTATTTCTTACCACTGTTCATCAACATTAAAACAGCGGTAACCAGACCAACACAAACAGCGCCAAAAACAGAAATCATTATAATTCCGTTGCTCCAATTTACTAATGGTAAGTATTGTAAAATCATAGGTGTTTATTTTAGATTTAGACGGCTAAAATATACACAAACGGAACTATAAAATATGATAAATGTCACTTTTATAGCGTAGTGGGACAAACATAATCCGTTACCTTATAGCCCGAATCCTTAATTTGATCAAAGCCACCGGCTATATCCACCAGGTTGTGGATGCCCCTACTTTTTAAAATGGACGCCGCTATAACGGACCTGTATCCTCCCGCACAATGTACATAAAAGGTATCCTCTTTTGGAAACTCGGCCATATGGTCATTTAAGAAATCCAAAGGGGTGTTGTTGGCATTCTCCATGTGTTCGGAAAGGTATTCCGATTCCTTTCTAACATCAAAAACAGGAACTTCCTTATTATCCAAAGTTTGTTTCAAGTCCTTGGCGGAAATGGAAGTAATGGTATCATATTCCTTTCCAGCGTTTTTCCAGGCCTTGAAACTTCCCTTTAAATAGCCAATAGTGGCATCAAAGCCAACCCTGGACAATCGTATAATTGCTTCTTCCTCCCTACCCTCGGGAGCCACCAATAAGATAGACTGCTTGGTATCGGCTATAAGGGCACCAACCCATGGGGCGAAACTCCCGTCCAACCCAATAAAAATGGATCGCGGAACAAATCCCTTTACAAACTCGTCCTGATGTCTAACATCCAAAATTACTGCATCCGTAGCATTGGCAGCCTCCTCAAAAGCATCGGGTGACAAGGCGGTAGTACCCCTATCCAATACTTCCCCAATATCCTCATACCCTTCTTTGTTCATCTTTACGTTGAGCGGAAAATATTTTGGTGGCGGTAATAACCCTTCCGTAACCTCCTTAACAAATTCTTCCTTGGTCATATTGGCACGTAGGGCATAATTCATTTTCTTTTGATTGCCCAAGGTATCCACGGTTTCCTTCATCATGTTCTTACCACAGGCCGAACCGGCACCATGGGCAGGATAAACCACCACATCATCGGCCAAAGGCATAATTTTGTTTCTAAGACTATCATATAACAGCCCGGCCAAATCCTCTTGGGTCATATTGGCTGCCTTCTGCGCCAAATCTGGTCTACCTACATCACCTAAAAACAAGGTGTCCCCAGAAAATATAGCATAATCCTTACCCTTTTCATCCCTTAACAAATAGGTGGTACTTTCCATAGTATGTCCTGGGGTATGCAATGCCTTAATGGTAATATCCCCAAGCTTAAACTCCTGACCATCTTCTGCTATGATGGCCTCAAAGGAAGGTTTTGCCGTTGGACCATACACTATAGGGGCACCCGATTCTTTTGACAGGGTAATGTGCCCACTTACAAAATCTGCGTGAAAATGCGTTTCAAAAATATATTTTATGGTCGCTTTGTCCGCCTTGGCCCGTTTCATATAAGGCTCAACTTCACGTAAGGGGTCAATAATGGCCACTTCTCCTTTGCTCTCTATATAATATGCACCTTGCGCCAAGCATCCTGTATAAATCTGTTCTATTTTCATCTGTTTTATTTTATGGGTTACAAACAAGCCATCACATTGACCATTGAAAAATACTCTCCTTGATGTAGTTCCCAAGGTATCAAAACCTGTTATGGCTCATTTCCAACTCCTATTTTTTATAGGGTGATTAAAAATAAATCAAAACATATTTTATAAAATCACCTTTACAAAGGTAAATATTATAGACCTCCCTGAGTGTAACTTTAGTTACTTTGATTCTGATATGCCACCTTTTCCCTGAGTGAGGGAATGGTATTGGGATCATCGTGATAAGCTACGGCTTCCTTTATCCTAACAAAAAGATATTCCTTATGCAGACTATTGATAATCCCACTCTTGAATATTATATCTCGAATGGGTCCGGTAGCACCAGCGATATAAAATTCGATATTCCTATTGTGGATTTCTTCAATAACATTGATCAAGACGGCCGATGCACTGGCATCAATATAATTAATGGCTTCGGCATTCAAAATCACGGCTTTCAAGGAACGGCCCTTAACATTGATGAATTTGAAAAGTTCACTTTTAAAATAGCCCGAATTCCCAAAATAAAGTTGGGAATCGAACCTTACGATCAACAGATCTGGACGAACCTCGGCCTCATCACCAAAACGACTAATATTTTTATAATAATCAGAACCCTTAATATTTCCCAACACAGCAAAATGCGGCTTGGAGGTCCTGTACACCATTAAAAGCAAGGACAACAATACCCCAATTAAAATACCCTCTACTATACCAACCCCAAGGGTAATTAAAAAAGTTAACAAAAGAACCATAAATTCATCCCTACTTTGGTACCATAATTTTTTGGGATAGGAAATATCTATTAATCCAAAAACGGAAACCATAATAATGGAGGCCAGTGCTGCCTTTGGCAAATTATAGAATAAAGGCGTAAGAAATAATAGTGTTAGGGCTACCATTACAACACTTATCACCGAGGCTACTGTACTCTTGGCTCCCGCTTCGTAATTTATGGCCGAACGGGAAAAACTTGCGGTAACCGAATAGGACTGAAAAAAAGAACCCACCATATTGGAAGCCCCCAAAGCTATCAACTCTTGGTTGGGGTCTATGGTCTCTACTTTATTTTTTTCTTCAAATGCCCTGCCAATGGAAATTGTTTCCAAATACCCAACGAATGCCAATGTTAGGGCAATTGGCCATATATCCCTAACCCTTTCCATGCTAAAACTATGAATATTAAAAGAGGGTAGACCGGCCGGAACTTCACCTACGACCTGTACATCAAAGGCTTCCAAATTAAAAAAGTAGACCACCAGCGTGCTTAACACCACAACCAACAATATGGCCGGAAACCTATCAAACCATTTTTTAAATGAAGCAATGATCAGTATTCCAATGATCCCGATGGAGAAATCATAAATATTGGTTTCCGATAAGTGTCTAAATGCGTTAATAACCAGTTCGTGAAATTTATTGCTGTTCATGATATCCGCTCCCAGCAAATGTTTTAATTGACTAAAAATAATGATTACGGCCGCCGCGGAGGTAAATCCACTAATAACGGGTTTTGACATAAAGTTTACCAGAAATCCCATTCGCAAAAACCCAAATATCAACTGAAATGCCCCTACCATAAACGACAGGAACAACGCCATTAATATATAGTTCTGTACTCCTGATATGGCCAAGGTCCCCAAGCCTGCAGCTACCAATAACGAATCCATGGCCACTGGACCTACGGCAACCTGCCTTGAAGTACCCAAAAAGGCATATGTTAAAATAGGGAACAAAGAGGCATATAGGCCATAAACTGGAGGAAGCCCGGCAATCATGGCATAGGCCATACCCTGGGGAATTAAAATTATGCCCACGGTTATCCCCGCCACCAAATCTTTTCCAAAAAGGGTTTTGTTATATCTTGGAAGCCAATCCAAGAAAGGTAAAAATCTCCTCATTCACCAAATTTAGTATTAAATAGCTTATTCCAATGTAACGAAGGTTACAGAATTCTAGCTTTTACACACATAACTTCTATTGAAGTTGGTACTAATAAACATTAAAAATTTTATCTTGTGCCCTTAATTAAATCAAATCCTTGGAATATGCAAAAAATCCCCGCGATAATAAGTGGTTTCATAGCAGCCTTACTTCTATGTCAGTGCAGCACTGTAAAATCTGTCACTGAAGAAAAAAACGACGGTTGGATTTCCATGTTCAATGGAAAGGACATCAATGATTGGACCACTAAAATTCACCATTATGAAGTTGGGGACAATTATGGCGACACTTTCAGGGTAGAGGATAGTATTATAAAAGTACGCTATGACAAATATGAGGGCGATTTTAATGAACGATATGGACACCTGTACTACAATACCCCCTACTCCTATTATCATCTAGTGGTAGAGTATCGTTTTGTAGGGGAACTTCACCCGGGAGCCCCAAGTTACACCATAAAAAACAGTGGGGTAATGTTCCATTCCCAGGATCCCAGAACCATGCCCAAGGAGCAGGATTGGCCCATTTCTGTGGAAATGCAATTTTTGGCCGGATTGGAAGAAGGCAAATCACGGCCCACTGGAAATATGTGTTCCCCGGGAACAGATGTAGTATATGAAGGCAAAATTGATCCAAGACACTGTATCAATTCCACTTCCAAAACTTATTTCGGAGAACAATGGGTACGCGCCGAGGCCATTGTTTTGGGAGATTCCATTGTGACCCATATAGTAAATGGAGACAAGGTATTGGAATACACCAAACCACAAATAGGGGGAGGTGTTGCCAACCGATATGATCCTGCCATGAAGATCGACGGTAAATTATTAAAGGAGGGTTTTATTGCCCTTCAAGCAGAGGGACAACCCATAGATTTTAGAAAAGTGGAATTAAAAAACCTAAAGGGCTGTATGGACCCCAAAGCTTCCAACTATCGTAAATATTACATAAAATCCGATCCAGAGGATTGTAAGTACAATTAACTACAAGGCGTAAAGCAACTATTGAATATTTCCTCCTACAGGCAATCCACTTGGGACCTTTTTGGGAATTTCCTTGTCAAAATTTTCATCGTTTAGGGTATTTAAAAAAGAAATGATCAGGGACATATCCTTAACACTAAGCTGAAGCTCCCTTACAAAGGGATCGAACATTTCTTTGGATACTGAAGGATTTCGTGTTTTCCCAAATGAAATATCCTCATAGAATTCCAAAACCTGTTTTAAGTTTTGAAAGACACCATTATGCATATAGGGCGCGGTAAAACGAAGGTTTCTAAGTGAAGCTGTCCTAAACGCAAAACTTTCCTGAAATCCACTATCCGGTTCTGGAAGCTTTTTGTTTTCCGGCACTCCCAATACGTGCAACTTATAGTCCGAAAACATGGGGCCATTATGGCAATTGATGCAACCTACCGATTTAAATAGTTCCAAGCCTTCTTTTTCCGAGTGGGACATAGCGTCCAAATCCCCTGCCATATATTGATCAAAACGTGAATTATTGGCCACTAAGGTTCTTTCAAAAGAGGCAATGGCCATTCCAATATGAATGCTGTCTATTGGTGCATCCTCACCAAAAGCTTCCGCAAAAAGACTTTTGTATTCTGGAATGGATTCAAGTCTGGAGGCCACTTCGGTTAAAATTTGAGACTTTGAAAAATGGACACCCTTCATTTCTTCCAGAGTCTTGATAGGTTCCAACGCCTGTTTTTCCAAACTCTTTACACGGTCGTCCCAAAACATGGGAGCATTTTCTGGATCATAATCGTCCTGCCCATGTATACCATTAAATACCGTGTTTAAAATGGTGGGGGAATTGCGTTTCATTTGGGGAATTATATTGGGCTCCTTAAATGTCCTCTTGCTTCCCAAGCCCTGACCATTTGCCCCAATGGATAGATCCAAGAACTCGGCATATCCAGTGGCCGGATGATGGCAACTGGCACAAGCAATGTCCTTGCCGCCCGAAAGGATGGGGTCATAGAAAAGAAGTTTACCCAAAAGTTCCTTCTCTTTGGAATTTGGGTTTCCTATCGGTGTTTTTATAATCTTAGGTAGGGCGGCAACCTTGGCGATCTCCTTGGGCTGAGGTATATCTATTTCCTGTTTCTTGTTAGGATGTCCACAGCCTGCCAAAATTACGAACAGGGCCAGTACATAAATACAACCACCAATCCTCATATTTCTTTACTTTTACCAAGACAAGTTTACCACATAAACTACTCAATAACAAGTGTCGAACCTTAAAAAATTACAAATCCAACACCTTTATCTGATTCCGATATAACTCTATCTTGCCTTCATTTTCCATTTTTTTCAATAGCCTGGACACCACCACTCGTGAGGTGTGGAGATCGTAGGCTATTTCCTGATGTGTAGCATGCAATACATCATCATGGGTTACTTTGGCCTTATCCTGCAGATGCTTTAATAAACGTTCATCCATTCTGAGAAAGGCAAGTGTATCTATGGTCTCCATAAGTTCCATCATTCTTGCGTGGTAACTATCCAGGATAAACTGTTGCCAAGTTTTATATTTGCCCATCCAAGTTTCCAAGTACCCCACCGGAATCATCAATAATTCCGTATCGGTTTCGGCAACGGCCCTTATACCACTTTTTTTGTCGCCCATGCAACAGGAAAAAGTCATGGCACAGGTGTCCCCTTTTTCCACGAAGTACAACAACAGTTCGTTGCCATCATCATCTTCCCTTAAGACCTTAATAGCCCCACTTAACAACAAGGGCATGGTCTTGATATTATCACCTATTTCCATTAACGTTTGGCCCTGACTAACTTTTTTATAGCTACCCACCTTTCTAATTTCCTCTAACAACTCTGGCTCAAAAAGATAACCATAATGTAATTGTAACGCTTCTGTCATTCTTGTTGTATCAAATGTTAGGTTGAATAATTACGGAAAAAATCTTTTCGGATCCGTTCACTGTCTGAAATCCATGGTGTAAGTCCTTTTGGTCTACCGCATAAGGATAAAAGGATATAGGCTCTATACACAGCATATTGGGTACCTCTGTCCACAACATAAAATTTCCAAAGCCTTCGGTTTTTATACTAAGCTTGCCATTATCCATTAAGGTAAGGGACGTGCAGTCCAGAACTGGCAAAGCCCTATTACCAGCTTCGAGTACCTCCTGTAGGTCAATACTGCGGTTGGCTGTTCTTATGGTTACGTTATCGGAATATAGCTTAAAAGCCGGATGATATCCCAACATAAAGGGCATACCTTCCTCTGTTATTACTTTAAATTGAACTTTTAAACCGTTTTCCATAAGCTCGAAGGACTTCGTAAATTCAAAGTTGTAAGGCCATGACAAATATTCCTCTGTGGATTTAGAGGGATATTTGGAGTTCTTCACTGAAGTTCCTGAAGCATATTGTTTTCTATAAACGGCTTTGGTATCGGTTTGCGACACAAGTTGGTATGCCATTTCCCTTAAAAGACCATGTTGATCCTGGACCGCTATACCCTTAGCGGAAGTAACCCTAAAATTTGCTTCATTGGTAGGGCCTATTATTGGAAACATTTCGGTATCCGAGTTTCGCCATCCCGGACTACCCTTTTGGTGAATATACTCGTGCCCGGCAACTGCATAGCCTACCAATTCCCCTTTATCTATTTTCACTATTTGATCCTGTAGTTTTAGATTCACCATCTATTTTTTCTTTTTAGGAGGAAAGTTATCACTTTGTTACTGATTCAAGATTCAAAAAAAATACAAAATTCTATTCGAACTTTATGGCCTTTACCGGTGATATTTTAGTAATAATATAGGACGGCAGAAGCAACATCAACAGACATAAAATTAAAACACCAATATTGAGCAATACCACGGTCATCACATCAAGGTGGACCGGAATATAATCTATATAATACTCCTTGGGGTTGGGAAATTTGAACATACGGAATTTAAACTGCAATCCTATAATGCCCAAACCAATGATATTGCCCAACAAAAGTCCAACACCAATCAAATAAGTGGCATTATACAAAAATATCTTGCGAATACTCCAATTGGATGACCCCAAGGCTTTTAAAATACCTATCATTTGGGTCCGCTCCAATATTAAAACGAGCAACGCGGTTATCATATTGATACCCCCTACGATGATCATTATGCCAATGATCAATGCTATATTAAAATCGAAAAGACCAAGCCATTCGAAAATCCTGTAATACTTGTCCTTTATGGTCTGCGTATCGAGATTGGACAAGGTCTTCCCATAAATTTCCTTGGCCTTATTGTCCATTTCATCAAAATCGTCCACAAAAATCTCAAAGTTCCCCACTTCATTATCGGCCCATTTATTCATATGTTGAATATGGCGCAGATCAATAAAAATATAGGAACCATCCAACTCTTCAAAACCACTGTCGTAAATACCTGTTATAGTAAATTTTCTTTGATTGGGCATCTTGGATGCATCATCTTCCTTAAAGAATATAGCAACGAAAGAGTCACCGGTTTTTAAGTTTAAACGATTGGACAAAACCTGGGATATCAATGATTCACTATTAATTTCCCCCTTAAAATTGGGCAGGGAACCATCTACCAAAAACTCTTTAAAAACATCCCAATTATAGTCAGGCCCAACACCTTTGGCCAAAATGCCTTCAAATGTCTCTTCTGTTCTTATTATTCCGGCCTTGGTAGCTACTCCCTGAATATGCTGTATGCCACTGACCGACTTAAATTCCGGGTAAAATTCCTGATCTAGGGAAACAGGGACCATGGAAACATCGGAAGTGTTGTTGTCGTAGTTATATATCTGGATATGGCCATTAAAGGCAGCTATCTTTTCCCGTATTTTATGCTTTAGACCAACCCCGGTAGAAATGGCCACCAACATCATTATCACCCCCAATGCAATTGCCGCAATAGCTATTTTTATTATTGGTGCAGATATACTAATTTTATGCTCTTTACCTGTAACCAGGCGTTTGGCAATAAAAAATTCTAAATTCAATTTATGGCAGTTTTTTCCATTTTCAAAAATACAGTTTTATTATTGTTTTTTACACTTTCTGCTTGTGGAAACCACACCAAAACCAATAATAAGGAACTTAAATCCGTGGTAGCACGGGATACTATAGCTACCGATCCACCTATAATCATAGCTGCCAATAGAACCGGGACCTACCTCCCTTTACTTGAAGGAAAAAGAGTTGGAATTGTAGCCAATCAGACCAGTGTCATCTTTAAGGATATACAACCCTTGTCCTACACCCATACTGTGGATTCCCTTTTAACCAAGGGCATCAATATTAAACTGGTATTTGCTCCTGAACACGGATTTCGGGGAGAAGCCGATGCGGGGGAAAAGGTTAGCGATGGAAAGGATGAAAAAACCGGACTTCCCATAATTTCCCTCTACGGAAAAAACCGTAAGCCTTCCAAAGCTCAATTGCAGGATATTGATGTTATTCTGTTCGACATTCAGGATGTAGGGGTACGTTTCTACACCTATATTGCTACCATGCAATTGGTCATGGAGGCTTGTGCTGAAAACAATATTCCGGTAATTGTATTGGATAGGCCCAATCCAAACGGACACTATGTGGATGGACCCACTATGGAAACCGAACACAGGGGATTTTTAGGAATGACCAATATTCCCTTGGTCTATGGGATGACTATTGGGGAATATGCCAATATGATCAACAAAGAAGGTTGGTTGGAAAACAAAGTTATTGCGGACCTGACCGTAATCCCGATGGAAAATTACAATCACCATAAAGATTACATATTGCCTATTAGGCCATCCCCCAACCTTCCCAACAACACCTCCATTTATCTATACCCCAGTTTGGGATTGTTTGAAGGGACCAATGTAAATGCAGGTCGTGGAACAGAGTTTCAGTTTCAGCGTTACGGCGCCTCCTTTATGGACAGTACAAAATACAATTTTAAATATACCCCTGCCCCTAATTTTGGATCGAAGGACCCCAAACAGAATGGCAAAATTTGTTTTGGAAAAGACCTCTCCAATACTCCTAAAATGAATACCGTGAATTTGGAGTACCTATTGGATGCTTACAAAAACACCAAGGACAAAAGCCTATTTTTTAACACAAGTGGCTTTACCAAACATGCCGGTACCACAAAATTACAGAAACAGATCGAGGCTGGACTCTCCCAAGAGCAAATAAAGAAAACCTGGCAAAAAGACATTGACCAATTCCAGAAAATTAGGGCCAAATATTTGATCTACAATTGACCTGTGGATTTTACATCCGTTTTTTCCGGGGATTTATACGCCTTAAACGGAATTTTCAATAAAGCCCCTAAGTCTGAATTTTCCTGTTCATTGGGATAGGTATCCACCCCATAGACAATTTCACTATTGGGCAATTTCATAAAGGTCCCAAGTAGCCTATCCCAAATAGAAAATATATTCCCATAATTGCTGTCGGTATAGGGTAATTTATAGTGGTGGTGCACTTTGTGCATATCTGGAGAAACAATGACCCAGCTCAACACCTCATCCACCTTTTTGGGCAATGAAATATTGGCATGGTTAAATTGTGATAAAATAACCGAAAGGGCCTGATATATCATAATAATGGCAATAGGCGCCCCAACCACAAAAGTGCCGAAACATGTGAAAATAAACCGTACCACACTTTCTCCTGGATGGTGCCGATTAGCAGTTGTAGTATCCACTTCATGATCGGTATGATGAATTAGATGAAAGCCCCAAAGTACCTTTACCTTGTGCTCTACCCAATGGGCCAACCATGCACTTATAAAATCCAGGATCATTACCCCCAACAAAACTTTTAACCATAAAGGCATAACCGGTAACCATTGCAGGATCCCAAAATTATTCGCTATGGTCCAATCACTGGTTTTTAACAATAAAAAAGCCAAGGGGAAATTTACAAGGATGGTGGTCAGGGTGAAAAAAATATTGATACCAGCATGTCTTAGCTTGCTATATTTTAACTGAAAAAGAGGAATAATATACTCCAGTATCCAAAAAAATGCAATCCCTGAAACCAAAATGATACTTCGGTGTGCGGGAGGGATAGTTTCAAAATAATTGTAAATGGCTTCCATTCCCTAAATTTACAAAATAGTTGTATGTAATTAAATACCCCACAAAAAAGTAATTTATAGCTACCCTTTCACCCACAGGGTTTATATTCAAAATGACCTACTTTAACTTAATTGCTCTTTTCATTTCCTCCACTATATTATAGGCAGCCGGACAAATGGCCACATTCTTTAAGGTGAGGTTACTTATTTGCTGAAATTTTTTCCTATCCGTATGTGGAAACTCACGGCAGGCCTTAGGCCTTACCTCGTAAATGGAACAGTAATTATCGGCACCCAAAAACGTACAGGGCACACTTTGAAGCACATAGTCATTATCTTCGTCCACCCTCAAAAATTGATCAATAAATTTCTGTGGTTTCATTCGGAAATGTTTGGCAATACGCTCTATATCGGCATTGGTAAACAAAGGGCCTGTTGTCTTGCAACAATTGGCACATTTTAAACAATCGGTTTTCCTAAACTCCGCCTCGTGTAGCTCCTGCATTACATAGTCCAAATCCTTTGGCGGTTTTTTCCGAAGTTTGCCAAAGAATTTCTTATTCCCACTATGTTTTTCCTGCGCCAGCTTGGGAAGTTGCTTTATTACCTCATCCATTATGGAATAAACTTTTAAAAGTTGGTTAAAAGTCCCACATTTGCATGTAAATAACAAATTTAAATGGCTAAGGACATTCTGGGCAAGGCACTTTTGGATTACCAATCCGGCAAATATTCTGAAGACATAAAGACCTATTCGTCATTGGATGAGGAGGACATAATACCCATTCCCTACCTCTTTAGAGACTTTAAGAAAATGCCCCCTTTGGAACAAAAGGCACTAAAGCTTTGCAAGGGCAACATTCTGGATATTGGCTGTGGAGCAGGTAGCCATTCCCTCTATTTGCAAAAAAAGGGCTTTGCTGTTACAGCCTTGGACCAATCTCCCGGAGCCATTGAAACTTGCAAAATAAGGGGTATAGAACATACGGTATTAAAAAACATTCAGGATTTTAAGCTTCAAAAATACGACACCCTGTTAATGCTCATGAACGGAATTGGGATAGTGGGAAAATTAAAGAACATAGACCAATTCTTTACTCATTTAAAGTCGCTCTTAAAACCTAAGGGGCAGATACTCTTGGATTCCAGCGATATCATATATATGTACGATGAAGATGAGGATGGCGGCTATTGGATTCCGGATAACCAAAACTACTATGGGGAAGTCACTTTTGAGATGGAATATAAGGGGGAGAAAAGTGAACCTTTGGATTGGTTATATTTGGACTATAATACTTTGCAACGTGCGGCAAACGCAAATAATTTAACTTGTGAGCTTGTAAACAAAGGTAAGCATTACGACTATTTAGCCAGACTTACCCTTTTGGAGTAATACCGTGCCATATTTGTCGTTATCTTTATAGTATCAGTCCTTTAATTAAAACTGACAATAATGAAAAAATTATCCCTAGGGCTTTTGTTGGCCTTTATCTTTTTCCTAGGTTGTTCCAAAGACTCCAGCGACAGCAATACCCTAACGGTAGATAAAACGGCCAATTTAAAAGGTCCGGGCGATTCTGCAAACGACTTACTATCCGACTCCAAGTTTAAAAACTTGGTCATCGAAATTGCCTATGTAACCAATTATGCCCCTACGGAAACAGCCGTTACCAATTTTATAGCCCTTTTAAATGAGCGTTCCTACAAGGACAACATAAGTATTATTTACCAAGAATTGGACTCTCCCAAAAAGGACAGTCTGTCCATTGACGAAATATTTGATTTGGAAAAGGAAAACAGAACAGTTTACAACAACGGTGACACCTTAGGACTCTACATCTATTTTACAGATGCCACTGCCAGCAGTGACAATCCCGATGAGGATCTCGTAACCCTTGGGGCCGTATACCGCAACACCTCTATGGTGATTTATGAAGGCACCATTAGAAAACTAGCTTCCAGGAGTTCGTTGATCAGTACCTCTACCGTAGAAACGGCTACCTTAAACCACGAGGCCGGACATTTATTTGGATTGGTAAACCTGGGTACACCGCCTGTAAACGAACACGAAGACCCTGATGCCAAAAGCCATTGTAACGAACAGAATTGCCTTATGCGGGCAGAACTCCAATTTGGATGGGGAATGGCCAAAATGCTTACGGCAAAAAACGGGGCAATCCCCAGTTTTGGACCTGAGTGCCTCCTTGATTTACAAGCCAACGGAGGCAAATAATCTTAATACGAAAACCTATTATAAACAAATGAAAAAAATAATTACCACCACAAACGCACCTGCTCCAATTGGACCTTACAACCAAGCCGTATTGGCAGGAAACACCTTGTATATCTCAGGACAAATTCCTTTAGACCCAAAAACAGGGAATTTGGTGTCAGGGGATATAAAAAAGGAAACCGAGCAGTCTATGCAAAACTTAAAAGCCATTCTTACCGAGGCAGGAATGACTTTTGAAAATGTCGTTAAATCATCGATTTTCGTAAAGGATATGCATCAATTTTCACAAATAAACGAAGTATATGGCGCTTACTTTGATGCTGATACCGCTCCAGCTAGGGAAACTGTTGAAGTAGCCAATCTTCCCAAATTTGTAAATGTTGAAATATCTATGATCGCTATTAAATAGAGCCTTTGTGAAATTCTACCAGACCTTCAATTGGTCTTTGTCTAATTACGCCTAGGATAAGATCATTTCTTTCCACCACTGTAGCCAGTTCTTCGCGAAGGTAATATGCAATACTGCCCACAAAACTTACAGGAACTTTTGTGGCCAACTCAAACTGCATAATGTAATTGTTCACAAACTGCTGAAAGCCCTTATCTATCACCCCTCTACAATAGGGGTGGTTTTTATTTTCTACAATAAATCTGGCGAATGTGGCCAAATAGGTATTTGGATTGGGTTGCTTGTATAGATTTTCCTTAATTACATCGGCATCCAAATTGTATTCCTTGGCAAACTTTGTGGCCAAGTCCATTGGAATTTTATTAAAGTAATAATCCCTGATCAATTTCCTTCCAAAAAAGTTGCCACTACCATCATCCATAGGGATATATCCCAAAGAAGTAACCTTTTGATGCAATTTCTCCCCATCATAATAGCTGCAATTGGAACCCGTGCCTAAAATACACACAATTCCGTGTTGCCCTATTTTTGTTGTAGCAAAAATGGCCGCATAAGTATCTTCCTTAACCTCGGCCTTGGCATTGGGAAAAAATTCATTAAAAATCTCCGTTAAAAACTTTTTCATCCTATCGGTACCACATCCGGCCCCGTAAAAATACAAGTGGGTAACATCTTCCCTGTTCTTGGAAAGCTCAAAATTATTGGCCAAACGGTCTTCGATCACAGGACGCGTCAACACTTCAGGACTTAGTCCCAAGGTTTGTGTCATGAACAACTGGTTACCCTTGTCATCCAAGGCAATCCAATCCGATTTTGTTGCACCACTATCTACAATCAATATCATATAACAAGATTATTAATAAAGAATCCTGAAAATAAGCAAAAAATTACTTAATCTCAGGATTCTTTTAATTATTACCCTTTAAGACTATAATTTATGGATGTATTGGGCTAAGTCTACCAATTTATTGGAATATCCAGACTCGTTATCATACCAAGAAACTACTTTAAAGAATTTCGAATTCAACTCAATTCCAGCTTCGGCATCAAAAATACTGGTTCTGGCATCCCCTATAAAATCTTGGGAAACAACCGCTTCGTCCGTATAACCCAAAATTCCTTTCAATTCTCCTTCAGAAGCCTTTTTAAATGCTTTTTTAATCTCCTCATAAGAGGTCTCCTTCTCCAAACGAACCGTTAAATCCACTACAGATACATCGGCAGTCGGAACACGGAAAGCCATTCCTGTTAATTTACCTTGCAATGCTGGAATAACCTTGGTTACCGCCTTGGCCGCACCGGTTGATGCTGGAATAATGTTCAATAGGGCACTTCTACCGCCTCTCCAATCTTTTCTGGAAGGTCCATCAACCGTCATTTGAGTAGCAGTTGTTGCGTGTACCGTAGTCATTAAAGCCTCTTCTATACCAAAACTATCGTTCAATACTTTTGCCATTGGAGCCAAACAGTTGGTAGTACAGGAAGCATTGGAAACAATCTTATCGGAAGCTTTAACCTCTTTATGGTTAACTCCCATTACAAACATAGGCGCATTGCTGGAAGGAGCTGAAATAACCACTTTTTTGGCCCCACCATCTATGTGATATTGTGCCGTTTCCAAAGTAGTGAAAATACCGGTACATTCAGCAACGATATCGGCACCAACCTCATCCCACTTCAAATTCTTTGGATCTCTTTCAGCAGTAATCCTAACTGTTTTACCGTTAACTACCAAATTACCATCCTTTACTTCAACGGTACCATTAAATTTTCCATGAACCGAATCATATTCCAACAAATAAGCAAGATGTTCCACATCCAGCAAATCGTTAATAGCAACTACATCTACATTATCCCTTTCTACGGTAGCCCTGAAGACCAATCTTCCAATTCTACCGAAACCGTTAATCCCTATTTTCAAGTTTGACATTTCTATTGTTTTTAATGTTTAAAATTATGTTGTCATGATATCGGAAACCCTCATAAGCTCCTTATCAATTTTTGTATGTCCTTTTATTGCCTTACTGATCGGTGTCAGGGTAATTGTATTATCCTGTATACCCACCATTAAGTTGGTCTTTCCTTCCAATAATGCCTCTACCGCCTTAACACCCATTCTACTGGCCAGTACACGATCAAAACAGGATGGTGCCCCACCTCTTTGCATATGTCCCAAAACGGATACACGCACATCATATATGGGCAGATGTTCCTCTACATATTCTTTTAGCTCGAAAACATTCTTACCGGTTTTGTCGCCTTCCGCTACCACCACAATACTGGATGATTTTCCGGATTGCTTACTGCGCTTCAAAGATTCCAACAATCTTTCAAGTCCCAAATTTTCCTCAGGAATCAAAATCTCTTCCGCTCCTGCACCAACTCCTGCATTTAAGGCAATGTGGCCTACATCACGACCCATAACCTCTACAAAGAATAGCCTGTTGTGCGAACTGGCGGTATCCCTAATCTTATCTATACATTCTACAGCGGTATTCAAGGCCGTGTCAAATCCTAAGGTATAAGTAGTGCCAAAAATATCGTTATCTATAGTACCAGGGATTCCGATTACAGGAAAATCAAATTCCTTATTAAAGGTTAAGGCACCCGTAAAGCTACCATCGCCCCCAATTACTACAAATGCATCTATACCTGCTTTTTTTAATTGGTCGTAAGCCACTTGCCGACCTTCCTTGGTCCTAAAAGGCAAACAACGGGCAGATTTAAGGATGGTACCTCCCTTGTTTATAATGTTGTTCACACTACGCGCATCCATTACCTTAAAATCGCCCTCCATCATGCCTTCATATCCTCTATAGATACCAACGCATTCAACCTTTAAGTAGGCACATGTACGTACTACTGCCCTAATAGCAGCATTCATTCCCGGTGAGTCTCCTCCTGATGTAAAAACACCAATTTTTTTTATTGCTGAAGCCATAAAAATTTTAAAAAAACAAAACTAGCAAACTTATTTCAATAATTACCCGACTTTGGCTTTAATTTGACAACAACGGACCACTCCAACGTTTTCGTTGAATAATTTCTTGGAAATTGTTAAATTCATAATCAATTACTCAGGAAAAGTGATTATTTCGAAATTGGACAAGACAACCCAAAAGAACCAAAATCGACCTTTATTTCTTGCCTAGAATTTTACGCAATAGCTCTTTAAAGCTATCGAAGTCCACTTGATAGGAAAGTCCGACACCCTGTGTATATCCCTGACGATCTGCCAAAAATTGTTGGATTTCATTTTCCCTATTGAAAATTTTGGCACTTAGGGTACCTTCTTCGTTCAACAAAATCTGCACTTCCACATCTCCAGCAACCACCGTTTCCGATACGCCACCAACGGGGACCCCTACCCTTCCATTGAGCAAGACCCTGTCACTGATCTGGGTAGACAGGGTTACCCCTAGCCTATTCTCTGTCTGAATATCCGTGCTCCTATCCAAAATTCCTTGTTCATAAGACAATCCAAAATTTAATTTGTCGTTGTCGCCCGCCAATAAGGAGTTGAGTATCCCGGAGGCAGATTGAAGTAGGTTTCCCGTAACGGCCTGTTGGTTTATACTCGTCTGTTCATTTACAAAAGAGCCTTGTGCCAATAGAAAAAGGGCATTTTTTTCGGCAATGGTAGGATCCTGCAATCTGTATTCCAATTCGGATTTAACAATGGAATTGGTACCCGGGAACTCTATCCTCCAATCTATAACCGGACTTTCCAATTCACCGGTTAGCCTTACCACTACATCGGTGGGTATACGTCTTGTATATCCAGGATTATCCAAAAGCGGAGCGGGGTTTGCATTTAAGGAATAAACGGCTTCCATATTTAACTGTGCCGCCAAGGGCTCCCTTTCCCATGTAATGTTACCTCCTGGTTTCACTTTAAAAGTCTTGTCCACAATACCACCAAACTTATAGCGAAACTGCCCAGTTACTACCACAAAGTCACCGTACATGTTAAATTTACCGTTGGTATTGATTTCAATAAACAAAATTCCCGCACCTGTCCCCTTTAAGGAACTGCCAGTTTTGGTATCTACAACGATCTCAACCTCCGCATCCGGGGTAACATCCAGGTTAAAGGCCAGCTCAAGACCCTCCACCTCCTTTAAAACCCTTTGGCCCTTTTCCGTTTCCTCGACTTTCTTACCTACAAAATTGATAAATGAAAAATCTCCAACGCTAACCACATCACTTATTGGGATTTTTAAGGACGTACCGCGTGCCGTTTCCCCATCTACATTGATAGTAAGGGCATTGGTAGGTCCAAATATTCTTCCCGTACCATTTAAATAACCGGCACCATAGTACAATACCTCTTCCTTAAATGGCGTATTAAGTATTAGAAAACGATCATTGTTGGTATCTACATCCAAATCCAAACTCCAATCCTTAAATAGCCTATGTGTAATGGTACCATCCAAGGTTGCCTTGGTCTTCATATCCACATCGGTAAGTTTGATCTTCTGAAAATTAAAGGTTTGGTCGGATAATTTTACCCTGGAGTATGGCGCAAAACTGTAATCTACATTTAAATATGGAATGGCAATACCAGCTTCATTCAAAGAGAGTACACCACTCCAATTAGGATTATTAATTGGCCCCTTAAGAATGGCACTTCCCTGCAACAGCCCCCTAATATTGGTGATGATACCCTCGCCCAACGGACTAAACGGCTCTAAATTGAACTTATTGAAATCCACTATGAGATTTGCCTGGGGAATTTCTTCCCGATTGGAGATATTCCCAACTATACTGAGCTTCTCGGCCCCCTTATCCACTAAGGTAGTGTTTACCACAAAATCTGTCAAATCCCTATTGCCCACTATACCTATCGCCAAATCTCCCAAGGTTATATTGTTGACCCCAAAGTTCTTGATATTCAAATTGGAGGACGGCAGGTAAACATTGTCTTTCTGTAACACGTTCAAGGTACCGTTCACCTCCCCATGCAACTTAAGACTATCTATAGCGGGCGTAATCTTACCAAGGGTTACTATCTTAAATTGCAGCTCAACATCCTTATAAGTAGAATCGGCCAATTGCCCCCTTAAACGAATCTGTTCCTGTTCATTATTGTTCATTACCACTTCCTCAATGGTAATGCTATCCAAGGTTTTATTGAGGATTACCTTATTCTTATTGTTCCCATCCTTATTGAGTATCCATTTGTTTCCCTTAAAACTAATATCGGAAGTTTTTAGACCAATAACAGATTTGTTCTCCTTGTTGAAGGTATGGTAGAAATTGAGATTGTAACTATCATTATATTCACTACCCCCTTTAAATTCCGTTCTAAAAAACAGGGTATCCTTTAAGGTAGTATTGATCAGATTAAAATCTTTTACATCATAATAGGGAGTTGCCAGATCCCCAATAGAAACGTAGGTATTGAATAATGGGTTTTTGTTGTCTATCTTAACGTCTATACTATCCAATTCATTACCATAGGCCACTATACTGGGCGATTTGAACGTTAGTTTAAAATCCCCTTCATCGGCAATGATATTGCCCCTAATAAAAGTATTGGGATCAAACTTCACCTCTGGAAAAAACACATCCACAATCTTGTTGTAAATTTTGAAATTGAATGCCAGTCGCTGATTTGCCGATATATTGAACGGTCTATAATTGGTGTAAATACTTCCCAAGGAATTTTGCAGCAACCTACCGAGCTCCTTGACTTTAAAATTACCCTTCAAATAACCGGTAATAATATCGGGCGAATTAATATCGATAATTCGGGTACTGTCGTTTTCAAAGGTAGACGAGACCTTAAAATCCTCAAAATAGTAGGTCTCGTTCTTGTTCTGGTAATTGGTTTTGGTAAATTTTATATCCCCAACAATATTGTCCAAGGAATTACCACTGATATCCATATTTATATCACCCTTAAAAATGGACACACTATCATTTATAAAATTTATCCTTTTAAGATCTGCATAGTCTACCGAAGCGATAAAATTGAAATTATTCCTGTTTTCCGCAAAATCGGCCAATCCCTTAAAGCTAAATTGAATATTTTCATCACTGCACAGCAGGGAACCATCAAAAAGCTGCTCTTTAATTATACCGGACACGTTGACATCCTTATAGTCGTAGCCATTAAAATTTATGGAATACACCTGCCCTATTACCTCGGTGTTTAAATATTCCATGACCATCCCCTTGCCTTCCACATTAAAATCCAGATTTGTAATACCCACCTTAGCGGATTCGATTAAATTTCCAAGATCAAAATCGATCAAAGACACAAAACCCTTATAGGAGGCATCGTCTATATGATCAATATCGGTAAGTTCCAGGTCCACATAACTACTTCCAATAAGGGTATTGATGTTGGCCTTGGTATTTATGGAAGATTCCGTGATAAGGGCATCTCCCCTAACCGTAAACTGACCCAATTTCTGAATCGAGGAGGGCAACACGTCAAGAATATTGGGGAGCAAGGCCCTGAGCTCATAGTAACTGGAGGTAACGTTCTTCATATTGGCCTCTAGCTCAAAGCCGACATCCTTCGTAAACAGGTTCTTGAAATTAAAATCTCCACGAATTCCCGTATTATCCGTTGTTAAAAACAGATCGTTCGTATTCAAATCGTTCAGCACCCCATCAACCATAGTGGAGAACGAAACTACAATATCACTCCCAAATTCATTATAGAGTAAGTTCACTTCATTTAAGGCCACCGTAGATTCCACGAATTCGGCATCAATCCTTACCTTATTCAAAAAGTCCTTAAAATCTTCCCGTTCATAATTGAATATCACCTTGCCAGATAAATGGGATTGAGGGGTTTTGATGCTCAGGGAGTCAAAACGCATCTGCTGTTTGGTATACTTAAATTCGGTGGCCATTTCATTAACTACCACCCCTCTTTTACTATTGAAGGACATTTTTTCAATATTGGATGTAACATCCGGACCAACAATGGTAAAATCGGAAGCGGAAATATTAAGATCCACAAAATTCAACATTTCGGCAGTCTCCCTATTTTCGTCTATGAGCCTAAATTTACTATCGCTTATTTCTACATCTGAGGAAGAAAAATAAAAGGGGGGCGTACCTGGGGCCCTAGGTTTTTTATCATCCAACTTGTCAATAAATACCTCAAGATTGGTACTCTGGTCATCCTGATAGGTCCTCAACTTAAAATTGAGTCGCTCAATGGCTATATCGCCAAATTCCAATTTACCGTTCACCAAATTGCGAACGTTAAGGATGGAGGTACTTAGATTATCTATATAGAACAGGGTATCCTGTTTATAATCCTCAATATAAACCCCTTTAAGCGAGGTATCCCATGAAATTAATGAAATCCTTAAACGATCTATATTAATATTGGTACCAAATTCCTTATTGATCTCCGCGGTAGCATACTTGGCAAAACGGGTCTGGACAAATGGCAAGGAAAGTATAACACTGCCCAAAACGCAAATAAGAACGAGCACCAAAAATACTCTGACCAGAATTTTTCTTAATTTTTTGATAGGGCTTTATGTTTTACCTTTGTACATTCAAATTTTATTCCAAACAAAGTGGATAATAAAACTATTTATATTTTAGCCATTGAATCCTCGTGCGATGACACTTCTGCCGCCGTATTGTGCAACAATAGGAAACTAAGCAATATTGTGGCCACGCAAAAAATACATGAGGAATACGGCGGGGTTGTTCCCGAACTTGCCTCACGGGCACACCAACAAAACATAGTCCCTGTGGTGCACCAAGCATTAGCCAAAGCAAATATCGATAAAAAACAGTTATCCGCCATAGCTTTTACACGCGGACCAGGACTTATGGGATCTTTATTGGTAGGAACCTCTTTTGCCAAATCCCTATCCTTGGGATTGGGTATTCCTTTAATTGAGGTAAACCATATGCAAGCCCATATTTTATCGCACTTTATTGAGGAAGAAAATTATAAAATGCCCTCCTTTCCCTTTTTGGCAATGACCATTAGTGGAGGACATACGCAAATAGTACTGGTAAAGGATTACTTCGACATGGAAATTTTAGGCGAATCCTTGGATGATGCAGTAGGCGAAGCCTATGACAAGAGTGCAAAAATATTGGGACTACCGTATCCAGGTGGACCCTTGGTAGACAAATATGCACAGTTGGGAAACCCCAAAGCTTTCCCTTTTCCCAAACCCAAGGTAGATGGACTAAACTTTAGTTTTAGCGGTCTAAAGACGAGTATTCTGTACTTCATACAACGAGAAACAAAAAACAACCCCAATTTTATTGCCGAAAATTTGAACGATATCTGTGCCTCCATCCAATATACCATCATCAACATACTAATGGATAAAATAAAGAAGGCCGCAAAGCAGACTGGAATAACACAAGTAGCCATTGGGGGTGGAGTATCTGCAAATTCGGGCATTAGACAGGCCCTTAAAAAAGCAGAGGAAAAATGGGGATGGAATACCTACATCCCTAAATTTGAATATTGCACGGATAATGCAGCCATGATCGGCATTGTAGGATATTTAAAATACAAAGAAATGGACTTTGTAGATCAAAGTATTACTGCCAAGGCAAGATATGTAATCCAATAAAAACGTAGGCAGTTCAAGGGCTTACTGATTACTTGATTTAAATTTCCGGTTAATCCGGAATCCGGTTCAAGCATTTTTGGAATTCGTATCTTGAAAATTTAAAATAATATGGCATACGACGAACAATTTGCACAGAGAATCAGGGCTAGTTTTGAATTGCAGCCCCAAGACGTCCGAACAAATATTACCGAAAAGAAAATGTTTGGAGGAATTGCCTTTTTGTACTGTGGCAAAATGACCGTAGGTATTATAAAAGAAAATCTTATGGTAAGGGTCGTCTCCAGTAAAATGGATAGGATCCTAAGTACAGAACATGTAAGGCCCATGGATTTTGCAAAACGCCCCATGAAGGAATTTGTCTATGTTTCCCAAGAGGGAATTGCCACCGAGGAGCAATTATTAAATTACATTGAATTAGGACTGGAACACGCCAAACAAAAATTGAACGAACTGTAAATATCACTACTAGCGCATGCAACTTTTCTACCATCCCGAATTAGAAGCCAAGACCGAACAATTTATTTTTCCACCCGATGAAAGTCGGCATATTTCCAAAGTTTTGCGAAAAAGTTCGGGCGATATTTTGCAGATCACCAATGGAAAAGGGCTTTGGTTTGAAGCCGAAATACTTGTTCCCGACCATAAAAAATGTAGGGCAAAAATAATTTCACAAACCCAGGTACCGCCAAAACCATATCAACTGCATATGGCAGTGGCTCCAACAAAACTCAACGACCGCTTTGAATGGTTTTTGGAGAAAGCTACGGAAATTGGAGTTCATCAAATTACCCCCATTATTTGTGACCATTCCGAGAGAAAGGTCATTAAAATGGACAGAATGGAGAAGGTGATCCAAGCCGCCATGAAACAATCGCTCCAATCCTATTTGCCTCAGTTAAATCCTGCCATTTCCTTTAAAGAATATATGGCCCTACCCAAGAATGGGGAATTGTACATAGCCCATTGCGAGGAAGACAAAAAAAAGGAACTGTCCCATTGTGCAGTGGCCAAGAAAAATACTACCATATTAATTGGCCCTGAAGGCGATTTTTCTTCTGAAGAGATACAGTTGGCCTTGGACAACGGATTTGAAGCGGTTGCTTTGGGAAACACAAGATTGCGTACGGAAACCGCGGCCATAGTGGCCTGTACCACCATTGCCCTAATTAATCTATAATACGCGGTTAGCAGATTTCTTGGGAAGGTATACTACTAGTTAATTTATTTTTTACCAAAACAAGGAATGTTATCCGTAGCCCTTTTAGTTTTTTAACTGGTTAATATTCTTAAATTTGAATACCCTAATAGTCCGAGTGTACATGAAGCAGCTAGTTATAATATTATTGATTTTCAATTTTTATTTGGCAGAAAGTGCATATGCTCAGGAAATTGCCACATTAAAATATGGGGGTGGCGGTGATTGGTACGCCAACCCAACAGGACTTCCCAACCTAATTAAATTCTGCAACCAACAACTAAGGACTACCATAGCGCCCAAGCCGCAAACCGTGGAGGTAGGCAGCTCCAATATTTTTCAATATCCATTTATACATATGACTGGGCATGGAAACATATTCTTTTCCGAAGAGGAAGCTGAAAACTTAAGAACCTATTTATTGGCAGGAGGATTTTTACACATAGATGACAATTATGGCATGGAACCCTACCTGCGCAAAGAACTCGCCAAAGTATTTCCGGAAAAGGAACTCACGGAATTAGGTACGGACCACCCCATATTTAGCCAACAATTCCAATTTCCAAAAGGATTGCCCAAGATACATGAGCATGATGGCAAAAGGCCGCAGGCGTTTGGCATCTTTGAACAGAACCGCCTTATCCTTCTTTTTACATTTGAAAGCGACCTTGGGGACGGATGGGAAGACCCAGAAGTGCATAACGACCCCCAAGATGTACGTCTTAAGGCTTTACAAATGGGGGCCAATATAATCTCCTATGTTTTTAAAAGTTAAAATATGACATCAAAGACCATTGCAGAAGGTATTCTAAGGGCTCTGGGCGTTATTCTAGCCATAGCAATCCTTCTTGCTTTCCTGTATAAAATTAGTGCGGTTTTAATATACATAGCCATAGCGGCAGTTGCCAGTTTGATAGGCCGCCCCATTGTTTTATTTTTTCGTCAGAAGTTAAAATTCAACAATACCGTGGCGGTAATCATAACTATGATATTCCTTGTTGGGGTAGTTGCGGGCGTCATTGCCCTATTTGTGCCCTTACTTATTCAACAGGGTCAGAACCTATCCCTTCTCAACATCGATGCCTTACAGACCAATTTGGAGGACTTGTACCGCCAGTTACTGCAATATATCGGAGTTAAATCCGAGGATTTGGAACAAAGCATTAAAGATTCACATTTATTTTCCAATCTTAACTTTGGAATACTTCCAGATTTCCTAAACTCCATAATCGGCATATTGGGGAGTCTTAGCGTAGGACTGTTTTCCGTACTCTTTATAGCCTTCTTTTTTTTAAAGGACAGTAAACTTTTTGAAGAATCCATACTCACCCTAATCCCTGACAATAAGGAAAATAGATTTCAACATTCCATGGAAACCATCAAAAATTTGCTATCCCGGTACTTTGTAGGCCTGGTGTTCCAAATCTTGATCCTCTTTGTCATTTATTCCATTGTCCTTTTCGTTTTTGGAATCGAAAATGCCATAGTAATCGCCTTTCTCTGTGCCCTTCTCAACCTTATCCCTTATATAGGCCCCATTATTGGAGGGATTTTAATGGCGGTTTTAACCATGACCAGTAATGTGGGAGCCGATTTTAGTAGCGTTATTTTGCCCAAAACCGGTTATGTAATGATTGGGTTTATTATAGGCCAATTGGTAGACAACTTTTTCTCCCAGCCTTTTATATTCTCTAGCAGCGTAAAATCGCACCCCTTGGAAATTTTCCTCATCATCATCATTGGAGGATTGCTCTTGGGAGTAACCGGAATGATTATAGCGGTTCCGGGCTATACGGCCATAAAGGTAATCCTTAAGGAATTTTTCTCCGAGAATAAAATTGTAAAATCGCTTACAAAAAATTTATAATCCCACCTTGAACAAGAACATATTAACATCTCAAATTCAAAATTTTATAAGCGAAAATTTAGGAACGGATCCTATTGCCCTTTTATTAAAGCCTTTAAATTTGGATGGTGTTACCAACAAGGAAATCACAGAACAAATCGAAGCCAAGAACAAGTGCAAGGACAAACTCCCAACTTGGTACCGCTCAGACAATATCTACTACCCCAACAAACTAAATATAGAACAGACATCCTCAGAAAACACCGCCCAATACAAGGCCGGGATGATAAGTGGGAAAGCGCTGTTGGACATGACCGGCGGCTTTGGGGTTGACAGTTATTTTTTCAGTTTCAACATAGGACAGGTGCATCATTGTGAAATTAACAAGGATCTGTCCCAAATAGCCACACATAATTTTAAGACCTTGGGCAGGACCAATATCCATTGCCATGCCATGGATGGCATAGATTTTTTAAAAAGCTCGGAAGTCGATTTCGATTGGGTATTTATTGACCCCTCCCGTAGACATGATGCCAAAGGAAAGGTTTTTTTGCTGTCCGATTGTATTCCGAATGTACCGGATAATCTAGATATTATTTTGGCCAAGGCGAACAATATTATGATAAAAACCTCGCCACTTCTAGACCTATCGGCTGGCCTACGGGAGTTGCACTTCGTTAAGGAAATACATATTGTTGCGGTTAAAAATGAAGTGAAGGAAATACTATGGATATTGGAACGAGGCTATAAAAATGAGGTATTGGTAAAAACGGTAAACCTAAACGGATCGGCAATGGAACAGTTCAGCTTTTCCCTTGAAGATGAAAAATTAGCGATCTCCAACTACTCCGATCCCTTGGAGTATTTATACGAGCCCAATTCGGCCATACTAAAGTCTGGGGCTTTTAAAACCCTAGGCGATAAATTCAATATGCACAAGTTACATGATCACTCCCATTTATACACCCACGATCAATTATTGGATTTTCCCGGCAGGAGGTTCAAAGTTGTAAGGTCCATTCCCTTCAATAAAAAAGAATTACAAAAACTGGACGTAAAAAAAGCAAATATTACCATTCGGAATTTTCCGATCAGCGTGGCAGAAATAAGAAAAAGGTTTAAAATTAAGGATGGAGGGGAAGCGTATTTGTTTTTTACCACTAATCCGGAAGGTGAAAAAATTGTTGTTTATTGTCATAAATTATAAGGGCAGTACGCAGCATTCTATAGCTACAATTAAGTAGCCTAATATTTGAGACTTCTCGTCGCTCATTCTTCGCTCTGTTCAAGTGAAGTCTAGATTTCACATGGAGTTACATAAATGATCTTTGAATCACTTAAACAATTTCAATCACAATCCCATTTAAAATTGGCTACTTTATCATTGGAGGCAATACCTAAATTGTAATGCCACCACTCCGTTCTAATGGACCAAAATCCATGTTTTTCCATGGTTTCCTTTAACAGCAGCCTATTATCCAGGATATTCCTGGGCAAATCCAAATTGTCATGGTAGGCCCTTTTTCCAAAAAAATCAAAATCCGTTCCCATATCCAATTCTTCCCCCTCCAAGGTGGTCAACGTAATATCTACAGCACCGCCTTTATTATGGATTGATCCCTTAACAGGATTGGCTACATATTGTGGGTTGGGCACAATGGCCCACATTTTATATTGTACGTCATTGGGTCTATAACAGTCGAAAAACTTAATTTTAAATCCTTTGTCCATAAATTCCTTATTGGCCAAAAGCAGTGCCCTGGCCGTTTTAACCCTGGTGTAACATTCCGCACAATCGTAGACCTTGGCCTTTAAAAAATTATTTTCTGTGGCATAACGAAGGTCGTATGCAAAATCATCACTATAATCTGCCAACCTTACAAACAGAGTATCCGCAAGGCCGTCAAGGGATTTTAGTTTTGGTATTTGCTCTTCTTCTTTCTTTTCGATTTTTATTTTTTTGATATCCCCAACCTCCAATTCGGTTTCAACATCATTCCGTAAATCCTTGTTTACAGTCGTCTCCTTACACCCAAAATGAAGCGCCATTGCCAAAATGGCCATTCCATTAAAAACTGTACACTTCCAATTCATATCTTCCTGTAGCAATTATTACCCTATTAATCTTAGGGGTACATATGGTCCCCCACAACAAATAAACAAAAAACCCCCGAAATGGGGGCTTATTTTATTCTTCAGAGGATATTGAAAAATTAATGAAATCTCCCAATTACCAAAAATAATGGTATTAGGTTAAGAGCTTGCCGTTTTCATCCCAAGTAGCGATCTCGTTTCTCGTACTTTGATCGATACATTTGGCTACCCATTCAGGATCGTAGGATACCCCATGCTGTGCCAACACATCGTCCGGAACACCATCCCACACATTGGGCGTATTTCCCTTATAGCCCAATTCGGCAATTCCTACCTTGGAGGAATAATAGCCACAAATGGTTAATCCTCGCATTAGATAGAAAAATTGTATTTCGAGGGGTTGAACGTCCAACGGTTTTTCTATATCGTGATAACAGATGGTATCCAATATCTGCTTTTGCTGATCCAATGTAGCCAGCTTAAACTCGGTTCCGAAATCGCTATTGCTCTTATGGTCCAACCACATTAGACCCCCTTTAAGGGTCAACTGCAACTCAGGGATATCCTTGCCCATAAACTCTATAAATTCTGGCACCTCCGCCTCTATGGGGCCTCCATTAGGCTCCCTGGGAGGAAGTATTACGGTACTCAATACCGCTATGGTTTCCATTTCGTGTTCCGTAAAAAGCTGTTCTGCATTTAATTTTTCAATCAGCTCCAACTCCTCAGGGGTACGACCAAAATAATGGGTGTTTTCTGCCGCGGCTACGGCTTCCTTTGCCGTATCGGGCCCATCGGTCTTACACCCATGAAAGGCCAAGGCAGAGGCACCTGCACCGAGAATTATTGTTTGTATACTCTTTCTTCTATCCATGGTCTAGATATTTTGCTGTTTTAATTGTTCTATAATATAATCACTGGCGCGCCAAGACAATGCCAAAATGGTCCAGGTACAGTTCTTATCCGCTTGGGAGGTAAAAGGTCCGGCATCCACAATAAATACATTGTCCACATCGTGCAACTGATTAAATTTATTAGTAACCGATGTTTTCGGATCATTGCCCATTCTGGTGGTCCCTACTTCATGGATAATACGCCCTGGCGCTTCCAGTCCATAATCGCGATCTTTTCCTGGCTTATCCCCTAAAGGCTCTGCCCCTATATTGTGGAAAATCTCCTCAAAGGTGTCCTGCATATGCTTAGCCTGTTTTAACTCTAAATCGGACCATTTATAATTAAACTTCAATACGGGAATACCAAATTGATCCACGGTGGTAGGATCTATTTCACAGTAATTTTCCTTGCGGGCAATAGATTCGCCCCTTCCGGCAACCCCTAATACGGAACCGTAATACTTTTTTACATCGTCTCGTAAACTATCCCCATATCCACCCACTTTGAGTCCAAAAAATTTATTGAATTCATTGGGATTAAAACTGAAGCCATAGCCTGGCATCTTCATGCCCCCACCAACTTCAATATGATACCCCCTAGGAAAATCCAACTTGGAGTTATCTCCCCACCAAGGGGAGTAAACATGGTTACTGCCTACCCCGTCTTCATTATACGATACCTTTCTGTTCATCAATGCCGGAACAAAAGCAGCTCTACTGGCTCCAGTGGAATCGTGCAAGTATTTACCAACGAGGTCACTGCTATTACCTAATCCGTTAGGATGTTGTTTACTTTTCGAATTCAAGAGAATACGGGCCGAACTACAGGCGGAAGCTGCCAAAACCACAACCTTGCCCCTTAATTTGTACTCCTTTCTATCGTCCTTACTAATGTAGGAAACACCTGTTGCCTTACCCTCTTCATTAGTAGTAACTTCCCGCACTACACAATTGACATATAATTTAATTCGTCCACCATTTTTTTGGGCAGGGAATATTAAACAACTTCCCGATGAGAAATCGGCATAGACCGAACAGGATCGTGAACATTGTCCGCAGTAAAAACAAACACCACGTTCTGTATTAATTCTTTTTGTAAGCATGGAAAGCCTTCCAGGAATAGTAGGTATTCCTGCCTTTTTGGCCCCATTTATATAGAAAATCTCGTGTAATCTTGGTTTTGGCGGAGGCAAGAAAAACCCATCGGGATCATTCTCCAAACCTTCGTTGGTACCAAACACCCCTATTAGTTTATCTACTTTGTCATAATAGGGTTTCACATCCTCATACCCTATAGGCCAGTCGTCACCATGACCGTCCCTGGTCTTGCCCTTAAAATCCTTTGGACCAAATCGCAGGGAAATCCTACCCCAATGGTTGGTACGTCCTCCCAGCATATGTGACCGGAACCAATGGAATTCGGTACCGGGTTCATGGGTATATGGCTCCCCTTCTATTTCCCAACCACCATATGCAGCATCAAATTCTCCAAAAGCCCTAGTTGTATTGGCACCCCTTCTTGGAGATTCATAATTCCATTTTAACTGATTCATGGTTTTCGGATCTGCCGGATCAAAAAATGGCCCAGCCTCGACCACTGCAACATTGAGTCCGGCATCGGCCAATTGCTTTGTGGCCATACCGCCACCTGCACCCGAACCAACGATTATAACATCATAAATTTCTGAGGATTCTTTTATCTGCATTTTGGAATGAATTAATTATGAACTTCAATATAAATTTAAAAACGAAATTAAATTAGAATTTTTTATCCAAACAACCTGAAAATTCATGTATTTTGATACAAAACCATCAACAATTGATAAAATGTCATTACAAGGGTCAATTCCTTGTAAGTGACCTTTAAAAATACGGCCCATTCCTTTTTTTAAAACCCTAGGAACAAACAAAAGGCCTCCTAGCGGAGGCCTTTATGGTCTATATCCATAAATGGAAACTTAATTATTTTAAACCTTCCAAATACCTTAAACTCTTGGGAACCTGATCCACCACCCTGGAACATTCGTCCTCGATGAACATATACTTTATGCCCATTTTTTTGGCTTCGGCCACAACACCGGCAATATCCACTTCTCCTGTTCCCAAAACCACATTGGTTTCCACATCCGCGTGACCGGTATTATCTTTCTTGGTTCCTTTTTCCATATCCTTTAAATGCAATAAAATGAATTTGGAGGGGTACTTTCTAAGTAATTTAAGGGGATCCTCACCTCCGTGATGTACCCAATACACATCCATTTCAAAATCGAAATACTTGGCATGCTCCGCCATATAATCAAATAAGGTCCCATCCTTATAGGGCCTGAATTCAAATCCATGGGCGTGATACGCCAATTGTAATCCGTTATCCCTTAGAATCTTTCCTGCGCTATTGAATACCTCAACAGCCTTTTGGGTATCCTCTATACCAAAATTGTTGCCATCGTGTGGAATCCACGCACACATCACATAAGTAGCACCGTAACTTTTGGCCTTTTTTACAACCTGCTCCGGTGCATTTGCCAATTCGTTGAATCCGGCACCTATACTAACGACTTTTAAATTGTTTTTGGCAAGCAGCCCCTTAAACTCCTCCTCGGGCATTCCGTAGCTATCCCCTCCTTCCACAACAGTAATACCCCAGTCATTTATTAATTTTAAGGTGCTTGGAATATCTTCCTTAAACTGATTTCTTAGGCTATACAATTGCAACCCCACCTCTTGGGCCGTTACATTAGTAGTTCCGAAAAAAATCATGGCTATTAAAAATAACCCTAGGAGCTGTAATTTTTTCATATTTTATTTAATTACTTAAATTCCAATGCCACTTCCTGACGTCTAGGTAAGTAAATTACCTTCGTCATCCCATTCTGCCATATCGTTGCGCTTACTTTGGTCCACACATTTGGCAAGCCATTCGGGATCATAGGATTTTCCATGCTTGGCCAAAACATCTTCCGGTACTCCGTCCCAAACATTAGGGGAATTACCTTTATACCCCAAATCCTCAATACCTTCCTTGGAAGTATAGTATCCGGTAACGGTTAAATTGCGAATCAGGGAAAAGAATTGTTGCTCGTATGTTGGATTTTCCTTGTCCGGAAAGGCAATGGCATCCAAAATCTCTTTCTGCTGTGCCTCGGTAGCCGTTTTAAATTCCACTCCGTAATCCTTATTACTTTTATGGTCCAACCACATTAAACCACCTTGCAAGGGCGTCTGATAGGCAGGGATATCCTTGGCCATGAATTCAATAAAATCGGGAACTCCCGCATCGGTAGCACTACCATAGGTTCCGTTGGCGGGCAAAATTAAGGCGCATAAAACACCCAAAGTTGCCATTTCATGTTCATTAAAAAACTGTTCTGCGTAGAGTTTTTTCAACAACTCCTTTTCCTCTGGGGTCCTCCCGAAATGTTTTTCTTCCTGAACCAGGGCTTCTGCAGCTCCAGCTTCCCCTTCTGTTCCAGGCTTACATCCATTTATTGCCAATCCACCTGCTACACCTCCAAGAATAATGGATTTTATACTTTTTCTTCTATCCATAATACTAGATATTTTGTTTTTTCAATTGCTCAACTATATAATCTGATGTTCTCCAGGCAAGTGCCAAGATGGTCCATGTAGGGTTCTTATCCGCTTGGGAAACAAAGGGGCCCGCATCAACAATAAATACATTATCCACATCGTGCATTTGCTCCCATTTATTAACAACAGAAGTTCTAGGATCATCTCCCATCCTTGTGGTACCTACTTCGTGGATTATTTCTCCTGGATTAAGCAGACCATAATCCCTATCCTTTCCTGCCGGTTTGCCTATAACCTGTCCGCCCATGTTGTGGATTATTTCCGCAAAGGTTTCCTGCATATGCTTGGCTTGTAAACGTTCGTGATCTGACCACTGGTAGTTAAAGCGCAATACTGGAATACCAAATTCATCCACTTTTCCTGGATCTATTTCAC
The DNA here is from genome assembly GCF_900177645.1 of Arenibacter troitsensis. Classification (GTDB taxonomy): domain Bacteria; phylum Bacteroidota; class Bacteroidia; order Flavobacteriales; family Flavobacteriaceae; genus Arenibacter; species Arenibacter troitsensis. The sequence goes on from NZ_FXAO01000005.1 coordinate 238,731, forward strand.
AATAGTTGCTTTCCATGGCAATGGATTCGCCACGACCTGCAAAACCGATCATTGCCCCGTAGTATTTCTTTACGTCCTCCCTAAGGACATTGCCATAGCCACCAACTTTTTCACCAAAGAACTCGTTCATGGCATTGGGGTTAAATCCGAAACCGTAGCTTGGCATCCCCATTCCACCCCATATTTCTATGTGATAACCTCTGGCGAAATCGAGCTTCTTATTGTCCAACCACCAAGGAGTATAGACATGCATCCCTCCTACACCATCTTCGTTGTATGTCTTTCTATTCATCAATTCAGGGACAAATCCGGTCATTCCTCCCCCAGTGGAGTCGTGCAGGTATTTCCCTACCACACCGCTACTATTGCCCAGTCCGGCCGGATGCTGCTTGCTTTTGGAATTTAACAGGATTCTTGCGGTACTACAGGCCGATGCCGCAAGCACCACAATTTTTCCCTTTAATCCATATTCCTTTCTATCTTCCTTATTAACATAAAGCACCCCTGTAGCCTTACCTTCATCATTGGTAGTTACCTCCCGCACCATGGCGTTCACAAAAAGGTCTATTTGACCACCATTTTTTTGCGCAGGGAAGATTAAACAACTCCCTGATGAAAAATCGGCATATATCTGACAAGATCTACCACATTGTCCACAATAAAAGCAGACCCCGCGATCGTTGTTAATCTTTTTTGTAACCATGGACATCCTTGAAGGGATGACAGGAATATTGGATTTCCTAGCACCATCTATATAATACAGCTCATGTAATCTAGGTTTTGGCGCAGGAAGAAAAAACCCGTCCGGCTCATTCTCCAAGCCTTCTTTAGACCCAAAAACACCAATTAACTTGTCTACCTTGTCATAGTAAGGTTTTACATCCTCATAGCCAATAGGCCAGTTTTCTCCAAGACCATCAATATCCTTGTGTTTAAAATCGCGTTGACTGAAACGCAAAGAGATGCGTCCCCAGTGATTTGTTCTACCCCCCAACATACGCGATCTGAACCAATTAAATTTTGATCCATTTTTTTGGGTATAAGGTTCCCCTTCAATTTCCCAACCGCCATATGCAGCATCATATTCCCCAAATGCCCTGGTTGTACTTGCGCCTCTGCGGGGAGATTCATATGGCCATTTCAACTGTGTAATTTGTTCCGGATTTTTAGGATCAAAAAATGGACCCGCTTCTACCACGGCCACTTTTAACCCTGCCTCGGACAATACTTTTGTGGCCATACCACCACCGGCACCGGACCCAACTATAATAACATCATAAATAGTTGATGATTCTTTTATCTGCATACTAAAGAGAATTAATTTTGAAGCTCAATATAAGTTTAAATCAATATTAAATTAAAATTTTTTATCCGAACAACCCGAAAATTCATGTAATTTGACACAAAACAAAGGATAATTGATAAAATATTATAGGCCTGCACACCTAACACAAATATGAATTCAGGATTAATTTCCAGAACTGTGACTTTTAGTCCACCCCTTAAAAATGGAAATCCTATCCTTAAAAATTCTTCAATTGCTCCAAAGCTTCCTTAGTGGTAGCTACCGGAAGCTTACAGGTATGATCCTGACAAACGTAAATATAGGTCCCATCATCCGCATAACGCCCTTTGAACAAGGGCATATTACTATGCCTATCACTGCCCACAATTAAGGTATTGGGCAAATTTTGCTGTTGTAATTCAGCTAACAACTGTTTGGCATCCGTGCCTACAACAGCAATTTCATAAAAGGGATATGCCGTTTTTAACAGCAGGGAATTCCATTTGGAATAATTATAAGCGCTTTCCTCCAACACCGAAATCATGGAGGAAAGCATGGCCCTTGCTTTTTGAGTAGCTTCCTTATCATAATCTATATGTCCCAAAAGAAACAGGTTTTCTGCCATAATTGCATTGGGTGAAGGCAATACCCCATCATCGGTTTTAATTATTTTGGCAATTAATTCATCGTTGGAGTTAAAGCTGAACATCCCTGAATTTTCATCCGCGAATTTGTCCTTGGCTATTTGATTCATTTTTTTGGCAAAGTCCAAATAAGAAACGGACATTGTTGTACTGTACAATTTTAAGGAAGCATTGGCCAAAAAGGAATAATCTTCCAAAAATCCGTCGCTTTTTTTACTTCCTTTTTTATAGGTATGGATCAATCGATCTTTGTCCAGACTATTTTTTTCAATAAATCGGAATACCTCCTCGGCTTTTTCCAAATAGGCAGTTTCCTGAAAAACATTGTAGGCATCCACAAACCCATTGATCAACAAAGCGTTCCATGAGGTAATGATTTTGTCATCGGTATTGGGCCTAATTCTTTTGTTCCTTGCCGTCAAAATTTTCTTTTGCCAACGTTCCTGATATTCTGCCCACTCCTCCCAGGAGATATCGTTCTCCTTAACAAAATCTTCGTCACCGGTAGTCCTAAAAAGAACATAGGAATCATTTTCCCAAATGTTGGAGCGCTTAATATTGTAATATTTGGCAAAAGTTTCGAAATCGGATCCCAAAACCGACTTTAACTCCTCTTCTTTCCAAACGTAAAATTTACCTTCCTCCCCTTCACTATCTGCATCAATGGCTGCATAATAGCCACCCTCTGGATTTTTCATCTCCCTATCCAAAAAAGCAATAGTCTCTTCTACAACCTTCTTATACATAGGTTCCTTAAACACCTTATAGGCTTTGGAATAAAGGCTCAATAATTGCGCATTGTCATAGAGCATTTTCTCAAAGTGTGGCACCTTCCATTGCGCATCGGTACTATACCTATAGAATCCGCCCGCAATATGATCATAAACACCTCCCCAAGCAATTCGATCCAAAGTGGTTTTAACAAAAACCTTAGCTTCATTATCCTCAGTTAAAACGGCATAATCCAACAAGAAATCCAGATTTACAGGAATCATAAATTTCTGCGACCCTTTATTTCCTCCCCATTTCAGGTCCCAACTGTCCTTCCATTTATCAATGCTATTTTTTAAGACCTCAGGAGTCAACATCCCCAAGTCGGAGACCGGTTTTATAATATTAACTTCCTGAATGCCTTTGGCCACCATATCGGCATATTCATTGGCCTTTTTGGGATCCTCCCTGTATAGTTTGCTTACCTGCGACAAAACTTGGTTCCACTGTTCCTTAGTATGGTAAGTGCCCCCATAAATGGGCTTGCCATTGGGCAGGGTAATTACGTTCAGAGGCCAACCTCCGTTCCCTTTAATAAGCTGCAAAGCGGTCATATAAACATGGTCTACATCGGGTCTTTCCTCCCTATCCACTTTAATATTTATAAAGTTTTCATTCATCAATTTAGCCACTTCCTCATCTTCAAAGGTCTCCTCCTCCATGACGTGGCACCAATGGCAGGAAGAATAACCAACGCTTACCAATACCAGCTTGTCCTGTTTTTTGGCATCTTCCAAAGCATTTGGGCTCCAAGGCCTCCAATTTACAGGATTATGGGCATGCTGCAATAAATAGGGGCTAGTCTCATTTATAAGATCATTGGTATATTTATGGTCGCTTTTCTGACCCTTTATATCTGAGCAAGAAAATAGGATAATTGCCATCAATAAAAAAAGATTATAAAGAGAAAGCCTAAGGCACATATTTCGGGTCATAAAATGCAAAAATGGTTCAGTCTTGAAAAATACAACAATTGAATTCAATTATCCTAGATTTGAATAAAGTTCTACGCGCGTTAAAATGTTAATTTTCAATGGGGACCTGCTTTTTCTGGGCCAAAAACCAGTCATATAGTTCATCGTTTTCATAGGCCCTGTCCCAGGCATTATGACCTACACCCTTGTAAATGGTAAAATCCACATTGTATCCCATCTCCTTTAATTTGGCCACCATTTCAATGGATTCCGTTATGGGGATCGACTTATCCTGGTCACCATGAAAGACCCTAATGGGCAAATTTTTATTTATCCAGGAGGCATAGGGCACAGGAGTCATTCCACAAACCACGGCCAAAGCGGCAAATTTATCAGGATATTGGACAGCCATTTCCCACGCAGCACCCCCACCCCTACTAAGACCGGTTAGGTATATTCTATTTTCGTCCACTTTATTGGTGGCAACGATACTATCCAAGAGGCGGTTAACGGCCCTTGTGTTCCACCACATTTTTTCTTCTGGATTCTGTGGTGCCAAGATGAGAAAAGGAAATTTCTTGCCTCCAGAAATAAGTTTTGGAGGGCCATTTCGTTTCACGGATTTTAAATTTCCGCCAGACTCCCCCCCGCCATGTAAAAATAGCAACAGGGGAAACTTCTCTTCCGGATTTACCTCATAATTACCTGGGTAATATAGGTAATACCTAAGGGTTTCGGAGGTAACAACCTCCATTTCGGAATTGATCAGTTCAGGCGAGGACTGGGAGGCACAGCCTTCAAAGATAAAAAGGCAACAAAATATAAATACTATAGTTTTCATTTGTTCTTTAAAATTGTTTGATTGTAGGACTCTCCTTATTTGTTAAAGGTAATATCCAGAAAATATCAGTATTATCAATCAGCATTCCAAATTGGTCGAAAATCAGCAAATTGATGCATTTTTCTTTAACTTACCTCCAGATTATACTTTTATTTAACATTCAGGATTATTCCCAAAACAAAAAATAGGATAATAGTTATAAATGTCTAAATGTATTTTCTTTTCGGGTTTTCGTTTTACTTTGGTACATTTATCCAGCAAACAAAAAAATTAGTATGAAGAAAGTTATTACTTTCGGGGAAATCCTGCTAAGACTCTCAACCGAAAGACACCTTCGTTTTTCACAAGCCACCAATTTTAATGCTACCTACGGTGGCGGGGAGTTTAACGTAGCGGTATCCTTGGCCAATTATGGTTTTAACGCCGAATTCGTTACACGTTTACCGAAAAATGACATAGGAGAATGCGCCCTTCAGGAAATTAGAAAACACAATGTGGCCACTACCAACATACAATTTGGGGGAGACCGTCTTGGCATTTATTTTTTGGAAACGGGTGCCGGTACCAGGGGAAGCAAAGTGGTTTATGATAGGGCCAATAGTGCCATTGCGGAAATAGAGCCGAATAGCATAGATTGGAAAGCGGTATTCAAGGATGCCGATTGGTTTCACTGGAGCGGGGTTACCCCTGCAATTTCCGCTAAGGCTGCGGCCGTATGTTTAGAAGCGGTCAAGGCAGCCCATAAAATGGGGATTACCATTTCATCGGACTTGAATTATCGTTCCAAATTATGGAAATATGGAAAAGAGCCAAAAGATATTATGCCCGAACTCTTAAAGTACAGCAATGTAATACTAGGGGATTTGGACACGGCCTTTTTTATGACTGGCCAAGAGACACAGGACCCGGACTATCAGGATATGGATTCCTTACCGGAACTGTACGACCTACTGTACAAAGGTTCTCCAGACCTAAGTTATGTAGCTACAACTTTACGTTATTCCGTAAATGCCTCCCATCAAAAAATAGGTGGAATTTTATATGACGGAAAAAAAATACACTACGCAAAAATAAGGGAGGTTACCCCTGTAGTTGACCGGGTAGGTAGTGGCGATGCCTTTATGGGAGGCTTGATATACGGCCTCTTACAGGATAGAATAGATAATCAACAAACAATAGATTTTGCTGCAGCTGCCTGCTGTATCAAGCATACGATTACAGGTGATTTCAACTTGGCCACACTTGACGAAATTGAGCAATTGGCAGGAGGAAATTCCTCTGGAAAAGTAAGTCGGTAAAACAATTATAACTTATGTCACAGTTTTCTAGAATTGAAGTAGCTGCATTAATGAAAGAAACGGGTCTTGTACCCTTATTCTATCATCCTGATGTGGACTTGGGAAAAAAAATATTAACAGCCTGCTATAATGGTGGTGCCCGATTAATAGAATTTACGGCAAGGGGGGATTTCGCCCATGAAGTTTTTGCCGAACTAAATAAATTCGTTATAAAGGAATTACCGGAAATGGCCGTAGGTGTAGGGTCGGTTACCGATGCGGCAGCGGCATCACTTTATATGCAAATGGGAGCCAATTTCATTGTAACCCCTTCCCTGCGCGAAGATATTGCCATTGCCTGTAACAGAAGAAAAGTATTATGGAGTCCGGGGTGTGGTTCCCTTACGGAAATTAACAAAGCCGAAGAAATGGGCTGCGAAATTATAAAATTATTCCCTGGCGCCAATTTTGGACCAGACTTTGTAAAAGCCATTAAAGGACCGCAACCATGGACCAGTGTTATGCCAACCGGCGGTGTAACCTTGGAAGAATCCAATTTAAAAGGATGGTTCAATGCAGGCGTTACCTGTGTAGGTATGGGTTCCAACCTCATTAGTAAAGCGGTAGTGGAAAACAAGGATTACAGTGGCTTGGAGCAATCGGTAAGGGAAACATTGGCCCTCATTAAAAGAATACGGGGCTAATGACAATACCCGTCATCTGCCTGCCTAAGGCACATTATAAAATTAAAACCTCCGATCGTTGAAAATCAGAGGTTTTTTTTATAAAATCAAATATAGTTTATCCAGAAAAGGAAGGTTCACTTTTTTATAGGGACCTCCTTATTCCCAATTCCAGCCCCCTTAACTCTGCAAGACCCCTAAGCCTTCCTATGGCAGAATAGCCAGGGTTTGTTTTCTTCTTAAGGTCATCCAACATTTTATGACCGTGATCTGGCCGCATCGGCATCCTCAAATCCTTTCTTCCTGCAGCACTTCTCTTCTGTTGCTCTTCCACCAAAGCTTTTAGCACCCCGTACATGTCTACATCCCCGGCCAAATGATCGGCTTCGTGAAAATTACCTTTTTCATCCCGCTGCGTACTTCTCAGGTGCATAAAATGTATGCGATGCCCCAAGCGCTTCACCATGCCTACCAAATCATTATCGGCCCTAACCCCAAAAGACCCCGTACAAAAAGTGAGTCCGTTGTTGGGACTATCCACTGCATTATAAAGATCTAGAATGTCCTGCTCCGTACTTACCACCCTTGGCAATCCCAGAATGGGATATGGAGGGTCATCTGGATGTATGCACATACGCACCCCTGCCTCTTCGGCAATTGGAATAATGCTTTGTAAAAAGGAAAACAGATGTTGCTTCAGTTCCTTTGCTCCAATTTGGTCATAGGTTGCCAAAATCTGATTGAACTCCTTTAAGCTATATCCTTCTTCCGCCCCAGGCAATCCAGCTATAATATTCTTGACCAATTTCTTTTGATCCTTCTCCGAAGTTTTTTCCAAATATTCCTTGGCCGCTTTCTGCTCTTCCACGGTATACGATTTTTCGGCCCCCGGACGTTTTAATAAAAAGAGTTCAAAGGCGGCAAAGGCGTCCTTTTCAAATCTCAAAGCGGTAGACCCGTCCTCCAACCCATAATCCAAGTTGGTACGCGTCCAATCCAATACTGGCATAAAATTATAACAGATAGTATCAATCCCACAGGATCCTAAATTGGTGATGGTGGTCTTATAGTTTTCCACGTACTTTTGGAAATTGCCTTGTTGCGTCTTAATACTTTCATGAATGGGAACACTTTCTACCACAGACCAGGTCAAGCCCACCGCCTCGATCTCCGCCTTTCTCTTTTTAATTTCCTCCACGGGCCATATTTCCCCATTGGCAATATGATGTAGGGCAGTAACCACTCCTGTAGCTCCGGACTGTTTAATATCCATTAAAGAAACAGGATCTTTGGGCCCGTACCATCTCCATGTATTTTCTAAAGTCAAACTCATTGATATAATTTTTAAAAATAAAACATTACTCTATTGGCGGCATTGCGACAATTTTTTTGACCACAGGTCTCTTAAGTAAATAATTTACCAAGATATTAATTTTAAAAGTATTGCACTTACCAATTTATGCAAGTTTAAAAAAGTATCACAAAATATGTTTTATTCTTAAACTTGATTAAAATTCCTTATCTTTTTTAGCCATTTAAATACTTTGTACTACTTTTATCGATTCAACCAAAAATGAACAAAAAATCTAGCTCTCCATGATTAAAAGTAAAATCGACAAGGTTACCAGTTTTGAAAAACGGTTTGAAAAAATCAACACGGTAATCTTCGAGTCTTCCGAGGTTGCGTCCAAGGCAGCAGCAGCTGAAATTGCGACATTAATAAAGAAAAAACAAAAGGCCAAGGAGATGTGCGTACTTGGGCTTGCCACGGGTTCCACACCAAAAAGACTGTATGCAGAACTCGTACGTTTGCACAAGGAAGAAAACCTTAGCTTTAAAAATGTAATAGCCTTCAACCTGGATGAATATTACCCCATGGAACCGGACGCCATACAAAGTTATGTGCGTTTTATGAAGGAATTGCTCTTTAACCATGTGGACATTGAACCAGAAAATTATCATATTCCCGATGGCACTTTGGAGAAAAAGGATATTGCGGATTATTGTAAGGAGTATGAAGCCAAAATAGATGCTTTGGGTGGCATCGATCTACAGATCTTGGGTATAGGTGGCAATGGACATATAGGTTTTAACGAATCCGGATCGCTCCCCAACTCCAAGACCAGACTGGTTACTTTGGACCATATTACCAGGGTGGCAGCCAGTAAAGATTTTCAAGGATTGTACAATACTCCAAAAACGGCCATTACACTTGGTATAAAGCAAATAATGCAGGCCAAGCAAGTTATCCTTATGGCTTGGGGGGAAGGAAAATCCTCTATCATTAAAGCTTCTGTTGAGGGACCTATTACCGAACAGGTACCGGCATCCTACTTACAGGAACATCCAAACAGTGTTTTTATCCTTGACAATGGATCATCCTCAAAACTTACCAGGGTAAGTACCCCATGGATCGTTGAGAAAGTAGAGTGGAATGAAAAAATGATCAAGAAAGCCGTAGTTGGACTGGCGTTGCGATTGGAGAAACCAGTCTTAATGTTGACCGAGGCGGACTATATTGAAAACGGGATGAGCGATTTGTTGACGGAAGTTGGGGATGCCTACGATATCAACATTAGAATTTTTAATAAACTACAACATACCATTACCGGTTGGCCTGGAGGAAAGCCAAATGCCGATGACAGCAACAGACCGGAAAGAGCAAATCCGGCCAAAAAACGCGTACTTATTTTTAGTCCGCACCCAGATGATGATATCATTAGTATGGGAGGTACGTTCATGCGCCTACAAAACCAAGGCCATGAAGTGCATGTAGCTTATCAGACTTCCGGAAATATAGCCGTAGCCGATGACGAAGCACTGCGATTCTCGGATTTCGTGATCGATTACAACCGCTCCTTTGGTCTGGACAACAGAAAATCCATTGAGATATACAAAAAGGCAACGGAGTTCATCAAGAACAAAAAGACCAGTGAAATAGACATTGAAGAAGTAAGAAACATAAAGGGTCTTATTCGTAGAAGTGAGGCTAGGGCAACTAGTTATTACGTTGGACTTACGGACGAACAGATACATTTTAACGATCTGCCTTTCTACGAAACCGGTACCATTGAGAAGAATCCTCCGGGAGAGGAAGATATCAAAATTACCATGGATTTGATAGAAAAAATTAAACCTCACCAAATCTATGCCGCCGGCGATTTGGCAGACCCACATGGTACCCACAAGGTGTGTTTGGACATAATTTTTGAAGCCCTAAAACGCCTTAAGACTAAATCCTACATGAAGGATTGTTGGTTATGGTTGTACCGTGGAGCATGGCAAGAATGGGATATAGAGGATATTGAAATGGCTGTACCTATGAGTCCAAGCCAGGTTTTGGCCAAGCGTTATGGAATTTTCAAACACCAGTCCCAAAAAGACGGAGTGGTATTCCAAGGATCGGATTCACGGGAATTTTGGCAACGTGCAGAGGACAGGAACAAAGAAACTGCTACCAAATACGATGAATTGGGATTGGCACATTACGCTGCCATGGAAGCATTTGTTCGCTACCATTTTTAAACACCAAGAGTTTACAATACAAAAAGGCTGCCCAATGGGCAGCCTTTTTTATATCCTATAAGCTAGTACTATTTAAAATTCCAATTCAAAGTATAGACTACTTGCTTCGTTCTCGTCGGTAATATCCTCACCTTTTAATACTTCTCCTGTACTGTTCAACAATTTTAGATTAAGTTTCCAATATCCTGTCATGGTCAAGGACAGTTTTCCGTTATACGCTTTGGTAACAGCGTCATAGGTTAAATCTTCATTGTTGGGGGAACTGTGGTTGCCCATACTAGGCATACGTGGATCAAGTGCCACGGAATAGTTTTCCACGATGGGAAAGCTCATCATACTTTCCATTTTAAACAACATGGCCTTTATATCGTTAACGGCAACCTTTGGATCTGTTGGTTCTACCATTGCCAAAACGTACCTTACATCATCACTTCCCATAAATGAAGAAACCGCTTGTTTACCATCGCTTGGTGCTGTAACGTCTATGGTCTCCGTCACCGAAAATTCCTGTCCCTCTACCTCATAGGTAAACGTTATGTCCCAAAATTCATCGGTATTTCCAGGCATCTGGAATACGATATATCCCGTAGCCACCGTGTCGTAATCATCTGAAATGCTTAGTTCGGATATTGGACAGGAATGATTCATACTCATCATATGCATTACAGGCAGCCATGTAATTTCAGGATTGGTATAATACGTATCATCCGCATTATTTTTTATACGCACAAAAAGTTCGTTGTATCCGGTGGTAAAACCCGTTTTCCCCTCGGAATACAGTTCCAAACTATGGCCATTGGCCTCAATATTTGCTATCAAGTTAAATTCGGCCAAAGGATTAACATCATTTTTTGGTGAATCGTCCCCATCGGATGAGCATGATATCATCCCTACAGCAGCTAATATTGTTACTAGACCTAGTTTTATTGTTTTCATATGAATATTGTTATTAATTAATTGAATAAGAAAGTGTTAAAAAAAAGTTTCGCCCCATTCTTGGGATATTTTTCCAATCGGTATAGGTGGAGTAGTTTTCGTCAAAAATATTCTCTACCCCGAACTTCGCGTACATGGAATCGTTGTTAAACTTAAAAGTCTTGCCAAAGGTCAAGGAACAAACCGTATAGGCCTGTGTTTGATCTTCCCCGAATTCGGGGTTGTAGTTCACTTGTTTCCCAGCTCCGGTAATTCTAAAGGCCGCTGAAAATGACCTATTGTCAAACTGAAGACCGGATCGGTAAGAAAATGGACTTATAAAAGGTATATTGTCACCATTGTTGTCCGTACCACGATGATAGGAGATCAATCCGGACCATTTCAGTTCCGGTAGAATGGCGTACTCCATATCCAAGGAAGTGTTGAACAAATTGGCATACTCCAAGTTCTTGTAAATCTTTACCCCCTCTGCCCCTATGGTCATCACACTCAGGGAAGGATCAATTTCCCCAATGATATAATCGGCGATGTGGAAAAAATTAGCCTCGGCACTTAGCTTTAGCTTGGATTTTTCCCAAGAGATCTTGGTATTGGCCTCCATAGATTTTTCGTTGGCAAGGCCTGGATCCCCAATATAGTCATGGTTATCAAAACTGTTGAACAAATAAAACCCATAGCCTTCGGTCACGGAAGGAGCTCTATCCCCATAGGAAAGTCCGGCATTGAAATGCCAAGGCATCCACATTTTGTGCCATTGCCCAGAAATACTTTTTAGAAACCTTGTTTTGGATTTCTCCATCTCCGGATAAAAAATCTTTAGACTATTCAGCCCAAACTCGTCCGCAACATTCTGGTTCTGAACGGTCATCCTAGTCGCTATTTTAAGAAAACTACCATTTAGATCCAGCTCATCCTCCGCATAGACCCCAGCATTGGCCGTACGTACATCGGGCCAGGTTAGCATAAACATGGGCAACTCGTTTGGGTCATTGGGGTACATTGTCATTTCTGCCAAGGACTTATTGTAATACCCGTCTACCTTAAATAAAAATTGATGTTTTTTGGCCTGTAATGCTGCTTGGGAATAAAAGCCATAGGTATCGCTCCAACCGGGCATATCCATATGGATGGGTACGTCTGGCCGTTTGGTATCGTCCATGACATGGGTTACCTTATTAAAATACAGCTTGGATTTCCAATTGTTTAAACTGCCCCATAAAGCATCCTGCTCAAAGCCCACAGAGGCAATGATGGCCCTTGCCAAGGAAACGTCCATAGTCAATGCAGGATAACCTACATCCCTGGCCTCATCGTAAATAAGACTAGCTGTCAGTGCTTGATCTTCGGCAATTTTATAGCCCCCATTGGCGGAGAAATTATATTTCTCAAATTGGGAGAACTCCACTTCTTCATCGCCCCCGGCAAAATAATTTTCTGCCTTGCGATAAATAACATCCGTATCCACGTAGAAATTGGAATTGGAATAATTAAGTTCGGCCCCAACAACACCCATTTGGTTGTTGCTCTCAAAACCCATCTCCACTCCACCATATAGTCCTGTTTCCTTAAAATTACCCCTGTCCAGCTCCAAATTAATGGCCCCACCAATGGTATTTCCGTGTTCGGTGCCCTGCTGTCCGGAAGCTATATGCGCCTGTGATAAATTGGACACATCCACATAGGAAGTTACGGGGTCCATCTTGTCCGTACATGCACCAAAAATTCTCATCCCATCAATAGTTACCGAAAGACGTTCCGAAAACATATTGTTCAGAGTCGGTTCCCAGGCATAAGCTCCACGTTTCACCATATCTACCTTTTTAGAGGATTCCAAATACTCGTCCAAGGTAGAGAGGGGTTTGGGCTGGCGGTGGTAATCCAAAGTCTTTTTGGCCGAAATAAGTATAACTTCGTCCAAATTGATCGTTATGATCGAATCCTTTGGCAAGACCAATTCCTGTGCACCAATGTTAATGGGAAAAATAAATATCACCAACAACAACACCCAAATGCATATAGATCTGCTTGTTTCCATAAGTATTGTACACACCTTATGGATACATTTATAAATGTTCATTTGATTTATTTAGATAATACAATTCCTTTAAGACGTCATGGGTCAGCAAAAAGGACTTAGCTGTCCATTGACGGTAATTGAATTATCCCAGCTCAGGTGGCTGTGCAATATCTGTAGTATATAGTCCGGGAATCAAAGTTTGGATTCCCTTATAATTATTTTGAACGGTATCGTCGTATTCATTGGCCGATCCAAGAACGAATAATGAGTCGAATGAAGAAAGGTACTGGATTTCCAAATTGAACCGTTTGCCTTCAAACGGATTTTTATCGCTTCCCTCCGATTCTTTGGCCAATTGTTTTGCCAAATAACATTTACCATCGCAATGTAAGGAAGGGGTGGCCCTATTTTCACAAAGATTCTCCACAATATAATCGTAATTTACAGCATACTCAGCTAAAGGCCAAAGTGGCTTTACCAGCATGATTATCGCTACAAATAGGATTAAATGTTTCATTATTGATTTTTAAATTGATGCCATCCCTCATGACGAAAGACTGCAATATTTAAAATACTGCACAAATATAGTGCATATTTAATTCATAAAAAGATGACAATTGTCAGGTATTGGACCTATTTGTTTTTATTCAATTTAAATAAGTAATAATATAACCACAGTTACCTAATTTAATTTTTTGTTATTTAATTTTAAGGCAAAATAAACCTTAAGTTTTTTTCATGGAGGATATGCTCTTTTATGATAGAATGCAATTTGCCTTTACTATCACCTTCCACTATTTGTTTCCACAACTCACCATGGGCCTCTCCCTGATCATCGTTTATTTTAAGTGGAAATTCCTCAGAACCCGAATTGATCATTACAATGATGCCGCCAAATTCTGGATGCGGATCTTTGCCCTTAATTTTGCCATGGGGGTGGTTACCGGAATACCGATGGAATTTCAATTTGGGACCAATTGGGCCAAGTTTTCCGAATTGACGGGGGGAATCATTGGGCAGACCTTGGCCATGGAAGGAATGTTCTCCTTTTTTCTTGAATCCTCCTTTTTGGGTCTGTTTTTGTTCGGCGAGAAATTATTGGGACACAAATTGCACTTTGTAACAGGTTTCCTGGTCTTTTTAGGTTCCTGGGCCAGTGGTTTTTTAATCATTGCCACCCATTCCTGGATGCAGCATCCTGTAGGATATGAAATATTGAGCAATGGCAAATTTGTTTTGAATAATTTTAGTGCCTTGTTCACTAATCCTTGGCTCTTGCCCTCCTATTTGCACAATCAATTGGCCAGTTTGGTAACCGCATCATTTGTAATGGCCTCCATTGGGGCATTTTATATTTTGAACGACAAGCACAGTAGTTTTGGTAAGCTATTTGTTAAGACCGGGGTAATATTTGGGCTTATATCCTCTGTATTGGTAGCCTTCCCAACGGGAGATTGGGCAGCAAAAAATGTGGTGGAACATCAGCCTGTTACTTTTGCGGCCATGGAAGGATTATTTGAAACCCAGGATGGCGGATCGGAAATTGTGTTGATTGGGCAGCCCAACGTGGTCGACAAAAAATTGGACAACAAAATTGCAGTTCCCAATGTACTAAGCTTTTTAACCTATCAAAAATGGGATGCAGAAATAAGAGGATTGAACGAATTTGAACCGGAAAACTACCCCACCAATATACCTGGATTATATTATGCCTATCACATTATGGTAGGTCTGGGCACCTTATTTATAGGGATAATGGCGTTGGGAGCCTTTCAGCTATGGCGTAAAAAATTATACAGTACCAAATGGATTTTGTGGTCCCTGCTATTCTTCCTCCCCTTTCCCTATATTGCCAATACCACTGGTTGGTATACTGCGGAATTGGGGAGACAGCCCTGGTTGGTATATAACCTAATGCGCACTTCTGAAGGAATTTCCCCAACGGTATCCTCCGGAAATACCTTGTTCACCTTATTGGGATTTATTGGATTATATCTTCTTTTGGGAATGCTATTTTTAATACTTGTAGGTAAAATTATAAATAAAGGACCTGTAACCGCAGAAGCTTAACTATGGAATTATTCTGGTACATTGTTTTAATGAGTATGTTGGCCATCTATGTAGTTTTGGATGGTTATGATTTTGGAGCGGGAATAGTACATTTATTTTTCGCAAAAAAAGAAAAGGACAAAAAGGCCATTACCAATGCCATTGGCCCGTTCTGGGATGCCAACGAGGTTTGGCTCATCGCCTCGGGAGGTGTTCTTTTCTTTGCTTTCCCTACCTTATATGCCTCTTCATTTAGCGGGTTCTACCTGCCCTTGATCATGATTCTGTGGCTGCTTATCTTTAGGGCGATAGGCTTGGAACTAAGAGGTCAGATCCATAACAGATTATGGGAGGCAGTCTGGGACAAAGCCTTTGGAATAGCCAGTTTCCTCTTGGCCCTTTTCTTTGGCATTGCCTTGGGCAATGTTGTTAGGGGCGTAAATTTGGGCATGGTAGAAAACGGTGTCTCTGCCCACGAGGCCCATTATTTTTTTCTCCCTTTGTGGAATCCCACTTTCAGTCCAACCGCAGAACATCTTGGAATTATTGATTGGTTCACCATTTTATTGGGGCTGGTCGGGGTGGTCATACTAACCATCCATGGCGCCAATTGGATCATTTACAAGACCAATTCTGACCTCAACAATACCTTAAGAACCGTTATTTTTAGACTCAATTTCGTCCTACTCGCTCTGGTAGTCCTATCCCTGGTTGTTTGGCATGTTATAGCCCCAAAGCCCTTTCATAATTTTATTGAAACGCCATGGCTGTGGATTTTTCCAATATTGACCCTCATTGGCCTTTTCGGACTATTTCTGATTAGGACCTTTAAAAAGGATGGAACGGGCTTTATATTCTCCTCCCTTTTTATCCTTGGAGGTTTTGCCTCCACCGCAGCGTCTATTTTTCCAAAGCTCCTACCGTCTACCAATACAGTAAATCCATCTTTGACCGTTTACAATGTAGCGGCAGATGAATATGGCCTTTCAGTAGGCATAAATTGGTTTATATTTGCCGTTATCCTCCTAATTGCCTATATATTTATTCAGTATAGGGTATTTAAAGGGAAAATGGACAATATAGGTTACGGGGAGCATTAGTATTAAAACCCATTGACCCTGATTAAAAAAGTGTCATGAACATTATTTAGGATAAATTTGTCCGAAATAAGAATAAGCATTATATTTGTAACGATTTAATATATAAAACAATATGTTTTCAAAGGCCTGCGAGTACGGAATTAAAGCAACCATCTACATAGCTGTAAAATCTATGCGGCAGGAGCGCGTAAGCCTTAAAGAGATAGCGGAAGAGGTAGATTCGCCTGTGGCATTTACCGCTAAAATATTGCAATCCTTGGCCAAAAACGGGATCATAGATTCCCACAAGGGCCCAACAGGGGGATTTCAGATCGAGGAATCTAAAATAGACACTATAAAATTACACGATATAGTACATGCCATAGACGGTGACAAAATATTCAGTGGCTGTGGTCTGGGTCTGGAACAATGTGATGCCAGGCAACCTTGTCCCGTTCATGATAAATTTGTGGGTATCAGGGACAATCTAAAGATAATGTTACAAAATACCAGTCTCTATGAATTGGCAACAGGATTGGAAATTGGTCTAACCCACCTAAAACGATAAAATTTTACATAAATAAAAGATAAAAAGGTCTTAAAATCTTTAACTAGCGAACCGTGTTGTCCATTATACCATTAAATCAACAATAATCTATCCATGTTAAACATTACCAAGAAATTAGTAGAAAAATACCAGGCCCTTGGGGAAAATCCCGACACGTATCTGGAGGGCCTACTTCATGCAAAACCAATTACCTATTGGGATTATGTAGAAGTAGAAACCCTGCTTTCCCTTCAAAGACCGCGAACCCATTTTAAGGATGAGTCCATTTTTATAATGTACCATCAGGTGACCGAATTATACCTAAAGATGATGCTGCATGAATTACAGCAGGTAGTAGAAGAAAAAGCACCAACTACCCGCTTTCTTATAGACAAAGTGGACCGACTTATACATTATACCTCCATGCTGATCAGTTCTTTTGATATCATGAAGGTTGGTATGGACTATGAGGATTACAACACCTTTAGAAAAACTTTGACCCCTGCCAGTGGTTTTCAATCTGCTCAATTCCGGTTTATAGAATTGCATTGCACCTCCCTGGCAAACCTAATTAGCCATAGATTTAAAAAAGAACGTTCCAGCAATCCCGATTTAAGGGAATGTTTTGAACATATTTATTGGAAAGATGCCGGAACAGATCCCAAAACTGGCAAAAAGACCTTGACACTTCAACTTTTTGAGGAAAAATATCTCTCCAGCTTGACGGAAACTGCCAAAACTGTCATGGGCCATACCTTGGAAGATAAGTTGGATCAACTACCCTATGTCCCGGATGCACTTAGGAACAGGCTTCGCACCTTCGACAAGCTGTACAATATTGATTGGCCCATGGTCCATTTAAGCACTGCCGAACACTATTTGGACAAACAAGGCGAAAACAAACAGGCTACTGGTGGTTCGGATTGGAAAAAATACCTCCATCCAAAATATCAGCAACGCAAATTCTTTCCAAGCTTATGGACGGAAACAGAAAAACAAAACTGGGGAATTAATCATAAAAATGAACAATATGGAAGTATTGAACAGACCACAATTGACACACCTACAGGTAGGTGAAAATCTAAAAGTATTACAAATTGAGGCCGTGGCGGATACGGGTATGCCAGAACACAGTAGCTCCCATGAAGCGGTCATTGTTGTCCAAGAAGGCAAAGCCATACTTAAAACCAAGGACACTAATTACATACTGAGGAAAGGATCTACCATGTTGGTTCCTGCAGGATTGAAACATAGTCTTACCATAATAAAGGATTTTAAAGCAGTTGCCATTATGGCAACGGATTCAATTATAAATTTTAACAATTAATAACTATGGAAAATTTAATGACCAAGAATATTGGCGAAATAGTAGCAGAGAACTATCGTACGGCCCAGGTATTTAAAAATCATAAAATAGATTTTTGTTGCAAGGGAAACCGGAGTATTGTAGAGGTAGCGGAAAATAGTAAGCTGGACCCTAATCTTCTCTTACAGGAAATTGAAACGGTACAGCACCAAACCAATGATGACAATATCGATTTTAAAACATGGCCTTTAGACCTCTTGGCAGACTATATAGAGAAAAAACATCATAGATACGTTGAGGCACAAATACCAATTTTAAACCAATATTTAGCAAAACTATGCCGGGTACATGGCGACCGGCATCCAGAGCTTTTTGAAATTACGGAGCATTTTAATAAATGCGCAGGTGAACTGGCCATGCACATGAAAAAAGAGGAACTCATCGTCTTCCCTGCCGTACACAAAATGATACAGAGCAAACAATACGGTAATGTCCTGGCGGAACAACATTTTGGCACCATTCAAAACCCCATACACATGATGATGCAGGAACATGAAAATGAAGGGGACCGATTTCGACTTATTGATGGGTTGAGCAACAACTACAATCCACCTGCCGATGCCTGCAACACCTATAGAGTCGCATTTTCCCTATTACAGGAGTTTGAAGAAGACCTACATAGGCACATACATTTAGAGAATAACATTCTCTTTCCAAAAGCTATTGCGCTGGAAAAGGAGTTAAGTGCTTAGAGCCTACCAGACAACCCATTTTGTAACCAATAAGGTGCGGCACAATACTTTAAATAGTCTTCCCCCGCCGTGCCTCATTGGATTACAATACCGCCAACCTCTACTATACAAACATGAATAGGATGACCTTTAAAATTGGCCCTAACCATAATTAAACAACTGGATATGAAAGTTAAACCCATAAAAAGACATAAAGCCATACAACCATTGAGCAGGGAACACCATCAAGGTTTATTGCTATCCTGGAAAATTAGGACCGGTCTTTCCAAAGGAGTATCCGTTGATCGGATAAAAACTTATGCCGATTGGTTTTTCAAAACCTATTTGACCCCACATTTCGAAGAGGAAGAAAAACACATTTTCCCCATACTTGGAAATAACCATATTATGGTAAAAAAAGCCATTGCGCAACATCGTAGGCTGGATCGCCTTTTCCATAGCACCACCGAATTAAAAAAGTCCCTAAACCACATAGAGGAAGAACTGGAACAACATATACGTTTTGAGGAAAGGGTACTGTTCAATGAAATTCAGAAGGTGGCCAACGAACAGCAATTGCAATTTATTTTAGAACATCATAAGGAAACCAAATTTTTGGAAAACACCACAGATAGGTTTTGGGAATAACACTAAAATATGATGATTATGAGACTTTACAATCAACTGCTAAACGAATTTAAAAGGGAACAGACAGGGTATTCCACCATTGCCATTATTGGGCAAAGTTGTATTGGATCTGTGGCTGCCATGGTAGTCCTAATGAACCCTATGCCCGAGGCGATCAAATTGACCTTGCTCTTCTTGGTAACAATTTTATGCATGGCCTATAACGCTGCGGTTTTGGCTAGATTAAGCTCTAAAACTACCTTTAACCTATTAGTTTTGAGCGTCATTTTCAGTATCTTGACCATTGTAGGGATTCTTATTTAAAATTAATGAAGCCGGAACCCTACACTTTTACTTATATCGACGAATTTGGACACACCAATTCCGCCGCTTGTGGGCAAAACGAATACCATAGCCTCATGGAACTTCTTTTTGACAAATATTTGCAGGAATGGGGAGACTGTAAGGGAAGGGCATGGTGCGGAACTTGTCATATACAAATTCTTGAAGGATATTTAAGTTCGAAAATGCAACAAGAAGAAAAACAGACCTTGTCCCATCTTGACGATGCCTGCGCCCAAAGTAGATTGGCATGCCAAATTCCCGTCAATGCGGAGCTACATAATTTAGTTTTTAAGGTTATAACGGAAAATGATTACGGATCAAAGTAATCCACAAACATGAAAGCACAAGAAATTATGGAATGCCTGTGTGGGTTTGAACGATTGCCAATACCTATTCCACATAACCAATTATTGTAAAATACAAATTCAACGGACTACCTTTACGGTATTCCTTAAAGAGTTAGATTAAACTTATGCTATTAAAATCGGAAATTAAGGAGAGACAGGATGTGAACCTATTGGTGGTTAGTTTTTACGCCAAGATTAGGGAGCATCAAATATTGGGGCCCATTTTTAATGGCATAATCAAAGACTGGGACAGTCACTTGGAATTATTGACCGATTTTTGGGAGAGTCAATTACTCTTAAAACGTAAATATATAGGCAACCCTATTGCCGTTCACCAAGAGGTGGACAAGAAAATGAACCATACCATTACCCCGGAACATTTTGGACTTTGGCTTAACGAATGGTTTGCCACTATTGATGAGCTTTTTGAAGGGGAAGTGGCCTGGATAGCAAAAAATAGGGCACAGAAAATGTCCACCATGCTATACATGAACATCTATCAACACAGGACCAAGAACCATTAATCTTCCGTCTTTTCCCAACTGACTTTGTTGGGCCATAGGACCAAAATTAGGGCTAGCGGAATTAATAGACTTCCAAAGGCCAGGAATTGTGAATAATCTTCAAACAGGGGCCAACCCAACCATGCGGCCATCCCCCTATAAAATATAAGGCCTTCTGTGAGAAGAAAACCACCCAAATACATGGCAATGGCCATTTTGGACAATTTTATCAATCCAAAAAATTCCAAAAAGAAAAATATGGCCACACTAATGACTCCCAAAAAGGTCCAATGTAAATAGCCAATAGTAAAATCCAACACCGTGGCGGCCAAATTTGCAAAGTAGGGCCAAGCGGTAAGCCATTGCAAAATCATTTTAACCAGCAATAGGAAGGCTACCAACTTTAAAATATTCAACTGAAGTTGGGTAAGGGCAGATTTCATAATCGTCCTGTTTATAAAGCAGATGTTTATTAAAATTCCAAAGCCTAGTAACTGCAATACGGCGCCCAGACCTCCCAAAATGTAATATTTCATTGGAGGCCCAGTCCACAGCGTAGACAGAAAAAAACTCAAAATAATCCCTAGCACCGTAGTCAGGAAAAAGTACCTAAATGTCTTGATGGAAATATTAATTTTAAGGTATTCCAAGAAGTAAAAAAAAAGTCCTGTAAGTGCCAAAATCATCCATCCATTGTACTGAAAGTGCAAATAGAAATAGATGGCCAGTCGGTACCATATGGATTCGGGGCCCCAAACCGTCATAATAGCGCCTAAAGACCAAGGGCCTATACTAGATCCTATCATAAACCAGAGGGCATACTTCAGGCAGATATAGGCCTTTGTATTCTTTAAGGATTTAGGAGCATATTTTATAAAAAAAGCTGAAAACCAATAGGAAGCCAAAAGGAATAAGGTAGCGAATATTATGGAAAACAGGGCATACCCCTGAAAGGGAAAAGTTAACAACATCCCCAGCAAACAGAGCTGTGTAAACCAGAAAATCCTACGATAACTCTTTTCCACAGGCTGCTTGTCCAAAAAAAGATGGTACAATAAGGTGGTAAGCGCAATATACACCCAGCCCAAAAGTGCTATATGGGAATGGGTATGCACTATAAACCGGTAATTGATGGGCAGTGGGGCAACTACAAAAGTCCTCAACACAACACCTAGCAGAGCGGCCAATAAAAAATAGCCTAAGGATACTTTAATATGGGATTTGGTAGCAATCACGCAATATCAGGGAATTGAACTAAAGGTACTATTAAAAATCCTTTCTTTTGGCAACATAGCCCAAACGCCATACGGGGATGACCGTCCAAAGGAACAGCATAAAGATAGACATTAAAAGCCCTAGGTTTGTACCAAAAAACTGCTTAAAAATAGCTCCGGTATACCCCAAGAGTGCAGAAATATCCAGTTTTAACAAAATTAAGGTCCGGGATAGGTCTATTGGATTAAACATAGTTGCAATCAAGGAAAGGTTATCCAAGGGATACTCCTCAAAAACAATTAATGACATTAGAAAGAGTCCGTCGTAAATTACCGCCAAAAACAACCAGGCCAGTACGGCATATCCAAAACCTTTTATCTTATTTTCATTGGCAAGGGCAATATTAAAGGCTACAGCAGTAAAGATCAACGTTAAGAATGCACCCGTTATCAACAATAGCGAAAAATCCCAAATGGCATTACTTTGGAACAGTCCGTATAATGTAAACGGAATGCCCAGCCCCAATACCAAGCTCACCGTCAACGAACCGGCAACTCCAAAATATTGGCCTAGAAAAATAGACGACCTTTTAATGGGCTGCGCCAAAAGTAGTTCTGTAAATTCCTTGGAGTTGTAGTAATACATTACCCCAAAAATGGTCCCGATCAAGGGCACCAATACAATAATAACATTCATTAAGGTAATCACGGCCTTGGAGAGCTCGTTATTCAAAAACAGCAGTACAAAGCCCAACAACAGATAGAACAGAAAATAAACGTAACTCCAACGGCTACGCATTAGGTCGTAAAAACTATATTTTAATATCTTAATCATGGTTGTTGTGGGTTGATATTGCCGCAATGGCATGTTCAAAATTGCTTTGTCCGGTTTTGGTCTTTAGTTCCAAAATACTGCCCTTAAAGTAAATTTTGCCTTCAAGCAGGTATACGATCTGGTCCGAAACCTCTTCTACGAACTGCATAATATGGGAGGTTATCAAGAAAGTCTTTCCTTTTGCCTTTTCCTCAAAAATAAGTTCCTTAAGACGGATCAACGATAAGGGATCCAGACCATTGGTGGGTTCGTCCAAAATAATCAAGGGACTGTCGAACATAAAGGTCAATACAATGTTTACCTTTTGTTTGGTTCCCCCGGAAAGGTTGCTCAATTTTTTATCCAGAAAGGGCTCCAACCCAAATAGGCCGATCAACTTTTGCTCATTGCTGGGTTTTTGCCTAATATCCTTTATCATCGCAATTAATTCCTTGACCCTAAGGTTTCCTGGGAAATTGGCAATTTGGGGAAGGTAATTTATGTCCTGACGATAATTCCACTTATTTCTAACAGGGGAATCCATCACGGTTATGCTACCTTTGTTGGGAATTACCATCCCCAGCAAGGTTTTTATCAAAGTAGTTTTACCCGAACCATTGGGCCCCAGGATGGCAAAAATTCCACCTTGGTGAATATCGAGCTCCAATCCGGCCATTACCACATTTTTACCAAATTTCTTATGAAGGCTTTCAACCTGTATCATTTAATTTTTTTCATTAAAGGTTTTGCATCAACTAATTCGTTAGGGGTAAAAACAGGGGAGACTTTTTCTGAAAAATCGATAATATCCATAAATAGACTGCGCAACAGAATAATAGTTTCTGGGGTTCTGTTTACGATATAGGAAAACAATTTTACCGGTCTGTAGGGAATATCCCCTGTTCCGTTCCTATCCAGATCATAACCTGTATAGTCGCTCCAATAGTTTTCCTCAAAAATATTATCGTTCAAATTGCTATTGTAGGCGAGATCAAAGGAATTGTACATAAAGTTATTATGGATAAATGTATTGGAATAACAGGCCCCACGCACTTTAATGGCCCATCCATTTTTTATGAAATTATTTTTTGAATAATTGATCCTATTGGAGCCTTCAATGCTGACACCCACCGTATTCTCCTCAAAGGTATTGCCTGTAATTTCGGCATCATTGATCTCTTTTAACAACACGCCAAAGGAAGTGGGCCCCCAATTTTTTTTAAACGTATTGCCCAGCATTTTTATCCTTTTGGAAAACATGACCGCTACCCCTGCCCCATTATTCTCAAAGGTATTGTCCTTATAAATATCATCATTGGAGAACATAAAGTGCAGCCCATACCGAAGATTGTCCGAACTAATGTTATTTTCAATGGTGATATTGTCCGAGAACTCCAGGTAGATGCCGTCCCTAACATGTTGAACAATATTGCGGTCCACAACTATATTTTGCGAATACCAAAGTTGTATGCCATTCCCCGAATTGTATTCGTCCACGGCATCCCCGATGATCTTATTATGATATACCCTGCCATTCTTGCTCTTCTCCAAATAAATACCGAAAAACAGCTTTTCCAGCACCACGTTCTGTATTAAAAAATTTTCGCTCTGCACCACCCTTATGGCGGCATAGTCTGCCGTATAACTGGTGCCCACGTTTATAATAAAGAGGCCGTCTATGGTAACATTGTTTGAAACTATGGTTATGATTTCGCCATTATCCTCGCCATCAATTACAGGATAGTGTTCCCCAATGATGGTCAAGGGCTTGGTGACTTGAATATTGAATTCCTTATAGATGCCTTTTTTGATCAAAAGCGTATCAAAATCAGCAGCCACGGCTATGCCTTCCTTTATGGTTTTCACCTCACAGGATGCACAGACCGTTATGGTCCCAGCCCATAAATGATTACCAAGGAGACATAACCCAAAATAGCAAAGTACTCCTATCCTTCCCATTATCTAATAATCAGAAATTTGGAATTTTCTTCGGCAGATACCCAATGCGGCACATCTTTGGGAAAACTAAAGTGTTGTTGTCCACTTATAAAATAGGATTTACCATTGATATGAAAGATGATCTTTCCTTCCAAAACAATCAATTGAACATCCCTAGGTGCGGTATGCTCCGGGAAAATAGCATCCTTTTCCAAGCTAACATTCAAAATCTCCAAGGCATCTGTTTTTACCAATTTATTTACCTGAAGCTCATTGTATTCCTGATTCTTTATATGATCGTTAATGGTATACATAATCATTGTTTTTTTAGGCTATTTATTTCCAAACATATCCAAATGTCAGAATAAATATAAAAGCCTGTTCTTGATAACCTTCCAGCGCAAACCCTAGGGTTGCTTTTTGGATATTTATAAGCCAAATCTTAGTTTTAATTGTTCCCAAGTCAATAGGTCCCCCTCATGCGTCATTAGGGCATCCACAGCCGCTTGCTCCGTCTTAAAGGCCGTTAAAAATTCCCCCATGGGACTGGGAATGCGTTCGCTGAACAAATAGGTAGCTTTAGTTGCATTTATCAATTCACCAGGTTTATCGTAATCATTGACCAGATATAGGGCTACCTGTTTCTCGTCTATATTCTTGAGGTGGTTCATCATACATTCACTGGAATCGAACTTAAAGGCCTTACCTTTATCCGTAACAATTTCAGCGGCATGTTGCCGGTCCACAATGGTCATCCTACAAAAATGACATCCATCAGTTCCATAGGCAATGGGCTTAGGACCCACACTGCAGGACGTGACCAACAATAAAAACAAAAACACAACTATACTGTACTTCACCATATCTTTAAATTACGCGGCTAACACTTCTTTAGATTGTTGTTTTACCTTGGTCCCCTTACTCTTCCAACCCATATAGGATGCCAGCAATGTAAGTGACATTCCAACAAACATCATATAGGCCCCAATACTAGGAAGGGAGGTTACATCAAAATTCAACATTTTTTGGTATCCCAACAAGGGGGGTTTATAGGTCATAGGGGTCCCATCCTCATTGACCACCTTAATAATGGCATGTGGATCCAAGTTGGAACCATAATCTGTAAGCCATGCATTAAAGTCGTACATACCCAGAACGCCTAAAACGGACATCAAAACAAACCAGCCCAAAAACCATTTAAAATCCAATTTTCCAAAGAATCCTAATAGTCCTATAAGCACCCCAAGTATCATCATTCCTATAATAACCTTGGGAAAAACATCAAATTCCCACATCTCCCCGGATTTGGGAATCGTCTTCATACCTATATAATGATTTAATCCGTCTATATTCTGTAAATCAAATTCTGAGACCCCCTCAATTCCGGAAATATGAATATTCATGCCCAATGGATCTGGATATTGAGGCGCTCCCAGCATAATGTTCCACAAAGGAAAGGCAAACAATCCCAATAAAAATAAAGGGCCAATAATCATTATTAAACTTGCATTTTTCATTTCTTATCGTCATTTTATTATTTACAAATCGAAAAATGTTTTGGATGGTTGTCCCCTTCTTCAACCTGTTAAAAAAGCGGGCAGTTTCTTAAACCAGACCCGCTTTTTATCTTAAAACTATTCATAAGTCAAATTAATCGCCTAGGGACCAGGATAACTCTATGTTGGAATTTGCTGGTGAAACCCTAACATAACCCTGCATCTCTTGGTGAAGTGCAGAACAGAAATCGGTACAGTAGAACGGCCAAACTCCAACTTGCTTAGGTTCCCACACCAATGTCTTGGTCTGTCCTGGCATAATCAATAGTTCTGAATTATTGGCACCTATCACAGCAAAACCGTGTGGTACGTCAAAATCCTGCTCTTGATTGGTTATATGGAAATATACTTTATCGCCAACCTTTACCCCCTCAATGTTATCAGGAGTAAAATGACTTCTGATCGTTGACATGTATATATGTACCTCCTTACCCTCACGGACCACTTTGGAATCCGCTGCCCCTAAGGTGGCATATGGGTGTTTGTTGTCTGCAAGTTTATAGAACTTTTTCGATTTGGGGGCTAATAGTTCAGCTGGGATTCCCGCTGCATAATGTGGCTCCCCATGGGTTGGAAAATCATAAAGAAGTTCCATTTTATCACCAGAGATATCATAAATCTGAGCCGAGTGTTCCATCTCTGGACCAACTGGCAGATATCTATCTTTAGTAATTTTATTAAGTGCAACCACATACTTTCCAAAGGGCTTTCTTGAATTTCCTCCTGGAATCATCAAGTGACCTACAGAGTAATAAGTTGGTTTTCTATCGATAACCTCCCAAGTCCCCAATTTCCATTTTACAACCTCCGAAGAGATGAAGAAGGTAGTATAGGCATTGCCCTCGCCATCAAACTCCGTATGCAATGGCCCAAGACCACCACTTTTAACGGTTCCTGCAAGCACGTCCTCAAATTTTAAGATAGGAATACCATAGGCCTCACCATCAAACTTTTTACCCTCAATAGCAGCAATCATATTATCAAAAGAGTGTATTGTTAAGTCCGCCGATAATTTACCATTACCAATAATGTATTGGCCTGTTGGATCTACGTCACAACCGTGAGGAGATTTTGGAGTGGGTAGAAAGAATACCGCACCAGGTACATCTAGGGGATTGACTGTTACAACTTCTTTTTTCATGGTAGTGGTTGCAGTATGCGTAGACTCATCATATACGTTATGTGCATAATTAGCTGGCATTTTGGTGCCTCCACCATTGTTCACATACTCTTCAACTTTTTTCCAGTTTATAGCAGCAATAAAATCCTTATCGTTCTGGGAAGAATTCACTTCTTGCAATGTACTGGCCTCCTCGGTATTATAGGTAGTAAAGAAGAACCAACCATGGGATTTTCCACGCCCGGGATGCGAAAGATCATAGTTAAATCCAGGCATAATGATTTGGAATTTTATATCCATATGGCCGTGTTCCGGATCAACACTTATAAAGGATAGAGACCCTTGAAAGTTTCCCTTGTATTGGTTTATGGGCATATCACGTTGTGGAATAGGCACTGAAAAACGAGTTCCTGCCACAACATATTCCGTGTTTTCGGTAACAAAAGATGAACTGTGATTACCGGCACTGTTGGGCACCTCAATTATTTCTTCTGTTTCAAAAGTGCTTAGACTTATACGTGCAATCCTTGGCGTGTTATTACCATTTATAAAGATCCATCTTCCGTCCAATTCTCCGTTCGTTTGGGAAATATCGGGGTGGTGGGAATCATCCCAAGGTACAAACCCGTGAGAGGTATTCAACATGGGCTTTGTTTCTTCAGAATAGCCATAGCCCGAAGTGGGAAATTGTGAGAATACGGGAATTTCCTTGAACATACGACCAGATGGCAAGCCATAAACTGTAAGGTTGCCACTATATCCCCCAGACATAAAGGCGTAAAACTCGTCATGTTCCCCAGGGGCCACATAGACTTTTTCGGCATTGCTCGAATTTAATGCTCCGGAAGAACCTTTGCCCTGATTGCCGTTGCCGCAACTAGTCAATAAGGCGGCAAAGCCAAGGAGCCCCATTACTAAATAGGTATGTTTTTTCATTGTTTTTGATTTATTTGATTATTGATTTCTCTAATTATTCCGTAGGGGGCAGCATTACCTTGTCTACCACATGTACTATTCCATTGCCCGCAGGTACACTGGCCAAAATTTTAGCGCCTCCTACCAAAACATCTTCCCTTACTACCTCAACGGCAACGTTCTGATCATTGGCCTGCCCCAATTTTTTAAACTTCATTAAAAATTCCTTGCTGTAATTACCGGCGGTAACATGATACTTTAGAATATTGGCCAAAGCCGCTTTGTTCTCCGGCTTTAAAAGGTCTTCCACAGTGCCTTCCGGCAAGGCCGCAAACGCTTCATTGGTAGGGGCAAATACCATTAAGGGACCTGCATTTACCAAGGCGTTTTCCAACTCCGCGGCCTGCACCGCTGCTACCAAGGTAGTATGGTCTGGGGAACCTATGGCAATCTGTAGAACATTGGGCGTAGAACCATCATCGTCGATAAAGGCCTGGCCCTGCTTTTCAATTTCCTCCGTTCCGGCTTTGTCCTGGGTAGGTGAGGTTGCCGTATTCGCTTCATTTTTACAACTGAACATAGCGCCCAGCATCAGAAATGATAATATAAATGCTTTTAAATTGGTTATCGGGAACATAGTGTTATATATTTAAGATTATAAGGTTCTAAAGTATTCCAATACTGCCCTGGCCTGTTCTTCGGTAAGACTTTGATTGGCCATTGGAGCACCGTTAAATTCGGCCAATAAAGCTTTTGCCAACGGATCTTCCTTTACCATAACCTCAGGGTTCAAGATCATGTTCATTACCCATTCCGGGCTACGTCTTTCCAATATGCCTTTTGGAGCCGGCCCTATGAATTTTTTATCTACCCTATGACAGGCCAAACACATTTGGTTGTAGACTTCCTCTCCTTTTTTGGCCATTTCCTGGTCCACTTCGGCGGCCAAAGTTACCGAGGTAATGGGCCCTACTCCCTTATTGGTCAAATCTATGGTCTCAGAGGGTTTTACATCTGATGCTGCCGGCGTTGGCGCAGGTTGTTCCGTTGTGGTCTTTGCCCTGTCCACGCTAAATCCTTCTTTTTTCTTTTCTTCCTTACCACCACAGCTCATCACTAAAACTGAAAAAAGAACTGCGCTACTTTTTAAGATTATTTTCATCACTTTATTTTTATTTGTTGTTTATAGGTTGTTTTTAACTATTTGTACTTTTAATTTGAACGTTGTTAATGGGATAGATTTAAACCATAATTTGCGATTTTTAACAATTTATTGGGACAAAATTAGGTTGGGACAGAGACAAAAAATATGATAAAAATCATATTAAAGGATAAAAACATCCTTTTATCCTTATTTTTAAACAATAAGAATTATTCCATTGTACGTTTTACATTAAATTACCAACTACTAAGAAATAATCAATTGATTATCAATAAAGAGAACGATTTAAAATACCAACCCAATAATTTCCGATCAATACGAAATACTACTGACTCCCTTACCTTTTAAATCTTTTACATATCTTAGTAAAAGCACTTCTATGAAAACATTGGTGCTATTTGTAAGTATAGTTTTGTAGGTCATTTCAATTTATTTTAAGTTAACATTGAAGGCCAAAGAATGGGATATAAAATGATTTGCGATAATGTGGAGTGGTCTATGGGCATTTTACATTAAGACTTAACGTTTACATCCTTAGTTTTTAATTATTAATCGCGCCATGGTCTTATCACTATAAAGCCATGCCCAATTGCGAACCCCTATTTTATGGCCAACTACGATATTACCATCGATAAGGAAAAATTTATTTTAAGTTCCAAGGATATAGCATCCCTGGATATTGTTCCCATAGGCAATCAGCAATTTCACGCACTTAGGCACAACCGGTCCTATAAGGTCAAAATTCTGAATACCGATTTTGCCCAAAAAACCATGACCTTGGAAGTCAATGGCAATACTTATGAAATGGTCCTGGCAGATGAGTATGATCAAATGGTAGACAAAATGGGATTGTTATCTACCAAAACCCATAAAATAAATAATATTAAAGCCCCCATGCCCGGGCTCATCATAGATATTATGGCTACGATAGGACAGAAAATAGAAACGGGGACCCCCTTGATAGTGCTATCGGCCATGAAAATGGAGAATATCATCACCTCCCAGGGGGAAGGCATTATAAAAAGTATAAATGTCGAGGTAAACGATGCTGTGGACAAAGGACAGCTAATTATTGAAATGGAATAGCCTTAGTATGGAGATAAATAAAATATTGGTAGCCAACCGGGGAGAAATAGCTTTACGTATTATGCGGACGGCTCAAAATATGGGAATAAAAACAGTAGCGGTCTATTCGGATGCCGATAGGGAGGCACCCCATGTACGCTTTGCCGATGAGGCCGTTCACTTAGGAAATTCACCTTCCTCGGAATCCTATCTGAATATGGACAAAATTGTGGAAGCAGCCATAAAAACCAAGGCCCAAGCTATACATCCAGGATATGGTTTTTTAAGTGAGAATGCCGTTTTTGCACAGCTGGTAGCCGACAAGGGAATTACCTTTATAGGCCCCAAGCCCCATGCCATAAAGGTTATGGGCAATAAATTAGCGGCCAAGGAGGCCGTAAAGGCTTACAATATTCCCATGGTACCAGGTATTGAAGAGTCCATTACCGATATTGCCCTGGCCCGAAAAATTTCCGAAGAGATCGGATTCCCCATTTTAATAAAGGCCTCCGCCGGTGGTGGTGGCAAAGGAATGCGGGTGGTGCAACAGCCATCGGAATTACAGGAGCAGATGGAACGTGCCATCAGCGAGGCTATGGCCGCTTTTGGTGACGGCGCCGTCTTTTTGGAGAAATATATTGAATCTCCCAGGCATATAGAAATCCAAATTCTGGCCGATACCCATGGCCACATTATACACCTATTTGAAAGGGAATGCAGTATACAAAGAAGGCATCAAAAGGTAGTGGAAGAGGCTCCGTCCGCCATATTGACCCCTAAAATAAGGGCCGCTATGGGGGAAGCTGCCATAAAGGTAGCCAAGGCCTGCGACTATGTAGGGGCAGGAACGGTGGAATTCCTTCTGGACAGTGACAAAAATTTCTATTTTCTGGAAATGAATACCCGCCTACAGGTAGAACATCCTGTAACAGAATTGATTACCGGTATAGATTTGGTGGAACAACAGATCCGAATTGCCAGAAATGAAAAGCTGGCATTTTCACAGGAAAACTTAAGTATAAAAGGACATGCCCTGGAAGTTAGGGTCTATGCGGAAGACCCGTTGGACAATTTTCTACCCAGCATGGGTACTTTGGAAACCTATAGGCAGCCTCAGGGCAAAGGAATAAGGTTGGACGACGGATTTGAGGAAGGCATGACCATACCCATTTATTATGACCCCATGTTGGCCAAATTAATTACCTATGGCAAAGACAGGGAAGAAGCCATACAACTAATGATAAGGGCCATATCGGAGTACAAGATAAAAGGCATATCCACTACCCTGCCCTTTGGAAAATTTGTCTGTGAACACAAGGCCTTTAGCTCAGGAAACTTTGACACCCA
Source organism: Arenibacter troitsensis (assembly GCF_900177645.1). GTDB lineage: Bacteria > Bacteroidota > Bacteroidia > Flavobacteriales > Flavobacteriaceae > Arenibacter > Arenibacter troitsensis. The sequence continues at coordinate 270,289 of NZ_FXAO01000005.1, forward strand.
TTTTGTTAAGAACTACTACACTCCGGAACTGTTGCAACAACAATATCAAGAGGAACGCAAAATTGCAGCCATGGTGGGATTGAAACTGTTTTTGGAACATCAGGACATACTTAAAGTACCCAATAGTAAAAACTCCAATTGGCCCATAAAACGGACCCAATGATAAGTACCTGTCTGGACCAAAGGTTTGTTAAGGCATAAAGCATTATTTAATGAAGGAAAAATCGAAAATACTAGAAGATAAAATTGCCCAGGCCAAATTGGGTGGCGGCCAAAAACGTATAGACATCCAACACTCCAAAGGCAAACTTACTGCCCGGGAGCGAATCCATTTTCTGTTGGACGAGGGATCGTTTGAAGAACTCGGTGCCCTAGTGACGCATAGGACCAAAGACTTTGGTATGGGCAAGCAGATATTTTATGGGGACGGGGTAGTTACTGGTTATGGAACCATCAACGGCAGACAGGTCTGTGTTTTTGCCCAGGACTTTACCGTATTTGGAGGTTCGCTTTCCGAGACCCATGCCGAAAAAATATGCAAGGTAATGGATATGGCCATGAAGATAGGGGTGCCCATAATTGGCTTGAACGATAGTGGTGGGGCACGAATACAGGAAGGGGTAAGATCTCTCGGCGGTTATGCCGATATCTTTCACAGGAATGTAATGGCCTCTGGGGTAATCCCGCAAATATCCGCCATTATGGGGCCCTGTGCCGGGGGAGCCGTCTACTCCCCTGCCATGACCGACTTTACCCTGATGGTGGAAAATTCGAGCTATATGTTCGTCACTGGCCCCAATGTGGTTAAGACCGTGACCAATGAAGCGGTGAGTTCGGAAGAATTGGGCGGGGCAATGACCCATGCCACCAAATCCGGGGTTACCCATTTTACAGCCGAAAATGATCTGGAGTGCCTGGGGCAAATAAAGGAACTTGTTGGTTATTTACCACAGAATTGTGAAGATACCCCCATGTCGCTCCCCTATTCCCTTAATACCGAAATCAGGGAAAAATTGGAAACCATAATTCCCGAAAATGCCAATAAGCCTTATGACATGAGGCACATCATCAATGAAATCATAGACGAATCCCCATTCTTTGAGGTACATAAGCATTATGCGGAAAATATTGTGGTGGGCTTTGCCAGATTGGCCGGAAAAAGTATCGGCATCGTTGCCAATCAGCCTATGAGCCTAGCCGGGGTCTTGGATGTAAACAGTTCCAAAAAGGCGGCCCGATTTACCAGGTGCTGCGATTGTTTTAATATTCCCCTTTTGGTATTGGTAGATGTCCCCGGATTCCTACCCGGTACCGATCAGGAATGGAACGGCATAATAACCAATGGCGCCAAACTGTTGTATGCCCTTAGTGAGGCCACGGTTCCCAAAGTAACGGTTATTACCAGAAAGGCCTACGGCGGGGCCTATGATGTGATGAACTCCAAACATATTGGGGCCGACCTCAACTATGCCTGGCCCGGTGCCGAAATTGCAGTAATGGGGTCCAAGGGAGCCAGTGAGATCATCTTTAGAAAAGAAATCGATTCGGCTGAGGATCCAGAAGCCAAACTAAAGGAAAAGGAGGAAGAATACGCCGATAAGTTCGCCAATCCTTACAGCGCAGCGGAAAGGGGGTTTATAGATGAAGTAATCCTTCCCAAGGATACCCGGAGGAAATTGATAAAAGCCTTTGCGCTGCTGGAAAATAAGGTGGTGCAACTGCCCAAGAAAAAACACGGTAATATACCTTTGTAATCCTTTACCGATCGCTTAGTGCAATTTTGAATCGATAACAAGACATGAGCAATTTAGAAGAACTTATACAATTACTTACTTTAGAACGTATAAACGACAATACCTTTGTGGGACAAAACTATCAGGCCCCTTGGGGCAGGGTTTTTGGGGGACAGGTTTTGGGCCAGTCATTACATGCCGCCTACCAAACAGTATCCAAAGACAGAATGGCCCACTCCATGCACGGCTATTTTATTCTGGGGGGAGACCTGAGCATTCCCATTACCTATGAAGTAGATTGTCTGAGGGACGGACGTAGTTTTACCACACGTAGAGTGGTAGCCAAACAGAACGGCAAGGCCATATTTAATATGGCAGCATCCTTTCAGATCAAGGAAGATGGTGTGGAGCACCAGATCACCATGCCCAATTTAATTACCCCAAAAAAGTTAATGAACAGCTTGGAGCAAATTGAGGAAATGAAAACTACAGATCCGGACTCCTATAACCTTATTAAGCTTACTCATCCCAAGGTCTTCGAATTTAAGCCCGTTGAACGGTTAACCGCCCTATTGGCCAAAGACGGCCCGCCATTCAACCATATGTGGATGCGCGCTACGGAAAAAGTAAAAGCCGATTTGCCCCTACAGCAACAATTATTGGCCTATGCCTCCGATTACAACATTCTTACCACCGCCTCCCTACCCCATCGCGAAGAACTCAGAAAGGGGAAGACCTTTTATGCCAGTATAGACCATGCCATATGGTTCCACCGTAATTTTAAAATAGACGAATGGCTCCTGTACACCATGGATAGCCCTAGTGCCTGTAATTCCAGAGGATTTTCTAGGGGCAGTATTTTTGATAGAAATGGCGTTTTGGTGGCCTCTGTGGCACAGGAGGGTTTAATGCGCAGCACTAGGATAGGTTAACAACACAGAGGTATTCCATATTAATTTTAGAAAGACCTCCTATGCGATGGTGTCCAATTTACATTTTTTCGGACCTCCTAACCGTATATGGATCAGTGTAGCATCATTTTTGGATAGGCCCGAAACCATTCTTTTGCAATCCATTTCCTTAGGCCAAACTTACGCACACCTTTTACATACAGGCTTGGATAGATGAACTGCTCTTCGGTCAAACACCAATAATATCCGTAAAACAACTCTTGGTCCATTGAACACCTCTGCGGTTTATCCCTTGTAAATTACCGTTTATCCGCACAAAAATATCCCTCCCGTTTTTTAACCATTTTTTTTCCCTTTTGACCACTAAATTTCCGTTTAGGGCATGGCTGGTCGAATTTTGCCCCATAACATTAAACAATAGATATGAAAACATTATTACTCGTTAAAGAAATTTATTTAGAAGGATTTAAAAACTTGGGAAACATCATTGTCAGAAATTATTTCAAAGCTTTCTTATGGTTCAGTGTAGCTATGTTTGCCGTTGTATTGTACGCTTTCATTTTTAGGTTGACCACTGGATTTGTTTGGGACTAATTAAAAAGAAATGCATTAATTTATGATGAAAGGTATGCAATATTTAAGGGAATTATTGGTGGGAAAAAGTGATGGGATCGAGGTTCCAATGACACTGAAATTGTTATTGATCTTGATCTTCCTTTGCTTTTTCCTAGCTTTATTCTCAATTCTTTTGTACACCTTTGAATAGCATTGCTTTGTTGCAAAAACATTAGGTTCTGCAAGCTTCCAATTTATACTATTTTTTTTTGATGTTATGTAGTTCCCCCATATGAACAATATAGCCAAGGTAATTTTTTGGTGCTGGTCCAAGCGTAAATTGATCTTGAAATAAATTATGGATATTATCCAAATTATTGGAAATATTCCATAATTTAGCATACCCTTTTTTGGTATGCCATGAACAAGACAATACTTCATTTGGATTTGGATACCTTTTTTGTATCCGTAGAGCGACTTCAGGACCGTAAATTGGAGCATAGGCCCATACTCGTTGGCGGCGTTAGCGACAGGGGGGTGGTGGCCGCATGTAGCTACGAGACCAGAGGTTTTGGCGTGCATTCCGGCATGCCTATGAAAATGGCCAAGGAACTCTGTCCGGAAGCCATCATCATAAAAGGGAATGCGGGAACCTACAGCAAACATTCGGATATCGTATCCGATATTATCAAAGAACAGGTACCGGTCTTCGAAAAATCGAGCATAGATGAATTTTATGCAGATCTTACGGGAATGGACCGCTTTTATGGGTGCCACCAATTCTCTACCGAATTGCGGCATAAGATTATCAAGGAAACCGGACTTCCCATTTCCTTTGGCCTGTCGGTAAACAAGGTAGTATCCAAAGTAGCCACCAATGAGGCCAAACCCAACAATGAACTGAAGATAGATATAGGCCATGAGAAGCCTTTTTTAGCGCCCTTATCCATAAAAAAAATACCTATGGTAGGCGACAAGACCTACCAGACCCTCCGCAATTTGGGATTACGCCAAATAAAGACCATCCAGGAAATGCCCATAGATATGATGCAGCGGGTATTGGGGGCCAATGGGGGCGTAATATGGAAACGGGCCAATGGGATAGACAACACCCCTGTTATCCCTTTTTCCGAACGTAAATCCATTTCCACCGAACGTACTTTTGAGAGGGATACCATAGACGTCATTAAACTAAGGGGAATCCTTATTGCCATGACCGAGAATCTGGCCTATCAGTTGCGGAGGGGAAAAAAACTTACCGCCTGCATTGCGGTAAAGATTCGCTATTCCGATTTTAATACCTATTCCAAACAATTAAAAATTCCGTACACCAGTGCGGACCATATCCTGATTCCCAAGATTCTGGACCTCTTCAACACATTGTACAACAAAAGGCTGTTGATTAGGCTTATCGGTATTCGTTTCAGTCACTTGGTTCAGGGCAACTACCAGATAGATCTATTTGATGATACCGAGGAAATATTAAACCTGTACAACGCCTTGGACAAGATTAGGGAACGCTATGGGGACAAGAGCGTTATAAGGGCCTCCGGCATGGATGCCAAGACCATTGGCAGAATGCACAATCCTTTTAACGGCCAGCCCCCTATTGTATTGGCTCATAGGAAACAGTGAACAGTGCTAGGTAGCTGAGCGGAGTCGAAGCCACTGGAGGAAGGAAACAGTGAGCTGTGCCCAAAGTTCAAAGTTGGAAAGTTCAAGGTTCAAAGTCGTTTCCGACATTTCGAAGATTCAGTCACCATACCTGAAGGCTGGCGTAGTCGAGAGCGAAGAAGACAGCAAAACTAGCAATCACTCTCAAAAAAAGCTCCTTCCCCTAGCTAGGGGAAGGTGGATCCTCAACTATCAGGCGAGGAGACGGAAGGGGTGCCTGCTTATGGTCAATTAATAAGTCGTGAGCAATCAGTAATGAGTAGCGAGAAAAAAGAAACTAGAACCTAGAAGAGATTACAGTTAACAGTGCTAGGTGGCTGAGCGGAGTCGAAGCCACTGGAGGAAGGAAACAGTGAGACTGTGTTTAAAGTTCAAAGTTGGAAAGTTTAAAGTTTAAAAACGATTCGACAGTTGTAGGGAATCGGTGTGGAGTAGTGAGAATTGAGTAGTGAGAAAAAAGAACCTAGAACCTAGAGACTAGATCTTAGACGTTCAAGGTTTAAAGTTTAAAAATGTACGTCCTTAATGTAGGTTGACCACTTTAAATCATAACTCAAAAGCCCATTGGCTATTGGCTCTTGGCTCTTGACTAAGGTATATTCAAATACTTATGGGTCTGTAGGGACACTTTCCACTTGGGGTTTTGCATAACATACTCTACAATCCAGGGAACTACCTTGTCCCGTACGCTCCATTCCGGCTGCAGGTACAAAATACAATCCTTATTGGTCTTGGCCGCCTGTTCCTCGGCAAAAATAAAGTCGTGCTTATTATACACGATCATCTTTAGTTCGTGCGCCTTGTCATAGATAATGCCCTCGGGCAACTTGTTCTTTTTGGGGGAAAGACAGATCCAGTCCCAGGTTCCGGAAAGCGGATAGGCTCCGGAAGTCTCTATATGGGTCTTTAGGTTCTTGGCCTTTAGGGCTTCCGTTAGGGGCCCCATATCCCAGGTAAGGGGTTCTCCCCCGGTAATGACTATGGTATCGGAATATTTGGCCGCATTGGTTACAATATGGTCTATTCCTGTTGGAGGGTGGGTTTCCGCATTCCAACTTTCCTTTACATCGCACCAATGGCAACCCACATCGCAACCGCCCACACGAATAAAATAAGCCGCGGTCCCCTTATGGAAACCTTCGCCCTGAATCGTGTAAAACTCCTCCATTAAAGGCAGCATAAGGCCTTGATCTACCAACGCTAAAACATCTTCTTTTACCATGGCGCAAAGATAGAAAATACCCCGCTCTGGCACTACTAATTAAGAAAAAGATATTTTGGCAAGCGCTAATCCCTGCTTTTCCAATAAAATTGTAAATTAAACTTTTATAACTGCCAGAAGAATACACCTAAGGTTTGCGTTTGTAAGAATAAGATAATGCTGACCCAATTAACGCAATTGCGCTATAGCAAAGGTAATTGAGTGTCAAATTAAAGTAAATTCAAAAATAGTTTAAAAAAATAGCGTGCTACAATAACAATTAAACCTAATTGCCGGGCTAGCTTGCTTAAGAAAACGTCATGTGAAGAAATAGGTGACAATACAGATTTTCTATTCGGTTTGTAATTGCTAAATTAGGCACTTGAATATTGCGATTAATTGTATACAAACAGGTTATCCCAAGTTGAACCTTGCAACACAAATAGAATTTTATTTACTCAGAACCAAATATATATTTAAAAATCACCTCTTACATTTTTGGGAGAAGACTAAAATTTATAAAAAAGAAAAACTGTGGATTTAACATAAATATGAAAGAACTATCACTAATGGATTTTTTCTTCGGTGCAGGAGGACTTTCCGAAGGATTTATCCCAGCTGGTTTTAAATCTATTGCTCACGTTGAAATCCAAAATCTGCTTTCACTAAAAGAACATCTTATTAAATATTTTTATATAGAATATAGAATCGCATATATTGACACTTTACTTTCCTGTAACTTTCCAAAGGATTTTATTCCAAATCAGAAAAATGAAATTAAATGCAAATTTAAATTCATTTTTAGGTTACTTGATGGTGACAGAAACATTTATTTTGAAAGTTTAGCAACCAGAAATGATTCATTTGACCCATTAGATTTTTTTTAGGGAGCGAACATGGAGGTACAGACTTGCAATATCTTGAAATTGGAAAAAACTTACGTTCATGAAAAATGCAATAAAAGTGGCTTGTGCTATAATTGTTATCGATCATAAATTTTTGGTTGTTCAAAGAAATGAAAACATGAATCTACCGCTAAAATGGGAGTTCCCTGGAGGAAAAATAGAACAGAATGAAACAGATGAACAATGCGTCTTAAGAGAAATAGAGGAAGAATTAAACATTGAGGTCACCTTGGTTAAAAGGCTTACATCATCCTTTTTCGAATATCCAAATATTGCTATCGAATTAATTCCTTTTTTAGCCAATTACGAAAAAGGAGAGATAAAACTGAAGGAACATAAACAGTATATACTTTTGAATAAAAAAGAACTGATCCGTTTGGATTGGGCTGATGCTGACTTACCGATTGTAAAAGAACTACAAGAATTATGACTCAAGGAATTTATGAAGAACTGGTAACAAAATTAGTTGCTCAAAAAATCAATGAGCTTGATAAAAGCGCTTACCTAATTAACAAGACTAAGATTGATAAAGAAGAGGCCTCCACAATATTATCAAAGCACTTATCGCAAACTATAAAGCATGCATTAGAGTATGTAAAGGGAGACAAGCAGATTGAGTTACAAATTGAAATAGCTAATAAAATCATCAGAATTTTAAAGGAAGAACTTCAAAAAGAAGAATTTAACAATGACCTGATAGACGTTGAAGGTGAGATTTTAAAAGCAGTATTTACAAAAGTTGATGCTCATTTTTCAGATTTCGACCTACATTTAAAAGAAATAACGCCTTACACTAGACTAACCCATAGCGAACTTTTTACCGGAGGCAATGTGGGCTTATCACTTGAGAGTGAACTGAAAAAGGAAATTTTATCCGCTGACAGGATTGACTTTTTGGTATCCTTTGTAAAATTCAAAGGAATAATTATTCTTGAAAGAGAATTAAGGGAGTTTACTAAACGAGGAGGTAAGCTAAGGTTAATAACCACAACCTACATGGGAGCTTCCGATTACAAAGCTATTCAGTTACTTTCAAAATTAGAGAATACAGAAGTTAAGATATCTTACAATACAAGTAATGAGAGGCTTCATGCAAAGGCTTATTTGTTTTTCAGAAACACTGGTTTTCATACAGGTTATATTGGTTCTTCAAACTTTTCCAGGTCTGCGCTAACGGATGGTTTAGAATGGAATATAAAAATTACAACAAAAGAGGTGAGCCATATTATAGATAAATTTCAGAAGACATTTGACTCCTATTGGCAAAGCGATGATTTTGAAACTTTTGACGATTCTATTCATAAAGAAAAACTCATTAGCTCTTTGAACCAGCGGAAAATATCTAAATCCTCCGAAATCAACCTTTCATTTTTTGACATCAAACCTTATCCTTTTCAGTTAGAGATTTTAGAAAAACTTGAAGTTGAAAGAATTGTACATGACAGAAATAGAAATTTAGTTGTAGCAGCTACAGGAACGGGGAAAACGGTAATCTCAGCATTTGATTACAAAAACTTTAAACAAAACAACAAATCTTCCAAGCTCTTGTTCTTAGCACATCGAAAAGAAATACTTTCACAATCTGTATCTACTTACAGGGGAATTTTAAGGGACAATAATTTTGGCGAGTTGTGGGTGAATGGCTTAGAACCCAATAGTTATGAATACGTATTCGCTTCTGTTCAAACGCTAAACAATAAACTCAAAAATATAAATTTATCACCTCAATATTTTGATTACATAGTAATTGATGAGTGCCACCACCTTACAGCAAACAGCTATCGAAAGATTATAAATTATTTCAAGCCAAAAGTACTTTTAGGTTTGACTGCCACACCTGAAAGAATGGATGGTGGCGACATTCAAGAAGACTTCCACAATAGAATTGCAGCCGAGATTAGACTGCCAGAAGCTTTAAATAGAAAGCTACTTTGTCCATTTCAATATTTTGGTATTACTGACAGCATCGATTTATCCAGTGCTACATGGGTTCGTGGTCGATATGTTGCAAGCGAGTTGACCAATTTATACACTGCCAATGACAGGAGAGTACAAGAAATCATTGATGCTTTAGAGAAATACACAAAAGATAAAACTGATGTGAAAGCTATCGGCTTTTGCATTTCTATGGAACATGCAAAATTCATGGCAGAAAAATTTACTTTAGCCGGATTTAAAGCGGACTATCTCACAAGTGAAAATGATCAAAATAGAGATATTATTAGAAATCAATTGCTGAATAAAGAAATTAATTATTTATTCGTCGTAGATATTTTCAACGAGGGAGTGGACATACCGGAGATTGATACTGTAATCTTTTTGAGACCTACAGAAAGCTTAACAATTTTCTTACAACAATTAGGAAGAGGGTTGAGATTAGCAAATGACAAAGATTGTTTAACCGTATTAGACTTTGTTGGAAATGCCAGACCAGAATACAATTTTGAAAATAAATTCAGGGCGCTTATAGGTAAAACCGCGACTAAAGTCCACAAAGAAATAGAAGACAATTTTCCACATTTGCCAATAGGCTGTTCTATCATTTTGGAAGAGAAAGCAAAAAAAACAATTCTTGAAAACATAAAAGCTGCTACTAACCTTAATCGTAATCAAATTATTAGTAAGATTAAAAAATTTAAGCAGCAAACCACACTTCCTCTTAACCTCAAAAACTTTTTAGAATTTAACTCTATTTCAATACAATCAATTTATAAGAGAGGGAGCTGGAAACGTTTATGTCAAGAAGCGGGCATTATCGATGATTTTCAAAAAAATAATGAAAAAGAAATTGTTTCAGCTATTAATAAAAAATGGCTCTCAACAAGCTCAACAAGTTATTTTAGATTTATACTAAAACTGGCAAAAGCAAATTTCCTAGTGAATTTGACAGAATTCAATTCTAAAGAACGAACCATGCTCTTAATGCTTCATTACGACATCTGGCAAAAAGCAAACGGATTTAAATCACTTGAAGAAAGTATTCGTACCATTAGTAAAAATAAGGTTTTGGTTGAAGAAATAATTGAAGTACTTGAAATTTTAATTGACCATATTGACTTTAAAGAAATAAACATTAAATTACCATACGATCAACCACTAAAGGTTCATGCTCGATACACAAGGGATCAAATTTTAGCTGCTTTTGGATTAAGCACTTTCGAAAAAAAATGGCCTAGCAGAGAAGGAGTAGCAGAAAACACCGCTTTAGATACTGAATTACTTTTCATAAATCTTATCAAATCAGAAGAAAATTTCTCTCCTACAACAATGTATGACGACTATGCTATAAATGAATATTTATTTCATTGGCAGAGTCAAAATTCAACAAGCCCAGAAACATCAAAGGGTCTATCCTACATAAAGCATCATGAAAATAATAAGAAAATTCTTTTGTTTGTAAGAGAAAAAGCTAATGACGAATATGGAAATACAATGGGATATGTGTTCATTGGTGAAGGCGCTATTAGGGATTATTATGGTGCTAAACCTATGAATATTAAGTGGGAATTGAATGAGCCAATGCCACATTATTTATGGAATGATGCAGCAAAACTGAGAGTAGGATAATTAAATTTTCAGTTCTCCCCGCCGGCGCCAACCTGCCTTATTCAACAGACGAACGAGACACTTAGAGTATTGCGTTACCCCCCAAAAAAAAAGTAAGCAAACCCAATGATTAAAATAACACAGGCAAATAGGGAGCACTCCCAAATAATTGCCGAAATAGGAAAACAAGCCTTTTGGGAATCCCACGGGCACAGCGCTTCAAAAGAAGACATCAACAGCTTTATTGCTAAAACCTATAACAAGGCGGCCATTAATAAGGAATTTGAGAATGCAAATATCCTATACCATCTGGTCTCTTTCAATGATAAAATTGCAGGCTTTTCAAAAATTGAATTAAACACTTCCAACGTTAATATCAAGGATCCAAACATAACTAAACTGGACAGGTTGTATCTTTTAAAAGAATATTATGGGAAAAATTTAGGTGCAAAGCTAGTCGATCTTATTATTGAATTATCTAAACAAAACCATCAGAACGGTATTTGGTTGGCGGTTTGGAAAGAGAATCAAAAAGCACTGAACTTTTACCTAAAAACTGGATTTAGGATGGTTGGGGAGTTTAATTTTAAAATATCGGAAACTCACTCCAACCCCAACCACATCATGTATCTGAAATATTGACCGTATTTGCCAAAAATTAATAACTTAGGGCATATTCTTTAATCAGGCACCTGGTTATATATTACTTACAAATTCAGAACTTATGAACCCAAAAGTGGTGGATAGATTTTTGGACAGGGCCAAAAAATGGAAGCAGGGAATGACTTTGTTGAGGGAAATCTGCCTGGATTGTGGCCTTACGGAAGAATTTAAATGGATGCACCCCTGCTATACGTTACAAGGCAAAAATGTTGTCTTAATCCATGGTTTTAAAGAATATTGCGCCCTTCTATTTCATAAAGGCGTCCTCTTAAAGGACACCAACAATATGTTAATCCAACAAACCGAGAACGTACAAGCCGCCCGTCAACTAAGATTTACAAGCCTACAGGAAATCTTGGATCTAAAACCTACTATCAAAGCCTATATTTTTGAGGCCATAGAGGTAGAAAAAGCGGGCTTGGAAGTGACATTGAAAAAGACCTCCGAATTTAAAATACCAGATGAATTTAAAAAGGCCTTGGATAATAATCCCGATGTAAGAGATGCCTTCCATAGCCTTACCCCAGGAAGACAAAGAGGATATTTGCTGTATTTCTCACAAGCCAAACAATCGGCAACAAGAACCAACAGAGTGGAAAAATATATCCCTAAAATTCTTCAGGGCAAGGGGTTGAATGACAAATAAAAATGAGGGACATTAACATATCCCAAAAGTCCCAAACTTATAATAATAAACAATGCCCAGGATCCAAGACCCTGGGCATTGCCATTACTCCAACGAACCATTTGGTTACAATGGTTATTATCTGGAGCTAATTCCTATTATACATTTTCAGGAACTTCAAATCCTTCCCTATAGTCCCGTCTCAACATTCTATCCGCTTCAGCATCGTTTACGAACGATTCCGATTTTGGATTGAAGGTAAGGACACGATCCAATCTATAGGCAATGTTGCCCAAATGTGCCAAACCAGAAGAAAGGTGTGCAGTTTCCACAGGACCGTTCAAGATAGTTTTATCGCGCTTGCGCACCGCCTCTATAAAGTTGGCAAAATGTCCGTCCGTTCCGCCATCACCACGGTCCATTTCCGATCCTGATTCACCACCATCTTCTCCGGATTTACCTGGAGTTCTATCCTTTCCTAAATAGGTTTTATACTTATCATAACCGTCAACGACCAATATTCCCTTATCGCCATAGAAAATATTACCTACAGTAGCGCCTTCTTCGGTGTTGGTACACCATGGGCGAACTTCAAACTGTATAATCTTTCTTTCTTCAGGGTAGTTGTATACAGAGGTGAGCACTTCTGGCACTTCCTTACAATCGTCCCAAAGGTACTTACCGCCCATGGAAGTAATCTTTGTAGGGAGCCCTACATCCAAGCCCCACATACAAAGATCGGTTTCATGAATACCTTGGTTTCCTACATCCCCATTGCCATAATCCCAGTGCCAGTGCCAATTATAGTGCACCAAATTTCTGGTAAATGGTCTTTTTGGGGCTGGTCCTGTCCATAGGTCATAATCTATACCTGCCGGAACGGGCGAGAAACCTTGGTCGCCAATATCACCCCTCCAACGAAAAACAATACCCCTGGCCATATAAACCCTTCCTATATAGCCGTCTCGCATTAAATTAATGGCTTCGTTTACGGCAGGGGAACTTCTCAACTGAACCCCATGCTGTACAATCCGGTCATATTTTGCAGCTGCTTCCACCATTTTACGACCTTCCCAAATGTTGTGGGAGCCCGGCTTTTCCACATAGACGTCCTTCCCGGCCTGGCAGGCCCATATTACGGAAAGGGCATGCCAATGGTTTGGAGAGGCAATACTGACCACATCAATATCCTTATTATCCATAACCCTGCGAAGATCCTGCTCTAGGGCAACATCTTTATTGTAGGTCTCCTTAAAGGATTTTTGGCGCTCGCGCAATAAGTTCATGTCCGGATCGCATAAGTGTGTAATCTGAACATTCTTTTGTACCATAAGACTTTTAATATGGCTTTTTCCACGGCCATTGACACCCAAAACTGCCGCATTGATACGGTCATTGGCCCCGAAGACAGTGGAAGATATTATGGTAGGTGCCGCAATTACGGCAGAACTTGCCACGGCCGTTCTTTTAATAAATGATCTTCTCGTAGATTTCATTTGCAATTATATTTACGTTAACTATTAATTTTATTGACATTATATCACGGCCCGACCAAATATTCAAAAACCGTTTAATCCTTTAAGCCATTAACCACCCACTCGTCAGTTTTTTGCGACAATGAATAACATTTACAATTCATGTTAATGACACCTTATCCCCTTTTGCAATGAAAGTTAGCATTATTTTTTTATTCGTTAACGTTAACAGGGATAGTTTTTTGTTAATTTTTCAACTTTAGATGTTGTTTACTACCTATATCATACTTTTTTAGGATTCATATCTTTTATCCATTACCATTTAATGCCAGCTATGGACCATGAAAACAGACCCATTATTAAGATCGCATAGGCGAAAAGACCAAAAAACCAATATCAAATTAATTTAAAACGACTTAAAAACAACCTTTAAACCTTGAAAATCAAACCATAGAATATTCTTATTTAGATTTAATATAAATAATTTGTTTAATTCAAATCTTAAAGATATTTTTGTCGCCGAACAATTATTTATTATTGGTCTAAATAAGAATAGATGAAAAACCAACTAGCATTACTACTACTTCTTTGCCTAAATTCCATGGCATTTTCGCAGCGCTCAACCGTAAGCGGAACCATAAAGGACAACACACAAACGCCACTATTAGGGGTGAATATAGTGGTGAAAAATTCCCAAATAGGTACCCAAACCGATGAAAAAGGCCACTTTGAAATCGCCAATCTTGATGAAGGCGCACATACCCTGTCCATTTCCTATCTTGGCTTCAGAACCAGGGATGTACCATTTACCCTTACCAACGGAAAAGCACAGGATCTTGGCGATTTGATCCTATATGAAGGAAACGAAATACTCACCGAGGTAATCGTTGAAGGGGAGCGCATCAATAAATTTTCTAGAAAGAAAACAGCCTATGTATCCAAGCTTCCATTAAAGGACATTGAGAACACACAGGTGTATAACACTATTACCACCGACCTTTTGGAATCGCAAATAGTGACGAATTTTGACGATGCCCTTAAAAATGCCGCCGGAGTGGAAAACCTCTGGACATCCACAGGTAGGGGCGGTGATGGAGCCGGATACTATTCCATGAGAGGATTCTCCGTACAACCACAATTGGTAAACGGCCTGCCAGGTTTAACCAACGGCACTATAAATCCGGCCAATATTGAACGGATAGAAGTCTTAAAAGGACCTTCTGCAACCCTGTTCGGAAATGCGGTAAGCTCGTATGGTGGTCTTATAAATGTGGTTACCAAAAAACCCTATGCAGGTAGCGGTGGCGAACTTTCCTTTACTTCGGGTACTTACGGACTAAACCAGATTACCGGCGATTTCAATACGGCCATCAATAAAAGTGAAAACCTATATTTTAGGCTAAACACCTCCTACTCCTCAGAGCAAAGCTTTCAGGATGCCGGCTTCAGAAAATCCTTTTTCGTAGCCCCTTCCCTATCCTACAAGGTAAACAACAAATTATCCTTCTCCTTCTATGGAGAAATTACCCAAGCGGAACAGACCAATCCTACCTTCTTGTTTTTAAACAGAGGTGCCCCAACGGAAGCTCAAAATCTTGAGGAACTAGGCTACAACAACAAACTGTCCTTTACGAGCAATGACCTTACCCTGGAAAATCCGACGCAGAATTATAGGATTGAAATGGACTATAAATTGTCCGACACATGGCAATCCCAGACCTTACTTTCCAAAAGTTCCACCTCTACAAAGGGCTACTATTCCTATCTGTACGATTATGGCATCTTAGGTAACGATACCTTTACAAGGTTCATCAACAAACAAAATGCCAATACCCAAACCACGGATATACAGCAAAATTTTATTGGTGATTTCAAGATCGCCTCCCTAAGGAACCGAGTGGTAATTGGCCTGGATTATTTCAATGCTACGGAAATCAATAACAGCACCGGCTATGCTTTCTATGGCAATGTAACTCCGGAAGGTGGGTCCAATGGGGACAATCCTTTTACTGCCGATGTGGAAACCGATACCTATGCCCTATCTACGGCAGCTGTAGATGCCGTTCTGGCCTCACAGGCCGTAGGGAATAATAAATCCAAATATCATATTTATAGCCTATATGCTTCAGATGTCCTAAATATCAGCAATAACCTATCGGCTATGCTAGGACTACGGGTAGATCATTTTGACAATGAAGGCAACTTGGTCAATTTGGATGACGATTACAACCAAACTACTTTATCGCCCAAGTTCGGATTGCTTTACCAGCCCATTTTGGATCAACTCTCTATCTTCGCCAATTACCAAAACGGATTTACCAACGTTGCCCCCCAATTGGTAGGTGATCCAAACGCGGGACCGCAGACTCTGGAAACTTTTGATCCGGAACAGGCCAATCAATTGGAATTTGGTATTAAGACCAATCTGTTCAATAATAGATTAAATGCTACCATAAGTTACTATGACATTAAAGTAAAAGACCGTGTCATTACAGACCCGTCTTCACCATTCAACAAAATTCAGGGGGGCGAAGTGGAAAGCAAAGGTTTTGAAATTGAAGTCAATGCCAACCCTGTTAAAGGTTTGAACCTAAGGGCCGGTTTTAGCAATAACGATAGTGAAACTACCAAATCTGACAATACAGAGATTTTAAACCGAAGACCCCTCGAAGCCGGTCCTGAAACACAATATAATTTCTGGGCCAACTATGAATTGCAGGAGGGAATGTTGGACGGTTTTGGCATGGGACTGGGATTTAACGGGGCAAGTGAGCGCTTTGCCATAAACTATGCCTCCACCGGAGAATTTATCCTGCCAAGTTATACCATAGCCAACGCCTCTCTTTATTACCAGGCCAACAAATATCGCATTGGCTTAAAACTAAACAATGTATTTAATAAGGAATATTATAAAGGCTGGTCCACTATAAACCCACAGGCTCCAAGAGTGTTACTGGCCAATTTCACCTACAAGTTTTAAACAAAAAATATAGATTTTCAACCTTGTACCAATGAACCTCAGAAAAATTATCTTCGAACTTCATAAGATTTTAGGCCTTACCACCGGTATCGTTGTATTTATTGTAGCGATTACCGGCTGCTGTTGGGCCTTTAGGGATGAGATTGAAAGTCTATACGACGACTATAAAAAGGTAAGTCCCCAAAACAAACCCATTCTTACACCTACCGAGGCCAAAATGTACGCCCAGGAGGTTTTTCCCAACAACCATATACACGGTACCCTGTTCAAAAAAGCGGATGATGCCATTGAGGTTATTTTTTACGACCCGGAACCAGAATTTTACCAGAGTGTTTTTCTAAATCCATATACCGGCAACGTAATACAGGTAGACGATCACCTATCCGGTTTCTTTGCTTTTATTTTGAAAGGACATATGCGGCTTTGGTTACCCAAAGACATTGGGGAACAAGTAGTAGGCGCATCCATACTTGTTTTTATGTTGATCATTATTTCCGGAATCTTTCTATGGGTGCCAAAAAAACGGAAAAATCTTAAACAACGTCTTCAATTTGAATGGAAATCGGGAACACGATGGAAACGAAAGAACTTTGACCTTCATACCATAATAGGATTTTATATATGCTCCCTAGCCCTGATCCTTGCCTTTACAGGTTCGGTAATGTCCTATAATTGGATGAAGTATGTGCTGTATAAATCTTTGGGGGGGGACAAGGAAGCTGCGTTTATAATTCCTGAAAATATTGGTACCCCAAACCAGGACGAAGATGTATTGCCGATAGACCTTCTTATACCCAAACTTCAGGCAGCATCGCCCAACGCGGAAAGTTTTGAACTTCACTATCCCACAGGCCCGGAGGCCAGTATTTACGTGGAAGTTTCCAATAGTTCCGGTTTATACTATGATTCGGACTTTCGCTTTTTTGACCAACATACCTTGGAGGAAATAGAGACGCCCGGCATATATGGCAAATACGAAAATGCCAAGGTAGCGGACAAAATACTACGTATGAACTATGACATCCACATAGGGGCCATTGGGGGCATTGCAGGAAAAATAATTGCCTTTTTGGTGAGCTTGCTTACTGCCAGTCTGCCCGTTACCGGAATTTTGCTTTGGTATGGTAGGACTTATAAAAAGAAGCATAAAAAATTGGCGGAAGTTGAGCTTTAGCATTTAAATAAAGGTCCTTAAACCCGCTACAAAAGGTTGTAACTATTTGGATTGAAGTTCAACTACTTTTTACTGTACCAACCCCGAGACTATTACTCGGGGCTTTACAATTAAATACCCCCCAATATTGTCTATACTTCCCAGTTTTACATATAACCGGATCAACTGAAACCGCAGAAAACAAGGTTATAGCCGATAGCATAATTTCTTAAAAAGCCAACTACCCTTTGTATTGAAAAAAATTGTATTTTAACCTCGGTTAAATACCTGATTCACAAAAGACTATAAGGTATTTTTACTTATTTATTTAAGGGATGTTGTTTATCCCAATGTTGACTTAAATATTTAGGAAATTTTATGAAAATGAGTCTTAAATTCCTTCCCCTAAAAGATCTGTTCTATTCCATTTTTCCAACGGTAGGGACCTATGGTGGCTATATACAGGGAATAGCGCCTACCTTGTTCCCCAATATATGGATTGCCGTGGGCATAGGCCTTTTAGCCTCCGTGATTTTGGCAGTCGTGTTTTATAAGGAAAATGTAAAAGCCTATAAAAAGTCGTTGGCCGAAATTCTTGCCACTGGCTATTTTATGAATTTCACCGGACGTTTTGGCAAACTTCTCAAAACCAAAACCCCTATTCATTTTTCTTTTCCGGACGATAAAATCAGGACCTTTACCGCCAATCAAATTACCGTTGAAGTAGGTATGCCCACCAGCCTCAAATCCTTGACCGAATATGCAGAGATGGTCGAAAATAAATATGAAATTGTCTATGTGCGCGAAGCAACCTTCAGTGAGCCATTTTGGTTACGGGCACAATTGGCCGACAATAGACTAATTATCCATGAATTCCCGCGAACCTTATTCTCCCTTTCCAGGTATTTAAAAGATGATTTTATGGATCAACAGCTGGCAGAAAAAAATTCCAAAAAAATATATGCCTTCTTCCAGAATAAGATAGATCAATTAAGAATTGAATATTCCAGTGAAATTTCAAATGACAAATTGAAGTTTATCACGGTATAAGTATATTTATGGTTAGGTAATATGTCACAGACAAGAAATGCAATTCATATCATTGCCAACAAAAAGTAGCATAATATCCGTCCAACATTGATTGGTGAATTATAAATAGCTTAGGGTATGCAAAAAAAGGACAACAAAACAAAACCCATTATTCTGGAAGCCGGGGAAGGCAGAACCTACCGTTGTGGTAGCATGACCGCCATTTTTAAGGCCGATGAAAAGGAAACCGACGAAAAATATAGTATTTCCGAATGGTGGTTGGAGCCCAATTCCATGGGTCCCGGCGCACATAGCCACGAGGATAATGACGAAGTATTTTACGTTTTGGAAGGTAGTTGTTCCTTTCTGGTGGGAAATAAGTGGACAGAGGCCGGCAAAGGAACTTTTTTAAGGATTCCTGCCAAAACAATGCACGATTTTGCCAACAGGACAGATCAAAAAACCGGCATCTTAAATTTCTTTATACCGGGTGGTTTTGAACGACATATGCCTTCTATTGAACAATGGTTTAAAGACCAACCAAATTCCTAAGAAATGAACGGCGTAACAGTAGAAGCCCAAATGATGATCAGAAAACCCGTGGAAGAGGTTTTTCTGGCCTTCATAGACCCCAACATAACCACAAAGTTTTGGTATACAAAATCTACTGCCCCCCTCAAAAAAGGGAAAACCGTTACTTGGGAATGGGAAATGTACAAGGCCAAGGCCGAAGTCCACACCATAAATATTATACCAAACAAATTAATTGCCACTCGTTGGGGAAACCCTTCTACATTAGTAGACTACGAATTCAGGGAACTAAGTCCACAAAACACCTATGTAACTATAAAAAATTACGGTTTTACGGAAACAGGGGAAGAGCTGCTTAAAACCCTGATGAACAACACCGGTGGCTTTACCACGGTTTTGGACGGACTAAAAGCCTAGTTGGAGCATGGTATACAGCTCAACCTAGTCGCGGACAAGTTTCCACAGCAGCTGCAGGATTAATTAGAACTTCATTGGCGATATTATATAAATTACAACTCTGATTAAATGAAAAATGCTATTGAAATAAAGATGGCCGAAACGGCGACCGACTTCGCACTTGCCAAAAAATTGATTTTGGAATACGTAACCTGGTTGGGCATTGATCTGTCCTTTCAAAATTTTGATAAGGAAATGGCGGGCCTTCCCGAAATGTACAATCATGAGGATGGCGGATTATTTATTGCCTATATAAACGAGAAGGCTGTTGGCATTGCCGGAATCCGACGGTTTAATAAAAACGATGGAGAAATAAAACGCATGTTCGTACAACCTAACAGCAGAGGTTTGGGCATAGGTCAATTACTTCTCAACCATTGTATTGATAACGCCCGAAAACTTAACTACGACACCATAAAATTGGACACGGCCGACTTTATGAAATCGGCCATAAAATTGTATACGGATAATGGTTTCATGGAAATAGGGGCCTACCGCCACAATCCCCATGAATCTGCTCGGTATTACGAACTAATATTAAAAAAGTAACATTTAATGGCTCATGGCTTCCAATAATTTACGGATTTTGTGGCAACCAAAAGTTGGGTTGATGAAAACAAAATAGTCCCCACTCCTTGATGCATTTGGGAATATGTAATGGAAATATCATGAATTAATTTGTTTAGTTAGGATTCCTTACTATATTTGTATAGCAATAGTGCAATAACCTAAAATCAATAAAAATGAAAAAATCGGTTTTTTATCACGCAGGATGTCCCGTATGCGTTAGCGCGGAACATGAAATTTTAGAATTAGTGGGTCGGGATAATGTGGAAATAGTACACTTCGGCCAAAACAAATCCCGTATTCCAGAAGCGGAAAAAGCAGGTGTTAAGTCGGTCCCAGCCCTACTAACACCCAATGGCAATGTACTACATATCAACTTTGGTGCTTCCATGGCAGACGTAAAAGGTTAATTTTATTTTCACCTTAAAAGTTAGGATTCTTAATAGATTACATTTTAAATGATGAACTACATGAAAATATCGGTTTGGGACACCTATGTGCCCCGGGAAGACGGCAAGACCATGCATTTTGATATACTGGTCCCCAGTACTATGGAGGAAATGGAAAGCATTCTCGGTTATGGACGTGAATACCTGTCCTCAAAACCTTTTCAAACAGCTGAACTATCCTCCAAGGAATGTAATTTCTGCCATTTGGAACAGGCTCCGGAGGCCATAGCCGATATCATCCATAAAAAAGGGTATTATATCATAGAAATGGAAAATTGCGAATAATATCATTAGGATAACTAACTTTGCCTGTCGGGCAATTCCCGGCAGGCTTTTTATATGGACAAGAGTATTTTTAATCCGGACCAGCAAGAAAGGGATGTTAGCAGCAAAATCATAGCCGGACTTGAACGCATTTCGGAAGCCTTCAAGGTCTTGCTTTGGGACAAGGCCAAATTGCTAGGTTTAAGTCCCATCCAAATCCAAATCCTAATTTTCATTGCTTACCACAAAAACGAAATGTGCAATGTTAGCCACTTGGCCAAAGAATTCAACGTAACCAAGCCTACCATAAGCGATGCCATTAAGGTATTGGATAAAAAAGGCCTCATCACCAAAGAATATTCTTCCATTGATAGTAGAAGCTATTCCATTGGCCTCTCGGAAACCGGAACAGAGACCATAGGACAAATTTCAAATTTTGCCAATCCCTTAAAGAAGCAGCTCAATGCCGTTGACAATTCTGAATTGGAATCCTTGTTTGGCACCTTGAGCAAACTCATTTATCAACTGAACACTAGTGGAATCCTTAGTGTACAAAGAACCTGTTATGGTTGTAAATTCTACAGTAAACAAAGTAATAGGGATTACTGCAACCTGCTCAACAAAGAATTATTGAATAAGGATATTCGATTGGATTGTCCTGAATTTGAAGCAAGATACGATCACTAGGTCCTTCGGATCAAAAGCCTAATATCTTCTCTTCGACTTTGTGAGTTTTGCCAAGATTTAGGATATTTACAGCTTCCATGTTTTTATAAAAACGGACAAACCCAAACTTAAATTTACCCTAGGTTTATAAATAAAGTAAATGAAAAACACTTGGCTACTGTACGGCTTATTACAATTGTCCATTATCCCTTGTCTTGCACAACAGGGAAATACCTCAAGCTTATCGATCAAGGAAATTATGCAGGGCGATGACTTTGTGGGCCACCTTCCCTCCAATCCCCAATGGTCCCTGGACAGTCAGACCCTATACTTTGATTGGAACCCCGAAAAGGCCCAAAACGATTCCCTGTATGCCTACCATTTAAAATCGGCCAAAACTATCAAAACCGATTTTGAAACGGCCTATTCCCTTCCCAGTAGCGGCGGAGTTTTTAACAAGGATAGAACCTTAAAATTATATGCCAAAAGGGGCGACATATTTCTTTTAAACCTTAAGACCCAAGGCCTAATTCAAATTACCAGTACGGAAGAATACGAAAGTGCACCCCATTTTACCAAGAACGGCACCAAAGTGGCCTATAGACAGGGCAACAATCTTTTTACCTGGGATATTGCGACCGGGAGTACGGTACAACTAACCAAAATTAAGTCTCCAAAAAAGGATGACGAAAAAAGTGATAAAGACCAATGGCTATATGAAGATCAGTTGGGACTATTTGAGGTACTGCGCGAACGAAAGGCCAAAAAGGACAAGACAGAGGAAGCTAAAAAACTCCTTGAAGCCAAAGGACCCCTACCTATTGACCCCAGCGGCAAATCCATAACCAACCATAGAATAAGCCCCATGGGAAATTACATTACCTATTTGGCTACAAAATCGCCCACAAATAAGGGCACCATTGTTCCCCATTATGTTACCGACTCCGGATATACCGAGGACCAAAATACCAGATCCAAGGTAGGCAACGAACCTTATGAATATGAAATGTTCGTGTACGACATTGCCGAGAAAAAGGTTTATCCCGTGCTCCTGGACAGTTTGGAAGGTCTGGATTACGTACCGGAATACACCAAGGACTATCCAGACAAGACCTATGAAAATAAAAACAGGCTGGGCTATATTAATGGACCTCTGTGGAGTGAAGATGGAAAATATGCGGTTCTGGACATTAATAGCAACGACTATAAAGACCGATGGATAGTTCTTCTTGATCCCAAAAACGGTACGGTTACACAATTGGATCGCCAACATGACGAAGCTTGGATAGCCGGCCCAGGTATTGGGGGATATTCAGGTGGTGAAATGGGTTGGATGCCCGACGGAAAAAGCATTTGGTTCCAATCCGAAAAAACAGGCTATTCACATCTTTATGTCATGGATGTAATTACCAAAAAAACAAAGGCACTGACTTCCGGAGAATTTGAAATTTACGATCCCCGCATCTCAAAGGACAAAAAACGCTGGTATTTCACGGCCAACAAAAACCATCCTGGAGACCGACAGTTTTACAGCATGCCGATTGAAGGCGGAAAAATGCAGCAACTAACCCAAATGACCGGATCCAATGAGGTTACCCTGTCCCCAGACGAACGCAAATTGGCCATTTTGCATTCGTACACCAACAAGCCCACGGAACTTTACCTACAGGACAATCCTATTTGGGGGAAATCCAGGGCAGAGGCCAAACGCATTACCTACTCCACTACCAAGAATTTTGATTCCTACCAATGGCGCGATCCTGAAATAATCGCCTTTGAGGCAGAAGATGGTGAGGCGGTACACGCGAGGCTGTACCAACCAAATTCCGACACAAAAAATAAGGCAGCCATTATTTTTGTCCATGGAGCCGGTTATTTACAGAACGCCCATAAATGGTGGAGCTCTTATTTTAGGGAGTATATGTTCCACAATCTCTTAGTGGACAACGGCTATACCGTGCTGGACATTGATTATAGAGGGAGTGCAGGTTATGGCAGGGATTGGCGTACCGGAATTTATAGGCACATGGGCGGAAAGGACCTGTCCGACCATGTGGATGGGGCCAAATATTTAATACGTGAACTGGGTATTGAAGAAGATAAAATTGGTATTTACGGAGGTTCCTACGGTGGTTTTATCACCTTAATGGCCATGTTCAACGCCCCTGACACCTTTAAGGCCGGTGCCGCCATACGATCTGTTGGCGATTGGGCCGCCTACAACCACGGATATACGGCCCGCATATTGAACACCCCGGTTACCGATAGCCTGGCCTACCGAAGAAGCTCTCCTATTTATTTTGCGGAAGGCTTAAAGGGAGACTTGCTCATATTACATGGCATGATAGACGACAATGTGCATTTTCAGGATATGGTCCGACTCTCGCAACGCTTAATCGAATTGGAGAAACACAATTGGGAAATGGCCGTATACCCCGTAGAACGGCACAGCTTTGTAGAACCCAGTAGTTGGACCGATGAATACACCCGTATCTTTAAGCTGTTCCAAAAAAGCTTATTGGATAAAAAGTAGGTCTAAAAAACATTGTTTTCAGAACATTAGCGCTAGAAATAAGCCTGAACGATACCTATAAAAAGATTGGGGCTTCCGTATCTGTAGAAACACCTTACATCATCCACCTCCATGGTGGAGGATACAAAATTAAGATGGAAATGACCCATTTGAAATAGGAACAAATACATAAACTCCATATTACAATTAGCTTGTAAAAATCACAGGTATATAAATTTGATTCATGGAGGAGCCGCCATCAGCACAATGTTCGTGCATAAAAGCAAGCTCTATTCAGGAAGATATAGGAAGAACTAAAAACCAACCACTTTTCTTTTGACTAAAATTAGTCTATTTTTATCAAAAATTAGCTCAATGGACATCAAGGACAAATTCTTTGCACATATAGAAGAAGGATATACCACAAAAGGAGACTTTATTATTATGGGATCTGCTATGCTGAACGGGGAAACCATAACTGATGCACACGTTAAGATACCATTAAAAACTCTTAACCGGCATGGTCTAATTGCCGGGGCCACCGGTACAGGTAAGACAAAAACCCTACAGGTAATTGCGGAAAATCTTTCGGACAAAGGAATTCCCGTATTATTAATGGACCTTAAAGGGGACCTTAGTGGTCTGGCCAAACCCAGTCCAGGACATGCAAAAATTGATGAACGCCATGCCAAAATTGGGAACCTACCATTTACTCCAAAAGCCTTTCCCGTGGAAATACTTTCCCTCTCCGAACAGGACGGTGTAAAATTGAGGGCTACGGTTTCAGAATTTGGACCGGTGCTCCTAAGCCGAATTTTAGACCTTTCCGTTACTCAGGAAGGCATTGTGGCGGTTGTTTTTAAATATTGTGATGACAATAAACTGCCATTATTGGACCTTAAGGATTTTAAAAAAGTATTGCAATATGCCACAGAAGAGGGCAAAAAGGAATTTTCCGATTCCTATGGGCGTATCTCTACCAGCTCTACCGGGACCATTCTGAGAAAAATTATAGAGCTGGAACAGCAAGGTGCGGAACTATTTTTTGGAGAAAAATCTTTTGATGTAGAGGACCTTACGCGTATAGATGAAAATGGCAGGGGCTACATTAACATAATACGTCTGACCGATATTCAGGACCGACCTAAATTGTTTTCTACCTTTATGTTGAGCCTATTGGCAGAAATCTATGATACCTTTCCGGAACAGGGGGATACGGGCAGACCGGAACTGGTCCTTTTTATAGACGAAGCCCACCTAATTTTCGACGAGGCTTCAAAAGCCCTCTTGAATCAAATTGAAAGTATCGTAAAATTAATACGCTCCAAAGGAATAGGAGTGTATTTTGTTACCCAAAACCCTACCGATGTGCCAGATGCTGTACTTTCCCAATTGGGCTTAAAGGTGCAACACGCCCTACGTGCGTTTACCGCAAAGGACAGGAAGGCCATAAAACTTACTGCGGAAAACTATCCCATTTCAGAATTTTATGACACCAAGGAAGTTTTGACTTCCCTGGGTATAGGGGAGGCATTGATCAGCGCCCTTGATGAAAAAGGA
The DNA here is from genome assembly GCF_900177645.1 of Arenibacter troitsensis. Classification (GTDB taxonomy): domain Bacteria; phylum Bacteroidota; class Bacteroidia; order Flavobacteriales; family Flavobacteriaceae; genus Arenibacter; species Arenibacter troitsensis. The sequence goes on from NZ_FXAO01000005.1 coordinate 295,744, forward strand.
AGACCAACCCCCCTTGCGGCCACAATGTTAAGGGCTCCAATGAGCCGAATGGATATTCTAACCGATAGTGAGCTTAAAGAGGTAATAGACAAATCCAAACTGGTTGGAAAATACAACGAAACCATAGACCGGGAAAGCGCCTATGAACTTCTAAACGAGAAGATTGAAAAGGCAGAAAAACTAGCCGCAGAAGAGAAGTCCTCTTCCAGTAGTAGATCAACCCGATCTAGCTCCAGAAGGACCAGTACACGCCAAAATCCTGTAATAAAGGTATTGACCAGTGCAACTTTTATAAGGGGAGTCCTGGGCGTATTAAAGAAAGTAATGAAATAGTCCTTTGGATTATGGATAAACAAGACCTGAAAAAATAATCTTTAAAAATTCCTTTTACCTTTAAAATGATACGAAAATCAATTTTTGCCGTAGTATTAAGCGCGCTACTCTTTATACAATGTAACACCAATACAGATTTTGTAATTGCCAAGGACCAAGTAGGCAAACTGATGAAATCCAATACCCTTGATGACATTAATACTGTGTTTGCCAACGATTCCATTGTTAGGGACACTGCAATTACCAGGATTGGCACCGCTGTAAAAAAGATCAACATTTATGAAAAGGGAGGCAAGCATTTACTTACCCTCACCCCTAATATGGACAGTATTCCCAAAATAGAAATTATCCGTATTTACGATCCAAGATATGTTACTGAAAAAGGCGTTGGACTCAATAGCACCTTTAAGGACATCAAGGACAAGCACAGTATTAAAAAAATTATAACCGCTCTGAATAACGTGGTGATCTTCCTAAAAGACTCCGACGCCTACTTCACCATTGCCAAGACCGAACTGCCAAGCAACCTTCAATATGGCAACAATACCGATATTGAAGCCGTACAGATACCGGACAAGGCAAAGATCAAATATATGATGGTGGGCTGGGAATAGCAGCAAGGATTCCATGCAAAAACTACTTTACCGTACTTTAGCACTTTCATACGGTGCCTATTTTAATACTACCACACTTTTCTCAGCAAAGGAGGCGGGAAAACAGGCGTTCAAAACCTTTACGACCCCAAGAAAGGGAAGGATATTGCCGGTACAGCAAGAATACTTACAGGGGTTTTTGGGCAAAAGGGTTAGAGTGAACAATATTGAGCTTCAGACCTATGAATGGCCAGGTACAGGGGAAACCGTCCTTTTAATGCACGGTTGGGAAAGCAATTCCTATAGGTGGCGATATCTCATTGAAAAATTACGGGAAAGGGAATTCAATATCATCGCCTTTGATGCCCCGGGCCATGGACATTCCGAAGGAAATAGGTTAAATGTGGTGACCTATGCGGACAGTGCACGGCATCTTATAAACCTATTCCGGCCCACGCATATTGTTGGGCATTCCATGGGAGGATTAGCCACCCTTCATAATCAACATCGAAATCCAAACACCTCCATCGAAAAAATAGTGACCTTGGGAGCTCCGGCCGAACTCTCCGAGTTAATGGCGCATTACCAAAACCTGGTCAAGTTCAACAAAAAGGTACTTGAGGCCTTGGATAGGCACGTGTATGAGCATTTCAACTTCCGAATTAACGATATCTCTACCCCCAAGTTTGCCAAATCCATTGCCCAGAAGGGGCTGATCATACATGATGAACGGGATACGATAACCCCGTTCAACGCTTCCGAACGACTTCACCAAAGCTGGAAAAACAGTCGATTAATAAAAACCACCGGACTTGGCCACTCCCTCCACCAAGAAGAGATCAACTTGCAGATAGTGGACTTTTTAATGTCTTAAATTTTTGGTGCATTTACATTTATACCCTTTTTCCATTTAAATTATGCTTATTTTTAAAAGGTTGTAAACTGTTATTCCATAAATAAAAGAATTTGATATATGCCCGAAATCACTCCCTTCCATATTGCCATTCCCGTCCATAATCTGGCAGAGTGCCGTACCTTTTACGGAGAGATATTAAATTGTGAAGAAGGTAGAAGCAGTGATCATTGGGTAGACTTTAATCTATTTGGCCATCAATTGGTAATCCATTATAAACCCAAGGCCAAAGACGAAAAATTGCACGTTAACCCAGTAGATGGCAAGGACGTTCCAGTACCGCACTACGGGGTGGTCCTCCCATGGGATACCTTCAAATCCTTTTCGGAAGAACTTATTACCAAAGGGGTAAGTTTTGTTATTGAGCCCTATATCCGTTTTAAGGGAGAGGTTGGCGAACAGGCCACCATGTTCTTTCTGGACCCTGCAGGGAATGCCCTGGAATTCAAAGCCTTTAAGGACATGGGACAATTGTTTGCCAAATAACCAAATCTTAACCTTAAGGTCATTGAAGACCTTTATAGATTTTTCATGTACTTCATATTGTGCGTCATACTCTCAAAAGGGGTACTGGCGTACTCCTCTTGCTCTATGAAAATATATTTCAGTCCGGATTCATGTTTATATTTAAGCATTTGGGCTATATCCAACCCTCCTTTTCCAAACTCTGTACTTTCCTTTTTCACCATGTCCATATCCTTCAAATGCCACAATGGAAACCTACCTTCATACTTTCTGAAATAGTCCAATGGATCCTTACCGGCAACCACGACCCAACCTAGGTCAAGTTCCATATGCACCAGGTTGGCCTGGGTATTTTTCAACAGGATATCATAGAACACTTCCCCGTTTTCGGATTCAAATTCATATTCGTGATTGTGGTATCCGAATTTAATATTTCTACTGCTACACTCTTCCCCTGCCTTATTAAAGGCTTCGGCTACGGCCTTATAGTTGTCCACCGTTTGTCCTGCCGTTGGCAAGGAGGAACAAATTAGATATTCCTGTCCGGCCTCGGCCGCCTGATCCATAGTCTCTTTCCAATGTTCGTCCAGGGCTACATGTCCGCTTCTAAGGGTCATACCAAGATCTTCACAAACATCTTTCATTTCTGTTGGCTTTAGACCGTAATATAGTCCCTTGGTGCTTCTTGCCGACTCAATTTGCTTAATTCCCAAGGCCGCTATTCGCTTTAAGGTACCAACAGCATCTTCCAACATCTCCTTGCGAAAGGTGTATAATTGAACCCCTAAATTCTTTTTTGGATTCTTATACGGCAAAGTAAAGGATGGCAATAAAACCACTCCTGCTGCCAACATTCCTGACTGCATTAAAAAATCTTTTCTAGTTGTCATTTTCTTTTCTTTAGATTACTGTGACCATGAGGTTGGTTTTCTATCCCACCTATGGCCTTTCAATTCTTGATATAAGTCGATTGGCAAGCCATTACCATCACTCAAGGCCGTATTCATTAATACGTTCCTTTCCTTGCGCATTCCAGGAATAATAGTACTTACCGTTTTGTTCATTGTAATAAAGCGCAAAGCCATTTCTGCCATGGTCATTCCTTCCGGAACCAATGGCCTTAGCAGGTCTGCCCTTTCCGCACTCGCTATTAAATTCTCGGGAACAAAATACGTCCCCCTCCAATCCCCTTCCGGAAATTGGGTTTCTTTGGTAATATTTCCGGTCAAGGTTCCTTCATCAAAAGGAACCCTTGCAATAACAGCGATATCCATGGCTGAACATAAGGGAAAAAGTACATCCTCGGGAGCTTGGTCAAAAATATTGTAAATCACCTGCACCGCATCAAAAGCTCCTGTTTTAAGGGCCTTGATACCATTTTCTGGCTCCCATCGGTTTACACTGATACCCATGGCTGCAACCTTCCCTGATTTTTTTAAATCTTCAACAGTTCTTTGCCACTCCTCGCGATCGGACCAACTATCGTCCCAGGTATGGAACTGCATTAAATCCAATTGCTCTGTGCGCAAATTGATCAAGGTTTTCTCCGTATATTCCACAATATGGGACGGAGGATAGGATTCCTCTAAACTATATTCCGGTTTTGCCGGCCATTTAAAATTTTTAGCTGGAATCTTGCTGGCGGTAAAGAGCTTTTTATTGGGAAACCTCCGTAATAGATCGCCGAGTAATTTTTCACTGTGCCCATGACCATAGGCCCATGCGGTATCGAAAAAATTAACTCCATTTTCCACCGCCAGATCCAATGACTTGGCAGACAATAGATCGTCGGACTCTGTCCAACCGCCCATGCCCCACATTCCATATCCTATTTCACTTACATCCCACTGCGTTCTACCAAATTTTCTAAAAATCATTTTTCTTCTTTACTTTTTTGCTCCGATCAATCCCGGATACTGGTTAATGTGAGTTTAATTTAAAATTAAATACAAATACCTAAAGACCAATCTATTAAAGCTAATACTCTGTTCCCTCGAGCGCAGTTGAGAGGTTATTGACAATTTCATCTTTAAAATGAGGTCTCGACTGCGCCCGCCCGAACGGAACGGGAAGGCTCTACCGGACAACATTGCATTAACCAACCCATTTACCATTAAAATCAATCGAACTCACCTTATTGATACATCAATATTGATGGAAGGCATCGGACACAAACTCCAAAACCGCTGGAAGGGACTCCCGCCAATAGGTCCAACTATGGCGTCCTTCCCTCACCCTATATTCGTGGGGCACCTCTTTCTTTTTCATGGCAATATGCACTAAACTGTTGCCTTCATAAAGAAAATCATCGTCCCCACAATCTATGTACCATCTAACCGATTTTAAATCTTCCAGGGATGAAGCCTGTATCAGGGAAAGGGCATTGTGCTTTTCATAATAGGCACTTACAAGCCCATCTTCATAACTCTCATTATTGCTTTTCAACCTTTGTCTAAAATCGTCCAAACTCAAGGCCCCGATATAGGCACTTAAAGGACAGGCCGAAGAAAATAGCTCAGGGTGGCGCAATGCGTACATAAATGATCCACCTCCTCCCATGGAAAGTCCGGCTATGGCCCTAAAACGTTTCTCCCCCTTAATGCGATACTTCTTCTCTACAAAGGGCATTAACTCTTCGAAAAAGAAATCCTCATACCTCCAATCCCCTTTTATGGAATTGAAGTATCCCCTGGTTCCCGTATTGGCGTCTGGCATAATAATAACCATAGGAGTAGCCTTGCCCTCTTTAATGGCGTTATCCGCAATACGCAACACCTCTCCAAATTGCACCCAACCCGTCTGATCATCGCCAGCACCGTGCAACAAATACAATACAGGGTAACTCCTATTGGAAGTTTCGTAATCCGGAGGCAGATATACGGCAAATTTCCTTTCACTTTTTAGGATTTCACTCTTCATTGTGAGTGCATCAAATACCTTTCCGGTCTGCGCGTTGGAGACGGCCAGGCACATTAGCATACATAGGAATATTGGATTGTTTCGCATATTTATCAAATTTCTACCGAAGCAGTATAAATTTAGGATTGGGTAAGGGAGACAAATATTTACTGAAGCCCAGGAATTTCCACTATTTCATTCACGTCCTCATCATAATCCACCCCTTCTACCATAAACCCGAACAAATTGAAGAAATCCTTTTCATAGCCCTTAAGGTCACCAATTTTAGGCAAGGTTTCCGTAGTGGCCTCCTTCCATAGTTCTGCTACCCTGGCCTGCACATCCGTACGCATTTCCCAATCATCTATACGTATTCTTCCCTCATCATCTGTAGGCGTTGTGTCCGCATACAACCGATCTTGGAACAAACGCTGAATTTGCTCAATACAGCCTTCGTGTATACCTTCTTCCTTCATCACCTTGTACAATAGGGATATGTATAACGGAATTACCGGTATGGCAGAACTTGCCTGGGTTACCAATGCCTTATTTACGGAAACATATGCTTTCCCATTTAACGGTTTTAAACTATCCGATATGGTAAAAGCTGTAGCCTCCAAATGATCCTTGGCACGACCAATGGTACCTTTTCTATACACGGCCTCCGTAAGTGAAGGGCCAATATAGGAGTAGGCTATTGTAGTAAATCCTTCTGCAAGCAGCCCTTCATTTTTCAAGGCATCGATCCACATTTTCCAATCTTCACCTCCCATGACGGCCACGGTATTGTCTATATCATCCCCTTGGGCCGGTTCTATGGACACTTCGGATACTACCCCGGTATGAAAGTCCACTGTTTTGTTCTGAAATTTTGCCCCTATTGGCTTTAGCACCGATTTATATCTTACCCCAGTTTCCGGATGCGTCCTTACCGGTGAAGCCAAACTGTAAATAACCATATCCACTTGTCCCAAATCCGCCTTGATCAGGTCTAAGGTTTGCTTTTTTATTTCATTGGAAAAAGCGTCCCCGTTTATACTTTTGGCGTACAACCCTGCCTTATGTGCCTTTTTCTCAAAGGCCGCACTGTTGTACCAACCTGGTGAGGCCGGTCTGCCCTCTGCGGGGGGTTTTTCAAAAAACACCCCTATGGTAGCAGCTCCGGATCCAAAGGCACTGGTAATCCTGGAAGCTAGGCCAAATCCGGTGGAAGCACCTATTACCAAAACTTTTTTGGCCCCGTCAATGGCTCCCTTGGATTTTATATATTCAATTTGATCAATAACATTTTGTTCACATCCTTTAGGATGGGAGGTAAGGCAAATAAATCCGCGTGTTCTAGGCTCTATTATCATTTCTTAATTTATTTTCTGCACTTTCCCCATGGGGGATATGTAATAGTGCATATTATTTATAATTTTCCCAATTATCGAAGATATATAAAAGATTCAAAAGATAAAGTTGAAGTGGGCAAAATTGCATCCTATAATTAGGATTTAAATGAAAACAGCACCAATACTATGGTAATTGTCCCATTAAAAACCGCCTTACATTCTCGCCCATAATGGCTCTGATTTCCGATTCAGAAAATCCTTGGTTCATTAATTCCTGAACAATAAAGGGCAGGCCGGTAACGTCTATAGGTGTAGTAGCCGCCCCGTCAAAATCGGAACCTAGGGCCACATGCTCAATACCTACTAGATCACGGACATACTTCATGGCCTCCACAATGTGCTTGATCTCCCCTTTTATTGCTCCCCTAAAGAATCCAATTCCTATTAGTCCACCAGATGCAGCAATCCTATTAATATGTTGGTCAGATATGTTCCGTGGGCTATCCTTGGTCCCCTTAACACCGGTGTGCGACACCAGTACCGGTCTGTTTGTGAGGTCTAGAATTTCATCTATCATTTTGGGGGAGACATGTGCCAAATCTATAATAATACCCAAGCGGTTCATCTCGTGGATCACCTCCCTTCCGAAATCGGTGAGTCCGGCCCCGGAAATACCATGCGCAGAACCTCCAAGTTCATTGTCGAAAAAATGTGTCGGAGCCAACATTCTTACCCCTTCATAATAGAGATTTTGTAGGTTTTCCAAATTCCCTTCCAAACAGTGCGCCCCCTCAATTCCTAAAAAACCTCCGATTACCTCCGGGTCTTTTTTCTTTAATTCTATCAAATTTTTTAAATCTTGGCGCGATTTCACCAATTGAAACTTGCCTGAATACTTCTCTTGGTAGTCCTGCAAAGCCCTCGCCTGATACACGGCCCGCTTATAAAGACTAAACCACTTATCCGGCAGTCGGCCCTGTACGAAATTCAACATTGTAATCTTATCAAAGGCGTCCGCACTATTCTGCTTAAAATTCTGTCCTTTGGGAGATTTGGTAACAATGGTAAACGCCTGCAAGCTCATATTTGCCTGTTGCATTCGCGGAAAATCCAAATGGGCATAATCCAACTCTTTTGTCAAGTCCCTATCCCATAGTAAAGCATCGCAATGCAAGTCGGCTATAAATTCCAGAGAATTATACAATTCCTTAGCTTCGCTCCCCAGTTGCCTAGGATCACTATACTCAACAAGGTTCATTTGCTTGTCCAAAATGGGGGATACAATAAACGTTGCCAAAAAGTATAAAAAGAGCACAATGGCCAAAGTGTACCTAAGAAATTTTTTCATTCAATCCCGCCAGTTTTGTGACCCAAAAATTAATCAAAATAAATTAAAAACCGTTATAAAACGCCTCGAATTATACATCTAAATCCCCCAAATAGGTAGACATCATTTTTATGTACGTCTGAAACACAAATAGCTACAAAACAAAAATACGAATTGAACGTTATAGCATTAAATTGAATTTAGACACACCTACTAAAATCTGAACTCATGAAAAAAGTAATCTATTTAGCCGCATTCCTATTTTGTTCCCTAACCATCAGCAGTTGTACCAACGACGAAGATGAAGAAAAAATTGATGTCCTTACCCCAACGGACAATGCACACACCGAGCAAGTGCTTTAACATCATCAGATAAAAACATCAAAAGAGATTTATTTAAAGGCTACCCAACCTTTAGTAAATCCCTTTTGTCCATATTTTACAGTTCGCCAACAACCCAAACGGAATGGATATCGGCGTGTTATTTAAAGGTAATGGTAAACGTAGTGCCCTGGTCAACAGCACTATCTACCGAAATTTCACCCCCCAGATTTGTAATATGATTGTATACTAAATATAGGCCAACCCCTTTACTGTCCCGATTGTTGTGGAATTTCTGATTTAATCCAAAGATCTTGTCGCCAACTTTATCCATGTCAAAACCAAGTCCGTTGTCCGTATAGACCAACTGTTTCCTATCTTCCATTATCCTGGATGTTATGGAAATAACGGGGGGCACATTTGGCTTGGCATATTTTATGGAATTGGTCATCAGGTTCAGAAAAACACTTTCCATATAGTTCACATTATGCCTTATTCCTTTTAGGGCCGAAAAATCGACCTTAAAAGTTACATTGGCATTGACCAACAAGGAACTTATGGATAACTTGACCTGTTTGAGTATTGATTCAAAATCAACTTCTTCCAACTCAATGTTAGCGTTGTCTTTTTTACTTAAAAGGTCTACATATTTGTTTAGGGATCTATTGAGACCTTCTGTAGCCATCTTCATATAATCTAAGGTTTCCAATATTTCATCATCACCTATTTTACTAACATCCAAAAACCCGAATATGGACAATAGATTGTTTACTGGAGACCTTAAATCATGGGAGGTGGTATAATTAAGCCTTTTTAACTCATGGTTTTTATCGACCAAGTTTATCAAATGCTCTATACGCTCCTTTTCCAATTTCTTTTTATGGGTAATATTTTTGGCTATAGCATATACCAATTTCTCTTCATCCAAGGGTATGGAAGTCCAATGCAGCCAAATAACCTCCCCCGATTTACAAACGTATCTGTTTTCATAATTCACCAAAGGCAAATTGTTTTTCAAATTTTCCCTGTACCGAGCGGTAAGATCCCTATCTTCTTCGTGGATAAATTCTCTAATTGGCCTAGAGAACAATTCCTCTTCCGAATAACCTAAAAGTTTTACCACAGCAGGATTTACTTTTTTAAAATAGCCATCATAACCGGCTATACACAATAAATCCATGGAAAGATTAAAAAAGGGCTCTAAGCTAAGACTGGTAGTTTCTTGCATGCTGCTGATAAGATATGGGCAATATACGTTTTTTAACCATTAAATAAATACTTCTCCCTGTCATTCCCAACACTAGACCCCTCCATGCTCCCTATAACCAAACTATATGGCTACCATTTAAAAGCAGCAACTAGCGGGCATCTAGAAAAGAAAAAACGGCAGACCAAATATATGGCGGTCTTTTGAACATTATTTTTGGCTTCTATGCCTTTCCCGCGCCAACAAGGTATTTTTCAACAACATGGCAATAGTCATTGGCCCTACACCTCCAGGAACCGGAGTAATGTAAGCGGCTTTCTTGCTCACATTTTCAAAATCCACATCCCCTGTTATATAATAACCTTTTTCTTTGGTTTCGTCCGGCACTCTGGTAATACCCACATCTATGATTACGGCATCATCCTTTACCATTTCGGCTTTTAAAAAGTTGGGGACCCCCAAGGCGGAAATAACGATATCGGCCTGTGAAATTATCTGGGTAATATTTTTGGTATGGCTATGCGTCAAGGTTACCGTGGAGTTTCCAGGCCAACCTTTCCTGCCCATAAGTATGCTCATAGGTCTACCCACAATATGACTACGACCAATAACAACGGTATGTTTCCCCTTAGTCTCTACCTTATACCTTTCCAATAGTTCCAATATACCAAAAGGCGTGGCAGGAATAAAAGTACTCATATCCAAGGCCATTTTTCCAAAATTGGTAGGGTGGAATCCGTCCACATCCTTATCCGGATCCACCGCCAACAGAACACGCTGTGTATTGATCTGCTCTGGCAAGGGCAATTGGACAATAAATCCGTCTATATCCTCATCCTGGTTAAGCTCTTCAATCTTTTTTAACAATTCTTGTTCCGAGGTGGTGCTTGGCAACTGAACCAAAGTAGATTCAAATCCTACTTTCTCACAAGACCTTACCTTGCTACCAACATAGGTAAGACTGGCGCCATCGTTTCCGACAATAACTGCAGCCAAATGTGGTACCTTTTCTCCGCGCTCCCTCATTTTAGCCACCTCAGCGGCTATTTCCTCCTTAATTTGATTCGATACTTTTTTACCGTCCAGTAATTCCATTTTTTCTTGTATTCAGTTTACAGTGGCAGTTGGCAGTCCCTTAAACACCATACTTGCCCGGGTTGTTAATCATGTATTGTAATAATCGTCCTGTTTCCAAACTTCCTTCAATAAGGTTCCTTTTTATTAACAGCAGATATATTTTGACAAGATTCGGTAAATTTCAACCAAACCTGGGTTTCCAAATTTTTACTATCAGCATCTGTCAACTTGCTGATAAAATATTTATCCTATTCCCCGATCCAACTACCATATTTCCAAGTCTTTAAACCTTTCAACCTTTGCCATTTGGACATCTCATTTACACCAGGAACCTTGAACCTTAAATAATATTATTTCATCCCTTTCATGGCCCCCATCATCTGCATCATCTTTTTGCCTCCGCCGCCCTGCATCATCTTCATCATCTTGCTCATTTGATCAAATTGCTTCAACAATTGATTTATTTCCTGAATGCTGGTACCACTTCCCTTGGCAATTCGCTTTTTACGACTGGCGTTCAATTTTGCCGGGGTAGATCGTTCATCCGGAGTCATGGAATATATAATGGCCTCTATATGTTTAAAGGCGTCATCATCTATATCCAACCCTTTCAATGCCTTTCCAGCTCCTGGGATCATCCCCATAAGATCCTTAAGACTACCCATCTTTTTTATCTGCTGTATCTGGCTTAAAAAATCATCGAAACCAAATTTGTTCTTGGCAATTTTCTTTTGAATTTTCCTGGCCTCTTCCTCATCAAACTGTTCTTGGGCCCTTTCCACCAAAGACACAACATCTCCCATACCTAGGATACGTTCGGCCATACGGGAAGGATAAAAGACATCTATGGCATCCATCTTTTCCCCGGTACCAATAAACTTTATAGGTTTGTTTACCACCGACTTAATTGAAATGGCCGCACCACCACGGGTATCACCATCCAACTTTGTTAGTATTACCCCATCGAAATTAAGAACGTCGTTAAATGATTTGGCGGTATTAACAGCATCCTGACCAGTCATGGAATCCACCACAAACAGGGTTTCCTGAGGCTGAATGGCTTTATGGATATTGGCAATTTCATTCATCATTTGCTCATCCACAGCCAAACGACCTGCCGTATCTATAATAACTACATTAAATCCATTGGCCTTTGCATGGGCAATACCAGCTTTTGAGATGGCAACGGGATCATTGTTTCCGCGGTCCGAAAAAACCTCAACGCCAATCTGTTCCCCAACAACATGCAATTGGTCTATGGCCGCAGGCCTATATACATCACAGGCCACCAACAATGGTTTTTTAGTCTTTTTGGTCTTAAGATAATTGGCCAATTTTCCCGAAAAGGTAGTTTTACCCGAACCCTGTAAACCGGACATTAGGATTACGGAGGGTGTACCGGACAAATTGATGCCTTCGGCGTCTCCGCCCATAAGTTCCGTAAGCTCGTCCTTGACCAATTTTACCATTAACTGGCCAGGTTGAAGGGAGGTCAACACATCCTGTCCCAATGCTTTTTCCTTAACCTTGTTGGTAAACTCCTTGGCAATTTTAAAGTTGACATCCGCATCCAAAAGCGCCCTACGCACCTCCTTTAAGGTTTCCGCAACATTGATCTCTGTAATTTGTCCATGTCCTTTTAGAACATGTAACGCCTTATCCAACTTTTCACTTAAATTATCAAACATAGTCTTACTGTATTATCAGGAAAGCGCAAATTTAAGAATAACTGCCGTAAGTGTGAAGCTTGGGATGAAAAATATAAATGTAAAAAAAGGGCAGCTTCTGTAAGAAGCCACCCTTTTCCAAAAATTGGGGCAAAATTTTTATTTCTTTTCGAAGACCAGGATCTCCGTAGTGTTATCCCCGCTAATGTCTTTAAGCTCAATTCGGCTATTGGTCACGGAAACAATTTTCCAATCGTCCATTAAATCCTGCATTGCGGTTGCCAATCCAAAATTAAGATAACATTTCAATTCCCCTTCACTATCCCTGATTATTCTCCAAAGTCCTGGGTAAGTAGGTCCGGTTTCCCCTGTTGTAACATTAACGGCAAGTTCTGCCTGGAAAGCAAAGGTAAATGCAGCGTAATCCTGGGTTTCATCATTATCACCCTCCGTATATTTTGCTATCATCCATTCGCCGCCCATAAGTATGTTCCTTATCTCGGCCACATCGCCATCATCGGAATTATTATCACAAACCCTTTCTAAAATAAGCTCATAGTTGGAATCCTCAATATTAAACTTCAGGCGTTTGTCCCTAAGATCGGACAACAACCACTCAAAGCTTACCCCAGGCTCGTCTCCCATGGTAATTGCCATTACCAAACGTCCTTGGGCATTGGTAGTAATAGCCCATGTTCCTTCGGAAATACTGGACTCGCTACTTAAAGTTACCACTCCTTCTGCATGAAAACTAAACTCATATCCTAAAAGCCTATCGACATCTTCGTTGTTCAGCTTTACTTTTTTTATGACCCAGCTACATTCCTTCAGAATTTCCCTCAAGGTATCTGGTGTATTGTCTACCACACCACATGCCTTTTTCATAATGATCTTCTCCCCTTCCCCGGCATACAATTTAATTTTACCATCTTCCAGATCATAAACAAACCACTCCAGATCAAAATCGGCCAAAGCTTCGAACTCCAACTTCAGCAATACCCTGTTCTCCCCAATTCTGGTGCTCCAAGTTCCCATTAAGCTGTTACCGACCCTATCTTTCATAACCACATTGCCGTCTTCGGTAAAATTCATTACATAATCAAAATACTGACCTGTGTTGTCCACATTGGCCCTTATTACTTCATTCACCAACCAGGGGCAGGCAACAAGATATTCTTCCAAACGCTCTTGGGTAAAGTCATCATCATAATCGTCATCATCATCCTCATCACATTTACTTTTGGCCGTCTCGATAGCATTGGCCAATTCAGCATTATTACTTACACTAACCTTGGTATCATCATATAACTCCAAGGTAATTGGGAAATCAAAACTCAGAAGATCATCATCTCCACGCTCAGCAAAATAACGTCTTAATTGCATATCATTTTCCACAGTTACATTACCGGTTTGCTGCAGATTAATATCAAAGGAATACACTACGATTGGATACACAAAATCTATACATTCTATATCATCGTCATCCCCACCTTCAATACATTCCTCTACCCTCTCGCGTAGTTGCTCCTTGCTATTTATAGTTATTTCGGTATAATCCGATAAAGTTATCTGTATAGGAAAAATAATTTCCAAGATATCATCATCTACCTCTACTTCATTAAAAATTTGCTTTATCAGTTTTAAATCTTCAACAGCATTGATATTGATATCCAAGCCATTTACATTTACCACATAAGGAAAGTTGATGGCGAAACAACTGGCTCCATCCACGATATTATCATAGGAACCATCTTTAGAGGAAGTTCTTTTTATTAATTGTGCCGTACTGGAACTTGCCAATATGGCTTCCTGGCTGTCCTCACCAGGCAATTCTTCAAATTCCTCCTGACAGGAAGTAAAACTTAATGCTACAAGAAGTAGGCTCGAGAACATTAAATATGACATAAACTTTTTCATAACGATTTGGTTTTTATTTGTTCGTATATCCCTAAAACAACTCACTTTTAAAATACCCTACCCAATTTTTCGTTTTTTTTAAAATATCTTTGAAAAAAAATAAAAACAAACAGGCTTGAAAGCTATCAAAGAAGAACATGTATGCAAGGATGACGTTTACGCCTCAATCTTCAACACTTATTCCAAAACGGTCTTTAACTATATATATTATAAGTTTGGCAATGAAGAAAAAGCGTATGATGTAGTACAGGAAGCTTTTATAAAATTATGGGAAAACTGTTCCAAAGTTGCCCCAGATAAAGCAAAGTCCTATGTATATACCATTGCCAACAATTTATATCTGAATGTTCTAAAGGCCGAAAAAGTTAGATTGAAATACGCCCCTGACACCAGTGCGGTGGTAAACGAATCCCCAGACTTTATATTGGAAGAACAGGAATATAAAGAAAAACTGGAACGGGCTTTGGCAGCTTTGCCCGAAAACCAACGTACCACCTTTTTATTAAACAGGATAGACGGAAAGAAATATGCGGAAATAGCCGATATGGAAGGGGTAAGCGTAAAAGCCATAGAAAAAAGAATGCACCTGGCCCTAAAAACGCTTAGGGAACAGATTGAAGGAATTTAAAGAACGGTAATGAGTACAAAGAAATTAGTAATGAGTACATGGGCACTTGGATTGTTTTATGTTAAATAGGATTATAAAATTTATATATTAATCTGCAGTCCCAATCCCAGTACCCAATATTAAAATCGCAATACCAATAATAAATGTTGATTTAAAAGTAGGGTATTTTCTTTTTTGATTGTTATACCTATATAAAGCTAGAAACCATGCAAGAAAATTATTTGGCAAAATGGCTCAACAACGAACTCACGGAAGAGGAGTTGGCTAAATTTAAGGAGTCCAAAGAATATGCCTCGTATTTAAAACTACGGGAGGCCACCAATAATTTGGCAGCGCCAGACTTTGACATGGCCAAGGCTTGGGAAGACCTTAAGAAAAACAAGGACAACTCTAAAGGCAAGGTAATTAAACTTCATGCCTATAAAAAATACATGGGCATCGCTGCTGCCATGGCCCTGATTTTTGTTGCCTCCTTTTTATACTATGGCAATTTAGACGAAAAAATAAGTACGCAATATGCGGAAAGGACCCAAATAGTTCTTCCTGATGCATCCGAGGTTCAACTAAATGCCGATTCCCAAATTTCGTACAGCGAAAAAAAATGGTCCCAAAAAAGGGATATAGCACTGCAAGGGGAGGCCTTTTTTAAAGTAGCAAAAGGAAAGCGTTTTACCGTAACTACAGAAAGCGGAACCGTTGCCGTTCTGGGCACCCAATTTAATGTAGAAAATAGAGAAGGATATTTCGAAGTGGCCTGTTACGAAGGTTTGGTAAGCGTAACCTACAACAAGGAAGAGATTAAACTTCCGGCCGGTAATTCCCTGGTGGTTATTAATGGGGAATTGCAGACTATGGCAATACCGAACACAAAGGAACCCTCTTGGATCCGGAACGAAAGCAACTTTAAGAGTATTCCCTTAAAATTTGTTTTGGATGAATTTGAAAGACAATTTAATATTGAGGTCGCTACCGAAAATATTGACACCGATCAATTATTTACGGGGTCCTTTAGCAATACGGACAAAGAATTAGCGTTGCAAAGTATAAGTACTCCTTCTCAGGTCAAATTTAAATTAGAGGGGAATAAAGTGCTGTTCTATGCTGAAACACCATAAATACGTTGTATTTCCCATTGCCCTATTTTTGTTTCTACTAGTTCCTTATTCCAATTGGGCACAAGAAAATAGCGCCCGAAAAGTAAATTTAATTGGCTATTTGGAAGAACTGGAACGGGAGTACAACATTAAGTTCTCCTATGTAGACCAAGACTTGGGGCAATTGCAGTTTTCCATTCCGGATACCACTGCACTACCCCAAATACTGGAAGAACTCCGCAAGCAGACCCTACTGGATATTACAAAACTTAATGACCGCTATTTTGCCATATCCAAAAGCAAGTTCGTGGATATCTGTGCCAATGTGGTCGACAATTTTGAGAACAGCACCATCATGAATGCCACTGTGCAGGTTCTGGGCAGTAATATATCCCAAATTACGGACCTGGAAGGACAATTCTCTATAAATGGGGTACCCAGAAATGCCAATATCGCTATTAAACACCTTGGCTTTAAAACTAAATTTATAAGCGCGGAAGAACTGGCCGGCAACAATCCCTGCAAGACCATTTTACTTTCCCCAAATTATCAGGAATTGGAAGAAGTTGTGGTATATCAATTTCTTACCACCGGTATTACCAAAGAACCCGATGCCAGCATTGAACTCAATACAGATAAATTTGGAATTCTACCAGGTCTTATAGAACCCGATGTACTGCAGACCATACAAGCCTTGCCCGGAATTAAGAGTGTAGATGAGACCGTGTCCGATATTAATGTAAGGGGAGGTACCAACGACCAAAATTTAGTCTTGTGGGATGGAATAAAAATGTACCATTCCGGGCATTTTTTTGGTCTGATTTCTGCCTTTAATCCCTATTTGATCGAAAATGTGAACATCATTAAAAATGGAACCAGCGTACAATATGGGGATGGGGTAAGCAGTGTAATAAATATAAATACCAGAAATAATATCAGCGAATCATTCGTTGGCGGGGCAGGATTTAATTTATTAAGTGGCGATATTTTTGGACAACTACCCCTTTCCGAGAAAGTTTCCGTTCAGTTTTCGGGGAGGCGTTCTACCACAGATTTTATAAGTACCCCAACTTACAATCGTTTTTTTGATAAAGTGTTCCAGGACAGCGAGGTCAAGGAAAACAACAACACCTCCAATCCTGAAAATATCGTTAGGGACGAGGATTTTTATTTCTATGATTTTACGGGCAAGCTGCTTTACGACATCAATGAAAACCAAAAGGCAAGATTGAGTTTTATCAATACCAACAACCACCTTAAATACACTGAAGAAAACGAGAGCGGCACTTCCAAAAGTTTATTGGAACAGACCAATCTTTCTTTTGGGGGAAGCTTGGAAAGTACATGGACACCAAGATGGAGCACCCATTTAAACCTGTATTACACCCGTTACAATTTGGATTCCCAAAACATCCCTTCACCATCCCAACAGCTCTTTCAAAGCAACCAAGTTTTGGAAAAGGCAATTAAGTTGAATACCAATTATAAGTTGAACCATAACCTTAATTGGCTGAATGGATATCAACTTAATGAGGTAGGCATAACCAACTTTACCCAAGTTACCCAACCGGCATACAAAAGCAATATAAAAGGGGTCATAATGACCCATTCCCTATTTTCAGAATTGGATTATAGATCGAAAAATGAAAAGTTTAATGCCAGAGGCGGACTTAGGCTCAATTACATTAAAAACCTGAAGACCTTTAAAACTTTTGATGAATTTATCCTAGAACCAAGACTAAATTTAAATTATACATTAACAGACGGTCTTAAGACCGAATTGTTGGGAGAATTTAAAAGTCAGACCACAAACCAAATTATAGATCTGGAACAAAATTTTCTGGGGATTGAGAAAAGGCGGTGGATACTTTCGGACAATGAAATACTGCCCATTACAAAAAGTAAACAAATATCCCTTGGGCTAAACTATGACAAAAATACACTCTATGTAGGTATTGAAGGATTTTATAAAAAGGTGGACGGAATAAGTACGGCCACACAGGGATTTCAAAACCAGGATCAATTTAACGGCGAAATAGGAAAATACGATGTATCTGGAATCGAATTCTTGATCAACAAAAAAACAACAACCTATAGCACATGGCTCAGTTATGCCTATAACACCAATAACTACACTTTTGAGAATATAACGCCCAACCAGTTCCCCAACAATTTGGACATTAGGCACACCATAACCTTTGCCGGCACCTATACTTACAAAAGTTTTAGAATGGGACTTGGAGCCAATTATCACACAGGAAGACCCTACACCAAGCCACAAGAGGGCAATAATGCCTTAATCCTAAATGTTTTCCCCAACCAAATTAATTACGAGGAACCCAACAGTAGCAGACTCCCAGCCTACCTCAGGGCCGATGCTTCTTTTATCTACAACTTTAAGATAAGCGAAGGAATAAAATCGTCCGTAGGTGCTTCCGTCTTAAACCTTTTTAACAAAAAAAATATCCTGAATATCTATTACAGGATAAATGAACAAAACGAAATTGAAACGATAGAAAGGGTATCATTGGGCATTACACCCAACTTTAGTTTCCGAATGAGCTTTTAGTTTTCCTATCCAAGTTTTTCAGCAATATAAAGCTATGACGAATCACTGCTTTAGGAACTTGTTGTTCATAGAACTTGGATTACTGCCATAAAAAAGCCGGAAGCCTAGGATAATACCTATCCAAAACTCCCGGCATATAAATAAATAATCAATCAAATTATTTGCTCAAATCCTTAATCCTAATATTTCTAAAGGCAAGTTCGGCACCATGCCCCAAGAAACCAATATGTCCTGTATTTCTTTCCAGGCCTGGGTGTTCCTTATGGTCTGCCGTCCCGTTCTTGGACGCTTCTTTCCAATCGCCATCCACAATGACGGTACCATTCAAGGTTATTTTAATATGATTTCCTTTAACGATTACCTCTTGTGAATTCCACTCCCCTACCGGGTTCAGGGCTCCTCTTTTGGCTGCAATAATACCATATACGGACCCATGGTATTGGTAAGGCTTTAGATTGGCATAAATCTCAGCAGTATCGTCCAAAATCTGCAATTCCTTACCTACATAGGCGGCATCCCCTTCCAATGGCGCATGGATACCCAAACCGTTATTAGCACCAGGAGTTAATTTAAAATCGAACCTGAAAATGAAATCCGAATATTCTTCCGCTGTAAACAAGTTGCCATGTCCACCTCTTTTAGGGCGTACAAGAAGCTCATTATTTTCCATGACATAGTCGGTCTTATTACCTACCCAATGATCAAGATCCTTCCCATTCAATAAAGATTTAAAACCTTCTTTCTTTTCTTCTTCGGTCAACTGTTCATCGCCAGAACCAATTTCCCTTACATAAATATTCCTAAACCCTAGGTCTTCCCCATGGGCCTGCAATTCAATAGCCTCTTTGGCAAAAATTGCCTGCTTGCGATCCCAATAGTTTTCCAAGACCACATTGTCGGTTACCAAGACCCCATTTAAATGTACCGTAACGCGTTCACCAACCATTTTAATCCTAAAGGTATTCCATTCATCTATAGGGTTATCGGCCACCTGCAACGGTTTGCTTTCATGCTTCTGATTGTTGTACAAACCACCAGACCCCACTTGGGCACCTACATCCACTCTTGCAGTATCCCATATTTGAACCTGTGGCGTGCCCCTCAAATAAATACCGCTGTCACCACCATTGGTAATCTTCCAATCTACGAGCATTTCAAAATCGCCATAATCCTTAATGGTACAGATATTGTTATATCCTTCCCCTTTAAAACCGATAACACCGTTTTCTATATACCAATCTTTCATCATCTGTTCATTGGCCTTGGCCTGTTCGGCCGCCAATTTTCTGGGAGACATTTTGGACCGTGCTATTGGATTTTGTACCAATCCTTCCCATCCTGTAAAGTCCTTGCCATTAAAGATGGGCACGAAGCCTTTATCTGAAGGCATTTTATCCAAAAACTCCTTCACGTCAATTTTAATATACTGGCTATCCGGACCTGTAAGGTTATCGATACTTTTGGACACTATATCCCTAACCACTTCACCACTTAAACCATCCTGTTTACCAGGAGTTGGCAAAGCAATGGCAATTGCTACATTTGATGCAGTAGTCAAAAGCTCCTCGTCATTTAAATATTCCGAAACAAAAATTAATGAAAGGAAGGTTTTTACATTTCGTACTGCGGAAAGTACCTGCTTCTTTTCTGCAAGGGTTTTGGCCTCCGGCATCAATTTCCTAACCAGTAATAACTTCTGATCATCTGGATAATCCGATTTTCTTACCTTGGCAAGATAGTTGTCAAAGGCATTTTTTCTTATTGCATCATCAGTGCTTGTGGTAGCCGTCTTAAACAGATATGGTAAAGCATCATTATTTTTCCAGCTTGACAACGCATCCAAGGCGATCAATTTCTCATTGTCTTTACCTGTAGAAAGTCTTTGGGAAACCAACTCCAAAGCCTCTTGGTTACTTAAGGAAGCCAATACCGGCAACAATTTGGATTTATCCGTAGCCCCCTTATACTCTTTAAACACAGTATCTGCGTATTTGCCATTGCTAGCATCCAGAATAATTAAAATGGCCTGCTGCGCATTTTTTATATTCTCGGATTTATCGGCTTTGTTCAATAGGTTCATTAGGGCTGAAAAGTCTTTGTCCGCTGAAATAGACGGCAAAGCCCTGTATACTGCACGAGCAACCTTTTCACTTCCCGAACCGATATATCCTATCAGGGTATCAAACTGGTCAGTGGCATTCCTGGCCGCCAATACATTGATCAAAACTTCCTTGCCCGCCTCATTTACATTGGGTAGCTGACCGGCCAACAACCCACTATCCTTGGCATCGCACAATCTCAACAAAGTTTCCTCAACAGCAGTATATTCCTCAGGGGTATTAGCCCATTTTAAACTGTTGAACAATACCGGCAAGGCCTTGTTCTTATCTTGATAGGATAAGGATTTTATTCCGGCCTCCCGTACAGCAACATCCTTATGTTCTACTGCATTCAAAATAACCTTATCAAAAACAAGTGCTTCTTCGCTATTACCAAGCATTCGAATTATAAGCGGCTTAATTTCAGCAGATGACCTCTTATACTGTTTTACCCATTGGGCTACCTCCGTGGAGGAAAGGTCGGAACCAGCGGCATCCAACACGGCACCAACGTAATTCTTATTGCCGTTCTTGGATTCCTTCAATAAAGTCTTGGTAAAGGCAGTGCCTTCATTGGCACTCAATATATGAATTCCCGCAGACCGATAATGCAATTGGTCATCCAGCTTGCAATTTTTAAGCAAGGCGTTGGCCACGGTGTTACTTAGGTCCTTATTGCCTTTCTTTTGCAATTTATTGCCATAATGGATAAAGGCTATAATACTCTTTGTATCATCCAATTGATAATTGGAACCAGCAACAGCCTTTTCCAACACCTCATATGAAGTTGGACTGCCTATTTCGGCCAAAGCCATTAAAGCTCTTTGTTGTACAATTATGGAGGATGAATTTACCTTGGCTTTCAAAACCTCTTCTGCTGGAGCAAATTGCAAGGCTCCCAAAGCCTCAATAAAAGCAGCTTGTTTATTTACGTCCCCTATCTCTGTAGCTTCCAAAATAGCCAAGGAGGCATCGGTGGTACCAATGGCAGTTAAAGCGGCCAATGCAGGTTTAAACAGATCGTTATTGGGCAGATACTTGCTCAAGACCGCTACGCTTACATCTGTTCCCACATAAATTAATCGGTCCATTAAAAAAGTCTTAACCTCATTGTTGGAAGCGGACCCCAGTGCCCTTAATAATGTATTTTCAACTACACCGTTCTGAATTAAGGGCTCTTTCCCACCACTATAAATAGCTACGCTCTGGATGGCATACCTGGCTTTGGTATCATCCCCGCTCCCTAACGGAACAAGTTTATCCGTAATTTTTAGGATCCCATCCTCACCCAAGTCGATTATTTCCTGCATTAAACGATCCGAATGATCCAGGTCTTCCGTTGGCAATTGCATCAAAATATCGGCCACTTTGGTGTCCAAGGTTCTATTGTCCTGTGCACTAATGGCAAGTGTGCCCATAAATAGCATTAGCACACTTGTAATTTTATATATTGTATTCATTTTACAATTCTAGTATTTGGTTAATAAGCCCAAGAGGACCTCATTGGTTGATCTATTAATCTATTGGCTTCCTCATCATTGATAAACTCTTGTTTTTCCGGATCAAACTCTAAGGTACGCCCCAATCTCAAGGCAATAATTCCCATGTTCACCACAGTGGCGGAACGGTGGCCGTTCTCTTCGTTAAGAGCAAATTTTTGCCTGGTTTTTACGGATTCCGAGAATACGGTAATCTGCTCCTCCGGATCTGGTATGCTATTGATCAAGCCCTCAATATTGGGGATGGTAGATTTAAATCCGTTATATATTTTCCCATTGGGCCCTTCAATATAAGCAGCATCCTTATCCCTGTTTTCACCATCGAGAATAATTTGACAACCATCGGCGTAGGTATAGGTAATTCTTCTCCAGGTACCTATGGCATCATAGTGTTGTTCTGGCGCATCCACCTCCACCTTAACGGGACTGGTGTTATCTTTTCCTAAAAAGTACTGTACCGGATCAATATAGTGTTGGCCCATATCACCCAATCCACCACCATCATAGTCCCAATATCCCCTAAAGGTACCGTGCACCCTATGCGGATGATAAGGCTTCTCCGGTGCCGGCCCAAGCCACATATTGTAATCCAACTCCGTTGGCACAGGTTGAGGGGTTAAGTTTTCCTTACCAACCCAATAGAATTTCCAATTAAATCCGGTAATCCCGCTAATGGTCACTTTTAGCGGCCACCCAAGGGCACCACTATCCACTACCTTCTTCAACTTTTTTACCGGAGTACCCATTCCGTAAAAATTATCCTTAAAACGGAACCATGTATTTAAGCGGAACATCTTTCCATGCTGTTGCATGGCCTCCACTACCTTTTTACCTTCACCTATAGTTCTTGTCATCGGTTTTTCACACCAAACATCCTTTCCGGCTTCAGCCGCCATAATAGACATAAGACCATGCCAGTGGGGAGGAGTGGCTATATGCACAATATCAACATCCGGGCGCTGTAAAACTTCCCTAAAGTCGCGATATCCCTTTACACCGCTTCCCACTTTTTGAAGGGTACTGGAAAGATGATTGGCATCAGCATCACAAATGGCCAAAAGTCTTGTTCCTTCATAGTCCAAATGCCCTTGGCCCATGCCCCCAACACCTATAACGGCCTTGGTCAATTGATCACTAGGCGGAATAAAATTAGTACCCCCCATGACATGTCTCGGAATTATACTGATTCCTGCAGCTGCCACCAGCGACTTCCTAACAAAATCCCTACGGCTCGTTGATTTTTTCTCCATCTATATATATTCTATTAATTAATTGAAGTTTCCATATTTAAAACCACAAATAAAAACAACAATGCGTAAAAAAAGGGGTAATATTTGGGGTAATAAAATTGAAAAAAGAAGGAATTATGTAAATATTTTTGAATATCGATGTGTGCCATCAGGAATTGCTAACCACCATATCCTCAAATTTAACAGTATACACCTCACCGTAAATTTTTTCATAAAGCTTGGCAAAATTGTCATAGGCAGTATGTGCCAAACTTAATTTTCCCTGCCTAATCAGAATTTGTAATTTGATCTGCAGGGCATGTTCATTTAAATCATCGTAAATGTACATCACGGAGGCCAAGTCGTACATTAAAGCGCTATGCCTATCGATGTCCAGTATTTTTGAAATACCATAACAGAATTCTATGATTCTATTACTCATATTTTCAACAATGGGATCTAACCATGAATCGCTCATATTCACAAAAAATCTATCGGCCTTTAGTATACAGAACAATTTGGGCAATTGCTCTTCCAAGTAGGCAACCGTTACACCCCCTCTACCCAAATCGTTCAAAAGCATTAAAACCTCCTGATAATCACAAAAGCAATTTTTTCCGATTTCCAGATACCAACTTTTGTCCCTAAATGTCAAATTCATTTCCTTGGCCTCGGACAATATGGCCCTAAGGTTCTGTATATTGGTCCCCCTGGTATTTTTCGCACTCTTTGGACTCATTCCGGGCCAAAGTGCCTCAGTAAGTTTTTTGGTGCTAATTCCCTCCTTGTCGCCAATGCTATTTAATAAAACAATCACAAATAGTTGCTTTAGTTTGGGGGACAATTTTTTGGCAATATCAACACCTTGAGAATTTATAATGCGCAGGGACCCAAAACAGAGTATTTTCTCTGCTGCATTTACCAGATTCTTATAGTCCCTGTTGGGATGGGTTTTTACCGTTGCTTCAGGTACTGGCATAAGCTTAGCCCTTATTTTTCCTTTCTTCCAATACTTAAGCACAAGGAAAATAAGTAAAATTGCAGTTATGGCTATTCCAATTTTTACATAAAGAGAGGATATTAAAGCATCGTTTACTTCTATTTTTTGGTATGCTTGGGCAATTTCATGTGCATTAAGTTCCCGCTTCCATATTTTAATATTCGTTAAGTAACCTATAAAAAATTCCTGCCACAAATTGCTTCCTATTACAATATTATAATCGGAAGTATCGTAGTCCTCGATTAACTTGATCTTATCCGTCTGCTTCCCATTCACAAAAAACAAAAGTTCGTTATTAACCTTGGAATGCACCAAAGCCACATGGGTCCATTCATTTAAGGGAATTGGGGAAGTTTGGGAAATATAATCCTTAATATCGGCCATGGTAAAGGTCAATAAACCTTCATGCAACTTTAGAACAAAGTTATCCCCTTTCCCCAGTATACTATTGTTATTTGTAAGTATGGTAGGCTTAATCCATGCCAAGATGGTAAAACTTCCCTCCAAGGCCGTTCTGCTGTCCAACCCCGCATCCACATATGCCCCTTCATCAAAATAGCCCACCTTTCCATGTACCTTATCCTCTTGAATCTTTACGTTGTTTACTATAAGTTCCTTATCGTTTTTTCTAGTGGCATTTTTAATGATGGGGCCAAAAGTGAAATGATCGGTTAGACCGTATTCAAAATCCAAGGGAAAACCAATAAACTCTTTAAGATTGCCGCTGTTTTCCGGGGTAGTATATATAATATCGGGAGAGAAATAATAGCCGGCCTTGTGCGGAATAAATACCGGTAAGTTTTCATTTAGATCTATTGGAAGACTAAAATGCCCGTTCACCATAAGGTTTCTATGGTTTTTAAAGCTAACCCCATTCAACAATCCAGATTTGGACCTTACCGTTCCAAATACCCTGCTCTTCTTATTTAGGCCAAAGACCAAGCTATCTGCTTTAGGGAAGAACTTGGGATCAATGTGAAGAAAATTGGGCATTTTTCCGGAACGCTTCCAAATATTTTCAAGAACAGTATCCTTTAAAAATTCCTTATCCAACACCCTAACCACCCCCAGTTCCTTAGTGGTATCGAATTTGAAAGCATCTTCATCGCCAATGGGGCCATCCAATGGAATAGTTTCCACCTCTTGCATAGGTAGCTGTGGCACCCAGTATTTGGACAAGAAATCTTTGTTAATAATGTTATCGGTCACCAGAATGAGCGAATCATTTTTTTCCAATAATTGCTCCAAAAGGGAATCATAATTTTCTTGATAGTCTGAAATATATAGGGCTATGGAAGTTTTTCCGTTGAGAAGAACCGGCAAATTGTTACTTGTTATTTGATCAATATCGATCAAAATATGGGAATGTAGACGTATATTCCATTTCTCCTCCTCAGAAAGTTGTTGAAATTCCTGTGCAGTTCCTACTTTCAACAAAAGAAGCAAAAACAACAAACAAAACTTAGAAAATGGAATTCTTCTTAGCAATATCTAACAAATAATCCCGTATAGGGCATTTCTATGAACTACGCAATTTACTAAGAATAAATAAAATTTAGGCCGCGGAAATTATCCGAAATATATATGAACTGAACAATTGAATGTTATGGGTAACAAATGACCCCAGATGCAAACTAAGACTTGGTTACATCCTGTCCGGCACCCGTATCCCCAAAAGTCCAAAGGCCAATTTAATAACCTCGCTAACCTTTTTGGCCAATTGAACCCTAAATATTTTCTTGTTCTGATCTTGCTCTCCCAAGATGGAAACATTTTGATAAAAGGAATTGAATTCCTTCACCAAATCATAGGTATAATTGGCAATAAGTGCCGGACTGTAATTATCGGCCGCCAATTGGATAGTTTCTGGAAACAGTTGCAATTGTTTTAACAACTCTTTCTCCTTTTCATGCAGATCCGTCAACTTCTGGGAACTGTCCAAGTTTTGCTCCAATTCTTCCGCCTTTCTTAGAATAGATTGGATCCTGGCATAAGTATATTGAATAAAAGGCCCGGTATTTCCTTGAAAATCCACGGACTCCTCCGGATTGAACAAGATTCTCTTTTTTGGATCCACCTTAAGGATGTAATACTTTAAGGCCCCTAATCCTATAACCTTATATAGCTCTTGTTTCTCTTCTTCGGAGTAATCTTCCAGCTTCCCCAATTCCTCGGAAATAGTAGCTGCAGTTTGGGTCATATCCTCCATTAATTCATCGGCATCCACTACAGTACCTTCCCTACTCTTCATTTTACCACTGGGCAAGTCTACCATTCCATAACTAAGGTGATACAGTTTTTCTGCCCACGAAAAGCCCAACTTCTGTAAAATAAGGAACAATACCTTAAAGTGGTAGTCCTGCTCATTGCCCACGGTATACACCATGCCCTTGACATCGGGGTTATCCTTCACCCTTTGTATGGCCGTTCCAATATCCTGGGTCATATACACTGCCGTTCCATCCGAACGTAGTACAATCTTTTCATCCAGACCCTCTTCCGTTAGGTCTATCCACACACTACCATCTTCCTTTTTATAAAAGACCCCTCTTTTCAAACCGTCCTCTACAAAATCCTTTCCCAACAAATAGGTGTTGCTCTCGTAATACAATTGATCAAAGTCAACCCCCATATTTTTGTAGGTTATCTCAAAACCATCATATACCCATTGGTTCATTGTCTTCCATAGACCTACTACCTCCTCATCGCCAGCCTCCCACTTTCTTAGCATTTCCTGAGCTTCCAATAGGATGGGCGCCTCTTTTTCCGCTACTTTTTCATCTATCCCCTTGGAAACCATAGCAGCAATTTCGGCTTTATAGGCCTTATCAAAAGCTACGTAATAATTCCCCACTAATTTATCACCCTTAAGCCCTGTACTCTCAGGAGTTTCTCCATTGCCAAAGCGTTGCCAGGCAAGCATACTTTTGCAAATATGTATCCCCCTGTCGTTAATGATCTGGGTCTTATAAACCTTCTTTCCTGAAGCCTTTAGGATTTCTGCCACGGAATATCCCAATAAATTATTTCGGACATGGCCCAAATGGAGAGGTTTATTGGTGTTGGGCGAGGAATATTCCACCATTATGGCCTCCTCCGAACTTTGGGAAACAAAACCAAAATCCTTTAGATTCCTTATTCCTTCAAAAAAATGGAGGTAATATTCATTGCTAATGGTTATATTCAAAAATCCTTTGACCACATTGAAATCGGTCACCTCTTCCACTTCATCCTTTAGGAACTGTCCTATTTGCTCACCTATTTGTACCGGATTTCCTTTAACATATCGCAACATGGGAAAAATAACCGCAGTAATATCGCCGGCAAAATCTTTTCGAGTAGGTTGAAATTCTACCGTCGGCAATTCAACTTTAAAAATAGAGGTAACGGCTTCTTTTACCTTTTTGTTTAGGACTTCTTGAATGTTCATTAATTTCGGCGTTTACGGCTGCAAAATTAAGCATTTTTTATTCTTTCCCCTTATTGTTGGGAATAAGTAGCCCATAAAGAAGGAAGATTTTTTAACTTTATAAACCTGTGCAGCACCAACTGCCCTAATATGATGTATTAATCCGGATATCCCTAAAGAATATGTTACTGAACGTTTCCTATAAAAATAAAGAAATTACAAAAAAAATAGACGAGGAAGTGGGTAAACCTTTTACCTTAAAGGAGCGGTTTGCCTTGAACGGAATTGGTTCTCCCAAATTATTCATTGTTGACTGTAGTATCGAAATTAAAAATCTGTTGATCCTGGACAACAATACCAACACCTGTAATATTGAATTACGGCCAAAAGGAATCATAATTCGCTTTCGTTCCCTACTGGAAACCTTTGGGCTTATTATTCCCTACTACAAGTTTAACCTATACAAGACCGATCTTGGCCTATACACCATTTATAGGGACCAGTATTTCATCAAAATAAAATCTGACACCAAGGCCATACAGAAATTTTTTACAAAATTGTTGGGGCACAGAGCGGACAATGCACCTACCAATATAGAGGACCTCTAACAACTTATTGTACAATTACCAAAAGCCCCCTCATAAAACAATGAAGCTTTTTGTTACCTTGTGTTAAAACCGGTATTATCAAAATATTTAATTCTTATCGTAAAAACCCATTACTTCCCATTTCCATCGGAATCCTTTGGATATCTACTTTGATTGTCTTTGTCGCTACCGAGGAAACCTATAATATCATTGAAATGGCCTCCATTTGGGTAAGAAACTATTTTGGCTACTTCTATTTATATCTTGGATTGGGATGTGTGCTTCTATTAGCGGCCATTGCACTATCCCCTTTGGGAAAAATAAGACTGGGCAAGAAAAATGAAAAACCCGAGTTTACCATTTGGGCATGGACAGCCATGCTTTATAGTGCAGGAATGGGCGCTGGAATTTTGCTCAGGGCAGTACAGGAACCCGTTTTCATGCAACAGAATCCCCCCTACCTTTCAGATTTACCATCAGATATCCTAGCCTTGGAATTTACTTTTTATCAATGGGGGTTTACAGCATGGGCGTTTTATGGACTATTTGCCATGACCATAGGTTATTATCTTTTTGTAAGAAAGAAAAAAGTGTTGATAAGCTCAACTATTGAGGACAATTTACACAACAAAGCAGCTAGAACAGGTATTGATGTGCTTACCATTATGACCACGGTGTTTGGCCTAATTGCGGCTATTGGCTTGGGAACCACCCAAATTAATGGTGGCTTAAACCACCTTACTGCCACTAATTTTGGTTTGGTCACTACCTTATTGCTGACCACCCTAATTTCGTCATTGGCTTTTTATTCCGCATGGAAAGGAGTCAACAAAGGTATTCAGGTACTCTCAAAAATCAATATTCTTATTACCCTGGCAGTACTATTTTTTACTTTTTCCCAAAGTGATATACTTAAGGTAGTTGGTAATTTTTTAGAGGCCGGCTTTCATTATATAATGGATTTTATCCCCATGAGCCTGGCCTATGGCAGTTATGACCCTGGATTAACCTTTCTTACCGACTGGACTTTCTATTATTGGGCATTTTGGTTGGCATGGGCACCTTTTACAGGAATTTTTATTGCCCGAATCTCCAAAGGGCGCAGCCTAAGACAGCTGTTATTGGGTGTTTTGATTATCCCCAGCTTGGGCACCTTTTTTTGGTTTTCAGTATTTGGTACCTCGGCCTTCCAACTTATTGAGGGATGGGAAAGCTATAACAACGAATTTGACGGAGTGTTTTCCTCCATTTTTGTATTCTTTGGGAACTACCCTTTTGCCACATTCCTAAATATTACCACCATAGTATTACTGATCGGTTTTTTGGTAACCTCCGTGGACTCTGCTGTTTTTGTACTGAGTATGTTCTCGGACAGTGGTAAAAAAGACCCCAGCAAAAAACATCGTTTAATCTGGTCCCTGTTTATCTTTTTGGCAACGATTGCCCTAATTCTATTGGGCAATGCCAAACCAGAGATAAATATATTGATTGCTGCCCAAAAGCTTCTGATTATAACTTCACTTCCCTTTGCCTTTTTCATGGTTTTTATGGCCTTGGTATTTGTCAAGGAGCTACTGAGACACCATAAGAGTTACCCTTTGATCAGTAAAAAATAAAACCATTATTTTTTAGGCAAAAATACCTCGGCCATCATGCAACGCGCACTTCCACCGCCACAGGTTTCAATCGTATCCAAAGGACTATGGATAATGGCACAATGCTTCTCTATCTTTTCAATCTGTTGTGGCTTTAAACTAAGGTATGCTGCAGTGCTCATTGCCAAATATCGCTTTTCACCCATTCCTAAGACTTGAAGCATATTCCCTGCAAAATGGTGCATTTGCTGTTCAGAAATGGCTATAATTTCTTTACCATCTTGTTTTAGGTGGTTCACTACATTCTTTTTTTCCTTTTTATCGTCGATAGAATCCAAACAGATAACAGCAAACGTTTCTGCCAAACACATCATTACATTGGTATGATAAATAGGTTTTCGGGTGCCCGCCACGGATTGATTGGCTGTGAATACGATAGGAGTAAATTCAAAATCCTCACAAAATTCTATGAACAAATCCTCATCCGCCCTATCGGAAAGCGCACAATAGGCCTTCTCATTTACCCTATCCAACACAACACTTCCGGTGCCTTCCAAAAAATAGCCCTCCTCCTCCGCCGAGGTATAATCCATTACATTTTCTATAACAAACCCTCTCTGCTCCAATAGGGCAAGTATATCTTCCCTACGTTCATTTCTCCTATTCTCGGCAAACATAGGATACAATCCTACCGTTCCATCGGCATGAAAGGAAACCCAATTATTGGGAAATATGGAATCTGGGGTATCCAAATCCTTCTTGTCATCTACAACGACAACATTTACTCCCTTTTCCCTTAAGACCAATACAAAAGCATCAAACTCCTGCTGTGCCTTCACATTTATTTCCTGGTTTTTTAAATCGAGGTCCTCCTGAAAATAGTTGTTTACTGCAGTTTGCTCGTTCATTCGAAAATTCACTGGGCGCACCATCAAAATGGTATTTGTAATTTGCATTTTATTAGTCACTTTTCAAATTGGGTATTACAAAGCCTTCTCGCTTTAATTTTGTGTAAAATTAGCTCATTTATTTACCAGTACGAACCTAAAGGAAAGTTTGGCAATATCTTAGTCCCTTACCAAGGGCAGGGTGCTACACCTTAAAAGACCTTCTTGCTTGGCGATCTCGGAATAAGCTATTTCCTCGACCGTAAAACCTTGTTCCCTCAACCAGTTATTCAGTCTGGTGAAATTACGTTCAGAGACCACCACATTGGGGGATATGGAAAAAACATTGCTCACCATATTGTACATCTCCTCCTTGCTGATCTCGAACACATTTTCGCTTCCAAAATAATCCAACAGCCATTGATACTCCTCTTCCCTCAAAAAACCGTTCTTATGCAATATGGCTTTATTTGTCCCTACAGGCTGAAAACAACAATCCAAATGTAGGGCATTTTCCCGGGCATTGGTATTCGACTTTCTAAGTTCAAAAGACTTGACCTTTTTATTTGGGAACTGACAGGCAATAAAATCCACTGCCTCCTTATTGGTACGGGCCGTGATATAATCGGCGTAGTCCTCCCCCGTATAGGTACCCATAAAAATATACTCTCCCCATGGCATAACATCACCTCCTTCTACATGGACTTCTTTAGGAGGGTAGATTATCTGATCCTCGTCAATTTTACTGAGTACATACTTAATAGCTTGAAATTCCCTTTCCCTATCGGGAAGAATATTAGCCTTTACCAGTTTATCCTCTATAACAAAAGCAATATCCCTAGAAAATATTTGATTACAATCCTTTAAGACCCTAGGCCTGAAGACTTGAACATCATATTTGGCAAATACTTGGGCAAAACCATCCATTTCCCTTACCATATCCTCTTCTTTAGGATAGGTGCCGGCCAATATATGCTCCAATGACTTGGGATCGTAGGCCGCTTCAGGTTTTGGAATGGGTCCACAGCTTTTAGCGGTTCCAAGAACCACCGATCTTAACCGTGAAGTTTCATCCTGTATATTCAACTGTAGCATAACTGCTTTTTAGGTAAAGATAGAAATACTTATTTTGATAAATAAAAACTGCCCTTTGTATATTTCACACAAAGGGCAGTAACATATAATCTGATTAATTTCTACCTCTTGTCCAAAAGAACAAAAGATCTGCTCTTTTCACCTATATATACCTGTCTTGGCCTACCGATAGGCTCATTTTTCAATCTCATTTCCCTCCATTGGGCAATCCACCCCGGCAGGCGTCCCAAAGCAAACATAACGGTAAACATTTCCGTAGGTATACCCAAAGCCCTATAAATTATTCCAGAGTAAAAATCTACGTTGGGATATAATTTTCTATCCACAAAATATTTATCCTCCAAGGCTTCCTTGGCCAAGCCCTTGGCTATATCCAGAATAGGATCATCTATACCCAAATCTCCCAAAACTTCCTCTGCAGCCTGCTTGATAATCTTTGCCCTGGGATCAAAATTCTTGTACACCCTATGCCCAAAGCCCATTAAACGAAAGGGATCGTTTTTGTCCTTGGCCTTGGCCATATATTTTTTGGTATCCCCGCCATCGGCCTCGATAGCCTCAAGCATTTCCAAAACAGCCTGATTGGCTCCTCCGTGGAGAGGCCCCCAAAGGGCACAGATACCAGCAGAAATTGAGGCAAACAGTCCAGCATGTGAAGATCCCACAATACGAACAGTAGAAGTAGAACAGTTTTGCTCATGGTCTGCATGTAGGATCAATAATTTATCCAAAGCCTCTATGACGATCTTATTCTTTTTGTATTCCTGGTTGGGCTTTTTGAACATCATTTTATGAATATTCTCTACATAACCCAAAGAGTCGTCCCCATAATCAAGAGGCAATCCTTTTTTCTTTCTTAATGTCCATGCCACCAAAACGGGGAATTTGGCCAAAATCCTTACAATGGCCCAATACATTTCCTTTTCGGAGGACACGTTTACAGACGTGGGATTAAAGGCTATAAGGGCGCTGGTTAAACTGGAAAGCACGCCCATTGGATGTGCTGATTTTGGAAAGCCATCCAAAATCTTCTTCATTTCCTCATCTACATGCGACTCGGCCTTTATATCCTGATGAAATTTATCCAATTGCTCCTTATTGGGCAAAGCTCCAAATATTAACAAATAAGCCACTTCCAGAAAATCGGCCTTTTCTGCCAATTCCTCAATAGAATATCCACGATACCTTAAAACTCCTTTTTCACCGTCCAAGAAAGTAATGGCACTTTCACAGGAGCCTGTATTTTTAAACCCTGGGTCTATTGTTATCATTCCAGTTTCGGCCCTCATAGTTTTGATATCTATAGCCAACTCATTTTCGGTACCTTCTATAACTGGAAATTCATATTTCTTTCCGTTGTATTCTAATATTGCGTTATTCGCCATTTCTTAAATTCCTGTTTTATTCTATTGTTCGTAAAAATACTAAAAACACCTAAGGTTAACAATTGAAGATTTTGTTATTTATGGAATAATTATGAAATATTCACAAAACCAGATATGAATGTAGTTCTATTGATTAATGGAATATAGATATTTGTAGTAATCATCTACCGATTTTTCCCAAGTGAACCTCATTTTTTTGGCATTATCCTGAATCTCTTTCCACTTCGGCTTGTCGTTTACAAAAACATCCAAAGCCTGATCAAGTGATAAGATCATATTCTTAATTTTATCATCATAGGTCTTACCATCGAAGCTAAATCCGGTTTTCATATGTTCCACAGTATCCCTAAGGCCACCTGTATTGTGCACCAGGCAGGGATTGCCGTTACGCATGGCCAACATTTGGCTAATACCACAGGGTTCAAACAAACTGGGCATAAAATAGAGGTCGGTCTCCAAGTATATGGAATCTATTAAATCCTCGGATTGACCGTTGGTAAAAATAAAATTTTTATGTTCATAGCTCAATTGACGAAATAGCTCCTCATAGTCGGGAGCACCCGTACCCAAGAGCATAAAAATACCATCTACCTTTTTCAGTCGGTTCAAAATCTCTACAAAGGCCTCGGGTGATCGTTTAAAAAAATAAAATTTTTGCTCGGTTAAACGGGCCACACTGGAAACAATAAATTTAGGCCTATCCGTTACGTATTCCATTACTTTTTCACCGGTATGTGCCAGAAAATCGGCCTTGTATTTCTTGGACTCCTCTTGTAGCCACCTAAATAACGCCCTAACGGTATTCCTATATAACAATCCCTTCTCGGCCGTGCGAATATTTTTGTAATTGGAACCATTAAGAATCCCGAACAACCTGCCTTGATTATTTGCTTCCTGTAAATCCAATTCCAAACCTTCACC
The DNA here is from genome assembly GCF_900177645.1 of Arenibacter troitsensis. GTDB lineage: Bacteria > Bacteroidota > Bacteroidia > Flavobacteriales > Flavobacteriaceae > Arenibacter > Arenibacter troitsensis. The sequence goes on from NZ_FXAO01000005.1 coordinate 329,793, forward strand.
GCCAATAAATTCGGGTGGATTGCTGGGCCTTAGCACATCTTCCTTATAGGAAGGGGATACGGTATGTACGGCATCGGCTAGGCGGATGCCAACGGCCATTAGGTTAATACAATCCTGATACCTATAATCCATTAATTTCCTTTCATCCAAAGGCAGATTGGGAAACCAATTTCCCAATGAAGAGTAATTGTTATAAAACGGGCGTATACCCTGTATGGCTAAATTGTGAATGGTATAGACATAGCGCATCTTCTTTAAGGCCTGATACTCGGGATGATAGACTTTTAAAAACAAGACCAGGCTGGAATGCCAATCGTGCATATGAACAATATCCAATTCCCCAAAAGCTCCGACCTTGATGGCCTCTGCCACGGCAGTACAAAAAATAGTGAATTTAATATTGTCCGTAAAAAAAGCTTCTTCCGGATCGTCATGGTAGATATGCCCTATTTCCCCAGCGGTAATTTCAGGATGATGTATAACGTAATGATGTAAATTTGCAAACTCCTTTTTAGGGGGTACTTGGTACAGTTCTGCAACATATAGCATTCCCCTTAGGTTTAGATTAAGTTTGGTAACAAAGGTTCCATTTTGATGTAATCTTGAATAGGAAGGCACTACTACATGCGCTACATCTCCCCTCTCAGAAATCTTCCGAGGAACATCCCTAACCACATCACCCATACCACCAGCTTTGCACTTGGGAATACCGTCATTCTCAGCAGCAACAAATAGAAAGTTATTCATTTAATCTAGAATTTGGTTATTTATTATCACTATGATAAAAGTAGGATAATATAATTATTTATTTCTGATAAGTAAACAAACCTCCATGATAATTAAAAAAATAAGCCATTCTGCAAAGAATGGCTTATTTTACAACTTAAATAATGGTATTATTTTATTTTGAAAGCTTGTACTCCGGGGTAATATGCAGTACTCCCCAATTCCTCCTCTATCCTTAACAATTGGTTATACTTCGCCATCCTATCCGATCTGGAAGCGGAACCGGTTTTAATTTGACCTGTATTTAAGGCTACTGCCAAATCGGCAATGGTGTTATCTTCAGTTTCTCCAGAACGGTGGGACATCACTGACGTATATCCTGCATTTTTAGCCATATTAACAGCTGCAATGGTTTCCGTTAAAGTTCCAATCTGGTTTACCTTGATCAAGATGGAGTTGGCAATACCTTCCTTGATTCCTCTGGACAAACGCTCTACATTGGTCACAAACAAATCATCGCCCACCAACTGTACTTTATCCCCAATTTTATCGGTCAAAGCTTTCCAACCTTTCCAATCGTTCTCATCCATTCCATCTTCAATGGAAATAATTGGATATTTGGCACTTAAGTCTGCCAAATATTGAGCCTGTTCCTCAGAAGTTCTAACTACACCCTTATCGCCTTCAAATTTGGTGTAATCATACTTTCCATTCACATAAAATTCCGCTGCAGCACAATCCAAGGCGATCATTACATCGTCTCCCAATTTATATCCGGCTTTTTCAACGGCTTTGGCTATTGTATCCAATGCATCTTCGGTACCACCTGCAAGATTAGGAGCAAATCCACCTTCATCTCCTACGGCCGTACTTAGTCCCCTATCATGCAATACCTTCTTCAGGTTATGGAATATTTCCGTACCCATTTGCATGGCGTGCGAAAAATCATTAGCCTTTACCGGCATCACCATAAATTCTTGAAACGCAATTGGAGCATCTGAATGGCTACCTCCATTTATAATATTCATCATAGGCACCGGCAAGGTATTGGCACTAACACCGCCAACATACCTAAAAAGGGACAATCCCAATTCGTTTGCAGCCGCCTTGGCAACGGCCAACGAAACACCCAAAATGGCATTGGCGCCCAATTTTGATTTATTGGGCGTACCATCCAATTCTATCATGGTTTGATCAACCAAATTCTGCTCAAAAACAGACATACCCAGAATTTCCTCGGCAATTACAGTATTAACATTATTAACGGCCTTTCCTACTCCCTTACCCATGAAAGATTTTCCTCCATCACGAAGCTCAACCGCTTCATGCTCACCTGTAGAAGCTCCAGAAGGAACCGCAGCTCTTCCCATTACTCCATTTTCGGTAATTACATCTACCTCTACTGTTGGATTACCTCTTGAATCCAAAATTTGTCGTGCATGAACACTTAGGATGATACTCATATGTCTATCTTTATTTTTTAGTTAAATTATTATGCAAATATAGCAAAGGAAGTGCTTTTAACCCCACTATTATTGGCTTTAATGACCCTTTGATAACGATAAAATAAAACTATAACGTTTTAGTTTACCGTAGATTGGATCATTTCGAAAAATTGATCGAACAGATAATCCGCATCATGTGGTCCTGGACTTGCTTCAGGGTGATATTGAACAGAAAATACATTCTTATCTTTCATTTTAATCCCGGCCACCGTATTGTCATTTAAATGTAGATGCGTTATCTCCAAATCGGCATTAGCTTCAGCCTCTTCCCTGTTAATGGCAAAACCGTGATTCTGGGAAGTAATTTCCCCCTTTCCGGTAACCAAATTCATAACCGGGTGATTAATTCCCCTATGTCCGTTGTGCATCTTGTAAGTAGAAACCCCATTGGCCAATGCCAAAACTTGATGCCCCAGACATATCCCAAACAAAGGTTTGTCCGATTTAATCATCTCTTTGGCCGATGCTATTGCTTCGTGCAAAGGTTCCGGATCTCCGGGGCCATTGGAAATAAAATAGCCATCGGGGTTCCAAGAGCTCATCTCCTCGAAAGTTGCGTTGTATGGAAAAACCTTTATGTAAGCATCCCGTTTTGCCAAGTTTCGAAGTATATTTTTCTTAATTCCGATATCGAGGGCAGACACTTTATATTTTGCATCCTTATCTCCATAATAATAGGCTTCTTTGGTAGAAACTTTCGAAGAAAGCTCCAAACCTTCCATGCTTGGTACTTCCGCCAATTTCTTTTTTAACTCCTCAATATTATCCACGTCCGTAGATATTACGGCATTCATGGCACCATTATCCCTAATGTATCCCACCAAGGCCCTGGTATCCACGTCGGAAATAGCCAAAAGATTATTTTTATCCAAAAATTCCTGTAAACTTAAATCTGCATCAGGTCTGGAATAGTTATAACTAAAATTTTTACAAACCAAGCCTGAAATTTTCACAGAATCAGATTCCACTTCCTCATTATTTGCACCATAATTCCCTATATGGGCATTTGTGGTTACCATAATTTGTCCATAATAGGACGGATCTGTAAAAATTTCCTGATAACCGGTCATTCCCGTGTTAAAACAAGCCTCTCCAAAGGCAGTTCCTTCCTTGTCCCCTACAGCCTTACCGTGAAAAATGGTTCCATCGGCAAGCAACAATATTGCTTTTTTTCTTGTTTGATACTTCATTTTTTGGCGTTACAATTTTTCGTTTTGCAAAATAACATAAAAAAAGGATAAGCTTTTAGGCTTATCCTTTTACAATTATTAATATTTAATAACAATTTTACTCTTTAGCATCATCAGCTTTTTTATCAGCCTTCGGCTCTTCTACTTTTGGTTCTTCAGCCTTTGGAGCTTCAGTCTTTGGAACTTCGGCCTTTACTGTTTCTTCAACAACTGTTGTGGTATCATCTGACTTTTTGCTTCTACCCCTTCTTGTGGTTTTTTGCTTTTTAGGCTTGCCAGCGTTGTAGATTTCGTTAAAATCTACAAGCTCTATCATTGCCATATCCGCATTATCCCCAAGACGATTACCCAATTTGATAATTCTGGTATATCCTCCTGGTCTGTCGGCCACCTTTTCGGCAACACTGCCAAAAAGCTCGGTAACCGCATACTTGTCGCGAAGGCTTTTAAAAACAATACGTCTATTGTGAGTACCCTTCTCAACTGTTTGATTGTTCTCAGTTTTTGATTTGGTAATCAATGGCTCCACAAATTGCTTCAAAGCTTTTGCTTTGGCAACAGTTGTATTAATTCTCTTATGCTCTATTAATGAACAGGCCATGTTTGCCAACATAGATTTTCTATGGGCCGCCTTTCTTCCTAAATGATTAACTTTCTTACCGTGTCTCATTGTTCTTTTCTATAGTCTTTCCTGGTTTTGGTATTCCCAATTCCCTTGAAAGTTCAATTAATCTTTATCCAATTTATATTTTGACAAATCCATTCCAAAGCTCAAGCCTTTGTTGATAACCAATTCTTCCAATTCGGTCAAGGATTTTTTTCCAAAGTTTCTAAACTTCATCAAATCGTTCTTGTTAAAAGAAACCAGATCACCAAGAGTATCCACTTCAGCAGCCTTCAAACAGTTCAATGCCCTTACAGAAAGATCCATATCAACCAATTTGGTCTTCAATAGCTGACGCATATGCAATGATTCCTCATCGTAGGTCTCTGTTTGTGCAATCTCGTCCGCCTCCAAGGTAATACGCTCATCGGAGAACAGCATAAAGTGGTGTATAAGCACCTTCGCACCTTCGGTCAATGCCTCTTTAGGATGAATTGAACCATCGGTTGCGATTTCAAAAACCAATTTTTCATAATCGGTCTTTTGCTCTACACGAAAGTTTTCAATGCTGTACTTTACATTTTTGATAGGAGTAAAGATAGAATCTACGGCTATGGTACCTAGTGGTGCATTGGATTTTTTATTCTCCTCAGCAGGCACATACCCCCTACCTTTGTCTATGGTAATCTCCATGTTAATACTAACCTTGGGATCCATGTTACAAATAACCAAATCTGGGTTCAATACTTGGTAACCAGAAATAAATTTTTGAAAATCACCTGCAGTCAATTGTTCCTTTCCGCTAACAGAGATAGATACTGTTTCACTATCCACATCGTCTATCTGTCTTTTGAAACGAACTTGTTTAAGATTTAGAATGATTTCGGTAACATCTTCCACAACACCGGAAATTACAGAGAACTCATGTTCCACCTTATCAATTCTAACAGAAGTGATAGCAAAACCTTCCAAGGACGAAAGCAAAACTCTTCTTAATGCGTTCCCAACAGTTAAGCCATAACCTGGTTCCAAAGGACGAAATTCGAATTTACCTTCGAAATCGGAGGAATCAATCATTATAACTTTATCGGGCTTCTGAAAATTTAATAATGCCATAATTGGATCAGTGTTGTTTTTATTTAGAGTATAACTCGACTATTAATTGTTCTTTGATATTCTCTGGAATTTGCATTCTTTCCGGAACGGCAACAAAATTACCTTCCATTTTTTCTGAATTCCAAGTGATCCACTCGTACACACTGCTGTTTGCAGAAAGAGCGTCGTCGATCGCTTTTAAAGACTTTGATTTTTCCCTAACACCAACAACATCACCTGGCTTCAAGGTATAGGATGGTATGTTCACCAACTCTCCGTTTACCGTAATATGTCTATGTGAAACCAATTGTCTTGCTCCACTTCTAGAAGGGGAAATACCCATTCTGTAAACAACGTTGTCTAAACGGGATTCGCACAACTGAAGTAAAACCTCCCCGGTTACTCCTTTACTTCTATTTGCTTTTGCAAATATGTTTCGGAATTGTTTTTCCAAAATACCGTAAGTGTATTTTGCTTTTTGCTTCTCCATCAACTGGATAGCGTATTCAGACTTTTTACCACGACGTCTGTTATTACCGTGTTGTCCTGGAGGATAATTTCTTTTCTCAAAAGATTTATCATCTCCGAAAATTGCTTCACCGAATTTACGGGCAATCTTTGTTTTTGGTCCTGTATATCTTGCCATTTTCTTTTAGTTTGGAAACGTGATCATGAATTAAGGCTTATCCTTCGATAATCGTAACTACATCTCCTTGAAACACCCCATTGGGGCAATTGATTACTATTAATTATACTCTTCTTCTTTTTGGTGGTCTACAACCGTTGTGCGGCATTGGAGTTACATCGATAATCTCCGTAACCTCAATTCCTGAGTTATGTATGGAACGAATAGCAGATTCCCTACCATTTCCTGGTCCTTTTACATACACCTTTACTTTTCTTAAACCAGCTTCATGAGCAACTTTAGCACAATCCTCAGAAGCTATTTGAGCTGCATAAGGAGTGTTCTTTTTAGAACCCCTGAAACCCATTTTACCTGCTGAAGACCAAGAAATTACATCACCCTTCTTATTGGTTAAAGAAATAATAATATTATTAAAAGAAGCAGTAACATGGGCTTCGCCCACAGACTCTACTATAACTTTACGCTTCTTTGCCGCTTTTGCATTTGCCTTTGCCATAATATCCTAATTATTATTTAGTTGCCTTCTTCTTGTTAGCAACTGTTTTTCTCTTACCTTTTCTAGTCCTAGAGTTGTTTTTGGTACGCTGACCCCTTAAAGGCAGACCAGATCTATGGCGAATACCCCTATAACAACCTATATCCATTAAACGCTTAATGTTCAATTGGTTTTCAGAACGCAATTCCCCTTCTATCGTCAAAGAAGAAACTGCCTCACGAATACGACCAATCTCATCATCGTTCCAGTCAGATACTTTGGTATCCTCACTTACTTGGGCAGTCGATAAAATCTCCTTTGCCCTACTTTTTCCTATACCAAAGATATAGGTTAGGGCTATTACCCCTCTTTTCTGTTTTGGTATGTCTACACCTGCAATTCTTGCCATAATTACCCTTGTCTTTGTTTAAATCTAGGATTCTTTTTATTAATTACGTACAATCTGCCTTTTCTACGCACAATCTTGCACTCGGCACTTCTCTTCTTTATTGATGCTCTAACTTTCATCCTATTTGCTTAATATCTATATGTAATTCTTGCTTTACTTAAATCGTAAGGGCTCATTTCGAGCTTAACCTTATCCCCTGGAAGCAACTTAATGTAATGCATACGCATTTTTCCAGAGATATGCGCCGTTACCACGTGACCGTTTTCCAACTCCACGCGAAACATGGCATTTGACAATGCCTCAATTATGCTTCCATCTTGCTCTATTGCTGATTGTTTAGCCATAATCTATGCTACCTTTCTATTTTTACCTGATTTCATCAAACCGTCGTAATGTCTGTTCAACAAATAAGAATTTACTTGTTGTACCGTATCGATGGCCACACCTACCATAATCAACAATGAAGTTCCACCGTAAAACAAAGCCCAACCTGCCTGTACATCCATAATCTTTACGATTACTGCCGGCAATACTGCCAACAAAGCAAGGAAAACAGATCCGGGTAATGTAATCAATGACATAATCTTATCCAAATAATCCCCAGTTTCCTTTCCTGGTCTAATTCCTGGGATAAAACCACCACTTCTTTTTAAATCATCGGCCATTTTATTGGTAGGTACCGTAATCGCCGTATAAAAATAGGTGAATACAATAATCAAGAACCCGAACAAAAGATTGTAGGCCAATCCAAATATATCTTGGAACTGAACTTCCATCCATTGTCCTACAGCAGTATTGTTAAAGGTCTTTCCCAACAACCCGGGAGCAAACATAATAGCTTGGGCAAATATAATGGGCATTACTCCAGAGGCATTCAATTTTAAAGGAATATACTGTCTAGATCCCATGATATTCTTTTCATACCCACCAGAAGCAGTTCTTCTTGCATACTGCACTGGAATCTGACGAGTAGCCATTACCAACAGTACACAAAGCAAAATCACGATAAACCAAATAATAACTTCAATAAGCATGAACATAAGTCCACCGTTATTATTGGCAGTCCTAGAGATAAACTCCTGTACAAAATTCTGTGGCATAGTAGCTATAATACCGATCATGATCAGAAGGGAAATTCCATTTCCAATACCTTTATCGGTAATTTTTTCACCCAACCACATAGCAAAAATAGTACCTGCAACCAAAATTATTACAGAAGGGATCACAAAATCAAGACCCTTACCAAATACAAAGGCACTATCCGGAACACCCAAAGCCCCTAGACTGTACAAGTACGCCGGAGCCTGAACAATACAGATACCAATGGTAAGCCATCTAGTAATTTGATTGATCGTCTTTCTACCGCTCTCACCTTCCTTTTGCAACTTTTGAAGATAAGGAATGGCTATTCCCATCAACTGCACCACAATGGAAGCGGAGATATAAGGCATAATTCCCAATGCAAATACCGAGGCATTGGATAATGCTCCACCGGTAAAGGCATTTAAAATACCCAAAATACCACTATCGGTACTGGACGCCAAACCAGCTAACTGGGTAGAATCAATACCTGGAAGAACTACCTGGGCACCAAAACGATACACCAAAAGCAAACCAAGGGTAACGATAATCCTACCCTTTAGTTCTTCAATCTTCCAAATATTTGATAATGTCTCGAAAAATTTCTTCATAGTATTCTTTGCTTATAAACTTATAGCCTCACCACCTGCAGCCTCGATTGCGGCCTTTGCGGTAGCTGTAAATTTATGTACAGAAACTTTTAGGGAAGCCTTAAGCTCTCCATTGCCAAGAATCTTAACCAAATCATTTTTGCCAACCAATCCATTTTCTACAAGCGTATCCAAAGTAACCGTATCCTTAATGGCTCCCTTATCTACCAATTCCTGTAATTTTTCTAGATTGATCCCAGCGTAATCCTTTCTATTGACATTTGTAAAACCAAATTTTGGCACACGTCTCTGCAATGGCATTTGTCCACCTTCGAAACCAATTTTCTTAGAATAACCAGACCTGGATTTAGCACCTTTATGCCCTCTGGTAGCAGTACCTCCCTTACCGGAACCCTGACCTCTACCTACGACTTTACCGGCTTTTTGAACGGCACCATCCGCTGGTTTTAAATTACTTAAATTCATAACACTAAAATTATATTAAGCCTCCTCTGTGGAAACTAAGTGTTTAACTTTATTTATCATTCCAAGAATATTTGAGGTAGCATCATGTTCTACCACCTGTCCTATTCTACGTAAACCAAGAGCCTCTAATGTTCTCTTTTGATTTTGAGCTCTTTTAATACTGCTCTTTACCTGTTTTACTTTAATCTTTCCCATTATATTCTTGGTTTTATCCTTTAAAAACTTTTTCTAAAGAAATACCTCTTTGGTTTGCAACTGTCTTTGCCCCTCTAAGTTGTAAAAGCGCATCAAAAGTAGCTTTTACTACGTTATGAGGGTTGGAAGAGCCCTGTGATTTAGACAATACATCATGAACACCTACTGCCTCCAATACTGCCCTAACGGCACCACCTGCAATTACTCCGGTACCGTGCGATGCAGGCTGGATATAAACCCTAGCTCCACCGAATTTCCCTTTTTGTTCATGTGGCAAAGTACCTTTGTTCAATGGAATTCTAATAAGATTCTTTTTAGCATCCTCAATAGCCTTGGCAATTGCCGTAGCAACTTCCTTAGACTTACCTAGACCGTGACCTACAACACCATTTTCATCACCTACAACAACTATAGCGGAGAAACCGAACGCTCTACCACCTTTAGTAACTTTGGTAACACGTTGTACCCCAACCAATCTATCTTTTAATTCTAAACCTCCCGGCTTAACAGTCTCTACGTTTTTGTATTTCTGATACATAATATTATTAGAATTTTAATCCTGCTTCCCTAGCGCCATCGGCTAATGATTTTACTCTTCCATGGTATAAGTTACCACCTCTATCAAAAGCAACAGCCTCTATTCCAGCTTCCTTTGCCTTTTCGGCAATAGCCTTACCAACTAGGTTAGCCACTTCTGTTTTAGTCCCTTTAGCCTTGGCCAACTCCTTATCCCTTGAGGAAGCAGCCACCAAAGTTGTTCCAGCCACATCATCAATAATTTGAGCGTATATCCCTGTATTGCTTCTAAAAACAGCAAGCCTTGGCCTCTCTGCAGTACCTGAGGATATTTTTCTAATCCTCCTTCTGATACGTAGTCTTCTTTCAGTCTTCGTTAATCCCATAATGCTAATTATTAAGCCGATTTACCAGCTTTTCTTCTTAATTGTTCACCAACGAACTTAATTCCTTTTCCTTTGTAAGGCTCTGGCTTACGGAAAGATCTAATTTTAGCGGCGATCTGCCCCACTAATTGCTTATCATGCGAACTTAGCTTTATAATTGGATTCTTTCCTTTTTCGGATACGGTCTCCACTTTTACCTCTGAAGCCAAATCCAAAACAATATTGTGCGAAAATCCTAAAGCTAGATCCAATGTTTGTCCTTGATTGCTGGCACGATATCCTACACCTACCAACTCCAATTCCTTAACCCATCCTTTAGAAACTCCTTGGACCATATTAAAGATCAAAGATCTGTAAAGACCATGTTTTGCTTTATGCTCCTTGGAATCTGAAGGCCTTGTAACAAATACTTGACCGTCTTCAACCTTAACAGCAGCACCAGAAAATTCTTGGGAAAGTTCTCCCAGCTTACCTTTTACAGTAATAACATCTTCCTTAACCTCTACGGTTACTCCTTCTGGAATTGCTATTGGATTATTACCTGTTCTAGACATCTTTCTTAATCTTTATAGTATTAATAAACATAACATAATACTTCCCCACCTGCATTCTCAAGCTTTGCCTGTTTGCTGGTCATTACACCATGGGAAGTAGAAATAATAGCAATACCAAGACCATTTAATACTCTTGGTAACTCTGATGAGCTAGCATATTTTCTAAGTCCTGGTGTACTAACTCGCTTAATCTTCTTTATAACCGGCTCTTTTGTGAACTTGTCATACTTCAAGGCTATTTTAATAGTCCCCTGAACCGCATTATCTTCAAATTTGTAGCTTAAAATATATCCTTGATCGAATAATATTTTAGTAATTTCTTTCTTTAAATTAGATGCAGGAATCTCAACCACCCTGTGGCCGGCGCTACTTGCATTTCTAATTCTAGTTAAATAATCCGCGATTGGATCTGTAAACATAATTATTGATTTACGGTAACGGTTTTTAACAGTATTGTTAAACCTGAAACCAGTTTATACTCTTTAAATTACCAGCTAGCTTTTCTAACCCCTGGTATAAGGCCATTATTGGCCATTTCCCTAAAAGTAACCCTAGATATACCAAAAGTTCTCATGTAACCCCTTGGTCTTCCAGTTAATTTACAGCGGTTGTGCAAACGCACAGGGGAAGCATTTTTTGGCAATTTTTGTAATGCCTCATAATCACCAGCCTCTTTTAAGGCTTTTCTTTTCTCGGCATATTTAGCTACCATCTTTTCTCTCTTGACCTCACGGGCCTTCATGGATTCTTTAGCCATACTAATTCTTTTTAAAAGGTAGTCCTAATTCGGTTAATAATGATTTAGCTTCTTTATCTGTCTCGGCAGAGGTTACAAATGTAATATCCATACCATTGATTCTGTTAATTTTATCAATGTTTATTTCAGGAAATATAATTTGTTCCGTAATACCAAGATTATAATTTCCCCTTCCATCAAAACCAGTAGCCTTAATTCCTTGGAAATCCCTTACCCTTGGCAATGCAGTTGTAACCAATCTATCCAAGAATTCGTACATTCTCTCTCCGCGTAAGGTTACTTTTGCCCCAATTGGCATTCCTTTACGTAATTTAAATGCAGCAACATCCTTTTTAGACATCGTTGAAATTGCTTTTTGGCCAGTGATATTGGTCAACTCATCAACAGCATGGTCAATAAGCTTCTTATCCGCTACAGCGGCACCAACACCTCTACTAACAACAATTTTTTCTAATTTAGGAACCTGCATTACATTCTTGTAACCAAACTCCTCCCTAAGAGCCTTAATAACTCTTTCTTTATATTCCTGTTTTAATCTTGGAACGTAAGCCATAACTAAATTACTTCTTTAGATTTCTTCGCAAATCTTACTTTCTTACCGTCTCTTACCTCAAATCCAACTCTAGTGGTCTCTCCAGATTTTGGATCGATCAAAGACAGATTGGATATCTGTAAGGGAGCCTCTTTCTTAACAATCCCACCTTGAGGATTGCTAGCACTTGGCTTTTCGTGTTTGGACACCATATTGGCACCTTCAACGATCGCCTTGTTTTTTTCACGGTCTACACTTACAACCTTACCTTCTACCCCTTTGTGGTCTCCGGCAATAATTCTAACAGTATCCCCTGTTTTGATTTTTAATTTTCCCATTTTGCTATATTTATTAAAGCACCTCTGGAGCCAATGATACAATTTTCATGAACTGCTTATCACGAAGTTCCCTGGCCACTGGTCCAAAAACACGTGTTCCCCTCATTTCCCCGGTTGGGTTCAAAAGTACACATGCATTATCATCGAAACGAATATAAGAACCATCAGGTCTTCTAACTTCTTTCTTTGTTCTTACAACAACTGCTGTGGAAACTGCACCTTTCTTAACAGCTCCGTTAGGCGTAGCTTCCTTAACGGCAACTACTATTTTATCCCCAACAGAAGCATATCTTCTTTTTGTACCTCCCAACACACGAATGGTCAAAACTTCTTTTGCACCCGTATTGTCCGCTACTTTTAGTCTAGATTCTTGCTGTAACATAATTATTTAGCTCTTTCAATGATTTCCACTAACCTCCAACATTTGGTTTTACTCAATGGACGTGTCTCCATGATCTTAACAGTATCGCCAATATTGCAATCGTTCTTTTCATCGTGCGCAACATATTTCTTAGTTTTCAACACGAACTTACCGTACATAGGGTGCTTAACACGTTTAACTTCTGAAACCACTACTGATTTCTCCATTTTGTTGCTAGTTACAACGCCTATTCTCTCTTTTCTTAAATTCCTTTTTTCCATAAAGCAGAACCAATTATTGTAATTCCCTTTTAGTTAATTCAGTTGCCAATCTTGCCACAGTTCTTCTTACCTTTCTGATAAGTAAAGGGTTTTCCAATGGTGTCACAGAATGGGCCAATTTTAAATCGGAATACTGCTTTTTAAATTCAGCACTCTTTTCCTTTAACCCCTCAACTGATAATTCTTTTATTTCTGATTGTTTCATGATTCCTTGCAATTATATTAAGCAGAATAGTCCCTAGCAATAATAAATTTAGTTCTTACTGGTAGTTTCTGTGCCGCAAGACGTAAAGCCTCTTTTGCAATATCAAGAGACACACCGGCAACCTCGAACATAACCCTTCCTGGCAATACTACAGCTACAAAATATTCTGGAGCACCTTTACCTTTACCCATACGAACCTCTAAAGGTTTCTTGGTGATAGGCTTGTCCGGAAATATTTTTATCCATAATTGGCCTTCTCTTTTCATGTACCTAGTTGCCGCAATACGAGCTGCTTCTATTTGGCGCGATGTTATAAAAGAGGTATCCATTGATTTAATACCAAACATACCGTTTGAAAGTTGATGTCCCCTTCCAGAGATCCCTTTCATACGACCTTTCTGCATTTTGCGGAACTTAGTTCTTTTTGGCTGTAACATTTCTTTACTTCTTTAAAAAATTACTTTCTACGACGTTGTTTCTTCGGTCCTTCCTGCTTTCCACCTTTTCCCTGAGACTGGCTTTTTGCCATACCTACCAATGGGGAAAGTTCTCTTTTGCCGTAAACCTCACCTTTCATGATCCACACTTTTATACCCAATCTTCCATAGGTTGTATGTGCTTCATGCAAAGCATAATCTATATCGGCCCTAAAAGTAGACAATGGAATCCTACCATCTTTATAAGATTCGGATCTTGCCATTTCAGCTCCGTTCAAACGTCCAGATATCTGAATTTTAATTCCTTCAGCGTTCATTCTCATGGCCGCTGCAATTGCCATTTTTATAGCCCTTCTAAAAGAAATTCTACTTTCTATTTGTCGCGCTACACTGGCAGCAACAAGGTTAGCGTCCAATTCAGGTCTTTTTATCTCAAAAATATTGATCTGAACTTCCTTGTCCGTAATCTTCTTAAGCTCTTCCTTTAATTTGTCTACTTCCTGACCACCTTTACCAATGATAATACCTGGCCTTGCAGTGGTAATGGTTACCGTAATCAACTTAAGAGTACGCTCAATAATAATTCTAGACACACTTGCTTTTGCCAAACGTGCATGAACATATTTTCTGATCTTATCGTCTTCGGCAAGTTTATCACCATAATCGTTTCCACCGTACCAGTTAGATTCCCATCCTCTGATAATTCCTAGACGATTTCCGATTGGATTTGTTTTCTGTCCCATACTAAATGCTCTAGCTTTGTGTGTTATTGTTAGATCCCAAAACCAAGGTAACGTGGTTGGAACGTTTTCTAATTCTATGTGCTCTTCCCTGTGGGGCAGGACGTAGTCTTTTCAACATACTTCCTCCATCCACTCTAATTTCCTTAACAAAAAGTTCAGCATCCTCAACACTGGCGTCCTCATTCTTGGATTGCCAGTTAGCAATTGCAGAAAGCAATAACTTCTCCAATCTACGAGATGATTCCTTTTGGTTGAATTTCAAAATAGCAAGCGCCTTCTCTACTTTTACACCTCTAACCAAATCCGCAACCAAGCGCATTTTTCTAGGGGACGTAGGGCAATTATTTAACTTTGCAAACGCTATTTGCTGCTTTTCAGCCTTAATTCTTTCGGCCATTTGTTTTTTACGAACTCCCATAGCTTACTTTTTTCCTTTATTTTTTGCTCCAGCGTGACCCCTAAAAGATCGTGTTGGAGAAAATTCACCTAATTTGTGACCCACCATGTTCTCTGTTACAAAAACAGGTACAAATTGCTTTCCATTGTGAACCGCTATTGTCTGACCTACAAAATCAGGAGTAATCATAGAAGCTCTAGACCATGTCTTAATGACTGCCTTTTTACCAGATTCAACATTTTGTTGGACTTTTTTATCCAAACTATAGTGAACGTAAGGTCCTTTCTTTAATGAACGTGCCATTTCTTTCTACTTTTTATTTCTTTCTACGTTCTAAAATATACTTGTTGGTACTCTTGGTCTTGGAACGGGTCCTGTATCCTTTTGCAGGAATTCCATTTCTAGATCTAGGATGACCTCCAGAAGCCCTACCTTCTCCACCACCCATGGGGTGATCAACAGGGTTCATAGCTACTGGTCTTGTTCTTGGCCTTCTTCCCAACCATCTACTTCTACCGGCCTTACCTGACACCAATAACTGATGATCAGAGTTGGATACCGCACCTATAGTGGCCAAACAATCCGCTAAAACCAATCTGGTTTCACCTGATGGCAATTTAATGGTAACAAACTTACCTTCCTTTGCCATTAACTGGGCAAATGTACCAGCACTTCTGGCCATTACCGCTCCTTGTCCAGGACGCAACTCAATTCCTGAAATGATAGTACCCAAAGGTATTTCACTCAAAGGAAGTGCATTCCCAATTTCTGGAGCAACCCCGCTACCTGAAGATACTTCCTGCCCTACTTGCAATCCGTTTGGAGCAATTACATATCTCTTTTCGCCATCGGTATATTCCAATAATGCTATAAAAGCTGTTCTGTTTGGATCGTACTGAATTGATTCAACGGTCGCAGCAACACCTTGCTTATCCCTTTTGAAATCGATAACACGATACCTTCTCTTATGACCTCCACCTTTCTGGCGCATGGTCATTTTTCCTTGACTGTTTCTACCTCCCGACTTTTTTAACGGAGCAAGCAAGCTTTTTTCCGGCTTATCAGTAGTAATGGCGTCAAATCCGTTTACTACTCTAAAACGCTGCCCAGGAGTGATTGGTTTTAATTTTCTAACTGACATTTTTTGTCTTTATAGATTACTGTAAAAATCAATAATATCTCCTTCTGCTACATCAACAATGGCTTTTTTGAAACCACTTGTCTTTCCGTGCTGCACACCTGTTTTAGTGTAACGCGACTTGCGCGAAGGACCATAATTCATTGTTCGAACTTTATCGACAGAAACACCATAAGTTGCTTCCACTGCTTCCTTAATCTGGATCTTGTTGGCTTTTGGGTCAACAAAAAAACCATAACGATTGTGCAACTCGCTATCAGCAGTCATTTTTTCCGTAATAATTGGCTTTATCAACACACTCATGGTTCGCTTATTTAATTAAGTTCGATTCGATTCCTTCCAAAGAACCTTCCAACAACACCAGGTTGTTAGCGTTTAATATTTTGTAAGTGCTTAATTCTGAGTTAGTTATAACCTCAGAACGCTCTAAATTGCGTGAGGACAAATATACGTTATTATTTGAATCACCCAACACAATTAAGGATTTTTTATTCTCCAAGCCCAAAGACTTCAAAATTTGCTTAAAATCCTTTGTTTTTGGCGTTTCAAAATTAAAGTCCTCAACCACCATTATAGCATTGTCTTTTGACTTCAAAGTCAAGGCAGACCTTCTGGCCAAACGCTTAACATTTTTGTTCAATTTTTGCTTATAATCCTTTGGTCTTGGTCCAAAAATACGTCCACCACCTCTAAACACAGGAGACTTAATACTACCCGCACGAGCAGTACCTGTTCCCTTCTGTTTTTTGATCTTTCTTGTACTACCTGCTATTTCAGCACGCTCTTTGGATTTGTGCGTACCTTGTCTTTGGTGTGCCAAATATTGCTTAACATCCAAATAAACAGCATGATTGTTTGGTTCTATTGCGAATACAGCGTCCGAAAGCTCAACCTTTCTACCTGTTTCTTTTCCCTTTATATCTAAAACTGCTACCTTCATTACTTCTCAATAGTTACGTAAGCGTTCTTATGTCCAGGAACACAACCTTTTACCACTAAAAGGTTCTTTTCTGGAACAATTTTTAATACTCTTAGGTTCTGAACGGTAACCCTATCGCTACCCATTCTACCGGCCATTTTCATTCCCTTAAACACTCTTGCAGGATATGAAGCAGCACCAATGGAACCTGGAGCCCTTAACCTATTGTGCTGACCATGGGTTGATTGACCAACACCGCCGAAGCCGTGTCTTTTAACAACACCTTGAAAACCTTTACCTTTAGAGGTACCGATTACATCAACAAATTCTCCTTCCACAAAAAGATCAACTCCAAGAGTATCCCCTAATTTGTGCGCACCTTCTTCAAAATACCTGAATTCCATGACCTTTTTCTTAGGAGAAGCTCCTGCTTTTTTAAAGTGACCTGTAGCCGCTTTATTAGCACGTTTTTCTGCCTTGTCATCGAAACCAAGCTGAAGGGCATTGTACCCGTCCACCTCTTCGGTTCTGACTTGGGTAACTACGCATGGTCCAGCTTCGATTACTGTACATGGAATATTCTTTCCATTTTCATCGAAAATGCTGGTCATACCTATTTTTCTACCTATTAACCCAGACATATTTATAATTGATTATTAATTAATTACTATTTAAACTTTTTGACAAAAAAACAGGGTCAAAATATAATTCAACCCTGAATATATTTTTTTCCGTTTTTCCTTCGCGAAACGCTCGGGACATGTCTACCCTGAACTCCTTTCAGGGTCTGTCTCTTCTTTCACCAGATTCCGAAACAAGTTCGGAATGCAATTCATCTACGATTTTCAGTTCGCTATTGCTCCAGAAAACCAAGATTCACTACACCTTGATCTCTACCTCAACACCACTGGGAAGTTCCAACTTCATAAGGGCATCGATGGTTTTTGATGAAGAGCTGTATATATCCAATAGCCTTTTGTAAGAACTTAATTGGAACTGCTCTCTTGCTTTCTTATTTACGTGCGGTGAACGCAACACCGTAAATATTTTCTTATGTGTAGGCAAAGGAATTGGTCCAGTTACCACCGCACCTGTAGTCTTTACCGTTTTTACGATCTTCTCAGCAGATTTATCCACCAAGTTATGGTCGTACGACTTTAATTTTATTCTAATTTTTTGACTCATCTTAGTACGATTTAAGCTGTTAATCCTTTTGCTTTCTTGATCACCTCTTCTGAAATATTGGATGGGGTCTCAGCGTAATGTGAAAATTCCATCGTAGAAGTTGCCCTACCAGAAGACAAGGTTCTTAAAGAAGTTACATATCCGAACATCTCGGACAATGGCACCTCTCCTTTGATAACTTTGGAACCTGCCCTGTCATCCATATTGGTAACAGTTCCCCTTCTACGGTTCAAGTCACCTACTATATCACCCATGTTTTCCTCTGGAGTCAAAACCTCCAATTTCATGATAGGCTCCATAATTATAGCCCCAGCAGCTTTACCAGCAGCTTTATAACCCATTTTTGCAGCCAATTCAAAAGATAGTGCATCAGAATCCACAGGGTGGAAAGAACCATCCTTAAGAACCACTTTCATCCTATCCATTTCATATCCGGCCAATGGCCCGTTCTTCATAGCGGCAGCAAATCCTTTTTCAACAGGACCGATAAATTCTTTTGGAATACGACCACCTTTGATCTCATCAACAAACTGTAAACCAGTTCCAACAAAATCCTCATCAGCAGGTCCCATCTCAAAGACGATATCACCAAACTTACCGCGACCACCAGATTGTTTTTTATAAACCTCTCTATGCGCAGCAGTCTTGGTCAAAGCTTCCTTATACTCAACCTGAGGCTCACCTTGACTTACTTCAACCTTAAACTCACGTCTTAAACGGTCAACAATAATGTCCAAGTGAAGCTCACCCATACCGGAAATAATAGTTTGACCTGATGCTTCGTCTGTTTTTACCTGGAAAGTTGGATCCTCTTCAGCCAATTTAGCCAAAGCCATTCCCAACTTATCAACATCAGCTTTTGTTTTAGGCTCTACCGCGATACCGATAACCGGATCGGGGAAGTTCATACTCTCCAAAACAATTGGGTGTTTTTCATCAGACAAAGTATCCCCTGTCTTAATATCCTTAAATCCTACAGCCGCACCTATATCTCCAGCTTCAATATATTCCACTGCATTTTGCTTATTGGCATGCATCTGGTAAATTCTAGAGATACGCTCTTTGTTTCCTGAACGATTGTTCAACACATAAGAACCTGCATCCAACCTACCTGAATAAGCTCTAAAGAATGCCAAACGACCCACAAATGGATCGGTAGCAATCTTAAATGCCAAGGCTGCAAATGGCTCCTTAACACTAGGTTTCCTAGACTCAGGCTTCTCAGTATCAGGATTGGTACCTACAATAGCATCCTTATCCAATGGGGATGGCAAGTAACGACAAACGGCATCCAACAAAAATTGAACCCCTTTGTTTTTAAATGAAGAACCACAGATCATAGGTATGATACTCATATCCATAACAGCAGCCCTTAGAGCAGCGTGCACTTCATCTTCAGTTATGGAATCTTCATCTTCGAAGAATTTTTCCATCAAGTTTTCATCGTACTCGGCAACAGCTTCTATCAAAGCAGCCCTATATTCCTTTACCTCATCTTTCATGTCGGCCGGAATATCCACTACATCAAAAGTACCACCAAAGTTTTCCTCGTGCCATATAATTGCACGGTTCTTAACCAAATCAACTACACCCCTAAAATCAGCTTCGTCACCAATCGGCAATACAATAGGAACTGCATTGGATTTCAACATTTCCCTAACCTGCTTACACACATTAAGGAAGTTGGAACCTTGACGGTCCATTTTATTTACAAAGCCCATTCTTGGCACCTTGTAATTATCGGCCAACCTCCAGTTAGTTTCAGACTGGGGCTCTACGCCATCAACCGCACTAAACAGGAATACCAACCCGTCCAACACCCTTAGGGAACGGTTTACCTCAACGGTAAAATCAACGTGTCCCGGAGTATCTATAATATTAAAGTGATATGGCTTGGTTTCATCTGTAACTGCCCCATTTTTCATAGGGAAATTCCATTCACAAGTAGTAGCGGCAGAAGTAATGGTAATACCCCTTTCCTGCTCTTGCTCCATCCAGTCCATTGTAGCCGCACCATCGTGCACCTCACCTATTTTATGACTAACGCCCGTATAGAACAAAATCCTTTCGGTCGTAGTAGTTTTTCCAGCATCAATATGTGCTGCAATTCCAATATTTCTTGTATATTTTAAATCTCTTGCCATTTCTGCTTATTAAAATCTAAAGTGTGAGAATGCCTTATTGGCCTCAGCCATTTTATGAGTATCCACTCTTTTCTTAACAGCAGCACCTTCTTCTTTTGATGCAGCCAAAATTTCCCCTGCCAATTTTTGCGACATCGCCTTTTCGTTTCTCTTACGAGAATAACTAATAAGCCATTTCATTGCGGTTGAAATCTTTCTATCCGGCCTGATCTGCATAGGAATCTGAAAAGTAGCCCCTCCTACCCTTCTACTTCTTACCTCAACATGAGGCATAACATTGGACAATGCATCTTTCCATAGTTCCAATGCGGTTTTTTCTTCGTCTGTCTTTTTCTCTTCTACGATATCAATAGCATCGTAAAAAACTTTAAAGGCAACCGACTTTTTCCCATCCCACATCATCATGTTAACAAAACGGGTCACCAATTGGTCATTAAACCTTGGATCTGGTAAAAGTGGTCTCTTTTTTGCCTGCTTTTTTCTCATTTCTTCTTTTTGAGTTAATGGTCAATAGCCCTACATTAAAAGCAATTTGGCCTTTACTATATGACTTTCAACAAATTTTTACTTCTTAGGGCGTTTTGCTCCGTATTTAGATCTACGTTGTGTCCTTCCAGCAACACCTGCTGTATCCAAGGCACCTCTAACGATGTGATACCTAACTCCTGGCAAATCCTTTACCCTTCCGCCTCTTACTAATACTATCGAGTGCTCTTGCAAATTGTGACCCTCACCTGGTATGTAAGCATTTACTTCCTTTCCGTTGGTCAACCTAACCCTCGCAACTTTTCGCATTGCAGAGTTTGGTTTCTTAGGAGTGGTAGTATAAACACGTGTACATACACCTCTTCTTTGAGGACACGAATCCAAAGAAGCCGATTTACTCTTCTTAGTAATCGTGACTCTTCCTTTTCGTACTAATTGTGAAATTGTTGGCATACTATTTTTGTATAATAAAAACTTAACCCCTCTTTTAAGGGCTGGCAAATGTAGTAATTATTCACAATAATTCAAATCATGTGCTATTTATTTTTTATAATTTTTATTCGCAACATATTCAGTAACCTAGAATTAGATCCTTAGACACCCTTTTCTTACATCAAAAACAAACAAAAAACTAAACTTCGAGAAATTGAAGAATTGGAAACAAAAAGAACAATACACAAATAATAAGTGCGTCATAAATCGACATTTTTATAACAAATTCTCAGCTTAATCGATTAATCACCTAGAAAAGTTCAACGAACAAGACCATAAACACCTTTAAAATGTGATTATTGCGAAATTGTCAATATATTAACTTATTTTCTGAAAAAAAATCCTACAGACATATCAACTAATTGTTTTAAATGTAAAAATAACAGGGATGGTTGTGTTAAAAATCCCATAATATCTTCTTAATTAGCCTTTTTTAACATTTTTTTCCTATGCACGCATAAGAAATATGCCCAAAAAGTTGTTTTATTAACATTAAATTAGGAATTTTGCGGCTGCTAATTCAAATAATCATAAAATGAAAACAAAGTTAAATGGAATCCTAACGCTGTTTTTAGCGTTGATTGTGCAATTATCTTTTGCACAAGAAAAAACGATTTCAGGTACGGTAACAGACCAAGACGGTCTACCACTCCCTGGAGTTAACATCCTTGTTCAAGGGACAACGACTGGTACCCAATCTGATTTTGATGGACAATACACTATCAAGGCAGAGGCAGGTCAAGTTTTGGTGTTCTCCTATATAGGACAAAAAAATGCCAACATGACCGTTGGTGCCAGTAACACCATCAATGTTCAAATGCAAGAAGATGCCCAGGCACTGGAAGAAGTGGTAGTTACCGCTTTTGGTACTGGTGACAGAAACGCCAAAGCAACGGTTTATGCCAACCAGACTGTAAAATCGGAAGACTTGCTTTCTGTCCCTAACAAAAATGCTTTAGAAGCATTAAGGGGTAAAGCTGCTGGTGTAAACTTATCTACCGCTTCTGGTTCTGTGGGCTCATCTACCAGAATTGTATTAAGAGGTTCAGGTTCGCTTACCGGTAACAACAATGCTTTAATTGTTATTGATGGTGTGGCAATTGACAACACCTCTACTTCAGGAGGTGCTGGCGAATCCACAACTGGTTATTCCGATTTCGGTAACAGGTTCAATGACGTCAATCCTGACGATATAGCATCTGTAACCATTTTAAAAGGTCCTTCCGCAACTTCGCTTTATGGATCTCGTGGTGCATCGGGAGTTGTTCTTATTACCACCAAAACCGGTCAAGGTAAAAAGATGCAAGTCAATTACAATGGTTCAACCTCAATGGAAACGGCAATTATTGTTTTACAACGCCAAAATAAGTTTGGTCAAGGATATGACAACCTTCACCTTGATTCTGGAGAAAACTGGTCTTGGGGACCAGCAATGGATGGTGTTGTAAGACCATGGACTTCACCAATTGATTCCGATGGAGATGGGTCATTAGAAGCCTTGACTAGACCATATAGCCCGGTGCGCAATCAATTAAAGGACTTTTTTAACACTGGCTACACGGTAACCCAAAACATAAACCTATCCGGATCCAATGATGGCTTTACCTATTATGCCTCTTATGGTAATACAAAGCAAACGGGTATACTGGACAACACTTCTTACGACAGAAATAACATCACCTTTAACGCTTCCGCAAAGTTAAGCGAGAAATTAAAATCCGATTTCAAGGTTAGTTACGCCAGAGTTGATCAAAATACTGCTCAGGAAGGATCACGTGCTTTTGAAGGGAATAACGCCTATGCAATGGCGATTCAATCTCCAGTAAACATCCCTTTTACCGAATTGAGAGACTACACAAGTCCATTTCATGATCTTAACGGGTACTGGGGGTCTTATTCATCTGTAAACCCGTATTATATTTTAAATGAATATGGCAACGAGGCAGAGATCGACAACTTTTTAGCCAACGCCTCCTTAACCTATAATTTTTTGGATAACCTATCCATAACCGGACGCTTTGGTGGTAATATTGTAAATACCCAAACCGATGTATGGACACCAACGTATACAAGAGGTCAACAATTGGTTTGGACCGACAACTTAGAAATTACAACCCGAAATGGAAGACATAATTCTTTAGGAGAATACATTAACACCAACATTAAAGTTGAAAACCTTGATGCTACGGTATTGGTTAATTACGACGCTGAATTAAGTGAAAACCTAAAACTAACCGCCGCAGGAGGATATAATTTCTTCCAAAGAACCACTGACCGTCTCGTAGGAAGTACAGTAGGTGGCTTGGTAGTTCCAGGTACATACAATTTAGCCAATAGTAGTCAGCAGCCTACTTCAAGTTTGAACAGAACTAAATATAGAATTTTTGGGGTTTTAGGGAATGCAACACTTGGCTATAAAGATGCAGCCTTTCTAGAATTATCAGCTAGAAATGACTGGTCTTCTACGCTTCCATCAACAAACAACTCCTTTTTTTACGGAGCTGTTGGTGCTTCCGTTGTTGTAACAGATTTATTTAATATAGAAAATGACATTGTAAATTACGCCAAACTAAGAGGTAGTTACGGTACATCTGGAAAAGATGCCGATTTATATTTACTAAACTCTTATTTTGTGGGTAATCCAGAAATTGTGGATTTAGGTGATTACGCACTTACTTTACCAAAGAACGGCATCCCTGGTTTTACCATTGGAAACACTATCGGAAATCCAGGCCTAAAACCCGAATTAACAACTACTTACGAAGTTGGTCTTGATTTCGGATTCTTTAAAAACAGACTTAGCGGAGCCTATACCTATTATCATTCCAATCATGATGATCAGCTTGTTACCATAAGCCTTCCAAGATCTACAGGTTATACCCAAACGGTGAGCAACATTGGTAGAATGGAGAACAAAGGGCATGAACTTTCCCTAACCTTAAAACCAATTCTAGGTTTGGTTGATGGTCTAAATTTTGAGTTGTTTGGAGCCTATTCTACCAACGACAATAAAGTTGTTAACATTACAGATGATATAGACGAGTTAACAATTGGCACTTTTGGTTTTGCCGCAGGAACCACAGTTACCATGGTTGCAAAAGAAGGATTGCCATTTGGTTCTTTTAAAGGAAACGACTTTAAATACAATGATCAAGGAGAAGTTATTGTTGACGCCAATACTGGTTTTCCTGTATACCCTGATAACGATGTTATTTTAGGTAACAACCAGCCTGATTATTTACTGAATTTTGGGGCCAATCTTAATTACAAAGGATTTGGATTTAGAGTTTTGTTCGACAGAAAAAAAGGCGGACTATTTGCCTCCCAAACGAAGTACAATACCAATTTTAATGGTACCAACGTTAACACTACCGTATATAATAGGGAACCGTTTATTTTCCCAAATTCTGTTGTAGATAATGAAGATGGTACTTTTTCTGAAAATACCGTTCAAATTACAGAGCAAGATTATTTTACCAATTATGATGCTCCAGTTTCTACCCAATTAATTGATGCAAGCTTTTTAAAGTTAAGAGAGGTGGAACTGAGTTATACCTTTTCTAAGGACCTTCTAAAAGATACTTTCTTTACAAATGCTAGATTATCCTTATTTGGTAAAAACCTTAAGTATTGGTTACCTGATAGCAACAAATATGCTGATCCAGAAATTAATGGAATCAGTACTAGTTCAAGTGGTAGTGTTAGTACAACAGGCAATGCCCAAGGTATTGAAACAACCCAAACACCTTCTTCAAGAAGTGTAGGGCTTAACTTACAATTGTCATTTTAATAAAAAAATAATACGATGAAGAAAATAATTAATATATGTCTTATTCTATTATTAACACTAAGCTTTTCATGTACTGATAGTTTGGAAGAGGTTAATGTAGACCCGAACACTTTCCCATCCGCTGGAGACCCACAAGTTTTGAGCGCAGCCATTGCTTATATGGGATACATTGTTGATCAGGATTTGAATTACGAAGAATCCATGCTTTGGAGCCAATACTATACTTGGGGAATTGGAGTTTCAATTGGAAATGAAGAACGTTATGTTTCTGCTGGAGGTGATTTTAACGGCTACTGGCAACGTGCCTATGCCAACTGCCTAACCGATTTAAATTATATTACCAAAAATAGTAGTTCTGCAGCATATAGAGGTATTGCCAATGTATTAAAGGCCTATTTATTTCAAGGTTTGGTGGACCATTTTGGAGACATTCCATTTACTGAAGCCATTTCAGGCGCTATTGAGGATGGCTCAATTCTAACCCCAAATTCTGATTCGGCTGAGGCTGTTATATACCCTGGATTGGTCGCGATGTTGGATGAGGCCCTAAGTGATTTAGCACTAGCAGAAGATGATGTAGTTGGAGAAGATGATTTTATCTATCAGGGTGATGCCTCAAAATGGATAAAATTCGCCAATTCGTTAAAATTAAGAGTTTTAATGAGAACATCTGAAGTAAATGCACAAGGGTCGGCCGTTCAAGCCCTTATAAGCAATGGTACTTTTATTGAGACCGTTGATGATATGCCCTTCATTCCTTTTTCCGGAAGTACTGGTGATCAAAATCCAATGTTTGCAAGAGCAGAATTTGGTGTAGGTATGTTCTATTTTGCCAGTAATGCGTCATTAAATCTACTTGAATCACTAAATGACCCTAGAGCTGAAGTATTATATACCAAGGCCACAACCGGGACATTTGCCGGAAACTTGCGCGGTATAGATCAAGGAACCATAGATGACGAACCTTTCACGGCACCAGCATCTGATTATAGTATGGCTTCTGAATATGCTTACTCTGCTACAAATCCAGCCATTTTAATGAGCCCTTGGGAAGTTTGGTTCTTGAGAGCAGAGGCCGATGCAAGATACAATACCAGTGACGATGCCGAAACAGCATTTACTACTGCCATTGAATTGAACTTTGACTACATGGAAGTTGATGACGCCGCTTCTTATATAAGCTCATTAAATTTTGCCGGAGCTACCACTTTAGATGATAAACTTGATCTAATAGGTATACAAAAATGGATTTCTTTAAATGGGACGCAAGAAGACGAGGGATGGATTGAAACTAGAAGGTTTGACAGGCCTGCAAGTAGGATTTTTACGGATGGAATTTTTCAAACTCCACCATTATCTGTTTTACCAAGTGGATCATTTCCTGCCGCATGGTTATACCCTGAATCTGAAAGAAGTTTAAATCCAAATGCTTTGCCACAAAGACAGATTACAGATGCCATATTTTGGGATAATTAAAAAAATAAAAAGATGAAAAAATATAAATTAATAGTATGTACGTTTTCAATCCTAGGATTGATGTTAACCAGTTGTGACCCTAGTGTAGAAGCACCAGGCTCATCAGACGTTTCAGTAGTTACCTACCTACCTACGATTACCTTGGAAGGTGGTGACGTTACATTGGAATGTGACGCAAGTTCCTACTCAGATCCAGGAGCCGTAGCTTCTGCCGGAGGAGAAGAAATTGAATTAGAAACAAAAGTAAGCGGAAAATATTTTGGAGCTACTTCAGTAGTTGATGGTCCTGATGTTTATCAGGTGTCCTATAGCGCCTTTAATACCGATGACATTCCTGCCACTGAATTTAGGACCGTTTTGTATCCTGAATGTAATGGTGATTTAGTGACCAGTATTGCTGGAATGTATACAGCTTCCGTTTCAAGAGATGGAAGTTCTCCTGCCGGTTACCAAGATAATGGTCCGTTTATTATTAAGGACTTGGGCGATGATCGATATGCTATATCTGATGCACAAGGTGGTTGGTACGAATACGGAAGAGGACTAGGTGTTTCTTATGCAACTCCAGGTTTGGTTCTTAAAGCCAATAATATTGCAACAAATGATTTCACTAGCGAAGGGCCCGTTTCTACCAATACATTTGGTGGATCAAATACTTTTGTGAGCTTAATCGTAAACCCTGTGGCCAAGACGCTTACACTTACTGTTTATTGGGATTTTGATTACACATTTGAAACGGTCTTTACCCAAACTGATACTTATTTTAATTAAAAACTTGAAGAAAATGAACTATAATATAATATTAAAAAAACTAAGCTACTTGTTTCTAAGTTTTGCTTTGGTAACTTCATTTGTATCTTGTGATAAAGTTGAATCAATGCCCGATGAGAGTGATATCCTAATTAGCGAAGTTACTGGGACATGGGTTGTTGATATGATTTATGACGGTGATCCAGCTGGCACCAATACTATCAGTATTTACAATACCTCTGCCAATGATACGCAGTTTATGTGGTTGGATGATCAGGAGCACAGCTGGGGTCTAAAAGCAAAAGTTCCATTGAACCTTGATGCTTTGACATTTGGCGGTACAGATTTGGAAGAACTGTATTACGATGTAACCGTAACTATCACCGATGGTAAAATTGTAAAAGGAGGTGCTACAACACCAAGTGGTGATGTTGTAGACAGCATTTCTTTTAAGGCTGAATTTTCGGATATTCCAGGTGAAATTTGGGAATATTCTGGATATAAAAGCACGGCTAAAATTAACGATCTACCTTAACACTTTAGGTCGAAATAATTACCATAAACCACCCTTAATCGGGTGGTTTTTTATTTACCTTTACCCCATGAAGAACACCGAACAAATTTATGGCATTAGAGCCGTTATAGAAGCTATAAAATCCAATGAGCCTATAGACAAGGTCTTTATACAAAAAGGCCTAAAGGGAGATTTGTCCAGGGATATGGAAACACTGATCCGAAAAAACGGCATAACGGCCTCCTATGTGCCTATTGAAAAATTAAACCGACTTACCAAGAATAACCATCAAGGCGTTGTAGCCAATATATCCCCGATTACCTTTTTAACCGTGGAAGAACTGGTTGAAAAAACCTTGGAGACCAAGACCACTCCCCTTTTCCTGTTGTTGGACCAGCTCTCGGATGTTCGGAATTTTGGGGCAATCATAAGAACGGCCGAATGTACTGGAGTGGACGGGATCATAATTCAGAAAAAAGGAGCTGCCCCGGTTACCGCAGACACCATTAAAACATCTGCCGGAGCCGCTTTTAGAGTACCGATAGCCAAAATAGACCACATAAAAGATGCCGTTTATTACCTACAGGCATCAGGCATTAAAGTTATTGCCGCCACCGAAAAAACAGAAAACACCATTTATGAAGTTTCCTTTAAGGAACCCTGTGCCATAATCATGGGATCGGAAGATGTGGGTATCTCCCCATCCATCCTAAAGGCCGCGGACCATATGGCAAAGCTTCCCTTGTTAGGAGAGATAGGATCCCTTAATGTCTCGGTAGCTTGTGGAGTTTTCCTTTACGAAGCAGTAAGGCAACGTCAAGAGTTGTAGAAAAAACCCATCATGACATCATAGCTTTAAGAGTTATTCCAAATTCCAAAGGGACTGAACCCTAAAACGTTCAATTCCATTCTTGGCTGGAATTACTCTGCCTAGTCTATTGATCTTCCCTTCCTTCCCCTGAATCCTTTTTATAATGATACTTTATTATGATATCCCCATTCTCTTCCGAAGGTCTGCTATCAATAAAATTCCCGTGTTCATCAAAATGTTTTAAGAATTCATCCTCTTCTTCATTATAATCCTCCTTCTCCCAATCATATTTTTTCAATTTGGGTAGTGGCGCCTTCATAACAAAGGCCAAAAATATACCCGTGAGAAATCCACCCAAATGACCTTCCCAAGAAATACCATCCTCAACCGGGAAAATATACCACAGTAAACTACCGTAAATAAAAACTACCATCAGGGATAAGGCAACCAAGCGGTAATGCTTGGATAAAATACCTTTAAAAAAAATAAAACTCACTAGTACATATATCAATCCACTGACTCCAATATGATAGGATGGTCTTCCTATAAGCCAGGTTATAGCACCCGATAAAAGAATGCCCCACAACAATACTTTAATGGCTATATTCCTATAGAAATAAGCAAGGGATGCGGAAAGTATGGCAATTGGAATGGTAT
Source organism: Arenibacter troitsensis (assembly GCF_900177645.1). Taxonomy (GTDB): domain Bacteria; phylum Bacteroidota; class Bacteroidia; order Flavobacteriales; family Flavobacteriaceae; genus Arenibacter; species Arenibacter troitsensis. The sequence continues at coordinate 358,663 of NZ_FXAO01000005.1, forward strand.
TGTTATATAGGTGTTCTACGGACGAATGTATAAACGGACTAAAGACAATTCCCCTTAATCCCTCCAAAGTTCTAGGATAAATACCAAAATCGTTAAAATTGACCTGAAACCGAATTTCAAACCAATAAACGGTCCAGATAGAGAGTACCGCCAACAAAGGTAATACCACTACTGAATTGGAAAATTTAAAATAGTTGCTTTCTGTCATATCCGAAATATAAAACTTAATTCAATATTCTGGCCAAGATTCCTTTTTCGGATAAATTGTCATCCCTTTAAATGTCTTATTTTTGTCCTATGAACGAGCCACTAGCAGAAAGGGTACGCCCCAAAACTTTGGAGGATTATATAAGCCAAAATCATTTGGTGGGAGAAAATGGGTCATTGACCCATCAAATAAAAAAAGGAATCCTACCATCATTGATACTATGGGGGCCTCCAGGAACAGGAAAAACCACCTTGGCCAATATTATTGCCCAAGAAAGTGGCCGTCCTTTCTATACCTTGAGTGCCATTAGCAGTGGCGTAAAGGATGTTCGGGAAGTTATAGAAAAGGCCAAGCAAAGTGGCGGCTTGTTCACGACCAAAAATCCTATACTTTTTATTGATGAAATCCATCGCTTTAGCAAATCGCAGCAGGATTCCCTGTTAGGGGCCGTGGAAAAAGGATGGGTCACCCTAATAGGTGCCACCACGGAAAACCCCAGCTTCGAGGTAATTCCGGCACTTCTTTCCCGCTGTCAGGTATATATTCTAAATCCCTTTGGAAAAGAAGATCTTGAAGCCATGCTTCAAAGGGCTATGGAAGAGGACAAGTATTTAAAAACCAAAAAAATAAAACTCAAGGAAACCGAAGCGCTACTGCGTCTCTCTGGGGGTGATGGAAGAAAATTGTTAAACATCTTTGAGCTTATCATCAATTCGGAAGAAACGGATACCGTCACCATTACGGATAACCTGGTATTGAGTAAAATTCAGAAGAACACAGTTCTTTATGATAAAACCGGCGAGCAACATTACGACATTATCTCTGCTTTTATAAAATCGATAAGGGGAAGCGACCCCAATGCAGCCGTATATTGGTTGGCCAGGATGATCGAAGGCGGAGAGGATGTGAAGTTTATTGCTAGACGCCTACTTATTCTCGCCTCGGAAGACATTGGCAATGCCAACCCTACGGCCCTGGTCATGGCGAATACTACTTTTCAGGCCGTTACAACCATAGGATATCCCGAAGCTAGGATTATATTGAGTCAGTGCGTTATCTATTTGGCCACCTCAGCAAAGAGCAATGCCAGTTATATGGCCATCAACAAGGCCCAGCAAACCGTAAAACAAACAGGGGACCTATCCGTACCCTTGGCATTGCGCAACGCTCCTACCAAACTAATGAAAGACCTAGGTTACGGGGAAGATTATAAATATGCCCATGACTACGAAAATAATTTTGTAGCCGAAGAATTTATGCCCAAGGAAGTAGCCAAAACCAGTTTTTACCGTCCTGGCAATAATCAACGGGAAAATGCCATCAAAGATTTCCTGAAAAAGCGATGGAAAGATAAATATGACTTCTAATTAAGCAACAAATATCGAAGTTCACTTAGAATTTAATATTCAATTCCTGCCCCATTAATTTATCGCCTTCATAATACTCAAAATACCACTTGTCGGCTTTTTTCAAAACCACACCACTATGCACATCCCCTTCGGCAATATAGAAATTGGCCTGGGAGGTAGCATACATCCTCAATGTTATTTTAGGTGTGCTGTCTACCAATTGAAAACCGTTTGCAATTGCCTGTGCATATAACACCCCAGAATCCTCTGTCTTATAATCCACATCCGGTAATGCCAAGGTAGGCATATTTTCGGCCTTGGCAATATTGGACTGAACCGGTTCCATATTTTTATAGGACTGCTCCTGCAGGGTAGCTTTTTGCTGAACTACAGGGTTAGGTATATTTTGATTTGGCGCTACACTGGATTTCTCTTCAATTCTTTTAACATCATTTTTAAAGCTTACCGTCGCCTGATCGGTATCCCCGCTAGGTTCATATTTGTACCCGAGCCCTGACAAAGATTTAAAACATTCCTTTATTGCCTCGGAATAGGCGGATTTGTAGTCCTTCTCCTTGCTACTGCCTTCTACGGTAGTGTAGACCACATTGGACTGACAATCCTTAAGGGTCAGGGTTACCTTTGTTGTAAACATGGACGAGTCATCCTTAAGATTCAAAAGCAGCCCAAGACATCTGTTGGCCAACAGATCCGCGGGCATATCATTGTCATAAACGGCTGTAAAGCCATTTTCAACAAGATTATATTTGATCATTGTACTGGTCTGATACTGATTTTCATGTTTAAAGGTTTCAAATTTGGTAGGGACTATAATGTACTTGTATTTGTTTAATTCCGCTTGTGACATTCCCAATAGGCCACACATTAAAATAAGGGGTAAAAAAAAGTTTTTCATCATTTTAAATTTCATAGTTAATCTTTACAATGTCTACCTGTGTTCCTTGATTTTTTTTCCACAAATAAAGGTACCATAAATCTTTTGTGATCCATTCACGGGCACATTTTATTGACATAAATAATAATGAAGGCAAAAACCAAACCAATTTGGCTTATAAAAATTAAAAGCCCCAAATTTAAGTCCTTACAAAGGAACAGTTAAATTCTTTATTGTTAGCTGTAATTGTTCCAATATTATTTCTTCCCCCAAGATATAATATTTAATCCTAACTGAAAAGAGGAGTAATGACTATCCGCCAGGTTACCATAGGCCAATAGATTGTCCGCCATAACATAGATATTTACCGGGCCGGCCTGTAGATTAAGTCCTAGTCCAATATTGCTCCAGGAAAACTTATCTACGGTATAGGTTGTTTTTATCGCCATTGCCCTTCCAAATCTTCGTAAATAAAAGGCTGTAAGGGCAGCTTGTGGCCCTCTGGGCCTATTAATCATATACAACTGACCACCCACACCATTGGCGTATTTGGTGTAGTCCTTCCGTTTGGACACTATATAATTACAGTCGCAATCCATACTCGGATTAGAGGGTTCTCCCCAATTATAACGTAAGGAACCATACAGTTTGGTAGGCCTAAAATAAATATAATTCTTATCATTGGTGCCGTGCGGGACCAAGGCATCTACCTCATCCACCAGATCTTGCCAAAAATCGGCATTGGAATTTGAAAATGCATCCGGCAGAATAACTTCTATTCCTTCCACGGTGGCATTGCCCTTTATGGTATAGTTCTTAACGTCGGTGGAACTATATACGAAGCCCAAATCCAACAAACTTCCGGTAATTACGGTTTGTTTGTTAAGTTTATAAGTAAATCCTAGGTCGATACCAAATCCCAGATCTCCTCCAAAAAAAAGTCTTCTGGTCAAGATACCAGGTAAAAGGGAACTATCATTATCCAAGGCGTCCTCAATCTCATTAAGCCCGGAGGACCTTAATTCCAGATCGGCATCCAAGGTATTGGCCAGGAGGTTGTTTTGCCCCTCATTGGTTACAAAATATCCTTTGTTTTTGGTAGATGAAAAATTGAAGGCACTGGAGTAAATTTTTGCTCTTCCGCCAATCGTCAGGGCTCCATCCACTCTTTTATTCAATCCGAAATGAAACACATTGAGCATTTCCCCGCGTGTTTTTAAATGCCCGAGATCAAATTTTCTTCCCAATTGATTGGCATTGCCCTCAAAAGCCAAGATGGCATAATCCTTAAACCAATAGCCAATGGCATCACCTTCATTGTAAATCCCGAAAGAATAGAAATTATCCCGATTACGACCACGAAAACCACCACTTAACAATTCTACCTGATAAGTACCGCTAAGCTCATCACGGGTACTCATACCATATATGGCCCGTTCCCTTACCTTGACATTAAAATCCACTCCATCGTCCGCAAACAGATCGTTTACAGTAAGCCCACTACTCCCGGCCTGCAATGAAATTCCTGACAATACCGGGATTCCGGTATACCATTGAAAGTCTGTGGACATTCCCGGATTAATCATTAAGGCTTGGGGAATCTCTGTAAAATCGTACAGTATTTGTTTGTTCTGGGCAGTAATAAAGAAACAGCCCAGCAACCAGGATAATAAGACGAGTTTAACTTGTCTCATTTTAAACGAAGTCTGAATTGTCCGCTGGACCTAAAAATAATTTTAGGGTCCGGGAGATTGGATACACTACTATTATCACCTAAATTTCGAACACTGACATTTATACTGGAGGTGTTTTTTATAATTTCTATGCTGCGACCAGTACCATAAGCCACCTGCAACTGCACTAGGGGCGTCGGGGCCGGATCTATATGAAAATATTGGGTGTCCAGGGTATTCCCTCCTTCATCCAAAAATTCAACCGTGGCCTCCATTTCCTTACTGGTAGTATTCTCAATTTCATAAAATACAAAGCCATCCAAAACCCGATCCGAGAAAGCATCCACACTAAAACCATCAAAATTAAAATTTTGGGAATAAAAATCCTGTCCGGGAATTTCATTTAGCAATCTTTCGGGCGATTCAATATACAATATACTGGCCTCTACTGTAGGGATAATTTCCAAATCATCATATTGGTCGAAGTTTTGCCTTTCTATACAAGAATATAGTGCAAGCAAAATAATAAAGGAAAACAATATACTATTTCTCATACCAATCCTTACAAGAACAACTACCGGTACCGTGTTGTTATAGTGTTACTACAAACTATAACTCTATAAATAAGATTTTATTTCACTCAAATCGTGAATCATGTCGCAATATTCGTGCTTTGGTTCATTATTGGCGTTGAAATGCAGGGTATGCAGCCCTACCGACCTTGCCCCCATAATATCTGCCTCCAAACTATCACCGATCATGAGGGATTTATGGGGCTGCACTTTAGCCTTTTCAAGTGCCAACCTAAAGATGATTGGGTTTGGCTTTTTTACCCCGGCCATTTCGGAATTAATTATATGCTCAAAATAATTATGAATATTGGAACTGCGTAATTTCTTATGCTGTATTTCCTGAAAACCATTGGTGATGATATGTAATTTATAATGGGGTTTCAAATAGTCCAAAACCTCCGTTGCATTGGGAAAAAGGTGGTTGTAGGAAGATAAATGCTCAATATATTGATCGGATAGAACATCTATCAATTCATTGGATATGGAATAGCCAAGCTTATCAAAGGTAATTTTCAACCTTTGGAACCTGAGATCACTTTTGGATATTTTTCCTTCCCTATAAAGCTTCCAAAATTCAAAATTTATGGGAATATATACCCTTAAAAAATCGTTGAGTTCGACATTGACGGAGTTCTCCGCGAGAATTTTTTGAAATGTAAGGGCAGAGTTTTTTTCAAAATCCCATAGGGTATGGTCCAGATCAAAAAAAACATCCGTAACAAGGTTCTTAAACATTTACACGTTTTAAAATACTACTATATAATTTCTTCCAATTCAATTTACTTTCGCCTCCAATTAATTCATTTGAAAAAACGGTTATAAATTTCCCATTTACCTTTTTAGTTTCCAAATAAAGTCTTTCCACAGCAGAAAATGCCTCCGTCCTATTCCTGTATTTCAACAAACCGTAATCGTGCACCGCAAAAGGATGTATCTTAATTGGTTGCTGAACTTCCAAGGGGATATCATAAAAATAAAAAGGGGTACAGGTACCCGCCCTAAATCCAATTTCATGGGTATACCCCATGGTATAATCGTCCGTAAAACCGGCTTCGATCAAATTCCTATATGTTTCGGGAATGTCCACCCTGTTATACCGCATACGGGAACTACTCACAGGTCTGTTGATTACATTGGAAAGATTTTTTTTCTCTTCCTTAAGCAAGCCTATATCATTAAAGGAGCTGTAGGAACAGGACAAAGAAACCTTGTCATAGTCCGCAACAGATTTAATTAAGTGCTTAAATTTGTTATTGTTAGGGGATACATTTTTATCATAAGTGGAATATTCCGCGAACTGAAAAAAGAACATCCCCTTTACCTTATTATTCCTGTGTAATTCTATAAGCTCAAAAAAATTGTCATAGGGATCTTTCTTTAAATTGAACCATACCGAAACCCTATCAAAAACCCTACGAATCTTAAGAGAGGCCAGATCGTAAAAAAATCCTGACATACCACGGACAAAGCCTCTATATGCAAAACAATGGGAACTGGAAACATCTATGATAGAGGTATAATTATAATGTCTTGGCTTGTGTTTAAGGTCCTTGAATTTATCCTTTAGCGCGGACAATAACTTTTGGGCCCAAATATCCACTAAGGGCTTTTCCAGAAAATCATTTTGAAAAGCCAAACTGTCCTTGGGCGAAAATCTGCCATGCATGTCCTTAACGTGGGGCAAATACTCTTCATACCTACTCAACATATAAAAACTAGCGGAAAAAATATCGAAAGGGAGATTGCTTCTATCTCCAGCAGCAAAAAAACAAGGTGTACCCTGCCAATCGGCCAAATAGATCTGTATGTCGTTAATTCCCTGTTCAAACAACAGGTCGTTGCTCCGTACAAAAAATTCATTCTGCAACGGTTGTTTGGTGTAGGTTATCTTTGGCCCGGTATGCTTAATAAAATCCTCAACTTTAGTGGTATAGGTAACCTCTATCCCCAAAATAGTAGTAAAAATATGCCGCATAATATAACTGAAGCGATGGGTAATTTTATGGGTATAGATGAGCAACATAACTATTTACTTAGCACTTTTAAAAAAGACATATATTTTATTCGATCATGGAATTCTCTGTACAAGACCATAGATAACAAGTCCCATTTTAAAGGATATTTTCATCTGCAAAACTAAAGTATTCTTTTTGTGTGATGATGACATGGTCCAAAACTTTTATATCCAGGGCTTCCGATGCTACTTTTAGTTTTTTTGTAATTTGCCTATCGGCCTCACTTGGCTTTAAAGTACCTGAAGGGTGGTTATGGGCCAAAATCAATCCTACCGCACCTAATTCCAGTGCTTGTTTCAATACCAAGCGAACATCTACCAATGTTCCGGTAATACCTCCCTTGCTAAGTTGCCCTGCCTGCAGCACTGCATTGGAATTATTCAGAAAAACTATCCAAAATTCCTCATGGGGAAGTTCTCCCATTTTAGGCTGTAAAAGTTCAAAGACATTTTTACTACTATTGATTTTCGTTATTTTCTGAGCCTCTTCTCCCCTGCGTCTCCTTCCTATTTCCAGAGCCGCAGCTATGGAAACCGCTTTTGCCTCCCCTATGCCCTTAAATTGCATGAGTTGTTTAATGGACAATTTTCCCAATTCGTTCAGATTGTTGTTCGCAGAGGCCAATATGCGTTTCGAAAGCTCCACGGCACTTTCATTACGACTTCCAGAGCCAATTAATATAGCTATCAGCTCTGCATCGGAAAGAACAGATTTTCCTTTTTGCACCAATCTCTCACGAGGCTTGTCATCATCGGACCAATTTTTAATAGAGAAAGAAGATGGCTTTTGTTGCATATCCTAAAGATAAGAATCTTATGGTTTTATCATAATTACAAAACCAAATTTTACGAGTACTAAAAACATAAATTCATCCATAAAAAAAGCCCATGGCCATTCCGATGAAAAATGGCCCATGGGCTTTTGGATTTATGTATTGAAAAAAATCTTAGAAATCCCTGTACGGTGCATCAAGGAACTTATTGGCCTCAGGTTCCGAAAACCTAGCGGTAGCATTATCCCAATGCAACGTTTTATTTGGAAAACGACCGGCAATAACCCCTAACAATATAGTTTCGGTAAGTCGAGCCGAATATTCAAAAGGGGCACTACATTCCGCTTTGCCCAAACAGGCATCCACAAACTGATGATAGTGCTTATTTCCCTCGGAATCGTAGTCCCTGACCGGTTCCCCAATAGCCTCTTGATCCTTAATAATGGACAGATCCAGTTCCTGATATTTACCATCCACAATAAGTCTGGGCAATTCCATAAAATGTGGCAATAAAAGTCTTCCTTTTTCACCTACGAACATTGCTCCCTGTCCAGGAAGCTTCTCGTTGTTGGGCAACCTTAAGTCTTTATGCTTCTCAGGGGCCCCTTTCCCATCGTACCAGATCCACTTTAAGGTATCGGCCGTATATTCGGTTCCGGGAAAGGTATAGGTAACGGTGTTTTTCTCAGGAAATCCAAACCCTGTAGGTTTTCTACACTGGTTCTTTATGGTCATGGGAACGTCCAATTTAAGTGCGTTATACGGGGTATCGAAAATATGCACACCCATATCGCCCAAAGTACCACAACCGTAGTCCAATAATTTTCTCCAATTGGCCGGATGGTAATACCCCTCCTTGTACGGCCTTTCGGCAGAAGTCCCCAACCAAAGATTCCAATCCAAATTTTCGGGTACCGGATCAGATCCTTCCGGCTCAGGACCATCGAACCCCCAGTTCTTGGGAGACCATGCCCTAACCGTACTTACCTTCCCAATAATTCCAGATTGGATCAATAAGGTGGCCAATTTGTAATCGTAAAATGAATGTACTTGGATTCCCATTTGCGTCACCAAGTTTTTTTCTTTGGCCATTTTACGCATCGCTCTGGCTTCTACCACGTGATGGGTAAGTGGTTTTTGACAATATACCGGTTTACCGAACTCCATGGCCATCATGGAAGCTGGCGCATGGGTATGATCCGGGGTAGAGACTATTACCGCATCTATATCGCTCTTCATTTCTTTTAACATCACCCTATAATCCTTATAGATGGCAGCGTTCGGATGCAATTTTTTGGCCTCTGCCAATGCCTTGGAGTCTACATCACAAAGTGCTACCACATCCACCAATTCATGGGAAGAAATGGAAGCAAGGTCGTTTCCTCCCATATTACTAACGCCAATATGGGCAGTTCTTAAACGTCCATTTTTGGACAAGGCCCAAACGGAGGATGGCAGAAGAGCCGTTAAACCCAAGGCTGCGGTACTTTTTAAAAAGTCTCTTTTTTTCATAAGTAAGTATTTATTGTTTTAACGGTCAAACCAAACCGATAGAATTAAATTCTATAATTTTCTAATTTTTATATTTCTAAACCAAATGGGACTTGAGTGATCCTGAAAACCGATATATCCAGACTTGAACTTGCCGTAATATTCCTCATCCTTCCATTTTCCAGAATTCTTTCTTTCATACCAATCCTTGGACCAGGGCACAAAAGTCAGCACTTTTTTCCCGTTGAGCCAGTGCTCTACTTGCTCTGGTGTAAATACTATTTTGGAAGAATTCCACTCCCCAACAGGGTTCAATATTTTTTGTTCGGGATCGGCTACATGCATGGCATAATCAGAAGCGGTTTGCTGCAAGGGTTGAAGTGCCGCAGGATTTTCGGTATGTCCAAGGCTAAGGTTGTAGGCCGTAAGATCATGAATATTTGCATAATTTTCATCATCGATCAACTGGTATTCCGGGGAAATATTTGGCGGCCCTGCATTAGGTATACCTTCTTTTAGATGGTAAAAAATACCACTATTGCCCCCTTCGGGCAATTTCCATTCCACATAAAGTTCAAAATTATCGAACTCTTCCAAACCATAAATTATATCCTTTCCTCCGGTATAATCCTGCTCCAGCCCCAATTCGGTATCGAATGTCAATACACTGTCCTTAACGACCCAGCCCGGAGGCAGGGAGTCTCCATTATACGCTCTCCAACCGTTGGTAGTTACGCCATCGAACAAGTAGATCCAGTTTTCACTTTCTGTGGCAGTTTCAGCTTTAGCTTCGGGTTTAGTGTCGGTTTTGGTTTTGCAGGAAGATAGTACCAATGCAAAGGAAAAAAAGGCAATTAGTAGTTTCATGTATTTATTATATCAGGAGAATTTATAAGGTCATGAAGATAAAAAAAAATTACAAGAGACCTAGGTATAGTGCAGTGTAATTTAAACCGTTTTCAACTCCTGTAACAAATTCTCCATATCCAATGGTTTGGTAAACATGGTCAAGGATCCGTCCGGCCCATAGGTCCAAAGACTTTTTGGACGGTCCCAATAAAGTTACACCCCATTTTTATCGGGATCGTCCAAATAAATAGCTTCCAAAACGCCATGGTCACTTGCCCCGGTCAATGGATATTCTTCATTAAGTAAGCGCTGGTATATTTTTGCAAGATCCTTTCTAGTAGGATATACTATTGCAGTATGGAACAAGCCCACGCTATGGGTAGATGCAGGAGACAGGCCTTTGCTATGCCATGTATTTTAACCAATATGATGGTGGTACCCACCAGCGGAAATAAAGGCGGCCTGACTACCATACATAGTGGTTACTTCAAAACCCAATAGGTTACAATAAAAATCCAAGGACCGTTCCAAGTCTGATACCTTTAAATGTACATGCCCTATGCGGGCCTGTGCTGGAATAGTATATTTATTGTCCATTAGCGAAGTACATTAGACATAAAATTCAATTTTAATAGGTACCCAGCAATTGCCTTCATCAAGGACCGTGGATATGATCAATACTTATAAATTCTTGCGGCGTAGGCTTTAGTGGTATCAATCGGATAAATGGTCATGGGATAATTGCCTGAAGGCCTAAAAATGGGCATTTCTACCATTTTTTTTTCTGAAATAATGTTGGACCTCTGATTGCCCATTAAACCACCAAGGGCATCCTTAAAAATGAAGTCAAAACCAATAGAATCCTTTGTCCCTATTCCCTTTTTTCCAAATGCATTGGCCTCATGCTTGCTCCAATCCTTTTCCAATAGATCGTTATCGGCTTTTTCAACTAGGGACGGTGTGGCTCGTTGTTGGGCATTGAGACTACTACTACCTATAAAAAATAATACCAAACATAAAAAGAGGAAATATTTCATTGTATACTTTTTATGGGCATAACACAAGCGAAATTTTTTAAAACTCCTCGCAATGAATACCCTTTTCCAACTGTTTCCTTAAGGCGGTTATCATTCTTTTCAATTCCTCGGGTTCCTTGCCGTACTCAAATGTCACCTTGTATTTCTTACCGGAAAAATTTTCAATCTCCAACCACTCTGCCCCTCCATCTGCACAATCCGGACATCCCAAGATTTCGGGCAGGGAATAAAATTCATTTAAATCTACTGTTTTTTTTAGAGAGTCCCAACTTAATTGGGTCATGTTTTCTGAACATGAAATGGGTTCTACCTGATTATTCCAACCAGAACGGGAATAGATTACCGTTCCCAGCTTTAGCAACATCTCGTTCTTACAATGGCCCACGCACATTCCAAAGGATGTGCCATAACCCAACTGTTTGATATCTGAAGGATTTACTTCATTTTTTTCGCAGGAAAGCAATATCCCAAACATCAATACTAGAAATGCACCTTTGTTCATCTGTTTACTTGTGTTAAAAATTAAGCTTGTCCCAAGAAATTCCCTTTGGAGACTCACAACTCACTAAAATACTGAAATTAAGATGTTTATATCGTTATTTGGTTGCGTAAATTAATTACGTTTATAAAAGCCCATTAACAGGATCATGCTTTATTGTTTAATGAAACCGACATAATTGGTTCTTGAATACCATCCTCCTTCATTTTACTCAATTGGTTGTTATTATTTTTTATAGGATTTCGCGAATCTTAGATTTCGTCGTAAATAAAGTGGTTTCTATACAAATATTCACGACAATCTAAATTGACTAAAAGACATATAATAATTAGGAAAAAATTCTATTTACAGAAATTTCTAATGCTTTTAATTTTCCATAAAATACGGTCCCCATTATGAAACTCAAGCAGAAATAACAAAGAGGAAAGGTCCAAAGGAAAATTACTTACCCTTCAATTTGGGTACTTCGGCCAAAAGTTGTTTAAGACCATCCCTATTAAGAAAAATAAAACCAAAAATTAAAAGAATAAAAATTGGATTGACCAAAAAGTAGCCAATTTGAAACTTTGGAGAAACATAATATATATCGATCAAGCTAAACAATCCAGCCAATAAGGTTGCGCCAAAAGCAAATAAATAAATCTTCTTATCCACAAAGTAAAAAAATGAGGCCACACTTAACCATCCAATCCCTATGTACAATGCCCCATCAAGTTCAATATCGATAAATAAATTCATTCCTATGGAAATAAGAACCAATATTATAGCCAACAACAATGGAATAATATCTTTTTTCATTGATGATTTTTTTTCAATTTAATTTCTCCTTTTAGATTCCATGAAATAACTAATCTTCATTTCAGCATTTGTCCCCAATGTTAAATATCGGCATTTTGGGTCTAACAATTAAGTAGAAAATCAGTTATTCACCATCTACCTAAATTTTACTGTACAAACGAATCAATCCCAATTATATTGAGTAATCTACCAAGGTTTCGCTCAAAAGCGGTTATACAACAACCTCTCCGAGAAAAAACCCAATTACCTCTTCCAAAGTATCCAATACCCCAGGGTTGGTACAATTCATCAAGATAGAGAAGACCATATCCTGCTTTGGATACACATAGAATACGGCATATCCCCCTACCCCATTGCCTACATGGCCATAATAGGTCCTCCCCAACTTATCCTGGGTTACCTGCCAACCTAGACCGTAGTAGGTAGGAGTACCATTAATGATCCCAGAAGTGAGAAATTGGGACTGAATTTTATTCTCCCGAAACTTGGAATCCAAATATACCTGCCCAAAACGGGCAATATCAGAGGCAGTGGACAAATAGCCCCCTCCTGCCAATTTGTATGCATTGTTAACAGGAATTGCCTTCCTAAACCCCAATCTGCCCGTAGAATAAAAGGTGCTACAGTTGGGAGGAAGATCCCCTGGATTTTCTGGGAAGGTATTTTTTAAACCATAAGGATTTAATATCCTGTCCCGGACACAGTCCGCAAAAGGCACACCACTTACCTCCTGCATTGCCAACGATATCAATACCCAGTCAAAACTGGTATACTGAAATCCCTTCCCTGGTTCAAAAAGAAGGTCGTCATCCTGGAATAGGGCAAGCGACTCCTTTATTCCCAAGGGCTTGTTCAAGCCATATTCCCCACCGCGATACCCTCTTATTCCTGCAGTATGCCCCGCCAATTGCCTCACTGTAAAATCGAACTCTTTTTGGGGAAAATAAGGAACATATTTATAAATGGAAGCGTCCAAATCCAACAGCCCCTCCTCCACCATACTAGCCAAAGCAGCGGCCGCAATAGGCTTGGACACACTTGCAATCCTAAATATGGTATTCTGGGGGTCCACGTTGCTTTGCTGTTCCACGTCTGCAAATCCATAGCCTTTCTCAAAGTACACTTCATTGTTTTTGCGAACGGTAATGGCCAAACCTGGAACCCGCTGTTCATCTATAAGCTTTTGCAGGATTTGATCTGCTTGAATCTTGCCCAATAATTCCTTGTCCCCGCCAATAACCCGTTGGGAGGCAAATATATTCTTTAGATATTTTTTAATAGGATTCATCGGTCTAATAGTAAACTACTTTTAAGTTATGAAAAATAGAGGTTGGACTGCGACCGTTGACTTTGGTGCTATTCAATAAAAATAAGTTCTCCTTTATACAATTGCTCTACCTCCACTACGGCTGGTCTATTAAAACTAACCACATCCCCGGTGCCACGCAAAGTCCCTTTAAGTGATTCCTGTGGACTTAAGCGCATATCGTTGGATCCCCTGTGGTTAAAGCTAATGTTTTCCGCAATCAGGGCCTCGGCCTCCAAACGGGAATCCCCGGAAGCAAAAACTACACTAAAATTAGTTGTTTTACCCCTTAAATTATAAAACGAAATCCCATTGGAAACAATGGCCAAACTTTGGGTGTCCAACTCCAAATTAAACTCCCCACTGGTATAACCAGCATCCGGGTCGTTGAAGCTCTCGGAAATTAAGGTTAGACTGGGATAGACCAAAACACCATCACTTAAAATATCCAGTCCTGTGCTGCTCCTGATCTCGGTAATATCCGGGGCTGTAACAAAAACCTTGGTAAGTCCATATTTTCGTGTAAAATTGCAATCATTGGTATCGCGTAATAAAAGTCGGCCATCCACCACCTCCACCTCAACTTCATTACGCAAATTTTCTCCTGTTTCCACTTCCACCTTCAAAGGACTTCCCTGTCTTAGGGTCATTTCTACATTCTCATATACCGTAATAGCGGTAAAATTGGGTACTTCCACGGTTTCCCTGATAATATCCCCGGCATTTTGAAAGCAATCGGGCGCATTTTCACTATTGCAATTCACCAGCGTTATCATAATGGCCAAGAACATGCCATACCTGGCAACAATCGTCGCAACGTTTCCCCACCCTAATCCTATCTTCAAAATAAAATAGTTCATCTACTTATATCTTTTGAGCAGGCTATCTGCCCAATTAGTTGGCCCTAGAGCCTTACTCCAACCCCAAATTCCACGGCTTCCGCCTTTGCACCATGCGATTTTAAAGTTACAGCACCGTATACCTTGTCCGAAAAATATCGCTTCAGCCCAATCCTATTATAGACCTTTCCTTCAAAATCGAAGGGATAGTACACATAATACCCCAACTGGGCAATAACCGACATTTTATTTATAAAAAGTTCATGGCCCAAAAACACTCCTACCCGCTTGTAATCGTCATCTGGTTGCACACCATATTCAGGGAATGCCACCGACTGGTAGCGTATAAGTTCCTTTAAAAAGTTGGAAAAATACACATCTGTACCCAACTGCAGCGCACTTCTTCTGGTAAAGCGCTTATCCGCATAGGCAGAAAAAATATAAAATGCATATTGTCCAGAATCCACCACATCACTCTCATTGATCCCTGACCTAAATGCGAGATTTAGTTTAATAGGCTCTGAAACCTTCAATTTTTCGGTTCTAATATATTCCCTTTCCTCCCCTCCATCCAGGTCATAGGTCAACCCCACATTTAAGGCCATGGTATTGGTAGAGGTGTTGGGCGCGGTAACGTTGGCATTGGAATAGTGTATTAGGGAAATCCCGGCCTTAAGTCCTAAGCCCTTAAATAAATTCTCTTTGTGATAGTTCAACATCAAATAGGTAGAACTTAAAAAATGGGAACCATAGGCGTTGTTCCTAAAATTCTGGTTCTTGTCAAAAGGATTGGTGTTATAGGCTATACCCTGCCCCAGTCTAAATTGCAGGTTTCTTTTAAAAAAGTAAAAATTATAATGGGCATATAGTCCAAAATTCTCCCCCAAAGTACTGTTATTCATATTCTGGTATACGAACGAAAAACCAGTATCCGGATAATTGTAGAGTTGTTGCCATTCCTCATCGCCATAAGTCTTCCTATTATACCCCAAAATAATACCGCCAGGATGATTGGTGATCAAATGTGAAATATCAGGATTGTGCAAGAGCACAGAACCGTAAAATTGGCTAACGTCCAAGGTGTACCTTTTGGTTTCTTTCCGGTTTTGTGAAAAGCAAAAAGCTGTCGAGAGACAGCCTATAAGAAATAGCCTTAGGTTCATGGGGAGCAAATGTAATGAAAAATTAAAAACAGGTTTTCTAAATCTTGACAATACTAGAAGATACTTCCATGAACCTTACAATTAATTCGGAAAAACGGGTCCCGAAACATTATCAGAAGAGCTCTTTGGCTATAGCTTCAATATTGTCGGATTTTCCCATGGAATAATAGTGCAATACCGGAACCCCTGCCGCCTTTAGCTCCTTGGATTGCTGAATGGCCCACTCTATACCTACCTGACGTACATCGGCATTTGTGGAACAACCCTCAACAGCATCTATCAAATCTTGTGGCAAGTCTATTTTAAAGACCTGTGGCAACAATTGCAAATGCCGCTTTACCGCAATAGGCTTAATCCCTGGAATAATAGGAACATTGATACCCATTTTCTTCGCAGCCTCTACAAACTCGAAAAACTTCTGATTATCAAAAAACATTTGTGTCACTACATAATCGGCCCCCGCCTCAACCTTTTCCTGTAATCGTTTTAGATCTGTAATCAAAGATGGTGCCTCCAAGTGCTTTTCAGGATACCCGGCAACGCCAATGCAAAAATCGGCACTATGTACCGTCTCTACCTTGTCATGTAAATAATTGCCTTGATTTAAGGCGTAGATCTGCTTCACCAAGTCCGAAGCATAGGCATGTCCACCCTTGGTAGGATTAAAATACTGCTCCTCTTTCCGGGCATCGCCACGAAGCGCCATCACATTTTGGATGCCCAAATATTGACAATCTACCAACACATATTCGGTTTCCTCCTTGGTGAAACCACCACAAAGCACATGTGGCACCGTATCAACACCATATTTGTGTTGAATTGAGGCGCAAATGCCCACAGTTCCAGGTCTCATACGAGTCAATTTTTTATCCAATAACCCGTTCCTATCTATATACACATACTCCTCCCTAGAAGTGGTTACATCAATGAAGGGTGGCTTAAACTCCATTAAGGGATCAATATTATCATATAATTCTTGAATACTTCTTCCTTTGACCGGCGGTATGATCTCAAAAGAGAACAATGTCTTCCCTTCTGCCTTTTTAATGTGTTCCGTTACTTTCATAATTTCTCCCTCTAACCTTTTCCACAGAAAAGGCCCATTAGCGATTATTTTATTTATCCCCCTAAACAAGGGGTTTCTTAATTCTTATTCTCTATTCTATTTTATTTTGGCAGCCCACAAACACTCCTTTCTGTCGGGTTTGTGGCCGGGCTATCCACTTAATTTTTTTATTCCAAAGTCATAAAAAAGATATCGCTCCTATCCCTGCTGCATGGGCCATTGCCTATTGATGTACATTAAGGCGCAATTTCAATTTTACATTTTTTTCATGTCCAAGTCCTAGACCTACAAGGTTTTGAAAACCTTGCAGGTCCCATTGACAGGATTAATCATCCTCAATATTCACAAGCAAACCTCATCTAGACCTACAAGGTTTAAAAAAAGCTTGCAGGTCACATTGACAATACTAATCATCCTCAATGTTCACAAGCAAACCTTAGCAAGACCTACAAGGTTAAA
>NZ_FXAO01000005.1:375888-502472 GCF_900177645.1 Arenibacter troitsensis
CTTGCAGGTCACATTGACAATACTAATCATCCTCAATGTTCACAAGCAAACCTTAGCAAGACCTACAAGGTTAAAGAAAAACCTTGCAGGTCACTGAAAAAACCTTGCAGGTCCCTCTCCTTAATCATCGGCAATATTGGGTGCCAACCATCGGGTGGCCTCCTCCAAAGGCATCCCTTTCCTCGCTGCGAAGTCGGCCACTTGGTCTTCCTTTATTTTGCCCACCCCAAAATAACGAGCTTCCGGATTGCCAAAATAATACCCACTAACACTGGCAGCGGGCCACATGGCCAAACTATCCGTTAATTCAACTCCAATCTTTTCCTTTACCTTCAATAATTCCCAAATGGTCAATTTTTCCAAATGGTCAGGACAAGCCGGATAACCTGGCGCGGGCCTTATCCCAATATAGGATTCCTTGATCAGCTCCTCATTGCTAAGTCCTTCATCAGCTGCGTAACCCCAATGGTCGATCCTTACTTCCTTGTGCAAATACTCTGCAAACGCCTCGGCAAATCGGTCTGCGAGTGCCTTGACCATTATACTGTTATAATCATCCAAATTTTTACGATAACCGTCTGCCAATTCATCCGTTCCAAAACCTGTAGAAACGCAAAAACAACCAATATAATCCTGCAGACCACTTTCTTTGGGGGCAATAAAATCAGACAGCGCAAAATTAGATTTCCCTACATATTTTTTGGCCTGTTGACGCAAAGTCCTAAATATAAACTCTTCCCCTTTATGGGTAAGGACTATATCATCATCATTAATGGTATTGGCGGGAAACAATCCAAAGATGGCCTTTGCTTGGAAAAGTTTACCATCCAAAATCTTCTGCATCATTGCCTTGGCATCCGCAAAAAGCTCGGTTGCCTGTTTGCCCACCACCTCATCTTCCAGAATATCCGGGTATTTACCATGTAGTTCCCAACTTCTAAAGAAGGGGGACCAATCTATATAAGGCACCAATTCCCTTAAATCAAAATCTTCGATCATTTGAATACCCAAGGTCTTGGGCTCAACAATCGTAGCCTTTGACCAATCCAACCGATATTTATTTTTCCTAGCCTCGGCAATGGTCAAATATTCCTTGTGCTTGCCCCTGTTCAGGAATTTTTGTCTAAAATCGGCATAATCCAATTTAATACTTTCCTTATACTTATTGGACGATTCCTTTTGTAGCAGGTCGCCCACCACTGTAACTGCCCTGGAAGCATCATTTACGTGTACCACGGCACTCTTGTACTGAGGATCTATTTTAACGGCCGTATGCGCCTTACTGGTGGTTGCACCTCCGATAAGCAAGGGAACCGTAAAATTTTGTCGTTCCATTTCCTTGGCCAAAAAGACCATCTCATCCAAAGAAGGGGTAATGAGTCCGCTGAGACCTATAATGTCCACTTTTTCCTCCTTGGCTGCGTTAATAATTTTCTCTGGGGGTACCATTACTCCCAAATCTACGATCTCGTAGTTGTTACAGGCAAGAACCACACTCACAATATTTTTTCCTATATCGTGCACGTCTCCTTTTACCGTAGCCATGAGTATTTTACCGGCAGATGAGCTGCCTCCTGCCGGCTGAGGATTTTTAAGTTTTTCCTCCTCTATAAAAGGCAAGAGATAGGCCACTGCTTTTTTCATGACCCTGGCCGATTTCACCACCTGGGGCAGGAACATCTTACCACTTTGAAAAAGATCACCCACCACGTTCATACCGGTCATCAAATGCCCCTCGATCACTTCTATTGGTGCCTTCACACTTAAACGGGCCTCTTCAACATCCTCTACAACATATTGATCTATTCCCTTAACCAAGGCACGGGTAATCCTGTTTTGCAAGGGTTCTTCCCTCCAAGAAAGGTCTATCTTATTTTCTTTCTCTTTACCAATTACGGTCTCTGCAAATTCCAATAATCGCTCCGTGGCATCCTCCCTTCGGTTGAGGATTACATCCTCTACATGCTCTAAAAGATCTTTGGGGATATCATCATAGACCTCCAACATACTTGGGTTTACAATTCCCATATTCATCCCCGCCTTTATGGCATGATACAGAAATACGGAGTGCATTGCCTCCCGTACCGGATTATTTCCCCTAAAACTAAAGGAGACATTACTTACCCCACCACTAACACTACAAAAGGGTAGATTTTCCTTTACCCATGCGGTTGCCCTTATAAAATCGAGCGCGTTTAACTTGTGCTCGTCCATTCCCGTGGCTACGGGAAATATATTAAGATCAAAAATGATATCCTCTGGTGGAAACCCTACCTCATTGACCAAGATATCATAAGAACGTTTGGAAATCTCCAAGCGCCTTTCGTAATTATCGGCCTGCCCAACCTCATCAAAGGCCATAACAATGACCGCCGCACCGTAGCGCCTAATTAATTTAGCATGTTTAACAAACTCTTCCTCCCCTTCCTTGAGACTTATGGAATTCACCACACATTTCCCTTGAACTACCTGCAGACCGGCCTCAATAATATCCCATTTGGAACTATCGATCATTATAGGGACCCTGGCAATATCCGGTTCGGACACAATTAGGTTCAGGAACTTTACCATAACTTCCTTGCCATCAATAAGACCATCGTCCATATTAACATCAATAATCTGAGCCCCGCCTTCTACCTGTTCCCGAGCTATGTCCAAAGCTTCTTCAAACTTCTCCTCCTTGATCAGTCTCAAGAATTTTTTGGAACCGGCCACATTGGTACGCTCCCCAACATTTACAAAATTGCTTTCTGGGGTTATCACCAAAGGTTCCAAACCAGAGAGTTTTAAAAACCGTTTTGTACTGTGTTGTTCCTTATCTGTTGTATTGCTCATTATTCTTATATTGACCTCTTTATTAAGAACACCCAACTGTGTCCTTAAAATGGCAAATTTGATAGTTCCACATTGCCTCCTGAGAGAATGATCCCCACCTTTTTATTTTTAAACTTTTCCCTTTCCTTTAACAAAGCAGCAAAAGGCACTGCACTTGAGGGTTCTATCACCAACTTCATCCGCTCCCAAATTAATTTCATGGCACTGATAATTTCATCCTCCTCCACTCTAATGATGTCAGAGACCAATTCCATGATAATGGGAAAATTTATATCCCCTAAGTTAGTTTTAAGTCCGTCGGCAATCGTTTCCGCCGATGCGTTATACTCTATTTTCCCGCTCTTAAAGGCCCTATAGGCATCATCCACTTGCATGGGCTCCGCACCAACAACACTGCAATTGTCGCCTAAATAATGGGCGGCCAATGCCGTACCCGCTATAAGTCCACCGCCACCTACCGGGCTCAGAATATATTCCAAAGCAGGTTGGTCCTGTAAAAGTTCCAAAGCAGCCGTACCTTGCCCCACTATTACATTGAGGTCATTGGATGGATGTAAAAATACAGCTCCTTCTTCCTCTACAATGGTTGCTGCCGACTTTTCCCTGGCTTCCAAGGTAGGCTCCGTTATGGTTACCAACCCTCCATATGCTTTTACTGCCTCAATTTTAACAGTTGGGGCACTGGAAGGCATTACTACATAAGCATTTACCCCCAAATTCTTGGCTGCCAAGGCCAAGGCCTGACCAAAATTTCCTGAGGAATGGGTTACCACTCCTGCCTTTTTCTGAGCCTCGTTTAATTGTTGTATGGCATTTATTGCTCCCCGCATTTTAAAAGCGCCCATTTTTTGAAAGTTCTCACATTTAAAGAAAACCTCCGCCCCGGACAATTCATTCAACAAACGCGAGGTAAGCACCGGTGTTCTATGAACAAAGGGGGCCACCCTTTTGCCGGCTTCAAGAACAATCTGCCTGCTAGGTATCATTGATTATATACTTGTAAGGTATTTAGAATCCTAGGGGAATACTCCTTAACCACATCGGCCATTGCCTTTATATGTTCAGGGGTAGTGCCACAACATCCGCCAACTATATTTACCAAGCCTTTTTCTGCATATTCCTTAATTTGTGCGGCCATTTCCTCCGGTGTTTCGTCATATTCCCCAAAAGCATTTGGCAATCCCGCATTGGGGTGGGCAGAAACGGCATGCTCCGTTTTACTGGAAAGTACCTCCAAATGGGGTACCAACTGACTCGCCCCCAAAGCGCAATTGAATCCTACGGATAAAATGGGGATATGGCTTACGGATATTAAAAAAGCTTCAGCAGTCTGGCCGGACAAGGTCCTGCCCGAAGCATCGGTTATAGTTCCACTCACCATAATGGGAACCTCTATATTTCGTTCCTCCTTTACCTCTTCAATAGCAAATAAAGCGGCCTTGGCGTTTAAGGTATCAAATATAGTCTCCACCAATAAAATATCCACACCTCCGTCCAGGAGGGCCTCCACCTGCTGTTTATAAGCCACCCGTAATTCATCAAAAGAAACTCCTCTGAAGCCGGGATCATTTACATCTGGAGACATACTGGCCGTTTTATTGGTAGGCCCTATACTACCCGCAACAAAACGTGGCTTATTAGGTTCTTTGGCAGTAAATTCATCGGCAACAGCCTTGGCTATTCTAGCCGATTCATAATTTAATTCGTATACCAAATCTTCCATATGATAGTCCGCCATGGCAATGGTAGTGCTGGAAAAGGTATTGGTTTCAACAATATCTGCCCCGGCCGCAAAATACAGCCGATGTACCTCGGCTATAGCCTCTGGCTGGGTAAGGGACAACAAGTCATTGTTACCCTGCAAGGGATGTTCCCAATCCTTAAATCGTTCCCCCCTAAAATCTTCCTCCGTAAACTTATGCCGTTGAAGCATGGTCCCCATGGCACCGTCCAACACCAAAATCCTTTCCTTGAGTACGTCCTGAATATTCTTCATATAAATATTAAAAAAGGTATTCCCGTTATAAATCAAACCAAGATACCATCACATAAGGCCCCAAACCATTTGGGACCACAAAATTAGAAAATTGACACCCGAAAAACAAAGTATAACAACCTAGTTATCGGTATCAAAAAAATAAATAAAATCAAGTAAGGAAAAGTTTTGGACCTGCGTCTTTCTTTAAGTTATCTATTCCCAAAACAATTCTAGATACATAGAATAAAATATAGGATTAGAACGTAGCACCTTCTTTATTCTTGCCGATAGTTACCGACCGGAAAAAAGGGTTGCTAAGGCTTCACAGGGTCTAGTCCCTCCGCCTTTCTTGATAACGTTTCAAATTGATAATGAACTAGGTACAAAGTAACGCATCAGGGCCCTTAAAAGCAAGAAAACACTACTTTATTTTAAATCCCCGAAAAATTCAAATTCAGGAATATTTTGCAAAAATGAAACCTGCCAGATTTTAGGACCTGGCAGGCTAAAAAGTTAGATGAAATGGTTGTTAAGCCAAAATACTTTGAACTACTTCTTTCTTGGCCTCCTTCTTACTACCGTCAAACCCTTCTACACCACCAACAGTAGTGTATTTCATTACATAACGCTTTCCAGGATTGATCAACTGGTAAGCACTCTGACACATTACGGCAGCTTCATGGAAGCCGGACAATATTAATTTAAGTTTTCCTGGATAGGTATTTACATCCCCAATAGCGTATACTCCAGGAATATTGGTCTGATAGTCATAGGCGTTGTTAACTTTAATAGCATTTTTCTCTATCTCAAGCCCCCAATCGCCAATAGGTCCCAATTTTGGGGAAAGTCCGAATAATGGAATAAAATTATCCGCTTCCACATAGGTTTCGCCTTTGGCCTCATCATTATGTTTTACCACAACAGCTTCCAAATTATCGTCTCCGTACAATTTAACCACCTCGGCTTCGGTAAATAATTTGATCTTGCCCAACTTGGCCAAATCTGCAGCTTTTTCCACTGAATCCAAAGCCCCTCGAAACTCATTTCTTCTATGCACCAAAGAAACTTCGGCAGCCACCTCTGATAGGAATATGGCCCAATCCAAGGCAGAATCACCACCTCCGGAAATAACCACTTTCTTACCCCTATATACTTCAGGATCTTTTATAATGTAAGCTACTCCCTTGTCTTCAAAATCTGCCAAATTGGGAATCAAAGGTTTCCTAGGCTCAAATGAACCTAGTCCTCCCGCTATAACGACCACCGGAGCTTGATGTTTTGTTCCTTTATTAGTAGTTACCAAGAAAGATCCATCATCCAATTTATCCAAAGTTTCCGCTCTCTCCCCCAAGGTGAACCCAGGTTCGAAAGGCTGAATTTGTTGCATTAGATTCTTAACCAAATCTCCTGCGAGAATCTCAGGGAATGCTGGAATATCATAAATAGGCTTCTTAGGATAAATTTCCGAACATTGGCCCCCAGGTTGAGGCAAGGCATCTATTAGATGCGTCTTCAATTTTAACAATCCCGCTTCAAAAACCGTGAACAACCCTGTTGGACCCGCTCCAATTATAAGTATATCTGTCTTTATCATACTACTTTGATTAATTCCTAATTTATATTTGCACCCTTAAATCCTCAACTATTAATAGGAAGGCACTTTTCTTAATTATTTATAATACCCCCTGGGATATTTTCAATGTTTGGGCATAATTCAATACCGCTGATCTATGCTTTACAACTTCTCCGACAACAATAATAGCCGGATTGCTTAATTTTTGCCCAAGCACTATTTGTTCTATGGTGCCAATGGTACCAATGCCCAACTTCTCGTCTTGCCGAGTACCGTTTTGAATTATTGCAATGGGCATATCCACTTTGCCCTCCTTCTTAAACAGCTCAACGATTTCTGCCAATTTCCCCATCCCCATCAGTATGACAATGGTGGCATTGGATTTGGCCGCCAAAGCAACATCCGAAGACAACTTATGCTCTTTGGTAGTCCCGGTGATTACCCAAAAACTTTCCGCAGCACCTCTTTTGGTAACGGGAATGTTTTGGGAAGCAGGCACAGCAACCGAAGAAGATATTCCTGGCACCATGGCCACTTTTATACCTTTACTGGCCGCATGTTCCATTTCTTCCGCCCCTCTGCCAAAAACAAAGGGATCCCCGCCCTTTAACCTTACTACGTGCCCGTGGGTTTTGGCCCTACTTACTATAAGATCGTTTATCTGTTCCTGCTGGTAGGCGTAGCATCCTTTTCTTTTACCAACAAAAATATGTTCGGCATTGGGCGCATAATCCAATAAGGCCACGTCCACCAGGGCATCGTACAATACCACGTCTGCCGACTGCAAGGCCTTAATGGCCTTTAACGTAATCAGCTCCACATCACCCGGTCCGGCTCCCACTACGGTCAACTGTCCAAGGCCCATGGGTTCCTGATTGGATGCAGGAATTACCACTGTGGCGTCAACGTGAATATTATTTACCTTATTTATCATTGTTATGCGTTTGTCAATTCCAATTTCCGGTAAGCTTCCACACTGGCCAAGAACTCCTCTGCATCTTTTAAATAGGCTTTGGCAAAGGCCTCTGTTGGTGCGTTCTGATTTAATTGAAGCACCATTTTTTCAAATCCCTGCTCCAATTTAAATTTACCTGAAGCCACAAACAACTCATCAAAATCCTTAATGATACTGATATGGGTATTCACCTTGGTATTCTCTGCCGTCAATAAAGCTTTGGCCGTGTTTACCATAGACGAATAGGAATGATAGATGCTGGCTGCCCATTTTTCCTCTTCCAAATTCAATTTTGCCGTTTCAATCTTTTCCTCACTATCAAACAACAATGTGGCAATTAAATCGATTACAACCCCGGCACACTCCCCAATACCAATGGCTTGTTCATATTTTTCCGAGGTACCCCAATCAATAAAATCGGATGCCGTTAGGTTATCCACATCGGACAAAGGCTTTAGGAAATCATAAAAATACATTTGCCCCTTTTCCTCGTAATAGTCTACAAAAGGCTTACCCTTACCGTTGGCATCGTAATCATTTAAAATAAGTCTTAAAGATTCTGGGCCCCTCTTACTAGGTATCTTGATCACTTTATCTGCAAAGCGCCCGTTTCCATCTCCTAAATTGCCACCTCCCAAAAGCACTTGAAGTGCAGGGGCCACCAATTTATCCTTAGTTCTAACAGACATTCCCTGAAAACCGATATTGGCCATGTTGTGCTGGCCACAGGCGTTCATACAGCCACTTATTTTAATAACCACATCCGGGTTATCTATATAATGTGGGTATTCTGCCTTGATAACCCGCTCCAATTCATCGGCAATCCCTGTACTACTCGCAATACCCAAATTACAGGTATCCGTTCCAGGACAAGCAGTAATGTCCAGTGCTGTATTATAACCAACTTCGGCGAATCCTAATTTTTCCAATTCTTGATAAAAGAAGGGCACCAAGGATTCCTTAACGTAAGGAATCAATATATTTTGACGCAGGCTCAATCTAATTTCACTCGCGGCATATTTTTCCACCAAATCTGCCAATTGTCTGGCTTTTTCTATATAAAAATCCCCTAACAACACCTTTACACCAATGGCTACATAACCCTGTTGTTTTTGAGGGACCAAGTTGGTGGATTTCCATTTTTCAAATGCCTTTTGATCCTTTATAGTTACTTCTGGAGCATTATTCTCTGCAATTTTAACCTTTGGATAGGCTTCGGCATCTATTTCGTAGGTTTTAACAGGTATAGCCAATTGCTCTTCTTCCAACAATTGCTTAAATCCGTCCAAACCAATATCCTTGATCAAGAATTTCATTCTTGCCTTTGCCCTACTTTTTCTTTCCCCATAACGGTCAAAAACACGTACAACCCCTTCCATCAAAGGAATAATCTTGTCTGTAGGAAGAAAAGGGTAGATTACGTCCGCATGCCTTGGCTGCGATCCCAATCCACCTCCCAAAAGCACTTTAAAGCCTCTTACCCCATTTTCAATCTTGGCAATAAAACCAAGATCGTGCATGTATGAAAGGCCCGTATCCTCATCCGAAGCAGAAAAGGAAACTTTAAACTTCCTCCCCATCTCCTGGCTAATAGGATTTCTTAAAAAATATTGAAATAGTGCATGGGCATATGGGGAAACATCAAAAGGTTCCTTTACATCTATGCCGGCAGTCTCGCTGGCCGTTACGTTACGCACCGTATTTCCACAAGCTTCCCTGATCGTAATATCGTCCTGCTCCAACTGTGCCCATAATTCCGGTGTGCGGTTAATATCCACATAATGGATCTGAATATCCTGACGGGTGGTAATATGAAGTCGACCTGTAGAGTATTCTTCCGAAACATCACAAATCCTTCTAAGTTGTTGGGAACTAACCTTCCCATAGGGCAACTTAATACGAATCATTTGTACCCCAGGCTGTCTTTGACCATAAATTCCCCTTGCCAATCTAAGGCTACGGAATTTCTCCTCGTCCAAATTACCGCCTTGAAATTCACGGATCTTAGCTTCCAATGCTATGATGTCCTGTTCTACAACCGGGTTTTCCACTTCTGTTCTGAAAGTCCGCATGCTACTTATATTTTTTATTCAAAATGATTATTAAATTCTTTTAAGAGTTTATCCCATAGGAATAATAGGTTAAATTGACAACAACTCCATCCCCTTGAGGGGGTGGAAGGTGGGTTAATTTATAAACCCGACCCCAGCGGTTGTATTGGTCTGATTATCTATTAGGATAAAAGAGCCATTGGTTCTGTGATTCTTGAAGGAATCATAAAAAATAGGCTTATTCAATCTAAAAGTAACCTGTGCTATATCGTTCATTCCCAAAGCAGTGATAGAGGTATCTATGCCAGAGTAATCCGGATGAATCTTATGGTGAATGTTCTCCACCTTGGCCAAAACCTTATTTACACCGTGTTGCACTACATATTTACCACCCACGGTTAATTTTTGTGAATCCATCCAAGAAACCGTTGCCGTAAATTGCTTGTCGATAGTAGGCAAATCACCTGCCTTCACCAACATATCCCCCCTACTCACATTGATCTCATCCTCCAAGGTAATAGTTACCGAAGAGCGTCTGGTTGCCGTTTTATACTTCTTATCGTAAAAATATATTTCCTTGATCTTGGATCTGGTCATGGATGGCAATACCACTATTTCATCCCCAACACTTAGCTCTCCTCCATACACTTTACCGGCAAATCCTCTAAAATCGTGGAATTCATCAGTTTTGGGACGTATTACATACTGCACCGGGAATCTTGGGGTACCAACGTTATAGATATCCTTTCTATCCAATTCCTCAAAATGCTCCAACAAAGTCTGTCCTTTGTACCAAGCCATTTTTTCCGACCTGTTTACCACATTATCTCCTTTGAGCGCACTAACCGGGATAAAAGTAATTTTCTGATCCTGGTAATCTCGTTTGCTCATCAATTTCTCAAAATCGGCCTTGATTTCATTATACCTTTCTTCTGAATAATCAACCAGGTCCATTTTATTAATGGCTACGATTACATCTTTGATCCTCAATAAATTATTGATAAAAAAGTGCCTATTGGTCTGCTCTATCACCCCTTTTCTTGCATCGATCAGAATAATGGCCGCTTGGGAGGTAGAAGCACCGGTTACCATGTTACGGGTATATTCCACGTGTCCGGGAGTATCCGCTATAATGTAACTCTTGTTGGGCGTAGAGAAGTAGATATGCGCTACATCTATAGTAATCCCTTGTTCCCTTTCTGCCACCAAACCATCTGTAGCCAAGGAGAAATCCAGATAATCATATCCTTTTTGCTTTGATGTTTTTTCAATGGCTTCCAACTTATCATCGGTAAGCGATTTGGTATCGTACAGCAATCTTCCGATCAAGGTACTTTTACCGTCATCCACACTTCCTGCTGTCGCTATTTTTAGTACTTCCATTTCTTTTGTGTTTTGTATTTGGCTTCGTTTATGTTGACTAACCTGAATTAATCAACCAATTACTACTGCCGACTTTAAAAGTATCCTTGTTGTTTTCTTTTCTCCATGGCAGCTTCGGAACGTTTATCATCTATCCTAGCTCCCCTTTCGGAAATCTTGGATTCCCTAATTTCACCTACCACCTTTTCAATGGTGTCTGCATGGGACAGTACCGCGGAGGTACAACTCATATCCCCAACGGTCCTAAAACGAACCATACGCTCCTCTACTTTTTCATCCTCTGCACGGAAAACCACATCATCTTCGGCAGACCATATGAATCCGTCCCTAAGGAATACCTTTCTCTTATGGGCAAAATAGATGGATGGTATTTCAATTTGCTCTTTTTGGATATAGCTCCAAACATCCAATTCTGTCCAGTTACTAATTGGAAAAACCCTTACGTTCTGCCCCAATTCTATCTGACCATTCAACATGTCGAACAATTCCGGACGCTGGTTTTTCTCATCCCACTGACCAAAATCGTCACGAACAGAAAAGATACGTTCTTTGGCGCGCGCCTTTTCTTCATCCCTTCTTGCACCTCCAATACAGGCATCAAACTTAAATTCCTCAATGGCATCCAACAAAGTAGTAGTCTGCAACATGTTCCTACTGGAATATTTACCTGTTTCCTCTACAACTTTACCTTGATCTATGGAATCCTGCACATTACGAACAATAAGCTCCACACCCAATTCCTTGACCAATTTATCCCTAAAGGCAATGGTCTCCGGAAAATTATGCCCGGTATCTATATGCATTAAAGGGAAAGGTATTTTAGCTGGATAAAAGGCCTTCTGAGCCAATCTAACCAAAGTAATGGAATCTTTACCACCAGAAAACAGCAATACTGGTTTTTCAAATTGGGCAGCTACTTCCCTTAAAATATAAATAGCTTCGTTCTCCAAAGCATTATTGTTCAATACCTCCAATTCATTCGATTCGTTCACGCCTACTAATGTTTCCAATTCAGATTCTACAATGCTCACAATAATTCTGTATTTAATTGGCTCTCCCAAAAAAGGACTGATTCACCAATTGTTAATATTCTTTTCTTAGGTATGCAAACCACATTCCCGGTTTTCCAAAACCTTGGTGGGATCGAAATACTTATGTTCATTGGGTAAATTCCTGTCCTTGAGATAAGCATCCAATTGACTATCATTAAAGTGATAAAAAGGACTCACCTTCAACACCCCATCCCTACTTAAGCTTAAAATATCCAAAGAATCCCTTAAAGCAGTTTGCCCCTGTCTTAGATTCGTAAACCAAACATCTGGCTTATGCTCCTCCATGGCCCTTCTAAACGGTTCCAATTTTACCTGCTCCGTAAAAAGTTGATGTCTGGGATCATCAATACCAGGAATCCCCATGATAGCATCCCTGTGCGAGGAAGTTTGCTTGGGAACATATAATTTTACATTCAAATGCAATCTTGTAATTAATTCCTCGGCATGCTTATAGGTATTGGGCGTATTATAACCAGTATCGCACCAAATTACCGGAATAAGAGGGGAAACTTCCGTTACCGCATGCAAAATAGCAACTTCATATGGTCGGAAATTTGTGGTCACCACAGGCTTCTCGGCAGACTGTATGGCCCAGGAAATTATTTCCTCTGGCGGTATCCCTTTAAATTGTTGATTTAACTTATGTATTTGTTCCTCTGTATATGCCATTGTCCTCAATTCTTTTATTACATTGAATTTTACCGTCTTACTTTCCCCAATTAATCTTGTTCCAGATTCTTTCATGGAAGAAATACAACAACATCTTGGTAAACAGCTCTACCACTCCAATTGAAAATGCAACAGACAATGTCCCGGTCACGATCCAAGAAATAAGAATAGTATCCAAGGTCCCAATAATTCTCCAACTGATAGATTTAGCAATACTCCTTTTAGGATTTTCGGAAGACTTATCCGCCTTGTAACTTTTAGTTACAGTATTTGAATTATTATTTGCAATTAATTGTTCAGCAATCATATGACAAAAAACTTAAATTTATTACCCTATCGATTTAATAGAGTAAGCAAAAATAAAAATAATTTCCGGACCACAATAAAAAAATTTAGTTAAAATTCAATTTACCCTATAAATTTAGTAGATTACTAAAAATTTCTTTGAATTTTGAAGAAAATGAATGTCAATAACCAAATTATCGCCCTACACCAAAATATGGCACATCCTTAAGGCACCAAGTCGGCAAGTGTATTGTTCTTAAAGACCTCTAGGGTGCTGTCCCTTACCTGTAGCATTAATTTATGCACGGAACAGCTGGCCTCATCGGGACAATCCTCACATTTTTCGTAGAAATTTAGACTTACACAGGGCACCATTGCTATTGGCCCTTCCAACACCCTCATAACGGTGGTCATTGGAATATCTTTGGGATCCTTAATAAGGTAATAACCTCCTCCCTTTCCTTTTTTGGAACCTAGGATACCTGTTTTCCTCAAGGTAAGAAGAATACTCTCCAAAAACTTTTGGGAAATATTCTCATGTTTGGCTATTTCAGAAATCTGAACAGGGGCACGTCCTTTTTGGGACGCCAAGAAGGTAAGTGCCTTTAATCCGTATTTTGTCTTTTTGGAAAGCATGCAGCGAAGATAAGGAAAATTAACATTCGCTATTAGGCATGCCCCAATTTTACAAAAAGAGGTTTAGCAACAAGGCAAGCTCTTTTAATTTCCTTCTATCCCAGTGCTTGTTCAATATCTGCGATGATATCATCTATATGCTCCAAGCCTACCGACACACGTACCATACCATCGGTAATTCCGGAGGCCAATCTTTCCTCGACGGACAATTTACTGTGGGTTGTAGACGCCGGATGCGTAACTATACTTCTCGAATCCCCTAAATTGGCCGACAATGACAACATTTTTATAGCGTTGAAGAATTTTTGTCCGGCCTCAACCCCTCCTTTTACCTCAAATGCCACAACGCAACCCCCTGCCTTCATCTGTTTCTTGGCCACTTCATATTTAGGATGCGATTTTAAAAAGGGATATTTTACCCAATTAACCTTGGGGTTACCTTCCAGGAATTCGGCCAGCTTCAGTGCATTGTCACAATGCTTGTCTACCCGCAGTGCCAAAGTTTCCAAACTTTTGGATAGCACCCAAGCATTAAAAGGTGATAACGAAGGGCCAGTTATCCTGGAAAAGCGATACACCTTGTCTATCAATGCCTTGCTCCCCACAGTGATACCGGCCAAGACCCTTCCTTGACCATCCATTAACTTTGTTCCTGAATGGATGACCAAATCGGCCCCATACTTTATAGGCTGCTGTAAATAGGGCGAAGCAAAACAATTATCTATGATATATATCAAATTGTGCTTTTTGGCAAAATTGCCCAATACCTCCAAGTCCAAAACGTCCACGCCCGGATTGGTGGGCGTCTCTGCATAGATAATTTTAGTTTTTGGGGTGAGCAATTGCTCCAATTTATCCAGCTCATCTATCTTAAAATAGCTGGTTGACACATTCCATTTTGGAAAAAACTGAGTGAACAAACTATGGGTAGACCCAAAAATACTTCTAGAAGAAATGATGTGATCCCCACTGTCCAATAGAGCTGCAAAAGTAGAGAACACGGCCGCCATACCCGATGCAAAGGCAAAACCATCCTCGGCCCCTTCCATTTTACAAACCTTTTCAATAAACTCGGAAGAATTGGGGTTGCTATACCTTGAATATATATTACGCTCCTTTTCCTCCGCGAAGGAGGCACGCATGTCCTCCGCATCCTCGAAGATAAAGCTAGAGGTTAAATACATTGGCGTAGAGTGCTCCAAAAATTGGGTGCGTTCCGTTTGAGTGCGTATAGCTTCCGTTTCAAATTTAAAATTCTTCTTCATTATTTCTGTACTGTCTAATTCTTCTATTCTTTTTCCTACTAATTTGCATGATTCCGATGTAGAATTCGGCTATTTAACTACAATTCCCCGGTGGCCGAGCGGAGTCCAAGGCACATTCAAATTCTTTCCCTTTCAACCCTAACCGATTTAAACTACGCTCAATCTCCGAATATCAACGTTGGCTGGATTCAACCGATGCCATGTCCAAACATCCTTCTTCTCAACTATGCCCGATTTCGACTACGCTCAATCTCCGAATATCAACGGTGCCGAGCGGAGCCGGAGCCATAGAAATTTATCCTTTTTCCGCAATTCGCAATATATCCCCAAAAACACCCCTGGCCGTAACCGCAGCTCCTGCGCCCGCGCCTTGAATAACCAACGGATGCTGTCCATAGGACTCTGTATATATTTCAATGATGGAATCGGATCCTTTTATTTGTCCTAATGCGCTTTCTTTGGGCACAGAGATCAATTTTACCTCCAACTTCCCTTTTTCCTTTTGCAGGTCTCCGGACAGGTCCCCCACATAACGTAGAACGTGACCAGGCTTTTGCGCATTCTTTATCTTGCTAAACTTTTCATCCAAGATAGCCAATCGCTCCAAAAAGCCTTTTACATCCCCATCCTGCAACGACTCGGGAATTAAATTTTCTATTTGAATATCCGAAAACTCATTGCTCAGATCCAATTCCCTGGCCAAAATAAGTAGCTTCCTGCCCACATCGTTACCGGAAAGGTCTTCGCGTGGGTCCGGTTCGGTATACCCCAAGTCCATCGCTTCCCGTAAAATTTCCGAGAACAAGGCATCCTTTTCCGAAAAGGTATTGAAAATATAGCTTAAGGAACCCGAAAACACCCCTTTTATTCTGGTAATGTTCTCTCCAGAAAGATGCAACAATTTAATGGTATCTATCAAAGGTAATCCTGCACCTACATTGGTTTCATATAAGTATTGCTTTTGATGCTTGGCAAGTTCCTCCCTAAGCAATTGGTAATAATCGAACCGTAGTGTATTGGCAATCTTATTGGAGGACACCAAATCAAATCCATTATCTACAAAATCAAAATAGGAGGCCACAAATTCTTCATTGGCAGTATTGTCTACCGCAATAAGGTTCTCCAAATGATTGTCCTTGGCATATTTAAATATATCTTCCAATTTGTAGGGTATAGCCTTGGTTTCCATGGCGCTTTTCCAATTTTTGGAAATACCATTTTTATTCAAAAGAACCTTTTTAGAATTGGCAACCGCAAATACATTGATATGGATTCCTTTCCTTTTTTCGATGGTCTTATTGGATTTAAGAATTTGATCAATCAGGGTTCCACCAACGTTTCCATGTCCAAAAATGGCCAAATTTACCTTTTTGCTTATCCCAAATATCTGCCCGTGCACTACATTCAATGCCTTGTGCAAATCTGATTTCTTTACCACCAAACTCACATTTTTTCCCGAAACGGTATTGTTGAACAACAAAGGAACCACCTGGTTTTTAATGAGTGCATTGAATGGCTTGTGAAAAGTACTCAAGTCCTGTCCCACAATGGAAATAACAGATACTTGATCTATAACCGTAATATTGTTTATATCCTGTAGTTTGAAATCGGTTTGAAATTCCTCTTCCAAGGAAGTTTTGGCCAAATTGGCATTTTTGGCGTCGACCACCAAACCAATCCCCCTTTCCGATGACCCTTGGGAAATAATACTAACACTTATATTGTTATTACCCATTGTCCTAAAGATACGGGCATCTACCCCTACCTTGCCCAACAAACCGCGACCTTCCAAATTGATCAACGCCATATTTTCAATAACGGACAAGGATTTTATACCCTCCTTGCTGGTCTTGGCACTGATCAAGGTACCCTCATTGTCATTGTTAAAGGTATTTAGGATCCGCAACGGAATATTCTTTTCTATTAATGGAATAATAGTCTTGGCATGTAAGATATTGGTTCCAAAATTTGCCAGCTCATTGGCTTCGCTATAGGAAAGTTCCGAGATTCTTTTGGCCTCTGGAACCAAATCCGGGTTGGCCGTAAAGATCCCATCCACATGGGTGTAGTTCTGCAATTCTTCCGCATTGAGGTAATTGGCCAACAAGGCAGCGGAATAATTACTCCCATTTCTACCCAAGGTAGTTGTTTCATTCTGCTCATTGGAGGCAATAAAACCAGTAGTGACCACTACAGCATCCATTTCCAATTTCCCAAACTCGCTTTTTACATTTTCCTTGGACAAGGTCTCCAATACCTTGGCATCGCCAAAGTTGGAATCTGTTTTAATAAGTTGTCTCGAATCGATGAATTTTGCATTGACCCCTTTTCCAATAAGCAATTTGGTCACCAATTTGGCGGAAAGCAACTCTCCAAAAGCCAACACCTGGTCTTTTATTTTAGGGCTATAATCCCCCAATAAAGCTACCCCTTCGAACAATTTCACCAATCCTCGGAAGTCTTCGGAAAGATTTACATTGCCATAGGTGTGCTTTTGATATTTTTCAAACTCTTCAAAATCCTTTACATAGTCCAACCCCTTGGCAGCTTTGTCCAAGATAGCCTCCAATTCGTCCGTAGCCTTGTTTCTAGCCGAAACAACTACTGCAATATTTTCACCAACGGCAACCTTATCCGTTATTATCTGAAGTACGGTATCCAATCCCTCTCCATTGGCCAATGACTTGCCTCCGAATTTCAGGACCTTCACTTTTTTAGATCTTCCATTACGCTCAAAAACCCCCTTTAAAAGCTCCTCCATTTGATTGAACTCTATTAAAAAGGCATCATGCCCGTGTAGGGAATGAATTTCCCCGTAGGTTACATTGCTATTTGCCTGGGCCAATTTTTTAAAGGTATCCTTGTTTTCCTGGGCCGTAAAAAAAAGGTCGGAATCTACCCCAATAATATGGATATTGGTATCGCTATTCTGCAAATTAATAAATGCCTCTTCCCCATTTCTATTGATATCAATGGTCTTCAGCAATTGATTCATTAGTTTGTAGGCAGACAATTGAAAACGTTCCTGTAATTTTTTACCATGGTGTGTTAACCAACTCTCTACATTAAAGACTTTCAGCTCCTCATTGGTGCTTCTTTTAAAACGCTCCTTAAAGGATTCCGGTGTCCTATAGCAGAGCATGGCATGCATACGGGCATCGTGTACGGGCTGCTTGGAGTTCACCAAAAACTGTTCCTGAATCTGGCAATTGGCAATAAGCCAGTCCGTAGACTTCCAATCGGATGCTACCGGAATAAGATGTTCCGTTAAATGAGGATCAATAGCAGCCATTTCCCAGGCGATACCCCCTCCTAAAGAACCACCTATAAGCGCATATAACTTACTTATTTTTAAGGCCTCCAGCCCAAGAAGAAAAATCTTGGCAATGTCCTTGGCAACAAAATCCTTATAATTATCTATTACAAACCCATCATACCCATTTCCGGGTATATTGAAACATAGAATGGTGTACTTCTTGGTGTCAATACATTTTCCCTCTCCGATCAAGGTTGTCCACCAGCCATTTTCGCCCGCCACATTGGAATTACCCGTTAGGGCATGGTTTACCAATATGATAGGTGCGGAATGCAATGGTTGGCCAAAGATCTCATAGGACAGATTAATATCCAAGGTCTTACCGCTATAGGTTATGTATTTATTTATTGAAAGATGATGTAACATAAGTTGTTTGTACTAGTAATTGACTTTAAAGCACATTGTCATAAATTATAAAATGACAAGGGAGTGCGAAAATATTTAATATATTAATGGCTGCACTCCCGTATCACTTTACCAATGCCTACAAAAGGATATTAAATATTTATTATGCCAAAACAGATTTATCAATGACTGAAAATGCCTGCACCAAATCCGCTTTTATATCTTCAATATCCTCCAACCCTACACATAGACGTATAAGATCTTTTGTTACGCCGGTAGTTTGCTGGGCTTCATCATCCAATTGTTGGTGCGTTGTGCTCGCCGGGTGAATAATCAAGGACTTGGTATCCCCAATATTTGCCAACAAGGAAAATAGCTTGGTTTCATCAACCACCTTTTTCGCCGATTCGTATCCGCCTTTAACCCCAAAGGTCACTATTCCACTTTGTCCTTTTGGAAGGTATTTCTTGGCCAAGGCATAATAGGGACTGGATGAAAGACCAGGATAATTTACCCATGCCACTTCCTTTCTACCCTCCAACCATTTGGCCAATTCCAAGGCATTTTCGCTATGTTTCCTTATACGAAGTTCCAAGGTTTCCAAACCTTGAATAATTTGAAAGGCATTAAACGGACTCAAGGCAGCGCCTAGGTCCCTTAAACCTTCGATCCTTACTTTTGCAATAAATGCTGCCGCTCCCAAAACATCGTGATATACCAAACCGTGGTAACCTGGAGATGGTTCGGTAAATTCAGGGAATTTTCCACTGCTCCAATCAAAAGTTCCGGCATCAATTATGACTCCCCCCATGGCCGTACCATTGCCATTGATATATTTTGTAAGTGAATGTATTACGATGTTTGCCCCATGCTCAATAGGTTTTATCAAAGCACTTGTAGCAACCGTATTATCTACAATAAAGGGTATTTTTGCTTTTTTGGCCACCTCGGATATTGCCTTCAAATCCAGTACGTCCAATTTCGGATTCCCAAGGGATTCCACGAAAATGGCTCTTGTATTGTCCTGTATGGCATTGGCAAAATTCTCCTCGTCCCCTGGTTCAACAAAGGTGGTGGTTATCCCTAATCTTGGCAAAGTCACCGCCAACAAATTATAGGTGCCGCCATAAAGGCTACTGGAAGCCACAATATGATCGCCCGTTTTAAGTAAAACCAATAAGGCGGTAGAAATGGCTGCGGTCCCGGATGCGGTAACCACACTGGCAATACCACCTTCCAAGGCTGCCAAACGCTGCTCCAAAATGTCATTGGTAGGATTGTTCAGCCTAGTGTAAATAAAGCCAGGTTCCGATAAATTAAAAAGATTGGCCGCATGGTCCGTATTATTAAATACATAGGCGGTATTCTGATAAATAGGTACCGCTCTGGTGCCAGCTGTTAATTTTGTGTCATGTCCGGCATGCAAAGCGTTTGTTGAAAATTTTTGAGTACTCATGATTTCTTGTTTTTTTATATTATTAAAATAGATAAAATAAAAAGCCAAAACAAATAATGCGGACAATGCAATATTATAAAATCAAAAAGTTAAAAAGAAAATCCGTTACAGAAGTAACCGTTAGTGTTATCTGCCATGGATACTGTAAAACAAGCCTTAATAATTTGGCCCAGTATTTAGGTAGAATTTAGCACCTTCTTTAATAATTGATCAAAGGGTTGCTAAGGCTTCAAAGGGTCTATTCCCTCCACCTTTCTTGATAACAATTCAATAAGTGTTTGAACTTTAGGTTTGCAAATATAGGTATGGAAAATTCTATTTTCCTAATCTTTTCAATAAAATTATAAACCGAAGGCTTCTTTTACCATATCAACGGCATCCAATTTCTCCCAAGTAAATAATTCCACTTCCTTTTCTACCCGTCCGTTGTAAGGCGATTCAAAAATCTTGGTTATTTTTTTAGGTTCTTTACCCATATGTCCATAAGCCGCAGTTTCCAAATAAATGGGATTCCTAAGTTTTAATCTGTCTTCTATGGAAAAAGGACGCATATCGAACAATTCGGATACTTTCTTGGCAATCTCGCCATCACTCAAAGCTACTTTAGCGGAACCATAGGTATCCACAAAAATAGAAGTAGGCTCCACAACACCTATAGCGTAACTAACCTGAACCAAAATTTCATCGGCTACCCCGGCAGCGACAAGATTTTTGGCTGCATGCCGTGCGGCATAGGCAGCACTTCGGTCTACTTTACTAGGGTCTTTGCCACTAAAAGCACCACCACCATGGGCTCCCTTGCCACCATAAGTATCCACGATAATCTTTCTTCCGGTTAAACCGGTATCGCCGTGGGGTCCCCCAATTACAAATTTCCCTGTTGGGTTAATATGGTATTTAATAGTATCATTAAAAAGCTTCTGTATTGCCACTGGCAATTGTTCCTTAACCCTTGGTATAAGAATTGAAATAATATCCTTCTTAATTTTGGCCAACATCACCTCGTCATCCTTATCAAATTCATCATGCTGCGTAGAAACAACAATAGTATCTATACGTTGGGGAACATTATCGTCGGAATACTCTATAGTTACTTGCGCCTTGGCATCTGGTCTTAGATAAGAAATTGCATCTCCTACCCTCCTCAAATCTGCCAAAACCTGCAATATTTTATGGGAAATATCCAAGGCCAAAGGCATGTAGTTTTCCGTTTCCTTGGTGGCATAACCGAACATCATACCTTGATCGCCTGCCCCCTGATCTTCTTTTGCTCCACGATCTACCCCTTGGTTAATCTCTTTGGACTGCTCATGAATCAATGAAATAACACCACAGGAATCTCCACTAAACTTATAATCACCATTGGTATACCCAATTTTATTGATAACATCCCTCGCTATTTGTTGCACATCAAGATAGGTATGGCTTTTAACTTCCCCTGCCAACACGACCTGACCAGTGGTCACCAAGGTTTCGCAAGCCACCTTACTTTCCGAGTCAAAAGCCAAAAAATGATCCAATAACGCATCACTAATCTGATCTGCTATTTTATCTGGATGTCCTTCACTAACCGATTCCGAAGTAAATAAATATGCCATAAATCCTTTCTAAATAAAAATTAATAGGAATTTGACCAAGCATACTAGAGAAGAGTGGATGTTACAGTTCCCATGGAACAGAACAACGTAAACTGCTTTAGCATTTATTTATGCCGAAACTAATTCAGCACATGAGGTTGCAATCAGTCAAATCCTTCCTCGATATTTTTTCGCGTACAAAAGTACAAGAATTCTTGACGTAACTAAAAATGTTTAACAACAAATTTAATATTGACCCTAAAAATCTACAAATCGTATTTTACCGTAAACAGGATATACCTGGGTTGAATGAAATAAGCAGAGGTCGTAAAAAATAATTCGTTGGTGCTATCTCTATTCAAGGTATCCGTATCAAGCAGGTTGGTACCCTTAATCCCAAATTCCCACGGACTGTCCTTTTTCTGGTAACTGAGGTTTCCTTCCAAAAAACTATAAGTATTATCAATGGTATTATCTTTATCCATATACTTATAGTAATCATAATCCAATGTAAAAATGAAGCTTTTTAGAAAGTTGGCATCCAACTTGGCGTAGGGCTGGTTCGTATAAAAGGTAGTAGTCCTCCCTCCATTATCATAATTATTTATAGCATACCTATAACCTAGCTCTAGGTTTGGGGCATTTCTAAAATTGGTTGCCAGGGAAGAAGTATAGTTCTGGGTAAAGGATTCTGATTTTCTGGGCTCCAAATCAATAATATTATTGGTGGCAGACCAGGAAACATTTGCCCCTACGGAAGCTTTTATTTTACCAAAAGTCCGTTGATACCTACCATTGGCACTTAAGGATTCGTCTTCCAAATTTGAATTTATGGTAGTACCAATCCTGTTTATCCCAATGATTTCCGAAAAACTTTTAAGCGCGTCTATTCGTTTGGTATAGGTAACATTCCCAAAAATATTGGTGAAATTAAACATATTAAAACTGAAGAAGTTCAATGACAGGTTATGGTTCAAAGCACTCTCCAAATCCCTGTTACCAGAATAGACGGAGTTGTAGTTATTGAGCACATAGGCCTCTGCGAAGCTATTTACATCCGTAAATGATCTTGATACCCTATAATTAAATCGAATATTTTCTGATTTTTTAAGTTGTGCATTTATATACAAATCCGGCAACAAAGCGGTTAAATTATCCTCAACGGTAGTTCCCAGCTGTTCATTTTTAGTACTATATTGATGTAAGGTAACACCTGGATTAAAGGTAAATATCCCTGCTATTACCTTATAATGAAAACCCAAATACAAATCTGAAACAGTATAAGTTACATCGTTATTGAACTCGCTGTCTGTAAATACCAATGGTGCCCCTCCGTCCAATATTTGAAAAATGCCGGAATTAAAATTCTGATGACTCTGTGTAGTGCCCAGGGTAAAATTTAAATTACTCTTTTGGCCGGTTACCCAATAATAATCCAATTTTGCATCCACTTTATTGGTTATGGTATTTTTTCCCTGATTAAGGTTATAGATACTCTGATCTTCATCTACCGGAAAAATATCAATAAAGGCAAAATTATCCCTAATAGCATTGTAAAATGGATCCTCATCCTGATAAATATGCTGGGCTTCAAATGCAAAAATATTCTTTGAATTTAGAGTGGTATAATAGATATTGGCATTTTGATTTACGGAAATAGGCTTTTGCTTCTTGGTTTCCGTAATTTCATCGGTAATCGTGGAAACTGAAATAACATTCTCAATTTCATCATCATCAGACTGTTTCAAGAGTATGTCGTAATCAAATTGAAACCTGTCATTAGGCTTGTACATGGAACTAAATTTTGCCAATCCCAAATGAGCGGTTTGATCTGTAGAGGTAGTGGCATCCTCCGTTTCGTTGGAGGAGATGTAAACCCTTCTCGTTTGGTTTTCCATTAAGGTGCCGGTATAGGAATAAATACCAAATCCGCTCAAATCCCAATTTTCCTTGGGGGAATAACTAAAATTCACAGCAGCAAACTTAGTATCAATGTTTTTTGCCCTATTGTTCTGTAGACTTGATAATCCCAGGCCATCACCCCCAATATTTATGGAACTTCCACTTGAACTGCCAAGATTTCTGAACCCACCGGTAAAATTCTGGTAATCCCTTCTGTTAAAAGGGGCTTCACCAATATTATTAAGATCGGTAATAATATTTATACTGTAATCCGGACTGTAGTAAAATAGTTTTGGATGGGCTAAATAACTATCATTGGTACCAAAGCCGGCCGTTACTTCTCCGAACCAAAATCTCTTCTTCCCTTCCTTTAGCTTAATATTAAGTGCCACATTGTCCGTGTCATTGGTTAGCCCCTTCATTTGGGTTACCTCATTAAAATTCCTCAGCACCTCTATTTTATCCAAGGCATTGGCCGGAATATTTTCTGCCGCCAGCTTGGAATCCCCGTCAAAGAAATCCTTGCCCTCTACCATTACTTTGGTCACTTGTTTCCCCTCTACCTCTATCTGCCCATCATCATTTATTTCTACCCCAGGTAGGTTGGCCAGCACATCCTTAAGCTTCTTTTCCGTACCCGTAACAAAAGAATCCGTATTATACACTATGGTGTCGCCCTTAACCGAAATGGGCATCTCGTAGGTAACCTCCACCTCGTCCAATTGATTGGTTTGCTCATAAAGAACAATGTCTTTGTTAACATCATTGGTAGGTGCCGTAAAAGAAAATTCTTCCGTTTTAAAACCCAAATAGCTAACGCGAACATTAAAATTTGCCCCCGCTTTTAAATTTAATTTATAGAGTCCACTATGGTTTGTTATACCATATGATTCCAACGCCTTGGTTTCTGTATTTATGGCAATGACATTCGCCATATCAACTCCTACTCCTGTAGAATCCTTTACTGTTCCCGTTAGGGTAATTTCCTGACCAAAAGCTGTAGTAAAAGCAAAAATAGCTACTAGTACGGAATAAACATTCTTATTGTACATCTATAAAAAATTAAAACACCTAAACTATGGTTTATGACTAAAAAAAGTAAAAACTATGGCCTGCCACCTCCGCCACCTCTATTACCTCCGCCACCACGAAAATTCTCCCTCATCTCGGCCATCTTTTCTTTGGATATTTTATCATATTCCTCTTGAGTAACCGTTTTGCCCTTATTTGGTGCCTTTATCTCTTTCTTCTCTGTTGGGTTGAGCACTAGTTTGGTACACAGAATAACCGTAACATCGTCTGCAACTTCCAAAATGAGACCAGGAAGCCCCCAATATTCCCCTGGACCTTGATTTACAGGAACATCCGGAGCATACCAAGCGGTAATCTCAATATCCTTTTCAGTAAATTCCTCTTCCCTTTTTTCTTCGTTCTCCCCTCCCCTGCGAAAAATTGCCCGCATATTGGGTCTTTTAATCGTTTTTGTTGCTGTGGCCTTAAAGACAGTATAATTACCTATCTGCTTTGACTCCCCTCCCAGTTTCCATTCCAATTTTGGCAATGAATCATCTACCAGAAAAATCTTACCGAAAAGTTCATTTTTAACCAAATACCTACCTTCCTTTATATCCTTATAATAATCCCCACCGGCTCCGCCCATCATACCAAATCGCCTGCCCCCCCTGTCGTTGCCAGGCTGTTCCAATCTCTCCTCCTCCTTGTATATAGAGGTGGATTTGTCAAAGGTTAAAATATAAGTCCGCTCATTGGCTTCCTTCATTCTTTGCAGTATCTCCTTTTTTCTATCCTCTGGGATCTGCCTTCCCCCAAAATCCATATTAACAGTGGTTTTACTGAAATATGTGGCCTCGCCCTGAAAATCCTGGGCATAAATTCCGAAATGGGATGCCATTAGCATCAAGGAGAACAAACAAAAAATTTTCATAATTATACATTTTATACTAAGCTTAAGACTACAACAATTTGATTTAGTTTAATCCGAAATCGATAAAAAATACAATTATCCAGTTCCATAAGTTTTTTATCGGATATTCTTACAAAGATTTTACCATGCACCCGATATCTTGTATATTGTACCTCTTTATTATTTGCGCAAAAAACACTAACCATAATTACAAACCTATGCATATCGCCGTTGCAGGAAATATTGGGGCTGGCAAAACAACCTTGACAAGATTACTATCCAAACACTACCAATGGGAGGCCCAATTTGAAGATGTGGTAGACAATCCCTATCTGGATGACTTTTACAATCAGATGGAAAGATGGAGCTTTAATCTCCAGATTTACTTTTTAAATAATAGGTACAGACAAATTTTACAGATAAGAAAGGGCGGCAAGGACACCATACAGGACAGGACCATATACGAAGATGCCCATATTTTTGCCCCAAACCTTCATGCCATGGGTTTAATGACCAACAGGGATTTTAGCAATTACACCAGTTTGTTCGAATTAATGGAGTCTTTGGTACAACCACCAGATTTATTGATCTATTTAAGAAGTTCCATCCCAAATTTGGTAAATCAAATTCACAAGCGGGGACGTGAATACGAAAACAGCATTTCCATCGACTACCTTAGCCGATTGAACGAACGCTATGAAGCCTGGGCGCAAAGCTATGAAAAAGGCAATCTTTTGGTCATTGATGTTGACAAATTGAATTTCGTGGACGAAGCGGAAGATTTGGGCTTGGTCATCAATAAAATTGACGCCGAGATCAATGGCCTTTTTTGAACCACGAGGCTAATTAAACTTGTAGAAGATACTTGCAATAGCGCTTATCTTATGCCACTAAAAAGCTTTGATTAAAGGTTTTCAAAACACACTTGATCAAGAAACAGCAGGAAGCAGGCCATAGCCGTATTAAAACACGCCTACAATTATTGCTATTCCAAAGGCAAGCGCAATCCACTTTACCAACCGTTTGGCTACCAAATACATGCCATAACCCCTAATATTGCCTTTAGGGTAAGGGTCCTCATCCCCGCTAGTTCACTATTATTTTTTTCACCTTGAAGACCTACCTAAAAGCCCAATCCAAAAGCAATGCCCGATATAGCTGAATCGTGATAATCCACAACCCTTAGGTATTAACACCTTAAAAGCAAAAAACCCCGTTTAAACGGGGTTTTCAAGACAATTCCAAAAAATAAGTTTTACAACTTACTTTATAACATCTATTTTCTCAATAACTACTTTTTTATCATTTTCATCCGATGCCTGGGTAGTCTTTTCAAATGCTTCCAATTGGGCTTTTACTTCCGCCTGGGTTCCATTGAAAGTTTTCTCCTCCGTGGTGGTTTCACCGTTCACAGTAGTTGTGTAAGTTATTACAGCCTGAGCTAAATCGGCCGATTCCACATTCATTTCAATCTGCACCTCTTGCTCCGCAACCCCGGATTCCACATGTCCCCCCAATATTGGGGCGATTACCAATCCAATTAAACAAGTAAGTTTTATAAGAATATTCATAGAAGGCCCTGAA
Source organism: Arenibacter troitsensis (assembly GCF_900177645.1). Taxonomy (GTDB): domain Bacteria; phylum Bacteroidota; class Bacteroidia; order Flavobacteriales; family Flavobacteriaceae; genus Arenibacter; species Arenibacter troitsensis. The sequence goes on from NZ_FXAO01000005.1 coordinate 402,675, forward strand.
GTATCCTTAAATGGATCTCCTACGGTATCCCCAGTTACTGCCGCTTTATGGGCATCCGACCCCTTGTAGGTCATTTCACCATTAATTTCAACACCTGCCTCAAATGATTTCTTGGCATTATCCCAAGCACCACCGGCATTGTTTTGAAATATGGCCCAAAGCACTCCAGAAACTGTAACTCCGGCCATATAACCTCCCAACATTTCAGCAATCACTTGGTTATCGCTTCCATAAACCAATTTACCCAAAAGCACTATGGCAATAGGAAAACCAATGGTCAATATCCCCGGCAACATCATTTCACGTAGTGCGGCCTTGGTAGATATATCCACACACTTGGCATAATCAGGTTTCCCTGTACCTTCCATTATTCCGGGAATTTCCTTAAACTGTCTTCTCACCTCATAAACCATATCCATAGCCGCTTTACCCACCGAATTCATGGCCAAGGCAGAAAATACAACCGGAATCATACCACCTACAAATAGCATGGCCAATACTGGGGCCTTAAAAATATTAATTCCGTCGATTCCCGTAAAAGTTACATATGCGGCAAATAATGCCAAGGAAGTCAACGCAGCGGAAGCAATGGCAAATCCTTTTCCAGTAGCCGCCGTGGTATTCCCTACAGAGTCCAAAATATCCGTTCTCTCCCTAACAATAGGATCCTGCTCACTCATCTCCGCGATACCTCCTGCGTTATCAGAAATAGGTCCAAACGCGTCTATCGCCAACTGCATGGCTGTGGTTGCCATCATTGCAGAAGCAGCCAATGCCACCCCGTAAAAACCAGCAAAAGCGTAAGAAGACCAAATTGCCGCAGCAAATATGAGTACCGTTGGAAATGTAGAAATCATCCCCGTTGCCAAACCGGCAATTACATTGGTCCCGGCACCAGTACTTGATTTTTGAACAATGGCCATAACCGGCTTTGTTCCCAAACCTGTATAATATTCCGTCACGGAAGAGATAACCCCGCCAACAACCAAACCAATAACAGTAGCATAAAACACCCTTATAGACGAAATATCCTTTAAACCTTCACCAAAAAACTCCATTTGCATGGTTTCTGGCAACATATATTTTACCAAAACAAAACAGGCAATCAGGGTCAATACAATAGAAACCCAGTTTCCTACGTTCAAAGCACCTTGTACTTCCTTTTCCTTAGCCTCGTTATTTTTAATTTTCACCAACATAGTACCTACTATGGAAAATATAATTCCAAAGCCGGCAATTGCCATAGGCAATAAAATTGGTCCTATACCGCTAAAACCATCCTGAATGGCACCGCCCATATCCTTAATAACATAATTCCCAAGGACCATGGCCGCCAATACGGTAGCCACATAAGAACCAAATAAATCGGCCCCCATACCTGCAACATCGCCAACATTATCCCCTACGTTATCAGCAATTGTAGCCGGATTTCGGGGATCATCTTCAGGAATACCGGCCTCTACCTTTCCTACCAAATCCGCTCCAACATCTGCCGCCTTGGTGTAAATACCCCCACCAACTCTTGCGAATAAGGCAATAGATTCTGCACCTAGGGAAAAACCTGCCAATGTCTCAAGAACAATGGTCATGTCTTCGGTAGATGTCCAAGCACCATTCATAAAGAACTGAAATAACAATATAAAAGCCGTGGTTAGACCCAATACGGCCAAACCTGCAACACCAAGCCCCATTACGGTACCGCCACCAAAAGACACTTTCAAGGCCTGAGGTAGACTGGTACGGGCAGCTTGAGTGGTCCTAACATTTGTTTTGGTGGCAATCTTCATTCCCATATTACCCGCCAATGCAGAAAAGAACGCACCAAAAATAAAAGCTACCACGATAAGAATGTGGGTAGTTGGGACTATAAAAGAAATTGCAGCCAATGCAACACTGGCCCCTATAACGAAAAATGTCAATAATTTATACTCTGCTTTTAAAAAAGCCAAGGCCCCTTCGTAAATATAATCTGAAATTTCTTTCATTTTCCCGTCCCCGGCATTTTGTTTTAACACCCAAGACCTTTTTACCGCCATAAAAGCAAGACCTACCAATGCCATAATTACTGGCAAGTAAATAATTATTGATTCCATTTGTTTGATTATTTGTTATATATTTTGAGGGGCAAAAGTAGTAAAATATGGTAGAATAAAAAAAGCAATATTACTTCAGAAATATTGCTTTTTAACTTTTTAAAAAATTAAGGCTTAATACTTTATACTTACATCCTGTTTTGGAACGTCGCTATCCTTAAACCGCTGTATACATTTTGCAACAATTTCCTTAGCTTCCTTTTGCTCCCCCCAGCCGCCAACATCAACTTTTTTCTTTTCAAGATCCTTGTAGACTTTAAAGAAATGTTCTATTTCCTTAATTAAATGAGGATTTAATTCACTAAGATCATTGATTTTATTCCAGACTGGATCTGATACAGGTACGCAGATTACCTTTTCATCCGGTCCTTTTTCGTCGGTCATATGAAATACGCCTATGGGTTTTACCTCCATAACACAACCAGGAAATGTCGCTTCGGTCACCAAAACAAGAACATCCAATGGATCTCCATCCAATGCCAAGGTTTCTGGGACAAAGCCATAATCGGCCGGGTACATCATGGATGAAAAAATCATCCTATCATACCTTATCTTCTTTAAGGCAAAATCGTATTCATATTTGTTTCTACTACCCTTGGGTATTTCAATCAATACATCGAACGATGTAATATCTTCACTGCTCATATGGTTATGTTTAATCTTATAATTTTCTAAAATAACAATTTAATACCAGGTAACGGTCAAAAAAGTATATCAGAAGTGAAATCCGAATGAACCGGTTACACCAAAAGACCTAGCTCCTGGGTTTTCCAAATAATTCCCCCTAAAGTTAAAATCTATCCTCAATATCTTTAAAATATTTCCAACTCCTACTGAATACTCCCAATATATCTTATTATTCGGGGCCATTAAGGGGATATTTGCCGGGGCGCTCAAGGCTCGGTTTTCATCCGAAAGTTCTCCCCAAACTCCCCGAAGTCCAACTATCTCCCTCAGGTTCCATTTCCTCATAAAGGGAATCCTAGAAAAAAATCTTCCATTAAAATTGTGCTCCAAATGTGCCGAGACATAGGTATCGGTCACAAATTCATAAAAATCCAGATTGGAGAACGTATTGTACACAGAGAAAAAAGTTTGATTTCCAGGAATGGCATTAAGCAACCCCAACGGAACCTCTCCGTAGGTCTTCCCTATTTCCACAGTACTCAGTAACCTCCCAAGTCCACCTACCTGCCAAGGTTGCGTATAACTGAACTGAATCTTTTTATAATCGAAATCACTATCCAAGAAATTCTTGACCCCATTGGTATAGGACAAAAATAAGGTACTATAGTTATCGTTTACATCACGTCTTTCCACTCCGTTTCCAATGGTTTTCTTTCCTGGAGTATAGATAAGTATAGTCGTAAGATCAAATTGATCAATTTCCGATGATATCCCCGTGGGCGACGTGGGGTCTATATAATCCAGGCTAAAAGCATTGGGCAAGGCGGAACTAAGTGACCTGTAGGACCCGCCTACACCTATCCTAAAGTTGGTAACCGGTTCCAACTCCAGATTAAATGTACTAAGATCTATATTGGTAAGTCGGTCATTGGAACCCACAGTAAATACGGAAGAGGAGGCGATACTTCTTCCCAAGACATCGGTAGTGGCCGTTAAACTAATCCCCAGTTGTTCTATATCCCTTCTTTTTCCACCCGAGACTATAAACCTGGATTTCTTGTCCACCAACCATTTTCCGGAAATTCCATATTTAAATTTATCATCTCCAAACCCATATGCCAGATAAGCCTGTAAACGCCAAGGGTCGTTTTGCCCAAAATAAGTCCTGGCCCCGGCCCTTAGCCGCACTCCCTCAGCTTCATTATAACCAAAAATACTATAGACATCCCCTAGATCCAAATTCCACTTGTCTATTTCCACATACCCGGATCCCAGTATACTTACTAGGTTATAATAACTTTTAAATTTGGGTACTGTCTTTAAGGTATCCAACAATTTATAAATCCCTTTTTCATCGTCATTTAAAGACTCCAACCTATTGGCTTCCCAAAACTCGTCTTCCTTATTCAAGACCAATGGATCAAATGGATCGGTCTTGGCTCTATAAAATTCATTGGGTTTTGGCTGATCAAATTTATAATCCCCGTAGACCGTGGTCCTTTTACCATACACACCTCTTGAATTTTCTTTTTTGTTGAAGCTAAAATCGGATAACATATAATCCCTGGTCAAAAGAAAAACCGAATCGTTGACCACATCGAACTCCTGTTCTATATATATCTCCTTAACCCAATTGATATTGGCACTCTTGGTAACGGCCAAATTTATATTCTTCACAGCAAAGGTGGAATCGTTCACCCAAAAATCCCCTTTAAACGTAAGTTCATTCTTTCGTCTCGGATAAAAAATAATATTGTAACACCATTTATTATCTATAAAGGCACTATCCGCCAAAACATAATTGTAGGTATCCACCCCTGTCCTGGACAATGGACTGGTAAAACTCTTATCGAAAAATTTCAAATAATTATCGTAAATATCATAATCCGAATACAGATCGGCTATAAAGGCAATTATAGCCTGATTATTACTAAAGCCAGAATTCTTGCTCCCCAGAACATCTTCCTTTACTACGGCAGTCTCATTATTCCCATAGACCTTGGAAAACGTTTCGTTCAAAAAAATGGGCAGATAGGTCTTGCCAGTTATTCTTGAGGTATCCAAATCGTTAAAAACAAATTCCAACCCCTTAAAAACCCTACTCTTCATGAGGGCACTATCTATGGTATTGAGATCGAACTCTACTTTCTCATACTTGTCATACTGATATTGTTTAAACATATGAACCCCGTTCTTACGCTTTTTGGCCCATATTTTTTTGAGGATATCTATCGCCGGATTATTTTTTTTATCGGTTTTACCAAAATAAACCACTACCTCATCCAACTGTTCGCTAGACTCCGAAAGCACAATATTCATATCATAGGTAACCTTAGCCGTAAGGTTTATTTCCTTAGTTTCATAACCAATAAAGGACACCAATAAGGTTGAATACGTATTATCCGATTCCATATAAAACCTACCATTGTCATTGGTTATGGTTCCTTCCGAGGAATCCTTGAAAAGGACATTGGCAAACGAAACGGGTTCACCGGCCTCATCCAATACAATACCCCCAACCTTGGTCTGGGAAACAGAGCATTGAGCAATAAATAAGAATAAGATTAAAAGGATTCTTGTCATTTTCTTGTTTAAAAAGACTTCTAATAAAAAAGCACCTCTCCATTATAGCAAGGAACCGAACGTATAGACGCAACCAATAGTCCATACTTACCCTTTTAATTAGATTTATAATATAAAAGCTCCGTTGACCATAAGCCAACGAAGCCATAACATCATTTTAAATTAGGTATTATAATTTATACAATACTTTCTTAACCGCCTTTACCACATCTTCATGGTTAGGCAACCATTCTTCCAAAAGCACTGGGGAATATGGTGCTGGGGTATCAGCCGTATTGATCTTTACAATTGGAGCATCCAAATAATCGAATGCATTGGACTGAACGTGATAGGTAACCTCAGTGGCCACATTGCCGAATGGCCAGGCTTCTTCCAAAATAACCAACCTGTTGGTTTTCTTGACCGATTTTAAAACCGCCTCATAATCCAACGGCTTAACCGTTCGTAAATCAATAATTTCTACACTAATATTTTCTTTGGCCAATTCTTCCGCCGCCTTGTCCGCTTCCTTTATTATCTTACCAAAGGAAACAATGGTGACATCCGTACCTTCCCTCCTTATATCGGCAACACCCAAAGGTATCGTAAAATCTCCTTCCGGCACCTCTCCTTTATCGCCATACATTTGTTCGGACTCCATAAAGATAACCGGGTCATTATCGCGTATAGCGGATTTCAAGAGTCCCTTGGCATCTTTTGGATTTGAAGGAACCACTACTTTTAGCCCAGGACAGTTGGCATACCAACTTTCAAAAGCTTGGGAATGGGTCGCTGCCAACTGACCGGCAGAAGCTGTAGGACCACGAAAAACAATAGGACAATTAAACTGACCTCCAGACATTTGCCTGATCTTGGCCGCGTTATTGATAATTTGATCTATCCCAACCAAAGCAAAATTAAACGTCATAAACTCAATTATGGGCCTATTACCAATCATAGCAGAACCCACGCCAATACCGGCAAAACCTAGCTCGGATATAGGAGTATCTATTACCCTTTCCGGGCCAAATTCATCCAACATTCCTTTGGAAGCCTTATAGGCCCCGTTATATTCAGCAACTTCTTCACCCATTAAATAAACGGACTCGTCCCTCCTCATCTCCTCGGACATTGCCTCCTGTATAGCCTCCCTAAACTGTAGTGTTTTCATCTTTAAAATGGAATCTTTATGTTAAAATGCTTAAAGCGCTAGCAAAAGTAGGAAATAATATATCAAAACTAAGAAGTAAACAATTAAAAATAACTCAAAAAAATACTATGCATGCATAGTATTTTAAAAAATTATTGAGTATATTAGCCACCATTTCTTAATCAATGGTCAACAAAATATTAACATATGAAAATTTTAGTATGTCTAAGTAATGTCCCGGACACTACTTCAAAAATAAACTTTACGGACGGTGACACCAAGTTTGATACCAACGGGGTGCAATTTGTAATTAATCCAAATGATGAATTTGGCCTTACACGGGCCATGTGGTTCAAGGAAAAACAAGGAGCCACTGTACACGTTGCCACTGTTGGCGAGGCCAGTACGGAACCAACCATTAGAAAAGCGCTGGCTATTGGTGCGGATGAAGCAATTCGTGTAAATGCCTTTCCTGTAGACGGTTTTTTTGTAGCCGAACAGTTGGCAGAGATTGTTAAAAACGGAGGATACGACCTTGTTATTGCCGGAAGGGAATCCATTGATTATAATGGTGGAATGGTCCCTGGCATTTTGGCCACCTTATTGGGCATGAACTTTGTCAACACCTGTATAAGTTTGGAAATTGAAGGCAATAACGCCACGGCTACAAGAGAGATCGATGGTGGAAAGGAAAAATTAGCAACCACATTACCATTGGTAATCGGGGGACAAAAAGGCCTTGTTGCAGAAAGCGACCTAAGAATTCCGAACATGAGAGGAATTATGATGGCACGCCAAAAGAAATTAAATGTAGTGGAACCCACCACATCCAAAAATGTTACATCCGACGTTAAGTTTGAAAAACCTGCACCCAAAGGCCAGGTAACATTGGTGGATGCGGATAATATTGACGAATTGATCAATTTATTGCACAATGAGGCGAAGGTGATCTAACGAAGCCTCTTGCCTTAGGTTGCATTTTTATTATCAATCCAAAAGAAAATAATTTTCAGCGCCCATAACCAAAGAGCTTTGGACGAGGGCACTTATTAAAAAACATATAACACTATGTCAGTTTTAGTATATACAGAATCCGAAAACGGTAAATTTAAAAAGAATGCCCATGAAGTTGCCTCCTACGCTTACGAGGTAGCAAAGCAACTGGGAACCACAGCTACGGCAATTTCCATCAATGCAGATAGCGCTGGAGACTTGGGCGACTATGGAATTTCCAAGGTTTTGAATGTTTCCAATGACCAACTAAACACCTTTAACGCCAAGGCATATGCTCAAGTAATTGGGCAAGCGGCAGAAAAAGAATCTGCCAAAGTCATTGTGCTTAGCTCCAGTGCGGACACTAAATTCTTGGCCCCCATTTTAACGGCGCAATTAAAGGCCGGTTACGTGCCCAACGTAGTATCGGCCCCAGAAAGTACCAGCCCGTTCAAGGTAAAAAGAACTGTTTTTAGCAACAAGGGGTTTGCCATAACCGAAATTAGTTCCGATGTTAAAATTATTGGCGTTTCCAATAACGCCTATGGGATTGCCGAAAACAAAACTACCGCCGCAGTGGAAAATTTTGACCCCAGCCTTGGCGACAATACCTTTACCACCAAATCTATAGAAATAGACAAGGTTGTTGGAAAAGCCACTATTGCCGATGCCGATATTGTGGTATCTGGTGGCCGTGGGCTAAAAGGGCCCGAAAACTGGGGAATGATAGAAGAATTGGCAGAGGTATTGGGAGCGGCTACAGCTTGTTCCAAACCTGTATCCGATTTGGGATGGAGGCCTCATGGAGAGCATGTTGGGCAAACCGGAAAACCAGTAGCCAGCAACCTATACATTGCCATAGGCATTTCCGGCGCTATTCAACATTTGGCAGGAGTAAGCTCCTCTAAAGTAAAAGTAGTCATAAATACGGACCCGGAAGCTCCCTTTTTCAAAGCAGCCGACTATGGTGTAGTTGGCGATGCTTTTGAAGTTGTTCCCAAGCTAATCGAAAAATTAAAGGAATTTAAGGCACAAAACGCTTAATTTTTGTTAAATTGTGCCCCTTAAAGGGCTGCTCAAATATACTTGGCCCGTCCAGTAATTTGAACAGCCTTTTTTAGTTAAAAATTTCTATGAGTTTAGTTAGATTAAAAATAAAGGGGATTTCTTATAGCCAAACGCAAAATGGTGCATATGCCCTTATATTGAATGAAGTTGATGGTGATCGTAAACTACCTATAGTTATTGGAGCATTTGAAGCCCAATCCATAGCCATTGCCCTAGAGAAGGAAATTAAACCTCCTAGACCATTGACGCATGATCTGTTTAAAAATTTTGCCGATCGCTTCGATATCGTCATCAAACAGGTCATCATCCACAAATTGGTCGATGGCGTTTTCTATTCAAGTATTATTTGCGAACGCGATAAAATTGAAGAGATTATAGATGCCAGAACCAGTGATGCCATTGCCCTGGCCCTTAGGTTCAACGCACCTATTTTTACCTACAAGACCATCTTGGACAAAGCAGGTATATTCCTTAAATTTTCATCAAAAGAGAAGGACAAGGAAGAATCTGACGACAGTATAATGGTAGATGAAATTCTTCAGGAAGGGGAAACCGTGGAAATAAATCCGGGCGCTACCGAAGGTTACAAGGAACTCAGTACAGAGGAATTGTACGCCGAGCTGGACAAGGCCGTTGCCAGTGAAGACTATGAAAAAGCCGCAAAGCTCAGGGACGAAATATCAAAACGCAAATAGTTTAGGAATATTTAAGATTATTGGATGAGAAAAAAGCTTTGGGTTTTATATATTTTCTGCTTTATAGCATTTCCGTCCCTTGCCCAAGAAATAAGCGACCCAAACTTACCGCAAAATTCTCCAGAGATCATTGCCAACCAAGGCACATCTTTTCATAGTCTATGGAGAGGTATTCTTGGAATGATATCGTTGATTTTTATTGCATACTTATTTAGCAATAACAAAAAAGCCATAAATTGGAAAACCGCGGGTATCGGACTCTTTATCCAATTGCTCTTGGCTATTTGCATCCTAATTGGCGAAAAAATAGGTTTTAACGCCTTCGGCTATAGATTCGACCTCAGTTTTGTCTCTAAAGTTTTTGAATTTGGAGGAAAGATTTTCGTGAGTATTTTAGATTTTACAAGGGCCGGAAGTAAATTCCTCTTTGAAGGGTTGGTGGTAGACATGGATACCTTCGGGTTTATTTTTGCCTTTCAGGTCCTACCCACCATCATCTTTTTCTCGGCATTGACATCGGTCTTGTTCTATTTGGGCATTATCCAAAAAGTAGTCCAGGCTTTGGCTTGGCTGCTTACCAAATCATTAGGGATATCCGGTGCTGAAAGTTTAAGCGTAACAGGGAATATATTTTTAGGCCAGACAGAAGCCCCTTTACTCATAAAGGCCTATTTGGAAAAAATGACCCGATCGGAAATGCTATTGGTGATGATCGGCGGCATGGCAACCGTTGCCGGGGCCGTTTTAGCGGCCTATATAGGCTTTCTAGGTGGAGACGACCCAATCCTGAGGCTACAGTTTGCAAAACACCTCTTGGCAGCATCGGTAATGGCAGCTCCGGGAGCCATCGTTATCTCCAAAATACTATATCCACAAACGGAAGCAATCAATACAGATGTAACTGTTTCCAATGAAAAAATTGGTTCCAATATTCTGGATTCCATTTCCAACGGAACAACCGAAGGCTTAAAATTGGCCGTAAACGTCGGTGCAATGTTATTGGTATTTGTGGCCTTTATTGCCATGATTAACGGCATTTTAAATTGGACAGGCGATATTACCAATCTAAACTCATGGATTGCACTCAATTCACCTTACGAGAACTTTTCTTTGGAAGCAATTCTCGGAACCATTTTCGCCCCCCTTATGTGGTTAATTGGTGTGGATTCTGTAGATATTATGCTTATGGGCCAGCTATTGGGCATCAAATTGGCTGCTAGTGAGTTTATAGGTTACATACAATTGGCCGAATTAAAAAATATTGCCAGCAGCACCCATTTCACCTATAACAAATCAGTGATAATGGCTACCTATATGTTATGTGGATTCGCTAATTTTGCCTCTATTGGCATTCAGATCGGGGGTATAGGCTCCTTGGCGCCCGGCCAAAGAAAGACATTGTCGGAATTTGGAATGAAAGCTGTTTTGGGCGGATCTATCGCTTCCTTACTTTCAGCGACTATTGCCGGTATGATTCTTGGGTAACCGCCTCCCATAAATCTCGAAATAAGGGCACCCTAAAGAAGCATTCACCCAAATCCCAGTTAATAAATTTTAATAACTTAAAACGGTTACCCATCCTACTCACTATAGTTTTGCATAATTTCGCTACACATATGTTTTGGATTTAAATCCAAATCGAGTTCGCTACATTTTGAAGTGCGTAAAGGCTAAAGATTATGAAACAGTACCACGATTTACTAAAACATGTATTGGAAAATGGAACCCAAAAGGGCGATAGGACCGGTACGGGCACCAAAAGTGTATTTGGATATCAAATGCGTTTTGACCTTGCCGAGGGATTCCCCATGGTAACTACAAAAAAATTACATTTAAAATCCATTGTCCATGAATTGCTTTGGTTTCTAAAAGGCGATACCAATATTGGCTATTTGCAAGAAAACGGTGTTCGTATTTGGAACGAATGGGCCGATGAGAATGGGGATTTGGGCCCTGTATATGGATATCAATGGCGTAATTGGAACGGTGACGAGATAGATCAAATAAAAGAAGTAGTAAACGCACTCAAAACGAACCCCAACAGTCGCCGCATGTTGGTTTCCGCATGGAACCCCAGTGTACTTCCAGATACCTCAGTATCTTTTTCGGAAAATGTAGCCAACGGAAAAGCGGCATTGCCTCCTTGCCATGCCTTTTTTCAATTTTATGTTGCCGATGGAAAATTGTCCTGTCAATTATACCAAAGAAGCGCCGATATATTTTTGGGAGTCCCTTTCAATATAGCGTCCTATGCCTTATTCACCCTTATGATGGCACAAGTTTGCGGACTTCAACCCGGCGAATTTATCCACACCTTTGGTGACGCACATATCTATAACAACCATTTTGAACAAGTGGAACTCCAGTTAAGCAGACAACCCAGACCCTTGCCAAAAATGGTCCTGAATCCCGAAGTAAAGGATATATTCGACTTTACTTTTGAAGATTTTAGTTTGTTGGATTATGATCCACACCCACACATAAAAGGAATCGTAGCAGTTTAGCAAATTATGGCAGGCCCTTTAGGGGGAAGAAAACAATTCATAATTTATGGTTGCACATCGAAAAGGCGACCACAAAAATAGGCCTGAAACATGGTTGTACACCTACCTTAACTTTTAAAATCCGTATTAAGCAGGAGACACAATTTAATAAAACCGACACCATTGAAACAATGATCCCAATGGTATCGGATGCAATTTCGTTAAAGTTCCAATACGGAATTCTCAGCTCCGGCAAATTCGTTCCACTGGTAACGATCAGCCTCAGCTTCGTTCACATAATTACCGTCCACTATATATTTGAATTCATAAGTACCTTCCTTAGGCAAATCGAAAGTTCCTTTGAAGGTTCCGTTTTTTAGTTTCTTCAATGCACTTCCTTTTGGGCTCCAATTATTAAAATCCCCAACTACAGCCACCTTCTTTGCATCCTCAGCAGGCACAGAAAAAGTTACCTTGCATATTGGCTTACTCTTTAAATATTGTTTTGTAATTCCCATAACCTCTATATTTTAGATTAAAGCGCAAAATTACATCATTAAATGCCTCATTACCAATGACCAATATCATTTTTATCATTTTCTTAAAATAAGTTTAACAATTGGCCTTCTTTGATAATTTTAACAGATAAAATTCCCAAGTAAACAACAATGTTTAAGTTCCTTTTAAGATTCCCATAATCTTATCTATCTCATTTTCTGTATTGTAGAAATGAAAACTTAAACGAATGCCATCTCCACGTTGAGCACAAACCACATCGCGCTCCAATAACTTGGCATATAATTCCTTATCCCCGGGGATATTAAATATTGAACTATGTTCTTTTCTTTTGACCACGGACGCTTCCAACATACCTAAATTTTCCAATTCGCCCTTTGCCTTTAAAGAGAGCTTTTTAATCTGTTCGGATATAGTATCCATCCCAATATCCGATAGAAACCCCAGGGAAAAGTTTAGACTGCCAAAATTGAAGGTGTCCAAATGTCCAGGCTCAAACTGTTTGGCGAAGGATACCTTCCCCATAGCTTCCATATCCCCGTCCGCAGCATTAAAACCTGTAGACCTGCACTTGAATTTGGAATGAGCGTCATCTGCAAATAACATAAACCCGTTGCCATAGCCCCCAAGCAACCATTTGTAGGAACTGGCACCCAGCACATCTATTCCGGAAGCCTCAAAGTTAAAAATCTCAGTGCCCAAAAATTGCGTACCATCAGCAATGATCAATAGCTCTGGAAAATCTTTTTTTAAATTTCTCAGGAACTCAAGATCTACCTTGATCCCATTTAGCCACTGAACCAAACTTAATGCCAAAACATTTATGTGGTCCTTTTTTATCCTATCATAGATATTCTCCTCCAAAGAATCCGTCACCTTTAAATAATAGGTAGCGCACTCCCTAGTTTCAAATGGCCAGCTAACGGAAGGAAAATCCCCATCCAACAGCAATACGTTCCTGTTTGCTTCCATTCCTTCCAACAATAAATTAAGTCCGATGGAAAAATTAGGGACCAATGCCACATTATGGGCACTGCATCCAAAGAATTTCCCAATAGAATTTCTAGTTTCCGAAATGAGCAGATGACCTTTCATCTTCATTTTGCTTCCTCCTATTAAAAAATCAAGGTCATGTTCCTGCCGCCAATCTAGAAGACCGTCATAAAGAAGGCCGGATGAGGCAGTATTGACATAGGTGTATTGACTTAAAACGGGGAATTGCTTGATAATCTTTTGCATATCCAAACAGGTAAATTTTGTATTTATGGTATCTTTGCCTAAAGATAGGAATTAGGATGTTCTCCAAGAATAAAAAAAAATCACTTATAGAATTGGAACAGCATGAACTATTGGAACATGCCCAAATGAGAATAAAGCAAAAAAAGCGACTTTATAATCATTTTGTTGTGTTTTTGATCGGCAGTGTATTCATGATCATCATCAATAAAATATTGAAGTATGGCGTGGAGTACAACTGGTTTATTTGGGCCATTACCTTCTGGGCATTTTTGTTTGCAATCCATATTTTTAACGTATTTGTAACCACCAAATTTATGGGCTTGGAATGGGAAAGGTCTCAAAGGGAAAAACTGGTCTTGAAGCAGAAACAAAAAATAGCCGAATTACAGAAAGAGATTGAAACGGAATTTCCATCATCCAACATCAATAAAAAAAAAGAAGAGTGAACATTCTATGCATTATAGCCGCTGCTGCGGAGAACAACGCTTTGGGAAAAGACAACGACCTGTTGTGGCATTTACCCGATGATTTTAAACGGTTTAAAAGCCTTACTTCAGGGCATAAAATAATCATGGGACGCAAAACTTTCGAGAGCTTCCCAAAACCCTTGCCCAACAGAACCCATATCATTATAACTAGAGATAAAAACTATAAAGTAGAGAACGAAGATTGTATAGTGGTACATGCCTTGCAAGAAGCCTTGAATCTTGTAAAAGACGATCCCTTATCCTTTATAATAGGCGGTGGTGAAATATACCAACTGGGTCTGGAATACGCCAATCAAATGGAACTGACAAGGGTACACGGAACCTTTGATGCGGATACCTTTTTTCCAGAATTCGACAAGGACAAATGGCAGCTGACAAAAGAAGAATACCACCCCAAGGATGACCGACATGAATACGATTTTACCTATTTAACCTATACCAAAAAACAAAAGGAATAAAGTGGTTACCATAGGGCAAATCTGTCTATCACCAAAGTCAGGCCAAAAAGGCATCGGAAGGAAAATATGGATTGTATTTCCAAGAGCAACCGTACTTGTATAAAAGCTAAAAATTTAGAAATTGTGCACTATAAGTCACACTCACATCCCTTAAAAAGAACTTTAATACCTCAACATCCCCATTGGTAAAAAACTGGTGCGAACTACTTTCACCATCCGATCCCGACAATAAATCATTTAGTTGCAAGACATTTTTGGTATGCCTGGCCACTCCTTCTCCCGAATCGATAATCTTAATATTTTCAGGTAAAATTTCCTTTATCATTGGAAGCAAATAGGGATAATGTGTACAACCCAATACCAATTGATCCATACCTTGACTCAACATGGGATCCAGGTAATTCCGCAATAACTGCCTAGTTTTGGAGGTATTGACCTCACCTTTTTCGATCTGCTCTACCAGCCCAGTACCAACCTGGTCGAGTACCTTTATACCACTGGCATGCATTTCCGAAGTATTATTGAATAAAGCACTGGATAAAGTTCCCTTGGTTGCCAAAACACCTACTGTTTTGGTTTTGGAATTAAGGGCAGCAGGCTTAATTGCCGGCTCAATACCGATAAAGGGGATACTATAACTGGCCCTAAGTTCCTTTATGGCGTTAGTGGTAGCGGTGTTACAGGCAACTACAATAAGTTTACATCCCTTTTTAATCAGAAGTTCAACGTTTTTAATACTAAGTTGAAGTATTTCTTCCTTTGATTTTTCTCCATAGGGCGCATTCCTACTATCTGCCAGATAAATAGTGGATTCACAGGGAAGAACCTTGTTGATTTCCCGCCATATAGAGGTGCCGCCAATGCCGGAATCAAAAATACCTATGGGTCCTTTATTCATCTAAAACAAAAAGATTAAACAGCCATAAAGTTACATTAATATTGCTTCTTGGAGTAGTTCCTTTATGGAAATAAAACGCCAGCATCTCCTCATTTTATTTTTTTCACTTCGTCCAACACCACAGAAAGGCCTACTGCCTAATACTTTTCAACCAACACCTTTACCTCCTCCAAATTCAACCCGCCATAATTTCCAGAGCTCATTAAAAGTAGCACGGAATTATCATATTCCTGGCCAAAAACAAAGTTTTTGAAATCGTCGGCATCGGTAAAAATCTGTAAGTCATCGCGAACAAAGGCCTCCGATATTTGTGAAGGAGTAACCTCCTTAAGTTTCTTTATCCTAACCGATTCCGGCAAATAAAAAACCGCCGCTACATCCGCAGCCTCCAAGGCACCTTTATATTCCCTTAAAAATTCCGGATTAAAACTACTATAGGTGTGCAATTCCAGACATGCAATTAATTTTCTGTCCGGAAACTGCTCTTTAACTGCTTTGGTTGTGGCCATTACTTTGCTGGGTGAATGTGCAAAATCCTTATAAGCAACGCAGGTCCTTCCCTCAGCAATTTTTTCCAATCTTTTGGAAGCCCCTTTAAAGGATGCTATGGCCTCATAGAAATCGTCCTCGTCCACGCCCATATTTTGACATATCCATTTTGCCCCGGCCAAATTGCTCAGGTTATGCTTTCCAAAAACTTCGATGGGCATAGGGCCTTCCGGGGTTTCCAAAATGGTTTGTCCATTTTCAACAGCATAGTCCGGAGTGTTATAAGGGAGTTTGCGTATAGCATTCTCCGAGGCTTTTACCACCCTATCCACCTCAGGGTCTTCCTCATTATAAGTTATACTACCTCCCTTTACAATACTATCCACAAAAATCCGGAATTGCTCTACATAATTGTCATAAGTAGGAAATACATTAATGTGATCCCAGGCTATTCCGCTCAAAAGAGCAATATTGGGTTTGTATAGATGAAATTTAGGCCGCCTATCTATGGGGGAAGACAAATATTCATCACCCTCCAGCACTATAAAATCGTTCTCCTCGGTAAGATGTACCATACGGTCAAACCCTTCCAATTGGGCCCCTACCATAAAATCTACGGCTATGTCATGATAACTTAACACATGTAATACCATAGAAGTAATGGTAGTCTTACCATGGCTCCCTCCTATGACCACTCGGGTCTTATTTTTGGACTGTTCGTACAGAAACTCCGGATAGGAAAAAATTTTCAATCCCAATTCCTGGGCCTTAAGTAGCTCAGGATTGTCTGCCTTGGCGTGCATCCCCAAAATAACTGCATCCAAATTGGAGTTCAATTTCTCTGGAAACCAGCCGAATTGTTCCGGCAAAAGCCCTTTGGTTGCCAACCTGGTTCTGGAAGGTTCAAAAATTACGTCATCACTCCCAGAAACAATATAACCCTTATGATGTAATGCCAAAGCCAAATTGTGCATGGCACTGCCCCCGATGGCAATAAAATGAATGTGCATGAAAAGATCGGTTTAAGGGAGTAAAGATAATCATTGTTCAAGGCTATCAAAAAAAGTTAAGCTGGGGTTTTATGCTTTAAGGAAAATAATTGACCAAATCCCAGCACAAGTACACCCCCAATAAGGAACAGATACCGGGGCCAGAACAATTAACCGGATTCCCTGCCAAAAACATTGATTGGTTCTACTTTCACTTTTGAATAAACCTGCAGCTAATAAAATTAGGATATCAAGAATAAAGATTGGATTACTATAAAAAACTATATCCGAACCCTCAATATTTTTTAATTTAGTACCAAAGAACCTATCCATGAAAATAAAACTTGCCGAAATTGTTCCCAAGGAAATTATGCCTGGCTACCAAGGCAAACTTATACACACCCAAAATATGAGCCTAGCTTTTTGGGAGGTGGAAGCTGGTGCCAAAGTCCCCGAACACGCACATATGAATGAGCAGGTAACGCAGGTATTGGAAGGAAAATTTGAATTTACCCTAGGCGGCGATACCAAAACCTTTGAACCAGGGGATCTGGTAATAATTCCACCCCATGTTTCGCATAGTGGCTTAGCACTAACCCCCTGTAAATTAATGGATGTTTTTAGTCCCACAAGGGAAGAATATAAATAAACCTATTATTATCCCAATGGGATAGTGTTAAAACATATTGGTAGGATGAAGATATCACTCAAAAACAAAAAAGCTTTGGTCGGCGGTAGTAGCCGTGGAATTGGCAGGGCCATTGCCCAACAATTAGCTGCCAATGGTGCTAGCGTGACCGTTATGGCCCGTAGCGAGGAACAATTAAAATCCCTGATAGCCAATTTGCCCACGGACAGCGGACAGCAACACCAGTATTTGGTGGTAGATTATTCCAATTTTGATGCTTATAAGAACAGTATAGCCACCTTCTTTAAAACCAACACGGTAGATATTTTGGTAAACAATACCCAAGGACCTTCGGCAGGAGGTGCCTTGGACAAAAAGATAGATGATTATCAGGAAGCTTTTGACCTTCTTTTTAAGACTGTGGTATTCACCACAGAACAGGCGCTTACAAGTATGATATCCAAGAAATACGGTCGTATTATCAATGTTGCCTCGGTTTCCGTAAAGGAGCCACTGTCCTATTTGGCCCTATCCAATAGCATACGCGCCGCTGTTGTTACCTGGTCAAAAACACTGGCTTCCGATGTAGGCAAATACAATATCACTGCAAACTGCACCCTAACGGGTTATTTTAACACGGAAAGACTAAAGCAACTTAATGGTGCCAAGGCCAAATCCTTGGGTATCCCCCTTACAGAAGTTGAAAATCAAATGCTCTCCAATGTACCTGTGGGACGATTTGGAGACCCAACGGAATATGGGCATTTGGTTACTTTTTTGGCCTCTGAGTACGCCTCTTTTATAACAGGCACCAATATTCCTATTGATGGTGGTTTACTAAAGTCGCTTTAAGCAACTGACAAACAGGGCAAAGAGCGGCCAAAAGAGGCCAAGGCTCCCTAGGGTACAAAAAAAGCCTGCACTAATAAAGCAACGTTGGTACTCTTTTTGCATCTAGTCACATTATGGTATGGTCACTCACTTAGAAGTGCGTTTCACTCATTATGGATTGTAATCTCATGAAATAAACGCCAACTTTGTTAAATATATCAATACAAATGAAAAAGATAGCAACAATATTTACCTTAATCCTATTCTCCCAAATGGCACAATCCCAGTCTACCAACGATTCCTATTCCATTTTATGGCAAAGGGTAGAAAAATTGGAGAACGAGGCCATGACCAAATCTGCATTGGATATAGTAGCCTTGATATCAAAAAAAGCCAAAAAAGAGCAGAATTCAGTTCAGATAATAAAATCACTTATATACACCTCCAAATACGCACTTAAATTGGAGGAGGATGCCCAATTAAAAATTGTCCGCGATTTTAAACAAGAAATAGACCAAAGTAAGTTCCCTACCAAAAATATCTTGCAGGGCTATTTGGCAAATATGTACTGGCAATATTTTCAACAAAATAGATATCGATTCTACGACCGGACTACAACTGCGGAAAAAGTGGATAGCATTGATTTTAGAACCTGGGACCTTAGCACTATTTTTCATGAAATAAGCGTTCATTTTGATGCTTCATTACAAAAGCCTTTGGAGCTACAACAGTTAAAGGTAGATGCCTACAAAGGAATCCTCAATGAACAAAAAGGTTCCGAATTATACCGCCCCTCCCTATTTGATCTTTTAGCCCATTCCGCATTGGATTTTTATAAAACCAGTGAGAATAGCATTACACGTCCGGCAGATAAATTTGAACTGGACAACCCGGAAATATTATGTGAGGGAAAACAATTTGTGGAACAGCAAATCAGCACCAAAGACAATACTTCCTTACATTTTAAGGCAATAATACTTTATCAGCAACTCTTGGATTTTCATTTTCAGGACCCTACGGATGAAGCCTATGTGGAAGTTGATATTGAACGTCTAAAATATATTAAGGAAAATGCAGTATTTGCCAACAAGGACCAACAATACCTGGAGGTTTTGCAAAATACCGCCGAATCTATCAAACATAATAAAAGTTGGGCTTTGTACCAGTACGAAATTGCCATGTTGTATCGGGAATGGGGCAACAGCTACCAACCAAACATCAAGGAGGAACACAGATGGCAACAGAAAGAGGCCATGGCCGTATGTGAATCTGTAATAGATAAGTTTCCCAATAGTAGGGGCGCCGAAAAATGTAAGGTACTAAAATCCGAGATTTTATCCAAAGAACTACAATTAACGGGGGAAAGGCATATTCCAATTAACCTTCCCACCCGATTACTCGTAAAATATAGAAATCTACATTCACTTCAATTATCGGCCCGTAAGATTTCCCAAAAAGAGATAAAGCAGCTGAACGGCATTTATCCCGAGGAAAAAATATTGGCTTTTATTAAAAAACTCACAGTAGTAAAGAATTGGGACGCTAAACTTATCAATGAGAATGATTACCAATCCCACAAAATTGAAATTCTATTGCCAGAATTAAGTAACGGGTCCTACATTATTTTGGCCTCCCCAAGCACCGATTCCGACAACACCTTCGCCTATAGCCCCATCCAAGTCACCAATTTGGCATTGGTAGAGGGGGATTCCAGCAAGGAACATAACTTTCAGGTAATTGATCGCAACAATGGAAAACCCATGACCGGAGCTACCCTAAAATTCTCCTATCAACAGAACTACGAAAGACCCATCCTGACCAAGACCTTGATTTCCGACAGGAATGGGATTGCAACACTTCCCTTAAGCAGCGAAAGATGGAGCAATGTAGATATCGAGGTCAACACTAAAGATGAAGTTGCCCATTTTGAAGATTTTTATGTTAATGCCAAATATGACCAAGGGGAGGAGGACAACCTCTATTCCTGTTTTTTATTTACGGATCGCAGCATCTACAGGCCGGGGCAACCCCTATATTTTAAAGGGTTGGCGATGGTACAAAAAGACGATAAATCCACCGTACTTTCCAAAACTAAAATAACAGTAAGTCTAATGGATGTCAATCATCAAGAAGTTTCCCAACAGGAATTTAAAACTAACGATTATGGCTCCATTTCTGGCACCTTCATTTTACCCAATAATGGGCTTACAGGTAATTATTATTTGAAATTGGATTCTGAAGAAGTTGAAATTAGCGGCAACAGTTATTTTTCCGTAGAAGAATACAAGCGTCCCAAATTTGAAACCTCATTGGAATCCATTACCGAGACGTATAGGGTCAACGATACCATTTCCGTTAAGGGAAAGGCCATAGCCTATGCCGGAAGCCTTATTACAGACGCCAAGGTAAGCTATACGGTGAGGCGAGTGGTGTACTACCCTAAATGGTATTATTGGCACCTGCCCTATTTTAATGGGGTCCCACAGGAAATTGCCCATGGCGAAACGATTACCGATGCCAATGGCAACTACGAGATTAACTTCAAAGCCATACCAGATCTAAGTATTGCCGAGGAGAATATGCCCACTTTCAATTATGAGGTTACGGCAGATGTTACGGACCTCAATGGCGAAACCCATAGTGCAACAACCATGGTCAACGTAGGTTATCATGCATTAACGGCCGATATTCAAATTGATGATCCTTTGAACAAGGAAGACAAAAACCCTAGGATAACCATCTCCACCTACAACCTGAACGGTGAGTTTGTTGCAGCGCAAGGAAGTCTAAAAATGTATAAACTAAAGGCACCAAACAATGTCCTTAGACCAAGACCCTGGGCAGCTCCGGATTATGATGGCTTTGGAAAAACCAAGTTTAAGGAACTTTTCCCCCATGATGCCTTTGGCAAGGAAGACAACCCGGCCTTTTGGGATAAAGGGGAGCTGGTATGGGAATCCAGCTTTGACACTGGAAAATCCAAAGAAGTCGACTTGGGCAACGTAAAAAAATGGTTGTCCGGCAAATATGTCATTGAATTGGAAACAAAGGACAAATTTGGTCAACTAGTAAAGGACATTACGCAAACTACTCTTTACAGTGACAAGGACAAGAAACCGGCGGATAATCAGCTTTTTCAAATAAAGACCGATAAAAACTCCTATGACATTGGGGACAAAGTGAAACTTATTTTGAGCTCCGCCATGGAAGATATTACCGTTTCACTATTCGTTGAAAAGGATCATACAATTATAGCAACCCACCTAATTGCATTGCACCATGACTCAAAGACCATTGAAATTCCGGTTACCGCTGATGATTTGGGAGGATTTGCCATAAATTACAGCTTCTCTGCATATAATGCCTTTCAATCGGGCAGCCTTTCCATAGCTGTCCCCTACCCGAGTTCCAAGTTAAAAATTGAAACTATTACCTTTCGGGATAAGTTACAGCCCGGAAAAGAAGAAACCTGGTCCTTTAATATTAAAGGTCCCACAGGTGATAAGATTACTGCCGAACTGCTGGCAAGTATGTACGATGCCTCGTTGGATGCCTTTAAGGGACATCACTGGAATTTCTCCTCTAACTTCAAAGGTCATTACTACTCCAACAGACAACTCAATGCATACAAAAGTTATGGTATCACCTCCTTTAATACCTATTTAAACTTTGGTGACAGGGTTACCTATGACGCCCAATATTATGATTCCTTTGATTGGTTCGGTTTCCATTTTGGGTATGGCTATGCCCTACGCAACAGAATGTTGATGAAGAGCAGCGCACTTGGTGAAGATAGGGCAGAATTTGCCGATAATGAATCCTTGGCGGAAACAGTTATTACTGGCAGTGCTGTACCGGCCCCAGAAAACAATGGGAATAACAACACAGTTGCCCCTAAAGGGAATGATGGTAAAAGTGGCTTTGACGACATCCAAATCAGGAAAAACCTTCAAGAAACTGCCTTTTTCTTCCCGCAGCTCCTAACCGATAAGGACGGAAATGTTTCCTTTACTTTCACTACCCCAGAGGCCTTGACCAAATGGAAGCTACAGTTACTGGCTCATACCAAAACTATGGAAAGCGCCACCTCCACTTTGGAAACCGTTACTCAAAAGGAATTGATGGTTACCCCAAATGCACCCCGTTTCTTGCGGGAGGGAGATAAAATTACGATTAGCACCAAAATAGCGAATCTAACCAATAAATTGCTCAGTGGGAATGCCAAGTTGGAATTGCTAGACGCCTTTAGTGGAAGGGATATAACCCAAGAATTATTGATCACCGGCCTGGATTCCAAATCTGTTTTGGGCGAAAATGCTTTTACGGTAGATGCCAAGGGAAATACCCAAGTATCATGGAACCTGAAAATTCCTGAAGGATTAGGAGCTGTACAGTACAAGGTAATGGCCAAGGCGGGTAATTTTAGCGATGGCGAACAAAATGTACTTCCCGTACTCTCTAACCGAATGCTGGTTACCGAAACCCTACCAATGTGGGTACGGAGCAATGAAACCAAGACCTTTGGCTTGGACAAGTTGAAGAATACCACTTCCCCTACCCTAAAACATCATCAACTTAGCCTGGAGATAACTTCCAACCCGGCATGGTATGCCGTTCAGGCCCTGCCTTACCTTATGGAATATCCTTATGACTGTAACGAGCAAATATTTTCTAGATATTACGCCAATACTTTGGGAGGGTATATTGCCAATTCCAACCCAAGAATACAACAGGTATTTGACCAATGGGCAAATTCTGATGCCTTATTGAGCAATCTTGAGAAAAATGAAGAATTAAAATCGATTTTAATTCAGGAAACGCCTTGGTTGCGGGATGCCCAATCCGAAACCGAACAAAAGAAACGCATAGCACTGCTCTTCGATCTTAACAAATTAAAAAATGATCAAGAGAATGCTTTTAATAAACTTGCACTAAACCAAATGTCGTCCGGGGCTTGGGCCTGGTTTAAGGGAGGCCCCGAAAACCGATTTATTACCCAACATATTGTAACTGGCCTAGGGCACCTTAATAAATTAACCGCTACAACAAGAAGTGAGGAAGACTACAGGGCTGGAAGGAACAACAAGCTCCAAGAACAACAAGTAATAAAAAATGCGGTTGACTATTTGGACGATGAATTTGTGAAAGAATACGAGCAAATGAAAAAATACGCCACCGACCTTAACGATGACCATTTGAGCCATACCCAAATACATTATCTATACATGCGCAGTTATTATCCAGAAATAAAGGTCTCCAAAAAAGTTACCGAAATCATGGATTACTACACCCGCCAAGCACAAAAATATTGGGTAAAAAAAGATCTCTATTCAAAAGGTCTGCTTTCCTTAATTCTTTATAGAAATGGAAGCACGGCTACCGCCAATAAGATAATAAAGTCCTTGGAGGAAAATAGTATTTTGAGTGATGAATTGGGAATGTACTGGAAGGAAAATAATAGTTCCTGGCATTGGTACCAAGCTCCAATTGAGACACAATCCCTACTAATAGAAGCCTTTTCCGAAATTAAGGATGATATCAGAACAGTAGACAATCTCAAAATTTGGTTGCTGAAGAACAAACAGACCAACCAATGGAAAACTACCAAAGCCACTACAGATGCAGTTTACGCCCTTCTTTTAAGGGGAAGTGAATGGTTGTCTGTAACCCAAGCCGTAGAAGTATTGATTGGAGGTGACAAAATTGAACCCGCCAAACTCGAAAATGTACAAGTGGAAGCGGGAACCGGATATTACAAAACCTCTTGGAACAAAAACGAAATAAGCCCAAAAATGGCAGAGGTACAGCTTAGCAATAAAGGGGATGGTATTGCCTGGGGAGCTATGTACTGGCAATACTTTGAAGATTTGGACAAAATAACCCCTGCCAATACGCCTTTAAAATTAAAAAAGAAAGTCTTCTTAAAAAAGAACACGAATACCGGAGAGGTATTGTCAGAAATAAATGACAACACACCTTTACATGTGGGCGATCTAGTTCGTATAAGAATTGAATTAAGGGTAGATAGACCCATGGAATTTGTTCATATGAAAGATATGCGGGCCGCCGGGATGGAACCCATCAATGTCCTGTCTACCTATAAATGGCAAGATGGCCTGGGGTATTATGAAAGCACCAAAGATGCCAGTACCAATTTCTTTTTCGACTACTTATCCAAAGGTGTATATGTGTTTGAATATGACTTAAGGGTCAACAATGCTGGGGATTTCAGCAACGGAATTACCACCATTCAGAGTATGTACGCCCCCGAATTCAGTAGTCATAGCGAAGGAGTGAGAATTATTATTGAATAACAAAAAAATATAATATTGTTAAAAAGGTATTGCTTTTTTTCATAAATTCATAAATAACTAACATAAAATCAAAGAATTATGAACTCTACCTTTTTTATCGCCTTGCGCTTTGTTTTTGGAATTTTTCTGATCGTCTTCGGGGCGAATAAATTTTTGCATTTTATGCCGGCAGGGCAAATGTCCGAAGCCGCAATGAACTATTTTTCAGCCTTAATGAGTACCAATACCCTATATGTAGTGGCCATAGTGGAAATTCTTTCCGGACTTTCCTTATTGATCAATAAATTTGGTGCGTTAATGATGATTATACTGATGACCGTCTCTGTGAATGCGTTATTGTTCAATGCATTTTTGGAACCAGGATCCATTGGCCTGACTTTGGTATTGCTTATTCTCAATATAGTAATGCTGTACGCTTACAAAGAAAGATATAAGGATATACTTAGACCATAAACCATAGTAAATATATCCTATAAATAAGAATCGGGACCCAAAATGGGTCCCGATTCTTATTATAACATTTTAGTTATATGCCAACTAAAATATTTGGCTTACTTTCTACTTTTTGGTGGGTATTTTTCAAGAGTTTTAATTACCAATGCCTGTATTTTATCCTCCCTTTCACTTGGAGAACTGTTTTCCCTTATACTACTTACTGCTATTGCCTGCCAAAAAAGTTCGTCCTTTTGACTGTCTATAAAATCGAATTGAATCTCCCGTTCCACATTGGCTGCCCCCACAGGAATGCCAATGGACATTCCACCACCAACATTTCTCCCCGTACCTCCTATCCCTACCCCTACGGTATTGTTTCTAGGCGCTTGAAAGGAGCTGCTCAAAATATTAATTAAAAACTCAGGCTCTTCGGACAACAAAAAACCCTTAGCCCACATAGTGGAATCTATGGCCCTAAGTAATCGTTTGGTATCCAATTCACTTAAACCGGTATCCATGCCCGAATAGTAGTTATAGGTGGTATATTTGGAATAATCAGTGTCCCTATCATAGTCATAATTTACGCGAATGGCACTACACGAAGCTAAAAAGAGCAAGAGCAATAACGGGATTATACTTTTCATTATTCCAATTTTTAGAAGAGCCTGCTTAAGAAATAGTGATCATAACTTCCTAAATAGACTCTAAAATAGTGAAAATTATTATTGTCGTTTTTTATGAGGGCAAGTATTCGTTAAAACGCAGGGCATTAGGAGTATTAAAAATTTGGATGTTCATATTCGTTAAAAAATGGACTTATTTATTCAACATGACCCACAGTCTGTCCTTAAGTTCAACAAGCCCAATCTGTGCTACGGAGGAGATAAACATATAAGGCACATCCTTAAAGTCTTTATCCAATTCAATTCGCATTTCTGCCATCAGCTCCTCGTCCAACATATCTGCTTTGGAGATAGCGATCAAGCGGTCCTTGTCCAAAAGCTCCGGATTATATCTGCGAAGCTCGTCCAACAGAATTTCATATTCCTTGGAAATGTCCTTGCTGTCTGCGGGAATCAAGAACAACAAGGTGGAATTACGCTCAATATGCCTTAAAAAATAATGTCCAAGACCCTTTCCTTCGGCCGCCCCTTCTATGATACCGGGAATATCCGCAATAACAAAACTTTTAAAATCCCTGTACTCCACAATCCCCAAATTAGGTTTTAGGGTCGTAAATTCGTAATCCGCAATCTTGGGTTGTGCAGAGGTTAGAACGGATAAAAGGGTAGATTTACCAGCGTTTGGGAAACCAACCAGGCCTACATCCGCCAATACTTTCAACTCCAAAATAAGGTCTAATTCCTGACCACTTTTACCGGGCTGGGCGTATCTTGGCGTTTGGTTGGTAGCCGTTCTAAAATGCCAGTTACCGCGACCTCCCATGCCTCCTTCCAAAAGTATTTTTTCTTCCTGATCCTCGGTAATCTCCATTAGAACTTCTAGGGTCTCAGCGTCTTTGATAACGGTCCCTAAGGGCACCTCCAGATAAACATCCTGTCCGTCTGCCCCACTACTGCGGTTCTTACTGCCATGCTCTCCGTGACCGGCCCTAAAGGTTCTGGTAAACTTAAAGCCCAAAAGGGTCCATAAATTCTTATTGCCACGGACAATTACGTGTCCGCCACGACCTCCATCACCACCATCTGGTCCACCTTTGGTAATAAACTTTTCCCTATGCAAATGCACGGAACCTTTTCCTCCGTTACCGGATTCCAAGTGCACTTTTACATAATCCACAAAATTTCCTTCCGTCATTGTTTTAGTTTATTGTTCCAGATCCCAATAAGCAGGACCACAAATTTTTATAGTCCCACTTTAAACCTAGAAATTATGAGTGGCCAATCCTAAGGACCACTGAGGAGCATTTAAAGCCAGTTCCTCTTAACCATGAGCATCTACAATGCACCCAGATCTTAGACTGCCTGCAACTCCTCTATTACCTTTGCCAAGCGGCTTGTAATATCTTCTATGGAACCAATTCCATTGACACTGTGAAATTTCCCCTGATCATCATAGTAATCCTTTAAGGGAGCTGTTTTTTCATTGTATTCATCAAAACGGTTACGGATCATTTTTTCGTCCTGGTCGTCACTTCTGCCACTAACCTTACCTCGTTCCAATAATCTTTGTATCAATACTTCATCATTGGCTTCCAAGGCAATGGTAGCATCGATTCTCATTTCCTTACTTACCAGAAAATCATCCAATGCTTTGGCCTGTGCCGTTGTTCTGGGGAAACCATCAAAGATAAATCCACTGGCATCGGGGTTTTTCTCTACCTCATCCTGTAACATTTTAATGGTAACCTCATCCGGCACCAATTCACCTTTGTCTATATACGACTTAGCCAGTGTTCCCAGTTCGGTACCATTCTTAATATTATAACGAAAGACATCCCCCGTGGAAATATGTTTTAAATTATATCTTTCCTTTAAAAATGAAGCCTGCGTGCCCTTTCCTGCACCAGGTTTTCCAAACAAAACTAGGTTTATCATGTGCTTTTGGTTTAGTTGATATACTGCTCTTAAATTTCGTCCCAATTCATTATAATCCAATCCATAACCCACTATAAACTTATCCTCGATTTTCATGCCGAAATAGTCTATATCATACTCTCCATTATACACTTCGGATTTGTAGAACAAGGTGGCGATTTTAAATTCCTTTACCTTGGTATTGGAAAATAGGTCTATTAGTTTTTTAACGGTCCTACCTGTATCAATAATATCTTCTAGGATAATCACACTTCTGCCCTCAATATTTTCCGGAACATCCAATAACGATTCCACAATTCCCGTAGAAGTAAGCCCTTGATAGGAGCTTAATCGAACAAAGGAAACCTCACAGGGGTGTGGATAGGCTTTTAGAAAATCGGAAACGAACATAAATGCGCCGTTAAGGACACCCACAAAAATGGGGGTTTCCTTCTTGTAATCCACAGCGACCTGGTCCGCAATCTTTTTTATCGCGGCCATAATCTCGCCTTCACTTATAAAAGGCTTAAAATATTTGTCGTGTAGCTTAATCAAGACTAATGTTTTTATAATAAATTCAAGATGCCAAATATAGCACTTTGATTTCTCTTTTTTAAAGGTCCAGGCCTAGTTTCTAAGATTTAGCTGTATTTTTGTTCCTAATATACAATCTACTTTAATACAAGCGAATCATTTCCAATGAACTATTTTTCTTCTGAATTTAAATTAGGAATACTAGGCGGCGGTCAATTAGGTAAAATGCTTTTGTACGAAACAAGAAAATTCGATATCCATACCAAGGTATTGGACCCTGCGGACGAAGCTCCTTCCAGAATAGCCTGCAATGAATTTTTTAAGGGCGATTTAATGAATTTTGATGCGGTCTATGCGTTCGGTAAAAAAGTAGACGTGCTTACCATAGAAATCGAGAACGTAAACCTTGATGCCTTGGAAAAATTAGAGGACGAAGGATTGAAGGTATTTCCACCCACTAGAGCATTGCGCATTATTCAGAACAAGGCAAAACAAAAATTGTTTTATGTGGACAATAATATACCCACTGCAGATTTTCAGCGTTTCGCTTATAAAAGTGAGATTGAAGACAGTGTTGCCAATGGCGGATTAAAATTCCCTTTTATTTGGAAAGCCACACAATTCGGATATGACGGCCAAGGGGTCAAGGTAGTCCGCAAACTGGAAGATCTGAACGGTCTGCCCGCTGGCGAATGTATTACCGAAGAAATGATAAATTTCAAAAATGAACTGGCGGTGATCGTAGCACGGAGTGCCAGTGGGGAAGTAAAAACCTATCCCGTAGTGGAAATGGAGTTCCACCCTGAGGCCAATCAGGTGGAATATGTTATTTGTCCTGCACGCATAGACGCCAAAATAGCGGAAAAAGCCCAGGAAATAGCATTACAACTCTCCAATAAAATTAAGCATGTTGGACTTTTGGCCGTGGAAATGTTCCAGACCCAGGACGATAGAATTCTGGTAAACGAGGTGGCCCCAAGACCACATAACAGTGGACATTACAGTATTGAAGCAAGTTATACCAACCAATTTGAACAACACATACGTGCCATTCTAGACCTTCCGTTGGGAAACACCGCCAGTAAAGTAGCTGGCATTATGGTGAATTTGGTAGGTGCAGAAGGCCATACCGGCAACGTGGTCTATAAAAATATTGAAGACATATTGAGCATGGATGGCGTTACACCACATATATACGGTAAAAAACAGACCAGGCCTTTCAGAAAAATGGGGCATGTCACCATTGTGAACAACGACATTAAAGAGGCCAGGAGAATAGCCGAACAAGTTAAGAATACCATAAAAGTAATTAGCGAATAAAAATTTTCAATGATATGAGTAAAGTAGCCGTAGTTATGGGAAGCACCAGCGACCTCCCTGTTATGCAAGAAGCCATTGATATCTTAAAAGGTTTTGACATTGAGGTAGATGTAGATATTGTCTCTGCACACCGTACCCCTGAAAAATTGTTCGATTTTAGCAAGAATGCCCATAAAAATGGCTACTCCGTAATCATTGCCGGTGCAGGTGGGGCAGCACATTTGCCGGGAATGGTGGCGTCCATGTCCCCTTTACCTGTTATTGGGGTTCCCGTAAAAAGCAGCAATTCCATAGACGGCTGGGATTCCGTGCTATCCATTCTCCAAATGCCCGGCGGGGTTCCCGTGGCAACAGTAGCACTTAATGGTGCAAAAAATGCCGGAATACTGGCAGCCCAGATTATAGGAAGCTCGGACAAATGTGTCTTGGACAAAATTATCCTATACAAAGAAGGCTTAAAGCAAAAGGTCATTGAAGGAGCCGAGGAAATGAAAAAAGGAAAATCTTAAATAGATTTCATTTTTTACCATCCATTTTGAAACCGAATACCCATTAAAAAACGCAATACCCCAATATGAATCCATTATTGACTCCATTTGATACAGCACCATTCTCCAAAATAAAAAATGAACATTTTAAACCTGCATTTTTGCAGGCCATTGAGGATGCCAGGTTAGAAATCGATGCCATTGCAAACTCCAAAGAGGCTCCTACTTTTGAAAATACCGTAGCCGCATTGGATTTTGCCGGGCAACAATTGGATAGGGTATCCAGTGTGTTTTTTAATTTGAATTCTGCAGAGACCAATCCGGAAATTCAGAAAATAGCTCAGGAAGTATCTCCCCTTCTGTCGGAATTCAGTAATGACATTACCTTGAACGAGGAATTGTTTAAGCGGGTTAAAACGGTATACGACCAAAGGAATGATCTGGAACTGACCACCGAGGAACAGACACTTCTCGACAAAAAATACAAAAGTTTTAGTAGGAACGGCGCCAATTTGCCCCTGGATAAAAAGAAGCGCCTACGTGAAATTGATGCCGAACTGTCCAAACTTAAGCTTCAATTCGGGGAAAATGTTTTGGCCGAGACCAACAAATATGAAATGCACCTTACCAATGAGGAAGATTTGGACGGACTTCCTGAAGGGGAAAAAGAGGCAGCTGCGCAATTGGCAAAATCAAAGGACAAAGACGGTTGGTTAATTACCCTGGATTACCCTAGCTATATTCCTTTTATGAAATATGCCAGTAATAGAAAATTACGCAAGGAGCTTTCCATTGCATTTGGCAGCAAAGGCTTTCATAACGACGAATTGGACAATCAGAAAAATATAATAAACATTGCCAACCTACGACACGAAAGGGCCAATCTGTTAGGCTATAAAACACATGCGCACTATGTGTTGGAGGAACGCATGGCCGAAACACCTGAAAAAGTCCACCAATTTCTTCAAGAATTGCTGGAAAAAGCAAAACCGGCCGCTGAAAGGGAATTTGCCGAATTGGAAATTTTCGCAAAACAATTGGACAATATAGACCGATTGGAAAAATGGGACGGAGCCTATTATTCTGAAAAATTAAAGCAAAAACTGTTCGATCTGGACGATGAAAAACTCAAGCCCTATTTTAAATTGGAAAATGTA
This sequence comes from Arenibacter troitsensis, assembly GCF_900177645.1. Taxonomy (GTDB): domain Bacteria; phylum Bacteroidota; class Bacteroidia; order Flavobacteriales; family Flavobacteriaceae; genus Arenibacter; species Arenibacter troitsensis. Next base: position 433,667 of record NZ_FXAO01000005.1, read on the forward strand.
ATTGCCGGAGTATTTAAAGTAGCGACAAAATTATTCGGCCTGCAATTTGAAGAAGTTTTTGATATCGACAAATATCATCCGGATGTAAAGACATATCGCATTTACGACAAGGACAAGAATCTAGTATCCCTATTTTACGCCGATTTCCATCCTAGACCGGGAAAACGTGGAGGCGCTTGGATGACATCCTACAAAGCGCAATACGTTCAAAACGGAATCAATGTACGTCCACATATTTCCAATGTCTGCAATTTCACCAAACCTACCGCTAGCAAACCCTCCTTACTTACTTTTAATGAGGTTACTACCTTGTTCCACGAGTTTGGGCACGGATTGCATGGCATGTTGGCAAATACTGTTTACCCAGGCCTGTCCGGAACTTCTGTATATTGGGATTTTGTGGAACTTCCTAGCCAAATAATGGAAAACTGGTGCTATGAAAAGGAAGCATTGGAGTTGTTTGCCACACATTACCAAACGGGAGAAGTAATACCGATGGAATTGGTAGAAAAAATAAAAGACTCGGCCACCTTCCAAGAAGGAATGGCCACCTTAAGACAAATTAGTTTTGGCCTGTTGGACATGTCGTGGCACGGCACAGACCTATCTGGAATCAGCAACGTAAAAGAACAGGAAGTAAAGGCTTTTGAACCAACGGATCTATACCCAGAATGTCCTGAAACCTGCATGAGCACTTCATTTTCCCACATATTTCAAGGCGGATACTCCTCTGGATATTACAGCTACAAGTGGGCAGAAGTATTGGACGCGGATGCCTTTGCCTACTTTAAGGAGAAAGGTATTTTCAATCAAGAAGTGGCCACAAAATTTAAGGACAATGTTCTGTCTAAAGGCGGAACTGAAAAGCCTATGGAATTGTACAAACGTTTTAGAGGTAGCGAACCTAAGATAGAGGCCTTGTTAAAAAGGGCAGGTTTGTTGTCTGAAACGGTGAATTAAATGATATAGACAGTAATAAATGGGCATTGGCAGAAAGCAGTTGTAGGCTAATTATATTGAAATCGATTTATAGCACTGACAAAAGTAATAACTTATGAAAATAGATGTCCCAGATTGGTTAATTATTCTTGGAGGTATAGGTCAGATTTTCACTGCATTAATCTATCCATACATACGCCACAATGTATTTGATTGGTACAATGATGTAAAACAATTAAAGCCATTAAACCAAGAAATAGCAAAAACCTATGGCAGATACATTCAAGGTCTTAATTTTTCGTTTGGACTAATCGCAATCCTTTTAACCGAAGATTTGCAGAATGGTTCACGGTTAGCACTTGCAATGACCGGTTTGATTGCCGCCTATTGGATTGGCAAAGTTGCCACCCAAATTGCATACTACCCAATGTACCAAATCCCACAGAAGACACTTTTCAAAATTGGAAGTTATTTTATGAATGTATTATTTATTCTGTTCGCTTCTGTGTTTGGTTGGCTCTTCATCAACAACCTCACACAGCATATCACATTACAATAACAGTTTACAATCCCGTATTGTCCTGAATCTGGGGATTTAGCTGTTTTAAATGGCCTATAAACGCACGTTTCCCTTTAGGGGAAATGATAACGCTTTCATATTTGTTGTAAAAAACCTCCAACCTGTCGAAGGAAGTGGCCGGTGCACTTATAGGATTTTTGGTAGCCTCCAGTTTTGTTATAGAGCTTATGGGAATGGAACGATTTACCAAAAATCCACTTTTAACCCTTAAGACTCCATTACCAATTTCATAATAGGTAGAAACAAAGTGGTACCCAATAAAAATTGAAGGGAGCAGCAATAAGATAGGGCCAATACTTAAAGAATATTTCAGCAACTGAACAATAGGCGCCAAAAGTAAAAGCAGGACTGCAACTACCATAATCCAACCTATTTTTGACTTATATCTTACCATAGCTTCTAAATTCCCAAGAACCATTTAGGGCACCCAAGTCAACCGTTATAGCCCGGCCGTTGCCCTAGAATTAATTGTTTGCCTTAACGGCATCATATCCCCCCTCCAGGTTAACAACATTGGTAAAACCCAAAGATTTCAACTTTTCCTGTGCCTTCGCACTGCGCCCCCCCATCTTGCAATAGAGGTAAATAGTTTTGTTTTTGTCCACGGTATTAAATCGATCCGAAAAATCGGCGTCATACCAATTAATATTCTCGGCATTATCCAAGTGCCCTGCACTAAATTCCTCAGGGGTCCTAACATCTACCAAAATAGCGTTATTCAACATTTCCTGTTTAAAGTCGACTATCGGCATTTTGGTCTTATTTTCTTGTGAACAGCCCGTTTGCAGTATTAATACCACCAAAAAAAGAAATATTGTTCTCATAACTTATATGCTTAATCAAAAATAAGAATTCTACTTCAGAAAAAAATCACTTATTTTTGAAAGGACAAACAGGTATGACAAAACAAGAATTAAATCCGGACATATGGGTCGATAGTTATTCCGATTACCTTTTCAATTATGCGGTAAGCCGGGTAAGCGATTCTGAAATTGCCAAAGACTTGGTACAGGAAACTTTTTTTGCCGGATTAAAATCTGCAAAAAATTTTAAAGGGGAGGCAGCCGAACGCACGTGGCTAATCTCTATCCTAAAAAGAAAAGTCATTGATCATTATCGCAAAATAAATTCAAAAAAGGCGAAATCCATGGTCCGTATTACCCAAAATCAAAATAGTGAGGCCGATAGCAACTTTTTGGAAGAACAAGTAGCGGACCCAATGAGTTTATTGGAAAACAGCCAAATAGAAAACGAAGAATTGGGTATGGCCATTCAGGATTGTATAGCCAAGCTTCCCCAAAAACACGCTTTGGCATTTACCCTAAAAACTATAAACGGACTCAGTACCGAAGAGGTATGTAAGGAGCTGGACATCAATCCGTCTAATCTTTGGGTTATCCTCCATAGAGCAAGAACTGTTCTTATGGATTGCCTAAACAACAATTGGTTCAAGATATGAAAAGCTGTAAGGACGTTGAAATAATTTGTACTAAAGTTCAATATAAGGAAGCCTCTTTCTTAGAGAAAATCAAAATCAAACTGCACCTATTGTTTTGCAGAACCTGTAAATCTTTTTCCAAAAAAAACACCGAACTAACTTCTCTCTGCTCCAAAGCAAATATTAAGACGCTTTGTATAGAGGAAAAGGAAAAAATGAAAACGGAATTAAAGTCAAGGATTTAAAAAGACATCCAACACCAAAATACAGACCCACCAAAAAATTGGAATGGCCTCTACCCAAAATGAAGAAAAAAATTGGGATTGATTTCTTCGGGTGGACAGCATCAATACTCCTAGACCAAGAAATGCCAGCCCCTTGCCCAATACTTCAAAATACGTAAGGTAATCTTTCAAGAAAGTCAAAAAGAAAAAAACCACCGCTCCTACTGCTCCAAAAACCTTTGTTTTTAGGTAACCATATCTTTGGGGCAAAGTTCTTAGTTCCGGATCATCATAATCCAAATCCCTAATTTCGAAAGGCAACATTAGGATCAGGACCATTAAAAATCGCTGTACCAACTCCACGGCAACATCCCAATCCAAAACCCTATATGCCGCTACAATGGGCAAAACTACCGTTGTACCTGCCCACACCAAAGCCACTATAAAAATTTTGAGACCCCCCAAACTTCTAAGATTTTTTGCGTTGGGCAAAAGCGGAACGGCATATAAACTGGTGAGAACCAACAATACTGCAAGGCCGATCCAAGCTTCAAAAGACATAAAAAAGGAATGATAAAGAGCAAAGGCCCCTGCAATAAAACTGACCACTTGAATATTCTTGTGATAAGTATTGGCTACTAGAAAATACTTTTTTGCCTCCACCCCATATTTCACAAAATTGTAGCACGCAATAGTTCCGAAAAACACCAAATATGATATATGGTTGTCCCTGGACAATCCAAAAAAAACGCAGGTGATTTCAATAAATGCAAAAACCGCTAGTGCTACATGTATACTGGCATCCAGATAAAAATGAAATAAGTAGTTACGCCAGTTCATAAATCAAAAATAATCAAAGTGTTCATAACCTCTTATTTTAGTTAAAAACTTTGAAATAGTTGGAAGTAAAAGCCGCAAAATAAACATAAATAATGAGTATTTTTGCTCACTTATATTTTAGATTATAATTGCTTGAATTTATGAGGACAGACTTATTTGCCTTGCGCCATATCGGCATTAGAGAAGAAGACCTTCCACAGATGCTAAGAACCATCAGGGTCAACTCGGTAGACCAGTTGATTTCAGAAACCATTCCGGATGATATTCGTCTTGCTAAGCCCTTGGCTTTGGACACCCCATTGAGTGAACACGAGTATTTGTCCCATATTCAAGTCTTGTCCGAGAAAAACAAAGTTTTTAAATCATATATAGGGCTAGGTTATCATGAAAGTATAACTCCTTCGGTGATAAAAAGAAATATTTTGGAAAATGCAGGATGGTATACGGCCTACACGCCTTACCAAGCTGAAATTGCCCAAGGGCGCTTGGAGGCCTTATTGAATTTCCAAACCGTAATAGCCGAACTTACAGGAATGGAATTGGCCAATGCCTCCCTTTTGGACGAGAGTACTGCCGCCGCAGAAGCCATGACCATGCTCTTTGATGTACGAAGCAGGGATCAAAAGAAAAACAACGTTTTAAAATTCTTTGTTTCCGAAGAGATATTGCCCCAGACATTGTCCTTGTTAAAAACAAGGTCCACGCCACTCGACATAGAACTGATTGTTGGTAACCACGAAAGCTTCGAATTCGGTGACGATTATTTTGGCGCCTTGTTGCAATACCCAGGAAAGCATGGCCAAGTACATGATTATGCTTCCTTCGTGGCCAAGGCCGTAGAAAAAAATATAAAAGTTGCCGTTGCCGCAGATATCTTAAGTTTGGCTTTATTGACCCCTCCGGGTGAATTTGGAGCCGATGTGGTGGTAGGAACCACTCAACGGTTTGGAATTCCCTTAGGTTATGGCGGACCACATGCCGCTTTTTTTGCCACAAAGGAAGAGTACAAACGAAGTATCCCTGGTAGAATAATCGGAGTTACAAAGGACACCGATGGCAAGCCGGCATTAAGGATGGCTTTACAGACAAGGGAGCAGCACATAAAACGGGACAAGGCTACCTCCAACATCTGCACAGCTCAGGTCCTATTGGCTGTAATGGCCGGGATGTACGCGGTTTATCACGGTCCAAAAGGATTAAAATATATCGCAAACAAGGTGCATTCCACAGCCGTTACCCTGGCGGATAGTCTTGAAAAATTAGGGTTGTACCAAACCAACACTTCGTATTTTGACACCATAAGTATAAAGGCGGATTCCTCCAAAGTAAGGCCCATTGCCGAAAAATATGAGGTTAATTTCCTATACGTTGATGCAGACACCATATCTATTGCATTGAACGAAGCCACTTCCATAAAAGACCTACAATTAATAGTGAATATCTTCGCCGAAGCTATCGGCAAAGAAGCTATTACAATCAATGGCCTTTTATCACAATCCCTGCTTGAAAACAAGCTTGTGCGTACCTCAACCTTTTTGGAGAACAGCGTGTTCAATTCCTATCACTCGGAAACGGAATTGATGCGTTATATCAAAAAATTGGAACGAAAGGATCTGGCCTTGAACCACTCCATGATTTCCTTGGGTTCCTGTACCATGAAATTGAACGCTGCCTCCGAAATGCTTCCTTTGAGTATGGCACGTTGGGGAAATATCCACCCTTTTGTTCCTGTGGAACAAGCCGAAGGCTATCAGATCATCCTGAAGGAATTGGAAAGAGATCTGAATATCATCACCGGGTTTGCAGGCACTTCTTTACAGCCAAATTCCGGAGCACAAGGTGAATTCGCCGGCCTAATGGTCATAAGGGCTTATCATGAGTCCAGAGGGGAAGGCCATAGAAATATTTGCTTGATACCTGCCTCTGCGCATGGCACCAACCCAGCTTCGGCAGTAATGGCGGGCATGAAGGTAGTAGTTACAAAAACCGACGAAAACGGAAACATAGATGTGGCCGACCTAGCAGAAAAGGCCGAGCTGCACAAAGATAATCTGTCCGCCTTAATGGTAACCTATCCGTCTACCCACGGCGTATTTGAATCCTCCATTAAGGAAATCACAAAATTGATTCATGATAACGGAGGTCAAGTCTATATGGACGGAGCCAATATGAATGCACAGGTAGGGTTGACCAACCCTGCCACCATTGGTGCAGATGTCTGCCACTTAAACCTGCACAAGACTTTCGCTATTCCGCACGGTGGTGGTGGCCCGGGAGTGGGACCCATCTGTGTAGCGGAACAATTAGTGCCGTTTTTACCTGGAAACCCTGTAATTAAAACTGGTGGAGACAAAGCTATTACAGCTATTTCGGCTGCTCCTTGGGGAAGTTCTTTGGTATGTTTGATTTCTTATGGATATATAAAAATGTTAGGGGAAAATGGTTTGACCCAGTCTACTAAAACTGCTATCCTTAATGCAAACTACATTAAAAATAAGCTAAGCGGAAAATTCGATGTGCTCTATACCGGGGAAAGAGGTAGGGCTGCCCACGAAATGATCATAGACTGTAGGCCATTTAAAGAAAATGGCATAGAAGTTACGGATATCGCCAAAAGATTAATGGATTATGGATTCCATGCACCTACCGTTTCTTTCCCAGTTGCCGGAACACTTATGATAGAGCCAACAGAGAGCGAAAGCTTGGCCGAATTGGACCGATTCTGTAGTGCCATGCTATCCATTCGTGAAGAAATTGATGCAGCATCTGCTGAAGACAACAACAATGCGCTAAAAAATGCACCCCATACTTTGGAAATGGTGACCAATGACAAATGGGAGTTTCCATACACTAGACAACAGGCCGCCTTCCCTTTGCCATATATATTGGAAAACAAGTTTTGGCCTAGCGTAAGACGTGTAGACGACACATATGGAGACCGTAATTTAATATGTACCTGCGCTCCTATCGAGGCATATGCGGAAGCATAAAAACCTCAACAAAACCAAGCAATTTAAAGCCTTTCACCCAATTGTGAAAGGCTTTTTTATTGACAATTGCAAAAGCGCAATTATCTTGAACATCATATCAAATCCAAAGGACAAAAAGTACCGCGGCCCAATTGGTTTATATTTATACTATTAAATTTGCATATCATTATGAACATTGGCATTACTGGCACTGGTTCTTACCTACCATCCATCGTAACAAAAAATTCAGATTTTGAAAATCATGATTTTTTAAATGAGGATGGCACCCCTTTTAAACATCCTAATGAGGTAATCATTCAAAAATTCCAAGGCATTACCGGAATCAGTGAAAGGCGCTACGCCGCAGATAATTTAAACACCTCCAAACTGGCATTTTTTGCAGCAGAAAAGGCAATAACCGATGCAAAAATTGACAAAGAGGAACTGGACTACATAATTTTTGCCCATAATTTTGGTGACGTATCCATTAGCCAGTCCCAGGGAGATGCCTTACCAAGTTTAGCTACACGTGTAAAACATCAATTACAGATCAAGAATCCCAAATGTGTTGCCTATGACCTCTTATTTGGTTGCCCAGGCTGGATAGAAGGAATAATCCAAGCACATGCATTTATCAAAAGTGGGATTGCCAAAAAGTGTCTTGTAATTGGCGCAGAAACCCTATCCAGAATTGTGGACAAGCATGATCGGGACTCCATGATCTATTCTGACGGTGCCGGGGCCACCATTGTAGAAGCTAGTGAAAATGCTGGCCAAATCCTATCACACAATAGTGCAACCTATGCCAATGAGGAAGCTTTTTTTCTCTTCTTCGGCGAGTCCTATTCCAAAACGGCCCAAGACGGCACACTATACATAAAAATGTATGGCCGAAAAATATATGAATTTGCAGTAACCTATGTGCCCCAAGCCATGAAAGATTGTTTGGACAAAAGTGGGGTGCCAATAACCGAGGTAAAAAAAATATTCATTCACCAGGCCAATGAAAAAATGGACGAGGCCATAGTAAAACGTTTCTACAAACTTTTCGATATGGATATGCCCGATGGAATTATGCCCATGAGTATAGAAAAATTGGGAAATAGTTCAGTAGCTACCATACCCACCCTATATGATATGGTGAAAAATGGAAAAATGGAAAATCAGTCGATAAAAAAAGGAGATGTTGTTATATTTGCCAGTGTTGGTGCAGGCATGAACATAAACGCCATTGTCTATAGGGTATAATCCATAGACCACTTAACACTATTTCAAATATCATTGTTTCTGGTTTTGGGACCTATTCTCTTTAAAACCGCAAAAACATGTTATAAAACAAACCAGATACCTACCGATGTACGAAAGAACCTTCCCGAACAAACGTTTTAAACATACCCTGGAATTTCTACAAAAACACATATCAACCGACCAATCCATTTTGGATCTAGGGGTGGAAAATCCATTTTCCAAGATTATGAAGGAAAATGGTTATCAAGTAGAAAACACACAAGGTGAGGATTTGGATCTGGATTTTTCCGCTGTCCTCACCACCGAGGCGGAAGTTGTCACTGCTTTTGAAATCTTTGAGCATCTTTTGGCCCCTTTCAATGTTCTTAGCCAGATCAAAAGCGATAAATTGGTGGCCAGTATTCCACTAAGATTGTGGTTTTCATCGGCCTACAAAAGTAAGACCGATCCCTGGGACAGGCACTTTCATGAGTTTGAAGACTGGCAGTTTGATTGGTTATTGGAAAAGGCGGGATGGGAAATAAAGGATCGGGCAAAATGGACCAACCCCGTGAAAAAAATTGGGATTAGACCACTGCTGCGCAGTTTTACTCCCAGATATTACATGGTGTATGCCGAAAGAAAAATACAGCCTTGAATTTTCACTTGGACTACAGCAGACAGAAAACGGACCCAGTCAACCACTAAAACAAATATATAATTAACGGTGAAGTATTATATCATTATCCCTGCACACAACGAAGGCCAGTTCTTAACGGACGCCTTGCAATCTGTGGCTATACAAACCTTGCCTCCCAAAAGAGTTGTTGTGGTAAATGATAATTCATCGGACAATACCGAGCAAATAATAGATAGCTTCACCGCCAAACACAGCTATATATCAAAGATCAATGCTAAATCGTCCACTGTCCATTTGCCTGGCAGTAAAGTTGTCAATGCCTTTAATAAAGGCTTGGAACAATTGGATGAAGACTATGACTTTATAGTAAAATTAGATGCCGATATAATTCTTCCCGATTTCTATTTTGAAAAAGTAGCCAAGATTTTTTCTGATGACGCAAAAATTGGGATAGCAGGTGGATTTGCCTATGAACAGGACAAAAATGGGGATTGGAAACTAAATCACCCTATGGACAAAGACCATGTGCGCGGTGCTTTTAAGGCGTATAGCAAAAGATGTTTTAAGGCTATTGGGGGGCTTAAAACCGCCATGGGTTGGGATACCGTAGACGAGCTACTTGCCCAATACAACGGTTTTAGCATCTATACAGATAGTGACTTGCACGTTATACACTTACGCCCACTGGGAAATGCTTATAACAAAAAAGCCAAATTACTACAAGGAAAGGCCATGTTCACTATGAGGTACGGATTTCTGATTACTCTGATTGCTTCGATAAAAATGGCCTTGAAACAAAAAAAGCCAAGAGCATTTTTAGATAATCTTCAAGGTTATCTTTTGGCTCGGAAAGAAAAAACAGATTTTATTGTAAGCCTCGCGGAGGGTAAGTTTATTCGCCAGCTGCGATGGAGAAAAATAAAAGCCAAACTCTTCCAATAAGAAAAGTTTGGCTTTTTAATATTACAACAAGTCTTAGTATTAATCTATCACCTCATCAATTGGCTCTCCCGTAGTTCCCGAAGGAGCGTTCATTCCCATTAAGGCAGCTATTGTTGGAGCTATGTCCGGAATCTCCGTTCTGTTGACCGTACTCCCCTTCTTAATGCCTTTACCATAAAACAACAAGGGGGCATGTGTATCGTAATTCCATGGCGAGCCATGTGTTGAACCTGTATTTCCATATTTTCCACTTCCAGGATCGAACACCATCAGTACATCCCCTGAACGTTTTTGATTAAATCCGTTCTGTACAATATGGGGAATTCCCGTGGCATACTGATTTTGCCACATTTGATTGGCTGTAAACACCTTATAAATACCATCATATTGAATCAACTCCAAAGCCAACTCTTCTTCTACGTCAGCAATATCCAGGTCCAAACTCTTGATGACCCTATAATCCAAGAACAACTGATTATTGGACATTTTTTTTACAATATCCGTTGTTCCATAGGTATACTTCAGATATTCAGTAAGTCGGTCATCCAATTTTTTCGAATCCACCACACTAGCGGGAAGTTTCTGATCCCTTAAAAATGCCGGAACATTAATAGCTGCATGATCTGCCGTTAGAAAAACGGTGTACTCCCCTGCTCCCACTTTTTTATCCAAAGCTTCAAAAAGACGTTTTAAATCCTGGTCCAAACGAAGATAGGTGTCCTCAATCTCCTTAGAATTGACTCCCCATTTATGCCCCACATAATCTGTACTTGAGAAGCTAATTGCCAGGAAGTCGGTATAAATATCAGCACCAAGCAACTCCTTATCCACAGCCTCCAAAGCAAAATCTGCAGTAAGGCTATTACCATAAGGCGTACTTTTCAATATGCTGTATTTACCATTATTATCCCATAAACCCACTAAGTCGTGAGGAAAGGTTGGGGTGGACTGACCTTCAAAAAGCCCTTCGTAATTATTGTTATCGGGACCACTTTCCATATAACCGTTAATGTCTCTAAGGGTTGTCCATGGCTTTTTGTATTTGGCCACACTTTTTTGTGCATTAAAATCCACGACCCATTTAGGCAACTCACTCATGTAATATGAGCTAGTAATCCAATTACCCTCAGCCCCTCCATCAAACCAATAGGCGGCATTGGCCGTATGGCCACCAGGCAGAACGGCACCCCTATCCTTAATTGCAACAGCAATAACTTTGCCCCGCATTTGGGTGTGCAACCTTACTTGGTCCGTAATGGTCGTTGTTTGCATCCTATGTGGGGACATTTTTCCTGCATCGGAAGACGTTCCTACAGAATTATAATTGGGATCCCCAGCGCAGTAAACACTTTCATCCGCATATTTATCATACCAATCATTGCTTATTATACCATGTACGGAAGGGGTTGTACCCGTATAAACTGAGGCATGTCCGGCACCTGTTACCGTTGGTGCGTAATTAAAATGATTGTTTTTACAATTAAACCCATCATTTACCAAGCGCTTAAAACCACCTTCTCCATATTGGTTCCAAAAACGGGTCAAATAATCGTACCGCATCTGATCCACTACAATACCCACTACCAACTTAGGGGTGGTAGCAATACTCTGAACAGTGACAGTTTCGGATTTGGATATGTCTTCTACCTTATTTTTTTTTGATTTTCTCTGGGCATTTACCTCAACAGGATTAAATCCTATTATAAGCAGTAAAAGCAATAGCAGCAGACTCTTATTTTGCATTATTTTTATTTTTAAGGAAACAAAAATATAGAAATAAAACCTTTAAATTTTAATTGGAAGTTAAATGATTCTTAATATTGTTATTTTTACATTCTAAGCAATATTTTATATTGAATGAATTATATAGCATCAATAGGCAGCTATTTCATCATGATCAAGGAGGTATTTAAAAAACCCACCAAATGGTCCATTATGAAAACCCTTATATTAAAGGAAATAGACGAACTGGTTTATGGTTCCATGGGTATTATTATTTTTATTTCCTTTTTTATCGGAGGAGTAGTTTCCATACAGACCGCCCTGAACATTACCAATCCGCTCATTCCACGAAATCTTATCGGATTTGCCACCAGACAATCTGTAATCCTCGAATTTGCACCAACATTCACCTCCATAATTATGGCTGGAAAGGTAGGTTCCTATATCACATCCAGCATTGGCACCATGAGGGTAACGGAACAAATTGATGCCCTAGAAATCATGGGGGTCAATTCTTTGAACTATCTCGTTTTCCCAAAAATAATAGCAATGTTGTTTTATCCTTTTGTAATTGCGATAGCGATGTATGTAGGTATCTTTGGAGGCTGGACAGCCGGTGTTTTTGGAGGATTTAGTTCCAGTGCGGACTTCGTTGAAGGCTTGCAATTGGATTTTATTCCGTTTCACGTTACCTATTCCTTTATAAAATCGATAGTTTTTGCTCTGATTATTGCTACCATTCCTTCCTTTCACGGGTACTACATGAAAGGTGGGGCATTGGAAGTTGGCAAGGCCAGCACTACTGCCTTTGTATGGACAAGTGTTGTGATCATCATTGTAAATTACATCTTAACACAATTACTTTTGGGCTAATGATAGAAGTAGACAACTTACACAAATCCTTCGGGGAAAGCCATGTTCTAAAAGGCATTAGTTCCAATTTTGAAAAGGGCAAGACCAATCTGATAATAGGGCAAAGTGGTTCCGGTAAAACGGTTTTTTTGAAATGTCTGTTGGGACTCTTTGCACCTGATGAGGGCTCCATTAGTTATGATGGAAAAATATATTCTGAACTTTCCGCAAGTGAACAACGTAATTTAAGGCAGGAAATGGGAATGGTCTTTCAAGGTAGCGCCCTGTTCGATTCCATGACCGTACAAGGAAATGTTATGTTTCCCTTGGGAATGTTTACCAAACAATCGAAATCTGAAATGCAGGATCGGGTAGATTTTGTGCTAAAACGGGTCAACCTTGTTGATGCCCATAACAAATTTCCATCGGAAATATCGGGAGGAATGCAAAAACGGGTTGCCATTGCCAGGGCCATTGTAATGAATCCAAAATACCTGTTTTGTGATGAACCCAATTCTGGACTTGATCCTAAAACCGCCATCCTCATCGACAATCTTATTCATGAAATTACACAAGAATATGATATTACCACGGTAATCAACACCCATGACATGAATTCTGTTATGGAAATCGGTGAAAAGATAATTTTCCTAAAAAATGGATTAAAGGAATGGGAAGGCAGCAATAAAGAAATTTTTAAAACGGATAATGAAGCCGTAACCGACTTCGTTTATTCCTCCGAATTATTTAAAAAGGTGCGCCAAATGTATATAGAGGAGCGTAATTAATTTTGTTCTTCCCTCACTTGAATCTTGGAATTCTTTAGCCTTAGTCGCAACCAATCCGTTAGTTTCTGTGAATCGGTCTTTACTTGCTGGGCAGGCAATCCCTTTTTCCATTGCACATTAAACACAGGAATGGTATCCAATTTATTAAAATCGGTTGTAATGGTATAGGAAAAGCCCAAACCGGTCAAATTCTCATAATTGGTCTTGGCCTCCGCACTAATTTCCTGAAAAGGAATCTGATGCTCAACAAGCTTGCTCATTTTTCCAACTTCCTCCTTTAAAACCTGAATCTGCTGTTCCTTGCTTAGTAATTCCGCTTTTTTGGATTCATATAATTCGCTGACATATCGCATTTGATCCAACTCCTGGTTTTTAGATCCCTGTACAATCTTCAATTCTACATTTTTAAGCTTGTCATAGGTATTTTTTTGTGTATTCCAAGTTGCAATCACATTGTCCGGAATGGTTTCGTTCCCCATAAACACTAATTCTATAAACCCATCTTCCCCATGATTGTATTGAATATCGGTCAAATTCTCCAAATATCTTCCCTCTCCAGGTAATTCATAAGGTACAATATTATTGGTCACAAATTGCTTGGCCTCCTTTTTGAACAAGGACTCCTGAAACACATCGTAAAAGGTAAATCCGGCAGGAATCATGACCAAAATAGCCACTATTGATGCCATTCTTGCAATAAACCTTCTTCTTTGCGAATTGGCATAGCGCACCATTGGAAACCGCAATAATTTTATAACCAAGAACGTGGCCAAGGCAATAAAAATAGTATTTATAGTAAAAAGATACATGGCACCAGAGGCATAGCCAAAATTACCAATGGCCAAACCAAAACCCACCGTACACAATGGCGGCATTAAGGCTGTTGCAATGGCTACCCCATATATAACGCTGGCAATGGTCCCTTTTTTTGCACGGGCAATAACCAATGCCAATCCACCAAAAAAGGCGATAAGCACATCTCTAATATCTGGCGCCGTCCTTGCCAGAAGCTCCGATGATTCATCCCTTAGTGGAAATAAATAAAAGAACAAAAAGGCTGTAATAACGCTTAAGGCAACCATGACCGCAAAATTCTTGAGTGATCGCCTCAAGGTATCTATATCATTGATGGCCAAGGATAGTCCCATACCCAAAATGGGGCCCATTAAAGGTGATATTAACATGGCACCAATGACTACCGCGGTAGAATTGGCATTAAGACCTACAGATGCAATAAATATAGAACATATTAAAATCCAGGAAGTATGGCCCTTAAAAGGAATATCCGCTACAATGGATTCCTTTGTAGCCTCCTGATCCGTGTTTTTGCGTATATCCAATAGATCGGCGAGAAATACTTTAACTCCTTCCAAAAGACCCCTAAAATCTCGCTTTATATCTTGCCCGCTACCCTCAGGGAATTCCTGGTTCTGGTCTTTATTTAAATTTTCCTCCATAATTAAGCCAGCTGATCTCCAAAATTATCTTTAACCTTTGCAAGTACTTTTTTTATTTCCTGTTCCTTGGATTTGGGATATATAAGCAAAACCTCCTCCTTGTCTACCACAATATAGTCTTTTAATCCATCAATAACGATAATTTTTCCTTTTGGGGAACGAATCATATTTCCATGGGAATCCTCAGCTAAAACCTGACAATTCACCAAAGCATTCCCGTTATCGTCCTTGTCCAATTTATCGTACAAAGAACCCCAAGTTCCAAGATCGTTCCAATCAAAAGTGGCCGGCAATACAAAAATATTACTGGACGGTTCCAAAATGGCATAGTCAATGGAAACATTCTCCGCCTTTGGGTAATTTTCATTTATAAATGCTCTTTCCTGAACAGTATTATAGAATTTCAATCCACTAAGAAATAAGTCATATTGTTCTGGTTGAAATTTCTTAAAAGCATCCACAATAGTTTTTACACTCCACATAAATATGCCGGCATTCCACAAAAAATTTCCCTGTTTTATGAAATCCCTGGCCGTTTCATAATCAGGTTTTTCCCTAAACTGGTGGACACTTTTGAGTGGTTCCCCGTCTTTCCTTTCAAATTCTATATATCCAAAACCGGTATTGGGAAAAGTAGGCTTGATACCCAAGGTGCATAGAACATTTTCCTTTTCGCACTTATCAAAGCAGGTTATAACGTCCTTTGCAAATGCTTCTTCATCCTCTATCCAATGATCACTTGGGGCAACTATCATAACGGCATCCGGATTCTTCTTCTGTATTTTTAAGGCCGCATACAGTATACATGGAGCAGTATTGCGCATGGCAGGCTCCAAGACTACCTGTTCTTGTGTTATCCCAGGCAATTGCTCCAAGACCAATTCATTATATCTTTCGTTGGTCAAGATCAAAATATTCTCCACCGGAATAAACTTGGACAATCTCTTAAATGTCTTCTGAATCAAGGTATCGCCAGTACCCAACATATCATGAAACTGCTTTGGATAAGCCGTTGTGCTTATTGGCCAAAATCTGGACCCTACACCACCTGCCATTAAAACCGCATAGTAATTTTTATTCATAGTGTTTTTTTTTAATCTTTTATTAATTCTACTTCGGCATTTGGCTGAAAAAGATAAACCCTGCCCGTAGCTACTTCGACACATTCGTACCGCTTTACCCTTTTATTCTTTTTTTGAAATAATTTTCCGTTATATATCCTAAAAACGCTGCCATGCGGCAATTCGAAAACATAGGACTTTCCGCTATCCTGTACATCAAATTGTTTTAGGGCCAAGGACAATCCAGCGTCTGTATCGCTACTAGCCTTGGGATTTCTAAAATGCCTGGCCAACATCGGCAATAGATTGGTTGGAAAGACTTCCGGCCTTAAAAAGGGCAACATCAAATATTGAAATGTCCTTTTCCACTCCAATCCGTGCGGTTTTATTTTACGTCCATATTTTTCAAAAGCAACCAAATGTGCTATTTCGTGAACCAAAGTGATCAAGAATCTATATTTATTTAAGGTGGCGTTCACGGTAATCTGATGGGATCCGTTGGGCATCCTCCTATAATCTCCATGACGGGTAACCCGTTGATTCACAATCTTAAGATGTACACTATTTTCCTTTATAAGCTCCATACTTAAACTTACCGCCCTTTCAGGAAGATACCTTTCCAAAGTGTCCTGCATAGTAACAAAATTAGAAATTTTAAGATTCCATATTGTTTTAAGTAAAAATTTTATCCAAAAAACAATTAACGATACCAAAAAAAAAATATAAGTAAGAATATTTACATTTTTATTAACGATTAAAGACAATTTCTTTCCATTAACTTTGCATTCCCGTTGCACGCAGCGAAAACAAACTATTACAATAATTATGAACGAGTTAAGAACCACCAATAAGTTATTGCTTATCATAGTAATCCCCTTAGTGTTTTACTTATTAAAACTTTTATCGTTTATATTTATACCCCTCATTTTCTCCATGTTCATAGCTTTATTGTTCCTTCCCATTATGAGATGGCTCAATAAAAAGAATGTTTCCAAACCCATCAGTATTTTTATTGTTATACTCATTTTCATTGGAGCCTTAAAAATAGGTGGAGAACTTATACAACTTACCAGCAAGGAAATACTTTCTGCGGACAACTCCTTTTTTCAAAAAGCGGAGACCAAATTGGAAGCCTTACTAATTGGCATGGAAGATTACCTAGGAATACCCTATTCCAAGGAGGAAAACATCATTAACAATTTTATTCCCAAAGAAAGTATGATGAAAAACTTTGGGACGACCTTGGATTTTATAGGCAATACGGTCACCATGATATTAATGACGGTATTTTTCGTTGTGCTTTGGCTTGCAGAATCAATAAATGTTCAGAAATTAATGAACAATACCATTCTAAAACAGAAGCACACCTCGGTCAAGACTTTTGTAAAGGTTGAAAAAGACCTTATTAAATTTATAAAGGTCAAATTTCTAGTGAGCCTTTTTACCGGAATAGGAATTGGGCTGGCCTGTGTTTTTTTTGACGTAAGCTTTCCTATTTTCTGGGGATTGTTCGCTTTTGCCATAAATTTTGTACAAATGGTTGGCTCCATTATTTCCGTGGTATTATTGGCGCTATTTGCATTTGTGGAGTTGGAACCTACAAGCACGCTCTTATTTTTTATCCTGTCCATTACAGGAGTACAGGTGTTGTTCGGATCGATATTGGAACCTGTATTTATGGGCAAATCCTTTTCCATTAACATCATTACCGTATTGGTTATGTTGATGCTATGGGGATATATTTGGGGGGTACCTGGATTGATAATGGCAATACCGATTACCGTATTTATCAAGATTATTTTGGAACAATTCCCACAAACAAAAATAATAGCCAGTCTAATTTCAGGCAACCAGCCTTTAAAAAATAACCCTCCAAAGAAAGGAAGTTGGTTATAATTTAAGCATGGAGATCAACTCTATCATTGGTTCAAAGGATTTGGTAACCTCTCTTTCGAAATCAGGATCCTCATTTAACAGAGTGTATCCATAAACATCAAATCCTCCGGAGATGGCCGCCCTTGCCCCTTTCAAAGAATCCTCTATCACCAAACATTCGTTGGGAGTAAACCCCATGGTTTTGGAAGCATGCAAGTAAATGGCAGGGTCAGGTTTCCATTTTTCAATATCATAACAACTAAAGATATTGTTTTTAAAAAATGAGGACAGACCGGCCGTTTGCAAATTTCTTTTAATTTTTTCCTGTGGCCCACTGGATGCAACACAAAATGGCACTCTTAATTTATTCAAGACCTGTTCAACACCGTCTACCGGTTTCAGATGGGTAGCAAACATTTCGTAAGATCTTTGGCGATATTCACTTTCAAAATCCTGGGGCAATTGCTTTTCAATGATGGCCTCTACCTGCCTAATACTGTCATTTAAAAAACCTCCCTTAAAATGTTTCATTGCATAGGAAATATCTATCCCAGCTCCATGTTCATTGGCCATATCCACAAATACCTGATTACCAAGCACCTCACTATCTACCAGTACCCCATCGCAGTCGAAAATAATACATTTATAATCCTTCATTGCCTAATTAAAAATTAAGGTGTTGAATTGGACACCTGTAGCAATTTTCCATTGTAAAGTTTATGGCCCGTAAGTGCAAAATCCTTGATATATGTTGCCATTTCCAAAGCTGTGGTAGGTGCCTTATAATCAGGAAAGGCCTCCTCCAACATTTCCGTCTGCACTGCGCCAAGCGCCAATACATTAAATGACGGTCCAGATTCCTTAAATTCTTCTGCCCACAATTCTGTCATGGTAATTACTGCTCCTTTACTGGAGCTATAGGCAGATAATCCGGCAAATTTCATACTGCCCTGAACACCACCCATGGAACTAATGGTTACCACATGACCAGTTTTGGGCATTAACGGAATTATTCTTTTTGTGATGTTGGCCACTCCAAATACATTCACTTTGTACACCTCCTCAAAAGCCTGCATAGAAGTTTCCAAAAAAGGTTTGTTCAGCAATTTACCTGCATTGTTTATAAGAATATCGACCTGTTTCCAATTATTTTTTATGAACTCGTCCAATTGCACATAATCTGATTCATTGGCCAGATCAAACGAAAAACTGGATATATTGGGATGGTTCAATGCGGCAATCGGGGTATTATTTCTGGATAGGGCCAACACATTATGTCCTTCGTTGGCAAATAACTGTGCCATTTGAAAGCCAATCCCCCTACTACTTCCCGTAATTACAATATTCGCCATTACTTATATTCTATCTCCCTCATTGGGGCGTTAACAATATCTTCCAAAACCGGAATGGTTTTATTTACCAATAAGGCCATATGCTCAAAATCCATTAAGGCAACCTCATCGCCTACCTGGTGGTAGTGATCAAAATTGGTAAAGTCGAAGGTACAAAAGGTTTGGGAAGGTACCCCAAACTCCAAATGAAATGGATAATTATCAGATCTTTTAAACAGGTTGTACTCCTTTGCCGTTGGGAGAAATCCGACCAATTTTTCTTCGGCATAAGTATTGAAAACATCCGCTAAATTGGATTCCTCATAACCCGTTACATACATGAAATAATCTTTCCCAACCAAGGGAACTCCAACCATTTCAAAATTTAGCATGGCATACAGATTCAAATTCTGATCCTTCAGCCTTTTAGCTAGATGCTTCGAACCCAAGAGACCCTTTTCCTCGGCACTAAACAAAGCAAAAATGATACTTCGCTTATTATTTTTATATTTCCCAAAATAACGGGCAATCTCTAGGACCGTGGTAGTGCCCGAGGCATTATCATTGGCTCCATTGGCAATATTATCATCGGCCACCGGATCCGCATTACCAATATGGTCATAATGGGCACCGATTATAATGAATTCGTTTTTTAACTGCTCGTCCCTTCCTTCTATGTAGCCAACTAAATTGTAAGCAGGCTTTTCAAAATTAGTCAAGGTATCCCTATAACTTTTAAAGTAGGGACCAACCCCATTACCTTTAAAAATCGTTTCTATATATTCTGCAGCCAATTCTATTCCCTGACTACCTGTTTCACGACCCTGTAGTTCATCCGACGCCAAATAAGAGATTACTTCCCCAACCTTTTTTTCCGTAGAAAAATTAGAACGTACCGAAGAAACTTCCGCGCTGTTCTGAGCCATAGAGGCATCCTTGACCAGTACACCTGAATCATTGGTTCCTTTTGCCTGACCAACCGACTCATTTAATTTAGCGCCACCACAGCCCAAGGCAATGGATAATATGGCAACACCAATAATGTTTTTCATAAATTGATTCTTACTTGTCATCTATAAGGAATTGAATTTTATATACTATGGTTAAATTAAGTTCAAGATTAATCATGAATCGGTCAATGCCATTCAAATTATGTTAGCGAACCAGATTGGGCTTAAAGTTAAAAAAGCATCCTGAAAATCAGGATGCTTTTTATATAATTGTTTAAAGAATTCGATTTAAGCCAACATGGTAACCGGATTCTCCAAATACGCTCTAAGTGTTTGCAAAAATTGAGCTCCAGTAGCACCATCAACCGTTCGGTGATCACAAGCCAATGTTACCTTCATGGTATTACCAACCACGATCTGGCCATTTTTAACCACTGGCTTTTGGACTATGGCTCCTACAGATAATATTGCAGAATTGGGCTGGTTTATGATAGAGGTAAATTCGGTAATACCAAACATCCCTAAATTGGAAACGGTAAAAGTACTGCCTTCCATTTCCGCAGGACTAATTTTCTTATTTCTTGCCTTTCCTGCCAGATCCTTCACTGAAGCGCCAATTTGGGTAAGTGTCATCTGGTCAGCAAATTTAAGAACAGGAACCAAAAGTCCGTCTTCAACTGCAACCGCAACCCCAATATGTACATGTTGATTATAACGCGTAGTCTCATTGTTCCATGAGGTATTAACCTGTGGATGCTTTTTTAACGCCATCGCACAAGCCTTAACCACCATATCATTAAAGGACACCTTGGTATCTGGCAAACCATTGATCTGCTCTCTTGAGGTCTTGGCATAATCCATATCGACCTCTATGGTTAAATAGTAATGCGGAGCCGAAAACTTTGATTCTCCCAAACGCTTGGCAATAACCTTACGCATTTGAGAATTCTTCACTTCTTCAGTCCCTTCTTGCCCTACCGGTAAATTGATTGGTACCGCAACAGCCGTTTGTGGGGAGGAAGCCTTTTCCTGGGCAGGAATTGTTTTCTCGGCAGCTTTTTGTTTTGGCTGATATTCCTCGATATCTTTCTTTATAATCCTTCCTTGATCACCACTACCTTTAACATCCTCAAGATTTATTCCCCTATCCTGGGCAATTTTCTTGGCCAATGGCGATGCAAAAATTCTTTGACCATCATTGGCAGCAATAGGTGCAGATTCCTGACCATTACTGGAAGGAGCTTCAGCCTTCTTGGCTTCTGCAGGAGCACTTTCATCTTCAGAAGCGGAACCTGATCCCGCACTCAACACGGCATCAACATCCGTCCCTTTGGGACCTATAACGGCCAGGACAGAATCTACAGGTGCAGTTTCCCCTTCATTGATTCCTACGTACAACAGGGTGCCCGCATAGAAAGATTCAAACTCCATTGTAGCCTTATCGGTCTCAATTTCTGCAAGAATGTCCCCTTCTTCAACTTCATCCCCAACTTTTTTTAACCAAGTTGCCACGGTACCTTCTTCCATAGTATCACTTAGGCGAGGCATTTTTACAATTTCCACGCCATCAGGAATAGCAGTTGCCGTAGTTTTGGGTGCTTCCTTCTTCTCCTCCTTTTCGGCTACAGCTTCCGTTTGTTTTTCCTCTTTGTCATCAGAAGATGCATTGTTGATCAATCCGGATACATCTTCGCCCTTTTCACCAATTATGGCCAAAAGTGAATCTACTGGAGCGGTATCACCTTCTTTAATACCTATATATAATAAAGTTCCTTCATTGAAAGATTCGAACTCCATGGTAGCCTTGTCGGTTTCGATTTCTGCCAATATATCACCTTCTTCAATCTTGTCGCCTACTTTCTTTAGCCACTTAGCAACGGTCCCCTCTTCCATGGTATCGCTAAGTCTTGGCATATTTATTACTTCTGCCATTTACTTATATTTTATGTTGTACAAATGGATAATCCTCTTGATCGTATACCATATCATATAATTGATTTATTGGTGGATAATCCGATTCCTCCGCAAATTTTTCGCAGTCCGAAACCAGCTTTTTAACCCTAGTATCTATCTCCTTTATCTGGGCATCAGTGGCATATTTGTTTTCCTTTATAGTAGCCAATACTTGGGATATCGGATCTATTTTCTTGTACTCTTCCACCTCTTCCTTGGTTCTGTAATGCTGGGCATCGGACATAGAGTGTCCTCTGTACCTATAGGTCTTCATTTCAAGAAAAGTAGGTCCGCCTCCAGACCTGGCACGCTCAATAGCCTTGCTCATTTCCTTGGCAACGGTCACCGGATCCATTCCATCTACTGGCCCACATGGCATTTCGTATCCTAATCCCAGTTTCCAAATTTCCGTTGAATGGGACGTTCTCGCTACAGATGTCCCCATGGCATAACCATTGTTCTCACAAACAAAAACAACTGGCAATTGCCAAAGCATTGCCAAGTTAAAACTTTCATGAAGCGACCCTTGTCTAACGGCCCCATCTCCCATATAACACAAGGTTACGGCATCCCTTTTAAAATACTTATCTGCAAATGCCAATCCAGCACCTAATGGGATCTGACCACCAACTATACCATGGCCTCCATAAAAGCGATGTTCTTTGGAAAAAATATGCATGGATCCACCCATTCCTTTGGAGGTTCCCGTGACTTTACCATAAAGTTCCGCCATCACCTTTCTGGGATCAACTCCCATACCTATTGGCTGAACGTGATTCCTATAAGCGGTAATCATTCTATCCTTGGTAAGGTCCATTGCATGCAATGCACCTGCTAGAACAGCTTCCTGCCCATTGTAAAGATGTAAAAATCCACGAACTTTTTGTTGAATATAGACTGCAGCAAGTTTATCTTCAAACTTTCTCCAGAACAGCATGTCCTCATACCATTTAAGGTAGACCTCTTTGGTTATTTTTTCCATTAATTGATAATTTATGTAGTAATTCGCTTTAATCAAAAACAAGTTTATGACCAAAACGGAAAACAAAAATACATATATAAATCAATAGGAAAAAAAATTAAATCAAAAGCTTCGTATAAAGCTATTATATAAAACAAAATAAGGAATAGTTGAGAAATACCTAAAATTAAGGGTCATACTTCCCTCCTATTCAAGAAATGTAGCGTTAAAAGCTAAAGGAAGTATATCGGCCACAGAATTACATTTTAAAATCTCCCCTGTTTCCCCAGACATCAGTATCGATATAGGCCTCATTTGTCTTATTTCGTATTCCGAAATGGACTGCCTACAATTACCACAAGGGGCGGCAGGTTTATTTACTACAAAATTCTTAGAAGTGGCGCTTATGGCAATGGCTTTGACACCTACACCAGGAAATTTTGCGGATGCGTAATAAATAGCCACTCTCTCCGCGCACAGACCAGAAGGATATGAGGCATTTTCCTGATTGTTGCCAATTACAATTTCATCATTATCCAACAATACCGCAGCTCCAACATTAAATTTTGAATAAGGGGAATAAGCATTCTGCCTAGCCTTTACCGCTTCACGCAATAAAACTTGGTCCTCCTGTTCCAGTTCATCCACGGATTCATAGACCATTAGATCAAATACCACCCTACGTAGTTTCATAACCAATTGATGTTAAACAAGTACCTAAAAATAAACAAAACCTGCTTGTTGGCAGGTTTTGTTATTATGCTATATATTTTTATGGAACATTAATCGTTAAAAAATTCTTCTCCCATATTGAATGTCAGGGAAAACCTAAGTGTATTCTCCAAAGGGTTTCTGACCTGGGAAGTGGAGAACAAATAAGACAGATCTACTTGAGCGGATTTAAACCTAAAACCTGCACCCAAAGTGAAAAATTTTCTAGAACCTTTCAAATCGCTCTCATTAAAATATCCAGTTCTTAACATAAATGCATTTTGGTAAGTATATTCAGCACCAAGTGCCCATGTAAATTCTTTCAACTCCTCGCTAAAGCCATCGGGTGCATCGCCAAATGATTTAAAAACGCCTTCAAAAAATGTAGTTTGTTGATATTCGTCATTATCCGTCCCGTCAATAACCCCGTCATCATTATAATCTTGAGGCGTTGGCACCATTAGTTTATTAAATTCAGTAGTAAGCCCAAGTACATTATCCTGATCCAAAATAAAATCAAAACCTAAACCCGCTTTCAAATTGGTAGGAAGAAAATTCTCTTGTCCCGCATCATCATACTTTATTTTACCTCCTAAATTTGAAATGTTGAAACCAGCCCTCCAGCGACCATCAAAACTATTGTATGCAATTTCCCTAGAGCGATAATAGCCCGCCACATCAACAGAAAAAGTACTAGCGGCCTTTGAATCCTCGCTGCCGTTATCAGGCAATTTTAGATTTGAACTAATAAATCTACCTCCAACGGCCATAGAAAAGGTTTCACTTAACTTTAAGGAATAGGAACCATCAAAAGCCAACTCGTTGGGTTTGGCCAATCTGGCCTGGTCCCCCGCGAATTGCCTGAGTTCAATTTCTCCCAAGGTAAAGTATCTGATACTTAAGGCAAAGGCACTTCGCTCATTAATTTTATTATGAAAGTTTGCACTCAACAAAGCTATGTCGGTAATTATACTTTCCAAATAAGGCGTATAACTTAACCCTATTCCCATTTTCCTTTCCGCAAATGCAAATTTTGCCGGATTCCACTGTTGCGAGAAAGCATCGGTAGATGTCGCCACCCCCATATCTCCCATTCCCGAAGCCCTGGCATCTGCTGCTATTGTCAAAAATGGAACTGCCGTTGTAATAACCCTGTCCTCTTGCGCTGAAACTTTACCCAAAATAACGAACAGGAATAATATTGAAATTTTTCTCATTTCTAATAGTCTATAAAATTTGGTCGTAAAACTCTTAAATTTAACTGAATTATAAAGACAATTATAGTTCATATACATTAATTAACGACCATTTTAAAAATATCTTATGTGAACGGTGCAATAAATAGGATAATTTACCATTAAAATATAAATATACGACTATCAATCTAATCTGGTTGCGCTCTACTGAGTTATTGTTTTTTATAAAAGAATTATTATTTATCCATACTATATTAAATTTTAAGTCGTTATTCATGTTAAGCGATGCTCTTTGCATGTTAAATAAATTATCATTTTTTTTCGTTTAACAAAATATTATGCCTTAATCATCGTTCTAAATGCCGAAAGCGACACAAAATATTAATAAAATATGAATCGCAAACTCCTTTAAATAGAAGTTTGTCCTTTGAACTCAAGTCCTAATTATGAAAAAACAATTCATCAAAGTTGTACTCTCTTGCGCTATTGTAGCGGGTGGTTTTTCAAGTTGTAAAAACTCATCATCCTCTAAAAACGTCTCAAGGGCTACGGGCTGGAATATTAACGCCAAGGAAGGTGGATTTCAGTACAATTCAGACTTTAAAGAGCAGGAAACTGCACCAGGTTTAGTGTTTGTAGAGGGAGGAACCTTTACAAAAGGTCAGGTTCAGGATGATGTGATGCACGAATGGAACAACACCCCTACCTCACAGCACGTGCAATCTTTCTATATGGATGAGACCGAAGTTACCAATGTTATGTATTTGGAATATTTGGATTACCTAAAAAGTGTATACCCTCCAGAAAATCCTAAATATGTACACATATACACTGGTGCATTACCAGATACCCTGGTATGGAGAAACAGGTTGGGATTCAACGAAACTATGACCAATAACTATCTACGCCACCCGGCTTATGCTGAATATCCCGTAGTTGGTGTAAACTGGATCCAAGCGACCCAATTTGCAGAATGGAGGACCGACCGTGTGAATGAAGTAATGCTGGAAAGAGAAGGCTATCTTTCAGAAGATGCCAAATACAAAGTAATTAATGGCGAGGCAGAAGGTGGCTTTAGCACGGAAGCCTATTTAAACAGACCGGAATCCGTATACAACGGACAGATAGACTCCTTACAAGGTAAAAAGAAAAGAGATTCAGTTTCCGTCTTTGCCAAAAGAAGCTCCGGGGTTATTTTACCGGAATATAGATTACCTACTGAGACGGAATGGGAATATGCAGCCCAGGCACAGATTGGAAGCAGGGAATACAACAACTACAGAGGTAGAAAAAAATATCCTTGGGAAGGAGATTATACCAGAAATGGACAAAGGGTTGGTAGAGGAGATCAATTGGCCAACTTTAAACAAGGAAAAGGAGATTACGGCGGAATTGCAGGATGGTCCGATGATGGCGCCGATATTACCGCAGAAGTTAAATCTTACAAGCCCAATGATTTTGGATTATATGACATGGCTGGAAACGTGGCCGAATGGGTTGCAGATGTCTACAGACCTATAGTGGACGATGAAGTAAGTGACTTCAACTATTTTCGAGGAAACGTTTATATGAAAACAGCCATTGGAAAAGATGGAAAAGTAAATGTAATTCGCGATTCCATTGTGTACGACACATTGCCAAACGGTAAAGTAGTGGCGGTAAATTTACCAGGTGAGATAAAAATGGTACCGGTAGATGAGGAAGAAACCTTCTTAAGGACCAACTTCTCGTCCAGTGACAACCGTGGATACAGGGACGGCGAACCAGGATCTACCAGATTTTATGACAGGTTTAGCGACGAGGACGAGGATGAAACAAATAAAAAGAAAATGTATGATTCACCTGTCAGCAAGGTACAGGTAGACTCTACCGGAAATATCATAAGAGCTTATGACAAATCCAATAACAGAACTTCCTTGATCAATGATGAGGTAAGAGTCTTCAAAGGAGGTTCATGGAGAGATAGGGCCTATTGGTTAGACCCTGCACAAAGAAGATATCTACCACAGTATATGTCAACAGATTACATTGGGTTTAGATGTGCCATGTCTAGAGTAGGTTCCAAGTCCAAAACAAAAAACAAGACCCCTAGAGGCAAGAAAGCCAAATAGGCATAATAAATATATGAAGAAGCCCTTTTTAAAAAGGGCTTTTTTTATATCTTAGTTTTATGACAATAGAACATTTGCACCATCTCTTTTTAGAGTTTCCCCTAGTTTGTACAGACACTAGAAAAATAAGTCCTAATTGCATTTTTTTTGCCTTAAAGGGAGATAATTTTAATGGCAACACCTATGCAGCACAAGCTCTTGAAAAGGGCGCATCATACGCCATAGTAGATGAAGAGGAATTTGCAGGCCACGACAAGGCCATATTGGTAAATAATGTACTGAATACACTCCAAGAACTTTCCCAATTTCACAGGAATTATTGCAAAGCAAAGGTAATTGGTCTTACTGGAAGTAATGGCAAAACCACTACAAAAGAACTTATTACCGCTGTTCTATCAAGAAAATACAAAACTATTGCTACAAAGGGCAATTTAAACAATCATATAGGTGTACCATTAACACTACTTTCCATTACCCCGGATACGGAAATGGCCATCGTTGAGATGGGCGCCAACCACCTTAAGGAAATAGAGTTCCTTTGTAAGTTGGCCATGCCCGATTTTGGATATATTACCAATTTTGGCAAAGCACATCTGGAGGGTTTTGGAAGTGAGGAAGGAGTAATAAAAGGCAAAAGCGAGCTTTACGACTATTTAACCAGCAACGATAAATCTATTTTTTTTAATGCCGACGACCCCATTCAAAAAGAAAAACTATCTAAGGTCATCAAGAAATTTGGGTATAGCCAAAACAAAAGTGAATTCTTTGGAATAAAGCTTATTGGCGCTGATCCATTTGTTAAAATTGCTGTAGATGATATCCAAATCACAACCCAACTGGTGGGCAGCTATAATTTTACCAATTGCTGTGCCGCAATATTAATTGGAAAATATTTTAATGTTGAGTTAGATGAAATAAAAAGAGGTATTGAAAATTACATTCCCCAAAACAATCGATCACAAATAATCAAAAAAAATGGCCACCATATAATTCTGGATGCCTATAATGCCAACCCAACGAGTATGAAGGCCGCCTTGGAAAACTTTCAGCAATTAAAGGCCGATAATAAGATTGCATTCTTGGGAGACATGTTCGAATTGGGAAAAACGGCGGAAAAAGAACATCAGGAAATATCCAATATAGCCACCAATATGAAATTTGACCAAGTGTTTTTAATTGGGGAAAACTTTTTCAAGACAAAAAGTGACCTAAGGAAATTCAAGTCATTTGACCATCTTAGGGAAACACTTAATAACAAAACCTTGAAAAACGCCACAATCTTGATAAAAGGATCCCGGGGCATGGCATTGGAAAGAATACTCGATTTAATATAACCTGTAAAAATTAGGTTTTTGTGGGACATACTGGATTCGAACCAGTGACCTCTGCCCTGTCAAGGCAGCGCTCTAAACCAACTGAGCTAATACCCCATTCCCTGTAACAACAGAAAAAATAGTTCGCCAAAATTACACCAATTTTAAGAGTTTAAAACAACCTTGGAAAGTTTTTTTCAATAATTTGATCCTTTGGAATTCAAAATCCCTTTCTCAACTATTGAAGCAAAGGCAATAGGCCTCCACTTCAGAACCATACCGCAACACCTTCTTAAAGAATAAATCAATACTCAATGAATTTGAATGGAATCCATTACTTTATTTCGATTTCCCAAATCTGAATACCTCAGAAGGCGTTCTAGCCCTTTCCAAAATACTTTCCATTTCAGAAACAACCTCTGGAAAATCGGCTGCCACATTATTGGCCTCTCCCGTGTCCTGGGACAAATCATATAGCTCTATCCTGGCATCCGGATTCTGTAGAACATTGTACTTCACCGCCTTCCAGTCCCCCATTCTAACCGCTTGCCTCCCCCCTTTTTCATGAAACTCCCAATACAAATACTCGTGTTCCTTTTGTTCCGTGGAATTACCTAGCAAGGTGGGCAATAGGGAAATCCCATCCAAACCTGGGGTTTCCTTTACCCCCGCAATTTCCGCCAAAGTGGGAAAGACATCCCAAAATGCCGAAACATGGTCCGTAACGGTTCCCGGTTTAATCTTATTGGGCCATTTAATCAACATAGGTACACGAATACCACCTTCGTACAAATCCCTTTTATATCCCTTTAACAAACCATTGCTATCAAAATAATCCGGATCTGCCCCGCCCTCTAAATGTGGACCATTATCCGATGTAAAAATTATGATGGTATTGTCCGCTATTCCCAAATCGCTTACCTTCTGAACAATTTCACCTACCTGTTCGTCCAAGATACTCACCATGGCCGCAAAGGCAGCATGGCTTTCTGTTTGGGAACCATACCCCCCTATTTTATACTTAGGGCCTTCATCTATTCCTTTATATACTTTTTCTGGCAAATACTTTCCTCTAAATCTGTTCAGCACCTCCTCTGGGGCCACCAACTCTGCATGTGGAATTATTGATGGTACATACGCAAAAAATGGTCTATCCTTATTCTCCTCTATAAACTGCAATGCCTTTTCATGAATAAGACTAGGAGCATAAATACCTTTTTTGGTACCGGAATTCTGCGGTAGCACTATAGAGTCTTGATTGGACCACAAATGAAGGGGATAATAATTATGCCCTATAGTTTGACAATTGTATCCATAAAAAGTATCAAATCCTTGGTTATTGGGATCACCTTCCGACCCTGGATAGCCCAACCCCCATTTTCCAAAAGCACCGGTGCTATAACCGGCTTTCTTTAACACTTCTGCAATGGTAAGGGTACTATCTGGAATAGGAAATTGACCTTCAGGCTTAATACCATAATTTCCTCTAACCACCGTATGCCCAGTATGCATACCCGTCATAAGCGCAGATCTGGACGGAGCACAAACAGTACTCCCGGAATAATGTTGGGTAAAAAGCATTCCCTGTGCAGCCAATTTATCAATATTTGGAGTTTGAAATTTTTTTTGACCATAAACACTAAGATCCCCATACCCCAAATCATCGGCAAGAATATAAATAATATTTGGCGGGACAATTGTTTTTGAAACTTGCGCAGAACCTCCAACAGAAGATTTCTTTTCCATTTTACATGAAGACAATCCCATTACAGCAATTATCATCAACCCATAAACAACTTTAAAGTCCATTACCTATTTATTTATGATAAACATACGGAGAATTATAATAAATCACGGGTAGAAATATTAAAAACCAATCGACACAATCCCCATTGACATCCTTTTTAGTTTGTAGGCGTTCGTTCAGGCTTAAAAGGAACGTTAAATTTAGGATCATGAAACCAATTTACCGAGGAAATCACCTCTATGACCATGGGTTTACCTCCTAACTGCTCCCCTTTATACTGCCATATTACATCCTTGGCATCCGGAAAATCCTGGCCTTCCAATTGTACCAAAAACAACCTATTCAATAAAGTGTTCTTGGGCATACCTGCTATTAAAAGTCTAATGATAGATGCTTAAAATCCGTTAAGGTGAATATACACCATTCCTTTCATCATGAAAACGCAATAGTGGCCGTATCCCCAAAAGCCATAATCTCCAACAGCTCCACATAATTGTCAATACGCCAGGAATTGAACAATTCACCAATGGTCTCCAATTTTTTAGTTCTATTTTATATTTTATAAATATGGATTTTATTGTTGCCGATACTACCCAAGTTACGATAATGAGGATTATGTCCTTACATTTAATCCTTCGAATATACCATCTTCAATATAATTTCAATTCAAATTAGAAATCAGTGAAATTTAAAGTAAATTTATCACTATCACATCTTAAGAAACATCAATAAATAGTTGTCCTTTTGAAATTTTATATCCTCATTTTAATCAGTCTTATCAATTACCACAACCTCTTTTCCCAGAAACAAAATATCAAAGTAGTGTTTGTTATTGTTGATGGCATCTCTGCCGACGTCTTGGAAAAATTGGAAACACCCCAGCTCGATGCCATAGCTATAAATGGTGGTTATACCCGCGCCTATGTTGGAGGTGAAAAAGATGGCTATTCAGAAACTCCTACCATTTCTGCAGTTGGATACAACAGTTTGTTAACCGGTACTTGGGCCAATAAACACAATGTGTGGGACAACAGTATCGAAGATCCCAATTACAACTATTGGACAGTTTTCAGATACGCCAAAGAAAATAGGCCGGAATTGAAAACAGCGGTTTTCTCGACTTGGCTGGACAATAGGACAAAATTAGTTGGGGAGGGTCTTCCCCAAACCAATTACTTAAAATTAAATTATCATTTTGACGGCCTTGAATTGGATACCATAAATTACCCACATGATGAAGACCGACTTTACATACATAAAATAGATGAATTGGTAGTAGAGGAAGCTTGCAAGTATATAAAGGATGAAAGTCCGGACCTTTCGTGGGTGTACCTTGAATATACCGATGATATGGGCCATAAATATGGCGATAGCCAGGAATTTCACAATGCCATTGCCATAATGGATAATCAAATTGGGCACATATATAAAGCCATGGAGTATAGAAGAAAGACACATGACGAAAATTGGCAGATATTTATCACTACAGATCATGGCAGGGATAGTGAAACTGGCAAAGGACATGGAGGACAATCAGACCGGGAACGCCTGACTTGGATCGTAACCGATGCCAATGATTTAAATGACTATTTTAAGATCGAAACCCCGGGCATAATCGATATCTTACCAACAATGCTTAGAAGTCTGGAAATTTCCCCAGAGCGTAATAGGAGGTTTGAAATTGACGGGGCTCCTATTACAGGGCCACTTTCAGTGAGCAGTTTAAAAGCAAAGATTCAAGGCAAAAATTTATATCTTAACTGGAAGACCTACAATCAGGACAAAAGGCTTAAAATTTACCTAAGTACGGAGAATGGTTTTAAAAATGGAATATACGACCACTATATATTGGTTAAAAAAGTGAAGGGAAACAGTCATAGTACCAAAATCGATGTAAGCAAATATCCTTCCGATTATTATAAAATTGTCATAGAAGGAAAGCACAATTCTTCCAATACTTGGTTGTTAAGCGAATAGATTCGTCCATTGTATATTATTAAATTGGACTACCACAGGACTGATGGTAAAACTTTGGAAAAGGCTATTTCCATAAAACCGATTGTGCAGAAAATCCTACCATTTATACATTTCCAGTTTCTACCAGAGTTTATACTCCCTATCTTTACTGAAAATTAAATTGATACAATAGTCAAAGCTTTATATTCATATAATTTTTGAACCAAACCGGATTACCGATTCAGAACTTAGACCAATTTTTTTTAGAATAATTATATAACCTATTGAAATAATTTTATAACATATTGCTTCCCCTATTTTCGACATTTGCATAACACCCAAAAAATCTATATCATGTCACAAATCATAAGCATTATACTCGTCTTAAACCTCTGTTTTGCAGGGGGCACCATTTTGGTAATCCTTCATGGAATGTATATTTCAAAAAAAACCCGCGCACTGGATATGGATTCCATTCACAATTTGGAAAAAAGAAATATTAGCGATGGCCCAAAAAGTCAATTTTAAATTTATGCAGCTAAAATGGCTAGGTCTTCATACCTAAGAAATACGTTGGGGGCACAAAAAAGATAATCCGAAGTTTATTCTTGATCCGTTATTTGGACGTAAAAATATCATTGAAAAAAAACAAAAAGGCCCCCAATTTCTTGGAAGCCTTGTTTTTGTTACTGTGGGCCCTACTGGGTTCGAACCAGTGACCCCCTGCTTGTAAGGCAGGTGCTCTGAACCAGCTGAGCTAAGAGCCCTAATTAATCAGTATGTAATTTGCTTCTCGATTTCTCCCGAAGCTAGCCCGCCTAACGGTAGGCGGGTGCAAATATAGAATAGTTTTTAATTTCCCCAAAGGAAAAAATAGAAAAATTTATACAATTTCCGCCACAACGAAAGTACTCCCTCCCACAAACACCAAATCAGATTTTTTTGCAACCCTTATTGCAGTTTTAAGCGCTTCATTTACAGATGGATAAGACTCCCCCTCCAAACCAAATTCCATTGCCCGAGTTTTAAGGACCACCTCATCCAAACCTCTCTGAATGTTAGGCCTACAAAAATAATAATGGGCGTTTTTTGGAAAAAGAGGTAAAATCTGTTCCAAATTCTTGTCTTTTACAAATCCAATGACCAAATGAAGAGTGGTGTACTCTTGTTGCTTTAATTGATTTAAAACAATGGATAATCCTTCAGTATTATGGGCCGTATCACAAACAACTGTCGGATTTTCTCCAATAGTTTGCCACCTACCCAGTAATCCCGTATTATCAGTAACATTCATTAAGCCATCCAAAATATGCTTCTCCCCTATGTTAAACCCCTTTAATTCCTTAATGGCAGCAACAACCCCCTTAACGTTTAAGGCCTGATAACTCCCTAACAAGGAGGTGCTATATATTCCAGGGATTACCTCCCCTGCAAAGATTATCTTAGAGCCTCTTTCCCTTGCTATATTGTTAAAAACCGTTGCGGTCTCTTCCTGAAGCTCACTTATGACTACTGGCACTCCCGGCTTAATGATACCTGCCTTCTCAAACGCTATTTTGGCAATGGTATCGCCTAACATCTCCACATGGTCATAGCCAATATTGGTGATCAATGACACCTCGGGGATAATTATATTGGTAGAATCCAATCGGCCTCCCAGTCCTACCTCCACAATGGCTATATCAATTTTTTCCTCTTCAAAGTACTGAAAGGCCATTCCCACTGTCATTTCGAAAAACGAAAGGTCGTGTGCCTCAAAAAATAATTTATTATTCTTTATAAAATCGACCACGAATTTTTTACCGACCGGTTTTCCATTTATCCTGATCCGCTCCCGAAAATCCTTTAAATGGGGTGAAGTGTACAAACCCACTTTATAACCGGCCTCTTGCAAAATAGAGGCCAACATATGACTACTGGACCCTTTTCCGTTGGTCCCCGCCACATGAATGCTTTTAAATTTACGTTCGGGATGGCCTAAATATGCCGAGAGTGCCAGTATATTATCCAATTTACCCTTAAAAGCAGAAACCCCCTTTTGCTGGTACATGGGAAGCTGTGCAAACATCCATTCCAAAGTTTCCGGATAGGTCATATATAATCGTCTATTGAAGTTAGAACATAATGCCTTGCCATTCCTTCAAATAATCTACTTAAAAAAGAAAATGAAAATGTAAAATTACTGCAGGGAAATTGCATTTGGGCAATGAAGGAAAACTTTACTCCCCCAATTTAAAATTCACCACCACAAAACCAACTTGTTGGCTAGGAGCATTGGAATCCAGGTTCCATTGATGCATGAAGGCTGTTTTTTTAGCAGGTTCCAGCAAGCAGGGATGGGTATTGGTAGTCCCTCTTACTCCGGGCGTGGCACTAATCACTTTGCCATTACGGTCTACGACAATTTTCACTACGACCCTTCCTTCTTCATTGCATTCCTGTTGTACCTTACCCTTGTTTACCAAAGACCTTCCATTGAGACCATAACCGCCAGTGCCACTGCCCGACCCTGGACTTCCGTAATAACTAGTTGCATACGGATCACCGTATGGCTGACCTTTATCGCCGGCCTTATTATCATCGCCTTCGCCCCCGGAAGCGGTTCCTTCAGACTTATTGATGCCTCCGATCAGCTCATCCAATTTATTCTTTTTGGCCTGTTGCTCCCTCCTAACCTTTTCTTCGGCCTCTTTCTTTTCCCGAGCAATACGCTCCGCCTCGGCCTGTGCCTTTTTGGCCGCTTCGTCTGCCTTGCGTTTGGCTTCTTGCTGTTGTTTTATTTTTATGGATTCTTCGCTTTCCTGGGTAAGTAATTTTTCTGCCGGTTTTTCCTTGGCCACCTTTTCCTCGGGAACCTGTTCCACCACTTCCTCTACCTTTTCCTCAACAACCTTGGGTTCTTTAATGGGAGTATTGAGCGGTTCGGATTTAATCTTTTCTTTTGGCTGTACCCTGCCGCTACCAAAATCGGTTGTTCCGAAGTTTACCGATATACCGTTTTCTATTGGAGGATCCATATAAGTGAGTCCAATATAAAAAAGCAATAACAATAGTACACTCAACAGAATTGTGGTAAGTGTAAATGATTTTTTCTCGTGTCTCGTGTTAAGTAATGACATTAATTTGGTCGCACTGCCAAAATAACCTTGTAATTATTTCTATTGGCAATATCCATTACGTTCACCGCCTCTTTGATGGCAACGCTCTCTTCTGCCCTAAGAATAATTGTAGGTTTCTCCTGCCCTTTTAGTGCCTTTTTTAATTCAATTTCTATATACTGTCCGTTAATCTTCTCGTTGTTTACAAAATATTCCAAATTCTTATTAATGCTTACCGATACATTTTGGGTATTTGTAGATTTCCCCTTTGCTTTGGGCAATAACAGATCCAATGCATTGGGTGAATTTGCAGTTAGCATAAAGAATATAAGCAATAGGAACACTATGTCCGTCATAGAGGACATGCTAAAATCTGGACTAACCTTATTTCTACCTTTTAGTTTCATTGGTTATGTTCTAAAGAGGTTCGTTCAATAAATCCAAAAATTCCACCGCATTGGCTTCCATTTTATGCACTACCTTATCGGTCCTGTTTACCAAATGGTTATATCCTATATATGCTATAATACCCACAATAAGTCCGGCCACAGTAGTGGTCATTGCCGTATAAATACCAGAGGCCAAGGACCCCATTTCTGCCTGTCCGCCACTGGTTGCCATTTGATGGAATGCCAAAATCATACCAATTACGGTTCCTAAAAACCCTATCATGGGTGCTGCCCCTGCAACGGTGGCCAATACACTTACATTTTTTTCCAATTTATACACCTCCAGGGTACCGGCATTTTCTATAGCCGTATTGATATCGTCCAATGGCTTTCCAATTCTGGATATTCCCTTTTCAGTTAACCTAGCTACAGGCGAATCTGTCTGTGCACACAATATTTTGGCCGCATCCAATTTGCCATTGGTAACATGGTCCCGTATCTGGTTCATAAAATTGCTGTCTATTTTTGAAGCAGCCTTTATTGCAAAAATCCGTTCAAAATAAATATACAATGCCACAAAGAGCATTACAAACAAAACACTTATGATCAAGATACTTCCCGTTCCTCCATTTACTATTAAATCTATAACAGAAAGTGTCTTTTCCTCGGACACAACTCCCTCTAATCCCGCCTCTTGAGCCAGGTCTTGTATCAATAACATATATTTTCTTTATTTAAGTTGCCTTAATAACGGTCTTTTATCGATTAAATTATCCGTTCAACACTAAATTTCTAATTAAAATAAATCCTATGGCACCGGCAGCAAAACCCAAGAATGCCAACCATGCTATTTTCTTCAAATACCAGAAGAAGTCTATTTTTTCCATTCCCATGGCCACAACACCTGCTGCAGAACCAATAATCAACATACTACCACCTGTTCCCGCAGAGTATGCAATAAAATGCCAAACGGGATCATCCATTCCTACGGAGAACATTCCAATACTGGCTGCCACAAGCGGCACATTATCAATGACCGCCGACCCAATACCTAGGAAAAGCACCACCAAATCCGACACCAATTCACCACTAGATTCTGTTCCCAACATCGGCATCACCTCATCCAGAGTCCCAGCAAAATGAAACAACATCCCTAAAGATTCCAAAGCTGCCACAGCCATTAAAATACCCAAAAAGAAAAGGATACTTGGCAATTCAATTTTGGAAAGCGATTTATGTACAGGGCTATGATGCGATTCCGCTTCACTCTCGCCATCTATGTTGGAAATACTAAATTTGGAACTACTATATACTTCTGCAAATGTAGCTACCAAAGCCAACGAAAGCATCATACCCACATAAGGTGGCAAATGGGTTATGGTTTTGAAAAAAGGAACAAATATAATAGCCCCTAATCCTAAATAAAGCATGGTTGCCCCGTATTTGGACTTCGTTGGCTCCCCATCATCCATATCAGTATCAATATTCCCAGAGAACGCCTTGTATCTACTAGCAATAAAAGTTGGAACTACCATACAAATTATAGAAGGCAAAAGAACGTGTTCTATCAATTGGGCCGCGGATACCTTATTGGCAATCCATAACATGGTAGTAGTAACATCCCCAATTGGAGACCAGGCACCACCAGCATTGGCCGCAATAATTATCATACCGGCAAACCACAGCCTTGTTTCCCTATCATTGATCACCTTCTGTAGAATGGTAATCAAAACAATGGTAGCGGTTAGGTTGTCAATAATGGCCGAAAGTATAAAGGCCAAAATGGAAAACAACCATAATAATTTCCTTTTACTCCTGGTTTTAATAAAA
This sequence comes from Arenibacter troitsensis, assembly GCF_900177645.1. Classification (GTDB taxonomy): domain Bacteria; phylum Bacteroidota; class Bacteroidia; order Flavobacteriales; family Flavobacteriaceae; genus Arenibacter; species Arenibacter troitsensis. The sequence continues at coordinate 470,767 of NZ_FXAO01000005.1, forward strand.
CCTTTTATAGTTGCAAAGCCATCGAAATAATCTATTATTTCCACAATGGTCATTGCACCCAAGAGGAAGACCAATATTTCTGCCGTTTTTCCTAGATGGTGTAGCAAAATCTCATCTATATGGGTTGCCTCCAACTCCCGGAGCTCGGCATTCACCTCAAAAACCGGCATATGCGCCAAAGCAATAACCGCCCACAACAGCGCCATCATAGCCAAAGCGGGGATTAATTTGTCTATTTTTAGGTTATGCTCCAATGTTATTGCCAAGTAACCGGCAACGAATAAAATAATAATAATGGTCTCCATGCTATTATTGGTTTAGATTAATTGTTTTAACGCAATCTCAAATCCGGTTTTACTGAGATTGACTTTCGATTTATTTTGGTCAAATATATTTAAAATTGCGTTTCTAATGGTATTAGATGTGTCATTAAAAATAAGTTCGTCATCCATTGCCACCCTGCCCTCCATAAAATAGGCAAAGACCCGCGCCATTCCACAATTGGATATAAAATCGGGAATTAGACTTATACGTTCGTCCGTATATTCCATTATTGGGCCAAAAAATATTTCCTTATCGGCAAAAGGCACATTGGCTCCACAGCTAATCACTTGCAACCCGGCATGGATCATTTTGGATATCTGCTCCTTGGTCACCAATCTGGATGCCGCACAGGGAACAAAAATTTCGGCGGACAGGTTCCATATTCTATCGTTCATTTCAGCAAATGGAATAATATTATCCGCAAAAAGCTCATTTCCCTTTTTATTCAGAAAGAATGTTCTAATCTCTTCCAAAGAATAGCCGTCCTCATTAATTACCCCTCCGGCCCTATCTATTATCCCCACCACTTTAGCGCCCATTTTGGCCAAATAAAAGGCAGCTGCCGAACCTACATTTCCAAAACCCTGCACAATGGCCCTTTTGTCCTTAACCGAACCACCGTGTATATCATAATAATGCTTAACCGCTTCCGCTACTCCAAAACCGGTTATCATATCCGCAACCGTAAATTTTCGGGCCACCGACGGCGAGTAGTCTTCCCCTTCCAAAACCTTAACAACTCCCAATCTTAATTGACCAATCCTATTAATTTTGTCCGCTTCGGTTGGCTTAAAATGACCATTAAATACACCCTCTTGCGGGTGCCAAACCCCAGCGTCTTCCGTAATAGGGATAACCTCATGAATCTCATCAACATTTAAATCCCCTCCCGTACCATAATAACTTTTCAACAATGGCGCAACGGCATGGTACCACCTTTTAAGTACCCCGGATTTTCTAGGATCGTTTGGATCAAAATTAATTCCGGATTTTGCTCCTCCAATCGGAGGCCCTGAAACCGTAAATTTCACCTCCATCGTTTTAGCCAAGGACAATACCTCGTTCATATCCAATCCGTCCCTCATTCTGGTACCGCCACCAGCGGCCCCTCCACGAAGGGAATTTATCACCGTCCACCCTTCTGCTTCCGTTTCCGGATCTTTCCAGTTAAAAACAATTTCAGGCGACTTATTTTCGTATATTTTTAATAACTCTTTCATTGCACTTTACAATTAATTCATTGATTTCATTCGCTAACAAGGGAACATTTCCCATGCTTTGGTTTAATTTCCCAGACTAGCTAATGTTGTCTCATAATTGTTAAGTTCTTTTTCAGCAAAAAGTATACAACCGAACAAATATAAAAATATAGATTAGGTTTTAATGTTTTTAATCCCCATTATTATTCCATTCTATACTCGTATATTTGTATCATTCTCATATTTTTTTCTACACAAATGGATTTTACACTTTCGGAAGAACAGTTGATGATACAGAAGGCAGCAAGGGATTTTGCCCAGAACGAATTGCTACCCGGAGTCATAGAAAGGGATGACGCCCAGAAATTCCCTGCAGAGCAGGTAAAGAAAATGAGTGAACTGGGCTTTATGGGAATGATGGTAGACCCCAAGTACGGAGGAAGTGGCCTGGATACCATATCTTACGCCTTGGTCATGGAAGAACTTTCCAAGGTTGACGCCTCGGCTTCGGTAATTGTATCGGTCAACAATTCTTTGGTTTGCTGGGGACTGGAAACTTTTGGAAGTGAAGCACAGAAAGAAAAATATTTAACCCGCTTGTCCACAGGACAATGTATTGGGGCATTCTGCCTTTCAGAACCTGAAGCTGGCAGTGACGCCACATCCCAAAAAACCACTGCTGTTGACCATGGTGACCACTATATATTAAATGGTACCAAAAACTGGATCACCAACGGAAATTCAGCTGAAATATATTTGGTAATTGCCCAGACCGATATTGAAAAAGGACATAAAGGAATAAATGCCCTAATTGTAGAAAAAGGCATGCCAGGTTTCGAAATAGGCCCCAAGGAAAATAAATTGGGCATAAGGGGAAGTGATACACATTCACTAATCTTTAATGATGTAAAAGTTCCCAAGGAAAACAGAATTGGCGAAGATGGATTTGGTTTTAAATTTGCCATGAAGACACTAGCCGGAGGACGAATAGGAATAGCGGCTCAGGCATTGGGAATTGCTGCCGGGGCTTACGAACTGGCCAAAAAATATTCTAAGGAAAGAAAGGCCTTTGGCACGGAAATCAGCAACCATCAGGCCATAGCCTTTAAACTTGCAGATATGCACACCCAGATTGAAGCAGCAAGACATTTGGTCTATAAAGCAGCATGGGACAAGGACCAAGGAAACAGCTATGACCTTTCAAGTGCCATGGCAAAACTTTACGCTTCCCAAGTAGCCATGGACACTACTATTGAAGCAGTGCAAATTCATGGCGGTAATGGTTTTGTAAAGGACTATCATGTGGAAAGAATGATGCGGGACGCCAAGATAACCCAGATCTATGAAGGCACTTCCGAAATTCAGAAAATTGTAATTTCACGAAGTATTTTAAGAGAATAGTACTGATTACACCAAATTACCCCTTATTTTTATAGGGTAGATACCAAATAAACTTAAAATATAAATAACAACCCCCCAATCTCGATGGGGGCAATTAACCAAAAACAACCAATTACACATTATTAACCCCCTATAATTAGGAAAACAATCAATATATAAACCTTAATATTGAGGATATCCCAATTTAATGGGCTCAAATATCATAATATGCATTTTTTTTAACGTTGAATTATAAACGTTGAATTTCTTTCGCACTATTTAATATTGCACTGCATTAAATGTAAATATTTTGATATTTTTGAATAAATATGATAATTTTATGAAGCTGAGAAAACAAGGATTGTACCTACCGGAATTTGAACATGATAACTGTGGCGCAGGATTTATTTGTAGTCTAAAAGGAAAAAAGTCGAATGATATTATTCATAAGGCTTTGGAAATATTGGAGAGGCTGGAGCACAGGGGAGCTGTAAGTTCGGATGGAAAAACTGGAGATGGCGCAGGAATCCTAATAGATATTCCACATGATTTTTTTCAGGACGTCTGCAGCTTTGAGCTTCCTGAGCCAGGTAGTTATGCTGTGGGCAATGTCTTTTTACCCCAAAAAGAAAACCAACGCGACTACTGTATCAAGGTTTTTGAGAACAACATCAAAAAACAAGGATTAAAATTATTGGGATGGAGAGAAGTTCCTGTAAACAAATCCATACCAGGAAGAATCGCTGCAGAAACGGAGCCTTTCGTAAAGCAAGTATTTGTTGCCCGAGAGAATGATGAACAAGATTTCTTCCATTTTAACTTAAAGTTATTTATAGCCAGAAAGGTTACCGAACATACCGTCAACGCTTCCAAATTGTCTGAAAGCAAGTTTTTCTATGTACCAAGTCTTTCTACCAAAATTATCATCTTCAAAGGGCTTTTGATGCCAGAAGATATTAGCTTATATTATAAGGACCTTATGGACCCAAGAGTGGTTACCCGATTGGCCCTTGTTCATCAACGTTTTTCCACCAACACCTTCCCAACTTGGGATTTGGCCCAGCCTTTCCGCTATATGTGTCATAATGGGGAAATAAACACCCTTCGAGGCAATGTTACTAGAATGCGCTCCAGGGAAGAATTAATGAAAAGTGATTGGTTCGGGGACGAAATAAAAAACATCATCCCTATAATACTCCCAGGAAAGTCGGACTCCGCCACCATGGACATGGTTGTTGAACTATTGTTAATGACAGGAAGATCGCTCCCTGAAGTTATGATGATCTTGGTACCTGAAGCCTGGGAAAAGAACAATGAAATGTCCGAAGCAAAAAAGGCATTTTATGAGTACCATTCCTGTTTAATGGAACCTTGGGACGGACCTGCATCCATTCCTTTTACAGACGGAAACTATATTGGGGCCGTATTGGACAGAAATGGATTGCGTCCATCGCGATATTCAGTGACCAAGGATGGCTATGTTATTATGTCGTCTGAGGTTGGTGTCGTAGAAATTGAGCCCGAAAACATTGAACTGCACGGAAGACTGGAGCCAGGTAAAATGTTCTTGGTAAACATGGAAGAAGGGCGCATTGTCAATGACGAAGAAATTAAGGAAGAAATTGCATTAAGGTATCCTTACAAGGAATGGCTGAACAAGAATTTAGTTCACCTTAAAGATATTCCGTACAACGACTGTCCACTTTTCCTAAACGAGGCATCCGTGCAAAAGAGAAAAGCGGTATTTGGATATACCTTGGAAGATATAAATACCATTATACTTCCCATGGGAAAAACGGCCAAAGAGCCTTTGGGATCCATGGGGTCGGACACCCCAATCGCTATTTTATCCGATCGTCCACAATTAATTTACAATTACTTTAAGCAATTGTTCGCCCAGGTTACCAACCCACCCTTGGACGGTATTCGCGAGGAACTAATTACAGATATTAGTCTAACCCTGGGAAGTGATCATAATATTTTTGAATTTTCGGAGCTTCATTGCCGAAAATTAAAAATTAAAAATCCGGTCATTTCCAAGGAAGATCTGGATAAAATTAAGAATTATGACGCAAGTCCGGATTACAAGGTGGTTTCCATTGCGATGCTTTATGATATTGAAAAGGGGCACAATGGACTTGAAGATGCTTTGGAGTCGCTTTTATTTCAGGCAGAACAGGCTATTGATGAAGGTGCCAATATCATTATTTTATCGGACAGAAACGTTAGTAAGGAAAAAGCTCCCATTCCGGCCCTGTTGGCATGTTCATATGTAAACAGCGGACTTCAAAGATTGGGAAAACGTTCCAAATTAAGTGTAATTATCGAATCTGCCGAACCTAGGGAAGTACATCATTTTGCCTTATTATTTGGATTTGGGGCAAGTGCCATCAACCCTTATCTGGTAAACGAAATTATTGCGGAACAAATTGAAGAGCACGATATCACGGAATATACTTTTGAAGAAGCCATTAACAACTACAACAAAGCTGTTGGCAAGGGTATTCTTAAGGTGATGAACAAAATTGGAATCTCCACTCTAAATTCATATCGTGGGTCCCAATTGTTCGAATGTATTGGAATAAACACCTCCACCGTAGATAAATACTTCCCTAATACCCCAACTAGAATACAGGGTATTGGACTATATGAGATAGAGAAGGAAATTGCCAAGCGTCATCACAGAGCTTACCTTGATAAGGAAATAGCAGCAAATTTAGACTTGGAAATCGGCGGACAATATCGCTGGAGAAGGGATGGTGAAAAACACCTTTTCAATCCTTTAAGTATTGCCATGCTACAAAAATCGGTTAGAAATAACGAACCGGAATCCTATAAGGAATTTGCCCAAATGGTGAACGAGCAATCCAAAGACTTGATGACCATACGGGGTCTTTTTGAATTCTCCAATTACGACCCTATTCCTTTGGATGAAGTGGAACCATGGACAGAAATAGTAAAACGCTTTAAAACAGGCGCCATGTCTTATGGATCCATCAGCAAGGAAGCCCATGAAAATTTGGCTATCGCCATGAACAGGATCGGTGGAAAGAGTAATTCTGGAGAAGGCGGGGAAGATGCAGAGCGTTTTTACAAGAACCAAACTGGGGATTGGAAAAACAGTGCCATCAAACAAGTTGCTTCCGGTAGATTTGGGGTTACCTCCAATTATTTGACCAACGCTCAAGAAATACAGATTAAAATGGCTCAAGGGGCCAAACCAGGTGAAGGTGGACAATTGCCGGGACCAAAAGTAAATCCGTCCATTGCCAAAACCAGAAATTCCACCCCATATGTGGGATTGATTTCTCCACCCCCACATCATGATATATATTCAATAGAGGATTTATCCCAATTGATTTTCGATTTAAAGTCCGCAAATCGCGAGGCAAGGATCAACGTTAAATTAGTTTCCGAAGTAGGAGTGGGTACAGTAGCAGCAGGTGTTTCCAAGGCAAAGGCTGACGTTGTCCTTATCTCTGGCCATGATGGTGGTACCGGGGCTTCCCCACTAACTTCCTTAAAACATGCGGGACTTCCATGGGAACTGGGAATTGCAGAGGCACAACAAACCTTGGTACTTAACGACCTAAGGAACAGGATAGTCCTGGAATGTGACGGCCAGTTAAAAACAGGAAGGGATGTAGCAATAGCGTGTTTGTTGGGAGCAGAGGAGTTTGGATTTGCCACAGCACCATTGGTAGCCTCAGGCTGTATCATGATGCGGGTATGTCATTTAAACACTTGCCCAGTAGGTATTGCGACACAAAATCCTGAACTGCGCAAGAAATTTGAAGGCAAGCCGGAGCACGTTGTAAACTATATGTACTTTGTAGCCCAAGAACTTAGAGAAATAATGGCCCAATTAGGGTTTAGGACCATTAATGAAATGGTTGGACAAGTACAAAAACTGGATCGTAAAAAAGCTTTGGAACATTACAAGGCGGCAGGTATAGATCTTACGCCAATCTTATATCAGGTTGATGTGCCAAAGGGAACCAAATTCTATAATACCCAAAAGCAGCAACACGATATTGACAAGTCTATTGAGTTTGAAATTTTGGAAAAAGCGCATCCTGCATTGTTCAGAAAAGAAAAAATCTCTTTGGATTTCCCTATCCACAATACCGATAGGGCCGTTGGAGCGATTACCAGTAATGAAATTTCAAAGATCTATGGTGTAGATGGTTTACCGGAAAATACCTTGAAACTTAATTTTACCGGTTCGGCAGGACAAAGTTTTGGTGCATTTGCAACCAAAGGCCTCACCATGATCGTTAATGGAAACACCAACGATTATTTAGGAAAAGGGCTTTCTGGAGCCAAGTTAATCATAAAAGTACCTTATAAGTCCACTTTAAAACCAGAGGAAAACGTAATTACCGGAAACGTTACACTTTATGGTGCAACCTCGGGTGAAGCCTATATAAACGGTAAAGCGGGCGAACGATTCTGCGTTAGAAATTCGGGAGCACAGGCTGTAGTAGAAGGTATTGGAGACCACGGTTGTGAGTATATGACCGGTGGCACGGCGGTTATCCTTGGCGAGGTAGGAAGAAATTTTGGTGCTGGAATGAGTGGAGGTATTGCCTACATCTTTGATGAGAAAAATACCTTTAGAAAAAATTGCAATACCGAGTCTTTAAACCTTTTAAAAGTAGAGGACGATAATGATATTGCTGAATTGAAAGGTCTTATAGAAAATCACTATAATGCTACACTTAGCCCAATAGCCCAAAGAATCCTGGAAAATTGGGAAGAATGCCTTCCAAAATTTGTTAGGGTTTTCCCCGAAGAATACAAACAGGCATTGATACGATTAGAAAAAGAAAAATTAGAAACGATATAATCGAAATATGGGAAAGATAACAGGATTTTTGGAATTCGATAGGAAAGTAGAAGAATACGCTCCGGTAGAGGATAGGGTAAAAAACTATAAGGAGTTTACGCTCCCTATGAAAGAAAAGGAGCTAAAGGATCAAGGTGCCAGATGTATGGACTGCGGTATACCATTTTGTCATAGTGGTTGCCCTTTAGGGAATTTAATACCCGATTTCAACGACGCAGTTTACCTTGGAAAATGGGAAAAGGCAGCAGAAATATTGCATTCCACCAACAATTTCCCTGAATTTACCGGAAGGCTTTGTCCCGCTCCTTGCGAGGAAGCCTGTGTACTAGGAATAAATGAAGATCCGGTAACTATAGAGAACATTGAGAAAAACATTGTTGAAACAGCGTTCAAAAAAGGTTGGGTAGTAGCTGAACCACCTGCAAAGAGAACCGGAAAAACAGTTGCCGTTATTGGATCGGGGCCTGCCGGACTTGCAGCGGCCCAACAGTTGAACAGAGCTGGACATCTGGTAACTCTTTTTGAAAGGGATGAAAAAGTTGGGGGTCTTTTACGATATGGCATTCCTGACTTCAAGATGGAAAAAAATATCATTGATAGAAGGGTTAAAATTCTAGAGGAAGAAGGTATCATATTTAAGACCGGGGTTCATGTGGGGGTTGATATTTTGGCCACTGAAATCAAAAACCAATTCGATGCCGTATTACTTTCCGGTGGTGCTACCGTTAGAAGGGGATTGCCAATTGAAGGTGCCGACCTTAAAGGAGTTGTTCAGGCCATGGACTTCCTAAAACAGAACAATAAACGAGTAGACGGTATTACAGACCTCGGCGAGGAAATAAAAGCTACAGGTAAGAATGTTGTGGTAATAGGCGGGGGAGATACGGGATCTGACTGTATAGGAACCTCCATTAGACATGGAGCTACTTCTGTATCCAACTTTGAAATATTGGGAAAACCCCCCGTAGGACGTCCAGAGGATCAACCATGGCCATTTTGGCCCATGCGTTTAAGAACGAGTTCATCCCATAAGGAAGGAGTTGAGCGGTTTTTTAGTATTTCCACTAAAAAATTCATTGGAGATAAAGATGGTAATTTAAAAGGACTTATTACTTCTGAAGTAGAGTGGATTACACAACCAGGCCAACGACCAATACTTAAGGAGGTTCCGGGTACCGAAAAAGAATGGAAGTGCGAATTGGCTCTATTGGCCATGGGTTTTACAGGTTCCGAAATGACTATTGCCGAACAGTTGGGCCTCAAGGCCGATGCCCGTACAAACATTAAAGCCAGTGAGGCGGATTATAAGACCAACGTTCCTGGGGTATTTGTAGCCGGTGATCAAAGAAGAGGACAATCCTTAATAGTTTGGGCCATTTCTGAAGGTAGACAAGCAGCACACCATATAGACACCTATCTTATGGGAACTTCATACCTACCATTAAAAGGAGAGGGAGACCTGCCAAGGGTTTAACATATTTTCTGTAGACCAGCATAGATAAAAAAATCCAACCCGTTAAATGGGTTGGATTTTTTTTATTTTACCATCGGATAGCACAACCTCAATTACATACACTTATATGAACAAGGTCCTAACTAGGTTTAATTGCCCTTTTTTATTGAGGTCATCAAGATTACAGCAACTTCAATATTACTCAATAGGCATTAAATTACTTTTTCCAAATACCACTCTCTGCAGTAACCTTTACATCCCAATCCTGCGGTGGGTTGTTCTTGTATTTTGGATCACTATCCTCCTTTGGAAAAGAATGGACCACTTCCAAAAGATTGTTAAAACCATTTTTCCTTTCGGGAGTATTAAGACTGTCCTTTAGGTCATGACGCTCAAAGGGATCGTTGACCACATCAAAGAACTTTTCCGGCTCACCCTTGGAATCAATATATAATTTAAATTTTTGATCGCGAAGAACCCGATCCCTAAATTTATATTGATTTTCCACACCACCTTCCGTGAGACGTGCGAAGTTTCCACCACCCATGCCTAAAATCCAATTGCGCTGGGAGGCCTTGTCACCCTCCAACAAAACCTTCGCAAAAGACTTGCCATCTATTATATGCGAGGCATTGACATCTTTCCATTTATCCTTTGAGCCAACCCCTGCCAAGTCCAAAAAGGTTGGAAGGACATCCGTAAAATCGATAAGCGCATTCGATTCCTGATCCGGCTTTATTTGTCCTGGCCAACTGACCAAAAATGGTTCACAGATACCCGCTTCCAAAGTAGTGGATTTACCCCCCTTTACTTGTTCACCTTTATAAGTGCCGGTAATGGACTGAGTGGTGCCATTGTCCGTTGTAAAGACGATCAACGTATTTTCCAACAGGCCATTTTGTTTTAAAGCAGCTACCAATTGCCCAACAATCTTATCGGTGTAACGAACCATGGCCTTGTGTTTGCCCAAATTATCGTTTGCAGATTCGTCCGGGGTATTCACCAAGGGGGTATGGGTCAATACCATAGGGTAATAGACAAACATGGGATCTTCCTTATTTTCTTTCAAAAAGTCTATGATAAAATCACGGAAAATATCAGGACCAAACGCCCCAGGATAAGTCTTACAGCCTTCTTTGGTATAAACATAAGGGTCCCAATATCTTTCAGCGCTGGCTTCGATACCTGCCTCGTAACCCGTCCACATACAATATTCATCAAATCCAACTTTCTCCAACGCATCCGGTTCTACCCGAAAATCGTCGATCTGCCATTTACCGGCTATACACGTTTTGTAACCTGCCCTTCTCAATTCATTGACCAAAGCAGGGTTCTCTATCTCGTCAAAATGGGCTCCCCCGCCCCAACGTGGAACGTCCCAATGGTTTACCCATCCATGTCTAAACGGATATTGACCAGTAAGCAAAGTGACCCTTGAAGGAGTACATTGGGGCATGGAATATACATTGTTGAATTTAATGCCAGACTTGGCCAATGCATCTATATTTGGGGTCTCTATATCCTCCGCACCATAACTGCTGATCCATTCCTTTCCAAGATCATCGACCAAAATAAATAATATATTAGGTGGCTGCTGGTCCGCGGATGGCTTAGTTTTAGCTGCATCGCCGCAACCAAATAAAAACACAAGTATACTGGCACAAAATATTCTTCGTATCAACATGAATATATATTTCCTTTAATTGTAAATTTTATTATAAAGTTCACTAAGGTCCAATTTATCATCCATTGTTTTTTGAAGCTCCAACAGGTCTTTAAAAAGGGTTTTGACCTTCTCCTTGTACTCTGGACTTTCGGCCAAGTCGTTCATTTCGTTAGGATCATTTTTCAAGTCGAACAAAAGCACCTTGTCTATTTTTGGGTAGATCAAAAGTTTAAACCCATCCTTTCGTAACATACGTTGTACATCTATATAGGCCCCGTAAATTCCATTGTAATGGCTTTCCTGTCTTTCCCCCTTAATAATATCCATGAAGCTGTTGAACTCTACATAGTCCGGTTTATCCACACCAGCCAATTCCAGGGAAGTTGCCATGATGTCCTGTAGATAAACATCCTGGTCCAAAGTTTTGCCCTTCGGAATGCCAGGACCGACTACCATCATTGGAATACGCACACTATGGTCGAACATACTCTGCTTTCCGATCAGGCCATGATGTCCTACAGACAGACCATGGTCCGCACCGAAAAAGATATAGGTATTATCCATTTTTCCAGAAGCCTCCAAGGAATCCAAAATAATCCCTATCTGCTCGTCCATATGGCTCAATAGCGCATAATATTCCTGCCTGTGTACTTTCACCGCATATTCCGTTCTTGGAAATGGGGCCAAGGCTTCATCCCTTAAACCGGGTTGATTGCCCATATCATCCTTATATGGATATTCCGGTAAAAAGTTTTCAGGTACCTTAATATTTTCCAAGGGGTACATATCCAAAAAGCGTTGGGGTGCCTGTCTTGGATCATGGGTTGCGTTAAAAGCTAGGTACATAAAAAAGGGATCATCTTTCTTGGTGGCCAAATCTAAAAATGCAAGAGCATCATCACGGACCACTTCGCTCCAATGTTTACCACCTTCCCAAAAACCTCCCTGAAGGGTGTCTGTAGGTTGCCATTCCGTATCGTCCGGACCCGTTGGCCGTCCATAGCCCAGCGGCATATAGTCGTTCCAATCCTTCATGTCCCCGGACTCCTCTTTCCACTTTTTTATGGATGTGCCCAATTTATTGGCATGATCTTTCGGCATACCGGGACGTATATGTCTGGCATCGTTAAATATAGTACCTGCAGGTGCCTGTACATGCCATTTCCCTGTCATATAAGTATCATAACCTTGATTTTGCATCAAGCGGCTCCATGTCTGGTTCAGCGCCGTAGTGTCTCCCTTGGACCACAGTTCACTTTTTTCTTTGGCGTTCCAAATATAAGATCCGGAAATGATCATTGCCCGTGATGCCACACAAATGGCACCGTTCCAGCCCCCCATATTGTATGCATGGGTAAAGGAAGTACCCCCATTTACCAAACGATCCAAATTTGGGGTATGTACCTCATCAAAACCCAGAGCCCTAATACTTTCAAAGGTCTGGTCATCGGCAAATAGAAAAACGATATTGGGCTTATCTCCAACCTTGGAGACCTTTTCAGATCCGGATGGTTTACAGGATCCAAGTAGTAAAATACTAAGAAGGGGCAGGCAAAAAAGTAATCTCATATTTGTTTATTTTTGGTATGAAAAATTAAATTTCAGTTTTTTTTTAATGGCGCAGTCGCTAAAATAATCAATAATCCCGGCCCGAAGCACTCATCTCCTGAGAATCCTTCCATTGATTCCAATAAGCAACCATTTCGTTCAATTTTGTAGGCTGTTCATTTGCCAGATTTTTATTTTCTCCCACATCACTCTCTATATTATAAAGTGCAAAATGCTCTCCGTTATCATCGCTATAAATCTTGTACTCATTGTCTATTAAGGCTGCCTGTCCCTGAAAATGAAAGGCCAAGGGTTCCGTCCTGCGCTTTAATTCACCTTTTACTATGGGCCACATATCCACACCATCATAAGGCCTTTTATTTTTACTAAGGTCTACTCCCAAAATATTGGCTATTGTGGGATAATAGTCGGATGTAAAACAAGGAACCTCCACTGTTGTCCCCGGTTTTATCATTCCTGGCCACTCCATAATACCAGGTACACGGATTCCTCCTTCATTCAAACTTCTTTTCCTCCCTTTGAGCCCTTTGGTAAGGCCTTGGGTGCGTCCGGACACCGATTTTCCCTCGGGACCATTGTCACTGGTATAGAAAAGGACGGTATTTTCTTCAATGCCCAATTCCTTTAGTTTATCCCGTAGTCTCCCCACTTGTTTGTCCAAAGCGGTTAACACACCATAATAATGTTGCTGGTCCTCGGAAAGGTGGGCATAGGAAGCTCTGTCTTCATCCCCTGCCAATACGGGCAAATGGGGGGTATGAAACCAAATAATACTCAAAAATGGTTTATTGCTTTTTACTGCATTTTCAATAAAGGGTATGGCCCTGTCCATAATTACCCTGGAGTCGTCCCCTTCCAAATTTTCTTTGGCAATTTGGCCCGGACCGGTCCAGTAAGAGGTATTGAAAGGTTCCCCTTCTTTTAAAGCCCCATTGACGTCTCCAGAGGATTGTGATGGGGTGATCATGGGATCCCAGGTAGGCACCTTGGATTCCGTTACAAAACTCACATCAAAACCATGATCCCAGGGAGGGGCATAATCCCCGTCGAATTTTTCCCTTCCTCCCCTATTGGCCTCTACAATATCGCGTGTCAGGGTTCCCAAATGCCATTTACCAAAATGCCCTGTAGTATAGCCCATATCTTTGACCATTTCCCCCAAAGTAATTTCCTCGGCTTTTATATGACCACAATTGGCATGGCAAATTCCATAGCGAAGCGGATGTCTTCCCGTCATTACACTTCCACGTGTTGGGGAACATACAGCAGACGCCGAATAGAAACGTTCAAAAACAGCTCCATTGGCAGCCATGGCATCCAAATTAGGAGTTTTAAGATGAGGATGGCCGTTATACGCCATATCTCCCCAACCCTGGTCATCGGCCATCAGCAGTATGATGTTAGGGGTTGGGTTTTCTGTTGGACTGATTTCCTTTTTTTTTGGACCCTCCGAACAACCTACTAAAAATAATATTCCTACAACCCAAATTTTAACTAATTTCATAACACAACACTTGTCTTTAAAGCAAGAAAATTCCAAATAAAAGTACCTAAGGAACCTATAAATTATTTATACAATACATTTATGAAGTTCTAAAATTACGACTAGGATCAAAAAAAAACTCCTGTTCTTTACCTTTCAACCCATAAAAATATTAGGTTGGGGAAATGTACACTCCCCAACCTAAACTTCCTGATAAAGCATATATTACTCAAACCATATTATACTCGAATAATACAAACAGCGCTTCTACCAACCTGGATTCTGAGTTAAGTTGGGATTCAATCTAATCTGATTATCTGGAATTGGAAACAGTAGCATATGGTCTTCAACATTTTTTCCCTGTGCTCTCATTACCGTCAGAAATTGTCCCCTTCTTTTCAAATCCCATGCTCTTTGCCCTTCAAATGCCAACTCGTATCTCCTTTCCTCCAGAACGGCAGTTCTAAAATCATCTTGGGATAAGCCCTCCAAATCAGGAAGGTCGGACACTACACCATTTCTGGCTCTTTCGCGCACCTTGTTGATCCAGATATATTTTTGGTTATCACCGGGATCCACCTCATTAAGAGCCTCAGCCGCAATCAACAAAATATCCGCATACCTGATAACATTAAAATTAACCCCAGATTGCAACTCATTGGCTCGATCATCAAATTTACTTACATAGTAAGGAAAGACTCCTGGACCATAAGCCTCCTCCATGGTAATTGTACCGCTTACACCATCAATATGTTCATAGCTATCCGCAATAGTTACAGATCGGCGATATGATATTGGATTGTTAGCATTAAATTCTGCACTTGGAGCAATTGAACCACCAACCACTGTATTGGCCCAAAAAGAGTTTCCGTATGGTCCTGGTAAGGCTCTAGGGCCAAAAGATCCGGGAATTGAGTTATTCCTTTCACCACTTAGATATTGGATTTGATACACATGTTCCACACCATTGTTGTGCTCCGTTTTAAAAGCATTTGCGTAGTCGGGAAAGAGATCATATTGATTAGAATCGATTACATTTTTGGCATGGGCATATGCATTCGGGTAATCGCCTATATAAAGATAAATGCGTGCCAGCAAAGCATCCGCTATATGGGCATTCAACCTACCGGCTGCACTTGTAGAAGGCAATTCCAATGCTGCTTCTTTCAAATCCCTCAGAATTAGACTATAGACCTCGTCCGAGGTAGCCCTCGGTGAATTCACCTCATCAAAACCTACTGTTGGAGTCTCATAAATGGGCACTCCGCCCATGGCACGGACCAAATGCCAATAAAACAAAGCTCTAAGCGCTTTTGCCTCTGAAACAATATCAGCTCTCTTCTCAACATCAAAATCAATTTCTGACGTATAAAGTGCAACCTCGTTGGCCAAATTGATGCCATCATATGCAGTTCTCCAAAACCCTTCAGTAGTACCATTATTGTAGGTAAATTCGTCCCACTCGAACAAATCCGATACATTTGGGGAGATAGTGGCATTATCGGCATTTACCTCTCCATAATTAATAGCCGTGTTGCCATATAAACCATATACAGAATTATATACCCCGTACAGTCCAGCGATGGCATCATCCTCCGAGGAATAAAAATTTGCTATACTTATGTTTCCCGCAGGATTCTCTTCAAGATAACTTTCGCAAGACGTCATGAATAGCAAGATAGACATCAAAGCACTTATAAAATATTTTATATTTTTCATGATATTTTTCCCTTTAAATTAAAATCCCAATTTCACTCCCAGCCTAATAGTTCTTGATGACGGATAGGCTCCATTATCAACACCGAAACTAACATTGTTAGTGGCGTACAAATCCACTTCCGGATCAAAACCAGAATAATTGGTAATGGTGATAAGGTTATCGGCAGCAACAAAAAGCTGTGCACTTCTACACCAGTCCAAGCCTAATTCATCTATTGGCAAATCATAGGAAAGATTGATTGTTTTAAATCTCAAATAGGAACCATCCTCCACATTTCTATCGCTAAAATTCTTCCACTCCCCAGCATTGGTAAGTGGTGCCTCAATAGTAGTGCTTGATCCTGGCCCAGTCCAACGTTCATCAAAGGCCTTTTGTAGTACATTGTGTTTTTGGGGTTGGGCGTATAACCCTATAGTATTCATGTTGGCCAAGTCGTTCCCTTGACTCCCGTTAATAAAGATGGATAGGTTAATATTTTTATATGAAAAAGTATTGGTAAATCCGTATATAAAATCGGGATTGGGATCACCAACAACTTCCCTATCATCCAAGTTAGTCTTAAATCCATCGCCATTCAAATCTTTATATTTGGGCAGTCCCACCCTATTAACCCCACCAACAGTATTGCCTGCAGATATAATTTCTTCTTCCGATTCCCAGATTCCCAAAAAACGATAACCAAAAAACTGGCCTAATGGTTCCCCTTCCCTTGCTATTGAATATCCATAGGCAGTCTCGCCCCTACCTATTCCATTGATAAGCTCTTCCGTACCTTCAGGTAGTTCCAATAATTTATTTCTATTAAAGGAAATATTGAAATTGGAACTCCACGATAGTTTTCCAAAATTATGGGTGTACCCAAGATCAAACTCGAATCCCCTGTTTTCCACTTTTCCAATATTTTGTACGCTTGTGGAATAACCTGACTGTGTAGGTATGGCCACACTTAATAAAAGGTCTTCTGTAGTTTTAACATAATACCCTGCTTCCAAATTCAAACTACCATCAAGCAAACCCATTTCCAAGCCCAAATCGGTTTGTTTTGTACGCTCCCATTTTAGATCGGGGTTATTAATACGATTGGGAGCAAGACCAACAACAGGAACACCACCAATAATAGGTTGTGCAGTTGCCGCGTACAATGCCAATGAATTATAAGCTCCGATGGACTCGTTTCCGGTTAAACCATAACTACCTCTTAGCTTTAACTTGCTGAACACATTTAGATCTTTGATAAAATCTTCTTCTATCAATCGCCAAGCCAACGCTCCTGATGGGAAAACACCCCATTTTCTACCGTTTCCAAATTTTGAAGATCCATCCCTACGAATTGAAGCCGTTGCTATATACTTATTATTGAAGACATAATTGACCCGTCCTAAGTATGACAGCAAAGCCGTTTCAGTTGCCCCACTTTTTGACGGGCGTGGATCGGAACCAAGCTCAAGGTTATTAAACTCCACTAAGTCCGTAAAAAAATCGTCCGTCCGGGAAAATACACTTTCCAACTTGTTGTTTTGAAAAGTATATCCTATAACTGCATCCAAGCGATGCAAATCTCCAAAGCTCTTGTTGTAATTAAAAGTATATTCCGCCAACAAATTGGTTCTCTGCACATTCCCTATAGAAGCTATGCCGTTATTGGGTAATGCCTGGGTTTCTGCCGTCGTTGGAGTATAGGCATTCCTTTTGGAATTAATAAGATCAGCCCCAAAATTGGCTTTAAAAGAAAATCCATTGAAAAGTTCGTATTGCATAAAAGCATTGCTCAGTATACGAGTATTATATGTAATGTCTGTCCGTGTTTTGGCTATTGAAACAGGATTTTCCAATACCTTTACCGTTTCATCGTGATTATGAATATAATTCCCCTCACTGTCCGTAACAGGAATTACCGGAGTAGTGGCCAAAGCATTCCAAAGTGGTGTATCATTTTGATAACCCCCACCGTCTGAATCTACAGCATCATTAATGGTTCTTGTAATATTGGTGTTCATACCAAATTTTAATCTTTCTCCTAAATCTTGATCTAGATTAAATTTTAATCCGGCCCTTTTAAAATTGGATTCGATAATTATACCATCTTGATCCATATAATTTCCCGAAACCAAATAGCGAGTACCCTCCCGACCTCCAGATACGGTAAGATTGTAATTATTTGTGATTGCCGTTCTAAATATCTGATCTTGCCAATCAGTACCTTCACCAAGTTCCTCGGGTAATGGCTTATTTACACCATCATAAATAAGTGGTTGATTGTTGTTAATAGCCCATTCATTAGTCAATATGGCCAGCTCCTCCGCGTTCGCTAAATCTAATTTTTTTCTTACCGTACTTATACCTGTAGAATATTCAAAATCTATTTTAGCTTTACCAACGCTTCCCCTTTTGGTTGTAACTATAACTACACCATTTGCTCCTCTTGCACCATATATGGCGGTAGCCGAAGCATCTTTAAGCACTTCTATCGAGGCAATTTCACCAGGACTAATACTTGTTAATGGGTCACTTGCGGCAGCTCTATTACCACCAGCCTCCGGCGTCGTATTTTCATTATCTATTGGAAAACCATCAACTACATACAGCGGCTGACTAGAGGCATTGATTGAATTTGTGCCCCTTACCCTGATTCGAATTCCCCCTCCTGGAGCATTTGAAGCAGCCCTAATATCCACTCCAGAAGCCTTACCTTGTAAAGCCTGAACAAAAGTATTAGATGGAGTTTTCTCTAAATCCACACCCTTAACAGAAGAAACCGACCCTGTTAAATCTTTCTTTCTAACAGTTCCATATCCCACCACCACAACTTCGTCCAAACCTGCAGCATCTTCCTCAAGAATAACAGAAATATTCGATTGTCCATTGATTAGGATCTCCTTGGTTGCATATCCAATGTAAGAAACAACAAGGGTCGTGTTTTCATTGGCTACTTCAATAGAAAAATTACCATCAAAATCGGCAGTAACACCATTAGAAGTCCCTTTTTCTACAATATTGGCCCCAGGCAAGGGGACATTATCCGCATCTGTAATTACACCTGACACCTGGAACTGTACCGATCCAACTTCCTTTATCGGATCAACACCCCCTAGCATGGGCGATATTGATGTACTTATTTTTTTGGTAAGTATAACTTGTCGGTCGACAGTTTTGTAAGTGGTATCGGTATTGGCAAAAAGCAGGGCCAACACTTCCGAAATTTTTCTTTTTTTGATATGAATCGTTACTCTTCGATCAAGATCTATCTGCGCACTCTCATATAAAAACCGAAACTCCGAAATCGCTTCTATTTCACTAAAAACCTGTTCCACTGGAACATTATCGAATTCTAAGGTTAATTTCGTGCCCTGGGCATAGGTATTTGCCTGAATCTCAAACAACGAAACTATAAGCAAAAAGGTGGTAAGTTTCATCTTCAAGTCTAATTTAGGGAAAAGGCCATAAAGCAAGATCCCCATAAATTTATTTTTCATAATTTTGGTTTGATTAAATGATTTTGAAAAGGTCGTTTAATAATTAGTTCTTAAATCGGGAAATGGTCTCAAGCATTTTCCGATTTTTTTTTGAACTTTCTGTACTGCATTCAAAAAGTTATGGCATAATCAATTGTTTATTAGGTTCATATTAGTTTATAGTTATTCTTCTATCTTTAATAGTATATTTAAAGGCATGCACCTCCCCTATAGATTTCATTACGTCCTCTATACTTTCAATGTCGACATTAAACCTGGCGTTTAAAATTTTTGCACTTAGAGGTTCATTATTATTTTCAATAATCACATTATAACTGCGTTCCAGCTTTTTTGACATATCCGAAAAGCTGACATTTCTAAAAACCAGTTCTCCTTTGATCCATCCTGTGTACAGGCCAACATCTACTTTCTCTTCATGTGTATCATGGGATATTCTGTTCCAAGTCCCCTTTCTTCCCGGAACTAACACCAAATGATCTTCGGGTCTCAATACATTTGTCATTCTAACGGATCCCTCAACCAATACAGTCTTAATTTCATCATCCTCATCGTAGGAGGAAAAATTAAATTCCGTTCCCAACACTTGCACGGACACTTCGTCTGAATGAACAACAAATGGGTGTTCATTATCCTTGGCCACCTTGAAGTATGCCTCACCCTTTATAAATATTTCCCTCTTCCCGGTTTTTAGGAACCTGACAGGATATTTTATTTTTGTTCCAGAATTTAAATGTACCAAAGTGCCATCCGATAGTTCCACTTCGAAAATTTTTCCAAACGGAATCTCCAATTCATTATAAACTAGTTGCCCTATTTTAGAATCGACCTTATAGGTTATCCTATTGCCATTTTGTACCCCTAATATTTCACCTGAAGTAGAAACAATCTGCTGACTACTCCCCTCCTGAATTACCTTCACATTATCTTCACCGATTTTGAGCTTTATGGAAGTTTCTGAAATGGGGTTTGGAGGTGTAATATGATGTTGCCTGAACACCATATATCCTACGGAAATAATTCCAACAAAAATTGCAGCATATTTTAGCAATGGCCGCCAAAAGATAATCTTTTGATTCTTAGATGCATTAACCTTCTCCATAAATTCATGCCATTCCAAATCAGTGTCCATTTCTTCGAGAAACACCAAAGCCTCAGACACCAAATTCTCATTAAAAAGTGTGTTGACAATCTCCTTTTCATCCTGGGAAAGATCCTGCAGAGCATCCAATCCTATTTGACCGGATTGTTCAATTTTCATCAAAGCAGATTTCAACTTTTGCATAAGGTATATTTGTGGTTCTTTTTAATAAGTTGGTATTATAGGTTTTTAGGGTGACAAGAAAATTATATTTTTTTTAGAATTTGATAAATATTTATGTCAAATGAAATTAAATTAGTATAATTGAAGACAATATTTCACCAATAACACAATAACCTAAAAGTTAATTGGGACAATAAGTCCTTGAAAACCATGGCCAAAAACAAGCAAAATTGCAACCAAGAAATGGAGCATCTTTTTAAAGAGCATTTTCCTATGTTGTGCCTAATTGCTTTTGGAATTGTCAAGGATAAGGATTTGGCCAAAGATATTGTACAAGATTTTTACATGTCTTACTGGCAAAGAAGGGAAGCGGTCGCCATAACAATCTCCTTCAAGGCTTATGCCATTAAAGCCGTAAAAAATATGAGCTTGCTTTGCATTGAAAAAGCAAAAAAGGAAAAGTCACTTCTTCAAAGTCTAAATACGCCGCAATATAACGACCCGGAACCTATGGATCCTCCCAATACAAACGGCAGAAAGATTCAGGCACTAATTAACGAGCTCCCTGAAAGCAGGAAACAAATATTTATTTCCGCGATTATCAATGGACGCAGTTACGCCGAAATAGCTGAAATGCAGGGAATATCCATCAACACCGTTAAAACACAAATGAAAAGGGCTTATGCATTTCTGAGGTCGGAAGCGACGGAAAATTTATTACATTTTTTCTTGTGGGCAGCACTTTTTTCATACTGCATAACTTAAAGAAATTAGTAATTAAAGAGCGCCGAGGCCAAGTAAGTTCCACTTTGCCCAAAGTTTCCCCTTAACCTCTAGAATTCTAGTTTCCAGACCACACTTGTTACTTAAGATAACAAATAGGTTTAGATAAAATCGGCTATTGTACACAATTACTTTCTAAGTCCATCTTGGTTACAAGTCCTTTAATAGCCTAGAGGGCAGCACAACTCTTTGACCATTTATCCTAACGTAATTATCAAGTACTTTATATGGTCGGATTGGTCGTGACACAATCCGTGTCTAAGGTATACCTACCTACACTTCCAAGAGTTAAGGAACAGGCCACAGTCGCAAAATATAAATAAAAACCCCTAATTTGGAGGACCTATTCTCCAAATTAGGGGTCTTTAAAAGGTGGGCTGCTATAATCTATAGGTTCCTACCTGTTCTTTGACTATTAAGAATGATTATGAGTGGTTCTTACTTCTATAAATTAGCTTTAGATAAATTTCAATTATAATTTCTCAATATAAACATAATAGGCCGGATGCACCCTATTGTCCTTATCTATTAGCTGTGCTTCCATATCGTATTTCCCTGCTGAAACCTTAGTGGTGAAGGATACTTCCTTCTGTCCCTTTTCCACTTTAGCAGATTGCTCTACGTCCGCAACATACAAATAAGCATTTTCAAAATCCGATTTAACACTTGCTGGCATTGTCCCATCCAGCTCCACTATTTTTTCCTGTGCCGGGAAAGTTGCGTTAATTTCCAATCCACTTTCCCGTGGGAATCTACATAGGCTAATTTTATATTCCCCATCTTCCACGAATTCTATCTTCCATCTTCCAGTAGCCTGAACCGCCCTTGTTGCCCCGTATTGATGCCACATACCGTTAAATTTCCCAGTTAACATATCGTGTGCGGAAATTCGACTAGGATTTTCTTGCGGTGATCCTACTTTTATATAGGCATATCTTTCGTTAACCCCCTCATCCACAAAGGACTGCCACCATCTTTCATAACCCTCTGCCAGTTTTTCAACCACCTCGGGATGTTGATCTATTACATTCTTGGTTTGACTGCGATCTGTGTTCATGTTATAAAGTTCCGTTCCGTTAACGAACCTCCAATTATCATCCATAACAGCGTATTTTCTGTATTTTACCAAATTTTGAAGTCTTTGGGTATCTATATACAGCGTTCTATTGGGCCAATTATCAGCCTGCTCATATAACAAAGGCTTAAGGCTAGTGCCATCCAAGGGTTTCACAGGATTAAAATCCAGCCCCAATACATCCACAAAAGTGGGCAACAAATCATAGGCTGCGGCCAGTTTGTCTATATCCCTACCTCCGGTAAGTTGTCCGTCCGGCCAGCGGATAAAAAGGGGCACCCTATGTCCACCTTCATATTCACTCCCTTTACCTTCTCTTAAACCGGCATCGAAAACCTGATGCCCACCAGCAGTACCATTATCTGTCATAAAGATCAAGATGGTATTGTCCGCTATCTTCAGCTCGTCCAACTTCTTTTGCAGCAACTTAAAATTGTCGTCTATATTGGTTATCATACCATAAAAGCGTTGAAACCGCTCTTTAAGGCCATCTACACCCTTATACATATCCAAATACTTCTTTGGAAGGTTAAATGGGCCATGGGGAGCATTGGTGGCAATGTAACAGAAAAATGGGTCGTTTTTATTTTCTTCTATAAAGTCCATAGCTTCTGAAAAGAAGACATCCGTACAGTAACCCTTGTATTTTTGAGTTTCCCCATTGTGCCAATAAGTATCGTCAAAATAATCGTTGCCCCAATAGTCTGGTCCTTGGGTAATTCCTCCCCCACCATGCCTAACAACCTCATGAAAACCCCTATCTTCAGGGCGGTAGGGATAATTATCCCCTAAATGCCATTTGCCGAACATTCCATTGGTATAGCCATTTTGGGCCAAAACTTGAGGTAGAATTACCTCATCCTCAAACAGCAGTGAACGTCCGGTTATGGTATGGAATACGTTAAGCCTATTGGTATGTCTGCCAGTCATTATGGCTCCCCTGGTAGGAGCACAGGTGGTGGACACATGAAAATTGGTAAAGCGCACCGACTCCTTATAAAATGCATCTAGGTTAGGTGTCTTAATATATGGGTTTCCATAGCAGCCCAAATCTCCCATACCCTGATCGTCTGTAATTACAATAATGACATTGGGTTTTTTCTTTTCTTGGCTTTGGGCCATTAAGCTCATTGGCATCACCAATGCAGCAAAAACAAAAACCTTAAAATATCCTACCAGCGAACCTAACGGACGCAATTTGTCTATGACCATAATCCAACCTAATTTATTTTTGAACAATTTAGTTATCATTTTTTTTATTTATTATGAAAATATTATCTAATCATGATACTATTTCCTTTCAACCGGATTTCCTATTATGAAACTTGGAAAACCCCACTAAATGCAACCTACTCCAACAAAAGTTCTAAGGTCGACATATTTAGGCTTTTCCACCTTAAAAATATCAAATTATCCTTAAATTAATATCCAGGGTTCTGTACAAGGTTTTCATTGTTTCTCAATTCATCTGTAGGAATAGGGAACAACAATTCCCTGGCAGTAAGGGTAGGGCCATATACAAATTTATGTCCAACAAAATCCTCAAAGTTTCCTGTAGTTACGTTCAAAGCCTTTCTTAGACGGACCATATCGAACCAGGTGACATTTTCGTAGCTCAACTCGTGCCATTTCTCTTTCCAAACCGCTTCCCTGAATTGCTCTTTGCCAAGTCCCGTATATTCATCCAGTTCGGCTCTTCTTCTGATTTTGTTCAAGGCCTCTTCAGTTTCGATCGTAGGTCCGGAAATCTCGTTCTGGGCCTCGGCATAAATTAAAAGTACCTCCGCATAGCGAATTAAGTCCCAATTAAGGTCACTACTTGCCGTTTCAAGATTGGCCACAATATCAAAATGTTTGTATAAAAAGTAGCCTCCCAGCACAACCGTCTCATTCCTATCGAATTTTGAAGTATAAGTGGTGTAGTAAAATTCCTTTTCTTCAACCCTTTTGTCTCCAGCTTCATAGGACTGTATAAAATTCTGATTGGCATAAATGGCACCAGTCTGCTCAGAATACGCTGAGATATTCATATTATAAGGGATTATCAATGGTTGCCAATTTGATGGATCTACAAAAGCTTCATATTGTACCATAAAAATATTCTCGCCAATATTATTGCTGGCCGGATCGTGAAGATCTGCATATGATGGAAATAGACTATATTGATCCGAATCGATTACTTCTTTAGCTTTGTCTGCGGCCTTTTTATAATATTCATTCCCTTTTTGCAGTGGATAGCCGGCCATGGTAAGATACACACTAGACAATAGGGATTTAACGGCACCCAAAGTAACTTTTCCCGTGGTATCGTTAAAGGGCAATCCAGAAGCCTCTGCCAATGTAAGATCTTCCTCGATGGAAGCATAGATATTTTCGACAGATTCAGGAGATGCATAAAGATTTTCCGAGCCCAGATCAATAGGATCTGTAATCAACGGCACGGAACCAAAAATTCTAACCAGGTTATAGTAATAATAGGCCCTTAAAAATCTGGCCTCGCCCATAAGTCTATTTTTCTTGGCTTCGTCCATAGCAATATCAGGAATGTTTGCAATGGCCAGATTGGCATTGGCAATTCCCTTATAGCTACTATCCCAATACGCTTTACCATATGCATTATCAGAGGTATTGGTCAAATTTCTAATAATATTGCTATTGTCAGCCTGGCCCAAATCACTATCGGCAAGTCCTGTTGCAAATTCCAACATTAGCCATGGGCTGCCCCCATAACTACCACCTCTAACCGATCTTAAACTGGAATATATGGAAATAACAGCCGATTCGGCATGCTCGGCAGTTGCAAAATAACTTTCAGCCGTAATATTGGTGGGATCTGATTCCTCAAGAAAATCGGAACATCCCGTGGTAAGGAATAGTGAAAAGGCCATTGTAAATAACCCAAATCGTGTTTTTATAGAATTTTTCATTTTTGTCTTTTTTAAATTAGAATGTTGCATTCAACCCGATCATAAATACCCTGGGCTTGGGATATTGATCAAAATTAACCTCTCCTTGTCCGAAAGTATTATCGCTGGTTTGCACCTCAGGGTCATAACCTTGATATTTTGTACTAACAAAGAAGTTTTGCGCAGAAGTATATATCTTAAGTCTATTGAGTTTTATTTTTTCAGTCATTTCGGAAGGAAAATTATAGCCCAACAGAAGGTTTCTGCCCCTAATAAAAGACCCATCCTGGATCATATGGGAAGTATCCAAGTTATCATAACCTGCGGACACTGGTCTCCACTGGGCAATTGGTGTATCCTGATTATCAGGGGTCCAACCATTCAGTACAGTGGATAAGCTATTTGCAATACCCTGGCGATTTTCCTGAGGGCGTGTCGTAATATACATGATATCATTACCATACTGGAATTGCAGATCTACCAACAATTCAAAATTCTTATAACGGAAGGTATTGATAAAACTACCGTATCCATCCGGTATACCTTTCCCTATTATTGTACGGTCCGCTTGGTTGATAACCCCATCATTATTTCTGTCCTCTATTTTCACATCGCCTGGCAGCCTAAAATATTTAGCTGCTTCCGCCTCTTCATCGGTTCCCCAAGTTCCCAGGTGAACCAATCCGAAAAACGAACCTACAGGTTCCCCTTCCCTGATTATGGTACGACTAGAGAATATATCACTACCGCCGGAAAGCGCAACTACTTTATTCTTGTTCATGGCGATATTGAAATCGGTTTCCCATGAGAAATCCGTAGTCATTATATTCTTTGTATTCAAGGAATATTCGAATCCTTTATTTTCCATACTACCTATATTCCTAAATACCGAAGCATAACCACTACTGGTTGGTACCGGGGAATTTAAAAGCATATCCGTGGTCAACTTTCTATACACATCCGCCTCCATAGAAACCCTACCATTAAAAAGACCCAGCTCTATACCGGCATCTACCTGTTCAGTTTTTTCCCATTGCAAGTTGGGGTTGGCCAACCTGTCTATACCAATACCATTTACTAAGGCATTGTTAACTACGTAGGCATAGTTTCCAAGACCTGAAAGCGCACCATAAGCCGGAATTTCCGAGTTACCGGTAACACCATAACTAGTACGTAATTTAAGATTTGAAATTGCTGAAGATTCCCTTAAGAAATTTTCTTCGGACACTTTCCAGGCCAATGCCGCTGAAGGAAAGAACGCATATTTATTGGTAGCACCAAACTTTGATGAACCATCTACACGCCCTGTAACCGTAAGTAAATATTTATTCTGCAAGCCGTAGTTGATTCTTCCAAAATAAGAATTAAGTCCATAGGCATATGCACTAGAACTTGGCGTACGTACCACAGAGCCTGCCCCCAAATTATCATAAGAGAAAAAATCATCCGAAAAATTTTGTGAACCAGCACTGAAAGTGGAACTGTTGACATGTTGCCATGAAATACCCAATAAACCCGTTAAGGAATGAATCTCGGCAATCTCCTTCTGATAGGTTAAATAATTTTCAAACTGCCATGATAGATATTCGCTCAATGACCTAGTGGCATAGCCGTTCGTATTAGTACCAATAAAACTTAGTTCCCTACCGGCATATTCATTAATTTTTTGGTCGATACTATTAACCCCCAAAGACGTTCTTAGGTCCAATCCTTTGGCCAAAGTAATATTGGCAAAAATATTACCAAGCACAGTATTGGTTTTTAGGTATCTCTTGTATTCTTCTGCAACCCTTACCGGATTGGGACCTCCTTCCATACCAGGGTAATCCGCATTACTGGCCCAGGTACCATCAGGATATTTAACGGGAATGATAGGAATATTTTCTATCATATTCCTTCCCACCCATGAAGCATGTATAACTCTTTCGTTTTGATTATTATAGCTTAAACTACCGCCCACTTTTAACCAATCCTTAATGCTGGAGTCAAAAACAAATCGACCTGAATATCGCTTCAACCACGAATCCTTCATAATACCCTCTTCGTTCATATAACCCAAAAAGGCTCCATAACTACCCTTCTCGTTTCCTCCGGTAAAAGATAATTGATGATTTTGGGTAAATGCAGGTCTTGTAACTTCATCCTGCCAGTCCGTATCATAAATTGGATCTCCGTTGGCGTCGAACAATCTTGGATCGTTCCTCTTTAAGGCAGGATCCGTATATTTACCGTTCGCAAAGCCTACAGCATCATATTTCTCTGCATTTTGGTAGGCTACCTCCTCGATCATTAAGAATTCCTCGGAATTAAGTACCCCAACCTTTTTGGCGAGCGTACCCAAACTATAGTAACTGTCATAACTGATTCTACCACCAGTATTGCTTCCTCTTTTAGTAGTTACCAAAACTACACCATTGGCACCTCTAGATCCATAAATAGCGGTTGCCGAGGCATCTTTTAATACTTCTACAGAAGCAATATCATTAGGATTGATATAATCTATAGGCGTACTATTGTCCGCAAGGCCCGTTGAAACCAGTATAACCCCATCTACAACGTATAAAGGATCATTAGCAAGACTTACCGAAGAGTTTCCACGGATTCTAATATTTGATTTCCCTCCTGGCCTACCGGAATTGATAGAAACACTTACTCCTGGCATTTTACCCGATAAGGATTGCGTAAGGTTTGCTGCGGGTCGCTCTTGAAGCTCTTCCGAGGAGACAGAACCTACAGCTCCTGTTAAATCACTTTTCTTTTGGGTTCCGTAACCTATCAGTACCACTTCATCCAAACCTGCAGCACTTTCTTCCAAACTTACAGCAATGGTCGTTTGCCCATTAAGAGTAATTTCTTTAGTGGCATAGCCAATATAAGACACTACAAGGGTTGTATTTTCATTGGCTACTTCAATGGCAAAATTACCATCGAAATCTGCAGTAACCCCATTGGATGTCCCTTTTTCAACAATGTTGGCCCCTGGCAAGGGTACACCATCGGCATCCGTAATGGATCCATTTATCTGCATTTGCAGCTCATCGCCAATCAATATGGATTCCAGAGGCGTTAAAATCCCATTTAAGTCCGTTTTTGCATTGGCAAGAAACATAACCATGGAACAAAAAAAGGTAGTCCATAGTACCTTTTGCGTAGGTTTAAAACCACGCACTGGTTCATTTTTTCTTTTCATTTTAAAGTTTTTAAGTTTTTCAAGAATTCTAGTTGGTTTTCAACTTTTCCGTAACCATTAGTTGCCGCTCAAAACTCAATGGACGGATAGTTGCACCATCGAATTTATTAACATTAAGTGGTCAAGGATTGAGTGTAATCAAATATAGACTCCCCCCACAGCCACATCTTGCTCATATCGCCCAATCATTTGCTCAGAACATGCGTTCTAGAATAATAAAATTTAATTTTTTGATTTTAAACCTGTTATATGTAGTCACGTGCACAGGCATAATTTGGAAAAGTCAGATAAAAACATGAATAAAAATCCAAAGGCATACTATATGTAGCACAGCTAGGAGCGATATCCGACCAATGGTCTAGGTAAACCATGTTCTTATTTTTAGGTTGAAGTTATTTATAGAGGTAGGAGTAGGGTTACTTTTTTCACAATAAGTGAGATTTTAATATCACAAAACTTGCCCACCTGAACGGAACGTTCGGGTACGGGAATAATATCGGAAGATTCCTTCCGTAGCATCATATGCTCTCCCTTAAGAAATTGACCGTACCTATTTAATTGCATAACAAGGAAAAAATCGGGACCCATTATATGTCCTGAAAAACTGCATGGAGAAACCCATTAGGCACTCTATGGGAAAGGGTGAGATGCGGGGCTTTTAAACCGCTTTTACCCTTACCAAAATATTTCATACCCATAGCACATTAAACCACAAGGCAATGATTTAGCGTTGCGGAGTCCTGTCCCTTTGCCAAAACTTATTGCTAATCCCGCGTAACCTTGCTACCCCACCAATCTTCGTTGGGTTCAAAATCTTTGGCTAAGAATTCTAGACGTTGCGCTTCCAAAGCAGGCCAACTTTCATTTACAATTCTATTTTGCCGCTTTTGAGCCAATTCTGCATTGTATTCAGGGTCTTTGGTTGGCATATTGGCACCTACCTCTCTAAGCCAGCCATGAAGCTTTTTACTTAACTTTTTAGCGATATCGGGATATTGTACAATCACGTTGGACTGCTCTGCTGCATCATTGGCCAAGTTATAAAGCTCTTCGCTTCCATCCTCCCAATAATGGATGAGTTTCCAGTTTTCCTCCCGAATAATTGACGATGGGTTACCGCCTTGATTGCCATAATGGGGATAATGCCAGAACAATGGTCTTACCACATCCATTTTTTTGCCCTCCAGGATCGGTTTTAGACTAATACCATCTATATGTTGTTCGGATAAGCCATCAATATTGGCAAAATCCAATATAGTTGGATAGAAATCAGTACCTATAACAGGAAAATCGCTTTGCGTGCCTCCATTATTAAGCCAAGGTACCTTAATAAAATAAGGTTCCCGAATACCACCTTCCCATTGATATCCTTTGCCACCCCTTAAAGGGAGGTTACTGGTAGAAAAGGAATCCCCTGAGGCTACTCCACCATTATCAGAAGTAAATATCACTATGGTATTATCCTCAAGTCCAGTATCTTTCAAAGCCTGCAGTACCACTCCAACGGCATCGTCCATACTTTCCACAAGTCCGGCGTATATAGGGTTATCCTGTACTTGTCTGATAGGCAGGACCCGCTCCATCTTATAACCATTTTCGGTTATGCCCAATGCTTCTGCTTTATCCCTATATTTTTTCCATTTTTCCTGGGTGGTCTGTATGGGGCCATGCACCGCATAAAACGAAAGAAAAGCGAAAAAAGTGGAATCTTTGTGCTGTTTGATGAATTCTGCGGTTTCGATACCCAAGCGCATGCTAAGGTTCTCACCATCCACTTTATTAGGCAACACTGGATTGTCCCAAGGTGAAAAATAACCTCCCATTGGACTGCCTTTGTCCCAACCTCCTTTGTTGATATCAAATCCGTGATCCTCAGGATAAGATCCTTCTGAGCCCAAATGCCATTTACCAGCAAAAAAAGTTTTATACCCCCCTTTCTTCATAGCCTCGGCTATGGTCACATCATTTGCCGGTAAACTGTGTACGTATTCGGCAGGTAGTAGTTTATCGTGACGATTATGGGAACGCCATGCCGTACCGGATGCAGCACCTATCCAGTCCGTGATTCCGTGTCTAGCAGTAAATTTCCCGGTCATAATACTGGCCCTTGAAGGACTACAAACCCGGCTGGCAGCGTAACCTTGGGTAAACACCATGCCATCTTTTGCCAATTTATCAATATTTGGTGTTTCGTAATATTTACTGCCGGTTATACCAAGGTCCACCAAGCCCAAATCATCGACGAGTATAAAAACTACGTTAGGTTTTTGAAATAAGTTTTCAGATTGTTGTTGGCAGCCAACCATTAATAAGCCCAGTGTAAAGCAACCAACAATAACGGGTAAAATTTTGGAGAAGCGCATTCCTATTTTATTCGTGTTCTACATTAAGGCAAAGGTTTAACCATAATATCCTTGTAATACACTATACTTTTAGGATCATGACCCTGCAGTGCAAAGGTTCCTCCCTTTAATACCCTATGCTGGCGTTCCCCTGGATCACGCTTAGGATTTTCAGGTTCGGTATAATCCACTACCACAATGTCATTTATTTTAATAATTATTCTTTTGCCTTCTACTTTAATATATTCGGTATACCATTCATCATCGCCAACATAGGTTTCAATTACATTTACAATATCATATAGGCTACCGGTACGTTTCCAATCCCCTTGTGAATTGTTTACCTGTACCTCATAGCCATATACAGGCCAACTGGCCTCTTGATAACGGGTATGAATATAAATGCCGGAATTGGAGCCTGGTTTGGTCATCACAGAGGCTTTGAATTCAAAATTGTGGAAATCATGGTTCTCTACATCCCCTACATAAAACAAATGTGCCTTTGGGCCTTCTACTTTAATAGCCCCATCCTCAATGGAAAAGGTATGCGCATTTTCCCCCACTTTCCATCCATCCAAATTTTTACCATTGAACAAGGAAATCCAGCCATCTTTTTTATTGGCTCCCCCTGTTTGCCCGGTTATTGTATTTAAAATTCCTAGACAGAATACTAGGCTCATTAGATATGCAAAACTATTTTTCATGGTGTTGATTATTTTAGAAGAGACAAGATATTAAAAAATGGGTTACTCAAAAGATATTGTTGACACTAATTTTAGGAAGGTGTTGAATATTGCTTGATTGATAGGAAAATGACAATTTAAAGTTCCAATGGAACAATTTGATGATGGGACAATTTGATGGTTTGAAAATGCAGGAAATGAACAATTAATCATTGTAGCAATATATCAATTGGGTCTTTTGGAAATTGGTGGATCTGATGATTTGAAGATGGGTCGATTTGGAAATGTAACAATGAATTAATGCAACAATGTACCAACTTGTAAATGTAACAATTTGATGATTAGAAAAT
>NZ_FXAO01000006.1 GCF_900177645.1 Arenibacter troitsensis
TGGCAGCGGATACCTGTTCGCCGTCCAGCTCCTGTGATGCATACCCCAAGGACTTCTTTTCCCTTTTTATACCCAAGGCCGTTACGACCACTTCACTTAGTCCTGTGGCACTTTCCTCCAAGGTTACAGAGACATCTGTCTGCCCATTCACGGCCATTTCCGTGGTAGTAAACCCTATATAGGATACGACTAGAACAGCGTTTGGCCCATTTACATCCAAGATGAAATTTCCATCAAAATCGGATTGGGTACCATTGGTAGTACCTTTTTCCAGAACATTGGCCCCGGGCAAAGGACTGCCATCACTATCCAAAATGGTACCACTGACCTTAAAGGGCTGAAACACTTCCACCTTTTTTTCTTGTTCCTTTGTTTGGGGAAGAATATTTTTTTCAGGCTTAAGTACTATTTGTTTGTCCAGTACTTCATAGGCAATGCGCATTTCGGAAAAAATTCTATCCAGAATGGTAGTAACCAATTCTTTATCTGCGTTCACGGAGACAATTTTTTTATAATCCACCTCCTTGTCATTATACATGAATTTGAATTCTGTAAGCGACTCAATTTTGTTCAATACATTTTCGATGCTTACATTTTCAAGATTCAAAGTAATTTTGGTCTTTTGACCATAAGTTTCGTTGGCATGAATTTGAAAAAGCGAAACAATCAATAATAATAATGTAGTAAGTTTCATCTTCAAATCATATTGTAGCCGAAATCGGAATTTCCTCCCCGGCATGATCAGGTTTTTCATATTTTTGCAGTGTTTTTTAAGTGGTTAATTAATTTAATCACATTTCATCGGGAAGTGTTGGCGCACTTTCCGATTTTTTTTGTCCCAAAGCCTCAAAATATAGGTTGGGCAAATATTGTGATCTGTCTAAATTTTAGAAAGTCTATTTCATTGGCAGTAGTTTTGTTAAGTTAGTTAGTTGATAATTATTTGTCTGTCGTTGATCCTGTAATCCATTTGATAGGTTAGGTTAAAAGTCTTGAACACTTGATCTATGGTTTCAACATCAAAACTTGCCGTAAACAATTCTTCATCAAGTTTTGGATTGTTGTTTACGATCTCCACGTTATAGTGCCTTTCCAATTTTTTCACGATATTCTTAAAGGGTACATGCCTCAATATGATTTTCCCATTCAACCAATCGGTATGCATATCTATATCCGCTTCTTCTACCAGAATTTGTCTATTGTACTTATTCCATTCCGCTTTATATCCAGGTTCCAATAATGAAGCATTGGAAGAATCAAATGTATCCTGTTTATTGTAAACAGCAACCGAACCTTCCAAAAGTGTGGTATTTACAAATTCATCCTCAGGGTAGGAGGATAAATTAAATTTCGTTCCCAATACCCGAACATTTAGTTGATTTGTATTAACAATAAAGGCATGTGCCGAATCCTTGGCTACATTAAAAAAAGCTTCCCCATCCAAGAAAACCTGTCGGTTTTTTGTTTTTAGGAATTGTACCGGGTATTTGAGGGAGGTACCCGAATTAAGTGTTACCTGGGTACCATCGGATAGCATTAAATCAAATCTTTTTCCATACGGGACTTTAAGGGTATTGTATATCAACTCCTCTGTTGAAGTCCCATTATTTTTATAAATTAATTGCGACCCTTGTTGTGACCCCAAAACATTGCCCTCTGTATCTACCACCTTAGTAGCCCCACCTTCAGAGATTACCTCAATATTCCCATTTTCCAATTGTAAAATAATAGCATCTCCAGGAATAATGGGCTTCTTGGCCGAGTCAACTATGGTATCCCTAAAAATATAGCCCAGTCCTACTAGAATGGCCAAAACGGCGGCTGATTTTAAAAATATTAGGGGAAGACGAGCACTATTTCGATGGGCTGGATTTTTGGGATTCACAATATCATGAAAGAAAGGATCTAGATCTACATGCTCTTCTTCCATGGTAGTTGCCACGTATTTGGCTTTTATCTCAAAGAATCTTTTGGCGTTTTGATCCGAAGAAACAATCCAGTCCTGTACTTCCTTTTCCACTTTTGAAGTCGCAGTACCGTTTAGGTATTCATATAATTTTTGATCTAGCATCGTCCAGTGTTCTATTATATAGACGATTCAAAAAAGATTTACCCCTAGTGATGTAAAAAAATTTTATTGGGATAAAGTGATAAATTCCCTTAAATGGAATCTCATATGCCTCAGGGCACTGGCCATGTGATTATCTACCGTTTTATGTGAAATACCCATCTCGGTGGCTATTTCACTACGTTTCAAGCCCTCTAGTCGGCTCTTTTTGAAAATGTTTCTACATTTTTCCGGCAATAATTCTATTCCCTGAATAATTTTGCTTTCCAATTCATTTTCAAGTAAGAGGGAGGCCGTTTCATCATGAATAAATTTATGTTGAATTTCAGATCTTATGCGATAGTTATTATCTATGTATTTCTTTTTAATCTTTTCGTGCTTCAATTGGTCCAAGCACAAATTCTTGGTCATAGTATATAAATAACTATTTATATTGGTAACTTCTCCCAAGGAGGCCTTATTTTCCCATAATTTGAGAAAAACGTTCTGTACTATACTTTCGGCCTCTTCTTGGTAGACCAGATATCCCTTCGAAATTTTTACCAGCTTGGTATAGTAGAGTCTGAACAAGGTCTCAAAAGCACACTTCTCCCCCTTTTCCAAAAGGGAAAGAAAAAGCTCATTGTTGATATTAGGCTGACCTTTCTTCAACTTATAATTGGGTTAAAATTTCCGTCGATACCAATTCAACTACATACAGTTTCTACTTTATGTAGTACGGTCAATGTACCCCCCTAAAATTTCCTCCCCACCATCCTTCTCATATAAATTTATAGGTTATAGCATCCAATTCGTTTACCTTATCCAACAACATCCGATCCATTGACAAAACAAATTCATCCCAATTTAACAAAAAATTACAATTTAACCAAGAATCAAATTTCTTTACTATGCCTAAAAAATTTGATTTATGATTTTCCTATTATTCCGGAGGCTAATTGCCAATTTCCGCAATTTTTACAGGTCTTTTTTCCTTTAATGATTTTATGGCTGCCAGGCCAATTTGTAGGGAGCGGAGCCCATCTGTGCCATCGACCGCCATAGCATCCCCATTTTTTAGACTGCCCACATAACTAGCCATTTCTGATCTGTATGCTGCCGCATACCTTTCCAAAAAGAAATGCAGGGGCAAGGACCCTGAGATTCCCTTGTTGGTATACAAGCGATGGGAATCTTCATAATTATTGTCTGCCTGCGCCATTCCATTGGATCCGAAAACTTCTATTCTTTGGTCATAACCATAAGCAGCCTCCCTACTATTATCTATAACGGCCATAGTTCCGTCCGTATAGGTCAAGGTAACTACAGCAGTATCAATATCCCCGGCTTCGCCGATCGCTGGATCCACTAAAACGGCTCCCTTGGCATAGACCTCCTCAACTTCCTTGCCTACCACAAATCTGGCCATATCAAAATCATGTATGGTCATATCCAAAAAGAGACCTCCGGATTGTTTAATATAGCTTACCGGTGGTGCTCCTGGATCCCGACTGGTAATTTTTACCAGGTGGGGCTGCCCTACGGCACCTTCCTTTACCAAATTATGAACTTTTCTAAATTCTTTATCAAACCTTCTATTGAAGCCCAGCATTAATTTAATATTCGCTTCTTTGACCACTTTTAAGACCTCAACTACGCGTTGCATGGATAGGTCCAAAGGTTTTTCACAGAAAACGTGGATACCCGCTTTGGCCGCCATTTCAACATAATCCGCATGGGTGTCGGTTGGGGAACAGATGACCACGGAATCGAAGGGGGCAACGACCAATAGTTCCTCATATGTATTGACAATATGGGGTATCTTCCTTTCTTGAGCATATTTCCTACATTCTTCCATAGGATCCATTACGGCTACCACTTCCACATGGTCCATTTGAAGCAGGTTTTCCAAATGGATCTTTCCTATCCTTCCCAATCCCGCTACGGCGAATTTAACTTTAGACATAGATATATTTCTTTATAATTGTTTCATGAATTTTAAATGGTCTATAGCCCTAGGGATTTTATAAAGTCCCGATTGGCCTTTGCGCATATTTTGGGATTTCCCATTCCAGGTAGAATATCCTGCTCCACAACAATCCAATCGTTGTATTTCATTTCTTCCAGTAATTTTACAATGGACTGAAAATCTACCGATCCTTTTCCCAACTCACAAAACACCCCACGTTTAATGGCATCAAAATAATCCCCGTCCGCCTCCCGGGATGCCTTGGCCGATTCTGGACTATAATCCTTAAAATGGACATGCCATATTCTTTTGCCATACTTTTTTAGGGCCTTTACAGGATCACCCCCTCCAAAAGCATAATGCCCCATATCCAAACACAATCCCAACAATTCCGGATCGGTCAAGGCCATAAGCTTATCTATTTCTTCCGGCGTTTCTACATATCCTGCACAATGATGGTGGAATACTGTCCTAATACCATAGGCATCCTTCACTGCCTTGGCTATCTTTTCGGCACCTACCGCATAAACTTTCCATTGGTCTTCCGAGAGTCCCATGGCTGCGGTGATCCTACCTGCATTCTTGGTACGTTCGGGAACGGTCCCATTATCGTCCGCCAGTACAATAAAAGAATTTTCAAATCCGGCTTTGTACATAAGTTCGGCCACCTTCAATGCGGAAACAACTCCTGCATCATGATTGGCTGCTTTGGCCAAGGCAACTGGCACAAAGGCTCCCAAAAGATCCAAATGCCTTTTATCCAACTCCGCTTTTAGCAAGCTCGGGGTGGTGGGCATATAACCCCAGTCTCCCAATTCGGTACCGATATATCCTGTCTCCTTTATTTCATCCAGAACCTGTTCAAAACCGATCTCTTCGGATTTTTCTTCCAGGTCAAATTCCA
The DNA here is from genome assembly GCF_900177645.1 of Arenibacter troitsensis. Lineage (GTDB taxonomy): Bacteria > Bacteroidota > Bacteroidia > Flavobacteriales > Flavobacteriaceae > Arenibacter > Arenibacter troitsensis. Next base: position 4,921 of record NZ_FXAO01000006.1, read on the forward strand.
AGGCGCCCCATGAGCATGGAGCATTTGCGATTTTCATCATGTTACGATCCGATTAAAATTTTCTTGACCAAATGTTCGGCCATCTTTCTATAATTACCTTGGTCTGGGTGAAGAATTCGATAGCATGTTTGCCCTGACCGTGCAGGTCGCCAAAGAAGCTATCCTTCCAACCACTAAACGGGAATTGGGCCATGGGGGCCGCCACACCTATATTGATGCCAATATTCCCGGCATCGGCCTCATTTCTAAACCTTCTGGCATTGGCGCCACTTCCAGTAAACAAACAGGCCATATTTCCATAATTGCCACTATTGACAAATTTTAGGGCATCATCTATATTTTTCATGGATATTAGACTCATCACCGGACCAAAAATTTCCGTCTTAATCAATTCCTTATCCAGGGCAACGTCCTCCAAAATGGTAGGGTTAAGAAAGTTTCCTTTCTCATAACCTGCAATGGAAGCATTTCGGCCATCCAATAGCACTTTTGCACCTTCATCCAATCCTTTTTGTATCAATCCAGTTATTCTTGCCTTGCTTTCTGGAGTAATAACAGGCCCCATATTTACCTCCCTATCAAGTCCATATCCGGTAGTTCGGGATTTAACGGTTTCGTATAGGGCATCCTTGATCTGTCTTTTTTGATCATCTACAGTGATTATTGTGGATGCGGCCAAACATCTTTGGCCTGCACATCCATATACGGAATCAGCTATGATTTTGGTAGACATTTCTATATCCGCGTCGGGCAGGATTACCACTGGGTTTTTAGCGCCCCCTTGGGCCTGGACACGTTTTCCGTTTGCCGTACCTTTGGAATAAATATATCTAGCCACAGGGGTACTACCAACAAAGCTCACCGCCTTGATCGTAGGATGTTCCAAAATAGCGTCTACAGAATCCTTACCTCCGTGCACTAGGCTAACAAGTCCCTTTGGGATATCCAACTGATCTATAAACTCAAAGATCTTCATCATGGTCAACGGCACCTTCTCGGATGGCTTCACCACAAAGGCATTGCCTGTAGCAATGGCATAGGGCAAAAACCAAAAAACAATCATACTTGGAAAGTTGAACGGAGTTATACAGGCCGCCACACCTATGGGCTGCCTTATCATCATCTCGTCTATACCCGTAGCAATATCCTCTATTACATCTCCCGCCATTAACATAGGCGTCCCACAGGCCACTTCAATATTTTCTATTGCCCTTTGAATTTCCCCAACAGACTCTCCATAAGTTTTCCCCGATTCGTTGGTGATAATTTCGGCTAGTACTTCGGTATTTTCTTCCATTAGGGACTTTAAGCGATATAGCACTTGAACCCTTTTCATAACAGGTACCTTGCTCCATTCCTTATATGCCATTGAAGCTGCCTCAACAGCCAGATCAACATCTTTCTGGGTTTCTTTCCCATAGGGAACCTTGGCCAGAACTTCCTGTGTGGCCGGATTTACAATGTCTATTGTTTCTTTGGATGTGCTTGGTATCCAAGCTCCATTGATATAATTTTTTAGAATTTCCATTTTTTAATAATTTAATAATTATGATCATCGCAGTGCTACTGGTTGTTCCAGAGCAATACATATATTAATACAGTAACGGCACACAAACCAATGGACATAGGAATGGTGTATTTCCATGCTTTTAGGTTCACTGCACCCACATCGGTAATTTCATACAAGTTGTCATTAGGATAGAAATAGGACACCGAATACATTATGGCTACATTCAGCACGAATTCTATCCCCCAGAGATGTACAAAATGGATACCGTGGCTAGTGTAGCCCCAGGTCATGAAAATATAAAAACAGAGCCCAAATATTAGGGCCACTTTAGCTCCTGTTGCGGAAACTTTTTTCATAAAGAAACCTGCCAATAAAATAGAGGCTATGGGAATAAAAAATATTCCGTTAAGCTCTTGTAGCAATTGATATAGTCCGTCCGACGCATTGGCCACCATGGGAGCCGCAAAAATAGCCGCCACCGCCAATACCGCGGAAGTCACCTTTCCAATCTTTACCAATTTGGTGTCACTGACATTTTTGGCAATATGTTTTTTATAAATGTCCATACTGAACAAGGTAGCCACCGAATTCAAGACAGAATTAAAAGTACTCAAAACCGCTCCCATGATTACGGCTGCAAAAAAGCCTATCAACCAAATTGGCAGGACTTTCTTTACTAGTTGAGGATATACGGTGTCTTGCTGATCAAAGTAGGTATCCTGAAAATAATAATAACAGATTACCCCAGGCAAAACAATTATTAAGGGAATCAGGATCTTAAAAAGCCCGGTTATCAATAGTCCCTTTTGGGCCTCCTTCAAATTTTTCGCCCCCAAGGCCCTTTGAATAATCGTTTGGTTCATACCCCAGAAATAGAGCTGATTAATGATCAAACCTGTAAACAAAACTTCGAACGGTAAAACCGAGTCCCTGGCCCCTACCACATTGAATTTCTCGGGGGCATAATCATATACCTTTACCAACCCGTCCCAGATGTTGTTATCTCCTATGGCCATCAACGCCAATACTGGTATTAACAAACCTCCCAATAAAAGTCCAAAACCATTAATGGTATCGGAATAGGCCACGGCCTTTAAACCTCCAAAGATGGCATATATAGACCCTATGACCCCAATAATAACCACTGTGATCCATAGTCCTTCGGATTTACCCACCCCTAGGGCCTCGGAAACCCCAAAGAGACTTTCAATACCAATAGCTCCGGAATACAAAACGATTGGAAGTAAAGTAACTACAAAGGAAAAGATAAGAATAGCAGCTACCATGGTTCTTGTCATCCCATCAAACCTACTTTCCAAAAACTGGGGTATGGTGGTGAGTCCCATTTTTAAATATTTGGGAACAAAGAAAATGGCAGCAATTACCAGCGCAATCGAGGAAGTAACTTCCCAGGCTATAACAATAAAACCATTGACATAGGAATTCCCGTTCATCCCTATGAGGTGTTCCGAGGAAATATTGGTCAGCAACATGGAACCTGCAATAACGATTCCGGTCAGACTTCTACCTCCTAAGAAATAACCGTCGGATGACGTTAGGTTAGTTTTTCTAAGACTGTACCAAGTAAAAAAGGCAACTCCTCCCGTAAAAATCAGGAACGACGTTAAAATAATGATGAGATCAGAGTTCATAAGGCTGGTTGGTTATGGTCTATAAATAGTATTTCTGGGTCTTTTTATTCTCCAGAGAGGTCTTCAATGAATTCTTCACGGCATCTTTCTCGGATACTTCGGCTACGGCCACATCCCACCATGCAAATCCGGGCACCGCTTTTTTTCGGTCTACCTCAATATATATTACGGTAGTTTTGTCTATAGTCTTGGCTTTTTCCAAAGCTGCCTTCAATTCCTTTACATTGGAAGCTTTAATGACATGGGCACCCATGCTTGCAGCATTGGCGGCATAATCTATGGGCAATAATCCTCCATCCAATTGGTCCGTTTCCTCATTTCTATATCGATAATATGTTCCAAAGCCCTCGCTTCCAAGGGAACTGGACAAACTTCCTATACTGGAATAGCCATCATTGTTCAAAAGAATAATGGTCATTTTCTGCTTTTCCTGGATTGCTGTCACAATCTCTTGGGACATCATAAGATAACTTCCGTCACCAACCATTACATATATCTCGCTATCAGGACGGGCCATTTTTGCCCCCAGTCCACCGGCAATTTCATATCCCATACAGGAATAACCATACTCCAGATGGAAGCCTTTCGGGTTTCGTGTACGCCATAATTTATGTAGGTCTCCAGGCAGACTACCTGCAGCACAAAGCACTATATCCTCTGGGTTGGAAAAGGAATTTACGGCTCCTATCACTTCCCCTTGAAATGCAGGAACTTCATTCTTTTCGGCATATATATCCGATACAAATTGATCCCAGCTCTTATTAAAGTTTTCCACTTTCTTCCGATAGTCGCCATTCACTTCAAAATTGGACAGTTCTTTGTCCAAGGTTTCCAAAATTGCCCTGGCATCCCCTATCAATGGCAATGCCCCATGTTTAAAGGAATCGAATTCCGTAATGTTTATATTGATAAACCGAACATTGGGGTCTTGGAAAGCTGACTTGGAGATGGTAGTAAAATCGCTATATCTGGTACCTATCCCAATGACCAGATCGGCCTCCTTCGCAATTTCTATGGCCCCAGGGGTTCCTGTTACCCCTGCTGCCCCCAAGTTCTGAGGTTCGTTATAATCCAAAGAGCCTTTTCCTGCGAAACTTTCGGCAACGGGGATTCCCGTTCTATTGACCAGTTTTTTTAATATTGCGGTTGCATCGCTATAGATAGTTCCACCTCCCGAAATGATCATTGGTCTTTTGCTTTCCCTTATTTGTTGGATTGCCCTGGACAAAAGGGTTTTATCGGGCATAGTCCTACCCACATGCCAAACGCGTTTCTGGAACATTTCCACAGGAAAATCGTAGGCTTCCGCCTGAACATCCTGCGGGATGGATAAGGTAACCGCCCCTGTTTCGGCCTGGGAAGTCAATACTCGCATTACCTCTGGCAAGGAGGTAATCAATTGTTCCGGCCTATTGATCCTGTCCCAGTATTTGGATACGGGCTTAAAGCAATCATTTACCGATATATCTTGTGTTACATTAGACTCCAACTGCTGCAATACCGGAGCTACCTGTCTGGTGGCAAATATATCCCCTGGAATCAAAAGAACTGGAATCCTATTTATAGTGGCCGCTGCAGCACCGGTAATCATATTGGTTGCACCGGGGCCTATTGAAGAGGTACAAACAAATGTCTGCAACCTATTCTTTACCCGGGCAAAAGCGGCAGCCGTATGTACCATGCCCTGTTCGTTCCTGGCCACATAATATGGAAAATCCAAGTTTTGATGCAATGCCTGTCCTATTCCTGCTACGTTCCCGTGGCCTAAAATACCCAAGCAACCAGCAAAAAATTTGTTCTGAACGCCATCGCGTTCCACATACTGGTTCTTCAGATAGGCAATTGTGGCTTGGGCCACTGTAAGTCTTTTTGTTTTCATCCGTTCTTCTTTATTTGTTTTAATAGGTCAGATGGAATGCCCTGAGAACATATCGCCCCGATTGCTATCGGGAGGCTTGATAAAGCCTTTAATGGGCATTTCATCGCTTATAAAATTAAAATCCGCCCTTTTGATTTATAAAGTCCATGGATTCTTCCAAAGTAGGCATAAAATTGGCACAACCTTTTTTGGTCACTACCTGGGCACCGCTGGCATTGCCCATTCTACAAGCCTTTTTTAAATCCCAGCCTTGAAGGACTCCGTATAAAAACCCGCTGGCGAAGGCGTCTCCCGCGCCAAGTACATTTAAAACCTCAACCGGAAATCCCGGAACGTCCTCCCTAGTACCATCCTTTTGGTAAATACTAGCCCCCTTCTCCCCACGTTTCACGATCAGGGTCTCTATGCCTGAGGAAAGCAACTGTGCAATGGATTCATCAATATCGCCCTTTATTTCGGGTGCCGAAATTTGTTGTTCCTTAATGGTCACTTGGGAGGAATCGATAAGCGTAGCGGCAAGAATCTCCTCTTCGGTACCAATGGCCATCTTTACCCGAGGAAGAATGGCCCTTACGGTTAATCCAAAAGCCCTATAATCGTGCCATTGATCTGCTCTAAAATCGAGATCCAGTACCACGTCCACATCATTTCTATTGGCTATTTCGGTGGCATAAAATGTGGCACTTCTAGTAGGTTCTATATTTAATGCAGTACCATTGATCAACAATATTTTGTAGTCCGGAACATTGGCTTTATCCACATCATCAATATCCACCTGACTATCTGCCGCATTATCCCTGTAATACACTAAAGGAAATTTATCCGGAGGCTCTATTCCCAAGACCACTGCACTACTCCTAGTGCCATTTTTTACTGGGATAGAATGGGTATTTACCCCTTCCTTGTTCAAGAAGTTCAGGATAAACTCTCCCACTTTATCATTGCCCACTGCGGTCAGTAAACTGGCATTGACTCCCAGTCTGGCACAGCCCACGGCTATGTTAAGTGGTGAACCGCCTACAAAGGCATCAAAGCCCTTAATATCATTGAATGGGGCTCCAATATCCTGGGAATAAAGATCTATACTAGACCTTCCAAACGTGATTACATCAAACTTTTTATTGCTCATTTCCAATTATTGTTTATTCATTTCCGCTGTTACCAAGGGCAATCTTTTGTCTTTTGAGGTCCAGGAATCATAAATCCATTCATGATCCGGGTCTGTGGTATTGGCCAAGCATTGGTCTGTACCGGCCAAAAAATTAAGATAGTAGCAATGAAATCCGTGTTCTGCCACCACTGGATGAAAACCCTTGGGTATCAACACCACATCATTATGTCTAGGCCTTACAATTTCATCCAAGGACCTATCCTTAGTATAGACCTGCTGAATGGCATATGCCTCCGGTTTTTGAAACTTATAGAAATACGTTTCCTCTTGGATAGGCTCCAAAACGGTTCCTACAGCGTCTACTTTACGTTCATCGTGCTTGTGGGCCGGAAAGGAACTCCAATTGCCCGAAGGGGTATATACCTCCCGAACAACTATTTTACTACAACCAAAACCTGGAGGCACCAGATCATTGAATTGCCTAGTGGCATTGTCACCTCCAAAAATAACTACCGGGGTATCTTCCGGGGTTACGAATTTTGCAGGAAAATCTTCTTCTACCTTGCACCAACCATAGCCTATATCCAAGGAATCACTCAATGATGTCAATGTAAATTTGCTATTCCGTGGAAGGTACAATGTATGGGCCACTCCACTAAAGACATCCTTTCTTCCATTTTTGGTTTCCCAATTGCCGTGATTGCTTTCCACTTTAAAGTTACCGCTCAAAAGGACGATTACCAATTCGTTATCCTTGGTTTCATGCTCCCAGATTTCACCTTTGGACATTAGCCTGGCCTCAAAATTGAGGTATTCCCAGTTGGCAGATTTGGTTGTAATCTGATGGTATATTCCTGTTTTGGATTTTGGTTTTATTTGTAAATGTGATGTATGCTCCATAATATTTTAACTTAAACGTTCATGTCGATTGCTTTGTTTGTGGCACCCAGGAGCTCAAACTTTTCCAGCATAAATTTTTCGTATTCCCTCATATAGGTTTTCCCTGGTATTACCGGATCAAAAAGTTCAGGGGTATCCCTAAAAAATTCACGGTGCACCCGAGTCCATAGCAGCCTAGTATCCGTAGCGATATTGATCTTGCACACCCCATACGCTATGGATTTCACAATCTCTTCCGGGGAAACCCCTGAGGCCCCCTCCATCAATTGGCCCCTCGCCTTGTTGATCCGTTCAATTTCTTCCTTATTAACGGCAGAGCCACCATGTAACACTATAGGGAATTCTGGCAGTCTACGTTGGATCTCCTCCAATATGGCAAACTGAATACCATCTCCACCCGAAAATTTGTAAGCTCCATGGCTGGTACCTACCGCGACTGCCAAGCTATCGCACCCGGTCAATTCCACAAACTCCTGTACCTCCGAGGGCTGGGTGTATCTGGCATGTTTTTCGTCTATGGACAAATCATCTTCCACCCCACTCAACACTCCGAGTTCGGCCTCTACAAAAATGTTTTTTTTATGAGCCTCCACCACTACGGCCTTAGTTCTTTTTACATTATCCTTAAAACTGTCGTGGGAGGCATCGATCATAACAGATTTATAATCGTTGGATCGTATGGCATCAAAAGCATGTGCCTCTATCCCATGATCCATATGAACGGCATACATCGCCTTGGGAAATATTTTCGCAGCTGCATTAATCATAGCTATGAGCATTTCCGGACCGGCATAATTCCGTGCCGCCGGTGTTATTTGTACTATAAAAGGTGCCTTGGCCTTTTCCCCTGAGCTAAAAAGTCCGAGGACCTGCTCCATGGTAAAAACATTGACAGCTGGAATGGCATACCTACCATAACAGTTCTTAAAAAATATCTCCGGTGATAAGTGCATAAAAATTCAAATATTAAAAGCGCCAAAGAATCAAACTACTATAAATAAACAATAAAAATTGCCCTTTGGAAAACAATTAATGCTAAAAAAACATGCAAAGGTTTGCATTATGTGCAAAATTCCCTTATCAATTGATTTTGGAATACATTAAGAGGTCTCATATTTTTACCGAGCAATTACGGATAGAAAAACCTTATTGCCCAACTAATGTATATTGCCCTTTAGTACAACAACATATAAACCAACTTTTACCTACTCCTTTAACAACTCCCCGATAGGCATACCAGTACAGGCATTCGGAAATTTTATGCCCAACAACATAGATATGGTAGGAGCTATATCCGTAATACTATATTTTTGAGTAGAGACACCTTTGGGAATATTATTGCCAAACCATAACAAGGGCACATGGGTATCGTAGCTAAACCCTGATCCATGTTCGGTACCATACTTTCTATCTTCAGTCCAAGAAGGATTAAATAACACCACAATGTCACCGGAGCGTTTTAAATGAAAACCGCGTTGAACCATTCCTTTCTCATCAAATGTATATTCCAACTTTTCTAGATCATTGCGAAGCAAAACCTGAAAAACACCTTCTACAGAATAAAGCTCCCTTTTACTCTCCTCCAAAACATCATTGTAATTAAGTTGATTGGCCTCTATTTTATCCATGTCCAAAAACAATTGCCCATTGGACATGTTTTCCACCAAGCCGTCTATCTTGAACAATGCCCCCAGCCTTGCATTTACTTTGGTTACTATGTTTTTGGTACTGTAATAACCGGCAGGGACTTTATTATTAATAAGATATTGTGGCACATCTGAGGCAGCATGATCTGCCGTTAAAAAGAAAGTGTAGTTTCCTTTACCCATATGGGCATCCAATTTATGTAACAAGGACGCTATATCTTGATCCAATCTTAAATAGGTATCCTCTATTTCAATGGAATTGGGACCAAATGCATGTCCAACTTTATCCGTACTCGAAAAACTAATTGCCAGAAAATCGGTTTCATCACCTTTTCCTAATTTTTCATGTTCAAGCGCGGCATGAGCCAGCATTGCCACTATTGTATTTCCAAATGGTGTTTCTTGAAAAAGGTTAAATTGATCTTCATCCGACAGTTTTCTGAACTCATAAGGGAAGGCGGCATTATTTTTATGGTGAAAGACTTTTTCATAGGCTTGCTCATCACTCGTGCTCTCCGTGTAGCTGCCAATAGGTAGCAAAGTATGCCAACCACTTTTCAACAACGATTTCACATGCCTTTGTTTATTGAATTTTTCAACCCATGCAGGAAGTTCTTGCTTGTAATACGTACTAGTTATAAAGTTTCCAGTTTCTGCATCGTACCAATATGACCCATCGGACATATGTCCGCCTGGTAAAATGGCACCCCTATCCTTTAAGGAAATGCTTATCACCTTAGATTTGCCATCATTTGACAACTGCAATTCATCGGTAATTGTCGTCGATAACATTTTGCGAGGAGAACGTTGTCCATTAGAGCCCTCTCCCCCTATTGTTTGTGTACTAAGATCGTCTACATTATTAATTTCCTGCTTTATTGTCCTGTCATACCATTCATTGGCTATGATACCATGGTACTTTGGGGTAGTACCCGTATACACCGATGCATGCCCAGGAGCTGTTTTGGTGGGAATGTAATTGTAATGTGTATTTCTACATACAAATCCATCATTCATTAAGCGCTTAAAGCCATCATCGGAAAATTTATCTTGAAATCTGTACAGATACTCCGCTCTCATTTGATCCACAATAACGCCAACAATAAGCTTTGTTTTTGCTTGGGGTTGTTGCGAAAAACTGTATACTGAAATGAGGCAGGATAAAATTGTAAATATTAGGTGTTTAGTAATACCACGCATGATTCAATGAAGTTTAACAGTATTTATATCAATTGATTATTTTAAATCGTCCCCTACTATATCACGCCAATCGTATATATGAAAAGTTTTATCCGTAGACATTCCTACAAACATGCCCTTTGGAAATTCATCGCCCAAACCTACAGAGGTAACATCGGAACCATCACTTTCCAGGGTCATCAACTCTACCGATTTAATAAAATTGTGATTATGTGGATTAGCTTCCGAACCTTCCCTTGAAAAAATATTGAAAGTGTTCCGTTGCTGATCGGATATCAATATATATCCAGTTCCATCAGCATTCTTGTAGATACTTATACCTTCTATGTCCCTGCCAAACTCCTTTGTTCCAAATAAGGCCAATTCTTCATCCCCTTTTGAGGGGTCCGCGTAGTATTTACGAACCCCAAAAGCCTCGTCCGAACAATACACATAGCCCAATTCATTATCTACGGCAATAGCCTCAATTTCTTTAATACCACTATAGTTGCCAAAATCCCTAATTTTAGTTAGCTTCACCTTTCCTTTACCGTCATTATCTATTCGGTACTGACATAGGTACCCCTTAGACGGTCCATCTTTGGGACCAACTATTGCATATACCAATCCGTCTTTGGGATTTTTAAACAAGGCAACTCCCATAGGGTCTTTCTTATCCCTGTCCTCAAAAACAGCCAAACCACCACCATCAATAGGCTTCATATCGGGCACACTAAAAACCCTTAATTGATTTTTACTTCTTTCCGTAGTTACAGCAATATCTATGGGCTTTCCATTTAGGATGTAGCCATATGCAATATCTACATTATTTGGCCTTTGAAGATTGGGAATAACTTTATCTTTTATGATTTTTCCTTGCAAATCAAAAACGTATAAACCTCCGCCATCTTCTTTGTCCGTACCAATTATTAAACTTTGGGCGGGATCATTTTTATTTACCCAGATAGCCGGGTCATCCGTATCAAAAACTACTTTTTCCGTTATATACTTAGGTTGTATGGCATTTTTGGTATGTTGAGGCAGACCATCCGGGGCAATCATTAAATCGTCACCGGCAATATCTTCCCAAGCGTAAAGTTGAAAGGTCCTGTCATCTGACATAGCCACAAACATTCCCTTTGGAAACAAATCGCCCAAGGATGCATTGGTAACTTCGGAGCCATCACTCTCCATTGTTGAAACATCTATAGATTTTACCAATAAATGTTGGTGAGGATTATCTGCACTTCCTTCCCTGGAGAATATTTGAAATTTATTGGCCTGTTGATCGGAAACAATTATATAACCGGTACCAATATCCGTTGTGTAAATACTTATCCCCTCATGGTCTCCAGCAAAACCTTCTGTGGCAAAAATTGCCAACTCCTCATCTCCCTTCCCAACATCAGCGAAATATTTACGTACCCCTACACCTTCATCGGAATAATACACATAACCCAGTTCATCATCCACTACTATAGCTTCAATTTCCTTTTTCCCACTATATTTTCCAAAAGCCCGTACTTTTTCGGCAATGATATTTCCGTTCTCATCCCCTTTTAATTCATATTGCCAAATATACCCATCCAGCGGTCCAGATTTTCTTCCTACAAAGGCGTAGACCTTGTCTTCCGTATTTTTATATAGTGAAATCCCCATAGGGTCCCTTTGATCTTCACCTTCAAAAACCTCAATGCCCCCATTGTCCAAAGGTGTCATTTCTGGAAGCCTAAATATTCTTATTTTATTGGTAAGCCGTTCCGTAACCACCGCAATGGAAAATTCTTCCTCCCCCAGTTCAAACTCTTCTATATCCACATTGTTGGGACGTTTTAACCCCCTAACCGTTTTATCTTCAATGATATTGCCTTTTAAGTCGTAAACATACAAGGCACCGTCCTCGTTTTTATCCGTTCCCAGAATTAAGCTTTGGGAAGGTTCTTCCTCATTTATCCATATGGCTGCATCGTCAGTATCATGTTTTGTGACCTGTGTTGTTATTTTTGGTTTTATGGCGTTCTCTGCAATCTTTGGTTTTGACTCGCAAGCACTAATTAAAACTGCACCTATTAAACCTAAGAGACCAACTGTTGGGTGTGTAAACTTCATAATGTTATATCTTTTTTCTTAATATTTTTCCTGAATCGTTAAAAAGTATATCGTAAATTTTATCTCCTTTTTTTAGATCTATTTCATAAAATATTTGATTATCCGCTGTTTTCACCAACTCTATATCTATTATTGAATAATCACTTAATTTTTCAGCTATCGTTTTTGATATGGCCACTGGAAGTTCGGTTTTATCTATTTCCAATTCCGTTTCAAGCCAGTTCCCATCTTTATCAAAATAAGAAGTGTAGTTAAAACCTTCCAGGGTATAATGCAACCTGTATAGTTCTCTTTTCAAACTCCATTCAATATTGTGGGCAGAAGGCTCAATTTCCAAGAATTTAATTTGCACCTCCCTAGGAACGGTTTCCTTGTTACATGAGCAAACCATAAACCCTATAAATACTATTAAAATTAACTGCCTCATATTTTATGTTAGGTAAACTTATGGGTTAATTCTGTAGAGAATCTGTCTATAAAATCAAAAGTATAAGACAAAATTGTGTAGTCCGTTTTCATAGCAATACTCTAACCGAATATGGTATGCCGAACATATTTTATTAATAATTGATAGCCCCAAGCCCAGCGAATTTTTATTTGATCTATTAAACCTTTTAAACTGATTGACATCTATTGTGGCTTGATTTCCGCTATTTGAAAACCTAATACAATTTGGCATAGTAATTATATGTATAATGCCATTTGTATTATTATGTTTAATGGCGTTTCTTATCAAATTTGACACTAAAATCACTACAAGATCAGGATTAATCTCAAAGTGAATAGGATGACTTAATTCCGTTGTAATCTTAAACCCATTAAGCTCAATTACTTCTATATAGTGCTGAACTTGGTTCCTAACTACTTCAGTAACATCTATTTTCTCTGAATTATCATATGCACCGGATTCAATTTTAGCCAATAAGGTTAGACCGTGATTTATCTTGGATAACCGCAGGCAACTATTGTATATTGATTTTAACGGCTTTAACTCTACCTCGGTAAGGCTTTCAGACTGCAGAAGAATTTCACATTTGTTACGGATTATGGCCAAAGGCGTCTGGATCTCATGCGCGGCATTCTCGGTAAATTCTTTAAGATTGAGGTAATCATAATGAATTTTTTTAATCATTGTGTTCAACATACTGTTGAGCTGGTTGAATTCTTGAGTATTAGTCCTGCTGAAATCTATAGACCGAGTACTTCCCAGTTCATAATTCTTAAGGGTGACAAGTGTTTCCTTGAACGGCCTCCACAAACCTCTTGAAATAAAAAGGTTACCAAGCAAAAGAAAAGACAACAACCCTAAAAAAACCAATAACATGGGCTTTAATATCTCTACAACCAAGAGATTAGATTCGATCAAGGACTTGAAGATGGAGATATCATAATAAACGGCACCTATTTTACGAATGACATTTAATTTTCTATAGGCGTGGAATTCGTCATCTATGATATCATATACTATGGTATCTGAGAATATTAAATTATCAACTTCCTCTTTGTTCTTGGTGATCTTAATAATTTGCTCATAGTTGTTCAATGCTTCTAGAGGAACATCATTGACCAATTGTGTCGTGGCAATTTCTTCCCTATTTACGAGAAAATCATTAATATCATTATCAATAACATTATTAAAATTAATGAGGATAATAAAACCGGCAACGGCAAAAAAGAGCAACGAAGCCAAAGCATAATAGAGCGATGTTTTAACTAATAATTTCAAACTTTTTGGAATTTGTACCCTACGCCATAAATAGTAGAGAGATAATCGTTACCACCTGCATTGATTATTTTTTTTCTGAGGTTTTTTATATGGCCATAAATAAAATCGAAAGAATCGAACATATCGGTATCATCTCCCCATAAATGCTCAACTATCGATTCCTTGGTTATGACCCGATTTTCATTACTTATAAAATAAAGTAACATTTGATACTCTTTTTGGGTTAGGGCAATGTTTGTATTGTTTACTGCAACTTCATGGGAAACAGTATTTATTCTAATGTCTCCAAAGTCTATAGTATTATTGCCGTGAAACTGTTTTCTTCTAATTATTGATTTTATTCTGGCATTTAGTTCGTTAAAATCGAAAGGTTTAGTAAGATAATCATCAGCTCCTAGATCCAAGGCAGAGATTTTGTCATCAATTGCTCCATGGGCACTTAGAATAATGACACCTGTATCTCTATTTATTTTTTTAAGATATTCCAAAACTTCAAGGCCAGTGCCATCGGGAAGGCCAATATCTAAAATAATAGTGTCGTATTCATGCATATATACTTTTTCTTTGGCCATTGAAGCTGTGGATACGGCCTCGCATAAAAAATTTTCCCCTTTAAGGAATTCGATTAAGTCATCCTGAACCTCCTGTTCGTCCTCGATAATTAATAATTTCATACTAGCTGGTTACCTGTTATTTTTATTTTATGATATCTAGAAAAGTATAAAATTTTTCTACCCTTATATATCATAATTACGAAAAAAAAGGCTAGACATACATCTAGCCTCTTGGTCACTGACATAACTAATTAAACTTCACTCCTTTTTTATTTCCGTGGTGTAGATTACATTGCCCTTATAATTTATGACTTGTACCAACATATTACCTTTGGTTATAGAAACCGCCATAAACCCCTGAACAGAGGCGGCAAACCTGGATATACCATCTATCATGCCCGTTGCCCTAACTTCAGAACCTGCTCCTGAAATAAAATGATGGGTCTTTCCTTTGGGCTTAATATGTTGCAAATCATGCTCATGTCCGGCAAAATATACATCTGCATTACTCCTCTGCAAAATGGGTTGCAGTGAATTTCTTATTTGTTCCGTGTCCTCCATTCGTTTACCCCCGGAATATAATGGATGATGGCCCGAAAAAATTGTCCAGTCCGCTATTGGCTTAACGGTCATAATACTATCTATCCATTTTATCTGTTGCGTAGAATCCTGTGACTTAACATTAACATAGGTCTCTTCCGTATAATATTTCCTTTCAAGCGGACAGGTATCCAAAAACAAAAATTGCACATTCAATCCAGTGTCTTCATCTTTAAAGCCGTACTCATAATATCGTGATGGCATGTGCCACCTCTGGCTTTTGTTGGTGTAGTCTATTTGGGCCTGGGGGTTTCCCCTATAATCGTGATTGCCCAGCACAACATACCACGGAATTTCCAGATGGTATCCTGTATAAATATTTTCAAAGGAAGCCCCCCAATTGGGGTCGTCTATACTTGCAACACCATTGGGGTAAAAATTATCTCCCAAGGCAATGACAAATTCCGCATCCAATGTTTTGGCTGCTTCTTCCATTCTATCGGCCACCAATTGCTGGTTGTAATCCCCTTTTCTTCCCCAATCCCCAATTACTAGAAAGTGTAAAGCATCCTTCAAAACCAATAGATTATCTGTTACTTTGTAGCTATCGCCCAAAGGCTCCTCCTTGCCATCTAATTTTGTTGCAACACAACCATAACCAACAAGGAACAGTAGAAATATCGCTCCAACCTTATTCCATATGCTTTTCATTGAATGACAAATTAAAATGGCAGATAATATGGTTAGAAATTAAACCTTATACCCAACCTACCCCAAGAACCATATCTTGTCCTAAAACTGGGCGTATTTTTGGTATTGTAAAATTCCCTTTCGTCCTCATCGGTTAGGTTAACCAACTCCAGAAAAGCCGTTAATTTATTTTTACTAAAGGTTTGGCTCATGGAAAAGTCCCACTGATGTCTACTTTCCACATTGATTATATCCCCACCATCAAACTCATTGATATAAGACCCATTATAATTGAATGACAATCTTGCCTTAAACCCACCAATATTATAGGCGAGGGCAGCATTACCAATATTGTCCGCTTGCCCGGGCAAGTCTATCTCACTTAGATCTGCACCTTGTGCAAAATTGGCCACATTGGCTTCCGATGCCGTGTGGGTATAATTTAAATACACTACAAGCCCCTTTAGAACGCCCGGCAAAAAGCTTAAATTTTGTTGATATCCAATTTCAAAACCCAATAGGGAGGCATCATCACCATTAACGGATTGGGTAACCTCTACGTCCGGAATACCCCTAAAGGTCTGATCCGTAGTTTGCTGGTAAATAAAATCATTTAATTTTTTATAAAAAACGCCTCCAGACAATAGTCCCAAAGTACCAAAATAGTGCTCCCCATAAATATCGAGATTCGTAGCCCTTACCGGTTTAAGATCCGGATTAAAAATTGATGCCTCTTCCCCGTTAAAAGTTGCTCCCTGAACAAGATCTTGGAAATTAGGTCTGGAATAGGATTTAGTGATGGAGGCACGCAAAATATCGTTATCGCTTATGTTGTATTTTAGATGAAACATAGGCAATAGAAATCCATAGTCATTGGTCCCACTTACCGCTATTGCTTCCTCTGTATCCTCGTCCCATTGTCCTGAGGCATAATCAAAATTTGTTTTTTCATACCTTACCCCAGCCAGAAGCATAAGTCTGTTCAATTGTATTTTTGCCTGAACATAACCGGCAAACACATTTTCCGTTGCCTTGTATTCTTGTAAGGCCTTTTCCTCGGCCGCTTTAATAAAATCGGACTCGAAATCCCCTATATTATTGTTGAAATAGGTATTGAATTCATTTCTATCAGTGAAAGGTCCTACCTCTTGATTGAATTCCCCATCCATAAAACTGGAATAAACATGGTTATCTGCAAAATCGCTCAAAAAAAGATCATCATCTCCTTCATACCCATAACTCTCAAATTTATCTACTATAAAACGTTTGTCCTTAAACCTAAGCTTGCCCCCCATTTTAAGCTCGCCCTGGTTTTCAGATATATGCAACGGAAAAGCGGCATTTATTTTAGCGGTCGTATTATGGTCTTTTGCAGTTGTTACCTCATTTTCCCACTCATCCAATCCCAAAAGAGCTGCATTGCCTACCTGGGCATTTTGCCCATCATAGGTAAAACTATTGAGCTTTGGACTAAAACGATCGGAAATGTTCAGGCTCCATGTTACATCCTCTGCGTTTTCAAACACAGATTTTTCGTTTGCCTCAGTTTTCTGAAATGCCTCTGAATAGGCTATTTCATAATCCAATATTACCTTGGCGCCAGAATAGTTTCCTCCAAGGTTGAAGCTGTATACTCCCTGATTCTCTGGACGATATTTGAGTTCCTTGGAAATTCCGTATTCCAAGACATCATCATCTTCCTCAGATTCCAATTTAAGCCTTCTTCTTTGCTCCACTTCCCTCAATTCACTATATAATGTCCTGAAATAGATCTGACTTTTGTCACTGAATTTATAATCCAATGTAGCATTGGCCCCTATGCGCTTTCTTGAAACCTCATAACTGGTAATTTCCAACTCATCCAATCCTTCCGGATTGTCCTTATCCCAACCATCAAAAGTATATCTCTCCGAAAATTTTTCACTAGGGGCATAACTACCCCCAACTATAAACCCAAACTTGTCATTATTGGTTCGTTTGCTCAGGGTAACATTCCCTTGAGCAGTGGTCTTCTCCGAAGAATTGTTGTACTCGCCACCTAGGGAACCGGAAACCTCCAATTGTTTTTTATAGGCTGTTGGGGTTTTTAGGTTGACAGAACCTCCCACTGCATCCCCATCCATATCTGGAGTAATGGATTTTGTTATTTCTATTGACGCCAACTGATTGGAAGGTATGGCATCCAATGCCACAAATCGGGAATCCCCCTCAGGCGAAGGAATTTGTTCACCATTTATGCTAATGTTGGTGAATTGTGGAGCCAATCCACGCACTAATATAAAACGGCCATCACCTTCATCGCGCTGAAGGTTCACCCCTGTTACCCTTTGAAGGGATTCCGCTGAATTCTGATCGGGAAATTTTCCCATTTGATCTGAAGAAACAACATTTTTCAGGTTATCGGCAGATTTTTGTTGGTTCAGTGCCTTTATTTGTCCATCCAAGGAGCCTGCCAAGATTATTTCGTTTAATTGGGTCGCTTCCATTTCGAGTTCAAAATTGACCACTTTGGTTTCCCCTGCATTAATCTCCACGTTAATAGTCTTTGTCTTTTCACCGATATAACTCACTTCAATTTCCAAGTTACCGGCGTTAACGGCAAGGGAATATTCACCGTCAAAATTCGTAGTTGTACCAGTATATGTACCTACAATTCTAATATTTGCGCCGGGCAAAGGATTTTGTGAATCCAGATCCTTTACCGTGCCCCTAATTAACCCCTTGTTTTGAGACTGGGAATAAGCCAAATGGAAAGAACCAAACATACCGGTTAACAATAGAATTAAGAATATCCTAATATTAAAGTACTTAGATTTCATTTTTATTGATTTTAGTTGGTTGATATTTAGAATATAAAAATAGGTTTCAATTCTGTTTAAAATCTGTACTGCCAATATTACTAAGTTATTGTTAAGTACATTTTGCCGATAGGTAATATTTGCGTAAACAAATTAGTTCAATAATGGGTCAAACTAGGGAGGGAGACAAATGAACTAGATCAGAGTAAAGATCTTTGTAAACTTCAAAAAATTTAACGGCTGTCTTTTCATCAAACCTTAAACGAATTTAAGTACATTCAACATAAAGATGAATTAACTTGCCATTATCCTGAATACAAGGCAAGAATTGCCCAATGCTCTACACAGCTGGTATACAAACTGCAGTGGTCCAATCGGATGCTTGATTTTGACGTTCCAATAACTGTTCCCTATTTCCAAGACAAAGAATTGCATTTTAAGATAGGTACATATGCAGGAATCCCTAAAGCACTACCTTATCAATAAATTATTATTTAAAAGGTGAAAAATTCCAGTCTAGAAAGTTAATCTCGGTTTCCCTTATACATCCCTGACAGCATTATTTCTTACCATAACAAAACAATTAACATAGGACTATAATTGCAGCAAGGCATAGGTTGTGTTTCAAACACACCAAAGGTGGGAACGTCCATATCATAACTATACAATATATTTCCATACATTTTCAATGGTCCGTGAATTCCAATAAACCTTAACGCGAAGAAGCCCTTATAACCAGTTCTGGTTTAAAGACTTCCTTTCTAAATTCCAAAACGTTATTCTTGTTTTTTAAATGGCTCAATAAAATCCTGGCCGAGAGCATACCCATACTATATACCGGTTGCCAAACGGTAGATAATGGGGGCGTCATAAAAGAAGAATGGGGTTCATCATCAAATCCTAAAACAGAGACGTCCTCCGGAATTTTCAGACCCATTTTTTTGGCAATATGAATAGCAGAAATGGCGATTTTATCATTGTAGGCAAAAATGGCGTCCGGACAAATCTGGAGATCCAATAATTTTTTAGTGGCCTTTACAGCGTCTTTATGTGCAAACCCCGGAATATGAACAATATAATCACTATTTATGGGAACCTTATTTTTTTCAAGAGCATCCAAATATCCCTGTAGCCTTTGTTCTGTAGTACTAAGGTTTAAAGGCCCGCCAAGGTGCGCTATGTTTTTACAGCCCGTACCTATGAGGTACTCTACAGCCTGGAACGCCCCAAAATAATCATCTACCAACACTTTATCCGCCTCAAGCCCTGGACAGTCCCTATCAAAAACCACTACGGGTATACCACTCTTTTGAAGCCTACGGAAATGATCAAAATCCTTGGTCTCGGATGAAGGTGCTACCAAGACCCCATCTATCTGGATCTTGGACAACCTCTTTACAATGGTCAACTCTTCCTCGTAGGATTCGTTGGACAAACAAATCATAATGTTGTATTCGGAATCCACGATCACATCCTGTATCCCAGTAATTATTGCGGAAAAAAAATGTCCTGTAATTTCTGGCACGATCACCCCAATGGTATTGGACTTTTTCTGCAACAGGTTCAACGCTAAAAGATTGGGCTGATAATCCAATGCCTCCGCCAGCGCCTTTACAGCATCCTTGGTTTCTTTTTTGATAGCTGGATGATCGTTCAATGCCCTGGACACGGTTGAGGGGGCTATTTTGAGCTCTCGTGCTATGTCCTTAATGGTAACGCGCCCTTTCTTCATAATAAGTCACTTTTTACAATCCTTACTTCCCTTATCATATTCATATTGATTATAAAATGCAGCCCTGTGGGCTCCAACCTACTCTAATTACAATAATAAGTACAAATTATGGAATTGAACATTAAAGACAAAGTACAACAAAATTTCTATATGGAAATAGGTAAAATGTACTCGACAAAAAAATCAGATATGAAATATAGCAACATTGATGATTAAGCCAATATCAACCCATAAAAGATTAGGGCAGACAATATATTGTCTGCCCTAAATTAAAATTTAATCTATTATATTTTTCTAATAACCTGGGTTCTGTTGAAGAAAACCGTCAATACCTGAAGCTGCATCCACTGCACTCTGTGGTATAGGAAATACCCTTTTGTTTACATCGGAATCTGTCTTTTCAGTCCAGGAATCCTCGTATTTGCCAAATCGTATTTGATCCCCGCGTCTAAAGCCTTCCCAGTACAATTCAAAACCTCGCTCACGAAACATTATATCCAAATCAATGGATGTCAAAGAGGCCGGAGTCTGATCTGGGCGCGATGTTCTTGAAGACCGCACAAAGTTCACATCGGTTAAGGCCCCTGAAGCATCATTCTTTCTCAATTTTGCTTCTGCCCGCATTAGATATATTTCAGCCAATCTCATCATTACAAGATCTATACTACTAAAATTATTGGCATTTGGAGAAGTACGGCTAAATTGATACTTGGAGACACGATATCCTGTATTGTGCAACGACCCTTCATTGGTGAAGTTTATTTCTTCGGTATGATTAACATATCCCACATCCCTATCAGGACCATTTCCTTTAATTTGTTTAACGGGATATATCCTTACCCCATCATCACATGTATAAAACGAACCCCCGGAATCCTTTCTGGGACCCCATTGTACACCACGTAAGATACCTCTATTCATTTCGTAGGTAGCAACATCCGCACAATAATAATGATCTTCATCATTCAAAGGGGAGAGCCCAGTTAAATCCATCAACTCTGCAGGAATCTGCTGGTTTTGCTGATAGAATCTGGCATCTGCATCTGCAGGATCCACATCCTCATAGGCATCTACCCAAGTCTGATAAAAATCTGAAGTTATAGCTGGACCATCTGTACCATCAGAACTGGGATATTCCAATCTTCCCCATACGGATCCTGCAATAGACCAATAAGACCAACGGCTTTCCTCGTTTCTCAAAACCCCACGTTGATCCAAGGCAAATATGATCTCGGAGTTACTATTGTTATCGTCATTGAAAAGATCAAAATATTCTGGCGATAGTGAAAAATCTCCTGAATTGATAATGTTATTTGTGTACTCTATAACCTTATCCATATCCGCATCCGTAAAATTTGGTGTGCCATATGGGTCCCTATATACAGCTGCATTTAGGTGCAACCTTGCCAAAAAGCCCCAAACTGCGGCCTGGGTCATCCTTCCCGGTCCTTTATCTGTGTTAATAACGTCTACCACGGACAACAATTCATTTTGTATATAATCTATGGCGTCCTGGGTCCTTAACACTTCTGAAAGCTGATTGGAGGCTTCCTTTTTTAATACCATTCCCCAACTATCCAGCATCAACAAATTTAGGTAGGCCCTAAGTGCCTTCATTTCGTACAAGGCTCCCGCCGCTTCCGCATTGCCTTCATCTGCCAATGGAGTCAACACCTCAATGGCCGCCAATGTTCTTGAAATATTGGTAGTAAGTTCGTTCCAGCTACTGGAAATCAAATCATTACTCGGGGTGTAGGTGTGCGAATGTGTGGCTAAAAATTTACCCCCATCAAACCAGTCGGTTCCTCCCCTGTAAGGAAGAATGGCCTCATCCGAGGCAATCAGCTGAAGACCATAGTAATTGGTATGCCTCCAGGTCCATGAAACGTAGCCGTAGGCAGGTGCAATTGCTCCGCTAATCACTTCGGCCTGGGCACCCGTTAGGGTTTCATCGAATAATTCCTCTTTTAGGTCCGTACAGTTCCAGTTCAACAAGGAACAATACACCAATATTGTAATTATGAGTTTATTTTTCATTACTAGCATTTTTTTTATTAGAATGATACGTTTAAGCCAAAAAGCAATGTTCTTGGAGAAGGATATGTAAACCGGTCTATCCCAAAAGTTTGAATCCCGTCTATGGTGCTTCCCGTGTTGATCTCCGGATCAAACCCGGAATAATCTGTAACCACAAATAAGTTCTGGCCCGTTAGAGTAAATCTGACATTACTTATCAAATCTCCTAAACCAAGATTTTGAGGTTTTAGGTTATACCCTAGGGTGGCATTGTTTAAGCGAAGGAAGCTACCATCCTCTAAATAGCGGGTAGACACTTCATTGGAGTTGCTGTTGTCCTCGTTCGGAAATTCTACTGCAAAATCTGTCGTATTCAGGTTTCTGCTCAACTGTCCTTTTGAAAATAGGGACATAGCCGTATGGTTAAAGATTTTATTCCCAGAAACTCCATTAAAGTTAAGACCTAAATCAAAATCTTTATAATTGAATTTAAAATAAAACGCATATATGATATCCGGCAGGGCACTTCCGACAACGACACGGTCATTATCCAAAATTTCACCGTCACCATTGACGTCCCTAAATTGATTACGGCCATCAGCACCTATACCAATAAATTCCTTCATATAGAATGCACCTACAGGTTCGTTGTTCAGATACCCATTAATAGTGGCACCAGTTTGCCCGGCACCTTGGGCGGCACCAGTAGTAATCACCTCAAATTGGGAGTTTTCAACTGTATTTTCAGTAAAACTCATATTACCTCCCAAATTAAACATGAAGTCCTCCGAGAGCATTATTCTATAATCCAGTGCCACTTCAACACCCGAATTTATAATTTCCATATCCGGAATATTGGTCCAGATTTTTGAAGTGGGCTGAATGGGATCTATCCTATTGGCAAGTAGTACCACATCACTGGTAACTTTGTGAAAATAGTCCAAGGTACCCGTCAATTTACTATTGAAGAGACCAAAATCCAATCCAATATTGGTCTGTGTGGAAACTTCCCATTTAAGATCGGGATTTGCCGTTCGGGCAGGAACAGTACCAAATGGATAATCATCTATAGTACTTGCATTTGGATCAAGAGGATAAGTATCATTGTCCGCCTTACTGTCTATATAACTTGCCAAACTTACTTTATTATCTATCCCTTCCTGGTTACCTGTTTGTCCCCAACTAGCACGAAGTTTTAGATTATTGATAACGTCGCTATCGGCCAATATGTCTTCCTTACTAATATTCCAGCCCAATGCTACGGATGGAAAATATCCATATTTGTTGTTGGCGCCAAATTTTGAAGAACCATCGGCACGCATGGTGGCTGTAAGCAGATATTTGTCCGCATACCCGTAATTAAGCCTACCAAAGAAAGATTGAAGTTCATTCTTAAATGCATAACTGTTCAGGCTCGTAGGATTCTCTTGGCTACTGATCTGATCCTGAAATTTAGGATCAATATCATTGGTTGCGAAGCCCCTAAGATCGAAATGTTTTTGCTGAACATATATTTCCTGATAGGAATGTCCCGCTAACAAGGTAAAATTATGAACGCCCTCATTATAGGTATAGGTCAATGTATTCTCTACCAAGGAATTCCTATTATTGGTATAGTAAGAACCAAGTGTACCTTCTACCAAGCTTTCCAGTATAGGATACGGATTTGTCTGTACATCCCTATCCGTTGCCGAATAATCTACCCCAAGATTGGCCCTATAGGTCAACCCTTTAAAAATTTCTAAAGAAGGGGCAATATTTGCCAAGATACGGTTGCTGTTGGAAACATCACTATAAATTTGGTTACGTACCGCGGGATTCAATCTATCATCGAACAAGGTGGGTTCCCCGTTGGTATAAAGTGGAATTGTAGGGTTCAATTGTAGCATATCCACTGTCATATCACCAATATTAGGCCTATCATTTACTGTTCTTGAAGCCGTCAGATTCAAATCAACATTAAAACGTCCGTCCAATGCTTTCTGGGTCAGATTTACCCTTCCTGAATATCTTTTTAAGGAACTGGTATTAAAAATCCCTTTTTGATCATCGACCCCAGTGGATACGTAATAGGAAAATTTATCTGCGGCCCCGCCACTCATAGCAAAGTTAACATTCTTGGAAATGGCCGTTCTAGTCAGTTCATCTTGCCAATCCGTATTAGCACCTCCATCCAATAAAACACCTCCTACAGCAGGAACCTGTTGCCTAAATTCATCGGCGCTAAAGACATCCATTTTATTGGCCAAAGTGGCCATTGCAGTAGAAATGGATAAATTCATTTCAGATTTGCCGTCCCTTCCTTTTTTGGTAGTGATAACAATAACCCCATTGGCGGCGCGCGCTCCATAAATGGCAGCTGCGGAAGCATCCTTCAACACATCCATCGAGGCTATATCCTGAGGATTGATAAAATTTAAGGGATTGGAAGCTACTCCAGTACCACTATTGTCTATAACAAAACCATCAATGACAAATAGCGGTGTAGTTCCTGATCGGAGACTCCCCAATCCACGAATAATAATGTTTTGGGATGCACCTGGCTCCCCACTTACCGAAGTTACATTGACACCCGACACTTTACCTTGCAAAAGCTGACCGGGATTGGCCACTACTCCTTTGTTAAAATCTTCACTTTTAACGGAAGCGATAGATCCGGTTACATCAGATTTCTTTTGAACGCCGTAACCTACTACT
This sequence comes from Arenibacter troitsensis, assembly GCF_900177645.1. Classification (GTDB taxonomy): domain Bacteria; phylum Bacteroidota; class Bacteroidia; order Flavobacteriales; family Flavobacteriaceae; genus Arenibacter; species Arenibacter troitsensis. The sequence goes on from NZ_FXAO01000006.1 coordinate 29,660, forward strand.
ACCACCTCATCCAACAATGATGAGTCTTCCTGCAAGGATACACTCACATTGGTTTGACCGTTAAGCGGAAACTCCTTGGTAGCATATCCTAAAAAGGATACAACCAAAATTGCATTTTCATCCGATACCTGGATGGCGAAATTACCATCAAAATCGGTCGTAGTTCCATTTGAAGTTCCTTTTACCACCACAGTTGCACCTGGTAAAGGAATATTCTGTTCATCGGACACTGTACCACTTACTGTGGTCTGCGCCCATGACGTTAGGGATGTGCCTACCAATAAGACAAACATCAAAAATTTCAGTTTCTTCATATTTTTATGGTTTAAATTAGTTTTGTCGTAACCAATTTAACACTAAATTAACGATATCGGAATTTTTATGGCCGTAAAAACAATGCAAAGGTTTGCATTGTTTCCATTAAGAAGAATTTTCTTACCAACCTATCTGCCGTAGTCCAAATTCGGTATCCTAGCCTAAGACAACCCACTTTAAAGCTACATTTCTATGTAAGGAACAAGCCTAGAAACCAAGGTGACCATTTTGGATTATGCTACATTCTTCCAAAAAATAATTAAAGGAGTCTGTTGTCTATGACCTAAAATTACGCTGCCGATTAATCAATGTTTGGTTATTCTCGGCAAAACTAAATAAATACAAGTACGAAAATGAGACGGTTTTATGATTTTACTTTGGCTTTACGTTTTAATAACAAACACATGGTTGCCATGTACCAACATCTTACACGGGCAACATATAAAGGTATAGGATAGATTGAATTTAAGTTATAGCAAGCGAAAAATATTTTGAATTCATAGCGCTAATTAGTTCATTCTACCGCATTTAAAGTGATGTTTACTACAAAAAACAGATTGGTTGCAATTTATACAAGTTAAATGATGTGCACTTTTTTGCTAAGCTAACACTAACTTAACATTGTAACACCCAGACCTATTTATTTTGAAGAGGCGTAAAGTGGCCCAATTTAATTTAACCAGAGTAATTAAGGAATCATTCCATGAAGAATAAGGGCCAAAAAATAACCTTAGCGGATAACTTATTGGCTTTCAGGAAGTCTATATTATTCCCTTTATAGAAGCCCTTAAAAATCGAATGTATAGAGGACGCCAAGGGTAAGGGTGGACCAAGTGGCACCATCCAACGCTATTCCGGTATAGGAAAAATTTACTTCTGTCTGGGCGCCCATTAAATAACCTATTGTTGGTCTATAATATAATCCACCGTCATTACCGTCGTTTATTCCGATGGCCTGACCAATATCACCCCCAATAGAGAAGGAATTGGATGTCCAAAATCTAACAGAAGCGGCAAGGGGTACAAATTGAATATTGGGCAAATCCTCGGAAAAAAGGTCCCTATCATATTTTTCAGGAAAGCCATTTACGAAACCTACCATTACCCCTAGGTCTATAATTTCACTTAGACCCCATCGATATCCCAGATCAACTCCTGCCACCAGACTAAGATCATCTTCGAATTCATCTAATGGTAGCCCTCCATGGATTCCGAGTTTCATACCTTGTTGGGCATATAATCCTATACTTAAAAGAGCAATAACAAAGGTAGCGAGTACTTTTTTCATAAATGTTGGTTTTTGTTGGTCCGCATAAATCTAAAATCTTATCCAAACCTTAGCGAATTTTTGTTGTAAAACGTTCAAAAAAGGTTGTGGACAAACTGATTTTTGAAAACATTCAAATATGCAATCTTAACAAAGAACTGCCAAGCAGTACCATGAACATGCAAAATGGAATATGCAATCACCAAATTAGCAAATGTGATATTTTAAAAATATCTTTAAATAATTAAATATGAATCCATTTAAAGTTGCCTTAAAAAACGTTTCTGCAATGAAAAAAACATCTGCTATTATTTGCCTCATTATGGTAACCGCTTTATTTGGGCAGAACAAGAACTTCCAAATTTCAAAGGAAATTATAACTTACCAAGATCTGTTCAACTCGTCCAATAACCCCAACATCTCCTGCTACCGTATACCTGCCTTGGTCACCGCTCCCAACGGCGACCTTATTGCGGCCATTGATGAACGGGTACCATCCTGTGGCGATTTACAATGGAGCAAGGACATTAATATTGTGATTCGAAAAAGTACCGATAATGGTAAAACTTGGTCGGAAATAGAAAAAATAATAGATTTTCCTAGCGGAAAATCAGCTTCTGACCCTTCCATGATCGTGGACAACATCACCAAGGAAATATTTCTGTTTTATAACTATATGGATTTGGATCATGAAAAAGATGTTTATTACTTACATGTTATAAAAAGTAAGGACAACGGCAAAACGTGGAGCGAACCCGAAGATATTACCACTCAAATTGCCAAAAAGGAATGGCATAACGATTTTAAATTTATCACCTCTGGCCGTGGCATTCAGACCCGATCCGGCACCCTATTGCACTGTATGGCAAATCTTAATAGTGGGATGCATGTTTTTGGCAGTAAGGACCATGGAAAATCCTGGTTCTTTATCGATACTCCTGTGAGTCCTGCTGACGAATCCAAGATTGTAGAGTTGGCCAATGGGGATTGGATGATCAACGCCAGGGCGAATAAAGAGGGTAAAAGGTTTGTACATATTTCCAGTGATGAGGGAAATAGTTGGAAAACCCGACCCGAACCTACCTTGATAGATCCAGGATGCAATGCCAGTATTGTCCGATATACCGCCATAAAGGATGGTTATAAAAAAAATAGATTATTATTCTCCAATCCTAAAAGTGACAAAGATCGTGTTAACTTAACTGTTCGTATTAGCTACGATGAAGGTCAAACCTGGTCCGAGGGAAAAACAATTTATAAAGGGGAATCGGCCTACTCGTCCATGACCATATTGGACAATGGTGATATAGGTTTAATTTTTGAAAAGGACGACCATACCGAAAATGCCTTTGTAAGCTTTTCATTGAATTGGTTGACTGATGGAAAAGACACCTACAAAAAACCAAAGAAATAACATTTAATCATAGAAATATGTTAGTAATAAAGGACTTAGCCGATTATGACCATCCTGTTTCGGACATGTTCCAACTGCCAAAATCAGCGGCGGAATGGGAGCAATACAAATTATCCGATGAACAGGTGGCACACTTTCATGAATTTGGATATCTATCCGGAATAAAACTATTGGAGGAATGGCAAGTGGATAGATTAAACCAAGAATTGGCAGCAATTATGGACCCCAATCATCCCGGGAATCATTTGTTCTATGAATTTCACAGTAACGAATCCCAAGACCCTAATTCGGTTTTATTCCATTCCCTTGGACATTGGCGTATTACTCCTGGATTTCATGACGTTCTTTGGAACCCTGCCTTTATAATGGCAGCCCACCAATTGTTGGAAAGCAAATCCGTTAGATTTTGGCACGACCAATTATTTTGTAAGCCTGCCCTCCATGGTGGTGTAGTAGCCTGGCATCAGGACTACTCCTATTGGACCAGGACAATAGCCATGCAACATCTTACCTGTTGGACGGGATTGGATGATGCCAATACAGAAAACGGTTGTCTCCATTATATCCCTAAAAGCCATAAATGGGGTCTTTTGGATGCCCCTTCCCTTGCCGGTGATATGGACGGACTCATGAAATATCTTAGCGAGGATCAAAAAAAAGAGTTTAAGCCTACGCCCATTGAGCTAAAAAAAGGCTATGCAACCTTTCATCATCCTCTTATGGTACATGGTTCCTATGAAAACAAGTCGGAAAGAAGTAGGCGGGCATTTGTCCTTAATGTATTTGCCGATGGCACAGTAAGCAATACCGACGATGAGCTCTTGGCCGGAGTTCCCAAAGTTCCAAAAGGAAATAAGATGGAAGGCAAGTTTTTCCCATTGCTTTATTCTGGAAAATAAAACAAAATGCATAGCATAAAATACCAATCAAAACTTTAGCCATCTTATTATGAAGCCAGAGCCAAGACCCTATATACTTGCCGAAACCAATTGGAAAACTGTTCGAGAGCAAGATTATACCGTTGCCATTTTACCTTGGGGTGCCACCGAGGCGCACAATTACCATATGCCTTATGGCACTGACAACATTTTGGCAGAGCACGCCGCTGTAGCATCGGCCGAAATTGCCTGGTCCCAAGGTGCTAAAACCATTGTTCTGCCAACTATCCCTTTTGGCGTAAATACGGGACAAATAGATGTTGATCTATGCTTAAACATGAACCCAAGTACACAAATGGCAGTTTTAAAAGATTTGGTTCAGGTCTTGGAAGCCAACAGTATCCATAAATTGGTTATCGTAAACGGACACGGAGGCAATAATTTCAAGCAAATTATCAGGGAACTGAGCATAATATATCCCACTGTCTTTGTTTGCTCCCTAAATTGGTGGCAGGTAAAAGATGGGTCTCAATTTTTTACCGAACCAGGCGATCATGCCGGGGAATTGGAAACAGCCGTAGTAATGCACCTAACCCCAGATTTGGTATTGCCTTTGGACCAAGCTGGAGATGGAAACGCCAAAACTTTCAAAATAAATGGATTAAAAACGGGTTGGGTTTCCGCTCAACGTAAATGGACAGCGGTAACAAAGGATACAGGAGTTGGGAATCCGAAATTAGCCAACCCGGTAAATGGAGCCAACTTCTTTACAGCAGTGACAGATGGCATTGCAGATTTTTTTGTAGAGCTGCACCATGCCAATTTGAATGATATGTACGAATAAAAACAATTGCTTATATAACCTAATTTGTAATTAGGAGGTTTATCCGAGGGCTGGACACTTCCTTATTTGGTAACATATTCCAATTTATCTACAAACGGAAAGTCCTCCCTTTTCAGTTTCCATCGTCTATGGCTCCACAACCACAATTCTGGGGCGCTAATGATGGCCTGTTCCAATTGTTGGGCGTATTTCTCTAAAATTTCAAAATTGTTTCTTAATTGTGGGTGATCCTCAATGATCCGAAACTCCAATTCGTAATAACCTCTTTTTAATTTTTTGAAGAACGGAAATAGAACAACCTGATCTGTTTTTTTGGCAATCTTATCGGCACCAACAAAAAAGGCGGTTTCCTGATTTAAAAAGTTGTACCAATATTTGGAACTCCTTTTAGTTGGACTTTGATCGCCGATCATACAATTTAAGGTAAGTACTTTCCTTTGATGATTATCTATTATGGTCCTAAATCCCTTGTCCGATTCTACACAATGTACACCAAAACGTTCCCGCATGTTTTTGAACAACTCATCAAAATACTTGTTTTTGATAGGTTTGTAAAACGTATTGGAACTATAGGGAAACATCAATGGCAAAAAAACCAACCACTCCCAATTGCCTTGATGCCCTGTGTACATGAGAATACTGCGTTGGTCGTTTACATATTGCTGTATCAATTCCGGATTCTTAATCAGCAGGCGCTTTTTTATTTCCTTCTCCCCTATGGTCAACCTTTTAAACGATTCCAAAACAATATCACAGAAATGCCTGTAGAAATCTTTGGCTATTTGTTCTATTTCATTGTCACTCTTGGAAGGAAATGAGTTTCTAAGATTATTGAACACCACCTTTTTTCGGTAGCCCACAATGTGATATACCAAAAAATACATAAGATCCGAGACCCTGTAAAGAGCCCACATCGGGAGTAAGGAAATAGCGTAAAAGGGGAGAAATTTAAATCTTGAAAGGTATTTCATCCTGTATTTCATTTAAGTATTCCAAATAATACCCATTACTTACTACTTGGGATTTCTTATCATTAGTAGGTCAAAATTAAAAATACTTACCCAATGCGGTAAATTATGAAACGGTAAGAATTTGTTAATACTGCTCAAAATCTATCTAATTTATTGATTTTCCATTAATTAACTACATTTCTTGATTAGAAAGAGAATATAAAAATTATGGATATTTTATTCTCTTCTTGTGCAGCACCAACTAAAATAATCGCCAAAACCTTTCCAAGACACGGGTAATAAGGAAGTCCATTGACAAGTAAGAAAAAAGTTGAGATCAATCCCTAAAAATGACTAATATCATTTAGCTGCGCTTTTCAATTTCTTAACTTTAAGGTTGCAGGTATATAAATTTACAACTACCGACCATTTTTTATCCATTCCCAACTTTTAGTATCACATATTAAGCTGTTAAATATTGGGAACGTCAAAATCTAAAGAATCATGTATTTAATCTAAAACACAACATTATGAGCGCTGCAATAAATAAAAAAAGAATGATGGAGTGGTTGGATCCCAACGAAATGCACGAGGCTAGTCTAAAGTGGATGTCGGAATTAAAATTCATAAGGGACGAACAATTGTTCTTAAACGATTTGGTAAAATCTTACACCTTACAATTAACGGATTCGTCCGTGTTCAACGAAAGTAAGGAAATAATAGGAGCCATCGCCTCTTCCGAAAAAGAGCTAATCGTACTGATGAAAAAGGTCCAAGCCCATGAGAACCAATTGGAGATCATGATGGATGAAATAGACCAGTTGAAAATGGAAAAAGCATATACAGAAACCCATTGGGAGTTGAATTCCGAAATGGCTAGGTACTCTGTTCAATACAGGGAACTTAAATTGCGCCTATTTAAATTGGTTTCCAAGGTCATTAAAAAAGATAAAGGAAATAGGTTGCTGAACTAAGTTACGATCGAACCAAAAGCACCAATTTTTTTGTTACCCTATAGTCGGGCCACAATAGCAATGGTCTCATTTTCACTTGCCTTAATGGCTATCCTTCCCGCCACTCCCGTAATTTGTCATAGTCCCTGTACCAACAAGTTTTAACAAAGTTTGGGAGGGTTTTTCAATTTATTTAAGAAGTTTTAAAGCAACCTTTGTTTAGATAAAATATCTAAGAAAAAAAATCGTTTAACCTTGGTCTATTTTTAGATAATCTGAAATTCATTAACAATATGGAAATAGTGAGCCCAATAGTAAAAATTATAGACAATAATCCATTTATCTCAATAGTTTTTTGTCTGCTCATAGCCTTAGCACTCATCACCTACAAAATCATTAAAAAGAGAACCTATTAATAATTAATAAAGGGGAAAATGCCTTTATGCACTTCCCCTTTCTTTTCTTTATTACCCAAATCATCATCACCCGAACAAAAGAACGCATTGCCAAGTATAAAACCTTTATTACTACATTATTTAGTTGTGAATTTAAAGGTGGTTTTTGAGCTATACTTTTCCCCCGGATTCAGAACCACCGATGGAAAATCCAATTGATTAGGAGAATCGGGATAGTGCTGGGTCTCCAAACAAAAGCCACTTCTTTTTTTATAGGTCCCCCCCTGCTTGGCAGGAAGGGTACCATCCAGAAAATTACCAGAATAAAACTGTACTCCCGGTTCAGTAGTGAACACTTCCAAAACCCGGCCACTTTCCGGATCATAAGCGGTTCCAGCCAATCGATGTCCTTTGTCCCTACCGTTTAAAACCCAGCAGTGATCATAACCGCCGCCCTTCTTTAATTGATCATCGTCCGCCTCTATCCTGCTTCCGATGGGTGTTGGTTCCCTAAAATTGAACGGAGTGTTTTCCACATCAGCAATTTCCCCTGTGGGAATTAGGGTATTGTCTACCGGAAGATATTTATCCGCATTCAAACTAAGGACCTGATCAAGAACAGTTTTGGAAAAATCCCCTGACAGATTAAAATAACTGTGATTGGTAAGGTTTACTATTGTTTTCTTATCTGTGGCTGCCTCATAGTACATATCCAAAGAATTGTCATCCTTAAGGGTGTAGGTAACCGTGGTATTCAAGTTCCCGGGATATCCTTCCTCCATATCCTTGCTCAAATAAACCAATTTTAAGGCCGCATAATTTTCGCCCGTTTCCTCGGATGCCTTCCAAATCACTTTATCAAAACCCTTAATACCTCCATGCAAATGGTTTTCTCCATTATTAACGTCCAAACTATATTCCATTCCGTCCAAAGAAAATTTTCCTTTGGCTATCCTGTTTCCATATCTGCCTATAATTGCACCAAAATACGGGCTACTCTCCATGTATTGATCTAGGTTGTTATACCCTAAAACCACATCTTCCGAAATACCTTCCTTGTTTGGAACTTTGATGGAAAGAATAATTCCACCATAGGTTATTATATCCACCGTCATTCCTGTACTATTTTTAAGGGTATAGCGGTCTACCTTCCCGCCATCTGGCGTAGTCCCAAATTCGCTTTTTTCAATACTCACTTTTTCAATTTTTTGGGTCAATCCCTTTTTATGTTCGTCTTTACACATTACGCTAAAAATCACTATCCCTAATAAGGATAGGCCATAAAAAACCTGATTTATGAACTTCATATTTTTTACATGGCAGATTAAAGTTGGCGTTTAAATAAATGGTAATATACAAAACCAACAGACACCATCTTTTCATAAAAAAAAAGAATACGCCTTTTAAAAAACTAAAAAGTCCCCCTCAACCCAATAGTTCCCGGTCCGACTTGAAGTTTCCAGCTAATCCTGTCCTTGGAAAACTCTACAGGATACCTTTCCTTCTCTAGATACTTATCAATAGAATCGACCACCACAACACTTACCGCTATACTCAGCGCCACATCGGTCAACCAGTGGGCGCCACTCCATAATCTCGATACAGGGGAAAGAAGCCCCAAAGTGTAAAATCCGCCCTTGGCCCAAGGATTTTCAAATTGTTTACCTATGGCATAGAAGGTAGTAAATGCCAATATGGTGTGCCCTGAAGGAAAACTGTGATAGGCAGCCTCGTTACTAAAAGGTTCAAAACTTGCTTTTCCAACATTGGTAATGGGCCTGGCCCTCCCTACTAAAGTTTTACTCACGGTCTGTATCAGTCCAACTGTTGTGGCCGATGAAATTAAGAGCACCCCTGTTTTTCTCCAATCTTCATTCTTCGTTAAAAGACCTATTAAATACACTCCGCCATTTAGGGAATAGTTGTACAAAGGTTTTCCGAGATAATAACCCGTTTCCTTAAGAACTCCGGGCACATCCTCTTCCTGCCTCTGAAACCAGTTGGAACTTTCCTCATCAAAAGTAAATAAGGCAGCTGTACCCAAGACAATGCCACCTGCCTTTAAAAAATCTGCTTTTCCCCAATGAAACGGCCTGGAGTAGGCATGTTTTAATCCACCAAAGGCACTTGCCCCATCATATGCCAACGTTTTCCATGTTGTTAGCGTATCCCCAACATGGGATTGCCCCTCCAATTTGGGAATACACACGAATAGGACTACACAAAATACAATTACCTTCACTTTTACCACCATTAGCAAATCAGCCTTAATTGTAGTCAAAAATAACCAATTATAGATTTACTTGTAAACATTATCGGAATCTATGGTAAAAAAACAACAAATAACAGGAGGGCCCCACTAAGACTTAGACATACAAATTAACCCTGAAATCCCGATACATTCCTGGTGCAAACATAATTGCTTAGGTGGCTAGTTGCTATTATACATCGGTAAACATTTTTGAAATAAACAAAAGATCCCAACATCGTTGCAGGATCGGTATTCAATTCCCTATTATAAGATCCAATAGTGTAGGCTTTGTTCAGTAGAATCTTTGATAAAGGTGGATTGAAAGTAATAAGCCATTGATATACATTGACCTTATTTAGTCAATACCGATACATTATAAATTTATCCCCGTTCCTTGAAGAGAGCTATCATGATCCCAGGTAATTAACCAGGGGTCACGGGTTTTAATTTGAAAGTCCTTCATTTTTTTGATCATTTTATCCATGACTCCCTTATAGTTTGGGTCGTTGGCCAAATTAAACATTTCATCTGGATCTTTTTTCAAATCGAATAATTCAAATTCAGGGCGAAATAGGTAATCTTGAAGCCTTCTTTTTCCGTAAAACTCCTTGTTGCCACGATACACTTCCTGCCAGGTCGATGCCGCCCATAAGTCCGAGGCAAAGGGATATTCCATTCTCCATGCTATGTTTCTTATAAGTTTGTAATTCTTATCCCGCACCACCCTCATGGGGTAATACATAGTGATTTCATGAAAGGTATGGGAGGCGTATATTTGATCCCATCCTTTAGGTTCCTTTACATTCAATACATCTTTAAATGAACGTCCATGAAAGGATTTTTCCTTTATATCCACTTTCGCCATATCCAAGATAGTGGGAGTCAAATCTACCCAAGAAATCATAGCATCCGAAGTCGCATTCTTCAATGTAGAGTTAGGGTCCTTAATAATACAGGGCAGTTTCATACCAGGCTCATAAAGGGTGGTCTTGGCCCCTGGAAAAGCCATTCCGTTGTCGGATATATAAATAACAATAGTGTTGTCTGCCTTGCCCGACTCCTTGAGCATCTGCATCAACCTCCCAAAACCTTGATCTATCCTAGAGACACTTTGATAGTATTGCGCAATTTCTTCCCTGCTTTCCTTGGTATCTGGCAAAAAATCCGGTACCACAACTTCAGCTGGATCATAGGTGATAGTTTCTACACCAGGATAGCCATCTACCTTATTTCCGAAACTGTTCGGTGCGTCCCACTGTCCAGGGTTGGTCGAGGCCGCACGATGTGGGTCATCTGTACAAAAATAAAGAAAAAATGGCTTTTCCGAATTCAATACACCCATACATTGCTCAGCCATTTCCACAGTGTTTCTTGGGTTGGCCTTTAGCTCCGCCTGAAAATGGTACACCGATTCGGGAGCCACGTGGTACTTGCCTATCCTAGCTGTGGCATAACCCTCTTTCTCCAATAACACTGGCAAAGATTTTATTTTATCATAGGTACTAAAATGATGGTAATCATGCACATGACCATATGACCCAGTTGCATGCCCATAGAGTCCAGTTAAAATAACCGATCTACTGGCGGCACAACTGGCAGAGGTACAGTAGGCATTATTGAAACGCACGCCTTCCCTAGCCAATTGATCCAGGTTAGGCGTCTTAATTACATTATTTCCATAGGCACCCAAAGCATCTGTTCCGTGGTCATCGGCCACAAAAAGTATTATGTTGGGCCTGGTTGCTGAAATCGGTTTAGACTGTACTTCTTCTTTTATGTCTGCACAACCAAGAAGCAAGCACCCTATAATAGTGAAAACTAAAACTAGTAGCCTTAAATTCATTGGATATATTTGTTTATAAAATTTCAACACAATACTAAACTAGGCTAACAAAAAAGCAACCAAGGAACATATTTGATGCTAACCTTTCATTATTCTCCAACCATTAACAAATGGTCTATTTCAACTCCAAGTCTTCTATTTCCCCTGTACCAGTGCCCCGAATCTTTTCGAAATCCGCAACCAATTCCTGAAGTTTATCCGGATTGGATTTGGCCAAATTATCCTTTTGACTTGGGTCGTTCTCCAAATCATATAGCTGATATTCCTCTGAATTTCCAATTTCTATATTGACCGACTTAATAACCGCGGGTCCCTTATAAGGGGGAATCATAGCCCATTTTCCTTTTCTGAAGGCCGTTCTTGAGGTGGCTTCCAACACCAATTGATCCCTCCCGTTTTGGGATTTGCCCAAAAATTCATCCAAAAGGTTCTCACTATCCTCACCTGTTTTATCACTTCCGACCAAAGCGGCGATTGAAGTGAGCAAATCCACTTGGCACACCATGGCATTGGATTTTCCTGGAGCAATGGTGCCTTTCCAATAGGTAATAAAGGGCACTTTGGTACCTGCCTCGAACAAGCTGTACTTACCACCCCTTAATATTCCTGCCGGGGTATGGTTGCCCAATTTCTCTACGGCATCGTCATAATAGCCATCATTGACCACAGGGCCGTTATCACTAGAGAAAAAAATCAATGTATTCTCCAATATTCCCTCCTCATCCAAGGTTTTCATAAACTCTCCTATCATCCAATCAGCTTCCAGAATAACATCTCCCCTAGGACCCATACCCGACTTCCCTGTAAAACGCGGATGGGGGGTACGGGGTACATGCGGCTGTTGCAAGGCATAATATAAAAAGAAAGGTTTGTTTTTATGCTCTTTTACATACTGTTGGGCTTTGGCCAGAAAATGGTCCGCCATATCCACATCGCTCCATTTGGCGGCCTCCCCACCTTTCATAAAGCCTATTCGCGGTACTCCATTCACTATACTGTTGTTGTGCCCATGATGCCATTTCATCGTAGTCAGTTCCGGGTTGTCCAATCCTGTTGGTTCGCCCTCAAAATTTTCCTTATAACTAACTTCTATGGGGTCGTTGGGATCCAATCCGTCTACATATCCGTCGGCTATATACACTGTTGGCACCCTATCCTGTGTTGCAGCTAAAATATAAGAATAATCGAAACCCACTTCATTGGGACCAGGCGATACCCGTTCGTTCCAGTTTACCATGCCGCTACCAAGTCCCAAGTGCCATTTCCCTACAATACCGGTGGCATAGCCTTTCTCCTGCAGCATTTTGGGCACTGTAATTTGGGTAGTGTCAATAATCAAGGGAGCAGTTCCAGGTAATATTTTGGCGTCCTTATTGCGCCAGGGATACCTACCGGTTAATATGGCATATCTACTTGGTGTACAGGTGGCAGAGGTGGCATAGCCATTGGTAAACTGCACTCCTCCCGTTGCCAGGGCATCCATATTTGGAGTGCTGATCTCGGTGGCACCATAGGCGCTCATATCGCCATAGCCAAGATCATCCATATAAATAAATACAATGTTGGGTTTTTTAGAACTTTCCACAACAGCGACCTCTTTTTCTGCCTTGGATTTACATCCAAGCATAAGCAAAACTACCAGTGCGGAATGGAACAAACTCTTTTTGATAATCTTCATACTCTATTTAATTAATTTACTGATTTTGATTGTAGCAGCCCGTAAGATACTACGCGTATAAATATTTTTAATCCAAACCTTTTTGCAAACTTAAATTTCATGAACAACCATACGCTGAAAATTCAAATCGATTTCATTTAAGATTGGTAATAATAGGTGGGTTAATTACCTAAAACTTTAAACAAACCGGTTGCGAAAGACCTAACTGATTTCCGGTATATTTAAGAAGTCCTGTCTGCTTATCTACCCTAAAAACAATAATATTATCCGATTTCTGGTTGGCTACCAAAAGAAAATTGCCATCTGGCGATAAGGCAAAATTACGGGGCCAATCCCCTTGCACATTTTCTATGCCAAGAAGTTCTAGATCTCCGACTTCGGATACCGAATAAACAGCAATACTATTATGCCCCCTGTTGGAAGCATATAGGAATTTGCCATCCTTGCTAATATGAATATCGGCACAAGCATTGGGTTCTTGGTAATCTTCTGGGAGGGTACTCTTTTTATCAATTTTTGTAAAAACGCCGTTCTCTTCATCCACAGTGGCCGACACAACTGTGCTGGACAATTCATTTATAATAAACACCTTGTTTTCAGTTGGGTGGAATATAAGGTGTCTTGGCCCATCGCCGGGATCCAGCTGTAAAGCCACTTGCGCTTCCCCCAATTTGTTATCCGAATTTATCGGATAGGTCAGAATTTGATCAATACCCAAATCTACGGCATATAAAAACTTTCCGTTTTGGGAAAATTGCACGCAGTGGGCGTGGGCGGATTTTTGGTTGGGATGTGGACCACTTCCGCTGTGCTGTACCCCTTGGGGATCATCTATCATACCGCCTTTTTCCTCCAAAGGATATATTACTATACTTCCGGAACTATAATTAGCGGCAGCAAGAAGGTGCTCCTCGGGACTTACCCCAACATAGCAGGCTCCATCCCCTATACTGGAAAAATTGGACAATTTGTCCAGGGCAGTTTTATCTTTGTTCCATTGAAATGCCGATACACTCCCTGGTTTGGTACCATTGGAAGAATAGACCCTATTCCCATCTTTGGATAGATAAAGATAACCTGGCTTGTTCTCTATAGCCACACGGCGACTATTGAACAATTCCCCAGTTTCAGGGTTAAAATCGACCTGATAAATTCCCTGATCATCCCCTTCGGCAAAAGTACCTACCAAAAGTTTTAGAGCTTCTTTATGAATTTGTTGTGGCGCGCTTGCCAAATTGGCATTTTTGGGTTGATTCTTACACCCAACCACTAGCACCCATAGAATACTGAACATTAAATAATTAACAGGTCGTTTCATGATAAAAATGGAATTGATTTTGTTAAATATATTCAATTGAATTTAAAACCCCTTTACTTCTTCTTTTATCTTGGCGAAATGCTCCTCAAGGCCTTCAAAATTTCCTTCCTCTATCAGCTTTTTGTTGAAGAGGGAACTACCCATGCCAACGCCCACAACACCAGCCTCAAAAAAAGATTTGATATTTTCCAAAGAAACTCCGCCTGTCGGCAAAAGCTTAATGTCGTTAAGTGGAGCCGCTATGTCCTTTATAAACCGTACCCCAAGCTGGCTGGCCGGGAATATTTTTACAGCCGATGCCCCTAAACTCCAAGCCTTATATATTTCCGTTGGGGAGTATGCTCCCGGAAAAATAGGTACCCCTTGTGCTACAGCCGTTTTAATAACGACCTCATCAATGATAGGGGTCACAATAAACTGGGCTCCCGCAGCAACGGCCTCTTTATAATCCTCCATATTGCAGACCGTACCGGCACCCACATTAAGTTCTTGAAATTCGCTTCGGAGCATGGATATCATTTGGACAGCTCCCGGCGTGTTCATGGTTATCTCTATGGTATGAAGGCCCGCCCCTAAATACGCCTTGGCAATATCCGGCATTACGTCCATGGACACCCCCCTTACTATACCCACAATAGGTGCCTTATTATAGAGCTCCCACGAAAATGCTACTTTATTTGACATGTGTTTCCAAAATTTTACGCTGCCCTAGCAGCAGGGCTGTTTCTATAATTCGTGGCTCGAAACATACGATTCTGCTCCCCTCCAGAAAGGACTTCAAAGCCAATTGGTACAATTCGTTTTGTATTCCCGTTACCGAAAGGTACACCGTTTCACTTCTACTTTTCAAATGGGACAACTCCGCTCCTATCAACATCCCGGAAAGGAAATAATAGTTTTCGACATTGGAGGATTTATGTATCAAGCTATCTGCCCTAATGGAAAAAAAAGATGCCATCTGTTGGTTATCGACCCCTTTTTGTACTCCTTTCAAAAAGATGTCCTTATATAAAGGGCTCCATGGTGATTCTTCCATGGAAGCCGACAAAATACTGTGCTTGCCTATAACCTCAAATAATTCCCCGGTCATATAAGTGGTAAAATCCATAAACCGCCCATCGTTGAATTGGATGTGTTTGCTGTGCGTTCCTGGCAACAAAAGAATTCCCTTTCCACTCTTTGGCAGGTAATCCGAAAGCCCAATAGCCTGGATTTCTTCCCCCCGCATTACATCGTTATTGGTCCTTGCTCCAGAAACTAAAAGAAGGTTCAAATTAGGACCTATAGCAATTAAATTGCTAATTAGACCTTCCCCTGTAAAGGAAATAGGGAATTTACAATAATCCAACTCCTGCATGCCAATGGATGAAGACAACATGCCCGAAGCCACCAAAAAACCCATTCCAGCTTCCGGTACACCCAACTTTTCCAGCTGAGGCAATAAATAATCGGCAAAAAAGGCCTGCTGGGATAGTTTCTTTTGCTGTTTGTATGCATGATAGCATTTTTTAATCCCCATATCGGTCCTGATTTCCGATAGTATCTTTAAGGACTGCGTTTCCACCAAACGCAGTCTAAAATTGGAGGTGCCCCAATCACAACTAATAAATTTTTCGGGTAGCCCCATATTTGTCATCAAGCTTAAATTGCTCTTTTTTTATATTCCGGTTATCGCAACGTGCAATGGCCCATCAACGCTCTTCAATATCATCGATCCCTATTCTTTGAAGGGTAAATAAATATCCAACAGAAACTAGAGCTTGTTCTAAAGATGCCATTATTCCCGAAAAATACGTTATTTTTTTTCATCGCTAAAACATATATCGGTCGCCTAGCAAGTATTGGCTCAAATTCCATGTTTACTTTTTGTTGCCCGGATGGCTTCATCTTATATTTCTTCCACTATAGGTCAAATCCTTGAAATATAGACAGGTAGGACCATTTCCCTTAAAAATCATCGATAAAATATGGGGATTGACCTAGGGAATCCACGTTTCAATCTATTTCATTTAATTCCAAATTTGGAGGTTGGAAGCGTGGTTTGACTACAATTTGGAAAACAACATAAGTATAAAACAAGCCGAATTGTCCATGAACATTATGGAAGCTAGCTTTCTAACAACAAATCAATTCCACTAGTTTTGGATAAATTTTATAATGACCTAGTATTAGTTGGTCTTACGTTTTTTAAACCACAGGTCCTCCAAACTTAAATTCAAGGTCAGTACATGGTAATTTTCCTTGACGAGTATATTTTCTATTAATCCTGTGGATCCATAGGAATAAGATAAATTGAGCATAGAATTATTACCCCGGCCAATAGGCAAACCAATACCGGCAGTAAAATTATAACCTTCTATTTTCTCATCGTTAAGGGACAAATACCCAGTATCATAGTTGAACCCCGTTCTATAGCGAATACGCTGATTAAATTTATAACTGGCAGCATTTCTAACGAATTCCAAACCTACGGCATAGATATCCTGATCAACGTATGTACCAATATTCTCGGACTGTTCGGTATCACTCCAGTAATTCTTTTTATAATCGGCATTTATGGTAAAGGATTTCAGGAAGTTGGCACTTAACCCAACACCAAGTTCCAATGGCATATTGAAGTCGGAAACAGTATCACTTTCATCCTCTTCCACCTCTATTTCAACCCCGCCAAGACTTTTAATTACAGAACGCCTTACATTACCCTTAAGACTTGTGGGTAGTTGTACCGTACTTCCAATGGTGATTTTGTTTGTAAGGTCGTATTGCAATCCAAGACCAACACGGGCACCACTGTAATTGGTATCCTCGGTGGAGACCAGGGCACTACCGTAAACCTGAAAGGATTCTTCTTCCTCAATTTTTCCAAATAATACGGAAAAACTGGCCCCAAACCTTAAATTATCAGTAATTCCATACCCCAGGTTGAAATTAAGATCGCTCATACCCCCAAGTCCATTGACATTACTTTCGAAGGATTCTTCAGATCCCTCAATATTGGTTTTTACCCCTACCAGGGTATAACCAACATCGGTATAAGGAATAAGGGCAATACCTGCCCCCAGTCTTTCGGCTATCCGGAAGGCAAGGGCCAAATTGGAAAAGTTGAACGTGGTTTTGGATTCGTTGTATATCCTATTGCTATAATCGTTGTATTTCCCTCTTATACCTACATCATAAAAAAATGAATTTTGGGGTATCAAGGCAAAATTGGCAGGATTTAAATTGTTAATTTCCGTATCCGATTTCAACGCTATTCCGGAGTATCCCATCCCATTGGTCCGCCCAATACTGGTCTGATTTATTACACCTAGACCATATAGGGAATAAGGGGAACTTGTAAGCCCTTCGGATTGCCCCAAAACAGGAATTGCGGATATAAATGTTAGAAACAGGGCCAAAAAAGGTAATTTATTCATCTTCATCATATATTGCATAGGTAAGTTCCAATTTTACACCTTGGTCAGAGCCCTCTGTTCCCATTAAAACAAAACGGTCTACAGTACTGTTATAATCCTCTGGCAAAAGAACAATTGCATAGTCGGCATCCCTTTCCGTCGTCAATATTCCTTCAATGTAGGTTGTCAAGGGTATTTCGTAATAAATATCATTGAATTCTTGACCATCAAGGTTTAAAGTGGCTTGTATGGCAGCATTATCCGTTCCCACCAATTGTTCCGATAAATCGTTGTTTTGATCCACTATATACACCGATAAATTATCCCTTAAGGCCAGTTCATCACTATAAGATCCGGCTACCGGTTTAATTTTTAGAACAGCATTTAACAGGGTGCCCTGTCCCGGAATATCGAATAGCGTTTTTAGATTCGTAAGTTCTATTTTGGTGGTATATCCAATACCGGATTGCACAAAACTTTGATTGCCCGTTACGGAAGTATTGGGAACAACCTCCGAATCTGTAATTTTAGTTAAATATTCATTGGTTTCAACTACCGACATCTTGTTGAAGAATGGTATTGGACTACTGGCGGTGTTTATGGCAAAATTTGCTGTAAATAGTGTTCGACTATCCGCTCCGGGAATGCTATAATACATTCTCATTACACTTGTAGAAAAATCAAACCCCACTATGGACCCATCGTCGTCTTCGCCCGGTTGAAAGGTTAGCCCATGAAAGTAATCCTTAAATTCCTCGGTATTGGTAATATCCTTTTGTTGTAATTGATCAAAAATACCGAGCCCTAAAGTGTCGCTCAGTTTTATAAATAAAGAATCGGTTCCAAGAGGCCTTGGAGTGTAGGTTATGGAACCTAAATCTTCCTCGGAATATGCCACCTTGCTGGTATTGTAAAAATTGCTCCCATCCGCTGGCTCTAGAAGTTCACTTAACTCCTTAATATGGATGGTGTTGCTTTTAAGAGTGTCATTGTAGTAATAAGCGTCATATGTAAGAAAGAAGCCGATACTGTCATATTCCGCCTCTGAATCGATAGAATAACTGTTGGGCAACAATTCCACATAACTTGCACTTTTCACGGCCCCAAAAACTGGATCCAAATATTTACCTATCAACATACGGCCGGCTTGTGAAGTTACGAGACTATCAAACTTCATGGTATAGGTTTCTACGTTCATAGTATCAATTTGCACTACCCGTATATTACTGTTGGTAAATGTCCCGCCGGCCACAAAATCGGAATCATTGATAGTATCATCGCTACATGAAACCACTAATGTCAGCAAAGCTAAAAGTCCTAGGAGTTTTCTCATTTGTTCATTATTTGATACCAAAAGTAGATGCGTTTCCCAAGCCTAAAAACGCCAATAGACCAATCCACAAACTTATAAGACCAAATAGGGGATTTTAGCTATTAAAAAGGGTCTGCCATTGGTAGATAAAATAGCCGTTTTCATATGTTAAATAGCTTACTTTATCTATTTAAGTTTTAAACCCGAGGTTCGGCATCTAGTTTTGAAAAAAAAACAACTAATGAAATACATTTATAACATGAAGGAAAGGGTAAACCACATTAGAATGTTAACTATGGCTAGCTTAACACTTTGCTTAATGGCCAGTTGCTCTAGCGACGATGAAGAGGAAGATTTAGGAAACTGGATAGATAAATCTGTATTTGATGGAAGTCCCCGTAGTGGTAGTGCCTATTTCACCATTGGAAACATTGGATATAGTGGCGTAGGGTATGACGGGGATGATTACCTAACTTCCTTATGGGCCTATGATATGGATGGTGACTATTGGTCCCAAAAAGCCGATTTCCCAGGAACAGCAAGGAATGCCGCTGTAGGCTTTGCCATAAATGACAAAGGATATATAGGATCTGGTTATGATGGCCTGGACGAACTGTCTGATTTTTATTCTTACGACCCAAGCACCAATACATGGACGGCAATTGCCCCGTTCCCATCTACCCCAAGGAGAAGTGCTATTGCATTTGGTATAAACGGCTATGGCTATTTCGGTACGGGTTTTGACGGTGACAACGATAGGAAGGACTTTTGGAAATACGACCCATCTTCCGATAGCTGGTCCGAGTTAGTAGGCTTTGGTGGAGACAAAAGAAGGGCTGCAACCACCTTTACCATAGGTGATACGGTATATATGGGAACCGGGGTTTCCAATGGTATTTATTTGAATGATTTTTGGACTTTTGATCCAGCCACAGAAAGTTGGACACAGAAATTGGATCTTGACGAAGAGGACGATTACTCCATTGTTCGAAGCAATGCATTAGGTTTTACCCTAAATGACCATGGCTATATAGCCACTGGAACTTATGGGGGAACCTTACAATCTATTTGGGAATATGACCCTAGTACCGATACTTGGGAATCCAAAACTGATTTTGAAAGAACATCCAGACAGGATGCAGTGGTATTCTCCAACAACGTAAGGGCATTTATAGGGCTAGGACGCACTGGCAGCCTGTACTTGGATGATTTGGAGGAATTTTTGCCCTATGACGAATACGATGACGAAGACTAGTGATTTTGATTTTGTTTACTTATTGATTTTCAAAGAGAGCTATGCTAAACGGCATAGCTCTTTTAAAATTAAAAATATATGAAAAGAATTCTAGTTGCATATACTCTAATTGCAGTAGTAACCGGATTATTATTTTTAAGGTTCACAGATTTCTCCTATGGCACCACAAAAAGCAAAACACCGCTGCATTCCGAAATATTTGAGGTTGGAGATGGTTACGGATATCAAATACTTTTGGAGGATAAAGTACTCATAAGACAGGAATACATTCCAATTTTGGAAGGCAATCGGCCGTTTGCTACAGCCAAGAATGCGGACCGTACGGCAAATAAGGTTATCACCAAAATACTAAAAAAAGAGAGTCCTATTTTAACAATTTCCGAACTGAAGGAATTACAGATTCCAGAGTTTAACCTATATTAGGGCAGTACATGGTTCTTGACAAAAAAAATGTTCCGCAATGGCTTGTTCACGCCCTACTTTGGCTTACGCTCTGTGGACTATTATTTTATCCCTTTCTCACCGAATCAAGAACCCTGCCCTATAGCCTCATGGCAAAATTACTCTCTGCCATGGCACTCTTCTACCTTAATTACTATTATCTGGTGCCGAAAATATTACTAAAGGGCCGTATGTGGCACTATATTCTATTGTCTGTAACAGTCCTTTTAACCATTGGCCTTTTCACAAGTATTGCTTTCCCGCCATTACCGCCCAACGACTTTCCAAGGCTGGAAGCTCATATGCGACAGCGAGGTGGGAATGGCCCCGGAGGATTCAGGCTTTTTATGATGAGCACATTTATCTTTGCCGTAACCTATATTTTCAGCACGATGTTAAAGGTGTATACGGAATGGCAGAAAAACGAAGATCTGAGGAAATTGGTGGAAAAAGAAAAAATACAGTCAGAACTTCAATTTTTAAAGACGCAATTAAGTCCACATTTTCTTTTTAATTCTTTAAACACCATTTATTCACTTTCGGTTAAACAATCCCCGGACACCTCCGAAGCGGTCATCAATTTATCCGAACTTATGCGATATATGCTCTACGAGGCAGACAAAAAACTGGTACCTTTAGGAAAAGAACTGGAATACATTAAAAGTTACGTGGCCTTGCAACGGCTCAGACTATCTGATGGGGAGGATGTCTTTCTAAAAATATCTGGCGAAGAAAGGGGAAAATTCGTACCACCGCTATTATTTATCTCCTTCATTGAAAACGCCTTTAAATATGGCACCGATTATAATGGAAAAACCTTTGTAAAAATAAACCTTTTGGTAAACCAAGAGTCCATACATCTACAGGTGATCAACACAATAGGTACTTATAGGGCAAAAACCAAAAGTAGTGGGGTGGGTCTTGAAAACGTAAAAAATAGATTGAACTATTTGTACCCGAATTCGCATGTATTGCAGATTAATAACGACGGAAAGTCCTACGAGGTGAATTTAACTTTAAATTTAAAAAACTATGAATTGCATAATCATTGATGATGAGCCCTTGGCTATAGATGTTTTGGCAGACTATTGCAAAAAAATAGATTTTACCGAAGTAGTAGGGACCTATACCAATCCTTTGGATGCCATAACGGTCATAAAGGAAAAAAAAGTTGATGTCATTTTTTGTGATATTGAAATGCCACAAATTAGTGGCCTGGAATTTATAAACGCTCTGGAGAACCGGCCGTTATTTATTTTTACCACGGCCTATACGCAATATGCCGTAGAAGGTTTTGAACTCAATGCAGTCGATTACTTGGTAAAGCCAATTCCCTATCATAGGTTTATAAAGGCCATTTCAAGAACCAAAGAAATTTTGGCGCAAAAGGTAAAACCAACGGAGGCCAATATTTTCCCCTCATTTGGCAGAAACAACGATATCCAGAAATTTATTTTTGTAAAATCTGAACACGAGAATGTAAAAATAAATTTGGATGATATAGAATACATCCAAGGACTAAAGGATTATTTAAAAATTCATATTGCCGGTACCAATAAGACCATCTTAACGCTTTTAAGCTTTAAGGATATAATGGAAAAACTGCCCAGTTACCAGTTCATAAGGGTA
This sequence comes from Arenibacter troitsensis, assembly GCF_900177645.1. Taxonomy (GTDB): domain Bacteria; phylum Bacteroidota; class Bacteroidia; order Flavobacteriales; family Flavobacteriaceae; genus Arenibacter; species Arenibacter troitsensis. The sequence goes on from NZ_FXAO01000006.1 coordinate 51,798, forward strand.
CATAAATCTTTCGTGGTCAACGTTAACGTAATTAGATCCATACAAAGGAACCGGATCGTAATCAACGATACGCGTATCCCTATCGGCGAAAGTCATAAGACCCAATTCTTTTCTTTTTTGGGATTGTAAGAAGCCTATAATCAATAAAGGAAATTAATGATTTATAGGTTACATGAATACATGTATATCGAAGGAATGAAAAATAAGTTCATTACTTCTTTACATCTGTTTATCTTTTAATCAATATTGTTCAATTCTTAATTAATGCATCCCCTTTTTCCTAACTTTCCCAATGGTCAGCAATAATTTGATGTATTTCCGGATTATCCGAATCGGTATCCCCCAAGGCTTCCCTTTGCCTTAATATCTCCTCTTTCATTTCGGCAATAATATCCTGATATTCCGAATCGGAATATGCATTATGAAGTTCTTTGGGGTCCTTTTGCAAATCAAAGAATTCCCAATATTTATCGGGTTGTTCTTCCTTGGTATATTCATTTACCTTGAGTCCGTTTCCATAATAAAACGCAAGTTTGTAGCGCTCTCCCCTAATTCCGAAATGGCCAGGTCGGTCTTTGCTATGGTCCCAATACCTATAGTAGCCATGTTTGCGCCAATCCGCGGGGGTATTTCCCTTTAAGTTATCACGAAAACTATGCCCTTGCATGGTTTCCGGATACTGTATCCCGGCATAATCCGCGAACAGGGCCGAGAAATCCGCATTCTCTATGATATCGGAATTTCTAGTTCCGGCGGGAATTTCTTTTGGGTATCTTATAACAAAGGGCATGTGAATGGATTCCTCATAGATCAAACGCTTGTCGAACCAACCGTGTTCCCCTAAGAAATAACCCTGATCTGCCGTATAAATAACGATGGTATTTTCTGCCAATCCAGATTTGTCCAAATAATCCAACAACCTCCCTATATTGTCATCAATGGCAGCTCCGCAACGCATAAAATCCTTTACAAATTTCTGATAGGTCTTCATTCTTGCTTCATCTGCGCTAAGGCCCTCAACTGAAAATGGTAATTCTGGATAGGCCATATAATCCTTTCTCAATTCCGGATCGGCAGTGGCAGCCAAATAGCGTTTTTGTAGGTTGTCTATAGATTGCCCTTTAAAGACCCGCCCAGTAGTTTCGGCTCCTTGATCGTAGAAGGAATCCGGAACAGGAATTAATTCATCGCGATATAAATGACTAAAGCGTTCTGGGTAATCATAAGGTTCATGTGTTGCCTTAAAATGGCACATGGCCATAAAGGGTTTGGATTTGTCCCTATTTTCTATCCACTCCATGGTTTTATCCGCAATGATATCGGTACTGAAACCTTCCACTACCTTACCTCCACCGTAGTAGTCTTCCCAATTGTCGGCAGTTTTCAATCTTGGGTTCCAGTAATCCCCCTGCCCTGGCAATACGGCATAATAATCAAATCCTGCCGGCTCTTGTTTTAAATGCCATTTACCAATAACAGAGGTAGAATAACCACCCTTTTGCAGCTCTTTTGCTATATTGTTATGTTCGGGAGACAGGCCCGCACCCAAAGTGGTAACTCCATTAATGTGACTGTATTGGCCAGTAAGTATCGTTGCCCTACTTGGAGTACAAATGGAATTGGAGACCAAACAATTCTCCAGGACACAACCCTCGGCCGCCAACCGCTTTATATTGGGATTGTGCACATAATCCTTGAGTATGCCCCCATAAATCCCCCATGCCTGGGCGGTATGGTCGTCGGACATAATAAAAAGGATATTAGGTCTTTCCAGATTGACCACTGATTTTTCTTCAGTCTTATACTTACAACCTGAGATTGCCATTAATAGCACAGAACCAAGAACAGCTCCAATGAATTTCGTCTTCATGATGTTTTATTTTAAAGCTTAAAATTCCTAAAAATTGCCATTAAACCCAAAGAAAGGCTCGACCGCATAAGTTAGGTATACTCATTTATCTATTTTAAACAAAATGTACTTTATTTAAGGCAAAATACATAACCCGGAGAAGCCTTCATTTTTGGAACATCACATTGCGATGGCCATTATTTCAATCGTAATTATGAACTGACCTTGTAGGGTTTTAGCCAAATAACAAGTCTTTTCCCTTATTGATAAAACTATAACAAACGCTTTTGATTGTCCTAAGTTTTACTTTTCCGCCGATATCAAGTTTAAATAACGTCCCAGCCAGTACGGTAGTAGCCAATAAACAGGTTCTTTTTCCTGAGACGGGTCGCCACTAACCGCAACATAAGGGTTTTGATCCCACCTCATAGTTCGGTACTCACTTGGTGGGCGCAAGGCTGTCTGCAACTCTTCAAGAATAGGTTGCCGCACTACCTTAAGGTCTTCCCTTTGTGCATTGTCAACATACCAATCAACCAATTCCAAGGGAGCATCCTTTAAAAACGCAATGGAATTATCCAGTTCCTCATTTCCTCCTGCCAATAGATTATACGTAAAATTGATCATCGGACTCTTAGCTTTTTTATGCTTATTGAACCATTGCTCCAAATGGTCCTGATACACCCTCTTCAGTTCTGGATCTTCTTCATAGTTGATTAAGGTGGGATACATGTATAAGGACAAAAAGATATCAAAATAAGTCTCCCAGGAAGGGTTGGTGTTATGCAAGGTTTTTGCGTTTTCCAAATACCCTTCTTCCCTTATCAATTGCAAATATTCCTTTTGATACTTTTCTTTTTTGGTAATGTAATGGGCAAACTTCAAAAAAGCGAGCAACTCTAAAGAGTTCAACGCCCTTTCCGGAGCCCAATCGGGATTGTGGTTCAGAATGGTCGGAGACCAAACGCCCCATTTGGTATGGGTCCCATCCACATCCACTAGGTTAAAATCGTTCTCTATGAGATGGTCCATAATTTTGCTGAAATGATCCGCTATCCGCTTTTTTTCCTTATCATCGGCCACCAAGTTATAGTAACAATAATAGCCGAATAAATGCCCGGAAATCTCATCGCTACTAGTATCGCCTTTCCATTTCCATTTACCATCCTTGGAAACATGCCAACGTTTTTCTACCGGCTTCTGTCTGGGATTTTCAATTATTTCCTCGGCCAATTCACGCTCGGTGTAAGTGCGGTTCATATCATGGGATTGCTCCCATGAAACTGGAATTATGGTCCTTGCAAAAAAACCATCCCCACCGGTTACTTCCCTTAAAAAATGTAAGAAATCGAAGGCCTTTCTGGCTCTTTCCTTGGCTTCCGGATTTTTGGTCGTTGCATACCTAAAAGATTCCATGGCCAGATAATTGGAGGTAAACTCCCCATCATTATCGTCGTCCTCGGGTTGTATGGTCGTGGTATCGCCAGGCACCGCTAATTTGGAACGGGCTATTATCCAAGGCTCCCGAACATGGCGCCTTAACAGTTTATCATAAAAATAGTCCGCCTTGTCTTCAAGGGTCATTTGTCTGTGCTTAATGGCACTTACTCCATTAGCAGTGGCAACCCAAGCATTTCCCTGTTGGTCGAATGCAATATCCCTCACCTCATCAGATACCAACCAACGCCTGCCCACTCTAACGGAATACTCTTTTTCTCCCGGTACAAATCTGGTTATCCCGAATTGGGTTCCCACCCACATCCTGCCGTCTGGTCCCTTTGCCACAGCATTTACATTGGCATTGGTTATCCCATCTTCAGGCGTTTTTTCTCCAATTTTTGCAGTTTTATTTCTAATGGACACCCCACCTAATCCCCCTATCCATAGATTTCCATCTTGGTCAAAATCCATTCCCTTGACATAGGCACTGATTAAATCGTCGTTTCCTTGAAATGCCGTAGTTTTTTCATCCGCACAGTGGTAAAGCCCCACGTCTGTACCTATCCAAAGTCCGCCCTTATTGTCGGACAATACGGTGCGAATACTTCTTGCAGTATTGAAATCCTTTTTCTCCCATTTTTGATCCCGGTACAACCATATTCCATATGGCCCCAAGGCATAAACCCCCTCTTTTGCCGATAGCAGTTTGGCAATGGGCGGTTTAGGACCTTCCATTTTTTGGATTTCCCTTGCTCCACTCCTATAGACCCCATTCCAAGTAGCCATCCAAACATTTTGATCGTTGTCCATTGCCACGTCATAGGCCGGGCCTTGGTTATCCCCGCCAATTACTATCCTCCATTCCCTTGAACCGACTTCCTTTTGGTAGATGCCATTTTTGGTGGCAATCCAGATGCTTCCCTCCAAATCGGGCTGAATGGCCCTAACATTATTGGCCTCCTCACTGTAACCGGAAACATTAAATGCATCATGATATTCCTGCTCAAAAGGCTTATCTATGTATGTGACAATGGGATTTGCATATTGTTTGGATCTTAGATCCTTGTTTTGACCTATTGACAGCATTGGAATTATAAAAAGAAAGAAAATGGCTTTTTTCATTTCAAATGGTTGATCGGTTTGGCTCTAAAGTTAATCCAAGCTCTGGATATATGCTAAAATCAATTTCAAACCTTTACTAATTATTAACCATGAAGGTCATCCAATTACACTATACAACTTGATTGCAATTAAAGTTTATTGAAAGACCGATTGAATTCTTCTTTTACAAACTAAAAGTCCGTTTAAAAAATTAATCTTGTAGACCTAGTAAGCATATGCAAAACATCTACTTCCCAGCCTCTAAAGCCTCTTTTTTCTTCCTTGCTAAGTACCTGCCCTGTTTTACGTAATAGGAGCCAACGGGAGAGGAATTATCGCCAAATTCCTTCCTGATATAAGTCAGTATCTGGGCAATTTCCTCATCTTCCAAGTAGTCTACGGGCGGCATCACGCCGTCATACGTTTTTCCATTTACCTCTATAGGTCCGCTTAATCCACTCAATACAACATCTATAAGTCTTTTTTGGTCCCCCTGGACCCATTCGGAACCAGCGATGGGCGGAAATCTACTACCGTCTCCCATACCGTTGGCCATATGGCAGGCTCCACAGTATTTGTTATATAATATTGCCCCGGCTTCTGCCCGCAGTGGAGTAAGATCATCCTTAATTTCATCCGGTGTTTTGATATGCGGTAATTTTTTGCGTTCGTCCATAGACCGAAGTTGATCCTTACCAAAATTCTTCTTGTCCCCTTTGTACATTACCCGCCAAATTTTGCCATGTTCACTTTCGCTTATATACAATGACCCATCGGGTCCCATGGCAATACCCATGGGCCTGTATCCTGCATCATCGGTATCTACAATTTTATCGACCTGTGTAAAGCCATCGGCAAAAACTTCCCATTCCCCAGCCTTTCCATCCTTAAATGGAACAAAACCTATAAAATAACCGGCCTGCGGAAAAGGAGCTCTGATAGTGGAACCATGAAAGGCAATAAAGGCTCCATTTTTGTAGTGCTCAGGGAATTGGTTCCCTTGATAGAAATGCAGGTCGTTTGGCGCCCAATGACCTGGAAAACCAATTATAGGTTGCTCGTATTTGGCCCCATCGCCTTCCTTTTTGCCATCCCCCCCATATTCGGGATTGAGTAATTTTTTGCCCTGCATATGATCGTAAAAGTAATAAGGCCACCCGGCATCGGTACCTTCCTTCACCCTAAGAAACTCTTCGGAGGGCAGCATAGCACTTTGCCAAGGCGAAAAGTATTCGGGCCAGTTACGGTTCAGGTTGTCACGGCCATGTTGTAAGACATACAAGGTATTATCGTAAGGGTTCCAATCCATTCCCACTACACTCCTAATTCCGGTAGCATAGCGGTATCCATCTTTCTGAGTCTGACCGGGCTTATTGGCGTCAAATTGCCATATCCCGGCATGCCATTCCAACTCCGGACATGGATCCTGTCCCAATGCGCCTGGCATTCTATTCTGTTCTTTTGATTGACAAACATCTCCAGGGGAACCAAAGGGAACATACATATGTCCATTTCCATCAAAAGTTAGTGGCTTGGCAATATGGGAGTAGCCAAAAGGGGAATTTTGGTAATCATCCGTAAGCATAACTTCCGGCTCACTTTCCGGCACTAACTTGCCCCTTGTCAACTTTTGCCTATATACCGTACTGGCGGTACTGTAGTATAAATAATCCTTGTATATCCGCATTCCTGTGGCGTAATAACCACGCTGATCAAATACCCCGAACCGTTCTATTTGGTCCGCTTTTCCATCATTATTGTTATCGCGGAGACCAATATTTTCGCCTTCCTCATGGGCAAATCGCATTTTAATATATATATCACCATTGTCATTAACCGCAAGATGCCGAGCAGATCCTATACTGTCCACTACCACTACCGCCTCAAAACCTTCAGGAAGCACCAATCCCCCACTATCGGGGTCTCCAGGTGGTAGGTTCTTGCTGCATTGCAACAAAATGCCCGAAACCAGTAACATAAGCAAAATGATTTTTAAGCGGAGGAGAACTGCCATTTCTTTATATTTCCTTTTCGGTACCAAGAAGATTACATCTATTATAAGCTATAACTATAAGACCATGAATCTGTAGACGAATCACGTCCCTATTTCAGTTGCCATTGGAAGTCAGACTTAATCTTTTATCAAAGTGACTTAAATATCTGATTCACAAACCAAACAACACCTCCTAAGCTAATCAAATTTGTTTAAATAATTAAGTGCCTTCAAATTATTTTTAGAGGATGATTATGATATTTCATCGGCAATGAACTTAAAACCCATATTGGTCCGGCAGATGGCAATGAAGGTTCTGTATGCTTTTATAAGCTGGTGAGACTAAAGCAAAGTTTGTTTTGAACGGCCCGTTAATCGAAAAGTAATCCCAAAAAACCAATTGATTCCAACGGCCTAAATGATGCCACCAATAAAACCCCTTTAAAGTTAATTCCAACTCCCCAGGAATAGAAATCGATCCATTGCGGTTTTCCGCAAGGGATTCTCTTTTTATCAAATTAGATTTGTCCTCTGAAACAAGATAACGGGCCAATGGTTTATAATTAAGACCATACTCCTTATCGTCAGAATTAATCAAATATTAAAAACATATTGGCCAGCTTGCCGAAAAGGTATTCGGGGGAACTATCCAATTTGGCAGGCAAGGCCTTTATAACCAGTACCAACTTAACACAGCGCAAATTTTACTGGTTATCTAAAATATTGACAATAAAATCATTGTAAATTTTAGTCCCCAATAAGCTGATCCAATTGCGAAAGGAGCATTGGCACTGAAAATTTCCAAGGCCGTTTCCTACCTATCCAATAACGCGCATGGCGAGCAATAACCTTCCTGAACTCTCCCATATTTTTATAACTTTGGCCAAATGGATAATATAACCCAAATTCCGGCTGGTTTTATAGAGCAAAACACCCATTTTCCAAGTCTTATCAATGTACTAAAGGATGCATTTTCCGACCAGGATACCATGGTGCCCATGAGACATCATCACGATTTTCCCAATCCCGAAGTAAAAGAGGATTCCACCCTGTTATTGATGCCTGCTTGGAAACCGGGAAAACAGGCAGGAGTAAAAATCGCCACTGTGAGTCCTAAAAATGGCCAGTTTAACCTTCCGGCCATTCAGGGTGTGTATATATATCTGGATGCACTAAAGGGCGGTATCCTGGGACTTTTGGAGGCCAAGAGCTTAACCGTAAAAAGAACGGCCGCTGCCTCTGCTTTGGCATCACAATATTTATCAAGGAAAAATTCCAATTCCCTATTAATGGTTGGCACTGGAGCCCTTGCTCCCAATTTAATCTTGGCCCATGCCAGTGTACGCCCTATAAAAACGGTCTATATATGGGGAAGGGATTATTCCAAGGCCATGGGCATATGCGAGCAACTAAAGAATGCACCCTTCCATATTCAACCCATAAAAGCGATTGAGGATAAAATTTCTGAAGTCGATATCATATCCTCGGCCACCTTATCCAAAACTCCCCTCGTTCTGGGAAAACATCTAAAACCCGGGCAACATGTGGATTTAGTAGGAGCATATAAGGTAGATATGCGGGAGGCTGATGATGAAACGGTTACTAAAGCGGAGGTGTTTGTAGATACTTATCAAGGCGGTTTAAAAGAAAGTGGGGACATTGTTATTCCATTAAAAAGTGGAGTTTTGAAAGAGAGGGATATCAAGGCCGATTTGTTTGAACTCACTTCCCAAAAAAAACATGGCAGGAAGAACGATGTGGAAATTACGATGTTTAAGTCGGTTGGACATGCCTTGGAAGATTTGGCCGCTGCCACCTATTATTACAAAATGTTCCAAAATAATCGATAATGGCAAGGCAAGAGTTCGCGAACATTTAAATCGATCAAACTTGAAATATGTAAGAGGTTTTGGAACCTAAAAAATTAGAGAAAATACACTCGTAAATATAGAATATCGAGAAATGAACAAAAATCTTTATTTGGCATTAAACAAGTCTGCCGTCATGTTTTTATTTTTAGCATTGGCCTTTTTGGGTATACTGAAGGCTCAAAAACTACCCCTTCCCCCTCGTGCCAACGATGCTATTTCCGGTAGCACTTTCAAAAATCAGATTGAAGCCCTAAACATTGACGACAGGGAAAAACAGATTTACCAAGAGGTTTTGAACGGAAATGTGCCCAATTTTTTACGGGATTTGAAACCCATTACATTTTCAAAAAGCATCAAGGATTCCACTTATGTTGTAACTTATTTTGTACTTCCGGATTATTTGGCTATTGGCTCGGATATCGATTATTTCCTGGTGCCCATGACCCCAATTTTGGCCCAGAAAATAGCGAAGGCCATTGGTTTCAGCCTTCCAACCAAACATATGGTAGATCAAATATGGAGCAACGCCTCACTAAAAATGGCCCCCACCCCCATTCCCCCTAGTCCCCAAATGACCACAATTCCGGTTATGTGGGAACATAATTTGCTACTCAAAAAACAAAGGAAAGAAGCCCTTTTACAGGCTCCTTTGGGAGATTTGGTGGCCGGACATAAAAAGGATGTTGTAATTTCGAACAAAATCTATGAAAGTTCGCCCAAGCCGGTCGTGATCTATGGCTGGCATTACCAAAATGGAACCCCTATCCAACCTGTCTATGCTGGTCATAGTAATACCTACGCAGATTATAGTCACGGTATAAGATTAGTACAGGATAGTGTCTTGATCAATAACAAAATGGGTCTCATTACAACTTTGCTTCAGGATGTTGATAAATCTTCCTTGTTTAGTGATGAAGGGGTAATTGAAAAACCGTTTTATCCAGTAGACAAAGCTCAGTAGCGCCATTTCCAAGTTTTTTTGTTTAGATCAACAAAAATCTTTGCATAAACACATCCAATGGTCATGATTCAAGATAATTTCAAAACATAAATTACTGAACGGAAAAAAAAGAGAAATAAATAATTCGCGCGTAAAAGGCACTAAAAGCTTACACCGTTTAAACGGTAATGCATTATAGCGCAGTTATTGAGCGGAATCCTTAGAAATATTAAAAGATGCCTCTTCCATTGCCATTTACGGTTCCAGAGGAGCGAATGGTGCGGTTGCAGTAATGACCTCCTCCCATATTTAGGTACCGGTCATACCAAGAGAATTCGGGCTATTAGAACTTGTTCCATGACTTTAAAATGGAAGCCTTTTTCTACAAAGTACGAAACAAACAAAAGATTTGAACCATAAAACCAAATGGAAAAACACCAGCTTTATTTAAATATCCAAAACCTTTTTTCGGCCCCACTTACATAATGTTTCTTTGCGAAATTCAGATGGGGACATACCGGTCTTCTTCCTAAAAAGTCTACTAAAATAGGAAGGGTCGTCATAATTTAAGGTAAATGCTATTTCTTTATTGGACATACTGGTGAAAATCAACTGTCTCTTTGCTTCCAACACTATCCTATCCAAGATGTAGTCACCGGCATTCTTTCCCGAAAATTTGACACAAATACGATTGAGTTTTATAGGCGTAATGTGCAGCATGCACGCATATTCCTTTACCTGCCTGACGCGGCCATAATTTTCCTCTACCAAATCCCTAAACTCAACAAACAATTCGTTCACCACTGGACTTCCCTTGACGAAAATTTTATCTACAAATAGCTCTTCCAACTTTAATAGAAAAATATTAAGATAGGACCTTATGATCAGGTGTACATCCTTGGTGCCTTTTGCCAATTCTTCCTTTATCTTGGTCAACACCCCAAGTAGTTCTTCAAACTGGCACTCCCCTGGGCTCAAAATTGGCGGAATATCCCTATGTAAAAAGAAGGTACTGTTAAGGATGTTGGGGGTCTGTCGGTAATAGAACGCTTGAAATTCCCTGTTAAAAGCCAGAATATACCCATTACAATAATTCTCTATATTCATAAGATGTGTACGTCCTGGCGAGATGACATGGATACTTTTGGAAGAAATTTCATAATTCTCAAAATCCAGAATATGGTTCCCAGATCCTTCTATAAAAATACAGATTTCAAAAAAATTATGTCTATGGGGATGATTGGTAGGAAAGGGAACATGGGGAAGGGGTGTATTCGTCGTATTTTGGTCCTTAAACCGATAAAGCCTAAAAATACCATCCAATTCCTTTTCTCCTTCAATTGAGTACAAGGGTGTTTTGTTCATTCCCACTTAAAAATATTAGAAAACGCGACTAATTCTTTATGAAATTTAAGATTTTTTAGGAGAAACATGGTTGGTATACCAAAAAAAACTGAAAGGTGCAGGTAATTGCCCTATAGTATTTTTACTAATTCAAGGAAAGACAGGAAGTGAACCTTACCCTCTTTATATTCTTTTTAAAGCCATGGCAAACTAGACTTTTCCGCTGTCCAGGTCTCCCTTTGGAGAAAAATGGTAGGTGAAAAGGCCAAGCAAGGCCAAAAGTAGCATCAACATCAAATCCAAGCGAAGCCCCAAAACCATATTAGGGATAATGTTCAATAGCGAGCCTATAAAGAGCAACATCGACAGCAGGGTAAATACGGGCATTACCATTTTCAATTTTCTGGTACTGAAGAGGGCCGTAAATATCATAGGCGCCATTAAAGCCGTACCCGTAAAACTCGTACGGGCCAATAGCACAAGCTCATTGGATGCCAATAGGGAAAAAGCAAAGACCACCATTGCAAAGAAGACTATAGCCACCCGTGTTATGCCCAGCATTTTTTTATCCTCCCCTGTCAAAAGGGACCTCAGTTCCCCGCCCAATGCAAAAATTTGTGAATCAGAAGTGGAAAGTGCCGCAGCTATTAATCCCAGAACGGCAAAGGCGGCCACCAAATTTGATTGGTCCGTAATTATGACGGCATGAATAAATTGGGCCGTATCCAGGTCGGGATAATTTACCGCCCCATACATTCCTATACACAAGGTGGCAAAAATAATGATCAAGGCAAAAATGCCCAATCCTATGGCCATTCTGAACAACGATCTATAATTTTTCATAATGATGATCCTGGTCACCACCTGTGGCTGGGTAAAAGGGATCATGGTAATGGCAATAAGCGAAGCTATAAGGAATTGGGTAGTGAACAAACCATTGGGGCCAGGCACCGATAGCAGCTTTTCATTTACCTCTTCCACTTTCGCAAATAAATTCTCCATATTTCCAAAATAGGAAACACAGTTATAGGCAATGACGCTAATGACCAATAATAAAATAATCCCCTGTAGCATATCGCTATAAATAATGGCCTTCAACCCTCCCACCTCACTATAAATCAACACAATAAGAACTATTAAAATAGCCCATCCCCATATAGGCATCGCCTGGGGAAACGTGGCGTTCAAAAAAATAGCAATGCCCCTAATCTGTATAGCTACGTAGGGAACCAAAAAAATAAAGGCGCCCACAAAAGTGATATAGCCGGCAAATTTGTTTTTATAACATTGTACCATTAGGCCCGAAAGCCCCCTGAAATCTTTGCGCCTGGCTTTTTTTCTAAGATAATATCCCACTGAAATAATCCCAAAGACCATTGCTGCATCAGAAAAGGCCAAAAATATCCATGAACCTACCCCATGGGTCCTAAAAAAATCGGGCATTCCGATCATGGTAAACGTACTAAAAAGGGTGGCCGCCAAAGTAAAAATACCAAGTACGGAGCCCACCTTGGAACCTGCCAAAAAATAGGAAGTAGAATCTTTATTCTTCTGTCTGGTAATAAGGGAGAAAGTGACCAGCACCCCTAAATAAACTATTGCTATTACTATAAAGATTGTTATCATTCTTCCGTAGAATTATCACTTCCGGGATGCACCAAAGTTCCGAGAACGGTTAATAGAATAAGGAGGATGCTTAAAGTTATACTAACCCAAAGCACGTAAGGCATTCCAAACAGTTTTGGATCAAAAGTATCGCTTGCCAGTGCCAAAGGGCTAAGACCAAATGCGATAATCAAAAAGGCCGAAATGCAACATAACAGCCATAATTTTTCTTTGGTAGATTTCATGATAGGTTATTTTTAGGGGCCAAAAAGCCCTAATTAATGCAGTTCATCCAAATGCCCTGCAGATTTAAACAATTTTGAAAGCTATAGAAAATCCCAAAGAAACCTATAGTTTTATAGGCGTCCTATGGATAGTCCCCCATCCACCAAAACTACCTGTCCAGTGGAATACGCAAAATCTCCTTTTGCCAAGGTAGCAACTACTTTACCCACGTCATTAGGTTCTCCCCACCTCCTCTGAACGGCAATACCTTCTTCGAACAATTTATCGTACTTGGCCTGCACCCCTGCTGTCATATCGGTCTTAATTATTCCAGGACGTACTTCGTATACGGGAATATTAAAGTCCCCGAGCCTCACAGCGAACAATTGGGTCACCATACTCAATCCAGCTTTCGAGATACAATATTCCCCACGATTAACGGAAGCCATGGTGGCAGAAACCGAAGAAATGTTTATGATACATCCACGAAAGTCAGGATCGATCTTTTGATGCGCTATCATCCCATTGGACACCATTTGGGTCATAAAAAAAGAACCTTTTAGGTTGATCCCCAAAACCCTATCAAAACTTTCCTCAGTGGTTTCAAGGATGTCCTTCCTTTCCAAAGGGGCGACCCCAGCATTATTGACCAGGACGTTCAACTGTCCAAAATTGTTTTGAATTTGTTGTATTATTCGCAACCTATCTTCACTATCCCCTACATTGCCGCGACAATAAATTGCTTCAACCCCAAAATCCCGCAACTCTTCCAATACACTAGTTACCTCTGTTGTGGGCCTCATGCCATTGATAGCAATATTAAAACCAGCTTTTGCCAGATATTTCGCAATACTAAGTCCTATTCCTCTACTACCTCCGGTAACCAAGGCTGATTTTTTCGCTTTCATATAATAAACTTACTAAGTGTATGATTATAATTCCGGGATATCTACCCAAGCTCTTTTTGCCCAGCTTTCCAAGCCTTTTTCGGCCAATTGAACACCTTTTGCCCCCTCTAGTATAGACCATGGAAAGGGCTCGTCCTTTACAATATGTTTTAAGAACAATTCCCACTGCACCTTAAAGGCATTATCATAATCCTCTTGTTTTGGCACCAGGCTCCAATCCTCATAAAAATCTATAGGCTGTTTAATATCGGGGTTCCAAACCGGTTTTGGTGTACTCCCATAATGCTGTATATAACAATCACGGAGGCCTGCCACAGCGGACCCCTTAGTACCATCCACCTGAAGGGTCAAAAGATCGTCCCTTCGTACCCTGACCGTCCAGGAAGAATTAAAATTGGCTATTACCCCACCTTCCAATTCAAAAGTGGCGTATGCCGAATCATCGGCTGTACATTGGTAGCTATCTCCATTTTCATCCACGCGTTCTGGAATATGTGTTGCCCCGTAGCAGGAAACCGCTTTAACCTTACCAAAAAGATTATCCAGTACATACCGCCAATGGCATAACATATCTACTATGATACCTCCATCTTTCTCCTTAACATAGTTCCAACTCGGTCGCTGGGCCGCAATGGAATTCCCTTCGAATACCCAATATCCAAATTCCCCACGAACGGAAAGAATCTCCCCAAAAAACCCTTGCTCTTTGAGTCTTTTAATTTTCAGCATCCCAGGAAGCCATAACTTATCCTGAACCACACCGTTCTTAAGGCTTTTCTGTTTACATAGTTGGTATAGTTCCAATACCTCTTCGGTAGATATCCCCACGGGTTTTTCGCAGTAAATATGTTTTCCTGCCTTAATGGCCTTTTTAACGGCAGGCGCCCTTCTTCCGGTAGTTTGGGAATCAAAATACACCTGATAGTAGGGATCGCTCAGTACACTGTCAAGATCCGTCGTAAGCTTTTCTACCCCGGATATGGACTTTAGATGTTCCAATTTTGCCATGTTCCTCCCTACCAAAACTGGATCGGGCATTATAACTTCGGCTTCATTGACCTTTACACCACCCTGCTTGATTATCTCCACCATGGAACGCATTAAATGCTGATTGGTACCCATTCTTCCCGTAACCCCATTCATGATAATGCCTACCTTATGTACTTTCATAATTCCCAATTTTAATTTCAATAAATTTTAAACCTAGCTTCTCCAATAATCGGAATAGCTTTTAACAATCTTATCCATAAATTTCTTTTGGTCCTGCTTCCAAAATTTTTCAGAAAATATTTCCACTTCGTGAAAACCTTCAAAACCCGATTTTATCACCCATTTTTTTATTTGATCCAATTTAATGCATCCCTCCCCCATTAAACCTCGATCTAACAAAAGGTCAGTAGTCGGAACGTTCCAATCACAAATATGGAAAGCGGAAAAATTGCCATGTTCCTGACATCTATAGATCTCTTTTTCCAGGTCGGGATCCCACCACAGATGGTAGACGTCTACCGCAACTCCTACCCATTCGGAAGCTATAGCTTCTGCCATGACATTCGCTTGTCTCAAGGTGTTTATGGCCGATCTGGTATCGGCATACATTGGATGAAGGGGCTCTATGGTCAATTGCACCTTGTTTTCTGCGGCATAATGAACAATATCTTCTATTCCTCCTTGAATTTGCTTACGCGATTCCTCAAGATCTAAATTGGGTTCCGCTCCACAGACCAGAACTAGCATAGGAGCTCCCAGTTCGGCAGCCTCGTCGATCATTTTTTTATTATCATGAATGGCCTTGTCTCTTTTTGCCTTGCTGGAATGGGGAAAGAAACCTCCCCTCACATAGGACACTACTTCCAAGTTATTTTCCCGTATAAGATCTCCACTTTTTAAAGGTCCCAATTCCTGGGCGCTATCCTGCCATACCGAAACTCCCCTTACCCCAGATTCGGCGTAATGCTCCACAGCCTGAGTCAATTTCCAAGGCTTGGTGGTTATGGTATGCATGCACATTTTAGATAGATCTGCCATATTTATGCCCTTTCAGTGCTTCCAAAAAACGTATAGTATTTCTGATCGTCCATTAACCTTTGCAGGTACAAGCCCAGTTCCATGGCGTGGTAATCTCCCCACATACTGGATTCACCATTGGGTATTGTACTTCCTGCAGGAACATGGTCCCAGCCGTTGGGCCTATGGTATATAGAGTGCAATATCAGACCTTGGTGGTTAAGATCGGTACTCAAATAAGGCTCGCTAAAAATAGACTCCGAGCTAAGGAGTCCGGCCTGAATATATTTTTCGCCCTCTTTATCGCCCTTGTCCAACAAATATTTCCCCAATCGCAATAAGCCTTGCGCACCTATAACGGCTGCCGAGCTATCTACGGGTTCAAAGGTATTATAGGGGTTGGAGCGTTTCTCCAAATAATCATCCCCCAATTTGTATAGCAATGGGGCACCAGTATCCCAATAAGGAATTCCATCCGAAGCGGTCTTGGCAATAAAACAATCGCAAGTTGCCTTGGCCGCTTTCAAAAATATTGCCTCAATTTCCTCTCTACTTCCCAAGCCATCCAATTCGTCGTCCCCTACAGTTTCCAAAAACTCCAATTCCTCTGCGAAGCCCAACATGGCCCAACTTAGGCCCCGGGTCCAAGTACTATAACCAGTATAGCCCTGTTGTGAGTTAGGACAACGAAAATTTCCGTCATTGGTATTAAAAACACATTCATGGACCGTTCTACTTTCGGTATCATAACTATCCCTTCCTTCGCCGTAATAAACTGAATATTTGGCCGTGGCCAGGGCATGTATCACCCCTCTGTGAAGGAGACTAATTCTTTCATCGTTTTCCCCCATTAGTCCATGACCCAGTTTGTGGGCCACCATTAGGACCCTAACCGTCCTAATAGTATCCACGAACAAGGAATGGGGGCCGTTAAAGGAATACATAAACCCTCCATTCTTAATGGGCGTCCATCTTTTAGCCTGGACCGCCCCGGAAACCTTAAGGGCCAACTCGTAAAAATTACGTTCCCATTCCCGTTCAGGAATTCTACCCTCGTTCATTATTCGGAGTAAATTCCCATACGTACTCACATTATTAAAACCGTGGTCGTGTACTCCAAAATGGCTTACATGCGAGGCCATTTTATCTAAGGTATGTCTACGGGCCATTGTTAGGAATTCCTCCCTGCCAGTCACATCAAATTGCAATGCGGCGCAACCGTACTGAAAGCCTTGTGTCCATTCCGTCCAGCCCCTAGTCGTGTATTTTCCATTGATCGTAAACACAGGGGAGCCCTTGGAAGTATCGTAATTCTTATCTATTGCTAAAATCTTTTGGCCTGATAATTTCCAAAAAACATTTAGTTTATCCCTTAAGTCCTCGGTTCTTTTTTGGTCCTTGATATTCATATAATCTTTATAAGTGATGGCATGTTTCACAAATTTACCTTTCCATAGCAAAACAAATCCATGACAATTACTTCAAATGCTGGTACTTTTTCAATATTTACCAACGGAATTTCCTATTGCAGCACCTTGGTTTCCTTTAAGAGGGAATGAAAAAATTAAGGAAAGGATTTTCAATTCTTAGCCTGTCTTGCCTAAATATAATTGAATTCTTCGAAAAAATAAGAAACAGAGAAAACGGGGTTACCAAAAATTGAAATTAAAAATATTGGTAAATCCGCAAATTGACTATACTCCAAATCAAGTATTATCCATGAAATAATAAGGCAAGTAAGATTTATTATCCACTCGATATTACAGAATATTCCAACCGACTAAAATTTGTAATCTACGCACAAGTCAGAATTGGCAAGAAAAAGAATGGTCTACTTTATGAATTTCATACAGGAATTTAAACGGTGTTTTAATTCAAGTTGCCGAGCCAAAATAGGAATCGGCCCCGGTACCTAAAGAAATATACAAAGTCTATAATTTGAGGAGAATTAGGAATTAATTGGGAACGTACAATTTCCAATGATAAAAGAATAGAGGTAATAATCCAATTTTAAGAACGCTTTCCCGTATTTCTACCACCAAGTATAAAAATAGCCCGGACTTGAAAATGATTGGGGTCTTTCTCCTGTAAATATACTTTGATATGGAGGACATGATTTTTGAAAAGCCTTATTCCCTTTTAAAGTTTGCTCCAAAAATGATTCATAGGTTTCCATATTATCATATTTCCTCAATCCCACGCTTACAACTTCTAAATAATTGTTCTGGTAATGATTGTAAATAGGATAATTTTGCAGTACAACAGGGATTTTTGGCAATGCTATATTTCCGTCCTTGTTACTATCGAAAAACACGTTCCATTCATATGGGGCGCTTACATCATATCCTCCTTCCAAATAAATACTCCCTACTATATGCCCAGTCCCAGATTTTGTCAACGAGACTATTTTATTCTCAAAAGTGTAATCAATTGACCAATTGGGAACTACTATAATGTCCTTAGGCAAACCTATTCCTTTCTCTCTATAATTTCCAATATTTAATTCATAAGCATATTCATAGAATTCCGTATTTAACTTATAATAAAAAGGAGAACGTATATATTGTCCATAACCATAAGACCATATGTTATGGTATAAATCGTTGTCTAAATCCTGTTGGTTGCGAAATCCGTATAATGTAAAATAACGGTCGCTATTGATGAACTCCTCGGGATTGGTCCTTAACTCCTTTTCCACTAAGTTTTCTACACTTAAATCCGAGAAATTAATTTCCAAATTGGCAGGGATCGGCCTATCCAGAAGCCGATAGTTATAAAAATTGTTCAATGGATTAAAACCATAAATGTAAATAGGACCAGATTCAGCCATATGGTTTGAAGGAACAAAACTTTGGATTTGCCTTTCTCCTGACTGGGTACTGGAAAAATGATAATCGCGTCCATAACCAAACAGTTGGGTCGAGTCTGAAAAACCATTTACACTAACAATACTTGAACTAGAACCCGAATATCGGTTGGGTACTACTAATGTCATTTCATTAAGGTTCTGACGATTAATATGGGAAAAACTATTTAGGTATGAGGCCACTCCATTTCTTCCTAAAGAAGCGAAGGTAATTGTGAAATCCCTTCCCAATTCAAATTCGCCAGTAGCATATAGTTTTACCACTCGCGTCTCGAAGATAATTTCCTTCATATCAATCAAATTACCGTCCAACTCAGAAGCAAACAAAAAATGATTAATAGAAATATTTGGACTTAGATATCCTTCAGGTATGTTCAAAGT
Source organism: Arenibacter troitsensis (assembly GCF_900177645.1). Classification (GTDB taxonomy): domain Bacteria; phylum Bacteroidota; class Bacteroidia; order Flavobacteriales; family Flavobacteriaceae; genus Arenibacter; species Arenibacter troitsensis. Next base: position 70,328 of record NZ_FXAO01000006.1, read on the forward strand.
AAATAATAATCTCAAAACATTAACATTCAAAAGCACTTCATTTGCATTGCCCAAGATGTCAACAGCCTTTATTTTTAGAATAGCTTCTCCAGCTGGATAGTTTTCCGGGTTAAAGTCAAATTTCACATTTAGTACTTCATCTGTGGAAAAGATTGTTCTGTCGTCGTAGAATATTTCGACCAAACGTATATCGGAATATGCATCGAGTATGGAGGGATCAAGAGTTGTAAGTTGATCAATCAATTGCCCATCCTGTATAGCTTCGAGAGTTATTTCAGGCCCAGAATTATCAACAATAAACTGCACACTATGATTACCTATGTTTCCGGCAATATCCTTTACCTCAATTTTAAAGTTGTTATCCCCCTCATTAAGATTTGCGGTGTCAATATTTAATTCATAGTTCTTATCATTGATATTTGCAATGATTACATCATTCATATACACCAATACTGAAGAAAGTTCTTCATTATCCCTAACATCAAATGTCACAGGATTTGTACCACCTCCAATAATTAAGCCATTTGTTATGGAAACATTGGTAATAGAAGGTAGTTGAGCATCAATACGTATATTTTGATCCTTCGAGGAAGAATTACCGCTGCTGTCCGTCACTATAATCTTAAGAATGTAATCATCAAAACCTTCTGTTTTACCGACCTTTGAAACGAAAGACGTCAAATCAATGGTAATACTGTAAGGTGGTTTCGACTCCTCACCTACTTTTTCATCGTTTATAAACGCCTCCACTTTAGCGATTCCTCCTTCATCCTTTGCTTCCACATTGACAACGAATAAAGTGCTTACCACCACTATTCCATCTTCTGGCGTATTTGGCATACCTGCTATTGAAAAAGCTACTGTAGGAGCTGTAACATCAGGTATTTTCTCGGATTCAGAATCATTTGTACAAGAAAGCAACACAATTGAAATAAAGGTAGTCACGGCAATAATAAATCTGCGCATAAATTAGGGCTGAATAAAAACAATCGTCAATTTATTTAAAACGTAGACTAATACCTAAAAAACCCATTAAAATGTAATGTATTTCTGTTTAGGAACACAAAACGAACTCAACTTGATCCCTTATTCATCCCCAGATTCGTCCCCCAAAATGAAAAAAGCCCTCAACTTGCGTTGAAGGCTTTTAGCGGTCCGGACGGGACTCGAACCCGCGACCCCCTGCGTGACAGTCTATTAGACCTTACATCAAAACATGTTATACACACATAATATCTACCTGAATATCAATACTTTAAATCATTATGGCCTAATTTGTAGTCATTTGTAGCCATTTGACATCAAGGAAAAGTGCGCGTAAAGTGAGCGTTTTTATTTCTTACCTTTTACTTATAATACCAATAAATCCATGGCCAAGGTAAGTCTGATACTCGATACAAGGAAGAAATCCAAAAGCAGGAATACCGGGCTGTATCCCATAGTCCTTAAAGTCTTCCACAAAAAGAACCGAATGCTCCGACTTGGCCACTACACCTCCCCCGCCGGATGGGATTCAAAAAACCATCTACTGCGCAGATCTTCAGCAGCAAACAATGGGCTGGACTGCCAAAAGATTAACGCCGAACTTGGAGATAAGTTCCATTGGGCTAAACAAGTGGTATACGAACTTGGCGATAGTATCGACCAGTTGGATGTCGACCTCCTTCTGGACCATATCAAGGTAAGATGGGATACCGAACAGGATTTTGAGATAAAAAAGAAGGTTGACAACAATATTTCCCTATCCCAATGGGGAAGTGTGCTGATAAAAAGAAAACGGGCAGCGAACATTCCCGGAACGGCACAATGGTACCAAAGCGGCGTGGATGCCATGACCAAATTCAATAATGGAAAGGATATGATGCTGTACGATATTACCCTTACATTTCTCAGGGACTTCGAGGCCCAACAACTGAAGAAGGGAAATTCGAAGAATACAATTGGCATGTATATGAGGGCGATCCGGTCCATTTACAATAGTGCCATCAAAGAAGACCAATTTGTTCCGATAAAAAATCCGTTCGATCATTATAGGTCGCCTTCGAAGGCAAGGACCAAAAAGAAGGCCGTGGCAAAGGTCAAGATCATGGATCTAAAGAATTTGGAATACGAGCAGGAAAGCCCACTTTGGCACGCCAAAAACTATGCCCTGATCATGTTCTACTGCAGGGGAATGAACTTTATAGATCTGGTCAAGCTCAAGGTAAAGAATATCGAGGGCGACCGTCTTCTATATGGAAGGAGCAAAACGGGCGACCCCTTCTCGGTCAGGATTACCGAAAGTCTGGAAGACATCTTGAAGTTCTACCTTAAGGGAAAACGACCTGAAGATTATTTGCTTCCTACTAACTATGACGGCAGCACCAAGCATTTTCAAAAGTACAAATCGCAAAGGAGGAGAATGAACGAACGTCTTAAGATCATTGCAAAGGATGCAGGGATAGAGGGTGAATTTACGACCTATTATATACGTCATTCCTGGGCCACCATTGCCAAATTTATGGGAATATCAACAGAAATAATCAGTGAAGGGTTGGGCCATAATTCCCTAAGGACAACGGAAATCTATTTGAAAAGCTTCACAAATACAGTGTTGGATGAGGCGAATCAGATAATTGTTTCTTAAGCTATTCATCTTAATCTAACCAGTTGAGCGAATGAACTATATCACGAAGTAATTAGTTATTGAATACACCAAACTTTCAACCCCTTTTTATTATAATTGAACTGGGGCTGAATGATGCTAAACGTTCTATTTTCTTAGACTCCCTCTTTGAGACCAAAACTCACTCAAATTATTCTGAAGATGTTTGTACTCTTGATAAAGAGTCACAAATGATGAAGCATTTTGGTTATTTGGGATATATACTTTTCCAATTATTACGGTTGAATCGCTAGCTGTTTCAAAATTCATAAAAGCACCCACTCCAATTCCTGCGGCCATGGCAACGCCCCAAGTTCCGGTTTCTAGACTTTGGGGTACTTCAACTATCATATTTAATGCATCGGCAAACATCTGACATAATACCGGACTCCTAGATCCTCCCCCGGTAAGTCTAATCTTTTCAAAGTCAGAGCCGCCACGCTTCAATTTATCTATATGTTCTAAATGACCTAATACAATACCTTTATAAATTGCATTTAACATATCCGCTTTGCTATGCCAACCAGCAAGCCCATAAAATCCTGCTCTTGCATTTCCACTATCTCCCGACCCGTGCAAATAAGGATGAAAAATTAATGGTCTCTTATCATCCAAAACGGTATTAACCAACTCATCACATACAACGTAAACCGATACACCTCTTTTTTGGGCCTCCAGCTGTTCTTTATAACAGAATTCCCTTATAAACCATTCTAAATTAGAAACTGATGTTGCGCTTGCCTCAACTGATTTCCACAGGTTCGGAACTGCAAAGGTAGTTGACATTGCCAAATCACTATTAAGAACTGGAGAATCGGTAACAACAGTATTAACACTCCAACTGCCCACGATAGCACTTGCCTGTCCCGTTTTTATTACCCCAGACCCTACCATACAGGCGTCTACATCCAACATGCCAGTTACCACAGGCGTTCCATCTAACAATCCAGTATAGGCTGCCCCTTTTTTTGACACTTTACCCAAAACTTTAGTACAGCTTTGTAATTGTGGTAATTTAGAAATTATATCATTTATTCCATAAAGATCAAAAATCTCCGAATTGTATGCTACCTTATTAATATCCAACAAATTAGTTGCGCCCATATCTGTATAATCAGAGCCTATCACACCGGTAAGACAATAATTGATAAAATCTTTACAAAGCAATACTGAACCAATCTCTTGATATAATTCCGGTTCAAATTGTTGTATCCACTTTAATAAAGTATTGGTTTGGGATGCCCAAAATTTTTGATAGGTATAGAGTCGAACCTTTTTATCCAAGCCATTTTTATTCCATTGCTCACATATAGCCTGTGCTCTCGAATCCAATGATTGTATCCCTTTTAATGGTTGTCCTTTTTTATCCAAAATATATAACCCATTTCCATGACCTGTTGAACCTACACATGCAATCTGTTTTGGATGTATTTCGGACTTTTGAATGACTTGTCTAATTGTCTCTGCGTTTACCTTCCAAAGCTCGTTCAAGTTTCTTTCACTATAACCTGGTACAGGATAAATAGTTCTTATCTTTTGGGAATACTGTGCAACCAAACATCCAGTAAAGTCAAAAATAACCGCTTTACAAACGGTGTTACCGTTATCTATACCCAAAAGAAACTTTTTCATATCTTTAAAATTATTCTTTTACGATGATCACTTAGTTTACCAAGCTTCCTGATAGAGTTTTATTATTTCATCTTTGCTAGGAACAATAGGATTATTCTGCGGACTTCCAGAAGCTAAGGCATCATCGGCCATTTTATGGAGTACTTCATGAAATTTTGCTTTCTCGATCCCCTTGCAATCCCTTAATCGAGGTACTTTTAAGCGCCGATTCAATGCTTCTAAACCTATGATCAAGTCTAGATTGGCAGCTTCATCAGTATCTGTATTTTTGGCCATCCCCATTGCTCTGGCTATTTGAGCATATTTATGTGCTGCTCCGGATATTGAAAACTTTGTTACCGTGGGCAATAGAACCGCATTGGAAAGACCATGTGGTAAATGAAATTGTACTCCTAAAGGGCGGCTCATACCATGAATCAAGCAAACACTACTATTCGTAAACGCCATTCCTCCATGACAGGCAGCCATTGCCATACCTTCTCTCGCAGTTTTATTATTTAAATCGTTCCAAGCAATTTCTAAATTTTCAGCTACCAGACGGATGCAAGAAAGAGCAAGGGCATCGGTCATTGCGCAAGATTTTTTTGATACATAAGCCTCTATCCCATGAGTTAACGTATCAATACCGACATGAGCAGTAAGAGCAGCAGGCATCGTAAGTGTTAGTTCATAATCAATTAATGCTACCTCAGGCAATAAATAATCGTCAAAAATCATCATCTTTACATCAGTTTCCGTATCTGATATCACCGTAACCTTAGTAACCTCACTTCCAGTTCCAGCTGTGGTCGGTATTGCTATTACTGGGATTCCTGGTTTCGGGATTTTTTGGTAACCCATATATTGTGAAAGGGGAGGTTTATTGTTAATAGCAATCGCTATTGCCTTGGCAGCATCAATAGGGCTGCCACCACCAACAGCTATAAGCATATCTGCTTTAGATTCGATAAGTATACGTAATCCTTCCTCAACATTATGGACTGTAGGATTGGGTTGCACCTTGCTAAAGGTTTCCCTTGATATTCCTGCCTCTTTAAATCCAGCAGATAATTTGTCAATCAAACCAATATTCTCTATAAAGGAATCCGTAATAAAAAGAACCCTTGTTGCCCCTATTCGGTTTACTTCCTCCAAAATGTGACCACTCGCACCCGCCCCTGAAATTATTCTATTAGCAGTACTAAAAGTATTTATCATTTTCAATTCCTTTACCAACCTGATTTTCTTTGATACATATTATCCCACCTTGAAAGCACTACTTTTTGACGAGTGTAAAACATTATCCCTTCCGTACCTTGCATATGAAGATCTACGTAAAAGGAATCATTCCAACCAGAAAAAGGAAATAATGACATTGGTGCCGGTACACCGACATTGACTCCTACCATACCACACTTAATATCCCCGGTAAACTTTCTGGCCGCACCACCATTACTTGTGAAAATAGTAGCTCCGTTTCCATAATTTAAACCGTTGAGCCATTGAATCGCTTCATCTATGTTTTTGGGGTTCAGCATTGACAACACGGGTCCAAAAATTTCCTCACTGAAAATTGACATATTCGGTGTAACATGTTCAAATAAGGTGGGGCCGACAAAAAAACCTTTCTCTGGAATTCCATTTCGACCGTCCCTTACTAATTTGGCACCCGTCCTTTTTGTATTTTCTATAATATTCGTAATCCGTTCCTTACTATTAAAATCTATCACTGGCCCCATTTGAGTAGCTTCATTGCGTAATGGATCCCCTAAAACAAGTTCATCCATTGCCCTGACAACGCCTTCTTTTAATGATTCGGCACTTTCACCAACTCCCATAAGTAATGAACCGGCCATGCAGCGTTGACCTGCGCAACCAAATGCCGACCCCATAATTGCCCTTAGGGTAGCATCTTGCTCCGCATCTGGCATAACCAGTAGAACATTCTTTGCAGCACCCCCAGCTTGCACCCGCTTGCCATGACTTGTTCCCAAGGAATAAACATATTTGGCAATATGGGAGGATCCAACAAAACTAATTGCCGCAATTTTAGGATGTGTACAAAAGGCATCAACAATTTCCTTTCCGCCATGTACAATATTCAAAACTCCATCAGGTAAACCTGCCTCCATAAAAATTTCCCCTAGTCTTACAACAGTTAGAGGGACCTTTTCACTAGGCTTTAGTATAAATGTATTGCCACAAGCTATGGCTAAAGGAAACATCCACATAGGTACCATTGCTGGAAAGTTAAATGGACTTATGCCTACACAAACACCTAATGGTTCCCTCATTGTAACGCCATCTATATTGTTGGCCACTTGCCCTAAACTTTCACCTTTACTAAGATGCGCTATACCACATGCAAATTCTACTACTTCGAAGCCTCTTCGCATATCGCCCCTAGCCTCATCCAAAGTCTTGCCATTTTCCAGAGAAATCAATTCACTTAGCTCCTCGAATCTATCTTCCAATAAGGAGCGATATTTAAATAAAATGTCGGCACGCCGAGTTGCAGGAGTTTCAGACCATGTTTTAAATGCATTTTTGGCACATTCCACAGCTACTTCCACGTCTTCAGAACTACCCATCGGAGTTTTACTAATAACCTCTTCGGTAGATGGATTATAAACGTTTTGATAGTTATCTGCTTGCGAAACCCTCCATTTGCACCCGAATAAGGAGGGTACAAACTCGGGAATCTTAATTTTTAAAGTACTCATACTATGCTTTTTCTATATTGTTATTATAAATTTCCATTGCTTCCTCTGGTGTTGCATCCTTATGAATCATGGCCATAAAAGCCTTTACAATTTGAGCTGGATTAGGATGTTGATATATATTTCTTCCATAAACCAATCCCTTGGTTCCTTGTTGAAGAAATCCATAAGTTTTTTTAAAAATCTCTTTTAATTCTTCCTTTCCCCCACCTCGCACCAGTACAGGACAACGAGCAGCCTCCACTACCTCATGATAATCTTCCACGTGTTCTGTTGGATCCGCTTTTATAATATCCGCTCCTAACTCTCGTGCTTGTCTCACAAGAGGAACTATTAATTTCTTATTACCATCTACTTGATACCCCCCTCTACTATTATTACTCTTCATAACCAAAGGTTCAATCATTAATGGCATTCCGTATTTATCACATTCCGATCTGATTCTACTAATATTTTTTATGCTTAGGCGATGTAAATCTGGTTCCCCGGGAAGAAGCAATAAATTGCAGACAACACAAGCAGCATCCATTCGGAGAGCTTCAAGTAAAGGTTCATTTTCATTTTGAAGAGCACTATACATAACCTTATGTATTTCAGGATTATAAGGGTTCCCTACATCCACCCTCATTACTAAAGCTGGTTTATTCTTGCCCGGGATATTCTGTAAAATATCGCTTTGACCATAATTGGTTTGAATAGCATCCGGACCAGCCAACACTAGTTGCCCAATAACTTTTTCGACATTTTCGAGCCCATCCAAAAAGCTAAATTCATTAAAAATTCCGTGATCTATAGCAACGTCCAAACATTTTCCTGACTTGTTGAACATCCTCTTTAATCTGACCTTAGGAGATATATACATAATATTTCTTATTTTAATTTTAAATTGTGATTACGGCTTAATATTTCTAAAGTTCTATTTATTTCTTCTTCCAAAGTATTTTCTGACCAATTATTCAATTTTCCCAGAATGGATCCTATTTCTTTTAGTAGTGAATAAGTCAGCTCACCTTTTAAAGCAATTGTGGTTCGTCTTAGGATAAGATCATCCAAATGGACTACATATTCATTTTTAACTAAATACATCATTTCCCTAAAGGTGTACTCCGTGTGAAAATCAAGAGGTTGATCATTATCTTTAACCATAAATGAAGCTACTGCTTCGGCCTCTGTCCCGTAACGTTCCAAAAGTTTCTCTAGTTTACGAACTGACAGCCCTGTTTGACTTTGTATTTTATCAAGCCAGTTGTTTCTTTCTGTTTTATTTTTAGGAAAATTCTTCCCCCCTCCAATCGAAATATCCCAGGTATCTATTTTTCTTGAAAAATTCAAGACTTTCAAGATTTCATCAGCTGTCTTTTCTGAAAAAGCCCTGAATGTTGTCCATTTTCCTCCAACCAAATTATAAATAGGAAACTTATTGGTTTTTGAAGCTGGTATAATTTCTATACTATGATTGCGACTTATCCGTGCTGTGACATCTGCATTAGAATTAGGCAATGGTCTAACTCCACAAAATTGAAATACTATATCAGAATTTGGAATTTCAATTTTAGGAAAGATCTGCTTCACGGCATTTAACATATATGCTACCTCATCTTTATGACAGATCGCCTCCTCTGGATTATCAATTTTAATATCTGTTGAACCAACTAACACCTTCCCTTGAAATGGAAAAAGTATACAAATTCGACCATCCTCATTTTCATAAAATAGCATTTGACCTTGTGTAGCCTTTGTAAGCTCCACATTGTCTATAACCAAATGAGAACCTTTTGTACCCCCTATATAATGGGATTTTTTCCCTAATGTCCTATTTGTTATATCAATCCAAGCACCTGTGGCATTAACAACAATTTCTGGTTTTAGAGTTATACATTCCCCCGTAATAGTATCCTTTACAACTACGGAGTCATAATTACAGTTCTCTAAACCCATATAATTAACAGCCAACGAATTGTTCCCTATTGAATTAGAGTCCTTTATCAGTTCTAGACACAAGCGTTCGGGATATGAAATCCATGCGTCAAAATAAGTTGCTGTACCAACAATATTCGGATGTAACTCCGGCCTATTTTTTAGTGCTTTTTTTCTTGATGTAAAATTATGTGTTGGTAATATTCGTTGCTTTCGTGTATAAAAATCGTATAGGCTTAAACCCAATTTGACAATTAAAGCTCCACGACCAACATTCCGTGTAGGCCTACCAAAAAATTTTGGTACAGCACTAATGGTTCCTGAAAGCCAACTAAATATGGGTATCGTAGTCGGCAATGGTTTAACATAATGGGCAGCATTGAGTATTAATCTATTCCGTTCCGAAAGACTCTCCTTAACAAGTTTTACTTCATTATTCTCTAGATAACGAAGGCCCCCATGAATCATCCGAGAGGATGCAGCACTTGCACCTGAAGAAAAATCATTCTTATCTATCAATATGGTAGGAACACCCTGAAGTGTAAGTTCCCGATAGAGTCCTGCACCATTAATTCCAGCCCCGACAATCAATACTGATATTTCTTTTAAATTTCTTAAATTATTTAAAATGTCTTTCCGATCCATCACTCTTCAATGGTTAATTTTGGTTCGTTTAATTGTTTTGTTTTTAAAGCTTGGTAAGCAATTATATCTATGTTCAATTCCCAGAACCTAATTTTCATAATATCAATTCAAAAAAGAGATACAAACCAATCATGATTAATGATAACACAGCCCATCCAATCCATATATTTCTATTATTCTTTTTACCAAAAGATGCGTAGGCCTCTAATAAAGTAGGTAATGGAGACGATGGTGAAGTCTTTTTTGTGAATAGTGATATAACAATCATAAACACCATTAAGAAGGCAAAAAGATAAAAGGTAATTAATAAAAAGTGAGGCCAGTATTCCTTGGAAGGCCAACCCGACAAATAACAAAATCCAATTATAACACTAGGAATATTACCAATTATAAGCGTATAAAATGCTGCTTTGGGTGTAGCACCTTTCCAGCATATACCCAACATAAAGACAGCTGCCAATGAAGGACTTAAAAAAGAGAAAATAGAATTAATAAGATCAAAAAGATTCATTCCGTCTACCGAATCAAGACCATATGCTATGAAAATTGCAACAAAAGCAACCAGACCGGTAACTAATTGTCCCATTTTCTTTAATTGATTGTCACTAGCTCCCCTATTAATTTTCTTCTGATATATATCCAAGGTAAAAATAGTGCTTGCCGAATTTAACATTGAGTTGACAGTACTTATAAGGGCTGCCATCAACATGGCTACTATTAATCCTATCATTCCGTTAGGCAAATAATTGTCCACCATTGTCATAAAGGCGTCATCGGAATCCTTTAAATCAGGGTGTAATGCCAAACAGATTATGCCCGGAAGAAAAAATATAACCGGCACTAAAATTTTCAAGTACCCTGTAAATAATATACCCTTTTGTGCCTCCTCAAGGTTTTTTGCCCCCAGTGCCCGCTGTACAATTGTTTGATTGGTACACCAATACCAAATAGCCATCACAGGATACCCAAATACAATAGCTGGCCAAGGATAGGCCGAATCATCCGCCGGCCTAAACAATTTCCAATGATCCTCTGGAACTAAATCATACAATTTTCCAAAACCACCAATCTCATTGATGCCAACCCCAGTCAATATTGCACATGCCACTATCATTAATATTGATTGAAAAGCATCAGTAATAGCTACTGCTTTCAAACCACCCGTAATTGTAAAACTTGCGGAGATGAATGTCATTAAAAGCAATGACAACCATAGCGGCCATTGCATTAATTGGCCCATTAATATTGACCCTGCAAACAATACCGCTCCTACCCCTATGGTAATTTGCACAAAGATTATCCACGAAAGAATATTTCTACTAGGAGCCCCAAACCTTTTATAAATAAATTCAGGCATGGTACTAATTCGCGTTGACAAATAATGAGGAAGAAAAACCATTGCCATAAGAATAAGGAAAATGAAGGCTAGCCATTCAAAATTGTTTGCCACCATCCCATAGGCATAGGCAACCCCAGAAGAACTTATTAACATCATCGGACTTATATTGGTCCCAAAAATAGATAAGCCAATAATTTTCCAATTTAAATCCCTTCCTGCAAGAAAATAATCTTCTGAACTTTTTCGATTACTACCGACCCAAAAGCCCAAAATTATTAACCCCAGTAAATAAAAAAATATAACCGTAAAATCGAATCCGTTTAAATTTGTCTGCAAAATCTATTTTTTTATAACTATTCTTTTTCTAAATATTCCCTTAAATCATTGGACATTGGCCACTCCAACTGAACGTGATTTTTCCTTAATTCCGAACGAAGTTCTTCAGGTGCAATTGCCATTACATTCACTTTATCCCTATTGGCCAGATAAATTGCAGTACCTGCCGCTTGCCCCAATTGCATCATAGTTCTAGACAACCTACAACTTGACGCAGCTAATGAACTAAAACTTGCCGCCCTCGAGGCCATTAGTACATTTTTAAATCCCTTAGGAATCAAACAGCGGTAAGGTATCCCATAAGGGAAATCCAATTCCGTACATCCAGACCTACCTTCTTCGTGAACATCCATGGGGTGGTCAGAGATAGCTATAATATCAGGATGACCCTGTTGTTTTAGCCCTTTAACCAAGTCATTTTCAGTAAGGACATACTCACCAAATACACGGTGTGTTTCCCTAACTCCCAGTGAAATAAAACGAGAGGTTATTTTAAAGGATTGGAAAATTGGATAATTAGTTTGTAGATTGTGCCAGTGAGCCAAACTTCTCCTTAAGCATTCCTCATAAGCAGATACTTCGGTATCAACCCAATTAAAAAACTCGTCCCCGGACATAGTTGGCAACATATTAACATTGTAATCTCCATTTGGATATTGTACCAAACTAGTAAGTGGAAATTTTGATGTCCACCAGCATTCTGATGAAATATCATCTGGTAAAGGTTGTACCTCATTTTTATCTGCTGGAGAAATTCTAAAAATAAGACTGACACCATTTAGTTTTTTAGTGGGGCTTAATGGTGCACTAGGTTCTTTGAACATACTCCTTGATTCCTGACCGAAAAGAGTTTGGCCCCCACAAGCCCTACTTAAATAACCATCATCTGTGGCATCTATATAATATTCTGCTCTTATATCCTTTTTATTGGATAGTTTAATAGAAATTACTTTACCATTTATATATTCGGCTTTTACAAATGATGTGTTTTTTAACAATTCGATATTCGGATACTCTTTTAGCATTTCTTCAACAATATGCTGATAAATAATAGGTTCAAATGGCACGCCATGCCAGTACTTTCGAACGAAATTCTCACTTGTAGCTAAAGAGCCCGATCCAAATCGGCGTAGGCTATCAACATATTTAAAATTCGGAGATATTGTAAGATCTGCCCCGGCAGGAAACTGTGATTCACCTGATTCGTTTTTCCATGCGCAATGACGGTTGAATTCATATATACCCACAGCATTATGAACCTTCTTCATTCTTTTGTAAATATCAAAGGGAACTCCTGTACCCCCTGCGCCCATTTCCCATACAGAAACACCACTAACAGCCGCATTACCTCCTATCTCATTGTTTTTTTCCAAAAGAAGGGTTCGAAGCCCATACTTTCCAGCTGACAGTGCGGCTCCAATTCCACCACTTCCTGCCCCAATAATAACAACATCGTAATCGAACATATACTTTTTGTTTTAATAAGGGATAATTTCTTGAACCATTGGCATTATTGTAAGCTCCGGGATAATCAAATGATCAGGTAATAAGCATGCATCCACCACCACTTTTCCCATGTCGTCCGGCTGAATAGCTTTTTTCGCTACTTCTTCATCAAATCCTTGTAGACCGGTAGCCTCATTAAAAGAAGTGTTGCCCCAGGATGGAGTAATGCACATTGCTCGAACGCTATGTGGTCTTAAGTCCACATACAATGACCTACTAAACTGTTCCAATCCGGCCTTTGCTGCCGCATATATACTGAATCCTGGCCATGCCTGGGTGGAGCAAATGGAAGATATATTTATAATTGTACCCGATTTCTGTTTTACCATAAGGTCGGCAGCTCTTTTGCTACCATATATTGCCCCTAGTAAATTTAATTCAACTGATGATTTAATATCCAAATCGGATTGCGCTGTAATATCCGCAATAGCAATTCCACCCCCCGCATTATTTATAAGAATATCCAATTGACCATGTTTCTCAATAATGGCTTTTACTAATTCATCCCAATCTTCTGGACTAGTTACATCCGCTCTTTTATAATTTATATTCAATTCAGATGCGGCAGTTTTAAGTTTTTCTATACTCCTGCCGGTAATCCACACATTTGCTCCGGCTTCCTTTAATTTTTTGGCAATTCCATATCCATATCCATTGGAACCCCCAGTTACAATAGCCGTTTTGTTCGATAATAATTTTGTCATATCTAAATAATATATTTTAATAATAAGTTTATTAATAAATAATCAAGCTTGTCAAGAACTATGCTTGAACCATAATCATAAAAAAGTTTTTCCACCATTAACTGCTATTTTTTGACCTGTAATAAACTTTGAGGATTCGCTGGCCAAGAATGCTACTACCTGTCCAATATCATCTGGGGAACCTTGATGACCAAGAGGCAAATTAGCTTTATATAAGTTGTAATCCTCTTCGGATGTCCCTAAGTGCCTCTCTACAGGGATCCATCCTGGTGCAACCAAATTGCATGTTATCCCAAATGGACCCAATTCCGTTGCCCAGCTACGAGTTAGTGCGAGCATGGCACCTTTAGCTGCAACATAATGTCCAAATTCCTTACTCCCTAACTCTACCACCTCACTGCCAATATTAATAATTCTTCCTGCCCTCCTTTGCTTCATCTTATCAAGATTGGCTTTAAGTAAAAGCAGCGGAGCCTTTACAAAAAAATCTAATTGTCCTAAATAGTCATCCCATATTTGATTTTCTAATTTAATCATATGTTGTGGGCCCGTTGCATTGTTTACGATTACATCAATTTCCCCAAAATCCCTTTCTATTCCCTCTACCATTTTGATTACGGCAGTTTCCTCAGTTATATCATAGGCATATGATTTTACCATCCCTCCTTTTTTTTCGATTTCGGAAACAACCTGAGCGGCCTTTGAATGATCTTTTAAATAGTTAAGGGCTACTCTAGCACCGTTATTTGCCACACATTTGGCTATCGAAGCACCAAGTCCCTTGGAGGCTCCGGTGACCAATACCACTTTTTCATTTAGATTTTTCATGAGCTTATATATTTTTAATGTCATAATTGACATGCTTTATAGGCAAACAAAGTATAGTGACCTATATAATATTAAACCAGTAACAATTTAATAACATAACTTCTGGAGTATGACATTTTAGAATGCTCAGATTAAATTAATAGAACACTTTTAAAATTCATATTTATAAACTCCCATTGATGGTATAGCACAAAATTCCATACTATTACTAATTACCGCATAGTATAATCTTCTGTATTCATACTTATGAGCAATATTTGTTTTTGATAAGTTTTTGTTTTGCCTACTCTTGTATTTTCAAGGTTTCCAAATAAGCTACTAAGTTTATCAAATCCTTTTCCTCCATTACCCTATCCAAACCTTCCGGCATAAGAGATTTATCCATTTCCTCCATGTTTTCAATATCCTTTAGAGATATTTCCTTTATTGAGGCCCCCATCATTTTTAAAGTAATGGTATTTTCTGATCTTCCTATAATATATCCCATAAGTGCACTACCATCCTTTAATTTGATATTGTATCCTTCATATCCAAAATTGATACCAGCACTTGGATAGACTATTGAGGAATATAAAAAGCTTTTAGAAAGTTTGTTCCCAATATCTGACAAACCTGGTCCGAAATCAATACCAGCCCCATCTGCCACATGGCAAGAGGCACAATAGGTATTATAGACCAATTTACCTGTATCAGCATCACCCTCCTTTTGTTCCAGAGCCAATATGTCAATACTGTTCTCCCCGATGGGTGCCAAATAATTGGGAGCGCTTTTCCTGATTTCATCATTTCTACTTGTCATAAGCTTGAGGACGGCAGTAATTTTATATTCATCTTTGATCATACCGTTTACCAAAAGATCATATAATTTTGCTTGGCCATTTCCAGTATTGCCAAGTGATTCTACAACCTTACGCATTAATGAAGTAGAGAATTTATTTTCCAATAGACACTTTTCCAAAAAGTCGATTGCAGTCCCTTGGCCCACTCCTCCTAAAACATCCATCAATTGAAGTTTAGACAAATCGGACCCATTAGATCTAAAATATTCTGTAACATAATTACTGCCACCAACATCAAAGAGCATAGCAGCTGCCTCTTTGCGTATTTCTATATCGGTATCGCTAATTGTCAATTGAAACAATGCCTTCTCTTGACCCTTTACCTTTAAGTTTTTTATAGCCCTCAACCACTCTGGGGTACCTTCGATATGAGGTAAAATCTTTTTAACGGACCGGGTGTACACTGAGGAATTCTTTACAAATGCCTCGTCCAATTCACCAACTGCATACGTCTGTATTAATTTTCTATGGGGGTGATTCAAAGTTAATAGGGAAAGGAGCAGTTGGTTTTTTTTCGGATGAGTTTTGAAGTGGAAGGCCCGAAAATATGATGGTATTATATCTGGGGAAATGTTCTTGTCCTTTATTAGTTTTATTAATAGAGGTACAGTGGCTTCTGCATTTACCCGCCATACGATATCTTTTCCAGCCTGGTTATGCCAATTATCGCCAACTTTGTTCTTCCAGGCTCCAAAATATAAATCACTATAAATATCCGCCCCTATACCTAACGCCTCTAATTCCCAGCGATCACCCGCCTGGTGTTGGACGGCCAAATCGGCCCAAAGTCTGGCTGCATCCTTAGTCCCTATATATTTTAGTGCAATTGCAGCCTCCCTTCGTACCTGTGCCGAAGAATCATTTACTACTTTAACAATAAAGTCCGTCAACTTATCAATTGCCACATACTTGGCCATCCGGATTCCCTGCATACGAAATTTTGGATCCTTATCTGATAATGCCATATCAATATATTTTAGACACTTGGAAGGTATTTTTGCACCTAACCATAAAGCCCTTGCTTTTGCAATTCCATCTTTTTTGATTAATTCGCTTAAATAGGGTTCCACTAACTCTCCCATTGAATGAAGCTTTTGCCATGATTGGTAAAAAACGTCCATATTAGGAGAAATCAAATTTTTTGCCGCTCCTTCCGCTGTAGACAACTCAAGCTTGTATGGGATGTAATTATCCATAGTAGACAGGCGATAAACTCTGCCTCGAGCAACATCATCTGCCATATGCCCACCAACCCCACCATCATACCAATCCGATATGAAGAGGGAGCCATCAGGTGCAACTGCAACATCATCGGGTCGAAACCAATTGTCCTTGCTTGTTATAATGTTTTCGATATGGGCCTTGTGCCCAGCTCCATTATTCTCGATAATATAGGAACGAACAACATTGTGACCAGGCTCAGCATGAATCAACTGATTTTTAAATTTACCAGGCAACATATCACCCTCATATACAATCATTCCACATGGAGACCCTGAGCCTGTTTGCAAAAGATTGGGTACCGTACCTGGGTCATTTTGATGCCAGTGTCTTTTGGGAATGGAATCACTCCATCCAGCTCTACGTTTCTGCCAGCCGGCCCCCGTAATCTTATCTCTAAAGCCATAGTTCCCGTATTCCATTAGGAAATTAATTCGTACACCTCGATTACCGTCATCATCATTATCCGACTGCCAAAGCCCACCGTATGAATCTATTGCAAGTTCGTAAGGATTCCGAAAATTATGTCCTAACACTTCAACATTGGATCCGTCCAGTTCCGACCGAAATACCATACCCTCCCAATATGGCCGTCCAGAATTTTTGATTTTCTGACCATGTATATCCAATATTGTATCCCCTTCCTTACTTAAAAGATGCTTCGCCTCATTCCCATAATTGAAATACAATCGTCCATCAGGGCCAAAAATAAAAGCATGTGCACCATGGTCATGATTTATACCAGCTATACCGCTAAACATAATTTCCTTAGAATCGGGCACATCATCACCATCTTCATCGGTAAAGACAAAAATATTTGGGCTCACGGAGACTATAACCTTGTTCCCCAATACCAATATCCCTAGTGCAGAATTGATATCCTCCCCTTGATAGAATACTTTGGAGGTATCCGCCACCCCATCTTGATTTGTATCTTCCAAAATCATAATGCGGTCGCCCTTTTTCTCATAAGGGTTTTTAGGGTTTCGAAAATTTCTATAGTTTCGCCCCTCACAAATCCAAATCCTGCCATTGGCATCAATAGCCATATTTGTAGGATTCGTAATCGTAGGTTCCGACGAGAACAAATTCATCTTCAAATTTTTTGCCACATTCATTGATGCCATTGCGTTTTGTGGTAGCCTTTTTTCTTGATCGGAAAGTTCATCATAATGTATTAAGGATTTTTCATCCTTTTGTTTACAAGAACTTATGGTAAAAGACCCAATTATGAGAATACTTATAAAAACTCCGCAGCGGTTTAAATTGGACATAAGTAATAATATTAAATAATTAGTATAAATTTTTGAAATCAAAATATAAATGAGCCCTTATCAATTTCTATACACATTAGGTTCCCTAATATGAAAATCCCATGTTCCATACCTTGGATGCTTAAATAGCTTATACCATACTAATGAATTTGATATTTCCATAATTATAACATATTATTAATTTTGTTTCGGCCTATCCCAGAGTATCTCAAGTCAGATTTTTTTCCATAGCATTGTATTTCAGTTGTATATACTTGTTTATTCTCTAACTTGTTTAAATGTGAAATAAGCGCCATTACAAAAAAATCAATTACTCTAACAATTGTCATTCCATATTTAACTTTCTATATTGATAATAGCTAGTGGCCATTCGCATTGTTTACAATCAATTCTATATTTAAACAATCCCTTTTAATTTCCTCTGTTATGCCATAGGCACTTAGCCTTGCTATACCCCATTTTTCTATGGATGATATAACTTGCCTGGCTTCTGAACGATTCTTTAAATAGTTAATGGCTACCTTGTCACCATGTTTTTAAAATACACTTGGGGACTGAAACTCCTAGCCCCTCGATTATCCAAATTACCATCAAACTCCTGCTTTCATAATACTCGATCTCTAATTACATTATGTAATTGACTCCAATATTATCAAGGTAATTTAAACTTCGACTTATACCATTTTTTAGATCTTGAACAGGTTCATATTCAATTAAGTATATGCCGTCGAATTTCATTTTTTCGAAAATTCGAGTATAGTCCAAATCACCATCCCCAATAGCCACTGCTTCCCAACCGCCCTGTTTCCTTTTCCAGTCTTTTAGGTGGCAATAATTTATTCGTTCATTGATTATATCCAAGCAGTAAGTTTTATCCGCAGGTCGCACTGCCTTTATATTACCGGGATCATAATTAAAGCCGACATTACCTGGCAGATCCCTCATCAGCCTTTCAAGAAATTTGGGATCGGTACTCATCGTATTATAATGGAAGGCGATACCATTTTTATGAATAATTCTCCCATGGGTTTCAATAGAAATGGAAATATCATATTCTCTGCAGATTTGGCTGCACCTTTTCATAGCATCGATTACTTGAAAATATATTTTATTGGTAATATCTTCAGCTGGCATAAATCCAACAAATAACCTAATATGCGATACCTTAAATAATGCTGCTTGTTCTATAGCGTTGTAAACATGTTCGATCATATTATTATGGTCTTCCAAATTGGTCAGGGTAAAATCATTTTCCACTGTTGCATAGGGCAACTTAATCCCAAATCGACTCGCGAGCGACATACTTTTTCCTATTACCGTTTCATCCAATCCTATTGAAAAAGTTGAAGGCAACTCATCACCTATACCTATTTCCAAAATCTTAAATCCAAATTGATTACAAATGTTCAAGTGTTCCTCAAAGGGCAATTCCCTAAAACCCCACCAACCTAGGCCTATTTTCATATACTAATTTATTTTTATTTACAATTTTATTTTGGCCAGTTATACATATTGGTTCCGGCATTTTTATCCGAAGGGCCGTCCGGCAATTTTGATTTCCAGGAAAGAAGTTCAGTAGACATAATCTTGGTCAAGTCGGGTTCATCCATCACTTTATTATCAAGCTCGGACGGATCATTGATAAGATCGTATAACTCAACCCTACTCTTGTCCGGATTCATTAATAATTTCCACCTATCCCTCCTCATCGCCAGCATAGGACTTTTATCCAAAGGCCTGCCAAAAATTCCAAACCTCCATTCCCAAAATAAAGGTTTGGCCCGCTTCTTATGATTTGTCAACAAAGCACTTGACATATCCTCTCCATCCAATTCCAAATTGTTACTTGATAGACCGCACATTGTGACAAGTGTTGGCATAAAATCAACCGAACTAACGACTGAAATACTATCTACCGTATTCTCCTTTATATGGTTTGGCCACCTAACCAATAATGGAACTCGGATCCCTCCTTCGTACAAGCTCCGCTTGAAACCTCGAAATGGACCTGGACTCCCAGCAGCACTATGTGCCGCATTTGATATCTGCATTACTTCCGGACCATTATCGCTTGTAAAAATTACGATCGTATTGTCCTTCAATCCCAAGGCATCGAGCTTGTCCAGGAAAATTCCGATCTGTCGATCCATCTCGGTAACAGTTGCATAGTAAATTTGGGGCGCACCATGAAATTTCACCTTTTGTCCATAATGCTTTTTTGCATATGAATTGGGGGACAAGGATTCATAATTCTTCATTTGCCTTTCCGAAGGATTGAGTATTGCATGTGGATCCACCAACCAAGCATTAACATAAAAAGGCCCCTCCTTATTCTCCTCTATAAACCCTGTAGCTTCATCCAGTATCAATTTTGTAGCCATAGATCTCTTAGAAGGGTACCATAATTTAAAATCATCCCTACTATTACTGGTATTTGTTTTGGCGACATCTATTCCGTATTCCGTTGGCAATGGAGAATCTGGACTATGACCTAGATGCCATTTACCAAAATGACCCACGGCGTAACCATTGTCCTTAAAGATTTTGGTTATTGATTTTATATTTGGATCTAAAAAATTGGGCATTCCACGATCTCTATTGGATTCAAGAGTAGCGAAATGTCCATGAATACCTAACTCCGCAGGGAATCTACCAGTCATTAGCGAAGCCCTACTTGGTGAACAAACAGGACTATTTACATAGAACTGGGTAAACAATTTTCCTTCCTTGGCCAATTGGTCCAATGCCGGAGTTTTTAATTGACGATGCCCGTAAATTCCCAAATCTCCCCATCCCAAATCATCCGCAAAAATTAATATTACATTGGGCCTATCATTATGCTGACCGTACATTATAGTTGAACCTAATACTACTAATATTAATATTGCAATTGGCCAACATAACAAAATGGTACCGGAGTTTTTATTTTTTGTTTTGCACTCCATAAATATTCGTATTTGAGGGTTTATTATCCGGAAAATCAGAATATTTCACTCTTTCGTCCCTTTTTGTGAGCGTATTCACACATTGATCACATCCATTGTTCTCAACGGTCATTGTTTCCCAAAGGTTTCGATGCCCTTTATAATCATGATCTTGAATATCATGGACATAATTATGGCTTATAACCATACTTCCACTCCCTTCATCGGCATAGATACCTTCGGCCATAAATTCACCGCCTCCAATGTCATAGATCCAATTGTTATTGATTACGGTACCTGGCTGATTGCTTACCGTATATATTGCACCACCATCACTGAGGTATTGCATACATTTTCTAATTTCATTATATGATATTTCATTATGATGGGCATTGGTCAATAAACCGTCATCCCCCCATCTCCAGCCAACACTGATACCCGTATATGGGGCTTCCTCAATCAAATTATTTTTTATTTTATTATTGTTGGAATAGGCAATCAATACCCCCACTCCTCCTTTATCAACAGTAGCAATATTTTTTAAATGATTGTTGATCACCGAATTGAATGCAGGGGCATCCTGTTCATCCTTATAATCTAGGTGAAGCGGATGGCCCTCGCCTATATAATTACTAATTCTTCCTATTTGAATTACATTCGAACCAATATCCTGAAAAGTATTGTTTTCGATATTCATATGGCTTACACCGTTCTCCAATGCTATGGCCCCTTCACCTAAATTGACAAAATTGCAATCAACTATTTCACAGTTCTCGGCATAGGACATCATTATGGCTGCAACTGGTGAGAATACAGGTTCCCCGATCCGAGTGCCCCAAAATCCAGCTTGTATTCCTTTGCGCTCTTCATCAGGGAACTTCCAAGTAGTATATTGAAAGGTTAGTCCTTCAAAAGTAATATTGGTCATTGGTTTTGATTTGTCTCCTTTAATTTCAAAAAGTGTTTCCAGAACAGGGTAGTGAAACACGGTATCATTTGGATTGGAAGAGGTAAAAAGAGACAAAACTTTGGTATCTTCATTCAGGAACCACTCTCCTTCACTATCCAAAAAATCTATATTATTTTCAAAATAAATCCTATCAAATGTCTTAACCTTGGTACTACTGCATTCCGGACCTATCTCAGTGTTCGTAGTGATCGAATTGCTTTCTGAATCAATATTTTGCAGTTTCTGTCTAATAAAATGCCAGGCACCGGTAGCTAATAGTTCCGTTTGGTCCGTTACCTTAAAATCCACAGGAATAGAATCGGCAAAGGACATCCATTTTTTAGCTACGTCTACCTCCTCAGGGTGTAGATATTCGTCAAGATTTGGCCAGCGGGCCCTGATCATTCTTTTGTTCTCGACAAACACTTGATTGGTCTGCCCCTGAAAGGGTATTTCCCAAATATTATCACCTCTGGATATCCATGTGCCGTCTATAATTCTGCCCCCACTAAGAATGACTTCCTCGTCCTTATAGGCCTTTATCCTTAAAGATTTAAGATTATGTCCATTATCAATGACTATAGATTTGGATAGTTCGTATCTACCTTCACCTAGTACAATTTCAAATGAACCGTAACCCTCCATTGAAGAACCGATCTGAATTATTTCCAAAGCCTTTTCCAATGTTCGAAGGGGGTTATCCATAGATATTCCCTTACCATTGTCGTCCCCGCCAGGAGCGACATAAAGTGTATGCAATTCCTGTCCACTTTGACAGGCAGTAAGCAAGCTTAATGTTACATACAGGGCCAAGACCTTGGCCCAACCAAAATATGATATTTTTTTAGTATCGGACTTTGGGAGAATCCCTTTTACCATAACCATTAAATTCTTTATGTGAGTCATTTTATTTTCTATTTACCTTAATTATTACTTAATTGTATATCTCTAAATATGCCCTTAGCTGTTGCCTTTTAAATTTCTCACTCTCGATTGACTTGTATCTTTGCTCCCATCTGCAGTAAAGGCATTCGTAATTTTTATGTAATTCTATATATAGATAATAATTCCAAATATAGAATATAAATATTTTGATTCCAATTCAAAAGGATTAAAATGATGCTTAAATAAGAGTGCCAGTTTTATGGACATAATGCAATTAGTTATGTTGGTCATAAACCCCTTGGCTCCTAAAGCCCTTTATTCCTTGAAAATTCTCTGATTCTATGGTTATTTGGCCATCTTTATTTTCTAAATCATGAATAAATTCAAATTTAATATCCACCGGTTCAGGTGCATCATGGAAATTATGTTCTTGACCATGAACAATTCCCATCAATTCATTATCTCTATAGATATTGAATTGCTTTATTCCACTCTCAATGTCTATTTCCGACTTCCAGCTCAAAATACACCTGCCTTCCGATCTTTCTATTTTTAACTGCAAGGGAATAGGTGGTGGGGTACTATCTGATACCCAACCTGTTTGAACAAATTCTTGCCAGTTTTTGGCTATATCTTCATTAGGTAACCAGCCCCAATCAGAAAGTTCATTTTTGACTTCAAGAGCTGTCTTAATTTCATTAGTTTCCAAATTACCCAGCCAATGACCATGAGAATCCAATTGGATCGGATTGTTCCCATTATTGGACAATCTCATACTAAGAACAGCGTCCATCCATCGAATGGCAAAACTCCTACCCTTCCTATTTCCGTGATCGGCTTTTGGATCGATAGCTATACTCCAAATGGCACCATACCGTCTATAGGAGTAAAAAGATTTCTTGGTCATTTCCCGAACATAATCAAATCCGTCCACAAGATCATTTTCACCCGCCATCCACAAAACTGGCACCTGTTTAACCAAAGGATTCCAAAGCTTGGTAAACGCCAGGCCTCCTGATCGAGGAATAGCACATAACACCTTCTCAGGATATTCAAATAATATATCCGTACACCAATAAGCTCCGCCCGAATGTCCCCACAGAGCCCAGGGCACCTCCTCCAATTCTGAATGATTACTAATTTTAGCCAACTTTTTTAGGGCCTTTAATAAAGCCTTTCCAGAACCGCCCTCAATATTGAACCATTCCGAGCAGGCCTCCTTTCCAATTAATTCTGTTCCGAGTAAGGCCATATTATATTTTTTGGCCAAGGCTTGCCATTGCAGATCATTTGCATGGTTAAGACCATTGTCCTTTGCGTTTATACCACATCCATGTTGCCGGATAATTATACCTCGTATTTTTCTTACCGGTTCTGGAATCCATATGCGATATTTGGCAGAAATGTATAAATCCTGTTTAACCGGCTTTATAGAGACATCATAATATTGACAATGTAGCTGCCAAATCCCCATAATCCACATTATAATTAATAAAGCGAACGTCTTCATATCAATATTTCATTTTTAGAACCATCCATTTAGTTATGAAATTTTAAGCGTATTCAACCACTTATACCATGCTACAAAATAATATGGGTCGAAGGATGAAGGAGTACATTTCTATCTTTATAAATACTCACTAAACCTTTATCATGGGTTATTTCTATTAGTCGATCATATTTTGAATCAGAATAGACTATATTCCCATTCTCCAAAACCGAAATACCGGCAATCCACCCTAACGACAGCTGATTATCCCTTACCATATCATACTCCCAAACTATTTCCTTAGAGCTATTAATCTCTACTATTTTTCCATTTTCACCGAGACTGACCAAAATATTACTATTGCCGAGTTGAACCGGCATATAAGGACTCCCTGGCAAATCACATTCCCAATGAACTTTCCCGTCCCAGTCAAATACGGCCAACTTTTTCAAACTATAACATGCAATTAAAATTCTGTTATCGGCTACCTCACGTATTAGTCTAAAAGCATACAAGTAATCACAAGGTTCCTTCACATATGGAAAATCGAAGGATCTAATTACTTTTTTGTTTCGATCAACTTCTAAAATCATGGCTTTGGACGCATCACCAAATAAGATATTTCCGTTCCGCATTTCGTGACAAGAAAAAAAGGCTAGACGGGCAGACTCCAATTTCCAGACTTCTTCCCAATTTTTATCGATTTCAATAATGGCCCTATTGGAACTAAGTAATAGATTTCCATTCCGCAACAAATCCATGTCGAGTGGAAGGTCTACACTAAATGATTTTATCAACCTGCCATTGGCAAAATGAATAATTCTATTATGCCTATGGTCATGCTCCGCAACAATGAATTCTCTATCAAATTTTTTCATTTGTCTTATTATACCATTTACTCCAGCTCAAAAAATAACTGGAAGTAAGAATTTCTAAAAGGCAGATCCAATATTTCCAATAAGATTGCCATTCCCAAAACCTATCCTTTTAGGTGTATATTTTATTTTAAACTATAATTAGGACCGATCGGAACCAAAAGTCGGGTCAAATAAACACTTACAATGTTGCACACCAAATGGAAAAGTCCTATATATCTAATCATAGATAATGTCCTGGCCTGGAAGAAAATAACTTGGCCAGGACAATATTTCAAATTAATCTATAAAAAGGTTTAGTAACCTGGATTTTGTGTCAAATTTGGATTGGCCGCAATTTCCAGCATAGGAATAGGAAACAATTTATGTTTTTCCTGAACATTCTTGCCATTTGAAGTCATTGCCTCAATAAAGCGTTCTTGTCTTAACAAATCCCAACGCTGATGCCCTTCAAAACAAAGTTCCAATTCCCGTTCCCTCCATACGGCTTCCCTAAATTGATCTTTAGAAAGACCCTCCAAATCAGGTAACTCAAGTAAATCGTTCGGGTCATCTATACCATCCCCATTGGAATCCCTGGCTCTTTTTCGGATAGAATTTATGGCATCATAAGCGTCAGTAGTTGGGCCATTGACTTCATTTTCAGCCTCTGCAAAAATTAATACAACCTCAGCATATCGAATAACCGGCCAATTGGCGTCTCCGTCCGAAATAGCTTCCAAATTGGGGTCGTAAAATTTCATACAACTTGGGCCCACCTGTAACTTTCCAGTTCCAGACCCATTTTCTGGAATAATTTGTGGCCAAAAAGGATCGGGAATAGAGTCAAGCAAAATAACCTTCTTTCGATAATGATCGGGGAAACTTTCATAAAAATCCCGTTCCGCTGCTATTGATGCTCCTGCCAGTTGACCAATTCCTCCGGTAATAATAACGGGGTTTCTAGAGGCGTAAATCTGTGTAAGAGTACTCGGCACCCTAGTCCCGGCTGTATATTGAATAGAAAAAATATGCTCTTTTCCATTCTCTTTATCAACATCATATAGATCCATTAAACTGGTTTCCAAACCGTAAATTTCTGAATTGATCACCTCTAAAGCCATATCCCTAGCCGCTGGAAAATCCTTGCGAAATAAATGAATCCTTGCTAAAAGAGACTGGACGGCTCCTTTTGTCACCCTACCTATATCACTTGAAGAATATTCCGTTGGCAAATGCTCCATATACTCGGTCATATCCCCGATAATAAAATTATAAATTTGCTCCTTATCAGTTCTCGGAAGATAATTGTTTTCTTCGTCCGTTGTAGGCCTAGTTATCAATGGTACATCGCCAAAAGACTGAACCAAAATAAAATACGTCATAGCCCTAAGTACCTTGGCTTCAGAAATATACCGCGTTTTTAAATTTTCATCCATTTCTATTGGCGCTATATTCTCGATCAATGTATTTGCATAATTTATCGTTCTATATAGATTGCCCCAAGTACCCTGAAATTGAGTAGGATTAATATCCAATTCATTAATACCGCCGGTACCCTCTCCGCTAGAAGCTAAATTGGCTGAAACGTCACCATGTTGGAAAATATCCGAACCATAATAACTTCTAAATCCTGCATATACGGCATTTAAACCCGCACTGGCATCGTCTTTGGTATTATAGAAATTTTCACTACTAATACTAGAAAAAGGAGCCTCATCTAGAAAATCGGAACAGGAGTAATTAATTAATGTAATTATGGATAAACCTAAGATTGTTTTATAAATATTTTTCATAATTTTAATATTAGAATTTTAATTGTGCACCAATTCGAATTGTTCTAGCTTTAGGATATACACCATCATCTACGCCTAGCACAGTATTGTCATTTCCTCTTGAATTGACTTCAGGGTCATATCCTGAATAACCGGTCACTACAAATAGGTTTTCCCCAGTGACATAAAGTCTTGCATTTTTCAAAAAGCTCAAATTCTTAAAGGTATAGCCCAAGGTGACATTTTGCAATCGGATAAAAGATCCGTCCTCTATGTAATTAGTTGCCGCCCTATTTGGATATGTTCCACTACGACCGGCTGGTCTATCTACAATCGGAATTAGGTTGCCGGTACCTGGGCCGTTCCAAGCCTCCTTTAGCAAGGAGATTACATTTTGATTGTTCACCTGAGATAGCCCTTCAATTTTATAGGCATTTAGAATGTCATTCCCCTGAGTACCATAAAAAGAAAACCCAAAATCAAAATCCTTATACATTAAATCACTTGAAAGAGAAAAGGTGTAATCCGGATTTGGATCGCCTATAACCGTTTCATCTATACCCTCTTCAAAGACACCATTCCCATCGATATCCCGCCAGTTTTCAAAGCCGGGTCCTGAATTGGAATCATTGGCCATATGTCCATTATCATACTCTTCTTGGGTTTGCCATAATCCGTCAAAAATATTGCCCCAAAAAACGCCTAAAGGCTGCCCTTCCATTACAACACTGGCAGCACCTCCATTTTTCTGAACAACCCCAACTCTACGCTGGTTAATACTACTTCCAAAATATTTATCTGAACCAGAAAGCTGAAGGACCTTGTTTCTATTAAAGGAGATGTTCCCGTTTATGTTCCAACGTACCTCTCCCAAATTAAGATCCAAACCTGTTGACAATTCCAGTCCTTGGTTCTCCACACTTCCGATATTTTTCAAAAGTGATGAATACCCGCCTTGCCTAGGAATTTGGACATTTAATAAAAGATCCGTAGTCTTCTTATAATAATAGTCTACAGTGAAATCGAAATTGCTGTCCCAACCAAAAAATCCTAAATCCAATCCTAAATCAAATTGATCAGTTTTTTCCCAACGTAAATCATTGTTTACTAAGGAACCTGGTACTATGCTAGTATATTCAGCATTTCCAAAAATTACTGGTGAACCTATACCATAGGTTTGAACATTTTGATAGAGTGGAATGCTTTGATTACCTGTTCGTCCCGCGCTTACCCTTAATTTCATATTACTTATAAACTCCACATCTTCTAAAAAAGATTCTTGATTTACCCTCCATGCCAAAGCGGCGGATGGAAAAAACCCGAACTGATTATTACCTCCAAATCTACTTGACCCGTCATACCTCCCTGAAACAGTTAATAGATATTTTTGATCAAAACTATAATTCACCCTACCAAGTACTGAAGTTAATGAGGACCGATTCCTATATGAACTTGGGTTCTGAGGCTCATTGCCTGCACCTAAATTGTAATAACCGGTACTATTATTTGCAAACTCCCATGTGGTAGTAGAAAAATAATCATCCCTGTCCGATTGGGCGGAGAATCCTGCAGTAACATCTAAATGATGATTGCTAAAATCTTTATTATAATTTAAAACACTCTCATGTAGCCAATTGAATTTGCTAGTTTGATTACGATTCGCCGAACCATTTGACCCTCTAGTTATTTCAGATTCAAAATATGAAGGAGTAAAGGAACTACCCGTCCTATTGTCAAGATATAAGCCAAATGTTGACTTATAACTTAGACCAGTAAGTATATTATAATTTATGGACAAATCACTTAATAAACGACTACGCTCGACTATATTTTTTCTTTCATATGCCATTTGTACTGGATTTTGATGCTCTGGGGACATATAAACACCGGTTGTCCTCCAAATTTGAGCTTGTGACGTATATGAACCATCATCTTTTCTTACAGGTAGTACAGGGTTTTGAACAATTCCCTGATAAATGATATCAGAATCTATAGGTTTATTTACAATAAAACTAGGTGTTAAGTGTAGACCAATTGAGAATTTCTCATTAATGGTGTGATCCAAATTTACCCTTAAAGTTCCTTTCTGGAACCTGGAGTTTATGGCAATTCCCTGTTGGTCGAAATAATTTCCCGACACAAAAAATTTCGTTTTGTCATTTCCTCCACGCACGCTTATATCATAATTTTGGATTGGCGCAGTTCTATAAATTTCATCCTGCCAATTGGTTCCTTCACCCATGTTGGCTATTTCTTCCTCTGAAAATGCACGGCTAAGCAGACCTCCATTACGAAACCGAGTCCAAAATAATCTTGCAGTGGTAGCCCATTCTTCAGCATTTAGCACATCGAGTGTTTTGGCCACAGTTTGAACACCAGAGTAATAATCAATACTTACCTCAGTAGCTCCTTCCTTACCTTTTTTGGTTGTTACCATGACAACGCCATTAGCCCCTCTAGCTCCGTAAATAGCTGTGGCTGAAGCATCCTTAAGTACAGATATTGATTCTACATCATTCGGGTTGATATACGAAAGTGATCCGTCCGACACAGGGACCCCATCTATAACATACAATGGATCATTCCCGTAATAGACAGAGTTACTGCCCCTGATTCTTACTCGTAAATCAGCTCCCGGTGAACCGCTTGTTTGAGTAATTTGAGCACCGGCCACTTTTCCTTGCAATGCCTGTTGAAGTACTGCTCCTGAAGACTTTGTCAATTCGGCACCACTCACTTGACCAACCGAACCCGTTAAATCACTTTTTTTGGCCGAACCATAGCCCAACACTATGACCTCATCCAACCCTGTAGCACTCTCTACTAAAGAAACGGTCACTGATGTCTTTCCGTTTATAGGAACTTCCAAAGTTGCATGGCCAATATAGGAAATTACCAAAACCGCATTACCATCATTGACATTAATGGAAAAGTTACCATCAAAGTCGGTCACAACTCCGTTGGTAGTTCCTTTCTCAACAATGTTCACTCCTGGGAGCAGGCTACCATCAGCTTTTGAAAACACCTGTCCCGTAACAACTATCTGACTATTTGATAAATAATCAGGCTCCAACAAAGGATTCCCTCCGACCTTTCCATGGACTCTATTTGCCAAGCTACTGCACAGGAACAACAAGGCAAAAACATGTAACATTTTATTTTTCATATTATTCTATATATGGTTATTTATTCCAAATATAGAATAATTAATTTTACAAACAAGTAGTTACTGATAAAACTTTAATATTTTAATAAAAAACAAATTATACCTTAAAATAATGGGGTTTAAATTAAGAAAATAAAAAAAGGAGTTTTCTCAAGTCTGAAAACTCCTTTTACCTAAATAGAATATATTCTAATTCCCTAGTTATAACTCAGAATAAAAGCCAAAACGCTCCGATATCAACTTAGCATGCTCCTTAACTTTCACACCTATTGCATTAAATGATTTTTCCGGTAACCTTTCCTCGGGGCCAGTAACCCATATTGCCGCGATAGGGGAACCATTTCTATTAAAAATTGGAGCTCCGATACAATGGACTCCGGTAACTTCCTCTCCCCTGTCCGTAGAAAAACCAATGGTTCGAACTTCTTTTAATATCTTTTTATAGTCAGAAATGTTGGTAATTGTCTGCTTTGTATACTTCTTAAAATCCATTTTATCCAATATTTCCTTCTGCTGATTAGGTGGCATAAAGGCAATCATAGCTTTACTAGGGGCCGCAACATTCGAAGGAAAAACGGTACCAATATCTACCCAAAATTTTATAGAATGCAAACCTGGTATTAATTCCAATACTATTCCCTCATGATTGACCATTATTCCCAACAATACCGTTTCCTTAATATCATCTCTTAATAATCGCATAACATCGATAGATTTTTCAATTAAGGTTTGCTCATTCAACACAGAATATCCTAGCGACAACAATTTACCGGTAATTGTAAAAGCCTTTGAGCCCTCGTTCCTATAAAGATACCCAAAATCCAACAAGGTAGAAGTTATCCTAAATGTACTATTCATAGGTATATCCAAATGATTGCTTATATCCGTAATATTCAACCCTTCAGGATATTTCGTAAGCAACTCCAATATTTTAAGGGCCCGCTCCAAATTGGGAACACTATGTTTGGACCCTTTATTTTCTTCTTTTTCCTTTTTTACTTTCATTACACGATAACTGATTTATGGAGTAAACTCAACAGCCCTATTAACTGAATCAAGCCTATTTATAAATTAGAATAATTTAAACATTAGAAAACGGTGAAAATAACCGACTGAAATTTAATGACAAATTAACAAGAAAATTCAAAAACCATTTAGTTCAAAATACCCGGTTATAAAATTAAGGCATTTTTTAAGATTAACGGTTTTCCTCTTGGAATTTCATTTAGAAGTGAAATTGTAATCCTTGGACCATTGAAAAAATGTATAATCCTTAAACGTAGTCCTCAAATTTAGATTCGCTTCTTCTGAATATTGTCCGACAATCTTTGCAATATTGATTGCAGGTCTACATTCATGGTAGTATTAGATTACCATACATAAATCACAATGCCCTAAACTGCAAAAACATTCTTTTCCAACAGAATTACACTTTGAAATAAAACGAACCCAAAAGATATCATTTGAAATGATAACACTTTAAATCATGGTCCAAATGAAAAAATGAGATATTTTTTCATTTTTAATAAAGACAGAGTTAAAACTAATGACCCCTTGCTTTTAAATTTCTGAAATCCAACTTCAACTCATTCCAATAATCACAATAACTAATTGAATATTAATTATTTATGTACATTGTCATAATATTTTATTTCCACAATATGCCAAAAAAGTGAGCCGAAAGTGCGCGTAATTAGTAATTTTAAGGCGAAAAAAAAAAGCCTTCAATCTCTTGAAGGCCTTTGTTTACTAAGCGGTCCGGACGGGACTCGAACCCGCGACCCCCTGCGTGACAGGCGATTAAATTGCCTTTTCATATAACACTATTTATTTTCTTATAATCTGATTATCAGTATTTTATGTTTTTATGTTTTGCAACCAGTTTCATTATATATAACTTTAAGTGTCCATTTGTTGTACCTATGTTGTACCCATTATTGAATTGTTATGGCAAGTATCAAAACAGTTTTAAGAAAAAAAGTATTTTCTGATGGCACCTTTCCAGTATGTCTAAGGGTGACCAAAAATAGAAAAACAAAATATTTTTACACCATATTTAGATCAACCGAACTTGAGTGGAATTATTCTTCCGGTTGTTTTAACAGCAAGAATTCAAATTACATTCAAAATAATAGATTGTTGCTCAAATTTAAGGATCGTGCCTTAAAAGTATATTCCGATCTTCAGATGGAAAAAGAGTATTTTAATCTTGACGATTTTAGTAAACGTTTCCGAGTAGATAACAATCCGGAAAATGATTATGTATTTCCTTTTTGGGAGGAGATAATCTCAGAAATGAAACTGGCAGGTAGGATGGGAAATGCTACCATGTATGAAGAAACCATGAAATCTATAAAACAGTTTTGCAAATTTAAAAAAATAAGGTTTCAGGAAATTACAAATACCTTCTTAAATAAATATGAAGCATGGCTCCGCTCTCGAGGTGGAACAGATGGCGGAATCAGTATAAAACAACGCACATTAAGAGCGTTGTACAATAAGGCAATTGAACGGAACATCATAAAAGACACCAACCATCCATTCAAAACCTATAAGATATCAAAACTAAAGGGTCAGGGTATCAAAAAGGCATTGGACTTTGATCAGGTAACTAAAATCATCAACTTTGACACTTCCCAATATCCACATTTAGAGGATGCCAAAAATTATTTTGTGTTCAGCTTTTATACCCGAGGAATGAATTATACGGATATGATGGTTCTCAAATGGCAAGATGTTGATGCAACCACCATTTCTTATATTCGAAATAAAACCAAGGGCAGGTTTGTTATTACTATCCTTCCGCCAGTACAAGAAATCCTCAATTATTATAAACAACATTCGTTGCCTACTAAATACGTGTTTCCCATACTTTTAAAGGATGGTCTAACTCCGGCCCAAATTGATAATCGCAAAAAGAAGACCCTAGCCAAATATAATCGAGACTTAAAGGAAATAGCCAGCCTCTGTGGGATAAACAAATCCTTGTCCAGCTATGTGGCCCGACATAGTTTTGCCAATTGTTTAAAACAAAAAGGAGTAGCTACAGATGTTATCGGCGAATCACTGGGGCATAAAGACTTAACTACTACCCAAGTATATTTAAAAGAATTGGGCAGTACCGTACTTGACGATGCGGCGGCTTTGCTGCTTTGACCGATTTATGACGGTTAGAGAATTCAACCTGTTTATCACTTTTTTTTATTCATTACAAGTACTGAATGGAATTTATATTTATTTGATTGTTTGAAACAGTTTGGTTTTAAATTTCATTTGCATAACGTTCTAATGCTTCCGCCTTGGCCCAATTATCTGTATACTCAAAGGTTTATTTCCATATTTACTGTCTATTACAATTGACAAGTCCCAAATTAAAAAATTGCGCGGTCCAACAATGATAGAAAGTTATAAAGTGGTAACCGTAAACTAGCCCTGGGTTTTTTGAATATTTCAAGTGTCCAGTAGAGAAATCCATTAATGTCTCTAAATTTATGGAACATAGAAAACAGCACACCTTTAATTATTAATACGTTACCGAACCAGAATAACTTTCTGCACAGTGTTCCATTGAAATTTGTTTATCCTTCAAAATTTTCAGGGCTTGTTATAAGCCAATAGATGTAGTGAGTATTTCAACGCGCTTTTACGTTTTTACTTTAAAAATCAAAGACCATAATTCTATCGCGAACAAAACCTACATATTTCCGTCACATATCAAGTTTCGATACTGAACAATCAATCGTTTTCTTACATCATAAAATAACCTAATATAAACATGGCATTAAATCTTAGGTGGACAAAAATTCATTAAAAGAGTAAAATCGTACAAAACCGGAAATTAACAGCACAGTACAGGATAGGCCTCCAAATTTTAGACTTTAATCTTGTTGTAAATCAAAGGTTAAAATCCATTGACGATTCTAGACAAAGGCGTTTGGACTACAATAGTTCTTACTGACAAATCCACCAAATTTATCTAGATCAATAATTACTAAACTAAACTCATAAAACATGAAAAAAAAGATTTTAAAACAATCGAAGTTGCTTTTCGCACTATTTGCGTTAAGCCTTTACAGCTATTCTGCAATAGCCCAAGACCCCGGTGTTTCGGGTACGGTAAAGGCATCGGACGGCATGCCGATACCTGGGGTGAATATCGTTCAGAAGGGGACCACAAATGGGGTTGTCACCGATTTTGATGGCAATTATTCTATAAACCTTACTGATGGCGCCAGAATTCTCGTATTCTCTTACCTAGGATATCAGACCCTAGAAGAGACCGTTGGTAATAGGGCCACAGTAAACGTTACCCTACTTGAAGACACTCAAGCCTTGGACGAAGTGGTGGTAATTGGTTATGGTACCCAGCGGAAATCCGACCTAACAGGTTCTGTAGCCTCCGTAAGCTCTGAAGATATTACCCAAGTTCCATCTTCTAGGGTGGATCAGGTTTTACAGGGTAGGGCTGCCGGTGTTCAAGTAACACAAACTAGTGGTGCGCCAGGCGCAGGTACAGTTATTAGGGTAAGGGGTGGTAATTCCATTACAGGAAGTAACGAACCACTCTGGGTCATTGATGGTATTGTTGTTGGAACCAATTTCAACTTGAACAACATTAACGCCAACGACATTAAATCCATAGAAATATTGAAAGATGCCTCTTCTATTGCCATTTACGGTTCCAGAGGTGCGAATGGTGTAGTTCTGGTAACCACCAAAAATGGTGCCGGTGCCGGGGTGGGAAAACCTCAGGTAAGTGTAAACCTGTACACCAGTATGCAAATGGTACCAGAGCAACCAGATATGCTCTCTCAAGCAGAACAAATAGCTTTCACAAACGAAAGTGCACAGTTTAGATCTGCGGCATTACCATTTCCCAATGATCCATCTACCTATCCCAACAACGATTGGTATGAGTTGTTAATGGGTCCATCACCAATTTATAATGCAGATGTTTCTATAGCCGGTACTTCAGAAAACGGCAATGTCAATTATTACAATTCATTAAACTATTTCAACCAAGATGGACTAATCATAAGTTCTGGTATTGAAAAATATATTTTCAGATCAAACTTGGATCTGAGGTTAAGTGATAAATTGAAAACAGGTTTCCGTATCAACTATTCCAGAATCAATCAAGATAACGGTGTTGTTGGTTTTGGAAATGTTTTCGCCAACCTTCCAACACAACCAATTTATAATGAAGATGGCACATTTAATGGATTTGATGAAGTTATTGGTGCACCATGGTCCAATCCAATAGCAAATGCACAGTTGAATACGAATGAGACATTCACCAATAATTTATTGGCAACGGTTTATTTAGAGTATAGTCCATGGAAGAAGTGGATGATACGATCAACATTTAGTCCGGAATTTAACAACATCAAACAAAACAGATTTATCTCTAGCCAAAGTCCGGATCTATTGGAAGTAGGCGACCTTGGCAGGGCTAGTGTACGCACCGTTGCCAGCACTGGTTGGAACAATGAAAATACTGTACAATATCAATCGGATTTGGGTGAAAATCATAACGTGACGGCACTTGCTGGTGCTTCATTTCAAAAAGTATATACAGAAGTTGCAGAAGCAGAAGCTTTTGGTATTACCAGTGATGCTACAGGTTTTAACAACCTGGGTTTTTCTGACCCTACCAGATCAGTAGTAAGTAGTGACTATGACGGCTTTCAAGTAGCATCGTTTTTTGGAAGGCTAAATTATAGTTATAAGGACAAATACCTACTTACCTTGGTAGGTAGAACAGATGGTAGTTCGGTATTTGCAGAAGGCAACAAATATGAATTCTACCCGTCCATAGCAGGAGCTTGGAAAATCAGCGAAGAGGCCTTTATGCAGGACCAGAGCTTTTTTCACGATTTAAAACTTCGTGCCAGCTACGGTAAATCCGGTAATCAAGCCATTGGGCCTTACAGGACGCTAGGTTTACTCACAGAGGCCAACACTTCTCTCAATGGTGCTGAAGTACCAGGTTTAACATTGGGAAGACCTTCAAATCCTAAATTAAAATGGGAAACAACTACTTCTCTGGATATAGCATTGGAAGCATCCATGTTTGGCGGTAAGCTTTTTACGGAATTCAACTATTACCAAAAAGAGACCAATGACCTGTTATTGGATGTTACCATCCCTAGGCAAACAGGGTTTACCAGCCAATTGCAAAACGTTGGATCCTTAGAAAATAAAGGATGGGAGCTTTTAGTAAACTCAACCAATATATCCAATGCCAACTTTAACTGGAAAACCACTTTAACATTGTCGTCCAACAAGAACAAAATATTAGATCTTGGCGGGGTAGATTTTATTGATGTTACTGTAGATGCAATATTGGGTTCGGGGAACACGCGCTTAATTGTAGGTGAACCTGTACCTGTCTTTACAGGAGTTAGGTATTTGGGAACGTGGAAGAGTCAAGAAGAGATCGACGCTTCAGGTTTAACGGATCCCCAAGTAGTAGGTGGATCCAGGTTTGAGGATTTAAACGGAGATGGGATAATATCTACAGAAGATAATGTTGTTCTAGGAGATCCCACACCAGATCTGATCTATGGCTTCGAAAATTCCTTTTCCTATAAGAATTTGGACTTTTCATTTTACTTTCAAGGTACTACGGGAAATGAAGTGTTCAATTTAAGAACTCGGAACCATTATTTTAATAGAGGGGAAACTACAAAATTTGGAGATTTACGAAATCGCTGGACTCTAGACAACCCTACTTCTGACATTCCCAGGGCAGGGGCAGATTCCGTAACAAACACTCCTAGTAACTCGGAATATGTAGAGGACGGATCGCATTTACGCCTTAAAACAGCAAGAATAGCCTATAATTTTCCTGTAGAAAAAATGGGTTGGGGAGACAGTGTAAAAAACATGAGTCTATATATTTCCGGAAGTAATTTACTGCTATTCTCCAATTTTAGATTGATAGATCCAGAAACAAGTAATTTCGGAAGAAATGGCTTAGGTAATATAGCTCAAGGTTATTCTGATGGTGAATATCCTAATCCACGAGTGTTGACAGTTGGTCTAAACGTAACCTTTTAATAAAAACACAGATGAAAACAAGAAACATATTTTTATACATTTTGATGATTTTCTCCTTCCTTGGTTGTGAGAAGTTTTTGGAAGAAGAACCTAGAGCCCTTATTGCCCCAGAAACCTTTTTTGCTTCAGAAAATGACGCAAGACAAGCGGTAAATGGTATATATGGTATTTTAAAGAATAATTCCATTTATGGACAGGTAGGACTTGACCACTTTTATGACAATGGAGCTGACATTATTGAACCTAACCGTTCTGCAAATTTCGTAGAACCCATAGGAAATTATTCAATGAACGAGGCTTTGGCAGATGTATCCGTTCAAAAAATGAGTGTTTCAGATACTTGGAAGGATCTTTATAGAATCATTTTCAGTGCAAATATTATAATAGATAGGGTTACTGGCAATACCGCTATAAGTCAGGATGCACAAATAGATATTATTGCCGAAACTACATTTATACGTGCTTTGTGTTATTGGCATATCACCAACCTTTGGGGTGCAGCTCCCTATTATACAGAACCACTAACAATAGATGAAGTTAGGGTACTGGGAAGAACCGATAAGGAAACTATAGTAAATGGTGTTTTGGCAGACCTACAATTTGCCCAAGCCAATTTGCAGGATTCTTATACTGGGAATCAAAGTGGTAGGGCTTCCAAATGGGCAGCGGCAATAATAGAAGCTAAAATTTATATGCAGCAAAAAAAGTGGCAGCCTGGATTGGACAAATGCATACAAATTATAAATCAATCCCCACATTCACTTTTACCAACCTATGCGGAAGTATTTGATCCTTCCAATGAATATAATTCCGAGATTATTTGGTCCTTGGATTTTGCAAAAGATATCAGAAGTCAGTTTGAAGAAGGTACGGTTCGTGAAGACGGCACACTGCCGGCCGCATTTGGTAATGGTAACTGGAGACCTAGTATGTTTAGCCCCCGTTTAAGGGATGAGCCCAAGAACTCAAGTGAACGAAGTGCCTTGGCGGCAGCACTAAATGAACGAGGTGAAGCATTTAATGGAACCGGTCTCCAAGTAGCTTCTAAGGATTTTGCTGAAAAGTTTCCCTTGAACGACTTAAGGAGGCCTTTGAATATTGCGGACACCTATTTAGGCTTTGAATTGAATTTTCCTTATATGCCCAAATTTTGGAATTTGGATGTGAATAACTCCCCGCGATTCAACCATTCGGACAACAGACTTGTTTTTCGTTTGGCCGATGTTTATTTAATGGCTGCAGAATGTGAAAACGAAATTAATGGTCCGGCTAACGCATATCAGTATATTCACCCCATTAGACAACGTGCATATAATACCCAAGCAGAGTGGGAACTGGTTGGTCTTAGTCAGCAAGAGTTTAGGGAAGCCATTTATGACGAACGTAAATGGGAACTGGCTGGTGAATGCTTTAGAAGATATGATTTAATTAGATGGGGGATTCTCTTGAATGTTGTACAAAATCTAGAATACCGATTCTGGAAACCAAATGAAAACATTAAACCGTATCATGTATTATTGCCCATTCCCTTGCAAGAACTGGAATTAAATCCGGCTTTATTGGATGCTGACCCAACGAACAATGGATATCGTTAGGAGGTACAAATAATAATGTTTCCCAAGCATTATTCGGTTTGGAAATATAAATTTTTGGTTAGTTTGAATTAGTTGGTGAGGTGGGGCAAAAAGTTATTTTGCCCCATTTTTTTCACCCTATTCAATTAAGGTCAAATGGCCTATTCGACCTCCAAGATAATATTAAGACACTATATATCATGTACGTTTTGGAGATGCACAGGTTGAACTTTTAACCATGGCGACAGGGATAAGCTAATAGATTTTGTCTTCTATTTATCACAGCACTGGAAGTGTATTTTTTCCTTTGCAAAACCGAAACTGGATGGTACAGGATAGATAATACGCAAAGTTGGAATAACTTTCCCAAATCCATTTTTACCTCGCCTCCTTTGAATGAATTTTATATAATGAGACATACTTTTGAAAGATGAAAACTAAAACCCTGTTCATATTAACTACAGTTCTGAGTGCAACTAGTTTAGTCTTAAACGCCCAAAAATCCGAATTTACGCAACCCGTTGTAGGTGAAGAAAATAATTATGAAGAAAAAGAAGGCCTCGTAATTATTGAAGCAGAATACTTTTACAAGCAAAGTAATTATGAAAAGAGACAATGGTACAGAACTTCAAAATTGGAATCCCCACAGCTGGGTCAAGATGTTGAGGAAAATCCTTTAAATAGTGCCAGCAATAATGCTTATATTGAAATATTGCCCGATACCAGGATCAACCATTCTGATAAACTGATACATGGGGAAAACTTCTCCAATGACCCAGGAAAAGCAGCCATAGTTCATTATAAAGTAAAAATAAATAATCCAGGGCGTTATTATATTTGGGCAAGGGCATTCAGTACGGGTAGCGAAGATAACAGCATACATGTCGGATTAAATAATG
This sequence comes from Arenibacter troitsensis, assembly GCF_900177645.1. Lineage (GTDB taxonomy): Bacteria > Bacteroidota > Bacteroidia > Flavobacteriales > Flavobacteriaceae > Arenibacter > Arenibacter troitsensis. The sequence goes on from NZ_FXAO01000006.1 coordinate 109,489, forward strand.
AGTGGCCTGTCCATGGGCAAAGAATGCAATGGTGCGAAGGCAAGAATAAATGGACTTGGGAAAGTAAGCAAAGAACAAAAGACGTGCATTGTGGGGTACCTAATAAAATTTATTTGAACATCGAGAAAAGTGGTATACACGATATTCAGTTTAGTATGCGTGAGGACGGTTTTGTATTTGACAAATTTCTCATGACAAACGACATTGATTATATCCCAAAAGAACAAGGGACCGCAGTGTCAGCTTCGTTACCCGTGACAACTTACTTCCAGACCATTTCCTCCACCGTTTTAGAGAACAAGACACTACCTGTGGATGATTTTCCAATTGGTGAAACCGGTTTTTATAGGGATGCAGACGGTAAATGGCTCGCCATAGAACCAGAAAAAAATAAAGAAGCCCAAACAACTACCACCTTTAATTTTAAAAGTGCCAATTATGACATTTTGTTGGTTGCCGTAGGTGAAAATGATGGACGATCAAAGTTTACGATACGCATTAATGACAAAGAACTAGGGTCATATTCCCCTCCATTGGCCAAGAAAATATTTGAAGAGGGTAAAAATTATAATGCATTGTGGGAAAACGTTAGCCTAAAAAAAGGAGACAAAATTTCAGTAAAGTCGATAATTGGAAGTGAGGATGGTAAAGAGTGGGCAAGAGGCCGCTGGTCTGGAATAATTTTCACTCCCGTGGGGAAAGGAAAAGAAGTACAGCAAACACCATTTGACCCATCTCCTGAAGAAACGGAAATAACAAAATTAACCATTAAACCTCCAATGGGACGTATTGCCATTGTGGCCGATGGCAATTCGCCAGACCCGGATGACCTTGGCGGAACCGCAGTTTCAATTGCTTTACTACGGGCTTCGGGACTGGAAAATAGACTGGTTCATTATTCACACAGTTGTGATTTGGCAGGTGACAACAGGATTTCAGAAGCGGCTGAAAAGGAAAGACATGCATTGATGCAAGCTGCCTGCGATGTAACCGCTAGACGCTGGGGTGGTTTTGATGGACTAACTTTCTTGGATGCAAAATGGCAAAAAGAGAAAACTGTTAAGGATCTGAGTGCAGCCATTAATGCTTCTTCCAAAGAAGATCCCTTATGGATTATTGAAGCTGGTGAGCCGGATATTATTGGAATGGCATTGGCAGCATCGAAAAAATCCAAACACAAATATGTAAAAGTGATAACACATCACCCGGCAAATGATGATGCCGGTGATTTTTATACGTGGCAGCAAATATTGGATTTTGGGGTTGAAGAAGTTCGCATCCCGGACCAAAACACAAACTTAAAAGTAGCATTACCGGAATGGGATTGGGCAAAAAACCACCCGGATCCTAGAGTGCAATGGGTCTGGATACAAGGAAAAATTGCAGAGGTTGACGATGTCGTTACATTTCAAAAAGGAAAGTGGGACTGTTCAGATGCCGGTATGGTATTGTATTGGATTACAGGGGCCACCAATGGCGGTCTTACTTTGGGCACCGTTAATGATATTAAAAAAATATTGTTGTACTTTATTGAAAATTCCAAAGATCATTGAACAAACATTACCTTATAACCCTAATATATTAGCAATGCCATGAAATTATACCTCACTTACCTCCTACTACTATTATCTCTATCGATTACCGCACAAAGTAAAATGAAAGTGCTTATCGTTGACGGTCAAAACAATCATCTTGTTTGGCCCAAATCTACCATTATGATGAAGCAATATCTAGAAGAAACAGGCCTTTTTGAGGTTGATATCCAACGTACCCAATACCTGTGGAAGGCAGAACGGGAAACGGATTATTTACCCCTTGCAAAAACTGGAAAAAGTGAAATATTGGAACAACCCAAAACAGACCCGGCATTTAGTCCTGATTTTGAAAAGTATGATGTGGTCATATCCAACTTCGGATGGAAGGCAGCTCCATGGCCCATGGAAACCCAAAAATCGTTCGAAGTCTATATACAAAATGGAGGCGGATTTGTAAGTGTCCATGCCGCCAACAACTCCTTTCCAGAATGGGAGGCCTATAATAAGATGATAGGCTTAGGGGGTTGGGGAGATAGGACCGAAAAAGACGGCCCTTATGTTTATTATGACAATGTGGGCAATAAGGTGATCGACACAAGCGAGGGAGCGGCCGGTGCCCATGGGGACAGACACCATTTTCCAGTTACCGTTCAACATATAGACCATCCAATAACCAAGGGTATGCCCAAGGTGTGGATGACCGGTATTGATGAATGTTATGCCAAATTACGTGGTCCGGCCGAAAATATGACGGTATTGGCCACCGGTAAGGACTTAAGTGAAAATGCCCCTACGGACCGTCAAGAACCTGTGCTTATGACCATAAAATATGGCAAGGGACGTATATTTCACAACGCTTTGGGCCACGATACCGATTCTTTTGAAAATGTTGGGTTTATCGTTTCCTTTTTGCGGGGAACGGAATGGGCTGCATCGGGTAAGGTATCGCAAGTCATCCCAATCGATTTTCCAACAGCACAAGAACCTAGGCAACGAACATTTAAGCTTGCCAACCATTAAACGAGTATGCTGTGCAGTATTTAACAACAACTATAGATGTAGCTTTTTTAATCTCCAATACCAGTCCTAATCCTTTTGGACAAATTGATATCGACCTTCCCATAAAAAAATTGAAATATAATGAATGGATACCCCTTTTGGGCCGAACCCTATCGCAATGGATAGTGTGGACCGGCATAAATGAACCTTCAGTAAAAAGCCTTCCACAGAACTATAAACAGGATGAACGTGGTAAAAATAAAGCCTCCATAGGACATGGAGATTCAATGGGTATATTTAAAGTGGCCAAAGTGGATGGGGATTGCTTTATGCAGGACATTAATATTCGTCCTATTTTGGAATTTCATGATTGGATTAAAAACGAAGCTGGGCTCCAATAGTACTTAAAACAACAATTAACTGAGAACTTAATACAGACGGATAAGATGAATTTATTCAAAACAAATACTAGGCCTTCAGTAATTATTTACTTGGTAGGAATACTGATGGTCGGTTGCCAAACAGGGCCCAAGAATAGTGAAAAAGAAATTGCAATAGCAAGCCCGATCCAATTGGGGGAGCAACCCAATATTTTGTGGTTGGTAACAGAAGATATGGGACCCTACATTCCGTCTTTTGGTGATTCCACTATTGTGACACCTAATTTAAGTCGCTTGGCTGCAGAAGGTGTGGTATATCCAAATTTGTATTCTACTTCAGGAGTTTGCGCTCCCAGTAGGGCTGCCATTATAATGGGGATGTACCCTTCCAGTATTGGGGCAAACCATATGCGCACCACGTCCTATACCGAGGTTACCGGGTTGCCCTCATACGGGGCAGTACCCCCACCTCAAGCCCGTATGGTTAGTGAACTACTTCGTATGAACGGTTATTACTGCTCCAATAATTATAAGGAAGATTATCAATTTGAAGCCCCTAAAACAGCCTGGGACGAAAGTAGTCCCTATGCCCATTGGCGCAATCGTGATGAAAATCAACCCTTCTTTTCAGTGTTCAATTTTACGGAAACACATGAGTCGGGACTTTTTGAGCCCTATGGTTTTAGGAATATAGAAACAAGGCATTATCACGAGGGGGATAGATCTTACAAATGGGATGGAAATCGTATGGCAGAAGAGGAAACGCCAATACATTTGCCAAAAGATACAGAGTTTGATATTCCCCCATACCTTCCGGATACTCCCAAAGTACGGAGGGATATGTGGAAGCTATACAATAATGTGGCGGAAATGGACAAGCAGGTCGGGGCCGTATTAAAGCAGTTGGAGGAGGAGGGGCTATTGGAAAATACTATCATCTTTTTCTATGGTGACCATGGCGGACCCCTGCCCAGGGAAAAGCGGTTGATCTATGATTCCGGTTTAAACACCCCAATGATCATAAGGTTTCCAAAAAAACAACTTGCAGGGACAAAAGATACCCAACTGCTCAGTTTTGTAGATTTTGCCCCTACCCTTTTATCCCTTATAGGAATTGAGCCTCCCCCCTATATGCAAGGACAGGCGTTTTTAGGGGAATATAAGGCTTTAAACGAGCGCAAATATATTCATGGTGCAGCGGATCGTTTTGACGGATTTACCGATGCCATCCGTGCCGTTCGCGATGACCAATTTAAGTATATTAGAAATTATAGGCCGGAACAAGGATATTATTTACCAGTGGAATATAGGGAAAGGATTCCTACCATGCAGGAATTGTTGCGTTTGCGCGATGAAGGGAATTTGGATAGCATACAAGCACTTTGGTTTAGGGAACAGAAGGATCCGGAAGAATTGTATGATTGCATTAACGATCCCCATGAATTACATAATTTGGCACAAAACCCGGATTATAGTTCAAAAATGGAAGAATTACGAGCCGAAATGGATCGGTGGCTAAATGAAATTGGGGATGTGCCCAACCTTCCTGAAGCAGAATTGATAGCCAATCTTTGGAATGGTGCCAAAACCCAACCAATAACTTCAGCACCCAACATAACCTCATCCAACAATAAAACAACACTTGAATGTGCTACTGATGGAGCTTCTATAGGGTATAAAATAATAGATAAGGATGGCACTACCCCAAAAGTATGGTCGGTTTATCAAAAACCATTTGAGGTTCCTGCGGGAAGTGTTCTAATCGCTCAAGCTTATAGGATTGGATTTGTGCCCAGTGAAATAGTGGAAACAAAAATTGAGTAAAACATAGGACCATATGTAGTTCAGGCAATTCTATGTTCATCTGTAAAACCCTATTTCAATAGCAGCGTGATTTCTTTAAGCCCTAACTTGGAAATTAAGTTAGGAACCCACATCATTCAAATAAAGTATAACCCGTCATAGCAGTACAGAGCAGGATGCGCTTTTTTATTTTGTATGCTATATTGAAACGCTTTTCATACCAAACTTCTTTGCGGGTATGATAAACAATTAAAATATTGATTAAATTACCTATTACTAGTGAATTTAAACTGTAACAGGTCCATACATATAACATTTAATTAAAGAGAATGTCAGTAGAATCGAATACAAATACTTTTGACGCCATTGTAGTAGGAACAGGAATAAGTGGCGGCTGGGCTGCAAAGGAGCTATGCGAGAACGGTCTTAAAACCTTGGTTTTGGAACGTGGAAGAATGGTAAAACACGTGCAGGACTATCCCACTATGAACCTTGATCCTTGGGATCTGCCCAATGCCGGGGAGACCCCTGCAAATATAAAGGCAAAATACCCAAAACAATCCCGTTGGGGCTTTGATGAGACTACCCGGCATTTCTTTAATGACGATTCGGAATATGATTATGCCGAAGCAAAACGTTTCGATTGGATTAGAGGTACACAGGTAGGTGGCCGGTCCCTGATATGGGGAAAACAAACCTATCGTTGGTCAGATTTGGATTTTGAAGCCAATGCCAAGGATGGCATTGGGGTTGATTGGCCCATACGTTACAAAGATATTGAGCCCTGGTATGCCCATGTAGAAAAACATATTGGTGTTAGTGGTGAAGCTTTAGGGCTACCTCATTTGCCCGATAGTGTATTCTTAAAGCCTATGGAGTTGAACTGTGTTGAAGAACATTTGAAAAAAGGTATTTCAGAAAATTATGATGATCGTGTTTTAACTATCGGGAGAGTGGCACATATTACCGAAGGCACAAAACCCGGGGCAGGAAGGATTAGTTGTCAGTACAGAAACCGATGCAAACGAGGCTGCCCTTATGGTGCCTACTTCAGTTCAAATTCGTCAACAATACCCATGGCCGAAGCCACTGGAAATATGACCATAAGGCCAGATTCCATCGTATCCGAGGTACTATATGACAAGGATAAAAAGAGAGCTACAGGGGTTAGAATAATCGATGCCAACACTAAGGAAGTGATGGAATTTAGATCTAAAATTGTATTTCTATGTGCCTCGTCCATGGCCTCCACGGCCATATTGATGCAATCCAAATCAGAGGCTTTCCCGAACGGAATGGGCAATGCTAGTGGGGAATTGGGCCACAACATTATGGACCATCAACTGGGCGGGGGCGCCAATGGAAAAATTGAAGGATACGATGATAAGTATTACAAAGGACGAAGACCTAACGGATTTTATATTCCTAGGTTTAGAAACGTAAATAATTCTTCCAAAAAATTAGATTTCATACGGGGATATGGCTATCAAGGTAGTGCCGGCCGTAGTGATTTTAGTACGTTCATCCCGGAGTATGCCTATGGAAAGGAATTTAAGGAGGCCGTGTTTCAACCAGGAGAATGGCGAATTAATCTAGGGGGCTTCGGAGAAGTATTGCCGTACCACGAGAACCATATGTATCTCGATTATGACAAACTGGATAAGTTTGGCCTGCCCACTATTGTATTTGATGCAGAGTTTAAGGAAAATGAGAAGCGTATGAAAAAAGATTGGATAGAACAAGCGCAGGAAATGCTGGAAAATGCCGGTTTTAAAGAGGTAAGGGCCAACCATAGGGAATCCTATATGGGTGGAGGAATACACGAGATGGGAACTGCTAGAATGGGCAGAGACCCTAAGACTTCGGTCTTAAATAAATATAATCAACTTCATGAAGTACCCAATGTATATGTAACTGATGGTGCTTGTATGACCTCTGCAGGCTGCCAAAACCCTTCCTTGACCTATATGGCCTTAACGGCAAGAGCGGCAAATCATGCGGTTACAGAGCTGAAAAAAATGAATTTATAATCTAAAAGATTAAGTTTATTTTAAGCGCTTATTGCCATTTCAACTTTGGACAATGCCTAAATTGAAAAACCCCGACCAATTGTCGGGGTTTTTGTGTAATCATATGCTACTGGTGCTAAAGTTTTAACTTTCCTGAAGGATAGCTAAATTGGTAGGTACCCGAGCCCAATTCCAATTGTACACCTTCATCCGTTTGCTTCAATGTTTTTAACAAATCTGATTTCAGCTTGCTGTTATTGATCAGAATGCTATCCGGGGTGGCTTTTGGTAAAGTAACACTGGCCGTGGTATTGGACGGAATCACAACTTCATAATGAAATTTTCCATCCTTAATTTCCCAAGCGGATTTTATTTTTCCGTAAAGGGACAAAAATTCAGCATCTGCAGAAGTCAAACCTCCACCTGGGTGCGGGTCAAAAATGATATGCTTGTATCCCGGGTTCTTAGGGTCAATTCTTAATCCGCCCACATGGGTATATAGCCATTCCCCAATAGCGCCGTACGAATAGTGATTAAAGCTGTTCATGCCCTCTATAATGGTGCCATCGGGTTTCTGCGTATCCCAACGCTCCCAAATGGTAGTGGCTCCCATCGTAATGGGATAAAGCCAAGAAGGGAATTCCTTTCTATTTAACAACATAAAGGCCAAATCGTCGCGACCTATTTTAGAGAGTGTAGTACAGAGTAAGGGGGTACCTAAAAATCCAGTGGTCAAGTGGCCGAATTTCTCTATATCCGCTGCAAAATATGCCGCCGATTTTTCAATTAAACCTTCAGGAATCAAATCGAAGGAAATGGCCATGGCATAAGCCGTTTGCGTATGGGATACCAAGCGACCGTTGGGGGTAATATACTCTTGTATAAAGGCTTTCTTTATATTTACGGCCTGTTCCTTATACTTGCCTACATCTTCCGTTTTACCAATAATGGCGGCTATTTTGGCTAAAAGTGTTGTGGAATAATAGGCATAGGCGGTCGCGATCAAATCTTTCTCGGTAACCGAACCATTGTAATCGGGCTTATCCGCGTTATAGGCCAACCAATCGCCCCAGTGCCAGTGCTTGGGGTCGTTCCATAGGTAATCTTCACCTGATTTTACGGCCATAAAATTTACCCAGGCTTTCATACTTTCATATTGTTCTTCCAAAATTCTTTTGTCGCCATAGGATTGGTATACGGTCCATGGAATAATTACGGCAGCATCGGCCCATCCGGTGGCCCCACCTTGGGCACTTACGCCTTCACCTCCAGTAAGTATATCCGGAACTACATTGGTTACCGACCCGTTTTCGTGTTGGTCCAGGGCTAAATCTTTTAGCCACTTGATATAAAAGGCGGCCACATCAAAATTATAGGCAGCGGTCATACTAAATACCTGGGCATCCCCTGTCCAACCCGCCCGTTCATCGCGTTGAGGACAATCGGTAGGGATATCCAAGAAATTATCTTTTTGCCCCCATTGAATATTGCTTTGTAGTTGATTGATCATAGGGTCTGAGGTCGTAAAGCTTCCAGTAGGAGCAATATCGGAATGAATGACTATCCCCGTAATATCATCCAGACTTAAGGTGCCCGGGTAATCTATTACCTGAATATATCGGAATCCGTGGGATGTAAAATGGGGTTCAAATATTTCCTCTCCATCACCTTTCAAGGTGTAAATGTCGGTCGCCTCAGCGGCACGGAGGTTCTTGGTATAAAAGTTACCATCTTTATCCAGTACTTCGGCAAATTTTAGGGTAACACGGTCACCTTTGTTACCTCTTACCCGCATTCGTGCCCATCCAACAATATTCTGACCTAGATCCAATACAATTTCCCCTTTAGGGGTCGTAATCAACTTTTTGGGTTTAATTTCCTCAATGGCCTTTACAGGAGGACCTTGGGGAGCCACCAATATTTCCTTGGAATGGTCAAGGATTTGGACCTTTGTCCACTTGTTGTCATCAAATCCACTTTGGGCCCAACCGTCCATTTCAAGTCGGGCATCATATTTCTCCCCGTTGTACATATCAGATTCCAAAATGGGGCCATAGGAAGCCTTCCAATCCCCGTTGCTCACAATGGTCTCATTGGTACCATCGGTATAATTGATGTTAAGCTGTACCAATAATGCAAGTTGTTTACCATAAAAGGCATAGTCGCCTTTCCAACCAATATTACCGCGGTACCAACCATCTCCCACAATGGCTCCTATAGCGTTATTGCCTTGTAACATTTCAGTTACATCATAGGTTTGATACTGAAGCCTTTTATTATAAGTGGTATATCCTGGAGTAAAAAGATCGTTGCCCACTTTTTCCCCGTTCAAATATAATTCGTAGACACCTAAGGAAGTAACCTGGACTTTGGCAGATTTAATTGCTTTTTTGGTTTTGAACTCAGTTCTAAAATACTGGGAAGGATGCGATTTCTTTTCAGTGGTAATATCGTCCATGGCAATATATGATGCCGTCCATAGTGACCTATCCAAAATACCCATTTCCCAAAACGCTGGGCTACTCCAAGAGGTAGCACGGTTTTTATTGTCCCAGATCCTTACCTGCCAATATACGCGTTGCATGGAGGTAAGCGCAGGTCCGCCATAAACCACATTCACAGATTGGTCGCTTTCAACTTTTTGCGAAGACCAGATAAGATTTTTTCCGCTTTCCAGATCTTTCTTAGAATTGGCCACCCTAATTTCGTAGGCGGTTTGCATTAAATTTCGTTCGCCCGAATTTAATTGCCAACCCAACCTTGGTTTAAGCACATCAATCCCTATGGGGTTTATTTTATATTCGGTGACCAGGTTTATTAATTCTGCCTTCTTCATCGAAAAAGAAGTGATTATACATAGAAGAAGTATAAGTGTAACTCGTTGAATTGTTGTTCTCAAGATAGTAATTGTTTAGTAGTTGATATTATTATAAAAGTACCTATAGGCCAAGGCAAGTGCATCCTGCTCTATCCTGTCCTTTTACCACTTTAGATCAGAATGAATGGGCCGAAAGACCCCATACATAACTGGGTTTGGGAATATTTATTGAGGCGCTCCAATAACCTTTATCGGGCTACCGTCCGATCCGCTGGTCCTGGCTTTATTCTCTACAAAATAGGGTTGAAAGGTATAGGATGAATTTGGATCCCATTGCACGTTGGTTTTGGGCAAGTACCTTTTTAGCCGCTCTATTTCCTTTCGATATTCGGGATTTTCAGCTTGATTGGCGAATTCGTTCTTATCGTATCTATGATCATAAAACTCTTCTCCCCCATCTTCATATTGGATGTAACGGAACTTATCGGATTTTACGGTATGATTGTTCATTCCAAATGTCGTTATGGCCACATAAGTTTCGTCCATTTCTTTATCCTGCATTAAAGGCACTAAACTTATACCCTCATTTCTTTCATAGGCAGGTAACCCACATAATTCCAAAAGGGTTGGGTAAATGGAAAGCATTTCTACCGGTGTATCCATTATCTTACCCTTTGGCAATTGGGGCGCAGCGAAAAATAGCGGTGCATTGGTAGCGGAATTCCACAGGGCATGCTTGGCGAAGGTGCCCTTCTCTCCTAATCGATATCCATGATCGGACCATAGGACAATAACCGTATTATCTGCATAACTACTATTATCCAAGGCATCTATCAATCTACCTATTTCATTATCCACATAACTAATGCAGGCCAAATAGGCCTGGATAATCTTAGGCCATTCCCCACTTTCAATGGCCCATTCCGTAGAGGGCATCATGGGCAGATCATTGATCTGTAGCGCAATTGGGGGAACATCGTTAAGATCATCCTTCCTATATGGCCTTGTTTTTATGCTATCCAGCGGATGCATATCGAACCATTTTTGAGGAACATACAAGGGTACATGTACCCGTAAAAAACCGATTCCCATAAAAAAAGGTTTGTTATACTTTCTATTCAGGCGTTCGGCTACCCAGTCCACCGATTTATGATCGGGCATTAAAGAATCGGCTTCGGGAAAAGCTCCCCAATCCGTACTCGTTCTTCCATATTTTTCCCTGTCAGCTGTACCGTAACCGTCCCAAACCAAACGCTCCTTAGGATATGGTCCAAAACCCTTTACCCTGCCACCGGATTCTTCCAAAACACCTTCGGGAGCATGGTCATGAAACAATTTTCCAATACCCATGGTATGGTATCCGTTGTTCCCGAAGTATTCAGGCAGCATAATAATGTCCTTGGTCGCCGGGTTTTCCGAGCGAATCTTATTATCGTCGATCATACCATAAATCCCTGTGGTAGAAGGGCGCAGGCCTGTCATTAAGGAGGCTCTTGAAGGGCCGCACAAAGGTGCCTGACAATGGGCGTCGGAAAACATAATGCCCCTAGCAGCCAGTTTATCCAGGTTGGGGGTCTTTGTATTGGAATACCTATCCAAAACCCCTAACATGTTGTTGAGATCATCCACCGCAATGAAAAGTACATTGGGGTGTTCTTTTTTTAGGATTTCACCTATTTTATCTCCTTCCTTACAGGCGTTCAAAAGAAGTAAACCCAGCAAAAAAATTATATAAACTCCATTTTTCATTTATCGATCGAATATGTTTATGTCGGTCGCTTAAGAAACTTCAATACTTATTTCTACTTCCTTTGTGGTTTCTTCAAAAAAGGCCATGATTGGAATGGCCTCTGCGCCAGGCACCATATTGAATGATCTTTCCCTTGGAATTCCTTTTATGGTCAAAGGAACATTGGCCTTGATGCTCACTTGCCCTTCGGGTTTTTGAACAGTAATTTCGTTCGGGTTAGGTTGAAGAACCTTCTCCCCTGTAGGCGATATTATGGGAAGTACGAATGCCGTTTTTTCTTTTATGGGTTGGGCAGTTTTTGCAGTAATCCGCATTACATCCTTTGAACAAGTATAGGTCAGTTCAAAATCTGATGCAGTTTCAGTGACCGCTTCATTTTCTGTGTTCTTGAGTTGTGCTTTTGCATTTAACCGTATTTCCCCCTCGGTATCTCCGGAGGTCACGGTTGCCGCCCTATCAAATATATTGCTGTACCACACATCGTCCTTAAATGTTTCCACACGGGGGGTAAAGGCAAAATCTTCCCCGGGGTTCGGTTGCTGATTATAGGGTTCCACCAATTTATAAATGGCCATACTTGCCGCGCACAACAGTCCTACCCTGTTATGGTACAGTACCGACAAGGCCCCACCGGTTGCTTGTCTATAATGTCCATCTTTATAAATGGCATCATAGGCAGTGACCGTTCCACGCCAATCGCCACGGGCGAAAAGATTGGTATCCAATTCGGGAAAATACTTTATTCCATCGGCTGTGGTTCTGGGCAAGGGTGCTGTAGTATTTATTTCGGGTAGGTGATCCCAATGGTCGAGCATAACGGCCAAATTTTTGGAGTGGGAAAAAGTATGGTGCACACAGGGTTTTATACCATGGGATAGATAATGGATACCGCCATGCAACAGGCCGTCGGCCGTGCAACGACGCAACAGTTGCGTGCTTTTTACCGCAGCCGTACCCAATGCCGGATTTTTGTGCGCCATCATTCCGAAGGCAGGCTGACATCCGTCCGTAGTGCGACTTCCCCAATAAGACCATTTAAATTGACGGGTACCCCAACTATTGTCCCAGCCCCCATCAGGCAACATAAATTCCAAATGGCTATTCAAGGATTTGGTGATCAGGTTCAATAGTTCTTCATCATTTACATGTAAGGCATACATGACCAGACTATTCAGGGACTCTTCCACATTATACCCCAGATCAACTGCCGGCAATCCTTTGGCACTTCTTTTATCACTAGGTTTCCCTTCTCCGAACAATAGACGGTTTGGTTCTGTAAAATAAGCCTTTAGCTCCTCGGCCAACTCCTTGCTACGCTTTATATAGCTGTCATTATTAAGTACCCTTCCAATTAGGTTAAGCCCGTAAACGGCAGTGGCCGGATAGTTTATATTGGTGAACGATATAGTAAACTTCTCATAAATAAATTCGGCCGCTTGGCCCAAACGATCTTTCCAATGTTCATATCTAGCATCATCCAATAGATCGCTGTAATAATGCAGGGCTTCGGCAAGGGCTATGGCTCCAAAAATAGTGGTACCGTTCCACGATTTGGGGTCCAGGCCATTGGACCAACTTCCATCCGGAAGGCTAACGTTCCTCTCCCATTCAAAAGCAGCTATTCCTGCCTCCAGATACTTCTTTTCACCCGTAGCCTTAGCCATATGTAAGAAAGGGTAAACGGCATCCATACTCCGTGCATGAACCACATCACAGGCAGGGCATTTCAACATTCCGTGTACCTTGGTATCACTGGGATCCAAAATCTGAACACGGATCATTCCATCGCACCAGTCCTTTAGCAGGTCGAAGGTCAGCTTCTTAAATTCCGCAGAATGTGTAGGCTCCGTTTTATGGCTACATGAATTTAGCCATGAGGCCATGGGGAGCGTCAAACCTATTCCACCTATTGTTGAGAGTTGTATAAATGCCTTGCGTTCCATCTGCTCTATTTAATTATTTAGCTCCATTTATGTTCTAGGGGATGGTTGGTAAATCCTCCTTTATTTGCCGCCAACCATTTTGTAAATTTCAGAACCGGCACTTAAAAAGGCACCTGTTCCGTACACCTCGGTTTTATCCGGACTTGCATTTCCCGGTTCGGCGCCAATGGGTTGTACATAGCCCAACATGCCCTTGTCATTTACATAACTTGCCATGGCATTCCACCCTTTAACCACTGCCTTTTTGTACTTAGTTCCTTTTAATATTCCATTATTGATGCCCCATGTCAGACCATACACAAAGAATGAAGAACCACTTGTTTCTGGAGTAGGGTAGAATTTTTGGCCCAATAAGCTCATTGCCCAATGCCCCTCTGGAGTCTGTAGTTCAAGAAGTTTTATGGACATTTTATTGTAAATATCCAGGAAGTATTCATATTCCTTGGTTTGCGGTTTTAGATTGGATAGAATATCTGCTAGACCGGCATATACCCAGCCATTTCCACGTCCCCAAAATATTTTGGTTCCCTGATCCAATTTTCCTTTAAATCTTTCATCCCTATAGTAAAGATGTTCCTCGGCATCAAATAAGAATTCGGTAGTAGCCTTGTACTCCTCCAACATAAAGTCCAAATATTTCTGTTCCCCTGTAATATTATAAAGATCGGCCCAAACAGGAGGCGACATAAAAAGAGCATCACACCAATTCCATCGATCTTGATGATAAGGGCTTCCCCAGTTTAATTTAGTGTTCGCCGGATGGTGCATAAGAAAGCCAAACTGTTCTATAGTAGGCTCCAACATTTCTTCTTCACCATATTTTCTGTAGAGGGCAGCATACATGCGGCCAACGGCATGATCATCCGCATGATACTTTCGTTCGTGCAATTGCCAATTGTTTTGGTTGCCTATTCCTTTTAACCAATTAAAGTAGGTGTCATCATTGGCCATTTGGGCCCATTTGGCCATACCAACATAAAGGGCTGCATTGGTCCAATGCAGTGGATGGTGTGGTTTTTTATTACTGTAACTGTCATTGATATGGTCCATTTGCCAATCGGAGACCTTTTTCATTATGTTTCTTACCTCCTGTGGTTTTATGTCCTGTGCAAAGCATAAATGACCTAACAATAAAGAAATGAGCAGTAATTGAAATGTTTTCATGTAGTCTTTTTAAGTGATTGATTATCTTGAATTAATTGAGCCTTATCCTTCCATAAGATCTCGGAATATCAATAAGAATGTCCTTTACAATTTTAGTGGACTTTCTCCGAAATTGTATCCTGTAGTGTCCTGTGTATATTGGTTATGAAAACAAAATTTATATCTCGTCAAAAAGGCCATAAAGGTTGTCTTGGAGAGCTTCATACCTTGGCCGGTACAAAAGCAACTATAACTGTTCATCATACAGTAAAATGGAATCAAGATTCCGAAAAATTGAACAAAACAATCAGAACCATATGAAAGGTTGATGCTGAATGTCCACATGTAAATTGGACACAGGCAGACCTATATTTTGTTAATGTTAGTGCTATTCATCTAACCAAGGGCAATCTAGTCATGGCCCTTTCCACTCCAAAAACTAGTGATGGAAAAAAATTGGATACCGGTCAAACACAACTGCAATCTGAAGGTGCAGAATGTTTTATAAAAGACATCCACTTTAGTCCTAATTTAAAAATTCCAGATTGGATTAAAAAAGAGGCGGAGTTCAAATTGTAATCAGAACTCCGATTTACCATAAACCAAATAGGTACATAAGATGAATTTATTTAATAAAAATGCTTGGCCTTTAGTAATTTATTACTTACTAGGAATACTGCTGGATGGTTGCCTAACTGGACCCAAGAATAGTGAAAAGGAAATTGCAATATTAACCGCGATCGAATTACCTGAGCGAGTCACCATTTTGTAGTTGGTTAGGTAATGGATACCAACCATTTAGGATATTGCGTTGGCGCGATGAAGGCAACTTGTATAGCATTAATCACTTTAATTTAGGATAAACAAAGACACTGAAAAATTGAATGATTATAATTTCGATCCGCGTGTGATATATAATTTGGCCTGTGCCCCATCTTAAGGTGACAAATTGTAAGAATTGCAAGCCTAATTGGACCGTTGGATTACAGAAATTGCAGATCAACCAAACCTTCCGGAAAGAGAATTGATTGCCCAGTTATGAAATGGGGCTGAAACCCAGCCAATAACAACAGAACCCGACATTACATCCGCCAACAATAAAATTACATCCGGCTGTACCACTGAAGGGCTTCAATAGGGTGTAAACTAATTGAAAAGGTCGGCGCTGATCCAAAAGTATGGTCTGTTTATCAAAAACCTTTTGAAATTCCAACGGGAAGTGTGGTGTATTCACGGGCTTATAGGATAGGATTTGTGCCTAGCTGGATTGTTAAGATGACAATTGATGTTTTCTAGTGAAGTATCAAACTCTTCTCATTAAAAATTGAAAAAATATTATGCAATAGTATTTGCATGAACCCTAAGAAAATTAAAATCCAATCCTCGTTTAGAAATGGAGACGGGCAATGGCAACCATCCAATCATATTGTTTCCTTTTAACTTTATAATGTTGGTTTGGCCCAATATTGATTACAAGGCTTTAAACTAGGCTCAAGGCTGAAAAGAATCGATAAGCTCTACTCAGGATTATAACATTTTGAATTAGTGCAATGTCCTTGCTTAACCCATTTATTTACAATATGGCCTTTACCACGTAATACCTTTATACTGCTGCCAAAAATTCATTAATTTTAATACAATTGGGTTTATTGTGCATCAGTAGATTAATAACAGTTCCATATTAAGTCCCAAATTATTGCAAACCATAGTGAAAAGCCATATTTTACCATTGCAAAAGCATCAGTTGATGATTCGTAACATGAAGCTGCATGTAGAATATATTTTTATCGTTTGGACCTAAATTTTGAGGATGTTTTATAACAATCTACATCGATTGATCTTAATTTTTGTGATAATGTCCACTTGCTCATGGGCTCAGACCGTCAATTTCCATTTTAAACATTTATCGGCTGTAGACGGACTCTCCAATAGTTCCGTTATAGCTATGGAACAAGACAAGTTGGGACAAATGTGGATAGGCACCCGAAATGGCCTGAACAAATATAATGGCACTCGATTTGATGTTTTCAAAAATGAACCTAGCGACTCTACCACTTTAAGCAATAGCGATATATTGTCTATCAAGGGAGATAGTGATGGATATATTTGGGTGGGCACATATAACGGACTCAATAGATATGATCCGGTAAAAAATATATTTAAGCGCTACTATCAAACTAAATCTCCCAATTCCCTTTGCAACAACGTAGTCATCTGTATTAAAGAAATGGATAATGGCGAAGTTTGGTTAGGAACTGCCAATGGAATTTCTGTATACGATAAGGCAAAGGAAGCTTTTAGGAACATTCCCTATGTGGAAGGTAACATATCGAGTCTTCCTTACAAGAATGTTCAACGTATTTTTGTGGATAGTAATAAGGATGTTTGGATTGGCACCTCTGGGGGATTGGCCAAATTAATTGGCAGAAATGGAGATCGGTTTGAGTTTGAACAATTTAAATGGGAAAATGACTCTCAAGATTTATTTATCCAAGATATTATTGAAACTACGCCAAACACCTTGGGATTAGCCACCAAATACAATGGATATATACTATTTGATACGGAACAAAAAAAATTCAAAATACCAAAGTACTCTGGAATACCCAATTCTACTGATGTCAGGGTACTACAACGTTCCAATGATGGCTCCATTTGGTTGGGCACAACCAATGGCATAAAAATTATTGACCCCGAAGGAAAGGTATGGGACGTTAAAAACAATCGCAATCAAACGGCAGGTTTGAGCCAAAATTTCATCAAATCCATTTTTAAGGATAAGAATGGTTCCATATGGGTAGGCACGTACAGTGGTGGCGTCAATATTTGGGACAAATCCAACGAAAACTTTGTCAACTTTACCAATAGCGAGATTAATAACAATGTGGTAACTGCTATTGTATCGGATGAAAATTCAAACCTATATTTTGGAACTGAAGGAGGCGACGTTACCATTCTAAATCCTAAAAAAAATACCATTGACATTCTAAACGTTACCAATACCAATGAATTTAGACCTAATAACATACAGACAATGTTACTTTCCGGTAAATCCATGCTGTGGGTGGGAGTGCTGAATTATGGGGTTTATGTGTATGATATTCGCACAAAGAAAATACAGAACAACACAATAACAGATGAACTATTAGAGTATGTACAAAACACTGGGGTGTATGCAATTAAGGAAGGCAATGATGGCATATATTGGCTAGGTACTTTTGGCAAGGGTCTGGTAAGATATGACCTAAAAAATAGGTCGTTCCGTGTGTTCGGCAAAACTTTGGGGGAAGAGCCAAAACTATCCACCAATATTATTAAGACCATACTAATTGATAAGTCTGGCAGTATTTGGGCAGGTGGACTTGGCGGACTCAATTTTATTCGTTTTAACGATGAAGGTTCCTACGACGTATCCTATTATTTTGTTGATGAGTTTTCAGGAGATGATATAAAGACCATATTCGAGGATAGTAATCATCAAATTTGGGTAGGTACTAAGACTATAGGCCTTCAAAAATTTAATGGCTCCACTTTTGAAAGGGTTACCCTGGACCAACAAAACCCAATTTCTACCATTTATACTATTATAGAAGATATTCAAGGCTATTTATGGTTAAGTTGTGATAGAGGAATAGTAAAGTACGATACCAAAAATAAAACTGCTGTAATCTATGACCAAAGGGATATATTGAGCACCAACGACTTTAGTCCAAACTCAGGTTTACGATCGGCGGGTTCCCGTATGTATTTTGGGGGAGCTGAAGGTGTTACTTCTTTTGACCCTGAGAAATTGGTAAGGAACACGTATTCCCCTAAGGTCATCCTATCCGATTTACAAATAAGGAATCAATCCGTACCAATTCAAGGTAACGAAGAGATTCTAGCCAAATCAATTACTTATTCCGAAGAAATAACCTTGAGTTATGACAACGCCAACTTTTCCATTAATTATGCCATACCAAATTTCATTAACCCTAACAATAACCAGTATGCCTACCGCCTTATAGGGCTCGATGATTCTTGGATCTATACCAATAAAACAGAAGCATTTTTTACCCTTCAAAAACCTGGTGATTATATGTTTGAAGTAAAAGGCGCCAATAATGATGGGGTATGGAACGAAGCTCCAACAACATTGAATATAACTGTAAAACCAGCCCCTTGGAAAAGCAATTGGGCTTATACCATATACGGTCTCCTGCTTGTATCGGCATTATATGGCCTATACACTATAATGAAGTCCAAAGCAAAATTGAAACAGGATCTACGATGGGAACAATTGGAAAACGAGCGTAAAGAAGAAACCAATAAGGCAAAATTGCAATTTTTCACCAATATCTCCCATGATTTTAGAACTCCCCTAACCTTGATTTCAGGCCCCTTGCAACAAATTCTGGCGGATTACAAAGGAAGCAGCATTATGTATAAAAAATTGTTGGTGATAGAAAGCAGTGCCAATCATTTGCTACAACTCATAAATAGACTGATGGATTTCAGAAAATTGGAAGATCACCAATCCAAATTACGGGCAGCAGAAGGTAATATTGTGAAATTTTTACAAGAAATATATTTGTCTTTTAGCGAATTTGCTCAAGACCAAGGCTATACATATACCCTGGATTGTTCACATGAACAGATATTGGTATATTATGACCGACCTAAGTTGGAACAGGTATTTTATAATTTGATTTCCAATGCATTTAAATTCTCCCCCCCAGGTGCAAAAATAGCAATAGAGGTAAAAAAAGACACAAATAATATTTACATTACAATTAAGGATACCGGAATTGGAATTAAAGAGGAATATAGAAATAAGGTTTTTGACCGTTTCTTTGATATCCCTTCAGATGACAATATTAAAAATGATTATAACAAAGGCACAGGCATTGGGCTTTCTATAGTTAAGAATATTATTGAACTACATAAGGGTTCAATAGTTGTAAAAAGCAATGAACCTCATGGCTCTATATTTGAGCTTACACTACCTGTGGGAAGGGAACATCTTTTGGAGGACGAAATTATATCCGATTTTAAATTTAGTGACGATATTGTCCAATACACCTCACAGTTATCCCCTAAAGAATTGGTTTTACAAGATTCTTTGGACAATATAATAGTAGACAAAGACTTGCCGGTCATACTGGTGGTTGAAGACAATGAACAACTTAGATCCTTCTTCAAAAACCTTTTAATAAAAGACTATAAAGTTCTGGAGGCGGAAAATGGCAAGGAGGGTTTAATTAAAGCCCAAAAACATATACCTGATTTAATAATTAGCGATGTTATAATGCCTGAAATGGTTGGTACCGAGCTTTGTGCCCAAATAAAACAAAACATAAGCACAAGTCATATTCCTGTCATCCTCCTCACTGCCAGGACTTCCTTAATATATAAGTTCGAAGGTTTGGAGAGTGGAGCTGACGATTACATAAGCAAGCCATTTAATATTGCGGAATTTAAGCTTAGGGTTAAAAACCTATTGGAGTCTACCCAAAGGCTCAAGGATAAGTTTTCTAGTGAAACTGGATTATTACCCAATGAATTAACGGTTTCTACATTGGACGAAAATTTGCTCAAAAAAGCAATGGATATCGTAGAGGAAAATATTGCAAACATAGAGTTTGACATTCCCTCATTTTGTAGGGAATTGGGAGTAAGTCGAACAATTTTATTTTCCAAAATCAAGGCGTGGACGAACTTCACTCCCAATGAGTTCATCAATGAAATACGATTAAAAAGAGCGGCCCTTTATTTGGAAAAATACGAAATGAACATTTCTGAGGTGAGCTATAAAGTTGGTTTTAGGGATCCCAAATACTTCAGTAAATGTTTCCAGAAAAAATATGGGGAGACACCTTCAAAATACGGTAAAAAATTCTCAAGAAATTATACGGAATAATTACGATTAGTTTTTAAAATCACTGAGTTGGACCGATCTAGAAGAATCCAAATAGTATGGCAATAAAACAAAATACTTCAAGTCCCAAATACTTACCCTTAAACTTTGCGCCTGGATCCTGTCCGATTTTTGTAGTGTTCGGGAAGATAATCGTTTAGCAAAAATCGGACAGGGCGCACTTGCTTAAGTAAATTTGGAACGGCATTTTTTTGATCCATGGCAATAACCGAGCGTTGGCAAGGATAAAGGCATGGGGCGTTTTTTCTAGGCCCCATGCTTTTATGAGCGGTCCTGAGGAGGTTGTAAAATCCAGAGGTTTTTCAACTTCCACAAGGATTGGATTTGTTTTACGGAATCATCCAATAGGGCAATTCTATTGCAATTCTTTTTCTATTTTTATTTTAAGCTTTTCGAACTCTTCAGGGCTCATGTCCAATTGTAACCTGGGCTTCCCAAATCTGCTCTTCACCAATTGTACCTTGTTCAAAAGGGTAATAAATTCTGCCCTGTTCTGCCTTAGGTCGCGTTTTAGATTGGTATATTCTCTTTCCATAACAAGCGCCTCCTCCACCTTTTTAAAAAACCTGTCCCTTTCTGGATCGTCTTGACGACCCTCCATCAACAAGGGAGCTTGTTTCCGTTTCTTTTGGGGGGAGTGTTCAAATAAAAGTTCTATCATGGCCTTTGTCGGAAGTACTCCATTCTTTTCCATATTCTTCATCATGGCCGCCATCGCATCAAACCTTTTCTTTATCAGGTTAGTTATGGTCCTCCCATTGGGACCAAGGGATTCCTTTGGTGAAATCTCGTTATAGAAAAAGAAATCCAACATCGTTTGCAGTGCCTCCGTATGGGTCTTGAAAAACCGTCTCGAGAACGTCTGGAACTGCTTTGCTGTATCTTTCTTAAAACGAATACCTATAAATGGTTTCATAATTTTCTGTTTTGTCGCAAATTCTCCCCTAAAAATGGGCGTTTACATGCCGTTTGTCTCAAATTTTTCCAGATCTAGAAGTAAAATAATTTTCAATTCATTGAAAATCAATAACTTATATATTGTAACGTGGCCTTGGCCCGTTACCCTCTTGCTATTCCTTTGCTCCGTTTCACTTCGCAGCGGAAGACCTTCTTTAAAACTTCAAAAAAGCTTCTCTCTAGTTATAATTTTTTTAATGCCCTTTCTAATCGGTCCGTTCGTTCCAAAAGGTCATTTTTTTTCTTTCACCAGCTATTTTCTTCGACTCGGGCCGTTCAACTTTAACCGGTCGAACATCCTTACGGACCTATCCGAGATCTGTGTCCCGTATCGGTCTCCTATCTGGGAAAAGCTCAAATTGGTCTTGATATGAGTTTTTATCCCAAGGTTTTCAAAGTTCCGCTTGTATTTGAACAGGGTCTAAAAACCAGCAACCCTTTTTTAAGCGAAATGTTCTACACTTTTTGAAATTCGGCACATTGGTTCCGATACCTTCAAAAATGCCCTAAGAAACTCTTATTCGTTGCGCCACTCGAAATCAAGATCGGCATAGACAACCTATTCTTTGCCGACTTAAAAAATCTTTTTTTAAAAGCTCTGGAGCGCGTAGCGGTTTTGGCCCTGTTTGCTTTTTTAAAAACTCATCTGACCATCCCTTTTCCATATCACCCATTCCAATATTGAATTTCAATTTTCGTTCTCTCTGTTTAGAGCTAAATTGTTTTTTTATCTTTTTTTATTACTTGTTTATTATGTTAGACACTTATGTCCATGCCGCCCTGTCAAAAGTGTCCAGACTCCCATGAAAGTATTGTCTGGTCAGGGTCGCCAGTGTCATATTCAAAATACAACATGCTTCTCAGGTAGCGCTTTCTTCCATTAAAGGAGGTTTCCTCTATCCAGCCCAAGGACTTTAACTGGGAAATGTACCTGGTGACCTGTCGTTCGGAAATATTTAGAAAGGAAGCGATGTACTTATTGGACATGTAGCATTCCAAACCGTTTTCGGTAAAGCTGTGTATCTCCAGGAACAGGATCTTTGCGTACCAGTTCACCTCCGTGTTCAGATAGATCGATCTTGGTATCCAGATCCCCTGAAAATTTCTCTCTGTCGTTTTCATACCCGAACAATTATCTCCTGTTCTTGACTAGGGACTCATTGAAACGGTGTTCCAAGGTCTCGTCCGATAGATCGGGTTCCCCCAACAACCAGGTATCGATGGTATCCTTGTCAAAAAATTTTTGGCGGATATGGGGATTGTTCCCCATGGGGATGAGCTTTAGCTGGGTCAGCTTGTAGATCTTGCTTTTGGAGAGTCCGGTGTATGCGGCCAGATCATCTACGTTCATTACTTTCTTGGTATGGGATAGCAGTCCCTTGATGTCGGATAGCAGCCCCACTACGTCTTCGTTTTCTTCCATGATATTTGCTTTAAGATTTTCTTCAAATTAGAGAAGCAAGTAACGTGCAGAGAAGATCTGGAAAATTTTAACTTATTAAAACGATAGTTTTTGAGGGATTGGCAAGGATTCTTAAAAATCGTTCATAATTACGCAACACGCAATTTTCATTTAATGGTATTTAATCGCGGAAACTAAATTGAATTTCGCCAGTTTATCAAGAAATTGGAATAAGAGTAGTAAAGCCCTCTTTGTCATTCCAAAAACTATGCCCTAATCATGTTCTATGGCAGAGGAATGAACTTTATCGATCTGGTCAAGCTTAAAGCGAAACATTAGAGGGCGAGCAACTTAACTGCTGATTCCTTTACTCACAGGATTAGCAAAAGTTTGGGCAGCATTCTAAAGTTTTATATTATCGGGAAATGACCCCATGACTATCTGTTACCTACAAACTATGATGACAGTACCAAACATTTTCTACTGTTCAAATCACAAAGAAAATAAACTAACGTCTTTAAATCAATACAAAAGATACTGATATAGAGTGTTAATTTTACAGCCTATTCATAATTCTGAGTCACCATCGAAAAATAAAGGGATAAACCAATAGTGGCTATCAGCGTATGATTGGGCAATAACTCCCTAAGGATTACCGATATTTACTTAAAAATCTTTACTAACCATGTTTTGGATGAGGCCAATGTGCTTGTTGTTTCTTAGCTATTGATAACCTCAAGCTCTAGCCAATCCACTGGTCAAAAAAACTTAAAGTTTGTTCCAAATGCTTCTGCCAATACGGCCATTGGTGACCACCTTCGAATTCTTCGTAGATGTGGTTAATATTCAATGCGGACATTTCCTGGTGTAAAGTTCTATTGGCTTCCAGGAGATTATCCTTGGTTCCACAATCGAACCTAATTGCCGGTAAGTTTTTTTTGTTCTTTTGAAGAACATCAATAACGTTGATATTCTTATTTTGAATAGTATATTTCTCCAACGGTTCTTCAACAAAATTTTTCATCTGCTCAAGCTTGGTAATGGCACTGTGGGCCGAAATAGCCTTAAATTTACGGGGGTATTGCCCCCCAAGCATCAATGCACCATATCCGCCCATAGACAATCCCCCAATGCATAATGGGGAGTTTTTGGTTGCTCCGGCTATAGTTTCAATTATGGCCTCTGGAACATCGGAGACGATCCATTGCGCAAAGTCTTTATCCTTATGGGATAAGTAGCCAGAACCGTCGCCCCAAAGGCCGTCTGAAGGCATGGCAATAATGGCCGGACGTATTTCGCCCATATCCATTAATCTTTTTGCCGTAATATGCGCCCCACCTTTCATGGCCCAGGCCCAAGAACTTCCGTAAACTCCGTGCAGAAGAATATATATGGGAAGATCGGTTAATTTTTCCTCAACCTCCGGTATAAACAGGCAAATGTCCCCCCTACCCTTCAAGCTTTTGGTTTTGATGGTCAGAAACCTTAGTCCAGCATTTTCAAACGCTTCGTCCGAAAGTTCAACGGTTCTAAAATTGCTCATGCCCTAAATTTAATTGAAAACTATTACTCCCTTTGCATTTTTACCTTGAAGCATATCGTCCAATGCCTGCTGTAACTCTTCAAGTTGATATTCCCGAGTAATCATCTCATCCAATTTTAAATCTCCCTTTTTGTATAATCGCATCAATTTTGGGAAATCTATTTCAGGTCGACATTTTCCATAAAGGGGATTGATGTATATTTTGTCCCATTCAAAGAGGCGCATATCAACAGTAATTTCCTCTTCAATCCCACTCACCTGAACCGCTGTTCCTGCGTTCCTGATCATTGCCAAAGGTGCAGCTCCCAAGGAGGGAATTGCTGTGCATTCAAAGGCGTAATCGGCACCGCGTCCATTAAATAACTGCTTAACTTTTTTGGCCAATTGGTTGAGACCTTTGTCCGATTTGTCGGCCAACATAACATCCGTAGCTCCAAATTGTTTGGCCAATTCCAGTTTATTAGGATTTACGTCTACCGCTAAAATACTTGCAGCACCGGAAATTGCACAGGCGTTGATGACATTCAATCCAACCCCGCCACAACCTAGAACCACCACCGAACTACCTGCCTTTAATGTTGCCGCATTTACTACGGAACCATAACCCGTCATTACCCCACAGCTAATAATACTTGCCGCAGAGAAATTTAGATTGTCATGATCAACTTTTACAAGTGCCGATTCCTTAACCAAGGCGTACTCGCTAAGTGTGCCCAAATTGAACGAGCGCTCTATGGGCTTTCCTTTCCACAGGGTACCTTCCAAATGGGCGTGGCCAGGTGTATATCCATTACCACCCGCGACCACAGGAGAATTATTCTCGCAGATATGTTGATTGCCTTCCTGACATTGGAAACAGCTCATACATGGTGTTGCCCAATTTAAGATGACCTGGTCTCCTTGCTTGAAATTTTTCACTTTCGAGCCTACTTTTGTCACTAATCCAGCTCCTTCATGGCCCATGAGTACCGGCTTTCCCCAACTAAGGGAATCATAGTCGGTATGACAGAGACCAGCTGCCTTTATTTTTACCAAAACCTCATTTTCCAATGGATCGCCGAGGGTAACTTGATCAATAATAAATTTGCCATCACCGGTTGCAATGGCACTCTTGGATGTTATGGACATACTTTTATTTTTTTACCTTTAAAGAGAGGGCGTTCTAACTATTAATTGGACTAATAAGGTGTGCAATTTTTAAATCTTCTTCACAATCCAACAGTTTTTCTTTATTGATCCTTTCTCCACTTTTAATCAACTTGGTGCCATAGACATAGGCTTTGGCATTGTTCACGGCATCAACGGCCAACAGGATTTCGCCCTTAAAATACCAAAAAGACAGACACTTATTGTCATTATTTTCCTTTCGTACAATAACTTGATCATACCCCTGGGATAAGCCCACCATTTGTAACTTTACATCGTATTGGTCCGACCAGAACCAAGGAATGGTATCATATCGTGTTTCTTTGCCACATATGGAGGTGGCTGCTACTTTGGCTTGGTCAACTGCATTCTGAACCGATTCTAAGCGGATATAACGCCCATAATGTGGATTATAATGGAAAGTACAGTCGCCTATGGCATAAATATCTTCATCATTGGTCTTGGCTGTTTCATCCACTTTTATACCGTTTTCGATATCCAATCCTGCAGCCATAGCTAATTCCTTATTCACAAATATACCTACTCCTATTATGATTATATCCGTTGGATAACACGTGCCATCATCACAACATACTATCTTTTCCCCATTGTTTGTCTCAATTGCGATTACATTTTTATTGGTACATATTTCCACCCCATTTTCTAAATGCAAATTCTGAAAGAAGGCGGACATTTCGGGAGCAGTTACCCGGGCCAAAATTCGTTCTTCACGCTCGAGCACCGTTACCTTTGCTCCAAGCTTTTTTAACGAGGCTGCTGTTTCAAGTCCTATATAACCGCCACCAATAACTACAACTAGTTTTTTATTGCTATTCTTAACGGCATGGCGGATGTTGGCAACATCGGTAGCCGTACGAAGTGGAATAGCATTGTTGGAATTGGCCAAGCCCGGAATTGACGGTATAATTGGTCTGGCACCAGTGGCAACAACAAGTTTGTCATATGATTGAACACTGCCATCCCCCAAAATGATATTTTTATGTGTTCGGTCTATGGCCTTGACAGAAACACCCAAGTTTAAACTTATACCTTCTTTATCATAACTTTCTGCCGATTTCAGTAAGTTTTTATCAATGCCATCATCACTAGTTAGATATGCTTTGGATAAAGGGGGGCGATGATATGGAAGCAATGGATCGGCATCATATAATATGATATCGCCATCCCATCCTTCGCGTCTCAATGCAAAGGCACAATTTACCCCTGCATGACTTGCCCCTACAACGACACAAGTTTTGTTTTTGATCAAGCGATTGGACATCTGCACAGAGATTTTATTAATTGGCAACTTTTAGCACAATTCCGTCTAGGGAATCGCTTATTTCCAATTGACAACACAAACGACTAAATTCATTTACGTTATCATCCAGCTCTAACATATCCGCTTCAATTTGGCTTGCCGATCCCGTTTTGGACATATCTTCTGGAGCAACATGAACGTGACAAGTGGCACAGGAGCAAACCCCTCCACAATCTCCGTCAATGCCTTTTATTCCGTGATCAACAGCCAAGGCCATAACGGATCCGGATTTTCCTTCCAGTGTAATCGTTTCATTGTCGCTTGTTATAAATGTGATTTGTGCCATTGTTGATTATTTATATTTAGGTTAAACTTTTAAATTTCACATGGATACTGTTAAAGCCCACTTTACGCTCAAACTCATCCAGGTGCTCCATATTTTCCTTGCAATCCTTAATTTCGATAGACCCAACTTTTTCAGCAAGCGTCTTAAGTAAAATTTTCAGAATTTGTCTAGCATGTGTGGCTCCAAGACAATTATGATGACTGAAACCGAACCCAACATGGGGGTTAATTTTACGGTCCAACACAATTTCGTTCGGGGTCTCAAATACAGAAGCATCCCTATTGGCAGATGCCCAACACAGGGAAATTCGGCTATCTGCTTTTATCGCATGTTCGCACACCTGAGTGTCTTCGGTTACCACTCTGCCCATCTGTGTCAATGGAGAAAAATATCGGATAAATTCTTCTACAGCTTTTCCAATAATTTCAGGTTCCTGACGAAAACGTTCAAGTGCTTCCGGATGTTCAGCCAAGTAGGATATTGAGTTTGTAACGGCGTTGATAACGGTGTCGCGACCCCCGGCAAAGGTCAAGACCATTACCCCTTTCACTTCCTCTCTGGTAAGTTTTTTTCCTTGAAATTCCGAAGATAGCAGTAAAGAATACATATCGTCTCCCGGATTTTTTAAAGCTCGGTCTATCTGTTCATCAATATAATTGTAAAGAATGTTGGCTTTGTCGCCATCTAGTGCTTCCCCTTCACTGCGAAAAACATGCGTTCCCCAGGAAATCCATGTTTCGGCCTCTGAAAAAGGGGCATTTAATAGAAGGGTAAGGGCCCTTGACTGAAGCGGCAATGCAAATTCGTTGACAACTTCCAAACTATCTTTGTTTAGTATCCAATCCACCAAAGTTGAAATTTGGGCTGTAAGTTTTTCCTGATACTCCGGTAATAATGGTCGCTTGAACCAAGGTTCAATTATGGCCCTATACTCCCCGTGAAGCGGAGGGTCTACCTCGAAAGGTATTTGACGGGTATCGCGAATATTCACTTCAGACGGCACAACGATCCTACCTGGTTGTGCCCCAGATTGAAAGGTTTTATAATTATGTGCACTTTTACGGACATCCTTATGTCGCAAAAGCATAGTAACTGGATCATTTTGATCGTTCATAATGCCGTAACCTTTATCCAATCTGGCTTTTTCGAACGGATCTGGAAGTTCACTTTTTTTCATATGATATTCTTTATTCGATAATTTTTTGAATAGTATATCTTCAATAGTTTCACAAAATTGGAGATATTTTATTTCTGATAAGTAACCATTTTTAACCAACAAATAAACTATTCTGTTCATTATATGATAATTATCAGTATTTTGGGGTAAAATAAATCAATGATTGAACCCATTTCCTTAAATGCGCTGTCATTTGTAATGTTGCCCGACCTAATATTATTTAAATAATGAAGCCAATTTTAGAACCCATTCCTTTAGGGGAACAACAGACTATAAAAGGGTTTCACCATGTTAAAAAAGACTTTGAAACTCCATGGCATTTTCATCCTCAACACGAATTGACCTATATAGAAGCTAGTGTAGGCACTAAGTTTATTGGGGATTACGTTGGCCCATATGAACCGGGGGAGTTGGTGCTGATACGTTCCAATGTTCCGCATTGTTGGCGTAATCATCAACAACAAATTACAGATTCAAAGTCGATTGTTATTCAATGGAACAGGGGTGTTATTGCCAAAACCCCAGAGCTTGCTCCCGTTTTTGAAATGCTGAAAATGGCTTCCAAGGGTATTATTTTTGACCAAAGAGAAATAGCTCCGGTTATACCCCAATTGAAAAATATGATGCAATTAAAGGGGCAATACTTATATCTAGAATTGTTGACCGTACTTATAAAATTGTCTACAACTACCTTTAAGACCTTATCAGCATCAAGCTTCATTGAGGACTTGCCAACGGAGTATGGCACACGTATGATAAAAATCCATGATTTTGTGGGTGCACAGTATCACCGAAAAATTTATTTAAAAGAGTTGGCCGATCTGGTCAATATGACCGAGCAATCATTTTCGAGATTTTTCACCAATATGATGGGTCGCTCATTCTTTACCTTTTTAAACGAATATCGTATTAATGTAGCCGCTAGAATGTTATTGGACACAGAAGATTCGGTTTCGCAAATTAGCTTTGCCTGTGGGTATGAATCACCTCCATTCTTTTTTAAAAAATTTAAAGATATATACAAAGTTTCCCCGGCTAAGTATAGAAAGAATTATATCGCATAGGTCTAATGGCAAAAATTTTACATTCTATAGACCATAACACTGATTTTGTTCAGTCACAACTTGTACTAATACTAATACAATATCCCTAAAAAACATTTGTTGTTGAATTTTGAACATAAGGTATCCTAGAAGAACTGCTAAAAATAAAAATCTAAAAACACCAGGTATTTCCGCGAAGGCAGGCAGAGGGTCTTCTGTCTCTCATTAAACCGAAAAGTAGAGCTGGCCTAAGGCTGGTCTAGCTTAATATTATCCTTACAATGAATTAAAGTATAAAATGTGCCTCTAAGGGCCACTCCAATAATAGCATAATTTCTAATATGAGAGCCGATTGGCTAAAACATTAAATTATTTCACATAAATTTGAACATCCGGTTTGGGCTCACTCACAAAAAACTGAATACGCATGAATTTTGGAATCTCCCTCATTAATTAGGATACGATTAATAAACTTCATGCGCATTATGTATTCACTTGGTAGACGAGCTGATTGTTGTTTGTTAGAATTTACATTGATTTAATTGCAGCTCCAAGCATATCAAGGCCAACAGACTGGCAAACACCATCTTTGTTTTTCTCTTTCATTGATTCTATATCCCATTGATACACATCATCGGCAAAGCCCCAAAGTTTTCGGAACTGCTCCACATAAAGCTTATCATTTTGAAGGCTCGTAAATTCGGGTTGAAACTGATTGGTTGCTAAATCACGTGTGCTCCAAATTGCAGCTAAAGTTTTTTCAATATTTTCAGTCAGGTCAACATTTATTAGAGCTCTTGCTTCATCGCTGCCTAAATACCGCAACATAATACCACGGCCGGCGAGGTAATCCCTTCCATGTTCGGGTCCAAAGCTAGGAAGGCATGGTGCCTCACGGATAATGCCGTCCACATTGGCGACCATGGCATTTTTAACACCTTGGCCTATTGATTTTATGATTTCCTTTAATCTAGATTCATAGGCTTTTATGTCAAAATTGGAATCTATATTATTTGTTTTAAGATAGGTAGACAACTCATTTTTAATCGCTAACATATCGGTCAAAGCGGCAACCAACATTCCTTGATCTCCCGTCCATACCCAACCTTCGGCCCAGGTGGGGTGTGTTTTTTCCTGATAACTTGAGCCTTCGAAAAAGGCCATAGGTCTTTCTTGTACCAATGCTCCTGATGTTGACAATTGTTTCAAATACTGGTATTCTTCTAAATTGAACCACTCATTAAACCATAGCCATTGGCGATAGGCCATATCTAAATATTTATCGTTGTCATTTATATTTTCGGTCAATGACAGACGATAAATTCGTGAGGAAAGCAAAAACAATAACACATTGGTAACCGTATTTTTAACCCCCAAACTGTCGCCATTGGCATCGCCATTTCTACATCCGTGTTGAACAGGATTGGCAGTATCCGTATGGTCGTACGCCGTTTTCTTTTTATATTCCCAACAAAGATCAGTGGAAAGTTTAAGGTATTGGTCGGCGAGTTCTTTATCCCCTATTCGTAAAAGATGCTTTCTTGCATTGAGTGCCAGTAGGCCCCACCAGCCAAAGTCGTCTGCCCAAAGAGTTCCTGGGTTGTAACTGTTGAAAAAAGTTAGGTTTTCTTCCAGCATTTTGCCCACTTTTTCTTGAATGGCTACAACCTCTTTATCCTCTGACCAACGCTGTTGTAAAGCATCTACAAATACCAGGCAAGCATCAAACGTATTACCCCTTTTCCAGAAATCTTGAAAATCCCATACCTCTTCAAATCTTTTAAAAGCTAACAAGGCCTGTTCTTTCAATAAAGTATCACTTGATTTAGGTTCACTACAGGCCCACGTTAATAAAGGTGAAATTCCAGTAACCGCAATAGCAGAAGTACCTGTAACTGTTATAAATTTTCTTCTTTTCATATTATAGACTTTATATTACTCAACTTTTATTGTTTCAATGGAATTGTGACCTAGGTTCAGTTCAATTTTTTGTTTATCATTATTAATTTCCCTAATAGGCTGTTCTATCAAGGTGGTCAAATACGCCTTTGTGATAGGTTTAAATATGGAAATAGCTGCATCAACATCATCCCCATCTGTTTCGTACGCCCTTATAATTACATCTTGATCATCTTCTGCCTTCTTCACAGTAGAAATGACCACATTCTGCTTATCTACGCTGAAAAAACTCAATTTTTCAGGTAATGAAGTTTGACTATAAGAGTCCGGATAAACCACAACATTTGGTTTTTCATTTGCTTGTTTCCCAAATCTTTGCCCATTTTTCCATCCACTAGAATGTGAGGTTATGCTAAAATTGAAATGATGATCGCCAGTTTGATGATAATTATTACCCTCCCAATGACAGCTTTTACGCGAAGCCAACAGTATGGGTTGTAAAATAGTCTGTGTACTTAAAGAATCTATAGGATTTATCCAATCAGCGGTTACAACACTAGAACTCAATGTTACCCCAAATTCTGAATTACTTGCAGATATCCAGTTTTCAATTTCTCTTGGATGAATTTCCCGTACCGGTGTATTATAAAAAGCCCCTCCAGTACCTCTTAATTCATCCTTACCAACAGTGACTGCCCCAAAGGGAACTTCATAAGTAACTTCCCCATTCTGCATATTCAATGGCAAGGCCATTCGAAATTCCCTGTACATAATACCGTCCCAGTTCAATAGATCAACATCAAAATCTATTTTCTTTGTTGAATTATAAAACGTAATTTTCAATTCAACAACAGCTTCCTTCATCTTCTGCCTCATTTTATAGCTAGTATATAACGGGCCATCATCCTCCAACTGCCATTGGGTTTTACTACTGGCAAGTCTGTCAAAAAAGCTGGCATCTGGTTGCTGAACTTCAGCAAATTCTCCAGCTCCATTACCTTCTGAATTCATCGCAAAGATTTCACCGGCCTTAAAGCTTTTGGCGTGAATCAGTTCCTTTTGTAAATCTTTATCATAAATACTCTCTAAACCTCCGTCACCAAACTTTACTTTGTAATAGGCATTTTCAAAGGTGTCAGTATTATTAGCGACCATGTTCTTTTCTACCTCATCGGATGATTTTAAGTAGAATGTTCTATACCCAATAGAAGGAAGATTATCAGCAACAAAATTCACCTTGGCGGATTGTATGAATCCATTAGGATAATAAGTCAATTCCGATAATTGTACTGGTACATTTTCACCTTCTTCAGTTACCAATTGTAAGTTCTTTGCTTCCTTGGGTTGAAAATTAATTTTAAAATTAACTGGATCTGAACGCTCCCAACTTAAACTGTTAAAAACAACAATTGGCGAGCCATTTTCTTTTTTGAATGAAATCTTGCCTGCAATGGCTTTTAAGGTTTCATCCAATATCTTTTCACTTACAGATTTGGCGAATAGAAACTTTTGTAAAAACAGGTTGTCGGTAACATCACCGCCCTTACCACCCCAACCATGGTCCGGATATATTTTGGATTCCCAGGCTCTGTACAGTTCCAATTCGGGGTATTTTTTAAAGGAACCATCTATTAGTCCGTTAGCCGTTGCAAATTTTTCTGCCTGCGTCATTAAAATGTCACCCTCTCTACTTGCTCTTAGTGCCTTTTGGTGTCCAGCTCCGTGTATATAGACCCAAGTATTGGGACGCTCGCCCTTTATAGTTTTTTCTATTGATGTAGTTGATACTGTTCTTTCAAAAAACTCGTCCGCAGTAGCATAACTGAACTTAGGTAGATTTACTTTAATGCGTTTTTTGCCATCTGACTCCAAGTGTGTTATGGAATTCCATTTATTTATAAAAGGAACGGAATTTTCCACCGGTTCCTGGGGCCAAATAAACTCATAATTCAACATAGCTGGCATTACCGTATTTCTTGAGGATATATTATTATAAATGGTATACCAATCTACCGCATCTTTTGCCATCATTTTTATAGCAGCCGAATCTTTTTGTCCCAATAGATTGTAGAATTCCATATAGTGGTTCCCAGGACTGTAACATCGCACCTTAGACCCGTCTGGAGATTCCCAATAGAACAATCCTTTTATATGTCTGGCAAAAACAAAATTATTGACTCCTGCCTTACTGGCCAATTGTGGCATTTGCATAGTCCTGGACGGCACGTCGTTATTGAAGTACACGTTGGTCTGATACCCATCTAGATTATCTTGCATCCATTTTTTACCGAAATAAAATTGCCTAGCCAAGGATTCTCCGGAATACATGCCTTCATAAGTTTGTACATATGCACCACCTATACAGATCCGTCCTTCCTTAACAAACTTGATGAAGTTTGCCTTTTCCTCTGGATGCCTGTGTAGATACTCCATTACGATAGAAGACTGCTCTATGTCCATTTTAAAGTCGGGTTCTACCTTCAATCGATCCATATATGGTGTTAACCATAATTTGTCCCTATCAATTTTACAAATTTCGGGCTCGTTCAACCATGCAATATCTTCGTGTGTGGTTGTAAATAAAAGCACATTTCCACTTCCCAGCTTGGAATTGGACAATGATTTCAGTAAATCATAGGTTTCCCGATCGCTATTAATTGTTTCTTGTCCTCTTAATTGGTTTATAAGAAGAATTGAAATTATTATTACAATCTGATAAATTTTCCTTGTCATAATTGTCTATATTATATAAAAGTGGTCAAATCCGGTAATGGAAAATCCTTTATTTGAAAAGAGTGCACCAGTATTTCATGGTGCAACCCTTCAACTAAAAAAAAATCTAACTGAACTAACTATCTTTATCCATGACCCATATTGGCAATGGTTTATTTATTCATTTATTGCTTTTAATCCTGCTTTCATATACCCCATTGCATAAGCCATTCCGGCATACCATGAACCGTCACAACTCATCTGGGGGGTATGGTCGGGAATCAGCACCCCATCAAAATTGTTCTTCTTAAGAATTCTAAGAATTTTGAACATATCTATATCCCCTTCGTCTACAAAGACTTCTTTATATGTTGGAACTTTGCCAACCACATTTCTAAAATGTATATAGCTGATTTTTCCCTGTTTACTATAGGTCTCGGTGGCCTCATATACATCTCCTTCGGTCATTTCGGCAATAGAACCCAAACAGAATTCCAAATTATTTGAAGGACTCGGTTTCATATCTATCAATTTTTGATACATATCCGGTTGATATACCAATCTTGGTGTATTTCTAATGTATGGCATTGGTGGATCATCCGGATGCGCGGCCAATTTCACTCCGGCTTCTTCAGCAACAGGAATCAATTCACTTAAAAAATATTGTAACCGTTGCCATAGTTCGTCGTGCTCTATTTTAGGCAAAACACCTTCAGGAGCATTTTCATCATAAACCATATTCCACACCATTCCATTTGGAATTGGCGTTTCATCTCCTTTTGACATTCCCACAGATAAAGCCCCACCTCTAGCATAAGGACCAATTTCTCTTGAAGATACCCCCGCTAAAGAAAAATTATACCCGAATACTGGAATACCTGCTTTACCAACATTGCGAATTAGTTCTTTTAGATTTTCTATTTGAGTTTCTTTCTTCGGGCCATCCAACAAAATATCATGCCAATGGGCCGGGTCGAAATTTTCAATAGCTTCTAATTCTAATCCATGATCATTTATCTCCTTTCTTATGGCCAACAATTCCTCCAACGACCATATTTCATTGGGATTACCAGCCTTGCCCCAGCCCTCTTTCCCTCCAATGGGCTGGTCCGCATTTTCCTTGTTATGGCCAAAGTAGTCTACCAAATGAATAACCAAATGAGTTGCACCACATTGTTTGGCAAAATTATAGTGCTCAGTGTTGAGCATGTGTCTGTAAAGTCCAAATCCTAATTTCATTGCTAAATGTCTTTAGTTGTTATTGTATTTATTCCTTATTCGCTAAAATCGCAGAATTCTCTGAGTATTTCATCGGCATGTTCATTAAGCAATGGTGCCGACTTATATATTTTTTGAGGCGTATCACTGAACCATACGGGAAAACCGGTAGTTTTAACCTTGCCAATTGTTGGATGCTCAATTTCAATGATCATTTCATTGTGCTTTATCTGAGGGTCATCGACCATTTCATCAAAGCTATTGACTTGGGAACACCAGATATCATGTTCTAGTAGCAGGGCTAACCATTCTTCGGTTGATTTTGTCTGAAAAACAGCATCGAAATCGAAACGAATTTCATCCCTGCTTTTTATTATGTTATTGGAAGCATAAGTTTCCGAATCATATTTTTTCAAGCCAATAACTTGAGCCAATTTTTGTACGGAATTCATACCAATGGCAATATAGCCATCACTCGTATTATATAGTCCGTATGGTGCTCCCAACCATGGATTGGGGATACCACTTTCGCTGCGCTCCGGGTTTGTCCCTTTATGCAGGTATGCCGTAACTTCCTGTATATGGAAGCCAACCACAGAGTTGAGTAGGTTCGCCTCAATCTTTTGGCCTTTTCCTGTTATTGATCTAGAGTATATAGCGGCCATTATGGCCTGATTTATAAATAAACTGGTTAATAAATCGGCTTGTCCAACAGCCGTAACCACTGGCATATCTCCCTTTTTTCCATTTAGAGCCGAACCGCCGCCTATGGATTGTGCCAATAAATCTTGGCCTGCCCTATGTAAATATGGCCCCGAAGATCCATAGCCAGAACTTGAACAATACACCAATTTGGGGTTTGTTTTTTTTATTTCCTCATACCCAAGACCCAACCTGTCCATAACTCCTGGCCGAAAGTTCTCAACAAGAATATCAGCCTTAGCAATAATGGACTTGGCTATTTTTACCCCTTCTGGGTCTTTTAGGTTTAATGCAATGCTGCGTTTATTTCTATTGAAACTAACAAAGGAAATGCTTTCACCGTTGGGGTATAGGTTCCCATATGCATAATGTCGCATCCAATCTCCTTTTACGGGCTCTATCTTAATGATATCCGCCCCCATATCGCCCAACATCTGGGTTGCCCAAGGTCCTTGGGCCAATTGTGTAAAATCGGCCACGACCAATCCTTTCAAAGGACCTACATTTTCATTACTGTTACTGCTCATTATGTGTATATATTAGGATATAAATATTTTATAACTTTATTGTTCATGTTTTACTAAATCGGTTTAGTAAATCTTACTAATCAAAAACAACGCAGACCGGCGACAATATTTCCTTGGTACGATAACGTTCCTGTAATCTCCCATCCTCTTGAATTTGATACGACACGGTATCATGCGAATTCTGATGGCAAGCAATTAACCATTTTCCATCTGGAGTAATATTAAATTCCCGTAATTCCGCACCGTTCGTATATTGATAATCTATTGGTTCAAGTTTGTCCTTATCTATTCTGAAAATACTTATTGCCTCCAATTTTCTATTGGCAACGTATAGGAATTGTCCATTGGGATGGATACGAATAGCCGATCCGCTTGCTACGCCAGAATAATCATCGGGCAAGGCCGAATAGACTTTTAATTCATCAAAAGAACCTTCTTTACTTTGTAATACGGATACGGTACCTGTTAATTCATTGTTTACATAGCCCAAATTTCCGGCGGCATTAAAAACCACGTGACGTGGACCACTTCCTTTTGTAACCTTACAATCCTTTACGTCATTTGGAACCAATCTGTTTTCTAGAAAATGGTAGGCTTTGATCATGTCTATTCCTAGGTCACTTACATAAACATCCCTGCCATTGGGATGTACAGCAATCTGGTGCGCATGCGGTGCTTCCTGTCGTGCTGTATTAATACTTGACCCCTTATGCTGGTATTCTTTTTTAGCCTTCATCAATTTTCCAGAAACATCCAACGGAAATTGAATCACATTCCCTGTAGCATAACAGGCAACCAATACATTATTTCCGAAAGTTTGGATATGGCATGGATACCCACCTGCAATAGGTTGCTCGTTCAAGAATTCCAATGTATAATCAGCATTGATTTTATAAGCGCCTACTTTAGGATTTTCACTTTCATCTATTTCATTAACGCAATACAAAAACTGATTATCATCACTAATCACCAAATAACTGGGGTTTCGTGCCTTCATGGTATGTAAAATTGTCAACTCACCGGTTTCGGTATTTAATTGAACCGTATAAATACCATGACCTATTCCTCCAAAATCAGGTATGGGATATTCCGTATAACTTCCTATGAAAAAAATCAGTAATGCTGCTTTCATGTTTTTTGAATAAAGTCTTGAATCGCTTTTTTTGCCTCAGGGCTGTAGAAAAGTTCGGTCACGGCCTTTGCTTCCTCCTTGATTTTATGATCAAAAGACAGGGAAGTAAGACTTAACCGTACCAATCTTTTCAGTTGTTTGATGGCACTAGGTGATCTACGGCTTAGTTTTTGCGCATATTGCAATATGGTTTCATCAAATTCCCCTTCCGGTACAATCTGGTTTACGATTCCCCATGTGTGAAGTTGTTCCGCAGAATATTGCCCGCCCAAAAACAACATTTCCCTTACACGGTTTACGCCTATCTTTTGAATAAGGCGCTGGGTACCCCCTCCCCCTGGAATCAAACTTAAAAATACTTCTGGCAGCCCCATCTTGGCGTTTTCACTGGCCAAAATCAAATCACAGGCAAGCGCAATTTCAAAACCACCTCCCAGTGCAAATCCGTTCACCGCGGCTATCCACGGCTTAGGAGCATTTTCAATGGCCTCATACAATGCCATCCCCCTATCTTGAAACGACTTGAACTGCTCTTGGGTTTGACTTCCATACTCCTTAATGTCCGCACCAGCCATAAAAGCACGTCCTGATCCAGTGATCACAGCTACTTTAGCATCCTCATTATTATTTATAGTTACAATACCATCAATAATTTCATCCATCATTTGCCTGTTCATGGCATTGAGCTGGTCTGGCCTATTAAACTTTAGTACCGCAACCTTGTTGTCTATACGTATGTTTATGTTCTTGTACATACTATCCCTGTTAAATAGATTGGTATAATTGATTTAATTTTTTCATAATGGTATCCGAAGAAATGTCCTTGACCAGACCGTTATGCAATAGCTCTGCACCCTGTTCCTGGAATTTGTTCCATTCCATGTGTTGGGGACGTACATAGGCTTTATTCATGGTGTCTATGGTATTGGCAAAAAAGTTGTTACACAGCCCATTGTTTACTTCATTTTGCCATGCTATAAGATTCCCCGGTTGACCTCCATTTTTGGTGTAAATCCCTTCTTGGGTCTCTGCCATTGCCACATAATTTATATAGGCTGCTGCCACATCCGGATGCTCACAATGCGCAGATATGGCAAGGCCTACCCCGCCCAATATAGTAGAGACTTCTATGTTAGGATTTGTTGGGCTATTCCCAAACTTCACCAAGTTTTTAGCATATCCCGATCTGGAGTAATTGGTATAACCGAATAAAAATGGGGAATAGAGTATCTCATTCTCCTCCGCCATACGGTTTAGAATTTGGATAGGATTCCATTTTATAGATTCGTGATGAAGGTATTCCAATTGTATTTTTAATTCATCCAGAACTTGTATACCTAAACGATTATCAATTGTTCTATCCCTCATAAATTCCCTACCACCATCTTGCGCGCATATGGTTAGAAAGCTGCACCAAAGATCGGTGGCACATAAAGGCCAAGCTACCTTGTGGGAGCTTGGTATTTTTTTATAGAAATCCAATAGTTCCGCCCTGGTTTTTGGAATGTTTAGACCTAATTTTAAAATAAGATCTTCCCTGTAGGCAGAAACCAAGGCCGCAGCATCTACAGCTAAGGCATAAAGATTACCATCATAATTATAGCTTTGGTAACTGGGACCTACGGACTCCTCCTTCAATTTTTCTAAGCTATAACTCGGAATCAAATTGTCTAAAGGCAATAGCAGGTTGTTGGCATTGGCCTGGCCCATATATGGGTGATCAATAGTTATTAAATCATAGGATCCAATTAGGTCCTCAATGGGCATGTCCCCAAACTCTTTTAGGGAACGTATATCCCATTCTATATTCACCTCAGGGTGTATTTTTGAAAATGCCGCCGAGGTTGCCTTAAGAGGTTCATAACCTCTGGGATGGTCCCAAGCGATGCCATTTAATGTTATTGTTTTCAACATATTATTGTTGTGTTATTTGTTGTATCTTTTAGGTCTGGGATCGTATTGTATTGTATGGTTCATATATGCTCCATCAATATAAATATCCGCTCCATTGATATAATTGGCCAAATCGCTAGCCATAAAAACGACTGTATTGGCCACGTCCGATACCTCACCCAAACGGCCCTGTGGAATCCACTGTTCAAACTTGTCCTTACCAAACTTCTTGATCTCCTCCCTGTTCATATTTGTTTCAATGGCCCCTGGTGCAACGGAGACTACTCTAATACCTTTGTCCGCCAGTTCCAAAGACAGACATTTAGAAAACATTTTAAGTCCTGCTTTGGCCGAACAATAGTGTATTAACCCTTTTCTAGGTACGGTATCATGTATGGAAGAGATATTAATAATTACGCCGCCACCTTTGTTTTCCATTCTCCGGGCAGCTTGTTGTGAGCATAAGAAAGGGCCTTTCAGATTAACATTGAGAACCCGGTCCCATTCGCTTTCTTCCATATCCAAAACATGCTCTACGGTCTCACAACCTGCATTATTAACCAAAACATCAATAGAGCCCATGTCCACGTCCATTTGTTGGAATAATTTTTCTACCTCTACCCCATTGGAAACATCCGCCCCATAACAGCTTACTTTTACCCCATGGGCTTCACGTATTTCATTGGCTAGAATTTCCGCATTTTCCTTGTTCTTATAATAATTGATAAAAACATCCGCACCACAGCTAGCAAATTGCTTACAAATTTCTGCTCCGATCCCATTGCTTCCTCCAGTTACCAAAACCTTTTTCCCTTTTAGATCTATTTCTTTCATCTTTTATTCTTATCTAAACAATTAGATTTTTAGCGATTCCAATTCCCCCTTGACCATAATACCCAATTCCTTTTTCTGAAGATCATTAAGGGCAAAATGTTCAAAATCTGAAATATGCGTATTCGATTTTTCTGCAATTAAGACTTCGCTTCCTTCCTCCATGGCTATGTTGTGCCAGACTCCTTTCGGGATATTATAGATTTGGTTAATTTTCATTGGTTCCAATTCAAACTGCGGTACCTTATCGACTATTTCTGCAGCTATTAGCACCGCCTTCCCAGCAATGGCAACAAAAACTTCATCTGTTTCCAAGTGTACATCCAATTGGATGATCTTGTCTATATGCTGCTCTTCCGTATAATTCAATTTTGCCAATTGCCACCCATCCTTTATAATAAATGGATGATATCCTTTTTCTTTTGTCTTGTATTCTTTAATCATGTGTTATAATACCTACAACCCAACACGACCTCTTTTAGAAAATCGTAGGTCTTTAATTTATATTCTATTATTTCTCTTGTCCTGTCGCCAATACATTTCAATTTCCTCTAAGGTCTTTCCTTTTGTTTCGGGTACATATTTCCAAATAAACCAAATAGCCGGTAAGGTTAAAGCCGCATAAACAAAGAAGGTACCCGAAGGCATAATTTGTTCTATTAAAATAGGATTGGTCAAGGTGATAAAAAACCCGGTAACCATTAAAGCGAAGCTACCTAGGGAAACTGCCAACCCACGTATGCGTGTAGGGAAAATTTCACTGATAATCACCCAAACGATGGGTCCGAATGAAAACGCAAAACTAGCTACATACATCAATAAAGGAATAATTACATATTTTGATCCTATTGCGAACAAAATCCCCACGCTCGTCAGAGAAATAAACGCTCCAACAACACCAACAAGCAACAGCTTTCTACGTCCGAATTTTTCAATATTTAAAATTGCAACGAAAGTGAATGCACTATTGACCACCCCTACCAATACGGCCCCTAAAAAGGAGCTCTCCACGCTCTGTATGGATTCATTAATGATATTCGGAGCAAAATACATAATGGCCGCTATCCCACTTAAATGGGAAAACATGGGCAACAATACTCCTATTAAAAGTGGCACCCTTAAATAAGGTTTCAATAATTCCTTGATCCCTGTACTTTCCTCTTTTACCACCTCTTTTATTTCTGCAATTTGTATCTGTGCATACTCCTTTCCATTGATTTTTTCCATAATTTTTTCTGCCTCATCATATCGCTCCTTAGAAATGAGCCATCTTGGTGTTTCCGGCACTAGGAATAGTAAAATCAAGAATAAAAGGGCAATGGGTATTTCCGTACCAAACATACCTCTCCAAAGTTCATTCACAAAAAGCCACTGCCAAAATCCAGAAGGTTCGTTGGAAATTACTCCGGCAGCATTTCCGGCATTGGTCAACACTAACCAATCCACTAAAAAAGCCAAAAGTATACCTAAGGTTATGGACAACTGATATAAGGACACCATTCTACCCCTATTTTGGGGCAAGGAAAGCTCTGAAATATAAATGGGAGCGACTACTGAGGTTACGCCTACACCAATCCCTCCTACTATACGGACTAAAATTAAAAATGTAAACGCTAGATCTTCGTCAGCAGTGAGCCAATATGCCTGATCCAGATCACCCAAAAACTGCGGGGGTAACATAGAACCAAATGCCGAAAAAGTCAAGCAAATCGCAGCTATGATCAAAGCTTTTTTTCGTCCCAATCTGTCCGTAATAAATCCAGCAACTACACAACCTAAAATGGTTCCCAACAATGCCGACGAAACCAACCAACCTAATTCTGCAGCCGATAAATTAAAATGCTGTTCCAAAAAAGTATTGCATCCCGATATAATTGCGGTATCGTAACCAAAGAGAAAACCTCCAATGGTTGAGACAAAGCTTATTCCCAACAAATAGTTGGATTTTTTAGTTTTCATAAATTATTTTTCTATTAATGCATCCCAATCTTGGAACGGCTACATAATTCCAAATTTATTAAAAGCATCAACAGTGCTCATTCCGTTTTCCAAGGCCTTTTTAACCAATTGCTCACCTCTGGACTTTTCGATAGCGCCCATGAATGCTTTGATTTCAACTTCCTTAGGCACAATCAACACCCCATCCCTGTCCCCATAAATTATATCTCCAGGATTTATTCTCGTTCCTTTAATTTCAATGGGAACACGATAATCGATCACCTTGCCTCGCGGTCCCTGATCTTGAGCATAACCCCCAAAAGAAAATGTGGGAAAATTTAAATTAAGTACTTCGTTGGTATCCCTAGAGTAGCCATCCATTACTGCTCCAGCAGCCTTAAGTTTCATTGCCCTGGTACTCATTAAGCCTCCCCAAAGGGCATACCTTGGTGATGAACCAGTACAGATATACACCTCATTTTTTTTAAGGTCGTCCAAGGCTTCGAACATGATTCCAAAGGGCTTTTTCATCAACGGATTGTTAGTATTTTGCACTGATTCCTCAAATACATCAGCTTCCAATACGGGCATTGCTCTCCCGATTAACACGAAATCGGGATTTAGGGGTTTAATATTTGGAGGCAAAAATTGATGCTGGTATCCTAGG
The DNA here is from genome assembly GCF_900177645.1 of Arenibacter troitsensis. Taxonomy (GTDB): domain Bacteria; phylum Bacteroidota; class Bacteroidia; order Flavobacteriales; family Flavobacteriaceae; genus Arenibacter; species Arenibacter troitsensis. Next base: position 152,180 of record NZ_FXAO01000006.1, read on the forward strand.
GTATCCAAAATATCACCTACTAGGGCAACAAATAATTCTTCTTTGGCTATTTTAAATAGCTCGTCATCATTTTTCCACAAGGGTGCGATTGTTTCCATACTTAACTAATAAATTCTTTATTTACATTTTTTTTAAAATCTCAACTTCCCTATTGGTCAATGGTATTCTCCTACCTACTTCAGAGTGGGTACTAGACCCTTCAACACCAATAAGTTGGCTCCCCTTTTCCATTATAAGATTATACCCAACATTTTCAGGTATTAAATACGAAGTTCCCCTTACCATTGTTATAGCTTCTAGGGTTGGCTCGTTTTCATCCAACTTGCGAATGATCAACACAGCCTTACCGGACAATAAGGAGATGGCCAAGCCTTGGTTAACATTGATGATGAGGGAATCTACTTTATCCACCATATATTCTTGGGAGTAATTCATCTTTGTCACCTGCCAGCTATCCTTAACCAATACAGGGTGTAATCCCGCGTTTTCATTTGAAATCTTTTCAATAAGTCCCATAATGATCGTTATTCGGAGAAGATTAGTTTATAGGTGTCAATGGCATTATGACCTATATTCACCTTAAATTCTTTACCTGTTGAAGGTAATTTGCTTTCTTCCTCTTCTATTAAATTCGTTTTAACCAACTGCTTAAAAGGCACTGCCAATTCTATAGTAGGTTCTTTATCTTTCCCTTCCATTTCAACCAGCCGTAAGATTACATCATTGTTTTTCTCACTCTTTTTAATAGTACTGATGCGTACCATTGGATCCGAAACAGTGAAAAAACTCATTTCTTGAGCCAGATCTCCGTTGGTGTTGGATTTAGGCTTCAATACCGTTCTTAAGGGATGGTTAGAAGCTGTTCCAAACTGGAAAGAGGTACTTTCATCCTTCTTGTGAGATGCCAAAGAAAACTTAAAATGATGGTCACCAGTCTGATGATACCAGTTGCCTTCTCCGTGACAACTTTTATGTGAAGCCATCAAAATCCCTTGTAGAACGGTATAATCCACTGCTTCTCTTGTAGGGTCTATCCAATCGGCCAAAGCTACATCGGTAGCCATGGTTACGGTAAAATCTTCATTCTCGGCCGCGATAAAGTTCATCACTTCACGTGGATGTATTGTTACGGGCTTTTGATCGTAGGTTCCGCCCCATGCCCAACCCCCCGGGGCATTCTTCATTTCGGTTTTTCCTACTTCAGCTATTGCTAAAGGCACCTCATATTTAATCTTGGAATCCTCCATGTTCAGTGGCACTGCAAACCTAAACTCCCTATTGTGTGTACCATCCCAATTCAAGAAATCTATAAAGAAATCTATTTTTTTCTCCTGATGGAATACCCGAATTCTCTGGGCTACCGTAGATACGTGCTTAAACTTTGCCTTATTTTCGTATTCAGTATACACTGCGCCATCGGCCACTATTTCCCAATTACCACTATGGTTGCTCATCTTGTCATAATCCTCCATATTGGGTTCGGTCATTTGGGTAAATTCCCCGGCACCATTGCCATTATACCCCATTGCTAAAATATCACCGCCCGAAAAACGCGTAGTATTCAGTATTTCCGATCCCAGTTTATGATCAAATAAATAACTAATTCCTCCTTTTCCGAGGTGCATGGTATAATAGTCATTTGTCAAGGAATTTGGTGCTACCGACTTGTTGACCTTAGGATTCTTTTTTCCTTTCCTTAAATAGAAGGTTTTATATCCCAAGGAAGGAATCTCAGCTGCATAGAATTGTATTTCGTCCTTGTTCCCGGTACTTGTCTGGGAAGGAACCACATTCCCCTTATCATCTACAAGATAATATGAAGTTGCGTTGTTTATTTTTGCACTAGCCAATCCACTTCGCTTCCAAGAAAGATCGTTATACACGACAATCCCATTGGATTTTTTTGTTTTTATTTTTTCAGCAATGGAATTTAGCGATGCCTGTAATAGTACATCGGCCTCATCGGCGGCAAACTCCAATTTAGCCTTAAAAATACTATCGGTAATGTGACCGTTTTTTCCTCCCCATCCGTGATCTGGATAAATAGATTCTTCAAACGCCTTTGATAATCGTTGTGTTGGATATTGATCAAAACTTTTGTTTAGCAATGCATCCACAGTGCCAAAAATTTCCGCTGAAGGTAGAATCCTACCCGCCTTTCTCGAAGCTGTTATAGCCTTGTGATGCCCTGGGCCGTGTATATATGCCCAAATATTGGGGCGATCTCCCTCCAGGTTCTCAAACTTGGCTCCCGGTTGTTTAATTTCTGAAAGGAAGCTGGTTACCGTAGAATGTCTTAAAGTAGGTATATTGGTCCCTGTCTTGGCCACAATTTCATTCCATTCCTTCACTACATGGCCATAATCTACAGGACCAGAAGCGTCGTTGCTCAGTACTATTGCAAAATGCGGGGGCAAATTGTGTTTTTTATAATAATCGCTCCACATTTTAACCCTATTTTGGATTTTGTGCAGGGCCTCGATAGCATCTTCCTCAAATAGCTTATAAAACATGGCGGCCCAACCATAATTTCCAGGAGTATATGTAAGTACTGAAGAACCGTCCGGTGAATGCCAATCATAAAAACCTTCCCTCATTCTGGACACGAAAAGGTTATCTACACCAGATTTCGCCAAAATTTGGGGAAACTGAAGGGTCCTTCCTGGTACGTCTGTATTAAAGGCGGTTTCTTCCTCGACCCCATCAAAATTCTCTTTGATCCAGAGCTTACCGAAATACATTTCCCTAATGAGCTGTTCGCCCATCTGCATACCTTCATAAGGCTGGTTATATGTTGCTCCCCAGGTAAACCTGCCTTCCTTGTAACGTTCTATTACCTCATTTTTTCTTTCTGGATGTGCTTCAACAAACTCCTTTAAATTCAAGGCTTGTTCCATTCCAAAATAGTAATCCTTGTCAGATTTCATTATGTCCAACGCGGGGGCAATTATCTCGTTAACCCTTTCATGCATACAATATTCCGGGGTATCCATCCAGGCTATATCCTGATGGGAGGATGAAATTATATGGAAAGTACCTTCCTTGAAATAACCCCAGTCCGAGGTAACTAAAGGGGTAAAGAGTTGTTCCTGGTTTAATTTGCTATTTCTGGCCGTGATTTCTATCATTTCCGGCTCTCCAATTACAGGTAGCCAGACCCATGCCTTTCCATCTTTCTGTTCAACTTTCAGAGTCCTTCCGCTCTCAAAAACTATAGTCTTATAGGAATTGGAGTTCTCACCGGTAAGATATGCTTTGGCCATCAGATTGTTATCCGAGTCCACATACTCATATGGCTTTACATATTGGATGGCCAAGGTTCGCTGTCCTTGGGCCGTAAGTACAAAGGAAGATCCAGTGAACAAACAAAAAACAAATAATTGCAAATACTTCTTCATTCTCAATAATTGATTAAATTAAATAAACCGGCAGCGTACTAATATCATTCGTTCACCACCTATATAATTTTCGACTTTCTTCTTAATATATTAAAATTTAATTTCTATTTATTTGTTTTAATACATCTTTAATAACGAGGCAATTACTTCGATCCCATCATGAGTAAGCAAGGATGGCCGTTGTAATAACCACCCTTGTTCTATAAAACTAACTCAACTAACTCACAATAAAACCATTAACCCTCACTCCTATCTAATCGCCCAAATTTGGATTAAGCACTACTTCGTTCTGAGGTATGGGGAAATACAGGTTGTCAACAGTGAATGTACTTCCATTTGGCAGGGTACTACCTACTAAGTCCGTAAAGGTGCTACCGTTAAAAAACTTGCCGATTCTTCTTTGATCAAACCATATTAAACCTGCTTCTGCAGGGAATTCCCAAAAACGTTGTTTCCATACTTCTTCCCTAAACTCTTCTTTGCTTAGATCAGAAACTTCTGCCAATCCTGCTCTGCGACGGATTGAATTTACTGCATCATAAGCCAATGCATCAGCCGAAGATGCCTCATTTTGGGCCTCGGCATAAATCAGTAATATGTCTGCATATCTTATCAATGGAACATTTTTACTGGACAATCCATTTGAATTTCTAAATTCTTGATAAAAATATTTGTATACCGAATTATTAAAAGTAACGCCATCAAACTCATTGAAAAAGAATCCTTGGTTTTGTCCTCTTATATCCGCTGCCTCATAAGTATCGATAAAATCAACCTCTGGCTCCATACCTCCAAAATGTAAGCTTTGATTGGTAATCTCTTCTCCTCCTAAGGGTGTGAAATAGGTGGAAATGGAAGATGCAATAGATCCTCCTTCATATTGCACCATGAATATATTTTCACCGGTATTATCAAAAGCCGGATTGTTTAATTTATCAAACCAGGTCAATGAACCATCGGATTCGAACAAATTATACCAATCCGCGGTAATTACCTCGGTGGCCTTGTCCCGCGCAAGTGCATATTTGTCTGTTTGATTTAGAGGGTTTCCGGCCATGGTTAAATATACCTTTGCCAGCAAGGATTTCACTGCACCATTGGTAACTCTCCCACTTGTAGACGTGTCGGGCAAACCAGCGCTTTCAGCAAATAGTAAGTCCGGAAGAATTACGGTTTCGTAAACTTCCTGTACGCTAGATTTTGGCAAGGTTCCATCTTCCAATGAGGTTGAAGGGACAATATTTAGCGGGATATCTCCGAATAATTGAACCAGTTCAAAATAGTAATACGCTCTTAAAAAATGGGCTTCTCCCAATAAGGCCTTGGAAATTGCCGGCGTCAATTCAGTATCTGTGATTGCCGGAATGGAAGCAATAGCAATATTTGCAGCCTCTATACCAGAATAGTATGTACTCCAGAATGATGATGCGCTGGAGTTGCTTGAACTATATATTAATTTATAAGCATCCTCCATATCCGTATCTTGAGTGCCTATGGCAGGCTTCATTGCCCCCGTACTAACTTCTAAAATGGAAAAAACCATCTTTGCATAACCCGATTTATTATAGGGTGCCCTCAAAAAGGCATATATTCCATTTACGGACTGTTGAGCGTCCACTAGTGATGTTCCTACAGTTGTTTTTTGAGATCTTGGAACCTCGTCCAAGAAATCTTCGCAAGAGAAAAATATGCAACAAACAATTATTAATATCTTATATTTTATCATGACTTTTAAATTATTTATAAGGTTATGTTAATTCCCATATTCATAGTTAAGGCTTTCGGATAACCGTTTAATTCAATCCCCTCGGTAAACTGTCCACCAAAGGAACTTACTTCTGGATCATAACCGTGATAATCCGTGATTATGAAAAAGTTTTGTAGGTTAAAATATATTCTGGCTGCCTTCAAATTAAGTACATCCAATACGGAAGAATCAAAGTTGTATGAAAGGCTCAAATTTTGCCCCCTAATAAAACTACCATCAAATACTTGGCCTGAGTCCGCTCCATCAAATTTGGTAATGTTTTTCCTGACCCTTGGATACATAGTGTTTTGATTATCTGGAGTCCAGGCTTGGTCAAAAAACTTTTTATAGGTGTTACCATAGCCCATACGGTCTACAAAAAGAATTATAGAGTGATCCAATATATCATTGCCCTGACTAATACGAATATCCACACTCAAATTCCAATTCTTATAAGAAAAGCTATTTCCAATGTTCATTGTGTAATCCGGAAGTCCACTGCCAATAATCTGCTGATCTTCAAAATTTAGTAAACCATCATTATTCTTGTCCTCTAACTTTATATCGCCCGGTATTCTACCGAACTCTGCCGCTTCTGTAGCTTCATTGGTACCCCAAGTACCTAAACGATTATATCCCCAGAATGACCCTGCAGCTTCTCCTACACGAAAAACTTGCTGATTCCACCAGATAGGCGCAGTAAAAATATCATTATCCTCTGTTCCAAGAGAAAGTATTTCATTTACGTTTTTGGTAAAATTGATGGAACTGCTCCATGAAAAATTATCAGTTCTAACGTTGGTAGTGCTTAACAACAATTCAATACCGCTATTCTTTATAGATCCTGCGTTTGAAAGTATTGAGGAGTACCCAGTAAACCGCGCAATAGGAACGTTGAACAGCAGGTCCTTGGTTGTTCTAGTGTAATAATCTGCGGTTAGGTTAATTCTATTGAACAAGCCAAAGTCCAATCCCAAATTTACCTCTTCCGTTTTCTCCCATTTAAGATTATCATTCCCTATGGTACCCTGTGAAGTTCCTATTACCCTTTCATTGTTAAACACAACGTTCTGAACTCCAGGGCTGGCAATCCGTGCATAATTGCCTATACCATCATTACCCGTAAACCCATAGGTTGTTCTTAGCTTAAGGTCACTAATTGCTTCTGAATCCTCAAGAAAAGCTTCATTGGAAATTTTCCAAGCTAAAGCAGCTGAAGGAAAAAAGGAATATTTATTATTTTCCCCAAATCGTGAAGATCCATCATAGCGCCCGGTAGCTGTTAGCAGGTATCTATCTTTATAACTGTAGTTAATTCTTCCAAAATAGGAATCTGTAGTATACCTATTGAAAAAACTGTTTACAACAGGTTCGGCAGTTCCTTGGGCTACATTATAAAAACCAAAAAATTCATCAAAATCCTGAGCAAGTAAACTTGATCCAAATTGCTCATTTTCCTGTCTAGCCGTACCCAAAACTACACCTAAAACATTGTTTTCATCTAGTTCGGGGTTAAATGTCAAGGTGTTTTCCAAAAGTGATTGACTGGAATTTTCATTGGACAAGGCTGCCGAAGTTCTATTTACAAATGTATCCAAGCGACTGGCTACAGACCTTCTACCTTCCAAATTATAATCTTGTAAAGAATAGGAAGTTCTTAATTTAAGATTATCCGTGAAATCGATTTCGGTAAAAATATTGCGTGTAACTTGCCTTCTAAAAGATATCTGGTCCAAGGAACTCAATCTATCTTTTGGAGTTGCCCCATACCATATATCCCAACCGCCAGAATCATTTTTTAAATCATCGGCATTTACCAAGGTTCCATCTTCATATCTTGTTGGGTAAATAGGTAAGTAAAATAAGGTAGCCATAGTAATATTATCGGCACCGATTCTCCAGTTATCGACAATGTTGGTTTTCGTATCGCTGTATGCCAATGCTCCTCCAATTTTCAGCCAGTCATTAATTTGAAAGTCGCCATTGAACCGCATGGTGTTTTTCTTGAAAAAGGTGTTTAACAAGACACCTTCATCATCCTGAGTACCTGCCGAAAGGGAAACGTTATAATTTTCGCCCCCTCCCCTAACGTTCGCAAAATACTGCTTGGAAAAACCGGTTCTAGTTGATTCATCCAACCAATTGGTGTCATATCTTGGGGCTCCAAAACGAGTTCCATCATCAGTAAATAATCTTGGGTATGTACCAGGGTAATCAGCTACAAATGACCCATCACCTGCACCCAAAGCGCGCTGATCTTCATCAAGTCTTACTTTTAAGTCTTTCCAATATTCGGTACTATTAAGTACTTCTGGTTTGTTGGCAAGTCTTGATACCTGAAGATTGGAGGTAATATCAACTGTCAATCTGCCAAATTTACCTTTCTTTGTAGTAACGATAATAACACCATTTGCTCCTCGGGACCCGTAAATAGCTGTGGCAGAGGCATCTTTGAGTACAGTTATATTTTCAATATCATTAGTGTTGACCAATGCTATGTCCACACCTATTATACCATCAATAACATACAATGGTTCATTAGTAGCGTTTAATGATCCTTTACCACGAATGGTAACTCTCATCTCTCCTCCTGGTCTACCCGAACTATTATAGATGTCCAACCCTGCCACTTGACCTTGTAGGTTATCCAAGGGATTAATAGAAATCCTTTCCTGGATCTTTTCAGCGCCTATGGTTGCAACCGCCCCAGTAAGGTCAGACTTTTTAGATGAACCATAACCAATTACAACAACCTCATCCAAGCTTGACGAGCTTTCCTCCAATACTACGGCAATACTTGTTTTTCCACTTACATTAATCTCCTGACCGGCATACCCAAGATAGGAGACGACTAATATGGCGCTTTCTGAGGATAGCGTTATAGCAAAATTACCATCAAAATCAGCCTGAGTTCCGTTAACCGTACCTTTTTCAACAATACTGGCACCAGCCAATGGAGTGCCATTTGTATCCTTTATTGTTCCGGTAACACTAAATCCCTGAACAATCTCCTTTTCATTAAATAATGCGTCATTCCTTAATTCTAAATCTATATGTCCATAATTCAACAACATAGTAGATTCTTCAGCTATTGCCTTAGGGGCGGCACATACAAATGCCAAGGCAAAGAGCGGACAAATTCCCTTTTGGAGGGCTTTAAACATTTTTTTCATAATTCACATTTTGGTTTTAGTTACTGCTTTTCAATTCTTTAATACCTGTTGCGTCTCAGATATTAACATGGTGATTCCCTTTTGTCAGGGTGGTGCACCTTTCTTTGCTATTTCAGCTTTCATATTAATCACATTTTAGTTAAACTAAATCGGTTTAGTTATGTGGTTTTAAAAAATAATTAGTTAAATTCAAGTATTAAAAAGTCCCACATGATTTTCTTATTTCAAGTTTGGAATCAAGTATTCTTGTATTTTCAATATTCTCTTTCATTCCCTCAATTTCATTTATTAATATTTCCACTGCAATGTTACTCATATCTTTTACTGGCTGAATAACCGAAGTAATGGGTGGATCTACTAAATCAAAAGCACTTAATTCATCAAAACTGACTATAGCCACCTCCTGAGGCACTTTTACATTCAACCTTTTAAGTTCTCTTAGACCAACAGAAGTAAGGTAATGTGTTGAAAACACGATGGAATCTACTGAATTGGGGAATTTCAATAATTCTCCAATTGCCATTTTGATTTCATCTTCATAATTTTCCGTGCTCAATTCCAGAACGAGATTTTTATTGAATTCAATATTATAATCATTCAAGGCACTATGATAACCTAGCAACCTTTGTTTAATAGCCTCCAATCCTGGTTTTAATGTTATTAATCCAATTTTTCGCCTACCCAACTTCAATAAATGTTCAGTCACAGTTTTTGACCCATTAAAATTATCGACAATTACATAATTGGTTTCGCTATCGGTATAGTGCCTATCTATCAATACGAAAGGAAATTTATCCTCCTTTAATGACTCAATCTCTTTTAGGTTCTGCTGCGTTGATGCGATAATTAGTCCTTCAACCTGCCGGTTGAGCATTGACCGAATTAATTCAGCCTCCTTTTTCGGATCCTCATTGGAGCTACTAAAAAGTACGGTATATCCAAGATTTTTCGCTTTCAACTCCACATAACCCGCTATTTTAGAATAAAACGTATCTGAAATATTAGGAATAATCAGGCCTATGGTCTCACTTTTCCCTCGACTTAAACCACGGGCAAGTTGGTTAGGAACATAATTATGCTTCTTGGCATAATCGATGATTTTTTTCTGAGTTTCCTGACTAATTTTGTTTTCATCCCCTTTGTTATTCAAAACCAATGACACTGCCGTTTTGGAAACATCCAGTTTTTTTGCAATATCTTTTAGGAAAACTTTCTTCATAACTAACAAGAACTAAATCGGTTTAGCAATAACCACCGGAACATACTTTTTCACCAATTCCGATTAACCTTTAAAAGCCTATTTTGCTATAGCTTTAACCAATATGAACAACTAAATCCTGGTTCGACATTAATTAACTAAAGCGGTTTAGGAATTTCAATATTACATATTTATTTTTAGAAAATAAAATTTATAAGGCATTTTTTTTGTGATATAATCAATTTCTAAGCTCCAAAATTGATAATGAATACCTTGGAATATTATCAATACATCTGCTAAATGGAAGAATATTAAATAAATTAGTTCAGCATACAGTCATAAACATATATGACAAATATATAGTTCTTCATCTTTACATGGTCTCGTAAATGAGTAAAATTGCTATATAAATCATAGACCTGAAAAACCGGTAATAATTTTTAACAAAATGATACAGAATACAGTATGCTCTAATTGTATCTAAATGTATCTAAATGTAAAACTCTACAAAAATATGATCTACTTATTGCCACGACCCATTTATTACATGTTTAAAATAGTATTGAATTACTAACCTAATTATTCTTTCCCCCCTTTCATTCAGAAATAAACTGTGTTTAAAGTAGTAAACCTCTTCCGAGTTATAAAAAAACAGAAGAGTACTACATTTTTTTTCTCCTACGTATTTTTCCTCCTTTTAATAATTAAATAAAAGAATAACCATATAACTAATAATTACTCAATATTAGACACCTAATAATAGTTAATATTCATTCAAATCTGGAAAATAACACATAATATTCATGGCTACAGATAATATAAATTTGTAGTGACCTTCTTAATAAGAAGTGGATGATTTTTCTTTTTCCAAATAAAATCAACCTGAATATATCTTATTTAGCCTAGAGTAGAAAACCTAATAATTCAGAAAACAAGAAAGGAAAAAATTGCATAGCATAATATTTCCCTACTATAATGAAACACAACCGTTCCTATTAATTCTTAAGACATAGGTACTTCTTAATTATAAGGAATGTAATAGGATTAATTGTGGGTTAGTGTTCCTATATATTCATTAATAACCTAAATCGAAAATTATGAAAACCTAAGACAATTTAAAACCTAACTAACTTGATAGGTTGACCACGAGGAAGTAATACAACTAAACTATTGAAAAAGATGACTAATCAAACTAAAAATTATGAAATGTAAATTATTGCTACAACGATGGCCGGCCACTGGTTGTCCACTTTACGCATGTGTACTGTTACTGTTTCTATGTTCGGCACTTCATGCGAATGACCCATTACTATCAAACACGATTGAAAATGACCTTGACGTAATAAAAATTTCAAATGTAATTTCCACAAGCTTTCCACAATCTACCATTACAGGTACAGTGGTTGACGAAAATGGTATTGGTTTACCCGGTGCCTCGGTGGTGGAAAAAGGTACTACAAATGGTACACAAACCGATTTTGACGGGAATTTCACCATTAATGTATCTCAAAACGCTACTCTGACCATATCCTACATCGGGTTTGTAAGCAAAGATTTTGTTGTGGGTAGTTCCACTAAAATAAACGTAGTACTTCAGGAAGATGCCGCATCTTTAGATGAAGTGGTGGTTATTGGTTACGGTACTCAAACTAGAGCTGAAGTAACCAATGCGGTTTCCCAGTTGGCAGGTCCTGTTTTAAAGCAGACACCTGCTATTTCCACCTCCAACGCGCTTCAAGGACAAGTTCCTGGGCTTTTTGTTGTTCAGAGTGGTTCTGCTCCAGGTTTCGATGATTCCGTATTAAGAGTTCGCGGTTCTAGCACCTTTAATGGAAATGTTCCTGTATTAATTGTTATAGACGGAGTTGCCAATAGAGATCCGGATGGTTTAAACCGTATAGATAGTGGAGATATTGAAAGCATATCGGTCTTAAAAGATGCCTCTGCGGCTATTTATGGTGCTCAAGCTGCGGGTGGTGTTATTTTGGTCACCACAAAACGGGGTAGAACAGGAAAGGCAAAGTTTCAATATACTACTGACCAAGGTTTTTCCAGGCCTATAGGTAAACTTGGTGTGGCGAATGCCCTTCAGTTTATGAATATCAATAACACTGCAGATGAGTTGGATGGCAGACCACTTGGATTTCCCCAAGAATTGATTGATAACTTCCAAAATGGTACCAGAGAATCAACTGACTGGTGGGATGATATAATAGGAGGCAGATCTCTTTCACAGAGCAGACATTCGCTAAATGTTAGTGGTGGATCGGAAAGAGTCAAGTATTTTACTTCTTTTGGACATGCCAGACAAGGGGCATTGGCTGTTAATGATGATAAAACGCAATTGCGACAATACAACCTCCGATCTAATTTGGATATTGATGTTACTGATAATTTCAAAGTGCAATTTGACCTTCACGGAAGGCGTAAATATACCCAACGACCTCAAGGGGATACGGGTGGTGTCGGAAATCAGCTTGCCGTAACTAGCCCTTTGTTACCAGCATTCATTAATGGGGATTCCAATTTTCCCACATCAGGTTATTCAGAATTTAATCCCGCCGCTAGGGTTACTAGCCCAGGTTATGGCAAATTTAACAACGACGTATTTAATGCAAGTCTTAATTGGGACTTAAAAATGCCCTGGTTGACAGAAGGAATTTCATTTAAAGGATTTGCCGCCTATGATCAGGCGTATTGGGCGGAAAAAGAGTTCAACTTCACTTGGAACTGGTATGAACTGGATCAAAATGGAGAACCAGTCCAAAGAAATTCCAGAACTATTGAGCCCCCGGGCCTTACTCAAACCTTTAGACAATCCAACCAAACTACAGTAAACTTTAGATTGGAGTATGAAAAAAGATTTGGTAAAGATCATGATCTAAAAGCTTTCGTAGCATATGAACAAAATGAGGGTGCAGGTAATTTCTTCCAAGCCGGTAGACTTAATTTTGAATCTGCCGCAATTGACGAATTATTCGCGGGTAGTCTTAACCAAGACAACTGGAAAACTGACGGATCTGCCTCTGAAACCTCTAGGCAAAACTATTTTGGGAGGTTATCCTATTCTGCCTTTTCCAAATATCTTTTTCAGTTCAACTTTAGATATGACGGCTCAAGTATCTTTCCCAAAGGAAATAGATTTGGATTTTTCCCTGGAGCATCGGCAGGATGGCGTCTTTCTGAAGAATCCTTTATCCCAGAGGTATTCAGTGACTTAAAACTAAGAGGATCTTGGGGTATATTAGGGAATGATAGGGTAAGCCCATTTCAATTTTTGCAGGCATTTGGTTTTCCATCTGGCCTTTCTGGAAACTCAGGAGGATATGTCATTGGCGGTGAAGATGTACAGACCTTGGTTCCCGGTGTTTCACCAAACGCCAATATTACCTGGGAAAAGACTGAAAGCGTTGATATTGGTCTAGAAGGATCTTTATTTGATGGGAAATTGGGATTTGCCTTTGATTATTTTAAACAGAATACAACAGATATTTTGGCGGCAAGAAACTCTTCAATTCCAAATGTATTCGGTATTTTACCCCCCAGCGAGAACATTGGTGAATTTTTCAATGAGGGTGTTGATGCCCAAGTAACCTATAACTACGATAATAGAAATGGTTTTAACTTTGGCATCACTGGTAATTTAACCTATGCAAGAAACAGAATAGAATTTTTTGACGAGGTGCCCCCCGCAGAAGGTTCGGAATTCCAAAAACTTGAAGGCAAACCTCTTAACTCCCAATTAGTCTATAAATACATTGGAATATATAGAAGTCAAGAAGATTTGGACAATAATGTAAATTATCCAGGTGCAGGTTTAGGAAACCTAATTTTTGCCGATTTAAATGGAGATGGCACTATAAATGGAGACGACAGGTATAGATATGACGCCAAAGCCTTTCCAGAAATTCAATACGGTCTGAATATTGTAGCCAACTATAAAAACTTTGATATGAGTATGTTGCTTCAAGGTCAAGGTAGGGTAAAAAAGACGGTAAATAATGAATTTAATGCTTCTGGAGGCGGTAATAATTTAGCATATTTTGTAGATAGAACGTACAGCTTGAGCAATACTGATGCCGAATTCCCAAGAATAAGAAGAACTGGATTAGATGGTGGGGTCAGTAGTGATTTTTGGTATCGTAATGCTGACTTTTTAAGGTTAAAGCAGATGTCCATTGGCTATAGTCTTCCCGATAAAGCTTTGGAGAAACTAAAGAGTTTAGAAAGTTTCAGACTTTATGTTAGCGCAACAAATATTTTGACAATTTTTGATGCACTAGGCGAATATGAACGTGGTGACCCAGAGTTTACGAACAATTTTAATTTTCCGCAGTTGAGTACCATCAATTTAGGACTAAATGTAGGTTTTTAAAAACGAGATATGAAAAATTTAATTAAAAGTACGAGGACATTTTTAGCTCTAACACTTTTATCAAGTGTAACGATTGGTCTAAATTCTTGTAATGATGATATACTGGAATTAACACCATTGGACCGTATCAGTGAAACAGCAGTTTTTACAGACGAAGTGTTTCTGACAAATTATGTTAATGGCAATTACCGAGGTATTCGCCAACAATTTAACCCGGATGCCGGAGGTTACGAAGGCCTAACTGATATTGCCACCTTCCAAGATCAGACCATACAATACGGCTCTTCCGCAGTATCCTATAGGGAAGGTAATCTTTCTCCCGATGTGGTCGAGAATTTCACAAGAGTCATAGATAACAATGGCAGTACACATTTATGGAAAAACTCTTATGAATATATAAGAAGAATAAATGTATTTTTTGAAAACACAGAAGGTAGTACAGAGTTGAACGAGGATAGGTTAAGAGTTTTGACCGGAGAGTCTGCGTTTCAAAGGGCATATATATATTTTGAACTTTTACGTCACTTTGGCGGGGTACCTTTGCTGACCACATCAGTGGCTTTGGAGGAATCTGAATCTACCCCTGTTACGAGGTCAACTTATGACCAGGTAGCACAATTTGTTTTGGACGAATTGGACAGAAGCGCCCAGCTTTTGGCAGGAGAAGATATGCAAACCGGCAGGGCCAGCCAAGGTGCTGCCTTGGCCTTAAAAGCAAGATTATTAATGTATATGGCTAGTCCTTTGAACAATCCCTCCAACGATATTTCAAAGTGGCAGGCAGCAGAAGCTGCTCATGAAGCCGTTTTCGCTCTAGGCTATAGTTTGCATCCCGACCATGAAGCAATTCAAAGAAAACCTATAAAGACGGATGAAGTGATTTTCGGACGGGAATATACAATACAAAACGGAACTGAATCAGTCGCCTTCGGTATTGCTTGGGGCTATAATTACGATTTTTGGCCAGCCGGTTTTGACGCCCAACAAAAACAAGTACCAACACAGCGCTTTGTGAATATGCACCAAATGACTAATGGAGAATATCCTTATTTGGATGAGAACTTTACACTAAACCCAGCTTCTGGTCATGACCCCCAGGATCCGTTTGTGAATAGGGATCCAAGGTTTTATTTTAATATCCTTTATCCGGATGCTCCAGTAAACCTCGTGGATGGAGGCAGAAGTACACAAAGGACCTATGAATATTGGGAGGATGCCAATCCCAATATTCCAAATGAGAATCCTACTGAGGTCGACCCTATAAATGGTCAGGTATTGTATGACTTTGGTCGTGACTCCAGATCATATTGGGTAGAAGGACGTACGCCATTTCATTGGAATGTTCAAACAGGATATATTTTTAATAAATTGTTGGATTTTGATGGTCCTAGAGCTGACACCCAATATGAATACAATAACGTTAGCACGTTTATTAGGTTAGCTGAAATGTATCTTAATTATGCAGAAATACAAATAGCTTTGGGCAATGAAGACGGGGCCAGAACTTATATTAATATGGTCAGGTCAAGACCATCGGTCAACATGCCTCCAATTACTGCAAGTGGAGCAGAACTGGTAAAGGTTTATAGAAATGAAAGAGCTGTTGAACTTGCTTTGGAAGACCATAGATTCTGGGATTTATTGCGCTGGAAAGCAGGTCCCGGAAACATAGATATCAATCCAGTCAATGGTTTAAAATCGGTTACCAAAGACTGGTCGGACGGAGGAAAACTTAGCTTTGAATATGGCCCTATTGTTGAACAAAGAGAGCCATGGCCAGGAGACTATTACTATCTATTACCCATTCCAAGGGATGAAATCAACAGAACGGGAATTGAACAAAACCCAGGTTACCAATAGGCCATTATTAATTGTGGTTTAAATATATTAAAGCGCCGATATTTATATATCGGTGCTTTAAAAATTAAGATTACTTAAAGGTGAAAATTACTATAATAATGGATAAATCTTTGAATCTATTTTGGTGTAAATACATATATGTTTGTATGTTTTTGCCATTCTTTTTTTTCACTATTTCTTGTTCGGAATTTAAAAACCGGCCTGATAAGAAATTATTTGAGAAAATAAGTGCTGCGGATTCCGGAATACATTTCGCCAATATCCTTCAAGAGAATGATTCCATAAATTATTTTGAGTATATGTATATCTATATGGGTGGAGGTGTTGCCATTGGTGATCTTAACAACGATGGCTTACCGGATATTTATTTTACAGGGAACATGACTGAGAATAAGCTCTATTTGAATAAAGGAGATTTGACATTTGAAGATATTACCCAAGAAGCAAATGTTGGAGGAGATGATCGATGGGTTACAGGAGTAACTATGGGCGATGCCAATGAAGATGGTTGGCTGGATATATACGTTAGCGTATCCGGAAAATGGACTACAACTAAAAATTTACTTTATATTAATGACGCAAAACATGGTGAAATACCAACCTTTACAGAAGCCGCAGAAGAATATGGAGTAGCAGATACAGGAAATAGTACTCAAGCCGTGTTTTTTGATTATGATTTGGATGGCGATCAAGACTTATATGTCGTTAATTACCCTCTGGTCAGTTCAAGAACTAGTATTAGCGCTTTTTTAAATTTTCGCTATAATGCACCTTATGACAAGAGCGATCGCTTATATAGAAATGATGGTAATAATAAATTTACAGATGTTACACAACAATTAGGCTTAAACAAATATGGGTTGTCTTTAGGCGTTTCTGTTGGGGACTACAACCAAGATGGCTGGCCAGATATCTATGTTTCAAATGATTTCAGTACCCCAGATTATTTTTTGATCAATAATAAAGATGGCACCTTTACAGACCAAAATCTAAATTTGACCAACCATACCTCTTATTTCGGAATGGGAACTGATGTAGCGGATTTCAACAATGACGGCTTATTAGATCTTTACCAAGTGGATATGATGCCCAAGAGCCACCGAAGGGCAAAGGAAAATATGGATAGTATGGATCCCGAAAGATTCTATAACATGGTGGATCATGATATGCATTACCAATACTCCATAAACACATTGCAATTGAACATGGGAAATGATTCCATTGGACTCCCTCATTTTGGAGATATTGCCAAAATAGCTGGTGTTTCTTCTACCGATTGGAGTTGGGCTTCTATTTTTGCAGATTTTGATAATGATGGTTTAAAGGATATTTATGTTACAAACGGGGTGAGAAGGGATATAAACAATAGTGATTATTTCAGAAGTGATGCACTTCAGAATTTTAAAAACGAAAACCCCTTAGATCTTACCTTAAAAATACCATCGGAAAAAATAGACAATTTTGCCTTTAAAAATAATGGCGATTTAACTTTTGCCAATGTTTCGGAAGAATGGGGAATAAACTATAATGGCTTTTCAAATGGCGTTGCTTATGCTGATCTGGACAATGATGGAGATTTGGATTTGGTGTTGAATAATTTGGATGACACAAGTGTAGTTTATGAAAATAAAACATCTGATAATAAGACAAATAATTATTTAAGAATAAAATTTGAAGGACCTAAAACCAATGCGCTTGGATTAGGTTGCAAAATATGGCTTGAGGATAATGGCGAAACTCAATTTCAAGAAATGACCTTATCTAGAGGTTTCCAATCTTCCGTAGAACCAATAGCGCATTTTGGTGTTGGTACAAAAGAAAATATTAAAAAAGTAAAAGTGTTGTGGCAAGACGGCAAAGAAGAAATATTAAATGATATCAGTGCAAATCAACTCTTAACCGTTAACTATATAAATGCTTCAAATCCTAAGTCAGGTACAGAATCAATTAAGAAAACATCCTATTTTGAAGATATAACCAAAAAAGTAGGGCTGCAATACAAACATGAGGAAAACAATTTTGACGATTTTAGTTATCAGGTACTCTTACCACACAAAATATCACAATATGGTCCTGCCTTAGCAGTAGGGGATATAGATAATGACGGCCTGGATGATTTTTATATAGGCGGAGCCAATAGGTCCCCAGGTGCGCTATTTAAACAAAATACTAACGGTACTTTTTCCAAGTTTTCAGACAATGTGTGGAATATGGATAAGGATCAAGAGGATGTTAGTTCTGCCTTTTTTGATGCCAATGGTGATGGGTTATTAGATCTGTACGTCGTTTGCGGAGGTAACGAATACGGAAAGGAAAACAAATATTACCAGGATAAATTTTACCTTAATAAAGGAGCTGGTGTCTTCGTTAAAGATGACCAGGCTCTTCCCATTATGACCACAAGTGGTTCGACAGTGGTTCCCACAGATTATGATAATGATGGCGATATAGATTTATTCGTTGGAGGAAGAATTACCCCAAGAAACTATCCTGCCGCTCCAAAAAGTTATATTCTAAGAAACGATAGCAATAAAGAGGGAGTCAAATTTGTGGATGTTACCGAAGAAATAGCTCCAGCACTTAGTAATTTGGGAATGGTGACTCAGGCAGAATGGATAGACATTGATGGGGATGACAAAAAAGACTTAGTACTTATAGGAGAATGGATGGGCATAACATATCTTAAAAATATAAATGGAAAGTTTGTAAACAAAAGTGATTCGGCCGGGTTTGCGGATACCACTGGTTGGTGGTTTGGAATGACTAGCTGTGATTTTGACAAGGACGGGGACATTGATTTTATTATGGGCAATTTAGGTGAAAATTACAAATACCAAGCCCATGAAGATGAACCTTTTAGCCTCTATACCTATGATTATGACAACAATGGGAAAAATGATATTGTACTGAGCAAAATAGAAAAAGGCACCCAGATACCTGTACGTGGCAGAGAATGCTCCTCACAACAGATTCCTGCAATCAAAACCAAATTCAAAGATTACCATTCCTTTGCTACTGCTAGTCTTGAAGAGATATATTCAACTGAACATTTGCAAAAATCCACACACTACGAAATAAAGAGTTTTGCCCATAGTTACGTTGAAAATATTGGGAATGGGAAATTTAAGTTTCACCCAATGGATAATTTGGCTCAAATAGCGCCAATAAACTCTATGGCAACCCATGATATTAATAAAGATAGTAATCTAGATGTCATTTATGCCGGAAACCTATATGGATCGGAGGTTGAAACCCCAAGAGGGGATGCTGGCTATGGGGGGCTTTTATTAGGAGACGGAAATGGCGGACTAAAAAGCACCATGCCCTATGAAACTGGCTTAATGATTAAGGGAGAAGTCAAATCAGTCAAAAAATTACGCTTGGCCAACGGAAGTACTGGCATTCTATTTGCAAAGAACAATGATTATCTACAATTACTGAAAATATTATAATTCCTGATCCATTAAAGCGATTTTGATCAATCACATTATTGCCTGTGGATAATAAATGGAATTGAAGGCATCACTAATTTTCATACTATTAGTGGTTTTGAGTTAGTTTTAAAGAGTCCGTCTAAAACATGTTTTATGGCGGGCTTCTTTTTTATTGCCATCTTGTAGCTGTAAATAAATGTAAGCCAACTAATGGCTATTATTCCAAAATCCTTTCCATGGGTACCCAAATGAATTTTGGACGATAGTAGTCCGTGTTTACTTTATGTATTTTTGAAACGTCAAAACTATTTACGCAATAGGACACCAATAATTTATTGTCAGTTATGTACTGTGGGTGTGCCATGGCATTGTACGTGAATACCTCATCCTTTACGTTATCTTGTTCCGTAGTATGGTAAAGTAATCTCTCATTGCGCCAAGGGCCAGTCGGTGTACTGGATATATAGGAATAAATATTTCCATTGGCCAATTCCCTCGCTTGTAGAATCAAAATAAAAAGATTCCCATATTTAAACACAGAAAACTGCTCCGGTACCGGTTGCACTACTCCAATTAAAGGTGCGCTAGCAATCGGATCGGCAGTCCAGCCCTTACCATCGAAAAATTCAAAAGAATCTAGTAAATCGGTATTCCTGTTAAGTTTCCCCCTTGCTACATGAAGGGCGGTTGAGTCCTTGCTACTCCATGCGCCATAGATATAAGTATAATTACTGGTATGAATTCCCGAATGTCCATAATGCACATTGTTTAGGTTGGAATAAGGTAAGTCTTGTTGCGAAATAACCCTAAAAGTTTTAGCGTCCAAGGTAATATAATCTGTACCGGAAAATTCAAACCCCCAAGCCCCGTCACCATGTAAAAAACGAGACATGAAAACATGTAGTTTCCCATTGCTTTCAAAACCGTGACCCGGCCAATAATATTCATCGGGATTTCCGTTAATAGGTTTGAGAAAAGCGTCAGGATTGGCCATAGTCCCTTGGTATAATGCAGTATGAGTCTCTCCACTCTTATTTACAGCAATAAAGGTATTGTTGACCATTGGACTATTGATATCTCTTTTCTTGTTTTGGACAGGTGATAAAAATGAATCTCCCATCATGAATATAGATGTACTATCATCCAGTGAAAAGGAAATTACCCCATCAGCACCAGTAACGCCAAGACTATCCACCATGACTAACTTTTCAAAATCATTAGCTGCAGAGATTTCTCTGGGAAAAAGGACGCACTTTTTTTGTGTCGTGTTGCTTTTTTTGTTGGGAGAACAGGATACCATTAATAGGGCATTAACAACAGAAGTTAAAATATATATTTTCATTACGGTCCAATTTAAGTGTTTTAAAGCCATGGTTATGGTATTATCCCTAATGAAAATACAAATTAATCAATGTGTGTAATATGTTATTAGTTGATGCTTTTGAATATAGAAAAAGCGACACCGAAGACCTAAATCAAAATTCACTTTTTAAGATTTGGAAATAAACCAACTACAGAAGCTGCATAACGACCAACCATCCTTAAATGATATTCATGCAAGTAAATGAACCAAACCAAAAGTAGAACTCGTCCAACAGTAACAAGAGAATCATTCTAAATAAGTTTTTAGTATTACCTACTCAGTTAAAGTATCGTATCTCAATTGAAACTGGTAGATTAAACTACTCTCCATCCATTACTTGTACATCCAACTGAACATCCAAATTAAGTTCATTTCGTCGAAACTCATCACGTGTTACTTTCGCCGTTTTGTGATCTCCTGTGTGGCTCCAACCTGGAGGCATTATAATGTACAGCAATTTATTTTTTAGGCCAGGGGCGCCTATTACATCTTTTACCAAGCAAACGATTTCACCAAAATAGACATCAAAAAAATTGCCTGAGTTCATCTCACGTGTTATACCATATTCCAATTTTATGCTCTCTTCTTCATTTTGATAAGTGCCAAAAACCTTATCCCAGATATTGAGCAGATTGCAAAAATTGGTATCCATATACAATGGATTTTTGGCATGGTGTACCCTGTGGTGCGAAGGGGTCAATATAATATTATTCAAAAAACCAAGCCTACCATCTTTTAAAAAGTTTTCTCCTATATGGATAAACGCTCCCCATGTACCATCAATGAACATGATTAAAAACAACAGTTCAGGTTGAACACCCAATAAAATACATACCGTAGTGCGAATGGTATCGGCATATGGCGCTTCGAGGAAAAAATGGGCATGGGTAACGGACAGATTCATATCTTCCGGAGCATGATGTGTTGAATGAAGACACCAAAAAAGCCTAACTTTATGGCCCCAGTAGTGATAGAGAAAATGTCCAAACTCCCAAACAATATATCCATAAATGAACCAATACCAAGTTAATTTGGTCTGAAATGGGGCAATAGGTTGCAATAATCCAATAATAAGGGTTACCATTGCTATCGCTATAAACCTGCCCACAAACCTATTGAAAATGTAAATTAGGAAATTGACCTTATATACTTTGGTCTGAGGTTTTTTGTAAATAAAACCCAGAATTAACTCCAATAACAAAAGTAACGGAATTATAGGGTAGATTAAGGAGACTATTCCATCATAAGTCCTAAAGGCGGCATAATCACCAGATTTCAGAAGGTCCCAAGCCTGCGATACTCCCAAGAATCGAATGATTTCATTATATAATGTTTCTAAAACTTCCATAATTTTAAATATTGCAATTGATAATTGTGCTAACTTAAAAATGCTAGAGCCAAATTTTGATTAAGACTAATGTGAAATCTTTAAATTTATAGTTGGAATGTACCCTTCATTTCCTACAACCTTAAGAGTGGTAATTTCAACTCCCCATCTAACTACGTACTAGTTAATTGAATCATAACTGGACCCATCCACTCTTACCAACTTTAAATTTACCAACTCATTTTAGTAGTTATTTTATTGCCGATGATATTCCCGGCACCACTGTATTAAATAAATAATGAATCTATTCAAATCAACAGTTAAAAATCCCCACTCCTCAGGATATTCATTTACCCCAACATAACTGATATTTCAAATTGAATGAGCTTCACTCACAACAAAGCGTGCGATTATGTAATTCTTGTCAAATTCTAAATTAGTTGTTTCCTAGTATTTATTTTTCCTGAATATTAACTTGTTTTGAATGTATCTTAACAATGTGACAACTATAACTTAACAGAAGGCTTGAACCTAAAAGAGACTTACCAAACCAATTCTAATCTGGAACAAAAAAAAGGTACAAATTGGACGAAACTCATGAAGCCAAATATATCAACTTTATAAAATTCACTCAACACGAACCATTTATAATCATTTATAAAGTTATATCATGTGTACAAATAAACTACTTCAAGACTCTAAGCTCAACTTCAGAAGCCTATATATTAAATCCAATGTTAATATTGATTCAGTATTAGTTAAAAACTATTAAGAATGCAATAATCGAAAATCATAATTTTATCAAACAAAGATTGAAATACTAATGCACACCTGAAATTATAATGATCTGGTATTCAATATACATTGTAATATGATGAGGATAGATAAAAATTTTGCTTACCTAATACTTGTTTTAGTTTCATTAACTGCCTGTAACAATTATAAGACGGAAGAGTTAATATTGGCTGATAACACTATACCTGATAAAATAGATTACAATATACATGTGAGGCCTATATTGTCAGATAAGTGCTTTGCCTGTCATGGTCCGGACAAGGCTAAACAAAAAGCTGGGCTCCGCTTGGATTTAAGGGATGCGGCCATAGGCGAACTCCCAAAATCCCCTGGCAAGTATGCCATTGTACCAGGCAAACCTGCAAAAAGCCAACTTTTCAACCGCATCATAACAACTGACCTTTCCATTATTATGCCCCCAATGGAATCACATCTTGACCTCAGCTCCAAAGATAAGGCAATTTTGACAAGATGGATCGAGCAAGGAGCAGAGTATCAGGAACATTGGGCTTTTCAATCGCCAAAAAAATACTCACCTCCTAAACTGGAAAATAAGGAAATGGCCGTAAATGAGATCGACCATTTTGTATTGAAAAAACTAATGGAGAACGGCCTACAATTCAATAAAATAGCTGATAAAGAGGTGTTATTAAGAAGACTGTCTTTCGATTTGACTGGTCTGCCACCTCTGATGGAAGATTTGAACCAATTTATTTCAGGGCAAAAAACCTATGAAGAAATGGTTGACAATTATCTTCAATCTAATGCTTATGGTGAGAAAATGGCAGTAGACTGGTTAGATTTGGCGAGATATGCGGATACCCATGGCTACCAATCAGATGGTCCAAGGAGAATGTGGCCATGGCGAGATTGGGTCATCAATGCCTATAATAACAACATGCCTTATGATCAATTCATCAAATGGCAAATGGCAGGAGATAAATTTCCAAATCCCAGTCAAGATCAAATGATTGCTACAGGGTTCAACAGAAACCATTTAATCAATGTTGAAGGTGGCATAATAGCAGAAGAGTACAGGGTCGAATACGTGTTAGATCGAACAAATACTTTAGGCACAGCTCTACTAGGGCTAAGCTTTGAATGCGCACGCTGTCACGACCATAAATACGACCCAATTTCACAAAAGGAATATTATGAAACTTCCTACTTTTTCAATAGTGTTGATGAAATGGGACAAGGCCAAAGAGACGATGGGGAAGTACAACCTCCTTCAATGCTTTTAACCGACAAAGATATAGATAATATTCTCCTTTTTATGGACATGCAAACAAAAGAAGCTGAGAAAAAATTGGACAGTGTTCTTGACAACTCAACGGAAGAATATAAACAATGGGCCAATACCGTAAATCTAAAAAATTTGGTGCAGGGCCCTGTTCCTAACGAGATAGAGAGTTTTACTTTTGAAGATTCCAAAAATTTCAAATCAGTTGAGGGTATCAAGGGCAAGGCGGTTGAATTTGATGGAGAGGGTGGATTATACTATCCTGGAAAAATTGATTTTGATAGATACGACCCGTATTCCTTCTCCTTTTGGATCAAACCTCCAGAACCAAATGGGACCTACAACTTTTTTGCCAAGTCTACTGGCGAATATGGTGGATTTCGAGGCATAGAGATGCAACTTGTCGACAATCAGTTAGAGATGACATTGGCCCATAGGTATCCCAACAATTCAATCGGGGTAAGGACAAATGCCCCCCTAAAAACATCCGAATGGACTCATGTAGGCATAACCTACGATGGATCTAGCAAAGCTTCGGGCGCTCAAATTTTCTTCAATGGCAAGAAGCAAGAGTCTTTAGTGTTAAGGGATAATCTTCATAAGACCATAATACCACATACTTGGGATTCAAAAACGAAGACCTATGGCTATGTATTTGGCCACCAAGACAATGCACAAGGTTTTCCCGGGGGTGCACTGGATGAATTTAAAATTTTTGATTTTCAACTCTCCCAGATAGAAATAGGACTTTTGGCCGGTGACGAAGACTTAACTGCTCAAATAAGTTCCTTATCTCCAAAGGAACGTGAGGTTGACAAGAAGCTAAGGGAATTCTATTTTCTGCGGAAAAACAATAAAACCCACAACCTGAGAAAGGAATTGCTTGAAGTCCGAAAAGCCCAAAATGATACCCTTACCAAGATTCCGGAAGTTATGGTAATGAAAGACATTAAAGATAGCATTCGGAAAACGTATATTTTGGATCGTGGTAGTTATGACGCCCATGGCGAAGAAGTGGGTCCCGGTATTCCTAAAGTATTATTGGCCCCCGGTGCTGCCCCACCAAAAACCCGCATGGAGTTAGCCGAATGGTTGGTAGACAGCAGTAACCCTATGACTTCTAGAGTAACAGTGAACCGCTTCTGGCAAAATTTATTTGGAAAAGGCATTGTAGAGACTTCCAACGATTTTGGCAGTCAAGGCAGTTTGCCTACACACCCGAAACTTTTAGATTGGCTGGCAATCGAGTTCATTGAATCGGGATGGAACGTAAAATCTTTGATCAAAAAGATGGTCATGTCACAGACCTATAGACAATCCTCCAATATTTCCAAAGAGCTTTATGACAAAGACCCTAAAAATGAGTTGTTGGCCCGGGGGCCGCGACACCGATTGTCCGCAGAAATGATACGGGACAACATATTAGCCGCCAGTGGCCTATTGGTAAAAAAGGTAGGAGGACCCAGCGTTAAACCGTATCAACCAGAAGGGTTATGGCAAGAAAAGGCAACCTTTGTCGGTGAGAACAAATATGTTCAGGGTGAAGGTGATGACCTGTATAGACGAAGTATATATACCTATTGGAGGCGTACAATACCGCCGCCGTTTATGATCACCTTTGATACACCCGAAAGAAACCTGTGCAGCGTTAAACGCCAATCGACCACTACGCCCCTTCAACCGCTGGTAATGCTCAATGGACCGGAATACATAGAGGCCGCCAAGGTTCTAGTAGAACAAACTATGGCTTCCGGGGGCGAAAAAGTAGAAAACCAAATTTCAGAAATTTTTAGGTTGTTGACCAGTAGATCGCCTACCGATGAAGAGGTCACCACCCTGAAAAAACTTTATTTGGATGAAAAAACAAGGTTTGAAAACGAGCCACAGCACATAGCCGACTTGTTGGATATAGGGGCGTACAAATTGGACCTTTCCAATAAAAATGCCCAAGTGGCCGCAATGACCGTGATGACCAATATTATAATGAATTTTGACCCCGTTTACACAAAATATTAAAGTATGAGTACAGAAAAATCCATATTGCAAGGTTTAGGAAGGAGAGATTTTTTAGGTAAGATGGGAATGGGCCTTGGATCCGTAGCCCTCACTTCCCTCCTCAACCCCATTGATGCTTTGGCTGGAACAGGAATCGGAGGAAGAAATACAAGAGGAAATGGTGGCGCACTCCATTTACCACATTTTATCCCGAAAGCCAAAAGAGTCATTTACTTGTTTCAAAGTGGAGGCCCCTCCCAACAAGATATGTTCGACTACAAGCCCCTATTAAGGGAGCTCAACGGGCAGGATTTGCCCAATAGTGTTAGACAAGGGCAACGACTTACCGGAATGAGTGCTTTTCAAAATTCACTCCCGTTGGCCGGTAGCCACTTCGACTTTAAACAATATGGTAAAAGCGGCATGTGGGTAAGCGATCTTTTGCCCCACACCTCCAAAATTGTTGATGAGCTCTGTTTTATCAAATCCATGTACACCGAAGCGATCAATCATGACCCCGCCATCACATTTTTTCAGACGGGCTCCCAGCAGCCAGGACGACCATCCATAGGCTCGTGGTTAAGCTACGGACTGGGTAGTGATAATGAGAACCTTCCTGCATTCTCTGTGCTATTGTCAAGATCACATCCGTTTGGGCAACCCCTGTATTCAAGACTATGGGGAAATGGATTTTTGCCGTCCCAGCATCAAGGAGTTCAATTTAGATCGGGCAAAGATCCGGTACTTTATTTGGCCAACCCACATGGAATAACCGATACCTCCAGAAAAAATGCCCTGGATGCCTTGGAAGAACTGCATACCTTGAACGTTGACAAAATGGGCACACAGGAACTAAGCAGTAAAATCAGTCAATATGAAATGGCCTATAGGATGCAAACTTCTGTGCCAGAGGCCATGAGCATAGCAGATGAACCCGATTATATCCTTGATATGTATGGTCCCGAAGCCAAAATTCCGGGCTCATATGCCTATAATTGTGTATTGGCCCGTAGACTGGTAGAAAAGGATGTGAAATTTGTACAATTGTACCACCAAGGCTGGGACCAGCATGGCAATCTCCCCTCCGATATTAAAAAGCAATGCAAGAGTACGGACCAGCCTTCAGCAGCCCTGGTCATGGATCTAAAACAACGGGGGCTATTGGATGACACCTTGGTCATTTGGGGCGGTGAATTTGGCAGGACCAGCTACAGCCAAGGTAGACTAACCAAGGATAATTATGGAAGAGACCACCATCCAAGGTGTTTTACCATGTGGATGGCCGGGGCCGGAGTAAAATCTGGTTACATACATGGAGAGACGGACGATTTTGGATACAATATTGTAGAAAATCCGGTCCACGTACATGACTTTCAGGCCACTTTAATGCATTTGTTAGGCATAGATCATGAAAGACTCACCTATAAATTTCAGGGAAGACGATTTAGACTTACCGATGTTCATGGGCACGTTATAAAGGATATTTTAACCTAGAAATTTTTATATGGACATTGTTGAGTTTATAGGAAGGTTGCATCCACTTGTGGTACACTTGCCTATTGGGTTTCTTTCATTAGCCTTGGTGATTCAATGGGCCATGAGGAAGAACAAATCTAAATCACAAGAAAAAATAATTCTAATCATACTTGTTCTAGGGGCTCTGTCAGCAATAGTCGCTTCATTGTTCGGATGGTTATTGGCCGATAGCGGCGCATATGGTGGAGACACATTGGTGTGGCACCGTTGGTTGGGTATTGCAACTTGTCTTATCGCCATAATGGCCCCATTGTCAAAATACTTTCATCAAAAAAAACTGTATCAGGCCTGCCTTGTATCTATTGGCCTATTACTGTTCGCCACAGGACATTACGGGGGCTCACTGACCCACGGTCCAGATTATTTGCTGGAACCTTTCCAAGGCAACTCCCAAGGCGATTTGGCGACTACCTTAAAAGGTGTTAATCCAGATTCCGTGGTTGTGTACAATGCTTTAATACAGCCCATTCTGGAAAAAAAATGTTATGATTGCCATGGCTTTGAAAATGATATGGGAGGCTTGAACATGGAGTCTTATCAAAAACTTCTTGAAGGTGGTGACCACGGAACGGTCATCGCAACAGATTCATGGTCCAGTGAAATATTCAAAAGGGTGACCCTACCCACAACACACAAACTTTTTATGCCGCCCAGTGGTACACCTTTGGATTATAATGAAATCAATCTTTTAAAATGGTGGGTAGAACAAGGTGCCGATTCCAGTAGCACGGTTTCTGAATTGGAGATCAATACCGATGTGGAGAAAATTTTACTTTCCAACTATTATATAGATACCAGTCCAAAGTCTTATGTAGAAAAAGTACAGGTGCCCGCAGTTACAAAATCAACAATTGATGGGTTGACAAAAAATGGATGGCGGATAAATGAGATTGCTCAAAACACAAATTTATTGGAAGTCACCTATATCCAAGGTAACTCTTTGCCAAATAGAAAAATTGAAGATTTGAGTGAAATTATGGACAATATTACCTGGTTAAACTTGTCCGGGCTTAGTTTAAACGATAAGGATATAAGCACCATTTCAAAGTTCCAGAACTTAACAAGGCTTAATCTGGACAATAATGTGATTACGGAAAAAGGACTTCACCATTTGAGCGAACTAACCCATTTGGAGACTTTGAACCTCAATAAAAACCCCATTACCGGAGAGGATGCCAATTGGGTAAAGCCCCTTACATATCTTAAAAGGCTCTACCTATGGGAGACCCAAATAACTTCAAATGCCATAGAAAAGCTCAACAAATTACATCCGGAATTAAATATAATCTATTAACTACCTACCTATGTCAAACCAACATCATTCAAATAAGAGACGTTCATTTATTAAATCATCGGTCTCCGGAGCGCTCGGAGCCTCACTCATACCCACGTTGGGAAATGCTTTTGAAGGCAAAGAACAAATTGACTATACGAAAAACATGCAGGGTGAAGCTGGTATTATTGGCCATGGTGATTTTAGGTATAGATTGAATAAAGAATGGGGGACACAAAATCTTGCCAAGTATCCTGTCATGGATTGTCATGAAATGGTTCAAGACCAAAAAGGCCGCCTGTTGCTCTTGACCAACCACCCAAAGAACAATCTCCTTATTTACGATCGGTCCGGTAAGGTTTTGGATACGTGGACCCTTGGCCTACAAGGAGCCCATGGACTCACACTGTCCGAAGAAGGCGGGGAAGAGTTTCTTTATATAGCCGCAACCACGGACCATATGGTTTTAAAAACCGATATGAAAGGCAATATTCTGCTTAAACTGGAGTATCCCAAGGAAACCGGGAAGTACGAATCCGAGGAAAAATACGTGCCCACTGAAACCGCCATTGCCCCTAATGGCGACATTTATGTTGCAGATGGCTACGGTCTTGATTATATTATGCAATACGATGCGAAAGGAAATTTTATCCGTTATTGGGGAGGTAAAGGAGAAGGCAAAAACAATTTAGATTGCTGCCACGGGGTGACCTTGGATACTAGGGACAAAAAGAATCCAACGTTATTGATCACCTCTCGGTCAAAACAGGAGTTCAAACGCTTTACCCTTGATGGGCAACACTTGGAAACCATTCAAATGCCGGGCAGTTGGATCTGCCGCCCCGTAATCAAAGGCGAGAATTTATATTTTGCCGTATTGGTCACCAAAACCTGGGGTGCCTACGACGGCTGTATAGCCGTCCTGGACAAAGACAATAAAGTGGTATCAATGCCCGGTGCAAGTACCCCTAAATATGAAAATGGCCTGTTAATGCCGCCGCAATATGACGATTTCTCTTTCTTGAACCCCCATGACGTGTGTATTGATAACGCTGGGAATATTTATATACCCCAATGGATGTCCGGTAGGACATACCCATACATGCTTGAACGGGTATAGATTTGGTCTATTTTGACCCAAAAGCCATACTCAAGTAAAGTGTTTATCTTAAGTATTGAATAAAAGTCCGTTTAAATACATAAGTACCTATAGGGGAATTACCAATTGCCGTTTACAAGAATTGAGTAAGCTTCACAAAGATTTTCACCTTTTTGGCCAGGCTGTTTTTTGGCTAATTACGCAGCTAATTTTTCAAGATCAGGATTAGAACTCTTCCGTATTTACGGCCAAGCATAAATGAACCATTAAATCGGGGTGCACGGCCTTATTCCAAAATAGTATGATAAATATCCGAACCAATGAAATTGGCAGACTCACCTAAATGGCGTTGGATCCTGATAACTTCGTTCCACTTGACCATTCTTTCACTTCTTGCAAATGACCCAACCTTCAATTGTCCTGAATTGGTGGCCACAGCCAAATGGGCAATAAATGCGTCTTCTGTTTCCCCTGATCTTGCAGATATAACAGGAAGCCATCCTGCCCTTTGCGTCAAACGAACTGCTTCGATCGTCTCTGTTACCGTTCCAATTTGATTGAGTTTAATTAATACTGAATTTGCCAGGTCATGTTCAATACCATATTCAATACGGGTTATATTGGTAGTAAACAGGTCGTCCCCTATTATCTGAACCTTGGTGCCCATCTCCGTTTTAAAACGTTTCCAATTAGCTATATCGGTATCTGCAAAAGGATCCTCTATAGAGATTATTGGATATTTTTCACACCACGATTTCATAAGGTCGTAAAATTCGTCAGGGGTGTATATCTTTTTATCTAAAGGTAAACTATAGTGGGTACCATCATATAAATCGCTTGCAGCGATGTCCAATGAAATAGCCACATCCTCTCCGGGTACATAACCTGCCATTTGTATGGCTTCCAAAAATACTTCAAAGGGTTCTTCATTTGTCCTATAGTCTGGCCACCACCCCCCTTCGTCAGCAATACCTAATCTTTTCCCTCTAGCCTTCATTACTTCACCGGCGGCATGATATACATTATGGGTTATTTCAAGTGACTCTTCATAACTTTTTGCCCCGATTGCGATTACCAGAAAATCCTGAATATCATTAGCCCAGTCGGCATGCGCTCCTCCTCCTAGAATTTGGATCTCATTGAGAGGAATTAAATTTCCTTTTCCATCACCTAAATATTCATACAAAGGAACTCCTTTTGCATTTGCCCCAGCATTTGCTACTGCCATAGATACCCCAAGAATGGCATTGGCACCCAAACGCGATTTGTTTTCGGTACCGTCCAGTGTTATCATTTTCTGGTCAATACCTCTTTGATCAAACACCGAGTCCCCAACTAAAACAGAAGCGATTTCTGCCTTCACGTGAGATATTGCTTTAAACACAGATTTCCCCCTGAATTTATTCTTATCATGGTCCCTTAGTTCAAGTGCTTCAAATTGACCGGTAGAGGCTCCTGAGGGAACCAATCCATAACCCTTTATACCATTTTCCAAAGTGACTTCAACCTCTAGAGTGGGATATCCCCTTGAATCATATATTTGATAGGCATCAATTTGCTTTATATTCATAATTTTTTTTGTTTTTAATTAAATCCTTTTATTGCTTCCAGCCATCTGGCAACCAAAGTTTCAAAGTGACGTGTACCATTACTTAATTCTTGGTACACAAACTTTCTCAATTTTTGTTGTTTTTCCACATTTAGATATTCTACTGGAGACTTACCATCAACCCGTGCCATCATAAGTAGCAATAGCAAGTGAACCATTAAATGTTCAAATTCTCGATCATAAATATTACCGGAATGTAGTTGGTAGGCTTTCAATGCGGTTTTTGAAAGCTCCACGAATTCTTCCCCTTTATCCGGTGCATACAAAGCTTTCAGAATAAAATGGTTCAAAAAGAAAGCTACATCAAAAATTGGGTCTCCATACCAAGCCACTTCACAATCAAGTAAAACGACTCGTTCAGGGCTTACCAATATATTCTTGGGGCTAAAATCACCGTGTACAAGACATTTTTTCACAGCTGCCAAACGCTTGGCTTCATCATAAAAGTAATCTTTCAATTCCGGATGAAGTTCGGCTGTTTTAATTAAATAGGGCTCTATACGCAACTCACTAAAATTGTTCAAGGTATCAAAATCCCGTTCCACAATAGGGTCTCCAGCAGATTTACTATGGATTGTGCCCATGATACCACCGGCTATTTTAGCATACTCCAAATCGATCTGTTTTTTTAACAGCCGATCTTTCCAGTTTTCCAAACCGTTTTCAAGCATTTCCATGCAAAAAAAACAGTGATCATGATTAGTATATAAAATATTAGGGACCGCTTCTGGCAAAAAATCAGCTACATATTTTATATATTTTTGCTCAATACGGTTACGATTTACATCAGCGAACCATTCATCTTTAACTTTTAATTTTGCTAACGCTCGTTTGAGTACGAATTTTTTGTCCCCATTATCAATTAGCAATATTTCACAAGAAACTCCTCCACTCAAACTCTTTACTTTAACCGACGAAGAATTAAGAAATTTTTCCTCGATTAAGAAATCAATAAGTTCATTTTGGTTCATATATTTTTCAATAGGACGAAGTTTATATCTCTATGCTCGTTTTTACAGAAAGGAATTATTATACAAACAACTGTTTTTGACGACCTAAATGCTCTATTGTCAGCTCCACTTCATCACCTGGACGAAGATAAACTGCCGGTGTTTTTCCAAAACCTACACCTGGGGGCGTACCAGTGGTTATTATATCTCCAGCCTCCAATTGCATAAACTGTGAAATATAGTGTATTAAAAATGAAGGTTTGAATATCATGGTCTTGGTGTTTCCATTTTGCATTTCTTCACCATTTACCGTCAAGTTCATCTTGAGGTTCAAAACATCTGGAATAGCGTCCGGCGTCACCAAATAAGGCCCAACGGGACTAAAACCAGGACAGGATTTACCCTTGACCCACTGCCCTCCTCTTTCGACCTGAAATTCCCTTTCGGACACATCGTGCATAATACAATAGCCCCCAATGGCCTGTAAAGCCTCTTCTTCATTATTGGAATACACTAAGTCTTTTTTCAACACTATCGCCAATTCCACTTCCCAATCGGTTTTTTGACTACGTTTAGGAATGGATACGTCATCATATGGACCACAAAGCGTGTTCGTAGCCTTCATAAACAAGACTGGCTCGGTTGGTATCTCCATTCCAGCTTCTATAGCGTGGTCCGTATAGTTCAGCCCAACACAGAGAATCATATTAGGCCTAGAAACACAAGCCCCCCAACGTATATTACTAGGTACTTCGGGAAATACAGTATTTCCATCGTCTAACAATTTCTGTAATTCCTGTAATCCATTATTGCTAAAAAAGTCTTTGTTCCAGTCATCAAAATGTGCAGAACAATCCTTTCTTACCCCGTCGATCAAAACCCCAGGCTTTTCATTATTTTTTTCTCCAAATCTTACTAAGCGCATTCCTGTATTATTTAAAATTACGTATTAAGAGTTACAAACCCCCCATCAATTGGGTAATTGCTTCCTGTTATAAACGAGGCTTCATCACTACAAAGGTAAAGTACCAAAGTTGCAATCTCCATGGGACTGCCCATCCGCCCTATTGGTTGGGTCTTTGATAATTTCTCAAACATTTCTGCCTCCTCGCCGGGATAGTGTTTTTTTAAATACCCATCAACAAAGGGCGTGTGTACCCTACCAGGCGCGATGCAATTGCAACGAATGTTATCTTTAACAAAATCTCTAGCTATAGAGTATGTCATTGTTGTAACCGCACCTTTGCTCATGGAATAAACGAAGCGGTCCGGTAATCCAATGACAGAAGCAGCTGAAGCCATGTTGATAATGACACCTCCTCCAGTATTTTTCATTGGAGGAATACATGCATGTACGCAGTTATAAACCCCATTAATATTCACTCCTATAATTCTATTAAAATCTTCCTCAGAAGTGTTTTCCGCCGTTCCTATGTGTGCTATGCCTGCATTGTTGATCAATATATCTAATTTGCCTTCCTTCTCATAAATACCTTGGATTAAACCTTTGACCTGTTTTTGGTCAGATACATCGCATTTCAAAAAATGGGCCTGATACCCATTTTCACTTATTGTTGAAGCCGTTTTTTTTCCGGCATCATCATTTACATCCAAAATGTAGACAACAGCTCCCTTTTCGGACAATTTTTCAGAAATAGCTTTTCCTATTCCATCCCCGCCCCCGGTCACTACAGCAATTCTTTGTTTTAAACTGAACATTATATTTTCTATTTAAAGTTTTAATTCTAAAAAATCCTAGGTACAAATTTGATACTTAGAGATTCATGCTAAAAATGTACACATACTGGTGTTCCGCATTCCAAGACAGATTTAATGTTCTTAGTCGGCAATCCACTTTTATCATCCACCTCAAATGAAACCAAGGTATCTGATTCTTGATTTGCGCATACCAACCATTTCCCAGTGGAATCAAAATTGAAATCCCTAGGCTCCTTCCCATTTGTATCAAATCTGGTTTCAAAAGTCAGTAATCCAGTAGATTTATTTATGGAAAAGACAGCAATACTATTATGGGTTCTATTAGAGATATAAAGAGCATTATTGGAGGGATGCATCCGGATAGCCGAAGCTGACGGTACCCCCAAAAAATCTTCAGGTAGGGTTGTTTGATCATCCATTAGTGTCAGCATCCCTGTTTCTTGGTTTTGCTCGTAGGTAAGAACATGGGCATTCAATTCACAGATAACATATATTTTGGAGCCATATTTTCCAAAAACCATATGTCTAGGCCCATAACCCAGAGGAACTCTAATCCCCGTTACATCCGTAAATTTACCTGTGAGGTTTTTAGTATCGTGCAACCATATTTTATCACTTCCCAAATCACAGACATAAAGCCATTTACCATTAGGGGAAATTTCAGCGCAATGGGCATGGGATTTTTCCTGTCGCTCTTTATTTGGCCCATAACCGTGATACTGATAGACATATTCGGCAGGTGACAACATACCCTCCCTTATACTATGAACCGAAAGCTTACCATCTATATAGGAGGCAACGAAAACCTTATCAATTACTTCACTAACACTCAAATGACAGGTAGCCGCACCGTGGGTGCTTTGCGATGACAAGGGCCACAAGGATTCATCATTTTGTATGGCAAAGGATAATACATTCCCCGGATCGTAATATTCATCGGAAGCCACAAGCAATATTCTTTCGCCGTATTTGGCCAAATAGGTTGCGTTCACTATATCTTTGAAACCTCTTTTTTTAGATAGTACCCCAGTATTATTATTTAGGGAGCACAAACTTAAACCATCTTTTGTTCTTGCCGGGAAATACCCTCCCTGCTTTGAATATGACCCTACATAGAATAATTGTTCCATAGTCAGTCTAATTTTATTAAATCCACTAAATAATTCATTTGTCCATTTTTTTTAGGATGACCTTGAATATAGCACTCACACATCTGCATTTGTCTCATCATAAATTCTTACAACCTTATTTTGGCCAGAAAATCTAGCCGGGTTCTATACAAAATGAATGATTAGGTATTATTTTCCAGAACCCACCAATGCCTTTAAATACCCCATAGCAAAAGCCATACCTACATCCCAAGGGGCTTTACTGGTTACCTGGGGGGCATGATCAGGAATAAGCACGCCCTCAAAGTTATTCTCCTTCAGAATTCCAATTATCCTCTCCATATCTATATCACCATCATCAATAAATGACTCTTTATAATCAGGTACCTTTCCTTTTATATTTCTAATGTGTATATACCCTATTTTATTGTTTTTAGCAAAATACTCCAACGCCTCGTAAACGTCCGAATCAACCATTTCAGCTATGGTTCCCAAACATAATTCCATTACATGGTTTGGACTATTATTAAACTTCATCACTTCTTTGTAATGATCTGGATGAAACCCCAATCTTGGTTGTTTACGAACTTCTTTTAGTGGTGGGTCATCTGGATGCACCGCTAATTTTACCCCTGCTTCTTCTGCTACCGGTATCATTTCGGAGACAAAGTTCCGATACCGCTTTATAAGTTCCTCATGACTAATGGTATCCATATTTCCCGAAGGAGCATTTGTATCATACACCATATTCCACACCATTCCATTCGGAATAGGAGTTTGCAAAGCCTCTGAATATCCTTCCAGCCCCACAGAAAGTGCATTACCCCTGGCATAGGGACCTATGGTCCTACCGGCAACACCAGCCAATGAGAAGTTATATCCCATAATAGGTATCCCCGCCTTGCCCATATTGCGGATCAACTTTTTTAAATTTGCAATTTGCTCATCCCTTTTAGGACCGTCCAACAAAACATCATGCCAAAAGCCTGGGCTAAAATTCTCCAATGCCTCTAGCTTTAGCCCGTGAAAAGCCATATCTTCTTTTAAGGAATTTAATTCTTCGAAGGACCAAATTTGGCTTTCCTTGGCTATACCCCAACCTTTATTGACATTTCCCAGTGGCTGATCTTCCGCCCCCGTATCACTTTGATGGAAATAGTCTGTTAAATGTGCAACTATATGGGTTGCCCCCAATTGTTTTGCCATTTTATAATAATCATCATTCAGCATATGACTATATAATCCGAATCCTATTTTCATTGTGTATGTTAGATTAAGTTTAGTTCCAATTTTCAGTTAAGTACAAGAAAAACCAATAACTTAGTATTAGGCTTGAACAAACCTTTTATTTAATTATTCTGGATATTTCCTAGTGTTTATCTCTTGACCAATATCCAAAAAACATTAACCATCAAAATTTGGCTGCAAGTTATATATTTAGCAGCCCCCCTTTTTACTTGTTTTTATCCTTTTTTGAATGGATATTAACATTGATATTTATTTTTGATTATATTTAAAAAAAATTCAAAATATTGTCACTATTAAGCGGCCCGCAAAATGAAAGCCTCATTCTACAAAATAATATTTGATAAAGAAACACCGTTTAGATGCACTTATATCGATAAACCCAAATTTGACCACCCCTGGCATTTTCACCCTGAATTTGAGTTAACCTTAATTCTTGAAAGTGAAGGGATTCGATATATTGGCGACCACATTTCTGGATTTAAAGCGGGAGACCTGATATTGGTAGGATCCAATTTACCGCATTTATGGATGAACAATGAAAATGAGAAAGACCATTTAGATAATAATGGAAATAGGAGTCGTAGGATTACTCTTCAGTTTCCGTTGAATTTTATGGATATTATATTTAAGGATGCAGAGGAACTAGAACCATTAGCTCAACTATTTAAATTGGCCGAAAGGGGAATATCCTTTTCCAATAAAACCAGTATTGAAATTGCGCCATTATTACTGGATATCAATAAAAGAAAAGGATTGCGAAAATGGGTAGCAGTATTTAATTTACTCTTTCAACTTACAGAGGCAAAGGATTACACCCTTTTGGCTAGTAATGGCTACACCCCTCAACTAAACACAAAAGATTCAGATTTGATGAATCGAATATTCGATCACATCAGAAATAATCTTGAAAATAAAATTTCCCTTCAAGATATGGCAGATATGGCCTGTTTAACCAAGCCCTCCTTCTGTCGCCTTTTCAAACAGAAAACAGGAAAATCATTTTTTGTGTTTTTAAATGAATATAGAATTAATAACGCAAAACGAATGTTGTTGGAGGATAAGCGGCTATCCATAAGCCACATTGCTCATAAATCGGGATTCCCCAGCATACAGCATTTTAATTCAAAATTCAAAGAATTAAACAACGGGTTAACACCTTCACAGTACACAAAGAATAAAGCGATATGAAACATTTCTGGACCTCTACATTTTATTAAACATAAATTCCATAAAAAACCCACCTGCACACCCCCGCCGATTTAAATTCTAAATTCCCTGTTTAAACCATATTGGTTAATATTCATTCATAATCAGAAAACAACACGTAAAAATTAAGCTCCCAAACGGTTTATTTTTGCTTGGTAGCAAGATAATGTTAGGAAGCAAGGAAGATAATTTTTTTGTTTCAAAATTCAACTAAGTTAAGATATGTTGGAGAACGCTCATTTAGTTGACTAAGAACAATAGAAACAACTCTGAGAAACAGTGCAAAAGTACTACAGTTGTTAAGAATTCCTATTTCAACAGAGCAATACAGAATTAAATCCATTTCGCATTTTTAGGCAGACTTAAATGACAAATTGCGCTGGATGTGTCAATACCATATTATGGGTAGATAAATATTATAGTAAACAAACTAAAGAAAACCCAGCAGATATTAGGCTGGGAATTAATTTACCAGAAGAAACTGCAATAAGCAGTATTGCAAAAATAGGAGATGACAGAGATATGTAACCGTTTCAAAGAGATATAAATTTTTTATATAGTGAAATGGCTTGGAATGAAGCATATCCTATCCTTACAAAAACAGATTCGATTATTAAAAAAAATTACGTTGTGAATTTTGTAGAATATAAAATTGCAGATGGCAATATGATTCATATGGATAAAAATTAGAATTCCCACTAGAATGGCCCAGTTTTAGGTTACCACTCATTGATAATACCTCTAGACGGTGAGACATCGTCAAGGAAAAAAATATATAAATAAGAAATTGGATTGAAACTTAATATTATGACAATCTAAAAAAATGATAGAATTAAAAGGAATATCATGGGATCATCCACGAGGATATGAACCCCTAATTGCGGCATCAAACGAATTCACCAAAGAGAATTCTAAGGTTTCGATTTTTTGGGATGTACGTTCGCTAAAAGAATTTGGCGATATGCCCATTGAGAATTTAATTGAATCCTATGACTTGATTACAATAGACCATCCCTATATGGGGCAAGCTGATAATAAGGGACTTTTAGTTAATCTGGAAGAATATATTTCCAAGGATAGATTAGGAGTTTTGCAAGAACAATCCTTAGGAGATTGTTTCAATTCTTATGAATACAACGGACACCTATATGCGTTACCCATAGATGCTGCAGCCCAAGTGGCGGCATACCGTAAGGATATCATATGGGAATTGGGCTTGAACTTACCATCGACCTACAAAGACCTTAAAACTTTTTATGGTAAAGTTCCCAATGGTTTCTCGGTGGCATGGGCCTTGTGCCCAACCGATTTATGGTGCTCCTTTTTAACACTTTGTGCCCAAAACAGGGGTGCTGGTTTTATTGAGAACAGGGTTTTCAATAAGGAAGTGGGAAGCATGGTATTAGATGAGATAAAGTATCATCTTGAGTTTCTTCATCCGGAATCTATACATTGGAATCCCATCCAAGTTCTGGATAAAATGGGAAACGGGGAAGACCTACTCTATTGTCCGTATTTGTTTGGTTATTCCAACTATTCCCGCGAAGGGTATACGAAAAACGTAGTACATTTTACCGATAGTCCATTTGGTGAACAAAAAAATATCTCAACACTACTTGGAGGCGTTGGGTTGGCGGTATCTTCGAAATCCAATTATCCGGATATAGCGACCAATTTTGTGGAATTTGTTGCGGGATCTGAAATACAAGAAGGAGTATTTACATTAAATGGAGGACAACCCGGAAATTTGATTGCTTGGCAGAATGAGAATAACAATGCTTTGTGCAATAATTTCTTCAAAGACACCCTTTCAACCATAGAAAAAGCATACGTTAGACCAAAGCATCCTGGGTGGAACGAATTTCAGGATCAAGGATGCTTTTTATTGCATGAGGGCATCCTAAAAAATAGGCCTTCGCATAAAATTATGAATGATTTGAACGAACTATACAAATCAATCTATTGCCTTTAGGCCGAAGTAGAAATTCAATGGAAAATATATGCTTTAAACCGCTTTAACAGCTTGCATATAAATTTTAGAACAACTAATAGAAAAATAAATATTAAAGACTCTCAATGATATGAAAAAATGTAAATTGTCAATATTAGCTTTAATTGCTTTGATTTGTGCAAATCAACAGGTATCAGCACAGACTATACCAACTCCTGCAGAGCCTGAATACTACGCCATGAACAGCCAGCAAATGGCCTTTGATGACTACCAGACCTTGCTCATCAACTATCGTGGTTTTATAAGTCCAAGACAGTACAGCGTAACACAGTTCACGAATGTCAACTTCTTGCCCATACAGTCCGAGTTCTACCATTTTAACCTAAACTTTCACGACAAGGCTACCGGACGATTAATCGAGGATGATGTTCCTGTTAAGTGGAAATCATGGATAGATGACCGCGGAAGTTATGATCCACTTGGCTCCAACTTCAGACCAAATTCTCCTTCCATCGTGGTTACACAAGACGAAAATTGGCAACCCAATTCCAGTCATAGGACAGGGACATTTCACAAAGAATACGACCAAAAATGGGTAAGTTTCTCGTTGGAAAGCTGGACGAACGTCTCATTCAGTGACGATGAGGTATTTATCAAACTGATTCTGACCAACAGAAATTCCAAGGATTTGAACATGACCCTCGAGCCCAACCAAGTTGCCGAGCAAATGTTGGTACGTGGCAAAGAGGTTGCTACTGAAGTTAACAAAATTGACAGTTTTACTGTTGGAAGCGAAGGGGCACGTGCCCGTGTTTCATCCAATATAGAAACTGTCAGTGACAAAGGATTTGAAATAAGTATAAAGCCCGGTGAATCCAAAACCTACTATTTCGCTATTAAATTTTACCAAACGGACCAACCTGATCCAGAAATAGTTCAGACAGACATTCTGAAACGCATGGAAGCTGCTGATAAAAAGACCCGGGAAATGCTTTCCTGGGCCTACTCCAAGCTACCCCAACTTAAAAGTTCCAATAAGCAATTGGAAGAATATTACTATCGCTGTATGCTGTCGG
Organism: Arenibacter troitsensis; assembly: GCF_900177645.1. GTDB lineage: Bacteria > Bacteroidota > Bacteroidia > Flavobacteriales > Flavobacteriaceae > Arenibacter > Arenibacter troitsensis. The sequence continues at coordinate 192,864 of NZ_FXAO01000006.1, forward strand.
TTTTAATGAGCCGTTATGAAAACCCCAATTACATTTCCGATGTGTTTTGGGCAGTAGGCACATGGCCTTATACTATTAGCTGGGATACCTCCTATGCTTCGGATGTTATTGCCATGCTAGATTCTGAAAGCCTAAAACAAGCCATTTTAACCGATTTTAAAGAAGTGCAGTTAAAAAGAACTTATGTGGGATGGAATGGCGCCAAATGGGACAATCTTTACATTCAAGAACCATTTGCACTTCAAATAATGATAGAGGCCTACATTCGCCATACCAATGATTATTCAATTTTTGACGAAATGGCGGCAGGTCTTTCCGTTTGGGAATGGATGCAGCGATGGGTAACCGAACTTCAAACCAATTATACCAACAAACTTGGTCTGATCGATGTGGGCTACAATACTGAAAAGATTATTGAAATACGGACCGATGGGTACAACCACGCCATTCCAATAACCAACACCTTGACCATTGATCTATTGTACACTATGTCCGATTGGGCGCAAAAAAGAAATGAGAAAAAACTAAGTCAGACTTATGTAAAGGATGCCGAAAAACTGAATTCCTTGGTCAACAAATATATGTGGAATGAGAAGGAAGGATGGTTCGACAACCTTTACCCCGATGGAACAAAGGGAACCATTTGGACGTTTCATCTTTTTGATTTGTTAGGTGCAGATTATTTACCTGATTACCAAGTAAATAGACTAGTCAGTCACCTCCAGGAAGGCGTATTTTTAGGGAAATTCGGGGTGTATTCCATAGCTCCAAAAGACAAAGTCCATTGGGATATGATTGATTCTGATTGGGGCGGTGGTGGCCAATATTTAGGATTACCCGGTAGAGCTTCAAAATACCTTTATCAACAAGGGTTTGCCGGAAAGGGCTGGGATGTCCTCAAAAGACACATAAGGTCTATTGATCATTTCCCATATTTGCCACAAAATGCGCGAACTGATAGACCTGAACAAGACCGTTCTTCCATGCCCTTAGAGATTTCGGCAGGTGCCGGAATGGAAGCTATTATATTCGGGACCTTCGGTGTAAAAATGGAAGGCAATACTTTAACGTTCCAACCTATCAATAATGAGGACATAGGTACAGCTCAAATGAAAAACATTATGTACCGAGGAAAAAGCTATGGGGTTAAACTTGAAAAAAAGACTTTTTCGGTATACGAGAATGATACCCTTATTGAAACTAAATTCTACGGGGAATCGGTAATCATTAACCTTTAACTCTATAATTTAACAATTATAATAATATTATAAACATCAGAAACTATCAATGAAAAGACTTATTAAAACAGAAAAATGGGCAAACTTACCAATGCGCCCTGGGTTTGGCTCATTTATGCACCCTACAGAAGAGAAGCTTACGCTCATTAAGCAATTAGGCGTTGATGAGATTATTTTGAACATGTACAAGAACAACCTTATTGATACTAATTTTGATTCTTTACCGCTACCTGGTGATCATCAATGGGAGTATAAAGATTTGTTGATGCTTCGTAATACCGTGGAAAATGCGGGTATTAGATTACTAGCCTTAGAAAACATGCCATGGACGTTTTATGATAAAATAATGCTGGGACAACCAGGTAGAGATGAGCAACTAAAACACGTTCAAGAAACTATTTCCAATATGGGTCGTGCAGGTATTCCGGTATTGGGATATGCATGGACACCTACAGGTGTTTGGCGTTCATCCACGACTTATAGAATTAGAGGAGGGGCACAAGCTATGAGTGTAAATCTTGAAGATTTTAAGAATGCACCACTATCCCATGGCCGTGTTTTTTCAGAGGAAGAAATGTGGGATTACTATCAATATTTTTTAGAAGGTGTATTGCCAGTAGCTGAAGAAGCAGGAGTCACCTTAGCACTTCATCCAAACGACCCACCAGTACCAAGTTTGGCCGGTGTTCCACAATTGTTTAGAAGTTTTGAAGCATATAAGAAAGCGATGGACCTTGTAAAAAGTGAAAACCATGGCCTACAGTACTGTTTGGGTAATTTTTCTGAAATGGGAGAAGATATTGATGAGGTAACTGAATATTTTGGAAAACAGGATAAGCTAATTTATGTACATTTTCAAACCGTTTCCAATGCCATTTCTGATAATCTTCAAAAGTTTAACGAAGTGTTTGTTGACATGCCAGGATATTATGACCCAGTTAAAGTACTGAAGAAATTAAAAGAAGTTGGTTTTAAAGGAATGATTATGCCTGGACATGTACCAAAAATTATAGGAGATGGTTCTTGGGAAGAAAGAGGAAGATCTTTTACCATTGGCTATATCAAGGGTATAATGGCTGCATTGGATTAACACCTGAAAATGTTTCCTGGACTCATAAAATTATGATTCTAGTAACAAATTACAGTCGCAATAAAGAAATGAGAATATAATTTGGAACAGACAAATACCAAACGAATACGTTAACAAATGAAAAGTAATGTGAATTTTTTGGCTTTAATCGCTGCGCTAGGTGGTTTTCTTTTTGGTTATGATACAGCAATAATATCTGGAACCATTGGTTTTGTGAAGACCCAATTTAACCTGAGTACGGTAATGGAAGGTTGGTATGTTAGTTCCGCACTTATAGGTACAATATTTGGCGTTTTAGTAGCTGGGATAGTTAGTGATAAATATGGCCGAAAGAATATGCTTATAGCATCCGGACTGTTTTTTGCAGCTTCTGCCATTGGATGCACGCTGTCTACTTCCTTTGACAACTTAGTTATATATAGACTCCTTGGAGGAATAGGGGTAGGGGTTGCATCCATGTTATCCCCACTCTATATTTCTGAAATTGCACCAGCTAAAAACCGTGGTAAATTGGTTGCATTGTATCAGTTGGCAATAACCTTAGGTATTTTGTTCGCCTATTTTGCCAATGCTTATTTATTGTCTGTTTCAACTTCAGACAGTTTTAACACAACAAGTGGTTTGGGGCATAAAATATTTGTTACTGAAGTATGGCGGTCCATGCTAGGCAGTGAAATTATACCAGCTGCTGTTTTTCTTTTGCTATTATTGACTATACCCAAAAGCCCAAGGTGGCTAGCAACTAAAGGAAAAACGGTACGCGCTAAAAATATCTTGCTCCGGTTTATGACAGAGGATGAAGCAGATAACGAAATTAAAAATGTTGAAGAAGTGCTTTCAAGAAAATCTATCGGTATTAAATCGGTTTTTTCAGGACCCTTTAGACTGGCAATGATTATAGGAATTTCATTGGCTGTCTTAAGTCAACTAAGCGGTATCAATGCCATAATTTATTACGGCCCAAAAATTCTTGAGGAAGGTGGTCTACAGTTAGGTGAAGCATTAGGAAGTCAAGTACTCATTGGTTTGGTTAACGTATTGTTTACTTTTATTGCACTTTGGAAAGTAGATGATATTGGAAGAAAACCATTGTTGATATATGGGATAATAGGAATACTGATATCATTAATAGTAGTAGGTCTATTATTTTATTTTGATGTGAATAACACGTATTTATTAATGACCTTTATACTTGCTTTTCTTGCCTGTTTTTCCTTTTCTTTTGGTCCAGTTTTATGGGTTTTGCTTTCCGAAATATACCCACTGAAGATTCGTGGAGCAGCTATGTCCATAGCTACTATGGCTGTTTGGGTGGGAGCCACTTTTATAGGGCAAATGACCCCATGGCTATTGGAAAACCTTAAGCCACATGGCACATTTTGGTTATTTGCTGCATTTATGGTTCCAGCACTTTTTATGGTCATAAGGATACTACCAGAAACAAAAGGAAAAACTTTAGAGGAAATTGAAAATTATTGGTTAAAAAGAAATTAAAATGGGACGATTAAAAAATAAAGTCGCAATAGTTACAGGAGCCGCCGATGGTATCGGCCTTGCTATTAGCAGAGCCTTCGCAAAAGAAGGGGCCATAGTTGTAATGGCTGACATTAATGATAAAAAGTGCAGGCAAGAGGCTGATGAGCTTTTAAAACAAAATCAACATGCATTACCACTATTTTGTGATGTTGGCAATACGGATTCGGTAAATGAAATGGTCAAAACCTGTATAGAAAGTTTCGGCAAAATTGATGTTCTTGTAAATAATGCCGCTATTTCCATTTCCGGAAATATTACCAAAATGCCCGATGAGGACTGGGACCTGCTTATGAATGTAAACCTAAAAGGGGTTTTCAGATGTACAAAAGCCTGCATGCCCTATATGCTTTCTGTCGAAATGGGAAGTGTTATAAATATAGCCTCAGGCCAAGCCCACCGAAGTTGGGATGATTGGACCGCCTATGCTACCGCAAAAGGAGGTATGATTTCCATGACCAATCAATTGGCAGGCCAATTTGGGAACAAGAACATTCGCTTCAACACTATCTCCCCTGGAGCGATATTGACTCCCATGGCTACCGAAAGAATTAAAACAGAGGGAGAAAAATACAGCAAAGAATCGGAACGGCAAGCAGCAATGCTACGTTTCGGAAAACCTACGGAAGTAGCAATGGCTGCTGTTTTTCTAGCTTCGGACGAGTCTAGTTTTATAACTGGTGATGACATGAAAGTGGATGGAGGTCTATGTACCCTACCCCGATACATGGGATAATTTTTTTTTGAAAATGAATCCTAAGACTCCTATTCTAGGTTGTAAACATCGGATTTGTCTAAAATATTGAACAAAGAGGAATTTAATTATTTCTTTGTCTATTCAAAGACCTAATAAAAACTCCTCTTTGTTATATTGCCAGTTTACTGATTTAAAATTATGATGTCCAAATGAGATAAGGCGTCAATATGGTAACAGAATATCCAAACAGAATCCATTTATTTTCTCCAAACCGACTGTATTAGAAGACCTAACTCCGTCTGCTCTTCTTGGTTCAGATAATAAAATTCATAATCCCCCAAATGGGTATTGGCATCCTCTGTAATTAAAACTTCGGCATCTGTTGAAAGTGCTATATTATGCCAACATCCCTTAGGAATATTATACAATTTTTTTGGCGCCAAATTAATAACCTCGAAAGAAAGCTCCTTATTATTTATCTTGGCGGCAATTAATACGGCTTGTCCTGCCATCAATAAGAATGTTTCATCAGTGTTATGGTGAACATCAATTTTTTTAATTGCATCCGGCGCTAGTTCCGGCATAAAGTTTAATTGTGCAACTTGCCACTTTGGGCCAATTAGATACGGATTATAACCTTTACCACTATGACTATACTCTTCTATAAGTTTTTTACTATTTTTCATGGCTTACTTGAAATATCGGCAAATTTAATCATTCAATGAACTGATCAAAAAAGATGCCTAGCTAAAATTAAACTTGTGGCAATTACTTCTATTTATATATCCAGTATTATATTTCTGAATTGCATTCGTTGATAGAGACCAAATAAATATTAATTCTTTTATAATGGTTGCAAGTTATATATTTGGGAGAAAGGCTCCTTCATAGTTTTTAACCTTTTTAGAATGGATATTAACATTGAATAGATTTTTTAAGTATATTTAGAAAAAGTCAGGTTATTTCTTTAATCATTCCACTTTTACACAACTCATGATATGATTTAATTCATTTTTAGCTAGTCAGATACAGTTAATTAAAACCTTACCTAATTTAAGTTGCTCATTAAATGAAAGCCTCGTTCTATAAAATAATATTTGACACAAAGGCCCCATTGCACTGTTCCTTTATCGATCTTCCAGCTTTTGATCATCCATGGCATTTTCACCCGGAGTTTGAGTTGACCTTAATTCTTAAAAGTGACGGAATCCGATATATAGGAGACCACACCTCAAGATTTAAAGAAGGAGATTTGGTCTTAGTAGGTCCCAATTTACCTCATTTGTGGCAGAACAATAAATCACATTTGGAAGATAGCAAAAGAGTGAGCCAAGCTATCGTGCTTCAGTTTCCGGAGGATTTTATAAAAAGGGTTTTTGCAGATACTTTAGAACTACAGACCCTAGTAGAGCTTTTTAAACAAGCGGAAAGAGGGATTTCATTTTCCAAAAAGACCAGCGCACAAATCTCACCATTGTTAATGGAAATTCATAAAAGGGATGGGCTTCGTAAATGGTCGGCCGTATTTAATCTTTTATCAGAACTGACAGAGGCAACTGATTACAATCTTTTGGCCAGTCCTGGCTACACTCCTCACCTAAGCAATAGAGATTTTGATTTAATGAATCAAATATTCGATTATATCAGAAATAACATTGAAAATAAAATTTCCCTTCAAGAAATGGCCGATATGGCCTGCCTAACCAAGCCTTCCTTTTGCCGACTTTTTAAACAGAAGACCGGGAAATCCTTTTTTGCATTTTTGAATGAGTATAGAATAAATAACGCAAAACGAATGTTGTTGGAAGATAAGCGGCGATCCATAGGCCACATTGCGCAGAAATCAGGATTTCCCAGCGTGCAGCACTTCAATTCCAAATTTAAAGAGTTTAATAACGGATTAACTCCTTCTCAATACATAAATGCCAAAGGGATTTAAAACTGCTTTAATCTCTTAAATTCTATATAAAGATAAAATCCAAAAAAAATAGGTCAACAAACGGTTGTTTACAATCCTACAACTTTTTCATGGACAATATAGTTAATATTCATTCAAAATTGGAAAACACAGCTTTAAAAACAAGCTCATTTATCTTCTAATTTTGTAATGTTTGCCGTATGAATATGGAAAGCTGAAAATCTTTCCTAAACATTAATTATATGCAAAATTAATAATAGTTACAAAGTATATTCCAGCATGCCATTAAAATCTGAACACCATATTATCTTTCTAAATGGGCATATTATAATGGACTGATCATGCAGAATATTTTTAGCACACTTAACTAGTAAAACCAAATAAAATTTATCCACATGACATTAAATCAATTATTAAAGGTCAAGATATGGCTGTTTATCATTTTTAATTGTACGGCTATATATGGCCAAAGGAGCCCTAAGGTTAATGAAACCTTCATATCTGGTTACCAAGAAAAAGTAACTGGCAACGAATTACAGTATCCATCCGGGATAGAAGGATTAACATCAACACTTATTTCTAGAGTGGATGCCGGAAATCAAAAAATGGAATGGTCAACGGCTCCCGTTTCACTAAAAAACAAAGACGGAGAAGTTACATTTGTACATTATGTTGGATATTATGCGAATAGGCCTGGGTCTGTTTTCAACTTTTATGTTGATGGTGAAAAACAAACAGAAATAGCTCTTCCGGGACTGGAAAAAACGAGTTGGACGTTAGCTCTTAAAAACGATCAAAAATTAAGTTTCGAAAAGGTTCATGAAGATAATAATCATGGTTATTTTGGTTACCTCTATTATACCGTACCCGCCAAAAACCTAAAACCAGGAACTTCACTAAAACTAGGGTTAACAGGGAACAACGAGGAGTCCCAAACTTATTTTATGGTCTTCAAAAGAGACCTTTCTGAATCTATTAAGGTAACGGCATTACCAGCCTTGATCAGATCCGCTGAGAATAAAAAATATCAAACCTTATTAACAGAAATCATTTCTTTTAGGGAACCTGTAAAAGCACAATTAAGTATAGATGGTAAACTGGATAGAATCATCGATTTAGAACCAGGAATACAAACCTTGAAGATTTCCTACCCTGAAGTATATAAAGAAAAAACTATTACCTTAAAACTGGATGCCGGCAAGGAGCCTATGATTACAAAAATAAGACTCAAACCTGTAAAGAAGTGGAAAGTCAATTTTGTACAACATTCCCATACCGATATTGGGTACACTAGGTCACAAACAGAGATTTTGGCAGAACATCCCCGGTACATAGATTATGCACTGGATTATTGCGATGCTACCGATGATTACCCTGAAGAATCAAAGTTTCGATGGACCTGTGAAGCCTCATGGGCAGTGGACGAATTCTTAAACAGTAGATCTCAGACCCAAATAGACCGATTAAAGCAGCGGATTAAAGAAGGAAGAATTGAGGTGACAGGTATGTATTTTAACTTTAACGAACTTCCTGACGAGCAGTCGTTGGCAGCTTCTTTGGCCCCAATAAAAAATATTTCCGATAAAGGAATAAAAATCACATCTGCTATGCAGAATGATGTTAATGGTATTGCATGGTGCATGAACGACTATTTTAATTCCTTGGATATAAAATATTTAACCATGGGAACCCATGGTCACAAGGCATTGATATCGTTTGATACGCCTTTGGCATTCTGGTGGGTTTCTCCTTCAGGCAATAAAATGTTGACATTCAGGGCAGAACATTATATGCAAGGAAATACCTTTGGTGTTCACACAGATAATTTTGAAGATTTCGAAAAAGGTCTGCTTAATTATTTAATTAAACTTGATGAAAGAGGCTATCCCTACGATATTACCGCAATACAGCATTCAGGTTTTATGACAGACAATTCTCCTCCTTCAATTAAATCCAGCGGCCTAATAAAAAAATGGAATGAGAAATATGAATGGCCAAAAATTAAAACAGCGATTGCAAGTGATTTTTTTGAAGAATTCGAAAACAAAAACGGGAAAGAGCTTATTGAAGTTAAAGCCCACTGGCCAGATTGGTGGACTGATGGATTTGCTTCGGGTGCTAGAGAAGTTGCAGCAACAAGAAATGCCCATGTAGATCTTATTGCAGGCCAAGGAGGTTTGGCCATGGCCAAGCTTTTAGGTTCAAAAATGCCCAAGGGTATAAAAGGACGCGTATTTGAAGCCAATAAGGCACTATTATTTTATGGAGAACATACTTTTGGGGCACAAGAAAGTGTTAGTCAACCTTATAGTAAGGCAACCATGGAACAACGCGAAATAAAAGAATCATATGCCTGGGAAGCCTCTAGACGAGCTAGCATGATAGGAGAAGAAGCTATAGGTCTGCTAAGCGAATATATGGGGAAAACCAAAAATCCTTCATTGGCAGTATTCAATACATTGAACTGGGAACGTGAAGGATTGGTAGAAATCTTTATAGATCATCAACAAGTGGTTCCGGGAAGTAAAATACGCCTGGTAGATGAGCAGGGGAAGAAATACCCCGTACAAGTACTAAAACCTTGGCATGGAGGAACGTATTGGGGCGCCTGGGTAGAGAATATACCAGCTTTTGGTTACAAAAAATTCGACATTGAAGTATATAAAGAACAACACTCCCATTCACATGGGGATGAAATGCATCGGCACGGTGAACAGGAAAAAAACTTGAACTATCAAGAAAAACAGGATCATATATTATTGGACAACCCTTGGTATTCAATTAAAATTGATAAACTTAAAGGTACCATATCGCAGATATATGACAAAGATCTTGCTAAAAATATTATTGATGAAAAATCTGAATATAGTCTAGGTGAATTTATTCTGGAAAAAATAGGGGGAAGAGCCCAATTGTTCACCAATAGAACTGCTAACGGTGAAAGTAACGGCCCCTTAACGGATTATACCCGACAACCTCTTGATAGCGTTTGGCTTTCCGAAATAAGGGAAGGTGAGATATGGAACACAATAAAATTTAGAGGAAAGACAGAGACGGCCTACGATCATTCTGACGCCTTTTCACTAGAATTAAAAGTTTATAATACCACAAAACGAATAGACTTTGATTTTGAACTTAAGAAAAAGCCTATTACCAATCCAGAAAGCTTTTATATTTCCTTCCCATTTGAATTAGAAAAAGGAAAAATACATTTTGAAATATCTGGAGGTCCAATGGAAGCTGGAGTTGACCAAGTACCTGGATCCGCCAATGACTGGAATACAGTCCAAAATTTTGTGCAAATTAAAAATGATAAGGAACAAATTGTATTGGTATCCCCTGAAGCCCCAATCATGCAATTCGGAGCTATCAATACAGGCCGATTTGAATATAAAGGCGTACCTCAAAGTAATAACTTGTATAGTTGGCCAATGAACAATTATTGGACAACAAACTTTAATGCAGACCAAAGAGGCATGTATACTTGGACATATCAATTAACCAGTATGGACAAAAACAGTGATAAGGAGGCTACCAAATTTGGCTGGGGTAGCAGAGTGCCTTTTTTAGCTAGAGTAATCCCTGCAAGTGTTTTAGAAAAGAAAGCGACAAATACCTTATCAATCCTATCAAATATTCCAGATAATATTCTTATCGTTAATGCGACACCGTTAGAAGATGAAAATGGAATAATACTTCATTTAAGAGAAGTAAGCGGTAAAGAAAGCTCCTTTATTCCAGAAATCTTTTCTGGAAAAACCATCAAATATTTTGAAACAAATGTAATTGGAGACGAAATTAAAGAAACCTCAAAATTAAACATGAAAGCTCTGGAAAGTAAATTCTTCAAACTTAGTTGGGAATAATACTCGTATACCATGAATCTTTTGCAAAATTGATTAAAACGACTACATTCAAAATAAGAATCTTAGATAGAAGTTCATTTAATAGCATAGGAGTAACCTAATATGTTAGTTTAAGGCGGACAATTTTGTTCCGCCTTAAACTTTTAAACAAGGAAAACCCGATTTTGGACTTGATCCTCCATTATTTTCCTTAGTTTTTTTGATTCTTGATTGTTGTACCTATGTTGTACCCATCAAAAACAAAAAAGCCTTCAATCTCTTGAAGGCCTTTGTTTACTAAGCGGTCCGGACGGGACTCGAACCCGCGACCCCCTGCGTGACAGGCAGGTATTCTAACCAACTGAACTACCGAACCGTGGCGTTTAGCGAGTGCAAATATACACCCCTTATTTAATTGCACAAACAATTTTTTAAAAATAATGCATGTTTCTACATAAATTTTTGTCGCTCCACCATAAAGGTGTTCATTATCAGGGAGAAACTATCCTTTACATCCACCTCCACATATTTAATTTTATATTGGGCACATTTTAGTCGTAATTCTGTAAAATAAGACTCCACCTCCTTTTCATAGACTTCTTTTACAGAATCGGCATAAAGATCTATATACGTCCCTGTTTCCACATCCAGAAAACGCTTGGGGGTATTTTCAAAATCGAAGGAGTATTCCGTTTCCTTATCCATGATATGAAAAAGGATAACCTCATGTTTATTGTATTTTAAATGCCGTAGGGCCTCGAACAACTGGGCGTCATCCCCGGAAGATTGAAACATGTCCGTAAAAAGTACAATTAAACTTCTTCTTTTTATTTTTTCGGCAATCAGGTGCAAATAAGTATAGGTCTCGGTCTGCTTGGCAGGTTTTGTTTCCTGACTAATCTCACTTAATTTGGCCAATAACATTTGGTGATGCCTTTCACTACTCTTTTCGGAAGAATAGAAATTATATTGATCGCTATACACACTTAAACCAACCGCATCCCGCTGTCTTTTAAGTATATTCATCAACGAGGCAATCGCTAAAACCCCGAAACCAATTTTATTGAGATTGTCAAGGCTTAGGGTACCCACCTCCGGATAATACATGGAGGCCGAATTGTCCAAGATCATATGACAGCGTAAATTGGTCTCCTCCTCGTAACGCTTGGTATATAACTTATCCGTCTTTGCAAACAGCTTCCAATCTATATGCTTGGTGCTTTCCCCATTATTATAGATTTTATGCTCGGCAAATTCTGCGGAAAATCCATGAAAGGGACTTTTATGAATACCACTGATAAATCCTTCCACCACCTGACCTGCCAATAATTCCAGATTCTGGAACAAACTTGCCTTATGTAGTTCGGATTGTAGGTTCATTTAGCTAAGATAATGAAGATATTGACTTATAGGAAAATAGATACTCCCAAAAATTGGGAGCTCAGATTAAATAAGCTGTATTCAACTCCTGTTTTCAGGAGCTTCCACCTTTTTTTTGGAAATTGGGCATAAAAAAATCCCGCTGTTAGCAGGATTTTTTTATTATTTATATTCCCCTTAGGGAATTAGTGCAGGCTATAGTAATGCATCAATAGCATCGGTATATACCTTTTTAGGGGAAACACCAACCTGTCTGTTAACGATTTCACCGTTTTTAAACACCAATACCGTAGGAATATTTCTTACGCCATATTTCGCGGCAAATTCTTGGTTGGCGTCCACATCCACCTTACCAACAACGGCTTTACCATCATACTCGGTACTAACCTCATCGATAATAGGACCTACCATTCTACAAGGACCACACCATGCTGCCCAAAAATCCACTACTACTGGTTTATCACTTTTTAAAACTACCTCATCAAAAGTAGCATCTGTTATTTCTAATGCCATGTTTCGTTATTTTTAAATATTATACAAATTTAGACAATTATTTTGCCTTTTCCTTACTAAGATTATATTCGTTTTGACTATGGTTAAATTGATAAAACCTATTCTTTTAAGACATGGGCTTTTGTGGGACATCCAACCATTTAAGCCACTGTAAAACATTAGTTCAATTTGTAATGTACGTCTTTTTCATTAAGCTGTAGGAGTAATTCACTCGATATTTGAATTTTTTGTTTTCTAGAGGTCATGTTTACTTTTATCTGCTCCTCCATCTCGTACACCACAAAATTTAAGGGATGATCTCCCTTATGGGAAACCAAAGTATCCTTTAGGTCCAAAATACTTTCTTCCTTTAATTGGGAGATATCCAACTTAATGGTGAGTTTTTTGGCAAAGGTTTCCATAACGTCCTGCAGCATCATGATCATATTAAACTGCATTCTTGGCTCTCCCTTCTTTCCGGTATCCCGGTTCATCCAGCCTTCCCTGACGAACACTTTTACATATGCGAACGAGTTGATCATCAAGAAATGACGATACTTTAAATACTCTTCCCCGAACATTCTAAATTCAAAGGTATCCGTATAATCCTCCATGGTGAACATAGCCCATCCCTTACCATTTTTGGAAACCCTATGCTGTACATCCGTAATGACCCCCGCAAAGGAAACCTCCCTATTTACTAAGGCTTCCAAATCATTTAGAGCGGAAAGACTTGCATTGCAAAAAGCCTTGATCTCGGCATTAAAGTCATCCAATGGGTGACCGGAAATATAGATTCCCACTACTTCCTTTTCCCTTCTTAATTTACCCATAGTACCCCATTCCTCGCAGGGTGGCACCACAGGTTCCGGAATCTGAACGTCACTTGCCTCACCAAACAAACTTACTTGAGAAGAATTTTCATTCTCCTGAAATTTGGCCCCGTACTTCATGGCTTTTTCCAAGAAGGTAATTCCATCCCCCTCATCATAAAAATACTGAGCCCTATGGGTATCACCAAAGGAATCGAAGCCCCCGGCCAAAGCCAGGTTCTCAAAAGCCTTTTTATTCGCCGCCCTGAGATCTATGCGTTTGGCCAGATCAAAAACAGATCTAAACGGCCCGTCTTTCTTTCTATTCTCTACGATGGTCTCCACAGCTCCACGGCCAACCCCTTTTATGGCGCCCATACCAAAGCGCACTGCACCAGCGTCGTTCACTGCAAATTTATAGTATGATTCGTTTACATCCGGTCCCAAAACCTGTAATCCCATACGTTTACACTCTTCCATAAAGAAGGTTACCTGCTTTATGTCGTTCATGTTATTGGACAGTACAGCAGCCATATATTCTGCCGGATAATGTGCTTTGCAATATGCGGTCTGGTAGGCAATCCAGGCGTAACAGGTGGAGTGCGATTTATTAAATGCATAAGCCGCGAATGCCTCCCAATCCTTCCAAATTTTTTCCAACTTATCAACAGGGTGGCCTTTTTCCGAAGCCTGCTTTATAAATTGCGGCTTCATTTTATCCAGGACATACTTCTGCTTTTTCCCCATCGCCTTACGCAGAACATCCGCCTCACCTTTGGTGAAATCGGCCAGCTTCTGCGAAAGCAACATCACCTGCTCCTGGTACACCGTAATCCCATAAGTTTCCGCCAAATACTCCTCACAGGCATCCAGGTCATATATAATTTCCTCGGTACCATGCTTACGGGCAATGAAACTGGGAATGTATTCCATGGGACCGGGACGGTATAAAGCGTTCATGGCTATAAGATCCGCAAAAACGGTAGGTTTTAACGCACGCATGTGTTTTTGCATCCCGGGGGATTCATATTGGAACACCCCAACGGTTTCCCCGCGTTGGAAAAGCTCGTATGTTTTTTCGTCGTCCAAGGGAAAATTCTCCGGATCCAATTCAATGCCGTGTTTGGCCTTTACTATTTTTACGGTATCCTTGATCAGGGTCAAAGTTTTTAACCCCAAGAAATCCATTTTTAGCAAGCCAGCACTTTCCACCACCGAATTGTCGAACTGGGTACAATACATATCGGAATCCTTCGCCAAGGCTACCGGGACGAACTTGGTGATGTCATCGGGCGTAATAATTACCCCACAGGCATGTATACCGGTGTTACGCACGGAGCCTTCCAAAATATAAGCCTGGTTAAGGGTTTCGGACTCCAGTCCTTCGCCCTCGGAAATAGCCAGCAACTCATTGATCTTGATCAGTTCCTCGCTATTGAATTTTTCCCTTAGTGTTTTTTCATCGACCCCAATAATCTTTTTCAACTTGGACATGTTGGGAATCAACTTGGCCATACGGTCCGCATCCCCCAGCGGCAGATCCAAGGCCCGTGCCGTATCCCTAATAGATGACTTTGCCGCCATGGTACCATAGGTGATGATCTGGGCCACCTGATTGGCTCCATATTTATCAATTACATAGTCCATTACCCTTCCACGGCCTTCGTCATCAAAATCAATATCAATATCGGGCATGGACACACGATCTGGATTAAGGAATCTCTCAAAAAGTAAATCGTACTTTATAGGATCCAAATTGGTAATCCATAAACAATAGGCAACTGCGGAACCCGCTGCGGAACCCCGACCAGGACCAACGGACACATCCATACTACGGGCGGCCCTGATAAAATCCTCCACAATAAGGAAATACCCCGGATATCCGGTCTTCTCAATTACCTTAAGTTCAAAATCGAGTCGCTCATCAATTTCTGGGGTAATTTCACCATATCTCTTTTTAGCCCCTTCATAGGTGATATGTCGCAAATATTTATTCTCCCCGCGTTTTCCACCATCCAATTTATCCTCTTCGAACCTAAATTCTTCCGGAATATCAAAAGCAGGCAATAAGACATCGCGGGCCAGGGTAAATGTTTCTACCTTATCTATTACTTCCTGAATGTTGGTAATGGCTTCAGGAATATCCTTGAACAGGTCCTTCATTTCATCAGAGGACTTAAAGTAATATTCCTTATTGGGCAAGCCATATCGGTATCCACGACCACGACCTATAGGAGTGGCCTGCTTTTCGCCATCTTTTACGCAAAGCAAAATATCATGCGCATGTGCATTCTCCTTTTCCAGATAATAGGTATTGTTGGTGGCCACCAATTTTACATTATGCTTTTGGGCAAATTGGATCAATACCTGGTTTACACGGTCTTCATCCTCCTGACCGTGACGCATAATTTCAATATACAGGTCCTCCCCAAAAGTCTCTTTCCACCACAGCAAGGCTTCCTCTGCCTGGTTCTCCCCAACATTTAAAACCTTACTGGGCACTTCACCATAAAGATTCCCGGTAAGTACAATGATATCCTCTTTATATTGTTCTATTACCTTCTTATCTATACGCGGAACATAGTACTTCCCATCCACGAAGGCAATGGACGACATTTTTGCCAAATTTAAATACCCATTTTTGTTCTTGGCAAGCATCACTATCTGATACCCGTTATCTTTCTGGGATTTATTGGTATGATCTTCACAAACTTGAAATTCACAACCTATAATAGGCGTAATCTCCACCTCTGGTTCCGGAAGTTCCTCCAAGGGTTCTTGCCCTTCTTCCAAGGTTCCATTTTTAGTGGCCTCATAGCGCTTTAAATTTTCTTCGTTCCTGGCAACAACCCCCTTGTTATGGTTAATGACCCCATTGACAAAATGAAATGCCCCCATCATATTAGCGTGATCGGTCATCGCCACCGCGGGCATTTTAGCTTTTGCCGTGGCCGAGATCAAAGCGGGAATGCTGATGGTAGACTGTAGAATGGAAAACTGGGTATGGTTATGGAGATGGGCAAAGTTGGCCGTTTCCAAAGTGGCCAAGTTTTCCTTTATTTCTTCCTTGGAAATTCCACCTGTATCCTTCTCCCACAAGGCATCGGCTATTTTCTTTGATGCCTTTTTTAGGTTGATATGCTTTAAACCTATTAATTGTATTTCTTGTGGATTGGCCTCGGAGAAATTCTTAAAATAATCTGGCTTAACATCCAACTGTTCTGCCGAAAATTCATTTCTACGGACCAATTCCAAGAAGCAACGGGTAGTTGCCTCCACATCGGCAGTGGCATTGTGCGCTTCTCCAAACGGCTCACCAAACAAGTATTGATGTAGTTCCGTTAAGGTCGGCAACTTAAACTTACCACCACGTCCACCAGGAATCTGGCACAGTTGTGCCGTATGCTCGGTACAGGTATCCAATACCGGCAATTCCTGAAGCGAATTTTCAACTTGGTACCGATGGAATTCAGCTCCCATGATATTAATGTCGAATCCCACATTCTGACCTACTACAAATTTTGTTTTGGAAAGTGCTGCATTGAATTTTTCCAATACCTCCCCGATCGGAACCCCTTTTTGCTGGGCCAGCTCCGTGGATATCCCATGAATCTGTTCTGCATCATAGGGAATATTAAATCCGTCCGGCTGCACCAAATAATCCTGGCTCTCCACTAATTTACCCATTTCATCATGTAACTGCCAGGCAATCTGAATACATCGGGGCCAATTGTCGGTATCCGTATAAGGGGCATCCCAACGTTTGGGTAATCCTGTGGTTTCCGTATCAAAAATAAGGTACATAGTGTGGGTTTATGTGATGGGATTGGAAGTGGTAAAAATAAGGAAATAGCGCATAAAGGGAAAGTGCATTTATCAGGAGTTATCAACGTTACCAAAAGCCGGGAACCAGATGTTTCCATCTGGCTCCTCTATATTAATCCAAAACTCCGGGACCCTACGCTATTCGCTCATGGATATTGGCCACGGTCAATGATGACTTTATGGCGTCCCTATGCCTTTTCAACATACTTTCAGTGGATGGCGGAAGTACAACATCCCTATCATTCAAGATCTCATTGTATTCCTCTAGACTTGCCTTTTCCCCACGTTCTACTTCTTCCAACAGCTGTTCCTTTTCATTGGAGGCCACGGCCGATTTAAGATTCATCCATGCTCTGTGCATATCTCCTTTTAAGCTTCCGACCTTTTCGGGCAATTCCCCATATTGCAATATTTCACTTTTAAGCTCTTGGGCAAATTCTCCACGTTGTGAGGCCCTATCCTTTAAGAAGGTATTGATCGTTGGATTATCAATTTTATCCATTGCCAGTTTAAATCCTTTTTCGGCATCATAATTTCTTACCAATAGGTTGTTTAATCCGTTTGAAATTTTTTCTGAATACTTCATGTTATCTCTCTTCATTTTTAATTAGTTATCTTGGGTAGCGACTTTCGCCAACCCTAGTAATAAACTATGATAATTGTACTTAACTCCAAATCCGTAGCCGACTTTAGCCCAAGTTTAACAGCTTTTCTTAAGAAATGTTAAGCCATTTGCACACATTAATTTAATTTTTGCCCAAATATTTGATTACCACATAAAAAGAAATATTATATTTGCACCCGCTTAGGAAGAACCTAGCGAAAAAAAGAATTAATAACCAAGGGTCGGGCACCCTACAAATTAATGTGATATGCCAGTTAGAATTAGATTACAAAGACACGGAAAAAAAGGAAAACCTTTTTATTGGGTAGTAGCTGCGGATTCCCGCGCTAAAAGAGACGGTAAATACTTGGAGAAATTAGGTATTTACAATCCAAACACCAACCCTGCAACCATAGAATTGGATGTTGACAGTTCTGTAAAATGGTTAGAGAACGGTGCACAGCCTTCCGAAACTGCAAAAAGAATTTTATCTTATAAAGGAGCACTTTTAAAGCACCATTTATTGGGCGGTGTTCGTAAAGGTGCCTTGACCGAAGAGCAAGTTGAAGAAAAATTCAATGCTTGGTTGGAAGAAAAAGCGAGTATCGTTGGCTCCAAAGTAGATAGTTTGGCAAAGGCAGAAGCCGATGCTAAAGCCAAGGCCTTGAAAGCCGAGAAAGAGGTAAACGAGAAACGTATGGCCGCTGCTGCAGAAGCAGAAGCTCCAGCTGCTGAAGAAGAAGTTGCCGAAGAAGCTGCTCCAGAAGCAGTGTCCGAGGATACTGTCGCTCCTGCAGAAGCTCCTGAAGAGACCAAAGAAACAGAATAGCTAATAGAAAACGATGACAAAGGAAGAGTGTTTCTACCTCGGTAAAATCGTTTCCAAACATAGCTTTAAGGGGGAGGTACTCATTAAATTGGATACCGACGAACCCGAATTGTACGAAAAATTGGAATCAGTATTCGTTTCCCTTGGAAACAATCTGGTTCCTTTTTTTATTGAAAAAAGTCAACTTCACAAATCCAGCCTTTTGCGAGTGCGGTTTGAGGAGGTTGCCGATGAATCGGACGCCGACAAGGTAATGGGCTCCGAAATATATCTCCCGCTTAAATTTTTGCCTAAACTAAAAGGCAATAAGTTCTATTACCATGAGGTAATTGGCTTTGCCATGGAAGACAAGGTCCATGGAAATATAGGATTTATCCAAAGCGTTAACGACACCACTTCCCAAGCGTTATTTGAGGTTGAAAAGGGCGATAAACAATTACTTATTCCGGTTAGGGATGAAATAATCGTTAAGGTAGACCGTGAAAACAAGACTATTTTTGTTGACACACCGGAAGGATTGGTAGATCTTTACTTGTCTTAAACACCCCCCATATTAATTTACCCCCAGTTCTAAAACGAGCGATAATTTTACCTATCTTTCTTTATTGCATTTCTTATTGATTGGTTCAAACACAAAAAAACTTTACCCATTGGATTTACATGGGCAAATTGTATGTTAAAGGAACCAGACCAAGGCAGTGCAATACTTACACGGCAATAACTATTCAGTATTCACCAGATTATTTTATGCGTTAAAATGATTCATCCCAAAACAGAATTGCAATTCATCAACAAGGAGATTGGCTATGGCGTAGTAGCCACAGAATTTATTCCTGCCGGAACCATCACCTGGGTATTTGATAAGTTGGACCGCGAATTTAGCCCGGCCGAATTGGAAACCCTGGAACCTATTTATCAGTCCATATTGGACACCTACACCTTCAGGGACAATAAGGGAAGATACGTGCTTTGCTGGGACAATGCCAGATACGTAAACCACAGTTTTAACTCCAACTGCCTTACTACGGCCTATGACTTTGAGGTGGCCATACGGGACATCCATGTAGGGGAACAACTAACGGACGACTATGGATATCTAAACATTCCACAACCGTTCAGGGGAATTGACGAAGGTACAAGACGAAAGATTGTATATCCAGATGACCTTTTAAAATATTACAAAGTATGGGACAAAAAACTGCAACTCGTATTTCCAAAAATCCCAATGCTGGACCAGCCCTTAAAACCCTTGATTCCTGCTAACCTATGGAATTTGATAAGTTCTATTTCAGCAGGTGAAAAATTAATGGACTCCATTAAAAACAACTACTACAACGGGGTTTAGTGTTTATTACGACCCTCCCTAGCCTGCACCGTTAAATGTTTGTTTTCGGCACTTTCAGCTATTAGGGCATAACGTTTCAAAATATTATTTTAGCTTTATCAAAATCTGTACTACAGACATTCATTTAAAATTAAAATAATGCTCAAGAACCTACACTTACTTATACTTTCTTTGGTTTTACTTTCCTGTGCGGAAAAGAAAAAAGAATCTAAAGTGGACATTCCACCCAATGTAATCTTAATTTTCACCGACGATCAAGGATATCAGGATGTAGGTACTTTTGGTTCTCCCAATATTGAAACCCCCCATTTGGACCAAATGGCAAATGAAGGTGTAAAACTCACCAGTTTTTACTCCGCACAACCCATTTGTTCCGCTTCAAGGGCAGGTATACTCACCGGCTGCTACCCCAATCGTATTGGCATACACAACGCCTTGGGACCAGGTAGCCCCACAGGAATAAATGCATCGGAAATGACCATAGCGGAAATGCTAAAAAACATTGGTTACAAGACCGCCATCTTTGGAAAATGGCATTTGGGGGATAGCCCAAATTTTTTGCCTACGAAACATGGTTTTGATGAATTCTTTGGCATCCCCTACTCCAACGATATGTGGCCCTACCATCCGCAGCAAGGAACTGTTTTCAATTTTGGACCCCTGCCGCTTTATGAAAATGAGACCGTTCTGGATACCCTTACGGAGCAATCCCAACTTACCACCCAAATCACGGAAAGGAGCGTGGATTTTATCAATAGAAACAAAAACAATCCTTTCTTTCTATATGTGCCCCATCCGCAGCCGCATGTACCGCTTTTTGTATCGGATAAATTTAAAGGAAAATCAGAAAGAGGATTATACGGCGATGTCATTATGGAAATCGACTGGTCCGTGGGCGAAATATTGGCTGCGCTGAAAAAGAACGGCATTGAGGACAATACCGTAGTTATCTTTACTTCGGACAATGGACCATGGCTTGCCTATGGCAACCACGCGGGCAGTGCACTGCCCTTTAGGGAAGGTAAGGGGACTGCTTGGGAGGGTGCACAGCGCGAGCCTTTTATTATGAGGTACCCCAACAAGATTACCCCAGGAAAAACTATAGATATCCCTGTCATGGCCATTGATATTTTACCGACCATCGCAGAAATTACAGGAGCCCGTTTGCCCAATTTAACCATCGACGGGAAAAGCGCCTTATCCGTACTTACCGGGGAAAGCCAAAAGAGTCCCCAGGAAGCATATTTCTTTTACTATAGGATAAACGAACTCATGGGAGTCCGTTACGGAAAATGGAAAATGTACTTTCCGCATACTTACAGGACCATGGACGGACAAGAACCTGGCAAGGATGGGCTTCCAGGGGAATACCGAATGGTCGAAATGGAAGAAATAGAACTTTACGATGTTACAACGGATATAAGCGAGACCAACAACGTGGCCGAAGAATATCCGGAAGTGGTAGACCAAATAAAGGTTTTGGCCAATGAGATGCGCCATGAATTAGGGGATTCCCTATTGGACTTGGAAGGCACTAAAAACAGGGAGGCTGGAAAAGCCGAGTAAGCAAGGTCTGCCCCAATAAGCAAAAGCTGGATTTATCATGAGCAAACCCTTCCTATTTAAACAATTCCAAGTACATCAGGATCGGTGTGCCATGAAAATTGGTACCGATGGCGTTTTATTGGGAGCCTGGACCTCTCTAGAGCACAAGCCCATGTCCATTCTGGATATCGGGGCGGGAACGGGTGTTGTTGCTTTGATGCTGGCACAAAGAAGCCATGCTGAAACCATAGACACCATAGAGATCGATGAGGATGCCTATGAGCAATGTGTAGAGAATTTTGAAGCCTCCTACTGGGCCGATCGATTATTCTGTTACCACGCGTCGCTGGACGAATTTGTGAATGAAATGGACGACAAATACGAACTCATTGTATCCAATCCTCCATTTTATTCCGAAATAATGGCCAGTGGAAATGAATCCAGGGATATGGCAAGACAAAACCAATCCTTGCCCTTTGGAGACCTTTTGAGCAGTGTTGTACAGCTATTGGCAGAAAATGGAACCTTTTCCACCATCATCCCTTTTAAAAAAGAGGAGGGATTTTTGAAATTGGCAGCCGCAATCAACCTGCACCCCAAGCGGCTTATGCGCATTAAAGGGAATCCTAAATCCGAGATTAAGCGAAGCTTGTTGGAATTGCAAACTGGAAAGACTTCTGTTGAAATTGAAAATCTAACCATAGAATCGGCCCGACACCAATACACTAAGGAATACATTGATCTGACAAAAGATTTTTATTTAAAAATGTAACAATCATACTTTCTTGTGTTATATTTTTAAACAAATCCTTAATTTGTTTATTTTTGATTCTAAAATTTATTCTATGCGACCCGATTTGTTTGAAGCTCCTGATTATTACAATTTAGACGACCTTTTATCCGAAGAACATAAATTGGTGCGCGATGCTGCCAGACAATGGGTAAAAAGGGATATTTCCCCTATCATAGAAGAGTATGCCCAAAAGGCGGAGTTCCCAAAACAGATCATCAAAGGCCTATCCGAAATTGGCGCCTTCGGACCCTATATCCCGGAGGAATATGGAGGGGCTGGTCTGGACCAGATAAGTTATGGATTAATAATGCAGGAAATAGAACGGGGCGATAGCGGGGTACGCTCCACCGCCTCGGTACAATCGTCTTTGGTAATGTATCCCATTTATGCCTATGGCAGTGAGGAACAACGCAAGAAATACTTGCCTAAATTGGCCTCCGGCGAATTTATGGGCTGTTTTGGACTTACTGAACCCAATCATGGTTCCAACCCCAGTGGTATGGAAACAAGATTTAAGGATAAAGGCGATCATTTTCTACTAAACGGGGCCAAACTTTGGATTTCCAATTCCCCTTTTGCCGATATAGCCGTGGTATGGGCCAAGAACGAAGAAGGGCGCATCCATGGACTAATAGTAGAGCGGGGCATGGAAGGCTTTTCCACACCAGAAACCCATAATAAATGGTCTTTACGAGCCTCGGCGACGGGCGAATTAATCTTTGACAATGTAAAAGTTCCCAAAGACAATCTTTTGCCCGGTAAAAACGGGCTTGGCGCACCTTTGGGCTGCTTGGATTCCGCACGCTACGGAATTGCCTGGGGCGCCATAGGCGCCGCAATGGATTGTTATGATACCGCCTTGAGATATGCCAAGGAACGCATCCAATTTGGAAAACCTATCGCCGCCACCCAGTTGCAGCAAAAAAAATTGGCAGAGATGATTACAGAAATCACCAAAGCACAGTTATTGGCCTTCCGATTGGGACAATTGAAAAACGAAGGAAAGGCCACTACGGCACAAATTTCCATGGCCAAGCGCAATAACGTGGAAATGGCGATCAAAATAGCCCGGGAGGCCAGACAGGTCTTAGGTGGAATGGGCATCACCGGCGAATACAGTATTATGCGCCATATGATGAATCTTGAAAGTGTCATTACCTATGAAGGCACGCATGACATCCACCTACTGATTACAGGTGCCGATATTACCGGACTACCAGCTTTTCAATAAACTGCCTTAATATCCCAGACTGAAAAAGCACCAAAGCCAACACTAGAATTTCTTAATGTGTTCTTTTGTGTCATGCTTAAATCTACATATATTCAGAGCGCAACCGCCTTTAAATAATATTTCTGATCAACCCATTTGGTGGTAATATATCCAACCTTAGCGTATCCAATAAATTTTGAAAATGTAGAATTAGAAAAATCTACAGTGTTTGGAATATATTTTTTTTAGATTCAAAATTTTAAGTATATTAACATACTATATAAATAATATTTACCTACATATATTGATTTATTAACAATGAAGCAACTTTGAATACTTACCTTTTTAGTTCCTTGCACGAATTATAGAACCTGGACAATCACCTCCTAATGACCAATGCAGATCGCAATACCTTAGTTTTAGTTGGACAACTCATAGCAGGAGAAGAGAAAGCATTTGAACAGGTGATGGAAACCTACTACAAAAAACTTTTGATCTACGCCTATAGCTTTACCAATGATTACCCCCAGGCCCAGGATATAGTTCAAAACGTATTTTTACGATTATGGGAACGCAGACAAAATATTAATATCAGGGAATCCTTTCAAGGGCTTTTGTACAAATCGGTTTACAATGAATATATTGATGATTACAGAAGAAAAAAATCTTCTATAATTATCAATGAAGCCTATAAGCTCGCTTTGAATTATGCCGTGGAGGATACCAACTACCAATTAGTGGAAGATAAGATCGCTTTAATAAAAAAGGAAGTGGAACATTTACCCCCTAGATGCAAACAAATTTTTTTATTGAGCAAACAAGATGGCCTGACCAACTCCGAAATAGCAACATATTTAGATATATCCATTAAAACCGTGGAATACCAAATTGCCCAAGCCTATAGTGTAATTAGAACAAAAACTGAGGTGAAAATAAAGAAATTAGCCATGATTCTCTTTTCTTATATTAAATTGAAGTAACCCATAAGCAATTCTTCTTTTATTGTTGGCTAAAGGGAAAAATAGCTACCGAACCTAAGGATCAGTCTGCTCCAAGGTATATTAAATAATCCTATCATCTTTACCATCAACAAGAATACTTACAAAAAACCAAACCTGTATGCGTACGGCAAACAGGTCTGGAAAAAATTTCAAACGAATTAGATTTAGATTATTGCAGCAACCACATTTTAGACCACTGATTGTTCTCAGCAGGCTGTAATTTATCTATGGCTTGCAACATATTCTCTTCATTAAAAGGATCATCATAATAAAACCTAACAGGTATCTCTTGTCCCTTAGTCCCTGCTATAATATTGACACTTAAATTAGGAAGTCCTGTTCTACGCCAATCAAACCATGATTCTGGAGTAAGCCATTGAGAAATCCATTTTTGGTGCATAATAGGTTCCATTTTATCTGCGGCATCATTAAAGATCTGTTGAGTCCGTGCCATATACACTCCTTGATCAAAAGGAACAAGTGTATTGTTCGCTTTATCATACACCGCAGATGGATCACCATCCGAAATTCCATACTGCCCCATTGACAATTGAATGCCTCTATTGTAATAATCCAAAGCGCTATTGGATATCCACCCTCGTACACTTGCTTCAGCCAAAATAAATTGTACCTCAGCAGCATTCATTAGTACTGCCTTTACCAATGGATTGGCATCCTCCGCATACATTTCAGTTAGATACGAAGCGTGAGGGTTTGATGCTGCGGCAAGATAAACACTTTCATCTAGAGACGCAATTACCTCATTAGCATTGATCCCATCCGCAAATTTCTGAAATTGGTTAGGATCCGTTAAGGCAACTGGCAAACCAACAAAAAGGGAGGTATCAATATTATTCTCCTTATTTTCATCATTATTTATTGCGTTAATATCTGCTGTAGTATAACGTTTTAACACGCCATCTTCCTGTACAATTTCATCAGTGGCCCCCTGAAAAATTTGAACATCTACAGGTCGCACCCAAGACGTTAATCTTGGATCGCCCAGGGCAGTCAAATCATCAACAATAGTAGCTGATGGTTTTCTACGATAAAATTCAGAGCGGTTACTACTTCTTAAGGGACCTCCGTACCAACTGTTATCGCTATTGGTACCCACAAATGCGATGGCCGCATTGTCGTCATTGTTTACTAAGATAGGATATTCTGCACTATTACCCACTAGGGCTAAAATTTCTGCAGCCGGATTAATATCGATACCTCCCTTTTCTGATAAACGCATATAATACCTAAGGCGTAAAGAATTAGCAAGTTTACGCCACTTTAAGGCATCCCCTTGATACACAATGTCTGCATCCGCCACTTCTTGTATAACCCCAGCTCCTGTTAAAAGAGTATTTGCATGTGCCAAATCGTTTATTATTCCCTTAAAAATGGTCAGTTGATCATCATATGCAGGTTTAAAAAATTCATCTCCACCCTTTTCTGCTTGGAGGGCATTTGTATAAGGTAAATCCCCAAAAATAGACGTTAACATCCCATACCAATAAGATTTCATGATAAGCGCAACTCCCTGATAGTAATCTTTAACCTTCCCGGTTTTTTCGTTATCAGCCCTTTCGAAGATATAGTCACTATCTTTTAAAGGTTCGTAATAGCCAGCATAACTCGCTGCCTGCCAGTTAAAATTAAATCGGTCATAACTTGTAAAGTCGCGTTGCAAATATTGGGTCGTAGCAGTAATCTCAGCCGCACCCATATTAAGGTCAGCAGTTATAGTTGCAGATTGGGATAAAATACCGGTCAGCACAAATTTTATGTCTATCTCAGTATCTGGTAAACTATTGGGACTTACATTTATCTCCTCCAAAGATTCTGAGCACGATGTAGCAAAAAGTACTACCATAGGCAGTAATATTGCAAATATGTTTTTCTTTATTCTAGTCATCTTATATTATTTTTAGAAACTTATGTTTAGTCGAAGGCCTACAGGAATAGTCCAAGGGGCCACATTCCATTTTTCAAAGCCTTGGGTTCCCTGATCATAGGCAAGCTCAGGGTCGATTCCGATACCGGCTGCGGTCCAAAGCATAACATTCTTGGCATATACGGATATGGCTACATTATCAGCCGAGATAAACTTGGCAACCTCAGCTGGTAGTGCATAGGTCATGGTGATGTCTCTTAATTTAACAAAAGATGCGTCGTACATAAAAGCATAACCGGTTCTCCAATAACTACCGCTAGATTCAACCACTCTATAGGCGTCAAATAATTTTGTGCCAACATCTCCGAAATTTTCGGTGTAGGTACCATCACCATTGTCTATTACCCCAGGAAAGAAAGCTCCATTGTAATTCCCGTTAAATTCAAAACCACCTAATTCTTCATTTCGGCCACCAACCCAGACATCGTTGTCTCTATAAATAGGGTTAGATTTGATTTCATTGGCCAATGCGGCACCGTCAGGAAAAGAATTAGCATTTAGGATTCCCGAAAAGGTACTTGAACTGATTCCATTTTGCCAGTCCTCTATTTTTCCAGAACGTGCCATTCTCTTCATGGATTCTGAGAAGAAATCCCCACCTTGCCTCCAGTCGAAACTAGCAGAAAGGGTAAAGTTTTTATACCGAATAGAAGTGTTCATCCCAACAGAAAAATCGTTGTTGAAATTTCCTACCTTAATCTGATTCTCCCGAGCTCTATCATCCACCCATCTTCCATTAGAATCCAATAGATTCCATCCTGCATACTCGCCTTCTTCTACTTTCTTTATATAAGGAGAGTACATGTCCCCAATGATTCCTCCTACTCTTGTAAAAGCACCACCATCTGTTCCTCCACCAAAATCAACACGGTCAATACCGTCAACCAATTCTACAAGTTTACTTTCCTGTGTGGTGAAATTAAAATTCATGTTCCATTCAAGATCTTCCGTTCTAATAGGAACCATATTCAATCCAAATTCAAACCCATAATTTTCCACATTCCCTGCATTAATGGTCGTACTCGTATACCCCGTAAGTGGTGAAACATTCACATTTAAGATTTGGTTTTTATTTTGAGTCTTGTAATAGGTAGCCTCAAGCCCCAGTCTGCCCTTAAAGAAACCTAAATCAGCACCTACCTCATAAGAAGTAGCTATTTCTGGCTTTAGCTTGGTATTTGGCATACTGCTAGGTAGTGAATAGGTAAAATCATCCCCCCAAAACCCTTGGGTTAAAGTTGGGTGAATTAAATAAGGATCGGTATCCTTCCCTACCTCCGCCCATCCAGAGCGTATTTTAATAAGCGAAATCCAAGATGGCATTTGGAACATTTCAGAAACCAAAACACTTCCAGAAACGGAAGGGTAAAAGTAAGAACTGTTCTCCGTAGGGAGGGTACTGGACCAATCGTTACGTGCTGTTAAATCCAAATAGAGCATATTTTTATAGCCCAATGTAGCCATTCCATATACACTGTATACCGCTTTTTTAAAAGTTCCATTACTGTATTCCAATCCTCCTCTGGATACATTTGAAAGGGTAAACAACCCTGGAAGAACCAAATTGTCACCTCCAGAACTATAGGTATTAACTTCGCTATTCAATATATTTCCACCTACAGAAGGAGATATACGGAAATCACCAAATCGCTTGTCATAGGAAAACAAAACATCTACGTTAGATTCCTTAGAACTACTATTATCTAGGTTATATGCCCCAGTTGGTTTAGTGGTTCCCCCACCAAACCCCTGAAAAGACCATGGTTTTAAAGTTTCCACTTTATTGTAATTACCACTGTAGGCTACACGGGCCATAGCATTAAAATTTGAGGTAATTTCCCAATCCAGCTTAATATTTCCAAAACCACTTAACTTGTCAAATTTGTTTTTCCTTTCATTAGCGGAAAACCAAGGGTTGTTATACCCATCCGTAACATTTCGTTGCTCAACGTTCGGTGTTTCCCAATAGTCTCCTTTTAGGTCATTGATATTTATATGTGGCGCGATGTTGAATAAATCAAAATACTGATCATCACCACCTAGGACTTTAACTGGATTATTATCAGAATTCGGGTTAGAAACATCAAAATTTGTGGAAACGGTTACATTATCCGTTATTTTGTAGGTCGTATTAAGTCGGAAACCAAGCTTTTGAAGCTCAGTGCCTGGGGAGTACCCTTCTCCTTTCAAATGGGATACTGCCAATCTAAAGCTACCCTTGTCATAATTCCCACTTATACTAGCATCATTTATTGTGGTTACACCTGTCCTAAAGTAGTCTTTCTGCGGGTCCTTATAAAACTTTAAAGGCACTGCTTCACCATTGCTATTCCATTGTACCGCAGAACCGCCTTCTCCCGGACCATACCAGTGTTGCCATGTGGCTTCATCAAAAATACCTCTTTGCCCGTTGGTAAATTGATCCTGAGTTTCAAAATATTTATAGGGTGTATTTAATGTGACTGTTGAGGAGAATGAAACCCCAATCCCCTTTTTAAGACCTTCACCAGATTTAGTAGTAACAAGGATTACCCCGTTTCCTGCTCTGGAACCGTAAAGTGCAGCTGCACTTGCTCCTTTTAATATGGAAACACTCTGAATGTTCATAGCGCTTATATTGCCTAAAACCGCAGTACTCCCTACAGGTGAACCATCTACAACAACCAAAGGCTCATCATTTCCAGACAAAGAAGTTCTACCCCTGATATAGACATAGGTTTCCGCATTTAGGTCGTTACCAGACCTTCGAATGTCCAACCCTGAAACTCTACTGGACAAACCGCCCAACGCATTTTCCTGGGGAACAAGGTTTATTTTTTCACTGTCAACCTCGCCTACGGCATAGCCCAAGGCTCTCTTTTCTCGCTTCATTCCTAGAGCAGTCACCACTACTTCGTCTATTTTTTGAGCGGAAGGATCCATTATAACATCTATATTGGTATTATTGCCCACAACAACCTCTTTCGTCTCCATTCCAATATAGGAGAAGACAAGAACGGTTTGCGAATTAGGTACGGCAATACTAAAATAGCCATCAAAATCAGTAACCACCCCTTTAGTAGTTCCTTTTATAACGACATTTGCCCCAGCTAAAATCATTCCATCACTGTCCTTAACGATCCCTTGAACTTCCGATTGTATCGGAGTATCATCGGTTTTAAATGGAACACTTTTAATGTCTTTATTCTCGTTTCTTTTTAGAATAATATGTTTGTCCAATACCTCATAAGACACATTGGTATTGAGAAAAAGTGTATTCAATATAGTCCTAACCTTTTCTTTGTTCACCTTAAGGGTAACAATTTTACTTATATCTACATCTTTTAAATTGTAAAGAAATTTAAACTCTGTATGGGATTCAATCTCATTTAGCACCTTTTCAATCGAGACCTCTTTGAGATCCAGGCTTATTCGCGTGTTTTGTGCATAATTATTGGCCCGTATATTAAATAAGGCAATGAACAGCAAAAGGGTAGTTAATTTCATTTTTAAGCTCAGTTCCGTAGGACATAGAAGCCTACTCCTAATTTTAAGAAGGATTTTCATATTTTTGTATTGATTATTTAGATGAGTATTTATTTGCTCATTGGTATTTAGCTGGGAGATGTTCGCGCATCTTCCAGTTTTTTTGAACTTGATTTTTAGTTTGTTTTTTTTAATTCATACAATAATCTAGTTTTAGTTTATAGTTATTTTTTGATTTTCAATCGTATAGGTAAACCTATAGCTTGTCCTAAAGGAAGCGAAGATTTGCTCCATTAGCTCGTCCTTGTCAAAACTGGCACTAAAATATTGTTCGCCCAGTTCCTTATTATTATTTACAATACTTACATTGTAAGTGCGCTCTAATTTTTTAATGATATTTTTAAACTGCATACTTCTGAATACCAATTTCCCCGATTTCCAACTGGTGTAAAGAGAGGTGTCCACTTCATCCAAAGTTATGTCACCACTGGAATGGTCATATACTCCCCTAAAGCCAGGCTTCATGAAAGTGGTAATTGCCGGCCCATAAACATCGCCACTGTATAGGCCAACAGACCCATTAACCAAAACTGTAGTTACCTGACTATCTTCGGGATAAGAAGAAAGATTGAATTCCGTACCTAGGACACGGACCTTTAAATCGGTAACATTGACAATAAATGGATTAATACTGTCTTTTATTATTTCGAAATAAGCTTCACCGTTCAAGAATACCTCTCTTGACTTGCCCGGTAAAAATTTCACAGGATACTTTATGGAAGAACCGGAATTAAGAAATATACTACTGCCATCGGACAGGACCAATTCAAATTGTTTGCCATTGGGGATATTTAGTTGATTATGGATTAGTTTTTCCGGATCACCGCCTTCATTGTAGTTAAGCGTATTTCCTTTTTGCACTCCCACCTCATTTCCTTCTGCATCGATTATCTTTCGCTTACCATCTTCCCTAATGACCTCTATGTTTCCGTTATCCAATTGAAGTGTAATCTGGTTGGGCTCAATTAGTTCTTCTACATTGACTTTATTGAATTTTTGATTGAAAAAATAACTAAATCCTAGAAGCAAAAGCAATACTGCAGCAATTTTTAGTAGGAGTTTTGGGTACAAACTGTTAATGCCTGGTTTCTCTTTCTGGATTCTACGCATCAATTCTTCCTTCCTCGGCTGATCATCCATTTTATTGAGTCCCATATTGATTGCATAGTGCAATAGTACATAATCATTGAAGAGCTCCTTGTTCAAAGGATCTTCCAGCCAATCTTCCAACTCTTGTAGTTGTTTAGCCGTTGCCGTTTTATCGAGGTATTTAAGTATACCTATTTCTATATTGGATGGAATCATGCTTTGTGATATATTAGTACGACGTAGCCTAATTGGAATACCCTAGGTTTTTAATAAAAAAAAGAAATTTATTTTTTCCATTATAACTCGGACATAAAACTATGGTCACTACTTTTCGGTAGTGACCATAACGTTGCCCTTATTAAAAAAGGATTAAGATTTCGAAATATTGATTTATTTCAATTGAAGAAATGTTGGCCGACCTCTTAATTCAAATATCGAAGACTCCGGCGCTACTTACTAAAGACACACCGGGATTATCTGGGAACAATGGCCACTCATTAAGGCCGCATCCTAAATTTTTATTTAGCCGGGAATTTCCCCGGCCTCGGCTTCCTTACCAAACTATCCGCAGGATAAGTGGCCTTTAAGTATGCCATTTGTGCTTTGGACCAATCCAAAATTTTGTCCTGTTGGTCTTGGGTGAGATTGGCCTCAGGATGAAGTCCGAAATAAGTATATGACGGAATTGGCATTTCCTTTTCCTCCACCATTTCTACTATTTCTTCAAATTTGTGGTATTGGATGGCCAAAGGCAACTTGGTGAAATTGGAAAAATTTAAATGTCTTTTACCGTCCACCAAATGACTGTTCAAGAACCAGGCTACCGGCTGCACCTTGGAATACCAAGGGTATTCGGTCTTATTGGAATGACAATCATTACAGGAAACCTTCAACAAATGGTTTACATCCTCCGGAACTTTAAATTTAGTGGAAATGTCATATGTAGTGTCGTTGGATTCATTTTTTTCGGGTCGGATAAACTGGATCAGGATGAATACTACACCCAAGCCCAACAAAATTTTTTTTAGCATAATAAAAAATATTGGTTAATGATAAATACAGCGAATTATGAAATATCGGTGATGTACTAAGGTAATATATTTTTGGTTTTGAAGCGCATTTCGGAAAAAGGCTTAATAATTAATACTAAACTAACCCATTGAATATCTTAAGATAACACCGGAAACAATCATAAAATATATTTTTACGGCAACCTAATAAAGGATACGTTCTTATAATTTGATTTGAGTTAGCTACTCCAAACCGATGGTCTCATCGGTTTTTTTGTTTTTAACAATCAGCGCTGTAATTGGCCAAAAACACTACCTAGTGCCCAAAAAATGGCTGAACCATTTTCCGGATGACTTTATAATTCTTTGCTGATTATTAAAATCTACGTATACCAGCCCGAATCTAGGGTAATACCCTTCCGCCCATTCAAAATTATCGGCAAACGTCCATACAAAATACCCGTCTACCTTTAGCCCTTCCCTTTTCGCCCTGTATACCTGCTCCAAATAAGCCTGTAAATAGGAAAGTCGCTCTTCGTCGTGTACCCCACCTTGGTCGATTTCATCAGCAAAGGCGGCTCCGTTTTCTGTAATTATTATTTTATTTACACCCTTGTAGCTATTAAATCTTTCTATCATTCTAAAAATACTGGGCGGATATACTTCCCAGTCCATTAGGGTAGCCTTGACCCTGCGCTTACTTGCCTTTACAATTTTGGCCCGGACATAGGGAACAAGATAGGAATACCTTACTTTTTCCCTAGTATAATTTTGGATTCCCACAAAATCAAAATCAAATGCGGAGTTTTCGGCGTCTCCTGGTAATATATAGGTCTGTATTCGTTTTAAAACTGGAATTGTATCCCATGGGTACCCCATTCCCAAAGAAGGTTCTATAAAGAGGCGGTTAAGTATGGCATCTACCCTTTCTGCCGCCCTTAGGTCCTTGCGATTATTCCTATAAGGTGATATCTGGGAACATGAGAAGGTAGTCCCAATATTGGCATTGGCCACCAATTTTCGTAAAATCCTACCTCCTGCAGCCTGACACAATACAGCGTGGTGCACGGAGGGCAAAAAATTTCGTAAGCCTTTCCTACCTGGGGCATGTACCCCTAAAAAATAGCCCGCACCCGTAAAGACCATAGGCTCATTCAATACCATCCAATTTTTGACCCTATCTCCAAAACTATGGGCACAGACCGTTACATACTCCTGGAACCACTGCACTATATCCCGATTGGTCCAACCTCCTTTTTCTTCCAGGGCAAGGGGTAGATCCCAGTGATATAAGGTCACCCAAGGTGTTATACCACACTGTAGGCAAAAGTTGATTACATCATTGTAAAATTGGATTCCTTTATCGCTAACGATTCCTGTTCCCTTAGGTAATATTCGGGACCAAGATAAGGAGAACCTGAAGTGCCCCATATTCATTTTCTTCATCAAGAGGATATCCTCTTGAAACTTGTGATAGAATTCACAGGCATCATTACCGTGCTGATTTTGATACGTATTTCCTTTTTTAGAGGTAAAATCGTCCCAAATGGAGGGTCCTTTATCATGTATATTGTACGCGCCCTCTATCTGATATGCCGCAGTGGATACCCCCCAAATAAAATCATCCCCAAAGTCATTCGCTTGCAAATCAAAATAATCCGAACTATTCAACATAATAACTAAGATTGCCTAACCAAGAACTGCCTCTTCAAGCAACTGGTCAATAATCTGTTCCGTGATATTAGGATAATTTACCACTATTCTTTCCTCACTGTCCACCCACTTTCTTAATTTGTCCAAATGCTTATTCTTAAGGGATTTGATTACTGGCACCCCCAGTTCTTTCAAGGCGGCCGAGTTGCACTGTTGTTCATATTGCCCCTTCATAGGGATTACCATCAACTTCTTGCCCAGATACAAGGCTTCTGCAGGTGTTTCAAAACCCGCTCCGCACAATACCCCCTTGGCGGTGACCATGCTAAGCACAAAGGCTTCGTTGGTTATAGGCCTAATGCTAATATTTTTGCCAAAAAATTCCACCTTATTATGTTTGGAAAAAACTTCCCATTTTATATCGGGAACCTCAGAAAGGATTTTCAATATCCTGCCATCGCTATAAGAAGGCAGATACACGGTATAATGATTCCCTTCCCTTGTCGCTGCCGTTCTAATATCATTTCTTATGATAGGGGTATAGATCCTTTCCCCATAAGCCCTAAAATGCAGGCCGAACTGCTGGGTAGTGGGCGCATAATTTTTTAGGATAAATTTGCCCATAAGGTCATTTTTGTCGGGTTTTGGGGAATTGGGGGAAAGTACCGCTGCTTGATGGCTAAAACTAACTGAAGGCTTATTTTTTAGTTTACAGGCCCATGCGGAAACCGGCTCAAAATCGTTTATGACCAAGTCATAATTATCTATGGGAATACTTTTTATCTCCTTTTGCAATCTGGCGGCATTAGACTTAAGATAGGTCCTCCATATATTCACATTTCCTTGTTTGCCAAAAATAAAACTAAGTCCTTGAAGCCGATATTTTACAGGATGTGGAATCTGTATATCGGCCTGTATTCCGCTTACAAGGATATCCAATTCCAATCCTTTTTTCTGTAGTGCCGGAATAACATCGCGCGCCCTACTCAAATGACCATTGCCAGTTCCTTGGATGGCATATAGTACCTTCATATTTTTAGTGTTTTATAAGATCAAATGGATAGCATACTCATTTGTTCCCTGTGGAGGTCAAAAATTGGAATTCCCTTACCAAATTTTGAAAAAGTTGGTTTTTATCCAGAATTTCCATGGACTCCATTATATTATCATCATCATTTATAACCTTAACATCCTCCATATAGTGGTATAATTTCCACTCCCCATCGTTATATTCCAAACTTGTTAAATTCTCAATCCAATCCCCGGAATTAAGGTACATAACAGACCCCTTGGAGGTAGATATTTCCTTGATTTCTGGCTGGTGGATATGCCCACAGACCACGTAATCATATTTATTCTCAATAGCAATATCGGCCGCAATCCGCTCAAAATCGTTTATAAATTTAATGGCCGATTTAACACTGTTTTTTATCTTTTTGGACATGGAAACGGGGCCTCTTCCCATTCTTTTACTGCAATAGTTTATAGCACTGTTCAACAAAATCAACATATCATAACCAGTAGCGCCCAGCCTTGCCACCCATTTGGAATGTTGCATGGTAACATCAAAAACATCGCCGTGAAACATCCAAGCCTTACTACCATTAATCTCCAGTACCACTTTGTTGACAATACTAAATGACCCCAATTTAAAACCTAGAAATTTCCTTAACATTTCATCATGGTTGCCGGCCACATAATGTACGGGGATTCCATCCGCTACCCATTGCATCATAATCTTTACTACCTTCATATGGGATTTGGGCCAATAGCGCTTGCTAAATTGCCATATATCGATTATATCGCCGTTTAAAACCACCTCCTTGGGTTTAATAGACTTTAGGTATTTAATCAATTCCTTGGCATGGCATCCGTAGGTGCCCAAATGCACATCGGATAAAACCACCAGTTCCACAGGTCTTTTTTTCATGTAGTAATATTGGGTCGGTTTATTATTTGAAACTTGAAAGTAGAGCAAGAGGACCTCAATCCCAGGTATACGAATTTGACTATGTTGGCCAATATTGAATTGGAAATAATTTTCATGCACAGAAAATCAATATAAATTCAAAGATTGACAATTCAGGCCTATAACAGGCTAAAAACGACTTTAAAATTAGGTTATATGATTGTTAACAGACTGTTTTTCAAGTATGCCGAAAAACGGAACATGTAAGTGATTTTCCAAGAAAAGAGAAATCTTGTAAACTGTAAAAAGGCAAGAGCAGTTAAAATAGTCCGATGGCAAGGAATGGCATTAAACCACACTAAACCCGAACAAGATATTTGGACAAATTTTGTCTAAGTTTATCAAATGTAATTGGTTTGGTAAAATAATCGTTCATACCAACTTCTTTGGCCCCTTGGATGGTTTCCTTGGTGACATCCGCAGAGAAACCAATAATTACAAGGTCTTTTTGAGTTTTCCTAATTTCTTCTGTAGCTTCAAAACCATCCATTTCGGGCATATGGATATCCATAAAGACCAAATCGTATTGGTTTTCGGACACTGCCTTAACCGCCTCTTTTCCATTGCCCACCCAATACGTATTAATTCCAAAGGCATCCAAGGTCTTTTTAAGTACCACAACATTTACCTTATTATCGTCCACGATCAGAACCTTGAATCCGGTCAAATCTATACTATTGGAAATAGGTTCCTTGGTTTTGGGCTGCATCTCGGTAATGGGAAACTTAAGGGAAATCCTAAATTCCGTTCCAACATCTTCCTTACTTTCCACTTCAATATGACCTTCCAACAGCTCTATTAGAAGATAGGTAATGTACAGCCCCAGACCACTCCCTTCATGTCTTTTGGTAATACCTGAATCTATCTGTGTAAACCTATCAAAAATGGTTTTTAGCTTATTTTTCGGAATTCCGATTCCCGTATCCCTTATGCCGATAGCAATATTTAGATCACTATTTAGTATGGTCTCTTCATAGGTGATGTCTATACCACCCTCTTCCGTAAACTTTAGGGCATTCCTCAAAAGATTGGTGAGAATCTGACCAAATTTCCCTAAATCGGCAATAATATGGGTTTTGGAATCGGAATCAATATCCAAATTGACATAAAGTCCCTTGGCCTCAATACTCGGCCTATAAATACTAATTAAATTCTGTAACTCTTCCGATGGCGAAAAGACATCTTTTTTAAAGCTTATTTGTCCAGATTCAATTTTATCTATCTCCAATATATCGTTCACCAATAGAAGTAATTTTTTGGAGGAGACATCCATCAAAGAAAGGTATTCCATTAAGGAATTATCTATTTTGGACTCTTTAAGAACTTCAATAAAGCCCATAATAGCATTTAAAGGCGTCCTAATTTCATGGCTCATATTGGAGACAAACTCAGTTTTCGCCTTGGAAGCCTTTTCCGCCTTGGTTCTTTCTTCCCTTAAACTTCTATTGGCGACCCGGAGTTTAATATTTAACTCCCTAAAACGTGTATTTTCATTTCTGGATGATTGATAAAAATATATCAACAAACTCATAAGTACGGATAATAAAATCCCAAAAATTAAAATACTGGAAGAAGATTTGTTCCTTTCGGCCAAAACGTTTTTATTGCGGGGCATTAAATAAAAGGTCCACACCTGTTTGTCATCCTGGTCTACTTCATAAGACCTAACATAGACCAAATCGTCGCTAAAATCGCTAATAGACGGGTCGTTGAGACTATAAAAAGTGGTTCCCTTATCATCCTTTATTTCAATGGCATAATTGTCCAATCCAGCAGACAACATATCAAAAGTGTTCGTAAAATCCATTCCTGCGGTAATGGTTCCCTGAAACTTTCCCCCAAAAAAGACAGGCACATCGATCAATATGGAATGTCCTCCCTGTATCAATGGTATCCAAGATGTTAGGTTGGTAGTGGAATCCCTTACATGCCGCTCCCATTCATCACGGCGTGGATGGTTGTACAAGTCTATACCTACTACTGCCTCGTTGCCCTTATACGGTACAATCCTCCTGATAACCAAGGAACTATCTATCCATTCCACAAATTTAAAGGATTGATCTTCTTTTAGGATGAGTTCGGCATCCTTTTCCCAATACTCAAAATAATCACCATCGGTCATTTCCAACCTCTCCATAAGATTCTCAAGGACAATGATGCTCTTTTGGCCAGAGGACAAAAATCCCTGGGATTGGATTTGCCCATTCACCTCAATGTCTTTCTTGAGCAACTCCCTATTGGAATCCAAAGAGTTCTTCCAAAGAGCCAATACAACCAGCATCAATAGAACAAAAACAGAAAAGGGATATATTATTTCTTTCTTTGGAATTTTAAAGGACATATTAGGCGCGCTCTATAACTATATTAATACAACCAATGATTGATAGAGTCAAAGATATCATAATAAATAAAAAAACACCTCTTTTTATTTGGCCATAATAGAAGGACTTTAAAAAACAGCCAACCCCAAGTTAAAATGATGCTTACAAATTAACAATTACACTTCCTAAATACTATTAATCAGACAATTACACTCAATCAATAAAGGTAACCGGACATTACCCAAGTACTGTTGACCATCCGGTATTGTCCAGGGTAAAAGTAAAAAACCCTAGGTCTACCATTTTATAATATTCCCTAAAATGCATGGTACAAAGAGCCCACAAAAACCGACCAATTGTACTCCTAGCTCAATAGCCATAACTATGGGGAAGAAATCCACTTGGAAATAATTATAGAAATTTATAAATAAACTTTTCTAAAAATTTATCTTTGCTCCAAATAAATAAAATGAATATGTCTTACGTAGATTTATATAGTAGTGGAGCACATAGAAGAAATTTGGCGCATTTTGCTTCCATAGCTACTTTGGCCGCCATTGATGGGGAAATAAACGATAAGGAAAGGGAATTATTGGACCGTTTTGCCAATAAGCTTGATATTACCGAGGACGAGTATAAAGAGGTTATGAAATCTGAAAACAAATATCCTATTAACCCACCTGCCAGTTCCGAAGAGCGGTTGGAAAGGTTATACGATCTGTTCAGAATTATTTTTGTTGACAATGTAATTGATGAGGAGGAAAGAGCCCTTATTACCAAATACGCCATAGGTTTGGGATACAGGTCCGAAAGTGCGAATCTTATAATTAAAAGATCTATAGATATATTTTCAGGAAGAATAAGTTTTGAGGACTATTTGTACCTTCTAAAAAATTAATATTTCCAATAATATAGAAAAGGAGCTTTTGGCTCCTTTTCCTATTTTGAGGCCTGCATAAACTCCTCGGCCTTTTCCACCATTTTTTTACTTCCACAAAAGAAAGGTACCCTTTGGTGCAGTTCTGTGGGTTTGATATCCATAATAGGACCAAATCCATTACTGGCCTTACCTTTGGCCTGCTCTGCAATAAACGCCATTGGATTGCATTCGTAGAGCAATCGCAATTTACCCTCTGCCGCTATACTACTCTTTGGATATAAATAAATTCCACCCTTTATCATGTTTCTATGAAAATCGGAAACCAAGGAGCCAATATATCTTGAAGTATAAGGCCTATCCCCTTCCTCCTTTTGGCAATATTTGATATAATCCTTTACACCTTGGGGAAAATGCACATAATTACCTTCGTTTACAGAGTAAATTTTTCCGGTCTCAGGAAACTCCAAGTTGGGATGGGAAAGATAGAAAGTTCCCAGGGCAGGGTTTAAGGTAAATCCGTTTACCCCATCACCAGTGGTATAGACCAACATGGTGGAGGTTCCATACACAATATACCCGGCCGCTATTTGCGCCCTACCGGGCTGTAAAAAATCCTCCAGTGAAACAGGGGTGCCTATTGGGGTAACCCTTCTGTAAATAGAGAATATGGTTCCCACAGAAACATTTACATCTATGTTGGAAGACCCATCCAAGGGATCTATCAGTACAATGTATTTATTTTGATGCCGCTCATCACTACTGTTAATACTGATAAAATCATCTTCCTCCTCTGAAGCGATCCCGCATACAATTTCGCGATTAATCAAGGTCTGAATAAATTTTTCATTGGCCAAAACATCCAATTTTTGCTGGTCCTCGCCCTGAATATTGGTATCGCCGGCCGCCCCAATAATATCTACCAGTCCTGCCTTATTCACCTCGTGGTTTACTACTTTTGCCGCCAATCTAATGGCGTTTATAAGTTTGGAAAGTTCTCCTGAAGAATATTGAAAAGACGATTGGTTTTCGATAATGAATTCCCCTAGGGTGGTATTTTTTCTATGCATTGCAAAAGCTTTGTTTATTTGAGCACAAATATCGGTTAATTTGTGAAACTACAACGTTTTCGTAAAATATTGATTTTTTAAATTTATAACTTTGTGTTTTATTTGTAACAATTATGGAGTACAGTATTCGAGATGCCGAAGCCAAGGATATGGTGCAGGTACATAAGTTGATTAAGGAATTGGCCATTTTTGAAAAGGAAGACAATGCCGTAGAGGTTACGGTAGCCGATTTAACAAGGGATGGCTTTGGAAATAACAAATTATTTCATTGTTATGTGGCGGAAGCCGATGGGGCTGTGGTAGGAATGGCGTTATTGTACAATAGATATTCCACTTGGAAAGGTCCAATTATACATCTGGAAGATCTAATAGTTACAGAAGCCATGAGGGGCAGTGGACTGGGTGCGGCCTTATTGGGAAAGGTAGTGGAACATGGATACCAACTTGGCGTTAAACGCATTAGCTGGGAAGTTTTGGACTGGAACGAACCTGCCATTTCGTTTTACGAAAGTAAAGGGGCCAATGTTTTGCGCGATTGGAATGTTGTCCATTTGGACGAAAAAGGAATAAAAACATTTTTAAATAAGTTATGAGGGTTTTTAAATTTGGAGGAGCATCGGTAAAGGATGCGAACGGTGTAAAAAACGTTGTAAAGGTTTTAAAGGAAGTAGGTCACAACAATACGCTCTTGGTGGTATCGGCCATGGGGAAAACGACCAATGCAATGGAAGATATAGTTAACGCTTATTTTAAGGATAAATCCTTATTACCGTCGGCAGTGCATGAAGTTATTCAATATCACGACAATATTCTGAACGACTTGTTTCCTAATGACAAGCATCCTGTTTTTGCCAAGGTAAAAACACTTTTTGATGAAATACAGGGCTTTTTGGTATGGAACAAATCTCCTAAATATGGGTTTGTTTATGACCAAGTGGTGGGGTATGGAGAATTGGTTTCCACCACCATTCTCAGTGCCTATTTAAATGAAATTGGAATAGCCAATCAATGGTTGGACGTACGAACTTTGATAAAGACCAACGATGATTATCGGGATGCTATCGTAAATTGGGAGAAGACCCAACAAAATGTCACGGAAAAAGTGGACAAGCGCAAATTAAATATTACCCAGGGCTTCTTGGGCAGTGACGACAATAACTTTACCACTACCTTGGGCCGTGAGGGTTCCGACTATACCGCTGCTATTTTGGCCTATTGCCTAAACGCAGAGGAGGTTACGATTTGGAAGGATGTACCCGGAGTTTTGAACGCGGATCCCAGATATTTTGAAAAAACAGAATTGCTGAACAATATCTCTTATCGCGAAGCCATTGAATTGGCTTTTTACGGGGCTTCGGTAATTCACCCAAAAACTTTGCAGCCTTTACAGAGAAAGGAAATACCCTTACATGTTAAATCTTTCATCAACCCCAAGGATAAAGGCACAACAGTTGGAAAAGGTATAGGGATAGAACCCAAGGTTCCCTGCTTTATTGTAAAAAAGAACCTAGTGCTCATGAAACTTTCCTCCCTGGATTTTTCGTTCATTGTGGAGGATAGTATCAGCGAACTATTTAAATTATTGCACGATCATCAGATGAAAGTGGACCTGATCCAAAATTCAGCCATTAGTTTTTCCGTATGTGTCGATAATAAATTTGACAAATTGGACGAACTTTTGAATCTTTTAAAAAGTAGGTTCAAAGTAGTTCATCATGAGGGCGTTTCCCTATATACCATTAGGCATTTTAACACGGAAGCCTTAACCAGTCTACAAAATGGAAAAGAGATCCTACTGGAACAACGCGGTAAGGAAACGGTGCAATTGGTGGTTCAATAGGGCGGTCATTTAATTAGTTGGAAAGTATAATTAAGGATAGCTGTAGCGATTTTCCTATCTTAGCGGTTACCAAATTACACTAAGGTATGGGTTTAGTAACCGCAAAGGAAGTAGCGAAGGCTATTAACCTGGATAAATACGGCTTTCTCGGAACGTTTATTGGATGGGTGCTTATGAGAGTAACCAAAATCTCCAGTATTAACCAATTTTACGACGAACACAAGCATTTGGATGGACTGGACTTTTTGGATGCTATTTTAAACCATTATGAAATAAAATTCGAAATTCCAGAGGAAGATTTTAAACGCTTGCCCAAACAAGGATGCTATATCACCATATCCAATCATCCGCTTGGTGGGATAGACGGAGTGCTCCTATTAAAATTACTTTTAAGCCATAGATCGGATTTCAAAATAATCGCCAATTTCCTGTTAAACAGGATAGCGCCCATATCCCCCTACATACTGCCCGTAAATCCATTTGAGAACCACAAGGACTCCAAGAGCAGTATTTCCGGATTTAAGAGTGCCATGAAGCATTTGCAGGAAGGGCACCCTTTGGGAATTTTTCCCGCAGGGGAGGTTTCTACCTACAGGGATGGAAAATTAATTGTGGACAAACCATGGGAGGAAGCCGCCCTAAAACTTATACGACGTGCAGAGGTACCCGTGGTCCCCATTTATTTTCACGCTAAGAACAGTAGGTTGTTCTATCGTCTATCCAAGATAAGTGATGTATTCCGGACGGCCAAATTACCTTCTGAGGTAACCACCCAAAAGAACAGGATTATAAAAGTGCGTATTGGGCAACCTATTTCCGTACAAACACAGAACGAACAGGAAAACTTGGCAGAATTTGCCGATCTTTTAAGGCGCAAGACCTATATGCTTTCCAATGCCTATGAGAAGGAAAGACTATTGGATCAGATTCCTACCAGTCTAAAAATACCGAAAGCCCCACGAAAAATAGCTACTGCGGTACGTACGGAAGTGATACAGGAAGAAATTGAACGTTTAAGGGAAAAAGACTGCAGGCTCTTACAAAGCAAAAACTATGAGGTCTTTTTGGCCAAGGCAGCAGACATGCCCTTTATTCTTAAGGAAATAGGCAGACAGCGTGAAGTTACTTTTAGGGCCATAGGGGAAGGCACCAATAATGCCATTGATCTGGATAAGTTTGACAATTATTACCGCCATCTATTTCTATGGGATGACGAGGACAAAGTAATTGTTGGTGCCTACCGGATGGGTATGGGCTCGGAAATATTTGAAGAATACGGAATAGACGGGTTTTACTTACAGGACCTG
Source organism: Arenibacter troitsensis (assembly GCF_900177645.1). Classification (GTDB taxonomy): domain Bacteria; phylum Bacteroidota; class Bacteroidia; order Flavobacteriales; family Flavobacteriaceae; genus Arenibacter; species Arenibacter troitsensis. The sequence continues at coordinate 235,627 of NZ_FXAO01000006.1, forward strand.
TTTCGATTTGAACCTGAGCTCTACGGCATGATGTCCAAATCCATAGAAATGGGCAGGGCCTACATTATTAAAGAGTACCAACAAAAACCAATGCCTTTATTCCTTTTATGGAAAGGTATTGTCCATACTACCTTGCGGTTCCCGGACCATAAATTTCTTATAGGAGGGGTAAGTATCAGTAACCAATTTTCCAACTTTTCCAAGTCCTTGATGATTGAATTTATGAAAAGTAATTATTGGGATCCCTATGTGGCGCAGTACATTAGGCCCAAAAAGGAATTTAAGGTAAAGCTCAACGATGCAGACAAGGACTTTATTTTTGATGAAACTGAAGCCGATCTTAACAAATTTGATAGGCTCATTGAAGAAGTGGAGCCAGGGAGTTTACGACTACCTGTATTGATCAAAAAATATATTAAACAGAATGCCAAAGTGGTAGCCTTTAACGTAGATCCCTTGTTCAATAACTCGGTGGATGGTTTAATGTATATTAAAATAGCCGACCTTCCGGAAAGTACGGTAAAGCCCGTTATGGAAGAGTTTCAGGCAGAATTGGAACGGAAATTGGCCGAGGGGCAACAGGATGAAGCCAACCCCGCTTAGGATTACCTTGTTGAGGCAATCTTAAAGCGGTCTTATGGCACTAATCCACCCCTACAACAGTACTTCTTCTTTCAAAGAGAAGATTGTCCTTCCAGACATTGTCCAGCTTGCCTACGCGCTCCCTTTTGCCTATAAAACGGAATCCCATTTTAAGATGTAATTCCACACTCCCCTTATTTTCCGGAAATATACCCGATTGCAGGGTCCATAAACCCGCTTTTTCACTTTCAACTATCAACTGCTGCAACAGCATTTTACCCACACCTTGACCCCTACTGCCCTGTCCTATATAAACACTTACCTCGGCTACACCACCATATACACATCTGCTGGATACTGGGGAAAGTGCTGCCCAGCCCAATATGGTTTCCCCATTAACGGCCACCAATCTTCCTAGCTGAAGATGACCTGCATCCCACACCTCAAAGGAGGGGACCTCTTTCTCGAAGGTAGCAAAACCAGTATCCATACCCTGCTGGTATATATGGGCAACTGCTGGCCAATCGCTGTTTTTCATAGTGCGTATCTCCATGAATATACTTTTTAGAACAAACCTAGGTCTTAAAAAGACCCTTGGTTTAGCATTTCAATTTATCGTAATATTACGATTAATATTGATAAAAAGAAAGTCGGATCAAAAGAACCCGACTATATTTTTTTTAGAACCAAGGTTTCTTTCCTACCTGATAGGTATTGTAGAATTCCTCATCGCTCTTGGTTAGATAAATAATGCCTTCAATAAGACCAATAATTGCCATAGCCATTACAATAAAACTCCCAATAATCAAACACATAGTCGCATAACCTATAACGGTTGCTACCAACATAATTATCCCCTCCTTTTGATATCCAAGTATAAACTTATGTACCCCTAATTGCCCAAAGACAATGGCAAGAACCCCTGCCAGAATTTTTTTATTATCCCCTCCGGCACTTGCCAATCCTTCCTTAAATTCATTGGCTGTTTTTTTGGCCTCCTGACCAAAATCTTTGGCAGCCTCTTTGGTATCATCGACAAATTCCTTAGCCGATTCCTTAGCTTCACTTGCAAACTCTTTTGCAGATTCCTTGGCGTCTTTGGCCTTATCTCCTAAATCTTTGTTTTCTTCTGACATGGCAGTGTTTTAGTTGATTAATAATGGAACTAAATGTAATAATTATTTTCTAATCAAAGAAACGCTTTATCATTGGGTTCCCACAATTCCAGCTTGTTACCATCCGGATCCAAAATCCAACCGAATTTGCCGTAATTGTACTCCTCTATTTCGCCTACAACAGTAACACCTTCCTGCCTTAAAACTTTGAGCAATTCCTCCAAATTCTCCACTCGGAAGTTCATCATAAACGGGGATTTGCTAGGTTTAAAGTAATTGGTATCGTCCTTCATGGGGCTCCATTGGGTTGAACAGTCCTGCCCCTCTTTGTCCTTCCACCAAAAAGTACAGCCATACTGATCCGTGTTGAGTCCCAGATGTTTGTTATACCATTGTTTAATTGCATTTGGGTCTTTGGTCTTAAAGAAAAACCCGCCCAATCCTGTTACTCTATTTTTCATGATCTTCTATTTATATTATCTCAACTTAAAAAGGCAAGTGCACAGTACAACAGCACAATGACCCTATGGCCTAAAAGATCTGAATTAGAGGCTGCAGGCCTTGCCTAGCAGAATTTTTCCCTAATCTTGTCCACCACTGTCTGGGCCAATTTTATTTTACTCTCTACTGTCCATCCGGCCACATGCGGTGTTAGGAGCACATTATCGGCATTGATCAAATAAGTAAAGGCCTCGGGCAATTCTGACCCGCTGAACATATCTTCAAAAGATTTTTTCTCATATTCCAACACATCCAATCCGGCTCCGAGGACCTTGCCCTCTTTTAATGCGGAAACAAGGTCTTCCGTAACCACGCATTTCCCCCTAGCGGTATTGATCAACCAAATGGGATTCTTAAAATCCTTTAGAAAATCGGCATTGATCATATTGATGGAGGACGGAGTTTGAGGCACATGAAGGCTAATGACCTCCGACCTTTGTTTAAATTCCATAATCCCAACCTGTCTAGCGTTCTCATCACCAACACCACCTACAATGTCATAGCATATAACTTCCACATCAAAGCCCTTTAATTTTTTGGCAAAGGCCTTGCCCATATTGCCATAGCCAATAATGCCAACCGTTTTGCCTTCCAGCTCTATACCACGGTTTCCTTCCCGGTCCCATTTCCCATTTCTTACTTCCTTGTCCGCCTTGTTCAATTTATTGAAGAGGGACAATACCATTCCCAAGGTGTGTTCCCCAACAGCATTCCGATTCCCTTCCGGGGCGGCGGCTAAAAAGATTCCCAGTCGCTTGGCATGGTCGGTATCTATGTTTTCCAGACCGGCTCCCAAGCGCCCTATAAACTTAAGGTTGACCGCCTTATCCAAAAAAGCCTCGTCTATAGTGAACCTACTTCTGATGATAACACCATCATAATCGGCTATTTTCTTTTCAATTTCCGCTTTGGAGGAGGTATAATCTTCATCATTTTGAAACCCCAGGGCATTGAATTGCTCAATGATCAGTGGGTGATTTACATCTAAATGGAGAACTTTCATAAACTTAATATTATGTGGCAAAGATACACGACCGCTGGACTAATAGAAACATGAAACCGGACTATTTTCGGGTTTAAATACTGGGACAAACTATAAATACTATCTGTTTGTTCACAAAAACATTAATTCTAATGTAGTTATTCAGACAAAGCGAAGTATGTGAGAAAAGGTACTAGGCCATAGGCCATGCTCACAATAACTACATCATTTTCTTATGAAATTAATTTTGGGAAAATACCTGACCTCTTTATCCTTGGCAATTAAGACGGTGTTGAAAATTACAAATACGAGATTAAACAAATACATAAAAATTAGAAAGAACATATTGAACCTCACACTGGAAAGTATGCTACTTGCAGAAACAACTCCATTTGTTTCCCAATAATAGGCCATGTAAACAGCATTTAACAGAAACCCAAGAAAAAGCAATACTGTCCAAGTAATTTCAAAATTGATAATATCCCTACCTATCTTATTGAGGTCCTTTAATTTGTCCTTTTTAGAGATCCACATTATTAATGGCACCAATATTCCAAGTACGGGAAAGAACAGGAATGTAAGTGCAGACAAATTAAGGGCTTTCAAAAATCCCTTGTCTTCCATAATGGTCCAATCCACTAGCTCATTGGGCGTAACATTTAGTGCCTTGGCAATCCTTTTGAGGGTGTCACCGGTCGGTTGGGTTTCTCCATTCTCAATGCGCTGAATTGTTCTTAAACTCAATCCTGAATTTTCAGTCAGTACCTCTTGAGACAAGCCATTTCTCTTTCTTAATTCCTTTACCCTAATTGCTAAATTTCCATTTTTCATTCTTGGTGTTTTAATAATTTAAAACAAAACTAAATCGGATCAGGTTTTGTGGTAACGCCATCTTTGCGCCAACTTTACGTCATCTGTGCCAAATACCCGTATTAAGGCTTTTTATCTAAAAACAAAAATAGTGCACTTCCCTTACGGATCAACCCTAAAAGTTGTGCATGAATTGAAAAGAGATAAAAACAATCCCAAAGATGGTGTTATGTTCATTTTTTGCATCGCCCAAAAAACGAACCAAAAAACGCTAGGCTGATTTTTCTTTTCTTGAAATCTACGGACTTTACACTGCCGCAGCATCCAGGCCGCTTTCACTAAGGTGAAATGCTCTTTGGACGCCTTCCTTAGGCCGATGTGTAAACTCCTTGATTTACTACTAAAATAAAAATAGGCCGAAAACCAAAACGAGAAGCTTGTCGTTGGTTTTCCTGATCCGCAGAATAGGGTTCAAAAACTCCGAGATCCAGCTTTTTTCTTTTTAAAAAAGCGCGGAGTTTTGAAACCGGTTTTTAGACATGGTCTAAAAAATTCCTCGGAGAAGGTGTCTTTTCTTTTGTTTCGTTTTCTTTGGACAAGCAAAGAAAATGAAAGAAGAACGTATTCATGAACTTAGTTAACCTCTTGCATTGGACATTAAAAAAATTGCAGGTTCACGAAAACTAATGATAAAAAAAGAACGAAATGCGTAAATAAAAAGTATAATTTCACTGGATTCTCACCAACAAATCCAGCCAAACGTCAAATCATATTAATCCCAAATTTTATAGAAACACAACAAATGATATTGATCCTCCCTTACTCCTATGTAGTATACAAGCACATTTACCATTAAATTACAAGGGTTTTATGTACCCATAAACTCTGTTGGTTAAACCAAGTGCACTAGGGATTACAGCAGGCTACCATGTAGCGCGGAAAGCCCGCCGCCCAAAAAGGCGGAGTGCCCTAAATACCCAAAATAACCTTGGCGATGGAAAAATAGATCAAAATCCCGAAAATATCGTTGCTTGTAGTAATAAACGGTCCAGTGGCTATAGCGGGATCTATGCCCCTTTTGTGCAGAAAGAGCGGTATAAAGGTCCCTATAATCCCTGCCACCACAGTTACGGTGATCAAGGAGATGGAAATGGCCAGGGAGGTAAGAAAACTACCTTTCCATAGCCAGGTAAAAAATAAGAGTATGGATGCCAAAACGGTACCGTTAAGTAAGGCCAACAACATTTCCTTTACTAGCCTTCCGGTGATACTCCCTTTAAGATCGTCATTGGCCAATCCCTGCACCATTATAGCGCTGGATTGCACCCCAACATTACCGGCCATGGCAGCTATTAGCGGGGTAAAGAAGAATAGCACTCCATAATCGCTCATTAGCGTCTCAAATCCACCCATGATGGCTGCGGCCCCTACACCTCCCAAAAGGCCCAGAAACAACCAGGGCAATCTGGCACGGGTCAGGTCCCAAATACTGTCATCTGCCTCTACATCTTGGGAAATACCGGCCGCCAACTGATAATCCTTTTCTGCCTCCTCCCTTATAACGTCCACAATATCGTCTATGGTAATACGGCCAACCAGTCTTCCAATTTCGTCGACCACAGGAATGGCTTCCAAATCGTATTTGGACATGATTTTGGCAACTTCCTCTGGTTTTTCATTTACGTTAACCGCATCTACCTTGGGAATATATACTTCACTGATATGGGTCTTGGTGGAAGTGGTCAACAAATCCTTTAGGGAAAGTCGCCCCTTAAGTTTACCTTCATCATCTACCACATAAATGGAATGTACCCTGGTAACATTTTCCGCCTGCGCCCTCATTTCCTTTACGCAGGTAAGCACGTTCCAATTCTCATTGACCTTTACCAGCTCCTTGGCCATAAGTCCACCGGCCGAATTTTCGTCATAGCGCAACAGGTCCACAATATGCTTGGCATGTTCCCTGTCCTCCAATTCGGAAATAACTTCTTGGACCATATTTTTGGGGAGTTCCCCTATGATATCCGCAGCATCATCGGTATCCAACTCGTCCAACTCTCCGGCTATTTCCTTGGCAGATAGATTGGCGAGGATGGCCTCCCGGACATCTACATCCAACTCCGTAAGGGTTTCCGATGTTTTTTCGCTGTCCAGAAGTTTTATAAGATAGGTGGCATGGTCCTCATCCAATTCGTTGATGATCTCCGCCACATCCGCATAATGCACCTCCGCCAAGAGCGCGGACAATTGCCCATCCTGCTGGTCGTCTATTAGCTGTTCTATTTCAGCTAAATATTCCTCGGTGAGTTTAAATGGTATCATTTGCAATCTTCTGTGTCAACGAAATAAAGTCCGCAACGCTCAATTGTTCCGGGCGCAGGCCAAATATAGCATCTTCTTTGAGAACATCGGAAAGATTGAATGTTTTTAAACTGTTACGAATGGTCTTTCTGCGCTGGTTAAACGCTGCCTTGACCACCTGTTTGAACAGTCTTTCATCCACCTCCAAATGGAAATTTTCCTTTCTGGTAAGTCGCAATACTCCTGACTGCACTTTGGGAGGCGGATCAAATACTTGTGGCGAAACTGTAAATAAATATTCAGCGTCGTAAAATGCCTGCACCAAAACCGATAGAATTCCATAGGCCTTGCTCCCTTCCCTTTCACAAATCCTTTCGGCGACCTCCTTTTGGAACATTCCGGTAAATTCCGGAACCTGATCCTTAAATTCCAACATCTTAAAGACGATCTGGGTGGAAATATTATAAGGAAAATTCCCGGTAATGGCAAACTGCTCCTCCCCAAAAAGGGTCCATAGGTCATACTGCAAAAAATCGGCCTCCAAAACCTTAAATTCTCCTTTGCGCTGCATTAATTTATTGTGCTCCAAAGGAAAACTGTGGTTAAGGTAAATGATAGATTCCTCATCCAGATCCATAGCCACCAAATCGATATCCTTTTCCAACAAATATTTAGTGAGCACCCCAGTACCCGGGCCTATTTCCAAAACATTGCGATAACCATCCAATTTGAGCGTTTCCCCAATTTTTTGGGCAACGGTCTCATCTTTCAAAAAGTGTTGTCCTAAATGTTTTTTTGCTTTTACCGGACTTTCCTCCTGCCAAGGTCTATTGAACTTTTCCTTCTTGGCATGGAGGGCCTTTTTCCCTTTTTTGCTCATGGCGCTGCGTGTTTAATTAATGTTCGCTTATGATCGCCAACTCTGTCCTAAAGGCAACAAACTTACCGGCAAAGAGTTCCATCACTTTTTTACGCAGTCTTTCTGCATCTTCGGCGTAATATTTTTGAAGGGTTTCTTTAGAATCTGTGGTATATTGAATGGAGTACGTAACCCCTCCCATCTCCTCCTCCACCAAAACCTGGGACATAATAGCCTTGGTAAACTTTCCGGTTTCCAACATCTCCGGGATATGGACCTCCTTCATCCAGGACAACCACTGTCCTTGGATAGATTCTTCGATATTCATGGTAACATTGTAAATATACATGCTATTTCTTTACTTTCCCGAAAGGGAATATTTATATTCATTTTAAGGACAGGCCAAGGTATTGGGCACTAATTAATACTGTCTCCCCGCAACATCCTGAAATTCCTTCTTGCCAGCGGAAAAAAGTAACTATCCTGATAGTTATAGATAATTTTCTCGTAATGCACCTTGGCCTTTTCGGGCTGATCCAGAATATTGCGATACAATTCCGCCAGGGCGAAATTGGCATCATCGGCCAAAATATCGTTGGCATAGAATTCCACTATTTTAAGGTAGTTAAATTCCGCCTTTTCATAATCCTTTAATTCGATTAAAATTTCGGCCTGTTTCAAAAGTGCCTCATCCTCTATTTTTTCCCCTTTATGATTTTGGAGAATATCTTCCAACAGCTCCACTGCATCCTTCTTTTTATTTTGATAGGCCAGAAAATCGGCCCGGGCATACTTCTTTAAGGCCGTTTGGGTAGAATCTTCCAAGGAGTTATCGGAAATCAACAGGCTTAGTTGCATGGCGTCATTGGCAATCAATTGCGAGGTAGACCCCCTCAGTATCTTTAATTGCGTTAAAGACCAATCAAAATCCCCTTTGTAAAAACTAGTTTGCGCCACCTTAAAACGGGCATCCTGACCAAGGACATCGTTTTTTAAATCTTTCTGAATCTGGGAAAAATAGATCAAGGCCTGATTAAACTGTCGGTCAAAGACCAAAATATCGCCCAAAGTACTTTTAATATAGGATTTGCTATAATTATTCAGGGGCAGCTCCAAACATTGGCGTAATATCCCAATAGCAGGTTCGGGGTTATTTTTATTGAAGGTCAAGAATTTGGCATAGGCTATCTGTAGCTGGAGGGTTTCCATTTGGTAACCGTGTACGCCGAGCAGGTCATCGAACTTCTTTTGGACCTTATCCAGCACCTTATCATCAACTTCCAATAAATCCAATTCAATAAGATTCAGCTGGGCATCCAGCGCCACTATAGGGTCTGCACTATTTTCGGATATATATAGAAATACATCCTTTGCGGTATCTAAATCCTCTTCCTCCATGGCCAGTTTTCCCAATCCCTGTAAACGCTGCAACGAAGTCTCCCCACCCCTTTTGTAAATGGCCTTTTCTTGGTTAAAGGCGCTCCTAAATTGTTTTTGTTGAACAAAAAGCCAACTCAGCAATTCGTTCCAAAGGATATCCGGGCTTCCTTGCGCATTCTGAAGCAACACCTTTTTGAATTTTATGTTATTTGGATTTTCGGCCTCGGTACTAATAAAATCGTTAATATTGCGCAGTACATTTGCCTGGGAAGCCTTGCCTTCACTTATTAATTTTAAATAGGATTCATACATCTGCTCTATATTCCCCTGCTCCCCGTAGATTCTGGCTTTTTGAAAATTATAATCCAACTGGGGATTAAGCTCCATGGCTAGGGAATATGCCTTTATGGCATAATCCAACAAAGCATATTTCTGAAACCTATAACCAAGGCCATAGCCAAAATTGGGATTCTCATTAATTTTTTGGAGGGCTGCATTGTAATACTCGGTCGCCTTTTCCGGTTGGTCCTGCAAGGTATAATTGTACCCCAGCTCAATGAGCATGGTAGGATAAATATTTTGTTCGTTCACCGCCTTCAGCAAAAATTCCTCGGCCTTATCATACTTTTCCAATTGTTGGTAGCAGGCCACTAAGCCTTCGCCATAATCTGTCCGCATCGGATTTTTGGCAACCAACTTTTCATAGAACACTACGGCCTTATCAAAAGCACCATCCTCAAAATACTGTTTCGCCAAAAAGTCTTCTTGGGAAAGCAACAGTTGGGAACAAGAAAAAATAAGTATGAATAAAAGTAGTCGCAAAGATTCTTTTTTTCAAAGATACGTAGAATGTACAAAGTGGGTGTTAAGGCCAATATAAAGAATTATAAGTAGGCCAAACTTTAAATTCAGCTTAGATTTAAGCTGTAACTTTGTTTATTATTTTTTTTGGATGAAACTATTAATTGCAGAGGACGAAATTTCCTTACAACAATCCATTGTCACCTATTTGGAAAGGGATGGGAATGTTTGCGAATGTGCTTCCAATTATGAGGAGGCCATTTACAAAGTATCCCTATACGATTATGACGTAATTATCCTAGATGTTAATTTGGTCACCGGCAGCGGTCTGGAAGTCCTAAAACATTTAAAAAAGGAAAAGAAAAAAACGGGTGTGATCATTATTTCGGCGAATAATTCCTTAAGCGATAAACTTGAAGGTCTGGATTTGGGAGCAGATGATTACATAACCAAGCCCTTTCATTTGGCAGAGCTTAATTCGCGGATTAAGGCTGTTTTGAGAAGGGGCAAATTTGGCGGTGATGAAAATATTTTATTTAATGAAATAAGGGTAGATACAGGAGCGAAATCGGCCTATGTCCTTGACAAACCCTTGACCCTGACCCGCAAGGAATACGATTTATTGCTTTTCTTTATTACCAATAAAAACAGGATCCTCTCCAAAGAAATTATAGCAGAACATCTCTGGGGGGACAACAGCGATCTGGCAGATAATTTCGATTTTATATATGTCCATATCAACAACCTACGAAAAAAATTAACGTCTGAAGGCGCAAAATACATCAAGACAGCTTACGGAAGTGGTTATAAATTCACAGAAGAATAAAACTTGGCCAAAAAGAACATAAAAATACCTTTATTGCGAAAAGCGTCCAAATCATTTCTTTGGGCAAGCATGCTATTGATGGTCCTTAGTACCATTGCCCTATTCTTTTATGTACGATGGTTGCTTGAAAAGGAGGTAGAAGAGGAATTATTTTCCGCAGAAGCTAGAATAGAAAGTGCACTATTGGCAGGGCAACACCCCAGTTCTTTGGCCCCCATAATAGAGATTAATGAAGTAGACGAATTAAAAACAGCTTTTACCAAGGACACAGTTATCTTCGATCCTTCCCAAGATGAAATGGAGTTGTTCAGGGAACTTTCTACCTATAAAAGCATCAACAGTAAATCGTATAAGATATCCGTGCGCGTCCTTGTCGTGGAAACCAACCAAATTTTATGGGCCATTATTCTTTCCTATATGGTCATAATACTCTTGGTCTTTGTTTTCCAATTCTACCTGAACAAATCCAATAACAAAAAAATATGGAATCCGTTCTTTCATAATTTGGAGCAAATGAAAAAGTTTTCATTATTGTCCAAAGAACCTTTACAACTATTGGACAGTGAAATCCTGGAGTTTTCTGAATTAAACAAAGAAATTTCCCAGTTAACGGGTAAAGTACGTGATGATTATGAAAATTTAAAGCAATATACAGAGGATGTTTCCCACGAACTACAGACCCCCTTGGCCATTATACAGGCCAAAATTGAAAATATAATTAATGGCCAATCGTTAACCGAGATACAATTTAACCAGTTGGCGTCCATACAAAAAGACATACAGCGACTAACACAATTAAATAAACGCTTGGCATTGTTGACCAAGTTGGAGAACCACCAGTTTACGCACAGGGCGAGTATTGATATCACCGATTTAATAGCCCAAATCATTTCCAATTTTAATGAGATTTCCACGATTAGCTTAACCTTCGAAAAAGCCAGTAACATCATGGCCAATATGGACCCTTATTTGGCGGAAATATTATGCAACAACATCATTTCCAATGCCATAAAACACAGTTCTCATGGAAAACCCATAAATATAGAGTCGAAGAACATGGTTCTTTCCGTCTACAATTATGGCGCCACTTCAATTGCCAATCCGCAACAGCTTTTTACAAGGTTTTACAGGGAAAATAAGGAATTTAAATCGACCGGACTGGGTCTTGCCATAGTTAAGAAAATATGTGACCTTTACGGTTACGACATTACTTACGCCTACATAAACGGGCATCACTGTTTTTCTATAGATTTTGGCTCCACCACGTCCACAAGGAAATTGTCGAGCTAAGTTATCGGGCTTTAAATTCTCTTTAGATTACTCCCTTACTTTTCGGGCAAAATTGAATTCTGACTACCAATATGATCAAGAATACCAACTTCTTATTAACATTTATACTTTTTGGTCTTTCTATTGTTTCTGCTCAAAAATCCATAAGTATCACCGGGCAATTGCTAGACGCCTCCACCAAAGAACCAATGCCATTTGCAAATGTAGCGGTCAACCATTTTCCCGATAATTCTTTGGTAACTGGAGGTATTACGGAAGATGATGGAAAATTTTTTATCGAAAATATCCCTGTTGGCACCTACACCATATATTTTACCTATATAGGATATGCTTCCACCTCACAAAAAATTACCACCAGTGGACTTAATCTCGTTTTTGATCTGGGTCGGGTAGAATTATCCCCGGACGCCGAAATGTTGAATGAAATAGAGGTTACAGGAAAACAGTCCACTACCAATGCTGAATTGAATAAAAAATCCTTTAATCTAAGCGACAATATTGCCCAATCTGGGGGCTCTGTACTGGATGCCATGAAAACCATGCCCGGGGTAACCTTTGATCAGGACGGAAAGGTAATACTTCGGGGAAGTGACAAGGTCGTTATTTTAATAGACGGAAAACAATCCAGTCTTACCGGATTTGGCAATCAGAAGGGATTGGGCAATATCCCTGCGGCCAATATTGAAAAAATAGAGATAATCAATAATCCATCGGCCAAATACGACGCCAATGGTTTCGCCGGAATCGTCAATATCATTTATAAAAAGGAAAAAAAGACCGGATTTAATGGAGATGCCGGACTCTCGCTTGGTTTGGGGGCATTGGGTAAAAAGAAGGAGGATACCAAAACCGATCTTGGATCTTATTCCCTTAACCCCAAACTTATTCCCAGTCTAAATTTCAACTACAAGGCCAATAAATTAAACTATTTTTTACTGTCGGAATTTATTTTACAGGAGGCCCTACCGAATAACGAATTTACCACGAGACACTATGACGACGGCAAAAATATCATATCACAGGTGCCGGAAAACCGTAGACAATTCCGTGCCATTATTAATGGGGGCATAGATTGGGAACTAAATGAAAATGATGTTATAACGGTTTCGGGTATGTACGACCGCGAAAAGCACATAGACACTTCACAGGTTGCTTTTACAAATTTGGACACAGATAGCCGGGAAAGGTATTACAATTGGCAGGAGGAAGAGGTTACAAGTTATATAAATATCGCCGTAAATTACAAACATAAATTTTCGAAGATAGGCCATACCCTTAGCGCAAATGCCCAATACACCAGGGGGCTGGAAGATGAAAGCTATTTCCTGAACGACAGTTCTGCCATAAGGGTCGGACGGGATGCCACCAATATTTTGGCCATTGAGCATACGACCAGCCTATCTGCAGACTACTCCAGAGCTTTTAAGCATGGGAAAATAGAATTGGGATCCAAAGTAAGAATCAGAAGGTTGCCGGTGGAGTACACTATAACTCCGGGGAACAATAGTATTATATATCCTGATATGGGTACCTTTTCCGACTGGGGAGAAAACCTCTACGCCCTTTATACCAACTATTTGCTGGAAAAGGAAAAATATGATATTGAAGCCGGCTTGCGTGCAGAACATACTGATGTATTTTACGACATAGACCCGGCTAACAACTATTACCAGAACAACGACGCCTACAATTATTTTGAACTTTTCCCCAGTTTGCGCTTTACCTATAAATTAAATGATCATAACAGGTTATCCATGTTTTATAATAGACGGGTAGATCGACCTGGCGAACCCGAACTGCGCATTTTTCCCAAATATGATGATCCGGAACTCTTAAAAGTGGGCAATCCGTATTTACGTCCCCAATTTACGGACGCCATGGAGGTGGCCCATAAATACAGCTGGGGAACGGGCTCCCTTTTTTCTGCCCTCTACCACAGAATGATAAAAGATCAATATATGCGTATTTTTAGCTTGGACGAATCCAACCCGGATTATGACATTGTAAACAAAATATATCAAAATACGGGTTATGCCACCAACACGGGTATCGAATTGCTGATGAGTCAGGATATTACCAAAAATTGGAAACTTTCCGCCAGTTTAAATTGGTATGTAAACCACATAGACCACTATACCGGCACTTTGCTATTCCCCTATGTGAGACCATTTTCTATTGAAAAATCTTCCGATAATGCAGGTGATTTTAAAATTAACAATGAAATTGTTCTGCCCGCAAATTGGACCCTGCAGCTTACTGGGCTGTATTACTCCGAAAAGAATATTCCCCAAGGCAAACAACTGTCCCGATCCTTGATTGATGCCGGTCTAAAGAAAATAGTTTGGGAAGGCCATGCAGAATTTACCCTCTCCGCCTCGGACATTTTTAACACCTTTGGCCTGAGACAAAAAATTGTTGGAGAAGGCTTTAGCGCTTCCTATGAAAATTATTATGAAACTCAGATCATAAGAGCCGGATTTAAGTATAAGTTTTAACTGGTGCAAAGACCCAAGGAGTTTGACTCTTTAAAATTTCTTTAGAATGTTATCCTAATATTAACTCATATTTATCGATTCAAAAAATGTGGCAAAAAATATTCCCCGACCGATTTGCACTGCTAAAAACCTTTATCTGCATTTTCCTAATACTGTCCTTCTTAGTTAGGACCGTATTTTTATTTTGGAGCTTTGGGGAAATTGACACCTCGATCACAACAATAATCTCCACCTTTGGTATCGGGTTTTTATTCGATGTAGGCACTGTTTCCTTCTTTGCTCTGCCCTACTCTTTATATTTACTGCTGATGCCGCAAAAATTTCACGGAAGTATCGTAGACAAATCAATCACCTATTTTGCTTATAACATAGGCCTAATTATATTCCTGTTTTCGTTCTTTGCAGAAATCACTTTTTGGGACGAATTTAAAAATAGGTTCAATTTTATTGCGGTAGATTATTTGGTCTATTCCTACGAGGTGGTCAAAAACATAAACGAATCCTACCCCATCCCCTATTTGGTCGGCCTGATTTTAATTGCCGTTGGGCTATTGATCTTTATTACCTACAAAAAAGCGGCATTTACCAAAACATTTAAAAGCAACACCCCCTTTAAAGCCAAGTTATTACCCTTCCTTGCCGTTCTATTTATTGCTATTATTTCTGGATTATTTATTAAGAACAAACAGGCAGAACAGTTTGCCAACAGGTACAACAACGAATTGTCCAAGGCCGGAATCTATTCCTTTTTTGCCGCCTTCAGGAACAACGAACTTTCTTTCGACGATTTTTATAAGACTATAAATACCGATAAGGCTTTTGATCTGGTGAAAGCATCCTACAAAAATGAAAAGGCAACTTTCCTAAAACCAAAAGACCATTCCATACTTAGAACAATTCAAAATACAGATTCAGTAGCCAAGCCCATTAAGCCGAACATTATTTTCATTTGTATAGAAAGTTTGAGCGGCAAATACTTGAACACCCTTGGTGGCGATTACAACATTACCACAACCCTGGACAGTTTGGCATCTAACAGCATATTTTTCACCAATCTGTATGCCACTGGAACAAGAACAGTCCGTGGTATGGAAGCCATAACCCTATCCATTCCTCCTACACAGGGAAGAAGTATTGTGAAAAGAACAGACAATATAGGACTATTTACTATTGGGGAAGTATTTAAAAACATGGGGTATAGCCGTAATTTCTTTTATGGCGGAGATGGTTATTTCGATAATATGAACACCTACTTTGGTGGCAACGGATTTAATATCGTAGACCGTGGCAGAGGTTTTCTACTGGACAAGGAAATAAAAACCACAAGAACCAACATTGAGGATGACGAAGTAACATTTGAAAATGCTTGGGGCGTCTGTGATGAAGACATTTATAGAAAGGTGATAAAGGAAGCCGATATGGCCCACGAAAACAACAAACCCTTTTTTGATTTTGTGATGACCACCTCCAATCACAAACCCTACACTTATCCTGAAGGTTCAATAGATATCCCATCTGGGACCAGCAGACAAGGGGCTATAAAGTATACCGATTATGCTATAGCCCAATTCTTGAAAATTGCCAAGACAAGGCCATGGTTTAAGAATACTGTTCTGGTTATTATGAGCGATCATTGTGCCAGCAGTGCCGGAAGAGGGGAACTGGATATCAACAATTATCACATCCCGGCCATGATTTGCAATCTTCAGGATACTGCACCACAAAAAATAAATAAGCTTTGTTCCCAAATAGATATGTTTCCCACGGTATTTTCGTTATTAAACTGGGATTACACCAGTAATTTGTTCGGAAAAAATATCTTTAGTATGAAACAGGAGGACGAAAGGGCGTTTATTGGCAATTACAGGAAATTGGGCCTTTTAAAAGGAAATAGAGTAATGGTTTTGGGAGATCAAAAGAAGTTTAACTTTTACGAATGGAATTCCACCAATAATAACCTAACCCTAATTCCAACAGACAAAAATTATTTGGACACCACCATAGCATTTTACCAGGCAGCCAATTATTTGTACGCCCACAACGGGCTAAAGACACAGCAATAAATATTTTGAGAAATATTCATTTTATAATCAATCCAAAGGCCGGTTCCGGTAATATTTTTTTGGAAAAGGAATTTCTTAGATCTTACTTTAAGGAAACTGAATATCTCCTTTCCGTTAAATACTCCAAATATAAAAAACAGGCTATTTCACTTACCAAAGATTCCATCCAAGAAGGTGCCCAAACCATTGTAGCATGTGGAGGGGATGGTACCATCAATGAGGTTGCCTCTTGTCTGGTAGGCACAAATATATTGCTGGGAATTATTCCTATAGGATCGGGAAACGGACTGGCCTCCCATCTTATGATTCCATCAATTATTGAAAAAGCTATTGAAATAATTAAAAATAACCATATAGTAACTATAGATGTTGGAAAAGTAAATGAATCCTTTTTTTTCAGTAATACCGGAATGGGTTTCGATGCCAATGTCATAAAAAACTATGAAGCCTTAAAAAAGAGAACCCTTATTGGTTATCTAAAGGCCTCTCTTAGATCTTTTATCGAGTTTAAAAGAGGAAGGGACGTAAGGATATCCATAGATGAGGACCATACCATAAATAACCCATTTTTAGTATTCGTTTCCAACTCCAATGAACTGGGATTCAACATTAGCTTAACCCCGAAAGCCTCTTTAATGGATGGCCAGTTGGACGTACTAATAGTTCCCGAACTAAGTAAATTAAAAATGTTGTTGTTCGGCGCATTAATGTTGGTACGTAAGTACCATTGGCTAAAGGAGATCAAAACCTATCAAACCAAAACATTACAAATTTGCAGGAATGACGGGCTATTTTTAGATTCGCAAATAGACGGGGAATTCTACAAAGTAGAAGAAAAACATATTAATATTTCCATAATGGAAAAATCCTTGGGCATTCTTGCTCCCCAAAACATGGAACCCCAGCTTTAGTTTATCTTTAAATTCATATATTTTATTTGCTTATCAAATATGCCCAGCATATCACATATTAGTCAACGCTAATAAATTATGGTTTCCAACTTAAGTCAGGGGTTTATAAAATTCCATCCGCATATCAAAACCCTGTTATTATTGCTGATCACACTATTCGGCACAATGCTAAAGGCCCAGGACAAAACTATTACCAATTTAGGGGATGTATTATTATTTACCATGCCGACAACAGCCCTGGGCACTTCTATAATTACTGGAGACCAAAAGGGAACATGGCAATTTACCAAAGGATTCCTCTTGAACCAGGCACTCACCATTGGTTTAAAAATGGCCATAGACAAGCCTAGACCGGATTTGAGCAACAATTCCTCCTTTCCCTCAGGCCATACCTCTATCACCTTTCAGAGCGCTGCTTTTATCCAAAAACGCTATGGTTGGAAATATGGTGCTGCAGCCTATGCGCTGGCCGGTTTTACGGGCTATTCCAGAATACAGGCCGATAAACACGATGGTTGGGACGTTTTGGCAGGCGCCATAATTGGTGTGGGAAGCTCCTATATTTTCACTACCCCATATCAAAAGAAACATATGGAAATCACCTTTAACAAAAGTGATGGCCATTATCTACTAGGCTATAAATACAAATTTTAATCCAACTGGTTTTAGCTGATTTTATCAAAACCGGTATAAGGGATAAGGACTTCAGGAATTTGGATTCCATCCTCTGTCTGATAATTTTCCAATATTCCGGCCAATACCCTGGGCAAGGCCAAGGAGCTGCCATTTAAGGTGTGTGCCAACTGACTTTTGCCATTTTCGTCCTTATAGCGCAGTTTTAATCTATTTGCCTGAAAAGTTTCAAAATTGGAGACCGAACTAATTTCCAACCAGCGATCCTGAGCGGTTGAAAAGACCTCAAAATCAAAGGTAAGGGCAGAAGTAAAGCCCAAATCGCCTCCACAAAGTCGTAAGATCCTATAAGGCAATTTTAGTTCCCTAAGTATGTTTTTAACATGCTCTACCATACCATCCAAGGCCTCATATGATTTAGTTGGATGTTCAACCCTAACTATTTCTACCTTGTCAAATTGATGCAAGCGGTTAAGTCCGCGCACATGGGCACCATAACTCCCGGCTTCCCTCCTAAAACAAGGAGTATAAGCGGTATGCGTAATGGGAAAATCGGATTCGCTTAAAATAACATCCCTAAAAATATTGGTTACCGGTACCTCGGCGGTGGGGATGAGATAAAGATCATCCTCACCTACGTGATACATTTGTCCCTCTTTATCGGGTAACTGACCCGTACCATAACCAGAAGCCTCATTTACCAAATGTGGCACTTGAATTTCATTATATCCGGCGGCGGCATTCTTATCCAAAAAGTAGGAAATAAGGGCTCTTTGCAATCGAGCACCTTTACCCTTGTACACAGGAAATCCAGCACCAGCTATCTTTACTCCCAGTTCAAAATCTATAATGTCATATTTCTTGGCCAATTCCCAATGTGGTAGCGCACCCTCTTTTAGGGTTGGGATATCCCCTTCCCTGAACACCTCTTCATTATCCTCCTCAGTGTTACCAGCAGGTACTGATGAATGTGGAACATTTGGAATTTGGTACAGTAAATTTTGTAGTTCGGTTGCAGTTGCCGTCAAGGCCTCGTTCAAATCCTTGGACTCCTCCTTCAAACTACCGGTTCTTTCCTTTAAGACGTTGGCTTCCGCAGCCTTACCGCTTTTATAAAGTTGGCCAATTTCCTTTGAAATACTGTTGGATTCGGCAAGTGTATTATCTAGGCGTGCCTGCAGGGACCGTCGTTTTTCATCCAATTGAAGAACGCTTTCAATAAGCGGAAGGGCTTCAATATTACGCTTTTTCAACGCTTCAACTATTTGTTCCTTATCCTCACGGATTGCCTGTAACTGCAACATTTTTTTTAATTTTTATCCTGCAAATTTAACCTAATCTTCGGATTTTCGGCATAAATTTAAACCGGATATAATTAGCAAAATTAAATTTTATGGTTTTTGAACACATCGCTTTGAACGTAAAAAACGTAGAGGATATTAAGGATTGGTATGTTTCCAATATGGGATTAGAAGTAGTTTTTGAACAAACTGAGGCTCCTTTTATGACCTTTTTTGAAGATTCAACAGGACGGGTAATTTTGGAACTGTACTATAGACCGGATGAAGAAATTACAGATTTTAAAACGAAGCACCCATTAAACTTTCATATGGCCTTTGTTTCCCAAAACGCTGAAAAAGATAAAAATAGATTGCTGGACAAAGGAGCCAGTTTTGTTGAGGAAATAACAAAGGAAGACGGCAGCCATTTGGTAATGCTCCGGGACCCGTGGGGTATGCCACTACAACTTTGCCATAGAACCAAACCGTTTTAACAAGCCAGAAGTCAATACTATTACTCTAATTTTTGGATGGGGAGGGCAAGATCCAATCGTTGTGCCCAAAATAATTCCAGGACGCGCTAGCAAGGTCTATTTTTGGATCGATAAATTCTTGGTACGGTTTTCCATTTACACTCACCCTGGAGTTTACAAAAACCGAAATATCTTCTCCCCGTTCAGTGTATTCCCGTTTTAAGCGTTGGGCAAACTGCCACATAAAATCTGGATAAGATTTAATTTTACTCTTCTGTCCCCTTGTTAAATAATCGTCCAAATTTACGAGATACGAATTTCCAGTGGTATGGTTCACTATACTGAAAGTAGTAATTCCGGTGCGGCTCCTCAACATCATTCTCCAACTTAACCTGTGTCCCTCCTCTGTCCACAACACATCGTCCTTTATAAAATAATGGCGTACCGGCAGGGCCAATTGAATCAAAAAATAAAGCGATAAAACTCCTAAAACCAATTTTTTTTGGGGCGGCACAACAATGGCATCCCCTTGGTAAGGTTCCTTCTTTTTAAAAAACAATTTCCGAATAGATTCAGGCTCAAAAAAGAATACCGTAAACGCTAATGCCAAATAAGGAAAAATTCCGATTTGAAAGACTATGGAATTGAACAAATGAAAGAATATGGAAGCAAAAAAAGCCCATTTACGAGTCGGTTTCCACAAGAGGGCAGGTACGATCAACAAATCGAACAAAATACCCGAAACACCAACAACACTATGAACCATAGGTTCCTGAAGCAGCCCACCAATAATGGGATAAGATTTTTTATTTTTAAAAAGAATCTCAATAATACTAAAATCCAACCAATCCCCATACAACTTGGCCACGGAGGCATAGGTATAGACCATAAACAACTGTAAAACAATAGCCCATTTGATGTAGGCGGACATGTGACTCGTCCTTATGGAAGGGTCTCTCTTGGCATCCAGAGAATAATTCCTGTTTGCCGGTAAAAAAGTCATTATCAGCGCAATCAATACCAGCAGGTAATAATGATTGTTGTAGGCTGTTTTTTGCATCAGGTAAACACCGGTCCAGAGCAGGGCAAAGGCCGCAGCGCTCCATCGGTACCTATAACCAAGGGCAATACAAATCCCCAAGGTACCCATGGCAACAAAATACAAATACATGCCTATTCCCGGTAATGGTTGCAACCAATCGAAACCAATAAAATTGAAGGTAAACTCCGGGTCTATCAGATTTTTTTTGACCCATCCCGTAGCAATGGCACCATAGCATTCAAGGCTTACCAGAATGCCAAAAAATATCCTAAAAATTAGGAGCGGACTATTATCGATTTGCTTAAAAAGAAACCGATCCAACATTTAATTAAAGATTATGGAAAGGGACGTCTCCCGGTCTTTGTTCAATTGTGCCTGTAGAGCTTCCAGGGAATTGAACTTTTTTTCGTCCCTTATCCGATCAATAATATCGACCTGTATTTTCTTTCCGTAAAGATCCTGATCAAAATCGAAGAAATTAATCTCTATACTTTTGGTCTTGCCCTCCACGGTAGGATTAAAACCTATGTTCATCATTCCAAAAACAGTTTTGCCGTTTAATACACTGCTCACTACATAGACCCCGTTTTTGGGTATTAACTTGTACTCCTCGGGAATGGATAAATTAGCAGTTGGAAAGTTTAATTTCCTCCCCAATCCTTTTCCTCTAACAATGCTTCCTGTTAGCATATAATTATACCCCAAATACATATTGGCCGTTTTCATATCCCCATCTTCCAAGGCTTTCCTAATTTTTGTGGAACTAACGGAAACATCATCCACTTCCTGGGCAGATATTTCCTCCACCTCAAAATCCAAGGCATTCCCAAAAGCCATCAAATCATTAATATTGGCATTCCTATTTCTGCCAAACCTATGATCATAACCAATAATGATTTTTTTGGTCTTTAAATCGTTGACCAAAATATCCCTAACGAACTGTGTTGCGGATAAGCGTGAAAATTCTTTGGTAAATGGATGTACAATTAGATAATCGATACCCAATTCCTCCATAATTTTTATTTTTTCATCAATGGTGTTCAAAAGCTTTATAGAAACATCTTTTTGAAGTACCATTCTAGGATGCGGAAAAAAAGTAAGCACCGTAGATTTCAACTCCAATACTTTGGCATTATTTATGAGACGTTCCAATATTTTACGATGACCAATATGTACACCATCAAAAGTGCCAATGGTAATGGCAGTAGGGTGCTCTTTATCGTAATTGGAGATGCTTTGAACTGTTATCACAAAAATGGAATAATAAAAAAACTTATCTTTGAGTTTGTACTAAACCCAGCTTGATGGTTGTAAAATTACGTCTTGTTTTTTCAATATCCATATTTTTTCTTTGCTATTGCGGTTTTGGTCAAACCAAATATTGGGATAAAACCGATTCCGGGAGCCGTCGATTACAGAGGCAGTCAACAAAGTTGGAAATAAGGAACGGCGTTACTTTTTCCCTAAAGAAGGATATTTTCATCAACGAGCTTAAGGCTGCCCAACGCAATAAGGCCTCAAAAATAGTGAGTTTTCCGGATGAAAACGGGGACTTGATTCCTTTCGTTGTTCAAGAAGCCTCCGTCCTTTCCCCAGAACTTTCCAAGAAATACCCCCAAATAAAATCATATGTCGGTAGAGGTTTAAATAACGAAAAGGATAGGGTAAGATTTAGTGTTTCCCAAAACGGTGTACAAAGCATGATTGTTTACGGCGAAAACAAAAATGCTACCTACATGCAGAAGGTTTCGGATTCCGACAATGAATATATAGTGTACAATAGGAAAGATGCCTATATGATGAACACTAATTTCATTTGCGAGACCACCTCCCTTATAGAAAAAGACAAAGGGCCTACCGCCTTAAAGTTGGTAGACGGCCAGGTGTTGAGAAAATTTCGGGTGGCCATCTCTGCAACTGGGGAATATACCGAGTTCCACGGCGGAACAGTACCGGATGCCCTAGCCGCCATTAATGCTACCATTACACGGGTAAATGAAATTTTCGAAACCGATTTGGGAATCAGTCTGGAAATTGTTGCCAATACCGATGAGGTCATCTACACGGACAAGGATACCGATCCCTATGGAACAAATCTTAATTCTGAAGTACAAAATACCTTAACTACGGTTATTGGCGCTGAAAACTACGATGTAGGCCATTTGTTTCAAAAGGACCAAAATGGGGGCAATGCCGGATTTATTGCCTCGGTATGCATAGATTCCAGAAAAGGGAGTGCCTATTCCTCTGCCCTTATACCACAAGGGGACATTTTTGACCTGGATTTTGTGGCGCACGAGATGGGACATCAGTTTGGCGCCAACCACACCTGGTCCTTTGAATCCGAAGGCACTCTGGTACAGGCCGAACCAGGAAGCGGAAGCACAATCATGGGATATGCAGGTATTTCCGGAAATAACAATGTAGCCCTGAACGGGGACGACTATTTTCATTACTACAGTATATTTCAGATATCGGAATATATCAAAACAACAAGTTGTGCCCAAGAAATCTCCTTGTTGAACAGTCCACCCGAAATAGTGCCCACCGGCAACTTTACCATCCCAAAATCTACCGCCTTTAGGTTAAGGGGCAATGCCACCGATGCGGACATAGATGATATACTTACCTACAATTGGGAACAAATAAATGACGGCATAGTTACCCATAACACCTTTGGGCCCACAAATCTCAGTGGCGCCAATTTTAGATCCTTAAAACCAACGGTAACTCCAACAAGATATTTTCCAAGGTTGAGCAGTATTGTATCGGGCAACCTTACCCAAACCAACCCCAACGTAAATACCACTTGGGAAACCGTTTCCTCTGTAGAACGGGAACTGGACTTTGCACTTACCGTCAGGGACAATTCCCTTGGGGGCGGGCAAGTTGCTTCGGACCTTGTCAAGGTTACGGTCATAGACAATGCCGGACCCTTTGTAGTAACTTCCCAGTCCATCAATGAGATGTACACTGCAGGCACACGACAGGAGGTTACCTGGGATGTAGCGAAAACAAATCAGGGTCCCGTAAATACACAAAAAGTTGACATCTATTTTTCTGCCAATGGTGGGGCTTCCTTTCCCATAAAATTGGCGGACAGCGTACCCAATGATGGGCAACAAGACATATTGATCCCAGGATTTGCTACTCCTACGGGCCGAATAATGGTCAGTGCCCACGACAATATTTTTTTAGCGGTAAACGCTTCCGATTTTACCATAACACCATCAGACATAGTATTGAATTTTGCCCAATTGCAACACGAAGTTTGCCAAGGAAATGATTTAATTGTGCCCTTCAACTACCAAACATATAATGGTTTTTCAGAGGAGGCCACCTTTTCCGCCATTGGCATGCCCCCGGGATTGACAGTCGATTTTTCCCCTACCTCCACCATGGTGAACGACACCCTAGTGAATATTACCTTTTCCAATACGGATTTGGTAACTCCCGGCAATTACCCTATAAGCATAGTGGCCACTTCAGAAAACGTATCTAAGGAAGTTGTAATAGATGTGAAAATATTGGAAACTACCTTTGCGGATGTGGTCTTGCAATTACCCACCAATGGCTCTACAAGTGCGCGCATAGCCTCACAATTGGAATGGGAATCCAATAGTTCTTATACCTCCTATGATGTTGAGATTGCCGATGACGCGGCCTTCACCAATATTATTGATTCGGCCACTGTTATTTTCAACTACTATTTGGCCACCGATCTGGCAGAGGAAACCACTTACTATTGGCATGTTAAACCCAAGAATAGCTGTGGAGAGGGAACCTTTGGTCCGGCCTTTAGCTTTACCACCTTGGAGCTAAACTGTGCTTTGGAATCGGCCAAGGATTTGCCCATTACAATATCTACAACCGGAGCACCCACCATAACTTCTACCATTACCCTTTTGAACGACCTGCCCGTAGCAGATATAAATGTTAATCTGGATCTGACCCATTCCTTTCTCGCGGATTTGGAAGTAACCCTTATATCCCCTGCAGGCACCAGGGTAATTCTTGTATCCAATTCCTGTGGAGGAAATCAGGATATCCTGGCTACATTTGACGATAGCGCAGAAGGATTTATATGTGGGACAACTCCGGCCATACAGGGCGCGGTAAGACCTTTAGGCTCTTTGGCAGCTTTTAATGGAGAATCCACCTATGGGGACTGGATATTGGAGGTCAAGGACATTGCTGCCTCGGATGGAGGGTCCTTAAATGCCTTTTCTATGGATATTTGTGTAGAAGGTACCTTTAGGGCAGACGAAGATAAAGACGGTGTTTTTGATGATGGGGATGACCTATGTTTAAACACCCCTATGGGGGCCACAGTGAATTTGAGCGGATGTGCTGTTTATATTTTACCTGCAGATAATTTTGAAGTAGAAATCAACAGCGAATCCTGCAGCAACCAAAATAACGGTTCGATACGTATCGTAGCCGGCACAAATATGGACTACGACTTTACGCTCGTTGGCAATGGAATAAACGAGAGCAATAATTTCACCAATTTCTTTTTTAAAGAAGGCCTAGCGGCAGGGACTTATGAAATATGTATTATTGGAACAGAAGAGGACAAGGTATATGAACCCTATTGTTTTCAAGCTATCATTACCGAACCTCCACCCTTGTCCGTAACTTCCAAGCTCACCGCCTCTGGTAGCCAGGCCATATTGAACTTGGAAGGGAGCGATTTGTACCATGTTGAGTTGAACGGCATAGTTACACAAACAAAATCGTCCAGCATTACCCTCGAACTTAAACAAGGTATCAATCAAATTAAGGTTTCGACCAATTTGCAATGTCAAGGCGTCTATGAAGATCAATTGTTCCTTATGGACGAACCTTTAGTATTCCCCAACCCATTTGAGGAGGAGGTCAAAATTTTCCTAAATAACGGACCGGAAACCGTAAATGCGCAAATTTTTAATTTTGCAGGCCAATTGATCCGCAAAAAGGACTATCCTTTAATTAGCAATGAAATTAGTATTAATTTTACCGGCTTGCCTTCGGGTATCTATATTCTTAAATTTAAGGGAGAAGGTGTAAATAGTAATGTTAAGGTTGTAAAAAAATAAACGGATGAAACCATTAACCGTAATTTTATGTTTTTTGGCCCTAGTGGGTTGCGGAGGGAAAGACTCTCCCAAGCCACCCTTGTCCGCACAGCTAGTCTTTCCGGAAAAAAATTCGGAATGCACTACCGGCATAGCTATAACTGGAACCAATAATTCTACGGTGCAATTTAGATGGCAAGCATCGGACCACACGGAATCTTATGAATTAAGGGCTACCAATTTGAATACCAACACCACCCAAACCATTGTGGTAGGCGGCACCTCAGCAAATTTGAATATTGAAAGGGGAGCCCCTTATTCGTGGCAAATAGTTTCCAAAAACACTCAAGTTTCGGAAACGGCACGTAGCGAAACCTGGCGTTTTTTTAATGCTGGTACAGAAACCACCCATGCTCCGTTTCCCGCAGAGGTCATAGCTCCCAAAACTGGATCCAACATAGCCAGGGACATCAACAATGAGGTTCTTCTGGAATGGGAAGGCGCAGATGTGGACAATGATCTGGAAGGATACGAAGTCTATTTTTCTACCGAAACCCCGCCAACTACCCTGATAAATACCTTAACATCGGGGAAATCCGATCTAAAGGTAAGTGTTGAAACCAACACCGTATATTATTGGAGAATTGTTACAATCGACAGGGAGGGCAATACCGCTACAAATAATATTTCTGAGTTCAAAGTACGATAAAAATACTTAGGTTCCGTTGTATTCGTTCATTGTCCTGTTCACACCGGAAAGCACAAATGAACGTATGAGCGCATTGATTCTCCCATAACGTTCCACCAAGGCATCCTTTTCCTCCTGGTTCCATTCGCCCAAAACATAATCTATCTGTTTACCTTTTCCAAAATCGGATCCAACACCAAACCTTAACCTATTGTAATTGGCAGTAAGAAGGTACTGTTGAACATCTTTCAGTCCATTATGTCCCCCATCACTGCCTTTGGTCTTTAAACGAATGGTTCCGAAGGAAAGATTAATATCATCTGTAATAATAAGTACATTTTCTAGGGGAATATTTTCCTTGTCCATCCAATACTTTACAGCTTTTCCACTTCTGTTCATATAGGTTGAGGGCTTAAGACAAATTATACTCCTCCCTTTAACCTTAAAGGCACCCACATCTCCCAACTTTGCTGTTTCAAAGATAAAATCCTCCTCCCTGGCCAAGGAGTCCAAAATTTTAAACCCTATGTTATGTCGGGTCTCCGCATATTCCTCCCCTATATTTCCAAGTCCCACAACTAAAAATTTCTTCATGGCGTCTTTTTCATCCAACAACGTCCCGTTCAATTTGAAAAATGATTCTAAAAACTGGAACATATCACTATTATTGAAGTTCGTAAAAATACAAAAGCATCCCGCAGATACGGGATGCTTTTACATTTATTTTAGATAAAAACTATGCTTCACCACCTTCAGCCGGTGCTTCTGCAGCAGCTTCTGCCCCTTCTTCTCCTTCTTCTTCATCATCCTCATCTGTCATGACCGCATTACGTGCAGCCTTAACCTGAACAACCACGGTGTTTTCTGGGTGAAGAATGGTAAATTCATCTTTCAACAATGTTGCTACGGAAATATTTCCACCGATTCTCAATTTAGAGATATCAACATCAAAGAAATCTGGCAAATTGTCTGGTAACGCCTTAATGGTAAGTTTTCTTTTCCTAAACAATAATCTACCACCATTTCTAACCCCTGGAGAGTTACCCAACAATCTTACAGGAATGTCCATAGTAACTTCCTTATCCTTGAACAACTGATAAAAGTCTACATGTAAAATGCTATCTGTTACAGGGTGAAATTGAATATCCTGCATTACCGCATCGTATTTTTTACCCCCTTCCAAATCAACCACAACAGTGTGTGCGTTTGGAGTGTACACTAAATCCTTGAACGATAGTTCGTCTGCTGCAAAGTGTAATGGTTTATCCCCTCCGTAAATAACGCAAGGAACCTTTCCAGCATTACGTAAGGCCTTTGTTGCTTTTTTGCCTACGCTTTCTCTTTCTGATCCTTTAATTGTAATTGACTTCATTGTATTTATTAAATATTAATTAAATTACTTACTCATAATATACTTCTACATCAGAAACTTGGAACTAATGGAAGTATTGTGATGTACCCTGTGCATGACATCGGCAAACAACTCGGCACAACTTATTACCCTTATTTTTTCACTTTCCCTTTTTAAGGGTATGGAATCGGTTACAATAAGTTCCGATAATTTCGATTTTTCAATTTTCTCGTACGCATCCCCTGAAAGAAGTGCATGTGTGGTAATTGCCCTTACGCTTACCGCTCCTCTTGCCATCATTAAATCTGCGGCTTTGGTCAAGGTTCCGGCCGTATCGACCATATCATCTACCAAAACCACATTTTTTCCCTCTACATCCCCAATAAGTTCCATATGTGAAATTACATTGGCCTGTGCCCTTTGCTTGTAACAAATAACAACATCACATCCAAGCGCCTTGGAATAGGCATAGGCCCTTTTTGATCCGCCCATATCCGGTGAGGCTATGGTAAGGTCACTAAGGTTAAGGCTGTCCAAATAAGGCAAGAACAAAGTGGACGCAAATAAATGGTCTACCGGCTTTTCAAAAAAGCCCTGTATTTGATCGGCATGCAGGTCCATGGTAATGATACGGGTAGCACCTGCCGCCTCCAACATTTTGGCTACCAATTTGGCCGCTATGGGAACCCTAGGCTTGTCTTTTCTATCCTGTCTGGCCCAACCAAAATAAGGCATTACTGCGGTTATATGCCTTGCAGATGCCCTTTTTGCAGCATCCAACATCAACAACATTTCCATCAGGTTTTCGGGACCAGGATTTGTAGAACCAATAATAAACACACGCATTCCACGTATAGATTCCTCAAAGGATGGCTGAAACTCCCCATCGCTATATCTAGAAAAAATAACATTGCCTAAATTGGAACCAAAGTGTTCCGCTATTTTTTCGGATAGCTTGGTACTTTGTGTACAGGTAAAAATTTTAGGCTCCGGTACTTGATATGGCATTGTTAATCTATTGTTTATTAGTTTATTGGAACTCCTTTTTATAAGGAGGTGCAAATTTAGAAATTAATTTGGGTTGCTAAAGTATAAATGTTGTTATTTTTTTGGTGATATAAAGAAAATATTTTTTAGTTTTGCAGTCTCAAATGAATCAGGGGTTAAAAGAACAACTGAGAAAACTGAAAAATAAGAAATAATTACCTTGCTCGAGTGGCGGAACTGGTAGACGCGCTGGATTCAAAATCCAGTTCTTCGGAGTGTGGGTTCGATTCCCACCTCGAGTACAAAGAAAACCCCGTAAATCAAATGATTTACGGGGTTTCTCATTTTATATAACTTCTTTAACAAGAGACCAGGGATCAATTATTTTACGCTATTTGGTATAAGCCCCAGAAGAATAGGTGAGTTCATAGCTATGCGTATAGACTTCAAATACAATCCCGAAAGGATCCTCTACATAACACATTTTATAAGGTTTGTCCTCCGGATAATATTCCCTAACGGGCATTCTTTGCTTACCACCATGGGCCACTATCTTGGCCACAAGCTCCTCTATATTGGGATCCTGTACACAAAAGTGGAATAGACCGGTATTAAACGGATTAAACTCCGGCACTTCCTTTACTCCATGCGGAAAAGTAAACAATTCTATCCCAATGCCATCCGAGGTAGCCATATGGGCAATTTCAAACTCCTCCCAATCCTCGCCAAAAACATCGATACACATTTGACCAATGGCTGTTTCCCTCTCCTTCTTTACTGTGGAGGGCTGCATAATTATATACCAGCCCATAACCTCAGAATAAAATTTTACGGCTTCCACAATATTGGGAACAGTAATTCCTATGTGGGAAAATGATTTTGGATAAGTTTTATTTGTATTCATCTATTCTATTTTAGACCACAAAAATAATCTATATTTGCCCAAATGGCAATAACTTACCAAAAAGTAATATAGTTACCAAATAGAGTATTTTATTGATTATAAATAGATTACAATACCAAAATGAGCAAAAATAATTGCCCCTTGCATTATACCCTGAACCTAATTGGTACCAAATGGAAGCCTTTAATACTGTTCCATCTCTTGGAGGGACCTTTGAGGTCTGGTGTTTTACAGAAGAAGATTTCCGGGATTTCCAATAAAATGTTTACCCAGACCGTTCGGGAATTGGAGCAGGACGGACTAATTGCACGGGAAGTTTTTCCCGTTGTACCTCCAAAAGTGGAGTACAGCTTGACCGATAAGGGAAAATCCCTAGAGAACATTTTAAGGAATATGGATGAATGGGGCGCTACCTTTTATAAAGACTAAGACCTTTTTAATCGAACAGTTTTACGGTATAATCCAATAGTTCGATACCACCAGCTATTCCGTGCCCAGGAATTACCATCTTGGCGGTAGGATATTTTTGTTTTATTTTTCTCACCGTATTGGACCAGGCCATTACGTTGGCATCCCCCAAATAGCCTTTGGCAGCACCTACTTCCTTAATAAGGCATCCTCCAAAAATGGTATTGTCCTGAGGGAAGTAAGCTATTACATTATCCTTGGTATGGCCCTCCCCATAATATTCTACATATGCCTTTTTACTCCCAATATTTAAAGTAAGACTATCGGCAAAACCGTTCAAGGGCTTGGAGAATTCTTTCCCCTTGACCCCCAACAATTCTATGGTTTTATTGGATGCATATGCTGAAATGTTGTCTTTAAGGAAGGTTTCCAACCCTCCAACACAATCTCCGTGAAAATGTGTTGGTACCACCGCTCTTATATTACCATTAAGCTTTTTGGACACATAGTTTATCAATTCTTGAGAACTTTCATCATCCGTTGGTGTATCAAAAACTATCGCTTCATTTTCGTAGACAACCAACATGCCATTACAGGCCACCCTGCCAAAATCATTGGTATTTAAGAATGAAATATGTTGGTATATGTGGTCCGATAGCCGATGGATTATTAGATTATCTGATTTATAAACTATTAGGCTATCCGTTTTAAAAGCTTTTTCGGTTTGATCGTTAAGCTGCTGATCGGTGTGTTTTGGCTTGTTGGGGGCACCATTACATGAAACAAGCATTAAGCCTAAAAAGAAAAAATGGATTATTATGTATCTGGACATAGCGGAGATATATTGGAATAATGGAATAGCACAAATATAGGTTGCCGTATTATTATACTTAATGGAAGTTATTAAAATTGTTTGATATTATACTTTTCGTTACCTGTTTCGCCAAAATATTCCGGGTTAATTTTTTATCATAGTACCTTAACATTTCATATTATCCCTAAAACATGGCATAGCACCCTTAGAGTGCGCCCCCTTGGCCCTACTCCAGACTCAATACGCTGAATGGTTCGCACAGATAAGCCCGCTTTCTCAGCCAGTTCATCTTGAATAAGTTTTAGTTTTTCACGATATGAACAAAGTTTGGACATTCTTTAAAATGAGCTGCAGGATGATAAATGGATTTACACCATTAATTTTAAAGTTCTATAGACCATTGGTCATAGCCTTTATCCCAAATACCTTTTCTTTCCCATAGGTTCCTTTATGCACCCAGGAGACCAACAACAATCCTATAGAACAAATCGTTCAAAAATCCTTTCTAGATTATCAATCTAGCAAAAAGGAATGTTGATTAATTTTTAATGGATAAAATTTTGACCTATATGCATTTAACCAGAGGGATTCCTGATTTTAGTGCTTATCTTAGGGCATATTGAAAATTTGATTATCCATGGCATTAAAAGTAGCTATTTCCCATAAAACCGTTTACAAGTATGATAGAAGGGTAAGCCTTTCACCACATATTTTTAGGTTGAGGCCGGCGCCACATAGCCGAACGCCCATAGAGGCATATTCCATAAAAATTAAGCCTGAAAATCATTTTTTCAATTGGCAGCAAGATCCTTTTGGCAACTATTTGGCCCGCATTGTTTTTCCGGAAAAAACGTCAGAACTATCGGTAGAGGTAGAAATTATTGCAGATTTAAAGACCATTAACCCCTTTGATTTTTTTGTAGAGGAAGCCGTTGAGAATTTTCCGTTCACCTATTCTGAAGATTTGAAGAAAGAACTTCTCCCCTATTTGGAAGTAACGGAAAAGGGTCCGTTGCTCCAGGAATGGTTGAAAAAGTTGGACTTAACTCCTATGCGGAGCATTGATTTTCTAATTGGTCTCAATCAAAAATTGTACAACTACCTCAACTACACCATCCGTATGGAGCCGGGTGTACAGACCTGTGAAGAAACCTTGGACAGGAAGTTGGGTTCTTGTAGGGATTTTGCCTGGCTTTTGGTTCAGACGCTACGGCATTTGGGATTGGCGGCCCGTTTTGTATCGGGATATTTGGTACAGTTAAAGTCGGATGAAAAATCCTTGGACGGCCCTTCCGGCCCAGAAGAGGACTTTACGGACCTGCACGCTTGGGCAGAAGTATATTTGCCCGGTGCAGGTTGGATAGGGTTGGATGCCACCTCTGGGCTTTTGGCCGGGGAAGGCCATATCCCCTTGGCCTGTACACCTTCCTTTGAAAGTGCCGCACCAGTATACGGATTAACGGATCCCTGTGAAACGGAATTTGCGTTCAACAATTCCGTAACCCGGATTTTTGAGTCGCCCCGAGTAACCAAACCTTATACCGAAGATCAATGGAACGCCATTTATAATTTAGGTTTTGCCGTAGAAGAGGAACTTCAGTTAAATGATGTACGATTAACTATGGGTGGGGAACCCACCTTTGTTTCCATAGATGATATGGAAGCGGAAGAGTGGAATACCGCAGCAGATGGGGAACACAAACGTGAATTGGCAAGTTCCCTTTCACTAAGGCTGTTGGATGCCTTTGGCCAAGGAGGAATGTTGCACCATACCCAGGGCAAATGGTACCCTGGCGAACCCTTACCACGTTGGCTTATTGGTATTCATTGGCGAAAAGACGGGGAATCCATTTGGAAAGAACCAAAATGGCTGGCCTCCTTTACAAAGACCTATACCCTCCCAAAAGATATTACGGACACTTTCCTAAAGACATTGACCAAGTATTTGGACTGTCCCAATGAAAGTATAATTCCGGCTTATGAAGATGCTTTCTATTTTCTGTGGGAAGAAGGTAAATTGCCAGTAGATGTGGAGCCAAAAGATTACAAAAAAGAGGACACCGCATTAAGGCGAAAGTTGGGCGAAGTGTTGGAACAGGGTATTGGCAAAACCGTAGGCCATGTATTGCCCTTGGCCAAAAGTAATGACCACTGGATTACAAATACCTGGGAGTTTAGGGGAAAACATCTATTTCTAACCCCTGGAAATTCCCCGATTGGACTACGACTTCCCCTGGAATCCTTGCCCAAAGAACCGGTAGTACCATCAGAACCTACTGCGGAGCCAGAACTTTTCGAAGCTAGGCCAGAATTAAAAGCTTATGGAAAAGACCTTCAGGAGCGTATCAATTCCAAAACGTTAAGATCATCCACCAAAAAACAACCTTTTGTCCGTACAGCCCTCTGCGCCGAGGTACGGGACGATAAATTATTCCTTTTCCTACCCCCTCTGAATAGTGCGGAGGACTTTTTGGATTTAAATGCAAGTATTGAGGCTACTGCCAAGGAACTGGAAATTCCGGTAGTATTGGAGGGTTATGAGCCTCCGAGGGACAACCGTTTGGAAGTACTGAAAATTACTCCGGATCCAGGAGTTATTGAGGTAAATGTTCATCCCGCTAAAAATTGGCAAGAGCTTACGGACAATACCTTGAAGTTATATGAGGAAGCAAAAAAATCCCGTTTAGGGACCGAAAAATTTATGCTCGATGGTAAGCATACGGGCACAGGAGGAGGCAACCATGTTACTTTGGGAGGAATCACTCCCGCAGATAGTCCATTACTTCGAAATCCGCAACTCTTGCGTAGCCTACTCACATTTTGGCAGCACCACCCAGGGCTTTCCTATTTGTTCTCTGGAGCGTTCATAGGCCCTACCAGTCAGGCTCCACGTGTAGATGAGGCTCGATTGGAAAATCTTTACGAATTGGAAATTGCCTTTTCCCAAATTCCTGAGGATAAAGAGGTGCCTTTTTGGTTAACGGACCGATTATTCCGCCATTTATTGACCGATATTACAGGAAATACCCACCGTGCCGAGTTCTGTATAGATAAATTATATTCTCCCGATTCCTCTTCGGGTAGACTGGGAATCTTGGAATTGCGAGCTTTTGACATGCCGCCACATGCACAGATGAGCCTCATGCAAATGTTACTTGTGCGTACTTTGGTGTCTTGGTTTTGGAAGGAACCATATAAACATAATCTGGTACGTTGGGGTACGGAATTACATGATAAATTCTTGTTGGAACATTACGTAAAAGAAGATCTAAGGGATATCGTTTCCCAATTAAATGATGCCGGTTACCCCTTTAAATTGGATTGGTTCGACCCATTTTTTGAATTCAGGTTTCCCTTATACGGTATGATAGAGATCAATTCCATGCAGATAGAACTCCGCATGGCCATAGAACCCTGGAACGTATTGGGCGAAGAAATGTCCGGCAGGGGAACGGCACGGTACGTAGATTCTTCCTTGGAAAGGGTACAGGTAAAAGTGAAAAACTTTACGGAAGAGCGCTATAGCCTAACCTGTAACGGAGTTAAAGTAATATTGAGCCCTACTGGTATTAAAGGAGAATATGTAGCGGGAGTCCGCTATAAAGCATGGGAACCTTGGTCTGCGCTTCACCCCACCATAGGAGTAGATGTACCTCTGGTCTTTGATATAGTGGATATGTGGAACAGAAAATCCATTGGTGGTTGCACCTATTTCGTAGCCCATCCAGGGGGACGTTCATATGACACCTATCCCGTGAATAGTTATGAGGCTGAATCAAGAAGAATTAATCGATTTTGGGACTTTGGACACTCGCAGGGTAAGGCAACACCGATGGAAATGGGGCCTACAACAAATTTTAGTGGTAGGATGGTAGAACCTAAGCCTGCTTCCAATACATTTGTATACAAAGAAATACCTATAAATCCTGAATATCCACATGTGCTGGATTTGCGGAAGAAGTAATTCATAAATTATTATGCCAATAACAAGTACCAGCTGGTTAAGTAATTATATTACCGAATATAAGAATGATGAAATGTTTACACCACAAAATGGTGTAAAACCCTATTGGAACAAACTACTCACAGAATTTGATAAATTGGGTTACGACGGATTAATGGCCCGACAAAGGGATATAGATTGGCTACTTTCAGAAAACGGGGTTACCTACAATGTCTATAACGACCCTCAGGGAATGCATCGCCCATGGAACCTGAACGTTGTACCCTTTTTACTGCGCCAGGCCGAATGGCAAACGGTAGAGAACGGCTTAAAACAACGCGCCCAGCTTTTAAATTTGGTCCTAAAGGATATTTATGGCGAAGGCAATCTCATAAAAAATGGCATTGTGCCCCACGAAGTAATTCACGGGCATCGTGGGTTTTTAAGACAATGTAGCGGTATTGAATACAGTACGGAAAAATTTCTTTCCATTTATGCTGCCGATCTTTCGCGTGGAACGGATGGTAGACTATGGGTAGTGAACGACCGTGCAGAAGCGCCTTCAGGAATGGGGTACGCTTTGGAAAACAGGTCCACTACCAGCAGAATTCTCCCTGAGATCTATAGCAAAATGAATGTAAAGCGACTTTCGGGTTTCTTTAAGGAATTTAACCAGATGCTCGTTGATGCGTCCCCTATAAAAAAAGATAATCCCAATATTGTCATATTGACCCCGGGATCGCACAATGAAACCTATTTTGAGCATGCCTATCTCTCCTCCTTCCTGGGCTACGCCTTGGTACAGGGGAATGACCTGGTGGTAAGGGACGGTTTTGTATGGATGAAATCCTTAAAAGGACTTAAACAGATAGACGTTATTTTACGTAGGGTAGATGACGCATTTACCGATCCTTTGGAACTAAGGGAGGATTCCCAATTGGGTGTTGCAGGATTATTGGATGTAGTGCGCAGAAAAAATGTTTCCATTATAAATCCAGTGGGTAGCGGGGTAATAGAAAACCCAGGCCTAATTCCTTTTATGCCGGCTATAGCCAGATACCTGCTAAACGAAGATTTGATTCTTCCGCAAATTGCATCTTGGTGGTGTGGACAGGAGCAGGAAAGAAATTTTGTGCTGAATAACCTATCCCAATTGGTGATCAAAAGAATAGACAGGACCAATAGGGAGAGTATCCATTTCGGGGAGTTTATGACCCCTCAGCAGCTAAATGACCTAAAAAGGGAAATTGAACTTACGCCTTATCGGTTTGTAGCACAAGAGAAAATAAGCTTTTCTACGGCTCCAAATCTAGTAGACGGAACTATTGAATCCAGAAACCTGGTAACCCGTACCTTTTGCATAGCCTCGAACAACGGATACAGCGTCATGCCCGGTGGGCTGGTACGTGTAGCCCCGG
Organism: Arenibacter troitsensis; assembly: GCF_900177645.1. Taxonomy (GTDB): domain Bacteria; phylum Bacteroidota; class Bacteroidia; order Flavobacteriales; family Flavobacteriaceae; genus Arenibacter; species Arenibacter troitsensis. The sequence continues at coordinate 271,541 of NZ_FXAO01000006.1, forward strand.
ACAGGGAAACCATTAGGGTATCCAACCAAAGAGGTGGCACCAGTAAGGATTTTTGGGTGCTGGAGGACGGCCCTGTAAAGGAAGATTTAACCAGGCACTGGCAAAAAAGGAGTTCTTTGGCCGCATCCGGTCTAAACGATCTGCCAAGTCTTACCGCCGAGAACTTGTATTGGGCGGGGCGTTATGTAGGCCGTACTTTGGTCAACGCCCGTTTTTTACGCATGGTTATGCGACAAATGGCCTTGGTGCAGAACAAAAATGAAAAGCCAGATTCCGTTAAGCTTCAGGTCCTCTTTAAAGCAGTTACCCACTTAACGGGCACCTATCCGGGCTTCGCCGAAAAAGGCCCGGACGGGAAAATGGCAATGGAAGACCCCATGCAGGAAATGTTATCCGTTATATTGGATAAGGACAGACCCGGAAGTCTAGCACACAACCTTACCATGTTCGGAAATTCCTATTATTCCATACGTAATCTGTGGTCATCGGATATGTGGCGGGTGTTCGAAAATATTCAAAAAATATGGCAATCCTTTGAAGAAGGCCAGGACCGTTCCATAAACAAAATCTTAAAAGTACTCAACCAACTTATCACCCGTTTAATAGCGTTTATGGGCCTTATAGAGGAGAGTATTTTAGTACAACAGGGATTACTCCTTTATTTTATTGGCCTGCAATTGGAACAAAGCATGCTGACCATAACTAAATGTCGCTCCCTGCTTACCATTAAATACGAGGAACAGGTAGAGTACGATCTCTTGGAGTATTTGTTGACCAGTCATGAAAGCCTCAATATTTACCGATATAGCTACAGGTCCCACATTCAATTGGAGCACTTATTGGACCTAGTTGTATTGGACTTGGAATACCCTAGGTCCTTGACATTTATGTTGAACAGAATCCAAAAAGACATTGCTCGTTTACCGCATTCCCGAAAGGATAACAACCTAAGCAATTATCAAAAATTTGTTTTCGACGCTTTCTCCAAATTGCGATTGGCAGAGTCTTCCAATTTGGTAAAAACCAAATCGGAAACCGATTTTTTTAGGGCAGATTTGGATGGGTTGTTGGAAAATCTCTCAGAACTACTATACAGAACATCGCAATCCATAAGTAGCACCTATTTTAACCATACGGACAAACAAAATCAATTGGTCACCCAATCCTTTCCTTTTTGACATGATTTTTAACGTTAAGCATACCACCAAGTACGAATACAATGCACCGGTAATTTATTGTCACAATATTGCAACACTGCGGCCACGGGAATCCAAAGGGCAGCAATTGTTGGATTATAAAATACAGATAACACCCCAGCCTGCAGAAATTTCGGAACGCATAGATTTTTTTGGAAACTATATTACCAGGTTTTCCATACAGGCAGAACATATAGAGCTAGAAGTAACAACAAAAAGCAAAATAATGCGGGATTATGCCCAGTTCCAGGATTCTTTCTTTTCCGAGGCATGTAGGGGAATTACCTTGGACCAAGCCCTTTTGGCATTAAGAAGTACGGACCCTGCCATATTGGATGCTAGACAATACATCCTGGAATCTATATTTATTGGACGTGCGGATCATAATATACGGGATTATGCCGAGGCTTCCTTTAAAGGAAATCGCTCTGTCTTTGATGCCGCCTTTGAATTGATGCAGCGCATTTATACCGATTTTCAGTTTGTTTCAGGGTTTACAAGCATTTCCACACCAGTTGCCGAAGTAATGAAGGAGAAAAAAGGGGTTTGCCAAGACTTTGCCCAAATAGCCATAGCATGCATCCGGTCTGTAGGACTGCCAGCCAGGTATGTAAGCGGCTATATAGAAACGGTACCCCCTAAAGGCAAAGAGAAATTGGTTGGAGCAGATGCTTCCCATGCCTGGTTCTCTATATTTATACCTGGTTTTGGATGGGTAGATTTTGACCCCACTAACAACCAAATTCCCATGGACCAACATATTGTGGTAGGCTGGGGAAGGGACTACTATGACGTACCTCCATTAAAAGGGGTAGTGTACGGAAGCGGCAAGAGCAAGCTTAAAGTAGCAGTAGATATACAGGCTGCAACCTAATCCCCAAAGTGGGCCATGAACATAAAAATCATCAATTGTTACCTAATGCTCAATGATCCTGCATATTTATCTCCGCAAAAGTAAAAATATTGGAACGGACTTCTAGCTGGTTCTACCCTCTAAAATGGGTTATGATACCACTCACTTGTTGGTAAATGACCAATCAAATTTTTAATTCCTTCCTTGGATATTGGTTTAACTAAATAACCCGAAAGTTCACTTATTTCTTTGGCCATAGCTATATCACTTGGATTATTGGATGATGTTAGCAGGTATATACTGATATCCTTTTTTATTTCGGTCTGAAGCGACTTATATTCATTTAAAAACTCCCATCCATCCATAAATGGCATATTCACGTCCAATAGGATGACGTCCGGAAGATTTAAGGCTGTACCCAGATTTTGCTTAAGGAAATCAATTCCCTTTTCACCATCGGTAAAAAATTCTATCTTAATATCTGGACTTATTTCTGCAATGGTATTCTTCATTATAAACTGAAAAATCTCATCGTCATCGATTAGAAGAAAACTTAGGTTATTCATAGTGGTCAAATATTATTTTAAATGCGGTTCCCTTTCCCAATTCACTACTTACTTCAATATTGGCGTTCAACGATTCCAATTGTGTTTTAACCAGAAACAAACCCATACCTTTCCCGGATAGTCCACGATGAAATCTTTTATATAATTTAAATATATCATTACCATAGCGACTCAAATCCACTCCTACTCCATTGTCCTCCACTACCAAAACTTTCTTGTGGTTCTCCCAGGAAGTTCGGATAGCTATCACCGACTTTCTATTGGGATCCCGGTACTTAATGGCATTGGAAATTAAATTCTGAATTACACTCTGTAGATAGATCTTTGAAAACTTTATTTCTTTCCATGCGCTAAAATCAGTCTTCACCTCTATGGTCTCTTTGTCCAAAGTCTCAACATACAGATCCAAGGTGTCCGTTATTAAAGACTCCAACCCTATATGTTCCATTTTTATCTGGTCGTCATCGTTGAGAATCCTAACATAAATCAAAAGATCATCTACCAAGGTGTTAATAGCTCTGGTAACCTTCTGCAATTTAGGAAAATAACTTTTGGCCTCTTCATAATCCTTGGCTTCCTTTAACATGGACACCAAAGCAGATACACTGGTCGTAGGAGCTCTTAAATTATGGGCAACTATATTATTATACTCCAAAAGTTGGGCGTTGCGCAACTCTAGCTTATTCTGTATGGTCGCCAACTCGTTGTTTTTATTTTCCAGCTCATTTCTTTTACTTTCCAACTCCTTGTTTATGTTTTCAAGTGCCAGCATATACTTCCTTTTGGAAGTATCACTTTTTGCTTCTAGATATGATAAACACAAAATAACAGCTATCGCCAATAGATTGATAAGGAAAATTGAAAAGATCTCACTTTGCAACCTAGCATTTAAAGTGGCAGAATCCAGGTGTTTTATTAGGATCCATTTATTGTTTGTCCTAATGTCCGCAAATTTGTGTTGAAATAAAGGAGTTTGGGCAAGTTCGGTCTTAAAATCCAATTCGGTTTTAATCCACAGATCACCCTTATGCCACAAAGATGTGGTTGCTACCCTCCCCAGAGAATCCATCAAATCAGGGAATTCTTCTTGGAACGTTACATCTCGGCTGCTGGGGATTAAATGTGAAAACTCCTTTATACTGTCCTTACTTACAAGATAATTGCCAAAACGGTCTAACAGTATAAAGGAATAGAGGTTGTCCTTTTTAAGTAGTTCCAGGAACCTTTCTGCACTAAAATTAATAACTACTGTTCCCAACTTGGTTCCTTGTGCATCAAATATAGGGGCAATCCCACGAATCATTGGCTTATATGGAAATTCCAGTATTCCATTTTCTTGATTCAGATTTAATGGGGACAAATAAATCTGATTTTTTTTGAGGCCTGTAGTCTCCTGATAATAATCCCTGTTGGATTTATCCTGAAGGGCTAAACTCTTTACTATTTTACCGTTATCCTGTCTATTTATCCTATAAACCTCCTTCCCTGACAAATCAAGAAGTCTGAACTGACTATAGCTATCCATACCGATCACAAAATCGCCTATTTTCTTATCCAAATGGGCATTCTTGTCCGGATCAAAATCGCTTTCAACAAAACCATACTGCTCCCAATAATAAAGATTGGCTATCATAGGTTTTAAAAGTGTAACGATGAGTTGCTTTTTATTGGAGAGTTCTTCTTGCTGTAAGGAAATCAGCTTTTCCTGCTCCATTTTATATAGCCACAAAACCGCCAAAACACTCAATATTAGAATTGGGAGGTAGTATTTGACAAATTTTAATAGTAATCGTTTAAGCAAATTTAAGGCTATTAAAGTTAAATCCCTTTTTGGGATACCATCACTGGCCAATGCACATTTAATCTATTTGGGGGAAAGTATTAAAGATCCAGTCTGGCAATAAACTGAACATCAAAGATAATTAAAATTAAATCTCATTATTCATAATTAATTTTATTCCAATAAAAAAATAGCCCCATCTACTTCGACTAAACGTGACATGCACATGTTTGTTATTTAATAAAAAGCTACTATTAAATAATTGAACCTTTAAGTCCAATAATTTTTTACATTGTGATAATGGGAAAATTTGGCTACCTTCATAAATCCCTAAAAAAGTTAAAACAAATATCATATTTTTAATAAGTACTGCTATTCTTGAGCATCATTTTACTATTAACATTAAATAATGCCCTTGAAGAACAGGAAAACCTTTTCAAAAGAATCTCCCTGCATACGCCCCATATGTGACGTGCGACTATTTATATTCGTACCTGATGAAAACTAATAAATTTAAAGCAAGTTCAACCCAAAATCAACGCCCATGAAACCATTGAAAAAAGAAGACATTAAACAGGAGGTTTTTGACCTCTATGATGACTATGCCCACAACAGGGTAAGTAGAAGGTTATTTATGGATAAATTATCCACCTATGCCGTTGGCGGGCTTACCGTAGCTTCCCTCCTTAGCTTTATTTCCCCTGATTACGTAAAAAAAATCCAGATAAAACCCAATGACCCAAAATTAAAATCGGAATATATCCACTATGATTCGCCAAAGGGCGGAGGATCCATAAAGGGTTTGTTGTCCAGACCGGCCGACACCAAAACAAAGCTTCCAGGAATAATCGTAGTGCACGAAAACCGGGGATTAAATCCCCATATCGAAGATGTTGGGCGTAGGGCCGGACTTGCAGGATTCATCTCTTTGGCCCCGGATGCCTTGACACCTCTGGGCGGTTATCCCGGTAACGACGATGATGGCCGTGAATTGCAAAGCAAACGAAACCGAGAGGAGATGTTGGAAGATTTTATTGCTGCATTTGACCATTTAAAAGCTCATCCGGAATGCTCCGGCAAAGTTGGCGTGGTAGGATTTTGTTTTGGTGGCTGGATTTCCAATATGATGGCCGTAAAGATTCCCAACTTAGGGGCTTCCGTTCCTTTTTACGGAGGTCAGCCAACAGAAAATATCGATAAAATAAATGCTCCCCTAATGCTCCATTTTGGGGAACTGGATACCAGAGTCAATGAAGGGTGGCCAGCCTACGAAGAAGCTTTAAAAAAATATGGCAAGGAGTACAAGGCCTATATATATCCTAAGGCAAACCACGGTTTTCATAATGATACCACACCGAGGTACGACCGGGAAGCGGCTGAATTGGCCTGGGTACGTACCATCGATTTTTTTAGGGAAAAACTAGGCTAAATTAGGGCTATAAACAGGTATCAATAACCGCTACAAGGAAAGCGTACTAAATGATATCATAATATACAGCACAATGAACACCACCAAGACCGAAGCCACTATATCCCAAATAGTATAGCTCAACTTGTTGTCCGCCTTCTGTGTGGCCGTAACAGTACCAAAAGTTAGTCCGGACAATTGTGCTGCCGAAGGAGCAGGATAAAACATGCTCACAATAACCGCGATGGCCACACAAAGGGCAAAGAAATAGGCTGCAAATACCAACCAGTTTACATCGGCAAGGTTGAATAGAAAACTTCCTTCGGAAAAACTGGATTTCATAATTTCCAAGGTAAGTTTGGAAAATCCAATAATCAATCCGCCTATCAAGGTAGCAATGGCACCGTTGGCATTAATGCGTTTGTAAAAAATCCCCAACAGGAATACCGCCGTAATAGGCGGGGAAATATAGGCCTGCACATTCTGTAGGTATTCGTATAATCCATCAGAAAGCCTTGTTATCACGGGAATCCAAAGCAGGCCAAGACCTACCACAAAAAAAGTAGCGGTCCTCCCAGTTTTAACCAATTCCTCCTCAGGTTTCTCGGGTTTCAATTTTTTATAAATATCCAGGGTAAACAAAGTGGAACAAGAATTAAAAACGGAAGCCAGGGAACTCATTAAGGCAGCCAGCAATCCTGCCGCAACCAATCCACGTAGGCCGGAAGGCAGAAGGTTGCTCATAAGCACCGGAAAGGCCTCATCCGGACTGTTCCAATCCAATTTTCCTTGAAGTTTAAGTCCCAAGGCCACTACTCCCGGAATAAGAAAAAGAAAAACGGGCATCAACTTAAGAAGTGCCCCAAAGATACTTCCGCGCCTACCGGCCTTGATACTTTTGGCAGTAAGCACCCGTTGTACGATTACCTGATCTGTACACCAATACCAGATTCCAACAATGGTACTGGTCAAAAATAATGGCAGCCAAGGATAATCTGGATCGGAATTGGGTCGCCACATATTAAAATAATCCACTCCTATGGTTGCCTTTAGCGCTCCCCAACCACCAACAGCTTCCAGTCCCATAAAACTAAGGATTCCTGCCCCAAGTACCAAGACTATGGCCTGTATGGTCTCTGTATAGACCACTGCGCGCATTCCACCCAAAATAGTGTACAGTCCGGTAAGCGCAACGGTTGCCACCGCACCGATCCAGAAAGGAATACCCAACAAGGCAGATACCACCACCCCTCCCGCATATATGGTTACAGAAACCTTGGTAAGTATATAGGCAATTAAAGACACTATGGAAAGCACCCATCTGGAACGGGCATCGAAACGCTTTTCCAAAAATTCGGGCATGGTAAACACCCCACTTCTGGCATAAAAAGGCAAAAATACCCATCCCAACATCAATACTATCCAGGCATGGAGCTCATATATCAGTAATGGCATTTTATCCCCGGCACCATTACCAGCCAATCCCACTACATGTTCGGACCCAATGTTGGAGGCAAAAATAGACGCCCCTACCATAAACCATCCAATGTTTCGTCCGGCCAAGAAATAATCCTCGGTATTCTTTTGTTTTTGCCTTATGACCCACCAGGCAACTCCCAGCAATATCACAAAATAGGCGCTGATCACCACCCAATCCAGTACGTCCAATCCTTTCATTATAATTTATTTGATTTCTTTGGTTATCTTGATTTGCAATTTTTGAAAATAGATTGTGGTAAGCACCTATAATTATTCTATGGTCTTAAATTTATTGGAAGGAAGACCCTTATGACCACAATTCCTTACCACAAATAAGGACCCTGCCAAAGGCTGTTTCTCCAGCTCAGCTTTACTTAGTCCCTTCTTGGCCGAAGTAATATAAAGATCCTGCATGGCTTCACCCCCAAAGGCGCAAGAGGTAACTTGGGATACAGGCATGGCAATGGCCGATAATTTTTTTCCAGTTCCAGGATCATAACGGGCTACCTGCCACCCTCCCCAATGTGCTACCCATAACATTCCCTCATTGTCTATGGTCATGCCATCCGGAAAGCCGTCATCCTCGGCAATAATGACAACCGTTCTCTTATTGGACAATTCCCTGTTTTCCTTGTTATAATCGTAGCCCACTACTTTGCGTGTAGGGGAATCTATGAAGTACATTGTTTTGTGATCCAGACTCCACGCCAAACCGTTGGAAACACTAATGTTGGATTCCTTTTTCAGAACATTTAATGACGCATCCAGCATATAAAGGCTACCTGAGGATTTATCTTCTGCAATGGGCATGGTCCCTGCCCAAAACCGACCTTCCGGATCACATTTCCCATCATTAAACCTGTTTTCCGGTAAATGCGATTCTGGATTCGCTATCATATCGACTTTCCCGCTTTCACGGTTTACGTATCCAAAACCGTCCTTCATGGCAGCAATGTAATTTCCATTGTCTGTAATAGCCATAGCACCTATCATTTGGCCTACCGAAATGGTATTGGAAGTATGGTTTTCGGGAGACCATTCATGAATATTTCCATTTAAAATATCTACCCAACATATCTGTTTTCTGGAGTGGTCCCATAACGGCCCTTCTCCCAATTCGCAATTAATTCCACTAACTACTTCTGGATTCATAGATTTTAAATTCTATTATATTTTATTAATTGTTAAAGTATTAGAAATATTTAAAGTGACCATTATTTTTTATAAGGAGATGGACTAACCGATGTCCAACCCCCATCGATCACCAAACTTTGTCCCGTTATGTGTTTGGCACTATCGGAGATCAAAAACAATACGGCTTGGGCAATATCATTGACAGAAGCAGGTCTGCCCATGGGCGTAATACTTTCCCATGTCCCGAAATAGTCTTTATCCTTCAAGGTCCTTTCGGTCAAGGTGGCCCCAGGAGCCACGGTATTAACATTTATTTTAAAGGGCGATAGCTCTATGACCAAGTTCTTGGCCAACATTTCCAATGCGGCCTTGCTCATCCCGTAGGCCGCTAGGTTTTCATGTGCCTGATGCCCGGTTACGGACGACATAAAAAGTATGGAGCCACCCAAACCCTGTTTTTTCATTTGCTTTGCTGCTGCCTGGGCCAAAAAGAAGCTCCCGCCCAAATTTACTTTCATAACCTCAAAGAATGATTCCGGCGGATAGCTTAGGAATTCCCCGAAGAGGGTAATCCCAGCATTGGCTACCACCACATCCAGTTTTCCAAATTCTGCAACCGCCGTATCTACCATTTGTTGTATTACCTCCATATCACTGGAATCCCCATAAAGACCAATACATTTTCCAACTTCACCATCCATGCCCGCCACTGCTTCCTTCGTTAATGCGGCATCCAAATCATTCAAGATTACATGGGCTCCTTGCCCCACCAACTGTTTACAGATTTCCAGGCCGATACCCTGCCCCGCTCCTGTAACAATGGCAACTTTATCCTTAAAATCCATTATAAATCAATAGTGTTAATGGGAATCCTTTGGTTCTTCATCCAGGCCCTATAAATAAAACCGTCCTTACCTATGCGACCGTACCTCTTGCTGCTAAGCAGCTTTTTCTTCTCATCTTTTTCCATTGGTTATTTTGGTTTTTATGAATCCGCCAATATTTAAATCTGCTTGGCCTATAAAGCATAGCATAGATTTTAATATTTATATTTTTTTATGATCTATGCGCTGAATTTCAATTTGCAGGCTTCAATATCGTGAACTTTTCCGAAATAGATAGGTCGTTTTTTAAGGAATTTGTAATTGAGACATTGGAAACCTCCATTTAAATGGATTATAAAGGTTACAGCTTTTAAACCCAGTCTTCCGTCATACACATTCTGATATGTAAATTGATTTGTTCTCATGGCTTTCAATGACCATTGGCCTCTAGCCTCCATCGACCTAAAAAATTTCATAAGACAACTTCTATCAAAAACAATGTCCCAATGCTAATTGGGACAGGTATTTTTATCCCCCTTATAATTTGTTTTCTTGGCATTAACGCTTCTAAAGCAATCAAAATCAACACTTAATATTAAACATGACAACTGTCATGTTTTTATTTGACAATCGCAATTATTTTTGTCCCTATAAAAGACAAAAAAGTCCTTTATTTTTTAGTAAGCAACCAAAACAAAATATTATGAATACAAAATCAACAAAAAAAGTATTCCTTTTCCTTATGCTGGTAGCAGGAATGGGTAGCCTTATCCTCTCATGTGCTAAAAAAGAAAAGATCGTTTACGAAAACACCGCAGATATCCCTGCAAATCGTGAAATGATAGCAGAACTAACCGCTCCGCCCCATGTACCTACCCCAGTTGGGGATAGAAAGGCCAAATTACTAAAGGTGGATATGGAAATCCTGGAACTGGAAGGAGAAATGACCAATGGGGTGCGATACGTGTACTGGACCTTTGGCGGTTCTGTGCCAGGCAGTTTTATAAGAACCAGGGTTGGGGATGAGGTTGAATTTCACCTAAAGAATCACCCGGACAATAAATTACCACATAATATCGACCTCCATGCCGTTACCGGTCCAGGGGGAGGTGCCGAATCTTCCTTTGTAGCTCCCGGCCACGAAAAGGTTTTTTCCTTTAAAACCCTAAATCCCGGACTTTATGTATACCACTGCGCCACTGCACCCGTAGGAATGCACATAGCCAACGGAATGTATGGATTGATATTGGTTGAGCCCGAAGGTGGCCTGCCCTTGGTAGATAAGGAATACTATATAATGCAAGGCGATTTTTACACCAAAGGCGCCAATGGTGACCGCGGTCTACAGCCTTTTGACATGCAAAAAGCAGTTGACGAAAAGGCGGATTATATAGTTTTTAATGGAAAAATGGGAGCCTTGACAGGCGACAATGCCCTTACCGCAAAGGTAGGTGAAACAGTTCGTTTGTTCGTCGGCAATGGTGGTCCCAACCTAGTATCCTCCTTTCATGTTATTGGTGAAATATTCGATAAAGTACATGTAGAAGGTGGGGATATGATTAATGAAAATGTCCAAACTACCCTAATACCGGCAGGAGGAGCAGCGATCGTTGAATTTAAAGTAGATGTACCCGGAACTTTTATATTGGTAGACCATTCCATATTCAGAGCCTTTAACAAGGGAGCTCTTGGAATGCTTAAAGTGGAAGGTGAGAAAAACAAGACCATTTATTCCGGTGAACTGGAGGATGGTATTTACCAGCCTGAAGGTAGTGGAATTCAAAAAATGCCCTCCACAAATGGCGTTGTGGAATCTGAAATTCCCGCCAAATCCTTGGAGGAAAAGATGGAATTTGGAAAAGCAACCTATATGCAGACCTGTTTTGCCTGTCACCAGGGAGAGGGCCAAGGAATTGCCAATGCATTTCCTCCTTTGGCCAAATCGGATTACTTAAATGCCGATGTTAATAGAGCTATAGACATTGTTTTACATGGAAAAACAGGTGAAATAACCGTAAACGGACAAAAATACAATAGTGTTATGACGGCGCAGACCTTGTCTGATGAAGAGGTGGCCAATGTACTTACCTATGTTTACAATAGTTGGGGCAATTCCAAAAAAGATGTAACTCCGTCTATGGTCAAAAGTGTAAGAAACAAATAAAATTAAATAATAAAAGGATAATTATGGGTCCCTTCTTTAAAGTAGCATTTACTCTTTTTGGCATAATTACCGCCAGTAGCACATTTGCACAAGCAGAGCAAATGGTTACCGTAAAAGGAGGGACTTATATTCCACTTTACGGAGTTGATTCAACGGCGGTCACCGTTGATGAATTTTCTATGGACGTATATCCAGTATCCAACAAGGAGTATTTAGAATTCGTTCAGGAATATCCTGAATGGAAAAAAAGTAAGGTCAAGCGACTATTTGCAGACGGTAATTACTTATTAAATTGGGAAAGTGATGAATCCTTTGGAACGCAATTAGCCGAGGATGCCGCGGTTACCAACGTTTCTTGGTTTGCCGCCAAGAAATATTGCGAATGCCAAGGAAAAAGGTTGCCAACCGTTGATGAGTGGGAATATGCGGCTATGGCCGATAAAAGCAATGCAGATGCCCGTAAAAAGGAATCCTACAATCAGCTCATTCTGGATTGGTACGAAGCTCCAAAAACATTTAACAATTCCATAGGCTCCACCTTTAAAAATTATTGGGGAATTTATGACCTTCACGGCCTTGTATGGGAGTGGACCATGGACTTTAATTCCGTTTTAATTTCCGGTGAATCCAGAAAGGATGTGGACAAGGACAGTAATCTATTTTGTGGTAGTGCTGCTGTTGGGGCATCGGACTTAATGAACTATGCAGCCTTTATGCGCTACGCCTTTAGAGGCAGCCTAAAAGCCAATTATGCCATAAGAAATTTGGGATTCCGATGTGTACAGACCAAAGGACCGAACAATAACAACCTAACTTATTAAAGAAATGAAAAAAATTCTCAATGCCGCATTGTTATGCCTTTTGGTCATCAATCATATAGGGTGCAATACAAAAACCTCTACCAAAACGACAGTAGAAAAATACCAATGTCCAATGCATTGCGAGGGCGACAAAACCTATGATCAACCTGGTAAGTGTGGCGTTTGTAAAATGGACCTCCAACTACTGGCAATGATCACCAAAAAGGAGGGTGAAATTTCCGAGCTATCCATTTATAACCTACCATCCAAATGGACCAATCAGAACAATGAGGACATACAGTTGAAGGCACTAAAAGGAGATGTATTGGTCATGGTCATGATCTACACTTCCTGTCAAACCGCATGCCCTAGATTGGTTGCGGACATGCGCGGTATAGAAGAGCAAATCCCGGCGGACAAAAAGGACAAGGTTACCCTTGTTTTTGTTAGCATAGACCCTGAAACAGATACGCCACAGCGCTTAAAAGAATTTGCAAAAGAAAATCAGATGGACTCGGAAAAATGGGTATTTCTAAGAGGTTCCGAAGCGGACACCCGTGAATTTTCAGCAGTACTGGCGGTCAACTACAAAAAAATATCCCCTATGGATTTTTCCCATTCCAACATTATTAGCGTTTTTGACCAAGAAGGGGAATTGGCCTATCAACAAGAAGGCTTGGGAATTAACAATAAGGAAACCGTTTCCAAAATCATAGAATTGTTGAATTAGAACATATTCATCTTTTAATTCCCTGCCATCTTTTGTAAAAAGGATAATCAAGGGTTATATTTGCATAAAAATTTACGGTTGACAAAATCTTCAATGTTACAACTGTTCGCACAGTCTCCCCAACTGGGAAAACTGAGGGCAACTATTGCCGATTTCCAAAATAACGCCTCTGCGACCTCAAAACCTAAAACCAATATCAAAGGACTAACAGGGTCTGCCCTCTCCTTCGTAATTGCAGAAATATTTCATAAATCCGAGGCTCCATTTTTGTTAATTTTAAACGATAAGGAGGAAGCCGCCTATTATTTAAACGACCTGGAGCAGCTGTTAGGGGATAACGATGTGTTATTTTACCCCGGTAGTTACAGAAGGCCTTACCAGATTGAGGAAACGGACAATGCCAATGTGCTTTTGCGTGCAGAAGTACTAAACCGTATCAACTCCAGAAAAAAACCGGCGATCATCGTAACCTATGCCGATGCGCTTTTTGAAAAAGTGGTGACCAGAAAGGAACTGGAGAAAAATACCCTAAAAATTAAACTGGAGGATACCCTTTCCCTAGACTTTTTAAATGAGGTTTTGTTCGAATATAAATTTAAAAGGGTCGATTTTGTAACGGAGCCAGGAGAATTCTCTGTACGTGGTGGTATCATGGACGTATTTTCCTTTTCCCACGATGAACCTTACAGAATTGAATTCTTTGGGGACGAAGTAGACAGCATCAGAACCTTTGATGTGGAAACACAATTGTCTACACAAAAGGTCAAAAAGATTACCATCATCCCCAATGTGGAAAACAAGTTCCTGGACGAAAACCGGGAAAGCTTTCTAAAGTACATATCCCCAAACACCCTAATCTTTAGCAAGAACCTTAGTTTGCTCTACGCTAGGTTGGATTCATTTTTTGAAAAGGCAGAAGAGGCATTTACCAAACTCTCCAAAGAAATAAAGCATGCGAAACCACAGGAATTGTTTACCAATTCCGATTTATTAAAACATCAGCTGGCCGATTTTGGCCTGGTAGAGATCGATGGAAGCTCTACAACTTCAAGTGATTCGGAAACCATAGTTTTCAATACAAAACCTCAACCATCCTTCAATAAGAAATTCGATTTATTAATTGAAAACCTTAACGATAACTACAAAAACGGATTTACCAATTACCTCTTTTGCGCCACAGACCAACAGGCCAAAAGGTTTCACGATATTTTTGATGAAGTGGGAAAGGAAGTCCATTATAAAACCGTTGTACTTCCCCTATACCAAGGGTTTTTGGACCACGACCTAAAGATAGCCTGTTATACGGACCATCAAATCTTTGAGCGCTATCTAAAATTCCACTTAAAAAATGGCTACGCCAAAAAACAGGCCATTACCCTAAAGGATCTGAACAAATTGGAAATTGGGGACTATGTTACCCATATAGACCACGGTATCGGGAAATTTGGGGGCTTACAAAAGATAGACGTTGAAGGCAAGAAACAAGAAGCTATAAAGCTAATGTACGGGGAAAGGGACATTCTTTATGTCAGCATACATTCCTTGCACAAAATTTCGAAATTCAATGGAAAGGACGGCGCTCCCCCAAAAATATACAAGCTGGGTTCAGGGGCATGGAAAAAAATCAAGGACAAGGCCAAGTCACGTGTTAAAAAAATTGCCTTCGACCTAATCCAACTTTATGCCAAGCGAAGACTGGAAAAAGGATTTCAATACGGTCCGGACAGCTACTTACAGCACGAACTGGAAGCTTCCTTTATTTACGAGGATACCCCGGACCAAAGCAAGTCTACCGAAGACATCAAGAAAGACATGGAAAGCGAAAGGCCCATGGACCGACTCGTTTGCGGGGATGTAGGGTTTGGAAAAACAGAAGTAGCCATTAGGGCAGCTTTTAAAGCTGTTGACAATGGTAAACAAGTGGCCGTATTGGTACCCACTACCATTTTGGCCTTTCAACACCACCGGACCTTTTCGGAGCGTTTAAAGGATATGCCGGTTACGGTAGATTATGTAAATCGTTTTAGGACCGCCAAAGAGAAAAAAGAGACCTTGGAAAATCTGGCAGCGGGTAAGGTAGATATCATTATTGGCACCCATCAGTTGGTAAACAAGAACGTGAAGTTCAAGGATCTGGGCTTATTGGTCGTTGATGAGGAACAAAAATTTGGGGTATCGGTCAAGGACAAATTAAAATCCATAAAGGAAAATGTAGATGTCCTTACGCTTACCGCTACGCCCATCCCAAGAACGCTTCAATTTAGTTTAATGGCGGCCAGGGACCTATCGGTCATCAATACGGCACCACCCAATAGATACCCTATAGAAAGCGAGGTAATCCGATTCAGCGAAGAAACCATTCGCGATGCCATCACCTACGAAATCCAACGGGGCGGACAGGTCTTCTTTATCCACAATAGAATTGAAAATATTAAGGAAGTTGCCGGAATGATCCAAAGACTGGTGCCTGATGCCAAAATTGGTATCGGCCACGGGCAAATGGATGGCAAAAAATTGGAAACCCTTATGTTGGCCTTTATGAATGGTGAGTTCGATGTACTTATTTCCACCACCATTGTAGAAAGCGGTCTGGACGTTACCAATGCCAACACCATTTTTATTAACAATGCCAATAATTTTGGCCTGAGCGACCTCCATCAAATGAGAGGACGTGTAGGCCGAAGCAATAAAAAGGCTTTCTGTTACTTTATTACCCCTCCCTATGATGTTATGACCAACGATGCTAGGAAAAGAATTCAGGCATTGGAACAATTTACGGATCTGGGTAGCGGTTTCAATATTGCCATGAAAGATCTGGAAATTAGGGGTGCAGGTGATTTGTTGGGGGGCGAACAAAGTGGATTTATCAATGAAATTGGCTTTGATGCCTATCAGAAAATATTGGCCGAAGCCATAGACGAACTTAAGGAAAACGAATTTAAGGAGCTTTACGAAGAAGTTGGTGGCAAACCAAAAGTCTTTGTGAAGGAAACCCAAATAGATTCCGATTTTGAATTGTTGTTCCCTGATGATTATATTAACAATATAACCGAACGCTTAAACCTCTATACCGAACTGAACCAAGTCTCCGAGGAAGAGGGGTTACAAAAATTTGAGACGGAATTGATCGACAGATTTGGGGAGCTACCCACCCAGGCGGAGGACTTATTAAACTCGGTCCGCATCAAATGGATAGCAAATAGTATTGGCCTGGAGAAAATAGTGATGAAGAAGGGCAAGATGATCGGCTATTTTATAGCGGACCAGCAATCTGATTTTTACCAAAGCAGTTCCTTTACCGCCGTGTTGCAATTTGTACAAGCCCATCCCAACCTTGCCAAACTAAAAGAAAAGCAGACCCGTAACGGACTGCGACTTCTGT
Organism: Arenibacter troitsensis; assembly: GCF_900177645.1. Classification (GTDB taxonomy): domain Bacteria; phylum Bacteroidota; class Bacteroidia; order Flavobacteriales; family Flavobacteriaceae; genus Arenibacter; species Arenibacter troitsensis. The sequence goes on from NZ_FXAO01000006.1 coordinate 287,857, forward strand.
TGGTATTTGAGCATATAAATTCGATTGATAAAGCCTATAAGTCCATTCAACCATTTAATATACTTATCCCTAAAACTGGAATAACGGTCCCATAAAACGCCCTTAAAGAGATGAATTTAAAAAACGTATTATACCTATCAATCCTATGTTTTTCTCTATTTTCGAAGGCCCAGCACAGCATTTCAGGAAATTTATCCCCGGCCGATGATTACAAATGGTTGATTGCCTATAAACTAAATCCGGACCATCAGAATTATATAGCCGACACCGCTGTTAAGAACGGGACTTTCTCCCTTATTATTCCTGCCAATGCCAAGACGGGAATGTACAGACTGGTATATGCCGTACCCCAAGAGGAATTCTATTTTGATTTTATCTATAATGGAAAGGAGGACATTGTTCTCTCTTTCGATTCCCAAAAAGGCCTGTCCTTTATATCCTCCAATGAAAATCTTTTATATACCAGATACTTTAATGAAATCCATGGGCTGGAGAAACAAATTGCCCAATTTTATTCGGAAAAAAAGAAGGACCGCAGCCTGCTTTTAAACCTTAACAAGAAGTTGGCCGCGGTGCAAAAATCATTCGAAACCCAATCACAAGGGATGCTCAGCGGACACTTCATTTCGGCAAACAGACCCTATATTTCCTCGGGCTATGAGGATGTTGAAACCTACATAAAGAATAAAAGGGAACATTATTTTAACGCCTTGGACTTTAACGATGAGGTATTACTGGGATCCGACTTTTTAACGGACAAGGTGGTTAATTACGTATTTACGGCCCTTCCCCAACATCAAATTCCAAATAAAGAAAAAGAGCCCGTAATTATAGAAAATATTAAGGAATTGGCCCGCGTATTGGAAAATGTAAGTGCCAACAACAAGGTTCAGTTATTTAATAGTCTTTGGACAAAGGCCTCCGAAGGCAATCTAAATAAGGCGGCCGATTTTATTTATAGTAATTACCTCAAATCCCTGGCCACAGAAACCAATAAATCCGAACTCTTAAAAAAGATCGAAACACAAAATAGGCTTCGTTTGGGAGCCATAGCCCCAGAAATTACTTGGAATGAAGGTAGTAGCACCAAAAAACTCAGCGATCTTACAGGGGCAAAGAATTACGTAATTGTATTTTGGAGCAGTACCTGTTCCCACTGCCTACAGCAACTACCGGAATTTCACAAAAATTTAAAGGGTATTTCCAACATCAAGGTTTTAGCTATTGGCTTGGAAGACGATGATGTAACTTGGAAAAAAGAATCGGCCAAACTACCAGACTTCATTCACGGTATTGCACTAGGAAAATGGGAAAGTCCGTACGCGGATATTTACGATATCCATCAAACCCCCACCTATTATATTTTGGACAATGAAAAGCGCATCGTTGCCAGACCGGATGATTACCAAGAGGTTGTGAAATTCTTAAAAGGGAATAATTAACACATTGCCATTGGAGACAATACGTTTTTCTATTATCACATTTACACATTGAAACATTGTACCATTTAACCAATGGCTACATTAGTACATTACAATGTTTTAAGGTCCTTGATTGTCTTAAAGGCTACATCTACCTGCTCGTCATTTACGATGATGGTAAATTCATTGGTAGTGGATATTACTTCGTATAGCACGATACCCTCCCATGCCAAGCGTTGAAAAATAAAATAGTAGATCCCTGGTACGGACACGTTTTCCGCTGGCAACTTTACGGTAATAGAGGAAAGGTTCTCGGCCTTTTGGGTGCACTTTTCATTCTTGAACAAGTCCTCCACTGCCTCGTCCAATATATTACTGACAACGATATTAAGTTCGTTGACCCCTCTTGACGACGTATAGAAAACATCCTTGTTCCTGTTTACCTCATTCAACAAAACAGTCTGATTTTCCAAAATGGATTCGGACACCAAAAAGGTAAAATCGGTCAACGATGACCTTACCGTAATCTCCCCTATATTTTTTAATACTTTAATAATTTTATGGGTAGCACGGAACTCCAAATCATCGGAAAGACGCTTTAAGGCCATGACAATAGCACCATTGCGAATATCCTTTCCCAACTCACTTTCTATTTCCGGTTTTACTATCCTAGAAAGCGATGTTAAGTTAATAATCCCCTGAGCTAAAGCACTTTGCAAAAATGGTTTCTTTTTAATGTAGTCTTCCACGACCGATGAAATAGTCTTCATTTTCTTAAACTTTTGGTAAAAATAACAAATTGTTACAAATAAAACAAATAATTAAAAGTGATAGAATGCATTTTCCAAATGTTCTATGCTAAAGTTCGTCCCATTTTTAAGTATGGTAATGATATCGAACCTAGTCTCTACATCAAGATCCTTGCTAATAATATAATGATCGGCCGCCATGACCAATAGCTTTATTTTCTTATCGGTAACCGTGTCTGCAATGGGTTGCATATAGTCGGAACTTCGCGATTTTACCTCTACAATGGCCAAAATATCTCCTTTTCTCGCAATTATATCGATCTCTGCTTTCATATACCTATAATTTCTATGAATTACGTTATAACCCTTTTCAACTAAATGGTCCACCGCCAATTGCTCTCCCTTCTTCCCAAATTCGTTATGCTTTGCCATTCCGTTTCGATTCTATTTACCAAAAAAAGTGCATTTTATCGAAAAACCTAACATACTGTCGTCCAAATTTCTATAAACCACGTAATTTGTTATGAATTATAACGAAAATTTCGTAAGAGCTATAATTTCTTATTAAAAAGTACGTTATGCAATGACCCCTTACTTATAACCTATCAAATGCGGAATAAATTATGGAATTTTTCATAAACTGTAATACTTCTAGTTTGGCTCCCTACACCACCCCGTTGGATGGACAAAGGGCCCAACATTTATATAGGAGATTGGGTTTTAGTGCCTCCGTTCAAACAATTAACCAAGCAACTGGCCAATCTGCCGGCAATTTGGTTGATTCACTTATTTCTGAAGCGCAAAATAAGCCCCTCTTGGCTGCTCCAATCTGGGCAGATTGGAACAACAGTAATTATCCTGAAGATGATGAGCAGCGCGGACAAATAATAAGGTCGCAACAAGAAGAATTTAAGTTGGCCTATACCAACGCCCTACTTGAAAATAACCTCCGGGACCGTCTTAGTTTTTTTTGGAGCAATCATTTTGTAACAGAACTGGACGTTTACAATTGTAATTCATTCCTTTACCATTATATCAATTGCCTGCAACGCAATGCAATTGGCAATTTCAAGACCTTTGTTAGCGAAATTGGCCTTACCAGCGCTATGCTCTACTATTTGGATGGCGTTTATAACAATGGCAGCAACCCCAACGAGAATTATGCCCGTGAACTTTATGAACTATTTACCTTAGGAGAGGGAAATGGCTATACAGAGCAGGATATCATTGAAACCGCCAAGGCCCTTTCCGGCTATGTTGAAAGAGGGGAAATAGGCTGTGAGCAGGTATTGTTTGATGCTTCCAAATTTAATTCGGAGAGCAAAACAATTTTTGGACGCACCGGAAATTGGGGATATGATGACGTTATCGACATTCTTTTTGAAGAAAGAGCCAATGAAATAGGCTATTTCATCTGTAAAAAATTATATGAATTTTTTGTTCACCCAGATGCTACGGATGAGGCCAACAATGCCAAGACCATTATTGATGGCCTAACCGCAACCTTTATCAGCAATAACTTTGAATTGGCACCAGTGTTAAGTCAACTTTTTAAAAGCCAACATTTTTTTGACGATGAAGCCATTGGCGTTATTATTAAAAGTCCGTTCGATTTATACTTGAACACTATTAATGAAACCGGTTTTACCTTTAACGATACTACCATTGGAAGTGCCATAAATTATAGTGGGTTGCTGGGTCAGGATCTTTTCGATCCTTTTGATGTTGCAGGATGGCAACGAAACAGGGATTGGATCAATACCAATTTTATGATTGGCCGTTGGCTTACCATGGAAACTATTGTTGATGGTTTTTACCAGGACAACCCTGAACAATTCAGGACATTTGCCATGGATGCCGTTGGACCGGCCAACAGTAGTACCAGTAACCCCGAGATTGTTGTACGGGCCATTGTAGACAAAATTACACCTAAGGGATTGTATACCCAACAGGATTTTGACAATGCCATGTCCGCATTTAAAATAGAAGATGTTCCAGAAGATTATTATGGCCCCGATTATATTCCTGGCGGACAATCCTTATGGATTTTAAGCATAAGCCAGGAGGTTCCATCACAGGTTCATCTACTCTTAAGACACCTTACCAGACAACCCGAATATCAACTAAAATAAAACCGACCGCTATGTGCGATACTCATCATAATTCACCCCATAAAGGTAAGGACCATGATGGTCACGATTTGGAACATAAGACCTGGAGTCGACGTTCCTTCCTTCAAGCCTTAGGTATTGCCGGTTCCGGATCCATGATGCTGGGTAGTAATTTTCTAACCGCATCGGCCCCATCCCCTCTGACCTCGGCTATAGCCATGGCAGAAACCGATAATATTTTAATATTAATTCGCTTGTCAGGTGGTAATGACGGTCTTAGTACCATTATCCCCATTGAACAATATGACATCTATGCCAATGCACGTCCCAATATTTATCTTCCGGAAAGTAAAATATTAAGGTTAACGGATGAATTTGGGGTACCTACCTATATGAAATCTTTGGAACCCATGTGGGGAGAAGGTCAGTTTAAAGCGGTACATGGTGTAGGTTATGAAGGCCAAAGTCTGTCCCATTTTACCGGTTCGGATATTTTTGCCAATACCGACCTAAGTACTACAGGCTTCAGCGGAAGGAAAACAGGATGGATGGGTAGACATTTTGAATATCTATATCCTGATTATTTGTCGGATTTTCCAGGTAGCCGGCCAGAGGGCCCAGCCGCTATCCAAGTAGGAAACTACGGAAGTTTGGTTTTTGAAGGTGAGGAGACCAACTACGCCTTTGTAACCAACAATATAGATCAGTTGGAACAAATTGCGGAAACAGGACTACAATATTCCGTAGAGGATTCCCTCTTTGATAATTGTATGTACAGCGACCAGATAAAATTTCTTAGAGGTGTATCCAACGTAACCAACGAATACGCAGGCACTATACATGAAGCCTATATGCGCGGGGCAAACCAGGTGGAGTATCAAAACAATGGTTTTGCCAGACAATTGGCATTGTTGGCCAGATTGATTAAAGGAAACCTTGGCACTAAGGTCTATATGATTAGTATGGGAGGTTTTGACACCCATGGAAATCAACCTTTGGTACACGAACGCCTAATGACCCAGCTGTCTATTGCTGTTGACAATTTTTATGATGATTTGGCCTTTACCCAGCAGGACGACAAGGTATTGAGTATGACTTTTTCCGAATTCGGTAGAAGGATTTATGAAAATGGATCCAATGGAACCGACCACGGAAAGGCTGCCCCTACCTTATTTTTTGGTTCTGGATTAAACGGCAGTGCCTTTGTAGGAGACCATCCCTCATTGGATGAGCCCAATAGTAGAGGTAACCTTGAGTATACCATGGATTTTAGAAACCTGTATGCCACTGTACTGGCCGAATGGTTATGTGTAGATATTCCACTAGTGGAACAACATATCATGGACGGATATAAATATACCCCTGTAAACCTAGGCTTTAACTGTAGCGGAGTGGATTTCCCGGATATTGTTTATAGTGATGGGCAGCCAACTCCTCCAACGCCAACAGATCCAACTGGGGAAAATCCAAATCCTGAATTGCTGGATGCCATCGTTCACAAACCTTTTTACCCAACAGATTCAACACCCCATATTTATCTGGAAATGCCTTTTAGCGGTCATGTGGACATCCAATTGTTCAACATCATGGGCCAGCATTTAGGAACGGTATATAATGAAATTATGTTGGAGGGCTCCATTGAAATCAATGTTAGGGAGAGACTATCAACCTATTTGGCTTCCGGAAAATATATTTATAGAATACAGGTTCAGGATAAAAAACTGAGCAAATCCATAATGGTAGCTTAAAGTCACCCCTACTTACTATGCGAGAAGGCCTTCGTAAATTCTGAATTCTTTTCAGGGTTACGAAGGCTTATTTTTTGAAGGAATACGCCAGCTGCAAGTAAAAATCTTTATTTTTGCACCCTAATCCAAAAATAATGTCGCAGAACCTTAAGCAGCCAGCAAGATATACCATAACAGCAGCCCTACCATATACCAACGGCCCTATACATATTGGCCATTTGGCAGGCGTTTATGTGCCCGCGGACATCTATGCCAGATACTTGAGATTAAATGGAAATGATGTGGCCTTCGTATGCGGAAGTGATGAACACGGAGTGGCCATTTCCATGAAAGCCAAAAAAGAAGGTGTAAGCCCCCAGAACATAATAGATAAATACCACGGTATTATTAAACAATCCTTTCAGGATTTTGGCATTACCTTTAACAACTATTCGAGGACATCTGCAGAAGTCCATCATAAAACAGCCTCCGATTTCTTTGTAAAACTCTATGAACAAGGAGATTTTATTGAGGAAACCACCGAACAATTATATGACGAAGAGGCTAAGCAATTTTTAGCCGATCGTTTTGTAATCGGTACCTGCCCAAAATGTGGCCATGAGGAAGCTTATGGGGATCAGTGCGAAAATTGTGGCTCCACTTTAAATGCCACGGACCTGATCAACCCAAAATCTACCATTTCCGGAGCAGTACCCTCCCTAAAGGAAACCAAGCACTGGTTTCTTCCCTTGGACCGCTACGAAGATTTCTTAAAAACATGGATTCTGGAAGGCCATAAAAATGACTGGAAGCCCAATGTATACGGACAATGTAAATCTTGGATCGATGACGGACTAAAGCCTAGGGCCGTAACCCGCGATCTTGACTGGGGAATCCCTGTCCCCGTGGAAGGCGGGGAAGGCAAGGTGTTGTATGTTTGGTTCGATGCCCCAATTGGTTATATTTCCTCCACCAAAGAATGGGCAGCAAGGGAAGGCAAGGACTGGGAACCCTATTGGAAGTCCAAGGACACTAAAATGGTGCATTTTATCGGCAAGGATAATATTGTATTCCACTGTATTATATTCCCTAGCATGCTAAAGGCACATGGCGATTTTATATTACCGGAAAATGTTCCGGCCAACGAATTCTTAAACCTCGAAGGCAACAAACTGTCCACATCCAAGAATTGGGCGGTGTGGCTGCATGAGTATTTGGAGGAATTTCCCAATATGCAGGATGTACTAAGATATACCCTGACCGCCAATGCCCCAGAAACCAAGGACAACGATTTTACCTGGAAGGACTTTCAGGCCAGGAACAACAATGAATTGGTGGCCATTTATGGGAATTTCATCAACCGTGTAGTAGTGCTAACCAACAAGTATTACAATGGTATTGTTCCCACTCCGGGCAGCTATAGCCTGGTAGATAAGGAAACCCTGGCCGAGCTGAAAAAGTATCCCGAGATCATTTCCAGTTCCATAGAAAGATACCGTTTCCGTGAAGCGGGACAGGAAGTTATGAATTTGGCGCGACTTGGAAATAAGTACTTGGCCGATGAAGAGCCCTGGAAAGTAATTAAACAGGATGAGGAAAGGGTAAAGACCATTATGTTCGTTGCCCTGCAGATAGGTTCGGCTTTGGCAGTGTTGAGCGAGCCTTTCCTGCCTTTCACCGCCGCTAAGCTTAAAAAAATCCTCAATATCACCCAAAGTGGATCCGAGGGGTCTCTTGAATGGAAAGACATATCGGAAAAAGAAATTTTACTCCCAGCAGAACATCAGATAAATGAAGCCGAGTTACTCTTCAGCAAAGTAGAGGACGAAACCATTCAAGCGCAATTGGACAAACTGGAAGCTACCAAAAAAGAAAATGAAAACATGAACAAAGAAGTGGACCCACAAAAAGACACCATTACCTTTGACGATTTCACCAAATTGGATATGCGTGTAGGTACCATCATTGAAGCCGAGAAAATGCCGAAAGCTAAAAAACTTCTGGTTTTAAAAGTGGATACCGGTCTGGATATAAGAACCATAGTATCCGGAATTGCCGAAAGCTTTTCTCCGCAGGACATCATTGGAAAAAAGGTAACTGTGCTGGTTAATTTGGCCCCTAGGGCTTTACGTGGCGTGGACAGTGAGGGCATGATCCTAATGACGGAAAATGCCGATGGCAAATTGGTATTCATCAATCCCGATGAGGATGGTGTTGGCAATGGTGAGACCATAAATTAGGTCTTGGCTCCGCCTTTAAATTGGCATTCCAAGATAAAAACAAAATACCCCATGAATCTTATATCCTACATCTCCAAAAACACCCAGCTCCCATTAAAAGGCATTGAAAATACGGTTGCCCTTTTAAATGAGGATTGCACGGTACCCTTTATTTCCCGTTACCGAAAAGAACGGACAGGAAATTTGGACGAGGTACAAATTGGTGCCATAGTACAGTACAAATCGCAGTTTGAAGCTTTGGAAAAGCGCAAATTGGCCATCCTTAAGGCAATAGAGGAGCAGGAGGAACTAAGCCCTGAGTTGGCCAAAAAAATAAGTGATGCCGAGGACCTCACTACCTTGGAGGACCTTTATCTCCCCTTCAAGAAAAAGCGTAAAACAAAGGCGGAAACAGCCAAAAAAAATGGCTTGGAGCCCTTGGCGAAAATCATTTTGGCCCAGCGTACCGATGAAATCGATTTTGAGGCATCCAAATATATCAATGATGCAGTACCCAATGAAGATGATGCCCTGGAAGGAGCCCGACATATAATTGCGGAGTGGATCAATGAGCGCAGCGATATCCGAAATCAGATCAGGACCCAATTGGAAAAATTCGCATTAATTTCCACCAAGGTCGTTGCCAACAAAAAGGACGATGAGAAAGCCCAAAAATTTAGGGACTATTTTGAATGGAGCGAACCCTTAAATAGATGTCCATCGCACCGACTCCTGGCCATACTACGAGCGGAAAATGAAGGTTTTATCCGTGTTAAAATTGAAATTGATGATGAGAAAGCCATTTCCAATATGGAGTACAGGATCATCAAAAACAACAATGCAACCGCTCCCCATCTTCAAATGGCCATACAGGATGCCTACAAGAGGTTGCTATTCCCTTCCCTTTCCAATGAAATTCTTAAATCTGCCAAGGAAAAAGCGGATGAATCGGCTATTCAGGTATTTTCAAAAAACTTGAAACAGCTGTTGTTGGGGTCACCATTGGGCGAAAAAAGAATTTTGGCTATAGATCCCGGCTTTAGAACGGGCTGTAAAGTGGTTTGTCTTAGCGCTCAGGGCGATTTGGAGCACAACGAGACCATTTACCCCCATGCACCTCAAAACGACAGTACCGGCGCTATAAAGAAAATAAGTTCCTTGGCGGATGCCTATAAGATTGAAGCCATAGCCATAGGTAATGGTACCGCCTCTAGGGAAACGGAGCAATTAATAAAACGGATTCAATTTAAGAACACTATTGAGGTATTTGTGGTCAGTGAGGCCGGGGCCTCCATTTATTCCGCTTCCAAAATTGCCCGGGAAGAATTCCCCAATTACGATGTTACCGTTAGGGGTGCCGTATCCATCGGAAGACGCCTGGCAGATCCGTTGGCAGAATTGGTAAAAATAGATGCCAAATCCATTGGGGTCGGACAATATCAGCATGACGTAGACCAAAATCTATTAAAAAACTCCTTGGACACAGTGGTGGAGAGTTGTGTAAATACCGTAGGCGTAAACATTAATACGGCCAGTGTACCCTTACTCAGCTATGTTTCCGGAATTGGCCCTAAACTGGCGGAAAACATTGTTGCCTATAGGAACGAAAATGGCGCCTTTACCAGTAGGAGCGAAATAAAAAAGGTGCCCCGTTTGGGAGAAAAGGCCTTTGAACAGGGGGCGGCATTTTTACGTATCAAGCAGGCCAAAAATCCGCTGGATGATTCCGCAGTGCATCCGGAAAGTTATTCCCTTGTACAAAAAATGGTGAAAGACCAGGGAGTGCCCCTTTCCGAAATAATAGGAAACAAGGAAGTCCTAAAAAAAATCGATCTAAAACAATATTGCAATGAAAACGTGGGATTGCCCACTTTACAGGATATTGTAAAGGAATTGGAGAAACCGGGACTGGACGTTAGGGAAAAGGCCAAAGTCTTTACCTTTAATCAGAACATCAGGACCATTTCCGATCTAAAAGAAGGACAATTACTACCAGGAATAGTGAACAATATCACCAATTTTGGCTGTTTTGTAGATGTAGGCATCAAGGAAAGTGGACTCATCCATATCTCCAATCTATCCGATAGTTTTGTAAAAGATGTGAACGAGCATGTTAGCTTGCACCAACAAATAATTGTTAAGGTGCTGGAAGTGGACATTCCCAGAAAACGGATACAGTTGGCATTGCACAAATAACTCCAAATCTTAAGTTAAGAGCTGGCAAAAAGAGCCATTTATTCGTAACTTTAGTTAAAATTTGAAACTTATGTTATCCGAAAAACTAGAAAAAGCATTGAACGAACAGGTCCGTATAGAGGCCGAATCTTCACAGGTATATTTATCCATGGCCTCTTGGGCCGAAGGCAAAGGATTGGAGGGTATTGCACAATTTATGTACAATCAATCGGATGAGGAGCGTTTACACATGCTCAAGCTGGTAAAATACATCAATGAAAGGGGCGGGCACGCCTTTGTATCCGCGCTTAACGCACCAAAAACCGACTTTGGCAGTTTTCAGAAAATGTTCCACGAGTTATTGGAGCATGAAATTTTTGTCTCCAATAGCATTAACGAATTGGTACATGTAACCCTGCAGGAAAAGGACTATGCCACCCATAATTTTCTTCAATGGTATGTGGCAGAACAAATTGAGGAAGAGGCCTTGGCCCGTAATATTTTGGACAAGATAAATCTTATTGGGAACGACAAAGGAGGCCTTTATTTATTCGATCGCGATATACAGCAGATTACAGCCAATAGTGCGGCCATCACGCCTCAATAATTGGTGTTATTTTTGCTGTTAACCTTATGTGGTAAACCAGCATGGACCTTGGTATATAAAACATAAAACCCCGCCTTTTTGGCGGGGTTTTTCTATAATACCATTTCAAACACCTACTACTTCGAAAATGTTGACCCACTGCTAAATTTAACATTTAATCTTATTTAGATTTAATTAAAATAAATACTTTTGCCCAGTTATTATTCCAATCTCCAGTGGGTAAAAAGAAGAAACAGGGCAAGAAAGAGGAAAAAAAGCTAAAAAAGGCTTTAAAAAAAGAGCAAAAAGCGGCTCTTAAAGAAATGGTTCCACATGGCTGTAAGACCAAGTGTTGTGACAAATACAAAAAGTCGGAATCCAAAAGGTGCAGTCGCTGTCCTTGTTTTGATCTGATGAAGAAAGTGGCCTAAACTTTGACAACCTTGCGCATACCGAGCATTGCGCATTTAATTGACTTACGATAGTCGCGGCACGGTGAAGTAATCTCATAGCTGCGCGCCAAGAACAAACAGCAGTAACCAAAATCATACAGATTGCCACGTCACTAACGTTCCCTGTCTACTGATAGGCAAACTCGCAATGACGCCTCATTGGGACTAATAAAGCAGAAAGCCTTAACGACCATAGCTGCACGTCATTGCGAACGGGGTTGTCCATAGACAGGCTTAGTGAAGCAATCCCATAGTTGTGCGCCAAGAACATACAGCAGTAACCAAAATCAAACAGATTGCCACGTCACCAACGTTCCTCGCAATGACTCCTCTTTGGGGCTAATAAAGCAGAAGGCCATAACGACCAAGATGTACGTCATTGCGAACGGGACTGTCCATAGACAGGCCTAGTGAAGCAATCTCCATAATCCTTGGCCAACAATAAACATTTAGCGGCCTTACAATTTAAACATAAGGGAATAGCCATTCTTTTGCTAAATCTACCCATTCTGGATTTGTACTTCTGATTAGATATTCTTTACGCCTCCTATTTCCAGCCTTTATTTGTTTCTCCCTTTCAATAGCCATATCCATATTGCTATATTCTTCATAATAAACCAATTTGGTGCAATTGTATCGATAGGAAAACCCACGAAATACCCCGGTTTTATGTTCATAAATACGTCTTACTAGATCGGTGGTAACACCAACGTAGATAACGGTATTATATTTATTAGTAAGTAAATATACATTTGACTTTTTCATGATCTATATTTGGATTAATACTTTCAGACTGGACTAAAAAGATTGCTTCATCACTATCGCTCCCCGTCTACCGATAGGCAGGCTCACAATGACGTTGATAATTTTAATTTCCAATCCAACAATCCGTCATTGCGAACGGGGCTGTCCATAGAAAGGCATAGTGAAGCAATCCCATAGTTGTGCGCCAAGAACGAACAGCAGTAACCAAAATCAAACAGATTGCCACGTCACTAACGTTCCTCGCAATGACGCCTCATTGGGGCTAACAATAACTTTTTTAGATTCATTTGCAATTCTCCAATTAGTAATCGCACGGAAATACCCTCCCAAAAAACAAAAGAAGCAACCCCATAGATCCTGAAACTGACCCATAGAATTACTTCTTGCTAGGCGACTATATCCGGTATAAACTTCCGGATCTGATAAACCAATTTATTTACCCAACATCAGGAGTTCATTACATCGAATTTCGGTGATGTACCTTTTTTCCCCTTCCTTGGTTTCATAAGAGCGAGTGGTCAATTTTCCTTCAACGGCAACTTCCTTACCCTTGTTGAGATAGTTTTCCACAATTTCGGCGGTCTTGCCCCAGGCCACAACATTGTGCCATTGGGTATCCGTTACCTTTTCCCCCTTGGCATTTTTATAGGTCTCATTGGTAGCAATGGCGAATTTGGCCAATTTACCACCTCCGTCTAGATTAATAATTTCTGGATCGTTACCCAAGTTCCCAATCAACTGTACTCTGTTTCTAAGTGCGTTCATAATACATAATTTTTAAATCCCGAATCCACGGGAAAAGTTAAACAGATAATGATTTTTGATGGAACAAACTTAACCCCCAATGCAAATGTTATTCGGTTGTAAACCAATTAATTTCGTTTGTAAACATTTGTAGTCGTTTGAACTTAATTAATCCGATGCATAACTTTTAAAAAAAAATTTTGATTATGTTAATACTGTTGCTTAGATTTGGAGCATAAAAAAACGCCAGTACGGTAATACTGACGTTAAAAAATTAAAAACAACCGTTGATGTTTACTACAACCCATCTAAGAATGGCTAATGAGACCATCTTCGACTAATTGTTTTTTATTTATTTAAAAATTGGGCGGAATGTTACTATTTTTCGATCCCGCCCCTTGAAAGATTACAAACCTAACAAGTTTCGTTTTGGATTACCTAGAAATTCTAGTAGTAATCCGAACCGTTCTAGTAATACGAATCCTTCTAACGGGAATCGTTACGGTTCTTCTAACAACTCTTACACTCATCATGCGTAGGGTTTTAGTAGAATAAATGTCGGATTAGGACCCTCCTAATCCCAAAAACAAAAAGATATGTTCGTAGCATATCTTTTTTTGCTTTCACAAAGTTTGTGATTTAATAACAATAACTAAAGCCCAATACGCATTATTAACCACAAAGTTTTTAACACAAAATGTTGAAATGTTGCTTCGCAAGTGATGTTCATTACCTTTCTTACCCCTGTGATTTATTAAGGCTAATCGATAAAATACACTAAATTTTCATCATACCGAAAAGTATATATTTAATTATACCGATTGTTTTTCGATCTATAATAAATTTTACTCGTAAAATCCTGATTTATAAGAATAGAAAACCGATGTGATAATTTTATATATTTATCACATGGATGACTTTAAAAAAGAACTTAAAAGATTAGGTGACATTGAATTCTCAAGGATTAAGAGTAAATATCGTAGTAAAGTAGACAAAAAGGGCAATATAAGTTCGGCAGCTAATAATTTAAAGGTATATGGCGATGCCTTAAAAGACACTTCGGAAAAAATTACATCAATAGCTAATAAGCTATACCCGGATATGGGGGTTACAAAAGATGATGCTGTCAAGGCTTTAAATAACCTAATAGAAAAATATATGGTAGAAATAAAAAAGCTATCAGGGTTTTAACTCCTCACCATTTTTAAAAACTTTTATCTCCATCCCGAATTCAGTAAGTTCACTTCTTTTACTTGCTATCAATTCCAACAGTTCACTAAGTCCTTTTGATTTTTAAATTTCTTTCTTTACAAATTCCATTTCATTTATTTTTTAGTGTTTGTCCCATATTGTATATAAATGCCCCGTTATGGGATTTTTAACTCCTCCTCAACATACCCTGACATCCAACAACGATAAATCAATGGAATCCCCTATATTTAAAACAAAATAATCCTTTCAAAACTTAAAATATGGAAACCCTCATAAAAATCCTTATAGGCATTATAGCCCTGGAACACCTTTATATTTTGTACATGGAAATGTTTGCCTGGGAAACCTTGGGTAAAAAAACATTTAGAAAAGCACTCCCGGAGCACCTATTTAAACCTACCAAAGGCCTGGCTGCCAACCAAGGACTCTACAACGGATTTTTGGCCGCCGGGCTTATTTGGACATTTTTTATCAAAGACCCGGAATGGAGCACCAATATCTCCATTTTCTTTCTTAGCTGTGTGGCCATTGCGGGCATTTATGGTGCTTGGTCCGCCAGTAAAAAAATATTCGTGGTGCAAGCCTTACCGGCTCTAATAGCACTTTTATTACAGTGGCTTGTTGCTTACTTTTAATCATAGAACTATGGACCAACCTAAGTCTAAATAAGCCGTATCCTATTCCGCTAATTATAATATTCTTTCCTTTGTACTTTTTTTCCCTTAAGATTATATAATTGCCAAAACTTCGAATAGTAGTATGAGCACTCCATTTATTTCGGACCAAACCTTTAAAGGAATCGACTTTACCTCCAAGCGCTTATCCAAAGGAGATTATGAAAACTGTATTTTCGACTCCTGCACCTTTTCCAAAGGGGATATATCCAACATCGCTTTTATGGAATGTGTTTTTACCGATTGCGACCTTAGCAATGTAAACCTAAAGAATACCACCTTTAAGGAAACCGTTTTTAAAAGGTGTAAGCTTTTGGGAATACGTTTTGACCATTGCAATGACTTTCTACTGTCCTTCAATTTCCATGATTGCACGGTGGACTTGTCCTCTTTTTATCAATTGAAGCTCAAGAATACTACCTTCAATAATTGTAAGATGATTTCGGTCGATTTTACGGAGACCGACCTTACCGAAACCGTATTCGATTCCTGCAATCTTGAAGGTGCTATTTTTGAAAATAGCAATTTGCAAAAAGTCGATTTCCGAACAGCTTTCAATTATACCTTGGATCCTGAAAAGAACAAAATTGCCAACGCTAAATTCTCTAGGGACGGAGCCTTGGGTTTATTAAAGAAGTACAATATCCAAATCTCTTAAACCGCATCAAAGAATTAATCGTTTGTAATCGGATAATTTGTACCTTATTACTTTCAAAACCAATCTGCACATGAAATGGATCCTAATACTATTGCTCTTTGCCTACGCACCTTCCTTTGGCCAGAATACCATTTCCTTTACAGAAGGAAGTCCATCACCTAAGGCCCGCCTGTCCGATGTTTCTTGGATAGCGGGGCACTGGAAGGGAGAGGCATTTGGCGGTATAACCGAGGAAATATGGAGTCCGCCGCTGGGAGATTCCATGATGTTCGTGTTTAAATTGGTCGTAGACAATAAAGTAGTCTTTTATGAGATTGGCCATATTAGGCAGGAAGGGGAAACCCTTATACTTCAATTGAAACACTTCAATGGAAATTTGACAGCTTGGGAGGAAAAAGAGAAAACAGTCGACTTTAAACTAGTTAAACTGGAAGGTAACCGGGTCTATTTTGATGATTTTACCTTTGAAAAGATTAATGACTCGGAAATTAATATCTATGTAGTCATTGAGCAGAAAAATGGCTCCAAAGAAGAAGTTAAGTTCAACTACACCAAATGATCTTAAACAAAGTACACCATATTGCCATCATTTGTTCGGATTATAAGAAATCCAAAAGATTCTATGTGGAAGACCTAGGTTTGGAACCCTTGCAAGAAGTTTATAGGAATGAAAGGGACTCCTTCAAATTGGATTTGGCACTGAACGGCGAATATATCATAGAACTATTTTCATTTCCCAAACCACCTCCAAGAAGCACACGGCCAGAAGCAGCCGGTTTAAGGCACTTGGCATTTGAGGTAGACGATTTGGATACCAGCTTGGTGGAATTGTCCGGAAAAGGTATTCTGGCAGAACCTGTTCGTACTGACGAGTTTACCCAAAAAAAGTTCACTTTTATATTCGATCCGGACAACCTACCTATAGAACTCTACCAAAAATGACCACTATATCTAACTTTGTAGCGCATTTTTACACCCATTTTCCCCACCAAAAAGGAATGTCTCCCTGGGAAATTACACCATCCATAATATCTATGATTACCAAAAAGATCTTGGAACTCAATTCCGAGGATTATGCCGTTAAAAATGGAATGGCCATCCACAAAACTGCCGTAATAGAAAATGGGGCAGTTCTAAAAGAGCCCCTCATTATTTCCCGAAACTGTTTTGTTGCCAGCCACGCTTATCTACGGGGCGGAGTGTTTTTGGACGAAGGGGTGCGGATAGGTCCCGGAAGTGAGATTAAGTCCAGTTTTATCGGCCATCATTCGGCCATGGCCCATTTTAATTTTATAGGAGATAGTATTATTGGTGGGCATGTTAATTTTGAGGCAGGAGCACTTATTGCCAACCATTATAACGAAAGGTTTGATAAGACCATTTGGGCCCAAGTAAACAGTATCAGGACCAATACCGGATCGATCAAATTTGGCGCCTTGGTCGGGGACAATTCAAAAATTGGGGCCAATGCCGTTCTTTCCCCAGGCACCATATTATCCTCGGGATCCGTAGTAAAACGATTGGAGCTTATAGAACAAAACAATTGAACAAACCATGGAAAAAAAATGCTTGGAATGTGGGGACAAAATTTTGGGGCGGATAGACAAGAAGTTCTGCTCGGACTATTGTAGAAATGCCTACAATAATAAACTGAACAAAGACAGTAAAAATTTGGTTAGGAACATTAATAACCGTCTTCGCAAAAATTACAGAATCCTGGATAGCTATCCCCTAACCGACGGCAAGACCAAAACTACCAAGACCCGATTAATGGACAAGGGTTTCGATTTTGAATACATCACCAATGTATATACCACCAAAAAAGGAACCACCTACTATTTTGTATATGATCTGGGCTATCTTCCGTTGGACAATGATTATTATATGATCGTGAAAAGGGAGTAGCACGCTACCTTTGATATAGAATGCCCTTGAACTGTTTCTTGAAACAGTTCAAGGGCATAAAAATATACGTTTTGTTGTTTTGATAGTCGTCGGCCGAAGGGAAGAAATGTAGTTTTCTATTTCCAGTTATGTCCGCTTAATTTAAGGGCTGCAATTACAATATCCTTACGACTTATTTGCCCTACCAATATCCCGTTTTTCATAACTGGCAATCTTCTTCTTTTATGTTTGTCGAAAATACCTGCGGCATCAAAAATGGACATATCATGAGGTATGGTCTCAACCTCCTTTGTCATGAAACGTTCTACACTTTTATCCAAAATAGGTTGATTAAAATAGCGGCTTTCCGAAATCTGTTTCATACAATCCGCCTCGGAGATAATACCTACCAAAAATCCGTTGTTGTCCAATACAGGACCTCCAGAAATGTGATATTTGGCCAAATGCTCCATAACCGTTAAAATAGATTGATCAGGACTAAAGGTGATCAGCTTTTTTGTCATATAGTCCTCTACTAAAATGGGAGCATCAAATTCCTTTTTTACGACCTTGCGAACTCCCTGAAAACTTTTTATTCCCATACCGTTTATTTTTAGGTTAATTTGAAAGATAATCTTTTTTAGATAATTACACAACTATTTAAGATTTAATCAGTTGTATTGATAAATTTTCATTAAAAATGTTACGTATAATTCAAAACAGAAAAATTCCAAAAATCACAAATTATCGGATATACCCCACACAGCAATGTAATACAGGGATAATTTCTTACTTTTAAGTTTTTACCACATACGAACTATGAAGCAATATTCTTCTCCCATAACCCTTCTACTTCTTCTGCTCGCCATTTATTGGGGTTTCGAAGCTGCCATGCCAAGCTACACTCCGGACGCCAATATTGAAAATGTTTCATTTTCAACGGACAGGGCCCTGGTCCATGTAAAAAATATGTCCAAAAAACCACATGCCGTGGGATTTCCTGCACATTCAGAAGTTAGGGATTATATTATATCGGAATTGACCAAATTGGGACTGGAAACAACTACCCAACAAGGTTATACCGCTGGGGACTGGGGAAATTTTAGTAGTGCAACCAATATATTGGCTAGGATAAAAGGCAGCGAAAAGGGAAAGGCCCTACTTTTGCTCTCGCATTACGATAGCAATCCCCATTCATCTTTGGGCGCCAGCGATGCCGCCAGTGGGGTGGCCACCATATTGGAAGGTGTAAGGGCTTTTTTGGAACAAAACAATACACCTAAAAACGATATCATTATTCTAATCTCAGATGCTGAGGAATTGGGACTTAACGGAGCGGATTTATTTGTAAACAATCACCCTTGGGTCAAGGAAACCGGATTGGTCTTAAATTTTGAAGCTCGGGGCAGTGGGGGGCCTTCCTATATGTTACTGGAAACCAACAGGGGAAATTCCAAAGTAATTGACGAGTTTATTAAGGCAAATCCAAAATATCCTGCAGCCAATTCCTTGGTCTATAGTGTTTACAAAATGCTTCCCAATGACACCGACCTAACCGTGTTCCGGGAGGATATGGACATAGAAGGACTCAATTTCGCCTTTATAGACGACCATTATGACTACCATACCGCACGCGATAATTATGAGCGTTTGGACCGCAATACCCTGGCACACCAAGGCAGTTATCTCATGCCCCTGTTAAAGCACTTTGGCAACTCCGACCTCAGCAACTTGAAAAGCCCAAACGATTCCATATATTTCAATATGCCGTTCTTTAGATTGGTCTCTTATCCCTTCGACTGGATTTTCCCTATGTTGGCACTTGCCATAATAGGCTTATTAACACTTTTGATCCTGGGACTTAGAAATAGCTCCTTGGAGATCAAAGAAATTGGAAGGGGCTTTGTTCCCTTATTCCTCATTTTGGCCATTAACGGGGTGGTCGGGTATTTTGGTTGGACCGCACTTACCAATGTGTACCCACAATACCAGGACATACTTCATGGCTTCACTTATAACGGTTATGTATACATTGCGGCTTTCGTACTCTTATCAGTGGCAGTAGGTTTTTGGACCTATCATAAATTTGGCAAGGCCCAAACCCAAAACCTCTTAATTGCCCCGTTGTTGCTATGGTTAATTCTTTGCACCCTAGTTGCCCTATATTTAAAAGGTGCCAGCTTTTTTATTATTCCCGTATTTGCATTGCTCGCCTCCTTACTTATATTAACACACCAAAAATCCCCAAGTCCATACTTATTGTTATTTTTAGCTTTGCCTGCCATATGGATCTATTCCCCTCTTATTAAAATGTTCCCCGTGGGGCTTGGTCTTAAAATGATGATTACCTCCACCCTTCTGACCTCTTTGACCTTTTTCCTACTGCTTCCAGTTTTTGGTCCCCTAAAAAACAAAAACCGCTTGGCCTATATTTTTCTGCTACTCTGTTTCGGTTTTCTTTTGTCCGCCCATTTTTCTTCGGGCTTTGATAAAGAAAACGCGAAACCTACGAGTTTGGTCTATATACTTGACGTGGACAAAAACACTGCACATTGGGCCACCTATGATCATGTGCTATCCAATTGGACATCGCAGTATATAGATGTAAATAAGGTCGAGACAAAAAATGCAGCTTATGATGTCTTAAGCAGTAAATATGGAACGGGGTTCACCTACACTGCAGAAGCTCCGGTAAAAAATATTGTCCCTCCTACAATAGAAACTACCATGGATACCATTATTGGGGACCATAGAAAATTGGAAATATGCATTACGCCACAGCGAAGCACCAACCGTTTGGAAATATTTACGAACGATGTAGACATTATCAAGGCCAACATCAATAAAATTGAACTATCCGATTACTATCTCAAAAATAGGATGAACAATAAGTTGATAACACACTATGTCAGCAATAACGATTATACCGAATTACAAATCACTATTCCCAAAGAGAGTGCTTTGGAACTTAGCTTGTATGAGGCTTCCAACGATCTATTGAACAATCCGTCATTTACGGTGCCCCCAAGGCCCGAAGACAATATTCCAATGCCTTTTGTCCTAAATGATGCCATTTTGATCAGCAAAAAGATAAAGTATTGAAAAATAAGATCGGTATTTTAGGTTGCGGGTGGCTAGGCTTACCCCTGGCCAAATCTCTCATTGAAGATAAACATACTGTGTTTGGAACAACCACCTCCTATTCCAAAATGGAACTATTGCAGGATGCCAACATAGTACCATTTACCATTGATCTAACAGAGAATGGAATTAAAGGCAACATCAAAAGCTTTCTCGCAGAATTGGATTTATTGATCATCAACGTCCCTCCAAAACTGCGCTCGACCCCCAAAGAGAGCTATATCAAAAAAATGCAGCATTTATATGACGAAATAAAAAAGACCAGCCTGGACCGTATAATTTTTATTAGTAGCACCTCAGTATATGGGGACATAGAAGGACGGGGCACAGAAGACTCCCCTACCCGGCCCAATACCGAGTCTGGTAAGCAGCTATTGGCTGCGGAAAATATTTTTTTAAACGATGTGAGCCTTAATACCACCATTATAAGGTTTGGGGGTCTAATTGGCCCATCCAGGCATCCTGTAAACTTTTTGGCAGGTAAAACCGATCTGAGCAACGGCGATGACCCTGTAAATCTAATCCATCTAAATGATTGTTTGGGAATTATAAAGTTGGTCATCAAAGGAAATTGGGCGAATAAAGTCGTTAACGGAGTGTATCCACTACACCCTACAAAGGAGGCCTATTATAGCTCTGAGGCTTTAAAAAGAGGGCTTTTACCGCCCGTTTACACCAAAAATTTAGATGAAATAGGAAACAAAAGCATAAAAAGTAAGTATTTAAATGTTAAAAATTACCTTTACAACACTTCTATTGTAAGTTAATTCACCACACTTTTTTCAACTTTCACAACAAAATTGCCCCATTGAGGTTAAATTACATCCTTGATTATTAACCGTTTATCGATTAGTATGTATCTTTAAAGAAACGAATAAATTCAATCATCATGGAAAATTCAGGTCTAAAAAAGAGAGTGCTTACCGAAATTGAAAAATTAATTTCCAAAAGCTGTTCCAAACACAAAATGTCCCCAAAATTCCAAAAACTGCATGTTGCCATATTGAAAAAATATTACAATGCTGCAGATGTATCCATTGACTATCATAGAAAGAGGGTCATCATGGATATTGTTATGGACGACAGCTGTTATGACCCGAAAAAAGTGAATTCAAGCCTTCCAATTCTTAGGGCAAATTTACTTTTTAAGAATTTAAAGGAGTTTTTAAGTTCTAGCTTGGACAAGGACAATGTGAGTATTGCATTTTATGCCAGACTTATAAGGGCATACGAAAACAGAAATGTTACGCTCACCGTTGTTTAACCCAGACCCAGACCAACCATATTAGAAAAAAAGGATGCTTATCGGCATCCTTTTTTATTGTTATCCAAGGTTTAAGACATTCCTTAACAAATGGTTAGAAATAATTTACTAGTTTTGGCACACTAAAAATTAGAACAATGAAGAAAATAGTACTGATCCTCCTAATTATGGTAGGATTTACTGCAAATTCACAGACAAAAAGTGACTTGCTTAAGCATTATGAGGCCTATTATGACCAAATGAGACAACAGGGCGATATAAACGGAGTTATTAGCGCCATTACCCACCTAAACATACTTTCCCCCAGCAAAGAGCGTAACGATACCCTGGCTTACATTTACACCACGGACAATCAGCATTTGCAAGCTTTAAACACGATTGGGATTGAAAAAAACGAATCGGACTCAGATTTGGCCGTACAGGTAAAAGCTATTTCCCTAAAAGCATTGAACCAACCAAAGCGAGCTTTGGAACAGTTTGAAATTCTGAATAAGAGGGAACCAAATCCTTATTTGGCATACGAATTGGCAGACCTAAAAATACAGACCGGTGACAATGAAGGTGCAGCCGCGAATATTGAATATGGAATTGCCAATGCCAAAGAAGAAATGAAATATGCCTTCTATGAAAGACAACAACCCTACGAGGTTTCTTTAAAGGCTGCTTTTATACATTTAAAGGCCTTGGTTGAATTCAATCAGGATCAAACCAATATAGATGGTGCCCTGGCCACCATTGATGAAGCTTTAAAAATAGACCCCAATTTTAATTTGGCCAGTTTAAGCAAACAAGCTTTACAGTCCAGAAAAGAGAAACAAGAGAATAAGGATCCACAAGCCACTAAGCAATAATCGAAACTTACCGGGCTTCACCTTATGGCTCCCTATAATGGAAAACAACAAAAAACCACTGCTGTGCAGTGGTTTTTTGTTGCTCTAAAGATATAGCTTTTTCTTACTAACAGGGAACTACTACGGTTTAATTAAATCTTCGATTATCCTATTGTCCCTTTCCTGCTTCATCAGGATTACCTCGGAAACATATTCATTGGGAATAACCAGGGAGAGCACATAGTGTGCTATTTTCCATTTCCCGGACTCTTTTCTAAGTACCCCTGAACCACGACATAGTTTCATCTGGGTATCCAATAATTCATCAAACCAAGCATAATCCCCCTTGTCATTGACATATATTTTTCGTTCCACGGCTTTGAAGTTCCATGCCCTTCCCTTATCAAAATGGGGCTTTGCATAGGCCTTAAATTCTTCCAACTGCCAATTCTCGGAAGCATCCGTACCTATGAACACGGCATCGGAAGTCATTAAATTAAAAAAGGCATCAAATTCTGCGCTTGCTGCCGCTTTGTGCCAGCTATCCAGAATATTCCCTATTTCCGTTTTATCCCTAGGTCCCTGGGCCCTCAGCTGTAAGGCCCACAAGGTCCCCAAAACAAACACTACCACCCTACTCACTAAATATGAGTAAAGTGTCCAACCTACTATTTACAATAACATTGAACTGGTTCCTAAATGCGTTATAAGCTTCGATCATTTCTATGGTAGATCCCTTGGTACCATCCCTGTACTCCAAATTTCCCTTAGTTTTAAGAATATAGGTCTTAAAAACCTTTTGCCTGCTCTTAATTTGCGGGATATCAAATGTTGCGGGATATGTAGAAGCTTCCAGCGTTTTTTGTTTTTCGATCAAATCTTCAATGACCAATACCAAATCCTCCCTGTTTGCTACCCGATACAATGATTCAAAAGTATTTTCCAAACCGATGAACTCCTGCCATTCCTTAATAATTGCCATGGCCTCTTCATTTAATTCCTTGGGCTTGGGGATCGAATCCACACTAAAAAACACTTCCGCCTTTTCTTCAACGGCCGCTATGTTTTCTTGTTGTTTACAAGAGCCCAACAAAATAAAAACGCTGACGTAAATCAATATTCTTCCCATAGGGCGAAGGTACAAATTTTAATAAACGCTAGCTTTGGTAGCATTTATATTTAACCAAGCTTTAATGCAAAATCATTTTTATCATTGGGTCCTTTAATCAATTACCCCCAACGCAATCAAATCTCGCTTAGTAAATAAAAATGGGAAGGGATGAATGGCCACATCTTCCCAACGTATCCTTTATAATTAGAATTAGGAACTAGACACTAAATTTGATTTTGCTTTCTATAGCCCGGATCATGATACTGGCAATGTCCTTTCCGGTAGCATTTTCAATCCCTTCCAAACCTGGGGATGAATTAACCTCGAGCAGTAAGGGACCTTTGTTGGAACGGATGATGTCCACTCCGGCTACGGCCAGATTTAATACTTTGGCCGCCTTTACCGCCAACTTCCTTTCTTCTGAAGTAATCCTTATAATGGATGCCTTGCCCCCTTGATGCAGGTTTGCCCGGAATTCCCCCTTTTCGGCTTGGCGCTGTATGGAGGCAACAACCTTTCCATTTACCACAAAACAGCGGATATCCTGACCGTTTGCTTCTTTTATGAACTCTTGTACCAAGATATTGGTCTGTACGCTCTTAAAGGCGTTGATAACACTTTCTGCGGCCTTGTTCGTTTCTGCCAAGACCACGCCCTTACCTTGGGTACTTTCCAGTAACTTTATAATCAAAGGTGCCCCATTGACCATCCTGATAAGATCCTTGGTATCCATGGGAGATTTGGCAAATCCGGTGATAGGGATATGTATATCATTTTTGGAAAAAAGCTGGGAAGCAAACAATTTATCCCTGGATTGGGTTATAGCCTCTGCCGAATTTAAACAGTACACCCCAAGGTTGTCGAACTGCCTTATCAAGGCACAACCGTAAAAGGTAACCGCTGGTTTTATCCTAGGTATAATGGCATCGAACTCATTTAATATGTTTCCGCCCCTATATCTAATCTCCGGGGAATTGGCATCGAGTTTCATATAGGCGTGTTCCACATTTAAAAACACCATATCATGTCCCATAGCCTCACCGGCCTCCATTATGCGCTTGTTACTGTACAACAATGGGTTACTGGCCAGCAATGCAATTTTAAGCCCTGTCTTTTCTTTAAAATGGGAGGCATACCGCTGACTAATTTCCGTTGCCGAGAACTCGCCCAAATTAAAACTAACCGCAGGGTTTACCACAAAACGTTCATTGAGTGCCTCCCTGCCCAAAAGCATACGGTACTCCATTGTATCCCTATTGGCCAAGGTGAGCTCTATATCAAAAGTATGATTGCCAACCCGTACCGGGGTCTTAATCACATAACGCTCCTCGGATATCCCTGAAGAACTCTTTACCGTCCTCCGGTCTACCAAACGCGCCTTGCATTCTATGTTAATTCCCCTATTGTCCTGCAAAGGATTGACCTCGAACTTTACCCATTCGTGGGCCCCTTTGGTATATACTTTTATATTATTTGCCTGTATGGAAGAAGTTTTAGCCCCGGAATCTACCCTAGCCTTTATAGCAGGAATCTCCAAATCCTCGAATATACACCATTCCTCACTACCAATAATATCCAGGTCCTTATACTTCATTATTATATTTATATTTTTTAATTAACTGCAAAATAAAACACTTGACCCCTGGGAATCAAGAATAATTGATTATTAATTTATTGAATAACAAAAGTCAACGGGTAATATTCCTGAAAATCAGGACAAGAACATCTCTTTTGGTTTTTTGAAACATTTAAATTCTACCATATGCCCATTGGGATCCTGAATAAAAAAGGACTTATGCTCGCCTATCTTATCCTTCAAAAATACGACCTCGGTGGTAAGCTCATATTCCGACTTCGTTAATTTGGCATGCAAATTATTCCATGTGTCTTCATCCACAATTACCCCAAAGTGAAAAGAAGGCAGCACGGTATCTTCAAATTTATAAGTCTTAAAGGCAAAATTAAAAATGCCCGCCTTGGTGAACGTAATCTGGTTTCCAAACAAATTAATATCCAACCATCGGGAAGAGTGCCGTCCCAATTCGGCACCGATAACGTCTACGTAAAAATCCTCAGTTTTGCTTATACTTAAGCAGGGCAATGACATATGGAAAGGTGCATTTTTCATCTGTTAATATTTATTTCTTAATAAATGGGACCGCCCCGAAACCTATGGGGTGCAATTCGCCATTACACATCCACTCCCAATAACAATCCGGTAGTTTCTAAAATTATCCTGGCTAATTTCAAAAGGCTTCGTTTTATTTTTGATGCTTTAACTAAGGTAATAAAAAGATCAATTACAATTTACCTCCATAGTCTAAATACAAAAAGATCCAAAACTTCTACCAATATCAATATGATAATCACCCATTCCAATCTACTGCTTTCCCTATGGTCCCAAATATCTTTGAACAATTCCAGATTTTCTTTTACAATCCCCAATTGTTCGTGTATATTTCTATACCTGATCTTTAGATCGAATGTTTGTTTAAGTTCCATGTTTAATCTGTTCAGCTGCTCATTTTCCCAAGTGCTGTCGGGCTCATCAAAAATATAGAGGTTTTCCGAAATCTGATTTTTAATATTCAGGACCTTCCCTATAAACTTCCTGAGCTTCATTCCCGAAATATTCAGTTTTCCTTTCCTTTCCAAATATTGGGTGTGTTCATTGGTCTCTTCCAGTAGCTGTTGGGTAATTTCGGAATATTGGTCCAGAGCCACCGATTGGGAAGTGTTCAACATAACCAATCTAATAAACTCGGCATCAAAACTGGGCAAGATTACTTTATCGAAAGCCACCTTTTGGTGGCCTTCGATTATTTCTACTTTTATTGTTTCTGTAAATTGGGGAGAATTTTTCTCCTTGGTAATAGCGGAAAGGGCGTCTAGAATCTTTGCTTTTTCATCCTCGGAATGATTAAAAAAGGATACCAGACCATATTGAAAGATATAGACGAATTTTTTTTCGCCGTTTTTCAAATAGAGTTCATCACTGTCCGAAAACAATATTTTTAAAGGCAATTGGGATTTACATTGCCTAATATTGATCGAAGATGCTATATGAACGGCAACAACCTCAAACATCACGCGTTAGTCATCGTCATCATCTCCCTCTACCCCTTCCAGATCCACATCTGGAATGGCCTCTGGATCGTCATCGTCAAAGTCCTCATAATCATCCTCATCATAATTGGCCATAGTCTTTTCCAACTTGGCACTTATCTTGACAAGATATTTGGTATCCTCGGTGGTCACTTCAACGGCCTCGATACGCTCCCCTTGTGCATTCTTGAAGGAGATGATATTAAGATCGTCGTACCCATCCGGATACTTCTCAACCAAAAGTTTCAAAACTTCGGGAGTAAGTTTTTTAAAGTCTACAATAACTCTTTTTAAATTGTCCATATACTACATGTCTAATAGGTACGCAAAAATTAAGGGCGCAACAATGGTTGCATCACTTTCAATAATAAACTTAGGGGTATTTATATCCAATTTTCCCCAGGTAATTTTCTCATTCGGCACAGCGCCAGAGTAGGAACCATAACTTGTGGTAGAGTCACTGATTTGGCAAAAATAACTCCAAAACGGCGTATCTGTCCTTTCAAGATCTTGGTACAACATAGGCACCACACAAATTGGGAAATCTCCGGCAATTCCACCACCTATCTGAAAAAATCCGATTCCTTTTTCAGAATTGGCGGTATACCAATCTGCCAGAAAGGTCATATATTCTATCCCGGACTTCATGGTACTGGCTTTTAATTCGCCCTTTACCACATAGGAGGCAAAGATATTCCCCATGGTACTGTCTTCCCAACCTGGGCAAACTATAGGCAGGTTCTTCTCCGCAGCAGCATACATCCACGAATCCTTCAGATCTATCTCATAATACTCTTCCAGAACCCCGGAAAGCAACAATTGGTACATAAACTCATGTGGCAAATATCTTTCCCCGGCGTCCTCCGCTTTTTTCCAAATTTCAAAAATATGCTTTTGCAATCTTCGGAAGGCTTCATGCTCCGGAATACATGTATCCGTTACCCTGTTCAAACCCTTCTCCAACAGGTCCCACTCGTCCTGAGGGGTCAGATCCCGGTAATTGGGCACACGTTTGTAATGGGAATGCGCCACCAGGTTCATGATATCCTCTTCCAAATTGGCCCCTGTACAGGATATGATATGCACCTTATCCTGACGGATAACCTCAGCAAATATTTTCCCCAATTCTGCCGTACTCATGGCCCCTGCCAAGGAAACCAGCATTTTGGAACCCTGTTTTAGTTGATCCTCATATCCCTTTGCGGCATCCACCAAAGCGGCCGCATTAAAATGTAAATAATACTTTTCAATAAAATTGGAGATCTCTCCTTTAGTCTTCGTCATCGTCGAATTTTGAATTATTGTTGCCTCCCACTTTGGAATCAACGTCATAAGTGTTGTCGTATTCGTCTTCTACGGCCTCACCCATAAATTTATAGCTAAGCATTTTGTAATATAATTTGGCTGCAAGGAAATCGGAAGTTTTATCCGTTTTATTCGGGCAAAGTTCCACAATATCGAACCCTACAACATTTTTATCCTCGAATACTTGTTTAAGAAACTCCAAGGTCTCATAATAGAACAAGCCTCCCGGTTCTGGTGTTCCCGTAGATGGCATAATGGACGGGTCCAATGCATCCAGGTCAAAAGTTATAAAGACATTGTCCGTCATAAGATCTATTACCTTATCCGTCCAATACTCATCATTTACCATATCATGTGCGAAGAACGTTTTCTCCTCATCGATAAAGGTTTTTTCAATGGCATCCATACTGCGTATCCCAACTTGGATAAGATTGGTGGTCTGACTTGCCTCGTGAACCGCACAGGCATGATTAAATTTACTGCCATTATACGACTTCCTTATATCTGCATGTGCATCTATATGCAACACGGTAAGGTTATCAAAACATTCATTAAAGGCCCTAATGGTACCAATGGAAATTGAATGCTCGCCCCCGAAAAGGGTAACAAACTTGTTCCGTTTAATATACTCCTTGGTTACCTTGTGAACCGCATTTACCATAGCTTCGGGAGAACTATCCTCCTCTACGGCATTCGCCAAATATATCCCTTGCTGATAGACCTCCGTGTCAGTTTCTATATCATACCATTCCATATTTTCCGAAGCCTCCAAAAAAGCCTGAGGCCCTTTGTCCGCCCCTTTTCCCCAGGTACTGGTTCCATCATAAGGCACAGGTATCAAAACAACCTTTGCCTTTTCCAATTGCGCAAACTCGTCTGGTATGCCAGCGTAATTGTTAGTTGTATTCATTTGTTTAAAGTTTATTGATTTTAAAGGTCAGATTTAATTTGCTTCTCAATGCTTTGGCCAACTTCAGCTTTGGCACTGGGTTTCATTTCATATCCTAAAATTTTAAGCAGGTCCTCTGCCTTTTGTTGTTCACTAAATAATTTGGTCGTTATATTTCCGTTTTCGTCCTTATCTATTAAAATATGCTTTGGATGTGGTATTAAACAATGCTGCAGCCCGCCATAACCTCCAATGGTCTCCTGATAGGCGCCTGTATTAAAAAATCCTATATACAAAGGCTTATCCTTTCTATACTTGGGCAAATAAATGGCATTCATATTTTGCTCACTATTGTAATAATCATCACTATCGCAGGTTAATCCCCCCAACAATACCCTTTCATATTCATCATACCAGCGATTAATGGCCAACATAATGAAACGTTTATTGATGGCCCAGGTATCCGGTAATGTGGTTATGAAGGAAGAATCGATCATATTCCACTTTTCCCTATCGTTCTGTTGCTTCTGATATAGTATTTCATAAATGGCCCCGCCACTCTCACCTACCGTAAAACTTCCAAATTCGGTAAATATATTTGGTACGGCAACATCCGCTTCCTGACAAGCAATATTAATTTGGTTTATGATCTCATCTATCATGTATTGATAGTCGTATTCAAAAGCCAAAGAATTTTTTATGGGGAAACCACCGCCAATATTAAGACTGTCCAAGGATGGACATATCTTTTTAAGTCTCACGTACACCTTTAAACATTTTACCAATTCGTTCCAATAATAGGCATTGTCACGAATACCGGTATTAATGAAAAAGTGTAGCATCTTCAACTCTACCTTGTCATTGTCCTTAATTTGATTCTCATAAAAAGGTACAATATTTTTGTATCCAATTCCCAGTCGCGAGGTATAAAATTCAAACTTTGGCTCCTCCTCGGATGCAATTCTGATACCAACTTTAAAAGTATCGTTGATGGCATCGGACAAAAGGTCTATTTCCTCGTAATTGTCTATAATAGGAATACAATTCTGATGTCCCTTGTTTATTAGATTGGCAATATTGGTAATATATTGATCCCTTTTAAACCCGTTACATATGACAAAGGTATTATCCTTTATCTTACCCTTTTCCTTTAATTTTTCAACGATGTTAATATCAAAGGCCGAAGAGGTTTCAATATGAATATCATTCTTTAAGGCCTCGTTCAAAACCGGTTTAAAATGGGAACTTTTGGTACAATAGCAATAATGGTATTTACCTTTATAGTTATTTTTTTCCATGGCTATCCTGAACCATTCCTTTGCCTTATTGATATTTTCGGAAATTTTGGGCAAATAGGTAAACTTTAAAGGACTACCGTATTCCTCCACCAAATCCATTAGTGGAATTCCATGGAACTTTAGGTTTTCGCCCTCCAAGGTAAATTCCTCCTGTGGAAAATAATAGGTTTGATCTATAAGATTAATGTACTTCGTGTTCATTTAAATAAATATATGAATTGTAAATAAGTAAATAGCATCGCCAAATGCAAATAATATTAGAAATTATAACTAAATCCCTAAACAATTATCTGCTTTTCAGTGGTGGGTATAAAAAAATAGTCGTGCTGACTGCACACGATAGAAGAAAAATTTGGAATACCAAGTAAATTTTGGCCACCTATACCTTTAAATTTCAGTTGCCTGAATCTTTCTGTTGCCAGAAGCACAAATTTGTAAGTATGGTTCATTGTACGCTACTAGATGCTATTATGAAGATAAAATTTAAGGCTAAATTGATGTGACAAATGAAAACAAAAAAAATGAAAAAACAAGCGTTTTGAAAAATTTTACGTTTAAGTAAAAAATGAATTTTTTCAATAACAAAAAATTAACTAAAAATTAGATTTAATCCATTGATTTTTAACCTTTTATTGACTATTTTTAAATAAAAACCAGATAGTTATGAAGCTTACAAAAAATAGCGTTTCCTTAGGTCTAATTCTATTCCTCTCATTTTTTTATAAAATTACAGCCCAAATTCCGGCCAACGTCTATCATTTTGAGGAAAAAAGCAAGGATGGAACCCTTCATCACGAATTAAAATTGGACGCGGATTACTACGTGCATACCATCTATAAAGAGTCTCCCGCAGAATTTATAAAAACGATGGGCGGCTACTATACCACTTCCGACAACAACCTAAAGGTGGACCTTGAGTTTAATTCCAATCATAAAGAAGATAAAATAACCAGTTTAAATGTTCCCTATAAACTACAAAAAGGAAATTTGATACTCGAAGGGGCCAATCCAATGACTTTTACCCCTACCACACTTGGCACCCAGGATCTGGACGGTAAGTGGTTAATGACTGGCCGTGTAACGGACCAGGGGGAGCAGAGAAGGGATACCT
Source organism: Arenibacter troitsensis (assembly GCF_900177645.1). GTDB lineage: Bacteria > Bacteroidota > Bacteroidia > Flavobacteriales > Flavobacteriaceae > Arenibacter > Arenibacter troitsensis. The sequence continues at coordinate 319,288 of NZ_FXAO01000006.1, forward strand.
CCAGGCCAAGAAAGACTATGAAATATTTATTGAACGGACATTTTCAATGGATCGCTTACAACACCGAAACCTTTGAGTTTTTTGGTAGTGGGGGTGGAACCTATGACGCTACCAATGGCAAATACACAGAAAATATAGCCTATTTCTCTAGGGACAATTCCCGCGTGGGGGCCGCACTTTCCTTTGATTACAAATTAAATGGCAAGGATTGGCACCATACGGGCAAAAGCAGTAAGGGCGATCCCTTAAACGAAATTTGGTCAATACGCGAGTAAGGTAGGATCCTTTTCCTGCAAAAATATATTGAATAAAAAAGAGCAATCTGTATTGAGAAGAGTCAATTTTCCAAAATACAGATGGCCCTTTACTTTTAGAACTAAAACAAAACTAAGAAACTAGGCCACCTTGGCTCTTTTTATATTTGTCTTTAATACCCCATTGATGGCAGTATTCCATTTTTCGGCTCGGACAAGTTCATAATCCTCCATGTAAATACTATTGATGTCATAAAAATTCAGGGACTTGGCGGGCTTTTCATGATCCAAAAAGCTTATCTCCAAATCCAATTTTTCCAAAACCGTCTCCCTTTTATTTTTGGACTTGAGCTCATAGGTTTTCTTTTCAATTTTGACATTGGACACTCCATTGAGATCAATATTTTCCAGTGCCACAACACCATCAAATACCTTTGAAAAAATGAGCTTCTTATTATTGGAATCCAGGCCAATAAAAGAATTGCCCCAACTTTCCTTTAAATCGAATTTCAGTTTTGATTCGAACATTAATTTTTTAATTTCCTTTGACATTAATTTTAAATCCCCTTTCCCTGATTTATTGAGGATTACAAAAGGTATGACGGTGCACAGTACCAATAATACTGATACCAACAACATTGATGTATTCATTGTATTTTTTTTAAATTATTCCATTTATTAATTACATAGCCACATTCCAAGCAAAATGTATGGCATGCGAAAATTTCCAAAATTGTTTATTTTGGAATTGGGTGTCACTAATGGAAAAATTTATAAAAAGGTGTGAAAGGGATAGATAATGGTGAGTGCGTCCAAACTAGCAATAATTTGGACCTCCCTTTTTAAGGACATAAGTTCCTTTTCCTTGAGTATGGAGAGGCAACTTATGGTATTCGGCACATATAAATTAAGATTGGGCCTTAGCTCGTTAACTGTTGGCAATTTATAATTACCTTCTGCCAAAAGCATGGTATGCCCTGAGTTGGGCAACTCATAGGTTAAATGATGGTCCGTTTGGATCTCACCACTAACCCCGGACTTAACTTCCTTGATCTCTTGGGTGGTAGCCAAGGAGAATTGGCCTAAACTTAAGAAAAGTATGAGCGCTAGAATCCTAAAAAAAAGCAAGAAGCTTGTTTTTTTCATAGCACAAAGATATGAAGGGATATTCCAAAATATTTGTTAAAAATCATAACTGAGGGTTATTCTTTTATACTTATATCCGACTTACCCCCGGTTTTCTTAAGCAACTTAATGTTTTGTATTTCAATACCCTTGTCTATTGGCTTAAGCATATCGTACATATTTAAGGCCACTATACTGGCACCATGCATGGCCTCCACTTCCACCCCGGTCTTGTAAATGGTCTTTACCGTAAACAAAACCGTAATCTTCAAACCGTTTATAGCGTATGAAATATCGGTGTATTCTATCGGTAAGGGGTGGCAGTCCGGCAAAAGATCCGCCGTCTTCTTTACGCCTAATAGACCGGCAGCCTTGCTCATGGCAAACACATCGCCCTTGGGCACCGTATTATTTTTTATCGCCTCTATAGTATCCTCTGAACTTACTTGGACTATAGCCTGAGCAATTGCAGTACGTAACGTAGCTATTTTATGGGTAATATCTACCATTTCTATTTATTTACTTTCCATTGATAGGAATCATCCTCAAACAGTTCCTTTCCAAAAATCGGCACCTGCTTCTTTATTTCTTCCACAACATGGTGCAAGGCATCAAAAACTTCCTTTCGATGCGGCGATGACACAAAAACAAACAGGCATATTTCCCCAACATTTACCCTTCCCAAACTGTGATAGATGTGCATACAGCTTAGGTTAAACTTGGCAAAGGTAGCCTCCCTAATTTCGTGAAATTTTAAATTGGCCATTTCCTCGTAGGCCGTATATTCTATAGCGGCCACTTCCTGTCCGTCAATTAGATCTGCCCTTACCTGGCCCAAAAAGATATCGTGGGCCCCGATAGCGGTCCTGGACTGGTGCTTTGCAATGGAATTGGCAATGAAGTCCGGGCTTATTGCACCTGCTACAAATACATTTTTAATTTTGCTCTTTTCCATGGAAAATAGTTTAGCGCTAAGGTAATCAACATTCAGGAATTTTGGTTATGAACTAAATTGGATCGTATTGTACGGGCCATATATTAGAAAATATAAAGGCATTTTTTTGATTATTCTTAAGGGCTTTGCGACCGTATGACCATTATTTCCAATTAGATAATAAGCGGATAATATTAATTTGAATATATGGTAGGCCATATTCCATCTTGGTCATCTGTAAGATAAGGCCAACTTAACAACAAAGATTGTTCGCAAATCTGGCTATGATCAACCTTATGCCATGAACCGTAATTATATAAACATCACTACACATGTTATATAACAAGATTTTACTCCCTATCCTGATCCTGCTTCTTTTTCTTTCTCCAAAGAATATAAAAGATAATCATTAGTATAGGCAGAATTATATAAACAATAACATCGAATGCATTGGTAAGATCAATAGGACTATTGTCATCTGGATTTCGAGTGCCTATAGGCAATTGTAATAATAAAGGATATATGTTTAACATTGTCTAATAGCTGTTATGCAAGTTACTAAATTAAATAGATGTAGCTTAAGTTGCCTTATCTATCCCACTTCTACTTCTTTATGACATCCGGGAGTAAAGCAGATCTTCTTATGGCAACAAAAACTAAATTTAAGGAAGCATCATATGGCCATGCCGGGAAACTCTGCAATAATATCATAAAATAAGGCCGTAAAGAAATATGGCAATTATTGTGCAGAAGGCCAATTCATTATTTCCTCCCGCAGCTGCTCAGAGGTTTGCTGTCTTCTTTTCGCCAGCTTTTGCATTAGAGTACCAAAACCCTTGTTGTCATATTTGGTGTCCATATCGTTTAGTTCCGGAAAATTTGCGAGATAATTATCCCGTACGGCCATCCATTGCTTTTCCAAATGCTCATCAAATTTCGACGTTGCAACACCTCCGTTGTCGACCGGTTTGCCGGCCCCTCCATTTGAATCGCCTTTAGGGTTTGTTTCTAGGTCAAGTCCTCGATTTTGTTGAACCTCATTATTCAAACCCTTTAAAACTGATTTCTTATCTTGACTTTTATTTTCGGTAATCATTGTAATAAAATTTAAGGTTAATTACATTAAATTTAATGAAGTGAACATTTATCTCTTTGCTCTAACTATTTTATAATTAACCTGATAAATATCTGTCCTATACAAACCGTCAAACAAATCCTTAAAGGCAAACAGCTTTATTTTGAGAAGAGTATTCCATCAATATCCACAATACAATTACGCAATCTTGAAAATCGCCAATTACCTCAGAGCAGGGTTAAGATGCTCAGGGGTGTATTTTTATTACTAAATATGAATTTCTTTTTTACCACCTCCCGCCAACCTCATCAGATACAGAAGAATTAATAAAAGGAAATACAGAACAATGAAGAAAGTAGGGTTCTACTTTTAATGAAATGACCGTGCCATACACCTCAGATTAGCCTACTTCGTAGTCTAACAAGAATCACATCACTTCGACGCCGCTCAGTACGGGCTTCGATCCGAAAGCTGACGCTTTCTGGTGCTGCGCACCTCTGGTTCGTAGCCTCACCAGGAATCACTTCGACGCCGCTCAGTACGGGCTTCGATCCGAAAGCTGGCGCTTTCTGGTGCTGCGCACCTCTGGTTCGTAGCCTCACCAGGAATCGAACCTGGATCTAAAGTTTAGGAAACTTCTATTCTATCCGTTGAACTATGAGGCCATTGGCAGTTCATTATCTAAAACCGCGGGTGCAAAAGTAAAATTTATTTGATAAAAATACCCGATACTTTATGGATAGTTTTTGAATAATTGCAATGGACCCTCATTTTGAACGATTTTTTGCGAGAGAACATTAGAAATTTCCTGATTTTTATCCTTAAAATGCCACAATTATTGTCCTATACCCCCATTTGTTAAAAAATCGGATTTATAACGGGAGTATGGAGATATTTTTTTACATTGCTTGCTTAAACGTTTAAATTAATTTGAATAATTATTCCAGACCGCTCATGCAAAACCAAAAATACACCCTTGGGGTCGATTATGGTACGGACTCCGTCAGGACCATGGTAATCAATACCAGCAATGGCAAGATTATGGGTCAGGCCGTTGCCCCATACGAAAGATGGGGCCAAGGCAAATATTGCCAACCAGAAACCAATCTGTTTAGACAACACCCCTTGGATTACATTGAAAGCCTAAAAAAAGCGGTCAAAGAGACCATTGCCCAACTTTCACAGGAAGTCATAAACAGTATAGCCGCTTTATCCGTTGCCACCACCGGCTCAACGCCCATAGCTATCAACAAGGAGGGCACACCCCTGGCAATGCTCCCGGACTTTGAAGGCAATCCCCACGCCATGTTTATCCTTTGGAAAGATCACACAGCCATAGGGGAGGCAAAAGAAATCAACAAATTGGCTCACTCTGGAAATAGCGAAGACTATACCAAATACAGTGGTGGAGAATATTCCTCCGAGTGGTTTTGGGCCAAGATCTTACACACCTTAAGGGTAGATGAGAACGTACGGGAAGCGGCCTTCTCCTGGATTGAACACTGCGATTGGATACCGGCACTCCTCACAGGAAATACCGACCCCCTAAGCTTTAAAAGAAGCCGATGTGCGGCAGGACACAAAGCCATGTGGCACTCGGATTGGGGTGGTTTGCCCCCTGAAACATTTTGGTCCAAATTGGACCCACTCCTAATTGGATTAAGAGCACGATTATATAATGACACCTACACTTCCGATGAGGCCGTAGGTACTATTTCCGAAGAATGGGCGCAAATACTGGGACTACCCAAGACTGTAATTATAGGTACTGGATCTATTGACGCCCATATTGGTGCTATTGGCAGTGCCATAAAACCCTATCATATGGTAAAAGTGATAGGCACCTCCACCTGCGATATGATGGTTGCTCCCAAGGAGGAAATTGGGGGAACGGCCATCCATGGGATCTGCGGACAGGTAGATGGCTCCATTATTCCCAATATGATCGGGCTGGAAGCCGGACAATCTGCCTTCGGAGATCTATATGCCTGGTATAGGGAATTGTTGCTCTGGCCCGCAAACAAAATCATTGGGGACAGCAACTTATTGGATAGGGAAACCAAAACTAAATTATTGGAAGAAATGGCAGATGGTATCCTTAACGAATTGACCATGGCTGCCAGTAAAATAGAAATCGGCACCTCTGGATTAGTAGCATTGGATTGGATGAACGGCAGGAGAACACCGGACTCCAATCAAAATCTTAAAGGGGCCCTTCAAGGCCTGACTTTGGGAACTACGGCCCCACATATCTTTAGGGCTTTGGTGGAAGCCACGGCCTTTGGATCTAAAAAAATTGTAGCGCAATTCCAAGCGGAGGGAGTCCGTATAGATGGTATCATCGCTATGGGCGGAGTGGCACAAAAGTCGGAATTTGTAATGCAGATCTTGGCCGATGTGCTCAACTTCCCTATTCGTATAATTAAATCGGAACAGACCTGTGCCCTGGGTGCGGCCATGGCAGCAGCGGTAGCCTCTGGAATCTACAACACCTTTCTTGATGCACAAAACGCCATGGGCAGCGGATTTCAAAAAGAATACTTCCCTATCCCGGAAAATGCGAAAAAGTACTTGGAACTTTATGAAAAGTACAACGCATTGGGCGATTTTATAGAAGCTCAAGAATTACAGAAAACCTAAAAAAATATAATATATCAAAATTTAAATAATGCAAAGCAAACACAACCATCTAGGAGCAATACCAAAAGTAGGGATAAGACCAGTAATCGACGCCCGCTTGGGCGGCATAAGGGAGTCGTTGGAACAGACCACCATGGACATGGCCCAACGGGTCGCCGATTTTCTTTCCAACAACCTCAGAAACTATAACGGCAGCAAGGTAGAATGTGTCATTGCGGATACCACCATTGGCAGGGTTCCCGAAGCACAAAAATGTGAGGAAAAATTTCTAAGGGAAGGTGTGGGACTTTCCATCACCGTTACTTCGTGCTGGTGTTACGGCACCGAAACCATAGATATGAACCCAACCCGACCTAAAGCTATTTGGGGATTCAACGGTACGGAAAGACCAGGGGCCGTATACTTAGCGGCCGCCTTGGCCGGACATGCCCAAAAAGGGGTGCCTGCCTTTAGTATTTACGGAAAAGAAGTGCAGGATAGCGATGACGAAAACATTCCAAAGGACGTTCAAAAGCTATTGTTGCAGTTCACCAAAGCCGGACTGGCAGTGGCCATGATGAACGGTAAGTCTTACTTATCCATAGGTTCTGTATCCATGGGGATAGCCGGATCTATCGTAAACGAAAATTTCTTCCAGGACTATCTGGGAATGCGGAACGAATATGTGGACATGAGCGAGGTAAACCGTAGGATGCAACTTGGAATATTTGATCCTGAAGAATTTAAAAGAGCCCTAAAATGGACTAAGGAGAACTGTAAGGAAGGTAAAAATTACAACGCCAAAGAGCTGCAGAAGTCAAGGGAACTCATGGATGAAGAATGGGAAACCGTGGTTAAAATGACCTTGATTTCCAGAGATTTAATGATCGGCAATCCAAAATTGGCCGAATTGGGCTTCGGAGAGGAAGCGCTAGGGCACGGCGCCATTGCCGCCGGATTCCAAGGGCAACGACAATGGAACGATTATATGCCCAATGGCGATTTTATGGAAGCCATCTTAAACTCTTCCTTCGATTGGAGCGGAATTCGACCACCATTTATGATGGCTACTGAAAATGACAGTTTAAACGGGATCTCCATGCTATTTGGTTATCTATTGACCAACCAGGCCCAAATGTTTTCAGACGTAAGGACCTATTGGAGTCCGGCTTCCGTAGAAAGGGTCACAGGACATGAATTGCAAGGCAAGGCATCGAACGGGATTATACACCTTATCAATTCTGGATCTTCCACCTTGGACGGTACCGGACAACAGGAAATAGACGGGAAACCCGCCATGAAACCTTTCTGGGAAATTTCAGAAGCGGAGGCTACGAAATGCTTGGAAGCAACAGACTGGCCACCAGCCATGTACGAGTATTTTGGGGGAGGCGGTTACTCCTCCCACTTTGTTACCAAAGGCGAAATGCCCGTTACCATGTGCAGGATCAATGTGGTAAAAGGCTTGGGACCTGTAATGCAAATAGTGGAAGGATGGACGGTAGACCTGCCTGACGAAGTACATAAAACATTGGACGAGAGGACCAACCCAACCTGGCCCACCACCTGGTTTGCCCCAAGATTGAACCAGGATCAAGCCTTTAAGGACGTTTACAGTGTTATGAACAATTGGGGGGCCAATCACGGCGCTTTCAGTTATGGCCATTTTGGGGACGAATTAATAACACTCTGTTCCATGCTAAGGATTCCGGTAAATATGCACAATGTTGAACCCGAACGAATTTTCAGGCCCAAGGACTGGGCATCCTTTGGAATGGACCAAGAAGCGGCCGATTACAGGGCTTGCCAGAATTACGGTCCACTTTATTAAGCAAGTAACAGTTTATTCGGACTGTAAGGAACCATCATATTTTATATATTGAAGGAAATTAAAACCAAGTCCTCACCCTGACACAAAATATATGACCAACAAAAGATGTCCTTTGATTATTGCGCTGCTATACTTTTTTTGTATCATGAACCTACATGCCCAGCTTGCACAAGGATCTGTAAAACATGTAAAAGTATACTATGAGCCGGGTATGTTTGGTGGCTGGCCGGCCAACCATGGCGTATGGAATTGGGGCGATGAGATTTTGGTAGGTTTTTCCAAGGGCAATTACATGGATTTGGGTCCTGATCGTCATAATTTCGACAAAGAAATGACGGAGCTTCATATGCTGGCCCGTAGTCTTGACGGGGGGGAAACATGGACGGTGGAAGACCCTGGAGCGGTAGATGGGGATCTAGTGGTTCCCGATAACGGCAGTTATCACGGTCTAATTAGAAAAGATGTTAAAGCCCCTGAACCCATTCCTGCCGAACAAATAGATTTTGCCAACCCCAATCTGGCCTATACGGTACGTATGACAGATCATCATGGTGCAGAATCACGCATTTGGTATTCCTATGATAGAGGAAAGGATTGGAAAGGCCCGTTTCGACTTCCCAATTTTGGAACATCTGGAATTGGAGCTAGGACCGATTATATCATTGACGGTAAAAAGGAGTGCATGCTCTTTCTTACCGCAGCCAAGGCCAACGGCAAAGAGGGCCGTGTTATATGTGTAAAAACAATTGATGGCGGCCAAAACTGGGACTTTGTTGCATGGATTGGCCTAGAACCAGAAGGATTTTCCATCATGCCGGCTTCCGTTAGAATATCCGATAATGAAATTTTGGTCACTACCCGCAGAAGGGAAGATTCACATAGATTTATAGACGCCTACCTTTCAAAGGACAATGGGGCTACTTGGAGCCCTTTGCCCAACCCAGTGGAAAGTTGCGGACAAGGAAATCCCCCCGCCATGCTTAAAATGAAAGACGGAAGAATATGCCTGATCTATGGATACAGGGCTTTGGAAGAGGACATAAAAAACAATCGGGACAAGAGTGAAATCAGGGCCAAAATTAGCAATGACAATGGACGTACATGGAGCAAGGATTATGTGTTACGTGACGACGGATCCGGAAAAGATCTTGGCTATCCAAGGGTAGTACAGCGTGCAGATGGTAAAATTGTAGCCCTCTATTATTTTATGGACAAGGATACCGGTCCAGAACGCTATATTGCGGCCACCATTTGGGATCCTCCAGCCTTAAACAATTAAAGTTCCCAATAATAAACTAAAGCCTAAGTTAAGTTCCCAAAATTGATCGATAAATCATTAAAACAAAAATTACCATGAGAAGCATTCATTATTTTCTAACCGCACTGACTTTTATCATTTTCGCCTGCAAGAGCAAAACGGAGAAAACTGCCACTACAGAAGAACTTAAGAGCGGCAACGACATCACCGGAAATTTCACTTTACCTCCCTTGTCCCAACCTGGCCAGGGTGCCTACCTAAGCGGGGAGCTTATCTACCCCTTGGACAATAAACCCACTCCGGAATGCCATGCCTCTACCATAGTAGAAACCCCGACTGGTCTTGTCAGCGCATTTTTTGCAGGTACCCATGAAAAAAATCCCGATGTTGGGATCCGAGTGTCCAGAATGGTGGATGGTAAATGGACCTGGCCGGTAGAGGTGGCCAATGGAATACAAAACGACACATTGCGCTACCCCTTGTGGAATCCAGTATTGTTTCAACCCAAGGAAGGACCTTTGTTATTATTTTATAAAGAGGGACCTGACCCTAGGACTTGGTGGGGCATGTTAATCTCCTCTTCCGATGGTGGAAAAACCTGGTCCAAACCGGAAAAAATGGGAACGGACGAAAAAATTGGGCACTTATTGGGCCCTGTAAAAAATAAGCCTATCCAATTGGAGGACGGAACTATCATTAGCCCTAGCAGTACAGAAATTATGCTAGAGGACGGAGATGTGGATTGGATGGTACATTTTGAAATAAGCAAAGACAATGGCAAGACCTGGGAGGTAGTTGGACCAATCAATGATGGGAAGGAATTTGATGCCATTCAGCCCAGTATCCTTACCTACCCCAATGGGAAAATGCAGGTTTTATGTAGAACAAGACAAAATGTAATTTCCCAAAGTTGGTCCGAGGATCAAGGCCAGACCTGGAGTAAAATGACGGCTACAGAGCTTCCCAATCCCAATTCGGGTACCGATGCCGTGACATTAAAAGATAACAGGCAGTTGCTTATTTACAATCACACCACAAAAGAGGGAGAAGAACCCAAGGGTAGAAATATGATCAATCTGGCCATATCCGATGACGGCATAAACTGGAAACCCGTTATGACCTTGGAAAATGTTCCGGCAGAATCAGGATACTCTTACCCTGCCATAATACAAACCTCGGATGGCTTGGTGCACATTACCTACACCTATGTAAGACAGTCCGTAAAACATGTGGTCATAGATCCTAGTCAACTGTAAATTGGTATAGGAAAATGGTAGATGGAATCGTCTGGAAACGCTTTTGATATCCAAAAAAATAAGTATGAGAAATTTGAAGAGTCCAATAAAATGGTATTCTACTGCTATATTTCTGTTATTTACAGTTACCCTCCTGTGCTTTAGTTGTAAAGAGGATAAAACCGAAGATTATCCCAATCCCGTTTCCAATCCACAATCCCAATTGATGCTACAGGGAGATTGGCTTCAAGATCCACATAAAATTGATTTTGTCAAACTCCCTAAAATTCCCTTGGAACACAAGGTGGTAAGCGATGTTACCCCAGACGGAGTTAACCAACACAATTACCTGGCGTACTATGACAATCGTTATTGGATTATGTGGAGCGATGGTCCAGGGGTTGAGGACAGGGTGGGACAAGTAGTAAAATTCGCCACCAGCAAGGATGGCCTAGAATGGGAAAAACCTAAATTCCTTACTCCATATCCCGAAGGATCTGGACCGGAATCTCCCCATTACAATACAAGAACAGATCAAGGACTCCGTTGGATTTCAAGAGGATTTTGGGAATACCAGGGCGATTTTTTGGCCTTGGCCTCCCTGGATGAGGCTAAGGGCTTTTTTGGTCCGTCCCTAAATCTCCATGCCTTTAAATGGAACAAAGATTCCGAATCATGGGAATACCATGGCATAGTTATGGAAAATGCGATCAATAATTTTCCGCCCAAAAAATTGCCTAACGGGGAGTGGTTTATGTCGCGCAGGTCCTTTGATTATGTTGAAAGGGGAGTTGATTTTATGGTTGGGGCAAAAGACCGTTTTGACCAATGGGAAGTATATCCTGTTTTTGGAACAAGTACGCACCTTGAGGCAGAAGAGCCCTATTGGTGGATTTTACCAGACCATAAAAACTTGATGGCACTATTTCGGGACAATCGCAAAAGTGGGTTTTTATATCGCTCTTTTTCAACGGACAATGGGCGAACCTGGAGTGCACCGGTACAAACCAACTTTCCGGACGCAAGGTCCAAATTTCACGGCCTTCGATTACAGGATGGCAGATATGTCCTGGTCTCCAATTCCAATTACAAAAAAAGGGACCCTTTAACCTTGGCCATTAGTGATGATGGCATGGTATTCACAAAAATGGGCTATTTGGTAGGTGGAAGGCACATAGACTACCCCCATGTATTGGAGCATAATGGATATCTATTGATTGCCTTTGCCGGGGATGCCAAACAGAAAATAGAAGTGGTTAAAGTAAAGATCTCGGATTTGGATAAAATTGGATTGAACAATAAATAATCTACATGACAAGCATCCCCCTCCAAATTAAATCCACTTTCTTTTGAAATGACGAAATATTTAATTATCATTGCTTAATCGTTAAAGCAAATTAACGCCTTGAAAATCAATTTCGTTTATTTACACCATTAAAGTAATTTAAGGATTTTACAATTAACCAACACTTAAGTAGCGCGAATATCCTACTTTTAGAGCATATACATATAACCTAAATAGCCAATACCAATGAACAGTTTAGATTTAATCGTATTCTTTATTTACATAGGTGGAATAGCCCTTTTCGGAGGCTCGTTTTTTAAAAAGAGTAGAACTTCCTCCTCCTACACCATGGGCAACAACGATATCCCAGGCTGGGTAGTTACCATGTCCATTTTTGCAACCTTTGTTAGTAGCATTAGTTACTTGGCACTGCCGGGAAATGCCTATCAATCCAATTGGAACGCCTTGGCCTTTAGCCTTTCCCTTCCCATTGCCTCCCTGATAGCCGTAAAATATTTTGTTCCCCTGTACAGAAAGATCAATAGTCCCTCTGCCTATACCTATATGGAGCAACGCTTTGGCGCCTGGGCCAGAATTTATGTTTCCCTATGTTATTTACTGACCCAGCTAATGCGGATCGGGACCATTTTATACCTCTTGGCCCTTACCTTAAACGCCATTGTAGGTTGGGATATGGTGACCATCATTATTTTTACCGGTTTGGTAGTATCCATTTACTCCATGTTGGGTGGAATAACTGCTGTTTTATGGACCGATGCCATACAGGGTATAATTCTAATTGTTGGCGCCGTGGTCTGTGTTGGGTTTATTCTCTTTAATATGCCAGAAGGTCCGGGACAAGTATTCGAAATAGCTGCAGAGAATGATAAATTTGGACTGGGAAGTTTCAGTCTTAGCCTCACAGAACCTACCTTCTGGGTGGTACTCGTCTACGGAATATTCATTAACCTTCAAAATTATGGTATAGACCAGAATTATGTTCAGCGCTATATGGCCTCGAAATCTGATAAGGAAGCCCGAAAATCTGCACTGATCGGTGGTTTGATCTATCTGCCTATATCCGCAGTATTTCTATTTATCGGTACCTCGCTTTTTGCCTACTACCATTCCGCCGCTACCTTACCCATAGAACTTCAGGATATTGACAAAGGAGATAGTGTATTCCCCCATTTTATAGTGAATGCCCTTCCTGCAGGGATTACAGGACTAATGATCGCCTCCATCTTTGCGGCAGGGATGAGTACCATATCAACAAGTTTTAATAGTTCCGCCACCGTTTTTCTTACGGATTATTACAATAAATATTTTAAAAAGACGGCATCGGACAAGGAAGGAATGCGCGTACTCTATATTTCATCGGCCATCATCAGTGTTATTGGAATCGTTATTGCCATAGCCATGATCAATGTAAAAAGTGCCTTGGATGCCTGGTGGAAACTCTCCTCCATTTTTAGTGGCGGCATGTTGGGACTGCTACTTTTGGGATTATTTTCCAAAACTAAAAACGTAAAAGGAGCCCTAATCGGGGTATTGGTGGGCATTTTGGTCATTGTATGGATGAGCTTATCCGGTACCCTTTTCGGAGAGGATTCCCTTGGCGCTTCCTTCCACACCTATTTGACCATTGTATTTGGAACTGCGGCCATATTCCTAGTGGGCTTCCTAATATCCATATTCAATAAAAAGACCGATGAAATCTATGAAAATTAATTAGGCAATAATTTTTTTGGATGGAAAGGGTACAGGAATGAAACTTTGCCTTTAATCAGAAAATAAAGGCCAGCGTTTCCAATTAGTATGAATTTCGTAATTTTGTTCTTTTGAAAATAGTTGCCCCCATACCTATAACCTACTTAATAACAATATATTACACACAAGATTGGCCCAAACTGGCCAATTTTAACCAAAGAGGCACATGAAACCTAAAACATCATTGAAGGATATCGCAAAAATTGTGGGTGTTTCCATACCCCTGGTTTCATATGTTTTGAGCAATAAAGGCAAGGAGAACAGGGTATCCGAAAAGACGGCAAAAAGAATAAGGGAGGTAGCCAAGGAATTGAATTATCATCCCAACTGGAATGCGAGAAGCCTTAAGACCAATAAAACACGTTCTATAGGAGTTATTGTGGCCGATATTTCCAACCCCTTCTTCTCCAATTTAGCCAGGACCATAGAGGATGAAGCTTTTTCCCAGGACTATACGGTGATATTTGGATCTTCGGATGAAAAGGTGGAAAAATTCAACAAGGTTTTGGATTTCCTTAAAATGAGACAAGTAGATGGTTTTATCATTGCCGCTCCTGAAGGTTCACGAGAAATCATTGCCGATCTGGCCAAAGCAGGAATTCCCTTTGTACTGATAGATAGATACTTCAATGACCTTACCACCAATTACGTTACCGTAGACAATTTTAAGGCCTCTATGCAGGCCACCAACTATTTGCTGGGAAAGGGAAACAAAAAAATTGGGGCCGTACTTTACAATTCAAAGTTGCACCACTACAAAGAAAGACATCAGGGCTACGTAGAAGCCCTTAAAAAGGCCGGACTGACCGTTGATGCCGAATTGATAAAAAGAATTAATCACGGCTCCCTAAAAGCAGATATGAAAAGGGTGGTAAAGGAATTGGTGCAGGATGCCGAAGTGGATGCTATTTATTTTCACACCAACACCTTGGCCGAGGAAGGTTTGACCCAAATGTTAGGCTTGGACAGGAAGATACTTAAAAAGGTAGATGTGGTCGTATTCGACCAAAATTCGTCATATAATTTCTTGGAAGACCCTATCCCCTATCTCCATCAGCCAATAAAGGAAATAGGACAAAAAGCATTGCGTATACTTATAGAACAGATTCAGCAACCTGCCCAAGAGCTGCAACAGATATCTTATGAGACCAGCCTAGAAAGCAGTTCATTGGAACCCTAAAAGCCATTAGGGCCCCACGCCTACTATACCATAATATTTCCCAAGGAGAAAAATTCCTAAATCAGGTGATTTGGAAAATCCTTTACCTCCTCGCAGCAAATCTGCTCCATTACCTGTTGTAATTCAGTTTTTAAAAGAGAAATGGTATGGTCTCCACCTTTGGCACCCAATGCCGCCACCCCGTACATAAAGGAGCGTCCCATAAAAGTAAATTCTGCACCACTGGCCATAGTTCTGGCAATATCCGGACCACCCCTTAGGCCACTATCCATCATCACCTTTATTTGGTCCCCATATTTTGCAGCTATTCTGGTTAAAGGCTTTATGGTAGACTCGCCAGCGTCTAATTGCCTTCCCCCGTGGTTGGAAACTATAATACCATCCAATCCGAGTTTAATGGCACTTTCAGCATCGGCCTCATTCGCCACTCCCTTGATCACCAATTTGCCCTTCCACATATCCCTTATCGGTTTTATCTTCTCTTCATTTAATCTTCCGGAAAAGGTTTTGTCCATGAATTTACCCAATTGCGCCAAATCCAAGCCTTTGGGCATATAAGGTTTAAGGGTTTCAAAGTTGGGCTGACCGTGTATTAGGGTCTGCATGGCCCAATTTGGCTTGCCCAATATCTGAAGTATATTCTTAACCGACATTTTTGGGGGCATGGCCAATCCGTTGCGAACATCCCTAGGACGGAAACCGAAGGTAGGCACATCGCACAAAATAACCAGCACCGGACATTCCGCGGCTTCGGCCCTTTTAATAATATCGTCCCTCACGGCATCTTCGGTAGGATGATAAAGCTGAAACCAAGCCTTTCCCTCGGTAATTTCACTTATGCGTTCTATACTACTGGTAGTAACCGTACTTAAAATAAACGGAATATTATGTTCAAAGGCAGATTTAGCCAATATTTCAGGGGCATTGGGCCACATTAATCCTTGGAGTCCCACAGGTGCAATTCCAAAAGGGGCATCATATACATGTCCGAACAATTCGGTCTTCATACTAGACCCGGTATGCTTACTAAGGTAATAGGGCAATAACTCAATGTCCCTAATTTCAGCTGTATTCTTATGTAGGTTTACATCTTCATTACAGCCTCCATCCAAGTACTCAAAAGCAAACTTGGGAATCCTTTTTTGGGCTTTCTTTCTTAAATCTACAACGGATGGATATTTGCTGTTGATCTTTATTTCTTTTTTTTTCTCCATGGCATTTTAATCTGCAATTGTTCTTGATATTTATCTTTAATTTTCCCTCCCATCTATAAAAAGCAATATAAAGGAAGGAGATATTTTATTTAAATTTCCCCAGATAACTCTTTTATGGACACCCCCAATATTCCTTTAGCTAGCTCGTCCAAATCGTCCTCGTCACCTACAAAATGAAAAGTCTGGTGGATATGGCTACTGCTTTCATTGGCTTTTAGGTCCATTGCAGGGGATGAACTTTCCAATTCATAGAATGGCCCTAAATCCCCACTGTCGTTATATGCGTTTACGGCATCCCCCGAATACGGAAACTCCTGTAACTCCCATAAAGAATTAACATAATCGGCAGCACCCTCACGTAGACTAAATTTCGCAATGGTAAGTACTTTGTTCTTGGCATCGTAGCTTCCCAAGACAGGCAGCGCCCTCTGGGGGGAAATTCCAATCTTACCACGTTCTTTACCGTCTGCCTTGAAGAAGAGAACGCTATCCCCGACCTGTAATCTCTCTTTTGGAATCTTCCCAAAATAATCGTCCGTAACCTTCTTGCCCAAAACGACCTCATCCCCATTTTTAAAAGGTACAATTATGGTGGCTTGGTCCGATGAGTTGAACATGCTCAATATCCAAATAGACATTAAGCCTGTTTTTTTATCCCAATCTTCCGGTCCTATATTGGTCAAGTTGTTTTCCGAAGCAAAGCCGACCATTTTTAGAGTTTCTGGAATACTAAGTCCAAGAATTGCAGCGGCATCTTCCTTATCCAAAAGACTAATATTCCTTTGCACGCGTAAATCGAAGGTAGTTCCGGTATAATTCACCAATTTCATGTCCCTTTCAAAATACGCCTTATCTTCAGTTCTCCTCACCAAATTAAAGGCCTCTGTATCCAATTCCTTGGGTACGTACCAGTTGTCCAACTCAAAGTTGGAATCCTTTTCAAAGAAAAGGGAGTACTGTCCACCTTCGGGTCCCAACCAGAAACGCTCTTCACCTCCTGTGGGATTGAAATGTTCTTTTATTTCTCCGGATTTAATGAGTTCATGGTTGATCCATCCAAAGCTATGACCCTCGTCGCCAGAGGCCGTACTGGTCATAACACGGCCCTGAAGTTCCGGGGAAATCAAGATGCTCGACTCCCCATTATCCAGAACTACCAAGTTCTTATAGTGCTTGGACAAAAATTCCCTGTCATATCCAAATGACCCTATGGAAAATGCCACCTCATCATTCGCCAAGGTATTTGCACTTTGTTCACTTTTAGTTTTACAACTCAAAGCACATAGGAGAGCACATAGCACTATTGATCTTAGGGTAGTTCCGGATCTAAAAAAATTTACTATCCTTCTCATGCTCCTATCATTTAGTTTTTGCCTTTTGTTTTTGGTTTTTACAATTGAAAAACCTTTTCCATCAGCATCCATTTTTCCCCAGGTTTTGCAAATGGTAGTGCCTGTTGATATTTCCACATCAATTCCTCCCACTTTTCGTTTTCTGGATACTTGGCATCAACCTTCGCCTTTTTTTCAAAGGAAAAACTGTCGTCCGCATCAATGATCATAAACATACGGTTCCTCACCCTATAGATTTCCATATCCTGTATTCCCGACTCCCTTAGGCTTTGAAGGATCTCTGGCCATACTTCCTTATGGTAATCGTCATAGGCCTTTATTAACTCTGGATCATCCTTAAGATCCAATGCCAAACAATATCTTTTCATTACTTTACATTTTTTAGTTTATTATTAAAAACCACTTAAGGGACCAATCCCATTCCTTAAGCCTGCAGTTCATATTTTTTATATACACGCAATCCGTACCATGCTATATAGACAAAACAAAGTGCCGGTAGGATGAAGGAAAAATTCACTTCGGTAGCACCCATAATTTGTATGTCGTTCACGGCATTGCCTCCGGCATCAATGATCATTCCCTGAAGCTTAGGCATTAGGGCCCCGCCTACAATTGCCATTACAAGTCCGGCAGCACCAATCTTAGATTCCTCCTCATTAAGTCCGTTCAAAGCAATTCCGTAAATGGTTGGGAACATAAGGGACATAAAAAAGGTAATCCCTACCAAGCAGTATAAGCCTATTATACCTTCAATGTAAATAGTTCCAATACAGCATAGCGTTGCAAAAATGGCAAAGTACATCAATAGTTTACCTGGGCTCATAAATCTTAGCATATAGGTACCAATGGCCCTACCCACCAAGAACAGGATGAAGGCCGCAAACTGGTAATTGGCGGCATCCTCACTGGAAATCCCTATGGCCTCGGCATATTGATAAATATAGGTCCAGCACATAATCTGGGCACCGACGTAAAATATTTGGGCTATTACACCAAGCACGTATTTACGGTTCTTAAACAAACCACTAAAGGTATCCCCCAAACTTGGTATACCCCCTTCATCCTTGGCCTGCGGCATTTTACTAATAATGATCAGTACAAAAACTGCCAAAATTACCAATCCCAAAATAACATAGGGGTCTCGAATAACCATTAGGTCCGTTGTCCTGATCAAGGCCTTCTGCGCCTCCTCCAAGGAAGAATAATCCGCAATATCATCCGACTGTAATTTTTTAAGAACAAATTGCTGTGCCACCAATAGTCCCAACAGCAATCCCACTGGATTAAAGGCCTGGGCCAAATTTAAACGCTGCGTAGCCGTTTCTGGTGCGCCCATGGCCAAAATATAGGGATTGGCAGTGGTTTCCAAAAATGCCAACCCAAAGGTAAGCACGTAGAGTCCCAAGCAGAAGAACCAAAATTGTTCCGTTATGGCCGCGGGATAAAACAATAGAGCCCCTCCTGCATACAAGGCCAATCCTATTAAAACCCCCACTTTATAGGAGTATTTACGCACAAAAAGTGCAGCGGGCAACGCCATACAAAAGTAACCGCCATAAAACGCCATTTGTACCCAGGCAGCCTGGGAATTGGACAGTTCCAATACTTTTTTAAATGCCTGTACCATAGGATCGGTAACAGCATTGGCAAAACCCCAAAGCGCAAATAGGGTAGTAATTAAAATAAAGGGAATTAGTACCTTCTTAGATACTACAGGTGGTCTTTGGTCTTTCATTGAATTGTTGATTATTGTTAATTGATTATTCTCTGGTCTAGATTGTTATTTAATTTAAAAAAGTGTTTAAGAAATAGACCTGTCCAAATGGGTATATCCGCCATCTACAAAGAGTAATTGCCCAGTGGTGTGACTAGATCTGTTGGAAAGTAAAAAGGCCACAGTACTGGCAATTTCCTCAGCGGTAGTCATTCTTTGTCCCAACGGGATTTTATCGGTTATAGCCTTTAATTTTTCTTCCGGGTTATCAAAAGTCTTGATCCATCTGTCGTATAAGGGGGTATAACATTCGGCCACAATAACCGCATTGACCCTAATATTATATGGCAGCAATTCCACAGCCCATTCCCTGGTTATGGCATTACGCCCCCCATTGGCCGCGGCATAGCCCGATGTCCCCCCCTGCCCGGTTACCGAGGTCTTGGAGCCTATATTCACAATGGCTCCCTGGGTTTTCTTTAGTTCGGGCAAAGCATAATGCGCCATTAGATAATAATGGGTAAGGTTTCGATTTATAGACCTTAGAAAATCCTCATAATTCCCATTCTCCAGGCCAACACCATCATTGATTCCTGCATTATTTACCACCCCATCGATCTTCCCATATTTTTCAACGGTGCTTTCAACGGCAAGTCTACATTGTTCCGGATCTGTAAGTTCTGCCATGGCAAAAGAGGCTTTTCCGCCACTTCTTTCGATATCCGCAACCACCTCCAACATACTTTTTCTATCCCTTCCAATGATGACCGGAATAGCGCCTTCAGCTGCCAATAATACACTTATTCCATGACCGATTCCTTTGGAACCTCCTGTAACCAAAATTACTTTATCCTTGAGCTGTAAATCCATTTTTCTTTATTTAACGTCCTTTTCTGCAACGAAATAGGCACTAAAATCCTTGATCTGTGCTAAACCGTCCGAATCTATAATTTTTATTCGTAATCTACTTAATTTTATAGTGTCAAATTTCTCAATTCTTTTATTTCCAATGCTCTCCCCATTGGCCAGGGTAATCCAGCGACCTCCCGAATAAGCTTCCATTTGATATTTTCTAATTCTTTCTCCTTTTGTTATATCCTCCTGAAGTATTACATGGTTTACTTCCATAGGTTCCTTCAATCTTAATTCCAATCCATTTCCCAGTCCATGGGTACTGGCCAAAGGATTGGAAAATCTTCTATTCATCTCCTCTCCCCATTCCTTTAGGCGCTGCACATCCGGTTCTGGAAGTAATCCGTGCGGGTCTGGGGTTAGGCCTATTATCAAAGTGGCGTTTCTTCCAACCGATTTATAGTACATATCCATTAAATTATCCAAGGGAAATATATGGTCCTCATCCCCAGGCTCCCAAAACCATTCGTGTCGGCCGTTAAATCCCCTTAATGGGGCATCGGCCATGGCAGGCACCCAATACTTGCCCTTGGCATCCCCTTCTTTCAGCAATTGAAAACTGTTTTCCGCTATATTCTTCATGGCACTTTCTCCCGCTCCTGTAGCCCTGTATGGAAAGGTTGACCAATTGGGATACCCAACTGTTCCCGATTCTGATCCTCCCCATCGGGCTTCTGCCAATTGCCCGTTGTGATAGAACAAACAATTTGGTTGGTACTGCCTTACAATGGGCAAAACGTCCGGAGCACCATTTTTTGGATGATCGGCTCCACCATCGAACCAAATTTCGAACAACTCCCCATAATTGGTACAAATTTCCTTTACCATTCCCTCTACCATCCTGTTATACCATTTCTGTCGATTCTCTTTAAAATCGCCCTCTCCATTAACTTTAAAGTCGTGCACACCCAAAAACGAATTCCATCTAATCCCAAGATAAATACCCGGTTTTATTCCATACTTTCGGCACGAGGCTACAAAATCTGCCACCACATCCCCTTTACCATCTTTCCAATTTAAAGCTTTAACACTGTATGGGTTTACTTTGGATTGAAACAATGCGAAGCCAGTCTCATGGGTAGCCGTTAGAATGGCAAATTTGGCACCGGCATCCTTAGCCGCCTTCACCCATTGATCGGTATCCAATTTTTCTGGATTAAAAATTTGATAGTCTTCTACCGGATCGATCCTATTGTTTCCCTGTCCATATTTTACCCCATCAAACACATGCAGGTCATAATGAAACACCACGCCGAGCTCTGCCTCCTGCCAGGCCAATTGCCGCTTGTTGGGGACCGGGAGTTCATTCTCAATAATGGGTATGAAAACGGCATAGGATTCCTCCCCTTTCTTTACCGCTACTGACAATACTTTAGGTTGGCCATTCTCATGATAAACAAACGGACGTTCCATTCTATCCGGACCGATGACCGTACCATCTTCCAATAAAATTTCCTTATTCTTAAGAACAAACTCATTGGCCTTTTCCCAGTCGGTTCCATTCACCGAAGTCACCAAACCAATATAATTATGGGCATGGAAAACGCCATAGAACCTATCTCGATTTTCATCGTACCAAATAGACATATCTTCGGTGTCCATATAATCTATTACCGGTTTCTCCTGAATCTCAAAAGGGCCATCGGGATGTTCCGAAATCCCTACCGCCTGGTTCCTGATAAATCTTTTTTCGTTGGGCTTATCCCCTTTTATAATCAAATAATACTTGCCATCCTTGCCCTTGTCAATAGCGGGATTAACAGTAAGTGTGGCAATGGGTCCTGAGGGTTCCACCAAGGGTTTATCCATTCTCGTCCAAGGTCCGTTCAAGGAATTCGACACCGCCACCCCCGTACGCTGATTGGGACGCAATATCCTCCAATTGGGATGGGCATAACCTGTTTTGGCGGTTTCTACCAATTCGCCATCGGTATAATCCTTGCCACCCATATTGGTCCCTATATAGTACAAATAATATTTACCTTCAAAATATTTGATTTTCGGGTTGTGCGCTGTTATCGCATCCCAGTTGCCCTGCCCACTACCCCGGAGCACTGTTTCCTTGTATTTCCATGGTCCGGACGGACTTTTACTGGTGGCATGGGCAATCTCCGAATGGGTAAGCCAACCATGAAACCCGTATTGTTTTTTCCAGCGGGAATAAAATAAATGGTATTTGCCCTCCCTTTCCTTGATTATGGAACTTCCCCAATTAAAGTACCCGTCCGTTTTAAAAATGTTATCACCGGACACTCTTCCAAAATTATCGAATAAGTATAAGTCGTCTTCCCCATTTTGGGAAAATGCAGAAACAAAACAAAAGCAACAAAGTAAAAACAATCTTAACTTCATATTCTTTTTAGCTTTTGTAAATATTTAATATCTCATCCGGATAGGCAATCTGTTCCCCTGTATCTTTTCTGGAAGGTATCTGGGCCTCCACGTTCCTTAAGTAATCCGATAATATCTTGGCTAACTCCCTTGCTTTTTCTGGCTGCTCTTTTACCAAATTCCTGGTTTCCCCAATATCCTCCTTGATATTGAACAACTCCATGCTACTATCCTTGTAGTAGTAAATAAATTTCCAGTCGCCCACCCTGGTACTGCTGGAAGCTCCGATTCCCGGTCCGGATGGCCCCCATTCATTGGGATAGTGCCAAAATAATGGTCTAGTAACACCACTAGACTTGCCGGAAAGCGTTGGCAGAAAACTAACACCGTCTACCTTTTGTACCGTTTCATAGTTCTTAATGCCTGCCATTTCCAAAATGGTGGGGTAAAAATCTTCTATTATCACTTGTTGGTCTACCACCGAATTAGGTTTAATTTTCCCTGGCCACTTTACCAACATTGGCTCGCGGATACCCCCTTCATGAGCTGAACCTTTTCCACTGCTCAAAGGTTTGTTATGGGTGTGTTTTTCCCCTCCCCTGGCCACAGCACTAAGGCCACCGTTATCCGACATAAAAAGGATAATAGTATTGTCCGAAATCTTTTTATTATCCAGATAATCCATTATATCGCCCAAACTCTTGTCCATTCCCTCTACCAAAGCAGCGTATTTGGCCTCTGTGGAATCCAGACCTTTGTCATAATATTTCTGAACAAATCTGCTATCTGCCATTATGGGGGTATGCACCGCATAATGTGCCATATACAAAAAGAAAGGTTTGCTTTTTTCCAAGGCGGAATCCATGGCCAGTTTGGCCTCCTGTGTTATGGCCTCCGTTAAAAATATATCCTTGCCATAATATTTATCCAATCCGGGAACAGCCCATACTTTCCTTCCTTCCTTTCCATTTCCAAAATTCTCGGTTCCCAAATAACTCCCGGGAGCCCCTGCTGCGTGTCCGGCTATATTTATTTCAAAACCAAGTTTCAAAGGATCTTCCCCTGGGGTACCAATAGCCCCCAAATGCGCCTTTCCGGAATGTATGGTAACATAGCCTGCCTCCTTCAAAACCTGAGGCAAGGGAGTAGCATGTACTGCTTTTTCCACCCCTTCAACCGGACTTAACCCATTTACGTTCCATTCTGGAAATTTTAGGGTTTTGTGGTTGGTTTCCATGGGCTGTAGTTTGTCCTTGTACAATGTCCAGTTAGTAACCCTGTGTCTGGCCGCATTCATACCGGTCATTAGACTTACCCTGGTCGGCGAACATACCGCAGTGGAGTAGGCCTGGGTAAATTTCATACCCTCTTTTGCCAAGCGTTCCATATTTGGGGTTTGGTAAAGCTCATTATACTGCGTCCTTTCACTCCAAAATGGAACCGAAGTGTCCTGCCAGCCCATATCATCCACGAAAAAAAGTACCAAATTGGGGGTGGTGGGTACATCAATATCTTTAGGCACTACCTTGTCCTTACAGCCAAAACTTAGAAGACCTACTATGAAACACCCCAATACATAACCTTTCATCTGTGTACTTTTTTACAATAACTTAATTACTCTCTATTACCGCACCATCCTCGCGATATAGATCTACCTTACCATCCAACATAACGGCAAGCACGGTCATATTTTCATCCAGAACATGTTCCGGCAACTTTATATAATTGATTCCCGGATAATGGCTCCAATAAACCTTGCCAATAACCTGATGAGACAGCTTGGTCCCCTCTCCCACAACATAAATGCGGTTGATCCTATTTTTTAGTCCGCGTATCACTACCTCTCCATTTGAATTGCCTTTTACGAACAAATAAAGGATGTTCCCGTCTTTGGATAAAGTAGTAGGTCCGTAAAAATGTTCTTTAGGAATCCCGGATCGGGTTCCATAGATTGCCTCTTTGTGCTTATTGGTCCATCGTCCCAAACCTTCCAAGATGGCCACCTGCTCCTCTGGAATACTCCCATCTCCTTTGGGACCTATATCCAATAGCATGTTGCCCCCATTTCCAATAACATCAGCGAAAATCCCGATAATTTGATCGGTAGTTTTATAATTGTGGTCGTTTTTTTGAAAACCCCAGGAATCGTTCATAGTAAGGCACAATTCCCAAAATTTGTTCTTTGGCCTGGTAATGGGCATACCTTGTTCCGGAGTGGCGTAATCGCCTTGTTCCCTAAGTCTGGAATTTAAAATGGTATTGGGATTTTTATCGAAAAGCATTTGTCTTACTTTGGGCACTTCCCATTCTTCTGAATTGTGTTCCCAATCCCCATCAAACCAATACAGGTCCGGGTCGTAATTATCGGACAATTCCTTTAACTGACCTTGATAATAGTTTAGGAACTTGTTCCATCGTTTGGGTTCTTCGGAAATTTTGTATCTAACGGAATCTCTTGTAAAGTGGGTATAATCTTGGTAGGACCAATCGGGCAAGGAATAGTAAATGCCCACTTTTAAATTATTTTTGCGCAGCTCGGAGACAAAGGGCGTTAAAACATCCTTCTTTGCCGCAGAACCCTTAACGGCGTTAAAATCCCCAAATTTAGTGTCCCACAGGGCAAAACCTTCGTGGTGTTTGGCAGTGATTACCGAATATTTGGCGCCACTGCGCTTTATCAGATCGGCCCATGCTTGTGGGTCATATTTTTTGGCGGTGAACCCCTTGGTCTGCTTTAGATAATTTTCATGGGAAATATAACCATTGTAGAACGACCAGGATTCATCGATCCCATTTACGGAATACAAGCCCCAATGGATAAAAATACCCAATTTGGCATCTTTGAACCATTGCATCTTTTGCTCATTCTGCAGCACGGTGTCCTGTGCTTGCTCCTGCGCGAAATTTGTCCCGATCGTCATAATAAATAAAGTGGCAATAAGTCTCTTCATGTATAAAAATTATGTAATTTAAATTATTTCAATTCCCAATTATCCGTTCTAAAAGCGGAGGCAGGCAAGCCTGCTGAATTAAAAAGATTGGGCAATGCCCCATTGGTAAAAGCAAACCGAACCGCTGTTGGCTTTTTAACCTTAGAGGAAGACACTTCTACCGTATTACCCCTAATTTTAGCCTTGGCGGGATAAAACACCCCATCTTCCCCAGCAATAAAAAACTCTCGCAAATCCTTGCCCTTTTGTATTAAACCCTTTTCGGCATAATCAAAACTGAGGACAATTTTTTTATTTTTAATTTCCTTGGACCTATACACCGGTCCCGAATATTCCAACCCTTCCTTCCCATAGGTTTTACCTAAGGCCCAAAGTGCCAAACGGTACCCTACATCTTGCTTGTTAATAGGGTGGATATTCTCTAAATTTCCAATATCATTGGTGACCACCATGCCCGTGTTGTCCAAATTTTGCATGGTATATAATTGTGCGTCCCTTACATGTGCCGCATCCGTATCCATTGGGTCGTCATATTTATAGGGGGCTATCTGTACAAAATAAAATGGCAGATTCTTACCCCATTCCTCCCTCCAGGATTTTATCATTAAAGGAAACGATTTATAATAGGAAACCGGGTTTACCCTGTTGGACTCCCCTTGGTACCAAATACAACCTGCGATATTGAATTTAGTAATGGGGTGTATCATGGCATTATAGGCCAAGCCGGGATTACTGGGCCACCAGGCCACCTTGTTCAATTTTTTGGCTGCTTCCGACAATTGAGCATCTTGGCTTATTAATTCCTTTTTTAACCAAACCTCCACTGGCGTACCGCCCCAACTAGAGTTGATGAGGCCTACCGGAACTGATAAATTCTTATACAGCTCCCTTCCAAAGAAATAAGCTACGGAACTAAACTTCTCCATAGTTTCAGGGGTACAAACCTCCCATTTTCCGTTCAATTGATCTTGGGGATTGTCCGATATTTGTTGCGCTACCTGAAAGAAACGTATCTCAGGATAATTGGCATTTTTTATTTCCTCCTCAACATTCTCCAACCCATTTTTAGGGGTCCATTGCATATTGCTTTGTCCCGACCCCAACCAAACCTCACCTATCAATACATTCTTCAATTCCAATTTTTCATGGCCTTCCACCATTACACTGTACGTACCTCCAGCTTTGGGCGTCGGCAATTGCAAAGACCATACCCCTTGGAAGGCCTTGGTGGTAACCTTCTCATTATTCCAAGTGCCATACACCGTTATCTCTTCACTGGTAGCCGTGGTCCATCCCCAAATAGTAACGTTCGCCTGTTGTTGCAGTACCATATTATCCGAAAGAATGGAAGGAAGCCAAATTTCCCCATAAGTATTGGAGGCAACAAGTAAGAGCAGTAATCCTAGTAGTTTTTTCATATTTCAGTTCTTAGGTAGATATTACTTGGTTTTAAATTCCCAGGTCACCTTTTTGTTATAGCTATAGGGTTTCCCTTTTTCAGGGCTACTTATGGTGCCTACAAGTTTTCCTTTTCGGTCCTTTTTGACCTGTATTTCTACATTAGTAAATTGTCCTTTTTCAAAATCGAAACTTAGTCCGTCATCATCGTAAAGGGTATACTCTCCTTCACTTGTCCCATAGTGACGGATAATCAAATCTACTTTCTCGCCCAATTTTGGCGCCTGTCTTTGAACCGGTCGCATAGGAATTATTCCTCCATCCCTTACAAACAATGGAATTTTTTCCAACCCGGGAGCTACTGTAATCACTTCATTTTCACCTACGAATTTACCGTCGTAGAAATCGAACCACTTCCCTTTGGGTAGAATAACCTTTCTCTCCTTTTCCCCTTCGAACATTGGGGCCACCAAAATATTGTCGCCCATCATGTATTGATCCTTTATCTCACTTTTTATGGCTACTTTATAGGGATTGTCCGTAGAGTCCAATTCCCCTTCGGCTACTTGCTGGTCATAAGAAAAGCCCTCCACCAAATTCATGGCCCTAAAGGGAGGCAAGCCTTCAAAATGATATTGGGAAAAAGTGGAATAAATATAAGGCAATAACCGCATCCTTAAATTGGCCACGTCCCTTACGGCAGCTTCCACTTCAGGGAATGACCAAGGTTTGGTACCGTCCGCCCAGGCATTCAGCATGGCCATAGGTGAAAAGCAAACAGATTGCATTCTCCTTAACCACTCCTCGGCCGTCTTGGAGGCCCTTACCTCCGGTGTCCAGAGCACCCCAATAAAACTGCTATTTACCAAGGCTGTTATAAAATCCTTGTGACTGTAATAATCATTGTAAATAACGTAGGGCAAGGAACTTGCACCGGCATTGGAAGCCCTTACCAGGCCATAGGTCCTTTGATTCCTTTCCTTGAACCATTTGGCGGTCATATCCTGAATCAACAGTCCGTAGACCTGTCTCATTTGCTCCCCACTATAGCCTGAGGGAAATGTAGCTACATCTGGCCAAATCCAAAAATCAAAACCATCCACCTCATCAATTTTATAGCCACTTACGCCAAGATTCAAATGATTTTGAACAAAGTGTTCCTTAAAGATATCGCGGGTTTCAGCAAGCATCAAATCGGGCACTATACCGTTCCACACCGTATGCGAAGCGGAGAGACCCTTTAATTTCGGATATAGGGAACCTACGGGGGACACATAGGGGTTCAACCATAAATTTGTTCTAATCCCATCCTTCAATAATTCACTATTGAACTTCTTCGGGTCTGGGAATCTTGTCCTATCCCATTCAAAAGTACAGGGATAGGCCATACTATGCCAACCTGGCTCCACTCCGATAAAATCTAAGGGAAAATCGTGATCTTCAAATTCTTGGGCTTCTTGGGCAATATCTTCCTGACTGTAAAGCGTAGGTACCCTCTGGGTAAAACCAAGGCCCCATTTCGGGGGAATATAACCACCTCCGTTATATAAATTATAGCGTTGTACAGCCTCCATGGGGGTAGCACCTCCGTAAATATAAACATCGGTTCCCTTTGCCGGCACCAAAATCTCCACGGCATCGGAATAAGGTTGCGCCTGCCAATGGGGATCCGTGTTCCTGTCCCTCAAAACCGGTTTATCATCGGCATCTACCCTAATACCCGTCCCGGCATAGACCGTAATATATCTGGCAGCGTCTATCAATACTCCATACCCTCTGGAAGACACATAAAAAGGTACTGGGGCGTGCGTACGGCCATCATCGCGACCACCATAATGATCCACGTGCAATTGCATGATGCGGCCTCTCTGGTGTACTGTTTTAAAGTTAAGTCCCAAGCCATAAATTTGCTCTTCCCTGGTCAACGGAAACTGCAAATAGGTCTTTCCATCAACTATTTTTGTTTTGACCCTATCTTCCGGAAACGGAAAATTGGCTGTAGGTAGTTTGTCAAGTGCATTAACCTTGGGCCGTATATCCGCAGCCTGAAGCAAACTTATATCCTCTGACTCCCCAACACTGGCTTTCCAAATTCCATTTTCAATCTCGGTCCACTTCAATTCTTGCCCTTTAAGCTGAGGGCAATACACCGCAAGTAGCGCGCATATAACGATGAAATGGAATTTGGAAATCATGCCGGTTGGTTTGGTTGGTTTTAAGGTTCTTATTTCCCGCTATAGGCCTTAGCCGTTTGCTTGGAAGTACCAAGTCCCTCAATTCCCAATTCTACCACATCCCCTGGTTTTAAATATTTAGGTGGATTAAATCCTAATCCCACCCCAAAAGGAGTTCCTGTAGAAATAATATCCCCTGGCAATAGGGTCATGAACTGACTGATATAACTTACCACCTCTTGTACATTGAAGATAAAATCGGAAGTTGAACTATCCTGTACCGTTTCCCCATTTAATTTTAACCACAAGTGTAAATTGTTAGGGTCTTTTATTTCGTCTTTGGTAGCAATAAAAGGTCCTATTGGAGCAAAGGTGTCACAACTTTTTCCTTTAACCCATTGTCCTTCCCTTTCAATTTGAAAGGCCCTTTCGCTATAGTCGTTATGCAATACGTAACCTGCAACGTGATCCAAAGCATTGGCCTCCGACACATAAGAAGCCTTTTTACCTATAACTACGGCCAACTCCACTTCCCAATCTGTTTTTTCACTTCCTTTTGGAATGATCACATCATCATTGGGACCAACGATTGCCGAAGTAGCTTTAAAGAACAATACTGGTTCCTTAGGTACTGCCATTCCGCTTTCTGCTGCATGTTTGGCATAGTTAAGACCAACACAAACAATTTTTGACGGTCTCACCAATGGCGCACCCAAACGAACGTTATTGTCCACTTTAGGACAACTGCTTTCATTTTTAGCCAACCAATCCTTTAATTGGGCCAAGCCATCCGTTCCAAAGAAATCCTCGTTGTAATCCCTTCCAAAGGCCGATACGTCCAATCGGGTACCATTTTCCAATTGCACTCCCGGTTTTTCCTTTCCTACTTCTCCAAATCTTATTAGTTTCATTTGTTTCTATTTATTGAATTACTATTTATATAATTTTAGTTTCTGGTTTCTGGTTTCTAAAACAAACATCCAAATTGAGGCATTTTCAAATTTTCAAATCAATTATAAAACACCTTCAATTGCTTCCAATCCTTACTGCCGTACCCTTCGGGCTCGTTCTCTTGCTTTTCGCCTTCCCTACTTCTGCCATTTTCAATATAGGTGACCATTAGTCTGGTCAGGGCGCTTTCCACTTCATGGAACTGACCATACACATTATTCTTCTCCTGGGGATCCGTACTTAGGTCGTACAGCTGAAATTTGGGAAGATTCCCTATCCCTTCCGAATTTGGTTTGGGATCACTCCATCCTCCGGACCCGGGGCAAAAAATCATTTTCCAATTATCCTTTCGTATTGCAAAACTCCCGTTAATGGAATGATGTACCGTAGCCTCCCTTAGATAATCTTTGGATGCTGGATTGGTCAACAGCGGTAAAAACGAAAAACTATCCTCCCCTTCGTCATCTGCCAAATCAACTCCCACTATATCTGCACAGGTAGCCAACAAATCCGTTGTGCATATGGTTTTATCGGATTTGGTATTCGGCTTAATCTTTGCGGGCCATTTCACCATAAAAGGCACTCTATGACCCCCTTCAAAAATATCGGCCTTATGACCCCTTAAAATTCCGTTCGGTTTATGCCCTTTGGCCAACATTTCATCTATCTTGGCAGCAGGGGAACAACCATTATCGCTTGTAAAAATCACGATAGTATTGTCTTCAATTCCTGCTTGTCTTATCACCTCGGTCAATTGTCCCATATAGGCATCTATCATCATCATAAAATCGCCGTATGGGTTTAGATCGCTTTTTCCCTTCCATTCTTCGGTCGGTAAAATGGGCGTATGGGGTGAAGGCAATGCCAAATACAAAAAGAATGGTGACTTTCCTTTTGCCTTTTCTTTAATATAACCGAAGGATTTTCTAAAAAAGTTGGGGGTAACATCATCAAAATCAAAATCACGGGCAGTAGGTCCTTTACGCCACCAACCATACTTGTCCTTACTCTCGGTAACGCTATCCGGGACCATGGTGGGCATACCGTTTTCCACATACACATATGGTGCCATATCCAATGAACCGCAATGCCCATAAGAGTATTTAAACCCAAGTGTGTTTGGTGAATTCTTAACTTCCTTGGAAAAATCTATATTGTCAAAATCCTCCGGATTCCAACCTTCACCAGATTCCAAACTGGGATTCTTTAGAGCCCAGTCCCACCCTAAATGCCATTTTCCAATAAAGGCGGTTTCGTAACCCTCTTTTTTGAGCAAGGAGGCCACGGTAGTTCTGTTTTTAGGAATCAATGCCTTGGAATTTCCGGTAAGCACCGAACTTTTTAATGGACTTCTCCAATTATACCTTCCGGTAATAATTCCATAGCGCGTAGGGGTACAGACAGCAGAGGAAGTATGGGCATCCGTAAAAATCATTCCAGCAGACCCCATGGCATCCAGATGGGGCGTTTTTATTTTACCTTCCGGATTATAGATGGCAATATCACCATATCCCAGATCATCGGCCAAAACATAAATAATATTAGGCCGATTTTCCTCAATACTGCTTGTTTTAACATTAAGGCCATAGATGGTTCCACCCATCAATACTGCCACAATAAAATACTTATACCAACCCTTCATACTCTTTTCCTTACTTTTTAGTGTTCAATAATACCTGCTTTTCTTTTTGATTCCTAAATATAGTTAGATTCAATTTCCCTTTCCAATTATTATTTTGGTAAGTTTTCATTAAATCCGCCACCGTATTTATTTTATCGCCTTCGGCCGATATTATAACATCCCCTACCTGAAGCGGGGATTTTCCTATAACCGTCTGCGGCCCTATGGCCAATACAAGGACACCTGCCGTATTGTTTAATCCCGAAGCCGACCTCTCGGCCATTGTAGTAATACTTTTAATTTGCGAACCCAACCATTGAACCACTGCATCCTTTTCACCGCTATCCCCAAAAAACATAGTAGGTATGTTAGGGGTTTTTGCCATTGACTTAAGTTCAATATTGGTAACCCCAAAACTATCCATATCTATGTTTTTGAACCCTATTTTAAAGGCAGGCGATTCCCCTTTCACCGTATAGTCCCCCAATTTTGGATCAACAAATAATACATTGCCAAAAATACTGTTAGTATCCACCCCTTTTATTTGGGTTTGTTTCAAGGTTGCCTCATCTGGAAAGAGATTATAATCTACTTCCTTGCCCCAATCCTGTAATCGTATATCCTTGTGCTCGGTAAAAACAATATTGTGCTTAAAAACATCCCCACTGTTCTTGAACCATACATGCGGATGGAAGCCGTTATTTATCATAATGTTGTTTTCCACGGTGCGATAAAATCCTTCGCGCAATTTAATCCCACCATTTAAGCAAAGATTGTTGTATATATGGTAATTGGAGGAGCCGTCGTCCAGATCTATATCCCAGCCGTGATCACAGCGAAACCTATTATTTCTGATTACCGTAGTATGAATGGCATCCCATTTGGGCATTTCCGGATTGGCGGCCACTATTTCATTCATAGTAGCGCGATTAGGGTGCCAAAATCGGTCCCTGCCCCAGGAATTAAATGCCCCGTGATCCCCAGATTCCAATACGGTATTAAAAACATCATTATATTCAATAATATGTCCGCCCCAAGTACCATCTCCAATATTAATACCTGCCCTTGGAACGTCGTATATGCTGTTGTGACTTACGGTAATATCCATGGCCATGGCTATCTGCACCCCAGCCGTTTGCTTTTCTACCCTCCCTATACGATTTATTAAATTGTTCTCCGCTATGGAATTACTGGGATATTTGTTTGATTTTGG
Organism: Arenibacter troitsensis; assembly: GCF_900177645.1. Lineage (GTDB taxonomy): Bacteria > Bacteroidota > Bacteroidia > Flavobacteriales > Flavobacteriaceae > Arenibacter > Arenibacter troitsensis. The sequence continues at coordinate 351,685 of NZ_FXAO01000006.1, forward strand.
TCCAGCAACCGTATCCAATTCCGCCAATGGAACAAATTCTTCATATTGAAATGATGGCGACCTCACCGCTTCCGGACTACCTACAAAACTGATGCCCGATGCCCCGCAATCGTGTATATGATTTTCCGCAATGATTAAGTCCCTATTGTAGTTACTTGCCAAAATAGCATTCCCTCCCAAATTAGTGAGTTCGCAATTTCTAATTTTCACATTTTGTGTCCCTTCAACAAAAATTGCCGCCCCTCTGTATATGGTCCAATCGCTTCTCAACAATGGCTCATACTTTTCCATAAAAGTATGTTGGGCATGTTCAAATCTTATATTACTTACTTCTATATCCCTTACCGGATTCTCCTCCGAACCCACTATTTCCAACAAATGTTTTTGTTGAACCCCTTCTACCGTGGCATTGCTCATGTCTGTTCCTTCGGCCGGCCTATAATACAATTTAAGTTCACCGTCCAGGAACCACTCTCCTGGAGCATCCAATTCTTCGAATACATTTTCTACCATTCGGTACTTGGCATGCATTGGTGAGGGACGATTATTCTGATGGCCGCCAGACAGTTTAAGCTCTCCATTTTCATCTACCCCTGTGGAAACATAATGAAATCCGCCCCACTCACCACTATGCATAGCATGCACTATAACTCCTGCCGGATTGCCCCAAGTCTTTATCCTCTCTGGAGATATGGCATCTTCGGCATGACCCTGCCAGTGTCCACCTTTCTCATCGTAATTTGGGTAACGTGCCAATATTTGTTTATTTCCGTTAACGAAGAGCTGATCAAAGCCTTCCTCCTTTTCCAATTGTGCCATCCAAATATGGTCATTGAACTTTTCCCATTGAGGGTTGAGCAATTTGGAGCCCTTAATAACGGACTTCCCTACCCCATCCCCGATCAATTTCAAAGGACCGAGTTCCGGTGATATCCTTATGGCAGCGTTTATTCTATGCTCCCCCTCCATAATATGAAGGGTCAGGGCCTTTTTATTTCCCTCATTTCTAAGTTGGGTTACCGCGTTTAAACCTTCATTGATAGTACCAAAAAACAGCTCCCCTTCTTGATACGTCTCTTTATTGGTAGTAATATAAATATCGGATGCCTTTGGTGAGCAACCGATTAAGGAAAGGGCCAATACAAAATAAAACAGGAATCTTTGTTCCATTAAAAAAATTGTTTCCAAACTATTAATCCAATAAAAAATCCAATTCCGCAATGGCCGCCGCTTTACCATTTCCGGCGATAAATTTAGATTCAATCCCTATATATCTGGCATTGATCTTGGACTGGAACATATGGGTTCTGGTGGTTGGGTCGTTTATTAAGTTTCCAAACTGAAAATCCTCAACATTTTTCCAAGTTTTTCCATCTGCACTTATCCTAACAGTACCCTTTTCTATCATCCCTTCGGACGAAAAAGTTTGAGGCGTGTAGGTAAACCCACTAATGGCATAATCCTTACCAAGGTCTATATTGATATAATGCGTTCCTGATTTTTCCACCGAGCTCCAAAAAGTTGCGGGGTCGCCGTCGAAGGCGTTTACAGCAGCATGTTCCCCTATAACACTATCTTCCCCTGCAGGCTTCCAATCTTTCTTTACGATTCCGAATTTCTGGGAGGCAACACTGCCTAATTTTCCATTGACCTCTGCTACTGCCTTCACCTCTCCTGAAGGGATATTAAAGGGCCGATCATAAATTTCTGAAGTTGCAGTGGGTTCGCTACCGTCCGTAGAAAAACGAATGTTGTAGCCAGAATTTATGTTTCCGGCAACATCTTCCCCGTGCGGTTTCCATCCAAAACTATCCTTTTTTGGGAATATGGTTACCAGCCCCTCTACCGATCTTTCTATACTAAGTTGCGGAGGCCTTGCCTTGTAATAATGGGCCGATATAGATGCGATAGCTGGATAAAACCGGGATTCCAAGATTCTAATGCGCATTTTTTGGGTTGTAACTTCTGGGAAACGTAAAATTCGTTTATACCCAATATTGGTAGCCGTGGCAATTTCTTTCCAGGCATTGTCCTCCCAAACGTCAAGGGCATGCTTTTCCACACGTTCACTGTGCGTGTTTATCGCTTCCTGGATAACCAATCTGTTTATAGTGACCGGAGTATTGGTTTCAATAACCATTTCTTGGGCTCCCTGGCCCAACAATTTAAAAGTGGACAGATCATTGTCCAAGACCTCCTTAGGCCCATTGGCACTGGATAGCAAATTAACTCCGTAAGTGTCATTGATCCTTTGGCCAACTTCTTCCAGTACAGAAACATCTGTAGGGGAAAACATTCCCTCCCTATTGGGTGGAATGTTCAATAAGAAGGTAGAATTTCCTCCAACCGACCGTTCATAAATATCGAATACATCATCCGCACTACGTACTTTCTGGTCTTCATCATCCCTATAAAACCATCCCTCACGGATAGAAGTATTGGTTTCCGCCTGTTGGTAATGAAGAAATTTGCCCTTAAAGAGGTCCTCGCTTTTTCCCAAAGACTCCTCTGTTAAATCTGGAAAGCTATTCATTTGACCGGGGTCTTCCGGATAGGGAATTATATTCCATTCCGTATCCCTAGTTTTACCAGCCTCATTGCCGCACCAGCGAATGTCTTCTTTCCCGAAGATTACCGCCTTTGGTGCCAAAGCCTTTATCAATTCCTTCCATGCCAAATAGTTATAGGTCTGTCCACCTTTTCTTTTTGGGTGGGCACCATCGAACCAAACTTCATGGATGGGTCCGTATTCGGTAAGCAATTCAAAGAGTTGGTTTAAAAAATATTCGTTATAGTCGTCCACTTTAAAAGTGAATGTAGTCTTGTTTTCAAATGGCCTGCCTTCTACCTGTCTCGGAATTGTTCTTTCCGTGTATTCACTTAAATTTCCATAAAGTCCATCCTTGTTTTCTATTTGGAACAGATCTGCCGGCGATAGGTACACCCCTAATTTTAGCCCATATTTTTTACAGGATTCGGACAACTCCTTTAGAACATCCCCTTTTCCTTCCCTAAATGGCGAAGACATTACCCCGTGTTCCGTATAACGGCTTTGCCATAATACAAAACCATCATGGTGCTTGGCGGTAAATATTACCATTTTCATACCCGCATCCTTCATAGCCTTACACCATTGATCTGTATCCAAATTCTGGAGGTCAAAAATTTTGGGATCTTCCATTCCATTTCCCCATTCCATTCTGGTAAAGGTATTTGGACCAAAATGAATAAATGCTATAAACTCGTTTTGCAGCGCTAAGTACTGATTGGTCGTTGGCACCACATGGGCCGCTTTAAGCAAAATGGAATCCTTACTATCCGTATCCTTTACCTCAATGGTGTTGGACACCGGCATTACCAAGGCATTTGGTTCGGATTTCTGGGAACAAGCCGCAAAAAGTGATATTATGGCTATGTATTGAACTATTTTATACATTAAGAATTGTTATTTGAATATATTTCCGAATAGTACCGGAATAGGTGTTGCTGGTTTCATAAAATGGAACTAAACATCAAATCGACATTTAGTTCCATTTTTGATTTGGTCCAAAAACAGGTTTTAAAATTAACCTATCCGTTTAATTTTATATACCCGCCATCAATAGGAAAATCGGTTCCAGTTATAAAGGAAGCTTCGTCCGAACATAGATAAACTGCCAAATTTGCCACTTCCTCCGGTTTTCCCATTCTTCCAATTGGCTGGGACTTGGATAATTTTTCGAACATTTCCTCTTCCTTACCGGGATAGTTCTTCTTTATAAATCCGTCCACGAATGGCGTATGGATTCGTGCCGGAGAAATACTATTGCATCGAATACCATTGTCCAAATAATCCTTGGCCACAGAATAAGTCATGGTAAGTACCGCGCCCTTGGACATGGAGTAAGCAAATCTGTCCGAAATACCAACGGAGGAGGCAATGGAAGCCATATTCAATATGACCCCACCTTTCTCTTTCATCTTGCTGATCACGGCATGCATACAATTATAAACACCTTTAATGTTTACATTATATATTCGATCCATATCCTCTTCTGCGGTTCCCTCCAAATTACCAACATGGGCTATCCCCGCATTGTTGACCAAAATATTAATATAACTCTGGGTACCAATAGCGGAAATAATTTCGGTTACCTGGACATTATTGGAAACATCACAGGCGTGAAACTTGGCCTTGCCCCCCTTAGCTTTTATTTCCCCAACTACGCGTTCTCCATTTTCCGCATTAAACTCCAAGATGTGCACATGGGCACCTTGGCCGGCAAAAGCTTTGGAAATGGCTTCACCAATACCACTGGCACCACCGGTAACTACCGCTGTTTTGTTTTCTAGACTAAAAAGTGACATATTATTCTTTAGATTATTATGTTAACTATTATAATTTCCCTAATTATTTGGCCAGTACTTCATCCTTCCATATAATGCCATCAGGAAAACTATAGTCCTCCAAAGATTGCTCTTTCATGGTGATGCTATATCCGGACATTGACGGTGGCATATAGGCCCCATTTTTTATGACCACAGGGTCATAAAAATGTTCATGTAAATGATCCACATACTCTATTATCCTATTCTCCAAAGAACCACTTATAGCAATATAATCTATCATAGACAGGTGTTGCACATATTCACAGAGACCAACTCCCCCAGCATGTGGACAAACAGGAATATTGAATTTTGCGGCCATTAAAAGAATGGCCAATATTTCATTTACCCCACCAACCCTGCAGCTGTCTATCTGACAGATGCCAATGGCATCGGCCTGCATTAATTGTTTAAATACAACCCTGTTCTGACAGTGTTCTCCGGTAGCCACTTTTATAGGATGAACGGCCTTTGCTATTTTGGCATGTCCCAAAATATCGTCCGGACTGGTAGGCTCCTCAATCCACCATGGATCAAACTTTTTAAGTTCGGCCATATTGGCAATGGCCTCATCCACATCCCATTTCTGGTTGGCGTCCATCATTAGTCTTAAATCGGTACCGATCTCTTCGCGGATAATGGCAGCACGCCTCATATCATCCTTTAAATCCGACCCTACCTTTATTTTCATATGCTTAAAACCAGAGGCCTTGGCTTCCTTGCAAAGTCTCCTCATCTTATCATCCGAATAACCAAGCCATCCGGCAGAGGTCGTATATGCAGGATATCCATCCTTTAAAAGTTTATCAATTCGCTCCTGCTTGGAAGCAGCCTTACCCTTCAAAAGCTCCAATGCTTCTGCAGGGGAGATGGCGTCCGTAATGTAAGTAAAATCTATACAAGAAACCAATTCTTCCGGTGTCATATCTGCCAGTAGTTTCCACAATGGCTTCTTTTCCACCTTGGCATAAAGATCCCAAACAGCATTTACCACAGCACCCGTAGCCAAATGGATCACACCTTTTTCCGGCCCCAACCAACGCAATTGACTGTCACCGGTGATCATCTTCCAAAATGCTCCCATATTTGTGGTAAAGCTCTCCAGGGATTTTCCCTTTACCAAAGGCGCCAAGGAATGGATGGCTGCTGCACACAATTCATTTCCCCTACCAATGGTAAAAGTTAATCCATGCCCCTCCAACCCCTCGGGATGGCTGGTTTTTAGTATAACATAAGCCGCAGAATAGTCCGGATCCGGGTTCATGGCATCTGATCCATCCAATGACTTACTAGTAGGAAATCGGACGTCTTTTACCAGAACATCCGTAATTATAATTTTGCTGTTCATTATGTATAATATTAATAAAACAAAACTAACCCCAAACCTTATCTCCAACAACTACATGAAGTACCATTATTGATACTTTTTTTGCTAGAAATAGAATGATTGTCAATTTTGAGTATGAAGTTTAATATAGTCGGAAGGAGACATTCCTGTAATGGATTTAAAATGTCGGTTGAAATTGGAAATGTTGTTGAACCCTGATTCATAGCATACCGGGGTAATGTTGTTCTTATTCTCTATCAACAATTTACAGGCATACCCAATTCGTATTTCATTCAGATAACGGGTAAAGGTCTTTCTGTGGATACGTTTAAAAAATCTACTAAAAGCAGAAGGATTCATTTTGGCTATCTCGGCCACATCCTTGGAACCGATAGGTTGATTGAAATTTTTAAAGACAAACTCATAAATTTCATCCAACCCCTTGTTGTCCGTCTTATTAAAAGAATTTAAAAACCCTGGACTTGACAATAATTGATATTCCTCATGATTTGCCAACCTGTACAAAATTTCAATAAGCTTTATTGTTTTTTCAAAGGGTTCGTGGCTGTGTAGTTTCTTTACTTTTTCAATGAGCTTAGCATCTATATTAGAAAATTTTATTCCCTGGCTAGCCCTTTTTATCAATTGCTGTATTGGTTTCATTTCTATGGCATTCAGAAACTCCAGCCCTAAAAAATCTTCTTTAAAATGTATGGCAATGGCCTCCGAAATCAAGCCAGAATCGGCCTCAAAATAAATCTCGTCATTCAGCCACATATGAGGCAGGTTCTTACCGATCAAAACAAGATCGCCCTCGGAGAACTTCTCAATTCCATCCCCAATAAATCGGGTCCCGGTACTTTGGGCTATGTAAACCAGTTCCAATTCAGGGTGATAATGCCAAATCTTTAAGAAATGTGAATAACTATTGTGCGTAACCGTAAAGGAACTGTTCTGTAAACTGGCCCTATTAAGAAGGTGTAATTTCATAAAAAACAAATAACTAAAAGCTAAATTGAGATTTTAAATATACATATTTTTTTATGTCGAATAATAATTAGCAAAAAAAGTATTGCTAAATGTTCAATTTTTAGTTGATATGAAAGAAAATACATCATATTTTCGAATGTTATCTTTAGTAGATTATTTTTTCTAGCAGATAACCTACTTTACATTATCCTAAAAAAATCAAATCATTTAATTGCTCGCGAAATGTCCGGACAACCCTTAGACCAATTGATCGCTTCCTTGATAAAAGGAAATAGGGCGGCATTTAGGACCATATTTGAGTTGTATGAAAAAAGGTTATACTATTTTGTACATTCCATAACCAAATCGGATTATGCCTCTGAGGAGATACTACAAGAGGTATTTATTAAGATTTGGACAAAAAAAGAAACCATAGATGTAAGCCAATCTTTTGATGCCTTTATTTTTACTATTGCCAAAAATTCAACATACAACTACTTAAGGAGTATTGCCAGCCAAAATTCCTTAAAAAAAGAATACTATAAAAATATTAGCTCATTAAACGAGGAAACGGAAAATAGTATTCTCCTTGCCGAATATGAGGATTTGGTAAACGATATCCTCGAAAATATTCCCACTCAGAAACGCAGCATCTTCATTTTGTCCAGACAACAGGGAAAAAGCAATGAGGAAATAGCCGATCTTTTGGGAATAACACAAAAAACAGTGAAAAACCATCTCTGGAAAACCCTTCAAATTATCAGGACAGAATTAAAACCATATATGGCGGACACCATATATTTTTTTCTAACAAGCCTAATGTTTACGATTTAAATTATCTATTTCGCAAAAAATGATGTCCTAATTTGGGACTTTTGCATTTATGATGTGTATTACTTATACAACCCATAATGGGGCCAATAAAATACAGTAAATGCAAAACGCGAACAAATTGGATAAGCTCTTCCAAAAATTGGTGGACAATACCATTTCCGAAAAGGAACTGGATCGTCTAATGGAGCTTATTAATAGTTCCGATCCGGATGAGGTTAAACATGGAGTATTGGCCAAGCATTGGGAAAAAGTAAATAAAGGAAACTTGCCCCTTAAGAAAAGAACAAAAGATGATTCTGAAGTCTTATTACAGAAAATACTCTACAAAATAGAGCACATTGATAAGAAAAAAAAAGGTAGAACATTTTTCCCACACTCCAATGTTCGTTTTTGGTCAGGTATTGCAGCTACCTTTCTGTTGCTTACCGGCGTTTACTTTTACAACCAAAATACCTTAGTAAATAGTACTGAGCCAATTATCATTGAAAACGATCCAAATTCCGGCGTTATTACCTTGCAATTGGAAAATGGTGACATTGAAACCATTTCCGAGACAGGTGAGCGAAAAATAACTACTTCAAGTGGAAATTTAGTTGCCTCTCAACAGGGAAATACGTTACAGTATATCAGTGCCGAAGCTCAAGACAAATTGGTCTACAACACCCTTAATATCCCGCATGGCCGACAGTTTGACCTTGTTCTGTCCGATGGTACCAAAGTAAAATTAAATTCGGGAAGCTCCATTAAATATCCCGTCCGTTTCCTAAAGGGACAGGAGAGAAAAGTTTTTTTAAAGGGGGAAGCATACTTTGATGTTACCAGAGATAGGGCACACCCTTTTATTGTAAATGCCGACGAAATGAACATAAAGGTGCTGGGCACCCAATTTAACCTATCATTCTATCCCGAAGATGAGGATATCAGTACCGTCCTGGTGGAAGGTGCCGTGGTCCTGTACAAGGACGGGGCAGACATAAGTACAAATACTTCATCACAACTGGCGCCCGGACAAAGGGCGGAATGGAACAAGGTGAACAATACGATGACCATTAAGGAAGTGGACACCAACATTTTTACGGCTTGGAAAGACGGGTATCTTTTGTTTAAGGCCTCCCCTTTCCATAGCATTAGATCCAAACTGGAACGTCATTTCAACATTAGCATAGAAGATAGAAGCGGGAAATTGCAAGATCAGATATACACGGCAACATTTAGAAATGAGACTATAGAAGAAATCTTGGAAGCCTTTAAGGAAGACACTCACTTTGAGTATATACGCGAGGGTTCCAAAATTGTTATACTCGATACTAATATTAACTTAAAGAAAATGCCAATGAAAACTAATTGAAAACATGAGCACTAGACATATCACTTTTACAAAAAAACCGGAAAATGTTGGCGCATTTCCCGGCATAAGAAAGTGATATAAACAAACTAAATGTTTAATCACCAAACCTTTACAAAAGTATGAAAAAATTAAATTTAGTAGGGCCTTTCCATTCGCATTGGCTGGGCAAACATCAATTAAAGATGAAACTAACGACCTTATTGCTTATAGTTTCTCTATTTAAAATTCAGGCCAACACCTATGGACAGAATACAAAAATCACTTTAAACCTAAGTAACGTAAGCGTTCAACAGGTTTTTGAGGAAATAGAATCCCAGTCGGATTTTAGGTTTCTGTACAACCATAAAAAGGTGAATTTAAAGAGAACTGTTTCCGTAAATGTGAAAAAAGAACCTATTTCAAATATCTTGGACAGGATATTTGAGGCAACGGATGTCTATTTTACCGTTAAGAACAAGCAGATCATATTAAAAACGGGTAAGCCGGACAATTCCGTTGTCCCAGTAGAAATTACCATAGACCAACATACCGTAAGCGGAACTATTTCGGATGCGGACGGCAATCCCTTACCTGGGGCGAACATTGTGGAAAAAGGAACCACTAATGGGGTTACCGCTGATTTTGACGGTAACTTTACCCTAGATGTAGTCAATGAAAACGCTACTTTGGTTATAAGCTATATTGGATTTGCGTCAAAAGAAGTAGCTCTAAATGGACAAACCTCCATATCCGTTAGTTTGGAAGAAAGTGCTGCAGGTTTGGACGAGGTAGTATTGATCGGGTATGGTACACAGAAAAAAAGTGACCTTACCGGTGCTGTGGGCTCCATTAAGTCCGAAGAATTGGCGGAAAGACCGGCGGCTTCCTTGAACCAGGCCATGGCCGGTAAGGTAGCGGGTGTAAACATAACTTCAGGTTCTGGACGACCAGGAGGAAGAACCGTGGTAAGAATCCGTGGTAATACCTCGGTAAGTATCGCCAATACACCACTCTATGTAATAGACGGTGTAATCTTGAATGCGGCCAATTTACCTAACGGTAGTACCCCGATAGATTACCTGAACCCAAATGACATCCAATCCATTGAAGTTTTAAAAGATGCTTCTGCAACGGCCATTTATGGTGCCAGAGGCGCCAATGGTGTAATTCTTGTGTCTACCAAAAAAGGAACTACTACCGGAGAAACCCGTCTTAATTATGATGTGGATTTCAGTATAGGAACCTTGCCCAAAAAACTTGATCTTTTAAACTCTGAAGAGTTTCTTCGTGTTGAGGAAATCGCATACGCCAATGCTGAAAAATTTGACCCGGAAGGCTGGGCAGGTGGAAGATATACCGACCCAAGATTAAAGAGAACCGACCCAAGACTTTTTGATGCCAACGGCAACCCACTTTATGATACCGATTGGCAGGATGAAGCTATTAGGGACGCTATTACCCAAAATCACCAACTTTCTTTTACAGGTGGTAACCAAAAATCCAATTTCGGCCTATTTATGGGCTTCAGGGATGAAGAGGGATTGATAGTAGAATCTTGGTTAAAGCGTTATTCAGGTAGATTCACTTTGGATACCGAGGTCAACGACTGGTTAAAAGTTGGAGGAAGCCTAAGCTACAACGACCAAAACGAAAAGCAAATAGACCAACTTGGAGGTGGTGGTATCACTACAATGCGCCAAGTATATGAGGCCCTACCCATTATACCCGTACGTTATGTGGATGGCACCTGGGGATCCAACATACACTATCCAGGAATGGAAGGTGGCGGCAGTCCAGTGGCGGTTGCGAACGACCGTAGATATTTTCTCAAGACCCAAACCGTATTGGGTAGTTTCTACGGAAATATTGAATTCAATAAAAACCTGATATTACGCACTACAGTAGGAACCAATATCATTAACCAAAGAAATGATTATTACGGAGGCAAGGACCTAAGATACATTGCCATGCCCGATGGTGCCGCAAGTGTCTCAAACTCACGTTATAATTCTTGGCAATTTGAAAACTATTTAACCTATACTAAGGATTTTGACAGCAATAATTCCTTAACGGCTATGGCAGGGCTTTCCTGGCAACATGTTGATCAGTTTAGTGCAACAGCATCGACCCGAGGGTTTGCCGATGACTTTTATGGCTTTAACAACCTTGGTGCAGGTTCCAACCCACAAACGCCAAGTTCTAGCAAAACTGCTTACGGGCTAAACTCTTATTTTGGACGTGTCAACTATAACTATATGAACAAATATTTGTTGACACTAACCGGCAGGGCTGACGGTTCGTCAAAATTTGGACCGGAAAACCAGTTTGCCTTTTTCCCATCAGCCGCATTGGCCTGGAGGGCTTCCGAAGAAGATTTTCTTTCGGAAAACGAGACCATTTCCAATCTTAAAATTAGAGCTAGTTATGGGGCAACGGGTAACTCTGAATTACCAGCGTACCAAGCATTGGCCGGCTTGTCCAATGGTTCGGTCATTTTTAATGGCGCCAGATCCGCCTATACTGTCCCAGGTCGTATGGCCAATCCAGATTTAAAATGGGAAAAAACGGAACAGGTAGATGCCGGGGTTGAATTGGGTCTATTTAATAATCGTATAGGGTTGGAGCTTGATGTTTACCGAAAGTTGACTTCCGATATGCTTCTTAATGCTCCGGTTCCCTCCTCAAGTGGTTTTACCAATGTATTTAGAAACGTTGGAAGTTTGGAAAACAAGGGTATCGAAATTAATTTGAACACTGTCAATTTTGATAATGAACTTTTTGGATGGAGCAGTAACTTCAATATTTCCATCAATAAAAACGAAGTAAAAGCCCTTTCAGGTGGTTCCGATATTTTCTTAGGTTCTACCTTGATCCGTGTTGGAGAACCTGTAGGTACTTTCTTTGGATATATTGATGAGGGAACATGGAACACCGATGAAGCTGCCCAGGCAGCTATCTATGACAGATTGCCCGGAGATATAAAATACCGTGATCTTAACAATGATGGGGCCATTAATAGTGATGACCGTGCCATCATAGGGAAAGGTATTGCCGATGGTTTTGGGACTTTTTCAAACACCTTTAGATATGGTAATCTTGAGCTACTGGTAGACCTGCAATTTCAATATGGCAACAGTGTAATGTACCGTGATGAACACTCCGCTGAAGACCGTCAGACCATTGCCAATAGCTTCGCGACCGTGTTAAATGCGTGGACTCCGGATAATCAGGATACCGATATTGCCCAAATAAGACCAATTGCTGCTGGTTATGATACCAATAACGATTCTGGGAAATTAAAGGATGCTTCCTTTTTAAGAGGTAGAAACTTAATGCTTTCCTATGTCTTCAAGCCTGAATTGGTAGAGCGGTTACACTTAAATCGACTTAGGGTGTACACCTCGGTACAGAACTTTTTTGTAGCAACCAAATATCCAGGGTATGACCCTGAAAGTTCTAATGGTGGTGGAGCTTTCGATCAAGGATTCTCCCTTTACGATTATCCGAGGCCTCGAACCTTTATGCTAGGATTAAATGTTGGACTATAACCATATAAAAGATAAAAAAATGAAAATCTATAGAAACTTTATAAGAGCTATAGCCGTCGTAACCGCAATATCAAGTATAACGGCTTGTAGTAACTTTTTGGATGAAGAAGATGAGTCTAACTTCACAACGGACACTTACTTTACCACGGCTGCGCATGCCGAGAGTGCCGTTAACGGGGCATATGAACCATTGATTTCAATTACTAATAGTGGTTTTGGTGGAGGCACATGGATGATGCTCGAATTTGCCACGGGCTTGGCCAACACCTCCTTAGGGCAAGCCACCAATATTTACTTGGTAAAGGATTTGATTAATAATTCGGACAACGGATATGGAAGCAGTTACTGGACCGGATATTATTCGGGCATCTCCAGGGCCAACTTGGCAATAGAAAAAATCCCGGAAATAAATATGGACGAAGCTCTAAAGCAAAAGTATTTGGCCGAAGCCAAATTCTTTAGGGCCTACTACTATTTTGGCTTGGTACGCATGTTCGGAAACATTCCTATCATCACCAATTCGGTAGATTTGGGATCGGAGCAATTGTACCCTGAACAATCTTCGCCAGAAGCGGTCTACGACCTAATTGTAAGCGATCTTACTGAAGCCGAAAGCGCTGGCCTGGCATGGAGGGATCCATCGGGCAGAGTTTCTTTAGGCGCCGTTAAGACCTTATTGGCAGATGTATATTTGACCATGGCAGGTTTCCCACTTCAAAAAACGGAGAATTACGCGCTTGCCGCCGCCAAGGCCAAAGAGGTAATAGATTCAGAGGAGTTTGGACTTTTTGATACCTATGACGAGCTGCACGATCCTACAACCAAAAACTCAGGGGAATACATCTTTATGACCCAATTTGCAGCAGGTATCCAATCAGGTAACTGGCAGCCAGGAATTTTACCATATAACTTGGGAATTTCAGCCTATTCCGCCCAAACTGGTGGTATCTTTTCAACAAACGCCTTTGTAGACTCCTACGAGGCGGGCGACAAAAGAGCAGAAGAAAAACAGTTTTATTTTACAAGCTATTCATTGGAAGCCGACCGTAGCAGCAGTGTCAACCTTGGAGCTCCATATATCTTTAAGCATTTTGATATTGAAGCCAATGAAGGGAGCGCCCAATCAGACCTGAACTGGTGCCTCTACCGCTATGCCGATGTATTACTGATGTATGCGGAAGCGGCAAACGAAGCTGAAAGTGGACCTTCAACTGAGGCATATGATGCTGTGAACGAGATACGTCAAAGGGCCGAATTGGCAGATTTGACCGGTCTTTCCCAGGATGCCTTTAGAGATGCTGTACGTATAGAGCGTATTCATGAATTAAGTTTTGAAAACAAAACTTGGTACGACATGGTGAGATGGAGAAAAGCGTATAACACAGAAACCAATATCTTGGAAGATTTTGTGGGCCATAATTTCTCTTACTTGCCCAACAAAGCACTAACGGCAAGGGAGCTTTTGTTTCCTATACCAACATCTGAAATGCAGAACAATCCTAATCTAGTACAAAATACGGGTTACTAATTAAGACGGGCTAAATGGATATATAAGATGTGTATTCCAAAAAGGCCAAAAGCATTTTCGTAGTTAACATAAAACGCTTCTGGAAATAAAGCAAATAAATAAGACACGGGTTGGAAATTTTCACCCGTGTCTTTGTTTTTAGACCCATAGTTGTTCTGTATTGATCTGGTCTCAGATTAAACTTTCCCAATTAATTGCTTAAAATATATACCTCAAACTACTTAAAAAAGATAAAAATGCAAAAAAAGTATTGGTGTTTGTTAGTAAATTGGTAGCCTAAGAAGGAAGAACCTATTATCTTGCCTAAGATTTCATTCAAAAAATATTTTTGATAAAATAATTAGAGTTTTAAAAAGTCAGGTTTGTTTTAAGTTCCTCCAAATTAACCTGATTAAAAATTGAGTTGAGTTAGTTTTGAAAAATCCGGATACCACTAAGGTTCCGGATTTTTTTTGAAGTAGTATGAAGATTAAATCAATGCTCTATTATTCCCTTTGCAATCGTCTAAAGGATTTGGGTGTTGTACCCGTAAACTTCTTAAAAGTAGTGGCAAAATATTGGGAGGTGCCAAAGCCCAATCCAAATGCCACCTCAGTAATCCTTTTGGAAGTACGCAGATCTAATTTTGCCTGTTCAATCTTTAGGCGGTTCACATATTCCCTCGGCGGCATCCCCGTTTTGGACTTAAACCAAAACTTAAAATACCCCACGGACATCCCCACCAAATTTGCCATTTCATCCACATAAATCATCCTAAATAAATTTTTATGAATAAACTTGTCCAGTTCATTCAACTTTACGGATGGCGCATTTTGTTGCGGTTTATTGGAGAGTATAACAGTTTCCAACAATAATTGGGCTATCAACTGATCCACCATTATTTTGGACAACAAGGAATCGAAATTCTCCAGCTGCACCATCAATTTCTCCAAAATAAATTTTAGCTGAAAGGAGCCCTTGAAAACATGTTCCGATTTATCCAGAAGTGCAGCAAGCAGAAATTCGGTTTGCTCTTTGGGCATATTGCATAATTTGCCTTTGGAACTATCTACAAGCAATTGAATCCAAAACAATTCTCCCTTATCCTCCGGATATTCCCCTGTGCTATGCACTGTATTAGGCGGCACTACAAAAATATCATTTCCGTTAAGTTCATACAATTGCTCCCCAATCTTATAGTGCTGTTGCCCTTTCATACAGTAACAAATTTCCAAGGCTCCTTTATGTTGATGACGCTCAAGACCCGGCTTTACCTGTTTGTAACGATAATGGCCTATGGCCAATCCTCTTTTAACCCCAAAGTCCTGTAAATTAAACACCCGTCTTTCCTGTGTTCCAAAATCCATGCTAAAATGTATAAAAAAGTAATATAGTACAAAATTGATAGATATTTATATATTTTAACTACATCTTTGAAGCCTATACTTTAGTGCCATGGAAACAATAAGATCAAAGTTTATTAAGGAAGGATTTATCAAAATAGACCAATTAATAACAGCAGACGAGGTGGCCACCCTTAGGACCCTATACGATAAATTATTACAGGATACTGTCAAAACCGCCCACCTAAGAAGTGACCTTGCCGGCGCGGATAATAGTGCCGACAGAAAGGTGGAGCGTATAACCCAAATCATGAGACCCAGCACCATAGCACAGGAACTTATTGAAAATACCGCTTATAAAAAAGCGGAACAATGGGCCAAACACCTACTAGGTCCGGATATGGAACTGGATTTTGACATGATGATCAACAAGGCTCCCAATACCAACACCCCAACACCTTGGCACCAAGATGCCGCCTATTGGATTGCCATGCCCGACAAAAGATCGGCTAGTTGTTGGATTGCGTTGGACAAGGTCTTTGAAGAAAATGGATGTATGTGGTTTATCCCCAAAACAGAGGGCACACCCGTTCTCCCCCATAAAAACCTACCCCATGGGGGAGCCCTATATTGTGAAACCGACAGCTCCGAGGCCATATGCATTCCCCTAAATCCCGGCGGATGTACTTTTCATGACGGTTTTACGCTTCACTTTAGCCAGGGCAACGTTACCGAAACACAAAGAAGGGCTTTGATCCTAAACTTTAGGCCAAAAAAAATGATCGAATTTGAAAGGGAACAAGGGGTGGATCATACCGGGGAAAGAAAACAGAGAAATTAAAACAATACCATGCATGCAAATTAAATTTATATATCCACGTTGGGGAAGTTCGGGTTTACCCTGGTCCGTTTTTCTGAACAAAATAAAAAACGCCGGTTATCAAGGCGTAGAAATAGACCTTCCCTTAGAAAGTATTAAAAAGAACGATATTTGTTCCATGCTAAAGGATATGGAACTCGATTTCGTTGGACAGCATTGGGAAACCAAGGAAGCAGATTTCAACAAGCATCAAGAACAGTATAAAAGGCAGTTGTACAATCTGGTGGAAGCCAATCCCCTCTTCGTGAATTCGCATACAGGGATGGATTTTTTTACCCATAAACAAAACTCAGCCCTAATTGAAACTGCCCATGAAATAGAATTGGAATCCGGAGTCACCATTACCCATGAAACCCACCGCTCTAGGTTTTCCTTTGCCGCCCATGCCTGTTTACCCTATTTGGAGGAATATCCCTTTCTCAAACTCACTTCCGACTTGTCCCATTGGTGTTGCGTTGCCGAATCATTATTGGAAAATCAGGCCTATGCGGTTGAAAAAGCTATTGAACATACCTATCATATTCACGCCAGGGTAGGATATGCCCAGAGCCCACAAGTTATAGACCCCCGGGATAGCAATTACAAAACTGAGTTGGATCTGTTTACCAATTGGTGGGTTTTGATGATCAAAAAGGCGTTCGAAAAAAAACGCCCCTTTATAACTATCACCCCAGAATACGGCCCACATCCCTACTCCCTTTTCAAGACCAATACTAAAATACCCATGGGAGATCAATGGGAAATCAATACTTTTATCAAGAACCATCTTGCCGAATCCATAAAACATATTCCATCAGTAATACGTCCATAGCTTTTCCAAGCATTCCATAAATATTTCAATTTCCTTGACCAAAAAGACAACCACATACCAAATAAGCCAAAGGCCAATCCCTTCATTCCGTTACTAAGCCTTTCGAAAACGCCATTGGTCGATATATTTATAGTGACTTAACAAATAGTTAATATTTTTAATAGTGTTAAGTGTTGATTTTTCACCTTAAACGAATAGATGTGAATGAAAAGGAACTTAAGTCCGAATAGCCAACCAACTTATACAGGACCACTATTACTGAGCTATAGATTTTTCACGAAACCTAAGAACCTAAAGAACACCAAAATTCCAGAAATAAATTTCAATGCAATTCCTAAAACTATATTTACCGCTACTCCTCTTATTCACCATCTCTACCCATTCGCAACAAGCGGGAAAAGGGGTCATCAGCCTTTCCGAATTGGATGTTGAAAAACCGGAACAAGCCTGGTGGCCTGCCCAAAAAAACAAGGCCATTAACGGAATGCCCATACAAATAGGAGATGAAACCTTCAAGGAAGGTATTGGAACCCTGTCCCAAAGCAGGCTATTCTTTTTCTTGGACGGCAAGAGCCAAAAATTTAGTGCTCGGGTGGGCATACAGAATCAACAAGACTTTCCACAGGAGGTGGAATTCAATACCTTAAGTGACGGCAATAAACTATTCTATACCCAAAAAGATGGGGACAAAACGTTTGTAGGTATTGCCAACTCTGAAGAAGGCATGGGCAAAGGTAGTGTTAGATTCCTAATAAAAGGAGACGGAAAATTGTTATGGAAAAGCAAAAAAATTAATGGTGGAAGCAAGGCCATTCAAGTAAATTTAGATATAAATGGTATTCAAGTCCTGGAATTGGCCGTAGAGGATATGGGTGATGGCATCTCTGGTGACCATGCCGTCTGGGCAGAGCCGACAATACATTATAGTACCCACAAACCCCAATTGGTAGATGCCGATTATTTCAACAAGTTAAAAACCGTTGACACCTCTTATAATACCCATATTAAACCATTATTAGAAAGGTTGCCCTTTGGCCAAAAAGAATATGAACAAGGGGTGAATGCCGATTGGTTGATTACCAAAGTAGAACTGCCATCCATGGTCTACAAGCAGCACAATGAAAAGGAAATTGTAATCTCCAACGGATTGATCAGTAGAACTTTCCGACTAACCCCAAATTGCGCCACGGTAGGTTTTACCAACCTTGTAACGGGAGAATCACTGCTCCGTGGTGTTAGTCCAGAGGCCATGCTTACTATAGACGGACAGGAATACACCGTTGGCGGATTGGACGGACAAATTGAATATGGCTATTTAAAAGAGGAATGGTTAGACCAAATGTGGAGTCCGGCCGGTTCGTTTCAACTTACCCATTTTAAGATCGATGATATTCAGGAGCGCATAAACTGGCCCAACAAAAGATGGTCTTCCAAACCAAAAAGTCCAACACCAGGAAAACACATAAGCTTTTCCTACGCCCATCCAGAATTTCCCGACCTGGAAGTGAAGGTTCATTATGAAATCTATGATGGCCTTCCTTTGATCAGCAAATGGTTCACCATTGATAATCACGGTAAAAAGTCCGTTGTATTAAATAATTTCAAGAGTGAAATCCTTGCCATGGTGGAGGCAGAAAGCGCTGTAGAAAAACAAAAAGGATGGGAAACCCCAAACATACATGTGGAAAGCGATTTTGAGTTTCATTCCATGTCCATGAAAAATGCGAACAAAGTTGTGCATTGGGAAAGAGATCCACGTTATACTTCACAGGCCAGTTATTTATTATCCACTCCATGTTTATTGGAATGTAAATTGCCCATTGGACCCAATGAGACAATAGCCGCCGGCACTAACTTTGAATCGTTCAGAATCTGGGAAATGCCCTTTGATAGCCACGATAAGCAACGTAAAGGCCTTTATACCAATGCCATGTATAAATCAATAGCCCCATGGACTACAGAAAATCCCTTATTTTTACATTTAACGACCACTGATGATGTTAAGGTAAAGGCAGCTATAGACCAATGCGCGGAAACAGGTTACGAAATGGTCATTTTAAGTTTTGGCAGTGGCCTGAACATGGAGGACCTTTCCGATGCCAATATTACCAAATTCAAGGCCTTGGCAGATTACGCCCACTCCAAGGGTATAGAATTGGGCGGATATTCTTTATTGTCCAGTAGGTGGATCAGTGAAGAGGTAGATGTCATTAATCCGGAAACGGGCAAGAGGGGTGGCGTAATTCACGGAAGTTCTCCTTGTCTCAATAGCCAATGGGGCATTGATTATTTTGAAAAACTGAAGACATTTTTTGAACAAACGGGCTTCGACCTATTGGAGCACGATGGTTCCTACCCGGGTCAATTATGTGCTTCCACCGAGCATATAGGCCATAAAGGGGTAGAGGATTCCCAATGGAAATCTTGGAAGCGAATAACCGACTTTTATAAATGGTGCAACGAAAAAGGAATTTCGCTAAATATCCCGGATTGGTATTATCTTAGTGGCAGCACTAAGAACGGTATTGGATATAGGGAAGTCAATTGGTCCCTGCCCAGAGAACGTCAATTGATCCTTGGGAGACAAAATATGTATGATGGTACCTTTGACCGACTTCCAAGTATGAGTTGGACCTTTGTGCCCCTTACGGAATATCATGGCGGGGGAGCAGAGGCTACTATAGAGCCCTTGGATACCCATTTGGAAGCCTATAAGGCACATATGGTGCAAAACTATGGGATGGGGGTTCAGGCATGTTATAGAGGCCCTCGCTTATATGATACCGAGAAAACAAAATCGACCGTTATAGAAGTAGTAGATTGGTACAAAAAATACCGCAACATCCTTAATGCCCCTATTATCCATTTAAAAAGGGCGAATGGAAGGGAAATTGATGGCATTATGCATGTGGACCCGGAATTAAACGAAAAAGGGATGGCACTGTTCTTTAACCCTACGAACAAGACCTTGTCCCAAACCATAAAACTCCCCCTATATTACACCGGACACTCGAATGAGGTGAACATCAAAGAGAAGGAAGGCAAAACAACAACCTATGAACTGGCAAGGGATTACTCCGTGGAACTAAAAGTGGAAATTCCCGCCAATGGCAGTACTTGGTTTGTAATTTATTGAACTATAAAACAATATACATGAAAGCTAAAGCAATATGCCTTTTGGCCATAGTTCTCAGCTTATGGAGCTGCGAATCAGCGCGAAACAATCAGGAACTGGACCGAATTCCCGCATATAAACTGGAGTTCAATAAATTGTCCTCGACCTGGGATGAAGCCATTCCCTTGGGAAATGGTACCGTAGGTGCCTTGGTTTGGGAAAATGACGGAAAACTTCGATTATCCCTGGACAGGGCTGATCTTTGGGACCTACGGCCCATGGAAAATCTAGATTTTGAGAATCATGGATTTGATTGGGTAAAGGAGCAATGGGAAAAGGATACCTATAAAAATGTACAGGACAGATATGATGCCCCCTACGACCAATTACCGGCACCCTCAAAAATTCCCGGCGGAGCCCTGGAATTTGATGTGAAAGGATTGGGAGAAGTAGAATCGGTAAAGCTGAATTTGGATTCCGCAATATGCGAGGTAAAATGGAAGAATGGCGCTATTCTTAAAACCTTTGTCCACGCCACCGAACCTTTGGGATGGTATACCTTTGAAAACATTAACGAAGAATTGAATCCAACCATAATTCCACCGGCCTATGTATCGGTAAAACAAGAAGGTGCCAATGACCCGGTAACAGGGCAAGATCTTCGAAGATTAAATTATGATGGCGGGAGGGTTACCCAAAAAGACCATATCATTACCTATGACCAGAAAGGATGGTCCAATTTTCAATTTCAGGTACACACCCAATGGCAACCTACACCTAAAGGTATTCAGGGAAGTTGGAGCATAAGCTCTCAAACTTCGGATAAAGCCCCTAAAGAAACCGCAGAACAAGTAGTAACTAAATCGCTTCAGGCAGGAATGGCATCCTCCATGGAAAGTCACATTGCCTGGTGGAAATCATTCTGGGATCAGTCTACTATAAAAATTCCAGATCCCGTATTGCAGCACCAGTGGTATATGGAAATGTACAAGTTGGGGTCGGCAGCCAGAAAGGGGGCTCCACCCATATCCCTACAAAGTGTATGGACAGCGGACAACGGAAAATTACCCCCTTGGAAAGGCGATTACCACCATGATCTGAACACACAATTAAGTTATTGGCCTACCTATTCCGGCAACCATTTGGATTTGGAACAAGGTTTTATCGATTGGCTTACCCAATACAAACCCACTTTTAAAAAATATACCAAAGATTTCTATGGCACTAACGGACTTAATGTCCCTGGGGTTACTACCTTGACAGGGGAACCTATGGGAGGCTGGATACAATATTCCTTTGGGCCAACGGTCGGGGCTTGGTTGGGACAACATTTTTATCTGCATTGGCGCTATACCATGGATCGCGATTTCCTAAAGAACGAGGCTTACCCTTGGATCAAGGAGGTGGCCAATCATTTTAACGAATTGTCTGTTTTGGATGAGGATGGCAAACGAAAACTTCCCTTAAGTTCCAGCCCTGAAATACATAATAATTCCCGTGAGGCCTGGTTTGGGAATATGACCAATTTTGACCTTGCCCTAATTAAATGGACCTATTCCCATGCGGCAGAACTGGCCTTGGAACTCGGCCTTAAGAAAGAGGCAGAACAATGGGAAGCCGCGATAAAAGAATGGCCGGATTACGCTGTAAACGAACATGGGCTAATGTTCTCTCCTAGCCTTCCCTTTAATGAGTCGCACCGACATTTTTCCCATTTAATGGCCATACATCCACTTGGATTGATAGACCCGTCAAATGGCACAAAGGATATGGAGGTCATAGAAAAGACCATCGCCAACTTGGATGCCACCGGTTCCAGTCAGTGGGTTGGTTATTCCTTTAGCTGGCTGGGAAATCTAAAGGCCAGGGCTTTTGATGGGGAAGGCGCGGCAAAAGCATTAAAGGATTTTGCTACCTCCTTTGTGCTCCCCAATAGTTTTCACGTTAACGGTGACCAATCGGGAACCGGAAAATCGAATTTTACTTATAGGCCATTTACCTTGGAAGGCAACTTTGCCTTTGCCGCAGGCCTACAGGAAATGCTAATACAAAGCCATACGGGTACCGTACGTCTTTTTCCTGCCATACCCATGGATTGGAAAAATGTTGGATTTAGCAAATTACGGACCGAAGGTGCCTTTTTAATATCCGCCCAAAAACAAGACGGCAAACTAAAATGGGTAAAGATTGTTTCTGAAAAAGGTGGGACAATCCGACTTATGAATCCATTTTCCAATAAGGAATTTTCAATGGAAGAGGACGTTAACTCCCATTGGGATGGCGATGTATTAATAATTGAAACCCAACCTGGCCAGGAAATATGGCTTAAACCATAATACAATAAGCCATATTGCACCAAATGCGGTGCTCAGAGTTATCCAAACGGTCTATATTGGCGGTATAGGTCCAACTGTAATATAATTTCAAATAGCTGATCTAAAGTAAGGCTCCTTCCCTTAGGCAAGGGAAGGTGGATCTTCAGCCATAGAGTGAAGTCGTACCTGCCGTCGGGAGCTAGATATGCCATTTAATTCATAAAATTGCTTTTTTCGGGTATTGATGAAACCCCATATTAGCTACTAGTGTGATTTAGCTCATGCCGTATTCATTTTAGGGGTATTCGTGAATCTCCGATTTAGCTGCGCTGAATCTTCAATTTCTCTATTTGGTCGAAATGACAACCGTAGTCACTTCGACAGAGTCCCTTTTTCGGGACGAGAAGTCGCACAGACTTGATTATAACTTAACAAATGATATAGCTCACAACGGCCTTACTCAAGAATTTGCGTATCCCGCAAACATAATTACAGCTGTTCTGAACGAAGAATTACATCGGATAAGTGTACTTCAGTAAAGGACATAACTATTTCTAGGCAAGGGAAGGAGTCCAGTGCTATTGAAATGCCGGCAACAGCCTCTAAAGCTACTCAACCAAAACACAACCAACTAATCATCAATTATTTACAAAAACTATAGTGACTATAAATTATCAATTAATATTTTTTGATAATTTATAGATATTAAAATTACTGACCATCCAGCGTCAAAAATTGCTTTTAAAAACCTTCCTATGGCCTGGGATGCCCTTGCAAAATTTTAAATATTCTTGTTCAACGATATTTTCTATCTTTAACCATATCAACCTATTCAAAAATTAAAATGAAACCATTCTTTTTCCTTTTTAGCTGTTTATTTTCTATGACCATTTTCGCACAAAACACCGTACTACCACTTTGGCCCAACAACATTCCCAACTCCATTAAAACAGATGAAAAAGAAGAGGTGATTAGCGCGGACATTGTAAGGATCGCCAAAGTACAGGTTCCTCAGATTGAGGTGTATTTACCGGCCAAGAAAATTGCTACCGGACAGGCAGTGCTCATTTTCCCGGGCGGAGGTTATGGCATATTGGCCTATGATTGGGAAGGAACCGACTTTGCAAAATTCCTAAACGGAAAGGGCATTGCCGGAATCGTAGTTAAATACAGACTACCCAATTCCAAATCGGTCACAGAAAAACACAAAGTGCCATTGCAAGATGCACAACGCGCCATTAGGACGGTGCGCTCCAAAGCCGAGGAATGGAATATAGACCCAAACAACATTGGTATTATTGGATTTTCAGCAGGTGGACATTTGGCTTCCACTTTGGGAACACATTATAAAGAAGAGGTATATGCCCAACAGGATAGTATTGACCAACTCAGTGCCCGCCCAGACTTTATGACCTTGGCCTATCCGGTAATTACAATGGGAGAGCCAAATACCCATGGTGGCTCCAGAAAGAACTTATTGGGAGAAAACCCTTCCCAAAAATTGTTGGATCATTTCTCCAACGAATTACAGGTTACTGCCGATACCCCTCCTACTTTTTTGCTCCACGCCTCAGATGATAAAGGAGTACCAGTAGAAAATAGCCTTTTATTCTATACAGCATTGGTAAAACACCAGGTACCTGCTGAAATGCACATCTATCCAACTGGCGGTCATGGTTTTGCCTTGGGACTTCAAGAAACACATTTGGCTACTTGGACCGATCAATGGGTAGGATGGTTAAATAACTTAAAATGATAATTCTCCAAACCATTGGGAATGAATGTTGTATTTACCATGGTTTTGAATTAACAATAGCTGTAAGGAATTAACTTATCCCCGACAAAATCCAATGATTAATATCATGTATTGATACGCCCAAAATCTTTACTTTTATCATTAAAACTTCGTAGAATGAAGAAGCAAACTTTAATAATAGCCCTACTTATGTCAAGTTTCCTATTCGCTCAAAAATGGGAAACCGATTGGTCTACCGCAGCTGCCCTTGCCAAAGAAAATCATCAAAATGTAGTATTGGTCTTTTCTGGCTCCGATTGGTGCGCCCCCTGTATTAAACTGGACAAAAATATTTGGCAGTCTGCAGAATTTCAGAACTATGCCAAAGGTCATTGGACCCTGCTAAGGGCAGATTTTCCTAGAAAAAAAGCCAACCAACTCCCAGAGGAACAAAAAAATAAAAACGCCCAACTTGCAGAAAAGTATAATAAGAATGGATACTTTCCATTGGTCTTGGTTTTAGACCCCAATGGAAATATCTTGGGCCAAACCGGATTTAAAAATGTATCCGTGAAAGAATATATTGCACTTTTAAAATCGTTCGAAGGTTGAAAAACCCACTATTAATTGCCATTGTATTTATTATCCCATGTTTCGTTTTTGCTCAGGACATAGCACACAGACGAACCACAAAATTAATGGGAAGCAGGTTTGATATTACTATAGTTGCACAGGATGAAGTTACCGCTAACCGTTACATAGACAAGGCTATAGAAGAAATTACCAGAATTGAAAAATTGATTTCCTCATGGATTCCAAGCTCACAGACCTCGCAGATCAATCTAAACGCAGGGATTAAACCTGTAAAAGTTGATCAAGAATTAATAGACCTTATTGAGCGCTGCATCACCGTCTCAAAGATTACGGACGGCGCCTTCGATATCACCTATGCCTCCATTGATAAGATTTGGAGATATGATGGCAGCATGACAGAAATGCCCACCAAGGAAGCCATAGAAAATTCCGTTGCCAAGATCGTCTCTCAAAACATTGTCCTGGACAAGACGTCACAAACGGTGTTCTTAACTTTGAAGGGTATGAAAATAGGGTTTGGTGCCATTGGAAAAGGATATGCGGCAGATAAGGTGAGAAGCATGCTAAAAGAAGAAGGTGTTAAATCGGGAATAATCAATGCCTCGGGCGACCTAACCACCTGGGGGAAACAACCTGATGGTAAGGATTGGATGGTGGGCATAACCAACCCTCTTAACAAGGACAACATCTTCTCTTGGTTCCCTGTTGTTAATGCGGCGGTTGCCACCTCTGGCAATTATGAAAAATACGTCACCTTTAACGGGGTTAAATATAGTCATATCATCGACCCAAGAACCGGTTATCCCTCTACGGGTATCCTAAGTGTTACCATATTTGCCCCTAGTGCCGAATTGTGTGACGCCCTGGCTACCTCCGTTTTTATTACCGGAACGGAAACAGGACTTCATATGATTAACCAAATTAAAGGGGTGGAATGCATTATTATAGACGATCATAACAATATTCACACTTCCGAAAATATTGAACTTAACAAAACCCAATAACGCTATGCGATATTTCATTATACTTATTACGGGCATTTTATCACTTTCCTCCTGTGTTGCAGTAAGGGAATATGACAAAGTATACCTCAACGACGAAGAAATGATCCTGGCTACCAAAAGTCTTGAGCGCTTTGAAACTAATTTTCACATATATCGGGAAGCCGCTGCGGGCGCCAATGGAGGCAAGACAGGTGGTGGATGCGGATGCAATTAAAATAGCATGAGAAAAATAGGATTTTTAGTATTTTTTGGGTTGATTTCTTGGACAGGAATTTCCCAAGGCAACAATCAGGAGTATATAAAAAAAGTCTTGGAGACCACGGAAGTGGAGCTGCTTTATAGCTATTACAGTCAGGATGGAGACAATGCTGCCGTAACTGGTGGGGAGGGCACGGAAAAATTAACGGATATGACCCCCACAATTGTTGTGAGCATTCCCCTAGGTGAAGACAATGTGCTTAGTTTGGATGCAGGAATATCTGCCTACACCTCGGCCTCCTCTAGTAACATTAACCCTTTTGACGGGAACAATTCGGCCAGTCCCTGGGTAGAATCATCGGGTGCCTCAAGAAGCGATGTGCTAACTTATTTTCATCCAACCTTTACCCATAGTTCCAAGGACCGAAATAAAATTGTTAGTGGCAATATAGCGGTATCTGCCGAATACGATTACTTTTCAATAGGTTTTGGTGGTGGATACACCCATCTCATGAACGAAAAAAACACAGAATTGGGATTAAGTGGGCAGGTATATTTGGATACCTATAAACCACAATATCCCATTGAATTGCGCGAAGGCTTTTTTGATAGTAGAATTACCGGTACGGGCACCTATTCTCCTTTGTTCAATGAATTTGACCAGCTTAATCGCAATACTTATTCCATATCCCTTAATTTCTCCCAGATCATCACCAAGCGCTTACAGGCTTCACTTTCCTTGGACCTGATATATCAGGAAGGTTTATTGTCTACTCCACACCAAAGGGTCTATTTACAAGACAGGAACGATTTCTTTATTGAGGAATTTCAATTGGCGGACGATGTTGAAAAACTGCCTTTCAAAAGATTTAAGGTACCTATTGGGGGCCGCATTGCCTACTACCTTAACGAGCTGTTAAGCCTTCGTACCTATTTCAGATACTATTATGACGATTGGGGAGTTACCGCTTATACTGGAAGTTTGGAAATCCCTATAAAAATATCCGATAAGTTTACGGTATATCCCATGTACCGTTATTATACCCAAACAGCTTCCGATTACTTTTATCCCAAGGAAACGGCATTATCCACCTATGAATACTACACCTCTGATTATGACTTATCGGCCTTTAACAGCAACCAGTACGGTTTTGGCATTACCTACAGGGATATTTTCACCCAATCCAAGGTATGGAAATTCGGTTTAAAGAGCATTAGCTTTAGGTTCAACCAATACGAGAGAACTACCGGTTTAAGCGCCAGTATATTCGAATTGGGAGCCAAGTTCATCATGGATTAGGATAAGGTGACAACCCACAAAGGATATTCAGATGTTCCTTATGTAACATAATTACCCTAAAAACGCCCCAGTAGTTCCCTCCACTTCGGGGAGAGCCTGCCCGACTTTAGGCGGAGCTAGGGTGGGGGCTTAAACGCAGCAATCGATCTGTAAATACCTACGATTGGATTACAGTTTCATAAAATCTTCGGCCAAAATTTTGCCTAAATAAAATATAAGTTCTTCCGCATTTTCCTGGGAAAAGACCAGAGGGGGTTTTATTTTAAGAACATTGTGGTCAGGGCCATCGGTGCTCATAAGGATACCGTGGTCTTTCATTCGGTTGGCCAAATAATCGGTCTGGGCCGCCAAAGGCTCCATTTTTTCATCCACCAACTCTATCCCCAAGAATAGACCCTGCCCCCTTACATCCCCAATTATTGGGAAATCCTTTGAAAGCTTATTTAACTGCTGCTTCAAATAGGTCCCCACCGCCAAGGCATGTGCCTGTAGCTTCTCCCGTTTTACCACCCTTAGAACCTCGGCACCAATGGCACAGGAGACCGGATTGCCCCCAAAAGTGTTGAAATACTCCATGCCATTGGCAAATTTTTCCGCTACTTCCTGTGTACAGGCCACCGCAGCCAAGGGATGCCCGTTGCCAAGCGGTTTCCCTATGGTAACGATATCGGGAATTACCCCGTGCAATTGGAAGCCCCAAAAGGTACTGCCCATACGACCGCAACCCACTTGCACCTCATCCGAGATACAGAGTCCGCCCGCTTCCTTCACGTATTGATAGGCCTTGGCCAAGAATCCTTCCGGTAATTCTATCTGCCCCCCACAGCTAATGATTGGCTCTATGATAAAACCGCCTACTCCCCTTCCCTTTGCATGAATCCTATCTATTTGCCCCTTAACCTCCTCTGCATACGGCCCGCCTGTACTTTCTCCGCGAAATTTTCCCCTAAAGGCATCGGGAAGTGGAAAAATATGGGTGTGTTCAGGGGCACCCTGGCCTCCCTTGCCATCAAATTTGTAAGAACTGATATCGATGCACCTATTGGTATTGCCATGGTAGCCCACCTCAGAGGCTATAATGTCCCGATCACCGGTGGCCGCCTTAAGCATACGGATGGCCAACTCATTGGCCTCACTACCGGAATTCACAAAATGGAGCACACTTAATTCTGGTGGTAAGGTCTCCAACAGTTCTTTGGCCAATTCATTGATGTTTTCATGCAGATAGCGACTATTGGTATTGATCAAGGCCATTTGCTCCTGCCCTGCCCTTACTACCGCTGGATGTTCGTGCCCCACATGGGCAACATTGTTTACGGTATCCAAGTATTTTCTTCCGTATTGGTCCATTAGGTACTGTCCTGCCCCCCGTACCATTTTTATGGGCACCTTGTACTGCAGGCTTAAACTTTTGCCCAAATGTTGTTTTCTATATTCCAGGATGTCTGCGTTGGAGGTGGCTTGCCTTCCCCCCAATCCCTTGGTTTTAAACAAAAGGTTGGGATCTGGACATAGGCTCTTCCATACGGCAATCTGGTCGTGATACGCTACTCCTGGATAATCGATCTTATACTGCAGCATGGACAGCATAATCTGAAAATGCAAATGTGGGGCCCAATTACCGTTCTCAGGCCAATTCCCCAAAACCCCAATAACATCGCCCGATTTTATGATAGTTCCAATTGCATGGCTAGTAGCACTAGCCACTGTTAAATGTCCGTAAAGCGTATAAAACTCCAGCCCCTCCACCAGATGTTTCAATATCACCAATCCACCGTATTCCTTGTCCCCCTCATCATTTACAGCCGTAACCACTTCCCCATCAAAAAGTGCATGCACGGCAGTACTGGCCGGCAACCAAAAATCCACTCCCAAATGAATACTTCTGCTCTCCCTCCCATTATTTCCTATTTTATCATAGGAGGAGGTGGTATAAATGGGTCTGGGTTCCAGATACCCTCCGGCCAATATTTTGGAAGGATATTCCCCCTGCAACTTGTTGAGTTTATATTGAAAATAATCCAGGTCGTTAAAGTCCTTTTCATGCCCCAACCATTTACTGGAAACGCTCAGATCCAGGGCATGGACTTCATTATAGCCCTTATCAGGGAAAAGCCTATCCAGCGAAAAGGTTTTGCCTTGTGACCAAACCCTGAATTTTTCCTCAGAGGGATGGGCAGTATACCCACAGGTCTCCCTAAAACTATAGTGTGCAAAATCGGCATTGATATCCTTCCATTTCCGCAATAACTCCCATGCCGGTTTTTCACTGATCAAAAGATAGGTATTGTCCGGTTCCTTCTTCTTATTGATGGCCGATTTGGTTACCGATATCACCAAACGCATGGCAATGGCGGTATACAAATGTTCCAACTCCTTTTCCTGTAAGGAGAAAGAATTATGATAGCCCTTAACAATAGGCAAAGCTGCCTTTAGGGGATCATTATGGTGCATAATGGCATAGGCGCAGGCCACGGCCAGGTCGTTAACAATCTGCGTATATACCGAATCCCCGAAATCTATGGCAGTGACCACTTTGGGATCGATCAGGTCTTGGGAAACGATTATATTATTATCGTTGGCGTCATTGTGTACCACTGCCTTGCGCAACTGGGAATAACGGGGCTGTGCCTCCTTAAATTGATCCTGAAAATGGGAGATGACTTCTTTGTCCCCATTTTTAAAAAGATCAAGATATTCTGTGGTCCAATTTCCCTGGCTTATGTCCCAGACGAATTCCCGATGGGCCTCGGGATGATCAAAACCCTGCAAGGCAGCTGTTAGCCTTCCACAATGTGCTCCCAAGCTGTAGCGAAGATTGTCCAATTGGGGGTTTACCCCACTCCAGACCCTGCCGGCAATCCAAGACAACAAGCGCACTTTCCTGATACGACCTGATTCGTCCTTAGTTTCCGAAATCAAACTTCCATTTTTATCCGGAATGACTCTAGGAACAGTTAAATCCCAACCCTTATTGGCAACAAATTGCAACAGTTTCTGCTGAAAATCCAAATAACCCGCGTTCTCTTCCGGACGGGATATTTTTAGGACATAAGCCTTCCCATCCGATGCATCGATCTTAAAATTAAAATCGATCTCCCCTGGCAGTGGTTTGGCCATACCTTGAACGTCAAAATTTTCAAGCGCAATTTGGACGGCCTCCTCTGCTGTTATTCTAATCTTGCTATATTCCATTGAATTTCAACTACAATATTGAACTCTCCCATGAACTCATTAACCAACTACCAAATTAAGAATATTATTTTCACAGGAACATTAGGGCAAATAAATATTCCAAACACCATTGGCAAAGTAGCATCTAAGGCCAAATTCTGGTTTTTTCTTAAAAAATAAGATTGAAATACTATCTTTAGCCCTTGATCCAACCACACTAATTAATATTATGAATAACAGAATTACATTTCCAGTATTTAAGTCATTATCCATGCTTGTTTTTTTGGCAGTACTAACCACACAATGCAAGCAAAATTCCAAAGAAAAAGTAGCAGCTCCAATCAATGAAACCGATATAGTGATCCCGGAGGATTTTTCTATAGAAGTTGTAGCGAAAGATTTAGGAAATCTAAGACATATGACCGTCTCAAAGAATGGGGATATTTATGCAAATAGATCCAAACTAAAGGACGACAAAAGTATTATCCTCCTTAAGGACACCGACAATGACGGAAAAATTGATACGGAAAAGCAATTTGGCAATCTCCCAGGGACAGGCATCCTGATAAAAGACGGTTACTTATACACCTCCTCCAATGCCGGGGTCTACCGATATAAATTAAATGAAAATGAAGAAATTATCGATATTGATAATCCAGAGAATATAGTGGACGGATTGGCGGATAAAGGCAGGGACAATGCAAAATCATTTGTAATGGACGATAATGCCAACATTTATGTCACCATAGGCTCTTGGAACGATAGCTGTAGGGAAGAAGGTACTGGAAACGGTATTATGCCCTGTACCATCCTGGATTCAGCAGGGGGTATTTGGCAATTTAAGGCCGATAAATTAAACCAGTCCTTTTCGGATGGAATACGTTATGCCACCGGGGTAAAAAATGCTGTGGCCACAGCTTGGAACTACAAAACCAATTCCTTATTTGCCGCTGTTCATGGCAGGGGTGCCTTCCATGATTTTTACCCAGAACACTATACCGCCAAGCACAGTGCGGAACTTCCTGCGGAAACATTGTTCGAACTACATAAGGGTGATGATGCCGGTTGGCCCTATATCTATTACGATCAGTTTAAGAAGAAGAATATCCTTGCCCCGGAATATGGGGGCGACGGTGAAAAAACGGGAAGTGAAAACGCAATAGAACCTATTATGGCGTTCCCAGCCCATTTGGCTCCCAACGACCTACTTTTTTATACAGGAACCATGTTCCCTGAAAAATATAGAAATGGCGCTTTTATTGCATTTCATGGTCAGTCTCCAGAGTTAAAAAAAGGATATTTCGTGGCCTTCGTACCTTTTAAGGATGGTAAGCCGAATGGAAATTGGGAAATCTTTGCAGATAATTTTTCGGGCATAGACCTAGCAAATCCAAGTGGCCCTATTCAGCACAGACCCTGTGGATTGGCACAAGGTCCTAACGGTGAATTGTATGTAAGCGAAGATCTAAACGGTACCATATACAAAATAACCTATTAATCTACTAGACAATACCCAAAATACTACTACGATCACTTAAAGTGATAAGACAGTGTTGGCCCTAAAAAAATGGCAATTTTCTGTTAATGTAGTCATCATATCATCAAGATCCCTTAAGACATCTTCTAAAGGGATCTTTTTTTACCCAATTCCCAGACATCCAATAAACCCTAACTATTGGATTAGCCCATTTTATCACCGGAATCAATCAATTTAATATTCCTCTATACTTCAATTACAATGTTATAAGTGTACTCCACCAAACAATCTGTGTAAGGTTACCGGCTCCCATTTATACGTTTACAAGGTCCGATTTATGAAAATCTTAAGAAAATAAATATTCCATAATTATTATTTTTAGGGCGGTAAAAATGATTAAACAATTAAAAAACACCTGTAAAACTATGAAAACAGTATTAACAGCACTTTATTTCTTTTTGGGAATTACATTACTGCAAGCATCAACAACAACAAACGAACTTGATGATTTGGAAGTTGGTTCTGTATTAATGATTGGAAGTCCTTCTGCAAATCTGTATGAACATATAGAAGTGCCAAGGATGAATTTTATCATTAAGAAAGGAGGAATTCCAAACTACAAAACTCTTTTCCAGAGCAAAGTGATCGTTTCCAAAATGGAAGTAATGCCAGATGGTAGTAAGGTAGTACACCTGAAGAGGCAAAATGGAAAACGCTTTTTTAATAGCCATAGCTATATAAAGGCCAGACTTAAAGAAGCCATTGACACAGAAGAACTGGTTAGACTTTAGTCGGCACGTATAAAGCCTACACTGCCAAAACTTTGTAGTGTAGCAAGGCAAAAAAGCATACTTACTAATATTGAAAGCCCTTGATTTAAGGGCTTTTTTTATTTTTAGCTAGTAAACAAAATCCGGATCAATCCCAAAAGTTGTGTGTGAATTACAAAAAGATATGCCTGACCAGCTCAAGTTGGTGTTCTGTTCATTTTTTGCATCGCCCAAAAAACGACCAGGGCCGAATAACCAAGGTACGGTGTACCTTGGTTAGGAGGAGCCAGCTGTAGCCTAGGAGGCTGATTTTAAATTTCTTTAAATCTACGCAATTTCCACAGCCGCGCCGTCCAGGCCGCTTTCGCTAAGGCGAAATGCTCTTTGGACAGCTACCTGAACCCAATGTGGAAACCACTT
>NZ_FXAO01000007.1:0-158015 GCF_900177645.1 Arenibacter troitsensis
AACAGGTCACCGGGGTAACGGCGGTGGCCACTACTTCTATCAGGTCGTAAGGGGCTACGTTATATGGTGCCGTGGTGAAATAACATCCAGTGACGTTGTCGGTCACCCTAAAGGTATAGGCCCCTGGGGCGGTCAATGTAAAGTCGGCCGTTTGGCTCACCAAGCTCTGGGTCGGGGCACTTCCCGTTGGCAACAGCTCAAAGGTAAAGTCGCCCGAACCTCCCGTTACGGTCACCCTGGCCACCTCGTCATTGTTACAGGTAATGGTGGTCTGTTGACCAACAGTTACAGCTGTGATGGTGGGTAAAGGATTTATGGTTA
Organism: Arenibacter troitsensis; assembly: GCF_900177645.1. GTDB lineage: Bacteria > Bacteroidota > Bacteroidia > Flavobacteriales > Flavobacteriaceae > Arenibacter > Arenibacter troitsensis. The sequence continues at coordinate 322 of NZ_FXAO01000007.1, forward strand.
CGGTATCGGTATCGGTACAACCGTTGGCATCACGTACAGTTACGGTGAAATTCTGAACCGCACCAGTATCGTTAATGTTAAATGTATTGGTAGTAAAGAAGTTGGTGCCATCTATACTGTACACATATGGTGCCGTTCCCGTTGTTGGTATATCCGCTGTTATAATGGCTTGGGCTACGGAATTATCTGCGGCACAGGCAAAATCGGTGGCAGTTGCACTGGCCACTAAAGCAGTAGGCTCATTGATAGTAAATGGAATATCCGTTTTACATAATCTAGCAGATGTGATCCTTACAATATAATCGCCCTGATCCAATCCAGTAAAGACATTGGAGGATTGTGGTAACAAGGTTATTGGAATAGTTCCTGTACTATCGAATAATTGATAGGTATAAGGTGGATTATCCATGCCTGGATCCAGTGTTACTACTATAGAACCATCACTGGCACCGTTACAACTAATATCTTTTTTCTCTCTTATGGCAGCAACTACAGCCGTTGGTACTTCTAGGGTGATATCTATAAATGAGTCACAACCAGTGGCAACATTATCGTATAGGTAGATTCTATAAGCTCCTGGTGTTAGGCCGCTGAAGGTATCAGATATTTGTTTTGGTCTAATGATATTGTCTGAGGTATCCCTAAGTTCATACCTGTAGTTGAACAGGGTTCCTCCGTATGCATTTACCTTAATTGCTCCGTCATCTTGAAGTAGGGCATTACATGATGGGGTTGCCGTTACTTCAGCCGATAAAGATGTGGGGGTATAAATGTCAATGTTTTCGGTGTTTCCACAGCCATTGGCATCCCTTATTTCCACGGTATGGTTTCCTGAACTTAGTCCTGTGAAATCATAAGTTACCGGGCCACCATTAAAGGTCACTGCCTGAAATGCACCTCCGTCCAAACTTAGGAAATAGGGTTGCATACCTGGGGTGTCCAAAGTAACTTGGATGGTAAAATTACCTTCGGTTGTAGCACATTGATTCGGTACAGTAAGACTGATTGCCGGTGTTGGATCTTCTGCAACAGTAACTGCAACAGATCGTATACAATCGTTGGCGTCCTTTACATAAACAATGTAATCTTCGGCATTGGCATTGAAGAATCCAGAGGTATTGGTTCCCGTCCAGGTTCCTACTGTAGGAGCTGTTGCGGAGGCCAATTCCAACTGGAATAAATAAGGGGCCTTACCATAACGTGCATTGGCGGTTATGGTACCTGCATTGGGCACACAATTGTCATTGGTTGAAGTAGCCGTTATCTCCAACAAGGCTGGCGACTGTTCTATAACAAAAGGATCCGATGCGTTGACACATCCAGGATTGCTTCCGTCTACTTCAGTAAAGAGTATGTAATATTCACCAGGTACCAAACCGGCCAAGGAATCAGAATGTGGTGCTCCTGAAAGTCCAGTGGCGCTTCCGGTTATACCGGTGGTATTGTTGGTAATAAAGGTATATATCTCGTAATCTACCTGGGTTCCGGTGTAACTATCAAATGTAAAGTCCACAGAACCATCTACAGAGCCAAAGCAACTAACATTTGTAGTAGCGTCTACTGTTGATGATAATGTTGAACTTGTTAATACAGGAACTGTGGCTTCCTGTGTAAACTCACATCCAGTATCGGTATCATACACTACAAAAGTATAGGTAACCCCTGGGGTCAAGCCTATAAAATTATGGCTGTTAGGAGGGGCTGGAAGAGCATCTTCAGAAGACCAAAGTGGATCGGCAGCATTAAATGCTGGTGCTGGATAAATAGCAAAATAGAAATTCCCTACCCCAAGGTATCCATTGGAAGCGTCAGCTGTAACGAGCATTTCCCCGCTACCTAGTGTACAACCGGCTATACCTTGGGTTGTAATTAGGATATCTGGTCCCGTAGTTATGGTTACAGTATTTTGAATTTCACAGCCATTACTATCAATAATTCTTACGGTATAATCACCAAAAGTCAGTCCCGTAAAGGTATGATCATTTGTGCCGGTAGAAGTGTCATATGTTCCCGAATAGGAATAATTGCTATTAAAAATTTCATAGGTGTATGTGGCTAAGCCTCCTGACGCATCAACAGTAATGGTTCCCAAATCGTTACCTACTCCACTAGTACAGGAATAATCCGTTTTGGTAATATTGCCATTTATAGCAGTGGGTTCTGTTATAGTTACAGTAGTGGTAACAAAACATCCTTTGTCATCGGTCAATGTTATTTGATAATTCCCGGCCGGTAATCCTGAGGTCTGACTACCATAATTGGTGCCCGAACCAGTTTCTACTATTGTAATGGTATATGGAGCAACCCCTACACTGGTATCCACAACGATATCCAAGGATCCGGAGTTATCCCCATTACAAAGAACATGTGTTGGGGTTACACTCGTAATAGCTGGTGTGTCCGCGGCTGTAACGGTTACCGTATTGCTTTGAGCGATACAACCTTGGGAATCCGTAATCCTAAATCTATACGTACCGGCATTGGACGTAGTATAAGGGAAGGCTCCGGCATAGGCTGCATAGGCTCCACCGTTAAAGGCTACTTCGTAGGTATAGGCAGGATATCCTCCGCTAACGTTCAGGTTGATTTCCGCATCTGGACTAACTGTGCAATCCAAGTCTTTGGTTAAAACTGCATTAGCCGTAAGCTCTGGTTCTATGGTAAATTGAACGGTATCCGTACATCCGTTACTATCAGTTACATGAAAGTCATAGGTTGCAGGCGTTAAGTCCACAAACGTATTGGAAGTTTGGGTAGGACCCGCATTCAAACTGTAATAATAAGGGGCTTGTCCACCTATAGCATCTACTACAATAGTGGCCAGTCCTGTTGAGGTATAGCACAAAGTAGAGGCTGCCATGTCTATACTCGCCGTAGGATTGGTTGGAGTAACAATATCAAAGGTATCTGTTACGGTACATCCACTGGCATCGGTAACGCTAATGGTGTATGTTCCTAGTTTATTGAGGCCATTAAAAACGTTGTTAGCCAGTGGGCCCAAAATGTTTGAATCGGGCTCGGTGAGTTGAAAAACATATCCACCCCATCCGTCTGTTGCGGTAATGGTTACCGATCCATCAGCGGCACAGGTCAATGGGCTTAAATTAAAAGTAAATGCCAAAGGAGCTGTAGGTTCGTTTACGGTAACGGTTGCCGTATCGGTACAATTGGTTGTATCGTCCGTAACGGTAATGGTATAATCCCCAGCCAAAAGACCGCTAAAGTTTAATGGGTTGGTGTTTATTCCAGATTGTGGGGCAATGGCCGTTGGTCCGGATATGCTAAAGCTATAATTTCCACTAAATCCGGTTATATTGTATTGTATGGCCCCATCCGCACTTCCCTGACAGGATACGTTCTGTGTCAATGTACCCAGCACATTTATCTTGGTAACAGGGTTCAGGGTATAGTTTTCGTCATAGGAGCATCCTTTGGCGTCAGTAATTCTAAATGTATAGGTGTCGGGATCAAGTCCAGTAAAAATTCCGGTTGCATTGGAAGCCACTGCGGCCGCCGGTGCTAAAATTTCAAAAGTGATTGCACCGCTTCCTCCAGTTGGAGTCAAAGTGATATCAGAAGTCTCTGCAGGACAGTTGGCTGCGGTAGCACTAAATGCGATGTCTGTTGGAGGTGTTAACGGATCAATGGTGATGGGCCTAGTGGCAGTACATCCATTGGCATCCCTAACGGTAAGTGTATAATTACCGTCCTTTAGTCCGGTAAAACCATTGGTTCCAAAATTAATGCCGTCTATACTATACGTATATGGAGAAGTACCTCCAATTACGTTCTGGGCCTCTACACTGGCATCCTGTAGACAGGTATATTCTTGTATTATAGCGGCATCAAATGTGATAGCGGTAGGCTCTCCCACCGTAACCAAATTGGTTACGGTACATTCTTTGGCGTCCTGAACAGTATAGGAATAGGTTCCTGCGGGCAATCCAGAATAAGTAGTATTGTTGCTAAGTCCTCCTCCGTCAAAATTTACCTGATAAGGTGCTGTTCCAAAATTGGTGTCGAACACTATTTCTACAACTCCATCACTACCACCATTACAGCTTACATTGGTAACCAATTCTGAAGCCTGTGGATTGCTGATAGGATCAACAGTAATAATTGTTGTTTGTGTTGTACAACCCTCACTGTCCGTAATCTCAAACCTATAGGTTCCTGCACTGGTAGCTGTATAACTAAAGGTGGTTATTCCTGCACCCAAGGTGGTTGAGGCCCCGTATGCCGCTCCATCAACACTTACCTTATAGCTATAGTCAGCATAGCCTCCGTTTATGTTTATGTCCAAAATAGCATCTGGAGAGGCGGTACAATCCAATTCCTTTGTCAATACACTGGCAGCGGTAAGCTGTGGTTCAATGATTATGGTATTCGAAGTAATATTACAGCCATAGGCATCCCATACCTGTACGGAATAAGATCCTGGCGCTAGGTTGTTGAATACGTTGCCGTTTTGTGCCGGAGCTCCGTTCAGGCTATACGTGTAGGGAGCTATTCCCCCTGCCGCCGTGGCGGTAAGGCTAACTCCAGTAGCCGGAACGTAACAAAGGTCCGTTGTTGCGGCTAGAGTTGCGGTAGGATTTGCGGGCGCAACTATATCAAACGTATCGGTCACGGTACATCCACCAGCATCGGTAACGCTGATAATATAAGTACCATTCTGATTTAGACCAGTAAATGCATTACTTCCCTGTGGTCCCAAAATGTTGGTATCCGGTTGCTCAATTTGATAGGTGTATCCGCCCCATCCGTCTGTTGCGGTTATGGTTACCGATCCATCGTTAGCACATGTCAATGGGCTTACCACAAAGGTAAAAGCCAATGGACCTGCAGGCTCATTGACGGTCACAGTGGCCGTATCGGTACAATTGGTAGTATCGTCGGTAACGGTGATGGTATAATCCCCGGCCAATAGACCGCTAAAGTTTAATGGGTTAGTAGTTATTCCTGATTGTGGGGCAATTGCCGTTGGTCCAGTTACGGTAAAGCTATAATTGCCACTAAATCCGGATATATTGTATTGTATAGCTCCATCGGCACTACCTTGGCAGGACACATTTTGGGTTAAAGTGCCCAATGCATCTATTTTGCTTACTGGGTTTACCGTATAATTTTCATCATACACACAGCCTTTGGCATCTGTAATTCTAAAGGTATAGGTGTCCGGAACTAGATTGTTGAATACGCCTGTTGCGCTGGTTGCGACTGAGGCAACAGGTGCAATTATTTCATAGGTTATGGCTCCACTCCCTCCTATGGCCGTTAAGGTTACGTTTGATGTCTCGGACGGACAGTTGGCCGCGGTACTACTAAAAGAAATATCGGTTGGTGGATCTAATGCCGGAACATTTACTGGAACCGTCGCAAAAGTACATCCACTTGCGTCACGAACGGTGATTGTATAATCTCCATCGGTAAGACCTGTGAAGGTATCCCCTGCTACAAAATTTATTCCGTCAATACTATAGGTATATCCAGGCGTACCCCCAGTTATATTTTGAACTTGTATACTGGCAGTTTGTAAACAGGTATAAGGTTGTGTCAATACCGCATCTGCAGCAATGGCATTGGGCGCTGTCAAAGTTGCGCTACCATTGAAAATACAACCTTTACTGTCACGAACTATATAATTATATGTTCCCGCAGCAAGTCCGGAATATGTAGTCTGATTGCTAAGGCCTGCACCATTGAAGTTTACTTGGTAAGGTGCAGTTCCAAAATTTGGATCTATGATAATTTCAACACTGCCGTTAGCGGCACCATCACAATTTGGATCCGTAATATTATTGGTGGCTAAAGGATTGGTAATGGGATCCACAGCAACAGTGGTTTGTGCCGTACATCCTTCACTATCCGTAATTAAGAAGGTGAAGCTACCGTCTACGGCCGTGGTGTAAGTTATGGTATTACCTACTACAGCGGTACTTGTTCCGCCGTTTACTTGATAGCTATATGAGGCATACCCACCATTTATGGTAATATCGATTATGGCTTCTGGAGCAGCGGAACAATCCAATTCCTTGGTAATTACATTGGACACTGTCAGCTGAGGCTCAATGGTTATTGTATTGGTAGTAACACTACATCCAAAAGCATCCCTTACAACAACGGAATAGGCACCAGGGGCTAAATTGTTGAATACATTGCCATTCTGTGCAGGGGCTCCATTTAGGCTATACGTATATGGGCCAACACCACCTGCTGCTGTAGCAGTAAGGCTAACTCCAGTACCGGGAACATAACATAGGTCCGTTGTGGCATCTAAAGTTGCAGTAGGATTTGTAGGGGCTAAAAGATTGAAGGTGTCGGAAACCGTACATCCTCCAGCATCGGTAACCCTAATGGTATAGGTGCCAGTTTGACTAAGACCTGAAAACACATTGCTTCCCTGAGGGCCTAAAATGTTATTATCGGGCTGTTCAAGTTCATAGGAGTATCCTCCCCACCCATTGGTTGCAGTAATGGTAACGGATCCATTGGCGCTACAAGTTAATGGGGATGTGCTAAAGGTAATTCCTAAGGCAGTTGCCGGTTCACTTACAGTAATGGTATTGGTATCGGTGCAGTTGGTGGTTTCGTCGGTGACGACTATGGTATAGTCGCCAGCTACCAGACCGGTTAAATTAATGGTGTTGGCAGACTGTCCTGTAATGGCAGCAGCGCCGTTAACAGAATAGCTATAGGTAGTGCTAAAATCGTTTATTTCAAAGTCTATGGCTCCATCGGCACTTCCTATACAACTTACGTTATTGACCAGCGTACCAATAGCTGTAATAGGATCAACTGGAGTAATAGTGTAGGTTTCATCATAGGAACAACCCTTACTATCTGTAACCCTAAAGGTGTAGGTGTCGGGATTAAGGTTATTAAAGGTTGCCGTTTTACCAGCAATGGAATTCGCCGCAATGGCAGAAGGGGCAATGATTTCAATACTCAAAGGGTCAATACCGTTTACTGCAGTTACCGTTACATTGGAGGTTTGTATAGGGCAGTTTGGTGCTGTTGAGGTAAAGGTGAGGTCTGTTGGCTCATCAAGCGGATCAATTACTATGGTATTGGTAACAAAGGTACAAAGTGTTGCATCCCTAATCGTAATACTATAACTTCCACTCGTAAGATTGGAAAATGTTTCGGCACCTGGGCCCGAAACAAAGTTCACCCCATCTATACTATATGAATATGGAGCCGTTCCTCCAGCAACATTCTGTACTTCTATGATACCGTCTTGTAGACAGGTATAATCTTGTATTAGGAAAGCATCCCCAGAAATCCCGTTGGTAGGTCCGCTTATGGTGAAATTCTCTATATAGTCACAACTAACCGATCCTTTGGTTTGGGTCAGCGTTAAAATATAATCACCTTGTTCTAGATCGGTAAAAGTCCCGGAAGGATTTGTATCAAATGAACTATCTGGATAGGTCAACGTATAGGAAACGCTATAACCGTTACTATTGGTGACATTCACCGAAACGGATCCATCATTGGCCCCAAAACAGCTTTCATCCGTAACTGATGTTGTATATTCTACGGACGGTGCTATGGTTATGGTAGCTATGTTGGAAAAGGCGATACAGTTATTGCCATCCACAACTACGAATCCATAATCACCTTCTTCCCCTACACTAAAGGTAAAATTGGCGTCGTTTTGATAAGCAGATGGGGGAATTGCTGCAACACTTGCATATAGTGGAACACCGTTCTTGCTCCAAATGGCATAATTGTAGGCGGGATTTGGAAATCCTCCCGTAGTAGTCAGGGTAATAATTCCATCTTCACAACCAATATTGGCTGTGGTAGCCGCGGTTAATACAGGGTCTGGAATTCTTGCTACTGTTACGTTTTGGGAGTCCAAACAACCATCATCGGTTCTGGTAATTATGATATAATCTCCAGGATTTAAGTTTTCAAAAGAATAATTATTGTCCGGCTGGGCAGTTTCATTGTCCAGTAGAGTACCTTGACCCCCATTGGAACCGTCATCAATACGAATTTCGTACTCATAATTAGCTTCTGCGTTCAATGCCTGTATATTGATACTTCCCAAGTCATTGCAGTTGGCAGGGTTGGAAGTGATATCCACCTGAAAATCCCTATCCCTAATACCTATGTCCGGGGTGCTAAATTCGCAGGAACCATCTATTGGTTCCCCAGTAATATTATCCAATTGCATAATTCCAACTCTATAAGCACCATTGGTGTTAATGGTAAAGCTTGGGCCGTTATTAGCGCTATAAGGGACTACTATGGCATTATTGGCAACATCATACAGTTGATAGCCATATCCCAACCCTAGATTGGTAATGGTAATATTACCTGGAGTAGTACAAATAATATCGTTGGCATTGTATTGTACATCCAAATTGTTCTGGAAGACGTTAAAATAGAAGCGGCTAAAACAACCATTTTGATAATTGATTACCAATCTAAATTTTCCGGCGGAATTAGCTGTGAAGCTATTACCAGTGGACACTTGGTTCCAGGTACAGGTGGCATTTTTGTTACCACAGTCGTCTCCGGCATCCGTACAACTACCCTCAACCAATTGTTCCCATACCATACTCTGGGCATCTGTAATATTGACCTGTATTAGTTGTGTGTCATTTACACCACATAGGAAAATCTTTGGCAATGGACTACCGTCTACGGAACAACTTACAATTTCACCCTGTACATTATTGGTAGGGTCGGCATCATTGTTACTGTTATTGAAAAAATCAACAATAGGGTTGGTTTGCGTGGTACCAAAACGTTCCACGGTGAGTATCTCCTTAAAGCCCTTACAGGGGTCGGCTACAATTTTGTCTACAATATAGGTTCCCACGGCATTGACCATTATAGTACTAGGGTCATTATCCGAATCCCCATCGGTTATTACAGAATCGGAGGCATCCAATTCTTGGTTTCCGTTTTCATCCTTATACCATATATAATCGTCAAAGCCATTGCCGGCATCCAAAAGTACTTGATCGCCACAAAGTTGAACGGTTCTGGCAAAGTTACAATCCTCCAAATCATCCAATAAAAAATTGGTGGCACCGGGAGTAACAAATCCACAATTGTCAAAATCCGTTACACTGGGGTCATCACTAATTTGGTTGCTGTTTAAAACTCCGCGATAAGTAGAATAGGCCAGGTTTTGAATAAGATCTGAACAGGCGTCTATAAAGTCGTAACAGTTTTCTGCAACTCTAACACGCATACGAATAGCATACTGTGGATCGTTTTTCTCCACCAAGTTGTTCGGAATGGAAAATAATACGGTACGTGTAGATTCGTCATAGGTATAGGTAACACCAGCAGGTAAGGTAAAACCGGATTCGATCAATGTTACATTTACTGGTAAAATATCCTTTATAGTATAACTATCTCCATTATCATTTCCAACGTTTTGGAATTCCAATACGTAATCCAAGGTCTGTCCTAGGTTTACCCCTTGTCCGGTTATATCGTTTCCTGCAATATCTTCAACCCTCTTTACCAAATTCATTATGGGTTCAATAATTTCAACGTCAAAAGAGGTAAAGAAAATATCGTATTTATCCTGTGAGGAGCTTGCCCTTAAGGTAGCCCCCGTTTCATTGTTGGGTATAACTCCGTTAAAGGGATTATTGATGCTAAAAAAGTCAACATCCCAACCCAAGGTATTTATGGAGTTGGGGTTTCTGTCCATGACTATGGCATTGGCCCTGGTAATATTACTGTTGAAGAAATTATTGGTAGGGTTTACTGTATTCCCTAATGCGGTATAGGTTAGGTTGCTATTGGCCTTAATGGAAAGTCCGTCACCACCAATTCTATTATCTCCCTCAAGGGTACCTACCCCAAGTTGGGCGATAACTGGAAATGGAGCGGGTAAAGTGGTAAACCCGTTCACTGGTATATCAACGGTTTCTCCAGATTTAATGCCGGCATATCCGTCAAAAGTCGTAATATATTTACCAGGTAAATTAGGATCCTCAAAGACTACGACCATTTTCCATCCACCGGATACGCCCCCAGAAATACTACTTCCAGAACTTGCCCTTATGTTAGCTGCAAAATATTCCCCATTGGGGTTGGCCATACCGGCAACAATGGAAGTAACATCCTTATAACAGGCGTATGGGCTGTAATAGCCAAAATCGGCGTCTCCTGCGCCGTCAAACAATACTTCATCTGCCGTCAAGTCTTGATAAGTGCCCCCGGGAATCTTGAACTTAAGTTGGTTAAAGCCCGATCTGTTACTGGCATTGAATACTGCAGACCAGTATAGTCCAGCGTATCGTACTTTGGCGCAATCTGGATTGGGAACCGTTAAGATAGCACTACTGGAACTGAAGGTTGAGGCATCGCCATCGATATCGATATACTGCATATCGAGATCGTCGTTGTATTCTGAGGAATTACCTGTATCGTTGTAGGGTTCATTTGGTGTAATAGCAGGAATCCAAGTCTCTTGCCAGTAACCACTCCTGCGCCCTGTTCGAATCCATTCCCTTCTGGTATAGCCTTCAACATATCGGTTTACAATATTGTTCGCTATAAAGGTTATATCTCCACGTAGTTCATTTTCATAACGAACATCAAAGTTGTTTTTTACTTGAGAATAGGCAGAGAAGATGCCCAATAGTAAAAAACTGGTCAGCAATAATTTTTTAGTAATTTTTGATCCCATTCGGTAAATTAGTTTGGTATGGCATACATTATTAAGGGATTTGGGTCGCTTATAATGTCTACTTGGAAGGTTGGACTTTGGGATTATTACCGAAAATTGTTAAAAACATTCTTGATAAGTTTCCAAAAACACAACATTCATAACAAATATTAATCTTAATACTGAGGTGTGGAATTTAATGTTGTAGGGGTGTTGTATTATGTTGTGAAATGCTTTTATATGATGGTAATCCATCTTTTAAATGTCCCTTGTAAGAATTTAATTTTGAAGCAACTATCAATTATTGCTAGTTAAACCCTTGCTTAACTGATATGAAATAGAACTTATAGGATACTGGAATATAGAACATTCGGCATGGCCTTGCCCTAGGGAGTATATTTGTGATTATCGGTTTGTTGTCTAAGGCAGCATAACTAATATCAATGTTAGGACCTTAATGGGATCTGGCAAGGTTATAGTTGGGGGTAAATGTTGAGTCTCGGAATTCAATTACCTTTTTGGCTTTAGGATTGATATTGCTGTTCGCTGGGTTGCCTAAGGATTTAATTTGTTAGTGAAACTCAATTTTGAGAAGTCAGTAAAACGCACTTAAAATTGCAAATTGAACAAATCCAGCCTTTTTCGGCGGGATCTATGTTCAGTACTTCGACCCTTGGGTCGATTCCTATTATTGGATTCAGGGCTTACCCTGAAGCTGAATACCTTTTAATAATTTTCCCAATCTTAAGCCAAGTGGTTTCATATTGAGCACAACGGCTTTCCGAACATCAAATTTGAAATTTTAAGTTTGGGATGATAAGCACTTGAATAGATTGGGTATTCCAATTTATCTATATGAGGAACCCACGCGATTACGTCATTTGATTTGGCGTTACCCGCATGATCCACATTTTATCCTTGTAAGTATCGTTGATTTTGGAGTAATAGGAAACCAATGCGTTGTTCCAAGATTCATGCCTTTTAAGGTATACATAACGATAGTTGTTTTCTGGGTTAATAAAATAGCTGGCGCTAAGCCCTTGGGCATTTAACATTTTTACAAACTTGTTGGCATTGTTGGCATTGGCAAATACATTGGCAATGATGTAGTAACCTGTTCCCAAACCGTTTATCTTGTACACCTTGGCCGTTGGGTCATTGGAGGTTACATTGTCTTTTACCACAACATTTTTCTGAAGTTTGTCCAGGGCATATTGCGATGATTTTTCCTTGATTTTATTTACGTTGTCCACATAGGCCTTGTCGGCGTCCGTATAACGGGTATTATCCACATTCATGATCCACATATCTTGGGCGTAGGTACCATTAATATTGGATTTATGGGCTGCCAATGCCTCCTGCCAGGTATCGTACCTTTCCAGATATACATATTTAAGGCCATTGTTGGAATTTTCGAAATAGTCTGCCTTAACTCCCTTATTGGCAAGTTCTGTTACAAATTTATTGAGGTACTTTTCACCTTTATATACATTGGCTACAACATAGTAGCCATCCGCTACACCATCCAAATTCCTGAATTTTCTACTTTTAATATTGTTTTGTTGTGCTACCCTTGTAAACTCGTCCTCAGCTTCTTCTTCTGTCTTTACTTTAGGGGCTATTTTGGTTTCAACATTCCTAGTGGCTATAGCATCCTTTGGTTTGGTAACAGGGTTTATAACGTTCGGTTTATTTTCTTGTGGACTTGGCTTGGAATTGTTGGTCAGCCCTCCGTTTTCATTGTTAACGAGGTACATTTTCTTGGCTTTTTCCTCAATGTCCGGACGCTTGCCCTGAGTTTCTTCGCGGACCATTTTCATTACCATTTCGAACCTGCGTTCCAAATCTTTTTGACGGTTGGTTTCCGATGAATCTTGTCGGAACATTAGCTCGGCCAATATGGCATCATTTTCCGCCAAGGCTTTCTTTAGGTTTTCTATTTCCAGTTGTTGTGCAGTAAGGGTATCTTCCTCTTCTTCCTCATTTTCCGCCAATTCCTCGTAACCTTCTTCCAGCATTACGCGATCTTCTGTAAGATTCGGTGTTATGGAGTAAGCAAAGGAAATCTCATGGGTTAGTCCAAAGTTGTCAAAATTATTGGACAAACCTTTTTCCATGGTATAGCCTAAAGAAAGTCTACGGTTTATGTTAAAACCAATACCTGCGGACGCACCGTAGAAACTATCATAACCACCTTGTAGCCAACCTAATTTAGGGAGGTCCAAGATTAGACTTCCACCTAGGACTACCTCTTCGTTCCCAATTTTTCGAACCCTTGCCAACGGCATTAAACGGCCTGCTTCAAAGATACCGGCTCCATTTTCAAACTGATGGGTATATTGTAGATGTCCCGAGAAGGTTTTATCGCCAAAATCGGTAATGGTCTCACTACTCTTCAAGTTGTAATCAAATAGGTTTTCTGCGAAAACGCCAAAATCGAACTTGCCATAGGAAATATTAAAGCCAGGTTGAAAAGACAGAAGATTGGAATCCTGTAGTCCGTTTAAAGCGGGGTCATTTGGATCCAAGGCATTGGCTCGGTTCCTGTCAAATCCACTGTTGTAATAGGCCAGGTTGGCCCCAAAGGTAAAATTGCTCTTGTCACTTAACTTAATGCCATAGGCATAGTTGGCCATCACTCCGTAATTGGATATTAATCCCTCCCTTTGCGTGTATAGGCTTAGTCCCAACCCGCTACGGTCATTAACACGACCACTGTAACTTAGGAAATAATCCTGGTTGTTATCATTAAAAGATACTGATTGGTTTCTGTGTAATAGGTTTATATAGGATTTATCTTCCCTTACCGTAGAAAAGGTAGGGTTTATTAAAAATCTGTTGAACTTAAGAAGGTTCTGCGAGGGAACGTCGTAAGATACAAACGGACTCTCTTCTTGTCCAGTAACCTTGGAAAGACATAGTAAAATAAAGATGATATATAAATAACTTTTCTTAAGCATGGTGCATTAACGTATTACTGTAATAGTACCTTTCTTCAATGTTTCCTTAGCGTTTTTAATAGTATAATAAAAAACCATGTTTTGCTTCGGAAATTTCATGGTAGCTTCTGGCCAATTATTCTTATATTGGTTTTGGCTCAGCACTTCCTCCCCTTTGTCATTATAGATAATAACTGAGATATTGGGGTCTTTAGTATATGTATTGGGAATAATCCATTGATCGTTATAGCCGTCCCCGTTGGCAGTGATGACATTTGGGATACCAAAAGTGTCTTGATAGGAGGCGGTAAATGATTTGGAAACCTCGCAATTGTTTATAGTTGCTGTTACCATATAACTCCCCTCCTGAGTAATGGAAACGGTGTCCGTATCACTTAGCAAAACATTGTTTTGGTCGTACCATTTATAGCTTGTGGCCCCACTTGCTGAAATAATTTTACTTCCTCCTTCAGGAAATACCACTTCGTTGTTGGGGGTACTAAGGGCTATCAAGGAATCGTCCAAGGGAGAAATAACGATCTCATTGGATCTAAGATCACAACCGTTTTTCTGAACTACTAGCTGATAGGTTCCTGCTGCGCTAACCGACAGTGATTCGCTCAGGGTATTTAAATTCACCCCATCTTTAAACCAATCAAAGCTTTCACCAGTTAGTACAGTCGTGGTTGAAATGTCTATAGTCTCGCTGGAATTACAGATTACGGTACCAGTGGATGATATGGTTAAGGTTTCATTGGTCAATAAGCGCACGGTTAAGGTATTGGAAGTTGAAGTAAAACTGTCCAGCGTACCTTGAACCCTATATTCTCCGTTTTCACTGGTATTGGTTAAACTGATACTACTTCCATTGGCAGTTGGTATATTGGCACCGTCCTTGGTCCATTGGTAGGAGAAATTGCCTTTTAAATCTGCAGTGACATCAGTTTTGGTCCCATCCGATAATACGGCATTGATTCTACTGACCTCTATGGCCACACTTGTATTAATACAATCGGTATATTCTGTAGTATAATTGGTAATTAGTTCAAAGGAATCAGGATTTACCACCGTAGTTGTTTCCGTATTTTTGGTGGCTGAAGTACAGGCACCGCCGCTTAGGGTAACTTCCGCATAATAATTACCAATTGCATTTGCCGTATAGGTACTACTTGTTGCACCAGGAATTAAAGTGTTATCCTTATACCATTGGTAAGTTACAGAACTTGCATCTGAAGATGCCATTAAATTAGCCGTTGCTCCAGGTAAGATAACCATATTGGCCGGGTTGTCCCTAGAGACAGTAAAAAGTCCGGCATTGGTAATGCTTATGGCGTTGGAAGTTTCTGTACATATACCATCTCCCTGTATTTTTACAGAATAGTCGCCAGGAAAATTGGCATCATTGGTATCTATGTAATAGGTATAGGCGCCTAAGGTACTTGGTTGAATTATGGTGGACCCTTTGTACCAGGTGTAGGCAAGGTCCGGATAGTTCATGTTGGCCTCAAGCGGCGCATAAGTTTCTCCTGAACATAAGGCGGTTTCCGCAGGGGGATTTAAGGCCAGACCTACGCTAGTTCCAATTTCGACCTCAATGGAGAGCGATTGGGTGTTGGCCGACCCTGAACAGGTGGAGCCGTAATCCAGTTCTACAACATAATAGCCACTTTCGGAAACTTCAATGGAAGATCCGCTTCCGCTACTGGTAAATGGAGATGTGTTTTTATACCAATTAAATCGATAGGTTTCAGGGTTGGGTACATTGTAGACTTCCAAGGTGGTTGTACCTCCATTACAGAGTTGTATTTTCTGCGCAGGTGGTGCTCCAGTGTCGCCCATTTCCCTGATAGCCAGTGTAGAGTTGAAGTCGATATAATACATTTCAAAGGCATCGGAAACAGGACTTGTTTTTGCCGGACTTGTACTCCTCACCCTAAATCTGTAGCCATCTCCCCTAGTATCTGTAGGCAGTGCAAAAGAAAATTCAAAGTCAAAATCGGAATTCTTATCCGCTACCCTGGCCAATTCCTTGGGAGTGCCAAAGGAACCAGTGGCATCGGATAATTCCAACACAAATTCGTTATCACTGTTTACATTAGGTAGCCATGTGAAGTTTATGTAGTATTCGTTAAAGGTTGCAGAGGCACAGGCAGCTGTCCAAACCGAATTGCCCGCTAGATTGGGGTTGTCGGCAGGAATAGGTTTGTTCAGGGTCTGGGATAAAACTGAGTTTGTACCCAACAGCATCAAGGTAAGAACGAAAATTAGTAGGTTATTTTTTTTGTTCGGGTTCATGAGATGTTGTAGTTAGGGGTTACTACCGGCTTTTATTGTTGATAATTATCAGATAACTTTTTTCAAGTTTTGGCAATACATTGAGTTACAAAGTATTCAAATACAAATATGTTATATAATTATAATACTGGAAATTTAAAGTTGTAAGGGTATTTAAATCTGTTGTGAAACCCACTTTATTGTATGCTATGCGCATTTTATCATCGGCTTTACCCGCATTTTGCCTACATTTGCGCATCAAAAAGGAGAATATGAGTGAAGCACTAAAATCACTGAATTTCATTGAGCATATCGTTGAGGAGGATTTAAGGAACGGCTTTCCAAAGGAGAAGCTAAGATTTAGATTTCCACCTGAGCCAAATGGCTATTTACACATTGGTCATGCGAGCTCAATTTGCCTTAATTTCGGTTTGGGTTTAAGGTATGGGGCTCCTGTTAATTTACGTTTTGATGATACCAATCCGGCCAAGGAGGAACAGGAATATGTAGACGCCATTAAGGAGGATGTTGAGTGGCTTGGTTATAAATGGGATACGGAGTGTTTTGCTTCGGATTACTTTCAACAGCTTTATGACTGGGCTGTTGAGTTAATAAAAATGGGCAAGGCCTATGTGGATAGCCAAACCTCAGAGGAAATTGCCGTCCAAAAGGGAACTCCCACAGAGGCGGGAACCCCAAGTCCGTTTCGGAACCGCTCCATAGAGGATAACCAACAGTTGTTTCAGGGGATGAAGGAGGGTAAGTTTAAGGAAGGGGAGCATGTTTTAAGAGCTAAAGTGGATATGGCTTCTTCCAATATGTTGATGCGCGATCCCATAATGTACCGTATTTTGTATAGGGCTCACCACAGAACAAATACCGATTGGTGTATTTATCCTATGTATGATTGGACACATGGGGAGAGCGACTATATTGAGCAGGTTTCCCATTCCTTGTGTACACTGGAATTTGCTATGCACCGGGAGCTTTATGATTGGTTTTTGGACCAAGTGGTAGATAAGGATTTGGTACGGCCAAAACAAAGGGAGTTCGCTAGGAGAAATTTTAGCCATACCGTTGTGAGTAAGCGCAAGTTGCTTCAGTTGGTGGAACAGGGATTTGTAAAAGGTTGGGACGATCCCAGAATGCCTACGATTTCTGGATTGCGAAGAAGAGGCTATACCCCCGAGTCCATCAGGAATTTTGCGGATACTATTGGTATCGCCAAAAGGGACAACGTTGTGGATGTTTCTTTGTTGGAATTTCATGTTCGGGAACATTTAAATAAAATTGCACCTAGGGTTATGGGTGTTTTAAATCCGTTAAAGGTGGTATTAACGAATTATCCAGAAGGGGAAGAAGAATGGCTGGAAGCGGAAAACAACCCTGAGGATGAGGCGGCTGGCTATAGACAACTACCATTTTCCAGGGAATTGTATATTGAACAAGAAGATTTTAAGGAGGAGGCCAATAGAAAATTCTTTAGACTAAAACTCGGTGGTGAGGTGCGATTAAAGAATGGATATATCATAAAGGCGGATTCCTGCACTAAAGATACCGATGGGAATATTATTGAGGTGCAATGTACCTATGACCCCAAGAGCAAAAGTGGAAGCGGTTCGGAAGAAAGTCTAAGAAAGGTTAAGGGAACTTTGCACTGGGTTTCTGCTAAGCATGCCCTTAGCGCAGAAGTGAGGTTGTATGATCGCCTTTTTACGGATGAAACGCCGGATGCACATAAAGACAAGAATTTCTTGGATTTTATTAATCCCGATTCGTTACAGATTATCTCGGCCTTTGTTGAACCAAGTTTGGCAGATGCAAAAATTGGGGATCGCTTTCAATTTCAACGAATGGGTTATTTTAATTTGGACCCGGATAGCAAATCGGAAAAATTGGTTTTTAACAGAACCGTTGGTTTAAGGGATACTTGGGCCAAAATTCAGGAAAAAAATTAATATCAAATTAGCTTATACCTTTTGTTATAACAATTGGTATTTTCTATTAAAATCGAAGGCCACAGCTCGCATATGCTGTGGTTTTTTTTTGGCTGAAGGTAATTCCATAACAATTGGTATTTTGAAGTGCTATAGGGCCTTTAATTAGTTTTTGGTTTAAATTTTAGCCATTTGGGCAGTTTGAATCAAAACTTTGATGGATAGCGTCAATTAGTGGTCCCTCTTTCCCTTAATTTTGGGTTTTACGCTCTTTGAATAATTTCAGCACACAGAATTTCAATTGAGGATGATTCGGTCCATTTGAATGGAGAGGTAGTGTAAATTTATTTGGGGTACCGTAATTTATTATTAACAACAAAAAAAGATATTATTATGACAAACGATAGTGGAAATACTTTATTGGCTTTATTAACTGGTGCTGCCATAGGTGCAGGAATTGGAATTTTGTATGCACCGGATAAAGGGACCAAAACTAGAAAAAAGATCAAGAAAAGGGCTATGGAGACAACAGATGACTTAACTAGTAGAATATCCCATGCAAAAGAGGAGCTTACCAAAACGGCGGAAGCCAAGAAAGTGGACTTTGAGCAAAAGTTGGAAGATACTATTTCCAATATGAGTTACAAGGCAGACGACATTATAAGTGCCCTGGAGAAGAAATTGGCCGACCTTAAGAATAAGAATGCACAACTGCAAAAATAAGGAAGCACTATATGGCCTTAGAGGAAATTAGGGAAAATCTTTCTGAAGTTGATGGGGATATCCGATCCTATTTAGAAAATACCGGGGAGTATTACAAACTTCAGGGGTTTAAAATAGGGATGCGGAGTATGACCTCTTTTGCCAAGATGTTAATGTTGGGCAGTATTAGCTTACTTGCGTTATTCATGTTGTCCTGTGCGGCGGCATATGGTATTGGAGTTTGGATGGAAAATACTTTTTTAGGTTTTTTGTTCGTGGGACTGTTTTATAGTTTGGTTGGAATTATATTTTATTTATACAGGGATCTATTGGACAAGCCTATGCTAAAGAAATTTTCGGAATATTATTTTGATTGATAGATTATGGCAAAGCAGGTTTTTACTTCTTTTGATGAAATAGATCAAAGGTTGGCTATTTTAAAATTACAGAGGGAAATTGACAAGGAGCAGTTGAGACTGCACGTCAATAGGACAAAGGCTAATTTTTATCCCACCAATTTGTTGGGGGGGGTTAGTGGAATAGCCCAGAAATTAATCATCTCCTTTGTGGCAAATAAAATATTGAAGAGATTTAGCTAGTTCCCTTTATTAGGCTAATTAAAAAACCTTTTACGACTTGTTTTATACAAATTGTAAAAGGTTTTTTTATTGATGTGTTAATCTATTTACTCTATTTGGGGTCTTTCTTTTTGTTTTGCGTTTTCATAGATTCCCCAATCATGTTACTGGCCGTAAAGGAGGCTACCATATTGTTTAGCATGTCGCTTCCCGCCTGTGGCGAATTGGGTAACAGTATTAAATTGGTGTTGGTAGCTTCCCCAATAGATTGCAGCGTATCATAATGCTGTGTAACTACTATTAGGGCAGAGGCTTCTTGGGAGTTTATACCCACTTTGTTGAGTACTTCTACAGATTCCTCCAATCCACGTGCAATTTCCCTACGTTGATCCGCAATTCCTTGTCCTTGCAATCTTTTGCTTTCCGCTTCGGCTTTTGCCTTTTCAACGATTAGGATACGTGCCGCATCACCTTCAAACTGTGCCGCAATTTTTTCCCTTTCGGAGGCATTAATACGGTTCATGGCTTCTTTTACCTGAGCATCCGGGTCAATATCCGTTACCAAGGTCTTTATAATATCATAACCGTAATCCAACATAGCATCTTGAAGCTCTGTTTTTACAGCTATGGCAATATCGTCCTTTTTTACGAAAACATCATCCAGTTTCATTTTGGGAACTTCCGCACGCACAACATCGAAAACGTAGGAGGTTATTTGATCATGTGGATACTCCAATTGATAAAAGGCTTCATATACTTTGTTCTTAAGAACAACATATTGGACGGATATTTTAAGTTTTACAAATACATCGTCCAAAGTTTTGGTCTCAACAATCACATCCAATTGTTGAATTTTAAGCCCAACACGGGCTACAATGCGATCTACCAATGGAATCTTCATCTGTAGACCAGAAGTTCGCACGCTATTGAATTTACCAAAGCGCTCGATGATAACAGCTGTTTGTTGCTTAACTATAAAAAAGGAAGAAAATAGAATAACAAAACCGATAAGTAATAACGGTATCAGTAAAAATGAACCCATGATAAAGTGTTTAAAATTAGCTACTGAATTTACGAAAGACTTTGTAGATATGTTGTATTTTCTACAAATATGTTACATACCTGAGGTTATACTGTATATTTTGAGGTACATAAAGGTCTGTTTTTGTAAATTAATCGATAATGTCGGTGTCTATAGGAGGCTCAGGGCCGTTTTAATTCTATTGATACTATCGGTTTTACCTATTAGGGCCATAATGTCGAAAATATGGGGCCCTTTCATTTCGCCAACAATGACCAGTCTGAGTGGGGGCATTACTTTTCCAAAGGATAGTTCATTTTCTGTTATCCATTGTTTTACCTGGGTTTCAAGGTTTTGTGATCCGAAGTCGTCCAACCCTTCCAAATGGGAAACCAACTGGCCCATAATGCTTGCAGTATCTTCTTTCCACTGCTTTTTAACTGCTTTTTCATCATATTCACTTGGAGCTAAAAAGAAGTAATTTCCCAATTCCCAAAAATCTTTTACAAAAGTGGCACGCTCTTTAATTAGGTCAACCACCAGTTTTACAAATTCGGCATTATTTTTATCGTTTGGGAGGGTTATCCCTTTAGTATTCATGTGCAGCATAAAGGCATTGGCAAGTACTGTATTGTCCTGAATTTGCATGTAGTGCTGATTATACCATTTGGTTTTGTCTGGATCAAAGCGTGCTCCTGATTTGTTGACCCTCTCCAAGCTAAATGTGGAAATAAGTTCTTCTAGTGAAAATATCTCTTGTTCAGTACCTGGATTCCAGCCTAATAGGGCCAAGAAGTTCGTGACAGCTTCAGGAAAATACCCTGCTTCCCTATATCCTATGGAATCGTTCCATGTAAGGGGAAATACCGGAAATCCCATTTTCTCCCCATCCCTTTTGCTAAGTTTTCCTTTGCCCACTGGTTTCATGATTAGGGGCAAATGGGCAAATTTTGGGGCTTCCCAACCAAAGGCATCGTATAGTTGCTGGTGTAGCGCCAAAGAAGGTAACCATTCTTCTCCGCGTATAACATGTGTAATGTCCATTAAATGGTCATCCACTATATTGGCCAAATGGTAGGTGGGCATGCCGTCGCTTTTAAACAAAACCTTATCGTCCAAAGTATTGGTATCTATTTTAATATCGCCCCTTATAAGATCGGTTAAATGTAATTCCGAGTCCTGAGGTGTTTTAAATCTTATGACATATTCTTCCCCGGCTTGTAGTTTGGCTTTAGTTTCCTCTGGACTTAAAGACAATGAATTGGAAAGCTTTAACCTATTGTGATAATTGTATATGAAGGTTTTTCCCTTTTCTTCATGGTCTTTTCTATGAAAATCGAGATTCTCATTGGTATCAAAGGCGTAATAGGCATGGCCCTTTTCGATAAGGCTATCCGCATATTTTTGATATAATTCTTTTCTCTCGCTTTGCCTGTAGGGACCATATCCACCATCTTTTCCTGGGCCTTCATCGTAAGGTATATTACACCAATTTAAGGCTTCTATTATATATTGTTCTGCCCCTTCTACATACCTATTTTGATCGGTATCCTCAATTCTTAGAATGAAGTCGCCCTTATGCTTTTTGGCGTACAAATAATTGAATAAGGCGGTTCTAACACCGCCAATATGTAGAGGTCCTGTTGGACTGGGAGCAAAGCGAACTCTTACTTTCTTGGTCATGAAGTATTATTTTTGCGCAAAGATACATAAAGCGTTCTATTTTGGGATTCGGTTTTGGTTGCTTTGGGACTAGGGGGCTTTTTTGTACCTTGGTTATAAAATGATCTAATTTGGATAATTATAATAAAATATTAGATAAGCTTAATGCCTTTATTGCAAAGTTCTATACCAAGATGTTGCTTAAGGGGTTACTTCTTTTTTTGGCATTTGGATTGCTTTTCTTTTTGGTGGTAGTTGGAATAGAATATTTTTTGTGGTTGAGTTCTACTGGGAGATTGTTGCTTTTAGTGCTATTTGTTGGTGTTGAATTGTATTTGTTGTGGAAATTTATTGTTACTCCTTTATCTTTCTTATTAAGATGGAAGCGGGGCTTAAGTAATAAGGAAGCCTCCCTTCTTATAGGTAAACATTTTCCTGAGGTAGAGGATAAGCTTTTTAATCTATTGGATTTAGCCGAAAGTAATACTAAGTCGGAATTGCTGTTGGCCAGTATTCAACAAAGATCTATGGAATTGAGTGTTGTTCCTTTCGTAAAGGCTGTGAATCTTAAGGAAAATATAGGATACGCCAAATATTTATTATTACCTCTTATTATTTTCGTTTTAATTTGGGTATCTGGGGATGTAGTTTCCTATTTCAGTTCGTATAAGAGGGTCGTTAATTACGATTTGGCCTATGAGCCGCCCGCTCCTTTTACCTTTAAATTATTGACTTCTAGTTTGGATGTGCTGGAGGGCAAATCCTTAACGGTTTCGTTAACCACGGAAGGGAGGGTTAAACCGGAAAGTGTTTCCATTGTGGTAGATGGTAAGGAGTTCCTTTTGCAGTTCAAAGAGGGGCTTTACCAATACGAATTTACCCGTCCTTTGAAGAGTACTTCCTTCTATTTTATATCTAATGGGTTTAGGTCAAAAGAGTTTTTTTTAAATGTTCTTACGGCTCCTAGTATTGTAGATTTTGAAATGTTTTTGGACTATCCGGATTACACTGAAAGGGAGGATGAGGTAATTAAAAGTACTGGTAATGCTGTTTTTCCTGAAGGAACAAGTGTTTCATGGAAGATGAAGACCCGTACTACGGATGAGGTTCTTTTTAATGTAGGGGATAGTATTCAGAGGTTTCATAGGGTTGGGGACATATTTAATTTCAATAGGCGGATTTATTCTAATTTGGACTATGAATTGTCCATTTCTAATGGAAATGTTGCTAACTATGAAAAGTTGGGTTATCGCTTTACCGTTGTTAGGGATGCTTTTCCGAGTTTACGGGTAGATCAGGTTCTTGATTCCTTAAATCCTAATCTATCATATTATGTAGGGGAGGCTACAGATGATTATAGGTTGAACACGGTTAGATTGATCTATTTTAAGAATGGTCGGGAGAATAAGAATGTTTTGGTGTTGTCCAATCCAAATGTGAATTATAATAAGTTTTATTACACCTTTCCGTCTGGTTTGGATTTGGAGGAAGGTGAGGTTTATGATTTCTATTTTGAAGTTGTGGATAATGATGCCTTTCATAATGGAAAGGTGACTAAGAGTCAAGTCTTTAGTTCGGTTTTGCTCAACGATAATCAATTGAAAGACAAAGAATTAGTGTTTCAAAAGTCTATTCTCAAGAATCTGGACAAATCTTTGGAAATGTCAAAGGAACAGCAGAAAAATTTAAAGGAGATTAATAGGCAGGATAGGGAAAATAGTGGGCTTAGTTTTTCAGATCAAAATAGGATCAAGGATTTTTTAAAGCAGCAGGAGGTGCAGGAGGATTTAATGAAAAAGTTTAGTGGGCAATTGAAGGATAATCTTAAGAAGTCGGAAGAAGATAGTAAGTTAAAGAAACTTCTAGAAGAACGTTTGGAAAGGCAGGAGTTGGAGGCTAAGAAGAATGAAAGGTTGTTGGAGGAGCTGAATAGGTTGGCAGAAAAGATGGACAAGGATGAACTGGCTAAGCGGTTGGAGGAACTTGGTAAGAAGCAAAGATATGCAGATCGTAATTTGGAACAATTGTTGGAGCTGACCAAACGTTATTATATTCAACAAAAGGCGGATCAGCTTAGTATGGAATTAGAAAAGTTGGCAGGTAAACAGCTATCATTAATTTCCGAGGAATTTGAAAGGAAAAGGAAGGAATTAAAGGAGGAACAGAGTAAACTGGGTTCTGAATTTGATCGGGTTTCTAAGGAATTGGAAGAATTGAGGAAGGATGATACTAGTCTGAAGAAGCCAATGGGTTTGAAGATTGATGAGGAGAAAATTGATGCAATTAGGCGTGAACTTGATGATGCTTTGGAAGAGATTGGTAAACAAATTAATTCAGAAAATGGGTCTCAAGATGGGAATAATCTCTCCGAGAAGACTAAATCCAAACAAAGGTCGGCTGCAAAAAAAATGAGAGATTTGGCGGACGATTTGTCGGCTGCTAGTTCTGGTGGAGGAGGGGGTTCTTCTACTGCGGAAGATGCTGAGATGCTGAGGCAATTATTGGATAATTTAATCACTTTTTCTTTTAAACAGGAAGGATTGTATAAGAGTTTGGCCCAGACTGAATTGTCAGGTACGGTTAACAGTACAGGTATTAAAAGACAACAAGAATTGAGGGAATTGTTCAAACATGTAGATGATAGTTTGTTTGCCTTATCCTTGAGACAGGCTGAACTCTCAGAATTCGTAAATGAACAAATTACTGAAGTGTATTATAATTTGGATAAGGCTTTGGAGAGTATGGCGGAGAGTGAAATGTATCAAGGAGCTTCTTATCAAAAATATGTTCTTAACGCAGCTAATAATCTAAGTGATTTTTTGGCCAATGTTTTGGAGAACTTACAGCAGAGTATGAGTCCAAGTATGGGTAAGGGGGAGGGAGAAGGTTTTCAATTGCCGGATATTATTTTGGGCCAGGAAAAGTTGGGTGAGAAATTGGCAGAGATGGGAAAAAAGGGCTCTGAAGGCGGTAGTTCTGGCGAGGGAAAGAAAGGCAAAGGAGAAGAAGGTAATTCTGGGAAGAATGGAAATGATGGTAAAGATGGTGATGGAGAGGCAGGAGATAATGGTAAAGAAGGCGGTAATGGCAAGGGGAAGGGTTCTAAGGAAGGGCAAGGATCTGGAACCGGCCAGGGTGGCGGAGGTGGAAGCGAGGGTGGTTCTGGTGGAAGTCAGTGGGGGCCTAGTGAAGAGGAACTAAATGAATTATTTGAGATTTACAAAGAACAGCAACTATTGCGAGAACAACTTGAGGATCAATTAAAGAACCTTATTAATAACGATGATCGTAAGTTGGGTGAAAAATTGTTGAAGCAGATGGAGGATTTTCAAAATGATTTATTGAGAAGTGGAGTTACCCAGCAAACTATTAATAAGATGAACAACATTAATAGGGAAATGTTGAAGTTGGATAATGCCGCTATTAAACAGGGCAAGTCTAAAGAGAGGGAGAGCAAGAGTAATGTTAATTTCTTTGAGAACCCCATTCTTACTAGGCCCTCAATATTAGATAATTATCGTAATGATGTGGAGATTTTAAATAGACAAGCATTACCTTTGCAGCAAAATTTTCAAATAAGGGTGAAAGAATATTTTAGGATTGATGATTGATTTCCACTACGAAACAGATTTTAGTATTGATGATGAAGCCAAGTTTGCCGATTGGATTAGTAGGATAATTCTTTCGGAGGATAAGGTTTTTAGCCAATTGGATTTTATATTTTGTGATGATGATTATTTGTTAAAGATAAATCAGGACTATCTTGATCATGATACCTACACGGATATTATTACTTTTCCTTATGAGGATATGAGTGGCATAGCTGGAGATATTTTTATTTCTATTGAACGAGTGAAGGAAAATGCACTGGATTTCGGTGTTGAATTTTACTTGGAATTAAAGCGGGTTATGGCACATGGGGTTCTTCACCTTTTGGGATATGGCGACAAAAGTGAAGAGGAAACCATGCAAATGAGGCTAAAGGAAGATGAAAAAATTAAATTGTTCCACGTGGAACATTGAAAATTATGTTTGAAAAGGAATACGATGTTATAGTGGTTGGAGCTGGTCATGCTGGAGCGGAAGCTGCTGCTGCTGCTGCCAATTTGGGTTCTAAAACCTTATTGGTTACAATGAACTTACAGACCATTGGACAGATGTCCTGTAATCCTGCAATGGGCGGAATTGCTAAGGGACAGATTGTTCGGGAAATAGATGCTCTTGGTGGATATAGTGGTATTGTTAGTGACAAGAGTGCCATACAATTTAAGATGCTCAATAAAAGTAAAGGCCCAGCCATGTGGAGTCCTAGGACTCAAAATGATAGGATGCGGTTTGCTGAGGAATGGCGAATGGCTTTGGAGAATACTCCAAATGTGGATTTTTATCAGGAAATGGTGTCTGGTCTATTGGTAGAAAATGGTCGTGCCGTAGGGGTGAAAACTTCTCTTGGATTAGATATTAAATCAAGAGCTGTAGTGCTAACCAACGGTACCTTCTTAAATGGATTAATTCACATTGGGGACAAACAGTTTGGTGGGGGAAGGGCTGGTGAAAAGGCCGCTACTGGCATTACTGAACAATTAGTGGAATTGGGTTTTGAAAGTGGTAGAATGAAGACGGGTACACCTCCACGTGTAGATGGTCGTTCATTGGATTATTCAGTTATGATCCCACAACCTGGTGATGATATTCCCGAGAAATTTTCATATTCTGACACCAAGGCTTTGACCCATCAGAGGGATTGTTATATGACCCATACCAGTCTTTTGGTTCACGATTTGCTTAGGGAAGGTTTTGATCGCTCCCCTATGTTCAATGGTAGAATTAAGAGTTTGGGGCCTAGATATTGTCCTTCTATTGAAGATAAGATCAATAGGTTTGCTGACAAGGATAGTCATCAGCTTTTTGTTGAGCCGGAGGGGTGGAATACGGTGGAGGTCTACGTTAATGGATTTTCGACTTCCTTGCCAGAGGATGTTCAGTACAAAGCTTTGAAATCTGTCAAGGGTTTTGAAAATGTGAAGTTCTTTAGGCCGGGTTATGCCATCGAATATGACTATTTTCCGCCTACACAGTTGAAGCATACATTAGAAACCAAGCTTATAAATAATTTATATTTTGCTGGACAGATTAATGGCACAACGGGTTACGAGGAGGCAGCTTCACAAGGTTTAATGGCTGGAATAAATGCACATTTAAAAATCAACGAGAAGGAGGCTTTTATACTAAACAGGGACGAGGCTTATATTGGAGTTTTGGTTGATGATCTTATTACCAAGGGTACTGAGGAGCCTTATCGGATGTTTACTTCCAGGGCGGAATACAGGACTCTTTTACGTCAGGATAATGCCGATTTAAGACTTACGCCCAGGAGTTATGAGATGGGATTGGCTAGAATTGATAGGTTGAAAAAAATGGAGGAGAAGGAGAGAAAGTCCAATGCTTTTGTTGAATTTTTCAGGGAAACTAGTTTTAGACCAGATGATATTAATCCTATTTTAGAGAGTGTGGATTCGTCTAAAGTTAGGCAACCCGACAAGATGTTTAAGGTGTTTTCTAGACCAAGGGTTACAATGGATCATATGTTGCAATTGGAGGAGGTTTCTGCCTTTGTGGCTGAGAATAATTTGGACAGGGAGATATTGGAACAAGCGGAAATTCAGGTTAAATATTCAGGTTATATCGCCAAAGAAAAGAATAACGCAGATAAGCTACAGCGTCTCGAAAATATTAAAATTCCCAAGGGATTTGACTATAGTAAGCTTAAATCACTTTCTTATGAAGCTAGGGAAAAGTTGAAGGCAATACAGCCTGTAACTATATCCCAGGCCTCTAGAATTAGTGGGGTTTCTCCTAGCGATATTAGTGTATTGCTGGTCTATATGGGACGATAGATTTGAATGGAATACTAAATGTTCCACGTGGAACATTGGTCAATTTCATGCGTTTTAATGACTATTTAAGCAACTAAAAATTTGGTATTATAGAAAGGTGTTTGTCAAGTTAAATTGGCAATCACTTTTTTTTGTGCTTCTATGGAATATGCTGTTTGGGCTAAGAAAATTAATTAATGGCTAAAACTACTGGTAAATATTTTATCCAAAATATCTAAGTACCATCATGCTATTATTTGTATTTTTTGATTTGGGATTGTCTTGTAAAAATGACATTTAGGAGTCGCGGATGTATACGTGTAATTATTTGAATTGTACTATTGTTTTAAGAAGTTTGAAATTTATGTTTAGGTCATATTAATGTTATTTGAAGCAAGAAAGAGAGAATATGAATTTGATATTTTTTAAATCTTTTGGAAACTTATTGTAACAAGTCTATTTCAAATTTGTTTTCACTTATTGTCAATTTAATGATGAAAGTTTTGGCTATGTATTTTATTTGAAAATATGTTATTGAAGATTTCTTTGGGTTAGGGTATTGTAGTTGTAATAGCTAAAATCTTCCTGTCATTTCACTTTTATAGACTACGGTTTTGAAGTATCTTCGTAGCTTATGAAAATGATTTTTATCGGCCTTACGGAACTATGAAGCTTTATTTGGAAACCAAGGATTATACCCTCACTGGAGAGTCGTTTAAATTAATGCACGATCCTGTTTTGGACATGTTGATTACTGAACCACAACCAGAGAATCTTGGGCGGTATTATGAAAGCGAAGATTATATTTCCCATACCGATGCCAAGAAGTCCTTGGTGGATAAAATGTATCATACGGTAAAAGGTTACAATCTTAAGAGTAAGCTTTCGCTAATTAATTCCTATGCGAGTACGGATAAAACCCTTTTGGATGTAGGAGCCGGTACTGGTGATTTTTTGGTGGGAGCAAAACATGATGGCTGGAAAATTACGGGTATTGAACCCAATGGATTGGCAAGGCTTAAAGCAGGGGATAAGGGTGTTTTACTTTTGGATGATCTGAACACTTTACCAATTGGTCAAAAATTTGAGGTTATTACCCTTTGGCATGTTTTGGAACATTTACCTGATCTTGATTCGCAGATAGCCAAATTGGTCGGACTCCTAACTGAAGACGGAACCTTGGTGGTTGCGGTTCCCAATTTTAGATCTTACGATGCCGAATATTATAAAGAGTATTGGGCGGCTTTTGATGTGCCACGGCATCTTTGGCATTTTTCCCAAAAGAGTATTCAAGCTATCTTTGGAAAATATGGAATGAAATTGGTACGGACCAAGCCCATGTTTTTTGATGCCTTCTATGTTGCTCTTCTTTCCGAAAAATATAAGAATGGCAAACAAAACTTTATAAGGGCTTTTTTAATTGGTTTAATTTCCAATTTCCGCGCTTTGAGGTCTAAGGAGTATTCCTCCTTGATCTATGTGTTTAGAAGGCACTAAAACACATTTTAAAGGCCTTTAAGAGCAGTTGTGCTGCCGAAACGATAAATGACATTAGGCTCTTGAGAAGTGTTTTTTATGGCCAATTTAAGCGGGTCAAAAGAATAGTTATTTTTGATGGTTTTGGTTTTTGTAATCAATTTATTTTATTGTATACATATGCAGTGTTTTTATCTGGTGAAATGGGTGTTTGGTGGGGCATTGGAATTAAGGGGTTACTGTTATGAATAATATTATTTTTTCTCTTATTGTAAAAAAGCTTTTCTATTTTTGCCCAAATTTAAACTAAAGAGAAAATGAAAAAATTAGTTTTGGCGGTGGTATTCATTGGAGCAATATCTTGCCAGCAAGAAAAAATAGCTTTTGTGGATAATGTGAAGTTAATGGACACTTATCAGGAGAAAGTGGATATTGAGGCTAAATTCAAAACAAGGAGTGACGCTTTTGGTAAAAAGAGGGACAGTATTTCTCAGGCTTTTCAAATAGAAGCTCAGGCTTTTCAGGCAAAGGCCCAAAAAATGGCACAGGCCAAGGCTCAAGAGGAGTATGGTCAATTACAGCAACGCAGTCAGTTTATAGGGCAACAGTTACAGCAGGAGGAACAACAATTGCAAATGCAGGGACAAACGGAGATGGATAGTTTGGTATCGAAAGTAAAAAAGGAGATTAAGGCCTTTGGAGAATCAAATGGGTATTCCTTTATTTTGACCGGTGGAGACGGGGGAAGTGTACTTTACGGTAAAGAGGCACATAATGTTACTGATGCTATCGTTAAAATTTTAAACGATAAATACAAAAAGGAGTAAAGTTTTAGAGGTGCTATCCATAAGGACTTATATTTAAAAAAACCTTCGAAGATTAATTCGAAGGTTTTTTTGATTTGTGGGCTATGTTTTCCTGTTTGATTCATTTTAAGATATGCTCAGTATTGTGTAGCGCTAGATTAGTGTATATGTAGCAGGCTATAAGAGATTTGTTAATCTATTTTGTAACGCTAGATAAGTATTATATTTAAAACGCTCCACGAGTTGATTATATATTTTGGATTGTCTAATTATTTAAAAAATAAATATTCATTTTATTTTTGAGTTAATCTAAACTTGTACCACACTTAAGAAATAATTTGGACAGTTTAAGTATTTATCTTACAATTGATGTGCTGTTATGAAATATATGTTAAATTTTATCGCATTAGCTGATATTTCGGTAGGTTCATCGTATTTTTACCCCCATTCCCCCTTAACATTTTATTAAGAGCAATCTTGAGGTGAGTTTTTTGCTTTGATTTGGCTTCCAAGTACTTACTAAATCGTATACGTTTAGGTAAGATTTTTTTAACAAATTATTTATTATTAACCCCACAAACATTTATGAATTATGAAAACAAAAATTACTTTATTTTTATTAATTAACACTATTTTTTTCTATCAGGCCTATGCCCAGTGTACGGGTGCTGATTTTGAAGAAAGAAATGGGATTGCCATTTTGGAAATGGAATCAAAATTGGCGGGTAGCTGGCGGAAGGAATCCGTTTCCAATGCATCTGCCGGTTCGACTCTTGCTTACAGGGGATCGGATTCATTTGGTGCTCCAGGTAGTTCTGTAATTACCTATAGTGTTAGAATTAATTCTCCAGGTACTTACCGATTTATTTGGAGAAACAAGATTGGTGTAATAGCCAGTAGTAACCCCTCAACCGAGCATAACGACTCTTGGCTTAAAATCAATGCCTCTGATTTTTTTGGATTAAAGGGCACTCACAGGGTTTACCCTGGTGGTTCTGGAAAATCTCCGGTGGCCAATGGGGCTACATCTGGTGGTTATTTTAAAGTTTATACAAATACGATTGATTGGAGTTGGTCTACAAAGACAAGTGATAATGATGCTCATTTTGTTTATGCTACTTTCAATCAAACTGGGGTTTATTCCATACAGGTATCCGGCAGATCAAATGGGCATCTTATAGATAGAATGGTTCTGTACAAAGAGAGTAGCTATTCGGAATCCACAGCCCAAAACTTGTCAACAGCCCAGACAAATTGTAGTGGAGGTTCTACCCCTCCAACAACACCTACCCCTCCAACACCACCTCCAGCAAACAACACTCCACCAACTGTGAGTTTTTCGAACATCACTAACGGACAGAATTTTTCAGTAGGCAGTAGTTTATCTGTTGGACTATCTGCAAATGATTCTGACGGTAGTATTTCGAAACATGAACTTTTTGTTAATAATTCTTTGGTTGATACTGACGGAGCATCTTATTCACCATATCAATTGACCCAACTTAGCGCAGGCAGTTACTCACTGAAGGCTACGGTTACAGATAACAGTGGCGCAAGTACTTCGGCAACGGTTAACTTCACCGTAGGAGGTAGCACAACACCTCCTCCAGTTCCTACCCCGCCTACCGGCAATAATCCGCCAACTGTTAATTTCACCAATTTCAGTAACGGACAGAGTTTTTCAGTTGGAGGAACTTTGGCCATAGGACTAAATGCAAATGATACAGATGGCAGTATATCCAAACATGAAATTTTTGTGAACAATGTATTGGTAGATACAGACGGAGCATCTTACACGCCTCATCCGCTTGCCTTGACAAGTTCAGGAAGTTATTCAATAAAGGCTACTGTTACAGATAACAGTGGCACTAGTACTTCTACAACTGCAAATATTACAGTTGGAAGTGGTTCTCCTACCCCTCCGACTCCGCCAACAGGCGGAAGTAACAATCCAATAGTTAATTTTTCCAACTTGAGCAATGGTCAACAAGTGGCAATAGGAAGTACTGTTTCTGTTGGAGTAAACGCTAGCGATGCGGATGGAAGTATTGTTAAATATCAAATTTATGTAGATGGTATATTGGTGGATACGGATGGGTCCAATTATACGCCGCATCCAATTGTTGGTATTTCAGCCGGTAATCATGAGATAAAAGTAATTGTAACAGATAATTCCGGAGCTACAGCTTCGAGTACAATAGTTATAGTTGCGGGTTCAGGGACACCAACAAATCCAACTCCCACACCTTCCGCTATAAGTTTTAATTTAATTAATGCCTCCTCTAATGCAAGTATTGGTCCACTTTCCAATGGCACATCAATTAGTTCAAATGATGCCCAGGGGGTTAATGTAAGGGCCAATGCACCAACAAATACACAAAGTGTTGTCTTTACCCTTTCGGGTGCATTGTCTAGAAGCTGGACAGAATCTGCCGCGCCTTATGCTCTATTTGGTGATACAAATGGAGATTACATTCCTGTTAACCTGCCCAACGGTTCTTATAGTTTGAAAGCTGTTGCACATTCGGGCAGTAATGGCTCGGGAAGTATTATTGCCAATACAACAATTAATTTTTCAATAGCTGCTAGCTCTGGGCTTACAGCGAAAACCATTGCCTACCCCAACCCTGTAAAAAGTGATGGCAGAATTAGCCTTAAATTGCCTACAGGTACTTCCGGCGAATATACCTATTATGTGACCAATGCACTTGGTATTCAATTGGAAAAGGGAGATTTTACAACGTCAGAATCACAAACCGATATTGAATTACAACTTTCCAATTTGGGAAGACAAATACCTGGAGTTTATTACTTGACACTTGTTTCTTCAGTTTCAAAACAGACTATTCCCATAGTACGGGAGTAAAAGATAGAGTTAATTTAACTTATAAAATCAGCTTCCATTTGAAGCTGATTTTTTTTATATAGCAACATTAAAGTTATTAATTGAAACGGAATTATCTTAGTTTGTTACACGAGCCGAGGTAATTTCCTAAGTACATATCTATTGAGATTGATCATTAGGGTATTTCTATGGATAACCGACTTATTAGTTTAAATTTGAGTAAAAGGAAGATTCAATTTCATGCTTGCCGTAATGAAATTGTATGTTCATCGACTAAACAAAGGTGTAAGTTTTTAGCTAAGATGATGCAACTTTAGTATTAATGCAGGAACATTGTAAAATAAATAGTAACGCAATTCTCATTTTTGCCAATTCCTCCAAGGAAGAATTGAAACATAAGTGTATGCCCAAGGGTGGTGTATTATTTCAAGGGTTAACGGAACATGCAATAAATACGGCAAAAAAAACAGGACTTCCCCATTTTCTTATTACCGAAAAGGAGCAATATGGAAATTCTTTTGGGGAAAGGTTTGTAAATGCAATCAAATCCATTTTCGATAAGGGATATGATAATGTTATTACCATAGGGAACGATACCCCCCAATTAAAATCCTCCGATATCATAAAAGCTTCCAGGCTACTTCAAGCTAAGAAAGCTGTTTTGGGGCCTTCCAGGGATGGTGGTTTTTATTTAATGGGTCTCCATAAATCCCAATTTGATGTTAGGGCTTTTATGGACTTACCTTGGAAAACAAATACACTTACAAAAAAAATAACCACACTAATTGAAGCCTCCAAGGTAGATGTAATTCAACTTCGTATCTTGTTGGATTTGGATACTAGCGAGGATTTACAGAGGATTTTAAAAGGGTTAAAAGATACTTCCAAAAAGATCTTTCTACTAATCCTCTCCTTGGTTGCACCATTTAGAGAAATTATTGTTCAGGGTTTTGTTCCTTCAGTCTTTAACTTTAACAACACTTATTTTAATAAGGGTTCTCCCTTTCCACTTCATTAGCTAGTATTGGTTAAGGAAATATATTTCCGTAACATTCTTCTCCCATATCCTAAAAATCTTAGTTGCCGGATAGTACCCCGGTATAGTGGCTTTCTGCCCTCTTCAAGGTTTTACCATAAAGTTATGGGATAAAAAAATTATTAATAAAGGAAACCAACAAAACCTAGGTTTTCCAAAATAACTATTTAAAATATATATTATGGCAGATTCTTATTATGACCCGGCAGATTTACGCAAGTTTGGAAATATAACCGAATGGAGCGAGGAACTTGGTACCAAGTTCTTTGATTACTACGGAAAGGTATTTGAGGAAGGGGCCCTTAGTGCTAGGGAAAAATCCCTAATCGCTTTGGCAGTGGCCCATGTGGTTAAGTGTCCCTATTGTATTGATGCCTATACCAAAGACGGTCTGCAAAAAGGGATAACTAAGGAGGAGATGATGGAAGCGGTACATGCAGGTGCGGCCATTGAAAGCGGTGCAACCTTAGTACATGGAGTTCAAATGATGAATAAGTACAATAAGCTTTCCATGTAAAAAAGTGCTTTAATACTATGTAAGAATGGCAACAAAATCTTTAAAGGCAAGGCACAATGCCCTTGTCACAGATAATAAACAATTGGAAATCCTTGAAGGCGGTATTTTCGAAAATGGGGAATTACCATATTTTAAGGATAAAATTGCCCAAATTGGGCAGTTTCCATTGCGCCCAAAAACATTGGAAATTCTACAAATCAATGTTGGGTATATGTGCAATCAGGTTTGTGAACACTGTCATGTGGATGCAGGTCCCGATAGAAAGGAAATAATGACTAGGGAAACCATGGAGCAATGCCTGGAGGTCATCCGCAATACGGGTGCCCATACTTTAGATTTAACAGGAGGTGCCCCGGAGATGAATCCCAATTTTAGGTGGTTTGTGGAAGAGGCTTCTAGAGCAGGGGTAAAGGATTTTATTGTACGTTCCAACCTTACCATCATTAGGGCCAACAAGAAATATTATAATCTTCCGGAGTTTTTTAAAAAATATAATATCCATGTTGTTTCGTCCATGCCCCATTACACCCGTGGCAAAACGGACAAACAGCGGGGAGAAGGAGTGTTCGACAAGTCCATCAAAGCACTTCAGGAACTGAACGCCGTTGGTTATGGTATGCCGGATAGTTCGTTGCGATTGGACCTGGTCTATAATCCCTCTGGCGCTTTTTTACCAGGAGACCAATCAGCACTTGAGCGCGATTTTAAAAAGGCACTGATGGAAGATTTTGAAATTCAATTCCATAATCTCTTTGCCATAACAAACTTGCCAATAGCCCGTTTTTTGGATTATTTAATGGCTTCAGGGAATTATGAAGATTATATGTATTCCCTAGTAGAGGCGTATAACCCTTCCGCCGTGGAAAATGTTATGTGTACCAATACTATTTCGGTGAGTTGGGATGGATGGTTGTATGATTGCGACTTCAATCAGATGTTAGGGCTTAAAGTGGCCAGTAAGATCAAACATATTAAGGATTATAACGAGGAGGTTCTTACAGATAGGAACATTATAGTTTCGCAGCATTGTTTTGGGTGTACGGCAGGAGCGGGGAGTAGTTGTCAGGGGTCGGTAACCTAAAATTGTTTATTAAAATTATGCCAAAGAGGTTCTTTGCATATCGGAGGTGAAAGGACCAATTGGTTTGTTGGGTTTTAAAAAAGGGCTTAACTATAGTTTTTTTGAGCATTTTATCGATTTAAACATATTTTTAGCACTTATATTTAAATAAAAGGCCGGAATTGGAGTTAGGGTAACAGACTGAAAAGTCTGTTTACCCAAAACCAAATCTTATGGACAAACAATTGAAACGCATGGCTACCATGCAGCGCATACAAACCACCGGCTTGGAGATTTTTTACCAAAAGGGCTATTTTAATACAAGTATTGATGATATATTAAAGGAGCTCTCCCTTTCAAAAGGAGCTTTTTATTACCATTTTCAATCCAAGGAAGAGTATTTTATAAGTATTGTACAGAATCTACTTTTTAGAAAGGTCTATAGTAGTTTAATTGAACCAATAGAAGGTCAAGAAGACCCCTTGAACAAGATTGTAGCCTGTTTTGATGATGCGTTGGAAACTGCAGAGCATAACTTTCTGGATTATGGATTCGTTTTAAGTAATTTTATTACTGAATTTAATGGGAAGAACCCTGATATAATGAATTATCTACAGGACATTTTGAAGGTGTGGGAAGTTAATTTGGTAACAGCCCTTCAAAAAGGAAAAACGGATGGATATGTTGACAGGCATATAGATAGTGAAGCTGTGGCCACCTACCTAATTTCGTCCTATATCGGGATACGTACATTGATGGTTGAAGGCAATAGTAAGATGTTGCGATATAAGTATATTCAACAGCTTCGTCAATACTTCAAATTAATAGAGTACAAAGAGCCGGCATAGTTTGTTGTTTTAGGATGAAGCTAGATTCCGTTTTGGAAAGTCCACCGATTTAGAGATCTCCAGTATTACAAAGCGATTAAGAATAGAGGTGAAGTTTAAGCCTAACACGATCAACTTCCCATTATCAGTTTATTTATATGTCGCATTGAAAAGCCATTAGTGCGACTTCTTATTGTTGATCTTTCGCTCTGTAGAATTGATTACTAAGGTCATTTCGACCAAAGGGAGAAATCTCACTTGTGGCTCAATTCATTA
Source organism: Arenibacter troitsensis (assembly GCF_900177645.1). Classification (GTDB taxonomy): domain Bacteria; phylum Bacteroidota; class Bacteroidia; order Flavobacteriales; family Flavobacteriaceae; genus Arenibacter; species Arenibacter troitsensis. Next base: position 36,802 of record NZ_FXAO01000007.1, read on the forward strand.
AGGATTGAATTCCCCTGCTGCTCACGGTTTCCCTTCTTGGCGTTCTCCAACCCTTCAAAGTGCTTAGAATATTCGTGAAGCTTCGTCAGTATGTATTATCTATTTCCCATGATTGAGTGTGTATATACGTTAAGTTAAAGAGCCATTTGTTCGACTTCTTGTCGCTCATGCTTCGCTTTGAAGAAGTGTCGAGGCCAGTCAACCACGCTGCAAAAAATAACCCGAATAGTTATCGTGATAATTGTCTGTTTATCATTTCCTCAATTTTAGAAAGAACATCCTCAGGTGCTATGGTGCGCATTACATTTTCATACCCGGGAGGGTATTTGTTTCCATAGACCGATGTTGGGATCAGCGGAAATTGCTCCCTATCCGCCAACAAGGCATTTTGAGGATCTTGTTTAAACGGATAGAATCCCGCATACGGATGGGTTACACCCCATAAGGTTAGGGTAGGGATTCCAAATAATGCAGCTAAATGGGCATTACCGCTATCCATGGCCAACATTAAATTTAACTGTGAGATTAAAGCCAATTCCTCCTTGAAGGTCAATTTTCCCACCAGATTAATACTGTTCTCGAAATTACGTTCCCATTTATCCAATATAGTTTTTTCCCTTTCCCCTCCACCAAATAACAATATTTTGAAGCCACTGGTTTTGTTTAGGCTATGAACTACCTTTTCCATCAAATCCAAAGGATACATTTTGCCGTTAAATGCTGCAAAAGGAGCAATACCTATCCATTTTTGTTCCTTGCCCTTTAACAATTTCTTTGTGGAAGGGGCTATAGCCCTTTTAGGTAGTGGATTTGCTTTTTCCATATCTATTGGCATGGCCAATTTCCCAAAAATATCCGCATAGCGTTGGTGGGTAGTTTTCAAAGGTTCAAAAACTTTATGGGTCAGGGAGGTCAAAGCCTTCTTTCCTGCCCTGCCTTTATCCACTTGGACAAACGGAATTGATCCCAACTTAAAATACAGCCTAAGGATGTTGCTGCGTAGTACATTGTGCATGTCGGCAACCATATCTATATGGAGACTTTTAAGTTCCTTATAGAGCTTCCAAAGTCCAAAAACGCCCTTGTGCTTCCCTTTTACATCCGCCTCGTAAACGGTTACATTATTGAGTTCAGAAAAAAGAGGGCTAAAAAACGCTCTGGTAAGCACGGTAATTTTAACCTTGGGATATTGCTCCAATAAAGCGGCTATAATAGGAACTGTCATGGCTACGTCTCCCATGGCCGACAATCGAATTACCAGAATATGTAATCCTTCCCCAGCCGAAGATGCAGGTTCTTCAATTCCATTTTTAGCGGTCTCAGAATGGGCGATTGGAATTTTGGGCGCTATTTCCATTTATATATTCAATAATCCCTTAAATATGGGAAGGCAAATTTGACTTTAGGGGGCTTTACGGAGAACAGGATTTAATTCATTGTCATTGTACATCTTCATCTGCTTGTACACTTTCATGTATTTTTTCCCAGATTCGATATCCTCTAATAATTGATCTATAGCAGAGCAAAGGTCTTTCTTCTGTTCCAAAAGGACATTCAGTTTATTTTGGCATTTTTGGATATGATCTTGAGAGGCATCCGTTCTATTAACTTCCTCCTGCATATGATATATTTTCAGGGCCAAAATGGAAAGTCGGTCTATGGCCCAAGCCGGACTTTCCGTATTTATTGTGGCATCTGTCCTTTTTTCTACCAATTGGTATTTATTTAAAAAGTAACTGTCAATAAATTCTACCAGGTCTGTCCTATCCTGATTACTGGCATCAATCTGTCTTTTTAATTTTAACGCGGCCAATGGTTCAATATTGGGATCACGTATAATATCTTCATAATGCCATTGCACCGTATCTATCCAATTTTTGCGATATAAAAGATGGGATATATCTTCCTTTGGATAGGGGTTGTTGAACTCCTGGGATACATCATCTTTTTGATGATATTTTTCTATGCTTTCTTCAAATATTTTAAATGCAAAATCACTGAACATATAGACAATATTTTACGGTAAAGATACCCTTTATTTAAAAAATGGGTTTTAATATCGGTCATTTTCTTGCCACTCCCATGACCTAACCAATGGTGTATTGGTAGTTGTTTTATTGATTTTCGATTACAGTACCGCAAATGAGCGTTGAGAAGGACGAGTTTGGTGCCTTACTTCATTAGCGCATTGGTCAAAAAAACTATAAAGGGAACTACAACGGATACCATTAAAATAATTTCACGGACACTGTCCTTTTTAATAGACTGGACATAGGTGGTTATAAAAACTACTGCAGGGAAAAAAGTAATTAAAATAGGGTGGGTGTCTGGAGCGGATTTCAATACTTTCACGAGCAATCCTATAAAAAAGAATAGGACTATGAGTCGCATTGTTACTATTTTCCCTACTCCTACACTACCCAGTTTTAAAAAAGCCAAAAAACCGCAAAGTAAAACTATGGAAACATAAAGAAATAAAATGGTGCTATTGCTCCAGTCATAAAAATAAACAGCATTGAACTGAAAATCGAAAAAATAATGATTCCACAAAAATTCCATATTATTGCTGAGCGCCAACACCGCCAACATAATTAGTACCATAGCAATAATTGCAGCGAATGGGACCAGCCAATTTGTGAAGTTTTTTGGTTCGTAAAAGTATATGGCAACAAGTACTACTAAGAGATACAACATGGCCCAGTCATAGAATAAGCTAGCTATCAATATCCAAAAGGAGGCATCAAAAATTTTTAATTTAAGGTTTTTGAGACTACGGAAACTTAAGATTCTACGGATGGCAAGCAATAAAAAAAAACTGCAGAGAATGGCATTGGGGTCTATCAGTACTTCCGGGAAAAGTACAATTAACAGGGTATAAAATAGGATCGCCAAGGAATTGCCTCCAGTGATCTTATTTCTTAGGGCAATAAAATTGACCACAAAAATACTGAACGATAAGAAGGCCAGAATAGCTGTTTGTCCTAATAATTGCTCTGGTGAATAGGTTTTTTGGAATATGAAAAAATGGACAAACCAATAGAAAAAAAATAGGAATACCAGAAGTATTATATAATTTATTGGTTTTGTTCTTCCAAAAATGCTTGAAATCATCCTAGGTTTTTATATTTTTGCATGGTAAATATAATTAAGATGGATTCATTTTTTTACGGTATAGAGGATTTATTTGTAAATGTGCTTTTCGCTCCGTTGGACGCTTTGCGTGCTATGGAGAATTGGTGGGGAGCCAATACATTAAATTGGATTTTTATGCTTATCGGCTCTGCTGCCTTTGTATATTGGATGTTGGAGTTGAAAAAGTACAATGATAGTGGGGAAGAAAATAAAGACGCTACGGCTCATTCTTACTTATAGTAATATGAGGGTTAAGGATTAGATTAATAGTTCTCCAACTTCGAGGGTTCTAACGAAATAGAGTATTTTCAGCCTAATTGGAAAGGTATTTCACACGGGTTAAAATAACATGTTATGTATTGATCTAATAACAATTTTAGTGTTTTAACTTTTACATTCTTTGTATTTCTAATATTGTAGCCCGCATAATCATTTTAGTATTTATCTATGTAGAAATAGTAATACAGTATTACTTTCCAATAATGGCTTTTTGAGGCCTTACCCAAATGTAATTTTGAAATAATTGGAATTCATCATGAATAGGATATTTACGTAAAGATTCCAATTATATAGGATAAACTTATTTTAAAAACAATTCAGTCATTACCTTCCCAGATCTATCAGGCATTGGAAAGCCTAATAATTCTGCGATTGTGCTTGGGATGTCAATTAATTCTCGTTTTATATCTATTACTGCGTTTTGTTTGAAATCCGGACCATGAGCATAAAATAGAATATGTCTACAGCCGTCACAATCATCACCATGTGAACTGAATCCTCCCAAATCATCTAGGTGTCGACCGTGGTCATTTGTAATAAATAAGCTTGTCTTACCCTGGTAAAAGGGATTATTTTCAAGGAACTGCCAAATTTTGTATATATATTCATCAGATGCCCTTAAGCCATCTAAATAGTCGTTCCAATTACCAGTGTGACCCGAGAAATCAGGTTCTCTTAGGTTAATTAAGGTTAATTGTGGTTGGTCATTAGTTAATATTTCCAAAATCTTTTCAAATGTTACAGCATCTTCCCGGTAACCACTTCCTAGCCCATTTACACCACAATTTGTGTTAGGTTGATATTTATTTTTCCAATTAGAATCTACACAATTATTTAGGACTTCCAATTTATCCTTACTGGAAATCATCCAAGTAGAGGCTGCCTTAACATTTTTTGCTTTTCTAAAATTTTGAAATATTGATGAATATTTGGGGATTTCCTTCCCGCTATTATTAAGATCCTGGTAATGTCCAGTGGTAATAGCCGCATGACCCGATATTGTCCAAGTTGGACCATTATTGTAAAAGCTTGTATTTATTATTCCTTTCGATGCCAGTTGGCCGGAGATCTTAGGGATATATTGTTGCGTAATGTCCCCCCATGTTTCGGAGTAACGGGCCCCGTCCATTATTATTACAACAACGTTTTTTGTTTTATAGTTGTTTGGAGGGTAAATAGGAGTCGAATCATCTGTTTCAATAGAGGAATTAGAGCAAGCAGTAAAAACAATCAACAGTAATATAGTTGGCAGGAATCGATAGGCTAGATTCATTATTGGTTCGATTTTAATTGCATTTACAACGCTATAAGACAATTTACTTTTCCTCATTAACAATTCGTATACATTAATAAAATGCTATTATAAATTAAACGGTTTTACCCAATTATTATTTTTAGCATTAATGTTTAATATAAGCACTGCCTAAATTTACTTAAAATTAAGCATGAATCAACAATTAGGAATTCGAAAAGTCTTTAAAGATCGAACCCTAGGTCTTTGCGATAGTACATTTTGTTGAAATGTAGCTTCTCCATGTTTTTATAGGATTTCTTCAGTGCTTCCTTGTAGTTGTAACCATAAGCAGTAACGGCTAAAACCCTGCCCCCATTGGTCAAAACCTTACCTTCTTTTAATTCGGTTCCGGCATGGAATACCACGGCATCTTCAATATTGTCAAAACCTGTTATTTCCATTCCTCTCCTATAAGCTTCCGGATAGCCGCCTGATACTGCCATTACTGTAGTAGCGGCGCGCTCATCTATTTCCAGGTCGATGCCATCAAGGCTTTGGCTAGCAACGGCTTCAAAAACTTCGACTAGATCATTTTTTATTCTTGGTATTACCACTTCAGTTTCAGGATCGCCCATTCGCACGTTATATTCAATTACTTTTGGTTCGTTCCCAACTTTTATCAAACCAATGAACACAAATCCCTTATATGGCAGATTATCCAATTTAAAGCCCTCTACGGTAGGTTTTACGATTCGCTCAAGTACTTTGTCCATAAAAACCTTATCAGCGAAAGGAACGGGCGAAATAGCCCCCATACCCCCGGTATTCAATCCGGTATCACCTTCACCAATTCTTTTATAGTCTTTTGCGGTAGGCAGGACCTTAAAACCTTTACCATCAGTAAGCACAAAACAACTCAGTTCAATACCGTCCAAAAATTCTTCAATGACCACAGTAGTACTGGCAGCACCAAATTTGGAGTCGATCAACATGGTTTTCAGTTCGGCCTTGGCTTCTTGTAGGTCGTTCAGAATCAAAACCCCTTTTCCAGCCGCCAGTCCGTCCGCTTTCAATACAAAAGGAGGCTTAAGGGTTTCCAAAAAATCGTAGCCTTTTTCCAAGGTTTCGGCCGTAAAACTTTCATAGGCCGCGGTAGGAATGTTATGGCGCATCATAAACTCCTTGGCAAATTGCTTGCTGCCTTCGAGGGTAGCTGCTGCTTTTTGTGGACCTATGACAGGGATATTTTGTAAGTCGGTATCGTTGAGGAAAAAATCGTGCACTCCATTCACCAAGGGATCCTCTGGCCCTACAATCACCATTTCGATATTTTCTGAAAGCACACATTTTTTAATGGCCTCAAAATCGTTCACCCCAATGGGGACATTTTTAGCAATGGCGGCGGTTCCTGCATTTCCGGGAGCCACATAAAGATTTTTAAGTTTCGGACTTTGTTTTAGCTTCCAAGCCAAAGTATGTTCGCGCCCTCCGGCACCAAGGATCAAAATGTTCATTCTTAAAAAATTTCCCCAAAAATACGGTTTGAAATGGATATAGGGTATACTTCTATTAAAATATATGGCACTACCTGTAATATAAAGGCCTAAAAAAACCCACCTAAAAGGGTGGGCTTGTTCTATTTTTTATTTCGATCCGAAAAATCACGATGTTCCGTTTTCCTGAGTTCTTCGGCAGTAAGTGTCTTAAAGAAATCCCAAGTTTTCTTCATGCCTTCCTGTCTACTAACTTTAGGTTCCCAGCCCAAAATTTCTTTCGCTTTTGAAATGTCCGGTTGACGCTGCATTGGGTCATCCTGTGGCAAAGGTTTGTAGATTATTTTTTGGTCTGTTCCAGTTAAATTGATGATTTCCTCCGCAAACTCCTTGATGGTAATTTCATGTGGATTGCCAATGTTCACTGGAAGTGAATAGTCGCTCATCAATAGTCTATAAATCCCTTCAATCTCATCATCCACAAAACAGAAAGAACGGGTTTGGGAACCATCCCCAAATACAGTTAAATCTTCACCACGTAGAGCCTGTCCCATGAAAGCGGGAATAACCCTACCGTCATTCAATCTCATTCTAGGTCCATAGGTGTTGAAAATCCTAACAATTCGGGTTTCAACTCCATGAAATCTATGGTAAGCCATGGTAATCGATTCTTGAAATCGTTTGGCTTCGTCATAGACCCCACGCGGGCCAATGGTATTCACATTACCATAATATTCCTCTGTTTGAGGATGAACCAATGGGTCACCATAAATTTCGGAAGTGGAGGCAATTAAGATTCGGGCCTTTTTTTCTTTGGCCAAGCCCAGGAGATTGTGAGTGCCCAGGGCACCTACTTTTAATGTCTGTATAGGGATTTTCAAATAATCTATTGGACTCGCCGGAGAGGCAAAGTGTAATATATAATCCAGATCCCCTGGAATATGCACAAATTTTGTTACATCATGGTGCTGGAATTCAAATTGCTCCAAAGGGAATAGATGTTCAATATTCTTAAGGTCGCCCGTGATCAGGTTATCCATGGCAATTACATAGAAACCTTCTTTAATCATCCTGTCGCATAGGTGTGATCCTAAAAATCCGGCAGCGCCCGTTATAAGTACTTTTTTCATCTAAATAATTATTTTAAGGTCAAATTGATAGCAGTCAAATTTAGTAGGAAAATACTTTGTTAAAAATAAATATGGTTTAATAACCAAAATAATAGGGTAAAGTGTGGTAAACCAGTAAAGCATTAGGTATACTACCAAATATTATCGTCGTCCAAGATAAATTATAACGTATTGTTTTGCCCCTCAATACGCCTTTTTCTCTCCAGAAATTGCATTCATGACAGTTTGAACAATTATTTTAAGATCCATGAACAAGGACCAGTTTTCTATATAGAAAATATCAAATTTAGTTCGATTTAAAATATCTATATCCGTTTCAATTTCACCTCTATACCCTCTTACCTGTGCCAAACCGGTTATACCGGGCTTAACAAAATGACGTAGCATATATTTATCTACTTTATTTGCGAACTCATTGGTGTGTTTGACCATATGGGGTCTAGGGCCAACCACCGACATATTGCCAAATAGCACATTGTAGAACTGTGGAAGTTCATCAATACTTGTTCTTCGGATAAATTTGCCCACCTTGGTAGTGCGCATATCATTTTTTACGGCCATGAGGCTATCAGCATGTTCATTGGGTGCCATGGACCTGAACTTATAACAGTAAAATTCCTTGTTGTCTATTCCATTCCTTTTTTGTCTAAAATATACAGGTCCTTTTGTTTCCAGTCTAATAATTAGGGCAATAATTGGAGCTAGCCAAGATAATATTCCAATTATTACCACAAGAGAAAAAATAATATCAAAAAGTCTTTTTAAGGCGGCGTTCAGAGGATTGTGTAAAGGAATATCCCGCAAGGAAAGAACAGGGATATAATCGTAATATTCGAAAGTGAGTTTTTTGGAAAAAATATTCTTATTGTCCGGAATAAACTTTAAGGTTTTTAAATTATTATCCGCAAAGTTGATGAATTCGGTTATTTGATTGTTCTTTAGTTCTGAAACCGAGCAATAAATTTCGTCGATATTATTCTCCACTATGTAAACGAAAGTCTTATAGATATCAAAAGTGGGATCTGTAGGGCAAAATTGTTTCATAAAATGATATCCAAACTCCCTCCTTTCATTGAATACTTCGATCAACTGATCTGTTTTTTTGTTTTTCCCAATGACCACTACATTTCTCATGTTCCCCTTTACCCTCTCCCGGTATTTCATTAAAAGTACATAGTTTAAGAACTTAATCGTAAATATGGCTAGTCCCACAAAAACAAAATATTCCCCTAGAGCCAATCGGCTCATATTGGGTTGCTTAAAAAAGCCGATAAAGGCGTATAGCACCAAGAAAAAGAAAACGAACTGGTTAAATAGAAGCTTTAATATATACGATACCTTGGTGTATCTATATACTTCATAAAAATTGTTTTTAAATGAGATTATAACCCAAGCAATGGATAGATAACTATGGAAAAGGATTGGGTATTGAAAATTAATAGGTAAAAAGTATGCAAAAAGATTTATCACCAACAAATCAACCCCATATGAAATCGGGGTAATTAAACTGGAATAACGGTGTCTTTTGGAAAACATTAATTTTAAGTTGTGCTATTAAGTTAGCAACTTGGACAAAGATAAATTTAAAAATCAATAATACGAGAAAACTATATTAGTGAACAGTAACTACTAATGTTAAAACAAACAAAGGGTTTAAAAATCTGAATCAATTCTTTGATAGTACTTCCTTTATAACCAAGCCTATAAATTTACTATTCCCAATCAAATAACGTCTCCACATTCGGTTTGGCTCTTGTGCGAACCTGTAGAACCATTCCAGGCCTACTTTTTGCATCCAAATTGGAGCCCGTTTTACTTTTCCGGCTATCACATCAAAACTGCCACCTACCCCCATCACGAAATTAACTTTTTGCAACAAGCCTTTATTTTCATACAGAAAATTTTCTTTTGTAGGAGAACTGATAGCCACAAATAAAATATTGGCACCGCTTTCCCCGATTACTCGTGCGATGGATTGTTCTTCTTCCTTTTTAAAAAATCCATTTCTATAACCAGCAATAATATTAGGAGAAAATTGATCTGAATAAATATTTACTATTTTTTTGACTACCTCCTCTTGCGCCCCAAAGAAAAATATTTTATAGTTTTTTTGGTGAGCCAATTGCACTAGGTTTACCATCAGGTCTATTCCTGCAACACGCTCTTTCAAGGGTTTCCCCAGGACTTTGGAAGCCCATACCACTGCTTGGCCATCAGCATTGATTAGATCACTTTGATTCACGCTTTGACGCAATTTTAAATCGTTTTGCATGGCCACTATTTTTCCAGCATTTACTACTACGTGGTGCAATTGTTTGCCTTCAGAAATTGTATTGTCTACAATCTGTATTGTCTCTCGCATGGAAAGGTTGTGAATGGAAGTATTAAGAATGTTGATTACCTTCATCTAAGTCGAATTCTAATAAATAATAACTAAATGCGTAAAACATCCATGACTGTGCCCAACGAATGTAAGGAATCTTCGAAGTTACCCATTTCTTTTTTTGGTAGTAAAAATAACCTTTGGATGATTGCATATTCTTGGTTGTCCAAAGCAGTACCCTATCCGCCAATTCCCTATTTTCATGTAGAATGCCTAATTTGCTTAAGGTAACAATAAGTTGCGCGGGGGCATGGATATCTATGGGAAAGGTTTTATTATTGTAATATTTAGACACCCCTTCCTCTGTAAAAAAGGTATTCAAATAGTATTTTAAACCTTTTTCAATATATTTTTCAAAGGTTTGATCACCCGACACAACTTGATACCTAAATATACATTCTAAATTATAGCCGGTATGAAAATTATCAATCCACTGATGGAAAGGTAAAGTACCGTATGACCATGCTCCCTCCTTTGTCTGTCTTTTACAAACATATGATACTACTTTTTTAGCTGTATCCAATAAATTATCATCTTCGGTATAAGGATAGATCAAGGACAATAATTTAGCACCTAATAAACCGGCATTATAAACTTGAGTACTATCCAAGGGTGAATAAGAGAAAGTAAAATCTCCCTCCTCATCATAAGTTCTATTCAGATCTTTTAAAATAAATTCGGAACAGCTTAAAGCCGTATCCAATAGTTCTTTTCTATTAGTTAATTTATAGGCTTCAATAAGGGCTTCTCCTATAAATGACGTAGCGACTACCGTGGGTGTATACTTAGGTTGGAAAAATGCCCTGGCTTGCCAGTCAAAATTATATCCCCAACAGGCTCCCGCATAACCACTGGTTTTTAATTCGAGGATTTTGGTAGATAAAAAATTTATCTTTTCAAGATATTCCTCCTTCGGGTCAGTTTTATATAGATTACAGTAACCCGTTAAAAACAATCCTAGCCCTTTTGGATTATAGTCCTTTTTAATTCCAAACAAGGATCTAAAATTAATAGGGTTCCTTTTAAAAAGTTGGATCCAAGCCAATCTCAAAAAGCTGGATTTCCCAAACGGTGTCCTCTGAATTATCCAACTATTGAGACCGTCATAAGGATCCCAGCCTTGATAATTTTCAAATTCGCAGAAATCTTTCAGTTTGTTAAAACTAGATTTAAAAGCCTTATTTTTCATTTGTACTATTAATACCTATAGGGTGGGATAAAAAAACATAAAAAAAGATAAAAAACACTACCCCCTGTTGTCGTGCCAATAAATCCTCAGTAATAAAAAATATGGAACAGATAGCAAGAAAAAGAAGAAATACATAATTACGTGCTTTCTGAGTAAATGGCAAATATAAAATTAAAATTAAAAGTATAAGTCCGATTGTGCCATTTGCACTAAGGGTATACAAATACTGATTATGGGAAGAATATCGTTCTCCTGCACAATAGAAAAATTCATTTTTCACGTATTGATCATAGAGGGCATTTTTATAATCCCCATTGCTCACACCCAAGATTGGGGCATTTTTGAAAACATCTATAGAAGTCTTCCATTTGGCCAAACGTAAATTTAAGGCATTTCTTTCATCTTTTTTATCTGTTATTTTAAATTCAGTATGCTTAAATTTTTCTATTTTGGGATAATGAAAAGGATTCCTTATATAAAATATACTCATTAAGCATAACATTATGAAGGTACTGGCGATCAATGCTTTTCTGCTTCCATTTAGGATTTGAAGTATAAACAGATAAAAAATCAACAAAAAGACAATTATACCAATAAAGGAGTTTAGAAGAAAGATATTAAGGCTGGATAGGGCTGTAATTAGGCCCCATAAAATGTATCTTTTATTTTTGAAATACAAGTCATAAGCGAAAACGAGGCCTAAATTTAAAAATAAAGAAACATAGGTCGGATGCCAGTCCTTAAATACCCTGGTTAATCCGTAATAAGTAAATTTATTGTAAATCGAAGGAGTCAAGAAGATTTCCATTTCCCCTGAAGCCATATAATCTATTATGGAATATAGGTTTGCAAATAGAATGCAAGCAATTAGGGAAAAAATAAAACATTTTTTTATGTTGGAAACCATTTTGTAGGTCAACTTTACTCCAATGAAGGAAATCGGTATTAGGAGATAGGAGATATTTCGTCCAATGAATTTAAATTGGCCGTTAACATTATTGGTGTAAACCAATCCAATCAAAAAAAGCGTAAAAAAGGCAAATAACAATATGGTGCCTTTTGGGATTTCATTAAAAGCGTTATATCCCTTAACGAAAAAGAGCCAATTCACAAATAATAGTGCCACAATAATTCCTTCCAAATTATAGAATCCCGAAGGAATTATCGCAGCTAGTACTGATAGCAACACAGAGTGAATAGAGAATGCCTTTTTTTGTTTAAAGTCTATCATCAATTTTTTGTGGCAACCCAGTTTTTAAACTATCCTGAATCTTAAATGTAACCAGGGTAGTGTTATAAATAGATTCAAAGCTTATAGGACTATTCTTTTCCGAAGTCAACGCATCGATAAACGCCAGTATTTCCTGCTTATGTCCTTTGCCAGCCAACTTTAATTTTTCCACCTTATTTCCACTATGGAAAACCCCATCTCTAAAATCATTGATAATTCCAACTTTCCCAGCACAAAATACCTCTATATGTTCTTTTGGCAAGGATTTATCACCATTGGCCACATATATTAGATTTCCAATGGAACCATCACTAAACTTCACCAAAACGTTAATATTATCAGCAACCGTAATTAATGAATTTTCTGAAGTAATACAATCAGCAAAAATAGAAACAGGTTTTGCATCGGTGAAGAATTGCATTAAATCTATGAAATGGCACATTTCTCCAACTATTCTTCCTCCCCCTACTTCTTCTATCTGCGTCCAATGATCCTTTGGGATATAGCCGGCATTTACCCTAATATTCATAACCAATGGCTCATTAGCTCCTTTCAATCGATTTTTAATTTCTTGGGCAATTGGGGAGAACCTTCGGTTAAATCCAACCATTAGCTTGGAAGTATTCCCGTTATATACCTTTTTAACCTCCTCCAGCTCTGCATAATTCATGGCCAAAGGTTTTTCTACAAATATGTGCTTGTTGGCCTTAATGCCTTCTATAACATATTTCGCATGTGAATTGTGTGGGGTAGCAATGAAGACAGTATTAATTTCCGGGTTAGAATACACATCAGAAGTATTAGAAGATGCCTTGTTAAATCCAAACTTCTCGGCCACATTCTTTGCTGTAATACCTTTGGTTGTAACTACAGTATCCAGTGAGCCATGCCCCGTTTTTACGTAGGGAATCAAATAACTCTGCGCAAAACTTCCTGCCCCTATAAAGCCAGCATTAATTTTGGATATAGGTGTAGCATTTACATTATAAATTGTTTTTAATTTATCTTCATTATCACCGTATTTAAGCAGAATACCTATATGGGGTTCCTTTATTTTTCCCAATACTATATCATATGCCTTTTCAGCCTCTGCAATATCAAACACATGGGTAATTAGTGGTTTGAGATTAATAGTTTTTCTAGCCAATAATTGTAAAAATGCTTCCATGTTCCGTTGTTCGGTCCAACGTACATAGGCATAGGGATAATCGATTCCTTCTTCTTCATAACTTACGTCGTATCTTCCAGGACCGTAAGAACAAGAAAGTTTTAATTCCAGCTCTTTTCTATAGAAGTGCGGGTCTCTTGGGATATCCATTTTAACGGCACCAACAACTATTACTTTTCCTTTTTTCTTTGTAATTTCTGCTGAGAGCTCTATTGGGTCGTTTGTGGGAGCAGCGGCAGTAATAATAACACTGTCAAACCCATGTCCTTTTGTGAAATTTTCAACGGCTGCCATTAAATTTGCTTCATTCCTGAGCATAGATACTATGGCTCCATTCTCCTTGGATATTTCTACCAGTTTTGGAGATAAGTCTATCCCAAATACATTACATCCATTGGCGTTTAAAAGCTGACAGGTAATTTGCCCTAAAAGTCCTAAACCAATAACACAGATATTTTCGCCTAAGGTTGGGTTTGCTTGTCTCACCCCTTGCAACGCTATAGCCCCAAGTGTGGTAAAACTTGCCTCTTCAAAGGTTACACCATCGGGTATTTTGGCTACTAAATTTTGAGGGATTGCCACCACTTCCGCATGGGAGGCGTAATCTTGACCTGCACAGGCGACCCTATCTCCTGGTTTAAATACACCTTTTGTATCCATAGTTGCGTGTACCACACCAGATGTACTATATCCTAGAGCTTTTAAGGAGTCTAATTTGGTTTTAACCTTATCAAGTGTTGCTTTTAAACCTTCCTTTTTAATATTTTGAAGCACTTGTGCTACCAAATCTGGACGTTGTCTGGCCTTCCCTAATAAATTAGCTTTTCCAACACTCACTGTACTTCTTTCTGTTCCTGCACTTATTAGTGAAAACTTATTCTCGACCAACACGGTACCTTTAGAAAGTGATGGTACAGGTACATCATCTACAAACAGTTCTCCAGTTTTAAAATTTTGTATGACTTGTTTCATTTATTAATTGGTCTTAATTATATTCATTTAACATTTTACTTATGGCATCCTTGCAGTCAAAATGGTTGGTAGTATTCTTAAACATTTCGGACACATATAAAGTCGTTAATGCTGTTTTTATTAAATCATTTATACTATAACGGAATTCAGTTTTATTATGATAAAGTTCCATAACATGTCTGTACATTTCATCATGCCCTTTGCTACGGAGAATTTTATTAAAATTCTCCTTTCTCCCATTGTTATGGATTATATATGTTCTTAAATAATCATCAATAAAATATGATTCATCTTTTGTTCTAATTTCTATTTTTTCCTGAACTCCCCTAAGAGCATTACCTTTATCAGAAACTGTAAGATTGACCAATGAGCCATTACTGTAAAGAATTGAGGTTGTGAAGGTTTCATCTTTGGTGTTGCTTTTTAGCATTGTAATTTCGGCGGGTATTTCATCTTCTAACCAATAATTACATAAATCAATCCAATGTGTTAAATTACCCGTTATTCTTGTTCCCTGATTTTGCCAAAAATACCAATGATTTTCACTAATTAAAATTTCTTTTACAGAAATATTGATAATAGCCCTTTGTCCATTAAGCCTTTTCTTTATTATCTGATTTATTTTTATGAATCTTCTATTGTATCCTATTTCAATATTTGCTCCTTTTCTATAAAGGTTTGCCAAATTCGCAATGTCTATTAAAGTAACGCAAGGGGGCTTTTCTATAAATATTAAACTTTTTGGATTTTGATGGTATATTTCTTCTGCAATTCGTGTGTGATCAGAATGATAGGTTGCAATAATGGCCATTGGTTTGGAGACCTTCCTCAAAACATGATAGCTGTCTTGAGGTACAATGCCATTATAAATATAACCATACTTTTTTTTATAAAATGATGAAATATTTGCAATGTAATCAACGCAAAATATTTTTTCAAGTTTTTTTATGTTCGGTGCTATATATACCCTAGAATAATCCCCAAGACCATAGATGAATACCCCTTCTCCAAATATGGTCTCCCCAGAAACCAATTGTGGCAATTCTTTGATTGCTAATTGAATGGTTTTATTTGTGTTTAAGGAATCATCGTAATAGGGTAAAAATTGATTGAACAAGTTATCTGGTATATTCGATGCTTTTGGCACATCATCCCACTCTATAAAAATATTCTTAACTATGAAATCATCAATATTTTCCGACGTTTGAGTACTATAATTTATATATATTTTGTCCTTATATTTTAGTCTTATAGTTGTATGGTATTTATTGAAAACAAATTGTTTGTCTCTTTTAGAATTAATTTTGGCAAAAGTTCTCGAAATACCTTCCGCCATAACAAAAAAAACGAATTTCCTAATTTTATTTTCAACTGCTGGGCGGTCATTGGATTGATTGATTTTGAATTGTTGCACTTCAATTATTTCATCGTAGACCAAATCGCTTAACTTATGAATCTCAATCATTGATTTTTTTGTTAATTATAGTCATAAAAATTTTATGAACATTTTTGTTAAATATGGATGCTGTATATCTTTCATTAAATTGATCAACACAGTTTTTGCTTAATGTTTTTAAATGCTCTTGATCACTTAAAAGTGAAATTATTTTCAGAGCTAATTGTTCGGGGTCGTTTTTCTGTATTATAATTCCGGTTTCATCATCGATGATTTCTGGTATTGCCCCCTCATTAGTTGTTATTACTGGTAATCCATTTTGTAATGCTTCCAATATAACCAATGGGAATGCATCGTTTAATGTAGGATGAACGAATATTTTTGTATTTTCCAGGAAGATGCTTTTCTCTTTTCCCAATTTTTTTCCATGGATAATCACATTTTGTTCTAGTTTATACTTTACAATTAAGCGTTTAACTTCTCTTAAAATTTGATTATTAACCGTATCGCCTACTATGTTGACCTTTATGGTTGGGATATGGTCTTTAACCAGTTTTATAGCCTGCAATAAGATAAATATTCCTTTGGATGGAAATAAATTGGACAAAAATAGCACATCGTCTTTTTTTTCGGTAATAGGAAATGTTTGGATGGGATATTGATTTATAATACCATTGGGTAGAACATATATGATCGCATTTTTTAATTGCAAAGGGTGTAATTCACGTCTTACGAGGCCATCTGAAAGGTGTATTATTGCTGAATTATTAAATACCCATTTATATATGTTTCTAACGAATGGATTTTTTTGGACGTTATCGGATATGCCCTTACCATGCAAATGATATATAGGTTTGATTCTCAATAATTTAATTATAAAAACGAAAATTAGATCTCTGTAAAAAGTGTTATTTGCAGGTGATATGGTAAAGTAAACAAATTGTGGTTTAATTTTAATCCCTTTCAACAAAAGTTCATAGGCTATTTTTAAAGTTCTTAAAACTTTTTTCAGATTGAGTTTTGATAAGGTCGTAAGGTCTTCAGAAAATTTCAATTCTACGACATCCTTTATGTATTCCTCATCAAATATTGATAAATTAAATATATGTTTATTGATAACGGACACTCCATGAACTGGAGGTGGAAACTGTATCAAAAAAAGAATTTTAGACTTTTGATTTTCCATAAAATATATAGGTGAAATATATGAGCCAAAAGCAAATTGCGGAATGGGGAACCTCTAGGATTACGTTAAAGGAAACCCATGCAATTAATCCAAATAGTGCATAGAAAAGAAATAATTCCTCCCGGTCATTGCTTTTGGGGACTATAAAAATTTGTTTTAAAAAGTTTTTTAAAGGGATAAGTATTAAAAAAGCAGGAAGTAAACCTATGTGATGTACTATGGTTAAAAATGAATTATGAGGTGGGGTAACCCATCTTTCAAATTCGTTATTAACGCCTGTAAGCATAAAAGTAGAGTTGATCTTATCTGCTAAAGTTTGTGCAAATTCAATGGTCATGTAAGGCAACCCAAAACCATTCCCGAAAATCAACCAGTTTTTTGAAACCGAAGTTTCTAGAACATGATTCCAATACATTAATCGCCAACTTGCATTTGCATCTGTAAATTGAGGCAACTGTAATAAAAGCATCATTACAACACCCAAAACTCCAAGTGTTATAAACCGTATTTTTGGAGAAAATGAAATATAAAAATGTACTAGTACTATGGCAAATACTGCGAAAAATGATGATGAATGCCCTAACAAGGCCGATGTTAATAAGGTAAGGGAAAGTAATGTAATTTTTTTAAGTCCTTTGTAATACACTAATACATATCCACCGTATATTATAATTCCCATGACACCAACTGCGGACAAATAGGAGAATCCTTTTAATGGAGAGTAATTTGGTATTGTAATATAGAGGTAAGCAAAATATAGTAGTTGAAGAATTATGGAAATCTTAGCTAGTTTTTTGATAAAGGTTATAGCAGCGATAATGTTCTCTTTTTTTTGAAATACCTTATTAGCTATAATATAGGAACAGGTAAGGTAAAAAAAAAGAAAGAATTGTCTCATAATCATTACAAAATATACTCCTTTCCATTTTAGAAACGTTACAGAATATATTAAATAAAGTAGTGCCAATAGAATCAGTAAAAAAATGGAGGGGAATTTTGTTCGCAACGAGCTTTTATGAATAGAAAATAATGTCGCGACCACCAATAGAAAATCGTGTATAAAAATGGGCTCGATTACGGCCATTTTTGAAAATTTTCTATCAAAAAGCAAAAGTGCAATTATTAAAAAAATGAAAATTGCACTTTCAGGTTGTCTAATTATTTTTATTTTCCCTATTTCCAAACTCTATTGTCCTAAATTACGGAACATTTCATTTAGTTCCTCTCTAAATTGTTTAACCTTCCTCTTCAATTGAAATCTAATTTCAGTATCGTTTATTAAGATTGCTTCAATATTTTTCGTTAATTCTTTACTTTTTAAATGGTTAATATCGTGAACGAAATTTTCAAATCCTAGCATTTTCATGACTCCTTGGGTTTTAAAGCCCTGATACCGGATAGCGATGATTGGTGTTCCTGCATTTGCAGCCAAAATACAAGAGTGGAGCCTAGTGCCAATTAGCATTTTACACTTTGCATATACCCCGACCATTTCATTTGCATTAAAATCATCTTTTAATACCAACGAATTGACACCTTTTATATTTAATTTTTTCTGTACAAGATAAATAAGATCTAAATCACTTTTACCATGATGTTTTACTGTAACTTGAGGTACAAAAACAGGAAATAAGTTGAATTTTTTAAAGGCTATTTCAATTGAGAGAACAAGGTTATTAATATATTTTTCTTTGGCATTTTTAGGATTCTTGTTTTCGGGAAACGTCCAATTTACAACCGTAACCCCCAATATCTCTTTCTCTTTTGTAATACTCAAATCAATATGAACATCCTTTTTCTCGATAAAGAAGGCACAATCCGGTACCAACGTAATATTTTTTAGTCTATACTTGTTAAGCAGCTTTAGGGACAATTCTTCCCTTACAACAACCTGATTGCATAAGGCAATATACTTCATGGCATATTTTTCACTTTTTCTACTGGCAAAACTACCTATGCTTTGGCCCAAGACCACAATTGGTTTTCCTAATTTGTAGGCAACACTTATAGGTTGTAGTGTACGCCATAAAAAAAGATTGCCTCTTAAATCTTCTTTATCATTAAATATAAACTGCCCACCTTTAACAATTACCAAATCTGCACATTTAAGTAAACTGTATGCTTTATACTGCCTTCCTCCAAAAATTTTTCCTATAATTCCATATTTGGAAATTAGGAGTTGAAAATAATCTTTGCACAACCTTATGGCTGCAATGGCATTTACCATGATAGACGTTTCTCCACCTATATACGGTGTTGGCAAAATCCCTTGAATTATCTCAATATCATTTGTTTTCATTTTTCTATTATGATGCCAAAAGTGAGAATCTTTTTCTCTAAAGGTTGATAAAAGAGTAATTCGTGCATTAGGATAAAATTCTTTTAAACCATCAACTGTAGCCTGGGTAATTGCCAAGTCACCTTTATTGGAATCGGAATAACCATGTGTAATTACAATATTTTTTTTGCTCATAATCCTGTTTTTGGTCAAAAAAACAGAAACATCAATGTAATCAAGTTACCTCATAGTTATATTTGATTTTATAATGTAATTATATAATTAACTAATTTACATGGGCATAACCTTAATTTAACATATAAAGACATGACAAATTTTTTTAATTTCAATGGCCTACTTTAATAAGTTAGCGGCATTCTTTAAAGCTTCATTAATTATATACCCAACCTTATTTTTGACTTTAAAAACGCCAGCCTGTTCAAGCATTATTTGATAATCCTTAAAATAAATTTGTTCAAAAAGCATTATGTTTTTTGCGTCTTTAGCTAATTTTTTACTTGTTCTATCGTTCAAATAAATAAATTCGTTTAATGGGGCACTTTTAACGCCTGTTTCCGTTGATAATGGAAGGTAATGAACTGGTTGCCATGGCGGAGTAATTCTCCTTTTGAATTTTAGTTTATGCTTGGAAATATATTCAGGATCCAAAAGTGGAATATTATAAGAATAGATTCTGATGGGTCTAAGGTATGGATATACATAACCATGATTATCAATAATGGCAAGATCATCGGACCAAATATTGTTTTTAGACATATCCTTTAATATGGCATTCGTTTTTCCTGTTCCTCTCCACCCCATAAGGACATCAACTTTTCCATCTTTATAGATTGAAGAGGCATGGACAAATGTTGCGTTACAATTCAAAAGTAATAGTTGAAGAAGTGGTTCTATAATTTCATCCGTTATGTGTCTTCCTGGAGTTGTTCTTTTAAAGGGTATTCTACCTCTTTTAACTTTTGTAGGTATACCCACCGTTAAAGATTTTTCCGAATCCCGAATAAAATAATGCCCACTTTTTAAAACCAAAGTATTCTCGTCATAAAAGGCGTCTTTACCTAATTCTACAGTTTTTTTAATTTTGGGAATTACATCACTAACATTAATTTTTAAATGGTATTTTGGAGCTTCAATGGTATTGTCGAAGTTATGGTATATCATTTTTAAAAATGACTCACAGGAACTATTTACGGTTCCATAAACGGAAACATTTATTCTTTGAGCTACTGAAAATTCTTTTATTAACTTCATGCCAATTTTTTTAATTGATTAATTGCTATATCTACATTTTCTATTCCCTCGGCAATACTCAAGGTGAAAAACTTCAATTTATCACTTAGATTAAGATTTTGCTTTTCAAGCCAAATAGGATCTGTTTCCGTAATGTAGTTGATTCCCTCTTTTTCATGCTCGTTTATTTCGTTAATTATCATCTGCATATTTATGGCGTTAAGATTATTTAAGGAATTTTCGACACCTCTTTTAAGATGAATTATAAAATCGGCCTTACCCTCGTATATATCCGGTCTTCCGCTAATGGATCTATTGTAAAAAGTTGTCTTAAACCTTTTTGGTCTGCCGCTGCGAAATGGTTCTTCTATTGTTCGAATAATATTTCCATTTATAAAACAGTAATTGTCGGATAGTACATTAACATTATTTTTTCTTGTCAAATTTAGTATTAATGTGGATTTCCCAATTTTGCTTCCTGCTACAATAACAAAAGTTTTCTTATTATACATAAATGAACTTGCGTGTATTAAGGAGAATCCATCCTTATGTGCATTATATTCCAAGGGTTCTATAATAGACTTTCGAATAATAGACATATAAAGTTCGGGAATGCCAACGACACTACCCCTATTTACAATAAATTTATACATACTTCTGACACAGGCCCTAGGAATATTTATTTTGGTAATTCTAGTTCTAACCAATTTTTCGGTTATAATTCTTTGGTATGAAAAAAGGGTTGTCTTAACTATTTCAACATTCTTACTTGGCCTATCAAATTCTACCAGCACAGTTTTTTTTGAGGGTTTAATTTCGCTAATTGACCAGTTTTTGAATAGTAATTTAATATAAAAAGACATTAATATTCCTCCCTTTACATGGATTTCTATATTGCCACTGCTCCATTGTGTTGAAAATATTCCTTTATATATACTCATGATTCCTTCAATTTAAAATAGATCAATACTGATATTCCATAAACCGAAAGTGCAAAAAAGTAAGAATAGAGTTGTGGGCCGAACAAATATTTGGACCCAATAAAAATTATAGTCAATAGGCCTAAGGGAAAAGTATGTTTCATTCTATCCGTTATGAAATTCTTTTCATTTAAGGATTTGATGTTTAAAATTGACAAGGTAATTTCACCGATCAACACTGAAATAGAGATATATGCCGGATTGTGTTTCATGAAAACTGAAAATAATATGCCGGATATTACAGTAAGAAGCGCAGCGATAATTAAATTCCAACTATATGCCTTGTCTTTTTTTTGCAACAATAATCTGGTCCCTGAACTCGTCGTAAAAGATGATAGGAATCCGGCTAATCCAAGAATAATAAAAGTCGTGGTGTAGGATGAATATCTTTCACTAAATAGCAGTGATATTATTGCATTGGGATAAAAAAGCAATGTGCTAAAAAATACTAACCCGGCGACCATAGCAAAGGAGTCAACTTTAAGGGAAACGGAATCTTCCATAAGTTCTTTGAAAAATGTCTGTACAATAATTCTTCTTACACCTTTGAAAATCATGTAAAACTTTAAAGCAATATAGGCAATGGCTATAGCCTCGTCATCATTAAAATATGAAACCACATTGATTATACCAATACCAATAAAAAACATTGAAAAGCTGGCAATGCCTATGTCAATATTACCTAAATACTTTTTTAAACTCTTGAATTTAGGTCTTACAAAGTAATTGACCTTTAACGTAATGGACACTAATAGTCCTGTAATAAAATATGAGAAAACAATACTTGTTACAAATAGGAATACAATATAATTGGAAAAATAAACTGATGCAATTACTAGAACAATCGATGGAATCAGGACTCTTATTAAAGATACAAAAGCACCCATAATCGGCATTCCTCTTCCGTACAGTGCATAATCGGCATTCAAAGCAATAATTGGAGCGAAAAAACACACATAGTTTTTGGTATAAATAAAACCTGATAAACCTACAACTATTAAAAGCATCGAAAGAGTTACCCTTGCGGATTGTGCCTCAATCAACTCGGTTTTCCAATTCTCTAGCAAAGCAATATCCCTGGTTGACGATAATTGAAGCCCAAAGGCGATAATTGCAACAATAAGCAAAGTTAAAGAGTCAATTTCCCCTATCAAGGCAATAGTATCGTTTTGGATATATTTTGCTATATACTTTAAAGAAAGTAAGGTAGTTAAATGCCCAAGCCCTGTTAAAGAGGCTATTATTAATAGTCTTTTAATCATTTAATACACCACAAAAATCCAATACCATTTTGTCTTTTTTCAATTTTAATGTTTTAAATTCTTTATGGGCTACCAAAAACACAATAATGTCCCCTTTTTCAGCTGCATCCTGATAGGGTGTAAGTTTAAATACCTTATGTTCATGTATATTAGGCTCTACAATGAAATACTCCTCATTGTTTGCATTTTGTAGCACCTTTTGGGCAATATATTTTGCAGGAGATTCCCTTAAATCATCAATATTGGGCTTAAAGGCCAAACCCATAATGGCAATGCTGGGTTTACGTCCGTGTTGTATTTCAAATTGCAACTTGGCTGTTTGCACCTTTTCGGCGCACCAAAAGGATTTGTAGTTATTTATTTCCCTGGCTTTTCCAATAATTTGGGATTCCATAGGGTAGTCAGATACTATAAAATAAGGATCTACTGCAATACAGTGTCCTCCTACCCCACATCCAGGCTGCAGTATATTAACTCTAGGGTGCTTATTGGCCAAGGCTATTAGTTCCCAAACATTAATATCGGCCTTATCACAGATAAGTGATAATTCGTTGGCAAAGGCAATTTGTACATCCCTGGAAGAATTTTCTACCAATTTGCACATTTCGGCCGTACGGGCGTTTGTTTTATGTAATTCTCCTTTAATAAATCGTTTATAAAAAGCCACTGCCTTTTCTGTGGAAGCCTGGTTAACACCACCTATAACCCTATCGTTATGCACTAATTCGTACATGACATTTCCAGGCAAAACCCGTTCGGGGCAATAAGCGATAAATAATTTTCCTTCCAATTCTGGGCGTTGGCTATATATTAGTCCCATCATTTTTTCAGTGGTACCCACTGGAGAGGTAGATTCTATAATATACAGATCATTTTCCTTCAATAAAGGCAAAACAGCCTTTGTGGCAGCTTCTACAAATGAAATATCCGGTTCGTTTTTTCCTTTGAAAGGTGTAGGCACTACAATGAGGTAGGTATTGGCCTTCTTGGGTGAAATGGCTGCCTTTAAAAAGCCTCCTTTTACTGCATTGGCGACTGCCAAGTCCAACTCCGGTTCAATAATATGAATTTTTCCAGCATTTATAGTTTCCACCACCTTTGGATTAATGTCCACACCATGGACATGGGTGTTATTTTGGGCTATTAGTGCCGCTGTAGGGAGGCCAATATAGCCTAAACCCATCATTACTACTTCTGGTTTGTTCATATTAGAATTGTATTGTTTCAAATGTGTATTTTGTCCTTTTGGATTTTAAACCTTTTTAAACTTGGCTCGGTAAATGCCTTTCCTATTATAAATTAAGTGTTTTGTTCAGTTTTTAGTAGTAAATTTAACCTCAAAATATGGTCAACAATCCTTTTACAGGCTTTTCCGTCCCCATATGGATTATGTAATTTGCCCATTCTCTCATAAGCTTCGGTGTTGTTTAGAAGTTTGGAGGCCTCCTCAACAATTTTCCCTTTATCAGTGCCTACCAAAACTACGGTTCCTGCATTTACGGCTTCTGGACGCTCCGTTGTGTCCCGCATTACCAAAACGGGTTTACCCAAACTAGGTGCTTCTTCCTGTACTCCGCCACTATCGGTAATGATTAGATAGGATTTTTCCATCAGCCAAACAAAGGCAGGATAGGAAAGAGGAGCAATTAGTGATATATTATCGATATTTGCTAGCAATTCATAAACGGGCTTTTGTACATTTGGGTTTAAATGTACCGGATATACGATTTGTGTATCTGGATTTTCTAGAGCAATTTGTTTTAAGGCTTCGCAAATGTTTATGAAACCTAGACCGTGATTTTCCCTTCTATGACCAGTAACTAATATCAATCTTTTATTGTCATCCAAAATAGTTTTTAACTGAGCAACCTCTGAATCCCTAAAAGAGTTGTTCTTTACCTTGTTTACACTAAATAATAGGGCATCGATTACTGTATTTCCTGTTATAATAATACTTTTTTCCTGTTTATTTTCGCGTATCAAATTGTCCCTTGAGGTTGTCGTAGGCGCAAAATGTAGGTTGCTCAATACTCCAGTAACACTTCTGTTCATCTCCTCGGGGAATGGGGATTGCATGTTAAAGGTTCTTAGACCAGCTTCAATATGGCATACTTGCGCTCCCGCATAAAACGCAGCCAAACTGGTAGCCATAGTTGTTGTTGTATCCCCATGAACATACACGTAATGGGGTTGAAACGCCTCTAAAACCGGTTTTAAGTTGTTGATTATATCGGCCGTAAGAGTAAATAAATTTTGATTGGGTTTCATTAAATCCAAGTCAAAATCTGGAATAATTTCAAAGAAATCCAATACTTGGTCCAACATTTCCCTGTGTTGTGCTGTAATACAGACTTTGGTCTCAAAATTATCTTGAAATTTTAGAAACTCTTTTACCAAAGGTGCCATTTTGATGGCTTCTGGCCGGGTACCAAAAATTATTAAGTTTTTTATTTTCATTCTTATAAATGATTTTAGCTACATACTTTGTAACACACTAAATTTCGGTCGGTTGGCAAAACTACGATAATTATTGTCCTTAACAATATTTGTAGTATTTTTCAATCCGTTTTCTTCAATTATATTCTGTGCAAATCCAAACCAACTCATAGCTTGTCCGTCCGTGTAGTGGTAAATGCCATACTCCTGATTTTCAGTTAATATAAGCTCCATTAGAAATTTGGCAAGGTTAGCTGCATTGGTTGGGCTGCCAATTTGCTCATCTGTAATTCGCAACACTTCCCCTTTTTTTGCCTTTTTCAATATGGTCTTATAAAAGTTGTTGCCATATATTTTATGATACAACCAAGAAGTACGGACAATAAAATACTTATCCAATATTTCCTGTATGTACTTTTCCCCCTCCAATTTTGAACGGCCGTATGCGTTAAGGGGGTTGGGCAGGTCAATTACAGTATAAGGGGAGCCTTTTTCTCCGTCAAAGACATAGTCTGTAGAAATGTGTATTAGCGTTACTTTGTATCTACTGCAGACTAGAGCTATATCCTTAACCGCCTCTGCATTCACTTTAAAGGCCATTTCCGAGCTTTTCTCTGCTTCATCAACTTTGGTGTAGGCTGCACAATTAATACAATAGTGAAAACCGTCTGTTGAGAAAATTTTGTTGACCTTATTCTTATCTGTAATGTTTAATTCAGTGGAGTTTTTAAAAACGAATTCCATATCTGGATATTCTGAAGCCAAATCCTGGAGACTTAAACCTAATTGTCCAGATGCCCCAGTAACCAATATTCGTTTTAAATTTTGCGATCTTTCCATAATGGCAATTTTAGATCTTTTTCAGAAAGGATCATTCCGGCTTCATTAAATTCCCATTCAATATCCAAATCCGGGTCATTAAACAAAATTCCTGCTTCGGATCGTGGATCATAGTATTCGTCACACTTATAAGCAAAAATGACCTCTTTGGTCAAGGCAAGGAAACCATGTGCCATACCCTTTGGAACAAATATGGATTTACGATTTTCGGAAGAGAGCCTTAATTTGAAATGCGCTCCAAAGGTAGTACTCTGCTTCCTTAGGTCCACGACCACGTCCAATACTTCTCCTTTTAATACCTGCACTAATTTTGCTTGGGAATGTTCCCCAGTTTGATAGTGCAAGCCTCTCAACACTCCTTTTTTTGAAATGGAGATATTGTCTTGGACAAAATTGATTTTCTCACCAATATATTCTTCCAATTTGTTCTGGTGGTAGGACTCAAAGAACAAGCCCCTTTCGTCTTGGTGAACCAAGGGTTCCAAAACATAACATCCTTGCAATAAAGTGTTTGTAATTTTCACGATTTAACTTAGGGCTCTAAAGAATAGAACTTATTTAAGATTAAGTAAATACCTTCCATAACCACTTTTTAAAAGGGGTTCTGCTAAAATTTGAAGTTGTTCTTTTGAAATATACCCCATGGTGTAAGCAATTTCTTCTATAGCACCAATTTTAAGGCCTTGCCGTTCTTCGATTACTTCTACAAATTGTGAAGCCTGCATTAAGGAGGCAAAAGTACCAGTGTCCAACCAAGCTGTTCCCCTGTCCAAGATACTTACTTTTAGTTTACCTTTATCCAAATATGCCTTATTGATATCAGTAATCTCAAGTTCTCCCCGATTACTTGGTTTTATACTTTTGGTAATTTCTATGACTTCGTTGTCATAAAAATATATTCCTGGAACTGCGTAGTTCGATTTTGGATGGGTTGGCTTTTCTTCAATACTGATGGCTTTACCATCTGCATTAAATTCCACCACGCCATATCGCTGGGGATCTTGAACATGATACCCGTAGATAATTCCACCATCCGGATCATTATTAGCTTGTAGTAGATCAGCTAAACCGGACCCATAAAAAATATTATCGCCCAAAATCAGGGCTACTTTATCCTTTCCAAGGAATTCTTCCCCTATTATAAACGCCTCTGCAAGTCCTTTTGGCTCTTCCTGACAGGCGTACTTAAAATCGCAGCCCAATTGGTATCCATCTCCCAACAATTTTTCAAAGAGGTTCCTGTCTTGCGGCGTAGTAATAATCAGTATTTCCCTGATTCCGGCCGACAATAAGGTGGCCAAGGGGTAATAGATCATGGGCTTATCGTAAATGGGCATGAGTTGTTTGCTGATTGCCAAGGTAATGGGGTATAACCTGGTTCCTGAACCTCCTGCCAATATGATGCCTTTCATGTTTTTGTTTTTATGTTACTCAATCCTTTTCTGTGAAGGCCAAAAACCGAGTTATTTTTAATTATATTTATTAATATACCAACCGACTGTCTTTTCCATTCCAGTATTTATATTTTGCATTGGATTCCAACCTAATTCTTCGGATACCTTGGAGAAGTCTATGGCATATCTAAAATCATGTCCGGCGCGGTCTGTTACAAAAGCCAATTGATCCAGATAACTTCCTTGTTTTTTAGGGAGTAAACGGTCCAATATTTGACAAATTTGATTAACAATTTCAATATTGGTTTGTTCCGAGTTTCCACCCAAAAGATAAGTTTCCCCTGTTTTGCCGTGCTTAAAAATAGTTGATATTCCTATACAATGATCTTCTACATAGAGCCAATCTCGTACATTGGTCCCATCTCCATATATTGGAATATCTTCCCCTTTCAAGGCTTTTCTAATGATAGTTGGTATCAACTTTTCGTCGTGTTGATGTGGTCCGTAATTGTTGGAACAATTACTGGTAACAACATTTAGTCCATAGGTGTGATGGTAACTTCTTACCAAGAAATCAGAAGAAGCTTTTGAGGCGCTATAGGGACTGTTGGGGGCATAAGGGGTCTTTTCGGTAAAAAAGCCTTCAGACCCTAAACTTCCATAAACCTCGTCGGTAGAAATATGGTGAAAACGGGAATTTGCATACCCTTCCTTGGGTTGATTCACAGATTTCATCCAAAACTTTTTAGCAGTTTCCAAGAGTACAAAGGTACCTTCAATATTGCTTTTAATAAAATTTTCAGGATTTTCAATTGACTTATCTACATGCGATTCGGCAGCAAAGTGTATAACGTTATCAACTTTGTATTTTGTAAATACACCCTCAACTAAGGAAACATCACATATGTTACCCTTAATGAAGTGATAGTTGTCATAATTTTCTACTCCTTTGAGATTTTCTAGATTCCCTGCGTATGTAAGAAGATCCAAATTGATAATTTGGTCATTGGGATTGGCGTTAAGAAAATAATGGATAAAATTACTTCCTATAAACCCAGCCCCACCTGTAACCAATATGTTCATGGATTATTCCTTTTTGTAGTTCTTTAAGTAGGTATTTAAGTCCAATAGACTAAGGATTAATAAGGTAATCCCGATAAATCCAAGGGGAATCCAAAATTTATAGCTATTCAGTATTCCCTTTACCTCTACACCCCTTCTAGGGAAGGCAGAGATAACATTTAGTATGCTCGATTTATTGGCCCTTTCTTCATTGAGCAATACCAAGTTTTCCTTTAACTTATCCACTTGGTTGATCAAGGCTAATTCTTTATTTTCCTGGCCTCCGTTTTCCCCTAAACTAATATTGGTACCCTGTTGCGGTTTTTCAGCTTCCTTTTCCATCACACGCTTGTAAAGATGTTGTAAGGAATCTACCTCCATTAATTGTTTTTTGTATAGGCTGTCCTGTAGGCTTATATTTTGGTCACTAATACTTTGTTGCAACTGAAAATATTCATTTCGGGAAATCGATTTGATAATTGAAGGTTGTATAGCTTTGGCAACTGTGCTATTTGTTGCTGTGACAGATATGGTATGGAAACGGGCGTCCATGGAGTTGAAATTTTTCAAATAATTCTCCATGTCGATGGCCTTTTTTGTGGTGGAATCCAAACTGCGTACAAACTTGTCGAACAATTGCACCTTTTGGTTTTCATCCGAATAGGACTCCACTATAAACTTTTTTAGTTTGGAAGCTTCGGAGACGCTAACATCCAAAGCCTCTGCCAAGGCGGTGGAGTCTTCTGCCTCCGCCAATTCATTGTAGAAATTTACGTTGTTGTACAATTGTTGCACACTGTTAAAATTGGGTTCAACCACCATTGTGGAAATAAACTT
Source organism: Arenibacter troitsensis (assembly GCF_900177645.1). Classification (GTDB taxonomy): domain Bacteria; phylum Bacteroidota; class Bacteroidia; order Flavobacteriales; family Flavobacteriaceae; genus Arenibacter; species Arenibacter troitsensis. The sequence continues at coordinate 65,935 of NZ_FXAO01000007.1, forward strand.
AGGCTCTTTTACCATGTCTAGGTATATGCCTAAGGCTAATCCTACTACGGCTGCAACCACAAATTTTATGAAATGCTTTTGTAAAAAAAGCAGGAATAGTATAACTGTATGGAAAATACCTTTGAAAATATTACCTATAAAACGGAAGAATTTCTTGAACCCGTTACCAATTAATTGAAAAAGTTGACCCAAATCTACTTCATCGGAAGAGGATGAGCTACTATTCGTCGGTTGTTGATTAGCCATAAACTAGGAATTAAATATTTGTGTTAGTATTTTATCCGTTATTAAATAGGTAGGCTTTACCCCTGTGGTCCCCAAACCACCGGATGCCAAGGTACTCCCCGTTTCCAGAGGGTTATCGGAGGCATAATAGGCATAACGCACTTTAACATCTTCCCGTATACTTTTTCTAATTTTGGATGCGGATTGTATTGCCTTCTGATAATGCACTCCCTCCATTTCCAACCCAATTACGTTCCAAGTGGATTCATGAAAGAATTTCAGGATGTCCCTATTTTGCAAAGAGGTTCCCAAGACGGTCACCATAGCTCCCTGTAAAACTTTTAGTCCGTTGCCTTCAAAATCTTCTTTTCGCAATTCATTGTCAAAAGGGTAATTATCTGCCGTTCCTTCAAAAATATGGGCGTCGGGAATCATTATATCCCCTTTGCCACCTTCAAGAATTCCTGCCTTTCCCATTATGGTAATCGAAGCCACATTTAAAAATACCTCTTGGTTTTTTTTAACTCTATAAGGCTTCAATAATTCATCAATGGTTTCATAGGCCTGTTCCCCAAAGGCGTAATCCATAACAAAGATAACAGGTTTTTCATTTTCTGGACAGTTTGCGTGCAAATCGTAACAACAGGCACCTTTACCCAATTTTGACATGTCAAAAATTTGTACATCTATATTGGTACCGGAAACGTCATCAATGGCTATCATACCGTTTTTTTTAGCCTGGGCAATCACCTTATCCCTTAAGAGGGAATTTTTGGGGATACTCAAAGCCTCATATGTCTCCAATTTTGTCTTTCCTGCCAACGTCTTGGACAATGCTTTTTTGGCGAACAATGAATTCATTACGCTGTGCATATTGGCACTTATGATATGAATGGGACGTTCCATAAGTCCGTTTTCCTGTAATACCTCTTTTATCCTGTTGGCCCAACGTTCCCCATGAATGTGATGTCCTAAACGCTCCCGTAACATGGGACTAAAGGTAATGGCCCTTTTGTTTCCTGTGGTTTCTTCTTCTATGGCCAGTTTTCCCAACCAGTAGATAATCTTTAAAAATCGCTCTGGCTCCAAAGCCGTTGAGAGTTTTTTGTGGATCGCCATTACCTCAATAAACGGTCTTCCCAAAATATTGGCCATATGTATTAGGGCTACTTCCCTTTCCCTCTGGCTAAGTTCCTCCTTATTCGCGGCTTGTTCCAATTTTACCCAGTCACGTATAGTTTTATCCGTATCCTCTATAATAACCTTCTTACTAATTTTCTCGGATTCGATAAACAAAAAGGTGAGATGGGTTAGAATATCGTAAATATCAGATCTGCCTCGGGTAATCTCTATGTTCATCTGTTCATCATCGATCCTGTAACAGTTTCTCCGTCTTTTGGGTGGAATAATTGGTTTAAATTGGGAACCCGCATAGCCTTCGTCTGAGGTGAGGTTTATAAACCTACATTGTTCTATTCCTTCCGGCAATCTTTCCAAAACATACATAAGTCCGTTAAGTTCAGCCTTTTCCTCGGCAATGGAACCATATATTTCTGGGCGTAATTGTAAAAGGGATTGTCTTAAGGTTGCTCCAGAAACACCTGAAGGCTTGTAAAATCCACGGTTAAAAAGATGCCGCATTGTTATGTACAAGCGCTCAATGGCATTGGTGGAATCTTGTGCCCTAGTAGTGTTAACGGATTTACTCATAAGCGGATTTCGTGCAAAACTACAATTTATATTGTTTATTTTATTTCCTGTGTAGCTTTTATAAGTTTCTTGCCAACACTAAAATTATAAATTTAAACTTTTAGGGTATCAATAATTGTAAATATTGAAAAATAATGGCTGGCTTTTTTATGAGTTATTCATCATTGACCAGCTTTTCAATCCATCGGCTACTTTTCGGTCATTGGACAAGCGCTGTACCTTGTTCTGACCTCCCAACTTTCCAATGGACTTCATATATTCTTGAAACCCATCTTTTTTTATTTGGGTAATTTTCAAAGTTTGGAGAATTTTGCCCTCAATTAAATCAAAATAATAAGTGTTTTGCTGCTGCAAAGACTCGTCCAAGATGGTAATGAACTTTTTAATGTCTGATGGGGGGCGTTCAAATTCGATCAGCCATTCGTGATATGGAAGTTCTTTTTCTTCTGGATTAATTTGGGGGGCTACTGTAAATTCGTTTATCCTGGCATCTGTTGCCTCTATAGCCTGTTTCATTGCTTCTTCCACCTCCTTACCAATAACATGTTCCCCAAAGGCGGAGATAAAATGTTTAATTCTTCCGGAAACTATAATTTTAAAGGGCTTCAATGAAATAAACTGAACGGTATCTCCGAGATTGTAAGCCCATAAACCGGCGTTGGTAGAGATGATCATGACGTAATTTACTCCCAGTTCAACATCTTTAAGGGTAATACGTTTGGGGTTTTCCACAAAGAATTCATCGGCCTTGACAAACTCATAGAAGATGCCCGAATTTAATAACAAAAGCATCCCATTTTCCTTTTGGGAATTTTGGTAAGCGAAAAATCCTTCACTGGCGGGGAAGAGTTCTATACTGTCTACACGGCGCCCGATGAGGTTCTCAAATTTTGCACGATAGGGCTCGTAGTTAACCCCTCCATAAATGAATAGTTGAAAATTTTTGAAGAGATCTCCTATTTTTTTGTCCGTTTTTTTGTTCAGCTTTTCAAAATACATTTGAACCCAAGAGGGTATTCCCGCAATAACGGTCATGTTCTCATTTACGGTTTCCTCTACAATTTTGTTCACTTTGGTGTCCCAATCCTCCAAACAATTGGTTTCCCAACTTGGCAATCGGTTTTTTTGTAGATAATTGGGAACATAGTGCGCGGATATACCTGATAATCTACCAATCTTTATCCCATTTTTTTCTTTCATTTCGGGACTTCCTTGAAGAAAGATCATTTTTCCATTCACAAAATCTGCATTTCCTGTTTCATGGATATAATTCAAAATGGCATTTCGGGAAGCTTCAACCTGGTACTTAATGGATTCGTGGGTGATGGGGATGTATTTAACCCCGGATGTGGTCCCCGAAGTTTTTGCAAAGTAGGCAGGTTTACCAGGCCATAATACATCTTTCTGGCCTGCTACCACCTTTTCCACATATCCCTTTAACTCTTCATAGTCCCTTATGGGGACGTTTTCAATAAATTGGGCATGGGTTTTTATATTCGAAAAATGATGATCCTTACCGAAGTCGGTATTTTTGGCAGTAGCTAGGAGCGATTGGAATACTTTTTCCTGAGTTTGAATAGGGTTATTTACCCATTCGGCAGTTTTTTTAGCGATATTCTTGGCGAATATTTGTGCGGCAAATGATTTTAAACTCATCTAGAACTATTTAAAATCTATAAAATTTAGAGGGTCTATTGGGCTACCATTGCTCCAGAGCTCAAAGTGAAGATGTGGTCCCGTGGTCAATTCCCCTGTATTTCCTGCCGAAGCAATTACCTCTCCTGATCGTACTACATCACCCTGCGCCTTGTTTAAGGATCCATTGTGCTTATATACGCTTAAAAGTCCGTCCATATGTTCCAAGATAATTACATAACCGGTTTCCGCCGTCCATTCGGCAAAAATGACAGTGCCATTGGCTACTGCTTTAATGGGACTGTCCATTGGAGCCACCACATCTACGGCAAAATGCTTGTTTTCAGTATTAAATTCTTGGGAAATGGTTCCAGAAAGGGGAGAAAAAAGTACCTGTCCGGGATTATTGATATTTCTTTCAAACAAATTGTATTTATCCTCCAAGGCTACCTGTTCCCTTAGCAGGGAATCTTCCCTGATCGGTGTTAAATCTATGGTAGAGGGATCCAGTTTGTATTGATCGAATAAGGAATCCCTATTAATTTCATTATTTTCAATATCACCTCTGAGCACCTTTCGAATGTTATCTAAATACCTATTGGTATAATTTAATGTAGCAACCAAAGAATCAGTCCTATAGGTAAGCTCTGTGGCCTGTCGTTTTAATTTAGTGGAGGAGTATCCTGGAATATATTCCCTTAAAGGTGTAAACGCGATTAATAGTATAGTGAATCCAATAAGGCCAATTATGAACAAGGAACCCGTTACAAAAACATTCATCCTGCTCAGCTTGAAAGAAATTTTTTCCTCAAAGGTACTTTCATTCAAAATCACCAGACGATACTTATGGAGAAGTTTCTGTTTAATTTCTTTTCTTTTCTTTACCTTTTTGGCCATAATGAACAAAGATAAGCTTAGTATTTAACTTTAATTCTACTACTACTCAAATTGATTTCCTACACTTTTTATAGTACAAAAGTATCTATTAACGAAAGATATACTAATTTAGAATAATTAAAATATCTTAGAAGCGTTAAAATTAACAGCAATCTAACAACTTTTTTAGTACCTTTGTTTTTCTTAAATCATCATACTATGATATCTTTAAACACATTTTTAGCCATTGGGCCAATGCAAATCGCTTTGGTTGTGGCCATCGTCCTATTATTATTTGGAGGAAAAAAAATTCCTGAATTGATGCGTGGATTGGGAAGCGGCATTAAAGAATTTAAGGATGCTTCCAAGGAAGACGATAAATTGGAAGAGAAGAAAGAAAAATAGATCATCTTTAACATATTTTCAAAGAACATCTGGCATTAGTCAGGTGTTTTTTTGTTTATAGGGCTAATTGTATCACACTCCCAATAAATTTATGCATTTGCAAACCGAAATAGTAAATATTTTAGGATACTAAATTAAACCACTGGAAAAGGGGTATTTCATATAAACATGAAACTAAAATACCAATTGGAATTTTAAATTTGGATGTTCCCTTTAGCTATGTAAACAGAACTTTATTACCAAACCTTTCAAGTCTACATAAATGAACCAATAATAGGGAAACGACATATATTAAGAACTGGCTACATTAGAATTCCAATGTGAATGTAGTGGCCTTTTTCTTTTTCGAGCTATGTAAATCCCTGTAAATGGTAATTACACCATTGAAAACATTGCATTCACAACAAATAATTTTATAACGGTACTAAGCGCTTTAGTTTTAGCGTTGGTAATAAAATATATGGTGTTTGCAATTCACTATGGAAGGTAATGTCGATTTTACATTTGCCGCTATATTGTTTTGAATATTGGACCCCCAAGATTTTTTAATAGATTAAACATGAGACATCTTCTAACAGCCTGCTTGCTATTTCTTACTCTTATTGGCAGTGCCCAGGGAATTAGGAATAACGTTGCCTCCGATATGGATAAACGGTTTGCGGATTTAGATATAAGCATAAATAATAATTCCAATGCATTCAACACTAGGGTTACCCCTGAAATGTTTAGAAAGAGGGCTGCATCAAACCGCATAAAAAGTAGGACATTTAAAAACCTTGAAGGGATAGAAGAAGGCTTTTATATTGTCTCTGGTGTATTTTCCGATTTGGGAAATGCTCAAAATCTGGTACAAACTTTAAAGGGTAAGGGTTTTGATGCAGGTTATATTAGCAATCCCGGCAATGGTCTTAATTATGTCTATTTAAGTAAGTATGATAATTTGGATAGCGCTATTGCTGCTTGTAATTCCAAGTTGAATGGTACCTATACCGATCCATTTTGGTTAATGAATGTGGATAATGGGGGTTCATCAAAAAAAATAGAGATAAATGGCAATGGTACAGTTTCAAATTTGCCTTTACCCAAAACAGCATTGGACAATAATTCAGATCAAGAGGTAAAGGATTATCCTAAAGGGGTTAAAACTTTAGAACAAGATGAAAAACCCGAGCCTAAGACCAATAACACTACACCAAAGGAGGAATTATCCTTGGAAGAGGTTACTTATGACATGCTAAGTCCTGTTGAGGAGGAACCAATGGTAAATAGTATTGAAAGGGGAAACAGTTTAAATGAAAACTCAAACCCCAATGCATCAAGGCTTATAAAAAAAGCTGATGAATATTTTGATAAAATGTGGTATGCGGAAGCTGCCGAATTATACGAGGAGGCACTTAAAAAGGACTCCAATAATTATTCCCTCGAAATACTTCAAAAAGCAGGTGACTCCCATTATTACAATACCAATATGGAAAGGGCCTACTATTATTACAATATCATATTCGAAAGATATGAAGAGGAAGTGTCGCCCGACCAAATTTTCAAATATGCCCATACCTTAAAAGGTACCGGTAAATACGGCAAATCCAAAAGAATGATGCGGCTTTATGACAAGCAGGTGGAGAAAGGTAATATAGGTTCCAGGTTGGATTTTAGGGCAGACCAAAAAGAAGTCATCTTGGACAATATTCTGAATATGGAACTTAAATACGGACTCAAAAACTTGGCCATAAACACCAAGTATTCAGAGTTTTCCCCTATGTTTTATAAGGATGACGAGATTGTATTTGCATCGGCCAAAGACTCTTCCATATTTAATACCAGGCGGTATAAATGGAACAATCAACCTTATTTAGACCTGTATGTCTCTAAAGTAAATAAGGAAACCCAGGACCTTAAGGAAGCCATAAGGTTTTCAAAAAAAATAAATACCAAGTACCATGAGGCTTCAGTTACTTTTACCCCTGATAATTCAACCATGTACTTCACCAGGAATAATTATGGTAAAAAACTAAAAAGGGATAAAAATGGGGTCAATCATTTGAAAATATATGTTTCCAAGAAAGTTAATGGGGAATGGACCGAAGCCGAAGAAGTTCCCTTTAACAGTGATGATTATTCTACCGGGCATCCAGCCTTGAGTCCGGATGGGAAAAAGCTGTATTTTGTTTCGGATATGCCGGGAACCATTGGTGATACCGATATTTTTGTGGTAGATGTATTGGATAATGGTAGATATTCGGAGCCCAAAAATTTAGGTCCTGGTATAAATACGAAGCAGAAAGAAATGTTTCCATTTATCAATGATAAGAAGTTATACTTTGCTTCCAATGGGCATGTTGGACTTGGTGGTCTGGATGTATATGAAGTGGCTTATGACGAGGAAGGTTTTAAAGAAGTTGTTAATATGGGGCAGCCCATAAACAGTAATAAGGATGATTTTTCCTATATCGTTAATGAAGAAGACCAAAAAGGATATTTTGCCTCCAATAGGCGTGGCGGTAAAGGAGACGACGATATTTATTCTTTTGAAAGACTGGTACTGGAAGAAGTGGTAAAGAATGCCATTTCGGGTGTGGTTACCGAGTTGATTACGGGCGATTTAATGCCTAGGGCCTTGGTGACCCTCTTGGATGAGAATAACATTAAATTAAAGGAAATGGTTACGGAAGATGACGGTTCATTTGTCTTTGAAGATTTGGACTCCAATACCAAATACACCATTAAAGCAACTAGAAGTGAATTCTTTGAAAATGTAGTTACGGCCGAAACAAAGAAAAATGAGGTGGTAAATGTAGATATTACTATGAAAAAGTTAAAGGAACTCATAGTCATTGAAGACGGGATTAAAAAGCTTAAGACCGATATGATTTTCTTCGATTTTGATAAATCCTACATAAGAAAGGATGCCTCCCTGGAACTTGATAAATTGGTGGAAGTGATGACAGAGTATAAGGATATGGTCATAAAGATTGAATCCCATACAGATTCCCGAGGTCCCGATGTCTACAATAAGTATCTATCGGATAAAAGAGCCAAATCTACAAGGGCCTATCTTATTTCCAAAGGTATTTCGGCAGACCGGATTGAAAGTGCCATTGGATATGGTGAGGAGCGTTTAATCAATGAATGTGGAAATGGAGTTCGTTGTAGTAGGGAGAAACACGAACTTAACAGACGTTCAGAATTTATAATAGTAAAGATGTAATTTAGGAGATACACTTAAACATTAGCATTATAGCCGCCTTTCCTTTGGGAACAAGGCGGTTTTTTTGTACTTAATATTTCCTTAAATATACTTTTTGAGTATGATTATTGAGTTTACAAACAACGTCCTTTAAAGTAAACGATATCGGATTAATATGAATTTTCGGTTTTGGGAAAATGCATGGCAGTGTTAAGGATCTTGCCTCCAATACTTGTATAATGAAAAGGCGGAATCTATTAGTTTCCAACTGGCACAATGCTTTGTTTATGTGATGGTAGTTGTACTTATTAAAGGTTAAAGCCATTTTCACAACGTATAGGCGTTTATTTACAACAAAAAAGTCCGATGAAATACCTAACCGTAAGATTTTGAGTTATATATCTAATAACCAACCAAATAACCAAACCAAATATTATGAAAAACGTATTATTAGTCAGAGAGATTTATTTAGAGGCATTTAGAAATCTGGGTCATGCTTTTGTTAAAACCTTTTTTAAGGCGATGAGCTGGTTTTGTTTTGCAAGTTTCATAATCGTACTATATGCCTTTATATTCAGAATTACAACGGGCTTTGCCTTTGATTAAAACCATAACCAACCAACCAAACCAGAAAACGCCCGTGAGGGCGTTTTTTTTGTTGCTTATAGGCCATCATCCGCCTCACTCTATTTTAGATCGATATGAGGATTGGGCTTCAATGTTGTTTTGATAGGTTTTCTCGGTGTTTGTATTATGATCTGGAGATTGTATAGTGGCCAAAGAATAGGGCCCGTTAGAGGGCCCTTTATAACATATTTTTGTTGCCGATGTACTTATTTATCGTCCGAGAACTTCACGGTTTTTAAAATGGCTTCAAGCTGGAACATATCGTCCCTTTTTTCGGTAGCGGGAGCAAAAACAAAACCTTCAATAACCACCTTCCGATTGTTTTTATCGTCGTTGATGATATAAGTCAGAAAAGGTCCTGCCATAGGATATCCGTTGATTTCCCATATCCCCCTAACTTCGGCAGCCTTTCTGTTGGCGACTTCCACGGGGAAAACATAAGGGGCAAAGGCCTTTTCGGTCATCATATAGGTTATTTTTCCCGGTACATCAGGCCCAGGGATATATTGTTTTCCTATGGAATCACGCATGGCCACAATATCCTTGACAAAGGTGGAGTCGTTTTTAAAATAATCATTGGGAATATCATACGCTATAATGTTCATGCTCCCTTTTTGAATCTGCCTATCGATCCAGATAAAATTGTTCTCCTGCTTTCCTACTTTATAAATAGAGGGTAGGGACAGGGTTATTCCCAATTTATCGTTCAATACGGTTTCCTTGCTAAGCGATTTTAAGAAACGCTTTTGTGATTCTTGAATTTCGACCTCCTTAAAAGCTTTGATAATCTCATCGGCTTTGGCATCCAAATTTGAAATAATTTCTTCATCTGTACTTCCTTTAATGACACCAACTTTTTGGGGAGTGGCATAGACATCGGTTTTAATGTGGGCAAGGCTCAATGTATCCTTGTCGACAAAAAGTACAGAACGGGTTTGTAAAATAGTGCCAGAAAAGACTTTTTGGGGCATTTGATTGATAGTGAACAAGGGCTCCTCCCATGAAAGGCCCAAAACAGGTGCTGCAAAATGTTGCCTTACGCGATCCCCGACTTTTCCTTCCCAAAGTTCATTTTCCATTACCACGGCCAAAGAATTTATGGCACCAATGGATTCTGGCAGATATTTCTTTTTCTCTTTTTCTTCACAAGAGACAATAATTAAAGAAAGTAATAATACTACTGCGCCAATTTTTTTCATATAGTTATTTATTTACGAAGAACAATCGCACAATTTTAACTTTGTGCCCGGTTTTATGTCATTACCACTAATACCGTTCCATTTTCGTAAATTATCTATACTAATTCCAGGATATTTTTTGGAAATGGTCCAAAGAGAGTCTCCGCTTTTAACCGTATGTACCTTGGCACCTGCCGCGGCTACTGAATTTGTTGAGTTTTTGTTGGTATTGGATGAGCTTATTGACGAAGGAAATTTTCTTGGATAAATAGTCAACCTTTGACCAATTCTAAGGTTGTTGCTTCGTAGACCGTTCCAATTTTTGATTTGGCTAACACCCACTCCGTACCTTTCTGCAATTTTTCCCAAGAAATCGCCACTTCGTACCTTGTATGTAATTTGATCTTTAGACTGTACTATTTGCGGTAATGGCTCTTCTTTGGATTTTAGTTGATTCTGTACGTGGGCATAGATGGCCTCCTCATTGGCGACAAATTTCCCCAATGCATCAACGGGGAGTCGAAGGGCATAATTCTTGCCCTTTACAAAAGGGATTACCTTTAATTTATAGGCCGGATTCAAGAACATAAGTTCCTCTTCGCTAACATCTACCAATTCCGAAATTTGATTAAAGGTAATAGTGCTCTTCACATGTATGGTATCGGTCTCAAAATATGGACGATCTGTGACTTGTCTTGTAAAACCATGTTCTTCCGCATATTCAAAAATATACATGGTAGCCAAAAATGCCGGTACATATCCTGCAGTTTCCCTAGGAAGGTTTCTTCTTATATTCCAGTAATTCTTGTAGCCCCCAGATCTTCTAATAGCCTTGTTTACATTACCGGGCCCAGAATTATATGCCGCTAATGCCAAATCCCAATCGTTAAAGATGTCATGTAGCTTTTTAAGATATAAACTGGCAGCCTTGGTAGAATTTATGGGGTCGCTGCGCTCATCCACATAGCTGCTAACATCCAAATCGTACATTTTACCGGTACCGTACATAAATTGCCACAATCCAGTGGCACCGACCCGTGAACGGGCCCTCGGATTTAGTGCAGATTCAACAATGGCCAAATATTTAAGTTCCAGGGGTACATTTTGATTGTCCAATTCCTGTTCGAACAAGGGGAAATAAAACTGGCTAATAGTTAACATCCTGCTCATCATATCCCTTTTTCGGGTTAGAAAGTAGCGTATTACATTCTCCAACGAAGGATTGTAAACAATGTTGAAGGGTGTTTTTTGATTTAGGAGTTTCAGTCTGGCTTTTAAGGTATCCGTATCAACATTGAAGTGATAAGTAGAATCTATTTCCAGGGTAGTTATGTCCTGATATATGGAATCGAATAAGGAGGAACTGTCGTACAATTCCTTCATCCAAAGGCTATCGAACTTGGCAGTTTCCGGACGGTCCCTTAAATCGTATTTTTTTTGCCCTTTCACTAAAAGTAACGGGTTGTCCTGAATGTCATCCTGGGCCTCCATAGTTTCCATCTGTTCAACACCTTCCATATCCATGGCTGTGGTATCCACAGAAATTTCCTGTAAATTTGGAGCGTTTAAACTTTTTTTTGCAGTAGGTATTGAATCAAATTCCTGTGCTACACCAGTAACCAAGAAACCCATAGACAAAACCCCCAATAGCATATGTTTGGATGTTTTCATAAGGTTTGTTTTTTAAGTGGGGCGGACTAAAATCGTGATTTTTTTCTAAACTTTAAAATTTAATTTTTAAAAGCAGATAAAAAACAATTAACCCATATTAAATAACGTCGTATTTATGCCAATATTGCCGCTATTCCGGGAAGGGTTTTGCCTTCAAGGCTTTCCAACATGGCACCTCCGCCAGTAGAAACATAGCTTACCTTGTTTTCAAAACCGAATTGTTTCACAGCAGCGACAGAATCACCGCCACCCACTAAAGAAAAGGCGCCTTTTTTTGTTGCTTCATCAATATAATTTCCTATGGCAATGGTACCTTTGGCAAAGCTTTCCATTTCAAAAACGCCTATAGGACCATTCCATAAAATGGTTTTCGATTTTAAGATAACCTCCTTAAATATTTCCAAGGTTTTGGGCCCTGCATCCAAACCTTGCCAACCATCGGGAATCTCATTGGAATTTACAATCCTAGTGTTCGCTTTGTTGCTAAAGTCGTCTGCTGCCAATACATCTACTGGGATATGCACTTTAACTCCTTTTTTCTTGGCCTTGTCCAAAATTTCCAAGGCCAGATCCATTTTATCATCTTCACAGATAGAATCCCCAACCTTACCTCCATTGGCCTTCACAAAGGTATAGGTCATTCCACCACCAATGATGAGATGGTCCACTTTATCCAGGATGTTTTCAATGATCGTAATTTTTGAGGATACCTTTGCCCCTCCCAAAATAGCGGTCACAGGCTTTTCCCCTGTTCTCATTACTTTTTCTATGGCCTCGATTTCTTTGGCCAACAAGAAACCAAAACATTTTTTATCTGGAAAAAATTGGGCAACTATGGTAGTTGAGGCATGGGCCCTGTGTGCAGTTCCAAAGGCGTCGTTTACATAAATGTCCCCTAGTTTTGACAATTGCTCAGCGAAGTTCTTATCTCCTTTTTCCTCTTCGGCGTGAAACCTCAGGTTTTCCAATAGCAGCACTTCCCCGCTCTTTAATTCGGCCACAGCCTTTTCGGCAATAGGCCCAATGCTTTCCGTTGCGAATTTTACACTCACACCAAGCACTTCGGATACCTTATGGCAAATGTGTTTTAGGGACAGTGCAGGATTTGCATTTCCATCTGGCCTTCCTAAGTGGCTCATTAACACGGCACTTCCGCCATCTTCCAGTACTTTTATGATAGTAGGCTTTGCAGCTTCAATCCTATTGTCGTCGGTTACATTAAAATCCGCGTCCAATGGAACATTAAAATCTACCCTAATTAATGCTTTTTTACCTTTAAAATTAAAATCGTTGATGGTTTTCATTTGCCACTTATTTTTAGAGAGTGACAAATGTAAAGATTTATAGGTAGTGTTTAAAGAGACTATTCCATTTATTTACGCGTATTAGGACACAATATTGGTTTTAGACTAGTATATAATTGTATATCAGGTAAAATGTGGAGTGGTTTTATGAAAAGTAATGACCTTTGTTTCTATAATTTCCAAAGACTGCGCAGCAAGTGAATATCGGATAAAAACCGCTATATTTGGGCCATGCTATTCAAGGATATTTTAGGACTTTCCCATATAAAGAATCATCTGGTATCCAGTGCCGATGCAGGTCGTATACCCCATGCCCAATTATTCGTTGGCCCAGAGGGCTGTGGCACTTTGCCCATGGCTTTGTGTTATGTGCAGTACTTGCTTTGTGGCAATAGTGAGGGCGAAAATAGTAACGGCAATAGCGCCTGCAACGCCAAATTTAACTCCTTGGCCCATCCCGATGTGCATTTTGCCTTTCCGGTATCCAATTCGGACAAAGTAAAAAGTCATGCCGTTAGTGATCATTATTTGGAGGAATGGCGCCAGTTTATAAAAGAACAACCTTATGGAAATCTTTTTGATTGGTATAAATTAATAGGGATTGAAAATAAGCAGGGACAGATTGGCGTGGATGAGGCCCAGGATGTGGTAAAGAAACTGTCGTTGAAATCCTACGAAGGCGGATATAAGGCCCTGATTATTTGGATGGCCGAAAAAATGAATACCGCCACTGCCAACAAACTTCTGAAATTGATTGAAGAGCCACCGGACAAAACGGTTTTGATTTTAATTGCCGAAGATGAGGAGCAAATAATTCAGACGATACGATCTAGGTGCCAAATATTGCATTTTCCAAGGCTGTCGGAAGAAGCTATTTCACAAGCACTTATAGACAGGGGGGTTTCCAAGGAGGATGCCCATAGAATTTCTCATGAAGCCAATGGCAATTTTAATAAGGCCCTGGATTTCATGAACAACGATTCCGAGGATTTGGTATTTGAAAAGTGGTTTGTGCAATGGGTGAGAAGTGCCTTTAAGGCCAAGGGCAATAAGGCCGCGATCCACGACCTTATTTCATGGAGCGAAGTGGTGGCAAAGACCGGTAGGGAGACCCAGAAAAAGTTCTTGAGCTATTGCATGTCCGTAATGAGGCAGGCGCTTATGATCAACTATAATACCCGTGAATTGGCATTTATGAGGATACATGTGGAAGGGTTTCAATTGGAAAAATTTGCACCATTTGTGCATGAAAATAACATTGTTCCCATTGTCAAGGAATTGGAGGATGCCATATATCACATAGAAAGAAATGGCAATTCCAAACTAATATTGATGGATTTATCTATAAAACTAACGCGATTGCTACACAAAAAAGCCGCGTAAAGGAATTGTATAATCTTAAAGTCATTAACATGGACAACATATTAAACTATCCCACAGAGTTACTTCTTCTTCTTTTTCTAATTATAACCTTTCTTCAAAGTGCCTTGGACAAAATTTTGGATTGGAAGGGCAATTTATCATGGCTAAAAAGTCATTTTTCCAAAACGCCTTTTAAGAATATGGTTCCCTTTTTATTGGGTACGGTAATGGTAACGGAAATTGTTGCAGGAATACTGTGTGCCATAGGATTATTTTTGCTAATTGTTCAAGGAGATGGTTCCATTGCCTTGGCCGGTGCTATTCTTTCATGTCTGGCTTTGTTGATGTTGCTCTTTGGTCAGCGTATGGCAAAGGATTACGACGGGGCTAGAACCATAGCCATATATTTTATGCCGGCTATTTTCCTGGTGTTTTTGTTGCATTCCTAAATTTGTCTGCTCAAGTATTTTTTCCTGCTTGAGCCAACAAAAAAATACTGTATTCCACCAATTTAAACTAGTCATATATTATTTCTTGGGCACTACAGTGTCTTTTCTTAACCTAAAAATTGAATTATGGCAATACGTAAGCTAAACATACTGTATAGTCGGTTTTATACGCTTAAACCATGAGGTGATCACCATAAAAATCCGATTTAAGGACCTAATGGGTCGATTAAGAGTGAAAATTCGTCAAAATAGGCTTGGCCAGCGTAATCTTACCAACTTACTGGTTTGTGGAACAGTATTTATTTATAATTGCAATTTTTATAGTTAGGGTTGTTATAGGTAATTTTGAGCTAATGTTCGGCAGGGATAATCTTGTTCCAAAACAGCTGTGTTAAACTAGGACTGTAATGGATTTATCGCAAATTAAATCAAAATCGGTTGGACTGGTATTGTCCGGTGGGGGTGTAAAGGGTATGGCACATATAGGGATGATCCAAGCCCTTAACGAATTTGGCATTAGTACCCAGTCCGTTTCGGGCACTAGCGTTGGAGCCTTGGTCGGGGCTTTGTACGCCAATGGTAATTCTGTTGAGGAAATGCTACAGTTCTTTAAGGAAACACCCTTGTTCCGTTATAATTTTATGACGATTTTAAAGCCTGGTCTTTTGGATACAGAAAGGTATTTTGATCTTTTGGCTCGATACCTTCCCGGAAACACCTTTGAGTCTTTGGAACGCAAGCTTTTTGTAGTGGCCACCGATTTACAAAAAGGGGATGAAAAAATATTTTCTGAAGGGGAATTGATTAAACCCTTGTTGGCTTCTGCGGCACTGCCGCCTGTTTTTAGTCCGGTGTCTATTAATGGACGCTTATATGCGGATGGGGGTATTATGAATAATTTCCCCTATGATGAAGTTGCAGTTTCATCAGATTTTGTCATTGGCAGTAATGTTTCCGGTATCAGGGAAATTCCTAAAGAAGGAATAAAGTCGTCCCTACAGTTAGCCAATAGGACTACCTCTTTAATGATCTATGCCATAAATAGGAACAAGGTCAATAAATGTGACCTATTATTTGAGCCAAAAGCACTGGAGCTAATCGGTATTTTGGACAAAAAGGGAATTGAAAAAGCCTATACCATTGGTTACGAACATGCCGTAAGGGTAATGGAACAATTGTTTAAGCAGTCTTAGTTGTCCATATAGCGAGGCATTGGAATCAGCCAATCAACCCTAAATGTTTAGACGTCGTCGTAATCCACTGTTAAAGTAGGGGTTGTAGGGTGCGCCTGACAAGTAAGGATCAATCCTTCCGCTATTTCACTATCCGTTAGAATTTGGTTTTTTACCATGTCTGCCTTTCCTTCCTTAATACGGGCAATGCAACTACTGCACACACCACCTTGACAGGAATAGGGTGCGTCTATATTCTCCTTTAATACGGCATCCAGTACCAAGGTATTTTTGTCCATGGATAGGGAAAATTCCTCATCATCTACAATGACCTTGAGTTGGGTCTTTCCCTCCGGTTTCTCAGGGAGTTCGTCCTTGATCTCTGTGGAGGTAAACAATTCAAAATGAATCTTATCTTCAGAGATGCCCTTTTCCTTTAAATTTTCGGTTACCAACTGTATCATTGCTTCCGGCCCACAGAGATAGTAATCGTTAAACTCTAGATTTTTATGCTTGTTTTTAAGTACGTAATTCACCGTGGAGGCTTCTATACGACCAAAAATGGATTCATCCTCTTGGGTTTGACTCAATATAAAATAGATATGAAACCTATTGGTATATTCCAACTGAAGCTTAACCAAGTCTGTATAGAACATGGTTTCCTTATAGGATTTATTCCCATATACCAACACAAAATTGTTCTTGGAATTGGATTCCAAGACGGTTTTGGCAATACTCATGATCGGAGTAATACCGCTACCCGCCGCAAAGGCCACGATGTTCTTTGGATTAGGAGAGGGTTTAAAGATAAATCGGCCTTCAGGAGGCATTACCTCCAATACATCCCCTACCTTAAGTTTGTTATGTGCAAAATCTGAAAATCCCCCCTTATCCACTTTTTTTACACCAATCGTAATGCCCTCACATTTTGGAGAGGAGCTGATAGAATAGGCTCTTCGCAATTCCTTGCCCTTTATTTCCTTTTTAATGGTGATGTACTGACCTGCGGTAAAGGCAAAGGTTTGGATCAGTTCTTTAGGAATGGCAAAAGTTATTGCTACTGAATTTGGGGTAAGAGGTTTAATTTTTTGAACGGTAAGCGAATGAAAGTGGGCCATATTAAATCTTTGGTGCAAAATTAAGCAAAGCTGGTAGTATTTAAAACGGGAAACTAAAAAAATCAGAGTTGTTTGTAACAAATACCTTAAATTGAATACTAATTCGGCAGGTTTAACTATCCAAATACATGTTAAAGCACTTTCTTAGGCTTGAATGGAAATCCTTTTTTAGATCCGCCTCTTTTAGAGGCAATCTTGTCATAAAGATTTTTATGGTCTTTGGGGCACTTTATTTTATGGCCGTTTTTCTGGGCCTGGGCATAGGGGCTTTTTATATGATTGAAAATCAAGGTTGGGGAGATCCGCTCGTGGTAGTTAATCGGTATATGATTTATTATTTGGTGGGAGATCTATACATCAGGTATATGTTACAAAAAATGCCGATTACCAATATTAAGCCTTTGCTCTACCTTCCTATCAACAAAAGCAAGATAGTGGGGTATTCCTTGGGGAAAACGGTAGTTTCATTTTTTAACTGGGGGCATGCCTTTTTCTTTGTGCCTTTTTCTGTTGTACTATTGGTAGAGGGTTACTCGCCCATAGGAGTTATTGGTTGGCATTTGGGAATGATGGCGCTTTTTTTCTGCAATAATTTCATAAACGTACTGGTCAATAATAAAGACAATGTTTTTTATATGCTGCTGGGCCTTTTTTCTGTCCTAGGAATATGTCAGTATTACGAACTGTTCAATATAACTACCTATACCTCGCCATTTTTTGACGCGCTTTATGCGCAACCTTGGATGGCCCTTTTTACATGGGGTTTGCTAATAGCACTGGCCACTTCCGCTTTTACCTATTTTAAAAGGCATATGTATCTGGATGCCGGACTGGCAGGAAAAAAATCTTTGGCCAAAACGGAGGACTATGCCTGGCTCAACCGTTTTGGGAATTTGGGAACTTTTTTAAAGAACGATATAAAATTGATCAGGAGGAACAAGCGGTCCAAAACCGCTGTAATCATGAGTTTTTTCTTCATTTTTTATGGATTGTTCTTTTTTACTGGTGCCGTAGAGGCTTATGATGGTCCCGTTTGGAAGATATTTGCCGGTATCTTTATTTCCGGAGGGTTCTTATTCAGTTTTGGTCAGTTTGTACCCAGTTGGGACAGTTCCTATTATCCATTGATGATGAGTCAGAATATCAGGTATCGGGAATATTTAACTTCCAAATGGTATTTAATACTATTGGCCACTGTAGCAAGTACTATTCTAGCTTCCTTTTATTTATACTTTGGTTGGGATGCCTATTTGGCGGTCATTGTAGGGGCCATTTATAATATTGGGGTTAATTCCTATTTGGTGCTATGGGGTGGCGCTTATATTAAAACACCCATAGATCTTACATCCAATAAAAAAGCGTTTGGTGACAAACAGGCCTTTAATTCAAAAACCTTGTTGTTGACATTACCTAAGCTTATATTGCCCTTGGGAGTTTATGCACTGGGCCATTATATAATTAGTCCAACTGCGGGATATATTTTTGTAGGTATGGCGGGTGTTATCGGATTTGGATTTAGGAATAAGGTGTTTGCCATGATTGAGTCTATCTATAAGAGGGAAAAGTACAAGACGCTTGCGGCCTACAAACAAAAAGCATAAAAGAAAATAATCATGATCACAGTCCAAAATTTAACTAAAAAGTACGGGGATGCCATTGTTCTGAATATTGAAAGTTTGGAAATCCCAAAAGGTCAGAGTTTTGGTTTGGTGGGCAATAATGGTGCTGGTAAAACTACTTTCTTTAGTTTGATGCTCGATTTAATTCAGCCGACTACCGGACATATAGTTAATAATGGGGTGCAGATAGATTCCAGTGAGGCGTGGAAGCCTTTTACGTCGGCATTTATTGATGAAACATTTTTGATAGGGTATTTGACCCCGGAGGAGTATTTCTATTTTATCGGGGAAATTAGGGGACGGAACAAGGCCGATGTAGACCAGCTATTGGAGGGGTTCGAGGATTTTTTTCACGATGAAATTTTGGGCCAGAAAAAATATTTGAGGGACTTGTCAAAAGGAAATCAGAAGAAGGTAGGTATTGTTGCTTCCCTAATTGGTGATCCCGAAGTAATTATATTGGACGAACCTTTTGCCAACTTGGATCCAACGACCCAGATTAAGCTAAAAGGAATTATCAAGGAATTGGCATCCAGTAAAGAAGTTACCGTTTTGGTTTCCAGTCATGACCTTATTCATGTTACTGAGGTTTGCGAGCGAATCGTAGTGCTTAATAAGGGAGAACTGGTAAGGGATATACAGACTTCTAAGGAAACCCTTAAAGAGTTGGAGGTTTTTTTTGGAGGATAATATGTCTTGTCTTCCATGACGGTATTACCAATCTTCCCAATTTTCGCTTTCACCTTTCAATATGGTTACTGTCCGTTTTAAGTACGGCAAGTGCGAGGAGCATTTTTTATCAGAATATTTTCCCTAATGATTACTTTGGCCATGTTCAGAATTGCCCAATAACTTAAAATATTACCTTTTTTGTCGACCAACTACATAATAATCCGACTGTTTTTAAGTTAAGGATACGTACGAATACATAGAATTTTGAAGCTTCGCAATAGACTTATATTTTCAGTTGTTTTTGGAGGATTGGTTTTTAATGCCTGTTCCACCAAGAAAGATGCCTTTTTAAACCGTAATTGGCACGCCCTAAATACCAAATACAATACCCTGTATAATGGTAACATAGCTTTTGAGGAAGGGCGCGAAGGTCTCAATGCTGTTTACCAGGATAATTATTGGGAAATATTACCCGTAGAACGGCTGGAGGTTACTGAGGATATAAAGTTGGACTCCGAGGATAACAATCCCAATTTTCTTATTGCCGAGGAAAAGGCTACCAAGGCCATACAAAAACACAGTATGGATATTAAGGACGAGGAGCGCAATCCCCAAACCGATGAGGCTTTTCTGCTTTTGGGCAAGGCCAGGTATTTTGACCAGCGTTACATGCCCGCCTTGGAATCGTTCAATTATATTCTAAATAAATATACACAGAGCGATAAGCTTAACGAGGCAACCATTTGGAGGGAAAAGGTAAATATTCGTCTCGAAAATGAAGAGCTCGCACTGAAGAATTTAAAGCGTTTAATAAAGCAGGAGTATTTAAGCGACCAAGAATATGCCGACGCCCGTTCCATGATGGGTCAGGCTTACATCAATCTTAAAATTCCGGATACCGCCATTCAGCAATTGAAGATTGCATCGGTTTATACTAAAAAGAATCCAGAAAAAGGACGCTACCTTTATATCATTGGTCAATTGTATAATCAATTGGGATATAAGGATAGTGCCAACTATGCCTTCGACAAGGTCATCGATCTAAATAGGAGATCGCCCAGGGTTTATATGATCAATGCCCATCTACAAAAAATTCAGAATACAGAACTTACCGATGACAACAGGGAAGAAATGTACGAGTATCTTACGGAATTGGAAGAGGACAGGGAAAATAGGCCTTTCCTGAATAAAATATACCGTCAGGTAGCAGAATTCCATTTGGCAAATAAATCCGATAGCTTGGCCTTGGTGTATTTTAACAAATCATTGAGGGCCACTCAGAATATGCCCCAATTGAACGCCCTGAACTATGAAAATTTGGCGATTTATAATTTTGACCAAAACCAGTATAAACCTTCAGGGGCTTATTATGACAGTGTATTGCAAAATTTGAAAGAAAACACCAAAAAGTATCGGGAGGTTAAAAAGAAACTGGATAACCTGGAAGATGTCATTAAATATGAAGAGGTGGTACAGTATACGGATAGTGTAATCACCTTGTATGAGTATTCAATTGATGATAGGATAACCTATTTCGAGGATCATATTGCCCAATTGAAGGCGGTAGCCGAAAATGAAAGAAAGAAAGAGGAAAATATGGCCAATGCCGGGTTTGCGGCCTTTAATAAAACAAAGGGAGGAAAGGAAAACAAAGGAAAGTTCTATTTTTATAACATAACCACTTTGGGTTACGGCAAGAACGATTTTAAGGCCAGATGGGGGAAGAGGGCCTTGGAAGACGATTGGCGCTGGTCCAACAAATCCAAGGCACAAAATCTGGAGATAAATGGTGAAAACCTTTCAAACGCAGTAGGGAATAATATTGCAGCAGTAGGGGAAGAGGAAAAATATAGCGTTGAGTACTACCTTAGTCAAATACCTACGGATCCTATGTTAATAGATAGTTTAAGGACCGAGCTTAACTTTGCCAATTATCAATTGGGCCTGATCTATAAGGAAAAATTTAAGGAAAACCTTTTGGCGGCCGGTAAATTGGAGAGCGTCTTAAAATCCAATCCGGAGGAAAGACTAATAATCCCATCAAAATACAACCTGTACAAGATCTATGAGGAGTCTGGGAGTTCGTTGGCAACGGATATGAAATACAATATCATTAAAAACCATCCCGAATCCAGATATGCGGAAATCCTTTTAAACCCACAGGCCATATTAACGGGAAGTGCCGATAGTCCGGATGCCAAGTACCAACGCCTGTACAAGATGTTCCAAAATCAGGAATTTTTACAAGTAATTACAGGGGCCGAAGAAAATATCAGCAAATACACTGGCGACCCTATTGTGCCAAAATTTGAAATGTTAAAGGCCAATGCCATTGGAAGGTTACAGGGGTTCGAGGATTTTAAGGAGGCATTGAATTACGTGGCTCTTAACTACCCCAATAGTCCCGAAGGCAAAAAGGCGCAGACCATGGTTGCGGAGCAATTGCCAAAGTTGGAACCAAAGGTATTTTCCACCGAAACCGAATCTACGGGTACAGGAAACTGGAAGGTAGTATTTCCGCTTAAAATTAGGGACGATAAAAAGGCGCTTAGACTAAAGGAACTGTTGGAAAAATCTATAGAGGAGCTTAAGTATAAGAATGTAGTATCCAAGGACATCTATAATCTGGAAGATCAATTTGTAGTGGTTCATGGATTTAAATCCAAGGACTTTGCTCTGGGCTATGCCGAATTGATAAAAAACAACAAGGATTACCGGATCGATGACGAGAATTTCGTAATTTTATCCAACAACTATAAAATAATACAAGTACATAAGAATATAGCAGATTATAAAGCTCAGCAATAAACCCCAAAACCTTAGCAAAATGTTTTCAGACAACAAAAAACCTCGTGTTATGACAGAATTAGGCGGACAACCCAACAGAATTGAAAAAAACACCAAAATAAAAGGCGACATTGTTTCCGAGGCCGATTTCCGTATTGATGGAAAATTGGACGGTAACGTAAAAACCTCTGGAAAAGTGGTGATTGGTATAGACGGTTATATTCATGGCAAAGTGGAGTGTGTCAATGCCGATATTGAAGGTAATTTTAATGGAGAGTTGATCGTGGCCGATCTCTTATCCTTAAAGTCTTCCGCTGTAATTGAGGGTACAGTTATAGTCTCCAAATTGGCGGTTGAGCCCGGTGCCACTTTCAATGCATCCTGTACCATGAAGGGCAAGGAGGGGAAAGGTGCTGTCCATAGCACAACAAAACACTCAGCAACCACCAATGAGCCAGCAAAAGTCTCCTAAAAACAATAATGGATTAAAAAATGCGGCAATCCTTACCGGTGTTGCCATTGAAATGGGTGGAATAATTTTTTTGGCGGCCCAGGGTGGAAAATGGTTGGATGAATATTTTGAAATGGACTCCAAAACCTTTGTTATCGTGCTAACACTTCTGGGAGTGGCCATTGCTATTTATTTGGTTTTACAGCAATTGAAACGCATAAAGTATTAATGTCCAAGAATAAATTTCTTTTTACTTTTTACCTTTCCTTGATACTGTTGAGCCTGTTGGTATTTTGTCTTCACCTTCTCATACTTTATTTTTTCGGATTTCCTTTATTGGACCATATGATCGTTTTGGCCTATTTGCTCAATGTGGTGCTTGCCTTGATCATATTTTCCGTGCTTTATTGGTTCCGGGAGAAATGGAGGGATCAGATAGGATTTCTTTTTTTAGGGGGAAGCATGCTCAAGTTTTTATTTTTCTTTCTCGTTTTTTATCCCTTCTATAACGCTGACGGGAACATGGAATCCTTGGAGTTTACCACTTTTTTTGTTCCCTATTTGGTTTGCCTTCTTTTGGAGACATTCTTTACAGCCAGAATGCTAAATAGTTAGCATCAATTTTGTTTTCCATATTACTTTTAAGTTATGGTCCAAAATAAACCGTTTAATGCTTTTTTCTTTTTGAGATAAAAGCGTACATTTGCACGGATTTTTTGAGACCGATATTTTAAGCGATATGCAAAAACCATTTTACGTCAAAGTTCTTTTAGTTGTTACACTTCTTCTGGGTATCAATGCTTTCGCACAGGAAAAGGACCATTCGTCCAGCGAGGAAAAAGGAAGCCTAAAAACCGAAATCAAGGAATTTATTGGACATCACTTGTTGGATTCCCATGATTTTACCCTATTTACCATAGATGAAGAAAATAATGAGCATGTTGGTTTTCCATTGCCGGTAATCATCTGGGATGACGGTCTAAAGGTGTTCTCGTCCTCCAAATTCCACCATGGGGAATCCGTGGCCGAAGTGGATGGCAACTATTATGCCCTATATCATGGAAAAATAGTAAAAACGGATGCAGAAGGAACCATCAATTATGATGAAGATCATCATGCAACCAATGTAAAGCCATTGGATTTTTCCATTACAAAAAATGTCGTTTTTATATTTTTGGTGTCTGCCCTGATGTTGTTTTTGTTTGCCAGAATGGCCAAATCATACAAAACCAGCGCATTGCCCAAGGGGATAGGACGTTTGTTGGAGCCTATTGTACTTTATATTCGTGATGATATAGCTATTCCAAACATAGGCGAGAAGCATTACAAGAAATACATGAGTTATTTGTTAACGGTCTTTTTCTTTATTTGGATCATTAACCTTTTGGGGCTTACTCCGTTAGGGGTGAATGTTACCAACAATATTGCGGTAACCTTTGCTTTGGCTATCCTTACCTATTTGATCACTACGTTTACAGCAAATAAGAATTACTGGAAGCACATTTTTTGGATGCCGGATGTACCTGTATTTATGAAGATTGTTTTGGCGCCGATAGAGCTTTTGGGAACCTTTATTAAGCCTTTTTCCCTAATGATTCGTTTGTACGCAAACATTACGGCTGGTCACGTGGTATTGATGAGTATTTTGGGAATGATGTTTATCTTCAAAAACTGGATAGGAAGTCCATTGTCATTTGGTTTGGCATTTGCGCTTTCTTTACTGGAATTGTTGGTGGCGGCTTTACAGGCTTATATTTTTACGATGTTGTCCGCGCTATATTTCGGTTCGGCCGTTGAGGAGCATCACGATCACTAAATAGAATGTTTAATAATTAATTATATATATTATGGAAATCCCAACTATTGTAGGAGCTGGTTTGATCGTTATCGGTGCAGGTTTAGGTATTGGTAAAATTGGTGGATCTGCTATGGATGCCATCGCTCGTCAGCCAGAGGCTTCAGGTAAGATTCAAACAGCAATGTTGATTGCTGCGGCTCTTATTGAAGGTATTGGTTTTGCTGCGCTTTTCGCATCTTAATCAAACACAACAAAGCAACAGCTATAACGGTTGGTTATAGCTGTTCTTTTACAATTAAAAATTAAACGTTTACATTTCATATATTAGGACATGGAAAAATTAATAGAGCAGTTTTCATTTGGATTGTTTTTTTGGCAATTGTTATTGTTTATAGCAGTGCTTCTCTTGTTGCGTAAGTTTGCGTGGAAACCAATTCTTGATGCCGTTGAGGATCGTGAATCGGGAATTAAGGATGCCTTGGCTGCTGCGGAGAATGCCAAAAAAGAAATGCAGAATGTTACTGCCGATAGCGAAAGACTTTTGCAAGAGGCAAGGGTAGAGCGTGAGGCTATGATCAAAGAGGCCCGGGAGATGAAAGAGAAAATAGTTGCCGATGCTAAGGATTTGGCACAGGCAGAGGCCGATAAAATGATCAAGCAGGCTCAAGTTGCTATTGAAAGTGAAAAGAAAGCTGCGGTTGCCGATATAAAGAACGAAGTGGCTACCCTATCTTTGGAGATTGCGGAAAAAGTAATTAAAGGACAGTTTTCCGATAAGGCCAAACAAATGAAGTTGGTCGAGGACATGATCGGGGATATCAAGCTAAATTAGGAACTGGAATATGAACGAAGCTAGAGCAGCCGTACGTTACGCAAAAGCAATATTGGATCTGGGGGTAGAGAACAAGGCTATCGATCAGGTGGAGAAGGATTTTCGGAAAATAGTGGCTACTATTTCCGACAGCCCTGAACTTAAGGAGATGTTGGAGAGCCCCGTTTTAAAAGGCGAAGTAAAAAAGAAGGCATTGTCCGAAATTTTCTCCGGGAGCCATGCTGTTACAGAGGGACTTATTTCCACCTTGGTGGATAATAAGCGAATTTCAATTCTGAACGATGTTGCCGAGAAGTTCATTATTCTAAATGAAGCTCGTAAGGGTCAAGGTGTTGCTATGGTAACCACTGCGGTTCCACTGAGCGCCGATCTTGAGAAAAAGATATTGAGCAAGGTAGTTGAACTAACCGGTAATGAATCCACTATAGAGAACAAGGTGGATGAGAGCATTATAGGAGGGTTTATTTTGCGTGTTGGGGATTTGCAGTACGATGCAAGCATCGCCAACAAATTGAGTAATTTGAAAAGAGAGTTTACAAATAGTCTATAAATAATTTTTTTGGACGACGTTGGGTTTCAATGTGGTCCTAATCTTATATCTATAACAAATGGCAGGAGTAAAAGCCGCTGAAGTATCAGCAATATTAAAGAAACAGTTATCGGGGTTTGAAGCATCGGCTTCATTAAACGAGGTAGGTACCGTTCTACAAGTAGGTGATGGTATCGCTAGGGTTTATGGATTGTCTAATGTCCAATACGGAGAATTAGTGGAATTTGAAGGTGGACTTCAAGGGATCGTTCTTAACTTGGAAGAAGATAACGTTGGTGTGGTATTGTTGAGCCCATCCAGAAATGTAAAGGAAGGATCTGTTGTAAAGCGTACCCAGACCATTGCCTCCATTAAGGTAGGGGAAGGTATTGTAGGACGTGTTGTAGATACATTGGGGGCTCCAATAGATGGTAAGGGACCTATAACAGGTGATTTATATGAATTGCCGTTGGAGCGTAAAGCTCCTGGGGTTGTTTTCCGTCAGCCGGTAAACGAGCCATTACAAACGGGTATCAAGGCTATTGATGCCATGATTCCGGTTGGTAGGGGTCAGCGTGAGTTGGTTATTGGTGACCGTCAGACTGGTAAGACTACCGTTTGTGTGGATACCATTTTGAATCAAAAGGAATTCTATGATGCAGGCGAGCCTGTATATTGTATATATGTTGCTATTGGCCAAAAGGCCTCTACGGTTGCAAACATTGCAAAAACCTTGGAAGATGCCGGAGCCTTGGCTTATACTACCATAGTTGCTGCAAATGCTTCCGACCCTGCTTCCATGCAGGTATATGCACCATTTGCCGGAGCCGCAATTGGTGAATATTTTAGGGATACAGGTAGACCAGCTTTGATTATCTATGATGATTTGTCAAAACAAGCAGTTGCCTATCGTGAGATTTCATTATTGTTAAGACGCCCACCGGGACGTGAGGCGTATCCTGGGGATGTATTTTACCTTCACTCCAGATTATTGGAGCGTGCTGCAAAGGTAATTGCCGATGATACCATTGCTAAGAATATGAACGATTTGCCAGAGGTTTTAAAACCAATGGTAAAAGGAGGAGGATCCTTAACTGCCTTGCCAATTATTGAGACCCAGGCGGGTGACGTATCTGCATATATTCCTACCAACGTAATTTCTATTACTGATGGGCAGATCTTCTTAACCCAGGATCTTTTCAACCAAGGGGTTCGTCCAGCGATCAACGTAGGTATTTCAGTATCGCGTGTTGGGGGTAATGCCCAGATAAAATCAATGAAAAAAGTAGCAGGTACCTTAAAATTGGACCAGGCACAATTCCGTGAATTGGAAGCTTTTGCAAAGTTCGGTTCGGATTTGGATGCAGCTACTTTGAATGTTATTGAAAAAGGGCGTAGAAACGTTGAAATTCTTAAACAGGCACAGAACGATCCATTTACTGTAGAAGATCAGGTAGCTATTATTTATGCAGGTTCCAAGAACTTGTTGAGCAAGGTTCCTGTAGAGAAAGTAAAGGAGTTTGAAAGGGACTATATTGAGTTCTTGAATGCCAAGCACAGAGACGTTTTGGATCAGCTTAAGGCAGGCAAGTTAACTGATGAGGTTATAGATGTTTTGAGCTCGGTAGCCAAAGATCTATCCGCCAAATATTAATACAGTAGTTTTTCTGTCCTATTCCTGGTCCAGGAATAGGACAGAAAAAATTGAATAAATAAATGTCTAACACAGTATTCCTCTCCTAGGGGAGCTTAAGTGGAGCCTATGGCCAATTTAAAAGAAATACGTAATAGAATTGCTTCGGTATCTTCAACGATGCAGATAACCAGTGCCATGAAAATGGTATCTGCCGCTAAGTTGAAGAAGGCTCAGGATGCCATTACCGCAATGCGTCCATATTCCGATAAATTGTCGGAGCTTTTGCAAAGCCTTAGTGCTAGTTTGGATGCGGATTCCGGAAGCAAGTTTGCCGATAATCGTGAAGTAAAAAAGGTTTTGATTGTTGCCATAACCTCAAATCGGGGTTTGTGTGGTGCCTTCAATACGAACATCATAAAGCAAAGTACACTTTTGGCAAAGGAAACCTATGCTGGCAAACAGGTAGATTTTGTTGCTATTGGTAAAAAAGCTAATGATATTTTAAAGAAAAAGAATAAGGTTATTGCAAACCATAGTGCGGTATATGATGATTTATCTTTTGATAATGTAGCAGCCATTGCAGAGGAATTGATGGATCTGTTTACCACAGGGGCATACGACAAAATTGAGATAGTTTATAACAAATTCAAGAATGCCGCTACCCAAATAGTGATGACAGAACAGTTTTTGCCAATTGTTCCTATAGAGGAGGAGGCCAATTCGGCGGCTGATTATATTTTTGAACCTTCCAAGGCCGAGATTGTGGAACAATTGATCCCTAAATCATTAAAAACCCAGTTGTACAAAGGGGTGCGTGATTCGTTTGCCAGTGAACATGGTGCACGTATGACTGCAATGCACAAGGCCACGGACAATGCAACTGAGTTGAGAAATCAATTGAAACTTACTTATAACAAAGCAAGACAAGCTGCCATCACCGGTGAGATTTTAGAAATTGTTGGTGGAGCGGAGGCTTTAAACAATTAAAAAACCGGTAGGTTTTTAAATTTGTCTGCTGCGAAGTGGACAACAATTAGGCGCAGCGATAGCGGAGCCAAATTTGAACAAATCGGAGGCTTTAAACAATTAAAAAACCGGTAGGTTTTTAAATTTGTCTGCTGCGAAGTGGACAACAATTAGGCGCAGCGATAGCGGAGCCAAATTTGAACTAAGCGGAAGCTTTGAACAACTAAATATTATTATTGGTCTTATCATTATTGATAGGTTTCAAAATATTTAACCCCACATTATTGTGGGGTTTTTATGTTTATGGAGTTATTTGTCGCATAAGCTAATTTACTAACTTTGCCCGCATCGATTAAATGCCTAATTTTAAAGCTAATTCATAGATTTCTTTGAATCCACTTAAAAAACTATTTAAACAGACGTTTATCTATGGCTTAGCTACGGTCTTGCCCCGGATGCTATCGTTTCTTTTAACGCCTTTATATGTCACTGTCCTACCCACGGATGGATATGGGGAGGTTTCCATTATTTTTGCCTGGTTTGCTATTTTTAATGTGTTACTGGCATATGGCATGGAAACGGCCTTTTTTCGCTATTACAACGATACATCCCTTAATAAGAAAACAGTTGTTACCACTTCCTTGATTTCCATTGGAGTTTCTTCCTTTATTTTCATGCTCCTAGCTTTTATATTCAAAGGGGCTATTTCATCAATAAGTGATATAGACCCACAGTTTATTACATATGCCATATTGATTCTTGTTTTGGATGCTTTGGTAATCATTCCATTTTCCTGGCTTAGGGCCAATGAAAAACCGATGCGCTATGCACTGGTCAAGATTGCCAATGTGGTAATCAACTTAGGGTTGAATTGTTTTTTCTTATTGATTCTTCCAATTCTGGCGGAAAGCAATCCTAATGCCTTTTTAAGCGGCCTATACAAGCCTAACTTTGAAATCTCCTACATATTCATCTCAATGTTGATTGCAAGTGGCATAACCCTTCTTTTAATGTTGCGACTCTATTTAAGAAGGCCTTACGTATTCGATAGGTTTATATGGACCAACATGATGAAATACGCTGCTCCTGTTCTAGTAGCTGGTATTGCATTTACCATCAATGAGGTGTTTGATCGGATTATGTTGGATTGGCTCTTACCAAATGACATTGCCGAGAGTGAGATTGGTAAATATTCTGCCTGCTACAAGCTTACCTTGTTCATGACGCTATTTGCCACGGCATTTAGGATGGGTATAGAGCCCTTTTTCTTTAGTCATTCCAAAAGTGATAACCCGCAAAGGGCCTATGCACAGATTACAAATTATTTTGTAATTCTAGGAAGCGTTATTTTACTATCCGTTGTGGTCTATGCAGATGTCCTTAAGCTTTTTATTGTTCCCAATTCAGATTATTGGGAGGCCATGGCTGTAGTGCCGATTATTATTTTGGCCAGCTTTTGTTTGGGAATCTATCACAATCTTTCGGTATGGTATAAGGTAACAGACCGTACAAAATTTGGGGCCTATATCTCCCTTATCGGTGCAGTGCTGACCATAATTATCAATTTTGCATTTATTCCCTATTTTGGATATGTAGCCTCTGCAGTAGCTACTTTGGTAGCCTATGCCTCTATGGTAATACTTTCTTTCTTTTTTGGCAGAATGTATTATCCAATACCATACAACCACAGAAAGATAATTTTTTACCTAGTGGTTTCCATCTCATTTTCCATGCTATCTTTTTACGTTTTCAATCGTAATTTGATTATTGGCAGTATATTATTCATTATATTTTTGGGCATGGTATATAGGCTTGAAAGTGATAAATTAAAACAAATATTTCTAAGAAAATGACTATAAAAATCATCAATAAATCGGTCCATCCCTTACCTAACTACGAAACCTTGGCTTCTGCCGGAATGGATCTTAGGGCCAATCTTACAGAATCGGTTGTATTGCAACCCATGGAAAGAACTATTGTAAAGACTGGTTTATTCCTGGAGCTTCCAATAGGTTATGAGGCACAGGTTAGGCCACGTAGCGGGCTGGCGGCGAAAAAGGGAATTACTGTTTTAAATGCTCCTGGCACGGTTGATGCTGATTACAGAGGGGAAGTAGGGGTAATATTGATAAATCTTTCCACAGAGGCTTTCACCATAGAAAATGGGGAGCGTATAGCCCAATTGGTCATTGCCAAACATGAAAGGGCGGAGTGGGACTTGGTAGAGCAGCTTTCCGAAACCTCGAGGGGTGAAGGTGGTTTTGGTAGTACAGGGCTAAAATAATTCCTAGGGACAAACCGGGTGGGCTCTGGCATTATCACTAATTTTACGATGGTTTTTTGCTTGTCAATTTGTTTTTGGGAAAGGATACTGTTGGAATAAAACTAATTTTGGTGCAATTCAATGTTGATTTTAGTCTGTTTTTCCTTAAGGTGAGATTTTTGATATGAGAAAAAGGGGATACATATTTATTTTTTCATTGGGGCTGGTTTTGATCCCTAGGCCCGGTTGTGCCCAAGAAAATGAAATTAAGGAAGAAGAGAGTGCCGAGGTCTTTTTAGAGGAATACACCGATGAGTTTCAGGAAAAATTCTTTGAAGCCTTAAAGCAAAAGGGGATTGAAAACTACGATAGGGCTATAAATCTTTTCTTGGAATGCAAACGACTGGACCCTAACAATACTACATTGGACCATGAACTGGCCAAGGCCTATTTGGCTTCAAAACAAGTGGTATTGGCACAGCAATATGGTATTTCGGCCTTGAATGCCAGACCTGATAATTTTTGGGTATTGAAAACCTTGGTAGATATAATGCAAGGACAAGGCTTGGGCCTGGACGTAGTGAGGGATAAGATACCTTACACTAATGTACAACTCCAAGAAAATCTGGTTTTGATTTATTTTGGGCAGGAAAATTATGATAGCGCCTTAAAAATACTGAAAGGTATGAAGACCTCAACCTTTTCCAAGGAGCTAAGCTCAAGAATTAATAGCTCCATCAAGACAAGGGAAAATACTGAAATTAAGGAGGATACTATTATAGTAGAAGTGAAAAAGGAAAGCCCAATGGATAATTTTATATTCAGTATTTCTGATTATTTGGCAAAGGGCGACTATAAAAATGCCTCTTCCGTTAGTGAGGAGGCCTTAGAGAATTTCCCGGCGCAACCTTATTTTTATTACGCATACGGACTTAGTTTAAATAAGGTGAAGAAATATAAGGAAGCTATAATGGCCTTGGAGTCCGGGTTGGATTATATACTGGATGATATTGATCTTGCCAATAAGATATACAAAGAATTAGTGGATGCTAACAATGCTTTAGGAAATTCTTCCAAAGCAAATATGTATCTTAGTAAATTAAAATCCGGGTCGTAAATCTATGGTATACAGTTTTAAAAGACTTCAAAAATGGGCTCTACTTGGCATTTTTGTGGTATTGGTGTTTTCATGTAAGTCTACAAGCGTAATTAAAAGCGGTACTGTGGATGAAAATATGGCCGCAAAGGCGGTCATAAGAAATCACTATTACTCCCATTTCAATTTTAAAACCCTAAGTGGAAAAATGAGGATAGATTATTCTGACGGGGAGAGTACACAAAGCGTAAGTGTAAGTTTTAGGATGGAAAAGGACAAGGCCATTTGGCTAAGCGCGCCCTTGGGAATCGTAAAGGCCTACATTACTCCGGACAGGGTATCGTTTTATAATAAGTTGGATAATGAGTATTTTGACGGTAATTTCTCCTATTTGAGTCAATTATTGGGAACCGACCTTAATTTTCAAAAAGTACAAAACCTTCTTTTGGGAGAGCCCCTTTTCGATTTACGGGATGAAAAGTATACGGTGGAAATTGCCAACGACAACTATCAGTTAAAACCAAAAAAGGCCGGAGATCTATTTAAAACATTGTTTCAAATCGAGCCCTTGAATTATAAAATGGCTGCCCAACAATTGTCGCAAACATGGGAGAAACGATTGCTGGAAATCAATTATAAAAACTATCAAAAGGTCAATAAATGGATTTTGCCAGGAGAGATAGAAATATTGGCGGTAGACGGGGACAATACCAATAATATTACGGTAGAGTTTAGGAATATGGAATTTAATAGAGCTTTGAATTTTCCATATAATATACCAAATGGTTTCAAAGAAATAGTATTAAATTAATATGAGAAGTAATCACTCGTATATAGTTTATTTTCTTTTTATTATGGCCTTTCATTGGGGCTATTTTTCCATGGCACAAACCAATGAACAAAAGGCATTGGAATCCAAAAGGGAGCAACTTCAAAAGGAAATATCGGAAATTAACCGATTATTGTTCGCAGAAAAAAAGGAAAAGGGAAATGTCTTGGAGCAGATGGAGGCCATGGATCAAAAAATCAATGTTCGACAACAATTGATCAGGGTTACCAATCAACAGTCCAATTTACTTAATAGGCAGATAAATACGAATGTTAGGAACATTGGAAAACTGCGTAACGATCTTGCTTTTTTGAAGGAAGAATACGGGAATATGATCCAAAAGTCCTATCAGAATAAATCCAGACAGAGCAGGTTAATGTTTCTTTTGTCCTCTGAGAATTTCCTACAGGCTTTTAAGCGTTTCCAGTACATGAAGCAGTATACCCAATACAGAAAAGAGCAGGGGGAGCAAATTGTGGCCAAAACGGAAGAGCTAACCCAATTGAACAAAGACCTTTCCGAACAGCGTAAGGAGAAGGACAAGCTGGTGGCGGAAAATACACAGATCAAAAATCAGCTGTATAAGGAAATCCAATCCCAAAAGGAATTACTCAAGAGCATAAGGAAGAACGAAAGCAAATATGCTGCTGCCATTGAAAATAAGAAGAAAGAGGCCAAGAGGATAGATGAACAAATAGAAAGATTGATACGTAGCGCTATTGCCGCCTCCAACAGGGAGGCAAGTAAATCTTCCAGTACCACTGCAACAAGTAGCAGTAAGTTTGTATTAACTCCTGAAGCGACTATAGTGGCCAATAATTTTTCCGCCAACAAGGGTAAATTGATCTGGCCCGTGGAAAAAGGAATTAAAAGACAGGGGTTTGGGGTTTATAATGATGCCGTTTATCCAGGTATAAAACACGAAAGTAATGGGGTAATTATTGCCACGGATGAAGGATCCAAGGCAAGGGCAATCTTTGAAGGCGAAGTTATTGCCATACTCTCTGTTCCAGGAGGGAATAAGGGAGTACAGATTAAACATGGAAACTATATAAGTACTTATTACAATCTTTCCAGAGTTTATGTAAAGAAGGGGGATAAGGTAAACACCAAGTCGGATTTGGGGGATATTTACACCAGTAAATCCAGCGGTACTACCCAATTGAAGTTTTATCTTTATAAGGATACTACCCGCCTTAATCCCGAAGAATGGATTTATCAACTATAAAATATTTTAAAATTGAAGAATTTAACGGATTTAAAAGGAACTTTTAGACTTCACAATGGCGTTGATATGCCCTATTTTGGTTTAGGGGTCTATTTATCTGAAGATGGAAAGGAAGTGACCAATGCTGTAAAATGGGCTTTGCAGGACGGATATCGACATATAGACACGGCTTCGATATACAATAATGAAGAGGGTGTGGGCTTGGGTATCAGGGAAAGTGGTGTTGACCGTAAGGACATATTTGTGGTGAGTAAGGTGTGGAATAGCGATCAAGGCTATGAAAGTACTATAAGAGCCTATGAGTCCAGTTTAGAGCGATTGAATTTGGACTATCTTGATCTATACCTGGTGCATTGGCCTGTAAAGGGGAAATATAAGGAAACTTGGAGGGCCATGGAATATTTGTACAAGCATAAAGGGGTGAGGGCTATTGGAGTAAGTAATTTTTTGCAACACCATTTGGAAGATTTAATAGCTGCCTCTGAAATTGTTCCAATGGTGAACCAAATGGAATTTCATCCCTATTTGGTGCAACAGGATTTGATCGATTTTTGCCACAAAAATACCATTCAGTATGAAGCTTGGTCCCCATTGATGCAAGGACATATTTTTGAATTGGAGATTATGAAGGACCTGGCCGCAAAATACAAAAAGTCCATTGCCCAAATTGTATTGCGTTGGGATTTGCAAAAGGGGGTGATCACCATTCCAAAATCTGCCAAAAAGGATCGAATTAGAGCCAATGCGGATATTTTTGACTTTGAGCTTGCTCCTGAGGATGTCAAAAAATTAGAGAATTTGGACCGCGGAAAAAGATTTGGTCCCGACCCAGATAATTTCGATTTTTAATCCAAAAACAAAGCCTTAAGCTCTGTAGCATCTTTGGGTTTCATCTTGCCGGCAAGTACCAAACTAAGTTGTTTTCTTCGTAAAGCAGCTTCAAATCGCTGTATCTCCAAGTCGGTCTCTGGCCTTAATTCCGGAACAGTGGTAGGTTTTCCGCTATCGTCCACGGCCACAAAAGTGTAGATAGCTTCATTTACCTTGGATTTCTCGCCGTTAAAGCGGTCTTCCATCCAAACGTCTATGAATACTTCCATAGAGGTCTTGAAGGCTCTGGAAACGGCCGCCTCTACGGTAACAACACTTCCTACAGGAACAGCTTGGTTAAAGGCTACATGGTTTACGGACGCAGTAACGGTTATTCGCCTACTGTGGCGCCTGGCGGCAATACTGGCGGCACGGTCCATTCGGGCCAACAATTCACCGCCAAACAAATTGTTTAAAGGATTGGTTTCACTAGGAAGGACCATGTCGGTCATTAAGGTGCGCGATTCACTGGGCGTCTTTGGCTCCATAAAATTCTTTTGGGCAAAGATACATTGGTAATATTAAGCTAAAAAGTAGAGAGGTAATTATTTTACGGAACGCAACCAAGCCTCGGGCGATTCGGACTGTTTAATTTTCCTTAAATAATTTAGTGCTTCCTTGGCATCGTCAAAGCTGCCGTAGGCTACCATATGCAAGCCATATTGGTTGACACCTAGATAAGAGGCATCATATCCTTTTTCTTTAAGTTGAAGGACTTTCTTTTCGGCATTTTCCTGAATTCTAAAAGCGCCGGCAATAACTTGGTGAACACCACTTTTTTTGTTGGTGATGACATTTAAGGATACGGCCGGTAATTCTAAGGGAGCAGTATTGAAAAAGGTAGCTTCCTGGATATTTTTGGAAACTTGCTGATTTGCTTCCTGCCTTACCAATTCTTGGTCGTATACTTTTTCGTTATAAAGTCGATAGCCGGTAAAACCAGTTGCAATGGCCAATAATATTACGGCTGCATATTTTAAATAAGGCCTAAGGGTAGATTCTTTTCTCGCCTCAGGGGTTATCATAAATGGAATTTTTTCTTCCAGTTCAACTACTTCCTCCTTTAAAACTTCCCTAGAGATCGGGGTAGATACAAAGGTAGATAACCCAAACGAGGAGGTAAGGTAATTTACCTGATAAGAAGGCTGAAACTGGGTTTTTCCTTCCTTGTTCAGCCACAATTCACCTATGTTGGGCAGATTCAATCTGTGTCCTTCCTTTAGGAGTTTTTTCCACTTTAGCGATACTGTCGCTATTTGCTTCTGCATGTCCTCGTAGGACATTTTTTCGGCATCGGCCATATAGGATACCAACAATCCGTCATTGGAAGTCAGTTGTTCGTTAAAAGATATTACTTTCGAAGGAGGATAGAATGAATTTGTAGCGTCATTGATAACGGCATATTTCATCTGTGTCAAAAAAGCGCCGAATTCAGGCACCATTACACAATTGTATCTATAAAGCAGCTCCGCTATGTAATGTTCGGTTCCCATAGGGACAAAGATTAGAAAAAATACACAAGTTCAAAACTCTTCACATAACTTTTTATTAACATTATATTTTGTGTATTTTGTGAACAACTAAGCGGGTTCCATAAATGACTAGAGATGAAATAATTGCTATTCTTCGGTTGCAGAACGTGCCGAATATTGGTGACATAACGGCAAAAAAATTAATATCCAGTTGCGGGAGTCCATCAGCAATTTTTGATGAAAAAATAGCTCGTTTGTTAAAATTGGACGGCATTGGTACAGGGATCCTGAAAGGGCTTATGGACAGGGAGCATTTGGAGGCAGCAGAATTGGAATATGAATTTATAAGGAGTCGGGAAATACAGCTACATTATTTTATGGAGGACAACTATCCGGCATATTTGAAACACTGTATAGATAGTCCTATTTTACTTTTCAGCCAAGGGAAGATAGATTTGAACCGCCAGAGGATCATAAGTATTGTTGGGACCCGAAATATTACCAGTTATGGTACAGCATTTTGCGAGCAGTTCATTGAGGAATTGGCACCCTTGGATCCAATTATTGTAAGTGGCTTTGCCTATGGGGTGGATATTTGTGTACATAGGGCAGCGGTAAAACACGGGTTACAGACCATAGGATGCCTGGCCCATGGTTTGAATCAAA
Organism: Arenibacter troitsensis; assembly: GCF_900177645.1. GTDB lineage: Bacteria > Bacteroidota > Bacteroidia > Flavobacteriales > Flavobacteriaceae > Arenibacter > Arenibacter troitsensis. Next base: position 102,568 of record NZ_FXAO01000007.1, read on the forward strand.
TTTATCCAAAAATGCATGAAAAATATGTGCCCGATGTAAACAGGAACGGTGGTTTTTTTACGGAATTTTGGAGCACTAGTCAGCCTGATAGGGAGAATTTTTTAAAGCGAAATCGGATTATTGCGGGTATGGGCGAAGCTACCATTGTAGTGGAATCTGCTGAAAAGGGAGGTAGTCTGGTTACCGCAGATATTGCCAACAGTTATAATCGAGATGTTTTTGCCGTACCTGGAAGAACCCAGGATAAGTACAGTAGCGGATGCAATAACCTCATAAAGCAGCAGAAAGCACAACTACTTACCTCGGCCGCCGATTTGATTTATATGTTAGGTTGGGAATTGGAAGAAAAGGAGCCCGCTACCATACAAAAGCAACTTTTTGTGGAGTTGGACGATACCGAGAAGGAAATCTATGATTATTTATTACAGGGCGGCAAACAAATGTTGGACCACATTGCACTGGACTGTAAGTTGCCTATTTTTAAGGTTTCCTCTACCTTATTGAATATGGAAATGAAGGGAGTGGTGAGGCCGCTCCCAGGTAAATTGTTCGAGGCTATTTAAAAATGTACACCTTCACTTTTTCTTGAATTCAATTGGTGTGTTTATGCCAATTTTCGACCTTAAATGGGGGTTTGTTTTTTAAAATTTACCGACCAACTGGTTTGTAAAATGGATTTTATGAATGAATAACGAAGTACTTTGGGTATTTCATCTCCCATAAACTACTCCTCAGCCCAATTATTATTTTGGGAAAATATCACTGAACGGCACGAACCGACCAATGGGTATATTTCCTGATAATTAATAACCAACTTTAGCCCTCACCCTTTCCAGGACACCATCGGCCACTATTTTGGCTTTTTTGGCGCCAAAGGCCAAGGCTTCATCAAGCTCATTTAGATTGTTCATGTAATAGTCGAACTTTTCCCTAGCCTCACCAAAGCGATCCAGGATAACTTCATATAGCGCTTGTTTGGCATGACCGTAGCCATAATTGCCGTTTAAGTAATTGGCACGCATTTCTGCAACTTGATTTTCCGAAGCCAGAATTTTGTACAGGGCAAATACGTTATCGGTATCAGGATCCTTGGGGTCCTCCATGGGCGTACTGTCCGTCTGTATGCCCATGATCTGTTTGCGCAATTGTTTATCGGTCTGGAAAAGGCTTATCAAATTTCCCTTGCTTTTGCTCATTTTAGACCCATCGGTACCCGGAATATACATGGTTTCTTCCTGTACCTTACCTTCCGGTATAACAAATGTTTCTCCTAATTGGGCATGAAACCTAGAGGCCACATCCCTTGTCATTTCCAAATGCTGCATTTGATCCTTGCCAACCGGGACTATCTCAGCATCGTATAGAAGTATGTCCGCAGCCATAAGCATTGGATAGAAAAACAAACCTGCGTTTACATCTTCGAGTCGGTCTGCTTTATCCTTAAAAGAGTGTGCAAGGGTCAATCTTTGGTAAGGAAAAAAACAGCTAAGGTACCATGCCAGTTCCGCGGTTTGGGGTATATCACTCTGCCGATAAAAGGCGGTTTTATTAATGTCGAGTCCAAAGGCCAACCAGGTGGCCGCTACGGCATAAGTGTTGTTTCTCAATTGCTCACCATTCTTTATTTGGGTCAGTGAGTGCATATCCGCAATAAATAGAAAGGAATCGTTTGCTGGATTGTTCGCCATTTCTATCGCTGGGATGATCGCTCCCAAAATATTCCCTAAATGAGGGGTTCCCGTGCTTTGTATACCGGTTAAGATTCTTGCCATTATTTTATTTTCAAAGAAGGACAAAGGTAAAAGAAATTCTAAAGAAGCACTAAAATTATTACTTTTGACCGCATGCTATCATTCCTTAAAAAAATAGGCCATACGCTCTACCGGATCTGGTTCTATATTTTAGTGGTTTTGCCCATTTTAATAATGCTTCCTTTTCTGGTAATTTTCACCCTTTCAGAGAGAACGTACCCACAATTCTTTTGGATGGCCCGTAATATCTGGGCCAACTTTATTCTTTATGGGATGGGGTGTTTTCCGGTAATTAAATGGGAGGAAAGGCTCAAAAAGGGTGAAAGTTATATGTTGGTTTCCAATCACACCAGTATGTTGGATATTATGTTGATGCTAAAAGTTAGTAAAAATCCTTTTGTTTTTATAGGGAAGAAGGAATTGGTGAATATTCCCTTATTCGGGTTCTTCTATAAAAGGGTATGTATTTTGGTGGATAGGGAGAGTGCCAAAAGTAGGACGGCAGTATACAGAAGGGCACAAAAAAGATTACAACAGGGCTTGAGTATTTGTATTTTCCCAGAGGGTGGGGTGCCCGATGAAGATATTGTTTTGGACGACTTTAAGGACGGGGCATTTAAAATGGCAATTGCTCATAACATTCCTGTAGTGCCCATGACATTTTATGACAACAAAAGGCGGTTTTCATTTACTTTTTATAGTGGTGGTCCTGGAAGGTTACGTGTTAGGGTCCATAAATTTTTTGCAACGCATAATCTTAAAGAGGCAGACAAGATAATGCTTCGTGAATCCGTAAGGGAAGTAATTTTGAATGAGATCCAGAATTCCCGTTAGGCTTGTAAATTCCATTGGCGCTATGCCGGTTTAATCAACATGCCTTAGGATTAGAATTTTAAAGTAAACCCGCTGTAAACTCCCAAGGAATATGGGTTAAAACTGCCAGAGGTATTCGAAAAGGTATTTAGTTGATATTTAAATACCGGCTCTACATTAAATTTAAGCTTAGGGGTAAACTTATAATCCAACCCAAGACCAAGGTTGGTACTAAAATTAATGGAATTGATATTATTGGCTTCCCCAAACTCTGTTGTCTGTCCACTGGATTCCAATACTACCGAATTATCCGTTAGAAAAAGGGAACTTACTCCTCCTATAATATTAACACCGAATTTACGATCCAAAAGGGCATAATTTAGTTCCAAGGGTATCTCCAAATATCCCATTTGTTGTCCCATTGTGCCTAAACGGGTAGGGTTTTTACCAGTGACGTCCATAGCAAATACGGTTCCGGGCTTAGGGATTACATTTTCGCTGTTTGGATTATTCAAAATAATGGATTGGGAGTCATTGGAATACTTAATATTGCTTATTTGATTCCCGGTTGAAGCGTTAAATGAGGATGTAAAAGAGACATCGTTGGTGTCATAGCCATAATCTACCTTATGGATACCGGAACGTACACTCAGTTTTTTAGAAATTTCATAGGCCACCGTAATACCGTAACTCAGCGTTACACTTCCTGTTTTGCTGTTGGAAGCAAGAATGGAGTTGATCGGGGACCCCTCACCCAATCCATTAAAGTAAACCGGAGCAATGCTTGGGCCAGCGGACCACTTTCCTTTGTGGGCTTCCTCAACTTCAGCAACCTCATTTTCCTCTATGGCCTCTAATATGGACTTTTTATTTGATGGAAGGTCCTCAGAGCCAACTTCAGGAGTTTTTTCAATAGGCTTGTTGGCGTTATTGTTTTCTTGATGTGCAATGGCTTCCTCAGTAGGAATAGGCAACTCCTTGGAGGGTGATGTGTCCTCTATGGGTTGTACTAAACGGGTCGGTTCTTGGCCTGTATTATCATCAAGATTCTTTGTTCCCGATCCATTTGCCAACAATTCCTTGGATGCTGTGTGGGTTGGAATAGGGTGCTTTTGTACTTTTCCTGAGTTATCGCGTTTTGGGTTACTTTCGGCAACTATGCTTCCATTGTTGGCAAGGGGATCTGTAATTTTGTCCCCAGCCGTTTGGGAGCTTGTTTCAATTTTATTTTCCTCCGTAGTTTTTCCTTCATTATTGGTGATGCCGGTAGCTTCGGTGGAAGATTCCAGAAAGTTATTGGAGTCTTGGACACTTCGGGTTTTATTTTCTACATCCGTTATAACAGGTGTTGCCAAATCGGAAGTGGAAAACGGATTGATCGCAATAAATAGGATGGCCAGTATTGCTGCCACACCGCCAACCTTCCACCATAGGGGAACAAGTTTGCGGGATCGTTTCTCATTATCCAAGGAAGCGGCTATGGAATTCCAAACTTTTTCGTCAGGAATTTCTTGGAAGTTTGCCAACTTCTCTTGAAATAATTTGTCTAAATTATTTTCACTCATGTTTTTAATTGTTCAGCAGGGATTATAATCGGGAGGGTTTACCCTTCCATAATAATTCCCGCTTTATTTGCCTCAATTTTTTCTTTTAATATCATTCTTGCCCTGGCAAGATTGGATTTGGAAGTCCCTAGGGACGTTCCCAACATTTCACTAATCTCTTTGTGGCTATAGCCGTCCAACACATAAAGGTTGAAGGTTAAGCGGTATTTATTGGGAAGCTCTTGCACATAATTGAGCAAGGTGGCCAAATCCAGGTTTAAATAGCCCGAATCTTCTGGCAATTCATCCTCAATGTTATCGGTGACCAGTGTTAAGGTTTCCTCTTTCCTATATTTTTGAAGTACTGTATTTACGGTAATACGTTTGATCCAGCCTTCAAAAGAACCTTGGTGTTTAAACTGATCAATTTTGCTGTAGATAGTCATAAAACTATCATGCAGATTGTCTTCGGCCTCCGTTTTATTGCGCGAGTATTTGAGACAAATTCCGAACAAAATCCGGGAATAGTCCCGGTATAGCTGTTCTTGTGCTTGTCTGTTCCCCTTTTTGCAATTATTTATGAGCTCAACCAGGTTACTCAAAATATGGATTGGGTTATTTACTAATTCTTTAAATTGGACGTGCCCATGTTACTTTCGGGCGCTGAGATGGCCGAACTATCTTCGTTTACCGGCACGGTAATTTCTAAATATGTTGGCTCTCCATTCGCATCCTCACCGGTCCAATATCTAAATAAATACGGTTCATCGTACAATACTTCAAAGTTAAATGTTGCCACTAGGTCTTCACCGCTACCGGTGCATTCCTCTTCATCTTCAATAACAGTGCCAATGGTAACCACTTTTCTGGTTGTCAACGCTTCTTTTACTACGTCAAAACCTTCGAAAAAGGTACAATTATTCGGCCTAAAGTAAGTAACTTTTATTTTATAGATTTCACCATAATCAAATGCCTCGGGCATTTCTACAGATTTGACCTGTAAGGCTTCAAAATGATAGTTAACATCATCATCTATATCACATGATGTGAATAGGGTAAAAGAGGCAACAAGCAGCAAAATGAATACTCGTTTCATGTTCTTAAAATTTAATTTGTTTTATAATGGTTTTGGAAACCTTTATTCCCTAGAAATATGTACACATATTTTTTATTTTTTTGGGGCAAGCCGGTTTCATAACAATTGCTTTTGTTATTAAGATGTAAAGAGGAAATAAAGGTTGCGTGTAGAAATGAAAAATCCCGATGAAATCGGGATTTTTATATTTATGATTTTACTGTTTTGATGGCTTCTTTAATTTTGCCTTCCAGTTCTTCGAGTAGTTCGGGATTGTCCAGCAGTAAGCTTTTTACGGCATCCCTACCTTGGCCCAGCTTGGTATCGCCGTAGCTAAACCAGGATCCACTTTTCTTAATAATTTCAAATTCAACCCCTAGGTCGATTATTTCCCCAACTTTGGAAATGCCTTCCCCGTACATAATATCAAATTCCGCTGTCTTAAACGGAGGTGCAACTTTGTTCTTTACCACTTTAACACGGGTCTTGTTACCTTGTACGTCACCATCGGTATCTTTGATTTGGGTAGATCTTCTTATATCCAAACGTACGGAAGCATAAAATTTAAGGGCGTTACCACCAGTAGTCGTTTCCGGATTACCGAACATTACCCCAATTTTTTCCCGTAATTGGTTAATGAAGATTACTGTACAATTGGTTTTACTGATAGAACCGGTTAGTTTTCGCAATGCCTGCGACATTAATCGGGCATGTAGTCCCATTTTGGAGTCGCCCATTTCACCTTCAATTTCACTTTTTGGGGTCAATGCGGCAACAGAGTCGATAACAACAATGTCGATGGCACCAGAGCGAATTAAATTATCGGCAATCTCCAAAGCCTGTTCTCCATGATCGGGTTGGGAAATGATAAGGTTATCAATATCCACGCCAAGTTTTTGGGCATAAAATCGGTCGAAGGCATGTTCCGCATCAATAAAAGCGGCGATACCTCCTTTTTTTTGTGCTTCTGCCATGGCGTGCAGTGTAAGAGTGGTTTTACCAGAGGATTCAGGACCGTATATTTCAATTACCCTGCCTCGTGGATATCCTCCAACGCCTAGTGCTACATCCAATCCCAAAGAACCCGAAGATATCACTTCTACGTCTTGTACTACACTATCGCCCATCTTCATTACGGCCCCCTTGCCGTAAGTTTTATCCAATTTATCCAGGGTTAGTTTAAGTGCTTTTAATTTTGCGTCTTTTTCGGAACTCATTTTCATATCTTATTAGGGAGGCTAAAATACCAATTCTTTTCGCATAAAACCACCTATGGTAAGGATTTTATATGAAGAAATTAATACATTATTTAATTTCAATTGAATTTTTTTCTTTTTCCCTAACTTGTGTAATTCCCTAATTTACAAGGGTTAATGGCGTGTTAATCTGCAAATTATGTTGCGCAGCTAGCATTTTGAGCAATTATTTTCGACTTTGCACGCAACCTTTTTGCATTTGTGTCATCTAAAAAATAACTAACTCAAATTAGGTTGCTTATTGTTCTGGTAAAACAATAAGGGTTGTGGGTCAATATTTTGTTTTAATTCTATGAAAAAGAAAAAATGATATTGACCTTAAAAAGGGTCTTGATATTTTCAAGATCCTTTTTTGCTTTAGATACTTAGCTGGTTTTATTTCTGAGCCAATAGTTTTTCGTATTGGTTTAATTGGGTTTACATGTTGGGCTGGACCTGGCTGGAATTCAAAAAACGGGCATTATTCTTTTAATCCCGATCTATAAGTCCTATTTTTGCCCCCATAAATTTTTCTTTAACTTAAAATATTAGTATAGCATGCAACTGTACAATACCTTAAGTGCAAAGGAGAGAGAGGCCCTTATAGAGGAGGCGGGATTGGAGCGCCTTACCATTTCTTTCTATCAATATGCACGTATTGGCAATCCGTCAATTTTTCGAAACCATTTATTTATTCATTGGAACGAACTGGATGTTTTGGGCCGTATTTATGTAGCCCATGAAGGCATCAATGCCCAATTATCCGTTCCTGCCGTAAATTTCAATGCCTTTAAGACTCACCTGGATAGTATCACCTTTCTGGAAAATGTTAGGTTGAATATCGCTATAGAACAGGATAACAAATCATTTTTAAAATTAAAGGTCAAGGTTCGTGAAAAGATAGTTGCCGACGGATTAAATGATGACTCTTTTGATGTTACCAATAAAGGTATACATGTAGATGCCGTTAAGTTTAATGAACTTATAGAGGATTCCGATACTATTTTGGTAGACATGCGCAATCACTATGAAAGTGAGATTGGGCATTTTAAAAATGCAATTACCCCTGATGTGGATACGTTTAGGGATTCTTTGGATATCATTGAAAAGGATCTGGCAGACCATAAGGAGGATAAAAAATTGGTCATGTACTGTACCGGTGGTATTAGGTGCGAAAAGGCCAGTGCCTATTATAAACATAAAGGTTTTAAGAATGTATATCAGCTGGAGGGCGGAATTATAGAATATACACGTCAGGTTAAAAATCTGAATTTGGAAAATAAATTTTTAGGCAAGAATTTTGTTTTTGATCATCGTAGGGGGGAGCGAATTACGGATGATGTCATTGCCAATTGCCATCAATGTGGCAACCCGTGTGACAACCATGTTAATTGCGCCAATGAGGCATGCCATTTGCTTTTTATTCAGTGCGATGCCTGTGCAGAGGCCATGAACAATTGTTGCTCGCTAGAATGCAAGGAGATTCATGAACTGCCTTATGAAGAACAGAAAAAATTGAGGAAAGGAAAGGTGGTGAGCAATAAGATTTTTAAAAAAGGTCGTTCCGAGGTCTTGAAGTACAAGAAGTAAACCCCAACATATATTCGTAGCCCGGACCTTTTAGTCCATAGCTCTTGATTCCATATCCCAGAAATGGTTTTCCTAGCAATTAATTAGGCTTGGGATACCATTCCTCAACCCTGGGCTATTTGTCATTTTTAAGGTAAAGATTAAGTTAAAATCTGCTGCCTAAGGCTGTTTTTCCTTGTTTTAAGGGTGCTTTACGCGGACAACGAAACTCTTTCTTTTCATCGCATTAAAAAAACACTATCTTTACGTTTAATAATTTTATGAACCTTTTTTAGTAAAAGTGTTACATTTTTACTAAACCAAGATACGAAATATGGGTTGTAGCAGTTGTTCAACCGGTAAGGACGGACAGCCTAAAGGATGCAAGAACAATGGTACTTGTGGCACTGATGGCTGTAATAAATTGACGGTATTTGATTGGCTTTCCAATATGTCACTGCCAAATGGTGAAAAACCATTTGATTGTGTGGAAGTCCGTTTTAAAAATAGTAGAAAAGAATTCTTTAGAAATTCCGAAAATCTTTCACTTTCCATTGGCGACATAGTGGCTACACAGGCCACTTCCGGTCATGACGTAGGAATGGTTACCCTTACAGGAGAATTGGTGAGGGTACAAATGAAAAAGAAGAAGGAAGATTATAATAATCCGGAACTTCCAAAAATTTACCGAAAGGCTTCCCAAAAGGATATCGATATTTGGCAAAAATGTAGGGACAGGGAAGAGGAAATTAAGAAAAGAGCCAGGGAAATTGCCATTGTACTTAAGTTGCAGATGAAAATTTCCGATGTGGAATTTCAGGGAGATGGTTCCAAGGCTACTTTTTATTACACCGCTGAGGAACGGGTAGATTTCCGTCAGTTGATCAAGGATATGGCCAAGGCTTTTGGTATCCGAATAGAAATGAGGCAAATTGGCTACCGCCAGGAAGCCCAACGTTTGGGAGGAATAGGTTCTTGCGGAAGGGAATTGTGCTGCTCTACATGGTTAACGGACTTTAGGTCTGTAAGTACTTCGGCGGCCCGCTACCAGCAGCTTTCGCTTAATCCTCAAAAGTTGGCAGGACAATGTGGTAAACTTAAATGTTGCCTAAATTACGAATTGGACGTTTATTTGGATGCCCTAAAGGACTTTCCCGGACAGGACACCAAGCTATTTACAGAAAAGGGGATGGCTTTTTGCCAAAAGGTAGACATTTTTAAAGCTTCACTTTGGTTTTCCTATAAGGACGAACCCGCCAATTGGCATGTCTTGTCCAAAGACCAAGTTTTGGAGGTGTTGGAAAAAAACAAAAAGAGGGAAAAAGTAGCCAGTTTGGAGGAATATGCAGTGGATAATGTTCAAGAAGTTGAAAAAGTTTTTGAAAATGTGGTAGGGCAGGATAGTTTAACACGATTCGACACTCCTAAGAAAAGAAGGTCCAACAGGAATAACAAGAAGAAAAAGCGAAGCAATTATAAAAAAAGGCCTACCAAAAATGCTTAAGAGTTTAGGTGTATTTTTATTAGTAATTTTTATGGTTTCCTGCGATAAGCAAACCGTAAAGTCCGATTATAGTCCAACACAGAACGGACGATGGAACAAGGATAGCGTTGTAAAATTTTCCTTTCAGGAATTGGATACCCTTCAAAAGTATAATATGTTCATCAATCTGAGAAATGATGGTACATATCCATACAGCAATCTTTTTTTAATTGCGGAGTTAAAATTTCCCAACGGTGATGCAGTGCGGGATACCTTGGAATATGAAATGGCTAAACCGGACGGACAATGGTTGGGGACTGGTTACGGTAGTTTAAAGGAAAACAAATTATGGTATAAGGAAAACGTCGTTTTCCCATCTTCTGGCGTATATACCTTAGAAATCTCCCATGCCATGCGCAAAAATGGCCAAGTAGAGGGAATTGTGGAATTGGAAGGTATTACCGATGTGGGTTACCTAATCGAAAAAAGTAATTAGTAGGCTTATGGCAACAGCTACCAAAAAGAAGAAAAAAAGCAACAACAATTTTTTCAAGTTCATTAAATGGTTTTGGGTACTGTTCTTTTTAGGCGCCCTATCCGTGGTTTTGATCTTCCTTTTGGCTTCATGGGGAGCCTTTGGGGCCATGCCGGAATATGAGCGTCTGGAGAATCCACAGACCAATTTGGCCAGTGAAATTATTTCCTCGGATGGTGAGACTTTGGGCAAATTTTATTTGGATGACAATAGGACCGATGTGGCCTATGAAGAGTTGCCGAAAACTTTGGTTCAGGCATTGATAGCTACCGAAGACGCAAGGTATTATGAACATTCCGGAATAGATGCCAGGGGAACTCTAAGGGCTTTTGCCTACTTGGGCAAAAAAGGAGGGGCCAGTACCATCTCCCAACAATTGGCGAGACAATTATTTGTAGGGGTACGTTCCAAGAATATTTTTGAAACCATTACACAGAAAATAAAGGAATGGGTGCTTGCCATAAGATTGGAGCGTAGCTATACCAAAGAAGAAATCGTTAAAATGTATCTTAACATTTACGATTTTAATTATAATGCCGATGGCATTAGGTCTGCTTCGCGTATTTATTTTGGTAAAGAACCAAAAAATCTGAAAATTGAAGAATCGGCTGTTTTGGTGGGAATGTTAAAAAACTCTTCCTATTATAACCCTATACGACGTGAAGAATTGGTCTTAAATCGTAGAAATACGGTTTTGTCCCAGATGGCAAAATATGATTATATCACGGAAAAGGAAAAAGATTCCTTACAGGCCTTAAAAATGGATATTAATTTTAGTCCCGAATCGCATAGAGAGGGCTTGGCTACTTATTTTAGGATGTATCTACAGGGCTTTATGCGCAGGTGGATTGAAAAAAATCCCAAGCCGGCTTTAAAAGGCGAGAGTGATAAATGGAATATTTATTTGGATGGGCTTAGGATATACACTACCATAGATTCCCGTATGCAAAAAAATGCAGAGGATGCAGTGGCGGAGCATATGAAACGCTTACAGGCCGAGTTCTTTCATCAAAATACCCCAGACCGAAACAAAACAGCCCCTTTTATTGAAGAAGTACCAGGTGAAATAGCAGGTATTATGGAGAGAGCCATAAAATCCTCGCACAGGTGGCATAACCTAAAGGACCAAGGAAAAAGTGAAAAGGAAATAAGGGCTTCCTTTAATGAGCCGGTGGAAATGACCGTTTTTGATTGGAACAGCGAAACCAAGGAGAAGGATACGGTAATGACCCCTATGGATTCCATTAAATATTATAAATCCTTTCTGAAGACGGCCATGATGTCCATGGAGCCGCAAACTGGACATGTAAAGGCCTGGGTAGGCGGTATAGATTATAAGCACTTTCAATATGACAACGTTATCCAAGGAGCCAGGCAAGTAGGGTCTACCTTTAAGCCTTTTGTATATGCAGCCGCTATAGATCAGCTGCGGCTTTCGCCCTGCGATGTGCTACCGGACAATCAATATTGTATTGAGGCCAATAAACATGGAAATCCAGATCCTTGGTGCCCAAAGAATTCCGATGGTAAATATTCCGGGGAAATGCTTACCCTTAAAAATGCATTGGCAAATTCCGTGAATACCGTTACTGCTCAATTAATAGATAGGGTAGGTCCCAAAGCAGTGGTATCCATAGCCAAAAATTTGGGAATTACTGGAGAAATACCGGAGGTTCCTTCCATAGCCTTGGGAACAGCAGACCTTAATGTGTATGAGATGGTGGGGGCCTATGGCACCTTTGCCAATCAGGGAGTATACGTTAAACCGGTCATGGTAACCAGGATCGAGGACAAAAATGGTACGGTACTCTACGAGTATGTACCCGAAACTAAAGATGTATTGAGCAAGGATGTGTCCTACGCTATGGTCGATCTTATGTCCGGGGTAACCCAAGGGGGTTCGGGAACTAGATTAAGGACTACTGGAGCAGATAAATATAGAGCGGAATTTAAGGAGGTTATTACTGGTTATCCGTATGAATTTAAAAACCCGATTGCCGGTAAAACCGGTACTACCCAGAACCAGAGCGATGGTTGGTTTATGGGGATGGTGCCCAACTTGGTAACCGGTGTGTGGGTAGGTGGCGATGACAAAGCGGTTCATTTTAGGACCATTACTTACGGACAGGGGGCTACCATGGCTTTGCCAATTTGGGGCTTGTATATGAAAAAGAACTATGCCAACAAGGAACTGGGTATTTCCGATGGGGAATTTGAAAAGCCGGAGGAAATGTCCATTAACGTGGATTGCTCCAAGGCAGCTATGGAGGAAGATAATAAAATAGATATAGAAGACGATTTGGATTTTTAGTACAATAATAAATCAATGCCAAAATGCCCTTGCTTTTATGTAAAAGTTAAGGGCATTTTTCGTTAAAAACCCGTATTTTAGAGAGAGCAAGGAAATAAGTTAAATTAAGTGGGATTTATATGATACGAAAAACAGTTGCCAACGTGGAGGAGGCCTTAGAGGGCGCAAAGGATGGTATGACTTTTATGCTCGGGGGATTTGGATTATGTGGTATCCCTGAAAATGCAATTGCACATTTGGTGAAGATAGGGGTTAAGGATTTGACCTGTATTTCCAATAACGCCGGAGTGGACGATTTTGGTCTTGGTCTATTATTGCACAAAAGACAGATAAAGAAAATGATCTCTTCCTATGTGGGGGAAAATGATGAGTTTGAAAGGCAAATGTTGAGTGGGGAATTGGAGGTGGAACTTACCCCTCAAGGAACTCTGGCAGAGAAATGTAGGGCGGCACAGGCCGGTTTTCCTGCCTTTTATACCCCTGCAGGTTATGGAACCGAAGTGGCTGAAGGAAAAGAGACCAGGGAGTTTAATGGGAAGATGTATGTACTGGAAGAAGCCTTTAAGGCCGATTTTTCTTTTGTGAAGGCCTGGAAAGGGGATGAGGCAGGGAATCTAATATTTAAAGGTACTGCCCGCAATTTTAATCCGGCCATGTGTGGAGCGGCCGGGATTACGGTTGCCGAGGTGGAAGAATTGGTACCTGCAGGGGATTTGGATCCCAACCAGATCCATGTCCCGGGAATTTTTGTGCAGCGTATCTTCCAAGGTAAAAATTACGAGAAAAGAATTGAGCAGTTGACGGTACATAAATCTAATTAATCAATTGCTTAATTTGAAAATATAACAATTGGGTTTTATAATTTAAGTGCGTTGTTGTTTAATAGCAAATTGGTCACTTTAACTTCATATACAATATGATTTATAAGGAAAATGCTGTTGTTCAAAAATCAGTTGATTTTGCTATTAGAATTGTTGAGTATTGTGAAGTGTTGGAGGAGAAAAGAAAATATGTCATTGCTACTCAGTTGTTAAAAGCGGGAACGAGTATTGGTGCTAATATTCATGAAGCTCAGAATGCCGAAGTAGGGCCGACTTCATTCACAAAATGAAAATTGCGGTTAAGGAGCTCGAGGAAACCAAGTATTGGTTGGTTTTATGCGAACGTTCAAAATCGAACCTTTTGAAACTGATTTAAAAGAAAGCATTGATGAGTTAGGGTTAATACTGTATAAAATAATAAGTACGAGTAAGAAAAATTCAAGGTCGTAATCAAGGAACCTTAAATTGAATCTTTGGTTTATTGACCAATTATTTAATTAACAAATTATTACATTATTACATTATTACATTATTACATTCGTAAATTATAACATCAACAATCATGTTGGATAAAAACGGAATAGCAAAGCGCATTGCAAAGGAAGTCAAGGATGGATATTATGTTAACCTGGGAATAGGGATACCTACCTTGGTGGCAAATTTTGTCAGGGATGATATTAGTGTGGAATTTCAAAGTGAAAACGGGGTGCTGGGAATGGGGCCTTTTCCTTTTGAAGGGGAAGAGGATGCCGATATCATCAATGCAGGTAAACAAACCATAACCACCTTGCCGGGAGCCTCGTTTTTCGACTCTGTAACAAGCTTTGGAATGATACGTGGGCAACATGTAGACCTGACCATTTTAGGGGCCATGGAAGTCGCGGAAAACGGAGATATTGCCAATTGGAAAATTCCAGGAAAAATGGTGAAGGGAATGGGTGGGGCCATGGATCTAGTGGCTTCGGCCGAGAACATCATTGTTGCTATGATGCATACCAATAGGGCAGGCGAATCCAAGTTGTTAAAGAAGTGCACTTTACCGTTGACGGGAGTTGGATGTGTGAAAAAAATTGTAACCAATTTGGCGGTACTGGATGTAACTCCAGAAGGATTTAAATTGTTGGAAAAAGCACCTGGCGTTAGCGTTGATGAGATAGTGAAGGCTACTGAAGGAAATTTAATAGTAGAAGGGGATATCCCAGAGATGGATATTTAGCTGGGATATTCAATAATTTGTGTCGGAATTTATTGATTTTTTAAATTATGATGCATTTGAATAAACAGTCACTATTTAACATTTTGCAAAGTACATATATCGATCGAAATAACTATTTTTATACGCATACAACAATTACTGTATGTTTCACAACAATTTTTTATTTAATACGTTAATCTGAGTTATATTGCCAATAATAACAGAAGTTAAACCCCAAATTTAACAACTACTAAACCTTAATTACTATGGAAGCCCAAATTAACCACAGTCGCACACAAAAAGAAATTCAGGTCTATCGCAATGACTTTTTCACAGGCATTGTAAGATTGACAAAAAAATTATTTATGCTGTAGCATAAATCAATAGTTTTTAAAGGGAGCAATATTTTAAAATATTGCTCCCTTTTTTTGTTTTCGATCTAATTGATAATTGTATTTTTAAGGAGGAAAGCAAAGCTATGAAACTACATTTGAGGCCGTGTAGCATTACCGATTTGGAGGTTTTGATTAATCTAGGCAGGCGGACTTTTATAGAGGCATTTGAAAAGGATAATAAGCCGGAGGATTTTAAGATATACCTGGATTCTGCTTTTAGGGAGGAAACACTATATAAGGAATTGCAGGATATTAATTCAGCTTATTATTTTATTTATATGGGATCCAGTTTGGTGGGATATATAAAATTGAACGAAAATGAAGCCCAATCAGATATTAATGACATTAATTCCATAGAGTTGGAACGGATCTACGTTCTGGCAGAATTTCAAGGCCATGGAATTGGGGAGTGGGTACTGCGACAAGTAATATCCATTGCAAAGGTAAAAAACAGGTCTTATGTGTGGCTTGGTGTTTGGGAACACAATCCCAAGGCTATAAAATTTTATCAAAGACTGGGGTTCTATAATTTTGGGACCCACCCTTATTTTATAGGAAATGATGAGCAGACCGATTGGTTAATGCGGCTCGACATTTAGAGGTATATTTCCTAATAATAATGTGGATTAGAGATTCCTCAGAATTTCCGTTGCCTTTTCCAAAGTTTCGTTGGTTTTGGCGAAACAGAATCTTATTAAGTGATTGTCGGCCCCTTTGGTGTTGAACCCCGTTATGGGAATGCTGGCTATACGGTGTTCTGTTACTAAACGTTCGGCAAAGACTTCGTCCGGTTCTTGGGCAATATCACTAAAATCTACTAATTGGAAATAGGTACCTTGGGAAGGTTTTATTTTAAATCTTGAGGTAGATAGTCCATCAAGGAATAAATCCCGCTTTTCTTGATAGAATTGATTTAAACCCAAATAGTGTTGAGGTTCTTTTAAATATGTAGCTAGGGCTTTTTGAACGGCATGGTCAGCACTAAATACATTAAACTGATGGGTTTTTCGGAATTCGTACATCAGTTCGGCCGGACCTGCACAATAGCCCATTTTCCAGCCGGTAATATGAAAGGTCTTTCCAAAGGATCCACACACAAAGGTACGGGAGGCAAGGCCGTCATATTTTGACGCACTTTCATGCTCTTGGCCGTCAAAAGTGATATGCTCGTAGACTTCATCGCTTATAACAATGATGTCGGTATTTTCGAGACTTCTTTGCAATTCAAGCATATCCTCTTTGGTGAAAATAGTACCGCTGGGATTGTGTGGAGTGTTTATAATGACCATTTTGGTCCTTGGCGTAATTTTGGATCGGAAAACTTCCCAATCTATCCGAAAATCGGTATTGTTTAATTGAACAAAAACTGGAATTCCCCCATTGACTTCAATAGCGGGCTCATAACAGTCGTATGCCGGTTTAATTACTATGACCTCATCACCACTGCCAATAAAGGCCGTAATGATGGTAAAAATGGCCTGTGTGGCTCCTATGGTGACGGTTATTTCACTTTCTGGATGATAGTGCCTGCCATATAGCTGTTCAATCTTTTCTGAGATTGTTTCGCGCAGTTCCATGACCCCTGCCATAGGCGCATATTGATTGTACCCTTGTTTCATAGCCTGTGTTACCAAATCGATCAAGGAAGGATCGGGCTCAAAATTGGGGAAGCCTTGGGAAAGATTTATGGCACTGTGTTTCTGTGCCAATTGGCCCATAGTGGTAAAAATCGTAGTTCTTACCCTGGGAAGCTTGGAGAATATATGGTGTTTATACCTGGGCATCGAAGCGTGTTTAAATTGGTTATAGGTAGGTTAGGATTGCTGTGATCTTAAATGGCGAATTACCTTGTGGATACATTGGTCCAATTCTTTCTTTATTTCCCGTTCCCAAAATCTAAAAACGGTGTAGCCCAATTGTTGTAGTTCTTGGTTTACTTCCTTGTCCCGTTGAATATTGCGTTCAATTTTTGGAATCCAGAACTCTTTGTTGGTTTTAATCTTTTGTTTCCTTTCCTCCCAGTTATAACCGTGCCAATATTCCCCATCTATAAAAATAACGGTTTTGTACTTGTTCAGTACTATATCTGGCTTTCCGATCAACTTTTTGTAGTCTATCCTATATCTATAACCCTCCGCCCATAGTGCCTTTCTAAATTTCAATTCGGGTATGGTGTTCTTTCCCCTGATTTTTCCCATTATCTTGGAGCGTTCCGGTGTAGTATAGAAACCAGACTCTTCGTTAAAACGTGGAACTATTATCCGTTCTTCATTATAATCTTTTGGCATACTTAAAGATACTGGTTTTCTGAGACCTGGGTAAAGAAAAACCCCATTCCTAAAAAGGGATGGGGTGTGCTTCAAAAGCTAATATATTATATTTTTATCCGTGTTATCCTTTTATACTTGCCGCAAAGAACTCCCTGTTCATACGGGCAATGTTTTCCAAAGAAATTCCCTTTGGACATTCTACCTCGCATGCACCGGTATTGGTACAGTTTCCAAAACCTTCCAAATCCATTTGGGCAACCATATTTTTCACTCTGTCCGTTGCTTCAACCCTTCCTTGTGGAAGTAAGGCGTACTGGGATACCTTGGCCCCAACGAACAACATGGCAGAAGAGTTTTTACAACTGGCTACACAGGCGCCACAACCAATACAGGTAGCGGCATCCATGGCCTCATCGGCGGCATGCTTAGGAATAGGGATGGCATTGGCATCTTGGGTATTTCCAGAGGTGTTTACCGAAATAAAACCACCGGCCTGCTGAATACGGTCAAAAGAACTTCGGTCTACGACCAAATCCTTTATAACAGGAAAGGCTTTTGCCCTAAACGGTTCAATGGTAATGGTGTCGCCATCCTTGAACATTCTCATATGCAACTGACAGGTAGTAACCCCCCTATCCGGGCCATGGGCTTCTCCGTTAATATACATAGAGCACATACCGCAAATTCCTTCACGACAGTCATGGTCAAAGGCAACAGGCTCTTCCCCCTTATTGGTTAGCTGTTCGTTTAAAACGTCCATCATTTCCAAGAAAGACATGTGTTCTGAAATATCAGTCACTTTATAATCGACCATTTTACCTTTGTCCTGTGGTCCTTTCTGTCTCCAAATTTTTAATGTAAGATTCATATTGTTCTTGTTAATAAAAAGCTCCTTTCGGAATCTTCATAATTAAGTTTTGTAATCAAAGTTCAGTTACGGAATACAGAAATAAGAGTTAAGAAAATAGACCTCTATATCACTGCAAACTATTTTGGAATCCCATTGTCATTTTTTGGAATTCCTCATTCTTTACTTCTAACTTTTCTAAAGTTTGTTCGTCTATATAATTTCTGTGGCGTGCAACTAATAATTGAGTGCCAAGTTCAAATGATGAACCTAAAGAAATATCGAGAAAATAAGAAAATGACTTGTCTGTTCTTGCTGATCCTTCCGCTATATTACTCGGCATCGAAATTGAACAACGGCTTAATTGATTACTCAAATCAAATTTTTCGTGCTTGGGAAATTCCTGCAAAATATCAGAAATATCATTTGCGATTTCTAACCCCAATTGCCAGATTTTCAAATTTTTATAATTATGTCGCTGACGAAAGGCCATTAAGTCTTTTTTCTCTTCTCTTTTTTCTTCACAATCACCTATTTATAACTTCTTTGTTTTAATTCTATATCCTTAAATTCCAGTTGCTCTTTGTGCAATACGGCATCTGCAGGTTCCCCTTTGTATTCCCAGGCTGCTACGAAGGCATAGTCCTTATCGTTACGCTTTGCCTCCCCTTTTTGTTCTCCGTCAATTTCTACCGACTCTTCACGGAAATGTCCACCGCAGGATTCTTCCCTCATAAGGGCATCTTTTGCAAATAGTTCTCCCAACTCCAGGAAATCTGCCACACGTCCTGCTTTTTCCAATTCCGGATTCATTTCATTGGCCGATCCGGGTACATTGACTTCTTTATAAAACTCTTCACGGATTTCCTTGATTTCCGCCATAGCTTCTTTTAATCCCGCTGCGTTACGAGACATGCCACATTTATCCCACATGACCTTACCAAGGCGTTTATGGAAGTAATCCACGGAATGGGTACCTTTATTATTGATAAAGAAATTGATTCTTTCTGTTACTTCTTTTTCGGCCTCGTCAAATTCTGGCGTATCAGTAGGAATTCTACCAGTCCTAATTTCATGGGATAGGTAATCCCCAATGGTGTAGGGCAATACAAAATATCCATCTGCCAAGCCTTGCATTAAAGCAGACGCGCCCAAACGGTTGGCACCGTGATCGGAGAAGTTGGCCTCGCCTATGCAATATAAGCCTTCTACGGTGGTCATTAGGTTATAATCTACCCAAACACCGCCCATGGTATAGTGGGTTGCAGGATAGATCATCATAGGGGTCTTGTATGGATTTTCATCTACGATCTTTTCGTACATCTGAAATAGGTTACCATATTTTGCCTCAACTACAGCTTCTCCCAATTCAGTTATTTTTTCTTTGGAAGCATCTTGGATACCGTGGATTTTTGCTTGTTCCAAACCGTATCTTTCAATGGCGGATTTAAAGTCAAGATATACCGCTTCCCCAGTAGCGTTTACCCCAAAACCGGCATCACATCTTTCTTTTGCTGCTCTGGAAGCCACATCACGTGGAACCAGGTTACCAAAGGCAGGATATCTTCTTTCCAAATAGTAATCCCTTTGATCTTCGCTCAATTGGGTAGGTTTTAATTTTCCTTCCCTAATGGCCAACACGTCCTCCATCTTTTTTGGAACCCAGATACGGCCATCGTTACGCAATGACTCGGACATTAAGGTCAGTTTGGACTGATAGTCTCCAGATCGTGGAATACAAGTAGGGTGAATTTGTGTGTAACATGGGTTGGCGAAAAAAGCACCTTTTTTGTGTATTTTCCATGCCGCTGTGGCATTGGAACCCATGGCATTGGTTGAAAGGAAATATACATTTCCATAACCTCCCGAGGCAATTACTACAGCATGTGCCGAATGGCGCTCTATTTCTCCGGTAACCAAGTTACGGGCTATAATACCACGTGCCTTGCCATTTACTTTAACCACATCGAGCATTTCGTGGCGGTTGAACATCTCTATCTTCCCACGGGCAATTTGTCTGTTCATTGCCGAATAGGCACCCAACAATAATTGCTGGCCTGTCTGTCCTTTGGCGTAAAAAGTACGCGACACTAGAACACCACCAAACGAGCGGTTGTCCAATAACCCACCGTAATCACGGGCAAAAGGCACGCCCTGTGCCACACATTGATCTATGATATTGGTGGACACCTCTGCCAAACGGTACACGTTGGCTTCACGGGAACGGTAATCCCCACCTTTTATGGTATCGTAGAAGAGGCGATAGGTAGAGTCCCCATCCCCCTGATAATTTTTAGCAGCATTAATACCTCCTTGGGCCGCAATGGAATGCGCCCTTCGGGGGGAATCCTGATAGCAGAATGCTTTCACCCTATAACCTAGCTCTGCCAAGGTTGCAGCAGCAGAACCTCCTGCAAGACCGGTACCTACAACAATAACGTCGATGTTTCGCTTATTGGCAGGATTAACTAAGTTTATTTTATCCTTATAGGTAGTCCATTTATCCTTTAATGGGCCTTTTGGTACTTTAGAATCCAATACAGACATAGAATTGTATTATTAATGGTTAAAATGGTGAAAAAGTGCAATGAAAATAAATCCTAACGGAATTAAAATAGCGTAAGTCTTTCCAAATCCTTTTAACCCTTTTACATATTTATTGTTGGCACCCACAGACTGAAAGGCTGAACTAAAGCCGTGAAGTAGGTGCAATGAAAGAAAAACAAAACCTATACAATATAGGGCAACCCTCCAAATAGGTTCAAATTTATGGACCAGTTCTTCGTAATAACGGTAACCTTCCCCATCGGCTAACAAGCCGGACATGTCTCCCTGAATATACTTTGTGTTTATTTCGGGAAACCAGAAGTCCAAGAAATGAATGACAAGGAAAACAAGGATAAATCCACCGCTCCAGATCATGTTTCTGCTCATCCAGGTGGAATTGGCAGCACCGTTGTTTTTGGCATACTTGATAGCACGGGCATTTCTATTCTTTATTTCCAACACAAACCCCATAACAAAATGATAAACAACCCCAAAAAGAAGTACCGGTTGCAACAAGTATTGTACAAGGGGGTTGGTCCCCATAAAATGAGAGGTTTCATTAAAATTATCCGGGCTTAGAACAGATAGGATATTAATGGCAAAATGTTGAAGGATAAAGATCATTAAGAAAAAAGCGGAAAGGGCCATGGTGTACTTTCTGCCTATTGAAGAGTTTAAAAATCCACTCATTAGTTATTTGTTTTGGTTGCAAATTTACTCCACAAACGAGTTACCAACAAATTTTGTTGAATTTATGTACAGTATTTAGAACCAATTTAAAGAATTCCTCAATTCTGGAATGGAAATAATAGTAAATCTTTTATTGCTCCAATTCTGAAATAGTTGGATAGAGGAAATGTTTTTCGTGAGTGGTTATTTTTTAATGCTTTGAATTACAGTAAATAAAGGAAACTAAAATGTTGGTTTTAAGTAGTGTTTGCGTTCAAAATATAGACGCTGGCGACATTTATTTTGAAGGATTTTTCGTGTTAAATTGTTTAGATCTATGGGGAATGTCTATACTTTTATTGGTTTCTGTGCGTTAGAACCTAACCTATATTTAAATTGTAAAAACCGGATGGTGTACTGGAAAAGCTGGTCCTTTAACGTTAAATTCTCTTTAATTGCCTTTTTTACAACGGCAGTATTGAGCCTTATCAGTATGGGGGCTCTTGGAGCTTTATTATATTACCCGGTATCTTTCCTGTTCGGGTCCAATCCCAACCTAATGGATTGGGGAGGCGATTGGGTGTGGCCCAGTGTTATAATGGTGGGAATGTTATGGTCCTTTGGTTTTGTATTTGGCGCGGTGGCCTGGTACTACATCCAAAAAATTACCCAATCCAAAGCATTGCTAATTGCCGCTTATCTGTTAATACTCTGGTTGTGGGCGGCATTACTATGGTGTTGGATGATTAAGGTAAATTTGGATCAAATGTCCCAGGTGCATTAAGTGATAGTGGTAATACGAATATTAAAGTCTTTTTCTAATTTTTAGGATTATGGTATTAGGCTTATTTTTCCAATTCTGCTGCAAACATTTTTGCCTGGGATTCGATGATGGCCTGGGCCTCTAAAATTGCTTTATCCAAAATTACCGTATTGTCTGGAGAAGCTAAATCCGTTGTTGATGCAATGGCCTTTAAATACCAATCTTCCCATGCTTTTAATATGGCTATCTCAATTTCCGCTGGGTTTCCGGATTTAATGGATTTTTCACTGAGCAGAAATTCCTCTGAAAGTCGATTTGTTGCCGCATCCCGGACTATTTTAACGATATCCATCGCCGTATAGGAATCACCATTTATTAAGGTCAAGGCACTTGCCAAGGATGCAATGCCCACATTTTTAAGTGTTTCCTGTGAGACCTTATCCAATCTATCGCCATCGGTATGGTAAAACTGATCTGTAAAATGCCAAAATAATAATCCGGGGATATTGTTGTCCAAAAATGGGGTATGGTCACTGCCACCTTCATAGGGATTGGTATTTACCTCCCAATGGGCCACCTTTCCCTGCTTCAAAAAATTATGGATCATATAGTCATTTAGGTAATGGGGCTTCATATCTTTTAAGGTAAGCGGATTACCGCCCCAGTCCGTATGTTTATCTTTCCCCCTGGTCCAGATGGCACTTGGATCTGGCATTTTTTCTATTAAAAACGTCCCCCCGGTAATAGCCGTGTTTTCTCCGACCATATCCAAACTTAGTCCCCATTTTATACCTTTGGTCCTTTTTTCATTTTCTTGAAGGTATCTTTTTGTGGATATAATTTCATCACCCCAAATAAATGTCATGGTACGTTGAACATCAATACTTCCATTACTGATTAATTTTGCGGCCACTGTGGCCATTTCCAATTGGACACCCACTCCACTGGCATTATCGTTGGCGCCCGGTTCCTGTACATGGGCGCTAAACACCAAGCGTTCCACGGGTATTTCGGAGCCCTTTATATTGGCAACCAGCGTTAGTTCTTCAGAAGGGTAAACTTTGCTGGAAATATTTACTTTGGCATATACAGGTCCTTTTGCCAATGCCGCCTTTAGCCTTTCTTTGGCATTATAGGAAAGGGCAATGCCCCAAGTGTTTTTGGGATCGAATGTCAAGCTTCGGAATTGGATGGAATTTACATTTACATCAGGCTTTAAATAGTCGGGGTTATCATAAGTGATTATACCCAAGGCACCTTTTTTTAATACACCTTCCTTATAAATGTCGGTGGCGTTTGTTTCCGTAAAAATAATTTTTCCCTTTACAGAAATCCTTTGAAGCTCATCAATATCCTCAACATAAATTACCTCTGCGGTTGTTCCATTTTTTGGAGTCGAAATGGAATTGATATAAACCATGTTCCTATTGGAGGAGAAGGACACCAAAGGGGTATTTTCCCCAACCAGGCTAATGCTTGCATCAACAATTTCCCAAGTAGGATGAAGCAAGGGCCTTTTTTCCAACCTATAAGTGAAACGATCAGCATTGGATGCATTTTCTTCCAAAACATAGCCTGCGGCTTTTAAGGATTCTGCCACTTTATGGATGCTCTTATTAAAACCTTCATTGCCTACCACTCGCCAAAATTGTTCTATGAATGCGGTGGTTTCATAGGCCTGTTCCCCGCTGAGGTTGTCCTTTAGGATATCCAAATAATCGTCTGTGGTAACTGCAGAATTTTTTGTTTGTGCCCAGCTTAGGGTAATCAGGCTTATAAATAAAAAGAGTGGAATTTTAGTCATAACAATAGACAAATTTAAAGACCATATGCATAAAGGTACATGTCTCTTCTTCTCTAGAAAATTGAAGGGCGAAGATATAATAATTTGGAGTTTCCCTGCTTGATAAGGGCGGTTTTTAAAATTCATTTAACGGTTTGTGGGTAAAGCATTTCCTAATTCTTAAATTTGACAATAAAAGTAGAAAAATGAAATATCAGCAAATAGATCATAACTTGTTTGTAAAGAACCGCAAGAAATTTATGGACAGAATGAAGCCAAAAAGTATTGCCGTTTTTAATTCCAATGACATTTATCCTATAGGTGCCGATAGCACCATGCCTTTTGAACAGAATAGGGACCTGTTTTATTTAAGTGGTGCCGACCAGGAGGAAACCATTTTGTTGTTGTTCCCTGACGCTCATGAGAAAAAGCATAAGGAGGTCTTGTTCGTAAGGGAGACCAATGCACATATTGCAGTATGGGAAGGGGAAAAATTGACCAAGGAAAAAGCCACTGAGGTATCTGGTATCGAAACCATTTATTGGTTGACCGATTTTGATAAGATCTTTTATGACCTAATGACCGAAGTGGAAACGGTATATTTTAATACCAACGAGCATTACCGTCAGGCAGTGGAGACCCAAACTAGGGAAGATCGGTTTATAATAAAATGTAAACAGGATTATCCTGCGCATCTATGGGCCAAAAGCAATCCGATTTTGCAGGAGATTAGGGGGGTGAAGGAGCCAGAGGAAATCGCTATCATGCAGACGGCCTGTAATATTACCGAAAAGGGATTTAGGCGCCTATTGCAGTTTGTAAAGCCAGGCGTAATGGAATATGAAATTGAAGCCGAATTGCTGCACGAATTTATCCGCAATAGGTCCAAAGGCTTTGCCTATACCCCTATTATTGCTTCGGGCAATAATGCCAATGTGCTACATTATATAGAAAACAATAGGGAATGCAAGGATGGGGATATGTTATTGATGGATGTGGCAGCGGAATACGCCAATTACTCCAGCGATCTTACCCGCACCATTCCCGTTAACGGTAGGTTTACCCCAAGGCAGAAAGCGGTCTATGAAGCAGTGCTGCGAGTAAAGAATGATGCTACGGCCATGTTGGTGCCAGGAACCATGTGGGGGGAATACCATAAGGAGGTAGGTAAGTTAATGACTTCGGAGTTGTTGGGACTGGGCTTGTTGGATAAGGCCGATGTGCAAAATGAGGATAAGGACTGGCCCGCCTATAAAAAGTACTTTATGCATGGCACCAGTCATCATATAGGGTTGAATACGCATGATTATGGAGCCTTAAAAACACCTATGGTGGCCAACATGGTCTATACGGTAGAACCTGGGATATATATCCCCGATGAAAAAATGGGCATACGGTTGGAAGATGATGTGGTAATACAAGAAAATGGTGCTCCCTTTAATCTAATGGCAAATATTCCTATTGAGGTTGAAGAGATTGAAGAATTGATGAATTCCGGGAAGTAGATTTTTAGGTTCCAGAGCTGGGATAAGTTAAGCGAATATTGTTTTTTGGGTTTCGATGACCTCTCCTGGGGAGAGTTCGAAACTGCCATTTAAGGCAGATTCGGGTGAGGTAGAATACAGGGTTAAATTCTTGGTTCCAAAGGTCATGTAATTGGTAAAAGAGAAATTGTATTGTCTATTTCTATAAGTTCAAATACAAGAATTGGAATGAAACTTTATTTAGTCATATGAAGCGAATATTTAAAAATTGAAATGACTTTGAAATCGAACGGAAAGTGGTTAAATGTAAGTGGAATTAGATTTTTTCGAGGTTTAGATATTATAAAATTTCATGACGATATTATCGCATACTCCCTTTTGGAAAGGACAAATGATGGATTGATTTTGATGGAAAATAATGCACAAGATCACTATGAGAAAATATTCCATTGTACCTACGAATCTGTAAATCCTAATAGAATAAGATTTTTTAGAAAAGCCAATGGGCATAAGATCATTATGGAAACAAAGGAGTCAACATCCTATGAAACAATACTTGAACAAGATTATGTAAAATTACTTCCGACAATCTCAAAAATCTCTGAAAGTAGAATACAACTAATGAAATACAATTTTGTCTGGAACAACGAAAAGCAGGTTATTGAGTTCAACAGGATTTTGAACCCGCCAGCAAATGTAGGAGCACAGGAATCATATAAAGAGGAAGCTCAGAACTTTCTACAGGAGGATATAAAGAACCAAAAGGATGAGTTTAGGTTCGAGGGCATGAAAATTTTGTTGGAGAAGTTAGATCAAACTTTATTAGTATCCATTTTCAATAATAACCAAAGAGGATTGGTTATGCCAATTAAGGAGATTGACGAAGATAAGATAGTGTTGTACGGGCTTCCAAAAGAACCTTTTGAAATTATTGCCGAAAGAATATGGTAATTGTATTTCCTAATACTGGGATTATGTAAAGTAGAATACCTAATTGCAACAATCACCCTATTTGGGTAAAAAGGTTAATATTATTTAGATCTGAAGGTTGTTTTTAGGCCAATTTAAGTATCAAAAATCTCTTCCTTTTTTTACCATATTTGATATTACAAATACTGCCACAGCAGGCAATACCCACCCCAAACGGTATTCACTTAGGGGTATCCATTCAAAATATTCTTTTCTGGGTGCCCAATTTCCCAAACTGCCCATAAAATCCGGGATACTAAAAATGATGGTAGTGATTACCACACTTTTAAACACCTTTGGTGAAGCCCATTTTTCTGGCAATACATTCATGAGGATCAATATTATGGTGATGGGGTATATAAACATAAGTGCCGGAAAAGCTACGGTAATAATATAGGCCACATTAAATTGCCCCATTACAATCCCAAGAAGGCAGCCCAATACAGCCGTTAGCAGATAGGCATGTTTGTATTTCGGGAGTCGGTCCTTGATAAAATCAGCGGTACCGGTAACAATGCCCACGGCAGTGGTAAAACAGGCAAGACTCACTAATATGCTAAGGAAAATATTGGCGTTATTGCCCAAGCTTTGTTTACTTAATCCGGTAAGCAATTCTATTCTGTTGATATTCAATTCAAAATTGTTGTGGTTCATGGCTCCCGTAAGGATAAGGCCCGTGTAAATTATAAAAAGGCTTAACCCTGCCAACCAACCTGCATTGCGCACCAATGTTTTTTTGTCCTTAAAGGATGCGTCCGACTTTAAATTAATGGAGACAATGATTACACCCCCGACCACAACGGCACCAATGGCATCAAAGGTTTGATATCCTTCCAAAATGCCACCGCTAAAGGGATTGGTAATTTCAGTGGCCCCAAAGTTGAAGTCGAGCGTAAAAAAGCTTGTAACAATTATCAGAAGCAAAATAAATATGATGGCAGGGGTGAGAAATTTGCCGAGTATGTCCAATAGTTTGGAACGATTTATCACAAAAATAAAAACTAAGGAAAAGTAGATGATACTACTTAGAAGGGCGGGAGTATTGAAAAAGGGCTGCACCGCCATTTCGTGGGTTACGGCAGCAGTGCGGGGGGAAGGCAGGCTTACGGAAATGACATAGATCAATAAAGAATAAACAAGACTAAACTTGGGGGAAACCTTTTTTCCAAAGTCATATATGGTCCCCTGTAATTTGGCATGGGCCAAAATTCCCATTATAGGTACTAAGACCGCAGACATTGCAAACCCCAAGGCCACTAGCCACCACCAATTTCCAGACTGAAACCCTAGTAGGGGTGGGAGAATTAAAT
This sequence comes from Arenibacter troitsensis, assembly GCF_900177645.1. Classification (GTDB taxonomy): domain Bacteria; phylum Bacteroidota; class Bacteroidia; order Flavobacteriales; family Flavobacteriaceae; genus Arenibacter; species Arenibacter troitsensis. The sequence continues at coordinate 129,937 of NZ_FXAO01000007.1, forward strand.
TTCCTGCCCCAAAAAATAAGGAGAATAATGCAAAGGTGGTGACAAGGGTATCCTTAGTATTTGGCATTTAAGGTAATTTAAGATGAAAGATAGTTTAAAAACCGTTTAGTTTAAAAGGGTATATAAACGCCCAATAAGTGCCGTTGGTCGAAAAAATCAAATTTTGCTAAAAAAAAACGAAAAAAAAACAGGTGGCACCCAATAAATGGAAGGGTGTTGGCGTTAATTACCTGAAAGTCATTTAATAAGTGCTTTCACCTATTAATCTAAAGTTTAATTTTTGCATTTTACGGTCCCCTAAACCTTACCAATGCCACCTAAAAAACCTGCATTATGAAGAAAGTTATAACAGACTATGGAACAAAACTCAGCGCCCTTTGCTGCAGTATTTTTGGACACCACTACATAGTATCCAAAAAGGTTACCTTACATATCAAGGAATATAAATGTGTTCATTGCAATAAGGAGGTGACTACGGATGTAAGTGGAAATCTATCTAACTTGACCCCGGAATTGCAGGACATCAACAATACCTTACAAGATATTTATCAAAAAAGACATAGGGCCACCCAACAGGTAGCCTAAACCATGCTTGGCAACTTAATTCCGACCTTAAGCGGTATCGGAGTTTTTGAAGTTATTCCCGTAAATTAGAAGAACGCCCATATTCTTGGCTGTCTTGCGCCCCACGACAGTTAAGTAAGGAACGTCCTTGGTTTTCGGGAATTCTTTTTTTTAAACTATACTAACAAGATTTCTTTACTTTATGAAAATGAATTCCAACCCTGCGCGGTAATAGGAATTTTAGTATTGCTCCTACTAATTAGATGAACGCCTTCACCCTTATCCGTCATATGGCCTACCACCGTAAAATGTGGATTGCCCTTTATTTTTGGAAAGTCCTTTTGGTCTATGGTAAACAATAGTTCGTAATCTTCACCGCCACTTAAAGCTACCAATGTGCTGTCCATTTTAAATTCTTCACATGCCGAAATTACCGTTGGATCCAGCGGAATTTTATCCTCGAATAAATTACAGCCCACCTCACTTTTATCACATAAATGCAAAATTTCGGAGGAAAGTCCATCACTGATATCGATCATGGAGGTGGGGAGAATCTCCAACTTTTCCAGCAAGCCTTTTATATCCCTTCTGGCTTCTGGCTTCAATTGACGTTCTACGATATAGGTGTAGGGAGATAGGTCTGGTTGATTGTTTGGATTTACCTTGAAAACTTCCTTTTCCCTTTCCAAAACCTGTAAACCACAGTAGGCACCGCCCAAGTCTCCGGAAACAACTAATAGATCGTTGGGTTTGGCCCCATTTCTATATGCTATATTCCCCTCTTCGGCTTCCCCTATGGCAGTTATGCTGATCAACATTCCTTTGGTAGAGGAAGTAGTATCTCCGCCTACTAGGTCTACTTTGTAGATTTCACAGGCTAAAGCAACCCCGCTGTAAAATTCTTCCAAGGCTTCCAATGGAAACCTGTTGGATACGGCTATTGAAACAGTTATTTGGGTGGCCGTGGCGTTCATGGCGTAGATATCGGATAAATTTACCATGACGCTCTTATAGCCCAAGTGTTTTAAGGGCATATAGCTTAGGTCAAAATGTACTCCTTCTATCAAAAGATCCGTAGATATAACGGCTTTTTTATCCTTAAAATCCAATACGGCTGCATCATCACCTATACCTTTTATGGTTGATTTATGTTGTAAAGTGATATTTTTGGTAAGATGTTTTATCAATCCAAACTCTCCCAATTGATCCAGTCCCGTCTTTTCTTGATTCTTGTCTTCTATCATGCTGCAAAAATAAGGAGTAAATCCATTATATCCTTAAGAAAGAATTTTTAAGTAAACAATCTTTGGGTTCTCTTAACTATATGGTTGGGCCAGTGAGTAGGATGGCAGGATGGGATGTGCCATTTTAGGCAATTCGGTAAAAGGTAAAACAAGTATTCAGATAAATGGGAGTTCCAGAGGCAAGTTATAGAGTTAGTTTTATCCTGTGTTAAGCCATTTCAATTAAAAAGCCGGACCCAATTAAGCATGCAAATGTATACTTAAATAGTCCGGCGTTTTAAATTAATAGCTAATAATTTATCTATCCCAAAGAATATCCTGCCCTGTAATTACGTTTTACGTATTTGTTTGCAGCTTCAAAATTGGTAACCCTCATATTTTCGGCATCCCATAACAAACGTTTTCTTCCGTTGTATTTTGAGCCTCCCCAGAAGCTGGTTTGATCGGCATTGGGGTCTACTTCAAAATAAGCCTTTAAGGCCAAGTTGCCTATAAGGATACTTTCGGTAAACGGACCGGCATAATCAAATGAAGAACTGGTTTCGGCATTGCCATAACCGGCAATACAGGCATTTACCCATTGTAGGTAGTGGCCTTCCGGTACTCTGGCAATGGTTTCTTCAACTTCGAATTGCTCGTTTAAAGACAATGGTAGCAACCTTGGGTTTGCACCATAACAGTCTGCCAATAATTTACCCTTGGTACCAATAAACAGTACGCCACCATCCCAGTTGCCCAAAGCCTCGTCATCGCCCATTTCCTCTGGTCTTTCCGGTAGAAGTCCGCCGTCCATCCAAGTAACTTTTACAGTGCCTTTGCCATCGGTTCTTGGATAGCTCAGATGTATTTTACTGGAATTGGGGAAACTCTTAGGATAATCAGCTGTTTCAAATTTTCCTTTAAAGGAATCGGAAACACTACATTCCACTTGGTTAGGATATAATATAGGAAGAATTCTGTAAACCGGATCCATAATATGGCAGGCCATATCACCTAATGCCCCTGTTCCAAAATCGGACCAGCCCCTCCAATCAAAAGGAAGATAGGCATCGTTATAATCGCGCATTTCAGCAGTTCCCAACCAAAGGTCCCAGTTTAAGCCTTTTGGAATTTTGTCTTTTTTAGTTGGTGTTTGCAAGGCTTGTGGCCATATGGCCCTGTTGGTCCAACATTTCACCGTGTGGACATCGCCTATAATACCTGTATCATAGAGTTCTTTCATTTTACGGACTCCATCACCAGATCCACCTTGATTGCCCATTTGGGTAACCACTTTGAATTTTTTTGCTGCTTCGGTAAGCATTCTAGCTTCCCAAATATCGTGTGTCAAAGGTTTTTGAACGTAGACATGCTTGCCCATGGACATGGCCATATAAGCGGCAACGGCATGGTTGTGATCTGGAGTAGATACCGATACGGCATCAATATTATCCTTTTCATTTTCCAACATTTTCCTAAAATCGGCATAGTATTTTGCCTTTGGGAACGATTTTCTGGACTCAACAGACTGTCTGTCATCCACATCGCAAAGTCCAACAATATTAACATTGGGACTTTCTGCAAAAGATGCAATGTCACTTCTACCTTTACCACCAGCACCAATGCCAGCAATATTTAGTTTGTCACTTGGGGCAACATAACCCGGACCACCCAAAACGTGTCTTGGGACGATCATAAATCCGGCAGTTGCCAAGCCGGTACCTTTAATAAAATCTCTTCTCGAATTGTTACTAAATGCGGTCTTTTTTTTGGACATAATTTTTGAAAGTTTTCTATTTTTTTAAAATGGATTTGAATTTAAATTAATTTTCTGTAATCTACATAAAGATGTTTTAATAAAATTCTATATATTTTGTTAATTTATCAATTATTGCCTTGTAGCAGTTTCTCCGAGTAGGATTCCAAATAGGTTTAAATAGTAGTTTAACCGTAAAAATATGGATTGGAAATGTATTTTATAGCATAAATTTACTTCAAATTTTAATCGTTTAAGCAAATACCTTCTATTTGGCAAACTTATTATATCTTGTATTTTTATTATACTTAAAGTATTTATAGAATAGAAATGAAAAACACTATTTTCCCCCGCCTGCCTATTATCTTATTTCTGACAGTTCTTAATTTTTCATGTGAGCATAAGGTGGACTATGATCGACCCGTTGACACGTGGGTGTTTAGATCGGTCATGGATAAACAGCCACGAATGTTGACAGTGGCCTTGAACAAGGATTTGTATACCTGTTACAACCTGCAGTCCGGGAATTTATACAAAGTTTGGAAAGGAGGGGTTAATTATGAGGGCGCCGTTTACACCACCGCACACGGTATTCAACCCACAAGTTTTGGTTTTCCCTATGTGCAGGATGATTCCCAACAAACACAATGGCGGATAAAAGGCCCTGATGGGGTGGAAATTCCAGAAATCAATTATTTGGGTTATTCCCTTATTAATGGTCAAGTTGGAATAAACATTGAATTGATATCTAAAGCGGGGAAGTCGGTAAAGATTCGTGAAATTCCGGAGTACGACTTAGAAGAAGGTCGTTCGGGATTGGTAAGGAGCTTTACGGTATTTGAAGGTACTTCCAATGATCTGGTACCGCTTTTGCTTTATAACACAGACAATGAATTGGTGTATAAAGAGGTCCTGAAAGGGGGAGAAAGGGAGGAAGATTACAATGGATTGCTACTTTCCAAAAATACCGTGGTAAAGACGTATTTTAATCCTGTACCTGAAGATTGGACACCAGCAGCAGTAGATGACCTGGGAATGATCTCGGTTGGCAGAAAAATAGTGGAGGGTAGCGATTGTAGTGCCTGTCATCTCCAAAAAGAAAACTTGGTAGGACCTGCATATGATTCCATTGCCAAGAGATATCCTTTTAATTGGGCATCTGTTGATGCCCTGGCGGATAAAGTTAGACTTGGCGGAACTGGTAATTGGGGCACAACGGCCATGTCTGCCCATCCTGATATATCTAGGTCCGAAGCACAGAATATGGCCTATTATATTTTATCATTGGATGGTGAGCCCGAACCTGAAGAAAGGGTGGTGGATATTGCCTTGAACACGCCCGATATCATTTTTGACTTGGATAACGAAGATAGAAGGGGTGCCAATAAAAATGTAAAACAGGCCGGGGCGGCAGTAAGTTTATACTTGGTAAATGACAGTGGGGATCTGTATGAAGACCTTACCAAGAGTACCATGCCCATTTTAAATGGGGTAGCACCAGCGATTCATTTACCAACTTCAGGGGTGCTGGGAGAAATTAATGAACATTTCTATATGGAGTTTAAAGGGTTTATAAAATCTGATGAAAGGATTCATAAAACCTTTAGGCTTATAAGTGATGATGGTTCGGTATTAAAGCTTAATGGTTCAGAAATAATTGATAACAGAGGTGATCATGGTGCTGAGGCCGTAAACGCTAAGGCAATTTTGGAAAAGGGATGGAACGAATTCTTGCTACAATTTCAGCAAGGTGGCGGAGGTTATGGACTTTCGCTGCAATGGTCAGATGATGGGGAGCAGTTTACGGTGGTCCCGGATTCCGTATTTTATCACGAAGCCAGTGCTTTTCGGAAATTATTGCCCTATGTTTCAAAAAGAGCCAGTACTGTTCCCGGAGACCAAATGCCTTTGAATGCAGTGCACCCCTCATTCGACATGTTTCAGGCCAAACCCTCGGAATTTCATCCACGGATAGGAGGTATAGATTTTATCGATAAGGAGAAAATGGTCATCTGTACCTGGGATGCCTCCGGCTCCGTGTATATTTTGAAAAATTACAATACGGAAGACCCTGAATCTATTGAAGTTAAGCAAATAGCCAAAGGTTTGGCCGAGCCTTTGGGCATTAAAATGGTAGATGGGGAACTATATGTTCTGCAAAAACAGGAACTTACCAAGTTGATAGATACCGATGGTGATGAGATAATAGACGAATACCAAAAAGTATGTGATTCCTGGAACGTTACCTCTCATTATCATGAATTTGCCTTTGGATTGGTCTATAAAGAGGGTAGTTTTTATGCTACATTGGCAACGGACCTAGGTTCGGAATTTAAAGAAGTAAAGGATAGGGGAAAGGTAGTAAGAATAAGTAAGGACGGAAGTGAAGTGGAAGTGATAGCCGAAGGGTTTAGAACCCCCAATGGTATTGCAGAAGGACCCGATAGTGCCCTTTATGTGGCGGACAACCAGGGTAATTGGATACCCACAAGTAAGATTGTACGGGTGGAAAAGGGTAAATTTTATGGTTTTAAACATGCAGATTGGGAGCGGGTAAAGGATTATAAGGAAGATCCTCCACTGGTTTGGCTTCCACATGGCGAAATTAGCAATTCCCCTAGTCAACCTGCCATTTTGAATATCGGACCGTATAAGGATCAAATGATCCACGGGGATGTTACCCACGGAGGCATTAAAAGGGTATTTATTGATGAGGTTGACGGTGTAAAACAGGGTGCTGTTTTTCGTTTTATTCAGGGATTGGACGCCGGGATCAACAGGACGGTCTGGGGACCCGATGGCAATCTGTATGCCGGCGGAGTGGGCTCTGGTGGAAATTGGAGGCATGAGGGGCGACTTTGGTATGCCCTACATCGTTTTAAGTACAATGAAAAATCCACTTTTGAAATGTTGGCGGTCAGGGCCAAAGGCAATGGTATGGAAATTGAGTTTACGGAACCCATAGCCAATGATGCATTGGTGGATATTGATGCTTTTGAGGTGGATCAATTTTATTATGAAGCAACGGAGGACTACGGTGGACCAAAATTGGGATTGGAAAGGCTCAAAATCAAATCCATTCAGCTTGCCGGGGATAGGAAAAAGATATTTTTGGAGATTGATGGCATAGAAGAAAACAGGGTGGTTTATATACATATTACAAAGCCCCTTAAAGACGAAAAGAACCGGTCGCTGTGGTCAACGGAAGCTTGGTACACCATGACCAAAAAGCCTTTGGATAGCCCTGGAAATATAAACCCATAAAATTTAGGGGCTAAGGAGCCTAGGGATTTGGTGCCTATAGAAGGAGCAATCTGGGTTAGTCTTTACAGAATGGGGTCTATGGGTCTTTAACGGAGGTCAAAAAATAATCTTCAATAGATAATAAATAGTTTCCATAAGGGTTAAAATTGCACATTTTTTTTATGGGGAATCACGCAACTTGGGCCGTGATAATGGGTTAAGGACCATAGTTTCCAATAAAAATTCCCGACATGTTACCCGGAACGTTTTACCTGAAATAAAAAGTCTCCTGTAATTATTCTATCGGCCATAAGAAATTTTGATTTGGCTATTCGTTATATTAATGTTAGGAAATATGGTAAAACCCTACTTATGTACTATATTTGTAAACTATTTAGATTAAATCCAATTAAGAATGATTAAAGTATCTGAAACAGCTAAGCAGAGGGTTATGGCCCTAATGGCCGAAGGAGGCTTTGATGCCAGCAAGGATTACGTGCGGGTAGGTGTTAAAAGCGGAGGTTGCAGTGGATTGTCCTATGAGCTTAATTTTGATAATAAGACCACGGAAACCGATAAAATTTTTGAGGATAACGCAGTGCGTATTGTAGTGGATAAAAAAAGTTTTCTTTATCTGGTTGGTACGGTGCTGGAATATTCCGGGGGACTCAATGGCAAAGGATTTGTTTTTAATAATCCCAATGCCCAAAGGACCTGCGGATGTGGAGAGAGCTTCTCTCTTTAATGTAACAATGATGTAAAATTTTATATGTACCCATGTGTACATAAGGGATGTAAGTAATTAACCAATTGTTACATTGAACAATTGTTAAATTAGGAAGAATGGCATATACAGAGGAAGAATTAAAGAAAGAACTGGAGACCAAAGAGTATGAATATGGTTTCTACACGGATATAGAATCGGATACCTTTCCCAATGGTCTAAACGAGGAAATAGTAATCGCTATTTCCAAAAAGAAGGAAGAACCCGAATGGATGACCTTATGGCGATTGGAATCCTTTAAGATTTGGAAGGAAATGGTAGAGCCCGAATGGGCAAATGTTAAATATAAGAAACCTGATTTTCAGGCCATTTCCTATTATTCCGCACCAAATAAGAAACCGAAGTACGATAGTTTGGACGAGGTAGATCCGGAATTACTGGACACCTTCAAAAAATTGGGTATTTCTTTGGACGAACAAAAGAAGTTGGCCGGGGTGGCCGTAGATATCGTAATGGATTCTGTATCGGTTGCCACCACATTTAAAAAGACGCTTGCCGAAAAGGGAATTATATTTTGCTCCATTTCAGAGGCCATTAAGGAGCACCCTGAACTGGTCAAAAAATATATAGGTTCTGTAGTTCCGCAAAAGGACAATTTTTATGCAGCTTTGAACTCTGCGGTTTTTTCCGATGGGTCTTTCTGTTATATCCCAAAAGGCGTTCGGTGCCCTATGGAACTTTCCACTTATTTTAGAATCAATCAGGCTGGAACAGGACAATTCGAAAGAACTCTTGTAATTGCCGATCAAGGCAGTTATGTAAGTTATTTGGAAGGCTGTACCGCCCCTTCTCGAGATGAAAATCAATTGCATGCCGCAGTGGTAGAATTGATCGCATTGGACGATGCCGAAATAAAGTATTCCACAGTGCAAAACTGGTTCCCGGGAAATAAGGAAGGTCAAGGTGGTGTTTACAATTTTGTAACCAAAAGGGGATTGTGCGAAAAGAATGCAAAAATATCATGGACACAGGTAGAAACCGGTTCTGCAGTTACTTGGAAATATCCATCATGTATACTTAAAGGGGACAATTCCATTGGGGAATTCTATTCCATAGCCGTAACCAATAATTATCAACAGGCGGATACCGGTACCAAAATGATCCACCTAGGAAAAAATACCAAGAGTACTATTATTTCCAAGGGTATCTCGGCCGGGAAGTCCCAAAACAGTTACCGAGGTTTGGTACAGGTGAACAGTAGGGCGGATAATGCCCGGAACTTTTCCCAATGTGATTCCTTGCTTATGGGTAACGAATGTGGGGCACATACATTCCCATATATAGAAGTAAAGAACAAGTCCGCACAAATAGAACATGAGGCCACAACCAGTAAGATAGGGGAGGACCAGATATTCTATTGCAATCAACGGGGAATAGATACGGAAAAGGCAATTGCCTTGATCGTAAATGGTTTTAGTAAGGAAGTACTCAATAAATTACCAATGGAATTTGCGGTGGAAGCCCAGAAACTATTGGAAATAAGTTTGGAAGGTTCTGTAGGATAACAGAAATCCCGTAATAGATAAGTGGGATCTTTAGACATAGGGAGAACACTACTATTTCTTTACACATAAAAAGAAGATTATAATAAAATGCCGAAGGCGCCCAATTATTTTAAATAATTAGAATTAAGAACAATGCTGAAAATTAACAACTTACACGCTAGAGTAGAGGATAAGGAGATATTAAAGGGAATAAACCTAACGGTAAATGCAGGGGAAGTACATGCCATTATGGGACCGAACGGTTCAGGGAAAAGCACCTTGGCGGCCGTAATTGCCGGGAAGGAAGAATTTGAGGTTACCGAAGGAGAGGTGTTTTTGGAGGGAGAAAATCTGGAAGACACATCACCAGAGGACAGGGCACATAAGGGAGTATTTCTATCTTTTCAGTATCCTGTTGAAATACCAGGTGTTTCGGTCACCAATTTCATGAAAACAGCTATCAATGAATCCAGAAAGGCCAAGGGATTGGAAGATATGCCAGCCAAGGATATGTTGAAATTGATTCGTGAGAAATCGGAATTGTTGGAAATTGACAGAAAATTTTTGTCGCGCTCTTTAAATGAAGGCTTTTCAGGAGGAGAGAAAAAGCGTAACGAGATTTTTCAAATGGCCATGTTGGAACCCAAATTAGCTATTTTGGATGAAACGGATTCCGGTTTGGATATTGATGCCTTGCGTATCGTGGCCAATGGGGTAAATAAATTAAAGAGTAAGGATAACGCGGTTATAGTTATTACCCACTACCAGCGTTTATTGGAATACATTGTACCTGATTTTGTGCATGTATTGCACAACGGAAAAATCGTAAAATCGGGGAACAAGGACCTTGCTTTGGAATTGGAAGAAAAAGGGTACGATTGGTTGAAACAGGAAACTGTGATATAGTTATAAGGTTCAATGTTGAAAGTTTGAAAGTCAAAATTGCGTTCTACTTATAGAATTGAAATGGCCAAGATAAATTCGTTTGAGGAAATAAATGCTTGGAAAGAGAGTAGAGATTTCAACAAGGTAATTTATGGCTTGACGAATAAGGGTGAATTTGAAAAGGATTTTGATTTAAAGAGACAGATTAGGAGAGCTTCAGTATCAATAAGTTCCAATATTGCGGAAGGGTTTGAAAGAAATACAAATAAGGAATTTATTCACTTCCTGTACATTTCAAAGGCCTCTGCGGGAGAGGTGAGATCACAATTGTATTTAGCAATGGATTTGGGGTATTTGGAGGAGAAGGAGTTTATTTTATTAAAGGAAAAAATTGAAAACATATCTAAAATGTTAAGTGGGTTTATAAAGTATCTGGATAAGTAAACAAGGCACTTTATAACGTTTAACATTTAGACATTACAACTTGTGAAAATGGATTTAAAAGAAAAATTAGTTTCCTCATTCTTGGCTTTTGAAAATAGTGTGGATGTAGATCATCCGGTACACGATATACGATCGGAGGCCATAAAGAATTTTGAGACAAAGGGGTTTCCTTCCAAAAAGGAGGAGGCTTGGAAATATACTTCCTTAAATACACTACAGAAAATAGATTTCAGCATCTTTCCGAAAAAGGAGAGCATGTTGGAATATAGGGATGTAAAAAAATATTTTCTTCATGAAATAGACACCTTCAAGATTGTTTTTGTGGACGGGGTGTATAGTTCCTTTCTGTCCGAGACTACCCATGATGGTGTAGATGTGTGTTTAATGAGCTCTGCCTTGAACAAACCTATGTACAAGCAGATAATAGATGTCTATTTCAATAAAATTGCATCGAAGGTTGATTCTATGACCTCATTAAATACTGCTTTTAGCAGGGAAGGGGCTTATATTTATATTCCCAAAAATAAGATTCCGAAAAAGCCTATAGAGATTGTTCATTTTTCCACTGGTAATGAAGCAGCGCTATTATTGCAGCCCAGAAATTTGATCATCGCAGAGGAAAATGCCGAGATGCAGATTATAGAGCGCCATCAGAGCCTTACGGCTAATGAGGTGTTTACCAACTCGGTAACCGAGATTTTTGCGGCCAAGAATGCCAATGTGGATTATTATAAGGTGCAGAACGATTTAACAACTGCCTCTCTAATAGATAATACTTATATAGATCAGAAGGACGGAAGTGTTGTAAAGGTTCATACCTTTTCTTTTGGGGGTAAATTAACCCGTAACAATCTCAATTTCTACCAAAATGGGGAACGTATAGATTCTACCATGAAGGGGGTTACCATTATAGAGGAAAAGCAGCATGTGGATCACCATACTTTGGTGCACCATATACAACCCAACTGTGAAAGCCACCAAGATTATAAGGGCATTTATGGAGAAAATGCCACCGGTGTTTTCAACGGGAAGATTATTGTGGACAAAATTGCCCAAAAGACCAATGCATTTCAGCAGAACAATAATATTTTGGTTAGTGATAAGGCTACGATTAACACAAAACCACAGTTGGAGATTTTTGCAGATGATGTAAAATGTTCCCATGGTTGTACCATTGGACAATTGGATGAGGAGGCCTTATTTTACCTTCAATCGCGAGGGATTCCAAAAAAGGAAGCGAGGGCATTGTTGATGTACGCTTTTGCTAACAACGTTTTGGAAAGTGTACGGATTCCGGAACTAAAAGTGAGGATCAATAAGCTTATTGCCAATAAATTGGGGGTTCGTTTAGGATTCGACCTATAAAGTCCGTGTTCAATTCTATTCCCATCATTGAATTTTTATCATGATACAAACTGTTCTAGATATATTAAGTATACGAAAAGACTTTCCAATACTAAATAGAAAAGTCAATGGGTATCCCTTGGTGTATTTGGATAATGCCGCAACCTCCCAGACACCGCAAAAGGTAATAGATACTATTGTGGATTATTACAGCAGGTACAATGCCAATATCCACAGAGGGGTACATACCCTTTCACAAGAGGCAACGGACATTTACGAACAGGCTAGGCAGAAAATACAGAAGCATTTTAATGCTGCCAAGCCCCAAGAAATTATTTTTACTTCAGGAACGACCCATGGTATAAATTTGGTGGCCAATGGTTTTGCCTCTTTTTTAAAAAATGGGGATGAGATTATTGTTTCCGCCTTGGAACACCATTCCAATATTGTGCCTTGGCAAATGCTCTGTGAACGTACCGGGGCTGTTTTAAAAGTGATTCCAATGGGTTTGGATGGTAAATTGATTATGGAGGAATACCATAAATTACTATCCCAGCGTACAAAATTGGTTTTTTGTAATCATGTTTCCAACGCTTTGGGAACCATTAATCCCATAGAGGAAATTATAGAGGCTGCCCATAAATTGGGCGCTGCGGTCTTGGTAGATGGTGCGCAGGCAGCTCCTCACCTCAAGGCCGATGTACAAAAATTGGATGTGGATTTTTACGTGGTTTCCGCCCATAAAATGTGTGGTCCCACTGGAGTGGGCATGCTTTATGGAAAGGAGGAATGGTTAAACAAATTACCACCTTACCAAGGCGGGGGCGAAATGATTGCGGAAGTAACTTTTGAAAAAACTACCTATGCTGATCTTCCACATAAGTTTGAAGCAGGAACTCCCAATATTTGTGGTGGTATTGCCTTTGGAGCGGCTTTGGATTATATGAATGCCATCGGATTTGATGCCATTGCCCAATATGAGCACGAACTATTGGAATATGCAACCAAAGAACTTTTGGCAATAGACGGATTAAAAATTTACGGGGAATTAAAGGAAAAGACCGCCGTTATATCGTTTAATATAGAAGGGCTGCACCCTTATGATATTGGAAGTATATTGGATAAGTTGGGGGTAGCCGTAAGGACTGGGCATCACTGTGCACAGCCTATCATGGATTTTTACAAAATACCTGGTACGGTAAGGGCGAGTTTTAGTTTTTATAATACTAAGGAAGAAGTGGATATATTGGTGGCCAGCGTAAAGAGGGCAAAATCAATGCTTTCTTAACTTCATAAGGTTCGTTTTCAATCTTTTAAATTGTTGATAAGCACAATTACTTGTTGTATTTTTGTTGTGAATTGTTGTCATTGTACAATGGGTACAAAATATAGATATGAGTATAAAGGAAATACAGGAAGAAATCGTAGATGAGTTTTCTATGTTTGAGGATTGGATGCAGCGCTATGAATATATGATAGAGCTCGGAAAATCCCTTCCGATCATTAAGGAGGAATATAAGACAGAGGATAATATAATCAAGGGTTGTCAGAGCAAGGTATGGGTCCATGCTGAATTGGAAGGCGATAAGTTGGTTTTTACCGCCGATAGTGATGCCATCATCACCAAAGGTATCATTGCTATTTTGATCAGGGCCTTTAGCAATCAAAAGCCTAAGGATATCATTGATGCAGATACCAGTTTTATTGATGAAATTGGCCTAAAGGAACATCTTTCCCCTACAAGGGCCAACGGTCTGGTAAGTATGATAAAACAATTAAAGTTGTACGCTGTTGCGTACCAAACACAATTAAATTAATTCCCTATACTTGGGAAATTTTTGGATAAAGCCTTTGAGCAAACCATAAAGATTTAAAATAATGAGCGAAGAATTAGAAACTATAGACACCCAGGAATTGGGCGAAAAAATAGTAAGGGTACTAAAAACAATTTACGACCCCGAAATACCTGTGGATATCTATGAATTAGGGTTGATTTATGATGTTTTCGTCAATGAGGACTATGAAGTTAAGATCTTAATGACCTTGACCTCTCCCAATTGTCCTGTTGCGGAATCACTGCCAATGGAAGTGGAAGAAAAGGTTAAATCCATTGACGAACTAAAAGATGTGGAGGTTGAAATTACATTTGATCCGCCATGGACCCAGGAATTAATGAGTGAAGAGGCCAAATTGGAACTGGGAATGCTATAGTTAAGGCTTCCGATTTTTAATGGGATTGCTGATATATTATTGTTAAGAAACCTTTAGGACTCGTTGGAATTAATCCAATATTGGAAAACTGAAAATTTATGTCTGAAATTATAAATCGTGTCTCCCAAAGTAAATTGGTAACCTTTAATCTTGAGGATTATTATCCCAAGGGAAACAGGGTGGTTCTGGATATTAAGGATTGGTTGTTTGAAGGTCTAATTCTCAGGGAAAAGGATTTTAGGGCACAATTGGAGAATTGTGATTGGAGTCAATACAAAGATTGTTTTGTGGCCTTAACCTGTTCTACGGATGCCATTGTACCTGGTTGGGCGTATATGCTAATTTCCACTAAATTACAGCCATACGCTAAGAAAATTATCATAGGGGATTTGGAAATGCTGGAATCCTCGATTTATCAGACCATCATAGAAAATTTGGATGTATCCGAATTTTCGGACAAGCCTGTCATTATCAAAGGTTGTTCCCACAAACCTGTTCCGGCCAATGCGTATTTGTGGGCCACCATGAAGATTCAAGCGGTGGCAAAAAGTGTAATGTACGGGGAGGCCTGTTCTTCTGTACCCCTGTTCAAGACAAAATAATAGGCCATATCAACTCGAATTTTTGGCCTGTATTCCTTATTTTTGCTGCATAATAAATAAAACACTAACTATAATGAAGAAAATTGTTTTAGCAATAGTCGCTATGCTGGCTATGAACATTACTGTGGCCCAAAGCCTAGAGGAATTAAAGGCGGAGAAAGCCATTAAAAAGGATTCCATTGCGGCAATTCAAAAAAGGGTAGACGCCATTCAAGGGAAAATTGATGCCATACCTGGTTGGAAAAAGGGCGCTTTTGGAACCATTGGAGCCAGCCTTTCCGGATTTAATAACTGGTATGCCAAAGGAGCACCAAATTCGAGTGCAGGGAATATAGGTGTTACCGCCAATGCTTTTGCCAATCTTAATCAACCAAAATATTTCTGGAGAAATTCATTGAATATAAACCTTGGATGGGTAAAAATCGATGACAAGGATATTGATACAGACGATGATAGCTTTCGTTCGGCCACAGATGTTTTTACCATAACCTCTTTATATGGTCAGAAGCTGAGCGATAAATTCGCTATCTCTACCTTAGGGGAATATAGGACTACTATTATAGATAATTTTAATGATCCTGGTTATTTGGATGTAGGGGTTGGAGCAACTTGGACCCCGATTGCGGATCTGGTAGTGGTTATCCATCCTTTGAACTACAACTTTGTTTTTAGTAATGAGGATACCGTTTTTGAGTCTTCCCTGGGTGCCAAAATAGTGGCCGACTATACCAGGAAATTGGGTAAAGTAAACTTTAAGACTAATTTGTCCATGTTTCAAAGTTATAAGAGTGCGGATTATTCCAACTGGACCTGGACCAACTCTTTTGGATACACCTTGTGGAAAGGTATTGGTCTAGGGTTCGAATTTGGCCTAAGAAATAATAGGCAGGAAGCCTTAAGTTATGCCATTGATAATCTTGATGTGGGTGACCCCACGCCTACTTTCGATTCCATTGATAATGATTTACAAACCTATTGGTTGTTTGGGTTAAATTATTCTTTTTAGAAACTAATCGACTTATTATAAAAAATAAAATGGCCCTTTAAGGGCCATTTTTGCTAAGTAGGATTTGTCAATTTTGGTTAGGTGATATATAATTTTACAGCCCTATAAAAGGTTAAAATTTCCAACGATTCTTCCGCTAAAATATAGTATAGTTACCTGGAATATAAATTTTTGTTGGCAAAGGCAGACTTTATGTGGTAAATCCCTGTTTTGGTGGGGATCATTAATTTTCACAAATAATATCCAATTAAGTGTCCAAATTTATTAAAAAAAAGCCCCTCTGTTGAGGGGCAATTTTTTAGTTAAGTAGGTCTTTCAGTAAAATTTGGTTTATTATTATAAAGCGTTACTTTAAGGTTAAGTGCTGATTTGGGGAAAAAGCACTTGGAATTAAGTTTCGCGTTTGATTTGGGGTGAAACACTATCACTTAAATACAATGTAAAGATAGAAGGATTAGGTAGTTCCTCTTAATTTTTGTTGTAAACACACTCCATTATGTTGTGAAAAAAACCAAAGGCATACTTTCTTCGATGAACGGCAATAGGTTTATTCAGTATTGGTTGCAGCATTAAGGAAAATAATTCCTTACAAGGATGTTTTTGACCGCTATTGAATGTCCCTGAACATTGTCCTCCAAGCCCGTAATTAGACGGTTCCTCCCAGTTATTTAAGATGGTAATCGCTAATTAGCCCCTGTATGGTATTAATTCAATACTCATCCAAATGTTCTGGATATAGAAAATTATTATAGGGAAATCTGGTTATGTGAATGTCCCGAACCTCGTCATAGACACGTTTTCTGAATTCTTCCAAGTTCTCCTTGTTCAGCGCCGAAATAAATAGGGCCCTATCCCCAACACGGCGCATCCAGGTATTCTTCCACTCTTCAATAGTGAAGTGTTTGTTTGTTTTTTCTGTAACCAAATCATCGTCATCAATAGTCTTGTGTTCGTATTGATCTATCTTGTTAAAAACCATAATGGTTTTTTTGTCCGAACTTTTTATTTCGGTAAGAATTTGGTTTACAGAATCTATATGTTCTTCAAAATTGGGATGGGAAATATCAACTACGTGCAATAAAAGGTCTGCTTCGCGCACTTCATCCAAAGTACTTTTAAAACTTTCTACCAATTGTGTGGGCAGTTTTCTAATGAATCCCACCGTATCACTCAATAAAAAGGGAAGGTTGCCGATCACCACTTTCCTAACCGTTGTGTCCAAGGTTGCGAATAACTTGTTTTCGGCAAAGACGTCGCTTTTACTAATAACGTTCATCAGGGTAGATTTGCCTACGTTGGTATACCCAACAAGGGCAACACGTACGAGTGCCCCGCGATTACCTCTTTGGGTTTCCATCTGCTTATCTACCTTCAATAATTTTTTCTTTAAGAGCGAAATTCTATCACGGACAATACGTCTATCGGTTTCGATCTCCGTTTCACCTGGTCCACGCATTCCAATACCCCCCTTTTGCCTTTCCAAGTGGGTCCAGAGACCGGTAAGTCTTGGAAGCAGATATTCGTATTGGGCCAATTCTACTTGGGTACGGGCATAACTGGTCTGTGCCCTTTGGGCAAAAATATCCAGGATTAGACTGGTGCGGTCCAAGATTTTACATTTTAATTGTCTTTCAATGTTTCGCTGTTGTCCCGGTGTTAGTTCATCATCGAATATTACGGATCCAATATCATTGCTCTTCACATAGGCCTCCACTTCCAACATTTTACCGCTTCCAATATAGGTTTTGGGGTTGGGCAGATCTATTCGTTGAACAAAGCGTTTACAAACTTCACCTCCAGCAGTATAGGTAAGGAATTCCAACTCATCTAGATATTCGTTTACCTTTTCCTCATTTTGGTCCTTGTTCATTACCCCTATGAGCACTGCCTTTTCATATTCTATGGTCTTCTTCTCTAGCATATACTTATTTAAAGTACAAATCTAATCAATACTTGCCAAGGGTTTTTCGTATTTTAGCAATGGATTAAATATTTTGGATGAAATTTTCATTTTTTAAGAAAAAATCTATCAATACTCTCCATACGGTGGCTTTCTATAATCTAGAAAACCTATTCGACTCTAAGAACGACTACAATACCTTGGATGATGATTTTACCCCCAATGGATCCAAAAAATGGACTCCAAAGCGCTATCAGAACAAATTGTCGAGACTTGCCAAGACCATTAGCCAAATTGGGCGGGAATCTGCAGGATTTCCTCCTGTTTTGGTTGGGGTAGCAGAGGTTGAAAATGGAAAGGTGGTTCAGGATTTATTGTCCACAGATCCCTTAAATGGGTTCAACTATCATTATGTTCACTATGATTCCCCGGATGAGAGGGGAATAGATAACGCCTTGCTTTACAATAGGGATAATTTTGAAGTAATTAGATCGGAAGCTATTCCATTGATCATACACAATGAGAATGGCCAACGCGATACTACACGGGATATTTTATATGTAAACGGCGTTCTAAATGGAGAGGAGGTCCATATTTTTGTAAACCATTGGCCGTCCAGAAGGAATGGGGAGGTAGAAACCGATTATAAGCGTATTGCTGCAGCGAAAACCATTATTACCTATATGGAAAACCTGGAAGCTAGTCTTGAAAATCCCAATTATATTGTAATGGGCGATTTTAATGATGGTCCATCATCTGCCAGTATCCAGACCCTTATGAGTAGGAGTTGTTTGCATAATCCCATGGAGATATTAAAGTCGCCAGATCGGGGAAGTGCCAATTATAATAGATCTTGGAGCCTTTTTGATCAAATTATTGTGTCCCATAATTTTTTTAATTTTGAACGGGGCACCCATAGTTTTACCGAAGCTAATATTTTTGATGAGGCTTTTCTCACGGAATACAAGGGAAAGTACAAAGGTAACCCTCATAGAACCTATGTAGGAAGGCGATATATGGGAGGTTTTAGTGATCATTTTCCTGTTTACGTTCAATTTAAGTTGAATATTTAGAATTATTCTTTTTATAAAGTGAACCGTTCATGTTGCTTTTTTGACAGTTCACAACAAAACCATGCATTTCATCGAATTAAAAGGTGCGTTAATCGATAATATTTGCTTGTTGTAGTATATTTGTAGTCCGAATCTTACTATAAACTTTATCATGGCTTACGCAAACCTTACTTTGTTAAAGATTAGCAGGACTTTACTTCCAATAGCTTTTTGCTTTGCTAGTTATGGCTCGTTTGCTCAAACCGAGAAACAAATCCACATCATTAAGGATAAGTACCGCAGTTCAAAATTAGGGGTGTTTACCAATGACCTAAAAAGGAATTTTGATAAAGAAAACAACAACTTGTTACAGGCCGCCAAGGCCAATGGCTGGAAATTAAAGGAAAGATTGGCGGATGGAAATTTTAGCGAACTTACTGCTATTGGCGATGATGGAACCCCTCTTTATTACAGTACTTTTAGCACAGAGCTAAATACGGCTACTAGGGCCAATGCCTTACATGATAATGGTTTATTGGATTTAGGTATTAACGGAGAGAATATGTTGGTAGGGGTTTGGGATGCGGGAGCAGTCCTAACAAATCACAAGGAATTTGGCAATAGGGTACAGACTTTGGATGAAAGTGAAATTATGGATTCCCATGCCACTAGAGTGACAGGTATTTTGGTTGCGGAAGGTTTGGATAAAAGGGCCAAAGGAGTCGCTTACAAGGCAAAGGCCGTTTCCAATGACTGGAGAAGGGATAAGATTGAAGCAGCTGAAATGGCAGCAAATGGCCTATTATTATCCAACCATTCTTACGGAATTATGTCTGACCGTGTGCCGGATTGGTATTTTGGATCTTATATACAAGTTTCTAGGGATTGGGACAAAATTATGTACAATGCGCCCTATTATTTAATGGTGACCGCTGCTGGAAATTCCCAAAAAAGCAAGGATAATGAGTCTCCTATTTTTGGGTCGGCTTCAAATGGTTTTGATTTGATGTTGGGATTCGCAACTTCCAAAAACGGAGTTACTGTTGCTGCGGCAGATATTGAGACCAATGATCAAGGGCAATTGTTAAGAGCGTCTGTCACTACATATTCCAGTTTCGGACCTGTTGATGACGGCCGTATTAAGCCGGACATTGCGGCATATGGCACCAATATTTATACTACTGGAATTGCCAATGACACCAAATATGAGACCGCTAATGGAACTTCGGTAGCTGCTCCGGGTGTAACCGGATCTATGTTGTTGATCCAGGAATATCACGAACAAATGGAAGGTAGTTTTATGAGGGCCGCCACTTTAAAAGGGTTGGTTCTGCATACTGCAGACGATGTTGATGCTCCGGGCCCCGATTACAAAATGGGTTGGGGAGTTATTAATTCGAAATCGGCTGTGGAGGTCATAGCAAACAAAGGATTTTCCTCCATTATTTCCGAAGAAACACTTTTAGAGGGTGAAACTAAAACCTACAAGGTTGTGGCAAATGGAACAGAACCATTAACAGCCTCTATTTCTTGGACAGATCCTGCTACGGGAGCGGTAAATTCAGGAACTTTAAATGATATGTCAGCAGCCTTGGTCAATGATTTGGATATTCGTATCACCAAGGACGGTAAAACCTTTTTACCTTGGAAGCTTAATGCGGCCAAGGCCGATGCTCCAGCAGTTAATGGAGACAATAGGGTGGATCCATTTGAAAAAATAGACATAGAGAATGCCCAAGGGGATTATACTATTACGGTAACCCATAAAAATACCCTTAACCAAGGACCACAGAATTTTTCCATCATCGTTACGGGGGTTGCCCTTACCAACTGTGTTCTTGTTACTCCTGAAGATATTGAGCTGACCACTTCCGATGAAACTGCCGTAACGCTAAACTGGACAGCCAACACGGATGCCCTTTTTCAAATTGAATACAAAGAGAAAGCTAGTAGCGAATGGAATGTGGAAACAACTTTCGATAACTTTATTAGCCTAAATAATTTAGTTGAGGGAATGGATTATAGCCTTAGGGTGAAAACATTTTGTTCCGAAAATATAAGTTCGGAATACAGTGAGGAATATGAATTTACCTTTAAGGGAAGCGAAACCGAACTTTTAGACTATATGGAGTATGAAACCTTAACTTTGGAGGTGCAGTTTTCCATTTTCCCCAATCCGGTACAAACCTCAATGACCATTAATGGCGATGTTTCCGAAGATGCCATGTATAAAATAGTTTCCCTAAACGGAATTGTGGTGAAATCTGGGAAGGCCGAGCAAAAACAAATTTATATTGCCGATCTGACTACCGGCCTGTATGTGCTGACCTTAGCTGATCTGGAAGGATCAAAATCTATTAAGTTTTACAAGTCCTAGTCTTGAAAATACCCCTTGTAACTACCTTAAATTCTTTTAATATCACTTTCATCCAATAGTTCATCATTCCGTAAGCGTAGGAATACCTGCGCTGTTGTGATCACGTCCAATTCGCAATATTTTACAATGCGGTCCAGGTCCTTATCCTCATAGTAAACGGTTTTAACCATGCTACCGTCTATATCCTCTTTTGGTGAGGGAATGCCTAGGATATTTGCCATAAGCTTAAGTGAGGTATAATGCTTGAAGTCTCCAAATTTCCACAGCTCCATAGTGTCCAAATGTGCTATTTCCCATGGCTTTTTGCCAAAAAGATCCAACTTGTTGGGCAATTCTACCCTGTTGATGATCATGCGTCTAGCGATATAGGGAAAATCGAATTCCTTGCCATTGTGACCGCACAATAAGTGGTGGGGACGATTGAAATGCGTATCCAATAAATTTTTGAAATCTTTGAGGATCTTAGGCTCTTCCCCAAAAAATGAGGTAACCCTAAACGTTCGTTTGTTTCCTTTATAATTAAAATAACCAACGGAAATAGTAATGATCTTTCCAAATTCGGCCCAAATTCCCGCTCTGTCATAGTATTCTTCGGCCGTAAACTCATCTTTTCGTTGATAGTGCGATTTATGCTCCCAAAGTTCCTTTTTAACGTCGTCCAGCATATGATAATTCTCTTCCTCAGGAACTGTTTCTATGTCCAAAAAGAGTATGTGCTCCAAGTTGATTTTATGTAACATCCAAAGTTGATTATGATGTAAATGTGTTGATTATAATTTTGATAAAATACGGTGAATTATAAATATACAAACAAATTTAGAACTGTTGTGCAGGGTATTTTACCTATTGTTTGGCAGCACTTTGTGCTAAATATGATTGGAATAACAAGAAGGTATTAACCAACCACACGGTTGGTACACAACTTGGAATTACCGTGGCGGATTGGGGATGCTTCCATAAAGAACACAGATATATCGATGTAAGTCGGCAATGCAATAGAAATATGCCTATAAACGATGATGTACCGACCGAAGGGTCTGTGAAAATTAAAATAGGGTCTGTTGTTTTACGGGACTTTCGTGTTCCAAAAGCCATTTTTTACGATGTAATCCGCCCGCATATCCCGTTAAGGAACCATCGCTGCCTATAACCCTGTGGCACGGGATTACTATCCATAACGGATTTTGGCCATTGGCCGAGGCAACGGCCCTAATAGCTTTGGTGTCCCCTAAGGTTTTGGACAGTTCCAGATAGGAAATTGTTTTTCCATAGGGTATCTGTTGTAAGGCCTGCCAAACCTTTTTTTGAAAATCTGTTCCTTCTGGATTAAGTGTTAAGCTGAATTCCTTTCTTGTACCTTCAAAATACTCCCGAAGCTGATATACGGCATCTTCGAGCAATTCTGGAATAATATCTGATAGTTCTTCCTCACTATCATACACAGTGATGGAAGTTAATCCGTCTTCATCACCTTCAATTTTTGCAATACCCAAAGGCGTATTTATATAAACGGCCTCCATTACTCCTTGTTTTTATTTCCTTGAATGATTCCTAAACGTTTGGCCCTTTCGTTCCAATTTTTCCGCGCCAGATGTTGTAGGTTCTCAACATTATCGCTTTCGTCCATTATTTCAAGGCCCAATAAGGTCTCCAATATGTCTTCCATAGTTACCACCCCACTAATGGATCCATATTCATCCACAACTAGGGCTATATGTTCCCTTTTGGAAATAAAGGTTTCAAATAACTCGGGTATCGGAGTTTGCCGGTTACTTACCAATATTTCCCTTTTAATACTGGACAGTGGCGCGCTCCCATTTTTTTGAATTATTTCCTCCAAAATCATGTCCTTTAAAACAAAACCGGTTATGTTGTCCATTTTTTTGCTATAAACGGGAATTCTAGAAAACGGCATTTTGGGGTTGGCATTATAAAATTCCTTGATGGTGGTGGATTCCGAGGCAATTTTTACCACCGCCCTTGGGGTCATGATGTCCTTTACCTTAATTTCGTTAAAGTGAAGAAGGTTTCTAATTATCGTGGATTCTGATTCTTGAAATACCCCTTCCTCGTGGGCAATATCGGTCATGGCGCTAAAATCTTCCCGGCTAAATACACTTCCATGAACGCCTTTTTTTCCTACCAGTCTTGTAAAAAGTTGTAATAGCCATAGAATTCCGGTCCAACGAAGGGCCCAGACCATTATTTTTAGGGATGTTGTTGCGGCGTGCGCTAATTGCTTCCAATAGGTGGCACCTATGGTCTTGGGAATTATTTCCGATGCCACCAATATTAGGATGGTCATGATGGTAGAAACCAATCCTACCATAGCGGCTTCTGTAAACTCCAAACCTAAAATGGAGTTTACGGTATTTCCATATAATTCGGCATAAGCCACTTTTGCCTGCACACCCACTAAAATTGCCCCAACAGTGTGCGCTATGGTGTTTAAGGTGAGAATGGCAATAAGGGGCTTGTCCACATCTTTTTTTAAGGTTTCCAGCTCCTCGGCAAAGGATTTGCCTTCTTTTTTCTTTAGATTGATAAACGTTTGCGGAACACTCAATAATACAGCCTCCAAAATAGAGCATAAAAAGGATACGAGGATGGATATTAACGCATAAAATATAAGTAACCCCATAAAAAAGTATAAAATACTAATGTACTAATAAAATAAGAAATTCTTAACTCAATCGATTATAGAGTCGTAAAACACCTGCTGCACCGCGGAGCGAATATTAAATTTATAAATATTGGCATGGGCCCTACTAGGGTATACCCGGTTGGATAGAAATATGTAAACCAATTGGGTTTTAGGATCGGCCCAAACAAAGGTTCCTGTAAACCCACTATGTCCAAAACTGTCGGGACTGGCACTTGGAGCAGGATAGGAATCGGCCAGGGTGAGCTCATGATTGTTCAGATCGGGCTTGTCGAATATTAGACCTCTTCTATTTTCGTTTTCAGGATATTGTACTTTGGTAAATTCCTTTACCGTGGCTTCGGACAAATACCGCTTACCACCATAACTACCATAATTCATGTACATCTGCATCATTTTAGCCAAATCCGTTGCCGATGCAAACAGACCCGCGTTTCCGGAGACCCCACCCATTAAGGCCGCGTTTTCGTCATGGACCCAGTCTTTGGTGAGCTCATGTCGGAATAAGGTGTCTATTTCCGTGGGCACTATTTTATTTTGATAGTTTTTGGTTTTGGGATTGAATCCCATAGTAGTTGCCCCAATAGGAGCATAAAAGTTTTGGGTTACATAGGATTCGTAATCCATACCGGTTGATCGTGAAATGATTTCGGGATAGAGTAAAAACGTAAGTCCGGAATATTTGTATTTTTTAATATCCGATACTTTAGACCTGTTGATCTTTCGGTATATTTTGTTCCTAAACCTATCTTTGATATATATATTATCATAGGCTCTAGTACTGAATCTACGACTGGGTTCATGTCTTACAAAACGATTTTTTACCGAACCATTCTTCTTCATCACCTCTTGAAGAAAAATGATATAAGGAACCAACCCAGCCTGATGCGCAAAGACTTCCCTTATGGTCAGTTCCTTTTTATCCTTTCTGTTTTTCCATTTAGGCCATAAGGTACTGAAAGGCGCATCCAAATCCAGTTTTCCTTCATCATGTAATTTCATCAAGGCGGGTAGCGGCCCCATTATCTTGGTTACGGATGCCAAATCATAGATATCCGTAAGACTTACAGCTTGTACACTGTCATAGGTATGAAATCCATAGGCCTTATGAAAAATGATCTTGCTATTTTTGGCTACCAAGACCTGTGCTCCCGGGAAGGCTTCCTCTTTAATGGCAAAGTTCATAATGGAATCTACCTTGGAGTGTATGAACAGCGAATCCATTCCTACAGCAGAAGGATGTTCATAGCTAAGTGCCTCAGTATTGAGTGATTGCGCGGTGGATAGTTGTACGTTAAAAAATATACTTAACAGTATAATAATGGCATCATAATTACTTTTTTTCATAGCGAATCAGTTACCAGCCCACATATTCTGGGGGTTCAATATTATTAAGGTTTAAATATACAATTAATTGTCCCCGGTGATGGGTTACATGGTCCTGTAACAGATTTAATATTTGAAGTTTGGTTTTTTCACCGGCGAAGAATTCAACCTTTTCCGAAAGTGCATTGGAAGGAAGGTTTTTCAAAATAGCGCTGACCCCATCAAATGCGTTGACCAATAATTTTATGGTCTCTTCTTTTGTTAATTTGGAATTATTGTCATTTTCCTTGCCGCTCAACTCCCCTCCAAAATAAGTACTGCCTAACCAATCCATATTACTTTTAATATGTAGCAGTTGATCTTGAAAACCTTTTTGTCTATCGGTAGGCTTAAAATCATATTTCTCTGGCGGCATGGCTTCCGCAATGGCCACTAAATAGGATTTGGAATTCTCCCATTTTTCCAAAAAAGTGGGAATCACAAAGTCTTGGGATTGTAGCGGGTTTATAAGTAGAAAAATAAGAATAAAAAGTAGATTTTTCATTTAACTATAGCATAAGCTGAGCGTAATAATAACTTTTGGCAGCTCTTAGGTGAAATTTTAATGATTTTCCTTACCCCAATACACGGACTACATCCTTGGCAAAGTAACTGGCAATGATATTGGCACCGGCCCTTTTAACGGCGGTCAATTGCTCCATCATTACGGCATCGTGATCCAGCCATCCTTTTTCGGCTGCGGCCTTTACCATGGCATATTCCCCTGAAACCTGGTATACCGCTACCGGAACATCCACCTCATTTTTTATTTCCCTTACAATATCCAAATAACAAAGACCTGGTTTTACCATTACGATATCCGCGCCCTCATCAATATCCATTTCAGTTTCCTTTATGGCTTCGAACCTATTGGCATAATCCATTTGATATGTTTTTTTATCACCAAAACCGGGAGCAGAATCCAAGGCATCCCTGAAAGGACCGTAAAATGCACTGGCATATTTGGCACTATAGCTCATGATTCCAGTGTCTATAAATCCTTCGTCTTCCAAGGCTTCCCTGATGCTCAAAATTCTACCGTCCATCATATCACTGGGCGCTACAAAATCGGCTCCAGCTTGTGCGTGGCTTACGCTCATATTGGCCAAAACCTCCACAGTGTCGTCATTCACTATCTGTCCGTCCTCTACAATACCGTCATGTCCATACGAGGAATAAGGGTCCAAGGCTACGTCGGTCATTACCAGCATCTCGGGACAGGCATTTTTAACCGTTTTAATGGCCCTTTGCATTAGGCCCTTGGGATTTACGGCTTCCTTGCCTTTATTGTCCTTTAAATGGTCTGGGACCTTAACGAAGAGTAGTACGGATTTAAGCCCCATGGCCCAAAGGTCTTTTACCTCCTTTTCCAATAGATCCAAGCTATATCGGTAATAATTGGGCATGGACGCAATTTCTTCCTTAACCCCATGGCCTTCCACCACAAAAAGGGGCACTAAAAAGTCGCTAGGTGAGATAATGGTTTCCCTGACCAGTGATCTAATGGACTCATTGGTGCGCAGTCTTCTATTTCTTCTTAATGGGTACATTTTATGTTTGTTTTGAAATTCAAAGATAAAGGAACAAGTCCTAAAATTTATAAATTGAATTGGTAAATCCTTATATTATTTTGCTAGGCCTAAATACATCCATAGGCCGTTTTCCTTTACGAATTCCGACTTTTCATGAATCACATCCACCTTGCCATTTTCAAAGAAATATGCGTTAAAGGTAACGGTGCCCCTTTGGTCGTTTATTCCTCCCTTTTCCTTATCCAAAATTTCCAATCTGATCCAACTTACGGATTTTGCCCAAGCTTCTATAGATTTCTTTTCCTTAACAGGCCTGGTAGAGGTGTGGTGACTATCCATTAAATAATTTCCATTGCCCATTACAAAAGCAGAGTATCGGGAACGCATTAATTGTTCCGCTGTCCTGACGGATTTGAGGTCTATATGTGCCAATTCACAGCAATCGGTGTAGGATTTATGGGATCCACAGGGACAGTCCATGGTTTTTTATTTAATGATTTAAACTTAACTAAAGACTTATGCACAATAGATTAGTTATTGATCTGCTCTTCCTCAGACTTTTGTTGTTCCCGATGATTGGCCATGATGGTCTTTAGTCGCTCTTTACGGGTTTCCTTCTCTTTTTTGAGTTTGTTTTTTTTCCTGTTAAGGAGTTTGGTATGTTTTGCCTTGTTGACCGTATTTTTTTCCTTGCCTTTTTTGCCCATAGCTATATTTTTAGCTTTGTTAAACCCAGTCTTTGGGTTGGGCAAGTACTTTTAACAGTCGCTCTTCTTCACTCCCTTTAACGGGATGATGGTCATAAACCCATTGTACATGTGGTGGTAAGCTCATTAGGATGCTTTCTATTCTGCCATTGGTCTTTAGTCCAAATAAGGTGCCCTTGTCATGAACCAAATTAAACTCTACATAACGGCCACGACGGATTTCTTGCCAATCCCTCTGTTCTTTGGTATAGGGCAAGTCCTTTCTTTTCTCAACGATTGGCACATAGGCTTCCAAGAAGCTATTGCCCACTTCGGTTTCAAAATTGTACCAATCTTCCATACTCATCTTTTCGGTGGCTTTGCAGTAATCATAAAATAATCCCCCCACACCACGTGCTTCATTCCTATGTGTATTCCAGAAATAATCGTCGCATTTCTTCTTATAGGTAGAATAGAAATCTGGGTTGTGTTTATCGCAGGCCTTTTTGCAAACCTCATGAAAGTGCTTGGCATCCTCATCAAATAGATAGTAGGGAGTAAGGTCTTGTCCACCGCCAAACCATTGGTCCACCAATTTTCCTTGTTTATCGTACATTTCAAAATACCGCCAGTTGGCATGCACTGTGGGTGCCATGGGGTTTTTGGGGTGGATGACAAGGCTTAGGCCACAGGCGAAAAAATCGGCATCCTTTACACCAAAATAGTTTTGCATACTTTGCGGGAGGGCACCATGGACTGCAGAAATGTTAACACCTCCTTTTTCAAAAACAGCGCCATTTTCAATGACCCTGGATCGTCCCCCCCCTCCTTCCGGCCTTTTCCAATGGTCTTCCCTGAATTTTGCAGTTCCGTCCAAAGCCTCCAATTTGGAAGTAATCGTATCCTGCAGTTGTTGAATGTAAGCGTAAAATTTATCTTTCATGTTTTTTGTTTTCGGT
>NZ_FXAO01000007.1:159715-374240 GCF_900177645.1 Arenibacter troitsensis
CAGGTCCTATGCTATCCAATTTCTTTTTCCACTTTCAATAGTTCTACTGTCCTTATGGTCGCAGCGGTAACCGATAGTGGCAGCACTAGAATTACACCAATTACCGGAATAAAAAGAAAGAACATAAAGACAATTCCGTTGCCTATGGCAATGCCTTTGTTCTTTCGAACAAAATTTAGACTTTCAGTGTATTTAAAATGTCGCTCCAAGGTATAGTCCATATTGCCAAAACCGGCATAATAGGCCTGTATTAAAAATATAAGCACAGTTGAAACCAATCCGATTACCGGAATCAAACCAATTAACAAAATTGGGATGGTCAACAAAATTTCCATCATCAGGTTTCTTAGATTGATGCGGATGCCACGCCAAAGTTGTTCCGTGAAATTAGTATCTCTATGGTCTACGTGCGTTTTTCCTAATAAGTGGGCTTCTATTTTTTCTGAAACAGGGCTCATAAAGGGTGCTGAGAGCGCCATGACAATATGTTTGTACAGCATAAAGCCAAATGCAATTATTAGAAGCCCGCCAAAGATTTCGCTGATCAGAATCACTGTTTGCTTTCCCCAGTCCCAAGTCCACCATTGTGAAAGAAATCCGCCAATATTGTCTGAAAGTCCATAAGCAGAGGTAAAAATTAAGACGGCGCTTACTACACTGATCAATATGGGAATCCAAAAATACCGCCAAAGCCCCAATTGGGAAATGATTTTAAAGGTGCCAAAATAGGCCTTAATACCGCTCAGTATATCTTTGGTCATACTTTTGGTTTTGCGTAAGCGATTGCAGTGACATCCTTTTATTTTTTGGAATTCTGTGTGCTGTGCCGTTTGTTTTTTAGATAATCAAGGCAACAGTTCCATAAAAATAAAAGATATAACGGAAAGCGCGACCCTTTTTTTCCGCTTTTCAAGGAAAAAAGGGATACGCCCTTCTAATTCTGTCGGTACTCCTTTACCGCATCTACAAAAGCTTTGGCGTTGTCCAGGGGTACATTGGGCAAAATACCGTGACCTAGGTTGACTACATATTTATCCTTTCCAAATTCATTGATCATTTGGGTGACCATTTTTTTGATTACCGCTGGGGGCGATAGCAATCTTGCAGGATCAAAATTACCCTGAAGGGTTATATTGCCCCCAGAAAGGTAGCGTGCATTTCTTGCAGAACAGGTCCAGTCCACTCCAAGGGCAGCAGCTCCAGATTTGGCCATATCGCCCAAGGCGAACCAGCATCCTTTACCAAAAACGATTACGGGAGCCTCGTCCTTAAGGGCATCTATAATCTGTTGTATATATTGGAACGAAAATTCTTGGTAATCCACTGGCGACAACATACCTCCCCAAGAATCGAAAACCTGAACGGCATTTACGCCTGCCTTTACTTTGGCTTTTAGATAGGCTATGGTTGTATCGGTGATTTTTTGAAGCAGTTGATGGGCCGCTACCGGATTGGTAAAACAAAACTCCTTGGCCTTATCAAAGGTCTTGCTGCCCTGTCCTTGCACCACATAGCAAAGAATGGTCCATGGGGAACCCGCAAATCCGATCAAGGGGATATCGTTATTCAACAGCTCCTTAGTGGCTTTTATGGCCTGCATAACATAATCCAGTTCTACGTTTACGTCAGGGACTATAACTTCATCCACTCCTTTTTGATCGTGTACAGGGTTTGGAAGATAGGGCCCAAAATTGGGTTTCATTTGTACCTCTATATTCATGGCTTGGGGAATCACCAAAATATCGCTAAACAGAATAGCGGCATCCATACCATACCTGCGTATGGGCTGTACCGTAATTTCACTGGCCAGTTCAGGGGTCCTACAACGGGTAAAGAAGTCATATTTCTCCCGAATGGCCATAAATTCCGGTAAATATCTTCCTGCTTGGCGCATCATCCAAACTGGGGGACGCTCTACGGTTTCTCCTTTTAATGCTCTTAAGAATAAATCGTTTTTAATACTCATAGTTTATAGCTGTATTATTGCCTAATTAGTTCATCGCATTCCCAACAATCAATTCGGCAGGGATGTCCGTTAAAGAGGCCATATTTAGTTCATTATTGTATTTCTATATTCTACCACCTTATCCAAGACACTTTCTATTGTAGGTTTTTCAGCAATGATAATCCTTTTGCTGTGCTTTTGCGCTTCGGTGGCGGTGGTGGTGCCAATGCAAAAAGCAACGCTATTTCTTATTGTATTCCGGGCTATAAAGCTAGCTATACCGCTGGGGCTAAAAAACAATACGCCATCAAAATCGGAGGTAAAGGTAATGGGATTTGGACTATTTTGATATACTATCTGTTCCTTAAAGACTACTTTATGTTTTGTTAGCCATGAGGGAATTTCATTCCGTCTTTTATCACCGCACAGGAATAAAAAAGATTCAGTTGGGTATTTATTTACCAATATCTTCGCCAATTCTGCTCCATAATGTGTCATTTCCATGACATTTATGGCATTTAATTCTAAAAGCGACTTTGTTTTTTCACCGACGCAAAAGGCTGTGTATTTATTGGTTGCAAGGTTTTGGGCCCCTACCATCTGTAGAAAAGCCTTTACGGTATTCTGGCTGGTGAAAATGATATTTTGGAAATTCTGGTCTATTTGGGTGGTTAGGTAGTCTATCTTGATGGCGTCATAATCTTCAACCGTGATGTTGGCCTTGGTTAGAATGGACTTTTGGGAGGAAGTCAGAATTTTGGTGGATAGAATGGTCATGCTCATTGTACTTTGGGTTCTAGTTGCCGAGCAGGGGTTACCCCAGTTTCTTTTTTATCTTTATCATCATTTCCTTGCCTCCGTCATTTAAAATTTCCTGGGCGCACAATTTTCCGAAGTCGGTATAATTTTGGGGGGAAATTGATTTTGTGATGGATAATTTTTGTGTCCCGTCCAAGGACAACAAAATTCCTTCAAAATGGAGCCTGTCCTTGTCTATTTTGGCCAAGGCGCCTATGGGTGCGGTGCATCCGCCTTCCAATACCTGCAAAAATTCCCTTTCCACATGGGTGCATATATCTGTATCGGAATCGTTCAGCTGGCGAACTGCATCCGTTGAAAACGTATCGTTTTCCATACTAACAACTACCATAGCACCTTGGGCCGGGGCCGGAACCATCCAATCCAAGTCTATATGGTTCTGGGGAAGTACTTCTATGCGTTCCAAACCTGCCTTTGCGAAAATAGCACCGTTCCAAGGATTGTCCTGAAGTTTTTGAAGTCGGGTGTTTACGTTGCCCCTAAGGTCTACCACCTTATGGGTAGGGTACTTATTTAACCACTGTGCCTGTCTACGTAAGCTTCCGGTGGCAATGGTACCGTTGGATTTTAAAAATTCCAAATCTTTATAGACCAAAATATCATGGGTATTGGCTCTTGGCAGAACAGCGCTTTGAACAATTCCCTTGGGAAGACGGGTGGGCACATCTTTCATGGAATGTACGGCAATGTCAACGGTGCCATTGATCATGGCTATATCCAAGGTTTTGGTAAATATTCCAGTGATGCCCAATTCGTATAAAGGCTTGTCCAAGAGTAGGTCCCCGGTAGATTTTACGGAAATTATTTCGGTTTTATAGCCAAGGGATTCCAATTGGTCCCGAACAGTATGTGCTTGCCAGAGGGCCAACTGACTATCACGGGTACCAATGCGTATTATTTTACTCATTTAGTCTCCAATTCTAGTTGAAAAACTCGTTGTATAAGCTCTAAACTGGTATCGGAATCTATTTCGGTATCTTTAAGGTGATTGGCGAATTGTTTGGTGATTTTCTGAATGATTCGCTCGGAGATAATATCGGCCTGTACGGAATTGAAATCTACAAGTTTCTTGCTTTGGAAATCCAATTCCTCATCCTTCATGGTCTTCAATTTCTTCTTAAGCGCCTTGATTACGGGAGCAAACTTTCTAGTTTCCAACCATTTTATAAATTCGTCCTTTACTTCTTCAATAATTGCTTCGGCCTGGGGTACGGATTCCTTCCTTTTCTCCAAGGTATCATCCGTCATTTGGGATAGATGATCTAGATGGATTACGGTAACATTCTCCAAATCCGTTACATTGTCGGATACATTTTTTGGAATGGAAAGATCCAAGATCAGCAAAGGCTTCTTGGTGTAGATCAATTCTTTGGAAATAGTGGGCGAGTGCGCACCGGTAGCTACGATAAGCACGTCGGTGTTTCTGATTTCGGTCTGTAAGTCCCCGTAATTTTTGACTATCAGATTAAATTTACCTGCTATTCGCTCAGCTTTGTCCTTGGTACGGTTGATAAGGGTGATGTGCGAATTTTTGGTATGCTTGATTAAATTTTCACAGGTATTTCTACCTATTTTTCCCGTACCGAACAACAATATGTTTTTTTCGGATATGTCGGGAATGTTATTTATGATATACTGTACCGAGGCAAAGGCTACCGATGTGGCGCCTGAAGAAATATCGGTTTCGTTTTTTATTCTTTTGCTGGCTTGGATTACGGAATTGCACAAACGCTCCAGGAATGGATTGGCCATTTGCTGCTTTTTTGAACGATTGAAGCTCTGACGTAATTGACTAATAATTTCAAAATCGCCTAAAATTTGACTATCCAATCCAGTACCCATCCTGAATAGATGATTAATGGAGTCGTTATTCTTATACACATAGGCTACCTCCTGGAACTCCTCTACGGTGCCATGAGTATTATCGCACAATAATTTTATTAACTGGTAGGGGTGCTGTGCAAATCCATGCAATTCGGTACGGTTACAGGTAGAAGTTACCAAGAGACCGTCCAGGCCTATCAGTTTGGCCTGTTCCAGTATGCGTTCTATGGCATGCTCATCCAGGCTAAATTTACCACGCACTTCGGCATCCGCCTTTTTGTAGTTAAGGCCAATGGTATAAAATGAATTATGTTTGGAAATATGATAATCTTTCATATGTACTCTTGAGAGCGCCACAAAAATAAGGGCATCAAACTTATAAAAATAACGCTAGAGGAACAATTAGTATCGTTTGTGGTTTTTTTACGCTGTTTTAGGTGTTAAAACTCTGGAAATAGTATATTTTAGCAGTGTTAAGGGAATTCTTGTCAATTGTAATTTAGAACGTTTCTAAATAGATATATTTAATTTAATGTCGACATGGAGGAAGAAAATATCGCTCAAGGGTCATTCGAGGAAGTGTTAATTGAAGACGGGTTCTACGTATTAAAAATCCAAAACGATGGTATTCATAACCAGACGGTTACCCGGGAAATTGACAGTTCCTTTATTCAGTTTCATTTCTGTCTGAAGGGCAGTGCCAAGTTTGTATTTAATGAAGGAAGGTATGTTCTGGAGGTCAATGAGGATAACTCCCTCCTCCTGTACAATACCCAGGTAGATTTACCGCTAAATTTGGTTTTGAATGCCAATTCCTGGATGGTCTCTATAATAATGACCATCCGGAAATTCCATTCCCTATTTTCCAAGGAGGCCGATTATATACCTTTTTTAAGTCCGGATAACAAAGATAAAAAGTACTATTCGCAAGAGGCCGTATCCCCTGCCATAGCAGTTGTTTTGAGTCAGGTAATGAATTATAACCTTCATCGTTCCATAAAGGGGCTGTATATAAAGGGGAAGGTATATGAATTAATTTCACTCTATTTTAATAAGAGTCAGGATGCCGATGTGGAACAATGCCCTTTTTTAGTGGACGAGGATAACGTTAAACGCATTAGGAAGGCCAAGGAAATAATTATTTCTAGAATGGCAGAACCACCTAGTTTACAGGACCTATCGGAAGAAATTGGGCTTAGCCTTAAGAAGTTGAAGGAAGGATTTAAGCAGATATATGGGGATTCTGTATATAGTTTTTTATTCGATTACAAAATGGAATATGCCCGTAAAATGTTGGAATCGGGCAAACACAATGTAAATGAGGTTGGACTAAAGGTGGGTTATAGCACTTCAAGTCATTTTATTGCGGCCTTCAAGAAAAAGTACAGTACCACACCAAAAAAATACCTCATGTCACTGGCCAGCGGATAGGTTGTATTGATGTTCGGTTTATTTTTTTCAGAATATTATTGGTTTTTTGATTTTGTGCCGTTCCCTCTGCTGCCTTTAAAGTTGGGGATTTTTATTTCTAACAAGAAGGAGTATAATTGTGAGAACTCTGGTATATTTTGGAAATAATGATAAATTTTGTGTTTTGTTGCCTTAAATTTTAGATATTTAGAACTTCAAATTGATAATCGAAAATTTTTATGCGCTTATTTAGATGTACTATTGCTTTGATTGCGCTAGTAACGGTGATTGGATGCGGTAGCACCAAAATACAGGAGGAAGTGACGCTAAACCCAAACCTTCACAATACGCCTGTTCAAATTCCAGAAAAAATAATATCTGCCAATGTATTGGCCAAAGATAGGGTTTTGGTTTTTTCCAAAACCAATGGTTTTCGCCATAAATCCATTGAAAAAGGGGTAGCTACCTTCGTAAAATTGGGCGTTGCCAATAATTTTGCCGTTTCCCATACCGAGGATTCCCTTCAATTTAATAGCGAAAATCTGAAAAAGTTTAAATTGGTGGTTTTTTTAAGCACTACTATGGACGTTTTGGGAGACGAGCAACAAGCGGCTTTTGAAAAATATATACAAGACGGCGGAAGTTTTATGGGGGTTCATGCTGCGGCGGATACAGAATATGAATGGCCTTGGTATAACAAATTGGTTGGGGCCTATTTTTTAAGTCACCCCAAACAACAAACGGCTACAATAAACGTAGTGGACCATAACCATCCAGCAACCAAACACTTGGCCGATATCTGGACCCATTTTGATGAATGGTACAATTACAAAAATATTAATCCAGACGTTAATGTACTCATGAAACTGGATGAAAGCTCATATGAAGGAGGTAAAAATGGTGATAACCACCCTATTGCCTGGTACCATGAGTATGATGGCGGACGCGCCTTTTACACTGGCTTGGGACATACGGAGGAAGCTTTTGACGACCTTAATTTCCGTCAGCATTTGGTGGGCGGAATCGAATATTGCCTGAAGAGGAATTAACCCATAGGCATGTACTAAACAAAGTTGACTGCCAATACTTTGTAATTTTAATAACCACCAACCTTTACTGTAGTCCTGCAAGGTTCTATCGACATCCAATCAACCAATACTAAAATTTATTTAGTGTGTCGGTAACAATCTCGCAGGACTTTTTTTATTTAATTCTATCTGGACCCTTTTTAATGTATGATTTTAGTTGCAGGGCATATGCCAATATAACATCCAAGCTGTTGAATATGCCGCCCAATGTGGTTTAAATTATATATTTATGGTAGTTAAATCTGTAGTATTTTAGGCCATAGATCAATTCTGAATTAAACTGTTTGGTCGGTTAGTTCTGTTTTAGGGCAATCAAACGATAAAATAGTCGTATTTCATAGATATTGTGGCGTTTTTTATCGAAGTATTATGTCTTATCGAGATGTCCGGACTTAACGGGAACCGACCAGTGGGTTGGATTGCCCAATTGTACTGTGTACTGGTGTGAGGGATAGCAGCGAAAAGCCCACAGGCCAGTAGCCGAGGACTTGAAGCGGAAAGCCCGGCCCGATAGGGACACACCCAAATACTTTACTTACAAACTGGGATTTGCATGTCCCGTAGCTTGCCCGAAATGTTAGCGGTGGCATTCTTCCGCTGTCTGGTGGGCATACATTTGTCCACAGAAAGGCATGTCCTTGGGTATTTGAATTAATGGTTAAAATTGTAGCAGTTTTTGATACAATCTGCCAGATAATCTTGCTTTAGGTGTGTTACCTTGCTATTGGTCCGAAGCGTAAACGAAATATTTTGTCCGCCAAAATTGGTCTTGTAAATTTTCCAAATAACTTGATTTGGCTTCAAGGTGCTATTAGCCAAAAATTTTTATATTGAACAAGCTCTGAAGTATACAAATCCATTCCTATGAAATTATCGCCTGTATTTTTATTCCTATTCGTTATAGGATTTGCCCTTGCACAACGCCCGGCCCAGGGACCTATGTCCAAAAAACGGTTTAATCCTGAAAAGCATGGTTATAAATTAGTGTGGGAAGATCAATTTAAGGGTAAAACTTTGGATACTTCTAAATGGGCAGTAAGAGGAGTGGGGCCTAGGGCCATAGCCTTTGTATCCGAGGAGGCTGTAAAAGTTGAAAATGGATATTTAAAATTATACGCCCTTAAAAAAGGAGATTCCCTTTTGGGCAGTGCCGTGGGTACCCAAGGTAAGTTTATGTCCAAATATGGTTATTATGAATGTAGGGCCAAATTACAGAAATCGCAGGGGGTATGGGCCGCATTTTGGCTGCAGTCGCCACAGATTAGCCAGGGGGAAGATCCGTCCAAATTTGGGGCTGAAATAGATATAATGGAGTTTTTTAAAAAATTGGGTACCGATAATGTATCCCATAATGTACATTGGGCCTACGGACCCAATCAACAATCTACGAAGGGAATGCAGAGTTACCGTAGAGGCGTAAGTTTAGGGTTTCATACTTTTGGATTGGAATGGTTTCCGGACAAATATATTTTTTATGTGGATGGTTATAAGTATTATGAGGTTACGGACGGTATATCCAATATAGAGGAGTATATGATTTTGAGTATGGAATATCCCAGCAACAAGGAAGAGATCTTAAAAACCATTTTCCCAGATGTTTTTATGGTCGACTATGTTAAGGTTTACCAAAAGAAGGAAGGATATTAAGCATGACCGAATAAGTTTAATTAAATTTGCAAATTAACATAACCCTAAGTTGGTAATATTAATAATAAGCCATGAAAATAGCCCTTCTGCAAGAGTCCCATATAAACGCTGATCTTGAGCAACAGTTGGCAGGATTGTTCCGCCAGTTGAATGCCGACATAAAGCAGATAAATCTTAAACAGGTGCTCGATCCGGAAAATCCTATTTGCCTGGTTTATTGTAAGGACGGTAACAAGGTGTTGGGAATGGCCTTAATGTGCACCTATACCGTAATATCCGGTGTTAAAGGCTGGGTTGAGGATGTGGTGGTAGATGTGGAACACCGTGGAAAGGGCATAGGGAGGAAACTAATGGAAAAATTGGTAGAATTGGGTAAGGATAAGGGCCTTACCGAAATCCTCCTTTTTAGCGCGGATAAGCGCATAGAAGCTATTAATCTATATAAAAGTTTGGGCTTTAAGGAAAAGGAAAGTCGCATTTATGTGCTTAAAACGGAAGCTCTGATTAAAAAGGACTAAACCTTTTAGCCATGCATTAATGTTGCGGCCTTACCTTTTGCTGCAGCTGAAATGGAATATCGTCGATTTCCTTTGCACTTGCCGATTCTGCCCGCTCAATTGTGAAGTATCCTGCCATTTCTGGATGTAAATTGGAAACTGGCATGGCAAATTTTACAATTGGATAGGGTTGGCCAGCTACTTAAGCAGTTTTTTTTAATTTCCTTACCTCTCCAGTCCAACATATACAAGGTTTTTTCCTAGGGTTAAAATTATAGTAGTTTTTGAGAGAATCTTAGACAAAATGTCTTTGAATATGTTTTATCTTGCTGTTTCCCAGTAGATTCTTAGAAGTGTTTAGTACAATTTGGAATGTTTGGTAGTTTGGTGCAATGTTGCTAAAGTTCGGCTTAAATCATAGGAAACTGTGGTAAGGGTTACTTGCCGAAAGAGAAATGGAGTTACAGAAGCCCTAGTAAGTCGTACACCAAAACTTTCGTTGGATTCTTTACCTTTAAAAGAATATTGTAATTGGGGAAGGTAGGTGTCAATACCTTTTATTTCGGCCTTTGGTGTACGTATGGGATGAAAGGGAATATACTTGCCTGGGAATGGATCAATAATGTAAACCGTAATAATCAACAACTATGAAGAAAAAAAAATCGAATAAATCTGTGGATTCACGCAGATCATTTATTAAGAAAGGGGCTTTGGCTTCCTCCATCTTTTTTGTGCCTAGGCATGTACTTGGAGGAGTTGGGTATACCGCTCCCAGTGACCGATTGAACATTGCGGCTATTGGTGCCGGGGGAAAAGGGGCCAGTGATATCCGTAATGCCTCTGTAGGAGGAAGGGAAAAAGTAGTAGCCTTGTGCGATGTGGATTTCTCCGGATCGGCTAAAAAATCAGTGGAACTCTTTCCAAAAGCAAAACTTTATGCAGATTTCAGGGAGATGTTGGACAAGGAAAAAGGGATCGATGCCGTTACCATTTCCACCCCTGATCACGTACATGGACCTGCCGCTGCCTATGCCATGGAACGCGGGGTACATGTATATGTGCAAAAACCAATGACACACAACATACGGGAGGCAAGAATGCTGACCGAGATGGCCAGAAGCAAGAAAATAGTGACCCAAATGGGGAACCAAGGAGGTTCCAATCCCTTATTGGGCATGGTTCAAAAATGGGTAGATTCTGGGGAACTTGGCAAGATATCAAAGGTGCAGGTATGGACCAATAGACCTGTTTGGCCTCAGGGTGGTGCGTTTCCCAAACCGGATCCAAGTGCAAAACCTAAGGACCTTAATTGGGACCTATGGTTAGGGCCATCGGAATTTAGACCTTATACTCCCAATTTGCACCCCTTTGGTTGGAGAGGTTGGTGGGAATACGGTACTGGGGCGTTGGGAGACGTAGGGTGTCACCTGATCGATATTCCTTTTAGGACCTTGGGACTTAAGTATCCTACAGATGCAGAATGTAGTGTAGGTGCAGTTTATACCAATATGTGGAATGCGGATTACCATCCGGAAGGTTGTCCGGCTTCATCATTCATCACCTTGCATTTTGGGGCTACGGATAAAAGTAAATCACCTATTGAGATGACTTGGAGCGATGGAGGTATAAGACCGGCCCATCCAGAAATTATCCCGGCAGATCACGAAATTGGTGGAAAAGGAAGTCAGAACGGGGTATTGATGATAGGGGAAAAGGGAATTATTTCAACCAATATCAACGATAGCTCCCCATTAATGCCAAAGTTGTATATGAACGATGGCTCAACGGATTTTGGTCCTGAAGTGGAACCCAATGATGAACCGGAATACGGACATCAACGCTTATGGATTGATGCCTGTAAGGCTGGGTTTGGTAGTAAGGAACACCTAGGACTAACTTCTTCCTTTGATTATGCCGGACCTATGACAGAAACTGTTCTTATGGGGAATCTTGCCATACGAAGCTATTTGTTGCAAAGAGAAAACGAGAAAGGAAAAATGGAGTTCTTTGCCCGTAAAAAATTACTTTGGGACGGGGAGAATATGCGCATTACCAATCTTGAGGAAGCAAATCAGTTTGTTACGAGAAATTACAGGCCAGGCTTTGTAGTCTAAAAATCTGGTAGATTTTAAAGCACCCTTAAAGGCTTTTTACTAAGTTTTTTAAGGGTGTTTTGTTTTAAACAATTAACTTAAATTTATTAGTCCACTGGAATTAAGGACTTAGTCTGCGTCGGGTATTTTGCTATATTTGGCGTTTAAAAAAATAAATATGAAGATTACAATTTTTGCAATGGCCTTTTTGCTTTTTATCTCTTGTGATACAGAGAAGGACATTGATTATGTTGCCAAGAACGAAGCGGATATCCAGGCATATGTTCAGGAGAACAATTTAACCGCCGTGCGGAGTAATTCGGGACTATATTATGTAATTGAAGAAGAAGGTTCGGGAACACAGGCAGAGGCCAATTCCAATGTAACGGTGGCCTATAAAGGATATTTTCTTAATGGATCGGTCTTCGATCAAAGTGATGCGGAAGGAATTACCTTTGGTTTAAACCAGGTTATAGCAGGTTGGACAGAGGGGATTACTTATTTTAAAGAAGGTGGGAGCGGAATATTATTGGTGCCCGCCCATCTGGGATATGGTAATAAGGATTATAACGGAATCCCTGGGGGGTCGGTACTTATTTTCGAGGTTTCTTTGCTTTCTGTGAATTAAGATCGCTTATCTTTTTTACTTGCCCTATGGCATTCGCCCAAAACTGAGAACAATCTCAAAAACCAACCACAAGGTTGGTTTTTACTTTTTGTCGAGTATGTAAAGTTGATAAAATATCGGATTTTGTGTTTTAATCGCCGACGAAGTGCTTTTTTACAAGCCTATATTTGGCCTAACAAGAAGTTCTACCGACCAACTAGTTTGAAAATAAATCATGGAATAGCAATACTTCTTTCTTAATTCGCTTCACAAAAGTGGAATCTTGCTTAAAATTCTTCTTCATAATACATCATGTCCTTATATTTAAGGTTTGGAAATAATTCCAGGAAAGTTATAGCCGTCCCAGTCTTAGTTGTTTGCCAAGGAGTGAAGCAGAAACAGAGAATGAAACAGATGATTTATCTGAATTTTATGAACCAGCCTTTTAGGTTCAATGCCTTTGGTTTCAGTTCCGCCTTTTTGTTGTGGGCCGTTCTGGGTTTGGTGGATGGATTTATTATTCCTTTATTTTTTGGCTCCGAGAATACCTTTTATTGGTTCCCAAATGGAAAATAATATCTAATTGTCTCCATAATATAAGTGAATAGGTCATATGGGTCTAGATTTGTTTAGAGGTATTGAAGTGATGGCGGAAAAAAAATTGATCGGTAAACGAATGGTAATGTCTTTGGCGGAAGATAGGACCAAAGAACTTTGGCAGGAATTTATGGGCAGAAGAAAGGAAATTGGGAATGCTTTGTCCAAAGACCTGATAAGTATGCAGGTATATATGAGTCTGCTTAACGTTAAAGAATTTAATTTAACTACCCAATTTGAGAAATGGGCGGCAGTTGAGGTGAAGGATTATACCAAAATACCCGAAGGAATGGTTTCCTATACCTTGTCTGGAGGTTTGTATGCCGTTTTTGTACATAGGGGGTTGCCCAGTTCATTTCCAAGGACGGCGCAATATATTTTTGGGGAATGGTTGCCAAAATCGGAATATCAATTGGATCATAGGGAGCATTTTGAGATTATGGGAGATAAATACAGGAACAACGACCCAAGTTCGGAAGAAGAGGTTTGGGTACCTATCAAAAGAAAAAATCAAAAATAAAAAGATATGAAAGGAAAGTCACTTTTAGGTTTATGGACAATAATCCTGTTATTTCAATATTCAACGGCCCAAGAGGATGTTGCTATATCTTGGTGGAATCCGGCAGAATCTAATTCCCTGGTCGTTGAAGGACAAGCTTGGCCCAGTCAGGTTGCTTCAACTTATCACCGTTTTCCAAAGCAGGCCGAGGGGGTAGTCCGGGAAGCGGTCTGGAACTTGTCCAAACATGCAGCAGGACTTTCCCTTAGGTTTAGAACTGATGCCAGATCCATTACCGTTAGGTACAAGGTTAAAGGGAACCATTCCATGCCCCATATGCCGGCAACCGGAGTAAGCGGGGTAGATCTTTATGCTAAGACCAGTGATGGGGATTGGAGATGGTTTAGAGGCAAATATTCCTTTGCCGATACCATTCAGTACAAATATTCCAACATCGATCCTAAAGAAAAATATCATGATAAGGGAAGAGAGTACCAGTTGTACCTGCCTCTTTACAATGAAGTGGAATGGTTGGAAATTGGTGTGCCGGAAAATGCGGTAATGGAACCTTTGCCCCGAAGGCAGGAGAAACCTATAGTGGTATACGGAACATCTATAGCCCAGGGGGCCTGTGCTTCGCGTCCAGGAATGGCGTGGACCTCTATTTTGGAAAGAAAATTGGAAAGGCCACTTATTAATTTGGCATTTTCAGGAAATGGCAGAATGGAAGAGGAGGTAATTAATTTTATTACGGAATTGGATGCTAAAATCTTTGTACTGGATTGTCTGCCAAATTTGAGTGCCACTAAAGATCGTTCCTTGGAGGATGTACGGCAGCTTATTATGTCTGGTGTTAAACAGATAAGAACAAAGCATCCCACAACACCAATTTTGTTGGTGGAGCACGGTGGTTATTCTGATGGTGCCGTGGATGCTGATCGTTACAAGACCTCTATGGATTTAAATAGAATTGTCAAGGAGGCCTTTGGGCAATTAAAGTCCGATGGGCTAAGGGATATTCATTTATTGACCAAGGCAGAACTGAATCTGTCCATGGAGAGTTTTGTGGATGGTACCCATCCAACAGATTTGGGAATGATGGAATATGCAGTGGCCTATGAAAAAGCCTTACGGGAGATATTAAAGGAGCCAATTGGAAGTGTTTCCACAACAATTCCGGTAACCCAGGCCAGGGAGCCAGAATTGTACCCTTGGGAGGGTCGTCATCAGGAATTGTTAAGAATGAATAGGGATAGTGCTCCCAAAATATGTTTTTTTGGAAATAGTATAACCCATTATTGGGGCGGTTCTCCAAAAGCAATTTTAAGCAGCGGGGCAGATTCCTGGAAGGCCAATTTGGACGAATTGGAGGTACGGAATTTTGGTTTTGGTTGGGATAGGGTGGAAAATGTGCTCTGGAGAATATATCACGATGAATTGGACGGCTTTGAGGCGGAGCAAATTGTCTTGATGATTGGTACCAACAACGAACACCTCAATACGGATGAAGAGATTCTCAGTGGATTGGAAATGGTGATCAATGCTATAAAAGAGAGACAGCCTAAAGCTAGACTATTGTTGCTTGGATTGTTTCCAAGAGTAGACAAGGAGGAGCGTATGCGTAATTTAAACACGGGAATAGCTGCATTGGCGACCTCTAAAAATGTGGATTATGCAGATATCGGTGGTGTGTTATTGGACAAGGGCAATAAAATTAATGCCAGTCTTTTCTCGGATGGTTTGCATCCCAATGCAAAAGGCTACCGAAAAGTGGGCAAGAAACTGAATGCGATCCTTAGGGAAGGTACTAAATAGAAGTTTCTTAAGTAAAATAGTATTGCCTTTAATAGTTT
Organism: Arenibacter troitsensis; assembly: GCF_900177645.1. GTDB lineage: Bacteria > Bacteroidota > Bacteroidia > Flavobacteriales > Flavobacteriaceae > Arenibacter > Arenibacter troitsensis. The sequence goes on from NZ_FXAO01000007.1 coordinate 174,595, forward strand.
CCTATTTTTTGAACGGTGGATGTAAGAATAGAGTCATGGCCAAACCATTTAACAGAAGCCAATTCTTGGTCAAACGTTCAATAACCTATAAGGGTCGTGCTACCATTATCCCCGTATTGCTTTTTATGCCCTTTAGGTAATCGGCCAAGGGTTGTTTAGAGACTTCTACCTCCATCGACCCTGTGGAAGCATGTAGTAGATGTATTCTTCCGTCAGCTTCCCTTGTGGCAATTCCGGTATGCGTAATATCCAAGCCTTTTATGGAAGTGGTCAGGGCTATAATGTCGCCAGATTGTATCAAATGTTCATTTGCTTGGATCTGGTCCTGAGGAAGGATGCAGATGGACTGTGATTTAAGAAATTCTTCCGAAGCCTGAATTTTTGCATAGTTGTCGGCATCTTTGAGAAATGGATACAGTTCCCTATGTGTACTCATAAAATTAATGGCCTTTTGGCTTTCCACGCCTCCTATTTGGGAGGTCATATCCTTTAATAGACCCTTATGTTCATTGTTGGCGATCCATTCGGAAAAATAATGCAGTCGTGAGGCGTAACCATTGAGCTTTCCATCTTTATACCGAATGGTTTCTAGATAATCGGTAAAAGAGTCAAAATCTTTTTTGTTGTACTTTCGCATAAGGGAAAATGCCATAACATTTTCTACAAAAGTAGTGCAGTCCAATCCTTGTAAATTAATGACCAAGGATTCCTTTTCTCCAATTTCCAAAGTTTTGGCTACATAGGGAATTCCTATGAAGGTCTTCCCGACGGACACCATATTTTCACCAACCGTCTGTTTTTCCAAATTGGAAATGGCCTGCATCTTAATTTCAAAGGCATTCCTATCTTGAGGAGAACAAATTAGATTTTGGGCAAATCCGTTAGGGATAAGCGACAAAATAAGAATCGAAAAAAGGAAATGTTTCATAGAATTTTATTAAATGTTTATTTTATATAAACTAGTACAACTAAATGTAAATATGATGTTTAAATTTTACCATAAATAAATTTATTCCAAACGGTTTTTTATTCAATAGATTTATTTGGGCCCAACCTTGTCCATTTGTAGCAATTGGATTTTTTGCATGTATACCATTATTCATTAACTATCATTAATCTAAGGAATTATATTGGTTTTTCCGTTTCCATATTTAATGCATAAAGCCACTATAGATCGAAGGATTGTTAACTATGGCACGTTGCCTGTCTTTTAAATGATACTCTTCGGTCGTTAAGTGCAATACTTCTTCTTCAGTGTTGATGTCCGTTATATTGAACCCTTTGTTGATGTAGTAGGGCTTACTCTGAATATGATCAGAATCTTTGAACACTAACATGTACATTTTTAAATTGTTGGTATAGCTATCCTGATCTTTTACTTTAAAGTAGTAACCATGATAATTGGTGGATGGATAATACATTTTTTGGTCCTTGACGAATTCTATGGAATGCTGTTCAAGATCCAAATCGAGGTTCTTGTAGAGAATGGACTCTGCTATGGCTTTTTGGTTTCTATAATGGGAAGGGAAAAAATCCAATTGTCCAATTTGTTGCAATTTTTCAAAAAGCAACAAGCGGTTTTCTGCAGTTTCAGCCAGTGAATTTATGGAGTTTGCCGATATTTTATTGGGACCGAAAAATGGATTTTCTTCATTTTTCAGGCGAAGGGCCACATATGAGGCTTGTATTTGTGGGTCGTTTACGGTGGACAGGCGTTGAAAGAACAGGGCTACCTCACTTTCCTTGATAAAGGGGTATAGTAACACGGTATAGTTCTCCAATATGTCGTAATTATTATTGCTACTGCTACTGGCAATATCCTCGTTCAAAAGGTCCATGGTTAGGCCTAGTTGCCTCTTTAATTGGATCTTGGCATCGTTGAGAATCTGGTTTTTATATTTTTTGTAGCTCTTTGGCTTTATCAATCCGCGGGCCTTTAGCTTAGCCAGCATGGAAAATATAGGTGATTTATATTCTTCTATGGCACTGTAGTCCAATATTTCGGGGAACAGTTTGCGGGCCAAGGGCAGACTGTCCAGATAGGGCTGGAAAATATTCTGTATCTCCTGCTTGCTCGATACCAAGGGCAAGTCGGTGGACATTAGTCGTAAGAGTAGTTCTAATGACGTTTCATTTTGGTTTTTGCTAATGGCCTGTAATATTTTTGTTTGTGCCTTGGAGTTGTTGTAGGATCTGGCATAGTAGTTCTCAAAGAAACTTGTGGCATCAACGTCTGGCATTTCGGCCAATTTTTGGATTAAATTGGCCTGCAAATACTTCTGATTGTCTTTAAAGTCGAACTCCGATATATAGTATTTTAAGGAATCGGCGTGTTTTTTATTGAACTTTAAAAATGTATACCCATCATGGACTATACTGTCGTTTTGTCTAATGGCCCTAAAGAAATCTGAGGTTTTATCGCTTACTATAGAGGAACCCACTATGGTGTCTGTAGGTGTAAAATTGTTAAAGAAATCCTTGATGAATCTACTGGGGGCCTTAACGGTATCTATTAAGGCCTTCACTTCGTATAATAGCCCGCCCTTAACGATGTTCTTTATCAATATTCCCCTGGTACTGGCTGTATCTGTTAGGGTTAGGTTTATTTCATGATATTTTTCATGGTACTTTGGGCGTTCCTCCCTAATAATGTTAAAGGTATTCTGACGGTACAATTTTCTCCTAAGCTGCCAAACGGAATCGATATTGGGAAACATTAGAAAATCATGGGCCTTGTTTACGGTCACTAGGATGGCCTCATTATTTACGTTCTGGTAAATGGATTTTTTGGTGTAGGCACTATAGGGTTTGGGTTTCTTGTGTCGTTCGTAGTAATTATTACTGTTTTCAACAAATTTTGGTGGATCAACGGGGCTTAGGGTAGAAAAGAATAAAGCAGTATCCTGTATTTTTTTAAACTCTTCGGTATAATTTGGTTCCTTAATTTTGAAAGAATCGAAGTATTGCTGTGCTTCAGTACTGTCTTTAGTTACACTACCAAGAAGATAGTAGTTGTTTTCCCAAATAATGGTCTTTAAATAAAGTCGTTTTAGGCCAGTGGGGTCAAACTTTGCAGAAGAAGATAGGCTTTGACCATCGAACGGACCATATTCCGGTTCCAATTTTAGATCTTGATAAAATCTGGTTTGAATTTGTTTTAGCTCGAAGGTATCTTGCTCAATAAAATTAAAATCGTTTAGGGTGGCTTTCTTAAGAAAGAAATAGGAAGAGGTTTCTGGATCAACTGCCTCAATAAATCGATTGCCTTTTCTTTTGCGATTGGTAAAATTATAGAGGGAAGGCATTTCAATTTCAAAATCATGGAATTCCGAAAAAAGTACCGTTCGTTTTTTTTCTAATGACTTGAAGCTGATGCTGTTAAAAATGGTATCGGAATGCTTTACCACATAATCCCCTTGCCCGCTCATTTTAAAGATGAGTATTTCCAAAGGAGTGATGTAGATATGGTACCGTTGAAAATCGCCGTTTTTCAATTGATTTTTTATGTCCAAACCGGGATATGTCCCATTTTCTATTTTGGTCTTCTCAAGGATCTTTCCAGGAATATTCTCGAACAGTAATTTGTCCACATCATCCAATGAGTAGGTGTAGTCCTTTTTTAAGAAGGTAAAAGTGGGAATTCGATTCACCATTACGTAGCTACCATTGGCCAAGTCGGGCGAAATATAGGTGGTATTGGTATATTCCGCTATTGGATATAGCTTGTTGGGCAAAAGAAGGCTAAAATGCCCATCATCTGGAGTCCTGGTACTATATTCATTACTAAGGGTTTTGGATTCCAAGGAATCCTTTAAAGCGCGACCTTTGTATGTAAACCGGGAGGTAAGCGGTTTAACGTCGTACCCCATATTTCTAAGAAGTTGAATAACCCCTTTTTTCCCAGGGAGGTGGGCTGCTCCAATCCCAGCGAATACTTTTGCCGTAGGCATTAAGGAGTCCAAACGTGCCACCATGTTTTTGTTGCGGGCATAGAGCATGTTTTGCAAATAATGCTCGGTATACATGGCCTGGTCCAAAGAATCAATTAGATTGATATTGCGCTCCCTATAGGCATCCTGCAAAAGCGACATTACATCTTGGGTCTGCATCTTTTTTTGAAGCCATTCGTCCGGTTTGGGTTTCATGGCATTCATATTGGCCCTACCGACCAAGGCAGTGGATTCCTCCAAATCCTCCAAGGCCCTAATAGGCTTGGAATACTTTTTCCCTGCCTGATAAATGAACATGTCCAAATAGGTTTCTTCCTCAAAATTTTGGGAACTTTCATTGGTTCGGTAAAGGATATTGTTCACAAGCCGATCATCCAAGGAAAGGTAAGAAGAGACTATTTCCTTACTGGGGTTTTTAATGGCAAAAGGATAGATATAAAATCCTTTGGTTACAAATCCGGTTCCAAAGCCTATGCTACTACCGCGCATTTTGCCATAATCATCCAACCAAGTATCCGGATCAGATTCCAGGGCCACAATTTCACTTTTGTCCAAGGCTTCGTAAAAAACATCGTCCAACCTAAAGGCGATTTTTTGACTTACGTGCATGGTTCCGTACAAATAGGAGGATTTTTTCAGGTTATTCCCCGATATTTCCCAAAGAAGACTGTTCTCTTCTTGGGCAAAAAATCCCTGGGAAATCATTAGAAAAAGAAAACCTAAGTAAATGCGCATACCAAAATTCAAATTTTAGTTAAAAATGCTTCAAAATTTATTAGGAATAAAAGCTTAGGGCATAATTAACTTTTTATTTGGTTTAACGCTCCATTTTTCATGCCACACTTAATGTATGGTTGTCTATTTTTGGAAAGTTTTGGTTGTAAGTCCGTCTTTAAGGTACAAACGTGTATGAGGTAGGCTTTCCGGGTAATTTTCTTGTAAAAAACCAATCAGTTTTTCCCGTACCAAAACCCTTAAATCCCAGGCCGTGGGTGAGTCAACGGCACTCATTAGTGCCCTAATTTCTACACTTTGGGCTTTGGCATCCGTTACTTGAAGCACGTTCACTTTTCCATCCCATAGATCTGTGGACGACAATATCCTGGTGAGTTCCTCTCTAAGCTTATCGAAGGGAACCCGATAATCTGTATGTATAAAAACGGTTCCCATTAAATCTGCGGATGTTTTGGTCCAATTCTGAAACGGTTTTTCTATAAAATAGGTGGTTGGCACTATAAGTCTCCTTTTGTCCCAAATTTTAATCACAACATAAGTCAGTGTAATCTCCTCAATACGTCCCCATTCACCTTCCACTATCACCACGTCATCAAACTTTATGGGTTGGGTAAAGGCTATCTGTATGCCGGCCAGGATACTTCCAATTAGTTTTTGTGCGGAGAAACCAATGATTATACCCGCTACCCCTGCAGAGGCAAAAAGACTTACCCCTATTTCCCGTATACTTTCAAAACTCATCAAGGCTGCTCCCAAAGCCAATATTATGACCACTACAATAAAGATTCGTTCAAGAATATTAAATTGGGTATAAATTTTTCGAGCTTTTAAATTATCGGAAGTTCCAATATCATAGTTATTGATGATCAAATTTTTGGAAACCTTTAAAGCCACTAAAATCAACCAGGTAATTGAAAATATGATCAGCAGGGTACTTGATTTCTTAATGACAAAACTATAATCGTTCAGGTATAATAAAGTGTGAAGCGATTTTGAGCGTAATAAAAAGGACAGGAATAGTATAAAAAGTGGCATACTCACCCTTTTCATGACATCCTTGGGCACTAGATATTTAGGGTTACTCCCCAACTTAAGCAGGATAAAATAAGTGCTGATATATAGAATGGTCAAAAGGACAAAAGTACCTGAAGCGTATAGGAGGGACTGGTTGTCTATGTTTTCAAATATTTGCTCCATATAGGTCCGGCTTAGATTAATTATGACCTTAACTTAGTAAAATCCATTCAATATAAAAATTTCGGGTGGGTAAATTGTCTCGATTAACCTTTAAATCCCTCCAAATTCGCACTATATAAACCTGGAGGGTATAGATACTCAACAAAAATCGCCCGGAATCTTAAAATACTCAACGGTATTAATATAGTTAAGTTGTGTCTTTGGCCTTAAATTGGTGCTGTCTATGGGGTATAGATAAACTATTTAAAGGATTTAAATTATAGTTGGGCTGCAAGTGTTATTTTTGTCGTACAGGTAAATTGATAAAAAAAGGAAGAATGAAAGGAGTTTTGTTGGTTAACTTAGGTTCCCCGGATAGTCCCACACCTAAGGATGTTAAACCTTATTTGGATGAATTTTTAATGGACGAAAGAGTTATTGATGTCCCAAAATGGTTAAGGAATATAATAGTACGCGGGATTATTCTGCAAACCAGGCCCAAAAAATCGGCCGAAGCCTACAAAAAGATATGGTGGGAAGAGGGATCTCCCTTAATAGTAATCTCTGAGCGCTTTGCCGATAAGGTAAAAAAGCAAAGTGAAATTCCGGTAGCCTTGGGGATGCGTTATGGGAGTATGACGATAAAGAATGCCCTATCTGAGCTGTCCGGGAAAGGGGTGGACGAGGTGTTGTTGGTGCCTTTATATCCGCATTATGCCATGTCTTCCTATGAAACCGTGGTGGTAAAGACCATGGAGGTCAAGGATGAATTTTTTCCTAAGATCAAAATAACAACATTACCCGCGTTCTATAATAACAGAGATTATATTAAGGTACTTTCAGAAAGTATTGCGGCAGGATTAAAAGGGTTTGAATACGATCATATCCTATTCTCCTATCATGGTATTCCTGAACGACATATTAGAAAGTCGGATCCCACAAAATTTCATTGTAAGATAGATGAAAGTTGCTGTAAGACCAATTCGGTGGCACACCATACCTGCTATCGCCATCAGTGTTATGAAATGACAGAAAAAGTAAAGGAAAATCTGGGTCTTTCCAATGACAAGGTGAGCCTTTCCTTTCAGTCTAGATTGCCCAACGACCCTTGGTTAAAACCGTATACCGACTTTGAGTTTGAGCGTTTTGGAAATGAGGGTATAAAGCGTTTGGCAGTAATTACTCCGGCCTTTGTTGCGGATTGCCTGGAAACCCTGGAAGAGATCGCCATGGAAGGGAAACACCAGTTTCAGGAAGCAGGTGGTGAGGATTACAAGCATATTCCCTGTCTCAATGATAACGAGGCATGGGTAAATTTAATGGTAAAATGGATCGGGGATTGGCAGACTAAGGAAACACTACCAGTGTAATGGCCAAGGTTTCCTCAGAACAGTTGGGCCGTGAACCTATAGGGAAACTGTTGGTAAAACAGGCAGTTCCCGCCTCTATCGGAATTTTAGTGATGTCGCTGAACGTTCTGGTGGATTCTATTTTCGTCGGCAACTGGATAGGTTCCATAGCCATAGCGGCAATCAATGTAGTACTTCCGGTATCCTTTTTTATAGCAGCCCTGGGTATGGCCATTGGTATAGGGGGTTCTAGCATTATTTCCCGCGCTCTGGGAGAAAACAATAAGGAAAAGGCGTTAAGGACCTTTGGAAACCAAATTAGCCTAACACTTCTGGTCACCATTGTCATGGTGATATTGGGGCTGTATTATGTAAATAGTCTTATCCCTGCCTTTGGTGGCAAAGGGGATATTTTTGGACCAGCAAAGGTATATTATACCATTGTTCTGTACGGGGTGCCGTTTCTGGCCCTATGTATGATGGGAAATACGGTTATTAGGGCTGAGGGCAAACCAAGATTTGCCATGAACGCCATGATAATTCCTTCGGTAGGCAATCTTTTGATGGATTATATCTTCATCTACGTCTTAGACTGGGGAATGGAAGGGGCTGCTTGGGCAACCACCATTGGGTATGTTCTTTGTTTTGCCTACATCCTGTATTTTTTTCTTTCCAAAAATTCGGAACTAAAATTGAATTGGTCACATTTTGGATTGCATCGTCCAATCTTAAAGGAGATTGGGGCTTTGGGATTCGTTACCTTGTCCAGGCAGGCCGTAATTAGTTTAATTTATTTATTGATGAACAATATCCTCTTCGGTTTGGGAGGGGAGGCCATGATAGCGGTCTATGCCATAATTGCTCGGATGCTTATGTTTGCCCTGTTCCCTGTTTTTGGGGTAACCCAAGGTTTCCTGCCCATTGCGGGATTCAATTATGGGGCCAAAAAATACCAAAGGGTACGAGAATCGATCAATACCGCCATCCTCTATGCCGCAGGCTTGGCATTTATAGTATTTGTGGGACTCATGATTTTTCCGGCAGAGATTGCCGCCTTATTTTTGAGCAGCCAGCCTGATATGTCGGCCTTGGAACTGGCCATGAATACCTATGTTTTGGAACACACCCCCTCGGCCATGCGCTGGGTCTTTGCTGCGACACCGATCATTGCCGTTCAATTGATAGGAGCCGCCTATTTTCAGGCCATTGGCAAGGCCGTACCGGCACTACTGCTGACCTTGAGCCGGCAAGGCTTCTTTTTTATACCGCTCATTTTAATTTTGCCAAATTACTTGGGAGAACTGGGGGTTTGGATCTCTTTTCCCATTGCCGATGTACTGGCCACGCTGGTTACTGGTTATTTTTTAAGGAAAGAGGTGAGGTCGACTTTAGTCACAGCCAAGGATAGGCTTTAACTTGATAAGCCAATTTTGGAAAATTAAGTAGTCCCGATACTTATATTAGTTTTTCAGAAATCCGTCTACTATCTTTACGCAACAATAGAACTTTTATGACCGATTATTACAACTATATAAAAGCCTTGCACCTCATTTTTGTTGTTACTTGGTTTGCGGGCTTGTTCTATATACCCCGATTGTTTATCTACCATATCGAAGCGGATCAGAAACCGTCTCCGGAACGGGAGATTCTGAGCCATCAATTGAAATTGATGACCAAGAGATTGTGGTTTATCATAACTTGGCCTTCCGCCGTTTTAGCTACCTTCTTTGCTATATGGTTATTGTTTTTGTATCCGGCCTGGTTGCAACAACCTTGGATGCATATAAAACTTGCCTTTGTATTATTGCTGATAGCCTATCACTTAAAAAATCATCAGATATTTAAACAGTTGCAGCGCGATGAGGTGAAATACACTTCCAAATTTATGCGCATCTGGAACGAAGGGGCGACCTTAATTCTATTTGCAGTGGTTTTTTTGGTGATTTTAAAGGGCACCTTCAATTGGATTTTTGGTGTTGTCGGTATTATTGTGCTGGGAGTTCTATTAATGTTGGGCATAAGACTCTACAAACGTATCCGCGAAAAAAATCCGGAGGCCTAAGTACTACTTGACCTCATATGGATATCCGTTTTGGCGCGATAATTGTTACCTTTATGATTTAAAATCGATTTCAATTGTTGAGAAACATTTCCTTGCGTTCCCGAATTTTTATCTCCATGATTTTTTGGGTGGTAATTGCATTTGTTTTGATTGCATCGGTTACCATATACCAATACAGCGAGCAAAATAGGGATTACCATGCCGAACGTATGGAGCGTAAGGAGGAGCAGATCAAACAGAGTATAGATCTGGCACTTCAAAAGACTACTTTTCCCGTAACAACAGAGAACTTGGGCCATATTTTCCGTGATGAGATTTATGAGATTGCCCTAGTTCAGAATATTAATTTTAATATTTATGATCTCCAAGGCCAGCTAATTAAAAGTTCCAGGCCTAAATTTGAAGTGGATTCCATTTCTACCTGTTTGGATGCGGAAGTATTGAACCATTTGGCTTCCTCGCCCAACAAGAGATATGTGGAACAAAAATCGGCGGCAGGCTATAACTATCAGGCGTCCTATACCTACATAAGCGACAAAAGATTTAAGAATGTAGGAATATTAAACCTACCCTATTTTGAGGATAATTCATTTAATGACAAGGAGTTAAGGGAGATACTGTTAAGGCTAACAGGAGCTTATTTACTGTTGATGCTCTTGGCTATTGGCCTGGCCTATTTTATTTCCAAATATATCACTAGATCCTTGCAGACCATTTCGGAAAGGTTGAATCAGACCGACCTCACCAAAAGAAATGAAAAGATCATAGTGGAAAATCCCAGCGAGGAAATTGGGAAATTGATAACCTCTTACAACGAAATGATCGATGAACTGGAAATAAGCGCGGCAAAATTGGCAAAAGGGGAAAGGGAGCAAGCATGGCGCGAAATGGCAAAACAGGTGGCACATGAAATTAAGAATCCACTTACCCCTATGCGTTTAAGCGTGCAGAATTTTGAACGAAAGTTTAACCCTAATGATCCGGATATCGCAAAAAAGGTTTCTGAGTTTTCAAAAACATTGATTCAACAGATCGATACTATGAGCAGTATCGCTTCTGCTTTTTCCAATTTTGCCAATATGCCTGCCCAGCAAAACGAGACTTTAAATGTGGTGAAGATCGTAAAAATGGCCGTGGATATTTTTGATGAGAACTATATTCATTTTTTCTCCGAGGAAGAGGAAATAATAGCCAAATTAGATCGTACGCAATTGATTAGGGTGGTTACCAATCTGGTTAAAAATGCCACGCAGGCCATTGTAAATGTAGAGGCTCCCAAGGTTTTGGTAACCGTCTCCAGGGATGGGGATTTTGTAAAAATGACTGTGGAGGATAATGGTATGGGAATCTCAATGGAATCAAAGGAAAGGGTGTTCGAACCCAAGTTTACCACCAAGACCAGTGGTATGGGCCTTGGACTTGGGATGGTCAAGAATATTGTGGAAACTTACAAAGGAAGCATCAACTTTACTTCTGAACCTGGTAAAGGTACCGTTTTTACGGTGCGTTTTCCCATTGCTAATGAGGGCGTAAAAACATAGGCTCCTAGAGGCAAGTAGTGAATATTCAATATTTTAAGAATTTGAGAGGATAATTAATTTTAATGCTATGAAATACGAAAATTTACTTATTACTACAGACAAAGAGGTGGCCATTATTACCATAAATAGGCCTACCAAGTTAAATGCACTTAATAAGGCAACCATAGAAGAACTGCACCATGCCTTAAAGGATTTGGCGAAGGATAAGAAAGTGAAGGTGATTATTTTAACCGGATGCGGGGAGAAGGCGTTCGTGGCAGGGGCCGATATTTCCGAATTCGCCAATTTTTCCGAAAAGGAGGGCGCCAAATTGGCCGCTAAGGGCCAAAAACGATTGTTCAATTTTATAGAAAACCTCTCTACCCCGGTCATTGCGGCCATCAACGGATTTGCTTTGGGGGGAGGGTTGGAATTGGCCATGGCCTGTCATTTTAGGGTGGCCAGTCATAATGCCAGAATGGGCCTTCCCGAAGTTTCCCTAGGGGTTATACCAGGTTATGGGGGAACACAGAGATTACCACAGCTTATAGGTAGGGGCAGGGCCATGGAAATGATCTTAACGGCGGGCATGATCGATGCAGCCAAGGCATTGGAGTTCGGTTTGGTCAACTATGTGGTGGAACAGGAGCATCTCATGGATCTTTGTAAGAAATTTGCAGGTAAGATATCGAATAATTCACCTGTAGCGATCGGTTATGCAATAAAAGCCATAAATGCTGGTTTTAACAATAGTATTAACGGTTTCGAAGCGGAAATAGAGGCTTTTGGCAGTTGTTTTGGTACTTTGGATTTTAAGGAGGGAACCACTGCTTTTTTGGAAAAAAGAAAAGCCAATTTTCCGGGTGCTTAGAAAGATACCCTAAATAGTTTGTTATGAATATTGGGAAAAACCTTGTATTGCCGTGTTTCTTTTTATGCTTTTTTTTCCTTACACAGGCCCAGCAATTGCCTGTAAAATATAGTTTTGGAGAAAAATATAATGATAGGTATAAATATTCCAATTTGTTGGAAATTTCGGATGACGGAATGGGGGGCTCTATTTTGGTGCGTTCCTATTACACCGGTATAATCCTGAAGCCCAAAGGTTATTATATTGAGCATTACAATAAGGACTTGGAACTGGTAGGAGAGTATAATTACAAGCTAAAGGGGCTCGACTTTGTAAATGCATTTGTAAAGAACGGACAACTCAATATCCTGTTCTTGGATTATAATCTTGGCAAGGGTGCCTATGATTACGTGGTGCATAGAAGTCCATTGGACAATTTTAATTTTACCCAGGAAACCATTCTTTCCATACCCTCTCTGCCAGTAAACGATCCTCTGGACCATAATTACTATAGAAGGAATTTTTCATCAGGTTTTACTACAACGGCTTTTCTCAATGAGGATAAAACCGCAATCGCTATTAGTACCCATTATAAAAAAGGGAAAGAGGAAAAACACTTTGTATATCTTTTCAACAGTAGCTTGAACAAACTAATAGAATATGATTTTTCCGCAGAAATAGAAGAAAAGAACTATGCCTTTGAAAACATGGTTACTTCAAAAGATTTAAATCAAGTCTATCTGGTTGGTAAGGCGTATTATAAAAAGAAGCGTTTCGCGGCTACGGAACGCAAATTTCAATATGAATTATTGAAGGTTGCCAAGAACGGGGCCATTACACAGACTTTTGATGACCCTGGTAAATTTTCGGAAGCCTTAAAACCCATCATTGTAAACGATAAATTGATCTGCGTCGGATTTTATGCGGACAGAAAGGACAATAGATATAATGGCTTGGCCTATTTTGAACTGGATAGAAACTCCCTGGGCATCAAAACCAAAAAGTATAATGCCTTTTCCCAACAGTTTATGGAGGATAAGTTTGGTAGGGAAGACGACACGGAAATTAAAAATCTGGTCTTTAAGAATGTTAGCGTTACCAAGGATAATTCCATTCTTTTTAATGCGGAGGAATATTTTGTTACCTCCAGTGTGCAGCAGGACCCAACGGGTTCCAGGGTAAAAATAGAAAGGTTTCATTACAACGATATTGTCAGTGCCAAATTAAATTCGGAAGGAGATATTGTATGGGCAAGAAATATTAATAAGTCGGAGGTGACCCAAGGGGACGGGGCATATGCCTCCTACAGTTCCTGCGCCAGTGGAGATAATACCTATTATCTGATCAGCACGGCTGCAGAAAACCCACAATTGTTAAGTGGTGAAAGATTGGTTTTCAAACAGGGTCTTAGTCGTAACAGAAATGTATTTATGATCCAATTGGATAAGGAAGGTAAGATAAGTTATGAGAAGGTAATAGACGATCATGAAGCACGCCTTCCGTTAATGGTTTCCATGCCGTTGATAGACAAGGAAAACAGTAATATGCTTTATTATGCCAAAAGGGGGTCTAAAAAGCAATTGGTAAAAGTAGAGATCAACACCCCATAAAGACCCAGGGATCAGGATTGGCCTCCCGAATAGTATATGTTATGGTTCTTGCAGGGTCATTGGTTTATTGTCAAAACTGGAGTAACGCTTTGCGCCAGGGGGCAAGGGGCCTCTAACTTGTTGCCAATAATCTGTTCCGTATTCCTTATCTATGCCCAAGTATAAACTATCCAGTTGTTCTCCGGTAGGTTCAGTGGATCCGAGTTTTCTATAAAAATCACCAATCTTTTTTGCTATCTGTCCTTCTTGCGATTGCTGGTAAGTGGCCATTTCGGCGACCGACTTTTCAAATTCGGCTTTGGTCATGGGCATTAAGGGTGGTTGGGAAGGTCGATTGGCCAATTCAGGATTTGTGTCCATCAACGACGGAATTATGGAATCCCTTGGGTGTAATATAATGCTACCTTCCAATAAGTTGTATTTGTCAATAATAGCTTGTGCCTCTTCTATGCTAAAATTAATATCATTATTCCCATCCTTTTCTTGTTGGGCATATAAACCATAGGCTGTGGAAATAAATAATAATAATAGTATAAATCTGGTTGATCTAAAGTTCATCTGCACAAAATATATTACAACAATATAGCTATTATAATTTGCATATAGCAAGCGACTAATATTAAGAATTTCTTGCAGGATTAAATTTCATATCGAAGTGTATAGATTATTATTTGGATAATTTCCATAAATTTGGACAAAATCCATATATTGTGAAATCAAATGATTATATCAAGGGTCGAGGAGCCCAAAAAAACACGGACAATAGGTTTGCCCAATTCTCCAATGAATTAAGGGACGATTTTTTGGAATTCTGCCGTATTGAAGGGGAAATATCGGATCGCAATAAGACCCAGTATCTTCCCATCTTTCCAAAGACGATCGTAAACAAAGTAGATAGTCCCGATGTAGGTATGAATTATTCCCTCAATCCTTATCAGGGTTGCGAACATGGATGTATTTATTGTTATGCTAGAAATACCCACGAATATTGGGGTTATAGTGCTGGACTCGATTTTGAACGCAAGATTTTGGTCAAAAAGGACGCTCCGGCCTTATTGGAAGCTAAATTGAAAAGCCGAAGTTGGAAGGCGGCTACCATTGTACTCTCAGGGAATACGGACTGTTACCAACCTGCAGAACATCAATTTAAGATTACCAGGGCTTGTTTGGAAGTTTTTCTAAAGTACCGTCATCCTGTAGGTATAATTACCAAAAATGCACTGGTATTGAGGGATCTGGATATCCTGACTCCATTGGCGGCCGATAATTTGATAGGGGTAAATATTTCCGTAACCTCCTTGTCCGAAGAAACCCGGCGCATCCTGGAGCCTAGGACCGCAACTATTAAAAGGCGTTTGGAGACCATTCGCCATTTGTCCGAAAATCATATTCCCGTAAATGCCATGTTGGCGCCGATTATACCGGGTATCAACAGTCATGAAATTCTAAATTTGGCCAAAGCCGTATCCGATGCAGGTGCTCTTTCCTTTGGGTTTACCGTGGTTAGGCTCAATGGTGCCATAGGTCGGATATTTGAAGATTGGATAAGAAAGACTTTACCCGATAGGGCCAATAAGGTATTGCAACAGATAGCGGACTGCCATGGAGGTTCCCTAAACGACAGTCGATTTGGTATACGTAATAGAGGCGAAGGCAAAATTGCACAGCAAATTAAAGATATGGCTCATTTGGCGCGACAAAAATATTTTAAGGATAAAGTATTTCCAAAACTTAACACAGAGCTTTATGAAGCGCACAAGGGAGGTCAGTTGAAGTTATTTTAACACATGGACCTGGTTAACTTAGGAGCTGGTATGGACCATAAGCGTGCCTATAGGCCGATGTAAAATAAGTAGCAAGTTAAAATTATACCGAAAGGTATTTACATTGGTTGTCAGGCACTACCATTCCATTCCTTAAAGAATTGCTCCAAATAATCCATCATGAATTGATGTCTATTTTCTGCGAGTTTCTTGCCAGATTCAGTATTCATCTTGTCTTTTAGGAGCAGTAATTTTTCATAAAAATGATTTATGGAAGGGGCTTGGGATTTTTTGTACTCCTCCTTGCTCATTTGGAGGTTGGGGGCAATTTCAGGGTTATATATTTCCCTATTTTTATACCCACCGTAGTTAAAGGCACGGGCAATTCCAATGGCCCCGATGGCATCCAATCTATCGGCATCCTGTACTACCTGCAATTCTTTGGACGTAAATGAATTGTTAGGATCCAAACTGGACTTATAGGAAATGTTTTCAATTATTTTTACCACATGGTCTATGGCTTTTTTGTCTACCCCCAATGAGATTAAAAAATCCTTTGCCATCCGGGGGCCTACAGTTTCATCACCTCCATTAAACTTTGCATCTGCAATATCGTGTAGTAATGCACCTAGACTAACTACCAGTACATCTACCTTTTCATCTTTTGCTATAAGAAGGGTATTCTTAAAGACGCGTTGGATATGGAACCAATCGTGTCCTCCTTCGGCGCCCTTCAGTGTTTCTTTAACAAAGGTAATGGTTTCTTCAACGATTTGGGTATTGGTCATGTAGTTGTAATTACGGCCTTGGTTATGGTTTTTTCAATTTTTTCTATGAGCACTTCCACATCGCCTTTGTTTTCCAATGGTTTGTGCACCTCAAAGCTTAAGTGATTGCCAATTCCATAGGGAAACTTGCCATATTTTAGCATTTTCCAGGAATTGTTGATACTAATTGGTATAATTAGGGCTGAAGGCGCCTTCTTTAAAAGAACTTTTAATCCTGTAGTGTGAAATTTTTTCGGTTGTCCGTTCTTGCTTCTGGTGCCTTCCGGGAATATGACTGCGGAACGCTTGTATTTCTCAATATAACCGCCCAGTTTTGCTATTTCCGTTAAGGACTGCCTACTGTCCTTTCTGTTGATGAGTACCGAACCACCATGTCTTAGGTTATAGGATACACTGGGTATTCCTTTACCCAATTCCATCTTACTCACAAATTTGGGGTGATGTTTTCGCATGTACCAAATAATGGGGGGAATATCGTGCATACTTTGATGGTTGAGCACAATTATGGCCGGTCTATCTGTTGGTATATTATGTGGGTTGATAAAGGTGTATCGGGTGCCAAGAACATGGGTACAGCGTAGGAGGCAGAGGTTTAATAGGGCCACACTTTTTCTGTGCGCATTATAGCCGAACCCATTGAAGCAGACCCATTGAATGGGATGGAACAGGAGCAATGTTAGCCCAAATAATATGAGGTAAAGGGCAGACAATGGAAAAGCCAATACTTTTTGCATGGTACAAAAATAAAAAACCGCTCTTTTACAAAGCGGTTTCATTCAAGAATATTTACTCGATAATCGAGATTAAAATTCTCCGACGCTTAGGCCGAAATCTAAAATATGGGTTCTTTCAATGCTTCAGGGGCTTGCCCCGAGGTAGTTTACTGAGTATTAATGGGGTAAGGCCACATTAACAAAATTCATTGTAAGCTTCCATTAAATTCTCTGCAATTACTTCTGCAGGTCTACCTTCAATATGATGACGTTCTATCATATGTACCAATTCCCCGTCCTTGAACAGGGCCATACTTGGTGAAGATGGAGGAAAAGGAATCATCGCATTCCTTGCGGCATTAACGGCCTCAGTGTCTACACCAGCAAAAACAGTTACCAAATGGTTTGGTTTTTTTGAATTCTGAAGACTCATTTTGGCAGCAGGTCTTGCATTGGCAGCAGCACATCCGCAAACCGAATTGACCACTACCAGGGTAGTTCCTTCTTTACTGAGGGCACTTTTAACCTCATCGGCCGTATATAGTTCTTCAAAACCCGCTACTGCTAGGTCTTGTCTCATAGGTTTTACTAATTCTGCAGGATACATAGTATATATTTTTATTCGATTATTGATAAAGTTTTCAAAGATAACCATTTTAGAACATCCTCACTAAATACCTTAACTTTTCATTAGAGCTTCTTTTGTACCTTAAAATTATATCTTTGCCAAAATTTGAAATAAAGATGATTAAATGGTTTGCCGCAATTTTGGGGTATTATGTCTTTAGATTTCCCGGGGCTATCCTGGGATTTATTATTGGTAGCTTTTTCGATAATATGAAAAGCTCTGGCAGTGGGGGAGGGCGCTCAGTGTTTAGGGATATTACTCAACAGCATGTATCTCCAGCCGATTTCGAGATCAATTTACTTTCCCTCTGTTCCATTGTCATAAAGGCGGACGGTTCCGTTAGCCAGACCGAGATGGATTATGTACGCCGATATTTTGTAAGTACCTATGGTAAGGATAAGGCCAATGCTATCTTTAGGACCTTTAATGAGGTTGTTAAAAAAAGGGAGGTTTCCGCAGAACGTATATGCAACTTTTTAAATCAACGCACCAGATACGAAGTAAGGCTTCAGTTATTGCATTTTTTGTTTGGGATAGCCCAGGCCGATGGCACTTTGCGTCCAGCTGAAATCGATAAAATTTCGGAAATAGCACGATATTTTAGGGTGAGCAATATAGATTTTGAAAGTATTAAGGCCATGTTTATCAAATCGGCCGACAATGCCTACAAAATATTGGAAATTGAAAAATCGGCAACGGATGAGGAAGTTAAAAAGGCTTACAGGACCATGGCCAAAAAGTATCATCCGGATAGGGTAAATACCGAAAATGAAGCTATTAAGAAAGGGGCCGAAGAAAAGTTTAAGGAAGTTCAAAAAGCTTATGAGATAATTCAACAGGAAAGAGGTCTTTAGGGCACGTATTAATAATCTAAACGTTATTCTGGATAATGGGGAATTTTTGGTTTTACATTCAGATGGGATTGGAGCATGTATTGGATTTGGATGCTTATGACCATATTTTGTTCTTGGCAGCCCTAGCGGTTCCTTTTACCTTTGCCAACTGGAAAAAAATATTGGTGCTTGCCACTATTTTTACAATAACGCATTGCGCCTCCCTTGCCCTATCCGTTTATGGAATATTGTTGGTTGATGTTGGATTGATAGAGTTTCTAATTCCTATTACCATATTCTTTACCGCCATACATAATCTATTTCATGCCAAAAAATTAGCGGCGCATAGGAATATGGTCCTTTATAGTGTTGCAACAGGTTTCTTTGGTCTAGTTCATGGCTTTGGATTTTCCAATTATTTTAAAATGCTAATGGCCGGGGAAGAGGAAAAAATCTCTCCCTTATTGGGCTTTGCTACAGGGATAGAATTTTCCCAAATATTGATTCTGCTGGCAGTATTGAGTGCCAATTATATCGTTAGATCTTTATTTGCTGTAAAGCAGCACCTTTTTACCCAGGTAATGTCGATTATTATCCTGTTTATTACAATACCTATGTTGTTTGCAACGTTTCCTTGGTAGGCTTTGGCTAAATCTTAACCTTTAGGAATTGTATGGGTTGCGGGTAGCAGCTATCTTGCTAAGGAAAAGTGATTTATTCCCAATTGGCTAATATGTTCAATAAAAAGTTCCCGTACCTTTGTAAAAACGAACAATGGGTTTGGCACCAAGGGGGTTCATGAACATTTAAATGGGAGTTCGGCTCATGGATTAATGGGAAATATCAACGGATGAAGGAACGTAAACAGGAAAAGTACGATAAGGCTTATTTGCGAATGGCCAGTGAATGGGGCAAACTCTCGTATTGCAAGCGCAAACAAGTAGGGGCCATAATTGTAAGGGATAGGATGATTATTTCCGATGGATACAATGGAACCCCTACTGGCTTTGAAAATATTTGCGAGGACGAAGAAGGATATACCAAATGGTATGTACTTCATGCCGAAGCCAATGCCATATCCAAAGTAGCTTCTTCCACTCAGTCCTGTGAAGGTGCCACGTTGTACATAACATTGTCACCTTGCAAGGAATGTAGTAAACTAATACACCAATCTGGCATAAAACGTGTAGTATATCAGACGGCGTATAAAGATAGCTCAGGGTTGCAATTTCTTGAAAAGGCGGGAGTGCAGCTGGTTCATCTGCCCATAATTGAAAACGTTTAATTGCTATTTTGAATCATGAAAAGAAAAAATTCCTACTTATGGCCCACAATAATTGCCTTGGCATTGGCCGCAGGTATTTTCGTGGGTGGAAAATTGAATTTTAATGATTCACCTGAGAAGCTTTTTACTACCAATTCAAAAAAAGATAAGCTTAACAGATTAATAGATTATATAGACTACGAGTATGTAGACGACATTAACACGGATAGTATTGTAGATGTTACCGTAAATAATATATTGGAGAAATTGGATCCCCATTCGGTATATATACCCAAACAAGAGATGGATAAAGTCTCCGAGAATATGAAGGGCGATTTTGTAGGCATAGGAGTTAATTTCTATATGTACAAGGATACCATTTCCGTGATTAGAACCATTGAAGACGGACCAAGTTTTCTAAAGGGACTTCAACCTGGAGACAGGATTTTAATGGCGGATAATGATACTTTATATGGGGAGAACATCCCCAATAACCTGGTGGTGGAAAAACTAAAGGGCAAAAAGGGTACTCCGGTAAGATTGCAGGTTTACAGAAAGGATGACAATAAAACCTTTAGCGTAAACATTAAGCGGGATGTGGTTCCCATAAAAAGTGTAGAGGCCTACTATATGCTTACCAAGGATATGGGCTATATTAAGGTAAATCGTTTTGCAGAATCAACTTATAAAGAGTTTAAGACGGCCTTAAGGAAATTGGAGGCCCAAGGAGCTAAAAAATTAACCTTGGATCTAAGGGATAACCCAGGTGGATATCTGGGCATAGCCGAACAAATGGCAGATGAGTTTTTGGCAGACGGAAAATTGATCTTGTTCACCAAAAACAAAAAAGGTAAGATAGATAAGGTCTTTGCCACCAAAAAAGGCGATTTTGAGGATAAGCCCGTGTACGTTTTAATTAATGAGCGTTCCGCCTCTGCCAGTGAGATCATAGCCGGATCCTTACAGGATAATGATATAGGCACTATTGTTGGGCGCAGGTCTTTTGGAAAGGGTCTTGTGCAGCGCGAAATGGATTTGGGGGACGGTTCTGCCGTGCGCTTGACCGTATCCAGATATTATACCCCTACCGGACGTTCCATTCAGAAATCGTACGACAAGGGAAACAAGGATTATTATCAGAAATTTACCGATCGCTTCCACAGTGGGGAACTAATTTCTGTAGACAGTATAAAAGTAGCCGATTCCTTAAAGTTTAAAACCCCAAAAGGTAAGGTGGTTTATGGCGGGGGAGGTATTATCCCTGATGTATTTGTACCCATTGGTTCCAATGAATCGGAGTATTTTGAGAGTTTGGAAAATTTGGGATTCCTATCCTATTTTGTATTTGAGCATTTGGATGGCAACAGGGCCCAGTACAAAGGCTATTCCAAGGAGGAATTTGTTAATAATTTTAGGGTAGATGATATTCTGTTCGAGGTTTTTATAGATTATTGTCTGGCCAGAAATATTAAGATGGACTTCTACGCTTTCGAGGACAAGATAAAACTATATATCAAGGCTACCTTGGCAGAACAATTGTTCGACCCCAATGTCTATGCCCAAATAAAGAGTGGCGGGGACGACATGTTAAAGAAGGTGCTGGAATTGGATAAACCAACTATAAGCCAAAAAGAGGCAGATAGAATTGAATCCAACAACTAGTCCTGCTCAATTTTTTTCTGGATTTTCTTCGAAGTACTGTAAATCAGTAAAAGGGCTATGGCACATAGGGCGGCCAATATTCCTATAAGGGCTATTATGCTATTTCCCTGAAAAGGTTCCTTAAAATCCACCAAGGTCACGTTATAGGCTATTAATCCCAATCCCAATACAATGAGTACTACTATTACAATTTTGTTCATCAGATCAATTTCATTAAAGTTTAAAATAACTGGTTGATATTCGAGGTAAATAGCTTCACAGCGATGGCCAAAAGAATAACACCAAATATTTTTCGGATAACATTTAGTCCGTTTTTGCCTAAAATATGTTCTATTCGCCTAGAGGATTTCAGGACAAAGTATACAAAAATAACATTTATTATAATGGCCACAATGATATTCTCTACGTAGTATTCCGCCCTCAATGAGAGCAAGGTAGTAACCGTTCCGGCACCGGCAATCAAAGGAAAAGCGATAGGCACTATAGAAGCACTTTCGGGTTGATCGTCCCTGTAAAGTGTGATTCCCAAAATCATTTCTATGGCCAAAAAAAAGATTATAAAAGATCCGGCAACGGCAAAAGAATTCACATCGATTCCTATTAAATTCAGGATTTCTTCCCCAACAAACAAGAAGGCTACCATGATGCAGGCCGACACAACAGAGGCCTTGCCAGATTGGATATGTCCTACCTTGTTCCTTAAGGATATTATGATGGGAATGCTCCCAATGATATCTATTACTGCAAAAAGTACCATACTGGCAGTAACTATTTCCCGAAAATTAAAATTGAATTCCATAATAAAAAATAATCCTGGTTTCTAATATACGAGTTTCGCCTTTCCGCGCCAAGACGCGGCAAATTTACGTTTAATTGGGGGTATTTGGATTTATTTACAGGAAATTATATTCCTTAAAGAATTATATTTGTCGCCTAATAAAATGATATGTTCCAACTTGGAAAAACAATAGTGTCGGAGGAAATCATTGAGAACGATTTCGTTTGTAATTTGAATGCCTGTAAAGGTGCCTGTTGTGTTGATGGTGAGGCCGGAGCTCCCCTTGAAGATAAGGAAACAGAGATTTTGGTAGACATTTATAGTAGGGTAAAACCCTTTTTGCGGCCCGAAGGTATTGCTGAGATAGAAAAACAAGGAGCCTTTATTAGAGGTGAGGATGGTGAATGGGAAACGCCCTTGGTGAATGGCAGTGAATGTGCCTATGTAATTTTTGACGACAAAGGAATTACAAAATGTGGCCTGGAAGAGGCATATAATCAAGGCGCTACCAAGTGGAAAAAGCCTGTTTCATGCCATTTGTACCCCATCCGGGTAAGGGAATATTCGGAACTCACTGCTGTGAACTATCACAAATGGGAAATCTGCGATCCTGCTTGCTCCTTGGGTAATGAGCTTAAAGTGCCTATTTACAAATTTGTAAAGGAGGCCTTGATTCGAAAGTTCGGCAAAAAATGGTATTCGGAATTGGAACAAATTGCTTTAGAGCACACTAATGGGTAGGGATGTGTAGTACCACTTTGGTGCCTAAGGCCACCTTATTGGAATCATACAGATCAATTATTTCTACCTGAAATGAATTTTCGAAGTCTTTGGAGAAATTGGCCAACCTTTCCTTGGTAATATCGATGCCAATGGACTTTCGCTTTAAGAATTTGCTTTCCTTTATCCTTTCGGAGGCCTCCCGACCAACACCGTTGTCGGTAATGCTTATTTGAATAAACTTTTCATTTTCCCGGCTAACGTGCAGATGGATCTTTTTTTCTCCCTCTTTGGAGGAAAGCCCGTGCCAGAGCGCATTTTCCAGAAAGGGCTGTAGAATTAAAGAAGGAATCTTAACCGTATGCTCATCAATGGTTTCATCTACCCGCACTGTAAAGTTTATCTCGTGCGAAAATCTAATGTTTTCAATGTTCATGTATAGGTCAATGGTCTCCAATTCATCGGCCAGGGATATTTCTTTTAATGAGGAAGCTTCCAGAATTTTGCGGACCAGCTTAGAAAATTTATTAAGGTAGTGTACTGCATTTTTCTTTTCATTATTAATGATGTAAAGTTTTATGGAATTTAGGGAATTGAACAAAAAATGAGGGTTCATTTGGCTGCGCAACATACTTTGCTCCAGAGTTAGGATCTGTTTTTCATTTTTCAACTCTTTCTGCCTATATAATATGTAAAGGATAAAAGTTAGAAGGGCCATTCCCAAGGCTCCAATGATCAGGGTGTTTGTTTTTTTACGAAGCCGTAGGTTCATAAATTCGTTTTCCCTGGCCAAGGCCTCTATTTGATTGGTCTTTTTTTCGGTTTCATATTTTATGATCAAATCGTTGATATAACGGCGATTGACCTCACTATTAATGTCTTCGTTAAATTTTTCAGCCAGTTGGTAGTATTCCAAAGCATTTTGGTATTCGCCTTTATAGGTGTATAGTTTGGATAAGTAATTATAGGCATGGGCAATATAACTTGGTAATTGATGTTTTTTGGACATTTCCAGTCCGTTCACAAGGTATTTTTCCGATTCTGTATATTGTCTTAATTCCATTAGGGCCCAGCCCATATTGATGTTTATGGCTGCTATAACCGTCTTGTCCCCCAAGGCTTCAGCGGCCAATAGGTTGGGTTCAAGAATTTCCAACGCCTGTGTTAATTTGTTCTGCTTTATGTAGATTTGGGCTATACTATTCTTACAAATGACCCTGCCCTTATCACTGTCAATTTCATTATTGTAGTCCAAGGAGGTTCTGTAATAGTGCAGTGCTTCCTCCAACTCCCCTTTGTATTCCAGGCATTCCCCAATATTCTGATAATTAATGGCAAGTCCCAATTTATTGCCAAGCTCCTTTTCCAAAGCCATCGACTTCTTAAATTGAGCAATGGCTATATCGTATTGTTTTAGAATGGAATATAGGTTGCCTATACTATTTAGGGAAACGTTTATACTTCTTTTTAGTCCGTCTGAAGGATTGGCTTCCGACTCCGCCAATTCCAAAGCCTCTTGGTTGTAATCCAAGGCTATTTTAATAGCATCGCTCCTTCTGTAGACCACGCCCAACATATTTAAACTATAGACCCGGAATTCTAGATTGTTGGCGTCCAAAGCCGCTTGCAATGCCTGTTCATGGAGTGCAACAGCCTTTGTGTAATCTGAAATGTTCCTGTATTTCCTTCCAAGTTGATTTAGGGCATAGGACTGTCCTATGTAATATTTTTTTCGGGCAGATTCCATATCAAAAAAGCGCATATAGGTAGTATCACTTCTTTTGGGTTTTAAAATGGAATCCAATTCTTGATAGGTTACCGGTGCAGCCTTAATGAGGCTATCCGTAATCCTTTTAAATTCTTCTGAAACTTTCTGGGAATGGGCCGGGGAAAGTGAAAGGGAGGTAAAAACTAAAAAAAAAAAGAAGCGGCCTGTATTTAAGAATGAAAGTCGACAAAAGATGGATATAATTAAGGAGGGAAAATTCATAATGATAGATTATATTAAATCTAGAAAGTCGGACTTTTTCTGTCTTGACACAGGTATTTTATGGTTGGATTGCAAAATTACGTAACCATCTGTTTTAAGAAATTCCTTTATTTTATTGAGGTTGATGATAAAGGAATTATGAATTCTAAAAAAAGTATCCTTGGGCAATATCTGATTTACCTCCTTTAATTTTTTGGTAAGCAAAATCTTTTGTCCATCACTTAAAAACAAGGTGCTGTAATTGCCATCAGATTCTGCAAAAAGAATTTCATCGCTTTGTAAAAATAATAATTTCCCATCGGTATTAATAGTGATCTTTTTTTGAAGCGAATCGGAATTGAACTTCAAAAGTATCTTTTCCAACTTTTCCGCTGTATAATTTTTGCTGTTGAACTTTTTTATTTTGGCGATGGTGGCATTTAGATCATCTGTATCTATCGGTTTCAGAAGATAATCTATTGCTTCATTCTTCAGCGCTTTTATCGCATATTGGTTATAGGCAGTGGTGATAACTACCGGAAATTCCTTGTTCTGCAATTTCTGAATAAATTGAAATCCGTCCATTGTGGGCATTTCTATATCCAAGAATAAACAATCTGGAGGATACTGCTCCAAATATTTTAAAGCCTCAAAAGGGTCAGTGAAGGAGGCCACCACTTTAATTTCATCACTAAAGTTGGTTAGCTCCCAAGACAGACTCTGAAGGGCTTTAATTTCGTCGTCTACTAAAACTGCTTCTAACATAGTAAAGGAAAGATACTCAAAATTAGAAATATAGTTCGTTAAGCTTTTAATATTTTGTGTCAATGGAATTGAATTGAGTATAGTTGGTGCTTATTGGATTAAGATTGGGCCTTTTGGGAAGATATATGTATGAATAATTGGTTTTTGTGGGAAAGGTTTGTCTAACTGCTTAATTTTCCTAATGTCATTTATACAGGAAATTTTACCATTTACACAATTACGGATTGTGGGTACTAACATTTCGTATACATTTGATTCACCAATTATTTTCTTATTAAGGATATAGTGAAACCAAAACCCAGGAGATGAATAAATGTATAGCCTTTTTTATCGTTTTAGTTTTAGTCCTTGTTGTAGCTGTTCTTACGGACAATGAGCGTGCTACTTCCCATGAAAACAATTTTGTGGAACACAAAGTAGATACAAATAAGAGTGGTCCACTTGTAGACAATAAAGCGGTAGCAGGCCGGAGGTATTAAGGATTTAGTATGGAACATATAGTGGTAATCCATGAATAATAAATAACATTCAATGACCATAATTATTAACAATTAAAATTAACTGCCAAAAAAAGTGCGGTCCTGTAGGATTTTTTTAAACACGAACATGTCATTGTTGCAAAACTATCCGAAGGATGTGTATGTAAATTTGAAAAACACAATCAACTTGTAGGTTTTGGAATTCGCATAGTATTTAGGTTTCGGGGGAACTACCTAGAGCATGTGTTTCCGATTCTAGTAATTCATAAACTCATTGCATCGGTTGGATCGCACCAATTTGGTTTTTTTTACTTCTCCCAATCAATTTGGGGTCATGGGCAGATCCTCCCAGGTTGTGGTACTAAAGTGGCCTATATTCCTTAAAGAATAATTTCATTGATTACTTCCGGGATATATCTTATCTTGTATCTAACCAATCAGGATGGAACCCACCGTGGAAAAGATAAAATCAACAAATCATATCTTCATCTTATTTGTTGGCGCAATATGTTTTATATCTGCGCAATTTCTTTATTCCCAAGATCAAATCAAATTTAGACAGCTCTCTGTAAATGACGGACTTTCACAGAACAGCGCCGTATCCATTGCCCAGGACAGTATAGGGTTTATGTGGATAGCCACGCAGGATGGTCTTAACAAATACGATGGCAATACATTCAGTATTTACCCTTTTACGTTTGTTGATGTTACTAGGGCCACACATAGTTATTTAGGGAAGGTATATGTGGATAGGAAGGGTCATGTATGGGCCATACCCAATGATCGAATCCCTTATAAACTGGAAACCCAGTCCAATGTTTTTGTTCCTCTTCAAGGAATTAACGATGCAAGTTCCATTTTTATGGATGAGGATTATAATCTATGGATAGGTACTTACTCCAATGGACTGTTTGTAAAAAGAGCGGATAAGGAAGGGGTTAGTCAAATATTTTCATCCAACATTGCCGGGGGTACTATATATAATATAACCCAAAATGATATGGGGGCCCTTTTATTGAGCATGGACAATGAAATTGTGGAATATGATTACAACAAGTTGCGTCTGCGGAAATTAAAGGCCAAAACAGCAACTGGCAATCCGGTATATACCAATTATAGTGATATTGTAATAGATAAGCAGTCTAAGCAATGGATAGGTACCTTCGGCGCCGGACTTTATTTTAGGAATTCAGGGGAGGGAGTGTTTAGCCGTCTGGAGGATATGGACTTTAAGGACAGCCTGCCATCGGATTTGAACATAACCGACCTGCATCTGGATGCAATGGAAAGACTATGGGTTGCCACCTATGGGCAGGGGCTATACCTAGTTAATTTTGAGCAGCTATCCATTGCACATTTTAATACGGCCAAGCACAATCCTACGGCACTTCACTACAATGATATATTGAGTATCTATGAAGATTATTCAGGAACACTATGGTTTGGTACGGATGGGGCTGGGGTGAGTTATTACGATCAATATTTGGAAAAATTTAATTCTTTTACTGATTATCAGACACCAGAGAATATTAGTATAGATGTTGTTAGGTCTATAGTGGTAGATAGGGAGAATTCTGTTTGGATTGGGACTTCCGGTAAAGGACTAACCCAGTATATCCCAGAAGACGACCGTTGGAGGACCTTTAAGGCGGGAGCTAAAAATGAAAATACCATTTCTTCCGATCGTGTCATGAGTTTAATGATAGACAAAGAGGGTAATTTATGGATAGGAACCCAGGACGGCGGTCTTAATATGCGCGACCCCCAAGGGGAATTTTTACATTTTTCCGATTTTAATGAAAATGTTCTATCGGCGAATACCATTTGGTCTATTTATCAAGATGATGAGGATCGGATTTGGCTGGGCACCCGTGACGATGGCCTAATTCAGTTTGATAAGGTTAAGGGTGAAGTAAAAAGGTATGATTACGATCCCAATCTTCAAAACGGTATACCTAGTAATAATGTCAGGGTCGTTACCTCGGATGGTAAAGGAAATTTGTGGATTGGAACGGAGGGCCATGGAATTTCAAAGTTCAATATTAGGGAGGAGACCTTTACGAACCATCAATTTGCAACCACAGAAAACTCTTTATCAAGCAATAGGATAAAAAGCCTGTATTATGCACCCAATGATATACTTTGGATCGGCACCAATGGTTCAGGACTGAATGCATACGACATTGAAAATAACCTGTTTTATGAATATAGTGTAAGGGATGGTTTGGCCAATAATGTGATTTACGGAATATTGCCAGATAATGAAGGGTCCCTATGGCTAAGCTCCAATAAAGGTATAACCAAATTTACCCCTGCCGCTACTTTCGAAGCTGCGCCCAGTATTGTGAATTATAACAATTACGAAGGTTTGGCTACAGAATTTAATACCGGTGCGTATTTTAAGGATGGGAATGGCAATCTTTATTTTGGTGGATTGGATGGTTTCTATTGGTTTAAACCAAATAAGATTAAGGAAAATACCATAGTGCCAAAAATTGCGATCACTGGATTTGATGTGTATAATGCGGCTTTTCCAATTACCGAGGGGCTTGCTTTGAAAGCCAATCAGAACACACTATCCTTTAGCTTTTCCGGACTTCAATTTTCACTTCCTGAGAAGAACCAATATCAATATAGATTGGTGAACTTTGATAGTGATTGGGTGTATGCAGGGCAAAAGAACTTTGCACGTTATACACGTCTGCCCCCCGGTAATTACGAATTTCAAGTAAAGGCCAGTAATTATGATGGGGTTTGGAACAATGATCCGGTTGGATTTTCCTTTTCCATTATGTCGCCATGGTACTTGACACCTATGGCCAAATTTTCTTATGTAATCCTGTTTTTATTGCTGGCCTATGGCATATATAGTTACTTAAAATGGCAATGGCAATTACAATTGAACCTTCGTTTGAAAATGGAAGAGACCGAACGGTTTAAAAAATTAAATCGCTTTAAATCAAAGTTGTATACCGATATTTCCCATGAATTCCGAACTCCCCTCACCCTAATTTCTGGACCTGTGGATGCTAAATTATCCCGAGGTGGGCTGTCTGATATGGATTTTGCCAATTTTTCCATGATCAAGAGGAATATCAATCGTTTAATAGCCTTGGTGGATCAACTGCTGCATTTGGCAAAGTTGGAGAAAGGTAAATTAAAATTAAAAATTTCCAAGGGCGATATGGGCCTCTTTTTAGGAATGCTAACTACTTCTTTTAGGTATAGGGCCAGTATAAGGAAAGTAGATTATGTGGTGGAAATAGATGACTTAAGGTCTGTTTGGTTTGATGAGGATGCATTGGAAAAAATTATCATCAATCTTCTTTCCAATGCATTTAAATATGTAAGTGAAGGAGGAAATTGTCAGTTCATGGCCAGGAAGGATGGCGGAAATGTTCAGATCAGTGTAAAAAATACCGTGTCGCAATATTCAGAAGTGGATCTGGAAAATCTCTTTACCCGTTTCTATCAGCAGGATGAACATTCCGAAGGTGCCGGTGTGGGGCTAGCCGTGGTAAAGGAATTGGTGAATTTGTATCAAGGAACCGTTTCCGTGGAAATGGAGGAGCCAAAGTTGATCCACTTTACCGTGAATTTGCCCATAAGGAAATCCCATTTTAAAAACTTGGAAGTCGTGGAATTGTTGGACCCAGTGGCCGAGGCTGGATCAAACCCGGATTTCAATGGCCATGTTGTATCAATACCCAATGCCAGTAAAGTGAATGGGCCCAGTGAACTCCCTATTCTATTAATTGTTGATGATCATAAGGAGATACGGGAATTTCTGGATTCGGCTTGGAAGACTAGGTACAAGATTATAGGGGCGATCAATGGTTTGGAAGGAATCAAAACCGCTTTGGAAGTGGTTCCGGATATTATAATCTCGGATGTACGCATGCCCCTTGGGGATGGAATAGAACTATGTAATAAATTAAAGACCGATGAACGGACCAGTCATATCCCCATAATTTTGTTGACTGCCGGGGTAGGCGAAGAACAGGAGCTTCTTGGATTGGACTCCGGGGCAGATGATTTTATAACCAAGCCCTTTAAATTAAAGATATTACAAGCAAGGGTGGACAACCTTATTGCAAACCGAAAAATGTTGCGGAACCGATATAGCCATGAGTCAATTTTGGAGGCCAAGGACATAGCAATTACCCCAACGGATGAAGTGTTCTTAAATAAGTTGCAAAGCGTGTTGGATGATCATCTGTCGGATCCTAACTTTAATGCGGAGGCCTTTTGTGAAAAATTGACCATGAGCCGTATGCAGCTTCATAGGAAACTTTTGACCTACACCGGACTTTCTACAACTGCCTTTATAAGATCGCAACGCTTAAAACAGGCTGTTCATATCTTAAAAACCTCGGATGTGTCGATAAGTGAAATAGCCTATGCTGTTGGATTCAATACGCCTTCCTATTTTATTAAGTGCTTTAAAGAAATCTACAAAATGACCCCGGTGGAATATCTTCAAAATACCGACTAGTTGAGTTTCATTTTAAGTTAAAAATTTAATGACGTATTGAGAATTTAGCGTATTGTTTGTACGATCCAATTTTGAATTTTCAGTTTCTTGGGGGTTATAAAAATGCCCTGAAAGAGGTCAAAGTAAGAATTAGTAGCGGTGGGTTTGTTCTTGGAAAAATGGCCAATTGTCGGTGCCGTTTTATGGCCATTTTAAGCTTGATTCTCAAACTTTCCCTGCTTAGTTACATTTATGGCATACTTAGTTACAATGGAAATATTCTTATTTATGGTCAATAGATAGCTTAGCTGTGCTGAAATATGTAATAACGGCACAAGAATGAAAACACAACTAGCCGTAATTGGCTTGATATTGCTTTTGGGTAGCTCATGTACCAAGGAGGCAACAAATTTTGGAAAATCGGATTGTTATTGGAATATCAAAAATGAATTGGACCAATAGGATATGGAAAATCTAGCCGATATTATGAATTACGAGGATGAGGATGGGAATAGGTCATCCTATAAGGTCTGTTTGCATAGAAGGCAATATACGGAGGAATATTTAGGGAAACTTAAGTCGAAAAAAAGTTTGATTATTCGTGATTATTGTCACGAACTCACAGGAGAAGAAATATTGGAGTTGGATGCTGAGGTTACCAATAAAATTATTGACTTGGAAAAGGCTCTTGATCTCGAAGAGGGGGTGTATGATTGTGAAAATATGTACAATAATAAATAATGGGCTAGTGCTGCATAAAGGAAAAGAGGCCGGTGATCTATAGTTGTGTTCGGGTACATTTGGAAGGCGGGATAAGAGTTCTAAGTTAGGAAGCTGAACCTTGCGAACTGCTTACTACTACTGCCGGTGGAATACTTTTTTTGAGGTAGAAACCGTAACTTTTCTTCCTGCATGTTACATTTATTGCATACTTTGTTACATATTGGATATTCTTTTTGGGGGAATCAAGATATATTTGGAGTGTAGATGATTATATAGTACATCTGCCGGAATCAAGGCTTTAGGGACTTGTATTTAAATTGTTAGGATATACATGAACATTATAATTTCCATTTGGTTAAAACCTGGTGCGAAGTGTCAAAATACTATATTAACTCAAACTCCACTATTATGACAATTTCAAATATCAAAGCAGTAAGCTTAGTTTTTTTTGCAATGATTGCAATTTCGGTATTTATGATCTTGGCCGCATTGTCTCTATAATTTTTTGTACTACTATATCAATAGAGAAAGACCAATAACCGGATACCTGGCCATATAAACCAATGGTTGGTTTTAGGTAATGAGGAAGATAAACCAAAGAGTATGTTTTTATATACTTTTTGGTTTATTTTTTTGGGATATTTTTTTCATGGAAACCATTGGTATTTTTTTTGTTTCACTATATACTATAAAGGTAATGAACATCACTTGCGAGGCAACATTTCAACATTTTGTGTTAAAAACTTTGTGGTTAATAATGATTATTGGGCTTTAGTTATTGTTGGTATTTTGCAATCTTTGTTATCTCCTATCGAGGGCAAATTTTCGCCTAAGTTTAAGAAACCCTATAAATCTAAAAAAGATATGTCAGCAGCTATAGAGCCGATTCTGAAAGAAAACCTTAACCGATTTGTTATTTTTCCTATCAAGCACCATGATTTGTGGGATTGGTACAAGAAATGTGAGGCTAGTTTTTGGACTGCTGAAGAAATTGACCTGCATACGGATCTTAATGATTGGAACAACAAGTTGAATAGTGATGAGCGCTATTTCATTAAGCACATCCTTGCGTTTTTTGCCGCGTCTGATGGTATTGTAAATGAAAATCTAGCGGAAAATTTCGTAAGTGAAGTTCAATATGCCGAGGCAAAGTTCTTCTACGGTTTCCAGATAATGATGGAAAATATCCATTCTGAAACCTATTCCCTTTTGATTGATACCTATGTAAAGGATGAAAAGGAAAAGGATCTGCTTTTCAATGCCATTGAGAATTTTCCGGCAATAAAGAAAAAAGCGGATTGGGCATTGAAGTGGATAGAGTCACCAAGTTTTGCAGAGCGTTTAATTGCCTTTGCTGCGGTGGAAGGTATTTTCTTCTCTGGCGCATTCTGCTCTATTTTTTGGCTTAAGAAAAGAGGGTTGATGCCCGGACTTACGTTTTCCAATGAATTAATTTCCAGGGATGAGGGGATGCACTGTGATTATGCAGTTCATCTTCATAACAATCATCTTATAAACAAGGTTCCCAAAGCTAGGATTACCGAAATTTTGGTGAACGCCCTGGACATAGAAAGGGAATTCATTACAGAATCGCTGCCGGTGAGCTTAATAGGAATGAATTCCAAGTTGATGACTCAGTACCTTGAATTTGTAACGGACCGTTTGCTAGTGGAATTGGAATGTGATAAGGTATACAACTCTACCAATCCATTCGATTTTATGGACATGATTTCCCTACAGGGGAAAACCAATTTCTTTGAAAAAAGAGTGGCCGAATATCAAAAGGCCGGAGTCATGAACAAGGATAAGGATGACGATTCCCAGAAAATCAGTTTCGACGCGGATTTTTAAGAATTGGTATTTGAATAAATAAGAGTCCCCTTTGGGTTATAAGGGGATTTTTATGCGATGAATATGATATGTTAACGTTTTTAACATATTGGGCCATAACCCAAAATCAAGTATTGTTTAAATAAATTGTAGCAACATGTACGTAGTAAAAAGAGATGGAAGAAAAGAGCTGATGATGTTCGATAAGATCACGGCTAGAGTAAGAAAATTGTGTTATGGTCTTAATGATCTGGTGGACCCGCTCAAGGTTGCCATGCGGGTTATTGAAGGCCTGTATGACGGTGTAACAACCTCAGAGCTGGACAATCTGGCTGCCGAGATTGCGGCTACAATGACTACCTCCCATCCCGACTACGCTAAATTGGCGGCCCGTATTTCCGTTTCCAATTTGCATAAGAACACCAAAAAATCCTTTTCCGAGACGATGAAGGATCTTTATGAATATGTTAACCCAAGAACCGGAAAAAAGGCACCGTTGCTTTCCGATGAGGTTTATGAGGTTATTGCTGCGAATGCGGATAGGTTGGATTCTACCATTATTTATAACCGGGATTTTGGCTACGATTATTTCGGATTTAAGACTTTGGAACGTTCCTATCTTTTGAAACTAAATGGAAAGATTGCCGAAAGGCCACAGCATATGCTTATGAGGGTATCCATTGGGATTCACTTGAACGATTTGGATTCGGCCTTGGAGACCTATGAGTTGATGTCCAAAAAATACTTTACCCACGCTACACCTACCTTATTTAATTCAGGTACCCCAAAACCACAAATGTCTTCCTGTTTCCTTTTGGCGATGAAGGACGATAGTATTGATGGTATTTATGATACGCTTAAACAAACGGCAAAAATTTCCCAATCTGCCGGAGGTATAGGTCTTTCCATACACAATGTAAGGGCCACAGGTTCTTATATTGCCGGTACCAACGGAACGTCCAATGGTATTGTACCTATGCTACAGGTGTTTAACGATACCGCAAGGTACGTGGATCAAGGAGGGGGCAAGCGTAAAGGTAGTTTTGCGATCTATGTGGAACCATGGCATGCCGACATATACGACTTCTTGGATCTAAAGAAAAATCACGGTAAGGAAGAAATGAGGGCTAGAGACCTTTTTTACGCCATGTGGATTCCGGATTTGTTCATGAAACGGGTTGAGGCCAATGAAAATTGGACCCTATTGTGTCCCAATGAATGTCCAGGGCTTTTTAACCATCATAGTGAGGAATTTGAAAAGTTGTACACCAAATACGAAGCTGAAAATAAAGGGCGTAAAACCGTTAAGGCCCGTGAGCTTTGGGAGAAGATCTTGGAATCACAGATAGAGACCGGAACGCCCTATATGCTGTACAAGGATGCCGCCAATAGGAAGAGCAACCAACGGAATTTGGGAACTATTCGTTCGTCCAATCTTTGCACGGAAATACTTGAATATACTTCTCCGGATGAGGTAGCGGTATGTAACTTGGCTTCCATTGCACTTCCCATGTTTATTAAGAATGGAGAGTTTGATCATAAGGAGTTGTTTAGGGTAACAAAACGTGTTACCAAGAATTTAAATAGGGTAATAGATAGAAATTATTACCCCATTAAGGAAGCTGAGAATTCCAATATGCGCCACAGGCCTATTGGTTTGGGTGTCCAAGGTTTGGCAGATGCATTTATTCTATTGAGATTGCCATTTACCAGTGACGCAGCCAAGGAATTGAACCAAGAAATTTTTGAAACGCTATATTTTGCTGCGGTTACAGCTTCCATGGAAATGGCCAAAGAGGAAGGTGCTTACTCATCCTATGAAGGCTCCCCAATATCCAAAGGAGAATTCCAGCACAATTTGTGGGGTGTTAAGGATGAAGAGCTGTCCGGTAGATGGGATTGGGCAAAATTGCGCAAAGAAGTAAAAAAGAACGGGGTTCGTAATTCCTTGTTGGTAGCCCCAATGCCAACTGCTTCAACATCGCAAATCTTGGGCAACAATGAGTGCTTTGAGCCATATACCTCCAATATATATACCCGTAGGGTTTTGTCCGGGGAGTTCATTGTTGTGAATAAGCACCTTTTGGAAGATTTGGTTAATCTTGGCCTGTGGAACGAGAATATGAAGCAGGAACTAATGCGAGCCAATGGTTCTGTTCAGCACATAGAGAATATACCAACCGAGATTAAGGAATTGTACAAAACGGTTTGGGAATTAAGTATGAAGGATATTATCGATATGTCCAGACAACGGGGATATTTCATAGATCAGAGTCAGTCCCTGAACTTGTTCATGGAGAATGCCAACTATTCCAAATTGACTTCAATGCATTTCTATGCATGGAAGAGCGGACTTAAAACCGGTATGTACTACCTAAGGACCAAAGCGGCGGCAGATGCCATTAAGTTTACTTTGGATAACAGCAAAAAGCAGGAAGTTCCCGTAGTTGAGGCACCCATAGTGGCACCCGCTGTTGCCAAGACGATTAAGGTTGAGGCTACTTCGGCCAATCCACAGGAATTGGACGTTCAGCCTTTGACAGCCGCTGAGATGAAGGAATTGATAGCCAAGGCAAAAGAGGGTCAGGCAGACGACGATTGCTTAATGTGCGGCTCCTAAATGGCTTATAGGACATAGTTGAGAAACAAAAAGATCCCCGAAGTATTCTTCGGGGATCTTTTTGTTATATGGACAGGGAAAATATTGAACGATCATTCCCTTTATTTACTGATACGGTGTTCTTATTTATTGGATATATAGGGTTTTAGTATAAACGCACATAGGAACGCTATACAATAAATTACCAGTATAGTGATGTAATTATCCATTTTGCCCCGAATTAAAATAGCTTATTAATTAATATAATATACGATGCGAATTGAAAAATGGATCATAATTATCTCAAAAACAAGAATTTAACGCAATGCACCATGTTCATTTTTTAAAATGATGGTGATATATTATTCGCCCAAGGACAAACAATATTAAATAAATCGCTATGGTGTAAAAATAAAGTTCCATCTTGTTCCTTTGACGGGGAAACAAGATGGAAACTTTCTAAAAGCAAAGTTAAATTAGGGGCCTTAGAGTTCTAAAATGTAGTTTGCACTACAAAAAATTATCTTCAGATTTATAGGCATTGATTACGGCCATCTCACCTTCCTTGTCCGGTTTGGAATTACCGTGTTCCATACCCAAGACTCCCTTAAATCCTTTACTGTGTATATATTTGAATACATTTTTGTAATTGATTTCTCCTGTAGTAGGCTCCTTTCTACCTGGGTTGTCCCCTATTTGGATATAGTCGATCTCATCCCAGGTAAGTTCCATATTGTGGATCAAATGACCTTCAGTTTTCTGCATATGGTAGATGTCGAACAATATTTTACAGGAAGGACTGTCCACCCCTTTGCAGATCATATAGGTCTGATCGGAATTCTGTAAATATAGGTCGGGAGAGTCGGATAGCGGTTCCAATACCATGACCAGGCCGTGGGGTTCCAAAATCTCAGCACCCCTTTTCAAAGCTTCTATAACATTGCCATCCTGAATACCGATCGGCAGTTTTCTTTCAAATCCACCAGGCACAACGGTCATCCACTTGGCATTGACGCGTTTGGCCACCTCTACGGCTCTTTTGCATCCGTCCAAAAAGATGTCTATGTATTCCTGTTTTCCGGCGGCTAAGGTATTGGCCATGTTGCCTCCCTTGTCTATTACAAAAACACCCATGGTCATATTGCGTTTTGCCAAGGCTTCTCCAATTTTTGTTTGGGTTGCCACATCCCTGCCCATCATTCCGTTGTCTTCAAATGCGGTAAACCCTTGGTCGGCCATGAAATTTATTTGGTCAATAAGGTCATCCCCTGCAAGATTCTTGAACATTCCGAAGTGCGGGGCGTATTTTAGGTTGAACGTATGTTTTATATCTAAATTGGTATTGGCCCCATAGGCTAAAGAACCTCCTAAGGTAACCGCACTGCTGGTTAGGGCAGTTTTTTGTATAAAATCTCTTCTTTTCATTTTTTGGATATGGTTGGAATTTTATAATATAACAATGCTAAAAGAACAGTATGGCCATAGGCCATCCCGTCCTTTTAGCTTTTTTCAATTTGTGATGATCATACTTTTTACAGGGACCAAACTTTTCCGCCGCTCAGTTCCTGAAGGTCTCCACAGGCAATATATTCACCTGGAACAGGTAGATAAGGCAATACATTTTCACCTACAAACTCGGATGATTTATAGCCTAATATTACCAACCCCCTTAAATTATTGGCGAAGGAAAATCGTGATACCTCATCATCCATGGTGGCGGTTTTTCCAGCCTTTACGGCTTCGGTATACGTATTTATTACTTTAAAGTTTTTGGCTTGATCTTCTTTTGAAATTTTGAGGGCACTGGCCAAGACTGGTTCCAAATCTTCTGCGGTCAGGTCTGTGATTTCCTTCTTGCCGGAATCCTGCAAGGCCTTGTCCGTGAATTTCCCCATGCCCATCTTTAATAGATCTTGTTGTTCTTTTTCCATTACCTGATCGGCAAAACGGTCTATGAAGATATGGACCTGTACTTCGGAAGCTGAAGGCGTATCCGTCTTAGGCATAATAATATCTACCAAATGGGTTAAAACAACTCCTTCGTCAGAGGTTAGAAAATCCGGGGTCCATACAATTGCAGCATCCTTTTTGCAACTTTGTACTATACTGATCAAGGTGGGGGTGGCCACAGTGTATCCTAATGCCAGCCCCATATTTTTTAGTGCTTTTCTTCTATCCATTATATATTTCCTTTTTTTAATTCTTTAACCGCATGATCGGCGGCCCTAGCAGTAAAGGCCATATAGGTCAATGATGGGTTAACACAACTGGCAGAGGTCATAAATGCCCCATCTGTAACGTATACATTGGGTACATCGTGTATTTGGTTGTTCCCGTTTAGTACAGATGTTTTTCTGTTACGGCCCATTCTGGCAGTACCCATTTCGTGAATGCCCAGCCCTAAGCCCGTTGGGCCATCATGTCCTTTAACATCCCGTAATCCAGCTTTTTCCAGCATCTCTACTGCAGATTCCTGCATGTCCTTACGCATGTTGAATTCGTTTTCCTGTAAATCGGCATCAAAGGTTACCGTAGGCAGTCCCCAGTTATCCAATTTGTCGTAGTCCAAGGTCATTCTGTTGTCCTCATAGGGGAGTACCTCTCCAAAACCTCCAATTCCCATTCTCCAACCTCCAGGTTTAAGCATATTTTCCTTAAATTCCTTACCGTAGGAGAGCTCTGCAACCGTATCTTCCCAATTGCCCCTACTGGCGCCACCTTGATAACCGAAGCCACGCTTGTAGTCTTTTCTATCGGTAGCACCGCCGAGGTTCCTAAATCTGGGAATATATATCCCATTAGGTCTTCGGCCTTTATAGTATTTGTCCTCAAAGCCATCGAATTTACCCGAAGCACCTACCCCTAAATGGTGGTCCATAATATTACGGCCCAATTGATCCGAGTCGTTGCCCATACCATTTGGGAATCTGTCGGATTTGGATTGCATTAAAATGGCTGTAGATGCAATGGCAGAGGCGCATAGGAATATGACCTTTGCCTTAAATTCATGTGTTTCCTTGGTAAGCCTGTCTATTACCTTTACTCCTGTTGCCTTCTTGGTATCGGGGTCGTACATAACTTCATGGACTATGGAGTCTGTACGCAATGTCATATTTCCCGTTGCTTCCGCAGCAGGGAGGGTAGAGGACAGGCTGCTGAAGTAGCCCCCAAAAGGACATCCTCTGATACATCTATTTCTGTATTGACATTTGGTGCGTCCGTCAAAATTTTTGGTTCCTGTTATATGGGCAACCCGACCTATGGTTACGGCACGGTCTTCAAAGCCCTCGGTTACCTTGTTCTTAAAATGTTCTTCCACACAATTCATTTCCATGGCGGGCAGAAAATCACTATCGGGCAACTGAGGTAGGTTAAGTGCCTCACCACTAACACCAATAAAGTTTTCCACTTTTGAGTACCATGGCGCAATATCCTTATATCGAACTGGCCAATCAACGGCAATGCCCTCTCTTTGGTTGGCTGTAAAATCGATGTCGCTCCAACGGTAACTCTGACGACCCCATTGTAAGGACCGCCCACCCAAGTGGTAACCCCTCATCCAATCAAATCGTCGTATTTCATTGTATGGATGCTCCAAATCGTTAACAAACCACATTTTACTGGCTGCATTGGTGGTGTATCCCGTTCTGTTCTGTTTAGGTTGTTTTTCAATGTCTTCCCTTGTAGGTTCGCCAGCGTTGGGAAAATCCCAAGGATCTAGATTGGCAGTCTCGTAGTCTTCAATATGTTTTACCATTCTTCCGCGTTCCAGAACTAGGGTTTTAAGCCCTTTTTCACATAATTCCTTAGCGGCCCATCCTCCGCTAATGCCTGTGCCTACGACAATTGCATCATAAGAATCCTGCACTTCATTGTTATTGAAATTGCTCATTTATAAAATTGTTTATTTAATAAATTTATTAAATATAAAATTAATTTTTTACATTTAAACCCTATATATATTAATACTATGGCACTATAACGTTATAGTGTTTGTTAATTCTTGGATTTAATCACAAAACTTAAAAATGGAGCAAAAAAATTTGAAAATCAAAGGGATGAAGGTGTTATTGGTTGCCTTGTTAATGGGTGTGTTGTCTTGTAAGGAAGCCCCCAAGGAGCAACCCAAAGATGTGGAGACCGCTGAAGTATCCATGAAAGCATCAGAACCTTTTTTTAAATTATCATTGGCACAATGGTCAATGCATAGAATGGTACGTGAAGAGGGCGTGGATCCATATACTTTTGCTGAAAAGGCCAAGAATTGGGGCTTTACAGGTTTGGAGTATGTAAGTGGTTTATATTATAAGGAATTACAGGCTGCGAATTTTTCCAAGGAGGCTATGGCCGCTTTTGTTGAAAAATGTAATGCAGAGAGTAAAAAACATGGGATGCAAAATGTCTTGATCATGATCGATGGTCAAGGGGATCTTGCTACAACGGATGATCAAAAAAGAAAGGAAGCTGTTGAAAACCATTATAAATGGGTAGATGCCGCTGCCGATATGGGTTGCCATGCCATTAGGGTAAATCTTTCTGGGAGCAAGGTTCCCGATGAGTGGATGGCCAGTTCAGTAGATGGTTTAACCCAGTTGGCTACTTACGCCAAAGAAAAAAATATTGAAGTGTTGGTAGAAAACCATGGTGGCCTGTCGTCCAATGCGGCTATGTTGGCAGAGGTTATGAACAAGGTAAATATGGACAATTGCGGTACCCTGCCTGATTTTGGTAACTTTTGTATAGAAAGAACCAAGGATGGCTGCGCCGAGGAATATGACATTTATAAAGGAATTAGTGAACTAATGCCGCACGCCTTGGCCGTTAGTGCCAAGTCCTACGATTTTGACGCGGAGGGCAATGAAACCAAACTGGACTACCCTAGAATACTTAAAATAGTTAAGGATGCCGGTTATACAGGTTTTATTGGTGTGGAATACGAAGGTAGCGCACTAAGTGAAGAGCAAGGGATAATTGCTACCAGGGATTTATTGATAAAAGCCGGTAAGGAACTTAATTAGTAATATTTTATATGAAGGCTTTTTTCAATCAGCTATTCGATTATAACTTTTACTGCAATAAAAAATTGATTGAAGAGTGCCAAAAGCTGGAGAATGTTCCAGAGAGGACCACGGAACTCTTCAGTCATATATTAAATGCGCACCATATATGGAACGCCAGAATTCTGGGTAAAAAAGCAGAATACGGTGTATTTCAGTTGCAATTGTTAAAAGATTGGGGCGATTTGCATTATGAAAATCAAAGAAGTTCTTTTGAAATTATTACCAATGTGGATAGTTTTGAAAAGCGCTTGGATTATGAGAATTCCCAGGGGAGGTTGTTTACCAATACCATTCAGGATATGTTATTTCATATCATAAACCATTCAACCCACCACAGAGCTCAGATATCCGTTGATTTCAGAAACAATTCCATTGAACCCTTGGTCTTGGATTATGCAACCTATAAGCGATAAATATACCTCCTAAACGTGAATGTAAAGACCAAAGTTCAGTTGTCCTTAATGATGTTCCTCGAATTTTTTATTTGGGGAGGTTGGTTTGTAACATTGGGCACTTTTTTGGGACATAATCTTAAGGCTACAGGGGCAGAATCGGCTATGGCGTATTCCACCCAATCCTGGGGAGCCATAATTGCTCCTTTTATTATAGGTTTAATAGCCGATAGATATTTCAACGCCGAGCGCATTCTAGGAGTTTTGCATCTTCTTGGTGCGTTCATGATGTATCAAATGTATATGGCGGTGGACTTTGCGGGTTTCTACCCTTATGTACTGGGTTATATGATTCTTTATATGCCAACTTTGGCCTTGGTGAATTCCATCTCCTTTAGTCAAATGAAGAACCCTGCCAAGGAGTTTTCGTTTGTAAGGGTTTTTGGGACTATTGGTTGGATAGTTGCCGGACTAATAATTAGTTTTGTGTTCCTATGGGATTCCGAAACCTCTAGGGAAGAAGGCCTTTTGAAAAATACTTTTTTAATGGTGGCTATTGCATCCGCCTTTTTGGGGTTATTTAGTTTTACCCTGCCCAAAACTCCACCGAAGGTAAAAACGGATGAAAAGATATCTATTTCAGGTATTTTGGGGTTGGACGCCCTTAGGCTATTAAAGGATAGAAATTTCTTTATTTTCTTTCTTTCATCTATTTTGATTTGCATTCCTTTGGCCTTTTATTACCAAAATGCGAATCCATTTTTGTCAGAGATTGGTATGGAAAACCCTACTGGTAAAATGACCATTGGCCAAGGTTCGGAGGTTTTATTTATGTTGTTATTGCCCTATTTCTTTAAGAAATTTGGATTTAAAAATACCTTGATTGCCGGGATGCTGGCCTGGACCGTTAGATATTTTCTATTTGCCTACGGAAATGCCGGGGATTTGGCCTTTATGTTAATATTAGGTATAGCCCTTCATGGTATTTGCTATGATTTTTTCTTTGTATCCGGGCAGATTTATACGGATTCAAAGGCAGGTGACAAGTTTAAGAGTGCAGCCCAGGGATTGATTACCTTGGCAACCTATGGTGTTGGAATGTTGATCGGTTTTTGGGTGGCAGGAAAAATTACCGATAGCTATATAATGGGCGATGGAGTACACAGCTGGACGGATATCTGGACATTTCCTGCTATTTTTGCCTTAGGGGCAATGATATTGTTCGCTATATTTTTTAAGAACGAGGAAGTAGAATATAAAGAGTAACCTAGGAATAAATACATTATGAGCAAGAAAATTAGATTAGGAATTTTAGGGGGTGGAGGAGACTCCCTTATTGGGGTTTTGCACCGAGTTGCATCCCAAATTAATGACAATTACGAAATTGTTGGTGCAGTGTTTAACCCGGACTTTGAGGCCAATGTTGCTTTTGCCAAGGAAATAGATGTACCTACCAATAGGATATATAAGGATTTTGATACCTTGGTGGAAGAGGAATTAAAACTTCCAAAGGAAGAGCGTATTCAGGTATGTTCTGTACTAACCCCAAATTTTTTGCATTTTCCTATGGCCAAAAAGTTGTTGGAAAATGGGTTTCACGTAATATGTGAAAAACCTATGACCACCACTTACGAGGAGGCTAAAATATTGCAGGCTACCTTGGAAAAGGCCAAGACCGTTTTTGCGGTTACCCATACCTACACGGGATATCCTATGGTTAGGCAAATGAGGGAGATGATAAAGGCAGGTGCTATTGGGAAAATACATAAGGTGGATGCTGCCTATTATCAAGGTTGGATCAACTCCATTATCCACGACAAGGCCAAACGTTCAACAGTTTGGAGATTGGATCCCAAAAAAGCCGGTATCAGTTCCTGTATGGGGGATATAGGGGTGCATGCCTTTAATATGATTGAATATACTACCGGATTGACCATCAAATCCATTCTGGCCGATTTCAATTACTTGTACGAGGATAACCAAATGGATGTAGACGGTACGGTATTGATCCGTATGGACAAGCACGTGAAAGGGGTTATTCGTTCCAGCCAGGTGGCTACAGGAGAGGAAAACGGACTTACCATTGCTATTTATGGGGAGAAGGGCGGACTTAGATGGGAGCAGGAAAATCCAAATTATCTGTATGTCCTAAGTGATGATAAACCTCTTCAGGTTTATAAGCCGGGACATTCCTATAATTCCAAATTATCCTTGGGAGGTACTAAATTGCCTCCGGGACACCCTGAAGGAATTTTTGATTCCATGGCGAACATCTATTTGGGTGTTGCAAGGGCAATTCGTGGTGAAAAATATAACGATGGCGAATTCCCTACCATGATGGATGGTGTTCGCGGCCTGGATTTTATAGAGAGTTCTGTGGAGTCCAACAAAAAGGGCAATGTTTGGATCAATTTGAAATAAATCTAGGATCAAGTACAAATATTAAGGGCCGCAATTGCGGCCCTTATCTGTATAAGATGTTTAAGTTTATCCGTATACCTTTTCAAACTCTACACAGACCACGATCATACTATCCCTAGGGACACGATTAAAAGGGCCCAATTCTCGGGAGAAATAATCCCAATGGTATTTTTTCCAATATTCCAGGCTTTTATCCCCTAAGCCATCCAATTGAACATATTCTTTGGTAATGCTAAAAAAGGGCTTCAGCTTTACAGCGGTTGTCCTAACAATACATTTTGCCTTACCGTTCCAGTCCGTAAGGATCATAAAGGCACCTATTTTGGGGAGTGGCTCATTTCTGTGCTGCAGGCCCAAAAGGGAAAAGGAAGCTGCATTTTTAAGGTTTTTAAGTACAAGATCCACACTGTGGTCTGCCTCTTGTTCATTGTCGCTGAAGTGAAGCACTTTAGGTGTTTCTACAAAAGCGAATTCCAAATGGGCATCCAAATAATCACCCCACATATTTCTAGCCGAAGCATTGTCCATTCTAATTAGGTCTAAGGTTTAACAGTAACGGTAAAATACATTAATTATTTCTCGAAGTATGTTATGAAAATTTACCCGCTTTTAATTGTTTGGCAGCGTGATTTGCCGCCCTGGCCGTAAATGCCATATAAGTCAATGATGGATTTACACAATTGGAAGAGGTCATAAAGGCACCATCGGTGACATAAACATTGGGAACCAGATGCACTTGATTGTATTTATTCAATATAGAGGTTTTTGGGTCATGCCCCATACGGGCTCCCCCCATTTCATGTATTCCCAATCCCGGTCCCGAAGGTTCTTCATAGGAACGTACATCTTTAAATCCGGCGGCTTCAAACATTTCAACAATAACTTTTATGATATCCTTACGCATATTCAACTCGTTCTCCTTAAACTCAACATCAAAGGCCAATTGGGGAAGTCCCCATTTGTCTTTTTCGGTAGGGCTTAAGGTAACCCTATTATCGTCATATGGCAGGAACTCTCCAAATCCAGTGGCCCCTATCGTCCAATGGCCGGGCTTAAGAATGCTTTCTTTGAGTTCTTTTCCGAATCCCAGTTCCCCTATGGCCTCTGACCAATCGCCTCTACTGGCAGTGCCTTGAAATCCAAATCCACGGATATAATCATTGCGTTTGGTCTTTTCGTCCATATTTACGAATCTCGGAATATAGAAACCGTTGGCACGGCGACCTTTATAATATTTGTCCAAATGCCCATCTACTTTGGCAGTTGCCCCTAATTTATAATGATGGTCCATGATTCCTCTTCCCAAGGTATC
Organism: Arenibacter troitsensis; assembly: GCF_900177645.1. GTDB lineage: Bacteria > Bacteroidota > Bacteroidia > Flavobacteriales > Flavobacteriaceae > Arenibacter > Arenibacter troitsensis. The sequence continues at coordinate 219,020 of NZ_FXAO01000007.1, forward strand.
CGAATCGTTACCAAGACCATTGGGAAAGCGTTCACTTTTTGATTGTAATAATATGCCCACTGAGGCCATGGCCGAAGCACAAAGAAAAATAACACGGGCCTTAAATTCTATTTTTTCGTGGGTCACCGCATCTATGATTTTTACTCCGGTGGCTTTTTTAGTTTTATCGTCATAGACCACTTCATACACAATTGAATTGGGCCTGAGCGTCATATTGCCAGTTCTTTCGGCGGCCGGTAAAGTAGATGAATTGCTACTAAAATAACCTCCGAAGGGGCAACCGCGCCAGCATCTATCTCGATTTTGACACACTCCGCGACCTTCAAAATCTGCATTTGGATCCGTGATGTGAGCTGTACGGCCAATGGTCACCAACCGGCCATCATCAAATTTTTCTTCAATCGATTTTTGAAAATCCTCTTCAACACAGTTCAATTTCATGGGAGGTTGAAATTTGCCATCGGGCAATTGCTGAAGCCCAAGGGCTTGGCCACTGACCCCTATATATTCTTCAACCTTGTCATACCATGGGGAAATGTCCTTGTATCTAATAGGCCAATCAACCCCTATGCCTTCTTTTTTATTGGCCTCAAAATCGATATCGCTCCAACGGTAGCTTTGTCTTCCCCAGGTTAAGGAGCGTCCACCTACCTGATACCCTCTTATCCAATCGAATCTTTTGGTTTGCACATAAGGGTGCTCCAAATCGTTTACAAAAAAATGCTTATTGCTCTCAACTGGAGCCCAATTCAACCTACTTTGTATGTGGTATTTCTCTTTATCGGATTTGGATAATTTGTCTTTTAATGGGTAATCCCAGGGGTCATCGTTCATTGTGGGATAATCCTCAATATGTTTTACCATTGGCCCTCTTTCCAGTACTAAGGTTTTTAACCCATTCTCGCAAAGTTCTTTAGCTGCCCAACCTCCACTAATTCCAGTACCTACAACAATGGCATCAAATATTTCACTTTGATTCATTCTATATTTCTTGTATTAATTCTGATGCTTTTCCTATATTTATGACTTCGCGTTTGTAGGCATATGCTACAAACTTTAAATATAGGATTTTTATCCTAAATGTTAACTAAGGTTATTTTCAATTACAACTAATAAAAATTTAAAATGAAGACAATTAAAGGGCCGGCAGTATTTTTAGCACAATTTGTTGATGAAAAAGCACCATTCAATTCCTTGGATGGCATGTGTAAATGGGCATCCGATTTAGGATACAAGGGAATACAGATACCAACTTGGGTCGATTTTCTTATCGATTTGGATAAAGCTGCCGAGAGCCAGACCTATTGTGACGAATTAAAGGGAAAGATAAATTCCTATGGCCTGGAAATTACAGAGTTGTCCACGCATTTACAAGGACAATTGGTAGCAGTGAATCCCGCTTATGATTTAATGTTCGACAATTTTGCGCCAGACAAGTTAAAGAACAACCCAAAAGCACGTACCGAATGGGCCATTGATGTTGTTAAAAAAGGAGCCACCGCCAGTCGCAGGCTAGGACTAAAGGCACATGCCACTTTTTCGGGCTCCCTCCTATGGCATACCGCCCACCCTTGGCCTCAAAGACCAGCGGGATTGGTGGAAATGGGCTTCGAAGAGTTGGCAAAAAGGTGGTTGCCCATCCTTAATCACTTTGATAAGGAAGGTGTAGATGTATGTTACGAAATACACCCTGGAGAAGATCTGCACGATGGGGATACCTTTGAGCGTTTCTTGGCTGCCACCGGCAACCATAAACGAGTTAATATTTTGTACGATCCAAGTCATTTTGTGCTGCAGCAGTTGGATTACATAGCTTACATAGACCATTATCACGAATTTATAAAATCGTTCCACGTTAAGGATTCCGAATTTAACCCAACAGGCAAAAAAGGGGCCTTTGGTGGGTTTAATGATTGGGGTGACCGCGCAGGTAGATATCGCTCGCTGGGTGATGGACAGATAGATTTTAAGTCGATCTTCTCTAAATTAACACAGTATGGTTGTGATGTTTGGGCGGTAATGGAATGGGAATGCTGTATAAAAAGTCCGGAACAAGGAGCTAGGGAAGGTGCCAAATTTATACAGGACCATATTATTGAGGCCACGGAGAAAACCTTTGACGATTTTGCTGGGGCAGCTATTGATAAAACAGTATTGAAGAAAATATTAGGACTTTAATTTCAACAAATAGAAAGATGAAAAAATTAATTTTCAGTGCCTTGATAGCCGTTATGGTAATCGGCTGTAAAGATAAAACGGAAAAAACGAACATGGACATAGACTCAGATCCCCTTGCCAATTCTGAGAAAACAACTCCACCTCCAACAGCCCTAATTGAAGGGGAATGGAAGGTGCTTTTTGACGGGACCAATTTCGATGCCTGGAAACGGTATAAGGAAGATGGGGTCGGGGAGGCCTGGAAAATAGAGGACGGTGCCATGGTCTTTTATCCACCTAAGGAACGGGAAAAAGGCGAGAAATATAATTTAGTGACCAAAGAGGAGTTTACCAATTTTGTTCTATCCATAGATTGGAAAATCACGGAGGGGGGCAACAGTGGTATTTTCTGGGGAGTGCAAGAAATTGAAAGCCTTCGTGAGGCTTACCACTCTGGACCGGAAATACAAGTTTTGGACAATGAAAAACACCCTGATGCAAAAAATGGACCTGTAAGACAGGCAGGGGCTTTGTACGATATGGTTGGTCCTAGTGAGGACGTAACCAAACCTGTTGGGGAATGGAACACCTGTGTTATTACCGTAAACCATATAACCAATAAAGGGAATGTTGTGTTGAATGGTACGGAAGTGGCTTCTTTCCCGGTACAAGGAGAGGAATGGGATGCTATGGTGGCCAATTCTAAATTTAAGGGGTCGGAGCACTTTGGAAAATATAAGACTGGAAAAATAGGTTTACAGGATCATGGGGACATAGTATCCTATAGAAATATTAAGATAAAAACATTGGATTAAAACATTATTGGTTATGCCCAAGCAGCTAAGATCTATTTGTATTCCTATAATTTTGTTGTTGGCATTTGCCTGCAAGGAAAAGGTCAATGTGGATCCTTTGGAACCAAAAGACCTAAAATCGACGGGGGAAGAAATTGTAGTAAACGAGGAATACTCCGGTACTGAGCCTACTACACCCGAAGAGACCGAATTTTATAAGCCCGTGCCTCCAGTAGTAAATCCATTTGACCCTATAAAAAAAGCCCCCAGTGATGCCATTATACTTTTTAGTGGGGACAATTTGGACAATTGGATCAGCTCTAGGGATAGTACGGCAGCCAAGTGGATCGTAAATAAGGATGGTAGTATGACCGTTAACAACAAGACGGGTGATATACAGACGGTCCAAAATTTTGGAAGTATACAGTTGCACTTGGAATGGAAATCCCCAATAGAAATACAGGGAAAAGGACAAAGTAGGGGCAATAGCGGCGTCTTTTTAAATGGGCTGTACGAGGTTCAGGTCTTGGACAACAATGACAATGATACCTATGTAAACGGCCAAGTAGGTTCAATCTACAAGCAACACGTACCGCTCGCCATGGCATCGGTACCTACGGGGGAATGGAATACCTATGATATTGTTTATCACGCACCGGAGTTCAATGATGCGGGGGATAAAATTAAATCCGGGACAGTAACGGTTTTGCATAATGGTGTGCTGATTCAGGACAATGTTGAAATTAAGGGAACCACCCCCTATATAGGTTGGCCCAAAAATCCCGCACATGGAAAGGGCCCTTTAAGACTTCAGGACCACGGGGACAACAGTAGGGTAAGTTACAGGAATATATGGGTAAGGGAGCTTTAGATGGAGTGGGTGTTTTTCTTGTCAGCAACAGCGCCCGGTCTAGTTTTAACCTTTATTTCTTGGATCTATAAAGTACATCCACCCAAGAGCATCAATTATCTCTATGGCTATCGGACGCGTAGAAGTATGCGGAACCAGGATACATGGGATTTTGGCAATTTTATTGGGGCCAAGATGATGTTGTGGGTTGGAATTTCAACTTTTATAGCTGGGGTAATTGCCTATTTCATTAAGCCCTCTTGGGCTATGGGCATTTCTACTTTTTTCTTAATCGTGGCCGTATTTGTGGGAATTTTTTGGTGTGAACGCCAATTGGGGATTAAATTTGACAAAAACGGAAGGCCATTGTTTGATAAGGACCCATCCAATTTAGGATGAGGTTTTATATTAAAAAAATAGGTTGTTGGTAAGGAATTATTCAGGATCCTTGCCATCCTTTATTCAAACCCCAATTTTATTTACCTTTGACAAATTCTAAAAACAATTTATGATCCAATCAATGACAGGGTTTGGGAAGCATGTAATTCAACTTCCATCTAAAAAAATTACAATAGAAATTAAATCCCTTAACAGCAAAAGTCTCGATTTAAACGCCAGAATTCCTTCTACATATAGGGAAAAGGAATTGGAATTGCGCAGGACTATTGCAGGCTCATTGGTCAGGGGCAAGATAGATTTTGGACTTTATATTGAAAATACCGGCGCAGAGACTTCTTCTGAGGTAAACGAAGTAGTGGTTAGGCAATACATGAAGCAGTTGGGACATATTGTTTCAGGGAATGAAATGGGTCTTTTGGAAATTGCTATGCGCATGCCCGATACTATGAAAACGGAACGGGAAGACATTGATGAAGAGGAATACAAGGTCATTAAGGAATCATTGGAGGAGGCCCTAAAGGAAATAAACATCTTTAGAACAGAGGAGGGAAAGGTTTTGGAAGCCGATTTTGAGGCCAGAATAGGCGTTTTAAAGGGCTTATTGGAACAGGTGGCACAAATGGACCCTGATAGGCTCCTGACGATAAGGGAACGGCTGGAAAAGGCCGTAGCTGACTTAAAGGCCGATCTTGACACAAACCGTTTTGAACAGGAGCTTATTTATTATCTGGAGAAATATGATATCACGGAAGAAAAAGTCCGTTTGCTGAACCACTTGGATTATTTTGCCGCCACCCTTAAATCGGACGATTCCAATGGTAAAAAGCTGGGCTTTATTAGTCAGGAAATAGGAAGGGAAATCAATACCATTGGATCCAAGGCAAATTTTGCACCTATGCAACAGCTGGTAGTGCAGATGAAGGATGAATTGGAAAAGATTAAGGAACAAATGCTTAACGTTTTATAATGAAAGGAGGAAAGCTAATTATTTTTTCTGCCCCATCGGGCAGTGGAAAAACTACTATCGTCAAACATTTATTAAATCAGCCGGAGCTCAATTTGGCGTTTTCCATTTCTGCCACCTCCAGGCCTAGGAGGGGCAAGGAAAAGCATGGCGAACATTATTATTTTATGACCCTGTCCGAGTTTAAGAGACACATTAAGAACGATGACTTTTTGGAATGGGAAGAGGTGTATAGGGATAATTTCTATGGGACTCTAAAAAGTGAGGTAGACCGACTTTGGGCAGAGGGCAAGAACGTAATTTTTGATATAGACGTGGTTGGTGGCCTGCGCATCAAGAAGAAGTTTCCCGATCAGACACTTGCTGTATTTGTAAAGCCGCCCAGTGTTGATGAACTTAAAATTAGGTTGAAAAAACGGAGTACGGAGTCCGACGATAAAATTAACATGCGGATTGCGAAAGCTTCAGTAGAGTTGGCCACTGCTCCCCAATTTGATGTGGTCATCAAGAATTATGATTTGGATACCGCCCTGGAGGAAGCACATAGATTGGTAGCGGACTATATTGGTGTTGAAGTTAAAAACAAAATATAGGAAAACAGATTCTGGTTGGGATTGTCCCGTGTGGTTACATCTTGGGAGGACTTCTTTGAAAAATGGTATTGAATCAAACTTCGCATGAATAAAAAAATTGGACTTTATTTCGGCACCTTCAATCCTATCCATATTGGGCATTTGGTGATAGCCAATCATATGGTAGAGTTTTCTGATTTGGATGAGGTATGGTTTGTAGTTACTCCACAAAGTCCGTTTAAAACCAAAAAAAGTTTGTTGGACAATCATCATCGATATCAGCTAGTAGCTGAAGCTACCGTGGATTATCCCAAATTAAAGCCGAGCAAAATAGAGTTTGATCTTCCCCAACCCAATTATACCGTAAATACACTTGCCTATTTACATGATAAGTATAATGACAAATATAATTTCTGTTTAATAATGGGGGAGGATAATTTGAAGGGACTGCATAAATGGAAGAATTATGAGGTAATTCTGGAAAATCACTTCATCTATGTCTACCCAAGAATTTCTGAAGGGGAGGTAGCGCATCGTTTTAAAGATCACGATAAGATTCAATACGTGGAAGCTCCTATCATGGAAATATCCTCGACCTTTATTAGGGCGCAACATAAATTGGGCAAGAATGTGAGACCTATGCTTCCGGAAAAAGTCTGGAAATATATGGATGAAATGAATTTTTATAGATAGATTAACTGGACGATTTGTTCAAAATATCGGTGCCAAAATATTGCTCGTACCTGTAGTAGTGCCACGCCCTGTTCTTGGGCATTTTAGCATTGTTGATGATATCTCCCGCGTTCAATTCAATGAATTCACCAACATTTTTGGTATTATCATGGAAGCGTTGATAAGCTTCCATGGCATAGCTGTTAGGGTCGAAATAGAAATATCAGGTAACCGTTCCCACATCCTCGCAATATGTTACCTTTAGTGTCAAATATTCCTTGTCCCTAATGGTTTTGATCTCAACATTTGGATCTGCAAGGGTTTCCGTGTCCCTTAATTTCATGGGAAGGCCATTGAGATAGGTGCACTAGGCACTCATTAATTTGGCACGTACACAATAGATATCCTGGAGTGCTATATTCTATTCTGAAGTAATGGCCATACGGACAATTTTCAAAGGACATTTTTCCCCCTTCACCATCTGTTCCGTGGTTTTTCCTGCCTTATTTGTGGTTAGCTTAAAGGAAAAGGAGGAACGCTACAGTATTATCCGTATAATTCGTTAATCCCATTTAGGCGATTCCAAGGTCGCTGTAAATTCAAATTTAAAGGTCTGCAAATTGTTATTGGAGTCATTATATTCAATGGCCTAGTCCAATAGTTGAGGCTGCGATACTTTCTGTTCCAAGTATCCCTTGGTCGTAACTAGACATACCAATATGGCAAGAATTCGCTATAAATATTTAATGGTTGTGTTGCGCTATTGCATTTCCAACTTGGCGGGTTCCACCGTACTGTCGTGCTCATTGTAATAGAGCTCCAAAAGATTCATTGTAGCATTAATAAAATCTTTTGTTTCCAAGAGAAAGGTAAAGTACAACGTAGTATTTTTTGGACTTGACTCTTCGGTACGTGTCCTAGCGATCTGTTTTTCTATTTTTTGTGAAACCATATCCAACAGTTCCTGTTTGCTGGCAAAAATTACACCAATGCGTTCAAAGGAGCGGGTTTCAAATGCGGCCTTTGTGGCACTCAACAATTTTTGTAATTCCAGATCAATTTCCTTAAGTTCTTTAATCTGGTTGTATTTCAATTTTTTATGGTTATTGTGGATGTGCTTATGGCTTATCTTGTTCAGATATTCCAATGATTGGGCCATATCCTGTAAATACCCCAATATATTGATATAAAGGTTACTGGCGCCAACACTGGCCTCATCCAAATTCTTGATAAAATAGAAGATATGATCTCTTAGTTCGTCTATTTCCGCAGAAAGTTTAACCACCTGTTTTTTGTTCTTTTTTAGAAGCTCCAAATCCTGTTTGGCCAATCCGTCGATGATGTGTGTGTAAATCTTGTTACTTCTTTTTGCCACATTGGAGATGTTGTCGGCACTTTCTTCTATCACACCTTGGATGGAGCTGCTTTCGGCCTTTCTTAAACTGTCTTCGGCCCTTATTTCCTTAGATTTTTTATTATGCGAAATGTAGTTCCTAACCAGCAATAAAACCGCAATCAACAATAGAATGGCCACCATGGATGGAACATGAATATTGATTAGGGAAACTATAACTGCGGCAGAGACAAAGGCTATAATAGCCGTAAAGAACCACCCTCCAATGACATTCAATACCCCGGCAACCCGGTAAACGGCACTTTCTGCGCCCCATGCCCTATCGGCCAAAGAAGATCCCATTGCCACCATAAATGTAACGTAAGTGGTAGATAATGGCAATTTGTATGAGGTGGCCACGGAAATAAGTACCCCGGCTACCATCAAGTTAACGGAAGCCCTTACCATATCAAAAGCTGGCATTTCAAAGGTCTTATCTTTGGAAAGGGGTATAACGGGTTTTTTAAAATTGGAATCTATTTTTTCCTGAAGGGCTTTTGGCAAAAGGGCAGAGGTGACAGTAGACAGCATCATAGCCGACCTTACTATTCCCCTTGATAGAAAATTAGGCTGAAAGCGTTCCTTGGATTCGCCTTCCCTGGATAGGTTAATTTCCGTTTGGGTTACATAACGTGCCTTTTTGGAAAACCAGAGGGTAAGTACCATGACCATACCTGCCACGAACAGCAAAATAGTGGGGGTAGGAACCTTTTCGGCCAAAACGGTCATGCTAAATTCGGTTGCAGGAATCCCTGAAGCCTGCCAAGCCTCAAAAGACTGCCAAGCGGCGATGGGCACCCCAATAAAGTTAACTAGGTCGTTCCCGGCAAAAGCAAGTGCCAATGCAAATGTTCCTACCACAATAATAAGCTTATACACGTCGTATTTTAATAGTACCGAAATAATATATGATACCAGGGTCCAAAGTACCAGACTACCTATGATAATGGTACTGGTGTTGTTTTTTATATAGTCCAGGACATCATCGCTCACAAAGGTGGCGCCTTTTAGACCTTTGATTAGGATGAAATAGGTGATAGCGGTCAGGGCAATACCTCCAAAAAGTGCTCCAATTATCTTAGCCTTTTTTCTAAAGTCGAAAGAAAGTAGAATTCGGGACAGATATTGCACTAGGGCACCTATGGAAAAGGCAATTACAACGGAAAGCAATATGCCCAAAATAATTTCAGTGGCCTTTGAAGTGTTTATGTAATTGTAAATGTCAATATAGTCACCCCCACTTGAGGCAATTTTAATAAAGGACATGGCTACCGAGGCGCCCAAAAGTTCAAAGACTATGGAAACCGTAGTGGAGGTAGGCATTCCCACCGTGTTGAAGAAATCCAATAACAGGATATCCGTAATCATGACGGCCATAAAGATGATCATGATCTCGCTGAACATAAACTCACCTGGATGAAATATCCCCTTACGGGCCACCTCCATCATACCACTGGAGAAAATGGCTCCTATGGCTATCCCCAAACTGGCCACGATCATAATGGTCCTGAACGAAATGGCTTTGGAGCCGATGGCGGAATTTAAAAAGTTAACGGCGTCATTGCTAACCCCAACAACTAAATCTGCTATTGCCAAGAAGGCAAGGGCAATGATCATTAATAAATATATATTATCCATTATCTTATAAAAATAGTTTGCAAATATCTAAAGTCTCTAGGTTTGTAACGTTATCTTAAGGTTATATTTTTAACTAAAAATGTACGTCCAATTGTAGTCTATACATTAATTCATCAGGGCCATTATTTACGGAAAGATAGCTGATATCTGTTTGCACCTTTAATTTGTGGCCTACAATATATTTGGAAAGTCCCAATGTGTATTGTTTTTTTGGGTTTTCACCGGTAATGTTTTTCTTTAGTTTCACATGGGTGTATCTTCCAGATATCTCCCAATGGTGGTTCATAAGATAACCGGTTTGCAGATTTAATCCGCGGCCCACCTGAACCACTTCCCCGGTTAAGGAGCCATCCATATTTCTGGCAAAGGGATCTTCGGCATCCCTGTAGGCATATTCACCCATAAAGGAAAATCCGTTATATTTGAACATGGCATCTATGAACAGGGTGCTGATGTTGGTTTGGTGAAAACCAAAATCGGTGACCATATATTCGCCCTGATTACTTCTTGTTTTTACGGCCCTGTGATTAAAGTCGTAGGTGGCAGCCAACATTAGTTTTGGGGATTTTTCCCTTTTTAAATCACCACCGCTATATTCGGAATTGTTGGTGAATTCGCCAAATGGGAGCAGTTCCAGTCTCCCCGTATATTGATGTCCTCCTAGATTCCCGGTCGTGATATTCCTTCCCTCCCCTTGTGATATGGACATTTTTTCCCTTATCAGAATTTTATTGTTCAAGAAAAAATGATGTCTTATCTGTAGGCCCATATCGCGGTCTATATTGAATTGTCTATTCAATAAAGAGCGATCTACCAATTGCATATTGCCAGAGGAAATTACACGTTCTATATTGCCCGGAAGTTTGGTCTGGCCTGCCCATAGTTCAAAATTTTTATAAAAATTCCACATTACAACGGCATCATAGATGTATCTTGGAGCGTTACTGGTGTATTGTGATCCCCCAGAAATATCCCTATTGGACAATCCTATTTCAATCTTGTACTTGAGTTTTGGCGAATAGGCAAACCCGTCAAATTTTAGTCTGGCCCTTCTAATAAGGGCATTAAAATGGGGGTCCGTGAAATTATCGTTCGGATTTTCTGACCAAGTAGTGCTACTTAACATTTGCATCCTAGCGGCAATTTTGGCACTCCAGGTACTGTCCCTACCCATTAAATTAAAAAGGCCCTTGCCAAATTCAGGGGCATTTGGTTCTTGAGAATAGGAAATATAAAGTGAGCATAATGCAAGCCCAAGGGCTAAGCATTTCATTTTCATAATGTATTAGTTTTTGTCGGGTGCAAAATACCAACACCTATGTAAAGTTAATGTTAATCTATAAACAATTTTACTTTAAATGAAAAAGCTACCTTGGCCAGAGGTAGCCTTAGATTTCAATTATTTAGTCGACAAAAACTAATATCTATAATGAAACCAACTTCGTCTTAAGACAATTGCTAAGATGGGAATACGGATTGAATCCATTGTAATCTTAAGTTTAATTAATCGTTAAAATTGGGATCTAGGTTTTGAAGTTTATAAAGTGGAAGCTGGATTTATTATGTGTTGAATTGTTAAAAATGTATATTGCGGCCACTAAAATTAAATTATGCATTGGGAACAGCTTCTTTCCTTGAAACGTTTTGGTGATACCCACAAAAGAATAAGAAAGGAACAGGATGAAACCCGATTGGGGTTTGAAGTGGATTACGACAGGGTGATATTTTCTGCGGCATTTAGAAGCCTACAGGACAAGACTCAGGTAATACCCCTTTCCAAAACCGATTTTGTACATACCCGTCTTACCCATAGTTTGGAGGTTTCGGTGGTAGGCAGAAGTCTGGGAAGGATCGCCGGAAAGAAAATTTTGGAAAAACACCCCCATTTACGAGAAGTACACGGCTATCATTTCAACGATATTGGCGCCATTGTTGCCGCCGCGGCCTTGGCACATGATATTGGAAACCCTCCTTTTGGGCATAGTGGCGAGAAGGCCATAGGGGAATACTTTAAAACTGGCAAAGGCAAACAATTTGAAGGGGTATTGACGCAAAAGGAATATCAGGACATTGTAGATTTTGAAGGTAATGCCAATGGATATAGACTATTAACGGAATCCCGCCAGGGTGTTGAAGGTGGATTGCGACTTAGTTATGCCACCTTGGGTGCCTTTATGAAGTACCCAAAAGAATCCCTGCCCAAAAAGCCGACAAAACATATTGCGGACAAGAAATTTGGATTTTTTCAACAGGATGTGGCCTCTTTTCAAGAAGTGGCCGCTGAATTGGGACTGGAATCGAGGGGACAGGGCAAAGACGTTGGTTTTTGCAGACACCCGCTTACCTTCTTGGTAGAGGCGGCGGATGATATTTGTTATACCATTATCGATTTTGAGGATGGAATCAATTTAGGCCTTATATCGGAGGATTATGCCCTGGAATATTTAATAAAGTTGGTCAAGGACAGTATCAATATAAAAAAGTATAATAATTTGGTCTATATGGAAGATCGCTTGAGCTATTTAAGGGCATTGGCGATCAATACCTTGATTTCTGATGCCATTTCAATTTTTATTGAAAATGAGGAAGCTATCCTCAATGGGGAATTTTCGGTATCCTTATTGGATAAAAGCAAGTTCAAGGCCCAGATAGAAGATATTATTACCTTAAGTGTGCAGAAGGTCTACCGGTCCCATGAAGTATTGGAAAAGGAAATAGCGGGCTACAGGATTATCTCGGACATTTTGGATGTGTATGCCACCGCATTGATCCGGAATAAGGAAGGGAATAGCTCCAATTATGACCGACTAATGATTTCTACCTTGCCCGAACCTTACAGGGCAAGCACTGGTTCTACATACGACATACTCTTGAGTACCTGCTGTTATGTAGCCAGCTTATCGGATAGCGCAGCGGTTCATATCCATAATAAGATTATGGGAAAACAGCTTTAAAAATCATAGACCAAACCTACCCCCAGTAATTGTTTGAATTGAATTTTACGTTTTCCCGGGCTGGTAACGGTGCCATCCGCCGCTTTTACCTCATCGAATATGATATCGTGGTCATAAAGAACATGGGTGCCAATGGAGGCCTTTACATATTTGTTTACGTTTAAATCCAGATTTACCTCCCAGTCCACATCTATATTTCCGAAATTATTTACGTAATCCGAGTACAATTGCAATCTGTGATTTAATTTGACATTTTCATAAACCATGGTTTGCCAGGTGTTGGACACCAAAAAACCAAATTCCAGATAAACGTTTTCTCCCTCCTTAATTATATTGCCATCCGTATCCACAAGTGCTTTTTGGACCCCAAAGGCACCACTGTTGGCCAGGGTTTGGTCCAGAACAAAGGTAGATTTGAAGGTAAGTGGGGCCAAGCGAAGGTTAAATTTTTTGCCTTCTGGAATAAAGGAGGTACCAGCACCCAAAAGGGCATACCCAGGCGCCATAAACCTAGAAATGGGTTTATCCCTGTTAGGGTATTTATAACCATTGGAGAACTGGGTCCTAAACTCCGCACTGGCAGAATAATACCAATTACTTATGGTGTCCCTACGAAACGCAAAAGTGGAGGAAAACCGAAGTGCATCATCGGATTTTCTTAATTTAAAGCCTTCTTGGGCATTTAGACCGTATCGTATATCCAAATTGTTGTTGAGTTGTACATATCGAAATTTATAATTTCGGACAAACTTGGCGCTGGCCAATCCGGAAATGGAATTGTTCCCCCCCGCATTCCAGTTTACAAAGGCTACCTCACTAAAGTTAAATCCAAGTTTATTCTCCTTTTCCCAAAATGACGGAATTCTAAAACGTCTATACTTTTCCTCTAGGGGCTTGGTGCGTTTAAATGAAACGATCGGATTGGTCAAATCCGCACCTCGGGGAATGTACTTTATTTTGTCCTGCAAGGTCCGTATTACGATGGTATCTATACGCGTGCTATCTACTCGCATAGAATCTACTTGGGTAGAATCTGGAGGTTGTGGAGCGGGAATGGTATCTTGTGCGAATAAAAAATTGAAATTTAGGAACAGAAGGACAAAAATGAAAATTTTACCGTACATGCTAATCAGTGTTCAAGAGGTTGTTAATATAATTTTTTAAGGTCGATATATCTATTTTAGCTATTTTATGGAGCTCTTCAATGGTTCCCTGCTCTATAAAAACATCTTCAATCCCAAAAACTTTAATGGGGACAAAACTATGCATCTCATTGGCATATTCCAAAATTGCACTTCCAAATCCCCCTATTTTACAGCCATCTTCAATGGTGATGATGTTCTCATAGGTCGAAAATATTCTTTGAAGCATGTCGGTATCCAAAGGTTTTACAAAACGCATATTGTAATGGCCAATCTGGTCCGTATTGTGCATGCTTTTTAGTAAATCTGCGACCATATTCCCAATATGGCCGATGGAAAGTACTGCAATTTTCGTTCCTTTTTTCAATTCTTGGGATATTCCTATCGGAATTTTATGAAACTTTTGCTTCCAATCCAGTGTTACGCCCCTTCCTCTAGGATATCTTATGGCAATGGGGTTATCTAATCCGAGCTGTGCAGTGAACATAATATCCCTGAGTTCAATTTCGTTCAAGGGTGCAAAAATAATAAGATTTGGTATACACCTTAGGTATGCCATATCATATATTCCGTGATGGGTGGCACCGTCCTGTCCAACTATGCCTGCACGATCCAAACAGAAAATAACGGGAAGATTTTGTAGTGCTACATCGTGTATGATCTGGTCATAGGCTCGTTGTAAAAAAGTGGAGTAGATGTTGCAAAAAGGGACCAGGCCTTCTGCAGCCATTCCGCCAGCCATGGTTACTGCATGTTGCTCCGCAATGCCCACGTCAAAAGCCCTATCAGGGAGTTCTTCCATCATGTATTTTAGGGAACTTCCGGTAGGCATGGCCGGGGTAATGCCCACTATTTTTTCATTCTTTTTGGCCAATTCCAAAAGGGTATGCCCAAATACATCCTGATATTTTGGAGGCTGTATTTCGGAGGTTTTGGGCCAAAGGTCACCTGTAAGCTTATCAAATTTTCCCGGGGCGTGATAAACAACTTGATTTTCCTCGGCTTTTTTGAGACCCTTGCCCTTGGTGGTTATGATGTGTAGCAATTTAGGTCCTTCAATATCCTTTAGTCTCCTTAGTTCGTTAACCAGAGCTGCCAGATCATGCCCATCCATGGGGCCGGAATAGTTAAAATTTAAACATTCAAAAATGTTCTCATCTTTGGCCGTTCCTTTTTTAACATTGGTAAGGTATTTTTTCAAAGCCCCTACACTAGGGTCTATTCCTATGGCATTGTCATTTAATACAATCAGGATATTGGCATTGGTGTCGCCGGCATGGTTAAGACCTTCAAAGGCCATACCACTTGCAATGGAAGCATCGCCAATGACCGCTATGTGCTGTACATTCCTGGAGCCCTTGATTTGGGACGCCAAAGCCATTCCGAGAATGGCCGAAATGGAGGTGGAACTATGGCCGGTCCCAAAGTCGTCATAGGGGCTTTCCGTACGTTTTGGAAATCCGCTTATCCCTCCCAATTGCCTGTTGGTATTGAATATTTCCCTTCGTCCAGTTAATATTTTATGGCCGTATGCCTGATGTCCCACATCCCATATTAGTTTGTCTTTTGGGGTGTTGAACACATAGTGGAGGGCAATTGTGAGCTCAACCACGCCCAGGCTAGCCCCTAAATGTCCTTCTTTGGTTGCAACAATATCTATGATAAACTCCCTTAATTCTTGGGCAAGTTGTAATAAATCGACTATTTCCAAGGATCGGATATCCTTAGGGTCGTTAATATGTTGAAGAATTCCCTTGGGCATACTAAAAATGTTACGCAAAACTAATGTATTTAAACATGGGTTGGTATGTTTTTAAGTGTTTGATTGACTGTTTTTATTGATATATTAAACAATTCGTATTTTTTTTGAACCTTCACCATTATTGTTTACTATTGTGCCTTAAAATGATTCAAATGATCAATCCGTTCGATGATGCTTATTTTATGAGGAAGGCCTTGCAGGAGGCAGAAGCGGCCTTTGAGATTGGGGAGGTGCCCGTTGGGGCGGTCATCGTTGTTGAGAATAGGATCATTGCCAGGGCGCATAATTTAACTGAACGTTTAAACGATGTTACGGCACATGCAGAAATGCAGGCCATAACTTCGGCTGCTAATTTTCTGGGGGGGAAATACCTTCATAATTGTACCCTATATGTTACCTTGGAACCCTGTCAAATGTGTGCCGGCGCGTTATACTGGAGCCAAATTTCCAAAATAGTATACGCGGCAAAGGATATAGATAGGGGCTTTGTGACCATGGGGACCAAAATACACCCCAAGACCGAACTAGTGAATGGGGTATTGGAGGAGGAAGCTTCGGCCATTTTAAAGCGCTTTTTTATTCAAAAACGCAATTTAAATTAGAAAGGCACCTATTAGGGCCAACCGAAAACGCAACGTATTGACTAGTTGTGTATCTACTTTTTAGTTCAACAATCTAGGTTAATATGAAAATATGCGGATTAATGTTCTTTTTGGTCGTGATTTTGGTCTTTAACCGATGTTCCACAGACCTAACTCCTGAGGGAAACGATAAAGTTAATGGAACTTGGAGTCTTATTAACGTTAGTGGCGGTTTCGCTGGGGTTGACGATGACTTCGAAAAAGGTAAAATTGTTTGGAAATTCAACGCCGCTGATGGGTCATTGACCATTACCAACAATGATGCGTCCAGCGCAATTTACAATGGCTTGCCATCGGGAACCTATACTTATTCCATTATAAAGGAGAAAGACCTATACTATTTGTTATTAAATGACAAGGAGATAGGTGGGGTAGATGTTGCCAAATCACAACTCATGATAGATCAAAACTTCACTACCTCGGGGAGTGGGGCCGATGGCTTCCTGTTGAAATTGATAAAATAGGCAGGTAGCCAATAGGTTGATTAAAAACAAAACCCTTAGGGTTGCCAAGGGTTTACAATTTTTCAAAATAAAATAGTATTAGCCGATTACCTGCACTTTTGCAGCAACTATACCCTTGCGCCCTTCTTCTTCCTGGTATTCTACTTTGTCTCCTTCGTTAAGTTCAGTTCCGTTTAATGCAGTAGCATGAACAAAAATGTCCTTACCCGTGTCATCGTTGGTAATGAAGCCATATCCCTTGGATTCATTAAAAAATTTTACTGTTCCAGTCATTCCAATTGAATTAAAATAATAATCGTTTAGATTACTAATTTATGTTTTTTTGGTCAAAATGGCCATAATCAATCTAAAAAAATATCAAAATTACTGCTTGTCTTTGGGGTCCATTTCCTTTCCCTGCATTTTTCTGATGTTTTCCTCGGTGAGCATATAATCCTTCATTTTTTTGCCTTTGCTCACCTTGATAAGAAAGAGGGGCATGGCTATCAAAAATATTCCGACAGTACCAAAACCAATACACTTATTGGATAAGGCCAAATCTTCCTCATTAATGCTAAAGCCATAAATGATGGAAGCAAAGGACGCTAAGAGAATTAAAGAAATAATATATTTCATTCCCAACCTGGGTTTTAGGAGGTTAAAGTTATTAATTTTCTTCTATAAGCGGTCAAGAGCTTGGATTTGGAGATAAAACCAATATACTTTTCATCCTTGATGACGGGCAGGTTCCAAGCACCACTATTTTGAAATTTCTCCATAATATCTGTCATTTTATCCTTGTCCATTTCAATAATTTCAGGGGGGGTGTTCATAATGTCGGCAGCCATCACCTCCTTGTACAATTTCTGATCGAACATAATGGGGCGAATGTCATCCAACAGAATAACCCCTAGAAGAGTGTTGTCCTCCTTGTCAATCACCGGAAATATATTTCTACTGGATTTTACCACCGCTTGGTGTACAATGTCCCCCAAGTTCATCTCGGGATATATGGGTACAAAATTGTCTTCAATGACCTTGTCAATATCCATCAGGGTTAAAACGGCATGATCCTTATCATGTGTTATTAATTCGCCCTTTCTTCCCAGTTCCATGTTATAGACAGAATGTGGGTGTACATATTTGGTTATGGAAAAGGAGATGGCCGAAGTTATCATTAACGGAATAAACAATTCATAACCTCCTGTAACCTCTGCAATAAGGAATATAGCCGTAAGCGGGGCGTGAAGTACCCCTGCCATGAGGCCGGCCATGCCTACAAGGGTAAAATTGCTTTCAGAAATTTGGTTAGGGAAGATTCCTAAATTGTTAATTGCCTTGGCGATACAATTGCCCATTATACTTCCCATAAAGAGTGTTGGGGCGAAGATGCCCCCAACGCCCCCTGCACCAAAAGTAAGGGCACAGGCTATAATTTTAAAAAAAACCAATCCGGCAAGTAAGCCTATTACCATCCAAACATTGGTAAGGTCCAATTGGAAAATGTTGTTTTCCAATACCTTTTCGGGATTGCCTTTGATGAGGTTGTTAATAACATCAAAACCTTCACCGTATAGGGGAGGGACCAAATAAACCAATATTCCTATGGCCGTACCTCCATAAAGCAACCTTTTTATGGGGGAATCTATTTTATCGAATAGCTTTTGGACCCGCTCATAGACTTCTGTGAAATATATGGAAGTTGAGCCCGCAAATAGCCCTAGGACAATATAAAAGGGTATGTCTGACATCATAAAGTCATCTTCCAGCTTAAAAGGCAAAAGAATATCATTTCCAAAGAAGAAGTAGGAAGTAATGATTCCCGAAAGCGATGCCAATAGCAAGGGCAACATGGACGCAATAGTAAGGTCCAGGCTAAATACCTCAATAGCAAAAATTATGGCTGCAATAGGGGCTTTAAATATGGAGGACATGGCTCCAGCTGCCGCACATCCAATAAGTAAGTTCCTTGTGGTCTGGTTTACATGGAACATTCTTGAGATATTGGAACTTATTGCTGCCCCGGTGGCCACCGTAGGGCCCTCCAATCCAACAGATCCTCCAAAACCAACGGTAATAGGGGCAGTAAGAATGGATCCGAACATTTGATATTTTCTCATGATTCCCTTTTTTTTTGAAATAGCGAAAAGGGTGGATGGGATACCATGGCTCACTTTGTTGCGGATCACATATTTAATGATCAGATAAACAATAGTTAGGCCAATGATGGGAAAGACAAAATAAAAGGCGTTGTGATAATACCTTACCAAATTGCCTTCCAATAAATGTTGAAAAAAATGGGTTAGATTTTTAAGGATAACCGCACCGATCCCCGAGGTAAAACCTACCAAAATACTGAGCAGGTAAATAAATTGCCTTTGGGAAATATGTTTTGCGCGCCAAACCAAAAAGTTGGTAAGCCAAGATTTTTTTAGTGCTGTCATGCCATTGAAAAAAATCCTGCTAGTACTGGACTAGCAGGATTTTAAAGATATGATTATAAATCCAATTTTAGGTGAAGTTCCTTCAATTGTAAATCGTCAATCGGGGCAGGAGCATCGATCATGACATCGCGGCCACTGTTATTTTTTGGAAAAGCAATAAAATCGCGAATGGTTTCCTGTCCACCTAAAATGGCCACCAACCTATCCAGGCCAAATGCCAAACCACCATGTGGAGGTGCCCCATATTGAAAGGCGTCCATTAAAAATCCAAATTGTGCCTTGGCCTCCTCAGGGCTAAAGCCAAGATGTCTAAACATTGTGGATTGTATCTGCTTATCGTGAATACGTATGGAGCCACCTCCAATTTCATTTCCATTCAATACTAGGTCATAGGCATTGGCCTTTACTGCTCCCGGATCGGTATCCAACAATTCCAATTGTCCAGGTTTTGGCGAGGTAAACGGATGGTGCATGGCATGGTAATGCCCAGTTTCCTCGTCCAGCTCCAACAATGGAAAATCTATTACCCAAAGGGGGGCAAACTCGTTCTTTTTTCGCAATCCTAGACGTTGTGCAATTTCCATTCTAAGCGCACTTAACTGTGTGCGCGTTTTATTGGCATCTCCGGAAAGCACGCAGATTAAGTCGCCCGCCTTTGCTCCCGTGACTTCTGCCCATTTTGCAAGATCTTCCTGATCATAAAATTTATCTACCGAAGATTTAAAGGAACCATCTTCATTATATTTGGCATAGACCATGCCTTTAGCCCCTATTTGTGGCCTACGTACCCAATCTACAAGCGCGTCAATTTCTTTTCTAGTATAGGCCGCTCCACCGGGTATGGCAATACCTACTACCAATTCGGCCTCATTGAATATTCCAAAGTCCTTATGCTGTGCAATGGCGTTAAGTTCACCGAATTCCATCCCAAATCGGATATCCGGTTTGTCGTTGCCATATTTTTTCATGGCCTCATCGTAAGTCATTCTTGGGAACTTGTCAATAGAGACCCCTTTAATTTCTTTTAACAAATGTCTGGTAAGGCCTTCAAAGATGTTTAGAATGTCCTCTTGTTCCACAAAGGCCATTTCACAGTCGATTTGTGTAAATTCCGGTTGCCTGTCCGCCCTAAGGTCTTCGTCCCTAAAGCATTTAACGATCTGGAAGTATTTGTCCATTCCGCCCACCATTAGTAATTGCTTAAAGGTCTGGGGCGATTGTGGCAAGGCATAGAACTGGCCTTCGTTCATTCTGCTTGGAACCACAAAATCTCGGGCGCCTTCCGGGGTAGACTTTATCAAATAAGGCGTTTCAACTTCAATAAAACCTTGGTCGGAGAGGTATTTTCTAACCTCAATGGCTACTTTATGACGAAAAATAAGGTTGTTTTTTACGGGATTTCTGCGAATGTCCAGATATCGGAATTTCATCCGGATATCCTCACCACCATCGGTCTGGTCTTCAATGGTGAAAGGAGGTACCAGGGATTTGTTGAGGATTTTGATCTCAGAGACCAGCACTTCCACATTGCCGGTAGGTATGTTTGGATTTTTGGAAGCCCTTTCAATCACGGTTCCTTTAACCTGTATTACAAATTCGCGGCCCAAAGATTTTGCGATCTCCATAATCTCTTTTGAAGAGCGTTCCTCATCAAAAATGAGCTGGGTAATACCATATCGGTCCCGAAGATCGGCCCATACAACAAAACCCTTATCCCTTACTGTTTGTACCCATCCTGACAAGGTTACTTGTGACTGTTGATGGGTTTCCCGCAATTCACCGCAATTATGACTTCTATACATTTTTAATATCATCTAAGAAAAGGCAAATGTAAGAAGTAATAGGGTAAGCTGAAAAAAATATAGTCAATTGAGAAATTATTAAATTTTACTATAAAAATTTATCATATTATAAATTATTTTAGAGAATATTAACAAAACTTACTTATTTTAGTATATAAATCTAACGAAACTCATTACTATGAAACAGAAATTATTTAAGAAGAACATGTTCTTATTTTTCTTAATGGCACCTTTGATGTTGTTGGCTCAGGATGTTGTTAAGGGAAAGGTGACCGACTCGGGTCTTGGGGATCCGCTTCCTGGGGTGAATGTGGTTATTAAGGGAACCACTACGGGTACTACTACGGATTTTGATGGTAATTATGAACTTTCGGTTGATAATTTTCCATCCATTCTAGTGTTTTCCTCCTTGGGGTATGCCTCAAAGGAAATGCAGGTAACCGGACCAACAACTTTGAACGTTGCCATGGATGAATCGGCAACAGGATTGGAGGAAGTTGTCTTGTTGGGGAACCGTTCCAAGCCAAGAACAGTTCTAGGATCACCTGTGCCTATTGATAATATAGGAGTTGCCGAATTAAAAAGCACCGGTCAACCTACAGTTGACAAGATGTTGACTTATAAAGTTCCATCATTTAACTCTACCACCCAGGCAATCTCAGATGGTACAGCACACTTCGATCCTGCTGATTTACGGGGGTTGGGTCCAAGTAGAACTTTGGTGTTGGTAAATGGAAAGCGTAAAAATTTGAGTGCTTTGGTATATATCAATGATACTCCTGGTAAAGGGGAAGTCGGAGTGGATTTGAAAAGTGTTCCCTCTGCGGCAATAGAAAGGATAGAGGTTTTAAGAGACGGGGCTTCTGCCCAATATGGTTCAGATGCCATTGCTGGAGTCATTAATATGGTATTGAAAAGGAATGTTGAATATACTACTGTGGGTGTTAGTTCCGGAATCACCACTGAAGGGGATGGCTTTAATTTTGCTGCAGATGTGAATAGTGCTATAAAACTTGGTGAAGATGGAGGGTATCTCAACTTGACAGTGGGCTATTATAATCAAGAAAAGACCAATAGAGCTGGAACACCTGGAGAAGATGGTTTGTTTGGGGTACCTGCAAATGATCCCGACTGGGGATCCTGGCTGGCTGAAAACCCGGATTTGGGAATGACCATAGGTCAACCCGAACTAGAAAAAATGGATGTATTTTTTAATGCAGGTATTCCTTTTAAAAATGGCAATGGGGAGATCTATACTTTTGGAGGGCTTACCTATAGAAAGGGAAAAAGCTTTGCATTATACAGACCACCATATTGGGTTTCCGATCCATATAACTTATTGCATGATCCAGGAACCACTTATCAAGGATTTCAGCCAACTTTTGAAACAGATATAAGGGACAATAATGCAACGGTAGGAGTAAAATGGAAATTGTTCACCTTCGATGTTGATTTGAGCGGTACTTATGGTAGAAATGCTGTTAATTACGACGTAAGAAACACGCTAAACATTGTTTTGGGAGCCAATAGTCCTACATCTTTTGACGTTGGGGCCTATTCTTTTAGCAATACCTTGGGAAATTTGGATTTTTCCAAAAATTTGGGGACCGTCAATATTGCCTTTGGTGCCGAGATTAGGGGGGAACGTTTTACTGCTTTGGCAGGTGAGTCAGCCTCCTTTGCGGGGCAAGGGGCTGTATCCTTTCCTGGATTGCAACCAAGTAATGCGGTAGAAGCTACCAGGGATAACTATGGTCTCTATGGAGATTTGGAATGGGAGCCTACCGAAAAATTACTTTTGGGAGGGGCACTGAGATACGAGGACTTTAGCGATTTTGGTGATAATACTTCCTGGAAGGTTAACGGGCGCTATTTATTGGGAGAGCGTAAAGGAGCCATTAGGGCCTCTTATAGCACAGGTTTTAGAGCACCGGCATTACATCAAATTTATTTGAGCAATATACAAACATTGGTTTCCGGTGGGACTATTTCCAATCAGGGGACATTTAACAACGTTGATCCAATAATCAGGGATGGTTTGGGAGTACCACAGCTAACTGCTGAAACTTCAAAAAATATCACGGCTGGTTTTACATTCAGTCCGCTTACCAATTTATCTTTTGCCGTGGATTTTTACAATGTTAAAATTGATGATCGGGTATTGTTTACCAATGAGATTGGATTCGATGGTGATACTGCGAACAACAATCCTGTTGAGGAAATATTATTGGACAATGACATAACTAGTTTAAAATTCTTTGTAAATGCTGTAAACACCAACACAACAGGTGTTGACATAGTGGCCAATTATAAAAATATAGCTATAGGTGCTGGAAGTTTGGGTGCCACAATAGCTGCCAATTTCAATAAGACAGAGATTGAAGGGCAAATTAAAACACCTAGTTTATTGGCAGCCAATGGTTATGAGATTTTTAACAGAAAGGAACAGGCCAGAATCACAACGGTTAGGCCAAAATCCAAAATTCTTATTGGGCTTGACTACAATATTGAAAAATGGAATTTTATTTTAAACAATACCTACTTTGGGGAGGTAAAGTGGGATCATGGTACAGATCCCTTAAAGGATCAGGTCTTTGCAGGAAAGGTTATTACCGACCTAATATTGGGTTATGAATTTTCACAGAAAGTATCTGCGACTATAGCAGTAAATAACCTATTGAATGTCTATCCGGATGAATTGGATCCCAAAGGCGATGTGGTTACAGATCTTGGAGGAAGATTTAAGTATCCTTGGGAAGTGAATCAATTTGGTTTTGCGGGAACTATTATAAATGCCGGACTTTCTTTTAAATTTTAAGATTTGAATTAATAGCGACAATAGAACCATTTTATCGATTAAAACAGAAACTCCCTATTTAAGGGAGTTTCTTTGTTTTATAAACCTCTCAAAGACAAGTAATTAATGTTTCAATGTAAATTTAATGTTAACTAAAGGTTTCTTTTTCGTAAAATATATGTATCTTTAATTCGTTAAGAGTTAATAGATAAACATAAAATCCCAAATAAAATGAAAGGAATAACACTAGTTTTTGCACTAATATTTGCAGTTGTAATCAACGCACAAGATATAAAACCTGTTTTTGAACAAGATGGTGAAATGTTAAAGGCGACTTATTTCCATGACAATGGGGAAGTTTCCCAAGAGGGACATTTCCTAAACGGAAAACTGCATGGCGAATGGAAGATGTTTGGTGAAGATGGAAAGAAAATAGCCATGGGTGAATATGCCGAAGGTAAGAAAACTGGGAAATGGTTTTTCTGGGATGCCAAAAAATTAAAAGAAGTAGATTTTGTTGACAGTAAAATTGCCAATGTTACCGAATGGAATAGCGAAGGTCAGTTAGCGATCAATAAATGATAAAATTATTTTTCAATAGGAAACCCGGCGAATATCGCCGGGTTTTTTTGTTTTGGATCTTACCGGAATCCGTTAACGAGCACATTATTCGTATAAGGGAAAAGTATATGGACTATAATTTTGCTTCCAAAATCCAATGTATAGGTATTGCCATAGACATAGTTTTCCATAATGGCTACGGAGCCGATAATAACCTGGGTATTTCTCCAACAGGATATTAGAATTGATAGAATAAGTACAGGTATAGTGCAAAAAAAAGCCTGTTTTATTAAAACAGGCTCCTATTAGATTTGGTTGCAAATAACCTAGGCAGTTACAACTTTCTCAGTTTTTGGCTTACCAATGCCCCTTATGGCTATTTTCATCCTGTAGGTAATATTAAATAGTACAGGAACAATGATCAAGGTTAGGAAGGTGGCCACTATCAACCCGAAGATTACCGTCCAGGCCAAAGGACCCCAGAATACCACGTTGTCTCCACCAATGTATATATGCGGATTAAATTCCGAAAATAGGGCAAAGAAATCGATATTTAAACCAATTGCTAGAGGAATCAAGCCCAATACGGTGGTGATGGCTGTAAGTAGTACTGGTCTTAGCCTGGCCTTTCCACCCTTAATGATCGCTTCTGTAGCATCTTCCCTTGTCAATAGGGCTTTATCATCCATACTTAGCTTTACCTTCCTACGATCAATTAAAATCTGGGTGTAATCCAATAGAACCACTCCGTTGTTCACCACAATACCAGCCAAGGAAATTATTCCCATCATCGTCATCATGATCACAAAAGACCATCCGGTAAGCATTAGCCCTCCAAATACCCCAATAAAACTTAGGAAAATGGCAATCATTATGATCAATGGCTTGGAAATACCACCAAACTGAAATATCAATATCAACATAATAAGGCCTAAACCGGTGAAAAATGCACCTACAAGGAACATCATTTGTTTGTTCTGTTCCTCTATTTGCCCCGTATAGTCTATTTTGATATCGTCAGGAAGGTTTTTGAATTCTTCCATTTCCTTTTGTATCTCGGCAACAATGGCCGCCGCATCGGTAAACCCAGGCTGAAGCCCGGAATAGACGGTAACCACACGTTTGTTGTCCCTGTGTTTAATAGCACTAAAGGCCGATGTATTTCTTTCTGTTGCCACAGCGGAAATAGGGATTTCCTTGATTTTACCCGTAGATTGGTCCCTAAATATGATATTTTGGTTGAAAAGGGCGCTTTTATTATATCTTAAATCTTCGCTAAAACGGACATTGATATCATAATCATCCCCATCTTCCTTATATACACCGGCTTTTTCACCAAACAGAGCCCTTCGCAATTGGTTCCCCACTTGGCCAACAGAGACCCCTAGTTCACCTGCCTTTTTACGGTCTACCGCCACTTGCATGGAAGGCTTGCTCTTGTTTACGTCAATTTTTATTTCTTCTATACCGGCGATATTTTTGGTGTTGATAAAGTTTCTGATATCCTCGGCCGTATTGATCAATTGGTCGTAATCCTTACCTTCCAATTCAATGTTAATTGGATAACCGGCCGGTGGGCCATTGGCCTCTTTTTCAACGGAAATGGCTACCCCGGGATATACGCCGCTTAGGCCGGCCTGAACTTTGGCACGGATGTCCTCGGTGTTGACTCCCCGTCTATATTTAAATTCACTGAAATTGACCGTAATTTTACCCTTATGGGGCATTTCGGCCGAAGAACCTCCATCTGCCAAAGGATTACCGGCGCCTTCACCCACCTGGGATACGGCTGTGGTAACAATAAAGTTCTCCCCATTGTGAAAATATGCCTGGTCATTGACAATGCCGTAGACCTTTTTCTCAATATCCAGGGTAATTGCATTGGTCTTCTCTATGGCGGTGCCTTCAGGGTATTCTATATAGACGTATATTTCATTGGGGATGTTGTCCGGGAAGAATTCTATTTTGGTTCTCCCACTGCCTACGGACATGCCGAAAAGCATAAACACCACTACCAAAAGCATAGTCGTAATTCCAAAATACCAGTATACATTTTTCCCCCTCAATGCATGTATCAATCTTTTCTCATACCAGTTTTCAATGCGGGTCATGGTATTTTTCTGAAAGCGCAGTGCCCATTTCTTCAGTACATATTTGTAAATCCAAAACATGGCCGCCGTTAAAATCATAACCGTGCCCAAGCCCCTCATAGCTCCACCGAACAACAAAATCAATAGCCCAAGTCCGCCCAAAACAATACTGATACGAATTAGCTGTTTTCTAGTCAGTTCCTTTTCATCGGTATCCATAAAGTTGGATACCAACATGGAGTTCATAAATATGGCCACAAACAGGGAGGATCCCAATACTACCGATAAGGTGATTGGAAAATAGATCATAAACTGTCCAAATATTCCAGGCCATAGCCCAAGTGGAACAAAGGCCGCAACAGTGGTAGCCGTGGAAATAATAATGGGAAAGGCTATTTCACCGATTCCCTTTTTCGCTGCTTCAATACGGGGCATTCCCTCATCCATTAAACGATACACGTTCTCTACCACAACGATACCATTATCCACCAACATTCCCAATCCCATGATCATTCCAAATAGAATCATGGTATTCAAGGTATAGCCCAACCAGGAAAGGATCATAAAGGACATAAACATGGACATGGGTATGGCAAAACCAACGAACAAGGCGTTTCGGAACCCTAAAAAGAACATTAGGACCCCAACCACCAATATAATTCCGAAAATGATATTATTGACCAAGTCATCTACCTGGTTAAGGGTTCTTGTAGAGGAATCATTGGCAATGGAAATGTGAAGATCGGGAGGGAAATAGTTGGCCTTGGTGGTCTTTACTATTTCCTTAATTTGGTCGGATGCCGATATGGCATTTTGGCCTGCACGCTTTTTAACATCGAGCATCACAACGCTTTCCCCAAATTCCCTGGCATAGGTAGTTTTATCCTTTTCGTCAAAATAAACGGTCGCAATATCTTTTAAATACACTGCCCCATTGTCTGATTTTACCACAAAATCGTTAAGTTGATTGGGATCTTCTATCTCGCCCAATATACGAATGGTACGGCGTTGGCCGCCAATCTTTAGATTTCCTGCGGACATGGTCATGTTACCATTGCCAATGGTCTGCATTACATCGTCAAAGCTAACCTTGGCCGCCATCATTTTATAGACATCTACAGCAACCTCCACTTCTTTTTCCTGGGCTCCACGGATATCGGCTTTTTTTACTTCAGGGAGATTTTCAATTTCGTCCTGAAGGTATTCCGCATATTCCTTTAATTTTTCTACCGGATAATCGCCGGTGAAGTTGATGTTCATTATGGGGACTTCCTCGGAAAAATTTAGGTCGAACACGTTGGGTTCTACCTTGGCGCCGTTGAAGGTGGGCCAATCCTCACTGGCTTTCTCGCCATCAACCTCGTCCTTTACCTTTTGTTTTGCCGCTTCCACCGTAATTTCTTCGTCGAACTCAACGGTGATGATGGAATAATCTTCCTGTGAAGTGGAAATAATTTCCACCACATTGCTGATATTCTTTAGTTCATCCTCCAAAGGATCTGTTATCAACCTTTCAATATCCTCCGCTGTATTACCAGGATAGGGGGTACTGATATATATTTTGGTTTCTATGATTTCTGGAAAGTCTTCCCTGGGCATGGCCATATAGGAGGAAAAACCGATCCATAGGAAGATACCGATCATTACATAGATAACCGACGGGTTATCTATTGCCCAAGACGATAAACTAAATTCTTTGTCTGCGTTTTTTTGTAGTTTGCTCATGGACTCTTTAGTTTAAAACTTTCACTTTTTGACCATCTTTTACGCTTCTAGCACCCTCTTTGATAATGTGGTTTCCATTGCTGATTCCTGAAAGAACTTCCACATAACCATTTTGGGTCTTACCAGTGGTAATGATTTTCTTCATTACTATGGCTTCGTTTTCATCATTTAGTTCTTCGGCCACGTAGGCGTACTGCTCTCCATCGGCATTTTCGGATACTATACTTTGCGGTATAAGAATGGCATTATCACTACTGTAGTCGTTCAATTGTACTTTGGCGCTTAAGTTGGGCTTAATGGTACCTGTCTTGTTGGGCACAGGTATTTCTACGGTAAATGATCTGTTGCCAGGATTAATAAAGTTTCCTGTTTGTCTAATATTGGTCATAATACTATCACCTAACACAGGGAAATATACTTTGGCTTCCTTCCCATTTTTTATACTTCCCAAATAGGTTTCCGGCACCTCCACTACAATGTACATATCCGAAAGGTTTACTATACGGAAAATTTCGGATCCAGGACCAGGGGCAACCACTGTTCCTTGGTCCTTGATAACATCGTCTATAATTCCTGAAAATGGTGCCCTAATTGTGGATTTTCCTAACTGACTTTCCATTTGTTTAACGGAATTTTCGCTAGCTTCATAATTGGTCTTTGCCTGTAAATACTGAATTTCCGAACCTATCTTTTGCTCCCACAATCTTTTTTGACGCTCAAAGGTAGTTTTTGCCAATTGTGCCTGGGTTTTTAATTGTTCCAGTTGGCTGCCCATACCACCATCATCTATGCTGGCCAAGATCTGACCCTTGGTCACTTCTTGTCCCTCCTTTACATAGACTTTTTGTAATACGCCTTGCATTTCCGGATAGATCAGTACATTTTGCTTTGTTTTTACGTCTCCCTGTAAATCCAGAAAATGATCAAATTTTTTGGGATTGGCTATAATTGTGGTTACCAAGGGAAGGTTTTCATTTCCGCTCATTGATCCAATTACCGAATCCAGTTTTTTCATTTCAGATTCCAATACTTTTTGTTTCTCGAAGAGCTCACCTTTTTTAGTGCGCAAGGCATTAAGGTCCCCTGCAGATATAAGGTCGTCTACTGTTTTTTGATTATCGCTTCCACAAGAAACCATTAAGGTTCCCAATACGAATATTTGAAGTATTTTGTTCATAGTTTTAATTTCTAGGTTGATGTTATAATTTGCTGTTCAGTACCGTCTCCAAGGCTGTTTTGTTGTTTATTACCTCTACCATGGATTGCAGGTATTCCTGCTGTGCATCATAGAGTTGTGTTTGTGCCTGTCTCAGCTCAAAGCTGGTGGCAAGTCCTTCTGTGTATTTTATTTCGTTCTTCTTTTCAATACGTTCCGCCAAAGCCAAATTTTCACTTGCCGTATTATACTGCTCAATGGAAAAGAGGTAGTTGCTCTTGGCTGTTTGGTGTTGTAGTTTAATACTTTGTTCTGTTTCGGATTTTTGTGTTCTCGCTTTTTCAAGTGCAATTTTTGCCCTTGCAGTCTTGGCACTCCTTCCTAAAGAACTAAAAATGGGGATGCTAAGGTCGAATCCCAGAATGGAGGAATCAAACCATTCGGAATCGTTGCCCAAAAAATTAAACCTGTCGCTATAGGAAGTACTACCGTAATTTATAAAGGCATTCAAGGTTGGCAAGGCCAAACTTTTCTGTAACTTAAGTTCCAGTTCCCTTTGTTGGTTTAAATTGTCCACTATTTTAAAATCTATATTGTTGTCCATGACCAAATCTTCATCCAATAGATCCAGGCGAATTTGCTCCTGGGCCAGATCGGACAGATTTTCCTTTAAAGTGGTAGGAGCATCTATATCCAGGCCCATAATCAGATTTAGCATCTGAAGGGTTATGGATTGAAGGCGTAAGGAGTTCTTTAACTGATTTTCTACCGAGGATAGGGTAATCTGCAATTGCTCCACACTTTCCTCATCGCCAAGACCATTTTCGAAAAGTTTCTGTGTCTCATATAAATTTTTCTCCAAATTGGCCTTATTCTTTTCAAGTATGGCAATACTTTCTTGGGATAACAACACATTACCATAAGCTTCCACTACCGATTTACGAACATCCAATTCGGTCTTTTCCTTGTTGTTGTTACTGTAGGCAATAAAAGCCTTTGTGGCTTGAATGCCCACGATATAGGATCCATCAAAAATTTGCTGTTTCAAGGTAGCGGTGGCACTTGCAGTTTGTGGCTGACTAAAGACTATAGGGATAAAGGTTCCTGGTTCCTGCCCTGCCAATTCACCTGGTAACAGGGAAACAGGCTGCTTTAATTGGTTTTGATAGCTCACGGCACCACTTATTTGGGGTAGTCCGGTGGCAATGGTTTCCCATTTTTGCTTTTGGGCATCCAAAAGATCTCTGTCCGCATTAATGGCCCCATAATTATTTTCTATGGCGAAATTAATGGCTTCTTCTAGGGTGAAACTATAAGTTTGTTCCTGGGCGTAGGACCAAGTTGCTGTAAATAGCATCAATAGTGCTAAAAAACTGTTTTTCATAAAATTGGCTTTATAGTTTTTTAATTCGGTCATTTAACTTATTAATTAATCTTGCGTAGAATTGATTATATCGTTTAGTATCTTTCTTCCCTTAGGTGTTACAATTCCTCGCAAATGATATTCAAGAAAATAATCCTGTAGTTCCTTTGCAGAAAAATTGCCTTGCGGGAAAAAGCGCTCGTCCTTAATACTGGCCACGCCGGAAATATAGATCCGGGATACAAATTCAACGTTTAAGTTTTCCCTGTAAATGCCCATTTCCAAACCTCTTTTGATATTGTCTACCGTACATTCCTGCATAAGCTCATATTGCTTTTTGCTAGTGTTGTCGAAAATTTTGGGATAGTATTTTTGTAACTGGTATTGGGGGGAAGATTTTTCATCCTTCAATTGTGAAATGACAAACTTTTTAATGTCGTACAATTCCTCAATAGGATTCTTGCCGCTGGAACATATTAATTCTATCCCAAGATTAATCCTATCCAATAGGCCGAAAGTACATTCTTGTACCAACTTGGTTTTGTTCTCAAAATGGGTGTAGATCGTTTTTTTTGATATCCCCATTTCATTCGCCAAATCATCCATGGTAACACTTTTGAACCCAAGGTTCAAAAACATATCCGTTGCTTTTTCTAAAATTTTTTCCTTCATAGAGGCCGCAAAGATAATCGTGGAAACTTATAAAACAAAAAAAGTTTCCTAAGTTTTACGTTTTCTTAACACTTTAGTCGATTACTTACTTTTTGCATCGTATCTTGTTTCCCTATGGTAGGTGATTTCTTTTAATGTATTTTTGAAGAAAATTGCCGTTATGCATAGTATTGAACAGTATAGGTCCCAGTTTTTGGCCCATATGGAGCAGAAAGTGAAAATAAAGGAACCTGTAAATCTTTATCAGCCAATTTCCTATATATTGAATTTAGGGGGGAAACGATTAAGGCCTGTGTTAACATTGATGACCACTGATATTTTTGGAGGCGATTATAAAAAGGCTTTGGATGCTGCTTTGGCGGTAGAGGTATTTCACAATTTTTCTTTGGTTCATGATGATATTATGGATGAGGCCCCCTTAAGGAGAGGGAAACAGACGTTGCATAAAAAATGGGACCTGAATACTGGTATTTTATCAGGGGATGCCATGTTGATATACAGCTATCAATTATTGGAAAGTTACCCTGCCATGATTTTTAAGAAATTGTTGCAGGTGTTTAGTCAAACTGCTTTAGAGGTCTGCGAAGGGCAACAATACGATGTGGACTTTGAGAATAGGGAAGATGTTACTATTCCGGAATACCTGATCATGATCCAAAATAAAACTGCAGTATTGGTAGCAGCGGCCATGAAAATGGGAGCCATAATTGCCGAGAAACCAGACGATTTGCAAGATTTAATATATGACTTTGGAAAGAATCTAGGTATTGCCTTTCAATTACAGGACGATTATTTGGATGCCTTTGGGGATCCCGAGAGTTTTGGGAAACAGGTTGGAGGCGATATTATTGAAAACAAAAAGACCTATTTGTATTTGAAGGCCTTGGAAATGGGAACCCCAAAACAGGCTCAGGAGTTGGAACACTTGTACTCCATTAAGCCCAAAAACGCCAAGGACAAAATAAGCACGGTAAAGGAATTATTTCTAGAAACTGGAGCAGTATCCAGAACTATCGAAGAAATAAAAAGTTATACCGATAGGGCCTTCACAACCTTGGAAATGCTTAAACTGGAACCTGGGAAGAGCGACCTATTAAGGCAGTTTGGCACTGCCTTAATGAATCGCGAGGTTTAAGGAGGTGTAAAGTATTATTTTAGTTTGGGTCAATTCTTTTTTAAATTGGCCAAAAACTCTATCACATCCCTAATTTCCCTTTTGGACATTACAGTTCCCATGGGAGGCATGCCAGAGGCCATATTTTGTCTTTTGTCTATCCTGGACAAGGCAATTTCCATGGGTTCCGCATCTGAAGTTTTTAGTATTAGTTCATCCTCCGTTTCCTCTTCCAATATTCCTGTAACTGTTTGTCCGTCCTTTAGGGTAACGGTAACCATTCCATAACCTGGTGATAAACGTGCACTAGGGTTTATTAAGGCTTCAAGGAGCTTTTCCCTGCTCAAAATGTCACCTATATTGTCCAAGGCCGGACCCACAGCTCCGCCTGCACCACCAAGGGCATGGCATCTAACGCACTGTCCGGCGGAATTGGTGTTGAAATATTGATAACCCGCCCGTCTGTTACCTCCATTTAGGGTTTCCGTATAGGCTTCCAGCCCATCTCCATGGGCTTTCAAAATCCCCAATTGGGAAATTAGCTCATCCGATTTGGTAGCCTCTACAGCCTCTGTTAAATCTAAAATGACCCCGTTGGAAAGTTTTTTGTCGTTCCCCTGTTTTATTAGGGAGATTAAAACGTCCTTACTTTTTTCTAGGGGCATTTCTCCCAGGACACTCAACATTTTCTGTTGCTCTACTATGGATCCACTTTTAAATATAGGTTCCACAATAGCAGGGAGCTTTTCTTTGGGGAGATCTACCTGTGTTACCAATCCGACTGCCACGGTACGTACATCACTATCCTTATCCGCCATGCCTATCCTCATTGCCTCCTCTATTTTGGAATAATTCAAATCCCCTAGCGCCGCCAACATGGCCGAACGTACCTCTGGGGAAGCATGGTTTTTCATGATCTGTGCCAATTGGGCATTATAGCCTTCGATCTGCAATGAGCTTAGGGCCTTAGCTGCAGCCACCAAAATATCCGGATTTTTATCCTTTAGGAAGTTGGGAATATACTTTTCTATCTTCTGCTTTACTACAATGGCATCCCTATTGATCTCGCCCCTGTAGCGGCCATCTACCCTATCCAGAACGGAAGGGGAGGCCCAAGTACCAATGGCTGCCAATGCCTCGCCCCTAAGATTACTTGAAACGGATGCCCTTTTTGCAAAGTTGATTAGCAAGTCCAGTTCTTGTTCTCCACCAACTCTAAGGGCAGCATTTATACTCCTGCGCAATAAAGGCTCTGAAGTGTATTTTTCCTCCTTCAGCAATGAAGCCAAAGCAGGTAGGGCGGGTTCAATAGACCAGTCATCGTTGATGGCCCTAGCTGCCTCGGTTACTATATATTCATCCTGGTCCTGTAAAAATAAAGTCAATTGTTCATGCTGTAGACGTCTTAATACCAATACCGCAGCTATGCGCAAACTTCTGTTTTCGCTTTTGGCCAAGGCAACAATTGGGTCAACTTCCCCTATTCTTGACAATGCCAGTACCCCAGCATGTCTTAGATAGAGGTCTTCGTCATTATTGGTTTCCAACATTTTTAGAAGGGGCTCAATGGCATTTTTGTCCTTTAACCTGCCCAAGGCCTGGGCTGCAAAGAAACGGACACGGGCATTGTCGTGTTCAAGTAAGGAAATTAAATCCTTCCCTGCATTATTGTATTTTACATCGCCCAAGGTTTTGGCGGCCTGTGCCACTATTTCCGCATCACCATCCTTTAAAAGACCCATTAGTGATTGGGCCCTTTCCAAATTTTTTCTTGCCAACTGCCCAATTCCCCAGATACCATGTACCCTGGCCAATTGGTTTTGCTTTTGTGCAATAGCTTCGGTAAAGGCTTGTAACCCTTTGTTGTCCCTATTGGCCAATTCGAACTGTGCTTTTTGACGGATGCGCATGTCCGGGTAGGAAAGAAATGGGGTCAATTTATCCTCGCTTTGATCTGTATAATCCAGAGTCATAAGTCGCTCTGTCTCTTTTCTTTCGGCCTCTAAGTCGTTCTTGTTCTGTGCCACATCCAACTTCCAGACCCGACCGTAATTTTTGGTGTCCCATCCATTCATCCAATCGGCAATATACAGTGCGCCATCCGGGGCGAAACGGATTCCCGTTGGTAAAATTCCGCTTAGGATATCCTGCTCGCTATTCAATTCAAAAGAGGCACCTTTAGGTTTTAGGTCAAAACTCCAAATATGGGATCTACTTGGATTGCCGACAAACTCTACCAGGAAAAATTTGTTTCTCCATTCCTTTCCTAGGGCAGTTCCCGGATTGTATGCCATTCCTGTGGGGCCATTGTGAAAATTCATTATTGGAGGAATAATATAAGCGGCCTGACCCTCCCAATGTGGGACATATAGCTTTTCATCCATCCAAACGTTGTACCCATTATTTTTTGGATCGGTGTATTTGCCATACTGCCAATTGGAGCGCCATCCTGCATCGGAACCTTCCACAATATAAACCAAGCGTTCACTCTCCCCACGGTGATCCCCATCATTGTCTGCCGTAATAATATTGCCATATTCGTCAAAGACAAATTCGTGGGTGTTACGGACCCCGGCTGCAAAAACCTCAAAATCACTTCCGTCCGGATTGGATCTAACAATAACCCCTTGATTCGGGTATTTATGATGTATCCCATCTGCCGTAGTAATATTGGCACCTATATCACCAATACCCCAATATATTCTTCCATCAGGACCTTCAATGGCGCCCGACATTCCATGACCTCCAAAACCTATATGTACCCCATAACCATGGGAAATGGAAGTTTTATCGCTCATAATGCCATCACCATCCTCATCGGTAACTCTCCACATATCCGGGGCAATACCCACGAACATATCATTTTTCCGAACCAATAATGCCCCGGCCACGTCCGATACTTCATCGTGAAAATCATTAAGGATTCTTGTGGCAACGTTGGCTATACCACTTCCATTTTGGTCTTCCAGCTTCCAAATTTCTTCCTTTTGAACCGTAAGATCCTTCCAATCATGTATACTATCTTTGTTGAGGTCCTTTAACCATTCGTTTTCTGAACTTTTTTCAGTAGCGAAGGTTTCATGTAAGAATTTTTTTCGATCTTCCACGGATTGTAGAGCGATGGACGGTGTCATCCAATGCCTAAACCCCCTAATATCAAATTCGGAGTTCTTCTGACGATTGGTCCTTGTAAGGTATATATTGCCCTCATCATCCACGGACATGGCCACCGGATCGGGAGCCAAAGAGTCCGAAGCCCATAAGGATAGTGTCAATCCGTCAGCAACTTGGGCGGGAACGCTTTCCCTTATTTCCTTAAATCTAGTCCGAGCAGTTGTCGTATCCTCTTTTATAACCAGCAAAGGTTCTTGTGGTTGTTTGGGTTTTTTGTCGCAAGAAATGGCGAAAATCCCAAAAAGGGAAACTAATAGTGCAAGTCTAAAGGAGATAGTGTTTCGCATGGGTTTATATTGGTCTTAAGAGGAGTAAAATATACGTGTATATATCAGTATTTTAAAATATTGTCTGTTAAATTAAGAATATCCTGCGTACAAAGGCTTGGATAAACTCTTTTTTGGGACATGCCAAAATTATACTTAGGTCTTGCCATATGGTAGATTTTTCATCCAAAAAGGCAAAGATTTTTTGCGGAGTACGATTATTGAACAATTGCCCAAAAATTAATCGCCCCTTATTGTTGTCCTTAAATAGAATATCCAACAAAAGGAGGTCGTAAAACCAAAAGCGATCCTTTTTAAAGAAGGTGTTTAGAGGTCTATTCTCTTTTATAAAGGGTATTAGCTTCTTTGTTTTTTGATGTGTCCGCATAAAAGTATAGCCGGAACTGGGCTTGGCCCATCCGCCGGCAACCCCAATGTGCATAAGATTCTTACTGTTGTGAATATTGAAATCATAACAGCTCATGGGGATGCTTCCCTTTTCCCTTTCCAATATTTCGTACTGTTGGCAATTTAGATCATCTTTTAGGTAGTCTTTTATGGCTTCTTCATATTCATGGGCAGGGAGCAGATTTTTGGAGAATAAAGTATACTCCACCAGGGCCTCCGTTTCAGAAAAGGGCAATACATACATAAACCGGGTGTTACCTTTCTGTGGTATGGAAAAATCCATAAAAGTGGCCTGTTGACTGTCAAAAACAGGTTTGTCAGATTTTATAAACCAGCCAATAAAATGTTGCTGAAGGACCGGGTATTTATTTTGTTGCAAAAGAGGTTTGTAGTTGAATATGCTATTGAATACTTTTTTACCGATAAATGAATGGGAATCCGTGTCTACAATTACTTGGTCATCCCTCTCCTCTATGTGGACAACATTCGCTTCCAAGAAAGTGATGTTGGCATACCCATTGATTTTTGTCCGGTAGGCCTTGTAAAAATCCAAGGCCCTGATCATCTTATAGGTATAAGGGTCAATGGACATACGATTGGAATAGGTATCATCTGCCACCAAAATATGATTCCAGGTTTTGTGTAGTATGGTATCGAATTCACCCTTGCCCTTTTCCCAAAAACACCAGGTGCGATCATTGGGTTTGTTCAAGTCCTTGTCCAATAAAAGAATGGACTTTTCCGAAAAGAAACTATCCTTTCCCAGGGCGTCGGCCAATAGCAGACCGGAAGCACCGGCACCAATAATTATATAATCGTATGTGGCCTTGGACATGGTCTCTATTGACACGGAATAATGCTGGGTTAAGTAATGATGAAATATCCATATAGGGGATATTTCCAAAAATACGAATTCTATTTATAGAACATACATTTCCTTGAAAGGTAAAAAATTGGTTTAGGTTATGGCATTTTTTCCAGTATAGCCAGCAATTGTTCTGCATCCAGATACTGGAAATAACGTGCTTGGGCATTAAATTTGGAGTCCATCAAAACCATGGCGGGCAAGGTAAAGGGAGCGTCTTTTCTACTGGCTAAAAGAAGGGGGATTTCGTGTACTGGATTGCGTTTATTGGCCCTTTTATTGATAAAACTTTGTTGCCCAAAAACAATGGTGTCCGTTGTTTCCACATTCATCTTCACGGCATAATAGTCGTTGTTGAGTTTTTGGATTACCTTGGGGTCTTTAAAGGCAATTTCATCCATTTTTAGGCATGGGGCGCACCAATCCGCATAAAAATCGATAAATACTTTTTTTGGATGCACTTTTAGGGAATCGTGCAATTGTTCAAAGCTGATCCATTGTATTGCATTATTTGCTTGGGCATATGTAATACTGGAGACAACGTGAAATAGACAAACGAACATCCATATAGTCAGCTTTTTCTTCATGTTTATTACAATGATTTGATCCTTAGTCCAACAAAAACGGTCCTGGGTGCTCCCGGTCCATAGACGTAGTTACTATCCCTATTTTTTCCTAGATCGAAATCCTTCTGATAATCGTTGGTCAAGTTTTTTACCCCGGCAAAGACTTCCATTCCAGTATCAATATTGGGAATTTCAAAACTGTACCCAAGTCTTAGGCTAAGCTCCGTGAAGGATGGGGAGCTAGTGTATTCATCCAGAGCCTGCCCAGTTCCTTCCCCGCTAAAATGGACCAGTTCCATAGGACCTGTATACACTATATTGGCGCTGGCGCTTAATTTTTTGGTAGGGGTATAAGTAAAGGTAGCATAACCGTAATTATTAGGGGTTCTTAGAAATTCCCTTTTGGCTTCCAGGCCTTCAATATTTACTACAGCCTCATCATACTGGCTCTGTTGTAGGGTAAGGCCTGCATCAACTTGTAACATATAGTCAAAATTGGCCCTTGTTTCCAAGGTAATACCTTTTACGGTGGCACTACTGCCATTTCTTTTTTCGAAACGTTCACCAAATTGATCTTCCCCCAATGGGAAAAGGTAAAAGGCGTCATTTAGATGGGTATGGAATCCCTCCAGAGTGAAACCTGCAATAAAGTGTTCCCTAGCCTTATCGTAATTTACTGAAGCCGTAAAACTATTGGAGCGTTCTTCCTTTAAATTATCGGACAGGGTGATGCGCGAAATACCACCTCCGGCAAAGGCTATGTGCAGGTCGGTATCAAAGGCTTGCGGCGCCCTGAAACCTGTGCCCCAGCCGAGTCTAAATTGTGTCTCTTTCTTCCATTTGTACAGCAAGGAGAGTCTAGGGCTTAATATGGCCTTTTCCAAGAGATTGTGCTGGTCTATTCTAAACCCTGATAAAAAATTTAGATCGGGAGTTATATCCCAATCATTCTGTAGAAATCCCCCAAGGTTTCTTGTGGTCTGATCTATTTTATAGTTATAGGCTTCAATTACATCCAATACCTCGTCATATACATACTCGGAACCAAGGGTAATTACGCTCTTGCCGCCTAAAAAGGAATTGAATCTATGATTGTATTGTGCCCCGCCTTGATGGGTGGTAACATGGGATATGCCATAGGGAGGGTCCGCATAAAACTGGCTCAATTCTGGTTCCTCGTCCGGGATGATGCCCGTATAATGATCTCGATCGGTATATTGACCGCCGTAATAGAGTATCAAAGCACTTTTTTCTTCATTAAAATTAATCTGATAATCCAAACTTCCCATGAGTACGTTGTGGGTCCTTTCTTCCGACTGCTGTGCCAAGTGGGCGGGTTTGTCTACCATTTCGCCTCCATAGCGATATTCATTAATACTACTTATACTCGCTTCCAGTTTTTGGTTTTCTTTAGGGATATAAAAAAAATTGGTGCCAAAGGAATTGTTTTTTAGCTGTGGTAATTCGGAAAAATTATCCCCGTTAAAGTCATAGGTATCGCGGTCCCGCTTACTGACAAAAAATGTAGCGCCAGCATTTTTCTTGGTGTTTACTACAGTTGCGTTTCCAACAAGAAGATGGTCGTTGCTGCCGTTGCCCATATTTTGATAGGTGTAGGTAAAGGCGTACTCATTTTGCCTAGGAATTTTGGTCATTACATTTACTGTCCCTCCAATGGCACTAGACCCGTATAGGGCCGAAACGCCGCCTCGGACTATTTCAATGCGCTCTATCATATTGGCAGGAATTTGCTCCATACCATATAATCCGGTAAGTGGACTAAATATGGGCCTCCCATTGATAAGGATTTGCGAATATCCTCCTTGGAGCCCGTTTATGCGCAATTGGGTATAATTGCAAGTTTGGCAATCGGTTTCTATGCGGAGACCAGGTTGAAATCTGAGGCCTTCGGACAGGTTGCTTGCCACCACGTTGTCCAATGTTTTACTGTTGATCAAATTTACAATTACTGGAGAGTCCGTCCGTCTTTTGTCGGTCCGGGTACCCGTAACCACCACTTGTTCCAGCCCCATAACATCTTCTTCCAATTGAAAATTTAGTTGCAAGGGAAGGGAGTTGTTTAGCGCAACCACTTTTTCCACGGTTGTGTATCCTATGCTTTTACATATCACGGTATAGGTGCCAAGGGGAGCCTCCAGGACAAACTTTCCGGCTTCATCGGTAGTTGTACCTAGACGGGTGTCCTTGAGTTGTATGGTAGCCCAGGGCAAAACCTCTCCTTGGGACATGACCGTACCTGTTAAGGTTCCGGTTTGCGCATAAAGGTTTAAAAGTGGAACAAGGAGACTTGCCAACAATATATTTTTCATCAATTGAAATTATAATTTAGGCAAATCTAAAAATTTGTTTTTATAAATAAAAATGTATTTTTGTGTAAATAAGTATTTAATGACACGTTCGGAAGAAAACTATATTAAGACTATTTTTCATTTAGGAAGAAAGGGGACCCAGGAAGTGGCCACCAATGCCATTGCCGAACTCATGGAAACCAAGCCTTCCTCAGTTACGGATATGATCAAAAGACTGTCCGAAAAAGATCTGGTAAACTACAAGCGATACCAAGGGGTCTCATTGACCGCCTTGGGAAACAAAACAGCTTTGGGGATTATTAGAAAACATAGGCTATGGGAGGTGTTCTTGGTGGAGAAGTTGGATTTTTCCTGGGATGAGGTGCATGAAGTGGCGGAACAGTTGGAGCATATAAAAAGTGACAAGCTAATAGATAGCCTTGATAGGCTGTTGGCATATCCAAAATTTGATCCGCACGGAGATCCCATACCCGACAAAAATGGTGGATTTAAGGAAAGGGACAGGGAATTATTAAGTGAAGTCCCCATAAATACTGGTGGGGTATGTGTTGGGGTGAAGGACTCATCCGCAACCTTTTTAAAATTCCTGGATAAGAACGGCATAGCCTTGGGCAACCAAATAAAGGTAATGGAGATAGAAGAGTTTGATGGTTCATTGAATATTGAGATCGACGGCAGAAAAATGCAAATTTCACATGTCATTGCTTCTAATTTGTATATTAAAGCCAATGATGGAATATGAAGGAGATTATTGATTATTTTGAGGCAATAGACCCTATTTTGGCTGCATTTTATGCCACCTTATTTACATGGGGATTAACTGCTCTGGGAGCTGCGCTGGTCTTTTTCTTTAAGACCATGAATAGGGCAGTATTGGACGGGATGTTGGGTTTTACCGGAGGTGTTATGGTAGCCGCAAGCTTCTGGAGTCTTTTGGCGCCAGGAATTGAAATGAGCCCTGGGGAAGGGTTTGTAAAAGTTATTCCGGCAGCAGTTGGATTTTTGTTAGGGGCTTTATTTCTTTTTGGATTGGATAAGGTCTTGCCGCATTTGCATATCAATTTTAAGGAAAATGAAAAGGAAGGGATAAAAACACCATGGCATAAAACCACCTTATTGACTTTGGCGATTACCTTGCACAATATTCCGGAGGGACTTGCCGTAGGGGTATTGTTCGGGGGTGTTGCCGCAGGGTTTGACGGGGCCACGATTGGTGGGGCCGTGGCTTTGGCCATGGGTATTGGACTCCAGAATTTCCCCGAGGGTTTTGCCGTTGCCATGCCATTGAGAAGGCAGGGACTTAGCCGTAGAAAAAGTTTTATGTTTGGTCAGGCTTCCGCTTTGGTTGAACCTATTGCCGCTGTATTGGGGGCTTGGGCCGTTCTTACCTTTCAGCCCATTTTGCCCTATGCGCTGTCTTTTGCGGCCGGTGCAATGATATTTGTGGTCGTGGAAGAAGTAATTCCGGAAACACAACAGGACAAGTATACGGACATTGCCACCATGGGATTTATAGGAGGTTTTATAATAATGATGGCATTGGATGTTGGTCTTAGTTGATATGTTCTATTTTTATAAATTAATCGTCTATCTTCACTAATAATATGGGAAAAACTGAAAAAAGGCATTGGTTGCTCAACTTGCTTATTGTGGTCACAATAATTGTGGTGGCCTTGGCTTTTACGGCACATTATAAAAATTGGGTAAAGACAGAAAAAGAGGAACTGGAAATATTATCCGGAATATATTTCGTAAAAATTCCGTATGCCGATATGGATAGTGTTTCTATGGTGGAAAAGATCCCTTCTATGGAGCGCATTAATGGTTTCTCTGTTAAGGAAAGGGAAAAAGGTGTTTTTAAAGAGGATAGCCTCAGTACGAACAAGGTGTATGTTTATGTAGATAAACTATCCCAACAAAAGATTAGGCTGGTCTATAAGGATTCCATGAAATTATTTTTAAACATGCCCGATAGCACCGAAACCGATCTTATGTATCAGTTTTTGTCCAATAAAATTAATCCGCCCAAGGAATAGATGTAGTATTCGGGTGTAGATTTAGCTATAAGCATGAAGAAATATAGTTGGCTATTGTTGTTTGCTTTTCCTTTTTTAGGGATGTCCCAATACAGTCTTTCTGTAGAAGTACAGGGCGTGAAGTCCTCTTTGGGGAATATAAATGTTGCCATTTACAATCGCTCGCAAGGATTTTTAGAATTCGAGAAGGTCTTTAAGATAGACCGGATTGCAGCCCAAGAGGCAACCACCAATTTCAAGATTATGGACCTACCCAACGGGGAGTATGCCGTTGCCATTTTTCATGACGAAAATGGGAACGATAAATTGGATACAAATTGGTTGGGGATTCCCAAGGAATCCGTTGCCTTCTCCAACTCCAAGATCAAGGCATTTGGACCACCCAGCTATAAGGAGTGTGCCTTTAATTTGAATAGGGACTTGGATTTAAAGATGCAGTTCAATTAGGATATATATATTTTAAACTTTGTAATAACAGTCATATGGTACTTATAGCTCATATAATGGGTTCCCTTTACGGTCTTTTAGCGGTGGTATTTGGTGCCTTTGGAGCACATGCTCTAAAAAAGTCCTTAAATGAACAACAATTAAAAAGCTTTGAAACGGGCGTAAAGTATCAAATGTACCATGCTATTTTGTTGTTGGTTTTAGGTTTTAACTTCAATCTCGAAACTGCTTTGGAACGTTTTATGATCTATTGTTTTATTATTGGGATCTTTCTTTTTTCCTTTAGTATTTATGGTCTTTCCATTAGTGCGGCCAAGGGCAGGAAAATTAGGATTCTGGGGCCAATAACCCCATTGGGAGGATTGTTGTTGGTAATAGGGTGGGCCTTATTACTCTATTCCTTTATCCAAAATTTAGTGTAGTATTTAATCGATCTCCACTTGTGCCGTAAAATCCTTAATGGCCTGATTGGGTTCCAAGATGTTATATCCTTTCCAAAATTCTGGATCATAGTTGGGCATATAAGTGGGAAGTACCGTGTTATTTTCTTTAATGGAATTGAACTCTTGTTGTGTGATATCCTCAGTATCAAAAAGGATAAGTTCGTGCTTATTTATACCGCTGCTGGCCATATCCAATTTTAAGTGAAGTTCATTTTGTTTGTTCCTGCCTTTAACTCGTTTGTTCAGTTCAATTATTTTTAGGGGTCTTTTTATGCCCACTTTTGCCCCTAATTCCTCTTCAAAATAGCGCAAATAATAAAATCCGTCTTCGTTTTTAGAGAAGATCATTTTGCCCCTGTCCAAATATTGATCCAAGGAAATGCCTAAAAGTTTAAAGGTCCTCAATGATTTAACATTGTTGTAATCTAATCGGATAATGGCAAAATCATCGGCATTTATAAATAACCTTCCCTTGTAGTCTGCACCCCTTTTAGGCTCAAAATCCAAAATATACACCGCATCATCGCCCCAATAGGTAAAGTCTATCATCTTAAAATCGTAGCGATTGTCTTTGTTGATAAAGTTGAGGTCGGA
Organism: Arenibacter troitsensis; assembly: GCF_900177645.1. GTDB lineage: Bacteria > Bacteroidota > Bacteroidia > Flavobacteriales > Flavobacteriaceae > Arenibacter > Arenibacter troitsensis. Next base: position 262,254 of record NZ_FXAO01000007.1, read on the forward strand.
ATCCTTGAGAAAGAACTGTTTTTCCATAATTTTTCCCAAACTTCCCTTTTTAAAGGAGGCAAAATTCTTCTTGCGCTCCTCTTCCTTTTTTTTCTTTTCTGCCAGTTCGTTCTTCAGGGCTTCGGCATCGGTGGAATCGGTGGCGAAGGTCATAAATTCGTCCGCATCCACCTTAGTGCCAAATAGCCCCGATTTTATTTTGAAATAGGAATCGGGCTTTATATTCTTCCTTAAAATATCATTGAACTTTTCCTCTAGGGAAGTTAGGTCCAGTTCACTTTGTTTATCATAAAGGTCCGAAGCTTTTATTAGCGTCAGTTTTTGGTTGTCTTTTTCAAAGTTGCCATAGAAGTCACCTAGGATCTCGGTGTAGCGACTGGATTGTTTAGGGATGGAATTCAGTACACTGTCCAAGAACTTTTTGTTGAGGGCGTCTATAGTGGATTCCTTGAACGTATAGTCCCTTTTTGTTAGGTTTTGATGATAGGAATCTCTAAAGAATACGCGCTTTTTGGTGAGGCTGGTACCGTAATTTCTATCGATATTGATTTTTACCTGTTCAATAAGTTCTTCTGCGGTATATTGTTTATTGCTGACAATAACCGGATTTAGTTCAATGGGTTTGGCATTTAAAAGAATTACGCTTTCCTTAAATTCGTTCAATGGCTTGCCCAAGGTTTCATATCCCATACATGAAACAAAAAGGGAGTCGGTTTCCTTGGTGTTCGCATCCAGGAGTAAACTAAAGCGCCCTTCCTCATTGGTAATTACGCCTTTTTTATTGGATAATTGTACGGTGGCGTAGGGAATAGGTTGTTGGTTTGCGGAGTCCCTTACCACAGAGCTAATAATTTGGGCCTGATTGTAGAAAAATCCAAAGACAATTAAAAGCGCGGTAATTACGGTTCTATTTATAAGCATAGAAGTGGTCTAAAGAACACCAAATTAAGGAATTGGAATTCTGAATGCAATGGACTTGTGAATATTTTAAGACACTGGAATACTTTTTTCAGCTAACGGCAGTGCTGTTATGGCAATTAAATGGGATGTGTGAAAAGATTAATGACAACCACAATCCCCATCACCACAGGCTTTGGAGTTTCGTTTTTTTCCTGCAAACAACGATTTTGGCAATAGAAATTTCTTTAAGAGATACCCGAATGCGAGGGCAACCGTGATATAGACCAGAATATGTTGAAGAATACTCATTTTTAATTCACGTTTTAAGGGTTGAACAGATAAAAGTATATGGCTGTAATTACTCTATTGGAACCATAGTTTGTTATATTCTTTCCATTTGTTCATCCTCCCGATTACTTTAAGATTTGGTAAGCGATCAATGCTACAATATACGCAAAAAGACTCATAAAAACCAGCTGGGCTGTTGGCCATTTCCAAGTATTGGTCTCCCTTTTTACTATGGCCAGTGTACTCATACATTGCATGGCAAAGGCATAGAAAAGCAACAAGGATATCCCTGAGGCCAGATTAAATAAAGGTTTTTTTGTTTTGGGATCCATTTCGGCGGCCATTCTGTTCTTTATAGTGTCCTCTTCATCGCTGCCCACACTGTAAATGGTTGCCAAGGTACCCACAAAGACCTCTCTTGCGGCAAAGGAAGTCAATACGGCTATACCAATTTTCCAATCATATCCCAACGGACGTACAACAGGCTCTATGGCCTTACCCATATATCCCATATAGGAATTTTCCAGCTTATAACTGGCAATTTCCTGATTGATGGCCTTTTCGTTTAAGGCCATTTCCTTAATTCTTAGGGAGTCGTTTATAGCCGCTTGGTCCAAGGCGTAGACTTCGGAGTTTAGACTATCCTGTAGTGCCAATTTATAGCTGGCCATGGTACTTTGTATATTGGATTTGTTAAAGTCTGAAAATCCTTCATTTTTTATATTTTCCGTAACAATAGCCTCTGCATTTTCAAAATCATCGGAAAAGCCGTTGGAGCCCAAAAACCATAAAATAATGGAGATGGCCAATATTATTTTACCGGCACCCAGCACAAAACTTTTAGTCTTTTCCCAAACCGTGTACACCACATTTTTAACAAGTGGTAACTTATAATTGGGCATTTCCATGACAAAAAAGGTCTTGCTCTTGATCTTCATGATCTTGTTCAGGATCATCGCCGAAAGTATTGCCGCTCCAAATCCCATTAAATAAAGGAGCATTAAGGTCAGTGCCTGATAGCTCAGCCCCAAAAATCTTCCTTCCGGAATTACCAGGGCAATTATGATCAGATATACGGGTAGGCGGGCAGAGCAGGTGGTAAATGGGGTAACCAAAATGGTAATCAGTCGCTCTTTCCAATTCTCAATGGTCCTTGTGGCCATAATGGCTGGAATGGCACATGCCGTTCCGGAAATTAATGGCACAACGCTTTTACCACTTAGACCAAAGGGCCGCATTAATTTATCCATTAAGAAAACAACCCGGCTCATATAGCCAGATTCCTCCAATAGGGCAATGAATAGGAATAAAAATGCTATTTGTGGAATAAAAATAACGATCCCACCTATACCAGCCAGAATTCCTTCCGCAATTAAATTGGTAAATACGCCAGGTGGCAAAGTGTCCTTTACCCATTCGCTGGCAGAGGCAAAGGATTCATCAATAAAATCCATTGGATAACTGCTCCAATCGTATATGGCTTGAAAAATTGTCAATAGGATGACGAAAAAGATAAGATATCCGAATATTTTATGGGTCAACACCTTATCCAAGGTAGCTCTGAGTCCCTTGGCGGCATTTATATCTACCTTATAGGCCTGTTTTAGGATACCATTTATAAATTGATATCTAAGAATGGTTTCTTTTTGTTGAAGTCGCTTTAATTCAGATTTGGATTTGGTGGCAAAAGAGGCGGTAATGTTGATCGGATTCTTTTCTATGGGCATAAAATTTACATCCTGAGTAATTACCAGCCATAGTTTGTAAAGATCTTCTTTGGGGAAGGTGGCCTTCAATTTTTCAAAATACTCGGGTGCAATTACCGTAGTGTCCACATTGGGGGCAATGGAAAGATTTTTATAATCGGCGATCAATTCTTTGATCCTATCTATGCCGGTTCCCTTTCTGGTACTTACCAGTGCAATTTTGGTATCGAGCTTTTCTTCCAACAATTCAATGTCCAAAGAGATACCCGTCCTGGACATACGATCGGCCATGTTGATGACCAAGATGACCGGAATTTTAAGGTCCTTGATCTGTGTAAAGAGAAGCAGGTTTCTTTTAAGGTTTTCAACATCGCTGATGACGACGGCAACATCCGGAAAATCCTTGTCATTTTTGTTGAGAAGTAGTTCTACAACTACACTCTCGTCCAAGGAAGTGGTGTTAAGGCTATAAGTACCGGGAAGATCTAGAATATGGGCTTTTACACCTCTGGGCAATTTACAGACCCCTTCTTTTTTTTCAACAGTAATCCCGGGGTAGTTCCCTACTTTTTGTTTTAATCCTGTAAGTTGGTTAAAGACCGAAGTTTTACCGGTATTGGGATTGCCTATAAGCGCAACCTTGATCTGTTTGCTCATAGTGGGGAATCTTCAATAATTTCTAATTCTATTAGAGCGGCCATAGAACGCCTAATGGCAATATGGGTACCGTTAACGTTAATGTAAATAGGGTCTTTAAGAGGGGCTACCTGTACCAATTCTATTTCGTTGCCTGGCAAACAACCCAGTTCCAATAGTTTAATGGGAAGAATTCCATCGGCAAATTCTTTGATGATTCCCTTTTGACCTCGCCTTAAATGTGCTACCGTTGTAATCAATTTTTATTTAGATTGATTTTAATTAAGCACAAAAATAAAAGAAAAAGATGAAGTAAACAGCTAAAACCATAAAAAGTTAAAGGTATAAAAGGGGAGCTGCCTTGGTTTGAAGATGGGAGGCCCATTTTTTAGTAAGAACAATGTACGTTTTGTTGAATTGGCAGAAATGGATCTACCTTAATATTTTAAACTTTGTTGGCCCAAGCTATGCCTAAACATTATTCCTCATAGGAAGATTTCAATATTTTCAGGTCGCGCAGCAGCTGCTCCATTTCTTCGGTGTTTGTACCGTCATAGAATCCCCTGATCCTTCGTTCCTTATCTACCAGAATAAAGTTTTCGGTATGGATCATATCGTAGGGACCTGCATCGCCATCAGTCTTAACGGCCATGTACGATTTTCTGGCCAGTTCATAGATCTGTCGCTTATCGCCCGTAACCAGATTCCATTTGCTGTCCTTAACCCCTTTTTCCATAGCGTATTTTTTTAGTTGCGGAACGGAGTCAATGTCCGGAGTTACCGAATGTGACAACAGCATTACATCATCGTCGTTTAAAATTTTGTCCTGGATACCTGCCATATTTTTGGTCATTATGGGGCAAATTGTGGGGCAGGTGGTAAAGAAAAAATCGGCAATATAAATTTTGTTCTCGTAGTCTTTTTGGGTCACCAATTTCCCGTTCTGGTTGGTCAATGCAAAATCGGCAATGGTGTGGTATTTTTTTACATGTTGCAGGGTGCTGTCCACCAATTCAAAATTTACCATGGCCGGTTGGTAGACGGGCAGGATTTCTTTGGGCTGCAAGGCATTGTAAAAGAGGGAGACAATTACTGCAGAAACAATTAGAAGTACAATGCCGAGGAATTTGAATTTGGCAAAAAACGAACGCATTTTTTTTTGGTAAAGGTAAGGTAGACCACTATATATTTCAAGTAGCTAATTAGGGATTGCTACTAAATCTTTCTTAAAAAGACCTGTGTGGGGAATAGTTTTTTTTTTAAGACCACGTAATAATGTACTTTTGTGCGTTTTTAAAGTTTAAAAAAAATACTTAATGACCTTAACACTACAGATTGTACAGTTTGTACTCATCATATCCATTTTGGTGATCCTTCATGAAATGGGCCATTTTTTTCCCGCAAAATATTTTAAGACCAAGGTAGAAAAGTTCTATTTGTTTTTTGATGTCAAGTTTTCCTTGTTCAAAAAGAAAATAGGGGACACCGAGTACGGAATTGGTTGGTTGCCTCTGGGCGGTTATGTAAAGATTGCCGGGATGATCGATGAGAGTATGGATACCGAGCAAATGAAGCAGGAGCCACAACCTTGGGAATTCCGATCCAAACCAGCTTGGCAACGACTTATTATTATGACCGGTGGGGTAATCGTCAATTTTTTATTGGCCTGGGTAATTTATACCGTGTTGTTGTTTTCCAATGGCGACACCTATATTCCCTCGGATAGTCTAAAATATGGTATTGTAGTAGATTCTATAGGGGAACAGTTGGGATTAAGGACCGGCGATCAAATTTTGATGGTGGATGATAAGAAGACCAGAAAATTCAATGAGGCCGTTTTGGATATTATCCTTGGGGATGAGGTTACAGTGAAAAGGGATGGGCGCGAAATAACAGTGCCCTTATCGGATGAAGGCAAGGAGACCGTTTTTGCTACCCAGGGAAAGAATTTCTTGGGATATAGGTCTAAGGCTATAATTGCCAAGGTACAGCCCAATTCGGTAGCGGAAAAGGCTGGATTAATGCCAGGTGATGAAATTAAAGGGGTCAACGGAGTAGATACCCAATATTGGGACGAATTTAGAAGTAAGATTGGGGCATCTGCCAATCAAAAATTGGATATCAGTGTTTTGCGCAATGGCAGTACGGAACATTTGGAATTGACCGTTCCCGATGAAGGAATAATTGGGATAGAGTTGGATCTTACCGATCTTAGGGTAACCGATAATTACAACTTTTTAGAAGCCATCCCTGCGGGTTTTAAACGTACCATTCAGGTTTTGACAGATCAAATAAGACAGTTTAAGGTAATCTTTAATACAAAGACAGGGGCCTACAAACAAGTAAAGGGTCCTATTGGAATAGTGGAATTGATGTCGCCCACATGGGACTGGGTTTATTTTTTTAATTTCATGGCCATGTTCTCCGTATGGTTGGCCTTTTTGAATATTCTCCCTATACCTGCTTTGGATGGGGGACACGTAATGTTCTTGTTGTATGAGATAATATCTGGTAGGAAACCGAGTGAGAAGGTGTTGGAAACTGGTCAAATAATTGGTTTTGTTATACTTATGGGGCTTATGGCAGTGGTGTTTGGAAACGATATCTGGAATATCATCAAGAAGTTTTTATAGGGGAAATAAATAATTTTAAAATTTAGGTGCAAAACAGCCATTAATTGTTTGGCGTATTTGAAAAAACATTTATATTTGCACCCGCTTAGGCGATAAAAATACACTCTTCCTTAGCTTATCCCGATAGTGTTGGGAGGTTGGAAGAAACGTTCTTAAAGAGATTTTAAAATACATACACTCCTCCTTAGCTCAGTTGGTTAGAGCATCTGACTGTTAATCAGAGGGTCCTTGGTTCGAGCCCAAGAGGGGGAGCTTGATAATCAGGCAGTTACATGAAAATGTAGCTGCCTTTTTTAATTTTCAGCGTGCTTTCAGCGTGCTTTTTTTGAAACGGATTTTTTCAATTCTGTAGGTATTTACTAAAAAAAGGGAAAGTGTGTGCGGTATTCTTTTCTTTAATTTGAAAGCAATACAAGGTAGATTCCTCACAGAATCCAATTCATCGTTTATTAAGACCTTGACCGATTATAATTATCAATTAACGCTTCAGATACAATTTTGGCCTTTTCATCGTCTATACAATCAAAAGTAATTTTTTGGGTAGTTGTATATTCTTTTAGCAGCTTTCTGACATCCTCAGCGGTCAGAAAACCATTATCCCTTAGGTTGCCCACTATATCACTATATCTATGCGACCTAAAACCATCTTCTAACATGTCCTATATTTAAACTTCAAATAGAATATTACTTAGGAAAAATTTTATAAATATCATTGCGTTTCAGAAACCTTGCTAATTCGACACAATCGGTTTCTTTATAGAGTCCTAATCTATAATCGCCCATTCTTATTCGGTAAGCAATGGAGTAGCCCCTCATTTTTTTTACGCCAGTTATTTCTTCTAAACTTTTGGCAGCTTCAATTTCAAGAATCAATTTCTTTATTCTTGATTTTAACCCCTTGTCCTTGATTTTCTTAATGTCACTAAGAAAACTCTTTAGGAATATAACTTTCATTCGTCTAAGGCATTCATAACATCTTCTCTGCTTACTGTTTCTGTCCTATCTACTTGTTGCATTAGTAGGAGAAGTCCTAAATCTTCTTTTTCTTCATCCGAAAGAGCATTCAAGCGTTCTTTCTCCTTTTGTTCCACGAAAAATGATACTGCCTTTTCCATAAGAGCCTTTACGCTCATATTCTCGAATGCCGATAAGATTTTAAGTTTAGTCAAAATTGTTTCGTCTATGTCTATGTTTTTTTTCATGATCAACATTTTATAAAACAAATATACAATAAATATACTATGTATATAATATACACTTTTCTTATTTTGAAATAGTCCGTAATTTTGACACTTCTTAAATGATTAGCAAATGTATCCTTCAAGTGAACTTTGGTAAATCATTCTAGATGTCTAAGATAAGCATCGGGATTATTTAAAAATGACCTTGTTATTGAATAATGATCGGTATCTTCAAAATCAACTTTTTTCATACCATCATCAGAAATTTGGTAAATTGTCGCCCCTGGATAGGCCATTAGCATAGGGGAATGAGTAGCTACAATGAACTGTGATATGTTGTGCCTAAGATGTTCCTTGATGAAGTATAGCAACGAAAGCTGCTTGGACGGGGACAGTGCAGCTTCAGTTTCGTCCAATAAATATATTCCTTGTTAAAATTGAAAGTTCAAAAAAACGGTCATTTAAATATACTTATTTAGTTCCGTAAAAGGTTAATTAACGAAACTATTATAAAGGACCAAGAATGGGACACCTAGATAAAAGAATATCATTAGTCTCAAAATTGTACCGTAAATAAGCCGTTTTATAGGGCCATGAAAAACATATCGGATAGAATTGTGGATTTTGATTAATTCAATTCACCTGCCGAAACTCGTTCGGCGAATGCCCTACTTTCTGTTTGAACAAACGGCTAAAGTGCTGTGGATATTTAAAACCTAATTCATAGGCAATCTCGCTGACCGTTTTATTGGGATCAAAGACCTTTTCCTTGGCCACGTCAATAAGTTTGTTCTGTATATATTCCTGGGCAGAATAGCCCGTTTCTTTTTTGACCAGATCTCCAAAGTAGTTTGCACTTAAATGCAAATGTTCGGCAAAATAGCCTACGGAGGGCAGTCCATGTTTTCGGGGTTTTTCAGAATTGAAATATTCGTTCAAAAGAGTTTCAAAATTTTCCAAAGAACTTTGGTGAGCTACCTCGCGAGTCAAAAACTGCCGATCATAAAATCGCAGGCAGTAATCTAAAAACAGTTCTATGTTGGCAACAATCAATTTCTTGCTGTGTTTGTCCAGATTTTGCTCCAGTTCATATTGAATTTTATCGATCAAGCTTAAAAGGATTGTGCGCTCTTTGGCGGACAAATGTAACGCCTCATGGCTGGCATACGAGAAAAAACTATACTGATTCATTTTTCTGGCCAAATCCGTACCTAACAATAAATCAGGATGAATAATCATGGCATAGCCCTTGGGCTTATAATCGGGGTCGTAGTCGCCAAATTCCACATTTTGGCCTGGGGCCATAAAAACAAGGGTGCCTTCATCATAATCATAGTCTTTACCGCCATATTTCAATTTGCAGCCCTCGGCATCCTTTAAAAAAATTGCAAAGCATTTAAAATGAAAACCATCATATTCGGGTTTTGTATAGCCGGATTTATCCACATTGTTAAAATCGACAATACCGACCAAAGGATGCAATACCCTAGAATTGCGCAATTTCAAATAATCGGCAACTGTATTGATTTCTAAAATGTTCTGCATGATCTTCTAAATTTTCAGTTAAAGATAAGTTACTGATTACCAGATCAGCAAACCAATCGCTTTCAATCTGTAATAATGGTACGAATATCCGTAATTTGGGTATTACAATTCCTATTTTCTTTAGGTATTTTTGAATGGAGTAAAATTAAAGTGAGATGAGAATGATTTTATTTAGAGCACCTCTGACTTCAGTTTTGGAAGTAGTAGTAATAGAATCAATAAAAGGAGGCAACTATAAATGAGTTCTTTAATAGTAAACTAAAAGAAGAATAAATAAAGGATATAAAAAATGAAAAATCTAATTACGACATTACTTATTATTATCCCCCTAGGTACTTTTGCCCAACAAGATGATTATGCTATCTCGTCTTATCAAGACGAGGGCTTTAAGGCTCCAAATACACATTATATTGGTGAGGCCTGGTTAAATGGAGTACTAGAGGTAGAGGGAGATTTAAACTTTCACATAACCAAAGCCAACTTTAAGGCAAATTCTACGCTGGACTGGCATAAGCACGCCTCCGCTCAAGTTTTGATTTATGTTGAGGGCGAAGGCTACTATCAGGAAAGAGGAAAAGAGCCAATCATTCTTAAAGAAGGTGATGTCCTTAATTGTGAAAAAGATATAGAGCATTGGCATTCTTCCACCAAAGAAAGTGATGTTACTTATTTAGCTATATATGGAGGAGAAAATCCGACCACTTGGACCGAGGTCCTTACTCAAGAATATTATGATGATGTCGCTGAAAAACTCAGTAAATAAGTACGGTTACACTTTCAAGACCTTTTGAATTAATTTTCTATGAATAAAATGAGAATGTCACTAAAAACTATTTTATTCACTTGTATAATTTTTTGTATTCTGAGTCTAAAACCGCAAGAGTCAGACAAGACTTGTATAGTCTATTTATCACGAACCAACAACACCAAAGCGGTTGCCGAAATGATACAACAAGAGGTAGGCGGGGATTTGATTCCTGTAGAACTTCAAAACCCCTATCCTGCAGATTATAAGGCCATTGTAAAACAAGTTTCTGAAGAAAACGAAAGTGGTTTTCTACCTCCTTTTAAAATTAAGTTAGAGCTAGCTAAATATAACACTATATTTTTGGGTTTTCCTACATGGGGGATGCAGTTGCCACCCCCTGTAAAAAGTTTTCTAAATGATTACAATTTAACGGGTAAGACCGTCATTCCTTTTAATACTCACTCAGGATACGGGTTGGGAAGCAGCTTACGAACAATAGGGAAATTGTGCCCTAACAGCACCATATTGGAAGTATTCTCCATTAAGGGAGGAATAGAACGCGATGGCGTTTATTTGTACATTAAGGAGGATAGGGTGGTAGAAGTAAAATCTGAAGTGAAAAATTGGCTTCAAAAGATTGGTATGCTACGGTAGTATTTAACGGTGCCATATCATACCGAGAACAATAAATTTTGTAAATTCAACAAATTCATATACTTACACGAAAATCATGGCAAACTTCAATCTAAAAATCAATGGAAAAACCCAAGTAGTAGATATAGATCCCACTACTCCTATGCTTTGGGTTTTACGTGATCATCTAAAATTAGTAGGCACAAAATACGGCTGCGGTATTGCCCAATGTGGTGCCTGTACGGTACATTTGGGTGACAATGCGGTTCGCTCCTGTCAACTTCCGGTTTCAGCGGTTGGTGAACAAGAAATCACAACCATTGAAGGTTTGTCTGAAAACGGCGATCATCCAGTTCAAAATGCTTGGATGGAAATTGATGTACCTCAATGTGGTTATTGCCAAGCAGGACAGATAATGTCAGCCTCCGCCTTATTGAAAAGAAATCCTAATCCTTCTGATGAAGAAATTGAATCTGCCATGAACGGTAATATCTGTCGCTGCGGAACGTATACAAGAATTAAAAAGGCAATTAAAACAGCCGCAAATACCGAAGGCGTTTAATTAGAAAAATTAGAAGATGACAAAGATAAACACACACATTGGACGTAGGGCTTTTATTAGGAATACCAGTTTGGCAAGTGGGGGATTGGTACTTGGATTTAGTTTTTTAAATTCCTGTAAGCCAGAACAGGCCAAGGAAACGGCCGGTATGGAAATGCCCAAAGAATGGTTCGAGATGAACTCTTATCTTAAAATTGGTGATAATGGTATCGTAACCATCTATACGCCCAATCCGGAATTTGGTCAGAATATAAGGACATCCATGCCAATGTTGGTGGCAGAAGAGTTAGATGTGGACTGGAAAAACGTACTAGTTGAACAGGCACCATACCATTCAGAAAAGTATGGATTTCAATTCACGGGGGGCAGTAGGGGAATAAGTGCTAGATGGCAACCCCTTAGAATGGCAGGTGCAACCGCTAGGCATATGTTAAAAGAAGCGGCTGCACAAACATGGCAGGTTCCCGTAGAAGAAATTATTGCGGAGGCTGGGGTATTGCAACATGCCGCCACGAAAAAATCGGCCGGTTATGGGGAAATGGCTTCGGTTGCAGCGACACTAGATGTGCCAGAAGAAGTGCAATTGAAAGAAGTAAAAGATTTTAAACTGATAAGTAGCTCACAAAAAAATGTAGATGCGAAAAGAATTGTTACCGGTGCGCCTTTGTTTGGAATGGATCTTCAAAAGGAAGGAATGTTAATCGCCATGATCGTACATCCGCCTGCTTTTGGCATGACCTTAAAATCGGTTGATGGTGAAACGGCCAAAGCCATGCCGGGCATACAGGATGTAGTTACCATTAAAAGCTTTAAAGACGGGTTTGAAAAAGGCGGGTTCGATACGAACGCTTTTCCCGAATTGGTGGCAATTGTGGGTAACTCTACATGGGAGGTCATGCAGGCGAAGAAAAAGTTAAATGTGGAATGGCAACCCACTTCTGCCTTTTCAGAAACAATCGCCGGATTTAGAGGTAAAGAAACGAGAAATGTACCTGCTGGACTGGAATCCACAACCGCTCATAAAGCACAAATGGAAATACTGGCGGCCAAGCCAGGAAAGATTGTTCGCAAAGATGGTAGCCCAGAGGCTGCCTTTAAAAATGCAGCAAAAATAGTGGAAAGAAGCTATTCGGCCCCTTTTCTTGCCCACAATAGTATGGAGCCTTTAAATGCTTTCGCGCATGTGGAAGGTGATAAAGTGAAAATAGCGGCCCCAATTCAGATTCCGGCCTTTATTATTCCTACCATAGCCAGCAGTTTGGGAATATCACAAGAAAATATTGAAATGGAAATGCCTAGGATGGGTGGCGGTTTTGGGCGTAAGGCCTATGCCCACTTTGTGGTCGAAGCGGCCCTGATTTCCCAAAAAGTAAATGCTCCGATCAAGTTGGTGTACAGCCGTGAAGACGATTTGACAAACGGTATTTATCGACCTGCATATCAGGCTACCTATCGCGCCGCTTTGGATGAAAACAATAAATTGACGGCATTACATGTTAAGGCGGGCGGTGTCCCAGAGAGCCCATTGTTCGCAAATCGTTTTCCTGCCGGAGCCATTGATAATTATATGGCCGAAGAATGGACCATTGATTCTAACATTACCATAGGTGCCTTTAGAGCTCCAAGATCTAATTTTATGGCCGGTGCAGAACAGGCATTTTTGGATGAAGTGGCGGAAGCCATGGACAAAGACCCTATTCAATTTAGATTGGACCTATTAAAAAGGGCTAAAGAAAATCCGGTCGGTGAGGCTAATGAATATGATGCCGATCGCTACGCTGGAGTTTTGGAATTGGTTCGGGAAAAATCGGATTGGAAAGAAAATGATACAACACTGCATCGAGGGGTGTCTGCCTATTTTTGCCATAATTCCTATGCGGCCCATGTACTGGATCTACGAATGGAGAACGGAAAACCTGTTGTCGAAAAAGTATGTTGCGCGATTGATTGCGGGGTAGTCGTAAATCCTGATGCGGCCACGAACATGGCGGAAGGTGCCATAACCGATGGTGTGGGAAATGCCCTTTTTGGCGAATTGACCTTTGAGGACGGGGTGCCCCAGAAAAATAATTTCCACCAATATCAAATGATCCGTATGAAAGAAGCACCAAATGAAATCGATGTGCATTTTGTGCAGAATGAAATTGACCCAACAGGTATGGGGGAGCCTCCGTTTCCTCCTGTATTTGGAGCTATGGCCAATGCATTGTATAAAGCAACGGGTACAAGGTACTATAAACAACCATTCATAACTGACAAACCCCCTCTGGTTGGATAACTTTATCTAAATATTCTATGGGATACCAAAAAGTAATTTTATCCTTTGTGACAACAATGATCTTCTCGTTTTCCGGGCTAGCACAGGTAAGTGATGATGCAACAATAAATGAAAATATGATGGTCAGGATTGCAGCCCTAGAAATATATCCTGAATATCTAGAGGAATATAAGGACATTTTAAAGGAAGAGTCTGAAGCCTCTGTACGTTTGGAACCGGGTGTAATTTGCATTTATCCCGTGTACCAGAAAGAGCATCCCAACCAAATTCGTTTACTGGAGATCTATGCAGATACCAATGCGTACCAATCGCATTTAAAAACCCCGCATTTTCTAAAGTATAAAACCTCCACCCTAAAAATGGTGAAGCACTTGGAACTGATCGATATGGAATCGATGGACCCAGAATCCATGCCATCTATCTTTACCAAATTAGAATAAAAACAGAATAAAAACATTAAAATTAAATTTCATGTCTACTGTAAAAACTAAAATAGGGAGAAGGTCCTTTATCAAAAGTTCGGCACTGGCCGGTGGTGGCATGATGCTCGGTTTTAGCTGGTTGGCTTCTTGTAAAATGTCCCCAGAAGAGGTGAACGAATTACCGAAGGAATGGTTCAAGATCAATGGTTATTTAAAGATTGCCGATAATGGACAAGTGACTATTTTATCTCCAAATCCGGAGGGCGGTCAGAATGTAAAAACGTCTATGCCGATGATCGTGGCCGATGAACTGGGCGTTGATTGGAAAGATGTTATTGTAGAACAAGCACCTTTAAATACGGATGCTTTTACCTTTCAGTATCTTGGAGGTAGCCAATCCATTCGAAGAGGATGGGAAGGTCTTCGAATGGCAGGTGCTTCCGCGAGGGCAATGCTCATCGCAGCTGCTGCAGAAACTTGGCAAGTTTCCCAGGAAGATATTACCACTGAGGGCGGATTTTTATATCATAAGAAAAGTGGTGCCTCCACAGGTTATGGGGAATTGGCCTCTGCTGCAGCAAAACTAGAAGTACCCGAAGAAGTACAATTAAAGGATATTGGGGATTTTAAGATTATAGGAACTTCTCAAAAAAATGTGGACGGACAAAAAATTGTGACCGGAAAACCGTTGTTCGGAATCGATACCCATCGCGAGGGCATGCTCATAGCCATGATCGTACATCCTCCTGCCTTTGGATTAAAGTTAAAGTCCATAGATGATACCGAGGCAAGAAATATGCCCGGAATCAAGGATATTTTCACCATCAACGTTTTTAACGACGGATATGAAAAGGCTTTCTTTGATACGCGGACCTTTAATGAAGTGGCGGTTATTGTCGGTGATTCCACCTGGGAGGTCATGAATGCCAAGAAAGCCTTAAAATTGGAATGCGAACCCATTGAAAGTTCCACAGATTCCCGGGACCGATTTGGCCGAAAATGGCAAGAGCATACCCCGGCCGGATTAGAAAATACAAGCGTACATTATGCTCAAATGGATGCCATACCCTCAAAAAGAGTAGAAGTAAGACGCCGAGACGGTGACCCTGATACTGCCTTTAAAAGAGCTGCAAAAATTATAGAGGCCACGTATACTGCACCATTTTTGGCACATAATTGCATGGAACCCATGAATTTCTTCGCCGATGTGACTGCGGAAAAGGCGGAACTTATCGGACCCTTGCAAAAACCAGAATTGACGGAGCAAACCCTTTCGGCACGTTTAGGAATGCCGCTCGAAAATATCGATATTCAAATGACCCGGTTGGGTGGTGGCTATGGTCGAAGATCTTATGCCCATTGGCTAGTGGAGGCAGCATTGATATCGCAAAAGATGAACGCCCCGATAAAATTGGTCTACTCCCGGGAAGACGATATGACCGATGGTATCTACAGACCGGCCTATCAGGCAAAATTTCGAGCGGGTCTGGATGCGGATAACAAATTGATCGTATTCCACGTGAATACCGGGGGTATCCCACAAAGTCCATTACACCAGGACCGCTTTCCTGCAGGTGCCGTTGACAATTATCTGGCGGAGGATTGGACCATCGATACCAATCTTACCGTTGGTTCCTTTAGGGCACCTAGTTCCAACTTTATGGCCTGTGCGGAACAGTCCTTTTTGGATGAAGTTGCGGAGGCAGCCGGGAAAGACCCCATTGATTTCCGATTGGAATTGTTGGACCGTGCCATCACCAATCCCCTAGAAGGAAAAACCAATGATTATGACCCTTTACGATATGCCGGCGTTTTAAAATTGGTCAAGGAAAAATCAAATTGGGGCAATATAGACAGTGGCTTGTCGAAAGGAGTGGCTGCCTATTTTTGTCATAATTCCTATGCCGCTCAAGTGTTGGAAATGCGCTGGGAGAATAATCAACCTATTATCGAAAAGGTAACCTGTGCTGTCGATTGTGGTATCGTCGTAAATCCTGATGCAGCTATTAATTTGGCCGAAGGAGGAATCGTAGATGGTATTGGTACCGCACTCTATGGGGAACTGACTTTTGTGGATGGGGTACCGCAAAAGAACAACTTCGACACCTACCGTATGATACGTATGGGCGAAGCACCAAAAGAAATCGATGTGCATTTTATAAAAAGTGACGTAAGCCCTACCGGCCTCGGAGAACCCACCTATCCGCCAATTTTTGCAGCGTTGGCCAATGCACTATATCAAGCTACTGGAAGACGCCATAATCATCAACCCTTTCTTACCAAGGAAAATGTAATCGGATAGCAAATTTGTTAGAAAATAGATAGTTTCAAATTAGGAACGATTTTTCGGACACTACCTAATTTCTTATCTCGCTCTTTTTATTGGCCGTTTTATAGAGCCGATATTTAGTCCTTTTCAGACAATTTATGAGGCCAAAAAAATCCCGGAAATAGTAAAAGGCCACCGATTTGGGGAATGGGGCCTTTTACTTGAACAACTTTAAGTAAATATATATGCGCCAAATTAGACCACAAAGAGGCAAGTAGCAAAGTTTTTGTTACGAAATACATTGTTTATGTGGTATACGGGCGCAATAGTGAGGTGTCGCCAAAATGATCAACTTTTTTATTCCGTTTAGACATTTAAATCTTCTTTCAGAAATAATATTTAAATTTCCAAAAATTTATTAGAAGTAATATGGCCACATATATCGCCGAGTACCTTGCCACCCATAAAATAATCATGATAGAAGAACACTCCTGTTTCATCTGGAATCAAGACGTTGGGGAAATAGATGTTGAAATGCTTAGGGGAAAGATTATTAGGGAATCCTCCGTCCACTTTTATAAGTTGTTGGTGGGAAAGAATTATAACGTGTCCCTAGAGGACATAAAAGTAGATATAATAAAGACCCAGATGTTCAATGGATGATCAAGGATCTTGTGTTAATGTCGCCTGCATGAACTGGAAGCTGACGAACAATTTTTCGGTATCGTTCTTTCTGCCTTGCCTACCTTTAAGTTATGGATTTCCGCACATTGGTGAAAGCAAAAATTGCTATTTTTAGGAGTTCTGCAACAGTCACGAACCTTTTTTGGGACAGCCCCCTTTTCTAAAATCGTGTCATTTATTGGTCGTTTAAGGGTACTATTATTATTCGCGAAAAAACATTAATTTGATAAACGATCATTCAGCTACCTTTGGCGGTAATTAGAAATACTGCACCTATGAAAAATTATCATCTATATTTCTACTTACTGCTAGTTCTTACAACTTGCACAAAGCCTAAAAATGTACAAATTTCTGGTGCGTTCTACCCAGATTCTACAGATCACATATACATTTATGCCCTTAATTATTTTACAAATAATGACGGAGATTTAATCATTGACTCTATAAACATTCAAGCTGATAAATCCTTTTTTTATGCATTAAGGCAAGAACTGCCTAAGTTACTTTATCTATCTACAACAAAGGTAACTCCACCCACTGTTAAGTTCTTAAAGGATCATCCGGAAGCTTACTATTTTTCCTTTTGTAGTAATTATTATTCTAATGGTGTTTATTTATACAGTGATCCAGGAAACTCCATTTCTATAAACTGGATTAAAAATGATGGGTCTAAAGATTCCATTATCTATGGAAGTACTAATGGAGACACTCAGCAATTCCTTAGAGACTTTTATGTAAAAGTTGGTAATGAAGAGTTTGATGAGGAATTAAGAATTGATGGAGGCTTCAAAAAGCTAAATCCGAAAAAAGCATTTGAATTGATACATTTAGCAAAAGAAAAAATGAAAGTGTATGCATGCGATAAAATGCCTCAAAACGCATCAACAAGATTTAAAAATTATATCGGAACTGAAATTGAATTAGGATCATTAAATCAGTTTCTCAACTGGTATGAATATGTGTATTCCGAAAATTTAGCTAAAGACTTTAAATCAAAAAGTTTACCTAAATTATATACGGATTGTTACGAGAATGCGATCTTGAAAAATTGGGATACTAATAGTATAGAATTTTACAAGTTTGTAGAGAAGTATATAACCTTCAAAATAAATTTGGAAAAAGGCTCGTTCAAGGAGTATTATTCATCGGAAGACTTGAAAACCCAGCAGGCTGCTAACTTACCCAACGAAAACATAAGGAATTTGTACCTTAGTAAATACCGTTAGTAATCGAATAGACAAGTATGCCATTAAATGACGGACTGCGCGAACATAGTCTCTTTAAACGAACATTTTTCGGGACACAACCAACTTTATGCATTCGTTCTTTTTATTGGCCGTTATATGCCGCTGAAAGTGGATACTTCCAGCTTTTATCTGGCTTTGTTGTTTCGAATAATTAATTACAACAAAGCTTTGTTCTGTGCATGAGGTTGGACAAATTTCAGCTCATAGGAAGACTCATTTATGAAATGATTTTTCGCTATTGGCAGAAAATAACAATGCTTTTGAGTACACATATATAATTGTTGCTGCCAAATAATAAAATTTTCAACAGTAAAATACACATTTAAGGTAATGGAGATTTAAGAAATTTCTGAACAAATAAACCGCGGTATAGTAAATTGGAAAGTTATCGCCCATGACGATAATATCTGGATAGTATTTAAAAAATCATAATAAACTTTGATTATTTTAGACATTAAACTCAACAGATTTCCTTTTTTAAAACTGACACCATATGGATGAAAGAATAAAAATATATTTGCTGACAGCATTACCTTTATTTTTTTGGTCCTCTCAAATCCTCGCTCAAAAAAATACACGAATTAACTCTCTAGCCCAGAAACTAGGCGCTTACGTAAATAATTTAGCGCCCGAAAAAGTATATATACAAACAGATAAAGATTTCTATATCGTTGGTGATACAATCTGGTTTAAATCTTATTTGGTGAATGGTGTGACTCATTTTGCTAGTGACAAAAGCAACATCGTTCATGTTGAGTTATTAGACGCAAATGGCGGTATGCTAGTAAAACGAAAACTTTATACCGATAATGGAAGCGCCTTCGGTGACATTGAAATTGACGATTCCATAACGGAGGGGGACTATCGCATACGTGCTTACACCAGGTACATGCTGAACGATGAGGATCTAGTTTTATTTGAGAAAAAAATTTCAATTTTGGCCCGGCCCATGACTATCAATGACAAATATAAAAGTGTAGGATTAGTTAATGCAGAAAAGGAGAAAAAACAAGAAAGGGAAGTTAGGAATTCTCAGATGTCAAAGCCCAACGTTCAATTTTTTCCAGAAGGCGGTAATCTAGTAATAGGCCTCCAAAGCGAGTTGGGCCTAAAAATAACCGACGAATTTGGGAACGGATTAGCCATGAAGGGCCACATTTTTGACCAAAAAGGCAATTTGATCAATTCCTTTCAAACCTATAATTTCGGTATAGGTGTCTTTCCTTTTACACCTAAAACCGGTACTAATTATTATGCTGAACTTAATATTGGCGGAATTGTGCACAGATACTCCTTACCTATGGCATTGGATAAGGGATATGTAATACAGCTTAAGAACCATGGCTCCCAAATAATAATCAAAGTTTCTTCTAATATTGACCAAGGACTCACGGGAACGTTAGTATTGGGTCATCTCCGAGGTGAAATCTTCCTTAAACATTCAAAAATAAATAGCAGTAAATCATCATATTTAATTAAATTTCCTACTTCTGAATTATCCGATGGAGTTGCTCATTTCACCTTGTTCAATCAGCAGGGGGAGCCAATTTGCGAACGCCTGACCTTTATCGACAATCCAGAAAACGAGATAGACCTTACTTTGACAACGGATAGGTCAGATTACAAGTTTCGTGAAAAGGTCGACCTTAATTTGTCTATTGCTGACACCCAAGGAAAACCTTTACAGGGTGATTTTTCCATAAGTGTCGCCCTCGATAAGAGCTTTGATAAAAACGATTCCAATATTAAAGGTTGGTTTTTGTTAAATTCCGATATGGGCAATACAGTAGAAAACCCATATTACTTCTTTGGTGAGGATTCCAATTTTCGGAAAAAATTATTGGATATATTGATGCTCACTCATGGATGGAGAAGGTTCGTTTGGAAGTCTTTTCTGTTAAATGAATCTAGTAGGCCGCTAGAGTACCTACCAGAGAAAGGGGTAATGATCAATGGAGTGACAAGGGCATTCAATAACCGTAATCAGCCAATAAAAGCCCTTACTACATTGAGTATCTTGGGGCAAGATGTATATCAAGAAAAAAGGCTGACCGATGCACAAGGGAGATTTAGCTTCGGACCCTTGGTCTTTTTAGATAGTGTTGAGGCCATTATAAATGCATCCTCTTCTATCCTTGGTAAAAACGAAAATAAAAAAATCTCTATTTATTTGGATACCGTAAAAACAAAAGTCAATATTGATAGCCTGACGACCCAGGAATCATATAAAAATACTTTTCCTATTCAAGAGGAGCTTATAAAAGAATATAGAGCTAAAGTAAGTGATTTAGAATATTCTCCTAGGGTTAATGCATTATCGGAAGTTATAGTAAAAGCAAAGAAAAAAAACAGAAAGGAAAGTATTGAAGAAGAATTGAACAAAATGACAGTTTATGGCACAGCCCAAAATAGAATAATTCCAGATTCGATACCTGGAAGGACATCGCGCACTGTTTTCGACGTTCTAACTCAGGTTCCAGGGGTACAGGTTTTGGGCACATTCCCGAACCAAAATGTTCGAATTAGAGGAATGAATAGTTTTAGCTCCTCCGGAGACCCACTTTTCTTAAAAGATGGGGTTCCTGTATCCGCCAATTTTGTTCAAAGCACGGCATTGAACGATGTGCTGTTCGTGGATATTCTCAAGGGAGGAGAAGCTGCTTTCTATGGTTCTCGTGGTACGAATGGAGTGGTTGCCATATACACAGATAGTGGTCAAAGCTTTGAGTCTGGGCTAAAAGAGCAGCCTGGTGTTGCCAATTTCGTGATTCCTGGGTTCTACAAAGCAAGAGAATTCTATCACCCAAATTATGGAGGCAAAAAAACCTACCATAAAATATCGGATCATCGCACTACATTATACTGGAATCCTGAAGTTATAATTACCGAGAAGACAAAAACCAATTTAAATTTCTATACTGGTGATCTGCCAGGAAATTATACCCTTAGACTGGAAGGGGTCACCTCTGATGGAAAACTTGTTAGTAAGCAATACAGCTTTAATATTCATAATTAAGCCTATTGCACGATTATCCACCAAAAGTAAACCTCTTTTAATTTTGCTAACCCTCTAGTCTAAATCTATAAAACCTAAATTTTGGAATGTTCTATAAAAAGAACGTTTTTTGGGACACGCTCAATTCAACATCGTGTAATTATTCCCACCTTTATATAGACTTTCTGTAGAAGCACTTGTCATAGATTATTCCAAGCCCCTACGGAAGTTGGGAAACCGCCACCTCCAAGCCGACCATGCCGACGCACATCGCCGATCCGCATTCGGTCGTCTTTCCAGTTACGGTTTCTCAACACCCTCGGAACCGCTCAAAAGTACAAACGGAAAAAGCCGCTTGACCTTTCCTCTCCCTACACACAAAAAAATGAAACGTTTACCTATTCTTCCATCATTTCTATATAACAAATAAGACCGTATAAATCGGTTATCTGTACCCATTTGGCCTAGTATGGTTCTATATGATTAACGATGTTAAATAGCTGATTATTAGTTTGTTATAATTCATTTTGATTGCCTATATTTATCTTCAAAGAAGATAGCAAGTTATGTTTTAAGCATCTTAAAACGCCTACTTCTTACGAAGTGAAAAACGATAAAATCGATTTAAAAATGGTTGGAAACAAAGGCGGCAGAAAACAGTTGGGGGACAGGAAACGGGAGCATGCCATAACGCTTCGGTTCAATGGCAGGGAACTGGAAAAAGTAAAGGCCATCCTGCAGTCCTATAACCTTGATTTTGGAAAAAGGGGAACTGTTGGCCCTTTCCTAAGAAAGCTTATCCTTAACAGGGAAACCATTAAGGAGAAACGGGTTCCCGATGGTATTTCGAACCTCAGTTACCAATTGAACAAGATAGGTACCAATATCAACCAACTGGTCAAGGTGGCCAACTACAGGAACATGCGGAGCCCAAATGCTAACGTAGATAGGGAGATGCAAAAGGCCAGCGAACTGGTGCTTGAACTCATGGAGACCATCAACACCAAAGATCAAGAATGATAGCAAGGATTCTATATCGGAACAGCGTTCAGGGAGTATTGAACTATGTATTGGGCAAGGCCGAAAGCACCATTCTCGGCTTCCAGAACACCTATTCCGATACGGACACCAATACGGAGTTTTTTGGAAGGGTCCTCTACTATCTCGGCAATCGGCACGATTCCGAAAAACGGTATGTACATGCCACTATCAATCTTCCCCGTGGCGAACAATTGGACGACAAGGACTTTTTTGAACTTTCCAAAGCTTACATGGAACATATGGGCTATGGGGAACAGCCCTTTGTTGTAGTACGCCACCGTGATACGAAGCACGAACATGTCCATATCGTTTCGACCACCATAAAGGAGGATTGTCTGCAGATAAATCTTAACAACGATTTCAGAAGGAACGTGGCCACCCAGAAATACCTGGAAAAGCAGTTCGGGCTCTCCCCATCTCCTGATATGCGGCAAGAAAAAGAACTTTTGATATATGGAATGCCCCAATTCAAGAACGAGGACATCAACGGGGTCAGGTTCTATTTGCAGGACATTGTAAACAACACTTTGCAAAAGTATAAGGTGAGGAGCTTTAAAGAGCTTTCCGAATTTCTGAGGCCCCACCACATTCAGCTAAGGACCGTAAATCACAATGGTAGGATAGGCGTATCGTTCGGCATCGAAGTAAAGGACAGCTACAGGTCGAGATTTATCAACGGTTATACCGTCCACCCACAATTGAGCGGTCCAAAACTGCAAAAGGTCTTTGAGCTCAACCAAAAATCCAAGCTATTGCCCATGGTCAAAAAACGGCTGGAAAAACAACTGCGTACCACTTTTGGACTTTTCAGGACCATCGGCCCCGAACACCTTCCCGATATCCTGAGATCCCATCAAAAATTGTATTGTAGGCTAAACTATGACGGACAGGGAAAAGCAGTGGATTTCTCGATATATGACAAATCGGGATATGTCCTCAATAGCAAAGAAATGGAGAAGGATATAGGAATCCTAGAAAACCCGGCACTGTTCGAATGTGAATATACCCAGATGTATGCGGAAAGCGTTCAGCTGCAATTGGAGCTCCAGCGGTGCATCAAGGAAGCCTATCGTAGCAGCTATCAGGATTCATGGAACAGGACCCTTTTTTCTGAACATATCATTAGGATGCCCATAAAGTCTATAGCTACGGAAATGGCCAAATCGGAACGCTTTAGGTTTCTTAGGAAGTATCTGCATACCGACAACCGAAACCTGGGCGATCTGATACAATTGCAGTTCGATATTGTAAAGGATAAGCTTTATAATATGGAATCAATAAGGGAAGAACGGGAATTGCAGGCAAAGGCCGGACTTATAAAACAGGTAATTGACAAACAGCTTTTTGATCCGCCAGGGCAAAGGGAATTCCTTTTTGAGCTTTTGAAAAGTCTCGGGACCAAATATGATAGGGGAATCCTCACCTATGCGAATTCTTATCAGTACGGAGTCAAGCTAGATTTAGGCCATGAACCGATACCGAACCAAAACGAATTTTATGCCTCCCCGGGCTTTATGAAGGAGAACCAAAAAGTATTGGACGGACTTATGAACGACAGAACAGCCAAAGAAATTGGACTTAGGCCGACCTCGATGTTCCTACCATTGATGTTCCCGAACCTCTATCAAACTATGAGCCAGTCATATAGGCAAATGTTTGACCGGTTGAGCCTGAAGGCCTTTCATAAATATGCAGAGCGTATGCAGGTATCCTTCGAGAAATCTCCGAACGACTATATCACGTTTTTTAATGAAAAAGGCTTTTATTTTGAGAAAAGGGAAGGGAGACTATGCATCGGTTCGATATATTCCAAGTATCCGGTCGATGTTCTGCTTTCACTAAAAACACAAGCCTATCTGGAATCATCAAACGATCTGAACAAGACCTTGGAGAACCAAGCGAAAATCTTGGAGGATATCACAACTAACGAGCAGGATAACCTAAAAAACCTCTGGTCGTCATACTTGATAGAACGGGGACAATATAAAAAGGCATCCTATCTTTTCGTATTGGATGGGGCCAGGCCAAACCTCCCCATTGAGATATTGGAACACCATATGGAAAACGGGTTGAGGGAAGCACTGCACACCGTTGCCAAAATACAGATTGACAGGAAGCAGGCAAATCTTCTGAGAATAGGTGTCTATGCGTTGGGCAATCTGTTGGGAAGTGATAATCCCAAACCGGAAGAAGCCTTCAACGGCTTTAAGGATGAATTGACAGACTATTCCAAGTATAAGGGCAAAGGTCTTTCTATGTAGGCTTTAGGCAATGGGTACAATACGAAATTTAGCATCTTAGCTCGTGCTTTTTTGTGGATAGGAGGAACAAAACATAAGTTACTAAAGATTGGGAATGTTGAGCACATTATAATCTCATATACCACCATGGGAATTTGGAGGAAAAATAGAAAACCAAAAATTGTTTTATACTTAGACGAATAATCGTGACATCAATCGCGGCATTTTTATGGAAAACCCTTTATAATAGGGATTTAATCTCGACATAAATCCTATAAAAATAGTGGCTTTCTAAAGCTTATAACTGCTAGTGTCGATGATATATTCAGTACCCCTCTCTTTACCATCTTTATTAAATATGGAGAGTTTCATAAGTTCATCAACCTCTCGTGAGACCGTTCTATCGGGAATAGTAAGTCGCATATCTTCTACGATTCCGTGATTTTAGCATTAATCTCATCTAGTATTTTTTCAGTGACGCTTTTGCCGTAGTGTTTTTCAGTTACCTGAACACTCGAATGGCCAAGTCCTGATGATATTTTTCGGATATCGATACCCATGTCAAGACCTATATTGGTCCAGGTATCTCGAAGTGTGTAGGTGGTTATCTTTTTCGAAATACCAGCTAAAGCTGCAATTTTATTGGCATACTTATTAAAGATTTTGACTTTGCCATTATTGACCTTATGTAGACGTTCTGGCGTGGTATTGGGTGGAATAATTGGAAAGAGGTAATCTTCATCTTTTTGATCCTTGAGGTAATGGCGGATAATATTTAAGGACTCTTCATTTTGAAGAACACTAAAATAATCTCCTTCATAATGAGTTTTTTTGCGAAAATATTTGATACGATTATCCTCAAACTGAAACCACTTTAGGATTGCAACATCAAAGAAGTTCATGCCCATATTATTGAACATAAAAAGAAGATAATTCCTATTATGCCAAATCGGAGTATCTGGTTCTAATTCCAATTTTCTGATTTTATGAATATCTGACAATTCAATAGGTGCTGGAGCGTTTTCATGGCTCTGCTTTTTAAAATTGGAGAGTGGCCTATGATCTTTTAAGTCCTCAAATGCTTTTCCCGCATCGTTCATAATCGCTTGAAGACTTCTTAGGTGCATGGCAGGCGTATTTTTGGATTTATACCTGTTGCTCATATAGGCTTTGAAGTCCTTTAAAAATGAGTAGTCTATAGACTTGATTTCCATATCCAAATCTTTGAAGTTCTCTAGAGGAAACAATCCATTTTCCTTAACCTCATACAATGTTTTAATCAACATGGTATCATCCTGACCTTTAAGTTTTTTTCGAAATTTGATTAAGGCCTTCAATGCGTCCTCGTAAGAGCTTGCCGTTGAAAATCGCTGTTCCATACGAAGTCGGTGGAGATACACTCCCCCATAATTAAGGATTGTACGAGAGGGAGATTTTTTAAAAAAGCATTGCTCTATTTCTGATTTTAATCGATCCATATCCCACCTCCTTATTTCACCCTCGTGCTCATCGATCCATAAATCCACATCGGAAAAAGTTTTTTGGGTCCGTTTAGTATGGCGCACAGAGTTCAATATACCTGTGATTTTCCCTGTCCTAAAATCGTATTGGTTTTCCTTTAGGTGTAAATTGAATGGAATGTAGCGTGTTTTTCGGTTATGATTAATACACAAAACCAACATGAATTTATTATCTTTAGTGGTGTTAGATGCCCGTTTATCGAAGGTTATCTTAATTGTGGCCATGAGGAAGAAGGATTTATTTTCAGCGTGCTTTCAGCGTGCTTTTTTTGGTTTCATATGGTTTAATCTGAAACTAAAGATACGTAAAACACCTGTAAAATAAGCATTTAGGCATATATAAAATCATATGAAACTATAAATGAACCGACTGTTAATCAGAGGGTCCTTGGTTCGAGCCCAAGAGGGGGAGCTTAATTAGAATAGGCCTTGCGAGAAATCGTAAGGCCTTTTTCTTTTCATGGGGACAACATAGGGACAACATTTATTTTCCGTTCCATTT
This sequence comes from Arenibacter troitsensis, assembly GCF_900177645.1. Classification (GTDB taxonomy): domain Bacteria; phylum Bacteroidota; class Bacteroidia; order Flavobacteriales; family Flavobacteriaceae; genus Arenibacter; species Arenibacter troitsensis. The sequence goes on from NZ_FXAO01000007.1 coordinate 288,284, forward strand.
CATCACTTTTATTTATATTTATTGGTAGGAAGATTGGATCTCAATGGAAAAATTCATCCAAAACGCCGGTAAGGCACTTGCCAGGGTACGGACCGCCACCAATGATTTTCTGAACGAACGGATCGGTGGCAATAGGGGAAACCTTATTTTTTTCCTTGTTTGTGTATATATCCTGTTCATACTTCTTGTTTCCGTCGTTATCAATTTTAGGTCGCTTATCGACCATTATCAGATATATCTTGGGTTGTTATTGGCCTTGGTTCTGGCCATACTTTGGGTGGCCGTTTTTTATGAGTCCGAATCCCATATGGCCAAGGACGGACATGGTTTTACAATGGAGCGGTTAAAAAGGTCAAGGATGAAGTTCCATCTTTTGGATCTGGACCCTGATGGGCAAAAGGAACTCGAACGCATACTCTTGGGCAGGAATGTCCTTACCAAGATCAACTTTACCATGGGCAACAAAAGCGGGGAATCGGCAAACCACCGTTTACTTTTTGTCCTGTTCGATGAGATCATGGTCGGGGGAATTACCGAGATAACGGGAGAACGGAAACAGGAATTCTTCCAATTTTTACAAAACTCATTTCTTATGAACGGTGAACCGATCAACCCCAATACCCTAAAGTCCAGTTTCTCCTCTTGGAAGGCCGATCAGGAAAAGACAAATTCCAAGAACCAACGGAAATTGGTAAAACAGATGCTGGGCAAAGCATAATTATAGCATAATCCTTCCCAAACCCCGATTATCGTATTGACATGTGCATATCTGTTGCCATATGTTTGTCCCGTACAAAAGAGCGATCGGCCGGTTGCACATTCTTCAAAATCCTAAAAATACGATAATGGAAAATCAACAGGATGTGGTAACACTACTTACACAGATCAAGGGGCTATTGGCCCACAACAAAAAAACGCTCAATGTGGAAGACCTGGCACAATACACCGGACTCTCCAAAAGCAAGATCTACAAACTTACACAACAGAAGCTCATCCCCATGGGCAACAACCCCAATATACGCCAGAAATTCTTCGACAAGGATACCATCGACGCATGGCTCCTAGGGGAGCCCGATCTTTCCGATGAGACCTTGGAACATAGGTTCAATGAGTCTCTAATAAAGAATAGGAGGTAAACGGATGTCCATTGGCATGGAACCCACGGAAAGGAATTTTCAGGGCATCTGGATACCCAGATCGATCTATCTAAACAAAGAGGTGAACTGGTATGCCAAGATCCTTTTCTTGGAGATACACAGCTTTACGGAAAACGGGAGGGAATGCTATATGTCCAACAGGTACATCGCCTCCTTCCTGCATATTTCCGAACGACAGGTCAGCAGGTACATTTCCGAACTGAAATCCCTGGGCTGGATTGAGGAGACCTCCTTCAACGGAAGGAAGCGATACCTGAGAAGTCTGCTCCGTTTTGGGTTTAAAATGGGCGACCCTGCCCTGACAAGAGTGTCCGGGCTGCCTAGACAAAAATGTCCAGGCAGCATGGACAAAAATGTCGAGTATACTAAACAAGTAACAAAACAAGGAAAAAAAGAATTTACCTTTTTAAAAGAAGAAAATAAAAATAGAAGTCCAATATTGGAGTGATCGATATGGAAAAGGGATGGTCGGAACATTTTCGGAGAAAGGAAACGCAACCAAGACCGTTATGCTCCCCGGAAATTTTTAAAAAAGTTTTTTTCAGGGCGGCACAGGAATTTTATGCCCGCATAGATCTCGACTTTGAAGTGGACGGGACCAACAAAAATTTCCTCGGGCATTTCTGCAGGTACTGGAACCGGGACCCTGCATTCGAACTAATTGAAAATATCTCCCTGAGGAAGGGATTGATGGTCTTTGGTTACTATGGAACCGGAAAGACATCGAGTTTTAAGATCATCCAGAACATGTCTAGACAATATGGTCTCCGGGCACTTTGGTTCCCATCCATCAGTGCCCAGGAAGTGGTGGACAAGTACAATGCAGAAAAGAACAAGGACGATGTCATAGACTACTATTCCAAGGGAACCTTCCTGTTCGATGACCTGGGATCCGAAACGGTGGCGAACAATGTTTACCAGTATGGAAAAGAGGATATATTCGTCAGGATATTGCTCAACCGTTACCGCAATTTTGAGGACCTTGGGACAAAAACGCACATCACCACCAATCTGAACTCTTCCCAAATAGAGGACCGGTACGGGAGGCAGATCTCGGACAGGTTTGTAAGGATGTTCAACCTTTTAAAGTTGGACGGCCCCAGTCGGAGAAAGTAGCTGGTGAAAAGAAAAATAGACTTAAAGGTGGTTGTTAAGGTTTTAAAAGGGGATTATGGGCCATAAGAAGAGAGGCAAAAAATGAAGCATATTATCCTACATAATTTTTCTTTGGTGCCTTCATTTTGGGGTATTCGAAAACCGGTAGCGTAGCGTATAAGGTTTGGAATAGCAAGAGGGTAACGCGCTGAAGCGACGTTACTATTATTAAATTGTTGAATATCAGTTATTTAAATTCAGTGTAAATGGATTTCACTGTGGCAAATTGACTAAAAACACTTGTAATACATTGGATTCATTGACAAAAATTACTGTAGCCGAATTTTTTAAATATAAAACAATACTTATAAAGCACTGAAAATCAATATGGTAATAATATTTGGCTTTTTGGCGAAAATAATTGGTAACGCAAATTTGCACCATATGATGGGTGAACCCCAATGAATGCTGATAAAATTTACTGTAATGGAAAGAAATGTCAAGAGAAAAAATACTTTTTCGGCTATTAGTATCAATAGAATAACAGCGGAACGTTTTAGGGAATATTCCAAGACCGTTGCAAAGTCCCATTCGGACACCATTGATACGATGATCGATTTTTTTGAGAAGGCCAATATTACCCCTAAGAGCCAGGTGATTAGTAGCTTTATCAAGTATCAGGTTTATCTCGATGGCAGGTTCGATTATATTGAACAACTTTTAAGGGATCTGGAACGAAAATACCTTAAGCCTACACACGATATACTTAAAAGTCTTTTCGACGGGGTAGCTCCTAAGAAGAAGGAAAAACAACAGCCTTTGCTTTTGAATCGGAACACCATAAAGATGACCAAGGAGGAATGGCGCATGGAGGAGGAAGTTGTTCCCATTGCCAAATACAATGAGGCTGTTAGGGGGAGGGATGAGGATAGAAAAAAGTTCAGGGAAGTATTGCGCAAAATTTCTATTGTGGAACCAACCTTTGGCAAACCCTACTTTAGAGTTGAATTGGAGGCCGATGAATTGGAAAGGTTAAAAAGGGAGTATTTGGGCCGGTATATCTATTGAGTCCCAATCATGAGTAGGTGCGCCCTAATTCGATTTTACATGACGCTTATCTTTCCGAACACTATAAAATCGAATTAGGATCCATGCGCAAAGTTTTTGGGTAAGGATTTGGGGTTTAAATGTTAAAGTTTGAAGTAAAATTAAGATGCAATAGATTAGTACTAGTTTTTAAAACCTGGATGTTTTTTGTTGAATAATTGATTCCGAATGCATTTAAAAAGTTGATTTACCATAATGGCAAGTGGACTATTGCACTTGTTTCAAGATCCAATTGGTCATTTCTGTAAGAACAACTGGAGAAAACGTTTCCTCAATGGTTCCATATTCATTGGGAGAACCTGTTTCACATTCTTGAAATAAGTGGTTTAAATTGGGAAACTCCATCACAGTTACTTTTTTGTTTCCCTGTTTTTTCAATGCAAAATCTATTGCTGTTAAATTCTCTTTTGGCGGTACTTGTAAGTCTTTTTCCCCATTTATAGCTAATACGGCACAGTCCACTTTTTCCAATACAATGGCCGGATCATGTTTTAAAAAATTAGCCATCCAAGGTGTGGCCATAAAATTTATCTGCATAGAAATAAACTGTTCCTCTGTTATTCCTAGAGGCAATAATGCTCTGGATTCCGTATTTTGAAATTCCTCTGTCAAGTAAGTTCTTAAGTCAGCTTTTAAGGAATTAATATCTTTGGATGCAAGGGTCATAGCAATCATTTCGTCCCTGATCTCCCCAGATCGTTTTATTTTGGCTTCGGATATCCCAGAGGCTTTTTCAATTAATTTTCCTTGTAAGGATAATAACTTATCTCCCGATATTCCTGGCCCTGCCATTAAAACAATAAAATCTATGTCTTTGGATTCTACAGCTACCATGGGCGCAATCATGCCGCCTTCGCTATGACCTACCAAACCAATTTTAGTGACATCGATTTCTTTTCTGGTTTTTAAATAGGCTACGGCACTCTTTACATCGGATGCAAAATCGACAGAGGTCGCGCTTGCAAAATCACCGGTAGATTGCCCAATACCTCGATCGTCAAACCTTAAAACAGCAATTCCGTTTTTGGTTAGATAATCGGAAATAATGAGGAAGGGTTTATGTCCTACGATTTCTTCGTTCCTATCTTGCGGGCCACTACCTGTTATTAACACCACTGCAGGGTACTTTCCTTGTTCTTTGGGCATGGTTAAAGTACCCGCTAAAGAGATGTTGGCATCAACATTTTGGAAACTTACGTCTTCTGCAAGATAAGGATATGGCTTTTGGGGTTCCTGAGGCCTTTTTACCGCAGTTTTTTCGATCTTATCCTTTGAAAAATCCAATGGCAATGTCATTCCTCCCTGTATAAAAGTTCCTTTAAAGGAATCGTCTGCAAACTCCCCCTTATATTGGATTCCCAATTTGACCACAGTTAATTTAATGGTAGAACCCATAAATAATGTCGTATCTACAGGAATGTCGTAGGCACCTTGGTCCGGACTGTCCAGGGTGGAAGTATAGCCTTGGTCCGTTTTGGTAATGTTTATGGCCAATCTTAAAGGAGAACCTGGAATATTTAAAAGGCCGTTCCATTGGCCGGTAATATCTTGCCCAAAGGCTGTTAGCGACATCGTGAAGGTTAGTATGGCTACAAGTGTTCTTAGTATTTTCATTTCTAGTGAATATTAGATTTGTTTGTAAGTATAAAAAAATATTTGTCAATGGGTTTTACTCTTCCATAACTTTTAGAAGTTCGTCAATTTTCTTCAATCTAGGGGTAATTTGCTTTTTAATTGCTCTTTTGTTCAAAATATAAACAATAATCCCTGACACTATTAATCCTCCAAGATTGACTAGTAGATCTTTTATGTTATTTATCGCTCCTATGGAGAATAAAACTATACCTATTGCAATAGGTGAAAAATACCAGTATATAACAGTGTCCAATAACTTTTTTTGAATAAAGAGGTACTGCTTAGTTTTAATTAGATAATCCCTGTATGTTTCAGTAAATGAACCTGGTCTAATTTTTTTTGCTTTTTGTAACCTAATAATTATGTATATAATGCTAAGTATAATCCATATTGCACCAATTTTAGAAAGTGTAAAAGGAATTGTATAAGCAATGTATACAAAGATTGGAATTATTATAATTCCCGGAATTGTTTCCATCAAATCCCTATATTTTATTGTTCTATGAAAACGATCCAAACTGGACTGCACATCAATCATCAGTTTGGATTTCTCAAACTTTATCCGTTCCTGATTCGGGGAGGACTGCCAAATCTTTATCAATTCATCTTCCATCATGAGGCTTTGTTTATACAGTTCAATAATTTTTTCTTGATTCTTTTTACCTTGACCACAACAGTATTTTCAGTCAGTTCCAATATGCTCGATATCTCTTTATAGGGCAGTTCTTCTAAATAGAGCGTAATAACTGCCTTATCGGCCTCGTTAAGTACTTTAATACAATTTCTTCGTTGTGCCAGTTGTTCGTTCTGTTCTTTATATTCCTTTTCGGATGGAAGGTTGGCGAAGGTGCTATTGTCCATATGAAGGAAACGTTTTTGCTTTTTGATATCCTTGGAATGAAAACGAAGACAAACATTCAGGGTGATACGGAATATCCATGTAGACAGTAAAGAGTTGAACTTAAAATTTGGCATTGATTGCCAAATATGTATCAATACTTCTTGGAAAAGATCTTTGGTATCTTCGGCATCTTTGGCGTAAACGGAACAGATTCTAAGAAGCTTTTGCTCATTTTGTTCCAATGCCTCTAGAAAGGTATTTTCAAGTTCTTTGTCCATACTTATATCTTGTCTCTAATATATTAGTTACAAGGGCTTTAAAAATATGACACTTTGGGGCATTTTTTTTTGAAGATATATGTCAAGAACCTTCAAATGTTGGTCTCAAGTGCTATATAGATATAGGCAACAGCCCGGATCGATTTAATTAACGGCTTGATGACTATTGAAAATATTGGTTTATGGTTCTATTTGCCGTTCTTTTTGGTCGTTTTAATAATTCGATTTTATTACCATTTTGCCTCTCAAATTATATTCTTCTCCGATTGTTATTGTAACCTTTCCCTCAATTTTTCTTGCCTATAATAGAGGTTGAGATCATCCAAGAGCGCCTCCTCCCCTTGTGGTAAAAGTCTATTGGCAATGGTTAGTATTTGACGGATGTATTCCTTTTCATACCTATCATTGATCTCATCACACAATTCAGGGTCGATTGTCTTCATAGCTAGGTAGAGCATGGCTCGGACGGTCAACATCAAATCCACATGATTATCTACATAGAAAAGACTTACCTCAAACTTATTTTTAAAGAAGGTGTGGGGTTTTAAGGTAGGATGGTGGTCCATTGCCTGATGCTTTAAGCTATTGATCAGTTTTTCTTCGTTCGGGTTCATAGCTGGTGATCTTTAGGAGATTTTGTAGTGGTATTGTCTAAATTGGTCAGCTTTTCGGTTACGTAGTCCATAAAATCCATTTGACTAGACGGAAGTATATTTAGGACCAATTCCAGCACCCTGCAAATGCTGTCATGTTTCGTTACGTTTTGATTGTTCGGGGACAATAACAATCCGTTCCCGTCCAGAGCAAACACACATACTTCCAGAAGGCTCGCAATGTTCAACAGCAGATCATTGTTGTCCTTGACCTCTAGGGATATCGTATGATTTCCTAATGGATTACCAGGATCCTGTTTTAAAAGCCCCATAAGATTTTGGTGCCGTTTATGAATGTCCTTCAGGGTTTTTCTTTTTTTCTTTTTCATCGGCTTATTTTTATGATAGTCATTTGGTTTCCAAATCCGGTAAAATATCCCGGATTTTATCAAGGAATTCCATTTCCTCATAGGGCATCATATTGAGTACATATCCAAGTACTTCTCGAATGTTCTGTTCGGGTTCTGGAACAACACTATTTGGAGTGCGTTCCGCATCCAATGCCGTGATGCATACCTTTAACAAACTGGAAATCATAAAGGAGGTTTCGAGATAGCCATCGGTAATAAGGTTTACGGTATAGAGTTCCTTTTTGGAGGGGTAGCGCTTTAAGGTATGGAAATGCTCCTTGGCCAATTCATTAATTTGATCCAAAGTAACATTGTCTTCTAATCCCAGTTTGGCTATATTGGTAGTATCTTCATTAATTAAATTGGATTCTCTGGATGATTCTGGATTCTCCCAATGCTTTCGATATTCTGGATTATTAATGTTTTGTCCTTGTTTACTTATTTTCTTTCCCATAGCTACATTTTTTATGAAGACCCCTTGTCATATTTTGAGAACATTCACCTAATCGTATCTATAATGAATACATTAGTGTAGAAATTCGTTACTAATGTATTTAAAATTAAACCAAATTCAAAACAAAAGTGTAATAATTTTACACAAGCGTATATACTTTCTAAATTTATGTAATCAATAATTACATTTTGGATGACAAATTTAGGCTTATACTTAGCTAAGAAATCGATTAATAAGGCGGAGGTTGCCAGAAGAACTGGGTTGAGTAAATCTCGTTTAAGTCAATTAAGCTCTAACGAAACAACCAAACTTCGCGTGGATGAACTTTATCTAATAGCTTTGGCAATCGATGTGGATCCTAGTGAATTATTGAACGAGGTTTGCAAGGGGCTACATTTGCCTGAGTAATCTGAGATTCTATTATTTTATTTAGCCGTTTGTTGCAAGAAAGCTGAAAAAAATGGCCGTCGGAGATAGACAAAGGTTCATAACCGAAATTTTAGAAAAGTCTCTAAACCAAAGAGCGGAGACGGACTGTAAATTCGACTGGTTCGTAAACAGCCATTCCGAATTCCATTTTGGGAAATATTTCAAGAATATCCATAAAATTTTTCAAGGACTGAATGGTAACCTGTTCGCAAATCAAAACAAACGGACTTCATATTTGCGATGTGATGCCTATTTTGGAGGGAAATACAATTTCATATTTGAGTTTGACGAATATCAACATTTCAGTTCTGCACGATTAGCGACTTTGGACAACTATCCAAAACGTATTAAATTAAATTTTTCTAAATCGGACTGGAGAAAATATTGTTTGGCGAACAGATTAAGAGCTGACCGATATCGTTATTCAAAAACCGCGACGGATTTTAATTTTGAAGGCGGTCGGACTGCACAAAGAGCATACTTGGACTGTTTTCGGGACTTTCTGCCATGTGAAAACGGACTTAATCCTACATTGCGGATAAATGAATTCGAAGTTGCCGACATAGTTTTGAATAACAAAGAAAGTCAGCGGAAGTTAAAAGTGCTGGTGGAAAACAAACTGAACGGAAAAGCCAGCTTGTAACATTGTGTATAGCCCATTCGATAGGATTTCCTAAGCGGTAATCACCGCAATCAGCTATCTTTAGGTCTACGGCGGAAAGAATCCTGCGGATTTTTTCGCAACGAGCCAAACAGGTGACCGTTACACGTCAACAGATTAAATCCGATCTTATGCGGAAAATCCTTGTCCGGATTTGAAAAATCTTCTTATATTCGGAATTCTCTTACGAGAACTTTCCCTCGAAAAAATATAAAAATAAGCGACCTGTTAAGGTCGTTATTTGTGTGTAATTGCCATGGAATATATTAATAGGAATTGCTTGCTATGTAAACTGTGAAGTTGATATTCGTAGTGGTAATTGTGGTTTTCCGTATTTGGTTGAACAATTTTGGATTTAATTTTAAACAGAGGAAAATGGTAGAATTTTCAAATGAAAAATGCAGTTTTATTATCTGGCCTGCTCTGGTAGGTAAACATGCAAGGATTGTGGATATTTGTTTATTATAAGTGTAATAGCATGTTAATACTTTTTGTAGAAGACATAAGATTTTAATATTTAGAGTATATAAATGGCCAAAAAAATTGAAGAAAAATCAGAAAATTTAGAAAAAAAACTGTGGAAAACCGCAGATAAGCTTCGAAAAAATATCGATGCAGCCGAGTACAAACACGTGGTGCTTGGTTTAATTTTTCTAAAATACATTTCAGATGCGTTTGATGAGTTGCACCAAAAGTTACTAGAAGGAAAAGGTGAATACGTAGGTGCCGATCCAGAGGACAAAGATGAATACGGAGCAGAAAACGTATTTTTTGTTCCCGAAAAAGCCCGTTGGTCCTACATTCAGTCTCAGGCCAAGTTGCCCAATATTGGGAAACTGATTGACGATGCCATGGATCTAATTGAAGCGGAAAACAATACCTTAAAAGGGGTCTTGCCCAAAACCTATGGACGGACTAATCTAGACCCCCAGACCTTAGGAGGCTTAATAGATACTATTGGTACCATTGCCCTGGGAGATGAAAAAGCCAAAAGTCAGGATGTTTTGGGACGTGTGTACGAATATTTTCTAGGACAGTTTGCCCTCAACGAGGGTAAGAAAGGAGGGCAATTCTATACTCCTGAGAGTATTGTGAAGCTCTTGGTGGAAATGTTGCAACCATATAAAGGACGGGTTTATGACCCTTGTTGTGGTTCGGGAGGAATGTTTGTGCAATCGGAAAAGTTTATTGAAAGTCATCAAGGGCGATTAGACGATATTTCAGTGTATGGACAAGAAAGCAACCAAACTACGTATCGTTTGTGTAGAATGAACTTGGCAATTCGCGGTATAGATGGATCCAACATAAAATGGAACACCGAAGGTTCATTTTTAAATAATGCCCACAAAGACTTAAAAGCCGATTATATCATAGCCAATCCACCGTTTAATGTAAGCGACTGGAGCGGCGAGCAATTGCGAGACGATGCACGTTGGCAATACGGTGTGCCTCCAACAGGTAATGCCAATTTTGGTTGGGTACAGCACTTTTTATATCATTTAAAGCCAGATGGTGGACATGCCGGTTTTGTACTGGCCAACGGTTCGTTAAGTTCCAATACTGGTGGCGAAGGTGATATCCGTCAAAAACTGGTAGAGAACGATCTGGTAGAATGTATTGTGATGTTGCCTAAAGCCCTATTCTTCAATACTGGCATTCCAGCTTGTTTATGGTTTTTACGCAGAGGCAAAAAGCAGCGTAATGGCGAAGTGCTCTTTATTGATGCTTCCGAATTGGGTTATATGATAGATCGTAAAAACAGAACCTTTGCTCCAGAAGATATTGCGAGGGTCACCAAAGCCTACCATAGTTGGCTCAACCCTAAAATGCCTGCATCGAGTGATTCCAAGAGAAACGAGGAATTGTATAGAGATGTCAAAGGCTTCTGCAAATCTGCTTCCATAAAAGATATACAAAAGCACAAGTTTGTTTTAACCCCAGGGCGTTATGTAGGTATTCCCGATGAAGAGGATGATGGTATTCCGTTTCAGGAAAAAATAGATGCTCTTACCGAAAAACTGAGAACGCAAATGGAAATGGCTCAGCAGCTCGACCAAGAAATAAAATCACAACTGGCTAAAATTGGGATTGAGTTATGAGTAATTGGAAGGAAACTGAAATAGGTAGAATTCCAAGTCATTGGAGAGTTGGTACAATAGATGAAATTGCTGCTGTGGTCACTGATGGAGCACATAGTTCACCAAAGCAATTTATTGGTGGTCGTTATATGGCTTCTGTAAAAGATATGACTTATGATAAATTTGTGTTTACTGACTGTAAAACAATTAGGGAAGATGATTTTCAAAAGCTTAAAAAACAAGGCTGTTCTCCTCAAAAAGGAGATATTCTTATTTCAAAAGATGGAGAAAAATGTCTGGATTTAATATTTGTATATAACCAAGTTGATGACATCGTTCTTTTATCTTCAATAGCTATTGTAAGATTAAAGGATGGTTTTAATCCATACTTTTACAGATACTTTCTTCTTTCATATGTTGCTCAGACCATAATGTACAAATGGTTTCGGTCTGGTTCAGCTATTCCAAGAGTTGTTCTACGTGATTTCAAAAAGGTTCCAGTACCTATCATGGATAAAAGAGAACAAGATGAAATCGCAAATAAGATTCAGAAACTTGACCAAAAAATCACCCTGCTCCGAGAGCAAAACAAAACCTTAGAAGAACTGGCACAAACGCTGTTTAAGCGTTGGTTTGTGGAGAACGAGAATCCTGAATGGGAATTAAAGTCATTATCGGAAATAGTTAATATAAAAATTGGGAGAACTCCTCCAAGGAAAGAAGAGCAATGGTTTTCAAGGAGTAAAGAAGATGTCAAGTGGGTTTCTATAAAGGACTTAGGAAAAAGTGGGGTTTACATATTAAAAACTTCAGAATTTTTAACACAAGAAGCAGTTGACAAATATAAAATTCCTTTAATTCAGGAAAATACAGTACTTCTAAGCTTTAAAATGACCTTAGGGCGTGTAGGAATTGCGACTGAAACCATGGTTTCCAATGAGGCAATTGCTCAGTTCGTACCCAAGAGGAAAGAAATTACTCCTGAATTTCTCTATTTCTATTTAAAAACGTTTAAATACCAAAAATTGGGTAGTACTTCTTCAATTGTCACATCCATTAATTCCGGTATGATTAAAGATATGCCTGTTACAGTTCCTGATAAGGATAGCTTGAGTCATTTTTCAATTGCTGTCAAGACGATTTTTGATAAAATCAAATCAAATACTAAAGAAATCCAATCCCTCACTCAATTGCGTGATACTTTATTGCCAAAATTGATAAGTGGGGAGTTGAGAGTTATAAGTTAAAATTATTTTATGGAAATTAAATTTTTAAAAGCTGGGAAAGGTGATGCAATACTAGTAAGTAGTAAAGGAGAACATATGCTGGTTGATGGAGGGGATGATGCTACCTACTTATTTAATGAACTAGATGCAATTTATAATAAGGGTGAAAGTTTAAATTGTCTAGTTGTTACTCATCATGATTCAGACCATATCAAAGGAGTTTTGGAACTATTTGAGGAGCTTAGTAATAATCGTTTTGGAGTTGCAAAGGATTTTATAAAAAGGATTTATTTTAATTCACCTAGATTGTTTTTAGGAAAAAAAATATCTACTGGTTCCAATGAACTATCATATAAGCAGGCATATCAATTGGAGGAAAAAATTTGTGAACTAGATATTCTTTGGGACCAATTATTAACGGAAAAATCAAATATTTTTAATATTGGAAGTTTTAGGGTTAATTGTTTATCTCCAACAGATGAGATTGTGGATAGTTATTCTAATAATTCAGGCGCATACTTATCATCTCTCTCTGAAGGCGATTGGGGGAAAAGTCTCGTAGATTTATCAAAGTATGTGTCAGATAAGAAACTAGATAAATCACCTCCCAATGAAAGTAGTATTGTATTGGAAGTTGAAAGTGATAATTTCAAAACATTATTAACCGCAGATATTACTCCTAAAAGATTAGCGCAAGTTGTATCTGATCTTTTTAAAAGAAATGATAATAAATTATTGCAATACAATTTCTTTAAATTACCTCATCATGGTAGTCACAGAAATATTACCAAAGAAATTCTTTCAAAAATAGCCTGTGATAAATATTTCATTAGTACTGATGGAAACAATCATTATTTGCCAAATAAGAAAACAATATTAAAAGTCCTTGATGGGAGAATTAAACCTGAAGGTAAAACTGAGTTTTATTTTAATTACCAAGAGGTTATCGATAAGCTTCAAATAACTGAGGTTGAAACTAAAAAAGGAAAATTTGAATTAATAGGGAACAATAAAGATTATGGATACTGTTTTTCAGCAATTTAAAAGGTGTGCGATTAAGATTAATACTGAAATATCAGGTGTTCCAAAATCGTCGTCTGGTTTTTTAATTAAGACAACAGCATTAAATCGATACGATTATATATTCACAGCAAAACATTCATTTTACGAAGACGACGAGGACACAGAAGTTTTTATTGAAGATATTAGTTTTATAGAAATACTTGCTCATAAAGACAAGCAATTAAATAGGTGTTTTTATATTTCAAATAAAGAAATATCGAAACGTTTCATTGAGTTTGAAGTTGATTTAGTCATAATTTTAATTGATAAAATAGAAGATCCATCTATACCTAACATTCAAGTTTCAGATAATATTAGTGATAAGTGTATGTCATGGTCTATTACTTCGGTAATGCCTGACAAATTACAAAATTTAGATTTAACCAAAAGTGATCCTGAAGACAAAAGGTATACAATATCAAAATTTACACAGCCCGGTTCGTTAAAAGGATGTTCAGGTTCAGGTATATTATCAACAGATAGGCCTGTTCTACACGGTTTTATAATGAGGCATCCAACCGAAGAGTTGGAAGGTCAATATATAGATGCAGTTGATATTTCTTTTAGTGATATAAACTCAATATTGGTAAAACGTGGTTTGGAACCAATTAATATAGAGAATGAATCAAAAGTTGTTCGAGTTGTTAATGATAGTTTAGTTGTTAATCTTGAAGAAGTAATTATAAATGAGGTTCGTTTAAATTTAATAAATGCAACAACTAAAGTAGAAGCGGATTGCGTTGATGATTGGTTTCACGACCCACTATCTTATGTAGATCTCAGAGGAAGTGATTTTTTATTTAAATATTTTCATGACAATTTCTTAGGTAAGAGATATCAAGTAACTAAAGCAGAGACTTTTTTCTTGCCAAAATCTTCTTTTACACTCCGAAAGGCACTTGTGATGCATTATCCAGATAGGCTATATTATACTGAATTAGTGGATGTATTAGGGAATAGTATTGATTCTTGTTTAATTCCTGAGGTTTATTCTTCCAGATATAGCTATTCCGGCAAAGGGGCTTTAATTATTTCAGGAGTCGAACAGTGGAAAAAAATAAAATATCAGATTAAGAAGTATTCGCACCAACATAACTATATAATAGAGATAGACATATTGAATTTTTATGACAACATAAATACAGATATTCTTTGTGATAAGCTTTTGGCCGTATGTTGTTCTCCAAATGAAAGAATAGCTACAGAAGAATTAAGAGGTGTTTTGAATGTTTTTTCTTCAAAAACCAAAAGTGGTATTCCTCAAAATAATGACGCCTCTTCATTATTAGGTACATTTTATTTGAATGAGGTAGATACTTATATGACTCATCTAGTTCCTAAATATTTACGGTTTATGGACGACATTAAAATATTTTGCGATAATGAATTTCAAGCTAGACGATTCCTACGATTAATTGAAATGAAGCTAAGGGAATTGAAGCTTTCATTGAATAGTCAAAAAACTAGAATTATTAATTTAAAACCCCTTGAAAAAGTACAAAAAGAAGAAATTCAAAATGAATATCGCAATTTTTTCAATTTAAAAAGAAGTAAATTATCAGCGTTATCTTTATCAGATAGTATTATTTATCGAAATGAAGCATTTCATTTAGCTATTAATTTAGTTATTGAATATTTAGAGGAAGATTCAATTGGTGAGGGTAACAATGAAAGAACATTGCTTCAAGCTCTTACAATCTTAAAAAAGGGAAAAGTACGGGGAATTTCAATTGAAAATTATAAAGGTAAAATATCAAAGATACTAGAACTACTACCTAAACTTTTGAAGGAACGTCCTTGGCTTACAACACAAATAGTATATTTAATCGCAATTATCGATAATAAATACGTGCCAAGCAATATATGGAACGAAATTACAGAGATAGTTACTGAAAAAATGTACAATACTTACCCTTGGCAATGCTATCATTTATGGTTATTGCTGGCAAAGCATAAGATAAGCAATACTGTTTTATCTAATTACGTTTCTAATGTTCTCGATTCAAACGATGTGATTAGCCGACCCGTTGTTGCAGCTATGATGATCTACATGGGGAGTATCGATGAAAATTATAAAAGAATAGTTTTGAATAAATATAAGGACGATTATATAAGTGGCTCGTTTCAAGAAAGAGCAGCCCTGATAACATTAAGGAGCTTTACTACTGAGGATGTTTGTAACAAAAAGGATAACACTGCTATTCACGAGTCTTTACATAAACATAAAGACAAAGAATTGATCTATATTAATGGAGAGTGTGATGAAGATTATTCGGAAATAATACAAATGTATTCTTTATGATGAAGGTAATTTTTAAAGCCAATGAAAACTGGCATTTGCTTGATATCAATTCAAGTGAGTTAAATAAGGGGACTATTATTGAAATTCAAAAACGGATTCAACATGATGATTATATTTATTCCTTACAAATATCCGATTTCATAAGAGAGTTTGATAATGAATTCCCTAAAAAAGATTTACCAATATTAATTGATATAGAATCCTTTACTAAGCAATTCTTACAAAAGTCGAAACCTTTAGAAACTCAGAAAAAGTGGAACTTCTTCAAGTTTTTAAAGGAGCAAAATTATTTATCTGACGAGTTTAAAATTCAGGATTCAATAAACGAATACTTATTAAAGATAGGAGACTTTATCCAAAAGACTATTGAGGTGAGCGACCCCGATGAACTTGATCGATTAAGAAGTATAGAAATTCCTATTAATGAATTGATATATAATCGTCAACGTAAAGGTCTAGCCATTGATGAAAGTTTATACCCTGGTTTAATAAAGAGTACAGAAGAAGAACTTTATGAAATTAAAAATGAATTACAACTCAATCATAAAATCTATACTCCTGAAAAACGATCAACTCAATTGGAGTATTTAAAAAAAGAAGGAATTGAAATAAAAGGATCTGTATTGGCCACGTTTAAGAACAACAAGAATAAAATAGAATTATGTGATTTATTCTATAAAATGTTAAGAACAAAAAATGAATTGAGCGCATTACTATACTTAACCATGACAAGAGGTGGACATTCACGTACTTATCCTAGTTATCATGGATTTGGTTCAATTTCATCAAGGATTACACTTAGACAACCTGGACTTCAAAATTTAAGAAAACAAACAAGAAAGGTCATTAAACCGGATATTGGAAAAGAGTTTATATATATAGATTTCTCTCAATTTGAAGCAGGCATATTAGCTTCTTTAAGTGAAGATAAAAAACTTCAAGACCTTTATAGTGAAGATATTTATGACGACATAAATAAAAAGGTATGGGATGACTCTAGAACAAGAGATGATGCTAAAATACTTTTTTATATGTATATGTATGGTGTCGAATTTAATTCAATACCTGAAAATGATTATTTCAAATCCTTCACAAAGCTTAGTACATTCAAGGATAAAATTGAAAATGAAATAGAGTCATCAGGTAAAATAGGGAGTAGTAATGGTAATAATAGAGTATTAGAATTAGAGGACAAGTCCATTGCTTTGAGTCATAGAATACAAGCCGAGGCTTCCTTGATATTTAAAGAAGCCCTTTTAAAGGTTGAAAAAGAGATTCCTGAAATTGATTTTGTTTTACCAATGCATGATGCAGCATTATATCAAATTAATATTCAACATGAGGATAAAGATAATGTTAAAGATAAGTTGAAAAGTGCCTTTATTGATGTTTTTGCCAAAAGATGCCCTGGTATAAATCATTCTGTAAGCATTAAAAACTTCTATGATGACCAAACTAACTGAAAACGACATAGAATTATGGGCCATTGAGGAATTGCAAAGCCTGGGTTGGCACTATATTCATGGTGCTGAAATAGCACCAGACGGAAACAAACCTGAACGTAATTCCTTCGCAGATGTCATATTGCGTTCACGTCTTCAAGAAGCCATAACCAAGAACAATCCAAACATCCCTTTTGAGGCGCGGCAAGAAGCTTTAAAAGCTGTGGAACGTATTGCCTCACCAGAGCTGATGGTCAACAATCAGGCATTTCATAAAATACTTACCGAAGGAGTTCCGGTAGAATACCGCAAAGATGGTGTACAGCGAGGTGATCGAGTTCAGTTATTGGGTTTTAATAACCCCACCCAGAACGATTTTTTAGTGGTGAACCAATTCACCATTATTGAGAATAATAATAACAAACGCCCTGACCTTATTCTTTTTATAAATGGCTTACCGTTGGTGTTGTTTGAGCTGAAAAATGCAGTAGATGAAAACGCAACCCTACTTTCGGCTTACAAACAAATTCAAACTTATAAAGAGACTATTCCCAGCCTGTTTGCTTTCAATACATTTTGTGTATTGTCAGACGGTGCAGATGCTAAAGCAGGTTCGTTATCCGCAGGTTTTTCACGCTATTTAGCCTGGAAAACAAGTGATGGCATCAAAGAAGCTTCTACCCTAAGCAGTCAGTTAGAAGTACTTATTAAGGGTTTAATGAATCCCACTATCTTATTGGATTACATTCGTCATTTTATTGTTTTCGAGGAGAGTAAAAAAGTGGACGCAACTGGTATTACCACCATTCAAACCATAAAAAAGGTAGCTGCTTATCATCAGTATTATGCCGTAAACAAAGCAATTGCATCAGTTACCAATGCTACGGCTTCGGACGGGGATCGTAAAGGTGGCGTAGTGTGGCATACCCAAGGAAGTGGAAAATCGCTTTCTATGGTATTTTTTACAGGTAAGCTCGTTTTGCAACTGGACAATCCTACCGTTTTGGTGATAACCGACCGTAACGATTTGGACGATCAGTTATTCGACACCTTTGCCTCCTCCAAACAGTTGTTAAGACAAGTCCCAGTACAAGCAGACAACAGGGAACATTTAAAAGATTTACTAAAAGTAGCTTCAGGAGGAATTGTATTTGCTACCATACAAAAGTTTCAACCCGAAGATGGCAGTAATGTATATGAAGAGCTATCTGCTAGAACTAATATTGTAGTGGTAGCCGATGAAGCCCACCGTACGCAGTATGGCTTTAAACCTAAAACCATAGATGTAAAAGACGATGATGGCAATGTGGTTGGTCAACGCTTGGTGTATGGTTTTGCAAAATATATGCGTGATGCGCTACCCAATGCAACATATTTAGGTTTTACAGGAACTCCAGTGGAATCAACAGACAACAACACTCCTGCTGTTTTTGGTAATTATGTGGACATCTATGACATTGCCCAAGCAGTTGAAGATGGAGCTACCGTTCCAATTTATTATGAAAGCCGGTTGGTAAAAATTAACCTTTCGGAAGAGGGTAAACAATTGATTGAAGATTTGGATGAGGAATTGCAGGGAGATGAATTAACCGAGACACAAAAAGCCAAAGCCAAGTGGACTAAGGTCGAAGCTATTATTGGAAGTCCGCAGCGTTTAAGAAAAGTGGCCGAGGACATCGTTTTCCATTATGAGGAACGAAGCAATAGCGGTTTGGAAGGCAAGGCAATGATTGTCTCCATGAGTCGTCAGATTGCAGTGGACTTATATAATGAAATAATAAATATTCGCCCACACTGGCACAATGATGACTTAGATAAAGGAGCCATTAAAGTAGTTATGACAGCTGCATCATCAGATGGTCCGGATATGATGAAACACCATACTTCCAAAGATCAACGAAGAGCTTTGGCAGATAGAATGAAAGACAATTCGGATCCGTTGAAGTTAGTCATAGTTCGTGATATGTGGCTTACAGGGTTTGATGCTCCTAGCATGCATACCCTATATATTGACAAACCGATGAAAGGTCATAACCTGATGCAGGCAATTACAAGGGTAAACAGGGTTTATAAAGACAAACCAGGTGGGTTGGTAGTTGATTATTTTGGCATTGCATCCGATTTGAAGAAAGCCCTTTCTTTTTATTCTGATAGTGGAGGGAAAGGAGATCCGGCAGAAGCACAGGAAAAAGCTGTTCAATTAATGTTGGAAAAGCTGGAGGTGGTTTCTCAATTGTTTGATGAAAAACCCGTCTTGGACAATGTAAGCTATCAAATGGCAGCCGAAGATAAAACGTTATACGGGAAGCCTTTTGCCTACGAAGATTATTTTGATGCTTCAGTTAAGCAAAAGCTAGAAATAATACTCTCAGCAGTAGAACATGTACTGAGTTTAGAAGATGGTAAAAATCGTTTTGTTCGAGAAGTTACGGCATTATCCAAAGCATTTGCCATTGCACTGCCGCATGAAGAAGCCATGGATGCCAAAGATGAAATTGCATTTTTTCAAGCAGTTAAAGCTCGCATTCAAAAGTTTGATACAGGAGCTCAAACTGGTGGCAAGTCCGATTACGAAATAGAAACCGCAATTAAACAGGTGGTAGATCAAGCCATCGTTTCAGAACATGTGGTGGATATTTTTGATGCAGCAGGAATTAAGAAACCTGAACTTTCGGTATTGGACGATGACTTCCTGGAAGAAATGCGAGATATGAAGCACAAAAACCTTGCCTTGGAAGTTTTGAAAAAATTGTTGAACGATGAGATAAAAATTCGATTGAAGCATAACGTAGTTCAGAGCAGATCTTTGATGGAAATGTTGGAGTCGTCCATTAAGCGTTATCAAAACAATTTGATAACAGCAGCAGAAATCATACAAGAAATGATTGATTTGGCCAAAGAAATAAAGGAAGCAGATAAGCGTGGAGATAAAATGGGCTTATCCAGGGACGAATTGGCTTTTTATGATGCGGTGGCCAATAATCAAAGTGCCAAGGATTTATTAGGCGATGAAACTTTGCTCAAATTGGCAAGAGTTTTAGTTGAGCGTGTTAAAGAAAATGCAAGCATTGACTGGACTGTAAAGGAATCAATTAAAAAGAAGTTGAAAGTAATCGTAAAAAGAACGCTTCGACAATATGGTTATCCACCGGATTTGCAAAAGTTGGCTACTGAGACGGTATTGCAACAGGCCGAAGCTTTGGCTGAGTTTTGGAATAATTAATAATAAAATTGATGAATCAAGAAGAAATAATTCGTGTAATCTAATCTCCAAAAATTCAAGAGGTTATTGCCTCCAAAGAATTTAACTTTCAAATGGCACAGGATGCCTTAATGAAGTGGTTATGATTGGAAATTGATGATGTGCTATGGGAATCGTTAATCAAATTTTCCACAGATTATAATTAGTTATTAGAAATTACCGACATACACCTGAATTTTGAGAAAATTAAACGGGTGCTTCTTAAAATTCGGATTGTGCTTTCTTCTGGTCATATTACAGTAAAATAAAAATCCTAACTTAATTTAATGTCCGACTAGAAGGGGAAATTATAGTTGATATAATAAAAAAGGTGTGAATAAATGTTAGTATCAAATTTGCAATTATAGTTCGCATTTATAAGTAAACAATTTCTTTAGAATGTAGTGTGGATTTTTTGGATTTGAAAAAGGGGAGTGAATTTGCACATTGAAAAGTGCATTTTAAAATATGAAATACAAATAGGCAGATTTATGATTAAAGGAATCAAATTTGACAAAAAACTGGACGGTCAATTTAGTGGTACCAACTACTTTGGTATTATTAATAATTTTAAACAGGTAAATACTTTAGTTGGCGTAAACAATTCAGGGAAAAGTAGATTTTTAAGAACAATTTTTTCCGAAACAAACCTTGTAAAATTTATTTTCAGTATTGATGAAAATATAAAGAACACATTAAATAATATTTTGGTTCAAATATTTGCGCGACTTGATAACATAAAAAGATATGGAGTGATCTATAAATATCGAAGTAGCTTAGATATATATGCAAAAGATATTTATGAGGACAACGATAATTCTATAAAAAGTATTCTAACATTATACTGGTTTTTAAGCACACTTAAAGAACAAGAATTTGTTTTGACAAACGATTCTATGGCATATAAAATTCCACCTGTGATTTCTGAAGTTGAAACCCTTACAGCCTCATTTGGTTCAATTGTGGAAAGGTTGGGAATTGAGAATAGTTTGGTTGATAAAATATACATTCCGATTTTGAGAGGTCTTCGGCCAATAGCACAAGAAGGCGAGAATTTTTTGAACACCGATATATATTTAAATAGAACTAAGAATGATTATTTTAAGGAGACAATTCCGAATGGATTGATCTTTACTGGCTTATCAATTTATGAATGGATTAAAAAACTTCTATTAGGAGATGAATCGGAAAGGAACGAAATAAAGCAATTTGAAACTTTTTTAGAAATTAATGTTTTTAGACAGAAAATAAATTTAATACCAAAATACGATGATGATGTTTTGCATATTAAAATAGGGGACGATTTACAGTTTCCAATTTATAAACTTGGTGATGGTCTCCAAACTTTAATTATAATTCTGTTTCCAATATTTATAAATCGAAGAAAACCTCATCTGGTATTCATTGAAGAGCCAGAAACACATCTTCATCCAAAGTGGCAAAGACTTTTATATAGGTCTATATGCCAATTTGAAAACCACACTTATTTCTTATCTACTCATTCATCCGTTTTCATTAATTCCCCTGAAAATTCAATATTCATTATTTCGAAGAAAAAAGGAAAAACTCATATACATCATTCTGATATCAAAACAGAAAAAATTTCGATATTGAAGGATCTGGGGTATAAACCAAATGATCTGTTTCAAACAAACTATCTTTTATGGGTCGAAGGACAAAGTGATAAGATTTATCTTAATTATTTAATAAAATATATTGATAATTCACTAGTAGAAGGTGAGGACTACAGTATAATGTTTTATGGTGGAAGTTCGTATAAACATTTTTTATTAAACAATGGCGATTTGAACCTAGAGTTCATAAAATCTTTAAATCAAAATTATGCGCTAATAATGGACAGTGACAGAACAAAATCTGGGCAAAGATATAACCTTAAAAAAAAGGCTATAGTTGATTTGTTCAGAAAAAATAAAGCATATTGTTGGTTGACAAAATTAAGGGAGATAGAGAATTATATACCATTTAATCATTTCATTGAGGCCGTGAAAGATGTTCACAAGGTGAAAAATATTGAAATTGAATCAGGTGATTTTGGGGATAGATGTAAATATGTTGATTTAGATGCAAAGCCAAATTTTAGGCCAAGTATTAAATTAAGCAATAATTTATTTAGTAAAATTCAAAAAAACAAAGATGGCTCTCTAACCGGTATAAAATCTGAGGAATTAAGACGAGAAATAGAGTTCAGTCTAGATAGAACCAAGAAAAATTTCAACCAAATTGATAAAATAAAAGTAGCGGAAAAAGTTGTCCATAATGGGTTCAGTATTGAAAGTGATGAGCTCCAAAAAGCAATAACTACAATAATTGAAGCCATTAAAAAGGCTAATGAATAAATAATAAATGTCCAATAATTGATGAATTCTAAAATTTCCTAAATCTTTTATAGAAGCTTATGACTCGAAAATTGCAGTTGTACATCGAGATAATTTTCGGGAATTTGTGAGGTAGACTTGGTTCCAAACCCCTACAAAAGAAGCTCACTGGCCCCATCCAGAACGGCACTATCAAACGCCTTTAAATAAGTTTGTGTAGGCACCTTCAGAAGTAGATTAAACACTTGATATTCAGCATATTAATTCGTATTTTAGATAAAACAAAACCCCGAATATGAGTCTCCAGCTCTAAAAACGGGGTATTATCTTAATTACGTATGTACAATATACGCAGATTCGACAATTTTCAGCACACTTTTTTATTTACATCGCGCACCGAGCAGTTCGAACTGTTCTTCGATCGCTTTTTGGAGGGAGACCTCGGGAAGATCTATACTGCCGTTCCATGGGAGGAACTGGTACGGACCTTTGGTCTGGGCGATGCCCGAAAAGGGCCGCTATCGATATTCGGTCCCAAGGGGAAACTGGCCCTGATGTTCCTAAAGCATTATGCCGGATGTTCCGACAGACGTTTGGTGGAGCAGCTCAACGGTAATATCGATTACCAGTTCTTCTGTGGCATCGATCTTGGGGGCAAGCGTCTGACGAACTATAAGATCGTTAGCGAGATCCGTTGTGAACTGGCCAAAAAGATGGATATCGATAAGGTCCAACGGACACTTTTCGGTTCCTGGTCGGCGCACATCGGCGATAAGCATAGTGTAGTGATGGATGCGACCTGTTACGAGAGCGAGCTCAGGTACCCCACCAACGAGAAACTTTTATGGGAATCGGTGGATTGGAGCTACCGCCAACTAAAGGCTATCTGTAAGGTCCTGGGGATAAAGACCCCCCGGACCAAGTATCTGAAATGGAAAAGGCGCAACATCTCCTACAGCAAGATGCGGCGCAAGACCAGGTCGAAACGGACCAGGTTGGACCGCAGCCTCCTTCTGCTCCTTGACAAGATCGATGGCGAGCTGGACAAACTGGAAAAGGGCCATGGACTCCGAATGCCGGAGAGGTACCATCGGCGCAGGGCAACGATAAGAAAGATATACGAACAACAGCACCGGATCTTCCATACCGGTGAAAAACCGACAGGGCGTATCGTAAGTATCTGCAAGGATTATCTCAGGCCGATCGTGCGCGGGAAGGAAATAAAGGCCGTTGAGTTCGGGGCAAAGGTCAACAAGTTCCAGATCGACGGCATCAGCTTCATAGAGCATTTGAACTTCAATGCCTTCCATGAGGGCAACCGGTTCCAGGAAACCATCTTCAGGGTACAGCACCTTACCCGGACCAGGACCAGACTGGCCGGGGCGGATGCCATCTATGCCACCAACAAGAACAGAAAGTTCGCCACCAAGTATGGTATAGGGACCGACTTCAAGCGCAAGGGAAGGGCAGGGAAACACGAAGGGCAGCGCAGACAGATGGCGGCCATGATAACCAAGGAAAGGGCCACGCGACTGGAAGGAAGTTTTGGCAAGGAAAAAGAGCACTACCACCTAAAAAAGATCAAGGCCAGGACCAAAGAGACAGAGATCTTGTGGATATTCTTCGGTATCCATACGGCAAATGCCCTGGAGATCGGTAGGCGAATGGCCAGAACACTACAACAAGCGGCATAATCCAGGGCGGGGCAAAAGAAATCATGGGATACCTGGCCAAAGGCCCTACCAAAATCGATCCAAGAGCATACCTCCTGTTCAAAAATCAAGATCGGGCATAAAAAAATGCTCCTAAATAAAATCTAAGGGCAGTTAATATTCTATGTGTTCTACAAAATTAAGCTAACTCCTGAAAATGCCTGTGTAACGGCTAGGTTCTGATGGCCTATAGATTCACTGATAATTTCGGTAGCTACTCCTTTTTGTTTGAGGCAATTGACAAAACTATTCCGGGCAACGTAACTGTTGATATTTATTATGTTATTTCTAAGGGGTGTCAACAATTCCTTTTTTAATCTCACTTAATAAATTTTTAACCTCAAGTAAAGATTTGTTCATGTTTAACGCTAGAATGATTTCTGTATTTTCCGCTTTTGGTTTTTCTTTAATTGCTGCCTCTATAATACTCATAATGGTGTGATATAGCTTTTCATTTGTTGCTAAAATTGGCTTCATTTTTCGGCCTAAAATTCTGGCTGCTGCTTTAGTCATTTCAAAATCATCATTGAAAAGGTCTAGGTGATTCCTATAAGCTTCTTCCTCGTAGAAATCCCACCCTGAATTTAATAGCAATGAAATATCTTCTAAATCTTTGATTCTATCTTGTTTATCATTCCAAGAAATTAGTTTCAGAATTATAAGGCCAACCACAGGCGATGTAATCAAGGAAAAACCGGCATCTTTAATCTCAATCTCTTCGGCATGATCTCCAACTTCTTTAAAGCCCAGGACCGAAAGGGAAATGTCCCGTTCATTAAAGTTAACCGTATAGTCCTGCTCAATTTTGCCATAAGGCATAAGGTCTAATACTGTATTGGTTTTGTCATAAATCAAACGGTAATTTTCCTTTGTTTTTCTAAATTTTCTGTTACACAATTCTTCAATTAGGTTGTCATAAATTTCCAAATCAGGTACCATTACTGCAAAGTCAATATCGGCAGTTCCTCGAGCGGGTTTGATACCAGCTTTATATAGTTGCACATCCCTAGCGTTGGCACCTATTAAATAGTAGGTGATATCGTAAGTTGTAAATACTTCTTCTAAAATCTTGTATACCTCTCCATGATTGGCAAATGAATAATCTTTATAGGTTAGGTTTGATGTACTCATCGAAGATTATTTTGGCAGTTTCTATATTTCTATCGTTGCCGGTGTAAATTAATTCTGCGTAAATCAAAAGTGGATTGGCCGCGGTTTCGCTATAGTGATGAAATAATTCAATACTTCTAGGTTTCCAAAAGGATTTATATACACAAATATCTCCATTGACGTCTGGGATCATTTTGAAAGGCCCTATTAAATCTGCTTTGCCTCTATTAGTGAAAAACGAGTATTTTTCTGGATTGAGGTAGTTTGTTATAATCTTTGCACCATATTCGTTACCCCAGCAACTCTCAAGAGTTGAACTGCTATCTTTTATTTTAAAATGTTCTGGAGTGCTAAATCGGTAATTGCCTATTTTATGAGTCGGTAAGATTTTCTCATTTAGTAGAGTTACCCACTTGTCTAATAATTCTTCTCGTCTAATTAATTGGTATTTTTTTTCGGTATCCCATTTAACCACAAAACCTTCGTTTATTAGTCCATTTACTGTTTTGCTTACTGTGCCTAATGAAACGCAACTAACCTCTGCTAAATGCTCATAATTAGCATTAATCAAATCTGGCTTTAGCAATAAATGTAATAGAACTTGGCCACCCGCTCTTGTGAAAACTTCGGAGTATACGTTGTAAACTGGTTTGGCGTTTCCCTTTTCTATAAAAATTTTTAGATTCTTTAGATCTAAAAAGGCATTGCCATAACTATCAATATAGTTTATGCCATTTGTTTTTAGGGCTTCCTTTGACTTTGGTGTAATATAATTGGCACCGACTAAAAAGGCATTTGGTTGATGATGTTGACCAATTCCTTTAAAAATAGCGATATGATTTGGTCTAATCTCCGTTCTGGTATTAGCGTACACCTTCTCTCCGTTTATGGTTATAACAATATCCGACTCTGCATGCTGGTCATGTGATTGCTCGATTTTTACAGGAAAATCTAAGTTGTCAAAAAAATCTTTTATTGTGAGAAATTCAACCATTTTTCATTTATTTTTAATTTTCACGTAACATGAAAAAACAAATTTAATGAAAATATAAATATGTATCAGGAAAAACCATTACAAGAAAAGTACTTTTCAATCTATTTTAGGAAAAAAGTCTACGCAATGTAGCACAACAAATTAATGTTAAATCACATAAACTGAAAAAAATCTATGTGGAGGAAGATATTCCAACGCCTCAAACTGGGTATTGCGTAAAATGGAAACATGGCTAACCCTGCTTCAAAGCGGAAATGGATATCAATAAATTGGATTCAACAAAAGCTAAAATGGAGATAAGGAAGTCCTAGTCCCTATGGAAGTTAAATAATTTCAGGATTTTTCAACCTCCTCAGGACCGCTCATAAAAGCATGGGGCGGAGAAAAAACGCCCCATGCCTTTATCCATGCCAACCCACAGACATTTACTTTAGATAAAGCCAGAAAAGTAAGTACGTGGTCTATTTAGTTTTTATCTAACGCTTATTTTCCGTATCTATAAAAAAAGGATAAGATTGGGGCCAGTTGGGATCTGGTACGTATTTGGGGTTGTGTTCACCTTACCCACTTATTTTATTTAAGCTATAGAAGCACTTCTAGTGCCTTATCCACAATCTCGGCGTCAAGCTCTTTAAGGTAGGCTTGTGTAACAGCTAAATTCTGATGGCCTAGTGATTCACTAATTACATCGGTGGCCACTCCCTTTTGTTTGAGGCAATTGGCAAAACTATGCCGGGCAACATAACTGCTAACGTTTTTCGTGATATTACATAATTTAGCCACTTCCTTAAGCTCTATATTATAAATCCCCAACATTTTATGTTTTCGATCGGCCAGTTGGGTGGGGGTATAGTCTTCACGAAACAACAATGGAAATACGTACTTGTTGCCATAGCCGTGAACGCGATAATAGTCCAAAATTTTTTGAACTGGGGGCATAATGGCTATAGAGAAGTTTCCTTTGGTCTTCGCTCTGGTGTAATAGATGACATTAGCCTCAACATCTTTCCATTCCAAGCACATCATATCGGCAAAGTTCATCCCCCTCGTATAGAAGCTGAAAACAAAGTAATTTCTGGTATTGATTAAATGTGGGTGGTCAGACAAATCTAAATTGATGATGCGCATAATCTCTTCAAAATCCAAAGCACGTTTAAATCCTTTCCCTCTTAAGTTTGATATTTTATAGGTTTTAAAGGGATATAAGCTTTCTTTTATTACACCCCGCTCTATAGCTTTGTTAAACAATGCCCTTATGGCCCTCATTTTAACACCAACGCCACCATCTGTACCACCTCTAGATCGAAGGAATGCATCATATTTACTTAAAAAAGCAGGGTTTACCTCTCTAAAATTTAACTTCTTCATTTTATGAAAAATTTGTATCGAGGTTTTGGCATCTTTATAGGATTTTGCATTACCGATGCGTCCAGCAAAGGTCATTTCTTGAATAATCTCATCAAAAAAAGCGAAAACATCATTGCTTACTGGGTTAAACGTAACTCTATATCTTGAATCAAATTCCTGTATACTGTAATCGGGATTTTCAATTTCTAAATCAGTTATAATTTGGTAAGCTCTTTCTTTGAACTTTACAAGTAGTCTGTTGAATTGAACATGGTTAGGATTTCTTTTATTGAAACTTCCTGTTGAATCTATCCATTCATCCAATTTTGCATTGAACGGTGTTTTGTAGTGCCTACATTGCCTTTCTTTTGTTACGCGCAAACAGACGGGATAGGTGCCATCCGATAACAATTTTTTCTTGAGAACGATTTTAAGTGTAATCATATTTTATAAATTTGGGGACAACATTTAATCTTTCAAACCCTTCTATATCCTGTTGCATATGGTAGAAATGGGGACAACATAGGGACAACAAATGGGTTATTAAATGTAAAAATTGTATTTCTAAATACAAAACAAATTTTCATAAAACCTTGATAATCAATGTATAAGCAGCTAAATGGCACTACATGAAAACTCGTCTTTAGCGCCTGTTAATCAGAGGGTCCTTGGTTCGAGCCCAAGAGGGGGAGCAAAAGTGGAAATCCAACTTATGAAAATAGGTTGGATTTTTTTGTTTAAGTGCCTTTGTTTATAGGGCTGTACAAAGGGATATCCAATTCCCATATACTTTTACTGAAATTGGGTTAGGGTGTAAATCTACCCCTAAAAAGGTACACAATTCGGCGCCCCATTGTGTGCACCACCGACAAACGTCGTAGGCTTTAAAAAAGGCTATGAGCCACTATACCGCCATAAGGAACTATGGGTCCACCTTATAGAATTAGATAAAGGCTTTCTTAGGTCATGGGTTAATTAACTATGTTTTTCAATTGCATTTCTATTTTCTAAAATCAATTTTGCTTTGTCTATTTCGGTATCCACCCTTCAATATGACAACATTTATATTTAATTAAGCTTTTGCGCATAAGCTATGAAGATTATCAATTGCTTTGTAGCATTTCGGCAATGTTGTCGTAATATTCTTGAGTTACTACTTTAGTCCAAGTTGTTGGTTGTTCGGCGCCGTACAAAGCCAAATACGTTACATCACTATCTTTGGTTGACGAGTGCCAGTGTTCGGTATCTTTTTCACATTTTATTATATCACCTTCTTTCAGAATTACGGCTTCTTTTCCTCTTTCTTGATAATATGCTTCTCCAACTACAATTATTAAGACTTGTGCAGAACTATGTTTGTGCCAATCCAAGGTTGAGTTGGCTTTAAAGGTTGCTTTGGTGATGTTGTATCCCAGTTCTGCATCGTCGTGAATAATGGCGTTAAGCCAAGCTTCTCCAAGGTAATGGGTATTGGGAGCTTTAGTGCCGGCTGTAAGAAATGAGGAGACCTTATATTCGGAATCTTGCGAAAAGGCGGAGATTGTGGTAATAATAAACAGGACTAAAATTGATTTTTTCATAATATACTTTTTTATATATTTTCTTTGTGGGCCATCATTGCTTGTGAATAATGGTAATTATTATGTTAGTGACGTGTCTACGTACCTAATTTACCAAATAAACACCAGATAAAAATCCGATCTGTTACATTTTTGGGCGTGGTAGGATTTTTCAGGATCGGAATCGAGCCGGATCAATGGTAGAAATTTTCTCTTTGGAAGTAGGTAGGAATGAATGATAGCCCTTCTTGTCTACTAAAATAGATTATTTGGGATATTCTACTCAACGGATATTTGTCAGCGCTTAAATAGTGCATCATTTTTTAATGTATACATAGTAATGGGGCACAGGAACTCTTGAGGCAGGTTGTAAGTGGGTATTATATTTTACGCAAGGCTGTCCAAAAAAAATATTATATTTAAGACTTAATATAAAATAGTACAAATGGGAAAATTTGAAATTAAAAAAGACAAATCCGGACAGTTTCGGTTTAATTTAAAGGCATCCAACGGACAGATCATTTTGGGAAGTGAGGCATATACTACCAAAGCAGCTTGCGATAACGGGATAGCATCCGTAAGAAAAAATTCGCAAGAAGACGCCAGATATGAGCGCAATACTGCTAAGGATGGCAGCCCATACTTCAACCTTAAGGCGTCCAATGGTCAAGTAATCGGTAAAAGTGAAATGTATTCAAGTACCGCTGCCATGGAAAATGGTATTGCTTCGGTGAAGAAAAACGCACCTGAGGCTGCCATTGAGGATAACTCATAATGGTCTTTGGAACAACAACGGGTTACGTTGATAATTACCAGGAAGGGCAGTCATAAAGACTGTCTTTTTTATTTTTTACCCATTTGGCAAGCAAAGTCTACCCATGGCGGAGAACGAGGGATAACAGTGGGGCACAAATGGAAATCCAACTTATGAAAATTGGTTGGATATTATGTTTATCGGCCTAGGACTTTGTTAAATGATTCCATTGCATACACACTGAACTAAAGGCTGTCTTATTCAATCATTGCGCGTTATAAAAGAAATTATATTTGGAGCTATACCGATCTAGAAGTATGTGGATCTTTTTTTAAAGATTTGAATATTAAGAATAAAACTTGAGGCATTTCCTCTCTTATTGATTGCCTCAGAATCGAAAAGGCTTTGGTGATATGGGCCTCTACCGATTTAATAGATACTTGTTTATATTCGGCTATTTCCAAATTGGTGAGTCCATCATGTTTACTCAACATAAATATTTCCCTGCATTTGGGGGGAAGGTTTTGTATGGCCCTTTTTACTAATTTTATTTTTGCTTCCAAGGCATGGTCATCTTCATTTTCCACCATAGTGGTAAGCGCATCAATATATTTTTTCTCCAAGGGAACTACTAATTTCTGTTTGCGATATTCGTCTATAAATTCGTTGTAAACCGATTTATAGAGAAAACTTCTAATTTCAAAATCGGATTTTAACCTATTTCTTTTCTTCCAAGTACGGATAAAAACATTTTGGACAATGTCTTCAGCGGCTTTCTCATCATTACTAAGGCTATAGGCATAAATACAGAGCTTATGGTGGTAGGTGTCCACTAGAAACGTATAAGCTTTGGAATCCCCAGATTTTAGAGCTTCTATCAATTCTAAATTGCCAGAATATTTGGTCAACATATGGTAATTTGGTAATTATTGGTGGTTTATTTGGGCAATTTAAAAAAAATATACTAAAAAAGTTAGGGTTATGTAAATTCCATACGTATTAAGTGTAAATGGTACGTTTCTAATGAACGATAAGCAAGCAAAAGAACTAATAGCCAAATTCCTGATCCAACAAGCCTCGGCCGCTGAGTTGGATGCGCTAATGCTATGGTTGCAAGATGCTAAAAACGAACAATTGTTCAGCTCCTATGTCCAAACTAATTATGCCATTGAACACCAAATGAGACAATTTGATCCCAATAGATTAAAAACCAAGTTGCAGCTATTAATGGACGAAGACATCAAGGCTGTTAAGCGAAAAAAGATCCGTAAGATTATATCTTATTCGGCTGCGGCGGTGGTTACGGTGTTATTGGCCACTGGCTATTTTCTACAGAACAACAGTTTTAATAAGCCTATAGAAACGACCCCCAGAATAATTAGCAATAATATTAATATAGGGTCCAACAAAGCCACTTTGACGCTGGAAGACGGCTCTCAAGTTGCCTTGGAAAAAGGGAACACTTATCAAACACCAAATGCAAGCAGTAATGGCGAAGTAATCGTATACGGAGCGGATAAAAGTGATGGGGCAAGAGCGGTCTTTAACTATTTGACGGTTCCAAGGGGAGGACAGTTTCACCTGGTATTATCCGACGGTACTGAGGTTTGGTTAAATTCCGAATCCCAACTTAAATATCCGGTAAACTTTATAAACGGGCAAACTCGCAAAGTAGATTTGGTTTATGGGGAAGGGTACTTCGCTGTTTCACCCAGTACGGAACATGAAGGTGCAAAGTTTGTAGTTTCCAATCAATCACAGGAAATAGAGGTATTGGGTACCGAATTTAATATTAAGGCCTATAAAGACGAAGCAAATATATATACC
Source organism: Arenibacter troitsensis (assembly GCF_900177645.1). Classification (GTDB taxonomy): domain Bacteria; phylum Bacteroidota; class Bacteroidia; order Flavobacteriales; family Flavobacteriaceae; genus Arenibacter; species Arenibacter troitsensis. The sequence goes on from NZ_FXAO01000007.1 coordinate 319,934, forward strand.
ACCTTGGTAGAGGGCAAGGTTGTCCTTAACACGGAAACTGCTAAAAGAGTCCTGCAACCGTCGCAACAGCTAAATCTAAATCTTTATGATAACAGTATGGAAGTGGCTACCGTTAATGTTTATAACGAGATTTCGTGGAAAGATGGCGTTTTTAGTTTTAGAAGAAAGCCCCTTGTGGAGATTATGAAGGTGTTGTCCCGCTGGTATGATATGGACGTTATTTTTGAGGATCCAGAGTTGGAAAAAGCGGGGTTTAACGGGGTACTTGATAAAGATCAGAAAATAGAAGACATATTGAATACAATTAAAAATTTCAAGGTAATTGAAGATTATGAAATAGTTAATAAAACTATTCTCTTAAAATAAAATAGAATTAATAAAAAAGGGAGCGAAGGAGAACATTTAGCGGTGCATCAACTTCGTCCCTTTAGACTGTATTACTTAAACCAATGTTTAACCAATACCATGTAAATTTATGAAAATTAAATTAATTAAGTCCCGGTCATTCGTCCGATGGCGAATGCTAATTATGATGATGAGAACCTTTATTTTTCTATTGTGTACAACCGTTTTTGGGATAACGACTGAAAAGTCATTTTCTCAAGAAAAAATAACAATAGACGTGGATAAAGTAGTCTCTGTAGATGAGGTTTTTGATATTATTCAAAACCAGACCAAGTATCGTTTTATATATCCAGTCGATCTGTTTGCAGATGCTCCTCAAGTACAATTGAAGAAAGGAGAGATTGCAGTGGATGAGCTTTTAAAACAAAGTTTGTCCAAGAGTCCGGTAGAATTTGACCTGTCCCGAAAAAATCGTATTGTGATTAAGGAATGGCATGCCGATACAGGGCCTGCCGAAGAAGTGTTGTCGCAACAACAATTCGAAGTTTCGGGTACGGTAACGGATCAGGCGGGTCAACCCTTGCCAGGGGCAAATATTGTTGAAAAAGGAACAGCCAATGGGGTTACCGCAGATTTTGATGGGAATTTTTCTATAGATGTTGCCAACGAAAAGGCAATTTTAGTAGTTTCTTACATTGGTTATGCTACGAAAGAAGTTCCCATTAATGGGGAGTTCAATATCAATGTTGTGCTGGAGGAAAGTGCTGCTGGCCTTGAGGAGGTAGTTGTAGTTGGTTATGGAGCGGTACAACGGAAAGATTTAACCACTTCCATTTCAACGGTTAAGGCAGAGGAAATATCAAAAATAACTACCGCTTCCTTTGATCAGGCGCTTAAAGGTATGGCTCCGGGATTATTTATTGCGCAATCTCAAGGTGCTCCAGGAGCCCAGCCGGACATAAGAATTAGGGGAACTAATTCGATTTCTGCGGGTACTGCCCCTTTGTATGTAATAGATGGACTGGTAATTCCAAACAATAGTGGTTCGGCAAATGCGTTTGATGTGGATCAGGCAACACCGGGTGCAACGAATATATTTGCTACAATAAATCCGGACGACATTGAGTCGATTGAGGTATTAAAAGATGCCGCAGCTACTGCAATCTATGGCGCAAGAGGAAGTAATGGAGTGATTATCGTAAATACTAAAAGAGGTAAGTCTGGCCAAGCTAAGATTAATTTTGACTATTATACGGCTCTAGCCAACATTTCCAAAGATTACCCTTTAACCAATGCGGTTCAATACATTACTATAGCCAATAGATATACTGATGCCAACGGTGCAAATCGATTGTTTACGGATGCAGACTTGGAAAATTATTCAGGTACAGGAGGTACCGATTGGCAAAATGCAGTTTTTAGAACTGCCATAACTCAGAATTTTTCCCTTTCAGCATCAGGGGGTACTGATAAATTTTCATACTTCCTATCCAGCTCGTATTATGATGAAGAAGGGATAGTTATAGATAATGATTTGAGTAGATTTTCAATTAGGGCAAATTTGGATGCTACACTCGGAAAATTCAAACTTGGAAATAGTATGACTGCCTCGTATACAACCAACAATGATATTCCATATGGAATAGACCGTAATCCACAGGCAGGTCCTGCAGTTATTTCCAGTGTTTTGCAAATGCCTCCTACAGATCCCATTTTTAATGCGGATGGGACATACTTTGTATTTCCAACAAGGTCATCTGGGGCTATAACAAATCCTGTAGCTATTGCAAAAACTCAGGAAATACAGTATAAGACACTAAGAAGTTTGGGCAATTTCTTTTTGGAATATACAATTTTTGACGATTTGAAAATACGCTCAAGTTTAGGATATGATATTTTTTCTAGAAGTGATGGAGTTTACTTTCCTAAGGAGACTACGTTATTAGGAAGTGAGTTGGGAGGGGTAGCCAGAAGGGCGAGTACTTTAAATCTGACCTGGTTAAACGAGAACACCTTAAGCTATAATAAAGAATTTGGAAATCATAAGGTTAACGCCGTTATTGGTACAACTTTTCAAGGAAATCATTTAGAGGGTGTTTTTGCTGGGTCTTCCAATTTTGTTACCGACGGGTTTAAGTCTTTTAACCTTGAGGCGGGAGCATCGGATTTACCTCCAGGGTCAATCCTTCAAGAATGGCAAGTCTCTTCATTTTTGGGTAGGGTGGCATATGATTATAAATCAAGATACTTATTAACTTTTTCTGGTCGATATGATGGTTCATCAAGGTTGGGACCTAACGATCGTTATGATTTTTTTCCAGCCGTCTCTGGTGCGTGGAGAATAAGTGATGAACCTTTTTTCGAAGGCATATCAAATAAAATAGATTATTTGAAACTTAGGGCTAGTTATGGAGTAGGAGGTAACGATCAAATTGGTAATTATGCTTCCTTTCCAAGTTTTAGCACAACTTCTGTGCAATTTGGAAGCACGTCGTCTACTGGGGTGATTCCAGGCAGTTTTGGCAATCAGGATATTAAATGGGAACGAACGACACAGTTGGATATTGGCCTGGATGCAACCTTTTTTAATAATGTCTTAAGTCTTACAGCTGATTATTACGACAAAACGACTACAGACTTGTTGGCTCCAAGGGTATTGGCTTCTGAATCAGGTTTTTCTAACATTACGGTTAATGCGGGTGAGATTAAGAATAGTGGCTTTGAATTGGAGGTTGGAAGCACTTTTAACCTAGGTGAGTTCGCAGTGGACCTAAATGCTAACGCTTCCTTTGAGAAGAATAAGTTCATAAGTCTAGGAGAGTTTAATCAGGCAGATACATTACGAACAGGTAATACAGCAAGAATTGTTGGCAAGCCTTTGGGAACTTGGTTTATCCCGCAGTTCAAAGGTATATATCAAATAGGGCAAGAGGCAGAGGCAGCGATTTATAATAAAGAAGTAGGAGATCCTATTATCGAAGATATAAATGGAGATGGGCAGATAATTCCATTGGATGATTTTAGGGCAACTGATTTAAGTGCTCCCAACAAGTACTTTGGATTTAACGGTAATGTTCGCTATGAAGGGTGGGATTTAGGCTTTTTCTTTCAAGGAGCCTTCGGTCATAGAATTTATAATAGGGATTTTGCGGAAAGAGGCTATAGAATTAATCAAGGTCTTAGTAACTTTTATACGTCTTTATTAGATGCGTGGACTCCTCAAAATCCAAGTAATACTATTCCCAGATTGAATGCAAATATAAATCACCTAGTTCATTCTGGGACTGTTCAAAAAGCAGATTACATTAGACTTCAAAATGTAACAATAGGATACAATTTCGATAAAAGGGTTTTAGATAAACTAAATGTTTCAAAATTACGATTGTATTTGAGTGGACAGAATCTTGCCACATTCACAAAGTATGACGGATTAAATCCTGAGGCGTTTAATGACAATGGATCCTATCCATTGAGTCGCACTTATAGAATTGGAGTTAATATTAGTTTATAAATAAAATAAAAATGAAAAAATATATAATTATTACTAGATCGTTCTTAACATATATATTGATATTCTCTTTTTTTGGTTGTGATAATTTTTTGGAGACGGAGCCAAGAAGTTTTATCAATCCATCTTCTTTTTTTAATACAGAATCAGATGCGGAAGCCGCAGTTTTGGGAGGGTATAGAACTTTTGGATCGGGAATTTCTGGCTCTTTTGGTTGGCATCAGGATTTTCAGTTGGCTGCCATGTCCGACGATTTTACTGTTAGACCATTGGCGAATCCCAATGATGTAGATAGAAATGCTAAATTTATCGATTTTAACCCTACACGCGGACCACAGAATTTATATTATCAAGTGGGGGCGATTAATACGTTTAGCTGGTCCATTGACGGAATATCGGGAATGCCTGAATTTCCCAATAAGCAGGCATTAATTGCCGAATCAAAATTTCTTCGGGCCTACAATTACTTTATTATGGTACAGCTATTCGGTGGTGTTTCAATCATTGATAAAGCTTTGGAAACACCTGAGGAAGCTTCAAATATACCAAGAGGCACTGTTGATGAAGTTTATGATTTGATTGTTGGTGACTTAATAACCGGAAGTGAAGAATTACCGGAAACATCCCCCCAACCTGGACGTCCCTCCAAGTACACAGCTATGGCATTATTAGCCAAGGTTTATTTAACTAAAGGCGAATGGGCAGATGCTGCTTCTTGGGCAAAGAGGGTGATTAATGAAAGTGATAGGGAATTATTACCATCTATTTGGCATGTATTTGACGATTCCAACGAAAATAATCAAGAGTCATTATTTGAAATTCAATACGAAATTGAATTACAAAGAGCGAACCAAGTAGGTAATTGGCCTAGGGGTATAGGTGCCAACGCTGATAAAGATTATTTTCTTGGTCCAAATTGGGGAGGTGTATATATTGCATCAGAAGATTTGATTTCTGATTTTGAGCAAGGTGATGAAAGAAGAAATATGATTGCGACAGAGGTCTCCAATGCCGCTGGAGAAGTCCTTACCTTCAATGCCGATGGTACAACCCCCAATTATAGTATAAAAAGAACACCTAGTGCCTATATCAATGGACTTGAATCTAATAACAATAGCAGCTATAATTTTATTGCACTTCGGTTAGCTGAAGTCTATTTAATAGCTGCAGAAGCGGAAAATGAGGTAAACGGTCCGGGTTCTGCCCTACAATATATCAACCCAGTTCGTAATAGAGCCGGATTAAGTAATATAGAAGTAACTAATCCCGTAGTATCGTCGGATAAAAGTGCTTTTAGGTCTGCGGTAAGAAAGGAACGTAGAACCGAGCTTTTTGACGAAAGGGTACGCTATTTCGACTTATTACGTTGGGGCACTCTGGTAGAGCGTGTTTTGGCAGTAACTCCAGATGCACAAATACAACCTCATCATGTTTTGTTTCCAATTCCTCAAGATGTATTTGAAAGAAATGATGGTATGAATGCAGCAACTGATCAAAACCCGGGATACTAAAATGATTTTCGGTCAAGAAATTCTTTTAAATAAGAATCTGATACTAATTAATCAAAAATGGTGTTAATGAGGTCAATCTATTTCAGGAAAATTACTCCAATATTCATTTGTTTTTTTCTTTTCGCTTGCGAAGAAAGAGAGAAACATAATACAGTGAATAAAGAAGATGTCGCAGGGCTGCCCAATATAATTATTTTGCTGGCCGATGATTTGGGTTATGGGGATTTATCAATTTACGGAAGTCAATCTATTGAGACCCCAAACATAGATGCGTTAGCGCGCGAAGGTATGAGGTTCAGCCAATTCTATTCGGGTTCGGCAGTCTGTTCTCCTTCTAGAGCATGTCTTCTGACTGGGAAATATCCTTTACGTTATGATATTCGACAACATTTTAATGATAATGAAGAACATCTTCCAGAAACTTCTATAACACTTCCAAAACTATTAAGGGATAATGGGTATAAAACTGTACACATTGGCAAATGGCATTTAGGGGGGTTAAGGCCAATTGACTTCGAAGCTCGAGCTGCAGGTAATACGGCGAATCCCGGACCATTACAGCATGGTTTCGATCACTATTTGACCAGTATTGAGGGTGCTCCTACTAGGCCAAAATTAATTAAAGAAAGAAAATTGTACAGGGAGGGAGGTAAATATATGATAAGAAACGACAGGCGAGCAGATACCATAAATAAGCATTGGACAGAAATAAAAGTGGACGAGGCGATTTCTAAAATCGACATCTATCAAAATGAAAATGCACCTTTTTTTATTAATCTTTGGTTCGATGTGCCACATACTCCTTATGAACCGGCCCCTGAACCCCATTTGTCGAAATACAAAAAACTTGGTGCCACAGGTGATCAATTATACTTTAGGTCTATGGTATCACATTTAGATGCCAATATAGGTAGATTGATCTCCTATTTGAAGGAAAAGGGAATTTTTGAAAATACTATAATTCTATTTACTTCAGATAATGGTCCAGCTTTTCAGGGAAGCCCAGGACCATTTTCAGGTGGTAAAACTGATTTACATGAAGGAGGATTGCGTGTTCCCATGTTAGCTGTCTGGAAGGGTAGGATTCCAGAAAATACCCATTCATTCAATACCTTACACATGGCGGATATTTTGCCGACCTTGGCAGATGCTGTCGGAATTAATATAGATAATCTTGAAATAGATGGAATTAGTGCGTTGCCACTTCTTGAAAATAATAATTATGTGGAACGAGAAGCCCTTTATTGGCAAATGGACCTCTATAAAGGTTTTCAAAATCAAGGACCTAAACCGCTTCCTTATGCAACTTCGGGTATAGTTCAGGGAAAGTGGAAAATGTTAATGGACAGTACTGGGCCAGCAGCGCTTTACGATTTGGCGCAGGATCATCGCGAGCTATATAATCTTAAGGGCAAGCATCCCTTTGTCGAGAAGGAACTCTCGTCAAAATTAGAGGACTTCTTAATGGCTAAAAGGGACACCACTGGATTTATTGAAATTAAATAATTGCCGTGGTGTCAAAACTTGAGTGTAATTATTGGTTTGATTTTTAGTTTAAAAAGTTCTATGTTACAAAAAGGTATAAATTCGATATAAAGGAAATTACTTCCCACTCACTGGTTAATATAATTCAACATGAGGTAGGAGAAAGTATTCAAAATGCATGTTTGAGTTAATTGAGTCGGTTACTTAATCTCTTTTAAAAAGGGCAGACCCAATTGTCTGCCCTTTTTTGCCTCCTAATCCTTATTTCTGTACCTGCCAAGTTTAGGCATTACCTGGGTAGTATAAGGGGTTTTTCCATATCGTTAGATTTTTTTAATGTCGTGAAAAATTTATCAAAATATAGCGTTAAACTCATGGTCTAAGCAAAAAACGTACCACTAGTGGTGCTTTTACTAGTGGCAACATCAATATCCTTTATCTATTTTTAAAAGTTTTAAAAATGATTTTTTTAGAAAAGTCTAGGGATTCATAAATGCAAATTAAACACCATCTAAAGTTTTTTATACATATGAAAAAAGTACTCAATTTTATTACAATATTGTTCGTTTTCTCCCAACTCTCCGTCCATGCCCAAAGGAATAAGGCAACGACCCAAAAAGGGACAGCCCAATCCCCCAATATCATCTATATCTTGGCGGATGATCTGGGATATGGCGATGTTAAAGCTTTTAATCCCGAAGGAAAAATTGCTACTCCTAACCTGGACGCAATGGCTGCCAATGGAGTTAAGTTTACCGATGCCCATACCTCATCGGCGGTATGTACCCCTACCCGCTATGGCATATTAACTGGACGATACAATTGGCGAACTTCCTTAAAGAGTTTTGTGCTGAGCGGCTATTCCAAATCCTTGATTAAACAAGAGCGTACCACCATTGCCGAAATGCTAAAAACACAAGGCTATACTACAGCCTATGTAGGCAAATGGCACCTAGGCTGGGACTGGGATGTTCAGGATAAGGATTCCAACTTAGAGCATAATAAACTTAATGCAAATCCGGAGGTGAACTTCGCCTCCCCCGTCAAAAATGGGCCAGCTACCCATGGGTTCGAATATTCCTTTGGTTTTTGTGGTTCCCTCGATATGGCGCCATATGTATACGTGGAGAATGATATGCCTACTATGGTACCGACCAAGACAACGGTATCGGTGGATGAAAAAGGCATTTGGAGAAAAGGACCTACTTCGGACGATTTTGTTCATGCTACCGTGCTCCAGGATCTGACGGACAAGGCCGTTAAATATATAGATGAAAAGGCCAAGGGCAAATCCCCCTTCTTTTTATATTTCCCATTGCCCGCCCCCCACACACCCATTTTACCTACCACGGAATTTTTGGGCAAGAGCAATACCAACATGTACGGCGATTTTGTGATGCAGGTAGATGATGTGGTTGGCCAAATAAGGGCCGCCCTTAAAAAACAGGGCATATCCGAAAATACCCTCCTGGTGTTTACCAGTGACAATGGCTGTTCCCCGAAAGCCGATTTTGAGGAGCTTGCCAAAGTAGACCATGATCCCAGCTATACTTTTAGGGGCACCAAAGCCGATATCTTTGAAGGTGGGCACCATGTACCCTTTATAGTAGAATGGCCCAATAGAGCTCCCAAAAATACAAGTACGGACAAAATTATCTGTACCACCGATTTTTTTGCCACCTGCGCAGAATTGACAGGGTATAAAATTAAAGATACCGAGGCGGAGGACAGTTATAGTATGCTGTCTCTTATACAAGGGGAAAAGGATGAGGAAATACGTGAATATACCGTACATCATTCCATAAATGGATCTTTTGCCATCAGACAGGGCTCTTGGAAATTAAGTGTTTGTCCAGGTTCCGGAGGTTGGAGCTACCCAAGGCCACAGGATATAAAACAAGAGAAACTGGATTTGCCCGCTATGCAGCTATACAATTTGGCGGCCGATATTGGGGAAACAAAAAATTTGATAGCCCAATTCCCGGAGAAGGCGGCAGAGCTTAAGTTGGCCCTTAAAAAAATTATTCTAGACGGAAGAAGTACTGCTGGGGCGGTACAGGAAAATGATGGTATGGAAGGCTGGGAGCAAATAGAAGGTATTATCAATTAAAGTTAGTTTGATTTTTAATTGCTAATGATTTTTTTAGGTTAATGTTGTCGGGTAGAGTGCAGTTGAGGTTTGTCAGGTCGAGCGCAGTCGAGACCTCATTGTCCCCAAATCCTCTCGACTCCGCCTGTCTGCCGACAAGGCAGGCTTACCTGTCGGGAGGCAGGCTCTAGGAGCATGAGCATTAATTAATGTACAATCAATTATTTGCATCTATTTTTTAATCAAATTCACGATAATTAAATATTCAACAAATCAAAAAACAAGTCCATGCGAAGATTTTGTATATCCATTCTTTCTTGTCTAACGGTATTACATGTTTCCTGTCAAAAACAGGAAAGTAAGGGGCAGCCCAATATTGTTTTTATCCTGGCCGATGATTTGGGCTATACAGATCTAAGTTGTATGGGCAGTACCTACTATGAAACACCCAACATAGACAGGATAGCGGATCAAGGAACTATTTTCACCAACGGATATGCCGCCAGTAGGGTCTGTAGCCCCTCACGGGCTAGTATCATGTCCGGTAAATTCACTGCCAGGCATGATATCACCGTACATATTGGGTCTCCTTCCGGTGAAGCATGGCGAAATAGGAATCGATTTACAAAACTGCTTCCGGCCGAATATATCCATAACCTGCCCAAGGAGTATATTACCATGCCCGAAGCGTTGAAACAACATGGGTATAAAACATTTTTTGCCGGAAAATGGCATTTGGGCGACAAGGGTTCCTGGCCCGAAGATCACGGATTTGATATCAACGTTGGCGGATGGACGTCAGGAGGGCCAAGGGGAGGTTATTTTTCTCCTTATGACAATCCTAATTTGGAAAATCTGAAGGATGGGGAGAACCTCTCACATCGACTTGCCAAGGAAACGGTAAAATTCATTCAAGAAAATAATCCTCAGAAAACCGGAAAGCCTTTTTTTGCCTATCTCTCCTTTTATGCGGTGCATTCGCCCATTCAGACCACTCAGGAAAAATGGAAGAAATATCGGGATAAGGCAGTGCAACAAGGAGTGGCGGAAAAAGCCTATAACATGGGGAAATTTTTGCCCATTCGCCAGGTGCAGGACAACCCAATTTATGCGGGCTTGGTAGAGCAAATGGATGAGGCTGTTGGGCAGGTGCTTTGCGCCCTGGACGAGCTGGGGCTAGAGGAAAATACCATTGTTGTGTTTACCTCCGATAATGGAGGGGTGGCTGCCGGGGATAATTTTTCAACCAGCAACAAACCCTTGCGGGCCGGTAAGGGATATCAGTTTGAGGGCGGTATCAGGGAACCCTATTTTATCAAGATTCCAGGTCTCTCCAAAGGAGGCGATAAAATTGATTATCCGGTATCGGGAACAGATTTCTATCCCACATTCTTGGAGTTGGCTGGTGCCCAACAGCTACCCAAGGAACATAACGATGGTATTAGCCTTCTCCCTTTGTTTAAAGGGGAGACATTGGCCGAGCGGCCTCTTATCTGGCACTTCCCGCATTACGGGAACCAAGGGGGTGAGCCTTCTTCCATTATTCGTAGGGGCAACTGGAAACTTATTGATTACTATGAGGACGGAAGAAAAGAACTCTATGACCTGTCTAAGGACCTTGGGGAGAAAACGGATCTCGCGGCAGCCTATCCTGATAAGGTACAGGAACTTAACAAGGAGTTGTTCGACTATCTAACAGAGGTGGGAGCCAAATACGCAAAGCCCGATCCTGAATATTCAGAAGAAAAGGCCAGGGAGTTTTTGCACAAAATGGAATATGAAAAGATGCCTGAACTGGAAAAACAACGGATGGAGCTATTATCCAATGATTTTGATCCCAAAAACAACTGGTGGGGCAGTATGGTGACCAAAGATTAAAAATGTAAAAAATAAATTATAATGATAATGCGAAGAAAGTTCTTTTTTATTGCCTTGTTGATAGGGTTGGTATCTTGCCAAAAATCCCTGGATAATTTCAACTTAACTTCTCCAGATGGTAATCGATCCATGGGGATACAGCTTGTTGATAATAAGTTGAATTATCAGGTTGGCTCTCAAGGTGTAGAACTTATCGGGACTTCGGAATTGGAAATAATACCGAACGCGAAGGTGACCATCCTGAAAGCCACAGAAATTGAAAACGACGATAGCTGGAATCCGGTTTGGGGGCAACAAAGCAGCATCCGGGACCATTTTAAAGAACTTCAATTGGATCTGAATATCGATGGAGTAGGGGGAAAATTGTTGGCCCGTGCCTATAATGAAGGAGTTGCTTTTAGATTTGTCCTCAACGAAGGCGAAAAACCAAAGGAGGCCATTTTTAAATTCACCTACAATTTGCCAAACGGCAATAATTATTTTACACCAGCAGGTGAAAGTGAACCATTGGGGCCTGTGGATTATAAAGGACTCACAGATTATTTACAGGACAAAGGTCCTAAAAAGAGAAAAATTAGTGTCCCTCTAGTAGTTGAATCTACAGACCAATCCTATATGGCGTTATTGGAGTCGGACCTCTATGTGGCCAATGGTATGGATCCCATGCATCTTGATGTTGGGGAGATGGAAGGAAAAATTGCATCCATCAACAAAGTAGCATTAAGTGACAAGGAATGGACCAGTCCTTGGCGGGTAATTCTTTTTGGGCAATCGGCTGGCGACCTTGTGGTGAACACAGTACCCATCAACTTGGCAAGTCCGTCTAAACTTGAGAATACCGATTGGATAAAGCCCGGAAAGACCTTGTGGGATTGGCGTGTTCATGGTTACACCGCTCCTGATGGGTTTGTGTATGGAATCAATACCGAAAGCTATTTCCGTTTTATCGATTTTGCCGCCGAAAAGGGAATCGACTATTTCCTTATCGATGATTCCTGGTACAAGGAAGTTACCAAAGGGCATTTTGAGCTTTCCGATAAACTGGACCTAGAAAAGGTGATCGCATATGCCGCGGAGAAGGAGGTAGATCTGATGTTGTACTATGACCGAAGGCATGGAGAATATGGGGATGATGAACTTTTTCCTTATTACCAGTCTTTGGGAATGAAGGGAATCAAATATGGTTTCATGGGCAGCAATGTGGATTTTACCAGGGAGGCCATACAGAAAAGTGCGGCAAGTGAGCTGCTGATCGATTTTCATGACGGTCCGGTACCTTTTACGGGAATACGCCGTACCTATCCCAATGCCATAACCAGGGAATACTGCCATGCCCAGCAGGATTCACGTAGGGCTTTCACCCCCGAGGCGTTCATTAAAATGGCACTGATAAACGCCATTACCGGTCCTTTGGATATGAACAACTGCAATTTTGATCTAACGGGGATCAACAGTGGACTACGGCAAAAAGGCCCAAGGGAAACAAATACTTATTTTTCGACAGTAGCTTCTGAAGCCGCCCGAACATTGGTTATTTTCAGTGGTTTGGTCTGTATCCCAGATGCCCCGGAAGCTTATGAAGCCAAGGCCGATCTTTTCGAATTTATTCAAAAAATGCCTGTTGGGAAATGGGATGAGAGCCAGATTCTACATTCCAAAATAGGCGAATATATTACTACGGCAAGGCGCCATGGTAAGGAATGGTTTATTGGCAGTGTGTACAACCAACAAGGAGGGGCACTGGATATTGGTCTCGACTTTTTGGAGGCCGATCAGGAATACGATATCACCTTTTATGAGGACACCTCCGAAACCCATTGTAAGACCAATCCGGAAGCTTACCAAGTTAGGAACGGCAAAGTTAAAAAAGGAGATGTTGTTAAGGCCGTAATGGCGCCAGGAGGCGGACATTGTATGTGGATACGGTCAACCAATTAAACATCGTTGTAAAGAAAGTAGGTCAAGATTTTGAAACTATGTTGACGTGGAATTAAATAGATAAAAAAATGGGTGTAACTAAATCAATCTTAATTTTTGCCATAGCTGTATTGTTTAGGGCCTGTAATTTAAATCAAAAGAAAGAAGCTACTGCAAAAGTACTTTATGACGGTAGTTGGGAATCCCTTCAAAAAATGCCGGTACCCGATTGGTTCAATGATGGGAAAATAGGAATCTTTATTCATTGGGGCCCTTATAGTGTTATAGGTCACCGCAAAGGGGGTAGGGGATATGCAGAACATGTTCCGAAACTGATCTATACGGATTCCTCTTATTACTATCCTTATTTGAGGGAACGTTGGGGAGCGGCCCCACCGGAATTTGGTTATAAGGACATTATCCCCGAATTCAAAGCTGAGAATTGGAATCCTGACGACTGGGCTAAACTGTTTGCTGGCGTAGGGGCAAAATATGTAGTGCTAACAGCAGAACATCATGACGGCTGGGCCAACTGGGATTCAGACCTAACTCCCTGGAATGCCATGGATAAAGGTCCTAAACGCGATTTGGTTGGTGATTTGGGCAAAGCGGTCAAAAATGAAGGTTTAAAGTATGCGCCATCATATCACAGGGAAAGACATACTAGTTTTTTTACAAAAAAGCAATATGTGGTAAATGCAGATCCTCATGATGATATTTTGGAGGAAATCAAAAGAAACCCTGAAGCAGAATCACTTTACGGACCTTTTGGGTTCAGTAAAGAAGCCGTTGATGAATTTGTAGCCCGTTGGAAGGAAATTCAAGATAAGTACCAACCAGACTTTTTATGGATAGACGATATTCCGATTTTTACAAGAGATGGTAATAATACACAGGTTGAACCAAAAGTATTTAAACCAGAAATACAATACCTGTATGATCAATGTAGACTGATGATCACCGATTTCATGAATAATGGAAAGGAAAAGGGCCAGGAAGTATATGTAAACAACAAGGGAGCCAATAGAAACTGGCCAGATGGGGTAGGCTGTTTGGAAAAGGACAACCTTAAACTAGAAGTAATTGGCCCAAAATGGCAGAGCTGTACCACCTTCGGTACCTCCTTTGGCTATTTGGAAAACGATACGTACAAATCAATAGAGGATATTATAAAGGAGATGGTAGAGGTAATCTCCAGAAATGGTAACTTTTTGGTGAATATCGGTCCCAAGGCAGATGGCGCCATTCCAGATGAGCAATTGGAGCGACTGCACGAAATGGGAAGGTGGCTGAAAATAAATGGGGAGGCCATTTATGGAACCCGCTATTGGAAAGAAAATTATCAGGAAAAGGGACATCTCGCTTTTACTACCAAGGGAACAAAGCTTTTTGCAATTGCATTGGAAAAACCAGTGAATTCTATAGTTATTGAAGCTACCAAAGGATGGGCAGAGAATGAAGTGGAGTCGGTTAAGATTCTAGGATCCGAGGCTGAGGTTAAGTGGAGCATGAAGCCTGAAGGCTTGAAAATAATCCCTCCGGCAGACTTGGGAAAAAGTGAATATGCCTGGTCCTTTGAAATAGCAACAAATAGTTTGCAACACGCTCCCAATGCCATACAAACAGATGCCAATAAAGCGTTGAAAGGGACCAAAAAGGTAGATTTGGATGGGAAACATTAAAAAGGCGATAGCGGTCGTTCTCTGTTGTTGGATGTTGTCTTCTTGTGAAAAAGAAAAGAAGCCAAACATTATTTTTATCATGGCCGATGACCTAGGGTGGCAAGATGTTGGCTTTATGGGGAGCAATTGGTTTGAAACCCCCAACCTGGATCAGCTGGCAGGGGAAAGCCTTGTCTTTAGCAATGCCTATATGTACCCCACCTGTTCCCCTTCACGAGCGGCTTTGTTAACAGGGAAACAGTCCTTTAGGACGGGAATATACAATGTGCCCGTGTTGGAAAAAGGGGATAACCAGAACAATATATTTTCGCGTTGGACGGTTGGCCTGGAACATACCATGTATGCAGAGCCATTAAAAAATGCGGGTTACCGATCCATCCACCTGGGAAAATGGCATGTGGTAGGTCCCAATCCAGAAGAGGAAACAGATTATCCGTTTCAAAATCCTTTAAAGCAACCTGCCAACGGAAACTTGGATTGGTTGGCAGACCACTTATCCATCGATATTCAAAAATACTATCCTTTGGGAAAGGGGTTTCATGAGAACGTAGGAGGCACCTGGTGGGGAGATCCTGCCCGTGGGTATACAGAAGGCTATAAATCTGAAAGCGGTGGCTATAAGGCCCCTTTCAAGAATCCTTTTATTGGGGATAAGGAAGATGATGAATGGTTAACGGACCGTTTGACGGATGATGCCATCGATTTTATTGAACGCAATAAGCAGCAACCCTTTTTGGTGAACCTTCATTATTATGCACCACATCGTCCTACAGTGCCAAGAGACAAGGATTCGTTTCAGAAATTTATGGGCAAAGCGGCTGATTCCATTACAGGTCAAGGAGAAAATAACCGTGAAGAAATTGCCGGCTATGCCACAATGATAGCCTCCATAGATGAAAATGTGAAGCGCATTTTTGATTATTTGGATCAGGAGGGGTTGAGGGAAAATACAATAGTGATATTCACTTCCGATAACGGATTTAACGGTTTGCAGAGCGGCACAAATATCTTGCGCGGGGCCAAGGGAACCATTTACGAAGGTGGCCTAAGGGTACCCGCTTTTGTAAATTGGAAGGGTCATGTTGCCCCTGGGGTTTCGGAAACGCCCATTTGCGGAATGGACTATTTCCCCACATTTTTAGAGTTGGCCCAGGTGAAGGATTATGACGGAAAACTTGATGGGAAAAGTTTGCTGCCTTTGTTCAAAAATAATGCATTTAAAGAGCGGGCGCTATTTTGGCATGTGGCAAGTACCTATAAAAATCCGCCCTGTTCCATAATTAGAAAGGACCAATGGAAGCTGATCCAGTATTTAAACGATGGTAAGGTAGAATTGTACAACTTGGAAAAAGATTTAAAAGAAGCTCATAATTTGGTGGAATATAATTCTGAAATAGCTTCCCAATTGTTGAATGAACTAATAACTTGGCGAAAAAACAATAAAGTGCCGCTTCCGCAGGCGTCCGTACTACCATTTTAAAGAAAAATTCATAGCAAGAAAGCTTATGCAAAAATCAGATAAAAAACCCCTGAATGTATTAAATGTTTGTATGGCATTATCAGTACTATTTTTGGCTTGCTGTAAGTCCAAAAGCGAGGAAAAACCGAAAGAAGTGGAGGAAGTTGCAAGTCAATCACAGGCAGCCACCACCACATTTACCTATCAAGAGATTCCAGGCATAGGAATAGATAGTCTATACAACAGGCGGGACAATAGTGATGTTATAAAAGTAGGGGACACCTATTATGTTTGGTATTCTAGAATGGATAGGCCAACAACGGCAGGGTATTGGGCAACCATTTGGTATGCCACCTCCAAAGATGAGGGGCACACTTGGGAGGAGCAGGGCATGGCCTTGGATGTAGGAAATCAGGGCGAATTTGACAGCCATTCTGTTTTCACCCCCAATATATTGGCTTATAATGGAAAATATTATTTGTACTATACGGGCGTACAACCCACTCCCGGTAATGCAAAAAAAGAGTTTGAAAATAATTCAACGAACGACTTTACCGCCATTGGTCTGGCCGTTGCCGGTAGCCCGGAAGCTCCTTTCGTTAGGGTCAAAAACAATCCGATTTTGGAAGTTAGTGAGGTACCCGAGGATTTTGATAGTTACCGAATAGATGATGCCAGTTTGTTAGTAAAGGATGATAAAATTTGGTTGTATTACAAGGGTCGCTCTATTGTTCATGGAAAAAAAGGCCCCGGGCTCACAAAAATGGGGGTCGCTTTGGCCGACCAACCAGAAGGACCATATAAAAAGCACCCAGAACCCTTGATAGATAGGGGACATGAAGTATTGATCTGGAGCCAAAATGGGGGAATTGCTTCCTTGGCGTCATTGAGCAAATCCATACATTGGTCCGAAGATGGAATTAACTTTTCCCCGGAAGAAGAAAATCTAAAGAAGATTCCAATAGCTCCTGGCCTTTATCGCCCACATTGGGAGGATGGGAACCAGGCCAAGGAAATTCCGGGATGGGGTATTTCCCTAAAGGGCAAAAAAGGAGTCGTTTACCTAGAACGTTTCGAAATGAAGTAAGAAGGCAGGGATCCTCACAAATATTGTTTGGAGCCCATTGTGACATGGAACATTATACTAAAACCGTTCTTGACGGTCCAAATAAAAAAATCCAACCTATTCCAATAGATTGGATTTTTTTGTTGGTGCAACAACTAGGACTTATATTATCTTCTACGCTGCTGCCCAGAGTACTGCATGGCCTCTCCCTTACCAAAGCCATAGCTAAAGCCGAGGGCGACAAATGTGCCTCTTTGACGGCGATTGTAAACCTCGTAATTGGCCTGGGCAATTTGACTCTCATCTATCCTGGAGGCGAATAGGTCCCTTACGCTTAAATTGAGAACGGCCTTGCCTTTCATTATATTTTTTCGTAATCCCATATCCATAAAAAGCATGTCACTAACGTCACTTTGTACTGTTTGGTAACTGGATTGATAGTTGCCAGTCATCTCCAAATCGAAATCGGATGGAAGTTTAATTTTTGTCATTAGTTTGGAAGTCCATTGCTCATTGCTAAAATCGAAAACCGTGGTCTGGAAGATGCCATCCCTTTGAAATTGATTATAATTAAAATCCCCGTTCAAGGTTAGCCATTTGGAAGGACTGTATTTTGCATTGAATTCTATTCCAGTGGCTCTATTGGTTCCAATATTGTCCGGCTTAGAGGTGCTAACATTGTTTTCGAAAGTGGTAATACGCTCTATGACGTCTGTGGTATAGCGGTAGTACACTCCAAAATTGATGCTTGCAGGGCCTAAAATATAGATACTGGTTACCTCATAGGAATCAGTAAATTCGGGCTGTAAATCGGGATTACCTTGTCGAACGCTATAATTGTTCCGGATATTAAAAAATGGGTTCAAATCCCACATTCTTGGCCTGTAAATACGCTTGGAGTAACCAGCTTGAATGGAAACCTTATCGCTAAACTTATAGGAGCTATGAAGACTGGGAAAAAAATTACTGTAGTTTTGATCGTTGGCCGAGCTTGTCGTTACAAGGAGGGTATTCTGATCGGTCTGCTCCAAGCGCAAGCCTCCCTTTATACCCCATTTTTTTCCTTCATAGGAACCGGTACCGTATAGCCCTAGCACCTTTTGATCGAATTCAAAGACATTGGTCAAACCAGGGTCGTTAACAAAGGTGCCGTTGGTGAAATTATTTACCTCGTAATCATTGCTTACGTCGTTCATGACATATTGGGCCCCTGTTTCCAACGTCCACTCGTCAGTAATAGGATTGGTATAATCCAGTTTAAAGGTGAATATAGCTTCTTTAAAATCGGTTCTAGTCTGCTGTCTGCTATCATTGTCATCCCCGGATATGGTGGTATTCAAGAATTCGGAGGATTGGTCCTTTCCAAAGAAATTTCCCAAGCCACTAAAAAGTAGGGTATGGTCCTCATGGTTCTCGAAATCCTTTTTGTATTGCAGTTCATATTGAAATTTTGGATTTTTTGCGTCTGTGACTTCGATTCGTTCCCATTCGGAACTAATGGTATTGTCGGAGTCCAAGGCCACAAAACTGGTGTTGGAGGGTTGATCCTCTATTTCCATGGCAAAGTTTCCCGAGAGGGTCAAGACGTTATTATCATTAATATGATAGTCTGTTCCCAGGACGAAATTATAGTAGGTTTCATTCCTGTACTCGGTGCCGTTACTAAGAATGGTAGTGTTGTTTATTAGATCTACGTTACGGGTTTCCAAGTCGTTGGGCATATCCCTTAGGCCTACCCCCAATTGGGTAAAAAGGTTGAAATTTTCTGTTCTTCTGTTTAAGCTCACTCCCACACTATGGCTGTCAGGAGCCCCAGTATTCACCGAGATGGAACCGTTGAGGCCTTTTCGTTCCTCCTTTTTCAGGACAATATTGATGATGCCCGATGTACCTTCGGCGTCATATTTGGCTGAAGGGTTGGTCATTACTTCAATCTTTTCAATCATATCTGCCGTAATGGTGCCCAAGGCATTTCCTTCTTCACTAGCAATGATAGATGGCTTGCCGTTGATGAGAATCTGTACTCCTTGACTCCCTCTAAGACTAATGCGCCCTTCTATGTTAACGTTAACGGACGGTACATTGTTTAAAACTTCCAAGGCACTTGCCCCAGTAGTACTTAGGTCTTTGCCTACGTTGAATACACGTTTGTCCAATTTAAACTCGGTACGTGAAACTTCTCCCTGTACCACTACCTCCTGTAGCTGTTCTGCATCTTCGGAAAGGGCAACCCTCCCTAAATCAATAGTTTGACTCTGAGTTGGAGGTGGTCCAAATGTTTTGGTCTTGAAACCTAAATAACTTACTTCTATGTAATAGTCGGAAGCATCGGTCTCCAAGCTAAAACTACCATCATCCATAGAGGTGGTCCCATCTATAGGTTTTTTGGTTTCGTTATCGCCTACCATTACCGTAGCATAAGCAATGGGTTGTCCACTGGATTCCTCTACTATAGTGCCCTTTATGGTTACCGTACCTTGTTGTCCAAAGGCAGCTGGACAATAGAGCATTATTGAACAGGCGATCAACACTTGTACCAAAATTTTTTTCATGGGTTTCATTATTAATTTTAATTGTAGGAATTACAAAGATTCATTTTTTTGTTGAGAAGGGGGGTTATTTTCTGTGAACGACAAAAGTATTCCATTGAACGACAGCCAGTAATTTTTAAGAAAGGCATGCGCTGTTTAGGGGTTTATTTATGCCGTTGGGATGCTTCTATTTTATGAAACCATGGTAATAGCTTAATTTTGAGGAATGAAAAAAGCCGTGATTTCCAGGAAGGAACTGTTCTTTCAAGTCGTACTCCATGTCTTGGTGCTGCTTTTCTATTCTTTTGACAAGTACAATCCTGGTATTACCTTCGCCCAATTGGTCTTCTTTTTGGTCTACACCGTTTTTGCTGCTTTCATAACCTACTTCCTCATGCCTAGATTACTATATCGAAAAAAATATTGGCGGTTTTTGGGAATGGTAGTTTTGGTATTATTCGGTGTTATATGGGCCGAAGAGCTTTTGGAACTGGTTTTTTATCCAGGAACCAAAAGAGCGAATATTGTCCCTGGAATCTATTACGCTGTATTCGACGTATTGCCGGTAATAGGAATTTTGTCGGGATTCAAGTTTGCATGGGATGCGATAAGTTCCCAAAGTGAAGTGGAAAAGTTGAAAATGTCCGCTCAGGAAAATGAACTACAATTTTTAAAATCACAGATCAATCCCCATTTTTTATTTAATAATTTGAATAATCTATACTCCTACGCCATAGATAATTCCCCTAAGACACCTACCATTATTTTGGAACTTTCTTCGGTATTGAGGTATATGTTGTACGACTGCAAGGAAAAGTATGTGCCACTCACCAAGGAGATAGAACACCTTAAAAACTATACCCAATTAAGTGAATTGCAGATTGAAAATAGGGGTAAGGTAGATTTTAAAGCGGATATTATAGGGTCGGGATACCGTATTGCACCCTTAATATTGACCGTATTTGTGGAAAATGCCTTTAAGCATAGTACCGCAAGCCAATCGGAGGATATATTTATTAATGTAAATATTAAGGTCTCGGAAAATGGTCTTTTACACTTTGAATGTACCAATTCCTTTCGTCGTGAAACCAATACCGACGATCTTTCCCATGGGATAGGTCTTCAGAACGTTAAAAAACGCTTAGGGTTGATTTATCCAGGGGCACATAGTTTATCTATTGAGGAATCTGAGACCACTTATTCCGTTATTTTGAACATTGATCTTAAAAGAGGTAGCACATGATTCGTTGCATCATTATAGAGGATCAGCCACCAGCACAGCGAGTACTTCAAAAGTATATTGGAGAAATGAATAGTTTGGAGCTAAAGGCTACTTTCGCGGATGCCCTTAAGGCCATGGATTATCTAAAAACCGAAGCGGTAGATTTAATTTTTTTGGATATCCACTTGCCCAAGATTTCTGGGATAGACTTTTTAAAAGCATTGAACAATAAGCCACATGTGATATTAACTACGGCTTTTTCGGAATATGCACTTGAAAGTTATGAATATCATGTAACGGACTATTTGTTAAAGCCGTTTTCCTTTGAACGATTTGTAATGGCCGTTTCCAAAGTTCCTGTTGGCAATGTACATACATCTTCAGTGGAAACGGATGTGGAAAGGAAGACAATTCCAGAGGTAATTTTTATAAAATCGGGCTATGAACACCTTAAAATAGCCGTAGCAGATATATTTTATATCCAATCCGAAGCGGACTACACCGAAATTTACACCGCTGATAAAAAGCATCTGACCTCACATTCCTTAAGGTATTGGTTGCAGCAATTGCCCTTGGGCCAGTTTGCCCAAGTGCATAAGTCCTATATTGTCAATACCCGGCAAATTGTGAAGGTATCGGGCAAGAGTATTGTTTTTAACAAGGAGACCTTTGTGCCCATTGGACGCGCCTTTAAAGAAGGATTTGTGGAAAAGTACCTTAAGTAATGGCTAACTTGTTTTGAGCCACTCGTACTTCGCACAAAATATTTCCCAAAAAGGTTAATTTGTGTATTAAATTATGTTGGAATAGATAACTTTATTATATTAGTGCAATCGATTGCACTAATCTTAATGTTATGAAATTCAGTATTCGTTTTATTGTAAGTACATCTCTCATTATGCTGCTGTTGGGACTTGTGTCCAATGCCTGCAAGGAAGCACCAAAAGAGCAAAATCAGGCCGCGGATTTATTTGCGGCGGCCGATAAGATTATTGAGGACATTGTGGTACCTCAATTTCCTGATCGTAGTTTTAGTATAATGGATTTTGGTGCGGTAGCCGATGGTGTATCAAACAGTACTGAGGCGTTTAAATTGGCTATTGATACTTGTCACAAGGAAGGTGGGGGTACGGTAATTGTTCCGATAGGAAGTTACCTAACAGGGCCTATACACTTAAAAAGTAATGTGAACTTGCATTTGGAGGAAGGCGCCGAAGTTTTTTTTACCAAAGAATTGAGTGCCTATCTCCCTGTTGTCCATACCTCTTATGAAGGTGTGGAACTCATGAATTATTCGCCCTTGATCTACGCCTATAAACAAAAAAATATCGCCGTGACCGGAAAGGGCGTTTTTAATGGACAGGCAAGTAATACTAATTGGTGGCCTTGGTGTGGAGCGGAAAGATATGGGCATATTGATGGGGAACCACAACAAAAGGATGGGCATAACTTGCCTCGTCTGCGTAAAATGAATGAAGAAGCTACGCCGGTTGCTGAACGTTTGTTTGGGGAAGGTTACCAATTGCGGCCTAGTTTTTTTCAACCTTTTGAATGCGAAAACATCCTAGTAAAAGGCGTAACCTTTACCAATGCTCCATTTTGGGTTATGCATCCCATTAAATGTAACAATGTTACCGTTGATGGGGTAACGGTAAAAAGCCATGGACCAAACAACGATGGATGTGACCCTGAGTATTCCAAAAATGTTCACATTACCAATTGTGTTTTCGATACAGGTGATGATTGTATTGCCATCAAATCTGGTAGAAACGATGAAGGAAGGAGGGTAAATATTTCAAGTGAGAATATTGTTGTGGAAAATTGTATAATGAAAGATGGTCATGGAGGTGTGGTCATGGGCAGTGAAATTTCGGCAGGGGTAAGGAATGTGTACGTTAGAAACTGTAATATGGATAGTCCTAACTTGGATAGGGCTATTCGAATAAAGACAAATACGCTAAGGGGAGGTTTTGTTGAAAATGTGTTTGTAAAAAATATTCAAGTTGGGCAGGTAAAAGAGGCAGTATTAAAAATTAATACATACTATGCAATTTATGACAATCAAGAGGGAAATTTTATTCCCACCATCAAGAATATCCATTTAGAGGATATTGAGGTGGAAAACGGGGGCGAATATGGAATATTGATAAAGGGTAGGGCCGAAAGCCCGGTTGAAAATGTAACCTTGACCAATGTGAATATAAAGGGCGCTAAAACTCCATTATCTGTTGAAAATTCGCAACCTATTATCTTCAAAAATACCACTATAAACGGAGTTGAATATTAATCTGTAAATAATCACAATGCAAAAATTATGAAAAAAGTCGCTGTACTATGTCTTACCTTTTTAGGTGTTTTGGCCTGTAGGGAGAAATCTGCCAAAAACGATAACATAACTGAAACCGGGCAAAGTGTTGGGATCACCGCCGATACACCGCTTAAAACCTATGCCGAAATATCCATAAAGGATGGCGGGGAGTGGGTTGGAAGAAAGTATGTAGGCGGAGATAGTTTTAGAAATGTACAAGAATTGGAGGTTCCTGAAAACCACACAGACCATTCTTTTTTTATTCGTTATGAGGGCCCGGGTTGGGAAAACAATCAAATTGGGTTTAGGTTATATTTGGATTGGAGGAACGCCATCGACATTTATGGTAAGAAGGTAGATTCTTTGGTCTTACCCTATGTAGGGCAGGATGGCTTTGATTCCTATCACGAACCTGCAGACTGGGGACAGGACATTTTAAAGGCGGGTAAATCCATGGGGTTGGGAGGATATGGTAGATTGGTAAATGATACGGTGGCCCATTTTAGGGATGTGGGCAATACCTTTGTTCAAATTGAAAACAAGGATAGTAACTCTACCGTGTATATTGACTACAAGGGTTGGGAAACGGGCAATGAAAGCATTGATTTGGAAGCCACTTTGACCATTTTTAAGGAAGACAGGTACACTCTTGCAACTTTGACCCCGTCCAAAGCCATTTCAGGTATATGTACTGGGATAGTGAAATTCAAGGATATCGTCCTTAGAAAAAAGGAAGGTATAAAGTGGGGATATATAGCGTCATATGGTGCCCAGACATTAGTGAGTGATACCGATAAATTAGGGATGGCTATTTTTTATAGGATTGACCAAGTGGCCGAACAAAAAGAGGGAATCAATGACCATCTTGTTGTATTTAAACCAACCACAGATAAAATTACCTACTATTTGCTTGGAGCATGGGAACAGGAACCTAATGGCATAAAAGATGAAGCATCGTTCATTTTGGATTTGGACAAAAAATTGGAAAGGCTAAACACTACTAATTCATTAAACTTATAAAACATGAAAAATTTAAGAACTTACATTTCTATTTGTGTATTGATTATTGGTTTATCCATTACTTCATGTAAGGAAGCCAAAGGGGAATCCAAAGTAGTACAAGAGGACCCTAAAGCATCAATAATAGTTCCCGAAAACTTGAAGTGGTCCGAAAGAATGCTAATGTCGGAAATTGAGCGTTTTCCGGATGCAACCAAACTGGACTTTGTGGACAAGCCTAGATGGAGCTATACCAATGGATTGGTCCTATCTGCCGCCATAAAAGTGTATGAGGAAACCAAGAAGCAAGAATATTACGATTATATCTATGCTTATGCGGATGATTTAATTGACAGCACCGGAACCATAAAAACCTATTCTTTGGAAGACCAGAATCTGGATATGATCAAGTCTGGTGATGTTTTATTATATCTATATGATAAAACCAAGGAAGAAAGGTTTTTGAAGGCCATGCAGATATTAAGTAGTCAAATGGATTCCCAGCCTAGAACATCGGACGGAGGTTTTTGGCACAAGAAGCGATATCCATATCAAATGTGGTTGGACGGATTGTATATGGCAGAGCCATTTCATGCACATTACACCAACATTTTCGAAAAAGATGCGCAGGAAGCCAAAAAAATCTATGATGACATTTTATTGCAATTCGATTTGATTCAAAAGCACAGCCATGATGAAAAAACGGGTCTTTTGTACCATGGTTGGGATGAAAGCAGGGAGCAAAAATGGGCAGATAAGAAAACGGGAACCTCACCCCATTTTTGGTCAAGGGCCATGGGCTGGTATGGCATGGCAATGGTAGATGTTTTGGATTTTTTACCAGAGGATCATCCGGGCCGTGAGAGAATTATTACCTATCTGAATCAATTCGCCGAGGCCGTAACAAAATATCAGGATTCAACGGGTTTGTGGTATCAAGTGTTGGATCAGGGTGACCGTGAAGGCAACTATTTGGAGGCTTCCGGTAGCTCCATGTTCACCTATACTTTTGCCAAGGGAGTCCATAAGGGATATTTGCCGGAAAAGTACATGGATATTGCGGAAAAGGCGTACTCTGGAATATTGGACAACTTAATATCCATTGAAGATAACGGAGTGGTGAACCTTAACAAAGTATGCGGGGTCGCCGGTTTGGGAGGTGATCCATATAGGGACGGGTCTTATGAGTATTATGTAAATGAAATTATTAGGCCCAACGACCCAAAGGGAACCGGTCCGTTTATATTGGCCAGTTTAGAGTTGAACAAATAGCCCCATACGGCAAGGAGGGACCTTCGCACGATAAAGTTCTAAGGAACTCCGTAGGCGTATCATTAAGAGGACCATAATGTGTTAATACAATATGGTCCCAACCAACACGGCCATAGAAATAGTGTTTTAGGGTAAGTGTTGGCATATAGGGAATTGAGGAGGAAATAGTCAACTTGGTTTTAGCTAGGTATGTACTTAATTGCAGTTATGGTTGGTATCTGGGAAGAATGGCTGCAAAAACCAAAGAAAGAGAGGACATATCCATTATTTTACCTCCAATCCCAGGGAATAAGAGATTGGTAGGCAAAGTTTCCTGAAATCAGGATTCCACGGATTATGGTCCATATAGATTACAGATCAGGTAAATCCGTTACATAGATTAAAATAGGGGAATGGCCCCAAATCAAGAGGTAAAGGTTGATTGGAATGCCACCGTGGCCCTAATGGGTG
This sequence comes from Arenibacter troitsensis, assembly GCF_900177645.1. Lineage (GTDB taxonomy): Bacteria > Bacteroidota > Bacteroidia > Flavobacteriales > Flavobacteriaceae > Arenibacter > Arenibacter troitsensis. The sequence continues at coordinate 345,656 of NZ_FXAO01000007.1, forward strand.
TTTTAGGTGGCAAACGTGTCAAAGTCCTTGGGTCCAATTTGATTGTATGGGGCTGTAACCGAATATTGGAAGCGGATTTAGAAACTTTGGAAGCGGCAATAATCTATAAATAGGCGACGGCTATGCGACACAAGGTTTTCAGCATTGTTCCTTATTTTTCAAAATGGAAATAGTTGAAAGGGGATCATACCATTTGATTTAAAGCCATCTAAATCAATAATTGCCGTTAACATTAAAACTGAAGTATTTTGATTGGGATAAAATTTTGGTCCTTTTTTGTGATATCCATAATTTTTGGTTCTTTGCTTTGGGCCCAACAACAACCTCATGGGGTTGAGCCCTATACCATTGCTTCTACCTATCAAAAGTTAAAAGCCCAATACCCCTTTGTTGAACCAATAAGACCTTTGAGATCCAATAAAGTTAAAGCAAAAAAAAATGTAGTATACAAGGTGGACGGGACCAAAAAATTAAGGGCCGATATGTATTTTCCCAAATCAGGGAAAGATAAAGTATTTCCAGCGGTTTTATTGATTCATGGTGGGGGATGGATTACCGGGAGTAAGGAAAATTTAGGAGTAATGGCTCAGCATTTGGCACTACACGGCTATGTAGCCATTACGCTATCCTATACCCTAAGCAGGGAAGCACCATATCCGGCCAGTGTTTTGGATATTAAAACGGCAATATCATGGATGCGCGCCAACGCAGAAAAGTATTATTTGGATCCTGATAAGATCGCAATTATGGGAACCTCGGCTGGAGCCCAATTGGCAACCCTTGTGGGACTTACCCCTAATTCTGCCATTTATGAAAGGAAATCGCCTTTTTCAGATGAAGTGCAGGCCATTATCAATATTGATGGCATTGTATCCTTTGTTCATCCTGAAGCACATGAGGAAGGCAAATCGGCCGGAATATGGCTTGGAGGGTCTAGAACTGAAAATTGGAAAAATTGGAATGAAGCCTCCCCCTTGGGCTATGTAAACGGGAACTCGCCCCCAATACTTTTTGTCAATAGTGCACAAGCCCGTTTTCATGCGGGAAGAGATGATTTGGTGTCACTTTATAATGGCTATGGCATTTATAGCGAGGTGCATACCATTTTGGATAGTCCACATTCATTTTGGTTACTGCATCCTTGGTTCGGATCAACGCTGGGTTACACCCTTGGGTTTTTGGAGAGGGTCTTTGGTCCAGGTCAATGAAGGACGCTTTTAATGGATCAGTCAAAATCCAACAACATTATAGTTGGGGACTTTTGGGCAAATTGCTGTGCCATTTCGCCTTTTGGGTCACCGTTGATGGCCATACCGGTAAAAGACCCTAAGAGCAATTCGGGAAAATTGTTTTGGTCAAAATCCGTTGGCTCCATGATGAGCCATCTTCCTGAAGAAGCTTGTTCAAAAGTGCGAATATTGCACGTAATGGAATCGCCAACGCTTATGTTTTCAAGGTATATAAATCCCTCCTTGGGATTGCGTAATAGATCCGGAAAGAAAGATATCATTGCAATGTCCTGGTCACCGTCTTTGTCAAAATCGTGATTAATGGCCTTGTAGGCACCATTTTGATGTTGAAAAAAAGCTTCTTTAAAATTGTTTTTGCCATCGTTGAGGTATATCCTTAGCCCATGATAGGGTTTTAAAAATCTTGAGAAATCGGCATTGTCGCCATTAACATATACAATATCGTCATGGCCATCCAGATTCCAATCTACCAGAGAAAAAGAGACTGAACCATAAGAGGGGGGGAATCTTAATAGCGTACTGGTGTTAAAATTACCTTCGCCCAAATTATAGTGTACGTCTATTCTTTCATTGCCCTGAGACATTAAAACAACAATATCCGGCTGGCCGTCTTGGTTTAAATCCCTAATCTCCACCGCAGCGGCACCGGGGTCCGAGGATAGTATTCTTTTTGAATATTCACCATTGGCTAGTTTTACAAAAAGGCTCAGTTTACCAGTGTGATTGCCATATTCACAAACAATAATATCCTCTAAATGGTCTCCTGTTAAGTCCGCAAAGGTAGTTTGAACAGGCCTTTGCAGGTTTTTTAAGATACTCATAAAGCCACGGTATTCTTTTTCTCCCGGCCTTTTAAATATCTTTACAACACTTCCGGAGGGATTGTCAGTAGGCATAAATCCACCCATTAAAGTAGCAATAATGGTGTCGGATTTACAATCCAAATATGAAATTGGGGAAGGCAGTGCCAGGGTGCTAACAGATTCTAGATTATGGTCCAAAATATTTATAGCGCTATAATCTGTTTTGGTATCCGCTACATATACCTCATTTAATTCGGGATTGTATTTAATTGCGGTGACCATTGGGGGCGAAACATGAAACTCAGGTACTTTTATTTTTAGTCCTTTGATTCCCATTCGTATTTTCTTATTTGGAACAATTAGGCTATCCGGGGCATTATTTTTATAATAATCTTGTATTAGGTTCCATTGACTTGGTGATAGGATAGGTTTTGGGGGAAATATATTTTGCCCCTCTACCAATATGCCTCCTTGATTGGTTTCAATTAGGCTTTGTCTACTTACGTCAGCATATATTCCCATTCTATGCCCCATTTGGGGCATCACCCCTAATTGCCACGTCTTTTTATCCAATAATTCCGGCTCTGGAAAAACATGACAGCCTGCGCAATGGTTCTTTGCCAAGGTTTCTGCACTAATCCCTTCTGCCCCATTATGATTTAAGACCTCATTGGGGGTAGCCTCCGGTTTTCCTTTGCAGGAGAAGAGTAGTATTTGAAGGCAGCCCAGTATAACATAGAAGGTATATCGCATAGGAGGTATCAGTGAGAATGTATTTCATATAAAAATGCAACAATTTCGGTACTTTTAAAAGATTTTTTTCAAAAGTTGAACATCTTTTTCATTAATGATGGGAGTATATTATGTTCATATATTTTACAAATAAAAAAGGGGAGAATTTTATCTCCCCTTTAACAACTTTATTATGCCATAGATTCAAAATAAGTTAATATCCAGGGTTTTGTACTAGCTTGGGATTCTTGTCCAAGGCTGTTTGCGGTAATGGGAAAATGGTATTATGGGCATCGAGCTCATAAAACGTAAGATTGGGCGAATATTGTGCAATCCTGTCCAACAAGGCCTGATCTGGTGTAAATACATCTCCATTATCGTCGTACATGGTAGGGACCGTATACGTGGCATATGCCGTTTTATTAGTGATTAATTTGCCCTGTCTTACCAATTCTTCATAGTCCTGTCCTTCAAAACATAGTTCTTTTCTAAATTCGAGATAAATAGCTTCTCTTAGTTCTTCCTTGGTCAATCCTGATAAGTCGTCCAAACCTGCCCTTTCACGTACCCTGTTTACATATTGATAGGCATTTCCAGGGCCCTCATCTTCGTTGGTAGCTTCGGCTGCGGTCAATAGAACATCTGCAAATCGCAAAACTTTTATGTTATAGGCCATTCCGTCTCCAACTTTGTTATCAGGATCCCTGTATTTGTTTATATGGGGTAGTGGGTAGGTGTTTTCCTGCCATTGTACCAGTTCCCCTCCACCGTTCAATTTAGGAAATTCGGTCAGCCAAGTAGCGGCCTTTCTTTTATCGTTTTCCTCAAATTGATTGAACCACCAAAGGCTACCGATTATAGTACCCCACTGTCCTGGGCCATAACCATTGTTATTGGGTTCATAATTGTTGCCCAAGGCATGACCTTGGGGAGCAATACCGTTGTATTGGACTTCAAATACACTTTCCACGTTGTTGTCCACGTCGCCATTGCCCATCCACCAATTGTCTTTTGGATCTTCCATAAGATCAAGACCACTGGGAGAATTTATAACCGCAATAGCATTGGTTTTGGCATTGCCCCAATCTTTTAAATAAAGTTGGACTTTGGCCAAGAGTCCCTGTGCGGCTTCTTTGGATGCCCTTCCAATGTTGTTGCCGGAATATGAAGATAGAATGGGTAAAGCGTCCATGGCCTCAGTAAGGTCTTTAACAATTTGGGCATATACTTCTGCCTCAGTATTTCTTGCAACTTGTAGCTCTGTAATGTCAGATGACTTGGTTTCTGTTAAAATTAAGGGCACGCCTCCCCATCTTCTTACCATATTAAAATAGGTCAGTGCCCGTAAAAATTTGGCCTCCCCTATAATTCTTGATTTAAGGGTTTCGTCCATTTCAATATCCGGCACGTGGTCAATTACGGCATTGGCGCGGTTAACGGCTTGCCAGACTGCTCCCCAAATCGCAATATTATAGCGTGGGCTTTTTACCATACCGGCATCATTGAGTTGAATTATTTCAGCCCTGTCCGAAGTAGTACCAAGGCGTGTAAAGACCCCATCGGAAGCCAATGCGCTCGATGTCATCCAATACCTGGAATAGTAATCGTTTACCCTCAAAGCCGCATAGGCTCCGTTTACTGCGGATTCGGCATCTTGAGCCGTTTGATAAAAGTTTACCGGCGAAATGGAATCCTTAGGAATCTCATCTAGATAATCAGAGCATGCGCCTGCAAGTATTGCAATGCCTAATAGTATTAAGAATTTTAAATTTTTCATATCGTTAATTTTTTTATTAGAAGTCGAGTTTCAGTCCCATTAAAACGGTCTTGGCCAATGGGTAAGAGCTTATATCCCATCCAAAGGATCCCCTTACATTGGCACGCCCGTTGGTGTCCGGGTTATAGCCTTTATAATCCGTTATCGTGAACAAGTTTTGACCGGTAACATATATAGAGGCATTTGCGTTGCCCAATAGGCCTTTGGGCAACTCATAATTAAGTGTAATTTCCCTCATTCTTAGATAGCTAGCGTCTTCTAGGAAAAAGTCAGAATCCCCAATACTGGCAGAACCTCCTATGGAAGGCGGAGTTTGGATGGGTGTAGGCCATAGGGCATCCGGGTTGCTAGGAGTCCAATAATCCCCAACTTCCGCCAAAACGTTTTGGCCTCGGGTAACACTAGAATTAAACCTTCTCATGGAGTTGTATACAAGTCCACCCTTCTGGCCTTGCAAAAAGAATCTTAGTTCTAGATTCTTATAGGATATGGTGGAATTGATCCCATAGGTAAAATCGGCATGTGGACTACCAAGTACAGTTCGGTCGTCTGTATTTATCTGACCGTCGTTGTTCACATCCACATATCTGGTCATCCCAGGTATAACACCTGGTCTTAGGGATTGTTCCGCGTCGGCCTCTGCCTGGGAACGATAAAGCCCATCTGTTTTGTAGCCAAAGAAAACGCCCACTGGTTCTCCAACGGTTACATAAGACCGTGGGGTAGCACCGGCAAATGTAGGTTGGGCTATTTCATAGGATTGATCTCCCTCTCCTACTTCTGAGGCGGATCCCAAGGAAGTAATCTCATTTTTGTTTTGGGAAATGTTAAATCCAAGATCCCACTTAAAGTCATCATTTTGAACAACAGCTCCATTTAGGGTGAGTTCCCAGCCAATATTTTCCATCTCCCCTAGATTCTGAACGGAAGGATCTAGGATTCCGGATGTTTCTGGAAGATTAACCTCTAGCAATAGGTCTTCGGTCTTTTTAATATAGTAATCAAATGAGGCATTAAACCTGCCGCGTAGCAGGGAGGCATCCAGACCCATATTGGTTTGGCTTGTTATTTCCCATGTTAGGCCTGGCACTGCAACACGTAAGGGAGCAAATCCACTAACAATGGTACCATCCCCAAAATTATAAGGGTCGGCTTGTAAAAGGGCCAAGGATCTATAAGTGGGCAATTCCTGATTACCAACCTGGCCCCATCCTACCCTTACTTTTAAATTATCAAAGAAATCCGATTCGGCCATGAAATTTTCGTTGGAAATCCTCCATGCCCCAGCCACAGATGGGAAAAAGGCCCATTTGTTTCCTTCTGCAAATTTAGATGACCCATCCCTACGTCCTGTTACGGTAAGTAGGTAACGGTCCTTGTAATTATAGTTTATCCTTCCTAGAAAGGACATAATACTAAATTCGGCATATTGAGAATCAACTGCGGGTGCCACCGATCCCGCACCCAAGTCATAAGGCCCTGTTATGTCCGTTGCAAATCCACTAGCCGTTATCAACCTGTATTCTTCGGTTTCCTGTTGTACCGTAAAACCAGCCAATGCCTGTAAATTGTGATCTCCAAAATCTTTATTGTAATTTAAGGTGTTCTCGTTTAATAGTGACGTTCTATTCACCGAGCTAACATTGGCAGTATTGATGGGGTTAACAGCATCGAATAGGGAAGTTCTATAGACATGTCTGTCTCGGTTCTCCAAGTCGGCCCCAATGCTAACCCTAAATTTTAAATCGTCCAATAATTCATATTCCCCAAATAAGGAGCCTAGGATTCTGGTGTTAACACTTTCATCGGAAAATTCATTGATGAATGCGAGAGGGTTTCGTGTTCCCTGTGCATCCGGAACCGTGGAGGGCATATCGTTAAGTACAGAGTAGGTGCCATCGGGCTGATAAACAGGTAGTATTGGCGCCATCTGTAAGGCAGTGGCCGTTATACTGTTGGTGGCTTCACCTTCTGTCTCGGCGGCATTATTAATAGATCGGGATACATTTAAAGAATTGCCAAATTTTAGTCGGTCACTGGCATTGATGTCCAAGTTGACCCTTAAGGAATACCGAGTAAAATCCGATCCTTTTATAATACCTTCCTGATCAAAAACAGCCCCGGATAAACTATATTGTATGGCTTCAGAACCTCCGTTTATCCCAATTTGGTGATTCTGGATCAAGGCACTCCTGAAGATTAGATCTTGCCAATCCGTATCGTTGGCCGGAGCACTGCTAAAAACAACAGGATCTGGAGTAGGACTATTGGCCGCCGCTTCATTGTATATATTTTGATATTGCTCGGCGTTCATCATATCAATTTTATTACTTATGGTCTGTATACCGGCATAACCATTATAAGAGATTCTAGGGAGGCCTTTTTTTCCTCTTTTTGTGGTGATAAGAATAACGCCATTGGCTCCCCTTACCCCATATATGGCGGCAGCAGAAGCATCCTTAAGCACTTCTATCGATTCAATGTCGGATGGATTTAGTGCTGCAAGCGGGTTTTGGTTTACCGTATAGTCCGTTCCTGTACTACTATCCAACCCCCTGCCGGCACTGGTAGCGAATTGGGATTGTCCGGTTACTGGAAAACCATCAATTACGTATAAGGGTTCGCTACCATTTAAAATAGAAGTAGTACCCCTAATCTTTACACTTATGCCACCTCCAGGGGCACCAGAATTGTTGGTAATGTTTACACCGGCTACCCTTCCTTGTAAACCTTGTTCCATGGAGGTTATGGGTGCTGCGTTTAGCTCTTCTGAGGAGAGGGATCCTACCGAACCTGTAAGATCACTTTTTTTCTGAGTACCATAACCAACAACAACAACCTCCTCGAGTTGGCTGGCATCTTCCAATAAACTTATGTTAATTTTAGATTGCCCGCCAACCGCTATTTCTTGGGTCTTGAAACCAATATACCTAAATACCAGAATGTCCGAGCTTTTGGCATCAATGGTATAGTTTCCATCGAAATCCGTTGCGGTTCCCGTCGTGGTATTTTTTATTATTACCGATACTCCTGGTAAGGGGGTGCCGGTTTCATCGGAAACGGTCCCTGTTACGGTGGTGGCGTCCTGCGCAAATATGGGCAGGCATAATATTACCCCAAATAGAAGGAAATAATATTTCATTTTCTTTTTTGTTTTCATACGAATGTGTTTAGTTGAAGTTATGTTTAAATTAATTTCCAATTGTTCTGATAGTAGTAGTTTTTAGCCGTCATTTTTTCTTTTTTTTAGTTTTGAATAATTTATACAATCGATTGTATTTTTACTGTCGTTTACTCTTTTGGGGCATAATTTCAACTATGAAAAAATATACAAATAGTCCGTCGAACTTTTGTAATCGATTACACTAAAGTAATTAAAATATGATATTATACAAAGAATTTGAAAAAAAATGAGCAATAATTTTGATGATTAGATAATAATCATCCATTAAAAATAGGATTATAGCAGGCCAGAAGCCTTGTTTTTAAAGGGATTTTACGATTTTACTAGGCTAAGCCTTTTACAAAGTCCAATATTTTTTTTGGGGGGACATATTTAAAGAAAAATTCCAATTTTTTTTACAAAAGTCATGGCAATCCATATATGGGAAACTTATAGCTCCTAGAAGCTAGTGTCTTTGCCAATGGCTTTACAAGAAGCAACATGAATGGTGAAGTAGCCTTAAAGCCAATGGAGAAAATACAAGAAAATGACTCTAGGATTTTTCATTATCAAAGTAATCCTTCAAATGCAACCATGGTAGAGGGCATTTTTTATATCCCCCTAGGAAACTAGGGTTTACTTTGATCCAATTCAATCATTTCTGCTAGGTATATTATTTAGTATTCTATTTTTTTGAGGTCGTTTTTAGATGTTTTGCATCTATTAAAACCACTGGTCCTTAAGGATAAAAAATAAAAATAGGTATTTAGTGATATTTAGTTTTTTACTTTCAATTGCAGGGAACTGTCGTTTATCTCAAAGTCATTATTTTTCAACAATTGGATTATTTCAGCTCCCGCCAACATTACTGGACCATAACCATGTGCTGCGAACACATTGATGGGTCTGAAATAATAGAATGCAGGATCAAAACCCATTCCTGTACCTACACAAGTCCCTTCAACCTGTCCTTTGGCGTTTACCTTTGTGGCAACCGCATTCCATCCCAACAATGCCACTGGGGAATAAGCCAAACTGTCAATATACCCTCTATTGATTGCCCTTGCTATGGCATAGGTGTAGATTGCCGTTGCGGAGGTTTCCAAATACGTATCGTTCCGGTCTATCAGTTGGTGCCAAAACCCTGTTCCATTTTGATAGCGGGCCAATCCTTTGATATGATCCTGCAGTTGTGTTAATACCAAGGTATAACCAGGATGGCTCTTAGGCAATACTTCCAGCAATTCAACCATGGTCATTACGGCCCAACCGTTGGCTCTTGCCCAATGATATTGTGGGTGATCTTCCATAGCCATTACCCAGCCGTGCATGTATAATCCATTCGCTTTATTAAACATTCTTTCGGAAAATTGGGCAACTTGCTTTACTGCATCATCAAAATATTTCACCTCTCCGGTAAGTTTCCCCATTTGGGCCAATGCCGGAACACTCATAAAAAGATCATCTAGCCATAAAGTGTTGGGTTGGGGTCTGTTCCTGGCTAGTGTTCCGTCGGAAAACCTAAATTCCCTATGGCTTATATAATCTATAAAATTATCGATCAACGGTCTTAGGTCGGCTTTAAGGCCTGCCCTTTCCACTTTTATCATGGCTGCACAAATTGCACCGGCATCATCCAAAGCATGGGGATCAAGAACGGATGATATGGGAGAAGGGAAATCTTTGTTTTTCCTAAGCTGTTCTTTATAAAAGGGGGCAATATCCGCTATGAGCTTAATTCTCTTGTTGGTATAGTTGGCATATTTTGGGTTGCCGGTAGCTTCCGTGGCCAAAAGCATTCCAGCATAGGTAACTCCCCATTCGTAACTGGTAAGTCGGAATGCACCAGGTGCAAAAATGGTGTTTTCGTCCAGTTTTTTTAGATTGGATATTTCTTGATTGGATTTACTGTCAACCAATTTGGCAGGGGTTGATGCATCCAGAAAATTATAGACCCTGTCTAGGGTCACTGTGATTTCCTCTATGGTTTTGGCTCCGTAGGGCGTGGGATAATCGGGCTGCAGCAAATGCAATGGGGTTGTTACATCATTGGCAGGCTCTTGTGCCATTATTGCTGTTTGAACAGTTACTGCCAATAACACTATTGCCAATTTTTTGAGATTTGTATATTTAGATATATCCATTTCTTTTTCGGGCTTCAATTAATTTTTTATTTCTATATTGATTTCAGCTGAAAGTTGACGGGCCAGCTTTTTCAAATAATCTGTAAAATAGGTTTCGTCCGCAAACCTTTCGTTACTTAGCTCCCAGCCGGCAATGGCATAGTAGCTTGTAGGCTGGTTGTTACTTATTTTAAGTTTGGCCAAATAACTGTTGGAAAGATTACCAATTTTGGGGGCTTCCGTATGCCCTATAAATTTATCCTTGGGTACAATAAGTGCCATTCCCAGCCACCATTCCTTATCGTAGGTCTGCCGGTCATGAGTGTACAAAATCACATATTTACTATTATCATCAAAAATGCCCAATTCTTTATCCGTATTAATGTTTACAAGACCAACCGCCAAATATTCGTCTCCCTTTAGGCCAGATACCGCAACCTTATTTTTAAAGCCATACATCCCTGGCCAAATAGTAGTGGTTTCGTGGACCGAATAAGTCCTGTCATTGGGCATCCAATGGTCATATGTATAAGATAGCACAGATTTTACCGGTCCTTCTGCAACAATTTGAAACGATGTTTTTTCTACATTGTTTATAGAATCTTCTACGGTTACCCCCAATCTCATAAATTCATTCTCGGTCATAAGGGCATAGCCACCCAAGCCAACAGAATTGCCAACGGCAAGAATATCCCTGCCCCAATCTTCCATTACGTGATAGTTATCCACAACGGCACCATTCGCGTCAAGGCCAACATCCTCGGGAGATATCCCTGAGGTCTTTTTTCCAAAAAGGTCTTTTGCATTTCTGCCGTCCAAATAATGCCTAAACCCCACCTTGTCATTTTCCCAAGAAGGCCCATCCGTCTGGTATTGTTGGTAGCCTAGACTTTTGGGAAGTTCATTGGCCATCATGGTTTCACTTGTGGCAGGTTCTACAGGGGTATCTGCAGAGGTCCTTTTGCCAAACCTTACACTGGTTCTCATTTTGTATAATGGTTTTTGGTCTGTCCATAAAAGCCTCACTTCCTTTGATTCTTTTGGGTTAAAATTGGTTACAAAAAAAAGCTCGTCCCACTGCCCATCATTGTCCGTATCATTTAGTTGGGACGGAAGGGTGTCCTTATTAAAAAGAACCAGGGGATATAGGGCAAGGCCGTCTTTCGGTCTCAGTAATTTTTTATCTACGGAAATGGGCTTGTCTACAAGATCCACCTCTGATGTATTGGTCAATTCAATTACTTGGCCCCTCTCCACATCCTTTTTACAGGATGTGAATGCAGTCAACAAAACAAATGATAGGGTATAAACTGATGTTTTCATATGGTTGTCTTTTTGTTATAAAAGTGCTGTTATAAGGTGGTCCCCATTATTTAAAATAGAGGACTGTTTAATTCATTATAAACATCCTAATGGTCCAACTCGGCAATTAATCTAAATTGGTTCCCATGGGAGGTAATGATATTCGATAATAGTCAAGTTTATTGTTAGCAGGGGAACTACCTTGAATGGAAAGAAAGACATAAAAAAAGAACGTAATATAGAGTTGTCAAAAAACTAAAGATAATGGATTGGTTATGTACCAGTATCCTGTACTATACTGTATCCTAAATGTAACTCAATTTAGCGCACAATCTCCATTTTCAATCCATTTTATTTTGAAGAATACAGGATGGGACAGGTTGCCAAATGGTAAATAAGTTGTTATTTTTAGTATTTAAAGCGAATTATAAATCCTAAATCCCGGCACCAAGGTAATCGATTACAACCTAAAGTTGTGACTAGTAGGGGATTTTTGGGCAAATAAAGTTAAAAAAGGGCTTAAGTTAAATGATAGTATTACCTTAAGCTTAAAATGTGAATTGAAAAGATATTTACTAGTGAATAATGTATTAACTAAAAATATTGGATTAACCCTTCTTTTATTTTACATCGCTACGGTCTTTGTCAGTGCTCAGGAAAGCAACGTCTTATTTCCCGAGAAAACAAATAAGACCCAACCATGGACGCGTTGGTGGTGGATGGGTAGTGCAGTGGATACTTTAAATTTAAAACAGAATTTGATTCACTTGCACAAGGTGGGGATTGGAGGTGTGGAAATTGCACCTATATATGGGGTGAAAGGGGAAGAAAACAATTTTTTGGATCATTTGTCCCCTAAATGGATGCAAATGCTCGATTATACTATTAGGACAGCGGATAGTTTGGGCATGCAGGTGGACTTAACACTGGGAACAGGATGGCCCTATGGTGGTCCACAGGTAACTCAGGAATTTGCGGCCACAAAATTAATAACGCAAACCTATGAGGTACCTAAGGGGGAGAAATTTTCGAGGCATATCCTTGTCATGGATGATAAAGAAAAACAAACTGCCCATTTACAATATTTGTTGGCCTATGGAAACAAGGGCACATATATTGACTTGACACCACAACTTAGTGGGAACTGGATAGATTGGAAGGCACAAAAGGAAGATTTCACTGTTTATGCAGTATTTGTTGGTAAAACCGGACAAAAAGTAAAGCGGGCCGCTCCAGGTGGAAGTGGTTTTACCCTCGATCATTATTCCACCCACGCACTAAATGCATATGTACAACCTTTTAATAAAGCATTATCTGGTTTTGAAGGTAGAATTCGCTCCGTTTTTAATGATAGTTATGAAGTTTATGGAACCGATTTCACACCTAATTTTTTTAAGGCATTTGAAAAGTATCGCGGGTATGACCTGAAACCCTTTCTACCGTTATTATTGAGTAAGGATAATAATGAGGAAGGCAATAGGGTTAAAAGTGATTACCGGGAAACCTTGTCCGACTTATTATTGCTGGATTTTGATCATCCATGGACGGATTGGGCCCACGGCAAAGGTTTTAAATCACGACTACAAGCACATGGTTCACCAGGGAATTTGATTGATCTATACGCTTCCGCGGATATTCCCGAGTGTGAAACATTTGGTTCTATGCCTTATGAAATTCCAGGGTTTCGTAGGGAAAAAGAAGATATTCGAGAAGGTGATGCAGATCCCGTAATGTTAAAATTCTCATCCTCGTCAGCGCATATTGCAGGTAAACCTCTAACATCATCGGAAACTTTTACTTGGTTGCGGGATCATTTTAAGACGGCCCTTTCCCAATGTAAACCCGAAGTTGAGGATCTTTTTTTGAGCGGGGTAAATCATGTTTTTTTACATGGCACTACCTATTCCCCCAATCGCGCCCCCTGGCCGGGATGGAAATTCTATGCTTCGGTAAATTTTAACCCCAATCTTACTTTAGGAGCGGACGCAGCACAATTATTTTCCTATATTACCAATTGTCAATCTTATTTACAAGCTGGCAAACCGGATAACGAAACTTTACTCTATTGGCCGGTACACGATGTGTGGAACAGCTACTTGGACGGTGCACTCTTTTTTCAGTTTAAAATACATTCCTTGGAGGAATGGCTTCACAATCAGCCGTTTTATGAAACGACTAGAAGTCTAATGCAAAAAGGATACGGCGTAGACTTTGTTTCGGATAATTTTATAGAAAGGGCAACCTTTGCAAATGGTGAAATACAATTGCCAGGAGGAAGTTATAAAAGTATGATCGTACCTAGTTGTAAGTATTTGCCATTGGGTACCTTAAAAAAATTGATATCACTAAAAAAACAGGGTGCAAATATCATTTTTCAAAATCTCCCAGAAACCGTACCAGGGTTTAAGGACTATAAATTGCAACATAGTAAAATGCAGCAATTGCTATTGGATAATAAATCACTGGTTAATCCGTCGGAAAATATATTCATCGATTTGGAAAATGCACAGGTTGAGCCAGAGCTATTGGTTGAAACTGGTTTAAAATATTTACGAAGGGACCATGATGGCAATAAAATTTATTATCTAGTAAATCATACTTCGAAAAGTGTGGATCAATTTATTCCAATAAATGGTAGTTACAAGGAGGTGGAAATATTTGACCCCAATACGGATAAAGTTGGGAGGGCCAAAATTGTAAATAAAGGAGATAATACACTGGTTAAAGTCCAGATTCAAGCAGGAGAAACATTATTTTTAATAACAGCTGAAAATTCAAGCAATAAGGACTGGGAATATTTTGAAGTCAAAGGCGAATCCCATGAGATCAAAGGGGATTGGAAAATATCTTTTTTACGGGGCGGGCCAAGTATACCTGAAAATATTACCATTTCAAAATTGGAATCTTGGACAGCCTTGAGCAAAGCAGCTGGGGAATTTTCCGGTACTGCCAAGTATGAATTGGAATTTCAGAATTCAGATACTAAAACAGGGGCCTGGTTGTTAAAATTGGGAGATGTAAGGGAAAGTGCAAAAGTGTGGGTAAACGAAGTCTTTGTAGGAACCTTATGGTCCAACCCTTTTCAAATTACTATTGGATCCCTAAAAAAAGGGAATAACAAAATATCCCTCGAGGTTACAAACCTGTCCGCCAACAGGATTCGGGCAAAGGAATTAAGAGGGGAAGAATGGAAAATTTTCCACGAAATAAACATGGTGGACAAAGACTACAAAAAGTTTGACGCAACGTTATGGGAGCCCATGCCCTCCGGCATTTTAGGGCCTGTTACCTTAACTCCATTGGAATTGAATTAAAAAATGAAATTATGAAAAACCAACTCTTGTTTTTATGCATTACGGCTATTTCTATGCAATCAATATTTGCCCAAATTACCGATAAGTCCAAGGTATTGGAGCAAATGCAACTGGCCAATGAATATTTTATGAACAAATGGCCAGATGTGGGCAAAACGATCATTACCAACAGGGAACGGCCGAGCAATATTTGGACTCGGGGAGTATATTATGAAGGCCTAATGGCATTACATGAAATTTACCCTAAGGAAGCGTATTATAATTATGCCTTGGATTGGGCGGAATTTCACGAGTGGGGTTTTAGAAATGGCAATGCCAATCGCAACGCAGATGATTACTGCGCCGCCCAGACCTATATAGATCTTTATAATTTGGAGCCGGACCCCAAAAAATTAAAGAATACCAAGGCCTGTATCAATATGCTGCTGAATACCCCGCAATTGGATGATTGGTCTTGGATAGATGCTATTCAAATGGGAATGCCCGTATTTGCTAAATTGGGCGTTTTGGAGAAGGACAATCGCTATTATGAGAAAATGCACGGGATGTATATGTATACGCGTAATAAACATGGCGATAATGGGTTATTTAACCCTAAAGATGGATTATGGTGGCGCGATGCCGATTTTGATCCACCATACACTGAACCCAATGGAGAGGATACCTACTGGAGTCGCGGAAACGGATGGGTAATTGCTGCCTTGGCAAAAGTTTTGAGTATTATCCCCGAAAATGCTCCCCATAGAGATCAGTATATTAAGGACCTTAAATCCATGGCGGAAGCCTTGGTTCCCATCCAGAGAAAAGACGGCTTTTGGAATGTTAGTTTGCACGACCCCAAGCATTATGGGGGAAAGGAACTATCGGGCACCGCCCTGTTTATTTATGGGATGGCCTATGGGGTGAACAATGGAATTTTAGATAAAGAGACCTACCTCCCTATAATAGAAAAGGGTTGGGTTGCCATGACCACGGAAGGCTTGCATGCCAATGGATTTTTGGGGTATTTGCAATCTACGGGTAAAGAACCAAAAGATGGTCAGCCCTTATCCTATGATAAAGTCCCAGATTTTGAGGACTTTGGACTAGGTTGTTTTTTGTTGGCAGGAAGCGAAATTTATAAAATGAAGATATGATTCCGATAAGTGGAGTAAAATTATTTACCTATTTAACAATTTTATGGTTTACTTTTTATGGAGAGGTAACATTATATGCTCAGGAAGTTCTACCCGTTTGGCCGAATGGGGTACCTAATTCAATTCAGAATAAGGAGTATAAAGAGATAGTTACTTCTGGTGATGCCAAGGAGGTTAGTGGAATTAGTAAAGTTTCCACACCTACTTTGACGGCCTATTTGGTAGATGGAAATGAATCCAGTGGAGTTGCCGTGGTTATTTGCCCAGGAGGGGGTTATTCGCATTTGGCCATCAACAAGGAAGGTTACAAGGTAGCTAAATGGTTTAATAGTATAGGGGTTTCGGCATTCGTTTTAAAATATCGATTGCCCAATGATTTGATTATGAAAGATAAATCTATAGGGCCTTTACAAGATGCACAGGAAGCCATTAGGTTGGTAAGGCGCAATGCCGTTAAATGGAAGCTAGATCCCAACAAAATAGGAATTATGGGCTTTTCAGCTGGCGGTCATCTTGCTTCCACGCTTTCCACCCATTACAATGAAAAAGTGTATGATTCCCAACCCCTAAGTGCCCGCCCGGATTTTTCCATTTTGATCTATCCGGTAATATCCATGGAGGATGGCATTACACACAATGGTTCCAGAAAAAATTTGTTGGGAGAAAATGTAAGTGCTGACTTGTTAGATACATATTCCAATGAAAAGCAAATAGATGCCAGGACACCTCCAACTTTTCTAGTACATGCTCTTGATGATAAGGCCGTTCCTGTGGAAAATAGTATTAATTACTTGCTTAAACTTAAAGGGAATAATGTTCCTGCAGAGTTACATATTTATGAAAATGGAGGGCATGGTTTTGGATTGGGCAGGGAAGGTACCAATCAGTATTGGCCAGAATCCTTGAAACATTGGTTGATAAACAATAATATGGCCAAGTAAGGGAAGGTGTTAAATATTCTAGCCCATTCTTACTTGTATTCGTTTAGAATTTTATTTGTTGCTTTTCCATTTCATCAAGGGCTAGTTGGGCAACCAAGGTTGCTCCAGTTACGGATAGATGGGTATTGTCCTCAACACCGGTTGGCCTATAGGCATTTTCTCCTGGGGCAAAATGAAGATGGAGTTTTTTGGATCCTTCAACACCATAAGATATTTCCAATTGTTCCGTTAACAATTGTAAGTCTATAAATGGCACTAATAAATCCTTTGCCACCATTCTGGTCACCAAAGGATATGCTCCATGGGTGTCCACCAAAACCCCCTGTTCGTTAAAATTTCTCCTTGTTATGGAAGTGAAAAGAATAGGGAAGGCCCCTTTACTTCTGGTTTCGTTAACAAAACGTTCAAGGTTATAACGGTATTGGGTAAATGGGTTGGTATACCGTGTTGAATCTTGGGACTTTTGGTCATTATGGCCAAATTGGATAAAAACATAGTCTTTGGGATGTAAGGAATCCAATACTTTTTGCCATCGGCCTTCCTGAATAAAACTTCGACTGCTTCTGCCGTTTACGGCGTGGTTTTTAACAACCACCGCATTGGTTAATAACTTAGGAAGCATCTGTCCCCAACCACGTTCCGGATTATGCTCTGGGTCTGGCTTGTCTGCCATAGTAGAATCACCAATTAGATAGAGGCATGTTTTCTTTTGGGACAGACCTATTGAATCGGAGGTCTGGAAATTACCAATGGTATGGTTTTGGCTATTGTTCTGACCGCTTACCGTAGATGAAAAAACAAATAGAATGAAAAGAAGGATGTTTTTCATATTTAAGTTTATTGAGCTTTAAATTGTAGATACCAATCCGTGTGTTGGCCATGGCCCTTTCCTCCCAAGATTTTTTTTGAGGTGTATTTTTTAGCCTGTTTTTTTGTTAATTGGTGGCTCCATGAAACCCTCTGGGATGGCTTGTATCCCGGTCCAATACAGTTGTACTCGGCATAGAAAGATTGTTTTTCAGCTTCTTTGTTGGACCAATTGTCCCATCCAAGGGGAAGAATATGTGCACCCATGGAACAATTAATAAAAACTGTTTTGGCGTGGGTTCTCCATGGTCTTCCTAAATAGACTTCTGTGGCATGAGTATCGGCAGTAAGCCTGCAACTAATGAAAACATACCCGAAGTCTACCCCTTTTGGCGTGGATGCAGCGGTAATAAAGGAATTGGATTTACTATGTACGGTACAATTTTCAAAAACAGCAGTGGCATTGCCAAAAATAAAATCTGTGGTCCCCGAGATAAAGCAATTTATGTAATACTGTTGAAAGCCTTCACCAGAGGTATACAGTGTATCTTGATTTCCCAATATCCTACAGGTATCCACAAGGGCCCTGTCAGCATTAACAGCAAGGGCAACTGCTTGCCCAACGGCCCCTGCCGTATTTTGGATGGTGAGGTTGGTGGCATAAAAATCATTGCCCTCCACAAGAAGGGTAGGGGTGTGAAAAGTGCTGTTCCTACCCAGATCAATCTTGTCAAAATAGTCGTCATAGGTAATTATGGTACTGGCTATATCCTGCCCGATCAGCGATATTTTTGGATTCCATGAATAAACATGTACCTTCTCATAGTACACCCCACTCTTTATATGGATGACTACCCTTTGGTCTGGATAGGCTTTGGCAGAATTAATGGCTTCCTGAATTGTAGTAAAATCTCCACTACCATCCTTGGCAACAGTTATGTTGAAGCCCTTATTGGATATAGAACCATTTTTTGATTTATTTTGAGCAGTAAGGGTTGACGCCACAAAAAACGTCAGGAGGAGCAGTGTGATTGAAAACGGTCTTTGCATGATGCCTCTGTTGGTAAGGTAGGTGTTAAGTCCTATTGGTTGTGGAATTTAAAACCTAATTGTAATCGATTACATGAATATAGATAAAATATTATATCTTGTCAAGATTATTTTTCAAAACAGGGATCGATTGGAGGCTTTAATGCGGTTATAGGTGAAGAATATACCATGTATTGATCCTATATTTGAAATGTGTTGTTTATATCCTTTAATTTTGCGCCTATTTTTAAACTGGATTCTGTTTTAAAAGCGCATGCAGTTATTAATTTTTAGTAAACAACATCGGTATTGTTATAATAAACAAGTAGATATTTCATGAAAAAGAAAACGACCATATATGACATAGCAGCAAAACTAGGTCTCACTGCTGCAACCGTCTCTAGGGCCCTAAACAACAATACCAAAATAAGTTTTAATACGCGGAAGCTGGTTCTGGAGACTGCCTTGGAAATGAATTATGAACAAAATAAGCTGGCTTTGGCCCTAAAAAGTGGCAAGAGTTATAATGTAGGGGTTATTGTTCCAAGAATAGATAGTAATTTCTTTTCTTCGGTGATACGTGGTATTGAAGAAGAATTGTATCCCAAGGGTTACCATGTAATAATCTGTCAGACCCATAACCAGGAAAATATAGAAAACGAAAAAATAAACTCGCTCGTAAATGTACAAGTTGATGGTATATTAATGTCTATTTCCAATGCCAATCTGGAGGCGAACAAGGGGTTAAATAAACTTTTAAAAAATAAAAAGACGCCATTGGTCTTTTTTGATAGGAAGAAGGATATTAAGGGGATCAGTTCTGTAACCATAGATGATTTTAAAGGGGGTTACGACGCAACCAAACATTTGTTGGACCAGGGTTGCAAGCGCATAGCACATTTGTCCAACGATAGGAATTTTGAAATATTTAGAAATAGGTATTTAGGTTACAGACAAGCCTTGTTGGATAATGGAATTGAATTTGATGAAAGCTTGGTCATTGAAACACAGAGTAACGTGCAGGATGGCAGAAGGGCAGCAAGGTTACTTTTGGACATGGAAGCACCCCCGGATGCTATTTTTTCTTCAAGCGATTTTGCTGCCTTGGGAGCTATTCAGGAAATAAAGGAAAGTGGATTTAATATTCCAGAGGATATGTGCGTTGTAGGTTTTTCCAATGAACCTTTCACTAGATTTATGGAGCTCACGACCATAAGTACGGTAGATCAATTTCCGCTTGATATGGGAAGAAAGGCTGCCCAAGTTTTTTTGGAAGAAGTGGGCCATACAGAAGATGTCAAAACAACACAGAATATAGTGCTTACCCCGGAGTTGATTGTTAGGAGATCATCTTCAAAAAAATAGAAAGGTTGAAGAAATTATTTCAATTCTTCAACCTTCCATTATTTGCTAATTAGGGCAGTTGTTTAACAATTATTATAAAGATACCCCTCTGCGCCAAGGAATAAAATCGTTTTGATTGAGTAATTTTGCCTTGGTTTGAATCTTGCCACTGGCCACATCGATAATAAAGTTCAACATTTCCTCTGCCATTTCCTCAATGGTCTTTTCACCTCTTATTACCGCTCCGGTTTCAATATCGATTATATCGGGCATTCTTTCCATAAGTTCCGTATTGGAAGAAACTTTTATAATGGGGGCAATTGGATTTCCTGTCGGGGTGCCCAAACCGGTCGTAAATAGTACCACGTTGGCTCCTGAACCAACCATGGCCGTAGTACTTTCCACATCGTTTCCGGGGGTACACAGTAGATTTAGGCCGGGTTTGGTAATGTATTCCCCATAATCCAATACATCCTGTACCGGGGAGGTGCCCCCTTTTTTTGCGGCCCCGGCCGATTTCATCGCATCGGTAATTAAGCCGTCCTTAATATTTCCAGGTGATGGATTCATGTCAAAACCTGAACCTGCATCCACCACCGATTTTTCATAGGCCTTCATTAGCTTTAAAAATTTCTGTCCCTTGTCATCATCCACACATCGGTTTACCAGTTCCTGTTCTACCCCACATAGCTCCGGAAATTCGGACAGTATGGCCGTACCATGAAGTGCCGCCAATAAATCCGAAACTGCTCCCAGAGTAGGATTCGCCGATATACCGGAAAAACCGTCCGATCCACCACATTCCAATCCAACCCGTAATTTGGATAATGGAGCTGGTTTACGCTCGGCATTATTAGCCTTTTTAATGGCTTCAAAGGACTCTTTTACAATGGCCGATAACATATCATCGACGGTACCCATTTGTTGTTGCTCAAATATGAGTACCGGTTTGTTCAGGTTGGGGTTAATGGAGTTCAAGGCTTCCTTAAAAACACTTATCTGCAGGTTCTGGCAGCCCAAGCTCAATACCGTGGCACCAGCCACATTGGGATTGTTTACGTAGCCCGCCAATAATTTGGCCAAACTTTCGGAATCTTGCCTTATACCACCACAGCCCCCAGGGTGGGTTATAAATTTTACATCAATATTATCGAAAACATTATAGGAATTGTTTTCAACCAAAGCTTCTTCCGGTGTATTGTTCACCAAGGAACGAAGCAACATTTGATGCGGATTCACTTTTTGCTTTAAAAGTTCCTTTTCAAAAACTTCCTTTAGGATTTCTATGTTCCTGTTTTCACAAAAAACCAATGGAAAAAACAGCCATACATTTTCGGTACCAACCTGTCCGTCTTCCCGATGGTACCCTAGGAATGTTCTGTCCTTCCATTTTTCCACATTGGGGGCGGTCCAACCAATGGTTTCGGTTTTTCCAAAAACTTTTTCACTTTGGTGCTTAACATTTTCGGTGGTGAGTACATCTCCTTTTTCAATAATGCCATTGGCACTTCCTACAAGTACTCCGTACATTGTGATCCTATCCCCGGATTCAAATTTTTGCAAGGCAATTTTGTGTTTGGACTTGATATCCGAAAGCACGGTGATTTCTTGGCCTTCAAAAGATATTACCTCTCCCGCCTTTAAATTCACCAAAGCAACGGCAACGTTATCCGATGAATTTACTTTTATAATTTTACTTTTCATTGTAATGAGGTATAGTTCATTTTTTTTAAAGCTTAATATATTTTGCTAAAATTGGCAAAGCCTACTTCTATGCCGTTGGTGTCAATTTCTTCAAGGGCCAATGCAACTGCATTGGCAAGGTTTTCAATATGGTTTAGATCCTCTCCCCAATAGCTAGTATTGCCCAAGGCTTTTGTAGCTATTTGCCCATAATTATTGGACTTCCATATTTCGGCAAAGTCATCTACTATTTCAGCACTGTCGTTAACGGGCAGATCACCACCCTTCCAGGTTCCTTTATAAAATCTAATTAAAGCTGCAAAGGCGAAGGTTAGGTTGGTTGGTAATTTTTTATTGCGCACTACATACTCCAATAAACTTGGCAATACCCTTACCTTAAATTTAGAAATGGAATTGAGTGCTATACTGGATAGATTATGGATAATAAACGGGTTCCTAAAGCGGTCCAAAACTTCTTCGGCAAAGCTGTCCAGCTCCTTTTTATCCATTGGAAGGGTCTGGTTTATCTCGTTGAAGATGGCGTTATTTACAAAGGCACCTGTAAAATCATTGTCTACGGTTTGTTTAACGGTTGTATTGCCGTACAATAAAGAAAATGGTACCATGGCGGTATGGGCACCGTTTAGGATTCTAACCTTTCTGGTTCTATAAGGCTGCATGTCCTCTACTATCTTTACGTCTAGATCTGTTTTGTAAAAGGGTAATTTTTCTTTTAGTTTATCATCGCCTTCAATTACCCAAAGAAAAAATGTTTCTGCCGCAACAATTAAATTATCCTTGTAGGAGAGTTGGGAATTGTATGCCTCAATTTCATCCTTGGGATAACCGGGTACAATGCGGTCTACCAATGTGTTATGGAAGGAGCAGTGTTGGTTGAGCCAAGTTTTAAAATCTTCGCCCAGTTTCCAATCATCTGAGTATTTTATAATTATTTCCTTAAGTGTATCCGAATTGTAATTGATCAATTCACAAGGAATTATGGTCAGGCCCTTATTGGCATCCCCTTTAAAATATTTAAAACGTTCATACAAAAGGACCGTTAATTTGGCAGGAAATGAAGTTGGGGGCTGCATGTCCAATGAATCGGTGTCAACATAAGCTATACCGGCTTCGGTAGTATTGGAAATAATAAACTGAAGTTGCTCCTCCTTGGCCAAACTTAAGTAGTCCTTAAAATTGCTGTAAGGGTCTATTCCTTTTACAATATTGGTAATGAGTTGTTTAAGTTGAATCTCTTTGCCCTTCTGTATACCTTTTAGGAACAGGGTGTATAGTCCATCTTGGTCGTTTAGCATTTTTACCAAACCTCGGTCTATGGGCTGTACCACCGCTATGCCCGCATCAAAATTGGCTTCCTCATTTAGTTTTTGGAAGGCATAGTCTACAAAGGCTCTTAAAAAGTTTCCTTCTCCAAATTGTACGACCTTAATTGGTGGGGTAGATTCTAAATTGGTTATTGTTCTGTTTAATAAATTCATGTGTTCAAAATTATAGGTTGATATTGGCCATTTATGGTTATTCACATCTTATTCTACTGGGTATTTTTTCCGGTATCCAATGTTTGGGAAGTGGGTTTTAAAACTTTTTGTGGTCCTCGTATTGTTACAATGTAATCGATTACACAAAAGTACTATAAATTATTTTATATCCAACTTATTTCTTTTCCGCTTCGGAAGTTTTTGTTTTAAACAATGGAGTACCGGCTGTAAATTGGAAGAGGTACACATGGTATTTTCTCACCGTATCCAAATCATGGAACATGTATAGGATAGTTGGTTCAACTAGGATGTCTTGACCACTTACAATACAATCAAAGCCAACCACCATTAACTGCTAAAGACTTTAGCCTACATCATTTATAATTGGATTACTTTCTTTTCCTTGTTACTTAGTAGGGCTGCTTCAATTACTCTAATTACATTCATTCCTTCCGTTCCTGTAACCGGTACGGACCCATTATTTCGCAAGGCTTGGTAAATACCTTCATAATATTCCATATAATCCCCATTTAGCGTAGGTATATGTTCCCTAATTATTTTACCTTCTTTCTCGGTATGCAACAATCCTTTTTCCTTATCCGGTTCGGCTCCCCAATCCTTTGACCCGGGTATTTTTCCGGCCTGGAGCTCTGCCTCCTGAATATCCGCTTTGGATTTAATGAAAGAGCCCTTGGTACCGTGTAGAATATTTCCGGGCAAGGCTTCACGAACATAGTAGCTGGATTTCAATATTACCCTATGGCTGCTGTAGAACAATTTTACATCAAAATAATCCCCAACTTTGGAATTGGGGCGAAAGGTATCCAGATCGCCGTAGACGGCCTTCGGCATACCAAACAACATCAATGCCTGATCTATTAAATGTGAACCTAGGTCATATATACTTCCAACGGCGGCCGTGGGTATTTCCTTATGAACCTTGTAACTCAGCCCCGGGTCATAACGATCATAATGGATTTCCGCTTCAACAATGTTTCCCAACCATCCCTCATCCAAGACTTTTTTCACGGTTTTAAAATCACTGTCATATCTTCTATTGTGGTATACAGAAAGTGTTACATTTTTTTCTTTGGCCAGCTGTATCAGTTCTTCTGCTTGCTTTACAGTGGCAGTAAAAGGCTTTTCCACAACTACATTTTTTCCTGAATTAATGACCTGTTTGGTAAAATCATAATGGGTAACACTAGGTGTATTCACTACTACCAGTTCAATATTTTGGTCTGCCAACATTTCTTCCAAGCTGCGGAAGGTTTTAATATTTGGATATTTGGCCTGGGCGTTGTTCTTGGTCCTCTCCCAAACCCCGTATAAATTGAACGCTGGGTGCACCTCAATGAAGGGAGCGTGAAAAACGTATCCACTCATTCCGAAGGAACATAAGGCTGTGTTTATTGGTATCATTGGTTTAGATTTTTTAATAATTACATATAAATTTTGAATACTACTGATCTATTCCGGATAAATTTAACAATGGATTCGGAACTTTCCGGGTCAATCTATAAAAAGATTGGGCAATGCCAGTGATAACGATGGAAACAAGGTGACCAAAATCAATACTAGAAAACTGACCAACAAAAATGGCAGGCCAGCTTTACTAACGGCACCTATGGAAATCTTTCCAATACTGGAAGCCACAAAAAGGCAGACCCCAACAGGTGGGGTCGTTAACCCTATAATTAAATTCAGCACGGCTATTACGGCAAAATGTATGGGGTCAACATCCACCGCAACAGCTACTTTAAGTAGTATCGGAAAAAGTATCAATAAGGCGGCGATGGTCTCCATAAAGGTGCCTACCACGATCAACAACATATTGATCAGTAGTAAAACCACATATTTATTGTCTGAGAATCCCAAGATTTCCTTGGAGATCTCTTGCGGAATTTGCTCCGTAATCAATATATATCCAAAAAGATTGGCAAAACCCACTAAGACCATCAGGGAGGCGGAAGTCTTCATACTGTCGAGCACAATAACCTGGGTATTTTTCAAATTCAATTTTTTATAAACGAACTTTCCAATAATCATAGCATAGACTACAGCAATAATCGAGGCTTCCGTTGGGGTAAATATTCCGCCTACAATGCCATATAGGATGATAAATGTCATTAAGAGCGACCAAAACGTATCTACAAAACTGCCTGCCACATCCCTTAGACTACTGCGTTTATGTTTTGGGTATTTTTTGCGTTTGGATATGAAATAGGCAGTGAACATAAGACCTACCCCCAATAACAAACCTGGGAGTGCTCCTGCCAAAAACAATTTTCCTACAGACAACCCGCTCAAGGTCGCCGCTATGATCATGGGTACACTTGGGGGGATTATGGGCCCTATGGTAGAGGAGGCTGCTGTAACGGCACATGAAAAGTCCGTATCGTAGCCTTCCTTTTTCATGGCAGGAATCATAATGGAGCCCATACTGGCCGTATCCGAAATGGCTGTACCAGAAATTCCGGCAAAAAGCATGGAAGCACCAATATTGACCAAGGAAAGTCCCCCGCGAATATGACCTAACAGGTGGTTGCAGAACTTAATAATTTTTTCAGTGAGCCCACCTTGGTTCATGAGATTTCCTGCAAGGATGAATCCAGGAACACTTAACAGTACAAAGACATCAATGCCAGAGTACATTTTCATGGGTACAATGATCAAAGGGACCCCTTTTACAACCAAATAACTTAAACAGGCAAGCCCTAATGCGAAGGCAATGGGAAAGCGAAGTACAAGACCAAGAATAAAAACGATAACCAATATCCAAATCATGGTCTAGATTTTTTAATAATTTTCATAATTTTTATGAGCAAGTAATAACCTATGGATGTGGACATGATAAATATGCTAAAGAAGGCAATACCCATATTGAAGCCCATACTCGGGGATTTTTCAGGTATTCCCAAAATGATGAATTTAATGGCGTATACGGCCATGACAACAAAAAGAATGAGGGTAATTGAGGGTACTGCCAGGTTTAATGTTTTCTTGATCCTTTCTGGAAAACGCTCGTAAAACATGTCCAAATGCACATAAAACTCATTCTTCATTGCCAGACCTGAGGCGAAAGACATAGCATAAATAAAGAATATACGAGAGGCCTCCTCTGTCCAAGCTGGGGTGTTCATGGGCGTAAAACGACAAATTATCTGAAGTAGAACAGTGAACAACAGGCCATATGTACTTAATAAGGTCCCCATTTTTAACAGGCGGCCAACGGTTTTATTTAGCATTGTCTTATTCTTTTTTTAGTTCTTTGTATATTTTTTGAATTTCCGGGGAGAGGCTTTCATAAATGGCCTTTTCACTTTTTTTTGCAAAGGCTTCTTTGTCCACTTCTATAAATTGCATACCCTCTGCCTTCAGTTCATTCTGAACATTTTTTTCGTTTTCCAGATAGAGCCGGTGTTCGTAGTGCTGCATTTCCTTACCTGCCTGTAGAAAGATTTCCTGAAGGTCCGGGGGCAGCTTTTGAAATTGCTTTTCGCCAACTACAGGGTATACCCAACTAATAACATGTCCTGTTAGGTTGAGGTATTTTTGTACCTCGGAGAAACCTGCGTTATGTATCATGGCAAACGGATTTTCCTGGGCCTCTATGGTGCCTTGTTGAAGTGAAGTAAACACTTCGGAAAATGCCATGGGAGTTGGTTTGGCACCCAGTGCGCTCCATGTGGTAACGAATGCGGGCACATTTGGAACCCTAATAATAAGACCTTTTAGGTCGTCCGGGTGCCGTATGGGTCTATTGGATGTTAAATGCCTTGGGCCCCTTTCAAAATGGCCTAGGGCGCGTAAGCCTGCCTTTTTTATCATTTCCTCTTCCATTAATTTCCCTACCGGACCATTAATATAGCGGTTCATATCGGTAGAGTCGCGCATTAGGAAAGGCAGTTCACAAAATGTGGCCACCTCGAACCAATTGGTCAAAGTAGACCCTGTGGTGGTCATATCGATAACCTCTGCCTGTATAAGTCGAATAGCCTCAATTTCCTTGGCCAATTGTTCAGAGGGGTATAATTCCACCTTGATGCGTCCTTTGGAACGTTCTTCCACAATTTCTGCAAAATGGGCAAAGGCCTTGTACCAGGTATGGCCTTCATTGACCAACAGGGCGGTCCGCATCAAAAACTCTGGTTCTTTTTTTCGTGTTTCACATTGGGTGAAGAGAAATATGAGGAAAATAGGCATTATTATTTTAGCCTGGAAACGAGCCATCCGAAGTGGATATTTCATGGTTTTGGTCCTAAATTGGTTATTCCTTATAAATATAACTATTTAGTTGTTACTGCGATCAAAGTTACTTGGGCACAGTCCGGAAAAATATGGATTACGGTGAATAGGGCAAACCTTTTGGCATGTCTCGTGTTCCAATGTTAAAATAAATCCTTGGAGCATTTCGTAAATTTTATTGAGCATAAAATTCTTCCAAAATTTTAATGGCTTCTTCATCGGACACCTGATCAAAATCCATATAAAATTGTCCTACGGCCTGAAAATTGAAGGGTGTCTCCAAGCAAACCACTTCATCAATATAGGAGGCTAAATTTAATTTTTGTACTGTTGATTTAGGGGCTACCGGTATGGCGATCACAATTTTTTCCGGCCTTCGGTCATAGACCAGTTGTGCGGTGACCCTTATGGTATTCCCTGTGGCGATACCATCGTCAATAATGACTACGATTTTATCCTTTAAGGCTATGGGCGACCTATTCCTATAATACAGGGCCAGTCTTTTTTTAAGTTTTTCGCGAAGTCGTTTCTTTTCTTTCTCGATATAACTGATTGAAATTTCAATGTCATCGTCTAGGATTATATTGTTGAGACTAACGGCCCCGATGGCAAATTCCTTGTTGAACGGATGGCCTATTTTCTTGGAAAGGGCAACATCCAATTTTGCGTTTAATGATTTGGCTACAATAGCTCCCAATGGCAGCCCACCCCTTGGGATGGCCAAAATCACTACATTCTCTTTGTCTTTATATCTCTTTAGCTTTTCAGCTAGTTGGAGTCCTGCATCTATTCTGTCCTTAAACATTTGTTGTGGTTTTTTAGTTATCGGCTATTTTTTAAACCTGGATGCGGAGAGTTCTGCCGCTTTCTCTATGTATTATCGTGCTTAGAAAGTGCACTTATTCTAGGATCGCATTAAGGTTTCCTATAGGGTCGATTTTTCTATCCTGCATCTATTGGCAGAAAGAAATGAGAACTATGGGAGCTTAAACAAGTACAATAAAATAAGCTAAATTATAGGGAATCGCTATGACATTGGTCATATGTTTATCCCTTAAGTAATCGGAAATTTCATATTTTGGGATATAGTGGGGAATAAGGCTGTAGGAAATGTAAAATAAGATTCGGTGGATTTTGGGATCAGGAACAATTGTTGTGTTTATGTAAAATTGGGATTAATTTGATCACTCATGTTTTTTGAACAATAGTTTTAATTAATAGGAGCAATCTAGAAAAACCAACGATTAAATCATTCTTTCATTTTACTCAATGGGTTGTTATTGTTTTTATCGGATTTCGTGAATCTTCGATTTCTTTGTTTTCCAATGAAACCGACGCAGGAGGTTCATGAATACCTTATTATAAAATAGAAAGGCCATGAATAAAACGAAACAAACCCGCCTTGCCGTCGGGCAGGAGAAAAGACCCTTCTTC
>NZ_FXAO01000004.1:0-156176 GCF_900177645.1 Arenibacter troitsensis
GGTTTTCATTACCATATGGATCCCCGAACCTCATTGGTTTCACTTCCAAATCCTGGCCTAGACCTACAAGGAGGTCCGCAAAAAGGCGGACTACACCTTGCAAGTCTCCCTAAAGCATTGCGCCCACAGCCCTATTATGGCTTTCTGTGGCAATCTGACCATCAAACAGGTTCACGATACGATGTGCATAATGCGAATCCCGATCCGAGTGGGTTACCATCACTATGGTGGTTCCTTCCTGATTTAGTTCTGTCAACAGGTTCATCACTTCGATCCCGTTTTTGGAATCCAGATTTCCCGTAGGCTCATCTGCCAAAATCAACTTGGGATTGGTGACCACTGCCCTTGAAATGGCCACACGCTGTTGTTGACCCCCGGAAAGTTGTTGTGGAAAATGCTTTTCACGATGCGCTATCTTCATTCGTTCCAATACAGCCATTACCTTTTGCTTACGCTCACTCTTATTCATTTTAAGATAGATCAACGGCAATTCCACATTTTCAAAGACGGTAAGTTCATCTATCAAATTAAAACTCTGGAAGACAAATCCCAGGTTTCCTTTTCGCAATTGTGTACGTTGATTTTCCTTTAGGTGCCCCACTTCATGGCCAGCGAATTGATAACTTCCAGAAGTGGGATTATCCAGCATACCAATAATGTTCAATAAAGTAGACTTTCCACAACCCGAAGGTCCCATTATAGCTACAAACTCGCCCTCCTGAACCTTGAGGTTTACATTATTCAAGGCCAATGTCTCCACTTCTTCGGTCCTAAAGCTTTTCTTCAGATTTTGTATTTGTATCATTCTTCGATTGGATTTTAAGTGTTATAATTAAAGACTTCCGTATATCGTTTTAGTTACAGTTTTTAGTGTTATTCTTTCTGCTAAACTACCCTTCGGCTACACTCTGGTTTTTTTCCAAATTGGGTAGCTGAGTGTAGCCGTAGCTATTTCAACACTATATTATCGGCATCTCCAAAACTATCATAGTTGGAGGTGATTACTTTTTCACCATGCTCCAATCCTTCCAGTACTTCATAATATCTGGAGTTTTGTTTTCCTATTCTTATATTCCGCTTCAATGCCTCATTACCATCCGGGTTTACCACAAATATCCATTGTCCCCCGGTACTTTGGAAAAAACTTCCTTTGGGCAGCAAGAGTGCATCACTGGATTGGCCCAACTGTAATTTTATATTATAACTTTGCCCAGCACGGATGTTTTGTGGTTTTTCACCTATAAAGACCAAATCTATCTTGAACTTGCCATTGCGCACTTCAGGATATACCTTTCTCAACCGCAGGGTATGCTCTGTTCCATTACGCTCAAAAGTTGCATTTAAATCGCGTTTCACACGATCTATATAATGTTCATCAATATCGGCCTCGATCTTATAATCTGTGAGTACATTTACTTGTCCAATACGTTGGCCTTGGCTTATATTCTGTCCTATTTCGGCATCCAAAAACCCCAATTGCCCATCTGCGGGTGCCCGCACGTTCAAATGATCCAAACGTTGATAGACCATACCCAAGGTTTTTTGCATACGGCTTAAATCGGCCTCCAAGACGGGCAAGGAAGTCCTCCTCAGTTCATCATCATTATCTGTTTGTACTTTTACAATTTCATATTGCTTTTTGGAAAGTTCATAGTTTTCTTTTGAGGTTAAATACACTTCTTTAGAAATTAACCCATCATCATACAAGGCTTGGTTCTGTTCATAATTTCTTTCCATACGCTGTAATTCGGTCCTAGCAGTTGCCAAGGACTTTCTACCCTCTACCTGTCTGGAATCAAAAGTTAATTTGGTAGACCTAAGGTCGTTCTGCTTTAAGGCCAAATTGCTTTCACTATTTAGTATTTGCTCATAAAGCCCAATGTTATCCAACTTAAGAATGATATCTCCCTTTTGTACCATGGCCCCTTCCTCAATTAGTTTTTCGGTAACACGTCCACCTTCATAGGCATCCATATAAATGGTAGTAATGGGCGCCACTGTGCCGTTAATGGTGATATAATCGTCAAATTTTCCTTGGACCACATCGGCAATGGAGAGCTTGTCCTTTTCAGCTCTAAAAGTATGGCCCGTATTAGCAGTTATCATCTTCCATCCCACAAAGAACAATAACACTCCAAGAGCAATGTAGCCGTAATGTTTTGGTCTCAATCCCTTCTTCTTCTCTAATTGTATATCCATTTTATTTGGTGCTATTAATGTTAAGAATAGGTTGGCCTTGGTAAAAGGCCAGTGTATTTTGGTTAATCTGTAGACGCAGTTTTACCTGTAAATTTTTATTCTGCGAAGTGGCATACATCGTTTTTGCCAGATTCAGTTCCATAATCGTAAATAATCCCTTTTCATATTTTTTTTGAGCTACCCCAAAAGCTTGTTCCTGGGCCATAATTTGCTTCTCACTCTGAATGAGCTCAACATTTAAAGCCTTATTCTCTTGGACAAGTTGTTGTATGGCCTTAAAAATTTCCTGCTCCTGTATTTCCAGATTATTTTCTTCCCTTTTCAAAGCAATTTTCCGTTGCTTGATGGCAGAACGCGTAGACCAGGCATTAAAAATGGGAACATTAAGCGAAAATCCCACATATCTGGATGCATTGTCCTGAATTTGATTTTTAAAAGGGATGGTAACGCCCAAGGTGTCCCTAGTGGTTTCATAGTATCCGGTGCCATAGCCGGTAGCAAAGGAAAGTGATGGGTAAAGCTCTCCCCTGGCAGCACTCAGTTGCTTTTTGACTGCCTCAGTTCTATACCTTTGGGCCTTGAGAAGGGGTACGAAATCTTTTGCCAGGCCGTAAATACTATCTGTTGACAGCTTGTTATCGGCCATTGTATTGGGTACTATAGGGTTTATTTGCAGGGTATGGGCATTTTCCAAATTCATTTCCTGTATCAGAGTAAGCTTTGCCGCCTGTAACAGATTTTCATTCTGGGTAAGGTTCAATTGATCCGAATACAATACGGATTCTGCTTCAAATAAATCGGCCTTGGCCTTCAACCCTATTTCAATTTGTTTATTGGCCAGTTTAAAATTGTCCTCAGAGATTGCCAATTGCTCCTTGGAAATTGCCAGAAGACCCTCATAAAACTGAATGTCATGATAGGCCGTCATAATTCTAAGGGCCAATAAAAATCGCTGTTGTTGCGACGTTTCCTGTGCAGCCTTAAATAAAAGCTTACTTGCTTTAATACTGTGGACCTTTTGGAAACCTCGAAAAAGATCAATGGAAGCGTTCATAGAATAGCCATTGGAAAAAAATTCCGTATCGATTATATCATTGGTATTTGGATCTGTAGATCTACCATATCTAATATTATAATCGCCAAAACCGTTTACCCTTGGAAGCAAATCCCTTATAGACTGATTATAGCTTTCCTTTCCAGAATCTTCCAGATATTGATAGTCCAATAGCGTCAGATTATGCTTTAAGGCATAAGAAATGCAATTGTCCAAGTTCCAGTTCTCCTGACCAGTGACAACCATACCTATAAACAACAGGATTAAAAATAAATTGACCTTCTTAATATTCATACAACAAAAATGATTAACACGCCAACTTAATGATCATCACATCAGCTACCGCCTTAGGATCCTATTCCAAGTTCATGCCACATATTTATATTATTGAATTACAGCTATTTATATATTTATATTTGAATATAGACAAATCCATTGTAAAATAATTGTACAATTACTGTCCAATATTTTTACACTATTTATGATATCCAAAATACATGATGTAGTTTTGATGAAGGCTGAAGAAATACCTAATAAAAAAAGACCTTTAACTATTTCAATGGCAGAAAATGTATCATGGTACAAAAAGTAAAATCACCTTAATGGAAATCTTATGATGGAAGGAAAAATTTTGGTAGTGGACGACAACAAAAGTGTCCTGAGCGCCTTGGAAATACTGTTGCAATTTGAATATAGCAGCATCGCCACTATTTCCAATCCCAATCAGATATCTTCCTTTCCCGACTTATCCCAAATTGATGTTGTTTTGTTGGATATGAATTTTTCAGCAGGGGTAAATACGGGAAACGAAGGCTTATATTGGTTAAAGGAAATAAAGAAAAAAGCCCCGCTTACCGCCGTTATCATGATGACCGCATATGGCGCCGTTGAATTGGCCGTACAAGCCCTAAAAGAGGGAGCATCCGATTTTATTCTAAAACCTTGGAACAATGATAAGTTTTTGGCCACCGTAAGAGCAGCGTATATGCTTCGAAAATCCCAAAAAGAAATTAGCAAATTAAAACAAAAGGAAAGTAATTTAAAGCAAGTTATTAACCAGGACAAAAATTATATCATTGGCAATTCGAAGGCCCTGACCACCGTTTTAAACCTTACCAATAAAGTGGCCAAGACCGATGTGAACGTTTTGATTACCGGTGAAAACGGTACTGGCAAAGAACTAATAGCAAGACAATTGCATAAAATATCCCCAAGACAAAATGAGATTTTCGTCTCCGTTGATATGGGCTCCATATCGGAAAATTTGTTTGAAAGCGAACTGTTTGGCCACTTAAAAGGATCTTTTACGGATGCCAAGGACGACAGGGCCGGAAAATTTGAAGCTGCCAATGGAGGTACCTTGTTCTTGGACGAGATAGGCAACTTATCCCTACAAATGCAGGCTAAACTACTATCCGCCATTCAGAATAAGGTAATAGTACGGGTGGGCTCCAACAAGCCTATTCCGGTAGATATTAGATTGGTCTGTGCCACCAATGGCAATTTGGAGCAAATGGTTAAAGACGGTCTCTTTAGAGAAGATCTTTTATATCGGATAAATACCATACCTATTCAGGTTCCAGCTCTACGGGATAGAGGGGATGACATTTTGATCCTAGCTGATTTTTATCTAAAAAAATATAGCGCCAAATACGCAAAACATGGACTGCGAATAAACGATATTGCCGAAGAAAAATTGATGCAATACGCGTGGCCGGGTAATGTAAGGGAACTGCAACACACCCTGGAAAGGGCAGTAATCCTATG
Source organism: Arenibacter troitsensis (assembly GCF_900177645.1). GTDB lineage: Bacteria > Bacteroidota > Bacteroidia > Flavobacteriales > Flavobacteriaceae > Arenibacter > Arenibacter troitsensis. Next base: position 5,021 of record NZ_FXAO01000004.1, read on the forward strand.
TGAAGGAAACATACTAAAACCTACAGATTTTATATTGAATGCGAAACCATCCCAACCTATGCCAACAGGGCCCCAAACCTTGGAGGAAATGGAACAAATTATGATTGTAAACGCCCTACACAGCCATGACGGCAACTATAGTGCTGCGGCAGCACAATTGGGAATATCGCGGCAAACCCTCTACAACAAAATTAAAAAACAGGATAATAATGGTTAGTAAAAACTTCTATTTCCAAACCATAGCCCGAGTAGTCTTTATTACCGCTACATCCTTAATACTCGCTTTTCTATTGATCCGGGAAAACTATGTTTATAGTGCTCTAACCTTAATAGTACTGATATTTCAAGCCTACTATTTAATAAGGTATGTAAATGAGACCAACAGAAAAATTGCCTATTTTTTTGATGCCATAAAAAATGAGGATTTTACCCTTAGATTTCCCGAAAAATTGACTCTTAAATCGCTCAAAGAGCTTAATCACAGCCTGAATATGTTAAATGAAATGATTCAAAAAATTCATTTGAAAAATCAGACACAAGAACGATTTTACCAAGAGATATTAAAACAGGCGGACATTGGCATTTTAACGATCAACGAAAAAGGTCATATCCTTTTTGCCAATCCAAGATTGGAGCATATGTTTACTTATACGCCACTTAACCATATTAAACAATTATCCCAAATTGATGAAAACCTCTATCGTGTCTTTAGTGAACTGAAGCCTTTTGAGCGCCGCATGTTTCAATTGACCAATGAACGTGAAAAAATTGATTTGGCCATAAAATCCTCCTCCTTCCACTTAGATGGTAAAGAATTATTATTGGTCGTCATCCAAGATATCCATCAGGAACTGGACGAAAAAGAAACCGAATCCTGGACCAAATTAATTAGGGTCTTGACCCATGAAATTATGAACTCCATTACACCAATAACCTCCATTTCAGATTCCATTTTAAAATATTACCATAATGAAAATAGTACCCCTGATGATAGCTCCGAAAATCACCAACGTTTTAACAATACTATCAAGGGATTGGAAGTCATTAAGGATCAAGGTGAAAATCTAATGAGTTTTGTACAATCTTACCGAAGCTTTTTAAACGTCCCTGTACCGGATAAAAAAATTGTATCGGCCCAAAGCCTATTGGAAAAAGTAAAACTACTGGTAAGCCAAAATCCCGAATTTTCCAACACCTCCATTGAATTGCAAATACAAACTCCATCCTTGGAACTTTTTATAGATGAAAAACAAATTACCCAAGTATTGATAAATTTATGTAAAAATGCATTACAGTCCCTTTCCAATCAAGAAAGTAGTGCCATAAAATTAAACGCAGGCATTAATTCAGCGGGAGAAAAATACATTGAAGTAGAGGATAATGGCCCAGGAATACCACATGAATTGATCAATGAGATCTTTGTGCCTTTTTTTACCACCAAGAATACGGGAACGGGGGTTGGATTAAGCCTTTCAAAACAAATATTAAAGATGCATGGTGGTAATTTAAAGGTGAATTCAGTGCCTAACAAGAATACTACTTTTACCTTACTTTTTTAGGACCAACCCTATTATTAAATTACTTCCAACCCTTATTTTTGTAAAAAACCCGACTTTCTATGGATTATTTTACCATTGCCACGGTATTGATTTTTCTTTCGGCCATTTTTGGATATATCAATGTTCGGTTTTTAAAGTTACCTAATTCCATAGGTCTAATGCTGATTACCATTGTATTTACCTTAGTCATTTTTGCCATAAGTGGGTTTGATGACACTCTATTAAATGCTGAAAAATATATCATTACGCATATTGATTTTAGAACCGTATTGATGGATGTAATGTTGAGCTTTCTCTTATATGCCGGGGCCCTACACACCAATTTTGAACAGTTAAAAGTACAGCGATGGCCCGTTTTTGCCTTTGCCACCCTTGGGGTTTTGGTCTCCACATTCTTGGTAGGAACGGCCATGTACTATACTTTAAATGTCGTTGGTTTACCTATAGACTTTGTGCATTGCCTACTTTTTGGGGCCCTTATATCCCCGACCGACCCCATAGCTGTGCTTGGCATCTTAAAGAAGGCCGGGGTTCCAAAAAAATTGGAGACCAAGATTGTTGGGGAATCCCTGTTCAACGATGGAGTTGGTGTAGTGGTTTTCTTAACCATTTTTCAGATCGCTTCCTTTGGAAGTAGTGAAATGGGCGCTAGCGACATTTTTAAATTGTTTGGGCAAGAAGTTATTGGGGGGCTTGTTTTGGGCCTGCTCTTAGGATGGATCACCTTTAGACTCATGAAATCCATAGATGACTATGATATTGAGGTTATTATCACCTTGGCGGCAGTAATGACGGGTACTGTCATTGCACATCAACTACATTTATCAGCTCCCTTGGCCATGGTAACGGCTGGACTCATTGTAGGCAACGACAAGGTCAGAAACGCAGCAATGTCAGAGACCACAGAGACTTATGTGGATAAATTTTGGGAATTACTGGACATTCTTTTAAATACCATATTGTTTGTTCTTATTGGCATGGAAATTTTGGTCCTTACCATTCAACTCAATTATTTTATTGCTGGTCTAATTGCCATTCCAGTGGTATTGGCTTGCAGATACCTCTCTCTATTATTGCCCATCAACTTCTTTAGGAAAAAGCTGGATTTTGTCCCCAATACCAACATTATCATGACCTGGGGCGGGTTAAGAGGCGGTATTTCCATTGCCTTGGCATTGGGACTTACCGCCGAAATGCATCGGGATCTTTTCTTGGTCATAACCTATGTGGTCGTCGTCTTTTCCATCCTTGTTCAAGGTTTAACTGTAGAAAAACTGGTGAAAAGGTTATCCCACGCTAACTAATATAGCTTCTAAACCAGGGATTCCAAAGCCAGCCAAGCCATTAAGCCCCCTCCTGTTTCCAAAGACGATTCATCTATGTTGAAGGTTGGGGTATGTAGGCCGGAAGTAATTCCCTTTTCCGTATTCCCTACACCCAACAAATAAAAGCAGGCCGGATTTTTTAGAGTGTAGTAAGCAAAATCTTCGGCAGCCATCCATAAATCCAGGTCAACCACATTGTCCGATCCAAGGTAGTCCAATGCCCCTTTTTTCATCGCATTCGTCAATTCCGGGTCATTTTTTAAATGTGGATACCCCCTTGGAATATCCACAATACATTCTGCTCCCATCCCCTCGGCTATGGATTTTACCATCTTAGTCAGCTTGTCAATGGCCTCTGTTCTCCATTCCTCATCGTAGGTCCTAAAAGTACCTTCAATAATTACCTTATCCGGTATTACGTTATTGGCCCCATCCCCAATAATACGGCCAAAAGACAAGACACTGGGCGTTTTGGGCGAAGCCATTCTGCTAACCACTTGCTGAGCTGCAACAATAACATGCGAGGCAATGAGAATTGGGTCTATACATTCTTCCGGTACTGCTGCATGGCCACCCTTTCCTATAATGGTTATATAAATTTCGTCCATACTGGCCATAAATAACCCCGACCTAAATCCTACTTTTCCAACAGGCAATTTTGGTATGACATGTTGTCCCAAATGGGGTACGGAACCCATGGACTTATAGTCAGCCTCCTTCATTACCAGGGTAGCCCCACCGGGCATTAGTTCCTCACCTGGTTGAAATAATAATTTTACGGTTCCAGAAAATTCATGCCTAAGTTGAAAAAGAATTTTAGCGGTAAGTAACAGGGAAGTCATATGCACGTCATGCCCACAGGCATGCATAACCCCAATATTTTGGGAAACATATTCCACCGTATTTTCTTCCCGTATGGGGAGGGCATCCATATCCGCTCTTAAAAGAATAGTTTTACCTTCGCAAAGACCATTAATGGTCGCCAATAAACCCGTATCTGCAACAGATTTAATATCCACAATCCCAATTTCAATAAGTTGTTGCCTAACATAAGTACAGGTCTCATACTCCTTAAAAGAAAGTTCCGGGTGCTGGTGCAGATATCTCCTGATACCAATAAACTCTTCGGAATACGTTTTTGCCAGTTGTTTTATTTTGTCTATTGTTTTCATTTAATTTCCTGTATAACCTGTATTAAACCAAAATATAACATTTGCTCCTTCCCTTGACAAGGGAAGATGGCTTTTGGACCTTTTTCAGGGGCAAAAGTCGGAAAGGATCCAGCTCCTAGCACAAATTGACCCTCCAAATTCACCCCTTCCGTCCCAATCCACTCGGTCGTGGAATGGTCCACCTTCCCCTAATAGGGGAAGGAGCTCTTTAATCCTTACTATTATTAAAATTATCCCTTATTTCCTGCAAAACACTGGGCATATTTTCAAAAACCATTTTATTTTCGAAACGGACAACCGAGTATCCCTCGCCATTCAAATATGCTGTTCTCCTATCATCTTTTTCATTTGAAATTGTATTGTTGTGTACCTCTCCGTCCAATTCTATTATTAAATTCTCTTGTGCACAATAAAAATCCGTAATATAATTTCCGATACCGTGCTGTCTTCTAAATTTTCTGCCATCCAGTTTTTTACCCTTTAATTCATTCCAAAGGAAGGCTTCGGCAGAAGTCAAGCTTTTTCGAAGTTGTATTCTATTTGTTTTGGTTTCAGGTCTGTTATGTATTTTTTTAGGCTTCATATCCCTCCCAAATATAAATCTCATTTTTCACCTTCCCTTGGCAAGGGAAGATGGCTTTTGAACCTTTTTCAGGGGCAAAAGCCGGAAAGTATCCAGCTCCTAGCACAAATTAACCCTCCAAATTCACCCCTTCGGTCCCAATCCACTCGGTCGTGGATTGGTCCACCTTCCCCTTCTTGGGGAAGGAACCCATAATTATTTATAACTTATTTCAATCCACAACTATATATTTTAAAAATCCAGAACTATTCCACTGCTGGTATGATCCAGGTACATCCTCCACCATAAACACCTCCAAATCCGCTGTTTCCTCAACAATTTTCCTGCCTTCCCCTATTCCTAAAACACTTAAGGCGGAGGCGTAAGCGTCTGCCATAGCACCATTGGGAGCTACAACCGAAACTTGAATATTGTTGCTCAACGCCATGCCATTTTTAGGGTTGATGATATGCGAATACCGCTTCCCATCGATCACGGCATACTGAAATAAATCCCCAGAGGTGGCCACAGCCTGATTTTTCAACTTTATTTTCTGGAAAACTTCTTTTCCGTTTTTGTCATAATAGCTAAATCCCAAAGTCCAAAACTCCTTATTGGGCGGGGCCCCACTCACTGTAACGTCTCCACCCATATCTACCAAAGCCGCGTTTATACCATGCCTCTTAAGTAGGCTAATAGCCTCATCCGCAGCAAACCCCTTTCCTATTCCACCAACATCCAATTGCATTCCTTCTTGGGTTAACCTTACCACATTTACCATCGGGAATTCCAGATTGGCGTAACCGGTTCTTTGTTGTGCGGTCCTTATTTCAGTTGTTGCAGGTACTTGCCTGTTTTTCCTAGCTTCTTTCCATAGTTCTATAAGCGGACCTAGGGTAATATCGAAAGCACCATAGGTATCTGAGGAAAAATCCCCGGATATTTGCAATAATCGGAAAAGGTCATCGCTAACCGAAACCTTAATATTTGAACTGCTGCTAAGTTTATTTATTTCACTTTGTGGTAGATAGTTACTTAAAGTGTTATTAAGTGCATCTATTCTATTAAAAACCAATTGGGCAATGGAATCGGCTCTGGCCATATCCCTATTGTTATCATAAAAAACCAAACCAATTTGCGTACCCATTTGTTGGTGGGTATACTCATACCTGGTTTGGGCCATTGATAATGAATGAAAGACAACAAATAAAATGACTATTGGAATACGGCAGGTAATATACATTCTAAGTATTTATTTACTTACGAATTTACTGTATACTATCCACAATGGTGTCCTTCTCTATGAATTCTGTTTTGAGTTCAGGATCAATTCCGTAATCCAAAAGTAAACTGGGCAAAGCTTCCCTTAGCTCGGAAAGCCCTTGATCGGAAATTTGTGTCTCCCATACATAAAGACTTTTAAGGCCCTTGAAATCCTTTAGAACAGCAACACTTTCATCGCCAATGCCTGTTTCATATGCCTTTAATACGCTTAAATTTTTAAGCCCGGCTATTTTTGCAAACTCCATATCTGCGATGGGGGTACGGTCCACTTCCAACCATTCCAAATTTTTACACAATGCCACCAGTTCCATTTCCTTTTCCCCAAGAGGGATCCCACTCAAATCCAATTCAACAATATTATTGGCAATCCGCTTTAAATCCGTAATATTCTTAGGATCATATTCAGGTGGTAAGAATACAGATATACTCAAAGCCTGCGAATTACTGGCAATCCTTTTTATTGTGACGTAATCCGATGCCAAATTTTGCAAGGTGCTGTCCGCTACTTTGGGAAGTTTTGCCCATGAATTCTTTGTACCTGAATCCATCATTTTTTTGACCATCCCTGCCAAAGGTTCACTGTTGTCCAAATGACTCAACTTTAAGGTATCCGACGCCCCCAAGGCTATCCAGCGTTCCAAAATTTGTATTTCATCTTCAGTTAAAGGTTTCTTGCCATCCGGAGGCATATGTTCCTCGTCCTCCATAGGCAAATGAAGACGACGGATTAGCTCGCTGTTCCCGGGATCCCTCAGGACCAAAGCCGGTCCGCTTTCACCTCCCTGGAGAAGCTCGTTTATATTGGTCATCAACAGCTCCCCTTTTTTCTTGTTGGGATTATGGCAACCTATGCAATTATTATCCAATACCGGATAAACTATATGCTCATAAATTAAAGGATCTTCGGGAATCTTCTCCAATTTTTTGCTTCGCGGCAAAGCCAAAAAATCCTCCCCATGTGTAATCATTCCCCCGTAATGGCCCGTGAGTCCAACCAGTAGAATCAATACCACTTGTATCCCCTTCACCAGATAGGTCTGTTGTAAATGATTGGTGCTCAGCCAGTACCATACAACAGCTAAAAAAGCCACTCCTGCCCCCATCCATTGATGCCAAAAAATAAGGTCGCCCTTTGGTACGGATTCCGTTCCCAAAAAGAATCCCGTAATGGCTGTTACCAAGGCTGAAAGTGTTGCAATGGTTAGCAAAAGCTTGGGAACTATTTGATTTAAAAGGCCTATAACAGCGGCCATTAGCAATAATACAATGGGAAAATGCAGTATCAAGGGATGCCAACGCCCCAACCAGGCCACAAGACTGGGAAGATCTATAAAAGATTCGAAAATTAAACAGAAAACAAGAAATACAGTAAGACCGAAAATAACATAATCGACCCAAGGAGTACTATTTTTTTGAGCCATATACTATGTTAAGATATCTTTTACAACGTTACCGGCAACATCCGTAAGCCTAAAACGGCGTCCCTGATATTTATAAATTAATTGTTCGTGGTCCAGCCCCAAATTATTCATAATAGTGGCGTGGAAATCGTTGATATGAACCGGATTCTTCACAATATTGTATCCAAATTCATCGGTTTCCCCATAGGTAATACCCGGTTTAATTCCGCCTCCGGCCATCCATATGCTAAAGGCTCTTGGGTGATGGTCCCTACCGTAATTTTTAGGATCAAAATTACCTTGACAATAATTGGTCCTTCCAAACTCCCCTCCCCAAATAACCAATGTATCTTCCAACATGCCACGTTGTTTTAGATCCAGAATAAGTGCTGCAGATGCCTGATCCACATCCTTGGCCTGACCTGCCATTTCATTGGGCAGGTTGCCGTGTTGGTCCCATCCCTGGTGATACAACTGTATAAAGCGCACCCCGTTCTCAGCCAGCCTACGGGCCTGAAGGCAATTGGCGGCATAAGTCCCGGGTACTTGGGAATCCTCCCCATATAATTTTATGATGGATTCCGGTTCTTTTTTAATATCCATAACATCGGGCACCGACATTTGCATCCTATAGGCCATTTCATATTGGGCAATCCTTGATTCTATCTCATCGTCGCCCGTTTCCACATGGTGAATTTTATTAAGGGAAGACACATGGTCCAACAAATGGCGCTTATCGGAACGTGAAATTCCGTCGGGATCGTTCAAATATAACACTGGATCTTTCCCCGACCTCAAAAGAACCCCTTGATGCTTGGAATCCAAGAATCCACTGGACCAAAGCTTGGAATATAAACCTTGACTATTACCTTTCCCCCTAGAGGTAAGGACCACAAAGGAGGGTAAATTTTGATTTTCACTTCCCAACCCATAGCTCATCCAGGAGCCCATACTTGGCCTACCCGATTGTTGACTACCCGTTTGAAAGAAGGTAATGGCCGGGTCATGGTTAATGGCCTCGGTATGCATACTCCTAACAATACAGATCTCGTCCGAAATTTTTGCAATATGAGGGAAAAATTCGCTTACCCAGGCCCCACTTTTACCATGTTGGGCAAACTTGGCCGCGGAAGGCATTAAAGGAAATTTATCCTGACCAGCGGTCATACCGGTAAGCCGTTGCCCGTTCCTTATAGACTCTGGCAAATCTTCTCCCATACGCTTGGTAAGGGTAGGTTTATAATCAAAGGATTCCAACTGTGATGGGGCTCCGGATTGAAATAAATAGATTACCCGTTTCGCCTTTGGGGCAAAATGGGGAATTCCCAATGGCTGACTCGCCAATGGTTTGGGGCCACCCTTAAAAAGGTCCGGGATTAACAAAGAGCCCAAAGCCAAAGAACCGATACCTACACTTAATTGCGAAAAGAAGTGTCTTCGGTTTACCTTGAGGGGATTTTCAGAATTTGTTTTGTCTTCTTCCATAATCGTTATTCTTTGGTAATTGTTTCGTCTAGATTGTAGATAACCTGGACCGTTAACATCAGCGCGGCCGTTTTTGCCGGATCGGTGTCCAATCTTTTATATTCTCCCTGGGCAATCAATTTTTCGGCATTCTCCTTGTTGTTCAAGAACTTGTCCAGGGCATCGGTATAATATTCCTCCAAAACCTTTTTTTCTTCTTCCTTGGGATGCCTTACCAATATGCGTTGAAAGACCGTGGTAACCCACTGTTCCGCATCTTTGGTATCCGTAATGGTATTTTCGGCCAGTACCCGGGCGGCCTCCAACATCTGGACATCGTTCTGCAGTGCCAAAGCCTGTAATGGGGTATTGGTCTTTTGGCGCCTTACCTCGCAGATATCCCTGTTGGGCGCATCAAAAATGGACATACTTGGTGGTGGCAGGGTCCTTTTCCAAAGGGTGTATAGGGAACGTCTATACAGTTTATCACCTTCATCGGCTACATAGGTTGTAAGTACACCCCTATTGCCTCCAGCATTGGTCTCCTCCCATAGTCCCGGTGGCTGATAGGGTTTTACACTGGGGCCACCGATCTCTTTATTTAATAGACCGCTGGTAGCCAGAACATAGTCCCGTATGATCTCCCCGCTCATCCTGAACCTGGGAGCCCTGGAAAGCCACTTGTTGTCGGGGTCCGCCTTTTTGGACTCCTCTGTAGCTATACTACTTTGCTGATAGGTAGCGGAAAGCATTATTTTTTTCAACAGGTATTTGATGTCCCAATCGTGTTCCATAAAATCCTTGGCCAGCCAGTCCAATAGTTGAGGGTGACTGGGCAGGCTCCCCTGTACCCCAAAATCTTCGGATGTTTCCACAAGCCCGTTCCCGAACAACATCCCCCAGATCCTGTTCACAAAGACCCTTGCGGTCAACGGATTGTTTTCATCGGTCACCCATTGGGCCAGTCCCAATCTGTTCTTTGGAAGATTTTCGGAAAATGGCAGGATTATTTCAGGGGCATTGGGAGTTACTTCCTCTCCGGGACTATCATATTCCCCTCGGTTGAAAATATAGGTCGTTCTGGGCATGGAATCGTTCATGACCATCACCTTAACGTCCTTTCCTTCATCCTTATTGATAAAGGACAGTACCCCTTGGGTCTCTTGGTCCGTAATGGTCATAAATGGCGCATCGGCAAAATATTTCTGATTGGCAGCCTGTACGGCATCCATACGCAGCCCCTTTTCATCCACATTGTTGAAAAAGGAATAGATCTCATAATAGTCCCTTTGGGACAGTTGGTCGTATTTGTGGTCGTGGCATTTGGCACATTCCAGGGTAAGGCCCAATATGCCCTTGCCCAAAGTGTTGGTACGGTCCACCACATAATAGGATTGGTACTCCTCTTGGATGACACCACCTTCTTGGGTGATAGGGTGGTTCCTGTTGAACCCGGTGGCCAGAATTTGCTCCTTGGAGGCATTGGGCATTAGGTCGCCCGCCAATTGTACCCTTAAGAACTCATCATAGGGCATGTTGTTGTTAAAGGCATGGATCACCCAATCGCGCCAGGGCCACATGCTCCTATAACTATCGTCCTGGTAGCCGTGTGAATCCGCATATCTGGCCACATCGAGCCATACCTGGGTCATCCGCTCCCCATATGTAGGGGAAGCCAAAAATTCATCTATGGCCTGTTCCAAAATGTCGGCCGAGGAATTGGAGAGATATCGTTTAACCTGATCCGCATTGGGCGGCAGGCCCGTCAGGTCCAAGGCCATTCTTCTTATAAGCGTATGCTTCCCCGCTTTTTCGGAAGGGGCCAGATCGTTCTCCTCCAGTTTTTCCATAACGAAGGCATCGATTTCATTTTGTGCCCAATCCGTCCGTTCCGTTATTGGCAGCTCCGCCTTTTTGGGCGGGATAAAGGCCCAGTGCTTATCGAATTTGGCACCTTGTTCTATCCATTTTTTCAATAATTTCTTTTCATAGGAGTTCAGGGCCAATTGCGAATCCGGTGGGGGCATCAGCTGCTTAGGATCATCCGAGACCACATGTTGGTACAACAGACTGTTGGCGGGCTTGCCCGCTACAATGGCATATTTCCCGGGATTCTCCGGCAGTTCCGCAAACGCCTCCTTCTCAAGGTCTAGGCGCAGGCCCGCTTTCCGCTTGTTGGCATCGGGACCGTGGCAGGTATAGCAGTTGTCCGAAAGTATGGGCTTTATATGAAAATTATAATCCACCACCTTGGGCAACTTCTGATCTGCATATTCGTCACCGGAGGATTTAAAAAGGCCCGACTTAAATGCGAACAGCAGGGCAACCAGACCCAATAGAATTATTCCTATGCTTATTTTTTGTTTCATTAGGGAACTATATTTTATCTCTTTTGATTTCTCTTGGAAAGGGCCGTAAAGCCCGATATCCTTGGCAGAGAAGTTACAACTTTACTTTTTACATATATTACATTATTTATACTAAAATAATAACATATTTTCAATTAAGCCTGTAAAATTTTCATAATTAACTTTGCTCAAGTTCAGATTCTAAGCATATTAAACAATATACAACTAAACCATTATCAATTTTTACATTCCCATTATTATGGTAGGACGATTTTGTTTTGCGGCAAATCTTGCCACCTCATCCTCAGTTATAGCCGTTCCCCAAGCGTACACACGTTCCAATCCCTTCATTTTTATAAAGTTATCAAAACTTGATGCCGTAATTTTTGTTTGATATAAATTAAGTCCTGTTATGCTTTGAATCCCTGTAATTTCAGCTATACCCAAGTCCGTAATCGGATTTTTCTCCAGCTCTACTTTTTGAAGGTTTACAAATTGACCGATGGTTTTTAAATGCCTGTCCTGCACATCATTGTCCTTGAGGGAAAGCCAAATAATATTATCCTTCATAGGAAGTAACTTCTCCAGCTTCCCATCCAAATCATCGCCGTTCTTGGAATCAATATAATGCGGCGGCAAAACGACCTCATACAAACCGGATTCGAATATTAATTCCCGTACTTTAAATCCTGCACCTACAATATCCTCAAGTATTTCCCCATTTACTAAACCTACTTTAGGCAATGGTATTCCACTTTTACCGGTTACATCTTCCAAACCCAACATGTTGGAGGCAATACTTGCTATTTCCTCAGGAGTTTCCACATCGGCCAGCTTCGCTTTAAAATCGGCATTGGCTTTCTCGATCCAAAACGATAAAATTGATTTCTCCTCATCGGTAAGCGGAGTTTTACCTTCGGGAGGCATGTAGTCCTCATGATGGGGATCCAGCATAACACGTCTCATCATCTCGGACTTGGCGACATTTCCTGCAATAAAAGCCTCACCATTTTTACCTCCTTTTTTAATGGCCATACTGTCCTGTAAAGAGAGTCCGCCCTTTTTCTTACTGGAATTATGGCAACTAGTACACTTGGCATCCAGGATAGGGTTTACCAAATAATCGTAGACAGCGGCATCCTCCAATTTGTCAATTGGCGGCAACACTACTTTTTCCTTTCTACCAAATGGCGCATATTTTACCAAATAATCGCTTCCGTGAGTTAAATTACCTCCGTAATGCCCTGTAATACTTACCAAAACCACGACTAAGGTCAGGCCGGCCATATTGGATTTTAAACCTCTCAATTTTGGTATTTTAAGTTTGCCCGAACGAATGGACCAAGCCGAAAATGTAACTAAAGTAGTTGCTATTCCAAACCAAAAGTGCGTATCCAACATTGCCTTCTCATATTCCCCGCCCAAGGAAAGCATATAGCCTAGGACACAGGCAACCGCTGCGCTTAAAGCACCCGCCAATAAGGCAAATTCAATCCCTATGGAGACCGAGGAATCTTTTTTCCAACGCCCATAAAGTTCAAACATGAAAGCAAAAATTAAGAACCCAATTGGCAAATGCACCACCAATGGGTGAAATCTTCCTAAAAACAATATAAAATCTGGCACACTACTTTCCATTCCTAATTTTTAAAACTGCTGGTAGCATATTTCTTCTTTATGGATTAGACAAGAATATCCTTTACAACATCCCCATGCACATCGGTAAGTCTATATCTTCGACCTTGATGTTTAAAAGTCAGTCTTTCATGATCAATTCCAAACAGGTGCAATAAAGTGGCCTGAAAATCATGGGTATGTACCGGATCTTTGATAATGTTATAACCAAAGTCATCGGTTTCACCATAGGTAAATCCAGGTTTCACCCCTGCCCCTGCCATAAACATGGTAAAGGCCTTGGGATGGTGGTCACGACCGTAGTTTGTTTCGGTAAGCTGACCTTGGGAGTAAACTGTTCGTCCGAACTCTCCACCCCATACCACTAAAGTATCTTCCAGCATGCCACGTTGTTTCAAATCCTTTATCAATGCGGCGGTTCCCTGATCTGTATTTTTACTTTGATATTTTACTCCCCCAGGACAATTGCCATGCTGGTCCCAACCTTGATGGTACAATTGAACAAATTTCACATCCTTTTCCAATAATTTACGGGCCATCAAACAATTTGCCGCATATGTTCCTGGATTTCTACTATCGGGACCATACATATCAAAAATATAGTCGGGCTCGTCCGAAGTATCCGTCACCTCCGGGACAGAAGTCTGCATTCTGTAGGCCATTTCATATTGCGCTATCCTAGCGTTAATTTCCGGATCGCCAAAGGCATCATATGCCATTCCATTCAATTTTTTCAAATAATCCAGCATTTGCCTGCGGTCATTGCCGTCATAATTCTCAGGGTCTCCCAAATAAAGTACAGGATCCTTTCCTGATCGGAACTGTACCCCCTGATGTTCTGTAGGCAAAAAACCATTGCCCCATAAACGGGAATACAAGGGTTGCCCTGAACCATTTTTGGAGACCAAGGATATAAAAGTGGGTAAATTATCATTGTCCGACCCCAATCCGTAACTTATCCAAGAACCTATGGATGGCCTTCCCGGTTGTTGACTCCCGGTTTGAAAAAAGGTGATGGCCGGATCATGGTTAATGGCATCGGTATGCATGCCCTTAATAAAACAAAGATCATCCACAACCTCGGACAAATAGGGCATGGCATCACTGACCCAAGCCCTGGATTCCCCATACTGTTTAAAATTTAAGGTGGATGCAGCAATGGGAAAAGCAGTTTGATCCGCGCTCATCCCCGTGAGGCGTTGCCCAGCGCGTATGGAATCCGGTAAATCCTGACCAAACATATCCTTAAGTTTGGGCTTATAATCGAACAGATCCAATTGTGAGGGACCACCACTTTGGAAAAGATACACAATACGCTTTGCCCTGGGCAAATGATGAGGCAATCCCAATTTGTTTTTAGTGAAGGAATTAAAAGAATTATTGGGATCGGCTACAGGATTAACAGCGCTCCAAAGCTTTTCCGACTGCAATAAAGAACCAAGGGCCATTGCTCCTAAACCTAAAGAGGTCTTTTTAAAGAACTCCCTTCTATCCCATTGTTTTTCAATACCCTGAAGATCCCGATTGTTAGATCTTAATTTATCATGATGATCGCACATAATCTCCTCTTTAATTCTGCTATTCTTTATCTTATTATCTTTTGGTAATACAGGCATCCGCATTCATAATGGTGTTGGCCACCACCGCATTGGCGGCTACCAAAGCCTTGTCGTCCCCGTTATCCAATTTAAATTCACCTGTATTCAGCCATCCTTTTGTTCTTTCCAAGTTGGACGCGAATTTTTTGTATTCATTCTCTTGAAGGTCTACCAGCAATTGCAGTTCATCCTCCTTAATTTTTCGCCCGGTAAGTTGCCGGAACACATTGGAAATCGCCACTTTTAAATCCCCAGAATCGCTCATATGCTTGCCCAAAACTCTTGATGCTTCAATATAAGTAGGATCATTGAGCAATACCAAAGCCTGCAGCGGGGTATTGGTTTCCTGTCGTTGAATAGTACAAACATCCCGAGCCGGGGCATCAAAAGTAGCCAAGGTAGGATGCGGTACGGAACGCTTCCAGATGGTATACATACTCCTTCGGTACAGTTTATCCCCGGTATCCTGCCTATAGGTAGCATTGTTTACCCGCCATAGCCCTTCAGGTTGGTAAGGACTAACACTTTCCCCGCCAATAGTTCTATTGAGCAATCCAGAACTGGCCAAGGCATTATCTCGCAACATCTCCCCGGATAGCCTCTTGGAAGGTCCTCTTGCCAATAGTCTATTGTCACTATCCATTTCCATTAATTCCTTACTTACCATGGAAGATTGCTGATAAGTATGAGACATCACTATCAATTTCTGAAATGCCTTAACATCCCATCCCGAGTCCCTAAATTCCAAGGCCAACCAATCCAATAATTCAGGGTGACTTGGCATTTCTCCCTGATTTCCAAAGTCCTCCGAAGTCTTTACCAGGCCAAACCCAAAATAGTGTTGCCAGAACCTGTTCACCGCCACTCTGGCCGTAAGGGGATGATCTTCATGGAACAACCATTTGGCAAATCCCAATCGGTTTTTTGGATATTCTTCGGGCATGGGCAATATAGCTTTAGGCGTATTGGGAAACACTTCTTCCCCCCTGGCATTATACACTCCCCGATCCAATATATAGGACTGGACCGGTTCCGGGGTCTCCTCCATGACCATTACTTCTTTTACCTTTTCCACACTATCCACATAGCTCTTACGCAATTCCGCCAATTTACGGTACTCTAGTTTGGCGGCCTGGGAAACCGACTTCAAATAGTGTTCCTGCAATATTTTTTTATCCCCGGACCCAAGACTAAGGACCTCTTTTTTTAGTAATTCACTTAATCGAGGATCGCTTGCAAGTTGCATTACCTCCACGGCCGACAAATCCCTTTCATATACCCTTACCTCATCTACCACAGCTCCTTTTATTCCTTTACCCCTTAATCTTGCCCCCAATTGCAAGCCTGGTTCATTATTGTTTCTAAAAAGAATGTCCTTGTACAGGTTATCAGTTTTTACGATGGTCTCCATCTCCTTACCATTAACAAATAACCGATATCCTTCAGCCTTACTGGAGCCATCATAGGTAATGGCAAAATGCACCCATTCATCCCTAGGAAATCCTTCCTTTGACAGTTCTACAATGGCATTGTTGGGTGCTGTATGTGCCATCATAAGTTCCAATTTATTGTCCACTATCTTCAGATGATACCCACGCCAATTGTACAAAATAGCGCCATCGCCCTTGTGGAAAATATTACCATTCTCGATATTCGCAGGTATATTTGCCCATAAACCTATACTAAAGGCATCATTTCTTCCAAAAACCCCTGTCTTTCTCAAATCCAGCCAAGTATCTCCATCGAACCGAACCCCTTTGCCCTGTTTTCCCTCGGATAGATTTATTTTTTGCCCTTCGGTACCTTCCCGCTTCATAGTTCCCCTATGTTTTGGATCGATGACATTTTGCAAACTTTGATCGTTTAAATCGAAATAGGCCGTTAATCCGTATAAAGGAACTTTCATCCCAAGAGATTTGTATTGCTCTTCCGACAGCCATTTATCAAAATTATCAGCCAATTCCTGATGTTGCATTTTTTTTATTTCCCCTTCTGTTTCTTCAATTAAACCTTCCATATAAGAAAGCACCTTTTCTTCCTCTTCCGTGGTCAACATTAAGGTAGGTACCGGGGTAGCATCATTCCAAGAAATTTGTCCCGATTCGTTTACATTATTGAAAAAACTGGTAAGTTCATAGAAATCCCTGTGTGATATGGGATCATATTTATGATCGTGACATCTGGCACAGGCTACGGTTAACCCCATAAAGGCTTGCCCGGCCGTACTTGCCCGATCTACCGCATATTCCACCAAAAACTCCTCACTTACAATGCCCCCTTCCATATTTTGAGGATGAACACGATTAAAGGCCGTTGCCAAAATAGTTTCCCGAGTAGGGTTTTCGATAAGGTCGCCCGCCATTTGCCAGGTAATAAACTGCTCATAGGACATATTCTTGTTAAAGGCATCTATTACCCAATCACGCCATGGGGACATATCCCGATATCTATCAACACTATATCCGTGGGTATCTGCAAAACGGGCCAAGTCCATCCAGTCCAAGGCCATTTGCTCCCCATAGTGCGGGGAGGACAACAACTTGTCCACTTCTTTTTCGTAGGCTTCTGGCGACGGATCCTTCATGAAGGAATCCATGTCCTCCAAGGTTGGTGGCAATCCGGTTAAATCCAGATACAACCTTCTCAACAATAATTCCTTGTCCGCTTTTGGGGAAAATTGCAAATTCTCCTGCTCCAAACGTGCCAATACAAAATTATCGATAGGGTTCTTTACAAGTCCGGCCTCATCCACAACTTTTGGCACAGCGTATTCTTTGGGCTTTATAAATGCCCAATGATCTTTATACTCGGCACCTTGCTCTATCCATTTTATCAAGACCGCTTTCTCATGGTCGGACAGGGAAAGGTGGGAGTCGGGTTCCGGCATTACATAATTGGGATCTTCTGATATAATTCTGTGGAAAACCTCACTTTTCTTTAAATTCCCAGGCTTTAACGCGAACTTTCCCGGAGATTCCTTTAATTCCCTATAGGCGGCTTCCGGGGTATGCAATTGAAGGTCGGCCTTTATTTTTGCCTTATCCGGTCCATGGCATATAAAGCATTTATCCGAAAGGATGGGCTTTACATGTAGATTGAAATCCACTTTCTTGGGCAATTTATCATATTCCAGGGATACCAATTCAGGTATTTCCGGACCTCCACAGGAAAATAATAAAAAACAAACGCAAACTGTAAGATTCTTAATAATCACCATTTTCTACTTATCTATTTGCTACCTTTTCAAAGATAAAATTTAAGGATTCATAATGTACATCCAAATCAGTTTAAGTATTGTACATTTCCGACATTAACACCTTGCCTTTTTTCCTTCCCAAGTCAAATGTTTACTAAATTAGCTATAAATTGATATAGCAATAAGACGAAAATCTATTGATTCACACTGTACTAAATCCGACAAAAAATTAAGCCATGTCCAAAATACTTCAAACTTTAAAATTGGCATTATTAAACGTAGGGTATGCAAAACTGGACCCACTTTGGGACTATGACGATGTTATTAGCCCATTCATTCGCCTATATTACATCACCACGGGCAGTGCCATGGTATACCATAGTAATAGAGCCATTGAATTAAAGCCTGGCCATATATATCTAATTCCCAGCTATACTTTTGGACGGTATAAATGCGACGACTACCACGAGCAATATTATATCAGTTGTTTGGAGGAGATAAAAAATGGCTATTCCATATTCAATTTTAGCAACTTTATTTACGAATCAAAAGCCAACCCTATGGACCTGTATTACTTTAAGCGTATATTGGAATTAAATCCAAATCGAAATTTGGAAAACAACAATCCAAAGGTATATGACAACAGACCCACCCTAATGGATTTTGAAAAGAAAAACGAAGAATTAAGTCCATCTGAATTTATGGAAACCCATGCCATTTTAGAGATATTGCTTTCAAGGTTCATAAAGAATACCAACTCCACATCAGCAAAGAACAATGTAAAAAAAGAATTTGGTATGGTGCTAAACTATATCCATGAAAATCTGCACGAAAATTTAACGGTAAAGCAGTTGGCCGACTTCTGCCATTTAAACACGGATTATTTTTCCAGGGTCTTCAATGAAAATTTTGGCATGCGCCCCAATAAATACATTCAATCCAAACGTATTGAAAGAGCACAATTACTATTGCTTTCCACAAACAACTCCCTAAAGCAAATTGCGGAAAAAGTGGGATTGGAAAACCTATCCTATTTCAACAGGATTTTTAAGAGCCATACGGGAACAACTCCAGGAATTTTTAGGGAAGAGCATTTGCAAAAATAACAATGCATATGTCAACCCATTTTATTATTCAAACTAGGGTAGTTACAAATCCAAGAAATACGGAAATAAATAACCAATCATAATCAGCTACCGCAAAACTCTTAAACAGTAGCCCCTATCCTTTGGCGTAGACCAAATCGAATTCGACAGTAACATTATCCCCCACAATTATTTGGCCGAACATCGCCGTTGGAGGCTCCATATTATAATCCTGTAACTTTAGTTCCTTACTTCCCTTAAACTTATATTTCCCTTCAATTTCTTGGAATTCCAATGCTATGTTCACCGATTTTTCAACACCTGCGATATTCAACAATCCCTTAAGTTGAAAAGTGTTTTCCGAATCGGCAGATTTCTTAATTTCCTGAAATTTAAAGGATACTTCAGGATGCTCGTCTACCTTCAGGGCCGCATGCATCTTTTTGTCCATGGCCGCCCCGCGTTCACTTTTAATTTGGGCCACATCCACTTGTAGCAACAAATTCTTTACATCTCCAGCCTCCATTTTCATGGACCCCTTCATAGAATTGGCAGCCACAGTCCAGTCATGTATGGTGGAACTGCCATTTATTTTTAAGACACTTTCTTTGGAAAGCGTATATGATTCTTGGGCATTACCAACACAAACCAGGAAAGATAATAGTATGAACAGTATATTTTTCATCTGAGAAATTTAATGATTAGTCTACAATTTTGCCTTATATCAATCCTACTCGTCCAACACAATTTGCCAAAACTGCTTTTGCTCCTCTTTTGAGGGCTGAACCTTCGGACTCACCAATCTGAATCCAATAAAGTTGGAATCTGTATTCCACCAAAAACTTTTTGGAATCTGTGGATCCCTCTTTTGCAATTTCAGGCTGGATGCGATTCTCGCGGACGACCTAAGCGTCTTGGCATCATCGTCCCAAGACCCTCCTTTGATTACCCTGGGATGGATTACGGTAGGTTTTACCCAAGGGTTCTTGGACTCGGTAATGGCCAAGGCATTTTCCTTGTACTCATCCAAGGTCCATTCGGAGACATTTCCGTGCATATCGTACAATCCCCAAGGATTGGGCAGTTTGCTCCCCATCTTGGCATACTGATTATTGGAGTTTTTGTAATACACGGCATATTCATCAATTTTGGAAATATCATCACCAAAGGAATAGGCCGTATTGGTCCCAGCCTTAGCGGCATATTCCCATTCTGCTTCTGTGGGCAATCTATAAAACCTGCCCGTAACCGTACTTAGCCACTTACAGAAAACCAAGGCGGAATAGGCCGACATACTTATTGCAGGATATCCAACCTTTCCCATACCATAGGATGGATCTTCATAAGGGGGGCTAGGCCTGGTAATGGCATCTATACCACTTAACTTCTCCGCTTCCAAGCTCTCGAACAAATTCTTGTTCTGCTTAAAGAACAACTCAAAAACCTCCCAACCCAGTTCGTATTTACCCATATAAAAGGCATCCAATTCTACAGTCTTCATTGGACCTTCATCAGCCTTTCTGTCTTCCTGGTCCTCCGGACTCCCCATCATAAACTTTCCTTCAGGTATCAATACCATATCAAAAGAAATATCAGTAGCCGGAATTTTTTCCGTGAAGGTTTCCGCTTCTGCCATTTTCTTATCCGGTGCAACCGCAACGGCCTGCCCTGATTTACAGGACTGCAAGAAAATTAATAAGAAACTAAGTAAAAGAAGATTGAAAAGAGGTAGTTTAAAAAATCTAGAGGTAATTCTTAGCATTTGAAAATTTAAATTGGTTGATGGGCTAAAATATTACAATTTTTTTAAAGAGCCATCACTATGTGATTATATCCCTATAAAACTCAAAATTTCTAAGGCTACAACACCTAAAACACCCTTTAATTTTTGTATTATTGAATAACGAAAAACTACACTAAAATGAGAATAAAAGTCTTAGCCTCTACACTACTCTTCCTTATTTGCAACAGTCTTTCCCATGGGCAATTTCAAAAGGTAGCCTCTGTGGAAGGAATAACGGAGTACCAAATGGACAATGGCCTTAAAGTACTTCTATTTCCCGATAACTCCTCACAGACCATTACCGTTAACATTACCTATCTAGTAGGGTCCAGACATGAAGGTTACGGGGAAAAGGGTATGGCCCACCTTTTGGAACACATGGTTTTTAAAGGCACTCCCAACCATCCGGATATCCCTAAAGAGTTGAGCGCGCATGGTGCACGACCCAATGGTACTACTTGGTTCGACAGGACCAATTACTTTGAAACCTTTAACGCCACTGATGAAAACTTGGATTGGGCCTTGGACCTGGAGGCAGATCGTATGATAAATTCCTATATAGCCAAAAAGGATTTGGAATCCGAATTTAGTGTAGTACGCAATGAATTTGAAAGTGGCGAAAACGACCCTTCACGGGTTCTTATGCAGAACGTCATCAACGCCGGTTATATGTGGCATAACTATGGCAATAGTACTATTGGAAATAGATCGGACATAGAGCGAGTTCCCATTGAGAACCTTCAGGCATTCTATAAAAAATTCTACCGTCCGGACAATGCGGTTTTAATGGTTACTGGTAAATTTGAGGAAGCCAAAACATTGGAATTGATCGAAAAAAAGTTTGGTAAAATAGAAAATCCTGCAACCCCAATACTCGACTCTTACACCGAAGAGCCAGCTCAAGATGGTGAAAAAACGGTTGAACTCAACCGTGTTGGCGATCTGCAGATAGTTTCTACCATGTACCACACCCCAGCAGGTTCCCACGAAGATTATGCTGCAATTTCCATCCTTGAAAACATTCTTTCCGACGAACCTTCCGGAAGGCTCTACAAAGCGTTAATCGAGGCAAAGAAGGCCTCCTCCATATGGTCTTTCTCACCTTTTACCAAAGAACCCGGATTTTTATATATCAATGTAGATGTACCTTCGGATAAGAATGCGGACGAAGTGGAAAAAATATTAAAGGAAACTTTGGATGCCGTAAAAACTTCCCCTATCACCCAGGAGGAATTGGACCGTGCCAAATCCAATCTTTTGAAACAAACCGATCAAATCTTTAGAAACTCATCTTACTTAGGAACCTATATGAGCGAATTTATCGGTGCTGGCGATTGGCGATTGGCATTTATTCAACGGGATAGAATTGAGAATGCCAGCCTTGAAGATGTCAATGACGTTGCCAAAAAATACCTTATTACCACCAATAGGACCATAGGCAGGTTTAATCCTACTAAAAAACCCGAAAGAATAGCCATTGAACATACCCAAAATCTTGAGGCCCTTGTATCAAATTACAAAGGCAAGGAAGACATGGGTACAGGTGAGGCCTTTGATGTTGCCTATGATGCCATTCAATCCAGATTGGACCAAGGCCAACTTTCCAATGGTATTGCATACGGTATCATTAAAAAGAATAACCGTGGAAAAACCGTCAGGCTTAGTTTCAGCATTAGAAATGGAAACGTGGAATCCCTTAAAAACAAAGGGGTTGTCCCATCTTTTACAGCAAGCATGCTAAACAAAGGCACCCGCTCCAAGTCCAGGCAACAGATCGAGGACGAATTGAGCAAACTAAAATCCTCGGTATCCTTTAGAGCCAGTAATGGAAATGTCTATGCCAATGTCGTCTCCACCGAAGAAAACCTAATGGCCACATTGGCCCTAATGTCGGAGATGCTGAAAACGCCTTCGTTTGAGGCCTCGGAATTGGAAAAATTAAAAACCGAATACTTGGCTTATTTGGAAAGTAATAAAACCGAACCTCAATTTTTGGCCTCAAAAAGATTATCCGTATTAAACAATACCTTTCCCAAAGGCCATCCCTTGTACAATATGACCATTGAAGAAGAGGAAGCTGCCATAAAAACAATTACCATAGAAGACATAAAGAACTTCCACAAAGCGTATTACGGTTTGGGCAAATCCATTCTAGTAGGTATAGGCGATATGCAACCAGAACTTGTAAAGACCTATATGGAAAAAGAGTTTGCCAACTTCAAGAGCAAAAATACTTATGCGAGGCTCAAGGATCCCTTTACCGATTCCCCCTCAGTAAATGAAGTCATTCTTACGCCTGACAAGAAGAACGCCATGACACTTGGAAATCTCAACATTAAAATTAGCCAGGACGATGAAGATTATGCTGCACTAAATATGGCAGCCACCATTCTTGGTGGCGGATTTCTAAATTCGAGGATTGCGGATAGGTTGCGCCAGAAGGACGGTGTTAGTTATGGTGCAGGAGCCGGATTCCAAGCCGATTCCAATGCGGACGACCAAAATTCATCCATGTACCTCTATGCCATATACGCTCCGGAAAACTATGACAAGGTACAATTAGGATTTAAAGAAGAATTGGACCGTTTTATTAAAGATGGCATTACCGAGGAAGAATTAAAGAATGCTATAAACGGTTGGGTGCAGGAGGAAAATGTGTCCAGGGCCAAAGATGCCGAACTGGCCAATGTAATAAACAACAACATCTATTACAATCGCACCATGGAATTCCAAAAAAACTTGGAAGAAAAGGTAAAGAATCTAACGGTAAGTGACATCAACAATGTTATTGTTAAATACATTAAACCCTATAAGGATTGGACGGTAATCAATGCCGGGGACTACAAGAAATAAGCATAATTTATCATACCTACTTTAAATTGGACAGTTTAAAAACAATCATTTTTAAACTGTCTTTTTTTAAAGGAATATCGGTTGGCCAATAATATTATTGGCCAATATCCGAAGCCTCAAATGCAATTAGTTCCCCCTCATTAAAAACCTGGGTTACCGATATTGGATTACAGCAAACTTCACAATCTTCCACATAGGTCTGCTTGGAAATAGATGGATCCAACAGCATGGATATTTCTTCCCAGCAATAGGGACATTGAAAGAAGTGTTCGTACATGGATAATAGTTTAATTACTTAAACTTTTTGCAATAACCAGAGATCTGCCCTTTCCTTTTGGGGATTGTTCGCAAATCCATCAAAATTCTACGGACAACAACTGACCTGTTAATTGCAACAGTTGCAATTCGGCCAACTTGGCGTCGTATTTTGCCAAATTCTTATTGGTCTGAGCATTGAGCAAGTTTATTTGGGCCTGCCTAAATTCGATGGAGGTGATACGTCCCAATTGAAATTGTTCCTTGGACCGCTCAAAATTATTCTGATTGGTCACTACGTTCTGTTCTTGAATTTGAAATATCTGCAACCTGTTTTCATAGATTCCCAAGGCATTTAAAATATCCCTGTCCACTTCCATTATTACTTGTTCCTTGAATATTTCCTGATTTTCATAGGCTATTTTGGCGTTTTTTACCCTTACGGTTGTACCGCCTCCATCGAACAAATTCCAAGTAAGGTTGGCTCCTAAAGCCAAATTTAAACTGTTCCTATTGCTTCCAGGTATAATTTGTCCCGGAAGAAATGAGGTTGCTGCGCTTTGGTTCAAATTCCACCCGTAACTACCGCTTAGCCCCACGGTAGGTAGGTATCCCGATCTGTTCACCTTAATATCATACTCGTTTATGGCCATATTGCGCTCTGTTTGAAGTATGGCCACATTGTTTTCTTTCGATTGGGCAATATAATCCTCCAACTGTAATCTAGGAATAAAACTCACCAAGGTATCCACCACAAATGTCTCATTGAGATTTTGGTTGAGCACCACATTCAAATCCCTTTTAGCATTGGCCAAGTTCTGCTGAACATTCATTAAACTTATACTATCATTGGTAACATCTACTTGGGCATTAAGGATGTCCAATTTGGTATTCTGTCCATATTCAAAGGAATATTCCGCTCTTTTTATCCGCTGCTTGGAAATTTCCAAGGCTTGCCTTAGAACATTTTCGTTTTCGGTAAGCCTGGCAATTTCATAATACACACTAAATAATTGGAGAATAGTATTTTCAATGGTTTCCCTAGCTTGTAATTCTGATAATTGATACTGCTCTTTTAATCGCTTAAAATTATAGCGTCTGCCCATACCATCAAACAGCGTATAGTCTAATCGAAGAGCGGCATTGTAGGATTGTGATTCAGCATCATTGATCTCCAAATCTGGCCTGGGGCTCCCATTGGATTCAAATTGGCCCGGGTACTCCGTATTACTGTTCAACTCGTTATACGTGGCACCAGCTGTACCTGTAAAGGAAGGCAAGTAACCAGAATTGAGGATACCCGCATTATTATCCGCAATGGCCACCTGATTTTTGGCCACCTTAATTCCAAAATTGTTTTCCAAGGCCAATGATACAGCAGCATCTTTGGACAATAACCTCTCCTGAGCACTTACAACTCCGCAAAAACCAATTAGCAGGCCTGCAATTATATATTTATATCCCATTTACTTACTGTCTTCCAAATCGTTAGATATTATGGCTTCATCCTCTAACGTAGTTGATATTACCGGAGAATGACCATTCTGCTCATGTTTTTCAAAATTTTGCATATGACTTTCTTCCATTTGTTCCTTTATTGCCCGCTCCACCTCTTCTTTGGTCACTTTTTTTCCAGTGATCAACCATTTGGAACCAACTTTAATTTTATTGCTAAAAGCAAGAAATAAAGGCAGCATCAATAAGGTCAATACAGTTGCATATCCAATTCCATAAGCAATGGATATGGCCATGGGTTTTAAAAATTGTGCTTGCCGACTTTTTTCCAAAAGCAATGGCGCCAATCCGGCAATGGTCGTAATAGAAGTCAGAAATATAGCCCTAAACCTGGATTTTCCAGCTTCATAAATGGCATCGTCAAACTTCATACCTTCCCTAAGATTACCATTGAATTTGCCAATAAGCACCAAACCGTCATTTACCATAATACCTATCAAGGCAATAATTCCCAACATGGACAGTACATTGATAGGAAAATCATGGATCCAGTGTCCCCAGGCTACAGCGGTGATACTAAAAGGCACTAAAATAATCAACATTAGCGGCTGACTAAAACTCCTAAAGGTAAAGGCTATGGTAATATAGATCAACAGCAAAACGGAAAGACCCACAAATTTTAAAGATCCGAAAAGCTTAGCAGTCTCCCTGTTCTGGCCTTCATAAGACGCAGTTACGGTAGGATATCTAGAATGGATATCCGGCATAATAACCGTCCTTATTTCGTTCATAATATCAGTAGCACTAGTAGTCTTATCATCCTTAATATCTGCCGAAACCTGAATTTCACGTTGGCCTTCCAAATGATTAATGGCAACATCTCCCCGAACAATAACGTAACTTGCAATCTCCTTTAAGGGCACCTTACTGCCACTTGGAGTGCTTATCCTCATATCGTCCAGATCATTGATGGAAGATCGGTCAGAACGGTCGTAACGCACCCAAACCCTAATTTCATCCTGCCCCCGTTGAAAGCGTTGTGCTTGGGCCCCAAAAAATCCGGACCTAACTTGATTCATCACACTTCTAAGGTCCAACCCCATTAAATAGGCATTTTCCTTCAGTTCCAGCCTTATTTCCTTTATTCCCGCCGGATCATTGTCCGCCACATCCTTCAAAAGGGCGTTATTCTCCAAAATGGCCTTAAGCTCTTTTTTGGCCTCTTTTAACTCTACTATATTATTTCCCAAAAGGGAAACCGAAATGGGGCTTCCCCCAAAATTACCCCCTGAACCATAAATAAGGCTTTCAACCCCAATAACCGGACCCACCAGTTCCTGCAATCTATTGGTAATCAAATCCGATCGTATGGCGTCTGGCCTTTCTTCCCCTGGCAAGAGATTGATATCCAGCGAGGCCGTTGAGGAACCGGGCCCCACTTTCCTTATCATGTTTTCAAAAAGCTTTTTACCAGTACCCTTTAAGTACTTTTCCGTTAGCTCCTGATCCACAATTTTGGCCTTTTCCTCAATTAAACCAATAATGGAATCGGTTACCCTTTCATGTGTCCCATTCGGCATCAACAAATCAACGGATACACGATCACTTGCCACCCGTGGAAAAAACGAAGTTCTGATAATTCCGCCCCCAATAGAACCGAAACTCAAAAACAGTAACATTACAAATATGGAAAACATCAATATTTTATAGCGGAGGGAAAAACGCAGAATAGGACCATATAATTTATCCCGCATCCATACCATAAAACTATCGCCCCATTCATTGATGACCCTTAATTTGGCAAACACCTTGGCCAATCCTTTTTTGGGCTTGTTATCCAATGGCTGCAATGCTTTGGAATGGGCCAAATGCGCAGGCAAAATAATTAAGGCTTCCACTAAGGACACCACTAAGGTTAGAATTACAATTACCGAAACCTCCCCAAAAAACTCACCGATCCTACTATCCAAAAATAGGAATATGGAAAATGCCAATATCGTGGTAATGATAGCGGAGATAATTGGAGGAAGTACCTCCATAACACCATCTACCGCCGCCTGTATTGGCGGTTTCCCCTTTTCGTAGTTCTGATATATATTTTCGGCTATTACAATACCATCATCCACCAAAATACCAATAACGATTATCATTCCAAAAAGGGACAAAACATTAATGGTTACATCAAAGAAGCCTGCAAACACAAACATTCCCAAAAACGCAACAGGCAGGCCAAAGGCCACCCAAAACGCCAATCGGGTATTGAGGAACAGCGAAAGGAAAATGAGCACCAAAATCATACCCATTATGGCATTTTCGGTCAACAATTGCGTACGCTGTGTAAGTGTTACGGACTGATCACTTATGACACTCAGCTTTACATTATTGTGTTTCTGATTATACTCTTGTATATATTCCTTTACCTTGTCCGATGATGTTATTAAATCTTCCGTATTGGTACTTGTAATAGCAATATTTACCGCAAGATTTCCATTAAAATAGGTAGCATTGGGCGTTTCCGAAAACCGATCCCTAATCACTGCCACGTCCTTTAGGCGAACTGTTTGCCCCGAAGCATTGGCCCTCACGATTATATTGGATAATTCATTTCCGTAATAGGACCTATTGTTGGCCCTGATTAGAAATTCCTCTGCGCTGGTTTTAATATTACCCCCGGTAACCAAAATATTGGCGTTGGAGACTGCTTGGGCCACCTCTTCAAATGACACATTATATGCCAAAAGGCTATTTTCGTTTACAGCAATCTCTATTTCCTCTTCAGGGTATCCGGTAATGGTTATTTGGGATATGCCCTCCATAGCCCTGATGTCGTTTTCCACTTGCCTACCAATCTGCTTTAAAGCTGACAAGCTTATATTTTCGCCACTAATGGCAAAACTTATGGTTTCCCTCACTGTTTCCAGTTTAGAGACTACCAAAGGCTCCATACCTGTTGGAAATGAAGGCACCCTGTCCACGGCATTTTTAACTTCCAACAACATAAAATCGATATCCCTACCCTTCTCTATCTCAACATTTATAGTGCCGCTGTTTTCCCTTGAAGTGGAAGTAACCCTATCCACACCCTCCAAACCTTTTAAGTTATCCTCTATCTTAAGTACGATACCTTCCTCCACTTCTTGCGGGGAAGCACCTGGGTAGGTTACCTTTATACTAATGTTTTTGGAGTCTGTAAGTGGAAAATATGAGGATTTCAATGATAATGCCCCAACAATACCAAAAACCAGGAATGCCACAATGATGACATTTACGGCCACATGGTACTTTATAAAATAGGCTATAATATTCCTCATTATTCCTTGGTGTTGGTTCCTTGGTCATTAAATACTTTTACCAACATGCCGGCATAGGCTCCCATTACCGGTTTGGATAATATGGTAATGCCGTCTGGCACATCTTTTAATACCACGCTGTTATCCGAAAAATATACAGGTTTCACCGGAATCAAATCCAAAACGGAATCCCTGACGACAAATATTTGTTCGGTTTCCAGCAATAAACTTCTGTTTATTTCTATAGCATTCGGCTCTTCCTTCGCTTTAAGATGGGCCTCTAGATACATCCCCTCCCTTAGGTCCGGATCCTTTACCTCTATGAAAGCCGTAATGGTCTGGGAAGCTAAATCCACACGTCCATTTATCCTAGTTACTCTTCCTTGGTAAGTTTTGTTCCTATCTATACTTTTTAACTCCACCACCTCTCCCACATTTAGCAGATCGCTGTAGGTCTTGCTAATGGCAACTTCCAATTCAAAATCGTTGGTATTGATAAATTCGCCCAATTTTTGACCGGACCTGACCAAGGTGCCTTCTGTGACCAATGCTTCGGTCAATACCCCATTAAAAGGTGCCGCAATGGTATATTTGGCCAATCGCTGCTCCAAATTTTTGATGGTATAGTAACTGGTCAAAATTCCTCGCCCGGAAATAAAATATTTTTCTTTGTCCGAAGACATTTCGGGCAGGGGAGGAATACTTTTATTGATATCAAAATTAGCCAAAAAGGTTTGCCATTTATTGAATACCTCCGGATAGTCCAATCGCAGATCCGGCATAATGGAAGTTATTAAATTGTACAAATTGCTTTTGGAAGATTGAACATTGGCATAATATTCGGCAGCATCTATTCTTATAAGAATTTCTCCTGCCCTGTATTCCTGACCGGGTTTAAATAATTTGTTTCCAGCCTTAAATACGCCTTGAACTTCCGAAAAAAGCTCTACCCTTCTTTTGGCAACAAGGTTCCCATTTGCCGGAACAATTATAGGAATATTACCATTCTTGACTTTCTCTACAACCACCGTTTTTACCACTTTTTCTGGTCGTGGTTTTGGAGTGGTCTTACTATTTATAATATATTTTGCACCAAAAAAGGAGCCTATTATTAGAAGGCCCCCAATAATAGATAATGCAATTTTTCTCGAGTTCATACAGGGTTTATAAGTTGGTTTGACTGCAAAACTATCTATTAGTTCAAGGGATTCTTGTTAAATGTATCTTAAAGTTCCGAAATAAGGTGATAATCAAAAAAAAAGGAATACATATTGTATTCCTTTTAACCAAACCAACTTATTTTTAAGTAATTACTACTCGTCCATTTCGTCCTCAAACTTCGTATCTGCCATTCTTGTTTTGATGACATCGAAATCCTTATATTTATCTTCTTTCCCTACTTCCTTCTTATCATAATCAAAAACTAGGAATTGACCTGAATTCATGCCTTCCATATTCTCAAAAGAGAAAATATTGTTATTCTGAATTTGGAGCACTTTAAGGCTTGCCAATTGTCCAAACTCTTTAGGAATTTCACCGCCAAGTTCATTGTTCGCCAGAACCAATTCCTTTAAATTACCCAATTTCCCCAATTCTCCGGGAATGGAACCGTATAATTTATTTTCAAAAAGTCCCAGACTCTCTAATTTTGAAAGCTCACCCAATGAATTTGGTATGCGCCCAGTAAGGTTATTACTGGATAGATTAAGCTCCCTTAAGGTTTGAATATTTCCAAGACTTTCCGGTATTTTTCCGGACAGGAAATTATTAAAGGCGGAAAGTCTAACCAAAGATTCCATATTTCCAATTTCGGAAGGTATTTCACCTTCCAACCTATTCATCTCCAATTTCAACACCTCCAATTTACTTAATTGGGCTATACTTTTTGGAATTTCCCCGCTAATAATATTAAAGGCAAGATTTAGATTTACCAAATGTTTAAGATTCCCTATGCTTTCGGGAAGTCTACCTTCCAAGTTATTCCTAAATAGGTTGATTTCCACCACATGCCCATTTTGGACCGTTACTCCAAACCAGCTCTCTACAGGGGCGTTAACATCCCATACGGTATTCCAATTTTGGCCTTTGGTACTTTTATAAAGTTCCAATAGTGCGTTTTTTTCACTTTTAGGAACCATTGCATTCACCGCTGTGGTAAAAACCAAACAAAATACGATTACCCCGAATACGCAAACTCTTTGTAATTTTTGTTGTATCATATTCATATTCTTTTAATTAAAACTATCCTCAAACCTGGTATCGGCCGTTCTAACGTCTTTATTACTATTTATTTTTTCGAGATCAAAGTTTCTATGATTACTTCCATCATAATCAAAAAGGGCAAAATTCGCCATACCTTCATCGTTGCTAAAATCACTTTTACCAAATCTATTATTTTGAAGTTGTACCAATTTTAAGTTAGGTAGGCTCAAGATATCTTCAGGAAATTCTCCCCTAAATTGGTTTTCCGCCAAAACCAGCATTTTAAGGTTAGTCAGGTTTTCCAGACTTTCCGGAACTACTCCTCCAAAATTATTATCGCCCAACTCCAAACGCTCCAAATATTTTAAGTTACCGAAAGTCAAAGGAATGGAACCACTTAATCCGTTATGGGAAAGCAATATGACCCTTAAGTTTTTAATCTCGCCCAAGCTTTGGGGCAATTCCCCTGAAAGATCATTATGGAAAAGATCCAATACAAGAAGTTTTTCCAGGTCCCCAATATTCTGCGGGATCGTCCCTGCCAACTTATTTTTACCCAACCTTAGAACAACCATTTTTTTTAATTCGGTTATACTTTCCGGAATATTCCCGCCTATACTATTTAGGGCAAGGTTCAAAACTTTTAAATTCTTTAATTCGCCTATAGAATTTGGTATGCTCCCCCTAAGGTTATTGTTCATTAAACTAATGGAGACCACCTTATTGTTCTCAAGTGTAACACCTTCCCAAGTGGAAACCGGGGCGTTTAAATCCCATTTTTTTATCCAGTGATCGCCCTGAGCACTGTTATAAATGTCTATAAGCACATTTTTTTCCAGATCAGAAACCTGTCCGGACAAAAATTGTCCCGATAAAACCATGAATAGCATAAATATGCTTTTTCTCATATATTTTACTTTTACCCTTTTAAGGAATAAGAATTACCCTACAAAATAAAATTATTGTACGATAAACAGCAAATATATTCGACGAAATAAGCCTTAAAGCCCCATATTTGTTGCGAAAGTGTAAAAAGATGTGGTGAAAGAATTTCAACCCCTTGGGTTTTTCTCCTACAAAGAAAACTCTTCAAGTTCCAAAGTGATACTTTCCCAAGTTTTCATTAGGTTCTCAAGATTCTTTTTTTTCTTTTGATAAGCGTCGAAAAAATTGTCCTTTGCAATTGTAGCGTCATAATTCATAAGTAGATCATGATCAATAGCAGCTATCTCCTTTTCTAGACGGGCAATATCACTTTCCGTTGAACTGAGCCTATTTTTTAAGGATTTTATCTTTTTTTGATCTTCAAAATCAATGTGTTTTTCTTGGGGTTTTTCCTTTTTTTGGACTACCGTTTGCTTCTTTTCTATTGCACGGAAATCCTCCACTTTCCGCTGTTCCAAATAAAAATCGATATCACCCAGATATTCTTTAATGCTACCATCCTTGAATTCATATACTTTATTGGTAAGACCCTGTAAAAAATCCCTATCGTGACTTACCAATATCAAGGTTCCATCAAAATTTTGAAGGGCCTGTTTTAGCACATTCTTGGATTTAATGTCCAAGTGGTTGGTAGGCTCATCCATAACCAACACATTAAAAGGCTGTAACAACATCTTGGCAAGGGCCAATCTGTTACGCTCACCTCCAGATAGTACTTTTACATATTTCTCCACCTCATCGCCCCTAAATAAAAAAGACCCTAAAATATCCCTGACCTTACTTCTGTTCTTTTCATTGGCTGCATCTATCATGGTATCCAATATAGTCTTTTCACCGTCCAAATATTCTGCCTGATTCTGCGCGAAATAACCAATCTGAACATTATGCCCCAATTTTAAATGCCCCTTATGATCCAATTCCCCTACCAAAATTTTTGCCAGCGTGGATTTCCCTTGTCCATTTTGCCCTACAAAAGCGGTCTTGGAGTCCCGTTCTATTAAAAGGTCTATGTTCTTTAGTACATGGTTATCCCCATAACTTTTGGATAAACCTTCTATTTCCGTTACAACTTTACCAGGGGTTACGGAAATTTGAAACCTTAGGTTCATCACGCTATTATCATCCTCATCAACCTCTATCCGCTCCATTTTGTCGAGCTTCTTGATCAGGGACTGCGCCATGGAGGCCTTGGTGGATTTGGCCCTGAACTTTTCAATCAACCTTTCAGCCTGCTGTATTTCCTTCTCTTGATTTTTCTGTGCATTTAACTGCTGTTGCTTAATTTCGTTTCTGAGTACCAAGTATTTGGAATAGGGCTTGTTGTAATCATATATCCTTCCCAACGAAATTTCAATGGTCCTATTGGTAACATTATCCAAGAACATTTTATCGTGTGAGACTATCATGACACCCCCTGCATAATTCTTCAGGAAATTCTCCAACCATATTATTGATTCGATATCCAAGTGGTTTGTTGGCTCATCCAATAAAAGAACGTCATTGCTTTGTAACAAAAGCTTTGCCAATTCTATACGCATACGCCACCCACCGGAAAAGGTTTCTGTTTTACGATCAAAATCCTCACGTTTAAAACCTAGACCCAACAATACCTTTTCAGTTTCGCCCTGATAATTGTAACCTCCCAATATTTCGTAATGATGGGTTACATCGTTCAAGTCTATAATCAACTGGTTATAAGACTCACTTTCATAATCGGTACGCTCCGCTAGCTGGTGGTTAATTTCGTCCAACCTAAGTTCCAAAGCCTTTATTTCCTCGAAGGCCTGATGGGCTTCTTCCTGAACCGTCCTTCCCAAATCAAAATCGATATCCTGCCGCAAGAAGCCCATTTTAATATCTTTATCAGAGGCTATAGTTCCCGAATCTATGGGCATATCCTTGGATAAAATTTTCAAAAGCGTGGATTTACCCGCTCCGTTCTTTCCTATAAGACCAACCCGATCTCCAGAATTCAAACGAAAAGATATTTCTTCAAATAGATATTCTCCTCCAAAAGAAACGGAGAGATTGTGGATATTAAGCATATTTGGTGACTAATGTTACACTAATTAATGCTACAAAAATGTAATTTTGTAGAAACTTTTTGCAAATGTTAAAAAAAGGAAACAAACTCTACAGCATTTTAACAGGAACTTGTCCTAAATGTCACGAAGAGAGTATGTATCGGGACCAAAACCCATATCATCTTGGCAATATCTTCAAAATGAACGAGCGCTGCTCGCATTGTGGAACCAAATATAAAATAGAACCCTCTTTTTTCTACGGGGCTATGTATGTTAGTTATGGTGTAGGCGTGGCATTTGCTGTGGCAGCATTTGTGATTGCCTTTTTATTTTTCAAAGCCACCTTGATAAATACCTTTATTGCCATCATAGTTACATTGATCTTTTTTATGCCGTTTATTATTAGGGTATCACGTAACATATGGATCAATTTCTTTATAAAATACGACCCAAAGGCTACCACCAAGATCAGTACCTAAAGTGCTTCTGGGTAAACCGGGACAGGTCCATTTCGGGCGCCAATGCTTCTCTATTTTCTATTAATGCATAAAGTTGCATGGACGCCGAAGGCGCTATCATGACCCCTCTCGAACCCAAACCATTGAGCAAATACATGTTTTTATGCTTAGGATGTCTGCCCACAAGTGGCTTCCTATCACTTACTGTTGGTCTAATTCCAGCCACATGTTCTACAACTTCATAGGGACATTTTAAAAAAGTGTTCAACTTTTGCAAAAGCTCCTGTTTGCACTCTTCCGTTGGAGAATTGCTTTTGTCATTCCATTTATAGGTAGCTCCCACCCTATACATATCCGCGCCCAAGGGAATTATAAAAACTGACGATTTTATTACCCTCTCCTCTTTTAGAGCTGGTGCCATTATGGTCAACAATTCCCCTTTGGTACCGTTGAGCGGCAAATATTTAAAATATGGGTTGTTTTTAATCCCAAATCCAGTTGCAAAAACTATGTATTTGGCCTTTATGCCACCGTATTCCACAAATCCATCCCGCAGCTTTAGGGCTTTAAAATCAAAAGTTTTCCGAAGCAATACATCTTTATCGCCCAAATACTTGCCGTAGTGCACTAATAAAACAGCCGTATCTATCCTTCCGGTATGCAATACTTCCCCATAGCCATAAGGTGCTTCAATGTTAGGATTATGATTGGAGAGTATTTTTGGTGCCACAAAATGGCCCAGATTGGGTTTGTCGGAAGCCTCAAACCACAGATTCTGTTCATTTATACTGGCAAAACGCCTTAGGATAGGAATCTTATAATCCAATTGGATATCCAATTTCCTTTCCAATTCGGAATAAAATGGAATGGCCAGGTCTAACTGTTCATTGGCATTCCAGGCCAATGTAAAACGTTTAAGGGTAACCGGATTATAAAGTCCGCCCGCTACTACGGAAGAGGTTTGGGAATCATCACTGATTACTTTAAACGACTTCTCATTTCTCTCCAAAACTTCACAAAAAGAAATACCGGCCAAGCCCAGACCTACAATTAGATAATCTACCATGTAGCAAAAGTAGAGAAGGAAATGCAAATCTTCATCAAATTAAAATATTAATCAGGTTGCTTATAGGAAAAGCACCTTAATTCACTATTCTAACTTACAAAGGCAAGTACAATTAGTCCAAAAAAAGTAGCGCCACATCTAAAGATGTGGCGCTTAGCTTATATATGAATTGGAATATTATTAAGGCTAGTAGGCCCACATATCTTGTTCCCTATCTCGGATAACCTCCTTAATTCGCTTGGATTCCAATAATTGAAACAAGGCATTATCAGCTATATAGTCCTTAACCTCACGGTCTCCATGCACGTTATCCTCTTTATAGATCGTTGCATTGAACCTTCTTGCGTTCAACAACATATCAAAAGAAATAGGTTGTGCGGAATTGCGTTGGTTAAACACTTTTGCCTCATGTAATATTTGTCGTGCACTAGGATACCATACCCAGAACAATGGAACTTTTGCTTCTGCCAAATCCATAGACTCATCATCTATAAAGTTAACATCCGGAGCTACAGGTGCAATACCCAATAATCGGTATTTTAACTCACCCAATCTTTTATCGAAATACCAAATTCCTTTAATAAGATATTCCTCCAAATCGGCAGCTGTAAGGTTCCTACGATTAATATATTCTGGAGAAATAGGCTCTCCTGCATTATATTGCTCGTATCCGTAGTCGGTAGTATCTACTTTCTGCAGAGTTGCAGCCAAATCGCTGAACTTTCTTTTTTCGGTAAAATAAGAGTCTACATAAACATCTGTCAATTTACCATTCTTAATGTTTTTGATCAACACATCATACAATGACCTTCTGTCCGGACCTATATCAATAGTGTCCAAAGGATAATACAGCGGAAAGTTTACACGCTCGTCCAAGTCAATAACCTCCCATACGGTTTTGGACCAGAGAATATCCCTATCGTCCACATAAGCGTAAGGTAAAGGAGCGTCATTATCTTTCGCAATTTGCGCTTCTGTTTTTTTCCCTATCTCTTCCGGTAATTTGGCATTTAGAATATTTGCCTGGGCGGAAATAGATAAGGGCAACAGGACCACTACTCCAATTAATAAAACATTTTTCCAATTCATCTGTTTAAATTTATTGTTTTTAATCTTCAGTCCCACTGAGGTTGGACTGGTGAATTGGCCACGGCAAACATTCCTATTCACCATGGCCTTCTCACAACATTTTTACTAGTTTGTTATCTCCACAACTACAGGAGATACCTTTTTAAGCTTATAGCTTTTGTTATTTGTAATATATGCTTCGATATCAAATATCTGAACTGCATCTCCACGGCTTGCTCTTTTAAGGGCCGACTTGGCTCTAGCATCCAATTTGTTACCATTTACATCTACAGTTGGTTGTCCTGGAACCTTAAATTTAAATCCACTAACCGCAAGGTTAAGATCAAAATCAAAGTCTTCCAATAGAGCTCCAATAGTAGAGATCTCTAGGTTATTTTTACCCATTTTAGCGCTTCCTGATTCTCCCCTTACAGATCCTGAAGGTCTTGGAATATCCTTAATCCTAAATTCTGAAGAAGTTTTGATCATTTGTCCATCAGGTAATTTACCTGAAGCAGTTATGGATACGGTTCTTCCTGTTCCTGGGTTCATAGCGTATTTACTTCCACTCTGCTTAGTAAGTCCTGGAGCGGATGCAGTTACATTGTTATCAGGAATACCTGGAATGGATATGGTTATAGGGTTGGAAACACCACGATAAACCACATTCATTTTATCGGCAGAAATTACGGCTGCATTTGGCTTGGTAATAGTGGCAAATGTAGAGGATACTGGCACTTCTGTACGCTCTCCATCCTGCATAAACACCAAGTTACCTTCAATCTTATGATCACCAGCACTTCCAGCACTTACGGTTAACCTTACCTTACCGTCCTCGATAACATAATCGGTACCTTCGCTCAACTTTCTACCATCTAGGGTCAAGTTAACTTCATTAGGCTTAGTAGTGGCATCTTTACGACCCAATACAATATTTCCCGCAAATTTTTCACCTGCATAAAAGGCAGATTTTTCTTGCTCCAACAAAGTGGTATAATTGGTCATGGAAACCTCACTGCTCAACTGTCCCTGAAGCATTGCTTTAAGGGCATCTTCCTCTGTGGCTTTAATATCGGCCTGAAGAGAAGTAATCTTGGTCAATGATGCAACCAAAGGATAGCCTTCAAAGTTATAGTTCAACCAATCTTGCTTGGAACCATCCCTCTTTGTAACCTTACCATTCTCATCACCGGTTTCAAACCTAGATTGTACGGAAGATTTTACAGACTCCAATTCCTTAGGCATAACCGCAGCAATCTGCGTACGATAGTTTACCAAACGGTCCAAGAACTCTTTACCATCTGCTCCAAGTTGATCTCCCTGAAAAAAACGCTGATCCAAATAATCGGTCTTGTCCATTACTTGATAATCTTTTGGATCCTCAACATCGGCCATCATCTCCTTTTTCAAGTTTTCCAAATATTGGTAATACTCTGCAGACAATTCCTTTATTTTCTTGGCGTCCTCCAAAAGAGGGCCAAATTTTTCAGCATTTTCAGATGCTTTAGTTTCAAGACCACTTAGGAAAGCGGTATTGTTTTCCGTGGTTTTTATGTTAGAAGCTTCTAACTTTTCGTTCATAAGACCGAAAGCCGATAGAACTTCTTTTCCCATATTTAGGGCCAACATCGCGATGAAGATCAAATACATTAGGTTGATCATCTTCTGACGTGGTGTTGCTTTTCCTCCTGCCATTTTTCTAATTAGTTTTAATTATTAATTGATTTGGGTTTGGTTATTGAATTCTAACTAATTAGTTTCTATTCATTGCAGATAACATACCACCGTAAACTCCGTTCAAAGAAGAAAGGTTGGTAGCCAAAGATTCCATTTGCTCTTTTAGGGCACTTGAATTCTGCACCACTTCCTCATTGATAGATGCTTGTCTACTAGCGCTTTCCAATTGAACCTTATAAAGACTGTTCAAAGATTCCATTTGTGCTGCAGCCTGTACCATCTCCTCAGAATACTTTTTGGTAGATTCCATAGCATCTACTGTAGGGGCAATACCTTTGGCAGCACCTTCAAAGTTTCTAATGCTAGATCCAAGACTTTCCATAAGATTGGCATCTACACCAGCCTCTTTTAACAATTCATCCAATTTTTTGGACAAGGAAGCTTCAGCCTCTTTAATTTCCGCTTTGGAATTTGATTTTCCAGTTGAAGTACCTCCGTTTAATTCAGGATATACCAATGACCAATCGTATTCGTCATCTACTGGTTCAAATGCACTGATGGCAAAAATTAGTGCTTCGGTAATAAGTCCGATTGCCAACAACAATCCTCCTGTAAGTGGGCCAAATTGCCAGTGAAGGATCTTAAACAATGCTCCTATAATTACTACAGATGCACCAAGGCCGTAGGCCATGTTAAATAATTTCTTAGTTGATTTTGACTGTGCCATAATTTTAAATTTAATTTAAGTAATGTTAATAATAAGTATTTGGTTTAACGTTTGATTCAATATAAAGGTCTTCTTTATTTATATTCTAATTGGTTGAGTCTTCCTCTCCCATGTAATCCTGTACGGTTCTAAAACCGATATAACTACGTGCCGAATCCTGGTATTCATAATCCCTGGTGCTTACCTGTAGGAAATAAGCAACATCTTTCCATGATCCACCTCGTATAACTTTTCTAGCGTTTTGGGTAGATTCCGCATTAGGGTTCATAGTGGACACATATTCATATGAATTTGGGTCATAGCTACTATTGGTCCATTCGGAAACGTTACCGGCCATGTTGTACAGGTTATAATCGTTGGGCTCATAGGACTTTGCCTCTACCGTATACAAGGCCTGATCTGCCGCATAATCTCCACGCTGTGGTTTAAAGTTGGCCATAAAACATCCGGTATCACTAATTACATAAGGTCCACCCCATGGGTATGTTCCTCCTTCTATACCACCTCTGGCAGCATATTCCCATTCCGCTTCGGTAGGTAGTCTAAAGCGGTTGACAAATTGCTTGCCCCTACTTTTTTGGTCGTCGTTCTTAAATTTAGTCCTCCAATTACAAAAGGCCTGAGCCTGTTGCCAAGTAACACCTACCACAGGATAATCACTATAGGCGTCGTGCCAGAAGTAATCATTGTGCATAGGCTCATTGTAGGAGTATGCGAAATCCTTGATCCATACCGTAGTATCCGGATATATTTCAAGTTCTTCCTGTTTTATAAAATCCTTTCTACTTCCCTTTTTGGCACGTGCCGCAGCCTCAATATCCATCCAGGTGTATTTGTATTTTAATTTGGTAACATCTATATGACGTTGTCCATTATAGGATTCTTCCTCAGGAATGTACAAGGAATCCATTACCTCGGCATAATACTCGTCCGGATATTTGGAGGTATCCCAGACTAAATTCTGTTTTCTGTCCAATGCCCTTCCTTCGTAGCCTGTTTCTCCCATACCGGCATAATTGTTCAGCATGTACTTATCATAGGCAGACAATCTTGTAGTATCGGCATCCTTAAAAGCATAATCGCCTATACCTCCATCTTCAGGTCCCAATCCCAATTCATCTGCTAGAATAGCCAATTTTGTTCTTGCAATGGAATCTTTGACCCATTCTACAAATTGACGATATTCACTATTCGTAATTTCGGTATCATCCATATAGAAAGATCGAACAGTTACAGTCTTTGTCGGGGCGTTTAGTACCTTAGCCTGATCTTCCTCACTCTTACCCATAATGAACGCTCCTCTAGGAATCAATTCCATACCATAGGGTTTTTCGGGATACCACTTTTTTCCTTGAGCTCCGACCAGCTCTCCTTTTGTTTTGGACCCACAACTTGAGAGTAAAAAAACAAATGCTATAGATGACAACAATAGCTTCTTCATACGTTAGGTTAAATTTCGATTATGATTATAAATGCAAACACAAGTATTATTCTCTAAAACTTATTTTTAAATAATTTATTGTATAAAATTTGTTTTTATACCCTAAATTTATTATTTCAATTAAACCCTTTTTTATAGGCTTTAAACCACCGCTCAGGAATATTTTGATTACATGCATCCAGATAATCCAATTCAGTGCATGGTAATAACGCGGGTGAATTTGTTTTAGTATGTGAAGTTAAAATTGAAGGTACCTCTACCCACCATCTTTCGCTTAGATGGCTTTTGTAAAAGACGAGGGATTCATCCTCTGTAGGTACGGTATACTTGGTGAAGTCGTTACTATTACTATTGGGAGACTCTTGAATCCTAAAGTTTAGGCCCTCTATAAAATACCATATTATTTGGGCTACAAGTTGAAAGGCCTGATTACTGTTTTCGCATTCGTATATCCCAAAAACGGATACATTATCACTAATTCCGGCATATCTTGAAATGGCACAAATTTCCCGTCCATTAAATCCGTTCGGAGAAAAGTTTCTGGAGTACCCCATATCTGCCGCACGTATGGCACGTGCATCCAAACTTACCACATGTGCATTTCTAAGTACCGGTTCTGCTAAGGTTATATTGGAAATTAGCTCGCCCAACCTATAGGAATCAAAGAAAAGGCGCTCCATCAGGTCCATTTCTTCTTGGGAATTAAAATAGCTTTGATAGCCTATATTGGAGAAATTAAAAAGATTGTTGGGTTTCTCGGTAATTATTTTACTCATAT
Organism: Arenibacter troitsensis; assembly: GCF_900177645.1. Classification (GTDB taxonomy): domain Bacteria; phylum Bacteroidota; class Bacteroidia; order Flavobacteriales; family Flavobacteriaceae; genus Arenibacter; species Arenibacter troitsensis. The sequence continues at coordinate 45,671 of NZ_FXAO01000004.1, forward strand.
AGGAATGGGAAGAAATAAGGTCTTCGTCCATCCCAAAGTCGAACCTACTATCTATAGACACTAGGTTAACCATATTTTTAAGACCGTCAAAAGCCCTATAAGTAGGATAGGTAATGTCTTGGGTTGCCCCAATAACAATAGGAATAATATTTTCTTCCAACAGGCCGGCAACTATTTCCTTGACCACAAAATAAGTGTCCTCTACGGTCTCGCCTTCCTCAATATCGCCCAGATCTATGATGGAGGAATTCCAGTTCCCCATCATTAAATTATACAACTGAAGTCTAATTTCGGAAATATCCAGGCGCTCCGGTTTTTTTTCAAAAGCATTTCTAGATTCATTAACCCCCAGTATTGCCACACTTACATTTGCCAGCACCGGAAGACCATGCCGTGCAGTGTGCATATATATGTGTTTCCCCAATGCTTGGGCCGGAAGTAATTCGCAGTGGGCCAATACCCTATCACTAACGGGTACTAAAAAATCGAATGCCATATTATTTTTTAGCCTTAGGTTTTGCTTTTGTTTTTTTCTTTGGTGTCTTTTTCTCAATTAATTCCTGGGCCTCCTTAAGGGAAATCTTGGTGGCATCCACATCCTTGGAGACCTCTACCTTAACCTTGCCCTTAATTATGGTATGCCTTCCCCATCTTGCTTTCTCTATACGAATACCTTCTTCTGGCCATTCTTGGACCAATTTATCGATCTCCTTTTGTTTTTTGGCCTCTATAATCTCTTCTATATCCTGTTTGGAAAGGCTATCAAAGTCATATTTTTTGCTCACATTAATAAACATTCCATCCCATTTAATAAATGGACCAAATCTTCCGACCCCTTTAGTAACCTCCTTATTCTCATACATGGCAATAGGGGCATCGGCCTGTTGTTTTTCCTTAATAAGTTCTACGGCCCTGTCCATATCTATTTCCATGGCATTTTCATCCTTGCCCAAGGAGACAAACTTTTTACCAAACCTTATATAAGGACCAAAACGACCTACATTGGCTTCTACATCTTCCCCTTCATAAACCCCAAGTTTTCTTGGCAATTTAAACAGGTCCATGGCTTCTTCGTAGCTGATGGTATTTAAAGACTGGTCTGGTAGCAGACTGGCAAACAATGGTTTTTCCTCGTCATCTACCGTACCAACCTGTACCATGGGCCCAAAACGGCCCAATCTAACCGAAACTTGTCTTCCCGTCTTTGGGTCGGTGCCCAAAATGCGCTCGCCACTGGCCCTATCCGCATTTTCCTCCACATCCAGGACTTTCGGGTGAAAATCCCCATAAAAATCCTTCAATACTTTTTGCCAATCCTCGTCGCCAGAAGCAATCTCATCAAAATCCTCTTCCACTTTGGCAGTGAAATGATAATCCAAAATTGTTTCGAAATGCCCTACCAAAAAGTCGGTCACAATTATTCCAATATCCGTTGGCACCAATTTCCCTTTGTCGGAGCCCACATTTTCTTTTAATTCTTTAGTTGTCAGCTTATCCGATTTAAGCAGAAGCTGTACATAATTTCTTTCCGTGCCCTCAATGGTTCCCTTTTCCACATAGCCTCTATTCTGAATAGTGGAAATAGTGGGTGCATAGGTAGACGGTCTTCCTATTCCAAGCTCTTCCAGTTTTTTAACCAAAGAAGCTTCTGTAAACCTATAGGGTGCCCTGGAAAAACGTTCTGTTGCCGTGATATAATTATTAAGGAGTTTTTCACCCTCTTTCATAGATGGAAGCATTCCCTCCTGCTCTTCACTTATATCCTCCTCATCAGTACCTTCCAGATACACCTTCAGGAATCCGTCAAATTTAATCACTTCCCCATTGGCAGTAAATTCCTCCTTATGGGTATTGGCCTTTATTTTAACATTGGTGCGCTCCAATTCGGCATCACTCATTTGCGAAGCCAGGGTACGTTTCCAAATTAACTCGTACAATTTGGATTGATCCCTTTCCAAGGATGGTGATTGATTGGTCATCTCCGTTGGGCGGATGGCCTCATGGGCCTCCTGCGCCCCCTTGGATTTCCCTGTAAAATTTCTAACCTTACTGTATTCCTTACCGTAATTACTTATAATGGCATCCTTAGCTGCATCTATAGCATCCTGTGAAAGGTTTACGCTATCCGTTCTCATATAAGTTATTAACCCAGCCTCATATAAGCGTTGTGCCACTTGCATGGTCCTTGAAACTGAAAAATACAATTTCCTGGAAGCTTCCTGCTGCAATGTTGAAGTTGTAAATGGTGCTGCGGGCGATTTTTTGGCAGGTTTTTTATCTAGGCTGGCTACCGAAAAATTCGCTCCAATATTTTCCTTTAAGAAAGCTTCTGCCTCTTTCCGGCTGGCATAGGTCTTGCTTAACTTGGCCGTAAAAATACTACCCTCATTGGTTTTAAACTCGGCCGATATCCTAAAAGCCGCTTCCGGATTAAAAGCTTCAATTTCCCGTTCCCTTTCTACTATTAATCTCACCGCAACGGATTGAACCCTACCCGCAGATAAACCGGGTTTAATTTTTTTCCACAAGACCGGGGAAAGTTCGTATCCCACCAATCTATCCAAAATCCGCCTTGCCTGTTGGGCGTTCACCAAATCATAATTAATTTCCCGGGGATTTTCAATGGCCTTTTGAATGGCAGATTTGGTAATTGAGTTAAAAACTATCCGTTTTGTTTTGTTCTTGTCCAATTTCAATTCCTCTGCCAAGTGCCAGGAAATTGCCTCCCCTTCACGGTCTTCATCACTTGCAAGCCATATCGTATCCGCTTTGTCCGCCAAATCCTTAAGCTTTTTAACAAGGGCCTTTTTATCCTTGTCAACAATATATTTAGGGGCAAATTTATTGTCCACATCCACTCCCAATTCTTTGGAAGGCAAATCGGCAATATGGCCAAAACTGGACTCTACCTTATATTCCTTTCCTAAAAATTTTTCAATTGTTTTTGCTTTAGCCGGGGACTCTACGATTACTAAATTCTTTGCCATTAACTAGTTTTTGGTGACACAAAAGTATATCAAAATTTTTATTTAATGGATTTTCATTTGTGTCACCATAAAAAAACACCCCTATTTTAAGGGGTGTTTTAATCCAATTCATGGAAATTAATCAAGCTTAAATGTACTAAGCAGCTTTATTTTGTTCTCCAGATATTCATATTGATATAGGACTTCTTCCCCTATCATCAATAAATTATCCTCTAAGGGAATAACATCAAAGGTATCTATATCCTTAAAGTGGTTAAGTTGCACTAAATTCTGAACGTTGGACTTATCATAGACCTTAAGACCTGAAGACCCATCGCACACAAATAGTTTTTCATCCTTTACCCCCAGACCATAAGGACCGTCCATAGGATAAGTCTTTACCAATTCTGGGTTGGTAATATCCGAAATGTCAACTATAAAAAGTCCACTCTCCGTGGCACCGCACATATTGCCGCCCCTTAAGGTAACATAGGCATAATCCCCATCAACCACAACAGGGTCACAGGCCGTACCGTGTTCAAATTCGGAAATCAAGCTAGGAGTGGCCGGGGAGGAAATATCATAGATATACATCCCTCTCATACTACCTAAAAACAATTGATCTCCCCTGTTAAAAATGGTTTCAATGTCAAAACCGGCATAAACGTCATCCAGATCTTTGGGGTTTTCCAGATCTTCAATATTAAATACATTTATATTGTGACTGTCCACAGCATATAAATAATCATTTACGATCTTAAAGCGTGCCAAGGATCCTCCCTGACCTGTTGGAGTGAAATTCTGGGCGGCATTGGCCAGCATTACATCAAATTCACGTGAAAAATCTACCTGAACTTCTTCTATTAACCTTCTCTCCTTAACGGTTTCCCATCCGATCACAATATCATTTTCATAATCTATATCCTGCCACTCATAAATATCTACTTCAAAAGGAAAGATCACGTTGTCCCTAAGAACATTTTCCAAGCGATTTATTGTTTTAACATTATTGATATCCGATATATCGAGTACGATCAAATCCGTGATACTATCCGCATATAGGTAATTGCCTTTAACAGAAACGTCCACGTTGCCCGGAATTTTTATAAACGCTATTTTTTTTGGTGCTTTGGGGTCGGAATTATCTATGACATGTACCCCTTTATATTTATCATTTACAAATATATAATCGCCATAAATATAAATTTTGCCGGATTCATCCACGGGCACAGGAGCTATGACATCTATAGCCGCTTTAAAATCGGCCTTACTCATCTTTAAAGGTTTGGCCACCAGGTACTCCGCATATTTACCGTCGTCGTCTTCATTACAGGAGACAAAGCCAAGGGAAGTAAACATAAACATTAGTAGTATTATCCTTATCATAACAATATAAATTTACGGGTTTACCAATAGACAGATGCCCCTTAGCCCAAAAAGTTGCGTTCTTTTTTGATAAATATTTAACTGTCAATATGTCATATTTAGCTATATAATACTATCTTTGCACACTCTTAAAGATGAGGTTGAATACATAATAAAATGGAGAAGATTATAGATGAATCCGTACAAGGAACCACCATAACCCTTGCGGATAAAGAAAACAGCACAAGAAAACTATACATAGAAAGCTATGGCTGTGCCATGAATTTTTCGGATAGTGAAATTGTTGCCTCCATACTATCCAATGAAGGCTTTAGTACTACACAGAAATTGGAAGATGCAGATCTTGTTTTGGTCAACACCTGTTCCATCCGGGAAAAGGCAGAGCTCACCATTCGCAAGAGATTGGAAAAATTCAATGCCGTAAAACGGCACAGACCACACATGAAGGTAGGGGTACTGGGATGTATGGCCGAAAGGCTAAAAACCAAATTGCTGGAAGAAGAAAAAATAGTGGATATGGTGGTTGGCCCGGACGCCTATAAGGATTTGCCCAATCTTATTCAAGAGGTGGACGATGGAAGAAATGCAGTAAACGTAATCCTATCCAAAGAAGAAACCTATGGGGATATTGCGCCGGTACGCCTTAACACCAATGGTGTAACCGCCTTTGTATCCATTACCCGCGGATGCGACAATATGTGTACCTTTTGCGTAGTGCCCTTTACACGGGGGCGGGAACGCAGTAGGGATCCACAATCCATACTACAGGAAGTAAACGACCTTGCCGATAAAGGATATAAGGAGATTACCCTCTTGGGGCAAAATGTGGACAGCTATCTCTGGTATGGTGGCGGATTAAAAAAAGGGTTCGAAAAAGCATCGGAAATGCAAAAAGCCACAGCTGTTGATTTCGCCAACCTTTTGGAAATGGTGGCGTTGGCCCAACCAAGAATACGTATTCGATTCTCTACCTCCAATCCGCAGGACATGACCTTGGACGTGATCAGAGTAGTAGCAAAATATCCCAACATTTGTAATTACATCCATTTACCAGTACAAAGTGGAAGCAATAGAATCTTAAAGGAAATGAATAGATTGCATACCAGGGAAGAGTATCTTGAACTGGTTAAAAATATCAAGCAAATTATTCCAGATTGCAGTATTTCCCAGGATATGATCACCGGCTTCCCCTCCGAAACCGAAGAGGACCATCAGGACACCCTCGCCCTTATGAAGGAAATACAATATGACTATGGCTATATGTACGCCTATTCCGAAAGGCCAGGGACGGCTGCAGCCCGGAATATGGAAGATAACGTACCACAAGAGGTTAAAAACAGGAGATTGACCGAAATCATTGACCTTCAAAGGGAACACAGTTATATTAGGAGCAAGCAGCAACTTGGAAAAACTGTAGAAGTTTTGATAGAGGGAACTTCCAAAAAATCGGACAAGGATTGGATGGGAAGAAACTCCCAAAGCTTTGTAGTGGTATTTCCAAAGGAAAACTATAAAATTGGTGATTTTGTGAATGTCGAAATTACCGATTGCACCTCCGGCACCTTAATAGGTAGACCGATGGGACTATCCAATAACAATTAAACAATGGAATCTATTCAATCAATAAAACAGCGCTTTGAAATCATTGGCAATGATGTAAAACTTAATCGTGCCATTGAAAAGGCCATTCAGGTGGCTCCTACGGACATCTCCGTATTGGTTACGGGTGAAAGCGGTGTTGGCAAGGAGGCCATTCCAAAAATAATACACTCCCTTTCGCATAGAAAACATGCCAAATACATTGCGGTCAACTGTGGGGCAATCCCTGAAGGCACCATAGACAGTGAACTATTTGGTCACGAAAAAGGAGCTTTTACCGGCGCTACTGCTACCCGAAGTGGATATTTTGAGGTAGCCGATGGGGGTACCATTTTTTTGGATGAGGTTGGGGAACTTCCGCTAACCACCCAAGTCCGTCTCTTAAGGGTTTTGGAAAATGGGGAATTTTTAAAAGTAGGCTCTTCCCAAGTCCAAAAAACAGATGTTAGAATAGTGGCCGCCACCAATGTCAATATGTTCGAGGCCATAAAAAAGGAAAAATTTAGGGAAGACCTGTATTATCGCCTAAGTACAGTAGAAATCAACATCCCCCCCTTGCGGGAGCGCAAGGAGGACATCCATTTATTGTTCCGCAAATTTGCATCGGATTTTGGACAGAAATATAAAATGCCCACTATTCGTTTGGATGACGATGCCGTGCAACTGCTTTTAAAGTACAGATGGCCTGGAAACATTAGGCAGTTAAGAAATATCGCGGAACAAATTTCAGTATTGGAGGAAAGTAGACTTATTAGCTTGGCCACCCTGAACAGTTACCTGCCCAATTCAAGTAGCAGCAACTTGCCAGCCATTGTTGGAAAGGAAAAAAAAGAAGGCGACTTTAGTACGGAAAGGGAGATATTGTACAAGGTGCTATTTGATATGAAGGGCGACTTGAACGATCTTAAGAAATTAACATTGGAGCTGCTTAAACACAACGACAGCGAGAAAGTACAGGAAGAGAATGAAAATCTTATCAGAAAAATCTATGGGGATAACGAGGAGGAATATACGGAACAAGAGGATAGTCCCAGTGAAATTTTGCAACTTCCGGAACCCTATATAGAAAAACCCATTGTTAAATCTGCCCAACAAGAGGACAAGTACCATTTTGCGGAGGAAATACAAGAGGAAGAAACGCTATCTTTACAGGACAAGGAAATAGAACTCATTAAAAAATCCTTGGAACGAAACAAAGGAAAAAGAAAGGCTGCTTCTGCGGAGTTGGGCATCTCTGAACGAACACTGTACAGAAAAATAAAACAGTACGACCTTTAAAAGTAGTCAGTAGTCAGTAGTCAGTAAAAAAATACAAAAAGAAATTAATGATCAAGAGTAGACATATTGTTTTAATGCTGGCACTAGTGGTAGGCATTTCCAGTTGTGGGATTTACAACTTTACAGGGGGTGATGTGGGAACCGCAAAAACCTTTCAGGTAAATTATTTTCAAAATTACGCTTCCCAGAATCCAGGATCTACCTTTGAACCGGGAATGGACAGGGATTTTACCCTGGCCCTACAGGATCTGATATTGAACCAGACTAGTTTGGACCTAGTTAAATCCAATGGGGATTTATTGTACGAAGGTGAAATTGTAGAGTACAGAATTTCACCTATGACGGCCACCTCCCAACAAACAGCGGCGCAAAACAGGCTGAGTATTGGTGTAAACGTAAGGTTCTTTAACAACACCAAAGAGGATGTGGACTTTGAACAACGATTTTCCTTCTTCTACGACTATCCCGCCAATTCCCAATTGGCCAGTGTTAAGGATGAAGCCCATCAAGTCATATTTGAACGTATTACCCAGGACATTTTTAATAAATCATTGGCAGATTGGTAATCTATGAACGTACAGGACTTTACATATCTATTACAAAATCCTGATGAGGTGGTTTCCCCTGTGCAGACCAATCAACTGGAAGATGTTCTATCAGAGTACCCTTACTTCCAGGCGGCAAGGGCCATGCATTTAAAAGGGCTTAAGAACCTCAACAGTTTTAAATACAACAATGCCCTTAAACTAACCGCCGCCTATACAGCGGACAGGGATATTCTTTTCGATTTTATAACTTCGGTAGACTTTTTACAAAATACCATCGCCGATTCAATTTTAGGAAAATCCACCACCTTAAATGATACCCCAACTATTTCCGAAGAAATAGTATCTGAATTCAATAAGGACAGTGCACTTATAGAAGAATCGGATGACGAACCCTTACCAAGGACTGTCAAGGATGCAGATAATATTTTGGACCCCTCACTTTTTTCCTCCAAGGACCCAAAAATAGACCAATCTATATCGGAGAATAAAAAAAAAGCTGAAGAGACACTGGAAATCGGGAAACCCTTAAATTTCACCAAAAAAGAAAAATATTCCTTTGGGGAATGGTTACAACTAACCTCACATAAACCAGCAAAACCCAAAACCAACCAAAAAGAAGCAACCAATACCGAGGCAAAACCTACCCCCAAGCAAGACAAGCTAAAAAAGAAAAAATTTGATCTGATCGATAAGTTCATTGAAACCAATCCCAAAATTGTACCCAAGGAAAACACGGTAAAAGTAACAATCAAGGACTCCCTGAGCTTCGACAAAAATGAATTGATGACGGCCACTTTGGCCAAGGTATATTTGGAACAAAAGAAGTACAAAAAGGCTATTCAGGCCTATAAAATTTTAAGTTTGAAATATCCAGAAAAAAGTAGTTTCTTTGCAGACCGAATTAAAGCGGTAGAAAAGATACAACAAGAAAATAATTAAATAATGAATACAACATTTACAATATTCTTGGTCCTGATCATCCTAGTTTGCATTCTATTGATGCTCGTAATTATGGTGCAAAATCCTAAAGGAGGCGGATTATCCTCATCTTTTGGCGGAAGTGGTAACCAAGTTGTTGGAGGAGTAAAGAAAACAGGAGACTTTTTGGATAAGAGTACCTGGACATTGGCAACCATACTGGTTGTGTTAATTTTGCTTTCCAATGTAGCTTTAAAGGGAAGCTTTAGTGATTCCGATTCAAAATTGCTAAATGGCGATCCCATAGAAACAACTGCTCCGGATGCATTGCCAGAAGCACCAACCCCTGCTCCTGCCACTAATGGTACAAATACCACTGACAGCACCCAATAAGAAGATAAAACATATTTAACATATAAAAAATGCCAGCTTACGTGACAAGCTGGCATTTTTGTTTAACAAAGTGTCAGTTTTTAGGCAATGGCATAATTTCTGCCTATTAAAATCAAACTTAAAAACATAAAATCTAAATAATATGGCTAAAGTTAGCATTAAACCATTAGCAGATAGAGTTCTTATAGAACCTATGGCTGCCGAAACAAAGACTGCATCTGGTCTTTACATCCCAGATACCGCAAAGGAAAAACCACAAAAAGGCAAGGTAGTTGCCGTTGGACCCGGTACTAAAGATGAAAAAGTGACCGTTAAAGTTGGAGATACGGTGCTATACGGTAAGTATGCAGGTACTGAGCTTAAGCTTGAAGGTACCGAATATCTTATGATGCGCGAGAGCGACATATTAGCAATTATATAATATTGCTCTTGTTCCCAGAACGTTGGGAAAATTCCAAACAACAAACTAAAGAGTATAACTAATTTCATTCCGTTTATGTGGGAATGATAAATGAAATTAAATTATGGCAAAAGATATAAAATTTGATATCGATGCAAGAGACGGCCTTAAAAGAGGTGTCGATGCATTGGCTAACGCAGTAAAAGTAACTTTAGGACCTAAGGGTAGAAATGTAATCATCAGCAAATCGTTTGGTGCACCAAACATTACCAAAGATGGTGTTACCGTAGCCAAAGAAATTGAATTGGCGGACCCACTTGAGAACATGGGTGCCCAAATGGTAAAGGAAGTTGCTTCCAAAACCAATGATTTGGCAGGTGATGGTACCACTACTGCCACGGTTCTTGCACAAGCTATCGTAAAAGAAGGCTTAAAGAACGTTGCCGCGGGTGCCAATCCAATGGACCTAAAAAGAGGTATAGACAAAGCTGTGGAAGCTATTGTTGAAGACTTGGCAAAGCAAACCAAAAAAGTAGGCGATTCTTCGGAAAAGATCAAGCAAGTAGCTGCTATTTCCTCCAACAACGACGAAACTATTGGCGACCTTATTGCCCAAGCTTTCGGAAAAGTTGGAAAAGAAGGAGTTATTACCGTTGAGGAGGCCAAAGGAACAGATACCTATGTGGATGTTGTAGAAGGTATGCAATTCGACAGGGGATACCTTTCTCCATACTTTGTTACCGATTCTGAAAAAATGACAGCCGATTTGGAGAATCCTTACATATTATTATATGATAAGAAGATTTCTTCCATGAAGGATCTTTTACCAGTATTGGAGCCCGTAGCACAATCCGGAAAACCTCTTTTGATCATTGCAGAAGATGTTGACGGGGAAGCTTTGGCTACCTTGGTAGTGAACAAACTAAGGGGATCCTTAAAGATTGCCGCTGTTAAGGCCCCAGGATTTGGAGATAGAAGAAAGGCCATGTTGGAAGATATAGCTATCCTTACAGGTGGAACCGTAATAGCCGAAGAAAGAGGCTTTACCATGGAAAATGCTACCTTGGACATGCTAGGTACTTGTGAAAAAATAACTATTGACAAGGACAATACAACCATTGTAAACGGTTCAGGTGTTCCTAAAACCATTAAGACAAGGGTTAACCAGATCAAATCTCAAATAGAATCTACCACTTCTGATTACGACAAGGAAAAATTACAGGAGCGTTTGGCCAAATTGGCCGGTGGTGTTGCTGTTCTTTATGTTGGTGCTGCTTCTGAAGTAGAAATGAAAGAGAAAAAAGACAGGGTAGACGATGCCCTTCACGCTACCAGAGCTGCTGTTGAAGAAGGAATAGTTGCCGGTGGTGGTGTTGCTTTGGTTAGGGCCAAATCTGTTCTTGCCAAGATCAAGACCGAAAATGCAGACGAGGATACAGGTGTACAAATCGTTGCCAGAGCAGTAGAAGCACCTTTGAGAACCATTGTAGAAAACGCTGGAGGCGAAGGCTCTGTAGTCGTTGCCAAAGTTTTGGAAGGCAAAGGAGATTTTGGATATGATGCCAAATCGGAAAAATATGTGGAAATGATCAAAGCGGGTATTATTGACCCTAAGAAAGTAACTAGAATTGCATTGGAAAATGCTGCTTCCGTTGCTGGAATGATCTTAACCACAGAATGTGCATTGACCGATATTAAGGAAGATGCCCCTGCAGGCCCACCAATGGGTGGAGGAATGCCAGGAATGATGTAAGTTCCAAAATTTACAACCATAAAAAAAACCGCATTTGGAATTCCAAATGCGGTTTTTTGTTTTCAATCCGTTTTTGCAATACCATTGGATTAATGATGCTGTCCGTCATCGCTATTATCCTCTCGATACTTACAACAAGGGTGCACGCTTTCATAAGCTTCTTCCGTAGCTTTTAATTCCTTGGTGTCATGACCCACACCAACTATGGCGGTCTTTATTTCCATAGAATTGGTTTTTCGCTCATCAATGATCAACGATAATTGATGGGTAGGAATATCCCATAAGGCGTATTTCACCCCTTTTACCCCCAAGGCCGCTTCCTCTATTCGCTCTTTGCACATGGCACATTTTCCATTGACCTCGAAACTTATTTTTTTATTTTTCTCCTGGCCATAGCCGGCAATGGTCAATAATCCAAATACGGCTCCTATAAATAAATTTTTCATTGCTCTACTTTTCATGTTATATATCTACTATTTTCTAAAATTACAATTTATACCTAAATCCTGCATAAAACATTCTGCCCATAACGGGAGCATATATCATTGTGGTGTCAAAATTAGTGCCAAACGGATGGTCTGCAGCCACTACAGCGTTCTCTTGGGTGAAACTAGTTAAATTTTCCCCTCCCACATAAATTTCAAAATTATCATTAAACACTCTGGTCAGCTGTGCATTCATTAAACTATATGGAGTCGAATAATCCCCAAACTGATACTCCTCGGGACTACTACTCGTATTGGGCAAGCGTTGTTTTCCCAAGCTATGGAGGGTATAATCCATACGCCATAAGGCCCCATTCTCTTTAGGGAGGGAAGTGTAGCCCAAGTTGGCAAAAAATCGATGTTGTGCCTGTAATGGTTTTTGTAGGGTGCCGCTTAGGTAATCGGTTTCAACATCATAATATTTATAAGCCGTCCTTAACTCTACATTCTTTAAAACGTTATAATTTATTTCAAATTGAAAGCTTTTGGCCAGACTCTTTCCTTCCAAGTTATAAAATGACACTTCCATGGGATTCTCCCAATCCACCACTACCTGATTCTTAAAATTGGTAACATAATAATCCAACGTTACGTCACCTGTCCTACCGAACAAACTAAATCCCTGTATATAACTAGCTCCGTAATTCCAGGCATCTTCAGGATCCAGTCCATAAATACTGCTATTATCCCCAAGCACCCTTATCTGCCTTGATGAGGCAAATAATTGTTGGTTTTCGGCAAAGATATTGGCTGCCCGCTTTCCACGGCCCAAAGACGCCCTAAAACTCCCTCTTTCCCATGGCATATACCGCGCATGCAATCTGGGCGTAACAAAAGTCCCCAAATTATTGTGGTTGTCCACCCTTATGCCCGCAGTGAAACTCAATTCCTTTAAATTATCATAACTATATTCAAAAAAGGCCCCTATAGATTTGTCCACCCTCGAAAAATCCTGTGTATTCACCAATTCCCCATAACCATCATAGGCAAAGGTCAAGCCCGTTTTAAACTTGCTTTTGGTATCCCCTATAATGGAATTGAACAGCAGATTGGAATAAATACTTTCGTGATCAATATTATATTCATTAAACCCAAAATAGGAATCCTGCTTATGGATATTATAGGCCGTTTGAAATCCCAAACTCTGAAAAGGCAGCTCCGGAAAAACATAGCCCAACTTTAATGAAGTATCAAACCTTCTGGTATTTATTTCACTTCCCCAGGAATTGGTTGTGAATTTATCGGTACTGGGCACAAAATTGGTTTGTCCCAACTGCTTATCGTCATTTAAAAAACGAAGATTAATAAAACTCACCCAACCGGTACTTGGGTTTTGGTACTGCCACCTATTCAAAACATTTATTTGGTTCCCCAAGGGAGCATCCAAAAATCCGTCCCCATTATTATCCTCCTTGGTGTCCCTTCGGTTGGCATGAAGATAGAGCCCCGTACTCCATTTGTCCGTTAATTTCTCGTTCAAATGGGTATTTAATTCCAACCTGCCATTTAAATTTGCATATCCATTTACAAATAGAGCCTTATCTGTTGAGGGTTTTACCAATTCCGTATTTATCTGGCCCGAAATACTCTCATAGCCATTAACAACGCTGCCCGCCCCCTTTGTGATCTGTATACTCTCTACCCAAGTTCCCGGGGTAAAGGTAAGTCCGTAGGCCTGGGAGGCACCCCGTACCATTGGGATATTCTCTTGGGTTATCAATAAATAAGGACTGGTAAGTCCCAACATCTGTATTTGCTTTGTTCCAGTAAGGGCATCGGAAAAATTGACATCTATGGCCGGATTGGTTTCAAAACTCTCGGATAGATTGCAACAGGCCGCCTTTAGTAGTTCGGCACTGTTTATGGTTACCACGTTCTGTGGGCTGAAATAAGATTTCTGAACGGCATCCCGCTTCTTTTGGATCACCACCTCATCTAAGGCATTGGAAGGTTTTAACCAATGGTTTACCTTCTTAGGGGAATCAATGAACAAAGTGTCCGACTCAAACCCCACATAACTAATGACCAATTGGTTATACTCCTTTTTAAATGGAATTACAAAGCTACCGTCTGCCTTTGTAATGGTCCCGGTCTGGGAATTGAGCCAATAAACATTGGCCCCGGCCAAACCTAGTTGCTTATTTTCAGGATTGTCCTCCATGACCATGCCCTCTATATTGTTCTGGGAGATAGCCAATAACGGAATCCATAAAAAAATACTTACAAAAAAATTCTTCACTTGATATATTTTAATATTAGCAGATAATTGAAATCAAAAAAACCATAGGATTTTCCAACTTAAAAGCATTGAAAACCATGGTTACTACCAATAAAAAAATCAAATGAGGAAAACTTGGTCCAAGATATGGATATCCCTTACCAGTATAGGCGGTGGGTAATCGGCATGGGGAACATAGTGCTGCTCCCTTGGCTGAAATAATTTTATATAAGAGGAAGTAAAGGCCACCAAAAATTGCTGTTGGCCAAAACTAAGATCGTCATAGGAAATACTGAGGTCTTCCTGCCCCTGTACCAAAATGGTCTCATCACTGCAACAGGTATTCGGATTATTTTTGAAAGACACATCCTCTACTACCAATCCCAAATCCATCCCACAGGTATCCGCTTCATGAAAGAAAGCAATATCCACCAAGGAGCCAAAGCAAAAATGCTTTTCAACGGTCCAGGAAACTGTGGATACCAGCATAAAAAATGCCATCAACAGCGCCAATATTTTATGGATCATAACTTTCATAAAGACAAAAATAATCAAAACTTACCACTCTCTATTTTCCTCCTACAATATTAACTTAAATTTAGGGCAAAAATTGTCCAAACCACTAACAAATTGGAAGTTTAAGTACTTATCTCATAAAGGATTTTGAAATAGCCTTATTTTTGCAAAAAATAATCATATGTTTAGCACATTAAGACCACAGGTTTCTGCAATCACAAGCAGCAACAAAATAAGTTCTACCGAAAAAATGCAGGCCATTTGCGAATTGTTAAAGGAGAATGTCCCTTATTACGACTGGGTGGGCTTCTATTTCCGAAACGGGGATAAGGAGGAGCTTAAATTGGGGCCATATGCAGGGGCGCCTACAGACCACACCATAATACCATTTGGCAAAGGAATTTGCGGGCAAGTCGCAGTATCCAATCAAAATTTTGTTGTCCCCGATGTAAAGGCCCAGGACAACTACATAGCATGTAGCATATCCGTGAAGGCAGAAATAGTAGTTCCACTTTTTTTAAATGGCGTAAATATTGGCCAAATCGACATCGATTCCAACACTCCGGATCCATTTTCAGAAGAGGATGAGCACTTTTTGGAATACGTAAACCAAGAGGTGTCCAAAATTCTTTAAAACTTTAAGCCGATTGTTAATAAACGTGCTGATTTTTAAGCACAAAAAAATTACTTTTGTGTCCTTATAATCCATAACAACAATCACAACAAAATGAGTACCACTAAAAAAGCTTCCTCAGCCTTAATATCTGTTTTTCATAAAGATGGCCTAGAGCCCTTGGTAAAAAAGTTTAATGAATTGGGAATTACCATCTATTCTACGGGTGGCACCGAAACCTTCATTAAAGATTTAGGTATTGATGTAGTACCAGTGGAAGACGTTACCAGCTACCCATCCATATTGGGCGGTAGGGTTAAAACACTACACCCTAAGGTATTTGGTGGTATTTTGAACCGTCAGGACAATGAAAGTGATCAAGAACAATTGAAAGAATTTGAAATTCCCCAATTGGATATCGTCATTGTAGACCTTTACCCTTTTGAAAAAACTGTTGCCAGCGGAGCTTCCGAACAGGATATTATAGAAAAAATAGATATCGGTGGTATATCCTTAATACGGGCAGCGGCCAAGAACTACAAGGATACGCTTTGCGTTTCCTCTATGAACGACTATGATGAGGTTTTGGAAATGATTACCAAAGGAAATGGTAGCACTACCTTGGAGGACCGCAGACGTTTTGCTACAAAATCCTTCAATGTATCATCTCATTATGATTCGGCCATCTTCAATTATTTCAACAAGAACCATGAAGAGGCCGCATTTAAATTAAGCGAAACCAACGGACAGGTGTTGCGTTATGGTGAAAACCCACATCAAAAAGGTTTTTTCTTTGGTGATTTCGATGCGATGTTCAACAAACTTCACGGAAAGGAACTTTCCTATAACAATTTGTTGGATGTGGATGCCGCAGTTAACCTTATCCAAGAATTTAAGAACGACGCCCCCACCTTCGCCATATTAAAACATAACAATGCCTGTGGCCTTGCCACTAGGCCCACAATTCACCAAGCCTATGTTGATGCCTTGGCAGGAGATCCTGTTTCGGCTTTTGGAGGAATATTGATCAGCAACGTAGAAATAGACAAGCCAACTGCCGAAGAAATTCACAACCTGTTTTGCGAAGTGGTGATTGCCCCTAGCTACACTCCTGTGGCCCTGGACATCTTAAAAGGCAAGAAAAACAGAATAATTCTGGTCCAGAACGAAGTTGACCTTCCAAAAATGACGGTTAGAACATGTTTGAATGGCGTTTTAGTGCAAGAAAAGGATGAAAAGACCGATAAAATTTCCGACCTTACCAATGCCACCGATAAAAAACCTACGGATAGGGAACTGGAAGATCTGATCTTTGCTTCAAAATTGTGTAAACACACCAAAAGTAACACCATTGTTCTTGCTAAAAACAAACAGTTGTGCGCCAGTGGAACAGGCCAAACTTCTCGTGTAGATGCCCTAAACCAAGCCATCCACAAAGCCCAGTCTTTCAATTTTGATCTAAAGGGAGCTGTATTGGCCAGTGATGCCTTCTTTCCTTTTCCTGATTGTGTAGAAATTGCGCATAAAAGTGGAATAACCAGCGTTATACAACCGGGAGGTTCCATTAAGGACCAACTTAGTATCGATTATTGTAATGAAAACGGAATTGCAATGGTAATGACTGGTACACGTCATTTTAAACATTAATTTTATTACTTTTAACGATCAAACTGACATTTAAACCGAAATATAACAACACATAATGGGATTCTTTGATTTCTTAACCGAGGAGATTGCAATAGACTTAGGTACTGCCAACACCCTCATCATTCACAACGACAAAGTGGTGGTAGACAGTCCATCTATTGTAGCCAGGGACAGAATAAGTGGCAAAATCATTGCCGTTGGCAAGGAAGCCAATATGATGCAAGGAAAGACCCATGAAAATATTAAGACCATACGTCCACTTAAGGATGGGGTAATAGCCGATTTTGATGCCTCTGAAAAGATGATCAACATGTTCATCAAAAACATACCGGCATTAAAGAAAAAGTGGTTTCCACCAGCCTTGAGAATGGTAATATGCATCCCATCTGGAATTACAGAAGTGGAGATGCGTGCCGTAAAAGAGTCTGCTGAGCGTGTTAACGGAAAAGAGGTCTACCTTATTCACGAGCCTATGGCAGCTGCCATTGGTATTGGCTTGGATATAATGCAACCCAAGGGGAACATGATCGTTGATATAGGTGGTGGTACAACCGAAATTGCAGTCATTGCACTGGGTGGAATTGTTTGCGACAAATCGGTAAAGATTGCAGGTGACGTTTTCACAAACGACATTATTTATTACATGCGTACCCAACACAACCTTTATGTTGGGGAGAGTACTGCAGAGAACATAAAAATTACTATTGGTTCGGCCACAGAGGACCTTCAGACTCCTCCGGACGAAATGTCGGTTCAAGGAAGGGATCTACTGACCGGTAAACCAAAACAGGTATCCATTTCCTATCGCGAAATAGCCAAGGCCTTGGATAAATCCATACTAAGGGTAGAGGATGCCGTTATGGAAACCCTATCACAGACACCTCCCGAACTGGCAGCGGACATCTATAATACAGGTATTTATTTGGCCGGTGGCGGATCTATGTTAAGGGGACTTGACAGGCGTTTGTCCCAAAAAACAGATCTACCGGTATATATAGCGGAAGATCCATTAAGGGCTGTTGTTAGGGGTACGGGTATTGCTCTAAAAAACTTGGAGCGATATAAAAGTATATTAATTAAATAGTTTAATTATTCCCCTACCATCAGCACTACCTTTTTAAAAGGTAAAGAATAGCAAACAGGCCTTAATTCCTTATTGGGCAGTAGCCCAAATAAGGTTTACAAAACAATTTAAGTGAATGCGGCAGATTATCAACTTTGTATTAAGATATAAAAATTTCTTGCTATATCTTTTCTTGTTGATTATAGCCTTGGCGCTTACCGTACAATCCCATTCCTATCACCGTTCCAAATATTTCAATTCCTCGAACTGGTTAACGGGAAATATCTATGAGACCACGAGCAATATTACCACCTATTTTGGCTTAGGGGAGGAAAACAAAAAACTGGTAGAGGAGAACAAGCGATTACGCAACCTTCTTTTTAATCAAAAAAAGGAAGATTCCCTGTTATTGGACACAACGAATATTACTTATAAGGTGATTGCATCGCAAGTAATAAAGAACAGTTACAGTCTGCCACGTAACTATATTACCATCAAAAAAGGAAGTGCACAGGGCATAAAGCCCGATATGGGTGTTATTACTGCCAACGGAATCCTTGGAATAGTGGAGAATACATCCAAAAATTTTGCCACGGTACAGAGCATACTGAATACCAAATCCAGAATCAACGCAAAAATCAAAAACACCAACCATTACGGTTCATTGATATGGGATACGAAAGACTATAACACCGTACAACTTGCCGACATTGAAAGATTGGTGCCCGTAAAAATAGGGGATACCATAGTTACAGGCGCCAGTTCCAGCATTTTCCCGGAAAACATTCCCATTGGGGTCATCAGGAATTTTGATCTAAACAATTCCCAAAGCTCGTATAGTATAGATATTAAACTCTTCAACAATATGGCCGCCGTGAAGAGTATATACATCATAGAGAACATTCAAAGGGAGGAAATAATAGAATTAGAAGCCAAGACCAATAATGATTCGCAATAGCTACTTTATTAACATAATTAGATTTGTACTATTAATATTGGTACAGGTATTGGTTTTTAATAAGCTCAATTTTTTTGGATATATAAATCCAATGGTGTATATTCTATTTCTCTATTGGTATCCTATCAAGGAAAAAAGACAATTGTTTCTACTATTAAGTTTTCTATTGGGCTTCTTAATAGATTTATTTTCGGACACCGTTGCCATTCATGCAGCAGCCACCGTTACCATTGCTTATTTAAGACCAACCATCATGCGCTTTTGCTTTGGGGTAAACTATGAATTTCAAAATTTTAAACTAACCAACACCACTAAGGCACAACAAATTACATTTTTAACGTTATTAATTATAATACACCATTTAGTTTTCTTTACCCTAGAAATTTTCAGTTTTGAAAATACACTGTTAATTTTGAAGAAAGTTTTAACTATCAGTATAGCCACCTTAATATTGTGCTTACTATTAAGTTCACTTTTTAGTGTTAAAAAAGAATGAGAAAAATCCTTTTATCCTCCATAATATTACTGGTTGGATTAACTTTTATCGGCAGATTGTCCTATCTCCAGATATTTAGTTTTTCCCCTAATCAAATATTGGAAGATCCGGCCATAAAAGCAGTTTATGATTATCCGGAAAGGGGTTATATATACGATAGAAATGGAAAACTTTTGGTGGCAAACCAACCGGCTTATGACGTAATGGTCATTCCAAGAGAGGTGAAACCATTGGACACCCTTGAATTTTGCAACCTATTGGGAATAGACAAAGAGAGGTTCATATCCCAACTAAACAAGGCCAGAGTATATTCTCCCAGACTTCCCTCTGTTTTGGTACCTCAGCTATCCAAGGAGGATTATGGAAGACTACAGGAAAAAATGAGAAGATACGAAGGGTTCTATATTCAAAAAAGATCACTGCGATATTATGATACCCACAGTGGCGCCAACGTTTTGGGTTATATCAGCGAAGTTAACGAATGGGACCTGGAAAGAAATCCATCCTATGCTGCAGGGGAATTAAAGGGAACCACTGGTATTGAAAAGGAATACGAGACCATCCTTAGAGGTAGAAAAGGCGTAAAATATATCCAAAAAGATCGATTTAATAGGGATATTGGCCCCTACAAGAGCGGTACTCTGGATACCCTTCCCGAACAAGGCAGGCAAATCACCGTTACCATAGATAAAATTCTTCAGGAATATGGTGAAAAATTAATGACAGGAAAACATGGAGGTATAGTTGCCCTTGAGCCCGCTTCCGGTGAAATATTGGCATTAATTTCCGGCCCAACCTACGACCCCGCATTATTGGTTGGCAGGGAGAGATCCAGGAATTATAGCAAATTGCATTATGATACCATTTCAAAGCCCACCTTTGATCGTTCCATCTTGGCCTCACAGTCCCCTGGATCACCTTTTAAGACCTTAAACGCCCTCGTTGCCCTTCAGGAAGGAGCTATTACGCCCGAAACTACTTTTCATTGCTACAACGGATTCTATGTAGGAAAAAGAAAAAGAGGTTGTCATTGCGGTGGAGGGACACGAAATATGAATTCTGGCATATACCTCTCCTGTAACGCCTATTTTGCGGGAGCATTTCGAAAAATTTATGACCAATTCCCCACTTCTGCGGAAGGTATGGATGCCTGGGAAAAGCACGTAAAAAGTTTTGGACTAGGAACATTTTTGGGATATGACCTACCTACTGGAAGACCGGGACGAATACCCAACAAGGAATATTACAACCGAATATATGGAGAAAACAGATGGTCTTCTTCTACCATAATATCCAATTCCATTGGGCAGGGCGAGGTAGAGGTCACCCCTATTCAGCTGGCTAACATGACCGCCGCCATTGCCAATAGAGGACATTATTTTACTCCACATGTCCTTAAAAAAATTGGCAGTGAAGAAATCAGCATACCAGAATTCACAGAAGCAAAACACACCACCATAGACAAAAAACATTTTGAACCGGTTGTACAGGGCATGGCCGAAGTGTATAAAAAAGGTACGGCCGCCAGGCTGCAGATAGAAGGAATAGAAATTGCCGGTAAGACAGGAACTGTAGAAAACTTTACAAGAATCAATGGGGTCCGCACCCAACTTACGGACAACTCTGTTTTTGTTGCCTTTGCCCCCATTGACAATCCCAAAATAGCCATTGCCGTCTACATTGAGAATGGATATTTTGGATCACGATATGCTGGACACATTGCCTCCCTAATGATTGAAAAATATCTAAAAGGTGAAATTACCCGTGTAGACTTGGAAAAAAGAATGTTGGAAAAAACATTGGAGCATGAATATGCAAAGCCCTATAGCGGACAACCCTTTAAAATAAATGAGCGTGTCTGGTAAAAGTGTTTTAAAACGCTTGGATTGGTTTAGCGTTCTCATTTACATTTCCTTGGTTTTTATTGGTTGGATAAATATTTATTCCAGCACCTTTACGGACGACAACCCGTCTATATTCAATTTTGCCGCATTACATGGAAAGCAATTGTTTTTTATAGGAACAAGTGCTGTTTCCATCATTATTATCTTGGCATTGGAAGCCAATTTTTACGAACGATTTTCGAGCCTGTTTTACATTATATCCCTCGTATTGCTCCTAGGTCTATTTGTGTTTGGCAAAACTATTGCCGGGGCAACTTCTTGGTACAATCTTGGTTTTTTCAACCTACAACCCTCTGAATTTGCCAAGGTGGCCACCGCACTTGCCCTAGCAAAATATTTAAGCGATATACAGACAGATATAAAGCGGAGGAAGGATCAAATGATTTCAATTTTAATTATTTTGATACCCGCATTCTTGATCATTCCCCAACCAGATCCAGGTAGCGCCCTCGTATTCTTTGCATTGATCTTTGTAATTTTTAGGGAAGGCCTTCCGCTCTACTATCTCGGAATAGGATTTATGGTTATTCTTATATTTATTTTTACGCTAATGTTCGGTACTATTTGGGTAGGGATAATCTTAGGACTGTTATTGGTGTTGTTCCTATTATTAAAAAAGCCATCCTTCAAAGTACCCATAATACCCGTTGCCCTTATTTACATAGCCATTGTATTATTCTCCCTTTCGGTTAATTTTGTTTTTAATTCCGTTTTTGAACAAAGGCATAGAGATCGCTTTAGTCTATGGCTTCGATTGGAAAAGGACCCCAAGAAATTGGAACAGATTCGAAGGGACATAGGCTACAACACCTATCAATCCGAAAAAGCGATTGAATCGGGCGGAAAATACGGTAAAGGATTTTTGGAGGGAACAAGGACCAAAGGGGATTTTGTACCAGAACAACACACAGATTACATATTTAGCACCGTTGGCGAAGAATGGGGATTTGTGGGCACTGCCACTGTGGTAATATTGTTCACCACATTACTATTAAGGCTGGTATACCTATCTGAACGCCAAAAAAACGACTTTAGTCGTATGTACGGGTATGGCGTAATCTCCATATTGTTCGTACACTATTTTATAAATATAGGCATGGTTATAGGAGTACTCCCCACTATTGGAATACCTCTGCCATTTTTTAGCTATGGAGGTTCCGGTTTGTTGTTTTTTACGGCACTTTTGTTCATTTTTCTAAAATTGGATGCCAATAGATTAAATGAACTGACTTAAAATCTCCATCCACTGCTGCTTATTCCTGCTTCCAACTTGTCCTCTTGTTCATCCGGCAAACCAGCAAAGAAATCGATCCCCGTCATTTTTTCAAGCGTATCCACAGGGACTAAAAATTGATCCAGTTTCCCGTTACTCTCCTTATTGGGAAAAAGAAACCCTATGATTTTTAGATTTTCACCCTGTCCTTTAGCCACGATTTTATAAAAATATTTTGGAACGGCCACCTCCTCCTCCCCTATACTGGGCAACCCCCTTTCCAAAACTCCAGCAGTTACAACAAATAAAGGCCCGTCCTTTTTGGCCCAATACCTCACCTGCTGCTCCAGCCTATTCCATACTCCGCCGTTAAAATCCCTGTCCTGTGGAGTAATATTACTCGTATAAAAGGTTTCATTATAAGCGTTTTCCGAGAATCTACGATCCCCTGCCGGACACAAATGGCCCCTATCATATCCAGAACCTTTGTAGTTCCTCCAATCTGCCGATCTGCTGCCCACCTTAGGGTCCTCAAGAAAAAGTGGTCTTTTCCGATCATCATAGGTTAAGTGCGATTTCTCCAATACATAGGCCACCCATTCCGCCTGTTCATAAGCTTCGTTATATAACAGGGCAAAATGGGCATGCTGTACTATTTCACCGGTGGTGGAACTAGGCCATAGCCATTGTGGAATTTCCGTCCTATCTCCCTCACCTTCAGGCAAGGAATAAGGCGCGGGCGTATAAAAATTATCGAACAGCCAAAATAAGACCACACAAACCAACATTAGGGTGGTATAAATTATCCTATTTTTCCTATATTTATTCATAGTGTAAATATAGATAAAACTACCATTCAAGAATTTCCATGGGTGTAAGTATTGGCCTGTTTGTACGACCAATTTCCTGAACATTAAAGTTGATGGCCAAATCACTTCC
This sequence comes from Arenibacter troitsensis, assembly GCF_900177645.1. Lineage (GTDB taxonomy): Bacteria > Bacteroidota > Bacteroidia > Flavobacteriales > Flavobacteriaceae > Arenibacter > Arenibacter troitsensis. The sequence continues at coordinate 68,964 of NZ_FXAO01000004.1, forward strand.
CATACCACCAAAGACCTATATTATAGACTGCCCATTAATATTTAATCAATAATAAAGAAAGGAAAATATACATGCTAACTTGGAAAGACATTATTAATTACAGTGTAAAGGGAAACCCACAACCTGATAAAAGATTGAATAAAACGGAAGAGGAATGGCGAGACCTACTAACTCCCGAACAATTTAGGATTACAAGGAAAAAAGGAACCGAAGCACCTCATAGCGGGGCGCTTTGCAGCACCCATGAGGCGGGGAAATACAGCTGTATATGCTGTGATACCCCCTTATTCGATTCCACTATAAAATTTAATTCGGGTACTGGCTGGCCAAGTTTTACGCAACCTATAAAAGAAAATGCCATTAAATACCACAAGGACACTTCTTTTGGTATGATAAGGGTAGAAGTAATGTGCAATACCTGTGATGCCCATTTGGGGCATGTATTTCCGGACGGACCGGAACCAAGTGGTTTGCGTTATTGTATTAATTCAGAGTCTATGAAAATAGTTAAAGAAAGGATATCAAATGGACAATAAAAAATTAGAGACCGCTACTGTAGGAGGTGGCTGCTTTTGGTGCGTGGAAGCCATTTTTCAGGAAGTCAAAGGTGTGCAAAAGGTTATTTCGGGATATACCGGTGGAAATGCTCCGGGCAAGCCCACTTATAGGGAAGTTTGTTCTGGACTTACCGGCCATGCGGAAGTGGTACAAATAACATATGACGCCAATATAATATCTTACGAGGACATCTTGGTCATATTCATGACCAGCCATGACCCAACCACCTTAAATAGACAGGGAGCAGATGTAGGGACCCAATATCGATCTGTAATATACTACCACAATAAAACCCAAAAAGAAATTGCCGGGTTGGTTCTAAAAGAAGTGGCACCCTATTACGAAGAAGCCATTGTTACGGAAATAAGCCCTCTAGGCACCTTTTATGAAGCAGAGGAATATCACCAGAATTATTATAGAAATAATCAATCCCAAGGTTATTGCAGCGCCGTTATTTCCCCAAAACTAAGCAAGCTGAGAAAAATGCATGCGGATAAGATTAAAAAAACAAAAGTATAGGAACACCAATTGTTATAAAAGCCTAGTTTGTAGGCAGCCACAAGTAACCTTATATAGTAGGTTACCTAAGGCCAATAAATAAACGGCCTATTCCGTACCTATATTAAACAAGGGGCATTAAAACCATTTCCGAATACTTTGGAAATTACCTTCACTAAAATTTAAAGGGTATATAATATGCAAAATAACATCATTATGGATAATTTGACCGTACAACACGAAAAAGATAACCATAGATTTACCATGGCCATCAATGGCGAAATTGCTAAGGTGGCATACCAGTTAAGGGATGGCAAAATGTATTTGACCTATTCGGAAGTACCCTATAATCTTAGGGGCAAAGGATATGGCAAGGAACTAGTGGAACGAACCTTTGAGCAGTTGACCAAAGAAGGATACAAGGCCGTGGCAGTATGCTCCTATATAAAGGCTGTTGCCAGAAGAAGTGAAAAATGGAACGCGATAATTCAATAAACACCCTATGAACCTTAATTTTAAGGATACCTTTAATACTGAACTCCCTGCCGACCCTGTCCATGAAAACACCAGAAGACAGGTTATGCAGGCATGCTTTTCCTATGTAAAACCAAAATCGACTGCCAACCCCAGTTTGATACACGCTTCAAAAGAATTGGCACAGGAACTAGGACTGACCGAAGACGATCTCAAGTCCGAAGCATTCAAAAGTCTTTTTAGCGGAAACTTGGTATTGCCAGGCACCAATCCTTACGCCATGTGCTATGGAGGGCACCAATTTGGCAATTGGGCCGGACAACTGGGAGATGGTAGAGCCATTAATCTATTTGAAGTTAACCTCAATAATAAACAATGGGCATTACAGCTTAAAGGAGCCGGGGAAACTCCCTATTCCAGAACTGCAGACGGACTGGCGGTATTGCGTTCCTCCATTAGGGAATACTTGTGCAGCGAAGCCATGTACCATCTGGGAGTGCCCACCACCAGGGCATTATCCTTAGCACTCACTGGGGACCAGGTGCTAAGGGATGTACTGTACAATGGCAACCCTGAATATGAAAAGGGAGCCGTGGTGTGCAGGGTGGCACCCTCCTTTATACGCTTTGGAAATTTCGAGATTTTTTCTGCAAGACAGGATAAAAAGACTTTAAAAACACTTACAGATTATACTATAAGGCATTTCTTCCCCCATTTAAAAGAGGGGACCAAGGAAGGTTATCTTCACTTTTTTAGGGAGGTAACCCACAACACCCTTGATATGATTATACACTGGCAACGCGTAGGCTTTGTACATGGGGTAATGAATACCGATAATATGTCCATTCTAGGTCTTACAATAGATTACGGGCCCTATGGATGGCTGGAAGGTTACGAGGAAGGCTGGACGCCCAATACGACGGACCGACAGTATAAACGGTATAGATATGGGAACCAAATAAACATTGGGCTTTGGAACCTGTATCAATTGGCAAACGCCCTCTTCCCATTAATAGAGGAGGCAAAGCCATTTGAAGACATTTTACTGGAATACCGTAATAATTATTCCACAAAATATCTCTCGATGATGAAATCCAAAATTGGTCTTTTCAATACCGACAAAAATGACGCAGCACTTTTGAACAGATTGGAGGAAAACCTTCAATTGACAGAAACGGATATGACCATATTTTTTAGAAATCTGAACCGCATTTCAAAGGATAACCTTTCCAATGAGGACTATTTGGCCCCAGTAATGGATGCCTTTTACGTACAAGAAGAAGTTAAGGGCGATACTCTTGAAAAATGGAAGCTGTGGTTTACCGACTACCAAAATAGATTACAAAAAGAAAGTATTGGCGATAGTCAGAGAGCGGAAAGAATGAATAATGTAAACCCTAAGTATGTTTTAAGAAATTACATGGCACAATTGGCCATAGATGATGCGGACAAGGGGAATTATTCCTTATTGGATGAATTTTTTCAATTATTAAAAAATCCATATCAAGAACAAACCTCGGCCGAGAAATGGTTTGTGAAACGACCGGAATGGGCCAGGCACAAAGTAGGATGTTCCATGCTATCCTGCAGCTCATAGGATAGAACACCATAATCTCCTTGACAAAATGCTATCAAGAAAAATAAAAGCCATCCCAATGGGCCACTCCACTGTCCTGTTCCAAGGCAAAAAGTATTCCCTAATTCGAACCGATTTTAATGAAGGAAGGAGCACTAAAGTATATGCGGAAGAGTTGGGCAACAATGATTTCATCAGTTTTAACTTCTATATCTCAAAAATGGGGGAGAAATTAAACCCATGTGAAATGCCGTCTGAAAAAGTGATGGACTTTTTAAATAATTACCTCTTATTATAATCTACATTGCATTAATTAATCTCATAAAAAAAACCTGCCGATCGAGCAGGTTTTAATTTTTAATACGTATTTAAAATTAACCTTTTACACTGGCCAATTTAGAGTTCTTTATATTATTCAATTTCAGATCCTGTAAAACGTTAACAGCCTCCTCTACATAAACATCCTTGGCCAAATCCTTATGCCAACGATCGCGCTTTTCCCTTAAAACGGAATCCTGGGCAAACAACTCCTTTTCATATTGCAATGATTCAAAGGTAAGGTGTGAATCGTAATCGGAAATGGTCTTAAAATACTTGGCCTTTTCCTTATCCAGCTCCAAACCTTTCTTATATTCTTCGTATTTCAACGAAACTACGGTTTCATCCTGGGCTTTTTTGATCCATTGTGCATTTTCCTCAATCAATTTTATTTGATTGTTCTGCGCCATTCTCTTGGTGCTGCTGGCAATAGTAGCCTCATAATCGATATAGCCATCCCAAGGAGTGTACTCCGCCGGGGAAATCTTATCCCAAGTCAATGGGTTTTCCTGATCCCTTTCCCCTAGGTCTATATAACTATAACGGTCCGGAACAACAACATCGCTCTTAACACCTTCCAATTGGGTTGACCCCCCATTTATTCTATAGAATTTTTGGGTAGTAAGTTTTATTGCCCCCAAATCACCGTGCTCATTTCCTCTTACAATATTCTCCAAGGGGATTACATTTTGAACAGTTCCCTTTCCGAAGGTTTGTTTGCTGCCAATAACCACACCTCTTTTATAATCTTGCATGGCCGCGGCCAAAATCTCGGATGCAGAGGCCGATAATTCATTTACCAAAATCACCAAAGGTCCATCCCATTGTATACGTTCGTCCTTATCATTGTAAACTTCTGGTTTTTTATCGGTAGACCTTACTTGTACAATTGGCCCGTCCTTAATAAATAATCCAGCCATTTCCACAACTGTTTTAAGGGATCCACCACCATTATCACGAAGGTCAAGTATTAGGCCCTCGGCTCCTGCTTCTTTTAATCTTTCTACTTCTTTTGCCACATCAGTAGCGGCGTTTCTTTCATTGTAGTCTTCAAAATCCACATAAAATTTAGGTAGATTAATAAGTCCGTATTTCTGATTGCCTTTTATGACTGCAGCAGATTTGGCATAAGATTCCTCCAATTCCACTACATCCCTGGTAATGGAAATTACCACTAGGGAACCATCTACCTTTCTAACCGTCAAATCCACAACAGTACCTTTGGGACCTTTAATAAACTTTATGGCGTCATCCAAACGCATACCCACAATATCGACAGGTGCTTCCCCGTTTTGTCCTACTTTTAAAATCTCATCACCAACCTCCAATTGCTGATCCCTCCAAACAGGTCCGCCGGATATAATCTCTACTATCTTGGTCTGATCTTTTTTCTTTTGAAGTCGGGCTCCAATACCTTCAAATTTACCTGACATACTGGTGTCAAATTTTTCCTTGTCGTCCGGCGCAAAATAAAAGGTATGTGGGTCAAATACTTCAACTATGGTATTCAAGTATTGTACAAACCAATCCTTACGTTCCAGATCATCCACAAAATCAAAATAATCATCCAAGGTATTCTTGGTAGATTCCCTTGCAGCCTTTTCAGCCTGTGCCGGAGTTAATGGTCCGGTTGCACTGTTTTCCTCTTCAAAGGCAACCTCATCGGCCGCATCAGTGCTAGTTTTGGCAGATTCCCTGTTCAAATTCAGTTTGGAATCGTAAGTGCCCAAAGTGGCGTATTTTAATTGCTTTCTCCAACGCTCTTTTAAATCTTTACGGGAGGCCACATATCCTTGCTCATCATAATTGATCTCAATGGTTTCGTCGATGCCGTAGTCAAATGGCTCATCCAAAACCTCTTTATAAATTTCCTTGGCGTCCTCCATTCGCTTCAATAAGCGTTGGTAGACCATATCAAAAAAAGTTATATCGGTATTCTTTATCTGATCATCCAACTGAAACTTAAATTTCTCAAATTCCTGGATGTCGCTTTCCAAAAAATATCTTTTTGTAGGATCCAAAATATCCAAAAAACCTTCAAAAACATGAACGGAAAAATCATCATCAATATCTTTCGGCTGGTAATGGCCGCGCTCCAGTACATAGGTAATAAGGTCCAATAACAACTTGTCCTTATCGTCAGTTTCAAATGATTTGTTGGTAAAGCTGCATGAAGCTACTGCAACAAGCATTACAATCAGGGCGTAGGCTAAATTTCTTTTCATCTATTCTTTTTTATATTTTTCCACATCTGGAGCAATTTATACAACACAAACTACCCCTCCATTTTGTACTCTTATAATCATCTAAAATTAATCAAACCACCTCTGCAATCCAAGTTTTGCCTTTTAAAAGTGGTCTAATATGCCATTTACTCTAAGATAACGAAAAAATCGTGCCATATTATACCAATATGCCATTAATCTTTTGTTAATATCTCAATTCCCCGGGACACTGACAAAGGTTGGAAGTAACTGGCCATTTCCATAAATTCATCACAAAATTTAATGATATATCCTGTTTTATTGAAAAAGCGGTAATAGATTAAAAACGTATTTTTGCAGCATAAATTATATACCATGGCGAAACCTTTGATCCTTGTCACTAACGATGACGGAATTACAGCTCCTGGCCTAAGGGCTTTGATTCGATTTATGATGGAATTGGGAGAGGTAGTCGTAGTGGCCCCTGACAGTCCACAATCGGGAATGGGGCATGCCATAACCATAGATAACACCCTGTACATTAAAAAGATTAAGGTAGATTTGGAAAACGGGGCAAATGAAGAATACAGTTGCAGCGGAACTCCGGCAGACTGTGTTAAGCTTGGCCTACAGGAACTCTTGGGGAGAAAACCCGATCTATGTGTTAGCGGTATAAACCACGGCTCCAATTCCTCTATCAATGTTATATATTCTGGTACTATGAGTGCAGCTATAGAGGCCGGTATTGAAGGAATACCCGCTATAGGCTTTTCCCTTTGTGATTATTCCTGGAACGCCAACTTTGAGACCAGTAAGGAGGCAGTCCAAAAAATAGTGCGGGAGGCCTTAAAAAATGGTATTCCCAATGGGGTTGTGCTTAATGTTAATATTCCCAAAACCGACAATAAGGCACCCAAAGGCATAAAAATCTGTAGACAGGCCAGAGCCAACTGGAAAGAGAAATTTGACAAAAGAACCAATCCCAGTGGAAAGGAATATTACTGGCTAACCGGAGAATTTGAACTCTTGGACAAGGGAGAGGATACGGATGAATATGCCCTGTCACAAAACTATGTTTCGGTAGTCCCCACGCAATTTGACCTAACGGCACACCACGCCATTCAACGCATAAATAATTGGAATTTAAATGATTAAAAAAGAAATATTAATTGGATTAATTGTTGGCCTCATTGCCAATACCATAGGAACTTTACTGTATATAATACTCTTTTCCGACTTCGGCATTATAGAAACATACCAGGCTGCGGTTCAGCAGGGACATGTTGGCAGTTTATTGGCGCTAGGGGCCATTCTAAATTTGGTAGCCTTTTTTGGTTTTTTAAGAATACGCAGGGATTATAGGGCCAGGGGTGTAATGATCGCAACCCTTTTCACCGCCATGCTCATATTGTATTATAAAGTTTTCTAGGATCGGGCTTGCGCCATCCATATCAACTAACGTAAGGACGACTAATGAACCACAGAAACTAAACGGATGAAATACTATATCATCGCTGGCGAAGCATCGGGCGACCTTCATGGTTCCAACCTCATAAAAGCCCTTAAAAAAGAGGATTCGGATGCCGACATTCGCTGTTGGGGCGGCGATTTAATGAAAGCTGCAGGAGGCAACCTGGTAAAGCATTACAAAGAAATGGCCTTTATGGGCTTTCTGGAAGTGATAACAAATATCAATCAAATATTTAAAAATATTGCCTTTTGCAAGGCAGATATTAGCCAATTTAATCCAGATGTAATTGTCTTTATTGACTATTCCGGCTTTAATCTTAGAATAGCCTCTTGGGCAAAAAAGAACCAATTTAAGACCAATTATTACATTAGTCCTCAAATATGGGCCTCTCGTGAAGGAAGGATCCATAAGATAAAAAGGGATATTGATGCCATGCACGTAATTCTGCCTTTTGAAAAGGAATTTTATGAAAAAAAGCATCACTATCCGGTTAATTTTGTTGGCCACCCCCTTATAGACGCCATTGGGGAGGTTCCCAGGATAGACGATAAAAAATTTAGGGAAGCGCATAATCTGGATTTACAAAAACCCATTGTTGCCCTGTTACCGGGCAGTAGAAAACAAGAGGTTCAAAAAATGCTTACCATAATGTTGTCCGTTACAAAATCGTTCCCCAAATTTCAATTTGTAATTGCAGGGGCACCCAGTTTGGACCTGGAGTTTTACCAGCCCTTTCTAAAATCGACCCAAGTAAGCCTAATTTCCAACAAGACCTATGATTTATTGAGCCTTTCCTATGCCGCCTTGGTGACCAGCGGAACGGCCACCTTGGAAACGGCCCTTTTTAAGATCCCCCAAGTTGTTTGTTACCGTGCCAATTGGATCTCCTATCAAATTGCAAAAAGGATCATTACCCTTAAGTTTATTTCCTTGGTAAACCTTATAATGGACAAGGAGGTTGTAAAAGAACTTATCCAAGACGACTTAAATACCAAAAACTTAACCCAAGAGCTCGATAAAATTTTAAACGGTCCAGAAAGAAAGAAGCAGTTTGAAGCCTATTACGAATTGGAAAAAAAACTTGGGGGCAAGGGTGCCAGTGAAAAAGCGGCATCCCTAATAATCCAGAGTGCCCAGTTGGATCATTGAAAATTTTTGATAGTTCAAAGAACCACGCATTACCCCATTTTAAACCATACCGAAACTGATAACCCTGTGGTTTATAAAAGCTATTTCTTGGGATCTGACCGTAAATAGTTATAAGGGTTTTCTTAAAAAAATGACGGATTTTAAATTAATTATTTAAATTTGATATCCAAGAGGACTAACTTTAACTTGGATGATTCAAAGAATTCTTTCTTTATTCCTAATTATTTCGCTGGTTGGCTGCGGTGCGGCCAAGAAAAAAAATGTCTCTCGCGAAGAAAGAAAAATAACAGTAGAAGCTTCGGAAAAACCAACCGAAATTAAAGGTGAGACTCCCTTAGGAGGTGAATCCTTAAACAAACCAGCGACCAAAATAACCGAGCAAATTATAAATACCGCCCTAACCTTTTCAGGTACCCGCTATAAATTTGGAGGCACTACCAACAAAGGTATGGACTGCTCCGGGTTGCTATATGTGGCCTTTGGGAAACACGATATTCAATTGCCGCGTGCCTCTTATCAAATGGCAGAGGAAGCCCAAAAAATAAATCTAAAGGAAGTGAGCAAGGGCGACCTACTTTTTTTTGGGACCTCCAGAAGAAAAAACAACATAAACCATGTAGGGCTGGTGGTCCAGGTAGATGGGGATGAAATAAAATTCATTCATTCCACCTCATCCCGAGGTGTTATAGTTTCCTCGCTACAGGAGGGTTATTGGAATTATGCCTTTATTAAGGCTGCCCGGATCCTGTAGGATGCGACTGCTGCAGTTTACGACCGTAAAGCTTACCATATGCCTTATCTGCGGAATTTTGATTGGATATTATCTGCGTCCGTCACTTATAACATCTTTCGCCCTTACTCTAGTTTCGTTGTTCCTATTGGGAGTTGTATTTGTCCGTTACAATAAATTACCCACATTCCTATTTGGCCTTTTTACGGGACTTTTGGCCATAACCATTGGTATATTAAGCCTAACTCTAAGCGAGTCCCGCAACCTTGGCCGGCATTATAGCCAACAGAATATTGGTAAAAATAAGGTCTACACATTAAAAATTCGTGAAGTATTAAAGCCTAATGGCTATTCGGATAGGTATGTGGCACATATTAACAGCATGGACAGTTTAACGGTCAACGGTAAAATACTATTGAACATAGCCATAGATTCTTCTATTGGACCCCTTATGGTCGATGACGAAATAGTAACCTACGCTTCCCTGCTTCCTATATCCCATCCTTTAAACCCCCATCAGTTCAATTACAAAAAATACCTTTCCAATATTGGAATAGAACATCAGGTAAAACTTACAGGACATGACTACTACATTATGCCCCAGCACTCCACCACCATATTTGGATTAGCCAACAAATTAAGGGACCACATCATTAAAAATTTAAAAAAAGAGGATTTTGGTTCAGAAGAATTGGGTGTTATCCAAGCACTTCTCCTTGGGCAGCGAAATGAAATAACAGCGGAAATCGACACCGACTATAAGAATGCAGGAGCCTATCACATATTGGCATTGTCCGGTTTACATATCGGAATTCTTTTGGGTCTGCTCCATTTTTTATTGAGACCTTTGGAACTCCTTCCCAAAGGAAGAACCGTAAAATTGGTCGTTATTGTCTTATTTTTATGGGCCTTTGCGATATTGGCCGGACTTTCCGCCTCCATCCTAAGAGCAACAACCATGTTTACCTTTGTAGCTTATGCCCTGTACCTGAACAGGCCAACAAGTCATTTTAATATTTTGGCATTGTCCCTGTTCTTTATTTTATTGCTGTTGGATCCGCTATTATTATTTCAGGTAGGATTTCAATTAAGTTACGCCGCAGTTTTTGCAATTGTCTGGATTTACCCCTTGCTTCAGAAAATCTGGAATCCCCAATATTGGATCCTAAAAAAGGGGTGGGAATTAGTCTCCGTAAGCATCGCCGCTCAACTGGGGGTATTCCCTATAAGTCTATTTTATTTTCATCAATTCCCAGGATTGTTTTTAATTTCAAGTCTATTGATCCTTCCTTTTTTGACCTTTATTTTAGGCTTTGGAATATTGGTTATAGTCCTTTCCCTGGCCAACAGTTTACCGCATGTTGTCGTTGCCCTATACGACAATGTTATACGTTGGATGAATTGGGTTATTGGGCTGGTCGCCCAGCAGGAAAACTTTCTATTTAGTAATATTTCTTTTGATGGCGTTCAGTTAATTCTTAGCTATGGTATTATTATAGCAATGGTAACGGTCTTTATTAAAGCATCCTACAAAAGGGTCCTTTTATTCCTAATATTTATCCTTTGTTTTCAATGTTATGTCCTGGTCATTGGACATCTTGCACAAAAAAAAGAATCCCTTGTGATAGGACATGTGGCCCGTAATAGTGGAATAATCCATCAAACTGGACAAAAACTTACGGTATATTGTTCCAACCCCACAGCCACTTTAAGAATGACCAACGATTATGCCATTGCCCAAAACACCAGAGAATTGGAGCATCGACCTATAAAAAACAGTTATCTAATAAAAGGGGAAAGAATGGTCTTATTGGATAGTATCCATACAGCGCTCCCCATAAATCACGATGTTTACACCTTGGTATTGACCCAATCCCCAAAAATTAATTTAGAGCGGCTTTTAGATTCCATAAGACCCAATATTATTATTGCGGATGGCAGCAATTATAAAAGTTATGTGGATCGATGGAAAGCTACATGCCATAAAAGAATGCTCCCTTTTCATTACACCGGGGAAAAAGGTGCTTTTCTGTACACTTGGCCTTAGTTACCTTATGCCGTGCATTAACTTTTTTAAGAGTGGATTCAAAATGATTGAAATAAGTCCAACACCCACAGGTACCAGAGTGAATATTAAAAAGAACGTACCCATAGAGTATTGTTCGGAAATCCTATCGATCATCCCTCCCATGGTCCCAGCTGCCTTTTGCCCAATGGCAATGGCCAAATACCAGATTCCGAACATAAAACCGATCATACGTGCCGGTACAAGTTTGCTTAAATAGGAAAGTCCTACCGGGGAGATACACAGCTCTCCCATGGTATGTAATAAATACGCCAAAATTAAAAATATCATACTCACGGATGCGGTCTCGGCCCCTGAAGGTATCCCCGACGCACCAAATGACAAAACGGCAAAACCCAAGCCCAACAAAATAAGGCCTATTCCATATTTCATAGCGGCACTGGGATTATATTTACTTTCCCACCATTTTGAGAAAAATGGCGCTAGTGTAATAATAAAAAATGAATTGAGAATACCGAACCAAGTGGCATCCACTTGATTCCCTTCCTGGGAAAATTTATCCACCAGTCTATAGATCACCAGTATCCAAAGTCCAACAAAGGCGATAGCCAAAACAATATTTGACAGACCAATACGCGTAAAGGTCTTTTTTGCCAACAACACCAACACCCAACTTATTATTGCCAGGGGGACTGTTGTTAACAAGGCATCTACCACTTTAAATACCATTGCTGACTGACCAACAAGCTCCCTATTGGTATAATCCCTGGCAAAAATGGTCATTGACCCCAGGGACTGTTCAAAAAAAGCAAAAAAGAAGACCGTAAAAAACCCGAAAATCGACACGGCTATAATTCGATCCCTTACTACAGGCAGGTATCTGGCTATTCTGGTAACCACTAAAGCCAAAAACAACAACAGGGAACAAAGAATTACTATATTGGTGCCACTCAGATTACCATAGCTAAATGGCATCAGGTTGGTACCTTGTATTTTTTCAAAAGGGTCGTTAAATAAATAAAGTAACCCACCAAGGGACGATAAAACGATCAATACCTTGTCAAAAAGGGTAAAGGGGTTCAATTTGGTTGCTACCTCATTATCCACTTGCGTACCCGTTAAACTATCCGTTTCATTAGCGGATATGGCCATTTCCTCTTTTTTAAGGGGTTTAGCACCAATATTTCCAAACAAATCCTTGGCTAGCCAAAATTGGAACATACCCAGCATCATAAAAATGCCCGCTAATCCAAAGCCCCAAGACCAACCGAAATTTTCGGCCAGATACCCACAAAGCATCATTCCAAAAAAGGCTCCAGCGTTAACACCCATGTAAAATATAGTATAGGCACCATCCTTTTTAGATTCCTTACCATGATACATTTCGGAAATAATGGAAGTAATGTTGGGCTTGAAAAAGCCTGTACCTATTACCAACAGGGCAAGGCCCAAATAGAAAGCGGCGGTAGTTTCGATGGCCATAGCCGCGTGGCCCAGGGTCATAATTAAACAGCCTAAAACCACTGCCACCCTATAACCCGTTATTTTATCCGCTATCCATCCACCAATAATAGGTGTTAAATATAAAAGGGAAGCATAGGTACCTATCAAGGCCAGAGCATGTTCCCTGGGCCAATCCCAACCAGGATTATCACTGATAATGGGTGCCGTTAAAAACAACACCAATAAAATACGCATCCCATAAAAAGAGAAACGCTCCCACATTTCGGTAAAAAACAATACGAATAGTCCTGCCGGATGTCCAAGAACCTTGTCCTTAAATAAATTTTCAATATCGGTATTCATATACAACAAAATTTCAAATTATTAATTCTGGAATCTACAACAACTTACTACTGTATCGAAAAATACAAAGTACTAATTTACAAATTGCCGATTTAATCCATTATTGTGCAATTCTCTTCTCATTATCTTCGGCACCATGTGTCAATACCTTTAATTTTTTCAGGAAGAGCCTAATAAGCAATCCAAACAGAATACAGAAAATAGCTATTCCAGTAAATACCGTATACTCACCAAGATGTGAAGCAGATTCTCCGAGTAATCCTGCCAGTTTATTTCCAAGACCTGTTGTTGCAAAATATAGGCCCATCATTAAGGAAGCATATTTGGCAGGAGCCAATTTAGTGACAAATGATAAAGAAACCGGAGACAGGCTCAACTCGCCCACTGTATGGAACATATATGCCAAAACCAACCAATACATGGCAGATGACCCAGAGCTTTCAAACTGGGCTGTTGCCGCAGTCATAAACAAAAATCCAATTCCCATAATGATCAGTCCAACGATCATTTTAAAAAGTGAGGAAGCTTCCTTTCCTTTCAATTTACGATTGGCCCAGAAGTTGGCCACCGCAGCACCAAGCACAATAATGAAAAAAGCGTTCAGGGATTGGAACCAAGAAGCGGGCACCTCCCATCCCATCAACATTCTATTGGTTTTTTCAGAAGCATAAATATTCATTAAACCTCCGGCCTGTTCAAACGCTCCAAAGAATACGATTACCATTAGGAAAGAGAGGATCAAGACAATTACTCTGTCCTTCTCCATTTTATTAAGAGGTCTCTTTAAAGCCTCCTGATCTTCCACATTTGTAGATTTTCCGAGAAAGTCGCCCACTCCTACCAGATATTTCCGACCAAGAACAAACTGTAAAAGGCCCAGTAACATACAGATACCGGCCAATCCAAATCCATAATGCCAACCATAGACCTCTCCTACGTAACCTACAATTAAACTGGACAGGAAAGCACCTATATTTATACCAATATAAAATATGGTAAAGCCCTTATCCCTTCTAATGTCTCCTTTTGGATAAAGACCACCTACCATGGTGGAAATATTTGGCTTTAACATGCCCACTCCGGCGATAATAAAACCAAGTCCAGTATAAAAAGCCCACATCTGTTCTATAGCCAATATACTGTGACCTATGACCAAAAGCACCGCGCCTACAATTACCGCTTTCTTTTGCCCAAGCATCCTATCCGCTATAATCCCCCCAGGTATAGAAGCCACATAGACCAACATAGTATACCAACCATAAAGTGCCAAAGCCTCCATATTGGTCCAACCCAAACCGGGATTTCTATCGGTAGTTTCGGTAATTAAATACAGGACCAAAATGGCCCTCATTCCATAGTAGGAAAATCGTTCCCACATCTCAGTGAAGAATAGGATGTAAAGTCCGACCGGATGGCCGAACAATTCTTTTCGATGCACTTGTTTTACAGTTGTTTGCATAAGTATGATTTACGTATTATAGATTTTCTTTTATAAAATTGGTCATTTTAGTGTACAGGTGCAAGCGGGTGTTCCCACCATTGATACTATGATTTTTATCTGGATAAATAGCCCAATCAAATTGCTTATCGGCCCGGATCAATGCTTCTACCATTCGCATTGTATTTTGCAGATGCACGTTGTCATCTGCCGAACCATGAACCAATAAATAGTTTCCCTTTAAAAGTTCTGCGTAATTAAGCGGGGAGTTTTCATCATAACCACTCGGGTTTTCCTGAGGCGTACGCATAAAACGCTCGGTATATATGGAATCATAAAAACGCCAGGAGGTCACAGGTGCTACCGCTATAGCCATTTCAAAGGTATCGTTCCCTTTCAACAAGCAATTGGTAGACATAAACCCTCCATAACTCCAGCCCCAAATTCCGGTCCTTGTTTCATCTATATAGGCCAATCCACTTAACTTCTTGGCTACGGCTATTTGATCTTCCACCTCATATTTCCCCAATTCCCTGTAGGTTACCTTTTTAAATTTGGATCCTTTGTATCCAGTACCCCTTCCATCCACACATACCACTATATACCCTTCATTGGCCAACATCTGAAACCAGTAATCGTTGGTATCCATCCAGCTATTGGATACTTTTTGCGAACCCGGCCCGCTATATTGGGTCATCAACAAAGGATATTTTTTTGTTGTATCAAAATCTGGAGGCTTTATCATCCACATATTCAGCTCATTGCCATTGATGGGCATAGTAGAAAATTCTTTTGGATTAATCCTATAATGCTGCAACTTGGACAATAGCTCATGATTGAATAAAATATCCTTTACTTTTTTTCCGCTCAAAGAATTTCGAAGGGTGTATTCCGGGGGATTTGTAGCACTGGAGTAGGTATTGATGAAATAGGTGAAATCGGCGCTAAAATCGGCGGCATTCTGCCCTATTTTGGTCGTCAGGCGCCTTTTATTCCCCCCATTGCTTCCCACACTATAGACATCACGGTTTATTGATCCATTTTCAGTAGACTGATAATAAATTAAATCTTCATTTTGGTCATAACCATAATATTTGGTTACCTCCCACGGTCCTTTTGTAACCTGATTCATTAATTTCCCCCCGGCATCGTATAGATAAATATGCCTAAACCCATCCTTCTCACTGGTCCATATAAAACTGTCATCGGCCATAAAGGTAAGATCGTCCGAAACACTAACATAAGCATCATCTGTTTCTTCCAATAACAGACCACTGCTATTATTTCTTGCGTTAACCGCATAGAGTCTTAGCTTATTCTGGTAACGGTTCAAGGTCTGAACACTTAGAGAATTGGGATCCTTCATCCATTTAAGTCTAGGAATATAATATGGATCGTCCAAATCCACCCTAGTAATTTGGTAAGTATCCATGTCTACAATATGCAGGGAGACCTCTGAATTATTCTCACCCGCCTTCGGATACTTGAACACCGTTTGGGCCTGATACAGATCGGCACCGTACACTTCCATTGAAAATTCCGGGACTTTGGTTTCGTCGAATCTTATGAATGCCAATTTGGAACCATCGGAATTCCACTCGAAAGCCCTAACGAAGGCAAACTCTTCCTCGTAAACCCAATCCGTTACCCCATTGATAATCTTATTTTTCACTCCATCCAATGTAAGTTGTTTGGTATTATTGGTGGCTATGTCCCAGACATAAATATTATTGCTCCTTACATAGGCCACCTTGCTGCCATCGGGAGAAAAGGTAGGTTCCTGAATTTTTGAACTTGATACAGCAGAGATTTCTTTAGTTTTGAGGTCGTAAACGTAATAAAAACCCAAAGTTGATCGCCTGTAAATTGGCTCAAGTGCCGTGGCCAACAATAATTTGGACTCATCGCCACTAAACTCATAGGACGTAAAATAAGGTATTGAATTTGAAGAAGAAACTATGGTTTCCAGCTTTTTCAGTGTTTTGTATTCATATTTTTGGATAGACGAGGTAGCTGTTGACTTATCCACACTTAAAATGGTGTATTGTTTCCCATTTTTCAAGGACTGCAATTTATCCAAACCCTTAACGCTAAAAGTACCATCATAAATTTCTTTCAGGGAGAGCTGCCTATTTTGAGCCAACAGCACTGAAAAATGGCATAAAAAAAATACTATGAGCAATAGCAAGGGGAATTTTTTCACAAAAATCAAAAGTTTATTAGATTAATTTATACAGAAATACATCTATAAGAATTTCAGTATTTTCAAAAATTAATTCAAATCACCAAGTTTACTAAAAAATCCACAAAGAAAAAGACTTGGCAGTAAAAAAATAACATTTTTTAACCTTTTTAAACCCATTTTAAGATGTATGGCGGATTGGCACCATATTACTATCTTTACACAAAGAAATCGTAAGCCTAATGACCACACCCATAGAAGGATTCTCCAAACTGTCCAAGGAGGACAAAATTAACTATATCGCCCAACATTATACCCAATATCCCAAAGAAACCGTTGCCGTTTTAAAACAGTATTGGAACGATGATGAAAAATTGCAGAATTTGCATGATGAATTCATCGAAAACACCATCACCAACTTTTATTTACCCCTCGGAATCGCCCCCAATTTTCTCATAAACAACAAGCTTTACGCCATTCCAATGGCCATTGAAGAAAGTTCTGTGGTTGCAGCTGCCAGTAAAGCGGCAAAATTTTGGCAGACCCGTGGTGGTTTTAAGACTACCGTTGTGGGAACGGAAAAAGTAGGTCAGGTACATTTTATGTTCCACGGGGACGTAGAAAAACTAACCACATTTTTTAAGCTTTTAAAACCAAAGTTGATCCAAAGTGTTGCCGCCATTGTAAAAAACATGGAAAAACGTGGTGGTGGTATCAAGCATATTGAATTAAGGGATAAATCTTCGGATTTGGATGACTATTTCCAATTGCATTGCACTTTTGAAACCTTGGATGCCATGGGCGCCAATTTCATAAATTCCTGTTTGGAAGGGTTTGCCCAATGTCTAAAGGAAGAAGCCCAACTATATGCCCCATTTACGGATAAGGAAAAGGACCTTGAGATAGTCATGAGTATTCTTTCCAATTACATTCCCAACTGTGTGGTAAAGGCAGAGGTTAGTTGTCCTGTTTCCGATTTAAAGGCCCACCACGGAATTACGGCCGAGGATTTTGCCAGAAAAATGGTCCGTGCCGTTAATATTGCAAAAGTGGAACCCTACAGGGCGGTTACCCATAACAAGGGAATCATGAACGGCATTGATGCCGTAGTTTTGGCCACAGGAAACGATTTTAGGGCTATAGAAGCTGGAGCACATGCCTACGCCTCAAAAGATGGACGCTACACCAGCCTTACACACGCCAGTATAGAAAACGACACCTTTAAATTCTGGATAGAAATTCCCCTGGCCCTTGGAACGGTGGGCGGTCTTACCACCTTACATCCGCTGGTAAAACTTGCCCTGGAAATATTACAGAATCCTACCGCAAAAGAACTAATGCAAATTGTGGCCGTAGCCGGACTGGCCCAAAACTTTGGTGCCGTGCGATCTTTGGTAACCACGGGGATCCAACAAGGACATATGAAAATGCATTTATTAAATATATTGAACCAGTTGGGCGCTACAGAAGAAGAAAAATTAAGCTTGATAGAATATTTCAAAAAGCATACAGCCTCCCATAGTGCAGTAGTGGTAGCCTTTGAAGAATTGAGAAATAAAAAATGACAAAACAATATTACAGTAACGGAAAACTATTGATTACCGGGGAATATCTGGTTTTGGATGGCGCCCAAAGCTTAGCAATGCCCACCCTATACGGCCAATCATTATCCGTTAAAGAGAATCAGGGCGGGCTGCTGACTTGGAAAAGTTTGGATGAAAAAGGAAAGCCCTGGTTTGAATGTGTTTATGAATTGCAGGGATTTAGCCCAGTTTCCAATAACCAGGTTTCCGAGGAAGCATTGGTTGTTTCGGACACCCTCCGGAAAATTCTTTTGGAAGCACGAAATTTGAACCCTAGCTTTTTAAGCACCTCCCAAGGCTACGAAATTACCACGGCATTGAATTTTCCGAGGGAATGGGGTTTGGGATCTTCCTCTACTTTGATCAACAACATTGCCCAATGGGCCCATATAGATGCCTATGCACTACTATGGAATGCCTTCTCGGGCAGTGGGTACGATATTGCCTGTGCACAAAACAATTCCCCAATTACCTACCAATTGAAGAACAACAGGCCAATTGTACAACCGGCATCCTTCCACCCCACATTTAAAAACAACCTGTACTTTGTATATCTAAATCAAAAACAGAACAGTAGGGAAGGCATTGCCCAATATCGCAAAACAGAATTCAACACCTTTTCCGCCATATCCCAGATTAACAGTATCACCGAACGTATATTGACCTGTTCCCGGCTGTCCCAATTTGAAAAGCTCATTAAGAAACATGAATTAATTCTAAGCGAGATCCTAGGAATCCCAACAGTTAAAGAACGGTTATTCCCGGATTTCAAGGGGACCGTTAAAAGTTTAGGGGCCTGGGGAGGAGATTTTATATTGGCCACCGGTAACAAAACCACTCCAGATTACTTTAGGGAAAAGGGGTTTGCCACTGTTATTCCCTATTCAAAAATGGCAAAATAATTTGATTGATTTCATTCGAAAGCATCCAAAAGACCACAAACAATAAAGCCTCCCAAATGGGAGGCTTTATTGTTTATGCAGAACTCAGAACTTAGGTTCTATTAGTAAAACGTTGCTCTTTTGTCCTCTAGAGTAGAAGCTTCCTTTAGTGCATTGTAAACCGCGAAGTTTACTCTACCGGCAGCACTGGCCTGTAAATTATTGGCATAGGTACTGTAGTTATCCAATTTGGCAGCTTCTTCCTTTTTAGTGACCGTTAGCATATATACACCACTATCCCCCTTAATTAAACCAGAGGTAGCCCCTTGATCCATGGCAAAGGCAGTTCCTACCACAAAAGCCTCTGATCCCGCACCTGGAATAATTGGGGATTTCATGGTCAAAGCAGAAGCCGTAGAAGCAATAACATTATTATCCTTGGCGAAACTTTCCATTGTCTTTCCTTTATTGGCTTCTATGATTTGTGCCGCCTTTTTTTCCTTTCTCAATTTTGGAAGTACCAAAGCTGATGCGTCCTCTACGCTCATAAGGCCTTCGGCATACTTTGCAGTCAATCTCACAACGGCATATCCATTGTTTATATTGAACCTTTTAACCTCACCCAGTTTGGTATCTTCGTTAAAAGCCCATTGTACTATGGCACGTTGGGCCGAAAGTCCTGGCAAATTTTCATCCATTTCCTTAATCTTGTTTACCGGCCTAACCACGAAGTTACTTTCTTTGGCAGCCACCGCAAAATCCTTATCCGAGCTAGTTTCCATTTCAAATTTGGTTGCCTCGGTGAACAAAGTATTGATAGTTTCTTCGGAGGGTTCAATTTCCCTTGCCAAAGTGGCTATTCTAACAATATCCTGTTTGTCGTCGATCCTAATGATATGGAAGCCAAAATTGGTTTCTACCAATTCAATCGCGCCAACTGAATTATTAAAAATAAAATTGTCATATTCCTTAGTCAATTGGCCCTTTTGAAAGTAACCTATATCCCCACCTTGAGGCGCAGAAGATCCGTCCGAATTATCCCTGGCCAATTCTGTGAAAACGGCAGATTTATCTTTAACTTCCTTATAGAGTTCCTTAGCTTTTTTCTCAGCCTCCTCTTTGGTACGGGTAACCTCTGGATTGGCACGTTGAGCCCCTTCATAAGAAATTAGGATGTGACTCGATTTTACGGTACCGTTAGTCTTTCTATCCATCATTTTGGATACCTTAAAGAAATCCCCGTCCCGATAAATACCGAACATATCCCCTTTTTCCAAAGACATAAGCGTATCTGCAAATTTAGCGGGCAAATCTTTCTTTGCCTTATAAATAGTATCGTATTTTATATCTGAATTTCTATCCAAAAAGGCAATCATATCTGCAGTTTCCCTAAAACCTTTTATGGTATCGTTTGCGTCCTTTTGAGCATTGTACTCAACGCGATCTTCCAATAGTTTGGTTATTTCTTCCTTTACGGCATTCTCATCTTCCAAAGAAGCCTTTTCCTCGAAATACACAAACTCCAAATCCCTGGACCTATCTTGTTTATAATCTTTCTTGTGCTCGTTGATATAAGCCTCGATCTCTTTCTTGGTAACCGCTATGGACGAATCCGGAATAGAGGTATAAGGCACGCGCACATACTTTATATCCACTTTATCATTGGCCAACTTATAATCCAATTCCCCTTCTTTAAGGGTTGAACCAACACCAGCCTTTATAAGGTTAAAATAAGTCTGCTCTTTGGCATTCTGAATAATGGCCTGTTCATCCTGTAACCACAAAGCGTAACGATTTGGATTGTTTGCTTTCCAATCTGCTACGGCCTCCCTAAATTTATTTTCATCAAACACTCCGCTGGCATTGTGAAATTCAGGATTTTGAACATAGGAAGGAATAGTTTTGATGTAGTTTATTATCTGATCCTGCTCTATGTTAATACCCAACTCCTCAAATTGCTGGGCAAGTATGGTATTCCTAACCTGCCTATCCCACACCTGATTCACCAATTGCATGGAAGAAGCAGTAGGACCGGCCATTCTAGAATACGCCTCCACATCCCTTCTAAATTGATCTATGGAAATTTCATCCCCATTAATCTCTGCTACGGAAGAACCAACCTTTCCACCACCCAAATCATTGCTGCTGAACACTCCTGAAATTACGAATGCGAACAAAGCCAAACCAATGATTAAAATTAACACGGTAGTTCGTTTCCTTATATTCTCTAAAATTGCCATTATGTAAACTGTTTAAATTTATCCCGTTACTATCGGGAGGCGAAATTACTACTTTCTTTTGAAATAATAAAAACTAAAAAAAAATCAAAAAATCCCTCAAATGCCTACACATCGTCAAGCACTACCAAGGACACCATATCTATTTTATTACTTGAAACTTCCAACACCACAAACAGGAAATTACCGATCTTGATTTCGGAATCCTTTTCTGGAATCTCTCCGGTTTCATTAATGATTAAACCGCCCAATGTTTCGTACTCATCACTTTCCGGAAGCTCCAATTTATATTGCTCATTAATATAATCCACTTCCAGCCTCCCGGAAAACTTAAAGGAATTTTGATTTATCTGCTCCTCATACAAGTCGGTAGTATCATGTTCATCCTCTATATCCCCAAAAAGCACCTCCACAATATCCTCCACCGTCATTACCCCCGATGTACCACCATACTCATCCAGAACAACAGCGATACTCTTTCTTTTTTTGGTCAGAATATTAAGAATATCATTGATAAGCATTGTTTCTGGAACAAACTCTACGGGCAGTAGGATACTCTTTATGGTTTTGGGTTTCTTAAAAAGCTCATAGGAATGTACATAACCAATAATGTTGTCTATGGTATCCTTGAATACCAATATTTTGGAATAACCCGTTTCGGTAAAAAGCTTTGCCAAATTTTTAGGCGTCTCATGAAGTTCCACCGCTGCAATTTCCGTTCTGGGTACCATTACCTCCCTGGCCTTGACCCCTGAGAACTCCAGGGCATTTTGAAAAATTTGTATTTCCGAATCTACCTCATCCTCCTTTTCCACAGCCTCCATTTGTTCGGTGATATAGTCCCCTAATTCAATCTTGCTAAAGGCCAATTGCACCTCATCCCCATCAGTCTTAAAAAGTGCCTTTAAAATTATATCTGAAATCCAAATAACGAAATCAGATATTACAGAAAACAAGACGTAGAAAACATAGGCCGGTATGGCCAATAACCTCAGCATAGTGTTGCTGTATATCTGAAATAACACCTTGGGCAAAAATTCCGCTGTCAATAAAATAATCAAGGTAGATATGACCGTTTGGGTAACCAAGCTGAAATCGGTAAGCATTAAACTTAACAAGCTTCCTGGGGCCGCGTCGATTCCGGCAAACAGGCCCATCAGCAGGTCTCCCATAAAAAGTCCGTACACCACCAAGGCAATATTATTGCCAATAAGCATGGTGGCAATAAATTTGGAAGGTTTTTTGGTAAGGCGGGTCAGCACTTTTGGCAAAAACCCATCCTGCTTTTTTTCAATTTCTATATGAATTTTATTCGCAGAAATAAAGGCTATTTCCATCCCTGAGAAAAAAGCCGAAAACAGCAATGAAATTACAATGATAATGACAATAGATGCCTCCAAGATTATTGCTTATTGTTTTTTTGACGCTCTTCGAACCTTTTCCTATAGGTTTTTTTAAAAATGAACATCCCAATGGAAACAATTGCAAAGAAAACAAACAAATAGGCCCTTTGCCTATCTATGTTCCACTGTTCGTAAATCTCAAAAACGGACACTACGGCCACGGCCAAATAAAGGTATTCCGTATATCTTAATATCTTAATCATTCTTCTTTTCTTTAATACTCATATAACCGTAGGTCCTATTGGCGTTAAAAAAGCTAAAATCCCTATTAAAGTCCATTCCCTCACCATCCATAATGGTTCCTTCCTCCGGATTGGTATATTTAAATTTCTCTTGGGTAAAAATCCAATCATTGGTCCTATCCCAATATAATTGTGGTGCCTCCAACTTTTTACCATCACTGGATTGGATAACCACATTACCCTGCAAATCTATTAAATTAGTACTGGAATACATAATTCCATAATCTGCGGTAACCGTGCTTTTTTCTCCTTTTTCATCAAAAAACTCCAATTTGAGTCCATCCGGAAAAGTCCTGTAAGGAAAAACAATGTTGTCGAAATCGTTGCTGATAGGACTGCTCAACACAGCAACTACATGCGCAGTAACCACTCCCTCATTTTTTTCAAGTTCATCGGTCTCTGTATACGTTAAAGTGAAATCCTCCGCAACGGCACTTGGGAATATTTTTTTAATAGCCTCGTCACCAACCCTCTTATAATTATCCGCACAGGAATAAAAAAGCATTGCCATAGAAAAAACTATGGCAATGCTCCTAAAATTATATGAACCTTTTTTTTTCATCTTATAGGTTGGGCACTTTTACACTACCACCTACCCAACAAGAGAAACTTACGGTTTTACCGGCCATACCGGAATTGAATATATCTGTTTTGGACGGAGCCTTTGCCGAGTAACTAGCGGCTGCCTGACCTGCCCTACCACTTAAAGCCGGATCCACACGACCGGCCTGACGGGCCAAATCAGCGGCTTTCCAATAGATAGCCCTTTTCTCGAAAGGAGTACTACCACATTCATTGGCACTACCCGCATACAAACTGGCAATCAACAAGTAGGCCTTACCATTGGATGGGTTGGCATCGATAGCCTTTTGCGCATAACTCCTTGCCGTAGACTTACTACCTCTTCTGTAGCTTGTGGCTATTTTATAAGCGATATTGGATTTTTTCTTTGAATCGGTCTCCAACTCCAAAGCCTTGTTGAAATCCGCTATGGCACCACTGGTATCTCCAGCGTTATTTTTAAGGGCACCACCATACATGTAGGCACTTGCAGAAGGTTCCAAGGCCAATTGCACCTCAAATAATTTTTTGAACATTGGATCTTCAGTACACTCCTTACTATACATTCTACCTACCGCTCTCTTGATCCAAGTTATATCACTTTTTTTGGACTCAAAATTCTTTTCATATAAAGGAATTAAGTTTTCACAGTTAGCCAAAGCACCTAATTTGGTATCTATACTTTCTGCTATCTTACCATAGCTTTCAGAATAACTATTGTAAGAACTTAATTGTTTTTTCTCTTTTGAAGT
Organism: Arenibacter troitsensis; assembly: GCF_900177645.1. Lineage (GTDB taxonomy): Bacteria > Bacteroidota > Bacteroidia > Flavobacteriales > Flavobacteriaceae > Arenibacter > Arenibacter troitsensis. Next base: position 93,053 of record NZ_FXAO01000004.1, read on the forward strand.
CAAAGTTCCTGCATCTTCCTTGGGAAGAAGTTTAGTGATAACCTCTGTAAGCTTATCATTTTCCTCATCTATTTTTTCCGTGATGTTGTCGTATTTCTCAAATACTTCCTCCAAATCCTTTTTACCAGCACTGTTTAAATCTACCAAGCTGGAGAAATATAAATACAAGGCCTTAGGATTTTTAAAATTAGCCCTATCCTCTGTAAAAGCCTTGTCTAATTGAGAGTAGATTTCCTCATCGGTAATCATTTTCTCATCATATTTCAACAATACCTTATCTATGATGGTCTCCGCAACATCTGTCTTTGCAGGAAAGTATTTCATCCTATTATCATAAAGCTCCATTAAGGCATTAATATTGGCCGTTTTATCTGCCCCGGTAGCTTTCTCAAGCCTATCCTTTAGAATCCGCTCACCATATAATATATTGGCCCAATTTAAGGTAGGACAATTTTCATATACCATTTTCCATGGCGTATAAGCAGCCTCATAATTCTTAACTTTCACATGCTCTGTGTAAATGGAAAGATTGGTCATACACTCCGGGTTTTGAGCTTGGGAATGCCCTAAACCCACAAATCCCATGGCGGCTATCGCTGTGATGTAGAGTTTCTTTTTCATCTGTCTGTTTATTTTAAGGTGGTTAAAGTAATAATTTTTAATTAATTTTTCTCGGTATGAACCATTTATCGTTTAAAGATAGGCCCACATTAACTTTGAAATAACTTTCCTCTACTAAATCCCCATATTTGGTTCCTCTTTTTCCAAGCTCAAAGCCGAGGTTAATATTTGAAAGACTGCGACTCATACTGCTCAGTGGTAAACCTATTCCAAAAGTTATGCCAAAATCATTAATCTCCTTATTATCTACCACAATTCCCGATTTGGAGGCCTTTACCCCTGCCCTGTAAGTAACCCTTTTTAAATAACTGGTAAAAGAGGTATAATCAGGGATATAATATCCTCCAAGCCTGTAGGTTTGCGCATTTTGATACTCCAAATTACTAGCGGGCGAAAGCTCGTTCTCGTAAGTGCTTAACTCCTGAAAACTGTACTCCGCCCCTAAAAACCACTTTTTATCTTGACCATAACCCACTCCCAATGTAGCGGTCGTAGGAATCTGCACCCCTGTACGCGCCAATCCCTGTGCTTCCAAATCCACTTCCGTTACTTCAATATCCCTACCACTAACGGTGGAAAAAGATCCAATGGTCCTGGTATTTTCAGAGACCAGATTGGCCTGGGTATTTACAACAATGCTGGTAAAAAGAGTATGTTTGTCGGTAATGGCTGGTGTAAAACTGGCTCCAAAATTAAAATCGAAGCCCTTAATTCTAGATTCCATCTTATTAAAAGAACCAAACTGCACGTCTTCAATAGTCTGGTAAGTATTTGTATTCTGGTTCCCGAAATTAAAGTTACCGGTAACCCCTAAACTTAAGTTTTTAACAAGCTCATAGCCCAAAGAGATATAAACCCTGTTCAACCCTCCTTCTCCACTAAAGGATTCGGTTATCAGTCCTTGATCGGTTGTTCTTTCGGATAGAAAATTGTACCCAACGGAGGAATATGGCATAAGACCAAAACCAAGACCAAAACCTTTGCCCAAATTAAAACCTAAAGACAAGTAGTCCAAATTTGAAATGGAGGTATTTTCCTTGGAATCGTTGGTTACAAAGCGGTACTCCGTACGCGATAGTCCCGCTGTATAGGTCGTTAACCCTAATTTACTGTAAGCCGCGGGGTTATTAAGGTTGATGTGTATACTATCCGTATATACACTCAACCCACCCATCATTTGATTCTCCACGGTGCCGGTAGCCTTTAAATCCCCAACACCAAAATAAGAATAAGGGGAAGCTGTACTATTCTGAGCATATATGCTTACCGAAGTTACGCATAAAATTGCAATAATAAAATTTTTGATCATCTAGCGCTTGTTGTATTCTAACAAATGGTATAACCCCAACAGGAGAAATTTAGAATGCGCAAATATGGTATTTTTTAATCGTTTTGACAAAAATTGAGCATCACCTCCTGTTAAAATAACTGTTAAATCGACAAATCTACTTCTATATTGCTCAATAGTGCCGTCAATTTCATTGCAAATACCGTTGATAACACCACTATGCATGCTCGTTTCGGTAGTGTTTCCAATAAAGTCCATTATGCCCTTTTTTTTCAATAGCGGCAGCTTGGATGTATGTTCGTGCATAGCTTTGTACCGCATACCTATACCCGGTGAAATGGCCCCTCCCAAATATTCCCCATAGTCGTTAATGGCATCGTAGGTTACACAGGTTCCCGCATCTATGACCAAGGTATTTCCTTTTGGGTTATGATAAAAGGCCGCAGTTGCCAGGGCAATTCTATCCACACCCAAGGTTTGGGGGGTGGCATAGGAATTCTTGAATGGGGTTTTGGAGGTGTGGCTCAGGACATGAACCTTACAGAAGACACACAACATGGCTATTTCCTCATGGCCAATCCCTCCTACATTGGAAACAATGGCATTTTGAATAAGAAAGTATTCGGAAAAAATAGATTTTACACTTTTTGAAAATTCTGCATTGGGAATTTTCCGATAGGAAATAATTTTACCATTATCGAAAACCGCCATTTTTATTAGGGTATTACCCACATCTACGATCAAATTCATACTGTAAAGATCAAAAAACTTAAAAAAACAAAAACCTTTTTCTTCATTTTTGTTTGTATATCCTAAATTTGAATTTATATTTGCACCCGCTTACAGCGTTTGGTGCCTTAGCTCAGTTGGTAGAGCAATGGACTGAAAATCCATGTGTCCCTGGTTCGATTCCTGGAGGCACCACCTCAAAAGCCCTTGATTTTCAAGGGCTTTTTTATTTTACCCTTTTTATAGCGTCCTTTTAACGCAAGGTTGCTGCAATTATAAAACCACTTTTTAGTTTGGGATTGGATTTTTATCCTAGCTAATTTTTACATTCCCAGTAGTTCTTTTATGCTTACTGTCTCCCAAATTATACCTTCATAGGCACTCTCCCGGCCACCTTCGTATAAGATACCAATATTTTTTTCATCCTTCAAGGTTAAATCGGAATAAGCTGAAGGACCTGGGAAAATTTGTTTAACAACGGGCCAAGATTTTCCGTCGTCCTTGCTTAGCCTAAGCGCCATATTAATTCTATTTTTAATATGGGCCGGGTTGGCGAAAAGGACATATACCTCGTCCTTTACCTCAAAGCGCAAGGTGCTGGCCTGACAAATAGGTTCTACCAAGGTTTCATGATGATGCATATCTTTCCAAGATTCACCCCCATCATCGCTATAGGCAAGCTGCCTACTGCTCATATTCCGATCATAATTGCGCATATTCAACATTAGACTATGATCTGAAAGTTCCACCACTTCACATTCGTTAACCTGATCTTGAGGGGAAGTTCCTCCCAACTTCCATGTACCCCCATGGTCATCGGAAAAAATGATATGGGAGTAATATTTTTTGGTCTCGGCCTCAATGTGGTCGCATGCAATAAGCAACCTACCTTTGTATTCCCCCTCTAGGATTTGGATACCAGAACCGGGCCCAGTGGCATACCACGTCCAATTGGGCAATTTTACATCAGAAGTTATTTCCTTTGGCCTACTCCAACTTTTACCATCATTGGTAGATTTCAATAGGAATACCCTTCTTGTATCCTCGCTTTTCTGGGCTATAATATCCGACTCGTGATCGGTTCCCAGATTCCATGTGGACAACAAAAAAATATCACCGGTAACTTCATCAACTACAGGGGAAGGATTTCCACAGGTATTACCTTCATCGTGCCAAAGTACTTCCAATTTACCCCAGGTCTTTCCACCATCCGTTGACCGTTTCATTACCAGATCTATATCTCCAGTATCACTACAGCCATTTTTTCTTCCCTCGGCAAAGGCCAACAAAGTGCCATTAATAGTTGTAACTACAGCCGGAATACGAAAACACTTATAATTATCATTACCACCTTCAAAAATAAAATTCAAGGCCTTTGAACCCTCCTGCTTCTCATTTGGAGCCTGGGAAATTGAGGGAGTTGCCCATAATATTAATACGAAAATTATTAAACATCTATTTTTTAAAGTGTTGGAATAAATCATTTGCTTCCTTCTTTTAGTTTCTTTAATAATTACAGGCATTATTTTTTTTCCAAAATCTGCCCCTTGGCCAACAAGACATCCTTTAATTTATTATAGTCCACATCTTGAACTACTGTATTTTCATCGATTGCCAGCACTGCGGCCGCTGCGGCCGATTGTCCCAAAATCATGAACACGGGCTCCATACGGATAGAACCAAAGGCGATATGGCTAGACGATAAACAAACCGGCACCAAAAGGTTTTTACAATCTTCCTTCTTTGAGACCAATGAACCGTACGAGATCGTATATGGACCATTGGTACTTACCCCTATATCCCCTTCGTTCTGTACAAACCCATCGGGCTTAACATAGCGTTGTACGTTATGCGAATCCATGGTATAGGAACCCATACCTATTGGTTTAGGGGTCGGACTTTTTTTCAACAGTTCATTTTCGGTCATTACGAAATCCCCTATCATCCGCCTTGCTTCCCTGACATAGATCTGGTGCGGCCAGTTGCCGTTATCCTTGAATTCATCCTTGGCCAGGCCCCATTTTTGCATTTCGGTCTGTATATCCTCAGGTATCCTAGGATCGTTGGCCACGAACCAAAGCAATCCTTTTTGGTAATTTTCGTGCTCCTTTATTATTTCCTTTCTTCTTTCGTAGCCTGCCTCCGGGTAATCATAGTTCATACCAATATTATCACTGCTCAAGGGACCGTGGTTGTTGGTGTCGGTTTTGTGGTTCGGTATGGCATCGAACTTCTCGAACCAATCCTTCCTTCCGGTTTCCAAGGACCTTGCCAATAATTCGTAGTTCATGGGGTCATAATCCTCAGGTTTAGGAAAGGGAATTCTATTATCTGGATAATTGCTCATACACAACCTAAAGCAATAGGCTTGGATCTTATTGTCGCCGCTGTGCCTTTCCCCAGGATCTTCTCCCGACACCCTTGGCAATAGACCACTGGAGGGGTCTCCTGGCACTACATAAGGGGATATATCCGCCTCGAACCAGTGCTTGTGGTGCAAAACCCCCGTTTGAACCCCGTTCCACTCCTCGCCATAAACCTCCTTGCCTTCACGTCCCACATGATAACTTACCCCTGCCGCGGCCATAAGGTCTCCTTCATAGGTGGCATCCAAGAACATTTTACCGGTATAGGTCTTTCCCGACAAGGTGGTAATCGAAACTATTTTTCCATCCTTCATTTCCACTCCCTTTTCCCTATCCAGCCATTCATCGCGGTCCACTCGGATCTGTTCCTCGGCCACCATATCCTCAAAGACCTTTTCGGCCACATGGGGCTCAAAGATCCACATGGTCCTATTCTCGCCGTCCATGGCAGGGGTCCCTTGCCCCTGGTTCCCATATTCTTCCTTTTTCTGCCAGTTCCATGCCTCACTGGTATTGTAATGTAGCCAGACCCTATGGTAAAATTCCCTTGCAAGTCCCCCAATAACGCTTTTGTCACCTGTATCCGTATAGCCCAAGCCTCCTGATGACAACCCGCCCAAATGGATGTCAGGGGATACCACTATTACGGATTTCCCAGAACGTTTTGCTTCCACTGCCGCCGAAATGGCCGCGGAAGTACCGCCATAGATAATGATATCGGCCGTAGCTACAGGCTTACTTTTTTCATTGGACAACCTACAGCCCGTAAATCCTAATATTACCAGAGCAAGGGTAAAATTTGTGATCCTACTTTTTAGCTTCATTATGTTGGGTATTGAAATCTAACCTCAATGAAAATTACAATCTATTTTAGCCTTTGTCCATCCTTAAGAAGTTGCTCCTTTAAATTAAGGTAAGGCACTTCCTGAACATTAACATTGGCATCTATGGCCAGCGCGGCCGCTGTGGCCGCGGATTGGCCCAGGACCATAAACACAGGCTCCATGCGGATAGACCCAAAGGCGATGTGCGTGGAACTTACGCAGACAGGGACAATAAGATTGGTGCATTCTTCCTTTTTGGGCACCAATGCCCCATAACTTATGGGATAGGGCTTAAAGCCATGGGCCTCCACATTGCCCTCGTTCTGGACATATCCATTGGCGTCCACGTATCGCTGCACATTATGGGAATCCATGCCATAGGCGGCCAGACCAACGCCATCATCGGCCACTTTTAAGGCCTCGCAATTGTGCTGGGTCATGACATAATCGCTTACCATCCTCCTTGCTTCACGGACATAGAGCTGTTGCTGCCAGCCATCGGCTCTTTCAAATTCATCCTTGGTAGTGCCCCATCTGGAGGCTTCCTCCCTTACTTCCTCGGGAATCCTTGGATGATTGGCCAGGGTCCACATCAGCCCCATTTGGTAGTTCCTATGCTCCTCGATGATCTTTTCCCTTTCCGCATAAGAAGCCTCGGGGTAGTCATAATTCCTGCCGATATAATCGGTAGAAAAGCCGAACTTGTTGTTCGTATCGGTTTTTCTATTGGGCATACTGGAATTGATCCATGGAACCAACGAATTGCCATAATGGTACATTTCCCCGACAGGCCCCTTTCTTGCTTCGTAATTGCGAAAGAGTAGTTCATAGTTGATCTCATCATAGTTTGAAGGCTTTTGGAAGGGTATGCGGTTTTCCGGGTGGTCCGTAAGGCACATCCTAAAACAATAGGCCTGTATCTTTTTATCGCCTTCACCTTCGAGTCCAGGCTTTTCATTGACATTTGGCAGAAGGCCACTTGTAGGATCTCCTTTTATCACATACGGATCTACCCCTGCAATAAAATTATGATGGTACGCATTTCTAGAAACCAAGCCTGTCAAGGATGTATTTATGTTATTGGCCTGTACCCCGTTCAAGGTTTCCCCATATTCCGCATTGCTTTCCCTGCCCACAGCATAGGAAACCCCGGCCGAGGCCATGAGGTCGCCTTCATAGGTGGCGTCCAAAAACACCTTCCCCTTAAAGGTCTTGCCGCTTTCCATGGTGATCGACTCTATTTTACCATCTACTTTTTCGACCCCCGATTTCCTGTTCAACCGTTCATCATAGACCATCTTTATTTTCTCCCTGTCCATCATGTCCTTATAGACCGCAAGGGCAGCTGAGGGCTCAAAGGTCCACATGGTTGGCTCTCCATCTTCCGTACGGGTTTGGCCCCCGTCCTTATAATCCGATTTTTTCTCCCATTTCCAATTCTGCGGATCATCGTAATATTTTTTGATGTTCTCATAGAATTCCCTGGAAATACCGCCAATGGCCTGTTTGTTGCCAATATCGGTCTGGCCCAGCCCCCCTGTGGTGAGTCCCCCTATGCGATTGGTAGGCTCTATGAGGACAACGGACTTGCCCATTCTACTGCTTTGCAGCGCTGCTGCAACCCCGGCGGAAGTGCCACCGTAAATCACAATATCGTACTTCTTGTTCTGGCCATTTGCCACTACGGTTACTAAGCCCAAAAACAACACTAGGAGTAACTTTGCAAAATATTTTTTTACGTTGAGCCTATGATAAGTTTTAATCATTTTTTCTTTGAAATTATTATATGTTACCTGTTTAATCTATAATTATTTTAATACGAATTTTAAAAAATCAGCGACCGATCCTGTGGCTCCAATGGCATAAAATTAACATCCAAGTATCCTCCGCTGGCATTATCATCTGTGACTATTTGTGGTTTTCCCTTTATGGATTCCACTGAAAAACGGTGTATATGACCTGTAAAAATCCCCAAGAGATTAGGAGCGGAAAACACCGCCTTATGAAAATCGAAGGTAGTTTTCGTATGTCCAGCTTCTGGCCACTTTAATCGTCCTTCCAGTTCAAAATTCCGATCAGAAGAAGCCCCCCAATCCGGATTTCCACATCCAAAACCAATGGACTTCCCTGGGGCATACATGGGTATATGCACCAATAGCACCAAGGGAACGTTGCTTGCAACCTGCTTTTTAAAAAAAACCAATTGATCTTCATTTATTTGATAGGTGGAATTGTCAATGGCCACGAATCGGATTCCCTTTACATCATAAAACGCCATTAGTGGATGCTTGCCCTGATACAGCGGGAGCAGTCTATTTGCAATCCATTTGTCCCTCAAATCTTCCAACGGGCCTTCCATTCCCTCATAATGCCAATCATGATTGCCCGCAATATAAATATATGGGATATTTATTTCTTTCAATTTGACTTGTACCCATTCGATGGCGGCTTCAGATGGAAAACTAAATATATCACCGATAAGGGTAATTAAATCCGCCTTGGATTCTTTGGCAAAATCCAAAGCCGCTTCGAAGGCCTGTTCCGGGTTGGTCAAATCCCCCGTTTTAAAGTGCCTGGTTTCATTGTAGGCCTTGGCCATACGCCCACTATACTTTCTAAATGGAACTCCCCGCTCATCATCCCTAAAGAGGTGTGTGTCGGCAATATGAACAATCTTTACCGGCTCTTTAATCGCCTCTGAAAAAAACTGAAGCCTATTTTCCTCTATAGTAACACAAAATTGAATTTCCTTTTCGGAGGAATTTGAAGCGGTTTCATTAGTTGAAAACTTGGTTAGTCCCAGCCCAAGGGATGCTGAAGCAGCATTTTTAAAAAATATTCGGCGTTTCATTTTTTATAATTTTATTTTTATACCATCCAGAAAAAGCTATTGCAATTGCCACAACCTGTATTTTATGGTTAAATTAACACAAATGACCATACCCCCAAATTTTGGAAGATTATAAAACTAAGTTCCCTGCGAGCTGCTTAAGGATTATCTCCGACAACTTTGCTTGAAATTTGGCGTTGCTATGACGCACCTTTGCATTGATATAATTTAATTGGGCGGTCCTAAATTCAATGGTAGGGATGATTCCTATTTTATATTTTTCAACAGTAATCTCCATATTCTCCTGTGCAATAGCCTCATTTTTTCCTTCCAATTCAATTAGACTTATATTGGTAAGGTAAGTTTGGTAGGTAGTGTTCAGCAAGGACATTAGTTCTTGTGTACGTTGGGCAATGGCCACTTCCGAATTTTCAATCTGAATCTTCGCTATTTTCTCATTTCGATTTTGATTAAACCCGTCAAAGACGTTTAGACTTGCACCAAAACCATAGTTCCATCCCCTTGAATTTGAATTGGTCGTAAAACCCAAACTGGATTCGGTGCGCCCAAAGTTATAACCTGTACTGGCAAAAATTGTGGGGTAACGCAATGCCCTGGTTTGTTTCAACTCCAGTTCACTGATCTTTTTGTTAATCTGTTCCGCCTGTAGACTAGGATTCTCTTTGCCCACCAGGGTTTCAAGTTCGGTCAATTGCAATGCTTGGTCCACAAAAATTTCGGGTACCACCTCAAAATCTATCTTCAGATCGCGTGCCAGGTACTCGTTCAATTGAACCTTGGTATTAACATACAACTCCTTTTGCCGCTGCATTAAAGTTTTATCCGTATTTAGGTCCACCTGGGCGTTAAGCACTTCCAATTTTGAGGCTTTTCCAATGGTAAAGCGGTTATAGGCCAGGTCCACCCTTTGTTCAGAGATAATAATGGTACTGTCCAAGGCCGTAAGCTGCTGTTTCTGCTGCACAAGATCAAAATAGGTAATCATAACCTCCCCTACCTTGTTAAGGATAACTTGTTTTAATTGTGCCTCTCCCAATTTTTGGGTTTCTTTTAACTGTTCATAATCAGCAAACATTTTTAAACCATCAAACAAGGTCCAATCCAAGGCAATCCCATAATTGAGACTATTGTTCCTGGCATTGTCCCTTTCTACCTTAGTCCCATCCGATCGGGTCTGACTTAAATTCTGGATGCTATTATTATCGGTTAGGCCGAGCGCTACTTGAGGTAGCATCCCTGCATTGCCCACACTTACGGAAACCTCATCTATTTGTAGCTCATTGGCCGCAATCTTTATCTGATAGTTGTTCTCCAAGGCAATTTGGACCGCTTCTTCTACCGTTAGTATTTCCTGTCCCGTTAGGAGCTTGGTGAAGCCAAAGAAAACAAACAGTATGACAGTGTAATTATAGTTATTCATTTTAATAGGATTCGAGGGCTTTAAACTCAGGATGTTGTTTTTTCTCCCTAGACCATAGGAAATACAATGCCGGAATAACGAATAAAGTGAGTACCAATGAGAACATGGTCCCCCCAATAATTACGACCCCCATACCTATACGGCTGGTGGAGGCCGCACCTAAGGACAAGGCTATGGGCAAAGCTCCCAAGGCTATGGTTAGACTGGTCATAAGAATGGGCCTTAATCTGGATTCCGATGCTTTTAAAACGGCCTCCAATTTAGACATCCCTTCCTCCCTAAGTTGATTGGCAAATTCCACTATTAAAATACCATTCTTGGTAACCAGTCCAATGAGCATTATGGTACCTATTTGGCTAAAGATATTCCAGGTCTGGCCAAAAAGCCATAAGGAAAACATAGCGCCGGCAACGGCCATGGGTACTGTAAGAATTATAATTATTGGATCTATGAAACTTTCAAATTGGGCTGCCAATATCAGAAATATAAGAAGTAGGGCAAGGCCAAACGCAAACAAGGTATTGGAACTGCTCTCCACAAAATCCCGGGATTCCCCTCCCAAATCCGTTGTAAAGCTTTCATCAAGTACTTTTTCCTTAATTTCCTCCATAGCGGCTATTCCGTCACTAAGGCTCTTCCCCGGAGCCAGATTTGCGAAAACCGTGGCCGAGGTATACCTATTGTTGTGAAACAATTGGGGGGGACTACTATGTTCGGATGTAGAAACGAGATTGTCCAATTGAATGAGGAGACCATCGTTATTCTTTACAAATATGGAAGTAAGATCCAAAGGCGCATCCCTGTCCTTTTTATCAAATTGGCCAATAACCTGATATTGCTTACCATTCATTAAAAAATACCCAAAACGTTGCCCACTGAGGGATAATTGCAAGGTTTGCGCCACGTCCAATACAGAAACCCCCAAACTTTCCGCCTTTTCCCTATTTATGGTTACATAGAGTTCTGGTTTATCAAATTTCAGGTTTACGTCGGTAAAGGAAAAAGTTTCATTATTTTCGGCCTCCTGCATAAATTCAGGAATTTTTTCCTTCAGCTTTTGAAAATTCTGCGCCTGTATAATATATTGTATTGGCGCTCCTCCACGGCGATTTACCGCGATTGTTGGACGTTCGGATACATTGGATTTTCCGCCCACATAAGATTTTGCCCATCTTCCAAGATCTTCTGCAATTTCCTTTTGGGACCGCTCCCTTTCATGGGGTTCTACCAGCGCAATATTTGCCCGACCACTGTTCACCGAAGAAGTGGTACCGAAGCCTGGGGAGGTAAGTACCAAACTTACCTTTTTTTCCGGGATAGAATCGTTGATCAAATTTGTAATATCATCCATTAAACGATCCATATATTCATAGGAAGAACCTTCCGGGGCCGTAACGCTCAAGCGTATAAAACTACGATCGTCATAGGGTGCCGTTTCCTTTTGAAGCAGACCGTAAAAAAGGGCAATAAGCCCTATACATGCCAGTAATATTGGGAAACTCATCCATTTTCTTCTCATAAAAGCGCCTAATGCACTGGCATAGGATTGATTCATTTTCACAAAATAGCGCTCCGTGAAATTATAAAATTTGGAATGGCTCTGCTTTCCTGGCTTAATTAGATAAGCGTTTAGCATTGGGGTCAAGGTGAGCGAGACAAAAGCCGACACCAATACCGCCGAACCCAGGACGACGCCAAATTCCCTAAACAACCGGCCCACAAAACCCTCTAGGAATATAACAGGGAGAAAAACCGCCGCAAGGGTAATGGATATAGATATCACCGCAAAGAAAATCTCGTTGGAACCCTTTATCGCGGCCTCGATCGGGCTCATCCCGGCCTCCACCTTTCTATAGATATTTTCGGTGACTACAATTCCATCATCCACAACAAGTCCCGTTGCCAGAACAATGGCCAAAAGGGTAAGGACATTGATAGAAAACCCGAACAACCACATTATGAAGAATGTGGCTATTAAAGATACCGGTATATCTATCAACGGACGCATGGCCATTGACCAATTTCTAAAAAACAGATATATGACCAATATTACCAGGATAATGGATATCAACAAAGTTTCCGCAACTTCCGTAACGGCCTTTCTAACAAAAACGGTATCATCTATTACAATGTTTAATTTAAACCCTTCGGGCAGGTCCTTCTTCAGCTTTTCATACTCCAGATAGAATTTATCCGCAATTTCCAAATAATTAGTGCCAGGTTGCGGTATAACGGCAATAGCGACCATAGGCTGACCGGAATCGCTCATCTTGGTCTCCATATTCTCCCCTTCCAAAGAAGCCTTGCCAATATCACTTAGGCGCACCAATTTTTCACCATCGGCCCTGATTATAATATTATTAAAGCCTTCCTCGGAATCAAGGTTACCAATGGTCTTAACCGTAATTTCGGTATTATCACCCGTTAATTTCCCCGAAGGCAACTCCACATTCTGTGCCAACAGCGCACTACGCACTTCTGCCACGGTCAATCCATAGGATGCCAATTTGAAAGGGTCTATCCACAAGCGCATGGCATACCTCCGTTGCCCCCATATTTGAACGCTACTTACTCCGGGGATGGTCTCTATTCTTTGGGATATCACATTTTCGGCATAATCCGAAAGCTCCAGAATATTTTTACTATCGCTCTGTATGGTCATGGAAAGTATCCTATCCGCATCGGCATCGGATTTTGAGACTACCGGAGGGGCATCAAGATCATCGGGCAGACTTCTTACCGCCTGTGACACCTTATCACGGACATCGTTGGCTGCATCCTCTAAATTTTTATCGAGATTAAACTCTATACTAATGGAACTGGATCCTTGTATACTGGAAGAAGTTATGTTCCTAATACCATCGATGGAATTTATGGCCTTCTCCAAGGGTTCCGTAATCTGGGATTCAATAATATCTGCATTGGCCCCCGAGTAATTGGTACGTACCGAAACTTGGGCGGGATCTATGGACGGAAATTCACGAACTCCCAAATAGGAAAAGCCGATAATCCCGAATAAAATGATGACCAAATTCATTACAATAGTAAGTACCGGACGTTTAATACTTAATGTAGATAGGCTCATTGTTCCGCAGTAATAGATTCAGTTTCCTTTAGTAACACCTTTACAGGAGTACCGTCCTTTAAGGCCATTACTCCATAAGTAAGTACAGTATCCCCAACCTTTAATCCTGAAACAATCCGTACGGAGCTTCCGGTACGAGCACCAATTTCCACATCTATCTCCTTGGCCTTGCCGTTCTCAACGATAAAAATTTTCTTACCATTCTGAACAGGAATCAAAGATTCACTGGGTACCAATAAGGCATCGTTGACCGTTTCCAAGGGCAATATTACATTGGCAAAAGCACCAGGAAATAGTTTGCCCCCGGGGTTCTCGGCCGTAGCCCTCATTTTTAGGGTCCTAGTGGCAACCTCCACCTCTGGTTCAATTGCATATATCTTTGCACTGTATTCCTCCTTGGAATCGGCTGTGGTAAAAGTAAAGGATGTACCTACTTTAATCTGGGTGGCATATTTCTCGGGAATTGAAAAAGTAATCTTTAGTTGATCTGTATTCACCAATTTGGCCACGGGCGTAGCCGGACTAACATAGGTCCCTTTTGAAATGGAGCGAAGTCCTATAATGCCAGAAAATGGAGCACGTACAGTTGCCTTTGACAATTGAGCGGCTATTAATTCGGATTCTGCACTGGCCGATTGAAAATCGGCGCTAGCAATATCATATTCCTCTTGACTGATGGCTTGCTTTTCCAATAGTAATTTTGCCCTCCTTTCATTTTCGGACGCCAACTTCTGGGCGGTCCTTACTTTGGACAATTGTGCTTGTAACTCAATATCGTTCACCTTGAACAACACCTGGCCCTGGGCTACCTTGCTCCCCTCGTCGAAATTTATACTTTCCACCACGCCAGATACCTCACTTCGTATCTCTATTTGCTCGTTTGCCTCTAGCGTACCGGACAGGGAAATATTATCATTAAACTGTTGGGGACCAAGAACCATTCCCGAAACCATAGGGACCGTACCGCTGCCGACAGAACTTCCCGGTTTGACACCTTGATTATTACGCATAATACGATAGGTTACCAAACCTCCCAATCCAATCAGCAATAAAGTATAAACAATGTATTTTATTTTCATAATTTCTGGAGATAGGATCCTATACTAAAAGCATTAACAAGACACTAACAAATCTAATTCTTATGACCTATTTTTAAGAATAGTTAAACTTTATTTAACATTGATTAACATAAAACCAAATTTTTAACCCAGATGTTTAGGATAAAACCAAAAAACCACAAGGTTTCTTAAAGATTTTTAGTCAGACGCAACCCCAATTTAGAAAATAGTAAGCATTAGAAAGGTTGGCAAGGAATGAATTTGATTGCTCCTGCCCAGAATTACAGCTGTGGAATCTTATTTATTCCTAGGTCTTTAGGGAAGCCTAACTTGCCTATTATTGTTATCAAATGAATTTTATGGTGTAAGTATAAATGTATCCAATTCCAATTCCGTATCTCCTTGATTGGACATCATCAAATTCCGTTAAAATTGAATGGGATCGATTTGGAAAGTCATTACAAATTGATATTGAAATCCAGTTTGAATTACCGAGAGCCATTTTTAAATTTCACTTCAGACCTATTGTAATAATCAAAAATCAATAATTTATCCAATTTTGGACCTATTGTGATGCCTTCTGAAGCACAGGGAGCCCTAATCTTCTACTATAATAATTGGACATTGTGATTCTAAGTAAGAAAAATGTCAAAACTGATCTATGTCATATGAATTCTAGTAAATACGCAATAAATTAAGTTTTAAAATACTGTGTCATGGAACCCAAAAAAAATCCTAGGGCAGATTTAAACAAAAAAAGTGGCCTTTTCTTTGTAATGGGCCTAGTTATAGTACTATTTGTAGTATGGAGGGCGTTGGAACTAAAAACGTATCCCAAAGCAAATACAGCCACAGAGCAGTTGACGGTAACAGATTATTTGGAAGAAAAAGTACCGGTTACCGAAGCATTGAATGTTCCCCCACCACCCCCTCCCCCAGCGGCTCCCGAAGTAATAGAGATTGTTGAGGATGTGGTCGAAATAGAGGAAACGGTGATTCAAAGTACAGAAATAAATCAGGAAACAGTAGTGGAACAGGCTCCTTTAAAGGTTGAGGACATAACAGTGGTGGAAGAAGAAGAGGAAGATGTTGAAGTGCCTTTTGCCATAATCGAAAATGTTCCCGTTTTTCCAGGTTGCAAGGAAACCTCTAACGAAGCCCAGAAAGCTTGTTTTCAGAAAAAAATCCAAGAGCACATCATGAAACAATTTACCTATCCCGATGTGGCCGTGGAATTGGGCATTGAAGGCAAGGTATATGTACAATTTATTATTGACAATACCGGTACCATAACCAATATTAGAACAAGGGGTCCGGACAAGTTATTGGAAAAGGAAGCCCACCGGATCATTGCGGCATTACCTCAAATGACGCCCGGAAAGCAAAGGGGAAGGGCCGTAAAGGTTCCCTATACCATCCCAATAACATTTAGGTTACAATAAAGCAATCCACTCCTTTCGAAATCCATTTTACCAAGAACTATAGACCTAAGATTTAGCCTTTTTATAACTGATTAATTGTTGAGGGCCGTCCAGTAATATTCTAACAATCTGTAAGGTGCCATCATCCTTTGTAGCTATCTCCCATTTTATGAGGGCAATGGTTCCCTTCTGTATTTCAATCCCCGTAATACTCCGCGGGTGAACACAACTACCATCGTTAAAAAAAGGTATTTCGCCCGGAGAAGGAAAGCGTGGCCTATGGGTATGGCCAACTATCGTCAGCAATTCATTGTTGGCCAAAATCCATTTTTTTATGCGTCTTTCAATCTTGATAAGCTCCTTATAATTTTTGGCCGGACTTGTAGGATCGGCAATACCCCATACCTGTAGGGGTTTCCATAGAACACGTACCAAGAACCTGCCCCAGCGCCAAAAGGTATAGTTCCACCAGTCCGCTTGGTGCCCATGGGTCAAAAACAACTCTTGACCACTGTTGTTATGTTTTAAAACTATGGCTTCGTGATAAGTAATATCCTCGAACAATTCTTTGTTGCAATCGTCAATAGGCTCAAAATAGGATGACAAATTCTTTTTCACATACATTGGGTCTTTATAAACCATGTCATGATTTCCCCAAATCATATGGAGTCTTTTCTCCAGGTGAAATTGCTTTAAAAGTTTATATACGTTCTTATGCGCCGTAAATATGGAGTCAAAGTTGAGATTCTCCCATAGTTCATCACCGTCGCCCAATTCACAGTAGGTAAATCCCTCGTTAAAGTAGTGCCTTAGGGCATGAAAATAAATATTGCGATTATTTGCAAATTCGTCGGCAAAACTACTATCTCCTCTATGGCAGTCACTAAATAGTATAATTTTGGAGCTGTCGTCAAAGGGCAGGATCTTGGCATTTTTATAGGCCCTGGACAATCTGGCAGATGAGGTCATTGGTTTTGGGTCAAAAGTTAATACTTTTTAATGGAAGACTTTGAGGTTTATTAGGTATGTTCTAAAAAAATATGGACATATAATATGCCCAAACAACAGACATTCGTTATATAAACCTAGATCAAGTTTATGGCAATTTGGACACTTTGGGGAAAGAAAGCAATTTCTTTTGTAATTTTACGGTCCAAATTTGGACTAAGGGTAAAATGAAGGGATTATCTGAGAAAATATCACCACTGGAACACCATATAAGCTTTAATAAGTTATTAGAGCAGTATGATGAAATGGCGGATAGCGATGATTCGTTTTTGGCCACCAAGGCAAGGTATATTTTGAATGCCCAAGCACCATTTCCGGAATTGAGGGAAGGCTTCAATGATATTACATTGTTGGAAAAACATAAGGATGTAATTCAAATTATTTTGCAGGATTTATTTTCAACTGTCCTTACCCATAATGAAATAAAAACGGCTACCTCACCCTACACGGACATTATATTTAACTTCAGTAAGCGCTTTGAAAAAATTTTGGAAGCTGCCGGACCGGATTATCGTCCACAAATCAGGAATCAAGAAGGAGAGGTGAACTATATCATGGCCTGTGTGGTCATACTCAACTTTTATTACGGATTTAATTTAGATTTTAAAAGACCCTTTTTTTACGATATTCCAGATGCCAATGGAGTAATGAGGCATTACCGTATTTTGTACAATGCCGATTTCATGGAAATCATACCCAATGGAACCCCACTGGAAATTACCCAGGAAGACGTAAACAAGTTATTGGAAAATATAGATAATGTAGAGCTTTGGAAACAAAAGATACCGCCCAAAAGTTTTATCAGCAAGGGTTTTGTAATTTCCAACATGTTCGATGTTACCGCAGAACATTCCATCTCCGAAATAAAATCCAACCTTATCATTAACGATAAAACCGGGGGCAATTTTATTAAGGGTGTGGAAGAAACCTTTAAATCTTTATTTGGGTTGCCAAATTTGCGTATTGGATTCTCCGTGTACAATTCCAAAGATGAGCAATTTGAGAGGGTTTCCATAAACGGAGTAAATAGTTTTATTTTACAGAAGAAACAAGTGGAGACTTGTAACGAGGCCCTTTGCAAGGCTTCATACAGTAAGCTGATAGATCAAAACCACTACTTTGTAATAAGCGATGTGGACAAGTACTACAAGCTTTCAAATGGTATGGCACCATATAAGGTTTTGCACGATCAAAAAATAAAAAGTGCCCTTTTGGCTCCCATTGCTAAAGACGGACAATTACTGGGGGTATTGGAACTAGTCTCCGATAAGGCAAATGATCTCAATAGCGTGAATGCAACAAAATTGGATGATGTAGTTCCCTTTATTGTTTCTGCTGTATTGCGCTCTATACAAGAAGAGGAGAATTTGATAGATGCGGTTATTCAAAACGAATGTACCTCTGTGCACCCTTCCGTATACTGGAAGTTCAAGGAAGAGGCAAAGCGCTTTATTTTGGATGATATGGAAGGTTTACAACCCTCTTTCCGCGAAATTGTTTTTGATGAGGTATATCCGTTGTACGGACAGGTAGATATCCAAAATTCCTCCCAGGAAAGAAATATGGCCATTCAAAGGGATCTCATGATCCAGTTGTCCGAAATTAGACAAATAATGACCGAGGTTTGGCAGAAGTACGGCTTACCCATATACGAAGAACTTATATTCCGGGTAGATAACCACCTTGATGAAATCAAAGAGGTACTGCATACCAATAGCGAACAGGCTATTTTCGACTTTGTACAGGAAGAAATAAACCCGGTATTTGAACATATCAAAAAATCCGATACCCACATTCAAAATCTATTGCTTTCCTATGTAGCCAAAATAGATAAGGTAACAGGTTCGTACTATGATCACAGAAAAAATTACGATCAGAGCGTAATGTTGATCAACAAAAAGTTGGCATCGGTACTCGACAGCAAACAGGAGGAGGCACAACAAATGTATCCCCACTATTTTGAGCGTTACAAGACCGATGGTGTGGAGCACAATATGTACATTGGGGATTCCATAACAGGAACAAGGGCCTTTGACCTACTTTATCTCAACAACCTTAGGTTGTGGCAGTTACAGGTAATCTGCGAAATGGAAAATAAGCATTATGACCTGAAATCCAAGCTGCAGGTACAGTTAAACGTGGCATCGCTTATTTTGGTCTATAACGGCTCTTTATCCATTCGTTTTAGGATGGATGAAAAAAGATTTGACGTAGACGGTACCTATAATGCCAGGTATGAGATTATTAAAAAACGAATTGATAAGTCCTACATTAAAGGCACCAATGAAAGATTGACCCAAGCCGGTAAAATAGCCATTGTCTATTCACATAAAAAGGATGAGCTGGAATACCTCCGATATATTAAGTTCCTAAGATCTAAAGGTTATTTCAGCGGCAAAGTAGAAATTGTTGAATTGGAAGGGCTTCAAGGGGTTTCCGGATTAAAGGCCATTAGGGCTTCCATTCTATACAAATCCCCTAAGGAAAAAGACAAAACATATACCTACGAGGACTTAATGCTGGAATTGAAAAAATAACATTTTTTCCCTTGATTACAAACCACGATCCGGTCCAAAATACTTAAAGGCCACGACGAAGGCAATAACGGAAACGATCATTCCTATAATAAAAATGGTATAGGTCCATCTTAAGATTTTATACTTCCTGTTCAATACCAATCCAAGATAATAAAGATCCTTGGTCAATGAGGAATATATATAGTCCTTGTCCTGTACCAACTCGTTTATAGCCCATTGGTAGTCCTCCAGTTTCATTTTGTGAAAATTGCCGAAAAACAACAGGTTTACCTTGCGCTGCCTTACGTCCTCCTTGGAAAACTCGCCCTGGGTAACATTGGGTCTTGTTGCAAGAACGGCTAGTACCATGGACACCACACTAAAGACAACAAATAATAAAGTGGGATAGACCAGGTAATTGTTGGACGGATTGTCCAGTTTGGTCATAAGGTTGGACAATACCAAAGAAATTATAATAGCATTTACCGAGAGCAGGATATTGGCTTTGGTATCGGCAATATCACTGAGCATTAAATGATTTTTTAAGGTAACCCTAAATAAGGTCTGTATGCCACGATCTGGACTTTCACTTTTGTATTTGGCCTTTAGTTTTTCCTTTTTAACTAAATTTTCCTCCGCCTTTTTTCCCTTTAAAAGCCTTCTAATATTCTTATTCTTTTGTTCCTGCCAATTTTGAAGGGCATAATCGGTATAAAAACGTTGTTCCGTTTGGAACATCTTAAGGTTTGCCTCGCGCCATTCCTTTTGTGTATAGGTTGCCAATCCCAAAACATCCAATTCTTCCCTCAGCAACTCGGCCGTTTCCACATACGTCTTCTTCCCAAAATGGGAACAATCTGCGTCCCTAATAATTTCTTCCAAGAGGTTTTGGGGTTCGTAGAACCTTTTTGTAGCCATAATAAGGCTGCATACACGTTCAATTTTTTGTTCATCGTATTCCTGTCTCCCTAAAAAGTTTCGGGTTATTCTACAACTGATCTCCTCATGATTCTCAGAACCTTCCGTATATCCGGTATCATGTAACCAAGCTGCCAGTAGGGCAATCTCATTTTCATTCTCGCCCAAATTATAAAAGTTCAATAATTCTTTAGTACTTTTAACAACCCGCTGCGTATGGCTTAAGTTGTGATACAAATAACTGGAATCTAGTTTATTAGACAATAAATCAACAACAAAGTTTTCAGTTTTTTCGAGGATTTCCGACATAATAGTTAATTATGACCCACAAATTACAAAATTTTGATTTCTAAACAGATGTACATGAGGAAACATTACCTACTTATATTGATACTTTTTCTATTGGCAGGCTGTGCTACCTACAAAACAAAATATGCGGAAAGTTCCGCTGTAGCAGACATAACTAGTAACAGCGAATTATTGCATACTTTTTATTTGATCGGGGATGCCGGAAAATCCCCTATGGATGGTCAGAGTGAAGCACTTGAGGCGTTCCAAAAAGTTTTGAAAAAAGCTGATAAAAATAGTACTGCCCTCTTTTTAGGAGATAATATTTATCCTGCTGGAATGCCCAACAAAAAAGATTCCACCCAAATTTACCTGGAAGCTAAAAACAACATAGATGCACAACTAAAGACCCTGGCCCAATTTAAGGGCAATCCCATTTTTATTCCAGGAAACCATGATTGGTACAGTGATGGGCTGGAGGGGCTGGAAAGACAACAAAAATATATCCAGAAAAAATTAGATAGCAAAGAGGTCTTTTTTCCAGAAGATGGGTGCCCTATAAAGAAAATAGACATCAACAATAAAATAGTGGTCATCGCCATTGATACGGAATGGTTTCTGACCAATTGGGACAAACACCCTAAGATGAACGATAAATGCGAAATAAAGGACCGGGAAACATTTTTTGAGGAACTGGAAAGCCTTATCAAAAAAAATCGTGACAGGACTACCATTTTGGCACTTCACCACCCCATGTTCAGTTACGGACCGCATGGCGGACAGTACTCGGCAAAACTTCATTTAAACCCTGCTGGCGGCAAATTTCCATTCCCTATATTAGGTTCTTTTGTAAACCTCATTAGAAAAACAAGCGGAGCCTCCTACGCCGATCTACAGAATAAGCGGTACACGCAATTAAGGAATCGCCTAATAACCATAGCACAATATTCGCAGAAGGTAATTTTGACTTCGGGTCATGAACATTCCCTTCAATATATTGTAGAGGACAACACCCCCCAGATCGTTAGTGGTTCCGGGGCCAAGGAAGGAGCCACAAGATTGCTGAGCGGTTCCAAATTCTCCACAGGAAAAATGGGATTTGCAGCGTTAAAGGTTTACAAGGATGGTTCCTCCGAGGTAAGATATTATGGGGTTGGAAAAAATAATGATCCCGACCTTCTTTTTTCTACCCAGGTACTGCCTGCGGACAGAAACCAGAATTTCGAGTTAGGCGACAATGATTTTCCAAAGGAAGTAAAGGCCACTGTTTACTCCAAGGAAGACATTGAAAAAAGTAAATTTTTTAAAAGTGTTTGGGGCGATAGGTATAGGAAGTACTACGCCATGGAAGTAAGTGCACCTACCCTTAGGTTGGATACGTTATTTGGAGGTGTAAAACCGGTACGCAAAGGCGGGGGAAACCAATCCAAATCCCTGAGATTGTCCGATAAAAATGGCAAGGAATATGTAATGAGGGCCGTTAAAAAAAGTGCCGAGGTCTACCTACAGGCCATGGCGTTTAAGGATAAATATGTCATTGGGGAATTTAAGGATACCTACACTGAAAAGCTCTTAATGGATTTTTATACCGGTGCCTTGCCCTATGGTCTTCTTACGGTAGGAACCCTCTCCGATGCGTTGGATCTCTACCATACCAACCCCAAATTATACTATATCCCAAAACAAGCAGCATTAGAGGAATTTAATGGCGAATTTGGGGATGAACTGTACATTTTGGAAGAACAGGTGGGCGACGGCCATGGGGAGTTGGGAAGTTTTGCTTATGCCAATAAAATTGAAAGTACTTGGGACATGATCGATAAAATTAAGCGGGACGAAAAATATATGGTCAATACGGAAAGATATCTAAGGACCCGCTTGTTTGATATGGTGATGGGCGATTGGGACAGGCATGACGATCAATGGCGCTGGGGAGAAATCAAGGACAAGGAAACGGGAAAGATTGTTTTTGAGGCCATCCCGAGAGATCGGGACCAAGTATATTCCATTTGGGGAGATGGTGCCCTGATGGGTGTGGCAACAAGAATAATTCCTGCCCTTCAAATGATGGAAGGATTTAATAATGACATTAGAAATGTAGTCGCCTTCAACAAGAGTGCCTACGGCCTTGATGTAACCTTGTTATCCCAGACCACAAAAGCCGATTGGGATAAAGAAGTGCAATATATACAGCAAAAATTAACCCCAACGGTAATAGACGAAGCCTTTAAATCCTTTCCCCAAGAAATTTTGGACGAAAATATCCTTGATTTAAAGAATATACTTATATCCCGAATCATGAACCTTCCCAGAATTGCCGATGATTACTTTTCGGCACTTAACAGGTATGTTGTTATAAAAGGCACCGATAAGGACGATTGGTTCGAGATTAATAATTTGTCCAAGCACGAAGTGGAAATCAAAGCTTTTAGAAACATAAGTGGAAAAAAGGATAAACTCTTTTATCAAAAGAAATTCAACAGCAATATCACAAAGGAGATCTGGATCTATGGCCTGGACGATGACGATATTTTTGAAGTGGCCGGCACCAAAGGCAACCAAATAAAAATTAGACTTATTGGAGGGCAAAACAACGATGTTTATGATGTATCGGAAAGTAGCAACACTTGGATTTACGATCACAGGTCCAAAAAAAATACCTTCAAAAAAATAAAGGGAGCAAAGCTAAGACTTACCAACAATTACGAAACCAACACCTATCAACCTTTAAAACTCAGGAACAGTACACGGCAGATAATACCGACTATAGGATTTAATCCGGATGACGGCATGAAGCTTGGCTTCAGTGCTACAAATACCTTTTATGGTCTACGACAAAACCCTTATACTACCCAACACCATTACAATGCCGCCTATTATTTTGCCACCAATGGCTTTGAATTGGGTTACAAAGGAGAGTTTGCCCATATATTGGACAATTGGAATTTAGAACTGGCCGCCCGCTTTACCAGCCCCAATTTTAGTATAAACTTTTTCGGATTCGGGAATGAGACCGAAAATTTTGACGATACTTTGGAGATGGATTACAATAGGGTGAAAATTCAAAACTTAAGCTTTTCTCCCTCTTTGATTTGGCGCGGGCAGCTGGGGGCAAAATTTAGAACGGGCATTACCTTGGAAAGTTTGGAAGTGGAAGAAACGGAGGATAGGTACGTGAATACCTTCTACCTAGCCAACGGAGAGGAGAATAGAAACAGTTTTATTGGGGTAGACGCAGAATACAGCTATGAAAACTTGGACAATGCCGCCTTCCCCACCATGGGAATGTCCACTGGACTTCTCTTGGGATACAAGGCTAGTTTGGAGAACCAGGGGGAAGCCTATGCTTATATTGTTCCCAGTCTTTCTTTTGATCATAAACTGGTGTCCAATGGTAGATTGGTCCTTGCCACCAAATGGAAGGCCCATTTTAATATTGGCGATGATTACGAATTTTACCAAGCTGCCAGTATTGGAGGGATCGATGGGCTTAGAGGCTTTAGAAACCAGCGATTTTCGGGCAAGACCAGTTATTACCAGAATACAGACCTTAGATTTAGCCTTAAAAGCCTTAAAACAGGATTGTTACCTGTTACGTTGGGGGTATATGGCGGTTTTGACTACGGAAGGGTCTGGACACCCAATGAAAATTCCGACCTATGGCACACCTCCTATGGAGGGGGCTTATTTCTTAATGGAGCGGATGTGATGACGGCCAGGGTTGCCTTGTTCAACAGTGTTGACGGCCCGCGATTTTCCTTTGGTGTTGGTTTTGGATTCTAACTAAGAAGTAAAGGTTTTTGCAATGGGTTTAATTGCCCAACACCAATGAATATAGATTTCTTCCCGTTTTTCCGGACTCCTCGTCCGAAAGCAATAAGGTAGTGTTATTGGAGAAGGAAACGGATTCCAATTGCGTATATACGCCCAAGTCTATCGTTTTAAGCGTTCCGCTAGCAAGGAAATTATCCATTGTAAAATTGGTAAAAACCCACAAAGTACCATTTCCCAATAATACTATGGTCTTCCCATCGGGAGAAATATCGGCAGAGGTTACTTGCCCATTAATCTTGCCTTGGGGAGGAAAAAAAGACCCTATATACTGGGCATTGTGCTTGCCCTCTATAGCAGGCACCTTGTACAATAGGGCTTCTCCGCTAAAAGGTTGTGTCCTATTCTTTGTTACGATATAGAAATTGCTTTTGTAATAAAAAAACGACTCGGCATCAAAGAGCAATTTATTCTTTTTTGGAGGAAAATCTTTTTGTTCGGGATACTTAAATTCAATTTTTATAGCCTCAATATCATCTCCTGTTTCAGCATTTGGATTAGGGATTTTATAGATGGCCAAATTCTTCCTGTCATTATTGTTATTACCAAAATCGCCAATGAATACATTCCCATTTTCATCCCTGGCCATATCTTCCCAATCGTGGTTTTTGGCATGTTTTACTTTTAATTCCTTGACGAGGTCCCCTTTATAATTTACCTGATAAATTTTATCGGGATTTCCTCTATCCATAACGAACCAAACCGTAGAGTCCTTGGCCGGAACCATTCCGGAATTCTCCGTTAATTTCTGGGGTAATTTGGTAACAAATGTCAGTTGTCCATAATTTCTGGCACAACTAATAATGGTTCCCCAAAGCAACAATAAGAAGTATTTTTTCATACAAATAAGTATATAATCATATAGGTGGGCAACCAATTATTTAATCTTACGTATCCTTATAGCCTTTTATTCCTTTAATGGCATATAAATTTCAGCTATCCAATCCAGTTCGTTTCCCCCAAAATTAGGGTTACTGTAAAATACCTCAACAGGTCTTTCCCATACCTCCATCCCATTCTTTTTGGCATAATCCAACAAGGCGTACCAAGCCCGGTCAGAGGTGATATAATTTCCGTTATAAACAGCCTTTAATGCCTTAACGCCTTCAAATTTCTTATACTTTATAATATCATTTTGGGGAAGGCTATCACTTTTAATAATTGGATAACAAAAATTATAGGAAACACTATCCACTTTCCTATTCCAATTGGTAATTTCAAGAAATGGCCTGCCGTTCAATGCTACGTTGTTATCCACGAGAACTGTACTTAAAATGGGATAATTTTGCATCATTCCTTTAGCCTTGCCCAATTGTGAAGTCTTAATGGGGATATAGGCGCAATAGGTATCCGGAAGCTGTTGCACGCTATCCAAAACGGTAACCCTAAATTTTTCCAGATGCTCCGTTAGTGCATTGTTGAAATCCAAAATAGTCCTTTTGGTTCGTTTTTCGAAGTCCGTATCCATAAAAGGAATTTTTATTCTATTCCCCAAGCTATGATCTGCATCCGTAATGTATATCTTTAGCTTTGTAGTTGAATCATTAACAGGGGTTATTTTCCATTGATATTGGAATAAGGAATCATTGAACTTTAATTGCTGATCAATATTCAAAAAATCCTTTTCCTGCAATAACACCGTATTCCTATTGGTATTACCCCACACTTTTATGCTCTGATTTATGGTGCCAGGAAAGGTCTTGCAAGTAATGGAAACCGAATAATCATAGGACTTTATAAACAGATACCAAATCAATGATCCCAAAAGAAGGAAAACTATGAAATAAACAATTTTGTTTCTCACTAATTGTATTTTTATAGGGGCTAAGTAAATTTTGAACCTTTCGGAAATGAAATATGAATATGGCCTTTAAGTACTACTTGGATACCAATTCCTTATTTCCGTTCATTTCCAATTTGTCTACAATGAATGTGCCCAAATTCCTGCCCTGTCCTACCCCAACTTCCACTGCTGCCCGATAATGGATGCCTCCGTACATTCTACTTATGGCGGCCTCATCTGCAGCCTGGTTAAAAGAGGTAAAACCTCTTACAGGTAGGCCGAAGGGTACTTCGGTATCGTCATCAAATGCAAAATTATCCCCAAAAATACTGGTCAATACCGTAGCTGCTGCTCCCGAAACCACGGAATGACCACTGGTGTACTCAGGAAATGGTGGTGTTTGAAGAACGGGGGCCCAGTTTTCATCAATATACTGATTAATGACGGTTTCCGGACGTATTAAATTAGAGCGGTATTTTTCATCCCAACAACTTATAAAGGCATCGGCTATAGCCATTGAGGTTTTGGTGTAGGCAAATATGGTTTTATCGAAATCCGAGTTGGTTTTCTCGCAAGCAATTTTGGTAATCCCGATCCAATGGGCCCCTGGAGTAATCTTTTTGGTTGCGAACATTAAGTGGCCCCTGGTAACGGAGACATAGGGGTTACAATCCCAAAATTTTGCAATGGCTATTTCTTCAGAACTATCCCCTTTAGCAGTAATCTCTCTACTAATATCATACACCTCCTTTACTTCCCGGTAAAAATCAGACTCTTTATCCATAGAAAATGCAGGTGGTGGTACCGGAACAAATTGATTGGCAGAGTCTATAACAAAGGGTCTTATTTTGCTCCAATGAGGTTCTATACCATCCATATAAGCCGGTGGTGTAGGCTGCCAGCGAGAGTTATCGTCTGTATTTATGGTAAACTTGGGCATAGTCCTAGTCTGTTTATAATTATCCTTGTCCAACCAATTCCCTATATGCTTAGCTACGGCCAGACCATATTCCTCAGAGTTCTTAAAGAGGGTCAGGTTTTTAGCTTGCCAATTTGCGTACAAACTATCTCGATGTGCCTCAATCCTATCCTCGGAAAAAATTAAACGCTTACTTATTTCCATATGGGCTATTAGGGCTGCCATTTGATAATTGATAGGTTTGTCCTTCGCTGGCACGGGAATTGGCGTCAAATCTGTTACCTGTCCTACCAACGACTTATAACCACTATTGTTCAGGGCCACAATTTCATACGCCGCTATATTGGGATAAGCAAAAATTCTACTGGCCACTGGGGGTGAAAAAATATCATGGATCATCACTTCGGTTACCTTATGGATAGACCCATGGAGATCCTGGGAAGTAATTACAATCGGCTCCTCTTTTTTATTGCAGGAGATGACCACCGCAAATAATGCACATAATCTTAAATACAGTTTCATCTTAACTCTTTTTTCCAAATTATACATAGTTTACTTTTTATCAAAATATCCCCTGAAGAGGATGCCATAACCGATTAACTCTTTTTATTCGCCCAACCCATACACTTGGGCCATGTTATTATTAAAGGTAACCAACAGGTAGGTCTTACCATTTAAATCTATCATATTCAAGTGTCTTACGGACTTAAGCTCCAGTTCCAGACCCAAGCTGTTACCCAAAATTACATCATTTTTATCCTTTATCAGTGCGCCTGAAAAGGAATCCAACCTACCGTGATATGGCTTAATCCCAAAATAGTTCCCTGCTGCTAGGATTTCCGTATTTCCGTCCTTATCAAAGTCATACTCTAAAAATGCCCTAATTGGAGCAACCTGTAATTCCGATTTGAAGGGAACAAATGAATATTTCCCCCCATTATTCTCCAAAAAACCGGATTCTAGGATATTTACTTCGAGAACGGTACTGTTCTTAAGGGAATTTTCATCCATAATCCCTTCTATAGGTTTCCCTGCAAAGGACTTATAGGTCAAAAATTTCTTTCTAAGCCCTACCATTTGGGTGGATAGTTCATCCAATCCTTCCAGAGGGTAATATTTACCCTTTTTTTCTATGGCGACAATGGTCTCAGTACTTCCGTTTTGGTCAAAATCCGAATAGAACATTTTCATTGGATATTTATCCGATGCTTTAAATTTGGTATTAGCACCCCAGTTTCCCAGTAGATAATCCATATCTCCGTCCTTATCTATGTCAAAGGGGATTATACATTCCCAGAGTCCGTTATACGGGCGGTCCAAAGGTGAAACTTCCATTAATTGTCCCTTGTTGTTCTTAAAGAATCTCGGCGACATCCACTGCCCGACTACTATTAGATCCAATATCCCGTCATTGTCAAAATCGGACCAGACGGCATCCGTGACCATCCCTGCCTTTTGCAACACCTCATTGTCTACAAAGTTAAACTTACCTTGGTCATTCCTTAACAAAAAGGAATTGGGGATATTGCCAAAATCGTTGGTTATGGCATTATTGCCAATAAATAAATCCAAGTCCCCATCATTGTCAAAATCACTTTCCCGTATTACAGCCGCATTTTCAAAATATTCCGGCAGTTCACCTCTTTCAAAACCACTCGCATTCTGAAGGTAATAACTATCGGTTAATGGTGCCATTTCATTATAAAAATCCCCGCCTCCGGTTCCTATTACAAGGTCGGCCATCCCATCTTTGTTCAGATCCGCTATAATCGCCGTTATATCCTCCTTTATGGAGTCGTTGGCAATATTATCCATTCTCTTTTCCAGATAGGTAGTATCACCTTGAAGAAATATTCTGGACGGAATGTACTTGGAGCCACCAAAAAACAAATCCCTTTTGCCATCACCGTTCAGATCCCCAACGGCCAGAGCGGGACCACGATCCGATATTTGATAGGGAATCAATTTTTGTCTGTTGATATCCAGATAATTGTCTTCTACATGTGTAAAATCTATACCTAGGTTACTTTTTACCTTTGCAAATATTCTTTTTGGTTTCGGTCTCAGGGAATTGTAGTTGAAGGGTTCCGTATTATCTGGGGAAATTTCCAAGGTCTGATTGGTAGCCACTTCCCTCAGGACCTGAAAGGTCCTATTGGGCCAAACAATTTTTATGGAGTCTATCTTCTCCTGTTTTCCAAAACCAAAATGTACCATTGGTTCGGAAGAGGCTTGGAATCCCCGAACCGTATACAGTTCCTTGTACTGCAGTTGCCCATTTAGATAGGCAAAAACTTTGGTGCCTATGCCAAATTTATTCTTTTCCGTATAATTAAACCTTAGTTTTAAATAATTGGCCTTGGCGTCCGTTTTGTTGACATACAATGTTGCCGGACTGTTTAGGGTATTGGTTATAAGGTCAAGATCTCCATCATTGTCCAAATCTGCCATGGCCGTTGCCCCGGAAATCAAAGTATCCTTTACGGTCCATATGCCGGACATATCCTGATACTTCAAATCATCCCTGCCCTTAAAGACATAATTATGCGTTACACCGCTAGGCATCATATTAATGGCTTGCTGGTCTACAAGTTTGGTATTGTTAAGCTTATTTTTTATTTGTTCGTCCGAGGCGAATTTTATAAAGTCGAGGTCATTGGGCCTCTTGGGAATCCCGTTTGAAATAAAGATATCCTGTTCCCCATCTTGGTCATAATCGCCAAAAAGTGCACTCCAACTCCAATCTGTTGCGGCAATTCCACTCTGTATCGCTATTTCGGAATAGGGCGCATTTTGCTGGTTTACAAACAACATATTCCTGGAATATTGGTAATGGTACCCAAAGCGTGCTACCCTTAAAATTTGGGTCTGGGTGAGGTCATCCCCCTCTGAAGACTTAAGGACCTTTTCATCTTCGGGAAGCATGTCCAAAGAAATAAGATCCGGCCAACCATCATGGTTGATATCGGCTACGTCATTCCCCATGGAAAATTTGCTAGTATGTCCAAAATGGCTCCGCAATTGTTCGGAAAAGGTACCATTGCCGTTGTTGATGTAATAATAATCGTCCTCATGAAAATCGTTACCTACATAGATATCCGGATATCCATCCTGGTTAAAATCGGCTATAGCTATTCCCAGTCCATATCCATTGGCACCGCCATAAATTCCTGCATCTTCGCTAACATCTACAAAAATATCCCCATCATTACGCAGTAATCTGTCTCCGGATTGAATATTTCTCTTCTGCCGTACTTCGGCCTTTCCATAAGATTCTTGCGTATGTACGGCATGGTTGAGCAGGTACAAATCCAAATCCCCATCCAAGTCATAGTCCAACAAGGCCGCTGAGCTACTGTAGGTATCAAAATCGAGTCCAAATTCTGCAGCGCTTTCCGTAAAAGTAGTATCGCCATTATTTAGAAACAGCTCATTCTGTCCATTAAAACCATTAATGCCCACTACGGCACAGACGTAGATATCCAAGAGTCCGTCTCCATTTATATCACCCATTATGGCACCCGTATTCCAGGTGCTTTTCCCGGCAATACCGGCTGTATCCGTAATATCCCTAAATTTAAGGTTCCCCTCATTTAGGTATAATCTATTTTCAACTTGGTTCCCGGAAAGAAAGATATCTGGGAGTCCATCCCCATTAATATCCCCAATAGCAACCCCACCTCCATTATAGAAATAGAGATAATCCAGAATATTCAAATCATCCGATTCCTTAACGGTATTCTGAAAGTCGATCCCCGTTTCGTCTGGCGATGGATTCCTAAAAATTGTACCTTCTTTGGGCCCACAGCCCCAGAGCACCGCTGCGAATAAAATACATAAGCCATATCTACTCATCCAGTGCAAAAACTTTAGGTTTGTTATCATTAATGGCAGCAATAACGAACCGTTTTCCTTTGCTGTCCTGAAACCGTTCAATGTGCTTCACTTCCTCTTTTATTAAAAACCCGCTTTCATCATAATTTTGCCATTCAAAGTCCAATTTTTCATTCCCTAGAAGTATGCTCCCAAAATTGGCATCCAAGCGGGAATATTGAGGTTTGAATTCAAAATTATTACCTCCCATAATAAGGTCCAAATAACCATCGCCGTTAACATCGGCACAGGTAATTCCACAGACGCAGGACAATTGCACACGACCCGGTAATTTTTTTATGGTAAACTTTCCTGCCCCTTCATTTATGGCAATTACCGATTCCTGTATGGTGCCCTCCTTTACTATAGATTTGTCAAAAGTGTCGCCAGAGAATAATTCCCCGATCGTTCTTTTGGCATATTCCGAAGCTTTGAGGTTTTGCTTTTTCAAGGCCACCATCTGGGTAGTCAACTCTTTCTTTTGATGTACGGGATAATCCTTCCCCTGAAAATTGCGAGTGGTAATCTGCTCTATGGTCCCATTATTGTCAAAATCGTTGACCCATAATTTCATAGGGTTTTCCCTAGAGCAGGAATAAGGCACATTATTCCCTTGATTGCCCAAAATCAAATCATAGTCGCCATCATTGTCCAAGTCTTCGGCACTCACTACATTCCACCAACCGCTTAAACTGTCCAAAGCAGTGTTCATCTTAGACATTCTCTTGCCTGAATTCTTATAGATTACCGGCCTTCCCCAATCTGCCACGGTTAATAAATCTTTCTTTTTGTCACCATCAATATCCACCCAAATGGCGTCCGTTACCATACCGGCCTGTTTGGTATCGTAGGCCAGCCGTTCCGTAGCATCGGCAAAAGTACCGTCTCCCATGTTTTCAAGGAACAAGTGGTCCGGATCCAAACCATAATTCCCTACAACACTCCTAGACCCAATAAATACGTCCACGTCCCCATCATTATCAAAATCATGGGGTGCAATCACGGATATATTCTTAAAGGTACTTGGCAATAATTCGGATGAAGCTTCAAACCCACCATTACCGTTATTAATATAGAGCCTTGCCCTATAGAGTTTCTCGTCGCCTACCTGATTTCCTCCATTACCTACCATAATGTCCATATCCCCATCATTATCTACATCCAAAAAGGCTGCGGCGGTGTCCTCCAGTGCCATATCCTTTTCAAATGCCTTTTGAAGGGTGGCCGTTAATTTTCCATTACCCTTATGAAGATAGAGTACCCCGGCCTGATTTGCCCCACCTCCTATAAATATATCCTCGTTACCATCCCCATTAACGTCGGCCACAGCCAAGGCGGGTCCTTCTTGGGACAGCATTTTAGAGATCAGCCCTTCGTAATCAAAGTCGTTGTAATTATTCTCTTTGTGCACCAACAGCTTGGAATTGCTCAATTCTTTAAGCAGTGGGTTGACCATGTTTTTGTTATTGGGAATAAATATTTCCAGTGCCTCGGAATTTTTAAGGGTCAGGAACTGATTGGTTTTAATACTGTTGAATTTTTGGGTACTGTCATCCGGCCAAATTACCCTTAGGGAGTCAATGGCGGTATTCTTGCCCAGACCAATGGTCATTATATAATCTACGGACGATTGAAACCCCCTGGAAGGCATCAACTCCTGAACTATTACCTGATCGTCAAAATAAAGTTTTACCGTGGTACCAATAGCAAATCTGTTCCCATCCTTGCCCTCAAATTTTAATTTAAGATAATTGTTTCCGGACTTTTTTTCACTATGGTTCTCATACACAAAAGTTTCCATATTAACATTATTGACCACAATATCCAGGTCTCCATCATTATCTAGGTCGCCATAAGCCGCTCCATTGGACATACTGGGCAGGTCCAAGCCCCAATTTTCGGTTTCATTGGAAAATGTAATGTCCCCTTTGTTCCTATATGCGTAGTTAGGCTGGGGAGCGATGGGCATTTTTGCTATAATGGAATCTATGGATTGTTTCTCTCCTGTGAGTGCCATTTCCTGGATAATTTCGTTGGCAAAGAAGTCAACAAAATCCAAATCCGTAAGATCGTGGTTTATACCATTGGTAATGTATATATCCTTTAAACCATCATTATCCATATCGAACAAAAGTCCGGCCCAACTCCAATCGGTCTTGGCCACTCCGCTGTAATAGGCTACTTCGGAAAACGTATTATTTCCGTTATTTAATTGCAAGGTATTTTGGATGTACTGTTGGTAAAAATCCTTGCTCTGCTTCAATTTAAAAACGTTGTAGCCTTCAAATTCCATTACCGATTTCACCCTTTGGTCGCCTTCCGGTAGCATGTCCGTTATAAAGATATCCGCGTAACCATCATTGTTTATGTCCGCCATGTCAATTCCCATTGCAGACAAGCTTAAATGGGAGGTCCATGCTTCAATTTCTTCCTTAAAAGTACCATCCTTTTGATTGATATAGAGGTAATCCCTTTCATAAAAATCATTTGAAACATAAATATCAGGATACAGATCCCCATTGATATCACTGACCATTACCCCAAGACCAAAGCCTATTAAACTGCCATAAATACCGGCCTTTTCACTAACATCCACAAACTTGCCGTTGTCATTTCTGAGAAGCATATCACCCACGCCTTTGAAGATATCCGGGACTCCCGCCCAGTCTTGGGCCCTTACCTCGCGCTGTTCCGCATAACCAAGACTACTTACAGGTACATTACTGTTATTTAAGATATAGGCATCTAGATCGCCGTCCTTATCATAGTCAAAAAACGTGGCGTGGGTAGAAAAACCGGTCTTGGCCAAATTATATTCCGCTGCCCTCTCGGTAAACGTAAGATCTCCATTATTTATGTAAAGGTCATTGTCATGGTTATTACCTTCCATGTTGCCAGCATTACTTACGTAAAGATCCAATAATCCGTCATTATTAATATCTACCATGGTTACTCCGGTAGACCAAGGTTTATTTCCCTGCACCCCGGCTTTCTCGGAAATATCCTCAAATTGGAGACCTCCTTTGTTCAAATACAGTTTATTGGGAACCATATTCCCAGTAAGATAAATATCTGGCATGCCATCGTTGTTGATATCGCCAATTGCAACCCCCCCGCCATTGTAGAAGTTTCTATACTTAAAAATATTGAAGTTTTTCTGGTTCACTACCTTGTTTACAAAGTCGACACCAGTTTTTTTCGAGTCCAATAAGGAAAATAAGGTCTCTTCTTTCCGTTCTACGGAGGCATCCCCATCCTTTTTTGGGGAACACGATCCCAACAATAGTACTCCCATTAAAATAAGGCTTTCCCTTATCATAAATTTCCCCATATATCTATGCGATTATTTTGTAACAGCATGAAAATATAATAAATACATTTTACCACTGTATATCATTTTTTATTTTACATTCCGCCAATATCTTTACCAGCCCTCCAGGAAAGGTAAACCTCCTAAAATACTTGGCCTTTTGGTCCTCCATTTAAAAGATTTAAAATCGTTATGGAAGCTTCCATTCAAAGGAAAAAACCACCCTTTAAAAATTAAGGGCAAGATAACTAAAGTTCAATAAATTACAGCTGTAGGCATTGTTAATAATTGATATTTTTTTGTCCCTTGCCGATATTATTTTGATATGTCCAATAAGTGCATTTTGTGATAAAGTGAATATACATGCCATATATTATAAATAATCCAATATATTTAGCCCTACAATCAATTAAACTCTATTTTACAATGTTAGGAATTCTTTCTTTCGTAGGCTTTACCCTTTTAGTGGCACTTATTGCCTACCTAGCTACCCGAAAAACTGATGAAACTTCCTCTGACGGTTACTTCTTGGGCGGCAGAAGCCTTACCGCCGGAGTAATTGCAGGGTCTTTACTTTTAACAAACCTTTCCACGGAACAAATAGTAGGCCTTAACGGAAGTGCCTATACCGATGGTTTATCGGTAATGGCCTGGGAAACCTTGGCTGCAATTGCCATGGTAGTTACGGCCGTTTTTCTATTGCCCAGGTATTTAAAGGGTGGACTTACTACAATTCCACAATTTTTGGCGAAAAGATTTGATGTCACTACTAAAACCATTACCTCAGGGCTCTTTTTAACCGGCTATGTAGTAGTACTTTTGCCTGTTATTCTATATTCCGGGTCCGTTGCAATCAGCGGTATGTTCAATGTTCCCGAATTATTGGGTGTTTCGGATACCACCGCCCTGGTCTTATGTATTTGGGGAATTGGAGTCATTGGATCTATTTATGCAGTTTTCGGTGGACTTAAGGCCGTTGCCGTTTCGGACAGTATTAATGCCGTTGGACTCATTATTGGAGGAATAATGATCCCTATTTTTGGATTAATGGCCATAGGGGACGGAAATATGCTTACCGGTCTTGACAATTTAATTACTTCGGATGCGGCACGATTCGACTCTACCGGTGAAGCCGGACAGGAAGTACCATTTTCCACCATTTTCACAGGAATGATGTTGGTACAACTTTTCTATTGGGGCACGAACCAACAGATTATACAAAGGGCACTAGGAGCCAAAAATTTAGCCGAGGGTCAAAAAGGGCTATTGCTGGCTTCCTTCTTAAAGATATTGGGCCCCTTAATTTTAGTATTGCCCGGAATGATAGCTTACTATTATTTTGATGGTGGTTTGGCTTCCAGTGATCTTGCCTATCCAGAGTTGGTACGTGCCGTATTGCCAAAACCTTTGGTCGGATTTTTTGCGGCCGTACTTTTCGGTGCCATTTTAAGTTCCTTTAACAGTGTGCTCAACAGTTCGGTAACCTTGTTCGGAATAGATATTTACAAACAGCATATTAATAAAGAAGCCCCAGAAAAAACAGTGGTTAAATATGGAAAGATATTTGGTATCTGTTTAGCCTTGGCAGCCATGTTCATAGCTCCAATGATTGCCAATGCCGGCAGTCTGTTCAATTACCTTCAGGAAATAAACGGCATATACAGTATTCCCATTTTTACCATAATTGTGGTAGGCTATTTAACCAAGAGGGTACCTGCCATAGCGGCCAAAATAGGGATCTTCTCAGGATCATTATTATATATTATAAGTCAGTTTATCCTTAAGGGCCTTTTTGTGGATAAAGCGCTGGCATCGGCCAAGGCCTCGGGCATTACCGACCCCGCCGCATTAAAATTAGTTGAGGCGGATGCCTATCCACACTTTTTACACATCATGGCTATTTTGTTTGTTACCAATGCCGCGATAATGCTGCTCATTGGAAAATTTTATCCTAGAGAAGAAGCTTTTGAGTTGGAATACACCAAACAGGTCTCCATAGAACCTTATAAATATGTTAACCATGTAGGGATTGCCATTTGCGTTATAGTAGTAGGGATATATATTTATTTTGCAAAATAGCTTCTTGGTAATTGCGCCAAACAATGTTACCATATAAAAAAGAGGGCTGTTCAAATGAACAGCCCTCTTTTTGGTAAAACCTATATTAAATTCTTAATACCCTGGATTCTGTACCAAATTAGGATTGGAAAGCAAGGCGGTTTCCGGAATCGGGAATAGATTTTTATTGGGGTCACCACTTACCTCCTTTAGTCCCCAAGGGGCAGTAAACTTGTCAAAGCGAACCAAATCGTTCCTTCTCCAAAATTCAATATATAGCTCTCTGCCGCGTTCTGCCAATAATACATCTTCTGTAACATTGGGCAAATCCGGGGTATTGGTCCTAGCCTGACGCAATTCGTTAACCAAAGCCGTTGGGTCACCCCCCATGCGCATCATTGCTTCTGCCTTCATAAGATGGGCGTCCGAATATCTAAAAAGAATTTGATGTCTCCTAAAAGAGTTGACCCCTGAACCGTCATTGCTAACATCATACGGGTGGTACTTAAGAATTCTGATACCATCAGCTTCTCCATTACCTACCAAGGAGGTCAGTTCCTTTTTCAATATAAGATCGCCTCCCTGTCTATTTTTCAGTTTGGTGCCATCTTCATTATATTGTTGATTGATTAAGAAGCCATATCCAAGCCCCAAATTAATGTTATTGGCATTGCTGGCATCGGGCACCCAACCTCTTCTTTCTTCCTGACCATCACCTACATAGTTGGAATTGGGATCACCTTCAAAGGAATCATAAAATTCGGCCAAGGTAGAAAATCCGTTCCAGCCACCCCCAGTATTATCTGGAGAGTTCATATTGTAATGCAAACTGTTCCATATCCTGGCCCCAATATCACTCCTTAAGTAGAATATAGTTTCATTGTCATCCGAAGATTCGAATATTTGAAAATACCCTGTTTCTATGGCAAAACCCAGAGCCGCAATATCATCAACGGCATCTATCACCTTTTGCATATTGGCATTATCAACGGCGCCGCCGTTGTAAATATGGGAATTAAGATACATTTTGGCCAACAGGAAGTTTGCCGCCGCCTTTGTGGCCGTACCTGTATTGGCCGTTCCCGGACTACCGTCTGGCAATCCTGGTAATGCTGCCAATAAATCTGCTTCCACAAAATCAAAAGCCTCACTTCTGGTCAATACCTTAGGATTAATTTCTGGACCTTCATCCACTTCCCTAAAGGGAACAGATCCAAAAAAGTCCATCAGAAAGAACATATTGAATGCCCTTAGATATTTGGCTTCCGCGGATACTGCGGCATCCGGATTACTTTCTATGATCTCCGTAGCCCTAAACACATTCTGGTTTAAATTGTTCCAGGCATTTTTGATAAACAAATGCGCAGGCGTCCAAGTATGGGTATGCAGCTGTCTCCAAATTCCATTATCGCCCCAGTCCGTTCCCCGAGTAGGAATCAAGAGCTCGTCGGTCGTTACTTCGGACATGGCGTACATAGTTTCCTGGGTCTGAAAATCACTTCCCACCTTATTATAAAGGTCACTCAAGGAAGAGGCCGGATTGGCCACCGGCGTAAAGCCTCCACCGGCTGCCTTACTTATGATCGAATCCGATTCTTCTATCTCCAAATTGGTACAGCCAACTAGGCCTACCAATATAAATATGGAGCCGAAGACGGGTTTCATATATTTTTGTATGTTCATAATGCTATGATTAAAAAGTTACGTTAAATCCTAATGTGTATGTTCTTGGTCTTGGGAAGGCGCTATAGTCGATACCCGCTATAGGCAGACCATTTAATAGGGCTGCACTGGCCGGCGCCACGCTAACCTCAGGATCAAGACCGGAATAATCCGTAATTACAAAGAGGTTCTGACCGGTAAGACTAAGCCTCATAGACTTGAACAAGCCTTCCTTTAAGGGAACGTCATACGAAATGGAAGCTGTTTGCAACCTTACAAAATCTCCCTTCTCCAAGAACCTGGTAGAAACCGAAGCTTCTGCGAACCTACCTTCCTGACCTGCCAATTCAACCACGTTCTGAGTTACGTTATTACCACTACCAATGGCACCTCCTGTAAAAAAGGCGTTGGCGGTATTGTTGTAGATATAGTTGCCAAATTGACCATTAAAATACATGGAAGCAGACCAGTTTTTATAGCTGGCAGAAGTAGAGAATCCGCCTGTAAAATCCGGCAAGGCACTTTTACCAACAAATTGTTGGTTATCCACACCACCTTCATGTACTGGGTTTCCATTGGCGTCAAAACCTGTGAACTCCCTTAAATAAAAGGAATACAATGGTTGTCCAGTGGCCAAACGTTGGGCAAAAGCGTTGGACAGACCGGCACCGCGAATGGTTCCGGCTGCAATCTCCCCATCAAAATCGGTGATTTCATTTTTATTATAGGCAACATTAAAACCAGCAGTCCAATCAAAATCCTCCCCTTGCAGAATATCATAATTTAAGGAAAATTCAGCTCCCTGATTCAGCACAACGGCATCCAAATTTTGGAAAAAAGTGGGCTGTGGGGAAGGCTGTGCCGCTTCTATATTAAGGAGTAAGTCCCTGGTTTCCTTGCGGTATACATCTACCGATCCGCTAAAGCGATCATTGGCAAACCCAAAATCCAGACCCACATTGTATTGGGTAGTTTCCTCCCATTTTAAATCGGGGTTGGCAAACTCGACGGTTGAAATACCTGGAACACTAACAGCCCCGCCATCACCAATATTTGGATCTCCATTAATTGCTGTAGAATATCGTTCCCTCCTTACAAACCTACCATATCCCAAACCATCTTGGTTACCTGTAATACCGTAGCTCAATCTAAGTTTTAAAGTAGACATGGCATCGCCCATAAATTCTTCTTCATTGATCTTCCAGGCAAAAGCAGCGGAAGGGAAAATACCATATCTATTATTTTCACCAAAACGTGAAGAACCATCGGCCCTAACCGTTGCTGTAAACAAATACTTACTGGCTATGCTGTAATTGGCCCTGGCAAAAAAGGATTGTAACTCGTCCGTATTGTCGAAGGTGTTGGCAAAAATGGATTTCACAGGAATACTCACCTCTCCTAACCTGTCTGTTT
This sequence comes from Arenibacter troitsensis, assembly GCF_900177645.1. Lineage (GTDB taxonomy): Bacteria > Bacteroidota > Bacteroidia > Flavobacteriales > Flavobacteriaceae > Arenibacter > Arenibacter troitsensis. The sequence goes on from NZ_FXAO01000004.1 coordinate 132,295, forward strand.
GCGGTGTTGGAAAAAGTCTATTTACAAAAAGATCGGCATCACCTCCGGAAGCATAACCGTATTGCTGATAAGAACCTGAAATCATGGATTCCACCATATCTGCCGCATCGGTTAAATTCCTGGCCATGGAGTTTAAATTGGTTGTGGAATAGCCCCAACCTTCAACATTTCTTCCTTCAGTATTAAAATCCTGGTAGGAGAAGCCCCCTAGTACATCCAATACCGAATTATCAAACTCCTTTTTGTAGGATAGCGTTAATTCCAACAATCTATTTTCCAAGTTAAGGTCATTTATTGTACCTCTACCATTACCACCGGCACCACGGCCTACATTAAAGGATTTACTTCCCAATTCCGCTTCACGGGTAGAATTGGATTTGTCATAACCTAAAGTAGCCTTGGCCGTTAAGTTTTCCACTATATCGTACGAAGCAGAAAAATTGATCAGAAAACGGTCTGTATACGTCAAACTCTGCCAATTCTCCAACAAATTCAATGGGTTTATCCTATCCCCTGGATTGAAAGAGTTGTTGGCAGGCCAAGTGGGATTGGCCGAATAAGCCGCACCTAACATATCCCCAGTAGATCCGGCACTACCACTTAAGGGCGGTGCCTCGTCATTAACACGGGAAATTGTACTTTGTAAATCCAACCTTAGCTTATCCTCAAATAGCCTTTGGGAAAGATTAACTCTTCCCGTAACCCTCTCCTGTGAGGATTTTGGCACTATTCCGAATTGTTTACCATAATTAAATGTTGCCCTTACGTTACCCGATCCATAATTTTGGGAGTAGGCAAAATTGTTATTGGTGGAAGATGAATTTCTAGTAACCAAAGATTGCCAGTCCGTATCATTGCCCAAATCCGTAGCCGTTCCGCCAAAGGCAGCAACAGCTGACAGGAATTCGCTCCTGTTCAATAAATCGAAATCATTGGCAGGTGATGAAAAACTTAGATCGGAAGAGAACTCCCAAGTACCTCCCTGGGCGCCACCTTTACCACTCTTGGTGGTAATAATAACCACCCCATTGGCACCTCTTGAACCGTAAATGGCCGTTGAGGACGCATCCTTTAAGATACTCATGCTCTCAATATCATTTGGGTTCAAAAAGCTAAGTGGGTTTCTAGCAGAACTAGACCCTACCCCTATGTCCGTACCTTCTGAGGAACTACCTCCAGAAGGTAGAGGAACACCATCTACCACAAATAAGGGATCATTATTGGATCTAACCGAAGAGGTACCCCTAATCCTGATGGCAACACCTGAGCCAGGTTCACCACTTCCTTGGGAAATCTGCACCCCAGCGGTTTTACCCTGAATTAATTGTTCGGGAGATGAAATAACCCCTCCGTTAAAATCCTCGGAAGTTACTGCGGAAACCGCACCGGTAGCATCCTTAACAGTAGTAGTACCATAACCAATGATAACTACCTCTGCCAATGCCTGTGCATCTTCTTCCATCATTATATTAATGGTGGTCTGGTTTCCTACCACCACCTCCTGTGTTTTGTAACCGATATAGCTAAAAACAAGAGTGGAATTTGCATCCACATCACTAATGATAAAATTTCCATCAAAATCTGTTTGTGCGCCATTGGTAGTTCCCTTTACCACGACACTGGCTCCCGGTAAGGGACCACTGGCATCAGATACCGTACCTGATACTTCTTGAGCCGATGCCATTCCAAAACACAAAAATGTTCCAAATAGCAAAATGCTTTTTAGTAATTTAAGCTTCATACATTGTTAGTTTTAATTGAGTTAATTAATAGTTAGCTTTAATTGAGTTAAGTAATCATTGATTTTAATATTTCATAATTTTTACTGTATAATTATCAAAGATAAATAATATTATATCCATTTATTAACATATTTCTATTTTTAACGCCAAAAAAACAACTAAAACGTTTTCGTAAATTATGGATCCTCAGTGACCGTATACAAAGCGTCAACCAACTTTTCACATCTTTTGTGCGACGTGCAAAAGGCTAAATATTGTACGAATATACATCATTTTTTACATCAATGGTATTTTGACCAAAATATGTACTATTTAAACTATTCTGCAAAATAGATTTCACTCCTTATCCGAATATGCTATTTTTACAGCGTAAAATTTAATGTGCCAATTTGTGCCTAAGCATTGTGAATGCTTTTATATTTTTTTAGTAGTATATTCACTTGAAAAAAATTAACCTTTGAAAAGAAAAATCACCCTCAAACATATTGCTAGGGAATTAGGGGTTTCCATTTCTACAGTTTCCAAAGCATTAAAAAATAGTGAGGAAATTGGATCGGACACTAAAGAGAAGGTCCAAGCTTTTGCCAAACTTTACAATTACAAGCCCAATAACATTGCAATCAGTCTAAAAAACAAGCGAACCAAAAATATTGGTGTCATCATCCCCGATATTGTACATCACTTTTTTACCACTGTTTTCAGGGGAATTGAAAAATACGCCAATGCCAAAGGCTACAATGTAATCGTTTGTGTCTCCGATGAATCTTTCGACAAAGAGGTCATTAATATGGAATTATTAGCCAATGGTAGTATAGACGGGTTTATAATGGCACTTTCCTCTGGAACACAATTAAAAAACGATTACAACCATTTAAAGGAAGTTACCGAACAGGGCATCCCCTTGGTATTATTTGATCGTGTAGCGGAAGATATAAAATGCGACAAGGTAATTATCAACGATAAAAAGGGTGCTTATAACGCGGTAAACAAATTCATAAAGGACGGCAGGAAAAAAATAGCCTTAATTACTTCAGAGGACTATATTAGTGTAAGTAGGGAAAGAGCTGCAGGTTACAAGGAGGCCTTACTGGACAATGGTATAGCCTATGATGAAGATCTTGTATTAAAATTTCCTTCCATGGAAATCAATGAAAAATTGATTGAAGATTTTTTTGAAAGGGAAACCGTAGACGCGGTGTTGAGCGTTAATGAAATATTTGCCATTCACAGTATGCGCTACGTACAAAGTAAAGGTCTAAAAATCCCTAAGGATATTTCCTTTATTGGGTTTACAGATGGGCTACTGTCCAAATACGCCTCCCCGGGGTTAACCGCTATTGCCCAGCACGGCGAAGAAATGGGAGAAATAGCGGCAGAAATACTTATAGACAAGATAGAAAATGATATGGAGGAAGAAACTTATGTTACTAGGGTATTGGAACCTACCCTTATAGAACGCGGATCGACCGTTAATTAAGCACCATACTACAAAGTTATGCGACCTAAATAATCCAATTACCCATAAAAAGCTAACAATATGCCCCCCTTAGCCCCAACTGATTGCGTACAAAAGTGGTTATTTCCCCATTAACAATCACCTCTTTATACCGTTGTACCAAATTTTTATTAATATCTTAAACCAATGAATAGAACTGGATTTATATTTGATCTGGATGGTGTTATTGTGGATACCGCCAAATATCACTATCTGGCCTGGCGAAAATTGGCCAATGAGTTGGGATTTGAATTTACCCAAGAGCAAAATGAACTATTTAAAGGGGTAAGTCGCAAAAGATGCCTGGAAATCCTCTTGGAAATTGGGAACATTAAGGCATCGCAAGAACAGTTCAACAGATGGTTGGTGGAGAAGAACGAGGATTATTTGTCGCTTATAGAAGAAATGGATGAATCGGAAATTTTACCAGACGTACTAAAAGTGCTGCAGTTGCTTAAAAAGCACAACACGCCTATAGCCTTGGGGTCCGCCAGCAAAAATGCCCGTCCAATTTTGGAAAAAGTAAACTTATTGGATTATTTTGATGTCATTGTGGACGGAACCCACGTAGCCAAGGCCAAACCAGACCCTGAAGTTTTTTTGATAGCCGCAAAACAATTGGGGGTTCCTCCAAAGGATTGTGTTGTCTTTGAGGATGCAGTGGCCGGAATTAAGGCCGCCAACAATGCGGGCATGTTGAGTATAGGTATTGGGAACGATAAAGTACTTTCGGAGGCAAAATATGTGTTTGCAAATTTCACTGAAATCGATCATAAATTCCTTAACAAATTAATAGCTTTAACTCCGTGACGAACATTCATTATAATTAATTAATTTGGTGTCTTTCAATTTGGAAACCATCATACATTATTAAACCCATTGCGTTAACCGTGAAACACCAACCCAATGAATCAAGATTATATAAAGCCCGATAACTGGTCTATCATAGAAGAAGGATTTGAAAAAGAAAGGGTAAAATCCTCGGAAAGTTTATTCAGTCTTGGAAACGGTGCCATGGGGCAACGTGCCAATTTTGAAGAAAAATATACCGGCGCCACTTTTCAAGGAAGTTATATAGGGGGAGTATATTACCCTGATAAAACAAAAGTAGGTTGGTGGAAAAACGGCTATCCGGAATACTTTGCCAAGGTATTGAACGCTCCCAATTGGATAGGGATCAATGTTCTTGTCAATGGAGAGACTTTAGATCTAAATACCTGTAAAAATGTAGCCGATTTCCGCAGGGAATTAAATATGCAGGAAGGATGGTACACCCGTAGTTTTAAGGCCACCCTGCCCAATGATACCCTTATAGAAGTAAAGATTACCCGCTTCCTTAGTTTGGACCATGATGAAGCAGGTGCCATTAAATACCAAATTAAGGCCATAAATCAAGACAGCGTTTTGGCCTTTCATCCCTATCTTGATAGTGGAATCACCAATGAGGATACCAATTGGGACGACCAATTTTGGAACACCACAGGGGTTACAGCGGACGGTTCCCAAGCCTTTATTGAGGCCCATACCATGAAGACCAACTTCGCCACCTGTACATTTATGGAATCCAGACTGTACCATAATAATGAAGTGGTATTGGAAAAACCGTTGGAGGCCCTTTCGGAAACCACCGCAGTACATCAGTATAAAAAAAACATTAAAAAAGGGGACACCCTTACACTTGTAAAATTTGGTGGATATACCGTTTCTACGAATCACAAACCCAAGGAACTTATATCAGCCGCCAAAAAAGTTTTACAAAAGGTTACTGAAATAGGATTTGAATCCCTTTTGGAGCTGCAAAAGAAATCATGGGCGAAAATCTGGGAAATGAGCGACATTACCATTGAGGGCGATGTAAAGGCTCAACAGGGAATTCGCTTCAATATTTTTCATTTAAACCAAACTTATTTGGGAAAGGATTCCAGGCTCAATATTGGTCCTAAGGGATTTACTGGGGAAAAATATGGCGGAAGCACGTATTGGGACACAGAGGCCTACTGTATTCCCTTTTACATGGCCACCAAAAATAAAAAAGTGGCAAGAAACCTATTGACCTATAGGTACAACCATTTGGAAAAGGCCATAGAAAATGCAAAAAAATTAGGTTTTGTAAACGGTGCGGCCCTTTATCCAATGGTTACCATGAACGGGGAGGAATGCCATAACGAATGGGAAATAACCTTCGAGGAAATACATCGCAATGGCGCCATAGCCTTTGCCATTTACAATTATTACCGTTTTACAAGCGATTACACCTATATCCCTGAAATGGGGTTGGAGGTATTGATAGGGATTGCCCGCTTTTGGCATCAAAGAGCTACATTTTCTACCCAAAAGAACAAATACGTAATTCTTGGGGTAACGGGTCCCAATGAATACGAAAACAATGTAAACAATAACTTCTACACCAATTATATTGCCAAATGGTGTATTAACTATACGCTGCAGGAACTACAAAAAGTTAAGGATGGCTACCCAGATGATTATCACAGAATTATAGGAGTAACCAAACTTTCAGAAAAAGAGACAGAGGCCTGGGCCAAGGTGGCCAAAAAAATGTACTTCCCCTTCGATGAAAAATTGGGCATTTATTTACAGCAAGATGGCTTCTTGGACAAGGAACTTATCCCTGTTAAGGAATTAAACCAAAAAGAGCGGCCTATCAACCAAAAATGGAGTTGGGACAGAATATTAAGATCCCCTTACATTAAACAAGCAGATACCCTGCAGGGTTTTTATTTCTTTGAAGACCATTTTACTACGGAAGAACTGGAAAAGCATTTCGATTTTTACGAACCTTTTACCGTACACGAATCTTCATTATCCCCTTGTGTGCACAGTATTCAGGCTGCCAAGCTGAACAGAATGGACCAAGCATATGCCTTTTACCTCCGAACTTCGAGATTGGATTTGGACGATTATAACAAGGAAGTAAAGGAAGGACTGCATATTACCTCCATGGCCGGCACCTGGATGAGCATAGTGGAAGGTTTTGGCGGTATGCGAATATTGGACGACAAACTCTCCTTTAGCCCAAGAATACCCAAACAATGGAAATCATATTCCTTCAAGGTAAATTTCAGGAATAGAATCCTAAAGGTAAAGGTTACGGAAAACGAAACCACATTTGACCTGGAAGGTACAGATGAGATGTCCATTAGGGTAAACGGTAAACGCGTGGTTTTAACTGCCGGACAAAAAACCTATTCCTTGGTCAACTAAGTTCTAGGTACATGCAAATCAACACATTTAAAAAGTACATAATTGGGATTGTTTTTTGAAAAAATTTGAAATAATTAAGCCGAAAGTCCCTCCCAAAATAAATTTTTTGCAAAAATTGACCCTAATTCCAAAAACAAGTATCATTATTGCACTGAAAAGCTAATCGGCACATGTTAGGCTTTTTGTTTCGAAAAGAAAGCACCAAATGAAAAAGACCACTGGAACTGGAAAAGCAGTAGTTTATCAAGTATTTACCAGATTGTTCGGAAATACCAATACCACCAATAAACCTTGGGGGACCATTGAGGAAAATGGGGTGGGCAAATTAAGTGACTTTACTCAAAAAGCTTTAAAGGAAATAAAGGGTCTGGGGGTAAGCCATATTTGGTATACGGGCATACCCCACCATGCCCTTATAAGGGACTATACAGCATACGGCATCTCCAATGACGATCCGGATATTGTTAAGGGCCGGGCGGGTTCGCCATATGCCGTAAAGGATTATTACAGCGTTAACCCCGATCTGGCCAATGACCCCCACAATAGGAATTTGGAATTCAAGGAACTGTTGTCCAGAAGTCATAAGGCAGGTCTAAAAGTGATTATAGATATAGTTCCCAACCATATTGCCAGAAAATACGAAGGCAAGAACAACCCTAAAGGGGTAGTGGATTTTGGCGCCAATGACAATACCAGTGTGGTCTATGACAAGGACAATAATTTTTATTACAATCCAGGGGAATCTTTTTTGGTTCCGGATTGGCGCAATGGCTACCAACCTTTGGGAGGGGAGAACATCAACTTGGCCGATGGCAAATTTTCCGAAAACCCGGCAAAATGGACTGGAAATGGTTCCCGTTTGTCCAAACCCGATTTTAATGATTGGTATGAGACCGTAAAGATCAATTACGGAATTAGTCCGGACGGACATAGGGATTTTGCAAGCCTACCTGAAGATTTTGGCCATAAAAACTTTTCTGAACATTTTGAATTCTGGAAAAATAAAGAAGTCCCCGATTCCTGGATAAAATTTAGGGATATTGCCCTTTACTGGTTGGATGTAGGGGTGGACGGATTTCGTTATGACATGGCCGAAATGGTTCCAGTAGAATTCTGGAGTTTTATGAATTCGTCCATAAAAATGAAAAATCCGGATGCATTTTTAATGGCAGAAGTATACAATCCACAGCTATACCGGGATTATATCTTTAAGGGAAAAATGGACTATCTCTATGACAAGGTAGAGTTTTATGACTCTTTAAAACATATTATGCAGGGACACGGCTGGACCGATCATATCCCGGTAGTCCAAAACGGACTCATGGATATTGAACACCATATGCTACATTTTCTGGAGAATCATGACGAACAGCGGATTGCCTGTCCCGAATTTTTGGGAAATGCCGAAAAAGCCAAACCAGGTATGGTGGTTTCGGCAACCATAAGCACCTCGCCTACCATGATCTACTTTGGGCAGGAAGTAGGGGAACCGGCCGCCGAAAGTCCCGGATTTGGATCCCCTAGTAGAACCTCCATCTTCGATTATGTTGGGGTGCCCCATTTTCAACGCTGGGTTAACAATAAAAAATTTGATGGAGGGCAATTGTCCCCAAAAGAAAAAGAGCTAAGGACATTTTACAGGAACTTGCTCAATTTCACCATTAACAGTAGCGCTTTAATGGGAAAATACAAGGATATTCATTTTTATAACAAAGATCATACAGAATATTATAATCATAGGGTTTTATCCTTTGTTAGATGGTCCGAGAACGAAAAACTCATTATTATTTCTAATTTTGATGCTGGTCAGACCTTTGGGTTCGATCTAAAGTTGCCGAGGGAAATTATCAGGGAATGGGGGCTACAGGACAGCACCTACCAGATGAAGGACGAATTGTTCAAAGAAAAAGAATTGTCCCTGTTTGTGGAAAACCAAATTGGGCATATAAGAATTGACATACAGCCCTTGGAATCCTTAATTTTAAGTATAATTTAGATGAATAGCATTACATTATGAAAACATCATCATTAGTTGGATCTTACTTCCTTTTACTATTAATTATAAGTTGTAACAATATGAATAAACCCTTGGTTATTGGCCATAGAGGTGCCATGGGACATGAAACGGAGAACACTTTGGCGTCCATACAAAAAGCTATCGATCTGGGGGTGGACATGATAGAAATTGATGTGTTCAAAATAAAGAGCGGAGAAACTGTAGTGTTTCACGATAAGGAAGTGGAAAGACTTACGGACAGTATTGGAAAAATAGAGGATTATAATTTTGAAGACCTACAGAAACTAACCTTGATAGGGAATCATAAAATACCAACCCTGCAGGAAGTCCTAAACCTTATAGATAAAAGAGTACAGTTGAACATAGAACTCAAAGGATCCAATACTGCGGACAGAGTCAATTTTATCATGAACTACTACATAAAGGAAAAGGGTTGGTCTATGGATAAGTTTATAATTTCAAGCTTTAAATGGGACGAACTCAGGACCATGCGTACACTAAATGCCGAGGTACCCATTGCGATCCTTATAAGCGGCGACCCATTGGAAGCTTTGGATATTGCACAGGAACTGCATGCCACGGCCATTAATCCCTATTTTGAAGACCTGACTTTGGAGAACGTAAATGAAATAAAAAAGGCGGGATTTAAAGTTTATCCATGGACCGTAAATGAACCGGAAGAAATTGAGGCCATAGAGAGATTGGGGGTAGATGGCATAATCACCAATTATCCAGAACGCATCAATTAATGTTCGATGTAATAGTTTTAGGAGGAGGTGCCGCTGGTTTCTATGGGGCTATACACATAGCAGAACGCAACCCCAAGTTAAAGATAGCCATCCTGGAACGTGGCAAAGAGGTGCTTACCAAGGTAAAGGTTTCCGGTGGGGGCCGTTGCAACGTTGCCCATGCCGAATTTGACCCTAGGGAAATTTCCAAAAATTATCCCAGGGGAGAGCGGGAACTTGTTGGTCCGTTTCATACCTATTGTAGTGGTGACACCATGGCCTTTTTTGAAAAAAGGGGCATACAATTGAATATTGAGGCGGATGGACGAATGTTTCCCGCTACCAATTCATCCCAAACCATTATAGACTGCTTTCTTCAGGAAACGGACCGCTTGGGTATCAAAGTCCTTAAGAACAGTTCCATTATTGGGATAACATCGCTGGACGGAAATACAGCAAAAGGGGATTACTCTTGGGCAATTAAAACAATCCGAAACACCTACCAGGCCAAAAAAATATTGGTCGCTACCGGTAGCAATCCTAAAATATGGGAATTATTAAGGCAAATGGGACATACAATTATAGCGCCCGTACCCTCCCTTTTCACATTTAATATTAAGGATGACCGAATAACCGGCATACAAGGGGTAAGTACCAATGCCAATATCCAGATTATCCCCTCTAAGGTAAACAATGGAAAATTTAAGGCCGCTTTAAAAAAATATTCCATACAGTCTTCCGATCTGGAGTCCGAAGGCCCCCTTTTAATTACACATTGGGGAATGAGCGGTCCGGGCATTTTAAGGTTATCTGCTTGGGGAGCACGTATATTGCACGAGTTGAATTATAATTTTTCAATAAAAATAAACTGGCTACCTGCCTATCATGAAGAGGGGTTATTAAGACAGCTTCAGCAAATAAAGGAAATTGAAGGAAAGAAAACCATACTACGCACCAAAGCATTTGATCTGCCAAAACGCTTGTGGGGAAGTCTGGTAAAGGCAGCGCAAATTTCGGATTCCGATAAATGGGCCGATATTTCCAAAATTCAACTACAAAACTTGGCAAAACAATTAACGGGTTCCACCTTTAGGGTAACTGGTAAAAGTACGTTTAAGGAAGAGTTTGTCACAGCCGGTGGGGTAGACCTAAAGGAAATAAATTTCAAGACCTACGAAAGCAAAATTCACCCAGGGCTCTATTTTGCCGGAGAAGTGATAAATGTAGATGCCATTACGGGCGGATTCAATTTTCAAAATGCCTGGACCGGGGCGTATATTGCCGCCCAGGCCATTGCCAAACCATAATACAGGGCTAACTCAACAATATCATTAGCAAAGCGGCCAATATAGCTCCAATAATAGGACCTACAATAGGAATCCATGCGTAACCCCAATCGCTGCCACCCTTGCCTTTAATGGGCATTATAGCGTGCATTATTCGGGGCCCCAGATCCCTTGCCGGATTAATGGCGTAGCCTGTGGTACCTCCCAAGGAAAGCCCAATTCCCCACACCAAAAACGCAACGGGAAGGGCACCCAAAGACCCTAGTCCTATAACTGTTTCCGTATCGGTTATGGTGGCATCCGTAAAATAAAGGACTACAAATACCAAGGTAAAGGTACCCACCACTTCACTAAATAGATTATTAATGGGGTTTCTAATGGCCGGAGCAGTAAAAAATACCGCTTTTTTGGTATCCTGGTCCTCTGTGGCATCAAAATGATCCTTGTAGAATAGCCAAACGATCAAAGCGCCCAGCATGGCCCCTAGAAATTGTCCCAGCACATAAATGGGGACCGAAGCCCATTCAAACCTTTCGGCCATGGCCAAGCCTATACTAACGGCCGGATTTAAATGTGCCCCGCTATAGGGTGCGGCCACTGCCACCCCAACATATACGGCCAAACCCCAAGCGGTGGTGATGACCATCCAGCCCGAATCGTTGGATTTTGTTTTGTTCAGGATTACGTTGGCAACAACCCCGCCCCCTAAAAGGATCAGGAAAAAAGTGCCGATAATTTCAGCAATAAATGGAGTCATAGTTGGTTGGTTTAATTATTATTCTCCTAGTTTGGACCAGTATTCTACAGCATCAATGGCCCTATACCAGCCTTTAATATTTTGTTCTATTTCCTTTCTTTCCGTTGTGGGGTCAAAATTGGCATCGACTTGCCAAATTTCCTGAATCTCTTCCAGACTTTCCCAGAATCCGACCGCCAAACCAGCCAAATAAGCTGCCCCCATAACCGTAGTCTCTATCACTTTTGGTCTTACGGTAGAGGTATTCAGCACATCGGCCTGAAACTGCATCAGCAAATTATTGACAGTAGCTCCCCCATCGACCCTTAATTCCTTAATAGAAATTTTGGAATCCGCCTCCATCGCCTTTAAGACATCCATGGTCTGAAACGCAATGGATTCCAAAGCTGCCCTTGCCATATGGGCATCGGTACTACCCCTGGTAAGTCCAAAAATACTTCCTTTGGCATGTTGGTTCCAGTAGGGCGCACCCAAGCCTGCAAAAGCGGGCACCAAATAGACCCCTTCCGCACTGTCTACGGAAGCAGCCAGCATTTCTACATCTCCAGACCTCTTAATAATTTTCAAGCCATCCCTCAGCCATTGTACAACGGCACCCGCAATAAAAATACTTCCTTCCAAGGCATAGTGGGTTTTGCCCTTAATGGTCCATGCCACCGTGGTCAGCAGATTATTTTCGGAAACAATAGGCTTTTCCCCAATGTTCATTAACATAAAGCAACCGGTACCATACGTATTTTTGACCATTCCCGGCTTGGTACACATTTGTCCAAATAGTGCCGCCTGTTGATCACCAGCGATTCCGGCAATAGGTATTTTACTTGCAAAGAAATTGGGATTGGTGTTGCCATAGAGTTCACTGGACTGCTTTACTTGTGGCAACATGCTCTTTGGAATCGTAAAAAGCTCCAACAACTCATCATCCCATTCCAAAGTATTAATATTAAAAAGCAATGTTCTAGAGGCATTGGTAACATCGGTGATGTGCAGTTCGCCTTTGGTCATATTCCAAATTAACCACGAATCTATGGTGCCCATGACCAGCTCTCCTGCTTCAGCTTTTTTCCTGGCCCCTTCCACATTGTCCAAGATCCATTTTACTTTGGTGCCAGAAAAATAGGAGTCGATTACCAAGCCCGTTTTTTCCCTAATCAGCTTGGATTTTCCTTGACCCTTTAACTCATCACAATAGTTGGAAGTCCTCTTATCCTGCCAAACAATGGCATTATATATGGGCTTGCCGGTCTTCCTATCCCATACTACTACCGTTTCCCTTTGGTTTGTGATCCCGATGGCAGCAATATCCGCTCCGTAAATCCCTTGTTTGGTAGTGGCTTCTGCAGCCGTACTGACCTGGGAAGACCAAATTTCCAAGGGATCGTGCTCTACCCAACCAGGTTTCGGAAAATACTGTGTAAATTCTTTTTGGGCCACCGAAACGATGTTACCCTTTTTATCAAAAACAACGGATCTAGAACTCGTTGTACCTTGGTCCAGCGCCAGTATATATTTCTCCATATGGGTGGGATAAATTTTAAATGGGTATCAAGATAACAAAATATAGACACTAAATTTGAAAAATTAATACCCAAACCCAATACATTTTAACAATAGTACTTTTTTCCGCTTAGGAAAAACTTAGATGTTATTCTACCAATCCCCAAATATTTTTGATCTGGAATATTGTTATTTTTATAGCTCGGTATTTAAATAGGGCATAGATGACAAATTATATTGTTCTGCTTAGGGGAATCAATGTAAGTGGGCAAAGAAAAATTAAGATGTCCCAGTTAAGGGCAATGTTGGAAGCATTGGGGTTTTCTGAGGTAAGCACCTATATACAAAGCGGAAATATTGTTCTAAAAAGCGCTTTGCCCATGTCTACAGAAGTTGCCCAAATCATCAAAGAGGGTATATACAAGACTTTTGGCTTTGACGTCCACGTACTGGCCAAGACCATGCCCGAGCTGGAAGAAATCATTCAACGATCCCCATTTAGAACACTGGATGAATCGGAATCGAAAAAATGGTACTATGTGCTGCTGCAAGAAACTCCCAAAACGGAATTGATCAATAGCCTACAACAAGAAAAGTTTCCCAATGAACAGTTCACCATTGCCACAAACTGCGTCTACCTCAGCTGTGATCAAGGCTATGGAAAAACAAAATGTGATACTAATTTTTTTGAAAATAAACTGAAGGTAAGCGCTACTACTAGAAACCATAGGACCATGATGAAGCTACTGGAAATGGGGAAACAAATTAGTAAACAGTGATCAGTAGTCAGTAGTCAGTAGTCAGCAGTCAGTAGTTAGTAAAAAGAAATCCTTCTCAAGAGTTTTGTGTGAAACAGAAATAGCTAGTGTAAACTACCCAAGAGTTCGGGTCAGTTCATTTTTTGCATCGCCCAAAAAACGACTAGGGCCGATAAACCAAGGTACAGTGTACCTTGGTTTAGAGGAGCCAGCCGTAGCCAAGGCCACCTTTTTACACAGAACTACTCCCCAGTGTGAAAACTCCTTGCTTTACTACTATAATAAAAATAGGCCGTTTCTTTGTTCCATCAATTCATTTAGTGTTTATAAATCAATGTCCGGTTTGAATACTCCTGTATTTTGTACCGGTAGTCTATTGTCAAGTGATTCTTATTCCGTCGTGAAGATGAAATGGCATCGGTCCATAAAATCACGAGATTATAAGGACCACCTAGTGAAGAAGGGTCTTTTCTCTTACACTTTCAATACAAGGCAAGAAAAAAGTTAATTCAATTCCCAAATCTTATAATTCAGGGCGGTGGCAAAACATACCCAAAGCAAATAAGGGATCAATAAATAGGCAGCTGTGGTACTCACCACTTTAAACCACTTGATTGTAAAGATTAGAAGTACCAATAGGGCCAGAATAACAAGCAAGGCTGCGAAAGGATTCTTAAACCCAAAGAAAATAATGCTCCAAAGTGCATTGAACAGCAATTGAATGCCGAAATGGTATAAGGCTGTTTTTACCCAAATATGATAAAACCCTTTTGCCCAAACAATCCCGGCCGCTACTCCCATCATTATATAAAGAACGGTCCAGACGGGGGCAAAAATCCAATTAGGCGGATTAAAACTTGGCTTATTCAATTCCAAATACCAATCATTTACCGAAGATTGTGTAGCAAAACTGGATAAAAATCCTATGGTTAGGCACACGGCGACAGAAATGGCGATATAGGTTAGTTGCTTTTTCAAGTATTGGTTGTTTACGCCCTAAATTAACAATTTATTTTAACAGGATCTACAGTAAAACTACTTAAAAGCTATCTTTGCAAAAATTGTTTCCAATATGACCCATAAAGACTTTATCCCTTCCTCTTACGCCACATACATCACGGAAGGAAAAGTTACTTATAAATCGCCCAGTAATATCGCCTTGGTAAAATACTGGGGGAAAAAGGAACATCAGATTCCCGCCAACCCATCCATCAGCTTTACCTTGGATACCTGTGCTACCACCACAACCCTCAGCTATAAAAAATTAAAGAACAAAGCATCCGACTTTTCTTTCGACCTTTTATTCGAAGGCAGGCCCAAAGAAGATTTTAAACCCAAAATAAGCACATTTTTTAAGAGAACGGAACCCTATTTGCCCTTTTTAAAGGCCTATCATTTTACCATAGAGACCTCCAATTCCTTTCCCCACAGCAGTGGTATTGCCTCCTCGGCCAGCGGAATGTCGGCCTTGGCACTGTGCCTTATGGAATTGGAAAGGGAACTGAACCCCCATATGGAAACCGATTTTTTTAACAGAAAGGCTTCTTTTTTGGCCCGATTGGGGTCTGGGAGTGCCTGTAGGAGTATTGAAGGGGACATTATGCAATGGGGATTACATAAGGACACTATAAACAGTTCCGATCTTTATGCCATAAGATATCCCTATAAAGTGCACCCCGTTTTTAAAAACTATCAGGATACCATCCTTTTGGTGGACAAAGGATCCAAACAAGTGAGCAGTAGTCTTGGCCACAATTTAATGCACGATCACCCATTTGCGGAAGAACGGTTCGACCAAGCGCATAAAAATCTGACCAAATTAAAAAGGGTTTTTGAAGAGGGAAATTTATTGGAATTTATCAAACTAGTAGAAAGTGAAGCCCTCACCCTACACGCCATGATGATGACTAGCATGCCGTATTTTATATTGATGAAACCCAATACCTTGGAGATTATCAATAAAATATGGGCCTTTCGGGCATCGTCCAAAACCCATGTATGTTTTACCTTGGATGCGGGGGCAAATGTGCATGTGCTTTATCCTGAAAACGAAAAGGAAGAAGTTTATCAATTTATTAGTAATGAGTTGGTTGCATATTGTGAAAACGGGCAGTATATTTGCGATCAAATTGGAAATGGGGCGAAAAAGCTGTAATTTTCATATGAAAAATGGATAATTAATAGCCTTATAATACGTTAATTGTTCAATTGCATCTGTTGTTAATTTAATGCCTTTGCATGAATTTTAATTATTTATGTTTATCTTAAAGATATGAAAGGACCGTTGTTTTACTCTAAAATTTTACTTTTTGGGGAATATGGAATCATAAAGGATTCCAAAGGGCTTTCCATACCCTATAATTTTTTTAAGGGAGCACTAAAATCAAAAAATAAGGATTCCGAGGCGGCAAGGAAGTCGAACGCCAGCCTTAGGGCCTTTGCAGAATATTTAAAAGACCTGCAGCAGAAAGACCAGGAATTGGTAACTTTTGATCTGGAGGCATTGAACAAGGATGTAGCTGACGGAATGTATTTTGACAGTTCCATTCCGCAGGGATATGGCGTAGGAAGTAGTGGCGCCCTGGTGGCGGCCGTTTACGATAAGTATGCCATTGAAAAAATTACCGTTTTAGAGAATCTTACCAGGGAAAAACTATTAAAATTGAAGGCTATTTTCGGGAAAATGGAATCGTTTTTCCACGGAAAATCCTCAGGCCTTGATCCCTTGAACAGCTATCTAAGCCTGCCTATACTTATAAATTCACAGGATAATATAGAATCTACCAGTATTCCATCCCAGAACCTGGATGGCAAGGGAGCCGTGTTCCTATTGGACAGTGGCAGCACTGGAGAAACCGCGCCAATGGTACATTTGTTCATGGAACAAATGAAACATGAAGGATTCCGGGCCATGCTAAAGGATCAGTTTATTAAGCATACGGATGCCTGCGTAGAGGATTTTATAAACGGGAACGTAAAATCGTTGTTCGGGAATTTAAAACAGTTGTCGCATGTGGTTCTTGATAATTTCAAGCCCATGATACCTGTGGAATTCCATAAACTATGGAAACAGGGAATAGATACCAACGACTATTATTTAAAACTCTGTGGCTCCGGTGGCGGAGGCTATATTTTAGGATTTACCGAAGACATCAACAAAGCCAAAAAAGCCCTGAAGGGCTATAATTTAGAAGTGGTATACAACTTCTAACAACCTCCTTTATGCTTAGTAGAAAAAACAAGCTCTTGCTATTAAAGTTTCTGAGCCTGTTTTCTGTGGTCCGGGGATACAACATTCTTATGATCATTTTGGCACAGTACCTGGCCTCCATTTATATTTTAGCTCCCCATTTACCCTTAAGAAAGGTTGTTTTTGATGGAAACCTATTTGTTATTGTGCTCAGTTCCGCCTTGGTCATTGCGGCAGGATATATCATCAATAATTTCTACGATGCGGAAAAGGACCTGATCAACAAACCTAGAAAGAGTATGCTGGATCGATTGGTGAGTCAGCGTACCAAACTAACCACCTACTTTGTTCTAAATTTTCTTTCGGTTATTTTTGCCAGCTATGTTTCCTTTAAGGCGGTTGTATTCTTTTCTGCCTATATTTTTGGCATTTGGTTCTATTCGCACAAATTAAAGAAAGTACCATTTTTGGGCAATTTTGTTTCGGCCACCTTGGCCATTGCCCCCTTTTTCGCCGTTTTTGTGTATTACAAGAACTTCGACACTGTAATTTTTGTGCATGCCCTCTTTCTTTTCCTATTGATATTGGCCAGGGAAATGATCAAAGACCTGGAAAATATAGCCGGGGATATGGCCCAAAACTATAAGACCATTCCCATATTGTACGGCGCCAAGTTTTCCAAGACCTGTATCGCTATTTTGATTGGCCTAACGTTGCTTCCCTCCTTTCTCCTGATCGAATATTTTGATGTAGGCTATATGTACCTCTATTTTATTGGCTGTATTTTTTTGTTGATGGGATTTTTAGTCCTTTTGGTAAAATCGAACAGCAAAAAACACTATGTATGGCTGCATAACATTCTAAAGCTGATCATTATACTGGGCGTGTTCAGTATTTTATTGATCAATGTAGATCTGGTATTGAACAGAATTCTCTAAGAATCGCTAATAACCGCTACAATAGCTTAAACATACCATTTCCTTTGCTACCTTTGCAATAAATTATAGTACATATGAGTAGGTCAGATTCCAATAACGACAAAAAAGCATCAGGAAGACAAGGGGGCACTTTTAGAAAAAAGAGCCATGCACGGGGCAACGCACCTATAAGAAAGAAAATGGACGCAAAGCCGCCATCCGATCCCAACGTAATGCGTCTAAATCGTTATGTAGCCAACTCTGGGGTATGTTCGCGTAGGGACGCGGATATTTATATAGCTGCCGGTAACATCACTGTAAATGGCAAGCCAATTACCGAAATGGGCTACAAGGTAAAACTGACCGATGAAGTAAAATTTGATGGCCGTTTGCTAAATCCGGAGAAAAAGGAGTACGTGCTGCTGAACAAGCCCAAGGATTTTGTTACCTCTCCAAAGGATGAGCACGGCAAAAGAACTGTGGCCTCCCTTATTTCCAATGCTTCCAAATCCAAACTTTCGGTGGTTGGGAGAATGGACAAGAACACTACCGGTCTCTTATTATTTACAAATGATGGGGAAATGACGAAGCGACTTACGAAACCGAAAAACGGACTTCGTAAAATATACCATGTAGAGCTGAACAAAAACTTAAGGGGCGAAGACCTTATTAAGATCAAGGAAGGCATTTCTATAGACGATAGCGTGGTTAAGGTAGATGACGTTAGTTTTATTGAAAACGCACCCAAGCGCGAGGTAGGGATAGAATTGAAAAGCACCCGTAACAAAATTGTACGCCGAATCTTTGAGGAATTGGAATACGAGGTCGTAAAATTGGATAGGGTGGTCTATGCCGGACTCACCAAAAAAGATCTTCCCCGTGGGCATTGGAGACATCTTACCGAACAGGAAGTCATTAATTTGGGAATGATAAAATAGGGTCCAAAGCCTGTTTTCATTACCATCATTATTATAAGGTTCATAAAATTTTGTTGATATTTAGCATTAAATAACCAACTATGAATACTAAAAAAATAATCGGAATCCTTCTAATAATTGGTGGCTTGGCCCTAGGGTATTCGGGTTTGAATAAAATAGAAAATAGTGGGGCCTCTATAAAGGTGTTGGATATAGAACTCGATGTTTCAGATAAAGGGAGCAAACAACAGGGATATCTCTATTTAGGTTTAGGTATACTTTTGGTTGCCGGAGGAGTTTATACGGTGAATAAAAAATAACACCTTAGAATCCTAATCTTAAGGTAAATTGAATTAGACAGGGCTATATATTATTTAGGAAGGGAACTGAAACAGATACTTTTACCATTTCTAAAGGGGCATTGCAATAGATTTCGGATTGATATTCTAGAAAAAAACTACACTATTTTCCTTACCTATTCCGCTAAGAGAACATAGCGAGAAAATATCGTACATCTTGGGAGAAGTTCATCCTTTTTGGAAACAGCCCTCGGCCTTACATTAATCTATAATTGAGCGTCTGCCTAGTACAGGATAGGCACTGTGGAGCAATCTGGATATAGCAGTCGAAAATGGTCAATACCATCTTGCTTTAAAGCCCTCCCCCTAGCCCCCTCCCATGGAGGAGGAACAAACCTATCCTTAAATAGAATATTAGAACTAAGGTATTTCCAATACTTTGGTCAATGCGCCAAGGTCTTGAGCCTTCATTCCCATTCCCCTCCGTCTTCTCCTCCTTTAGTCTGTGAAGCCACCTTCCTGCTGTAGGCAGGTTTGAAGTGACAGACTTCGGACTTTTAACTTTCAACCTGTAACCTTCATACCCACAACCTCCAAGAGAGACAAAGAATTGCTATATTAGAGTTTCCATTAATAACAGTATTCTACAATTAAGGCCGTCCTTTACCGTCAATGATCAAAGAAATAGTCCCTTCCGAAATTTCCAATGCAGAAAAACTCCACGCGCTTTTCCAAGTCTCCTATCGCATCGAGGCTGAATTACTGGGCGTTACGGATTTTCCACCTTTACACAGAAGCATTTCGGAATTTCAAAATAGCACTACCCAGTTTTTTGGATTCTGGAAAGACGATGTTTTGGCCGCTGCAGTTGAAATAGACCCACTAAAAAACACTCTGGATATCTGTAGCCTGGTAGTACATCCAAAACATTTTAGGCAGGGAATTGCCCGTAAGCTGTTACTGTTCCTTGAAAATTATGACGATTACGAGACCCTTATTGTAGAAACCGGTTGGGCCAATACCCCAGCAATAGCCCTTTATAAAAAGTTTGGGTTTCAGGAAACAGGTGAATATATCGGTACGGGAGGCATCAAAAAAAAATGCTTTGGCAAAACAAAATAGGAAAATGGCACGTATTAAAACTTCAGGAAGCTTCAAAACTCTAGTGCTGATTTTTATAATTTTTTCCGTTGGAAATAGCTTTGGCCAAAGTTTGACCAACACCAAAATCAATGGCTACCGGGGCATTTGGTTCCAATTAAACCAGAAGTACGAGTATGGGGATAAATACTCGGGAGCACTGGGTACCTATACCGCAAAGCATGTGCCCTTGGCCATTTATGCCCCTGAAGTAGAAAAGACATTTTTTGTTTATGGGGGCACTCCAACAGAAGCTCAACACCACCTGCTCTGTATGATCGGGGAGTTCGATCATAAGACGGAAATGGTTTCCAAACCCACTGTAGTCTACGATAAAAATGGGGTAAACGACCCCCATGACAACCCTTCCATCCTAATCGATGCTTCAGGCTATATTTGGGTGTTTGTCAGTGGAAGGGGCACTAACAGGCCAGGTTATAAATACAAAAGCAAAACACCCTATTCCATACAGGAATTTGTACAGGTTACGGAAGAGGAAATGACCTACCCACAACCCAGGTATACCGATTTTGGCTTTTTTCATTTTTTTACAAAATATACCGGGGTACGCCAGCTCTATTATGAAACCAGCAAGGACGGGATCTCTTGGACCGAGGATAGATTGCTGGCCGCCATCCCTGAAAAGCAAGGTGAAAAGTCCGGCCATTACCAAGTGAGCGACCTTTATAATGGCCAACTTTTAGGAACCTTCCTAAACAGGCACCCCAATGGCAATGTGGATAAAAGGACGGACCTGTACTACCTTCAATCGGCCGACTTCGGAGCCACTTGGTCCACCGTTAATGGCCTAAAAATACCTATTCCGGTAGAAGAACTGGACAGTCCGGCCAAAGCGGTAGATTACGCCTCCCAAGAAAAAAATGTGTACCTAAAAGATATGGGCTTTGATGCTATGGGGAATCCGGCCTGCCTATATATTAGAAGTAATGGCCACGAGCCTGGCCCCAAAAGCGCCCCCTACGAATGGTGCATTACCAAATGGACCGGCACGGAATGGCAAACCTCAGTGGTTACCACCTCCGACCACAATTATGATATGGGGAGTCTCTTTATTAGCCAAGACCATTGGAAAATTGTGGGGCCTACGGAACAAGGGGCCCAGGATTGGGGAGTTGGCGGGGAATTGGCCATGTGGCAGTCTGAAGACCAAGGGGCAACCTGGAAAAAGATCAAGGTATTGACGGAACAGAGTATCATGAGCCATTCCTATGTACGCAAAGCCGTAAATTTTAAAGCCCCATTTTGCTTTTTCTGGGCCGATGGTCATTCGCACCAATCCAGTAAATCCGAACTCTATTTTGGCAATTTTAAGGGCAACATATGGAAAATGCCCTATACAATGACCGAAGATTTTGAGAAACCCATTAGAATCAAATGATTAACTTAGGACAACAATAGAAACAGATGAAAGCTATTATATGTGAAACCTATGGCCCACCCGAAAAAGTGGTCCGGATAACCGAAGTTCCTACCCCCTCGCCCAAAGACCATGAGATCTTAATAAAGGTCCATGCCACCACCGTAAACGACTACGACTGGAGTATAGTTAGAGGCAAGCCCTATATATACCGAATATTTTTCGGGCTATTTAAACCAAAACATGGCTTGGGCATGGAGTTATCGGGCACCGTCTCGGCTTTGGGGGCCAAGGCTACGAAATTCACTATTGGGGATGCGGTTATGGGCGACACCGCAGATTTTGGTTTTGGCACCTTTGCGGAATATATTTGTATTAACGAAAAGGCGGTGGTCCAAAAACCCCAGGCTTTAAGTTTTGAGGTAGCCGCAGCCATTCCACATGCCTCCTGCCTGGCGTTACAGGCCCTAAGGGACCTAGGAAAAATAAAAGAAGGCCAGAAAATTCTGATCAACGGTGGCGGTGGCGGCGTAGGGACCATTGGTCTGCAAATAGCCAAACTGTATAATTGTGAGGTTACAGGAGTGGATTCCCAAGAAAAATTGGCCATGATGACATCGCTTGGTTATGACCATGTGCTGGACTATAAAAAGGTGAATTTCACCAAGGCGGGGGAATTGTACGACCTCATCCTGGATTGTAGGTCCAACAAAGCTTCCCTTAGCTACCTAAAAGCCTTAAACCCCACTGGGCGATATGTTAGTATAGGGGGCAAGCCTTTGAACCTTATAGGGTTATTGTTATGGGGAAAACTTGTACCCCTTTTCAGTTCCAAGAGGTTAAAGATACTCGCCCTAAAATCGAATATTGGGTTGGATTATATCTGTGATCTGCTTGCGCAACAGAAAATTCGATGCCAGATAGATGGCCCATATCCATTGGAAGATGCCGGGCGCTTGCTCCAGTATTTTGGAGACGCAAAGCATAAGGGGAAAATAGTAATGACCACCAATTCCTAATCCCTTAAAAAATGACTCCAATTACCGACCTCGTTGAGAACATAGAACGCAAAGGGTTATGGACCAATGTCTTGGAATTGGATAGAAACCAATTTCTAAAGGTAAAGGGCAGTAAGGACACCAACCTCTATTGGGTGGTTCAGGGAAGTTTAAGAATTTATGTGGTGGAGGAAAATGAGGAACACACCATTAGGTTTGGCTATACCCATAATTTTATTACTGCTCTGGATTCCTTTTTGGATGAAAAACCTTCCGATCTCTATATACAGGCACTGAAAAAAACCACCGTTAAAGTCATTGACAAGGCCACTTTCATGGATTTAATGAAATCCACCCCAGAAAATACTACCACCTGGCAACTTATGTTGGAGCAATTGGTATTGCAACAAATGGAAAGGGAGCGGGATATTTTAACCGTGTCTCCCTTGGAAAGGTATACAAGGGTACTGAAGCGCTCTCCCCAACTCTTTCAGGAAATTCCCCACAAATACATAGCCTCCTATTTAAGAATGACCCCTGAAACGCTTTCCCGGATTAAAAAATCTTGATTTCAATCAATGATTTAGAGCTTTAAAATGCCAAAATTTGCCCTTAAAAATAAAGACATGCTTTCTAAGGATTTATTGAAGGATTTATTGGAGCGTACCCAGGAAAACAAAAACAAGGCCGAGAGCTTTACACACTTGCCTTTGGAAATTTTGAATTGGAAATCCTCCCCTGATAGTTGGAGTGTTTTGGAATGCCTGGAACACTTAAACCGCTATGGGGATTACTATATTCCTGAAATTGAAAAGCGGATAGCAACTTCCCAGCATCGGTCTACAGAAATTTTCAAAAGCGGATGGCTGGGCAACTATTTTGCTAAAACCATGCTTCCGCAGGAAAAGCTGAACAAAATGAAAACATTTAAGTCCATGAACCCCGTAGGCAGTGAGCTGAACATGGACACCCTTAAAAAATTTCTGAGCCAACAACAGGCCATCCTTAACCTATTGGACAAATCCAAAGCGGTAGACCTCAACAAGACCAAAACAGGCATTTCCATTTCCAAATGGATCCAACTTAGATTGGGAGATACCTTTAGGGTGGTCATCTACCACAATCAGCGCCACATGGCCCAAGCGGAAAGGGTATTAAGGGAGGCTAGCAGGTTATCCGTTTAGAAAGAAAGAATGTAGGTTTCACCTTATGGTCTCTAATGTCTACCTGAAATTTTATGGTCATAGCGAGAATACTTAGCCGGTAGCCAGGTATGGTGCGACAATCAGTTTTTGACTGACGAGACTGATAATAATTGGAGATGAACATCCTGCCGTGAAGTCCTCCCCCTAGCCCCCTCCCAAGGAGGGGGAATATGATCCATACTGTGCAAAGTCTCCTGTCTCGGCACTTCATAAACCCTTTCGCGAAAAATATCTAGCTGTGGGTTTCAATCCCTTCCGTCTTTTTTGTTTTCGCACTAAGCAATGATTATCCTGCCTTGAAGTCCTCCCCCTAGCCCCCTCCCAAGGAGGGGGAAT
>NZ_FXAO01000004.1:157452-534596 GCF_900177645.1 Arenibacter troitsensis
AATCCCTTCCGTCTTTTTTGTTTTCGCTCTAAGCAATGATTATCCTGCCGTGAAGTCCTCCCCCTAGCCCCCTCCCAAGGAGGGGGAATTTGATCCATACTGGGCAAAGTCTCTTTATTTGGCACAAACTCAAATGGAAGGTATTGTTGCTGTGTCAACTCAACTTTCAACTTGGAACCTTGAACCCCTTTCAGTGCCAACAAAACAACAAAAGTGTATTAAAGGAAGGTTAATTTTTGAAAAGTCACCCCGCATTAAATGACTCAAAAACAACGTATTACACCCTAATCCCAACCCTTATCCAAAATAACCGGGCCTCAAGCAAACCAAATATTTACTAACTTGAAGGGTAAATATTAAGAACAGGGCCACCGGCCTTCCCCCTTAATAGATTTAATACCCACAATACAGCGAAAATAATTTTTTAACCCTAAATAATAACAATGAAAAAAGTATTGTTTTTAACTGGAGATTTCACTGAAGATTATGAAACCATGGTCCCATTTCAAATGCTGGAAATGGTAGGATACACCGTACATACCGTTTGCCCGGACAAGAAAAAGGGGGACATCGTAAAAACGGCCATACACGATTTTGAAGGCGACCAGACCTACACCGAAAAACCGGGTCATAATTTTGCCTTGAACTATAGCTTTGCAGATGTAAATGTGTCCGACTATAATGGTTTGGTAATTGCCGGAGGAAGGGCACCCGAATATTTGCGATTGAACAAAAAAGTTCTGGAAATAGTACAACACTTTTTCACCACCAACAAACCTGTTGCCGCCATATGCCATGGCATTCAAATTTTGACCGCCGCAGGTGTTGTAAAGGGAAGAAAGCTTACCGCCTATCCAGCTGTGGGGCCGGAAGTAACCCTAGCGGGCGGGGAATTTCAATCCATACCCGTAGATGGGGCCTTTGTAGATGGCAACTTGGTTACCTCCCCAGCCTGGCCGGCGCATCCCAGTTTTATAAGGGAATTTTTAAAGGTAATGGGTGCTAAGATCCAATTGTAAACCCATCCTAAAAGGGATCTCCTTTTAAGGATAACTCAATACCATTAATTGGGCGACCCATATCCCAATTAATACCATTTTCCCATAGCCAACACCTTGGACGTCTATGGGAATTTTTGATTTATAAATAGTTCACAAACACTTATAGTCGTTATTGGAATTGATCAAAAGGATGGTTTTTTTGTTTATGACTTAGGCAGACCTGTTAGCTCACACAGATCTTTTTAGTCACTTCGACAGAGTCCCATTTCGGGACGACGAGAAGTCACACATATTAGGCCTCTATCTATGCTTCTCAGTGGCGCCTGTCTACCACCAGGTAGGATCGACCTCACATTTTAACCTCATTTCGTGAGGGTTGGGAGGAAGTCCGTCCAACCTTTTACAACCCCCTATTCCACAAAAGAATCCGGCCAGGTACAGGGATAGACTTTTTTTCCGTTTACCTCACGTATCCAAGTATCAAAACTACGTTTCCCCTCTTTTAAAACGATTATTCTTGCCCCTTCCACAGGAGCTTTGTTATAGGTTTTTGTTTTGGTAACCCTGCCATAGGCCAAGGCCATATTATAATGCACCCCTATATAATCGTTATTGTGATCGTGGCCCACAAAGGTGCCCATCACATCCTTGGCTTCCAACATGGCGGCAAACATGCCCGTATTAATTTCCGGGCCACATTCCTGTTCCTTACGTTTTCCTATAGCCTTTACTTTTTTGTTCTTCCACGCCTGGTAATATTCAGGCAACGGAATATGAAAAAAAGCAATGGCCGGCAGCGGCTGGTCGTTGTTCATCTGGGTGAATTCCCTACTTTTTTCCTTGTACCAGCTTACTTGGCTATTATCAAACCAGCCCCAACCGTCCACCTCGGGTTTTAGGGTGCTATAGGCATTGGAATCCATGATGTAAATAAGGGCCTTATTTTTATTGTCGGCACTGCGGATAGGAACTACAAAATTGGAGTTACCATAGGTATCCCCCTGGTCGTTGTTTAGGCAGTAATTTAAATTCTGAAGGAAGTCGGCCACTTCTTTTCTGGAAAGATCGGCTTGGGAATCGTGATTTCCTAAAGTGACTATCCAGGGCATTTTGGCTTCGGTAAAAATAGCTTCAAACTTCTTATACGTTTTTTCCGGATTGCCATCGGTGGCAACATCCCCTGTTAGGACTACCAGATCTGGCTTTTCTATGGCCATAATCTTTTTTATGGTGGTAAACGCATCCACGTTTTTACCGCTCTCCACATTAATATGGGTATCCGTAAACTGTACTACCTTAAATTCCTTGTTGGTATTAAAGTGTAATTGGGATATGTCTTGGGATTGCACTGTGATGGTCAAAATAATAAAAAACAAAAAAGCAACTCTAGTTCTCATAGGTACAGGCAGTTATTACAGTTAACAGTTTACAATAATAAGCAAGTAATTCCCTTTGGCGCAAAATCATGTTTATATTTTTGTTATCATAGGCAATCCCTTACTTCCCTGCTGGACGAAGGCTCCCGACTTCCTACTAAACAACTAGCCTTTAGCTATCATCCAATTGATAAACCCTTACACCTTATTATTTGAAAATTAGAGTGTTAAACAAAAAAGAAGCGCAAGTATTTATTATATTAGGGATATCAATTGTAACCACCCAAACAAAATAAAGTATGAAAAAATTAGTCGCAGAATTCATTGGAACCTTATGGTTGGTATTAGGAGGATGTGGTAGTGCCGTGTTGGCGGCCGCCTATCCGGAATTGGGAATTGGCTTCGTAGGCGTTGCCATGGCCTTTGGATTGACCGTGCTTACCATGGCCTATGCTATTGGGCATATTTCGGGCTGTCATTTAAATCCGGCCGTTTCCATAGGGCTTTGGATAGGTGGCAGGTTCGATAAAAGAGAGCTGCTCCCCTATATGGTGGCCCAAGTACTGGGAGGTATCGCCGGAGCTGGTATTTTATATCTTATAGCCAGCGGTAAAGCTGGATTTGAAATTGGAGGCTTTGCCGCCAATGGATACGGGGAACATTCCCCGGACGGGTACAATATGATTTCTGCCTTAATTACAGAAGTGGTAATGACCTTTATGTTTTTGATCATCATCTTGGGTGCCACCCATTCAAAAGCTCCCAAGGGTTTTGGGGGACTGGCCATAGGTCTGGGTTTGACGCTCATACATTTAATAAGCATCCCGGTAACCAACACTTCCGTAAACCCGGCCAGAAGTACTAGTCAGGCACTATTTGTGGGCGACTGGGCCATGGACCAGCTATGGTTATTCTGGGTAGCTCCCATTGTAGGTGCCATGTTAGCCGGACTGGTGTACAAATACATTTCCCCGGAAAAATCAGCATAGCACCTTACATACCATACAGCAAGTAGCCTTTTTAAAAAAATACAAATGACATTGGTGAGTTGCTCCAGATAGAAATCATCGGGACAGTTCACTTGATTCCGAAAATTATTTTTTTGAACCTTAAACTTTGAACTCAATTGGTAACTGTTTATTGTTTACTGAAGCATTGAGTAGTTCGTCGAAGAATTTTGGACTTTATCGATTCCCCAAATCCGAGAACCAAAATTTCCTATCTTAGAAGGTTAGAAGCCCACTTTTGGTTGTAGTACTCCCCCCACTGCTCACCTACGAAAATTTTACGGAATTAATAGGATTTTTTATACATGGAAATGTATTAAAAAGCAATTTATCTAAAATGGGAATATAGGTACAAGTTGCTATATTCGTATGTTATAGGCAAGCAAAAAACGACACTAGAGCAATGAATTATAAAACTAGCGGACTTAAATGGAACCGGTAACACTTACAATAATTACTTATGTCTCACTTAAATGTGTTGACCAATTTATTAAGGAGGAAGGTTATGGCAGGTTCAAAAAATTACTATTCCCTGAGAAGAAGTACAAAAATCAGCTAGTAAAAATCATCTACGAAACCATCGAAGATTTTGAGCAAAACCATAAATACGATAGTTCCAATGGTATGTTCCCTTTTTACCATTCCCAAATATTCTTTGAACACTTAACATTATATGTGTTATTTAAAAAAGGGACTCTAGACGAAATCAAAGACGACTTCAACAAATTCCCTAAAATCATTCAACCAACCCCAAAAGACTTAGAAGATTTTTACTCGCTATTCACAGAAAAGTTAAATGCTGACACCGTTTTAAAAAAACTATTTATTGATGAAAATTACAAAAACCAAATCTTTGATATTAGCAAGTCAATAGAAGAAGTTACAGCATTAGTTGTATCCGTAAAAACGGACACAACTTCAATCAGAACTTCTGTTGAATCTTTGGTTGCAGATAATGAGAGCAAGAAACTTACACCTGAGAAAATTTCACAGGCATTAAAGGCACAAGTAAACAGACAACTTAAAAAACAAATCAACTCAGGAAAGTATCTTCAAAACACTTTCATTGAGACAGGAGAACAGAAAGATGATTTGAGATACTTGTGCGATTCTGTTTTCTACTCAGAGAAATGTTTTTATGAAAGTAGCATACTTGATTTCCGCTACTTTAACAATTTCCTTGCAAAGAAAAAGCACTCACTATTCAATTATGATTTTGAAAAGTTGAAGCCAGCTAATGGAGAAATGACTGTAAGCAACTGCACAGCACTAATTTCAAAGTGGCACGATTACTTAGTTAGCAAACGGCAAGAAATAACAGACATAAAAATTGGCTCAAATGAGAAATATAAATTTGAATCTAAGTTCAGAGACAGAATTGATGATTTAGAATTCCTAAGAGCAAGGGTTGCTTTGATTACAGAAACAGCAGGACAAGGAAAGACAAATTTCCTTTGTGATTTTTCTGAAAACTTTTTACTCAAAAGAGAAATACCAACAGCTTTTCTCACAGGAACAGAAGTCAATGCAAACGATTTAAGGCAGTCGTTATTGCAAAGAATTTTTCCCGACTCACCGAACTACGCTTTTGAGGAATTCCTAAACAACCTTAAAACACTTTGCTATGAACAGAGTAAATTTTTCGTTTTGGTTATTGACGGTATTAATGAAAACTATAACTCAAAACTGTTAAGCCAGAATTTAGAAACTTTCGTTTCTGAATTGCTTGAACATGATTTTGTAAAAATTGTTCTTAGTTGTCGTACTGAATATTACGAGCAAAATTTTTCCAATCTTGAAGCATCTTCATTTAAGAAGGAGACAAAAAAAATAACTTCACTACTTAGTCAACGTCCAGACGATGATTTAAAGAAAAAACTGCTGCACATATATTTCAATCACTTCAAAATTGAACATCATGGAATTTCTAACAAGGCACATGAACAACTTGTAGAAAATTTTCTTCTGCTAAGGATTTTTTGCGAAGCATACCAAAACCAGAAACTTGAAAGTATTGAAAATATTTACAAAGAGGAACTGTTTGAAAAATACTATGAAATAAAAAGTGAGGAAATAAACAAGCGATTAAAGAGCAATGATGAATTCAAAGTATCAGGCAATTTTGACATCAAGAATTTTATTCAAAGTGTTGTTGAATTTATGATTCAGGAAAAGACCTATGTGAATGTTCCTCTTGATAAAATTATTGCCGACCCTAACGACAGAGAAATGTATGTCCGATTTTTGGATGAAAATATACTTGTAAAAAGAGATATTCAAACTGACGAGAAAGGAATTTTCACTTCTTCCGAAGTTGTAAATTTTACATTTGATGAGTTTAGAGATTTTTTAATCTCACGATACTTAGTTGAAGTTCTTTACAAAAAATCAGTTGAAGAATTTGCTTCCTTTATTGAAAGTCAAGTTAACGATAAATCCCCATTACTTGAAGGATGCAGCACCTTTCTGTTTTATGTATCAAGAAAAGGTTTAGATAAATCACTCCATGAAATCCTAATCAAGCAACCTTGGTTTGAAGCAGTATTTTCAAAATGTATTTTCTCACTTAAAGATTCTCAGGTAACCAAAGAGGACAAGAAAATTCTAAAGGAAAAATTGTTAAACAATGAACGATATAGTGATTCCATTATATGGAATCTCATAATCCGATACAATACCGCCTACTATAAAAACCTAAGTATTGAATTTCTTTTTGAGTTGTTAAGAGAACTTAACTCAGAGCAATATGCAAATTGTTTTGTAAACAAATTTGGAACAGACAGATGGGGACATTCAAGATTAATAAGTCAAGAAAATTTGGTTAATCAAATAGATGACATTTTGGAAAAGAGAGAAGCAGATGATGTATTGTATTATGAAAAACTTTTTGAACTCTTGATTTACATGTTTACTAATAAAGACCGTTGGAATATTCAATCAACCTATGAGAAATATTTTTTCCGACATGCTGAACAAGGGAAAATACATCTCACTAAAGCATTGGAAAGTAAAAACGAAATATTGATTAAAGCAATTAAACAATTTATCAGTTCATATGAAATTAGGTTATGACTTTTACAAATCACTGCTGTTGATTAATAAGAATTTGACAAAGGAAATTTTTATTGAACGGACTGGTGCAAAAGATGGATATTCACTGAATATGTTTTCAAGAATGTATGACAGTATAACTTCGGAATTGATTAATGTAGACAAAGAGTATGAGAAATATTATTCATTTGAATATGAATCAATGGAACATTTCCTTTACAGAAAATATAATCTTAAAGGCGAATACATTGTTGAATTAATGGAAGCAAGGAAAAACAATCCCAATTGTTTACTTTACCGAAAGGATGACAATTCATATGGTGACTATGGTATTGCCCAATTCACATTTTCAGATACAATGTACGACAGAGTAATGGACATAATTATGCTTAAAAATTAAAGTAAATGAAAATAAGATATGACTTCGTAACAAATAGCTCTTCAACTTCATTTGTGATAATCAGTGATGGTGAGTTCAATTTTAAAGACTTCATCGAAGCAATTGGAATAAAAGATGATTCAAATTTCTTAGATATATACAAATCCTTATTCAATGCATTTAAAGATGACATGGAGCCAGCAAGAGTGTATTATGAAAAACACTATTCTGGCGCCTACTCCACATTTGAAGAGTTTATAGAAGAAAGGCTTTGGAAAAGTGGCAAAGAAGTATTACCCAAAATTCTTGAAGCAGAAAAAAATGGTAAAAATGTTTATATAGGTAAACTAAGCAGTGATACTGATGAAACTGAATGCTTCTTTTGCACCGATGATTTCATTATAGAAAGTAGTAATTTATATATCGATGCTCAAGAAGATGGTTGGTAAAAACAAAAATATAGTTCATAAAAAGTATGCAGAGCAGCATTATTCAGTTTTATTTAATAAAAAGACTGGATATTTTGTACGTGCAGAGGAAAAAGGTTATCCAGAACCTCTTTGGGCTATGCACGGGCCAGAATTATTGGATATAAGTATTACTAACTGGTGTGATCAAGGTTGTTCTTTTTGTTATAGAAAATCAACACCAAAAGGAAATCACATGCTGCTTAGCGATTACAAATTAATCATGGAGCAAGCAAAGGAAATGGATGTTTTCCAAGTTGCACTGGGCGGTGGAAATCCAAATCAACATCCCGACTTTATAAGGATACTTGAGACTACTGTTGAACATGGAATTGTTCCATGTTACACCACAAATGGTAGAGGGCTTACCCCTGACATTTTGAAAGCAACAAAAGAATTATGCGGCTCTGTTGCTATTAGTGCTTACGAACCATACACCGAGTTCAGAAAACATCTTGAAAAACTATTTGAATATGGAATAAAAGCAAATGTTCACTTTGTAACGGATAGTCAAACTATCAATACAGCAATTGAATGGTTAAGAAATCCACCAGCTTTCTTGGAAGGAATAAATTCTCTGATATTCCTGAACTATAAACCAATCGGAAGAAAACCCGACATGACCTTGTTACTTAAAGACAAGGTAAAATTAAAAGAATTCTATGGTTTAGTAAACCAAAGTAAAGGTGCTTTGAAAATTGGCTTTGATAGTTGTAGTATCTCAGGAGTAGTAAAATATGTGAATGTGAATTCAGAATTTTACGAGGGTTGTGATGCTGGAAGGTTTTCTGCTTTTGTTGATGAAAATTTAAGAATGATGCCTTGTTCTTTTATGACCAATACTGATTGGTTTGGAGACTTAAGAACAGAAAAAATGATTGACATTTGGCAGAACAATGCCTATTTCAAAAAGTATAGAAATAATATTCTGAACAATGGTTGCACTTCTTGTGCCTTCCAAAAGACTTGCATGGGTGGTTGTCCTTTTATTGAAGAACTATCACAATGCGATTGGAAAGATGAAAGACTTGGGTTCTCATTTGCTCAATCTACACCAAAGTAGAGAAAACATCTATTAGTGATTAAAAAATCATGAAATTGAAATAAAGCCTGCCTATAACAAGGTATATAGTGCATGGCACCCGCTGGCGCGAGCATCTTGCTCGTGCCTCGGCTGCCCCCGCTGGCGCGAGCCTGCCTCCGCACTGCGCTTATATTTCAACGTTAGCGGTCAGCCCATAATAGCACTTCAATAACTCAAAAAAATATAAGAATGAAAGCAATATTGATGACAATTACCTTTACATTATTTGTAACGGTTACTTTTGCTCAAAACACCTCTTCCTCTCCTACCCAAAATATTTCTACAGATAGTTCTGTTGTATATAGATTATTTTCCACAAAAAATAACTACAATTTTATCAAATTAAACACAAGAAATGGTAAAATGTCACAAGTGCAATGGGGAACTGAAAGCAAATATAGATTTGAGACAACATTGTCAGACACTCCTCTGGTAAGTGAAGAGGAAGAAAAGAATGGTAGATTTTTTCTATATCCGACCACAAATTCATACAACTTCATTTTACTCGACCAAATAGATGGTAAAACATGGCAAGTACAATGGTCAATTGAAAAAGAAGACAGAATGGTTATTCGTATCTACTAATGTTACCCCGCGCTGGCGCGAGCATCTTGCTCGTGCCTCGGCTGCCCATCTACTCAAAATTATTGCAATCTAATGAACAAGAGACCAAAAATAAAACCAAATTTATCTACAACCGACAAGGCAATTGAATTAATCGGTTGGATTGCCATAGTTGGAATTTGGATTTTAACATTGTTCCAATATTCTTCATTGCCCGAAACTATACCGATGCATTACAACCTAGCTGGAAAAGCTGACGGATTTGGAAATAAAAATCAAATTCTGACTTTACCTATTGTTTCAAGTGTACTGTTCATTGGACTAACCTTTTTGAATAGGTTTCCTCATATATTTAATTATCCAACTAAAATAAATGAGGAGAATGCCTTTTATTATTATACAAATACCACTCGTATGATTCGGTTTTTAAATTTGATAATCGTAACAATATTTGGACTAATTATTTTTAAAACTATTCAAAACGCAAAGGGAAATGCAGACGGACTTGGAAGTTGGTTTTTGCCGTTGACTTTTGGACTTATTTTTATTCCCCTTGCTTTTTATTTGACAAAAACAATACGAACAAAAAACGATAATAATACCGGGTTTAACAATGAATAGTGTTATTGGCGTGAGCCTGCCATGATATCCTCCCCCTAGCCCCCTCCCAAGGAGGGGGGACTTGATTCTCAACAAAACTATTCGATATGTTGGCACCCCCGCTGTGCAAAGTCCCACCGCTGGCGTGAGCGTCACGCCTGCCTTGCCTTTAGGCAGGCTCGTGCCTCGGCTGCCCAACTACCCAAAATTATTGCAGTCCAATGAACTATAGCATACTATAAAGTGCTAAAAAAGATAGGCTTAAACAAATATATAGGAGCTAGTTGTTATATTCGTTTGTTGTACGGCATGCACATATTACTCTCAAATTGACAGATAATAATGTTAAAAGATAGAATTATCAATAAAGAATCAGGCTTTTTATTTTATGGATTAACTCCTCCTAAGATAAATACTGAGGAAGATAAAGTTGGGATTATTGCTGATAAGCAAGTTAAAAGGCTTAGAGGATTAGAAATTGATGGGTTGGTTTTATACGATATCCAAGATGAATCTTCAAGGACAGATTCTCCGAGACCTTTTCCTTTTATGCCAACCTTGGCTCCTAATAATTCAGTGATAAATATCTTAGCGATTTAAAAGTCCCAAAGATTATTTACAAAAGCGTTGGCAAGTATACTGCTGATGAATTTAGGAGTTGGATTTATCAAAACTCTAATAATATTGATTGTTCCGTTTTTGTAGGTGCTCCATCAAAAAATCAGGTTTCAGGCATTTCGCTTAATGAGGCTTACAAAATAAATCAGGATTCAAATTCCTCAATTTTATTGGGAGGCGTAGCAATTCCCGAGCGACATATTAAAAAGGGAGACGAGCATATTCGGCTTTTTGATAAAGTAGATAAGGGATGTAGTTTTTTTATATCCCAATGTGTTTACAGTGTTAATAACACTAAGGATTTCCTCTCAGATTACTATTATACCTCTATTGAGACTGACAGGGATTTGGTACCGATTATTTTTACGTTGACACCTTGCGGTTCCTTAAAGACCTTGCAGTTTATGGAATGGCTTGGTATTGACATTCCAAAATGGTTAAATAATGATTTAAAGCATTCTAATGATATACTCTCAAAATCAATTGATCTCTGCAAGAATATTGCAATAGAGATACTTGATTATAGTGTAACTAAAAATTTACCTATTGGATTTAATATTGAAAGTGTAGCAATTAGAAAGGAAGAAATTGAAGCATCGATTGAATTATTAAAGGATATAAAGGGATTGATGAATAGATAAAATGCACGACCGTACAACAATGCCCCCCGTTGGCGGGAGCCTGCCATGATATCCTCCCCCTAGCCCCCTCCCAAGGAGGGGGGATTTGATTCTCAACAAAACTATCCGATATGTTGGCACTTCTAAGTGAAAGCTATCTGAAAACCGTGTCTAAGTAACTTGGTGTACAAAATGCCTTGGCTTAGGTTTTCAATCCCTTCCGTCTTCTCCTCCTATTGTCGGAGAATCCACCTTGTCCTCCCGCGGAAAACGCGGGACAGGCTTGCTAAGGGAAGGAGCTCTTTGTTTTCGCACTAAGTAATGATCATCCTGCCATGATGTCCTCCCCCTAGCCCCCTCCCAAGGAGGGGGAATTTGATTCTCAACAAAACTATTCGATATGTTGGCACTTCTAAGTGTAAGCTCCCCGCTGGCGCGAGCGTCACGCCTGCCTTGCCTTTAGGCAGGCTCGTGTCTAAGTAACTTGGTGTACAAAATGCCTTGGCTTGGGTTTTCAATCCCTTCCGTCTTCTCCTCCTATTGTCGGAGAATCCACCTTCCCTTAACCAAGGGAAGGAGTTCTTTGTTTTCGCCCTAAGCAATGGTCATCCTGCCATGATGTCCTCCCCCTAGCCCCCTCCCAAGGAGGGGGGACTTGATTCTCAACAAAACTACCCGATATGTTGGCACCCCCGCTGTTCAAAGTCCCCCCGCTGGCGCGAGCCTGCCTTAGTAACTTGGTGTACAAAATGCCTTGGCTTGGGTTTTCAATCCCTTCCGTCTACTCCTCCTTTGGTCGGAGAATCCGCCTTGTCCTCCCGCGGAAAACGCGGGACAGGCTTGCTAAGGGAAGGAGCTCTTTGTTTTATGTATTAGTTTGTAAATCAACCGCTCACTGACCAGTGAAAACTGTTCACTTTTTACTGTTCATCGTCCACTTCTCGATACAATTTTATTTCATTTCATTTCATAAAATCACTCGAAGTGACGGACTTTAACCCTCTGTTCATTGTAAACTGTTTACTAATTGCTGATCAGGAAATCTTGTCCATTTTCTTTCTGATCTCTGCCAAGCATAGATTGCCAAAACTGCCTTCGTGGCTGTGGCGTATGTCCCTTTTGGGAGTAAAGGTGCCTTCGTTGATCTCCTTGCCCATTTTCTTATAGGCATCACGGAAGGGCATACCGCCCAATACCAGCTCGTTCAGGGTATCCACACTAAACAGATAGTCGTATTTGGGATCGTCCAAAATGTTTTCGTTGACCCGTATTTCCTTTAAACTAAAGGTCATTATTTCCAAACAGGCCTTTAGGTCCTGTATGGCGGGTACGATCACTTCTTTTACCAATTGCAGGTCCCGGTGGTAGCCACTGGGCAGGTTATTGGTGATCAGGATCAATTGGTTGGGTACGGTCTGGAGTCGGTTGCACTTACCGCGTACCAGTTCAAACACATCCGGGTTCTTCTTATGGGGCATAATGCTGGAACCTGTGGTAAGCTCATCCGGAAAAGAGACAAAATTAAAGTTCTGGCTCATATACAGGCAGATGTCCATCGCCATCTTGGAAAGGGTGGCGGCAATACTGCTCATGCCAAAGGCTGCTGCCTTTTCTACCTTGCCACGGCCCATTTGGGCGGCCACTACATTGTATTTCATGGTTTCGAAGCCCATTTCCTGGGTGGTAAAACTACGGTCTATAGGGAAGGAACTTCCATATCCGGCGGCACTACCCAAGGGATTTTGATCGGCTACCTTATAGGCGGCGTCCACAAAATACAGATCGTCTACCAAACTTTCGGCATAGGCGGAAAACCAAAGTCCAAAGGAAGAGGGCATAGCCACCTGTAAATGGGTATAGCCAGGCAACATTACTTTCTTGTGCTTGTCCGCCAAATTTAAAAGAAGGTGGAACAGGTCCTTGGTCTGGTCCTTTATTTCCGTTAACTCGTTCTTTAGGTACAAATGCATGGCCACCAAAACCTGATCGTTCCTGGAGCGGGCGGTGTGAATCTTTTTACCGGCATCTCCCAACCTAAGGGTAAGCAGAAACTCAATTTTGGAGTGCATGTCCTCAAAACTGTCCTCTATGGTAAAGGTGCCGTTTTCTATGGTCTGGGCAATTTTATCCAGCTCGGCTACCAATGAATCGGTTTCCTTAAGGGTCAAGAGACCAATTTTACCCAGCATTTTGGCATGTGCCTTGGAGGCGATTACGTCGTATTTTGCCAAAAGCAAATCCAGTTCCCTATCATTGCCCACCGTGAAATGGTCTATTTTTTTGTCGGTGCTAAATCCTTTGTCCCAAAGTTTCATTTGTCGTTTTTATTTGTTTTTTTAAAGGTCAAATGTAGTTCGCCTTTAAACCTCTCTAATAAATAAACAGGTTCGTTCCGGCTCGGTTCATTTGTCGTTTTTATTTGTTTAAAGGTCAATTACAATGAACAAACCAACATCGTTAATTGTTCATTGCTAATTGTTCATTGTTTCAGAAATCCTTGCAAGATCTTAATATACAAATCTATGCCTTCTTCTATTTCCGCCACGTAAATAAATTCGTCCGCAGAGTGACTACGGGTGCTATCGCCAGGTCCCAATTTTAGGGACTGACAATACAAGGCCGCCTGATCCGAAAGAGTAGGCGAACCGTAGCTGCTTCTCCCCAAGGCCAAGCCCGACTTTACCAACGGATGCTCCTTATTGATGGAAGAGGAATTTAGGCGCAACGAACGGGGCTTTACCTCACAGGGAGCTTCGGCAGTAAGTATGTCCGCTATTTCCTTATTTGAGTAACAGTCGTTTACCCGTACATCTATCACCAGATCCACATGTCCGGGCACCACATTGTGCTGATTCCCGGCACTTATCTGGGTTACCGTAAGCTTTACTTCCCCCAGCACTTCCGATACTTTGGGAAACTTATAGTCCTTAAACCACTGCAGTACCTCTATGGTATTGTAAATGGCATTATTATCGTTGGGGTGGGCGGCATGGGATGGTGTACCACTGACCTTGCCTTCAAACACCACCAAACCTTTTTCGGCAATTGCCAAATTCATCAAGGTGGGTTCCCCTACTATGGCCACATCTATCTTTGGCAGGATGGGCAACATACTGTTGAGTCCGTTGGGACCGGAACTTTCCTCTTCCGCAGAGGCAACCAGCACTATATTATGGCTCAGGTTTTCCTGGGCATAAAAATGGGTAAAGGTAGCGATCAGGGATACTAGGCAGCCCCCGGCATCATTACTTCCCAGACCGAATAATTTTCCATCCTCTATATGTGGATGAAAGGGGTCTTTGGTATAGGCCGAATTGGGTTTTACCGTATCGTGATGGGAGTTGAGCAGCAGCAAAGGCTTGCTCTCGTCATAGTATTTGTTAAAGGCATAGACGTTGTTCTTTTCCCTTTTAAAAGGGATGTTGAACTCTTTAAACCATGCCTCAATAGCATCGGCCGTCTTATCTTCTTCGGAGGAAAACGACTGAATTGAAATCAGTTCCTGTAACAATGCAATAGCCTTTTCCGTAAGTTTTTGTTGATCCATGTTTATAAGGTAATCGTGGTAAACAAAGTAGCAATAGGGTTTAGCATATCCAAATCCCCAATACAGACCTTGCCCACATTTTTATGAAGCGCATGGAAGCAATTTTCCAATTTTGGCAGCATGCCATCCGCTATAATTTTCTTTTCCAATAATTCTTGATAGTTCTTAGGCTCCAAGTGTTTCACCACCGAGGTCTCGTCCGAAATATCCATCAACACCCCTTTCTTTTCAAAGCAATAGTAGAGCGTGGTGTCATAGTTCCCACTCATCCCAATAGCCACTTCCGAAGCAATGGTATCGGCATTGGTGTTCAGCAATTGCCCTTCCTTGTTATGGGTAATGGCGCAAAACACCGGAACAAAGTCGGCCTGCAACAATTTGTCTATAGCCCCTGCATTTACTTCCTCCACATCCCCAGCAAATCCGTAGTCTATTTCACGGACCGGTCTTTTTACGGCTCGGATGGTATTGCCATCGGCCCCGCTAAGCCCTATGGCATTGGTGCCCCTGGCCTGCAGTTGTGCCACAATATTCTTGTTGGCCAATCCACCGTAGACCATGGTGATTACCTTTAGCCCCTCTTCATCGGTAATACGTCTCCCGCCTACCAATTTGGATTCTATTCCCAATTTTTCGGCGATCTGGGTAGCTAGTTTTCCACCCCCGTGCACCAAAATTTTAGGGCCTTGTATGGCCGCAAAGGAATCCAGGAATTTGTTGAGTTCGGTTTCGTTCTCAATTACGTTCCCTCCAATTTTTATTATAGATAGTTTTTGTTTCATGTCTTTTTTTACTTTCTGCTTGGGACAGTTGATCGTTTTGTCCTTAGTTTAGGGTTTCAATCCTTTCCGTCCTCTCCTCCTATCGTCGGAGAAGCCACCTTGTCCTCCCGCGGAAAACGCGGGACAGGCTTGCTAAGGGAAGGAGACGTATGCGTATTTCAAAATTATATTATTTACTCAATCCAAACTGCTCCCCTCTTGGAACGAAGAGGGGAATGAATTTCACCGCCAACAGCGGGGAAAGAAAGGGGAGCCTGCCTTGCCGTCAAGCAGGTTTGAAATCCCTACTATTTGGTCCAAACCCAAACTTTCTCTTTTGTTCCAATACCCGCGCTTTCAGAACCCTCCGTCTTCGCTTGTGGCGAATCCACCTCCCTTCGCACTTCGACTCCGCTCAGCACAGGCCTGAAGGGAGGAGCCGTGTTAATATTTTAAAAATCATATTTTTTACTCTAACCAAACTGCTCCCCTCTTGGAACGAAGAGGGGAATGAATTTTCTGCTTTTGGCAGAAAAGAAAGGGGAGTTTGAAATCCCTTACTTTTAATCTAATCCCGAATTATCTCTTTTTTCCGAGATCAGGGCCATCAATCCCTTCCGTCTTCAACTCCCATTGTTGGAGAACCCATCTCCCTTCGCACATTCGATTCCGCTCAGCACAAGTCTGAAGAGAGAAGCTTATTTAGGTTTTAAAATTATCTTTAATTTCACTTAATACCGATTCTAAATTATCAAATACCATTTTGTTTTCAAATCGTATCACTTTGTAACCCATTTCATTAAAATAGGCAGTTCTTTTTTCATCATAGTCCATGGCCAGGGGATTGTTGTGGATTTCTCCATCCAACTCCACAATTAAACGCTCTGCCGCACAATAGAAATCCACCACATATTTTGAAATACTATGCTGCCTAGTAAATCTTTTGCCTTCAAGTTGACGTGAACTTAATTGCTTCCATAGAAAAGCCTCGGCCGGAGTCAGATTGGAACGAAGCTCACTCCTGAATCCTGCAAGTTCTTTTTTTGTATGTAGCTTATCCTTTGTCATTCCTTTTTTACAGCTCGCAAATCTTTCGTTCTTATTCCAAAATCCGTGATTTCAGAACCCTCCGTCTTCGCTTGTGGCGAATCCACCTCCCTTCGCACTTCGACTCCGCTCAGCACAGGCCTGAAGGGAGGAGCCGTGTTAACATTTTAAAAATCATATTTTTTACTCAATCCAAACTGCTCCCCTCTTGGAACGAAGAGGGGAATGAATTTTCTGCTTTTTGGCAGAAAAGAAAGGGGAGTTTGAAATCCCTACTATTTGGTCCAAACCCAAACTTTCTCTTTTGTTCCTATACCCGCGCTTTCAGAACCCTCCGTCTTCGCTTGGGGCGAAGCCACCTCCCTTCATCTGAAGGGAGGAGCTATGATTATATTTCAAAATTATATTTTTGCTCAAATTAAACCACTTTCCACTGTGCAAAGTCTCCTAGCTTGACACTACATAAAACCATTCGAGCACAACAACCAACCTTTGGTTTCAATCCCTTCCGTCTTCTCCTATCAACTTTCAACCTTGAACATTAAATCCATGACCCTAGGAGGTCTCTACTCCGCCTGCCTACCGATAGGTAGGTGTAGCGTGGCAATCTGTTTATATATTCAAGAGATTGCTTCGTCCCTTTCGCTCCTCGCAATGACGGACATTGGACATTCGACTTTTGAAATTGGATCGTTGACAACTGTTTACTGTTTACTGCATACTCCCTACCCCTTCAAACTCTCCAGCAACTTCTTCAACACAATCTGTGCGGAATAGGTCCTGTTGTTGGCCTGTTGAACCACCAAGGAATTGGGCCCGTCAAGAACCTCATCGGCTACCACTACATTTCGCCTTACGGGCAGACAGTGCATAAACTTGGCCTTGCCCAATTTTTTATTGGTCATGGTCCAATTTTTATCCTGGTTCATCACCTTGCCATAATCCTTGTAGCTGCTCCAGTTTTTAACATAGACAAAATCGGCATCTTCCAATGCCTTGTCCTGATCGTATTCTATTTTGGCACCCTTGGTCACCTCCGGATTTAAATCGTATCCTTTGGGGTGGGTAATTACAAAATCGGCCTCCTGCAAATGCATCATTTCCACAAAGGAATTGGCCACTGCATGTGGCAATGCCTTAGGATGCGGTGCCCATGATAAAACCACTTTTGGCCTTTTCTTGGTATTGTTTTCCGCAAGGGTAATGGCATCTGCCAAAGCCTGTAACGGATGGCCCACCGAACTTTCCATATTCACTACCGGT
The DNA here is from genome assembly GCF_900177645.1 of Arenibacter troitsensis. Classification (GTDB taxonomy): domain Bacteria; phylum Bacteroidota; class Bacteroidia; order Flavobacteriales; family Flavobacteriaceae; genus Arenibacter; species Arenibacter troitsensis. Next base: position 174,838 of record NZ_FXAO01000004.1, read on the forward strand.
ATCCCGGCATACTTTTTAAAACCGTTCATGACCACTTCGGCCTCGTCCTTTTCCCTATCGGTCAAAGAGGCAAAGGCCCTGATAGCCACTATATCGCAATATTGCGCCACTACCTGTGCAGCTTCCTTGATGTGCTCGGAAGTGCCTTGATCCATGATGGTGCCATCTCCATATTCCAATGCCCATCCTTCACTTCCAAAGTTCATTACTATAACTTCCATGCCCAAGTTCATGGCCGCTTTTTGCGTGCTTAAACGGGTTCTAAGACTGTTATTGAAGAATAATAAACATATGGTCTTGGCCTCTCCCAAGGCTTTGAATTGAAGCGGATTCGCCTTTAATGATCTAGCTTCTTCTACCCATTGTGGTAGGGAATCGATATCTTTTAAGGATAAATAGTGTTGCATTTTTTTATTTTATGGTTGTAAAAGCGGTTTTGTTTTCTAGGGCATCAATAATAAAATTGTCTTGAAGGCCATTTACGATCCAAGTCTCTACATTGGCCTGCCTGGCTATATTGGCCGCCTCGATCTTGGATTCCATTCCCCCGGTTCCATGGGAAGATTTGGAGCTACTGACCTCCTTTTGCAGATCGTCCAAGTTGCTCACCAACTTAATGGTTTCGGGCTTCTTATTAATAAACGACTCCTTGGTGTAAATGCCATCGGTATTGGTAGCAATGATCAAGAGATCTACCTTCATCAAGGCTGCAGTCAATGCCGCCAATTTATCATTGTCCCCAAACTTGATCTCATCGGTCGCTACCGTATCGTTCTCATTAATGATGGGGATAAAATTATTGGCCACCAGTACGTTGATGGTATTGCAGATATTTTCTTTGGAAACTTCCCTTTCAAAGTCGGAATAGGACAAAAGGCATTGGGAGGTAAACAATCCCAACTCCCTGAAATTCTCTTGAAAAATACGCATCAAATGGGGTTGCCCAATGGATGCCAAGGCCTGCTTAACGGTAATCTCCTGCCCATTGTGTTCCAATTTCACGAACTGCTTGGCTGCGGCAATGGCCCCGGAACTTACAATGATGAATTCGTAGCTGTCCTTAAGTTTTGCGATCTGCCTACCAATATCCTCAATTTTTCCCCTAGAGATATGGTCCGTTTCCTTGGTGAGGGTATTGGATCCTATTTTTAATAATATTCTTTTCTTCTGCATGCTCTTTTTTTTAGACCTATTGTTCAGGTCTGGCTACTACCTTATTTGTCCATCGCCCTTTACATACCATTTGTTGGTCACCAAATGCTGTAGGCCAATGGGTCCCCTTTGGTGTAATTTATCCGTGCTGATGGCCAATTCCCCGCCCAGTCCAAATTGTCCCCCGTCCGTAAAGCGGGTAGAAACATTATGATATACTGCCGCGGAATCCACGGAATTCATAAAAAGGTCGGCCTCTTGTTCCTCTTCCGTAACAATAACGGCAGAATGTCCTCCGCCATAGGTATTTATTTTCTCAATAGCTTCTTCGGTACTGCCCACTTCCCCAATGAGGATCTTATAATCCAAAAATTCTTCAAACCAGCTTTCCTCTCCAGTAATTTCGGAAGTACCCTCTGTTTTGGCCAGGCTGTTATCTACCAGTATTTCCACTTTCTTCGCCTTTAATTCAGCTATCAAATCTTTTATAAAAGCTTCCTTGTTGGGCAGTTCCCTATCTACCAACACCTTATCCAAGGCATTACAGGCCGATATCTTTGTGGTTTTGGCGTTCAGGATGATAGACATTGCCTTTTTTAGGTCCGCCTTGGGATGTATGTAAAGAAAGTTATTTCCCCTACCACTGACGATTACGGGACAGGTAGCGTGCTTTTTGGTAAATGCAATCAACTTTTCCCCTCCACGTGGTACGATCAGGTCCAGCTTTTGGGTAGGCTTTTCCAAAAAGGCCTGGGTCTGTTCCCTATTAAATTCCAGGTAAGTGACCCAATCTTTGGAAATGCTGTGCTGCTCCAAGGACTTATGCCAGAAATTTACCAATACCAAATTGCTTTGAAGGGATTCCTTCCCGCCCTTCAACAATATTTTATTGCCCGATTTAAAGGCAATGGCAGCAGCTTCTATGGTAACGTCGGGCCTGGATTCATAAATGATTAGGACCGTGCCAAAAGGGGCTGTTTTATTGCTTACCTGCATCCCATTTTCATGGGTAAAATTAAATCGTTCCAAACCCAAGGGGTCTTCCTGTCCTGCCAGCTGTTGCAAGGATAGGATCATGCCATCAATTTTGGCATCGTCCACTTTGAGTCGGTCGTACATGGCCAAATCATCGCCATTATAGGCCTCGAGGTCCCTTTTATTCACCTCCAGGATGGTATTTCGTTCCGTATTGATCAGCTGTGCCATGGTATTTAGCACGGCATTACGTTGGGCTATGTCCAAATACAAACTCATGCCAATTCCTTTTTTAAGGCATCAAAAAACTGATCCAAATTTTCCTTGGTAATATTCAATGCTGGTAATACTCTCAATACATGTTTGTCACTGGCACCGCCAGTGAACATAAATTGGTTGTGGATGAGTTTCTTTCGTAACTCCGCCACTTCAAAATCAAATTCCAGTCCCAACATTAGCCCCATTCCCTTTACCCTTTTTACTTGTGGTATGGAGGCTGCCTTTTCCTTGAAGTATTCAAAGAGATTGGCGGCATTTTCCAATAAATTTTCTTTTTCGATGACTTCCAAAACAGCCAATCCGGCTGCACAGGCCAAATGATTCCCGCCAAAAGTGGTCCCCAACATTCCGTAAGAAGCCTTGATACTTTCATGGATCAGGACGCCGCCAATAGGAAATCCGTTGCCCATACCCTTGGCTACCGTAATAATGTCCGGTTTAATCCCAAAGTGTTGGAAGGCAAAGAACTTACCGCTTCTTCCATAACCACATTGCACCTCGTCCGCGATTAACAAGGCCCCATTTTCCTTACAGAGTTCGGCAATATTTTGATAAAACTCTTGGGAAGGCTGGTCCAGACCCCCTACCCCTTGAATGGTCTCTATTATCACAGCACAAACATCGCCTTTGGAAATCTCGCTTTTAAAAGCGGCCAAATCCTCAAAGGGAAGTATGGTTACCTTTTGTTGCTTGTTGAGGGGGGCGTTTATTTTTTCATTGTCCGTAGCGGCCACGGCTGCGGAAGTTCTCCCATGAAAACCATGTTTAAAGGCAATTACACGGGATTTTCCTGTTTGGAACGATGCCAGTTTTAAGGCATTTTCGTTGGCCTCTGCCCCAGAATTGCAGAGGAAGAGGTTGTAATCTTCACAGCCCGAAAGCTCCCCCAGTTTATGTGCCAAGGCCTCCTGAACGGGATTCTGGATAGCATTGCTATAAAAACCGATCTTATCCAACTGCTCCTTTAATCTTTTTACATAATGTGGATGGGAATGTCCTATGGAAATTACGGCATGACCACCGTAGAAATCCAAATACTCTTGGCCTTTATCATCGGTAACCACTATTCCCTTGGCCGAAACGGGAGTAACGTTATATAATGGGTATACATCAAATAATTCCATCTTCTATATTGTATTATGAACCTCCCCTGTACAATAACCTTGAAGGTTTCTTGAAGGTTTAAGGTAGAGGTTATCCTTTTTTTATTTCGTTTATCTTGTCAAATGAGGCTACTATTCCCCTGATCAGGGAGGAGCTTAGTCCTTGGTGTTCCATTTCGTTCAATCCGGAAATGGTACATCCCCTTGGAGTAGTTACCTTATCTATTTCATTTTCTGGGTGACTGTCGGATTCTATCAACAGACTAGCAGCTCCATTACAGGTATGCATGGCCAATTCCTGTGCTTCCTTGGCATCGAATCCCAATTGAATGGCCCCTTGGGTGGTGGCTCTAATCAATCGCATCCAAAACGCAATTCCACTGGCACAAATAACGGTAGCGGCCTGCATCTGCTCTTCCGGAATTTGCATGGAATGCCCCATACGGTTAAAGATGGCCTTGGCCAGGTCTACCCTCTTGGTGCCTTTCTCGTTACTACAAATGCAGGTCATGGATTTGCCCACGGAAATAGCCGTATTGGGCATGGCACGAATAATATAGTGATCTGGCCCTATAACTTCTTCCATTCTGGCAATACTAAAGCCGGTAATGGTGGAAATAATAACATGCTTGTCCGTAAGGATGTCCTTGATTTCTCCCAGAATCTTTACAAACTGGCCCGGCTGTACCGCAAAAATCAGGATATCGGATTTGGCTACCGCCTCCCTGTTATCCGTAGTCGTGGTAACGATTCCATATTTTTCAATTTCCTTAAGTCCGCTTAAATTTCTCTTGGTAAGGACCATGGAAGTGGCCCCATTGGTACTCAATATGCCTTTGGCAATGGATAGTCCTAAATTACCTGCTCCAATAATGGCTATTTTCATTCCTTAATTGTTATTTGTTTCCCTCCCACTACCGCAGGATTGGTTGATTGGTTTATGTTTAGTTGATCGGGTTAGCTTTCCCCACTACCGTGGGTCCAACGCACTAGCCGATCTTAAAATACGCCCGCTTTTAATTGCAGGCCTTCCGTTTCCTTAAATCCGAACGCCAGGTTCATATTCTGCACGGCCTGCCCTGAGGCCCCTTTCAACAAATTGTCTATGGCCGAAGTAATCAAGAGCGTGTTATTGTGCTTGTGCAAATGAATATGGCATTGATTGGTATTCACCACCTGCTTTAGGTTGATGTCTTCCTCCGTCACCTGGGTAAAGGCGGCATCCTTGTAAAATTCGTTATACAGTTCATAAGCCTCTTCCAAACTCCCTTCAAAATCGGTATAGGCCGTAGCCAAAATTCCCCTGGTAAAATTTCCCCTATTGGGCAGGAAGAAAATTTCCCCGGTATTTTTCTGAAGGCTGTGGAGACTTTCGTTTATTTCCCCCAAGTGCTGGTGTGTAAATGGCTTGTACCAGGACACGTTATTGTTCCTCCAGCTAAAATGTGAGGTAGGTGAAAGGCTTACGCCCGCCCCTGTACTTCCGGTTACGGCATTGACATGTACCGGCCTGTCCAATTTATGGGCCTTTGCCAAGGGCAGTAGCGCCAACTGAATAGCCGTAGCAAAACAACCTGGATTGGCTATATACTTTGCCTTCTTAATTTCTTCCTTTTTCAGTTCGGGCAAGCCGTAAACAAAGGTTTTCCCATCTAGAACGGCATCGGCCTCCAACCTAAAATCATTGCTCAAATCTATGATCCTAGTGTTTTCGGAGAACTCATTTTCCTTTAAAAAACTAGTGGAGTTCCCATGACCAAGACAAAGAAATACTACATCCACATCCTTGTTTACCGCTCCTGTAAATACAAGATCGGTAACCCCCAACAGGTCCGGATGTGCTGTGGTAATCTTTTTACCTGCCCTAGTGGTACTAAAAACAAAATCTATGGTTGCATTGGGATGGTTCAGGAGGATTCTGATGAGTTCCCCACCAGTATACCCTGAACCACCTATAATTCCTGCCTTAATCATTATTCTGATTTACATGGTTATATATTTTTCCAGCATTGGAAAGTATTTTTATAAATCCTTTGGCGTCATCCGCTGTCCATCCTTTGTTCATCTCCCCATAGCTTCCGAAAGAAGCATTCATAAGATCGTGGGGCGAAGATATTCCGTCCAACTCAAAGCGATAAGGGTGCAGGCTAACAAAGACATCACCGCTTACATTCTTTTGGGTATCGGTCAGGAAGGCCTCGATATTTCGCATAACCTCATCCAAATAATTCCCTTCGTGCAACAACATACCGTAGAAATTGCCCTGCATTTCCTTTTGGTACTGTTGCCATTTGGTTAAGGTGTGTTTTTCCAACAAATGATGGGCTTTGATAATGATCAAGGAAGCAGGTGCTTCAAACCCTACCCTTCCCTTTATTCCAATAATGGTATCGCCAACATGGATATCCCTACCAATGGCATATTTGGAAGCAATGGCCTCCAATTTAATAATATTGTTTACTGGGGTATCGTTATCGCCATCCAAAGCAATTAATTCCCCCTTATGGAAAGTAAGCTTTAGTTGAGCGGGCTCTGTTTCTTGCAACTGGCTTGGATAGGCAGTGTCCGGCAAAGACTTGTGGGAGGTAAGTGTTTCCTCACCTCCTACGGAAGTTCCCCATAAACCCCTATTGATGGAGTATTTTGCCTTCTCCCATGGGTAATCTACCCCATTCTGCTTCAAATATTCAATTTCTACCTCCCTGGCCAATTTGTTATCCCGTATTGGGGTAATAATTTCGATCTCCGGCGCAATGATCTGGAAGATCATATCAAACCTAACCTGATCGTTCCCGGCCCCGGTACTCCCATGGGCAATATATTTGGCACCAACTTTTTTGGCGTAGTTTACGATTTCAATGGCTTGCACTATTCGCTCAGCACTAACGGATAATGGATAGGTATTGTTCTTCAATACATTACCAAAAATCAAGTACTTTACTACTTTTTCATAAAAAGTGTTTACAGCATCAATGGAAGTGTAGGAAGTGGCCCCCAATTCCAAGGCCTTTTTGTGAATGTTCTCTATTTCTTCCTTAGAAAACCCACCTGTATTGACACTTACGGCATGTACTTCAAATCCTTGATCCTTTGACAAATATTTGGCACAATAGGAAGTATCCAATCCACCACTATACGCTAAAACTAATTTTTTCATGCTAATCTATTATTATTTATATTTTCTAAGCAGTACATTACTACTACTTTGTTTTCTTGTTTAAGAACAGACTTTCCTTTATACTTTTTAATCTTTGAAAGGCCTTGGAATTCAATTTTTCCTTGGGTTCCTTCTGGGCTGCCTTGGCTTTGGTTTCCGGATCGTACAACATTCCTGTACAAAGGCACATTTTTTGTTCCGTCCTTGTTAGGATATCGAAATTTTTACAGGTCTGACAGCCTTTCCAAAATTCTGGATCGGTGGTAAGTTCCGAAAAAGTCACTGGTTTATAGCCCAATTCATAATTCATCTTCATCACAGCCAAGCCCGTGGTGATCCCAAAAATTTTGGCATTGGGAAATTTTCTTCTGGAAAGTTCAAAAATCTCCTTTTTTATTTTTTTGGCCAAGCCTTGATTTCTGTAATCAGGATGTACAATAAGGCCTGAATTGGCTACGAATTTTTCATGTCCCCATACCTCAATATAACAGAAACCGGCAAACTTATCCCCGTCCAAGGCAATAATGGCATTGCCGTTATGCAATCTTTTTTGAATATATTCAGGAGTACGCTTGGCAATCCCGGTACCACGTACTTTGGCCGACTCTGCAATAGTTTCGCAAATGATCTCGGCATATTTAAAATGGGAATCGTTAGCAATAACAATCTTCATTGAATGTTGCTTTTAAAATTAAAATTAAAATTTATTTTTTTTGAGAGGGAAATGGACTCACCTATTTCCATAAAAGAAGCGCACCCTTACGGGCGACGACGTGTAGGCGTAAATGAATAAGCAAGGTTGGAAACCTTGTTTACGTTAAGTATGTAATATGAGTTATTCATTCTACCATCAAAAGTACAAATAAAAATGAATTATTGGGATCGATGTGTCAATTTTTACTAAATAGCATCTTTTTGTTATGTAATCTAACAATTTCATAAAGCATAAAACCATATACTGCCAAATATTCAACAGTCAATAACCAATAATTCTCTTTAAACCCAGCATTGGAATAGGCCCAATAGCTAAGTATGACACTTAAGGACCAGACCATTGGAAACCTAAACTCTGTAAACAGGCTTAAAACCACTAAGAAAATAATATACCAAGGGTGTACGGTTGCGGACAAAAAATAATATAACGTAAGAACCCATAACATGGAGGTCAACAAGCTTGAAATCTTTTTATTGTCCCTAAAAAATGTAAATAGGGCCACGGAGGCCAATACGATTACAGGGGTAATTTTGCCATAATCCTTTATAAGTTCCCAAGGTTTGACATCAAAATTTAGGGCCACCTTTTTTATGGCATTATATAGACCGGCATTAAATTCAAAGTTGGAGAACCACAGTCCTACCGTTTGCATATAGTTGGTGGCAAAATCCGGGGAATAGAACGGGAGTACCAAAAGGACCGTTGTTATGCCTACCACCATATAAAACAGCATGCTTTTCTTTAGCCCAAAATACTTTAAAAACATGGGCAGAAATAATAAAGGCACCAGTTTTATAGCAATCGATAATGCATAAACAATGGCCGCCAAAAGCAATTTTTTATTGCATAAAAGATATATGGACCAAATAAAAAAGAACAACATTACCCCTTCAAAATGAAGATTGCCCGTAAGTTCCAAAATAACCAACGGGTTTAAGAAATACCAAAAGATAAGATGGGTAGATTTATTTAGCTTTTGCAGTAATTTGCGCCCAAAATAGAGTATTCCCAGATCGGACAGGATAATAACGGTCCTCATGACCAATACGCTGCCCACAAGGCTCTTCCCCGACAACCAAGTGGACAAGGCAAAAATAAATTGATTCAACGGAGGATAATTACTGTAATTTGATGCACTAAGGCTTCCCATGCCACTTACCAATTCTGCAGCATTGTGCATAAGGTGGCCATTCTCAATTATCAAGTCTTTGGGAAGGTGAAGGTAAGGACTCATCCCATGGTTGATCAATTGTCCATCCCAAATAAATCTATAATAATCCTGGGATAGATTGGGATCCGCAAAAAGTAGCATTATCCTGAAGAGGGTTCCGGCAATGGCCAAAAATTTAAAGTTCCACTTTTCAAACTGTATCAGTTTATAACATAAAAAGAACAGCCCAAGATATAGGCACAAGAGCTTTATAAAATCGGCACGATCCAGTTGATACCCAAAGGAAGTATAGAAGAGCATACTAAGCAGTACCATTAAAATTGGAATCCTATGAAGATTCCAATATGAAATGGCCCTTTGGATCATAGTCGTTTGGTGGTTTTTGGTCACTTTAATAATTCAGCAATCTCCCAAATTTAAATGAAATTATCAAATAACAATGCTTTCAATTTTGATTTTGGCAACGAAACCCTTGTTTTTTTGAAATTCACGAATGAAAGCAAAGAAGAACATTGCTCCAACTTCTGCGCAAAAGTAATGCTATCCCTTTCTTTACTAAGGGTTTAATGACACAAACCCGATGAACCATTCCAAAAATAAAAAAGCCCTACTCTTTTTAAAGACAGGGCTTTTTTATTGCTTTTATAAATATTGTTTAGGCCCTTGCCATCAGGGATTTAAAGAATACATAACCAAAACCTAGACATAACATAAAATGAAATGGAAAAAGTCCAAAATCGTTCAAAGGTATGGCACTGTACATTCCAAAAAGGAAGTAAAGCATTAGGGCCGCCTCCAAAATCATATTGGGAGACAGTTTGGTAGCCAGATATTTATTCCCCTTCCAGCTGTCCGATATACTGTTCAAATTGAATTTTGGGGTCCTTACAAACTCAGATCTTTTGCCCATATGCCCTTCCAAGACTGCAATGGAGTTATGCAATGAAAATCCAAGGGCCACAGAGAAAAACGTAAAAAAGATTCTTATATAATCTACAAAGTTATCAAAACTACTACCCTGTATACTCTTGTAGGTAAACCAATAACATACAAAAAGGATGATGGTACTTAAAATAAAGAATTTAGTAGCTTCAAAAATCCACCCCAAATGGTCATAGGTATTTTTTATATACATCATGGGAATACTCAGCAAGGCCACCAAAAACACGCACAGGAACATAGAGCTATTTAACAAGTGCATTACCCCGTGAAACTTGGTCTTGAACGAGATATTCTTGGCGGAAATAACGCTCCAAACCGTCTTTCTAAAGTTTTCGGCCCCACCTTTGTTCCAACGAAATTGCTGGGAACGGGCAGCACTAATTACCACAGGAAGTTCTGCAGGTGTTTCTACATCTTCCAAATATTTAAACTTCCAATTCTTTAATTGGGCACGGTAGCTAAGATCCAAATCCTCAGTAAGGGTATCGCCCTCCCAGTTTCCTGCATCCAGAATACATTCCTTTCTCCAAATACCAGCGGTACCATTAAAATTGATGAAATGGCCTTTGGCATTACGTCCTACCTGTTCCAATGTAAAGTGGGCGTCCAAGGCAAATGCCTGTATACGGGTCAAAGTGGAATATTCCCTGTTGATATGCCCCCATCTTGTTTGAACCACACCAATTTCCTCATCTTTAAAATAGATGACCGTTTTCTTTAACCAATCGCTGGACGGCAAGAAATCGGCATCGAAAATAGCAATAAACTCGCCTTTGGCTATATCCAGACCTTCCTTCAAGGCACCTGCCTTATAGCCTTGCCTATTGGTCCTTCTTATATGTTGAATATCCAATCCTGTTTCCTGAAGCGCTTTTATCCTCTTGGCGGTTTCCAGTACGGAATCATCGGTGGAATCGTCCAGTACCTGAATTTCCAATTTACTGATTGGGTATTCAATTTTCGAAATATTGTCCAGCAAACGCTCTACTACATACTCCTCATTATAAATGGGAAGCTGAATAGTAACAAATGGTATTTCCTTTGGATCCAATAAATTGTACTTTGGAGCCTCCTTATTTCTTCTTTTATATCCCAGATAGTTGACCAGTAAATTAAGCTGGGCCAAGCTATAAAAAAATATTAATAGTAAGGAAATACTGTAAATCGCAATGATAAAGTAAGTAATTGTTAGTCCCATATTATTTTAAACTATATTTAAATATCCAACCCAGGATTTTTATGCCTGCAAATATAGTACCTTTTACAGTACCTGATACTTTTGATATGCCAATTCTTTTTTTATAACGCACTGGTACTTCGGTATATGTAAAACCCTTTTTTAGAACCTTCAACTGCATTTCCACGGTCCAACCGTAGGTCTTATCCTCCATTTCCAGCTCCAAAAGCTTGCTGTACTTTATGGCCCTAAACGGACCCAAATCAGTAAAAGAAGCTCCAAAGAACCATTTCATTAAAGTGGTGGCCAAAGCATTTCCAAAAACCTGTTGCGGGGTCATTGATCCTTCCTCCCTCAACGCCTTTGTTCTGGCGCCAATAACGAAATCCACATCGTTTTCCACTATAGGTTTTACCACTTTGGAAAGTTCTTCGGGATAATCCGAATAGTCTCCGTCCATAAATACGATAATATCGGGTGTTTTGGATTGTTTGGAAATGTAATTAATTCCCATAAGGCAGGCATAGCCATATCCCATCCTATTCTCGGTGAGTACAGTGGCCCCTGCATCCCTTGCATTAAGGGCGGTATCATCCGTAGAGTTGTTGTTTACAACTATTATTTCAGAAACATTTTTTGGGATTTCCTTTATTACGTTCGCAATGGAATCAGCTTCATTAAAGGCGGGGATAATAACTTTAATATTGGTCATGAGCGCATTTGAAGGGTCATTATTATTTATCCATTTATAGGCATCCTGGATCTGCACCATTGTGATTGCCCAAATGATGGCGCAAAGGTATCAATACTTTCATTAATCCATTGACCTCCCTTTAAGGATTGCCATAATAATTTCGGCACCCACCAAAGGTCTATTTTTTATTGACCAGATCCATTAGATCTACATCGTTCCCCAATAGAATTTCAGTAGGGTTTATCCTCCCTTTTAGGGGTCCGTTTTCCAATTTTAAAACTCCTCTTGGGCAAACCGCGGAACAGATACCGCAGCCCACACAGCTGGACCTGATAATATTTTCACCTTTTTGGGCGTAGGCCCTGACGTCAATTCCCTGTTCACAATAGGTAGAACAATTACCACATGAAATGCACTGTCCGCCATTGGTGGTAATCCTAAAGCGCGACTTAAACCTTTGGACAAATCCTAGATAGGCGGCCAAAGGGCAACCAAATCTACACCATACCCTATTACCAAAGATGGGGTAGAACCCTGTTCCGATCACGCCTGCAAAAAAAGCCCCTATCAACAGACTGTAGGTATTTTGTACGCTCTGTGTTTTTAAACCCAACACGGTACCAGAATCCGTAAAGAAACTATAGAGTGTCATCAAGGTCATTGCCACGGCAAAGACCAACACCCCGTGCACCAACCACCTTTCCACTTTCCATGAAAATAGGGACTTGCTGGAATGCTGCCTATAAGGATCCCCTAGGGTTTCTGCCAATCCTCCACAACCGCATACCCAGGAACAGTACCATCGTTTTCCAAAAAAATAGACCATAACGGGTACAATTACCAAAGTAAGCACAATACCCCAAACCAGAATAAAGAGTCCTATTCCCCCGCTGTTCAACAAGGATTTTAAATTCCATTGGAAAAAGAAATCATAATCCAACGGAAAGGCATTTTTAAAGTCGTAATACGGCATTTGTAGCCTTACCATTATTTCCGGAATAAGAAAGGCAAAGACTATTTGAAAGAACAGGACAGAGGTAGTACGTACCATTTGATACATATTATGCCTATAGTTAATGTACATGCGCACGGCCATTACGGTCATCACCGTACAGTACATAAAACCGTAAACAAACCAATGTCCGGCCGGATTTCCACTTAGGAATTCGCTGATGGGATCTACAAGGTAGGTCCAGTTTACGGCATATTCCGAACGGAAATAAAGCACCAAATAAAAGGAAACCAGAAAAACGAAGACCAGCCAGGCAATCCACCCCCTATTGGTAGCATTCTCATGGTAAATGCCATTGTTCTTAATCCCTTTTTTGCCCAATAAAACAATATTGGGAATAATAAATAGCAAGGATCCCAATATGCCCAGACCAAAGGTTAAAAACCACATAAGCCCCTTATTTTCTACAACAAACCCACTTCCTGACGCTTTGCCCACCGCAGCAGCCATGTCATGTGCCCCCGTATAAATTACCTTTTTATATTCCTTGTCCTTTCTGTGCCGGGCATTGGCCGTTTGTAGAATCTGGGCTATTTGGGGCGATAATGACAGCATCCCCTGAAACTCTTCACCAACCACATTTTCTTCCATCTTCTGGATGAAGATTTCGCTCGAAATTCCTTTTTCCTGAATTATTTGATCCAAGCTTGCAGGGGTTACCTTAAACTTACCAATAAAAGGCAGTATGGTAAATATGGTTAGGCCAATTAAAAAAATGAAAAGCCCTATTTTCTTTATTACTTGCATCTTGAAATCTTATATGTTGCTAAAAATTCGTTTCCAACTTTTCTTTCTAGGGGTAATCCTGGTACCATACTGTGAATTGTAATGGGAAACTATATTCTCCTCGTATTGGGCATAGAATTCTGGGTCGAAATTGGCATCCTTTAAATATTCCATCACATAAGCTATACTCCTTTTTTCTGTAAGCCATCGGTCCAAAATTTCATGACGCATCCGAATTCCAAAAGTATTAATCCCCAAAAACTGTTGGGTGTCTTTGTGAAAAGCAATGGTGACACATATTTTTTCCTTGGGATGTCGCCAATGAAAATGTTGTTCATGGTCTTTTTTGGATTTCTCACCAAATACCCATCCATACGTTTGGTACTCAATGTCCAAAAATTTAGCAGAATTAAACCAATGTCCTGGATTATAGGCCCTTCGGTTTCCGCATATAGTCTGTGCCAAAACTTCCCCCATCATTCTTCCCGTATACCAAACGGCTTCCACAGGCCTACGGTTGCCTATGGCCTCATGCTGTTCGGCACAGTCGCCAATAGCAAAGACATCAGTGATATTGGTTTCTAAATAGTTATTGACCTTTACCCCCTTACCGGTCTCTATCCCAGAACCTTTTAGGAAGTCAATGTTTGGAGCAACCCCTGCGGTAAGCCCTACCACCGTACATTGGATGGTCTCCCCCTTGTCCGTAACTACGGCCTTTGCCCAACCATTTTCATCGGGAATAATTTCCTTTAGATTGGTGTCCAGTTTCAGGTCTATATGGTGTTCCAGAATATGCTCATTGATCATTTGGGATTCCCCTTGCGGCAAAACTCCGTTCCAAAAGCTACTTTCACGGACCAAAAAAGTAACTGGGATATCCCTGCTCCTTAGCATTTCTGCCAATTCGATCCCGATTAATCCGCCACCCACTATTACCGCCCTTTTACAGACTTCACTATTGGGTGCATTGGCCTCCAACAATTCCAAATCCTGTTTGGAATACAACCCTTGGACCCCTTTCAAATCCTGTCCGGGCCAACCAAATTTATTGGGTTTGGAGCCTGTCGCAATAATAAGTTTATCATAATCTATTTCCTCCGCACTTTGTAATATTAGCTTTTTATTGGTGGTATCTACCTTTGATACATATCCATTGACCAAGTTCAAGCGGTTCTTTTTCCAAAACCAGTTTTCGTATGGCTGGGTATGCTCAAACTTCATGTGCCCCATATACACATACATGAGAGCGGTTCTAGAGAAAAAATAATCGCTCTCAGCGGAAATAATGGTAATTTTTTTGTCGGATAATTTTCGAATATGGCGTGCTGCCGTTATACCAGAGATTCCATTACCAATAATAACAATGTGTTCCATAGGATTTCGGTTGATACGTACTAGGTCGCACTTAAAGATAATAACTTAATAGTTTCCCTTTATTTAGAATTGTTCAAGGTAACGGAAAATGGCTTAAAAGAAGTTAGCGCATATACAATGAGGCCTATAATCATAGGGCTTCACACTGTATTACCTTGAAAAAAAAGAAAATCAAGGGATACAGGGGTTAGGAGTTTGCGGCGGCTTTCTCCAAGGTAAAGGAAAATTCGGACCCAATATCGAGTACACTCTCCACATAGATCTTCTCGTTGTGGGCTTCGATAATATGCTTTACAATTGCCAATCCCAAACCAGAACCGCCTTCGGCCCTACTCCCACTTTTATCTACCCTATAAAATCTTTCGAATATTCGGGCAAGGTGTTGTTTGGAAATTCCCTCGCCGTTGTCGGTCACCCGGATAATGACCTTGTTTTTAATTAAATTCTCTATACTTACCTCGGTTGTACCATTCTGCTGTCCATATTTAATGGAATTGACCACTAGGTTGGTAATTACCTGCTGAATTTTTTCCTTATCTGCCTTAACATAGATGGGTTTTGTATAGTCCATATCAAAGGTTAAGGTAATATTCTTTTTAGCAGCCTTCATTTCCAGAAGCTCAAATACATTCCTCACCAGTTCCAAAATGTCAAATTCCTCTATCTTCAAATTTAGGTCCCCAACTTCCAATTTGGTTATCAAGTCCAGATCCTTAACAATGTAAATAAGTCGCTCCACCCCCTTATTGGCCCGTTGCAGATATTTCTTTCTCAGGTTTTTATCGTCCATGGCACCGTCCAACAAGGTTAGAATATACCCTTGGACCGTAAATAAAGGCGTTTTTAATTCGTGGGAAACGTTGCCCAAAAAATCCTTTCTATATTCTTCCCGGATCTTTAAGGTATCTATTTCAATCTTTTTGTCCTTGGCAAACTTCTCTATTTCGTCTGTCAAGGACCGCATATCTGTGGTAATGGTCTTGGGAGCCAAAGAGGTGGACTCCAACAGGGATACATCATTATAGATGCGCTCAATATTACGATAGATAAATTTTTCTATCCTTAATTGTACTACGAGAAATGAAACAAAGGAGGTAGTTATCGCAATAATGGCTAAGAGCGGCCAATCCATGGAACCCCTGTTCCACAAAAATATCCCCAAGACTAAAGTTAATAGGGATGATATTAGAATTGTGGTACGTAGGGCAAACCTATACGATTTTTTAATCCTCGTTACCATTATAACACAAACTTATACCCTACCCCTTTTACGGTTTTAAAATGATCGTCACCAATTTTTTCGCGCAGTTTTCTAATATGGACGTCAATGGTCCTTCCGCCTACCACTACTTCATTGCCCCATACCTTGTCCAGGATAACCTCCCTTTTAAATACTTTATTCGGCTTGGAAGTCAATAGTGCCAAGAGCTCAAACTCCTTTCTGGGAAGAACGATTTCCTCTCCCTGATTAACAATTTTATATTCTTCCCTGTTTATGGTGATCTCACCAACTTTAAAGATGTCCTCCACCTCCTGCTCCTCATTCTTAAGCCTTCTTAACAAGGCTTTTACCTTACTCACCAAAACCTTGGGTTTAATGGGCTTTGTTATATAATCGTCAGCACCCGCATCAAAACCGGCCATTTGGGAATAGTCTTCGCCCCGAGCAGTAAGGAAGGTGATCAAAGTATCCTCCAAACCTTCGGTTCGTCTAATGATCTCACAGGCTTCAATACCATCCATTTCGGGCATCATTACATCTAAAATAATTAAGTGGGGCTTCTTCTTTTTTGCCTTGGCAACCCCTTCAATTCCATTTTTTGCAGTGAAAACCTCATACCCCTCGGCAGATAAATTATAACCTACTATTTCTAGAATATCCGGTTCATCATCTACCAAAAGTATCTTAATGTCCTTTTTTTTCATGCTCTATTTTTTTCTTAAACGGTCATCTGTAACCTATTTCCTTTAGAATGTCGGTGACTGAGGTCTAACACAACCTGTAATTGTGATCTGCTAAACCATTCCCCGATTAACCTTAATATTTATGGGTTATTCGCGTCCAAAAGTAAAGATAATACTATTACACCAAACCTCTTAACACGGATTTAATATAGTAACATTTAGATAACATTAAGCCAACAAACTATTAATCTGAGGGTAACGCGACTTTTACAGTTGGGTCATTTATTTGCCATGTTTAAATAAAACAAGTGAACTCGAAAAAAATGAAACCGAAAAATTCAACTGAAATGAAAAAACTATTATTATCCGCGTTGGCCATAGGTGCCTTAGCATTTACATCGTGTACCAATGACGATGAACCACCTATAGCTGAAGTAGTAGCTACTTGTAATGATGGAATTCAAAACCAAGGAGAAACCGGTGTTGATTGTGGCGGACCCAACTGTCAGCCATGTACCGAGGCTACGGCTACCTGTGAGGATGGCATCCAGAACGGAGACGAAACCGGAGTGGATGTAGGAGGTTCTTGTGCAGATATCATAACCGTATCAGGAGAAATTACAGCCGATACCACATGGACTGCAGACAATATATACCTATTGGCAGGTAAAGTAGTTGTTGGGGTTGGAAAAACCTTGACCATTGAGCCAGGTACCATCATTAAAGGTAAGGCCGGTTCAGGCTCCTTAGCTTCCGCCCTAATTGTACAAAGGGGATCCAAGATTATGGCCGTAGGTACTGCCGAAAAGCCAATAATCTTTACCGCTGAAGAGGACAACATAGGTATTGGACAAACCGCCGGAACCAATTTGGACGAAACCGCTAGAGGAAAATGGGGAGGTTTAATTGTTTTGGGAAGAGCTACAGGTTCTTTTAAAAACGATGTCACTGAAGTACAAATAGAAGGTATTCCTGCAGACGATACTTTTGGACTATACGGTCCTGGTGATGCGTTAAACGACGACGACAATTCTGGCGAATTGGAATACATCTCTATACGCCACGGTGGAGCCTTGATAGGTGAAGGAAACGAAATAAACGGTCTAACCTTAGGTTCCGTAGGTCGTGGTACAAAAATCAACCACATAGAAGTCGTAGGGAATGTTGATGATGGTATCGAATTTTTCGGTGGAACCGTTGACGCCTCCAACCTAGTAGTTTGGGCCCAAGGTGATGATGCCTTGGATATTGACCAAGCCTATTCGGGGACCATAGACAATGCCTTGGTAGTTTCAGGTGAGGCTTCTGACCATGCCTTCGAAATAGATGGCCCAGAAGGTTCCACAACAGGTTCTTTCACCCTTCAGAATACGACCATAGTGGGAAGCTCTACAGCTGCTGACGGAGAATATGCAGACTACAGAAGTAATGCTATGGGTACTACCAAAAACATCTATGCCATTGGATTCCAGACTGGAAAAGATGTTGAATTGGATGCCAACGATGTAGCACAGAACTTCTTGGATGGAAAATTAACCTTTGAAGCTTGGCAAATTGTAGGCTTCAACAACAGTATTTTTGCAGAGAAAGTATTGAAAGATGACGCCGGAAACGACCTACAGTCAACTATCATACTAGACCCAACATTTACGGAAAGAGCTGCTACCTGGACCACCCAAGTTACTGCAGGTGCCCAAACAGTAGGTGCAGACCTTAGCGTATTTACTTGGACCTATGCCTATGCAAAAACAGGATTGAGTTTCTAATTCGGAACAACACACCCCTATAAAATAACGACCATGCTCGCCCATATCCAGTGGCGGGCATTTGGTTTATTACGATTTAATTATCAATTACTTATGAAATATTCACTTAGACTTTCAACTTTTACTTTTCTTTTTTTTCAATTCATTTTTTCACAAAGCGGCGAGATAACCGGAACATTGATCGATGCCGATTTTCAAGACCCTGTTCCTTTTGCCAATATTCTGGTCAAAGGCACCACTATAGGAACTACCTCCGATTTTGATGGTAATTATAAGCTTACCCTTGAAGAAGGCACCCACACCCTTTCTTTTTCATTCCTTGGTTATAAAACCGTGGAAATAACCGATGTGGTAGTCAAGGCCAATGAGATTACCAACGTAAACGTAACCATGGAAACACTGGCCGAAGGTCTCGATGAAGTTGTTGTTTCCGTAAGCGTTAAAAAAAATACAGAGACCGCCGTTTTGGGTATCCAGAAAAAAGCGGTGAACCTTTTGGATGGACTATCGGCCGAAGCCTTTAAAAAATCAGGGTCCAGCGATGTGGCCAGCGCCATAAAATCGGTGCCTGGGGTATCGGTCCAAGGAGGAAAATACGTTTACGTAAGAGGTTTGGGCGATCGCTATACCAAATCTATTTTGAACGGGGTAGACATTCCAGGATTGGATCCGGACAGAAACACCATTCAATTGGACATTTTCCCTACCAATATTATAGACAACATCCTGGTTCTTAAATCTGCTTCTGCAGATTTACCTGCCGACTTTACTGGTGGTATCGTTGATATTGTTACCAAGGACTATCCTACCAAAAAAGAGCACAGTATTTCCTTAGGTGGTAGCTATAACCCTGATATGCACTTTAACGAAAACTATTTGGACTATAAAGGTGGGTCTACAGATTTCCTAGGCTTCGACAACGGAAACCGCAGTGTTCCCATAAACCGAAATCAGGAAATTCCAAGTACTTTTGAATACAACCCATTATTGACGGCCATTACCAAAAAATTTAATCCCGTACTATCGGCAATGAAAGCAAATAGTGCCATGGACTATAGTTTTGGGTTTACCACTGGAAATCAATACAATGTAGGCGAAGGTGAGAACCGATTGGGCTTTTTGGCTTCCCTATCCTATAAAAATACCACTACCTTCTATGAAGGAGCGGAAAATAATTTCTACCGAAGAAATGCGGACACTTCTATATTTGAACTGGAAACCGACAGAACACAGACTGGGGATTTAGGCAGAAACAATGTATTGGTAAGCGGTCTTTTGGGCACTTCCTTTAAGACTGAAAAATCCAAATACAAGCTTAATCTCCTTCATATTCAGAACGGAGAGTCTACGGCAGGTTACTTTAGCCAGACCCTGAATTTCACGGACTTTATTAATTTCTCAAAAGATAACTTGGAATATACCCAACGTTCCATCACCAACGCTTTGCTTAGCGGAATACACTCTAGCGAAGATGCTTCATGGACTACGGAATGGGCACTTTCCCCTACCATGTCCAAAATTCAGGACAAGGACATTAGAACTACATCCTTTAGGGTAGAGGATGGCGTATACTCCATACCCCAGAACAACCAGCCAAAAAGAATCTGGAGGGATTTGGAAGAAATAAATGCAGTTGCCAAATTGGATTTTACCAAAAAATATGACTTTCTGGAAAAAGACGCCAAATTAAAATTTGGTGCCTATGGCTCCTACAAGAATAGGGATTTTGGCATATTGAACTTTGAGATCGAAAACAACGGATCAACTACCAAGTTCAATGGTATTGCAGACAACATCCTTTTGGAAGAAAACCTTTGGACCGTCAACAATAATTCCGGTTCCTATATTGACCCGGACATCTCGGTGGCCGAACCGGCCAACACCTATGAAGCTGTCCAACAAAATATAGCAGGTTATGTATCGAACGAGTTTAAACTTGGACAAAAATTACGAACTATCCTTGGTGTTAGGGTGGAGAAATTTGAATCTAAATATACCGGAGAGGACAACAAGGACATTAATGACCCTGAAAAGGTTATTTATGACAACGAAACCATTATAGATAAGTTTGACCTTTTCCCTACGGCTAATTTAATATATGAACTTACGGAAGAGGTAAACCTAAGGGGATCCTATTCCCGAACCACGGCAAGGCCATCCTTTAAGGAAGCTTCCATAGCCAAGATTTTCGATCCATTATCCAATAATACCTTTATTGGAAACATTAACTTGGATCCGACTTACATCAACAATTTCGATTTTAGGGTAGAATGGTTTGGAGATAGCGCAGAGATGATTGCATTGAGCAGCTTTTATAAAAAATTCACCGATCCCATTGAACTTACGTACTTTGAATCATCATCCGATAACTTTACCCCACAAAATCTTGGTGATGCAGACGTAATTGGATTGGAATTTGAACTAAGGAAAAATTTAGGGTTCCTTGCAGCAGCACTTCAAAATTTTAGTCTAAATGTAAATACCTCCATCATTAAATCTACCCAAGTTTATAGCGAAAGTGAGCGCAATCTTAGAACGTTGGGCCTTAGGGATGGTGAAACTTTGGGCAATGACAGGGAGTTACAGGGACAATCACCTTTCCTTATCAATTCTGGGCTAAATTACGAAGGTGCCGAAAATGGGGTCCAAATGGGCGTAAACTACAATGTACAGGGCAAAACATTGCAGGTAGTGGGCAACGGATTTGTACCGGATGTGTATACCATGCCCTTTCACAATCTAAACTTTAACTTCTCCAAGAGTTTCGGCAATAACCAAAATCAAAGTGTTAGTTTTAAAATAAGCAACCTTTTGGATGATGACGTAGAAAGTGAATATGAGTCCTATAAGGCTGAAAATAAGACCTTCTCCAAAAGAAGTCCGGGAAGATCATTCTCCTTGGGATACAACATTAAGTTTTAATTTAAACGGTTCTGATTAATAAAAAAGAGGCCTTGTTCTGTGTTTTTTAACATAGAATTTGGCCTCTTTTTGCATTTCATCGAATTTTTACGTATTAATTTTACTGCCGCAGACGTGCTGCATCTAAAATTCTTACATTTACGGTATATTATTTGTTGTAAAAGTTTCTATGAAGCAACTCTACTTAGTTATAGCCTTACTTTTTATCTCCATTTCCTTTGGACAGGATCCAAAAGGTAATGTGGGGGGTGGCGATATTCCTGGGTTTAAGATATATCCCAATCCTGTCACCAATGGCAGGGTTTATATCAGTACTTCCCTGAACGCTCCCAAACAAATTTTCATTTATGATATTTTTGGTTCCCAAGTACTAGAAACCACCATAATTGGCTCGGAACTAAATGTAAATGATTTGGATGCCGGTGTTTACATGTTAAGGGTCAACGAAAAAAACAAAACAGCAACAAGAAAGCTAATTATCAAATAAGGTTTCCCAAGGTATCACAGCCTTACTAATTGCATAATTACCTGATTTTTAACCTTTTTCACCTTAATGCGATACTTAAAATATCGCTACACCTACAAAAAACACTCGTTTACAACATTTATTGCCACTTCCCAACATGTTTTTCTATATTTACTGTATTGATCCCAAATCAATGCTAACCTATGAAAATATTTTACACCCTATTGTTCATGGTATTTTCTATGGCCGTTACTGCACAGGAATTCGTTGAGGAGCCAATAGACAGAACTACCCAAACCAATACTTTCAAATTATACCCCAATCCAGCATATCAGGAGGTGGTCTATATTACCACAAAGCATAATGGGGTAAAGGACGTAGTAATCTACGATGTTTTCGGAACCATAGTCTTGCAGGACCGGATAACCAATACCCTTTTGAACATATCCAAGTTGGCCCCGGGAGTTTACGTATTGCAAATTACCGAAAACAGGGTAACCATGACCAGAAAGCTGGTCGTAAAATAAACCCTCTTTATGGTACTTTTTTCTTCCAACACTCCACTACATAACAAATTCTTTTCTATTGCTTTTTACATTTCCATTTATGAGGTTATGGATAGGGAGAATTCATGATTTTCCCAAAGGGAGATATAAGCCTATACCAAAAAAAGGTATTAAACCTCAGGGCAAGCCCTGAAGCCAATAATAGGAATCGACCCAAGGATCGAGGTATTGAACCTAGATCCCGCCGAAAAAGGCGGGATTAGTTCAACTTGCAATTTTCAGTGCGTCTTACTGACTTCTCAAAATTGAGTTTCACCAATAAAACCATAAAATAGGGTCTCCACTATGTTGTTATCACTACTTTTGTAGAAGTGATTTAGAATATGCCTCTCGATAATATTTTTACAATTTCAACCGACGAAGAGTTCAATGCCATGGCATTGAAAACATTTGAGACCCAATTTCATGAAAACTTGGTGTACCAAGAATTTTGCCGACACTTAGGCAAAAATGTGACCTCCGTTAAATCCATTAGGGATATCCCCTTTCTACCGATAGAATTTTTTAAATCCAAAAAAGTAATTTGTGGTTCCTTTACCCCCCAAGTTACCTTTACCAGCAGTGGCACTACCGGAAGTGAAGTAAGTAGGCATTACGTAAAAAACCTTGAACTGTACGAACAAAGCTATCTATCGGCCTTTAAACAGTTTTATGGGGATATAGAGGACTATTGTGTACTGGCGTTACTGCCATCTTATCTGGAAAGGGAGGGTTCTTCCCTAATCTATATGGCCAACGACCTCATCAATCAAAGCAGACATCCTGAAAGTGGCTTTTATTTGGATGATATTGACCGCTTACAAAAGACCTTGGTTGAATTGGATAATGCCAATACCAAAATATTACTATTAGGTGTTTCCTTTGCCCTTTTGGACATGGCGGAAAGATTCCAATTAAAACTAAAGAACACCGTAATCATGGAAACCGGTGGTATGAAGGGACGAAAGAAGGAATTGATACGGGAGGAATTGCACCAACTCTTAAAAAAAGGGTTTGGAGTGCCGACTATCCATTCCGAATATGGAATGACAGAACTCCTGTCCCAAGCCTATTCCCAAGGCAATGGACGTTTCTATGCTCCTAAATGGATGAAAGTCCTTACACGTGAAACCGAAGACCCCTTAACCCTACAGAACGCGGGTAAAACGGGAGGAGTCAACATCATTGACCTGGCCAACAGACACTCCTGTAGCTTTATTGCCACCCAAGATTTGGGCAAGGTGCATGCGGACGGAAGTTTCGAAATACTTGGCCGGTTTGACCATTCGGATATTCGAGGCTGTAATTTAATGGTGCTATAGGCCCAAAATCTTGGCATCCACAAAAAAGGTTGAGGCAATATTTATTTCATAATCGGAAGATAAAAACTCATCGGTTACGGTTTTTAGTCTTAAGGTATAGGAATCTTTTTTAATATACTCCTTTAAATCTTCGGCCGTGGTTACCAATTCCAGCTGTTCCCCAGCCGTGGCAGATACCTCCTCGTTCCAAGCTATCTTAATCTCCGGCAAATCGTCTGCGGACATATATATGATGATCGATTCCAGAAAACTGAAATCCTCCCCATCAGGAACCTCCACGGTCATTATGAGTTTCTTTAAAACGATTTCCTCTATCAGATCTTTTCTGGTATCGTTTACCTCGAACTCGGCAGAAGAATTGGTCTCTGTTTCAGGGGTAAAGACATCAAAAGGTAAATCTACTCCGGTTGATGATGGTATAACCACCGTTTGATCATAATCCATCTCAAATTTGGTAAGCTCGTCCAACTTGTCACATGAAACTACAAGAGCAACCAGCCAAAAAAACAAAAAATACTTCTTCATAACATCCAATTTATTAGGCTAACGGGTATCGCCTAGTTTTATTGGGGCAACTGAAAAAAATACGGTGTTTATTTAATAACCAGCACAAAATAATTCTTCTTCCCGCGCTGCAACAATACAAATTTATTATTGATGAGATCTTCTGAAGAAATGATATAATCTTCTTTTACTTTTTCCTTATTAACGGATATGGAATTCTGTTTCAATTCGCGTCTTGCCTCCCCATTAGACCCTAAAAAGCCGGTTTTTGCAGCCAAGGCCGCAATCATATCCAAGCCATTGTCTATATCCTCTTGGGTTAACTCTGCCTGTGGCACCCCTTCAAACACTTCCAAAAATGTCTTTTCATTTAGCTTTTTCAGATCGCTGGAGGTCGATTTTCCAAAAAGAATATCACTTGCCTTTACAGCATTGTCCAAGTCCTCCTGAGAATGTACCATTACCGTAACCTCATCGGCCAAACGCTTTTGAAGCACCCTCAAATGCGGGGCTTCCTGATGCATTTTAACCAAATTTTCTATTTCATCCTTAGGTAGAAAAGTAAAGATCTTAATATATTTTTCGGCATCCTCATCCGAGGTATTCAACCAATATTGATAGAATTTATAGGGAGATGTCCTTTCAGAATCCAACCAGATATTGCCCCCTTCCGACTTCCCAAATTTGGTGCCATCGGCCTTTGTAATCAAGGGACAGGTAAGGGCAAATCCTTTACCGCCCCCAATTCTACGGATAAGTTCCGTACCGGTGGTAATATTTCCCCATTGGTCGCTACCCCCCATTTGCAGGGTACAGTTATACTCTCTATAAAGGTGTAAAAAGTCATACCCCTGCACCAACTGATACGTAAATTCCGTAAAGGACATACCTTCCTTGGCTTCGGCCGATAAACGTTTTTTTACAGAATCCTTGGCCATCATGTAATTTACAGTAATGTGCTTCCCTACATCACGTATAAATTCCAAAAAGGAAAAATCCCTCATCCAATCATAGTTGTTTACCAATACGGCACTGTTCTCCTTTCCGCTATTAAAATCCAAAAAACGGGAAAGCTGCGCCTTTATAGCGGCCTGGTTATGTGCCAATGTAGCCTCATCCAACAAATTTCGCTCTGTAGATTTTCCCGATGGATCGCCTATCATCCCCGTGGCTCCCCCGATGAGCGCATAAGGTTTATGGCCTGCCAACTGAAAATGACGAAGCATCATAACCCCAACCAAATGTCCAATATGAAGAGAGTCTGCCGTAGGGTCTATTCCCACATAGGCAGATTGCATTCCGCTTAACAAATGTTCTTCCGTACCGGGCATTGCATCGTGCAACATTCCCCTCCAAGTCAATTCTTCTACAAAGTTCGTAGTCATGCTAAAAATCTTCTAATTCAATAATAGTGGCAAATATAAAATAATAGCTTGTTTAACTCCCGATGAAAACGGAATAAATTGGAGGCAATTGAGTAAATTTGCACCATGATTTTAGTCACAGGAGGAACTGGTTTGGTAGGGGCGCACCTTCTTTTGCACTTGTTGCAGTCGGGTGCCGCGGTAAAAGCCATTCATAGAGAAACGAGCAACCTAAAGGAGGTTGAAAAGGTATTTGGGTATTATACGGACCAATCCCATGAACTGTTTCAAAAAATAAACTGGGTAAAGGCCGATCTTAACGACCTGCCAGCCTTGGAAACTGCTTTTGAAAATGTGACACATGTTTATCATTGTGCGGCCTTAATTTCTTTTAACCCCAATGACTACGAACTATTGCGCACCGCAAACTATGAAGGCACCAAAAACATTGTAAATCTCTGTATTGCCAAGGGTGTACAAAAATTGTGCTATACCAGCTCCATAGGGGCCATAGGGAGAACAGTTGGCAACCAAGAGGCTACCGAAGACACCGATTGGAACTCCCAACAAAGCAATGTATACGCCATGACCAAGATGGATGCCGAACTGGAAGTATGGAGGGGTGCCCAGGAAAACGTTCCTGCGGTTATTGTAAATCCCGGAGTTATCCTGGGCCCGGGATTCTGGGAAACGGGAACTGGCATTTTATTCAAAACCGCCTATAAGGCCCGTAAATATTACCCCCCAGGAGGAACAGGTTTCGTCACTGTTAATGATGTGGTGCAGATAATGACCCAATTAATGCAGTCTTCCATAACCAATGAAAAGTATATTCTTGTGGCCCAAAATCTGACCTACAGAGAAATTCTACAAAAGATTACGGAGGCCTTCGGCAAACCAGGTCCCATCAAAGCAATTAAATTTTGGCAATTAGAGGTGTTTAGACGATTGGATTGGCTAAGGAACATTTTCTGGAACAGTGGAAGAAAGCTTACCAAAAACTCGATCGAATCCTTACGAAAGAACCAATTGTTCAATGCCGACAAAATACAAAAAGAACTAGGGCATTCCTTTGAAGCCTTGGATGGTGTAATTGAACTATCCTGCAAAAAGTTTATGGAAGAGAATCCTTAGTAGTTTCTGGTTTCTTTTTGAGGTCGGGATTCAACTTTTCTTTGGTCTCCATTAAAGAATCCTGCTTCTGCTTCCTTTCTACCTCAAAAAACTTTTCATCCTTCTCCAACCTATCTTTTACCTTGGTATATATGGCCTCGTATACAGTTGGCATAGAGGCGTAATAGGTATCACTTTTTACAAATTGAATACTGTCTATCCCATACTTGGTATAGATATACCCCATGGGTTCAATGTCATATTCATTTAAAATGCTTTCATTAATTATCTTCCCTGCATTTAATAGTGAAATGTCATATAGAATGGTGGCCATTTTATCCTCCGGAATAAGGTTTTCAGGTTTCACTACCACCTTTTCATTGCATGAAAACAACAGCCCTAGAAAAATGACAACTATATATCTATACATTACTCTCTATTAAAGGTTAATCTCATGGCCTTTCTCTCCTTAGAAAAATTGCCATTTTCATAGGCCAAGTGGCCATTAACAAAAGTATGGGTTATCCTGGATTTGAACGAATTTCCCTCAAAGGGGGACCACCCACATTTATAGGCGATATTTTCCTTGGTCACGGTCCAGGCATCATTAAGACCCAACACCACCAAATCGGCATAAAATCCTTCCCGTATAAATCCCCGCTTTTTTATTTGGAACAATTTTGCCGGATTATGGCACATTTTCTCTACGATTTTCTCCAGGCTTATCTTTCCGCCATGATATTTCTCCAGCATTGCCGGCAAGGCATGCTGTACCAAAGGGCCTCCAGAGGGCGCGGAAGTGTACACATTGTTCTTTTCCTCTAACGTATGGGGTGCATGGTCCGTGGCAATAACATCTATACGATCGTCCAATAAAGCCTGCCAAAGTTGGTCCCTATCGGCAGCCGTTTTAACGGCGGGATTCCATTTAATCAAGGTGCCTTTGGTGTCGTAATCTTCTTCCGAAAACCAAAGGTGATGTATACAGACCTCTGCTGTAATTTTTTTATCCTCTAGTGGAATATCGTTCCTAAAAAGCGCTGTTTCCTTACCTGTAGATAGGTGAAAGACATGAAATCTTGCCCCGGTTTTCTTGGCCAGGGCAATGGCCCTTGAGGAAGAAAGATAACAGGCTTCGGCACTCCTTATCAAAGGATGGTATTTTACGGGAATATCGTCGCCATATTGCTCCTTATATTTGGCAAAATTTGCCTTGATCGTAGACTCATCCTCACAATGGGCGGAAATGACCATCTCCGTATTCCGAAATATTTTTTCAATTACCTCTTCATTGTCTACCAACATATTGCCCGTAGACGAACCTAAAAAGAGCTTAATACCGGAACAGGCATTCTTATCCAATTTTTTTATCTCTTCCAAATTATCATTGGTACCTCCAAACAAAAAAGAGTAATTGGCAAATGCGGAATTTCTGGCCATTTCAAACTTTTCCTCCAAAGCTTCAATGGTAGTTGTTTGGGGATTGGTGTTGGGCTGTTCCATAAAGGAGGTTATTCCTCCAGCAACCGCTGCCCTACTTTCCGTGGCAATGGTCCCTTTATGCGTTAAACCAGGCTCCCTAAAATGAACTTGATCGTCTATGGCTCCCGGTATTACATATTTCCCTTCCAAATCAATGGTCTTGGAGACATTATCCGATGAAATTTGGCGCTCAATTTTAAGAATAATATCATCCTCCAGCAATATATCGGCAGGGAATATTTTGTTCTCATTAACGATTGTAGCGTTTTTTAAAAGTATTCTTCCCATCTTAAAATTTCTTTTTGTGAAACAAACTGCGCAACTTCATTTGTAGTACCCCAAAAACGGCTTCGTTAATAATGGAAGCACTCATTTTTGATTTTCCCCTTATTCTATCTGTAAAAATAATAGGCACCTCTTCCATCCTATAATTTTGAAGGTGGGCCCTAAACTTCATTTCGATTTGAAATGCATAGCCAATAAATTTAATGGAATCCAAATTGATGGTTTCCAGGACCTTTCTCCTATAACATACAAATCCGGCCGTAGGGTCGTGCACGCGTATTCCCGTAATCAACTTCACGTAAAATGAAGCCCCATAGGACAATAATATTCTATGCAAGGGCCAATTTACTACATTAATCCCCTTTTTGTAACGCGATCCCACAGCTACATCCGCACCATCAACACAGGCTTGCCGCAGCTTAATTAGATCTGGAGGCGCATGTGAAAAATCGGCATCCATCTCAAAAATAAATTCATATTTTCTTTCAATAGCCCATTTAAACCCATGGATATAGGCCGTTCCCAAACCAGATTTACCTCGTCTTTCCTCTAAAAATAACCTATTTGAATATCGTTCCCGCAAAGCCTTTACAGCTTCGGCCGTACCGTCGGGAGAATTATCATCAACTACTAGGATATGAAAATCCTGCTCCAAAGCAAAGACGGAATGAATTATAAGCTCAATGTTTTCAATTTCATTGAAGGTAGGAATAATGACCAAGCTATCCGCCATCTAGGTATTGCAATTTTAGCAAAAATAGTATTTTAAAAACTGTAGTGAAATATCAGGCGGGATTTATGATTTTTTTAATGATTTCATATGTTGGCGAATGTATTGTTTTGGCCCCTAATTTGGAGCGCTTAAAAACAACCTATAAAGACTACCGAGAAAAAATCCCCATCTCTACCATATTGAATTCTTAAAAATCGGAATGGGACACCCATACTTTGCCGTGACCATTACCTAAAGCCTTTGCAAAAGGAAGGACACCAATACAGCCAATGGCTTTCCCTTAACGGAAATATAGCAGCATACAATTAGGTTTCTTATCTTTATCCATGGTTTTGGTGATAAAAAAGCTTAGGTTTGGTCCGGTTCTTTTAATTAGGACTAAAAAATAAATATCACCCTATGTTTGGCCCAATGGATTTAATTGAATTGTTGGCCACACTAAAGAGAATGAAATACACGTTGTTAGCATTAGTAACACTCAAGCAACAGGCCCCAGACCTATATTAAAATAGGACAGGTATTTTTTTTAATGTTTATTTTTTTGGATGTATCGGGAGATTAAAACAAGACCGGATAAATGGAAGCTATATTAAGAAATGAGTATAACGTAGACTGGATAACCATTATCCTATTTTCAAGCATCTTTTTTATGGTTCTTGCAAAAACCTCTTTTTACAGCCGTTTCTTAAATTATATAATCCTGCCTTTCAACAATAAATATATCTTCCTTTACCAAAAGAAGGACAAACTCTTTAATTGGTTCAGTATTTTTTTCAGTGTTTTCCAATTGCTTAATTTTTCCCTTTTCCTATATTTTGCATATATCACTTTTGTCAAAATTCCAGATGGGCAACAGTTAATGACCTACGGCATCATTTTTATTTCGCTACTATTATTTTTTACCATTAAAATACTCCTACAATTGGGCAACGGATTTATATTTAATATCAATAAGATCATTTCCGAAATAATTTTCAAGAAACTCTCCTATCTCAATTATAGTGGTATTGTAATGCTATTTGCCAATCTTCTATTAAATTATGTTTTTAAGGAGTCAAAAGCAGTGATTTTTATAAGTCTTTTATTGGTATTCCTTATAAACGCCATTGGTTGGACAACAACATTGAGAAATCATCAAAAATTCATCGCCAGCAATTTTGTGTATTTTATTTTGTACCTTTGCGCTCTTGAAATAGCACCAATTATTATAGTTGGAAACTATCTAATAGATCGAAACCTATGAAAGTAAAAACGATTTTGGTTTCACAGCCAGAACCTAAGATGGAAAATTCCCCTTATTCCAAGCTTATTGATAAGGAGAAAATAAAGGTAGATTTTAGACCTTTTATCCACGTGGAAGGTGTTGATGCAAAAATGGTCCGACAACAAAAAATTGACCTTAAGAATTTCACCGCCATTATTCTTACGAGTAGGAATGCGGTAGATCATTTCTTTAGGATCGCGGAGGAAATGAGGTTTAAGGTTCCCGATACGATGAAATATTTTTGTCAGTCAGAGGCAGTAGCCTACTATTTACAAAAGTACGTAGTATACCGCAAGCGTAAAATATATGTTGGGAAAATGAATTTTCCAGATTTAAATACCTTGTTCAAAAAATATAAGGACGAAAAATTCCTATTACCATCTTCTGACGTACTTAAACCAATTGTTCCAGAAACGCTTAACAGCTTGGGAATAGATTGGACCAGAGGTATTTTTTACAGAACGGTAATTAGTGATCTTTCGGATTTAAGGGATGTGTACTATGATGTATTGGTATTCTTTAGTCCGTCCGGAATAGAATCATTGTTAAAGAATTTCCCTGATTTTAAACAGAACGAGACCAGAATAGCGGTTTTTGGAAATTCAACGGTTAAAGCGGCCACGGAAGCAGGGTTAAGAATAGACATTCAGGCTCCTACACCGGAAACGCCTTCTATGACCATGGCTCTTCAGAGATACATAACTAGCGTAAACAAGAAATAGTTATTGCCGAAAAATTAATTTAGCATTACCTGATAAAAGAAAACCCCGAGGCAAGCCTCGGGGTTTTCTTTTAGAATGCATATCGTTGGGGCCCCCCACGCCTTATTTCCTCATTGGCATAGATCTCAAATTTCTTAAAGTTTTCTCGAAAGGCATTGGTCAATTTAAAGGCCGTTTTATAATAGGCTTCATCATTGTTCCATGTTGCCCGTGGACTTAACACACTTGTGGGGACTCCAGGGCATTCCCTAGGCTGCGCCACTCCAAAAACAGAGTGGATATGGTATTTATCATAGCTGTACAATCCCAATTCCCCACTTAAGGCCGCATGGATCATGGCTCTGGTATATTTTAATTTCATTCTGGTACCTACTCCATAAGGGCCACCGGTCCAACCCGTATTTACCAACCATACATTTACTCCGGCATCCAGCATTTTTTTACTGAGCATCTCCGCATATTTGGTTGGGTGCAATGGCATAAACGGCGCTCCAAAACATGCCGAAAAGCTTGGCACAGGTTCTACCACCCCTGCCTCGGTACCGGCTACCTTGGCCGTATATCCGGATATAAAATGATAGGCTGCCTGACTAGGGGTCAGTTTTGAAATTGGGGGCAATACCCCAAAGGCATCCGCAGTTAAAAAGAAAATATTCTTTGGGTTCTTTCCAATGGACGGTACCTGTATATTATCTATGTTATAAATGGGATAACTTACCCTAGTATTTTGGGTAATGGAGGTATCCGCAAAATCTACCACCCCATTGGCATCCAGGACCACATTCTCCAGAAGCGCCCCTTTCTTGATGGCACCATAAATTTCAGGCTCGTTTTCTTCCGAAAGATGAATAACCTTGGCATAACAACCTCCCTCAAAATTAAACACGGTATTTTCTTTGGTCCAACCATGTTCATCGTCCCCGATCAATTTTCTATGTGGGTCTGCCGACAAGGTAGTCTTTCCCGTTCCAGAAAGGCCAAAAAAGATAGCCGTATCCCCATCTTCGCCAACATTTGCCGAACAATGCATGGGTAGGCAATTCTTAAATACGGGAAGTATGAAATTCAGTGCAGAAAATATTCCCTTTTTAATTTCCCCCGTATATCCCGTACCTCCTATCAAGGCAATTTTGCGGGTAAAATTCAGGATGGCAAAATTATGCTGCCTTGTCCCATCTTCCTCTGCCTTTGCCATAAAACCGGGTGCATTGATCACGGTCCATTCCGGGTCAAAACCCACCAACTCTTCTTCAGTGGGCCTTAAAAACATATTATAGGCAAACATATTGGACCAAGGGTATTCATTAATGACCCTGATGTTCATCTTGTAATCATCGTCTGCGCAAGCAAAACAATCCCTTACATAAAGTTCCTTTTCATTGAGATATTTGATGACCTTATTGTAAAGGGCATCAAACTTTTCGCTTTCAAAGGGTATATTCACATTTCCCCACCAAACTTTATCGGCCGTAATATCATCCTTTACAATAAATCTGTCCATTGGTGACCTCCCGGTAAATTCACCGGTATTAATGGCCAAAGCTCCGGTAGACGAAGTTACTCCCATGCCCTTTTCCACAGTAATTTCATGAAGTTTGGACGGCGCCAATTGGTAATGGATTTTTTTACTGGTTATACCATAGGTCTCCAACGCAATCGATTTAGTTGAGGGTGTTAATGAATTCATGATAGTTGAGTTTAAATAGAAATATTTGAGTGCTCTATGAGCGTGTTGGTTTTAGTTTAATGCTTTTTGTTTAAGTACCCTAATACCCAGAAGTATCCAACCGGCCATCAAGAGAACACCTCCAAGGGGTGTTAATAGCGCCAATTTCTTAAAATCGAAACTAGTCAATTCATTGATGGCCAAAAGGTAAATTGAAAAAGAAAAACATACCATTCCGACCACGATGAAATAATAAACCAACTTTTTTCGCTCGTTGACCAATATATTGCTCCCTCCCAAAATTAAAAGGAACAAAGCGTGGTACATCTGGTACCGCACTCCGGTTTCAAAGGTCTCAATGGCCTTGGCATCGACCATTTTTTCCAAACCATGTGCACCAAAAGCTCCCAAAAGAACTGCCGTTAGACCGAAAAATATACCAGTGCCAAAAATTGTTTTGTTCATAACTTATTAAGGCTTATTTCTTACAAATATAACAATTTGATACCTTAGTATCCATGAAATAGAAAAGTAAAATACCCATGCGTAGAAAAATTCTCGTTGTAGGCACCGGAAAATCCACTGCATATTTGTTGGATTATTTAATACAGAAAGCAGAGGTCGAAAATTTACATATTACTATTTGCGACTTAAATCCGGAAGTCCTTCCCGATAAAATAAAATTACATAAATCCTGTACGATTTTAAAATTGGATATTTTAAATGATAACGACAGAAGTAGGGCTATAGAACAATCGGATATTGTCATTTCCATGCTCCCTGCCCGTTTTCATATCAAGGTGGCAGTGGATTGTATTCAATTTACAAAACATTTGGTTACAGCCTCCTATATAAGCGATGACATCTTGGCCCTGGACCACCAGGCCAAAGAAAAGGGCTTGGTTTTTATGAATGAAATTGGCCTGGATCCCGGAATAGATCACATGAGTGCCATGCAGGTCATAGATAATATCAGGGCACGTGGTGGCAAAATGATTCTGTTCGAATCTTTCACCGGTGGCTTGGTGGCTCCGGAAAGCGATAATAACCTGTGGAACTATAAATTTACCTGGAATCCCAGAAATGTTGTATTGGCAGGTCAGGGCGGCGTAGCCAAATTTATTCAAGAAGGCACCTACAAATATATCCCCTACCACAAACTATTTAGAAGGACGGAATTTTTAGATGTAGAAGGTTACGGGAAATTTGAAGTGTACGCCAACAGGGACTCCCTAAAATACAGGGAAGCCTACGGACTGGAGAATGTACTTACCTTATATAGGGGCACCATGAGAAGGGTTGGCTTTTCCAAAGCATGGAACATGTTCGTACAGTTGGGCATGACAGACGATAGCTATACCATTGAGAATTCTGAAGGAATGTCCTACCGCGAATTCGTAAACTTATTTCTTCCTTATTCGCCTACCAATACCGTAGAACTAAAACTGCGACATTACCTTAAAATAGACCAGGATGATATTATGTGGGAAAAATTAATGGAATTGCACCTTTTTGATTCCGATAGAAAGATTGAACTAAAAAATGCCACTCCTGCACAAATTTTGCAAAGAATCTTGGAAGACAGTTGGACCTTGGCCAATACAGATAAGGATATGATTGTTATGTACCACAAATTTGGGTACGAACTTAATGGAAAAAAGGAACAAATAGATTCCAATACAGTAGTTATTGGCGAAGACCGGACCTATACTGCAATGGCCAAAACTGTTGGATTGCCAGTAGCCATGGCCACCTTATTGATATTAAACAAAAAGATCACCACTCCAGGGGTGCAATTGCCCATAAGACGGGAAGTCTACGAGCCTATTTTAGAGCAACTTAAAAGCTATGGAATTCACTTTAAGGAATACCAGGTACCCTACTTGGGTTATAATCCCGACTCTGTTGCTAGTTAAGATGTAAAACCATTTTGGTATCTTTATATAGAAATTGAAGTAGAACCGATGAAATCCAATAACGAAAACCTTAAAATTGATGGTATCGACAAAAAGATACTACGATTTTTAATGGACGATGCTAGAAAGCCCGTTCTGGAAATTGCCAGAAATATAGGGATTTCAGGTGCTGCCATTCATCAAAGGTTACGAAAATTGGAAGCTTCGGGCCTAATTGCAGGTTCTAAATTCATTATTAACCCCAAAGTTTTGGGGTACACCACCATGGCCTACATTGGCATTTATTTGGACAAGGCTATGAGCAATCCTGTAGCCGTTAAGGAACTTGAAAAAATCCCAGAGGTATTGGAATGCCATTATACCACAGGAAACTGGTCCATTCTCATAAAAGTTCTTTGTAGGGACAACGAGCATCTTATGCACGTGCTTAACAAGAACATACAGCAGATAGAAGGAGTATCCAGAACGGAGACCTTTATTTCTTTGGACCAACAAATAGACCGGCAAATAACAATATAAAAAAAGGGAAATCTTTTTGATCTCCCTTTTTATTTGATTTGTCATAAGTCTTAGTCCCTACTTCCCAAAACTTGCATAGCCCAATATACCAGGGTTGCCAAAGATCCTATTGCCGCTACCAAGTAAGTTCTGGCAGCCCATTTCAACGCATCCTCAGACCCTTTGTATTCTTCTTGGGTCACCATATTCTTGTTCTTTAACCACGCAAGGGCACGGTTACTGGCATCGTATTCAACAGGGAGGGTAATAAAGCTAAACAAGGTAGCGAGCCCCATCATAATTAGACCTGCCACGGCCACCCAATAGCCCAGACCCACTCCGGCTGCAGCTCCCAGCATAATACCACCAAAAACCACCCACATGGACATTCCTGAGGTAACACTTACCACGGGCACCAATTTGGAACGCAGGGTCAACCATTCATATGCCGTAGCATGTTGCACCGCATGTCCACATTCGTGGGCCGCAACTGCCGCTGCTGAAGCGTTTCTTTGATTGTACACCCCTTCACTTAAGTTTACCGTTTTATTTACCGGATTGTAGTGGTCCGTTAGCATTCCTGGTGTAGAAATAACCTTTACATCCCTTATTCCGTGGTCTGCCAACATCTTTTCGGCAATTTCGGCACCACTCATACCGTTGCGCAAATGCACCTTGGAATAGTGCTTAAATTTACTTTTTAATTTATTACTAACCAACCAACTCACCAGAGCTATAGCACCCAGCAATATATAATACATCATCATAACAATTCTCTTTTTAAAATTAATCCAATATACTAAAGTTTCCTTTTCTTTATAGCAAGTAATTCTTTCTTTTCTAAACAATCAAAAACCCCGCCAAATTATGACGGGGTGGGATATATGACAAAATGTACGGTCTAGTCATCCAAAGCTTGCCATTTGAAGGCTTCCAAAATCTCTTTACGGATTACCTTTCCCTTTACTATGTTCAGCCCTTTTTGAAGGGATGCATCCTTCTGACAGGCTCGCTCCCAACCCAAATTGGCCAGTTTTACCACATAGGGCAGGGTTACATTGGTCAAGGCCATGGTTGACGTATGAGGAACTGCCCCCGGCATATTGGTAACGCAGTAATGAACCACATCATCTACAATATATACAGGGTTCTCATGTGTGGTAGGCCTTGTGGTTTCCACACAGCCCCCTTGATCTACGGCCACATCCACAATTACGGTACCCGGACGCATATCCTTGAGCATATCCCGAGTAATGATCTTAGGGGCTTTGGCCCCCTTTAATAAGATACCTCCAACAATTAGATCATGGTCTTTAATGTGTTTCCTTATATTGAACTCATTTGAAAATTCCGTTACTACATGGCTTGGCATAACATCGTTTACATAGCGAAGCCGTTTCATATTGATATCCAGAATAGTCACATGGGCTCCTAGTCCGGCTGCCATTTTAGCAGCTTGAATGCCTACAACACCAGCGCCCAGTACCAAAACCCTTCCCGGTGCCACTCCTGGAACGCCTCCAAGAAGCACCCCCCTGCCTTTTTCCGGCTTCTCCAAATATTTGGCACCTTGTTGAATGGCCATTCTTCCGGCAACTTCGGACATTGGTGTCAACAAAGGCAAGGACCCGTCTTCATCCTCTACGGTTTCATAAGCAATGCAAACACCCTTACGGTCTATCATGGCCTCTGCAAGGACCTCACTAGAGGCAAAATGAAAATAGGTAAAAACAATCTGCCCCCTTTGCACATAGGCATACTCCTCCTTTACCGGCTCCTTTACTTTAACGATCATGTCGCTCATGGCATAAACCTGACCGATGGTATCCAAAACTATGGCACCCGCCTGCTGGTAATCTATGTTTAAAAAACCGCTACCATTACCAGCCCCGGATTGGACATAGACCGTATGGTTGTTTTTCACCAACTCGAAAACCCCGGCAGGCGTCATGCCTACCCTGCTTTCGTTATTTATCATTTCTTTGGGTATGCCAACTTTCATTGTATATTGTTTTATTACTATCCGATAAAAACAGCCTTCCGGCAAATAGCCTTATTCCTTACCATGATTGCATTATGGTGGAGATTCCAAAAATGGAACAAAAAAAATAAAAATAAAAGAAAATCCTTCAAATGAGATTCGGGAACATGGATTATTATGCTTTTCACATTATGTGTACGAACCCAATAATGAAGCGGTCCATCAACAGTGCCAAATAATAAGAAATTCTAATAAGGAAATTACCGGCTATTTGTATTTTAACTTAAGGACAACCATAACAAAAAGTAATACCGCTGTAATAAAATTAGCCAAGATCATAGGTATACTATCATGGTAAATGCCATAAATAAGCCATAGGACCACCCCAAGGAACATAGCCAAATACATGGTGAGCGAAATATCCTTGGTAGATTTATTGCTCCACGTCTTATATACCTGCGGCACTATAGAATAGGTAGTAAGTACGGCCGCCACCAGCCCCATGATTTCTATATTCTCCATTCCGCTAGATACAATTTTATGGGCAAGCCCCACAAGGTGAATTAATATTTAAACATATAACCAAAACCAACTTTAGCCTTGGAACAAACTCCCTATCCCACTATATTGACAATTTTTCCCGGAACCACAATTACCTTTTTAGGGGTACGCCCTTGTAGTTGTTCCTGTGTTTTATCATGTGCCATTACAGCAGCCTCAATTTCCTCTTTGGAAAGATCTGCCGGCAATTCCAATTTAAAGCGCATTTTACCATTGAAAGAAATTGGATATTCCTTACTGCTTTCCACTAAATACTTCCCGTCAAATTTAGGAAAGGGAGCCGTGGAAATAGAGGTAGGGTGTCCCAATTTACTCCAAAGTTCCTCCGCTATATGGGGCGCATAAGCAGAAACCAAAATGGCCAAGGGCTCTAAAATAGCCCTGCTGGAACATTTCTGGGCAGACAGTTCATTCACGGCAATCATAAAGGTAGATACAGAAGTGTTGAAGGAGAAATTCTCTACATCTTCCTCTACCTTCTTGATAGTCTTGTGCAAAGTCTTTAAATTATCTGCTGTAGGTTCGGCATCGGTGACTAAGAACGCCCCTTCGTCACCCCCGTGGTACAAACGCCACATTTTCTTAAGAAAACTGTGTACCCCCGTAATACCAGCGGTATTCCAAGGTTTGGATTGCTCCAACGGCCCCAGGAACATCTCGTACAAACGAAGGGAATCTGCACCGTACTCCTGGCAGATACTATCCGGACTCACCACATTGTATTTGGATTTGGACATTTTTTCCACTTCCCTACCAACAATGTATTTCCCGTCCTCTAAAACGAACTCTGCTTCCCTAAAGTCGGCATAAAGAGGATTTTCCTTGAATCTTACCAAATCCAACTCATCGGATGGATTCACTAATGCCACATCTACGTGCAGTGGCTGTACCGATCTATCTCCTATTAAATTCCTTGAAACAAGTGTATTTTGGCCTTCCAATCTATAAATGAAGGCACTTGTTCCCGTAATCATCCCTTGGTTGATCAGTTTTTTGGCAAATTCCGGTTTTGGCACTATGCCTTTATCGAACAAAAACTTCTGCCAAAATCGGCTATATAGCAAATGTCCGGTAGCATGCTCGCTACCCCCAATATATAGGTCTACATCCTGCCAGTAATTAATGGCCTCTTGGGAAAATACTTCCTCCTTATTGTTGGGATCCATATAACGGTTAAAGTAGTACGAACTACCTGCCCAACCAGGCATAGTGTTCAACTCCAAGGGAAATACAGTTTTATGATCTATTAACTGATTATTGACTACTTCCGACTTGTTTACGTCCCAGGCCCAAACAGTGGCATTCCCCAAAGGTGGCTCCCCGGTTTCGGTAGGCAAGTATTTCTCAACTTCAGGTAGTATTATAGGCAAATGATCCACACTAATCATTTGGGGCATTCCGTCCACATAATATACCGGAAACGGTTCCCCCCAATAGCGCTGCCGACTAAAAACAGCATCGCGCAGCCTATAGTTGATTTTTCCTGTTCCCTGTTCCAATTTTTCCAATTCGAAAATAACGCGTTTCACGGCTTTTTTATAGGGAAGCCCATTTAAGAAATCAGAATTGGCAATAACTGTCTTTTCCTTATCGGCAAAAGCCTCTTCGGAAATGTCCACTCCCTCAAATATATTGGGAATGGGAATATTGAAATGCTTTGCAAAGTCATAATCGCGCTGATCTCCACAGGGAACGGACATTACCGCCCCGGTACCATAGCCCGCCAATACATAATCCCCGATCCAAATTGGGATGGGCTCCTTGCTAAACGGGTGTTCTGCATAAGCCCCGGTAAAGGCTCCGGTAATGGTCTTTACATCGGCCATACGGTCGCGCTCACTGCGCTTGGCTGTAGCCGCTATATAGGCCTCTACTTCCTCCCTTTGCTCCGCAGTGGTTATTTTGCCAACCAATTCGTGTTCCGGAGCCAAGGTCATAAAACTAACTCCGAAAATAGTATCTGGTCTGGTGGTGAAAACCGAAATTTCCATATCTTCCGTATTGACCTCCCCCCAGCCCCCTCCCAAGGAGGGGGAGCTAAGTGACTTCTCAATTTTTAAAATTACTTCATCAATATTATTAAGGACTTCATCATTAGTAAATCTTAGTACGGTGTAGCCTTTTTTCTGCTCCAACAACAATTGCCTTTCGGCATCCTTGTTTAACTGATATTGGTGAATTTCTCCATCAACCTCCACGATCAATTCCCTTTCAAGGCAAACGAAATCAACTATATACCTAGAAATTGGATGCTGTCTCCTAAATTTCGAATTCAAATTTTTATTTCTTAGAGCTTCCCATAGTAAAGCTTCAGCCTTTGTGGGATTCTTACGCATTTCTTGAGCCCTTTCCAATAAAACTCCGTAAATGTCAGAATCGGCAGTATGAAATTTTGGTGAAGACGAATCCGACCCCCCTCCTTGGGAGGGGGTTTGGGGGAGGACCCTAAATGTAACTTCCGCACCCTCGGACCTACCTATCCAATTGGTTTGGGAGTCCTTTAAGGGCTGAGGCCAATCTACCAAAGCCAAATCATCCAACAACCGCTGGGCATAGGCAGAAATGCGCATACTCCATTGGGTCATTTTTTTACGGACAACTGGATGACCGCCTCGCTCCGAAACGCCATTGACAATCTCGTCGTTCGCCAATACGGTTCCCAAAACCGGACACCAATTTACTTCGGTCTCCGCCAAATACGTCAACCTATATTGCAACAACACTTCCTGCTGCTCCTTTGCTGTAAAGGCTTTCCAATCGGTAGCCGAAAATACGGTTACATCTTCATCACATACCGCATTTACACTTTGGTTGCCCTCTTTTTCGAAAATGGCGATCAGACTTGAAATATCTTCAGCCTTATCGGAATCCTTATTGTACCAGGAATTAAAAAGCTGGATAAAGATCCATTGTGTCCATTTGTAATAACTGGGATCGGAGGTACGAACTTCCCTGCTCCAATCGAAAGAAAAGCCTATTTTATCCAACTGCTCCCTATATCTGCTGATATTGGTCTCTGTGGTAATGGCAGGATGTTGCCCGGTCTGAATGGCATATTGCTCCGCAGGCAATCCAAAGGAATCGTATCCCATAGGATGCAATACATTAAACCCTTTATGCCTTTTGTAACGCGCATAGATATCACTGGCAATGTACCCTAAAGGATGCCCAACATGCAAACCGGCACCGGAAGGATATGGAAACATATCCAATACATAAAACTTCTCTTTTTGGGAGTTGTTTTCTGCCTTAAAAGTTTGGTTTTCCGCCCAAAATTTCTGCCACTTTTCTTCAATCTTCCTGAAATCGTAAGTCATCCTTTATTATTTGTCTTTAAATCCAGCGCACTAAGGGTCAACGCTCCATTTATTTTATGCAGCGCAAAAATAAGTTTAATCTATGAAAGCAAAAAGATATTATCCACTAACCTACCCATGCCATAACACCATTATGAATGGAACCCTGTAAAAAGTAGCCAAAGGCAGTGCCATCACACCCTAGTAAACAATATTCCCAATGCCACAACTTTGACCTTCTGCGGGCAATCACAATAATTTCAATTGAATATCTTCAACACCGATATAACTTTGTGTATCACTTTATTTTGAAATTGTTTATGAAACATGCCTCAACTATTCCTATTTCAATTTACTTTCCTATTTTTACATATTGATTTTCAACTATGAGTACATCTTTTGAACGTTTTCAAAAAAGAAAGCTTATCTCCTCTTATTTTTCAGTGGTCCTAAGTATTGGCCTGGTCCTTTTTCTATTGGGGATTTTGGGACTATTGGTATTGAATACTAAAAAGTTGGCCGATCATTTCAAGGAACAGATCACCATATCTGTCTTTCTTAAGGACAATGCCAAAGAGGTGGAGGTTGACCAATTGCAAAAAAGTTTGGCCATGGCCGAATACACCAAAAAGGCCACCTATGTTTCCAAGGAACAGGCGGCAGAACAACACAGTGAGGAAATTGGAGAGAATTTTTTGGATTTCTTGGGATATAACCCCCTTAAGAATTCCATAGATGTGCAACTTAAGGCCGATTATGTTTCTACAGAGAAGATTGCGGAAATAGCAGAGGAAATTTCGAGCCGGGACTATATTGAAGAAGTGAGCTACGACAAACCCCTGATTACACTTTTAAACGATAACGTAAAAAAAATAAGTTTCTGGATTCTGGTCGCCAGTGGTATTTTTACCTTTATCGCTGTGCTATTGATAAATAGTTCCATCCGACTATCCATTTACTCCAAGCGCTTTATCATAAAGACCATGCAGATGGTTGGAGCCACCAAAACTTTTATCCGAAGACCCTTTATATGGACCAACATTAAATTGGGGGTCCTTGGTGCTGTCCTGGCATTAATTGCCTTAGGCTTTGTAATTTATTATGTGGATATAAATTTTCCGGAACTCAATCTGTTTCAGGATCCTACGATTCTCATTTTTCTATTTGGAAGCGTTTTCTTTTTAGGGGTCTTGATTTCTTTTATCAGTACATTTTTTGCAACACAACGTTTCCTAAATCTTAGAACGGACGATTTATATTATTAACTTTGCGGCATGAGTAAAAAACAAAACAACAATCAACCACAAAAGCCTAAACGGGAATTTATTTTTCAGAAAAAAAATTACCTCTTTATGTTTGTTGGCTTGGCATTTATAAGCCTAGGTTTTATCCTTATGAGCGGTGGAGGCAGTGACGACCCCAATGTCTTTAATCCTGAAATTTATAATTTCAGAAGAATACGCTTGGCCCCAACATTGGTTTTGATCGGCCTAGGGATAGAAGTTTACGCCATTCTGTTGAATCCGCATAAGAAGAAATAAATTTTGGACATATTTGAGGCTATTATTCTTGCCATTATTGAAGGTATAACCGAGTATTTACCGGTTTCTTCAACTGGACACATGATTATTACATCTTCCTTTTTTGGTATTGCACAGGAAGATTTTACGAAATTGTTTACTATCGTTATACAACTGGGCACCATACTTTCTGTTGTAGTACTCTATTTTAAACGCTTTTTCCAAAGCATCGATTTCTATTATAAACTCCTGGTCGCCTTTATTCCTGCAGTGGTCTTTGGTTTACTTTTTAGCAATCTAATAGATTCACTGTTGGAAAGCCCACTTGTAGTTGCCTTTTCTTTGGTGGTCGGAGGTTTAATATTGTTAAGGGTCGACGATTTATTTGGAAACTCGGAGAACACCGATATTTCATATGCCACGGCTTTTAAGATAGGACTCTTCCAGTGTTTGGCAATGATTCCGGGCGTTTCCAGAAGTGGTGCCAGTATTGTTGGAGGGATGACCCAAAAACTCTCTAGGACCGCAGCGGCAGAATTTTCATTCTTTCTGGCCTTGCCCACCATGTTGGGGGCTACCCTTAAAAAGAGTTACGACTATTACAACGCTGGGTTTACCCTAACTTCCGAACAAATAAATTTATTGATAATAGGAAACGTGGTTGGTTTTATAGTGGCCCTTTTCGCAATTAAGACTTTTATTGGATATTTAAGCAAACACGGCTTCAAGATTTTTGGCTACTATAGAATCGTTGTGGGTATCGCAATCATTATTATACATTATTTTATAAGTCCGCTAACGGTTATCTAATGACAAAGGACGACTTTTTAGACGGACAGGTTTTACTAATAGACAAACCACTTGGTTGGTCATCTTTTCAGGCTGTTAATTCCTTAAAATGGAAAATTAGAAAGAAATTCCAGCTAAAGAAAATTAAGATAGGCCACGCCGGAACCCTTGACCCTTTGGCAACAGGCCTATTACTTATCTGTACAGGAAAAGCCACCAAAACCATAAACGAACTGCAGGGTCAGGAAAAGGAGTATACAGGCACTATTACCCTTGGAGGCACTACCCCTTCCTATGATCTGGAAACCGAAATAAACGAAAAATACCCCATGGATCATATTACCAATGAAATGATCCACAGTACCACTACCCAATTTATTGGGGATATAGAACAAATTCCGCCCGTTTTTTCTGCTCTCAAAAAAGACGGCAAAAGACTTTATGAATATGCCAGGGAAGGCAAGGAAGTGGAGATTAAAAAGAGAAAGGTCACTATTACCGAGTTTGAAATTACCTCCATTTCGCTGCCCATGGTACAGTTTAGGGTGGTCTGTAGCAAAGGTACTTATATTAGGTCTTTGGCCCATGATTTCGGTAAGGCACTGCAATCCGGAGCGCATTTATCCTCGTTGAAAAGAACCAAAATAGGGGATTACAACGTAAATAAAGCCATAACCCCCGAGGAATTTGGTAACTTACTGCAAATAGACAGTTAAAACTCGATATAAAAAGTGGTAACCTAACCGTTCGTCGATAA
The DNA here is from genome assembly GCF_900177645.1 of Arenibacter troitsensis. Lineage (GTDB taxonomy): Bacteria > Bacteroidota > Bacteroidia > Flavobacteriales > Flavobacteriaceae > Arenibacter > Arenibacter troitsensis. The sequence continues at coordinate 218,695 of NZ_FXAO01000004.1, forward strand.
TTTGAAATATTTTTGATAAAACGTGGTTATATCACTATGAATTTAAACCGTAAACAACTTTCTTTAATAATAACATTCTTTTCCATGGCCTTGGTGGTGCTAGGTTTATACAACATCCACTTGGGACAAAAAGAAAAGGAAGAATATGTTATTGAATTAAGTCTGTTGGAAGAGGAGGATCTGGAAAAGCAAATTGAAGAAGAAATAAAGGAAATGGAGGAAATGGCCAAGGCAGATCCCGTTAAAAGCCATATGGCCTATAACGAGGCCAATAAACCCAGTTTTGGTAACCCCGAGCCGCTCAAAACATTGGAGGAAATATTGGAGGAACAGGAACTTTCCGCCGATAGTGACGATCCTACCGACTATCTAAGTTCTGACTCGGAATATGCCGCAAGAGTAAAGGAGTTGGCTAGGAGAAGAAGGGAAAAACAAGAACTTTTGGGAGAAAAGGAAGCCAGTAAAGAAGTAATGACCAACAATTTGGCCAAAAGACGGACTTCTATTTCCTATTCCTTGGTAGACAGAAGGCATACCAGCCTTCCCATACCTATTTATACTTGTATAGAAGGAGGTAAGGTAGTCATTAATATTAAGGTTGACCCGTTGGGAAAGGTCATTGAGGCCGATGTAAACAAAAAAAGTTCCAGCACCCTAAATGGCTGCCTTGTGGATAACGCCATTGAATATGCCTTAAAGTCCAAATTTAATACCGGAGAAAAGGCCGAACAAATGGGCACCATTACCTATCTATTTCAAGAAAAGCAAAGATAATAGGTCGCTCACCGTATTCTGCCCCTTATCCTTATTATACCACAGCTGCAGATCCTGCTTAAACTCTGCCGTTAACTTCCCGTATTTACTTTTGTAGTCTTGCACCATTTTGGCAGCAATGGAAGGTCGGGAACCCCATTCCCCTGTCACCTTGCCCGTATTTTCATCTATGGCGATCAATTTTGGAATAGCCATAGCGCCATTGGACAAAAACTGCTCCATTAGTTCTAGGTTGTCATCGCGCAATACAAGCCTTAACGAAATATTCCCATTTAAATCGGCAATCTTATTCATTACCGGTAGGGTTTGGGCAGAATCGCCACACCAACTTTCAGTTAGCACCAACCAGGTCGTTTTTTTGTTCAGCTGTTTAATTTTAGCTTGAGAGTCAGCATCGATCTTAATGGTCTTGTCCAAACGTTTCATTCGTTGATCGTTCAGACGTGTAAAATCAACATATTCCCGACTTTCCATCGATCCCGTGGATTTTCCCTCTAAAGCCAATCTGGAAACCATTAACCTGTAATCCACATAATCCATGGACGACCTTAAACTATCACGAATTAATTCAGCTTTTGTATTCTGTACCGCTTGTTCCATAAAAATGTAATCCTATTTGCTCCCAAAATTAGCCCTTATCCAAGCAGCCATCGGTAACAATAGTTACATTGGTAGCAATACTCCCGTAATACTTACATATTTGTGGAATAATTGGAATTTTAGTGGTTCAAGGCCCGCTTTTTGATCATCCCTCCTTTGGTATCATTTATACTGTTCATCACAACAAAGGCATTGGGATCTATCTTTTCCAGTTCGGTATTTAGTTTACTAATCTCCAACCTGGTGATAACCGCATAAATAATGTCGTACTCATTGTGTACACCGCTCTTACCGTAACCTCCATGACCCTTATAGATGGTGAGACCCCTTCCGAGTTTCTCCGTAATCATAAGCCTGATCTCCTCACTACGGGCAGATATAATGGTAACCCCAGTGTACTCCTCGATCCCATCCACCACAAAATCCAAGGTTTTGGAAGCCGATAAATAGGTCAACATGGAATATAGGGCCGTTTCCAGAGAAAGGAAATAGGCAGCAGCCAAGAAAATTATAATATTTATTACAATTATATTATCCCCAATTTTGGTCCTTAATTTCCTGCTCAGATAAATGGCAAGTACCTCGGTGCCATCCAAGACACCACCACCCCTAATGGACAGACCAATACCAGCACCTAGAAAAAAACCTCCAAAAACAGCTACTAAAAGCTTGTCTTCAGTAACTTCCGGAAAGTGTACCGTGGCCAAAACTATGGCCAGGCCAATAATTGCCAAAGAGGCCTTAACGGCAAATTGTTTGCCTATCACCTTATAACCAAGAAATATAAATGGGATATTGACAAGAATAATCAATATATATAAGGGTATAGACGAGATTTCGGAAATCAAAAGTGAGATTCCCGTTGCCCCACCATCAATAAAACTATTGGGCAATAGAAAACTTTCCAAGCCAAAGGCAGCAGAAAAAATCCCTGCTATTATAAACAAGGCATCATGTATGTCAGCAAAAATCCCCACCCTAAACCTTCGGGATTTCTTCCAATAGGAATAAAGGTTGGATTTAAAGTCATGACTCTTTTTCTTTTTATCGGGCATATAACAATATTAAAATGAGATTTATCAATAGCAAAGACATAATATAAAGACAACAGCCAACAAAACATTTTAAAGTTTTACAAAAAAACAAATTGCGTAGTTACCGAACGGTGAAATTAAAAAATCAAATTTTAATAATGGAGTTCCCTTAAGCCATAAATAAAATTAATTTGTGCTCCATTGGCCAACCCTTAAGGTTATCTTGCCAATATACTATCTTTACCATTCGATTATACTTCAAATGAAATATCCCTTCCATATACTTATAAGCCTTTTTTGCCTTTACGGACTACACGGTCAAAGCAAGATAGACCAGGCATTAAAGAAGTTCAATAATAACAGTGTGCCATATATAACAGCGGAAAGTTTAACAGGACATACCCGGTTTCTAATCTTGGACACCAGGGAAAAAGAGGAATTTGAGGTAAGCCATATTGCCAAGGCCATCTGGCTAGGCAATAAAAACTTCGATAAAGATACTATTTTAGCCATTGTTCCTGACAAAAATAGGCCTATCGTGGTTTATTGCTCCATAGGGGTCCGATCAGAAAAAGTCGGGGAAAAGCTCCTAAAAAATGGTTATAAAGAAGTCTACAACCTTTATGGCGGTATTTTTGAATGGAAAAATAAGGGTTTTCCAGTGTATGATTCCATTGAACAAGAGACAGATAGAGTGCATGCCTATAACAGACACTGGGGCAAAATGTTGAACAATGCCACCAAAGTATACGGACATAAAAAACATAACAACTAATGCCTACATCACCAAACGACACCAATCTGCCCTAGTAGTAACAAATGCAATTCTCAATTTCCAGCTTGGAATTAAGTAATGAATACAAACCTATAACGACCATTAAATTAAAAAATATTCAACAGTCCATATGACCCTCCCCAAAGACTTACTTATCATATTTACACGCAACCCCGAACTTGGTAAGTGCAAAACCAGATTGGCGGCAACTGTGGGCGATGAGACTGCCCTTAATATATATAAATTTTTACTTGACCACACCAAGAATATTACCCAAGGCTTAAATATTGGAAAATGGCTGTACTATTCCGATGATATTTGGGAAAATGACATTTGGGATAGTTCCGATTATGCAAAAAAAGTACAGTCCGGTAATGATTTGGGCGAGCGTATGTCCAATGCCTTTATTGACGGATTTAATGCCGGCTACGAAAAAATTATTATTATTGGCAGTGATATGTACGATTTAACCGAAAATGATCTATTGGAAGCTTTTAATCTCTTGGATCAACATGATTATATAATAGGCCCAGCTATTGACGGCGGCTATTATTTACTGGGGATGAAAATCTTTAACCCAGCGCTGTTTAATAATAAAATCTGGGGCTCGAATACCGTTTTTCAGGCCACAGTACAGGATCTAAGAAATATGGACTACGGTTTGTTAGCACCCAAAAATGATATTGATTACTTTGAAGATATTAAGGACATAGAAATCTTCCGAACCTTTTTAAAAAATTAAAATTATATGACCGGCAAAATACTTAAAGAATCTACTGATTATTTAATAGGAAAAGGCTTTGAAACCCCTGAAATTGGCATAGTACTGGGAACTGGCCTAGGCAAACTGGCAGATGAAATTGAGAATCCGATAGAAGCGCATTACAACCATATTCCCTATTTTCCCTTGGCTACCGTGGAATTCCATTCGGGCAAATTGATCTACGGTACCTTAGAAGGCAAAAAAGTGGTAGTGATGCAGGGCAGGTTTCACTTTTACGAAGGATATGACCTTTTGGACGTTACCTACCCTATTCGGGTAATGCAAATGTTGGGAATAAAAAAACTGTTTATCTCCAATGCTGCCGGGGCCATTAACCCCAATTTCAAAAAAGGCGACCTCATGCTCATCGAGGACCACATTAACCTTCAAGGTGGTTCACCCCTAGCATTTAAAAACGTAAGTCAATTTGGAGATCGCTTTACAGATATGAGCGAACCATATGACATCCCTATGCGTAAATGTTTGGAAAAAATAGCCAAAAAGAAAAACATTACCCTGCAGAAGGGGGTTTACGCCTCTGTCGTAGGGCCTCAACTGGAAACTAAGGCAGAATATAGAATGTTGAAAATTATTGGCGCCGATGCCGTTGGCATGAGTACCGTGCCAGAGGTCATCGTAGCCAATCACTTAAAATTGCCGGTAGTGGCCGTATCTGTCTTAACGGACGAATGCGACCCTGACAACCTAAAACCCGTCAACATTTCCGAAATAATTGAAATTGCAGGAAGAACGGAACCAAAAATGATTCAATTATTTAGGGAATTGATCAAGGAAATTTAATTGTGAGCGGTGAAGAAAGGAAATCACGAGCCCAATGACAAACATTTAAACATAAAGACATGAGCTATTTAGAAGCAACAAATGAATTATATAGAAATGCCGCATTGACCCCTGATGTTGGACTGTGCTGTACCACAAATCCTATTTGGCAATTCCCAGGATTGTCCATCCCCAAAATTATGCAGGAGATGAACTACGGTTGTGGAAGTACGGTTTCTGCCCAGGACTTGGTCAACAATCCAAAAGTGCTCTATGTAGGGGTCGGGGGTGGAATGGAGTTGTTGCAGTTTTCCTACTTTTCCAGGCAGCTGGGCGGGGTAACCGGAGTTGATGTTGTGGATGAGATGTTGGAGGCTTCCAAAGAAAACTTCAAAATTGCGGAGCAGGAAAACCCTTGGTTTAAGAGCGAGTTTGTAAATCTGGTAAAGGGGGATGCCCTAAACCTGCCTATTGAAGACGAAAGTATTGATGTTGCGGCTCAGAACTGTCTGTTCAACATCTTTAAGTCAGAAGACTTGAAGAAGGCAGTTTCGGAAATGTATCGCGTATTAAAACCTCATGGGAGATTGGTTATGAGCGACCCCATTTGTGAACAGCCCATGAACAAAACCCTACGTAACGATGACCGACTACGGGCCCTTTGCTTAAGCGGGAGTATCCCCCTGAAGGACTACATAAAAGTATTGACCGATGCCGGTTTTGGAACCATTGAAATTAGGGCACGAAAATCATACCGTGTTCTCTCTCCCAATCACTATCCTACAGACGAATTGATCTTTATTGAATCTATTGAAATAGCTGCAATAAAAGACCCTATGCCCAAAGATGGCCCCTGCGTTTTTACTGGAAAGACAGCCATATACTACGGGAATGAGGAATATTTTGATGATAAAAATGGTCATGTTCTAATGCAAAACCAGCCTTTGGCCGTATGTGACAAAACCGCAGCCGCCCTGGAAAAAAGCAACACTGAAATCCATATTAGCAAAAGTACATGGCATTATAATGGCGGAGGCTGTTGTTAATCATCCATTAGATGTAAGGTTTAAGTACTTGGGCACACTAATTATAAGGTAAATAATATTCCATGGGCCTTAAATTATCAATATTTCCGATACTACTTTTAATGGGCAGTGTTCATAGTGTTTCCCTTGCCTCAAGGTATACACCAAATAGCAAGCCTGAAATTGAATTCCAAATAGATCATTCCAAATGGGATATTTTACTTAAAAGGCATGTAGACGATGCAGGAAATGTCAACTATAAAAGCTTTGCCAAAGATATTAAGGTACTACAAAATTACTTGGATTATTTGGCCATGAACCTTCCAACGGATGGGGCAGCCAAACCCCAAAAACTTGCCTATTATATTAACCTATATAATGCCGCTACCGTAAAACTTATTTTGGACAATTACCCTACCAAAAGTATTAAGGATATCAAAAATCCATGGGGGAAAGATATCGTGCAAATGGGAGATGAAAAGATTTCTTTGGGCGATCTGGAACATAACATACTACGTAAAATGGATGAGCCGCGAATTCATTTTGCCATTAACTGTGCCTCTTATTCCTGTCCCAAATTATTGAACACAGCTTTTACTGCCACCAATCTAGAGAAACTACTGGAACAAACTGCAAAAGATTTTATCAACGACCCGAAAAGAAACGTCCTTACCAAGGAAAAAGCTTCCCTATCCGAAATTTTTAACTGGTACAAAAAAGATTTCACAAAAAATGGTTCCTTGATAGATTACCTCAACCAATATGCGGCTCAAAAATTGACTTCCAATACCAAAATAAGTTATTTGAACTATAACTGGGGATTAAATGAAATGGAGTAAAACTATAACTCTAAGCATAATAATCCCGACCCTAAATGAGGCTGCCCATATTGGCAATTTGTTGCGGTATTTAAAAGCAAACAGCAATCCTAAGAATATCAGGGAAATAATTGTAGTGGATGGAGGCAGTGCGGATGGCACCCCAAGCTTGGCAAAAACTTTGGGAGCAAGAATTGTTATCTCAGATATGGGGCGTGCCAAACAAATGAACAAGGGAGCGGAATTGGCCACCGGTAAGGTCCTTTACTTTTTGCATGCCGACACCTATCCGCCAAAAGACTTTGACCTTTATATTCTAAAGGCCATTCATCAAAATATACTATCGGGCTGCTTCAGGATGAAGTTCGATACCTCCAAGAAGTTTTTACAATTCTTCGCCTGGTTCAGCAGAATTAACCACAAGTTATGTAGGGGTGGAGACCAATCCTTGTTTATCATTAAGGAACTATTTCATAAATCGGGTGGCTTTGATGAAAACTATATCATATACGAGGATACCGAATTTATTGGGCGTCTTTACAAAATATCAAATTTTGCAGTTCTGCCACAAAGTGTAATAACCTCCGCAAGAAAATATGAAAAGTATGGCTCTTATAAACTACAATATCACTTCGGAATAATTCACTTGAAGAATTTATTGGGTTTTGGCCCCGATCAATTGTATAAGTATTACAAGAAAAATATCGCCCCTTAAATATCGCTAATTTCCATTGTCAAAATCCAACAATACCCCTTCCGAAATCCATTTGGCAAGGGCCTGTCTATTGTCCGGATCCAGGATACGTTTTTGGTCCTTTTTGTTTTTAATATTCCCAATTTCTATATAGGCCATGGCAGGCAAGGTATTTTTAACCAAATACAGACCACTGCGATCTGCGAAAGTGCCCTCATAATTCCTGTTAGGTTGATATTGCCTATATTTTTTCAAAAAAGTTTCATGGATACTTTCCGCCAAACGCTTGCCGTTTTTACTGTTCTCATGATGATAGAAAAACACGTCTATATTCTGCCCCCTACTTCGGCTATCCACATGGGTTACTATTAACCGCTGATACTTACCCGAATTTTCCAAATACAGTTTGTTTACTATATCTACACGCTGCTTTAATCGCAACAATTGATTCAAGGGTATTTCTTCGTTGGGATAGGCCACCTCATCCCTATCTATTTCCAGAACGCGCTGATCCCTTATACCGTCATTGGGATCCCTAATGATGATATAGGTCTTTGCCCCATGGGAAATGAGCTCCTTGGCCAAACGCAACGTAATATCATAGGCATACTCGTCCTCCGCTATAATTTTTCCCTCATATTTTTCAATGGCACCGGGATCCGGCCCGCCGTGACCTGATATTAAATAGTACACTGCACCCTGTAGCTTATTGCTCTTTATTTCCGTGGAAGCGTAATCCTTGCCAAAAATATCATCGCTAAGGATATTGGATACTGTTTTAATTTCGGTTGCTTTTTTTGCAACGGATTCCTCTATGGCAATAGTATCTGCGGGTACTTGTGGTATAATATACTCCCTACCCTCATAAAGATGCATGCTGTCCCGTAAATTATCTTGGTTAAGATCCACAAAATGTCCGTAGTGCCTCACCGGATTCATCCCCTGCTTTCTGAGTAGGGAATAGATACCATCTCCCTTTTCGGCGATTACAGTCTTAACCGACGTTTGGGAAATTGATGGAAACCAAATCAAGGCCCCCATCCACGATAAAATAAAAGTTCTTCTGGCAGACACGATGTGTATTTTGTACAAAGATTATCAAAAATACTGCCGAATTCCAAAAACAATCCAAATTGAAACAATTCTTGATCGATTCCATTCCAGCACCAAGGGTACCCCCTTACATTAAACTGGGACCGAACTAGAATGAATAAAGGGCTTAGTAAATATTGTAATAATTCTTTATTACTTCTTGTGCCGGTTTATTTTGAGGGGTAAAGCGATTGTCATTTTTGCCGCCCGCCTTTTCGTGATCTATAAACCATTTCCAAACAAATCCGCCTGCAAACCACTCCTCTTTCCAAAATTCTTCAAAAATGGCTTTGGTTGCGTTGGTTTGGGCCTCAAGATTAACATCGTCCTGACTATGGTCTACCAACCAAGGTTTCTTGGCAGTATAATCATTGCTCCTATATCCGTATTCAGTGAAGATAATGGGTTTATTCTTGGCCTTGGACAACGCCTTTATTTTCTCTTTGTGTGGCTGCCAACCTTTTCTTAATTGTTCCACGGTAGGAGTTTTCTCATCGCTTAACGGAAAGTAGGCATCTATCCCTATAAAATCCAGATCCTCCCAAAAAGGGGTCCTTCCATATTCGTCCCAATTGGCCGCATAGGTGAGTTTTCCCTTGTAAACACCTCTGATTTTCTGAATCAATTGGGTCCAATATTCCGGTCTGTGACTTACAAATTGCTCCAGCTCGGTCCCAATACAAAATGCGTCCGCATTTGTTTCTTGGGCCAAAGTAGCGTAGGCAAGTATAAATTTATCATAAGAGGCCTCCAAGGCTTTCCAGTTTTCTTCGGATTTCATTTTTAAAGCCCCTGTAAATGCTCCTCTGGAAATCCAAATCTGGGGTTTCAACATTACCTTTAAGCCATTCTGGTGCAAGATATCTATATATTGTCTGGCTCCGGTCCTTGTTTCCCCGAACCATTGCCTTGAGGTATCAAAAATTATTTCTGGTGAATCCATATCCCTAATAAACCCAAAAGGCATAACCGCCGCACACTTGGCATTAACATTCCTAACTGCATCCACATGCTCTTGAGCTACCTTGTCCCGAGAGGCAACAAAGCTTACGCCATTAAATTTCTCCATTGTCTGGCCACTGCACTCCAGTTGTATTAACGATAAGAATAAAAGTCCTAATTTTTGCATTAACCATAGATTATAGCCCTAATTTACTTCTTTTCCCGCTCTTTTTAAAAATTAGCTGCATAACATCTGTAAAATGTTGGGCCTGACCTTTATAATTCCTTCTTCCCATTTAATTAAGGATAACATTAAACAACGAACGACCACTTCCTAAGAAACAAATTTAGATTTCATTAGCTTTGCCAAAATTTAAATTACAAATCAACAGTGGGAAGTAAGAATAAGCTGAAGCGATTCAAGGAGAATGAAACTTTTAGGAATGTAATTCAACCTACTAGGGAAGAAATCACGAATGGTTCGTTTGCCCTTAAGGGGAAATGGAATGAATTCTTCGGCAATGACAATCCCCTTGTTTTGGAATTGGGCTGTGGTAAAGGCGAATATACCATTGGGATGGCCAAGCAAAATAAGAACAAAAACTTTATTGGAATAGATATCAAGGGGGCCCGATTTTGGCGTGGGGCCAAAACAGGAATCGAAGAAAATGTAACCAATGCCACCTTTTTAAGAACCCAGATAGAATTAATTGACGGGCTTTTTGCTCCCGATGAAGTTTCTGAAATCTGGATCACCTTTCCAGACCCCCAAATTAAATATAAGCGCACCAAGCATAGACTTACCAACGAGGTCTTTTTGGAAAAGTATAAATTGATCATAAAGGAAGATGGTACGGTTAATCTAAAGACCGATAGCGAATTTATGCACGGCTATACCTTGGGCCTTTTACACGGTAAAAGTTATGAAGTGCTTTATGCCAATCACGATATATACAAAAATGAAGGTAGCCCAAGGGAAGTGCTGGAAATACAGACTTTCTATGAAAAGCAGTATCTTGAAAAGGGAAAACCCATCACCTATATCAAATTTAGAATAAGGTAAACCATGGAGCATTTGCTTACCCTTTTTTTTGCTACTTTTTCAGCGGCCTTTATGGCCACGGTACCACCGGGCCTATTGAATATGAACGCCGCCAAGATAAGTGTGGAAAAGGGCAAGACCAACGGAATTATTTTTAGTCTTGGGGTATCTACCATGATCATTATTCAGGCCTATATTTCAGTGCTGATTTCCAAATTTCTATTCAAGAACCCCGAAATTATAGATCTGCTCTTAAAAATTGCCCTTATTGTCTTCGCTTTCTTTGCCATCTACTTCTTTGTAAAAGCCAAGAAAAAAAAGCTGAATCGACCAAAAATTGTCAAGGTAAGCAAGAAAAACAGTTTCTTTAAAGGGATATTGTTAGCCGGACTAAATTTATTGACCATCCCTTATTACAGTGGATTGAATGCCATGTGGAACGCTTCGGGATGGATACAATTCCAATTCCGCGATATAGCTACATTTATCCTCGCTGCCGGCTTTGGCACGTTTACGGTACTCTATCTGTACACGGTCTACTTCACCAAATTGGAGACCAAAAACAATGGATTTTCAAAAAATTCCAATTATATCTTAAGTGCCTTAATGATGCTGTTATTGGTTATTACCTTAATTCGTATTTTTTATACCTGATGAAACCCGAAAATGAAAACTTCTTTGAAAAAGTATATGCCGTTGCCAGGCAAATACCATATGGGCGGGTTACCTCTTATGGTGCCATTGCCAAATATCTAGGAACCGCCAGAAGTGCGAGAATGGTGGGCTGGGCCATGAACGGCTCCCATAAAATTGGAGATATCCCCGCCCATAGGGTGGTTAACCGAAAAGGGTTATTAACTGGAAAACATCATTTTGACGGTACCAATTTAATGCAGCAGTTATTGGAAAATGAAGGAATAAAAGTAGTGGATAATCAAATCATGGATTTTGAAAATCTCTTTTGGGATCCTTGGAAGGAATTACAGTAATTTTCTCTAATACAATTACCAATAATTATGGATAATTCCCACCTTATAGAGGATACTTATCGCCTTATTTTACTTTTCAATTACCTTCCTTCCTAATCTCGCTCCTAAGCCCTATCTTTGTAATTTAGAATCAGTTTTAATAATGACTGAATAAGAATGGTTTAGGATGAAATTAGACAAGAAAGACATACTTAAAGCCCTAGAAAACATCACTGTCCCAGGAGAAGGACAGAATATGGTAGAAAGTGGCGCGGTTAAAAATATTATGGTTTTTGGAGACGAGGTAGTTGTTGATATTACCATTTCCAACCCAAGTTTACAGGCACGAAAGAAAACCGAGGTGGAGATTTTGAAGGTGATACACGACAAGGTGTACAACAAGGCCAAGATAACCGTGAACGTAAAAGTTGATGCTCCCGCTGCCAAGCCCAAAACCAATGAGATAAAAGGGAAACCCATTCCAGGCATTAAAAATATTATTGCTGTTGCTTCTGGAAAAGGAGGGGTAGGAAAGTCAACGGTCACAGCAAATTTGGCCGTCACCTTAGCCAAAATGGGATTTAAGGTGGGACTATTGGATGCGGACATTTATGGTCCTTCCATGCCCATCATGTTCGATGTTGCCCAAGAAAAACCCTTGGCAGTAAATATTGAAGGAAAATCCAAAATGAAGCCCATAGAAAATTATGGCGTAAAACTCCTATCCATTGGTTTTTTCACCCAACCCAATCAGGCGGTAATCTGGAGGGGTCCCATGGCTGCCAAAGCGCTCAACCAAATGATTTTTGATGCCCATTGGGGTGAGTTGGACTTTATGTTGCTGGATCTTCCTCCTGGAACGGGGGATATACATTTAAGCATTATGCAATCCTTACCAATTACAGGTGCAGTGGTAGTAAGCACGCCACAGGAAGTAGCCTTGGCAGATGCCCGTAAAGGTGTGGCCATGTTCCAACAAGATTCCATTAATGTACCGGTGCTGGGAATCGTAGAAAATATGGCGTATTTTACACCAGAAGAATTGCCCAACAACAAATATTATATTTTTGGAAAAGAAGGTGCCAAGCATTTGTCAGAAGATTTAAATGTTCCTTTTTTGGGAGAGATACCTTTGGTACAAAGCATTAGGGAGGCAGGTGATGTAGGAAGGCCGGCGGCACTGCAAACTGCAACGGCAATTGAAACCGCCTTTGAGGAACTTACTAAAAATGTAGTTCGGGAAGTGGTGGATAGAAACAAAAGCTTACCTCCAACGGAGGCTATTAAAATAACTACAATGGCAGGTTGTTCGGCTGTTAAAAAGAAGTAATTATGACATCTATTGAACTTAAAAACAACGTTGAAAAGGCATTGGAGGAAATCCGTCCTTTTTTGCAAAGTGATGGAGGGGATATTTCCCTAATTTCCATAGACAATGATAATTCGGTCAAGGTAAAATTGGAAGGGGCCTGTGTAGGCTGTTCGGTAAACCAAATGACCCTGAAAAGTGGCGTGGAAATGACCATAAAAAAATATGCCCCACAAATTCAAGAGGTCATAAATGTGGTTCAGTAACCTGACTATTATCATAATCCAATCCTAATTCCTTTTATAGTTTTGTAGCTATTTTAAGTTCTTTTTTCCATGATTAAAACAGATATTCTGATTATAGGTGCAGGCCCAACCGGTCTTTTTGCGGTTTTTGAAGCAGGCCTGTTGCAGCTGAAATGCCATCTAATAGACGCCTTGCCACAGGCAGGTGGCCAATGTTCCGAAATATATCCAAAAAAGCCTATTTACGATATCCCGGGATTCCCAGAAGTACTGGCAGGTGATCTGGTCAATAACCTTATGGAGCAGATAAAAGCCTTCCAACCAGGATTTACTTTAGGGGAGCGGGCAAATACTATTGAAAAATTGGAAGACGGCACCTTTTTGGTAACCACCAATAAGGGCACCAAGCACAATGCCCCAATCGTGGCCATTGCTGGAGGCCTTGGCAGTTTTGAACCAAGAAAACCCTTAATAGACAAAATAAAGGATTATGAAGACAAGGGTGTGGCCTATTTTATAAAGGATCCAGAAGTTTATCGCAATAAAAAAGTTCTGATTGCCGGCGGAGGCGATTCTGCCCTGGACTGGAGTATCTTTTTGGCCGATGTTGCCTCGGAAGTAACCTTGGTACACAGAAGAAATGAGTTTAGAGGTGCTTTGGATTCTGTTGAGAAGGTACAATCCTTAAAAAATCTTGGAAAAATAAACCTTATTACCCCCGCCGAAGTGGTGGGCCTAAAGGGATCCGGTAAATTAGAGGCCGTGGTGATCAACAAAACCGGCGATGAGGACGAAGAAATCACCAAGGATATAGATTATTTCATCCCCTTGTTCGGGTTATCGCCCAAGCTGGGGCCTATAGCGGATTGGGGATTGGAAATTGAAAAGAATGCCATAAAGGTGGATACTTTCGATTACCAGACCAATATTCCTGGTATTTATGCCATTGGGGACGTAAATACCTATCCCGGAAAACTAAAATTGATCCTTTGCGGTTTTCACGAGGCAACCCTGATGTGCCAAAGTGCCTATCAACGTATTTTCCCGGACAAAAAATATGTGATGAAATATACCACCGTTGGCGGTGTATCCGGGTTTGATGGAAGTAAAAAGGAAGCCCCTAAAGCCGTAGTGAAGTCCATTGATTAAAAAAAACAACCAAATCCTAAAGTAAATCCCTTAAATTTGCTGGCTATTAGCAAAAAAGAATATTTCTGGCATGAGCGATGATGTTAAAATAAAAATTAAGGACAGGGATGGGGTTATACACGAGGTAGATGCACCCACGGATATGAATATGAACCTTATGGAGATAGTTCGTTCCTACGAACTTGCCCCCGAAGGAACCATTGGGATATGTGGCGGTATGGCCATGTGCGCTTCTTGCCAATGCTACATAGAGTCCGACCACCAATTGCCCGAGATGTCCGATGATGAGGACGCCATGCTTGCCGAAGCCTTCCATGTAAAGGATAACAGCCGCCTAGGCTGCCAAATCCATATCACTGAGGATTTGGAAGGCTTGGAAGTGGAGTTGGCCCCTGAGAGCTAATAATCATAGTTTACATAAATCTTCAAGATTATTGTACACTATATTTGCCCCAGCCTATGATTAAAAGTATTGTAGCGCGGTGGGCAGTTAACTTTAAATACCCAAAAATATCAGCACAGGTTTCAAATATTTAATATAGAAATTAAATCCTCGCCTGATAGGTAAATAGGTTATAGTATCGTCCTTCTTTGGCTATTAGTTCATCATGAGTGCCCTTTTCCGCAATCCTACCATCTTCTATTACAAGAATCTGGTTGGCTTTCCTTATGGTACTCAATCTGTGGGCAATGACAAAAGTAGTCCTTCCTGCGGTTAGGGTGGCCAAACTTTTTTGAATCAGGGCCTCACTTTCCGTATCCAAATTGGAAGTAGCTTCGTCCAATATCAAAATTTTTGGATTGGCCAGAACGGCTCTGGCTATAGCAATACGTTGCCGCTGTCCGCCAGAAAGCTTCACTCCGCGTTCCCCAATTAGAGTGTCCAACCCTTTTTCAAACCTATCGGTGAATTCATCCACATAAGCGGCCTTAACGGCTTTTATCAATTCATTCTCCGTTGCATTGGGCCTGGGGAACATTATATTTTCCCTAATGGTACCCTCAAACAAAAATTCGTCTTGCAGAACAACTCCTAAATTCCGACGATAACTGCTCAAATCAACTTTGGAAAGATCCTGGCCATCTACGGTAATGGTCCCGGAAAGCGGGTTTAAAAAAGTAGCCGCCAAACCGGCTATGGTAGATTTTCCTGAACCGGAGCTACCCACTAGGGCTACCACATTGCCCGACTTTACTTCAAAACTAACATTGTGCAATACATCCTTATCCTCCTCATAGGCAAAAGAAACATCATTAAAGGCTATATCTCCCTTGATGCTTTCCAGAACAATTGTTCTTTCCTCTTCATTGGCCTCCGGGGTCATATTCATGAGTTCTTCCGTACGGTCCAGTCCTGCAAGTGCCTCTGTAAGCTGACTCCCTATATTGCTCATTTGTACAATAGGTGCAATCATGATACCCAAAACAAAGGTAAAGGACAAGAAATCCCCAAGGCTCAAGCCTTCGTACATTATTTTATACCCACCAATCCCCATAATTCCTGTAGTGGCAATTCCTATAAGAAAAGTGGATGAACTGGTCATAAAAGCCGTTGCCGTTAGGCTCTTTTTTACATTTTGAAACAACAACTCCACTCCATTCTCAAAAACCTTTGTTTCCTGTTCCTCTGCATTGAAACCTTTAATGACCCTAATTCCACTCAGGGTTTCTGTTAGCCTCCCGGTAACCTCGGCATTTATTTTTCCCCTATTTCTAAAAATAGGCCTGATAATCTTAAAGGCCTTTAAGGCTATAAAGGCAAAAATGGCCAAAGGAATAAAGGTAAAGAAGGTCATAGACGGACTAATCCACAACATGTAAACCAAGGCACCTATTGCCGTTATACTTCCTCCTACCAATTGGACCAACCCTGTACCGATAAGGTTTCTTACCCCCTCCACGTCCGACATTATGCGTGAGACCAAAGCCCCTGATTTTGCATTATCGAAAAAACGGATGGGCAGTGAGAGCACTTTCTTCTGTACCTGTGCCCTTAGCTCGGAAATAAGGTATTGTGCCTGTACACTCAAAATTTTTGTCAACAAAAAGGAGGTTACGGCCCTTACCAAAATGGACAGTATTACCAAACCGACCAATATTTTGAGCATGGTCATATCCTTGTTTGGAATTACATCGTCCATAAAATATTTTAGGGAGATTGGTCCCACAAAATTTGCAGCATTGCTTATAACGATCAGGAACAGCCCTATAAAAACCAAATTACGCCGTGGCCAAATTATTGTTTTAAATGCGGTAAGAATACTAACTTTTTTATCGGACATTAGAAATTATATTTTGATCGAGGGGTTTTACAAGGTATAAAAGTAAGTAAAGTTATTGGTAGGCAAACCATCAAACTTCCTTCGGTACTGCTTAATTATAGCCTACAGCCATCCTTAAAAATGGGAAAATTTCCTAAGACTTCATCGCAAATTTAATTTAATGGAATAGTCCTAATCAAAAATAGGAAGTACTACGGGGTATAATTCATCTACAAATCGCTTATAGGCCTCCCCTGAAGGATGAAGGCCATCCCCTGCTACTAAATCAGGATTGGTCAATCCATGTCGTGTTATGTCCGTAATATATACAAAAGGAACTCCGTTCTGCAAAGCTGTAGCCTTTGCAAAGGCATTGTATTCATCAATTTCTTGGGAAATTTTATCGGTATTTCTACCAGCCGCAAAAGGGGTATAGGCATAATCTGGAATGGAAATAACAACAACATTTTTAGGGTTGCCGTAAGCCAAGTCAATAGCCCGTTGCAGAAGTAGGGGAAACTCCTTGGTATATATACTAAATCTTTTACCTTGGTATTGGTTATTGACCCCTATCAAAAGGGTTACCAAGTCATAGCTAGGCAACAAGGTTCCTCTGTTGATGGCATCCAATAAATTATCTGTGCGCCATCCTGTAACGGCAATAATTTCGGTATTGACAGTTACTTTTAATGCCTGCTCCAATCTATCCTTTAATTGGTTTGGAAAGCTTTCTGCACTGGTAACGCTTGCACCAATGGTATAACTATCCCCCAAGGCCAAATAATTATAGGTCCCCGATTCATTTAAATGTGGTCCGGCCGATTCATTGGTAATGTTCGTAGTAGGCCCTGTTTCCAAAATATTGTCCACGGAAGGTTCCATAGAGGACAACTCCCTTTCTTGGGAACATCCAAAGAAAACAATGCCAATGACAAATAACAATGATAACCGCATCAAAAGTGTTTCATATAATGTACGAAAGAAAGGGTTAAGAGGTTTACTCCTATTAAAAAAAGATCAAATATAAAACTAACTAAACCACCGCTGTTACCTTAATAATTAAAATTTGGTAAACTTGTCGCAATAGCGCTTGTGAATTACTTATTTCTTCTAGAATTTCGAAGCAATTTTAAAGAATAAGGGATTAGGATAAGCAATAGGTTTATAATCAATAGATAGTAATATCCTTTCATTTTGGTCCGTGTTTATGTTACTTATTGAGTTATTCCTTTATAATAATTATGGTGGCCTTGGACCCTGTAGATAGATTCCACATATTGGAATGTATCAATTTACCTTCATCATCATAAACATTTACTTGGGCCGTATTGGGACCTGACGTACCTTGGTTAAGAGCCTCAAAATCAATTCTATTAAAGCCCTTCTGCAAATCTAAGTTAATTCCCTTAAAGGAACCTGTTAAAAAAATATTGGGTTCCACCACCTTATCGTTTAGCAATATTCTAACCCTGTCCCCATCTACATATTCATGGTCTCGGCAAACAATACCTACAAATTTCCCATTGCTTTTAATATCGCCCAAATACATATTCCCAAAAAACGTAGAAGAGCCCTCTTTTTCCTTTTCACCAACTTTTGGGTCTATTTTTAAACCATAGCCTGCCTGCACCAATTCCCTGTCCGGAAGCATCTTCACATTTCTGGCGGTAAGGGAATCCCTAAGGTTGGTAGTAGGTTTCAAGGTAATTATGGACGGCATTTTTAAAGCAGTACCCTGATTTGGGTTTTCGTTGATTCCTCTGTCCCCCTCTATTTTTAGAGGATTGGTGGTAGGGAGGTCTGTTTGGGACATACCCAACTGCGAAAATAGAAATAGAACGAAAAATAAAAATACTATTCTCATATGGCCATTTAAGGTACCTATCAGTTGCAAAAATATCAAATACCTTGCCATGTGTGGCTAAAATGGTGTTAAATTCGCATGATAACAAAAAACCGGTTTAAGGGCGAGCTTAAACCGGCATTGATAATCCAGGGGGAAATCCCCTAATTCTTGACTGTATCTACGGGACCCATTTGAAGAAGTTCGTCCTCTGTAAATAAACGGGACTTAATAACAAAGCGCAATCCCAGTGGTATTTCCAAGGAAAAACTGGAGCCCCGGCCTTTGGTGACATCTATGGTCAATTGGGTATGTTTCCAATATTCAAATTGATCCTTTGACATGTAGAAGGGACAATTTGCAATATCTCCCAGATACACATCGGTTTCATTAAGCATTAATTCCCCTTTTGGAAAACACATAGGCGAAGACCCATCACAACAACCACCAGACTGATGGAACATGAGCTCCCCATGTTGGGACTTTAGCTGTTCCAATACCTGCCGTGCATTTTCGGAAATCAATACCCTCTTGACCATATTATATTGCTTTAATTCTTAAAAGAATCCCAGAGCTTTTTTGTCGTAGGAAATAAGCATATTTTTAGTTTGCCTATAGTGGTTCAACATCATTTTATGGGTTTCCCTACCAATTCCGGACTTTTTGTACCCACCAAATGGAGCATGTGCCGGATAGGTATGATAGCTATTTACCCATACGCGACCGGCTTTAATGGCCCTTGCTACCTTATAAGCCTGGTGGGTGTCCCTTGTCCATACTCCGGCTCCCAGTCCATATAAAGTGTCATTGGCTATCTCAATGGCCTCTGCCTCATCCTTAAAGGTTGTTAGGCATACAACAGGACCAAAGATCTCTTCCTGAAAGACCCTCATTTTATTGTTTCCTTTTAAAATGGTAGGCTGAATATAGTAGCCCCCTTCCAAACCTTCATTATAGGCGGCACTACCACCCGTAAGCACTTCACAGCCTTCCTCTTTCCCTATTTTGATATAGTTCAGGATTTTTTCATATTGATCATTGGAAGCCTGGGCACCCATCATGGTTTCAGGATCCAGCGGATGTCCCAACTTTATTTTATTGGTACGGGCTACGACCCGCTCAATAAATTTCTCATAAATACTTTCCTGTACCAAAATACGAGATGGAGAGGTACAAACTTCGCCCTGATTGAAGGCAAACATTGCGGCTCCCTCCAAACATTTGTCGAAGAATTCATCATCCGCCTCCATAATACTTTCAAAAAATACATTGGGCGATTTGCCCCCCAGTTCCAAAGTAACAGGGATTATGTTTTTGGAGGCATACTGCATAATCAACTGCCCTGTAGTAGTCTCACCTGTAAATGCAATCTTATTAATCCTTGGGTTGGAAGCCAAAGGTTTGCCTGCCTCAATACCAAATCCGTTCACCACGTTAAGGACTCCTGCGGGCAATACATTTTCTATAAGTTCCATTAGTACAAGAATGCCTACTGGCGTTTGTTCCGCTGGTTTTAAAACTACACAGTTTCCAGCAGCCAGTGCAGGTGCCACCTTCCAAGCTGCCATTAGCAGTGGAAAATTCCAAGGAATAATTTGCCCAACTACCCCTAACGGCTCTGGAATATTTAACGAAACGGTATTGGCATCTAGTTCACTTGCAGTGCCTTCCTCGGCCCTTATAACTCCAGCAAAATAACGAAAATGGTCTATGGCCAATGGCAGATCGGCTGCCATGGTTTCCCTGATGGGCTTCCCATTATCCCAAGTTTCGGCGCGTGCCAGGACCTCCAGGTTTTGCTCCATGATATCCGCTATCTTTAACAGTAAATTGCTCCTGGAAGTCGCTGAGGAATTGTTCCATTCCGGTGCTGCTGCCCATGCGGCATCCAACGCCAGCTCAATATCTTCTGCGGTAGAACGTGCTATTTTGGTAAAACTATTGCCGTCCACAGGTGAAATATTGTCAAAATACTCCCCTCTGGTGGGCGACACCCATTTTCCCCCAATAAAGTTTTCATACTGACTTTTAAATACTGGTCTTTCAACCCTATTCTGTGTTGTGGTCTTTACATCTCCCATGATCGTATATTTTTAATTAATATTAAATTTCATTTTGCCAATCGCTATTGGCTGAGCCATATCACAAGTGTAAGTGGCTTGTTTTCAAATGTATGAAGCGTTTTTGTTAAAATTCTGACCCATCCTATCAATAACATGAACTATCCTATCAATAATTGTTTATATCTTAATTTGAGGTGATAAATTTTGTATTTTTATCAAAATATCCTAGTTGAATTATAATAAATGACAATTTAAATATGTCCGGAATGCAGCTGTCCAACGCTTACTTTAATAATAGGAGATTGGAAACTTTGGTAGAGAATCAAACTACCTATACGTTGAACAATGCTGCCATGCACGTTTTTGAAACCCATCAACAGGCAGAACAGATAATGCTCCAGTTTGACCAACCCGTCCTGGCAAGTATGCTAAGTGGCAAGAAAATTATGCACCTTAGGGACCATGAGTCATTTAACTTCTTACCCGGTGAGTCGCTCATACTGCCATCCAAAGAAATAATGTGTATCGATTTCCCCGAAGCAAAGGCCAGCAACCCTACCCGTTGCCTAGCCATGGCCATTTCTGAAGATAAAATAAAGCAGATGTTGCAGGTAATGAATGAAACCATGCCCAAATTGGATGGCAAGGAATGGGCTTTAATGGATTATAATTTTCATTTCACCAATGATATTGGTCTCTATCAGATTTTACAGCGATTACTCTTTCTTTTCACAGAAAACCATCCTTCCAAGGACCTTTTTGTGGACAATATGTTAAGCGAATTGATCGTGCGGATCTTACAGAGCAATGAGCGAAAAATATATACTGAAAAAACGCTGGAGATCAATAACAGCAGTAGGTTAGGGTATATAGTCTCCTTTATTAGGGAAAACATATATCAGCCACTAAGCATAGAAACATTGAGCAAAAAGGCCCATATGAGCGAATCCCACTTTTACAGGGTCTTTAAAAATGAACTTGGTATTTCTCCTGTAGAATTTATTAATAATGAACGAATTAAATTGGCCGTAAGCCTTTTGCAGGATCCGAAACGCACCATAAAAGAAGTTTTTATGGAATGTGGATTTGAAAGCAGGTCCTATTTTAACCGGGTATTCAAGAGAAAGAAAAATGTATCCCCTGGTGAATATCAAGCCAATGTAGTTCGGGAAAAGAGATATTAAATTAGGCAAATAAAAGGTATTAAACCTCAGGGCAAGTCCTGAACCCAATAATAGGAATCGACCCAAAGGTTGAGGTATTGAACCTAGATCCCGCCGAAAAAGGCGGGATTAGTTCACCTTTCAATTTTCAGTGCGTCTTACTGACTTCTCAAAATTGAGTTTCACTAATAAACCAATCAGTTACCCCATACCTTTCTTAGAAACCGAATAAAATTTTTACTCATTATATTTTCAACATCCGTTTCCGAATAACCTTTTCCCAATAGTAGGCCAGGTATCTTCTGAAGGTCTGCAATCGTATTTAGGTCGGCTGGACATTGCTCTTTACCAAAGCCTCCATCCAGATCGGTCCCTATACCAACGTGCAAGGAATTTCCGGCCAACTGGCAAACATGGTCTATGTTGTTGATCATCTGGGTCAAGGTTACATCCATTCCTTTTGGGGTTGAAATTCCCCTAACCCAATTGGGGACCATCATCCATGCGTCCAAGGCTATCCCTATAACTCCTTCCCTACCAATAAGTTCCATTAATTGTTCGTCAGAAAACTGCCTGTTGTGATCCACAAATTTTCGACAATTGTTGTGGCTTGCCCAGACCGGACCTTGGTATACCTTCATGGTTTCCCAAAAACTTACATCACATAAATGGGTAACATCAAGAATTAAGTTTAACCGCTCTATCTCTTTTAATAGTTCCCTACCTTTATGGCCAATGCCCCCTACCGAATCCGTACCATGTGCATAAGTGCCAGGCCCATAATGCGCTGGCCCAATGGCCCTAAGTCCTTGTTCATAGGAACGCTCCAAATGCTTTAGGGTTATTATGGAATCTGCCCCTTCCAAACTAAGGATATAACCAATTGGATTTTTATCCAAACCATTTTCCCATAGCTTCAAATGTGCATTTAATTGTTCCGTATTCCTAATTTGGACCATTTCCCCAATATCTTCCATAGCCCTATACCAAGCCAACTGTCCCTGAGTCTGTGCCCAGGCCTGGTAAGGAGAGTTCCATCCGGGCAAGGGGTTGTCCTTCTTTACATATCTTGCTATTTGGGTAGCTACACACAATCCTATATTCCCATTGCGCATAGCATTAAAAGACACCGTATTATTGGCCCTATCGGGTTTATCGGTCATGCCCTTTTCACTTTCCCTAATATTGGCCACAGTCCTTGTTAGGTCCCTGTTCCATTCCATGGCATTCATAGCTAGATCCAAATGGGCATCAAATACAAACATATTTTTAAATTTATCCCAACTGAAGGCCCAACCAATAATTATTGATCCTTTTAAAGGAGAAGTTTATATTTTTATTTTAAGGTTTCTTGCGGCTACCTGCCACGCACCGCTTAAGCAGCCATCAACTACTGTTAGGACTTCCTTATATTTGGCAACAGTTGGGCAAATATGTACCGGAATGGCATAGGCCACGTCCCCCACTGTAAACATTTCATCATTGGGGCATTGCACCATCAAATGCTCTTCACTCTGCCCTATTTGGGAACAAACTTCGCCTTCCAGCAACAGTACCCTTGGAAAATTCATCTCTGAAGCCAGGTGTTTATGTCCCAAATCGAAACATACCAAATTTGAGTTTGGCTTACTGATTACCCTGGTCAATAAAACAGCGGCAGGTAAAAATTCCATATCCTTATAGGAGGTAGCATAACCAGCATCCCATAAAAGTGTTGTTCCCGGGCTAGTTTCCACCCCTTCGCGCTTTAAATGAATGGGAAAAGTTGGCGAACCACCGGCCACAATGGTGGGAATAAGAAAACCCTGATTCTCCAAGGATTTTTTCAAATCCAAAACCACTTCAAATTCTTCATTGCATTTTTGCTCTCTTTCAAACAGGTCTTTATCACGAATATGTCCGTCGTATACGTGCAATCCTGCAGCCTTCAAATTAGGGTCTTCATAAATTTTTTTATACAACTCCGCAGCCTTGGCATTGGGCAGAATACCGGATCTATTCATCCCACTATTTATATCCAACCAAAGTGGCACACGAATGCCTTTTTCCTTGGCAGTTTTAGCAATTTTTTCAACAATTTGGGCGTCATCAACAATTGTAGAAAATATACTATTGGGGAATTCCGCAATCAATCTAAAGAATCGGTTTATATTGGGGCCCACAGGTTGTAAGGCAAGTAGTATATCCGCTGCACCGCAATTTCCCAAGAGTTCGGCCTCGGCAATGGTAGCACACTTAAATTTTTGGATACCTCTATTTAACTGTAGTTGAACAATCTCTGCGGTTTTATGTGTTTTTATATGTGGCCTTAGGTTTTGGGTACCACCGGCCATGGCTATCATGGTGCTTATGTTTTTTTCTATCCGATCCGGATAAACCATAAGTGCCGGGGAAATTATATCCCCTAAGTTCTTAATTTTATACCACTCCTTGTTCATTACAGCATTGGGTTTTACATCAATAAAGCTCAAACATCGCCTCAACCTCAACGGGAATATTATCGGGTAGCATCATCCCAACAGCGCTGCGTACACCAATGCCATTTTCCTTTCCAAATACATCGGCCATCAATTCACTAAAGCCATTTATTACAAAGGGTTGTTTTCCAAAATCTGGTGTGGAATTTACCATCCCCAGGACCTTTACTACCCGTTTTATTTTATCCAAGCTTCCAAAATGTGTCATGATGGTGGAAAGCATAGTAAGTCCAACCTGTCGAGCCGCCAATTTGGCCTCATCGGCATTCATATCAAAACCTGCAATCCCGATCATTAAAGATCCATCGTTTTGAACTGGACCCTGGCCTGAAACATATAAAAACTTATCTACTACCAAAATAGGCCTATACACCCCTGCCGGTTTTGGGGCAGGAGGAAAAACCAATCCTAATTCCTTAATTTTTTCTATGGGTGAACTACTCATAATTGATTCTTTAATTAAACAAATAAACTCAAAATCATAACTCCTATCAATCCCATTACGCCCACGGTGGTTTCCATAACCGTCCATGTTTTTAAAGTATCCTTAATGGAAAGGTTAAAATATTCCTTGAACAACCAGAACCCTCCATCGTTTACATGCGAAAGCATTAAACTGCCGGAGCCTATAGCGAGCACCATTAATTCCGGACTCACCCCTGTAGCGCCTATTAGTGGCATAACTATACCTGCAGTGGTAAGCCCGGCAACCGTTGCAGAACCCACACAGACCCTAATAACCGTTGCCACAAACCAGGCCAACAATAATGGTGAAACACTGGAGTCCTTAAGACTATCGGCTATGTACAAACTTACCCCACTGTCTATTAATACCTCCTTTAGTGCCCCTGCTCCCGCGATAATGAGAAGCACCATGGTAATCCCGGAAATTGAGCTGGACATAGAACCCATAATATCGGCCATACGTTTACCCCTGGCCAAGCCCAAGGTATAAATGGCCACTAATACAGAAATCAACATTGCAATTACTGGATTTCCCAGAAAGTTTACAAAAGGCATAAATGCATAATCCTTAGGAAAAAACAGATCGGCTATAGTGGAAAACATGATTAAAATAATAGGAAGAAGGGCAGTAAAAATACTGATGTTTATCCCCGGCATTTCCTCTTCTGTTAAAACGGTAGGGTTTACAAAATCCTTTAGGGGAGTGGCATTGACATTTTTAATGGTGCGCGAAAACCATGGTCCGGCCACCGTAATGGCCGGAATGGCTATGATAATTCCGTATAAAAGTGTTTTTCCCATATCGGCATTGAACATGGCGGTAATGGCGGTTGGGGCAGGGTGAGGAGGGAGATAGCCATGTGTTACCGACAAGGAGGCTATCATGGGCAGGCCCACATACAAAAGTGGTAATCCTGTTGAGGCGGTAATAGTAAAAATCAAGGGTATCAATATTACAAAACCAACCTCATAGAACAATGGAATACCCACAATGAATCCGGTCAGTACTAAGGCCCATTGAATATTTTTAATCCCAAATTTGGCCACCAACTTGGTGGTTATCTGTTGGGCTGCCCCGCTATCTGCAACCAGCTTGCCCAACATGGCTCCCAATCCCAAAATCATTACCAAGAATCCAAGGGTATTGCCTATTCCGTGCTCAATGGATTTTACCACCTGGTCCAAGTCCATTCCTTCCGCGATTCCCACGGCCAGCGATACAATTATAAATGCTATAAATGCATTAAGTTTAAATTTTGCAATGAGCAAGAAGAGCAGAAATAACCCTAGAACAACAATAAGTAGTGGCATAGTACTGGTTTGGTATTTGGTTGAATACAATTCTTAAATATACTATATCAACCAAAAACTTAATATCCTTTTTAAGAATAAATTAAAATTTATACAAAAAACATGCACATACAAAGATTATCCATCATTTTTCCATAGACGAATATTATAGTAACAGCTTCAAGATAAGTAAAAGGTTTTAAACCTCAGGGCAAGCCCTGAACCCAATAGTAGGAATCGACACATGGGGAAAGGTATTGAACCTAGATCCCGCCGAAAAAGGCGGAATTAGTTCAACTTGCAATTTTAAGTGCGTCTTACTGACTTCTCAAAATAAAGTTTCACCAATAAATAATCTTTGCCATTATATAAATCAATTTAAGCTGACTTTTATTTTTGGCTGCTTTGAAATTTTCGTAACTTTAAGTGTATCTGCGCTTTACAGAATTGGAGTTTTATAATTCTATTCTGATGTTGAAAAATGGACCATTGTAAAATGCAACTAGTTTTCGTTTCCGTCCAAATAATATTTTAATAGTTTACTTCAAATTTTATAACGCAATTATCATGGCACCACCTTTCATTTTCAGCATAATGCTCATACTATTCCTATTGGCAGGAATACGAGTAGTCTTCGAATACAAAAGAGCATTAAAATTTAGGTTTGGCAAGTATGTAAAGACCTTACAACCCGGTTTCAGGTGGATTATTCCCATTGTAGAGTCCATTCAGGTAGTGGATATACGCGTTATCACCATCAATATTGTTTCGCAAGAGGTAATGACCGAGGACAATGTTCCCTGCAGTATTGACGGTGTCGTCTTCTTTAAAATAAACGATCCTGAAAAGGCCGTTTTGGAAGTAGAAGAATACCGTTTTGCCATTACCCAATTGGCCCAAGCCGCTTTGAGGGATGTTTGTGGAAAGGTGGAACTGGATACCATCCTGTCCAAACGAGAGGAAATGGGTAAAAATATCAAGGCCATAGTTGAACTGGAAACCAAAGAGTGGGGAATTGAAATTATCGACGTAAAAATTAAGGACATTCAATTACCGGAAAACATGAAGCGTATGATGGCCAACCAAGCAGAAGCGGAAAGGTCCAGAAGGGCTCGAATTATCTTGGCCGTTGCGGAAGAACAGGCCGCAGGTAAATTATTGGAAGCTGGAAAATTAATAGATCAATCGCCTTCCGCCATAAAACTAAGGCTTTATCAAACCCTATCCAATATAGCGGCAGAAAAAAATTCCACCATCCTATTTCCCTTCCCGGAAGAAGTTTTACCACGAAACCCCGTAAAAAAAACCAAAAACAAAAAGTAGATAAATCCCATTATTAAAATCAAGGTTTCTTTATCTTTAAACAAAGTTTGAATATTAAAAATGGAAAAACATAGATGTGGCTGGTGTAAGGGCGATGCACTTTATGAAAAGTACCACGATGAAGAATGGGGCGTACCCCTAAAGGACGATGACCTACTGTTCGAATTTTTGATTTTGGAAACCTTCCAGGCGGGATTAAGCTGGATTACCATCTTGAGAAAAAGGGAAAATTTTAGACAGGCCTTTGATCATTTTGATTATCACAAAATAGCTAAATACGGGGAATCAAAAATTGAATCCTTGTTGCAGGATGCCGGGATTATTAGGAACAAACTCAAGATAAGGGCCACTGTTACCAACGCCCATGCCTATATTGCCGTTCAAAAGGAATTTGGAAGTTTTAGTAATTATATCTGGGAATTTGTCAATGGCCAGCCCATTAAGAACAATCATAAGGATTATAAAAAAGCCCCGGCACATACCCCATTGTCCGACATTATAAGTAAAGATTTAAAAAAGCGGGGTTTCAAATTTGTGGGAAGCACCGTAATTTACGCCCATATGCAGGCCACCGGCATGGTCAATGACCACGAAATAAACTGTTTTAGATATAATGAAGTATAGCTATGTAACCTTAATGCTATTATTGCTGCTCGGCCCAAATTGCTATTCCCAAGCAAAGTTGGAACGGGAACACCGTATTCAAAAATCGCAATTTCCTTCTATTAACATGGACCATTTGCCCATGGAGAACACCAAAAACATAAGGTATTATAGAGAGATTGACACCTCCAAAATTACCTATACCTTAAAATTCAGGAAAGGAAAAATGCATTACCATTTAGATTACAACGAAAAGGGAACTCTTCAAAATACGGGATTTATAGTAAAGGAAATTGATATCCCCACGGATACCTATGCCCAGATACGTTCCGTATTGAATGCGAATTTCGAAAAAATAAAAATTAAATATATCCAACAGCGCTATTTGGGGTCCTCCGAGAATGTCCTAAAAAACACCTTTCAAAATCTAATGTTGCCCAGTAATACTTACAAAGTAATGTTTCGCGGTAAAAAGGTGGATCAAAGGGAAGATTATTTTGCCATATTTAATGCGGAGGGATATTTGATTAAAACCACAACGGCCTTACCGGCCAATTACGATCGTGTGCTATATTGAAGTCATGTAAAGGCATACGAAAGCTACTCTTTTAAAATTGCCATAAATTGTTTTCTGGGGATTTCTTCAGCTCCAAGACTTTCCAAGTGCGCCGTGTACACCTGACAATCTATAAGTTTATACTTCTTCTGCTGCAACTCCTTGGCCAGGCATATAAAAGCAAATTTGGATGCATTACTTGTACTACTGAACATGCTTTCTCCACAAAATACATTTCCAAGGTCTATTCCATATAACCCTCCTACCAAAAGGTCGTTTTCCCATACTTCAATGGACTTTGCAATTCCCATTTGATGCAATTTTAAGTAGGCACTTTTCATTTCTGGGGTAATCCAGGTTCCATGCTGGCCTTTTCGTATTACTGCTGAACAGGCATTGATTACTTTTTCAAATTCGGTATTCCAAGTAATCCTAAACTTATTGGATTTCATAACTTGGGCCATACTTTTCGAAATCTTCACCTTCTCGGGAAACAAAACCATTCGAGGATCGGGACTCCACCAAAGTATCATGGAATCTTCATTAAACCAAGGAAATATCCCATTCTTATAAGCCAAAAGCAATCGCTCAGGGGACAAATCCCCGCCTACGGCCAATAATCCGTCTTCATCGGCTTTTTCTACATCCGGAAACAACAAGCGATGATTAAGGAGAAACATTTTGAAGTTAATTAATGGTCCCTAAAATTAAGAAAACCTATTCGGTTACAAACTGAATAGGTTTTCTTATTATTTGAAATTACACCTTCTATAAAAAAAGACATAATTCTGCTTCATAAAATTTTTGCCCACTAATTAAAAAGGCAAATCGTCATGATCATCGTCATTTATATTGTCCGCTGGTTCAAAAGCATCCATTGGAGGCACAGGAGGCATCCCTGGAGCATTTGCCTCATCCTGTAAACTTTCTATTCTCCAACCTTGGATGGAATTAAAATATTTGGTCTCCCCCTGCGGGTTTACCCATTCCCTTCCTCTTAGGTTAATACTAATTTTGACAGCTTGACCAACTCCAAAATTATTTAAAAGGTCGCATTTATCCTGTACAAATTCTACCATAATATGTTGTGGATACTGCTCCTCCGTAGTCACCACTACTTCCCTCTTTCTAAATCCGTTGCTCCCAAATGTTTGGGTCTCACCTACCATTTTAATTTTCCCTTGTACTTCCATTTTGCTATTTATATAATTCTACTTTGTATTCTTTTTTTGTCAATATTAAGCATTTTGATCAGGAACACCTAAAACAAAATATCGCATCTTAGTTTTTAGGGGATCAGCCCTTAAGATAATGCCAAGCATTATCTTATCTTATTTCAATCCAAAGAAAGTAATCCTATAGACCCCATGATGATACTTCTATGCAGGTATCTTAGCCAATAAAACCTTCCATGCAGAGAGCACATCCTTATTTTTTAGCAACTCCTGGGCCTTAGTATGGAGTAAAGCTTCATCACCTGCACTCAATATGGATCTTAAATCCACATTATCATCAACGTACCGCATCACTTCTTCCGGGGTTGGCAATTTTTCTACATTTCCCAACATTCCCAAATCATTACCGGTAAGGACATTGCTCAACTTAATATGTTCAGGAATTTGGTCAACGCCAATCCCCAAATTGGAAACTGGTTTGGGCACTTCGAACAATCCCATGTTGGCCCTGCTGTACCAGTTGCCCCCCATCCTCGCCACTTGATCTATTTTATATTGATCAATGGTTCCATTTTCATCCAAAATATCGGCATCTACATGTATTTTCAACACTTCTGAAAAGATTAGGTTACCTGCACCGCCCTCCTTTCCCAATGGCTCTACCTTAACTACCTTGCACTCAAACTGCACCGGGGATTCCGCCACCCTATAAGGCTTCACCAAATCTGAAGCCAACATGGTTAATCCGGATTTGATAAATTCATTCTCGCCCTGCCCATACTCCGTGCTTGCCAGGGACATTTGTTGCACCATATTATAATTCACTACATTAATGACCACCTCCATATTGTTTAGCACGTTCTCCAAGGTGTGTTTTGTGCTATTATCCCTCACCCTACGGGAAGGAGAAAATATTAAAATAGGCGGATTGGAACTAAAGACATTAAAAAAACTAAAAGGTGATAAATTAGGCCTATTCCTACCATCAATGGTACTGGCAAAAGCAATGGGTCTTGGTCCAATGGCACCCAACAAATACCCATGCAATCTAGCTGTAGGCACTTCTGAGGCAGTGATGGAAACCATTTTTTTCATAGCGGGTAAAGGTACATAAAATGTAGGCAAAATGAAATAAAGTGGTAGATATCAAAATAGAATATCTTTGTCCAAATTGCGTTATCTTTAAGTATAATTTTATAGTTGGATGGATTTTAGTCCTAAAAAGAAAACTTCGAACCTTCTGTTATTAATAGCTTCCTTTGCTATTGTGAGCCTAATACTGTGGAACACCAACAGTTTTTTCAAGAAGTTTAAGGAAGAAGAACGCCATAAAATGGAAATTTGGGCCACGGCACAATCTGAATTTTTGTCACTTCCCGTTGACGCCGACCCCGGAAATCTGCATATCAAAATCTTTCAGAACAACACTTCCACTCCCATGATACTGGTCAATAAGGACAGTACCATAAAGGTGAACAATATGCCCGGAATCCAGAAAACGGACACTGCTTTTATCCACGGAAAAATCAACAAATTTAAGGCGGAAAACAAACCTATCTCCATTGAGTACAAGGGAGAAAACCTGGCCACCCTATATTATGGAAATTCCGAGGTACTCACCAAGTTAAAGTACTACCCCATTGCCCTTTTGTTGATCATCTTCCTCTTTGGCACGGTAATCTATTTCTTGTTCAAGACCAATAAAACATCCGAGCAGAATAAACTTTGGGCCGGGATGGCCAAAGAAACAGCCCACCAAATAGGAACTCCCCTTTCCTCGCTGCTAGGCTGGAACGAACTATTGAGGGCCGAAAATATTAATCCAGAAATTACCAAGGAAATTGAAAAGGATATTAGCCGATTGGAAACCATAACGGAACGTTTTTCAAAAATTGGCTCCCTACCCATCCTCAACGAGTACGATATTGTTGAAGAAACAAAAAGTGCATTTGATTACTTAAAATTAAGGAGTTCCAAACTCATTCATTTTTCATTTAATTCACAAGTGGACCATGTACCAGTGCTTTTAAACAGGGCTTTGTACAACTGGACCATTGAAAACTTGGTAAAGAACGGTATAGATGCCATGAGGGGCAAAGGCAGTATTGCCATTGAAATAGTACCCAATGGAAATTGGGTAAAGGTCTTAATTTCAGACACAGGCAGCGGTATACCAAAAAAGAATTTTCAGACGATATTTAATCCAGGGGTCACTTCTAAAAAAAGGGGATGGGGTCTAGGCCTTTCCTTGGTAAAAAGAATTGTGGAAGAATACCACAAAGGCAAAATTAAAGTACTGACCTCCACAAAGGACGGTACCATAATGCAAATTACATTTAAAGTTAAAAATTAAGGTGATGGCAAAGGAGAAATTAGTTGTAATTAAGGAGGCGGATTTAACGAACAATTGTCCCGAATGCTTTAATCAGGAATTAAAGTTGACCTTTTATCAAAGGCATACCTATGGCAAACTTTATGACAGGACCACTAAGGATATCACCCATGAAATTAAATGCAAAAAATGCAATTCCATGATCTATCCGGTAACCTGGACAGAGGATATAGAACGCGTATATGATTACTACCAAAAAATGATTGCACCGGACCGCGTCTCCATACGATTTACCACACTGTTTTATGTTTTAACACTTTTGCTTATAATCGTTGTTGCCGCTGGGGTTTATATTGTCGTGGAAGGGATTATTTAATATTGGACTTGATTTTATCCGCTATCTCCGTAAAATCCTTAGGCGTCAGTTTAGCCTTATGCTGAAAAGTGGCATCCCTCATTCCATTTAACGGAATTAAATGTACGTGTACATGGGGAACCTCGAGGCCAATTACGGTTAGCCCTACCCTATTACACGGCACACTAGCTTCTATGGCCAAGCCTATTTTCCTGGAAAAGGCCATAAGCCCCAAATAAGTTTCCTCGTCCAGGTCCAAAAGTTTGTCCACCTCTTTTTTAGGGACACATAGGGTATGCCCAGGGGCATTGGGATTAATATCCAAAAAGGCATAATAATTATCGTCCTCGGCAATTTTATAGGACGGAATCTCACCGTTTATAATTCTAGTAAATATTGATGACATATTGCTGATCTTAAATCAAAATAAAAGATAGTACAAATATCTTAAAACCCACCTTTAAACAGCTATTTTGTATGATTAAACAGTATTGATATCATTCATGAAAGCCAATACAACTGCCTAAAAAAAAAGGCCTCAATTGAATTCATCAATTGAGGCCCATCATATTTTCAAAACAATCTATCTGGAGATTTCCAAAATTTCAAATTTCAATGTTCCGTTGGGAACGGTGATTTCTGCGGTTTCCCCTACTTTCTTACCCAAAAGTCCCTTACCTATCGGGGAACTCACAGAAATTTTTGCCGTTTTTAGATCAGCTTCACTTTCTGCCACAAGGGTGTATTTCATTTCCATTCCGTTATTTAAGTTTTTCAATTTAACGGTAGACAATACCAACACTTTGGAGGTGTCCAGTTGCGATTCATCTATTAACCTAGCATTGGCCAAAGTCTCTTCCATCTTGGAAATTTTCATCTCCAATAAACCTTGTGCCTCTTTGGCGGCATCATACTCGGCATTTTCAGACAAATCCCCTTTATCCCTAGCTTCACCTATGGCTTGTGAAGCCCTTGGACGCTCAACATCCTTTAGATAATTAAGCTCATCCCTCAATTTTTTTAGCCCCTCTGCTGTATAATAAGATACCTTACTCATAAGTTCTACATTAATTAAATAGGAAAATCCTCTTTTTTTAAAGAGGATTTAAGACAAATATACATAAATTTTGTTCAATTTTGCTTAAGTTATTTAAATAGGCATAGAGGTATGAAACGCATATTGGCAATATTACTTTTCTTTTTTTTATTGTCCTGCGACAAGAACACCACCAATAGAAACCCTTACCTTCAGGAAATTAGCTTTAGGTTTGATCTTAATTTGAACCTACCATCATATAGCGCTTTGACCAATACAGGCAGCGCCGTATACGTGGGAAACGCGGCAGTAGGCACCCGAGGTGCATTTGTCATCAATACAGGATTTAACACCTTCATGGCCTGGGAGGCAAGCTGCCCCAACCATGCCCCAAATGACTGTTCCACCATGTCTTTAAATGGACAATTGGTTACCTGCTCCTGTGAAGGCTATGAATACAGTTTGTTTACCGGACAACTTTTGGAAAGACCGGACGACGGCAAGCGATATCACGACCTACTATTTTACCGTGCCACCTACAGTGGCAATTCCGTAATCATCTCCAATTAGCAACCCTTAGATCTGTCCTAAGATTTTGTCCATTATCCAACTGGTATGCAATCCCGATTTTCCTGTTGAAGGATGCTCCCTGTTTTCCAACAAATGTGCCCGTATGTTTTCCACATGAAACTGCTGCACGTGTTTTGGATGATCAATAAAAAGATTTTGAACTCCATTTTCATTGCTTAGGGTAATTTCCCCTTCATCAAAAACCGGAAAGGATATTTTACCCGTACTTCCAATAATTTCCACCTTATCCACTCTTTCCGAGGTTCCAAAATTCCAACTGCCCTCCCCAGTAACTCCATTTTTGTATATCCAACAAGCCGCAATGGCATCTTTTGCAGTATATAGTCCTTGTTGGTTGGTGCTTACCCCAAAGACATTTTCGATTTCCCCAAGATAAAACGAAAACAAGTCCAACCCATGGCTTGCCAAATCATCAAAATAACCTCCTGGTGCAATTTCACCATCAGTCCTCCAATTGTATGTTTTTTCAAGATCTTCAGCACTTGGGGGCTTGGACAGATGCCATCGGATATGTCTCACGTCCCCAATCTCACCAGTATCCATCCATTCCTTAATTTTTAGAAACCTAGGCAAGGAGCGCCTATAATAAGCTACAAAAAGCGGCAAATTTCTTTCCTTAAAAGCATTGTACATCTCCAGGCTGTCCGCATAGCTTGGAGCCATGGGTTTCTCCACACAACAAGGTTTGCCCACCTTGGCCACCATTAAGGCATACTGTTTATGGGTATCCGGTGGAGTGGCAATATAAACGGCATCTACCTCTGGATCCGATATCAAATCCTCAGCGTTGGAATAAAATTTGGGGACACCATGTCTTTTGGCATAGTCCTCCGCCTTATCTTTATCCCTTCTCATAACAGCTATCAATTGAAAATCTTTGGTCTGCTGATAAGGTGGCCCGCTTTTTACCTCAGTAACCGCTCCACAACCAATTATGCCCCATCGCAGTGGTTTCTTGTAACTAGTATTGTTCATTATATATAATTTAAAGGTTTTGGCTATCTACTTGAGTCACAAAAATAACGGTTATAAAATGAATAAAATACCCCAAAATTTAGGATTCTTCTTAACCCCCTGAAATATTACCCAAATTATTAAAGTTGAAAAGAACAGAAGTGTCCATCTATTTGAATCTTGAAAAATAAAAACTTAATCATCTGATATGCAGCTTAGCTCCTTTCCTTTTTTATTGAAAGACCATGCCCAACTTCACAATTCTTAACTCTTCTTAATGGTATTTTACCAATACCAAACTTATCCTCAAATTTTGGCAATTAAAATTGGAAAATGACATAGTTTTTAAATAGTTTTATAAAAAAACGATACGGTATTAACAATAACTTAATGTACTGCCCATTAATTTAAGAACTGTTTTTATTAATCATTGACCACATTCCTATTTAGAGTATCACCGTTAAAACCTTATATACATGAAAGCTAAAATTATTTGTACGTTTCTTTTGGTTAATTTTATTACGTTAAACATGTTTGCACAAGAGCCTGTACTTAAAAGTGCCTTTAACGGAAAAAATCTCAAAGGATGGATTGTTCCTGAAAACAATATTTGGTGGTCCGTGGAAAACGGCATATTACGTGCCAAAAGCGGACCTGATAAAAAGGGATCTATTTTATGGACCGACAAGGAATATACCGATTTTGTAATTGAAACCGACTTCAGATATGACGAAGGAACGGTAGATACGGGGATTTTCCTCAGAAACGACAAAGAACAGATACAGATGGGTATTTCGGGCTCTTTAAAGCGCGATATGACCGGCTCGCCCTACATTGTAGGAAAAAAGTATCCCGTAGAAGCCCAAAACGTCAAAGACATCCTAAAGCCCAACGACTGGAATACCATAAAAGTGATTGCCATTGCCGGATATTACGAAGTTTGGCTCAACAGCAAACATGTTATGAGCTACACTTCCGACAGTTATGTTAAAACGGGACCTATAGGCTTACAACTACACCCTAACACCGAGATGACCGTTAGCTTCCGAAACATCAAAATTGGAAAAATGTAGTGGAATTATTAGCTCTTGGAACAAATTAATTCAATACAATTTCGATCAACCAGAATGAATACAGCAAATTTACTTCTTAAATCGGGTTTAAGCACTTTTATAGCCCTACTCTTTATGGTATCCTGCAAGCAGGCCAAAGCAGATAAAACAGTGGAGACCAACATACTACCCCTTACGGAAAAAAGAATAAAACTGGTTCGTAACGATCAAGAGAGAAAGGTAGATGTATTTATTGACGGTAATCTTTTTACCTCCTATATCTATCCTAGCAATATTAAAAAACCTGTTCTCTACCCTCTCATTACCCCAAAGGGCACCAAGATTACCAGAAAATATCCTCTGGAACCCTCCACGGGAGAAAGGGTGGACCATCCGCATCACGTAGGTGTCTGGTTTAATTACGGTGATGTAAACGGCTTGGATTTTTGGAACAATTCAGATTCCATTCAGGTTGAAAAGAGAGGAAGTTATGGCACCATTATTCACAAGGAAATATTGGGCGTGGAAGACGGCAATGAGGAAGGTAGCCTAAAAGTAACCATGGATTGGATATCGAACGAAGGAAAGGTGTTGTTAAAGGAAAACACCACTTTTATTTTTAGAGGCGATCACGATAAATATTCCATAGATCGAATCACCAACCTTTCCGCTCCCAACGAAAAAGTACTTTTTAAGGATAACAAGGAAGGTGTTCTGGGCATAAGGGTTACACGCGAATTGGAGCACCCTTCCGACAAGCCCGATATTTTTACCGATTCCAATGGAATTCCTACCGGTGTCCCTGTCCTAAACAATGAAGGCGTAAATGGCAATTACATTAATAGCGAGAATATTGAAGGGAACGACTGTTGGGGAAAAAGATCCAATTGGGTGAATTTAAGATCCACCATTGGTGACGAAAAAATTTCCTTGGCAATATTGGACCATACTGCCAATGCCGGTTATCCTACCTATTGGCATACTCGGGGCTATGGCCTTTTTGCTGCCAATCCCCTAGGACAGGAAGTCTTTAGTGATGGTAAGGAATCCCTGAACCTCACCCTAAACCCAGGAGAGGATGTAACCTTTAAACATCGGATTGTAGTGGCCAGTAAGAATTTGGAAAAGTCCGAACTTGATGCAGAATTTGATAAATTCTCAGGCCAATAAATTGCTACAAGTCCTATTAAATCAAAATCCCAAATTCTATTAATAAAACTTAATTTATGGACCATAGAAGAGACTTTATTAAAAAAACCACCCTTGCCAGTACCGGATTTGTTGTTGGTGCATCTGCCTTTTCAGCTAAATCATACGGAAATATTCTAGGTGCCAATGACCGCGTGGTTCTGGGATCAATTGGCGTTGGGGGTCGTGGAAGTAATTTGTTGGAAAATTTTTCCGAGATGTACGATGATGGAGTGCGAATTAAAACTGTTTGTGATGTTGATTCCGCTGTTTTGAGTGAAAACGTACAAACTGCCACCAAAAACCAAAAAGGCAACAAACCAGGCACGGAGGAAGATATGCGCCGTGTATTTGAGGACAAGGAAATAGACGCCGTAGTAGTAGCAGTTCCCAATCATTGGCACGCACTGGCCACCATATGGGCCTGCCAGGCAGGAAAACACGTGTATGTTGAAAAACCTAGCTCCCATAACGTTTGGGAAGGAAGAAAAATGGTAGAGGCTGCACGAAAATATAATCGAGTGGTACAGGTAGGGTTTCAAAACAGATCCATAAGCAATATAATGCAGGCCATGGATTTCTTGCATCGTGGGGGCATTGGAGAGGTATTTTTATCCCGAGGCACCTGTTTTAAACCTAGGGATTCCTTCGGAATTTCCCCAGACAGCGTATCACCATCAACTTTGAACTACGATCTTTGGCTGGGTCCGGCATCCTATAGGCCTTATAATGAAAAAAAGGGGCACTATAATTGGCATTGGCACTGGGACACCGGCAATGGTGACACCGGCAACCAAGGGCCACATCAATTTGATATCGCCAGATGGGGTCTCAACAAAAAAGTACACCCTGTTAAAGTGCAATCTATGGGAGGTATTTTTGGATTTACACCCCAGGAATGTTCACAAGAAACACCAAACACCCAAACTTCGGTTTTTGAATATGAGGATGGAAAAATATTGGAATTTGAAACCCGCGGCAGATATACCAACCATGAGGCCAATTTGGGCATTAAGATTGGTAATATGTTTTACGGAACGGAAGGTTGGATGGAAGTAAACGGCTCTACCTGGAAAGCGTACCGAGGAAAGGAAACAGAACCCTTTGCAGGTTCTGAAATGGCCGGTAGCGCTGCCGTTGGAGGCGATACCTCCTTTTTGACCGCTCCTGACAGCAAGGGCCATTATGGAAATTTTATAGACGGGGTGCGTTCAGGAAGCCATCATGTTTTAAATTGCGATATAGAGACAGGGCATATGTCCACCGTTCTTCCCTTGATTGCCAATATAGCTTACCGTGTAGGGGAAACTTTAAAATTTAATGGAGAGTTCGAAAAATTTATTAATAATGAAGAAGCCGATCTAATGCTTACCAGAAAGTACCGATATCCGTATATAGTGCCAGAAAATGTATAATCTTCTTCCGAAGAATTAGTTCTCTTAAACGGTATAGTTCTATTATAAAAAGGAATATAAAAACAAACCCCAACGTTAGCTGAATAAGCAAACATAGGGGTTTTAAAGTTTTGCAATTTAACAGAATGGCCTCCTAAAAACTGATAGATGCCCCAAGAAGGAAATTAATTCCTGCCTGCGGATAATAACCAGCTCCTTCATAGGTGGTAACGGTTCCGGGAACTGAATAATCATCATCAAAGGTATAAAAGTATCCATTGGACACATATAAGGAATCGAATATGTTATTGACCAATCCAGATAAAACTATGCTCTTAACAAAACCGCTGGTGTTTATTTCGTATTGCACATTAAAATCGGTTTGAGAATAGGAATCCAACTTAGATCCTTCGGAATCTATATTACCCATATATTGTTCTCCAACAAACTTGGTCAACAAGCTTAATTGGACATTTTCCTTAGGCTGATAGGTTAAAACGTTTCCTACAATAATATCTGGTGAAAAGGAAATATGGGTATCCCCCAATTCTTGCAGTTCGCCATTCCTTTGAAACACAAAATCCTTGTTTCTGTTTCTGCTCAAGGCCACATTGGGACGTATTTTAAACCGATTTCCCAAGGCTATGGTAGCGTCTACTTCCAAACCTAAACGGTAACTGTCCCCAACGTTGGCACGTAAAGGGGCTCCAACATCATTTAATTCGCCAGTGAGCACCAATTGATCCTTATACCCCATAAAGTACACATTGGTATTCAATTGTACATCTGGAGAAATATAGCGCCATCCCAACTCATAATCGTTCAACTTTTCGGGCTTGGGGCTACCGTTTTCATAATCATTTCTGTTGGGTTCACGATTGGCCCTGGCATAGGAGAGGTAAAAATTATTATTTATATTGAGATCATAGGTAATCCCAATCTTGGGGTTGAAAAAATTAAAGGTATCATCAACGAGCCCTGTGTCTTCCCCATTGGCCTCATAACCAATGGTCCTATACTGTATATCACCATAGGCACTCCATTGGTCGTTAAACTTGTAATTGGCCTTGGCAAAAAGGTTTAGGTCCGTTTTAACGGAACTGTCATCATAATATCTATCCTCATAATCCCTATTGTTGGAAAAACGGGCCCAAATAATTTCACCAAAATGGCTTCCTTCATATTTGTTCCAACCTCCTCCAAGAATTAAGTTCAAACTCTCTTTATCATAATTTGCGGAAAAAGTGGTTCCGTAAAAATCATTTACCAGCCAGCGTCTGCGTATTAGATCGGTTGCATCCACTACTTCCCCATCTACCATTATTGGCTCAATTCCATAGGTACTAAAGTCATCGTCTTCCCTATATTGTTCAAAAAAACCTCTTCCTTTCGTAAAATGGAATGCCAGGTTGGTATTCCAATTATCCGCAATTTGTTCGTTCCAATGCAATTGAAAATGATTCTGCCTATAATTATCCACTTCGTGGTCATAAAACTGGGTATTTCCATTTTCATCGGTATAGATTCCCGCGGAATTGAAAGTCCTGTCAGATTCCAAGGTTTCGGCATCTATTCCGTTCCAAGCCTGATAGGTTATTTCATGCCCACCAAAGAGCAATGCTTTCACCAAGGTATTGTCATCCACATAGGATCCTTGTAAAAAATAGGAATCCAATTCGGAAGAAGCCCTGTCAATGTAGCCGTCAGAGGTAATTCGGGACAAGCGCCCGGCAATTTCCACATGATCGTTCAACAATCCGGTACTAAACTTTAAATTGTTCCTAAGTGTTCCAAAACTACCTATGGAAGACGAAATCTGACCAAAAGCCTCGTCAGAAACGGCATCGGTCAACAAATTTAAACTGGCTCCAAAGGCTCCCGATCCATTTGTTGATGTTCCCACCCCACGTTGCAGTTGCAAACTTTCTGTGGAAGAGGCAAAATCGGGCATGTTTACCCAAAACGAACCATGCGATTCGGCATCGTTGTAGGGAATCCCGTTAATGGTAACGTTTACGCGTGTACCATCACTTCCACGAACCCGGATACCTGTGTAGCCAACACCTGCACCGGCATCGGAAGTGGTAACCACGGCTGGAAGAAAATTCATTAGAATAGGAATATCCTGCCCTAAATTTCTGGGTTTGATCTGTTCTTTGGTGAGGTTGGTAAAGGTTACCGGAGATTGCTTGGTAACCCTAACGGCGGATACCAATACCTCATCCAAGGCAATTTCTTTTCCTTCCAAAGAATCTTTGGGTTTCTCTTGGCCAATCGCTAAAAGCGTAGTCACTACGATAGCGACGGTTGTGAACATAGTTTTCATCCGTAATACA
This sequence comes from Arenibacter troitsensis, assembly GCF_900177645.1. Lineage (GTDB taxonomy): Bacteria > Bacteroidota > Bacteroidia > Flavobacteriales > Flavobacteriaceae > Arenibacter > Arenibacter troitsensis. The sequence goes on from NZ_FXAO01000004.1 coordinate 259,162, forward strand.
TTTGTTACGAATAAAAGGGGCTATTATTCTTGTTAAAAATTGATTTTTGTTTTTTTCCGATTACAAAATTGTATCGAAAATAAAACGTTGGAAATTCCAAAACGCGATTTTCGCATCCCTTGGCAGCATTACCTGCCCAGGTTCCTTGGGTATAATCTCAGCCTGACCTAACAAGCACCCCTTTGAGACGGGCGCAAATTTACATACGCCCATTCTAATATCATAATAAAAAGCAATAAATAATTAACTATAATTTATAGACCATTGGGCCTTGAAATACGTAAATTAGAATAACAGCCATAAAAACTGGAATTATTAATGAACAAGACTAAGAACAAATTCACCTTTAAAATAATGTTCAGCTACCTAATGCTTGGGATTTTGACCCTAGTCGTGGCCTATTTTATATTTTCGGAAATAAAGGTATTTGTATCTACAGACACAGCAACGGAAAACGATGCCAAATTACTAAAAACAGGCTCCCTGCTAACCGAACTTTATGAGGCGGAAAGTCTTTCCAAACTGGCACTCCAAAAAAAGACTCCAAAAAGTTTTACGGCCTATGCCCAAAAGATAGATTCCATTTTTATCACCATAGACTCCCTTAAGCTACTCACGGTTAATGACTATCAAAAGGAAATGTTGGATAGCGTGCAGGGACTTCTTAAAAAAAAGGTATTCAATAGCAATGAACTACTTCGATTAAAAAGAAAAAGCGAAACCAACAATTCTATAGACAATGCCCTAAAGGAATTTAGTAAAATTGAGGAATCCCTTGGAAAAATTACTCCTGAAAGCCTTAATCCCAATTATTCGGACTTACCTCCCGATGCACAGAATACCTTAAAAAAATGGGCAGAATACCTAAGTGAAAACGTCCCCAAAGACACCAGTAACATTCCTGTTTCCCAACGAGTAGATTCTGTTTTAACGGTTTCCAAATCGCTTTTGGCAGAGGCCAAACAGAGCAATACCAAGGCCTTGCGATCTGTAGCACAGAAAGAATTGCAATTAAGCAGGGCCGATCTGGAAATTTCCCAACAGCTACGAAGTATTATTTCTGCCTTTGAACAGGAAGTAATAACAAAGTCCTACAATGACAACCTAAAAAAACAAACTGCCCTAAAAAGAAGCTTACGTGTGGCCGGTTTTGCCAGCTTGCTGGGCATAGCCATTGTGGGTCTCTTTACTTTTTTGATTACCAAAGATTATTGGAAGGTACAATTGTACAGACAGCAGCTGGAGAAAGAAAAGAAATTTTCCGAATCCCTTTTAAGAAGTCGGGAACAATTAATTTCTACGGTTAGCCATGACCTGCGAACGCCATTGAACACTATTACAGGTTATTCCGAACTAATGGAAAACACAGGGCTCTCGGGCAAGCAGGTATCCTATTTAAAGAATGTAAAATCCGCATCAAAATATGTGGATAGCCTAGTGAACGATCTATTGGATTTTTCCAAATTGGAGGCAGGTAAAATCAAGATAGACCAGACGGCATTTATTCTTTCCGATCTTATTCGGGAAACTGCTGAAAACCTTAAGGAAATACATTTAACGAAACCTATAGATCTCCAGCTAAAAATAGACAGGCAATTGGATCATCCCGTTTTGGGAGATCCTTTTAGGATTAGACAAATTTTGACCAACCTCATCGGCAACGCCTATAAATTTACCGACGAAGGTTTCATAAAAGTTGAAGCCAAAGTAATAGGTGGGGACAAAGGCAACTACCTAACCTCAATTCAGGTAACAGATTCTGGCATAGGTATTAAAAAAGAAAAACAAGAGCATATTTTTAAGGAGTTTACCCAGGCGGAGGACCATATGGACAAAAAATATGGCGGTTATGGACTGGGCCTTACCATTTCCAAAAAACTCACCGAACTCTTAGGCGGAAAAATTAGTCTCCTAAGCGAGGAAAACAAAGGCAGTACATTTACGGTTGAAATTCCATTGGAGATATCAAAAAAACCATTGAATTCTCCCAAGAAAATAGAAATTAGCCCAAAAATTGAGTTGTCCCTCCTGATCATAGATGATGACCCTGCTATGTTAAAACTACTTAAGGAAGTTTGTCAGCATTTAGGACTCTCTTCCCATACCTACAATAATTTTTATGAGGTTTTAAAAACAGGGACACTGGAGTACAACTTGGTATTGACCGATATACAAATGCCCAATATTACTGGTTTTGAAGTGTTGGGCAAACTGCAGAGCGGCACCTATTCCCATTATGCCGGGCAACCCATAGTAGCCATGACCGGGCGAAAGGATTTAAAAAGAGAGCAGTATATGGAAGCAGGTTTTTCGGATATCCTACAGAAGCCTTTTACCAAAGATATGTTCCTGGAAGTATTGACCAACTTATTCCCACAGGCAGTTCATGAAGAAGCCGAAAGTAAAACGAAACCTCTCATCACCTCCGGTTCCAACCTATTCCACCTTGGCGTTATTTCCTCGTTTTTAGGCGATGATGAAGAGGGTATAGCCGATGTTCTGCAAACCTTTATTACCGACACCAAAACCAATATGGAAAAATTGAAAGTGGCTGTAGATGACTTGGACATTAAACAAGTGAATGTTGTGTCTCACAGAATGCTCCCCATGTTCCGTCAATTAAATAGTAAGGAAATAGTTCCTATTCTAGAACAAATGGAGATTTTGGAAATAGACCAATGGGAACCTAAGGTTTTAAAACAAACGTATAGGGACCTCCAAAACAAGTCTACTGTTTTGATCCTGGCAATTAAATCGTATTTGGCTACAAGTCCAAATTATAGTGATTAATTTTGTTGTATAGCGTTTTCCTGGTAATCTGCAGCAATTTGGCCGCTTTGGACTTATTAAAATTTGATTGTTTTAAGGCCTTAACGATTTGTTCCTTCTCATAATCGGCTTTGGAAAAGTTATCGACATTAACATTGCTTTCCTTACTTCTATATACTTCTTTGGGCAGAGCTTCCTTCTCCACCGTATTCCCACTGGTCAACAATACGGCCCTTTTAATAACGTTCTGCAATTCCCGTAGATTTCCGGGCCAATGATATTGCCTAAATATATCTTTTACATCTTCTGAAAAACCCTCTACATTTTTCCCTAAGGATCGGTTGGCCTTTCGCAAAAAGAAGTCCGCGAAAAGTGGCAGGTCTTCAAAGCGTTCCTCCAAGGACGGAATTTCCACAGAAAATTCGTTGATCCTATGAAAAAGATCTTCCCTAAAACTACCGTTTTCAAGAGCCTCTGTAAGGTCTTCGTTTGTGGCGGTTACAATTCGAATATCTACCTCTATCTCCTTGTTGCTACCCACTCTTTTAATTTTCCTTTCCTGTAAGGCCCTTAATAACTGTATTTGGTTTTCATAAGAAAGGTTCCCAATTTCGTCCAAAAACAGGGTACCCCCATTGGCTGCTTCAAAATGCCCCTTCTTGTCCTCCACGGCTCCGGTAAAACTACCCTTAACATGTCCAAAAAATTCACTCGTGGCAATTTCCTTGGGAATGGCCCCGCAATCTACAGCCACAAAACTGTGTTCTTTCCGCTTACTATTATCGTGTATTGCCCTTGCCGTTACCTCTTTCCCTGTACCACTTTCCCCGGTAATTAAAACGGACATGTCCGTTGGGGCCACCAGCTTAATATACTCGTGTAATTTTTTGGAAGCCTCACTTATTCCAATAACAACCCTATTGTCCTGGGGCTCAACTACCGTATTTTTAAACTCATGGCTTTCCTGTGTCCCTCTAACCAATTGCCTATCGGCCTCTTGGTTTAAGGCACTCTTGATCTGCATTAAAATTTCCTCAGGAGTAAAAGGTTTGGAAATATAGTCGTAGGCACCTTTTTTCATGGCTTCCACGGCAGAACCTACCTCAGCATAACCCGTCATTACAATAACCTGGGTCTTTGGGTTTACTTCCTTTATATCAGACAACAATTGCAGCCCATCATAATTGGGGAGACGCAAATCTGTCAATACCAGATTATAGGTGGTTGCCTTGAATTTGGTTTTGGCATCCTGAGCCGTAAAACTAACTTCGACATCGTAACCGTTTCTAATCAAAAACTTTTGAAGCATTTGACAAAAAGCGGCGTCATCTTCAATGATAAGGAGTTTGGGCATACCTTTCTATTACAATTTTCTATAGATAGTAAAAATACCATAAGAAAGTTAGTTGCCTTTAAAAATTTTCATAAAAAAAGAGGGGGATTGTATAAAACAATCCCCCTCTTACCAAACCAACTTGATACAAAACAAATAATTCAAGTTTTACTATAGTTCTATCCAATTACCGTCTTTATCGGCATACAAAGTACCTGTAGTACCGTCCTCCAAGGTTACTTCCAACTTATATTGCTCTTGCTTATTCACATAAGCCTTGCTGATACTACCGGAAGGATAGTCAGTTGAAACCGCTGTTGAAACCGCTTCTGGCAAATCACTTGTTTCTATTTCAGAGAAGTCGTCCTGAGCTATTGCGGTTTGAGTAGTTTCTAGGGCTACATCTTCACCTTGGGCAAATGCGGTTAGACTTCCGAATGATAATACTGCTACAAAAAATAATTTTTTCATGATTTTCATTTTAATAGTTAAACTTGTTATATCTATTGAAAATATGATACCAAAATTCAAATAACACCCATTATGAGCATAACTCGCTGTAAACGTATGGGTTACAAAACGTATGTAAAAAATTGAACTGTGTATTTTTGTGTATCAAACCCATTTAATGGGTAAAAACTAAACACTCCATACTTTGAATCCCATTAATATTTCAAAGACAGATTCCAGCTTACTTAATTTTTAAGTAATAAAAGCCGCCATAATAATGATTATACTATTTAGTTGGGCATCATTACTTCGCATTAGAAATAGCAAAAACAAAAAATGGGATCGTTTAAACGATCCCATTATCATTGGGCATACCAATAATATTAATATATACACATCTTATCTTTCTATCCAATCCCCGTCTTTATCGGCATATATAGTACCACTATTCCCTTCCTTCAAAATTATATCCAACCTGAACTGTTGGGAATTGTTTACATATGCTTTATTGATAACCGCAGAAGGGTAATAGGTGTTTATTGCCTTGGTCACTGCTTCGGGCAATTCTGCTGCCCCTATTTCCGAGAACTTATCTTGGGCAACGCTCATTTCCGTAACCGCCCCCTTTACTACTTTGTTCTCCTGTGCACAGGCGGTTAAACTTGTTATTGATAAGGCAATTCCAAAAAATAGTTTTCTCATGATCCTAATTTTAATAATTATTACCATTACCTATGAAAAAACGATACCGAACTCAATTTAAGTATTTATTTAATTGATTTTCAATGATTTAAATAATATTTGTTATTGTACTGGAACTGTGTAATAATGGGTATTCAACGTTTGGATTGTGTTAAAATTACACAACATTCCCTTATTCCAGGACCAAAACACCAACCAGAAAACCTGTGAATAGGGTCATAAGCAGTATAGTTGTTCCCCTCGCTTACCAAGATCCCAATAATGGAATTGGGACTAATTCCCATGAAAAAACAAAAGGGCCACCAAACGGCAGCCCTGCTAATTCAAATAACTTTTATAACTCACTTGACCAATGTATTACATGTCTATCCAGTTGCCTTCAGCATCGGCGTACAATTCGGAATTCGTTCCATCGGCAAAAGTAACCTCCAACTTATATTCGGCTTCCTCATTTACATATGCCTTGTTAATAACGGCACCGGCATGATCTTTCTCCAAAGCTTTTGAAATAGTTTCGGGCAATTTATCAAGGTCTATTTCGGTAAAATCCTGTGCAATAATTACTTCCATAATTCCATCGTGAAAAATAGGAGGGGTCGCCAAAACTGGACTTAAACTACCCATTGCCAATGCTGTGGCGAAAACCAAACTTTTCATATCATTTTTCATATCTCTAATATTTTGTGTGAATACTATTTTTTTTCTCACAGAACATAGAAGGAAAATTGTGCCAACATAAACATTAACACGATTACATCTTCAATATACTGATATTCAAATGTTTAAATAATTTTTACTATCTATAAGGTATGTATAAATATGTATAGTACCGCAAAAAGTGTATAATTTTTATACACTTTTTGGGTACGATATCTGCTTTATGTGTTTATAATGGAAAAACAACCGGACAAAAAGCGGAAGATGATCCAAAATGATTATCGCAAATCTATTTTACCTGATGGGCAGGTTTCAGTAGGTCGTTTACTGTTTTTACTGGATTGAAGGTCACCAAGGGAACCTCTACAAATATGGTATTCCAAAAGGCCATGGCACCGTTCCATAGACCCGGTAGCTCCAAAGCTTTAAGATCCTTACCTTCTTTGGTCTTTTGTGTAATAAAACCCTGTTTGGCATCCACAAAATTGAGTAGATTAAATTTCTCTCCCTGATAATTTCTAACCCCACAGACCAAATCTACCGGATTAAAATGGGTAGAGTTTTTTAAGATTTCGAGCTGGGCTGGATTATCCATATCGACTTGTGCAGATTCTATGATTTGCAGTGAAATATGATCATGGGCATCCCTAATCCAAAACGGACCACCTCCAGGTTCGCCTTCATTCTTCACCATACCACATATTCGAATGGGACGGTTGATCTTATCCTTTAATATTTCTATTTGCTGTCCTATACTAAAGCCACCGAATTTATCTGAGAATCGGACATTTAAATCCTTTTCCAAAAACGATTTTATAGTTTCCAATAATTCGGAAGTTAAACTATCCCCGTCCAAAACCTTGGCATATTCAAATGCCTTGCTTTGTAATTCCAACAACAGTCCGGCCAAGATCTTTTTGCTTCTGGCAACATCGTCGGAAAATCTTGGAACCACCACATTATCGATATTTTTTATAAAAATAATGTCAGCATCCTGTTCGTTAAGGTTCTCTATCAATGACCCGTGTCCTGCCGGTCTGAACAACAGGGAACCATCGGTATTTCGGAACGGTTTATTGTCCAATGTTACTGCGATAGTGTCCGTTGATGGTTTCTGAAAGGAATAGTTTACCGTAAAGGAGGTTTTAGTGTCCTTTGCCACACGTTCCCCTGCTGTCTTGAATTCCTTGTTGAACATTTCTCCATGCTGCTCAGATATGGTAAAATGTAAATTTGCCTCATTATTCACCTGCGCATAGGCAACAGCCTCCTTTAAATGTTCCTCAAAAGGCGTAGCGCTATATTTGCCATAATCATGAAAGGGCAAAAGACCTTTTGGGTAAAATCCGAAATCCAAGCCTTCCGGCAATAACATCTCCTTTACAAAAAGGTACTTTTCCTCATCCTTGGAGCTAGTTTTTCCCGCTATCCTTTTTTGAATAAGTTCATAAAAGGCAAATTTCTTATACCCATCAAAAAAGGTTTTAACGTCCTTATCCTTAGTCCTATCCAAATAGGCCTCGAACTTTTCGGCTTTGGGATCATAGGTATCCAAAAAATTGAACATAGCCTTGAACATTCGGGATGCAGCACCCGAAGCCGGCACAAATTTCAGAAGTGAAATCTTCTTCTTTGCATCCTCAAATTTTTGAATAAGCTTTTGCTCCTCTGCCTCGGAAAATTTAGAAATTCCATCGGATACTACCGCGGCCTTTTCCAATCTCACGAAAGGAATACCCTCCTTAAATGTCTCAATTTGACCAAGAACTTTCTCTTTAGAAATACCCTTCTTTTCTAATTGTTTTTTGTCTGCTTCCGTTAATTCCATTATTTTCTTAGTAGTTGGTTAATGTAGTTCTGGGCCGTTATTAGCCTTGTTTTTTTATCACCCTTTAAGATAATAAAATTCCTGTTATATTTTTCCAATGTATCCTTGAAATAAAGAAACATTCGTTCACGGTCATTTGGCTTATCCCTTAAATCGTCCTTTTCCCACGGAATGTCTATATAGGTCAGAAAATAGAGATCGTAACTATTCCTCAAGGCGTATTCCTCCAAAACCGGATCGCAATATCCCAAATAATAGGCTTCGGAATAAACTTTGGTTTCCAAAAGATCCGTATCGCATATTAAAATTTCATTGGCCTTTTTGGTAAGGGAATTTTCCAATTTCATCTGTCCTTCAGCTATGGGCAACAAATCTTTTGGCTCACAGGTTTTACCTTCCTTATCCCATTTATCCTGAAGGTATTCACGGGCATATTCAGGTACCCACGCGGTATTGTAATGCTTGGCCAATTCCTGGGACAAAGTTGTTTTCCCAGTAGATTCCGGACCAAACAATACTACTTTAATAATACTTGAGGGCTCTTGTTTAAATTTTTCTTCCATGCAAGGTATCCGAAAATGGCAATAATAGTGAACAATAAATATTGCAGAGATGTAAATATAAGTCCTTTATAAAGATATAGTGGAACCGATATTACATCGCCAATGATCCAATATACCCAATTTTCAAGTTTTTTCTTAGCCATGAGCCACATTCCTATAAAGAACACGGCAGTGGTGAAAGTATCCACATAAGCTGTCCAGCTATCCAACTTATCAAATACTAGGTATACCAAAACAACGAATAAAATAGTTGAACCGAATAAAACAACTGTCCATTTTTTCTCCTTGGCTGTCGTTGTTGTAATAGGAATAAAATGGGTCTCATCTACCTTTCTTGTCCATACATACCATCCGTAGACACTCATGGCGAAATAATAAGCATTGATCAGCATATCTCCCAATAACCCAAAAATAAAAAGAATGTATACGAACAGCCCCGTACTAATGATACCCGTAGGGAAAACCAATATATTCTCACGCATGGAGTACCAAACACTTAAAAACCCGAAAAATACTCCTACCATTTCCAAAATTATCAAAAGGGTGGGAGTATCTTGGTACTGGGCAAAAATCCAATCAAAAATGGGACTCATAGTTACTGCGGTCAGATTATAAAATTGTTATCCTTATCAAACCCCATTGCCAAAAACCCCAATAAACCTTTACCTTCCATACACCTCGGTTTAGAGGAACGTATTTCCCTTCCAACTTGCAATCCAAAGTATTTCCCATTATTACTCTCGGGATTTTCATGTATATACAATATTGATGACATGGATCAAAAATAACTTTTCCCCTTAAAACTCTTAAGGTTTATCAGGAAAATTACTTTTCAATTACCAATTTTATTATATGGATCAACACCCAAGACCATCAACTTGTACCAAGATTATGAAGCATTAAAATTGGCTAGGAAAGGGCAGCCCAAGTTGGATTCCGGACCACTAATTTTTAATGGCATACACACAGGTATATCCTTCGAACTCTAAAAATATAATATTGTAATGGGAGGTTTTACCTTTGTAAAGAATGGTACCGGTAGTCTCGGAGTCGGACAAGGAAAAATCCGTAATATCTATATGATGTAAAAAACTTAGGCCGTGTTGGGCATATATCTTGTACAAGGATTCTTTGGCACCCCATACAATAGTAAGTTTTCTTACCAAGGCATCCGCATTTGCAACGGTTTTATATTCCTCCAGAGGGGTATATTTGTTGGCTATTCTTAGAATCTTATCGCGCTGCATTTCAATGTCGATCCCTACCTCTTTGCTATCTGAAATAATAATGCCCGTAAATTCATGGGAGTGTGTAATGGAGATAAACTTGCCGTCGGTCAAATGAGGTTTGCCCGACTCGTCATAAAATAGATCATGGTCAACATAGCCCTCTATCGCCATTAAATGCCTAATGCTCAAAAACCCCCTTCTATGCAATTCCGACTTCATGCCCATCATTCGCTTTTGGCAATGAGAGGTAAGCACAACCCCTTCAGAAAGTTGGGATTCCGACTCTTCAACTTTCCAAATCAGCACTTTAGTACCGTCGTTAACTGTTATTGTTTTGTAAAGAGGCATTAGATTATTTAAGTTATTACTACCTTTGCAAATGCAAAATATAAGAATATTGTTCTATTACTAAAATAAAAATAAAAAAGGAGAAGAAATAGGCTAATCGAAGATATTCTTCATTTATATTGCTTTTGATCCATTCCTCCGATTTATTTGCATTAGAATACGAACAGCTAACTACAACAAAAAAAGTTTATGAGTACTAAAACCATTCCTTACGTACCCTATAAAGTAAAAGATATTGGCTTGGCCAAATGGGGAAGAAAAGAAATTGAACTTGCGGAAGCCGAAATGCCCGGCCTAATGTCCTTAAGGGAAGAGTACGGAAAAGAACAGCCTCTTAAAGGCGCCCGCATAGCCGGATGTTTGCATATGACCATACAGACAGCGGTACTCATTGAGACTTTAGTAGCCCTAGGCGCCGAGGTAACCTGGAGTTCCTGCAATATATTCTCTACCCAAGATCAGGCCGCTGCTGCTATTGCCGCTGCCGGAGTTCCCGTATACGCTTGGAAGGGAATGAACGAGGAAGAATTTAATTGGGCCATTGAACAGACCTTGTTTTTCGGTGAAGATCGCCAACCCTTAAACATGATCTTGGATGACGGGGGCGACCTTACCAATATGGTATTGGACAAATACCCAGAATTGGCTTCAGGCATCAAAGGCCTTTCCGAAGAGACTACCACTGGTGTTCATAGACTTTATGAGAGGGTAAAAAAAGGAACCTTGCCCATGCCCGCCATCAATGTTAACGATTCTGTCACCAAATCCAAATTCGACAACAAGTACGGTTGTAGGGAGAGTGCAGTGGATGCCATCAGAAGGGCTACGGATACAATGCTTGCAGGTAAAAGGGTTGTAGTTGCCGGATATGGCGATGTAGGAAAAGGTACAGCCGCATCTTTCAAGGGGGCAGGTTCTATTGTTACGGTTACCGAAATTGATCCTATTTGTGCACTACAGGCAGCTATGGACGGATTTGAGGTGAAGAAAATGGATACTGTTGTTGGAAATGCCGATATCGTTATAACTACTACTGGAAATAAGGACATTATACAGTCGCATCATTTTAAAGCCATGAAAGACAAAGTCATAGTGTGCAATATTGGCCATTTCGACAATGAAATAGATATGGCATGGCTGAACAAGAATTACGGCCATACCAAGGATGAAATAAAACCACAGGTAGATAAATATACCCTGGACGGAAAAGATATTATTGTTTTGGCAGAAGGTAGATTGGTAAACTTGGGATGTGCTACCGGTCATCCAAGTTTTGTAATGAGCAACTCGTTCACCAACCAAACCCTGGCACAAATAGAACTTTGGAACCATAGCGACAAATACAACAACGATGTATATATGCTTCCAAAACATTTGGACGAAAAGGTGGCCGCCTTGCACTTAGCCCGATTGGGAGTGGAACTGGAAACTTTAAGACCTGAACAGGCAGAATACATTGGAGTAACCGTTGAGGGTCCTTTTAAGCCCGATTATTACAGATACTAGATTCCTTTCTTGTTTGGAAAGATTTAAGAATCCATTTTAATACAAAATCAAAATCCTTATCAAACTCAAACCGATAAGGATTTTGATTTTTTAATTCCTACATCAACTTAATGAACATACTCTTAACGGGAGCCACTGGAACCTTAGGTTCTAGGGTATTATTTTCACTTTTGGAATTACACTTTCAAGGTATTGACACCATTTACCTCCCTGTTCGAAAAAAAACTTCGGTTAGCCCGGAACAACGTATTAAAAATGTCGTATCAAGTGAATACGCAACGGATTTCATAAAGAAGAACCTTGTAGATGTACAAAAAAAAATAGTCACGGTAGATGCGGAAGAATTGTTAAATCCGCCCTCTTTTTTAGGAAACAATACTCTGGATTATTTTATACACTCGGCCGGGTTTGTCAATTTATCTACGGATCCTTCCGCCAAGGAGGAAATATTCAATCAAAACCTGCAGTTTACCAAAGATATTTTCAATGCGTACCGCAATCATATTGCAAAATTCATCTATATAAGTACAGCATTTGCCGCAGGGAATATAGGCGGATTAATGCATAACGATTATACCAACATTAATAAAGGTTACTACCGCAACCATTACGAAGCCTCAAAACACGCTTCGGAAAAGTTCCTCTTAGAGTCTGGTAAGGCGAACAATATTCCAATACAAATTTTACGACCCAGTGTTTTAGGAGGAAATATTTATGGGAGCCCAAATTATTTTATATCAAAATACATGGTATTTTACCTTTTTGCGAAGTTTTTTCACAATAACAACTCCCAGGATGTTATACGTATTACGACCAAGACAGGCACCGGGTTAAATATCATTCCAACGGACTATGCCGCACAGGTCATTGCCCTAGTGATCAATACGAATATAGAACAATTGAACATTGTTAATTCTGAAGAGACGAACATGAAGAAAGGCATTGCCAAAATTTTGAAGGTGGTAGGCTTCAACAATTATAGTTTTACCGAAAATCAAATTAATACTGCCACAGGATTTTCTTCAAAGTTGGAAGAGTTTTACTACGAGACCATTGGGCTACATTTACACCCCTACATGACCTCCAAACCCAATGAATGGGATACTCGTTTGTTGGAAAGTATATTGCCCATCCCCAAATACGACCTAGTGGATTATTTATCAGAAACGGTTGCTTTTGCCAAGGCCAAGAATTTTAGAAATCAGAAGTGGTAAAACAAAGACAGCATTCAGCAGAGTCCGTATAAACAAAAAAACTCTTTCCAATATTAAGGAAAGAGTTTTTTAAACTTTATAAAGCTAGAATATATTAAGCTTCAAATGGCTCAATAGAAACATATGATTTGCCTCCAGCTTTCTTCTGGAATTTTACAAGACCATCTACCCTTGCATGCAAGGTATGATCTTTTCCAGCATAAACATTTTCACCTGGGTTATGCTTAGTACCACGTTGTCTTACAATGATGTTCCCAGCAATGGCAGCTTGTCCACCAAAAATCTTAACGCCCAAGCGTTTTGATTCTGATTCCCTACCGTTTTTAGAACTACCTACACCTTTCTTATGTGCCATGATATATTGTTTTAATTCTTGTTATTAACTTAAAGCGGCAATTAATTCTGCTTTTTTCATTGAAGAATAACCTTCAACTCCTTTAGCTTTTGCCATTTCCCTTAGCTCGGCAACCGTGTTTTTACTCAAATCCTCAGTAGCTTCCGCTTCCACCTTCTTTGGTGCTTCCGCTTTTACCTCTGCTTTTTTAGCGGCAGGCTTAGCTTCTTTTTTTGGTTCCGCTTTTTTCTCCGATTTTTTGGCTCCAGAGGCAATGATACCTTCTATTACCAGTTCAGTCAAATATTGACGGTGACCGTTTTTCTTTTTGTAACCTTTACGTCTTTTCTTTTTAAAGACAATTACCTTATCACCTTTTAGGTGCTTAATGACTTTAGCCTCAACAGCGGCTCCGTCTATAGCTGGGGCGCCAATTGTAATGTTACTGCCATCTTCCAACAAAAGAACGTTATCAAAGGTTACTTTGCTACCTTCTTCGTCTTGTAAACGGTGAACATACACTTTTTGGTCTTTCGCAACTTTAAATTGCTGCCCTGCTATCTCTACAATTGCGTACATAGCTTGTGTTATTTATAAATTTAAGAACAAGCCTAATATTTACTTAGGCGGGTGCAAATATACTGCTAAATCCTTAATCCACAAGTGATTTTTGAGTTTTTTAAACCGATTTTCTTTTAAGGTTGTTGGAGGTCTTGAACAATTGCATAAATGAAAGGGTCAATACCAAGGTAGTGGCAAAGCCCATTATGGCCACGGTAAAGAAAACTATACCCTCCGATGTATTATAATCCCTAAACCATACTTTGGAGAGTTCATCCAAAAATCCCAGATTTATCTCCGTGGCATAAAAGGCGAAAAATATTGTGAAAATCAATGTGCCTACAAAACCGGTTACAATCCCGGCAGTAAAACCTTTGCCGTAATTAAAAGCTGGTCCTTCCTTAAGCCTAAAGTATTTTATGGCCTCATATATTCCAAACCCCGTTATTACACCATTAAAAAGACTATAAAAAATATTGGTGTGAAGATTAAAAAGGGACAACAATAAGAAATAGGCAATTAATGAGCCGCTAACAGCTATGCCAAACCTAATAGGGAGTGCAAATAGTTTCATGGTATAGAATTTTTAGGTTATGCATTTAATTTACAGAATTTTAATGATTTATGCACGCAAATTAACAAGGAATTGATTTTGTAATCGATTTTGACCACTAATTGCCTTAGCTCCACCGTAGAACTAACGTCAATAAAGGTTAAGTGGCATATTCCTTGCCCAAAGGCTTGTTGATGATATTGGTATCATTGGGGTTATAAGCTATATTTTGTTGGAATTATCATAAAAAGCAATTTTAAGTACCCCATATAACGCCCATCGATTTTAGCCAAAATGGATTTCAAATGCAGTTATAGAAGGTTGATAATTCAGTATCTTTGCTATCTTAAAAGTAATGTCGCCGACCTTTTAAAAAACAGTCTGCCCATCAAAAAGAACAACTTAATGGTCACTTTGACCATCTTTAATAGCTATAAACTTTACCCAATGACAAAAATTAAATTAATCCTCATTCTATCTGTCCTAATCGCGGCAGTCTACTCCTGTAAAGATCAAAACAAGGAGAATTCACAAATGAAAAGCGTAATGGCCGTTCATGACGAGGTAATGCCAAAAATGGGAACTATAAGCAAATTAGTGTCCCAATTGGACGAAAAAATTACGAACGACAGCTCTTCCGATAATTACGCGGCAGCAAGGGAGGATCTAAAGGAGGCACACAAGGCCATGATGGATTGGATGAAAGGCTTCGGCGATCGTTTTGATGGCGACGAGATACTTAACGGAAAAGCATTGACGGAGGAAAAACAAAAATGGCTGGATGAGGAAGAAACTAAAGTGAAAGCCCTGAAGGATCAAATAAATTCCAGCATTAAGCAGGCGGAAGATTTATTGCAAAGCAATTAGGACAATCCTACTCCTTCCATCGTAAGGATTCAATAATTTTACGAATATCCTTTTGTAGATGCACCGCAGCCGGTAAAATGGAATCGTAATTAGGTTTGGCATAAAAATACAATGACCCGGTCACAAAGTGTTTTGTACTGTCCGTTACATAAAACTGGGATTGTGAGGCCGCATTGCCCTTTACTTCATAATACATCCCATATACGTTATATGGCTCATTTACTACAGGTTCCTCATAAATGCCATCGGCCTTTACAACATGCTCATAGCTAAGTTTTTGGGCATCGGTAAGCAGTTTGTCCAAATTACCGTTCACTACCTTATAATTAATAAAAATAGAACCTTTCATTAGGGGATAGTCCAATGTAAAGGAGTTATTGGACTCCGATTTTAATTTGGCCATTTCATTGTACTTGATGGAAAAGTGTTCCGATTCCAACAATGCTTCCTTAGCTGCTGGATATTCCAACCTAAGCATTGCCTTAGGCTTCGGCAAAACATCGTCCTTACACGCCGACACAAGAGATAACAATATAACAATAAGTCCAAGGCTACGCTTCATGGGGCAATGTAATTTTTATTTGTTTCAATCGCTTTTTATCCAGGCTCTCTACAATAAATTGATAATTTTTGAACTTTACCACTTCACCCCTTTTAGGGAAGCTACCTGCAATTTCAAGGACAAAACCTGCAACTGTTTCGGATTCCCCTTTTTTCTCCTCAAAATCATCCTCATCCTCAATTTTGGCCACTCTATAAAAATCCTTGAGAGCTGTTTTACCATCGAAGACAAAGTTAAAATCGTCCAACTTGGAAAAAATTAGGTCCTCATCATCAAACTCATCACTGATATCCCCAACAATTTCTTCAATAATATCTTCAAGCGTAACTATTCCCGAAGTACCCCCATACTCATCCACCACAATGGCCAAATGATTTTTCTTGGTCTGGAAATCGAGCAGCAAATTGTCCAATTTTTTATTCTCCGGAACAAAATAAGGCTCCCTGATCAGGGACATCCAATTAAAGGTTTTTCGGTCTATATAAGGCAAGAGATCCTTAACATACAGTACTCCCAAGACATTGTCCATATTTTGTGAAAAAACGGGTATTCTGGAGTATCCATGAGTTTTAATTTCTGCCAAAACCTCTGGGAACTTCATTTCCTCATTAAGGGCAAAAATATCGATCCTAGGTCGCATTACCTGTTTGGTATCCGTATTTCCAAAAGAGACGATCCCCTCTAGAATTTTTTGTTCCTCCACCGTAGTATCACCCTCGGACGTGAGCTCCAAGGCTTGGGACAAATGTCCCACATTAAGATTGGACTTCTGTTTTCCCAATTTATTGTACAGGAAAATGGTAGCAGACCTCATTGGCAGACTTAAAGGTGAAAATAGGAAATCCAATACCTTTAAAGGAAAGGCCATAAAAAAGGCAAAGGTATGTCTATTGCGATTGGCGTATACTTTCGGCAAAATTTCACCAAACATCAATATTAAAAAGGTAACCACTACTACTTCCAAGAGAAAGCGCACCGGAACAAGTCCTAAAATAACATAGGTAATTTCAGCAAAAATGGTGTCGCCTATATTGTTGAACAATAATACTACCCCTATATTTATGGCATTGTTCGCAATCAATATAGTGGCCAAAAGTTTTTTGGGACGGTCCAGGAGCGTAACAATGATTTTCCCTTTGGCCGTCTTTTTTTCCGCTATCTCATTAATTTCGGTTTGGGAAAGGCCAAAAAAAGCAACTTCAGCCCCAGAAATAAGGGCGGAAAAAGTCAACAAAATAAAAAGTAATACGATTTTAAAAGCAAAACCGTTATCGATTGCAATAAAATTCAATAATAAACTAAGGGGGTCTGGGTCCAATAGTCAGTCTTTAAATTTAATTAATCTAAAATGGTAAATCATCTTCCTCTTCAGGTCCGTTGTTACCTAACGGCTCATTAGCCTTATTTGTTGTGGCAGGGGCACCCTGTTGTGGTTGATTCTGGCTGCTTGTTTGCGCATTGGCCATACTCTCCTTTTTTGTGGTCAGAAAAGTAAAATCCTGAACATGCACCTCGGTAGTATACCTGGTATTCCCATCTTCTCCCTGCCACTGACGGTTTTTAAGTCGGCCTTCAACGTATATCTTATCCCCTTTACTTAAGTATTTTTCGCAAATTTCAGCTGCCTTGTTCCGAACCACTATATTATGCCAGTCCGTATTGGTTACCCTTTCACCAGTCTGCTTATTGGTATAGGTCTCATTGGTAGCCAATGGGAATCTCCCTATACAGTTTCCCCCTTCAAAAAAGTGAATTTTAACCTCATCTCCCAAATGCCCGATCAGCATTACCTTATTTAGTGTTCCGCTCATAACTCAAAGTAAAGTCCAAAAGTACTAAATTTTAAACGTTTTTATAAAATCTGCAATTAAAACTGGAACAGGATATTTATGAAGTTCAGCTATTTGTATTCCATTTTCAAGATTGGATTCAAAGGTGATGATCCAAAACCTAGTATGCAAATGTTGATGCGAAAGTTTATGAACTATTTTATTTTCGTTATAAAGATATATTTCCGAAGGCTCCTCCAGAGCTACCAATTCCTTTAGATTGTCTGCAACTTCCGTGTGACCGACATACTTTTCGGTTTCCAGCAATGGAAATTCATATAAATTTTGCCAAATACCATTTCCTTTGCGCTGCTGCAATAAAGTCTGTTTATTTTCGTCCACCAGCACCAAATAATTGAAATACCTATTGCGTACCTTATTCTTTTTTAATTTTACCGGAAGTATATCAATACGGTTAGTAGCAAGGGCCACACATGATTTCTGCAAGGGACAGCTATTGCAGTCCGGATTTTTAGGAGTGCACTGGAGGGCACCAAATTCCATAATCCCCTGATTATAGTCCCTTATATTTTTGGCATCCATAATTTCTTTGGCCAATTCTTTAAAGTATAAAACACCCTCCGAACCATTAATTGGCAGGTCTATACCATAATATCTAGACAGAACCCTGTACACGTTCCCATCTACAACAGCTTCTGGCCTGCCAAAACAAATTGAAGCTATTGCAGAGGCCGTATAATCCCCAATACCTTTCAATTGCAAAAGCTCCTTATAGGTATCTGGAAATTTTCCATTATATTTTTCAGTAATTATTTTTGCTGTGGCATGTAAGTTTCTGGCCCTGGAATAATACCCCAAACCTTGCCATAATTTAAGCACCTGCTCTTCGGACGCCGAGGACAAATCCTGTACTGTGGGGAAAGCCTCTACAAACCTCATATAATAAGGTATACCTTGCGCTACACGGGTCTGCTGCAACATTATTTCCGAAAGCCAAATACGATAGGGCTCATTGGTATTGCGCCAAGGCAAAAGCCTTTTATTTAGGTCGTACCACTCTAAAATTATTCTGGAAAAGTTCATTTACAAGGGCCTAATTTACAAAAGTAATGGTTTACCCACTTAAAATTAAGTTCCTTAGCAAGGAAAGATTGAATTTAATTCATATATTTGCATCCCGAAAAAAAAATTCTTTAGAAATTTATTTAGTTAAAATGACGAAAGCGGAAATTGTAACGAAAATCTCAGAAAAACTGGGAATTGAAAAAGGAGATGTGCAAGCAACTGTGGAATCTTTCATGGATGAGGTAAAAACGTCTTTAGAAAGCGGAGACAACGTATACTTAAGAGGTTTCGGCAGTTTTATCATTAAAACAAGAGCTGAAAAGACAGGTAGGAACATATCCAAAAATACTACCATAAAAATCCCCGCACACAACATCCCTGCCTTTAAACCGGCCAAGGTATTTGTAGAAGGTGTAAAAAGTAATGTACAAGTCAAATAAAATATTATTAATCTAAAAAAGTAGACCTCTATGCCTAGTGGTAAAAAAAGAAAAAGACATAAGGTAGCTACCCACAAGCGTAAAAAACGCCGGAGAGCTAACCGACACAAGAAAAAGTAGTTGTTACAACTACTTTTTCCTTTTATACGTTCCTTGACATAGAAATTCGTAATAGAATTTCGACGGGTTTATACAACCTGTACAAATTATTGTTTAATCATTTGTCCCCTCTTGATTTCTAGAGTGGTGGGATGAATATAAATTAATTCAGGTGAATAGAGAATTAATCGTAAGATCTAGTTCCAATGCCGTGGATTTTGCCTTGCTAAAGGATGGAAAACTCACTGAATTACACAAAGAAGAAGACAGTAACGACTTTGCCGTTGGCGATATTTTAATTGCCAAGGTAAGAAAGCCGGTAACTGGACTAAACGCAGCCTTCGTAAATGTAGGGTATGAGAAAGATGCCTTTCTACATTACCACGATTTGGGGCCGCAACTAGCTTCTATGTTGAAATTCATAAAAAAAGTTAGCACTGGAAAACTTAAGGACTACTCCTTAAGTAATTTTCAGTTTGAAGAAGATATTGACAAGAATGGTAGCATCAATGATGTTATTAAAGCCAATCAATCCTTACTCGTACAAATAGTAAAGGAACCCATTTCCACAAAAGGACCACGAATAAGCTCTGAACTTTCCATAGCTGGCCGATACTTGGTCATGGTCCCTTTTTCCGACCGCGTTTCAGTTTCACAGAAAATTGAAAGCAAAGAAGAAAAAGATAGGTTAAAAAGACTCGTAAGGAGTATTAAACCAAAAGGGTTTGGCGTTATTATCCGAACAGTAGCAGAAGGCAAAAAAGTAGCAGAACTAGACAAAGACTTGCAGAATTTACTGAACAAATGGTCAGTAATGTGCAATAAGATCCAAAAAGCACCGCATCCGTCCAAAGTGTTGGTAGAGCTTACAAGGGCTTCTTCAATTCTTAGGGATGTTTTTAACGATTCCTTTACCGGAATCCACGTTGATGACGAAACGCTTTTTGAGCAAGTAAAAGATTATGTGCATGAAATTGCACCGGAAAAAGAATCCATTGTAAAATTGTATAATTCTAATGTTCCCATATTTGAAAAATTTGGGATCGAAAGACAAATTAAAACTTCGTTCGGCCGTACGGCTTCCATGAGCAAAGGCGCCTATTTAATCATTGAACATACGGAGGCGCTACACGTTATAGACGTTAACAGCGGTAACCGTTCCAACAAGGCCAAAAATCAGGAAGACACTGCCCTAGAAGTAAATTTATTGGCCGCCTCCGAGATCGCAAGACAATTACGCCTGCGGGATATGGGAGGAATCATCGTGGTAGACTTTATCGACATGGGTAAAGGCGAACACAGAAGACGCCTTTTTGATCACCTTAGGGATGAGATGAAAGATGACAGGGCCAAACACAAAATACTACCCCCAAGTAAGTTTGGGCTTATACAAATTACAAGACAACGGGTTAGACCCGAAATGAACATCAAAACAAGTGAGGAAAATCCAAATGGCTCCGGTCAGGAGGTAGAAGCTCCAATTGTTTTGATCGACAAGATAAATGCAGATCTGGAAAAACTCTTAAAAGGTCCGGCGAAGGATAATGGAATTATCTTAAACATACATCCATTTATCGCTGCCTATTTAACCAAAGGGTTTCCATCCATACGTTCCAAATGGTTTTTGGAACACAAAAGATGGGTTAAGATTCAACCCAGGGATGCCTACACGTATCTTGAATATCGTTTTAAGAACAAAGACGGTAAAACCATATACTAACGAAAAAGCGACTTCCATAACGGAGTCGCTTTTTTTGTTTTGGCACATTAAATTACGCTACAGATTTAATCTATCCTTGGAGTAATAATTATATTCCGAAACTCTATAGGACCATGATCCCCTTGGAAATACAATGGTCCTGGTTCACCCTCCTTACTGTCCAAAGCCCCACCGGTAATACCCGGAATTATCTGATCGCAGATCACCTGGGCACCATTGGCCACAATCGTTACCCTTCTACCGATCAAGGTAATATCATATTCCTGCCATTCCCCAGCAGCCTTGGCCACCACCTCATTTGGGGTCAGGAAGCCGTATACACCACTATATTCAACATCCGAAGGCTCTGCCCCCTTACTGTCGGTAATCTGCACCTCATAGCGCCCCCGTAGGTAAACCCCGCTGTTACTCCCCTTGGGATACTTGAATTCCAAATGCAATTTAAAATCGTCGAACTTTTGTTCCGAAACCAAATTGGAACCCGATTTGGGACTTTTTAGCACCCCTGACTCCACTATCCACTGGTTTTCTCCCATAGCCTGCCATCCACTTAAATCCTTTCCATTGAACAATTTTATGGGCTTGCCCCACTTTGCGTTTTTGGTATACTCCAGTTTAGGGGCACGGGTAGCCACCCAGTTATAAGTCTTACCATTGGTGTACAACATGGTCCCCTTTAATACATCACCGCTCATGCTGCCTTCGAACTCCATATAGGTATTGCCGTCTTCCCATTGCGGCGGTATGGCGAAACTAAATTTTCCATCCACCATTTTTACCTCCGAAATTGGCCTGGCACTACCCATGGCATAAACAAACCGTCCTACCAATGTTCTTGATCCGGAGTGTCGGATTTCCAACCAGGATGGAAGGTCTTTCCCCTCTTGGGAAATAACCATATCCCAACGCCCTTCTATGGGATTTATTTGTTGGGCAAAGGACAAAGTTGTAAAAGCCATTATAAAGCTATATACCAACACACACATCTTAAATTTATTATTCATATTAAAGATTGTTTTTTATGAATCGTAAATATAATTACATTATGAATACTTCACTAATTAACAACTCCAAAATAACCTCACTATTAGACCAGCAACTTTAGGCCTTGAATAAAATATAAGGCTAGATTTATCAATTCCACAAACCAACGTATCTTTACAGAAATACTCTAAAAAATTTACAGGAGCAATTGACCATCCAGAGCCTTAATGACCTAATGATTTCACCAAAAAATTCTTATTCCGTAGACGAAGCCACCAAAAAGTTGGAAGGGTATTGCGCCTATCAGGACCGTTGCCATAAGGAGGTAATTTCCAAACTTAGGGAAATGCACATGATTCCCCAGGCCATAGACCTGATAGTAGCACATTTGATCCAAGAAAATTTCCTAAATGAAGAACGCTTTGCCAAAAGTTACGCCAGGGGAAAATTCAATATTAAAAAATGGGGTAAAAACAGAATTGTAAACGAGTTGAAGCACAGGGAGATTTCCAAATATAATATAAACATGGCCCTGAAGGAAATAGAGCCCAAAGAATACGTTAAAACGTTTAATGCATTGGCAAAAAAACGCTTGGCTGAAATAAAGGAAAAAGACGCACAAAAGCGGAGAAAAAAACTCGCAGACTATCTTTTGTATCGCGGGTGGGAAAGTGGAATGGTCTACGAAAAAATATATGAACTGGTTCCCAATAAGTAAAATAGACCTTCAGCCCCTACTTTGTGAAAGGGCCGAGGGTCTTATATGTTAATTAAGATTAAAAGAAGCTCCGATGGTAAATACAAACTGATTGTGCAATTTCTCAGCCGGTGTTAGGCTGTCCGTATTGTATTTTGCCAGGGGTGCATTTAATTCGGAAAACACCCCAAAGCCATCACTGAAAAAGTAGCGTACCCCCAAATGACCTCCAAAATTTTTAAGACCAAGGTCCAACCCAGGATAAATATCCACATTGTCACCTAACTGAAAAACACTGCCCAGATTGGCATTGAACCTTGCCTTTAGGTCTATTCTGTCCCCAAAATCGGCATCGATCAATTCTGCCACTCCCAATACATAAGAGGACGAAAGGCCAAGTGAGAAGTTTTCTCCCAAACCGTAATCATAGGTAACTACAATTCCAGTACCATTCTCCTGGAAATTGGTGCCTATCTGAAATTTCATATCCTCCTTACCTTGAAATGCCTGTGCATTAACAGATGATGCAGCCAAAACAAATACCAATGCAAACAATAATTTTCTCATAATAATCTTCTTAATGTAATTTTATTTAAAGGGGACAAAGATATTCCTTTCCTTACATATAATACCTAGGACAACTGTTTATTTGTCCTTTCTATGGCTTGCGCATTTTTCCAGTCTATCCACTCCTGGCCCTTTAATTTTCGCATAATATTGTCGTAATAACGCATGACCAATACATTGTAGAAGGCCCGCCCCAAGTTCACCGGATTTCTTGCAATTGCCCTTAAACTCATAGAAAAACCGGGGGTAATATATTTCATATAGTGCCAATACCCTTCGGGCATATACAAGACCTCCCCATGTTCCAAATGGGTTTTAAACCCGGATGCATTTCTTAATGCAGGCCATTTTTCATAATCGGGATTGGAAAAATCTATGCTTTCATGGGTTATTAACGAATGCGGCACCTTATATAGGTATTTATTTTCAGATTGTGCAAAAAGGATGATCTCTTTTTTTCCCGCAAAATGAAAATGAAAAATGTTGGCCAGATCAATGTCATAATGCATAAAGGTATGGGAATTGGTCCCTCCAAAAAAAAGCATTGGCAGGCCTTTCATTAAATTAAGGCCAAAATCTGGAAACGTATAATCCTTTTGAAGCTCCGGAACCTCCTTAAGAATATTCCATAGAAAAATACGGTATTTGGTAGGCTCACTTTGCAAAAGATCCAAATAATCGGACATTTTCATAGTGGCATGGGGCTCGTTAAACCCGTCTTTATGATGTACGGGACGATCGTCATATAGCGGAACTGTCTTGTTACCAGCCACCTGCCTCATATATTCAAAACTCCATTTGGAATAAGCCGGCCATTCCTCAATACACTTTTCTATGACCACTGGTCTCTGTGGCCTAAAATAGTTGTTGAGAAACTCTTCTTTGGTAATATTGGCTACCCTAGGAATCTCCTTTAAGTTCAATCTAATCTGGTTGTTAAAGCTAACAAAGTTAAAAAACCTAAAATAATTATCTTAAAAATATAATCCAATATTAGGATTACTCAGTAAGATTGGCCTTCTTTTTAGCGGCTTCGTTCCTATCTATGGTATGTCCCGGCCTGGTCCATTTCGGCTTTTCGCCCTTGCCCTGGTATTGGGAGTCTTCCGCTTCCACTGTTTTTGGCTGGGAAACCTTGGTAAAGGGCTTTTGCGGGTTTAGCCCCAAAAGCTTAAACATAGCCATATCCTCGTTAACGTCAGGATTAGGGGTAGTCAACAATTTGTCCCCTGCAAAAATAGAGTTGGCACCTGCAAAGAAACACATGGCCTGACCTTCCCTACTCATTTGTGTACGCCCGGCCGACAACCGAACCTGGGTTTCGGGCATTACAATACGGGTAGTGGCCACCATACGCACCATATCCCATATTGGAATAGGTGGCAAATCGGCCATAGGAGTACCCTCAACAGCTACGAGGGCATTAATAGGCACGGATTCCGGTTGTGGGTCCAAGGTGGAAAGTGCCACCAACATCCCCGCCCTATCTTCCAAAGCCTCGCCCATACCAATAATTCCACCGCTACATACGGTAACATTACTTTTGCGGACATTGTCTATGGTATCCAAACGATCCTTAAAAGCACGGGTAGAAATAACATCTTTATAATAGTCCTCAGAAGTATCCAAATTATGGTTGTAAGCATAAAGTCCGGCTTCCGCCAAACGATGCGCCTGATTTTCAGTAATCATTCCCAAAGTACAGCAAACCTCCATATCCAGCTTGTTAATGGTACGTACCATTTCCAACACCTGATCAAACTCGGGTCCGTCCTTAACGTTCCTCCATGCTGCCCCCATACACACTCTAGAACTTCCAGCGGATTTGGCACGCAAGGCCTGGGCCTTTACTTGGGACACTGTCATAAGGTCGTTGCCCTCCACTTTGGTGTGGTAGCGTGCAGCCTGTGGACAGTACCCGCAATCCTCAGGGCAACCCCCGGTTTTAATGGATAGCAAGGTAGATACCTGAACCGTATTGGGGTCATGGTTTTCCCTATGTACGGTAGCCGCCTCGTAAAGCAGCTCCATAAAGGGTTTGTTGTAAATATCCAGTATTTCCTGTTTGGTCCAGTTATGTCTTACTTCGCTCATACTTTTTAGTTCTTGGGGCTTTCCCCAACTTCCTTCTCTCCCAACACCTACAAGGAGGACCTGCAAGGTCTTGACGACCTTGTAGGTCTACACCTTGCAGGAGAGAGCAAGGAAGTCGGGGTCGGGCTTTCCGCTATATCTTTTTCAGTTTACCTTCGCCAGGCGCGGTAAACATAAAAAGGATGCCGCTGCAATCCCTAAGCCAACATTTATTTAGGGGTCAAAAATAACCTAATATCCGCAGAAATTGCAAAATTCCATTCCTTAATTCGTCGATTATTGCAGTTTTCAACTGCTTTTAGAACATAAGTTAGCCAGGAATTGACCAAAAAATAGGTTGATATATTAATAAAAACCCGCCAAAAGAGAGTTAAGGCTTGCCCAAAAGAATACTCACCACATTCCCAACAAAGCCAACTGCGTTTACCATCACCTTATTGATCTCAAAGGAAAGAAACTTATGGGATATAAATTGTATCTTTACTATAGGCAATAAGAAATTATTATGGCAAGCATCGATTTAAGAAATACGGTCCGGGAGTATATAGATAAGGCAGACTTAAGGCTTTTAAAAATGATTAAAGCATTAGCGGAAAGCTATCAAAATGACGAGCAAGAGCTTACTTTAAGTGAAGAACAATATCAAATGATCGATAAGCGTAAGGAAGCCCATGTCAATGAAGAAAGTAATACATTAACTTGGGAACAAGTCAAACAAAACGCTAGAAATGCTTCACAATAATGGCATATAGTTTAGAGGTTATAAACGATGCCAATCTAGAAATTATTGAAGCCTATCTCTATTACGAGGAAAAAAGAATTGGTTTAGGCGAGGAATTCTTGGAACATTTGGATTTCTATTTTGAACGAATTATAGCCAACCCCAAATGCTTTCCCCAAAAACGTAAACCCTATAGAGAAGCATTTTTAAAACGCTTTCCATTCTTAATTATATATGAAATCACCAATAAAAAAGTGATTGTTTATTCCGTGTTCAACACTTGGCAAAATCCAAAGAAAAAGAAAAGATAATTCTAAATTCTGTCCCATAGCTTATTAGCTGTAGAATTTATTATAAAGACTCCCCCCAATAGTATGGTACAACAGATTTCTCGTAGTTCCGATTGCTACTACAATTAAATCTTGCCCAAAAGAACACTCACCGCATTCCCCCCAAAACCAACTGCGTTTACCATCACCTTATTGATCTGTTTTGGCATAGCCTCATATGTCACATATGGCACTCCTATAAACTCTTGATGCTGCAACATCAACACCGCCAATTCCAAACTCAGCATTCCAGAGGCACCAAAAGAATGCCCTAGCTTCCATTTATTAGTGGTCAAGGCCGGCATATCTTTTCCAAATATTTTCTTGATGGCGGTTACCTCGGACAAGTCGCCTTTAATGGTTCCCGGAGCATGCAATACCACCACATCCACCTCCTTGGGATCTATCCCGCCCAAAGCCATTTTCATGGATCGCTGAAAACAGACGGCATCAGAGGATATAGAAATATTGTGTTCCAATATTTCCGTGGCATAACCCAGGCCTTCAATACGGGCAAGGGCATTTTGGATATTGTCTTTCTCCAAACAGGCCATGGAAGCAGCTTCACCCAATACCATGGTATTTTGTTTCTTATCGAGGTCCAAAGCGCGACATGGATAACCACTAGGGTCGTTTGCAACAAACCGCGAATAAACCTTTAAGGCCTTCATCTGTGCAATGGTAAAGGGCGTTAATGGCGCCTCGCTTCCCCCTACCAAAAATTTATTGGCCATACCACTTTTCAACCATGCCACCCCGTTCAAGAGGGAATGCAGGGCAGTGGAACAAGTAATGGAATGTGATATCTCAGGCCCTCGGGTCTGTAGGTCATGGGCAACCCATGATGAAATATTACCCAAAGTCGTAGTAGGCGAGGACAAGGTAGTGGCCTCGCCATTTTGGATAAATTCGCTATGGTATTTTTCAAAAAGTCCAGTAGCGCCCCTGGAGGAGCCAATGTTTACTCCAAAATCGTCATCCTTCCAACCCGCTTGTCCTATAGCATCCCTAGACGCATAAATAGCATACAGCACAGAGGGATCCAAGTTTTTATATTTGGAATCCGAATTTTTTAATTCCTCTATCTTCTGTTGCGCATCTTCTGCTAAGGCGGAACCCCAGGCGGTTAGATCGCCATAGCTTTTCTGTTGCAAAAAATGGTCTGGACACTTATAATTTTCCCAGATCTCCTTCAAAGAAATTCCTAAAGGAGAAATGGAAGACAATGCGGTGATATAAATAGATTCGTTCTGCATTCATCAAAATTTTTCAAGGACTTCCCTTATACTAACGTATATCCTTTGCATTTCATCTTTGGTAATAATATAGGGTGCCGAAATATATATGGTATTTCCCAAGGGCCGCAAAAATACGCCGGAACCCATAAAATGTTGAAACAGTTTGTCCCTAACATTTCCATAGCGCTCCATAACAACATCAAGATCCAGGGCATAGATTATACCGGTCTGTCTAGTGGCAGCCACCTTAGGGTGATCTTTAATTTCTGCATCAAACTCTTGGTGCCATTGTATTATACGACCTATATTCTTTTGAATTTCCTCTGAGGTCAACAATTCAATTCCCGCCAAGGCAGCGGCACAGGCCAAGGGGTTTGCGGTATAGGTATGGCCATGAAAAAGTCCCTTGGCAATGTCATCACTGTAAAAGGCATCATAAACTTTCTGGGTACAACTGGTCACCGCCATGGGAAGCATCCCGGCCGTAAGAGCCTTGGACATACAGATAATATCGGGCTTCTCCGTCATATGATCCGAAGCAAAATGCCTTCCGGTTTTCCCAAAGCCTGTCATCACCTCATCGGCAATGGCCAAAACCCCATGCGATTTTATCACTTTTAAAATTATCTCCAAATGTTCCGCCTTATGCATTTTCATGGCTGCAGCTCCCTGTACCAAGGGTTCGTATATAAATCCGGCCACAGCATCAAGATCCATGGTATTTTCCAATTCATGTAACAGGCTCCCAAGATTGTCCTCCGTAGGAACTGGAATCCTTTTTACATCAATAAAATAATCCTCAAAAGGACCGTTATAAACAGACAGTCCAGAGACGGACATCGCCCCAAAGGTATCGCCATGAAAACCATCTTCAAACGCCAATAAAACAGAACGCTTTTTTCCCAAATTATGATGGTACTGTAAGGCCATCTTAATCCCGATCTCGGTAGCCGTGGAACCATTATCTGAAAAAAACAATTTTTGCTGATTTTGTGGCAGCAACGAAATAAGGGCCTCTGAAAGCGCTATGGCAGGCTCATGGGTAAATCCACTAAAGACCACCTGGTCCAACTGCTGCATTTGTGCATATACCTTGGATATAATGGCATCATTGCAATGGCCATAGACACTGGTGTACCAGGATGATATGCCATCTATATATTCCTTGCCGTGCTCATCTACCAAAACCGCTCCCTTTGCCTTAACAATACCCAACATTTTAGGATGCAGTTTATGCTGCGTAAGCGGGTGCCAAAGGTGTTTCTGATCCCTTTCCGAAAGACTTTTCAATTGAATTTCCTTTTTAAATAGAGGTGCAAAGATGGGGAATAATGACTAAAAACACTATCCCAATCCCAATTCATTTAAGGGAGACAAACAATCCTTAACCCCTGTCAGATACAAGGAATATTTTTAAAGGCCAATGACCTTACCAAGCCATAAGTGCAGGCCGCAATTGTTCCGCGTATTTCTTAACCACCTCTTTTGTAAGAGTATCTTCATGACCAATTCTACCCAAAACAGGTACTCCGGTAATTTTGGTGATAATATCCTCGGAGGCGGCGTTTGGCTCGCCATTAAAAAGTATGGCAACATCATACCCCTTGAGCAAGAGCCATTTAATAGTCAACAGAGAGTGATTGATACTGCCCAAATAATGTTTCACCACAACAACCACATGATAAGTTGGCATAATAATATCCAATAAGGTATCGGAATCGTTCAGCGGCACCAAAACACCTCCAGCCCCTTCGATTACCATATGGTTGTCTGTTTTGGGCTCATGTATTTTGTTATGGTCAATATA
This sequence comes from Arenibacter troitsensis, assembly GCF_900177645.1. Classification (GTDB taxonomy): domain Bacteria; phylum Bacteroidota; class Bacteroidia; order Flavobacteriales; family Flavobacteriaceae; genus Arenibacter; species Arenibacter troitsensis. The sequence goes on from NZ_FXAO01000004.1 coordinate 288,189, forward strand.
GACCCCTTCCAAGGCAGCTGCCGCATGAGGACTAATGGGTGCCTTAAGGGAGTAGCTGCTTTTATGTATTACGGTTTTGGTATTGGAGATTAAATTGGAAATAGTTTCACTATCGGAATCCTCACCTGTTTGAACGGGTTTCCAATAATCTGCCTGCAAGGCCTCGACCAAGACTGCCGAGGTTATTGTCTTTCCTACATCTGTTGATATTCCTGTTACAAAAAATTGTTTCATTCTAGCTTGGTTCTGTTATAAACTCACAATTTAGACATTTATACTTTCTTTTTTCAAAAAATGGAAAAAGTTTATAAAAAATCCCTTTCCTGTTATAATAAATCTCCATTCTCTGTGCCTTGCAGTTTGGACAACGCCTAAAATTACCTTCGTCGTCCACGGCATAGGCCCTAATTTCATTGTAGATTTCAGTAGCCCTTTCCTTATCGGAAAAATATACCTGTAGCTTCACTCCGCCTATGGCATTACTGATCAGGGGGTCCGAATTAAGGGTATTCTCATCCCTAAGAAATACGGGGATACCATCGGCCTCCAATCGGCCTTTTAGTATTTGAACGTCAGCTACATATTCAAAGGCAGCAAGGGTATAAAATTCTGGATTCATCTCTAATCAAATACTTCGGCCAATATTAAAAGTACATCCTTAATTTCATTTTCGGTATTAAAACTGTGCAAACAAAATCGCAATCGCTCCTGACCTTTTGGCACGGTAGGCGAAAGAATCGGCTTTACATCAAAACCCTTATCCTGCAACTGTAGCGACCATTTTTTTACCTTTTCATTGCCTTCCACCAAGCAACAATGCACAGCCGAATCACTGGGAATAAAATGGGCCGCAAGGTTATGGCCCCTCAACTGCTCCTTAAAAAAGTTGATATTCCGCCTAAGTTGCATTTGCCCACCTCTTGAAATGGACAAATGTTCACAAGCTGCCAATATCGTTGCCAAGGAATGTGGGGGCATTCCTGTTGTATAAATAAAACTGCGTGCAAAATTTACCAAATAACCTTTTAGGGCATCGCCTCCCAATACTGCGGCACCATGACAGCCCATGGCCTTCCCAAAGGTGATGATCCTGGCAAATACCTTGTCCTGCAGCCCCAACTCATGTAACAATCCCTCTCCCCTGCTACCAAATACCCCAACCGCATGGGCTTCGTCCACGACCAAATAGGCCCCTTTGGAGATGCACAATTCCACCAGCGCTTTTAAATCCGGAGTATCCCCATCCATGGAAAAAACCGATTCCGTAACCACATAAATATCGCTATCAGGCTTTCTTTCCCTGGCACGGTCTATTTGCCCGCTTAGACCTTCCAATTGGTTGTGTTTAAACTTATAGCTTTGGGCAAGGCCCATCCCAATGCCATCACGGATACTGGCATGTGAGAGTTCATCATAAAAAACAACATCCGTGCGCTGTGGCACGGCACTAAAAAACCCTATGTTGGCGTCGTATCCCGAATTGAAGACCAAGGCCGATTCAGACCCAAAAAAGCTGGCCAACACCACTTCCAATTCCCCATACAGTCCGTTATTACCGGATAACAGCCTGGACCCCGTAGCTCCATTGGCAATGACACCTTTCTTTTTCAGGATATTTGAGGCGTTCTTAAAAATGGTCCTGTTTTGGGCAAGGCCCAGATAATCATTGGAGGAAAAATCGATCAGACCCTTGGGCATTGGCAATTTCCGAAGGGCATTATTCGTCTGTCTTTCGGTTAGTTTTGCCATCAATTTTTTTGGGAATTCCGTCATATTGCAAATGTAGCATATCCTGTATTTATATAGTATATTCGTTTGTACAAAGCCTTGTAAAATAATCATTGGGGGACCTTAGAACAGTTTAGATTTCCCGACAATAAAAAAGTATCGAAATCAAATTATATGAAAATCAATATTCTAAGCCTCCTTTTTCTTGCCATTAGCTGTGGCCTACATGGCCAAACCAACCAATACAGCATTTCTTTTGAAAATGCCGAACACCACGAAGCTGAAATCACGGCCACATTTCCATCGCTGAATCCGGGTGTACTTTCAGTACGCATGGGCCGTTCCTCCCCTGGGCGCTACGCCCTACATGAGTTTGCAAAAAACGTATACAATTTTAAGGCAACCGATAGCAAGGGAAAGGCCTTGGAAATCTCCAGGCCCAATCCTTACCAGTGGGATATTAGCGGCCATGATGGGGAAGTAAAAGTAAGTTATACGCTTTTTGCCAATCGTGGGGATGGCACCTATGCCCAAATTGATGAGACCCATGCCCATTTGAACATCCCTGCCACCTTTATGTATGTGGACCATTTGGGCGATCGGAAAATAGAAGTTGATTTTAAGGTAAGGGAAGACCTCAACTGGAAGGTGGCTACCCAAATGCCACAGGTATCGGGCACTACATATACAGCACCCAACTTACAGTATTTTATGGACAGTCCAACGGAAATCAGTAATTATGGACTACGCCAATTTGTGGTAGATAATAACGGTACCCCACAGAACATACAATTTGTATTGCACCACAACGGAACGGAAGCAGAGCTGGACACCTATTTTGAACAGGTAAAAAAAGTAGTTCTCGCCGAAATGGAAGTGTTTGGTGAATTGCCCAACTACGATTATGGCACCTATACCTTCTTGGCCTGTTATATCCCCAATGCCTCCGGGGATGGCATGGAACATAGGAATTCTACCATTTTAACGGATAGGGAAGGCTTGGCCGAAGGCGGAATGAAGAACAATATAGGCACCGTAGCCCATGAATTTTTTCATGGTTGGAACGTGGAACGTATTCGTCCCCAGGCCTTGGAACCCTTCAATTTTGCCGAAGCCAATATGAGCGGGGAACTTTGGTTTGCGGAAGGTTTTACCAGTTATTACACCAATTTTATCCTTTGTCGGGCCGGAATCATCACCCCAGAGGAATATGTAGAGGGCCTAACGGGTACTTTTAACTATGTTTGGAACTCTCCGGCCAGGCAATTCTTTAACCCTATAGAAATGAGCTACCAAGCGCCCTTTGTGGACGCTGCCACCTCTGTGGATCCGGTGAATAGGGAAAACACCTTTATCTCCTACTATTCCTATGGCAGTGTTTTGGGACTGGCCCTGGACCTTTCGTTGCGACAAAACGGACTTAACTTGGACGATTATATGAAATTGGTGTGGCGGACCTATGGGAAAAATGATGTTCCCTATACCCTGCATGACCTGCGCCAAACCTTGGTACAATACGCGGGCAAGGAATTTGGAAACAGTTTCTTTGATAATTACATATACCAAAGTGAAATGCCGGATTATGCTGCATTGTTTGCCTCGGTAGGGGTTGCATTAAAGCAGGCCATGGACCAACCCTATTTTGGGGCGAGTGTGAGCACCAACCGATTTGGTATGGGTAGCATTCAGGAAAATACCCCAATAGGGAGCCCAGCTTATACCGCAGGCCTGGACGCCAGGGATGTTATTACCGCCATCAATAACGTTCCTTTGACTGCAACACAGCGTTTTAACGACCTTATAAACCAATATAAAGTAGGCGACACTCTACAAGTGGCCTATACCCGTTATGGCCTTCCAAAATCTACCACGGTGGTTTTAACCGGAAACCCGGCCTACAGCATACAATTAATTGAAAAGGATGGAGACAAAGTCAGCAAGCAGGTGTTAAAAAATAGAAAGGCTTGGTTAAAATTGGATTAAATGGCAATAAAACTCACCCGCTGTACCACAAAAGCTGAATTACAGCAAATATTGGATCTGCAACAAAAGAACCACTTACAAAATGTGGATGCGGATGAAAAGGAAAAAGAAGGCTTTGTTACGGTATCCCATACTTTGGAACTCCTGACCGAAATGAATGCTGCCTGTCCCCATATCATTGCCAAAGACCAAGATAAAGTGGTGGGCTACGCACTTTGCATGCATCCCCGGTTTGGAAATGACGTAGAGGTCTTAAAGCCCATGTTTCTGGAAATAGCTGGGGTAATACCCAAAGAGGACCCCTATATGGTTATGGGGCAAATCTGTATAGACAAGGAGTACCGGCGACAGGGTATTTTTAGAAAGTTGTACGAAACCATGAAGAATACCCTACTGCCCAATTTTACCAGTATCGTTACCGAGGTAGATGCCACCAACCTCCGTTCTTTGGAAGCCCATTACGCTGTGGGATTTGAGGAACTAAAAACCTACCATGCAGGAGGGCAGGATTGGAAGTTGATCGTATTGCGGTAATGATTTTTGGGAAATAAGATGGAATAACCGTAAGCCTATTTTAGCCATCAGGCAGGCTCTACCCATGCGATAAGCTAGGTAAGATACATGAGAAATTTGTATTTGATTCGTTTTCGGTGTATTTTTACACCAAAATTAAAATTATGTGTAGACAAAGTATTACATTCACAGAACCCAACGATGAATGGTTAAAAAAACAAGTAGACAATAAGGAGTACTCTAGCAAAAGTGAACTGGTCAATGATTTGATCAGACAAGCTAGAAAACAACATGTCCAAATAGATTGGATCAGAGCTAAATTAGAAAAAGCAGAGAACAGCGGATTTACTGAAGATAGTAAAGAACAAATATTAGAGCAATCCAAGTCCTTACTTCGTGGCTAACTATAAATTAAGCAACTCTGCCAGAGTGGATTTGATACGAATTCATCAATACTTAGTAAGAAAATTTGGTGTTGAACAAGCTGATCAATACTACTATTCATTTTTCGAATATTTTCACATTATTGCCCAACTACCTTTTTCATTTGAAGCAGTTGATTTTATCAAAGAAGGCTATAGACGTTGTGTTTGCGGTTCAGATAGTATTTATTACAGAATACAGAATGACACTGTTGAAATAAAGGCCATTATTGGTAGGCAAGATTTGAAAAATATGCCACACTAACCTCCGTTAGTGCAGATTAAATAGTTTTTCTCCACAAATTCCTTTGCTAGCTCAACCCTGTCCGAATCGGCATGCTCGTATGTCCCATATTATTAAATAGTAACCCAAATTACTTAACCGGTATTTCTAGGACACTGGTGAGCAAGGGTGCCCTTCGACAATGCATGCTTTGCTGTTTAATACCAACTTTTTATATATTTATAAGGTCAGTTAGATTTTTTCAACTTAATGACCCAAAGCATGCGCCCATGATGAAATATTACGTTTTAACAATCTTCTTCTTTTCGTGTTTATTTTTGGCACATGGGCAGTTAGAAAATGTAATAATCACCTCCAAAAAGAAAAAAACCCAAGTAAAAGCGGATATCAATGGGCAATTGCATGTAAATATATCCCCAAAAAACGTCCTTAAATTTAAAGGGCTTGGATGGGTACGCTATAGTGATTTCGGCGCCATAGGTGATGGCAAAACAGATGATATGGACGCTATTGCTGCAACCCATGCCTTTGCCAATCTTTATGGACTTAAGGTGAAGGCCGACCAGGGTTTCACTTACTACATAGGAGGCAAGGAACGTACGGCGGTCATCCAAACCGATACCGATTTTGGATCGGCAGCCTTTATCATTGATGATACCGAAGTCCAAAACCACAAAGCCTCCGTTTTTAAGGTGATTTCGAACCTGCAACCCTTTACACTGGATGGCATAACATCACTTAAAAGAAACCAGGAAAAAATAGACGTCCTTTTGCCTCAGTCCTGTCTTATCACGGTTACGAATTCCAATGTAAGGCACTATATCCGTTTTGGGCTGAACCAAGACAATGGCTCCCAGCAAACCGATATCTTTGTCGTTGACAAAAACGGAAATGTGGATTTGGATGCCCCCGTTATTTGGGATTTTGAGCAGATTTCGAATGTGACCGCCATTCCCTTGGACACCACAACGCTAAACATAACGGGAGGGCGTTTTACCACCATTGCCAATAAGGCGGATTCCAAGTACAATTATTATAGTAGAAACATCGGGGTCAACCGTTCCAATGTGGTGGTCGATGGCCTTGAGCACCACATCATTGGGGAAGGAGAACTGGGAGCGCCCTATGGCGGTTTTATCAATATCCGTGACTGTGCCTATGTAACTGTGAAGAACTCCCTGTTTACAGGACATAAAACCTACCGTACTATAGGCTCCGCTGGCAAACCGGTATCCATGGGCTCCTACGACCTTCTCGTAAACCGTAGCCTTAATGTATCGTTTGAGAACTGCAGTCAGACCAATGATATAAATGACAATACCTATTGGGGCATAATGAGTTCCAATTACTCCAAGAACCTTGTCTATGACAACTGCACCTTGTCCCGATTCGATGCCCATAAGGGAGTAGCCAATGCCACCATCCTAAATTCTACCCTTGGCCATATGGGTATCAATGCCATAGGTAGCGGTCTCTTGACCGTGGAGAACAGTACTATCCTGGGTAAAACCCTAATTAATTTGCGCGAGGATTATGGTAGTACATGGCAGGGAGAGATAGTGATCCGCAACTGCGTTTTTATACCCGAAGGGGGCAAACCCAGCGAGGCCAACATTATAGGAGGTTCCTACTCCGGGCAGCATAATTTTGGCTATACCTGTTATATGCCGGAAAGGATTACCATAGAAAACCTACGCATAGATGACAGCAATCATCCTGAAGACTACGAAGGGCCAGCCATTTTTAAAAACTTTAATGAAGAAATGACGGATGATACGTATCAGGAGAAATTTCCATATATCAGAACCGATGAAATAATCCTTAAGAATGTAACCACCGCAAGCGGCAAGGACTTATTAATTAGCAGAAATCCGTTTATGTTTCAAGATGTGGTAGTGCATATGAAGTGAGATAATCTCCATCTAACACAAACTATGCGCCAGCCTGGAAATATTTTCGTTAGACAAATTCTAATGGATCACATTTCTTTGGCGGTGCATATCCATGCCAGCACACAAAGCCCGTTACTACAAAACTTAAGTCGTGATTTAAAGAATTAATATGGCCATTAAACAAACTTGGCAACAAAAATATTACTACAATAACCTAGTTACTACAAGCGTTGAGTGTTCTTTTAGAGTTTTATTTTTTACCAATTTTTGGTATATTTGAAATAAATGTATCATAATGAGTAAAAACACATCCATATCGTTGGGAAATTATTTTGACCAATTCATTCAAAACCGAATTAAAGAAGGCCGATTTAAAAATGTGAGTGAAGTTGTTCGTGCTGGTTTAAGACTATTAGAGGAAGAAGAAAATAAGGTCATAGCCTTGAAAACTGCTATTCAAGAAGGAATTGAAAGTGAAATTGCGAAGGATTTTGACCCAAAAAAGCATCTCGAATCCTTAAAAGCGAAAAAACATTCGCATGGCTGAATACAAACTGACTAAAAAAGCCGTTGAGGACCTTGCGGAAATATACGACTACATTCATAAGGCAAAGTCTCCCGACTTTGAGCTTTTTCAAACCTGAAGTTACGACATCTTTAAAAAACAAGTCCTATTGCGGTTTACCGTAAATAAATTGCCAACAAATCTCCGTTCTTTATATTTAAAAATTAAATTATATTAGCGATTACTTCCCCCCATATTAATCTGCTATTATTTAGAGTAGATGTTAATATTAAATACAGAAATAAATCATACCAACAATGAGTTTTCAGGTACTTAAGAAAAATAGGATACTTCCAATTCACAATAAATAGATGAAATTAATAAATATCTGACAATTTATGATCCTATGGAAAGATATGACTTATAACCAAACCCTACCTTATAAAAGATATATGATCATTGATCATATACCATTGTTACCATGCATTTAAAACAAGAAACTTATGAGCTACAAGAACAAAACCTATGTAATTTTTGACGGAGATAATGACATGTGGGCATATGCAAGAATGAAAGGTTGGAAAGCACTTGAGAATATTGACTTTAATTTTTACGATGCCCATGATTTAAAGCCATTGACTAATCAAGCTAGAAGTGAAGATTACATAAAACAAAGGTTATCAGAAAGAATGTCTAATGCCAAACAGGCTATTGTTTTGATAGGAAATAGCACGAAAAACCTATACCGTTTTGTAAGATGGGAATTAGACAAGGCTCTGACCAACAATATACCTATTATAGCAGTAAATCTCAATAATTATCGAAGCATTGACAATAATTTGTGCCCACCAATTATAAAAGGTCAAAATGCAATTCACATTCCTTTCAGAATGAGAATGATTAAATACGCTTTAGATGATTTTCCTCCCTTCCATAAAACCTTGGATTTATCTAAGAGAGAAGATTGGCATTACAAAGATTCAGTTTACCAGAGTTTGGGGCTAAACGACTAGATTTATGAAAAGAACAGCTTTTGATAGAGATTTATTAGGCCCAGATTCATACGAATGCTTTAATAACTTATCCAAATATTGCCAAAAAAGATATTTAAGAAATGTTGGAGCCCAATTAATGCTCTTGCTTTCTATATCCATAATTGCATCAATACCTGAGCTTAACTCCAATTTGGAGAACACAAAGCATACTATTCAATTAATTTTGATAATTGGAGTTTTAATTCTCATGGTAATGCAATTCAAATCAAATTTCATGGATGGATGGCAGAAGGCTCGATTTTTAGCTGAAAGCACATTGAGCCAGTCTTGGTTATTGTTTTTCAAGGTAAATCAATATGATGACTCTTTTTCAAACGCACTTTCAATATTTCACGAAAAAATTAAATTCATGAAATCTGAAGTTGATTTATCAGGCTATTTGAAATTTCTTTCGCCAGTTTCCAGCGATAATGATAACCCTGACTGGATAAGAAACAATTTTGACTTGAGCAATTCTGAAAAAATTGAATTCTACATAAAACATCGTTTAAACGATCAAGAAAAATATTATTACAAGAAAACACTTTTTAATTCCAGAAAAGGCGAGACTTATTTTTGGTTGGGAATCTTATCAATGGGGTTAGGAGCATTTTTGACAATACTCACAATGATAGGAATCATTCCCAATTTTGCATATTTAGGCTTATTCACAACTTTAGCTGCTGCCATTTTTTCATGGAAGCAAACTAAACGATATGAAGAATTGAGTTCTACCTATAGTGTTGCTATCGATGAACTTAAAGATTTTAAGAAAAAGTTGCTATTTCAACCATCAGAACAGAAAACAAAAGAGATTATATACGATACTGAAAAATCTATAAGTAGAGAACATAAACTATGGGTATCTAAAATCAGTGAATAATGGCGTATATCACGTTTAATGACCTTCAACGACAGACCTTTACCAAAGCTTTCTCAGTTAATGAAAGCCTCAGATCTGATGAAAAAATTGAAAAACAAGTATTCTTATCATACAGGAGAAAAGATAGTCAGTTTGTAAGGCCTATTGTAAATATTCTGAAAAGTCTCGGAGTGAAAATATACATTGATTATTTGGATGATACTTTACCTGATAAACCAAGTAGCGAAACTGCCGCCATACTAAGAAGTAGAATAAAAGCTTCAGATAAATTTATATTAATGGCAACACCGAACTCATCAGAATCAAAATGGATTCCTTGGGAACTCGGTTTAGGAGATGGATTTATAGATTACCAACACGTTGCGATTTTGCCTATAACTAACAAAGGGAGCTATTGGGCAGAGCAAGAATATTATTCCATATATGGGTATATAAAGAAAGCAAACAGTAAAGATGGTTCAAAATACGACTATGCGATTTTTTATCCCGATGGAAATGCTGAGTGGTTGGTAACTTGGTTAAGAAAATAATAAAAACGCATGGTAACATTGTATAAGCGTAATGAGGGCTGAAGTGCTAAAATTGAGCACTTTTGCTTGTAATAAACTTTACAGTGGGCAGACAGTGAATTGCTCCAAAATCCCGCACTACGCTTATACTTGACCGGTTGTAATTAATTATTTAAAATAGCTCAATGCAGAAAGTTTTAATAATTCGAATCAGGGCTGGTCTTACTGTCTATAATAAAAACAACTAATTACAACAACGCCCTAATGGCCTCTGAAATAGCAAGGGGAGAGCGGTCTTATAACATTCCCTTCAATATCTCCGGTCTGCCCTCTGGGGTATATGCCGTATTGCTCGAAACCCCGTATGGCAATTCCTTGAGAAAAATAATTTTGAAATAGAATAATGATAATAAGATAGGTAAGCCAAAATACAATAGAGAGCAGGTCAAGGGAAGTAGAACATACAAGTTTTATGCAACCGTAAACAGATGTTCCCATTTGTGTAACGTACCAGGTTAATAACGGCAGCAATTAGGAATACTTGAAAAAATGTAGGAAACAACTCTAAAATTCATGAATTTTAGAGTTGTTTTTTTTCTTATCCGCAACTTTCCATTTTCGTTAAGATATATTTAACGAATGTATGTTAGGCTTTTAACCAGGCTGGGCATGCAATTAAAAACAATTAACTAACTAAAAAATTTATTTATGAAGATTACACTAGGTAAATGCCTATTGTTGGCGGGAGCATTCTTATGTTTCGGACTGGCTGGGGCACAAACAGTGACAGGAAGTGTTTCGGATGGATCCGGACCCTTGCCTGGGGCGAACGTATTGGTTAAAGGTACAACCAACGGAACCCAAACAGATTTTGACGGTAACTACTCCTTGGACAATGTGAGTAGTAATGCCACTTTAGTTTTTAGTTATATAGGTTTTAAAACCATGGAAATACCTGTGGGAGGCAAATCTACTATTAACGCAGTTATGGAGGAGGATGCCAGCGAACTGGAAGAGGTAGTATTGATCGGTTACGGTAGTCAGCGGAAATCGGATCTTACCGGTGCCGTAGGGCAAGTAGATGCAGACCAGCTTCAGGAACGTCCTGCCACTTCCCTAAATCAGGCCTTGTCTGGTAAAATTGCTGGGGTACAGGTGAACACCAACTCGGGTCGCCCAGGTGGTAAATCCAACATTAGGGTTAGGGGTTTTAGTTCTATAAACTCCTCCAACAACCCGCTGTACGTTATAGATGGAGTGCAATTACCCCAAGGGAATCAAGCTAACTTTAGTTCGGCTATTGATTATCTAAACCCTAACGATGTAGTATCTATTGAAGTGTTGAAAGATGCTTCATCCACAGCTATCTACGGGGCTCGTGGTGCCAACGGTGTTATTCTGGTAACTACTAAAAGAGGTCGTGCCGGACAGGGTAGGGTAACATACGATGTGGAGTACAGTGTAAACCAATTTGGTCCCAATAGGGCCAAGGTTTTAAATTCCGAACAATATGCCATGATAGAGCAGCTTTCTTGGGAAAACACCCAGAAATTTGATCCTGCTGGATGGGCAGCTGGGAACTATGCACAGTACGAGCCCAGGCTTAAAAGGGCCAATCCCAATGTGGCTTATTTGTTTGATAGTGAAGGTAATGCCATCTATGATACGGATTGGTCCAAAGAAGTGGTGCAACATAAATTATCACAAAACCATCAGGTGGGTTTTTCAGGGGGCAACGAAAGAACAACATATGCCATCTCCCTTGGTATTAGGGATGAACAAGGACTTCTTAAGAATACCTATTTAAAGCGTTATTCAGGACGTTTCTCTATTGATGATCAGATTAAGACATGGTTAAAGATCGGAGGTTCCCTGAGCTATAATAACCAGACAGAGAATTTGGCCGATACCAACGATCAGGTGCCACGTAGAATGGTGGAGGATTATCCTTTTTATCCCGGTCCTTTGCACACTGGGGGACCATTGGAAGGTCTTTACGCCAATAACAGGGATTATCCCTATGCGGAAGGTACCCGAAATTCGGTGAACTGGCTTGAAAATAATGAGTATATTTTAAATACCCAAACTACGGCCGGAAGTTTTTATACCAATCTTAATTTAACCAAGGAATTGGAAATGAGGACGGTAATCGGAGCCAATATCCTTACCCAGGAGAACAATGAATTCCGAAACAGTGTATTGGATAACAATGCAGTGGCCCGTGCACAAGCGAGCAATGAAAAGCAGACGTTTTGGTCTATTGAAAATTACCTTACCTATAATAAGGAAATCAACGAGAACAATTCATTGACCGCTTTATTGGGGGTGTCTTGGCAACAATCCAATGAATTCTTTGTCAATGCTGATTCCAGGAACTTCCCAACCGACTTTTTTAAATTTAACAACTTGGGTGCAGGATCGGATAATATAGCGGTTCAATCTTTTGCAAACAGGGAAGCATTGAATTCCTATTTTGGACGATTGAATTATAACCTATATGGCAAGTATCTATTTACGGTTACAGGTAGGGCAGATGGTTCCTCAAAATTTGGGGACAACAATAAGTTTTCCTTCTTTCCCTCAGCAGCAGTTGCCTGGAGGATTTCGGACGAGGATTTTCTTGTAGACAATGCTCTTATTTCCAATTTAAAACTTAGAACCAGTTATGGGGTTACCGGTAACTCCGAAATACCTCCTTATTCTTCCTTGTCTCTTTTAAGCTCTAACTACGCTACCATATGGAGCGATAGTCGTGTTGGTGGAACCGGTTTAAATCGCTTGGCGAATCCGGATTTGAAATGGGAAAAGACCGCGCAGTACGATGTTGGGTTAGAATTAGGGCTATTTGAAAATAGAATTAGCTTGGAAGCCGATTATTACTATAGAAAAACGACCGATATGCTTTTGGATGCCCCTGTACCGCAATCCAGTGGGTATGCTACTATTAGGAGAAATGTAGGGTCCATGGAAAACAAAGGTCTTGAACTAGGGCTTTCCACCAAAAACATAGCTACCGCAAATGTAACATGGAATACCAACTTTAATATTTCCATGAACAGGAACAAGGTACTTTCCTTGGCCACACCTTCCGATATTTTTGGTGTAGGTGGACCAGGAATAACCAATGAGACCAGTATTATTAGGGTTGGTGAGCCAGTAGGGGCCTTCTGGGGACTTACCCGTTTGGGAACTTGGGGTACGGATGAGGCCGCTGAAGCCGCTAAATTTGTAAGTTATAGAAACGGACTTACCATATTGCCTGGAGATATTAAGTATAAGGATTTTAATGGGGATTATATTATAAATGATGAGGATAGGTCCATTATAGGAAACGGATACCCAACAGCATGGGGAACACTTACGAACTATGTTTCCTATAAAAACCTGGACTTTACCTTGGAACTACAATATTCTTGGGGTAACGATGTAATGGACATGAACCTACACTCCAGTGAAGATAGGCAGGCTCTTGCCAATAGCTACACTACTGTCTTGAATGCTTGGACTCCTGATAACCAAGATACCATGATTGCACAGGTGAGGGATACGCGTGCTGGTTATGTGACCAACGTGGATTCACATTGGGTAAAGGATGGTTCCTTTGTTCGTGGTAGAAACATTATGTTAGGCTTTACTTTTGATCAAAATTTGGTTGAAAAAATGCATTTGAATAAATTGAGATTGTACGCTTCGGCACAAAATTTCTTTTTATTGGTGGATGATGAACTACTTGGAGATCCCGAGGTAACCCCTATTCGTGGTGGTGAGGGCAACAATGTCTTTTCACAAGGGATGAAGTGGCATGAATATCCAAAATCGACAACATTCGTAATAGGTCTGCAAGTCGGTCTGTAATTAATAAAATTTAAAATAAGATATTATGAAATTTGATATAACAAAACACATTGGAAAGTTTTACCTCTGTTTGCTAATGTTGCTTACAACAGTGGGTTGTTCCGATTTTTTGGATGAATCCGATCCATCAAATCTAACGCCGGACAGTTTTTACACCACGGCCAAACATGCAGAATCGGCTATTGCTGCTGTATATGCGGATGCAAGGTTTGTGGGTGATGGTGCAGGAATCTTCTCGTCCAACTGGCAATTATTGGAAGCGGTTACAGGGACCTCTACCACGCAAACGGCCCAGAATTCAGATTTGAACAACTTGTATTCCTTGTCCTACGATGCAAATACCTTACATATCAGGAATTGGTGGAGAGGAGTTTACAAGCTTATTGCCAACGCCAATTTGGTACTTGAAAATGTACCAGGTATTGACATGGATGAGGCACAGAAAAACAAGGTTTTGGGTGAGGCACGGTTTTTTAGGGCCTGGGGTTATTTTTATGCGGTTAGACTTTGGGGCGATGTTCCCTTGATTACCTTGCCACAGAGTGCTACGTCCGAAGATTTTAATCCTACCCGTAGCCCGCAGAGTGCAGTCTATGATCAAATTGTAGCCGATTTGTTGGCGGCCGAAGGAGCTGGTTTATCATGGACAGATGAAAGTGGTAGAGTTTCACAGTCCGCTGTTAAATCCTTATTGGCCAAGGTCTATCTTACCATGGCCGGCCATCCGCTGAATGAAACGGCACGCTATGCCGATGCCGCCAGCAAGGCCAAGGAGGTTATAGATAATGCAGGACCATTAGATCTTTTTGATACCTACGGAGAGGTACACGATGAGACTTTGGGCAATATGGTAGAACACGTTTTTAGTTTACAATACAATGATGAAGTGGCAGGAAACCCTATGGGCAATATGTTCCCTAATTTCCAGCCGGTAACCTATAGAGGGCCATCCGGAACTGGAAGTACGGTACCCGAAATAGAATTTTATAACTCCTACGAGGCTGGTGATCTTAGGGCAGTAGACCGTGAGGGTTGGTTTTATAGCAGTTACTATACCAATGGTAGTGGTGAACTTTTTGATTTGGGCGCCCCCTATATTTTTAAGCACTTCAATGTTATAGCTAACGGTACTTTTGGTGTTCCGGGTACCGCAAAAGACAACCTGAATATGCCTATAATTCGCTTTGCGGAAGTATTGTTGATCTATGCTGAGGCTTCCAACGAAGCTGCAGGTCCAAATCAAGATGCAGTGGATGCCTTGACCAGGATAAGGGATCGTGCGCAGCTGACCACTCCGCTTCTTGGTGCTTTTACCCAGGCATCTTTAAGAGAAGCCGTATGGAAGGAAAGATGGCATGAGCTATGCTATGAGCAGATTACTTGGTTCGATATGGTACGTCTTAGAAAAGTGTTGAACAGTGAAACTGGGACTTTTGATGATTTCGTAGGGCATATCAACCTTAGTTCGGATCAGGCATTGCAGGAGAAGCATCTATTGTTCCCTCTACCTGAGCAGGAAATGATCAACAATCCAAATTTGACACCTCAAAACCCGGGGTACAATTAATAAGGCACCTATAGTAATATTGATCTGTATGGTTATATAGATTAAGATTGTTGTTTGAGTAAATTAGTTTTGTAATTATGGAAGGCAGTACCCTTTATCGGGTACTGCCTTTTTGTTTTACTTAGGTGATGCGCCTATATTCCTTTTTCAGCCAAGACCCATTTTATCTTGAAACTAAAGTTTAAACCCTAATGTAATCCGGTCCAATTGTCCTTATTACCGGTTCCTATTCTTAGTAGGGTTAATTTTACCGGTTTTGCTCCAGTTTTAAACAATCCACTATTCACTAGTCCACATAAAAAGTATGGATCTCATCATTGCTTGCCCAAGTGCCAAAACAGTAAAAATGGAAACGAAAAGCCGGTTACCCAATCTTTTTTAGTTTATAGGAAGGTTGTGCTGGAGATTTGCTTTTAATTTCAAAAGCGTTATTAAGTTCATTAATAAAGTTGGAGGGAAGTATACCCAGTCGCTTTTTGAAGGCTGCATTAAAGGTGTTTAAATTGTTATACCCAAGAGAAAATGAAATGTAACTTAATTTGCTGTTCCTAAACTCTATATCCTTAAGCAACTTGGGGAGTAAGTAATTTATTCTTAATTCGTTGATGTAATTATTAAAATTGGATTTCTTTTCCTGGTTTATGACTTGGGAAAGGTATTTGGGATTGGTTTTTAGTTGTTCGGAAAGTTGGTGCAAATTACAATTTGGGTCCAAGAAAAAGTTTTCTTTTTCCAGTTTCTCCAATTTGGTCAATATAATATTCTTAATATCCTTATCTATTCTAGGTTGTGTTTTAGGAATGTCTGAAGTTTTTCTTTCAACGGACCATTGGGTTTCCATATGTTGAAATCCACTGATTTTTTCGCTCATTCTGAGTTGTATTTCCGCCAGATCTATCGTTCTTAACAACAGTAGTCTATTTTTTTTCCTTACTTTCAAATAGGAATAAATGGAAATTGTGCTTATCACAAATAATAAAATGAGTACAATGATAATGGCCCGGAACTTTGCCTTTTGTGCCTTGTTTTCCAATTCCAGAATTTTTTTGTTCTGGAGGACTTCCTTTATTTTTCTTTTGGTCTCAAGAATAATGATCTTTTGTTCCTTTTCATTGGTAAACAATGAATCGCTTATGGCCCTATATAAAGACCTATAATCCTTGGACTTGGCGATTTGATTGGTTTTTTCATAAAGCTGGCTCAAAATATAACTATTTTGTTTTACAACATCGAAGGCGTCAATGTTTTCTGCAGCTTCTATGCTTTTTTCATAATTGGAAATCGCTTGGGCAGTGTCCTTGGTCTGCAAATATAATTCGGCCTGTATGGTAAGTGCCCTTGGTATCCTAAAAAGGTAATTATTCTCAAAATTAATTTCCAACGCTTTTGAAATGTGGGTCAAGGCCTTTTCGTGTTCCCCTATGGATATATAAATATTGGCCATATTGCTGTGCACGGAAGCCAATATATAACTGCCGGCAGGGGGTAGTTCTTTTTCAACTTCGAGGAAAAAGGCATAGATTTTCAAGGCTCCCTTGGGGTCGTTTAATTTTGCCGTCATTCGGGCTATTTCATCTATTTTTGGGTAGATGTATTGCGTTTTTTTTAGTTTAAGGATGTAGCGAAGACCTTCTAAGCAATAACTAAGGGATTTGGAATAGTTCTCAATCCTGAGGTAATAATGTGACAAGGCCGAATTGGCCTTCATCAAAAGATAGTCGTTTTTACTTTTTTCCGCACTATCCAATAATTTTAGACCCGTTTCCAGAGCCCTGTCATATTCACCTCTTTCTGAATAGATGTACGACTTTAAAGTTGAAATATCGGCGTAAATTTCCTCATAGGTTGTAGCCCCAACAACCTTTTGGATTTCGAGGACCATTTTCATGGACTCCTCAAAATCACCTAGGACAAACATAAAATATGCCCTGTTGTAGTTTGCCTTGAGTATTCCTTCCTTAAACGCCAATTTCTCCGCAAGAGCCATGGCCTGATCGTTGTAGTCATTGGCAATTTCTCCAGATTTATAGATATAGGCAGTGTATAGATTCAATAAAGTCCGCACTTTTTCCTTGCCCTGGGCATGTTTATTTTTGTGTAGCAAGAATTCAATATCCAAAAAATCCTCCTTAAAGCTATCCTTACTTTTTACTAGGCTTTGTACGGCATTTAAATAGGAGTCTACAGAATCTATTGGGGTTTCATTTGCGCTTAAAGGATTAAATAACAAAAATAGAATAATCAGAAAAGCGGTTTTGGTTAAGTTATTCATGGTTTATTTTTTTATACTATTTGTGTTTGGGGATATTGATTTTAACTTGGCCTTATGGTCAGACTTGTTTGGAATATCAGGCCATTATTTAAATGGAACATATAAAGATTATATTAAAACGATTCCTTGATCAAAAAGGATAATATAGTATTGTTAAATATAGTAATAGATATTTAAATATAATGTAAATATAAGGATAGGACTATATTAAATGTGCAAAGGTTTGCATAATTGCCCCGTTTCAAAAATAAAGGCATCATGAATTCTTGTTGCGAGAAAGGCTACTGATCGTTTTTATACCCTTCCTTTTATTAAGAATGCTTAGCACGTATTTTAACTCCAATCCCTGAAAATCCCTATCTTAGTATAGTTGGCACTTTCCTGCCTCATTCCCCAAATCACATCTTAAACAAATTGTTGTTTAGAATTAACACCTTAAAAAAACAATTATGGAACTAGGAGCATTTTCGATTAGTTTGGCCGTAAAGGATTTAAACCTGTCCAAAGAATTTTATGAAAAATTGGGGTTTACCGTGTTTGCTGGAGACCTAAAAATGAATTATCTGATTATGAAAAATGGAAATGCCTTGGTAGGTTTGTTCCAAGGCATGTTCCCTAAGAACATCCTTACCTTTAATCCGGGCTGGGACGAGAATGCCAACACCCTGAAAAATTTTGATGACGTGAGAAAAATTCAGGCACATCTAAAAAGTAACCAACTAAAATTGGAGCAGGAGGCAGATGAAAAAACTACGGGACCGGCAAGTATTATGCTCACCGATCCGGATGGTAACCAGATTTTAATAGATCAACATGTTTAATTTGCAAATTGGTCGGTTGGAAATGTTCCTTGTTTTAATCCTAAGGAATACCTAACAGATGAAAAAATATTTTATTTTAATCCTACTCCTATATGCCATTGGTGGATGTACAAATGAAAAAGTCGCCTATAACGGTCAAAAAGATTATAGCCAACATATCACGGAACTCCAGGCCAAATATATTTTTGCGGAAACCAAAGAATTCCCCAATAACACCCAGTTGGCCGTTGCCATTTTACACAATGGAACCACCAACTTCTATGGAATAAAACGTGAGAACGATACTATTTCTAATATTGACAACCATGACAGTGTTTTTGAAATTGGCTCTATCTCCAAAGTATTTACCGCTACCCTTTTGGCGGATATGGTAGTAAACCAACAACTAGGCCTGGATGACAATATCAACGATTATTTGGATTGGCCGCTTAAAGACAATGTTAAAATCACCTTTAAGCAGTTGTCCAACCATTGCTCAGGACTGCCAAGACTACCCACCAACCTGCACCTAGATTCTGTAGACCTAAAGAACCCTTACAAAGATTATGACGAACAAAAATTAAAACAATATGTAACCCAGGACCTGCAACTAAACCAAAATCCTGGGGAAAAATCCGAATATTCCAACCTAGGAGTAGGATTGTTGGGTTTTATGTTAAGCAAAATAGATAGCACAACCTATGAAAACCTACTCCAATCCAAAATTTGCACAAAATACAAACTGGTCCGCACTACAACGGATAGAGACCAAATTAGGTCCCAATTGATCAGGGGACTTGATGAAAATGGAAATGAAACTCCAAACTGGGATCTGAACGTTTTGGTGGGCGCCGGCGGAATACTATCATCGGTAGCCGATCTATCAAAATTTGCCCAAGCACAATTCAATGATTCCGATAAAATATTATCATTGACAAGAAAAGCTACTTTTAGTCTGGAGCCCAATAAAGCGGAGATAGGCCTGGGCTGGGCCATTCAAAAAAACATAGGTAAAACATTGATTATGCATAGCGGTGGTACAGGAGGCTACAGGTCCAATATTGTGCTTAATATTGCGAACCAAAATGGGGTAATTATTCTTTCCAATCTATCCGCCTTTCACAAAAACCATATGAACATAGACAACCTTGGTAATCGCATATTGGAGACCCTTGATTAATCCAATTCAATTGTCCAACAATAGAATATATCATAATTCATCCAGACCACTGGTAAAATAGCATTTTCCCTGCTTAATAGTTTTGTATACTTTTAAGTCCCCGACCTCAAAAAAAGGAAAAGCTGTTAATCAATTTTTTAAGTCAAACTCAAAAATTATGAAGCATTTTTTTATCCCAATACTACTATACCTGTCCTTCTACAGTACGGTCTATGCGCAAAATGAAAAGTTGAACATCATGGTCTTTATAGCCGATGATGTTAGTTGGGACGACCTTGGTTGTTACGGGAATACACAGGTTAAAACTCCCAATATTGATAAACTTGCAAAAGAGGGGTTGAAATTTGATAATTTCTATTTAACGGCAAGCTCATGTAGCCCCAGCAGAAATTCCATAATTACAGGAAGATACCCCCATAATACCGGAGCTGCCGAATTACATACCTCCCCTCCTATGGACATGGTATCCTTTCCGGAATTATTAAGGAACAATAAGTATTATTCCGTCCTGGCCGGCAAGTTCCATATGGGGCCCTATGCCAAACGTGGATTTGATGTAATGCATGAGCAACGCATTGAAAACGGGGATGGAGGCGAGGAGAGCTGGGTCAACTCACTAAAGAAAAGACCTAAAAACAAACCCTTTTTTATGTGGTTCGCATCCTATGATGCCCACCGCGAATGGGGACCCAATAAATTTTCGGGAACACACCAACCCAGCCAATTAAAACCCCCATTCTATTTATCCGATGGAGACGAAACCAAGGCCGATTTAGCCAAATACTATGATGAAATTAAAAGATTCGACTTCTATATCGGAGAGGTGGTCCAAGAACTGAAGGCACAAAAAGAGCTGGACAATACCCTAATAATTATTATGTCGGATAATGGACGACCCTTTCCCCACAGTAAAACAAGGGTTAACGACCGAGGTATGAAAACTCCATTTGTCATGCATTGGCCCAACGGAATAAAAAATAAAAATGTTAGTAGTAAAAGCCTGATAAGTGCCGTGGATATTGCCCCTACACTATTAACTCTGGTAGGTATTGAAAGTCCCGCCCAATTTCAGGGCTATAGTTTCGCCAAACTTTTAATAGACCCGGAGCTAGATTTTCGCAACCATCTTTTTGCCGAGCACAATTGGCACGATTATGAAGCACTTGAACGTATGGTCAGGAACAATAATTATATGTATATCTTAAATTCGAGACCCATGCAACCACAAAACGGGCCGGCAGATGCTGTTGGCAGTCCTTCCTTTAAGGAATTGGAAATTTTAAAAGATCAAGGAAAACTTTCTGCCATACAGGCAGATGTGTTCATGGTGCCAAGGCCTTATGAAGAACTCTACGATTATAGTATGGATCCCCTTCAATTACTCAATGTTGCCTCCTTGCCAGAGTACGCCGAAACCTTGAAAAGTATGAGAAAAATATTAAACCAATGGATGAAGGAAACAAGTGATAATATCCCGGAAAACCTTACCAAGGATTGGTATCTAAAAGAAGCCGGGTTAATAAAAACGGAATTTCATAATATAAGGGGAGAAATGCCGGGGGAAAGTTTAAACGCCACAAAAAATAACGCCAAAGGTGCATTTTAGACCAGATCCCTTAGCAGCGTGCTACTCCCCAAAAAAATGGAAAATAAATGTTCAAAAGTCAAATTGATAATTCCAACTATTAGTTCCAAAGAATATATAGTAGCTTTCCCCATGCCCCAGAAGTTCCATATATTTAAAAAATAAAAATTAACTTAAAAATGAGTAACAAGCAATTGACCATCACGGCCAGTATTTTGGCAAAAACCGAAAAGCGAGAATTTGTAAAGCAAGCCCTATTAAAACTTATACCTCCCACTCTGAAGGAGGAAGGCTGCCTAAATTACGATCTACACCAGGACAATGAAAACCCAGATCGCTTTTTCTTTTATGAAAATTGGGTGAGTTATGATCATTGGCAACAACACAACAACAGCGCACATATAGCAGCTCACCGAAAGGCTACCGAAGGGGCCGTAATAGAGGTCGTTATAGGTCAATTATCCCCTGTTAGTTGAATCTTTTGCATTCAAAAATGTAGTATCTTTCAAAGACCATGGTAAGCCTAATTACCGTGGTCTCTTAGGAACTATATAACCATGAAAAAATACATTACACTTTCCCTTTGTTTCATTTTATTGACGCTAACGAGTGCTTTGGCACAGAAGGAACCTATAAAATTGGGAGTGGTCGGACTTACCCATGGCCATGTAGGCTGGATTTTAAGTAGGGAAGCCAAGCACGATGTTATCATGGTAGGTATAGTGGAGACCGATCGGAATCTAGCGAAGCGCCTTTCGGAGAAGCACGGCTTTCCCATGGAAATGGTCTTTAATACCATAGAGGAGATGATTACGGCCGTTAAGCCAGAGGCCGTGGCAGGTTTCGGAAACATATACGACCACCTTGCCATTGTAGAAACCTGTGCCCCTAAAGGCATCCATGTCATGGTAGAAAAACCCTTGGCCGTTAGTTTGGAACATGCCAAGAAAATGGAGGCCCTGGCCAAAAAACATAATATTCATTTACTCACCAACTATGAGACCTCTTGGTATCCTACCAATGTAAAGGCCTTTGAACTGCTGCATAAGGGCACTATAGGCGCTCTAAGAAAGGTAATAGTGAGAGACGGACATAAAGGACCAAAAAAAATAGGGGTAAGTGACGAATTTTTAAATTTCCTAACCGATCCCAAGCTCAATGGAGGAGGTGCCATCATGGACTTTGGCTGCTACGGTGCCAATCTAATGACATGGATCCAACAGGGTAAAAAACCCAATTCGGTCACCGCGGTAACCCAACAATTACAGCCCGAAAACAACCCGAAAGTAGACGATGATGCTACCATTATTCTTACCTATGACACGGCCATGGCCATACTGGAACCCTCATGGAACTGGCCCATTGGCCGTAAGGATATGGAAATCTATGGGGAAAGGGGAGCTATATATGCCGATAACAAACATGACCTGCGGCTACGTATTTCGGAAGGATACAGTGGTTATGATGAGGAAATTTTTAAACTGGGGGAAAGGGACGCCCCTTTTGACGAACCCTTTGCCCTCTTAGCTTCCGTAATTAGAGGTGAAACTATCCTAGAAAGGTACGACCCATATTCTTTGGAAAACAATATGATTAGCATGGAAATTCTGGACGCAGCCGTAAAGAGTTCAAAAACAGGACGTACTATTAAGATAAAAGACTAGAAAATGGACAAGGAAACTAAGGATCTACCCATTTATAATCATTGGGCACTGTTGCATCCAACATATCAACATTTAAAGTCTTGGCCGTAGTTGCACCCATGGCAAAGGTGGTTCCCAGGTCCAAGCCCTCATAAATGGTAAAGCTTCTGTTCCCCTTTACCCACAAGTTAACCTCATAGGTATACGATCTATTCTCCTTTAATTGTCTAAAAACGGATACATACTCTATTTTGGGTAAGGATTTCCATCTCCCTAAACCTATAGGCCCTACCCGATATTCTTCCTTATATTTTTGATTTTCAAGATCGAAGAAAATGCTCTTTATATTGGAAAATATAATTCCCTGTGCCATACAGGCCGTAGCTATATAAAATACTCCAAAATTTCGGCTGTTGTCCTTTACGTCTGAAGGAACAATTTCGTATCCAAAAAAGAACATGGCCAGTAATATAATGGCCAAGGTATAAAAAACCGAAGCTATCAAGGTCTGCCATAATGGCCTTACTCCCTCAGAAATTATAATTTTGCTCTTACCCATCGGCCTTAAAATAACAAAAGCCATACGAAACGTACGGCTTTTGCTTAATTTATGAATGGCATAATAAATTGTTAATCTGCCAGTACAATTACTTTGTTGTTCTTCATTTCAACAGTACCACTACTAATTTCAAGGATAGTGTCGCCATTGGAAGCTTTGGAAAACTTGTCTCCATAAATCTCGTCCAATACTATATAACCCTTTATCCTTACCTTTCCTTCCTGTAGTAGGGAAACGATAGGGGCGTGGTTGTTCAACATTTGAAATTCACCATCTACGCCAGGTACCGTTACTGCTGTTACCTCTCCTGCAAATAATGTTGCTTCCGGTGATACTATTTCTAGATACATATATTTATCGGTATTTCGTATTCAGCAGCCAGTATTCAATTAAATCCTGTTAATCGTTAACTGATTGCGGTCTACTCATTTACGCTTCAGCAAGCATTTTTTCTCCAGCTTCAATAGCCTCTTCTATGGTACCTTTAAGGTTAAAGGCAGATTCTGGAAGATGATCCAACTCCCCATCCATAATCATATTAAATCCTTTAATAGTTTCCTTAATATCTACCAAAACTCCGGGGATACCTGTAAATTGTTCAGCTACGTGGAATGGCTGTGAAAGGAAACGTTGTACACGTCTAGCCCTACCTACGGCCAATTTATCCTCTTCAGATAATTCTTCCATCCCCAAGATGGCAATAATATCCTGAAGTTCTTTATATCGTTGCAATAACTCCTTTACCCTTTGGGCACAGGCGTAATGGTCCTTACCTAAAATTTCTGCGGTCAAAATCCTTGATGTTGAATCCAAAGGATCCACAGCAGGATAGATACCCAACTCCGCAATTTTACGAGACAATACAGTAGTAGCATCCAAGTGGGCAAATGTTGTTGCCGGAGCAGGATCCGTTAAATCATCCGCAGGTACGTAAACCGCCTGTACGGAAGTAATGGAACCTCTTTTGGTTGATGTAATACGCTCCTGCATGGCACCCATCTCTGTTGCCAAAGTTGGTTGGTAACCTACCGCCGATGGCATACGTCCTAAAAGGGCCGATACCTCAGAACCAGCCTGGGTAAAACGGAAAATATTATCTACGAAGAAAAGAACGTCCTTTCCTTGCCCCTCACCAGCACCATCACGGAAGTATTCCGCAATTGTTAATCCAGACAAGGCCACACGTGCACGGGCTCCAGGAGGTTCGTTCATCTGTCCAAAAACGAATGTCGCTTTGGAATCCTTCATTACCTTTTTATCTACTTTGGATAGATCCCATCCGCCTTCTTCCATAGAGTGCAAGAAATCATCTCCGTATTTTATAATTCCTGACTCCAACATCTCACGAAGTAGATCGTTCCCCTCACGGGTACGTTCCCCTACTCCTGCAAATACTGAAAGTCCACCATGTCCTTTTGCAATGTTATTGATCAATTCCTGGATAAGTACGGTTTTACCAACACCCGCACCACCAAATAGACCAATCTTACCACCCTTGGCATAAGGCTCTATCAAATCGATTACTTTAATTCCAGTAAACAAAACTTCGGTAGAAGTTGATAAATCCTCAAATTTAGGGGCATCCCTGTGAATTGGAAGACCGTTTTTACCGGCTTTGGGCAAATCCCCAAGTCCATCAATAGCATCTCCAATTACATTGAACAAACGACCATAAACATCATCACCAATTGGCATCTGGATTGCGCTTCCTGTTGCTTCAACGGCAACTCCTCTACTTAACCCATCTGTTGAATCCATAGAAATAGTCCTAACCGTATTTTCACCTACGTGGGACTGTACTTCCAAAATCAACTTGGAACCATCTTTGTTGATAATTTCCAAAGAATCATAAATCTTGGGAAGGTCCGCTCCGGACTGAAATTCAACATCAACTACCGGGCCGATGATTTGGGAAACTTTACCTGTAACTTTAGACATTACTTGAGTATTTACGTTTTACTGTTATCTTTAAAATAAAAACAGCGCGACATACCGCTTTGTTTTTAAGGCTGCAAAGATATGTTTTCCATTCTTAAAAAGAAATTGTTTTTTTAATTTTTATGGAAGAACTCAGGTATACTTTTCCCAGTTGCTAAAAAATCTTGCTTTCCACCCCTTAATTAGCTTTTTCTCCTTTCTTAGCGTTTGCTATTCAACCGGAAAAAGTTTTCAAATAATAAGCAATATTAACTTAAACACAGAAAATTAAAATCAGTAATACAAATACAGCACCTTTAATAAGGTGCTGTATTTGTATTTAAGTTAACTATATATTATTGAAGTGTTGAAGAATAATTCGTTGGATAGTCGCCTATATCCAATAAAGAACCTGATGCCTCAAAATTTGAACCATAAGTAACATCTATCGCTTTCATAAATTCATTGGCTATCAAAGCATAACCCCTGGCTGTTGGATGAACACCATCTAAAGAAAATGCCCCACCGCGCACCAATTCGGACGTTAAGATAAAATTACCACTGGTAACTCCTCCATCTGCCAATTTTTTCATTAAGCCATTGGCGTCCACCAAGCCCAAACCTGCTTGAGTAGCCGTTGCTGCGATAGTTGTGTTAAAGGCTGTCGTTGCTGCAGCAATCTCTGCTTGTTCACTTGGCAATAAAACCCATTTATCTGCTAATGGCAAAGACACCCCTTCTACTGAAAATTGACCAGCCAACGCCTGGGATAGTCCTTGAGACATTAAAAAGGCTACCGAACTGGTATTTACCGTACCAATAATAGATGAACTAGGCAATACCAACAAATCGTCTGCAGTAGCCTGCCTTGCTTGTCCGTAAGTCAAACCAAAAAGATCGGCTACCACCGGCGCCGCTTCAACTGGCAAACCAAATGATTGCACAAACGCAGGAAACGTAGGACTCAACTTCAATACTCCTGCAATTTGAGCTGATAAATCGATTAAAGATTCATCGTTGACCACAACCGCACTTGCCTCAGTCGTGGAAAAAGCAATTTGTCGGTCTGTTGCATTTGGAACTCCTTGACTCTCCAAATAGGCAAATACCTGATTCAACTGACCAAACACCCCATTTAATGTAGGTATTTGATCCGAATAAGCTTGTAAACATTCGTCATTAGGGTCTAAGGGATTATATGGTACCGTTGTAAAATGTGGAATACTTGTTACATCAGGAATATTTGCCACTACACCTTTTGCCCCACCTGCCGTTACAGCTCCGATCAAGGTTGCATAAGTTTGATTGAAACCAACTCCTGGCGCTCCATCCAATGGCGTGATGGCATTAGACCCATCCCCACCAGAAAGTGCATACCCCAAAACATCATTAATTCCGACCCAAAGTGTGAAAAAACTTGGTGATTGTGCAAGAGCATCACCTAAAACACTAGCATTGGGTTCTGAGGCCATTCTTATAAAATAAGGATTTGCCAAGCCTAAGGAAAAGTTGGCCAAGGCTCCATAACCCGGTGCCAATAGATGGAAACTTTTTGCGCCAGGAACACCCATATTATTAAATGGTCCGGTTGGATTATTCAATAAAAAATCTGTTGTAGAACTAGTTGCTTGTGTATTGGGATCGTTAGGGTCAATTCCAAGAACAACAGGACCAGTATTATCGGGGCATGCCGAATTGGTATCAGAATAAAAATAGAGTCTTGGAGCGAATAGATTTTTTCCGGATTGCGGATCTAAAACAGGATTCCCTCCTAATACAAGTCCTCCAGAATTATCATTCACTAATGGTTGGGAAAAATTACCACCGCCAACCAATGAAAATTTTTGCGATAATAGATTAGGAAAAGAATTTTGCTGTGATGCAATAAATAGCGCATTATCAGTGAAACCAGCCGTAAATGAATTTCCTATAGCTACATATTTGGAAAAATCAGCAGAACCAGCAGTCAATGCGGGTCTTGCCTCCTCTTCCACAATAGGGTTCAAATCAACATCTTCCGGATCGTTACAATTTGTAAAAAAAACCAGTGAAGATGCTAAGAATATATATTTTAAATTTTTCATGTCAAATTATGATTTGATATTAGTTATTAATTGTCCAAGATAGGTAGTACATAGAACCAATAAAACCAGTTCCAAAGGCAGTAAAATACTCCTTGCCGGTAATGTTGGTTCCACCTAACTTAAA
This sequence comes from Arenibacter troitsensis, assembly GCF_900177645.1. GTDB lineage: Bacteria > Bacteroidota > Bacteroidia > Flavobacteriales > Flavobacteriaceae > Arenibacter > Arenibacter troitsensis. Next base: position 315,488 of record NZ_FXAO01000004.1, read on the forward strand.
GGAAGATTTGATGCTCGGAACAGTGTAGCTAATTTGTGCATCAAGTGTATGGAATTCCGGCACAACACCATTGCCAAAAGTGGCTTCCCAAAAATAATCATCACTAAATCTGTAGGCGATATTAAAGCCAAAGTTTTTGAATAATTCCTCATTCCCAAAATTGGCCTTAAACTTATGCTCCGGGGTATTAAAATTCAACATAACATCTGGATTGGCTTCCCTATCAAAATCCAACTTTGTAAAAGTATAACTACCTCCTAAATCAAAATTACCTAGAACTTTCATGTCTAAACCAATTGAAGCTCCGTAAGAATTAACATCGGCATCAGTATTGGTGTAGGCACTATAGCGCTGAACATCATCGTTTCGGATAGCATCAATAGAGAGGTTGCCATCACCGGCAATACCATAAAAAGGTGCATCAACAACTTCTTGAGAAATGAAGTCTTTATAACTATTGTAATAGGCACTAAAATCAACTACAAGTTTATCTATCTTTCCTCTATACCCAACCTCAATAGAAGTAACTTGTTCGGGTTTTACCAATTCCGGATTTGAAACCTTTAAATCAGCCACGTTATCCGTAATCTTAAAAGTCTCCACGGACTGCGCTGAATAGGAATTTTCATAGGCCGCTCTTCCCGTTTGTACTACTGAGGCAGGCTGCCCGGACAATTGACCGCTTGAGCTTACATCATAGGTATCAGAATAACGATTTAAATTATCCGGTGCGGAACCAACTAAAATTGCTCTTCCCGCATCTAACCCAATAAATAAATCTTGTGTGGTGGGGTTTCTAAATCCTGTTTGCACGGAGGCTCTAATGTTGTGATCCCTATTAAGTGTCAAACCAGCAGAAATACGTGGCGATAAGAAACCATCAAAAAATTCAGATTTATCATAACGTGCCGATCCTGTCAATTTTATACTTTTCACATCAGAAAGTTCAATCTTTTTTTGAATTTGGGTATAAATACCATATTCAGAATAATCAATTGGACCATCAGTATCGGTATATATGGTACCGCCCGAATTTAAACTATATTTTCTATAGGATCCTCCAATTTGGATTTCGGCAATATCAATCAAATGGCTAAAATTATAATTACCATCGGCATGGTAATATTTAGAGGCATCTTGAAACTTAGAACCCGTTGATAGATCCGGATCATTTATACTTTTATTAAATGCGGCTTCAAATTCAGGTGTTCCTGGCAGGTAACGACCCGTATCCGCAACAGCTCTCGCCTGTGCATGCTTTTGATCATCGGTTAAACCAGAAGGATTTCCGGACAATTCTATTCCGGCATAAGTTGCTATATAATCTCCAAACCAGTCTTGGTCTGATTTCCAAGCTCTGTTAATGTTAATCCCCGTAAACACCATATCATAAGAGTCTCCTGCTTTATCCCCTACTACATATCCCCGTAAAAAGAAATTGTCATTTTTAATTTCCAATTTATGTTGTTCTTGAAAAAAACCATTGATATTATATCGGTTTGTTCCTTGATAAATGGTAGTCCCAGTACCCACTTTACCCACGTAAGAAAGTTCAAGGCTGTTGTCTTCAATTGGACGATAGTATAATCCCCAATCTGCTTTAATGCTTTCTGCGTTATAGTTGGTTAAGTCACCCTCATTGTACCCTGTTCTACTTACCTCTACATCTGGTATAATTCCCAAGCCGGAAGCAGATCTAATGTTCGTGGAGACTTCATCTCCGTATATATTAATTCCATCATAGTTATAATTGGCCCTTGTCCTAGATGGATCAAACTTATCAACCTCACTAGTTGCTGCCCAATCTGTACCTTTTAAATATCCGAAATTTACTTTTCCAGCGAATTTGTCGGAGAATTTATGAGCAGCACGAATACCAAAATCAGTATACGGATTAGTTCCTGCCGACTCTTGAGAGGTGACTCCTCTTTTTATAGACACACTAATTCCTTCATGATCAAAAGGGCTTTTACTGCGCATAAAAAGTATTCCGTTAAAGGCATTGGCCCCATAAAGTGCCGAAGATGCCCCAGGTAACAGCTCAACACTTAGGACATCCGTCTCTATCATTCCCACCAAGTTTCCAATAGGGAAGTTTAACGCGGGAGTAGAATTGTCCATCCCATCGACCAATTGCATAAATCGCGTATTGGCGAAAGAAGCAAAACCCCTAGTGTTAACGGATTTAAAAGTTAAACTATTAGTGTTTACATCTACCCCTTTTAAATTCTCCAGCCCATCATAGAAATCGGCCGAAGCGGTATTCTGGATCTCACTAAGTCCAAATCTTTCCACCGTTACCGGGGATTCAAAAACGCGTTCCGGAGTCCTTGATGCAGAAATTACCACCTCGTCCAAACTTGTCTGTTCCTCGTTTAATACAATTGCAATAGTCTGATTGTTTTGGGTAATATTAGCGGTAGAAGCTACAAATCCAATACTGGTAATATTCAATGTAAATGGGGGGTTCTCAGAAGTGTTCAATATAAAATTCCCGTCAAAATCGGATACTGTACCAATGGCTTTGCCCATAATTACAATATTGGCTCCAGGTACCGGGTCATTGTTTTGATCCACCACATTCCCTTTAATAATAGTTTGTGAATGCGCCAACATTCCAAACATGAAAAAGAATAATAGAAGAATTGATCTCATAAATTTTTGAGTTAAATTAGTATCAGTTTATGGTAAGATATCACCTAATTGCCAATATACACCAAATTTCAATTTGACAATAGGAAAATCAAATAAATTATGCGTGCATAGTATTTTTTACTCAAAATTTAACATTTTTAATTAAAATTTTGGCAAAATATTGGTCACAAAAAAATGACATCCGTAAATAATGGCCATTTTGGACCACCATTTACGGATGTCTTTATAGTTTTATTAAGAGGAATCTACTCCACGGTAACCGACTTGGCCAAGTTACGGGGCTGATCCACATTACAGCCTCTCATCACCGCAATGTGATACGATAACAACTGAAGTGGAATAGTGGTCAATAAAGGGGTTAGGCTCTCCAAGGTTTCCGGGATTTCTATTACATGGTCCGCCAACTCCTTAACCTGAACATCTCCTTCAGTAACCACAGCGATAATTTTTCCCTTTCGCGATTTTATCTCCTGTATATTACTCACTACTTTTTCATAATGTCCTTTATTGGTTGCTATAACCACTACCGGCATATGTTCATCTATAAGAGCAATTGGCCCATGCTTCATTTCTGCCGCAGGATAGCCCTCGGCATGTATATAACTTATTTCCTTTAATTTCAAAGCACCTTCCAAGGCAACAGGGAAATTGTACCCTCTCCCTAAATAAAGGCAGTTGGTGGAATCTTTATAAACATTGGATATTATTTCTACCAGAGGATTGGAAAGCAAGGCCTTTTCTACCTTAGAGGGAATATTCTCCAATTCACTCAGGTGTTCATGAAAACGGGTTTTATTGAAAATTCCTTTTTCTTTGGCCAATTTTAATGCCAATAAGGTCAGTACGGTTATTTGCGTAGTAAATGCCTTCGTCGAAGCCACTCCAATTTCGGGACCGGCATGGGTATAGGCACCAGCATCAGTTTCCCTGGCTATGGATGAACCAACCACGTTACACACTCCAAACACAAAGGCTCCCTTTTCCTTGGCCAATTTAATGGCTGCCAAGGTATCTGCCGTTTCTCCAGATTGGGAAATGGCAATAAGCACATCTTTATCGGTGATAACTGGATTTCTATAGCGAAACTCAGAAGCGTATTCCACTTCTACAGGAATCCTGGCCAAATCTTCAAAGATATATTCTGCCACCAATCCTGCATGCCAAGACGTACCGCACGCCACAATAATAATTCGATTGGCATTCAGGAACTTTTCCAGATTATCATCTATCCCCGCCATTTTTATTATCCCTTCTTTAGCCAATAGGCGCCCCCTATAAGTATCTAAAATAGCTCTTGGTTGTTCGTAGATCTCCTTTAACATAAAGTGATCAAAACCGCCCTTTTCAATTTCCTCAAGATTAAGTGCCAATTCCTGTATGGAAGGATAGGCAATGGCATCGTCCTTTATTTTTCTAAGTTTAATTTCCTTCCCCAATCTAATAACCGCCATTTCCTCATCCTCCAAATAGATGGCATTGTTGGTGAATTCTATAAATGGTGAAGCATCGGAAGCAATAAAAAATTCGTTCTCCCCTACACCTATTGCCAAAGGACTACCTAGCTTGGCTACTACTATTTCATCTGGTTTTTGCTTGTCAAAAACGGCAATGGCATATGCCCCAACCACTTCATTCAAAGCAATTTGAACGGCCTTTCCAAGCTTTACCCCCTCTTTGCGCTTTACTTCTTCTATAAGGTTTACCAATACTTCCGTATCCGTTTCTGAAGAAAAAGTATAGCCCCTTTTAGTTAATTCCTTCTTTATAGCATCATAATTCTCTATAATTCCATTATGGATAATTACCAAATCTCCAGAATTGGAATAATGGGGGTGCGAATTCATATCATTTGGGACACCATGTGTAGCCCATCTTGTATGACCTATCCCCAGTTTCCCCTCTAAAGAAATAGTACTTTTGGCCTTATTATTTAAATCCTCTACCTTCCCTTTGGTCTTGGATAGATTTATTTCATTTCCGTCATACAAGGCTATCCCCGCACTATCATATCCCCTGTACTCTAATCGCTGAAGTCCTTTAATAATAATGGGATAGGCATCCCTATGCCCAATATATCCAACAATTCCACACATATGTTAAAGTTTAATGGTTAGCAATAAATAAAAGGTATTATATAACAAATTTAACTCCTTGTTATATAACACCATTTAACTTTTAGTTAATTAACGTAAAAACACTATAAGTGGTATTTTTCTGGCTATTAATTTGCTTTGGTGTAGAAAATTTCGAGTTTTAATCTTTTATCCTCCTGCCCACTGGGTAAATTATCACTCCCATAAAGAACAGTCCCAAAAGGGTTTACAGAGGACATTACAGGTACCTCCCCCTCCGTGCTATTCGCCAACATGGCCTTTCCGGTGGATGAAATCCTTATGTCCGAAGTCAATGCCAGGTTAAGTGTAGCATTGGTAGAATCCCTCACTATTAGGTCGTTGATGTAATTGGTAATCTTAATTTTATAGGACTGCCCTTTACCACTTACCTTGTTTAGCCCACCATCATAGTTTGTAAAATTACCAGAATTAAAATCCTCCTCGGATTCCAAAAATTGGTTATATACAGGAGCATTGGTATTGTCCTTGTACAAATACAACTTTGTAGGCTCTATAACAGTGCCCGCAGCATCCAAAGTACTTCGATCTACATAAAACACCAAATTGGCTTCATTTATGATCCAATTCTTGTCCTTAATCTGGTTGATGATCTCATCTCCATTTAATTCGTCGAAAAGTTTAATTTGGGCAAAACTACCCGCCCCACCTTTTAAATAGATTTTAGAGGCATTTTCGCCATTATCCAATCCATTCGCAATTTCAGCGGGATAGGCTTCATTAATAAAAGTATTTACTGCATTGCCAATAACTGATCCGGTACTGGTATCGCGCCTAATAAAATTTAGCACAAATTCTTTCTCACTTTCTATTATAGTATCGTCCGCAGAGCTGGTTACACTGTCATATTTATATTTTATGGTAATATTACCCCGAGTAATATCCAACAACACCAAAACATCGTCGGGAATGGATAAATGTACCCCTCTGAAAAATTCGGAAAAATTCGCCTGACTCAACAACTCTGATGAACCTTCCTTATTTAAAATATTTTCTTGGAAAAATGCTGCATTCAAGGATACCCTAATTCCAGGTGCTATCCTCGTTGGCGCTTCCTCCGATTCGTCCACATCCTCGGTTTCGGGATCGTCTTCCTTAAAGATCAATTCCTCCACATTACTGACCTCTACCGGACCCTCGAACAATAGATCGGACACAAAGGTAGGAGAAAACTGTTGGGATGAATAATATTGTTGCGCTTCCTGAAAATTGGTATTGGGATCCAAATCCCTTAAGAAATAAGTTGATCTCTCTACTTTAAAATTAAAGGATTCCGGAATATTCCCATTTATATCAAAAATACTGTCCAGGTCATATTTTACAGGGAACCGGTTTGCAGCAGTATCATCGTCCAGACTATCATTGGTGCCATCGCCGTCCGTATCCGGATTTAAGGGATCCGTGCCAAGCGCTTTTTCCTGGATATCCGTTAAGGTATCCCCATCACTATCGCTATTGGCATCCTCTGGATCATCATCAAACTCATCGGCAACACCGTCCAAATCCCTATCACCTTTCGGATTTGTTAAAAAAGGTATGAAAAGAACTACCTCTTCCACCGTCTCATTTTCTTTTATGGTAAGGGTACTGGAATCTGTATCTGCAGTTTCTTCGACCGATGCGGAATAATTTCCAAAAGTAGGGTTGGCCACGGACAATTGTACCTGAGTGGTGATACTAGCTGCAGTTTTCCCATATATGGGATCTGTATAATTCCCTATTTGATAAACCGGTAATTTATTGGTCCTTACAGCTTCAATCCTTTTATTAAAAGCAAACACATCGTAAACCGCCTTACCGGCCGTAAATGGTTCTCCCCCTACTACACCACTACCCACGGTAGTCAAATCCTCCTCACAGGAACCCAAGACCACAACAAGCAATATACCTACTGCGGTAGGCATTTTTAATCTGTTCAATAAATTCATTTAGATTATTTTAAAACTTTGGTGTTATAAAAATTCACGTAAGCCTCCTCAAACTCCTGTAAAGGAACAAATGGCAATACAGGTTTTTCAAGCTTGGATATGTAGTTTTCCAAGTCGGCCGGAATATCTTCTGCGGCTAAAATAACAGCATCGGCATAATCCACAGCAACTTTTAACAAATTATTATAATTGGGCTCCTCAAGCACTTTTATACTTTCCTCAGGAACCCCATCGAAGGCAATCTTTTTAATAAGGTCTTTATCCAAAATACCATCAAATCCCTGACCATAAACGGACATAATGATCTTACTCTCGGAAAATAAAGGCTCGTCGGCATAGAATTTTTTAAGATAGAGCGGAAGCAAAGATGCCATCCATCCATGCACATGTATAATATCGGGAGACCAATTTAATTTCTTGACCGTCTCTACCACACCCTTGGCAAAAAATATGGCCCTTTCGTCATTATCCGAAAATAATTTTCCATCCTCGTCCGTAAAGGTTGCCTTTCTTTTAAAATATTCATCATTATCAATGAAATAAACCTGAATACGTTCCCTAGGGATAGAAGCTACTTTTATGATCAATGGCATATCCATATCATTAATCACCAAATTCATCCCAGACAACCTAATGACCTCGTGCAATTGATGCCTACGCTCATTGATATTCCCAAACCTTGGCATAAAAATCCTTATCTGGCCACCGTTACTATTGACCATTCTTGGGGTTTCGTAAGACATTAAGGAAACTTCGTTCTCTGGAAGATAGGGTACTAATTCTGAAGATACAAACAATATCTTTTTGCCATTCATAAAAGCAATATTTTATTAATAGAGTAAGAGAAAGTGCAAAATTACAAAAATTATGCAGATTAGCAGTAATTATAGTAAGTTTGCTCTCTTTTAAGTAAATCGAATGCAGTTAATTAGCACTAAAAAGAAACTTAAGTCTTATTTAGACTCCCATAAAAAAACCAAATCGATTGGTTTGGTACCAACCATGGGGGCATTGCATATGGGACATATATCATTGGTTAAAAAATCGGTTGTAGAAAATGACCTCACTTTGGTTAGTATTTTTGTAAACCCTACCCAATTCAATAACCAGGAAGATCTGGACAAGTACCCAAGCACCTTGGAAGCCGATTTGGCTCTATTACAATCTGTTTCCGATGCCGTTGTGGTTTTTGCCCCATCTGCCTCAGAAATTTATTCTGGAGAAATCACCTCCAAAACTTACGATTTTGAGGGTTTGGAGAATGTTATGGAAGGGGAATTTAGGGAAGGACATTTTGACGGTGTAGGAACTATTGTAGAAAAGCTATTGCGTTTAATCTCTCCAACCAGGGCTTATTTTGGGGAAAAGGATTTTCAACAACTCCAAATCATCAAAAAACTGGTAGAGAACACCAATTTGCCCGTAGAAATTATAGGCTGCCCTATAGTTCGGGAAGCCAACGGACTGGCCATGAGCTCCAGAAACGAACGATTGGACACCGAATTAAGACAAGAGGCTGGTTTTATTTACAAAACCCTAAAAGCTGCCAAACAAAAATTTGGCACGAAAAGTGCTAATTTTGTAGTGGATTGGGTTAAAAAACAATTCGATGCCCATCCAAAACTAAACCTGGAATATGTTAAAATTGCAGATGCAGACCAATTGAAACCGGTTAAAAGAAAAAACAATAAGGTAAAATATAGGGCCTTTATCGCCGTTTATGCGGGAGATGTTAGGCTTATAGACAACATTGCCCTTTAAGGCTGAAAACCATTTCCACACTGCCGACCACAATTAATTTGGAAATCTAATTGGCATAAATGATTAACTTTGTCCCATGCAAATAGAAGTAGTAAAATCTAAAATACACCGCGTAAAAGTGACGGGTGCTGACCTCAACTATATAGGCAGTATTACCATTGATGAAGATTTAATGGACGCGGCCAATATTATTAGAGGTGAAAAAGTTCAGATTGTCAACAACGACAATGGTGAAAGGCTGGAAACCTATGCCATTCCCGGAGCCAGAGGCAGTGGGGAGGTAACCTTAAATGGCGCTGCCGCAAGAAAGGTAGCCGTTGGCGACGTTTTAATTCTAATAACCTACGCTACCATGGATATTGAACTGGCCAAGAAATTCAATCCATCCTTGGTTTTCCCCAATGAGGAAACCAATCTTTTGACCTAGTTTTGAAGTCTTCCATAAAGAATACCCTAAAAACAATTCTCCCCATCCTGCTGGGAGTTTTTTTAGTGTGGTATTCTTATTATTCCACTTCCGAAGAGGATAGGTCGGTTATTATACATTACATAAAAAATGCAGACCTTTTTTGGGTAGGGGTATCCGTTTTCCTGGGAATCCTTACACACCTTTCCCGAGCTGTAAGATGGAATTACCTGTTACAGCCATTAGGATATAGGCCAAAGCTTTTCAACAATATATTGATTATATTATCAGCCTATTTTACCAACTTGGGCATACCAAGATCCGGAGAAATATTAAGGGCTACCGCCTTGGCCACCTATGAGCATGTTCCCTTCCAAAAAGGCTTTGGAACCATCGTTACCGAAAGGGTCATCGATTTGGTTATGCTATTCCTGATTGTTGCTATTGCATTCTTCCTTCAAACCGACATCATATGGGGCTTCCTGCAACAAAAAGGTTTTAATCTTGCACTGCTGTTGGTACTACTTGCAGCCGGAATTTTAGTCCTTTCCTTGGGGATGTACGTGGTAAAAAAATCAAAATCAAAATTTGCCCTTAAACTAAAAACCTTTCTACGAGGCCTTTTGGAGGGCATCCTCAGCATTTTTAGAATGAAAAATAAATGGGGTTTTGTTCTACACACCTTATTTATTTGGCTAGCCTATATAGCAATGTTTTGGGTAATAAAATATACGGTTCTGGAAACCATGGACCTAAGTGTTAGTCAGCTACTGGTAGGCTTTGTAGCAGGAGCCTTTGCCATGTCTGCTACCAATGGCGGTATAGGCATTTATCCCATTGCCGTAAGTAGTGCCTTGGCAATTTTTGGTATTAGCAAGGTTTCCGGGGATGCCTTTGGATGGATTATGTGGATTTCGCAAACTTTGATGATAGTGGTTTTTGGCGCAATATCTTTTCTGATTTTACCGTTATGGAACAGAAACAAATAGTCTTCTATTGCCCAAATACTGTTCTATGCAACGTTTTTTTACTTTATTGGCCTTGTTGGTCTGTGTTGGCAGCAATGCTCAGGTAACCCAAGAAATATTCGAATCCTTCAAGTTACAGGAGCGCAGGGATGTTCAATACTACTTCCCCGAAACCTATACCGCAGAAAAAAAATATCCGGTCATTGTTGTCCTCGATGGGGAATATCTATTTGACCAAGTGGTGGCCAATGCAAAATTTTATAGTAACTTCCACGGTATGCCGGAAGCTATAGTAGTTGGCGTACATCAATCTAAAAATAACCTAAGGGATCAGGATTGTGCCTTTGAGCCCGACAGTGGCCTCCCCAATGAAAAAGGTAAACTGTTCTTCGAATTTTTGGGAATGGAACTTATTCCCTATTTGGAAACCAAATTCAGTACGGCCCCTTTTAAAATGTTCGTGGGATACGATATCACTGCGAATTTTGGAAACTTCTACCTCTTTAAGGACGATTCCCTTTTCAATGCCTATATAAGTATATCACCTTATTTGGCCCCCGAAATGGAAACAAGGGTACCTGCCAGATTATCGGTGATGAAAAAGAAAATATTCTACCAATTGATCTTGGAGGGCGAAAAAAGTGAAAATAGTAATAGGGTCCTGACATTGGATCAAAACTTAAAAGCAATGGATAGTGATAATTTGCACTATTTCTTTGATAAATACGAGAACGCCGACCATATTTCTGTTGCCACCTACGGCATTGGGAAAGCCTTCGACAATATCTTCGGAATGTTTAAACCCATAAGTCCAAAGGAGTACAAAGAAAAGATTCTAACCCAAGTTGGACCTGTCTTTGATTATTTGGCCGATAAACAGGCTTCTATAGAAAATCTTTTTGGCTTTAAAAAAACAACCAGTCTAAACGACATTATGGCCATTTACGCCGCCTCTAGAAAAAAGGAAGATTTTGAATCCCTTAAACCCTTGTCTGATCTTTGTAAAAGAGAGTATCCCAATACGATGTTGGGTTTTTATTTTGAAGCCGAATATTACGAGCAATTGGGCGAACCAAAAAAGGCTCTTAGAACTTTTGAAAAGGCCTTTGGCATGGAAGAAATTGATTTTCTTACCAAAGAAATGGCTTTGGAAAAAATTGATGCCCTCAAAGCAGATTTTGGATACTAAAATAGCCTTTGCATAAATACTTAGGGGAAATTAAGAAATCCTTTAACCCTGAAGCAGGTTGCACTACCCACGACGTTAACTTCCTAGCTACTAATCCATCTTGCAGGGAAAAAGGTATTGTCCTTACCCAATAAACTACAATGCAGTCGGTTTCATTTTAACCTAAGTGTACAAATCCCTGCCTCCTTTTCAAACTTCTTACTACCTTAGCGTAAACCATAATCTAAATAATGGCCAAAATAAAAACTGCTTTTTTTTGTCAGCATTGTGGAACGCAATATGCCAAGTGGGTAGGACAATGTGGAGCTTGCAAGCAATGGAACACCGTTGTGGAAGAGGTGATTCAGAAAGAGGAAAAAGTATCCTGGAAAAGTTCTTCCCAACCCTCAAAAAAAATTGCAAAACCATTACGGGTCAATGAAATTAGCATCGATAAGGAAATAAGACTCAATACTTTCGATCTTGAGTTCAATAGGGTCTTAGGTGGTGGATTGGTCCCTGGATCCCTAACCCTCTTGGGCGGGGAACCGGGAGTTGGAAAAAGTACCTTGTTACTTCAGATAGCCCTTAAACTCCCCTATAAAACTTTATATGTTTCCGGGGAAGAAAGTCAAAAACAAATTAAAATGCGTGCCGATCGCATTCATCCCAATAGCGAAACTTGTTTTATACTCACCGAGACCAAAACACAGAATATATTTCAACAGATCGAAGCCACCGAGCCCGACATTGTAGTAATAGATTCCATACAAACCCTTCATACAGATTACATTGAGTCTACGGCAGGTAGCATTTCCCAGATAAGGGAATGCACGGCGGAACTAATAAAATTTGCCAAGGAAACCAACACTCCGGTTATCCTCATTGGCCACATCACCAAAGACGGTACCATTGCAGGGCCCAAAATATTGGAGCATATGGTAGATACCGTATTGCAGTTTGAGGGCGATAGAAATTACGTATACCGGATCCTAAGATCTCTAAAAAACCGTTTTGGATCTACTTCGGAATTGGGAATATACGAAATGCAGGGAAGCGGTTTAAGGGAAGTCAACAATCCTTCCGAAATTCTAATTTCCAAGAATGATGAAGGATTAAGCGGCACATCCATTGCGTCTACCGTAGAGGGTATGCGCCCTTTAATGATAGAAATACAAGCCTTGGTAAGCACGGCAGTATATGGCACACCACAGCGTTCCACCACCGGCTACAACGCAAAGAGGTTAAACATGCTTTTGGCAGTTCTGGAAAAAAGGGCCGGATTTAAGTTAGCGGCAAAGGATGTTTTTCTCAATATTACCGGGGGAATATCTGTGGACGACCCCGCTATTGACCTTGCCGTTATTGCAGCCATTCTCTCCAGTAACGAGGACATTCCCATAGAAAAAGGGGTGTGTTTTGCTGCCGAGGTAGGTCTTGCTGGCGAAATAAGGCCGGTACAACGTATAGATCAACGCATTTTGGAAGCTGAAAAATTGGGTTTCAGCACCATCTACGTTTCCAAAAACAACAAGATAACCTTGAAAAATACCCAAATCCGAATACAATTGGCCTCCAAGATCGAAGATGTGGCCAATAGTCTATTCTCCTAACTCCTTAATATTTGTTCGTTATTTTTTTGAATTAAACATCCTTGCCAGAACCATCATCAATACCACAACCACTACAATTAAGCCGAGTTGCCAAAAACCTACTTTTAAAAAATTCATCGCTATCATATTCTCAAGGAGCTGGATCAGGAATTTCATTATGTATTGCCTCAATACCCTTAAGTACATCTTCGCTCAATTGCACCTCTATACTCCCTATATTTTCCCTGAGCTGATCCATAGTGGTGGCACCAATTATATTGGACGTTAAAAATGGTCTCGAATTTACAAAGGCCAGTGCCATTTGCGCCAATGACAAACCATTGGCCTGGGCCAAGTCATAATATTTTTGGGTTGCCTTAACGGCCGTATCGCTACTGTACCTATTGTAATTCGGAAAAAGGGCAATCCTGGAATTCCCAGGTTTTCTCCCACCCAAATACTTGCCGCTTAAAGTACCAAATCCCAAAGGGGAATAAGCCAACAAGCCTAAATCTTCACGATGTGAAATTTCTGCCAATCCCACTTCAAAAAGCCTATTTAAAAGGCTGTATGGATTCTGTATGGTCATAATTCTTGGCAAACTGGGATGTACCTTGCTTTCTTCCAAGTACCGCATAGCTCCCCAAGGGGTTTCATTGGAAATACCCACATGTCTAACTTTTCCTTCCCTAACAAGGTCTCGCAAAGTTTCCAATAGCTGATGAATATTGTCCTCCCAATGGTCATTGATACTGTGCTTATACCCTCTTTTTCCAAAATAATTGGTTGTCCTGTCCGGCCAATGCAACTGATAAAGATCCAAATAGTCTGTTTGCAAGCGTGAAAGACTACCCTCAACGGCCTGTTTAATGGTGTCGCGGTTTATTCCGGTGGTTCTGATGAACTTGGTCATTTCGGCTTTTCCTGCAATCTTGGAAGCCAAAATTACCTTATCGCGGTTCTTTTTCTTTTTAAACCAATTGCCAATAATTCTTTCGGTGTCCGCATATCGCTCCTTTGTGGCCGGAATAGGATACATTTCTGCAGTATCAAAAAAATTGATTCCCTGTTCCAAGGCATAATCCATCTGCTCGTGACCCTCCTCTTCGGTATTTTGTCTGCCCCAGGTCATGGTGCCAAGACATATTTTGCTTACTTCAATTTCGGTCCGGGGGAGATAGGTATACTTCATTCAGTTGCTTTTTGAGTGTAAAAAAAATAATTAATATCTACTAAAGCAAATAAATGTCCCAACTCTAGGTATATCAATCCACTTGCGTCAACAATAAAACCTGTGGAAATGAAGATATACCGGTAGAAGCCCCCACCTTGGCCATTTCATTAAAATTAAACATAAAGGAACCCAACATTACATCAGGCCTACTATCCCCATTAAAGTCGGCCACTTCCATAGTCAACCATTTACCATATACGGCGTCCGGATGAAAAGACGCGGTAAATTTCAAATCTCCATTGTTTGATAAATAGACGAAACTTTCCCTAGGGTCTTTTAAGTCTGCATAAAATGATACGCCTACAATGTCCAAATCCCCATCATTATCAAAATCCCTGGCCACGGCCTTACTACATCCAAACATGGGGTAAAAGAATGTTTCTTTAAAATAATTATGTCCGTCGTTCATGTATATCCTAAGTCCTTGGTATGGTTTATCCACGTTGGAATAATCCCAATTGTCTCCATTGGCAAGTAAAATATCTTGAAATCCGTCATTGTTAAAATCGACCAATTCAAAATAACTAACACCATGGACCGGGGAAAATTCCAGAACCTTCACCTGTTCAAATTCCCCTTCTCCCTTATTATAAAAAATTGAAATTTGCTCGAAGGCCTGGGCCATCAAGGCCACAATATCTGGTTTTTTATCCCCATTTAGATCTTTGATAGCCACCATTCGGGCCCCTGGCAAATTACTCAATACATGTTCCTTGGAGGGTTCAAAATTATCAAACCATGATAATTTGCCACCGTAATTTCCAAAGCTGCAAACCACTGCATCCACTATATTATCTCCGTTTAGATCGCCCGAAGCAAAATAAACCGGTCTTCGCAATTTTGTAACATCTACGATGGCGCTCTCCCTATTTTCTCTTGTTTTTAAATTGGCCAACCTACCCAACTCCTGATCGGACGGCCTAAATTGCCCGATGGTCAAGAGCAAGGGATCCGAATTATCGTTGAACTCAATATGCGACGCAGGACTATTCAACAACCAACTATTGCTAATTTCACCCGTGTTTTTTAGGGCATAAAGATTATTATTGTCGCCTATATAAAGCTCTGACGTGGCCTCGTTGAAGTTCAACAATGACACTTTTGGAAGCTTGTTATCCCCTATGGTTATAAATTGTGATTTAAAAGGGGCCTTTTCTTTGGCACGACTAACCGTTACTTGTTGCGACTCCAGTTTAATCGGGGCATTCTGAACATAATAATCTACAATCCTGTACCAATCCTCTTTTAAGATCAATGGAGCATCCGGATAGATATTAAGATTCCTTACAATACTTTCATCTATAGGATCAAGGTCTTCAAAAGGATCGGTTCCATTAGTCCTAATGCCCAAGCGCATACCCATATTGGGCAAAACACTCTTATCCCAGGTATTTTTATCCAATAATCCTGGCTCTGGAAAAGTATGGCACATTTGACAATACCGTTCTGCCAATTCCTTGCCGGAAGACTTTAATTTGGGTATTTGTTTCTGTGGCGGGAATATACTTTCACCTTGAAAAAAGAATGCCAAACAAAGCAATGACAAGCAAAGTGCATAAATCAATCGAGAAACTCCAACCATTTTCATGCCCGCTCTTATTTGTTAAATTAGCCTTGTTCAATTACCGATCAAAGTTCCTATGATGTATAATTACATCTAAATTTAAATATTAAAATTTAATTTTGCCATACACCAAGTTCCCAAATTCTTGATATTGGCAAACACCCATTATAATTTTCCCAAGCCAATGTCACTACTCCAACTCTATGAGAATGGGACAATGGTCACTATGAACGGCCTGCGACAAAATAACGGAACGTTTTAGACGGCTCTCCAATGGCCTGCTGACCAAACCGTAATCCAATCTCCAACCCTTATTATTGGCACGGGAGTTTGCCCTATAGCTCCACCACGTATAATTGTCGGGCTCCTTGTTAAAATGCCTAAAGCTATCAATAAACCCACTATCCATAAAATTGCCGATCCACTCCCTTTCCACAGGTAAAAATCCGGACACATTTTTATTTCTAACGGGGTCATGAATATCTATTGCCTCATGACATATGTTATAATCCCCGCAAATAATAAGATTTGGTTTCTCCTTTTTTAAATGATCCACGTAGTCTTGGAAATCGGCCATATACTGTAGTTTATGGTCCAAGCGGGCAATATTGGTGCCCGAGGGCAAATAGAGGCTCATAACAGAAACCCCATTAAAATCGGCCCTTAAGTTCCGACCCTCAAAATCCATATAGTCTATTCCCGTTCCATACTCTACATGGTCCGGTTGTGTTTTGGCAAGAATGGCCACTCCACTATATCCCTTCTTTTGGGCACTGTACCAGTAATGATAGTGATAGCCCAAGGCCTCAAAAATTGCCAGATCCAATTGATCCCGATTGGCCTTGATTTCTTGTAAACATACCACATCCGGATTTACAGTTTTTAACCAATCCAAAAATCCCTTGTTCACAGCAGCCCTGATTCCATTTACGTTATAAGAAACTATTTTCATTTAATTATATTTATGCGGCACCTCCCCTGTTTCAATTCCGAGCAAAGCCCATGCCCCTTTATTTAATTCAATGCGTACTTCACTATAATTGTGCTAAAAATAGCCAATGTTTTTTGTAACCGAAAAGGCAGCGTAAAATACATGATATTTATACTTATTTTAAAATACCCAAACCATGGTCCCTTTAATTTCGGTAGAAAAAAAATTAGATAATAATCCTTAAGTTTGAGACTTAAATTAAATGCATGAAATCCTCCTTCCATTTACTATTGGCCTTAACTTCCTTATTTGTATCCATTGCCCAGGAACCTATCCAAAGGGACAGCATCACCGAATTGGACGAAGTAATCCTCTTGGATTCCCTGCAATCGGCCACGGATAATGGCATTATAACCACTAAAATTATAGGTACCAAGGTGTTTCAGAACTACAGTCCTGTTGATATGGTTTCGGCCATCAATCAGATATCCGGAGTTTATATATTGTCCGGGGCTTTGAACACCAACAGGATTACCATCAGAGGAGTGGGTGCAAGAACATTGTTCGGAACGGATAAACTGCGCCTTTACTATAATGATATCCCAATAACCAACGGTTCGGGCTTTTCTACCATTGAATCTTTCGATTTGGAAAATCTTAGTTCCGTAGAGGTAATCAAGGGTCCAAAAGCTACTAATTATGGTGCCAATTTGGGAGGTGCAATTTTACTGAATTCGAAACAGCCCACCAACGAGTCCACCTATTTCAGGAATAACTTTACTGTAGGCTCGTACAGTTTGGTTAAGAACAATCTGCAATTTAGTCTAAAGGAAAACAAGGTTGCGCTTAACTTTCATTATGGATTTCTGGAGACCGATGGCTATAGGGAAAACAACAGATTTAAACGCGAAGGTTTACTCTTGGATATGAATTACCAAATAACTCCCAAAACCAATATTGGCCTTCTTTTTAACCACGTTGATTATAACGCCCAAATACCTAGCTCTTTGGGAGAAACCGATTTTAGGGAAAACCCTACCAAGGCCGCCTTTACATGGAAATCTGCCAAAGGATACGAGGATAACAAATATAGCCTTGCCGGCCTTACCTTAAATCATGCTTTTTCAGTCAAAATAAGCAATACCACTAGTATTTTCTATTCCTATTTGGATCATTACGAGCCCAGACCATTTGGAATTTTGGAGGAATACACCAACGGTTATGGTTTCCGAACAAAATTCGCTGGCCAATGGGCTGCCAACAACTCCAAAATCGACTATAATTTTGGCGCTGAATTATACAAGGATGAATACCAATGGAGCGAGTTCGAAAATCTATATCAAGATAACAACGGACAAGGAAGTTTACAGGGCGATCAATTTGCCGATAACAAAGAGTTTAGACGACAGTTCAATGCTTTTGGCAATCTACTTATACCTTTTGGGAAAGCTTTTTCCACCCAAATTGGGTTAAATGTAAACAAAACCTATTACGACTTCAGGGACGAATTTAATCAAGGGGCAGACAATAAGAGTGCAGAAAGGAATTTTGACGCCATAGTGCTACCCAGCCTAAACCTCAACTATAATTTTTCTGCCACAAAATCAATCTATGCCAATATCAGCAGAGGTTTTTCCAATCCTACGGTAGAGGAAACCCTAACACCGGATGGCGTAATTAACCCTGATATAGCCCAAGAAACGGGCGTGAACTATGAAATTGGTTCCAAGTTACTTCTGTTGGATAGAAAATTAATCATGAATCTTGCCTTATACAGAATGGATATTAAAAATCTACTGGTAGCCCAACGGGTAGGTGAGGATCAATATATTGGGAAGAATGCGGGAAAGACCCAGCACCAAGGTTTGGAATTGGATGCCGAATATAAAATTGACATTTCCTCAAAGCTTAGAGTAACCCCTTTTATTAGCTATACGTATAACGATCACAGTTTTGTGACATTTGTGGATGGGGATGACGATTATTCCGGAAATCCATTGACTGGGGTGCCAAAACACCGGTTAAATTCTGGCCTACAAGCCCAACTTAACAATAGGTTTTATTGGTATTCCACCCATCAGTATGTAGGGGAAATTCCGTTAACGGACGCTAATGAACTCTACAGTGAAGCCTTTAACGTGGTGAATAGTAAAGTGGGGTATAAAAACCAATTGGGCAAAAAGCTTTCTATGGATATAGCCTTTGGCATCAACAATATCTTTGACCGCAACTATGCCCAATCCGTACTTATAAATACAACAGGATTTGGCGGGGCCGAGCCCAGGTACTACTATCCCGGTAATGATAGAAATTATTATGGAAGCTTAAGGCTGGGGTATTCCTTATAAAAGAAAAGGTCTAAAAAGTTGAAAAAATTGGGTTACCAATAAATCAACTTACTAGACCTTTCTATTCCGGTTATATCAAATTAGAGCATTCGCTGTAGCCAACTTTTCATATCCACTTCCTTATGGATAATTGCCTTTACCTCTGAAATGGCAACGCGTTGCTGTTCCATGGTGTCCCTATGACGTATGGTAACCGTTTTATCTTCTAGAGACTGGTGATCCACCGTAATGCAAAAAGGGGTTCCATTGGCATCCTGTCTTCTATAACGACGGCCTACGGCATCTTTTTCATCATAAACCACATTAAAATCCCACTTAAGGTCATCTATGATTTCCTGGGCCAATTCTGGCAAACCATCCTTTTTTACCAAGGGCAGTACTGCGGCCTTCACAGGTGCCAAAACAGCAGGTAATTTAAGTACGGTTCTTGTAGTGTTGTTATCCAACTCCTCTTCTACCAAGGAATTTGAAAACACGGCTAAGAACATACGATCCAGACCTATGGAAGTTTCCACCACATAGGGAACATAACTTTCATTGAGTTCAGGATCAAAATATTGTAATTTTTTGCCCGAGTATTTTTCGTGGCTACCTAGGTCAAAATCGGTTCTGGAATGAATCCCTTCCAATTCCTTAAATCCAAAAGGAAATTTAAATTCTATATCTGCAGCGGCATCTGCGTAATGCGCCAATTTTTCGTGGTCGTGAAATCTATAGTTCTCGGGGCCCATCCCTAAGGACAAATGCCAAGCCATCCTTTTTTCCTTCCAGGTTTCATACCATTCCTTTTGGGAACCGGGACGTATAAAAAATTGCATTTCCATTTGTTCAAACTCCCTTTGACGAAAGATGAATTGTCTTGCTACGATCTCGTTCCTAAAGGCCTTGCCCACTTGGGCAATCCCGAACGGAATTTTCATTCTTCCGGATTTTTGAACATTAAGAAAGTTTACAAAAATACCTTGTGCAGTTTCAGGTCTTAGGTACAGATCCATGGCGCTATCCGCAGAGGCTCCCAATTTGGTACCGAACATTAGATTAAATTGCTTAACATCCGTCCAATTCCTTGAACCAGACAAGGGACAGGCAATTTCCAGTTCCTCAATTAAATTTTTTACATCTACCAAATCCTCGTTCTCCAAAGATTTTCCCAAACGCTTCAAGATGGCATTGATCTGTTCCTGATAACCTACTACCCTTGGATTGGTCTCCAAAAATTGTTTTTTATCAAAAGCATCTCCAAAACGTTTTTCCGCCTTAGCTACTTCCTTATCTATTTTAGCTTCAATTTTAGCGGTATAATCCTCCACCAAAACATCTGCCCTATATCTTTTTTTGGAATCTTTGTTATCTATTAACGGGTCGTTAAACGCATCAACGTGTCCGGATGCCTTCCAAACGGTTGGGTGCATAAATATTGCGGAATCGAGGCCTACGATATTGTCGTTCAACTGAACCATGGCCTTCCACCAATATTCACGGATATTCTTTTTTAACTCGGCCCCATTTTGGGCATAGTCGTATACGGCACTTAGTCCGTCGTAAATTTCGCTGGATTGGAAAACGTATCCATACTCCTTTGCATGCGAGATTACTTTTTTAAAATCGTCTTCTTGTTTCACCATTTGGCAAAAATATAATATTAGCGGAAAATGAAGAGATTTATTTCAACTGAAATTCTGAAGTGGCCAATAATTTTTCATTCTCGAAAACATTTAGAGTATAGGTTCCTTCCGCCAAGGATCCTTCAGGTACAGAAATGGCATCGCAAACGCTAAATTCCTGCCCCATAAAAACCAGTTCTACACGTTTGCTATAAATATTTCCATTTACGGAAATAGTATTGGCATTATCCTCTATAACTCCCATATTTGGACCTAAGAATTGAAAGTATATTACCCGTTCCTCATTTTTGGAATTCGGATTGCCCATAACGGTAACACAGCCCCTTAATTTGGATATGATATTCGCCTTGTTGGTTTTGATGTGTTTGCCACTTCTATACCTAAAACCACTACCCTCGGAGTTTTCCAATTTTAGATAGCTTTTGGTCTTAAGTTCCTGACTAAGTTCTTTGTTCTTCCTTCTTAGCAAAGCTTCCGCCTCTGCCAACGAACTACTTTTTCCCCTGAGATCCTCTATCATCTTCTTGGTTTCTTCATATTTGTCCCCAAGGAGCATATTGTTGTATTTAAGAAAATTGTTCTTAAGTTTTAGGCTATCATTCTTGGCCTCGAGCTTTCTAAGTTCGGTTTTGTATTCCTTTAATTTCTCTACCGTGAAATTTAAGCGACCCACGGAATCCAACAACTGTTGCACCCTATATCTGGAGTCCTGTAATTCTATTTCGTTTACCTCATTAAGGGCAGAGAGCCTATCTACATCTGATTTCATCAAGGTAAGGTCCTTAACAAGTAATTCTTTTTCCTGCTCCAAAAAACTAATTCTGCTCTTGGATTGCGCATAACTGTAGTAGAAGGCAATAAGAATACCCAGTATAATAGCTGCCAAGGCGGCAAGTATTATCTTATAATTAAATTTATTATCTTCAGTATCCATCTAAACGCATGCGTATTAAGTAGGTTAATAGTAATAAAGATTTGTGTATTCCAAGATTTCAAATATACTAAACGATATCAACACGGTCCTTCTACCTAAGCTATGTTTTGGATGTAATGCGCTATTATATAGAGGAGAAGAACATTTGTGTACCGTTTGTCGAAATCAATTACCACTCACCGAGTATACTTTTAACGCTGTAAACCCTGTTGACCGTATATTTTATGGAAGAATTAACATTATAAAGGCCAGTTCTTTTCTGTTTTTTACTGAAAAAGGAATTGTTAAAAGTATAATCCACTACCTAAAATACAAAAACCAAGAACAAATAGGCGCATTTCTAGGAAATTGGTATGGCCATATTTTGAAGGAAAACAACTTTCTAAACCACATTGATTACGTAGTACCTGTTCCCCTTCACCGAAAAAAATTAAAAAAAAGAGGTTATAACCAAGTTTCCCTATTTGCCAAATTGATAGCAGAACACATAGGGGCCAAATACATGGAGGGTATCCTTATTAAGACCGCCAATACCAAGACCCAAACCAAAAAATCTAGATTACTGAGGTGGCAAAACAAACAGGCACTTTATATCCTAACGGACCATGAAATATTTCAGGATAAAAATGTGCTGCTAGTGGACGATGTAATTACCACTGGAGCTACCATGGAGGTCTGTGCCACGGCCCTATCTGCAACAAAGGGAGTTAACATTTATATTGCCTCTATGGCCATTGTACCTTAATTTTACAATTCTACAAATAAGTTGTTTCTTTGTTGAACATTTTCGTTATTGTTATGATTCAACGCATTTTAGGGTTCTTGTTTCTATTATTGACCGTTTCCGCCCTTATTCAGTGCGCGCGCAGAGGCACACCCACCGGAGGTGATAAGGATGTTACCCCTCCGAAGTTGGTAAAGGCAGAGCCTAAAAACATGTCCATCAACTTTAATACCAATAAAATCCGATTGTATTTTGATGAGTACGTTAAACTCAAGGATATTGAAAAACAACTTATTGTTTCCCCACCTTTAAAGTACACTCCCTTAATATCCCCACAGGGTTCAGCCAACAGATATGTGGAGATAATCCTAAAAGACACACTCAAAAAGAATACCACCTACACCTTCAATTTCGGCCAAAGTATAATTGACAACAACGAGGGCAACCCTTTAAGTTATTTTACGTACGTGTTTTCGACAGGGGACTATATAGATTCCTTAATGGTCTCCGGTGTGGTCAAGGATGCATTTAACAAGAATGCGGACACTTTTATTAGTATTATGCTTTACGAGATTGATAGTACCTACACGGATTCTACTATTTATAGACAACCACCAAACTATATTACCAACACACTGGACAGTACACCCATATTTCATTTAAAAAACCTTAAAGAAGGAAAATATGCCATGTTCGGGGTAAAAGATGAGGCCAAGAACAATATTTTTAATCAAAAAGTAGATAAAATTGCCTTTATAAAGGATACTGTAAGCCTCCCTACAGATTCTGTTTATTTATTGACCATGTTTAAAGAATTGCCCGACTACAGCGTTTCTGTTCCCAATTTTGCGGCGAAAAATAAAATTATTTTTGGGTATCAGGGCAATGCAAAAGATATATCGATTAAAGCCCTGAGCAACATTCCGGATACCGTAAAAACCAAAATCACCAAAGAGCGGGATAAGGATACCCTAAACTATTGGTTTACCCCCTTTAAGGCAGATTCACTGGTTTTTACTGTTGCCAATGATAAAGAAAACCTAATAGACACCTTTACCGTTAAGACCAAAAAAGTAGGCGTGGACACCCTTATAGTGCAGCCTAACCAACGAGGAACCCTAGAGTTTGGAAAGCCTTTTTACATTGGTGCCAACACCCCCATTACCCATATGGACAGTTCGAAGATAAGTTTGGCACGCAAGGACTCAACCCTGGTTACATTCAATTCAGTACTGGATACTATTGGCAACAAAATTGATTTTGATTTTGAAGTGGAGCCCAATGAGAATTACGCTTTGGAACTGCTCCCGGGAGCGATAGTAGATTTTTTTGAAACTGAAAACGACACCATATCCATTAACTTAACTACCAAAAGTTACGCAGACTTCGGGAATTTAAGACTTACCTTGGATGGGGCAGTCACCTACCCTTTGATAGTTCAATTAACAGACGAGAAAGGGGTTACGGCAAAGGAACTTTTCGCCTCAGAATATCAAGTCTTCGAATTCACCAATATTAAGCCGGCAAAATACCTGATAAGGATCATATTTGATAGTAACGGCAATCAAAAATGGGATACGGGAAATTATCTTCAACGAATTCAGCCGGAAAAAGTTACCTATTACCCAAATGCCTTGGAAGTTAGGGCCAATTGGGAATTGGAACAAACCTTTACACTTTCAAACTAAAATGGTCCCTATCTTCCAAAAACTTTAATTTTTCCCTTGCTTCGGAAATATGTCTTTTGACCAAAGTGGCATAAAGTATCTTTTCCTCTTTCGAAAACGCTATTGGTTCGCCATAGACATTGTTTACAGTGGAATGGCCGGAATAATTGTGTCCCGTATTATCCGTTCCAATCCTATTTACCCCTATTACATAAGCCATATTTTCAATGGCCCGCGCTTTTAATAGTGCGTCCCAGGCATTAACTCTTGGATGTGGCCAATTGGCAACATATATAAGTACATCATAATTCTCGGTGTTCCTTGCCCAAACAGGGAAGCGCAGATCATAACAAATAAGCGGACATATCCTAAAACCTTTATAGTCTATTACGATTTTTCTTCCACCTTTGTTATATATTTTGTCCTCACCGGCCAGTGTAAAGGTATGCCGCTTGTCATAATAACCCGATTTTCCATCGGGCTCTACAAACCAAAGTCGGTTATAATAATGCCCATCCTCAAAATAGACCATACTTCCGGTTAAGGCCACATTTCTTCTCCCCGCTTCCTTTTGCATCCATTTAACTGTTATCTCCCCTTCCTCTTTGGCTATATTCCAAGGG
Organism: Arenibacter troitsensis; assembly: GCF_900177645.1. Lineage (GTDB taxonomy): Bacteria > Bacteroidota > Bacteroidia > Flavobacteriales > Flavobacteriaceae > Arenibacter > Arenibacter troitsensis. The sequence continues at coordinate 339,748 of NZ_FXAO01000004.1, forward strand.
GTCATGGTAAATGCCGTGGTAAACATTTCAGGAAGTATTACCAAGTCTACCTCCCCGTTTAAGGTGTCGAGCTTTTTAGAAAAGTGTTCTCTATTCTTTGATGGATTTTCCCATTCCAGCGGAGATTGTATAAGCGCTACCCTAAGTTCCATTTTTATGTGCTATAGCTCTAATCAAATTATTTTTACGGATGATTCCAAATGACCAGTTTTTACAAATACAGATTCCCAATAATAATCCGCATGAACTGTTGCCTTGAGCCTTTAGCTCTATTCTAGGCCTTTTCCAACAAAGCCATTAGTGATGGCATTCCCTGCATTTTGGCATGATCAAAAGCGGTAAGCCCCCTTACGTCTTTGATCGTAGTATCTGCTCCCTTGTCCAATAGCATTTTAGCAATCTCCTCCCTATTGAATGTTGCGGCATAAATGAGACAGGTAGCCCCCATGGTATTGCGTTCATTGACACTGGCCCCCTTATCTATGAGTTTTTTGGCGGTATCTGTATAACCTTTAAAGCAGACACCCATCAAGGCCGTATTGCCAGAGGCATCCTTGGCATCTATTTTAGCACCCATTTCCAATAATAGATCGGTAATTTCCTCCTGGTCATAATAAGTGGCAAGAATAAGTGGAGTAGACCCCCTTTGATCTTTACTGTCCAAGAGCAGGGGATTCTTCTTCAACATGGCCCTTACCTCATCAAAGTTACCGTTTCTAATTTCGTTAAAGAAAAACTCGTTCATAGTTATATGCCATTAGTTAAATGTATAAAAAAACAATCACTTTAATAAAAGTAAAAAGTTTAATTCCCATTAAAACTCAAAATATACATAGCATACCCTGTAAAGTGCCATTTCTAGAAAAAGGAACAATACCTATACCAAATTGGTTCATAAGCATTTGTCATTTAGTTAAACTTGTTACAATAGCCCTAATTCATATTCAACTTGAAACTTCATGGAACCTATTCTATTCAGGAAATTGGATTTTTTGTTGGTATTTTTGCATTTTTTACAATTTATAGACATATTGCTACGTTTTCTTAATATATTCCCCTAAAAGCATACACAATTTTGAACACATTAACGCGTACGATTACTATAGAAGAAGCCCCTATAGCCATTGCCACATTAGATACCAACCTCTGTTTTATAAATTGTTCAAGCCCTTGGCGGCAAGAATTCATAACCAACGATAAAGAAATCTTTGGAAAGTCTTTTTTTGAGGTTGTCCCAAGCGCGCCTGCGGTATTTCGAAATATCTTGGAGAACAGTTTTTCTGTAAACGATAATATTGTTAGAGAACAAAAACATTTAATGCCGGATGGCAGCAATAAATGGTATCAATGGAGCATTAAAGCTTGGAAAGAAATAGACGGTACAATTGGAGGCCTTATAATAACCTGTACCAACATTACCAAAGTAAAACGCGCTAAAGATCTATTGATTGCAGCCGAAAATGTAGCCAAAATGGGAGGCTGGGATTTGGATATGATTACCAATACCATTCAATGGTCCAGAATTACAAAGGAGATACATGAAGTGCCCTTGGATTATATACCGAATTTGGAGACAGGAATTAATTTCTATAAGGAAGGAGAACATAGGGAAAAAATTACCGAGTTGATTCAAAATGCCATTACCACAGGAGAAGAATGGGATACCGAATTACAGATTGTTACCGCTAAAGGCAAAGAATTGTGGGTAAGGGCCAAGGGAATGCCAGAATTTGTCAATGGAAAATGTGTTAGACTTTATGGAATATTTCAAGATATAGACAAAAAGAAAAAAGCCGAAATCAAGAATGCCCAAATTAAGGAAAGGCTGGATCTGGCTACCGAAGTGGCCAATATAGGCATTTGGGAATACAATTTACATAAAGATGAACTGGAGTGGAACGACGAAATGTTTCCTCTATTTGGAGTAAAACGCAAAGACTTCAAGGGCAATTTCGAATCCTGGAAGGCCACTGTACATCCAGATGACCTGGAACGATGCCTACAGGAATTTGACATGGCAGTGTCCGGAATCAAGGATTTTAAAACCGAGTTTCGAATTGTCCATCCAGATGGCACAATAAAACACATTAAGGCCAATGCCGGCATTTTTAAAGACAATGAAGGAAAAATAATTAAAATGGTCGGGACCAATTGGGACATAACCAAATTGGTGAACACTCAATTAAAGTTGAACAAAAGTGAAGAATCTTTCAAAGGATCATTTAAGTCTTCCGCTGTAGGAATGGCATTGGTTGCTAAGGATGGTTCATGGATGGACGTTAATGACACCCTATGTCTTAGCTTGGGATATTCAAGAAAGGAACTACTTCAGCTTTCCTTTCAGGAAATTACACATCCAGAAGACCTTGAGAAAGATTTATCCCAACTGCAAAGGCTATTGGATGGGAAGATTAATAGTTATCAATTGGAAAAAAGATACTTCCATAAAAAGGGAACAATCGTGTACGTTGTCCTCACGGTTACGGCCGTAAAGGAAATAGAAGGTAATATTTCCCATTTTATTTCCCAGGTTGTAGATATTACCGATAAAATTGAAGCCCAAAAGAAATCCGAAGAATTCTTGGAATTGACCAAAAACCAAAATAATAGCCTTTTAAATTTTGCCCATATTGTTTCCCACAATCTACGTTCGCACTCTTCCAACCTTTCCGTGCTGTCCAAGTATTTAATAGAGGAGCAAGAGGAAAGTGAAAAAAGGGAAATTGAAACCATGATAGTCAACGCGTCGGAAAGTCTAAACGAAACCGTTGCACATTTAAATGAAGTGGTACAGATCAGCACCCAAGCCGAAGGACAATTACAGGATGTTTGTCTAAACAATATTGTTAAAAACGTAGAAAAGAACATTAGCGCCCTTCTACAACAGAAAAATGTAGAATGCCATATCTCCATAGACCAATCCATTAAAGTAAAAGGCATTCGTGCCTATCTAGACAGTGTTCTTCTTAATCTTTTTACCAACAGCATAAAATACAGCAGCCCCAATAGGATTCCTAAGATTACGATACAGGCCACCAATGCCGGGAAGTACATTATATTAAACTTTAGGGATAATGGACTGGGAATCGATCTTCAGCGACACGGAAAAAAGCTGTTCGGAATGTACAAAACGTTTCATCAACATGAGGATTCGAAAGGTATTGGGCTTTTCATTACCAAAAATCAAATAGAGGCAATGAACGGAAAAATTGAAGTGGAAAGTGAAGTTGACAAGGGAACACTTTTTAGAATCACCTTGGTTGCTGCATAGATATATGGCTATTTGAAAGTAGTTATATCATAGATGACGCTACTACTTTCCTTTATGGATTAAAAAAAACTCCGTGAGAGAAATAGATTTCTACAACACGAAAGTAGTAGTCCATAAAATAGGCAGGATGCCTTAGACGGATTTATAATATGGTTGCGGAAGGGATATCGCTTCCCTGCATTATTTTATTGGAGCTAAACATGCCCATCATGGATGGGTGGGAGTTTCTGGACGATTTTATTAAAATTCCGAATAACAGTACCAAAGCAGTACCAATTTATATTATCAGTTCCTCCATAGATCCAGGGTATGTAATCAAGGCCCAAGATTATAGGATGGTAAGCAATGGCCTAACAAAACCCATGAATTCCGCAGATCCGCTTAAATTACTTTCTGCTGGCGGCAACAACTAAATTTACCTGATACCCGGAGTAAAATTGTCCGGCGCATTTTGAGGTTCATTGATAGTTCCCGCTTCCCCAGAATCATTATAAATCGTCCATTCACTAGTCGTATAAATTGGATTGGCTTGCGAGACCTCTCCATTTCGAATTGCCCTGCCGTCTTCAAATTCGTGGTTGGTACCAGACCCATCTTCACCAATAACTCCAAAAATATCTATTACAGTCCCAAAAGGATCCACCAATTCCAAATTATCATCACCGTTGGAATCTGCCGGACTATTTATTGAAACACCATGATTGGGAGGGAAGCCGTAAACGCTTTCAAACTCTGAGGCATTAGGTGAAATAACAAAGGTAGTATTGCCTTCAATTATGAATCCCGACAAATTTAAGGTAGAACTAATTTCCGTATTATCATTGGTGTACCTTCTTAAAGTCCAACCCTTTAAAGAAAGGGGTTCCGAATCCGAATTATAAAACTCAACAAACCTTGCTCCCGCATTGTTATCCGGATCTGCCAATTCCGATATGAAAATTTTTGTTGAGGTAAATTCATCCACCAAATCCTCACATCGAATATCCGTAAAAGTAATATCCGAGGTATCCCTAATTACCAATTGATAATCCATATTGTCCTTAATTAAAACTCCGGTTATGGTTCCATTACCGTCTGGCATAAGATGGGCCTGAAAATCGGAATACCCACTGTTCAGTAGCTCAAGTTCCAAATCTTCACAATTGGTCAAGGTCCTTATCGTTTCCTCCTCCTTTACAGCAAAGGTCAGTCCCAATTCAGATGATAACATTTCCATATTGGTAAACTGCACCAAGGTGCTTATCATAGAATCATCCAACTCATTAACACCTAATTTTTTTGGCTGGGGCAAACCCAATGGATCACAGGAATTAAATAAATGTTTCCCAACTACGGCAGCAGGCAATCGACCTACCGCGGGGTTGCCAAAAGCACTGAAAACCCCACCCAATTTAAATACTCCTTTACTCATTCCCAAATAAAGTCCTTTTGCCTTAATAAGGATCTTAGAGCCCACTTCATAAAACAAATGTGAATCCCTAAGGTCAATTTCCAATTGCAGACCCTGGCCGGGATCGACAAGATGGTCTTGGATGTGCAATGTTCCGAAAAAGTTACCGGCCAGATCTGACGATACCACATAACCCTCTATAACCCAATCTTCCTGAATCTCAATCAATTCATCAACGTAAAGCGCCTTTAAATCTCCAATGGTATAATTGGCCTTAAGATCCGATACACAATCGGATTCGGGTGTGTCAAAATTTTTATCCTTAACACAGGCCATTATAAGGCATAATCCCAAAAGGGCAGATAGACATATACTATTTTTGGTCCTGAAAATCATTGAGCCATTACTTTTATCCAGAATAAATATAAAAGTGAATATTAAAAACTAATCGCAAAATTTATGAAATAGGTGCGTCCAAAGCCATACCAATATTTAGCAGCAAATGAGGGGTTACCGCTTAAATTGTCCTGTTGTAATTGTCCAAAATTTCCGTTCCTACTTTGCTCGTATCCCCCAGTTCTAAATACGGTATCAAATACATTATTGATACTTGCAAAAACACTAATATACCTACCCTTTTTCAACCACGATTTGCCTCCGACCATATTCAACAAATAAAAATTATCCAATTTATTTTGGAACAAAAGGCTTTCCACATTTTCCTCCGTGGCATCAGGAAATGTAGTACCTGTTTCTGGATTCAAATAAAAACTCTGAGTTCGAGTTATCGTAGAAATACCGGCATAATTATTACCCAAATAATTGGCCGTAGCCCCTATCCACCAATATTTGGGATCCCGGTATTCCACCCCTAGGGCAAAAGCCTTTTGAGGACCTTGGGATAATTTGTAATCCTTCACCTTTGCAACTCCTAAATCTATATTGCCTTCAGGATTAAGGATATCTTCCTCCGCTCCTGCCGTATCAAAATTTATGGTTACATAAGGATCACTGGCATAAAGATATTTGCCTACGGAAGCCACCAAGGATAATTTCACCGCCGATGAAAGTTGGTACTCCAATCCTAGTTCCGTCCCTAAATGAAGCTCGTCCAAATCCGTAAGGACCTCTTGTACAAAATCACTGCCTACCCCTGCATCCACAAAGAAAAAATTAATATCGGTAATATTCTGAAATCGCGTATAATAGCCGGATAAACGCCCTGTTAAATTAGGTAGTCTTATATAGTAGTTAAGGTCTGTTGTTGTTATGGTTTCACTCTGAATATCATTTACCAACTGATTGTTCTCCCTAGGATTTATAAATACATTTTGATAAACAGGGGGTTTGGTCAAATACGCCCCGTTTAAAGCAACCCAATGCCTACCGCTAAACTTATAAGTATATCCCGCCTTGAATCCAAAGTTCGAAAATTCAAGTTCTCCACCCTTTCCAAAGGAGGTGTTCAAAAAACGTTCGTTCCTAAATTTACCTTCCCTTTGGTAGTTTGTGGATGCATAATTAACCCCCAAGAACCCCTCCCATTTCGGATACCTTAAATTAATTTGGGCAAAGGCATCATAGACTTCAGCTTTAATATTATAATGGTAATTGAATAGGTTGGATGTTACTTTATTGAGACCTCCATCCAAATCATTTTTTGTATTGGAAAATGGGTCTATGTCCTCATGATATTCAGCACCTAACAAATCGTTGATTTCCGCATAGTTATCAGAGTCCAAATTGGTATAATGTCCGCCAAAATCAATTTTGAGATGGTCATTTAGGGTGTAATTGCCAATGGTGGCTACATTGAACTGTAGGTCCTTATAAGTGTCATCGTAGTAAATATAGGCCGCTTTGCCTTGCAGGGACAAACTGGAATTTGCCTGGTACAAATTGTTCCAATTTAATTGGGGATTTTCCAAGAAGCCCTCTTTGGCCATATTGGCGGCTATAAAATTGGCTCCAATAGGACTATTAATGTAATAACTTGGCAAATACCTATAATAAGTTTTATCTGGATTTGGAGAATTATAGTATCCCAAACGGCCTTTGGAAATGGTTCCAAATTGATAGGATACTGCCGTATTGAGGTTCAGTTTTTTTGAATTATAATAATGATTGAACATGAAAATGGGTTCCACAATTTTTCGTTCCCTGGCGTTTCTAATTTTGCCATTCTGAGTGCCCCAATAAGGATTATATGTCTTTCCTACCAGATGAAAAACCTCTTCAGTAATTGCGGAAGAACTTCCTCTGCGGTTATGAGCCCATATACCTGTTAGGTTGATGCTATGTGCGTCATTCCATTTATATTCGACAGCACCAAAAAGAGAATAGGCATCGTACAAGGTTCCATCAATATATCCCTCCTTAGCCCACCTCCTGGAGGCCGACACACTGTAATTGATGCCCTTTTGGCCTGAGGAATAGGTTGCCATGATTCGACCTGCATAGGTTCTATTGGATGCCGACGAGGACAATCGCATTCCTTTTCTAAAAGAAGATGGCCGGGTATTAATATTGGTAGTTCCCAAAATACCTCCAAAGGAGTAATCCGAAGCCTGTAAACCATAGGAAAACTCCTGATTTCTTGTTACATCGTTAAGGCCGCCCCAATTGTTCCATTGAGGACGTCCGTCCATCAATTTGTTCATAGGAATGCCGTTTAGAAGGATAATACCATTTTCCGAACCGTAACCCCTAACACGAAAAAATGCCTGACCAAAATCGAATGCTGCCCTACTTAGAAAAATATCCTTAGTGGCCTGCAACATGCCAGATGTCATTGAAATACTTTCATCTTCCAACAGATCGGCATCTGTTAATGTTATTAAATTGTCCGTTTTTTCCTGAACAATATCACGATCCAAATAGATAATTCCCAAATCCAGATCCCCTTTGTCCATAGAAATGGGGATTCTTTTAATTAGATAATCTTGAGCGGTAATGGATAATATATAATTTCCCGACTGTTTTAAAGAAATCACAAAACTCCCATCCATGGGATCGGGTTGTACTGGAGTGGACCCTAAAATTTCAATTTTGGCATATTCAATGGTTTCCTGGGTAACCATATCCTTTACAAAACCTTTTACGTAATAGATTTCCTGTGCATAACTCCAGATGCCTTGCAGGAGAAAAAAGGATATTGCCAAACCATTTTTCATTGATAAAGATGAAATATTTTAACAATTTGGTTATAAGATATTAATAATTGACAGATTATTCTTAATTTATTCCAAGAAAAGTTAATATATAACTTACAATATTTAAGTAATTATGTAATCCATGAGTATTCCCTTCACCTTATTTGTGGCTTTTTTTACAATTAGTGGGGTGCTGTCTCAGGAGGCCAAGACCTATAATATAAGGACCGTTGCCTTTTACAATTTGGAGAATTTATTTGACACTATTAACGACCCGTTGACCTTGGACGACGATCGCACCCCGGAAGGAAAGGACAATTGGACCACGGAACGATATGATGAAAAAATATACAATATGTCCAAGGTATTATCGGAAATAGGCAGTCGCGATTCCCAAAACTCCCCAGACATTATTGGATTGTGCGAATTGGAGAATAGACAGGTAGTTGAGGATTTAACGAACCATCCAACTCTTAGGGAAAAGGACTATGGAATAATTCATTTTGATTCGCCGGACGAACGGGGCATAGATGTGGCCCTTTTGTATAAAAAAACTGTGTTTCTCCCCACATCATTCGCCAGTCTGAGACTACTGCTCACTAATGAAAACGAATATAGGGATTACACTAGGGACCAATTGGTAGTTGGTGGCATTTTAGACGGGGAAGAAATGCATTTCATTGTAAACCACTGGCCTTCAAGAAGCGGAGGGGAAGCAAGAAGCAAGCCTTACAGAATAGCCGCAGCCCGACTGAACAATAAAATTATAGATTCCATTACGAAATTGAATCCGGAAGCAAAAATCATCGGCATGGGAGATTTTAACGACGACCCTATAGATGATAGTTTAAAAAAAATCCTGAAAACCAAGGGAAGTCTCACAGACCTTGAAAATAGGGATCTTTATAACCCCATGGAAACACTCTATAAAAAAGGAATCGGCTCCTTGGCCTATAGGGACCAATGGAACCTATTTGATCAAATATATTTCACCGCCAACATTACCCATGAATCGCCTGGCCGATATCGTTTCTGGAAAGCTGGAGTGTACAGTCCTTCCCACCTAATTGATAAAAAGGGCCAATACAAAGGATATCCCTTACGGACCTATGCAGGCGGAAACTATATTGGGGGTTACAGTGACCATTTCCCAGTATACATCCACCTGATTAAGGCTATAGACTAAATACCTATTGAGGAAGTACAATATTGATATTTCTCCACTTTACCTTTATTCCGCCACCGTCATGTATCTGAAGGGCTATGGAACCTTTACCTGCTCCAATTTTATCGTCCGTAATGCTTACCATTTCCGTACCATTGAGCCAAGAAGTCAACTTATTCCCAGAAAGCTTAATCTTCATCGTATTCCACTCCCCTTCCTTTAGTACCTTGTCCTTTTCCGGATCGGGCTTAATTAGCCAACCCCTACCATAGGATTCGTAGACACCTCCCGTATCATGACCAGGGGGCGCAACTTCTACCTGCCAACCACTAACTTTAGTGCCATCTACGGTAGACCTAACAAACACGCCGCTGTTCCCATTGGCTTCTTGCTTAAACTCCAAGGTAAGTTCAAAATCATCGTAATATTTATCGGTGGCCAAATAACCATATTGTTTGTCCGGCCCACTTTCAGAAACAAGCAATCCATCTTCCACGTACCATTTTTCAGTCCCATAGACCGTCCAGCCCGATAAATCTTTACCATTAAAAAGGGATATTTCCTGAGACACCCCAGGTATGGCCATAAGTGCCAAAACAATTACTACTAAATTTTTCATACGGTACATAAATTTGGTTTATGATATATTGTTACTATTAATTCGCTGAGATCAATATAGTTACCCATAGGCCTACTCGTGTCCCAATAAACTTAGCCTTTCAAATACAATTAATTGAGCCATTGTGCCCACGGAATTCTGCTAAGGATAAGAATCAATCCCAAACCGTAAAAAATGGTAATGGTCTTAAACTTTCTTTTTCCTTCCAAGACTTTCTTGTGCTTGGACCAGCCAACCGTTATAAAGACAATGGCAATAATATTAATAAAGGGATGTTCTACGGCCAATAAACGGGATGCCGAGTTTAATCCACCCATACCCAAAGTTTTAATGGCATTCAAGCCATTGGAAGACACAAAATAGAGTACTAGGCCCACCAAAAGTTGTAGATGTGATAAAATTAGCGCAAATAGACTAATTCTAAAATCCTTTCTAAGAGTGAAATCCTTATTTCCTGTCCATCCCAAAATACCATTGGCCACGGCTAAAAATAATACAGCCAATACCACATAGGCAAAATAAGAATGTAAGGCGAGAATCCATTGATGTGCTAATCCGTAATCTTCCATAGTTTATATTTTAATTTATAAATGTAAGGATTTTTGGGAATAAAAAAGTTTATCAAAGTAGGTGATTATTTTTTGGACATATTAATTTCATATTATTCCATGTCCCCCTAAAAAGATTATCCCCCCCTTACTACACCCTTTCAGACAAATATCCAACAATGGGCATAACATCATTCAAATCGATGCATAAAAAAAAGGCCTCTGCCATTTAATTTGACGGAGGCCTTAATATGATATTATTTCTTAATTAAGAATCCAGGTATCCCCACTTTTAATCAATGCGAGGCTTTCCTCTCCAGAGGATCCATTATAGATCAAAAATGTGAATACATATTTTTGTCCTTCAGCCGCATTTGGTGCGAGATCCTCCAAAAGTACAGCAAACGCTTCAGCCAACATTTCATTGCTCCAATAGGCGGCATTCCCAACTCGCCTATCAAAGTTGCCATAGTTGGACGCGCTAGAGGCAGCATCAGGATATTTAGAGGCCAAGGCAGCACCAATAGTTGCATAATCATTGGAAGCTAGCGTATATCTAATGGTATTATCCGGAACCCAAACACCGTTGTCCAATCCAAATTGGAGGGTAGTGGCTATAACTGATTGGTGTCCTGTCCATTCGCCATTGCCAAAGGTATACAGATTCCCTCTCCTCTGAGCTCCTGAAGAGCTGGAGAAATAATCATATATTACAATTAGTTCATCCTCTTCCTGTGCATAAGGAAATTTCAATTTCAAGAATGTGCCCAAGTAGTTATCTGGAGAAATGGAGCTTCCAAAAGTATCATTTTCGCCAGGCTGTCCAGATCCTGTCCCCATGGAATTAAAATCGGCCGAACTTAAATAATAAAGTCCAGAAGAAGGCTCCCAGGCACCTTCAGTGTAAACGAAATAGTCGCCTTTTTGATTCGTGGCGCCAGTTACCCCTATGGTTTTTAGCATCATTTGATTAATTCTCCAACGTCCGGCATCGGTGGCTGTTGAGGTGTAGTGAAACGCAATATTAATGGATAGACCATCATATGCTGAAAAATCATAATCTTCGGATACAATAAAGTCGTTGCTATTTCCTGCTGGCGTATTGGTCAAAACAATTTCATTCCAAGTAGCTGTTGTTACATCTCCACTATAATCGGTAGCTACCAAAATCTTCATCAAGGAAAGATCAGTGGCATAGTTAATGGCCTGACTAATTTGAAATTTCACATCGCTCTCCCCACTTAAATCGATGGTTGGGGAAACCAACCAATCATCGTTTTCCTGGGCCCCGCCGTCAAAACCGTTGCCCTGAATATAGGCAGCTTCCGAGGTCCAACCTTGAGCGCCGACAACATCGGTAATGGACCATCCTTCAAAACTACCAACAAAGTCATAATCCACAATACTAGCAAGGCCTATAACAGGATCATTGATATACTGATTATATTTTGCAAGTACAATCTGTCCTTCTTCAGGAGAATCTATTTCCGTTTCCAAAATATCTCCCAAAAACTCCTTTGGATCTACATTAGGATAAAAACCTAAGGCATCACTTCCTGCAGCCTCATAATCTGTCTTGGTAAGCTCATATACGTCAGAACCTGAATAATCGCTGATTCCTTCAGCAGATCCTACATATAAATTATAACCCACCAAGGCAGAAGAACCCTGGCCCCAAGCCGGATACTTTGACTTTAGCAAGCCTGGCAACAAGGTTTTGGCTTCTTCTTCAGAGTCAAAATTTCCAAAATTCTTGTCCAAGTCATCGTAATCATCATCAGTAAGGGTAAATTCTACCTCGCCCAAAACTTCAATTTCACTTGGACCTTGCTCGTCGTAAATATCTTCCATGGGATTACAGCCAGAAACCACCAACCCCAGAATAATTGCTGTTAAATAAACTATATTTTTCATTTTTATTCTTTTAGAAATTAACTTTTAAACTTACACTATATGTTCTGCCAAAGCCGTAATAAACCAAAGCGGTAGATGCGGTTCCATCAATATCGTTTGCATCGGACACATACTCTGTGTTAAAAACATTGTTGATTTTCCCGTTTAAAGAGGCATCAAAGGGCCCTAGGTCAAAACCATGAAAAACTCCAAGATCGAATAGCCCATAAGAGGGTACTTTCCAGGTATCCGGCAAATCCGAACTACCTCTATTAGTGACATCATAATCAGCGTACATATCCCCAGCAAAGTTATAATCCACATAAATCCTGGAATTATCTGCCAATTTGTAATTAGCACCTAGAGCAAATGTTGTTTGGGCCGAATTACCAACTTTTAGGTCTTTGGCAAAAACTTCAACGGATTGAACTACAGTGCCCTCTTCATCCAATACGTCTGTGGCTACATTGCTTTTCCATTGCCAATCTCCAATAGATAACATTCCAGTAAACCTTAACCTATCGGTAAAGTTATAGACAAAATCCAATTCAACTCCTTGATGCAGGGCATTCATTCCCAAAATATTGTAATAATATCTATTGTTATCAGTGCCTGGTATACCTCCAGTAATGGCCTTATCCAGCCATGAGGTCCTGTACAGGTTAATATTTGCAGATAAGTCCGAACTTCTATAGCCGTACCCCAATTCGGCACTGAATACTTTCTCATTGGTGGCCTTGTCATTTATAGCTGTAGTATAATCACTTTCAAAAACAGCTCCGTCCATAAATGGCGCTTTGGAAAAGTATCCAATATTCGCAAAAACATTATTATTGGCGTCCCAGTTATAATTGGCCCCTCCTTTTATTCCGAAACCAGTGAAGCTTGCCGTGTCCGATTCCCTATTGGGGTCATCGGCCTCGTAACGCATATAATCTACCTTACTATAGGCAGTTTGGGATATGTCTCCAGCAAGAAATACATTGATATCCTCATTCACCTCATATTCTGCTTGCGCAAAAACGCCACCTCTTAGTACTGTTCCATCAAAATCCTTATTATATCTATCACCTACTTTCAAAGCTTGATTGAAGGTAACATCCGCACTATTTGTGTCGATATAAAAATCGGCCCCTAAAAGATCAGTAATTTCATACCAATGGGATCCAACATAATACCTAGCATCCAGTCCTCCGGAAAGAACCAATTTATCTGAGTAATGATTTTTAAAGGATGACAATACCCCATACCACTTATGCGTGTTAAAGGAAGCGGAAATGATATCTGTGGCACCGTTGGCACCGTTGGCCATGTTCTCTTCAACAATTTTATCAAAATCTATTGGTTGGTCGGAATCACCTAAGCGATATGCATTATCACCAATTTTGGAGCCGGCATCCCTTCTACCTCCACCGTTACCAAAAGAGGCATATACAGCAGTAGATAGCACGGTATTCTCACTAACTTCCCAAAAATGATTGATTGCCATTTGGGGTTTATGATAAAAATTATAAGATTGGTGATAAACTTCTCCGTTCTTATACCCCCAATCCGGGTTGAACTTTTTTGGTCCCGATTCAGTGGCCCTATATTCGGCAATGGTCCTTCTGTTAAAGCGTTGGCCATGTTCCTGTTGTGCGCCAAATGCCGTGAAAGACAATCTGTGATCATCATTAATTTGTTGCGATAAGCTGGCGAAGTAGTTATACCCGGAAAATTCTGTTCCGTCTACGTAGCCGTCACCTGAAATTTTTGAAGCTGAAACGGTAGCTGCGAAACCTTTTTCCGACAAACCTGTTGAATAGGTCATTCCATATTTTAAATACCCATCATTTGATATTCCGGAATATACATTTCCACCTTCAATCGCCTCTGAACTTTTGGTTACAATATTGATTGTTCCCCCTATGGACGGTACGGCCACCTTGGAAGCACCAAGACCTCTTTGAACCTGCATTGAAGAAGTTACATCACCTAGTCCGGCCCAATTGCTCCAATATACCGCTCCGTTTTCCATATCATTAACAGGAACACCATTGATCATAACGGCGATATTCTCGGAGGCAAACCCCCTAAGGTTAATTCTACCGTCGCCATATCCACCCCCAGATTTGGTGGCGTATACCCCCGGTGTGGCTTTAAGCACCTCGGGAAATTCTTGAGTACTTAACTTTAAGGCTATTTCTTCCGACTTTATGGTAGAAACGGCAACAGGAGTTTTCCTATCAACTGCTACATTGGCAATTACCAAAACCTCCTCCAATCCAACGGAGCTGGTCTCTAATAAAACGATCCCCGAATTGGCAGTAGATGCGGGAACCTCTTGGGTAACATACCCTATATAGGAAATAACCAAGACGGCATTTGGATCATCAATCACAATGGAATACTTTCCATCAAAATTAGTCATCACACCCTTGGTTGTACCCTTAACCATTATATTGGCCCCAGGTAGGGGGTCGTTAAGGTCTTTGTCCAAGACCGTACCGGTAATTGTTTCCTGAGAAATCCCGATTGCCGCTATTAGAAATGCGACAATAGCAAAGTACTTTTTTTTCATCTTTCTAAGAGTTAATTAGTTTTAATAATGGCTGCAAAAATGAATATTTTTTTACAACAATACATTACTATAATGTTAAATTAGTAGAAGCAAAATTAACATTAAATAGCTTAATAACTCCTGAAATACAGTAAGTTAATACCGTTTATTTGGAATTGGCAAAATTGCCAATTATTTCTTAAATAAATGTAAAAGATTTAACGTAGAAGCATCATGATTCGCAATAGTGGACCCTTCAATATCGTTCAATATGGCATTTGCCAATTGCTTACCCAATTCCACTCCCCACTGATCGTAGCTAAAAATATTCCAAATTATGCCCTGTACAAATATTTTATGTTCGTACATGGCAATAAGGGATCCCAGACTTTTGGGGGTCAGCTTATCTATTAATAAGGTATTGGTGGGTTTGTTCCCTTCAAAAACCTTGAATGGCAGGATTTCCCCTATCTCCTTTTCCGAAAACTTATTATCTTCCAATTCCTTTCTAACCTCATCAGCCGTCTTTCCGTTCATTAATGCCTCTGTTTGTGCAAAAAAGTTGGCCATTAATTTATTGTGGTGGTCCTTGTCTCCATGCAAGGAATACTTAAACCCGATAAAATCGGTCGGAATTAATTTAGTTCCCTGATGGATCAATTGAAAAAAGGCATGCTGAGAATTAGTTCCGGGCTCTCCCCATATAATGGTACCTGTTTCATAAGATACCCTATTTCCATTTCTGTCAACACTTTTCCCATTACTTTCCATGATCCCTTGCTGTAAATAAGCTGAAAATCTGCTTAAATATTGGGTATAGGGAATAATGGCTTCTGTCTCGGCCCCGTAAAAATTATTATACCAAATACTTATAAGTGCAAGGATTACGGGTATGTTTTCTTCAAATTGAGTGGTTGCAAAATGTTGGTCCATTTCATTGGCGCCAGTTAACATGGCATCAAAATTTTCGTACCCCACCGCCAAGCCAATAGATAATCCAACCGCACTCCACAATGAAAACCTACCACCTACCCAATCCCACATAGGGAATACGTTATCTGCATCAATCCCGAATTCCGAAATTTTCTCAGCATTGGTGGAAACCGCGGCAAAATGTTTGGCTACATCTGCCTGGGTAGCGTGTTCCAAAAACCATTTTTTTATGGTTGTGGCATTGCTTAAAGTTTCCTGGGTAGTAAACGTCTTGGAAACCACGACGAACAATGTTGTTTCAGGATCTAAACCCTTAATGGTTTCGTAAACATGATCGCCATCAACATTGCTTACAAAATGCATTTTTAAATGGTTGCAATAAAATTTTAAAGCTTCCACTACCATCGCCGGACCAAGATCCGATCCACCAATACCAATATTAACTACATCGGTAAAGGCCTTTCCGGTAAATCCGGTTTTAGACCCTGAAATAACGGAATCCGTAAAGGTTTTTATCTTTTTTTTTACCTTGTAAACTTCTGGGACAATGTTTACACCATCTACCATGATGACATCCGATTCTTTTGCCCTTAATGCCGTGTGAAGAACCGCCCTTCCTTCTGTTTTATTGATAATACCGCCTTCAAACTGTTTCTGGATAGCATCCTTTAAACCAACCTCATTTGCCAATTGCAAAAGAAGTTGAAGGGTTTCGTGGGTTATCCTATTCTTTGAAAAGTCTACAAAAAATTCATTCCAGCGAATGCTGAGGTTATTAGCCCTATCGGCATCGTCGGAAAACAAGTCCTTTAAGGAAAGATTAGTATTCTCTTTATAATGATGTGAAAGTTTTTTCCAAGCTTCTGTTTTGGTCGGGTCGGTATTCTGTAAAGCCATGTTATTCGTTGAGTGTTAGCAAATCTTCTTCTGGTAATTCTATGTATTCAATACAATCCAATTGACTTTTCTTAGGCCCTACAAAATTCAAATAAGCAGTTTTTAGGCTATCCGCAATAGGTTCGGCAGCTGGTAATTTTTCCTTTAGCGGATCTACCTGTTGCCCATTTTTCCAAAAACGATAACATACGTGCGGACCTCCGGTATTACCCGTCATTCCTATCCAACCAATAACATCGCCCTGCTTTACAAAATCACCTTTCTTCACCTTCTGGTTCTTCATATGCAAATACTGGGTACTATAAGTACCATTGTGCTGAATTTTGACATATTTACCATTGCCACCTCTCCTAGTAGACTCTGTAACGGTACCGTTGGCGGTAGCTAGGATAGGGGTTCCAATAGGAGCGGCATAATCCGTTCCCTTATGTGGTCTTACCTTGTATCCATAATAGGCAATTCTTCTGTTTAAATTATATCTGGAGGATATTCTGCTGAACTGAACAGGCGACTGTAAAAATGTACGTCTAAGGTTTTTGGCCTGATCATCATAATAGTCATTGATGTTTTTGGTGGAATCTGACACAAAATTAAAGGCGTAAAACGGTTCTCCGTTGTGTTCAAAATAAGCGGCTTCTATACCGCTGGCACCAGCATAAATAGTATCATTGATATATTTCTCCTTATAAATAACCTTGAACCGGTCCCCTTTCTGAAGTCTAAAGAAATCTATGGTCCATGCGTAAATTTCAGATAAACTGTTGGTAACGTTGTAATCAATACCCTGTTTCAAAATTGCTTCGGACAATGAAGATTCAATAATTCCAGAGGCTTCGCGCTCCACATATTTTACCTTTTGCTTTTTTCTATAGGCTAGGACACTGTCCCTAAAATCGACCACCGTATAGTTAATGGGATCATTTTGATAGATAAAAACCTGAGCATTGTTGACCGTGTCCTTGGACTTCAAAATAAGATAAGGTTTGCCAACAACAATTTTCCTAACATCGAAAGTATCGCGGAAATGTTCCGATACTCTTGCAATCTTTGGGTATTCCACGCTATTTCTCAACATTAGCTCACCAAAGCTATCCCCATTTTTGACGGTGTCGCGCAAGACTTCAAAATCGTCCAGATTAAAACCGAATTCTTTTACCACTACAGGTTTCTCTATGGTTACCACCTCAGCTATTTCGTCTGTAACCGGTTTATCCTCCTTACAGGAAACAATAAATAATAAACTAAAAAATAGGCCCCAATATTTTTGCATTGTTATTCTATACTTTTTCTGGGTTAAAGATATGGTCTACCCATTGTTTTCCCCAATTATTTAACTCTTGTTTTGTATACAATTCTGGAAAAAATACAACTTTCTGGAAACTTGGAGGCAAATATTCCTTCCAATTTGTTCCGCCGGTGGCATCAATTTGCGCATTGTCTTTGGTCAAATAACGGTATGCCGACCCCATGTGCATAAGAGGCCAATTTATGTTGGCATTTACGTCTAAAGCTTTTAACGCCTCAACCAAGGTTTTATTATCCTTACTTTTTTGTGGTAACTGCTGGTATTTATGATATATAGTACTGTTCTTTACTTCATTTGCTATACGTATCAACCTAGGCGTGTAGCGATATTCGAACTGCTTTAAGGTCAAAGTTTTCTCACCTGTAACCACATCCGTAGCTCCTTTTTTCCAATATATATGCTCGTACAAATCCTCAATAGAATTTTTTGAGGAAAAATTATCCCGTTCTGAGAAATGCACAAGATTCTCCATAGGGGTAGCATAAAGCTCTATCATCCTGTATTGGGCGGACTGGAAGCCACTTGCCGGAAGCAGCGCCATTCTGTACTGCATAAATTGTTCCCGCTGCATACCTTTTATCATAACACTGAAAGAAGATATCAACACTTTGTAGTAACTATTGATCCGATCTGCCTTCTCAATAAAAAAGTCAACATCCTGGGTCTTATCGTCAACAATCTGTTTTTGCTCGTGTAGGATAAGCTTAAAGTACAATTCGGTAATCTGATGGTACATTATAAAGATCTCCTCGTCCGGAAAATGTGTTCTGGGCACTTGGATACTTAGCAAAGTATCCAGATGGATATAATCCCAATATGTGAGATATCGCTGATATAATAGACCGTCCAAATAAGAGCTTAAGTCTTGTCCAGAATCCTTGTATTTTTCTTCTAGTTTGGAAATCTGGGAATCAATATGCTCTTTATTCATTTTAATCCATTATTATTTTAAATTGATGTTTGAGTCCGTTGTATCCGTCCAAATCGGCCTTTATGGACCCAACACTCAATTCTGCCTGTATCCTTATGGGAATTCTATTATTGTCATTGGAAACCCAAAGGGATAAACTTTCCTGTTCCTTGAATACCCGTCCGGATTGTACATAGGGCCTAAATTTCAGACATTCGACCTTCCCGTACTTAGTTCTTAAAACCTCCTTACCCAAGTATTTAAGTTTAAACTTAAAAACCCCGTCATCATCGTATAAAAGATCCAATTCTATGGACTCGCCCTCAACCAACTCCTCTACTTTGTAGTTGTTACGGAGAAAATAAAAGGCCGACACCAAATCCTGAATACCCTCTTGAATGGTAAAATTAAACTTTTTATCCTTTTTTTTATCGTTTAAAACCGCAATATCCTTCTCGTGGTCAAAATTCACCTCAATATCCTTGGTATATCCGCCTTCATCAATTTTTCTGATAAATTTATAGGGCTTGCCATCCTTTTTATCAAAAAAACTCTCATAAGTGTCATCCACCTTAAAAAATATACTGGCAAAACCGGTAGTTTTACCGTTCCCCACCACGTGATATACCGGAACACCGTCCAATTCATGTGATTTTACCTGCAAGGTGGCGTAGCTGGCATTTAGGAATCCGTAATGAATCCTAAACTTTAGCCATTCACCAATTTTAAAAGCAGATGTATTTTCTGTATTTTCCGGCAAATGAAGGTTGCCATCGTTTTCCAGTTGTTGAACCTGGGAATTGATAGTAAATCCAAAAATTAATACCAGTACAATGCAAATCTTTCTCATCTGTTTAAATTCATCTAATTACAGCAGGCATTAATGTACTTTCTGCCTATTCAATACATAGGCGCTCTTGATGGTAATGGCCAAGGCCATAAATTGCAATAGCCTATGTGACACCTTATTACTTCTGTAAAATTAATAAAAACGATTTTACTTTTCTTTTATTTGATATTAGTAAACAAATTTTGTTCCAAAATTTTGCCCACAAAAAAAAGCCCAGTCGTAAAACTGGGCTTTTCCTAAATAACCAACCAAACTTTAAATTATGAAAAACCAATACTTAAAGTTGTAAGGGAACCACCCCTTACGAGGACAAATTTAATACAAGATTCGCTTTAAAAATAGGATTTAACTTACTTTAACGATTCTATTAACACAATTTAATAATAAGGCATCCAAAATTGGCAAAAAGTTAAGAAAAGGACCTTTTTTATAAGGTTCCTCGTGACTCTTGTTCCCGCTCTATTGCTTCGAACAACGCCTTAAAATTTCCCTTCCCAAAAGATTTTGCACCCTTCCTCTGGATTATTTCAATGAACATGGTAGGCCTGTCCAAAATAGGTTTTGTAAAAATTTGGAGCAAATATCCCTCATCGTCCCTATCTATTAGTATTCCCAGCTCACGTAAAGGCGCCAAATCCTCATCTATAGTACCTACCCTATCCAATACATCCTCATAATAACTGGATGGTACGTTAAGAAACTCGACACCCCTATTTTTTAGGGCGCTCACGGTTTCAATAATATTGTCGGTTGCCAATGCCATATGCTGCACCCCTGCACCGTTATAAAATTCTATGTACTCTTCAATTTGCGATTTCTTTTTTCCGTCCGCCGGCTCATTTATTGGAAATTTAATCCGCCCATTTCCATTGCTCATTACCTTGCTCATTAGAGCGGTGTATTCCGTTGATATATCTTTATCATCAAAGGAGACCAATTGGGCAAAACCCATAACTTTAGCATAGAACTGGCACCATTTGTTCATTTCGTTCCATCCTACATTGCCTACAATGTGGTCTATATACTTTAACCCAACATCGGTAGGCTTATAAAAAGGACTCCAAGGTCTAAAGCCTGGCATAAATGCGCCCTTATAATTTTTGCGCTCCACAAAAACATGAACAGTTTCCCCATAAGTATGGATACCGGAGGTAACTACTTCCCCCTGTTTATCCCTTTTTGCCCTGGGCTCAAAGTAGCTTTCGGCCCCACGCTTCATTGTTTCCACGTAACTCTCCCTAGCATCATCCACCCACAATGCAATTACCTTTACCCCATCGCCATGGGCATCTATATGTCTATTGATATCCCCCCCGGATTTTAATGGTGAAGTCAATACCAGTATAATCTTGTCCTGTTGTACCACATAGGAAACCCTATCTTTTAACCCTGTTTCCAATCCCGCGTATGCCACGGGTTTAAACCCCCATGCAGCCATGTAGTAATAGGCGGCCTGTTTTGCATTGCCAACATATAATTCTATATAATCTGTGCCAAGCAGGGGTAAAAAATCCTGAGCCTCCAGATTTTCCTTTGTTAATTTTAATGAGGTTTTATCGGTAGTTGCCATAGTAATAGATTTTTGAATTGATTTAATACATTTTTGGCCAAGTCCTTAGCCAATATATGAAAGTTGCCCAAACAGCAGAAAACGAAACTTGGAACAATTCCAAATCGCCTTAAATCACCACATTGCCCTTAGATGGGCGGAAATATCAATCCTAAATTGTAGCATGATCAAAATCCTGTTTAACAAATATCGGAATTATTGTTGGCTTAAAGTGTTAAGAGCTTGCCATTTGATTTCCACTGACACCTCCTAAAACCAATATCCAATACTAAAAAAGAAGTGGTTTTCCTTAATTTCGGGGGAATAGGAATAGATCACTTGAATTGGCCCTATAAAGGATTCGAACCCATAACCCAGAGCATAGCCGGAATACTGGGGAGCTTTGAACCAATCGGCCGTTCTAAATAGGTCATCGCCCACATTGGCCAAATTGGCAGCCATCAATATATGATTTTTTGGAACAAACTCGTAATCCAGTCTGCCATATGCCTTAACATAACTGTTGCCTACCAAACTTAAGAAATCGTAACCGTAGAACGGCACTACATTATTTACCATGTGGTTTCCATATCCTCCCAAAATAAAATCGAGGGAGGTAACAGGGGATATGCCCCATTTAAAGCCCCCTTCCGTCTCCAAGTTAAGGTACAGGTTTTTGGCTAAGGAAAACGCTCCGCCCATTCTGGCCTTACCAATAGAAAATTCCTTGAAATTATCATTAAAATCCGATGATAGGATATAAAAATGAAAATCCCCGTCGAAGAATAGTCCTTTGGTAGGAAAGTAAACATCATCATAGGTGTCAAAGGTAAGCTGTCCGTAGGTACTGTAATAATTACTTTTTTCAAAATAGGTCCTCTTATTGACTGAAGGGGAAGTACTAATGGTATCTATCTGCCCCAAGGTTTTGGTACTATATTTCAGCAATTTATGTTCCAGCCCAATAGTAAAGGCAAATTCCTCTTCTATAACGGTTTGTAAATACACCTGATTGGTCAGATCCGAAGCACTTAGGTTAATCTTCCTTATATTGGAACTATTATCGACATCAAAATTCGATTTTATCAGGTCAAAATTTATTTCTTTATTAAAATCGTCGAATCTGGAATTAACCCCAAAACTCCAATAAAAACCCTTGTCCACATAATATTCCAAATTGTACCTTAGATTATCCCCTATGATAAAATCTACCGAGGCCACATCATCATCCATAAATACATTCTTTCTGGTCAGATTAACAATGCCGGCACTTTTATAGAGATCATCAAAATGAACCCCTAGACGAATGAACATCTTATCCGGGTTTTCCTTTACATTCAACAGCAACTCTACCCCTTCCCCATTATTGAGCAATTCATATTTAATGGCCCTAAAGTTTCCTGTAGCTGACAAATTGTTGATTCCCTGTTGCAATTTATCAAAGGTTATTTTGTCGTCCACATTAAATCTCAGCTTACCCCTAATATAGGCCCTGGAATAATTATAATTTCCCTGTATCGTCAATTCATTGACCAATAGGGTATCCTTAATTTTAGCAGCTTTGATCTTAGGCTTCAAAATTTTGCTCCCCTTGGTAATTTTCAGTAATTCTCCCATATGCAATCTGGCTGCCTCCTCACCTTTATTAATGATCACATTGCCCATATCAAAATCGATTACCGAATAATCCTTGATATCCGGTGTGATATAGATATCGGTTTGGGCCGATTTCGTTTGCATATCCCTAACCGTTCTGTAATTATTGATTTGCAGTAGAATTTCCGTAGCACTCAACAAAGATTCCCTATCGGACAACCCATGCTGTACATCCACACCAATAACCACATCGGCACCCATCTTCTTCAATTCACCAATAGGATAATTATTCACCACGCCACCATCAATCAACACCCTACCATTGATCTCAACGGGCCTAAAAAGTGAAGGAAAAGTACCACTGGCTAAAATTGCCTCTGGCAAATACCCCTTATCCAACAATATCTGATCCCCGGTCTCCACGTCAGTGGCAATACATAAAAATGGAATGGGCAGCTTACTAAAATCATCTACATCCTTAACATGGTACAACAACCTAACAAACTCGTTATAAATACTTTGCCCGCCCGATATGGCCTGGGGTATGGAAATTTTAAACTTGTTGAACGGGAGCGTTAAGGCATATCTTTCCGAATCTTCCTTCTCATAAAATGTTTTGGCACTTCTAGGCACGTTATCCTGAATCAATGACTCAAAATCTGTATTCTTAAATATAGAATCCAATTCGTTCGCAGAATACCCTGACGCGTAGAGTGCTCCAACGATGGCACCCATACTGGTTCCGGTTATATAGTCTATTTTAACCCCTGCCTCTTCAATTACCTTAAGGGCACCAATATGCGCCAAGCCTTTAGCACCACCCCCACTCAAGACCAGACCAACCTTTAAATCCTTGTTTTCCAATGGTTCCTGGGAAAGGATGAGCAACGGGAAAATCAATACACAATATATAAGAAGCGGCTTCAACATAAAGTTAATACAGTGTTTTAATGAAAGGTTTCATATATTTTCTTGGCTTTGGACATTCCAATGGTTTGGGCCAAATTTTCCAAGCTGGCCTCTTTTATTCTTTTTACGGATTTATAGTTTTTCAACAACTCTTCCACGGTTTTATTCCCTATGCCATCAATACTTTCCAGTTCAGAATTAATGGCGGCCTTACTTCTCTTGTTTCTGTGAAAGGTTATTCCAAATCTATGGGCTTCATTTCGCAACTGCTGAATTATCTTTAGCGATTCGGACTTTTTATCCAAATATAAAGGAATGGGATCTTCCGGGAAGTAAATTTCCTCCAATCTTTTAGCAATACCTATTATGGCTATCTTCCTTCTTAACCCAAGGGAATCCAAACTTTTAAGGGCAGATGACAGTTGGCCCTTACCGCCATCAATAACAATAAGTTGCGGTAATGGCTGGTCTTCCTCCAAAAGTCGCTTATAACGCCTAAAAACAACTTCTTCCATGGAGGCAAAGTCATCCGGACCTTCTACCGTCTTGATGTTATAATGCCGATACTCCTTTTTTGAAGGTTTTCCATCCTTAAAAACAACGCAGGCTGCCACAGGATTGCTGCCCTGAATGTTGGAATTATCAAAACATTCAATATACCTAGGCTCCATAGAAAGTCGCAAATCCTTTTTCATTTGCCCCATTATCCTGTTGGTATGCCTATCCGGGTCAATAATCTTTATCTGCTTAAACCTATCCTGTCTAAAGAATTTAGCGTTGCGTTCGGATAGCTCCAAGATCTTTTTTTTATCTCCCAGTTTAGGAACTACCACCTTTAGGTGCGATTCCAAAGTAACCTCAAAGGGAACGTAAATTTCGTCTGAATGGGAATTAAAACGCTGCCTAATTTCGGTAATTGCCAATTGGAGTAAATCTTCATCAGTTTCATCCAATTTCTTCTTGATTTCCAAGGTATGACTACGTATAATGGAGCCATGGGACAATTGCAGAAAATTTACATAAGCAAAAGCCTCATCGGAAACTATGGTAAACACATCCACATTATTGATCTTAGGATTTACAATAGTGGTCTTTACTTGATAATTTTCCAGTACCTCTATCTTATCCTTAACAAGCTGAGCCTCTTCAAACTTCATCTCCTGTGCCAGCAATTTCATGCGACTTTTAAAATAGTGGAGTGATGACTTGAAATTACCTTTTATAATCTCCCTTATCTCCTGTATTTGCCGGTTATATTCCTCCTCCGTTTGATACCCTTCACAAGGCCCCTTACAATTTCCCAAATGGTACTCCAAGCAAACTTTATATTTCCCAGCGGCGACTTTATCTTGGGCAAGATCATAGTTGCAGGTCCGCAGTGGGTAAACACTTTTTATCAAATCCAACAGGGTATGAATGGTTTTCATACTTGTATACGGTCCAAAATACTCCGATCCATCCTTGATAAATTTCCTGGTAGGAAAGATTCTTGGGAATTTTTCATTTTTTATGCAAATCCATGGAAAAGTCTTATCATCCTTGAGCAAAACATTGTACCTAGGACGATATTTTTTAATTAGATTATTTTCCAGCAATAGGGCATCGGACTCCGTTGGCACCACTATGTGCTTAATACTTCTAATTTTCTTTACCAGAACACGGGTCTTTCCTTGCTCGTGCGTTTTATTAAAATAGGAACTAACCCTTTTTTTTAGATTTTTAGCCTTGCCAACATATAAAATCTTGTCCTCCACATCATAAAACTGATATACCCCGGGAGTGGCAGGAAGCGAACTTAACTGTACTTCTATAGGTATATGGGACATGTATTCAGATAAATTTTTTCTTTAAAAAGGAAAATTACAGTGTTTTTCCCAAAGGACACAAAGATTATAGTTTTTTAACTACGCTACTGCAATCTCATAGTAAAATTATGAAAACCTCCCAATTTTATAATGGCATTCCTCGAGCAAAAAGCAGGACTTCCTTTAGTCTAAATCCAACATTTCATCCAATAAAATTCGATAAGTCAAAAAAAATTATCGACCAAATACACAGTTGCCCAAATTTAACGTTATCGTACACTATTTTATAACACCCTGATAAACAATATTTTACAAAAATATTACAGTAAACTTCAATTAACAAATAATTCAAAAACCAAAATATTTGTTAAAAATGATGTATTTCATCGATAAAACGATACCCTTTATGGAGCTTTTTATATTTTTTTAATTATATTTAGAAAATTAAATTATTTAACGCATGGACAACTATATAATAACCTTGGGCACATATTTAATTCTTATGCTTTTTTTCAAAATTTATTACGCAGTGGCCTCCAAGGAATAGTTTTCCCAATTAAACCCTGCCCCCAAAAAAGCCCCGAGTTTAACCAACCCCTATGTTGAAAAAAGATTTGCGTTTAATCTACTCCGAACGCCGAGAAAATCTTACTTCAGAAACCATATCAGATTCAAGCTTATTGATAGCCAACCGGCTGCTTCAATTACCCATTTGGAATTATTCCTATTATCATCTATTCCTTTCCATAACCGAGAAAAAGGAAGTCGACACCAGTTATATCATGTCCATTTTACAGGGTAAGGATAAAAATATCCTACTTCCGAAAATGGTGGATGACCAAAATCTTATCAATTATTTACTTACCGATAGTACGCACATAAAGAAAAATCGCTGGAACATTCCTGAACCGGTAGATGGCATTGAGGTGCCCCCAGAAAAAATAGATGTTGTTTTTTTACCGTTAATGGCTTTTGACCAAAAGGGTCACAGAGTTGGTTACGGCAAAGGATTCTATGATGTTCTACTGAACAAGTGCAGGTCCGATGTTGTTAAGATAGGACTCTCCTTTTTTAAGGCTGAAGAAAATATTGAGGATTTGGAACCCCACGATATTCCTTTAAACTTTTGCGTTACTCCTGATCGGGTCTATTCGTTTTAACTTCCTCCTTATCTTCCCCAAAAGCCTTTTTATTAAATACAATTAATATACCCACACCGGTACTAATTGCCGTATCCGCTATATTAAAAACCGGCTCGAAAAAACGAAAATTTTTGCCCCCTACCACGGGCACCCAATCTGGCCAAACGGAGTCTATCATAGGAAAGTAGAGCATATCTACCACCTTGCCGTGAAATATACTGCCGTAGGGTTCCGAAGAAAATGCCGTGGCTACTTGGGAATAGCTATCGTTAAAGATCATGCCGTAAAAAACAGAATCCAATATGTTCCCGAGTGCTCCCGCGAAAATAAGGGATACCGCCAGTATTAAGGTTTTGGAAGAATTCTTTTTTATAGTATCAAACAACCAATAACCTATCCCAACTATCGCAAACAATCGAAATATAGTAAGTATCAGTTTTCCTACTTCATCAGATATGGGCAATAAATCGCTTAGTTTGGTTCCCCATGCTGCCCCTTCGTTTTCTATGAACAAAATCTTGAACCAACTAAAGACATCTACAGACTCTCCCAAAACAAAGTTTGTCTTAATATATACTTTGCTTATCTGGTCTATAGCAAGAATTGCTATTATGATTATTAGTGATTTTTTTAAACTCATTATTCAAAAATAGATTCGGCAAAAATAAACATATTATTCGGTTTTCCTTATGCTGATATTTCCTGTTACCGAATTCAGCGTAAAATGATCGTCCCCGGAGGCAATCACTTCCCTTATAATTTTTCCATATTTTGAAGTAGCCTTAATTTGGGCGTTGGCTGTAATAAGGTCGATATTTCCACTTTGGGTATTGATATCCACATTTTCCCCCCTGCCATTTAAGGTACATTTGCCATCGGACAATCTAATTTTTAGGTTGCCGTAATGCCCTGAAGCACTAACATTGGTGCTAGTACCGTATATGTTAACATCAAGATTTTTGGGGATTGATATCTTCAAGGAAATGGAAATAACCTTATGGGCACTTAATTTATCGTTCGGCAAAACAAAATTGGGCTGAAAACCGGTACTTATCAATATGGTGGCCCCCTCCCTTTTTACATTTACCAATAAATCCCGTAAATACTCCCCGTCTATTGAAGCCTCAACGCTTATGTTTGGATTATCAACAGTTGCCAAAACTAAGGAATAACAATTTTTACCATCTATCTGAACAAAAGAGACATTAGTGTTTTCAATGGTTTTGACGACTTTTTTTTGGGCCTGTAAAATACAATTGCTCAATAGGAAGAAAACAACGGCAACTAGTTTCATATCATAAAAAAACGCCTTTGAAGGCGTTTTTACTTAGGATTGCATGTTTTTCGCTTCAATACTCAGCGTAGCATGTGGCACTAGCTTAAGTCGCTCTTTACTGATCAACTTTCCAGTTACTCGGCAAATGCCATAGGTTTTGTTCTCTATTCGTAACAAGGCGTTCTTTAAATCCCTAATAAATTTCTCCTGACGAATGGCCAATTGCGTATTTGCTTCCTTGCTCATTGTTTCAGAGCCTTCCTCAAAAGCCTTGAATGTTGGGGAGGTATCATCCGTTCCGTTATTGCCATCATTCATATAAGAACTCTTTAAAAGTTCCAAGTGACTTTTTGCTTTTTCAATTTTTTCCTCGATAAGGACTTTAAATTCATTTAAATCCTTATCCGCGTACCTTACTTTTAATTCTTCGGCCATAATCTTAATGTTTTACTATAAACAATCTGGTATTAACTTCGTCAAAAGCCACTTCAATTCCATTGTCCATGCTCTCTTCAAAATTAAGTTCTGCTGCCAAGGTTTCGGTTTTAATATATGCCATATTACTTTCTACCGCGTCCTGGACAAATCCATTTTTCAATAATTTAATCTCTATTTTATCTGTCACTTCAAAACCAGATTCCTTTCTAAGGTTTTGAATTCTATTGACTAGTTCCCTAGCAATACCTTCCTTTCTGAGGTCCTCATTGATAGAAACATCCAAGGCCACTGTTATTGGACCTGAACTTGCTACCAACCAACCTTCTATATCTTGGGAGGAAATTTCTACATCCTGTAACTGTAAAGTAATACTTTTATTATCAAAATGCAGCAAAATTTCGCCTTCCTGTTCAATTTTCTGGATATCATTTTGATTTAATTGTGCCACAGCACTGGCAATCAACTTCATATCCTTTCCAAATTTTGGGCCTAAAGTTTTAAAGTTAGGCTTAATTTGCTTAACCAAAATACCCGAAGCGTCATCCAGCAATTCTATCTCCTTCACATTCACTTCCGACTTTATTAAATCGGCCACAGCTTCAATTTCCAACCTTTGTTTATTGTCCAAAACCGGAATCATTATCTTTTGCAATGGTTGCCTTACTTTAATCTTTTCCTTCTGACGAATGGACAAGACCAAGGATGAAATGGTCTGAGCCTTTGCCATTTTACTTTCCAAATCCTTATTTACCAATGAGGCATCATATTTAGGGAAATCGGCCAAATGTACACTTTCAAACGGCTCTTTCTGTGTTGTAATTGTTAAATCTTTGTATAGTCTATCCATATAAAATGGAGCTACTGGTGCAGAAAGTTTAGCTACAGTAGTCAAACAAGTATACAATGTCTGGTAAGCCGATATTTTATCCTTTTGATAATCCCCCTTCCAAAAACGTCTTCTACTTAAACGCACGTACCAATTGCTTAGATTTTCCTGCACATAGTCCGATATGGCCCTTGTTGCCTTGGTAGGTTCATATTCTTCATACGCCTCGTCCACAGTCTTGATCAGGGAGTGCAGTTCCGATAAAATCCATTGGTCAATTTCCGGTCTTTCATTTAGGGAAATATCCGCTTCCGAATAATTAAAACCATCAATGTTGGTATACAGTGCAAAGAAAGAATAGGTGTTGTACAAGGTGCCAAAAAACTTACGCTTTACCTCTGCTATCCCCTCTATATCGAACTTTAAATTATCCCAAGGATTTGCATTGGAGATCATGTACCAGCGTGTGGCATCTGCCCCAAATTCATCCATGGTCTCAAAAGGATCTACGGCATTGCCCAAGCGCTTGGACATTTTCTTACCTTCCTTATCCAAAACCAAGCCATTGGATACAACATTTTTATAAGCCACGGAATCGAATACCATAGTGGCTATAGCATGCAGGGTATAAAACCAACCACGGGTCTGATCGACACCTTCGGCTATAAAATCGGCCGGGAAAGTCTTTCCTTCATCTATTAAATCCTTATTCTCAAAAGGGTAGTGCCATTGGGCATATGGCATGGAACCACTATCGAACCACACATCTATAAGGTCGCTTTCTCGTTTCATTGGTTTTC
Source organism: Arenibacter troitsensis (assembly GCF_900177645.1). Classification (GTDB taxonomy): domain Bacteria; phylum Bacteroidota; class Bacteroidia; order Flavobacteriales; family Flavobacteriaceae; genus Arenibacter; species Arenibacter troitsensis. The sequence continues at coordinate 369,562 of NZ_FXAO01000004.1, forward strand.
CAGAGGGCGACACCAAGGTAATTTGGTCCACTATATTTTTATGCAGGTCTATTTTGTCATAGTTTTCCTCATCCATGTTGCCTACAACAAAATCTTCAAAAATATCTTTTTCAAGAATTCCTGCATTTAAGGCTTTTTGCATTTCTTCCTTAAGTTCGGCCACAGAACCTATCATCAATTCTTCCTTGCCATCTTCCGTACGCCAAATAGGCAGGGGAATTCCCCAATAACGGGAACGTGACAGGTTCCAATCGTTGGCATTTGCCAACCAATTGCCAAATCGTCCCTCTCCGGTAGCCTTTGGCTTCCAATTAATGGTCTGGTTTAAATCGAACATCCTATCCTTGATATCGGTGACCTTTATAAACCAAGAATCCAAGGGATAGTAAAGTATAGGTTTATCCGTACGCCAGCAGTTTGGATAACTGTGAACGTATTTTTCTACCTTAAAGGCCCTGTTCTCTTCCTTTAATTTAATAGCTATTTCAACATCTACCGACCGCTCCGGGGCCTCGCCATCATCATAATATTCATTTTTTACATACTTACCGGCGTACTCTCCCATTTCGGGCCTAAATCTACCCTGTAGATCTACCAAGGGAACTGGATTATTATTTTCATCCAAAACCAACATAGGTGGCACCTCCGGTTCAGCGAGTTTGGCCACCAAGGCATCATCTGCCCCAAAAGTGGGTGCCGTGTGTACAATACCCGTACCGTCTTCCGTGGTAACAAAATCTCCAGCGATGACCCTAAAGGCATTCTCTGGATTTTGATATGGCAGTGCGTAGTCTAACAGCTGCTCGTATCTTGTCCCAACCAAGTCCAGCCCTTTTGTTCCAGCTACTATTTGGTAAGGGATTTTCTTATCCTTTGATGAAAAGTTATCAAAAGCGGCATCGCTTTCCGCCACAAAAAATTTACCGCTAAACTGTTTTCCTACCAAAGATTTGGCCAAGACAACATGCATAGGTTCAAAGGTATATTGATTGAAGGTCTTCACCACAACATAATCAATCCTTGGGCCTACGGTCAATGCCGTATTGGATGGCAGGGTCCAGGGCGTGGTGGTCCATGCCAATAAGAAAACCTCTCCACTTATCTCCTGCAAATTCTGTGGCAAGGTAGTTTTATCCGCTTTAAACTGTGCAACTACGGTAGTGTCCGTAACATCTTGATAGGTCCCTGGCTGATTTAACTCGTGTGAACTTAAACCTGTTCCTGCCTTAGGGGAATAGGGTTGTATGGTATATCCTTTATAAATAAGTCCTTTGTCGTAAATCTGCTTGAGCAACCACCAAACAGATTCCATATATTTGGATTTGTAGGTGATATACGGATCCTCCATATCTACCCAATATCCTACCTTTTCGGTCATTGCGTTCCACACATCTGTATAGCGCATAACCGCCTTCTTACAGGCTGCGTTGTACTCCTCAACAGATATTTTGGTACCGATGTCTTCCTTGGTAATTCCCAGTTCCTTCTCCACACCCAATTCTATGGGGAGTCCGTGGGTATCCCATCCGGCCTTGCGTTTAACCTGAAAGCCCTTCATGGTCTTATAACGTGGAAAAATATCCTTAATGGTCCTGGCCATTACATGGTGAATACCAGGCAATCCATTTGCAGAAGGTGGTCCTTCATAGAAAACAAAACTATCCTTGCCTTCCCTGCTTGTAACACTTTTCTCAAAAACATTGTTCTCCTTCCAATAGTGCAATACTTCCTCAGCGACTTTCGGTAAATCTAATCCCTTGTATTCTGCAAACTTCATAATAACAGCTTCTAATGCTACATTTTAAGTTTGCAAAACTAATGATTTTTAGCGTAAAATGATTCCGTTAAAAGCAAAAAGCCCCTTTGAAAAGGAGCTTTTTAAATATTTTGGTCGTTGTTAAAATTATTTTGTCCCGGTTACAGTAACATTTGCGCTTATTTGAAGGGCCGAGCTTACCTCTATAGCCCCTAAATTAAGCCCTGTGGTAGACTCCACATTCAACAATGCATTGAAGTAAAACTCGCTGTCATCATCTTCTTTATAGGAAGCAAAAATCAATTCGTATTCCCCTTCCTCCAAAAAATCCAGACTATAGGATCCACTTAGGCCTTTTACTTCTGCACTGGTTACGGCATTGGCAAAGGTAACTTCGCTCTCCCCTTTTCCCCGTGTTTCAACATCGGCATTAAAGGTTCCTTTTTCATAGGCATAGACAATAATCTTGTCCGATGTATTGTTGGCATCATTGGCGCTCCCTGATATTTTTCCGGTCAATTCCGCATTTACCGTTCTTATCCCGGCTGTGAGCTCTGCCATGGTAACAAAATTGAAATCGCTGGACAATCCGTCTTTCTCCTCCTTAATGGTTTTTCTAAGATCGAAATCTATTACGATTACATTGGTGGCATTGGCCAACACCTCAAAGGTATCGTTTATGGTGATTTTGTTTGAGGAAGCCACCAAGGCATCTTTTTCTCCATTTGCCTTTTCTACGTAGCAACCTGGAGCATCACCATTCACATCCTTATCAAAATCCAATTCAAAAACAATGCTGGAATATGATTTTGCCTGTAGATCCAAATTCCCCAAAGCTTCGGTTTTACCATTTACCAAAGCGGCCAGGTTTACTGTTGTTGCATTAAATCCCTCTAAAGACTTTCCGTCTACGGAAACATTGGTAATGGTAACAAAAACTGCCTCTACCTCGGCGTTATCTATGGGTGCATCGGTCACTTCAAAGGAGGTATTATACGATTCCCCCTCCATGGCAGCATCGTCGTTTTTGCTACACGACATCATTCCTACTAAAGCAATTAAAGCTAATCCTGAAATCTTTAAATAATTCTTCATAATAATCTAGTTTTAAGCATTTGTCTATAGAACAATCGAATCCAATCTTCCCCTACCATCAAAATTTCCCCAAAAATTTGATTCTTGTCTAGAAACCTGATTTACAGAAACCTAAACGTTTAATTTTCCTACAATTTTTTTGAACATGGTACCTTTAAAATGGTCTAAATCCTCAGTTCTTGCGTATATAGTAATATCAGATTCACATTAATTTCTAAAAAACTAACAACATGAAAAAAGTAATTTTAAGTTCAATTTTGATGCTAGCTCTAAGCCTTTCATTTGTATCCTGCAGAGAAACAAAGGATAAGGCCAAGGATGCTATGGAAGAAACTAATGAAGCTTTAAAAGAAGTTGGGGAGGATATGAAAAAAGTTGGGGAGGAAGTTAAAGGCGCCGCCTCAGAAGCTATGGAAGATGCAAAGGAAATGGGAGATGACATGAAAGAGGCCGGCAATGAAGCCATTGATAAGGCTGGTGACGCTGCCAAAGAGGTAGGAGAGGATATTAAGAGTGCGGCAACCGATGCAGTAGATAAAACAAAAACTGTAGCCAAGGAGGTAGGAAACGACGTAAAAGATGCCGCTACCAAGGCTGCGGAGAAGACCAAGGCCGCTGCCGAGGAAGCACAAGAGAAAATACAGGAATAGTTCTCCCTGTTTTCACAAGAACGTAGGTCCGGCATTTAGATGCTGGACTTTTTTATTAAAACGAATAGCCCACTCCCAAAATTAAATTGATTCCCGGCGCCACGATTCCGGAAGAATAGGACCGATATCTTTGATCGGTAATATTTTCCAAATTGGCAGTAAACTTAAAGGCCTCGGAGAGTTGATATTGTGATCTAAAGTTTAAGGTATACCAAGATGGGGAGTAAGGGTTGCCGTCTGCATCTACTGCATATATATAGTCCTTTGTTTTTTCGGACATTGACATATCCCCAAAACTGATTTTCCCATTATAATTGACAAAAAGATCTGTTTTTAGTTTTTGATTCTTCCAAACGATATGAAAATCGCCAAAAGTTGGCGCTACATGTCTGCCCGGGGTATCCGTACCGTCTTGCTCTTCCTCTATCCCCTCGGTAAGGGTAAGGTTGGCGTTCACGGATAGACTTTCTGTTAGAAAGGCGTCCAATCCAAATTCAAAACCGTAAACATATGCCTTTGCGGCATTCTGTATTGCCTGTACATTATGTAGTTCGCCATTGTAATTTATTTCGGTGTTACCATTAAATTGAAAATCCCTTCGCACAAGGGCGTCTACCAAATAAGTATAATAGGAGGCCCCCTTTAACATTAATTTATCCTTGAAATTTTTCTGGACCCCCACCTCCAAATTATAGGCATACTCCGGCTCCAAATCTGGATTGGGAACTACGACAGACCCGGGCTCGGAATCAAATATCTTACCAACGTCATCAATGTTCGGGGCCCTAAAGCCCGTAGATCCATTAAATGTCAACTGCAGATCCGATTTTGGAAACCAACTAAATCCCAAACTTCCGGTTAAGGCTCCTGTACTAAGATCGGCATCGTTAAAGGGGAAAGAATAAAAAGTTTGGTCAAAAATTGCATCTATCCAAACATGGCTATATCTGAGCCCGGATAGCAATGTAAAGTTAGGCTTGGCCCTTAGTTCACCGCTAATATAACCTGCAAGGGTTTGCCAGCTAGAATTATCCGGATACCTGGATGCATTGGGCATGGTAATCATGGTCTCTAAATTAAACTCATTACCTATAGAACCAATTTTATTAAATATATATTCCCCCCCATAGTAAAGCCTAAGGTTTCCAATACGCTTGTTTTCAAAATCCACGTTCGCGGAAATAGCATCCACATTCTCCTGGGTCCCATACCTTATGGCCTCTCCAAAATCCCTATCATACCTACTCTCCACAAAATTTTGATAGGCGGTGGTTATTTTGAGTCCGTCATAAAACTTTCCCTTACCATTTTTATAAAATTGAAGATTCCCCATAAACCACTTCTGTGGGCCGTAAAACCATTCTGCCGAACGTAGGCCAAGTCCGTCCTTGGACGGTCTAATAAGCCTATCGTACCTGGAATAATCGGAAGTTTCGGAATAATATGCGCTTAAATTGATATTCCAATTGTTATTGGGCTTAAAAAGCACTTTTTGCATAACATTAATTTGATCGTATCCAGAAGGCACTTGCTTTTTGGCGTTCCTATTTTCCCTTAGTTCGTCCTGCCCATTTTCGATAACTACGTAATTGTTCCTTAAATAGGAAGTAGGTCCGTCCGACCCCATTTTAAGATCCCCAAAGTGGTTATAGGTAAGGCTGCTCAGAAACGCCCATTCCTTTTTGCCCAAATTGAAATCTACATGAAAAGTATTTTCGTTATTGGCCGAAGAGTACCTGTAATTTGATTTCCCAAAAACCTGTAAACTATCCGTCTTAGAAAATTGAGGATTGTAGGTGTAAAAATTCATGACCCCTCCAATGGCATCGGAACCATAAATTACCGACCCAGGACCAAAAATAACCTCGGTACTTTTAATGGTAAAGGGATCAATTGAAATCACATTTTGAATATTGCCCCCCCTAAAAATTGCATTGTTCATACGAACTCCGTCTACGGAAAGCAACAATCTATTGGTTGCAAAGCCCCTTATCATTGGACTACCACCTCCAAGTTGACTTTTCTGAACAAAGACTTTTCCACTATTTTGAAGGAGATCTGCCGAGGTTTGGGAGGCCGTAAATTCTATGGTTTTGGCATTCAATAGGGATATTTTCTGAGGAATGTCCTTTTTCTGCTGCTCCCATTTAGAGATAGACATCACCACCTCATCCAACTGCTCGGCAGTCAATGCCAGGTAGAGCTTACCCTTTCTAAGTACTTGTGATTTGGTAGTCCTATAGTTTTGGTAACCAATATGCGTGAAGGTAATCCGTTCTCCCAGATCAAATTTAGATAGGTCGCATTTGCCGTCAAAATCCGAAAGTGCGGTTTTGGACCTGTCCCAATTATAAACAATGACATTGGGTATCGGCTGATGGTCTTCTTGGTCCAAAATAACAATTTCCTGTCCCAGCGCACCTGTAAAAATTAAGAGGACAACAATGAAAACTATATTTTGCATATTAGCTAAAAACTTCATTTAACACGGCCAATGACTTCGGTTTTCTAAATCCCTGCAAATGTAATTCAAAATAAAGGACAAGATTTTTCAAGAGCTCCTGACGGTTCTTTTTGTTAAGTTTAATAGTATGTAATGCATCAAAATTTATGCCCAAAAGCTCTTTAAAGTGTTTTAAATTCTCCCCTTCCAAGATTGGGTTTAATGAGGGCGATTTTACAAACTCTCCCTCCAGTAGGTCAAAGTACAAATAGTCCATATTATTGGTGTCCGGATAAAAACCAAAATATTTGGTCAAAGACAGTACAAAATAGAGATGAAAGTTTGCAAATTCATCATGGGCATCCAACCATTGCAAGGCCGCTTCAATAAAGTTGAAAAGACTTTCATTGGACTCTTCCTCATGAATGCTATTGCCCAACATTTCTGCCAAAAAAAATGTTAGCGCATTTTTGGCAATATCCGTGTGCAGCGACTGATAATGAAAATATACCTTGGCCTCGGTAATGCTTTCCAAGGTTCCTTTGTTCTTATGGGAGGCAATCAGATCCAATTGAAGCAAAGGTTGAAAGTAAGCGGTTTTTAATTTTCCTTTTTTAGAGGACAGAATACCTCTCAATAGATAGGATTTTATCCCATCCGAAAAGGTAAATATCCGAACTATTAAACTGGTATCCCCATATTTAATGGACGTTAAAACAATTCCTTTGGTAGCAACCTGCATTACAAATATATCTTTGTTCAAAGATAATACAAAGAGGCCCTTAAGATCATAAAACCTTAAGGGCCTTGGAAATCGATAGGATTTCAATTCCAACTACCGGCAAATACGGTGATTGGCTGTCTACTTATTAAACCTTAAATCACTCCTTGCGCCAACATAGCATCGGCAACTTTTACGAACCCGGCAATATTTGCTCCCTTTACATAGTTGCAATAGCCATCGTCGTCCATGCCATATTCTATACAGGAATCATGAATATCCTTCATTATTTTTTGAAGACGTTCGTCCACTTCTTCACGGGTCCAACTAATACGTAAGGAGTTCTGTGACATTTCCAAACCTGAGGTGGCCACCCCACCTGCATTGGATGCCTTTCCCGGGGCAAACAATATTCTAGCTTCATGAAAAGCATGTATAGCTTCAGGGGTCGATGGCATATTAGCGCCTTCCGCCACACAGATACATCCATTTTTCAGCAAGATCTTGGCATCCTTCCCGTCCAACTCGTTTTGGGTTGCGCATGGCAAGGCTATTTCACATGGAACCTCCCACGGTGTCTTTCCCTTATGGAATTCTGCGGAAGTATACTTATCCAGATAATCGGAAATTCTTCCGCGTTTTTTATTTTTTATTTCCATAACAAAGGCCAGCTTTTCCTCATCAATACCATCCTTGTCATAAATATAGCCGCCAGAATCCGAAAGGGTAACCACCTTACCTCCCAATTGAATCACTTTTTCGGCAGCATACTGCGCCACATTTCCCGATCCGGAAATTACCACAGTCTTCCCCTTTACATCATCCTTTTTGGATTGCAACATACTTTGGGCAAAATAAACGGTTCCGTATCCTGTAGCTTCTGGTCGTATTTTAGAACCTCCCCAAGAAAGACCCTTGCCAGTCAATACCCCGGTAAACTCATTTCTGATCTTTTTATACATTCCGAACAGAAAGCCTATTTCCCTTGCACCCACACCAATATCACCTGCAGGAACGTCCGTATTGGGACCAATGTGCCTACAAAGCTCTGTCATAAACGCATGGCAAAAACGCATAACTTCATCATCCGATTTTCCTTTTGGATCAAAATCGGATCCTCCTTTTCCTCCTCCCATAGGCAGGGTAGTAAGGCTATTTTTAAAAACCTGTTCAAAGGCCAGGAACTTTAGGACGCTTGCATTTACTGTAGGATGAAACCTAAGACCCCCTTTATAAGGACCTATGGCAGAATTCATTTGGATCCTATAACCTCTATTGACATGTATTTCACCGTCGTCATCCACCCAGGAAACCCTAAAGGAAATTAACCTTTCGGGCTCCACCATTCTTAATAAAATATTCTTTCCATTGTAAATTTCATGATTACTAATGTAGGGAATAACGGTTTCGGCAACTTCTTGCACAGCTTGAATGAATTCCGGCTCATGGCTATTACGACCTTTTACCTCCTCCATAAAAGCATTTATCTTGTCTTCCATAAAATCTGATTTATTGCTAATTGTTGATAAATATTGAGTTTAAGGGCAAAATTATATTATTTCTATAATGTAAACCCTATTATTTTCAAAATTTGGCAAAATATTTATTCTATAGCTTGGCGTAAGTCTTCCATTAAATCTTCCTTATCCTCTATGCCCACACTTAGTCTAATCAAGGCATCTACCACTCCACTTTTTTCCCTTTCCTCTTTCGGAATGCTGGCATGGGTCATGCTGGCCGGATGACCTGCCAAACTTTCCACCCCGCCTAAGGATTCTGCTAGGGTAAAAAGTTGTAGTTTTTCAACAATTTTAATGGCATCTTGGTACTTGCCCCCTTTTGGAACAAAGGAAATCATTCCCCCAAAATCCTTCATTTGACTTTTTGCCACTTCATGATTGGGGTGATCAGAAAACCCTGGCCAAAATACCTTTTCGATTTTTGGATGATTTGCCAGATATTCTGCCACTGCTCTCCCATTTTCGCAGTGTCTCTGCATCCTTACATGCAAGGTTTTTATTCCCCTAAGCACCAAGAAGCTATCCATTGGTCCGCACACCGCTCCACTTGCATTTTGAATAAAATACAATTGATCTGCCAATTCCTTATCCCTGACTACCAGTGCCCCAAGAACCACATCACTATGCCCCCCAAGGTATTTTGTGGCGGAGTGCATTACAATGTCGGCCCCCAAATCCAAAGGTAGCTGCAGATAAGGTGTGGCAAAAGTGTTGTCCACTGCAAGCAGTACATTATATTTTCTTGCCAATTGGGAAACCGACTTAATATCAATAATATTCATCATTGGATTGGTGGGGGTCTCCACCCAAATAAGCTTGGTTTTTGGACTAATGTGTTGGGCTATTTCTTCTATATCCTGCATACCAACAAAGTGGAAAACGATTCCGTATTTCTCAAATATACTTTTAAAAATACGATAACTGCCTCCATATAGGTCACTTGTGGATATAACCTCATCCCCAGGACCCAATAATTTAATAACCGCATCAATGGCCGCCAAGCCACTACCAAAAGCCAAACCATAATTGCCGTTCTCAATACTGGCCAAGGAATTCTCCAATGCCGTCCTTGTTGGATTGGCACTTCTGGAGTATTCATATCCCTTATGGCCGCCCGGGGTACTTTGGGCATAGGTAGATGTCTGATAGATTGGGGGCATCACCGCACCATATGCTTCATCAGGTGACTGACCTCCGTGAATTGTCCTACTATTGAATTTTAATTGTTTTTTACCCATATCTAAATTTCTGTATACAAATGTACCTTTATCTTTTTGGGAATACAATGATATTGTAGCTTTGCAGCTATCTTAAGTAATTGCCTTTATGAAGATTAGATTCGCCTATTTATTGATCGTTTTATTATTGTGGAATTGTAAAAAGGATGACAGGCTCACTTTTGAACCCCTTAGTTTTATCACTGAGGATTGTAGCCATTGTCCAAAGGTAACCATCCACATCCCTAAAGCCCTGGATGACAAACCCATTAGCAGCATCATAAACAATTCGGTGCGGGAAGAGGTAATTTCCTTGCTCATTTACGATGATGAAATAGAAGCCACCAACATAGAGGAAGCCATCCAATCCTTTAAGAACGGATATTTGGAATTAAAAAAAATGTATCCCGATGAGCCGGTTGGCTGGGAGGCCGATATTGAAGGCAAAGTAACCTATGAAGATAAAAATATACTGACCATTCAGGTCAATTCCTATTCCTTTACCGGCGGGGCACACGGATTTTCCTCTACCCGGTTTTTAAATTTTGACAAAGCAAAAGGAATAGAAATGGAAACCATGGAATTATTTAAGGACCCCTTGGAATTTCAAAGTTTTGCCGAGGGCAAATTTAGGGAACAGGAAAAAATTCCGGCTACCGGCTCTATAAATGCCACTGGGTTTATGTTTGAGGACGATAAATTTTACCTGCCCGAAAATATTGGTTTTACCCAAGAAGGCCTACAATTGTTCTACGAACAATATGAAGTAGCCTCCTATGCAGACGGACCAATTATTTTAACCTTGGCCTACAATGAGCTAGAGCCCTACCTGAAATTCAAGAAGGAATCATAAATACTATGCCTTGGATACAACCTTCAGCAAGGATAAAATGGCTCCAAGATGAAGTCCTTCATGATAAACATTGAAAATAATGGCATCCTCCACCGAGCTTAGAGTAACATTGGCACTTGTAGTGTATTCGGTATAACCACCAAACAATCCTTTCCCATAATCCTCTTGCATCCATTCAACAGTAGGCAATAATAAATCGGCCACTTGTTTCATCTCTTCTTCTGTAGCAGTACCATCCGGCACGGTGCCCTTTTTAAATTTTTCTACCAGGGCTTCATTCACCTTCATGGCTTGTCCACTAAATTTATAGACCAATAGTTGTTGGGTAACTACTACATGGGCAATATTCCACCAAATATTGTTGCGGAAGCCTTGGGGGATTTGTAGAAGAATCTCCTTTGGAGTTTCCTTTAAAAATTTATATAACCTTTTTCTGTTTTGAAGGGTAACATCAAATGCGTTTTCCAAAGTTGACATATTTTTGGGTTGATATTTTTTTACAATTGCCGCTAAAAATAGTACAATTCAATGTAATTAGGTTTCTTTGCAAGGCGAAATTATGTGGAAGTACAGATTTATAAAATGAAACCAACGGGATTACAATAACCTTTTCGTTGGACATTTAATAGTTATTTTATCCACAAATAGTTACTTGTGATCCCTAACAGCAATAAAAATTTACATGAAAAAGATATTTCACCTAAGCACTTGTGATACTTGCCAAAGGATTTTGAAAGAGTTGGACCCCTCTAAGGATTTTAAGCTTCAAGACATAAAAACCGAGGCCATTACATTGGACCAACTGGAAAGCATGGCCAAGTTGTCAGGGAGCTATGAGAGCTTGTTCAGCAAGCGGGCGCGACTTTATAAAGAACGGAATTTAAAGGAACAAAAATTATCCGAAGCAGATTATAAGGCACTTATTCTGGAACACTATACGTTCTTAAAACGCCCGGTTATCGTAATGGACAACGACATTTTTGTGGGCAATAGCAAAGCTGTGGTAGCCGCTGCCAAAGCAAAAATAAATTCGTGAGTAGACGAACCCTAGCTATCTTGGCCGCACTGGGAGCAACCACTATATATGGCATAAACCACACCATTGCCAAAGGGGTAATGCCTACCTACGTAAAACCTTTTGGATTTATTTTTCTACGCCTTTTAGGGGCAAGCCTGTTATTCTGGGGTATTTCCTTTTTTGGACCACAAGAAAAACTGGAACGGCGGGATTGGGGCAGATTATTGGTTTGCGCCTTCTTTGGGATGGGTATCAATATGCTATCTTTCTTTAAGGGATTGGACCTTTCCACCCCAATCAATAGTGCTGTGCTCATTACTATTACCCCGATCCTTGTGGTAATATTGTCTGCACTATTTATCAAGGAAAAAATTACCCTTCGCCGGGGTATGGGCGTTTTTATGGGCTTGATAGGAGCACTTGCATTAATTTTATTTGGGGCCGAAATTAGACAGGATGCCACCAATATTCCCTTGGGGAACCTGCTATTTATAGTAAACGCCACTTCCTATGGACTTTACCTTATAATAGTAAAGAAACTCCTAGAAAAATACCACCCCTTCACTCTTATGAAATGGATGTTCGGAATTGGATTCTTCATCACGCTCCCCATAACATATTCGGAATTTACAGAGATACAATGGAGCCAACTTCCTATGGAGGCTATTGGAGCCATTGCTTTTGTAATCATAGGAACTACCTTTTTAACCTATTTGTTCAATGTATTTGCACTTACACAACTTAAGGCCTCAACAGTTGGTGTTTTTATGTACCTGCAACCCTTGATAGGCATCATATTTGCCATAGTAGCCGGTAAGGACCATCTTACTTTGGTTAAATTCTTTGCAATAGTCCTGGTACTGATCGGCGTATATCTGGTGAGCAAAAAAGTTAGACCAAATCCTTAGGTCGCACCGAAAACTTTCGTGTATCCGCTTTCGTAAGTACCTTAAATCCCTCTCCCCTTGGCACCTTGTTAAATGCATCCAGAAACTCCTTACCCAAACCGGTCAGGGTTCTCGTTTTTAAATCTATCCATGCACCCATTATTTGGCAATGGGCAAAATTCTTTCCATTGCCATCGTAAAAATTATGATGAAATTCAAAGAACATTCCGTCCTCACTAAGTCCAACCAGCTCCAAGGACACCTTAACCGGCTTTCCTAAAAATGCTTCCTTAAAATAATAGACATGCTCATGGAATACCACCGGACCAATATTGTTCTGTGACATTGTCTTTTGATTAAAACCCATTTCCAGCAAAAAAGACATTCTTGTGTGGCTCATAAAATTTAAATAGGCAGAATTAGCCATATGGCGATTGGCATCTACATCGCTCCATCGAATTTCAAATTCTTTTAAATACATCCTTTTTATTTAGTACATTTGAATTGTTATGCATGCATAACAATTCAAATGTACAGTTTTTTATAAAAAATCAATTATAATAGTTACGAACTTTTGGGTTATCCAAGTATATCCTATTCTTTAAAACCACAATCCAAATGAGCAAAAAAGCCGCTTTCATAAAAGAACTGGCACTACCCGTAGTAGCTGCACCCATGTTTCTTATATCTGGTCCACAATTGGTCATTGAATGCTGTAAAAACGGAATAGTGGGCACTTTTCCAGCCCTTAACCAACGCAGTACGGAAGGTTTTGAGGATTGGCTGGTGGAAATAAAAACCGAACTAAAGAAGTTTGAAAAGGAAACTGGAAAAAAGGCTGCGCCTTTTGGGGTGAATCTAATTGTACACCCTACCAATCCCAGATTGGAAGCCGATTTAAAGGTTTGTATAAAACATAAAGTCCCGCTAATAATTACCTCCTTGGGTGCAGTTGCCCAAGTGGTAAATGCCATTCATAGTTATGGTGGCCTGGTATTTCATGATATTATTAAGAAAAGACATGCGGAAAAAGCTGCAGAAGCAGGGGTAGACGGATTAATTTTGGTCGCTGCCGGTGCGGGAGGACACGCTGGTACCCTAAACCCTATGTCCTTGGTTGCCGAAATAAAGAAATTCTACGACAAAACTATTTTACTCTCCGGCTGTATAAGTACCGGTAGGGATATTGCCTCGGCCTTGCAGATGGGAGCAGATTTGGCCTATATGGGCACTCGATTTATAAATACCAAAGAAAGTAAAGCCACCGAGGAATATCGCCAAATGATTATCGGGGCCGGGGCCGGCGATGTGGTCTATACTGCCGCCATATCTGGTGTTCATGCCAATTTTTTGGGAGCAAGTTTAAAGGCAGCAGGAATTACGGAAGAGGATTTAAAAAAGGATCGAAAAATAGATTTTGGAAAAGAGCTGAACACGGAAGCCAAAGCGTGGAAAACCATTTGGTCTGCCGGACAGGGAGTTACAACAATCGACAATGTAACATCCGTGTCGAAATTGGTAGCAAACCTAAAATCGGAATTTAAATCGGCCATTGAAGACCAGATCAAGATTTTGGAAATTTATCCAAAATAACGACCATGGTAATACCCAGTAATTTTCTCCCCATCTATTTGTAGCGCTTATATTTAAAGATCCATAGATTCTGCTGCTGCATTTCTATTACCATCTTCATTTTGTTTTTGACTATACTTTGTCAAACTCCAAATAGGGGAATGAAACTTATCGCATAATTCAACCTCTTCCAGGTCACCAGTACTTACAAAAATCCAATAAATCCCGTAGTAGCAACCCCTAAACTTTACTAATGCTTCTTGTTAAAACATTAAGTTAATTTATGTTAATAAATATCAAATATGTAATAATACCTCATGATATATTGGTATTCAAAACATTTAACACTAAATTTTTATAAAAATCGCATTGCATATAAAATATATTACTATATTCGTTAACGTTAACGAATAAAATCTAATGTTTAACTAACTCTTCAAAACTCAGATTATGGAAAAACAATTTAATGAAGTAATTCATTCACGTCAGGGTGTGCCTGTTTGGAAGAAAATCTTTCTGCAGCTAACCCTATTGGCATGTTTGGGGGTATTTAGCACTTCCTATGCCATAACGGACCCGGACCTAATATTTCAACAACAGGTGAAGGGTACGGTAACAGATGATTCGGGAGTGCCTTTGCCTGGTGCAAGTATCGTTGTAAGGGGAACTACAACAGGTACGGTAGCAGATTTTGACGGCAATTATACCATCAATGTTGCCTCCAACGGTGTATTGGTATTCAGTTATGTTGGATTTACAGCAAAAGAAATTGCCGTAAACGGCAACACTACGATTAACGTTTCTTTAGAAATTGATTCCAGTTTATTGGATGAGGTGGTAGTTGTGGGATATGGTACCCAAAAGAAAGGGGAAGTTACGGCTGCTATAGCATCTGTAGATGCCGAACAACTTGGTATTGTCCAAACATCTAGCAGTATAGATGCTGTTAAAGGGCAAATATCCGGGGTAGATATTCAGGCATCGGGAGGAAGACCTGGACAAACCTCAACCGTTCGGATAAGGGGTAGACGTTCTATTACCGCATCCAATGATCCACTTTATGTGGTGGATGGAATTCCACTAATTGATGGTTCGGAATCCATGTCCGATATCAATCCACAGGACATTGCTTCAATGCAAATATTAAAAGATGCAGCAGCAACGGCTGTTTACGGATCTCGTGGAGCCAATGGGGTGGTTTTGGTAACCACGAATCGCGGTAAAGTCGGAAAGACCCAAGTTCGATACAGTAGCCAAGTCGGGTTAACATCCGCAGCACAATTGGTAGATATGATGAACGGCGAAGAGTATGCGGCTCTTAAGAGAGAGGCACGACGTTCTTCTTGGAACGGTACGATACCTGATGATGCCGCCGTATTTTTTGACCCTGTAGAACTAGAATCTCTGGCTTTAGGCCGTTCAACAGATTACCTGGATCTAGTTGTAGGCAATGGATACCAGACCAACCATCAGTTAGGAGTGAGTGGGGGATCTGAAAATACAACCTTTAATTCTTCCATAGGATATTTTAAAGAACAAGGTATAATCAGTAATCAAGACTATGAAAGATTTACCGGTAGGATAAATATTGATCATCGAATCAACAAAATTTTTAAAATTGGGGCCTCTTTTATGATTTCCAATTCCGTACAGAATTGGGGATCTAATGCAACTATTGGTGAAGCATTGGCGAACAATCCGTTGGGTGTTCCTTACGATGCCAATGGTGATCTGTTATTTTTGCCTACCAATGATGGTATTCGAACGAATCCGTTAAGCGAACTGGTAGATGGAGCTTATATTGATGAAAGAAAGTGGACCCGTATTTTTGCGCCCATTTTTTTAGACATAGATATTGCCGAAGGTCTTCAGTGGAGAACTTTGTTCGGTCCTGATATCAGGTTGGGTAGAAGAGGTCAATTTAGAGGCAGTTTAACCAATGACAACCGTGGTGGCCCAGGTGATGCATCTATAGAACATATTGACAACTTTGCATATACCATTGAAAACTTATTGACGTACGAAAAGGCCATTACGGATAAACATAATTTAAAGGTAACCTTGCTACAAAGTACCCAGAATTCCAAAACCGAGTTCTCTCTTGCATCGGTAACTGGGATTCCCTATGAGTCACAGAAATTCTATAATTTAGGTTCTGCAGACAATAGCTTGGCCCGATCTGGACTCACAGAATGGACATTGAACTCCTTTATGGGTCGTTTAAATTATGATATTTCAGGAAAATATCTTTTTCAAGCATCACTCAGGGCTGATGGTTCCTCAAGATTGGCTGAAGGAAACAAATGGAATTATTTCCCAGGGGCTTCCGTTGGTTGGAGATTGTCCGAAGAGGCTTTCTTAAAAGAATCATCTGTATCACAGTTAATGTTGAGGGCATCCTACGGAGAAGTGGGTAATACCTCTGTTGGTCCCTATCAAACTGCAGGTAGGTTGGCCCCATCGGTTTATGCTTGGGGAGAAAGCAACGCTCTTGGAAGGGCTCTTTCTGAAATTCCAAATCCAGATTTGGGCTGGGAAGTTTCCAAAACCTTGGACATTGGTGTTGATTATGGTTTATTTAATGGCCGTGTTAATGGTGCAATCGATTGGTTTAAGACCAATACGGTAGATATCCTGCTAAATAGAAGTCTCCCATTTACATCGGGATACAGTAGTATTTTGCAGAATATTGGTGCCACACGTACTAAGGGACTTGAATTTGCCATCAGTACCAAAATTTTTGATAACCCAAACGCATTTTCATGGAAAATGGATTTCAACATAGCAGGTTATAAAGAGGAGATTGTTGAACTGGCCCTAAAGGACGAAAATGGCAATCCAATAGATGATATTGGTAACAATTGGTTTATTGGCCAGCCTATCAAAGTATTTTATGACTATGAGAAAATTGGGATTTACCAAGCGGACGAAGTGGCTTTGGCCACCTCTCAAGAACAAAAAGTTCCTGGAGAAATTCGACTAAATGATTTGGATGGGGACGGACTTATTACCCCAGAAGATCGTAAGGTATTGGGTACGGACACACCTGATTACTATGGTGGTTTAACCAACAAGTTCTCTTATAAAGGTTTGGAATTGGGTGTATTCTTTTACTTCCGACAAGGACAAACCATACAATCCGACTTCCATGGGGGCAATAACTCATTGTTTGCCAGATACAACAACCTAGATGTTGATTACTGGACCATAGATAATCCGACAAATGCGAATCCTAGGCCCAATGAAAATCAAGAGAGCCCGAGAAACGGATCTACGTTGAGATATTTTGATGGCAGTTTTATTAAATTAAGAAACGTGTCCTTGAGTTATAAACTTCCAGATTCATTTGTGGACAAACTGGGTATGGAAGAACTAAAACTTTCAATAGCCGGTCAAAATCTGTGGTTCATTACTAATTATGATACTTTTGACCCTGAAGTTTCCGAAGATGCAGGTTCTTTGGGTGCTGGTATAGTACCAAGTAATAAAATGTATTCATTGAGCTTGAGTGCTAAGTTTTAAGGAGTTTAAAAATCAGATTAAAATGATAATTGAAAATATTATGAAAAGAAAAATATATTGTATTTGGTTTTTGACCTTGGGGTTCATAATCAATTCATGCGATAAATCTTTGGAAGAAGAGCTTGTGACAGACGTTTCGGCTGCTTCATATTATACAACGGAAAAAGGTTTTCAAGATGCCGTGAATGCAACCTATTCACTCTTAAAGCCTTTTTATGGCCAGGAAATCGGCTTTACGATGACGGTCTTCGGAACAGACACCTATAACAATGGAGCAGATGGTAGCCATAAATTTTTTAATTTCTATGACACCAGTTTGAACGCATCATCTTCAATGGTGAGAGATGCTTGGGCCACTTGGTACAGGGGAGTCAACCAAGCCAACGGCGTTATCAACCGTTCGGCCGGAATTGAAATGGATGAGGCCGAAAAAACTTCGCGTATAGCAGAAGTGCGTTTCCTAAGGGCACTTTATTACTTTAATATTGTTACTACCTATGGTGATGCCCATCTTAGTTTAGAGGAAACAGAGGGTATAGAAGTGGAAGCGAATAAAACTCCCCAGGCAGAGATATATAACCAGGCCATCATTCCTGATCTCGAGTTTGCCATAGCCACTTTACCTAACTCGCAATCCGACTATGGTCGTGCCACAAAAGCTGCGGCAGAGTTTTTATTAGGTAAAGTACTATTAACGCGCAGCTACAAATCATTTGCTGACGGAAGCGATGCTTCAAGGGCCGAAACTTTGTTCAGTAATGTAATCAACAATTATGGTTTTTCACTTTTGGACGATTTTGCTGATTTATGGGATATTAACAACCAAGAAAACAGTGAGATGGTTTTTGTTGTTCCTAATTCAAAGTCACAAGTTGATAGTGGAATCGACTCCTACGGACATAGAGGGCACCTTTATTTCCTACAGGAGTACGATGTACGTCGTGGTATGACCCGGGATATTGAAAACGGTAGACCTTGGAAAAGATTTAGACCTACCAATTTTACACTAAGTTTATGGGATAGGGATATAGATACGCGTTACGACAAATCATTTAAACATGTATGGTACGCAAACAAAAATGAACCTGCCACACCGGCAAACCCAGAGAATGGCGAACCGGCAAGAGCGGCGTTGGCCATTGGAGATACTGCTATTTTCATTCCTGGACCTGGAAAAGACATAGATTGGCCACAATCTAGACAGGACACAAAACCCTATATTACTATAACAAACGACGAATATTCAGAACGTTTGTTCCCTTCAATGAATAAATGGATCGACCCTACTAGGCCCGATCGTCAGAAAGAGCAAGGACAACGCGATTTTATTTTAATGCGTTTGGCCGATGCGTACTTATTGCGCGCCGAAGCACGATTACAGCAAAATAATCCTTCGGGTGCCGCTATTGACATTAATGTTGTTCGGGTAAGGTCGGCAGTTCCAGGACAAGAGGCCGCAATTGAAATTACTTCAAGTGATGTTGATATAGATTTTATTCTAGATGAGCGTGCGCGTGAATTAATAGGTGAAGGATGGCGCTGGTGGGACTTGACCAGGACAGGAAAGTTGGTAGAACGTACTAGACTACATAATCCTTCTGCGGCGCCCAACATTCAGGATTACCATGTTTTAAGACCTATTCCCCAAGAACAAATAGACAGGACTTTGGGTGGTTATCCTCAAAATCCAGGATATCCACAATAATTTCTTATAGTTGTTTTTTATATTAGTTAGTTTAGGGCCTCCATTAATGGAGGCCTTTTTTTGGAAGTAAAGAAGGTTAGTATAGCAGGATTTTTAATGTTTCTTTGTAGTAAGATTAAAAAGATTCGCAATTTTCCTGCACAATTATTTCTACTGGAACATTCATATTTAAATCTGACGGATCTTGTTCCGTAAGGAATTTAAACATTCCCTTAATGGCGGTATACCCCTGAAATTCCGGTTTTTGATTGATTAAAAAATCAATTTCATGCCTTTTTAGACATTCTAGGTTATCCTTATGAAGATCAAACCCAACCACAGAAACATTGGAAACATTATGCGCTTTTAGGATACCGGGAATTAAATAAGACCTTGCATTAGTTACAAAAATACCTTTTCTCCTAGGATCCTTGAACAAATTCTCCATTTCATGATCAATTTCAAATGGCCGATCTATAGGATGATTTATGGTCATTATGGAAATTGACTTGCCCTTGAAATTGGTTGTAAAGAATTCTCTAAATCCATTTTCCCTTTGTTGGTTATTAGCGTGCAATCCCCTATCCGTTACAATATTGATTACAAAATAGAGTCCATCGTTCCCAACCAATCCATGTAATAACCTTGCCGCTACCATTCCTGCATTATGCGAATTTTGCCTGATAAAATAGGACGGATAATCCAATTTAATCTCCGTATCCATAAACACAACAGGAATTTTTTCGGTTTTGGCCTTGCTTAATAGATGGTTGCATTCTGCCATAAAAAATGGGACTGTCACCAATGCATCAAATTTTTTATTCACAACGGCATCGCCCATTTTCATGAAGGAGAAAGGATCCTTAAAGTAGTAATATGAAACAAGGATGCCCATTTCACTTAATTCCTCCACCGCCTTTTCTATGCCTTTTTTTGGAAGTTCCCAATAACTCCAGTTACTGGATGCCTCCGGTATAAGTACAGCTATTTTTAATTTCTTTCTACCCGCCAAATTAAGGCGACTGGCCACAGTATTCTTTTTATATCCTGTCTCCTTAACAATTGCCTTTATCTTTTCGCGTGTAGCTTTTGAAACTCCTGGCCTATTATGCAACACCCTATCTACCGTACCAATGGATACATTGGCCAGTTTGGCAATCTGTTTAATTCCAATAAGATTGTCCATAGACCAACTTCCTTAAATTAATATAATAAGGCAAATACGAAACGGCGGCAAAAATACAACTTGAATCGGTTTAAAGCCTGCCTAAAACTATTTTTCTAAAGTGTATCTCCATTTCCCTCCCGGGATGCAATTGTAACCCCACCGGGCCTTGCAGGTTAGCAT
This sequence comes from Arenibacter troitsensis, assembly GCF_900177645.1. GTDB lineage: Bacteria > Bacteroidota > Bacteroidia > Flavobacteriales > Flavobacteriaceae > Arenibacter > Arenibacter troitsensis. The sequence goes on from NZ_FXAO01000004.1 coordinate 389,848, forward strand.
CATCCATAGTATAGTTCATGACTTCCTCCCCATTTAACCATACCGTATACGTATTGTCCACTGCCCGCGCCTTAATAGTATTCCACCCCTTTACACGGAGTAATTTAATTACATTCTTTGCTTCCACAGGGTAACCGGCTCCGGGCACATAAGGCGACCCCGTCATATCCCTTTTTAGTGAGCCAGATATGCCAATTTGAATCTGGGGATTTTTTTTATCCTCTCCCCTCATGAATATACCAGAATCAATATTTCCACTAATCATTTTAAAATCCAATTCTACCACAAAGTCATTATAACTTTCATTGGTCCAAAGTATGGACCCCTTCTTTTCGGAATTATTCTTGGCCACTATTTTTCCGTTTTTAACGGACCATTCCCCTCCATCAGGGATTGTCCAGGCATCCAAAGTTTTTCCATTGAACAAACTGTGCATGGCCTTCTTTTCCAATTCTTGAGCCATTCCAATGTTGCCAAAAATTAGGAAAAGCAACAAAATCGTAAAATATTTCATGAAGGGCTTATTGGTCTTTACTAAAATCAGAAAAATATCCGTTTAATGAATCCTCGCTAAGTTGCTCCCCATTATGAACCAAAATGGCGTATTTAAAAGTAACCGAATCCCCTTTGGCCAAACTGAAATTCAATTTTTCCTTACCATCTGAAAATACCTCTTGTCCCAGTGGATTGGCTGCAAAAAGGCCATAACCTCGTGCATGCCAATAAGTGGGGTAACCCACATTCCCTGGATGGTCCATAATGGTTACAGAAACTGGCTCATCCGCAATCTTACCATATAAAGTTGTCCATTTGGCCCTAGTACCCCAGGCCTCTTCCCCAGTCTTTCCTTCGCTCGTTAAATAATTACCATTAACCCCTTCATTGTTCAGAGCTTTCACCTCGGTCGGTATCCCATTGGCATCCATAAATATGGACGGTTGATCTGAAGGAAGCTCCAATCCTCTGGTAACTCGGATAGCTATCATTCCCTCTTTATTGTCCTTAAAGGATACATCCTCCAAGGCTTTTAAGGTAGTGGTCCTAATAATCTTCCTAGTATCCCCTTCTTGACTGAAGGAAAATTCCGTTGTTTCTTCCAATAGCGTGGTATTGTCCGAAGTATCCCAATTAGCTGTGGCAACTAGGGTACCCGTTGCCGCATTGGTTTCCGTAACCTCCCGGTGATTGATGGTTCCATATTTATGTTTATCCTCTTCCTTTATGGCATAAGAATTGTTCCAAAAATCCAATCCGTTTACGTCACCGTAGTTAAACCATATCCCTACATGGTGCGGATGATCTACCCTTTCTCCCTCTAAAGGTTCTATAGGAAAGCCCCTGGTTATTTTTGTGCCACTTTTGGTAATTACCGGATATAGGACAGGTTTAGGTGTTTTTCCGTCATATATATAACTTGTAAATAAATCTCCATCTATAAGAACATCTACCTTTTGGTTCTCTTCATCAGTCCTAAAGGTGACTTGATCCATCTTGGGTGAAGATTCCTCAACTATAGCTTTTTTCACCTTTTCCTTGCAGGAAGAAAATATTAAAAGAATGAGTACGCAACTAATATTTATTCTATTCATGTTATTGATGTTATTAGATTAATATTTGAAAACCTTATCCCCAGCCAAAACATCCTGAGCCTTGTCATCGAAGGTGGACTTTAGTCCAGTTCTAAGGGCTGCGGTGGTCATAATATTGGCTATGGAATGATTGTAGGCGGCATCTATTGGCCCATTTGTTTCTTTTCTGCTCCTAACACACTCCATCCAATTCAACATATGCAATGAGGTCATGTTATCTGCACCAGTGTCTGCGGATGTAACTACTTGTACGTCACTATCCGAGAGATCAAATGATGGCAATAAATTCTCCTGCATACCCATTTTATTGGCATGGGAAGCTTTTAATCCTCCATTGGGACTCACCTTGTTGGTGTCCAAGTTCAATTCTCCTCCATTGGAATAATAGATCTCCTTGGTACCGCCGGCCGAATTGGTAAACCTGGATGAATAGACCACTTGGAAGCCTTTGGAAAGATCATCCAAGGGGCCATAGTCGAATACTGCGGTCATGGTATCGTAATTTTTTCTTCCGTCTTTCCAAAGGTAGATTCCTCCATTGGCAGCGACGCTTCTTGGATGGTTCAAGCCAGTAAACCAGTGAACGGTATCAATCTGATGGGACATCCATTGACCTGGAATACCCGATGAAAAAGGCCAAAATAATCTATATTCCAAATACTTTCTAGGATCCCAAGCCTCATAGGGCCTGTTCATTAAATAGCGCTTCCAATCGGTATCAGATTCCTTGATTTGACTAGTTAATTCCGGTAAGCGCCATCTGTCCGGTTGATTCACGTTCCAACTCATTTCAACCATTACGATATCTCCAAATTTACCAGACTTAATATAGTCGTTGGCGGCATGATAATTGCGACCACTTCGCCTTTGGGAACCAATTTGAAACACAATTCCAGAATCTTCGACCGCCTTTTTACCTACCCTGGCATCTTCCATGGTTTCCGCAAACGGCTTTTCAACATACACATCTTTTTTTGCATTGGCCGCCTGCACGGTGTGCAAGGCATGTTGAAAATCTGGAGTAGAAATTATAACGGCATCTATTTTATTTTCCTCGTACATTTCATCATGATTTCTCCAAACGCGCATCTTGTTCCCAGTTTTCTCCTTCAGGAAAGCTGCTCCTTCATCCCTTCGGCGGTTCCATATATCCGAAACTCCGGTAATTTCAAAATTCTGTTTTTTATAATGCCCCAAGAATGCAGGTATCAATGCCCCTTTGGCTCTATTGGAGAACCCTGCAATCCCTACTCTTACCCGATCGTTGGCTCCAATGATTTTACTATAGCTCTTCGCGCTCATGGAGTTGACCCCCAAAGCTAGACCTCCTGATGCCAATGCTGTTTTTTTGATGAAATTTCTACGTCCTTCACTCATGATCCTTAATTTTTTAAATTAAACCTACCTTAAAACTCCCTTATTTTTATACTTCTAAAGGAAACATGGTCACCATGATCCTGTAAAAGGATTTTCCCTGCCGGAATTGTTCCAAAATTTTCCCACTTCTCATACTTGCTCTTTTCTACCAATGCTTTAAAAGCTTGGCTAAACCTATCATATTCCACCACCTTTACATTATTAAGCCAGTGTTCAACATGGCCGCCCCTAACAACGATGCGGGCATTGTTCCATTTATCCACCCCATTAAAATTCTTGCCCCTAGAATTTTCAAAGTTCTCTGCACGGATCAGATCATACAGGGACCCCACAGTCCTATTGCCATTTTTCCCCATTTTGGCATCCGGATGTTCCTTGTCATCCAACACTTGAAACTCCAAACCTATAGCAGAACCTTGCCCCTTATTAAGACCCGGATCAACAAAATATTTTATGCCACTATTGGCCCCCTTGGTCAACTTAAAATCAATACTCAACTCAAAATTGCTAAATGCCTCGGTTGTTACAATGTCCCCTCCGTTTCTAGACTCTGCACCATCAGAGGACAGAACACTCAAAATACCGTCTTCCATAACCCAGCCCTTCTCTGGAAAAGCATCCAATTTTGCTCCTCGCCACCCTGCCGTTGTCTTGCCATCCCATAATAACCTCCAGCCTTTTCTAACTTCATCAGCAGTGAGCTGATTTTGTAAATAGCTTATTTCCGGGGCATATACGGCTACCTCCTTACGCTCCTTCTCCAAATCAGTGGTTTTGACCCTAATATTTCTCCATTTCACTATTTTGCCTTCCAAACTAGCATCGTGTATGGAATGCACCTGAAAGGCAATAAACCCTTTCGCTGTAGCATCATCCACAAGGTTGGCACACTGTATCCCGTTTATCCAAGTTCTGATATTTTGGCCGATGGCCTCAATCCTATAATGGTTCCATTCCCCCGGTTTAAAAGCATTTTGTCCTTTAGCGTTTCTGGATAGCGGATATAACCATCCCCTTCTGGCCTCGTCATATATTCCCCCTGCCCATTTTCTATCACTGGTCTCAATTTCACATTGGTATCCATGTACCCTTCCCTCCATATACTCCGGAAGACTCAAACTTCTAAATTGGACCCCAGAATTTAGTCCGTTTTCCACAAATACATCAAATTCCAAAATAAAATCGCCATAGGTCTTTTTCGTGGCCATAAAACTATTGGGAGTATTTAACTTAGAGGTTCCTATCATTTCCCCATTTTCAATTTTATACTTTGCATTCCCGTTCAATTGTTCAAAATTGGAGAAATCCTTACCATTAAAAAGTGTTTCCCATCCATCTTGGGCAAAAGCATTGAAAAAAGTAAAGTGAAGTAGCAACACCAAGATTAAACCCCTTAGATTCTTATTAGCCATAATATTTGGATATTAGTTTTCGTTAACGTTAACGAAAATATAAAAATATGTTGAAACAACAACATATTAATTTACAATAAGTATTAATTTAGTAAAATTCCGGTCCATTTTATAAGGCATTACTAAAACATAGCCCGTAATATTGACATCCATATTTATCCTGGCCGCCAATCTTTGAAAAATTATAGGATTAACCTATCTTGTCTCCTTATCCTTAAATCTTTGTTCCAACTCCATATAGAACTCTTTCCATGCCTATTATCACCTCCGATTACAACCCACCATTACTTTTTAAAAATGGACATTTATCCACTATTTATTCTGGATTGATTAGAAAGGTACATGGCCTAATACAACATAGGGATCGTTTGGAACTTAACGATGGGGATTTTATGGATCTGGATTGGAGCTACGCCTCCCGCCCCTCTACCGGAGTGGTAATACTCTTACATGGCCTGGAAGGCAATGCACAAAGACCTTATATAACTGGTAGTGCAAAACAATTCAATGCCATTGGTATTGATGCCTGCGCCGTAAACTATAGGGGTTGCAGCGGTGAGACCAATCGCCTTTTCCAATCTTATCATTCTGGGGCCACGGAAGATTTGGAGGCCGTTGTACACTACATATTGGAAGAAAAACACTACTCCAATATTTACTTAAAGGGATTTAGTCTAGGTGGCAATTTGACCCTAAAATACTTAGGGGAAGGAAGATATATCCCTGAGGAAATAAAAGGGGCCATCGCAGTATCTGTCCCATGCAACCTATACAGTTCATTATTGGAACTATTGAAACCAAAAAATAGATTGTACGCCATTAGGTTCAAGAAACATCTTATAGAAAAACTGCGTGCAAAACAACTTCTTTTTCCAGAAAGGATAAGCGATACGGACATTGCAAAGATAGACACCCTAAAAGATTTCGATGACATCTATACCAGTAAGGCCCATGGATTTAAGGATGCTATTGATTACTACCAAAAATCCAGTTCATTACAGTTTATCCATGCCATAAGAACTCCCACCCTGATTATAAATGCTCAAAATGATTCCTTTTTGGGAGACCAATGTTATCCTTTTAAGGAAGCTGAACAAAATAATAACGTACATTTTGAACTTCCCTTATACGGAGGCCATGTAGGGTTTTATGGCCAAAATAATATTACCTATACAGAAAAAAGGGCATTAAAATTTGTTGAAGAATTATATTAAAATAATCTATTTATTATCTTCGTGAAATAATATACCAAAACGATGAGAAAATTATTTATCCCTTTGGCCCTAGCTGGATTGATCCTTAGCTGTGGCGAAAAAAAAGAAGAAAAAAAGGAAGGTTTTGAAATGAACCGTACCAAAAAAGAAGTGAAAGCAGAACCCGTAAGTGAGGGAGTCCCTGTAGACATGAGCAACAAAGGTGTAGGCCCAATTAAATCTGTAACGTTCGCAGATGAAATTGATACCGAACTGGCTGCCAAAGGACAAAAAACATTCAGTACCATTTGTGTGGCTTGTCATATGGCCGAGCAACGTTTGATTGGACCTGCTCTAAAGGGTGTTTTTGAAAGAAGAAGCCCAGAATGGGTAATGAACATGATCTTAAACCCAGATGGTATGCTTAAGGAAGACCCTATAGCCAAGGCTTTATTGAAGGAGTACAACAATGCCGTTATGCTGAACCAGAATCTTTCCGAAGAGGATGCTCGTGCGGTAGCAGAATATTTAAGGACCTTATAGTTTATAAATTCTTTAAAAAATTAAAAGCGTTTGCCCCCATAGATGGGATGTGCAAACGCTTTTTTATTGATAATCCATTGGAGCAGATCCATTAAAAGTATAACTGCTATACCTTATCCACAACAACTTTATAGGTAGGATCTTCTATTACGTTCACATCAATAATTTCATTGGCATTCTCCAATAACCTAATACAGTCCCGACTTAAATGTTTTAGGTGCACCTTCTTGCCCACCTTGGCATAACGTTCCGTTAATTTGTTCAAGGCCTCAATTCCAGACATATCTGCAACCCTACTTTCCTTGAAATCGATAATTACTTCGTTGGGATCGTTCTGTATATCGAACTTCTCAGCAAAGGCGGTAGTTGACCCAAAAAACAAGGGTCCGTATATCTCATAATGTTTTATCCCGTTTTCATCGATAGATTTTCTGGCCCTAATACGTTTGGCATTTTCCCAGGAATAGGCCAAGGCAGAAATAATTACCCCGAACAATACGGCAACCGCCAAATTATGGGTAATGGCTGTAATTAAGGTAACCAATACCATTACGACAACATCTGAGGTAGGCATTTTTCTAAATGTCTTAAAACTTGCCCACTCAAAGGTTCCGATGGCCACCATAAACATTAGTCCAACCAAAGCGGCCATGGGCAATTGTTCTATTAAGTTAGAGCCGAACATTATAAATACCAGCAACATTACAGCAGCGGTTATTCCTGATAATCTAGCCCTGGCACCAGCGGAAGTATTGATCAAACTTTGCCCTATCATAGCACAACCTCCCATCCCTGACAGGAATCCAGAGAAAATATTCGCTGTTCCCTGCGCTATACATTCTTTGTTTCCACTTCCACGAGTATCGGTAATTTCATCTATTATATTTAGGGTAAGCAAACTCTCAATTAAGCCAACTCCGGCTACAATGGCCGCAAAGGGAAATATTATTTGAAAGGTTTCCCATGTAAATGGAATATTAGGAATGGACAAAGGGGGAAAGCCTCCTTTAATGGACTCTCCTTCAGACATAGTATCGGCTACTGTTAGCGTATCTATACCAAAACCCAAAACTATTGCGGACACCACCACTATAGCCAATAAGGACGAGGGAACCGCCTTGGTTATTTTGGGGAAGCCCCAAATAATCAGCATGGTCAATAAGGTTAGTCCCAACATGGTCCAAAAAGGCATTCCCGACATCAATTCTGATGTTCCCTTAACATAGAAATTGGGGAATTGCGCCATAAAAATTATAATGGCCAATCCGTTGACAAATCCAAACATGACCGGATGTGGCACCAAGCGTATAAACTTTCCTAATTTTAAAACTCCTGCTGTAATTTGTAATAGGCCTGCAATGATCACGGTGGCAAAGACATAATTCAAAATAGTCTCTGGAGTAATCCCGGGGAAAGTATTCTTCAATTCCAAAATTAATCCCACAAAAATAACCGCCACGGCACCTGTAGCTCCGGAAATCATTCCTGGTCTACCTCCTAAAATAGAAGTTACCAATGCCAATACAAAGGCTGCATATAATCCGGTTAACGGAGAAAACCCAGGGATCAATGCAAAGGCTATAGCTTCAGGTACCAAAGCTAGGGCTACGGTTAAACCAGATAAGATCTCGGTCTTATAATCTACTTTTTGCTTAAAATCGAATAGATTTAAATACTTCTTCACGCTTTTGTTTTTGAGGGTGCAAAAGTAGGGGATTTTCTTGTTTTAAGGTGCATGATATGCCTAAATGTGACATATACAACAAATTACCAAAATTGAAGTCCCAATAATTTCTTGCCCAAATCATTTAAGTCAGCCGATCTGTACTTGGTCTGTTCCCAATTTCTGGGATCGCCAGGGAAAGCATATCCGGCTGGTGCCAATCTATTTTTCCAAGAATTGATGCGCCAAGTTCTAAGGGGCCCATTATCCTCCTCGGCCGGCATCATTGAGATATATTGGGCAATCCTAACTTTGTTTTTTGAATGATTTGGCCTTATACCATGAGGAAGCGTACTATTAAAAATCAAAAGATCGCCCGTCTCCATCTTCACCTTTACTATCATATCCAGCAAGTCGCCTACATCTGGCTGAAAACGGTTCCTATCGGCTGGCTGATGAAGTTTCCATGAATCATAATTCCGGTATAACCAGGGAATACATTGAAACCCTCCCATATTCTCATCGGTTTGGTCTGCCAAAGCTAATACGCCCTGTACATTCTGTGGTCTGGTTTCCGGGTCGTAGTCCCAATGTATAAACCCTTTTTGTTCAAATCCTGGCCGAATTGGGAAGTTTAGGTTGGCCCTATCAATAGTTACCCAAAGTTTTTCCGTACCCCAAATATCCACAAAAGCATCATAAATTTTTTCTTGTTGCCTATTGTTCCAAAGATACTGATGGTTGTACACCTCCACCATTCCCGTACCTGTTAATTCCTTCATTTTTATTTCAGCCTTGGGAGGCGTATACCAGGTATCTGGGTTCCTAGGATCCTTTTCCTCAAATTCCCATAAAAATTGTGCGGTTTCCTGTGCTTGCTCCTTTGCGATCGCATTTTTAACAACAATATACCCGTTGTACAACCAAAATTTCCAATCCTCCTCACTCAGAATCCGTAAAGGCCTACCGTTACTTCGGTCGTTCAAAACAATTTTACTGGTAGTGGAAGTGGAAGGGTTCCCCGGTATCTTCTCATGAGGGTTCTTGTTGGCAACCTTATTGTACTTGGATCCCATAAGCTGGTTTTTTTAACGCTTCGAACAACACCTTAATTTAAGGAATTTATTTGAGTTTTTCCTTTTGGCCAGACCGCCTATTCTATTTGGAATAAATCTTTTGGCATACGTAGAATTATGGTAAATAAAAAACCGCCCTGGGTAATTACTCCAAAGCGGTCTTTAACTAAATAACCAACCAAAAACTTCTTTATATCGGCACCGTAAAAGCTTACGGCAATAATTATATCTTTCTTTTCCTAACCACCTTCATGGTTCCGTATTGGGTTTTTGTCCTCTTTCTGTCCACTTGGGACATTCCAGATTTCAAATAGGTAATAAATCCCCTTCCCTTAAACCTGTAAACTGTTCCACTACTGGAATGATACAGCTCTATTGTACTATCATTAATAACGTACAACTCAAAGTAATCATTGCCCATGAAGTCATAATCCAGTGTTAAAGTTTTGAGCGTTTCATCGTTATAAACATCAAATAATGAATACTCACCTCGATAATCCCACAAAATGTCGTTGAAATGCATCCCCGTGGGGTCTAGCGAGGAATTAAATACACTTTTGTTTCCATCAAAATAGAACTGTAAATAATTTTCCCCATCAAAATCGTTTACCGTTCCTTCCACACTTGTAGCCACCTTTTCCCAAACATTATATTCATGCAATAGATATTCAATATTGTCATAGAATACCATGTCATAATCAAAGTTATTTCTTTGATATCCCTCTAAAAAATATGATGTTCCACTATCGGCATCATATAATTCAATGGTATTGTTGTCCAGGACGAATACCTCCAAAACCCAATATCCATCCATATCATGGTTAATTTGTAGCCTTCCATTAGCAGTATCGAAATACCCAACATCCAATCCAAAGCCATTCCCTGTTTTACCAATGCCTACTATATTATTGTTGGTAAAAACCGTTTCACCTACAAAGGAAATGGTAAATGCACGTTGCAAAAATGGAACCTCCCCATTGCCGGAAGTAGCATTGATATCCACATACCAAAGCTCATAGGATTTTAATAAGGCATGTACATTTAGAAAGGGTTCATCAATGTATTCGTCCTCAATAATAACTTCGGTATAACAACCCGTTGCCAAAATAGCGAGGGCTAAAGTTGTAAATAGTAGTTTTATAGTTCTCATATCATATAGATTGATGTTGACTATTACAATAAAACAATCATTATGCCAATAATTTTAAAGGCTAATTATCAACATGTTATAACCGAAAAACAATGAGAAATGTCTACTGGACCAAAAATTTGGATTCCCTAGATTGCACCATCCCTTATACCTATGCTATTAAATTCTTGTTTTGAATCTCCAAAAAACAGTCCTACATTGCCATAGATTTTGTTGAACCATGTGCTCTTCCTTAATAGTCCCGGGAAATTGATGGGCCATTAATGTTCTTTTAGCAAGATACCTTGGTTATTGGATCTTGGCGTACAACAAAAAATATTAGATAAATGAAGAACAATATAAAGTTTGCAATGTTGGGTGGTGGTAGCTGGGCAACTGCCATTGTTAAAATGTTGACAGAGAATGCGGATATAGTTAATTGGTACATGCGCAATACAGATGCCATTGAACACATTAGGACCCAGAAACACAACCCCAATTATCTAAGTTCTGTAGAATTTCATACCGAACAATTAAACCTGACGGACAATATTAATGAGGCCGTTGCTGACGCCGACGTCCTTATTTTTGCCATTCCCTCGGCTTTCTTGGATAACGAATTGAAGCAACTGACCGTTGATATCAAGGACAAAATTATTTTTTCGGCCATTAAAGGAATTGTACCAGAATCCAGTTTAATCGTGGGAGAGCATTTTCATGTTAATTATAACGTTCCCTTCCAAAATATTGGGGTCATTACAGGCCCATGCCATGCCGAAGAAGTAGCTTTGGAACGCTTATCCTATTTAACCATAGCCTGTGCGGATACGGAAAAAGCCAAATTAGTGGCCAAACACCTAAGTAGCGACTACATAAAAACCAAAATATCGGATGATATTATTGGGACGGAATATGCGGCCATGCTAAAGAATATTTATGCTATTGCTGCTGGTATTGCCCATGGATTGGGCTACGGCGACAACTTTCAAAGTGTACTTATGAGCAACTCCATAAGGGAAATGAAGCGATTTATAAAACGGGTGCACAAGATGAAGCGCAACATAAACGACTCTGCCTATTTAGGGGACCTATTAGTTACGGGCTATTCCGTTTTTAGTCGTAACCGTATGTTTGGAAACATGATCGGCAAAGGTTACACTGTAAAAAGTGCCATGATGGAAATGAAAATGGTGGCCGAAGGATATTATGCCACCAAAAGTGCATTCCTAATAGTTTCAAAACACAAGAATAAATCGAAAACCCCTATTCTAAACGCCGTTTACGAGGTACTTTATGAAAATAAAAACCCGAAAAAAGTTTTCAAGGAACTCACCGAAAAGCTGGACTAGCCAAAAGATTTAACCTGCTGGGCCATCAAGGATCACTTTAACCAATGCCCTTAAATTCGGTCTAGCGAAAAATTGGAATGTTCTTCGATTTCACTTTCCAAGGTTTTCCGGTAGGTATCAATGACATTATCATTTAGTTTATAGATAGTTTTAAACTCGACCAGTATAGGTTCCATCAACTTTCTAATACTATCTATATCAAAATACAGCCTTCCTGTTCTGCGGATAAAAAAATCCATGGGGGTATGTACCATTTCATTTTCTATGGTAAATTTCAGCTCTGCCTTGGCCATACCCAACTCATGATCATCTTCTTTCTGCTTGGCATAGTACTGTAAAATTGTTTCGGTCTGTTTTCCATAATTGGTCACCAAATACCAGGCATCATATTGAGAAAATCCTTCAGGCGTTAATCTTTCATGGATTTCCGCAATATATTTCTTAACGTATTTATACTTTTTAAACTCGTTACCACATAAAGGAATATGTTCCGTATCCGAAGGTTTTACAGTAATTCCATAATCCTCCTCCATTTTTTTGGCTACCCTGTTCACTACGCGCTCCGCCATTTTACGATAACCCGTTAGTTTACCACCAGCAATACTTATAAGGCCGGTATCTGAAGTAAAAATTTCATCCTTCCGTGATAGTTCCGAGGCAGACTTGCCTTCCTCATGTATAAGTGGGCGCAGTCCGGCCCAAGAGGAAATAATATCTTCCATTTCCAAATTTATCTTTGGAAACATATTATTTACGGCAGATATTAAATAAATAGCATCGGCCACATCTGTTTTTACCTTGTCCTTGTTCTCGTTAAAATTGGTGTCTGTGGTTCCAATATAGGTAATCTTGCCTCTTGGTATGGCAAACATCATGCGTCCGTCAGGTATATCAAAATAAACAGATTGCTTTATAGGCAATTTCTCATATGGGAAAACCAGATGCACCCCTTTGGTAAGATGTAGGCGCTTTCCTTTTTTGGAATTGTTTATGCCCCTAAGCTCATCCACCCAAGGTCCTGCAGCGCTTATGACATATTTGGCCTTTATTGAAAGTTCCGTGTCCAGGACCGTGTCCTTTACCTTCACCCCTGCAACCATATCCTCCTCATAAATAAAGTCGGTCACCTCGGCATAATTGAGAGCTACGGCGCCATATTGAAGGCTGGTCTTTATAGTTTCCATAGTGAGTCGGGCATCATCTGTCCTATATTCCGCATAATACCCGGCTCCTTTTAAGATCTTTTTGGGCAGCAAGGGTTCTAATTTCAGGGCTTCTTTCTTCTCCAACATTTTACGTTTATCATCTCCGGTAACTTGGGCCAAAATATCATAAACCTTTAACCCAATGGAAGTAAGCCATTTGCCATAGGACCCATTTTCTATTAATGGCAGCAACATTTTCTCCGGTAACACCAGATGTGGCGCCAAATTATGTACTATGGCCCTTTCGGAACCCACCTCTTTTACCAACCAGAAATCAAATTGTTTTAGATATCGCAGTCCACCATGAATCAACTTTGTTGATTTACTACTGGTCCCGGATGCAAAATCGTTTTTTTCAACCAAGGCAACCTTTAAGCCCCTGGATGCTGCATCCAGGGCAATACCACCACCTGTAATTCCACCACCTATAACCACTAGATCGAATGTCTCTTCCTGTAGTTTGGCTATTGTTTTTTTCCTATCCAAATTAGAAAATCGAATATTTTTTGTCATCTTTTAGAGGGTATCCGTTTATAGAAGTTGCATTTATTTTGCTCCGACCAATGTCTTTAAAGATAATGGATTATAGGCCCAAATCAAAGTGCTAATGTTACTCTATGGTTACTATAACAACAACTTCATTGCCCAAGGCGTCAACTGCCATAATTCGGTGTTCTCCAAGGGACGGTATCAATCCTATTTCGTGAAAGTCTGAGGTCTGCCCAATAAATTTCTCATCCAAATACCAATAAACAGGTGTTGCCGGTTTAACATGGGCCAACTTAACCACCAATTCATTCTTCTTACCTTCAAAATTTCTCGCCAAGGTAATTCTACTTCCGTTTCTGGGATATATAAACTCCATTGCCTCCGAATTGGAATCCCTACAATTTTCCAGAAAAGGCGGTAAAGTTTTATATGAAGGATGTCCTTTTTTATAATAGTATTCCATTAATGGCGGCAATATAAACCAAGATTCGCTGACAGTTTGTGACAAATCTGCACAGGAGGAATTGACCCTCAACTGTTTTTCAGCATCTAAATGCACCAATTGATGATATGCACATGACTTAACGAAATTTTGCTTTCTGGGGATAGAAAGTACTGTTTTGGGACAAATATCAGTAGCCAAGTAACCACTTTCCGAACATACATCCATTTCAGTAAACTCATCTAGTGGCTTTTGAAACCAGGAGGACCTGGGCAGAACATCGAACACATCAAATAGCACAGGGGCGGCACTGCTAAGTCCGGTTACATTTGGTCTTCCCTCGCCATCGGCATTTCCAACCCAAACCCCAACTACGTAGTCTTTAGTAATGCCAATGGCCCATGCGTCCTTGTTGCCAAAACTGGTTCCCGTTTTCCAAGCTATCTGCTTGGAGGAATCAAAAAATTCCCAGGATTCACTGCCCTCTGGCCGGTTGACTTTTTTCATGGCCTCAAAAGTAAGGTAGATGCTGGCCGCATCAAAAATGGTCACCTCAGTAGATTTAGCACCAAAATCCACCTTGGTTTCCGCTGTTGGGATTGGTTCTATAAATTCCTTGTTATAATACTCACTAGAAGTGGCATTAAAGTGATTTACAGTTGATGCCAAGGAGGCATAGGTCTTGCACAAGTCCCAGAGATTGCTTTCCGCTCCGCCAAGAATTAATGTTAAGCCATAATGATCGGCCGATTTATCCAAGCCCCTTAGGTTGAACAAATCCAGTTGATCCCTAAACTTTTCCAATCCGTAGGAACGTAGCAGCCGCACTGCAGGAATATTAAGTGACTTGGCCAACGCCTTGTCTGCCTCTACTGCGCCACTATAGCTTTCGTTAAAATTCTCGGGGGTATAACCTGCTATTTGGGTAGGAACATCCGGAATTAGCATAGTGGGCAATAATTCCCCCTCATTCATCATGGCGGTATACAATAATGGCTTTAGCAGACTGCCGGTACTGCGATTGGCCTGCACCATATCCACATCCTTTTCGTGTTCGTTATCCGTTGGTGTGTTGCCCACATAAGAAAGTACTTTACGTGTCTTAACATCCATCACCAGAACTGCCGCATTGTAAACCTGATTCTGTTTTAAGTTTTTATAATGCTTATGTACAATACTATTTATACTTGCCTGAAGGTTTTCATCCACAGGGGTCGAAATTCTCTTGCCCTTATATTTTTTGGCCAAATATTGAACCAAATGAGGTGCTGTGTCCGGTAATGGAAATGGCTTTTTGGGCAATTCTTCCAAAAGGGAAAGCTGGTAGGTAGTACTATCTATATAATTATTATTCAATAATTTATGAAGCAACCTATTTCTCTTGCCTAGCAATTCTGTTTGATTCTTTCCAGGGTAAATTAAACTAGGGGCATTGGGCAATACGGCCAAGGTAGCTGCTTCTGCCCATGACAATTGATCGGGCTGCATGCCAAAGTAACGCCAAGATGCTGCCTCCAGCCCTACCACATTTCCTCCAAACGGGGCATGGCTGGCATATAATTTTAGAATATAATGCTTGGAATACCCCAACTCCAATCTAGTGGCCAAGACCAGTTCCTTAATTTTTTCCCAGTAGGACCGTTTCTTGTGATTGCGGGATAAGCGTATTACCTGTTGGGTAAGGGTACTGCCCCCCCTTACTGTTTTCCCAGCCAAAATATTTGCTATAAGAGCTTTGCCTATGGAAACAGGGTTAAAACCGGGATGCCAATAAAAATGGGCGTCCTCAAAATTTAAAATACAGGTCTCAAATTTAAAGGGCACGCTATCCACCACGGGGAATCTCCATTGACCGTCCTCGGCAATAAGTGCTCCCAAGAGCTTGCCCGATTTACTTTCAACAACAGTGGCATGGGGGGTATGGAATAATTGTTTGGGCAAACAGTAATAATAGGCAATCAGCAGTGAGGTAAGGATAAGTAATTTCCTAGGATGCTTTTGAATTAGCCCCTTCAACCGTAGAAAGGTTGTTATTCCCTTTTTCGAATCCTTATCCGTTCCCAAATTCATACTCCCTTTCCACCATACAAATACGGACCTTGTACCATTTGTACCATTGTTCCCTGCCTTTTTTTTGGGCAAACAAATGATCCGTCTGCATTTTCCAATCCGCTATGGCCCCCAAACTATCCCAATAACTTACACTAATCCCTAATTGGTCCCTTGCGCTTTCAAAACCTAGAAAACCCGTTTGTCTTTTTGCCAGTGACTCCATTTGCTGGGCCATTTCCTTATACCCCATATTATCTTCAGTGGTAATGGAGGTAAAAATTACGGCATAATAGGGTTTTGTAAGTTCCATAACTATATGATATATTCCTTTTCCAGGAAATAGCTCACCAAAGCTTCCTTCATTAACACAGATTGTTCGCCCGCTTTTAAAGGGGGAAGTTCTTCCTTTATGTTATAATGCGGCCAACCATCTTCATCAAAAAAATCGAACTCGTAATACCCATATGGTTCCAACAGCCTACAAATAGCTATATGCATTAGATTTAATTTTTCATCCTTTTTGTAGGTTCTATGAATCTGCCCCAATTCCTGGACGCCTACCAGATATATGATGGCATCCAATTCCAATGGATCGTTGTCCGCAAATTGGGCAGATAATTTTTTTACCAAAGTCTCCCACCTATCCTTTAACTGTGTATCTCTAGACATTGCAATCAATCTTAATTTAAACTATTCCGGGTTCATTTATCCAAACAGAATAGAATTGTTCAAAGGTACAAATCAAAGTTTTATATTTGTCAAAAGACTTTTGTATGGGCATTTTGGATATTATTATTGGATTACTATTACTATACGGCCTATACAAGGGGATAAAAAATGGTCTCTTGGTAGAATTGGCATCTTTAATTGCACTTATTGCCGGTTTATACGGTGCCATTCACTTTTCCTATATCGTGGGGGAATATCTTGCCAAAAATATGGATTGGAACGAACGTTATATGAACACTGCTTCCTTCTTGATCACCTTTATAATTATTGTCCTGGTGGTAAATATGGCGGGGAAACTATTGACTAAAATTGCCGATTTTGCCATGTTGGGCTTACTGAATAAAATAGCGGGTGGAATATTTGGCGCACTCAAGGTTGCTGTAATCCTAGGCGCCCTTTTGATTTTTTTTGACAAAACCAACAATCAATTGGGGTTTGTTAAACAAGAATCAATTGACGAATCCAAACTATATATGCCCGTAAAGGAAATTGGGGCCCTCGTTTTCAGTAAGGTACTAAAGAAAAATGAACCTCTTGAAGTAGAACCATCCCAGAACGAGGAGCAAAACGACTTCTTAAAAGTTCGTTGGTAATTATATCATCCTGTGGCACCAAAAACAATTTGGCAACCATAGGACGATATAATGTTTAACTCAAATTCAATTAATTGGTCGCTTCCGTTTTGGTATAGGTAAATGTAACATCTGTTTGTACGGTCAAACCATTTACATCCGTTATGGTATAATTGGAAGTGGTAGTAAATGCCGATTTGCCCTCATTAAAAACAATTTTCAAATTTTGGGCGGAACAATTCCCAATTAAACCTAGGATGTCACTGGAAAGTTTCCAAGTCCCTTCAATCTTAAGTTTATTACTACAGTTGGAAGCATTTTGACCCTGGGCGAATTCGTAGGCGCGACCAGGTCCAAAAGTATACTCGGAATCCTTTTCACAGTCCGTATATTGCACATAAATATCCTTTTTTGGATTCTGCACGTCGTCTTTGGTAATATCTACTTCCTTTGCCGCAACAATGGCTGTCAACTCCCAAGTTCCTAGCAGGCCATTTTCCTCCGTAACAAGTGTCCCTTCGTAATCAGCAGGGCATTCAATGGTATTATCCGTACTACATCCTACCAATAAACTGTTAAATGCAATTGCTCCAAAGAGCCCAAACCAAATTATTTTTTTCATATGATACTGTTTATATTTTTATTCATAAATGCAAAAAACACAAAATGGTTGCGTTAACGAGCGTTCATTTTTTCAGCACCGCCAAGAACTATTACTGTACTACTTCTACCCATTGGCCCTTGGTTCGTACTGCAAAATCATTGTTGTACATAGCCTCGGCCTGTATCCCCGGCATGTAATATCTTCCCAAATAAGAGGCGTTCAACAATACCCTAAATACCTTTGTTTCGTTCTTTTTCATGTCAAAATAAAAATTGGCCCTATCATCCCTCAAATCAGTATAAGTCACGTCGTTTTCAGCAAAATCACCAAAATCTGTGAACCTGGTATTTACTATTTCCCACCCACTGGGAAATATTTCGGAAAGTGCCACATTTTTAATCGATTCTGCCTTGGTATTGGTAAGCGATACTTCAGCAACAAAATCCGTGCCCTGCATTATAGAGGAAGGATCCAATTTTATACCGTTTCTTCCCTTAAAGGCCATATTGGCCACTAAATTCCGATCCAATTCCTTTTCCTCTCCTACAGGCAAAATTCCACTCTTAACAATACTCACATAGAGCACATTTTCGCCAGTATTTTTTATATTGATGGAATTGGTCCCCGTTGTAATACCCAATCCCGTATTGGCCAAGGTTTTGTCCGTATTAATTGCTGTATTGCCCCCATTTACGGTTATGTTGGCCTTAATTCCCTTGCCCCCTACCATATGGGCAAATTTTGCCAATGCCAAGAGACAATATGCCGTAGTCTGGGTACTCATCCATTGATCCGAACTTAAACGCTGTGCCAAAGTCTTGGCCATTTCCTGAGCCTTTACCTTGTCCTTTAAAACCACAAATGTTTCCAAGGCCATCGCCCTATTTCGATCGGAAGACCCAAAGGTTTGATAATCATGTTTACCATCGGAAAAATCATAATTTGCGGATTTAATTATCTGTTGGGCCACAGTTTCCTGGCCAACAAGTGCATAAGCAGCCGCCAAGCGGAATTTCCCTTCATTGGATAGCTTGGGCGTTTCCCTTAATCTGTTCATAGAGGCAATATCCGCATTACCTGAAAGTGCCAAGGTATATAAGCGATACGCCTGGGCCAAATCCGAAGACCCTGTTCCTGATCTCCATTGCCTAGCTATGTTCTGTTGATAATTTAGCCAAGAAGACCTAAATCCCAATGGCAAAACGTATCCCTTCTTCTCAGCTTCCAATAAAAAGTGGCCCACAAAGGACGAACTCCAATCATCGGCATAATTTTGTCCTGGCCAATAAGCGAACCCCCCACTTGGCGTTTGATAGTTGCCCACTCTTTTTATGGCACTTTCAACATTTTGCTGTAGCTCTTTTTTCTTAGTTGTGTTAATATCGAAGATATCCGTAATAAACAACTGGGGAAAGGCACTAGCGGTGGTCTGCTCCAAACACCCATGCGGATATTGGATCAAATATTGCATTCTTCCATTAAAATTCATGGGTGGCAACGTAGAGAATTCCACCTCCGCCTTATTACTGCCCGGAATGCCAAAAGTTTCAAGGTCAATTTTTCTGCTACTAGTGGCCTCCAGAACAATATCTTCCGTCACCGTAGTCAAAGGATTTGGATTCACCACATCTATTGGCACCTCAAAAGATGCCCTTTCCCCATTTCCCGAAGCCTCCACCACAACTTTACCTATGCCATTATAATCGGCCACCTTTAATTGAAAATAGGCCATTTTCTCATCGGGTTGGGTGAAGGAAACGCTTTGTACCGTCTTACCTTCTACTGTAAAAGAAGGATCTGGTTTAATTTGTAAGGTCACTTCCTTTACCTTGTTTTCCATAGCAAAAACCGTTACCGGTAAGGTTACCATCTCCCCTGGAGTGATTTTCCTTGGTAAGGAGGCCAATACCATAAGTGGTTTTCTCACGGGGGTAGTTTTCTCTGCCACACCATAGGCAGCCTCCCCAGAATTCCCGGCTATGACCATGGTCCTGACTGAACCAACATATTTGGGAATATCTATCTTATGTGATTTTGTTTCCCCTTTACTCAAGTTAAAGGGACCTAGATAAACCACCATAGGTTCAAAGCGATTGGCTTTTTTATTTTTGGCTCCGGCCAATTCACCGTCACCACCTATAGCAAATACCTGGTTTATCCTCCCTCCAAAGGCTCCTATTACATCATCGTAAACATCCCAACTCTTGACCCCCAATGCTTCCCGGGCATAAAAAGTATTCCACGGATTTGGAGTTTTGTAACCTGTTAGATCCAGCAGTCCTTCATCTACCATGGCAATACTATAGGTCATGGCCCTGCCTTGTTTCTCATTTACTTTTAAGGTTATACTTTCCTCAGGCCTTAAGACATTCGGCATAGTAATTTCTGGTTGCAGCTTGGTCAAAGGATCTTCTACCAATATAGGAACTACCCCATACATTCGTATAGGGGAATCGTTTAAAGTGGTGGCATGGGGTTGCAGCAAACTTATATTGATATACACATTGGGAGTAAACACTTCGGATATAGGAATTTCAAATTTTGTTTCCCCCTTTTGGGATTCCACCCATTGTGAATGCAGTACTTCACTACCATTTTCAACGGTAACCAATGCCCTGCCACCCTCCGAACTAGGAAAGGTAACGATAGCCGTTTCCCCTACTTTGTACACTTCCTTATCCGTGGAGAACACTAACATAGTGGCAGCTGAAGGATCATTTTTCATGCTTTTTCCAGCCCATCCCGGCCAATCTACATATATTGTTTTGCCAGTTGCATGCCCTCCGTTTGGATCTTCCACCCTAACCAAATATCGGCCCCACTCGGGGTATTTTAGCTCAAAATTAAATGATGCCTTACCATTGGAATTAGTGCTTATGGTCTCCTCAAAAACTTTTTCCTGATACTCACTACTGCTAAAACTGGAAAGATTATCGGCAGAAGTCTCCCACCACCATCTCCAACCCACTTTATAGATAGTTGCCTTTAAATTGCCGGTAGCTATGGCATTGCCCATTTCATCTACGGTTACCACCTCAAATTTATGCGGTTGGTCTGTGAGCAACATACCCCTGGTTTTATCACCTTTGGGCACATTAAGGCCTACATAGGTTTTAAATGGCGAAAATTGCTTTGTAAACACGTCCGTACTAAAATCGCCCCCATTTTCATACACCTTGGTAATAAATGCAGCTGTAAGCATTCCTGGCGCCTGACTGTTAATTTGTGGGTTTATAGAAAAGCCTGCCTTGCCTTCGGAGTTAACGGCATTATTGAATACTATCTGGTCCTCGGTGACAAACGCCCTGGTAGGATCATCAAAAACATAAGCCGGAAAGTTCTTAAAGGTTGTTGTCTGTACATTGAATTTTGCCGTAATATCCGCTTTTAGGTTTTTGGCCACCGCACCATGAAGCCAAGCTACCTCCAGCATCCCTTTAATGGGTTTGCCAGCGGACAAAACCTCATCTTCAAACTTTGTCTTGATCTTTAATCTATTTGGCTTTATAGTTTCAATCTTAACGGTCTTTGTGAAGGTTGCCCCACCTACCGAGACCTTTGCCAACCAATTACCTGTAGGTGCATTTTCATCCGTCCTTAAAATAAAACTGTAAAAATTGTTGAGGGAGTTTGTCCTTACTTCCCTTTGCACCACCTTGTTGTAGGGATCTATCAATTCCAATTTAACGGGATGCCCTGCGGGAAGTTTATTGGCCTTATCGTTTAACATAAACGAAAGAAAAAGTTTGTCACCAGGACGCCAGACCCCCCTTTCCCCAAAAATAAAACCTTTTATTCCCTTTTGGAGGGCTACTCCATCAACATTAAACTTACTAACGGACAACGCGTTTCCATCATTTAGTTTAACATAGGTCTTTTGACCATTACTTTCGGCTACCGCAAAGTACGCTAAGTGTTCACTATCAAATATAGAGGTACCATCCAACTCCGTTATTACCTGCCCAATGGGCTGTTGTTGGTAATTATAGAAAGTTACTTTGGCCCCTGCAATGGGTTCGGTACTTACAATATTATTGACCGCTACAAAATAACTCTTGTTCGCCCCTTGTTTTACTATAACCCCCAAATCCGAAGCCAATACATTGGCCCCTACCGTCTTATCATAGTAATAGGAAATATGACAAGGATTATCCCGTTGATTCCAGTCATAGTTAAAGTAATAATCCTCATAATAGGATTCCACTCCGTCCCAAGAGCTGTTTTCCGTTTCCTGATCATAATCTTCTTCCGGCGAGGCTTCTTGATCAAAATTGGTGCCGTCACATTTGTAAAGACTATAGGAGGGCTTAAAACCAAATTCAACTCTATAAATTGCACCTACCTCGGGTGCAATAAGCGTTCTTAAATCTACGGCATGAGCGGACCATTTACCATGGTTATTGCCTAGGCCGGTTTCCAAATCCAATTTCTTGGAGGCTATGGGCCTTGCCACCGTTTTTAAATTATAACTCCCATTAAGATCATTACCTTGTAGGAACTGCAAAATATTGTTCTCAAAAATTTTATAGACGGTTAAGTTGACCGACTTTAGGTTTACCGCTTCAAAATTAATTTTTAGATTATTGGAGGATGGTAAAATGGTTCCATTAGACAATAGTCGGACCTCTGGTTTTATTTGTTCGAAGGCTACGCGCTCTGTAAACTTTGTTTTAAGTTTGTACCCATCAACACTTTCAATACCTTCAAAAACCTCGAGACTTAAAGTTGTACTCATCTCTTTGGAAGGATATACCTTTAGGGTATTGCCCACTACATCATATTTAAGGTTGGCATCGCCCTCCAACACTATAAGACCCTTAAAGTTTTGCCCTTTTTTTAAAGGATCCGAAAAATTGATATTGATGATTTGTTTTTCGCCTGTTTCCAAGCCAACATCCAGAATTGTAAAATTATTCTTGCCAGGTATCTTTATCGTATTTTCACCAGCACTTTCAATATCCATCCCTGTCCCATCCCATGCGACCTCCAAGTTGGTATCCTCGGTAAATCGCTGAATGCTATCAATTTTAAAATAAAAATGGGTTCCTTCAGCTATGGAGGTATCAAACTTAACAGGGACCTTTTTCCCGTTCTGCCTAACCTCCAACAACTGCTTGGCAATTTCCAAACTTAATTGATCAGCGCTTCTTAATTGACCTTCCAAATATTGATAATCCTTGGAATAGGACTGCAGCGCCTGGGTATAGACATTAAACTGTTGTTTTAAAGTTTTTACTTCAAAATTAAACTTGCGCAACTCCTTTGGAACCCCAGATATCAAAGATCCAAGATTTAAAGTAAATGTATAGTTGCTGTCCTGCTGAAATCCAACTTCGGGTACAAATGCAATGGTTCTACTGTCCAGGGCTATGACCTTACCACTTGTCTTTGGAGTTACCAACAATAAATCACTATCCAATTCTTTCCCGCTTTCCCAAGAGTCAAATGGACGGTTCAATACTACCCTTACATCTGCTTTTACAGAAATTATTCCATGGGACACTTCCGTAATATATTCCTGATATAGATTTAAATTATCTACTGGAGCTTTGCCGGTATCTTTTTTAGGGTTACAACCAACTATAAAAAGAAATATTAAGGCACGGACAATTAATTTCATGAGAAGAACCAATTTAGTACAGTAAAGATATAAGGTTTTCCTTTTGTGGAATATTTTTTGTTTTAATTAGGATTGACACAATTTTGTGCTTATATAATGGCAATGGCAATTCTATCATCAATAATTAAAATACTTAATGCATTTCAATAATAAAGTTGGAGTTTACTATCGAAGTAATCTTTGGATTACAGATTTTCATATGAGACATGCATTTCATCGAATAAATCACTTAATAAGACTACTTGCAAAATTATTTTTTTAATATTACAACTGTTGGTTACGAGACGCCAATAACGAGAACACAAGAATTCCCCATTCTTCCCTTTCTTCCTACTTACAAATAGAACATTATATGAAAATGAAATTGCATTATTTTGTAATGCTTTTGTTCGCATTTGTAGTAGCCTCTTGCAGTACAGAGTCTATTGAGCCGGCAAATATTACCGAAGTCGAAAATGCGGTTGAAGTGGAGCAGGAATTACTTGGGATCGTTAACGAACATCGTATTTCCCTAGGATATAACGATTTGGATTTTAGTACCGTAGCGTATGAGTACGCTAACAAACATACAGATTATATGATAGCCAAAGGCGCTATTAACCATGACAATTTTAGCGCCCGGGCATCGGATATTTCCCAAGCAGTAAATGCGTCTTTTGTCTCCGAAAATGTAGCGAAGGATTATGATTCTGCCCTAGAGACTTTTCAAAAATGGTTGGCCAGTTCCGACCATAGAAAAACTATGGAAGGAGAATTTACCCACACCGCGGTAAGTGTAAAGAGAAATACCGACGGCACTCTATATTTTACACAACTCTTCTATAGATAGTCTTCTTAAAAGCAGTTTTCTTTTATTATTTTTGATGTTAAACCGCGTTTTAATATTGGGCGGCATTATAATATTAACTTCAATATGATAGACTATGTCCATAAAGCAACCTTTCCATCTAAATAAATGGCTTTCCGAAAACAGGGACACTTTAAAACCTCCCGTAGGAAATAAGAACCTGTACGCGGAATCAGGGGACTACATTGTTATGGTAGTTGCCGGCCCCAACGCCAGAAAAGATTATCACTACAATGAAACAGAGGAACTGTTTTATCAATTGGAAGGTAATATTGAAGTCCATATTCAAGAAAACGGCCAAAAAAAAACGATGTATTTGGGACCTGGGGATATGTACCTGCACCCTGCCAAAATACCTCATTCGCCGGTTAGAAAAGAAGGATCCATAGGTCTGGTTATAGAACGCAAACGTGCCGAAATGAACGTTGATGATGGCTTACTTTGGTTTTGCGATAAGTGCAACAATAAACTATATGAAGTATACTTCACGCTAAATAATATTGAGAAGGACTTTTTGGGACATTTTAAAACCTTTTATGGTTCGGAAGACCTTAGAACCTGCAGTAATTGTGGCACTGTAATGCCCGTTGACGAAAGATTTATTGCCAAGGAAGACCAATAAATTGTGTTCATTTTCCCGTATAGCCTCCTTTAAGCTAAGTTGGGCCTAAACCGTAGAACTTACTTTAAAACATTTATGGTTAGTTACGCCCTAAACTGCACATTAATTTGTAAATTTGAAAAATATAACAATTCACGATAAAATAGTTATAAATGTCAAAAATTGTACAGGAATTCGGAATCCAAGAAGCCTTGAAAAAATTAGGAGTTGAAGCAATAAATAATGGAACCTCTACGGGTTCCAATAATTTTTCTTCCGGAGGGGAGTTAAGTTCGTATTCCCCAGTTGACGGTGCCCTAATTGGTAAAGTAAGAACTACCTCCAAAGAGGACTATGAAAAAGTAATGGAGGCGGCCAACAATGCATTTAAAATTTGGAGAACAAAACCCGCACCCCAAAGGGGAGAAATAGTGAGGCAGTTTGGCGATAAACTTAGGGAACTAAAGGAACCTTTAGGAAAGTTGGTTTCCTATGAAATGGGAAAATCATATCAGGAAGGACTGGGAGAGGTGCAGGAGATGATAGATATCTGTGATTTTGCAGTAGGCCTATCCAGGCAATTGCACGGACTTACCATGCACTCCGAAAGACCAGGACATAGAATGTACGAACAATATCATCCATTAGGGGTGGTTGGCATAATCTCGGCCTTCAACTTTCCAGTGGCCGTATGGGCCTGGAATACCGCTTTGGCTTGGATATCTGGAGATGTCTGTGTTTGGAAACCAAGTGAAAAAACACCCTTATGCGGTGTGGCCTGTCAAAATATAGCGGTAGCCGTTTTTAAGGAAAATAACCTTCCCGAAGGTATTTCCTGTTTGATCAATGGCGATTATACGGTAGGTGAATTTATGACCCATGACAAAAGGGTGCCTCTAGTATCTGCCACAGGATCTATACGCATGGGAAAAATCGTGGCCCAGGCGGTAGCAGCCCGACTTGGAAAATCGCTCTTGGAACTTGGTGGAAACAATGCCATTATTGTAACCCCGGATGCCGACATAAAAATGACCGTTATTGGAGCCGTTTTTGGGGCCGTTGGTACGGCAGGACAACGTTGTACCTCCACACGAAGATTAATTATACACGACGCCATTTATGACAAGGTAAAAGAAGCTATTGTTACCGCTTACAAACAATTGCGTATAGGCAATCCACTGGATCAGAAGAACCATGTAGGCCCATTGATTGATACCGATGCCGTAAGTATGTACCAAAAGGCACTTAAGAAAGTAGTGGAAGAAGGTGGTAAGCTAATTGTTGAAGGAGGTGTACTGGAAGGGGCAGGATATGAAAGCGGATGTTATGTAAAACCTGCCATTGCCGAAGCAAACAACAATTTTGAGATTGTACAACACGAGACCTTTGCACCAGTACTCTACCTATTAAAATATTCAGGAGACGTAGAAAATGCCATTGCCATACAAAATGGAGTTGTCCAAGGACTATCCTCGGCCATAATGACAAATAATCTGCGGGAAGCCGAGCGATTTTTATCCGCCCAAGGTAGCGATTGTGGCATTGCCAATGTAAATATTGGAACTTCCGGTGCTGAAATAGGAGGAGCTTTTGGTGGGGAAAAAGAAACTGGTGGAGGGCGTGAATCCGGTTCGGATGCCTGGAAAATCTATATGAGAAGACAGACCAATACCATCAATTACACTACCGATTTGCCTTTGGCGCAGGGTATAAAGTTTGATCTTTAAGATTAAGATAAGACCATTGAAAAAACCCGCTATGTTCTGGTTTGTATCCAGAACATAGCGGGTTTTAAACTAACCAACCAAATTACATCCTGAAGAATAGCTCTATACTCCAAGACAAAACATTAATATCTAATGGTTCGATATAAAATAAACCCGTAGCCACTTGAAAATTTCCCCTCCCCCCGAATAGGTCCATTAGAAATAGCTGCGGGTTTAACCAAACTAACTCAAATAATTATGGTGAAAAAGACCTATTTCAATGCCGGAACTTAGTCGGGAGAAATAAGGTCTTTATTATTCTAATATTTACGCTAAAGTCTGTATTTCTTTCCATGTTTAAAAGCAAAACTATATGGATGGTAATAAAACGTGTATAATTGGTAAATTTTGCAGCCACTGCCCTTAATTTCACATCACCATCTCCCTCGTTTAAAGATGTTTATCGCAGGATTATAAAATTTTAGTCACTAGCCCTGAACTACATAATCCCTCTATTTTTAGCCAAAGTAAGATGAACTTCCACTTACTGCATTTTTTTGCTAACTACTTGAACCGGAATATTTAATACCATTATTTTAACATTTATGCGAATTTTTTAATACATTTAGACAAAACCCATTTAGCTATCCGAAATGTCTAAGAAAACAACCAATTTATTGGGTATTGTTATCGCCATTGTTGCCGGAACCTATTTTAACATCATGTTGTGCAATACATGCAACACCAAAGCAGAGGATACTCCATCGGTTGAAAGCACAGAAGAGGTTGCTAATATTGGACTGCTGGCAGAGAAAAAAAACGATTTTCAGAACCTTGATAAAAACAACTAACCCAAAACGATAAAGCACATGGAAAACCTAAGTATTTGGTGCTGGTTTATACCTGCCGTAGTAGGTGTAGTCTGCGCGCTATTTGGCTACTTAATCGGAAAAGGCACCAATTCCCAAATAAGCCATACTTCAGAATTGGATATACTAAAGAATAAAAACGCAAAATTGGAAACCGATTTGGAGCAATGCAAAAAACAATTAACCCAAAAAGTGGATCTTGTTGTTCCGGATGAACCCATTGCCCCAATAATTGCCGCTGAAGCCCTACTTCCATTTAATGCACAGGCAGCAAAAGCCGCCCTCGGGAAAACTGTAAAACGGGACGACCTAAAGATTGTGGAAGGCATTGGTCCTAAAATTCAGCAACTATTCAATTCCTTTGATATTAAAACCTGGAAAGACTTGTCTGAAACTGCCGTTGCCAAATGTCAGGAGATACTGGACAGTGGAGGAGCCCCTTATAAAATTCACGATCCAGCATCCTGGCCAATGCAAGCCAAAATGGCCTATGAAGGCAAATGGAAAGAATTGCACAAATGGCAGGAAGAACACAAAAGAGGAAAACTGTAGCCCCTGCGGTGGGTACTCTCCATACAGCACCTCAGCGAAACACTTGAAGGTTTTTTTGGCACACCATACATCTAGAATCTATTGGAGAAAGATACCATGGAAACGCCCCACCTATGTCATAAGTGGGGCGTTAGTACCCTTTAATACTTTATTTACTAGACCATTCTGCCGTTGGCCTCCACCCACTTGAACCTATAGTTGTCCTCCGGGAATTTCATCCTACTGGCAATTCGCTCCAATCTATCAGGAAGCTTCATTAAATAATCCCTTGCCCTTTCCGCATCATCATTAAGGCTTCTAATGCTATCCAATTCCCAATAACTATTTAATTTTTTCAAAATGTCTATATAGTCCTGAGCAGTGTAAACCCCTAATCTTTGGGCACAATTGGAAAAATTTTCAAATGCGGTACCTATACTTCCGCCTGACTCCCTTAAGAAATGGGCCGGCATTACAATTTTTTTCTTCATCATATCAGCAAAGGCCAACATCATTTGGCTTGGGTCATTTTCAAATATGACCTTAACAAATTCCCTATAGGCCAAATGATGGCGCATCTCGTCTCCAGCAATAATGGTACACATTTTACCAAGAAGCGTATTCCCTCCCTTTTTACACATTTGACCTACCCTTTTGTGTGAAATATTGGTGGCCAATTCTTGAAAAGAAGTATATACAAAGTTTTTATACGGATCTCTATCCGTTCCTATATCAAAACCATCGGCAATAAGGTGCTGGGTGGTAATTTCCATTTCCCTCATATTGACCCTTCCTGCCAAATAAAGATATTTGTTAAGCACATCTCCATGTCTATTTTCCTCAGCGGTCCAATGACGTACCCACTTGGACCAACCATTCTTGTTTTCACCATGTTGATCTATTCCCTCTACGTCCATAAGCCAAGACTCGTAGGTAGGCAATGCCTCCTCGGTAATGGTATCGGCTACCAAGGTGACCCAAAGATCATACCCCAATTCCTTGGCTTCCTCACGTATCTGGGTTACGTGATCCATAAAGCCTTCACTTTGTGTGTCTGGTAAAAAATCCGTGGGTTGCCAAATATCTTGTATTGGAATAAGGTACTGGTCTATAAAACCATCTACCTTATCCTCAATGGACTTCATCACTTCTATTCTAACGTTCTTATTAGACATTCTTCAAATTTTATGTAAATATCCTTAATAATCTTGATAATCTGTACCTCTAAACGGTAAATTTTAGTTTCTTCCCATTTCGGTGGGATAAAACAAATATACTGGATCACTTTGCCAATATTGCTTGGAACCAACATCCATAATCGTCAATGGCCCCCTAAAGGCCGCCCCTGTATCCACATTCCAAATATTGGCAGCATTCTTTGGCGTGGTCCTCCCAATCCTCGTTACCGGGGTATGACCAATAAAAATCTCCTTGTAATGTGTTAACCTTTGAGGGTAAATTTCATCCTCTTTGGTCAATGATGGGTCTAAAGACAGTGCCAATTCCCAAAGTGTCCTATCCCAATAAAAGGTTTTGGTAAAATACTCATGGCTTACACCCCTTAAGTTAGTAAATCCTGCGTGGATAAACAAACGATTCTCGGAGTCCAGAATATAATTTTCCAAATTATCGTAAAATTGAATATGGGCTTCCCTTATTTCATCCCCAACCAACCGATAAGAGTTTTGAGTTGCAGTACCTCCATGTTGTAGCCAAACAGGATTATGATCGCCACTTTTCAACCAATCATTGCATAGTTCATCGTGATTTCCCCTTATGAACGAGCATTTATGCGTAAGTCTAAGCTCCATTAAAAAATTTACCGTATTCACGGCATCACTCCAACCATCCACATAATCGCCCAAAAAAATAAGATGGTCACTGGGACTCACTTTTGCCCTTTCCAAGACTTGCTTCAAGGCCTTTAACCCAGAATGCAGGTCTCCAATTACCAATGTTCTCATTTGGCAAAAATCGCAAATACCACTTTAATATCCATGGCAAAAGGACCTAAAATTGGATTTACCCGAATAATTTAAGCACCTATCCCAAACCCAATAGAAAATTGGATGCTACTTATAGACCCCAAACAAGACTAAAACCAACAAAAACATATCCGCCAAAACAAAAGGCCTACAAGGCATTTAGTGCAAGAATTCTTATTCAGGTCGGCAACATTCACGAAATAAAATTTAAAAAAAAGTATAATTTATTTGTTAACTTTTTCATGTTGATAAATCTTTAATTAATTCATTTTCAATAATATAAATCATTTTTACTGTAAACTTTCATGATATTTATCATGTTTTACCTTCTATTTTTTTTAATACTTTTGTTCTTTATTCCATTTGTATTACAACCTAAAAAATCATCATATGCCAACAAAAATCGCCCAAGGACCACAAAAGACCTACAGTCAGGAAGAAGCCTTTAATGCTTCGTTAAAATATTTTAAAGGTGATGACCTTGCGGCCAGGGTATGGGTAAATAAATATGCCCTGAAAGATTCCGAAGGGAATATTTACGAGCTAACCCCAGATGATATGCACCACAGGATAGCCAAGGAGATTTCCAGAATTGAACAAAAATACCCAAACCCACTCAATGAAGAACAAGTTTTTGACCTGATCAAAAATTTCAAATATATAGTCCCCCAAGGCAGCCCAATGGCTGGCATTGGCAATCCTTTTCAAATTGCATCCCTGTCCAACTGCTTTGTCATAGGCAATGAGGGCCAGTCCGATTCGTACGGGGGAATCATGAAAATAGACCAAGAACAAGTACAGCTCATGAAACGCCGCGGTGGCGTTGGTCATGACCTATCCCATATACGTCCCAAGGGGTCGCCGGTAAAAAACTCGGCCCTTACCTCAACCGGCTTGGTCCCATTTATGGAAAGATATTCCAATACTACTAGGGAAGTAGCCCAAGATGGCAGAAGGGGAGCCCTAATGTTATCGGTCTCTATAAACCACCCGGATGCAGAAGATTTTATAGATGCTAAAATGGAACAGGGCAAGGTAACGGGAGCCAATGTATCCGTTAGAATGGACGATGATTTTATGAAGGCCGTTGAAAGTGGAGAACCCTATACCCAAAAATTTCCTGTTCAAAGCCCAAACCCTAAGGTTTCCAAAACTATAGACGCCGAAAAATTATGGGGCAAAATAGTCCATAACGCATGGCAATCGGCAGAACCTGGCATTTTGTTTTGGGATACTATAATAAAGGAATCCGTACCGGATTGTTATTCAGATTTGGGCTATAACACCGTGTCTACCAATCCCTGTGGAGAAATCCCGCTCTGTCCCTATGATTCCTGCCGCTTGTTGGCCATTAACCTCTTCTCCTATGTAGACCAGCCTTTTACGGATAATGCCTCCTTTAATTTTAAACTATTTAAGGAACATATTGCGGCGGCCCAGCGCATTATGGACGATATTATTGACCTTGAATTGGAGAAGGTAGATGTAATACTGAAAAAAATAAAAGCGGATCCGGAATTGGAGGACACCAAGGCCGTAGAATTCAACTTATGGAACAAGATCAAAGAAAAGGCCGAACAGGGGCGCAGAACCGGAATCGGCATTACAGCCGAAGGGGATATGCTGGCGGCACTTGGTTTGCGTTATGGAAGTGAAGAGGCCAACAAATTTTCAATTGAAGTGCATAAGACCATTGCCTTGGAAGCTTATAGAGCCTCGGTACATACCGCCAAAGACAGAGGGGCCTTTCAAATTTTTGATGCGGAAAGGGAAAAGAACAACCCCTTTATCCTAAGACTAAAGGAAGCCGATGAAAAACTATATTATGAAATGTTGGAATACGGCCGTAGAAATATTGCACTATTGACCATTGCACCAACCGGCACCACTAGTTTAATGACCCAAACCACCTCTGGCATAGAACCGGTTTTCCTACCGGTTTACAAACGGCGCAGGAAAGTTAATCCGAACGACAAGGATGTCCGTATTGATTTTGTGGATGAGGTTGGGGATTCTTGGGAAGAATATTTGGTATTCCACCATAAATTCAAACAATGGATGTCCGTTAAGGGAATTGATACCGAAAAAAATTATTCCCAGGAGGAGTTACAGAAAATTGTAGAAAGTTCCCCTTATTTCAAGGCTACATCCAATGATGTGGATTGGCTGAGCAAAGTTCGTTTACAAGGTGCTGTTCAGAAGTGGGTAGACCATAGCATAAGTGTTACCATAAACCTTCCCAACGATGTCTCCGAAGAATTGGTCGGTAAACTCTACTTGGAAGCTTGGAAAGCAGGTTGCAAGGGTGTCACTGTTTACCGGGATGGTTCTAGATCTGGGGTATTGATCTCCAATGATTCAAAAAAATCGGAAAATGAGGAATCCCTAACCCTTTTCCCCACAAAACGTCCCCAAATTTTGGAGGCCGATGTAGTACGACTTCAAAACAACAAAGAAAAATGGATCGCTTTCATTGGCCTGATCAACGACCAACCCTATGAAATTTTTACTGGTATGGCCGATGACGAGGACGGTATACTAATTCCTAGGTGGGTAAATAACGGATTAATTATAAAAAGTAGGAACGAAGACGGTTCTTCCCGTTATGATTTTCAGTACAAGAACAAGCGTGGCTATAAAACAACCATTGAGGGATTATCCCATAAATTTAACCCGGAATATTGGAACTATGCCAAATTAATTTCGAGCACCCTACGCCATGGCATGCCAATTGAAAAAGTGGTAGACCTCATCAACAGTCTACAACTGGATAGCGAATCTATCAATACCTGGAAAAATGGTGTTGCAAGGGCTCTTAAGAGATACGTTGCCGATGGTACGGAGGCCAAGGGACAAAAATGTGATTCCTGTAATTCCAAAAATCTGATTTATCAAGAAGGATGCCTCACCTGTAAGGATTGTGGTTCGTCCAAATGCGGATAAACCAGTAAAAAGACTAATTACAGCTTAAAAGTTACGTCCCTAAATGCAGGCATTTGGGGACGTTTTTAGCATTACTGCATTTTTCTATCTATTTTAGATAAATCAATTAAAGCCAAAGAATGAAAAACGTTTTCTGTATAGGGGAATTATTAATAGATTTTGTAGCGGAAAAGCAAGGTAGCGATCTATCAAAAGCCAATAATTTTACAAAAAAAGCAGGCGGTGCCCCGGCAAATGTAGCATCGGCAATAGCCAAACTGGGAGGCAAAAGCTTTTTCATTGGCTGCGTAGGCAAAGATCCCTTTGGTACTTTCCTGATCAATACCTTAACGGAAGGACAGGTGGACGTATCCCTGTCACAACGGTCAGACACTTTTACCACCCTGGCCTTTGTTTCCATAGCAGAGGATGGGGAGCGCGATTTTGTTTTTAGCCGTGGAGCCGACAAAGAATTAAAATACGATCGCCGTTTAAGCAAGCTATTTAAAGATCATATTGTGCATTTTGGAGCCGCCACCTCATTCTTGGGAGGGTATCTGGAAGAGGCTTATTCACTATATCTACAAGAAGCCGTATCCAACAATAGCTTTATATCCTTTGACCCTAATTTTAGGGCGGATCTGTGGAAAGGAACGGAAGCCATATTTGTTCAAAAATGTATCCCATTTATAGAAAAATCCCATCTCTGCAAATTTAGTTTGGAAGAGGCCCAATTGCTTTCAGGAAAGGAAAATTTGGAAGAGGCATGTGCTTTTTTACATAAGCTGGGCTCCAAGATTATTACGATAACCTTAGGAGGGGAAGGCACCTATTTAAGTACACCGGCAGTTAAAAAAATAATTCCAAGCATAAAGGTAAGCCCTATTGATACCACTGGTGCCGGAGATGCATTTATTGGATGTTTGCTTAAACAAATTGCCCTGACCACCAAACTGGATACGCTTACATCCGGTTCCGAACCTTTGGAAAATATGGTGCAACAAGCCAATAAGGCAGGTGCAATTACGACCACCAACTATGGGGCTATAGAATCCTTGCCCACCCAACAGCAATTAAACCAACTCTAAAAATCCAATGACTGGCAATTCCTAATTATATTTCATCTTTCTAATAATGCGGAGGGATTCTTTAATGGATTGATACACCGGAAGATTATATTTCTTCATTATAGGCTTGGCGTTTTCCATTATATCCTTGGCTTCTTCAAAACCATTGACATAGCATATTAAAAAAGTATCGGATAACAAGTCCAGGTCCCTCACCTCATTTGGAGTCAATGGAGTTTGCTTTTCAATTTTCTTAATCAGGGCCACGTTGGCGTTGTAAATGTGATGAAGTGTTTTCTTATCATATAAGGGAGGTTCAAATATTAAATCGCTTTGAATGGTATAAGTGCCATTATCAAGAAATGTAATAACTACTTTTTCCAAGGGATAATATTTTTGTTGGTTGCTTAACCCCAACTGTACGTATTCTATGGTAGTAAAGGAGTTTTCATCATAAGCAATCGTAATTTCATCGAATTCCGAAAAAAACAACTTTACCTGTTCATTGATCAACTCGATGTCGACACGGGAATAATAGGTTTCGTTTTTGACTTTTTTCTGATGCCCCGCCCAACAAACCACAAATTGTTCCTTAAAAACCTTATAATTACTGGTAAGATCCTTATGCCTTTCGTTTAAAAAATCGATTACACCATCCAAGGTAAGTTCAATATTGTTTTTGGCATGATTTTCTAAGTTTGCCACAATATCCGCATTTACATCCGTCAACTCAATTCCATAAGCTTTAGGCATACTTATGCTGCCGTCCCTAAAAAATACCGACCCTCCGTAATACTTCCAGATGTTCTTTCTTAAGGAGCAAACCTTCCCATTGGATTTTATGGTTACCAAACCCACTACTTTTCCCATGGGCAAATGCGGAAATGGAATGTTTTCATAGGTAATCCTAGGGGGATTGTCCAAATAGGCGTTTACCAAATTCTGAATCTTACTGTCATCAAAAAAATCGACTCCTACAATTTCATTATCCTCGTCCTCGACCCCGATAACTATAAAAGAATTGTTTTTGGGATTGCTATTGGCAAGTGCACAGACATGCTTTAAAAATTTGGCCTTCCCCTCCCTCTGCCCAATATCTATAAAGCGCTTTTTATCATAAAAGCTATTTTCGTCGTTATGGGCAAGTAGGTTTTTTACGAGTAGGCGTTTATTGATCATAATTCCTTATTGACAATAGTAGCACTCGCTTGTGCGGTAGGCAAAATTAATAAATCTGCTATATTGACATGAGAGGGCCTAGTAACCATAAAATGGATTACATCCGCAACATCCTCTGGTTGCAACGGCTTATACCCCTTATAAGTGGCGTCGGCCCTACCATCGTCTCCCTTAAACCGTACCTTGCTAAATTCCGTTTCCACCAATCCAGGGTTAATGGCCCCAACGCGTATGCCGTATTTATTTAAATCTATTCTCATCCCTTGATTTATGGCATCCACAGCATATTTACTAGCACAATACACATTCCCCATAGGATATACTTCCTTTCCTGCAATGGAACCAATGTTGATAATATGTCCGGATTTTTTTTTGATCATTCCTGGCATAATGGCCTTGGAAACATACAAAAGACCCTTGACGTTAATGTCCAACATAGCCTCCCAATCATCCAAACTTCCCTCTTCTATGGAGTCAAGACCATGGGCATTACCGGCATTATTGATTAAG
Source organism: Arenibacter troitsensis (assembly GCF_900177645.1). Classification (GTDB taxonomy): domain Bacteria; phylum Bacteroidota; class Bacteroidia; order Flavobacteriales; family Flavobacteriaceae; genus Arenibacter; species Arenibacter troitsensis. The sequence continues at coordinate 425,109 of NZ_FXAO01000004.1, forward strand.
ATATCAATATTGGAAAACTCCTCTGGAAGGGAAGCAATAGCTTCAAAAACCGTGTTTTTATCCCGTACATCAAATTCCAAAATGAAAACCTTGGTATGTCTGGACAGTTCCTTTTTCAGTTCGTCCAATCGCTTTTTTCTCCTGCCACAAATAATCAAATTAATCTTATTGGCGGCAAAGATTTTAGCGGTTGCAAGTCCAATTCCACTTGTAGCCCCGGTTATAAATGCGGTTGGTTTCTCATTAATGGTAGTACTCATAAAAATAGTTCTTTATTTTATTTCTAACAATGTCGTTTAACAGCAACTTATATTCCTTTTATCCTGTGACGGTATCATGGAAACAATACCCAATCTTACTATAAATTGTTCATATCCGGAACATTCAAGATATGAATCATCTTCAAAGGATAGAGGGTCATCATAACCTAAATTTCACGCCATGATGTTAGCAGCAGAAAGGCTATTCAAAAAAAATGGTTTGTTCCATTTGACCCTAAATTTCAGTCAAATTAAAAAAGGTGTTTCCCCGGTTTATAAATGACCGCTGAGCCTAGATCCTCCCCCGCTAGGAATCATCTTACCCCAATCGCTACAAGTAATTGTACCTACAACGAATTTGAAATAAGATGTTTTATTTTTCATATGTTTGTGAAAATATGAATAATTCCCTTAATTAGTTCATAAAACTGGACGCATTGCTTAACTTTTAACCATACATTAACAGCCAATAACTAAATAAATTTTCAATTTGCATCCACTTTTGGAGTAAACCACTGTAAACAAAACAAAACAAAGGATTATATGGAAGAAAATACTTCGGTAGATATCAGTGCCGTGAACGAGAAAATTGCCCAGGAGAGTGCTTTTATAGACCTACTTATTTTAGAAATGAATAAGGTAATCGTAGGACAAAAACATATGGTGGAACGATTGCTCATTGGACTTTTAGGGCAGGGCCATATTCTTTTGGAAGGTGTACCCGGTTTAGCAAAAACCTTAGCGATAAACACATTGGCAAAAGCAGTTCAAGGAAGTTTTAGTAGGATTCAGTTCACTCCCGATCTTCTACCAGCAGACGTTGTTGGTACCATGATCTACAACATGAAATTGAACGATTTTTCCATTAAGAAAGGTCCTATTTTCGCCAATTTTGTTCTGGCAGATGAAATTAACCGTGCTCCTGCAAAAGTGCAATCCGCCCTTTTGGAAGCCATGCAGGAAAAACAGGTTACCATAGGTGACGAAACATTTACATTGGACAAGCCCTTTCTGGTTATGGCCACCCAAAACCCGGTGGAACAAGAAGGAACATACCCCCTACCAGAAGCCCAGGTAGATAGATTTATGTTAAAAACCGTTATTGATTACCCCAAACTTAGCGAGGAACAATTAATCATTAGGCAAAACCTTAAAGGTGCCTACGAAGAGGTAAAACCGGTGGTTAGCGTTAAGCAGATTCTAAGTGCCCAAAAGGCGGTTAGGGATGTGTATATGGACGAGAAAATCGAAAAATACATTCTAGATATTGTTTTTGCCACCCGATACCCAGAAAAGTATAATCTGGAAAGCCTAAAACCTTTGATTAGTTTCGGAGCTTCGCCAAGGGGTAGTATAAATTTGGCGGTTGCTGCCAAATGTTATGCCTTCATTAAAAGACGGGGCTATGTGGTACCTGAGGATGTAAGGGCAGTGATACATGACGTTTTGCGCCACAGGATTGGCATAACCTATGAGGCCGAAGCGGAAAACATTACTTCGGAAGAAATAATAAACAAGATCGTAAACGAAATTGAAGTACCTTAATCAGTCTACAGTTATCCGTATACAGCTTTTTGGTCTTTAAACCTTAAAACTGTAACCGAATACTTTTTACTGCAAACTGCAAACTGAAAATGGATACCAAGGAATTATTAAAAAAAGTTCGTAAGATCGAAATAAAGACGAGACGTCTTTCCGACCATATTTTTGGCGGGGAATACCACTCGACTTTTAAGGGTAGGGGTATGACTTTTAGTGAGGTTCGCCAATATCAATTCGGTGATGATGTGAGGTCTATAGATTGGAATGTAACCGCTCGCTATAATGAACCTTATGTAAAGGTATTTGAAGAAGAAAGGGAACTTACCATGATGCTTATGGTAGATGTAAGTGGTTCGGAACTTTTTGGTACCAGCAATCAGTTTAAAAAGGAAATTATTACAGAAATCTCTGCTACGCTGGCATTTTCCGCACTTCAGAACAATGATAAAGTAGGACTTCTTTTGTTCACCAATGAGGTAGAACTATACATTCCACCAAAAAAAGGAAAAAGTCATGCCCTTAGAATTATAAGGGAATTGCTGGAGTTCTCACCCAAGAGCAGTGAGACCGATTTGGGAGCAGCCTTAAAATTCCTTACCAACGTAATGAAGAAGAAAGCCATTGTCTTTGTGCTCTCGGATTTTATAACCGATGACTACCTTCAAACATTGCGTATTACGGGCAAAAAGCACGACCTCACCGGTATTAGGGTCTTTGATGAAAGGGAGGAAACCATTCCAAATCTAGGCATGGTACAAATGCAGGATGCCGAAACGGGCGCCATTCAATTGGTAAATACCCAGTCCAAAAAAGTAAGGATGGCCTATGGCAAACACTATAGTGAGCGCGTTGCCTATTTTCAGGAGACTTTTACCAAATCTGGTTGCGGGGTTCTGAGTTGTAGGGTGGATGAAAGTTATGTAAAGAAATTATTGGGCTATTTTAAGAGAAGAGGTTGATTTAAATGAGGAACTTAAATTTGAGCATTAAAAATAGTTGTTCGTATTTACTAGGTTGTATAACATGGTGCCTATTATTTGTTACGGCCCATGGTTTTAGCCAGAGTAACCCCACCATTAAGTCGGAGGTGGATACCACTTACATAAAGATTGGCGAACAGATAAATTTTAAGGTCACCGTGGAAACAGATTCTACCTCCCAGGTAATATTTCCGGAAGGCCAGACCTTTTCGCCATTGGAAACCGTGGAAGCACTAAAGACCGATACGGTTAAAAAATTGGACCGGATGACCTTGCAAAAAATCTATGCCCTCACCCAATTTGATTCCGGCACCTATATGCTGCCAAGGCAACAGATTATGGTAAACGGAAAACCGTTTTTTACCGATTCCGTAAAAATTGATGTTGCTACTGTTCCGGTCGACACCTTGGCACAGAAGATGTACGACATAAAACCCATTATCAATGTAGAAAAATCGAACGGGACCCTCTGGAAAATACTCCTTTGGATATTGGGCATCCTTATTTTGGCCGGAGCGGCCCTGTATTGGTTCGTTTTTAGAAAAAAACCGTTGAGCGAAGAGGAAAAGGTAGCCCTTCTACCTCCTTTTGACCGTGCAATTCTAGGTTTAAAGCAATTGGAAAAATCAAAATATTTAATTCAGGACGATTATAAATCCTATTATTCCGAATTAACGGACATTGTGCGGTCCTACTTGGAAGAGGATGTTCATGTCACGGCATTGGAAAGTACTACGGACCAATTGATAGACAAATTGGAAATGATGAAGGATGCTGGACAGTTGAAACTTGACAACGAGACCATACAACAGTTCAAAAAGGTTTTACAAACCTCCGATTTGGTGAAATTTGCAAAATCCAAGCCGGAGTCCTCCGTGGCCGAACAGGATAGAAAATCTGTTGAACAGATTGTGATCAAGACCAAAGAGGCTATTCCAGAACCCACTGAAGAGGAATTATTGCAAAGGGAAGAGTACTTGGAGGAGTTGGAACGCAAGAAACAGAAGAAAAAATTGGTCATTGTTGCCGTCACTGCGGTCCTTGTACTTTTATTTTCCACTGTAGCAGCAATAGGTTACTACGGATTTGGACAGGTAAAGGATACCGTTTTGGGCCACCCTACCAAAGAATTATTGGAAGGGGAGTGGGTACAAAGCGATTACGGTTTTCCACCTATTAGTTTACATACCCCGGAAGTCTTATTGCGCCAGGCGGTAAAACTGCCACCTGAGGCACAGGCTACTATTAAAGAAATGCAGGCATTTGCCTACAGGAGCTCCATTGGACTGTTTACCATTGGAGCCACCTCTATTACCTTGGCACAACCAGAGGAACCGGATTTTGAAAAGGCCTCCGAACAAATTTTGAAAAATTTTGAGAACCAAGGTGCCAAGAACATCACCACCAAGCAAGAACCTTTTTCTACCCTCTCTGGAGTAAAAGGGGTTAAGCTGTACGGAAGTGGAAAATTTGCCGTGCCCGAATCCAAAGAATTGATCTCTGGAAACTATGTGGTCCTATTTTTTGGAGGAAAAGGTTTTCAGCAAAATGTAATCTTAACATGGTTGGAAGACGACCATTATGCCGACCAGATAGTAGACCGAATTTTAAACTCAGTAGAAGTAAAAACGAGCTTATAGATGTTTGAGAATATTTCCTTTGCGAACCCACAATTTTTCTGGTTGTTTCTATTACTTCCAGTGGCAATGCTTTGGTATTTCTTCAAAAGAAAGGAACAGACCGCTTCCTTAAAAATGTCGAGCATCAAGGGCTTTCAAAAAGGTAGCATATTACCCAAATTAAAACCGGCGCTGTTTGCCATGCGCTTATTGGCTTTGGCCGCGATCATAGTTGCCATGGCCAGACCACAGACCGAGGATATTTCCACAAGGACCAAAACAACTAAAGGAATCGATATTGTTATGGCCATTGATGTTTCCTCCAGTATGCTGGCAAAAGATCTAAAGCCATACAGATTGGCAGCACTTAAAAAAGTAGCGGCCGATTTTATTAATGAAAGACCTAACGACAGGATAGGTTTGGTAGCCTATGCAGGGGAAAGCTATACCAAAACACCCATTACAAGTGATAAATCCATTGTTTTAAGGGCATTGGACGAAATAACCTATGGGCAACTAAATGACGGGACAGCTATAGGAATGGGACTTGCCACTTCAGTAAATAGGCTAAAGGAGAGCAAGGCTTTGAGCAAAGTAATTATTTTGCTTACAGATGGGGTAAACAATTCGGGGTTTATAGAGCCCCAAACTGCCGCAGATCTGGCAGTGGAGTTCGGTATAAAAACCTACACCATCGGTCTTGGCACCAATGGAAATGCCATGTCGCCTATAGCATATAACGCCGACGGATCCTTCCGATACGGTATGCGGGAAGTAGAAATAGATGAAAGTCTGTTAAAATCTATTGCGGAAACAACCGGAGGGCAATATTTTAGGGCTACCGACAATAAAAAGCTGGAAGCCATTTACGAGGAGATCAATAAGTTGGAAAAAACTGAAGTGGAGGAGTTTAAGTACTACAAATACGAAGAAAAATTTAGACCTTGGGTGTATTTGGCAGGGGTTTTGCTCTTGTTGGAATGGCTGGCAAGGAACACCTTATATAGAAGTTTTATTTAATATCAAGAAAATAGGCTTAGAGGAATTTGATTTAAAAAGGAAGTATACAAAATGATTCAGTTAGACGAAAAATCGTATTTATATCTGTTATCCGTCATTCCGGTGATGGTAGTTATTTTTGTGCTCCTTCAAATTTGGAAAAAAAGAACCCAGAGAAAATTCGCGGACCTTGGTCTTTTAAAGCGATTGACTCCGGACAGATCCAATTTTAAATCCACCTTAAAATTAATTTTCATTCTATTGGGATTGGCCTCATTAACAATGGCATTGGTCAACCCAAAGATGGGTACCAAACTGGAAACGGTTAAAAGGGAAGGGGTAGATATCGTATTTGCCGTGGATGTTTCCAAAAGTATGTTGGCCGAGGATATAGCCCCTAATAGACTGGAAAAGGCCAAACGTTTGGTTTCCGAAATTATCAATCAATTGGCGAGTGATAGAATTGGAATAATTGCATATGCCGGACAGGCATTTCCCCAACTCCCAATAACAACCGATTATGGGGCCGCCAAAATGTTCCTTCAAAACATGAACACCGATATGCTTTCCTCACAAGGAACAGCTATTGATCAGGCCATTGAATTGGCATCGACCTATTATGACGATGAGGAACAAACCAACCGTGTACTTTTCATTATTTCGGACGGGGAGGACCATTCCGAAGGCAATGTAAGCAATGCCGTAGAGGACGCCACCAATGAAGGCATTAGGATATTTACCATTGGGGTAGGAAAAACAAAAGGAGCACCCATACCCCTTAAAAGAAATGGTATTGTTGAAAGTCTCAAAAAGGATAGCCAAGGTGAGGTGGTCATTACAAAATTAAATGAAGAGGTGCTTCAGGAAATTGCCGATGAGGGCAATGGAGAATACATAAACGGAGAAAACACGGATGAAGCCGTTGAATTTATTAAGGAGCAATTAAACCAAATGGACAAGAAAGAATTTGAGGCCAAACAATTTGCAGAATTCAAGGATCAGTTCCAATGGTTTTTGGCTGCAGGGCTTTTATTCTTATTTTTAGACATTTTTGTCTTGGATAGAAAAACGAAGTGGCTTAAAAAATTGAATCTGTTTAACGAGCGATAAACGCAGAAGGATTATGAAAAAGATAGCATTTATCATTATTTTGATCGGAGGCCTTATCCAAGCGCAGGAAGTGGACAAGGAAAAGGAAAAATCACTTAAAATTGCCAACAACTATACTTGGGAGGCAAATAAAGATCTGTCCGAAAGTAATTTTGTAAATGCCGAAGCCAACTATAGGAGGGCCATCTCCAAGAGTGTAGAAAACAGTATAGCGCCATACAATTTGGGGAACGCCTATTATGAAAACGAAACCTATAGCGAAGCCTTTGGCAGATTTAAGCAGGCGGGAGAAAATGCTACCAACAAAAAAGACAAGCACATGGCCTACCATAACATGGGCAATGTCTTTATGAAAAACAAAGAATACCAAAAAGCTGTAGATGCCTATAAAGAATCCTTAAGAAATGACCCTACGGATGAGGAGACCCGTTACAATTTGGCGTTGGCCAAAGAAATGCTGAAAAAACAGCAGGATGAACAGCAACAAAACGATCAGAATAAGGACGACCAGAACCAGGAAGACCAAAAAGATCAGCAGGACCAAAACCAGGATAAAAAGGAAGGGGACCAGAACGAAGACAATAAAGGAGACCAAGAAGAGGAGAACCAGGGCGACAATAAGGAAGAGGGAGATAAAGGAGAGGAACAGAAAGAAGACAATAAAGAGGGTGAAGGAGATGATGAAGAGAAAAACGACGAGCCCTATAAGGCAGAAGAGCAGAAGCAACAACAACCTAGACCTAACCAATTATCCCCCCAACAAGTGAAAAACTTATTGGAGGCCATGCAGAACGAGGAGAAAAAAGTACAGGAAAAAATTGATGCACAAAAAGTAAAAGGTGCAAAAATCCAAAATGAAAAAGACTGGTAATACACGTGAATATTAAAAGATACATATCGTTATTCTCAATATTGTTCCTCGGCATACTCTCGTATGCCCAGAACGATGAGCCCGTCACCTTCGAGATGAATCTCAGCAAGGAGGTATTGGGCATTAACGAACGTCTTAGGGTAGACTTTACCATGAACAGGGATGGAGATAATTTTGTTCCTCCTGATTTTGAAGGTTTTAGGGTACTTATGGGTCCATCGCAATCCATTAGTTCCTCATGGGTGAACGGGGTAAGGAGCTTTTCCAAAACCTATACCTATACGCTGGCACCTACGGCAAGGGGCAAATTCACTATTAAACAGGCCACCATTGTTATCAAGGGAGAGACCTATAAATCACTCCCCAAAGAAGTGGAGGTTACCGCTGCGGTTGAAAGACCGGACGGCGAAAAAACAGTAGACGATGTTGCGGATGAAAGTTTACACCTGGTTGCCGAAATATCCAAAACCAGCCCATATTTAAATGAGGCCGTTACGGTAGTTTATAAGCTTTATGCAAGTCCATCTATAGACGTAACCAATTTTAGGGCGCTGGACAACCCCAAGTACAACAATTTCTGGAGCCAGGATATTCCGGTCACCAAATACGATGTACAGAATACCACCTATGATGGCAAGGCATATAGGTCAGTAATCTTAAAGCGGGTAGTTTTATACCCTCAGAAAACAGGAGAATTGGAAATTGAACCACTTTCCCTGGATGTAAGTCTACAGGTTCCCACCAACAAACGCGATTTTTTTGGGGGTAGAATATTTGCACAGACCAACAAGACGGTATCCGCCGGAAATAGGAAAATTAATGTAAAACCTTTGCCCACAGAAGGTAAACCGGCAGATTTTAGTGGTGCGGTAGGAGAATTCCAATTTTCGGTGACCAGCAGTAAAACACATCTTAACGCATCCGAATCCCTGCAGGCCAAAGTGGCCATAAATGGCAAGGGAAATTTAAAACTTTTCGAAATTCCAAGTTTAAACCTACCAAGTTCCTTGGAAGTATATGATCCGGAGTTCAATGAAAGTGTCCGTACCACCCTATCCGGTATGGAAGGAAATGTTAGTAATAGTTATACGGTAGTGCCTACATTTAAAGGCAAGTATCCCATTCCCAGTATAACTTTTAGTTTCTTCAACCCTAAGACTGAAAAATATCAAACCTTGAGTTCCGGGGAAATTATGATCAATGTACTGGAAGGCCCAACAAGTGGAGCCGCAAATAACACTGGTCCTATTTCCAATAATAAACAAAGGGTTGTGGCTACGGGAGATCAATTTGTATTCAATAAAATAAAACCAAATCTCACAGCCATTAGTAATAAATATTTTTTTGGATCCAAAAGCTTCTTTCTGTGGTGGTTACTACCGGTTTTATTAATCCCATTGGCCATCCTCTTTGGTAAAAAAAGAGAGGCTATTGCCAGTGACGTGGAAGGAAACAAAATTAAACGAGCCAACAGACTGGCCAAGAAATACCTATCCGCGGCCAAAAAAGGACTGGGATCCAAAGAATCGTTTTACGTGGCTTTGGAAAAGGCATTGCACAATTATTTAAAGGCCAAACTTAAAATAGAGACATCAGAATTCAGCAAGGATAAAATAGCCTCCTTATTAAGTGAAAAAAATGTAGACGAAACTACGAAGGAAGGTTTTGTAGGGTTACTTAAGAACTGCGAAATGGCTAGATATAGTCCTTTCTCAGATGTTCAGATGCAACAGGATTACAACAAAGCCAGTGAGGTTATTTCACAACTGGACAAACAAATTTAAACAATGGTACGTGTATTGACTATTTTAGCGTTTTTGGTATGTACCTTGGGATTTTCCCAAAATGAACAGCTATTTGAGGAAGCTACGGCCTTGTACAACCAAGGAGAGTATACTAAAGCGGCGGACAATTATTTAAAGATCTTGGCAAATGGGGAGCATTCCGCAGAACTTTATTTCAATTTGGGGAACACCTATTATAAACTAGACAAAATTGCCCCCAGTATCTATTACTACGAGAAGGCCTTATTGTTAAAACCAAATGATCAGGACATTAGGAACAACTTGTCATATGCCCAAAATATGACTTTGGATGCCATTGAGCCCCTGCCCCAGACCTCTATTTCCAAAATGTACAACAGACTCACCAACTACCTTTCATTTGATCAATGGGCCTATTTGGCCATTGGCTTTATGATGCTTTTTGTATGCTGTTATATCGCCTTCTATTATTTCAAATTTTCTACCCAAAAACGAATAGCCTTCATAAGCAGCCTTATTTTTCTGCTCTTTACCTTATTATCGGTGGTACTGGCCTATTTACAATTTTCTAAATTTGAATCGGAACAACCTGCCATTGTTTTTACGGAAGAAGTTGGCATTAAATCCGAACCAAACAATAGGAGTCAGACTATTTTTACTTTGCACGCCGGGACCAAAATCAATGTACTTGAACAATTAAATGACTGGAAAAAAATTGAAATCGCCGATGGCACCACGGGATGGATTCCGTCAGATGACATAAAAGTACTTAAGGATTTTTAATATTTCTTTAACGTCTAATCAAACCGTTGGTGTTATATTTGTCATAATTAATAAAACTATGAAAGTTTTCGCTCGTGTACTTTTGCTTTCACTTTGGCTATTTGCCATAGTAGCTCCGAGCGCAATTACTTTGCTAGATATTGACGATCCCGTTATTGTAACCAACCTTAACGAAGAAGAACAGCAAGAAACCGGTAAGAAATCTCCCTTACAGGAAAAGTTCGTAAACGATGGTTTTACAGATTTTTCTTTAATTGCCCTGTCCCAAAAATCGATTTTGGGTGTTTACCACCCCATGGGACATATTAACTTCACCCAAAAAATTCTTCTGCCACCACCTGAACATATTAGTTAATCCCATCAGTTAAGTAAAACTTTTTCGATTAATTAAAAACTTGTCCTTGAATCCCATTAAGGACTAAATTATTTTTTTTATATATGTTCAAAAATATTAAAAACGACCTTCCCGCAAGTGTCGTAGTATTCTTCGTTGCGCTACCCCTTTGTTTGGGTATTGCCCTGGCCAGTGGTGCCCCCTTGTTTTCAGGTCTAATTGCCGGTATTATCGGTGGTATTGTTGTTGGAGGGCTAAGTGGCTCCAAAATTGGTGTTAGTGGACCGGCAGCTGGTCTGGCCGCTATTGTGTTAACCGCTATTGGCGCACTGGGAGGTTTTGAAAACTTCCTGGTTGCCGTTGTATTAGGTGGAATTATTCAGTTGATTTTTGGCTTTCTAAAAGCTGGTATTATTGGGTACTATTTCCCTTCGTCCGTAATAAAAGGAATGCTGACAGGTATAGGTATCATTATCATCCTTAAACAAATTCCACATTTTTTTGGTTATGACCCAGACCCCGAAGGTGATTGGGCCTTTTTTCAGGTAGATGGGGAGAATACCTTTTCGGAAATCCTAAATACCGTAAACAATATTAGCCCCGGAGCAACACTGGTGGCCGTAATGGGCCTATCCATACTATTGTTGTGGGATAAAGTACTTTCCAAAAAAGGAAAAATCTTTCAACTTATCCAAGGGCCATTGGTAGCCGTGGCAGTTGGTATCATATTCTTTGTGTTGACACAGAACAGTTCATACTTATCCATTTCATCGGATCACTTGGTAAGCGTACCCATTCCCGAAGACACGGCATCATTTTTTGGGCAGTTCAGTTTGCCTAATTTTGCTGCCATCACCAACCCGGATGTATGGGTTACCGCCTTTACCATTGCTTTGGTAGCTAGTTTGGAGACCCTATTATGTGTTGAGGCCACCGATAAGTTAGACCCTGAAAAAAACGTAACGCCTACCAACCGCGAGCTACTTGCGCAAGGTACCGGTAATATTATATCCGGTCTAATCGGAGGACTGCCCATAACCCAAGTAATCGTTAGAAGTTCTGCCAACATTCAATCTGGTGGAAAATCAAAACTATCGACCATTTTTCATGGTTTCCTGTTACTTGTTTCCGTTATTCTAATTCCTAAGTTATTGAATATGATCCCCCTTTCGGTTTTGGCGGCAATACTCTTTATAGTAGGCTATAAATTGGCCAAACCGGCCCTTTTTGTCCAAATGTACAAATTGGGATGGAAGCAGTTCGTACCCTTTGCCGTTACCGTATTTGGTATCATATTTACAGATTTGCTTGTTGGTATTTGCCTAGGTCTTGTTGTAGGGGTGTTTATTATCCTACTAAAAAGCTACCAGAATTCCCATTTCCTTCATATGGAAGATGTAAGCAACGGTAAGCACAAGATAAAAATGACACTTGCAGAAGAAGTTACCTTCTTTAATAAAGGTGCCATCCTAAAAGAATTGGACAGCTTACCCAGGGACACCTATTTGGAAATAAATCTGCTTAAGACTAGGTATCTAGATCCTGATATCATTGAAATTTTGGACAACTTTTCCGTAAAGGCAAAAGAGCGCAATATAGATATTCAACTACTTTCTAAGCGCGGGGTAATTGAAAATCCGTCAAGTTTTACAGAATTCTTTAGAACTAGACCAAAATCCAAATTAAGTTTAAGCTAATGGAAATGACAAGAAATAAACACAAAATAGCTTTATTCACTAATTTACAGGGAGATATTTCCAGCCTGCTAAAAAGTGCTGTTAGTTTGGCCCAAATCATCAATGGTGAAATAGAAGTCTTAAATGTAACGAAGCCAACGGCAGTTATTGGGAAAGAAAACCAATTGTCGGCCATGCGTACATTAAACCGTGAATATATTCAGACGGAAAAAAGAATGAAGAATATATTGTCGCCCATAATTGATAATTACGGGGTAGCTATTCATTATTCCAGTACCTTTGGTAATATTAGAAATGAGATTGATAGATATCTACACGAAAACGACCCGGACATTATAGTCTTGGGAAGACATAAGAGCAAACATTTTAATACTGCCGAAAATAGAGTAATCAACTTTGTTCTAAGTGTTTTTAAGGGCCCTGTCCTGATCGTTCCACATGACAAAGGCCTTGAACCAGGCAGAAAGATCGGGATTGGCTCCCTTAATTGTTCCGAAGGAATATTTGGCTCATCCTTTACCGAAGAGCTATTTCAACATTCAAACAGTCCTCTAAAGTCTTTTAACATTGGTGAATCTTCAAATTTCATACCAAAAACAGCCGGTTCAGAAGGACGCAAGACCATCAACTTTGTTTTTGACCTCAATGAAAATACGGTGAATAATCTTCCCGTCTATTTATCCATAAGCAACATAGATCTGTTGCTTTTGGATGGAGGAAATAAGGAAAAAGAAGATCTTTCCAGACTATTGAATATATATGATAAGGTAAGGAAATCGGATATTAATATTATGATTACCGGGGAAAAACAAACCCATTATAATTTTAACACAACACTAAAAATTGCTTAATAAAAACAAATAAATATGAAAGCGCATACAAGAGAAACCCAAGCCACAATGACCCCCGAAAAGGCATTGCAATACTTGAAGGAAGGCAACCAAAGATTTCAAAACAATCTAAAGGCCAATAGAAACCTACTTGAACAGGTGAACGATACCAGTGAAGGTCAATTTCCTTTTGCAACCATTTTGAGTTGTATCGACTCCAGAGTTTCCGCAGAATTGGTCTTTGACCAAGGATTAGGTGATATTTTCAGCATTAGAATAGCTGGCAACTTTGTTAATGAAGATATTTTGGGCAGTATGGAGTTTGCTTGCAAACTTGCAGGCACTAAACTACTCGTTGTTCTGGGCCACACCAGTTGTGGTGCTGTAAAGGGAGCTTGTGATCATGCAAGATTAGGTAATCTTACTGCCCTGATCAACAAGATAGAACCAGCAGTGGAGGCCGTTAAAGAACCCGCTGATGAGAGTTTAAGGAACTCCAAAAACCTAGAATTCGTAGATAAAGTTGCAGAAAAGAACGTACATTTAACTATAGGCAACATTCGCAAGGATAGCCCTGTGTTAACCGAAATGGAAACAAAGGGGGAAATTAAAGTTGTTGGCGCCATGTACGACGTTTCCAATGGCGAAGTTATTTTCTACGATTAATACCCTAATGACCCAGAAGGTCAGTATAGCTATACTGGCCTTCTTATTATTGAAACCAAAGGTTGGTTTCAATCTTTAGTACTAATTGCTTAAACTAACCCAGCATTAAATTCAATATTATGAAAAATTTTTTTTCAAATTTTAGAGGAGACCTATTTGGCGGAATAACAGCAGGTATTGTTGCTCTCCCACTGGCTTTAGCCTTTGGAGTAAGTTCCGGGCTTGGACCCAGCGCCGGACTGTATGGAGCTATTTTCATCAGTTTTTTCGCTGCGCTTTTTGGAGGCACCAACACTCAAATTTCCGGCCCAACGGCTCCAATGACAGCCGTAAGTATGGTGGTTATTGCAGGGTTAGTGGCTGTTAATGACGGAAGCATAGAAAAGGCGCTTCCAGCCATTCTTATCATATTTCTATTGGCCGGCCTTATGCAAATAGGCTTGGGTCTTATAGGTATAGGTAAGTACATTAGATATATTCCTTATCCCGTGGTTTCCGGTTTTATGACCGCCATTGGTGTCATTATTTTGGTGACCCAAATTCTACCATCCGTAGGGTATTATCCTAAGGAAGATGATGAGTATGTATCGCAATTTAAACCAATGGCAGAGGAAATCATCTTAGAAAATATTCTTAAAGAAGAAGCTGGCGAGGGTATTCTGGTTTTGGAAGATTTTGAAGAAACTATAGAACGTTCAAAATCCATTACCCAAGAGGATATGGACAAAGAGGCAAGAACCCTAGCCAAGAGTGAGGCTTCAGGGGTTTTGGGTACCTTAAAAGTCCTACCTAGGGCCATGCAAAACATTAATTGGATGGAACTTATCCTAGCCTTATCTACCATCGCCATTATTTATGGCTTCAAAAAAATTACGACTACCATACCTAGCGCCTTGGTAGCCTTGATCGTTGTTTCAGGAGTGGCCTACGGTTTTGGACTCAACTATCGCCCTATCGAAGAAATACCCAGTGGCTTCCCCGTTCCCAACCTCGAAATATTTACCGGATTTAAACTTAGCTCCATAACCCCCTATTTCTTTACGGCATTGACCTTGGCATTATTGGGAGCCATAGATTCACTTTTAACCTCCGTTGTGGCCGATAACATGACCAAAACGAAACATCAGCCCAATAAGGAACTTGTAGGTCAGGGAATAGGAAACAGTATAGCCGCTATTTTTGGGGGAATCCCTGGAGCCGGTGCCACCATTCGTACCGTAGTGAACATAAACGCAGGGGGCAAAACCAAACTGTCCGGTATGGTCGCAGGTATTTTGCTTCTTATCATTCTTTTGGCTTTGGGCCCAGTGGCATCGCAAATACCTGCAGCAGTACTTGCTGGGATATTGGTTACGGTAGGTATAGGTGTTATGGATTATAAAGGATTAAAAGCCATCCCAAGTTTACCGAAAGACATAAGCCTTGGACCAATTAAATTGAGTTCTGAGGTTATCATCATGCTCGTGGTACTTGTACTTTCATCCGTATGGAATTTGGTCTATGCCGTGGGTGTGGGTCTTGTAATTGCCTCCTTAATGTTCATGAAAAAAATGGGAGATCTTACGGCAGAAAGATCGGATGTAAAAACCTTGGAACATGAAAAAGGATGGGCAGATGAGGCCAATTTCCCGAAACATTTAAAGGAAAAAGTATTTATAAAGCACATTAAAGGCCCCCTGTTCTTTGGTTCCACCAGTGAATTTCAAGCCTTGGCAAACCAAATTCCAAGAACTGCATCCACGGTAATAATTCGCATGGACAGAATGCAGTATATGGACCAATCCGGCCTTTACACTTTGGAAGATGTACTTATAGATTTACTTAATTCCAACATTGAAGTTTTGTTGGTAGATGTGCTGGATCAACCACGTTACATGATGGAAAGGGTAGATCTAATACCAGATCTAATACCAAAAGAACGTATTTTTAACACTTTTGATGAGTGCATTTCTTACTTAAACAAAAAGACAGTAGAACAAAAGGCCGAAGCTTCAGCCTAGGTTACAAGCCAATTTATGATAAAATATGTAGTCGGTAATGCCGTAAATATCTTAAATTTGCGGCATTAGCCGAACAACATGATCGATAGCATAAAAAAGCATATTACCGAGGTAGAAAATTTTTCATCTACCGATATTGAGGCCATAGAGGCATTTCGCATAAAGTACCTGGGAAAAAAAGGATTGTTCAATCAATTTTTTTCCGAATTTAAAAACGTTCCCAATGAGCAAAAAAAAGAATTTGGGAAAACCGTCAATTTACTAAAGACCGTCGCTACCGAAAAAGTAAATACTTTAAAGGAAGCCCTCGAAAATAAGAAAGAGGAAAAAGGTATCTATGGTGATTTAACAAGACCTGGGGAGCCCTTGGGCCTTGGAACCCGCCATCCTATTTCGATAGTCAAAAATCAGATTATTGACATCTTTTCCCGCATAGGGTTCAATGTCTCGGAAGGACCGGAAATAGAGGACGACTGGCATAATTTCACTGCTCTAAACCTTCCGGAATATCATCCCGCAAGAGATATGCAGGATACGTTTTTTATACAGACCGATCCGGACATTTTATTGCGTACCCATACCTCATCGGTACAAGTGCACTATATGGAAAACAACAAACCGCCCATAAGGACCATTTCGCCTGGTAGGGTGTATCGGAACGAAGCAATATCCGCCCGCTCCCATTGCTTTTTTCATCAGGTAGAAGGACTCTATATAGACAAGGATGTTTCCTTTGCCGATTTAAAACAAACATTGCAATTTTTCACCACCGAATTATTCGGAAAATCCAAAATAAGGCTTAGGCCATCCTACTTCCCATTTACCGAACCTAGTGCCGAAGTAGATGTTTATTGGGGACTGGAAACCGAAACCGATTATAAAATGACCAAGGGTACCGGGTGGCTGGAAATCATGGGCTGTGGAATGGTAGACCCCAATGTGCTTACCAATTGTGGCATCGATGCCAACGAATACTCCGGATTTGCTTTTGGTATGGGTATCGATAGAATTGCCTTACTGCTACATCAAATTTCAGATATTAGACTTTTGAGCGAAAATGATGTTCGCTTTTTAGAACAGTTTAAGAGTGCTTTTTAATTTTAATTCCGGCATTTCGGCAAATGTGACAATCATATTTAGAGCACCTTTTTTGGAAAGGGTGCCTATCTATAAAATATAGTATTAACAAAATTTCCTCGACAACCTTAGTTGGGGGAATTCTGAATTATTTCCTGTACAATTGAAAAAAGATATAGAAATTCCAATTGCAAAAAATGTACACGTTGCCATTGTACATGAATGGAACGATGAATTCTTGGAAAAAAATTGGAATGCTTACATTATCAACGATAGGGATTCCAAGATAGAAGCGGTCATTGCTGTCTCCAACGGTTATGAAGAAGACCGTAAAACATCTACCATGAGGCATGGATTGGGTGACATTCCGGCCAAAAGCTTTCGAAAAATTGAAATACTTCAGGAAGAAATACTAGCTTTCAACAATGAATTCTTTGTTACTTTTTTCGCAGATGACAAACTGTACGAAAAGCGCTTCCTCTTCGAAAAATACGCTATTAGCGAATCCAATCTAGGACCTATCCCGGTTATGGAATTGGAGGGTATACTGGCGCAATAGACCCTTAATTGTTGTTAACAAAAAATTAACGTTTTTTTAGTTCGTTTTTTACAGAACTAACAGTACTTTTGTATTTCAATTTTCAAAATATGAACAAAGAGCAATACAGAAAAGAGTTAATAGAGGAATTAGGAATTCACTTTGAAAATGAATATTCCTTACCTCCATTAGCTGCTAGGATCTTTGCAAGTTTGGTCCTTACAGATGAAATTGGCTTAACATTCGAAGAATGTCTACTGAAACGGGGTGCGAGCAAAAGCTCAATCTCCACCTCCATAAATCTATTACTTCAATTGGGAATGATTAAATATTTTACCAAAGCAGGGGATAGAAAAAGATATTTTAAAATTGCCGATAAAAACACCTTTTTTATTAAAAAATTAGAACAAGCACTCAAAAAAGCACAAAACGAATCAAAAATGATACAAAAAGTGGTCGCATATAACGAAACCTACAATCCCGATAAATATGTGGCGAACAAAGAAAAAACTAAAATTTATATGGATTGCCTAAAGAAAAATCAAAATGCGTTTGAAGTAACCATTGAAAAATTGTCAAAACTAGAACAATAAAAAAATTTTACAAATTAGTTCGGTTAGTACCGAACATTTCGAATTAACAAAACCTTAACAAATCATCAATATTTATAATATGAAAAGAATCACCACATTTACCATAATCGGTATTGCAACGATACTCTCTTCCTGTGTCAACAAAAGTGCTACCCCACCGCCAACCGCACCACCTGCAGCAATTCCAGTATCCCAAGTGGAACATAAGACAGTAACGGGTTATACGGAATATCCTACTACGATTGAGGGTAGGGTAAACAGTGATGTTAGAGCTAAAACATCGGGATACATTGAAAAAGTATATGTAGATGAAGGTCAAAAAGTAAAAAAAGGGCAAGTACTTTTTAAATTGGAAACACAGTCATTAAATCAAGATGCAGGAGCAGCAAAAGCAAGGGTCAATGCCGCACAGGTTGAAGTTGATAAATTGATCCCACTTGTAGAAAAAAACATTATTAGTCCAGTTCAGTTGGAAACTGCCAAGGCCAATTTAGCACAAGCTAAGGCGAGCTATAGCGGAGTTTCTGCAAACATTGGCTATGCCACAATAAAAAGCCCTATAGATGGTTATGTTGGTGCCATTCATTTTAGGGAAGGAGCTTTGGTAAGTCCAAATGACCAAAAGGCATTAACAACCGTTAGCGATATTAGCCAAGTTTATGCCTTCTTTAGCTTAAATGAATCTCAATACTTCGACTTTTTACAAAATGCCAAAGGTGAAAATTTAAAAGAAAAATTGGCTAATTATTCCGATATAAACCTAATACTGGCAAACGGAAATACATATTCTGAAAAAGGCAAAATTGAAACCAGCTCAGGGCAAGTCAACACAAATACAGGCACCGTTAGTTTAAGAGCTGTCTTTAATAATCCAAACCGACTATTAACCAATGGCAATAGTGGAAAAGTTCAAATACCAACCATATATGAAAATGCAATTGTTGTTCCACAAGAAGCAACATTTGAGCAACAAGGAAATATTATGTTGTTTAAGTTGGACGAAGACAACAAAGTAACTACCGCTATTATTAATGTAAAAGCAAGTGTAGATAACTTATATGTTGTAGAATCTGGTGTGGATCCAAACGATACCATTATAGTATCGGGAGTTGGCAAACTTAGAAGCGGAATGGTCATATCCCCACAAAAAACACCTTTCGAGACAGCTATTAAGCCAGTAGCAACCCTATTTAAAAACTAGAAATAAACAAACATAATTATCATGTTAAAAACATTTATTGAAAGACCAGTACTTTCAACGGTAATTTCTATTATCATAGTTGTACTTGGTGTTATAAGCATATCGAGTCTGCCAATAGAGGAATATCCAGACATTGCTCCGCCAACAATTAAAGTAACAGCTTCATATCCTGGGGCCAACGCAGAAACTGTTTTAGAAAGTGTAATCGTACCTATTGAAGAGCAGATTAATGGTGCAGAGGGAATGACGTACATTACCTCTACAGCATCCAACAACGGCACAGCAGAAATTACAGTGTATTTTAACCAAGAAATGGATCCAGATATTGCAGCTGTAAACGTGCAAAACCGGGTAGCAAGAGCCAATCCCTTATTGCCACAAGAGGTAATTCAAACTGGAGTAACAACACAGAAACAGGAAACTAGTGCTTTAATGTTTATTTCAATGTATTCTGAAAATGAAGATTACGATGCCACATTCATTCAGAATTATTTAAAAATAAATGTAATACCTGCTGTTCAACGTATTAACGGTGTTGGAGATGTTAGTGTGTTTTCCCAACAAGATTATGCGATGCGCATTTGGTTAAAGCCAGAAAAATTGGCCGCTTATAGTTTAATTCCTTCAGATATTTCTGCTGTTCTGCAAGAACAAAATTTAGAGGCTGCGGCCGGAGCACTAGGAGAAAATAATGGGGAATCCTTTTCTTATGTATTAACATATAGTGGACGTTTTAAAGAGGAAAAACAATATGGAGATATCGTTATAAAAGCCCTAGGAAATGGCGAATTTCTAAGATTGAATGATGTTGCAACAATAGAACTGGATGCCCAATCCTATTCATCAAACGCCATGACTATAGGAAAGCCTGCAGTATTTATGGGCATTTTTCAAACCAAAGGATCAAACGCTCAGGAAATTATAGAAAATATAAAAACAACACTTAACAATGTTGAAAAAGACCTTCCCGAAGGATTACATATTTCAATACCTTACGACACCAGTTTATTTTTAAATGCGTCGATTGAAAAGGTTGTTAGTACTTTACTGGAAGCATTTTTACTAGTGTTTTTAGTAGTATTTATATTCTTACAAGATTTCCGTTCAACATTAATTCCAGCAATTGCGGTTCCAGTTTCTATTATTGGTACTTTCTTCTTCCTTGGTGTATTTGGTTATTCCATAAACCTCTTAACGCTATTCGCGCTAGTTCTCGCAATTGGTATTGTGGTAGATGATGCCATTGTGGTTGTGGAAGCAGTTCATTCCAAAATGGATGAGGGCGAAAAAAATCCTAAAAATGCAACCCTGACCGCAATGAATGAAATTTCTGGAGCTATTATATCCATTACCTTAGTCATGGCAGCTGTATTTATTCCAGTAACATTCATTACAGGTCCAACAGGTGTTTTTTACGAGCAATTTGGGGTGACATTAATAATAGCCATTCTTATTTCGGCAGTAAATGCTTTAACATTGAGTCCGGCTTTATGTGCCTTATTTTTAAAAACACATAAAGAAGAGGAGGAACTTAAAGGTAAAGGACCCTTAAAGCGCTTTTATACACTCTTCAATCGCGGTTTCAATGCCACAGTAGAGAGATATGGAAAATCACTTCAAGTGTTTTATAAAAGAAAATGGATACCTGCCCTATTGTTATTGTTGGCTGCAGTTGGTATTTTTTGGGCAGCAAAAACAACACCAACAGGGTTTGTACCCAATGAAGATAGAGGAATTATTTTTGCCAATATTGAATTACCAGCAGGAGCATCTTTAGATAGAACAAATGCCGTAACTAAAGAATTATATGCAAAAACAAAAGAATTACCGGGAGTTGTTAATGTCTCTTTTATTAAGGGGCGAAGCTTAATTAGTGGTGCAGGAAGTAACTACGGAATTGGCTTTTTTAAACTTGATGACTGGAGCGAACGTAAAGATCCTTCTTTGTCTTCTCAAGCCATAATCGGAAAATTATTTGGTATAGCAGCAACCATTCCAGAAGCAAATATTATTTTCTTCTCACCACCAAGTATTCGTGGTTTTGGTAACTCATCCGGTTTTGAGGTGAATTTGTTAGACAAATTTGGAGGTGAATTTACAGACTTGGATAAAGCTAATAAGGATTTTGCCATGGCCTTAATGAGTCATCCCGAAATTAAATATGCGCAATCTGCCTTTAACACCAATTACCCGCAATATGAAATGGAGGTAAATGTACCTTTAGCGAAAGAGAAAGGCGTTCCGATTAACAGTATTTTTTCTACATTACAAGGTTATATAGGCGGTGTTTATGCATCAGATTTCTCAAAATTTGGAAAGCAATTTAGAGTATACATTCAAGCTTTACCAAATGATAGGGCAACTACCGATGATTTAAACAGTATGTATGTAAGAACAGATACTGGTGAGATGACACCAATTACTCAATTTGTACAATTAAAACGCGTTTATGGTCCGCAATCGGTAACACGTTTTAACCTATTTAACTCAACTAATATTACAGGAGCAACAAATGAAGGGTATAGTACCGGTGATGCCATTAGGGTTATTGAAGAAGAGGTAGCAAAATTACCAAGTAATTATACGGTAGCCTATTCTGGTTTAACACGTGAAGAGGTAAATGCTGGTAACCAAACTATTTTCATATTCGCATTAAGTATTCTCTTTGTTTACTTTTTATTAAGTGCGCAGTATGAAAGTTACCTACTGCCATTTACTGTAGTTCTCTCCCTTCCATTTGGGGTGTTTGGAGCCTATATAAGCACGAAATTTCTAGGGCTGGAAAACAACATTTATTTCCAAATAGCCTTAATTATGCTAGTTGGGTTACTCGCTAAAAACGCCATACTTATTGTAGAGTTTGCATTGGCAAGACGAAAAAATGGTGAAAGTATTGTAGACGCTGCTATCCATGGAGCAAAAGCAAGATTACGCCCAATTTTAATGACCTCTTTTGCCTTTATTTTAGGATTAATGCCATTGGTACTGGCCAAAGGTGTTGGGGCAGAAGGAAACAACTCCATAGGAACAGGGGCAGCGGGGGGAATGCTTATTGGAACCATCTTGGGAGTCTTTGTAATTCCTATCCTATTTATCTTGTTTCAGTGGCTACAGGAAAAAGTCTCAAGTAAACCAGCAATACAAACTATTGAAGATTAAAAACAATGAAATCAATTATAAAATATAGAAATTTAAATAGAGGTGCCCTTATAGTAGTAGTTGCAATAACATTACAAAGTTGTTTTGTGGCCCGGGATTACGTAAGACCAGATTTGGATATAAAAACCGAAAACCTTTATAGAACCGAAAACCTTCCAAAAGATAGTGTTTCCATGGCAGATGTATCTTGGAAAGACTTGTTTACAGATCAATATCTTGAACAATACATAGAGGAAGGTCTTCAAAATAATATGGACATTCGCATGGCAATTCAGCAAATGATTGCTGCAGAAGCGTATGCAAAACAAGGGAAGGCGGGTTATATGCCAACATTAAGTGTAGGGCCCAACTATACACACCAAGAATATTCAGAAAACAGTCAGTTTGGTTCTATATTTAGTGGAGGTTTGGACACTTATGATATTACTGCAAATTTATCTTGGGAGGCTGATATTTGGGGGAAAATAAGAAGTAATAAAAGGGCAACACAGGCAGATTATCTACAAAGTGTTGCGGGACATCAGGCCGTAAAAACACAATTGATTTCCAGCATTGCCAATACCTATTACAACCTATTGGCTTTGGATGCACAGTTGGAAGTAACAAAACAAACCATAGCAACCAGGGAGAGTAGTGTAGAGACCATTCAAGCCTTAAAAGATGCGGGTCAGGTTACCCAGGTGGCAGTAGACCAAAACATAGCACAGTACAATAATGCTAGAGCACTCCAAATAGATATAGAAACTGCAATTTTTAACGCAGAAAACACATTAAGTATTTTGCTGGGCAAAGCACCCCAAGAGTTCAAAAGAAGTCGATTGGACAATCAAATCATTGATCAGGAAATAAAGCTGGGCGTACCTGCAAGATTGTTAAGAAACAGACCGGACGTTATGGCTGCAGAATATGCTCTGATAAAAGATTTTGAATTGACCAATGTAGCCAACAGTAGTTTCTATCCATCCCTTACCTTAACTGCTTCAGGCGGCTTACAAAGTTTGGAATTAGATAAGTTACTAAACGCAAACTCCCTATTTGCAACAGTAGTTGGTGGATTGACACAACCTCTTTTGAACCAAAGAAAACTTAAAACCCAAAAAGAAGTGGCCCTTGCCAATCAGGAAAGGTCCTTATTGAATTTTAAGAAAACCTTATTGGTTGCAGGAAGTGAAGTGTCCAACGCGCTATTTTCCTATGAAGCTGAAACCAGAAAATTCGAGTTCAGAAAAAATGAAGTAGAGGCTTTGCGAAAAGCAGAAAGCAATTCTGAGGAGTTGTTAAAAAATGGTTACGCCAATTACCTAGATTTGTTAACGGCTAGACAAAGTGCCCTTAGTGCTGAATTAAACCTTATTACCAATAAACTGTCCCAATTATCGGCTACAGTAGAATTGTATCGTTCCTTGGGTGGTGGCTGGAAATAAAAGGCAAATTTACAGGCCATGGAGAATCAGGAAGAATTTTTAGAATTTGCCATTTCCAAATTTTTAAAATTTGGAAGCAAAAGATTTACCTTGGATGACCTGGCCCATGAAATGGGTATCTCAAAAAAAACGATCTATAGGTATTTTACGAGCAAGGAAGAAATTGTTCAGGAAAGTCTCAAATACCTATTGGCCAAAGTGAAAAATGAGATAACAAGGACATTGGAAAAAGAAAAAAACAACCCTATCCAGGGAATTATTTCTATTTACAGGATAGGGTTGAATAATCTTAAAAAATTTAGCCCCTCATTTTTAATGGGCCTAAAGAAATACTATCCCGTCGCCAACGAACTTTTCAATGAATTTAGGGCAAACGTAATTCATAATCGTGTGCTTGGGCTATTACAACAGGCCCAAACAAAAGGGCAGATCAGACAGAATGTGAATTTGGCACTTACTTCCCATATATATTTGAACAGACTGGAATATATGCTCTTTTCAAACAATAATCTCTTTGATCAATACACCAGTTCAGAATTATTGGAACATTTGATCATAAATAATCTTAGAGGTATAGCAACAAAAAGTTATGTCTCCAAACTATCTTAGTTTAAATCCTTTGGCAGCCCACCATGGGTGTATCTCAATGGCCAACCTGCCCGATTTTACCATAGGATCCATATTGGCCAGACTATCTGCCATTTCTTGGGTAGGCACATTGTAGATAGTAATGCCCCGTATGTCCCCATTGTCCGTAAAAGGACCCGAAATATCGGCATAACCTTCCTCGTACATTCTGCCCAAATGGGCCAAATGCAAGGCCTGTAGACTATCGGCCTCAGCCTTGGATTGGGAGCGATTTGGCCCACTCTTTAAAAAGGCCATAAAATATTGCTGCATCAAAATGGTATCCTTGGTCTTTTCATCCCTATATTCGAAAGTTTTAAATCCCAGTGATTCCAAACGCTTCTTCACTTGGGCCACGGAAGGCTCCGGTTCAACGACTTGCTGCTCCAAATGTACACGTGTACCATTTACTGAATCCTTACAGGATAAGAACTGTCCCATTAATAGGACAGCACATAAGAATCTTATTTTTTCCATGACTTAAAAGGGTTTTTACTCAACTGAGAATTGTAATATCTGACATCTGCCGTTACCTCCTGTCCTAACCAACTGGGCTTGAAAAAGTTCTCATTCTCATGTTCCAACTCAATTTCAGCTACTATCAATCCCGAATTATCACCAAAAAATTCATCTACCTCATAAATATGTTTCCCAACCTCAATATAATATCTCAGCTTATCTATAACCCCGGGCTCGGACAAATTCATCAAGGCATCCGCCTCCTTAACGGATATTTCCTTTTCCCACTCAAAACGCGTGGTGCCATTCTGGTTACCCTTTCCCTTCACCGTTATATAACCCCTATCTCCCTTGATCCTTACCCTTACCGTTCTTAAGGGATCCGTATTTAAAAAACCTTGTACAATTCTTTCCTTTTGAACAGCGTGTGTTTTAAAAGCTTCCGACTTCACTAAAAATTTACGCTCTATTTCTATCATTTATGCTAATTGGTTACTAATATTTAAAAAATGGCTACGGTATATTCTCTTAATTTCATGTGATTGGATCCTGACATTGCCATAATTATTATTGGCCAACCAAACCATTGTGCCCGCAATAACCTCCGGTTCAATGGACCTAAATTTTTCCAAGGGTCCAACGAGAACCAAATTTAGAACCTTCATTAACTGCTTGGCCAACCATTCCCCTATCCGTTTCTCCTCTCGCTTACCTCCTATCAATGAGGGTTGTAAAATATAGGTTTTGGGGATCCCGCACTTTAACACGGCCTCTTCCATTTCCCCTTTTATTCTGTTGTAGGTGACACTGCTTTTGGAATTGGCTCCCATGGCCGAGATGACCAGGAAGGTTTCAATCCCGTTTTCACGACCTATTTTGGCCGCCGAAACCGGTATCCCAAAATCTATCCTTTTGTACATTTCCGTATCGGGGGTTTTAGCCTTGGTAGTACCAATACAACAAAACACCTCATCCCCTAGAAAATTGGCTTTATGACTTTCCAAAGTTAAGAGGTCTACTATATGTTCCTCTAATTTTGGATGGGAAAACCCAATACTGCTCCTAGAAAAGAGTTTTATTTTTATATACCGTTCATCCTTGAGCAACATCTGCACTAAATACCCTCCAGTTAAGCCGGTTGCACCCAATACTATGGCCGTTTTACCGCTTAATTTTATTTGTCCCTGCCCCATTTGCTGCGTTTAACATGTTAGGTTGGGCGTAATAGCCCCAACTTGTTATAAATTTACGGTATGAAATTGGATTTCCCACAACGAAAAATAATCCATGTAGATATGGACGCGTTTTACGCCTCCGTAGAGCAAATGGACAACCCTGCTCTAAAGGGCAAGCCTTTGGCCGTTGGCGGGGCCGAAAAAAGGGGTGTGGTTTCCGCCGCCAGTTACGAAGCCAGAAAATTTGGCGTGCGTAGTGCAATGAGTGGTTATTTGGCCAAAAGAAACTGTCCCGGTTTAATATTTGTTCCCCCGCGTTTTGAACGTTACAAAGAGATTTCCCTTAAAATTAGAAATATATTTTTCGATTATACAGATTTGGTGGAACCGCTTTCATTGGACGAGGCCTATTTGGACGTTACAACCAACAAAAAAGGAAATCCATCGGCCTCCCTTATAGCAGAAGAGATTAGACAGCGTATTTTTAACGAAGTGGGCCTCACAGCGTCGGCAGGAATATCCATTAACAAATTCCTGGCCAAGGTTGCGAGCGACTACAATAAGCCAAATGGTCAAAAAACCGTTAATCCAGAAGAGGTAATATCTTTTTTGGAAGACCTGGAAATTAGAAAATTCTATGGGGTGGGGAAGGTAACTGCCGATAAAATGTATCACCTCGGTATTTTTACGGGAAAAGACCTTAAACAGAAATCCGTTGAATTTCTAAGGGAACATTTTGGCAAAAGCGGGGATTACTACTACCATGTGGTTAGAGGTATTCACAACAGCGAGGTAAAGCCCAATAGAATCCCAAAATCGGTAGGTGCCGAGCGTACTTTCAATGAAAATCTGAGCAGTGAGATCTTTATGCTCCAAAGATTGGAGAACATTGCCGCGGAACTGGAAAAACGCCTAAAAAAATCAAAGATATCAGGGAAAACGGTAACCTTGAAAATAAAATATAGCGATTTCAGCCTTCAGACGCGAAGTAAGACCCTACCCTATTATATTGCGGACAAATCCTTGATATTGGATACTACCAAAGCGCTGCTTTACCAGGAAAAATTGGAAAATTCGGTTCGCCTTTTAGGAATATCCCTATCCAATCTAAATACGGAAAAAAATGAACCTTTGGAACAAAAGGTACTTACCGTACAATTAAAATTCGACTTGTAATAAAAAAAAGACCTGTCCAGTTTAAACATCCAGACAGGCCCTTAATAATGTATTCGGGAATCCGTTTCTAAAAATTACAGTTTTCTATCTGCGAAACACGTAAGGTATTCACCATTCCCTTATCTTTTATAGGCATAGCCGCCAAACTAATCAACATGTCCCCAACTTCCAAAAATCCTTTCTGGCATGCCATTTTATTGACATCCTCGATAGTTTCGTCCGTAGACACATATTTATCGTAATAAAAAGCCTTTACTCCCCACAACAAGTTAAGCTGGGTAAGGATCCTTTTATTGGAGGTAAATACCAATATATGGGCCTTTGGTCTCCATGCAGATATTTGGAAAGCCGTATATCCACTATTAGTCAAAGTAGAAATAGCCTTGGCCTTAATTTCGTTGGCCATATTGGCGGCATGGAAACAAATGGATTTGGTGATATATCTGTTGGTCCTAACCTGAGGTGGCTCATGTGGCACCTTAATGAGTTCTGAGTTCTCAACACTTTCCAGGATACTGGACATTTTTTGTATTACCTGCACAGGATAATTTCCAACGGAAGTTTCCCCTGAAAGCATTACTGCATCGGCACCATCCATTACCGAGTTGGCTACATCGTTCACTTCGGCACGGGTAGGTGTAAGGCTGGTAATCATGGTTTCCATCATCTGGGTGGCTATAATTACCGGTATCCTGGCCTTTTTGGCCCTTAGTACTAATTGCTTTTGGATAAGGGGTACTTCCTGTGCCGGAACCTCAACTCCCAAATCCCCTCTTGCAACCATCAATCCATCACAATATGCCACAATCTTATCAATGTTTTCTACCGCTTCAGGTTTTTCAATTTTTGCAATAATTGGAATTTTATGCTCGGAATGTTCCTTTATAATATTCTGAAGATCTATTAGATCCTGACTAAATCTCACAAAGGAAAGGGCTATCCAATCCACGTCTTGCGATATGGCAAAAATGGCATCCTTTATATCCTTTGCGGTCAATGCCGGTAAAGAGATATTGGTGTTTGGCAGGTTAACCCCTTTCTTGGATTTCAATGGCCCGCCTTGGATTACTTTTGCCCTAACTTCATCTTTGGAGTTCGTAGAAATTACCTCAAACATTAACTTTCCATCATCCAACAAGATACGCTCACCCGCTTTAACATCTTTTGGAAAATTAGTGTAGTTCATATACACTTTTTCCGCATTTCCCTCGAAAGGCTTACCGGTAACAAAAGTGATTTCATCTCCTGGGGAAACCACTACTTCACCGGCCATAACGCCTACCCTTAATTTTGGTCCTTGTAAATCGGCAAGTATAGAGGTGTAAGTACCCAATTCCTCATTCAAATCACGAATCATTTGTATGCGCTCTGCTACGTCCTTATAGTCGGCATGGGAAAAGTTTATCCTAAAGACATCCACTCCAGCCTCAATCATGTCCTTAAGAACACTCTTCGTACTAGTAGCTGGTCCTAGGGTAGCTACTATTTTTGTCTTTTTATTTATTGGCATTATTTTAAAAAATTAAATTATTTTTAGATTTTAGTTTAGTTGCATCCACCAAATAGGCCGTTATGACTTTTGGTATTGTTAGTACGGACTTCAAAATATTATCTTCCACGTCCAATTCGTCGTGTTCAATCTTTAAAAAATAATCGACATCCCTATATTCAGGAACCAAATGATATTTTGTAAAAGTTGGCTGATCCTGAAACAGATTTCCTATACCCAACACCTCTTCTCTTACATCATTGTTGCTTACAAATGTGTAATAACGATCATTTACTTCATCTCTCCAATCAAAAATTGGGAACGAGCCTCCTTGCGACAAATCCAAATCGTTCACGGACCTCTTTAACTTGGTTTTAAGGCAAGAATTAAGTGCATATACCAGCATAAAATCTTCTATACTGCTGTGCAAAGCGATTAAAGTGAAAGTTTCTTCATAAAAATCTTCCGAAATTTTGTGTATCGCTGCCATACTTTCCGTGAAAGGCGTAAATATAGGATTAATAACGAAACTAGCCTATCCATTCCAAGTATAAAACGTTGTTCAGACTACGAAAACGTTGGAGTTTAATAAAATTTTCAACCCCTATGTCCATTGTAGGGATTTCTATCCAAATTTTGGAGATAGCCCTTTAATTTAAGGATATCACTCATTGGATTTATCCATCTTGTCCTGTAACGCAAAATACGCCCTTTTGGAAGCCCGTTCCTCGGCCTTCTTTTTTGAAGTTGCCCTAGCTTTGGCCACAATTTTGCCTGCGATGGACAATTTCACAGCAAAGTGCTTAACAACATCATTACCCGTATCCTCGTAGATATCGTAATTAAAAGATTTTTTTTGCTTTTGGCACCATTCTATCACCAAGCTTTTATAGCTTATGACCTTACCCTCCAGTTGTTCGATATCTACATAGGGATCTATTATCCTTTTGCTGATGAACTTTTCGCAAAATTTATATCCCCTATCCAAATAAATAGCTCCAACCAAGGCTTCAAAAACATTTCCGTGTATATTGTCGCCAAAACGTGATTTAGGAATTCTACTCTCCACAAAATCGATGAGTTTTAGATCCTTCCCCAACTCATTCAGGTGCTCCCTACTTACGATTTTGGATCTCATTTTGGTGAGATATCCTTCGTCCCCATCCGGAACCTTACTGTATAAGTGCTTGGAAATTATGGTTCCCAGCATGGCATCCCCAAGAAACTCCAAGCGCTCATAATTCATAGGAAAACCGGCCTTATCCTTTTTGTTGGCAGAGCGATGAACGAACGCTTTTTGATAAATTTCCAGGTTTTTCGGCTTAAAACCCAAAATTTTTTTCATTCCCAAAAAAAAATCCCCATCCTTTTTTGAATGGGAATTAAATAAATTGGAAAAAGCGTTCATATGATGACTTAGCTAATTTTTTTAAATATTACACATGCATTATGTCCCCCAAATCCGAAAGTATTGCTCAGGGCAACATTTACCTCTCTTTTTTGAGCCTTATTCAGGGTAAGGTTTAATTTGGGATCAATATTCTCGTCTACCGTTGTATGGTTTATGGTAGGGGGTACCAATCCATGCTCCATGGCCAATATGGAAGCTATAGCCTCAATAGCACCGGCAGCACCTAAAAGATGCCCTGTCATGGATTTTGTGGAGTTTATGTTTATTTGATGCGCATGCTCTCCGAAAACCTTGGTTATCGCTTTTAATTCGGCAACATCACCTAAGGGTGTTGAAGTACCATGTGTATTAATGGCATCCACATCTTCAGGTTTTAATCCGGCGTCCTTTAAACAATTCTCCATTACCCTAACCACACCAATTCCGTCAGGATGTGGGGCCGTCATGTGGTAAGCATCACTGGATAAACCTCCTCCTGCCACCTCGGCATATATTTTTGCCCCCCTGGCTTTGGCATGCTCATATTCTTCAAGGATTAGCGCTCCAGCTCCTTCTCCCAAAACAAATCCGTCCCGAGTGGCATCGAATGGCCTAGAAGCTGTTTCTGGACTGTCATTACGTGTGGAAAGCGCATGCATTGCCCCAAATCCTCCCATACCGGCAATGGTAACTGCTGCTTCGCTACCACCAGTCACTACAACATCACAATATCCCAAACGAATAGTGTTCAACGCATCGATAATAGCATTGGCAGAAGATGCACACGCGGATACAGTTGTATAATTGGGACCCATAAAACCATGCTTTATAGAGATATTACCAGGAGCAATATCAGCAATCATTTTTGGGATAAAGAATGGGTTAAACCTTGGTGTTCCGTCTCCAGCGGCAAAATTTAAAACTTCGTTCTGAAACGTTTCCAATCCTCCTATACCAGCTCCCCAGATTACTCCGGTTCGAAATTTATCTATCTTATCAAGATCCAATCCTGAGTCTTTTATGGCTTCATCTGAAGAAATGAGGGCATATTGGGCAAACCTATCCAATTTACGCGCCTCTTTTCTATCAAAATAATCTTCGGCATTATAGTTCTTTAATTCGCATGCAAATTTTACTTTAAACTTCTCTGTATCATAATAAGTAATGGGAGCCGAACCACTTTTTCCGTTCTTCAGGCCTTCCCAATACTCTTCAATATTATTGCCAATAGGTGTCAAAGCACCTAGACCAGTAACCACAACTCGCTTTAATTGCATTGAACTAAATTTTTGTTTAACTTATTAAGTTAGGTGTAAATTAAAAAAAATTATCCATGCAGCGTCTTTACCACATGGATAATTTTGAAACTTGTTCAAGAAATCATAAAATTACTTGGCTTCTTCTATATAACTTATAGCTTGACCAACTGTAGCAATGTTTTCTGCTTGATCGTCCGGAATTTGAATATCAAATTCTTTTTCGAACTCCATTATCAACTCAACAGTATCCAATGAATCTGCCCCTAAGTCGTTGGTAAAGCTAGCTTCGGTTACAACTTCGTTCTCATCAACACCTAATTTATCTACGATGATAGCTTTTACTCTTGATGCAATGTCTGACATAATAATATCGGTTTTAAAAATTTAAATTGATGGCAAAAATAAAAAACTTTGGTTTAATAACACTATTTGTCGTTAAAATGTGATGTAATTTAATAAAATTAAACACAAGAGTGCTATTTTAGCCCAAAATTATTTTCCGTCTTAACCCCAAAACAATACATGAAAAGGATTGTCCTATTTGCTTCCGGCTCCGGTTCCAACGTTGAAAACATAGCACAATATTTTCACGATAATCCCGAGGTTTCCATTAGCTGTGTACTATCCAACAAAAAGGACGCCCAAGTTTTTGAAAGATGTAACCGATTAAATTTGAATGCCATATACTTTAACAGGCATTCGTTTTATGGCTCGGACTGCGTTTTAAACATAATTAAGGCCCTTGATCCGGACCTCATCGTTTTGGCAGGATTTCTCTGGAAAATTCCAGACAACCTCATCGCCAGCTACCCCGATAGAATTATAAACATCCATCCGGCATTGCTCCCAAAATACGGCGGCAAGGGAATGTACGGTATGTACGTTCACGAAGCGGTTAAAAGCAATAATGAGACGGAAACGGGGATAACCATCCACTATGTAAACGAAAATTATGACGAAGGCGCCATCATTAAGCAGGCAAAGGTTGCTTTAAGCCCTACGGATACTCCGGATATGATTGCAGAAAAGGTCCATCGCTTGGAATATGAACATTTCCCCAAGGTGATTGGGCAGGTTTTAATGGGGACATAATGGCCAAAAAAGAAAAATTCTATACCGTTTGGAAGGGAAGTCGACCAGGAATATACACCAGCTGGAAAGACTGTAAAGCGGCTATCACCAACTACAAGGGGGCACAATACAAATCCTTCCCCACCTTTGAGGCCGCAAAAAAGGCATACAGCGGCAATTATGATGATTATAAAGGCAAAAAAATTACTTCCGCTGCACTGAGCAAGGAGCAAATTAGTAAAATAGGCAAGCCCAATTACAATTCCATTTCGGTAGATGCCGCTTCTAGTGGTAATCCAGGTATCATGGAATACAGGGGAGTAGATACCAAAACCAAAAAAGAGCTATTTAAACAGGGGCCATTTAAGCAAGGTACCAATAATATTGGCGAGTTTTTGGCCCTGGTACATGGATTGGCCTATTTGAAACAACAGAATAGCGACCGAATAATATACACGGATTCCAAAACGGCCATGAGTTGGGTCCGAAAAAAAAGCTGTAACTCCAAATTGCCCGAAACCCCTGAAAACAAAGTAGTTTTCGATTTGGTAAGGCGCGCCATTACGTGGCTTGAAAAAAACACCTACACCACAACCATAGTGAAATGGGAAACCAAGGCCTGGGGTGAAATACCTGCAGATTTTGGCAGAAAATAGGGATATCATCATTTTTTAAAATTTGATTTCCATTGCTGTGGAATTCGCAGTTCAAAAACCTATCTTTGCAGCAAATTTCGAAATTTAATGGGCAAACTTTTAATAGTAGGAACTGTTGCATTTGACGCTATAGAAACCCCTTTCGGCAAAACTGATAAAATTTTGGGAGGGGCTGCCACCTTTATTGGATTGGCAGCTTCACAGTTCAAAGTTAAATCTGCCATTGTTTCTGTTGTGGGCGAAGATTTCCCACAGGATTATTTGAATCTTTTGACCGAAAAAAATATTGATATTTCCGGCTTACAGGTTATTAAGGGGGGCAAAACCTTCTTTTGGAGCGGAAAATATCACAACGATCTTAATTCCAGGGACACCTTATCTACCGAATTGAACGTACTTGCCGACTTTACACCAGTAGTTCCAAACAATTTTAAGGACGCAGAGGTACTAATGTTGGGAAATTTACATCCGGACACGCAACTGAGTGTAATTAATCAAATGGAAGAACGACCAAAACTAATAGTATTGGATACCATGAACTTTTGGATGGACCATGCGCTTGAAGCGTTGAAGGAAGTTATTAAACACATAGATGTGATCACCATTAATGATGAAGAGGCCAGGCAATTAACCGGAGAACACTCCTTGGTAAGGGCCGCTGAAAAAATACATGTAATGGGCCCTAAATTTGTGGTCATAAAAAAAGGGGAGCACGGAGCCCTATTGTTTCACAAATCCAAGGTATTTTTTGCACCGGCGCTGCCCTTGGAAGAGGTATTTGATCCAACGGGCGCAGGAGATACCTTTGCAGGTGGCTTTACCGGATATTTGGCGGAATCGGAAAACATAAGTTTCAACAACCTAAAGAGTGCGGTGATACACGGTTCCAATTTAGCATCATTCTGTGTGGAGCGTTTTGGCACCGAAAGAATGGAAAAATTAGAAAAGAAAGAGGTCAACAACAGGTTGCTCCAGTTTAAGGAGCTTACCCAATTTGATATTGAATTACAATAAATATGTGCCCTAATTTTACAGGGCATTTTTAATTTAAAGTTACCATGAGCGACGCTATTAAGCATGAATGTGGAATTTCCCTGATTCGGTTATTAAAGCCGTTGGAATATTATCAAGAAAAGTACGGTTCTGCCTTTTACGGGGTAAACAAGATGTACCTGATGATGGAAAAACAGCATAACCGTGGCCAGGACGGTGCCGGTTTTGCCAGTATTAAATTGGACATGGAGGCGGGCGAGCGATATATGAGTAGGGTACGCTCCATAGACCAACAACCTATACAGGACATTTTTGCCCAAATAAATGACCGTATCAATACTTCATTTAAAGAAAATCCGGAATATCTGAATGATGTTCCCAAGCAAAAAAAGCATATTCCCTACATCGGGGAAGTACTTTTGGGACACGTTCGATATGGAACTTTTGGCAAAAACAGCATAGAGAGCGTACATCCTTTTTTAAGACAAAACAATTGGATGCACCGTAACCTGATCGTTGCCGGAAATTTTAACATGACCAATGTTAATGAACTATTCGACAACCTTGTACAAATTGGGCAGCACCCCAAAGAAAAGGCCGATACCGTTACAGTTATGGAGAAAATTGGTCATTTCCTGGACGATGCCGTTGCACAGCTCTATAAGGATATTAAAAAAGAAGGGTTTAACAAAAGGGAGGCCTCGCCATTGATCGCGGAAAGATTAAATGTTGCCAAGATCTTAAAAAGAGCAGCCAAAAATTTTGACGGTGGATATGCCATGGCCGGACTTTTGGGACATGGTGATTCCTTTGTACTTAGAGACCCTGCGGGGATTAGACCTGCGTATTACTATAAAGACGACGAGATTGCCGTAGTGGCATCTGAAAGACCTGCCATTCAAACGGTATTCAATGTTAGCTTCGACGATGTTAAGGAATTGGACCCAGGCCACGCTATTATTATCAAAAAGAACGGCAAGGTTAAAATCAAGAAGATTTTAGAACCTACCGAACGAAAGGCCTGTTCTTTTGAACGTATATATTTCTCCAGAGGAAGTGATAAGGAAATCTATCAGGAAAGAAAAATGTTGGGAAAACTGCTTTTTCCCATAATTCTGAAAGCAATAGACAACGATATAAAAAATACCGTATTCTCCTATATTCCCAATACTGCGGAAACTTCCTTTTTTGGAATGGTAATCGCGGCACAGAACTACATGAACAAGAAGAAAGAAGAACAAATTCTTTCTATTGGCAGAAAAATAACACGGGAAGAACTACATGAGATTCTGGAAGTAAGGCCTAGGATTGAGAAAGTAGCCATAAAAGATGCCAAACTACGAACCTTTATAACTCAGGACAGTAGTAGGGACGATTTGGTGGCTCACGTGTATGATATCTCCTATGGATCTGTGAAGGAAAATGATAATTTGGTCATCATTGATGATAGCATCGTTAGAGGAACCACCCTTCAAAAGAGTATCCTAAGAATATTGGACCGACTATTGCCTAAGAAAATTATAGTTGTCTCATCCGCACCACAAATACGTTATCCTGACTGTTACGGAATAGATATGGCAAAACTGGAGGATTTCGTGGCATTTAAAGCTGCTTTGGCCCTACATGAAGAAAGGAACACGATGCATCTTGTGGAAGAAATCTACAAAAAATGCTTGCTACAGACCAAAACACAGGATTCTGAGGTGGTCAATTACGTAAAGGAATTCTATGCTCCTTTTACTGCAGATGAGATTTCCGATAAAATTGGGCAATTATTAAGTCCGCCAGACATTAAAGCCGAGGTTCAGGTTATATATCAAAATATTGAAAACCTACATGAAGCCTGTCCCAAAAATTTGGGAGATTGGTACTTTACAGGCAATTATCCCACACCTGGGGGTAACCGCGTGGTAAACAGGGCGTTTATAAACTTTTTTGAAGGCAAAAACGAAAGGGCATACTAATCATTTCATCGTTTAAGCGTAGGATTTTATGCACTTCATCGATGAAATACACTCTTTAACGTCTTTTTGATCAAAAAGCTACTAAGCGCATGTACTTTAGTAGTGCCATAGCATAAGTAGGTTAAGTTCATGGTAAGATTTGGGGCAAAAAAGGTGGAGACTACTCCACCTTTTTTATTGGTACCAATCCTATATACAGACCGCGCTGTATTACATCCTATATAAATTACTGTTTATCGAATAAGGAGTATTTCAACTTATTAAAGAGACATTCATCTAAAACCTTTTTCCCACAACTTACATTAGTATACTTTTGGAGGACCATAGCATAAGTAGGTTAAGTTCATGGTAAGATTTGGGGAAAAAGGTAGAGCTATGCTCTGCCTTTTTATTTTTGTACTGATCTGTAATGATATTTAGGCATTAAGAACTGCCTAAAGCCAAATCGAAATTCTTTGGACGGTTTCCACATTGCAACAGAAAATATTTTCACTAAACGTGCTTTCCCCTATCCCAACCATATTTTTCCAAATACTGCTTACCACTTTCTATAGCATCATCTTCCAAGCTTGTAGCCATAGTGTCGTTCCAGCGGTTTAAAAAGCCGAACAAAGAAATGACCCCCAGCATTTCCACTATCTCTCCTTCATCCCAGTATTTATATAGGGCTTTCTTTATTTTAGAATTCATGGTATTGGGTACCTGGGAAGCTGCCAATGCAAAATCCAAGGCTACCCGTTCGGCCTCTGAAAATGCCGAATGCGTCCTATACTCACAGATATTATCCAATTGTTCCTGTTCCGCCCCGTAACGTTCTGCCGCCCTTATGGCATGTGCCTGGCAATAGCGACAACCCGTGGCATTACTACTTACCCAGGCCATCATTCTTTTCAAAGCCGAGCTTACCCTTCCCTCATTGGCCATCACCGCCATATTCAGGTTAATGAACGCCTTGGAAATAGCGGGCCTATGCTGCATGGTCAATACCGAATTAGGACAAAAACCCAAAGTTTCATTAAAAAATTCGGCCAACTTTTTGGTCGCTGAATCATGATCGGCATCTAAAGGGTCTACAAGGGACATGATTTGTGAATTATGCGTATTTTTGACCTATACAAGTAACGAAAAAAACACCTACATGACAAATCAAATCACCACCAAATGGCTTGGTAATATGGCCTTTGAAAGCAACAATCCGTCCGGAAACAACCTAATTATAGATGTAGCCCCCGAAAATGGGGGAGAAGGCATGGGATACCGTCCTAAAGCTCTTATGTTGACCGCTTTGGCCGGTTGCTCTGGTCTGGATGTAGCGTCCCTAATTAAAAAAATGAAACTAGAGGTCGAAGCCTTTAAAATAGAGACTATTGCCAACCTAACCGAGGAGGACCCCAAATATTATGACAAGGTATTGATAGAATATCATTTTTCCGGCGATAACCTCAACGAAAAAAAGTTACAGAGAGCGGTTGACCTTTCAGTGGAAAAATATTGTGGCGTAATGGAAATGTTCCGGCAGTTCTCAACATTGGAAATCAAAACCTATTTCAACAAACAATAATTAGGCGCTCAACTTTCCAATGATCAATAGAATTTTGTTTTTAATGTATGGTTTTCTATGTTCCCTGCATATTTTACAGGCCCAGCATACCGAAAATATTATAAGCCACAACCAGGAAACCATTGTAACCGACCCATCAAAAGGTGAAAATAGTTATAAGCATTGGGCCCTCTTTCCTCCCCAAAGCAAGGAAATTCGCCAAATAGTCTTAAATCTCACTTTTGAATGCCCTGACAATATGCGCTGTGCCGACTGGGATTATGTGGATCACATTAAAGTGAGGCAAAAAAATGACACCACCAACTATGAAATTGCTAGAATGCTCACTCCGTATGGCGGGAGATTTCAGGAAGATTGGCGATTTGATTGGAAGGTGGACATTACAGATTTTAGTCCCATTTTAAGGGATAGCCTCGAGGTAGATTATATACATACAGGTTACGAGGACAACAAGACCCGCGGATGGAAGGTTACCGTGGATTTTGAAATTACTTATGGGACTCCCGTTGCCGAGCAACTGGCCATACATAAGGTCTACGATGGTAATTATAGTTATGGGGATAAAACCAACCCCATTGAAAATCATTTACAACCCGTAACCATAAATGCCCATAGCAAATCAACTTTTGGGAAAGTAAAAATACATCAGACCGGCCATGGAATGGATGCCAATGGCTGTGGAGAATTTTGTGATAAATACCGTGACATACTGTATAACGGCAAGGTCATCAATAGAAAGCAATTGTGGATGGAATGTGGAGATAACCCCTTATATCCACAAGCCGGGACCTGGATCTTTGACCGGGCCAACTGGTGCCCCGGTTATTTATTGCAACCAGATGAGGTAAGTTTTGACTTATATTCAGGACAGGAATTTACCATTGACCTTAATATGGAACCCTATGAAACGGAAAAACCCAGTGCAAAAGAACTTCTAGTGGCCTATGTACTGGAATACGGCAAGATAAACGCCGAAAATGACGTAGCTTTAGTGGATATCATATCCCCTTCCAATGAAAAAATCCACAGTAGAAAAAATGAAACGGGAGCCTTGGCCGTTATCCGGATAAAGAACAATGGCCAGAACAATTTAAAATCTTTGGTAGTAAATTATTTTCTAGAGGGACAGAAACCAAAGGAATATAAATGGAAAGGGGACATTCCCTTTGGGGAAACAGCAATACTAACATTACCGGAAGAAATATACAGTGAAAAGGATTCCGCTAAATTTTACGTGGCGTTAAAAAGACCCAATGGCAAAAAAGATGGTTACGGATTGGACAATTCCAAAAGCTCGGTCTATACCAAACCTAATATCTTACCCGAGTCCGCTGTTATCTATTTTAAGACAAACAGTAAGCCCGGTCAAAATGAATATTCCGTTACCGATAGCTACGGAAAACCAATATTCAAAAGAGATAGCGTAGATCTTAAACCTAATACCGTCTATTTGGATACCCTCAGACTACAAAAGGGCAACTATACTTTTAAGGTATATGATAAAGGAGGGGATGGACTTGAGTTTTGGTTTAAGGCAAAAGATGGCAATGGTAGCGTTAAACTATTGGATACTTTGGGGCAAGCCATAAAACATTTTAATTCCGATTTTGGGAGCCATATTATATATAACTTTAGAGTAGAACCTGGAGTTCCCTATCATTTGGACAACGAACCGTCCATAAACATGTTCCCAGCCAGAACGGAGGGCCCGGTAACATTGGATTATTTTGCCAATGTCGAAAAAGATGTGGAGGTCATTATTACCCAACAGGAGG
Source organism: Arenibacter troitsensis (assembly GCF_900177645.1). Taxonomy (GTDB): domain Bacteria; phylum Bacteroidota; class Bacteroidia; order Flavobacteriales; family Flavobacteriaceae; genus Arenibacter; species Arenibacter troitsensis. Next base: position 464,150 of record NZ_FXAO01000004.1, read on the forward strand.
ATGAGACTAAAATAGTGGAGACCCATACCTACCTAAATTTCAAAAAGGGTATTTTTACATATGACCTCTCCTATTTGCCCAAAATGCGCTACTATCTTAAAGTGGTTATTGACGGCAAAGAGGTATTTAAAAATAGAATTAGGCTTAAGGAGTAATTACCATGCGATGGACCATTAAACCAATACCCGAACAAGCACAAATAGATGCTTTGGCCTCTATATTAAAGGTGGAGGATTTGGTTGCACAACTATTATTGCAACGGGGCATTACCAATTACGAAGATGCCAAGAGGTTTTTTAGGCCACAGCTTTCGGACCTACACGATCCCTTTTTAATGAAGGATATGGACAAGGCGGTAGAGCGTATAGATAAGGCCATTGCGAATCAGGAAAACATACTGATTTTCGGGGATTACGACGTGGATGGAACTACCGCGGTAGCCTTAGTTTCCTCCTATTTGGAAAGTGCCTACCCCAACGTGGCCACCTATATCCCAGACCGCTACAACGAAGGCTATGGGGTATCCTATCAAGGTATAGATTTTGCCGAGGACAACGGCTTTTCATTAATAATTGCTCTGGATTGTGGGGTAAAGGCCATTGACAAGGTTGAGTATGCAAGGGAGAAAGGTATCGACTTTATTATTTGTGATCACCATAGACCTGGGAATACATTACCCGATGCGGTAGCCGTATTGGACCCCAAGAGGGCAGATTGTTCCTATCCATATAACGAACTGTGCGGCTGTGGGGTAGGATTTAAATTGATACAAGCGCTGGGGAGCAAAAAAGGGGAAACCATTGAAGATTTAGTTCCTTATTTGGATCTGGTGGCTACGGCCATAGGCGCGGATATAGTGCCCATTACCGGGGAAAATAGGGTCATGGCGTATTGGGGTCTCCAAGTGATCAACCAAGAACCCAGGGCCGGGTTCAAGGCCATCATCAATCAGATAAAAAAACAAGTCCTTACCATTACCGATGTGGTTTTTATAATTGCTCCGCGAATTAATGCTGCAGGGCGTATGGAACATGGGCAACACGCCGTTAACCTGTTAAAGGAAACCGATTTGGAAAAGGCGGAATTTTTTGCCGCCGAAATAGAGAAATTTAATACGGATAGAAGAAACCTGGACCAGATCATTGCCCAAGAGGCACTTTTACAGATCCAAGAAAATAAAGAAGAGGAAGGATTTACCTCCGTCGTTTACAATGAAACCTGGCATAAAGGGGTGATAGGAATTGTGGCCTCCCGTCTCATAGAAACCTATTATAGACCCACTTTGGTCTTTACAAAGAGCGGCAATAAATTAGCAGCTTCCGCCAGGTCCATTAAAGGTTTTGACGTTTATGAGGCTTTGGAGGGATGTTCGGATACTATTGAACAATTTGGCGGGCATATGTATGCCGCCGGATTAACTTTACTTGAAGAGAATTACGAGGCCTTTAAAGCCAAATTTGAGGAAGTGGTTGCCAAAACCATGGATCCAAATCTAATGTCTCCTGAAATTATGGTGGATGCTATAATTGGCATAGATCAAATTACCCCAAAGTTAATGCGCATTATTAAACAATTTGCCCCTTTTGGCCCAGGAAATATGACCCCCGTTTTCATGGCCGAAAATCTCAGGGATACCGGATACGCAAAAGTGGTCGGCCAAGAAGGAAAACATTTAAAATGTAAACTTTTTGACAAAAATAACGGCTCCAAGAGGTCGGCAATTGATGCTATAGGATTTAATTTGGGTAAGTATTTACCTACGGTTTTAGATAAAACAGTAAGTGCCGTATTTACATTGGATGAAAACGAATGGCAGGGTAATATAGCCCTTCAAATGAAGTTAAAAGACCTAAAAGAACATAATAGTTATCAATTTTAATTTATTGATAACTTGATGGTATCAATAAAATATACTTTTAATAGGCTATAACTACAAATATAAATAGGAATTTTACTACTTTTTTACTGCGAAGGTAAATAGGCCTATATACGTTTCCGAAATTCCCCTATGATAGTTCAACCCTCAGAAGGTTCATATTTTTTCAGGGACAAGGAAGCTCCATCAAATTCCCCATAGGTATAGTACGAAATCCAATCCCCTAAATTTACGTAAGTAGATTTTTCATTTAAGGGTATTTCCAGAGGTAGGTGCCGATGTCCAAAAACAAAATAGTCATAATGCTGCTGCTCCAGTTTTCGCCTACAATATTGCACCAGCCATTCGTTCTCCTCACCTAAAAATTTTATATCCTCATCGCCGGAAATCATTTTATTCTTCACGGAAAGATATTGGGCCAGTTTCACCCCAAAATCTGGATGCAACCAATTGTAAAGCCATTTGGATACCGGGTTGGTGAATACTTTTTTCATCCGTTTGTATCCTTTGTCCCCAGGACCCAGGCCATCTCCATGCCCTATTAAAAATGACTTTCCATTTAAAAGAAAGGATTGGGGTTGGTGATATACAGGAATGTTCAACTCTTCTTCAAAATAGCCGTTCATCCATAAATCATGGTTGCCCACAAAATAGTACACCGGAATGCCCGAATCGGTAATTTCGGCCAATTTTCCCAAGGTACGGGTAAAGCCCTTGGGCACTACCGTTTTATATTCGAACCAAAAATCGAAAAGATCCCCGAGCAGAAAAATAGCGGCAGCATCTTCTTTAATATTATCCAACCATGCCACAAACTTTTTTTCCCGTGGAAAACTAAGGTCCTTGGTGGGGGCCCCTAAATGATTATCACTAGAGAAGTAGATTTTTTTACCCTCGGGAACGTCTATGGTTTTCATCACGGGCCATTTTAATTATCAGAAGCGTACCATTCCGCAAAAGAGGTATCGGTTTCCTGTAACTTTAATGAATGTAGGCTGATATTTTTAGGCAACCTCGCTTTAATTCTATCCGCAAAATCCAATACCATATTTTCACTGGTTGGTTGATAGTTGGCCAAGATAACATTGTGCCCCCTATCTGTTAGTTCCTGTGCCAATTCCACATGGGGGGTATTTTTATTAAAAACCGTGGCGTGATCAAATTGATCTACAATTTCTTCCTTCACAATTCTCTTCAAATCCCCAAAATCTATGACCATTCCCAATTTTACATGGGTAGTATCGGTAATAGGCTTCCCAATTACTGTTACGGAAAGTTTATAACTGTGCCCATGTACATTTCTACATTTACCATCATAACCGAACAAAGCATGTCCAGTTTCAAAATTAAACTGTTTGGTAATACGAATGTTGCCCATATTATTTATTTGGACTGCAAAGGTAATTTATTCTGCGAAACTAATTGTTTAGATATGGCTGGGTCCAAGCAGTTTCGTATTTGATGTCCTCTATTGGATTTTCCTGAAGCTTAGTAGAAGTAATTTTGCTCCTTATAAAGAGTATATCATCCGTTAGCTCAAAATTGGCAGTAGTCCCTTCTACAGTCTTCAATTCCTTAACCTCCGTTTCCTCTTTTAGACAGCCTATAAAACTTATGGTATAGTCAACACCAGCTTCCGGTTCCACTTCCACCTTTATATTCCTATCGTCAATATCCAAGGTTTTAAGAGTAACCCCGGTGGAGGAATAAAAATCACCTCTCTCCATGGCCTCTATCAATGACGGAGCCGATAAGGAATCAGACTTCACCACTACCCATCCCCTCCCGGAATTGCTCCATTTTCTGCCCCTTTTATGGTAACTATGGGAATCATCGGTCGCCAATCCATACATAAGGGGCTTTTTGGCCGCTATATAGGATATATTAATCTGATCCCACATTTCCTCAGTAGAAATATGGGTAGTATCTCCCATATTGTGCACTGCGGGATGTCCGTTGTACACTTCAAAAAAGCGCTCTCCCTTCAAGGATATCATATCTTCAAGGCTTATGCTGTAATAAAAATTAGGATGATTAATGTGTGGCATAATAGGAACTCCCGTTTCTTTCCTTTGGTTTAGAACCGCATCAAGATTATTTTGCATGACTTCGGAAATGCTATTTCCTCCCTGGGGATCAATTTTTTGCTGAATATTGGTAGCATTCATATGAACATGCTTACCCTCGAACCCGTCGGTAATTTCCTCCGAATGAATCACCAAAAAATCTTCAGGCTTTTCAAAAAGATCCCTATACTCTGCATAGGTCTTTAATTTTACTTGCACTTTTCCAGAGTCTGTTTTATAATCTACCCAATCTTCCCCATAAGTTGCCAAATAGTTCTTAAAGCTGTTTTGATAAACAGAATCTTCCCTAACCTGTATCCATTTTTCCTCCATAGAAATGGTATTATGGTCCGACAGGGCTATAAATTGGTAGTCGTTGGACTTGTACCAATCCAAAATAGTTTCAGGAAACTCGTCCCCATCGCTCCAGAAGGAATGGGTATGCAAATTCCCTTTATACCATTTTTTCTTTACAGCGCCCTTAGCACTTTTAGTGCTATCACCGCAGCCTCCGATCAAAAAGGTCAAAATCAATAAAATAGAGGATAAAATAAATCTCATATCTAGGTTGGTTTGGAAATTAAGGAGAGAAAGTTAATGAAAATGTATTAGAAATCAGTGAATAAGCTATAAACATTACAATTAAACAATACCCCAATCATAACAAATATGAATCACGTAACATGCGGTGTAAAACCAATTGCATTTTCATCTATTTTTGAGCGATTTTTAAAACCATAAAAACTTGGTAGAATTATTTGAACAACTGGAGTTTAAGGAGAATCCACTTTATGAAAAAGTGATAGAGGATATCCTAATACAGAAATACAGTATTGTGGATGATTTTTTCTCTCCCGGGGATGTGGCCCAATTGCGTAATTCCCTACTGGCCAAATATGAAGAGGACCAGTTTAAAAAAGCGGCTATTGGGAACCGTGTCAACGAATTGATCATTAAGGCAATCCGTGGCGATTTTATCCTTTGGATGGATGAAAGCAGCAACGATATATTGGAACAACAATTTTTTCTGAAAATTAATGAATTGGCAAACTATTTGAACAAGACCTGCTTTATGGGCATCCTTTTCAAAGAATTTCACTATGCCATCTATCCAGAGGGTACTTTTTATAAGAGACATTTGGATACCTTTCAGAATGACGATAGGCGTAAACTTTCCATGGTCTGTTATTTGAATGAACCAGACTGGATACCAGAAAAAGATGGTGGTGAATTGGTACTATACTTACCAACGGAACATGGGGAAGAGGCAAAACATATTGCCCCATTTCCGGGAAGGGTCGTTATTTTTGAAAGTCAGGAATTGGAGCACGAAGTAAAACCCGCCCATCGTGAAAGGCTCAGCATCACTGGTTGGTTAAAGACCAGGTAACCTTCAACTTACTTATCTTTTGAATTTTCTATTGTTTTTGATTCGATTAACGAAATAAACTACCAATAAAACCAAGGCGAGAAGAGGGAAAACAAAGTTCCCGTTTAAGAACGATAAAATATCCATTGTAAAAGTTTAAAAAAATAAAACGGTGAACGGTGCCGGTTATTGTTTCTTCACAAAAAACGCCACAATCGCCGAAGTAACGATCCCCATGGTCAATGCACCAAAAAGACTTTGAAGTATATAGCTCTTTAAATTAAAATAGCTCTCCGCAGCTTCCTGATCCATTTTACCAGAATCCACCACAAAATTAATAATATTTGTAAAATATTCGGGCGTAATTAATGTACTGGTGATATATTGTGTTAACGGACTAATTACGGCAATGATCACACTTAAAATAATACCGCTTATAAATCCCTGTTTCCAACTCATTTTTCCATCATAATCCACCTTTCTTTTATCCAAAAGTGCCAACACATATACTGCTACAGCTATGATGGCAAAAAAATTGGTATATATGGCGTGCTTTTCAATGAGTACATCGTGCCAGCCCATAGATTTCTCAAAGACCATCCAAAGCAGGGTAGCCAGTGCAAAAATAATGGCCCATTTAATTTCAATACGGTACTTACTCATAATCTAGTTATTTTTGAATTTTTCAATTGCTTTCTTAGTTGCTTCTGAAATAGCCAAACGTCCGGTTATTTCTGCCCGGTTGGTCAGTAAAGTGTCCCAATGACCTGTCCCTTCCCAAAGCACCTTTTTCCATTCCTCCAATGCCTCAGGATTATAGCTGGCCAATTTTTCAGTGAATATTCCCAGTCCCTTGTCCATTTCCACCGTTTTATCAAAAACTTTAGAAAACAACCCCTTTTCCTGCGCCCAATAAGCGTTTTTCCATTCATTGGGGGAAAGCGACAGTTCGGATAGGGCGGCAACGCCAATTTTTCGTTGAACCGCCGGTGCAATCACCATGGGTGCAATGCCTATGGTTAACTCGGATAAACGTATGGAGGCCGCCTCAACGGCAAAAACATAATCGCATGCAGAAATAATTCCTACCCCACCGCCAACGGCCTTACCTTGCACCCTGCCCACGATTATCTTTTTACAGGTCCTCATTGCATTGATAAGATGGGCAAACCCACTGAAGAATATTTTACCTTCGGACAGGTCTTTCACTTCCAATAATTCATCAAAAGAGGCTCCTGCACAGAATGCCCTATCCCCTTCGGATTTTAATACAATGACAGATACCTCCACATTATTGGATAATTCACCCAAAGTCTTTGTGAGTCTTTCCAATAGTTCGGATACAAATGAATTACTGGCCGGATGACCAAATTCTACCGTGGCTATGCCATTGATGATGCTTGTATATAAACTTCCGTTAGATCGGCTTGTACCCATATTATTATCTTAGTGGTATTTCAAATTTAAGCGTTTTGAAGAAGCGGACGAAACTTTCGTCTAAATTTCCATACCAAAGCCCCTCCCCTTATAAACATCCAAAGCGTAAAGGCTATCCATATTCCATATAGGCCCCATCCAAGGAATTTACCAAGGAATAGCATAGGAACAAAACCTAGGAAGGTGGCCACCAATAAAACATTCCTAAGGTATTTCATTTCCCCCAAACCTTTAAATAGTCCATCGAAAACAAAGGCAACCATATTCATCGGAATTCCTAGAATAAGGATAAAAAATATGGAATAAAAGGTTTGCAATACCGTTATATCATTGGAGAATATACGCCCAATAGGTCCATAGAACAAAAAGCCCACAACAACAAGTATCAAACTTATCACAAAACCATACAACATTATTTTTTTGGCCAATTCCCAAAGTCCGTCGTAGTTCTTGGCCCCCAGAAGCTTTCCCCCCATAATATTCCCTGCTGCCCCATAGCCGTCAATAAAAAAAGCCGAAAAAAGCCATAGATTAATTGCAATGGTATGCGCCCCTATATATTTGTCCCCTAAGGCAGTAGCCTCCCTAACAGCCAAGATCAAGGCAATGTTTAAGGCCAGTGCCCTTACAAAGAGATTCAAACTCATGACCACCAACCTGCCCAATTCCGGATGAAGGGGAAATTTAAGGGCCAAACTGATATCTGTTTTTGTAATCAGCAGTACAAATGCCATTAAAGCCATAATACCTTGGGCAATTAAACTGGCCCATGCCGCCCCTTCCAAATACATTGGGGAAACAATCCCTTCTACCCCATAAACCAAGATAAAATCCATTACTATATTTAAAACAGCCCCCGTAATGGCAATCAACATTGGGTAATAGGTATTTTGCAGACCTCTAAAAATACCCATAACCGCAAATACAAAAAGGGTTAAGGGAAAACCCCAGACCCGTATGGAATAGTAAGAAATACAGAGTTCCAAAATTTTTCCAGAGGCGTTGAGCAAAACAAATATTTCCTCCACTATAAATACCGTGGAGAGAAGGATTAAAATACTTAGCAGAATGTTTAGGAAAATGGCCTGTGCCGGTAGTGTTTTAACCCTCTCCAACTTCCCAGCACCTAAATATTGGGAAATTATAGCCGAGATGGCACTACGCGTCTGACCCAATATCCAAATCAACATGGATAAAAACGAACCCACTATTCCCGCTGCTGCCAAGGATTCCATACCATCTTCGGGTATGTTGCCCACAATGGCGGTATCCGTTATGGACAGAATTGGTTCGGCAATACCCGCAATAGTTGCGGGAATGGCAAGATTATTTATGGTTTTAAAATTTATTGGGGTTTTCAAAAAAAGAATCTTTTATAAAATTAACTCATAACAATGAAAGGGAAATTCACTTTGCTTAGGAAAATATATATCCCCAACCTCCCGGTAACCACGTGCCTGATAGAATTTATTATTGCGGCTGTTTTTACTGAAAGTATCCAGCCTTACGGATATAAACCCACCTTTACGGGCATAATCTTCCGCAAAATCCATTAGATCTTGGGCATAACCCTTTTTTTGTTCCTTAGGATGCACTGCCAAGCGGTGAATGTAAAGATTATTTGTATTTGGAGTTAACCAGTTAATTGGAAAATACTCATCATCCATTAACGTGGATACTACGATTGTTCCAATTATTTCCCCATTTTTCTCCAAAACATAAAGTTCCTTACGGTCAATATCCTTTTCAAAGGCTTCCTTTGAGGGATAAAACTCGTTCCATTGATAAATGCCCTGGTCTATCATGCTTTTTGCACAGGCCTTTGTAATATTAAGAATATCCGGAATTTCCAATATCTTTGCCAATCGAATCATGTACGGTTGAATTTAATTTGTAAATTTATGCTATTCGTGAATAATGCTATCAAAGAAAGGGAACAACCCTTTATTTGATATTAACCAAGATGTTTAACTACGCCATGTCTGACCAACAAACAAGTATGGGCGTTAAAAGCAATTAATACTGAACTTATGAAATGAGCCATAACAATTTTGGATATTTACTGAAATGATTAATATGGCGAATTACATCTGACCAATAATTAAATAAACCTAAACAGATGAAAAACATCCTCGTTCCCATCGGAACCTCTGAAAATGCCCATGAAACATTACAATATGCGGTTGACTTTGCTACCGAATTCGACTCCAACATCTATGTAATGGAAGTATTTAGTGTTAGTGCCAGTGCCAGCAGCTTGGCCAATATTAGGGAAAAACTGGACGAAAGTACCAAAGAACATATAAAAGGGGTCATTGACAAGGTGGATGCGAGGAATATAAATATAAAGATAGCTACCTACAACGGTGACATTGTTGACGGACTTAAAGATATTGATAGGGATCTAGGAATTGACCTAATTATTTTGGCACCTAGAAGTAATGACATCCGAGAAGAATATTATTTAGGAAATACTTCTGGTAAAATTGTAAAACAAACAGATATTCCTACCCTTATTGTACCAAAAGGGACCGTTTTTAAACCGTTTAAAACCATATTGACAGCCTTTAAATCGGGGGTATTAAAGCAGAAGAGTATTTTAAACCCCTTGGTTGAAATTAAGAAAAAATTCGAATCCAAGGTGAGTCTATTATTTGTAAAGACCCCAGGCTATACCAAGGAAGATCTTAAAATAAACATGTCTTTAATGGGTCTGAGTTCTGAACTTACCCAATCTGAAAATCCATCTACCTATTTGGGAGTCCTGCAACATTTTGAGGCCAAACATCCGGACTTATTATGTGTTTTTAGAAGAAAAAGAGGATTTTTCAAAAAACTATGGGAAAGGAACACTATCCTTAAATCGGAATTCTACGCCCCGGTACCTGTATTGGTCTTAAGTGTGAAGAAAGACTAAGAAATTTGGAAATAGCTGAAATTGTGCTTTGATTATGTTGGAAAAAGTATTTTCTTTGCGGCAGCCAAATTTGGGGGATTAGCTCAGCTGGCTAGAGCGCTTGCCTGGCAGGCAAGAGGTCACCGGTTCGACTCCGGTATTCTCCACCAATAAATACAGAGCTTCAAGAGTTTTTAACTTTTGGAGCTTTTTTATTTGCACGCAATTTGAACGCGCAATATGTACAAAATTAATTTAATATCAAATGATATCTTTTGATGGATCAGGAACAAAAAAATCACTAAATTGTATGTCGGGACTACAGTAATTTAATTTTTAAAAACGGTTTTTCACAATGAAAATTTGGTATAATTTAATATACTATTTTTTGCTATCCCTACCCATTTTTTCCCAAGATAACAACAACATTATAGATTTATCCATAGCCGAAAAGATATACCTTCAACTCCATTCCAATGCCTATGCCATGGACCAAGACATTTGGTTCAAGGCCATTGTAACCAACTCGGAAAACCATATTCCATCCAACCTAAGTCGGGTACTCTATGTAGATCTGATCGGACCCAATGAACAAATTATAGCACATAGATTAGTGAAACTTACCCAAGGTATTGGCACGGGTTCTTTTGAATTTAACAAGGACATGCCAACAGGGCGCTATTTGATCCGCGCCTATACCCAATGGAACCGTAATTTCGGCAATGATTTCATGTTCAAGGCCTATGTGGACCTATATGCTCCAACTCAAAACAATGATAAGGCCCCTATTGAGGCACTGTCCGTACTGGAAAAAGAGCATGGGCGTTGGAACGTAACAGGGCAGCTCTGGCCAAAAAAAATGGGGAGTGATAATGAACGGCAGGTCCAGGTATATCTGGACTGGGGCAAGGACAAGGATACGATCAAGGTCAACAGAAAGTCCCGAGATCTATATACACTGGATTACGAAATTCCAGAAAAATTGGACTGGATTACCCTCACCTTGGCCACTGGCCAAGGTCTTCGCCATACCAAAACAATAGTTCTGAACAATCCCCCAATAGATTTACAATTCCTTCCCGAAGGTGGTGACATCATCCATGGATTCCGTAACAAAATCGGTTTTAAGGCCGTAGGTGTGGATGGTAAGGGAAAGATGGTCCAAGGCGAGGTATTGGATGGCATAGGCCAAAAGATAGCCACTTTTAAGAGCAACCATTTGGGTATGGGTTTTTTCTTTGTGGAGGCCGATAGCACTTCCACCTATAGTGCAAAAATTGTCTATTCGGACAGCCTAGAAACCGAAGTAACCTATCCCTTGCCCAAAGTAGTGTCCAAAGGGAGCATCCTATCTTTGGGCAGGGCCAAGGATAAGATCCGCATCCAAGTGGAATCCAATTATTTGAACGATCGCGTATTCATAAAGGCAAGTTGCAGGGGAACGGATTATTATTTAATGGAGGGGCCCTTAAGGGAAGGCCGCTTGTCTTACCACTTGCCGTCTAGCAAATTGCCCGAGGGAGTCATAGTCTTTACCCTAATGGACGAAGAACGAATTCCTGTAGCGGAACGCTTATACTTTAACGAATCCGAACACGACCGATTGGATATTTCCCTGTCTACGGACAAAAAACATTATGGACGGAAGGAAGCAACCAAACTAGATATTGAGGTTTCTGGAAAGGGTTCGGCACCAACAACCACCGATCTATCCATTTTGGCCATAAACAAGGAACATTGGCATCAGGGGAAGGGAGAGACCATTCGCTCCTATTTTTTATTGACTTCTGAACTAAGGGGAGAATTAGAAGAACCCGATTACTACTTCAGGGAAGATGGGCCAACTAACTACAACGATCTGGACGCATTGCTATTGACCCAAGGGTGGCGCCGCTACAAACATCCGATAAGGCGGCAGGGTGGGAGGTTCTATTGGCCCCAACAGGCACTTGAAATAAAGGGTACCCTACGTACGGGTTTTCCCAAAAGGGAACTTGTGAATGGTGCCGATATCTCCCTGGTCACCTTTGGCGAGGCACCTTCTTTCTATGCCCAGGAAACGGATAGTATGGGAAGGTTCCATTTTTTATTGGACGATGCCTATGGCAAACGGATGAAGGTATTGCTGAATAGCAAGGACCAGGAGGGCAAAAAGACCAACTATACCATTTTGATGGATACCCTCAACCGTCCTAAAGTGGAATATGAACCTATTATTTCTGTAGAAAAAGTAGATCCCGTTGCCCGGGCTGTGGTAAAGGCTCAGAAGGAGCGGCAAAAAACGGAGGCGATATTTGACTCCCTGTATGGCGTAACCCAATTGGACGAGGTGGTGGTCGAGGGCTATCGATTGACCCCTGAACGGCAAAAGGCCTACAAACAATTCGGGGAACCTGATGTGATTATAGAAGGGGATGTACTGCGTTCCAAAGAAAAGAAATGGTCCTACGGGCTGTACAGTATCCTTATGTTCGAATATGGGGACCAGGTAACAATAGAGCAATTTTCCGATGGCTTTATGCTGGCCCACGTTATAGGAGGCCGAGGAGAACCGACCTTGTTGGTGGTGGACGGCAAATTACTCACTAAAGAGGAATATGAGTTTGTTCCCCAAATGCCCCCTGGTATCGTGGAGAGTGTGGAAATTATAAAATACGCCAAATTTTTTGTAAAACAATATCTGACAGTTTTTCCTGAGACAGATCCCTTGGAAGCTCCTACTTTAGGCCATATTATTTCTGTCTATACCAAAGGAGGAGTGGGCATTCATGGTACCGATAGACTTGCACCAGGTACAATGGAATCTACTATTGAAATATTCTCCCCTGAAAAGGAATTCTATGCCCCGAAATATGACAGACCGGCTGAAGATAGTCAAAAACCGGATCTAAGATCGGTGATTCATTGGGCTCCTAGTATAAAGACCGATCAAGATGGTAAAGCTTCGGCTAGTTTTTACAATGGGGACATTCCCGGAGATTACCTAATTGTTGTGGAGGCAATTTCCGAGGATGGCCGCATTGGATACCTAGAAAAAAAATATTCTGTTGAAGTGGAAGACTACTAAGTGAATTGAAAAATTCCAACACCAATATGTACCTACCAGAAACCTACAACCAACCTAGTAAACTCCACTCCTGGACTTTCTGGGAAAAATTATGGAACAAATTAGGAAGATGGAAGAAACCAATCCTCAAGACAGGGTGTATATGTATAATTTTGGTATGGAAGCCTTCCAAATTACAATACCTAGGTTTTTACAACTTATTAACCATCTTTTCAATAACCTCTATTATTTCCCTTGGGCCCATCCTTTCGGTATAATTTGCCTCAACATGGGCTGCTTCAATGATTTGATTAGTATTGACTATGAAAGTAGCTGGAACTGGTAAGGTTTTTAAACCCCCTCCATTTAAAAGGGTTAAATCCCGACGTTGGTGATAATCCTCCCCAGGATCAAACTGAAGGTTATATGCCTTTATCACTTCCTGATCCGCATCACTAAGCACCTCAAATTCCAGTTCGTTTTTTTGCGTGGCCGTAAGTGCATCATCTGGCCTTTGAGGGCTAATAGCCAATAAGGTGGCACCTAAAGACTTTATTTCTGGCAAGTGATTCTGAATTTCCCGAAGATCCAAATTACAAATTGGGCACCATTCGCCACGATAGAACTTTATAATTACAATTCCTGATTTTAAGGCTTCAGATAGTGATACTTTTTTACCAAAAGCATTGGGCAAGTAAAAATCGGGCGCCCTATCTCCCACAGAAAGTCCTTTTACTTCAGCGGCATTGGCTATAACCAACTTTTGGAAATCTTGTAATTCACCCATAATACATTGTTTGAAGTGCAAACTAATAAAAAGTATGAAGAGCCTACAATTAGAATTGGTAATTTACCAATAATTTAGGAAGACTACTTATAAATATCCTCAAGTTCCTGTTTTTAACCATTATCATCTAAAATGGTTAGATCATATTTGGACAGGGGTATTTAAGGGCACATGGTAATAAATAAGGCAAAGATTCCTATTTAGGATTGTACGTTCTTTGATGGATATCTACCCTTAAAACTGGTTCGGATATGTTTTCGTGTCCGTTCCAAATATGATTCTACCTCTTCAAAGGAAATACCTTTAATCTTTGAAATTTCCTGAACCGAAAACCGTTGGTTTACGGCCAGATCGTATATAGATTTCATAGGAGCAGGTAAACGGTGGAGTACCATATCAATGTGTTTGTGCATTTGGTCCCCGCCCAATTCCTCATTAAGTTTTTCTATCCATTTGTCTTCGGGGTCTTTGATAAAAACATCTGCCAATTGGTAGTCATATTTCGGATAGGACGGGTCGACAAACTCCTCCAATAAGGTCCGCTCTCCTTCGCTGTCCACGCTATAATCCTCTTGCATTTGAATCCATTCGGTTTTTGAAAATTTTTCTATGTCATCAAGGAAACGCGTATTGTATTCCTCCTCGACTATGGTTTCTTGCAACAGTTCGTCTGCTTTTTGAAAAAGCCAGAACGGTAGATCTTTTTCATCCTCTATTTCGGAGATTCGCTCAAATGCCTGAAGATAAAGTGCATTGACAAATTCCTCTACTTTGTACTTTCCCTTTGGAATATAACCATTCCTAACCGAAGTACTAAGGCGGCTCGCAATATAGCCTTCCACATCCGGCAGTATGGTCTGTACCAACTTGTTGAACGCTTCCCGATCTTCGTCCTCCTTCAAACGTATCAATTCCTTAAAATACAAGGCCGCAAGTCCATGCAGGCCCCTTTGGGTACTATGTGTATCATCTATATTTTCCATGACATCAGAACTTAAATTTTAAACAATTATTCAGTAAATTGTCTTGGGCAATACATCATTATCCAAAAAAGATTTGGATAATGGATAACCACATTACGATATTCAAATACTGTTCCAAAACCAAATCTTTAATAAGGTTCATAGAGAATTCCAATCGTTATGGAAAAAGCAATTTTATCCAATGGCTTAAATACTATAAGTGTCAGTTTTTTAACGCTTTAAGTAATAAAAAATGTCATTCAAAATGTCATTTTGACATTTTAGAACTAAGGCTACATGGGTTGTTCGATATAATTTTCTTAAAAAGATTTTAAAATTTTGCCGTTACTTTTTAAGCAATTGATTTTGGCATTTTTATTGCTCGATAAAAGGTGAAAATATTGTTTAACTTAAATCTTTATTATTATGAGCACTTTAGCAAAAGTTTCTAACAATGGGGGTTTGACAAAAACAAATCCCTACAGGAAATCGAATCTACCTATGTGGTCATTATTCGATGATTTTTTTGATAGGGAATGGCCATCGGTATTTTCTCAAAACTTCAACACCGGCATGAGCCTACCTATGGTAAACATAAAAGAGACCGCTGAGGACTATTTCGTCGAAATGGCTGTTCCAGGGCTCAAAAAATCCGATTTTAACATTGTACTAGACAATCAGGTACTCTCCATTTCTACCGAAACAGAGGAGCAAAAAGATCTGAAAGAGGAAAATTATACTCGTAGGGAGTTTGGGTACGCTTCTTTCAAGAGAAGCTTTACACTACCTGAAACTGTTGATGAAGGCAAGATCAAGGCCAAATATGACGAGGGGATTTTGAGCATTAACCTTCCTAAAAAGGAAGAGGCCAAGCAAAAACCAGCCAGAAGTATACAGATTTCTTGAATTAGCGGTAAGGTGGGCCGAATCTTCGGCCCCCTTTTCCTTATTTACTGTTGAACCTAAAAAATTGGTGAATATGAAGATATTTGGCAAAGAATTGGGCAAGGCAATCAAATTTCCACCCTTCTTGGACAATTTTGTGGACAAGCTATTACCACACTTTAAAAAAGAGGACGAAGAACTGGTAACGATACCCTCTACAAACATAAGTGACGACAACATTGCCTTTGAGCTTTCCGTGGCGCTGCCTGGATTGGAAAAAAAAGACGTGCGCATTGAAGTGGTCGATGATTATCTTACCATAAGTGCACAACTAGAACATAAAACTGAAGAAGAAGGCAGAAACTGGGTACGTCAAGAATTCGTTCATAATTCTTTTTATAGGGCGTTCAGCCTCCCCAACAATGTAGATCCCGATCAATTGGAAGCAAAAATGAAGAACGGCCTGTTGACCCTAAAAATCGGCAAGAAAAAAAGTCGAAAGGCCCAAAGGATCATTAAGGTAAATTAGAAAATGGTTTGGTCGCCTTAATGTGCAACCCAAAATATAAGGTTTGCACAATACGAGCCTATAATCTATGCAGCTAAAGTCATAACTGCTACCAATATGCCATAAGGACTTTAATATCTGGATATATGATCTGGTTAGCGTTATACCTATTATTTAGAGAATTGCCGAAAAAGTTGGGAAGGTCATGCAAAATAAAAGGGTACAGCAAGCGAGGCAATCGCCAATGGCCTCAATAATGAGAGTGCATAAGAAGCCTATGAACTTCCCGGCTAATTCAAAAGATAAATTGTGGGGAAGTATCAAAAAATGCTGTCCCCTTCCCTGTGAAAACCCTAACCTTTAAAAACTATAAGAGTATGATAATTAAAAAATTCAAACCCGGCGATTGGGTAAAGATTAAAGGGGATAATAATTCCCAAAAAATGGAGGTTGTAAGATATGTATCTAAAAAAGATCCGTTAATGGGTACCATCAACAACAACACTTTTGTGGAATGCGTCCACTATAGATACGGAGAACGATTTACACGTACCGTACATCAGAACCGGTTGTTGAAGTTGATCGAATCTGGAGGTATTTACCAATCTTAACCATTGTTGCAGGACCTAAAACGGACTTTGAATGAATTGAATTTGGAAAAATGAAATTGCAGGTACTTAAGGAAAAGACTATTGGCCTCGTGTTATCTGGAGGAGGGCTTAAGGGAATGGCGCATATAGGAATCATCAAGGCCCTGAACGAAAGGGATATTTACCCCGATATCATTTCAGGGGTAAGTGCTGGCGCTATCGTAGGTGCATTGTACGCCAATGGAACAAGTCCGTTAAATATGTTGGACTTCTTTAAAGAAACACCGCTGTTCAAATACAATTTTTTTACCATCAACACACCAGGACTGTTCGATACCGAAAAATATTATCTCTTTTTTTCCAAATACTTTGGGAAGGATTCATTCGATATATTGGAAAAAGAGTTGTTCATTACTGCCACCGACCTGCAATCCGGGGTTCCTAAGGTATTCAGTTCTGGTGAACTGATATGGCCATTGTTGGCCTCGGCAGCGCTGCCCCCAGTTTTCAATCCGGTCACCATTGATGGACGTCTCTATGCCGATGGCGGGATAATGAACAATTATCCCTTGGAACCCCTAACAAACAAGGTAGATTATATCATTGGCTGCTACACCTCTGGAATGAAAGAAATGGCAAAGACGGTTCTAAAAAGTCCCCTCCAATTGGCCAACCGTGTTAACAGGCTTATGCTACATGCTAACAGCAGGGAAAAGCTATGTGCCACGGACATCCTTTTCCAACCAAAGGATCTGGAATATATCAAGGTCTTGGACGAAAAGGGAATTGACAAGGCCTATATGATCGGATACGACCATGCCGCTAGGCACCTAGATAATCTCCTAGATATTTAAACGGCCTTGGGTCTTTGGGAGAACTAATGGCCTCGAATACAATTGAAGTGTTCCCTTAAATTGATTTACTTAAAACAATAAAAGCAATATGCCGTGAACAAAATAACGATTGTAAACATTTCCAGGAATACCCAGAAAATCTTAAGGGTCCTTTTTAGTGATTGCCAATGTATTTCCCAGATGGCAGGATCATGAATTTTTATAAGATCAACACCCCCTAAAAATCCATTATTTTTAACATTTTTTAACCTGACAATCCCTGATTATCAGATGTTTTGGCAAAAATTTTGCGGAATTTCAGATGAATTAATGTGTAACTAAAAATTGTTTAACATGAAAAAAATAGCAATTCTTTCAATGGTGGCAATTTTGAACCTAAGTTGCAACGCCCAAGAGAATAAAAAAGAGGCCAACCTACAAAAGGACAGTATAGCCCAAGCGGAACCGCCCAAAGGAACTTGGAAGGTAGATAAGGAATTCGACGAAAACGGAAACCTTATTCGATACGATTCAATTTATTCTTGGTCATCTACCGATAATCTGGGCGAATTGGCCCAAAGAAATCCGGATAGTCTCCTGCAATCTTTCCGATCCAAATTTTACAGGAATTTTTCGCATATAGACAATCAGCGTTTTGGAGACCTTTTCTCCGATGATTCCCTTTTTACCAAAAAGTTCTTTGACAACGATTTCTTTGACAGTGATTTTGGGGAGGATTTTATGGATATTGATAGGATCCGGAAAAGAATGGAAACGATGCAACAAAGGTTTTTGGAAAGGTATCAATCAGAATTTGAGAAACTTGAAAACGAACCCTCACAAGACAAGAGTTAAAAACATAATCCCTTTTGGGATTATGTTTTTTTACATCAATTGATACTTAATTTAGGGTAGTGATATATTTCTTCCTAATAAAGTGGGCCGACTATTGATAGTTGTAGATGTCCCTTAATTTCTGTATTTCCCCATTTTCATCCAAAATATCCAAATCATAGCGTATTTGTACAGCGGTATTTAATGGCGCATGGTAATAAATAATCCAAGCGTCCGCCTTGGTAACTCCAATACATCCATTGGAAGACGCCTTACCCAAGGTTTCCGGATTGGTGGTGGGGTGTATCATTTGCCCATTGCGAATACCATTAATTTCTGTTTCTATCCATGGTATTTTAGGCATTATGGTCGTTTTCTTATCATCCCTTCGGGTCACATAAAATCGCTTGCCGGTAACAGGGTTATAAAAACTAGGATTCCGCTCCAACCTTACTATCTTGCCTTTTCCGGTCTTGGTCCTTAAATCTGTTACGCGATCTCCCATGGCCAAATACCTTTTTCTATCTTGCCCTACCCTGATCGGAAAGGTAAATAACAACAAGGAATCTTGATAAATGCGGAGCGTATATTCGGGAATATTTATATCCAACAAGGTATTTTCCATATCCTTGATAAGTTGCTGGCCCGTTTCGGCATCCGGGATGAACAAGGAATCATTGGTCCGTAGTACAATCATTTTGCGTTGATCATAAACAAAGGAATCTTTTGCCATTTGCCTGTAGTAATCCGTATTGGCCAAAGTATCCATAATCCAAGGGTTGGCACGCACCAGCACATGTTCGGTTAAGGCATAGGGCACTATGGAATCATACTTCTTCACCAAACCATCCATAAAATCAAAATAATTGGACACCGTAATATCCCGATCAACATATGCCATTGTAGGTTTGGCTTTCTCAGGGCTACTATTATTTGGTACTATATGTTGCTGAACAGAGAGAGGATTTTCTGCGGATGGGTTTTCTGCGGAAATAGCTCGCTTAACATTACATGAAACTATCAAAAGAATAAATACATGGAAGATGATTACATTCAATTTAATCATGGGGGTAAAATTTGGTGTTATTTTAAGTAAAACTAATATGGTTCCAAGGATTATAAAATGACAACGGTCACCACCCCTGTATATGACATTCCTCATTTTAAGCCCTTTACTTTCATACTATCTTTGATGAAATAGACCCCTACAAAGGGATAAGGGTATGGGCGAAACATCTACATTATTTAAAGGGGTGAAGGAATTTTTCATAGAGATAGGAGATCTCTCCCATTTCGCTGCCCGATTTTTTAAGGAGGTCTTAAAACCTCCTTTCGAGTTTAAGGAGCTTTTGCGCCAATGCTATCAGATGGGAAATAGGTCCCTGATCCTGGTGACGGTAACGGGCTTTATTATTGGACTGGTACTTACCCTGCAATCCAGACCTACCCTGATTCAATTTGGAGCAGTTTCCTGGATGCCGAATATGGTAGGGATTTCCATAGTAAGGGAAATAGGACCTGTAATCACCGCCCTTATCTGTGCGGGCAGAATTGCCTCTGGAATAGGGGCGGAATTAGGTTCCATGAGGGTTACCGAACAAATTGATGCCATGGAAGTCTCGGGGACCAACCCATTTAAATATTTGGTAATAACACGGATAATGGCCACCACTTTAATGCTGCCCATTTTAGTGATATACGGAGATTTGGTAGCCCTATACGGATCCGCACTTGTAGAGAATTTAAAAGGGGATGTTTCCTTTCAACTTTATTTTAATACCGTATTCGATGCCCTGTCCTTTAGTGATCTGGTACCAGCCACCATAAAATCGTTCTTTTTTGGCTTTGCCATAGGATTGGTAGGCTGTTATAAAGGCTATTATTCCAAAAAAGGTACTGCAGGCGTAGGGGTAGCGGCCAATACCGCTGTAGTAATGGCATCATTACTATTGTTTGTAATAGATTTTATTGCGGTATTTATTTCCGATATTTTTTATGAGCTTTAACATGACAGACCAAGACCAAATAACAAGTTCGAACGAATCTGCCCAAGGCGGAAAGGCGGTTATAGAGATCAAGGACCTTTATAAAAGTTTTGGGGACAACCACGTCCTGAACGGATTTAATATGACCCTTATGGAAGGGGAAAACCTAGTGGTCATGGGGAAGTCGGGCTCCGGGAAATCGGTAATGATAAAATGCTTGGTTGGCCTGGTAAAACCAGATAGTGGAACGGTTAAGGTTCTGGGCAAGGAAATCAACTCCTTGGACCAGCAAAAGCTGGACGAGTTGCGTTCGGATATCGGATTTCTTTTTCAGGGAAGTGCGCTATACGATTCCATGACGGTACGTGAAAATTTGGAATTTCCCATGCGCAGGCACAAGGAAAAATTGGGAGTGGTTGCAGATACCGAACCCTTGGTAAGGGAAGCCCTTGATAATGTTGGTTTGGCCCATACTATGGATCTAATGCCAGTAGAATTATCCGGAGGTATGAAAAGAAGGGTGGCCTTGGCACGTACCCTTATCCTAAAACCAAAGGTAATCCTCTATGATGAGCCTACCAGTGGCTTGGATCCCATTACCTCAAAGGAGATTATAGAACTTATGCGTTCCATACAAAAGAAATACGGCACATCTTCCCTGATCATTACCCATGATGTGGATTGTGCCCGGGTTATTTCGGAGCGAATGATACTCTTGGTAGATGGTATTAATTATGCCGAAGGTACCTATTCACAATTATCACAATCCACCGATCCAAAAGTGGATGCGTTTTTTAAAAAATAAGAACATGGCAAAGACAAGATTAGAAAATTTGAAACTCGGAATATTCGTGGTCCTCGGCACGGCACTACTTGTTGTTGCTGCCTATTTAATTGGCAACAGACAAAATATGTTTGGAAAGACCATTCCTATAACGGCCATTTTTAAGAATGCCAACGGACTTCAGAACGGAAATAATGTACGCTTTTCCGGCATAAACGTAGGTACCGTGAACAAGATTGAGATGATCAATGATACCACCATTCGCGTGCACATGATCATTGAGGAAAAAATGCAAAATCACATTAAAAAAGATGCCGTAGCCACTATTGGTTCTGATGGACTTGTGGGCAGTATGCTTATCAATATCGTTCCAGGAGAAGGAAAGGCTACGCATATTGGTCCAGGGGATGAATTACAATCCTTTAGTCGGGTGGCCACCCAAGATATGCTGAACACCCTTAACCAAACCAATGAAAATGCCGCATTGTTAACAGAAGACCTGCTAAAGGTAACCAGATCCTTGACCCAGGGCAAGGGCACCTTTGGCAGGTTGTTGAACGATTCCCTTATGGCAAAGGAACTTCACCAAACCATAACCAATCTGAAGCATACCAGTAATGAAGCCAACATAATGATCGCCGAGATAAACCAAATGGTAAAGCAGTTGGATTTCGATAATAGTACTGCAGGTGTGTTATTAAAAGACTCCATTACCGGAGATAAAATGAAAAATGTTATTTCCCATCTGGAAAATTCCAGTATGGAGATCGAAAAAATGACCAAGGACTTAAATTCGGTCATTGGGGATATTAAAACAGGCAAGGGGGCCATTAACTATTTGGCCAAAGACACCATTTTGGTAGGGCAATTGGAAACCAGTATAGAAAACGTCACGGAAGGAGTAAAAAATTTCAATGAAGTAACGGAAGCCTTAAAGCATAACTTTCTCACCCGCCGCTATTTCAAAAAGAAGGAAAAAGAGCAAAAGAAGGAACTGGAAAAAATTGATGAATAAATACTTTTAATCCAGTTATACTTTGACCCAATTACATGGAAAAAATGGTTGCTCTATTCTTTTTCAAGCTTTAAAAAGGTAATTTCCGGACGCATGCCCAATCGGCCTGGAAATCCCATCCACCCCAATCCCCGACTTACATATAGAAATTGATGGCCCAAGCGATATAATCCTGCCCAATGCTTGTATTTGTATTTTATAGGACTCCATTCTCTATTTTTAATGTTGATCCCCGCCTGCATACCGTGGGTATGTCCTGAGAGCGTAAGGGCTATATTGGTCTTATCCACCACCTCCTCGCTCCAATGCGATGGGTCATGGGACAATAAAATTTTAAACCCAATGCCATCAACTCCCTTTAGGGCCTTTTGAAGGTCCCCATATTGCTTAAAAGGTGGATTCCCCCAGTTTTCCACTCCCACAATGGCAATTTTATCCCCCTTGTTTTCTATACATTCTGCTTCATTCAGCAAGAGCTTAAAACCAATTTTGGCATGGAAATCTTTTATGTCCGCAAAATTGCGCCTTCTCTCTTCTTCCGATTCCCATTTACTGTAATCCCCATAATCATGATTTCCCAAAACCGAATATTTTCCCTGTTGTGCGGTCAGTGTCTTTAGTACATCCTCCCATCCATTTAGTTCCCAGGCATAATTGTTGACTAAATCGCCGGTAAAAAAAATAAAGTCGGGCTTTAAATTATTTATGGTATTGATGGCGCGTTGCAATATATGATAGCGATAATTGAAACTGCCCAAGTGAAGATCGGATATTTGAACTATCCGCAATCCATTAAAATTTTGAGGCAACAAATCTGCTTTTATAACCACCTTGTGGACCTTAAATCTATATACGGCCCTGAAGACGGCATACACAATAACGAAGAATGGCAAAAACCCAAAAAAAACACCTACCAAAGGAATGATCAGCAAGGACTTTTCCCCTGAGATCAAAAAATTTGAGAAATAAAGTATGGAAATGACAACTACAAAGATCAGCTTGGGAATAAAGGAGGAAACGGTCAATCCATATAAGGATGAAATAAGCAGTTGCTTTCTATAGGGCGATATACTTTCCAATCTAATTTTCAACACCAAAATAGAAATAATGAGCCCTATGGTAAAAAACCAAAAGGCGATATAAATAATATTCTTAATTTTGGAAGATTCTATAGGCTCCATAATAGATTTAAGCCAGTAGAACGCCAGGGCATCGATCAATAAAATGGCCAAACATAAAAGGACTATTGAAAAAAAAGTGTAGGATCGCATTAATAGGGGTTTTGCTATTGGTTATTGTTATTCACAAGCCGTCTTTTATCTTTCAACGCCCAGAAATAACCTTTTACATCCTCTACCCAGTCATCATACATTAAGATAAGCGTAATTTCCTCAACAGTTTCCAACACCCCCAAAACAATCATGGTATAAAACAACCAATATACAGGTCCAAAGAACAACAACCATAAAATAAATATCCCTTGGGTAATGGCAGATAACTTGGCCAAATAGGTATGAAAGGCGGTGGCTTTACCGTATTTGGCAAAGGCAATGGACATCTGGATCAGGTAAGGTACAAATGCAATAATTATAAGAAGAAGGTTCTCCTTAATGAAAGTGATTTCAAAAAAGATCAAACCAATCAATCCCATAATAAGGGTTACTTGATCTCCCATGGAATCCAACTGTGATCCCCTGGCACTGGAAATCTTTAATCTTCTTGCCAAGAACCCATCTATGGCATCGGTACTGTAGCTAACAAGAAGCATCCAACTAAACCATTCCCGTTCACCAACCCAGATGAGACCGAGCAATAGCGGTACGGCCAAAATTCGATAAAAGGAAAACCAGTCCGCTATATTGAAGCTCTTAAAATTATACATAACTATTCATGCGTATTTGATATTCAGTAACCAAAAACCGTATTGCAACATTTACAACTTTAATAAAGGGTTTAATTTGTTTATAATTTGACCCACGTAATTGGGAGTTTCGTCCAAAATAGATTCTCCCGTAAAAGCATCAACCCCCTCCATTTTGTAGGATCCTTCGCCCGAGGTGGTCAGGACAACAGTCTTATCCCTGTAATCCTTGGTTCTGTCCATAAACGATTTAACCGCCGAGGGTGGCTTCCAATTCTCCCAGGTATGGATTATCAATAAGGCGTCGTAATTATTAGGATTTACACCTACCAATGCGGAAATATCCATTACCTTAATATATACGGACTCCGTTTTGTAGTAATCCACAATGGCGGTCGTAATGGCATTTTTAAAATCACTTCCCTGTGTGGCCAACAGCAACCTGGAATTTTCCGCGGGAGAATTTACCTCATACTCTTGGGCATGGTCCATAGCGTATTCATTTTGATACCAAAACATAAATACCAAGAAGACCAAAGCAATCGATAAGAATACAAGAAATATCTTTCTAAATTTTTTCATAGAATTCTATCTTTTAAAATCCTGCTGCCCGTAAAAAGAAAAAGTATAACGGTTCCCTATCCCTCTTGTATAGGGTTTTGGCAGCACCCTTTCATTAATTCGTACTAAGGCTTATAAAGCTATACCTTAAGTCGTCACCAACCTATGACCATTGTCAGTAATACATGCAAGTCACGTAATAGTTAAAGAATATGTAGCACCAGTTCATTAAACCTATAAGATGAAGTGTTTAGAGAAAGAATGCCAATATCCAAAAACGTAAATGCCATTCCCCTACATGATATTTATCATTGGACACCTTTTGAATTGTGACTTACTTTATGGGACAACTATTATTCTGTAAACCTCTAACTATGAAAACACTATATCTTTACGTATTGGCTCTTATCCTTTTTTCTTCCTGTGTAAGCCAAAAAAAATATACTGCTATGCAGAACCGGGCAGTAAATTGTGAAAATGAATTAAATACCAGCAAGAACCAAATCAATTTGTTGGAAGCCGGATTGGCCAATGAGAAAAACAGGTCCAAATCCTTGGAGCAACAAATGGAATACTTTAAAAGTACCAATACAGACTTGTTGGCCCGACTTTCTGATCTATCCGTTGTAAGCAAATCAGGGGCCGAAAGCATTAAAAAATCTTTGGAAGCCCTAAACGAACAGAATAAATACATAAAAGACCTTACCAGTAGTATACAGCGAAAAGACTCTATTAATTTGGTATTGGTCATGAACTTAAAAAGATCCTTGGACAATTTTGAGGATGAGGACATTAATATTGAGGTGAAAAAAGGAGTGGTCTATGTCTCTATTTCAGACAAGATGCTCTTCCGTTCCGGTAGCTACAACATAAGTAGCAGGGCAGAGGAAGTTATTGGTAAAATAGCCAAGATCATCAATGACCATAAGGAATTGGATATTTTGGTAGAGGGCCATACAGACAATGTCCCCATTTCTACCGAATGTATGGTCGACAATTGGGATTTAAGTGTAAAAAGGGCAACATCGATTGTTCGATTAATGCAGACTAAATTTGCCGTTCAACCTATAAGAATGACCGCTGGGGGACGTTCTGAATATCTGCCTAAAACCACCAATGCAACAGCAGAGGGCAGGGCCGTTAACCGCAGAACGGAAATCATTATTTTGCCCAAACTAGATCAATTCTTTGAGTTGCTGGAACCCCCGACCACAAATATGGAGGGACAGGGAAAAGGATAATAGACATAAAAGGATTCAGGACATTAAGCAATCCTGTTTCCTGTATTAAAAAATCAGAAAAAAACACTCAACTGATCTATGTCATATCGTATCCAATATGATAACCATATATTAGTTTTATTAAAAAAGTAATCGCTCTTTGAAAGAAATAAAAATAAAGTTTCTAAGCAGTAATGCCTTAGCGACCATAAACCGGTGCACAAGCAACTACTTGAGCCTTATTACCCTAACCCCTTGCACGACCGTTACAATTTTAGGTTATTGCCGGGGAGTCGGATAAGTGCAAAAGTGCTGCCCAAGCCCGGAAATTAAGGATTGGGGTATCTATGTATCCCAATCCTTTTTTTATAAGTGGTCCTTTTTTACAAGGTCTACCTTACCTTCTTTAGGACATAGACCAATTTAAATGGATCAATAAATAGTACATAAATTACTATATTAAACACACATTAATAATTTTATTATGGAATACTATTTTAACAAGACCATTGGAAATACCCCTTTTGAAAAAGCAGTGGAAAAAACCAAATTGGCCCTTCAGGAAGAGGGCTTTGGAGTACTAACAGAAATTGACATGAAGGCTACATTAAAGAAGAAATTAGATGTAGATTTCTATAATTATACCGTTCTGGGTGCCTGCAACGCCCCCTTTGCCCATAAAGCCTTACAGGCCGAAGATAAAATTGGTACCATGTTGCCCTGTAATGTAATTGTTATGGAAAAGGAACCTGGGCTTGTAGAAATTGCAGCGGTAAACCCCATGGCGTCAATGCAGGCCGTGATTAACCTGGATTTAATGAATATTGCTGATGAAGTAGGGGAGAAACTAAAAAGGGTGGTAGAAAAAATCCATTAAGCACTAAGAACCATATTTTTTAATGATGGCCATTTGAGCCGAATGGTGTACGGTGTGGGATACGATTCTTCCAAAGGCCTCCGTCTTTGTCTTTGTGCCAAATTCCTTGGTGGTAACCGTAGCCTCCCAATCTTTCTCTTGTTGCTTTTCCAATACCGATCCAAGCATTTGGAAAGAATATTCCACATATTCCAATAATTGGGTCAGATTGGTCCACTCCCCTGTATCCTTCTGCGCAATAACCGTTTTTGCAATGACCTTTACCTCCTGTGCACCAAAAACGTTCTTGGCAAAAAGCAATTCCACATCACCAATGTGCCTAATAAGAAAACCAATACTGTTCGGTGCCGGCAACAATCTTTTGTTTAGATCCTCTTGTGTTATATTGGTCAACTGGTTGGAAAACCGGGTCCTGGCCTCTTTCCATAGTTCAATAAATAATTGTGTTTTTGATTTCATTCAAAGTAAAATTGATGTATTTAAATATTTATTTCAAGTAAAAAGTTATGGATTTGATAAAGATTCTGCAAAGCCGTAATAAACAATTGGCATCCAAAAAATCAGACCCTTCTGGAATATTTTTTTAATACAAAGGATATTAGATAAACAAAGACATATACTAAAAGTGCTAAAAATAAGGTCATGGTATTGGTATTTAGAATGTTAAATTATTATAGATCATCCCCTTTAGATTTTTGGGGAGAGCATCCCGGATATCGGACATTTCTCCTTGGGAAACATATTTTCGTAAATATAGAAATGTGGTATTTACATATTCTTCAGCTACTTCGTCACTGTATTCAAAGTCGTTTATTGCTGCAGGCCCATCGAATTGTCTAACCAAATCCAAAAATTCGGCCATATGCTTAATTTTGGGCTTCCCCTTTTTTACCGTCCAACCGTTAACATAAACGGCCTTAAGAAACATGGGCATCTGGGCAATAAATTGCAAGGATTCCTCCACAGGAATAATTTCCCTCAACGCATGAAGTACAGAAGTTAAAATACGACCGGCTTTGTCGGTATCGTTCCCCATATCCATTTGCTTGGTATAATCCTTAAGGAAGGTATGCCCCTCAGTAGCGTAGTGATTAAAATTAAGTGCCATGATTTCTTGTTTTTAGGATATACTCAAAAATGATCTAATCTATTCAATTGCAAAATGACCTGGGTCATATGGATAAACCCCTTTGAATCTAGCTAAGGAAATATTGGCATTAGTATGCTACTCAATGAATTATTTCGGAAAGAATTAGGCAAAGGCAGTCTCAGTACTACTATCATCTTGTAAATTGGGACATAATGTAGAAAGAAATTTAAAATGTCTTATAGGGTATCCAATCCTCCAAAGTTCTTGTTTTACTTGTTCCAAAGCTATTGGACTATAGTAAAGGAAAATAAGCTTTCCAGTATCAACTTCAAGGTCTATTACCCTAATATCCATAATACGCCCAAGGTTCCGAAGAATCATCAGCTTGTCATTATTAGAGATTAGGTTACCAATTTTTGCTATAGCTTTCATGAAGTTTAGGTTTATAGTTTCCAATGAATGCCAAAATACAACTGTAAATTCTTCTTTGAAATGATACAAATCAGTTAAGGTATAATTTATACCATAGAAGGGCTTTAGATGTAATAAGGTTTCTCAGAGAAGACAGTTTTTATGATTAATACAACAATCCAAAATGCCCAAAAACCCAGTGTAATTTAGCTTATGACCGATATCATATTTATTATTGGCAAATGCTTTTAGATTTAACCTATAAATAAAGTTAACATGAAGACAATACTTTACGCTTCCGATCGCACTGAACATTCCTCACCGGCTTTGAAATACGCCTATCAATTAAGCCTCCAGTTAAAGGCTTCGCTAGTAGTCCTCTATGTTCATGAAATGGAACAAATTAGGGTTTCCGTTTCCCGCCCGGCGGCGCAAATAGAATACCATGTAATTAAGGAGCAGACCGAAATATTGACCAAATATTGTGAAAAGCATTTGGGTGTTGCCGTAGATGGCAAAAAGTTACAGGCCGAGGTTGTCCTTAACGATTTGGTTTCCGACGCTATATTGGAGAAATCCATGGATTTTGGAACTGAAATGATAATCATAGGGAGAAAGGACAAGCATACAGATCGAGGTCTATTTGTGGGCAATATAGGAAAGGGGCTTCAGGAAAAGGTTCCCTGTCCCCTTCTAATTATTCCAAATAATGTTGCGACCAAGTCTATAAAAACAATTTTGTATGCCACAGATTTTGAGGAAGCGGATATTTTAGCGCTTAAGAAATTAGTCCCAATGGCAAAGGCCCTTGGCGCTAAAATACAAATAGTACATATATCCACTGAAAAGGAGTATGCAGGAAAAGAACAGATGGAATGGTTTAAGGACATGCTTCGCCAAGAGGTTGACGATACTTCCATAGACTTCACCATAATTTTTTCTGACAAGATCCAGGACAAACTTAAAGCCCATGCCAATGTTATTGGGGCCGACATGCTAGTGCTGTTGGAGAGGGAGGAAAAAGGTTTTTTTCAGAAAATATTCCATACAAGCTTGGTGGCAAAAATGGAAGAACATATCGGTATCCCCTTATTAAGTTATAACGAGCTTAATTTATAGGGATTCCCAACATTCAGGATTTCCCATAATGAAACTTCCTTAAAAGATTCTACCGTAAAAAACTCCCCTATCGGCCCTACCCTGCCTAGGCTTATTTATTCCGAGTTTAAGAAAACAATAACGCTTACTTTTTCATTTTTTGCCCATATAATTATAATTTCACCTAAAACTAAACATATGAATAATTTGAACGATAAAGTAGCCTATATTACAGGGGGCTCTAAGGGAATAGGATTTGGAATAGCGTCCACATTATTGAAAGCGGGAATGAAAGTGGCCATTAGTAGCAGGCTGCTGGAGAATGCGGAAAAAGCCGCCAAAGAACTTGGCCCTGAAGACAAGGTACTTGCCGTTTCCTCAGATGTTTCAAAACTTGGGGACGAACAAGCGGCAGTTAAAAAGATTTTGGATAAGTGGGGAAAATTGGATGTGATGGTGGCCAATGCAGGAGTGGGACATTTTGCTCCCATAGATCAAATTTCAGACACTCTATGGCATGAGATGGTAAATACCAACCTTAACGGAGTATTTCACTCTCTAAAAGCTTCAGTAGAAGCCCTGAAAAAATCTAAAGGATATTATATTACCGTGGCAAGTTTGGCCGGGACCAACTTTTTTGCCAATGGTGCGGGATATAACGCCACCAAATTTGGGGTAGTAGGTTTTACCCAAGCAGCTATGTTGGATTTAAGACCCTACGATATTAAGGTTTCTACCATAATGCCCGGTTCGGTGGCCTCTAATTTTAATGGTCATGAACCTTCCAAAGGGGATGCTTGGAAGATACAACCTGAGGATATCGGTGAACTGGTTTTAGACCTTTTGAAAATGAATCCAAGGACCTTGCCCAGTAAGATTGAGGTAAGACCTACGCGACCCGATAAGAAATAGGGCTATACCTCTTTTTCGGTAAATGGTATCTCCGGATTACCAATTTCAAAAATTAGAGTTTTAAGGGATTCCATAAATTGGGCAATAGTATCTTGGGTAATGGAATTATCCTTGTTTCTACTGCCCTTTTTCTCTTTTGTGGCAAATTTGAGCAGACCTGAACTTAAATTTTTAAAAGAAATAATCCCAGCTTCAATACTATCAATGGGTTTACTATTGTTGTACATTATAGCATAACACAACAGTTGGAAGGCCTTGCTATAATTGTAGTCCCCAATGGCATCTTCCCAGTCCACAATTTCAACTTGGGAACTGGTTACATTTCCAGTTTTATAGTCGATTATTCTAAGGACCCCATCCTTTTCATCAATCCGATCCAATTTTCCTTTTAGGGCTACTGGAAAATCCAGCCCCGGAACATTAATATTCATCCGCAGTGTTTCCTCTACCCCCAATATCCTAATCTGATGCCGTTCCACCTCTGCCAATTCCATTTTTAAAAAATTTTCCACATACCTAACCACCACATTATATGCAATTAGGTTTTTTCCCCTGGAAATATCGCCATCTGCGAAGCTTTTTGCAAAGTGGCCTAATACTAGGGGCCTGACATTCTTTTTCATTTCCCTTAACATGGATACTTCCAAATAGGTGTTTAAATAAGGCTTGTAGAGGTCCTCCAAGGTATCGTGTACAATTGTTCCAAAAGTATTGTTGGCAACGGTTTCCTCCACCTCCAGAATATCGTCTATTCCAAGTAGATTTCGCTTATAAAAATCTATAGGGTTTCTTATATAGTTACTCAGGGAAGTTGGGGAAAACCCCTTTTTGGCATGGGCCCTGATCATTTCCATTAGGCTTTCATCCTTGGATATGGTCTGTAACATCTTAATGGAAGGGGTAATTTCTGGTGCAGCGATAATCTCAGTGATATCTGCCAATTTATTTTCATCGGTTAGCAATTGGGTCAGCAACCTACTTTTCTCCCCTCCCTCCAAAACATCGGGTTCCGTATTATATAGCAGGTAGATATTTTTCGCCCGTTGCAATAAACGATAAAAATGATAGGTATATACGGCATCCTTTTCCTTATAGGTAGGAAGTTTGTAATATTTTTTTAGATCGAAGGGAATAAAGGAATTATTGGACTTGCCCGAAGGGAGTATACCTTCGTTAACCGAGGTTAGAATTACAGTTTCAAAATCGAGAACCCTACTTTCCAACATTCCCATAATCTGCAAACCCTCCAAGGGCTCTCCCTGAAAATCCAGGGTTTCGTTCCTTACAATTTCCAAATAAAGGCTTTCCAATGATTTTAGGTCATTGACAAATGAGTATTGTTCTACCATATCCTGAAGCTGATTGAACATGGAGTAAAACTTGTACAAGTACTCCAATCCAAGGGAATCCTTGGCTTGGGCAAACCTGTCCCTGAGAATTTGGATAATTTGATGACATTTATCCAAAAAAACCTTTCCGGTGACCTCCTCCCGAAAAAAAAGTAGACTTAGCAAATCTTCATTTTCTTCCCCCAAGGAACTTAAATTATCAGAGGTAATAAAAGCCCAATTCTTTGTTCTGATGGCCTCACTTATCAGGTTAGCCTTATTTTGTTGATTTTCAGTACACAAAATTTGAATGTAGGGATGAGATAAAAAGTCCAACACCTGCTGAAAATACCAGCCTTGGGAATCCTTTTTAATATGTAGGGACAGATATTGCGAAAACAAGCTGGCCAAAGGTGTACTCTTTAAAGGATATCCCATGGTAATGTTCACCGTATCCAATTCAGGAGGGATAGAATTTAAAACTGGGTTCAGCAAGGTTTCATCGCCAAGAACTATAGCGGTATTCTTAAGGATGTTGTTGTCCTCGTTTTTTAGTTGTACCAATAGGTTTCCAACATACTTGGCCTGGGAAACATTTTTAGGGACCCCTATTATTTTAATCCTCTTTTGGGATAAATAGTTGCTCTCCACGCCCTTTAAGGCCTTCCCCTTTAACCAGGGCCAGGAATTTAAATGTTGCCTAATAAAGTATCCGGCATCATGTATGGGATCTTCCACAAAATAAGTGTCCCCATCCCAAAAAACATCAGCCTTTGTCTTGCCCAATATTTCCTGGATTATATAGGATTCAGCCGTATTTAATGCATTAAAGCCGATGAATATATGTGTATAATTCTTGTTATTATCTATATAGCCCTTCAACTCTTCACAGGCCGTACGATAAATGAGACCCTGATGGCCTAATTTTTGGGCTTTTAGCAAATCATTAAAGGCCTTATAAAGTGGCTCAAGATTATTCCAGAATTTAATGTAATTGGTTATTATTTCAGATTTTTCCTTCTGCAAGGCCCAATGGTTTATTTCTTGGATATTGGCCAAATAAGAAAATATATCTTTGGTATCTATTAAATATCTGTCTATCTCATTAAAATCCTGTAATAAGGTCTGCCCCCATTTGGAGAAGGTGTAAAAGTTATCCTTCTCTCCATATTCCATAGACGAATATGCCTTATAAAGAGTAAAAAGCTGCTCCATATTTGAAGCTGATTGCAGGCTGGATATTTGTTCCACAAAGTCTTCAATACTGTATATTTTTGGAGAAAAAATGGTTTTATCAGCCGTATTGGCCATGGTTGTCCTTAAAATAGTCCCTGCACGCTTGCTAGGCAAAACCAAAATTAGGTCGTCTAAGGAATCGTAGGTCTTTAATAAATCATCAACTACCTGTTGGAGAAAACTTTTCATTGGTTAAATCATCATGTATTATAAAGTAAGGACTTGCCTTGCCATAGCCTGGTACAAATCACGGATCAGGTTTTGGTTATAGCCAAGATTATAACTATCCTTGGCCAAACCTTCCTGCCTCTTCCCAAAAAATAGCTTTAAAGCAAGTAAACTAACCTCCATCCCAAAATTCATTTTAGAAATTAAAATTCTGTAAATATGGGGTAATTTAATTATAAAAAAAGAGAACGAAAGCATGCGCTCGGTTCCATTATAGAAAATAAAATAATTTCTGTCCAGGATACGCATTCTGGAAGTTTATCCGTGTTGACTATAAAACAAAAAAAAGCCCCGCTAAATAGCGGGGCTTATTTATAGTTTTAAAACTACTTGGAAATTACTTTACCAAGTTAATTTCAACTCTTCTGTTTTGCTTTCTACCAGCAGCAGTATTGTTTGTAGCAATTGGCTTATCCTCACCGTAACCTACAGCAGATAATCTAAATTCTTCAATACCTTTTTCTACTAAGAAAGATTTAACTGAAAGTGCTCTTGACTCAGATAATTTTTGGTTCAAAGAGTTACTTCCTACGCTATCAGTATGACCTTCTACAGTAAATTTAGCAGTAGGATACTCCTTAAGGATAGTGATAATGTCAACCATTACAGAAGTAGACTCTGCTTTGATAGAAGATTTACCAGTATCGAACAAGATAGTTCTAGCGTAATCGTTCAATTGCTTCTGAACTTCTTCAGTAACTTCAGGACAACCTTGGTTAGCTACAGTTCCGGCAACATCTGGACATTTATCATCTTTATCCAATACACCGTCACCATCTTTATCTTGGTAAGGACATCCTTTGTTGGCAGCAGGACCGGCTTCGTTAGGACAAGCATCATCTTTATCAGCAACACCGTCACCATCAGCATCTGGACAACCAGCTAAAGCAGCAAGACCAGCTTCGTTAGGACAAGCATCGTCTTTATCAGCAACACCGTCACCGTCAGCATCTGGACATCCGTTCATTTCTTTGGAACCAGCCTCGTTAGGACAAGCATCTTTGCTATCCTCAATGCCATCACCATCAGCATCTGGACATCCGTTGAAAATCTCAAGACCAGCAACTTCTGGACAAGCATCGTCTTTGTCATATACTCCGTCACCATCAGTATCGGTACCACCAAATTTGATAGCTATACCAGCCATATGTTGGAAATGCTTAGCTAAATAATCTTCGAAAGCATGCTTGTAAGAAGATTGTAATGTTAGACCGATGTTCTCAGTGAACCAAATATTAAGTCCAACACCACCATTTACTGTACCAGCACCAACTTCATCAATCCAAGTGTAACCACCACCAATTTCAATAAATGGATCGATTACAGTACTTTTTAAGAAATTATATTTTATTGTACCATCAACAGCATAGTGAGACAAATCGTCAACGCTTGTATCTCCCAATTTATCAATACGGTTCAAAGAACCTCTTGCTCCAATTGAAAAGCCACTACCTACATACTTTGACACTCCTACATAAGAAATAGAAGGAAGTATGTTCCAATGGTCTGTTGCGTTAAAGAATTCATTCCCAAAGCTGCTGTAATCTTCGGTAGGGAAAACGTCAATTGCGTTAGCTCCGAAACTTACTTGCCATGGGTTATTCTCGTCTTGCGCTTGTACGTTGTTAAAACCTACAATAAGTAAGGCAACAACCAATAATTTGCTAAGATGTTTCATGTTCAATTTTTTAAGTTTAAGTGTTTATTAGCTGCAAATGTAAGTTGTTAAAAATTATTAACAAAATCATTCTCTTAATTTTTTTAACGTATTTCATACCAAAAAAGCCGCATTTAATCGATATTTTCTAATTTTCCCACCCTGCCAAACACGGTTATTGTAAAACATAGGTCCAAAAGAGCATTAAATATGACCCCTGTAGGTAACTTCTTGCTTTACCCCTAAGTACCACCGAAAGAATAATCCGATGGGATAAAAACTTACAGGCTCGCAATCTGGTAGGTTTACCTCTTAAAAAAAGGACCCAATCCGACAGGATTGCGGACCGAATATTTAAGAATAACCCAATCAAATTTACCACAACTCGCAGCCTTATTCTTCTCCATTACGATCCACGGATCCTGACCATAATACCCATTACTGGATAAAGTCTGTCGCAATATCCTCATTGATATAGATTAGGATCTTGTTTTCAATTTCGTATCCCATTGCTTCCAGAGCATCTGCATAGGTATAGATTTGTTCATGGTATACCGGATTCCTTTTTCCCGTCTTATAATCTATTATGGTTACTTTATTACCCTTGATGACCAACCTGTCCGGGCGAAGCACCTTCCCATTTTTGGTAAGGATGTCCTGTTCATTCTTAATTAAGCTTCCCTTTAAAAAGTAGGCGTATAATTTTGGATGTTCTGCAATGGCATTTATTCTTTGCTTCATTTCCAAACTATCTTCATGGGAGAGGTCACCATTTCTAATTAGCATATCCAAGGCACCGTCAATATCCTCTATGGTCTCTATTAGCCCCATCACATAATGTAGCAAATTTCCCTTGCTCAGTGCCTTTCCCCGTTGCGTGTCCCATAGGGCACCCGCCTTTGTCAGGATTCTAAATTCAGGTCGCTCTTTATAAGTGCATAAATGGGTTATCTTTTCCTGATGATCCCCTGTGTAAAAGGGTTCATCCTGTATTTCAAGATTTCCGAACTGATAACAGGTCTTGGCCTCTTCCCAAATTCCCTTTTCCTTTAAATAGTGAATAAATAACCCGGAATAGTAATTTGGTTTATGTTCTCCCTTTGTAGTTAGATCTTTTTTGGAAATTACATAGAGCCCCATAATCGCCCTGGTCAAGGCTACATATAGAAGATTAAAGGCATCCAATTCCAACTTATGCTGTTCTTCATTATAAATGGTTTCCGCAAGAGGTCCATAACCTACAACTTCCTGTTTCTTGTTGATCAGTATCTCCTCAAAGCCCGCAAAGGAAATAGGATTTACCGGCAGCCATATTTTGGCATCCTTTTCTTCGTATATATTAGTGTTGGCAAATGGAAAGATTACAATGGGGAATTCCAGCCCCTTGGACTTGTGCACGGTCATTATTTGAACGGCATCCACATTTTCGGGAGCCGTAATGCTTAAACTGTCCTTTTTCTTATCCCAGTATGCCAAAAAGGCCTGGGTATTGGCTCCCTCCTTCTGTTCCACCTCCAAAACAACGTCCAAGAAATATGTTATATAGGCATCCGAGCTGTCCCCCATTCCGAATTTTTTTATAGCATATTCCAAGCCATCATAAACCGAGGATTGTCCAATTATATCTATATTAAAACCGTAGGTCCCCATTAGCAGTTGAGATACCTTGTTCATATTGGCATTAATAAATTGATGCCTGTTTTCAAGTTCCTCTGAAAGGAAACTCAATATTTCATAACACCTTTCCATTTCCTTTGGCTGAAGACTAAAATGCAATAAATTAACCAGGAACCTTACCTTGGGGTTGCTATTTAACAACAAGGTTTCAGAGGAAATAATGGGGATATTGTTCTGCATCAGAAAATCTGCCAACAAAATGCCATGCTTTTTCTTACGCGTAAGGATACAAACGTCTTTAAGTGAATAGTTCTTTTCCAAAACCTCTTCCAAGGTTTTCATCACCAGCTTACAGTATTCCCCATCTTCCTCCTGGGATTCATCGACATCAATAAAGGAAAGCTGTACCAAACCTCCTTTTTTATTATTGTAGTTTTGATTATTGCCTTCTACAAACAACTTATTATAAACCGTATTCTCCAAAAAGGGACTGGTGACCGTAAAAAAATCGTTGTTAAATTTAATTACCTCTTCATGACTCCGATAATTGGCAGGGAGATTGGAGGTGGTTGGTGGAAACACAAACGGATTTTCCTTGAGATTTATGAGGTTTAGGAATTGTTCCGCCTTGCCTCCCCTCCAGCGGTATATGGCCTGTTTGGCATCGCCAACCAAAAGTAAGGAACCTATTTTTCCTTGATCGTCCTGACTCTCCATGGCGTTGCCTATTAAAGGTATTAGGTTGTTCCATTGCATTTCGGAGGTGTCTTGAAATTCATCCACAAAATAATGGCGGTACTTTTCCCCTATACGTTCATAAATAAAAGGAGCTGGCTGATCTTTGATTTCTTTGGAAATAATACTATTGAAAGAAGAGATCGGCAGAAGATCGCGCTCCCGTTCCAAGGTTTTAATTTCCTGTTGAATGGCACTGAGGACCGTGAGTGGAACAATATTGTTGTACGCGTTCTTAACCAGGGACAATGCATTATAATGGTCCTTAATCTCATTGAACAAACCAATAAACCTTGGATGTAGTCCGTCCAGAATATCTTTAATTGGTTGGGGACAGGTCTTGGTGTATAAGGGCTCGGATTCAAAATTTTGTTTCCAACCGGCATTGAAATCCATATTTAGATCTCCCGAAGCAATTTTGGCAATAAATTTTGGAAAATAGCTGGATTTAAAATTATTGAATTCCAAATCATTGCCTTCAATGATATCGAGTATTTCCTTTGCCCAAGATAAAATTTTGGATTCGTTGGACTGTATTTGAAGTACCAATTCTTTTTTTAAATCCAAAAAATCATCGATGTCCTTTTCTTCAAGCTTTTTAAGGTGGGGAGCCTGATTTTCATTGAACAATAAAAACCCGATCTTTTGAAGATCCAAAGCTATATCCCAACTTTTGTCATCGTCAATTTTTTCCAAAGCAAAATCAATCAACACTTTGGTCAATTGTGCATCGGTACCGGCCTTATTGATCAGTTTGGCAATGGCCTCATCCAACAATAATTTGGTATCCAGTACCACCTCAAAATTTTGGGGCAATTTTAGGTCTTTGGCAAATGTCCTTATAAGC
The DNA here is from genome assembly GCF_900177645.1 of Arenibacter troitsensis. Lineage (GTDB taxonomy): Bacteria > Bacteroidota > Bacteroidia > Flavobacteriales > Flavobacteriaceae > Arenibacter > Arenibacter troitsensis. The sequence goes on from NZ_FXAO01000004.1 coordinate 501,701, forward strand.
CTATGGGTAAATTTATCAATGGTGGAGACATCAAAAAAAGCATAATTATGCAGAATTTCCTTCAGGACTTTTCTGGACCTATTTCGCAGCGTTCCCAAATCTATTCCCAACTCTTGGGAAATATCGGCCAGCATGGATGGAATTTCATTACTATCAGACATTTTACCAAAGGCAAACAGACTTCCTAAAATTCGTTGTTTCATTTCATTTACCGCCTTGTTGGTAAACGTAATGGCCAGTATACTGCGATAGTTCTTATTAAAATCTGAAGAAAGTATAATTTTTAAATACTCCTTGGCAAGTGTATAGGTCTTCCCAGACCCAGCAGAGGCGTTATATATTTTATAAGGAGCGTCCTGCACGTAATTTTAGTCGCAAAATAAGCAATATTAAACAGTTCTTAACAAATTATTAGTTGAATTTCTATCATAAAACCGTAATTTTGGGAAACAACATTTTTTAACATAAAAACAAAAACATTATGGCTTTTGAATTACCTAAATTACCTTATGCGTACGACGCTTTGGAACCACATATTGATGCCAGAACCATGGAAATACATCACACCAAGCATCATAATGGGTATACTACCAATTTAAATAATGCTATTGAGGGAACGGATTTGGCAAAAAAATCCATTATGGATATTTTGACCAATTTGGACATGTCCAATGCCGCGGTAAGAAACAACGGAGGAGGATTCTACAATCATTCTTTATTTTGGGAAATAATGTCTCCAAATGGTGGCGGGGAACCTACAGCTGAGCTTGCCGATGCTATAAAATCAGCTTTTGGTTCTTTTGAATCATTTAAGGATGCTTTTTCCAAAGCCGCAGCAACACGCTTCGGCTCTGGTTGGGCTTGGTTATGTGTCCATAAAGGAGGGAAGCTGGAAATATGCTCAACTCCTAACCAAGACAACCCACTTATGCCAGGAACCGGATGTGACGGTTTTCCAATTTTAGGCTTGGATGTATGGGAGCATGCCTATTACCTAAATTATCAGAATAGAAGACCAGACTACATCAACGCATTTTTTAATGTAGTTGACTGGGACAAGGTAGCCGCTTCCTACAAAGCCAATAAATAAGGCTTACCATTAACGGGACTTTGAAAATTCTTGGTCAAGAAGCGAATGCTCCAATTGGCCAACAGAATAATTCTCTGTAGATTTTTCATGGTATTCCTGGGAATATATTAAAGCCCGCTCGTCAAAAATATGACGAGCGGGCTTTTTTGTATCCTAAAAATAGAAAAGGGTGGAGAAGCCTCCACCCTTTTCGTCCCAAATCTTACCATAAACTTAACCTACTTATGCTATGGCGATACTAAAATACTGGTATTGTGAGAAATAACAAAAATAATTAGAACCTTTTAACCATAATTTTTTTCGATGATGATCAACAATTATCGTTAAAAGTGACTAAATATTAGTTAAAATACTGATTTTCAGCAATAAAAAAGGCGAAGCTAAGCTCCGCCTTTTTTCCCCAAATCTTACCATGAACTTAACCTACTTATGCTATGGTCCTCCAAAAGTAAACCAAAAGCCGTGGCGTAAAAAAGGTTTTAGACAAACGCCTCAATTATAGGTCAAAATACTTTTGGGAAGGTATTATTGAGAGAAAGTTCTTGGATAAATAAGATATCCCTATGTGGATGATTTGTCGAGTTCAAGAATATGGGCGACCCTTTCTTGTAATACAGGTACCACTTCCTGCCCAAACCAAGGATTTTTAGATTGCCAAAATCTGTTCCTAGGAGAAGGATGGGGCAAAGGAAAATATTTCGGTAAATATTCCTGATAGCTTTTTACGGTTTCTGTCAAGGTTGCTTTAGCGGTCTTTCCAAGGTAATATTGTTGGGAATAGGTGCCAATGAGAATAATTAGTTCCAGGCTCGGCATACTTGTCAGTAAGGCGTTGTGCCATAAAGGGGCACATTCCGGTCTCGGCGGCAAGTCGCCACTTTTGCCCCTTCCTGGATAGCAAAAGCCCATGGGCATTAGTGCTATTTTACTTTCATCATAAAACACGGAATCCAAAATATTGAGCCAACCTCTCAACTGCTTACCACTAGGGTCATCCCAAGGAATGCCGGATTGGTGCACCTTGGTCCCCGGCGCCTGACCTATAATAACAATTCTGGCATTGGGATGTGCCGCTACAACGGGTCTAGGACCCAAGGGCAAATGGGACTTACAAACCTGGCAACTTCTTATTTCCGATAATAATCGTTCCATTATTTCTTACCTGCCACCACAATAACGATCTCTCCTTTGGGGGGGGTGTCCGTATAATGTTGCAAGACCTCCTTTACCGTACCCCTAATAGTCTCCTCATACATTTTTGACAGCTCCCGAGAAACGGAAACCAATCTTTCCGCACCAAAATAGGTTTCAAAATGTGATAAGGTCTTGACCAATTTATGAGGCGATTCGTAAAAAATAATCGTTCTAGGCTCTTCGGCCAATAAGGTCAATCTCGTCTGTCTGCCCTTTTTTACGGGCAAGAAGCCCTCAAAAACAAATTTATCATTGGGCAAACCGCTATTTACCAAGGCTGGTACAAATGCGGTAGCCCCTGGCAGGCAGTCCACTTCTATATTATTTTCTACACAGGCACGGGTAAGCAAAAAACCAGGATCCGAAATGGCAGGGGTCCCCGCATCTGATATCAATGCCACATTCTCCCCGGATTGCAAACGCCTAATAATCCCTTCCACCGTCTTATGCTCATTGTGCATATGGTGACTTTGCATAGGGGTGTCTATGTTGTAATGGTGCAATAATTTTCCACTGGTACGGGTATCTTCGGCCAAAATAAGGTCCACTTCCTTAAGCATCCTTATGGCGCGCAATGTAATATCCTCTAAGTTACCTATAGGTGTAGGTACTATATATAATTTCCCCATCCATTTTATTAAACACCAGCCTTCTTACAATTGCAGGTGGAAAGCGACAAAATTAACGAAAATCAAGAAGATAATTTTCTTTATTGTCCCTTAAAAAAACCTTACGCAAATTTACGAGCAATTACGTTCATAAATCTTTGTTCGTAATCCTCTTTTCCCTCCCAATTATTATAATCCGGTTTTACCATGTTTGTAATAAACGAAATAGATCTTTCTTCACTATCTATGGTACTCAATTGGGACAATACCCTGTTGTAATCTTCCATATTGTTATTGAAGAGATGCTTTACAAATGCCAAGCGATCGTTCAAGTCCACTTTCAGCACCTTTTTAGGACCATTTTCAACAGATTGGGCCGTACTTGGCGCTTTCACGGTTTTCACCTCCTTGGGCATAAAGAGGTCCTTATCGTTTTTGATCAAATCCGGTTTGTTGGTAAACTGTGATAAAACCTCATCGATAGTGGTGGCTCCAGGCATCTCGGACACCATATCCTTTATGGTATCTATCCCTGGTATGATTATATCCTCTTCATGCGGGTTACTTTCAGGTACCGAAGAATTTGCACTTAACACGGAGTTGGCCATAGATTCAAATTTTGCCGCTATGGCATTCTTGGAAACATCGATCTCCACCTCATTTAATTTTTCCTCAATATATTTAAGAACTGCCAACTTTTCATATAATTCCCTAGCAGTTTCATATAAGGCCGAGTAATCGTTTAAATTTCTCGAGGTTATTATTTCTGTTGATAATTTTCTCAATTCCTCTTTTAGTCTCTTTTTCATCTGAATATATTTTAAAATTAGTAGGGACTCAATTGGAGCACCAATATAGCAATTCCTTTCAGGCAATTAATGGGTGGTTAAAGAACAAGTAATCTAGATTACCAACTTTTACCAACATTAATACCAGAAGGATTATTTTTTTAATAATTTTATGCCTCCTAATAAAAAACGGAAAACAAATTACTTTCGTCTAAAATTACAAAATGTTTCTCGAAAATACTGTTAACCCTAAAGAACAATTCGGTTGGATCGAAGTAATCTGTGGTTCCATGTTCTCTGGCAAAACCGAGGAACTGATCCGAAGGTTGAAAAGAGCCAAATTTGCCAAACAAAAAGTAGAGATTTTTAAGCCTATGGTAGACAAGAGATACCATGAGGAAATGGTAGTTTCACACGATGCCAACGAAATTAGATCTACTCCGGTACCGGCAGCTGCAAATATTCGGCTTTTGGCCGATGACTGTGACGTGGTAGGAATTGACGAGGCCCAATTCTTCGATGACGAAATTGTTACCGTATGCAATGATCTGGCCAACAAGGGTATCCGGGTGGTAGTGGCAGGATTGGACATGGATTTTAAGGGCAACCCGTTTGGACCAATGCCCGCGTTGATGGCCACGGCCGAATATGTCACAAAGGTTCATGCCATTTGCACTCGAACCGGCAATCTTGCCAATTATAGTTTTAGAAAGGCCAACAACAACAAATTGGTTTTTTTGGGAGAAACAGAAGAATATGAACCTCTTAGTAGAGCAGCGTACTACAAAGCTATGTTAAAAGAAAAAGTAAACGCCTTAGAAGTTACATCCGAGGAGGTATTGCCTCCTCAAAAAAAATCGAATGACTAAGGTCGGAGAAACCGTTCTGGAAATAGACCTTAGGGCCCTGGAACACAATTATTATTATTTAAGATCCAAGATAGATCCGAAAACTAAATTTCTTGGGGTAGTAAAGGCTTTCGCCTATGGAAGCGATTCCATTGCCATCGCAAAAAAACTGGAAACCCTTGGTGCGGACTATTTGGCCGTAGCTTATACTGCCGAAGGTGTTGCCTTAAGGGAAGCAGGAATTGAAGTGCCCATTCTGGTGTTGCATCCGCAAGAGGTAAGTTTTGCCACCTTAATAGAAAAATGCCTGGAGCCCAGTCTATATTCGCGTACCATTTTCACTTCCTTTTTAAAAATGGCCAAAGACCTAGGCCAAAGTGATTACCCTGTACATTTAAAATTTAACACCGGCCTAAACAGATTGGGCTTTGGGGAAAAGGATATAGATTTTATTGTATCATCGCTGGAAGGGGTGGAGCACATAAAAGTAAGTTCCCTTTTTTCCCATTTGGCCGCTTCCGAGGATTTAAACGAAAAAGAATTTACAATTTCGCAGATTAGGCAGTTCGAAAAAATTAGTTCGGCTATAATTCCCAAATTGAATTATAGACCCAAAAGGCATATGTTGAATACCTCTGGAATAATCAATTACCCAGAGGCACAGTACGACATGGTAAGAAGCGGTATAGGACTTTACGGCTATGGAAACGAGGCCGCCGAAGATGAAAACTTAATTCCTGTCGCCACCCTTAAAACTATAATTTCACAGATTCATAAGATAGGTGCCAATGAAAGTGTAGGTTACAATAGGGCGTTCGTTTCCAAAACTCCCAAAGTAACGGCAACACTGCCTCTGGGCCATGCGGACGGAATTGGCAGACAATATGGAAACCGTAAAGGTGAGGTATCCATACACGGCAAATTGGCACCGATTATTGGCAATGTTTGCATGGACATGATCATGGTGGATATCACCGGTATTGATTGTAAGGAAGGCGACGAGGTCATAGTTTTTGGCCAGGAACATAGTGCAGAAGCCTTAGCGTCTTCGGCCAATACCATAACTTATGAACTGCTGACCGGAATTTCGCAACGGGTGAAACGCATTTATAAGGATTGAAGTTTAAAAAATAAAATTTTACCAAGTAGTTAGCACCCATATTTATAAGATATGTTCAATGTCGCGAACATTTTTATTTTAACATTTTGTTAAGACGCCAATTTAAATTAAATTGCATCTAGTATTAATCAAATAAAACACTAATTATGTTAAAGGAATTTAAGGATTTTATTATGACCGGCAATGTCATTGATTTGGCCGTTGCAGTACTGCTAGCGGGAGCTGCAGGTTTGGTTGTCAGTGGATTTGTCAACGATATCATGATGCCGATCGTTGGATATTTTACCGGAGGAGTGGATTTCTCCGATATGCAAATTGTACTCTCTGAGGCAATCTTGGCTGCAGACGGAACGGTTGAAAAACCTGCCAGTGCTATCCGTTATGGGGCGTGGATAAATTCTATCATTAACTTAATTATTGTTGGATTTGTATTGTTTATCATAGTGAAGGCGTACAACAAAACCAAAAAACCTAAAGAGGAAGCTCCTGAGGCACCTAAAGGTCCAAGTCAAGAAGAGCTTTTGACTCAGATCAGGGATTTACTAAAAAAATAATTTTTTAAAACATAAGGTACTTTGGCCTAAAATCAAAGTACAACCGCTACACTACCAACTAACCAACAAAAACCGTCAATTGGGATTCGCTATCCAAGTTGACGGTTCTTTTATATTACAATGTTGTATTTATAACAATTTGTTATATTTTTAATATATTCTATTTTATGTATTGTTTAATGTCCTATAATCAGTACATTTGCCAACTGAAATTTTAAATTCATCGTAATGAAAGTAGCTGTAGTTGGTGCAACAGGAATGGTAGGGGAGGTAATGCTAAAAGTATTGGCAGAACGTAACTTTCCAGTAACGGAATTATTGGTAGTGGCCTCTGAAAGATCTGTAGGCAAAAAGTTAAGCTTCCAAGGCAAGGAGTACACCTTAATTGGGTTGGAAACTGCGGTTGCCGCCAAACCGGACGTTGCCATTTTTTCAGCAGGAGGCGATACTTCCTTGGAATGGGCGCCAAAATTTGCCGCTGTTGGTACCACGGTAATAGACAATTCTTCAGCTTGGCGTATGGATCCCACTAAAAAATTAGTGGTTCCCGAAATAAACGCATCGGAATTGACTAAAGAGGATAAGATTATAGCCAACCCAAACTGTTCCACAATACAAATGGTATTGGCACTTTCTTCCCTTCACAAAAAATACAAAATGAAAAGGGTCGTTGTTTCTACCTACCAATCGGTTTCGGGAACAGGCGTAAAAGCCGTTCAGCAATTGGAAAATGAAATTGCAGGAATAAAGGGAGAAATGGCATATCCTTATCCTATCGGGAAAAATGCATTGCCACATTGCGACGTATTCCTGGAGAATGGATATACCAAGGAAGAAATGAAGTTGGCCAAAGAGCCTCAAAAGATATTCAATGACAATTCATTCTCCGTTACTGCAACAGCCGTACGTATCCCAACCTCTGGAGGGCACTCGGAGTCTGTTAATGTGGAATTTGAAAATGATTTTGAACTTTCTGAAGTTAGAAGGTTGCTGAGTGAAACTCCCGGAATCGTTGTTCAGGACAATACAGACACCAATACCTATCCAATGCCTATTTATGCAAATGGCAAGGATGATGTTTTTGTAGGACGTATTAGAAGGGACGAAACCCAACCCAATACCCTGAACATGTGGATCGTTGCGGATAACCTAAGAAAAGGAGCAGCAACGAACGCCGTACAGATTGCAGAATATTTGGTTGAAAACCAACTGGTGTAGTAGAATTACAGTATAAACAGCCTTCAATCCTCAAAAGAAATAAGGAGAGAAGGAAAAGATGTTAAAACCTTTGTAACCAGCATTTACAAAGGTTTTTTTTATGCTATTTTTGGCTTAAGAACATCGATAAATGAAGCGATTAATATTAATCCCTCTTACGGCTATACTAATGTTAGCCTGTGAGACCAACCAAAAAAAAGACACCATCATTTTGAAATATCCAAACACAAAAAAAGTTGATGCCGTAGACAGCTATTTCGGAATAAAAATACACGACCCATTTCGTTGGTTGGAAGATGACCGAAGCCCCGAGACCGAAAATTGGGTAAAGCAACAAAATGAGACCACATTTAATTATTTGGACAAAATTCCATTTCGCAAAGAGCTAAAAAAACGTCTGGAACAATTATGGAACTTTGAAAAGTTGGGGTCTCCGTTCAAAGAAGGCGATTACATCTATTTTTTTAAGAACGATGGCTTACAAAATCAGAATGTATTGTACCGTAGAAAAGGTGATGATGGGCAGGCAGAAGTATTTCTGGATCCCAATTCCTTTTCAGCAGATGCTACCACTTCATTGGCCGGAATAAATTTTTCCAAGGATGGTTCAATAGCCGCCTATTCCATTTCCGAAGGTGGAAGTGATTGGCGAAAAGTAATCGTTATCAACGCAGAAAATAAGTCGATTGTTGAAGATACTCTGGTAGACATTAAATTTAGTGGAGTTTCCTGGAAGGGAAACGAAGGCTTCTATTACTCCAGTTATGACAAGCCTGAAGGAAGCGAGCTATCTGCCAAAACCGACCAACATAAGCTTTATTATCACAAACTGGGAACTCCCCAAAAGAGCGATGAGGTAGTTTTTGGGGGAATTCCAGAGGAAAAGCATCGATATGTCGGGGGTTATGTAACCGAAGACGACAGGTATCTCATAATTTCGGCCGCTGTCTCCACTTCCGGGAACAAATTGTTCATAAAGGATTTGACACAACAGCAAAGCGAACTGATTACCATTTTGGATACTACGGACAGCGATAGCCAAATCATAGACAATATAGGATCCAAACTATTCATTTTAACCAACAGAAAAGCACCCAATAAGAAAGTCGTTACCGTGGGAGTCGAAAATCCTGCACCAGAACATTGGACAGATCTAATTCCGGAAACACAAAATATTCTATCTGTTGGTACCGGTGGAGGTTATTTCTTTGCAGAGTATATGGTAGACGCCATTTCCAAAGTATATCAATATGACAGCCAAGGTCAAATGATACGCGAAATAGCTCTTCCAGGGCTCGGAAGTGCTGGTGGTTTCGGTGGAAAAAAGAAGGAAACGGAACTTTACTTCAGTTTTACCAATTACAATAGCCCGGAATCTATTTATAAATTGGATATTAAAACAGGAGACTATTCCATTTATTGGAAACCGGAAATAGATTTCAACCCAAACGATTACGTGTCCACACAAATCTTTTATCCTTCCAAGGACGGCACTAAAGTACCAATGGCAATAACACATAAAAAAGGATTGCCGTTAAATGGCCAGAATCCTACCATTTTATATGGCTATGGGGGCTTTAATATAAGCCTTACACCGGCCTTTAGTGTTATAAATGCTGTGTGGATGGAGCAAGGTGGCATCCTTGCGGTGCCCAACCTTAGAGGAGGTGGGGAATATGGCAAACAATGGCATGATGCCGGCATTAAAACCAAAAAACAAAACGTCTTTGACGATTTTATCGCTGCCGCCGAATACTTAATAGCCGAGAAATATACCTCATCGGACTTTTTGGCCATTAAGGGAGGTTCCAATGGTGGATTACTGGTGGGCGCTACCATGACCCAAAGACCGGATTTAATGAAGGTGGGCCTGCCTGCCGTGGGCGTTCTGGATATGCTGAGGTATCATACATTTACCGCCGGTGCCGGTTGGGCTTATGATTACGGAACTGCTGAAGACAATTTGGAGATGTTCAATTATCTAAAAGGCTATTCCCCTGTACACAATGTTCGGAAAGGCATAGAATATCCAGCCACCTTGATTACCACAGGCGATCATGATGATAGGGTGGTACCGGCGCACAGTTTCAAATTTGCTGCTGAATTGCAGGATAAACAAACGGGAGCCAACCCTACCTTAATACGAATAGAAGTAAATGCCGGTCATGGTGCAGGAACTCCCGTGAGCAAGACCATCGACCAAAATGTGGATATTTTCGGTTTTACCTTGTTCAATATGGGCTTTAGGGAGCTCCCTAACAAGGGAGTTTTAAAAGATTTTGAGGATTAGTTTAAAAAAAATCGATAATTTTGTTTTGAAGTCCGTTTCCTTTAGAAATGGACTTTTTTTATCCCCTCTAGTTACATATATAGTTTTAGCCCATGTTACAAGTAAATTCCCTTTCGTTCGCTTATGATAAAAAGCCGGTACTTACCAATATCAACATTAAGGTAGACCAAGGAGAACATATTTCCATTGTTGGAGAAAGCGGTTGTGGCAAAAGCACCCTGCTCAAAATTATTTACGGTCTATTGCAGCCACGTGAAGGCGAAATATTTTGGGGTGAAAAGCAGGTAATGGGCCCAGATTTTAATCTGGTACCTGGAGAGTCCTACATGAAATACCTTTCCCAGGATTTTGATTTAATGCCCTTCACCACAGTGGCCGAAAACGTAAGTCAGTTTTTATCTGTTTTTTATCCAGAGGAATTAAAGGCCAGGACAATGGAATTGTTGGAAATGATAGATATGGTGTCCTTTGCCAAGGTAAAGGTTAAGAATCTGAGTGGGGGACAACAACAGCGGGTAGCCTTGGCCAGGGTTCTGGCACAAAAACCGGAATTGCTTTTATTGGATGAACCCTTTGGACATATAGACAATTTTAGAAAGAATCAACTTAGAAGAAATCTCTTTGATTATTTAAAAAAAGAGGGTATTAGCTGTATCACTGCTACCCATGACCATCAAGATATTTTACCCTATGCCAATAGGATCATTGTCCTTAAGGATCAGACCATAATGGCCAATGCCAATACCAGAGACCTATATAACAACCCAAAAAGTATATACACCGCTACCCTATTTGGCGAAGCCAACCTAATACCCATAAATATTATAAAATCTTATGGGGATTTGGAAAGGGAAATTATTGTTTATGCCCATGAATTTAGGGTTTCGAACAAAAAAGGAATACCGGTAACGGTAGAAAAATGTTATTTTATGGGCAGTCATTTTTTGGTTGAAGCCATGTCCGGGGAAAAAAAAATACGCTTCAATTCCGAGGAAGCGCTAACCCCCGGCAAAAAAGTATTCCTAAATATTGCCTTGGAAACCATAAGCCAACGTTTAAAACCATAATAAAATATTGAATAGGGAAGGCATCATACAAGAACTAAAATTTAAAGCGGTGCGGAGCAGTGGTGCCGGTGGTCAGCATGTAAACAAGGTGTCCTCCAAAGTTGAATTGACCTTTGATCTAGAAAACTCCATGGCCTTGACCGATATTGAAAAAAACCGACTTCTCAGGAAACTATCGACCAAGATAAGTAAGGAAAACATACTAATAATGCAATGTGAGGAAACCAGGAGCCAGCACAAAAACAAAGAACTGGTCATTAAAAAATTCCTTGATACCCTCGAAGCCAGTTTAACGGTCCCAAAAAGAAGAAGAAAGACCAAACCCAGTAGGTCGGCCATTGAAAAGCGGTTAAAGAGCAAAAAAAAGGCTGCACTTAAAAAAGTAAACCGAAGTAAGCCAAAATTAGATTAATAATCCGGAAATTACCTAAATCTTCCCTTCCCCAAAAACGGCAACCGCACGAACAGGAGATCCGGTACCACCTCGGATTTTCAAAGGCAATGCAATAAATCTAAAGCGTCCCCGACCAATTAAGAGCTGTAAATTGATCATATTTTCATAGTGGGTAAAGCCCATCTTCCCACAAACATGATGTACTTCCCTATTGGATTTCCCAGGAATTCCTGGAGACATCATTTCAACCCCAAAAGCGGAAATTCCCTGTTCTCCCAGCCAAAGCGCCGAAGCAGCACTAAGTCCCGGTCCGCGCCCCCAGTCCGCACTACCGTAGGTCCTTCTATAGTGGTCTGTGTAGATCAGGACCGTATCTCCATTTTTAATAGTCATATTGCCGTTGGAACAAGCCGATACCAAATCTGTCGGCTCTATTAATTCCATTAGCCCTTTGTGGGACAAGTCCAAACAAATTCCCTCTGTATAGAACATAGAGAGCGGCATAGTGTCTATGGACTGCCCCCTAAATTCCCTTGCCATATGGCTTAGGGAATCCACATGGGTTCCAGAATGTTCGCTCATCTCCAATTTGTAGACACTTGGAGATACCGTATTGCTATCCGTAATTCCGTCCCATTCTTCATGGGAGGCATACATCTCCATCCTCACTTCAGGAAGGCTTTTATATACGGGCATCCCTGAAAATATTTCTTGGCTTAGATCAATAATTTCTACCATAATAAGAAATCATACCTTTTAAATTAAATACTTTATACAGCGGCATTAAAAACTACTCGATCTGCCGTATTACAATTTTTCTAGAATTAAAAACAACCATATCCCCCACCGCTTTCCCCAATAGCAGTTTTCCTATAGGTGTATTGGGTGCAATGGCATAATATGATACTCCTTCCAACTTCAATTCCCCTGCGCTGATTCCCATATAATAATTTTGTTGGTCGGTAAGCACTAAACTGCCCAATCCCACTTGTGAAGAACTTGATTGTAGCGGAATCTTTTTAAACAACTCCTGTAACAACTGTGCTTCCGCCAACTGATTGCCCAATTTTTCGCGTTCCAATTGAATCATGGCCCTTCCAGTCTCATGTTTGTCCCCAGCACTACTTTTGGTCTCGGAGGTCAACGCTTCCTGTAGGGAATCGATATTACTATTAATGCGCATCAACCTATTCTCTATAAATGATTTACAAAACTCGTATAACCGTTGTTTTACCGAAGAATCCATTCAGAATATTATTATTAAATTTCAATGGCATTATAACTTTAAACCTACTTTACCAAATTAGCCAATTCCCTACCTACCAAACTACCAATGGCAATTCCCATACCGCCCATCCTTACCCCACAGAACACATTATTGGCAAGTTGCTTAACAATAGGTTTTTTCTGATTTCCCATCCCCATAATTCCACTCCAGCGTAAATCTATCCCAAAGGGGGTATCGGGCAAAATAATAGTACGCAGAATATCCTCCAGCCTGTTCTGGATCAAAGTGGTCTCGCCAAAGGAGCTGGTTTCCTCCCCTTTAAAATCGAGATTTCGCCCTCCTCCCAATAGTATTCGATTCTCTATGTTCCTAAAATAATAGTAGCCTTCATCCAAATGAAAAGTACCCTTTAAGGAAAGGTTTTCAATAGGTTTGGTGATCAACACCTGAGCTCGGGCAGGCTTCACCGTTTCCCCGATTAATTGGGAAGCAAAACCATTGGTGGCAATAAACAGTTTGTTGGTCTTAAACTCGAATTGATCGGTTTTAACAACAACATGATCCATATTCTCTTGGTAGCCATCCACGGCAATAGCATTCAGAATGGTCACCCCACTGTTCTGTACCTTGGCCAGTAAGGTTTTCATCATACTACCGGTATTGATCTGGCCTTCGAACGGATTGGTTATATAATTTTTCTGAACCCCCTTAAACTTAAAACTATTGGGATGCATTACATAAGCGTCTGCACCAAATACCGGTTTTAATAGGGAATTAATCTTATTCATTTTATCAAGACAATCCTCATATAGATCCGCCTGTTCCTTTAAAAAAATCTCATGTCCCCCGTTGTTTTGATAATCCATTTGTTCATCGCCAAGGTTCTCCCTTAGCAATTGTATCCCCTCCCAACGCTTTAGAACCAATTGGCGGACTTCCTCCTCGGAATGCTTCTTTAAGTCGGACAAAACCTCTGAAATGCTGCCAAAACAAGCAAATCCTGCATTTTTTGTACTGGCCCCTTGAGGGAGATGACCTCTTTCCAAGATCAATATCTTTGCCTTGGGGAACAGTTTCTTTAAGTATAAGGCACAATTTAACCCTACGATTCCACTGCCAACAATAGTAAAATCTATGTTGGACAACCAGGTTTTATATTCCCAATAACTTAGGTTCATAGTGGGCAGTTGTGTTTTGATCAAAATAACAAAAGAGGAATAAAGGTATTATTAATTTAGATAAGAATAGTGAATGGTGAAAGGTGAAAGGTTCAATCAACAATCCTTTAAACTAAAAAAGCGGATTACACTGTTGGTCGCCCACCAGTATAATCCGCCTCATCCAAGAAATAATTATATTATTAAAATCTGACTATTCCTCTGGTTGTGGTGCCATTACAAATTCTTCCATAAACTTTGTGGTATAGTTCCCGGCCAAGTAATCCGGGTGATCCATAAGTTGTCTATGAAAGGGAATAGTTGTTTTTATGCCTTCAATAACAAACTCATCCAATGCCCGCTTCATTTTATTGATGGCTTCTTCCCTTGTTTGGGCCGTTGTAATAAGCTTGGCGATCATGGAGTCATAGTTGGGCGGAATGGTATAACCACTATAAACGTGGGTATCCAAACGTATCCCATGCCCTCCTGGAGTATGCAATGTAGTTATCTTGCCAGGAGAAGGTCTAAATCCGTTGTAAGGATCCTCCGCATTAATTCTGCATTCAATGGAGTGCAGCTTTGGAAGATAGTTTTTACCAGAAATAGGCACTCCACCAGCTACTAGAATCTGCTCCCGTATAAGATCATAATCTATTACCTGTTCTGTTATGGGATGTTCTACCTGAATCCTGGTATTCATTTCCATAAAATAGAAATTTCGGTGTTTATCTACCAGAAATTCTATAGTACCTGCACCCTCGTATTTAATAAATTCGGCCGCCCTTACTGCAGCTTTCCCCATATCGTCCCTCAACTTGTCCGTCATAAATGGGGAAGGGGTTTCCTCGGTCAACTTTTGATGGCGACGCTGAATAGAGCAGTCCCTTTCTGAAAGGTGACAGGCCTTTCCATACTGGTCACCAACTATCTGTATTTCTATATGGCGAGGTTCCTCGATCAACTTTTCCATGTACATGCCTCCATTACCAAAGGCAGCTGTAGCCTCTTTTACCGCACTGTTAAAGAGTTCCTCCATCTTGTCCTCGGACATAACGGCACGCATCCCTTTACCACCTCCACCTGCAGTAGCTTTGATCATAACTGGATAACCCATTTTCTTGGCCACTTTTTTAGCATCCTCTACATCCTTCAACAAGCCTTCAGAACCTGGCACACAAGGTACACCAGCCTTTTTCATGGTATCTTTGGCAGTGGCCTTATCCCCCATCTTATCTATATGTTCGCCTGTAGCCCCAATAAATTTTATATCGTGCTCGGCGCATATTCTGGAGAACTTGGAGTTTTCGGAAAGAAATCCATATCCCGGGTGTATGGCATCGGCATTGGTAATTTCGGCCGCTGCAATAATATTTGGTATTTTTAGGTAGGATTCGCTACTTGGGGCAGGACCTATGCAAACGGCTTCGTCCGCAAAACGCACATGTAGGCTTTCCTCATCGGCTTTGGAATATACGGCTACCGTTTTTATACCCATTTCCTTACAGGTCCTAATAATACGCAGCGCTATTTCCCCCCTATTTGCAATAAGTATTTTCTTAAACATCTTTTGAAATTTTAAATTTTGTATTCTAAATTTTAAATGATTCGAAATGACCATATTAAATCGTCATCCGACATTTAGCATTTAAAACTTCTTATGATGGATCTACCAAAAATAATGGCTGATCGAATTCTACAGGTGAACTATCATCTACAAGAACTTTCACAATGGTTCCGGATACTTCGGATTCAATATCATTAAATAGTTTCATTGCTTCTATGACGCAAAGCACATCACCTTTTGCTATCGTATCCCCTACCTCAACGAATGATGGTTTATCAGGTGATGGTTTTCTATAAAAAGTTCCAATTATTGGCGATTTTATGGTAATATATTTTGAATTTTCATCAGCTTCCTTTTTTACCTCCACTTCAACAGAAGGAGCACTAGCAGGAGCAGCAGCCATCTGTTGTGGCATATGGCCTGCCATAGGAATTTGTTGTACATAAGTTGGTTCTGCAGTATGACCAGCTGCACCGGTTCGGATGGTGATCTTTATATCTTCCATCTCCAATTTTACTTCACTAGCCCCAGATTTGGCTACAAATTTAATTAAGCTTTGAATTTCTTTAATATCCATAGAGTTCGTATTAGTTTATAGGTTTGCTTCAAATTTAAGAATTGTATGCCCATTTTAAATATATGGAGCCCCAGGTGAAACCACCACCAAAGGCTGCAAAAACCAAATTATCACCTTTTCTAAGCTGGCTTTCATAGTCGCTCAGCAAAAGAGGGAGGGTTGCGGAAGTAGTGTTTCCGTACCGCTGTATATTCATCATTACCTTGGAATCGTCCAACCCCATTCTATTGGAAGTGGCATCGATAATTCTTTTATTGGCCTGATGGGGTACTAACCAATTAACATCATTATGCGACAAATTATTTCGCTCCATTATCTTTGCGGCAGAATCGGCCATATTGGTAACCGCAAATTTAAAGACCGACTTCCCATCCTGATAAATAAAATGTTGTCTATTCTTAACGGTTTCCTCCGAGGCGGGAAGCAGGGAGCCACCAGCGTCCATTTTTAGAAAATTTCTTCCTACACCATCCGATCTTAAATATTCGTCCTGTAGACCTAGACCTTCGTTATTTGGCTCAAAAAGTGCCGCTCCGGCACCATCCCCAAAAATTATACAGGTGGTTCTATCGGTATAGTCTATAATAGAGGACATTTTATCTGCCCCGATAAGCAATACCTTTTTATATCTCCCGGATTCTATATAACTGGCCGCGGTGGACATTCCATATAAAAAACTGGAACATGCAGCCTGCAAATCATAGGCGAAAGCATTAGTTGCCCCAATTTCCGAAGCCACATATGCAGCTGTTGCGGCAACCATCATATCTGGAGTTGCAGTTGCAACAATAATCAATTCGATCTCCTTGGGATCCAATTTCCGTTTTTCCAGAAGTTGTTCCGCAGCTTTTATGGCAAGATATGATGTTCCCAGGCCCTCACCCTTTAGGATTCTCCTTTCCTTGATACCCGTCCTTGTCGTAATCCACTCATCATTGGTATCTACCAAAGTCTCCAAAATCTTATTCGTCATTACAAAGTCTGGTACATAAGACCCTACAGCGGTAATTGCAGCTGTTGTTTTGCTCATCTAAATTTGATTTTTATCAATAAACCTCCAAAAACAATTGAAAATTTGTGAAAATTAATGATTTTATATGACTTTAAGTCCAAAAATACCTTGTTTTTGAAATTTACATCACCTTCATAAAAAAACTCCCACTCTTAAGAAGTGGGAGTCCAAATAATATTGTTCTAGCCTAAATTATGCTACTGCTTCTTCAGTTTTGTCAATCAAAACCTCTCCACGGTAGTATAATTTACCTTCATGCCAATGAGCTCTGTGAAACAAATGCATTTCTCCAGTAGTTGGATCTTGTGCCACTGTAGGAGCTACCGCCTTATAATGCGTTCTTCTCTTGTCTCTTCTGGTTTTGGAAATTTTTCTTTTAGGATGTGCCATTATGAAACTTATTTATCCGTTAATAATTTTTTTAAAGCGTCCCACCTGGGATCAATATCTTCTTTGTTTTCCTTTGTATCTTTTGGTTGGAGTTCTTCCAGCTTGTCCAACACCTCTGATTTTAAGCTGCCGTCCAACACCCCAGGGTGAACCTTTTTAAGAGGTACGGACAACACCAACATCTCATAGACATATTGAGCAATATTGATTTGGTATTCACCGTGTGGAATAATCAATATCTCATCATTGTCGTTGTTATACTCATCACCAAACTTAATCACCAATTCCAAATCGGCCTTTATTTTTTGGTCATAAGGTTCGCTGGTGAGGTCACAATTAACATTTACAGTTCCCCGTGCCTTCATTTCCAACTCCATCATGGTACTCATTTTATTCAAGGTAACGTCCAATTTAATATTCGCACCGTTGAACTCATCATACTCAAAAGACTCAAAGAACTTATTCTCTATGGTGTACTCAAACTCGTGTTTTCCCTGTTTCAGTCCCGAAAAAGGAATAATAAACTCCTTATGCTGCATCATGATCCACACTGGTTTTAACGTACCCGCCGCAATAAAGGCGGGTGCAAAGATACTATTATTTTGTAAAAAGCCAACAAATAGAACGAAATAAATATATTCCGGTAAAATTCACTTAATTCAATGATCCAAAGCCGAGTAGCTTCCTAATATTATGGAAACGCTATCCCTGCCTTTTAAGCTTATGTTTTTTTAAAGGATTCCCTGTTAATTCCTTATATTCCTTTCTATTTTTAAATATATGGAGGGCCATAAATACGGCCTCTTTAAAGGAACTATTGTCCGCAACCCCTTTTCCTGCAATTTCATAGGCCGTTCCATGGTCTGGCGAAGTGCGCACCTTATTAAGGCCTGCGGTAAAGTTTACCCCTTTCCCAAAGGACAACGTTTTAAAAGGTATAAGTCCCTGGTCATGATAGGCCGCCAAAATAGCATCGAAATTCTTGTAATTGTCAGACCCAAAAAAACTATCCGCAGAATAAGGCCCAAAAACCAAATGACCTTTTTCGGACATTTCCTTGATCACCGGCTTCAAAATATCGTCATCTTCTTTTCCAATTACACCATTATCACCGCTGTGCGGATTAATTCCCAAAAGTGCAATTTTTGGTTTCCTAATTCCAAAATCCATCTTTAAGGAGTTGGAAATAGTGGTAATTTTAGAGCGTATCAATCGAGGTGTAATATTGGCTGCAACATCCTTTACCGCTACATGATCGGTAAGCAAACCTACCCTTAAACCATCTGTCACCATAAACATTAAGCTTTCCCCTTCCAATTCCTGGGCCAGATAATCTGTATGTCCCGGAAATTTAAAATCCTCGGCCTGTATGTTGTTCTTATTAATCGGTGCCGTAACCAAAACGTCTACTTCATTATTCTTCAACGCCTCTACTGCGGCCCTTAAGGATTGTATGGCATACTTCCCACTCTCTGGAGTTGGCACCCCAAAACTTACAACCGGGGTTTCCTTCCAAACGTTTACCACGTTTATCTTGCCATCTATTGCCTTGGAGGCATCTTGGATACCATTATAATTTATATCCAGTCCCAACTCCGATTTTTGGTGGGAGATGGTTTTGTTGGATGCAAAAATAACTGGTGTGCAGAAATCCAACATTCGGGAATCTTCAAATGTCTTAAGCACCACTTCGCACCCAATCCCATTTAAATCCCCAATGGATATCCCCAATTTTATATTTCCAGTTTCCTGCATTTTGTCTTTTCGTTTAATAGGAAATAAACCCCTAAATTTACAACACAAAACTACTTAATTAAAACGAGACATGTTTACTGGGATTATTGAAACTTTGGGAGAAGTAAAAAAATTGGAAAAAGAGGGAGGCAATCTTCATATTACCTTAAGATCTAAGATTACCCAAGAACTAAAAATAGACCAAAGTGTTGCACATAATGGCGTATGTCTTACAGTCGTAAAAATTGCCGATGACCAGTATACCGTAACTGCCATAGAGGAAACCTTGGAAAAAACCAATTTAAACGATCTTAATGAAGGAGATCTTGTAAACTTGGAACGTGCCATGGTGCTTGGAGCCCGGTTGGACGGGCATATTGTACAGGGCCATGTAGACCAAACAGGGGAATGTATCGATATTAAAGAAAAGGATGGTAGTTGGTTTTTTACCTTTAGCTATGATCCAAAGCAAAATAACGTTACCATAGAAAAAGGATCCATAACCATAGACGGAACCAGTTTAACGGTCGTGGATTCCCAAAAAAACAGTTTTAGTGTAGCCATAATCCCCTACACTTATGAACATACCCGTTTTGGAAGTTACATTATAGGAACACGGGTTAACCTGGAGTTTGACGTAATTGGTAAGTACGTTTCCAGATTATTGGAGATCAGAGGTTAATAATGCTGTAATTGTTTTTTGGAATTTCCCGTCTACCAAGACCGATTATTATAAAAATTGTGCTAATTTAAACAACTAGAACACTATAGGGTTTAAAACTTATGCTTTATATAATCATTGGAACTGGGCTTCTATTTATAGCCATGGCGTTCCTCATAACGGAAAACAATTCGAAATACCTCCTTTCTGGCTACAACACCTTGAGTGAATCCGAAAGAACAAAGGTGGATATAAAATCGTACATCCCCTATTTTAAAAAGTTCCACCTGTTTTTGGGAGTTAGCTTTATTGCCATAGGCCTCTTATTGCACTTTGCCATTGGGGAAAGCGCAAGCGGAATTTTTATAGGTGTTTATCCCATTCTTGCCTATATCTATTTCATGAGGGAAAGCAATAAATACTGGAAAGGATCCAGTAACCAATGGAATAAAATTGGTCTTTATGTTCTTGTGGCAACCTTAATTCTTGTAGTTGGGCTCCTAGCCATGGGTTTTAAGGAAAACAAAGTAATTATATCTACCAATAATATTGAATTTCAGGGCAGTTATGGGGAAATCCTAAATGCATCGGAAATACAATCGGTAGCCCTAGTAGACCATTTACCTAAAATAACATCAAAAACCAATGGATTTGCCATGGGAAGCATCAAAAAGGGGTATTTTAAAACCAACAAAGGGGAGAACGTGAAATTGATATTGAACTCGGAAAGCAAAGCATACCTCCTTTTTACGAAAACGAATGGAGATAAAATTTACTTCTCGGCCAAGGAAAAACCTAGTCTTGATCTCTATAATGAGCTTAAAAATGTCTACCCAGAACGACTTGAATAGTAGAAGTATCGCATCCGTGGTTCCTGATTAAACATTTCCCGCGTGATAATATCCCTATTTACCGCACCATCTGATTTTCAAGAATCGTTATACTTACAGGGTTTGAATTTTTATTGATGTAGTTTACGAACAATTATATTAATTTATAAAGTAGTGTTTTTTTTCTTTCAATTTAGGGTGAAGGGCGGCCTTTAGACTGGTTGCACCTCCGAACTAAAAAGAGTCCCAAATGCCATTTTCCATGTTTTTAATGAAGGGTGGTCAGGATTATATGGGATTAAATTTAGAAAAAAATATTGTCCGATGCCTATAAGGACAAGGAAACCAATCCGTTTATTATATAGGTATAGAAACCGATCAAAATAGACTTTACGTGTACAGCACTACCATTTCTGCAGATTTTTAAGGAAGGGACAGCATGGCCCTTCAATATTCCAAATTTATTTTAGAAGAATTGAATCCCTTCTTGGGCAAGGAATTTAAGGTTTCCCCTCCTGTACGCAACAGGGGTATAGTGGCTTTCCCTTAAAAGGCTTTTCCGCATTTGACATTGTATTCAATTGCTCCAATTTTTTTTGGTAAAGTAGGGTTTTTTGCGATTCCCTTTGGTAGCTATGGAGGTTAGGAGCAGGGTTACTTTGGACATGATCAAAAGTTTAAGGCAGCGAATGCCTCTGCAATACTTTTTTCAGTGCGGTCCGGAGGAAAAAACCAATGACCGAAACAACAATGGCGTTATAGATGTAATAGATGTCACCCTGTATCTAATTCATGAACTGCAGTTAAAAGGATATTCCTATCCCGGGGACATTTGCTATAAAGAAATTGAAGGAGGAAAGTATGATTTATCCACTTGGGGCACGGCCCTACCACAATTTATTAAATGGGCGTTCCTAAAGGACGGTATTAGACCTTTATAAATATGTTTTTTCTGTAAAGAATATACCCCAGGAACACATATATAGAGACCAATGAGAGCCCATACAACAATGAAGAGGTTTCCATTGCCAAAAAATCCTGTACATAAACAGTATTAAAAAGCCAGCCCTTTAGGGAGGTGTCCCCATCTACCTTTACCAAACCCATAATCTTACTGATAAAACTGGAAAGAAAATACAGGACAATGGCATTTGCCCCCGCATATTTAAATATACTGCCAAACTTAATTCCCTTTACATCTGAAAAATAATATATCAGGCCCAAAATAATATTGGCCCAACCAGCCGTTACCATTACAAAACTACTACTCCACAGCGCCTTGTTAATGGGGAAAAACAGACCCCAAACATAACCTACGACCAACATCAAAAATCCCATTCCAATAAGCAGTATTTCCTTTTTAGCTCTTTTGGAGCGTAAAATAAGACCTGTAAAAATTCCCAGTAATGCTGAAGCTATAGAAGGCAAAGTACTTAACAAACCTTCCGGATCATAATCTGCCTTATAGCTGTGGGTTCCAAATACAAGGACATCCAAATAATTGGCCAAATTGTTGGGTGCACGCTCAAAGGTAGGCGCCATACCGTTGACCGGCACAAAGCCCATTAACAACCAATACCCAATCAAAAGAAAAGCACAAATACCAACCAGTGTTTTCCAATTGAAATTGATAAATAAAATTGAGGCAAAGAAAAACACTACACCAATACGCTGTAGCACCCCTGGAAATCGAATGTTTTCAAAATCCTTAAAGAAGGGAAAGTGAATGGTAAAAGCCCCCAAGAAAAGACCCAAGCCTATTAATTTCAAGGCCCTTATGGCGATTTTTTTATAGGTAGTGGCATCCACTGGTTTGTGCTGATACGCAAAAACAATGGAACAGCCCACGATAAACAAGAAAAAGGGAAACACAAGATCTGTTGGGGTATATCCGTGCCAGGGAGCATGTAAAAAAGGAGCGTATACATGGGACCAGGTACCGGGATTATTTACCAAAATCATAAGGACAATGGTGAGTCCCCTAAAGATATCTACGGAAACTATTCTGTTCTGTATATTCATTCCTAGTTTTGTGCCTGCTTACTTTTTATAAGACCTTCACCTACAGAATATGATCCTTCATCTTATTCCAAGCCCGGGCCAACAAAAGTCCGGAAACTATGGCGACTGCTGTTAAGATTAGTGCACTGGTGGTTTTTCCATAAATCCAATACCCAGTAGCAAACATACAGGAGTAGATCAGCACACAACCTAGCAACATGGCAGTGATACCGGCAGGAACACTCCATTTTTCTTTGGTGTTCACAATCTCTACATTTTCATCTTTGGCCTCCTTGATCACTTTGGACCAACCTGGTCCACCCGGCTGAATTTTTTTGTAAAAATCCTGCAATACCTGTTTCGATTCTGGCTGGGTCATATAGGTTGCGGTCAACCAAATAACCGTAGTAACCACAACCACAAAGGGATATTCCGCCCAATCCGGGAATACACCGGTTTCAGCAGCAAACAAGAAAGGTCCCACAGCTGTTAATTTTAAGATAATAGAGACAATTCCCGAAGCAAACATGGCAGTTATCTCACTCCATGCGTTGATGCGCCACCAGAACCATCTCAAAATAAAGATCAGACCGGTTCCCGCGCCAAATACCAAGAGTACTTCAAACAACTGCAAGGCATTCTGCAAAAGCAAAGCCAAGGCCGCACTGAATACCATTAGCACCACCGTGGACAATCTACCAACGGCCACCAATCTTTTTTCGGAAGCATTTGGGTTTATCTGTTGTTTGTAAAAGTCATAAACTATATAGGAAGATCCCCAATTTAATTGGGTAGAAATGGTACTCATATAAGCTGCAATAAGGGAAGCCAATACCAATCCCAATAACCCACTTGGCAATTTGGTCAACATAGCTGAATAAGCCAAATCATGACCTAATTTATCTACCGCAACATTGGGGAAGGCCTCATGTATACTGGCAATGTCAGGGTATACCACCAAGGATGCCA
This sequence comes from Arenibacter troitsensis, assembly GCF_900177645.1. Taxonomy (GTDB): domain Bacteria; phylum Bacteroidota; class Bacteroidia; order Flavobacteriales; family Flavobacteriaceae; genus Arenibacter; species Arenibacter troitsensis. The sequence continues at coordinate 524,998 of NZ_FXAO01000004.1, forward strand.
AGGCTACCAAAATCCATGGCCATGGACGCAAGGCATAGTGCATAATGTTAAAAAAGAAAGTAGCACCTATGGCATGATTTTCATTTTTGGCCGCCAACATACGCTGGGCAATATAGCCACCTCCACCTGGTTCCGCTCCTGGATACCAAGAACTCCACCATTGAACTGCCAGAGGGATTATAAATAGGGTAATTAAGGCATTGGTATTGCTAAAGTCGGGCACAATGGCAAGTTTATCCGCAACATGTTCATTGGCCATCAATGCCGTTATACCGCCAACTTCAGGAATATTTACCAAATAGTAGGCCGCTCCAATAGCACCGCCCATAGCTACAAAGAACAGTAGAAAATCTGTATAAACCACTCCTTTAAATCCACCCAGGGCACTGAAGGTCACGGTAATCAATCCAGCACTCACCACGGTTACCCATGGTTCCAATCCCAACATAATACCACCTATCTTAATTGCTGCCAAGGTAACGGCAGACATGGTAATTACATTAAATATAACGCCTAAATAAACGGCCCTGAATTTTCTTAAAAAGCTTGCCGGTTTACCGCCATAGCGCAGTTCATAAAATTCCAAATCCGTATTTACATTGGATTTTCTCCAAAGTTTGGCGTATACAAAAACGGTAAGTAAACCTGTCAATAGAAAAGCCCACCAAACCCAGTTTCCGGAAACTCCGTTGGTACGAACAATATCCGTCACCAAATTGGGTGTATCGGTAGAAAAGGTAGTGGCCACCATAGAGAGGCCCAACAGCCACCAAGGCATGGTTCTACCCGAAAGAAAATATTCCGAAGAACTGGCCCCGGATTTCTTGGATACATAAATTCCGATAAATAAAACAATTGAGAAAAAAACGACAATAAAACTGTAATCGAGGGTACTTAATTCCATCAGTTTGGCTTAGGTTTGAGAATTAAGATCTAAAGATAAATTTTTTTGGGATACTTTTGCCCTTTGTTCGCCAAATGTAACGTATGATACTCTTAACAACACCAGATTTAACCATAACGGCATGGGTACTTGCCTTAACTGCCGCATTTGTGATAGGAATTTCGAAAGCTGGGATTAAGGGAATCGCTATAATCAATGTTACTTTAATGGCATTGGCCTTCGGGGCCAAGGAATCGACGGGATTGATAGTACCCCTACTTGTTGTAGGCGATGCCTTTGCCGTGATTTATTACAACAGACATGCCCAGTGGAAGTATATAGTTGCCTTTTTGCCTTGGATGATCCTTGGCATACTCATTGGCACGGCCGTAGGAAAGGATTTGCCGGAAACCACATTTAAGATCAGCATGTCCGTTATAATTTTGGGAACGGTTATAATGATGTACTGGTGGGACAGAAAAAAATCCAAAAACGTACCTACCCATTGGGCATTTGCCGGATTTATCGGAACCATGGCGGGTATTACTACCATGATAGGCAATTTGGCCGGAGCCTTTTCCAACATTTATTTTTTGGCCATGAGGCTGCCAAAGAACGAATTTATAGGCACTGCGGCTTGGCTGTTCTTTATAGTGAATATTTTTAAACTGCCCTTTCATATTTTTATATGGAAGACCATTACTCCTGAGACCCTAATAATTAATCTAAAATTGGTTCCTGGGATTGTTTTGGGATTAATTGTTGGCGTGCGCTTGGTAAAAATTATAAAAGAACAATTCTATCGTAAGATGATTTTGATCCTTACCGCTATTGGGGCCTTCCTAATTCTTTTCAGATAATAAAAAAAAGCTGGTGCAATGCACCAGCTCTTCAACTAGACTAACTCAAACTAATACTAACTCAAACTTTTCGAGACAAAAATCGTATTAATAACCCGTCCAGAGGTTAACTAAACTTCAAGCTAACATTACCAAAAATAAAAGCTTCGATACATTACGAAAAGCCGCACCTTCAAACCCTTGGACACCAGAGGTATATTTTATCCATTTCCTGATAATTATCATATTCTAAGAACTCATTTCGCCTAAAATTTGTCGATTCATATTTGGACTATACCATGACTAGGTAATTATCCCATGAACGGATAACCCTTAGGGTCCAACAACAATTGAGAAAATGAAAAAACATAGCTTTCATATACCGGTTATGGGAATTGGGTTCACCATAGACACCCCCCTAAAAGTATCCCACCTAGGAATAGATTCGGTCATTTCTTTGGTTGATGACATCTTGATTGAAAAATTAAGGAAAATGTACTGTGAAAAATTTGAACTTCCCTACCAGGAAATTTCAGATAAATTTGAGGATTTTAGAGCCAAAAGAATTACCAGTTATCTCAACTTGATCAATGATGTGGCACACAAAAAATTTGAGGAATTGATTAATTCTGCCCATAACACCGGTAAAGAAATAAAGGAATACTTAAGTCTCCTGCCAAATGCTTCCCATCTAAAGGAAGAATTTGAAAAACTTACTATAAACGATCTCAAATCTACCGAAATTAAAAAATATTTAAAGGAGAATTTGTCCATGGGCAGCATCGACGTCAATATTATGACCAAAGTGGACAAGGACAATTATACAAAAAATGACAAATTGCCCACTGAATTTAATGATGCCCATGCCGCCTTACGCGGATATGCCATGAGCGAACTAAATTCCTCCGTGATTCTCTCTGCCGGAATGAATCCCCGATTATATAGTTATTTAGAAAATTTTGATGACTTTTTCCCCGATGAAAACGGCAATATTAAAAAGAAAATAGTTTTAAAGGTCAGCGATTATAGGTCTGCATTGATCCAAGGCAAATTTTTGGCCAAGAAAGGAATTTGGGTGTCAGAGTACAGAATAGAATCTGGGCTAAATTGTGGCGGACATGCCTTTGCTACAGATGGTTATTTAATGGGACCTATTATGGCCGAGTTTAGGGACAATAGACAGACCTATATCAATGAAATACACGAAATTTTAATTCCGGCACTTGCCAACAAGGGTCGCGAGGTACCCAAACTAAATCTATCCTTAAAAATTACTGCCCAGGGAGGTGTTGGTACTGCTGAGGAACACCAATTTCTTATGGACCATTACAAAGTGGATTCCGTGGGTTGGGGGACCCCATTTCTCTTGGTTCCAGAGGCTACTACCGTAGATAAGGCCACTTTGGAGCAATTGGTAGCCGCAAGAGAAGAGGATTTGTACCTGAGCGATATATCCCCATTAGGAGTGCCATTCCACAACCTTCGTGGAAACACCAAGGATATGGAAAAACAAAAAAACATAGATAAGGATCGGCCAGGAAGCTCCTGTCCAAAAAAATTCGTGGCCTTGAACAAGGATTATTCGGAAAAAGGGCTATGTACCGCCTCAAGGCAATACCAACATTTAAAAATTAAGGAACTGGATGGCCAAGATTTAACAGAAAAGGAATATACCGGAAGATTGAATAAAATAACAGAGAAATCATGTACCTGTGTAGGTTTAGGCACCTCTGCCTTATTGGCCTATGGGCTGGATACTAAAACAGAAGGCAGTGGAGTTTCTATCTGCCCCGGACCCAATATGGCCTATTATTCCAAAATAATGACCTTAAAGGAAATGGTAGACCACATTTACGGGCGTGGCAATGTTATTGAGAGAACCGATAGACCCCATATGTTTCTTAAGGAACTTGGAATTTACTTGGAGTATCTGAAAAATAAAATTGAGGAATCCAGGGAATCCATGAATAAAAAACAGGAAAAATACCTATTGACCTTTACCCATAATTTAAATGAGGGCATCGTCTATTACCAACAATTATTTGGCAGCCTTAAAGGACAATTTGGAAACGTAAAGGAATCTGTTCTAACAGAATTAACACAAGGATTAAAAACACTGGAAGGTTTTAAAATGGAGATAGAAACGCTTTCTTTATCGGAGGTGTAACTAGGAAGACTTAATATTGGGAATTGAATAAAAGTTGTCAATTACATTCTTTTAAATAGTTACCAAGTAAGGCAGAATACCTAGAAGTTTATTGTAGGGAACTGGATCCAAAAAATGTTGGTTTTACAAATGTGTTTAAAAGATCGTCCATTTGTAAACATTCCGATTATTTATTTTCTTTAATTACTGTATTATAAACTGTTTTTAAAGATCCAGTTATTGCTATAAACGAAATTCCAACTATTGAACGATAATCCTTAAAAACATTTTCTGGATATAGATTAGTAAGTGAGATAATGAGAATAAGCAAACTTGATATCCATAATACGGCAATAATTATCAGCGTGATTTTTTTCAAAATTGAATTAGTTAATTGTTTATTAAGTTCCACTTGGAATGGTAATAACTGAACATAATTGTCAGCCGTATACAAATCCTGCTTCAAGTATGAATAAAGTTACAAAAACTATGCAATTATGAATTAATGCAAATACCAATAATTTTTTTCTCCGCGTTGGTGACCTAATTTATCCTTAATTTGAAATTTGATCTAAAAGGATAGTCCTAAAATATCCAGTTTAAACATTAATTAGTCTCAAATGTAGCGGTAGTGGACCAGTCGCTCCAATTTAAATTTTGATCCCTGTAACGGACCCTCCAATAATAGGTAGTATTAGGTTTTAACCTATTGGTATTTTCATCGGTAAGGTCATCATCCTTTTGCCTATTTTCCTTGTAGTACCAATTTTCGAATTGTTTCCAGCTGTCAAAAATTGGCTTTTCAAAGTCGTTGCTCTCTGCAATCTGCCAATGGGAAGCCGCATGGAATGCATTGCTGAAGATGCTATTAAAATCCCCTGCTTTTAGGGTAGTTCCTGTAAAATCAACTGTTTCGTTATTGGGTGAGATAACATTGGGCGCTCCAGGCTTTCTTTCGTTTTTATAAATGACCAGGCTATCCCTAAGTTCGTTTTTGCGCTCCAACTCTTCGTTCCCCTGGCTAATTCTCTTTATCGTAAACTTAGGATCCTCCTGGCTGGCATCAACTTCCACCATCACAAAACCATACTCGTCCTGGGTTACCGTAAATTCATCGTAATCCCTGCCTTCAAATTCCCCCCAATTATCAATGGCCCCTCCTGCAGAGGCAACGTTGATCCATAAGTGCTTATGATCTTTGGACTGACCTCTGGAATAACCGTGGGTATGTCCAAAAAAATGAATACTGGGCTTCCCTGTCTTAGTGGTAAAGGCTTCCAGAAGCGCTACCACCTTTCCTGTAAAATCCTCTTCTCCGGGAATCCAAAGTTCCGATTTGTGGGGATGGTGCAATTGAGCAAAAACAAAATCTACCTCATCGTTCTGTGCAGTTTCATCCAATAGCTTTTGCAACCACTCATACTGATCCCTACTGTTATTATAGCCATCGTTGGAATTGAGCCCTATAATCCTGGTATTGCCATAGTCCTTAAACCACCAGTGTTCCGCATAGGCTGGCGTACCGTTTTCTGGAAGACTGAAATACTTAAAATAAAATACCGAATTTTTTTCGTGGTTCCCCAATACGGGGTAGACCGGCACCTCCGCAAATAATTTTTCGGCGGGATTAAAAAAATGGTCTTTCCACTGGTAATATTTGGTACCATTCTCCACCAGATCTCCAGGTATCATCACCATGGCCAAATTATTGGGAAGTTTGCCCCCAAACTCCTTTTCCAAGTATTGCAATATGCCATCATTGACTACTTCGGAAAACTTATTGGGATTATTATGGTCAATTTGCATATCGCTCATAGCCACAATTTTAAAGGACTCATGGTCACTGGCAAAGGGTGGGGTTTTAAATTGGAATATGTCCGACACTATCTTTCCCGTCTTCACACGGTAGTAGTATTCCGTAAAACGTTTTAATCCTTCCAATTTAACTTCGTGAATTCTAGATTCACTAAAATTGATATCATAGGCTATACCCTTGGTCTTTTTACCCAGTTTTGGCGTCAATCCCCATTCCACAATACTTTCCTCCCCCACCGAAGTTTCCCACATAATCTTTATGGAATTGGGCTCTGCATCCTGGAGATAGGGTTGAATTAAAATCCCTCCCGTCACATTTTGGGCACCTCCTACCAAATGCAATGCCAAGGCAAAAACCATTACTACTTTAATCCTAATTTTCATTTTTTAATCTATGTATTTTTAACTAAGAATGTACAATGGCCAAACTTTCATCCAGAATATGAAGGGCCGAATCCAATTCCTTTCTACTTATGGTTAATGCCGGTGATAATTGAAGTACATTGCCTGCGGAAACCTTATAACTAAGGCCCCTCTTTAGGCATTCGTACATGACCACTTCGGCCTCATTGATAGCTTTTTCCTTTGTTTTTTTATCCAATACCAATTCCACTCCCCATAGTAAACCCATACCCCTAACATCACCTATTAAAGGATATTTCAACTGTAAGGCTGCCAGGGAAGTTCTAAGGTATTCCTCATCTTCCTTGACCTTGTCCAATATTTTTTCATTTTCCAAAAAGGCAATGGTACCAAGCCCTGCTACGGCGCCTAACGGACTCTTTTCATGGGTGTAGTGCCCAAGGGAGATATCCCCAAATTTGTTGTATTCATCCCTGGTAATTATTGCGGCCTGCGGAAAGATACCGCCCCCTAATCCCTTGCCTATACACAATATATCCGGTTCAATATCATAATGTTCAAAAACGAACATTTTACCGGTTCTACCCAAGGCTATCGGAATTTCATCCAAAATCAACAATACCCCGTATTTGTTGCAAAGTTGCCTTGCTTTCTTCCAAAATGTTTTGGAGGGCAATTGTACATCCGTATTCCGGATGGTTTCGGCAATAAATGCTCCAATATCACCTTCCTTGGAAAACACATATTCCAAATATTCCAAACATTTATCCTCATTGTCCTCAAATATTCCGCGGTAGGTTACTGGCGGTGGAATGCGCTCTACTCCAGGCATTAAAGGTCCCATAGATTCCCTAAAAACGGCTTCCCCACCTACGCTAATGGCATCCAAGGAGGCCCCGTGAAATGAATCCCAAAAGGAAACCACCTTAAATTTGCCCGTAACTGCCCTAGCCAATTTTAAGGCTATCCCTATAGAAGAGCTCCCATTTGGTGTAAGAAGAACCCTATTCAGGTCGGATGGCATCAAAGAGGCCAGTTTTTCGGCAAAATCAATGGCAGGAATGTTGGTATAACGTCTTGGGGAAAAAGGCAAAACCTTTAATTGTTCAATAATCTTTTCTATCAATTCCGGATTGGCGTAGCCTACTTGGTGAACATTATTGCCATGGAAATCCAGGTATTTCTTTCCTGATATGTTCTCAATATAGGGTCCCTCACAACTTTGCAAAACATCCAGACAAGGAGTGGACATGGACTGATGCAGAAAATATCTGGCATCCCTTTCCAAAATTTCCTTGGTCTCTTCGCTTATCTGTGAGTCCATCCAGGCAGCACGTGCCGGAGTAAAATTAATATCTCCTTCGGTCTTTTTGTTCTGGGCATTGAGGCTTAAACTATCTTGCTTCATAAGGTACATATATTGCTATTATAAATCGTTTGGGAGGAACCACAAGAGTTGAATACCGGGCTTCATTGTAAATCCTCTTCCCAACACTACAAATTACTTTAATATTGATGTAGGCAGCACTTGTTTTGGAATGGTCTTTGTTTTATAGTCCACATTTAACCATCCACTGCCACCCCCATTAAACCATATTACCTCTAAAGGATAGGTCCCTGGTTTTAATGAAATACTACCATTCTTTTCAATGACACCATGGTCCCCGTCATTGTCCACTACCAATTCATTATTTACCCATAATTTACTGCCATCGTCAGAATTGGTATAAAAGGTAAATCTATCCTCGTTTTCAACCTGAAGGTTGGTCCTAAATCTTACCAATGTATTACTCTTAATTTCTTCCTTTACCTCATCTGAGGTAATTTCAAAACAAGTTCCCTTGGCATCCGGTCTTTTATTTTCCAAACTAGGAATGCTGGTCAAGTTTTCCAAATAAAATACCTCATACGAAATGGGTGCGGTCATTGACTTATTTTTTACCCTAAAAAAAGCCTCCGAAACGGTACTGACTATTTTCCCCTTATTAAAAATAGCGCTTTTAACAACCCCATTTTCGGAAGTGGTCACTGCTTTTGTATATAGTGTAGAATTGGCATTGGGCATGGAACCGTCCATGGTGTACCTTATTTCTCCTGAATTGTTCAAGTTTTCCATAACAATAGTCGCAGATTCATCAAATAATCCTCCGGCCCTTTTGTTCAATTCCGCTGCAGGTAATATAACAGGTCCCTTTACCCTTTCAGTTGTTGGATAGTCATCATTAAGATCAAAACCTACAAAGGCATTTTTTACAGGTCTGCCAATCCAAGCCATAGGTGTTTTTATACCCAAAGCGAAAGCGACAGTGGCTGCATTGTCGTACTGATAAACCGGATATTTTAGTAAATGGTTCTTCTTGACCGATTTTCCCCATAGGATAAAGGGAATTTCTATTTCCTCTAAGGACTCCCCTCCATGACCTTTTCCCAGACCACCATGATCTGCGCTTATGATAACCAATGTTTCATCGGCCATTCCAGATGCCTTGATAGCTGCCATGACTTCAGCCAGCATGGCGTCCGCCTTTTCCACGGATTTATAGTATTCCGGAGTCCCATGACCGTATTCGTGCCCGCCGTGATCCACATGATCAAAATGGATAAAGGTAAAGGTTGGTTTTTTCTCCTTGATATAGGCAGCGGCCAAAGCTGCAGCTTCGTCCTCCGACTCTGGATTTATATCATAGTCCACCGCACCTTTTTCAAACAACCTGCCAAATCCCGACCAATGATATATAGCTCCTATTTCCGCACTTTCCTTTTGGTCATCTATCAATTGAAAGATGCTTGGAAAAAGAAAATCCTCACTCTGGGTAATCGTGGGCAATACAAAATTGTCTTTCTCCCAGCTGTTGGAAGTAATCCCATGCTGCTCAGGACCCGCACCCATAATCATGGAAGCCCAATTAGTACTGGAACTTGTAGGCAGCACCGCTCTGGCATGCATGCTGTAGGCCCCTTCACTTATTACCTTATCGAAGGTTGGTGTTATTGCATTTTGCAATCCATTGGGACTCAATCCGTCAAAACCAATAACCACCACATGCTTAACAATGGGGGTATTATCATGCCCGTTTTCGGCACAGGACCAAAATGACCCGAGAATAATCATAAATACAATTGTCTTAAGCAATAGCTCTCTAGTGAAAACTTTTTGTAGAATGCCCGAATTAGCCGAAAACAAGGTGTTTTTAAGTACAAAATTGGCTGTGTTCATTTAGATTGGTTTTAATTTTTGATTAATGAAGAAGTGCAAATATCATGTGACTAAGTTAAGTTAAAAAGTTAATAATATTAAATTTTTGTAACTATAACTATAATTTATATGTAAAAGTTTAGAATTGCCGACACCGTACAACGCCTATTATCTCTTCGCATACTTGCAGCTACTTAATTAAATAAAAAGGCAAGGCCATAGCAGAAGTTTGCTATGGCCTTGGGCAAATTATATATGGGCTTAGGTTTTGTATAGCTAATTGTTACTCGTTACATCCCACCATAACCTGGTGTTAAGGTCGTCTCCTCCCATACGGGTAACGGCCTGCTGATAATT
>NZ_FXAO01000003.1:0-469149 GCF_900177645.1 Arenibacter troitsensis
GTTTTTTGGGCGATGCAAAAAATGAACAGAACACTAACTTGAGCTGGTCAGGCATATCTTTTTGTAATTCACACACAACTTTTGGGATTGATCCAACTATAGCAAGTGATAAAACAAGAGCCCCGTTAGTTTATATCTAACGGGGCTCTTGTTTTTATTGACTCCATAAATATGGTCCAGAGAAATAAATTGTATTTACAACTTATGGGTACCGTCGCAGTAAGGCGGGTTTTTGGTAAGTTTACAGGTGCACAAATGGGCCCTTTTATCCTCTTCGACTTCAAAAATTAACGGGGGTGTGGCATTTTCGGCCTTGTGGGAACCATCGCAAAAAGGTTGAACGCTACTATGGCTACAAGTACACCACTTATATTTTTTATCCTTCTCCAATTCCACCGCGATTGGTGCAAATTTATTGTTCATCTCGTTCATCTATTTTTTTTACGAAAATAAGCGAAACTCGACTATAAAAAAGATAGAACAGTTAATTTTTTACCATTCTAAATAAGCGTACCAAAGTTAACTTGGATTTTAGCAAGAATGCCTTTAACAAGGGCTGACCCTCCTCGTTCAGCCAAACCTCTCCCTTTTCCTGTACCAACTTAACAGCTGTAGACAATTGCAGTTTTATGTAAACCTTATTCCTTTCATATTGTAACGCCAAAATCGTAGTGGTCAGCATAAAGGCCAGAGCTCCAGGGATTACGATGGTAGGGGACAAACTGTGGTTCAAGAAATAATATAGTCCCAAACCTGTGAAACTTCCGTACAAAATAATATAATGGATCACATAGATAGATAAGGTACTTTGCCCTATCTTAAGTATGCTACTATTGCTCATGAATTTTCTAAACAATATAAACACGGCAAATACCAAAGAGACATCCCCCAAACGTATAAACAGATAATTATTAAAATAAACTTTGGAAAATACCAGCATTCCCGTCCAGTTATACAGCTTTAAAAAGAAGCCGGAGGAATAAAAGATAAGACCAAAGCCCACAATGGTAAAACTAGCAATGGCAGCAGGGTACAAATATTTAAAATTCTTAAACCTATTGAACAGCACGGACATAAAAGCGCCAATAGAGGCATAGCCGAACCAGGGTATTATGGTGAAAACGGATCCATTGGCCTTGGTAAGATAATTGGCTATCATCTCTGGCAAATAGTGGTGGGCGTATTGTTTATAATTGGGTTCCAGCACAAATAAAACTAGGGTAGTGGCCAATAAAACTCCTGGAAACAAATATTTATGCCTGGAAGTGGTAAGAAGATATATACCAATAATCCCCAAAATAGAAAGACCAATACAGTGCAGAACATCTACCAAATAAAAAGAACCATATATCTGGCCCTTTAACAATCCAAAAAAGTTCAATCTAAGCAAATAGCCTATCGCCAATAACTGCAACCCCCTTTTAATTCCTTTTTTCACCCTTGGGTTATTAAACCCAATCCCATTACCTTTTATTAGCAAATAAGTAAAAATAAACCCGGAAACCGTAAAAAAGACCGGGGCCGTAACTCCCCTAAAATATTTCCAAACAGAATAAACCGTGTTGGAATTATCCCTAAATGCATTGTCCAGCAATCCATCCACGAAATGTCCCTGTAACATCATAAGGATGGCCCATGCCCTCATAGCATCAATAAAATACAATCTCAGGTTGTTATTCCCCATATTAACTTTTATGTACATCCTATATACTTGTAAAACAGTGTCTTTGGATGTTTTCGCGTGCAAAATTATGCAATTTCCTCGCAATTCAATCTATTTTACGGTATTTTCGTTGTACAAACATTTAAATAATCAAGATGTCCCGTATACTGGCCTTTGCCGGAAGTAATTCCAGCACCTCCATCAATTATAAATTAGTACAATTTACTACCTCCCTTATTAAGGATCATGAGGTTGACCTTATAAATATGGTCGATTATAATTTTCCTGTCTTTAGCGAGGACTTGGAAAGGGAAAAGGGTTATTCCGATTTATTGAAAGGACTAAAAGATAAGATAGTCCAGGCCAATGCCCTAATTATTTCCGTAAATGAACACAATAGCAATCCTTCCGCTTATTTCAAGAACGTGTTGGATTGGTTGTCCCGAGTGGACAGGAATTTCTTGGCGGACACAAAGATTTTGTTAATGTCCTGTTCGGGAGGCAGAAGGGGAGGCATAGGATCCTTAGAGGTAGTCAAGGGAATATTACCTCGCTTTGGCGGGGAAATTATAGCTACCTTTTCTTTACCATCCTTTAATCATACCTTTGACAAGGCGAAGGGCATAACTGACCCTGAGCTTGCCGAAGCCCATAAAAAAGCTTTGGAAATATTTTTATCACAAATTTAAAAGTCTTTGCGAAAAAAGGTTTCATTTACAGTTCCGGACATTGTTGGTTTTAAGCAATCCCTGTTACATTGGTCCCAACAATATTATGAGGTTGTTTGGATGGACAGCAACGGGCACAAGAGCAAGTATAGCTCCTTTGACGGTATGTTGGCAGTGGATGCACTTACCTCTGTGGTAACGGATAGCATAAATGCATTTGAGGATCTCCATAACTACCAAAAAAACACCAAGGATTGGATTTTTGGATACCTTTCCTATGACCTAAAAAATGACACGGAACTACTTTCCTCTTCCAATGCCGATAGTTTAAACTTTCCTGAACTGTTTTTCTTTCAGCCCAAAAAATTAATAGAAATAAAAGAAACAACCGTTTCCTTCCATTACCTTACTATGGTGGCTGATGAAATTGAAGAAGATTTCAAAAATATCCTTGAGGCTACTGGGAGTTTTGCTCCAGGACTGGAAAATCAATCGGATATCCGGATTAAACTTAGAATATTCAAGGATGAATATTTTAGTCGTGTAAGTAAAATGCTGAACCATATCCATAGAGGGGATATCTATGAAGCCAACTTCTGTCAGGAATTTTATGCCGAGAACACTGAAATAGATGCTTTAAAGACCTATATAAAATTAAATTCCATCACCAGGGCGCCTTTTTCGGCCTTTTTAAAAATAAACGATAAATACCTTTTGTCTTCTTCCCCGGAGCGGTACATTAAAAAACTGGGGAACAAAGTCGTATCCCAGCCTATTAAGGGTACTGCTAAACGATCTTTGGATAGTATAGAGGACCAGTTATTGGTAACGACCCTGGAAAAAGACGAAAAGGAAAGGGCAGAAAATATTATGATTGTAGATTTGGTAAGAAACGATCTATCCAAAAGTGCCCTAAAGGGTTCCGTAAAAGTTGAAGAACTGTGTAAGGTATATTCCTTTGATCAGGTTCACCAGATGATCTCCACTATATCAGCGGAAGTTTCAAGCAACAAAAATCCAGTGGATATCATCAAGGAAACGTTTCCCATGGGAAGTATGACCGGAGCGCCAAAAGTGTCTGCCATGCGGATAATAGAGGAGTTGGAAGCTTCAAAAAGAGGACTCTATTCCGGGACAGTGGGTTACTTCACCCCTGAAAACGACTTCGATTTTAACGTGGTCATCCGAAGTATTCTATATAACAAAACGGCCCAATATGTCTCTTTTTCCGTGGGGAGTGCCATTACGGCCAAGGCAATTCCAGAGAAGGAATATGAGGAATGCCTTCTTAAGGCCAAGGCCATGAGACAGGTACTTGAAAATTAATAGGTCATTTGGTTATCATCAATTTTCAATCTACCTTAAGCGTTTATAAATTTTAGGTATACCCAATACTCTATATGTAAACACTATGGATGTAAGAACGCTTGATCTTCAATATAGGAACATCCCCATTAATGCATGGTATGCCAGACCCCAGATTGTTAGAGGGGCCATTGTTCTTGTCCACGGATTTGGGGAACATTCCGGCCGCTACTTGGACGTGGTGACCCCAAGACTTTTGGAAGAAAATTTGGCCGTCTTTTCCTATGATAATATTGGCCATGGTAAATCTGGTGGTAAACGTGGACATTGCCCAAGTTATTCCGCCTTATTGGAATTATTGGACAACATTATTGCAAAGGCAAAATTGCTAAACCCCAACAAGCCCATATTTCTATACGGACATAGTATGGGGGGAAATTTGGTATTGAACTACAACCTTAGGATAAAATCGGATTTGGCAGGAATCATTGCCACAAGTCCATATCTGAAATTAGCGTTCCAACCTCCTAAGTGGAAAATGATCGTGGGCAAATTAATGCTGAAAATATTCCCTTCCATTACAATGACTTCTGGCCTTAATCCACAACATATTTCCAGAATAGACCAAGAGGTAGAAAAATACATTGCAGATCCATTGGTTCATGATAGGGTTAGCCCCATTTATTCCTTTCCCATAATGGAAGCAGGGGAGTGGGCAATACAAAACGCCAACAAACTAAATACCAAAACCCTATTGTTGCACGGCACTGGAGATAAAATTATAGATTACAGGGCAACCGAAAAATTACATAAAAACTCCAAGGTTACCGATCTACAATTAATTGAAGGCGGCTATCACGAATTGCACAAGGATGTAGGAAGTAAAAACACTTTGGATATAATCGGTATTTGGTTAAGGAACAGCTTGGATCTCTTCTATAGCCAAAAGTAGTTGCTATCATTTTTCTTATGTAAATTAGCCGTGTGTTAGAAAATTTCAGGAATCATATAGACCTATACTTTCCCCATCTAAAAGAAGGTACATTTCTATTGGCCTGCAGTGGTGGTTTGGACAGTGTTGTTCTGGCACATTTGTGCGCTTCCTATAATTTGGATTTCTCTTTGGCACATTGCAACTTTAAATTGCGGGGCGAGGAAAGTGATAAGGATGAAGATCTTGTTAGAAAATTGGGCGAGCAATTGGGCAAGGAGATTTTTGTGACCAGTTTTGACACCCATGGTTACATGGCCCAACACAGAACCAATTTGCAAATTGCCGCACGCGAACTCCGGTATAATTGGTTTTCTCAAATAATGGAAAACCATCATATTAAAACCCTGGTTACGGCACATCATGCAGATGACAGTTTAGAAACCTTCATTATCAACTTATCCAGGGGAACAGGAATAGAAGGGCTCAGCGGAATACCCTCGCTCACCAATACCATCTCCAGGCCCTTGTTGCAATTTTCCAGAACCGAAATCAAAAAATATGCAGAAGCCAATGCCCTCCACTGGAGGGAGGATGCCAGTAATGAAAACACCAAATATTTAAGAAACAACATAAGGCACAATATTATTCCCAAACTAAAGGAGCTCAACCCCCATTTTTTGGAGAACTTTTTAAAGACCCAAGAGCATCTTGGACAGACCCAGGAAATATTACATCGACATATAACCCAGTTAAAAAAGCAACTTTTTTCAAAAGAGAAAATGGTAGAAAAGGTAAAAGTAGCCTCCCTGTTGGCACTTAGGCCTACCAAAACATATCTTTTCCATTTCTTTCGGGAGTACGGGTTTACGCAATGGGATGACATTTACGGACTACTGAGTGCCAATAGTGGCAAAGAGGTGCATTCCAACACCCATAGATTACTAAAGGATAGGGATTTTTTGTTATTAAAACCCATAGTCCAAAAGAATACCAAGGATTTTTATATTGAAGGGGACCAAGAGTCCGTATCAGAACCTATATACTTAAAATTGAGTCATGTTAAAGCCATTGGGGAGACCAGTCCGAATATAATTTATGTAGATAAAGAAACGTTAAAGTATCCACTAATAGTCCGTAAATGCCAAAAAGGGGATTATTTTTACCCGCTTGGCATGTCGGGCAAGAAAAAAATATCCAAATTTTTCAAGGACGCGAAGATGGATGTTTTTGCCAAAGAAAACCAATGGTTGTTATGTTCTGGCGATAATATTGTCTGGATAATTGGAAAACGGGCAGACGAGCGTTTTAAAATAACGGATAAGACTAAAGAAATTTTAAAGATCATTTTAGAATAATGAAGCAAATATTGGGATTGTTTTTAATGGTGTTCTGTGTTTCCCTGGGGTTTTCCCAGTCGGATAACAGCCCTGCCCTATGGACCTATGAGGCAGAAAAAATATCGGATACCGAGTACAATCTGATCTTTAGGGCCGATATACATGAGGGCTGGCATATATATTCACAATTTACGGATGAAAATGGCTCCCTGCCCAGTGAATTTACATTTCAAAAGGCTGGCGAGGACTATGAATTGGTAGGAACCACAACAGAAAGCGAAACCCTTACGGAATACTCGGATATTTTTGAGGTAGATGAAACTTTCTTCAAGGAAAAGGCTGTCTTTACCCAAAAAATTAAATTATTAAATGCGGAGGTTAACCAAATTACGGTTGAATTGTTCTATCAAATATGTAAGGAAGTATGCATCCCAAAGGATGAAATATTCCATATTTCCTTGACCGGGGAGGAACTGGTTATTGCGGAACAGACTGTGGACCAGCGTAGTCTGGATATGAGCGCTGCGTTACTATTGGACCTAAAGAACAAGGAACTGTTGGTTAACGGGGATAAAAATGCCGTGAACGAAAAATCGGGGCTGTGGACCATTTTTGTTTTAGGCTTTTTGGGCGGCTTAATTGCGCTTCTAACTCCCTGCGTTTTTCCAATGATTCCATTAACCGTGTCCTTTTTTACCAAACAAGGAGCCAATAGATCCAAAGGCATCGCAAATGCCCTACTTTATGGTTTCTTTATAGTATTGATTTATTTTCTTTTGAGTTTGCCCTTTCATTTATTCGATTCCGTGGATTCTCAGATATTGAATACCATTGCCACCAATGTTTGGTTAAACCTGTTTTTCTTTCTCATTTTTATATTTTTTGCCTTCTCCTTTTTCGGATATTATGAATTGACGCTGCCTAGCTCCTGGGCCAATAAAATGGACTCGGCCTCTTCCAAGGTGGGAGGCGCTTTTGGAATCTTTTTTATGGCCGTGACCTTGGCCATAGTATCCTTTTCCTGTACAGGTCCTATTTTAGGAGGATTGTTGGGCAGTACTGCTTTGGCCGAAGGGGATGTTGCTACCAACCTGTCCATGGGGATGACCGGTTTTGGAGTGGCCCTGGCCTTGCCTTTTGGTCTTTTCGCCCTGTTCCCCGCCTGGCTTAATTCCCTACCCAAATCAGGGGGGTGGATGACCACGGTGAAAGTGACCCTCGGGTTCTTGGAATTGGTATTGGCTTTTAAATTTCTTTCCAATGCAGATTTAGTAGGGAATTGGGGAATCTTTAAAAGGGAAATTTTCTTGGGGATATGGATATTTCTGTTTGTCTTGCTTTCCCTTTACTTGTTTGGGATATTTAGATTTCCGCACGACGGACCAAAACAACGATTGTCCGTCGGAAGGAAGATTACCGCTGTCCTAAGCACTGCATTTGCCATATACCTTGTACTGGGACTGACAAAAACAACGAATTTAAAGTTATTGAGCGGTTTTCCGCCACCCCATTTTTATAGCATTTTTGAAACAGAAAGTGATTGTCCTCTGGGGATAGAATGTTTCAAGGATTTTGACAAAGGCATTGCCCATGCCAAAGAGGTAAACAAACCTGTATTGTTGGATTTTACAGGCTGGGCCTGTGTAAATTGCAGAAAAATGGAGGAAACGGTCTGGAGCGAGCCGGATATTTATCCTATCCTCAAGGAAAAATACGTTTTGATATCGCTGTACATAGATGACCGAAAGGAACTACCTGCCGAAGAACAGTTCGATTTTAAATACGAATCCGGACGCGTAAAAAAAATCAATACCGTGGGTGAAAAATGGGGTACTTTCCAGACGTTGAACTTTAATGCCGCCTCGCAACCATACTATGTAATAATGTCCCCTGATCTGGAAATTTTGAATACTGCCGTCCAATATACAGATCGGGACACCTATAAGGAATGGTTAAAAAAAGGGGTGAGTAATTTTAAGGAATTGGGCCAGTTAAAATAGGCCAAAATATGACGTCTTTGAGATGTGTTCTTCTAAGACATATTTCAATGGAAAACATTTCTAGTAACTAGGTTTAATATTCTACATATACAGTTAAAGCAAATTCTAGCGCTATGAACAAAATTTTAATCCTCTTATCGGCCATCGTATTGGTATCCTGTGGAAGAACGGGCATTCAGACCACCACCAACAAAACCAATACCGGAGTAGTCGACACCTACAACCCCCGGGATTTCTACAACAAGAAGGAGGTCGTTATTCCTATGCGCGATGGGATAAGACTACATACCACCATCTATTCGCCCAAGGATACTTCCAAAAAATATCCCATTCTAATGTCAAGAACACCATATAGTTCCAGACCTTATGGGGCCAACGAATACAAAGCCTTGATTTCTCCCAATAGAAAAATGATGAAGGAGGGAAATATCGTAGTATACCAAGATGTTAGGGGCAGGTGGAACAGCGAAGGTGTCTATGACAATATGAGGGCTTATATTCCCAATAAAAAGGATGGGGAAGTAGATGAGGCCTCGGACACTTATGATACTATAGAATGGCTTATAAACAATGTTGAAAACCACAATGGCAATGTTGGGGTCTGGGGAATTTCCTATCCAGGATTTTATGCTACCTATTCCTTATTGGATGCCCACCCAGCGCTCAAGGCCGTTTCTCCACAAGCCCCGATAGGGGATTTCTTTTTTGACGATTTTCATCATAATGGCGCCTATTTATTGAGTTATTGGAGAGCTACTGCCGTATTTGGTTATATGAAAGACCAACCTACCACCGAAGAGTGGTATTCTTTTCCCGAACTGGGTACTGAAGACCAATACCAGTTTTTTTTGGATGCCGGTCCATTATCCAACTTGGACAAATATTACAAAGAGGACAATATATTCTGGCAGCAATTAAAGGAACACCCCAATTATGATGAATTTTGGCAGCAACGCGGCATAATCCAACATTTGGAAAATATTAAACCGGCAGTGATGACCGTAGGAGGTTGGTTTGATGCCGAAGACCTTTATGGTCCGCTCAACACCTATGGACATATAGAAAGGAACAGCTCCAACTATAATACTCTTGTAATGGGGCCTTGGAGCCACGGCGATTGGTCCAAGGAAACAAAACGTCAAGCCATTGGCAATGTCTATTTTGGGGATGATATCTCAAAATTCTATCAAGAAAACATTGAAACACGATTTTTCAATCACTTTTTAAAAGGAGAGCGAGAGACCCCCAATTTACCCGAGGCCTATGTTTTTGATACAGGTACCAAGGAGTGGAAGACTTATGATACCTGGCCTCCCCATAACACCGCCAAGGAAACCTACTCCTTACAGCGCAATGAACGTTTGGGACAGATTGCAACCCGGGAATACTCCTTTCAAGAATTTATAAGCGACCCCAAAAAACCTGTCCCTTATTCCGAAGATATAAAAATGGTGTTTACCCCACGTAAATTCATGACCGATGATCAGCGTTTTGCAGCCCGTAGACCCGATGTTTTAATTTTTGAAACCGAACCTCTGGAAGCGCCTCTTACACTTGCCGGTGATATTATGGCAAAACTCAACGTTTCCACTACTGGTACGGACGCGGATTGGATTGTTAAGGTCATAGACGTATACCCCCCGGACCACAAGGATTACGAGGAGACCCAGGCCTATTTAAAAATGGGCAACTATCATCAAATGGTTCGTAGCGAGGTAATGCGAGGCCGATTTAGAAATGATTTTTCAAATCCCGAGCCTTTTGTTCCAGAAGAAGTAACTCAGGTAAACATACAGCTTCAGGACGTTTTCCATACGTTTAAGAAAGGCCATAAAATTCAGGTACAGGTACAAAGCACAATGTTTCCCTATATAGATATTAATCCCCAAACCTATGTAGAAAATATTTTTCAAGCCAAACCACAGGACTTTCAAAAACAAACACATCGTGTATACAACACTTCTTTAATAGAATTTACCGTCCTAAAACCTTGACATTATTATCACTTTAAAGAAATAAAAGTACTCTTAGGAGTACTTTTTTTATATCCTGAATTGCCCTACCTTTAATCTAAAATGCATAAGTGTGAAAGTATTTAAGAAGCTGAGCTGGATAGTTTTGGGTATTGTCGCAATAATGGCTCTGAGTAGTGCCATTTAT
Organism: Arenibacter troitsensis; assembly: GCF_900177645.1. Lineage (GTDB taxonomy): Bacteria > Bacteroidota > Bacteroidia > Flavobacteriales > Flavobacteriaceae > Arenibacter > Arenibacter troitsensis. The sequence goes on from NZ_FXAO01000003.1 coordinate 10,068, forward strand.
GTGTACACCCATACCCCGGAATATGTCGGCAACATTGAAACGGATAAATTGAGTAAGAAGGTAGAAGTTTACTTTGACACCTATGGTATACCCCATATCTATGCAGAAAAAGAAGAAGATGCCCTAAGATCACTGGGTTATGTCCATGCCCAGGACAGATTATGGCAAATGGAATTGCTTAGAAGGATTTCAATAGGTGGACTTTCCGAGGTTTTTGGGGAGGACATGATTAAGACGGATAAATTCTTTCTGTCCTTGGGAATCGATGATGCCTCGCAAAAAACGGTGGAAAATGTTTCCAAAGATAACCCTATGGTAGTGCTTAGCCAGGCATATTTGGATGGAATCAATCAATTCATTGCAGAAGGGCCAACACCCATAGAATTTCATCTTACTGGTTTGGAAAAAACTCCTTTTACTCTTAAGGACATCTATAATACCGTGGGATATATGGCCTTTAGTTTTGCCATGGCCCATAAAACCGACCCTTTACTAACGAACATTAAGAACCAATTGGGGCCAGCCTATCTAGCGGATTTGGAAATAGGTGTTAATCCTAAAAGTACTTTGATCAAAAACTATAAACCCAGCATTCGCGATTCCATCAAAAATGATATTGCCGGCTTGGTTTCAGAGGTATTGAAAGATTTTCCTGTTCCTCAGTTCGAAGGAAGCAATAGTTGGGTAATAGCACCGAATAAAACCAAAAACGGCAAGGTTATTTTGGCCAATGACCCCCATATTGGTTTTGCACAACCCTCAGTATGGTATGAAGCCCATGTAAATGCCCCCAACTATGAAAAATACGGCTATCATCTTGCTGGGGTACCTTTTCCTTTATTGGGACATGATCGAAAATTGGCCTACGGACTTACCATGTTCGAAAACGATGATATAGATTTTTACTATGAAGAAGAGAAACCAAATGACAGCAGCTTTTACAAAACCAGTGCGGGGTGGAAAAAATATGAGCTGGTCACCAAAACCATAAAGGTAAAAGGGGAGGACGACCTTAGTTTTACCTTCAAGAAAACCCATCATGGTCCCATTCTCAATGGAATAGCCGATCAGGTAATGGATCAGCGTCCTATAGCCATGTCTTGGATCTACACCAAATTGGAAAACAAGGTAATGGATGCCCTTTATGGCATGTCTCATGCCCAAAATTTATCAGAATTCAAAGAAGCCCTGCCGGATATTCATGCCCCGGGATTAAATATTATCTACGGCGATGCCGTGGGCAATGTGGGGTGGTTTGCAACAGCTAAACTGTACCAATTGCCGGACAGTACCGATACTAAATTTATTCTGGAAGGAAGTACGGGAATGGATGAACCCATTCGATATTTGGACTTTTCCGAAAACCCCATGGCCATCAATCCCTCATGGAACTTTGTTTACTCTGCCAATAATCCGCCCGATTCCATCAACGGAAAATTTTACCCTGGATATTACTTGCCAGAGAATAGGGCCAAAAGGATAGTAGCCTTGTTGGAACCTAAAAATGACTGGGATAGGGAAGCTGTTCAGCAAATGTTATTGGATGCCACCTCTGGTGTAAATGCCAAAGTGGTCACCAATTTGGCTAAAAGTATGGAAGTAAAGGAAATGACGGAGGCACAGATCAGCGTTTTGGACAAAATGAATGTTTGGGACGGGAACAATCAACTACATCAAATAGAACCTACCGTATATCACCGCTGGATCTATTTCTTGCTAAAAAACACCTTCGAGGACGAATTGGGCCCCCAGATGTTCCAGCAAATGTTGGATACCCATTTCCACAAACGACTTATAGCTCCCATGGCCGCAAAAGATGATTCGGTTTGGTGGGATGATGTAAACACCCCGGATAGTGTTGAAACAAAAAATGTAGTGGTTAACCTCTCTTTCAGACAAGCATTTCAGTCGTTGGAGGAAGATCTTGGCGGAGAACCCAACAAATGGACTTGGAATAAGGTACATACATTGGAACATGGGCATCCTATAGGACAGATCAAGGCACTAAGATCATTTTTTAATGTTGGACCTTTCCCTATTTCAGGGACAAGGGAGGTAATCAACAATATGTATTTCAAATATGACGACACCGGTTTATACCCGGCAACCTCAGGTCCCTCTACAAGGCGGGTTATAGATTTCTCCGATATCGAAAATAGCACTAGTATACTACCAACTGGTCAGTCCGGGAATCCTTTCAGTGAGCATTATGAAGATCAGGCAGAAATGTACAATCAGGGCAAATTTCGAAAAATGATGATGAACAAGGAAGAGATTATCAAAACGCAGAAATCGATGTTGGTATTTGAACCTAAAAAATAAGCTGTCAACGACAGTGGCCAAATTACTGTAGAATATTAAGCATTAATATCAATCTGGCCATGGAGTATTGATTCCAACCTTATTTTTAAAAAAGCTGCCAATACCCTATAAATTAGCCTATTATCAACACCCAAAAATTTATTTTATTTGTTTACATTTAGACAAATAACAAGTAAATGCTTACAAAAGTTTATGGCAGTGCGGTTTTTGGGGTAGAGGCTACTACCATCACGGTTGAAGTAAATATCGACAAAGGCATTGGATACCATTTAGTGGGTCTGCCCGATAATGCCATAAAGGAGAGCAATTACCGTATAGCGGCTGCATTACAGAACAATGGCTACAAAATACCCGGAAAAAAAATAACCATCAATATGGCACCCGCCGATCTTCGCAAAGAAGGTTCTGCCTATGACCTTACCCTGGCCCTGGGTATCCTGGCCGCCTCCAATCAGATTAAATCGGAATCCATAGAAAAGTACATCATTATGGGCGAGCTTTCACTGGACGGGAGTTTGCAACCCATAAAGGGAGCATTGCCCATAGCCATTAAAGCCAAGGAAGAGGGATTCCAAGGGTTTATTTTACCCAGTGAAAATGCAAGGGAAGCCGCTATAGTAGACGATCTGGAAGTGTACGGGATAGACAATATTAAAGAGGTGATGGACTTCTTTGATAAGGGTACCCCCTTGGAACAGACGATAATAGACACTAAAGAAGAATTTTATAAAAACCTGGATTTCCCTGAATTCGATTTTTCCGACGTAAAGGGGCAGGAGAGCATAAAACGCTGTATGGAAATAGCCGCTGCGGGCGGACATAACATTATCCTTATAGGTCCACCAGGGGCAGGGAAGACCATGTTGGCCAAACGCCTACCTTCCATTTTGCCCCCCATGACCTTGCACGAAGCCTTGGAGACTACCAAAATTCACTCCGTGGTAGGGAAGATCAAGAATATGGGCCTTATGAACCAAAGACCCTTTCGTAGCCCACATCACACTATTTCGGATGTCGCCCTTGTCGGTGGCGGAGCCTATCCCCAACCCGGGGAAATATCATTGAGCCATAACGGAGTTTTATTTTTGGATGAATTACCAGAATTTAAAAGAGGTGTCCTTGAGGTTATGAGACAACCCTTGGAAGACCGGGAAGTAACTATTTCCAGGGCACGGTTTACCGTAACCTATCCCAGCAGTTTTATGTTGGTAGCCAGTATGAATCCAAGTCCAGGGGGATATTTTAACGATCCGAATGCCCCGGTAACCTCTTCCCCAGCTGAGATGCAACGTTATTTGAGTAAGATTTCCGGTCCTCTGTTAGATCGAATCGACATACACATAGAAGTAACACCGGTGCCGTTTGAAAAGTTGTCAGAGGAGCGTAAAGGGGAGGGTAGTGTTGAAATACGGAAGCGGGTTACGGCCGCCAGGGAAATTCAGACCCAACGATTTTCTGACTTGGAGAACGTACATTACAATGCCCAGATGAACACCAAACAAATCCGGAAATATTGTATCATGGACGACGCCTCCAAGGAATTGCTAAAAAATGCCATGGAGCGCTTAAACCTATCGGCCAGGGCCTATGACCGCATTTTGAATAACACTCTACTTCACATATAGTCCATTGAAACCCCTGTAAACATTGAGATTTTTAAGGATTTGTAATTGTCATAATCATAAACAACCTTTTTGATGAAATAATTGTATTCCTTATTAGTTATCTACAATACAAAAACGACTTAATACTTTTTAATAAAAATTTTAATATTTATGAGCGACAAAAACAAATTATCATTGGATGAATTAAAACTAAAATCAATTGAACAAATTGATTTTAAAAGGCTGTTGGATGATATTCTAGAAGGATTCGATGAAGAGAAAACTGACCAAATGTTAAAAGATGAAAAAGAAGCAATATTATCCGTTAAAGATACTGAATGTCCTAATTGTCAAGCCAAAATCATTAGTGTTTTTGTTGGTTCAAAATGTAATAGCGCACTACCTTATACAAAGGAATTATGGGATGCCCTCAATAAATTCACTCATTAAATTATAATGATTTAATCGATAAAGAAAACAAAGGTAAATACAGTTTAAACCTCATTATTAATTTAATGAGGTTTTTTTGTTTAATACACTCTAAATCAGTAGTTTAAACGATATCTCCTATGTATATTTAAGGTCTAATATAAATCTAAACCTTAATAGCATGAAAAAAGCAATATCCAAAATCGAAGCTCTAATCACAGTTAAAAAAGCAAAATACATAAGAGTATCATCCATAGAGCAAAACATTGATAGACAGCGTGAAACTGCGCCAGACGTTAGACTATATGAAGATAGGATTTCGGGATTGATTCCATTTAACGAAAGACCATCAGGAAGACGTCTAATCAAAGACATTGAAGAGGGTAAAATCAATTACGTAATCATCCATTCCATAGATAGGCTAGGGCGAAACGTTGTTGATATGCAGAAGCAGTTAAATTGGTTTATTGAAAATGGGGTGCAAATATTTGCCGAGAATATTAGAATGGAGTTGTTAAATGAGGATGGTACAATGAACAGTATCGCCAAAATGATTATTGACCTACTTGGTTCGGTTGCAGGTTTGGAAATTGAAGCTATCAAGGAGAGACAAAATCAGGGAATTAAAATCGCTAAAATCAAAGGCGTATATAAGGGCAGAAAGGTTGGTGCCATTATGAATGATGAAGATTATCTAACTCGTCATAAAGACGTTGTAGAGCTTCTCAAAGATGGTTTATCCATGAATAAAATATCCAAGTATACCAAGAAGGCTTTTGTTACTGTTAAGGCTGTAAAATTGAGAATGGCAGAGGTGGCTTAGTAGGGTTTAAAATCTGAATAGTTTATCATCCTGAGATAATTCAATAATTTTATTATCCTCAATAATGTTTATCTGTTCAATATCACCAGAAAATTTATCTCTCAAAACTGCAACAATATATTGTCCATCAATTTCATTCGCCAATTCATTGATAATCATGAGTTGATTAATTGAGACATCTTCAGTACTATCATGAAGCACAAATTTCGGTGCAACTATGTGATTTTCATCACAAAATTTAATATAAGCTAAGTCGAATGCTGCAATTTGTCCTTTCTTTTTGCCACCACCTACATTCGCATCAATATTATTTATACTGAATTTATAATTGCCATTTATCTTATCATAGCTTGCGTAGAATTCTTCATCATACAATGCTTTTGAAAAACTTTTGAAGATTAAATTGAAGGATTGTAAATTTTCTTCAAGACTGGGTTCCAATTCTTCTAATTTAGCATTAATATCTTTCAGCCTTTCTGATTTTTCTTCTATTGATTTATTAAGCTCAATAACTTGACTATGTCGTTCTTCTTTACTTCCTTTTAATTCGTACTTTTTATTCAGTTCCATAATTAACTCATCATAATCTGAAATCTTAAAAATTTTGTTTAACACCAGACTTAATTCCTTCTCACGCGTCATTTTAGTCCTCAATTTCCTCCTATTGATCACAATACTTTCAGTAACTACCGGAATATCTTTAGAAAGAAATTGGATTTTACTATCTATCATAGAGTTATGAAAGACCAAAACGTCTTCAAATCGTTTCTGAAGTTCTGGAATATACAATTTTGCTTCATCATATATATCTCTTATAGCATTAACATCATAAGAATTTTTACTATTCTTTAATTCCTCTAAATTTTCATTAATAAGTTTTAATTTAGTTTCGTGATATCCCAAATTTGCGGACAATTTTGCGATATCATATCTTAACTCATTCAGTTCAGTAATATCTTTCTCTTGGCTTTGACTAATATTAAAATCTTCTTTTTCTTTAGTTAATCTTTTAATATCATTTCTGATTATACTTAAAGCCTGTTTAAGAGAACTTTCTGAATTACCGTCTTCGGTTATCCTTTTAAATACATCTTTTTCAGAGTTTAATTTAGATTCTAACCATGATTTTTCTGTAATTAATTCAGGGGATAAGGAGATGCCAAACAAAAATAAATGAACTGATTCGTAAGTGGCATCTGTTGTTGAAGTATGGAGATATCTAAGGGTATTAGACATCTTGTGTGGGGTATTTCTAATAAATTTGGAAATCAAATATCTGAATGATGGCTTATTGTTCTTGTTATCAAACAAAATATGATTTAGTTTTTCTAAAAAATCTGACTTGATTAAAATCTTATCATTTATAGAATATAATTTCCTCCTTCTTGAAAGAAAATTCCGTTTAAGGATATATTCATTATTTCCACTTGAATCTATTATGGATAATTCAATAATAAAGTTGTTTACTTCCAAATAGGATTTTAATTCTGTATTACGGTTTCCTCTGAATTCAGTATCTGAATATATGTCTGTACCTTCGGAACCCAAGCAGTAATCTATTAATCTTAAAATAGTTGTTTTGCCTACATTATTACCAGATTCAGTACCCATGGTAAAAGGTGTAATGTCAACTATAAAATTAGCTCCCTTTTTGAAGACAATATTTCTAATTTGTTCAGAGCCTTTGAATATTTTTAAGTAATTTATATACACCTTATTATAGTTCCCTTTTTATCATTTTCTATTAAACCCGAAAGATATAACCAATCTAATGAATAAGTGTACAGTACAAAAGTTACTTTAACATATTCATTTAATTTATCGAACAACAAAATTAAATCCAACCTATTTTCAAATCTGTGAAGGATTTTTAAAATTTCACTTCCTAGGTAATATAAGTTCTTATCAGGTGCTATATTATTACTAACTATCAAATTTAAAATTTAGGGTTTTCAAGAATTTTACAATTGAAAAAAGCATCTCCAATAATTATTTCAAGTGCCATTTCCATATCTTCTATAGAAATCTCATTATCAAAATTGATTGATTCATATAATTGGTCGATTAAAATAGTAAGTACTTTTTCGATAACATAATCGCCTTTTTTTGAAATAGCACCTAATATGCTATCGTGCGAATTCTCTAATATTAATTGGCCTGTTATATCGAGATATTTGCGATGGACCAGTTTCATTATTCTATCTCTAATATTTGGATTTGTCTCACTAATAATTTCATATGTATCGTGGATTAAAGAAGAATAAAAAGCATAATCAGTTATAATTCTTTTATATATTATTACATTATTGTGTTCAATCTTTTCTTCAATCTCAAAGGGCAAAATACGTCCTGTATCTGAAGTATCTTCCAAAGGTATTTTAGCCACTTCATTAACAACGGTAGCCAAATAACTTGGATTCTTTGCCATTCTATAAAAATAGTTTATTCCTCCATGATTGGTTCCAACTGTTATTCTTCTTGCCATTATTACTATTTACCTACATTAATACCACCTGAATTGTTTCCAACAGTAACTCCGCCATCACCTGAAGTCAAAGTTGTTGAAGTATTATTTATAGTATTAATCTGCTTTTTTAGTTTTTCCTTGCCTAAATATTGAAAAACTGCAATTATAACGGAAACTAAGCCAAAGAACCAACCTGACCATAATATAAAATCTTCCATAAGGTATAATTTTATCAAAAATAGGTTATATTATTGATTTTCAAATTTCAATATAGCAAAAATTTCCTTGTTTCTGAGTATTGTCGTAGGTACATGTATATAGAATTAGAAACTTCTACTTTTTAAAGTTGTTTGTTTGTTTCCTCCAATACCTTTACCATCATTTCAGCCTTAAATAGCTCCTCCTTTAATTGATTATTCTCCTTTTGTAATTCATCCGTTCTCGTTTTATCCTCAATTATATTTACATCATATGGGAGATTGGGACTAGATATTACCGAATAGGCACTAATACCAATTGCAAAGAGTGCTACAATAATTGAAATAATAGCCCAATTGCGTGCAGAATTAGCAGATTTAACGGATTGCTGTAGTTCCTGAAAATCTAAGTATTGTTTTGAAGCTTCACCGTTAAGGAACCATTTTTGATTTAAGTGGCCATATAAATGTGGGTCAACATTTTTTTTATGATAGGTGGAACCTTTGGAATTACCCCTCAAAAACTCTCGAAAAAAATAGGATATATTTTGGCTAGCACCTCTTGAATATAACATATTCATAGCGCTAAAGTTCTTAAGGAACCAAATAAAAAATGTTTGTTCGGCTTCCATTGCAAAGACTTTATCAGGAGTTCCGTGTAGTTGATAAACCAAATCAAAATAGGTAATACCATTCTCCTCATTTGCTAGACCAATTTCCATTGCCTTTATATATCTATTCATTGTGATTGAATTTGGTGTTAACCAAAAATAGAAAATATTGTTTTACCCCTTATTACCTTCAGAATTTCCTATTCAATAAATATTTATATTAGAAGATTAAAATGAGAGCTGTTCAGGACCGAAAATTAACTTAATGAAAAGAGCAATGTTAATATTAATAATTTTAGCCAGTTTAATTCCTGGTGCATTAGCTGTAGTACAATATATTGAAAATGAGAAAAAGGAAAAGGTAAATAAGGACAATGAGCAGGCATTAAATGTGAAAATTGATAATTTACAAATTGATAATTCTGAATTGAAAGAGAATTTAAGGCTATTGTCAAGTCAAAATACCGATTTAAAAAAAGATTTAAAGTTGCTATCAGCCGATAACGCAAAACTTTCTCATCAATTAACAAATACAACACTGAAATTGAATGAAAGTGTTATTGGCAGTGGTGATTTAGAAGTTCACCTTACCACGAATGACAATAACGAATTTAAATTTAAATTCGTTAATAATAGTGACCTCCCCGTCTTTAATACTATCATTACAATTCAGAATTATAATGAAATAATTAAATGTGAGGTTCTTAATGAAACACCAAATCATATACACATTAAAAAAAGTTGCTATGATGGGAACTTTAATACGTGGAATGGAATTGCTTTTAACCCGAAAAGTTCCTTCGTCGACGATGTGAACCTACATCCAATTACAAATGACTATATGAATTATAGTATTATAATTCAGTCTAGAAAGAAGTATATTGTCCATAATGTCGTCATTAAAAAAATTAAAGGACAAATTAGAATGTCCAACAGGATTTATGACTTAGTAAACGATACAGAAATGGTACTCATATCCGAAAATGACGACCTAGGTCTTAGTCCAAATTTCTGGAAGGAAAATTTCCATGAAAAATCGCTGTTCACTGTTGATTGATACATTCCATCAAGTTGGAAATTTTTTACTAACGTTTTCTACAATATAATTCAGAACTCAAACGAAAAAAAAGCACAGAAGATTTTCTTCTGTGCTTCAATCTTATTTTTATACTGCCGTGTTGATGGCAACGGCTAACTCTCCTAGAGAGGATTCCCGAACTACTGCAATATCAGGGGTTGCTATCGCAACTGAATAGAAATTAGAATTTTGAGTACCAACATAGGCACGTTCCAATCCTGATAATTTCAATCCATGGTCAATACCAAAAATTTCATATAGTCCTGTGGACCTATCAACTGTGATTGCAACAACCCTTGATTCTCCCAAATCTTCTAAGGTCTTCCTGTCTTTAGCCTTTTTGCTATACACCATGAATGCCAGGGAGTGGATATACCATGCGTCTCCGTTCTCCTTAACCTCTGTTGTAACATTGGGAACAACTGAATAGTCAGTACCCTCGAAGATGTGCTGTATTGCACCTTCCTTAAGCTCTATGGTTGAGAGACCTCCAATGTTGCCATTGGTGTCGTCCAACTCTCTTGTGGCTAATGTAGCCGTCCTATCAAAGTCATTATAGTTTACAAGGATCAAGTCCTTATCTGCTCCTACTGCTGCATTGATGGTGGTGCAATCCTTATCGATTCCCCCTGTAATAATTCCTGTACAATTTGACATACTAATTCTAAATATTAATTAACTAACGTTTCTTTTACTTTTATGGCTCTAAATCCTCGTGCCGGAAAATTGATATCCACAGCAAAATGGGATTTAGGTTTTAATTGACCTGTTGAAACATCTTTGAGAACTTGTCTGTCACTATATGGGTTGACGAAGTTTGGGTCTGCTTGAATTTTTTCTTTCAATTGTTTTATTTCCTCTTTGGTCATGTCCTTGCTAACTCTCTCAATAAATTCCTCCTCATGAGGAGTTAGGTTATAATGTATTTCTGCCTCTTTATCTGGCTCATTGTTCCTCCATTTATCTCTACTAGGCCTTTCCATTAACTTCATGCTTGCACTTAGGTTAAGAATCTTGGTAATCTTTTCAGCTATCTCGGTTCCGTTGATACCTCTATCATTGAATATGCTCATTGCTTATCTTTTTTGATTGTAATTAATGGCTCTAACAATGATTTGGATTTAAATGGATATATAATATCATTTGAATCCTAATTCATCATAGAGCTTCTTATATAAAAATGACCTCAACCAGTTTTGCCAAGACCGATTGAAGTCATTATATTCTATTAACCTTTAGGGTATATAAACCTTTAGAACGTTTCAGTGGCTTAATGAAGTTATCATACCTAATAATGCACTTAACCTTAAACGTGTACCTTAAAGGTTAATAGGAATCCTATTTTTTTCCGAACCTTACGACCACAAGTTTATGCTCGTCCACAATGGATTTCTTTACCTCTGTGCCACCATGGGCATTAGTAAAATATTTACCATCACGTTTGAATACAAAGGGCTTTATGTTATTTGTCTTTAATTCTGATGATTCAATCTTCTCTCTTAACCGTTTTATGCTCATACTATTTCTTCTTTAATGCGTTGGACTAAGGCATCCGTTTCCTTATCATCAAGACCATTTAGGAGTGCTCTAATAGATTCTCTTTTGGTTAATATGTAAGGCAATAGATTAAGATGCAATTGCATTCTTTTCTCCCCTGATTTTCCCAAGGCCATATCTTCCTGATACATATCGGAGGTAAAATATTTCTCCAATGCGATACCAATTGATTTTCGAATTAGAACGTCTGCGGGTTTCTTAAGGTTTTTTCTCGGTCTTCCGACCTTTCGTTTCTCTGTGTTATCTTCCATGATTTCTGAAGTATTTTATTATACTACTTTATGCGAATGATTTTATCAATGCTAGTAGGGTAGGGGCATAAGAAAATAATATCGTATATAGTTGTTTATCAGGACTCTAGTTAGACCCAATTAAACTATATGTATAAATATTTATTATACTGATTTGGTTACGTATTGGAAAAACTTATGGTAGAAAAGTTTCTGGGACAAAAAAAAAGAGAAAGCTCACTCTTTTTAATATTTACCTTCTCCAATATATTTTTATTACTCCGTGGTACTCAACAACCTAAAGTCTAAAAACGTTTTCCAAACCCTAAATTTTAAAATTGGTTTGACAGCCAAATCTTGGAAATTAATTAGATTTAATTCCCCTATGGGATTAATATGATAACCAACCCCCCGCTGCTGTCGGTGTAGGTCGTTTAAGGGGGTAGTTACCATTGTATGTTATCTATTGTAATCCTGCAATTCTGTAGTAGTTTATATCTCCTGTATTGATGTCTATGAAGTTTTCAGGATTGACACCTAATCTTGAATTGGATATAAGACCTATTTTCATTGCGTGCTTTATGATTTCACTTATCTTTTCTGTGAACTCCTTTATTTCCTTCTGCTTATTATTTTTGCAATAGGTGGTATATAGTTCTTTCAATCGGGTATCCAATTTGCTGTTATAAATGAATTCATCATTTAGAACGAAATGTTCTAGGTCGATTTCAGCATTTAATTTCTCTACTCCTATATTGATGGATACAGCATAGTGGATTACCTCCTTGGTTTTGTCTCTGTCTGTTTGGGTACAGAACATTTCCAGAGCCTTTAATTTTATAATACTTGGATGGTCTGATGTTAATTTGGATACTTCTTTTCCGAACTTTATGAAAAGTAATTCATTTTGGAGTTCTACGTTTTCAATATCCTCTTGTTTGGAATATTTTCTAATGAATCCCATTGCGTTGTCGGGGTTGGATAAGTCAATACCTAGGTTATCCTTAGATAAGCTCTGTATTATGCTAATTTTTTCCAATATAACCTTGGTTGATTTTTCCAACTCATTTCTTAATGGTTCATTGACCATCAAGGGTATTCTCTTTTTTAATGTTGATTCCATTTTTTTCTTTTTAATATTATTTGATTTTTCCTTTATAGATATATTCTTGCTCTCGAGGGGCATCCCTTTTGGCAATGTTTTCTTGTGATTTAATAAGTCTTTTTATTGTTTTACCATCATTCCGTAATAAGATAGGACTTCCCCATCTGTTCTCTTCCTTGTCTAAATGAAATTGGTTAACCTGATAATAGGTATCATCTTGGAGTAAATCCCTATTTTTCATCGTGAGCAATTCACCTTCTTTGGGAGTAGGTTCTTGCTTATTAACCTTTTTCGCAAATTTTGGTGAGAATTCCGATGGTTCTATTTTATTGGACTTAATGAATTCAAGTTTTAACAGTTTCGTCCAATTGAATCTGTATTGCAGAACAAATGACTTTCCAGTTCTGACCTTGTTAAGAGTAAAATATTTTTCCTGCTCCAATATTTTTCGATTCTTGAGCATTGTACTCTCAGATTGTCGAGCAACTGTAATTAAATCAGAATTTAGCATATTATTATATTCCAATTTGCAATTGTCTTGATGAAACTCAAGAGTGCTCATTAGAATATTTTGTTGCCCTTCATTTAAGTTGCTTCTGCGAATGGCTCGATAGTTTATGTCAAAATCTTGTTTAGGTCGTCTTTTGTGCTTTATCATTTCTTTGTGAATTGTTAGTACCTGAGGAGGTATCTAGGTTAATTAATTTTTTTTCGACTATCCCAAGTCTTAACATATGCTTGAATGCTTTTGATGGCACTCCATTCCCTATTGATTCCCTACAATCTTGCATATTTTCATATTGCTTTCCATTGTAGAGATAATAATGTCTCTGTGTAATATTCATAGATGAATTGTTTTATGCCCTTCTGGGCGATTAGTAAATTATTTGTTCTTCCCAATGGTGTATTCATTAAGTGATAGTGCTAAGTAGGGTTTAAAAAGAAGCGTTCTACGGCATTCGTTTTAAAACAATGGTAAATAACATTGCTTGCCAGATTAGATTATAAAACTGCCTCCCGAAAAAGGAATGTCAAACCAAAAGGAGGCAGTTAATAAATAATCAAATAAGAAATTTAAAGATGGAAGCACATTACAACCCGAAGGTTATGATATCTTTAATCTAGTATTACGGCCATTTTTGTTTTCTTGACCTTGATAAAATTGTCGTACACAGTTTTTAGAACAATTGTAGTCTGCTTTACAGCAGTTTGATTTGCTCTACTAGGATCAACAATTTTAAAGTAGTCATTGACGAAAACATTAAATGTTGGTACAACTTTTCTGTTTTTTATGTAGACATCCATTAAGGCATTACCTCGTTGAAAAGTTCTATTTCTATTTATCAATTCTGTCATAGCAATATTTTTTAAAAATTAGTTAAAAGGCGTAGTTTCCTCTAATACATTGAGTTACGGTTTAAAAAATGCAAATTTCAATGTTTAATAGGGGTAGGCTTCTTTAGAAAATAATTGGAAATATTTTGAGTTTTAAAATATCCTAAGTTTAATGGGTTATACATTTTAGAATAATCAAGGTTATTTGGAAGGGCTTTTGAGGAGGATATTCCTAGAGAAATTCAATTTTACAAAACGGATATAACCCTAAGTATCATTGGGTATCACAATGAGCACACCCAAAGATTCAAGGGTGTGAAATAATTATAATAGGTATATTCATCCCTCGTATTCATTGGGGTCGATCGATTTCACACCCAAATTTTTATTGTATATTATATATACTATATAAATAATAATTATAAATAGTGATAGGTATAAATAGAGATATAAAAACAAAATTTAATAACAATAATTAAAAAGAGAATTACATTCAAAATGTCAAAAACATTTTAAAAAACCATCTTAAATCTATCCCTTCATAAAGTCCATTTAAAATTCATACTTATTTCATATCATTTTAAAAACAGTTCTACATTCATAAAGTCAAATACATTTCTAAAACCTATCTAACATTCATAAAGTCAAAAACAATAAAAAAAATACAAACGAATCGTTCCAAGACGCTCGATTTTAATTACTGTATGTTTTGTTATGTTTTTGGAAAGAGTTTGTGAGAGCGTCTAATTTGATGCTCTATGGATTTAATACGATGGTAATGAAGATGTATTTGGGAAGTCAATTTTTTAAAACCCAATTTTTAAAACCATTTAATTCTCATGAAGACAAAATGAGCCTCTCCAAGAGGCACATAATGATTTGTATGTAAGTGGATATGTTTTTGAAAAGAATGAATGAGAGCTTCTCTCAATTATCTAATTCATTCATATAGTCATCTAATTTATCATCATAATTTTCATCCCCATAGGTATCTGCCATTATTTCGATAACCTCATCTTCAATGGGGTGTCTTAATGGAAGTTTTTCATTTAAATATCTTTCGCTTTCAGGTTTTCTAGCTTCCCATCCAAGTTTTACGCTATTGGGTTTAAAAAGGTCATATCCCCATCTTCCAAAGACATTGATTATAACACTGTCTTTATCGATCTCTACGTACTTAACAATGTCTTTAATTTCATTTTTGAACAATTCTAAGTCGTCACTAAAATGTTTTATTTCGGAGTTCAAATCATTGCCTAACAAATTTATATCCTCATTAAGTTGAATATTATCCACATTTATTTTTAATAGGTTTTGCTTGATGACTTGCAATTGGTATTTATAATCGTCATCTGATAAATCTCCATCACCCCAAGCATCTTGAAATTTCCATTTCCTTGCATTTAGTTTTTCTTCCTCACGGTTGTTTAAATTAATTTGGGCTTGATGGGATGACATTTTAAGTCCTATGTCCTTTCTATACTTTGCATCCCTACTTTTTTTAGCGTGCCTTTCGACAACTTTCTTAACCATTCTAAATAACCACGGTCTATTAACTGAATTTTTACAACTTAGGTCTTTGCAAACAAAAGAATCCATCCTTCCAGAAGGCACTACTTTTTGATACATTGGTTCTCCGCAATGACATTTTATCCTACCCTCTACAATATTGGTATTGACCTTGGTTCTACTTCCAAATTTATTTCTACTATCCATTGAATCGTTGGCTTTTTGCCATATTTCCATTGATACAATTGGTTCAACGGGTAGGATTAAATCATTATATTTTCTCTCCCCTTTATGAAAAGTATTCCTTATAATTCCTCCCAATGTACTCATGTGCATCCTCCTATTAAATTCTGATTCAATTATAGCAGAAATACCCCTCATTCCTAATCCATCAGCAGAGAGTTCAAAAATTCTTCTAATAATCGGTGCTTCATCTTCATCTATCATAGGTGTTCCATCATCAGCCTTTTTATAACCAATTATTTTAGAACCAAATGCTTGATTTTTTCTTGCCCTAGACATTTTTCCGGACTTGACTCTTGCTGACAGTAGGCGAGATTCACCTGCAGCCATTGCGCCCATTACAGAAATCATTATATCAGAAGTGGCTGAACGTTTACCATCTTTGTCAAGAGTGGAAATACTTAAATCGTCAAAATGGATGCAGATACCTTTTTCATTATATCTTTCGACTATATTTTGGATATCATTGTTTTTTCTACCAAGTCTGGAAATTTCCAATACAAGGATATGCTTTATGTCTTCATTAAGTTCAAGGTATCTCTCTAATTTTGAAAATCCCTCTCGGTCATCTGCGTTAGTTTTCGAACCACTTACTTTGTCCTCAAAAATCTTAACAAGTTGTAAATTCTTTCTAGTAGCAAATTTTTCTATATCTTCATATTGCCTTTCCAATGATTGGTCTTCTGTACTTACTCGTAGGTATGCTACTGTTTTCATATATCGGTTTTGTTGAGGTAAATATAGAACCTTATATATGAACCATATGTGAAATAGTATAACAAAAGTAGCAAGAACCATCGCCGATCTGGAAAACGCCGCTGACGTCAACGGAAATCACATTGGAGAAGCCATCCAGTACAGATCATTGGATCGTGAAGGATGGTTGGGGTAACAAATTGTAAACAAGACTAATGCAAATTGTCTAATAAGTATTTGGATTATCAGAGTCAAATTCCGACTACCTTATAATCCCCCTCCTTGGGAGGGGTTAGGGGAGGTCGAATCACATTGGAGAAGCCATCCAGTACAGATCATTGGACCGTGAAGGATGGTTGGGGTAACAAACTGCAAAAAATACCAAATTAAATTATCTAATCAATTCTTCAATTATCATAGTCAAATTCCGACTACCTTTTAATCCCCCTCCTTGGGAGGGGTTAGGGGAGGTCGAATCACATTGGAGAAGCCATCCAGTACAGATCATTGGACCGTGAAGGATGGTTGGGGTAATACAGTATGGAAAACACAATGGCAAATCCTCGCTGAATAATTATAACCAACCTACTTGGCAATAATTGTAATTGGGTACGAGCCTGCCTGACGCGAGGTAGGCGTGACGCACCAGCTAGCTAGGGTAATAGGTATAATTTTTCTCATCAGATTACCCACCCCTCAATCCCCTCCAAGGAGGGGAGGATTCATGAATAGTGTTTGGCTTTTGCTTATTTGAAATCAAGGCTATAAACAAAATAAGGCTTATTTCACCTAGGACGTCTTCCATAAATGCCACAACCCAATTAATAATTAAGTTTTACGGATCCAAGTAATTTCTTTAACAGAACGCAAAAGCGATGCTTGCACCAAAAGGGGTAGAATTACCAAGAATTGTATTCGGACACTAGCTTAAAAACCAACTGAAGCACGCCTGACTAACGGCGAGGTGGGCTCGTGCCCACAATTTTAAGCTTAAAGGGTATAGACTTCCTATTAAAACAAGTAATGAATAGACTTATAGGTGCTTCCCGGTTCGTAGGATATTTAATTCAGAAGAAACCGATTAAAAATATATTAGTACGAGCGTGACGCTCGCACTAGCGGGGGGACTACACGATGATTTAGTTATGGTAATGCGTTTTTTAAGTTTTGAAAATATCCAATCCTTCTATCCAAAAGATTTTACTTTCAAAAAACTTTAATCTCGTTCTTACTACCCTGTCCGTTTTGTCCCGTAAAGGTTTTGTGACAAATCTTGCTTTCGATCCACTAAAGTCCAAAGTATATTTTTCGTTCAAGTCCTTTTCCTTGTTCGTTAGAAATGAAACCACTTTATCATCTAATATCCAAGTCCCTTTTCCGTATTTATGCACTATTGGTGGAATTCCATTTTGATTATTGATATAAGAATGAAATTCAAATGTGCCATCTGCTTTAAGATTTAATCTGTACTCAATTTGATGCTTTTCGTTTCCTAATTTAAGAAAGTATTGCCCGATAATTATTTCCGACTGAGAAAATGATGTCAAGCTGCTAACTAAAAGTAAGGCTGTGAGTATTTTTTTCATATTCAAAGTATAAAATGCATTATAACACAGGAATATAGTTGTTAATAATACCCCTCTCATAAAACTAAGGTAATATATTATGGTTATTCACAAGGATAATTTGTATCAACTTGATAAATAAATGAATATACAATAAACATGTGACCTTAGCAGACCGGATAGAAATAACCTCAGGAATAAACGTTATAAGTACTATTTATTTAATGGCCCGCTGTCCGAGCGCCATGTTTTCCCTACAGGGCTATGTTATGAATAATTAAATGGGACCAGAGCCAGCCTCACCGTAAAACAAGTGGTACGCAAGCTCTACTGGACTATGTTATGGACAATTGGATAGGGACAGGCAGGTAAATAGAAATCAGCAACCATCAACAAACCTTGAACATTCAACTTTCAACTTACAAATGTCTATTCAAAATGCAGCTGTACCAGATCATTACCGCTGTTCTGATGATGGTAAGGGTTGGTTATTCCAAAAATATCCTTTACCAAAGCATACAGATCAGGAATCACGGTTTTGGCAATTCTACTGTTGTTGCTCAATAGGACGCAGATACCCAAATCGGCTTCTGGATAAATGGCAATTTCGTTTCTGTAGTTATTGACACTTCCTCCATGATGCCAAATCGTTTTTTCTTGATCTGAATCCTTCTCAATAAATTTATGAATTCTCCATCCATAGCCATAGTAAGAGGTTTTATGTCCTGGCCAATGTTGGTAATACTTGCTTTCCCCTTTAATTTCTATAAATGGGGAAAAAGTCTCTGCAAGAGCAGATTTGCTCATCAATTCAGGGTTATTCCCCAATAAAAACCGCATCCATTTGGCCATATCATTGGAACTGGCACTTATGCCCCCCGCTGCAATAGCATTGTAATAATTGTTTGAAAGTGGCAATGTTCTCCAGCCGTTTCTTCTTTTGGAGTGTGGCATGGCCACATTTTCCATATGCGCCAAAGTTTCGTAATCCATAGTGGTAGAACACATACCCAACGGATTAAAAAAAGTATTGGTCAACACCTCACTGATATCTTGTCCGGTTGCTTTTTGTATCATTTCACCACAAAGCGCAAACATGGCATTCTGATAACTGTACATGGATCCCGGTTCACTGATAGGGGTTATTTCTTTAAAGCGTTCGGCGATAGTTTGCAACGGCAGTCCGGCCTCCACAAGATTTGTATAACTATGATAAGGAGTACCAGCAGTGTGAGATAAAATATTGGCCAAAGTTATTTTGTTGGTATTGTCCAAATCTCCTAATTTAAATTCCGGTATAAAGTCATGTACCTTATCCTCCCAATGCAACTTGCCTTCCTCCTTTAGTTCGGCAGCCAATACCCCAGCAAAACCTTTGGAAAGGGACCCCAATCTAAAAATAGTACCACCATCCACACGCTCGTCCCGATTAATGTTTCTTTTACCGAATCCATCCGAAATTACAATAGAATCACCCATTACTATACTCACTCCCGCGCCTACAATATCCCCAGCCGAGATAGCTTTATCAAAATAGCCGTTGATGGCTACTTTCAATTCTTCCCGGTTTCTTTTATAAAGCCATTCTTCCTTGGCAGACAATACATCATTTAAATGATCGGTACTGGTAAAGGCTACTTCGGACACGGTATCTGGGGCCGACGTAAAGGCGTTTAAAACAAGGGCTATTAACGTTAGGACAAAAAGCGAAATTCCGATCCAGATTTTGCTTCTCTTCATTGGGGTGTATTTTAAATTATTATAAGACAGCTTAAATATAGGATGATATACTCAAATAACGGACGAAATGCATAAATTCTTATAAATATTCTTTTTTTTAACACTAATTTCAGGCTTAGTAAGACACCATAGTCGGAGGTAAGTTATTGCCTACAAAAGTCTTGGCACATTTCCAATAACAATTAACCATAAACAACTAGCTAAATAATTCTATATAATGTAAGGGCCCATATTGTTGCAAAACATTTTCAATAAGAAAAACCACTTAAACCATAGCACAGTACAATGGACAGAAAAAGATGGAAAAGGTACTTTAGATGCCAAACCCTAGAATAACAACCATGAAATCTACTATCCAACAAAATAATGTAGCAATGGGATCGTCGGATGTCGTTTTTTAGCGGGGGCGATAAAAGGCAAAATCCAGAAAATTTACTGGATTCCTCCATCTACGCAAGTCATATGCCTTGGTATCTTCATTTGTGAACAATAAACAAAAAAGTGGATACGGAATATACCAATAAGGTTGTTCTACTAATGGGGAAACATCCAATAACAATGGAAGATTAAAGGAAGTGACACTTAACCCTAATATCATAATAACAGTTGCCCGTTTGGTTCTGAGGGCTATTCAAATGCATTCGGAAGCCCATAACATGT
This sequence comes from Arenibacter troitsensis, assembly GCF_900177645.1. Classification (GTDB taxonomy): domain Bacteria; phylum Bacteroidota; class Bacteroidia; order Flavobacteriales; family Flavobacteriaceae; genus Arenibacter; species Arenibacter troitsensis. Next base: position 30,239 of record NZ_FXAO01000003.1, read on the forward strand.
GCTTTATAACCACTGCTGCAATTTCAAAATCAATCATAAATCCACAATTACCGTAGAATAATAATTTCGACCTATATTTGGGAGACCATGTAAAGACAATTTCCATATGATCTATAAAATATTTCATCTTACCATAGTTTTGTTTTCCATGCTATCCATAGGCTATGGGCAGCACACAAATGAAAGGACCCAATTTTTTCCAAAAGTCGAATTAACTGTAGACAATATTCCCGTAAAAGATAATTTATGGGTTTTTATCCTTGCCGGGCAATCCAATATGGCTGGCAGAGGGTTGGTAGAGCCTCAAGACACCGTTCCCAACAATAGAGTATATACCTTGAACGAGCGTGGGAATATCATCGTTGCCAAAGAACCCTTACATTTTTATGAACCAACAATGGCCGGATTGGATAGTGGTCTTTCTTTTGGTAAGACCCTTATAAAACATATCCCTGACAGTATATCGGTATTAATGGTGCCCACTGCGGTGGGGGGAAGCTCAATTTCACAGTGGTTGAACGATTCCATCCATAGGGAGGTTAAACTTTTTTCCAATTTCAAAAGAATGGCAGAATTGGGTATGCAATACGGCACCGTAAAAGGCATTCTATGGCATCAGGGCGAAAGTGATGCCAAAACCAAGGACGCGCCATTGTACCAAAGTAAATTATCGGAATTGTTCTATCAATTCAGAAAGGTAGTTGGCAACCAGGAGACAACCATAGTAGTAGGGCAACTAGGCAGTTATTCCACCAATCCCTTATGGTCTAAGATCAATGACCACATTAAATACTATGTATCCACCGATCCAAATGCGGGGACCATCAATACCCAAGACCTAAATGAAAAAGGGGATAAGGTCCACTTCGATTCCCAAGCGCAGCGAATCCTGGGTGTAAGGTATGCCAATGAATTTCTTAAATTACAGCATTAACCAAAATTTGGCGTATACCAACCTTTTTACGATGGTTTGCCAAAAATACGGTTTCCCACTTTGGCAACCTAAGTTAGGAGGTTAATACATAAATGGCCCAAGCGACACAAAAAACACAAAAGAGATAAAATAAAAATTCGTTTAATGTAGTATTTTCCTTCATAAGATTGGGTTTATATATATAAAACCCCAAATTGAAGGGAAAAGGATTTTACTTCCCATGTATGGAACATAATTTCGACGACCTGACCCCAATTCGGATGAAGGGTCAAAATCATCTACGAAAGTAAAATCCTACAAAACCTTAAAACCAACAAAAACAGCGGTTTACCGATGATTTTCTGATCATAAACCCTATAAAAACTACAATTTTACCACACAGTTCTGTGCGGCCGATTTGTAAATGGCCTCAACCACACGAATATCGCGCAGTCCTTCCTCACCTGGAACAATTAAGTCGGTTTTCTCCATAATGGCCAATGCATCTTCATCCATTTGTTTTGCCTGCTGATTGGGGATGGAAAATTTAATGATCGTTCCGTCGGACATACTTCCGTTGTTGCCATTGTATGAACTGTGAGGTTCCATTTTGAGCCAGCCTTTTTCGTAGTTCACCTGAAGATGGTTCATATTTATACCAAAACTGGTCTGACAGGATGCCCTGGCACCACTGGGAAATTCCAATTGAAACATCATGGTCTCCTCAACCTCGTGATATATTTCAGGTCTGGTCGTAGAGGCCTGCGCCATTACTGAAATAGGTTCTTCCCCTGTGGCCAAACGGGCTCCTTGTAGTGCGTACACGCCCATATCGCCCATTACTCCACCTCCTAATTTTTTATTTTGTTTCCAATGGTTGGTCCTGCCATCAAAATATCCAGCAGCCGAAGTCACCATCCGTACTTTACCAAAAGGCCTTTCCTTACCTACTTTCATATAGGCCTGAATATTGGGGTCGTGCTGACAACGGTACCCGATAGCCAGTTTCACTTTATTATCCTTACAGGCCTTGATCATCGCTTCACAATCGGCTACCGTAGGGGCCATTGGTTTTTCGCACCAAACATGCTTACCAGCCTTGGCTGCCCTTATGGTATATTCGGCATGCATGGACGGTGGTAAGACCACGTATACCACATCAATATCCGGATTATTGGCAATGGTATCAAAATTTTTGTAATTGTATACATTCTTATCCGCAATACCATATTTTTCCTTCCAAACCGGAATTTTTTCAGGACTGCCTGTAACTATACCCCTTAATTCACAATTGTTCGTCAATTGTAGGGCAGGGGCAAGGAGATCGGTACTGTAATAACCCAATCCAACAAGGGCAACCCCTAATTTTTTCTTTTGTGACCTGTTCGTGGATAGTAATATTTGAGGTGTAAATGCACTTGCCGCAGCAATCAAGCCTGCCTTCTGAATAAATATTCGCCTTTGTTTTTCCATAGTTTCAAATTGAAGGCAAAAAATACTACAAAAATTTGATAATTCCATAAAAATTTGGCAAACCATTTGCATAGAATGTACAGATAGTATTACCTGGCGCAGAATTTAATTTTGAGGCAGTTCAATTCTTTGGCAGTTAGGCTTTAATGTAACATCCCACAACATTGAAAATAACTACGATGTTGATAAATAAGAGATAACTATATCGTTATTCCTTTTTCTGCAGGTTTTGGACCAACAGGTCCTTTAAAATGTAAGCGGCAACAAGTATAAATCCGGTAATCAGGGTTGGGGTAGCATATTCCCATTCCAATATTTTGGTAAGGCTACCTATAATTATGGCCAGTATGCCAATAATCATCATGGTATTCCACATAAAATAAGCAATATCGCTTCTATCATCTCCCTTGTCATCAATGAGATATGTTGTGCCTTCCATAATAATCCAAATAATGAAGGCAAATCCGCCAACGACTTGAAAAAATTCATTGTGGGATATATCCAGAATCTTGAAAATTCCATTTAAAGACCACGAGGTTACCAGAACTAATTTGTTGTATTGGAGAAATCCCTTTTGTGCTTTATTCCAAAATCGCAATGCGTACAATAGCCCAATGGCAACGAGTGAAATCAATATAATAGGATTTGCAATGCTCTTAAAGTGCAAAATCTTACATAAAAATCCAACAACAAGTAGGGAAATGGCAATTCTTAAAGGTATTCTCAAAATCTTCTTTTCTGTTTCCATAAAATTGTTTTTAAGATTCACTGCATTTCAGTTTGGCATACCTGAATTGCCCTTTGCCCTTGTTAAAAGACATTTCCCCATGGCACCACTATCCCTGCTACAGGACCTTGATATTGGCTTTTAGCCCTTCCATTATGCCTAATATATTATCTACTGTCTCCTTTAAATAATACTTAATCAGTACGTGGGGGATACGAATGGTGGTAAATCCATTTCTAAAAGAGTGCATGGCTTCTTCCAAATCGTTTATAGCCTGTTCATGGGTAAGGGAATGGTATTCTGTATCTATTTCTATATTGAGCTTAACTCTGGATATAGCAATATCCACTGATTTTTTTCCATCCCACCATTCGAGCATTGGATTTACGCCTGCATCTTTTAATCCATAATATAATTGTATGGCTTCCTTGGGGGTTCTTTTAAGTTTGATAAGCTTTTCCATGCGGCCTCTATGCTTCGCACAAAGCTCAATGCCTAATAGATCCATCGCACTTTTGTGGTCAAGATAATCAAGCTCTTTGTTACAATCTAAACATGTCATTCAAGTAGGTTAAAAATTTAATTTGGGACTATTATAACCATAATATTTTTGGATTATTATGTGGGGGTTCTCCAAAAAGGCCATCTTTTAGACGAACTGCAACTTTTTAGATGAACGACCTACTTTTTAAACCACATGGCCTTTAAAAAACAAATATTCTTCGGCATTTTGGAATATCCCTATATATTTACATATTCGCTATTTTAAACCATAAACAACAAACTTTAGAATAATGTTCAAAACAATAATGTTCTCCTTTATATGTATTGTAATGCTATTGGGCTGTAGGGACCAGCAAAATACAGAGCCTAAAGATGCTCCATCCCATGCACTGCCTGAACTTACTTTTAATGAGGCCAACCGATTGGTTCGCCTGCCTTTGGAGTGCCTTCAAACCGAATATCCCAACAAACTGAACCAGTCACTTCAGGATTCTACCCATTTGGGAAGTCCTAAACAATTGCACCCGGCGTTTTATGGTTGCTATGACTGGCATTCCTCTGTTCATGGTCACTGGTCCTTGGTTTCCTTACTAAAGCAATTTCCTAGTTTAAATCAAGCTTCTACAATTCGCCATAAATTGGTAGAAAACATTTCTAAAGAAAATATATTGGCCGAAGTAGCCTATTTTAATATGATAGGAAATAATTCATTTGAACGTACTTATGGATGGGCATGGATCTTGAAATTAGCCGAAGAGCTCCATACCTGGAAGGATCCTTTGGCACGTGATCTAGAGGTTAATTTACAGCCGTTGACAAATTTTATTGTGGCCTCCTACTTGGAATTTTTACCCAAATTAAAATATCCCATCAGAGTGGGAGAACACACCAACACCGCATTTGGACTTTCCATGGCTTGGGATTATGCGGTTGTTCTCGAGGACGAAGCCTTAAAGAACGCCATTACTTCAAGTGTTGCCCGTTTTTATGAAAACGATGCAGATTGTCCTATGATTTGGGAACCTAGCGGATTCGATTTCTTATCGCCCTGCCTGGAAGAGGCCAATCTGGTCAGAAAAATCTACAGTCCAGAAAAGTTTAAAATATGGTTGGATAAATTTTTGCCCCAAGTGGCTGACCCCCAATTTCAGTTAGAACCAGGAATAGTTTCGGACAGAACCGATGGAAAATTGGTGCATTTGGATGGCCTCAATTTTAGCAGGGCCTGGTGTTTTTACGGTATTGCGGAGACACTTCCCCAATACGCACATTTAAAACAAATTGCCGCCGCGCATATTAATTATTCCCTTCCCGGTATTGTTGATGATAATTACAGTGGCACCCATTGGTTGGGAAGTTTTGCATTATACGCCTTAAATACAGTTCAATAAGATGAAATTGAAAATGGGGCCAGGGGTTTTGGTTGCGGCAGCCTTTATTGGTCCTGGCACCGTTACCGTTTGCTCCATGGCCGGGGTACAATATGGATATTTACTTCTATGGGCACTATTGTTATCCGTAGTGGCCACCGTGGTATTACAGGAAATGGCTGCGAGATTGGGAATTATAACCCAAAAAGGGTTGGCCAACGCCATAAAGGAAGAGATCGGTGTGCGTTGGATAAAAATGTTGGTATTGGGTTTGATCCTATCGGCAATAGTTATAGGCAATGCCGCTTATGAAGGCGGTAATATAGGTGGTGCTTCCTTAGGCCTGGAGGCCATATTTGGGCCAGAATATCAAAGTTTTTATCCTTGGATTGTAGGGATTTTTGCATTTCTACTCTTGCTTCTTGGTAATTATCGGGTTTTGGAAAAGGTACTGGTTTCCTTAGTAGTAATCATGAGCATCTCCTTTCTCTTGACGGCCATCATTACAGGACCGGATATTTCAGCTATAATACAAGGTCTTTTTATTCCCAAAACGCCGGATGGAAGTATTTTGAATATCATTGCCCTGGTAGGCACCACGGTAGTACCTTATAATCTATTCCTACATACCTCCTTGGTAAGTGAAAAATGGAAATCCCAAGAGAATTTAAAGGAAGCGCGTAGGGATACCGTCATTTCCATTGCCCTTGGCGGCATGGTATCCATGTCAATAGTGGTTGCCGCAGCTGCTATTCCTTCCAGCCAAATAACCAATGTTATGGATATGACCAAAGGTTTGGAACCACTTTATGGGGAAAGTGCCAAATATTTTATGGGGATCGGACTTTTTGCGGCCGGGGTAACCTCTGCCATTACCGCACCTTTGGCGGCAGCCTATGTGGCCAATAGTTGTTTTGGATGGAATACGACCATGGACAATATAAGGTTTAAATTAGTTTGGATGACCATTTTATTGGTAGGCGTACTTTTTATGTCCGTAGGCATAAAACCTTTGGAGATCATCAAATTTGCCCAAGTAACCAACGGGATGCTATTGCCGATTATATCTATTTTTCTACTGTGGATCGTTAACCGAAAAACAGTAATGCAGGAGTATCAAAATACCCAATTTCAAAATGTAATGGGGATTAACATCATAATATTATCGGCAATCCTGGGGGCAAAAAGTATATTAACAGTATTTGGGCTATTTTAAGGACATGATAAGTATCGATATAAATTGTGATATAGGGGAGGGGGTAGGCAACGAAGCACAACTGTTGCCCTTAATTACTTCTTGTAATATTGCCTGCGGTGGCCATGCCGGGGACACCAATAGCATGTGGCAAATTGCCTTAATGGCCAAAAAACAAAAAGTACTGATAGGGGCACACCCCTCATATCCGGATAGGGAGAATTTTGGAAGAAACAGCTTCAACATATCAAAGGTTGAGTTGAAAAAAAGTATCCTTTCACAAATTGAGGATTTAAATACAGTCCTCAAATCTTTGGGCACTCCGTTAAACCACATAAAGCCCCATGGCGCCCTTTATAATGATGTGGCACGTAGCAAGGAATTGGCATTGGTGTTTTTGGACAGTATTGAAAAATATAGGAATAATGTTTTTTTGTATGTTCCCTATAATTCAAAAATAGAGGAGGAAGCCTTGCGCTTGGGATTTCGAATTAAGTACGAGGCGTTTGCCGATCGCAATTATAATGATGATTTATCCCTAGTATCCCGCAAAGACCCTAGGGCATTGCTACAGGATCCCAATGCAGTTTTGGGACATTTGCTACAAATGGTTAAAAAAGGAGAAGTTTTGACCCTTTCCGGAAAGGCCTTAAAAATCAAGGCGGACACCTACTGTATTCACGGGGATTCTCCTTCAACATTACAAATATTAACGTATCTTTCCAAACATTTACCAAAGAACCAAATCTCAATAAATAAGTGACTACTTTCAACATATCTGTAAGGCAATTTGGTGTCCATGCCATATTGATAGAGTGGCCCAATAGGGTAGAAGAATCCATTTTGGACGAGATTCTTCAGTTTATTCAGTTCTTAAAAAAAAATCATCTGGATGACAAGGAATGGGAGTTTGTACCCGCTTATAATTCCCTTACTTTGATCTGCAAGGACACTGTCCTCGATTTTGATTATTTAAAACCCAAAATAAAGGATTGGTACGCAAAAAAAGGAAAGATAGATCCTGCTACCAGATACCTTTGGCGATTACCGGTATGTTATGATTTAAAATTTGGGTTGGATCTTGAGGAAATTTCCGAAAAATTAAGCATGTCCGTAGAAAAGATAACGGAATTGCATTCCCTAAATATCTATACGGTCTACGGAATAGGTTTTTTACCTGGTTTTATGTATTTGGGAGGTGTACCGGAGGCTTTGGAAGTTCCACGCAAAGCTACTCCCAGACCCAGAGTACTTATGGGGTCGGTTGGTCTAGCAGGAAAACAGACAGGTATTTACCCACAGGATTCACCTGGAGGTTGGAACATAATCGGGAAATGTCCTGTTCCTATGTTCGACGTAAAAAAGGAAAACCCTTGTTTTGTTAAAGTTGGGGATAAAATACAGTTTTACCCCATTTCCATGGCGGAATACCAGTTGCACAAAATTGAAAGTGAGGTAGGAATTTATAACATTGAAAAAATAGTGCTGGATGCTTAACATCATAAAATCGGGCTTTTTCACTACCGTACAAGATTACGGTAGATTTGGATACAGGGATAAAGGCGTTCCCGTTGCCGGGGCAATGGATTCGTTCACTGTCTCCAAACTAAACACTTTATTGGAAAACGATGAAAATAGTGCGGTACTGGAGATAACCATGACTGGACCCACATTGGAATTTGAGCAGGATACCTATATTGTGCTGGGTGGTGCGGAAATGTCGGTTACCCTTAATGAGAAACCCATTAACAACTACAAAGTCTATAAAGTAAAGAGCGGGGATGTCCTAACCTATGGAAAGTTGCTAAAGGGATTTAGGGGGTATTTGGGAATTAAGGACGGATTCAATACAGCAGTGGTATTGGGAAGTAGGTCTTTCTTTAGACCAATTACCGAACAGGATTCCATTAAGAAACTATCCAGTCTGCCCTATACAAAATGTAAACTTTTCAATCCTAAAATTTCAGAACTTAAAGTAGCCTCCGTATTGGACAAATCCCAATTGGAAGTCTATAAAGGTCCAGAATATGAACTGTTGACAGACAAACAACTGTCCCAAATATTTTACAAGGAATTTTCGGTGGCCAACGAGAACAACCGAATGGCATATCAACTCAAAGAGGCCATTGAAGGCAATGCAATATCCATGTTGACCTCTGCCACTTTACCTGGTACAATACAACTTACCCCAGCTGGAAAGTTGATCATACTAATGAAGGATGGTCAGACCACAGGAGGTTATCCACGAATATTGCAGTTATCAGATATGGCCATGTCTATTTTAGCGCAAAAAAGATCTGGAGACCTTGTTAGTTTTAAATTAAAATAGGAGGAAGGATTTTTATTCCTTTGTCAATTAAATTTTAATGCCTAATTTTAGCCCTATGAAAATAAATAGAACCGTAATCAAATTGGTCATTGTCGTCCCATAACAGGGATGATACGGATTTCTATATATTTAAAAAGCCTGTATCATACATAATGTGATACAGGCTTTTTTTAGGTTTTACCCAATTATAATTTTGGTTTATGTTCTTTTTTAAAGCGATAACAAAAGGTTTATCACAGAATAAAACCCTACTGAATATGATATGGTTTATGTATTTAAATACCTGATTATCAGTTTTTTAAAATTAAATCATTATAATTGAATTTAAATCAATTTTTTATGTTAAAAATCCAAGGGTTTTTAAACTTTTATCTTTGGTAGTTGTAGTTTATATAGAATAGTATTAAAATACAAAGAATACAAATTAATGGAATTAAATAAATTTAGCAAAAACGTTACCCAAGACCCTACACAACCTGCCGCACAGGCTATGTTATACGCCATAGGATTGGAAGAAGAGGATTTAAAAAAACCTTTAATCGGTATTGGTAGTACAGGTTATGAGGGCAATCCCTGTAATATGCACTTAAATGATCTGGCCCAAGAAGTAAAACTTGGAACCGAAAAAGGGGGCTTGGTGGGTCTTGTGTTCAATACTATAGGAGTAAGTGATGGTATTTCGATGGGTACCTACGGAATGAGATATTCATTGCCTTCTAGGGATATCATTGCAGATTCTATGGAGACTGTTGTACAAGCTATGAACTACGACGGACTTGTAACTGTTGTAGGTTGCGACAAAAATATGCCAGGTGCCCTTATGGCCATGATCAGATTGAACAGACCATCTGTTTTGGTTTATGGCGGTACTATTGCCTCCGGCTGTTTTAAGGACAAGAAATTGGATATTGTCTCTGCATTTGAAGCATGGGGCGAAAAGGTAGCCGGAACCATGAACGAGGAGGATTACAAAGGAGTAATTCAAAATGCATGTCCGGGAGCAGGTGCCTGTGGTGGTATGTATACGGCCAATACCATGGCTTCCGCTATAGAGGCCTTGGGCATGGCCCTGCCTTATAATTCCTCCAACCCAGCCATTGGCAAGGAAAAGAAACAAGATGCCATTAGCGCTGGTTTTGCCTTAAGACATCTATTGGAAAACGATATTAAGCCCAGCGACATCATTACAAAAAAGTCTTTTGAAAATGCGGTACGCTTACTTACCCTCCTAGGAGGATCTACCAACGCTGTCTTACACTTTTTAGCCATAGCAAAGGCAGCAGATGTTGATTTTACCTTGGACGACTTTCAAAAAATTAGTGACAGTACTCCATTCTTGGCAGATTTGAAACCAAGTGGCAAATACCTAATGGAAGATCTGCATCGTGCAGGAGGTATTCCGGCGGTAATGAAGTTTATGTTGGAGAACGGTATGTTGCACGGGGATTGTTTAACAGTAACCGGAAAAACGGTGGCCGAAAACCTTGCAGAACTTCCAAGTTTAAAAGAAGGGCAGCAAATTATTAAACCTCTGAACGCTCCGATCAAAGAAACGGGACACTTAAGAATATTGTACGGAAATCTTGCAGAAGATGGTGCCGTAGCCAAAATTACAGGAAAGGAAGGATTACACTTTACCGGCCCTGCTAAAGTTTTTGATGATGAATTTTTGGCAAATGCCGGTATAGGCAAAGGATTGGTAAAAAAAGGAGATGTTGTGGTTATAAGGTACGAAGGCCCTAAAGGTGGTCCAGGGATGCCGGAGATGTTGAAGCCCACAGCAGCCATTATGGGTGCCGGACTAGGGAAAGATGTTGCCTTAATTACGGATGGTCGCTTTTCTGGTGGTACACACGGTTTTGTTGTTGGTCATGTATGCCCGGAAGCTCAGGATGGTGGAACTATAGGCCTTTTGAAGGATGGGGATATAATTACCATTGACGCGGAAAAAAATAGTATTTCCGTGGCGTTATCGGAGGAAGAGATCCAAAAGCGAAGGGAAAATTGGGTGCAACCACCACTTAAAGTTAAAAAAGGAAGTCTTTACAAATATGCAAGAACGGTATCCTCGGCCTCACAAGGTTGTGTAACCGACGAAATATAATAAATGGGTTTTATACCCAGTATGTTAACCGATTAGGTCTACAATTATGGAAACATTAAAAAAGGAAAAAACAGCATCAACTAAGCAGGTTACGAAGAAAATTAGTGGTGCGGAGGCTATAATCCATTGTCTATTGGCTGAGGGTGTAGACTTGATTTATGGATATCCTGGAGGGGCAATTATGCCGCTGTATGATGAACTTTACAAATTTCAGGACAAGCTAACCCATATTTTAACAAGACATGAGCAGGGAGCTACCCATGCGGCACAGGGCTATGCCAGGGTAACAGGAAAAGTAGGTGTGGCAGTGGCCACCTCCGGTCCAGGAGCTACCAATTTGATTACCGGTATTGCCGATGCCCAAATAGACTCAACACCCATGGTCTGCATCACGGGTCAGGTAGCCAGACATTTGCTGGGATCCGACGCTTTTCAGGAAACAGATATTATCGGAATTTCCACACCTGTAACCAAATGGAACTGTCAAGTTACCAAAGCTTCTGAAATCCCAGAGGTCTTGGCCAAGGCATTCTATATTGCCAGATCAGGTAGGCCAGGTCCCGTATTGGTAGATATTACCAAAAATGCACAAATTGATGAGTTCGACTTTTCTTACGAGCATTGCACCGGGGTTCGCAGTTACAAACCTTACCCCAAACCAAATATCAAGGCCATAGAGGAAGCTGCCAATTTGATCAATGCTGCCAAGAAACCATTTATCGTTTTTGGACAGGGAGTAATTTTAGGGCAAGCTGAGGAACAACTAAAAGCCTTGGTAGAAAAGGCAGGTATTCCTGCAGCTTGGACCATACTTGGACTATCCGCTATGGATACGGAACATCCCTTAAATGTTGGAATGGTAGGTATGCACGGGAATTACGGGCCCAATCTGTTGACAAACGAATGCGATGTACTCATTGCCATTGGGATGAGGTTTGACGACAGGGTAACCGGAAATCTGGATACCTACGCCAAACAGGCAAAAATTATCCATTTCGATATAGATCCTGCTGAAATAAACAAAAATGTTAAAGCAGATGTAGCGGTATTGGGAGATTCCAAAGTTACCTTGGACCTGTTGCTACCCATGATCAAAAACAATACTCATGAGTCCTGGCACAATGAATTTAAGAAAAAACATGTAATAGAGTTTGAGCAGATCATCAAAAATGATGTTTACCCTACCAAGGACAAACTTACCATGGCCGAAGTTATTGAGGAGATCAATATAGCCAGTGGCCATAAGGCCATTATAGTTTCAGACGTTGGGCAACATCAAATGATTGCCTGCAGATATGCCAAATTTAAACAGACCAAAAGCAACGTAACTTCCGGTGGATTGGGAACCATGGGCTTCGCTTTACCAGCTGCCATAGGAGCCAAAATGGGAGCCATGGATAGGGAAGTAGTTGCCATTATAGGTGATGGTGGATATCAAATGACCATTCAGGAATTGGGGACTATCTTCCAGAACAAGACCCCTGTTAAAATCGTGGTACTAAACAATGATCATTTGGGAATGGTGCGTCAATGGCAAGAACTTTTCTTTGAAAGTAGATATGCCTCTACTGTAATGGTAAACCCCGACTTTGTAAAAATTGCAGAAGGCTACCACATCGAATCCAAACGCATTAGTGAAAGAAAGGATTTAAAGGCTACCATAAAAGAAATGTTGGCCTCCAAGGATGCGTACTTTTTGGAAGTTAAAGTAGAAAAAGAGGACAATGTTTTCCCTATGATTCCTTCGGGTGCATCAGTATCGGATATACGTTTGAAATAAAATAATTATTAATTAAAATTACCCATAACTTCATATTTTTGATGGGGGGATTGGGATAAGGAGATGGAAAAAAAATGGTTTACAATTTCAGTATACTCCGAGAACAGCGTTGGACTACTGAACAGAATATCAGGGATATTTTTAAAACGTCATATAAACATTGAAAGTTTAAATGTTTCAAAATCGGAAATAGACCACGTGTCAAAATTCACCATTGTAGTGTACACTACAGAAGATTGGGTACGTAATATTGTAGGACAGGTAGAAAAGCAGATCGAGGTCATCAAGGCCTTCTATCACACCGATGAAGAAACCATCTATCAGGAATCGGCATTATTTAAAGTGGCTTCTACCTTATTGTTCGATGAGCGAAATATTCAAAACATCATTAAGGATAGTAATTCCCAAATTGTTACGGTATCCAGGGAATTCTTTGTACTGGCAAAGACCGGAAGAAGAAATGAAATTGACGAAATGTACCAACAATTGAAACCTTATGGCATCATGCAATTTGTGCGTTCCGGAAGAATTGCGGTTACAAAATCCGAAATGAAAATTTCATCATTATTAAAAGAGTTTAATCAATAAATAATCAAGCCCGAGCCTAATCGGGAAATAAAATCGAGTTAAAAAAATGGCAAATTACTTTAATACACTATCATTAAGGGAACAACTTACTCAATTGGGGAAATGCAGGTTCATGGAATCTACAGAATTTTCTGATGGTGTATCCGCTTTAAAAGGGAAAAAAATTGTAATCGTTGGATGTGGTGCTCAAGGACTTAACCAAGGTCTTAATATGCGCGATTCCGGATTGGACATATCCTACGCTCTAAGAGGTGCAGCTATAAAAGAAAAAAGACAGTCTTTTTTAAACGCAAGTGAAAACGGATTTAATGTTGGTACCTACGAAGAGCTAATTCCAACGGCCGATGTAGTTATTAACCTAACTCCGGACAAACAACATACCAGTGTAGTTTCTGCTGTTATGCCCCTAATGAAAAAGGGTGCCACCTTATCTTACTCCCACGGTTTTAATATTGTGGAGGAAGGTATGCAGATCCGTGAGGATCTAACCGTTATTATGGTAGCTCCAAAGTGTCCGGGATCTGAAGTACGTGAGGAATATAAAAGAGGTTTTGGTGTCCCAACCCTAATTGCGGTACATCCGGACAATGACCCTCAGGATAAAGGATTGGCCCAGGCAAAAGCCTATGCTGTTGCCACTGGTGGACATAAGGCAGGTGTTTTGGAATCTTCCTTTGTTGCCGAAGTAAAATCAGATTTAATGGGGGAGCAGACCATACTTTGTGGTTTGTTGCAAACTGGTTCCATTCTTTGTTTTGATAAAATGATCGAAAAAGGAATTGACGCGGGATATGCTTCCAAGTTAATTCAGTACGGATGGGAAACCATTACAGAAGGGCTTAAATACGGAGGTATTACCCATATGATGGATCGTTTGTCCAATCCTGCGAAGATAAAGGCTTTTGAACTATCGGAAGAATTAAAGGATATAATGCGTCCACTTTTCCATAAGCATATGGACGATATTATGAGCGGCCATTTCTCAAAAACCATGATGGAAGACTGGGCCAATGATGATAAAAACCTATTGACCTGGAGAGCTGCTACCGGAGAAACCGCTTTTGAAAAGACTCCTGCCGGATCTGTTAAAATTGTTGAACAGGAATTTTATGACCACGGTGTACTAATGGTGGCTATGGTAAGGGCAGGTGTGGAGTTGGCTTTTGAGTCCATGACCGAATCTGGAATTATTGCTGAATCTGCTTATTATGAGTCCCTACATGAAACTCCATTGATCGCCAACACCATTGCTAGAAAGAAATTGTTCGAAATGAACAGGGTTATATCCGATACGGCAGAATACGGATGTTATTTGTTTGATCATGCCTGTAAGCCACTTTTGGCCGATTTCATGAAAACCATCGATACCGATGTTATTGGCAAGCATTTTGCTGACGAAAAACATCTAAGTGTGGACAACGCAAAATTAATTGCAGTAAACAAAGCTTTACGCGAGCATCCTGTAGAGATTGTTGGAGCAAGGTTGCGTGCATCCATGACAGCAATGAAACCTATAGTATAATTATAATTGACTAATTATAAGGCCTGCCAAGTTTCATTTAACTTGGCAGGCCTTTGTTTATATACCTATTCATGGAAGCATATTTCCCAAAAATAGAAGACATCCGAAAGGCTGCCGAAACCATTAGAAAAGTAGCGGATATTACTCCATTGATGCGAAGCATCAGATATTCCAAGGCCTTTGATGCCAATATTCTTTTAAAAAGGGAAGATTTACACAGGGTAAGAAGTTATAAGATAAGGGGTGCCTTCAACAAAATAAGTTCCCTTAGCAAAAAAGAAACAATAAACGGTGTGGTATGTGCCAGCGCCGGAAACCATGCCCAAGGTGTTGCTTTTGCCTGTAATCACTTAGGCATTAAAGGCACTATTTACATGCCTTCGGTAACCCCAAAACAAAAGGTGGAACAAACAAAATTATTTGGAGGGGATTGGGTAACAGTTGTACTTGAGGGAGACACCTTCGATGATTCCTCGGATGCGGCCAAAAAATTCTGTGCCGCTAAAAAAAAGACTTATATCCATCCTTTTGATGACCCTAAAATAATTGAAGGTCAGGCCACGGTTGGTTTGGAAATTCTGGAACAGACCAAAAAACCAATAGACTATGTGTTCGTAGCTGTTGGAGGTGGGGGATTGGCCTCAGGTCTCTGTGCCGTATTTAAGTCTTTATCGCCGCACACAAAAATTATTGGTGTGGAACCTGAAGGAGCCCCATCCATGAAAACCTCCATTGAAAAGGGAGTTAACACGGAATTGGAACAAATAGACAAATTTATTGATGGTGCTGCCGTAAAGCGAGTGGGAAACCTTACGTTCAATATTTGCAAGGAATACCTATATGATATGGTAACTGTTCCAGAAGGCAAGGTTTGCCAGACCATTTTAGATCTTTACAATAGGGACGCCATAGTTGTGGAACCGGCCGGAGCACTCACCATTACGGTGTTGGACGATTATAAGGAAGAAATAAAAGGTAAAACCGTAGTCTGCATTGTGAGTGGCAGCAACAATGATATTACGCGAACGGCCGAGATAAAGGAACGCGCCTTGCTTTACGGCAAACTAAAACACTATTTTATAATTCGCTTTCCTCAGAGACCAGGAGCGTTGAAGGAATTTGTTGTTGATATTCTAGGTCCAACCGATGATATTACCCATTTTGAATATTCAAAAAAATCGAGTCGGGAAAATGCTCCGGCCGTGGTGGGAATAGAATTAAAACACCCGGAAGATTTGGCTCCCCTTGTAAAACGGATGAAGGAGAACAAATTTTTTGGCGACTATATTAACGATAAGCCCGATTTGTTTCAGTATTTAATTTAATAACAATTGGGACAATTTTTATGATATTGCAAAATGCGAAATCCTTTTCGTGACTTTACCTCAAATATTCTATCAAATTTATAGGGAATTAAAATTATCGTTTTATTAATTTAGTGGTCTAATAGATAAATTTCAATAGTTTCATTTTTACAAAAAAAAGAATTACTTATGGGCAAATCCGGCATACCTGCAGAATACACGATAAACGAGGTTAATCATCAAAGAACTTATCTCATCAATGGCGAATTAAGGGCTTGGAACGGGAAAACCTCTGAGGTATACTCCACCATATCCAGTACAGAAAAATACGTGCCAACCTTATTGGGAAGTATTCCGGACATGGAGGAGAAGGAAGCTTTGGAAGCTCTGGATGCCGCTCTTGCAGCATATAACAAAGGTAAAGGAATCTGGCCTACCATGCGGGTAAAGGAACGCATAGACTGCATGGAGATTTTTGTAAAGAAAATGCAGACCAAGAGGGATGAAATTGTAAAACTGCTTATGTGGGAAATTGGAAAATCGCTTCCTGATTCCCAGAAGGAATTCGATAGAACGGTGGAGTATATTTTGGATACCATTGAGGATTACAAGCAACTGGATCGCGATAATGCCAAATTTGAAAAAAACGATGGTGTTTATGCCCACATTAGAAGGGGACCACTTGGAGTGGTATTATGTTTAGGCCCTTACAACTATCCATTAAACGAAACTTTTGCATTGCTTATTCCTGCCATAATCATGGGGAATACAACCATTTTTAAGCCTGCAAAACATGGTGTTTTATTGATTACACCATTGTTGGAAGCCTTTCAATCCAGTTTCCCGAAAGGGGTAGTCAATATTGTTTTTGGAAGGGGTAGGGCGGTAGCCGCCCCAATAATGAAGACAGGAAAAGTGGATGTTTTGGCTTTGATTGGCAATAGCAAATCTGCAAATGCACTCCAAAACCAACATCCAAAAAGCAATAGACTGCGTTTGGTACTCGGTCTGGAAGCTAAGAATCCAGCCATTATACTACCCGACGCGGATTTGGATTTAACCGTAGACGAGTGTATTGCCGGTACCTTGTCCTTTAACGGACAACGTTGTACCGCCTTAAAAATAATCTATGTCCATGAGGACATTGTCGCTGAATTTAATAAACGATTTTCCGAGAGGGTCGATGCCCTAAAATTTGGAAACCCTTGGGAAGAAGGCGTTAAGTTAACCCCGCTACCCGAACCAGATAAGCCAGCCTATATACAGGAGTTAATAGATGACGCCAGGGAAAAAGGTGCCAAGATTTTGAACAAAAAAGGTGGTACGCATTCCGACAATTATATTTGGCCGGCTATTTTGTATCCAGTTAATAAAGAAATGCGGGTGTATCAGGAAGAACAATTTGGTCCGGTAATCCCCATCGTAACCTTTAAGGATATTGAAGAACCTTTGGACGATATGGCCGAATCCAATTATGGACAACAGGTAAGTTTGTTCGGCAAAGATGTATACGCCATAGCTCCCTTAATAGACACCTTGGTAAACTTGGTATGCAGGGTAAACCTGAACAGTTCTTGCCAACGTGGCCCAGACGTTTATCCTTTTACAGGTCGAAAGGATTCTGCCCAAGCTACACTAAGTGTCTATGATGCCCTACGTTCCTTCTCCATTAGAACCTTTGTTGCTTTTAAGGACAACGAACTCAATAATGAAACCGTAGAGCAGTTGTTGGAGTCCAAATTGTCCAACTTTATCAGTACCGACTATATTTTATAACCGATATATGATACAGGGTTTCTGAATCTATAGCGCTTTAAAATTTCAAGCCCACTTGGATATCTATCTCTTGGGCTTTTTTTATTTTATAAATATATCGGGATATGGGAAATTAGACGTAGTTTCGCGCCCAGTAAAAATAGTATTATGAAGCGCATTAACGAATACAGGAAATTATTTGGAATAGAAAAAGAGATCGATCTTAAGGTACTTAAGAAAAGTTATCGCGACTTGGTAAAGGAATGGCATCCAGATAAATTTCAAGAAGGGGATAGTAAGCGTGAAGAGGCAGAGATAAACAGTAGAAAGATAATTGATGGCTATCATTTTTTGGTGAGCATTGCTCCTGAAACCAAGGCAGCCAACTTGGAAGCCTATACCGAAACTATTAACAATTCGGGTATAGCGGACTATCATCACAAAGGTCTACTATTGGAAATAACCTTTATGGACGGATCTACTTATGAGTACTTTGGTGTAACCAAGCAGGTTTATATAAAGATGGTCAATTCCAATACGGTCAATCGTTTTGCGAAGCGCATGATCTATCCGAAGTACAACTATAGACAATCCAAAAAGCAGCTGCAAGAAGCATAAAAGCAATAAGCTTTTAGAAAATCGCTTGGCCGCTCCTGCCTTTTTTATAGGTTATCTATATGATGTAATAGTAAAGGCCCAATAGGCTTTTTCTTTTTTAGGGGGATATTGGATAATTGATTTGCCATAGCCTTCGCAATAGCCAATACGAACCTAGTTTAAATATACAATTTCAAAAGGATCATCCTAACTTTAAAATTGTAAGTTGTATTATAGAAAGTAAAGAGATTTCTATAATTAAATGCCATCCAAGATTACTTCGGCGACAACAATTCCAATCGATAATAGAAATAAGATCAAGGCCGGAAAAGACTTGATATTGGGATCGTCTGCCTTAAAATGCATAGCTATGGCTCCCAACATAAATATTCCCATGGCTCCAGCGGCCGGAGTACTTAAGTCGTTTATCCAAAGGGAAATTATCAATAGTACAGCAAGACCCACCTTCATGGTTCCAACAATATACATAATGATCTGTGATAGACCATAGGTTTCAAATTCCTCTTTCATGGATTTGGAGTTGCCGCCACGCCAAGGAGTGGGTTTATTGAAACGTATAAACCAAACATTTATAATACTTATAAAAATGATGATTTTCGCGGCTACTATAAAGTAGTAAATAGGCATAGATTTTCAGTAAAATTAAAATCGGTATTGGTTATCAATTCCTAAGATAAGGATTATCTCTTTGCACTTCACTCCAGGAAATAAAATATTTGGGATGGAACCATGGTATGTCTTGAGGCTTACATTGGCTCCACCAATTTTTAATCCAATAAATGGAACTGACAAAAATCACATAAACGAATATTTATTCGATTTTAAATTATATCTTTGTCCCGTGAGGGTAAAAGATGAAACAAAACAATTGGCGATTGTAGAAAACACTTTGGATGTTGTTTTCGAAAGGGGATTTGCCGGAATTAAGATGGCAGATCTAGCCAACCGTGTTGGTCTTTCGGTGTCTACTCTCTATGTATATTATAGGAACAAAGAAGATTTAATCGTATCTATTGCCACAGAACTTATAGAAAGGGAAACCACGAGAAGTGAACAGGAAATAACGGAGGATTTGCCCTATAAGTTAAAACTAAAAATGCTTTGGTTGTTTTGGATCAATTTCAGTATTAACCATAAAAGGGAAATGAGTTTTTTGGAGCAGTTGAAAAAATCGCCTTATTACGAAAAAGTACCTTTATCCGTAAAGGAGACCAAAAGTAAAATGGCAATGAACCTAATTGAACTGGGGAAACTGGAAGGCTTGCTCAAAAATGTAGACAATAATATTATCATGGGTATAATTGCTGCCCTTATGGGGGAAACCGTAAAATTAATTATGGATGGCAAAATGGAGTTGAACCAGAAAAATATCGATTTAATGTTCTCTATGGTTTGGGATGCCATTAAAAGTTAGTTTTTTTTGAATCAAAACAGAATAAATATTCGATAATAAATGTATTAAATGCGCCATGCGCGGTTAAAAGTAATTATCCATTGAAAAAAATAATAAAGAAAATGAGTATAGTAATTGGAAGCGGACTTCTATTGGTGATTGTGATAGGGGTGCTATTTTTGTATTTAAGCCCCGAATTTGGAGGTTCGCCAAGCATAGAGCAGAAGAGTGTCTTTGAAAAATCCCCGAATTATGTTAATGGGAAATTCATCAATAAAGGCAATGTTAAACTGGATATGAGTATGCGCGATATGGGGAAGAGTTTGGCAGGTTTCTTTGGACCTACACCACTTACCAAGCCAAGTAGGGATATTCCTGTGAGGAAATTAGATTCACTGGATCTTGTTAAATTTCAGGACAGCACAAGGTTAATCTGGTTTGGTCATTCCGCTTTTCTATTGCAAATCAGCAACAAAATAATCGTGATTGACCCCATGTTCGGGAAGGTCCCTGCACCACATCCCATGCTCGGCACCAATCGTTTTAGTAAAGAACTGCCCATCGATGTCGAAAAACTTCCTAAAATAGATATCGTTTTAATTTCCCATGACCATTATGATCATTTGGATTATGGCACTATTCAGAAATTAAGGCACAAGGTGAATATGTTTTATACTCCATTAGGGGTAGGGGCACACTTGCAAAAATGGGGTGTGGAAAAAGAGCGTATTATGGAGTTGGATTGGTGGCAGGAAGTAGCCCATGAAGGATTGGTTTTTGGATGTACCCCCGCTCAACATTTTTCCGGAAGGGGATTTTCGGACAGGGCCAGCACCTTATGGAGTTCATGGGTGATTCGGTCCGAAAGGGATAATATTTTTTTTAGCGGAGATAGTGGTTATGGCCCTCATTTTAAGGAAATAGGGGATAAATACGGTCCTTTCGATTTTGCCATGTTAGAATGTGGACAATACAATGAGATGTGGCCGGATATCCATATGTTCCCGGAGCAAACTGCTCAGGCCGGATTGGATTTAGGGGCAAAACGGATAATGCCTATTCACTGGGGTGCTTTTAAGTTGGCCATGCACCCTTGGACAGAACCTGTAGAACGGGTTACCAACAAAGCGAAAGAATTAAACTTGGACGTACTAACTCCAAGAATTGGCGCACCTATCTACCTTAATGGATGGGAAGAAACAACCTCCCCATGGTGGAAATAATCCTATCATAAATATTGAGTTAAAGTTGTGGAAATTTTACATGGTTTCTGGATGTAATTCTAAATTTCAGTGATCATGGCAGCAAAGTACTATTATAGGTCCATGTTTTATTGTTGAGAAGTTCTTTTTGTGACTAGCTTAAACAAATCGATTATTCTATAATAAATATTACTTTTGCAACATCTTTTATTATACTAAAATGAAGAAATATAAGATTGCAGTAGTACAGTTAAACCTCAACGATGTTGCTGAAAACAACTTAAAAAAGTGCATCGAATGGGTTGGAAAAGCAGCAGAGCAGGGGGCAGAGGTTATATGTCTCCCTGAACTATATAGTAGCCACTACTTTTGTCAAAGTGAGGATACGGACAATTTTGCCTTGGCAGAGCCGTTGTACGGAACCTCCTTTAAAGCCTTTAGTGCTTTGGCCAAAGAATTGGGGGTAGTAATTATTGTACCCTTCTTTGAAAAGCGGATGGCTGGGATTTATCACAACAGTGCCTATATTATTGATACGGATGGTAGCGAAGCAGGATTATACCGAAAAATGCACATTCCGGACGATCCGCACTTTTATGAAAAATTCTATTTCACACCAGGAGACCTTGGTTTTAAGAACAATCCTACCAAAAAAGGCAATATAGGGACCCTAATATGCTGGGACCAATGGTATCCTGAAGCGGCCAGACTTACTGCACTTAAAGGAGCCGAAGTCTTATTTTACCCAACGGCCATTGGTTGGCATCCTCAAGAAAAGGAGGAATATGGAGAAAAGCAATACAATGCTTGGATGAATGTAATGAAAGGGCATGCTGTGGCCAACGGAGTATTTGTTGCTGCGGCCAATAGAATTGGCTTGGAGCAATATGTACCCAATACAGCTGGGATTGAGTTCTGGGGGAAGTCTTTTATCGCGGGTCCTCAAGGTGAAATTTTGGCAGAGGCTTCCCATGATAAGGAAGAAATCCTTATCGCGGAAGTGGATCTGGACTTACAGGAAAACGTACGTCAGAATTGGCCATTTTTTAGGGATCGCCGTATAGATGCCTTTTCAGACATCACCAAAAGAGCTTTGGGCTAAATGAGAAGATTTCCAGCAGAATGGGAAAAACAGCAGGGCATTCTGCTCTGTTTTCCCCATAACGGTAAAGATTGGCCAGGTAAGTATGGGGCCATACAATGGGCCTTTGTAGAATTTATCAAGAAGGTAACATCCCATGAACTGGTTTTTTTGGTTGTGGACAGTGCACAACATCTGGAAAAGGTTAAGGAAATGCTGGAAATGGCGACCATAAACCTTAAAAAAGTTACTTTTATAATACAGAAAACCAACCGTAGTTGGATGCGCGATTCGGGACCCATTATTGTTAAAAATGGTAAGAACCGCGAAGCCTTAAACTTTAACTTTAATGGTTGGGCCAAATATTCCAATTACAAACTGGACAGAAAGGTGCCCAAGGCCATTTCGGAAATCTTGGAAGTGCCTTTGACACAGGTATTGTACAATGGAAAACCAGTGGTTTTGGAAGGTGGGGCATTGGAAGTTAACGGTAAGGGAACCCTTATCACTTCGGAGGAGTGTCTTTTGCACCCGAAGGTACAGGTAAGAAATGCCAACTTTACCAAAACGGATTATGAAGCTATCTTTAAGGAGTACCTGGGCGTAACCAATACCATTTGGGTAGGGGATGGTATTTTAGGTGATGACACCCATGGACATATAGACGATTTGTGTAGGTTTGTGGATGCTGAAACCATAGTAACCGTAGTGGAGTCCAACCCAAAGCACAAAAATTATAAGGCCCTTCAAGATAATTTGAAACGGCTTCAAAAAGCTACCTTGGAAAACGGGAAGGCTCCAAGAATAATTACCCTTCCAATGCCCAAGGATATTGTTTTCGAGGGTTTGGTATTGCCCGCCAGTTATGCCAATTTTTTAATTCTTAACAACTGCGTTTTAGTGCCCACCTTTAATGATCCAGCCGATAGGATAGCCCTAAATACTTTGGCTAGCTGTTTTCCGGATAGGGAGGTTATAGGTATTGGCGCCATTGATCTTATTTGGGGATTTGGAACATTGCATTGTTTGAGTCAACAAATCCCGGCCTAGTATCTAAACCCCTTAAAAAGTAAAGACTTTATTTGTAGTACACTTTATGGCTTACTACGAATATAATGTAAACCTGCCCGTCTGTTGATAAGTAGGTTATACCCCTTTCCATAATTTTAGAGTAATGGTATTAACGTATGATTGTCTTGTTTCTGATATGAAAGCAATTGTAAGTTCCAGCGACCAATAGAAAATAGAAAATGCCAATTATTGGCATCATGAAGCAATTGTATAGCGTGTAATAAGTATCAGAAAAATAAAGATCAGTTTATGAAATTTATAGGGCATACCCAGGAATATCTTTTTTTGGAAACGATTGATGGCCATAGTTGTGATATTTTAAAGGAACAAGTTGAAAGTAGTCTCTCCATTTTATGGTTTCAATCGGATACAAATATTCTCATTATAGATGGAAAGGAAGAAGTGTTTTACAAGAACCAAATCATTTTTTTAACGGAATTCCATCAAATTGTTCCTAAGAAAATAGGGAAAATTAGGTTTTTAAGGTTCAATAGGCCTTTTTACTGTATTCTGGACCACGATAGTGAAATAGGATGTAAAGGGATCCTATTTTTTGGTGCCTCCCAGCTCCCGGTGATTTCCCTGGACCAGCTAGATCTAGAAAAATTTGACACACTGTGGAAAATGTTCACTATAGAAATGAAGTCCAATGATAATTTGCAAATAGATATGCTGCAAATGATGTTGAAAAGATATCTTATACTATGCGCCAGACGTTATAAGAGTCAAGAAAACTATCCCCAAGAGCGCAATGAAACCGATCTTGTAAGGGAATTTAATTTTCTGGTAGAACAGCATTTTAGGAACAAACACAGTGTTGCAGATTATGCCGAATTATTGCATAAATCCCCAAAAACAATATCCAATATATTCTCAAAAATGGATTCGAAATCCCCCTTAAAATATATACACGAAAGAATATCCCTAGAAGCCAGACGGCTACTATACTATACAGATCACCCCATAAAGGAAATAGCATATCAACTTGGATTTGAGGACATCCAGGCTTTTAGTCGGTTTTTTAAGAAACAAGAGGGTATTTCCCCTTCTGAATTTAAGGAAAAAAGGGAATTGGGAACAATTGCCAATTCTTCGGGAATTACTACCTAACAATGCCCCACTTCCAGATCGCATCTTTGCATTGTTAAAATTATGTATAACCATAAAAATATAAAACAATGGAAAGATTTCAAGTACCCAGTAAAGATGAAGTAACTACAAACAATCAGGCAATTTTCGACAATTTGGAAAAGGCCGTAGGCTTTGTACCTAATTTGTATGCCTATTACGCAAAAAACGACACTGCCCTAGGTGATTACCTTACATTACAGAATAGGAAATCAAGCCTAAAAACAAAGGAGAAGGAAGTTATAAACTTAGTGGTGAGCCAATATAATGGATGTAACTATTGTTTAGCCGCCCATACACAAATTGGTAAAATGAACGGTTTTACCGACGATCAAATATTGGAAATACGGACTGGTGCCGCCAGTTTTGATGCGAAACTGGATGCTTTGGCAAAGTTTGTACGGTCAACGGTTGAAAATAAAGGAAGGGCCACGGAAATAGCTAAAGAGAAATTCTTTGACGCTGGATATACAGAAGCCAATTTGATAGATGTGGTTATTGTCATTGGAGATAAGACCATTAGTAACTTGATTCACAATTTGGCCGATTTTGAAATAGATTTTCCTTTAGCGGAAGAATTACGTACAGCAGCCATATAAATCAGGTACTGATTAATAAACACCCCTATTTACGGTAGTAAACCCGATGGGAAAAAAAAGAAACAAAAATGAGTACAATAATAAACATTAAAAATTTGCCGGTGGGCTATCAGTCCGTGATAAGCAACGGAAGGCACGCCATAATCGGGGATGAACCCATCCCCGCCAAAGGTACCGATTTAGGGTTCTCCCCAGTGGAATTGGTTTTGGCAGGAATCTCCATGTGCAAAGTGGCCACCATTAGAAATGTAGCCAGAAGAAAAGGCTGGGAAATTGGAGAGGTGGATGCCCAATTGGAGCAAACGGCAATACGCCAGCCCAATGGCGGGTTCAAAACCACCGTAGAATCCAACATCCAAATTCAGGGAAACCTCACCGAAGAGCAAAGGGAGTTATTGATACACGAGGCGGACAACTGTTATGTAACCCGGCTGGTCAGGGGAGAATGGGATTTTCTGGAATCAGCTCAACTGGAATCTGTGGAGGAATAGATTCATTTTTCAATATATACTCGTTCAAAGTGGCCCTGATTCATAAATCGGGGTCACTTTTTTTGTTTTCTCTTCAATACATTGAAACGTTAACGGTCACATATCAAGGATTTAGCAAAATTCGATGAAAGGCATCAATTAATTTGGTAGAACAATTGTACTGATTAACTTAGGGGATAAATAATATGTAATTCCTTATGAAAAGATTTAAGGCACTCGACGTCTTCCGCGGATTGACTATTTGCTTAATGATAATCGTGAATACACCAGGAGATTGGAACTTTACCTTTGGTCCATTGCTGCATGCCAATTGGCACGGTTTTACTCCGACCGACTTGGTTTTTCCTTCCTTTCTTTTTGCGGTAGGAAATGCTTTTGCATTCGTTAAGGCCAGATGGGCCGATAAACCCCTTTCGGAAGTTTTTCGGAAGATTATAAAAAGGACCTTAATTATCTTTTTATTGGGATACATGATGTATTGGTTTCCCTTTGTAACATGGACAGATTCGGGGGACCTGGCATGGGTTCCTTTTAGTGAAACTCGGATATTGGGTGTCCTACAGCGAATAGCTATTTGCTATTTTATTGGAGCAACCATGATTTATTTTCTTACCAACCGCCAGCTCATCGTAACATCAATAATTATCCTCCTAGGCTATTGGGGGTTGCTCAGTGCTTTTGGCGACTATACCTTGGAAGGCAACCTGGTAAGAACCCTAGATAGATTGATTCTTGGTGATAGTCACCTTTATGGCGGTGATGGAATTCCTTTCGATCCCGAGGGGCTGTTAAGTACCTTGCCGGCCATCTGTAATGTGATAGCAGGGTATCTCGTAGGAAAGTTTGTTATTCAAGGGGGTATTAGCTATGAAAAATTGGCCAAAATGTTAATGATAGCTTCGGGATTATTGGCTGTTGCCTATTTTTGGGATTTAAGCTTCCCGTTTAATAAGAAGTTATGGACCAGTTCGTTTGTAATTCTTACCATTGGCCTCGATATCATGGCACTTTCCATTCTTATTTATGCTATCGAATTTCTTAAAAAGCCAATAAACTTTAATTTCTTCGAAGTCTTTGGGAAGAACTCCCTCTTCATTTACCTGCTGTCTGAATATTTGGCCATTACCTTACTTTTTGTCCGTGTAGATGAAAATCAAAGTTTGTACAATTATATCTACCAAAAGGGCTTCAGCTGGTTCGGACCTTATTATGGGTCTTTCGTTTTTGCCTTGGCATTTATGATGTTTTGTTGGTTGATAGGACTTTGGCTGGACAAAAAGAAGATTTACATTAAGGTCTAATCCCAACCCTTTATTTGAACATGGGAACATTTAAGGCAACATGCCAAATCAACCTTGTCAAAGAAGTTAACTAGGTAGTAAGGATACATGAGGAATATTAAATTTTAACAATATCCGTAGGAGTTTCCACTAATATGGTCCTTTTGCCTCGGATGGCAATGGGTTGCTTCATAATTTCAGGATTGTGCCTAATCATTTTGATCCAATCGTCTGTTGAAAATTCGTGGGGATCAAAATGGGCCTTATAGGATGGATGTTCCTGATTCACCAAATCTTTTACCTCCATCCCTAATCTGTCCGCCAATTCCGCAATTTGGGTCCCTGTTAAAGGAACATTAAGGATATCAATTTCAAATATCGGCAATCCTTCAGCCTTGGCATAGGCCAAGGTTTGCTTGGCTCTTGTGGATTTGGAACTGTAATATAGTGTTATCTGTCTTTCCGATGTAGCTATTTCTCCCATAGGTTTATTTTAAAATTGTCTTACCCATTTTTTGTATGGGTCTCTAAATGATGTTTTATCAATTGTTTTAAACTCTCCAAATATTCCTTTAAATCCTCCTTGTTTACATGGGGATGACTTTTTGCAGGAATGGTCAAAGGATTTTCGTCCAAGGAACGATATAGCTCAGGATAATTAGTTTCAATATCCGCAGTGAGCTGTGAAATCTCGCCTAATACTTTTCTTAATTCATTCATGGTGAAAAATGTATTGATAGATACTATAAATATAAAGAAGATTTTAGTTTTAATTCCTGATGACGGTCATGTTAATCGTGTGCCTTCCCAGGAAAATTTCATAAAACAATTAGCAGGCCTTATCATAAAACTTATTTGCAATACCAACTATATGCCTTACTTAGCTAATCAAGGTCCTTATAATTTTATTTTATAACTACATTAAGACTTGTTTACCCTCCAGATCAGGCCAAATTTTTGTAAGCCCTTTTATTTGGAACAATTCAATTATATTTATGAATCAAGAAGCTTTGGTTGTACAAAAGCACTGGTAAAGGTTTTTTAGTATAAGACCGTTGTGCGCAGTTGGCAGGGTACTACTAAACATTGATACCAATAAAAAGAAAATTAATAACAATGAAAGCAATAGGATTTAAACAATCATTACCCATTACGGAAGAAAATAGTTTTATAGCCTTTGAAACCGAGAAACCAACCCCATCAGGATATGATTTGTTGGTCAAAATATGGGCTATATCCGTCAACCCGGTCGACTATAAAATTAGACAAAATGCCTCAAAGGATAAAGTGTTGGATACCCCAAAAATTATTGGATGGGATGCGGTAGGAATCGTAGAGGCCATAGGCGATAAAGCTACAAAGTTTAAGGTGGGAGACCAGGTGTATTATGCTGGTGATATTACCAGAAGTGGGAGCAATGCTGAATATCAGCTTATAGATGAACGAATTGTAGGTCAAAAACCTGCAAACTTGAGTGTTCCCGAAGCCGCGGCAATGCCATTGACAAGCTTAACGGCTTATGAAGCCTTGTTCGACCGTATCAGGATTGACCCTGAAAAGGACAAAGGAAAATCGGTTTTGATTATTGCAGGTGCCGGTGGGGTTGGTTCCATAGCCATTCAATTGGCCAAGAAATTGTGCAACCTCACGGTTATCGCCACGGCTTCCAGGGAGGATTCCATAACCTGGTGCAAGGATTTGGGAGCGGATCATGTAGTGAATCACTACCATTTAAAAGAGGAATTGGAGAAAATTGGCTATAGTCAGGTCAATTATATATTGGATTTCGTGGATCTGGAAGGGTATTGGGAATTGGTAGCGGACATTATTAAGCCACAAGGGCACATTGTTTCAATTACTGGAAGCAGTACTCCCTTAAACATCAATTTATTAAAAAATAAAAGTGTTACCTTTTCATGGGAGTTTATGTACACCCGTTCCATGTTCTGTACGGAGGACATAGAGCGACAGTACGAAATTTTAAACCATATGGCACATTTGTTGGATGATGGTACTCTAAAAACTACGTTGACTACTACGCTTTACGGATTTACTGTTGAAAATTTAAAGGTAGCACATGAAATGCAAGAGTCCGGGAAAACCATTGGAAAAACCGTTATTTTATTTTAAAGGGCTTGACTTATGACCATTAAGGAAAAATTACAAAGTTTAGGGATTGTAGTTCCCAAAATGGCACCTAAAGGGGTGGGGAATTATGTTTCTTGGACAATTTCAAATAATATTCTTTATACTTCCGGTCAGTTGCCCTGGAAAAATGGGGAATTTGGCGATTTGGCGTATACCGGAAGGGTAGGGAGCGATCTAAATGTAAAGGAGGGCTATGAATGCGCTCGTATTTGCGCCATTAATGCCATTGCCCAATTAATGGATGCCGTTGGGGATCTGGAAAGGGTAAAGAAAATTATACGTTTGGATTGCCATATACAGGCCGCCGAGGGATTCAAGGACCACTCGGATGTTTTGGATGGCGCTTCAGATGTAATGAATCAGGTGTTTGGGGAAAGGGGAATCCACACCCGGTCAGCAATCGGCATGTATCAATCACCACTGGATGTTCCCGTTATCGTCTATTTAATTGCCGAAATAGATTAATTATAGTTATGGAATAATGTGTACCTATTATTTTAAACTATTGGTTGTAATACAATGAGCTACAACATTATAAATCCACCTTTTTACCTGTTTTTACTGCCTTGTAAATAGCATCTATAATCTTTAAATCTTTAAGCCCTTCTTCCCCGTCTACCGGAACGATAGGTTGTATCCCTTCAAAAATAAGCTGCGCCATACCGTCCATTTGCAAGGTTTGGTGGGTTATATGTGGTTGAGTCAATTCGCCTTTATGCGTTCTGCCTTCTATGGGGCCATATCCTGTTGATGGCTTCATTTCTACAAAACCTTTATCTCCGCTTAGGAAAAATCGGTCCAAATGTCGCATGGCATAGGTAGATAGGCATGAAGCTACCGCACCACTTGGAAATCCCATTTGAAATTGTATGGTTTCATCTACCCCTTCCTTAAATTTAATGGGATCGGTCTTGGTTTCTTGGGCTGTTACCCAAATAGGTTCCTCCCCGAGCATATAGCGGGCACCGTTAATGGAATAAATACCAATATCCATCATGGCCCCTCCACCTGCCAGTTGTTTGTTCAATCGCCATTGGGTAGGATCGCCTATGACAAATCCGGATAATCCCTGAAAGAACTTAAGTTCCCCGAAATCCCCATTCTTGCGCATCTTTATTACTTCCACTGTTTTTGGTTCAAAATGCATGCGGTACCCTACCAATAATTTTACATTTGCCGCTTTACAGGTATCTACCATTTCCTGACCTTCCTTGGCATTGATGCCCATAGGTTTCTCACAGATGACGTGCTTGCCTGCCTTGGCAACCCTTATGACTTGGTCTTTGTGCAAGCCGTTTGGGGTTATGACATACACGGCATCTATGTCCGGATTATTTTTGATCGCATCAAAATTGGAGTAGTTGTAACAATTTTTTTCGGGAATGTCATACTTTGCTCGCCAATCTACCACTTTGGAAGGGGTTCCACTAATGAGTCCAACTAATTTTGCCCTCTTACAGGATTCCATGGCTTTGGCAACTCTTGTGCCATAGCTTCCCAACCCCATAATGGCAACCCTTAAAACTGGTCCTTCGTAAGGCTCACTGGAAGCAGCGAAAAGTTTTGCAGGACTGTATAGAATTGGTAAACCTATTGCTGAAATGCTCAATTTTTCCAAAAAATCTCTTCTTGAACCCATAGTAGTCATATTTGTTTGTTCTAAAAATAGTAAAAACGAACTTACCTAGCCAACAGTTGGTTATATGTTTTAATATATAAAATGGGCTAGCTGAAGATTACATCAATAATAATAGGTATTGGCATATGGAATGGCCCAGAAAGTATATCCTATAAAAACCCTTATCTTTGGCGGCTTTATAATAAGGCATGTCAAACCCAATTAAATTATCCCTAGTAAATCCCCAAAGGTTTCCTTTTTTCTATGGTTATGTAGTACTTATTATTGGGAGTATTGGCATCTTGGCAAGTATTCCTGGCCAAACTATTGGTGTATCGGTTTTTACAGACCCGGTCAAGGATGCCCTAGGGTTAACAAGAAATCAGTTTAGTAATGCCTATATGATAGGTACCTTGTTAAGTTCTGCCTTGGTGGCAAGGGCGGGCGTTTGGTTCGACGCTTATGGTGCCCGATATGTGGCATTCTTTGCTACCCTTCTTTTGGGGGCGTCCTTGTTGGTGTTTTCTGTGTCGGTTGAAATTAGCGAAACCATCAAAAGGGCTTTAAATATACAGTCCTGGTCGGTTCCATTTCTTTTAATTACCCTGTTGTTTTTTTTGATAAGGTTCAGTGGTCAGGGGGTGTTGACCATGGCTTCCAGGAATATGATTATGATGTGGTTTAAGAAAAACAGGGGCAAAATCAATTCCATAAGCAGTATAACGGTCTCTCTGGGCTTTTCAAGTGCCCCTATATTGTTGAATTGGCTTATAGACGACCATGGATGGGCAATGAGTTGGCAGATCATGGCCCTGAGTCTTTTTATTTTTTGCATTTGTATTCTGCAATTATACAGAAATAGGCCGGAGGATTTTGATTTGCTGCCGGATGGAGCCGAAAAGAAGGAATTGGACCAGGAAGCTGAGGAAATTGAGACCCACTTTACTCTAAAAGAAGCTAAAAAAACCCGGGCCTTTTGGATGTTTGGATTGGTTCTGGCCTTCAACAGTTTTTATGTTACAGGATTTACATTTCATATTGTATCCATTTTTGGCAGTCAGGACTACACGAAGTCCGAAGCCATTGCTGTTTTTTTACCAATGTCCGTAATAGCGATTTTCGTTTCTACCTTGTGCAACATTTTAAGCGATTATATCAACCATAAAATCTATTTGTTTATTATGCTGCTGGCCGGGGTCTTGGCTTCATTGGGATTATTAATACTATCCCAGCCAATTGGGGTTTATTTTTTGGTAGGCGGCCTGGGTACTATGGGAGGTTTATTCGCGGTCATTAACGCAGTAACCTGGCCAAGTTTCTTTGGAAGAAAACACTTGGGTTACATCAGTGGAAAGGTGATGAGCTTTTTGGTCATAGGCAGTGCTGTTGCACCCAGTCTATTTAGTTATTGCTATACCTCCTTGGGATCCTATAAATATATAAGTTACATTACCCTAACTTTTTTATTGTTTTTGATCGTTGGGTCTATTGGAGTTAAAAAACCGCAATAGCAAGTCAAAAAAAATATAGACCTCTAAAGTATAGCTTTAAGCCAAGAATTGAAGACATGGGTCGGTATGTTTGTAGAGGTCAATTGGCTGAACAAATAGATAGTAGGATAATATTTTCATCAGTTTGTAAAATGTGACAGGGAATAATTTAATTTTAATAATGATGAGGCAAAATACTCACAACCAATTTAAACTTTAGATCTAAGTATGAATCTTATAAAACAAAGTATTGGCGCTTTAATACCCTTATTCTTGACTATGGTGGTTATTTCTGGATGTAGCACGGATGATACTGGGAGCGTTGATGTTGAACCAGCTATTGTACTCTCCACGAAATCCCTGACCCTATCAGAAAACGGTAGTGGTACTTTAACGTTATCCATTGTCCCATCTAAGGAAACTGCATGGGAAATTGCCTCCAAACCGGATTGGGTTTCTATTAATCTGCTTTCTGGTACTTTTACGGCAGAAGCTATAGTGTTGAATATATACCCTATCACTGAAGGGTTAAATTCTGGTGATTATGACGGGCTTATTAAAATAACGTCCAATGGCCTTGAAGCCGAAGTAAATGTGACTTTGAACATTGGGGAAAAGGCCTCCATGAGTTCGTCCGAAAGTAGCCTCATTTTTGGCTACTTCGAAGACAATAAAAGCTTTTATATAAAAAATGAAGGGAATGTCGCTATGGATTGGAGCGCCTCCATAGCAGAATCCTATATTACTTTAATTCCACAAACTTCCAATTTATCCCCAGGAGATTCCATTAAGGTCAATGCCGAGCTGAACAGAAGTTCATTACCGACCACTGTCCAAGATTTGGAATTATCTATTACTAGCAATAAGGGTCAAACGATTAAAATACCGCTTACTTATAAAAATTATAAGGAAGAAAAATGGTTGATAGATGGAGAAATAGTGGATGCGGAATTTAATAGAATACATGATGAATTGATAGTAGTGTCAACAGGACCCAATGAGATTCGCAAGTTCGACCCCGCGACCAAGAGTATGGAAACACTACAATTGAATATGACCCCTACTTGCCTTTCAGTAAGCATGGATGGAAATTTTGCTGTAGTGGGGCACGATGCCCGAATGTCCTATATTGATTTAAATACGATGCAATTACTTAATATTTTTGATGTAGCCACCGATGTTTTCGACATTGTCCTGGCACCCAACAACTGGGCTTATGCATTTCCTAGGTCCGGACAGTGGGAAAGGATACACTGTGTGGATTTGACCACTGGGGTAGAAACTATCTCCACAGGCAATCAGATACGAGAAGGGACCAAGGCCAAGTTACACCCTTCTGGCAATTTCATTTATGGATCGGATAACGGTGTTTCCCCCTCCGATGTAGAGAAATATGACATTACTGCTGGAACGGCCCAATATCTATATGATTCACCCTATCATGGGGATTATTCCTTTGATGGCAATATTTGGATATCCGACTCCGGTGATAAATTGGTTTCGAGAAGTAGAAATATATTTAAATTAACAGAAGACCAAGCTACCGATATTCGTTATTATGGACAATTATTGGGAAATCAGAGAATAGCCACCTTGGATATCCATACAATGGCCAATAAAATTTATGCTGTAATGGAAACGGGTACTATTTATCAGGAAGTACCCTCCAATACCATCCAAATATTTGATGCAGAATACCATGAAATGACTGGGACCGTTTCTTTGCCGGGATATTTGGTGCCGGATGGCAATGGAGATGGCACAATGTACGATTCCCAGGCACATTTTGGCTTTTTTAATAATGCGGGTTCTGCTTTTTATTCGCTGTTAAAAGCTCCCGAAGAGGCTGGTTTGGTGAGTGAATGGAGTTTGGCCACGGTCCTATTGGATTAAAATGGACGATACCTAAATTCACAGCCATGCCATTTTAGTGGGGCCAAGTTGCTTGGTTTGGAGAAGGTCTAATAATGAATAATGGGAGTTATGCAGTACAAACATGCCCAAATTCCCCGTACTTCTTCAACTTGCGTATGGCGGTGCCTACATGCTTTTAAAAGATTTTGTCAGGTGGCTTACGTCCGAATAGCCCAATTTCCTGACAATTTCAGTGAGTATAAAATTGGAATTCAATTAACGAATTTCAATAAACAAATTTCCACTAATTTCAACCTTGCCTTAACAATCTATACCTAATAATATACTATAAAATTGGTTTTTCTTATCTTTATAAAAAGTAAGGCAAGATTATTTTTTTATACGCTGTGATTTCCTATTTATTTTGGGATATTTTAATGTTTTGTATCCTGAAAAAGGCGAAAGCTTTAAAGTCATTTTCGATTCAACCATATTACCATTGAAGAAATTAAATTGAGCTCCGTTTAATTCTTTTGGTATAAAGGATATCCGTAATAGAAAAACTATCAATATCCAGAAAAGATAAATTTTCAGAGCCACTGTATAAGACCATAGCTCGGTAATAGATTACTATCTTTTTTTTGAAAAGAGCCATTATGTATAATTTCCACGTATATTGAATTATAACGATACTATCTAAAAGTAAGGTGTCCGATGCCGGTAACGCAATGAATCTGTAGGGCATGTTCATAGAATTAAATAAAAAACCCCACGGAAAGAGTATGAAGGATTTTGAGCCCATTAACAGAGCCTACAACAGTGTATTTCGACCCGATGAACTGAGCATTGGAATATCAATGCCTATAGAGTATTATGATCAGGGATTAATGCCCACCATGGAGCATCATTTGGAACGCGTGGAATTAATGGAAGAATTGGGCTTCAAGGCACTATGGATTCGCGATGTACCCTTTAATGTACCCTCTTTTGGCGATTCGGGCCAAATGTACGATCCCTTTACTTACTTGGGATTTTTGGCAGCCAAAACCACAAAAATAGCATTGGGTGTTTCCAGTATCGCTTTGCCATTACACCATCCGGCACATGTAGCAAAATCCGCTGCCACCATAGATCAATTATCAGGTGGAAGGTTGCTTTTAGGTGTGGCTTCCGGCGATCGATTTGATGAATATCCGGCCATGGGCATAGAATATGAAAACCGTGGGGAATTGTTTCGGGAAGCCTTTCAATACGTTCGAAAGGCACAACAGAGCTACCCTAAATTGGTAACCAAAAATTTTGGCGTTTTAAAAGGGGATATAGATATACTACCAAAAGCTAAAAGCCATAAAATCCCCTTATTGATGACCGGCTTTAGTCAGCAGTCCTTGGAGTGGAATGCCAAAAACGCAAATGGGTGGATGTACTACCCCAGGGATCCCGTGCAACAGAAATATAGAATTGAGGAATGGCGGGCATTGGTTGCTGAAACATGTATATTTGACAAGCCTTTTATGCAACCTTTATATGTGGATCTTCAGGAAGACGATAATTTTATGCCACAACCTATTCATTTGGGCTTTAGGACGGGAGCCAATTATTTGAATACCTATTTGCACCATTTACAATCTATTGGGGTAAACCATGTAAGTTTAAATCTAAGGTTCAATTCCAATGGTATGGAACGCACCTTGGAGCGCCTGGCAGAAAAAGTATTGCCAGAATTTCAGAAGAATATGAAGTCGGCAAAAATATAATGGGCAAAGCCATAGTTGGAAGTGGATAGTCCATATATAAATGTAACCTCCGTTTTGGCTAGCGCTTTTGATTAAGGAATCCAGGAAGATGGAAGAATCCGTACTAAATTAATTTCCGGATATAGGAAAATCACCCTTGAACTCATTTACAAATAGTTCCAAACTGTATCACTTTTCCGGAGATCCAAAAATGTACTCATCAAATATTAAGGTATTAAACCTCAAGACAAGCCCTGAACCCTACAATAGGAATCGACCCAAGGGGGGAGGTATTATTTTAGATCCCACCGAAAAAGGCGGGATTAGTTCAACTTGCAATTTTCAATGCGTCTTACCGACATTTCAAAATTGAGTTACGATAATAATTATTCTTATTCACTTAAAAGAATAAGGTATTCCCTGATTTTATAAAATTCATTTACTTCCTATCAACATCGTTGTAACTTTAACGTGAGTTCTATGCATTCCAAATATGCAACTTAATCGGCATTGATTGAACCTTATGCCAACTTTGAGGTTGCTGGGTATTCATTTTTAAGTTCCAGTGCTGATTTTCAGGTGGCCATTGGTCAATGAAATAGTCACGTTAGCGCCCGTGCTACGGCAGTAAATAATAATTTGAACGATGAGTTTTCACTAATTTCCGTTTTACCTCGGATAAAGACTCGGCTTCGTGCACCGGCGGCCGATCTTTTTAGATAATTTGGACATATATTGCTAGTCGTATATGCAAACCCAAAATTTTGTAAATTCGTTCTAAGCTATATGACAAGGGATATTATAGATATAAACGACTTTATTATTTTGGTAGAAGAAGCCAAAGTAAGTGAAGCTACCATAGATTCATGTTTCTTTGAAGAGCCTTTAATCGCAGTTGCTTTTTATGGTTCAGGCAATGTTGATTTAAAAGTAAAATATGGTGAAAAACAAAAAGAATTCAATTACACCAAGGGATTGGCACTTTCTTTTTACGCCGATGATAAGGTAGAATTTATACATACGGTTTCCTCCTCCAAGCCCTTGGAATGCTTGGTTATTGCCACTT
This sequence comes from Arenibacter troitsensis, assembly GCF_900177645.1. Lineage (GTDB taxonomy): Bacteria > Bacteroidota > Bacteroidia > Flavobacteriales > Flavobacteriaceae > Arenibacter > Arenibacter troitsensis. Next base: position 66,578 of record NZ_FXAO01000003.1, read on the forward strand.
CCATAAAAGCATTGGATAAACTCCCCAATCAAGAAGGCGAAATATTTGGGGAAATGTTGGCACAGTTGGTGAACCCTTCGGATCACTATGTTGAGGGACCACATTTTATTATGACTCCGGAAATGCAAGCCATTGTTGATGGTTTGTTTCATATTCAATACGAAGGAAAAACCAAAATGATGTTTTTCCGAAGTCAGATAACAACTTTGCTGTCCCATTTTTTTGGTCAATTGGCCAGCTTGAAAACGGAAAAAATAAGCGTTGAGGAACGAGGCCAGCTTAATCAGGCCAAAGATATTCTATTGAAGAATATTGATAACCCGCCTTCCTTAAACGAACTTTCCAAACAAATTGGGTTAAATACCTTTAAACTAAAAAAAGACTTTAAGGCATATTTTGGCGTTCCCGTATTCAAATATCTTCAAAACGAACGATTGACCTTGGCCCATAAATTGATCAGAAATCAGGATGCTACGGTACAGGAAGCTGCCTGGCATGTAGGCTATGATAGTCTAAGTTCATTTTCCAACGCTTTTGAGAAAAAATTCGGCTATAGACCTAGTCAGATCAAGTAAATTCCTTTTCGAACAAATCTTACTCCATTTGGGACAACCCGTCCTGAGCGCACTCCAATAATTTTGGCATGTAACTTTAAAAAATAAAAGTCATGAAAATGAAACGCGCACTGCTTATCGGAATAATCATTTGGATTATTGCCATCCTTTTTTATTCAGTTTCTTATAGTATACCCATCATGGAAAATATGGAGACTCAGGCAAATCTTGTATTGTTTGTTGTGGTGATACCTTTGGTCTGGTTTGGAAGCTCTTTCTACTACAAAAAGGACCTCCAAACCCATGGATATCTGGTGGGACAAACCATGTTATTGACTGCTGTTATATTGGACGCTTTAATCACGGTCCCCTTCTTTGTAATCCCAAAAGGAGGTAGTCATTTTAGCTTTTTTACCTCCTTGGGATTCTGGATCATAGCAGCCGAGTTTTTATTGGTATCCGTATTGTACTGGTATACCCGTGTATACCCAAAAACTAAACTTCTAAAGAATTAAGGCCATGGATATAACACTTGAAACTATTTTAATCAGTGTATTGATACTATTGACCGGTCTATCGGCGGGACTGTGCTTTACCTGGACCAATGCCATTACCCCTGGAATTGGAAGGTTGGATGACCAGGTCTATTTATTGTCCTTTCAACAAATGAACAGAACTATAATAAATCCCCTGTTCTTTGTGGTGTTCTTTGGTCCTTCCATACTCGGGTTTATCTGTTTGTATTGGTTCAAAGGAAGTCCGGCAACACTTGTGTGGCTATTGGCTTCGGCCACAGCAACCTACTTCTTTGGAGTGGTGCTGGTCACCATTTTCGGGAATGTCCCTTTAAATGAGATGCTGGATAAAATAGACTTAAATACGGCAAGTAAAAATGAATTGGGACAATTGAGGGAGAACTTTGAACTAAAATGGAATCGTTTGCACCTTATTAGGACCATCACCTCGGTTATTTCCTTTCTCCTTCTCCTATTGGCATTAATACAGACTACTAAGAACAGTATTCAATAGATATCCACAAATTCTAAACAATAATTTTAAAACAAATAAAAATGAAAAACATGAGTAACATTTTAGTCATCGGCGGTACCGGAAAAACGGGCCGCAAAGTAGTAAATAGATTAATTAAGGCAGGCCATAAGGTTAGGATAGGTTCTAGATCGGCTTCCCCGGCCTTTGATTGGGAACAACCAGAAACATGGTCGGAGAGCCTACTTGGAATGGATATAGTTTATATCACCTTTCAACCAGACCTAGCGGTTCCAGGAGCTTTGGAGGCAATAGAGGAACTGATCAGAAAAGCCAAACAATCGAGCGTAAGAAAGGTAGTGCTTTTATCCGGAAAAGGGGAGCGCGAAGCTGAACTCTGTGAACAAGTGGTGATCCACTCGGGCTTGGATTATACTATTGTTAGGGCCAGTTGGTTTAATCAAAATTTTAGTGAAAGTTTTTTCCTAGAGCCAATTTTGGAAGGCTCTGTGGCCTTGCCACAGGCAGATGTTAAAGTTCCCTACGTGGATACCGATGACATTGCCGATGTGGCTGTAGCTGCCTTGTTGAACGAAAAGCACAATGGACAGATTTACCAACTTACGGGTCCAAGACAACTTACCTTTAAAGAAGTAATTCAGGAAATTTCGGAAGCCACTGGAAGGGACATTGCATTTACGCCAATAGCCCTGTCGGCCTATACCCAGGTAATGAAGCAACAGGGAGTTCCTTCCGATTTCATTTGGCTGATAGAGTATCTGTTTACCGAGGTGTTGGGTAATCCGGACAATGCGGAAATTACCCATGATATCGAGAAGGTATTGGGAAGAAAGCCAAAGGATTTCTCGGAATATGTAAAGGAAACTGTGGCTAAAGGAGTTTGGCATCCCCAGTTTGTTTAAATTTTACAATAAAGGGAACATTAACTATGATTTAGTGCACATTTTTGCCCATATTATGGTTGGGGGAACCATAGTCCAAAAGGCTATGTTCTTCCAATCAATGGTGCATAAATTATAACATTTATTTATTTATAGATGTTTTAATTTTAAGCCTGAACATTCGAGATTTTGAAAAAGCAATCCAATGTAATAAATCTGAAATTTAAGAAAGATGAACAAAGAGGAAAAATTAAAAATATTGCAGGCTAGTTGGGAGTTGCACAGTCAGGTTGAAACGAGTTATTTGAATAATCCCGCGAATAAAGGTGATTCGGAGTGGTTGGAAAAACAACGGCTGCTTCTCGCGGACATGGCATTACATTTATTGCAGACATCCATCAAACCAGGTGAAATTAAATTGGATAGAATGCGCGATAATTTACATGCCATATTAACTATAGCCGATCAGTTTTTACCTAAGGCCGATCTCAAAAAGGCAACCGAAAAATTGTACGAAAACATATAAGGGAATTAATATTGGTGTTTTAGGATTTGGGATGGCCTTTATATTGGTTTTGTTCATTTTATTGGTTAAAAAGAGTAGTTATAAATCTAGAGATGAAAATTAGAAAAGCAACAAAAGATGATGTTTTGGCAATTGTAGAAATGATTGCCGATGATGAATTGGGAAAAACTAGGGAAGATTTCAAAATACCCCTACCAGAGGAGTATTATAAGGCTTTTGAGAATATAACCAACGATAAGAACCAGGAACTCATGGTTGTTGAAAAAGAAGTGGGCGGAGTGGTAGGCACCTTACAATTATCCTTTATCCAATACCTCACCTATCGTGGCGGTGTAAGAGCCCAGATTGAAGCGGTAAGAATTAGGAAGGATCACAGGGGAACGGGTATGGGAACCAAAATGTTTGAATGGGCCATAAGTAGGGCAAAAGAAAGAAAGGCCCATGTGTTGCAGTTGACCACGGACAAGAAAAGGCCCAAGGCAATAGCCTTTTATACAAAACTTGGGTTTAAGGACAGCCATGAGGGAATGAAGATGCATCTCCTTTATTAGAGCATAACAAAAACTGTCGATGCGTAATAATCAGAGTATATTTTTACCTGTACTACAAGGTATTATATACCTTGAAATTAATGAACCTTTCAAGATCAAAATCTCTTTACAGACATGCAACACCATGGCTTCAGTAGCTATTTCAGTAGGCAAGGGGGTGTCTAAATCTTTATAACCATTAATCTTTGGTTCACTAACCGGCAGCGGTCAGTGAACACTACAAAACACCCACGGCTTTACAGCCGGCAATACCCGACATTTACTAGTAGTCCTTTTATTTTAATCTGTTAAATTGTAATATTCATAGATAGAATTCCAGTCATTGTCTATTTGCTTTCATAGTTCTATTATGTACCTATACCTTTGGCTTATGAATACGTTTCAACGTTTTCGTATTAAGAACGATTGGAACCTAAAATCATAGAGATTATGAAAGCATTTATCAGAATATCCAGTTTATCAGTTATACTTGCCATTGCCTTTGTAACAGAAGCTTCCGGGCAATCCGTTGGCAACTCAAATTCCAAATCCAATAGGGATACCAAGACAAGCACGGTAAAGAAAACCGTCTACAATAGGGTACCAAGCACAAAGGTTACCTATAAAACTCCAGTACGAAAAGTAGTCTCAGTGCGTTCAGTACCCGATAGAAAAGTCATTAAGTACAAGGGGCAGGATTATTATTATGCCAACAACAACTATTATACACAATCCAGGGGGAGGTATATCGTAATTGCCCCTAAAATAGGATTCAGATTAAGTGGCTTGCCCTCAGATTATAAGCGGGTCACTTATAACAATTACAACTATTATAATGCCCAAGGGGCATTTTATGTTCAAATAAATAATGAATATGAAGTGGTAGAGCCCGAAATTGGCACTATAGTGTACAAGCTTCCGGACGATTATGAAAAAGTGGCTATAGATGGAATGGAATATTACGAATATGCCAGCATCCTTTATGAGAAAGTACAGATAAACGGCACTAGGGCATACGAAGTAGTAGGCTTTATAGAAATGGAATAAAGAAGGTTAGATTGGTTGATTAGTGGGAAGGAGGGTAATTATGTATTGAATTATCCTCCTTTTTATTGCGTAGTATAGGGTAGTCTATGTGTAGTTAAATAGTAAGAAAAACATATCTTAGAGGGAATAAAATAAATCCGCTATGAAATTCCTATGTTATTTCTCTTTGATTTTTTGGTTATGTCTTTCCTGTAAAAATGAGTCTTCCAATAAGAATAATGTTGAAACCGATAATAAGACGGTTGTCTTTGACGGAATTACAGATTCCATTAGGCCCGGGGATGATTTCTTTAATCATGTTAATAAAAAATGGTTCGATAACGCTGTAATTGCAGAGGACCAGGTAGGTGTGGGGTCCTATCGATTTTTGAATATTCCTCAGCAGGAATTGCTAAAAAATATAATACAGGAAGTTTCCCAGCAAGAACATCCCAAAGGGAGTATTGAACAAAAGGTAGGCGATTTTTATGCTTCTGGCATGGATACCCTTAATATTGACGAAAGAGGAATTACACCCATACAGCCTATCTTGGATGAAATTGAGGCGATTAGGGATATTTCCGGTATAATGGATTTTGTGGCCACCCAGATCAAGAATGGGGATTATTCCATGGTTGCTCCCTATATTTACCCAGATCAGGAAAATAGCTCCCTTAATATTTTGCATGTTGCCCAGACAGGATTGGGTATGCCCGATCGCGATTATTATTTTCAAGAGGATGCTTCTGTGAAAGAGGTTCAGGAGGCTTACAAAACCTATCTCACCTCGCTGTTCGAGTTGGTAGGGGATAAGGATGCCAAAGCTCAGGCCGCTATAGTTTACGATATTGAAAAACAATTGGCGCAAGTCCATAAAACGCGTATTGAACAAAGGGTCATAAAAGAAAACTATCACAAAATGGCCGTTTCCGAACTGCAGAAAAAACATCCTAACTTGGGATGGTCGTCACTTTTAAAAAATCTGGGAGCGGAGGTCGATTCTTTGGAAGTTTCACAACCCAATTATTATGACACTTTAAACAAGTTGCTGACCAAGGTGCCTTTGGCCCATTGGAAATTATACCTGAAAGCACACACCATGGATTCTTATGCCAATATTTTAAACAAACCCTTTAGGGATGTTGCTTTTGAATACAGCAAAGTTTTAAGCGGGCAGGCGCAACAACAATCAAGGGCCAAGCAAATGGTTCGTCGTGTGGATGAACAAATAGGATTTGCCTTGGGACAATTATATGTGAAGCGCTATTTTAAGGAAGATGCCAAAAAGAGGGCACTGGATCTTGTTAGTAATTTTCAGAAAGTATTGGAGAAACGTATCGACGACCTGGATTGGATGGGCGACAGCACCAAGTTGAAGGCCAAGGAAAAACTATATGCCATTAACAAAAAAATAGGCTATCCAGACGTATGGAGAACTTATGATGTAGATATAGATCGGAACAAATTTTTTGAAAACGTGGTGGCCCTGCAAAAAGAGGAATACCTGTACGAACTTAAGCAACTAAATAAGGCACCCAATAGGGACGAGTGGCACACTACCCCCTCTACCGTAACGGCCTATTACAATCCTGCCTTGAACGAAATTGTATTTCCAGCAGGGATATTACAAGCTCCATATTTTGATCTATATGCGGATGATGCCGTAAATTACGGTGGAATTGGAATGGTGATAGGCCATGAGTTTACACATGCCTTTGATGACCAAGGGGCACAATATGACAAAAACGGAAACGTTGCCAATTGGTGGACAGAGGACGATTATACCCAGTTCAAGGCAAAAACGCAAAAAATTATAGACCAATATTCCGCCTTTACGGTTTTGGATACTATCCATTTAAAGGGTGCCTTGACGGTTGGGGAAAACACGGCCGACAATGCTGGGATTGCCATTGCCTATGATGCGTTTAAATTAACCGAACAGGGGCAGGATTCTATAAAAATAGGAGGCTATACCCCAGACCAGCGGTTTTTTCTCTCCGTAGCCAATATTTGGCGTGTAAAAATGCGGGAGGAATTCCTGCGCAACTATGTAATGACCGATCCGCATTCGCCCCCTAATTGGCGGGTAAATGGTCCCTTAATGAACTTTACTCCATTTTATAACGCTTTTGATGTTGAGCCTGGGGATCGAAATTTCAAACCAGAGGAGGAAAGAATTAAGATATGGTAAGTATTTGACATTGTAGTTGATACAATCGCGGTCCGGAATACGGATATACCAATAGTTTTCAAGTAAGTTGATGTAAGTTTTTTGTATATTTAATACTCAACTATTTATCCTTCTAAATCCAAAACATCATGAGCACGAAAACTATCAAGGCTTACGGAACAAAGTCTGCCGAATCCGATTTGGAACAATTAAATATCAATAGACGATCGGTTACTGCAAAAGATGTAGAGATCGATATTCTTTTTTGTGGTGTTTGTCATTCCGATTTGCATTTTGCCCGTAATGACTGGGGCATGACGCAATACCCTGTGGTTCCTGGCCATGAAATTGTGGGAAAAGTAACCCAAGTTGGGACCGGTGTCTCCAAATATAAAGTGGGCGATCTGGTGGCAGTGGGATGTTTGGTAGATTCCTGTAGAAGTTGTAACAATTGTAAGGATGATTTAGAACAATACTGTCCCCAATGGGTAGGTACATATGGGGGTTATGATAAACATTTGAATTCGCCTACCCATGGTGGTTATTCCGAAGCTATTGTTGTAGATGAAGACTTTGTACTGAGGGTACCCGAAAATTTGGATCAGGCGGGTATAGCACCGGTATTGTGTGCGGGAATCACGACTTGGTCGCCCTTAAGACAATGGAAGGTTGGTAAGGGGAGCAAAGTAGCAGTGGTAGGTCTTGGTGGATTGGGGCATATGGCCCTTAAACTTGCCAACGCCCTAGGAGCAGATGTTACCTTGTTTTCAAGAAGTCCAAATAAGGTTCAGGATGGTCTGGATTTGGGGGCGCACCAGGTAATTATATCCACAGACGAAGCACAGATGGAGGGGGTTATGAACCATTTTGATCTCATAATCGATACGGTTCCCTACGCACATGATTTGAATCCCTACATTGGCACCTTAGCAACCAATGGCACCTTGGTTGTTGTTGGTTATTTAGGGCCGCTGGATCCCATGTTGGTAACCGTGCCTATGATTATGGGACGTAGATCAGTGGCAGGATCTTTAATTGGGGGGATTGCAGAAACACAGGAATTGTTGGACTTCTGTGGAAAACATAATATTACTTCGGACATTGAGATCATTAAAATGCAAGATATCAATCTGGCCTATGAGCGTATGCTGAAGAGCGATGTACATTATCGATTTGTCATAGATATGAAATCGCTTAAGAAATAATTGCCTAGAGGAAATAATAAAAGGGATCAAGAACAATTGTTGTGTTTATGTAAAAATTAGGATTAATTTGATCACTCATGTTTTTTGAACAATAGTTTTAATTAATAGGAGCAATCTAGAAAAACCAACCATTAAATAATTCTTTCATTTTACTCAATTGGTTGTTATTGTTTTTTATCGGATTTCGTGAATCTTCGATTTCTTTGCTTTCCAATGAAACCGACGCAGGAGGTTCATGAATACCTTATTATAAAATAGAAAGGCCATGAATAAAACGAAACAAACCCGCCTTGCCGTCGGGCAGGAGAAAAGACCCTTCTTCACTAGATGGCCCCTAAAATCTTAGGATTTTAAGGATCGATGCCATGGCCTAAATTATTTCCAGGGCTTCAATAATTCTTAACGGCCATGTCATCTCCACCACGGAAGAAGAACGACCGAACCATAGACCTTGAGAACAATGCCCAAAGGTTTTTAATAACGGAAAATGACTTTTCCCCACATGAAGGTCGACGGAACGAAAGGACCGGCCTATTTTCAATTTCGTCTTAAATCGAGTGGTTTTCACACTGGTCGTGGGAAGCCGTCCATAGAGCATTTCACCTTAGTGAAAGCGGCCTGGGCGGCGCGGCTGTGGAAATTGCGTAGATTTAAAGAAATTTAAAATCAGCCTAGCGTTTTTTGGTTCGTTTTTTGGGCGATGCAAAAAATGAACAGAACACTAACTTGAGATACTAAAGCATAACTTTTTGTAATTCACACACAACTTTTGGGATTGATCTAATAAGAGAAGGCCGACTTTATGGAGTAGGCCAAAAGTTATGGGAAGCGATGTTTTTTTAGTTTGGAAACTACTACTTGTTTATATAAACTTACTTAAATCTTAGCCGCCAGCCTACTGGCCTGATCTATGGCGCGTTTGGCGTCCAATTCGGCAGCCACATCTGCCCCTCCAACCACATGCACTTTTATTCCTTGTGCCTCCAAAGGTTTCAATAATTCCTTGAACGGTAATTGGCCTGCACATATGATAACGTTGTCTACTGTCAATACTTTTTGGGCTCCGTTTTGAATATAATGCAAGCCTTCATCATCAATTTTGCTGTATTGCACCTGGTTGATAAACTGTACTTTTTTATTTTTTAAGCTCGTTCTATGTATCCAACCGGTGGTTTTTCCCAGGCCACCACCAAATTTTCCCTTGCTCCGCTTCAACATAAAAATTTCCCTGGGTGAGGGGTGCACTTTGGCTTGCACTCCTTCAATTCCACTACGGGCATTCATGGTCTTGTCAATGCCCCATTCCTTTAACCAAGCGTCAATATTTAAAGCGGTGCTTTCACCCTCATGAGCCAAATATTCGGATACATCAAAACCAATTCCTCCTGCACCAATAACTGCGACCCGTTTGCCAACAGGCTTTTTTAATTTCAATACCTCTATATAGCTCAGCACTTTGGGGTGATCAATCCCTTCAATTTTTGGAGTTCTTGGTACAATTCCGGTGGCTAAAATAACTTCATCAAAATGCCCATTTATTAAATATTCGGCGTTTACACGTGTATTTAATTGCACGGTTACCTTATGTAATTCCAATTGGGTATTAAAATACCGAATGGTTTCGTAGAATTCTTCCTTTCCCGGAATTTGTTTGGCCATATTGAATTGCCCACCAATTTCTTTGTCGGCATCAAAAAGGGTCACCTCATGTCCACGTTGTGCTGCAATGGTTGCTGAAGCCAACCCGGCAGGACCGGCACCTACCACAGCTATTTTTTTCTTTTCTTCTGTAGGAAGATAATTAAGTTCGGTTTCATGGCATGCTCTCGGATTTACCAAACAACTGGCTACTTTTTGGGCAAAAACGTGGTCTAAACAAGCCTGATTACAACCAATACAGGTGTTTATTTCATCGGCCCTATCGTTTTGAGCCTTATTGACCCATTCAGGATCCGCTAAAAATGGCCTAGCCATCGAAATCATATCCGCATGACCTTCTGCCAGCACTTTTTCCGCGGTTTCCGGCATATTTATCCTATTGGAAGTAATCAAGGGAATAGAAAGTTCTTCTTTCATTTTTTTGGTCACCCAAGAAAAGGCAGCGCGCGGTACCGATGTGGCTATGGTGGGAATTCGCGCTTCGTGCCAACCAATTCCTGTATTGATAATCGTAGCACCGGCCTTTTCAATTTCCTTGCCCAAGGTTACTACTTCCTGCCAACTGCTTCCTTTTTCCACCAGATCCAACATGGATAAACGATAGATGATAATAAACTCCTTTCCTACCGCTTCACGCGTTTGTTTTACTATCTCTATGGGCAAACGCATTCTATTTTTGTAGTCACCGCCATAATCGTCTGTACGCCGGTTTGTTTTTTCTACAATAAATTGGTTGATTAAATAGCCTTCAGATCCCATGATTTCCACACCATCATAGCCTGCCTTTTTTGCTAGTTTGGCCGAATTCACAAAATCGCGAATGGTACGTTTAATACCAGACGGTTTTAGTTCAAAGGGTTTAAAGGGAGTAATGGGCGACTTTATAGCCGACGGGGCCACCGCAAAAGGATGATATCCGTAGCGCCCGGAGTGCAAAATTTGCATACATATTTTACCACCTTCCCTATGTACAGCCTCTGTAATTACCTTATGGTGCCTGGCGTGTTTTTTGCTGCTCATACGAGCTGAAAATGGGGCCGTCCAACCTTGTATGTTCGGGGCAATTCCACCAGAAACAATTAGTCCAACACCACCTTTTGCCCGCTCGGCATAATAGGCTGCTATTTTTTCCAGGCCATTTTTTTGCTCTTCCAAGCCTGTATGCATGGAACCCATTAGAATACGATTTTTAAGGGTTGTAAATCCTAAATCCAGGGGTTCGAAAATATGTTTATACTTGGTCATTTTCTTATGATTTTTACTATGCATGCATAACAATTGACAAGGTAAGAATTTTTTGTGTTGAACTCAAATAAAACGGTAGGGTAGAGGTCCGCGGGACATTTTACCCTTATCGATAGAAATCAATATTTTGTCCAATATCCCCCAAAAATGTTTTTATGCGATTAAACCTATTTTGAAAATTTAGGTCAAAGTAGTGAAAGTATACTTTAAAGTTTAACCTTTTAAATTTTTAACTATGAAAACAAATAGCAAAATATATTTCGTCCTGTCCTTTTTACTTATAGGTGGTATATATGTAGGTACGGCCCAAACCCGGACACGTACTACTACGACAACCAAAACTACCAGAACGGTAACGAAAAAAACACCCCATAGGGTGTCCAGTAAAAGAGTGGTTTACAGAACCCCGACCAGGAAGGTTGTTTCTGTAAGAACAGTACCCAATAGAAAAGTGGTGAAGTACCAAGGACAAAATTACTACTATTCCAACAATAGGTTTTACACCTATTCTAGAGGCCGTTATATTGTAATTGCTCCCAAAATTGGATTTAGAATAAGTACCTTGCCTGCCAACTATCGCAGAATTCATTTTAATAACCATATCTACTTTACGGTAGGCGGCACTTTTTATACCCAAATAGGGAACGAATATGAAGTGGTTGAACCAGAAATAGGGACTATAGTCTATGAACTTCCGCAAGATTATGAAAAAGTGACCATTGACGGACAGAACTATTACGAGTACGGCAATATTCTGTATGAAAAAGTACAGGTAAATGGCACTAGGGCCTATGAAGTTGTAGGTATTATAGATCTCGAATAGTTATCAGAAATAGCGGTCTTTTAAAAAAGCGTTTATCCATCCCAGGGTAAACGCTTTTTTTGGTTTGGTTTGGGCGGGGGATTATAAAAAAGCGGTACACTAGTCCAATCTATTAAATGCATAGAATTTTAGCCCGCAGATCTTCAAGCCTTTAATCCCAATTTCAAATTTATAAGTCTTAAAAAGCATAGTTTCTGGAAGTGAATTGACCGCATAAACCTTTGCAATTAGCGGTATGCCCATATATGATATAGGAGTTGCCTTGCCGATCAATTTAATACCCTACAGACATCACCATAAAATTTTGTATGATCGTTTATATGTGTTAAAATCACCCTAGGTTAAAATACTATAGGTATTCATCAAGAATAGTGATACTACTTAGTAGGCATACAACTATTTTTATCGATTCTACAACTAATATAAATTATGAAAAAATTATTCTTAAGTTTTTGTTTAATAATGGGGTTGGCTACCAAAGCGCAAACGTATGCAGATCAGCCGTTTCTCCAAGACAGTGCCGAAAAGTTTTCTTTGGAAGAAGGGCAGGGGAATTTGGCTTTGCATCAAATTGCCAGTGATCGGAATAAAGCCATTAAATTGCTTAGCAGCCAGGGCCTGATGCTCCCATATGAAAAAACCATCCGTCAAGATGTTCAATATCGACCTTTGATCGATATGAACATTGTTGCCATGACCCAGTATCAAGGTCAGTTTGTTTATTTAACGGACAAGGCAGTTTTAAGCAACGCTTGGGCCGGTAAGGTGTACATTAAGCATAACCTAAAGGCTCCCAAAGCCATGGGCATAGGTCCCGATCTATTGACTTTGATAGCAGGAGAAGGCGATTTTGTTGTTTTTAAGAACGATCAGGAAATTTGGAGGTCTTCTATAGACAACCCCAAGCCTATATCCGTTCAATATGACCCTAATTCCGGTCAGTTTTTACTATTAACCGCAGATGGTCTCTACCAAATAGATGGTAGTTCAAAATTGGCCAGAAAGGTGTTTAGCGGCACTAATTTAACAGCCTTGACCCTGCATGATGGCAGCATTGTTTTGGGAACTACCAATGGCGTACAGGTTTTGGACCGCAAAACATTTGTCCCAATTAAACTGGACCAAAAACTGCCTTGGACAGAAATTACAATGGTTAAAAATATTCGAGGTAGTCTATGGCTCGGATCGACCAAAGGGGCTTTTAAACTACGTGAAGATGGCAAATATGATTATTACGCTTCCAAGCGATGGTTGGTGGACGATCAGGTGGTGGACTTGGCTGAAGGACCTGACGGAAGTGTGCTGGTCCTTACACAAAAAGGGATGAGCAAAATTAACTTCGCACCCATGACACTGGCACAAAAAGCGGAGTATTTTCAAGAAATTCAGCGTTTACGCCATATTCGTTACGGTTTTACCTCCGATCTGTCTATGAGAACACCCGGTGACCTTTCTACGGGTTACTTTCACGATACGGATAATGACGGCCTATGGACTTCCATGTACTTGGCAGGGGAGTTGTTTAGGTACGCGGTAACCAAGTCTGAGGATGCCAAGCAAAATGCTTACGAAGCCTTTGAAGCCATGGAAAGATTGACGGCACTTCCTAATTTAAAAGGGTTCCCTGCAAGGTCTTTTGAGAGGGATGGTTATGAAGTTGGACTTCACGCCAATGGATTTTCCGAGGAGTGGAGAAAGCAATGGGAAAAAGAAAATGGAAGGATATGGCAGTTATCCGATGATGAGCTTTGGAGATGGAAATCCACGACCAGTAGCGATGAATCTTGTGGACATTTTTTCGTCTACGCACTTTTTGCTGAGCTCGCTCCGGATAAGGAATGGCGGGATAGGGCCATACATCAAATAAAAATTGAGATGGACCATATTATGGATAACGATTGGTACCTCATGGATTGGAATGGAAAGCCGACCGCTTGGGGCAAATGGAATCCGGATTATGTAAATAGCTTCCCCATCAATGTTGGGGATCGCAGATTGAATTCCACCCTTATTCTGTCTTTCCTACAAACGGCCTATCATTTTACACAGGATAAAAAATATAAGAAAGGGGCCGAAAAGTTGATAAAAAAATATGGCTACGATGAGAATGCCAACAGACCGGCCACAGTGATCGGTTTTGTAGAAGGGGAGGATTTAAGCAATAAATGGAACCATTCCGATGATGAAATGTATTTCTTGACCATTCCCGGATTTGTTAATTATTCCTTTTCCGAAGAACAGAAAGAAGCACATTTTAATGCAGCAAAAAGCCATTGGGAAGTGGAACGCTCTGAAAAAAATCCACTATGGAATTATCTCTTTGCGCTTACCGGAGGAAAAAATATAGATAGTGAGGAATCTGCTTGGTGGCTGCGCGAGTTTCCAATGGACCTCATCGATTGGAAAATTGATAATGACCATAGAAAGGACTTGACAAAAATAGCACCCAATTTTAGAAGTCAGACCTATACCGAGGTGTTGCCGGGAGACGAGCGCACATTACATTTGCACAATGGCGCGTATAGGAACAATGGTGGAAGCGATGGCAAACGGGAATATGCCCCCTATATCTATTTGTTGCCCTATTGGGCAGGTAGGTATGTGGATGCCATTGGTGCACCACAGGTAGAATAATAAATGGATCAACACTTTATAAAAAAGGGAAGTCCAATGGACTTCCCTTTTTTTTGCACCACATTTTTAATATCCTTTAAAATGTAAATCCTATTTTGGCGTAATAATAGGCTCCGCCATTACCCATCAGTACATAGGTCACTTCTTAAAAATCCACCTGGCAGGTATCCGTTTCGGTAAGGGCGGGCGGGCTTATTATACGACCCGATGACAGGGGAGTAGCAACACTGAACTTTTTCATGAGGAGCTTGAATTCTTTGTATAAAAATAATAAGCTCTGAATAAATCCTATTGGAGATTCACAACTACCAAAATAAAACTATAGGCCAGCAATTTGTACATGGGGGTGGAATGGCAATTAAATGTTATATAGCTTATTTACATTGCTTTTGTATGTTTGTCCAATAGGAATTCTATACTCGTTTATCAAAATGCTATTACCTTCTATAAATTTAATTTTATCAATCGCAACAATAAACGATTTGTGAACTCTCAAAAAATTATCTTCCCTTAAAATAGATTGATAATGGGATATTTTTTCATGGCTTACAATCATTTCACCCTTTAAGAACAATTTGGTATAGTTTCCGTAGGCCTCAATAAAGAGTAGGTCCTTCAAATCTATTTGATGATACTTTTTATCCCCTTTTATAAAGAATCGCGTGGAAGTTTCAGAAGTAATTTCTTTTGAAACTGTTTTAGACAATTGTATTTCGGAAACTTTGTTTACGGCTTTTACTAATCGGTCAAAACTAAAAGGTTTTAAAATATAATCTACCACATTCAACTCAAACCCTTCTAAAGCATGTTGCTTATAGGCAGTTGTAATTATGGTTGCTGGCGGATTTGATAATGTTCTTAATAAATCCAAACCTTTTAATTTAGGCATGTTGATATCCAAAAAAATAAAATCGACAGTACTTTTATTTAGATATTGAATGGCTTCCATTGCGCTGTAACAATTTTTTTCCAATTGTAAATGTGGTAACATGCTACAATACTCTTCAATAATTTCATGAGCCAACGGTTCATCATCAATAATTATGTATTTAAGCATGTTTAGCAATCTTTAAGGTGGTTATATATAGGTTATTGGACACATCAACTTTTAACTCGTGTTTGTTTTTATATAATAAAGATAGTCTACTTCTTAAATTTTGTAACCCTATCCCGTTTGTTGGACTTATTTCATTAGGATCAAAATTATTTTCAATTGAAAAAATAATAAAATCCGTTTCTTCCTTTAAGGTAATATGAATAAAGGCATTTTCTGCTAAAGTTTCAATGCCGTGTTTGAAGGCATTTTCCAATAGAATAATGAACAACAAAGGGGCAACCGTTAAACTGGTATCCACCTCATGATTAAAGGCAATCTCAACAGACTTTTTATAGCGTATTTTATGTAATTCAATATAGTTATTTAAGTATTCTATTTCATCTTCAAGGGTCACCATTTCCTTATCTCCTTCGTAAATGGTATATCGCATCATATCCGATAATTTTAGAATTACCTCCGGAGCTTTTTCGGAATGTTTTACGGTCAATGCATACAGGTTATTTAAGGTGTTAAAGAAAAAATGTGGGTTTATTTGCGTTCTTAACAATGCCAATTCTGCCTTTGCTTTATCCGCTTTAAGGTTTTGAACCCATTTCCATTGCTCAAAAAGCCAAATAAGAAATAAAACAGGAATTGGTAAAAAAAATAAATAGAAAGGAAAGTCTTCTTTTATTTTTAGGTATGTCTCCAAATTCCCGGTAAACAATCTTAAGTACAGAAAATATAAAAATAAAGGACCATATATAAATGCAATTAACTTCCAATATTTTTTTATAAAAGCAGGAATTAAAAGATAGGCAAAGCCAAACCAAAACGCCATTAGAAGCACAAAAGTGACTGGATTATCGGGCATCTGCATATAAGAGTCTATAAACAAGGCAACAAAAAAGAGCACCATTAAGCCCAATACATTTAAAACCGTTCTCTGTTTAGTTTTTAAATAGTGGTAATGATAAAATGGCAATGCCGTTAAAATCCCCCAAAAAACGGCGTAAATAACTATTTCCAACGGATTGTTTTTTGGAAGGTGAATAAATTCAAAATAATTCATCACATAGAATATTGGAAACATCAGTAGAACCCCAATAAAAAATGCTTTGTATTTATTAAAAAACTGTACCATAGAACAAAAATAAGTACGTAATACTGCAATAACAAGAAAGTTGATAGACACTACTAAAATCAACACGAACGCCATTGTTATCTACATGAACATAATTGATACGGTTTTTCATTACATAGGGCTTTATAAGGAGGTTGTACATCATATAAATTATAAGGGACTCTTTCTTCAATTTATGTTTGTCCCTAATAAAAACCAAAACAGCACATTTATTAAAAATCAACAGTTATGAATACACTACGGATCCATAATTTAAGCAAGACCTATCCTAATGGTGTTAGGGCATTAAACGACATTAATTTAGAAATCACCAATGGAATGTTCGGTTTGTTGGGAGCTAATGGAGCTGGCAAGTCGTCCTTGATGAGAACTATTGCATCATTACAAGAACCTACTTCTGGAAGTATTTCCTTTAATGGTTCCGATATCATTAAAAAGCCAGAAGATATGAGGAAATATTTAGGCTATTTACCACAGGAGTTTGGTGTATACCCAAAAATTTCGGCCGAAAAATTATTAAATCATTTGGCAGTTTTAAAAGGAATATTAGATGCAAAGCAACGTAAAGAGCATGTTACGGCATTGTTGCAACAGGTTAATTTGTATCAACACAGAAAAAAATCAGTGTATACATTTTCCGGTGGTATGCGGCAACGTTTTGGGATAGCACAAGCCTTATTGGGAAATCCGAAGTTAATTATTGTAGATGAGCCAACTGCAGGTTTGGATCCAGAGGAAAGCAATCGCTTTTTAAACTTATTGAGCGAAATAGGAGAGAACGTTATTGTCATTTTATCCACACACATTGTTGAAGATGTAAGAAACCTATGTCCCAAAATGGCCATATTATCTAATGGTGAAATTATTTCTGAAGGAAATCCGAAGGATTTGGTTGCGAGTATTGAAGGCAAAATATGGACAAAGACGGTACCCAAAAAAGACATTGAAGGGTATAGAAAAACCTTTGATGTTATCTCAACAAAATTAGTTGCAGGTGAAACACAACTCAGCGTATTATCAGATCATAAACCTGAAGATGGTTTTGAAGCTATTACACCCAATTTGGAAGATTTTTATTTCGCCATACTCTTTAAAAATTCAACAAAAAAGCAATAGGTCATGTTTACTAGATTATTAAAATTTGAAGTTTTTTATCAATTAAAACAACGTGCATTTCCAATATTCACGGTCCTATTTTTGTTCTTGGGGTTTTTTGTGGGTAGACAAGGATTTGCACCAACAGGTGTTAATTATAATTCCGTATATCAAGTGTATTTCCACACAAGTCTGTTTACGCTAGGAAGTGTTTTTATCATCATGTTCTTTGCCATTAGTGCCATGCTTAGAGACAAGCAATGCCTTATGGAACAGTTAATATTCAGCTCATCCATACAAAAGGCCAATTACTACTGGAGCAGGTTTATAGGCACGTTTGTATTTAGCGTCCTGGCATTTACACCATTTATATTAGGCTATATTTTCGGGAATTATTTTTCTGATCTGGATGCAGAACGTTTAGGCGATTTTCAATTGCTAACGTATGTTCAACCATGGTTATATATAGTTGTGCCAAATATATTTGTCTGTTCGGCCGTCGTATTTTCTGTATGTACCCTAACAAAAAACAGCACAGCAACGTATGTAAGTGCCGTCTTTGTTTACATGCTGTATTTTGTTAGCTCCCTCTTTTTAAATTCGCCTTTATTGGCACAAGCCGTTCCAGCATCACCGGAAAGTATGGCCATTGCTGCAATTGCGGATCCCTTTGGTATTGCTGCTTTTTTTGAGCAAACACAATATTGGACACCTTTTCAAAAAAACTCACAATTACTATCTTTTTCCGGATTGTTTTTATGGAATAGACTGGTTTGGATAGCAGTAGGTTTGGGTATTTTATGTGGTACCTACCGCTTGTTCTCTTTTAGAAAAATCGCTAAAAAAGTAAAAAAAGCCAAAAAAATAACGAGCCAAAATACCCCATTGGTAGCTTATAAACCTTTACAGACATTACATAATGCCAAAGCACAGTATTTCGCATTTTTCTCTTTGCTAAAGATGGAATTGAAAAGTGTGTTTAAGGGTTTGCCATTTATTGCGGTATTGATTATGTGGTTGGTTATTGTGTTTTCAGAATTATATAGCACAGTTATTAGTGGTGGGGAATATGGCGTTAGTCAATATCCATTTACAAATCAACTCATAAGTTTAATAGTAAACCCTTTAACGCTCTTTAGTCTTATTTTAATTATTTTTTATTGTGCCGAAATTGTTTGGAAAGAGCGAAGCATACACTTCAACTTAATTATTGATGCCTTACCAACAAAGAACAGCGTGTTCTTTCTCTCAAAATTTTTTGCCATCCTACTATTACCGGTCATCCTAATTACAACCGGAATTATAATGTGCATCCTGTTTCAGATAAGTTTAAACTATACAAATTTTGAGTTGGGCCTATATGCCTCTTTATATTATCACTACGGATTACAGCTTGCTATATTCAGTATGATTGGGTTGTTTATTGGCAGTTTGGCAAAAACCAAATATTTAGGAATGGGTGTTTTTGGTTTTTTTGTGCTCTTATGCCTAAAATCTGATACCATTGGTCTGGAACACCCATTAACAAGTCTTGGGTTTATGCCAAGAATGTCTTACTCAAATATGAATGGTTTTTATGGCGGATTAAAACTATATCGCCATTTGTCCATCTATTGGTTGGCTTTTGGTTTGTTAATAATGTTGGTCACTTTTAAAATTTGGAATAGAGGCGTAGTGGCCAACTTTTCAACCAAATTAAAACTACTAAAAAGGGATTTTACAAACGTTCAAAAAGTATCATTTTCATTCCTATTCGTAGTAGGTATAAGCTTCGGCGGTTTGGTTTTTTATAATGTGAACTTTGTTTCAGATTATGAAACAGCAGACGACAGTTTGGAATTTAGAGAACAGTACGAAAAAAAATACAAACAGTACGAAGACTTGGTACGACCATATTCCATATCTAGAAAAACAGAAGTTGCTATTTTTCCTGAAGAACAACGTTATACCATAAAGGCAGATTATGTCTTGAAAAACGGAGGGGAACAACCTATATCCAAAGTTTTTGTTACACAACGTCTTCCGTTGGAAACCATCGCTATTGAAAATGCAAATTTAGTTACCCATGACAGTTTGTTCGGTATTTATATATTTCAGTTTGAAAAGCCGTTACAGCCCAACCATACGGTAGGCTATAATTTTAAATTAAAACACCATCGTAAAGGTTATGAAGAGGACAAAACCATTGTAAATAATGGTACCTATATTACACACACAAATTTTGAACCTATATTGGGGTATAGCTCCGGATTGGAAATTACAGACAAAGTTGAACGGGAAAAGAGAAATTTACCAAAGCGTGAAGTAGAAATTATCTCTGATGCACATATTGCTCTTGAAGATTTTAACAATGAAAAAACAGATTTCGAAACCATTGTATCTACCAGTAGCAAGCAAACGGCATTGAGTTCGGGTAACTTGGTAAAAAAATGGGCAGAAAATAATAGAAACCACTATCACTATAAAACCAAGAATAAAGTCGTTCCAATGATTGCCTATTTTTCAGCCGACTACAAAACCAAAAAAGTGGATTACCAAGGAATTTCCATTGAGCAGTATTTCGATGAAGCGCATTCATTTAACATTGAAGACATTGAAAACAGCGCCAAACAAACCATAGATTATTGCGAGGAAAACTTTGGGGACTATGCTTTTGACCATATTAGAATAGCAGAAGTGCCATCGCATTGGTCTTTTGGTGGCTTTGCGCATCCAGGAATGGTAAGTATGGTTGAAGACCGTTTGTATTTAATGGATGTTAGTCAGGAAGAAACATTTAATTTGGTTGCTAAAAGGGTCATTCATGAAGTTGCACATCAATATTGGGGACATACGCTGTCTGCCAAACCAGTTGCAGGCGGGGCTGTCCTTATAGAAGGTTTTGCAAAATATACCGAAGCCGTTGTTATGGAAAAAATGTACGGCAAACGTGCTGTATACGCCTTGAGTGAAAATGCCAGGAGGCGTTATTTTTCAGGAAGATCATTTGCAACCTATCTAGAACCACCGGTTTACAAAGTACATGGTCAAGGTTACATTTCCTATGGAAAAGCATTGAATGTGATGCTGGCATTACGGGACCTTATTGGCGAAGAGCAAGTAAATCGTGTGTTAAAAAAAATAACCGATATCTATCGCAACAGTGCCACCTTGGAAGCCAATACCATTGAATTTTTGGATTTGGTATATAAGGCTACGCCAAAGGAGCACCATCACTTAATAGACGATTGGTTTAAAAAAATAATAACCTACAACTTAAGCATAGAGGACAGTTCGTATAGGGAATTGGAAAATGGTACTTATGAGATTACTACCACCGTAAAATCCAAGCGATTTGAAACGATAGGTAATGGGGAAATAATCCAAAGAGGAATAAACGAACCTATTAAAATTGGAGCTTTTACCACGCATCCATCCATGGTAAAAGAGGACAGCTCTATATTGTATTATGAGTCCAATCAAATCAATAAGGAAATTACCGAAATTAAGTTTATAGTAAGCGAAATTCCCAATTACATTGCTATTGATCCTTATGGAACGCGTTCTGATGAGAATTTAGTGGATAATGTATTTAGATTTTAAGATGAATTCTAAAAAAAGTTAGCTATTAAACGACACCCACCCTTACGCCCGCCATGCCTTTTGGGCAGGTGCCTCTATTCGGGTACGGACGGACCTAATAACTGACCGACCGGAATTCCGGAGTATGTGGAAGGGCAGGAGGGGAGGGCAAGGTTTGACTGCCGCCCTTTAAGCCGATGCGTGTAATGGGATTTTATCTGAAAACGCTGAAAAATAAGAAGTGTTGCAGTAATTTTGTATGGAAGAACTTTATATAATTTCAAAAACTTGCTGGAGAAAAGACCACCATTGCCCCAGGAACAATTTATGGATGCCGATTATTTCACTTATTGTTTGGAAGGGGTTCCAGACATAGAAACGGACAAGATTACCGAAGCACAGGAAAATCTGGAACAATTGGCCATGCAGTACGGGGTAGCCAGCATATATAAAACATGCGACACCATTGAAGGATTGGAAGATAGTCTAAATGCATTGGTTCTGGACGACCATCATTTTAAGGATTATGAAATCATCTATTTGGTCATGTCCGGTGAGGCCAATAGTATTTGCCTAAATGGCTATTACTATAGTTTACAGGAAATTGCAGAACTATTGGAAGGAAGGTTAAAAGGAAAGATTTTACATTTTTCAAATGCAAAAGTGCTGGATTTGGACGAAGAGGAAGCACAATATTTTTTGGATATCACCGGAGCAAAGGGTGTTTCTGGCTACGGTAAGGAATTTAATGGAATAAGCAGCGTAAATCTTGATAAGGCATTCTTCAGCTTATTTCAAGAAGATGCCCATATGCTGGATGTGGTAGAAGAGTTGCACCAAAGACATTACCATGTCTGCAAATTGCTCGATTTTAGATTGTATTATTAGTGAAACTCAATTTTGGGAAGTCAGTAAGACGCGCTGAATATTGAAAGTTGAACCAATCCCGCTTTTTTTTTCGGCGGGATCTAGGTTCAATACCTCGACCCTTAGGTTCGTGCCCTCAGCAGTATGCATCACAGAGCAGCTTTGAGTAAAAGTTGTCAATAACAATTGACTATATTCACAACAACTGCGTAGAACAAGGATTAGTTAAGGACCAGTGGCTTGGAAATATAACAGCGCAAGGCACTATGAGAAGGATGATTCGGTTTTAAAATAGATAATGACGGCATTCATTTAGGTATACTGGAATTATGGGGAATAGTAGAAAAGATTAAGATGGAGGGTATGGGCACGAGCGTGAGGCTCGCGCCAGCGTGGGGGGTACGGGCGGGCTTGGCCAACTTTGTCGTTCATGCGGGCCTATTATGCGAGCCGATGGTAGGAGGGGAGTTACACCGAACTTGTCGTGAGGTGCATGAATTTCTTTTAACCAAAAACTAGTTATGAATAAATGTGTTTGGAATGCCATCTTGATTCATCGGCTCCTACATACCTAAAATCATTATTTCCAAAGGCTATACGATGAAACCCATTTTGAGTAACACTTTTAATCATTTATTTCCTTGGTAATTGTAGAAATCGAATAATTACCATGCGTATCTCTGCTTATTACCCGAATTGTATATGTTTCACCATAATCAACATAAACAGTAACCGGTCCGGCAAATAAATTTGAAATATTAACAATTTCAATTTCTTCACTATTAATTACCCTGATATCGTAAGATAAGCTGTCATTATCTTTATCACTACCGGTCCAAGAAACGCTAAGAGTTGAATTTGTATTATAATAAACGGCAGTTATCTCGGCAGCATAGGGAACGAAATTACCAAAAGGCACTCCTGGTGTTGTAAATGAAAAGGTGTCACTTAGGGTTTCACCATCTAAATTTTTAGATGTAATTGTCCATGCGTATGATTTTCCTTTATCTAATAGCACCTCTGCCTCATTAGCTGAATAGGTTTCTGACAGCACCTCAGTTTCTGATTCAACTATTTTTATAATATAGCTCGTAGCCTTTTCGGCACTTGTCCAGCTTAGCGCTATAATAGCCTTGTCTGGTTCTCCAAACGCTTCTGTAAAGTCGGAACAAGATTCTCCGTTAGCAGGTAGTATCGCTGTAGATTTACTCGGTAAGTTCAACATGGGTTCTGGCATTTTCTGTATTTCATTAGATTCTTTTTTTGAACAAGAGAATATCAGTAAAAAACAAAGTATTACCATAAGGGAGTGTATCCAATGTCGTGTTTTCATTTTTTTATGACTTTAAATATTTTAGTCTTTTCATTTGTTTTAGCATGCACAATATACATTCCAGATGGGTAACCATCTAAATGCAAAGATGCCAATGGCGCTAACATTTCTTCATAGAGCAATTGTCCTGATGAATTAAATATTTTGACATCACATGCCTCTAAATTCCCAGAAAGTGATAGTAAACCTGAAGTTACTGTTGGGTACATAATGATTTCTTCATCAAAAGAAAAACTATCCACGAATATACCTTGACATTCATTTTTCCCGGTAATTGTAATCGTATTTGAACTTGTTAGATTAGTAAGGATAATCTCGTTATCCTTATCAGTATCAAAAGTGAATATTTCTTGTGTACCGTTTATATTTACGGTATACTGCTTACTTCCGGAAAGAACATAGCTAGCAGTTTTGTTTTTGAAGTCTATTCCTAATGATTTGCCAGATATTTCATTTATTTCATGAATAGTAATTCCGAATATTCGTTGGTACTGTATTGCTGAAATGCTAACAGTAATTTCATATGAACCTGACCTCAAATCATTAATTTTAAAATTTTGATCTAGACTAACAAGGTCGAAACCTTCATCTCTTCCTTCTCCAGTAATATTAATCTCAAAGTCATAACCTTCCAATGTGCTTGCAATCTCTATGCTTCCATTTGCAGCATTGCGACAAGTTGGTGTTAAAGTGTAAATGCTGATTGCATTCCCATCAATCAAAGGACAGCCTTGATTATTTACTATAATACCTTTTGGAGTGTTCTCACAAAAATCATCCTCGTTTGAAACACCATCATTGTCATCATCAGGTGGAATTATTAGTTCCGTTAAAGACCTTTTAAAAACACCTTTGGAATCAGTTCCGGCGTATAGCTGATCATCAGTAACTAATAGTTTCCTGATTTTTACTTTAAGTCCTTCATTTGCCGAATACCAACGATTTCTTCCCAGTTGACTTACTTGAAGGCCATTATCTGAAGCGGCATAAATTATATTGTTTTGGATAGTAATATCGTTAATTGGACTATGATCAGATGGAGTGAATTGTTCCCAATTTTGCCTAAAACCATAATTTAAAAATAGGCCTTTGTTTGTGGAAACATAGAGTATATCATTTTCCATTTCAATCTCCTTAATATAATAATCCGAGGCAGGAATAGTAATATCGCTCCAACTTTGACCTAAATCATTTGAATAATAAATGTTGCCAGTTGTATTACCGATAACCATATGGGTATCTTTTATGAATACCTGAATAAAATATGATGTTGGTAATAAACCTTCCTTCGATGTCGTATTCCAACTTGTTCCATCATCAGTTGATATATATATAAAATCGTTGGTTCCTACAACAAAAATACCGTTGTCATAGTCCATATCAATAACTTGATCATTTGGGTTTGGAGTGAACTTATTTGCCCAGTTATCTCCATTATCATCAGAAACAAACATTCCTCCTGTATTTAAAGCGTACAACTTATTGTTATAAAATTCTATTTGAGACATAGATTTATGGCTTTCCGAATTAAAGAGGCCATTATTTATGGTGGTCCACGTTTGTCCATTATCAATAGACCTGGAAATACCTAGAGCAAAATTTGTACTGAATATATAGTTTTCATTTGTTGCAAGGTCGGTAATAGTACTTGCAATAAACCCGGTGTTATTTTCAACCCAAGAAATACCATCATTTTCAGATTGATATATACCCTCATCCGTTACCATTATTATTTTGCTTTCAATGAAGAGCAGACTTTGAACCATAGTTCTGGCTTCTTGATTTTTCGTTAATATCCAGTTGTCTCCATTATCACTAGAGGTATAGTATCTTCCACCCCAAGTGGTCGCATACATTGAGCCTTCATGGGCTAAAAGACTAGGAATACTGGCTAAATTTTCTAGGCTATTTTGGTTCCAGGAAATAAGATTATCCGTTGACGTATGAACATTAGTGCCAAGTGCTAAATAAAAAACTCCGTTTAATTTACCTAAAGCAGATATAGTTTTAGTATCAGAGACTGGAATACTTATTTCTGTCCAACTTTCACCTTGATCATCTGATTCATATAATACTTGACTGCCCCCAACATATATTTTATTATTGAAGCGAATGATATGTGGCCAAAGCAATGCTGTAATCCCTTCGCTTTTATTCAACCAATTTAGTCCACCATCGCTTGTATATAGTACTTCTCCATTAGTGGTAACAGCAAATATTTGAGATCCCTCAACCAAAAGATTATTAACATGTGTAGACGATAAGTTTCCTGTAATGTTAGACCAATTAATGCCCTCGTCTATAGATTTGAATACACCATGTCCTCTAACACTAGTATAAACAACTCCATTGTCTTCATAAATAGTATAAATATGAGGATAATTCGGCAAGCCTGTATTACTAAGGGCCCAAGATGCACCATTATTGTTTGATGTGTATATTCCACCTTGGCCAGCATTCAAGATCATGGTAGTTCCGACCTTCAGTACTTGATGAGCTGTACCGCCTAAAGGACCTCCGGTTTTAATCCATTGTGATGTCATACTATTTAAGAACATTATGTTTAGAATAAACAGTATTGCCAATGTCTTAATGTTTTTCATTTTAAAATTTGATTATTTAATTTTGAAAATAAATATAAATTAATCCTATTAAGATAACGCAATAAAAAAGAATTAGGTATTTCCAGTTGAGGGCTTCCCAGTTTTTGAAGCCCATATGATCTACGATCAAGCAGAAACTCAAAAAAAGTTTCTTTGGAACATGTTTGTTCGCAAGGGCTAAAAAATTATCTCGCTTTGCCAACGCACATCTCGCTCATATTTTAAAAGGTCTACTAGACCTTCCAAAATACTGCCGTTAGGTGTTGCGGCAAATTAACGATAATGTCTTAGAAAAAAATCTTGCACACATTTCCTCGAATAATCGAATTCTAAATGAATCTAAAGGGCTAGCTTTTAAATGGCGCCCGCCCGAACGAATTCATTCGGGCAGGTTTGGCAGCGGCTATTTAGATAGCCCTTGGACGGAGAATTTCGTGTTACAAAATTCCTTGGCTTAAAAGGAATATGGAAATTATAGGCCTAGTCAATTATAAATATCCTGTGGAGAATTACAATTACTGGCGGGATGGTGCGGTAGCATTGATTTCATACTAGCCGCAAATTAGCTTTTACATACGCGATAAAAAGTAATTACTCTGTGGGTGATTATTTTTATCGGCGGGTAATGCCACTTGCTGGCGCGAGCGTCACGCTCGTGCCCTCAGCAGTATGCATCACAGAGCAGCTTTGAGTAAAAGTTGTCAATAACAATTGACTATATCCACAACAACTGAGTAGAACAAGGATTAGTTAAGGACCAGTGGCTTGGAAATATAACAGCGCAAGGCACTATGAGAAGGATGATTCGGTTTTAAAGTAGATAATGAAGGTATTCATTTAGGTATACTGGAATTATGAGGAATAGTAGAAAAGATTAAGAGGCATGTTATGGGCACGAGCGTGACACTCACGCCAGCGTGGGGAACCAATCCCGCTTTTTCGGCGGGATCTAGGTTCAATACCTGGATACATAGGTCGATTCCAATATTGGGTTCAGGGCTTGCCCTGAGGATCAATACCTTTTATTAAACCCATATTGCCACCGGAAAACCAATAAGACGGCATAAAAATAGAAGATCTTATAGATCTTTTATTTTTTGAGCGTCCTGATAACTACCTTACATATTGTTTGTAAATAAAATGAAAACCTTTGAAAGTCTATGGTTTTTCTGTAGTTGCTCTACAAATATTATTCATAACTTTTTGGTCTCCAAATAATTAGCACTTACAATTTTCTTCCCCCACTTTTTTATGTACAAAATGCCAGATATGAGAGTGGCAAAATCAGTTAGATAAATTGTATTTACCAAGAAAGGTAGATATAAAATTCATATAAACAATCAAAGCCTTTAATTATGAAAAATACATTAACATACCTTTGCTTATTTCTCCTTGTATATAATTCTTTTGGTCAACCAAAAAAGACTCTTAATACAAAATATGATGTCGACGTAAATTTGGAGGATAAAAATCAAAAAATATCCTTTATTGTTGGCATTGGAGGAAGTTATATTGGCAACAATCTTTATCAGAACCCTGTTGTGAACGTTGTTAATAAATATGTAATTTTAGAGGAGGCTCAAAATTATAAAACGAATATTAGTTTAGGAATTGCATATACAGGTAGTTCATTAAGATTACGTAACGGAATAAAAGTACCCTACGGATTAACATTTGCCACATTTATAAATCCAATCGCTTTAAATCAAGTTTCCGATAGTGAGCAAGGTTTTTTTAACATGGTTGATTTTGGCGTTGGATTAGGTTGGAAATTTTCTGGTAGTATGATGATAATGGGTACGGTCGAATTTTTTAATGTAAGGCAGCCTAAGGAATGGTTTATAGAAGAATACGGTAAAAACAACAAGCAATTTCTTGTAGAAAATGCACCTCAAATATCGTTTGATTCTAGTGATGATAATATTTTCAAAAACCAAATGGCAACTACAATTGGGTTCAAAATCTGCTATACTTTTGATATAATCAAAAGTTACATAGGTCAAAATGGCAATTCAACCGATAAAACTTCCACCCCAGCAATCGAAACCCCAGAAGGTGATACATCTACTACAACTACAACCAATCTGTAACTGACTGAACCTATATGAACTCAAAAATGTTAATTATGGCTTACTAGTGAGGAACAATTATTTAAGTATAGCGTGTTGGATTCCTTTGACATAATATCTGCCGATATCTACTATTATATCAAATAGCAAAGCTATACGCAGTTTTACTAAATTGACATAATTTTTAGGATAATGTACCGTGTTAAATAATTTGAGCTTTGTTTGAAAGCGAATGTTGATACTTCAGTTTCTTGAAAAAATTTATTCTCAAAAGTTTCTTCTACAATGTTAATGGAACACTTTTTATGCGACGACGTAGGAGGGAAGCGTAATGTGTGTGGAATGGCTTTAAACTATATCTTCAATAATTAACTCTTTGTTTTTAAAAAACGCATGCATAATTTTTATTGTATCCTCATCTTTTACAATTGAAAATTCGTGAATTCTATCTTTGTAATTACCTTCATAATTATTTAAGAATATTTCTGGATATTTTCCAATATTTATAAATATTCCCATTTCATAATTTAAAAAGTAAAACATTTGTTCTAATTTCTCATAATCTTCTACTGATGCTCTTTCATTTCCATTTAACTTAAAAGCAAAATTTACAAAATTATTTTCATTTGCATTTTCTGTTATACCAGCTTCAATAGGAATATGAATAAGCAAATCAGGTCGTTGTGTAACTCCATAATGTTCTAAATTCCGTTTTTGAACTTCCGCTTCTAATATTGTATACTCTGGGAAAATTTTCTTTCCCTCTAACTGATTCGATAGAATTCGATAGAATTCAGTTTGAAAACCTCTTTCGGATCTATAATATCGTGGTATTATTATATTTTTTAAAGTATTTATAACCTCGTTTAGTATTGCCATTTTTCTACTATAAATGATATTAAATTAATCATCAGAATCTGTTTTTACTACAACTTCTGATCGAGCTTCTATATCTATTTGTAAAGGAATTAATGCACTATATTTATTAAGAATGTTCGCATATAAATCCACTTCTGCTTTTGGTGTAGTAACAGTCAAAATAAGTGCAAACTTAACTTTTTTAACACCATTTCTGTTTCCTCTTCCTAAGGCATGAATATGAAAAACGGGTTCATCAATACTTTTTGAAAATTTAGTTACCTCACGCGCATCTAAACTATCCCACTTCAAATCTTCTTTTAACTCTAATTCTGTTCTAAATTGAGGTTTGGCTGAATCTGTTTGAGGAAAATTACTTTGTTCCCAACCATTCAAGAGAAGATATTCCATTCTCTCAGGGTTTTTAGATATGTCAACAATTTCAGATTTTTTAGCATCGCCATCTAAATCAATTCCTGTATTATTTTTGAATACATATTTATTGCGATTTGGATAAAATGCAACTTCAACAGAAGAGGTTGTGTAATCATCAGAGCTTAGCTGATCTATATCAGTTAATAATGCAACAGTCCACTTAAAATTAGCTTTCCCTTTTGTTATATTCTCATCCCATGGAATTAAAAATTCTGCATATTTAGCAGGATCTAATTCACCTCTATAAATTAAGGTATATGATTTATCGTTACATGAAATAATATTTTCCATTTCATCAGGTATAATACCATGACCCATTTCCAAGCAATGACTACCATTAAGGTTATTATCACGAGCTGAATGTATCATTAATGCTTTAGCAGTTAAAGTATCAACCGTGTTATTTGATTCACCAACTAAACGACCTGCCAATGAAGCTGCAATAGGACTTGCAAAACTTGTACCTTGACTCCATACTTTGCTTCCAAGGTTTTGAGACACCAAATGAATTGGATGTTGGTCGCAACCTCCGAAAGCCATTATATCTGGTTTCATTTTACTGCCTTCCCGACCTGGTCCAATGCTACTATATGGTGCTCTTATCGAAACACCTTTTCTATTTGTAAAAGCTCCTACCGCTAAACAATTGACAGCATCAGAAGGAGATTGTATTCTTTCATAACCTTTAATATGCCCATCATTTCCTACTGCTACACAAAAAAGAACTTCATGATCGATACTTAATAAATCACAAGAGTAAGTAAAACGACTTATACTGTCATCCAAAATTGGTCCACTTGGACCTAAACTTAAATTATATACTTTAATACCTTTATTATTAGGTATGATTTTTTCAATCGCATCTATTGCGTCATATAATTCTGGATCATTTGTATTAGAAGAAAGAACTCCAAATGTTTTCACTGAAACAAGTGGTTCAGGCAGTGTGTCACCAGTAGAATAATTATTTAAAGGACCAAACAATACAGCTCCTGTAACTTGAGTTCCATGTTCAACATACCCAGGAATAGGGCTTCCAGTAACTGAAAATTCTGACTCGCTGTAGTTTTTGGTATAAGGATTACTATCATCTAAACCACCATCAATCACTCCTACAACTGTTTTAGACTTTTTAGTAAATTTTGGAATATTTGGACCTCCAGTTAAACTCGTGCCACGTGCGATAGAAGGTAAATCTCTCATCTTTAGAGGATGTATAGTTCTTAAAGGATTATAACCTGATAAAGAATCTAAAATATGTTTATTACCATTGAAGCTAATAAATGAAACACCACTTCTATATTGCTTAAATTTCACATCATTAGTATTTACGCCAGCTTTTGATAAATGATTGATAAAATGATCTAAAGTTTTATCCTTATCTATGCCAAAAGGATGAAGAACAGCTTCAAGTCTTCCTTGTTTCCAATCATCTGGCAAGCCCAAAATTTGTTCATTGGTTGGTAATATTCCTAAAGTTGAAATTTTTCTTATATCTGTTTGAAAGCTTTTAGTTAAAGTTGAAGAGCTTTTCTTTAACTGATTTTCAAATTTTGTTAAACTTTCTTCTGTAGCCCTTACAAAGAACATTTTGGAAAAAATGGGAGCAACATATTCTTCAGATTGAACATCTGTAATTTCATTGGAATCATAATCTTTATTTCTCCAAACTCGTGATCCAATTTCAGTAAGCCCAAATTTTTCATAACCCAAATCAAAAAGAGTTTCTGGGTAATATGATTTCGCTGAAAATTCAGGTTGTAGTGTTAAACTTAAAATAATTTCATTAGGCAATCTTGCCGAATCAGGCATTTTTCTAAGTACTTCTCTGGTTTCATGGATATCATTCAGTACAAACTCTTTTGCTTGTTCATAAGTATAAGGCATTGCTTTTGGGCCACCACCACCTCCTTTAGACACTGGTTCTCCATAAACTTGTCCATTATATAGAATCGGTCTTCTTTTTTTATTTTCACTCATGATTTATTCTTTTTTAAGTGATGTTGGACTCCTGCAGGACTTAGTCCTGATATTTCAGCTAACTCTCTTACAGTTATGGAGTCTCCCAATAATTCTTTAGCTATAACACAAAATCGAGCACGAATTTTTTTATCATCTTTAAACCCATCTAGTTCCTCAAAAAGAGCAACTAATGGTTTTTGATTTCTTAAAACACTTCTTCTTTTTACATTATTAGCATATTTACATATATCAGCTGGACTACTTTCAATAAAGAATTCTGAAATTGGTTCTAATATTGAGGTAGAAGTGTTTGATAATTCTAAAAATTCAGCTAGTTCCTTATTTAAAATGGACAAGCGCTCACTTTTCTTTGGTAACGGTAAAGTTATTATATGATCAAATCTTCTCCAGATTGCTTTATCTAATAATTCAGGATGATTACTTGTTGCAATAAAGACAGAAGAAACTGGCCAATCTTCAAGTTCCATCAATAATATATTAACAACCCTTTTTATTTCTCCTAAATCTGTATTATCATCTCTCTTCTTTGCAATAGCATCAAATTCATCAAACAATAGAACTGAAGGATTTTGTTTAGCATATTGTAAAACTTTCTTAAGATTAGCTCCTGTTTTACCCATTAAACTAGACATACTAGAAGAAAGATCAAGTGTTAAAAGGTTTTTATTAAGTACAGAAGCAATATGCTTAGCTAGCATAGTCTTTCCGGTTCCTGGTTGACCAATCAAAAGAATACTTGTAGAAGGCTTTATGTTTTTTTCAAGTAAAAGATTTATTTTATTTCTTTCATCCAAAAAACCATTAATCTTATCTTTCAAATCATCTGGCAAAATAGGGGAGACATTCGAATCGATATTTGGAGTGCTCAATGTTGCCATTTCTAATTGAGAATCATAATCAATTGGCAATGGTCTACCAACGCTCCTAATTGCAGCACCTCCATTAATTGAAAAGGAGCTAATAGCTTGATTAATACTTGTGGAAACTTCAGGTGCATCTTTTTTTATACTTCTTGCTAAACTTAGTGCAGCTAGTTCAACAAGTTTTGATTCACCTATTAAACCTGCGTTTACCAAATCAACAATAAATTTCTTTGTCGATGGCTTCAATATATTTGTTTTTAGAGTCATATTTATATTTACTGTACAGCAAAAATATACATTATTATTGAACTCACAAACATTTTGTTTAGTTTTTATAATATAAATACAAAAACCGTACAAACATTAAGTTTGTAGCACTTAAGGTTTTTGGCCTCATAAAATTTTGGCAAAACAATAGGAGAAATGAGCGTCCATATTTTAGGGGTTTAGCAATAAGGTTTATTAAGAGTTCATATTATTCAAGCGATTTCAAATCAATGTTAAGTAGTTCCAATGTTTCCTAAAATATAGCGAATGAACCGTAAACCCGCCCGTACCGAAAAGGGTACGTTCGGGCGGGTTGTTTCCAAAATTATATGCGGCCTTGAATTTTTGTTTCTTTTGTTTCAAGACAAAAGATAATGAAACATTAAAAAAAGGATTAATTAAAGTTCTAAATATAACAAGTGCATAGAATTTTATTTTTACTCAATTATTTAATTATTTGCAAAAACTTTAAAGGAGTTCGTGAATCTCGTAAAAACTCGATTTCATAAAATTTATGCTCTTGTGGCAAGCTGACTAGAATGATGTGAAAAATTTACAGAAACTTTCTGGATTATATGCCAGCAGCTTTAACTCGCTCAAAATTATAAAGGTTCTCAACCTTTAGAATTTATGCCGTGGCGCTGGCCAAGCGTTGGCAAATTGTGTTTTAAAATGAAAGCCATTTAGCGTTTATTTTAAAAAAGCAATCGAGCGTTTGGCTGTGCGGCAATTTCACATAACCCGTGGCAAAAGAAATTAGCCAGTGGCTGATTGTTTTTGGCGGCGAGATGATGCGGTTGCCACAGTAGCTAAGAATACCATTCAAACCAAATACCTATAGTTTGTTTTTACATATTTCGTAATTCCCTTGAACATAATTCAAGACGTTATAATACAGCTGTGCCGTAGTTATAACTGAATTATGTCAAATAGCGCCAAAATACGCTATTACAGGAATTACTATAATTGAACCATAATTTACATTATGTAAAATAGAATTTTCAGGGTGACCTTCCTTAAGTTTTATTCTGTGGTTCAATTTGCTGTAGTAGAGTCTGACGATAACACCCCTTCCTTTGCTTTAAAGTTATATTCCAAAAATCTCTAGGAACATTTTAAATCCAAAAAAAAGCTCCGGATATAAATGTCCGGAGCTTTTCTTCCTAATGTTCCCACGCTACTGTCGTTTTTAGGTGAATGCAGTTGTTTAAACTGTCACAGGAAAATTAAAGGAATCTTTTAATACCTCAACATGTTGCTGTATTCTTCAACTGATTTTTGTATTTCTAGATAGGAACGAATTTGGGCCATTGTTTTTTCAAAGAGTTCAATCCTTAAATCCTTTTCCCTCTTTAAAGCTTTGATCAATTCTGCATTCGTATTTTTCAAGCTCCTTAGAGATTGTCGGAGGGTTTCAGATTTAATAAACAAGGAGTATGTGTTAGGTTCACATACATAAGAGGTCAATTTTTTTTCCAATTGGCACAAATCATTATTGGTACGCTCCAATTTTAGAATACATCCACTGTTGGAAGGCCTGCTAATTAAATTTCTACTAATTTTTGGGGTTGTTTCCATAGTGTAAGCTTTGTTTTAGGGTTAACAGTTTTTTCTTTGGTACACTCTTATATAATTTGATTTTATTGATTTGAAACTAAAAGATACGACAAAATTCCCATTTTTCTCCAAGTAAAACCCTCATTAACATTAGTTTAAAGCAATATTAACACCTACCTTGCATCGACGTATGGCCTTTTTTCTTCGACAAACGGTTGGTTTGTTCTGCAATCCTTGCCTTTTACAGGGCTTCTACTCCAAAGCAATAGTGTTTTCTCCACTTCCACTCCCCTCCTTCCCCAAACCATTAATTTAACATTGCCCCAATCACCTCTTAAGCTCTCATGGACTTTTTCCTAAAAGATTTTATCTAGACTGCGTCAAATTGTACTTGCTAGTTCCTTGTGGGGTTCAAATTTAGATGCACTGGCCGTACCCTGAGTGGAACCCAAGGGTTGGACAGGCAATGAAATCGAAGTTTCACGAAAACCTATCAAAACAATAAGAACCACAAAAGTAAATTGAAAATAGTCCGTTCCTTTGTGCAGTCCACACGAATAAAGTTTCGATAAATTATTACCACTTTTCGAATGCCGTTGTATTTTCTCCATGGAGTCCGTTGCCGGGTCTATCTTTAACTATAACCAACTGTGAAAAATGAATGATCAAAAAGAAACCCCGATGCATTGCATCGGGGTTTCAAAATATGGTTATCAAGATTAGGGCAATTACCAGCTAATCTCTTCAGATTCTCCATTAGGATAGGTAACGGTTCCCGTTTGGTCACAACTACCGGTTCCAAAGTCCAAGGAAGCGGTCATTCCGTTCACTTCCAACTGCATAACTCCAGAAGTAATGAAGGCACACCCCAAGTTTGCGGACAAAGGTTCGGTCACTGTAAATTCATAAGTAATACCATCTACGGTGATGTCCCAATCTCCCGTACAGCTAACATCCGCTCCTTCGGCATTGATCTGATCAAAATGCCAGCTAAGTACTTTATCCCCTTTCCAAATTATCTTATTTCCATTGTCATCCTCAAAAGTGGCATCGGTAACTACAGTAAAAGTCGGACCGTTGGAATCGGAAAAATCAAAAGCAAAGCTCTTGGTACCGTTCAGTAGATAGTCGTTATAGGTAAAATCGGTAAACGTTACTTCAAAACTACCTATGCTCCCGTCCGTACTACCATTGTTTCCGGTTAAAACGATGGTTCCACTTACCGTTTTACCTTTAATGATACATTGATTGTAAGTTACCGTAATACTTTCTTCGGTAAATGCAAGTGTTGCACATTCAGTGTTGGTCTTGTTTGTTTTTCCTTCCTTGTCGTTGATCAGTAATTCTGAAACCAACTCGTCCAGTCCGTCCGAAACGGAATTGACCTGCATTTGGGCCTTCACTTGTTCGGGCGTGAGGCTTTCATCATTTAAGTTATTCATAGCGTCATTGCTACAAGCAGCGACCAACATTAATCCAAAGCTTAGAACTAAATAATTAAATGTTTTCATTGTTTATGGGGTTTAAAACATATTTAACTCGGCTAAAATAAGCGCTATTATACTATTATGTTAAGAAAAACGTAATTTTTCGACTTACAGTATGCTTTATTAAGAAATATCTTATATATAAATTGATTTTTAGGTGCAATTACCCTTGAATTTGAGCGACTTTGACCTAAAAACACCTTAATTACTCCCTCCAAAAATAATATTAATCCAATTGAAAGCTAAAATTGTTGTAATCGTCCCGTTGATAGGCCATTTTTTGTGTAGCTGGCGAGATGGCGAAATGTGGTGAAAATGTAGTGCTAATCACGGTCTTTCCATCCGGCAGGAATTCCATAAGCCGAAGCCAACCATCTCCCCCATTACCGTGCCAACCACCGCCCATGGCCTGGGCATTAAACGTTATCTGGTTCACCTTTTTTCCAGCAGCGTTCTTATCCACTTTAAATGCCGTATGCCCCTTAAAATTATCAGGGGATCCAATATGGCCTGAAAAGACCAGTTGCACATTTTTGGAGGGAGCCACTAGCTTTTCCCAAATGGCCTTACCATAGTTGGCATCTTCTATAGGGTAGTTTTCTTTTTCCATATGCTTGTTTTGGGCATTTAGATAGGAATGGGTAAGCATTACCACCGTATGATCTTTATAAATTTCTTTGGAAATCTCGCTGTTAGCCCATTGTAAAATGGTATCCCGTGGGGCGAATTCCAGGTTTAGGAATAAAAACTTTCTTTGATGGGGAGATATAAATTCATAAGTGGCATTTTCCACAGAGGGCAGGCCGTCTATATTCTTTCCGGCGGCCCGTAAGGCCTTTGCATTCAACAAGTTTCTATGTACCGGGAAATACTGATTGTAATTGGATTTTCGGTTTTCAACACTTTTATAACCAAAGTCGTGGTTACCGGCGGCCAAAATATAAGGGACCTTCCCATCCAAGCGTTCAAAGGCGTGCGATACTGCCCTCCATTGATCCCTACTGGGCATGTTTCCGTTTATCTTATCCGAAACCAAAAGTTCGTTCTGCTCTACCAAATCTCCTGTACACAACACCATTTTTATGTTCAGGGCATCTATATTTTCACTGATCCAAGCCGTCATGGTTTCCAAGATGCCCTGGTTTCTTTCGAACTTCACGTAGGTCTGGGTATCCGGGACCAAAATAATGGACCAGGAATCCGGATTGGACAATTTGGGTGCGGTGTAGGCCTCTTGTGCCCTAAGGCTAGTTGTAAGTATGAAAATCGGGACAAGAAAAATGCAAAAACGGTATTTACGGTTCATTTTGGATGAATATAGGTTGCAATGGATAAATTTAACCTTTTTAGACGAAGACAAAAAAGCCAAAAGCCAAAAGCCAAAAGCCATTAGCCAAGAGCCACTGCTTTCTTGTCTTCTAGGCCTTGGTTTGGTTTTTGGGATTTTAAGACCGTGAAAGTTGTTGTAGGACTTCAAATATGATTATTTTCGTTCCTTAGCAAAATTTTACCGATACCCATGCCCGATTTCCATAACGAATTAATTCCCTATTTAAAAAAATACTTTGGTTTTGACCGCTTTAGACAACAACAAGAGGCCATAATCACAGCGGTTTTAAATAAGGACGATTGTTTGGTGATCATGCCCACCGGGGGTGGAAAATCCATTTGTTTCCAATTACCGGCCCTTTTGTTCAAGGGCACTACCCTCGTAATTTCCCCATTAATTGCTTTGATGAAAGATCAGGTAGACGGACTAAACGCCAACGGTATCCCAGCGGCTTTTTTTAATAGTAGTCAGTCTGCCCAGGAACAACAGGCCATATTGGATAGCACCCATAAAGGGGAATTAAAACTGCTTTATGTGGCACCGGAAAGCTTGCAGGGCCTATCCCCTATTCTATATGAGGAGTATGTTAGCTGTGTGGCCGTGGATGAGGCCCATTGTATCTCGTCCTGGGGGCACGATTTTAGGCCGTCTTATCAACAATTGGGTTTTTTAAAGGCTTCGCTGCCACAGACACCCATTATTGCCTTAACGGCTACCGCGGACAAAGCTACCCGACAGGATATTTTGGCGCAATTGCAGATTCCCGAGGCCAAACAATTTTTGGCTTCTTTTGATAGAAAGAATATTTCCTTGGAAGTGCGGGCAGCCCATGACCGGGTGACCCAAATTCTTCAATTTATAGAACAGAGACCCAATGAATCGGGTATTATTTATTGTCTAAGTCGAAAATCGACCGAAACCTTGGTCGAAAAGATCCGCAATAGCGGTTTCAAGGTAGCCGCCTACCATGCGGGTTTGGATTTTGATAGCCGCAACAAGGTGCAGGAGGATTTCATTTTTGACAAGACCCAAATTGTATGTGCCACCATAGCCTTTGGGATAGGAATAGACAAATCCAACGTGAGATGGGTGATTCACTATAACATGCCCAAAAATATCGAAGGCTATTATCAGGAAATTGGTAGGTCCGGAAGGGACGGACTAGCCGCACATGCCCTTTTGTTCCATAGTTATGCCGATGTAATCCAATTACAACGATTTGCTTCTGGTGCTACCAACGAGGAAGTACAGCTGGCCAAATTGGAGCGTATGAAGCAGTTTTCGGAAGCCTCCAGCTGTAGACGAAAGATTTTATTGAGTTATTTTGGGGAGTACCTTCAGGCCGACTGTGGCAATTGCGACGTTTGTAAAAATCCGCCACAGTTTTTTGATGGTACGGTAATCGCACAAAAGATATTATCTACCATAGCCAGATTGAAGGAGTCCGAGGCTACGGGAACCGTTATAGACGTATTGCGCGGTGCCCAAAATACCAACATTTTGGATAAAAATTATCAGCAAATAAAGACCTACGGCATTGGCAAGGATATTTCATGGAACCATTGGCAGCATTATGCCATACAGCTTATAAACCAGGGGCTCTGTGAGATAGCCTTTCATAAGAACAACGTGCTTCGTTTGACCGATTTGGCCAAGGCCGTATTGTTCAACAACACCAAAGTACAACTGAGTCAGCCCTTGTCCAAGGAAGAGCAAATGGCGGTCCGTAAGGAAAGTAAGTCCAAGCCTATTAACGAAAATTCCCTGTTTGAAAAACTACGGCAATTACGGTTTCAAATTTCCTTGGAGGAGAATATTCCAGCATACCTTGTTTTTAATGATGCTACCCTTAAGGAAATGGAGTCCAAAAAGCCGGTGAGCAGTGAAGCGTTCAAAGAGATCAACGGAGTTGGCCAACGGAAATTGGAGGTCTACGGGGAAATGTTCATCAATGAAATAAAGGCCTTTGTTGAAACCGTCCCCCAAAAAAAGAAGAAGAAAAAAAGGAAATCGGACACGGCATTGGAAAGTTATGAGCTGTTTAAGGTAGGGAAAACCGTTGAGGAAATTGCGGAGATCAGGGGCCTAAAACCCAACACCATTTTGGCCCATTTGGAAAAATTGTACCATGAGGGGAAGGATATGGACATCTATCAATTAATATCGAAAGAGGATGTAGCCAAAGTTGCCGAGGCCAAGAAAGAACTCCAAGACCCGGAAGGGCTAAAGCCATATTTTGAGTATTTTAAGGAGGAAGTGGAATACAGCACTATCCGATTGGCACTCAGTGTTATTGAAAGGGAGAAGATTTTATAAGTAGTTATAAAGTTGAAGGTTGGAAAGTTGGAAAGTTGAATGTTAGAAGTTTCAGGTTTCAAAGTTTCAGGTTTCAAAGTTTCAGGTTTAAAGCTAATAGTCGTTTCGAACGAGCAGAAGCGAGGAGAAACCACAGGTTCACGAATACCCTTCAAATAGAAATGATATGAGCTTAATCTCAAAGGCAACGCTTCTATGTAGTTATAAAGTTGAATGTTGGAAAGTTGAAGGTTAAAAGTTTCAGGTTTCAAAGTTTCAGGTTTAAAGCTAATAGTCGTTTCGAACGAGCAGAGCGAGGAGAAACCACAGGTTCACGAATACCCTTCAAATAGAAATGATATGAGCTAAATCTCAAAGGCAACGCTTCTATGTAGTTATAAAGTTGAAGGTTGAAAGTCGACCGTACTATCGTAAGTTAGAGTAACGTGTTGTTTGGCATTGTGTCGAGAACTCTTGTTGAATTGCAAGGCCCTTATCATATCAAACAAAAAAACTCCTTCCCCTCAAAAGTCTTTAGGGAAGGAGCAACCATTGGGTTATTATCTCCATTAAAAACTAACGGATACCTTGCCTCTGGCAAAAAACGGTGTACCCGGAGTAAAATGGATTTCTTCTACCGCCTCCGCTTCGTTGAACAATCGACTGGTAGTAGCAAATTGGGTCTCGTTCCAGTCGGTATCAAACAGATTATCCACGATGAGTCCAAAACTCCAATTTTTCCAAGAATAATTCAGATTCAAATCGGTTACAAAATACCCCTCGGCAATAATGGAATTGTCCTCATTGGCAGGCCTATCCTTAATAAAGCGATAGTTCACTCCCCCAGAGAAGTTATGAAGTCCCTTAAAGGTGAGTCCACCCGAAGAGGTCAGGTCCGGCGCCAAGGGAATATAATCTTCCCCACTAGGGTCTTCCGCGCTTCTGGCATAGGTGTAATTAACATCACCATAGGCGTACAACCAGTCCGTTAGCTGGTATCTGGCACCAAGGTCCACCCCATAGCGTTTGGTTTTGCCACTGGGTTCCACAATGCCCGCATCGCCCACATATACAAACTCCTGCTCCAAAAAGAGATGCCATAGGGCCATATTTAATACCAATCGGTTTTTTGGTTTGTAAATGGTGCCTATATCGGCCCCGAAGGCCAAGGGCAAAATTCTTTCCCCATTATTGGCGGTGACCACCCTGGTGTCATTGGAATGAAACCCAATTCCGGTTTTGGCATACAACTGTACGTCCTGGGACGCTTGGTAAATAGCATTTAGCTTGGGACTGACCACCAATTTGTTTTCACTCTTTTGATCATAGGCCGTCGTCAATAGATTTTCATAATCAAATTTTAAATAATCCAGTCGAACACCAGGATTAAAATTCCACTTTTTCAGTTTGTAATTAATATTGAAGAACCCATAGGCGTTCAATTCATCAATATTGCCCAACGCCAATTGCTCCAAAGTGGTCTTTCTGTTGATGGTATGGGAAAGTTCTACATCGTTTACGTCATCATATCTAAACCCTATTCCCGTATTGAACCTAAATTGTGCATTATTTTGGTCCAGGTGTATGGTTCTATCATAACTGGTCTCCCCCCCAATCAGGGTTCTATTTTCTTTTTGCTTTATTTGATCTCCATTAATGGGGTCCTCTAGGAAAAATGTAAAATTGGAATACAGTTCAAAATCATATTTGGACATAAATAACTTGGATTTAAGTCGACTATGTTGATCCAATTGTTTGTCATGGTTCACCAATAGGTTGGTACGGCTGGTATTGCCACCCTCTGTATCATCAATGGCGCCAAACCTGCCAATGCTTCCATTGTCCACGGCCCGTTGGGGAATTTGTCCAGAAGCGTCCCACTTGCTCTGAAAGTGGGAGGCCGTCAAATTCACTTCATTGCCGGCATCGTCCTTATGATGGTAACGTCCCATTATGTTTATCCTATTAAAATTCTGGGGAGATTCAAAAACTCCGTCGGAAATCAAATATTCTGAGGCTAAATAGGCATTGTCATCATCGCTTTCCAATAGTTTTAGCATCCCCAGACCCCTTAGGGTATTGTATTTTCCTACCTCCATGCTAACCACATTTTTATCCAATGTCTTTTTGGTGGTGAGGTCCACATAGCCAGCGGTATTAAAATTACCTTTATCGGCATAGTAAGGACCCTTTCCAAAATCGATATTGTCTATGGTTTCCGGAATTATAAAATGCATATCGGCATAACCTTGGCCGTGGGCATGGGACACCATGTTTACGGGTAAGCCATCCACATTTATAGCTATATCCGTTCCATGATCTATATCAAATCCCCTTAGGAAAATTTGTTCGGCCTTACCGCCGCCAGCATGCTGCCCTATAATGAGACCAGGTACTTTTCTCAGGATTTCCTGGGAAGATTTAACGGGATCGGCTTTCACGTCCACATTTACAAAACTGCTCATGGCGTTTATATTGGATACCAGCACCACCTGATCCAAGGATACCGCAGCCTCCTCCAGAACAATATTTAGGGGGTTGTCCAACTGACTTTCGGTTATAAGCAGTTCTTTGTTCTTGAATCCTAGACTGTAGAAATAGATATGGTCATTAATGCTAACGTTTGTCAAACTAAATGCTCCCGCATTATTGCTGTAAGTATAGTTACCGGTATTTCTATTGTACACCCCTACTCCATTTAGGGGGGTGTTTTCCTGATTGGTTATTGTTCCGCTTATGGTATGGGCGTGTAAGGCTCCGGAAAGTAATAGAATCAATAAGCCAAGTGTATTTTTGATCATAGTTTTATTTTTTATTCCGAATAGCGGCCTGCTATTCTTGACATATAATTTGGACATAACTCTCCCTATAAAACCAACGGCCATACAAGGGATTGGGTTGAATGCCTTTTCTATAAAGTGTTTCAGTATTGGATAATAACAATGTAGAAGCGAACCAATATATCCCGTATTGGATGTTGGATGCCTTTTAGAAATTATTACGTTCCAAAAATTAACAATCGGGCTTTGGAGGAGGTACTATGGGATAATGAATTCCTTTGGAGGTGTTTTCCTGTATTTTGGAAAAACAAGATTTTGTAAATGTTGCAATAGCAGGTAAAGTCTTATAGTGGCCTACCACTATATGCTTGTCCAATTCCAAGGGCACCTTCATATTATCATTGTCATGATGGGTCGGGGTTGAAGCACTGAGTACCATGCTCATAAAATCTATTATCTCATGAGTATGAGGCTCTTTATCATGTGAATGGATATGGCCATGGAGGGCCAATTCGTTAGGTCCTGTATGGTTATGGGACTTTGTTGAATGGGACAATGCCCTGGTATGGGGCTTATCCGCCTGGGCTTCTTGGTTTATATTTTGGGTATGGGAGGTAATGGGGTGATGCGCTGTTCCTGAATCAATTGCATGGGAAATGAAATGCAGTATTTCAGTGGACTCCTGCCGCAAAGGGGCCATTAGATAACAGATGCCCATTAGGACAGCTACACTTCTAAAAAACCACGGCTTCAAGCCTTTTTCATTTTTTTGTATCACGGATACCTTGTTATACGCTACTTACGGAAAAATTATGCTGTGGGTTTGATTTTTTTGGAAAAATATAAAATAGCCGCCTTATAACAGTTAAAATATCGTGAAACATTCTTTTGATTCTTTATATGAAGGGTTGGTATGGAGTATAGACTATGGAGAAGTGGGAATAAAAATGATCATGATCCTAGCTGATAGAAATTTAAAAGTGTATAAAGTACTAATGAAGTTTTAATAGTTGGATTTACTTAATATGTGCGACTTCTCAATCGCCTGAAAAAGGGCTCATTTGGAAGTGACTGCGATGGTATGATCTTTAGCATTTCCTAACCCTCCTTCTTTGGCCATAGTGAGGCCATCTTAATTCTTTACAAGGAAGGAAATTTAAATTTTTTTCCCATTCGGAAAAAGATGGGCCCAAATGCCTGGAGTATTGAAAAGTAGTAATAAAAAGGACCACAGGCCTAGGTGATAGACATTTATACGTGTAGAAAGCTCTAACAAAAAAGGAATATTTGGCATTGGCTACAATGTTCGATAATCAATTTATCAAATAGTAGCTAATTTACTTATTTACAGATTTTTATAATTAAAAATACTACTCATAAATTGTTTGGATATTCATTTTGGTATTGTCAGGGAACGTATTATGACTGTAGCTATCGAACAAAAAATTTAACAATAAAACAACAATTTA
This sequence comes from Arenibacter troitsensis, assembly GCF_900177645.1. Classification (GTDB taxonomy): domain Bacteria; phylum Bacteroidota; class Bacteroidia; order Flavobacteriales; family Flavobacteriaceae; genus Arenibacter; species Arenibacter troitsensis. The sequence continues at coordinate 109,871 of NZ_FXAO01000003.1, forward strand.
ATTCCAATGGCGTTCTTAAAAAAAAGTAATTTTATATCACAAAAAAAGTTAGATATGTCATTTTTATCACCACAGATTGAAGCTTTGGCCAAAAGAAAAAAAGAACAGTCCCTTGTTAAAAAACCGGATTCATGCGGTATTTTTCAGGAATATGGGAAACTGGAAAAGATTCAAAAACCACAGGAAAGTAAATAACCTACTTTTCTTGGCATTGCTAATCTTTTGGAAATAAGCTCCTGTCCAATCCAGGTATAAGTTTTAGCGCATTCTTGTAGTATAACTTTTTTAGCACTTCATCCGGCAAGTCCATGCCGTACATGGCCCAAAAGGCGTGGTATTTCTTGTGGTATGGAAAATATTCATCATCGGATTCCAGCACTCTAAAATAGGTTGGGAATTCTTCCGGTTTCCAACTATCCTTTCCAAACAGGACGCGATCCTGATATTTCACAAAAAATTTATGGGCATTTTTCGGTTGTCGGCCCAATTCCGCAATAATAGCTCCAATACCAACATACATATTGGGCATTTCGTCCATTAAACGGGCCAAGGTACCCAAATCATTGGCGTACCATCCCATATGGGCATTTATAAATTTGGTGTTTGGGTGCTTTTTGAACATTCTGTGCTGCTCCCCAATAATCTGTTCCCATGAAGCCGGGTCTGTTGCCGAGCGCTTTCTCCTAGGGTGTGTCTTTAATTCCAGCCATCTTTCGTTATCGGAGTTTACCTCATCCCAGAAAGGTTTGGGATCTGCTGAGTGGATTAGGACCGGTACGCCCAATTCCCCACATTTTTCCCAAATGGCACTTAAACGGTCGTCATCTACGGCCAAGCGTTTTCCAGAGACATCTTTATCCCGCAGCCCTAGACTTTTATACACCTTAAGCCCCTTGGCACCGTTCTTTATATCGGCTTCCAACTGTGCCACGGCCTTCTCGGACCATCCCGGTTTGCCAACCCCGTCAAAATCTACATTGGCAAAGACCGCAAATCTGTTGGGGTAGTGATCCTTTATGTTCTCTAGGGATTGTTTTATTCTTTCCCCAGATCCACCACTAAGGTTTACCATGATGGCCAAGTTTAGCTTATCCATATCGGCAATTAGCAAGGAGAGGTCCTGTGTCGGCATCTGGTACTGATGACCATGAACATCTATAAACGGGAATTTGGCCCTATGTATTTCCTTTCCAGGTACTTTCAGGGTTGAAACGGGATTGTATTCCTCGAAGCTCATGTTTTGGGACATCGCTTCATTGGAAAAGGCTAAAAACAAAATACAAAGTGGGACTAAATTCTTTAAAATCATTATATCATTAAATTAGATTCTAAATTTATGTTATAAAGTGGACAACCTAAAGTTTGAAACTAAAAAAATATACAGAACATGAATTCTATGGCAGTGGTGTAACAATTGTTGTTGTGTGGACCTCTTATCTTTGTTCCTATTCTTACCCACCTTGAACCTGAAACTAGAAACCTTGAAACAGCCAGCGGTTCACAGTAAGCTCTTTTTCACCCGTTCATATTCTTCCAAGGTGTCAATGTCCAGCTCTTTTCCGTCCGCAGATATTCCCATAACATCATTCTGCTGGGTTTTGATAATTTCCCTAGCCCCGTAATCCGAATTCAATTCCAGCAGGGCTTTAAAATGGACTTTTCCAAAAATAGCGGGCACTCCTACCCTATAGTCATATTTGGTAGCCACAATGCTGTGTTTGGAATTGGAAAAATTATCTATCAGCCTATTTAAGTATTGCATATCCAACAATGGTTGGTCGGCCAACATCACTAAAATTCCATCATAGTCTGCGTCCTGTTCCAAAAGATGCTTCGTGCCATAGGCAATGGAATTTCCCAGACCCAACTCCCAGTTGGGATTAAGGATCGATTCCGTACCTAAAAAATCGGTTACTTTCTTAATCTCTTGATCATAGGCCCCTAATACCGTCAATATCTTGGTAGCCTTGGAGTTTTTTGCATTTTTAATGGCATTGCCTATAAAGGTACTGTCTCCCCACGGCAACAATTGTTTTATGGCCTTCATGCGGGAGGAAGTACCCGCCGCCATGATCAAAAGAGCTATATTTAATTTTTTGGGCATTAATCGTGAATCCCGGTTTCTTTATTCTTGAGGAGCATAGGTTCCTTTTTTCTAACAACCGCTAAAATTTCGGCTACAATGGAAATGGCAATCTCCTGCGGGGTCTCGGCACCAATATTGAGTCCGGCCGGTCCGTGGATTCCATCAAGGAAGTCGTACGAGATCTCCGGGCTTAATTCCATGAGTTCCCCAAATAGTTTTTCCCTTCTCCTATAAGGACCTAAAAGTCCTAAGTATATAGGTTTTGAATCCTTTAAGGTCAACAAATACTTTAAGTCTTTGGAATAGCTGTGGTTCATTAGAATAATGGCGGTATGCTGATCTACTTCGCCCAACGGAAAGTGCTCCGGTAAGATGCCCAAAAAGTCATGGGCACCTTCAAAATCCAAAATATTTTTTTCCTCGGATGGGTCGGCTACAACGGTTACCTCCCAACCGGCCATAGCGGCAAAGCTACATAACTGTACTGTATCATGCTCGGCTCCGATAATGAATAGTTTAAAACAGGGTTTCATGTTTTGCTCAAAGGCCTCGAGCTCTTCATGCGGATGGAATCCGGGCAGGATGGGTAATTCTTCTGGGCCAAATACAACCGTTGAGCCATAATCGGCATTGGGGCCCTCTTTTTTTTCAAAAAATGACCGAATTTTAAAATGCTTTCTTGTTGCTAAGGTTTTTTCAAAGGTTTCCAAGAATTGCTTGTCCGGTCTAAAGGCTTCCAGTAAAATATACAGAACACCCTCGCATCCAAGTCGATATCGACCGTCATAGGTCATTATTTTCGATATTTCATCGGCAAAAACGGACTGTGCCTGCCTTACTACCTCCTTTTCAACACATCCGCCACTTACGGCACCTATCATGTGTCCGTCTTCCAATATCAACATGCTTACCCCTGGTCTTCTGTATGAGGATCCATCCAATGCCACCACAGTAGCTAGAACACATTTTAAGCCCTTAGAAGTGGCCGCCTGATATTCCCGTATAATTTTTTTGAATTCGTGTGTCATAATTATAGTAAATCTCTGGTAGGGACAAAAGGGACCAACTCCCCTACTTCATACACATCCATTTTGGGTTCGAGGATTATGAATCCATCCGTATGCACTAAACTGCACAGGTCGCCAGATCCATTCTCCTTTACAAGGGAAGCTGACAAATGCCCCTGGTTAAATCTTATTTTTACCCTTAACAACATTGTCAGATCCCCCTTTACGGCGACTGCTTCTTCTAAAATTACATCAATTTTAGGTATTTGAATGCCTAAGGAACGTCTCAGCCAATCCTTAAAATAAACATTATAATTTGCGAAGGTGGATACCGGATTACCGGGAAACGAAAAAACCACGGTGTTGGTTTCTCGTTGGATTCCGAACCAAAATGGTTTCCCTGGCCTTTGGAATACCCCATGAAAAATCTTTTCCACTCCCAATTCTTCCAAAACCTGTGGAAGAAAATCGAACTTGCCTTTGGATACCCCACCACTTAAAAGGACCGCATTATGCTTCTGTAATGTATTGTCAAGGGCCTTTTTCATACTGGATTTCTCATCTGGCAGATGGAGCTTGGTCGGTACTATACCTACTTTGAACAATGCTGAATAAAGGGTATGTATATTTGATTTTCGTATTTGGTGGGGCAAGGGAATCTCCTCTACCTCTACCAGTTCGTTGCCGGTGGACACAATGGCCACCTTGGGAAGTGCGCGCACCTTGACCGAAGCCATGCCCACAGCCGCCAAAACACCTATTTCCGAAGCTGTTATTGTGCTGTATTTTTTTAAAACCAGATCCCCTTTTTGCTGATCACTTCCGCAAACATGAATATCCTGCCCCCTTTTAGGGCTTTTGGTAAGGGTAGCCGATCCGTTTTCAATAACCAGATGTTCGTACATCACCACAGTATCCGCATTGTCGGGAACTACTGCCCCTGTCATTATTTCCACACAATTGGAAGTATCCATCAATGGTTGGGGAGGCATGCCGGCAGCCAACACTCCTTCTATTTTAAAAGTAGTCAGGCCTTTTTCAATGGCGTCATAATTTATGGCAATGCCGTCCTTGGTGGCCCTATTAAAAGGAGGGAAATTTCTATCGGCTACAATATCTTCGGCAAGGATTCTATCCATAGCCGATTCCAGCAAAACCTGTTCATGGCCAAAGTCCTGATAAAGGTCCAATACTTTTTTATAAGCGTCTTTAAAGGAAATCATGGAACACAAGTTACAATTAAAAGGAGATTTGTTAAAGGGTTATCTTTTGTATTTCTCTCCAAGTTATGGGTTTAATGTTCCTTTCCTTAAGTAATTTGGCCGTATTGGGGTCGGTGAAGAAATCAAAATCCATTTGCCGCCATTGGGAACCAAAATTGGGATGGTCCACACAGACTTGTTTCATTTCCATATTATCAAAGGCAGTGTGAATCAAAATAACATTGAATCCGGCTTTTAGGTTGTTAATTTGTTGGGTATACCACTCATCCAATCCTATACTTTCCATCGCTTTTAAATTGCCTATATGTACTGCATTTACTATGTTGTCCCCTTCCTGTAGCGAGAGGGGATTGCCCACCTCACTTAACAGCTGATCGCTTAAAAAAATAGGTAATTGGTATTCATGGCCCAATTCCCTGTAAACGGATAGAAGTTCCTTGGTGAGGCCCAAGGTGTACATATGGGAGTCCAGGTGGGTGGGATTTATTCCATTTGCCAATGCCCTATCAATTTGGGCCTTCAGCTCCTTTTTAACCTCTTGGGGTTTGGCGAATTTCTTTACCAACTCCCTTTTGGCGTGGAAAAAACCCTGCTTATCCACCAAGCTCGGTACCTCGGAATAGGGCAGTACCGGACCAAATTTATACTGTTTCCATTCAGAAGTCAGCGTTAAATGTATTCCACAGTCGTACTGCGGGTGGTGTTTGGCGAAATTTGCCATATCCAAAAACCAAGGACAGGGGACCATTATGCTAAAGGAATTTACAATACCTGTTTCCAGGGCTTCTATGGTAGCGGCATTTTCTGAACATGATAGTCCAGCATCATCGGCATGTACCATTAAAAGAACATCGTTCTTGCCGTACCCCAATCGCTCTAGGTCGTAATACTTGGCCATATCGTTATTTGTTGTAGGTATTCCTAATAGAAAAAAATTGGTTTAATTGTGAAAGGCATGGAATCCATCCACTCCCCCAACTATATTATAAAGTTCCAGCTCAGGGTTTAATTCCTGCAACATTCTTACGGCCATATCACTTCTTTTTCCTGATTGGCAGAGAAGATAAATGGGTCTTTGGGAGTCCAGTTCATCTATACGCCCCTTTAATTCGTTCAAGGGAATATTGAGGCCTTTCACTTGGGGCAAAGAAAAATTTTCAAATTCCTCTGTCGTCCTAACATCGATTATTTGAATATGCTCTTGACCCTTCAATTTTTTTTCAAATTCCTCTATACTTATGTTGTGGTGGATTTCGCAAACCTCTGCCCCATAGGACCTTAGTAGCTTTTTTATGGCTGCATTTTTCGGTTGTAGACTGAAATTAATAGTTTGATAATATTGGTGTAACCCATTGAACAACAATAGTTTGCCGCTCAACACTTCCCCTATTCCTGTAATTGCTTTTACGGCTTCCAATGCCTGAAGATTGCCTATGATACCTGGAATTATACCCAATACCCCATTGTCGTTGCAATTCGGAATTTCTTCCTGCTTGGGCATGTTGGGAAATAAACATCTGTAGGTAGGACCACCTTGATAATTAAACACACTTAGTTGGCCTTCAAAGCCTTGTATGGCACCCGAAACAAATGGTTTTTTTAGGATTAAACAGGCATCGTTGATCAAATATCGGGTTGGGAAATTATCCGATCCATCTATCACTACATCAAACTCAGAAATGATTTCCAAGGCGTTGTGCTGGGCAATAAAGGTATCAAACCTCTTAAAGTTCGTACTCGAATTTTGTAGTTTTAATCGTTCCAGTACTACCTCAATTTTTGGTCTTCCAAGATCTTCTTCCGTATACAATACCTGACGTTGAAGGTTGGTAATTTCAATAATATCCTGCTCAACTATACCAATCGTTCCAACTCCCATCGCATTCAGATACAAAAGTGCGGGAATTCCCAATCCCCCTGCACCAACCACTAAAATACTGGCGTCTTTTAGTTTTTGTTGGGCTTTTGGTCCAAAATCCCTTAAAACGGTCTGTCTTTGATATCTATTGAAGTCCATCTGCAAATAACAATTCTATTTTTATGCCGCCATTAACCGTTCAATTATTTTTCATTGGGGGTTAACTTTAGCAATACCTTTTCATAATCTTCCTTAAAGTTGGCGTTCCACAATACTTCTTCGTTCTCGGGAAACACCAATTTAATATCCTCATTGATCAAGAATTTCCGTGGACAAGTACCGGGCCCGTTTTCCAGATAATCCAATGATTTTTTTAATCCTGCGGGTTCCCAAATAGCACAAAGGGGCTCTGGCAATCCACTTTTCCTAGTGGCAAAGGCAGTGGCCATTTTGTTCGGATTCCGTAGATTGATCAATTGTTCAAGTGCATCCTCATCCATTAAAGGCAGATCACAGGCCAAAACCAACCAAGCCACGTTTGGATTAAAATTGTGGGCACTTAATAGTCCGTTATAGGGGCCTTTAAATTTGTTTTGATCCACTATAAGGTTGTGATTTACAGAGAATTCCGAGGCCTGTTCTTCCCGGATGCTCATATAAGTATTGCCGCAAACCTTCTGCAGGAGTTGATATAAATATTCGCGTTGTGCAATGCCGTGGTATTCAATCAATCCCTTATCGGTTCCCATTCTGGTACTTTTTCCACCGGAAAGTACTAGACCATATATTTTTGTGGAGCTCATTATTTGTAGATATTATTTATTTTCCACACCAAGAACACGTTTGTTCCTAGTAGTGTATATGGGGAATTATCCTCCTATGGAGGTCATTGAATTTTCAAAAATTCCATCATATTTTTCCTGTTCCTCAAAACCAGTTTTGGATCGGCTGCCAATAGACTTAAGGATATGCCCTTTAATTTCGGATTCCACATTGTCCCCTCTCATCACTTCCCTTAGATTCATTCTAGGTTTACCGTAGAGGCAGGTGATTACATCGCCCGTGGCCGATATTCTTAGTCGATTACAACTCCCACAGAATGTTCTGGTAAAGGAGGGTATAATTCCAAAAGTGCCCTTGTGTCCTTTAATCTTGTAATTAATGGAGGTCGAGGTTTTGGGCGATTCCAGCTTTGTAATTTCTGGATATTCCGATTGAATATGGTCCAGTATTTTTTTATAGTCCCAAGTAATGCTGTTAAAGGACTTGGAACCACCATTGAATGGCATTTCTTCCAAAAACCGCACCGAAACCGGGTAATGTTTCATGACTTCGAGAATAGGAATTATATCCTGGGTATTCTGATTTTCGAGAGCTATAAAATTGATACGGACATTGAATCCTTCCGCTATCAATCGGATTAGATTGTTATATACGGTATCATATTGATTGCGTCTCGTTATCCGTTCAAAGGTATTCTTGTCAATGGCATCCAAACTAACATTGATGTTTTTGATGCCCAAGGTTTTTAATTCGGGAATATAGGGCCCTATCAAAGTGGCATTGGTGGTAATGGAAATATCGTTCAAACCTTCTAAAGTCGACAGTTTGCGCAATAATACCATTAGATCTTTCCTAACAAATGGTTCCCCACCTGTTATCCTTATTTTGTCTACGCCCTGCCCCACCATGATTTCACTTAGTTTACATAGTTCCTCTATGGTAAAAAGGGAGTCTTTTTCTGCAAAATTTATCCCTTCCGAAGGCATACAATAGTTGCACCGCAGATTACAACGATCGGTGACCGCCAGGCGCAGATAATTAATTTTCCTATTGTGATTGTCTATCAGCATTTTTCCTCTTTTTTTTCTCACTATGTAAGCTTTGAATGCTCCTACGTTTGCCAGTTCCTTTTAGGCAAGCCCTTGAGGTAATTGATTTATCCCCCGCTTACTGGTGGAATTAGTGCAATTTCATCAAAATTATCGATTATGGTATCATCATTTGCATAAGAATTATTCACAGCCACAGCCAAAGAAGATAATTTTTTCAATTCAGGGTACATTTTGCCCAAGTATTCCTTAAGCTCCTTAACAGTCTTGGATCTTTTCGATCCAAATTCGCTGGAGCTGGGCATGGACAAGGTTGAGCTTCCTATAATGTCTTTTGTAACACCAAAAAGTAATATTGTCATAATTATCCAATTAAAGGTTTAGTAGGGACCTTCATCAATTCTGGGAATTTTGAAAAGGGCTGTTGGGTAAATCTATTTCCCGTAGCCGCTTTTAAGGCATTGGCCACTGCTGCGCCTGCCGGAGGCAGTGTTGGCTCTCCCAATCCAGTTGGTGCCAGGTCGTTTTGTATAAGATGGGATTCCACCACTGGAATTTCTCCCATCCTGATCAATCTGTATTTGTCGTAATTCTGCGATTGAGGTTTTCCGTCCATAAAGCTCAGATCTCCGTACATGGCATGGCCTACCCCATCTATAACACCTCCTTCTATTTGATTTATGGCACCTAAAGGGTTTACTACAATTCCGCAATCTACCACACAGGTAATTTTTTTTACAACAGGCAGTCCGTGTTCAACCTCAACATCGGCCACTTCCGCTACATGGGAATTATGGCAATAATAGGCGGCAAAGCCTTGGAATACCCCCTCCGGTTTTTTGCCCCATCCGGATTTGTCCACGGCAACTTTAATGACATTTTGCATACGTTCCGGGGAATATTCAATTCGCTCGTCCACCGTGCCTTTAACCTTGTCCAATAAATCCAAACGTAACTTAATTCGGTCTACTTCCATAGTCTCGGCCAGTTCATCAAAAAAACTTTGTTCGGCAAAAGCCAAGAAATTGGTGTAGGGAGCTCTCCAGGCCCCAGTAGTAATATTGCTTTTGTAATTGGCTACATCCACTTGGTAATTCTCAATAGCACCGGCCGGAAAGAAATTAGGTATTAATCCGTACATGTTTTCATCAATGGCCGCCTCCTTTAAATGGTACGCAGTTACTTGACCGTCCTTTATGGCCGCTTTAATTCTGTATTTTATAGCTGGGCGATAGGTCCCCGCAGTCATGTCATCCTCACGGGAAAATACCAATTTTACCGGTTTTTTAATGGCATTGGCAATTTCCGCAACTTCATATACAAAATCAGCGTATAAGCGTCTTCCGAAACCTCCACCCATGCGTGTCATTTCCAAATGAACATCCTTTACATCCCTACCTAACATACCAGCTACCGCAGTGGCAGCGTATTCGGGTGTCTGCACAGGTCCAACCAAATGTATCTTTTCATCGGTAATGTTGGCGAAAAAATTCATAGGTTCCATGCAGTTGTGTGGTAGAAAGGGAGATTCGTAGGTACGCTCCAGTATTTTATCGGCCTGGGAAAATGCTTTATCAATATCCCCATCCTTTCTAAGGGTCTTGAACTCCTTGCCGTCCAACAGACCCAATAATTGATTATCCTGAAATTCCGTACTTTCCATAGCGCTGTCATCAACCCAAGTTGCGGATATGGCCTCTTTTGCTTTCATGGCTTCCCAAGTGGTTTTGGCTATGACTACCACTTTATCGCTTTTTCCCATAACCACGGTCCAGTTGCCCACGCCTTCCTTTGCAAGTTCCTTGGCCTTCTCCCCTATTCTAATGATATCCAAAACCCCGGGCATGGCCTTGGCTTTGGCATCATCATAGGAATTCAATATTTTTCCAAAAGCGGGAGGACGTAAAACACAGGCGTAAACCATGCCTTCAACCTTATAATCCAGGCCAAAAAGAGGCTTTCCCGTAATTATTTTATCAATATCCACATTAGGGGCATCCGTCCCTATAATTTTAAAATGCTTCGGATCTTTAAGTGTTACATTTTCCGGAACTTTCAATACGGCTGCTTCCCGGACTACTTCACCATAGCCTAAAGTCTCCCCTTTTGAATTGGTGATTACCCCTTCGGAGGTAGTGCATTCCGATGGATCCACACCCCATTTGGCAGCAGCAGCATTGACCAACATTTGACGGGCCGTAGCCCCCGTCTGCCGCAAGGGCTCCCATCCTAGTCGGATGGACTGACTCCCTCCGGCAAGCTGTCTGGAATAATTCTCGGTATCCAAAATTCCCTGCTGCACATAAACGTTCTTCCATGCTACGTCCAATTCTTCCGCAATCAACATGGGCATAGCTGTTTTAACACCCTGCCCTATTTCTGGATTGGGTGAGAAAATGGTTACCGCGCCATTATCGGCAATTTTTATAAACGCATTGAAATCATTAAAATTTAACTGGGAAATATCTACAGGGGGTTGCGCTTTCGGTTTACAGGCCGTAAATAGATTAAAGCCAATAAGAAGTCCACCACTGGCTAATGATGATGTCCTAATAAATGCCCGTCTGTTGAATGTTATTGATGATGTCGACATAATTTTTTTAGTTTTTTGTCCTCAATAGTCCGAGGATTTCATTTTTTGAGGTAAGCTTATAAGTAACCTATATTCCCGAAAGGAATAGCCTAACCTATTTTGGTAGCGGCAATTTCTACCGCCCTATGAATTCTGGTGTAGGCAGCACATCTGCAAATGTTGCCATGCATGGCCGTTTTAATTTCGTCCGAGGTCGGATTGGGATTATGGTCCAAGAAGGCAGAGGCTGTCATGATTTGACCAGCCTGACAATAACCGCATTGGGGAACATCTACCTCTTTCCAGGCCAACTGAACGGGGTGGTCTCCCTTTTCAGAAAGTCCTTCAATTGTGGTGATTTTCTGTTCCGCTATGGAAGCAATGGGCAAAGAACAACTTCTTACCGCTTTGCCATCCAAATGAACAGTGCAGGCCCCACATTGGGCAATCCCACAGCCATACTTTGTCCCTGCCAAATCCAAATGATCTCGAAGTACCCATAATAACGGGGTATCTTCGGCAACATCTACATTTTTGGAAACTCCGTTTACATTGATTTCGAATTTTGGCATGGTCGCTGTTTTATAGGTTGTTAAAATAAATACTCTACAAGTTACCAAAATTACGGCAAGCCTATGTCATTTTAACAGTTTGTTAAGGGGTGCCTTCCGTTAATTGATAACATTTGTTTTGTAGTACAACAAATATGTTTTAATAAAGATTGGGATAAGTGGAATCCTCCAAATCTAAAGCGAACTTTTATCCAAAAAACATTCTACATTGGGATGCAACCATAAAAAGGAAGCAGGTAGGTAGGTGGTTATTTCCCTGTTCAATAATTTTTTTATGGCTTTTTTCTTGCTAGGACCGGTTACCAGCAGAATAATTTTTTTAGATTTTAGAATGTTGGCCATGCCCAAGGTTAAGCCATATGAAGGCCTGGTCTGCATTTTATTGGCCATGGGATGTTTTAAGGAAGACTCGCTTAAGTTGGCAATATGACAATCGGGAATCAGGTTTTTTGATGGTTCGTTAAATCCTAAATGTCCATTTTTTCCTAGACCTAGGATGCAAATATCTATTGGACCATGTTCCTGGATTTCGTTTTCCATCCGGTAGCATTCCTTTTTTGCGTCCGTTGGGCTACTATCAAAAGCCAAATAATTTCTTTTTGGAATTTGCAAAGGTTCCAAAAGTTTTTCTTCAAGATAATAATCATTGGTACTGTTATAATGTCCATTGGTCCCACCCCATTCATCCAGTTTTATAATTTTTATTTCCTTAAAAATCTTGGGATCATTTTTATGGGACGCCACTACTTTTTCATAAAGCCTGTTGGGCGAATAGCCCGTAGCGGTACAGATCAATTGCTGTGGTTTTGCTTTTAAATTGGCCAAAAGGGAATCAAAAGCCATTTGGCTCATACCCTCATAATCGTCGCAGTAGTATATATTCATAACAAACCCGGGCATTAACCTCCGCAGGGATATGTAAAATACAAAAATTTGGCATTGCAAGGGCATGTAAGCCAAGTTTTCATTTCTACCTTTTACATATTAAAGCACATTATTTTGGTTGGCAAGATAGGCTTCAGATTTTCCAATAAGCAGGATTATGCGCTATTTTCTGGGATGGCCCTATAAAAAATTATCTCATCTATGTTTCGGGACACCTTTTAAATGGGACACTTTAGAATGTGAATAAAGTCTTTAACAAATATTAACACCTAATTTTAAAAGAAGTATAATTTTAAATAGTTTTGAACGTTCTGCTAGGTGAACGTTAAAAATTATGAAAATGAAATTATATATTAAGTTAGCGGCTATCTGTTTCAGTTTAGCCTTATTTGTATCTTGTGGAAATGCGGATGACGATGTGGAATTCGGCGTAAATGGAGGCGGCGATCTGGGTCTTGGCAAACCTGTGGACGATTGTCTAAATTTAGGCGATGGCGAATTGGTATTGTCCATACAAGATCAATATACCACTCTGCCGGGTAAAGTATCCATCTTTTTTAAGGTGTCCGATACAGACGGAGATCCGGTCCCTGGATTGACGGCAAACCAGTTTACCATTTATGAGCAGGGTAGGAATGATGAATGTTTCAGCACCATTTCTACAACGGAATCCTTTGCCAGGATTTCCCCCAATTCACAAATTTTTAATAACAATACTATTTTGGTGCTGGATTTGAGTAACAGTGTTTTGAGTAGTAGTATGGAAGAATTAAAAACGGCTTCCGCAAGTTTCGTAAACAATGTTATGCCTGTATCCGATACGGAATCCTTTAAAATGGCCATTTATTGGTTTGATGGGGAGGATAAATTGCATGTGCTCAACGAATTGACCCATGTTAAACAGGACCTTTTAAATTCTATTGATGGGATTAACGCCAATATTAGCAATGATCCTTCCACCGATCTATACGGTGCCGTGATCAAAGCTACGGACAAGGCGGAAAAGTTATTGGCGGCAAGTACTACCAATGACCGAATCGGCGCTGCCTCGGTGGTTATTTTTACCGATGGTACCGATCAGGCTTCCCGTTATACCCAATCTGCAGCTTTGAAAAAGGTGGATAATGCCAACAAGAACATTGCTTTCTTCAGTATAGGTTTGGGAGCCGAAATTGATACCGATGTTTTGGGAAAAATAGGAAAGACATTTAGTGTATTTGCCGGGAATAAGGAGCAGTTGGAAACAACATTTAACGATATTTCCTTCAGGGTTTCGGAACAGGCCAATAGTTTTTACCTTTTTGAATACTGTAGTCCAAAACGTGATGGAAGCGGTGAAAACAATCTTGCCATTCAAGTAAAGGAAGGGAATAGACAGGGAGCGGTACAAACAAAATTTAACGCAAAAGGATTTACGGGAGGTTGTGAATAACTAGCCTTAAGTTTCTTTATATCAAAAAGTTAGAGCATCAAATTAATTTGATGCTCTTTTTTTTTGTTAAAATATATTCAGCGCGAAACGTCTTTTTTTGCTAAATGACCGTATAACCTTACAGAAAACTATTTGTAAATTTTTAACAATTAAGAAATGAAAAAAGTAACGTTAGTTGGTTTAATGGGTATGGCAGTATTAGCCTCCTGTGTATCTAAGAAAAAATATGTAGCCTTGGAAGGGGATTTGTCCAATACCAAAAGTATGTTGACTAAAACCCAAGTGGAGAAAGAGGAATTGGAATCCAAAGTCTCTAAAATTGAGGCAAGAGTTGCGGAATACAATGAAAAAATAAATTCTCTACAGGAAATTAATGATTCCCAATATTCCTCTATTGATGATGTTGCCGTAATGAGCAACAACACCAAGAAAAAAATGAGGGCTACTTTGGCCAAAATAGATCCCAGTGAATTGGCAAAGGCCCAAACCTTGGAAGATTCCATGAACCTAGCTATTTCCTATAATTTGAAGAAATCCATTTCCGATGAGGAAGATGATGTTATTGTAGATATCAACAAAACTGTTGTGATGATCAATATTTCGGATAAATTATTGTTCAATTCCGGGAGTTATAGGGTAAGCAATAAAGCCAACACCATATTGGCAAAATTGGCCGAAGTTATCAATTCCGAGCCTAGTATGGAAGTTATGGTGGAAGGGCATACGGATTCCAGAACCATTAATACCGAAATGTTCCAGGATAACTGGGATCTTAGTGTGAAAAGAGCCACGTCTATTGTTCGACTTTTGCAGAACAAATACAATGTTGATCCTGCTAATTTAATCGCTGCAGGCAGAAGCAGCTATATGCCTTTGGTAGAAAACAATAGCAAGGAGAATATGGCCATTAACAGACGTACTAGAATTGTAATTATTCCAAATTTGGATAAGTTTTTCGCACTTTTGGATGCTGAATCATTATAGAACACTACCATTAACTATAATTATTGTTTAGCTAAAAAACCCGATGCATGGCATCGGGTTTTTTGTTCCGTAAATTTTGGGAACTTGAGATGGGTTTATTCTATTTCTGGGATTCCTTTATATTGAGCACCTTTAATATTTTGTGAAAAACTTCATTGTTTTCATAAACACCTTGAAACTCCTGTGAATGGGGTCCGTAAGCAAAAATAGGAACCATGGTGGCCGTATGGTCATCGGTAGTGAAGTCGCCCTCCACCATACTCATTTCCATATTTCCCTGAGGCATGGTAAACCCGGATGTTTCATGATCTGCAGTTATGACCACTAATGTGTTACCAGTTTTATCCGCGAATTTTATGGCCTCGGCTATAGCCACGTCAAAATCTATCCCCTCTGTAACAATGCCCGCTACTTCGTTCTTATGTCCATAGGAGTCTATTTGTGCAGCTTCCACCATTAAAAAAAATGGTTTTTTCTTGCCATTTAAGAATTCAAGCCCATTTCTAGTGGCTTCCGCCAGTATATTCCCCCTGCCTTCCAAAAAGCTTGGAACATCATTTTGGGCAATGAACAATCCTATTTTATCCTTCTTGCTTGTTCCAAGTTCATGAACGTCCTTCAAAATTGAAAAACCGTTCCCCTCAAGATTCGCATGGCTAAAACTGGATTCCCCTCCCCCAACAAAAAGGGAGAGCCTGCTATTCAATAAATCTTTGGCAATACCCTCGGTATCGTCCCTGTCCTTTTGATGGGCATAGAATGAACTTGGGGTGGCTCCCACAATTTTATCCGTAGTGATACATCCGGTTACAAATTGATGTTGATCCAATAATTCGGTAATATTTCTTAGGGGTCGGCCGTTAGGAGCCATACCAATGGACCTATTATAGGTTTTGGTCCCCGTGGCCAAGGCGGTACCTGCAGCAGCGGAGTCTGTGGTGAAATCGTCCGAGGATTGCGTTTTAATAAACCCTATGCTTTTCAACTGCGTCAGGGTAAGGCTACCGCCATTGGCCAATACCGATGAAGAAATTTGCGTAAGCCCATTGCCATCACCGATGAGCAATATTACATTTTTTACAGACTTTTCAGTTTGGTCGGACTTGTAAGTAGGTTTGTAAACATTGGATTTGGCCTTGTTGTAAAAAACCCTGTTTTCCAATGTTTCCAAATATACCGATGCCTTGTCCGGCATGTCCGTATTAATATAGTCCACACCTAAATCATGCAAGGCCTTCCAAGCGGTCTTGGAATCTGGAGTAGCCCAAAAACGGAAGGGCTTGTTGTAGGAGTGCGCCTTGTCTATGGTAGACTTTACCTTGTGCAAATCCCCTTCAGTTAGTCTTCCTTTTCCGTTCCATCCGGAAAACTTATAAAATGGCAAGCTAATTAAGGCTACCTTGTCCCAGGCCTCCTTGTTGGGAATATGCTCCAAGGTCTGATAATCGAATTTAATGAAAGACGGATAATTCCCGTATTCTTCCGGTTGTGGCCTGTTTCCCGATATGACCATGCTAATATTGGGATTATTGATAATGTTGGGATACTTTTCCAATACATCCACTATTTTTTTCAGGGTCGAGTAGGTTTCCGATTTTATATCTATCAATAGCTGCAACTCCTGGTGTTCGCCAAGCTGTAGTTCCATAACATTGTTCATTGGGCCCAAATACAAGCTTTCCATGGTGTGGCTTGGAATAATATCTTTCTCGTCATGGGTAGCATATAAAGTGTCATTTTTAAGAAATACATCTACCTCAATAGAGTTGGCACCATGTGCATACGCATCCCAGAAGGGTGCCGTTTGCAAATAATCATTATGGGAATGTATTTTAAATGAATTTGTTTTCTGACCCAATACGATTTGAAGGGACAGTAAAAACATAAATAAAAAAAAGCGATTGGTAGTAAGCATTGAAATTGATTTTTAGGTCTATCGATGTTAAAATTTATGGTGCAAAAAACTTTCTTGACCGTTAAATTGCCAGTGAAATAAAATGGACTTGACCAATTTAAACAAAACAAAATAATTAATCTGTAGAAATTGTAAGATAAGGTTAAGTTAACCAAGAAATAATCCGTCCCTAATATTGCCCATTACAAATGATATCAGGAAAGACCTCCAAAGAAGTTAAATCATATAAACATACTTGATGGTAGGGTTTTTGGCGAGATAATTGTTTTAATAATAACAACCCTTATCAACCTATGTTCGTAACGAATGCTAAAGACTAAAATTTGTAACACTTAAAAAAGAATATCATGGTTGTAATCAACGACATCTTTAAGTATAGTGCCATCAGTGAACTATCCCATGGGTTTAAGGGCCTGGCCATAACTATTTTCGCCTGTATTGTATGCATCCTATTTACAATGCTTTACTGGATACTTGCCTATGGGGATAGTGTGCGGATTTCTTTTGGATATTAGTACTAACGTAATATTAGTGCATTCCTAAAATTCCCTTCCCCAGATTTTAGGTCGATCAGAAATCCATTGATAACGGCATACCGAGGTTTGCCCTGTTGTTCCAGTATAAAATTCGGAATAACGCCTACCCTCATTTTAAATTCCGGAACTTTATAATCCTTTCCTATTACATTTAAGGGAAAGGATACATAATTTTCACCTTTGGGAATGTTCTCTACCCTCACGTAGGTGAAGCCCGATCGTAGTAAATCCAAAGCTTTTAATTGGGACACCTCTTTTATAGAGGCTAGGATTTTTGGATATACCTTTCCTCCTACCATAGTGTATCCCTTTCCTTCCAAGGTTTCATATCCATAATAGGTAGATAGATCGCCTTGGTCCACTACCCTGCTACTGTTATAATAGGTTTTGTGCGATGCGTCATCAACCTCCAATTGGTGTATCCCCACATCCAAAGTATAATTTTTCCCCAACAAGTTGTATGTAAGGTTATTGAGTTTTAGATCGAACAGTTTTCGGTCATTTTCGGGGATTTTGTCGTATTCCGAAATGGGAATGTTTTTATAATTGCCATTGGCGATACTATAGATGGCGGATAGAATTGAAACATAGTTCAATTTTCTAATTTCCTGTTTTTCCGGATCACTTTTATAACCTCCAGATTCTATTAAAATGGCACTTGTGCCCCATTTTTGAATGTTGTCCCCAAAGGCCCTAGGCTCAAAATCGTCATTATAGCGCCCTACCTGTCCCGGGGCATATTTTTGAATAATTTGATTCATATAGACGATAACCTTCATGGCATTGGCCCGTACCTCATTGATATCCTTTTCATAATTAAAAGCAGGCGCCAAATAGGAAATGGTAGCGGGCTTATCTGTCCTTTCCGCGTTGTAATAAGTGATCTGGTCATGAAGATTAAAACCGAAATCCGCATCCAAACTGTCCCTTACCCTTTTTAAGGTCCTTCCCTCGGGCGACTGTAAGGAAAGTGCATCCCTATTGATATCTATTCCCAAGGTATTTCTCCTTTGATAAACTTCTGCCCCATCCGGATTGAGCATAGGCAAGAAGTGCAACTTTAAATTCTTTAAAATGTTTTCCTTTTCACTTTTAAAATCGCTACTGGTCAAAAAATTGAAAATATCAAATATAGCTTGGGTGGCCGTGGGCTCGTCCCCGTGCATTTGTGACCATAGAAAAACATCTGTAGTTCCCGTACCAATACTTATTAGGGAAAGACTGCGCCCTTCTATGGATTTTCCAACAACCTTTACCTTAAATTTTGGGTTGACGGATAATTTGGTGATAAGTGGCTGAATATTATTGTGTTTTATCCTTCTTTTATCCAAAGAAGGTTCCTTGTATTTTTCATAAGTCGTATACAAGTTGGAAGTAAAATCCTTTTCCTGCCCAAAGCTTGAAAATACAATTAGTAAACAAATGATAAGGGCGAATTTATATGATGTCATATGATTATTTTGCAATTGGTGTAGGTTTAAAATTAAGTTTTTTGGTAGCTCTTTTTACTCTTCTTAAAAATTTTTCTCCAGGATCGGTTTTTACGGTCCTGTACCCTTCATCCTTCTCCAACCACAATTCATGATCTTCAAATAGGGTATATTCATAGTGACCTATCACATAATCTATATCATATTTGGATTTCAAATATTTCACCAGCCATTTGTTGGATCTTAATTGTGCCCTGGTGAGTTTGGCATCCCCGGTTCCCCCAACATTTTCAATACCAATGGCGCAATGGTTTAGACCAATCACATGTCTGGCCATAGTGGTTTCCGGCATAAGCCTGTAAATTGTACCGTCTTGATCTACAAGGAATTGGGAAGATACATTTAAACCACTGGCGGAGCTTATCTCTGGCCTCCAATCCGGTAAGGTAGGCAGCTCAAAGGCCTGGTACGATTTTTCCAGAGTGGGGATTACGGTCCAGTGCAGTACTACCATCTTGGGCGTTATAAGCGGTTCTTCTTGGACAAGACCATAATGATCCGACATATATTCCAAAGTGAGATCTTTTCGCTCTTCGTTAAAAATAATGGGTTTGTCTATTATTTCATGATGTACGGAACATGAAATGGACATAAAAAGGGAATACAAGAGAACTATTTTCTTCATTATTGGTAGGCATATAAACTTAGGGAATAAAGATACAATATCATTTCATTTCCGTGGAATCCCTTTTTACCCTGTATTGGATGGTAATTTTTTTTCGCCCCCATTGCAAGGCTTTTTCCTTGTCCTCCCCCATATAGATGTCGATCCTATTTTTCCATTTGGAATGCATTTTATCCTTCACCAGATAAATACTGCTATCCCCTTTTATTTTTACTTGGGTATTGTAATCCAAACCCAAGGGAATCAAGTCTTTGGAAACGGCAATTATTTTCATTCCCGGTTTTATGGAATCGCCCCAGGCGGTAATTCCTGGATGGATCTTAGAGGTTTGTGAAGGAAAGGAATTATATGCCGTGGCAGTTACCCTAAGTTTTTTCCAGATATAACCATCATCCACAATTTTTTCCTTGCAGGAAGCCATGGTAAAAAGCACGGCTGTCCACACCAACCATATTGTTCGTCTCCGACCCTTAAAACACAATGTACCCACACTATTATTCACACCGATTTTTTTGGATTAATACCCCCTTTACATAGAGGTATTGGTAATAAGTAAATTACTAATTACTAGATTTTGTTTTTATCGCTATACCATCTTTTCAACCATTTGGAAATTCCCTCCAAGCCGGGATAAATGATTCTTTCGGTAATGTTTGCCTGATCCAACTTATCCCTTATTTCCCACTTTAAACCTGATGGAATAATTACTTTTTTTAAATATTTGGGATGGTTTTTAAGCCATTCCAACGGACTGGAATCCGGATCTAGCATAAATGAAAAAAGGGCAAATTGGTTTATGATACGGTCATCAAGGGATGGTGGCTCAAAAAATATCATGGTATTGGTGTTCCTACTTGAAAAATCATATAGTTCCTCTATAGAATTACCTATCGTCTGTTTTAGTTCCATAGAGCTAAAATAGAAAATATCCTTGCTTAAAATGGGCGTTTTGAGTTCCTCCGGCAGGTGTTCCCTTAGGGCTACATAGTTTACCATCCAGATAGCTCCATCCATATTATAGGTGCCCATATCCTCTGTTAAAAAATGTAGTGCAACATTTGGGGAGTGGGTCCAATCAATTAGTCTTGTAGGAAGTCCGTGGTGCTGTCCCAAGGAGATCCAGTTCCAAAGGTTGTTATAATCATCGATCAAGGTGTTAATGGGCGAGTATTTCCTGAAGTTTCTGATCATGGTGGCTTCTACCTTAGACGGAATTCTCCCCAATCTTTGAAGGCTTGTCTCTAATCCAAATTGGGCATTATAGACCCCCCTATACGCATATGGAGATCGAAATCTATCGATCTTATTGTCCTTTTCATTGAACAAATATGCTTGTAGTTCCAGCCAACTTTTAGGTTCAAATAATTCGAAATCTGCCATTTATCTGAATAATTTAAGTATGGACCCAACTTGGATCCCCATTATACTACATAATCTATAGCCACTATAAGTGATGAGGCCTGGACTTGTTTGGGGCGATGCACTTCTATTCCGATATAAACAAAAACGACGACCATTTTTTCATACGCCAGGATAACTCAGTCTATTGGATAGATAGCAAGTATTAAAGATAATAAAAAGTGTTCGCTTGTAATTGCAAAAGCTTGGTTATGTAAAATTCTTAGGCGGCTCTTCAGTTCGGCATTTTTTGCAAAAAGTATATGGAACGGAGGCCGATCCTTGTATTCTGAAAAGTTTTTTGTACAATTATTAAATCCACCTACATCCTTTTAAAACGACTAGTCCCCTATTTTTGATGTCGGTAAATTTTGAAAATATCATATAATGTCCCTTTCACCACATAAATGACCTATTTCCCAACATTAATTTCATAACAGCGCACAAGCATCCTACTTTAGCAGTGTAATAAAAAAGAAATAATAATTTTTTCATTTTCATATAGTGTTCTCGTAAAAGAGCTTTGTCCCAAAGGATAAGGCTCTTTTTAGTTTTAGGCCTTTAGGGATTGCCATTAAATATGAAACAATTGTTTTATTAATATATTGGTACCTTGGATCACTCCCCTACTTCAACTATCTGTGCATTGGCCATAAACAATTCCTGCATCCGCTCCATACGGTGATCGAACTTGGTGGAAAAAATAGCATACTGACACCTGTCCAAGCTTTCAGGGATCCGGATAACATCGGAAAAAGGGCTGGGCTTGGACAAGAACTCCGAGTCATCTACAATAAATAACTTTAGTTTCCCTAGATTAATACCGTTGAGGTAAAAGATTTTGCTCAATCTTTTTGGGGTGGCAATAACAATATCCACTCCCTCAAAAATTTCATTTCTCTGCGCTTCAATATTGTGCTCCTCGTATACTGGGTATATGCGCAGATCCATTCTTCTTGTAAAGCGTTCAAATTCACTTTGCAGGGCCAATACGGCATCTTTGTCCTTAACAAAGATCAAAGCTCTTGGAGCCTCTTCAAAAGCAGCACAGTTTAATTTTTGAAGCGTACTAATTATGATGGAGGTAGTTTTACCGGCACCGTCGGGGGCTATTCCAAAAACATTGCCCCCTCCTTTAATCTTTGAGAGGATTGCTTTTTGAAATGGAAGAGGTTCTTTAATTCCCTGTTGCTCCAACGCCACTTTTAACTGTTCCTGTATTTTTTTGAATGCCATATATTGATATTAACTACTTCAATTTTTTAATCCTTTATTTTGGCAGATAACAAGTTTCCCTTGCCAAACCACAACTTTTGACCACTTCACAACAATAGTTTCCATATCAAGGTTATCTATACTACTTTGGCTATGTAATAAAGAAATAAAAGATTTTTCATTTTCATATAGTGTTCTCGTAAAAGAGCTTTGTCCTAAAAGACAAGGCTCTTTTTAGTTTCTAAGGTTTTGTAAAATTAAAGGGTTAAGGGATCCAGTTGTTCTTACCAAAATTTGGTTTTCGTTTTTCCAAAAAGGCATTCCTTCCCTCTTTTGCTTCCTCCGTCATATAGGCCAATCTTGTTGCTTCCCCTGCAAATACCTGCTGCCCTACCATTCCGTCGTCGGTAAGGTTCATGGCAAATTTTAGCATCTTAATGGAGGTTGGCGATTTTTCAAGTATTTCCTGGGCCCAATCGTAAGCCGTATCTTCCAATTCCTCATGGGGGATAACCGCATTTACCATGCCCATTTCCAAAGCATCCTGGGCCGAATAATTTCTACCTAGGAAAAATATTTCCCTGGCCTTTTTTTGTCCCACCATCTTGGCCAGGTAGGCCGATCCGTACCCACCGTCAAAACTGGTTACGTCCGCATCCGTTTGTTTAAAGATGGCGTGCTCCTTACTTGCTAAAGTAAGATCGCAGACCACATGCAAACTATGGCCTCCCCCAACGGCCCAACCCGGTACCACGGCAATGACCACTTTGGGCATAAACCTTATTAATCGCTGTACTTCCAAAATATTTAAGCGGTGCATGCCGTCTTCCCCAACATAACCCTTATGTCCCCTAGCTTTTTGGTCCCCTCCACTGCAAAAGGAATATACCCCATCCTTGGTAGACGGACCTTCGGCAGAAAGTAACACAACCCCAATACTGGTATCTTCCTGGGCATCATAGAATGCCTGGTATAATTCGCTTGTAGTTTTTGGCCTAAAAGCATTCCTAACATTTGGTCTATTAAAGGCTATTCGGGCAACGCCATCACATTTTTTATAAGTGATATCCTCAAATTCCTTAACTACTTTCCAATCAATTTTTTTCTGCATTTCAAAAATGGTTTAACAGTTATCAAAGATAATACTCTTTATTTTGGTAAAATTCCACCAAGGTTTTTTCCCAATTATGGATGGTTATTTTTTTCCTCGATCCATTTGGACATAAATTTGGTACTGGCCATGGTATGGTGCAACAGCATATTGCCAATAAAGTTGCCAGCTCTGTGCAATTCTATATTCTTGGCAAGCAACTCTATTGTATCCTTTAATCTCTGTTGTAACAAAGTTTTGTTGTAAACGCCATTAATAATGGCAATTCCATTCTCCCTGGCACTGTACCACTCCGCTTCATTCTGGTACAGTAAAACGGCAGCCTTCGCAAAAGTCTTCGCATTATCGGCTATAATTCCATTCCACGGCATGTTTTCGCAGATGCCTTCGGCGCCAATTTTCGTCGTAATACTGGGAGTACCGTTTAACATGCCACTTAGTAGTTTGCCTTTAATTCCCGCTCCAAAGTTTAGGGGCGCCAGATTAAGTCTGGCTGTGGATATAACCTCATCCGCATCATGGGCATGTCCCATAATGTAAAACCCTTGTTTTGGGCTGTTCAATTGTTTAATGCTTTCGGGCATATAAGCTCCATGTACAAATAAATTGGCAAGGGGCAATTCCTTGCGGATAAGGGGCCAAATGTCTTTTTTAAGGGTCTGTACTGCGTCTATATTAGGAGCATGTTTCCCATTGCCGATACAGACAAAATCCTTTTTTTGTTCAAATGGGAGCCAATTGTTCTGTTGTTTCCCATCAATTGCATCATACATCATAGGTAAGTGCAATAGTAAGCTTTTGTCTATTTTAACGGTCATGGTCAGAAGCTCCATTTCATGTAAGGAAATGATCAAACTGAGATCACATCTGTAAATACTGGCCACTTCCCTTTTTGTCTGGTCTTGGTCCAACCAAAATTGCTCGGTAAAGGGAATGGATTTTTTATAGGCAAGATGTCTACTGTTCCTAAGGGAGTGTAAATCTTCGGTATCCAAAATCCGTAGGGCATTTGGTACATTTTTGGCTACACGCCATCGAAATTGTTCTTCTATCATAAAACGGTCAAAAAGAACGATATCCGGATTTATATCCTTTAAAAAATTATCAAAACTGGAATGATTGAGTAAAATTGATTGTTTACTTACTCCAATGCTCGATAAATCATAGGAATATTCACTTTCTGCCGCAGTGCTCGCAAAGGTTACCTGGTAACCCTGACCTAAAAAGAAGTGGATCAATTGCAGCATTCTTCCCCCAGCAGCCGTTGTATTGGGCTCTGGCCATACATAGCCAATGATCAACATTTTTTTGTCCATTTGCGGGAACATTTGTTCTATAAGCGCTTGGCGAATTTCTGGGAAATTTTGGAACGTAGTTTACGTTCATAATCCTCCTCCAACCATTCCTTGTAGTTTTTGGTATTGTTCATAATGCAATAGGAATATTGGCGCACCCTATAGGCGATCTCTTCCTTTAATTTCTTGGCCAGAATACGGGCATCAAATACATCCTCACTATTTTCTACGCATATGGTGGCGTGCTGTTCAATACTGTTCTCCAGTACGGTTTTGGATTTAAGCCCCTTGGCAAATACTTTCTTGTATTCCGCTTTTATGTCAAATTCGATATTTTTGGACTTACTGAATAGCGCTTTAAGGTCATCTGGCATCTCGTACACAAAGTCGCGCTCTATTTCTTCATCATTTTTTATACTTTCCAGAAAGAAATCCGGGAAATGGAATATTTCCTGCCAATCTATGGGAGCGTTCCAAAGACCGAAGCGGGCCACATTGTTCCCAAGGTCCACCACGGTAAACTCATTTTTATTTGGCAATATCCTGGAGCCCCTACCAATCATTTGAAAATAAAGGGTCAAGGATTTGGTGGCCCTATTCAAAATAATGGTCTCTACAGTGGGTTCATCAAATCCTGTGGTCAATATGCTGACCGAGGTGAGTATGGCATCAGGGGTTTTTGAAAACCATTTTAAAATTTCCTTACGCTCGGAAGCACTATTCTTATTGTCTAAATGCCGAATGTTGTACCCTGCCTTTTTAAAGGTGTCCAAAACATACAAGGAAGTATTGATCCCGTTG
The DNA here is from genome assembly GCF_900177645.1 of Arenibacter troitsensis. Taxonomy (GTDB): domain Bacteria; phylum Bacteroidota; class Bacteroidia; order Flavobacteriales; family Flavobacteriaceae; genus Arenibacter; species Arenibacter troitsensis. Next base: position 134,708 of record NZ_FXAO01000003.1, read on the forward strand.
TTGAAAATAAGGGTTTTGGTTCCTTTGGCTATCTCTTCATAGGCATTTACCAATTTGGTAAGCATGTTCTGGTTGCCATAAAGTTCGTCCGATGATTTTACCGTATAGTCGCCACTAATGCCCAGCTTTAAACTTTTAAGGCTTACGTCGTAATTGTACATATTGGCCTTGGCCAAAAATTTCTTTTCTATTAGCGATGATATGGATTCTCCCACGATCAATTTTTGATAGTGGTCCTTCATGGGAAGTTTTATGTTGGAGCTTAAAGGCGTTGCGGTAACCCCAAGGATGATGGACTTTTTAAAATATTTGAATAATTTTCTAAAGGAATTGTAATGTGCTTCATCAATAATGACCAGTCCTATATCATTGATCTTCACCTTGTCATCCTGAAGTCTATTGTTAAGGGTTTCCACCATGGCCACGAAGCACATGTATTGGTCTTGGTCCTGTAGCTCCTTTACCTCGCTGTTGATAATTTTATTTTTAACCCCAAATCCCTTTAACATTTTGGAGGTTTGGCTGCTCAATTCAATTCTATGGGTAAGAACTACTACCTTTTTATTGGTTTTATGAATATATCTTTTCGCAATTTCCGAGAAAACAACCGTTTTACCTCCGCCCGTGGGCAATTGGTATAAAAGGTTCATATCGTCCGGGGATTCCTCCAAACACTTAAAAATGTTGTTCAGGTCTTCCTCTTGATAATCATAAAGGGTTTTTTCTGTACTTTCTTTAGGTAGCTCCAAACGGGAAATGAAATTTTTTAAAATTAAGAAAAATCAAACCTTACAAAATTAAGAGTTTTTTGGGCCGGTTTCAAATTAATGAGGCAAAAACATGAAATTGGAATTATCCTTTTGGTACATATAAATTAGCGAACCCCTTGGACGGTCGATCTAAAAACTGCTCTAAACAGTTGAAAAAACTGCTAATCTGTGATTAGTCTATGATGTCCAAGGACTTTGAGAATCCCTCCCTGTTGGGCCAATGATGATCCTGGGCAAAAATATAACAGGCAATAATTCTATCCTTAAAATCGCTTAATAGGGCATTTAAGGAAACATATTGGACCAAGTCATTAAATGAGTTGCCCATACTTTTATAAAAAGCCTCCGGGACATTTTTCTCTAGGGAAAAAGATTGTGCCACTTCTAGGTTGTACAACATTAGATCTGCCGTTAAGTGGGGGTCTACTCCCAATTTAACAAAGTGCTTTATATATTTTTGGGCAACGGACCTTCTGGCTTTGGCCCTTTTTCTTTTTAAGGGAAAGTATTCATTGGATATCTTTATTTTTGCCTCCTGCAACAGCTTATCTTCCTTTGGGTTGAAAACAAAATCGTAATATTCCTTCACTACCGGAAATCTGTGATATAGATCAATCAATTGCTCTTCCAGTTCCGTTTTTTTTAATTCCGACAAATATTTTACCAATGCCCTTTTACTCATTCTTCCTATTAATTCAATTTGAACTTAAAAACTGCAATTTGATATATAAAAATCTAAAAATAGCACAAGAAGGTAAATTAGCATTTTAATAATTGGATTGGACAAGGAATATCATAAACTTCTCATAAATTATGTATAAGTAATGCCGCTTCCCTTGGAAAAGACATAAAAAAAAGGTATAATGAGAGATTAACACTTCAAAATCCAAATAAAAAATATATGAGGCAACTAAAGATTATCAAGCAGGTTACGAATAGGGAATCAAAATCACTAGACAAATATCTGCAAGATATCAGTAAAATAGAGTTGATCACCGCTAATGAAGAGGTTGAATTGGCTCAAAAAATTAGGGACGGAGATCAAATTGCCTTGGAAAAACTTACGACTGCCAATTTAAGATTTGTGGTTTCTGTTGCCAAACAATATCAAAATCAAGGCTTAAAGCTGCCTGATTTAATCAATGAAGGAAACGTAGGTTTGGTTAAAGCGGCCAAACGTTTTGATGAAACAAGAGGTTTTAAATTTATATCGTACGCAGTTTGGTGGATACGCCAAGCTATTCTTCAGGCGTTGGCCGAACAATCCAGGGTTGTGCGATTACCGCTGAACAAGATTGGGTCCATAAATAAAATTAAAAAAACATTTTCCTATTTGGAGCAGGCCCATCAAAGGCCACCATCACCAGAGGAAATAGCCAAAGAATTGGAAATGTCCGTTAGTGAAGTAAAGCAATCCTTGAAAAATTCAGGAAGACACGTTTCTATGGATGCCCCTTTGAAGGAAGGGGAAAACTCCAATCTTTACGATGTACTTCGCTCAGGGGAATCCCCAAGACCGGACAGGGTGCTTTTACAGCAGTCCTTAAATACGGAGATCAATAGAGCCCTGGACACGCTTTCCCAAAGGGAGGCAGATGTTGTTAAATTGTATTATGGTATTGGAGACCAGCAATCCATGACCTTGGCGGAGATAGGACTTACATTTGATCTTACCAGGGAACGTGTGAGACAGATAAGGGAAAAAGCCATTAGAAAGCTCCGTCACAATTCCAGAAGTAAATTGCTCAAAACCTATTTGGGATAAATTACCCAAAACAAAGAGGCCGAATAAAATAGCATTTATTCGGCCTCTTTGTTTCTAAGGTTATAGGTTTAAGAATAACTTAATTTACTAATATTGAAATCGATTAGGATTTCATTTAAATCTTCAATGAAGTTTAAATAAGCCGCGTTGTCTGGATTTTGTTTTGCCATTTTAAATAGGGGTTTTTTAGATTCTGAATTCTGGGCCGAACTACATATAGTCCAACTCAGCCAATTCGTTTAAACTCAAAATTTCATTTAAATCTTGTAGGAATGCTAGGTATTCCTCTCCGTAGGTGTCATATAACATAGTAAGACTTGATTTAGGTTATTATTGTTTGGGTCAATAATTATATGGTAAACATATTTATTATCTCATTTGTCACCAATTAAATGTTGTGTATAAGTGGTTTTTAGTTGTAAAATGTACAGTTCATTAAGTTTTATTCTTTTCTATACTAATTATCCGATTACTGCTACTGAGGGTACCAGGGCTATTCCTATAGTATAAAACCTTTTATTTCTTAAAAATTTTATTGGTCAAGTCTTTTAACTGGTCTAGGAATCTTAGCTCTTCCAATTCCTCCAAATTATCATCCCCATTATGGCAACTACTTTTGTAGAACGTAATATTTTCTGAGGTGGTAATATCAAAATCGATGTTGAACAAGTCGTTGCATCCTAAGGTGTCCTCCCCGTCATCTATTGATGTAGCAGAGGAATCCAATGATGATGCATTATTGTTTTTCTGGATCTCATAATTGGATAAAGTTGTGGAAACAAAGCCGGATTTTGCAGTTTCAAAAGTAAATAGAGGGTCTAAATGCAATTTTGAGGGTCCTTTATCCTTTTTTTGATTTTGCCCTTGGGTGGTAGGGTTTTCCATATTGCTTGAAGGGTTGTTCTGCCTTTTGGATTCGAGATGTAAAGAGACCGATTTTGCCTTTTCCCTTATGGCTTTGTCCGAATGGCTGTGTAGGGTTTCCAAAAAATATAGATCACTTAAATCCCCTATTTGCTGCATCTCCTGTAACAATAACAGTTGAGATTCCCTATCCAATGAGTTCATTAAATGGTTAAACACATAATGTTCCCCAAAATCCACAAGGTTGTTGTTATCCTCCTCCTCATCAATATCCATGGGGTACTCCGAGAGGAACCTGAAAATTATTTCCTTAATGAGATTGGCTATGGAGTCGTTTTCTTCCTCATCCAACATTTCATTTAATAGGGGCACCTCCCGTATGTCTCCCATCTCTGCTATGGAATGTAGTAACTTCACCTTTTTAAATTCCCAATCTGTGTAGAATTTTGCCGCAGGAAGGTGCATTTCTCCCAGATCCAACATATTGTCTTCCCCGTCTTTGGCAAGTATTGTGTTTTGTTCCTCTACATGCGACTTTAATATATCACTGATCTGTTTTTTTAAGTGTGGGTCCAAAACCACCTCATATTCCACTTCTAGGTCATTAATGTTAGTGATAGGTTCCTCTTTTTCTTCTTCGATTTCCCTTATCCAAGGCAAGAAATCTATATTTAAAAATGAAGTATCCTCTCTATATGATTTGCCAGTGGGGTGAATTAAATTCTCTCCATAAATTTCCCCATATATGGCCTCATAAGGGTTTCTTTCAAAACTTTCCTTACCGAGGCATTCCGTTAAGAATTCCAAATCGTTGTTAATCATTACAGCTTCCTGTACTTCCGTACTACCTTCGTCTTTCAAATCCTCATAATTTATTACCAAAGGAACGAAGCTAATATCTAGCTCTTCCCCTTTGGGCAAATCGGTATTGGCATTCAGATTATTGGTATTGCTATTCAATGGTTGATTCATTTTAGGCGCTTCAATTATTGATTCTTTATCTGGAAAATTGGCAACATTACCAATTGTATCAATGTGTTCTGTATTATTTCCGTCAGTACCAATATCCCAATTTTCAAGGTTTTCGAAAGCAGCTATCCGCAGGCCGAATTCTTCGGAAAGTCTTTGGATTATATGCTTTGCCCCTTCATCCAGATCGTGGTTCATCTCAATTAAAATTTTGGATATGATGCGTTTATTTCCAGAGTGTCTTAGAAACTTCCATAATTCCACTTTAAGCTCTATGAGTTCTCTCTCTGCCATTTTTAGCCTTCCTTGCTCGTATAGTAAAAGCTCACAGATAATTCCCCTTAGATGTTTCCTTTTTTCTTCCCTATGGTTCCTCCACCTTAGCAATGTGTTGTTTTTTAAAAGGAATAGGATGGTCAAATATCCAATGGATAAAAGCAAGAACAAGGCTGTTAAATCCCATAACAAGTTGGTATGTATTTGAGGAATATTCACTAATTCTTACTTTATGTTTAATTGGATATTTATTTTGCTTTTCCTTTAAGGAACATCAGTTCCCTATCAATGGCATTTTCTACCATGGGGTATGCCAATAGTAATTGATCATATAACCGTCCTATTTCCGGTAGGTTCCTATGGGTTTTACAGCCTATCGTAATTTGATCTACAAGAGAATAAAGATGATTGGCCCTCATCATGGAAAGTCCCGATTTAACCTTGTGGGCAGCAAACCCCAAGCGGTTAAAGTTGCCTTCGGGGATATAGACATTGGCCCTACCGATAAAATCCAGCATATTTTGCTTAAATAAGCCGATCAGCTCTTCCAATAGGTCTATTTCACCCATGCACTCTTCCAGTAAATAGGTTAAATTTACCTCCCATGATTCCTTATTTTCTGAAATTGGGGAAAGATCTTCTCTATATGCAACAAGAGGTTTGGAGCCTATACCTTTTTTGTAATGATACATTTTGTTCTGTTTGCCCTTTTTATAGGGGATAGTGAACTTATAAGTACAACCATCATCCAAGGTGGCCATGGTTGCTATGGATCCCTTTAAAATCTCCAATATTCGCCTTACCACAGCATAGCCAATTCCTAAACCATTCAATTTGGAATCCGCAATTTTATTTGATTCATGGTGCTTTAGGTCTTGTTTTAATGTTTCGGTACGGACATCCCTAATTTCAAAATCCAGTACTGAGCAATTTCCGTGTTGCTTTCGCAATTTAATTTTCAGAAGGACACTTCCTTCATCAATAAGTTTTATGGAATTGCCCAAGAGGGTTAGCAGAATTTGGGACAACTTGGATGGATCTCCCAAAAGTATTTCGGGTATTTCCGTATCCAAATCTACCTCCAAGGTGACGTTTTTCTTGGTTATTAGGGTATTGCAGAGATACGTGGTATCCCTAATAATACTGTGAAAGTTAAATTCGATATTTTCAAACTTTTCCTTTCCCGAAGTAAGCTTGGTATAATCCAATAGCTCATTAACAATATCTACCAGGTGTTTGGAAGCGGTGGTTATCGAATTAAGTTGCACTAATTGTTCTTCGGTTATGTTGCCTTCTTTTAATAGATCTACAGAAGCTATAATTCCGTTAATAGGGGTCCTAATTTCATCCCCTACTTTTTCGATTAACCTGTCATCTTCCCTGTTTGGCCTATTCCTTGTTGAATTTGCCACTTCTTTATACCCCATGGCCGATTCAAAATTCTTGTTGATTGCCTCAGTACCGGAAATTTTGGGTTTTGGACCCAACACTTTTTCCTCCAGCCGATATTTAAAGGTCATAAAGGATTTTTTTAATAGGGATGCTTCCTCGGAGGTTAATTCCTCAAATGAGAAATGATTCAATTGACCTTCAAGATTTGTCAGATGGGATAGTAGGTTGTCGGATTTCAATTTGTAATAGTTTGGGTTCTGAAAGTCTAAAACTCACCTTTTAAAGTACGGTTTACAATTAAATGTTATCTAAGCTTCATTTTATGTTGTCAAATGCCGTTATTTGTATGTATCAAACCCTATAAGTATGAAGCATTTTATCGGATTTATATGTCTTTTGTCGATTATGGCCTGTAAGGAAAAACAAGAAAAATTGGCGGAGTCGGTCGAAGAAAAAGCGGCACGAATTCACAAGGAGGTGATCACTATAGATACCCATATAGATATTAATGTGGCCAATTTTACCGATACTCTAAATTATACCCAGAAATTGGACAATCAGGTTAATCTCCCAAAACTTAAAAGTGGAGGTTTGGATGTTCCTTGGCTAATAGTCTATACCGGTCAGGGCGACTTAACCGAAGAAGGGTATGCGAAAGCCAAGGACAATGCCATGGCAAAGTTTAATGCCATTCACAGATTGTGCGAGGAAATAGCCCCGGAAGAGATAGCTCTGGCCTATACCTCCAAGGATGTCCACCGTATTGCAGGTTCTGGTAAAAAAGTGGCCATGATAGGGGTTGAAAATGCCTATCCAATAGGAGAAGACATTTCGGAATTTGAAAATTATTACAATTTAGGGGCTAGGTATATTTCCCTCTCGCACAACGGGCATAGTCAGTTTTGCGACTCCAATACAGGTGAGGCCGATGGCGTATGGTTGCACAACGGACTCAGCGAGCTCGGTAAAATGGCCGTAATGGAAATGAATAGGTTGGGGATAATGATAGATGTATCCCATGTTTCCAAAGAATCCATGAAGCAGATGATAGCCTTATCAAAAGCTCCAATTATTGCTTCCCATTCCTCGGCAAGGGCGTTGTGCGACCATAGTCGAAATTTGGATGACGAACAACTGTTGCTTATGAAGGAAAATGGTGGCGTAGTCCAAACCGTAGCCTTTAGCTCTTATCTGAATACCAAAAAACATGAGGCCCATGCAGCCTTCTTGAAAGGCTTCTATGAAGAGGTTGCCGATTCCTTAGGGATAGATTGGTATTCCTTTGACGAGCTTGCCGATCTTTCAGAAGCAAAGAAAAATACCTTCATAGGGAATTATTCCAAAGTAGTGGCCATGGCAAAGGCCAAGGTTGCCAAACGTACAGATCTGCCACAGGGCGTGGGTGTGTCCGATTTTGTTGATCACATAGATTATATGGTAGATTTAATTGGCATAGATCACGTGGGTATCAGTTCCGACTTTGATGGCGGAGGAGGCATTGAAGGATGGACAGATGCATCCGAAACTCCTAACGTTACCTTGGAGCTAGTTAAAAGAGGTTATTCCGAAGAAGAAATTGCCCAACTTTGGGGAGGCAATTTACTACGGGTATTGGATAAGGTTCAGGAAGTGGCGAAAACGTATACCAAAAATTAAGCTTCCGAAGCCAAACGGTCCCTTACAAATTCAATTTTGGTTTTTCCATGTGGTTTGGGTTTACCGTCCGCACCTAGATTTACCATGATAATATTGTCCACGGTAACAATAGTTTCCCTGGTCATTTTGTTCCGAACCTCACAGTTAAGGGTCAAGGAGGTCTTTCCAAATTTTACCACATCTATACCTATTTCAACAATGTCACCTTTTAATGCTGTGCTCATGAAATTTATTTCGGACATATATTTGGTAACTACCCTTTTGTTTTCCAATTGTATAATACTATATAGTGCGGCTTCCTCATCTATCCAGGCAAGTAACTTACCTCCAAATAGGGTACCATTGGCATTTAAATCTTCTGGTTTCACCCATTTTCTTGTATGAAATCTCATAGTATCTAAAATTTTACTGCAAAATTAGCAAAGAAATTTGCCCTATAACACACTTCGGGGAGAAATGTAGACCGATTTGGATAAATCTAAATTGCACCTTACTTTTTTGTACAATTTGGGAATTAATGGGGGCAATAATCATTAGATTCCTATAATTAATGCGTATAAAATATGTAAGATTATTCCTATAATACTACGGAGTCCATTTTATAGGATTTTACTGTAAACGTTTTGCTGCCCTAACAATAATAGGCATTGTTCCTAAATAAAAGAAACAATGTTCATAACCTAGTTAAAAACTAAATGGAATTGCCAAAATACGATAAACCCTAATTCCTACCTTTATAAAAACACCAATGATATGAGCGATAGGTCCCATAGTCTTTTGGAAATTCGTCCTATAATCCCTTCAGCCAAAGTAACGGAAATTATGAGCAGTGATGAGAGGTTTCAAAACCAAACCTTGCGTCCTGTAATTAAAATGCAAAACTCCTTGTTACTTTTAGTCTTCCAGAATTACATCACTAAACATAAAAATAGTTTTTATGAACTTGGGGTGAACAAACGTCTGATGTTTATAGAAAATGCGATCCAGAAGGATATTAAGTTTAGAAATTCCCTTAAAGGCATCATTATAGGTCAATTTACTACAGAGGAGTATGGGTTATATATACTTAATTCATCCTCTTTAAATAAACGCATGATGCAAATGGTCATTGAACGCCTTAAAGATCAGGTACAATTTTTTGAGAAAGCTTCGCTTCAGGCGGTATAGCACTCTTAATCCAAAAGCGATTCCCCATTAAGATTGGTGGTAAGTATGTCGCTCATAAGATCAAAATAAGGGCGTATTTCTTGAAAAGCAAGGTCCACATTCGTTAGGAAATTTGGGGACATTACTTCCTTGTCGGAAAAATTCTTGACAAAAATGAATTGTTTTCTTTTGATCAAATCAATATTGGGGTGATCCTTATCAAATCCTGAGGGAGCCGTTTTTAATTCGTCGCCCTGCATTTCTCCCCATATCTCCTTGAAACTTTTCTTATCCATGATGGCACGTATTTCAGAGGCATCGGTTTCAAATTCCTTCCTAATTCTGAAGAGGTCCTCTTTGTTGGGTTCCCAAAACCCAGTGGCAATAAAGGTTTCATTAGGTTTCAACCGTAAATAGTAGCCTCCACGTAATCGTTGTCCAGCTCTGGAAAAAGACCCCGCAAAATGGGTTTTATAAGGGGTTTTATCTTTAGAGAATCGAATGTCCCTGTAGATTCTAAACATTTTTAATTTTTCAATATCATCATGTGCTTTCAATTTATTCATCAAGGCGGTATAAAAACCCTTTACCCCTGCTTCCAGCTCCTTGAATTCAGTTTTGTGCTCAGCGAACCATTCCCTAGAGTTATTTTTTTTTAGGTTTTCCAAAAATTGAAATACATCTTTCGTAATTAGCGGCTGTTGTATACGACTCATAACACATTATCTTTGTGCTAAAGTTAACTAATTTAGCATAAGCTGATTTTGAAATAATGGTTAATTTTGAATGTATAATCAAAAGTGCAAATGGATAAGGCATCTATAATAAAGAATATTAAGGAACACAAAAATCAGCCTAACCTGAGGTTCGAACTCAAGGAAAGGACTGAATCGTTTACCAATCGTTTGTTTTATACCCTGTTTGATATAGATACTCCGGTTGATGAAAACTTGGATCTATTGGAAAAGGAATTTGATGCCTTGGTTAATTTGGCCTGTTGGCAGGTAGACAAACCCTGCCAAAGGGTGTGGGCAAATTTTGTGGTGCGCCTTCCGCAAATTCTCGAAAAATTAAATTTGGATGCCGAGGCCATTGTAAATTGCGATCCTGCCTCCTTATCTATTGAAGAGGTGTATATGGCCTATCCCGGTTTTTATGCCATCGCTATTTACAGGCTTGCCCATGAACTTTATATAGATGGTTTCCCCCTAGTTCCAAGATTGATGACGGAATATGCGCATAGACAGACGGGGGTGGACATTAATCCGGGCGCTCGGATAGGAAATTCCTTTTTTATAGATCATGCCACCGGTGTGGTTATTGGTGAAACAGCGATAATTAAGAATAATGTAAAAATCTATCAAGGGGTAACTTTGGGAGCTTTGTATGTTGCCAAAAAACTGCAAAAAACAAAGCGTCACCCTACCATTGAAAACAATGTTACCATATACGCCAATGCCACTATCCTAGGAGGGGATACGGTAATTGGGGAAAATTCCATAATTGGTGGGAATGCCTGGATAACAGAGTCTGTGCCCGCCAATTCCACCGTTTATCATTCTCCAATTATTAAAATAAAAACCTTACCGCATGTCTCATAGTATTTTGGATATTATAGGGAACACTCCCTTGGTAATATCAAAAGCAATCAATACCAATCCCAAGGTTAAACTTTTTTTTAAGTTGGAGGGAAATAATCCCGGAGGAAGCGTAAAGGATCGAGCCGCCCTTAATATGATAAAAGGCGGTTTGGAAAGGGGCGATTTTGATGTAAACTCCAAATTGATAGAGGCTACCAGTGGAAATACCGGTATAGCCCTGGCCATGATAGCCGGAATTTATGGATTGGATATAGAATTGGTTATGCCCGAAAATTCCACCAAGGAAAGAGTGCAGACCATGAGGGCCTATGGCGCCAAGGTAACCCTTACCCCTGCTGATGTGGGAATTGAAGGCGCAAGAGACTATGCAGAACTAAAAGTGAAAGAGGAAGGTTATATCATGATCAACCAGTTTTCCAATGATGATAACTGGAAGGCACATTACAAAAGTACCGGTCCGGAAATATGGAGGGATACCCAAGGGAAAATTACCCATTTTGTGTCGTCTATGGGAACCACAGGAACTATCATGGGGACATCCACCTTTTTGAAGGAAAAAAATTCCAGGGTTCAAATTGTTGGGGTGCAACCCGCCGATGAGGCTAAAATTCCCGGTATTCGCAAATGGCCCATAGAATATCTCCCAAAAATTTTTAATCCCAAGAAAGTGGACTCCGTTATGGAGGTTACCGAGCAGGAAGCTAGGGATATGGCCAAGCGATTGGCAAAGGAGGAAGGTATTTTTGCTGGAATGAGTAGTGGTGGCGCTGCCGCTGCCGCTATGAAATTGGCCCAAAGTTTGGACGAGGGCATCATCGTTTCCATTGTATGCGACCGTGGCGACCGCTATCTTTCCTCGGATCTGTTCGATTAATGATGAACCGTATGGCACAGAATTATAGCCACCCCTTCTTTTTGAAATAAAATAGGAGGCCTATAAAAATGGCTATCATGAGCCCCCAAACATAGAAGTATCCATTTTGATAATGCAGTTCCGGGATATAGTCGAAATTCATACCATATACCCCAACAATAAAGGTAAGGGGGATGAAAATAGTGGCCATAATGGTCAGTACCTTCATTACCTCGTTCATTTTATTACTTATGTTGCTCATATACATTTCCATGAGGCTCATGGACATTTCCCTTAATATGTTAAGGCTATCATTAATTTCCGTGCAATGATCCATGGTGTCTCTGAGAAAAATCTTGGTGTCATCGCTAATTAGGACATGTTCTGAATCTATAAGTTTACTTATCAACTCCTTTACCGGATAAATAAACCTTCTAATTTTGAGAATTTCCTTTTTTAATTCTTGAATAGCATGGGCCGTATTGGGCCTTGGGTTATCGTATACTTCTTCTTCCAAAAGGTCTATTTTTTGGTTGACGTTCTCCAAAACCACAAAATAATTATCAATAATGGCGTCCAACAAGGCAAAAAACAAATAATCGGCCTTTTTGGTTCTTATTCTTCCAGTTTTTGTCCTGGCCCTTTCCCTAACGCTCTTAAAAACATCATCCGGCATTTCCTGTAAAACTAGTACCATATTTTCCATTAATACAATGGCTACATGTTCTGCCACCAAGGCATTGTTCCCATCCAAATAGAGCATTTTGAAGGTTCCAAAAATATAGTTGTCGTATTCGTCTATTTTTGGGCGTTGATGTGTATTTACGGCATCTTCTGTGGATAATGGGTTAAGAGAGAAGCCGTTTCCCAAATTTTCAATAAACTTCTCATCGCTTATACCGATAATATTTATCCATGAGATGGATGGAGATTTTATGTGGTCGATAATTTTATTGAAATTGGACGGTGCATAGACATCAATTGTAGATTCGTTAATGTCCTGCTCATTGTATTCCATGATGTTAACAACGCTCTTGGCCCCTTCCCTACTTCCCAAATAGGTAACTGTACCTGGAGACTTACCGGTCTTAATGTGTCTTGTGGAAGCTTTTTTGTGGGTAGGTTTTTTTTTGGACATAGGTTGCAATCTTATTTTAAGATACTGTTTGCTATTTGTTCTAGCTACTAATTTATGAAATCCAGTCTTCGAAATACCGCCTTGTGATGATTTTAAAAAATAATTGGACAATTATGCCATAGTTTTTTTTGAAGCAGCTATGTAAACTTTAGCTTGTTAAGCAATAAACCTGAACCTGGGGCAACATATGTCAATACGGTATTGTTTTCCTTTTTCAAGGATTCCTTTATGTCCGTTGCCGTAAGTTCGCCCTTCCCTAGTTGAATCAAGGCCCCCATGATCATCCTGATCTGATATCTCATAAATCCTTTCCCGGTAATATGAAGGGCATAACTCACTTCCGGAAAAAAATTGGCCGTTAGTATTTCGTTTCTTTTTATTTCACATGATTCTATAGTCCGAAGTACTTGGGTATTAGGCTGAAGTCGGGCCGTATAGGAGGAAAAATCATGGGTGCCAATAAATAACTGGGCACAATCGGTCATAAGATCCACGTTGAGTTGCTCTATGATATTTGCCAAAAAAGGTGCGCAAAAGGGGTGGTTTTTTTGTCCAAAGGAGAAAAGATATACATATTCCTTTAACTTGCTTTCTTGGATGATATTGAAGTTTTCATTGACCTGCTCTATACTGATAATTCGAATATCGGGCGGCAGGTTTACATTAAAGTCATGCATAAAGACCTTGAGGTCTTCTAGAGGTTCCTTATCCAAAAATAATTCGAAGGCCGTATTCAGAGCAGATACTTTGGCATCTGTGCGTCCGGCTCCCAAGATCTTGAATTTGGAATTGGGCAAAACAAATTTTAAGGTCTTTGTTAGCATTCCTTCCACCGTTTTTTGATTAGGTTGTTTTTGCCAGCCACTATAGCGAAAGCCCAAAAACTGTACATGGATTAAATAGTAAAAACGGGGTATTTGCATCTGGCTAATGTATTGCATGATTCTATCCCAACACCACCCTGTCACAACAAGTACGGAGATGGTAAGATTAATCTTTGTTCCTAGTTCAAATTTAACAACGTAAAGTCATAAATTCATCGTGCTTTTTTGTACTTCGTCCGACTCCCCTTTTTTCCGTCTTAAATTTCTATATATTCAACGAAATTTTGCAAAGGCGATCAGAATTATATTGTAATTATGCCAAAAATTGTCCTTTAATCTTAACCCATAATTATGGAAAATTCCGTTAAACGAACCGCCCCGCTAATTAACCTTGGCCTAACTATTGTTTCACTGCTGTCCTTGATCATACTTGGTTTTTACAGCATGTATGGAAATACCTTTGTTTTTAATAAACTGGGGAGCTATATTTTTCCTTTGTTGACATTGGTCCATTTTGTTTATTTATATGTACTATGGTTTAAAATTACGGAAAGGGAATACCCTGATATGATCATGAAAAATATTGAGTACATCATGTACGGTATCTTATTGGCCTATGGTTATGATATTTACGAAACTTTTTTGATACTTGGTTCCCAAAGTGATTTTCAGGACCATGTTATTCCCAGTTCCTTTATTCCTATGGGCATCTTGATTATTTCATTACAAACGCTGTTGGTACTACTTACCGTTTGGTCGTTTGTAATGAGAAAACGGATGGTGGGCAAATATGATTTTGATTACCTGAATAATCACATTGATGCCTGGGAATAAAATTTCATATTTTACAAGCCTCTTATAAAACTACCGTATACATCTTTTATTTGGTAGCCTACGGTATACCGTTGTTTACTTAATTTTTTATGGGCAACAAGCCCCCATAATAGTAATTCTTTTAGAAAGTAGGTGTCTTCCTTGTTAATGTTGGGCTGGTATTTTGTAACCAATTGTTGAAGCGGAATAATGCTATCCAGCTTTTCCTTGTATTCCTCATCGGTGGCGTCATCCAACAAATCAAAGCCTTCCCCATCAAAAAACCAACTTATCAGTTCGTCATAAGGACCTTCGGCATCCTTGCGTTCCAATTTATCTATCTTCGGAAAATAAGTTAGGAATAGCGATTTTACGGCATCTTCGATCAATATTTCCGCAACACTACCAGAACCTTCCTGTTCCCCTTCATATACCAATTCAATCTTACCGATAATGGACGGAATCACCCCCATAAAATCGCTCAGTCTTATCATGGTAGTTTCTTGGCCATTCTTAAGTAGTCTTCGTTCGGCAGTACTCATTAAATTTTCGAAGGAAGTTATACTCATCCTAGCACTAATACCACTTTTGGCATCTACATATTCACTTTCCCTGGCTTCCCTGCTTATCTGTTCCAAAAGATCCCTGGCCAAATCCGGGACATAAACAAGGTCGGTTTGGCGTTTATCCAATTTGGATTCCTGTTCCGTAATTTTACGCGCGGTTTCAATGTCGTCTGGATAGTGTGTTAAAATCTGCGACCCTATCCTATCTTTTAACGGGGTTACTATACTACCCCTGTTGGTGTAATCTTCCGGATTTGCGGTAAATACAAACTGTAGGTCCAAAGGCAAGCGAAGCTTAAACCCCCTTATCTGAATGTCGCCCTCTTGTAGGATGTTAAAAAGGGAAACCTGTATTCTTGCCTGAAGATCCGGCAATTCATTGATAACAAAAATACAACGGTTGGCACGCGGGATCATTCCAAAATGTATAACCCTGTCATCGGCATAGGACAACTTTAGGTTGGCCGCTTTTATCGGGTCCACATCTCCAATTAAATCGGCCACGGTCACATCTGGTGTAGCCAATTTTTCATAAAATCGTTCACTTCTGTGCAGCCAGGAAATTGGTGTTAGGTCCCCGTGTTCCTTAATGGTCTCTATGGCAAAACGTGAGATTGGACTTAAAGGGTCGTCATTTATCTCCGAACCGGCGACTATGGGAATATACTCGTCCAATAAATTAACCATTAACCTGGCCAAACGAGTTTTAGCTTGCCCCCTAAGTCCCAATAGATTAATATTGTGCCTGGACAATATAGCTCTTTCCAGTTCTGGCACTACGGAATTTTCATAGCCCCAAACCCCTGGAAATGTAATTTCGTCCGATTTTATTTTGTCTATAAGATTTGCCCTTAACTCATCCTTTATTTTTTTTGTTTTATATCCAGCCTTTTTAAGTTCTCCCAGATTGGTAATTTCCTTATGATTCAATTTCATCTGTAAATATTTATATTTTGGTCTCTGTCTTTAGCAGTCATTAAGGTTCGTTGCTTAATAGCTTTTTCTAATTTTTGTTTTTCTTCAATTATCCCTTTAATCTTTTTCTCCTATTTTGTTCGTAGTCCTCAAAAATCATTTCACCAAGTCCTTTTAAACCGGTAAAGAAGGCTTTTCCCTTATTGGCTTCCGTAAAATGTCGTACAAACTGTGTTAAATAAGGATCCTTGGCAATCATAAAGGTGGTTATGGGAATATGGAGCTTTCTCGCCTGTCTGGCCATGTTGTAACATTTCTCAACGATATAATCATCCAATCCCACGCTATTTTTATAATAGGTGCCATCAGCCAATCGAATACAGCTGGGTTTGCCATCGGTTATCATAAAAATCTGTTTGTTCGTATTTCGTTTTCTACGGAGCATGTCCATTGCCAATTGCAATCCGGCAACGGTATTGGTATGATAGGGCCCTACTTTTAGATAAGGTAGATCCTTTATTGGAATGGGCCAAGCATCGTTGCCAAAAACCAAAATCTCCAAAGTGTCCTTCGGATAACGGGTGGTAATTAGTTCTGCCAAGGCCATAGCTACCTTTTTGGCCGGAGTTATGCGGTCCTCGCCATACAGTATCATACTATGGCTAATGTCGATCATCAGTACGGTACTCATTTGCGCTTTGAATTGGGTGTCCTCTACCACTAAATCTTCTTCACTTAAATGAAAATTACCGATACCATGGTTTATCTGGGCATTTTTTAAACTCTCCGTCATGGAAATTCGCTCTAAACTGTCTCCAAATCTATATTCCCTGAATTCACCCATATGTTCGTCCCCTCTACCTGATAGGCCGGTTTTATGATTGCCCGAACCACTGCGCTTGATCTTACCAAAAATTTGATTCAAGGCCGCTTGCCTAATGATCCGTTCCATTTTGGCCGTAATGGACAAATCTGCCTTTTGCCCTCCGGTACCATCGCCATCACCTTCTTTGGGTTCCTCCCTCAGAAATCCTTTGGCTTTAAGATCTTCTATAAAATCATCAATGGTGTAATTCTCATCGGTAAGTTCATATTCCTTATCCAACTCCCTTAACCAATCCAACGCCTCATCCACATCTCCCGAAGTATGTGTAATCAGTTCCTTGAAAATATCAAACAGCTTTTCGAAAGGAGTTTGTTCGGGGGCTTCATAGTTTGAAAATCGAAACCCTTTTCTTTTATTAATAGCCATACTATAAAAT
This sequence comes from Arenibacter troitsensis, assembly GCF_900177645.1. Classification (GTDB taxonomy): domain Bacteria; phylum Bacteroidota; class Bacteroidia; order Flavobacteriales; family Flavobacteriaceae; genus Arenibacter; species Arenibacter troitsensis. The sequence goes on from NZ_FXAO01000003.1 coordinate 151,518, forward strand.
TACTTAATTTGGCCTAGACCATTTCCTTTTTTAAGAAAACTTAACGGTTTACCCATAATAGCACCGCTTGGATCTTATTAATATTTCATATTACAAGGCATTCTTTAACACTCCTTCCCTTTGGACAGGAGAATTGGACGGTTTGAAGCAATTTGACTTTCCAGAAATATATTTTGAAAATTTGGCTATGGGGTCAATACCCTCCAATGTACGGCTGGGGCATAAAATAGAACACATTTTTTTAAAGCTGATCCAGCACTCAAGGCAATATAAGGTTATAGGGCATAACATTCCCATAAGGAAGGAAAAAGTAAGTTTAGGGGAAATAGATTTTTTGTTACAAGATATTGATAGTAAGCAATTTATACATATTGAATTAACGTATAAGTTTTATGTAGTTCCTGAAGTGGGCACAAATATGCCACTCCATTTAATTGGGCCAAACCAACGCGATTCCTTTAAAGCCAAGAAAGAAAGGATTATTAACCATCAGATTCCACTTTTGAAGACATCGGAAGCCACATCAGTGTTGCATAGACTACATATAAACCCTGAAGAATTAGTGCATAGGGTATGTTTTAAATCCCAATTATTTATCCCCTTCTTGGTAAATAATTGGGATGTGGCCCCCTTTAACCCCAGTTGTATTAGTGGCAGGTGGGTTCCTTTCCACAAATTTAATTCCCTTGAGTTTTTTGAACACCGGTATTATTTACCAACCAAGCCAGAATGGCTTCTAAACCCTCATAATGAAGTTAATTGGCTGAGGCATAGTGACATATTGGATGTGGTTACAATACAATTGAAAAAGAGGAATTCTCCGTTAATATGGATGAAATCATCTGATTTTAATATGGTAAAACTTTTCGTTCTATGGTGGTAAATCCATTTAAACTTTGGTAATTACGAGGTAGGCCGTTACCTATGTAAAAATAATAGAAATAAGATGGTCCGGCAATATCGGGTTTAAAGTATCGTTTTCTTTATTCAGATCTTAAAACCCCGGACCTATGAAAAAAGTTTGCTTGTTGTTCTTTTCTTTGTTTATTTTTTCCGTTGCCCAGGCTAAGGATGATTGTGAATTAATTTATTCTACCGCTTCCTATGCCCTTAACCATGCCAAAAGCGCATTGAAGGCGAACAACTTTGATCATCAGAAATACTATTCAGAAAAGGCCTTGGAGTCTTACGAAAAGCTATTTAAATTACTGGAAGGGAGTCAGTGTGAAGGCCTGTCCGAGAAAGTTCAGGATATTATAGCGGATGCCTTAAAAGCTGCGGACCCTGCGGATTGGGATAGAGGACGTTATTACAGCAAAAAAGTATTCACAAGTACCCAAGATCTTATAAGCCTTATGGATAGTAGGACGGAAGTTGCTGGAGTTGACAGTACCGACTAGCTCTTTGGGTATACTACCCCTCCCCTTATAAAGTAAAAGTCATTGCTTACTTGGACAACAAAACACTAAGTTGAACCGGTAAACAATGACTTTCTATTTTTTATTCCGTAAGGCCTTTAAGCAACTATATCCAAAGGTGCAGTGGTTTTCCAATTGCCCCTAGTGAAATCAGGAAACTCTTGAGGCGCACCATTTTGGGCCACGGATGCTTCACTCAAAGTACCTACAGCACTCCAATAACACCCTTCATAAACGTTCTGATCCAGTGGTAGTCCATTGCGTAGACACTCGATGATTCTATACCTCATTATAAAATCCATTCCACCATGTCCGCCCATTTTGGTAGCCAATTCTCCCAAACGCACATATAATGGATGTTCGTATTTTTCAAAAATTCTTTGCAATTGCTCGCCTTCTGCCCATTCGTGGTGGCTATCCGGTCCACCTTCCACTCCACCTTCCAAAGCAATTCTGGTCGGGAAACCCGTCAAGGTACCTTTCGTTCCTTGAATAAGATTGTGCCTGCTATAAGGTCTGGGGCTCGTTTCATCCCACTGTACCATGATAGTTCTACCCAAGTTGGTTTTAACGATGGATGTATTTATATCCCCTCCTTTGAAGTCCAACTTATTCCATTTGTGATCTGCCGGAAAATTCTTGGCAGCGTAGAGATTTCTACCTTTACCTGGTGAAGAGTAGGAGTTTAAGAATTTAAAATTATCTTCTCCCCTTGCTAAATTCATATATTGGGCAACGGGTCCCAATCCGTGCGTGGGGTAGAGATTTCCATCGCGATTTGCATAATGATAGGTTCGCCAGGATCCGGTACCGCGTTCCACCTCATTCATTTGCGACCTTAGTTCGTGGATATAGGACGCTTCTCCGTGCAGCAACTCTCCTATAACACCTTTACGGCACATATTTAAATAGAGTAGTTCTTCCCTTCCGTAGTTAACGTTTTCCATCATCATACAGTGCTTTTGGGTTTTTTCCGAGGTATCCACTATATCCCACATCTCTTGAATGGTAAGGGCAAGCGGAACTTCCACAAAAACATGGGCCCCACTTTTCATAGCTTCAATGGCCATTGGCGCATGTAATTTCCATGGAGTACAAACAAAAACGGCATCTGGTTTCTCCTTTTTCAGCATCTTTTTCCAGTCGTTCTCCCCATCCGTGTACAATTTTATCTTCTTGTGCCTCGTGCCACCGCCGTTCTCCCGGCATACCTTTTCCGATTTTTCGGCAAGATCCTGGTACAAATCACTGATAGCCACAACCTCTGTGCCTTCAATAGCTGCAATCTGATGTGCATGGCCAGACCCACGGGCACCAACGCCTATAAAAGCGCATTTTACGGTTTCCAATTTAGGAGCGGAAAATCCACCCATATACTTGGCACCGGCCAAAGGTGCACCAAAATTATACGGGTTGTTGCCAGTGATTGGGTTGGACCACGCCGGGGTCATTGCCAACCCCATACCAGCAATTGATGTTTTTCTCAGAAAATCTCTCCTATTTGATTTCATAGACTACGCTCTTGTTAATGTTATTTATTAAATGGTTGAAATTTTGAAGATAAGTTAATTTGTTTAACCAAAAAAAACCAATTTGAAAATTACACAAATTTCAAGTCTTATGAAATATATCCACAAATCAATGCCTAGACTGCAAAACATTAACGATGTCCTGTAGCTTGAAGCCTTTTGCCTGCAGCAATATCAAGTAATGGAACAAGAGATCGGCGCTTTCATCCTTAAACAACTGGTCGTTATCGTCTTTGGCCTCGATCACGACTTCAACGGCCTCTTCACCAACCTTCTGGGCAACTTTATTGATACCGCTCTTAAAAAGGGAGGAAACATAGCTTGGCTTTACACCTTCAGGAATCGCTACCTTGCCCTCGGCTTGTTCTTTTCTGTTTTGAATAATATTTTCCAGTTCTGAAATAAATCCGAATGACGTATTGTTTTCTTCGCCCCAGCAGGTACCGGTACCTTTGTGGCAAGTTGGCCCAACTGGATTTACCATGACAAGAAGGGTGTCATTATCACAATCCAGTTTAATATCCCTCAGGTTCAAAAAATTTCCGCTTTCTTCGCCTTTGGTCCAAAGTCTTTTTTTAGTGCGACTATAAAAGGTTACTTTACGGCTATCCACAGTTTTATTGTAGGCCTCTTGGTTCATATATCCGAGCATAAGTACATTTTTGGTAATTGCATCCTGTACTATGGCCGGTACCAGTCCATCGTTATTTTTGTTGAAGTCTATATTCATGATTTTGGATTCCATATTTTTTTTATAATCTTACCGGTATATGATTTCTTTTTAACTCTTCCTTTAAGTCCTTTATTTCGATTTCCTTAAAGTGAAAAACGCTCGCTGCCAAAGCTGCGTCGGCTTTTCCTTCAATAAAGGTATCCGTGAAATGTTGCATATTTCCTGCGCCGCCCGATGCGATTATGGGTATATTCAATTCGGTGGATAATTTTGCCAGAGCTTCATTGGCAAATCCGTCCTTAGTACCATCGTGGTTCATGGAGGTAAACAGGATTTCTCCGGCCCCTCGTTCTTCCACTTCCTTTGCCCAGGTAAAGAGGTTTAAGGCTGTAGGCACCTTTCCTCCTACCAAGTGAACAATCCATTCCCCTTCTATTTGTTTGGCATCTATGGCTACAACAATACATTGAGAGCCAAATTTGGCAACCAGATCGTTGATCAATTGTGGATTTTTTACAGCAGATGAATTTATGGATACCTTATCAGCTCCGTTATGCAATAATATATCCACATCTTCCACGGAAGAAATACCACCTCCTACGGTAAACGGAATATTGACTTTTTCGGCAACACGTAGGACTAAATCTGCCAATGTTCTCCTTCTTTCCTCTGTAGCGGAAATATCTAAAAAAACAAGCTCGTCCGCTCCGGTTTTGGCATATATTTCGGCTAGTTCCACAGGGTCACCAGCATCTCGCAGATCTACAAAATTTATCCCCTTTACCGTTCTACCGTTTTTAATATCCAAACAAGGGATTATTCTCTTTGTTAACATTAGGTACTTTTGTTTATTCTTTGGAGATGAATCCAGTTTATATTCTTTTCCTCAATCACTGGCCTGTCGGCAGTAGTCTACAAAAACTTTATTGGTTAAATGTCAAGAATAAATTTTTCCAATTGTTTAAGACTAATTCTATTTTCATAAATGGCCTTTCCTATTATGGTTCCTTCACAGCCCAACTCGGCCAATTTTGGGAGTTCATCAAAAGTTGAAATACCTCCACTGGCTATAAGCAATAGTTGAGGTCCACATTCCTCCAAAATCTTGCGGTACAAATCAAAAGAAGGACCTTCCAACATTCCATCTTTACTAATATCGGTACAGATAACCCCCCTAATTCCCACTTCTTGATACCCCTGAATAAAGGGCACCAACTCTTCCTGGGATTCTTCCATCCACCCCGAAACGGCAACCATTTCATCCTTGGCATCCGCCCCTAGGATAATCTTCTCAGGACCGTATTTGTTGATCCAGGAGATAAAGGTTTCCCTGTCTTTTACGGCAATACTTCCCCCTGTAATTTGATTGGCTCCACTTTCAAACGCTATCCTTAAATCTTCATCGGTCTTTAGTCCGCCCCCGAAATCTATCTTTAAGTTGGTATTGGAGGCTATTTTTTCCAGCACTTTATGATTAACGATGTGTTTGGATTTGGCGCCGTCAAGATCTACCAAATGTAGGTATTCTATACCGTGGGCTTCAAACTCTTTTGCCACCTCCAAGGGACTCTCGTTATATATTTTCTTGGTATCATAGTCGCCCTTGGATAGTCTAACACATTTTCCTTCAATGATATCTATTGCCGGTATTATTCTCATTATTGTTTTTAATTAAATCCCGATTGGTATTTATTTATACGGGGGTCTATATAATTTCGATAAAATTTCTAAGAATCTGCTCCCCTACCTCACTGCTTTTTTCCGGGTGAAATTGGGTGCCATAGAAATTGTTCTTTTTTAAAGCGGCACTATATTCCAAACCATATTCCGCTTCGGCTATGGTTTCCTCACATAAGGGGGCATAAAAACTGTGAACCAGATAAATATGCTCTTTTTCTTTGACGTTCTTGAATAAATCGGACTTTAAATTGGTAATTTGATTCCATCCAATTTGTGGAACTTTTACATCTTTGGAAAATTTGACCACATCCACATCAAAAATTCCAAGGCCCTGTGTATTTCCTTCTTCGGAGGAATGACACATTAATTGCATTCCCAGGCATATTCCCAATACGGGCTGTTTTAATGTGGGTATTATTTTATCCAATTTACTTTCGCGTAATTTTTTCATGGCACTGCTGGCTTCCCCCACACCCGGAAAAATAACTTTATCCGCTGCCATGATCTCTTCGGCATCCTTGCTCAATACAGCTTCATAGCCCAAGCGCTGAAATGCAAATTTAATACTCTGTATATTTCCCGCTCCGTAATCTATAATTACTATTTTCATCTTCTTTATCCTTCGGACATTTATTTAACCCACTAAATGGGATTTGAATCCTTCTATGCTTACTTGCCCGTTCCGTTGAGGCGGGCGCTGAAATATTTACATTTCTTTCCTTACAATACCCCATGGGCCTGCCTTTGTCGACAATTAGGCTTGACCTGAGGCAATCCACTATTACAATACCCCTTTGGTACTTGGTAGTACCATTTTTTCTACATCGCGTTTCACAGCCATCTTAATGGCCTTGGCAAACGCCTTAAATATGGCCTCTATCTTATGGTGCTCGTTCGTACCTTCTGCCTTGATATTTAGGTTGGCCTTTGCCCCATCGGTAAACGATTTGAAGAAATGATAAAACATTTCGGTAGGCATTTTACCGATCATTTCCCTTTTAAATTCTGTTTCCCATACCAACCAGTTTCGTCCACCGAAATCTATGGCGGCCTGTGCCAAACAGTCGTCCATAGGCAAACAGAAACCATATCGTTCTATACCCAATTTATTGCCCAAGGCTTTGTGGAATACCTCTCCCAGCGCAATGGCAGTATCTTCAATGGTATGGTGCTCATCTACCTCTAAATCCCCCTTAACCTTTATTTCCAGATCCATTTGTCCATGACGCGCCAATTGGTCCAGCATATGATCAAAAAAGTCTAATCCCGTGCTGATATCACTTTTGCCCGTACCGTCTAGGTTAAGTCTTATAAAAATATCGGTTTCATTGGTTTTGCGAGTTATTTCAGATACCCGGTCTTTCAGCTTTAAAAATTCGTAAATTTTCTCCCAGTCATTGCTTTCCAGAGCTATGTAAATATCCAATTCCTCCCTCTTAACAGATATTTCCCCAGTGCCCAAATTGGTATTGTCATTTATAAAAATGCCTTTGGCCCCTAAATTCTTGGCAAGCTCCACATCGGTCAGGCGATCCCCTATTACAAAGGAATTGGCCAGATCGTATTCTTCTGAAAAATACTCCGTAAGCAATCCTGTTCCCGGTTTTCTGGTATTGGCATTTTCGTGGGGGAATGTCCTGTCCAGAAATACCTTGTCAAAAACTACCCCCTCATTTTCGAAGGATTTCAATATAAAATTATGTACGGGCCAAAAAGTGTCCTCTGGAAAAATATCGGTCCCCAATCCATCTTGATTGGTAATCATCACCAATTCAAAATCCAGTTCCTTGGCTATTTTACCCAAAAAGGTAAAAGCCTTGGGATAGAACACCATTTTTTCAAAAGAATCTATTTGTTCATCCACGGTTTCCTTGATAATGGTGCCGTCCCTATCTATAAAGAGCACTTTTTTCGCCTTTTGCTTCCCTTGTAAAGAATTTGTATTTGTATCCGGACTCATAGTATTAAATGGTTGTTATATTCTGCAATGCACTTATTAATATCTTGTTTTCCTCCTTGGTCCCAACCGTAAATCTCAAGGTGTTTTCACAAAGGGGCTGGGTGGTCCTGTTACGGACAACAATACCTTTTTTTAGAAGTTGATTATATCTTTTGGAAGCATCATCTACTTTGGCCAATATAAAATTGGCGTCGGAAGGATATATTTTTTCCACGAAATCAATGTTACGCAATACAGCAATAAGCGCCTCACGTTCCTTTAAAATATCCGACACCTCCACATTAACCGCATTTACATCCAAAACCCTTTTCAAAGCTCTTTGTTGGGTTAATTCATTGACATTGTACGGGGGTTTGATCTTGTTCAATACCGAGATTATTTCTTCTGAAGCGTAACAAATCCCCAATCTTATCCCGGCCATTCCATAGGCTTTGGACAAGGTTTGGGTCACCACCAGATTGGGATAGTTGGGTAATTCGGAAATCCAACTCTTCTCACTTGAAAAGTCAATATAAGCCTCATCTATGACCACCAATCCATTAAAATTGTCCAATAACTCCCTTATACTGGCATTTGAAAAACTATTGCCCGTGGGGTTGTTCGGGGAACACAGAAACAGCAACTTGCTATTGTCGTCGGCTATACCAAGTATTTTGGACACATTGGGCTCGAAATCCTTGGTCAAAAGAACCTCCCTATTCTCTATGTTGTTAATACCGGCAAGTACCTTGTACATACCATAGGTTGGCGGTAAGCTAATAATGTTATCCTCTTTAGGTTCACAAAAAGCCCTAAAAATTAAATCCAGTACTTCGTCACTACCATTGCCTAATAGAAGTTGCTGGGAAGAAACTCCTTTTCTTTCCGCCAAAACCTCTTTTAAACGTCTTTGATGCGGATCGGGATATCTATTTACCCCAGTTTCAAAAGGATTTTCATTGGCATCCAAAAATACCATTTTGGATCCGTCCGAAACATATTCGTCCCTTGCAGAAGAATAGGGGCTCAATCCCTTTACGTTTTCCCGTACTATATTGTTGATATTGAATATTTTCGTTTTCATTTTTTTATGCTTTTCGCCATTTGGCACCACTTGCAAAAAAGGTGATATACCTCATTACATGGGTCCCCTTATTTTAAACTGTCCAATCTCAGGGTTACTGCATTTTTATGCGCCTGTAGCCCCTCGGCTTCGGCCATAAGCTCTATGGTCCTACCAATTTCCCGGATTCCTTTTTTGGATATTTTTTGAAAGGTCATGCTCTTCATAAAACTATCCAAATTTACACCACTGTACTGCTTGGCGAATCCATTGGTGGGCAAGGTATGATTGGTTCCCGATGCATAATCCCCGGCACTTTCAGGGGTATAATTCCCAATAAAAACAGATCCTGCATTGTAGGTTTGTTCTAAAAAAAACTCTTCATCTTGAACACATAAAATGTAATGTTCCGGACCGTATTCATTTATTATATCTACGGCCGTCTGTTGGTCTTTCACAAAGATCAGCTTACTATTGGCAATGGCCTTAAATGCTATTTCCTTTCTAGGCAGGTCCTGAATCTGCTTGGCAACCTCCACTTCCACCGCATCTATTAGGGTTTTTGAAGTGGATACCAAAATGACCTGACTATCCACTCCGTGTTCGGCCTGACTCAATAGATCTGAAGCTACAAATGCAGCATTGGCGGTATCATCTGCCATAACCAAGAGCTCACTTGGACCGGCAGGCATATCTATGGATATTCCGTATTTAGTGGCAATCTGTTTGGCAACGGTTACAAATTGGTTTCCCGGGCCAAATATTTTATACACAGGAGGAATGGTTTCCGTTCCAAATGTCATACTGGCAATAGCTTGGATACCTCCCACCTTGAATATTTTGGTAACCCCGCATAGGTTGGCAGCATATAAAATGGCCGGGTGTACTTTCCCTTCCTTGTTGGGAGGGGTACATAGAACTATTTCTTTGCATCCGGCAATATTGGCAGGAATGGCCAACATTAAAATGGTCGAAAACAAAGGGGCGGTACCCCCTGGAATATATAAACCTACTTTCTGTATAGGCCTTTTTTCTTGCCAGCAAAGTACGCCATCTGCAGTCTCTACCGTAATTTTTTCAGTTTTTTGGGCCTTGTGAAATTTTTCAATATTGTTTTTAGCCTGCTGAATAGCTAATTTTAAATCATTGGAAATCAATTTAATGGAATCTTCTATCTCTTTGGATGATACCAAAGCATCCTGCAAGTCCACACCATCAAATTTTTTGGTGTAATTGCTCACCACAGTGTCCCCACCGGCCTTAATTTCACTAAAAACGGCGCTGACAATATCTTCGACCTCGGAGACAGATTGTGTTGGCCGTTTTAAAACAGTTTTCCATTGTGATCTTTCCGGATTGTATATCTTGTTCATTACTATAATACTTTTTGCATGTGGTAACCTATGGTCTTGTATCCTTGGTTGTTCCAAAACTGAATTCCTTTCGTATTATTTATATAGCAGTTGATCTCTGTGGTATTGCATCCAATTTCCACCGCATAGTCCAAAACATGATCCAACATTAATTTCCCAACCCCAGCACTTCTATATTCCGGCAATACGAATACATTGTCCGGTTCCAGATGTTTACCTACATATAATTTATTTAAAACCCAAATACCACAAATACCGATTAACTCTTCTTTATTATAAGCGCCCAAACATTGATATCCGTCCAATAGCATATCCTGCAATCGTTTTTCAAGGGTTTCGACAGGAATTTTATAGCTGTTGAGCATATGTACCAAAGGCAAAATATCGTTCATGTTCTCCTTTGGAATAAACCCTATTTGAAATTCATTGGCCATAGCACTATTACAATACCATTTTTTCTATAGGGCAAACCAGTATTCCCTCTGCTCCTGCCTTTTTGAGCTCCTGGATCACTTCCCAAAACTTGTCCTTATTAATTACCGTGTGTACGGAGCTCCAGCCTTCTTCGGCCAAAGGAAGTACGGTTGGACTCCTCATACCCGGCAATAGTCCAATAATCTCGTTTAACTTTTCGTTTGGTGCATTTAAAAGCACATATTTGGACTGCCTGGCACGTAATACGGACTGGATCCTAAATCTTAAGTCTTCCAATAAGACCGTTCTTTCTTGGGAAATTTGTGGAGAAACTGCCAGTACTGCTTCACTCGTCAGCATTACCTCAACTTCCTTTAAATTATTTTTGAACAGCGTACTTCCGCTGGAAACAATGTCGCATATAGCATCTGCCAATCCAATATTTGGGGCAATTTCCACAGAACCATTTATAATGTGAAGATCTGCTTTTACGCCCTTGCTATCCAAATAATTCTTTACGGTATTGGGATAGGAAGTAGCAATCCTTTTGCCCTCAAAATCTGTCACCGATTTGTACTTGACCGATTTAGGGACCGCTAGGGAAACCTTGCATTTGGAAAAGCCCAATTTCTCGGCTATGGAGATATCCTCACCCTTTTCAATAAGGACATTTTCACCAATTATGGCAATATCTACGACCCCATCCCTAAGATATTGGGGAATATCCCCATTTCTAAGGTAAAAAACCTCTAAAGGAAAATTTCTGGAAGAAGCCTTAAGTTGGTCTTTTCCATTGTCTATGGAAATACCACAGTCCTTTAGTATTTGAAGTGAGTCTTCATTTAATCGGCCGCTTTTTTGAATCGCGATTCTAATTTTTTTCATTTTTGGTATTTTGTTTTTGGCCTGAACAAATCTAACAGGTTGTTAAATACAAAACCCGTTTGATTGCTCAAACGGGTTAGAATATAGTTTAGATACAACAATACATTCCTAGCTCGCTTGATTGCAAGTGAAGAAATGATGATGATGTGTCCTGTTATTTTTCATGATAAGGCAAAATTAAAACTATTTTTCAACCTTGGAAAATTTATACGGAACAATTTATTTTAAAATTGTTAAATTATTATTGATTCCCTAGTATAATTGGCATTCCTGATTCCCCACTTCCAATAACGATTACTTTGGCATTGGGGGATTCCGATAATTTGATAGTAGCATCAATACCCTTGTCCTGCAATATTTTGTCGGTCAGGGAAGCACTTAAAATACTATTGGCATCAGCTTTACCCTGTGCTTCAATACGTACTTTTTCAGCTTCTTTTTGCGCGGTAACCAACCTAAATTCATACTCAAGGGATTCTTGTTCCTGTTTAAGTTTACGTTCAATGGCTTCCTTAATAGTTGGAGGCAAGGTTACGTCCCTAACCAAAATTTCATTGAGCTGAATGTATTGTCCGTCAACAATTTTCTGGGTTTCTTCATATATCTCCTGTTGAATGGCATCCCTTTTACTGGAATAAAGCTGTTCCGGGGTGTATCTTCCAACAACACTTCTTGCCGCCGATCTGATAGTTGGCAATAATACACGTTGTATATAGTCCATACCTTTTTCCTGATGTAATTTTCCTAAAAATTCTCTTTTTGGCTCAAACCAGGCCGAAGCTTCCAACTTTATCTCAAGACCGTTTGAAGATAATACCTGCATTTTTTCCAAAACTTCCTGTTGACGTACTTCGTAGATAAAAACCTTGTTCCAAGGTGCCACTAGATGAAAGCCTTCACCTAATGGGGCCTCATCGGTCACCACCCCACCAGAAAAAGTTTTGTAAAGCACTCCCGCTTCACCTGAGCCAATGGTAACGGCCGATTTCGAAATTAATATAACAAGTACTATTAGGGCGAATATGGCCGGTAATGCAATTTTTGGTAATTTGTCCATTTAATATATTTATTATTTATTAAGTTAATCCATTATATTTTCTGATAAACCACTCCAACGATAGTGCTGCAATGATAATACCTAGAAGAAATTTAAAATCGATTAAAGGTACGACAATTTGTTTGCTTTTTTGAACTGGGACAAACTTAGGATCGTTTTCCAGAGCCATCACCAAGGAATCCATTTGATCGGGAAAGTAAAGTTTTCCTGCCGTATTATTGGCAAGACGATTCAGTTTATCGTAATTGCTGGAGGTAAATTGTTTTTCGGCATCAAAATCCAAAATGGAAAAACTACCTGACCTGTTAAAATTCTCTTTGCTTACGGTAGCAATAAAATCATATTTGCCCGGGGGTAAATTGCTTAGGTCCGCCTCATAGTATCGGTCTTTTAACAACATTGGGACTTCCAAGGAAGTATTGGTGGATTTATTCACCACTTTTAAGTTGATGGACGCATTGGAGTCAAAGGCAAAGGCCTCATCAAAATAAGTGGCTTTAATTTTTGTTTCGCTACTATTGTTGTAAATGGGGCTATAATCCAGTACAAATCTATTTTTGCCTTTGGTAGTCGATAGATAAAGGATCAGTTTTCCGAGAAAAGCATCAAAATTATTAAAAGTTTGATCGTTCCGGTAATTTTGAACCCTCCATTTCCATATATTTTCCCCGACCAATATGGCATGTTTTGCGCTCTCTTCCTCTACGGTGGTCATTAAGGGTTGGTCCATGTCCACCCCTCGTATACGCATTTTTAACAAGGGTTCGCCCCTGCCCAAAATATTCACCGGACCAGCATCCGATAGCAGGGGCGGAAAACCTTCCAAGGAGAATTCCGAAATATCGAACTTTGAAAATGCGGCATTCTGGATTGCAAATAATTCCTGCACAGGATAGCCTGTTTCTATTAGGAAGTTATTTTGAATTTTGTTCAAAAAATTCAAATCGGTATCAGTTCCCAATATGGTAAAGGTATTGGAATTTCGCAATTGAATTTGTTTGTATACCTTATCAAAAGAGGCATCGGGCTGATAAAGTATGTACATGTCCACCTCCTGTAATTTACTTAAATCGGTATCGGGCCTATAAATGGACACCAGTCTCTGTTCGTTACTCTCAATGGATTTCTTAAGAGCTCCAATGTCCGGGTGTTGGACAGCAGAGATAATGGCCACATTTGTTTTTTCGTCCAATATTTCCAGTGCCATTGATTTTTCATTGTTTGCCGTATTTTTTTCGTTGGACAATGGGGATATAGCCACCTTAATATCTTTCACACCCACCGTACTGGCCTCTATCTGGGTATTGACAATCTTGGTGTTGGAAACATTGGACAGCGATATTTGTTCCTTATATACCAAATTGTCGTCCATAAAAATCTTTAATTCCGTGGAAATTTCTTCCTTACCGTCATAAGAAATAAAAACTTCCAAAGGGAATTTGTTCTTTAGAAAGGTGTATCTGTTGGCATTTATTTGGTTTATTGCCAAATCATCGTATTTGGTGGTGTCGCCTAGAACCACGGGGTAAATAGCAAATTTTTGTCGCTTTCCGTAAAATTCATAGTCTTCCCCTATGGTCTGATTGCCATCTGTAAGCAATACGACTGCGGTATTTGTACCTGTAAATATTTCGTTTAAACCTGCCAAGGCCTTAGAAATATTGGTACTTTTCTCTACAAGGCCAAGACTGTCGGAATTGGATAAATCCGATCCAAATCTGTAATTGAGTATATTGAATTTTTCCGATAATGCTACGGCTTTTTTTCTTAACGAGTAAAGGTCGGAGATTACTTGGGCTTTATCCTTGGAAATCATTGAAGTTGAATTGTCCGCAAGTAGTACCAAATTGGTCTTTTCCAGGGTATATTCGTTCTTCTTAAATTTTGGATTGATAATGAGTAATAAGGTTCCGAATATGGCCAAAAAACGCAAAAAGGAAAGGATTACCTGAAGTTTTCCCCTCCTTTTGCTTTTATAATAATATTGAAACAGTACGAGTGCCAGTGCCACAATGGCCGCGAGCAATAAAAAAAGTACTGTCTGTATTTGCATCATAAATGGTTGTTGGAATTAATGCCCTTTAGTAGCTACTTTATGTACTTGGTATGCAATGTATAGCCGGGTCGGCACGCGGCCAAGTTGCACCTAAAATAAGTATTTCTATAGCTAATTCAAGGCCTATCTAGCTCAAAATAAAACCTAGGTGAGCATCCCTCCATCCACATTTAGAACTTGTCCTGTGATATAGGCCGAAAGATCCGAAGCTAAAAACAGACAGGCATTGGCTACATCTTCGGGCTGACCTCCTCTTTTTAATGGAATTCCATCCCTCCATCCCTGTACTACCTTTGCATCCAACTTATCTGTCATTTCCGTTTCAATAAAGCCGGGTGCAATGGCATTACATCTTATATTTCTAGAACCAAGTTCCAAGGCTATGGATTTGGTAAACCCGATCATTCCGGCCTTGGAAGCGGCATAATTTGCCTGTCCCGCGTTACCTTTCACCCCTACTACACTACTCATGTTTATTATGGAGCCACTTCTTTGTTTAAGCATGGTCCGCTGTACGGCCTTTGTCATGTTAAAAACCGATTTTAAATTTATTTCAATTACAGAATCAAAATCATCTTCGCCCATTCTCATTAAAAGATTGTCTTTGGTGATACCGGCATTATTGATGAGAATATCGATTACACCCCCAAAATCTTCCAATACTTGGGCTACCAATTTTTCCGAATCCTCAAAACTGCCAGCATTGCTCTTATATGCCTTAGCTTTTACGCCATAGGCACTTAGCTCTTTTTCCAAGGCCAAAGCCGGGGCTTCACTGGAACTATATGTAAAGGCAACATTGGCACCGTGCTTGGCGAAGACTTGTGCTATTCCAGTTCCGATTCCCCTACTTGCTCCGGTGATTATTGCATTTTTTCCTTCTAGTAACTTCATCTGTCTTTAGTTTCTTAGTTGATAATCAAATATAAGTTATGTTTTAGCTGTTTTAAAATTTTTACCTTAAATGCTGGTATAAAATTTTAAGGTCCCGGTATTTCCAGGCAAAAAAAATCCCGCTTATCCTGAAGAATTCCGAAATAATCGGTACAGTATAAACGGAATAAAATTTATTGAACGGGGGTTATCCCAAAACTTGCTTAACTTTTAAACCAATTTCGGCAGGTGAATCCACAACGTGGATTCCACATTCCCTCATGATTCTTTTTTTGGCTTGGGCCGTATCATCACTACCGCCAACTATGGCACCTGCATGCCCCATAGTTCTACCTGCTGGAGCTGTTTCACCGGCAATAAATCCAACGATTGGTTTCTTGCTGCCACTTGCCTTATACCATTGTGCGGCATCCGCTTCCAATTGTCCACCTATTTCACCGATCATAACCAAACAAGTGGTTTCTGGATCATTGATCAACAATTCCACTGCTTCTTTTGTAGTGGTACCAATTATTGGATCCCCTCCTATTCCAATGGCAGTGGTAATCCCAAGACCCTGGCGCACTACTTGATCGGCAGCTTCATAGGTTAAAGTTCCGGACTTGGAAACAATGCCTACATTACCCTTTTTAAAGACGAAGCCAGGCATAATACCTACTTTGGCTTCCCCTGGGGTAATTACTCCAGGACAGTTTGGACCTACCAATCGGCAGTCCATATGTTTAATATAGTCATATACCTTCACCATATCGGCTACGGGAATACCTTCTGTAATCGTAATGATCACTTTAATTCCAGCGCTAGCAGCTTCCATAATTGCATCTGCAGCAAAAGCCGGCGGAACAAAAATGATGGTGGTATCGGCCCCAACTTTTTGAACGGCTTCTTCAACTGTATTGAACACAGGTTTTCCCAAATGCTCTTGTCCACCTTTTCCCGGTGTTACCCCACCAACCACATTGGTGCCGTATTCGATCATTTGTTCAGCATGAAAAGTACCTTCGCTACCTGTAAAACCTTGAACAATAATTTTGGAATCTTTATTTACTAAAACGCTCATTATATATTTGGTTTAATTGATTCTTGCAAAAATAAAGTTTTGAAAAGGAATTCTAAACTATTCTCCTGCATATTTATTTTTCTAATTTTTTTAATATAAAAGGGATTTGCTTAACATAGGCCAGCTGTTTTAATTTTTCCCTTGATTCCTCTGCCGGACTCCCAAAATAGTACGCTCCGCCTTCCAAGGATTTGGAAACCCCTGTTTGAGCCAGAACAACAGCTCTTTTTCCGATGGTGACGGCACTTGTTATTCCCACCTGTCCCCATAAGGTAACCTCATCTTCTATGATGACACAACCTGCAATGCCGGTTTGGGAAGCAATTAGGCATTTCTCACCAATTACGGTATCATGGCCTATCTGGACTTGGTTGTCCAACTTTGTTCCTTTTTTAATGGTCGTATCTCCAGTAACCCCTTTATCTATAGTGCAAAGCGCACCAATATCAACGTTATCCCCAATGACTACCCTTCCTCCCGAGATTAGTTTATCATATCCTTCCGGCCTTTTTTTGTAATAAAAGGCGTCCGAACCCAATACCGACCCCGAATGAATGGTAACATTGTTTCCTATTACGCAATTATCGTATATGGATACATTGGAATGAATTAGGCAGTTATCGCCAATTACTACATTGTTTCCAATAAAGCAATTGGGTTGTACCACAGTTTCCTTACCAATTTTGGCAGAGCTGGCGATATTGGTTTGGGCCTGAACAAAAGGCTTAAAAAAAAGAGTTAGGATGTTGAAATCCCTAAAAGGATCATCTGAGATCAATAATGCCTTCCCTTCCGGGCAATCCACTTTTTTGTTGATCAAGACAATGGAGGCGGCACAGTTTAGGGCCTTGTCATAATATTTGGGATGATCCACAAATACGATATCACCTTTCTCCACAACATGGATTTCGTTCATGCCCAACACAGGAAAATCATCATGACCCACATATTCGGCATTGATGATGGTCGCAATCTGGTTAAGCGTATAAGGGGATGGAAATTTCATAGTTAGGTCTTATGCCATTATGCAGCAAAAAGCGTTGTGAAAACTGTTTTATTCCTTAACACGCTCCATATAAGCGCCTTTTTCCGTGTCAATTTTTATTTTATCGCCTTCATTGATAAACAAGGGAACATTTACGGTAGCCCCTGTTTCAACTTTGGCCGGTTTGGTTGCATTGGTCGCCGTATTGCCCTTAACCCCTGGTTCAGCGTAGGTAACTTCTAAAATAACACTTGCCGGCATATCTACAGAAAGTGGCATACTGTCCTCTGTATTGAAAAGTATGGTTACCACTTCGCCTTCCTTCAATAAATCGGGAGCATCCAAAGAACTCTCCTGTAGGGTAATCTGGTTGTAATCGTCCGTGTTCATAAAATGGTAGTTCTCTCCCTCAGCGTATAAAAACTGGTAAGAGCGGGTTTCTACACGCACATCCTCGATTTTTGAACCTCCGGAAAATGTATTGTCCAATACTTTGCCCGTACTTATACTTTTAAGTTTAGTTCTTACGAAAGCCGGACCCTTACCCGGTTTTACATGAAGAAATTCAATTATTTTGTAAATGTCGTTGTTGTACCTAATGCACAATCCTTTTCTAATATCTGATGTTGATGCCATAAAATTCTAATTAGTACTGAAATAACCTTTCATGATTCCTCTTTGGGAATCCCTTATAAATTGTAAAATTTCATCCCTTTCCGGAGTAGCCTCCATTTCTGCCTCTATTATTTGAACAGCTTGGGTATTGTTATAATTCTTTTGATATAGTATTCGGTATATGTTCTGTATCTCCCGAATTTTATCGGACTCAAAGTTTCTCCTTCTTAGTCCCACGGAATTGATACCTACGTAAGATAAGGGTTCCCTTGCCGCTTTTACAAAAGGAGGCACATCCTTTCTTACCAAGGAACCGCCCGTTACAAAAGCGTGGCGACCAATGGAAACAAATTGATGTACGGCCACCAGGCCGGCCAATATTACATTATCCCCAATGGTTACGTGTCCGGCCAAGGTGGAATTGTTGGAAAAAATACAATTGTTGCCCACCAAACAATCATGCGCAACATGGCAATAGGCCATAATTAGACAATTATCGCCAATAACCGTTTTCATCCTATCTGATGTGCCCTTGTGTATGGTGGCACATTCCCTTATGGTAGTGTTGTTGCCGATTATGACCGTGGTATCTTCGCCTTCGTACTTTAGGTCCTGTGGTGGTGCGGATATGACGGCACCAGGAAAAATATTGCAGTTTTTTCCAATTCTTGCCCCTTCCATTATGGTAACATTGGAACCAATCCATGTACCATCCCCAATAACTACGTTATTGTGAATGGTTGTAAATGGTTCTACTACAACATTTTTGGAAATTTTAGCTCCAGGGTGAATGTAAGCCAGTGGTTGATTCATCCTTCTTATTTCTTTTTAACAATTTGAGCCATCATTTCAGCTTCGCATACCAATTTTCCATTGGCATAGGCATAGGCCTGCATGTGACATATACCTCGTCTAATGGGTGTAATTAAACTACAGTGGAAAATTAAGGTGTCGCCGGGGAGAACTTTTTGCTTGAACTTCACATTGTCGATCTTCATGAAAAGTGTAAGGTAATTTTCGGGGTCTGGAACAGTACTCAGAACCAAAATACCTCCAGTTTGCGCCATTGCTTCAACTTGAAGTACTCCGGGCATTACCGGGGCACCTGGGAAGTGGCCTACAAAAAAAGGTTCGTTCATGGTCACATTCTTCATTCCTACCACATGTTCATCGGATAGTTCCAGGATTCTGTCTATGAGCAGAAAAGGAGGTCTGTGTGGCAACATGTCCATAATCTGATGGATATCCATCAAAGGCGGTTTGTTTAAATCATATTGTGGTACATGGTTCCTCTTTTCCATTTTAATGATTTTGGACAATTTTTTAGCGAACTGTGTATTCACAAAATGTCCTGGCTTATTGGCAATAACCTTCCCTCGAATCCTTGTTCCTGTCAAGGCAAGATCACCAATAACATCCAATAACTTATGCCTGGCAGCTTCATTGGGTTGGTGCAGTGTTAGGTTGTCCAAAATACCGTTGGGCTTTACCGATAATTTCTTTTTATTAAAAGCCTTTTCCAGCTTTTTCATGGTTGAATCGGAAATCTCCTTGTCTACATAAACAATGGCATTATTTAAATCACCACCCTTTATCAAGCCGTTTTCCAACAACATTTCAAGTTCGTGCAAGAAACTAAATGTTCTTGCATCCGCTATTTCAGATTTAAACTCGCTCAAACTCTCTAAGGTGGCATTTTGGGTGCCAAGCACCTTGGTACCAAAATCTACCATAGTAGTTACCTGGTAGGTTTCCGATGGGATAATCGTTATTTCACTACCTGTTTCTTCATCTTTGTACGAAATAACATCCTTTACGATAAACTCATCCCGCAAGGCATTCTGCTCAACGATTCCCGCTTCTTCCAGCGCTTCTACAAAAAATTTGGAAGAACCGTCCATTATTGGAGGTTCCGGGGCATTCAACTCTATTAGGACATTGTCTATTTCCAAACCTACCAAGGCGGCCAAAACATGTTCCGAGGTCTGGATCTTTACCCCGCGTTTCTCCAAATTGGTGCCCCTTTGGGTATTTACTACATAGTTGGCATCAGCTTCAATGATGGGCTCACCTTCTAGATCCACACGTTTAAAAGCATAACCAAAATTTTCAGGGGCAGGAACAAACCTTAATGTCACATTTTCCCCTGTGTGCAATCCTACACCCTTAAGCGTAATTTCCTTTGCAATTGTCCGTTGTTTTGTAGTTGTGTTACTCACCGTCAATCCTTTTTTTCAATGTGTTCTAATCTATTTATTATTTTGGGCAGATTTTTAAAATGTACATAGGATTTATTGTAATCTCCATAGTTTAATGCCGGGGAGCCCTGTAATATTTCATCGTCCTTTACATTTCTTCCAATGCCGGACTGAGCCTGAATTTTTACCCTATCCCCTATTATAATATGACCAACAATACCTACCTGTCCCCCTATCTTGCAATACTTTCCAATTTTAGTAGATCCGGCTATTCCCGTCTGCGCAGCAATTACGGTATGTTCCCCAATTTCAACATTGTGGGCTATCTGAATTTGATTATCCAATTTTACGCCTTTCCTAAGGATAGTAGAGCCCAAGGTGGCGCGATCAATCGTAGTACCCGCCCCTATATCCACATTGTCCTCAAGAATAACGTTTCCTGTTTGCGGTACGGCTATATATTCTCCATTTTCACTTGGAGCAAAACCAAAACCATCGGCTCCCAGAACTACCCCACTATGCACCACACAATTATTACCTATAAGTGTTTCCGAATAGATTTTGGCGCCTGCAAAGATGACCACATTGTTACCGATGGAAACGTTGTCTCCTATATAGACATTGGGATATATTTTTACATTGTCCCCTATCTTAACGTTATTGCCCAAATAGGAAAAAGCCCCTAAATAAAAATCCTTCCCGTGGGTAGCCGTATCCGCTCTAAACACAGGTTCCTCAATGCCAATTTTGTTATTTTTTACCTGATTGTAATATTCCAAAAGTTTGGAAAAGGATTTATAGGCATCATCCACTTTTATCAAGGTGGTCTCTAATTGGTGGTCCGGAACAAAGTCCCTGTTTACAATGGTTACAGATGCTTTTGTAGTATAAATGTAGGAAGTGTATTTTGGGTTCGCCAGAAACGTTAGTGCTCCTTTTTCACCTTCTTCTATCTTCGCCAATTTATGTACAGCTATCTCTGGATTACCCTCCACATCCCCTTCCAATATACCCGCGATTTGGCTTGCTGTAAATATCATGGACACAAAAGTAAGAAAAATAGTTAAACGGAAACTTTAGGATAGCACATATAATATTTGGTTACGGTTTTGGAAAGCGTTTTCAAATATTGTTGGTCTGAGGCCTTGGCTACATCCGTGCTGCTACCATTACTTCGCAGAATGTTAATATTCTGACTTTTGGCGTTGTACGCCTGGTTTTCAATTTTCCCCGAAAACACGAAATAAGACGTTTCTTCATCCGTTAACCCATGTTCGTTTTTGAAACTTAAAAAGTGTTTGTTCAGTTTGGCTTCATTAATAGGTTTATTCTTCAGTTTTACATGTAACAAACTGCGGTTAATGATCATCTTACATAGTTTTGATAATACAAAATCCTCATGATCCTGCCAGCTTTTAATGGCCCACAAAATATCTACATCATCCAATTGGGCGAACAAATCCAATTTATCCCGTGAAAATTCTTCCTTTGGGATTTTATTTTCCATAAAGAATTTAAGGGCACCGTTGAACGGAACATTGTCACCCTTGCCCAACAAATCCTTCGCCCTTTGTAATATTTTTATCAAAAGCTGCTCGGCTACCAATCCGGTTTTATGTAAATAAACCTGCCAATACATGAAGCGCCTGGCCATTAGAAATTTTTCAACCGAATAAATTCCCTTTTCCTCTATCACCAATTCTCCATTAAGAACATTCAACATGGTAAGGAGCCTTTCGGAATTTATATTTCCTTCCGCCACCCCAGTATAGAAACTATCCCTCTTTAAATAATCCATCCTGTCCATATCCAGTTGACTGGAGACCAATTGATTTAAAAACTTCTTGGGATATTGCCCTTTAAAAATGGCAATGGCCGTGCTTAGTTTTCCTTTGTATTTCTCATTTAGGGCCTCCATGAACAATAGGGATATATGTTCATGATTCACTCCCTCCACAATACTGTGCTCCATGGCGTGGGAAAAAGGGCCGTGCCCAATATCATGCAATAATATGGCGCACAGGAGTCCGTCTTCCTCTTCCTTTGTAACTTCAACGGACTTGAACCTTAGGACCTGAATGGCCTGCTGCATTAAGTGCATACTTCCCAGAGCATGATGGAAACGGGTATGATGCGCCCCTGGATAAACCAGATAGGACAGCCCCATTTGGGAGATTCTCCTTAACCTCTGAAAATAGGGTTCAGCAATTAGATTAAAGATTAGTGCATTGGGTATTCCGATAAATCCGTAAATTGGATCATTGAAAATTTTGAGCTTATTTGATTTTATCAAAACCAGGATTCTTTACATAGGCAAATATAAGGACTAAATGAACAAGATTACAATACTTTGGGTAGATGATGAAATAGATTTATTAAAACCCCATATCTTATTTTTAGAAGGCAAGAATTATAAAGTTATAACTTGTCTAAGTGGTCGGGAGGCTTTGGATGAATTAAAGGAAACACATGTCGATATTGTTTTTTTGGATGAAAATATGCCCGGTATTTCGGGCTTGGAAACATTGAACGAAATAAAGGTGATCAATAATTCCCTTCCCGTGGTTATGATTACCAAAAGTGAAGAGGAATTGATTATGGAGGAGGCCATTGGTTCTAAAATAGCGGATTATTTAATAAAACCGGTAAACCCCAATCAAATTTTGCTGTCCCTTAAAAAGAATCTGGACCATTCTCGCCTAGTATCAGAAAAGACGACCGCCAACTATCAACAGGAATTCCGGAAAATTGCAATGGAATTGGCTGTGGTGAATAGCTATGAGGAATGGGCGGAGCTTTATAAAAAACTTATATCCTGGGAATTGCGGTTGGAGGAAATAGAAGATTCCGGAATGTTCGAAATACTGGAGTCCCAAAAAACGGAGGCGAACCAACAATTTGGGAAATTTGTGGAAAAAAATTATCCAGGTTGGTTTACCGATAAGGACGGCCCCGTTATGTCGCATACCCTCTTTGGTCAATTGGTTAAACCAGAATTGAAGGATAACAAAACGTTATTGGTGGTCATAGACAATTTAAGATATGATCAATGGTTGGCTTTTGAAGACACCATTAACTCGTTCTACAGGAAACGTAAGGAAGTGCCGTATTTCAGTATTTTGCCTACGGCCACCCAATACGCAAGGAATGCCATATTCTCTGGGCTTACACCATTGGATATGGAAAAAAAATACCCACAATGGTGGAGAAATGATACAGAGGAAGGAGGTAAGAATCTATTCGAAGCGGAGTTTCTTGAAGCACAAATAAAGCGTTTGGGACTGGAATTGAAGTGGGAATACCATAAAATAAGCAGTTTGAAACAAGGGAAACACCTTTCCCAAAATTTTAGGTCCCAGAAGGAAAACGACCTAACGGTAATAGTCTACAATTTTGTGGATATGCTTTCCCATTCCAAAACGGAAATGGATGTGGTTAAGGAATTGGCCGCAAATGATAAGGCGTACCGTTCCCTAACGCAGAGTTGGTTTAAAAACTCCCCCTTACTGGAAATCATACAACAAGCACAGGGTCTGGGTTTAAAATTAATCCTTACTACAGATCATGGCACCATTAACGTAAAACAACCTTCCAAGGTAATTGGCGATAAGGAAACAAGTCTAAACCTTCGTTATAAAACGGGACGTAGCCTAACCTACGAAGAAAAGGATGTATTGGAGGCAAAAGACCCTAAGAAAATATTTTTGCCCAACATTAATGTAAGCAGCTCTTACATATTTGCCAAAAATGATCTGTTCTTTGCTTATCCCAATAATTACAATCACTATGTTAGTTACTATAGGAATACCTATCAGCATGGAGGGGTTTCCATGGAGGAAATGATAATACCGTTTGTAGTAATGGAACCAAGGTGATCATAGTTTCAATGACCTTAATGAAATTTGTATTTTATTATTTAAGGAATAGGATTTAACTTGCGCAAATTTTAATGGTTTAAAATGACTATTTCCTATAATATTTCCCAATTATCCACTGTTGCCCAACAGTTGATTGCCAATGTACCCTCAAAAACACTATGCTTTTATGGCGAGATGGGGGCCGGAAAGACCACCCTTATCAAGGCCTTGGTAAAGGAGTTGGAAGGTAGCGGCTCTACAAGTAGTCCAACTTTTGGAATTGTAAACGAATACCATAGGGAGAACGGGGAGTTACTAGGGTATCATTTTGATTTTTACCGTTTAAATAGCGAATCAGAAGCCTGGGATCTTGGCTTGGAAGAATACTTAAGTAGCGATACGTGGACCTTTATGGAATGGCCAGAAAAAATAGAAGGATTACTTCCGCCAGATAGAACCGAAATTAGAATTAAAATTTTGGATGAAAAAACCCGGCAACTTTCAATGATGTAGTTGTTATATGGTATAATTTGTACAATCTAGGCATTGGACCAGTGCAATTTTCAGAAATTATATTGGTCCACTTGAAGCCAGGACCAAGTGATGAGTTATATTTTTCCGATGAAATGTATAATTTTATCGGTGTAATACACGTTATGTGGTTTTTTTTAATATTTTTGTTTCATACATAAACCCTTTATCGAACTTAAATTTTAAAGACCATGAACATTAAAAAAGTTACCCTAGGCTTTGCTCTTGCGGCTTGTATTTCATTAATGAGTTTCTCCTGTACCCCAAGCAGCACTGCTGAAGACGATTCATTGTATGAACAAAATATTGATATATTAAAAATTAAGGTACCCGCCAACGGTATCGACATTTTAAAGGTAAAAGTGCCTAAGAACGGTTAAGGCATATTCTTTATATTTAGGTGGGCTTCTATATACTAGAAGCCCATTTTTTTTGTTATAATAGAAGTAAAACAATTACCCACTTGACCAATATGCTCAAACCGTTCCGCAAACTCGACCAAAGCAACAAAACAAAGAAGTCGAGAAGTCTTCTCATTGGAAGTATCGTAGCGGTCATTATTGCCTTGACGCCCTTAATATTTTATTCTTACAAGTTCTTCCCATCCGGAAGTACCTTGGATCTTTATTTTTATACATATGAAAGTAAATACCAGTTAAGCATAATTACCGTCATGTGGCTGTTTATGGCCAAATTTGTACCCTTGGTGCTCTTGGCATTATGGTTCTTTACATGCAAGCACTGGTGGTATCACGTGTTGTTAATTCCAATAGCCATGTACGTCTTCCAAGTGGTATCCTTAATTTACGAAGATAGGTTTATAGATGAGGTCGAAATACTTTGGTTGCTGCCTATAATGATAGTAATAATACCCTTTGTTTACTTTATTCGCTTAAAGTTGTTCGACAAACATGTTCTTGGCATTGATTTGGAGGCAATGGACCGGGAGTTAAAGGCGTACAAGGAAAAAGAACTTAAGGAAAAGGATCGACTTCAAAAAGACGAAATGGCAAAAGAAAAATTATCGTAATTTTGATTTCGGATAGAATCGATACATATCGATATATATCTGACAGATTTACAACATATGAGCCAACATTCCTCACCGTTTAGCAAGCAGCAATTACTGCCCCAAGAAGAAACTTTGGAAATCCTGAGACAAAAAGGGGAGCTTTTTATTGGGATTCCAAAAGAAAACCAATATCAAGAAAAGAGAATTTGTCTTACCCCAGATGCCGTAAATGCCATTACAGCCAATGGACACAGAATTCTAATTGAATCCGGAGCTGGAGATGGTGCCAATTATTCCGATGTGGATTACATCAATGCCGGGGGCGAAATAACAAGGGATACCAAGAAAGTTTTTGCCTGTCCTATAATTTTAAAGGTGGAGCCTGCTACCTTACAGGAAATCCAGTTGATCAATCCACAATCCACCATCATTTCTGCCCTGCAGATCAAGACCCAAAGCAAGAAGTATTTTGAGGAACTGGCCAAAAAGAGGATTACCGCTATTGCCTTCGAATATATAAGGGATGACGACGGCAAATATCCGGCAGTGCGCTCGTTGAGTGAAATAGCCGGTATATCTTCGGTATTGATCGCCTCTGAAATTATGGCCGCTACAAACAAAGGTAATGGCCTTATGTTTGGAAATATTAGTGGTGTTCCTCCTGTGGAGGTCGTGATTATTGGAGCTGGCACCGTGGGCGAATTTGCGGCCAGATCGGCTATTGGACTAGGGGCCAATGTAAAGGTCTTTGATAATTCCATTACCAAATTACGGAGTATCCAAACCAATTTAAGACAGACCGTTTACACTTCCACCATACAGCCCAAAAACTTATTGAAGGCATTAAAGCGTTGCGATGTGGCCATTGGCGCTACCCGTGGCAAGGATAGGTCACCTGTTGTGGTAACTACCACCATGATGGAGCAAATGAAGAAAGGGGCAGTAATTATCGATGTGAGTA
The DNA here is from genome assembly GCF_900177645.1 of Arenibacter troitsensis. Lineage (GTDB taxonomy): Bacteria > Bacteroidota > Bacteroidia > Flavobacteriales > Flavobacteriaceae > Arenibacter > Arenibacter troitsensis. The sequence goes on from NZ_FXAO01000003.1 coordinate 177,718, forward strand.
TCGATATGGGTGGCTGTTTCGAATCTAGTGAGGTTACTACCCACGACAAACCTATAAAGGTCAAAAATGGAGTATTACATTATGGAGTTCCCAATATTCCTTCGAGATATCCCAAAACAGCTTCTATTTCCATTAGTAATATTTTTACCCCCTATTTATTGAAGATTGGGGAAGATGGTGGTTTTGAGAATGCCTTGCGATTTGATAAGGGCCTGCGCAACGGGCTATATCTATATCACGGCATCCTAACCAATAAATCCGTTGGAGAGTGGTTCGACCTCTCTTATAGCGATATTAATTTTCTTATTTTTTAATTTATGGCATTTTTAAAGCGCTTGGGCTTCTTTCTTTTTGGATTATCTATTGGCTTGGTTTTTTTGACGATTTTCCTAAAGAAAAAATCACAGGAAACCGGTACCGAATTCTGCTACTTTCCAAATTGTAGGACCCTAAAGGATATTAGGACCAAGCAAATTTCCTATTCGGACGCCATTGTTCAATTAATCCAACAAAAGGATTTGGACAGTACCGATATAAATGGTTTCTTATATAATGGCGATGTGGATTTTGGCAAAAGTGAGACCAAGACCAAACCTTGCAAAACTTATTTTATTGAGGGTATGGTAAAAGATAAAGCGGCGATCTTGAAAGTGAAAAATTGTTCCCAAAAGGCCATTATAGAAAGTGTCGCATTTTAGATTTTTCTTCGCTTACGCTCTTTTTTCAATAAGGTGAGTTCCCGGCTGGTTTGGCCTGCTACGGAGGTATTTTCCTCCGCCCGTCTAATTAGATAGGGCATTACGTCCTTGACTGGTCCAAAAGGCAAATATTTGGCTACATTATATCCTTCTTTAGCCAAATTGAAGGAAATATGGTCACTCATACCATAAAGTTGCCCAAACCAAATTCTAGGGTCGTTGTGTTCAATATTACCGGCCTCCATTAATTCCATCAACCGGTAGCTGCTTATCTCATTATGTGTTCCTGCGAAAAGGGACATAGTGTCCAAATTTTCCACCATGTAGGCCACTACATTATCAAAATTTTCGTCTGTGGCTTTTTTGGATTCACAGATCGGGGATGGATACCCTTTTTCCCCGGCCCTGTCATTTTCTTTTTCCATATAGGCTCCGCGGACCACTTTCATCCCTATAAAATAATTGTTTTCCAAGGCATCCTTATGAAGTCTTTTTAAATAATCAAGACGGTCCCATCTATAAGTTTGCAGGGTATTGAAAACTATAGCCTTCTTTTTGTTGTATTTCCGCATCATCGCTTCCGCCAGTTCATCTGCTGCCCCTTGCATCCAGCTTTCCTCCCCATCTATCAAAATAGAAACTTCCAGATCATGGGCTTTTTTACAGACCTTGTCATATCTATTTACAACGCGTTGCCATTCTTCTTGTTCATCTTTGTTAAGGCTGTGGCCTTCCGTAATCTTTTGATAAAGTTTAAAACGTCCAAAACCGGTTGGCTTGAAGACTATGAAAGGTATGGCCGCATATTCTTTAACAAAATCCAGGGTTTTTAAGGCTTTTTCATAGCAGGAATCCAGCTGATTTTCCACTTCTTGCCCTTCTACGGAATAATCCAAAATGGTGCTTACTCCCTTTTCGAACATTTTATCGGCTACCACCAAACACTCTTCCTCGTTCACTCCTCCACAGAAATGATCAAAAACACTGGCCCTGATAAGCTTTTCAACTGGTAAGTGTGCCTTTATGGCAAAGTTGGTTACGGCAGTGCCTATTTTAACCAAAGGTTCGTTGGCAATGAGTTTGAATAAAAAATATGCCCTTTCTAATTCTGAGTCGGTTTTAAGTGCAAATGCAGTTGCCGTGTCCTCAAAAATTTCCTTCATTCCTGTGAATTTATTAAGGATTCAAATATAAGTACAGATTTTATATTCTTATCATTTAAAATAATGTTTATTTTGCCGTAAATAAATCAATTAATGAATTCTATTACAACACCCTCCTACTCTGTACATTTTAATGAAACGGCCTATGTGGCCCTTAATAGTCATTTGGCAAAATCCAATTATTCCAAAATATTTATTCTGGTAGATGAAAACACCCATAATTGCTGTCTGCCTATTTTTATGTCGAAAATTGAAGGCGAATACGATTTTGAGATTATTGAAATAGAAGAAGGGGAAATCAATAAAAACATAGCTACCTGTACACAAGTCTGGGAAGTTTTGTCCGAATTGGATGCGGATCGAAAAAGTGCCATGATAAACCTTGGCGGCGGCGTAGTTACGGATCTTGGAGGCTTTGTTGCTTCCTGTTTTAAACGGGGTATAGAATTTATAAATGTACCCACTACCCTCTTGTCTATGGTAGATGCCTCCGTTGGGGGAAAAACCGGTGTAGATCTTGGTCCCCTAAAAAATCAGGTAGGGATTATTAATCAGCCCCAAATAGTGTTGGTGGATACCGACTTTCTAAATACGTTGGACCAAAGACAGTTGAATAGTGGTTTTGCCGAAATGCTCAAACATGGTCTTATAAGCGATGCTGCCTATTGGGAAACCTTAAAAGGCCTTTCGGATTTTGATAATTTGGATGATTATATCCTAAGGTCGGTGGCCATAAAAAATGAAGTGGTACAACAGGACCCCACGGAACAGCATCTTAGAAAAATCCTAAATTACGGACATACCTTGGGACATGCCGTAGAATCCTATTTCCTGGAAAGCCAAGATCACGAGCTACTATTGCATGGCGAAGCCATTGCGGTTGGAATGATACTGGAAGGTTATCTATCACATAAACTAACAGGCCTAGGCAAGAATGCTTTGGAGGATATTAAGGCCACCTTTCTCGAAAGATATAAAAAGGTAGAATTTGAAAAAAAGGATATCGACACCATTCTTACCTTGTTGAAATTTGATAAGAAAAATTCCCATGGTAACATCAATTTTGTTTTGTTGAAAAAAATAGGTGAACCCGCGATCGATATAAAAGTTACCCCGGATTTACTGGAAGAAGCTTTTGCTTACTACGCGGAATAGAGGATACGTATACTATAATTGACGCTTTTACAACTCTTTATGAGGTTGATTGATAAAATTATATAGTTTAGGTTGTGTTAATAACCGCCCTTGTTTTTTGGGATTAAACCACCTGTTATGTTACGTAAACTTGTAGATTACAAAAAACTGAGTCATGAGGTAGCTGCACGCCTAATTGAAATGTATCCTTACGGCTACGGAGACGAAGATATCATTATGTTCAAAAATGTCCATGGGGAAATTATTGAAGCCGTGGAAGTAAAGACAGATGATACCATTTATCTTGTAAAGATCAGTAAAAGCCTGGCCAGTTTTATTTCAAATTTTGAGGATAATATGGAAAGGGAATTGGAAGACCAGTCAGAATCCGAAACATTCGAATCTCCTTCAGATGAATTGGAGCCGGAATTAAACAATGATGAAGAGGAATCCAAATGGGATTAGGCTTGTAGGTATTTGTAGGTAATAATCTGTTGATGGTGTCTTAAATGACCACATATAACAAATCCTAATGCCCCTACGGTCCATTCTATATTACTGGCTATCCCGGTACGGGAAAGTTCTTCATTCTCCAAATTATTGAATAGGGTTATGGATGCCTCCCTAACAGCTTTAAATTCGGCTATAAGGCTATCCTTGCCTCTCTTGTTGGCATTTGATTGTTTAACAAACAAATCCTGATCAAAACCAGGCAAAGGTGTCTGGTCATTCCGCAGGAAACGCAGGGCTCTATACTGAAAAACTCGTTCGGCATCAATTATATGCAAAATTACTTCCGCTATGGTCCATTTACCCATTGCATAGGAACTGTGCAATTTATTGTCCGGAATATTTTCAATAAACTGGGCAAACTCGGTTTTTCCATTGGCCAATAAGACGTTTAATTCGCTTTCATCCAATACGGATAAATAAGTTCCGTAAAACTGATCGTATGCCTCCTTGGGTAAATCGGATTTTATCATTTTGTAAATATTAAAAGATTGCTTTGGGCAAAATATGCCTTATTTATTCCAACCTACTTCAAAACAAAAAATCCCAAACAAAAACTGCCTGGGACCTTTTACATTTTTTGTCTTTAAAAATCAATTACATTTCGTTGAAGATCGTGTGCATTAGACGTTTTTTGTCGTTGATGCTTTCTTCCAATGAAATCATTGTCTCGGTTCTATCGATACCATCAATATCATCTATTTTAAAAATAATATTTTTGGCATGATTCGTATCCTTGGCTCGTATTTTACAGAAGATATTGAATTTCCCTGTAGTAATATGGGCTACAGTAACATTTGGGATTTGATTCAATCGCTCCAATACAAACTTCGTTTGATGCGTTTTTTCCAAAAATATACCCACATAGGCAATAAAGGCATATCCAAGTTTAACATAATCCAATGTCAGGGATGATCCTTTGATGATGCCTGCTTCCTCCATTTTCTTCACACGAACATGAACCGTTCCTGCGGAAATCAGAAGCTTTTTTGCTATATCGGTAAATGGTGTTCTGGTATTGTCAATTAACATATCCAGAATTTGGTGGTCTATTTCGTCTAATTTTACTTTACCCATTAGTATTTAATTTAAATGCAAAAATAATAAAATATAGAATTAAATGTAATGAATACATCATTTTTTTATGAAAACCGTAACTTTTTTACATTTTTTGAAAAAATATTCCATTGATACCGAGTAAGTCCATAAGCTCTGGGTTGTTTTTGAGCGTTTTTAAGTCCTTAGAAAATAGACAATTATATGTTTTGTGGCCAAATTTACCTTGTAAATCCCCTATTTCTTCCAATTTCCCTTTAAATTCAATCTTACCGTCAACCAAGGTTTCCACAAATTGGATGGCGGCACTGTTGCCTAATTCATACTTGGGCTCCAGAATGTGGATATTCTTCATCATTACATCATAAAATAATTTGTTGTTGTCCGGAATATTGAAATAGGAATCCATTTTGTATTGATTAATGGTCCCCTTTGAGATTACCTCTAGAGCCTTTACCAGGGCCGTAAAAATATATTTCCTAGTCTCTTCCCTCTCATAATCTCCAGGAAAATGACCAGACTCAAATAATATGGTAGGTATATGCAACATTTGGAATGTATCACCAACACAATTGCTGTTAAACCCATCATCGTATCTTCCCACTTGACCAGGGATAAACTTTTGCAGTTCTTGATTCATGGCCACAATCAATTGCATGCTAATCCCCCTGGTTTTGGAAATACTGCGTTCTGGGTCATGTGCAGGTGCCAAAAAGGAAACCGTTGCGGGTTTTGGAGTATTTCCTACATTAAAAATAGTGCGTTGGTCGTGAAGGTTAAAACAATAATTGGGTTTAAAATCCTCGTATATTTTTCTTAAAACGATACTTTCAGGTTGGGTCCTTTCCTGGGCATCCCGGTTTAAATCCACTCCGTTGGCATTGACCCTAGTGTAGGCCATGGCTCCATCCGGATTTAATATGGGAACAATTTTAAGGGTACAGTTTTTTAAAATGCTACTGGCCAGATCTGAACCCGACTTTAAAAAATTTATTAAATCCAAAACAGCTTTTGTTGTGGTGGACTCGTTTCCATGCATTTGGGACCACATCAAAATTTTTAATTTTCCCTTTCCAAGCACTATACTTTTTATAGCCCGTTCTTCCACAGATAATCCCTCGATTTGGACAATAAAATCTTTGGCGACAGTATGTAGAAATGGGTCAATGTCCTTATCCGTAACGTATCTGCCTTTTATCGTTTCTTCCCTTATAGCATTATAATTTAACGGCATGCGCAAGACTCTGGTTTTAATTGTACCGTGCAAAGGTAGTATCAAAATATTTTACATTTGTAAATTACATTTATTACAAATGTAAACTAGTCAAACATGCCAAAACTGAAGCTGTTGGATCCAGTTTTTGCTATTGGCCAAAAAATTTGCTTTATCTATAGTATAAATACATATTATTATTAGTCAATTTAATTGGCATTGTTATCTAAAGTATTAGATTAATATTTATTCCCTTTAAACAGGGTACTCCCCATGAGAATTAGACTAATTTATATTACTTTTGTAAATATATATTTACAATTGTGAATACTACTGAATTTATTAATAGAATAGATCAAATTTTGAAGTTCCATGATCTGTCGGCTTCCGTGTTTGCCGACACTATAGGTGTTCAGAGATCTAGTATCTCCCATCTTTTGGCGGGCAGAAATAAACCCAGTCTGGAATTTGTTCTTAAGGTCGTTACTTCTTTTCCGGATGTTGATCTGTATTGGCTGTTGTTCGGTAAGGGCTCTTTTCCCAAGAAGGCCAAAGCTGCCCCCAACGAGGAACCCGAGTCGAAAGTGGATGTAAAGAATGTGGAGTCCCATGCTGACTTGCCACGTTCCGAGGCTATAGATAAAATAGTTATTTTTTATTCCGACGGTAGTTTTAAATCCTATTCGGATAAAGGAAGTTGAATTATTCGTTTTTCGACTGTTTTCAGCATCAAATTTCTTTATTTTGTGTCATGACTAAAAACATGACTTTTGGGGTGCTGCTACTCATGCTTGTGGTATGCTCTTGTTATCAGCCTGAACGCAATTGCGCCGACTTTAAAAATGGAAAATTTTCCTTTACCGCAGAGATCAACGGGGAAAAGCTAACTACCACATTTGTCCGAAAAGACAGTATTGAATTGGATTTTTTTCAGGGGAAAGTGGATACCTCTTCCATTAGATGGATAAATGATTGTGAGTATATCGTAAAAAAACTTCATCCAAAGAGTATGGCCGAAGAGAAATCAATTCATATGAAGATATTGTCCACAAGCGATAATTCGTATACATTTGAATATAACGTTGTGGGTAGCACCAAAAAATCCAAGGGAACCGCAATTAAAATACAATAACTATGTTTGAAATCTTATCTTCTCCCGATGCATGGGTGGCTTTGGTTACCCTTACCTTTTTGGAGATCGTCCTAGGAATAGACAATATTATCTTCATCTCCATAATCGCTAACAAACTTCCGAGAAAACTACAGGCCAAAGCAACGAATCTAGGGCTGCTTTTGGCTATGGTGCAAAGGATTATATTGTTGTTTGCCGTTTCCTTCTTAATTGGGCTTAAAAATCCATTTTTCTATATAGAAAGCTCGTGGGTTTATATGGGAATAAGCGGTCAGGCCTTGATCTTGTTTTTTGGGGGGCTGTTCCTGTTGTATAAAAGTACCTCCGAAATTCATGAAAAAATAGAAATGCCCGAGCACGATGAGAACCAAGTTAGTGCCAAGGGTATTACCAGCTTATCCAGTGCCATTGTTCAAATTGTTCTAATCGACTTTATTTTTTCCATAGATTCCATCCTTACTGCTGTTGGTATGACCAATGGTATAGGCAACAAGCCCGGTGATGCATTATTGCTCATGATCATTGCCGTGGTTATTTCCATCATTATCATGATGGTCTTTGCCAATCCAATAAGACAATTTATAAGCGCCCATCCTTCCATGCAGATTCTGGCTCTATCTTTTTTAATACTTATCGGATTTATGTTGATCATGGAGGCGGCACATCTAAGTCACGCCAAATTCTTCGGCAATGAAGTGGGGGCAATTCCCAAAGGCTACCTTTACTTTGCCATTGCCTTCTCCTTATTTGTGGAATTTCTCAATATACGCATGCAAAGGAACAAGGAAAAGCCGTCGGAAGTCAAGGAGTAACGGCTTGTTTTAGGTGGGTTCTTTTTAATTGCGCCTGTTTTCGTTGCAACTGAAATTAAAAAGAATTAAAGATCCGGCTTTGACCGAATAAAATGAATTATTGTTGACAAAGGGCTTATTGTTGTGGCAGACGTATGTATTGGCTTGTGGTAATTCTATAGGCATTGCAAGAAGGCTATAATGTAGCCCAAGAATTATTGTTCCTATGCAAGGTATCGCACCCAATGGTTCTTTAACTCGGGTTTTTTAGACCACGGGCTTTAAGGTTTGTTCCTTAAACGTATTGTAAAATCATAGATCTAAAGGACGAACGAAGTTTGTTTGAAATGACGGAATGTGCTAATTGGGCCGACTAAAGGCTACCTCTGGATTCGAGCTCTTTTGTTTCTTAAATAATCGCTGTTGTTGTTTTACGGTAAGCGTACTCCCGTCCGGACTCCATCCTGGGGGACCAAAAATATACATCAGGGCATGCGATAATTTTTTCGATTTCTTAACATCATTGTAAATATCCTTAAACTCGTGTGTTAGGATAACTACGGGATTGTGGGAGTTGGGTGCGTGAATAACCCCATACTTGACATCAATATCGTCATCAAGCTCCTTCCAAGTTCCAAACATTTTATCAAATATATTTAAGAAACCCCCGTGATTTTTATCCAAATATTCCACATTTTGGGCGTGGTGCACTTGGTGCATGGTGTGGGTGTTGAATATTTTTTCAATGAATCCCATCTTTGGGATGTAAACCGAATGTAACTGAAATTGCCATAAAGCTTCGATTCCTAGGCACACAACGACCATTTCTGGTGGAAAGCCTATGGCGGGGAGCCACATATAAAAGAGGGGCTTGTACAATATAGTGAACCACCCGTTGCGAACGGCTGTACCTAGATTAAAGTTATCCGAGGAATGGTGCACTATATGTGCGGCCCATAAAATGCGTACCTCGTGGTTGGCCCTATGGAACCAATAATACGTAAAATCGTCCGCTAGCTGACAAAGAAGCCATACATACCAAGCATATCCGAAAGATTCATATCCAAGAATATTGGTCCTGACCCCATCGGTAATAGGGTTGAATAAGTCATAGGTATATTCAAATATTACAATAGCCGATATCACCTTGATCAAAGGCGCAATTATAGCCGATCCAACACCCATAAATCCGCTTGCGGCCAAATCTTTCCAATCATATAAATGATCGTCGCCATGTGTCTTGCTATAAGTAAGTTCCAATAAAATGAAAGCTATAAAACAAGGAACTCCGTATACCAGAGGGTTGGTGAAATCCATAAAAAAAATCAATTTGTGCAAATATAGGTTATTCTTAGGGTATTTCCTTTAGGAAATATCCCAAATAACCATTAATTAATATTATAAAAAAAGGTGTCAGCGAAATTTTCATAATGCCGATTCCTATGTAAAGTACTAAAAAAGAGCGGTTTGTCCGTCATCATCATCTTTACTCGGTTTTTTTTCTTTCTTGGATCCCCCTGTACTTATACCGTTGTTTGAGGAATCCATTTTTTGATCGGCCACAATACTTTCTTCGTCCACAACCTCTATCTCACTGGTTTCGTTTTCTTTGGGTTCTTCAAAGGGAAGTGGATCCAAAGCATTTATATTTTTTACCTTATCTGAAGTCAATTGATTACCTAAAGCTTTTATTCCCTTAACAGATATAAAATCTTCTAAATCAATAATTTGATTGGGCTTTGCATCCTTACCTCTTGGTTTTGAAAATTCAATTTCCACTACTGGCCGCCAATCCGTAGAAACGAGTTCCAGAAACGATTTTGGGTGTTCTGAAATAAACAATTCCTCCTTGTTTTCGTTTTCTATCATAAAGCGTTTTACGTAATAGCGGTCTTTTTCACCTTCAAAATATATAGCGCACAATGGTTTGTTGGGATTCCATTTTTCCAAAACCACCATATCTTCATCGAAATGGGTGGACAGATTGGGGATAAAGGTTTTTGCCACCCCTTTTTGGGTGACGACCAGCAACATATCATCCCCCTTGAACTCCCCAAGTAGTTCTCCGCGGCCATCCACATTGAGTCTCCGGACTATTTCGTCGAACCATATTTTTCTCGGTTTTAGCGTGGAAACCCCTTTTTCTTTTAGCTCTATGCGTTTAATGGAATATTTTGTGACGATATTTCCTTTGGAGGCTCTTCCTTTTATCAGCACATCGGCGAAATCTATATCCCACTTCAGTTTCTTTATACTGCCCACTTGCCTCAAATGGACGGTGATTACTTCAGCTTCCCCATTGGGGTTGGCGGAAAAATAAAGAACTTCGGATTGCGGTTTACCGTTGGTTAGGTCGTACGGCTTGTCCCTGGTAATTCCCGTAACGTTAAATCTTTTTATGTAACTGGCTCCGCCTTTTCCATCCTTATAGATCATGTTGTAGATGGTCCGTTTGTCTTTTTTCTTGAATACGGCCACGTGAATAATGTTCTTGCCTATAAAGATTTTGGAATCCACCTTGGCAATCATCATTTTTCCTTCTTTGGTAAAAACAATAATATCATCAATATCACTACAATCGGTTACGTATTCATCGCGTTTTAAGGATGTTCCAACAAAGCCTTCTTCTCGGTTTACGTATAATTTTGTATTCCTTATAACTACTTTGGTAGCCTCAATATCATCAAAAATTCGGATCTCGGATTTTCGTTCCCGGCCCTTTCCATATTTTTCCTTTAGGGATTTGAAATAGCTGATGGCAAAGTCGATCAGGTTTGCCAAATGATGTTTTACCTCGGCAATCTTTTCTTCAAGACTATCTAGATATTGTTGGGCCTTGTCCAAATCGAACTTGGAGATCCTTTTGATCCTAATTTCGGTCAAACGAACAATATCATCTTCGGTAACCTTTCTTTTTAAGTGGGTTGTATGTGGGGCAAGGCCTTTATCTATAGCCGCTATAACACCTTCCCAGGTCTCTTCTTCTTCAATGTCCCGATAAATCCTATTTTCAATGAAAATACGCTCAAGGGAGGTAAAATGCCATTGTTCTTCCAGTTCTCCCAACTGTATTTCCAATTCGGCCTTTAATAGTTCCACGGTGTAATCCGTAGAGCGCTGCAACATCTCGGTTACTCCAATAAAGAGCGGTTTGTTGTCTTCAATGATACAACCCAACGGTGATATGGAAGATTCGCAAGAGGTAAATGCGTAAAGGGCGTCTATGGTTTTGTCTGGTGACAATCCTGATGGTAGGTGTACCAAAATTTCTACTTCTGCCGCGGTATTGTCCTCAATTTTTTTGATTTTTATCTTCCCTTTTTCGTTGGCTTTAAGGATGGAATCTATTAAAGAAGAGGTATTGGTGCCATATGGTATTTCCTTGATAACCAATGTATTCTTGTCTAACTGATGTATCTTAGCCCTAACCCTGATCTTACCTCCTCTTAATCCGTCATTGTAGTTGCTGACGTCTATGATTCCAGAGGTAGGGAAATCTGGGTAAAGGGTAAATTTTTGTCCTTTAAGATGTTTTATGGATGCATCAATTAGCTCATTAAAATTATGCGGAAGCACCTTTGTGGAGAGTCCCACTGCGATGCCCTCTGCGCCCTGTGCCAGTAAAAGTGGAAACTTAACAGGGAGATTTACAGGTTCTTTTTTTCTTCCGTCGTAAGAGAGCTGCCACTCTGTAATTTTTGGGCTAAATACGACTTCAAGGGCAAATTTGGTCAAACGGGCCTCGATATAACGGGATGCGGCTGCACTATCTCCGGTCAATATATTTCCCCAGTTACCTTGGGTGTCTATCAAAAGGTCTTTTTGGCCAATTTGCACCATGGCATCCGCAATACTGGCATCACCGTGAGGGTGGTACTGCATGGTGTGCCCCACAACATTGGCTACTTTGTTGTATCGGCCGTCATCCAACTCCTTTAAGGCGTGCATTATCCTCCGCTGAACAGGTTTGAATCCGTCTTCTATAGCAGGTACTGCACGCTCCAAAATAACATAGGAAGCGTAATCTAAAAACCAGTCTTTGTACATCCCCGTAACCTTGGTGAGGGTATCCTGGGCATCTTCTTGATTTTCTTTAGGTACTTCGTTCAGTTCTTCATTCTCTTCCATAAAGAAAGATTCGTATTAGTTTGGCCTGCTTATCGGCAGGCAGGTTTATAATTGGTTTTCCTCTACTAGGTCTACCTCTACTTTAAGGTTGTTGATTATAAATTCCTGACGGTCAGGGGTGTTTTTGCCCATATAAAACTCCAAAAGGTTTTCTATGGACATTGCTTTGTCCAGCATTACCGGTTCCAATCTAATGTCTTCGCCAATAAAATGTTGAAACTCATCCGGTGAGATTTCGCCCAACCCCTTAAATCGGGTTATTTCAGGTTTCCCCGTTAACTTTTCAATGGCCTGTAATTTCTCCTCATGGCTGTAACAGTAATAGGTGTCCTTTTTGTTACGAACCCTGAACAACGGTGTCTGAAGTATATATAGGTGATTTTCCTTTATGAGTTCCGGGAAAAATTGTAGAAAGAAAGTTATCAACAAAAGTCGAATGTGCATACCATCCACATCGGCATCCGTAGCAATAACTATTTTATTGTACCTTAAATCCTCCATGGATTCCTCTATGTTCAATGCAGCCTGTAAAAGGTTGAACTCCTCGTTCTCATACACAATTTTTTTGGACATGCCATAGGAGTTTAAAGGTTTACCCCTTAAGCTGAATACGGCCTGTGTATTTACGTCCCTTGATTTTGTTATGGAACCCGAAGCTGAATCCCCCTCTGTAATAAACAAGGTGCTTTCCAGGCAACGATCGTTTTTGGAATCGGCCAAGTGTACCCTGCAATCCCTTAATTTTTTGTTGTGCAGGCTAGCTTTCTTGGCCCTGTCCTTGGCCAATTTTCTAATCCCGGAGAGTTCCTTTCGCTCCCGCTCTGCCTGCATAATTTTACGTTGGAGCTTTTCCGCGGTATCCGGGTTCTTATGCAAATAATTGTTGAGTTGGGTCCCAACAAAATCGTTGATATAGGTACGCACCGTGGGTAGGTCGCCCCCCATATCCGTAGACCCCAATTTGGTCTTGGTCTGACTCTCAAAAACCGGTTCCATTACCTTAATGGCGATAGCGGAAATAATTGATTTTCTCACATCGGACGGATCGTAATTTTTGCCGTAGAAATCCCTTACCGTTTTTACTATGGCTTCCCTGAATGCTGTCTGATGCGTTCCGCCCTGGGTGGTATTTTGTCCATTGACAAATGAATGGTATTCTTCGCTATACTGCGTTTTACTGTGCGTTAGGGCAATTTCGATATCGTTACCCTTTAGGTGAATAATGGGGTAAGTCATGTCCTCAATATTGTTATTATCCTCCAAAAGGTCCTTTAGTCCGTTTTCGGAATGGAATTTCTCCCCATTGTATATTATGGTGAGACCGGGATTGAGGTATACATAATTTTTGAGCATGCGTTCTACATACTCGTTCCTGTACTTGTATTTTTTGAAGATAATTTCGTCAGGGGTAAAGGATACCTTGGTTCCTTTTCGCTTTGAGGTGTCTTCCGGGCCTACTTCCGCAACAAGGTTTCCTTGCTGGAATTCTGCGGTTTTCAGCATATTATCCCTGGAGGACTCCACTTTGAAAAAGCTCGATAGAGCGTTTACCGCCTTGGTACCAACCCCGTTAAGACCAACAGATTTCTTAAAGGCCCTTGAGTCGTACTTACCACCGGTGTTCATTTTGGAAACTACGTCCACCACCTTTCCCAAAGGTATACCCCGGCCAAAATCCCGCACATTGACCATATTGTCCTTTATGGAAATTTCTATGGTCTTACCCGCGCCCATAACAAACTCATCTATACAGTTGTCTATAACCTCCTTTAGAAGGATGTAAATACCGTCGTCCGCAGAAGATCCATCGCCCAATTTACCAATGTACATTCCTGGACGCATCCGGATATGTTCCTTCCAATCTAATGAGCGAATATTATCTTCTGTGTATTGGGCGTTATCTGACATGGTCTAGGGCTTTATCCAAAGTGTTGCTAATATAGCAAGTGTTATAAAAAGATGAAACCCCTAAGCGTTAAAGTAATTAACAAAGGAAACCAACGATTTGTTGATAGTAAGGGGTCGTTTGCATCCTAAATTCCTAACTGGAAGAAGAATAGCAATGGCAAAAGTATAAAAAATTATCGATTCCTTGGAGCCACACCAAACCATGTCCATAATTGCCCTGCTTAAGGGAAAATAATGGAATTGGGAATATTAAAACCTTGTTACCTTTAAGAGGGCTTTGGAGGGTTCCGTAAATTTTGGTTTACCGCTGTATTGTTCCTTAAACGTTAAACCTAAAATGCATTACATCGCCATCCTTAACAATGTATTCCTTTCCTTCTACCCGCATTTTTCCGGCTTCCTTAACCTTGGCTTCACTACCATAGGAAACAAAATCGTTGTAAGCAATAACTTCTGCCCGAATAAACCCCTTTTCAAAATCGGTATGTATTACCCCAGCAGCTTGTGGTGCCGTAGCGCCCACAGGAATGGTCCAAGCCCTAACTTCCTTCACCCCAGCGGTAAAATAGGTCTCCAGGTCCAATAGTTTGTAAGCCCCTCTTATCAATTTGGCAGAACCTGGTTCGGTCAGTCCCAAATCTTCCAAGAACATTTGTCGTTCCTCATAACTCTCCAATTCCGTAATATCGGCTTCGGTCCCTACGGCCAAAAAGATTACCTCAGCATTTTCATTGGCAACAGCAGCCTTAACTTGCTCCACATAGGCATTGCCAGTAGTGGCTGCATCCTCATCCACATTGCATACATACATTACCGGCTTATCCGTAATGAACTGTAGAGGCTTCACAAATTCAGCACGATCTTCCTTGCTGATATCCAAGGCACGTACAGAGGTACCTGTTTCAAGGCCTTGTTTTATCTTTAATAAAACCGCCTCCTCCTTTTGGGCTTCCTTGTTTCCAGTCTTGGCCGCACGCTTTACTTTTTCAAGTTTTTTATCTACGGTCTCCAGATCCTTTAACTGAAGCTCTATATCGATGGTCTCTTTATCCCTGACCGGGTTTACGGAACCATCTACGTGCACAATGTTCTCGTTATCAAAACAGCGCAGTACATGCAAAATAGCATCTGTTTCGCGAATATTGCCCAAGAATTGGTTACCAAGTCCTTCACCCTTACTGGCCCCCTTTACCAGACCCGCGATATCTACGATCTCCACAGTGGCAGGCAAAACTCTTTCAGGTTTTACCAGTTCCTCCAATTTTTGTAATCGTGTATCCGGTACATTTACCACTCCAATATTGGGTTCAATGGTACAAAAAGGAAAATTGGCACTTTGGGCCTTTGCGTTGGACAAACAATTAAAAAGTGTGGACTTTCCTACATTTGGCAATCCTACAATACCTGCTTTCATGGTCGAGATCTATATTAAACGGGAAACATGGTTCTAATTCTATTTCCCAGCTTTTTTTTAAAACAGCTGCAAAGATACTATTTATGTGCATTAAAGAACATACAATGACAATCATAATTACATAAAATAAAATACCTAACTTAGAAGTTGAAACACTTAAAACCATTAATATGAAAAAAGTCTTCTTTTTTACGGCATTTGTGCTGGGCAATTTTATCTTGACATTTGCACAAAATTCGGTATCCGGTAGTATTACGGATGAAAGTGGCGAACCCTTGGTGGGGGTTAACATTGTGGAAAAAGGTACTACCAACGGCACAACCACCGATTTTGATGGAAAGTATCAAATTTCGGTCATGGATAATGCTACCCTAGTCTTTAGTTATATTGGATATGATACCCAAGAGGAGATGGTCTCCGGAAAATCGGTTGTCAATGTTACCTTGTCCGGTGGAATGATGCTTGATGAGGTGCAGTTAGTGGGTTCCAGAAGCCCTAAACGTACATCCACCGATACTGCGGTACCGGTAGATGTTATTGATATTGCGGAAGTTTCTACCCAAACTGGCCGGGTGGAGGTAAACGAGTTATTGCAATATGCTGCCCCTTCGTTCAACGCTAATAAACAATCGGGCTCAGATGGTGCCGACCATATAGATCCAGCAACCCTTAGAGGGCTGGGACCAGATCAGACCTTGGTGCTTATCAATGGCAAAAGAAGGCATCAATCCTCCTTGATCAATATCTTCGGAACTAGGGGTCGCGGCAATACAGGTACCGATTTAAACGCTATTCCATCATCGGCCATTAAGCGTATAGAAATATTGCGCGATGGCGCCGCTGCCCAATACGGTTCGGATGCCATTGCCGGGGTCATCAATATTGTTTTAAAAGATCAGACCAATAAGGTTTCAGGCTTTGTGAATTATGGTGCATACAGCACCAATGCGAAAGGCGATTTTCCTGCGGGCACACCCAATACCGATGGTAACCGCTTGGATACGGAAAAGGATGGAAATGCAATTGGAAGTGACCAGCGTTTTGATGGGGGTTCCCTAAAGGCAGGCGTAAATTTTGGTGCCGCTATAGGCAATGATGGTGGTTTTGTAAATGTTACAACCGAATATATCAGCAAGAACAAGACCTTAAGACCTGGATTCGATTTTAGAAGAGGTTTCGGGGAGGCGGCCATTGACGGATTTAATATTATGTTGAATGCCTCGGTTCCCTTATCCGATAATTCGGAATTATATGCGTTTGGCGGTAGGAACTATAGGGATACCGATGCCTATGCCTTTACAAGAAATGGAGGAAATAGGGTAATCCCGTCCATCTATCCCAATGGGTTTACCCCTAGGATTACGTCCAATATCATAGACAATTCCTTCTCGGCCGGTTTTAGGACGGAATTGGATAATGGCTGGAAAATGGATATCAGCAATACCTATGGCAAGAATAATTTTCATTATTATATAAAAGGAACCCTTAACGCTTCTTTGGAAGAGGTATCCCCTACCGATTTTGATGCGGGAGGACATAGTCTTTTACAAAACACTGTAAATTTGGATTTTTCCAAGTATTATGAAGATGTTCTGGAAGGTATGAACTTGGCTTTTGGTGCCGAATATAGAACGGAAAATTTTGTGATTTTCGCTGGTGAGGAGGGATCCTGGGGCACTTATGACGTTAACGGCCTTTTAATTACGGATCCAGCCAACCAAACCCAGCCCATCGATCCGGATTCGGGCGATCCCCGTCCGGGAGGCTCCCAAGGTTTTCCAGGATACAGTCCCAAGAACGAAGTGGATAGAAGTAGAAGCAACTTTTCCCTATATGCCGATGGGGAGTTTGACCTCTCTGAGACCTTTCTCTTGAGTGCCGCAGCGCGATTCGAAAATTTCAGTGATTTTGGAAGTACCCTAAACGGAAAATTGGCGGCAAGGTTAAAGGCATCGGACAATGTTAACATAAGAGGTTCCGTAAGTACGGGCTTTAGAGCCCCTTCCTTGGCCCAAAAATATTATAATCTACAGTTTACCAATTTTGTTGGTGGGGCAGCCTTGGAATCCTTGTTGTCTCCCAATAACAGTCCCGTAACGGCTTCCTTTGGAATAGATCAGTTAACGGAGGAAAAAGCCCTTAACGCGGGCCTAGGTTTTACGGCGACTTTTGGCGATTTTACAGCAACTGTGGACGGGTACTATATTAAGGTGGACGATCGTATAGTGCTCACTGGGAATTTTGATGCACCCCAAATTCCCAATGTAGAGGCGGCACAATTTTTTGTAAATGGCGTGGATACCAAGACTACAGGTTTGGATATAGTTCTGGCTTGGAAGAAGAGTTTTGACGACAATAGGTTATCTGCCACTTTTACGGGCAATATTAATGATATGAAAATAGATAAGGTTAATAATGGCAGCCTGGATGCGGAAACCTTTTTTGGGGAAAGGGATAAGGGGTTCCTTTTAGCCTCGGCCCCAAAAAGCAAATTCACCCTGAATATGAATTACAATAGGGACAAATTTGATGCAGGCCTGGCCTTTACCCATTTCAGCAAGGTGGAGCTGTTGGATTACCAAATGTATGAGCCTACCTCCGATTATGACAGTTTTGAGGACCAGATCAATCAGGCAACGGATACCTACGGTGCCCGGTTGGTAACAGATCTGGTCTTTGGATATCAATTGTGTGAAGGCCTTAAATTAAATGTAGGCGCCAATAACCTATTTAATGTTTACCCAGACCAACAGGACGACTGGGTTGAAGGAGGAGGTTATTGGGACTCTGTACAAATGGGCTTTGGTGGAGCCTATTATTACGCCAAAATAGGATTTACATTTTAAAGGATATCAAATCCAAATAGAAAAGGCTGCTATTAAGCAGCCTTTTTTATATTTAAACATGGACAAGTACCCTTGTCTTTACTCCGGAAGCCATAAAATAGTTGAAAAAACTAAAGCACCTCCCATGCAACTACAATTAATTTATGCTCATAGGACCTAAAATAGGATCTATTCAGGATGCATAAAACGTTGTTTGCCCAATAGCTCTTCTTCAGTCTCAACGTGGCTATCATCAGGCACACAGCAATCTACCGGACACACGGCGGCACATTGGGGTTCATCATGGAATCCTTTACATTCCGTACACTTATCTGGGACAATAAAATATATCTCGTCGCTTACCGGCTCCTGTGATTCGTCCGCATTAACGGCCTTCCCATTGGGTAGCACAACATCACCTTTTAAAAGGGTTCCGTCGCTATAGCGCCAATCATCCGCACCTTCATAAATTGCAGTATTTGGGCATTCAGGTTCGCAAGCTCCACAATTTATGCACTCATCTGTTATTATAATTGCCATAATTTATATTTCTTTTATGCTGATTTAATTTCAGTATCAATACTTTTGTACAAAGGTAAAGCCTAATAAAATCTTTTACAAATATAATGACTGACCTTAGACATAGACTTAATGCTTTTGTTAAACTTGGTAGTTTTTTTAAAGAATACTGCAAATATGCTAAAAACAAAACTCAAATAGATGATAATCAGTATACATGGTTTGTAAAATTCGATGAAATACTTATTCTGGCCGGACATAGAAATGGCTGGTTTACTCCAGATAATATTTTATTTAGTTTGGAAAATTGGGCAGATTTACTGGCCCTTTCACAACTTGAAAGTTGGTTATCCTCCTATGATTTGAATAAAAACAAGCCTAAGACGGTTGCCTTGATCATGGCGGGAAATATTCCATTGGTGGGTTTCCATGACTTCCTAAGTGCTCTGATAACAGGAAACAAAGTCATAGTGAAATTATCCTCCAACGATAAAATTTTATTGCCTTTTATTGCTCAATATTTAATTGAAGTGGAGCCTTCCTTAAAAGATCAAATTTCTTTTTCAGAAGGTAAACTGGAAGATTTTGATGCGGTTATTGCGACGGGAAGCGACAATACGTCCCGATATTTTGAACACTATTTCGGAAAAAAACCTAATATCATTAGGAGAAATAGAAATTCGGTGGCCATCCTTAGCGGGAATGAAACCAATGATGAGTTGGCCGCCTTGGGCGAGGACATTTTTAGGTATTACGGATTGGGCTGTAGAAGTGTTTCCAAATTATTTGTTCCGGTAAATTATAATTTTGATGCCCTTTTTAAAGCCCTTTACCCTTTTAACACCATTATTGAACAACATAAGTACGCCAACAACTATGATTATAACAAGGCCGTGTACCTAATGAGTTTATATAAAATTTTGGAAAATGGTTTCCTAATGTTGAAGGAGGATAAAAATTATGCTTCGCCCATTGCGACCGTTTTTTACGAATTTTATGAATCCCCGGAGGAATTAAAAATTAGGCTGGCCCATGAAAAGGATAGGATTCAATGCTTGGTGGCCAATGGATTTATTGAAAATGAGGTGACTTTTGGACAAACCCAAAAACCATCTTTAACGGATTATGCGGATAATATTGATACTGTTGATTTTTTGTTGAAAACATAATACAATAATTTGGCAGGGCACTACCCTACTTCCTAAAATATTTATGACCTTTATCCTTTGAAAAATTTGAAATTGAATTTAAAAATAACCCAATAAATAGCATAGTACGGACTAATGGAAAAATATTTAAGTTCCTGGCCACTCGAAAATTGCAATATTTTTTTTAAACACTCTCAGATGCTATGCAATATTTATTTAACCCTAATTAGTGATAAATGAAGAAACATAATTTTAGTGCCGGACCTTGTATTCTGCCACAGGAAGTAATCATAAAAGCTTCTGAGGCCGTGATGGATTTTAATGGATTGGGACTCTCCCTAATCGAAATTTCACATAGAAGCAAGGATTTTGTCGCTGTAATGGATAAAGCCAGATCCTTGGCCTTGGAGCTATTGGATTTGGAAGGCAAGGGCTATCAGGCTTTGTTCCTACAAGGCGGTGCTAGCATGGAGTTTTTAATGGTAGCCTACAATTTATTGGAAAAGAAGGCCGGATATCTTAATACAGGTACCTGGGCTGATAAAGCGCTAAAAGAAGCTAAGATTTTTGGAGAGGTCATTGAAGTAGGTTCATCCAAAGATGAGAATTTTAGCTATATTCCCAAGGGGTATTCCATTCCTAACGATTTGGACTACCTGCACCTTACCTCCAACAATACCATTTTTGGAACACAGATAAAGAAATTTCCAAAAACGGAAGCCACTTTGGTTTGTGATATGAGTTCCGATATATTTTCCAGACAACTGGATTTTTCACAATTCGACCTAATATATGCCGGTGCACAGAAAAATATGGGTCCTGCCGGGACCACTTTAGTCGTGGTAAAAGAGGAAATCCTGGGAAGGGTAAGTCGAAAAATTCCGTCTATGCTGGATTATAAGGTACATATAGAGAAGGAAAGCATGTTCAATACCCCTGCTGTATTTCCAGTATATGTTTCCATGCTTACGTTGGAGTGGCTTCAAAAGTTGGGAGGAATTGCGGCTATTGAAGAGATAAATGAAAAGAAAGCCCAGCTATTGTATTCTGAGATAGATTTGAATCCGTTGTTCAAGGGCTACGCCCATAAGGAAGATCGTTCCAATATGAACGCAACCTTTACCTTGGCAGAGGAAAAACTGAAGGATATATTTGAAGGAATGTGCAAGGAAGCTGGAATTAGTGGGATCAACGGTCACCGTTCCGTTGGAGGTTACAGAGCTTCTATGTACAATGCCCTTCCCTTGGAGAGCGTGGGAACCTTGGTAGATGTTATGAGCGAATTGGAGCGAAAAGCATAATAGTTCAATTGTGGGTCTTGGGCCTTTTACTGTAGAACACTATTTTACCAATGCCAGTAACAATGCAATACAACAAAATATGCCTTAAATGACCTGGATGGATCAGTATTGTTCCAACATTAAATCTTAAAGTATAATTATTAACACTTAACATTTAGCATGAAAATTTTAGCAAACGACGGAATATCAAAAAGTGGCAAACAGACCTTGGAGAATGCCGGTTTTGAGGTTTTGGCGGTGAATGTGGCACAAGAGCAGCTTATATCCTACATAAATCAAAATAAGGTTTCAGTACTGCTGGTCAGAAGCTCCACTAAAGTTTTTAAGGATGTTATAGATGGTTGCCCTGCCTTGAAAATCATAGGCCGCGGTGGTGTGGGAATGGATAATATAGATGTGGAATATGCCAAATCCAAGGGCATACATGTCATCAATACTCCGGAAGCCTCATCTTCCTCTGTGGCCGAACTGGTTTTTGCCCATTTGTTCAGCGGTGTAAGGTTCTTGCACGACGCCAACAGAAATATGCCATTGGAAGGCGATAGTAATTTTAAGAAACTTAAAAATGCCTATGCCAAAGGTATAGAATTACGAGGTAAGACTTTGGGTATTATTGGGTTTGGAAGAATTGGAGTGGCAACTGCCAGAATAGCTTTGGGGATTGGTATGAAAGTTATTTTTACCGACCCTTTTTTGGATGAGGCCACTGTGACCGTTCCTTTTTTTGATAACCGATCAATTTCTTTTGACCTAAGTAGCACGCCCTTGGAAAATTTGTTGAAAACGGCCGATTTCATAAGTCTTCACGTTCCTGCCCAAAAATCCTATATTATTGGTAAAAAAGAGTTTGAATTAATGAAAGACGGTGTTGGCATTGTAAACGCTGCGCGTGGGGGTATCCTGGATGAGGTGGCCCTTGTTGATGCTCTGGAAAAAGGTAAAGTGGCCTTTGCAGGTTTGGATGTCTATGAATCCGAGCCTATACCGGAACTACGGATATTAATGCATCCTGATATTTCCCTTAGTCCTCACATCGGGGCGGCAACGGAAGAAGCCCAGGATAGGATAGGAATGGAACTGGCCACCCAGATTATCGATCTTTATAAATAACATGATGGCAAAAAAAAAATCGGCTTAATTAAACTCTTTTTTGTATATTAAGACATATTAAATACTAATTATAACACTACTATAAATGTCGGGATTATTGGATCTTTTAAGCAGCCCAATGGGCAAACAATTAATTAGCGGAGTTGCAAATCAAACTGGACAACCGGAAAACAAAACAGCAGACGTTCTAAGTATGGCCATGCCACTTTTATTGGGTGCCATGAAGAAGAACGTTTCTTCCCCAAAAGGGGCCGAAGGTCTAATGAACGCCCTTTCTTCCAAACATGATGGCGGGTTGTTGGATAATCTTGGAGGTTTGTTTGGTGGCGGTGTTGATCCCTCTGTTATTAATGATGGTGCTGGTATTTTAGGTCATGTTTTTGGAGGAAAACAAGCCAATGTTGAAAATGCCTTAAGCCAGAAATCTGGCTTGGATGCCGGGACAGTTGCCCAAATTCTAAAAATTGCCGCGCCTTTGGTAATGGCCTACTTGGGCAAGGAAAAGGCACAGAGCAATGTAAATGATGCCAATGGTCTTAGTAGCCTATTGGGAAGTATGCTTGGTGGGCAACCAGAACAGAACCAGAATTTAATTACAACTTTGTTGGATGCGGATGGTGACGGCAGTGTACTGGACGATGTTGCCGGTATGGTCATGGGAACTAGCAAAAAGAAAAGTGGATTGGGAGGTTTGCTTGGCGGACTTTTTGGAAAGTAACAGTTTTAACATAATATAAGGAAAGCCATTTGTAACATAAATGGCTTTTTTTGTATCTTATAGGAAGTAATTGGGGTGATGTTGTATCCAGTTGATCCATGGAAATGGACTTAAAAAACTACATAATCATACATCATACCCATGATCTTTTAAAACTTATATGCGATGAAAAAGATTTTTTTAAACTTTGGGGTGATAACCCTGTTTGTTTTATCAATGGCCAATTGTACCAGTAGCAAGCAGGCTATTGCGGTTACTGACGAAGAGAAGGCTGCTTTTTCCCAAACAGAGGGAGATACCATAACCATTAGGGATGATAAAACCGAATATGAAATTATTATAATAGAGCCGGGCTTCGATTTTTGGCTTCAGAGTATTGCTAGACCAGAAGGCTATTATTCCCAATCCTTCCTGGAAAACAGGAATAGAATTATGGTTATAGAATGGAACCAGAGGGTAATGCAACCCTTTAGATATAATTCCAATCTTTATGAGCTTCGTATCGATTATGATCCTAATATAGATTACGGGTATGAGGTAAATTATAAATTGTACAATTACTTTATTTATTTTCAGCGTAAATACAATCAAAGATTGGGACCATTTGTTCCGCGAGTATAAAAAGTTATCTTTGTAACGATTTTTTAAGGCATGAAGAAATTAAAACAACGTTGGGGAGTTAGCTCCAATTTGCAGCTCGCGATAATTTTTATAGTATTCTCCATTACTGGTTCATCTGCGGTTTACGCCGCAAAACCCTTTCTAAATTGGATTGGACTAAATAGGGAAAATTTTTCCCCAGATTTTTTGTGGGGAGGGCTTATTTATTTAGTCTTTAGAATTTTATTAATTTTTCCCATTTATCAATTCCTCTTAGTGATATATGGTTGGTTGTTCGGTCAGTTCAAATTCTTTTGGGAATTCGAAAAAAAGATGTTGAGCCGTATGGGATTAGGATTCATTCTTAAGTGAACGAAGAAATACTTTAGAACAAGCCATTCATTTTACGGAAATACAGATCCAATAGTTCTGGGTAATTATGGAATGTCCAAGTTGGGTTCAGGATATTGACTGCATTGGATATTTACCCTAATATATTGGTAGCAAATACATAAATTATATTTTTCTTAACAATCATTTTGTTGGGATACCACTAGCTTTGAGGGGTGAAGATATATTTCAGAAATATAACCTTTTCGTTTATTGCCGTCCTCTTGGTCGGTTTAATAGCCCTACCTTCCGTTTTAAAACTTAAACATGCCGTCTTTGAGCACCATACCTTTGTTTGTAAAGAAAAAGGTAAGTTGCATATACATGAAGTAGAATTGGATTGTGATTACCATAAATTCAACCTTACCCATTATTACACGCATTCTCAACAGGAATTTACCACATTTACGGTCAAAGCAAAATCAGAGAAAATTACAGACCATTATATTTTTTTAAGTAAATATCAGCAACTTCATTTCTCCAGAAGGGGACCTCCTCTCTCCATTTAAAATTTTTCACGGGGCTTATACAACCTGGAACATGCATGCTGTGTTTCCATAAAAGACCGATAGATTTATTTTATTGTTCCCAAGCCAAATTGCGGCCTTGTGCCAGAGCATCTTGGAAGATATAAGACCTTACATTAAAAGTACAAGCAATATCAATTATAACATTGGAAGTGCATTGCCACCAGGCAGTGGGCGCCCTTACCTATAAAAAAATTAAATGAAAAAAGTAATACTGTCAATACTCTGCATTTTGACATTTATATCAGCGAATTCGCAAAATACCTTATCCGGGAAAATTAGCAATAAGGAGAACCAGGAAGGTCTGGAACAGGTCTCCCTCTACTTTCCTCAAATGGAAAAAGGTGGTGTTACCAACGATGTTGGGGAATACAAAATTGAAGGTCTACCTACGGGGACCTATAAAATAGTAGCATCCTATATCGGTTTCCAAACATTTTCAGCAAATATTACTATAGAAAAAGGCAATAATTCCTTGGATATTTCTTTGCTTCCGAGTGCTATTGAAATGGAAGAAGTTATTGTATCTACCCCGTTCCATAAGTTACAACGTGAAAACGTTATGAAGGTAGAGTTTGCTAAGCTTTCATCACTTAAAACCCAAGGGGCCCCTACTCTTGTGGAAGGTTTAGGCGCCATTCCCGGCGTAGATGTAGTTTCTACCGGTGTAGGTATAGGAAAACCGGTAATCAGGGGGCTTACTTCGAACCGTGTTTTGGTGTATACACAAGGTATTCGCCTAGAAAACCAGCAGTTTGGAGCGGAACATGGTTTAGGGGTAAACGAGGCAGGAATAGAAAGTGTTGAGATCATAAAGGGTCCAGCATCCCTTTTATATGGATCCGACGCTATGGGTGGAGTACTTTATTTAAACCCTGAAAAATTTGCATCCCCAAACAGCACGGAGGGCGATGTAAATTTCAACTACAATAGCAATACCCTGGGTATAAGCAGTGGTGCTGGAATAAGAACCTCGGGCGAAAAATTTAAATATCTTTTGCGATTGGCAACTAATAACCATGTTGATTATTTAGGTGGGGATGGCAATAGGGTTACCAACTCCCGATTCAATGAGAAAGATTTAAAGGCGGGATTTGGCTATCAGGCAACCTCGTTTAAAAGTGATATAAGATACAATTACAACCAATCCAATTTGGGGATTCCGGAAGAGGTGGGCTTGCAAACCACCTCCAGATCACCCGATCTGCCTTATCAAAAATTGGACAACCACATTTTGAGCTCCAACTCCAAAATATTTTTCAACAACTCCAATTTGGACATCACTCTAGGTTATATTGGAAATAACCGGAAGGAGTTTGAAGACCACGATCACCATGAGGAAGAGGAAGAGGGCCACGAGGAAGAGGAAGAAGACCATGCGGAAGAAGAAGGTCATGAAGAAGCTGCCTTGGACATGAAGCTTAACACCTTTAATTATAACCTGCAGTACCATCTCCCTAAATCGGGCAAGTTTGAAACTGTTGTTGGCGTGCAAGGAATTTATCAAACCAATAAAAATTATGGGGAAGAGATTTTAATTCCGGATGCCACTACCCAAGATATAGGCTTTTTGGGGACTACCCATTTTCACCTTGATCAAAACAACGATTTTCAAGTGGGATTGCGCTATGATCATAGGCAAATAGATGCCAAGGCCTATGGGAGTAGCGGGGAAGAAGGATATATTGCCCCCTTAAAACGTAACTTTAATAGCTTTAATGGCGCCTTGGGATACAAGAACAATATTTCCGAGCAATTTACTGGTAGGATCAATGTGGCTACTGGGTTTAGGGCTCCCAATTTGGCTGAGCTTACTTCTTATGGTACCCATGAGGGCACCAATAGGTTTGAAATTGGAAATAGGGACCTAAAGAACGAGCAAAACCTACAAATTGATCTGGCATTGGAATTTCAAAATGAACATTATGAATTTTTTCTAAATGGTTTCCACAACAGTATAAGGGATTATATCTACATTGCACCAAGTGGAACCCTTATGGATGAAACCCCTGTTTACAACTATCTACAACAAGATGCCATCTTATACGGAGGGGAAATTGGATTTCATTTGCATCCCCATCCTTACGATTGGTTGCATATTGAGAGTAGTTATCAAACGGTGTTCGGTGAATTGAAGAGCGGTGAAGCCTTACCGTTGATACCGGCCAATAGATTAACCAATACGTTCAGGGTAGAGTTCCATAATGCCTCGGGATGGTGGCTTAGGTCCAATGCGTTCATTACTTTGAATACCACCTTTAAGCAGGGGA
The DNA here is from genome assembly GCF_900177645.1 of Arenibacter troitsensis. Taxonomy (GTDB): domain Bacteria; phylum Bacteroidota; class Bacteroidia; order Flavobacteriales; family Flavobacteriaceae; genus Arenibacter; species Arenibacter troitsensis. Next base: position 204,273 of record NZ_FXAO01000003.1, read on the forward strand.
AAGTGAGTGCCTTTGAAACAGTTACCCCTGGGTACTCCCTTTTAAATGCCGGTTTAGGAGGGGAAATTCAATTTTTGAAAAAATCCATGAATATCAATATTAGCGCTAACAACCTATTGGATAAAAAATACATTGCCCATCTATCCCGTCTAAAAAGTGATGGTATTTTAAATATGGGAAGATCGGTTGTTGTTGGTCTAAATATTCTACTGTAGCAGAAGTTCGCAAAGTGGGGTCTTTATTTTAAATTGGATCCAACAATTATTCCAACACAAGAAACACCTACGGCTTCGATTTTTTTAGGCCGTAGGTTATTTGTTTCCAAAAAGTATTTGGAATTTCCCCATCCCCTCTAAAGCCCAGTTCAATGGTGCCACTATCTTCAGGGATATAATTGGTCCTAAAAATATAATCCCAGAGACTGAGGCTAATTCCAAAATTTACGCCATATTTTCCATCGGGTAAATCATGGGCATGATGATATAAATGCATTACAGGATTATTTAGAATGTATTTTAAAGGGCCCCAGGTTATTTTGATATTGGCATGGTTGAAATGCCCAATGGCTATGGCAAAGAAATGGACAATATAGGCTTGTTCGGGTTCAAAACCTCCCAAGATCAGTACACCGAAAGTCTTTAAGGGTTTATAGAATATATTTTCCATCCAATGATAACGCAAGTGGGCTGCAAAACCCATTTCTTTTACACTGTGGTGTATTTGATGGAATTTCCATAGAAATGGGTATTTGTGGAGCAAAATATGGGTAAACCACTGTACAAAGTCCAAAATAAGGAAAAAGATCAATAATTGAAGCCAATTGGGAAATTGGGACGTATCCATAACGGCAAGACTACCTTGCCTTATCCCCAAATCGCTGAAAAGAAGGCCCAATAACTTGTAAAACCCACTTATGGCAATGGCGAAAAGGAAAAAATTGAAGAACATATAAAAGCCATCCAACCAAAAATCCCTTCTAAAAATAGATTGTTCCTTACGCCATGGAAACAAAATTTCCAGCATCCATACCACAAGCGAAATAATTATTAGTCCCCAAAAATAATTGGTATACCAGGGCACCTCGAATATTATGGATTTCCATGTCCAGTTCGCAGTTCCTACAATCGCATTGATGAAACCTTCAAAATATTTTTCCACGATTTTTTTCCTTTACCTCATTGTCCAATATCCATCACTGCTCCAATGGGTACCATTCTATATTGGTCAGCGCCTCCCTTCTTCCCTTACTTTTGGGTGGATAATTGGTGACCAAATAATTCACAATAACCTTTTCGTTATCTCCTAGATCCCATAAGTTCTGTGTTTTTTGCATCCAGCGAATGGTCTCTATCCATCGCTCCTCGTTCATTCTATTCTGTATGACCAATTGCGCGGAATGACAATTGGTACAGTTGTTGACCACGGTCATTAAACCCTCCCCATCCTTAAATCCCGTTCTTAGGTGGATACCGTTCTCTATTTTATCCCAATCTTCATCAGGGTCAACATCAACAACTTCTGAATTTGGGGTATCTTTTTTGGACGAAAATACGGACGGATCCATCATATAAATAACGCCCAAAACACCAATAAGTAGTACCATAGCAAAGGAAATCACCAAAATGCCATAGAAAGACTTTACCTGTTTTCTAAAATTATCCTGTTTGCTCATTTAACTTATTTTTACGGCAATCCTATGGCATGCATTGTTCAAGTATCCTTTAGGGTTCCATCCCGGCAAGAGCATGGGCTGACTTACGCCATTGGAATCTGTAGCCCGTGCCCATACTTCGTAATATCCAGATTTTGGAAAACTGATACTCGCCTTAAAATGCTGCCAAGCCAATCGGTTTACAGGTTTTTCCAACGAGCATTCGGACCATGTAGCTCCAAAGTCGATGGAATAGGATACCCTGGAAATTTCCAATTCCCCGGCCCAGGCGTGCCCCCTAATATTCAATTTTTTTCCCTTAGGAATCATGGCTCCGGATTTAGGGTATGTAATCAAGGATTTCACGGGCATGGATTCTATAATACACATGTCCTCATTTTTTACCTCTTCACCCGGTGCAACGGGGTTACAAGGTACCTTATAGGAGGATCCTGTCATTTTTTCCCCATCATGGACTATATTTCTCACGCTAATCCTATTTACCCATTTTCCTGAAGTAGAGGCCGGCCATCCCCCACAAACCAGTCGCAAGGGATACCCGTGGACCAAAGGAATATCCTCACCGTTCATTTTAAAGGCCAACAAGGTTTCATCCATCATGGCTTTGGAAATAGGAACCCCCCTTGATATGGGTTCTTTGTTGGGATCTCTACTTAGATGTTGGTCTGCGGCATGATAGCCTATATAAACGGCATCGTCCTTAATACCAACCTCATTAAGTACATCCTTTAAACTAACCCCTGTCCAAGAGGCACAGCCTACGGCCCCTATGGTCCATTGGTTTCCCTTTGCGGGCGGATCAAATTCGCTTCTTCCATTGCCCCCGCATTCTAATGTTAGTTGGTAGGTGTGATGGGCGAATTTGGATTTTAATTCTTCCAAAGTGAAGGTTTTCTTTTCTTTTACGGATTCACCATCAAAAGTTATGGACCATTTCTTGACATCGATATTTTCCGGAACCAGGCCATTGTTTCGGATAAACATATATTTATTCGGGGTAATCCTATCGTCCAACAAATGGGCCACCGCCTCCATATTCCACGGTTTGCTGTTTAGGACTACCATTTCCTTATCCTTATCGAACATTTGAAATGGGTCTGGATCCTGAAGCCCCAAAAGGGTGTAGTTTTCCGGAATTTTAGCGCCATATACGATATCCAAACCCAGTATTCCTACCAAAGAACCCAAGCCGGTTTTTTTGACAAAATTTCTTCTTTTCATTTATCTAATATTATAATACTAGATAAATCTAAGAAAGATATCGGAAAACTTGAGTAACATAGGTCACTTAATAAGTTTAAAGCTGTTAATAGGGGGTATTCAAACTTGATAATCAAATTACTTGGCCGATATGATTTTTTCGTTTTTAGCGGACTTCAAAACATAGGTATAAAGCCACATGATCGTAAAGGTTGGAACAACATCCAAACCAGGCAACATTTCTTCAACAAAGGTTATCACCCCTGCGGCACGTCCTATCTTTCCCTTGTACAATCTGGTCATTAGCCAACCCGCCACGGGAGCCCAGATGACGTCCGAAAACTCTCCAATCCCAGGAACAACAAAAGAGAGCATTCCTATCCCGTCAAAAAGTAACCCCAAAAATAGGTTTCTTAATTTATGATCTTTCAATGTAGATATATTTATGAATTACAGTAGCTACAAATCAAATAAGATGCCAAAATTCTACACCTTTCCTGGTACAAGGTACTATGATAAATTTGAGCTTATCAATTTTAAAAATTCGTTACGAGTTTCTATTTTTTCAAACTGGCCTCTAAAGCCAGAAGTTGTCGTTACGGAATTTTGCTTTTGCACCCCCCTCATCATCATACACATATGCGAGGCCTCTATGACCACTGCCACACCCTGAGGCTTTAAGGTGTTGTTTAGACACTCTAGTATATCATTGGTGAGTCGCTCCTGTACCTGTAATCGTCTTGCAAAAACATCCACCACCCTAGGTATTTTACTTAGGCCAACGATGTGGCCGTTGGGGATATAGGCTATGTGGGCCTTCCCAAAAAAAGGCAGCATATGGTGCTCGCACAAAGAATAGACCTCAATATCCTTAATGATCACCATTTCGTCATAAGACTCCTTAAACATGGCTCCTTTTAGAATTTCCACCGCATCCTGTTTATAACCTTGGGTTAAAAAAAGCATTGCCTTCGCAGCTCTTTCAGGAGTTTTTATGAGTCCGTCCCTGTTGAGGTCCTCTCCTATTTCATTGATAATAGAGGAGTATCTGGCCTTGACCTCATCGGTGATTTCCAGATTGTATTCTTCCAAATTTCTATATTGTGTCATAAAAGCCTTGTCCTATAATTTAAGCAATTGTCGCCTTCACAATATAATCATTACCGTATTATTAAAAAAGGAATATCCTATAGGAATTTGTTCTTACTGGTTGTAGTTCGATTACTCGGTATAAAATTGAACAAGAAAAAGACTTGTAGCCAATAACTATTTTGTATTCTTCTTGGTAATGTTTACTTTCAACCCATAATTTGTAATAATGATCAAGGCTACAAACATCAATAAGTTTTACGGCAATCTCCAAGTACTCAAAGGAGTGGATTTGCACATTAAAAAAGGAGAAGTGGTATCAATTGTAGGCCCTTCTGGAGCCGGCAAAACTACTCTCTTGCAAATACTGGGCACTTTGGATACCCTAAGCAATAAGAATGACAGTAGTCTGTTGATTAATGATGAGGACGTAACTAAAATGTCGGATAAGGCCATGGCCAAATTTCGAAATAGCCATATTGGTTTTATTTTTCAATTCCATCAGTTGTTGCCAGAGTTTACGGCCTTGGAAAATGTCTGTATCCCGGCATTTATAAAGGGTACAAAAAAGGAAAAGGCAGAATTACGTGCTGCAGAACTTCTGGAATTCCTAGGGCTTTCCCATAGATTACAGCACAAGCCCAATGAACTTTCCGGCGGAGAGCAACAGCGGGTAGCTGTAGCTAGGGCTTTGGTGAACAGCCCTTCTGTTATTTTTGCGGACGAACCCAGTGGTAATTTGGATTCTGAGAGTGCCGATAATCTTCATAAATTGTTTTTTGATCTTCGTGATGCCTTTGGACAAACTTTTGTCATTGTAACCCATAATGAGGAACTTGCCAATATGGCCGATAGAAAGCTGATTATGGTGGACGGCTCCATTACCCGATGAAAATACTTGCCAAGGTCTGGAAATTTACAAAAGCCCCTGCTTATAAGCGCTTGGACCATGTTCCAAACCCTTTAAAATTGAGGATTGTTGCAGCACTTCTGCAATGGGGTATTGTTATAGGTGTCACTATAGGAATAATTAACCAATGGTTGATAGGTCTTTTGAAAATGGATCTAGGCGAACACGCCATTGAAAAATTTTTAGAGAACTATTCCATGGTTACTCTTTTTCTTATGGCGGTAGTCATTGCTCCAGCCATAGAGGAGATTTTGTTTCGGGGCCCATTGATCTGGTTCAAGAACAAGACCTTTTTCAAATATATTTTTTATGCCTCTGTTTTATTATTTGCAGCCGTTCATTTGACCAATTTCGAATTGTCCGAGCAAGTATTTAATATAGCTCCGCTATTGGTGGCGCCACAATTGATCTTAGGGGTATTTTTGGGGTATGTGCGCGTTAAGTTAGGATTATTGTGGTCTATATGCTTGCACTCTTTGTATAATGGTATACTAATTACTCCCATACTTCTTTTTAAGTATTTAAATTTCCCATTGGCATGACACAGGAAGAATTGAAAGAATTTTTGGATGCGAAGGTAGAACAATACAATCGTCCGGATTTTTTATCCACAGATCCTCTCCGGATACCTCATGGATTTACGAAAAAGGAAGATATTGAGATCAGTGGATTCTTAACCTCCACTATTGCTTGGGGCAATAGAAAAAGTATTATAAACAATTCGGAAAAAATGATGGAATTGTTGGAAAACTCCCCTTTCGACTTTGTAATGAACCACCAAGCAAAAGATCTGGAAAAACTTCAAGGGTTTGTTCATAGAACTTTTAACGGGGCGGATCTAATGTATTTTATACGGAGTTTAAAAAACATCTACCGCCAATATGGGGGATTGGAGAACACCTTCGCCTTGAAAGGAGATGTAACATCCCTACAAATGTCCATTTCCCAATTCAAGACCGTTTTTTTTGAGCTGGACCATCTTACAAGAACCACAAAACATGTTTCCGACCCTCAAAAAGGCTCCGCAGCCAAAAGGATCAACATGTTCTTAAGGTGGATGGTAAGAGACAATAACAGCGGAGTGGATTTTGGAATCTGGGATAAAATTTCACCTTCGCAATTGTCATGCCCCTTAGATGTTCATACGGGCAATGTGGCCCGAAAATTGGGGCTGATCCAACGCAAACAGAACGACGGCAAGGCCTTGGCGGAATTGGACGCCAATCTTAGACGATTGGATCCCCACGATCCGGTAAAATATGATTTTGCCTTATTTGGCCTGGGTGTATTTGAGAAATTTTAGTTCCAATCAAAAATTATTAGTGAAACTCAATTTTGAGAAGTCCGTAAGACGCACTCAAAATTGCAAGTTGAACTAATCTCGCCTTTTTCGGCGGAATCTATATGCAATACCCCGACCCTTGGATCGATTCCTATTATTGGATGAAGGGCTTGCCCTGAAGCTAAATACCTTTTACTATCCCCTTAACCGTAAAGGATTGCCTTTAAAATTTATTTGGCCAACTACATCATTTATCATGGTCCTTAAGGGATTCCAAAATTTCCATTTCACTGTGTTTTTTGGAAAAGTTCATAGCACATTCTATTAGCGCCAAGTGCGAATAGGCTTGCGGGAAGTTCCCTAGTAACCTTTTGGTCTTAAAATCTATATCCTCACTGAACAGGCCCAAATGATTGCTGTAACTTAATAATTGATCAAAATGTTTCATGGCCTTTTTTTCATGACCTATCTTAAAGAGACTGTTTATAAACCAAAAGGTACAAATGGTAAAAGATGAAGAGGGTAGTCCAAAATCATCTTCGTTTTTATACCTGTAGAGTAATCCATCATTGCACAGCTCTTTTTCAATGGCCAGTACCGTGCTGACATATTTTGGGTCTTTGGGATCGATAAATCCGTAGGATTCCATCAATAATACCGAGGCGTCCAAATGCGGTGAACCGTAGGATTGTGTAAATGCCTGTTTCTCTTCATTCCATGCGTGTTGATGGATATCTTCCCTAATCTGTTGTTCCAGAGTACGCCATTTATCCACTTTTCTCTGCTTTCCAAAAAGTTCGGCCACTTTAATGGCCCTGTCGATAGCCGTCCAACACAAAATTTTGGAAAATGTAAAATGCCTATCTTCCGTACGAAATTCCCAAATTCCCTTATCGGCTTCTTGCCAATGTTTATTTACTATCCAAACGATTCCCTTGGTTATTCCCCAAAGCTCTTCCCCATTTTCTATTTCCGTGTCGAACTTTTCCAATTGGGTATATATGACGTCCATTAGGATCCCATAAATATCATTTTGTCGCTGCTTGTAAGCCGCATTTCCTATTCTTACAGGTTTGGAACCCTTGTACCCTTGCAAATGGTCCAACGTTTCTTCGGTCAACTTTTTTTCTTTGTTGATGCCGTACATGATCTGCAATTTCTCATCCTTATCAGGAATAAGATCTATTATAAATTGTAAATAACGTTTGGCTATATTTTTATGCCCTAATTGTCCAACCACCTTGATAACCATGGAAGCATCCCTGATCCAACAAAAGCGATAGTCCCAGTTTCTAACCTCGCCAATGGTTTCCGGAAGAGAGGTAGTGGCGGCAGCGAGAACCGCCCCGGACTTGTCGTAACTCAACATTTTTAGGGTTAGGGCACTTCTTTTTATCTCGGCATCATATTTCTTATAAGTAGGTGTCTTGCTAGACCAATTTAACCAATAGACTTTGGTGCGCTCCAGTTCCAAATACACCCTTTCCAGGGTTGGTTCCAATATCTTTTCATTGTAACCCAGAAGAAAATAGGCATCACTTTCCAGAACTATTTCACTTTTGGACATGATATCCTCTTTGTCCAATGAAGTGTAGAGAAAAAAGGTGTCGAACTTTACCTCATGGGTTAAACTGGCAACAAAATTTTCCTTGACATAGGTATTTGTTTTCCCCATGGCATACTCCAATTTAGGGTCGTACAAAACCTTGAAAACGGGTTTGCCCGAAAGGTGTTTTACATACCTTATAATTTCAGGTGGTGCATTGTAGCCTCCGCTCTGTTTGTAATAACGGGGCATAAAATCCTGTATCTCAAAACTATTTTCACCGTCGGAAAATGTAGTGACTAAGATTGCGGTAAGGGGAATATATTTTTGTTCTATAGTATAAGTATCATCTACCAGGATTTCAAAGCTGCCTCCTATTTTATCATCAAGAATTTTTGCAAAAATAGAGGAGGAATCAAATTCGGGTAAACAGCACCAGTCCAATGAGCCCTTCTTGGAAATCAACGCCGCACTTCTACAATTTCCTATTATACCGTAGTCTAAATTATCCATATATCATTTTATTCTTTAAATAAACCTAATTAGTAGGTTTTACACATCATTTTACCGAAATTTAAGGAAATTTAATGCGAATAACCCTTAAAAAAAGCAAATTATGGACAAAACTATCATAATCTCAAATAGACTACCCGTACAATTACAAATTGACAATGGAAGTATTACTGCAATACCAAGTGTAGGCGGTTTGGCTACGGGCATGAAATCCGTTCACTCGGGAGGTGATAGTTTATGGATCGGCTGGAGTGGATTAACCGATGAAGAGATTCCGGACGGACTTGCACCTGAAATTGATAAGGCATTGGCAAAACACGGTTCGTCCAAAGTAAATCTAACTTCTGAGGAAGTGGATGGTTTTTATTATGGATTTAGTAACCGTACCATATGGCCTCTTTTTCATTATTTTTTGGAATATTCAGAGTTTGAGCTGCAAAGTTGGGAAACCTATAAGGCCGTTAATCAAAAATTTGCAGATGCCATTCTCAAGGTAGCTGGGCAAAACGATACTATATGGGTACATGACTATCAATTAATGTTGGTGCCACAAATGGTAAGGGAAAAGCGCCCCAATATTTCCATTGGGTTCTTTTTACATATTCCCTTTCCATCCTACGAGATTTTTAGGACCATGCCTTGGCGTAAGGAAGTTCTTATGGGATTGTTGGGATCGGATTTAATAGGTTTCCACACCTATGATTACGAAAGGCATTTTCTAAGTTCTGTACGCAGATTATTGGGGCTTGAGGTAAGTTTTAACGATATCTATTTGGAGGACAGGGTCATTAAAGTGGATTCCTTTCCCATGGGTATCGATTACAAAAAGTTTAGCGAAGCGGCAAAAAAGCATGATGAAAACAAAACCGGTGAGCGTTCCGAATTACAGCGTAGACTAGACATGCACAAGGAATCGGACCCGGAAGCCAAATTCTTTTTATCAATAGACCGATTGGATTATTCCAAGGGGATTGCTAAAAGGCTTAATGCCTTTGAATACTTTTTAACCAAATATCCACAGTACAAGGAAAAGGTTAGGCTAATTGTACTGGCGGTGCCCTCAAGATCCAATGTTCCACAGTATCAATTGTTGAAAAAGGAAATAGACGAATTGGTGGGGAGGATCAATGGGGAATTCTCTACAGTGAGCTGGACACCTATATGGTATTTCTACCGCTCCATGCCTTTCGAGAATCTAATAGATCTTTATACCTCCAGCGATATAGCCTGGCTAACCCCTATACGGGACGGAATGAACCTGGTAGCCAAAGAATATATTGCAACCAGAACCGATAAGACCGGTGTCCTTATCTTGAGTGAAATGGCCGGTTCCGCCAATGAAATGAATGAGGCCCTGCTTATTAATCCCAATAATTTTGAAGAAATTGCGGATACCCTTTATGAGGCCATCAATATGCCGGTGGAAGAACAGAAGGCAAGAAATGCCATTTTGCAAAAAAGATTGGAAAGGTATAACGTTGAAAAATGGGCCAATGATTTTATGACCTCCTTGAAAAATCAAAAACTAATAGACCATTCCTATAAGTCGCGCAAGTTGTCCAATGACATTTTGGGCGATATTAAAAAGGAATATAAGAAAGCAAAAAAAAGATTAATGTTCCTGGACTATGACGGCACCTTGGCAGGTTTTCACGGAGATCCACAAAAGGCAAATCCGGATGAGGCATTGTATGGATTATTAGACCGGATGTCGGCATTGGAAAACACCGATGTCTATTTAATTAGTGGTCGCGATAAGGATACCTTTACCAAATGGTTTTTGCCAAAGAAGTACAATATGATAGTTGAACATGGCGTGTGGATTTCCGAAAATGGGGAAGATTTCAGAATGTTGGAGAATGTGAAAAAGGATTGGATGGAAAAAATTCACCCGGTACTGGAATCCTTTGTGGATAGGACCCCTGGCAGTTTTATTGAAGAAAAAAACTATTCCTTGGCATGGCATTACCGTAAGACCGATCCAGATTTTGGGCAAAAGCGGGCCACCGAACTCAATACGGTACTTACAAGTCTTATCGCCAACGACGATCTGAGTATACTTAATGGAAATAAGGTTATAGAAATTAAGAGCAGTAATGTAAATAAAGGTCGGGCTGCAATGCGGGTATTTTCGCAACAGGAATATGATTTTGTATTTGCCATAGGGGATGACTGGACCGATGAATTTATGTTTCAAGAATTGCCGGAAAGCGCAATTACCGTAAAAGTAGGTCGACAAAAAACCCAGGCCAGCTATTATATAGATAGCATTAAAAATGTACGTGGTTTATTGGAACATTTTATAGAATAGGTAACAGAAAATCTTTCATTAAAAATGATGGGTTATTTCAGTCATTTTCAATCATATTTGTTCTTGCATGTCCAATGTAAAACACAGTGCTAAATTGAAGTTAGGGGCATATATATTGCCTATTATAATTATTTCGCAGTTTGCGTGCACCTCCTTGTGGTTTGCTGGCAACGCCGTTTTGGATGATCTAGTCCTAAAAACAGGATTGGGAACCGAAATTATTGGTTATGTATTGTCTTCAGTCCAAATAGGTTTTATTGTGGGTACCTTGGTGTTCGCCATTTTAATGATTGCGGATCGCTATTCTCCTTCCAAGGTCTTTATGATCAGCGCCTTTTTGGCCGCTTTGTGCAATATGGTGCTTCTGTTTCAGGATATCTCCAATACAACATTGTTTATGGCCAGATTGGGCACCGGTTTTTTTCTTGCGGGCATTTACCCTGTAGGGATGAAGATTGCGGCCGATTATTATGAAAAGGGTTTGGGCAAGGCACTCGGTTATTTGGTCGGGGCCTTGGTGTTGGGTACGGCATTTCCGCATTTATTACAAGGTTTAAAACTGGGGGAAGATTATACCATGGTAATAAAAATAACCTCTTTGCTGACTATTCTGGGTGGGGCGTCCATCTATTTTATGGTACCCAATGGTCCATATAGAAAATCAAGCAAGGTGTTGCAACTAAGAGCGGGGATGACCCTTTTTCGGATTCCAGCCTTTAAGAAAGCGGCTATAGGCTATTTTGGACATATGTGGGAATTATATGCCTTCTGGGCCTTTATTCCCTTTGCTATAAAAACCTATAATTCCATTCATAATATTAACCTTCCATATTCCTTGTGGACTTTTTCTATAATTGGTCTGGGCGCTATTTCATGTGCCATTGGCGGAAATTTTGCTCTTAAATGGGGTAGTGGAAAAGTGGCCATGTTCTCATTGCTGTTATCCGGGTTGCTTTGTATGGCCTCCCCATTATTTTTTCTTATGCCCACTTACCTATTCCTATTGGCCTTTTGCCTTTGGGGGATGTTCGTGGTTTCTGATTCTCCACAATTCTCTACCCTGGTTGCCTCTGCAGTACCTATAGAGTTAAAGGGTACGGCGCTTACCCTTGTAAACAGCATTGGTTTCACCATCAGTATAATCAGCATACAATTGCTAACTTTTTGGTTGGAAGTTGTAGCTTCCAGCTATATTTTTACAGTTCTTACCATTGGTCCAATCCTAGGGATATGGGCAATGGGAAAAGGAGGGCTTAACAAATAATTAAGAAGCTAATTTTACGGATAGACGTAACTTACCAAGTTAAAAATCAAGACCAATGCACAAATTTGCTTTTGCCTGTATATTTCTATTTTCCTTTGGCCTAATGGGACAGACAGACCAGCGTATTTATGATATTATAAATGAGGTTTCGGCCGAAAGAATCAAAAAAGATGTCACCACTTTGGTAAACTTTGGTACACGTCATACCTTGAGTGATACTATTTCCAATACAAGGGGTATAGGGGCAGCAAGACGATGGATTAAAAGTGAATTCGATAGAATCTCCAATGACTGTAACAATTGCCTTGAGGTTAGTTATCAAAGGGATCTGGTTAAAAAGGAAGAAAGCCATCGGATACCCAAGGATGTCTATGTAGTTAATGTATTGGCAATTCAAAGGGGTACCAAATATCCTGATCGCTATATCATTATGAGCGGGGATATTGATTCACGTGTCAGCGATGCCAATAATTACACCTCAGATTCTCCCGGTGCCAATGATAATGCCAGTGGTATGGCAGGAACCATAGAGGCTGCAAGGGTGCTGTCCAAATATAAATTTGAGAACAGTATCATATACCTTGGGCTTTCGGGAGAGGAACAGGGTCTTTTTGGGGGGCAGGGTCTGGCAAAATACGCCAAGGAAAACCGATGGGACATTATTGGAATATTCAATAATGATATGATAGGTAATATAAAGGGGGGTGACGGAATTATTAGCAACATCGATTTTAGGATTTTTTCTGAACCTGTGCCACCGACCGAGACCGAAAGGGAAAGAAATATGCGAAGATTTTATGGAGGGGAAGTGGATGGCATTTCCAGACAATTGGCTAGATACGTTTATAAAAACGTGAAAACCTATATGCCGGAAATGAACCCTATGATGATCTATAGATTGGATAGGTTTGGACGTGGTGGCCACCACCGTCCTTTTAATGATGCGGGTTATGCAGGAATTAGAATAATGGAGGCACATGAAAATTACACCCAACAGCATCAGGATATTCGTGTAGAAGATGGAATTGCCTATGGGGATGTTTTGGAACATGTAAATTTTGACTATGCCAAAAAACTAACTTCGGTGAACGCTATTAATCTCGCTTCGTTGGCTTGGGCTCCACCTGCTCCCAAAGAGGTAAGTATTGGAGGTATTGTAGAACCCTCGGCAAAACTTCAATGGAGCAAGGTTCCCGGTGCTATGGGATATAAGATCTATTGGAGGGATACCACCTCCCCTACTTGGGACCATAGTAGGTATGTTGGTGATGTTTCGGAATTTACCTTGGAAGGCGTGATATTGGACAATTTTTTCTTCGGGGTGTCTGCTGTGGGAAAGGACGGTTTTGAAAGTGTGGTGGTGTTCCCCAATGCCATTTTAAGGTAATATTAGGACGGTTAGAACTAAATTTTATGAAATTAAATTTGCAATTATTTGTCCTGGTGTTGGGCTTTAGCGGGATTATGCAGGCCCAGGGGCCACAACAACTTGCCGAAACTCCCAAACATGGGGAATGGGTAGATTTCAAAAGGGATAACGGAAGCGTACTAAAGGCTTTGGTGGTACATCCTGAAAGTGGAGAACCGAGTAAGGCGGTGATAATAGTTCACGAAAATTTGGGGTTAAACCAATGGATAAAGGACTTTTCGGAGATGGTGGCTAATCAGGGTTTTGTAGTAATAGCCCCGGATCTGATATCCAATAGTGTTGAGGGACTTGAAAGAACCACCGATTTTGAAAATGGCGATAAAGTTAGGGAAGCTATATACGCCTTGGACCAGGAGCAAGTTACCAAAGATTTGGATTTGGTCTTTCAATATATAATGAACGACCCAACCACCAATGGTAAAATTTCCGTGGTGGGATTTGGTTGGGGAGGAACACAAAGTTTCAATTATGCGGCTCAAAACCCAAATCTGGAAAGTGTAATGGTGTACTACGGTACCGCTCCAAAAGATGTAACCTCATTAAGAAATATTAAATCCCCGATATATGGTTTTTACGGTGCAGCCGACGATAGGGTAAATGGAACGATACCCGACACTGAAAAGGCAATGAAAGAGTATGGTAATCATTATTCGTTTGATATTTATGAAGGTGCAGGACATGCATTTATGAGCAGAGGTGCCGAAGAAGCTTATGGCCCCAATACAATGGCTTGCGAGAAGTCATGGAAAAAATTAATAACTCTTTTGAAATGAAAAAAATTACATCTACATTTTTGTTGTCCATTGGACTTTTGTCCTTTGCGCAACAACAAAATTACACGGAACAGGATTCCCTTAGAGGCAGTATTACTCCTGAGCGTTCTTGGTGGGACCTTAATTTCTATAATTTAAGTGTTGAAGTGAAACCAGATGAAAAATATATTTCGGGTAGTAATATAATTCGTTATACGGTATTGGAGGAACAACAGCGGCTGCAAGTAGACCTTCAACCTCCCTTAATTATTGAAAAGATCACCCAGGAAGGAAAAGAATTAAAATGGGATTCAAATGGGAATGCCCATTTTGTTACCCTTAACAAGCCTCAACGTAAAGGGGACGTAAATGAAATAAAAGTGTATTACTCCGGCCATCCAAAAGAAGCCGTCAGGGCCCCATGGGATGGAGGTTTCTCATGGAAAAGGGATGACAAGGGAAAACATTTTGTAGCTACTTCCTGTCAAGGTTTGGGCGCCAGCGTATGGTGGCCAAATAAGGACCATATGTACGACGAGGTAGATAGCATGGCCATAAACATTACAACCCCAAAAGATTTGATGGATGTTTCCAATGGTAGGCTTCTAAAAGTAGTGGAAAATAAGGATAGTAACACCTATCATTGGTATGTGTCCAATCCTATCAACAATTATGGAGTTAATATAAATATTGGCGATTATGTGCATTTTGGTGAAACCTATAAAGGGGAAAAGGGAAAACTGACGATGGACTATTATGTATTACGGGGTAACGAGGAAAAGGCCAGGGAACAGTTTAAGCAGGCTCCGATGATGATGGAAGCCCTGGAACATTGGTTTGGTCCCTACCCATTTTACGAAGACGGTTATAAACTGGTAGAAGTGCCATATCTCGGGATGGAGCATCAAAGTTCTGTCACCTACGGAAATCAGTTCAAGAATGGTTATTTGGGCAGGGACCTTTCAAAAACAGGATGGGGATTAAAATTCGATTTTATCCTTATCCACGAATCGGGTCATGAATGGTTTGCCAACAATATAACTTATAAGGATATGGCCGACATGTGGGTACATGAAGGGTTTACCGCTTATTCGGAAAATTTATACTTGGATTACCACTTTGGCAAGCAAGCTGCTTCGGATTATGTTATTGGTACCAGGGGCAATATTCAAAACGACAAACCTATCATAGGAACCTATAACGTTAATCAAAGTGGTTCTGGGGACATGTATTACAAGGGTGCCAATATGCTGCATACCATAAGGCAATTGGTGAATGATGATGAAAAATGGCGGACTATTTTAAGGGGTCTCAATAGGGAGTTTTACCATCAGACCGTAACTACTAAACAGATAGAAGAATATATTGGCAACACTTCTGGTATAGACCTTTCTCAATTTTTTGACCAATATTTGCGT
The DNA here is from genome assembly GCF_900177645.1 of Arenibacter troitsensis. Taxonomy (GTDB): domain Bacteria; phylum Bacteroidota; class Bacteroidia; order Flavobacteriales; family Flavobacteriaceae; genus Arenibacter; species Arenibacter troitsensis. Next base: position 219,659 of record NZ_FXAO01000003.1, read on the forward strand.
ACCTCTAAAATACCTATGCTGGAATATCAGGTGAACGGCAATCAAATACGATTTAGATATACCAATATTGTCGATGGTTTTGATATGCCTTTAAAACTAAGTATAAATGGTACTGTAGAATGGGTGTATCCTACCTCTGATTGGAAATCTAAATCATTTGAAAAGGATATAAAATCGGTTAATGTGGATAAAAACTTTTATGTGGAGTATAAAACAATTTAATTCTTGAAAGCAAAAGAACAGTTTTATTTTAAATCGGTTGTCGAATGGCGCGCTTGGTTAGAGGCCAATCACGCCCAAAGTACTGGGGTACATCTTATTTTTTATAAAGTGGCCCACGAAAATGATAGTATGCGTTGGGAAGAAGCTGTAAAGGTGGCCCTGTGCTTTGGATGGATAGACAGTACGGTTAAAAGTCTTGGGGAGGGGAAAAGACGACAATATTTTTGCCCCAGAAAACCAAAAAGTGTTTGGAGTAAATTAAACAAAGCCTATATAAGAGAACTCAAAGCTAAAGGGGAAATGCATCCAAGCGGACTGGCTAAAATTAAGGAGGCAAAAATAAATGGTTCCTGGAATGCCATGGACGATGTTGAAAAGGGTGTTATCCCTGAGGATTTGCAAATTGCATTCGATGCGGAGCCATTAGCCTATATTAACTTTCAGGGTATTGCAGCCAGTTACAGAAAAAGCTATCTTTATTGGCTTTACCAAGCCAAACGGGAAGAAACGAGGCAGAGGCGAATTGGAGAAATTATATCGCTTTGCAAAGAAAATAAAAAGAGCCGCGATCAATAAATGGTTAGCTTCGTAAAATTCTAAATCCAATAATTATTTAAAATGGACATAAATCTAGCAGTACTAATAGACGGTGACAATATTCCCTCGGCATATGTAAAGGAGATGATGGAGGAAATTGCCAAATACGGCAACCCTACCATAAAAAGGATATATGGGGACTGGACCAATCCCAAACTATCCAAATGGAAGAATTTGTTATTGGAAAACGCCATAACCCCAATACAACAATACGCTTATACCACCGGTAAAAATGCAACCGACTCTGCGATGATAATAGATGCCATGGATATCCTGTATTCCAATAAGGTTAGTGGTTTTTGTATAGTTTCCAGTGATAGCGATTTCACCCGTTTGGCTACAAGGTTAAGGGAGGCCGGTATGAATGTGATTGGCATTGGGGAAAAGAAAACCCCCAACCCGTTTATTGTAGCTTGTGATAAATTTATTTACATTGAAATTCTGAAAAACCAATCAGAGGAAAGTTCTTCGGAAACTGCAGATAGCAAGCGGGACAAGAAGGACAATGTGGACAAGATTACCCAAAAGGAAATTAAACTAATAGCCTCTACTATTTCAGACCTTGCCGATGAGGATGGATGGGCCTTCTTGGGAGATGTGGGTAGCCTACTGCAGAAGAAGCAGCCCAATTTTGATTCACGTAACTATGGTTTTCAGAAATTAACGCCATTGATTAAGTCCATTAAAAACTTTGAAATAGACCAACGCGAAAATGTGAAGGGACGGTTTAAATTAATTTACGTTCGAAACAGGTAGATCCATTTTTTTCAAGTTAGTTGAATAAATAGTTCAGGACAATTCAGATTGTCCATATTGGTTAATCCCCCCTGTCACCAATACAGGCATAGTGTATTAACTTAAAACCTATATCAACATGAAAAAAATTAGTTTACTCATTTGTATTGTAACTTTTCTTTCCTGTTCGCCAAAAAAGAAAAGCATTAGTCCCACAGCCATATTGATAACAGATGTCAATATTGTTGATGTTAGTAATGGTAATATCCTAAAAAATAGACAGGTAGTAATCGACTCTGGGAAAATTAAAAAAATAGTCGAGTCGGTCGAAAACGCTGAGGAATACCCAAATAAAATTGAAGCTAAGGATAAATATATTATTCCAGGACTGGCAGAAATGCATGCGCACATCCCCCAGCCCCCCACCAGCGACACCCGCATTGAGGAAACTTTGTACCTATACCTTTCCAATGGGATTACCACTATTAGGGGAATGTTGGGTCATCCAACCCATCTGGTTTTAAGGGAAAAAGCTTTAAAGGGCGAGATTTTAAGCCCTCGTATTTTTACTTCCAGTCCTTCATTTAATGGCAATTCCGTAACCACCAAGGAAGAAGCTGTGCAGAAAGTTACCGCTTATAAGAATGAAGGATACGACTTTCTTAAAATACACCCAGGGATGCAGTTGGAAGTTTTTGATCAAATGGTGGAAACCGCCAATAAGCTTAACATTCCCTTTTCCGGCCATGTACCGGTAATGGTAGGTATTCGTCACGCCTTGGAAAGTAAATATGCTTCCATAGACCATGTAGATGGCTATTTGGAAGGACTTGTACCGGAATCTGAAGGTGTTGATCCTACTGCCAATGGTTTTTTTGGATACTCTTTTACCCCACTGGCCGATACTACCAAAATTGATGAATTGGTGGCGCTGACCAAAAAGAACCAGGTATGGATTGTACCCACTCAAAGTTTATTTGAGAGGTGGTTTGCCCCGGTAAGTTCCGACGAATTGTTGAAGCAACCGGAAATGAAATATATGCCCGTTTCCACCTTGAAGGATTGGAAGAGAAGAAAGGATGAATCCACAAAACCTGAAAACGGTTTTAACGAAGAGCAATGGAATAAGTTTACAGCCATAAGAAGACATTTGATCCGAAAATTACAGGAGAATGGTCACGGGATGTTATTGGGATCGGATGCTCCACAATTGTTCAACGTGCCTGGCTTTTCCATTCATCATGAGGTTGCCGGGATGTTGGAGGCCGGACTCACTCCTTTGGAGATTTTGCAATCGGGTACCATTAACCCGGCCATTTTCTTTGGCATGGAGGATACCTTTGGAAGCATAAAGGAAGGTCTGGATGCAGATATGGTACTCTTAAATGCTAATCCCTTATTGGATATTTCGGCCTTGAAAGATATTTCTGGTGTCATGGTGCGCGGAAAATGGTTGTCCCAGGAATCTATAGCGGAGAAGTTGGAGCAAATAGCCACTAATGCCAAGAACAATTAATTTCCACTAATTCCATAAATATCACTATTTGGATTTTGAAAATGTATTCATGATTTTGGATGTTTGCTTCAAGTCTTGAATCATGACGAAATAGAAAGCTTTTGATTGGATATCCCCCAAAAAAAAGGTCATTTCTGTAGAAACTGTATTTTTGGGACTTGGGCGGTATAAAATCGCTTAAAACGAAACTTAAATAATAGATATAAACACAAAAAAGAAACGCGTTAACATTATGAAGAAAATTTTAGGCTTACTTATCCTTATTTCAACCTTTACAATGAAAGCACAGGAAAATGGCGAAAACAAATTGGGATCTTGGCATATGTATTTCGGTACCAATAAGATTAGCAACAAACTAAGTATCCACACAGAAGCCCAGCTTCGCTATTATGAACAGGCCAAAAATTTCAACCAATTGCTTTTGAGAACCGGGTTAAACTATCATATTGATGCCAATGCATGGACCACATTTGGATATGGATATATTGTTACGGACGGTAGTTTCGAGGAATTCCCGGATGAAACGAACTCTATAGAGCATCGTATTTTTGAGCGATTTTTTCTTAAAAATAAGGTGTGGGAATTTAACTTTGAACACAGATATACCTTGGAACAACGTTTTTTGGACTTTGGGGATCGTAACGATGTACAACATAGGATGCGGTATCGTTTGCAGATGACCCTTCCCTTGACCAATACATTTTTCCTTAATTTCTATGACGAAATCTTTATAAATCTTCAAGATGATGCCTTTGGTCAAAACCGCCTTTACGCTGCCCTCGGAATTAATGTGACCAATAATTTGAGTGTACAGGCGGGCTATTTAAAAAATCATTTTTCAGAGGCACATTATGACCGACTTCAGATAGGTGTTACCTATAATCCCGACTTAAGGGGTGTATTGAAGAAAAAATAGTAGTATGAACCATCAAAAAGTAAGTTTTAAAAATGTGGACGGAGAAACTTTGGTAGGGCGTTTGTCCCTTCCGGCCAACCAACATCCACATAATTTTGTACTATTTGCCCATTGTTTTACCTGTAATAAAAACTTTACCGCCATTAGGAATATTAGTAGGGCCCTAACTGCTGAAGGCTTTGGGGTTTTACGATTCGATTTCACGGGTCTTGGAGAAAGTGAGGGTGAATTCTCAGATTCCAATTTTTCTGGAAATGTGGAGGATTTATTGGAAGCTGCCAAATATTTGGAAGCACATTATTCGTCACCAACATTGATTATAGGCCATTCCTTAGGTGGGGCCGCGGCCATTTTTGCCGCGCAAAAAATATCCTCTATAAGGGCCATTGCAACCATAGGTGCACCATCGAATCCTTTACATGTAGAACATATTTTTAAAAATGATATCGAAACCATTAAGGATCAAGGAAATGCGGAAGTAAATATTGGAGGAAGAAACTTTACCATAAAGAAACAGTTTTTGGAGGATTTAAAATCACAATCCTACCCGGAAACTCTAAAGAATAATAGAAAGTCTATTTTGATCCTTCACTCTCCCCAGGACAAAGTAGTTGAAATAAAAAATGCAGAGGACATTTATATTGCCGTTCACCATCCAAAAAGTTTTGTTTCCTTGGACGGGGCCGATCATTTGCTTGGGAATCCGAAAGACGCCACCTATACCGGGGAAATTATTGCAAAATGGTCTCAAAGGTACTTGGAGATGCCCAGTGCCATAGCGTTGGAAACTGAAAAAGAAGTGGTGGCCAGTTTGGATAGTGCCGATGGATTTACCACTCAAATGAAGGTCGGGAGCCATTATATAACGGCTGATGAGCCTGTTTCATATGGAGGCAATAATTTTGGACCTTCCCCTTATGAATTGGTATCCGCCGGCCTGTCTGCCTGCACTGTTATGACCGTTCAGATGTATGTCAAAAGAAAGAAATGGCCTTTGGAAAATGTGGAAGTGCATACCTCCTATCAAAAATTACATGCGGACGATTGTCAGAATTGTGATTCGAGCGAGTCAAAAATAGATACATTTCAGAGAGCCATAAAACTTACTGGTGACCTTGACGATAAACAAATTGCCAGAATAATGGAGATTGCGGATAAATGCCCGGTTCACAGGACCTTAAAAAGTGAAATAAATATAGTGACTACCCTATTGCGCAATTAATATTACCAATAAGGGTCATTATGATGACCTGGTCTTATTAAAATATGATTAATTCAATTTAAAGAATGGTTCGACAACATTTTTTATGCTTAACTTTATGCCTATAATTTCAAATAAAACAACATGAAAAAAATCGCTTTTGCATGCTTAAGTTTACTCTTGATTACAGGGATAAGCTGTAAGGATGCCAAAAAAGAACAAGATGGTGCGGCCGTTGAACTGGAGGCCGCCTCTACTGAAAAATTTAGTCTGGTAAAAGATTCAACCAAAGTAAGTTTTACGGCTTATAAGACTACCGAAAAATTACCGGTTGGCGGTAAGTTTACCAAAATTAATATTACAAATACCACGGAAGGCAGTACCGCTATGGAAGCCCTAAATGGTACCACTTTTAGTATTCCCGTAAGCAGCCTGTTTACAAATGATGCTACAGGTACCAGGGATCCCAAGATTTTGGAATTCTTTTTTGGTGTTATGGATAATACAGAACTTATTTCAGGAGTATTTAAAGTTGCTGGCGATGATAAATGTAGCATAGATGTTACCCTTAACGGAAAAACTGCCAATATTCCCCTAGAACATGAAATGTCCGGAGATGAAGGCCATTCCTTTAGCGGTGTAATGAATTTGGAGAATTGGGACGCCTTAAATGCGGTGGCATCCATAAATAAAGCCTGTGAAGCATTGCATACTGGTAAGGACGGTGTAAGTAAGACGTGGAGCGAGGTTGCCGTTCATGCCGATGTTTTGTTGCAAAAAAAATAAACCTTAAATTTTAAGGAGGGTGCATTTTCCCAAATCCCTTTCCTTGGAATAAAAAGGCTTAATAAACTCCCCGTATTTATTTAGTTCAAATATGGGGAGTTTTTATTTATTGGCACCGCCAAAGGGTATAATACCCCGAGGCTTGTCTCGAATTTTAAAGTTCGTTTCCTGCGAATGCCTCGAGGGCTTGCCCCGAGGTAGCTTACTTAGACCAATTTTTAACTCAATTCAGTTATAAAATAACGCGTTTCCCTTCTAGGCTTGACATCCTTTTACAAAAGTGGTAATTTTATGGGAACCTAAAAAAAATGAAAGATGAGAAATATTCAAATATTGTCAATGGTATTACTATTCCTCGGCACCTATAGTTGCAAGGAAGCAAAAAAGGAAACCAAGGATACTATGGAAAATGTAGAGGCAATGGCCGAAGAAGTAATGGAGGAAGTGGAGGTGAAAACCCTTAAGTTTTCACTGGAACCCAAAAGTGACAGTAATGTTAAAGGAGAGGTAAGCTTTACTGAGGAAAATGGAACCGTAAGTATGAATGTTGGCTTGTCCGGACTAACACCAGGAGAGCACGCAATTCATATTCATGAAAAAGCGGACTGTTCTTCGGCCGATGGGAAATCTACCGGAGGACATTGGAATCCAACCTTTGCCCCCCATGGTAAATGGGGTTCCCAAGAAGGTTATCACAGGGGAGATATTGGAAATTTTACAGCAGACGAGCAGGGTAACGCAACTGTTGCTTTTTCTACGGACGAATGGTGTTTGGGATGTGGGGACGAGACCAAAAACTTAATAGGAAAAGCCGTGATAGTACATCAAGGTAAAGATGATTTTGTAACCCAACCCACGGGTGATGCAGGGGGAAGGATAAGTTGCGCCGGAATTATTGAATAAAAATTAATTTGGAAAATCATTAAGCTGCCTTTTTGGGCAGCTTTTTTTTATCTTTAAAAAAATTCTTGAATGGAATTAGAAATAATTGTAGCACAATTTCAAAAAAAGGATGCTGATGCTTTTCAAAAGCTGTACAATATGTATTCCGAAAATATTTGTGGGGTAATCAATACCATTGTTAAGGATACCAATGTTTCCGAAGAGATATGTCAAGACGTTTTTATGAAAGCTTGGAACAATGCTGAGAGCTATAATGCCTCTAAGGGGCGTTTCTTTACTTGGATACTAAATATTGCTAGGAATGCAGCCATTGATGAAATACGCAGCAAGTCTTATAAAAACAGTAAAAAGAACCTTTCCGCTGATTACTTCGTAGGTATTTTGGAAAGTATGACCGATAGTGAAGAAGGTAAGGAAGATGTTGTTGGCTTAAAAAAACTATTGGTAAATTTAAAGGACAAATGTATCGAGATTATAGAGTTGCTTTATTTTAAAGGACTAACACAGAAAGAAGTATCGAAAGAATTGGACATTCCATTGGGAACAGTGAAAACAAGAAATAGAAGCTGTATTACCCAAATAAGGACCAACATGGCATTGTAATATGGATACAAAGGAATACATAGCATCAGGTATATTGGAACTTTATGTTGCCGGTACCCTATCCGAACTGGAAAATTTGGAAGTGTATCTCAATGCGGAAAAGTATCCTGAGATAAAGAAGGAAATAGAGGAAATTGAAGCATCCATTCTGTCGTTGTCAAAATCCGTTTCCCCTGGGACAAAAGGATTTGGTGATATGCAGAACAGAATGGCCAAGATAGGTACCGCCAAAACCGAACCAATTAGTAACAAGGTAAGTTGGACCGCTTATTTAGGCTGGGCCGCATCCTTGTTGTTTATGGGAGGTTTAATCTGGCTTTATCAACAAAACGATCAATTGAAATTGGATCTTGAAGTGGTATCTAGGGAAAATAATACCATGGAACAACAGATAGCCGATTCCCAAAATTCTTTGAAAAAAACCGAGGAATTATTGAATACCATTCGTGATAAGAATGTTACGGTAGTGGCACTTGGTGGACAGACCGTCTCCCCTACCTCCTACGCAAAGGCTTATTGGAACAAGGAAGAAAAGAAGGTGTTTATTGATGCTCAAGGCCTGCCCGACCCTCCTGATGGATTCGTTTACCAAGTGTGGTCCCTAAAATTAAATCCGTTGACGCCAACCAGTATGGGGCTTTTGGAGGACTTTGTCAATGATGAAAATAAGGTGTTTGCTTTAACCAATCCCAACGAGTCTGAGGCCTTCGGAATTACATTGGAACCAGCAGGCGGTAGTGAATCTCCCACTTTGGAACAGCTTTATACTTTAGGCGTGGCCACATCTTAATATTTGGAAATTACTTGTAGGAAGAAGAATTTGTATGAAAGGTTCTAGTGGAGTTACCCTTATGGACCTATTTCATTACCTACCATATGCCTTTTTCTACATGACCATAGTAAAATAAGTCCCTTTAGTAAAAAATGCACTAAAAATCTACTTTTTTGAATGAATTGACCCATTGCCTTTTCTGAAAAGAGCCTAAACTTGAGGATAATACTTAAAACATTAAAAATTAACATTATGGCAAGGACACTTTATAACAGATTAGGCGAAATAAAAGGGATTACAAAGTTAGTGGACGACGTGGTGGATCTGCACATGGGCAATCCAACCATTAGTCCGCGGTTTGTACCTTATAGGGATCAACCGGACCAATTAAGGCTTATAAAGCAACATACAATCCACTTTTTTTGCGCCGGTGCAGGTGGGCCGCAGGAATATAAAGGAAGGGATATGGTTACGACCCATAAGGGAATGAATATTTCAGAACAAGAGTTTATGGCAGTTGTAGATGATATTTTGGAAGCGATGGATGTTAATAATTATGGGGATAAAGAAAAAAAAGATGTTTTGGCAATTCTCTATTCCCTAAAGGAAGGGGTAATTCGGTTATAGTTGATAAAATTGTAAAGGTTTGTGGTAGATAGATGCACAAGCAATTGGCACATAATTTTTATGGATGGCCCCGATTAAATGGGGCCAATTTTGTTTTATATCCTTAAGAGGATTTTACCTCCCACCTACTCCCCCAAATCAAATTGAGTTTAGAAAGATTTCAGAAAAAACAAAAACCTATGAAATTTTGCTAATAATTATTCCTACAAAATAATAGACCTTTGCCTAGTTTAACACCCCAATATCTAATAATATGAACCTACCCAATAGCACTAAAGGGATACTTGGCTGCATTATTACGTTATTCTTCTGTTCTTTGTCCGCCCAGGAATCCAAGTTTTCCGACAATAGTAAGTCCGATGCTCACGTAAACAATAAAAGAGCCGAAAAGTATCAGCAACTTCTTACACTAGGTTATAGTGAAAATGAAATATTCGAGGATCTTGGCAATGCCAACTTTTTGGTCGAAAATTACGAGGAGGCCATATTTTGGTACAATAAATTAATTGACGTAAAAGCCAGTTCTTCAACAAAGGCAAGTTATTATGAACGCTATCTTTTCGCTCTAAAAAAAATTAGATCTACAGGAGCAGAAAGTACTCCAGGTAATAAGGATTGGCTAGCACAAATTAAAGGGGACTATCAAATCAATAAAACCCCCGTTGAAAATAAGACTCACCCGGCTAAAGCAAGTAAATACAGGGATTTCAACTTTCAACAGCCCAATGAACCTGTGGTATCCAAGGAAATGACATTGGAAGATCTAGGCCTGGAAAATGAGGTGGCTTCGGATATTGAGGATAAGGAAAAATATAAATTTGCCTATAACGCACCAATTGCGATTACCGCAGATGGCCGTACTGCTTATTTTAGCAAGGCCGTATATACAAAACCATTATATGGCGTCTTTTCAAAAAAGGTATTGGTACACAGAATATTCAAGGCCAATAGAATAAAGGGGAAATGGCAGAACATAGAAGAAGTTGCCTTGGCACCAAAGCATTATTCGGCTATCCACCCTACCATTTCACCTGATGGAAGTAGATTGTTCTTTGCCTCCAATATGCCAGGTACTTTTGGAAAATATGATATCTACGTAGCAGACCTTCAAAACGACGGTTCTTTTAGTACAGCCAAAAATTTAGGTCAAAAAGTGAACACGGACGACAATGATCTTTATCCTAAAATAATAGGAGGCTCTTCCTTGGTCTTTGCTTCGGAAGGTAGAAAGGGATTCGGTGGACTGGACGTCTACATGGTTCAGGTTGATCAAAGGAAAGTGGGGACTTCCGTTAACCTTGGAACCGACATCAATAGTGTAGAAGATGACTTTTCAATTTTACTGACCGGTAGTAACGGAATGGGGTACGTAATGTCTAACAGAGGTGAAAGAAAAAGTAATCCGCAAAAGGTGGCATTTACCTATTCCAAGGAAAAAAGGGACAGATTATTGGAGAAAAGGCAGTTCAATATTTTGGAAAGTATTGAAGACAAGGCACAAATTCATTATTCAAATACTGTTTTTGAGGAGTAAGGGCTTCCAATAATAATTAAATAAGCAAGAAATGGTTCACGATAATACTGTGATAAATTCACAGTAAGAATTTACTTACATAATTGTAATTTGGTCCCCAATATTTTTTGGACCATTTCAAATGAATTTTTCTAAAGCCCCGACCAGGTATAAGGTCAACTTAAGATAAATGATCCAAGTTAAGCGAGAGACACGCACTATATGATTATAAGTAACAATTTATAATCGGATTAACATAATTTTCCCCTTGGATGAACTGCAGAGGTGCCATTTTTAAGAAGGTATTACTCCTAATATTGTTTTGCATTGTACTCTGCAATGATGCCGTGCTTTGTCAAGAAGCCAATTCCGATTTTGATTCCTCTACCTCCTATCACAACCAATTGTTCTACAATAGGTTTTTAATTAATCCTGCCTTTTCATTGGTGAGGGAAAACAAATCGTATGTAAATATTCTACATCAAAATCAATATGCCACCTTTAACGACAATAATCAAAATTATTTTCTGGGATTTGGCAACAAATTGAATGAGCATACCGCATTGGGCTTAGGTATTTATGCCAATCGGGCCGGTGTTATGCAGGAATTTGGAATAAACGCCAATTATGCCTCCTCAGTGCAATTGGGTAGGAATAGCAATTTAAGTTTCGGTACCAATATCACTTATCTGAATGCGGGAATCGACAAAAACAGGATTATAGCATCGGAAAACGACCCTGAAATATTGGATGCCAGAAAAGAGACTAGATTGGCCCTTCAACCTGGGGTCGTACTCTCCATAGGTCAGTTCGATGTTGGCCTGTATGCCCAAGACCTCATTAGTTACAATCAAACTACCAATAGTGTTATCACGGATTTTAGCGATAAAACGCTAAAAGCCTCGCTTCAATATACCCATGAGCTGGATGCTAGACGTGGATTGTTTACCAACGGCAGGATAATGCCTTTGTTACAAGTCCATAGGGATGACGAGGACAAGTTTTCCATTGCAGGATCTGTATTGTTGGACTTGCCGGATTACGGATGGATACAGTCTACCCTTGACGATAGATACGGCTTGTCTGTTGGACTAGGATTTAATCTTGGTAAAAAGATGACCCTGGGGTACGTATTTGAAAAGAATTTTTTAAAATACGGAGCCAGCCTTGGTTGGAACCATGAACTATCCTTGGCCTACACCTTTAAAAACGACTTTGGGGATACTAGAAGACCCATAGTAAACTCCACCTACAGAAAACCCACCTCAACCAAAAAGAAAAAATCGAATCCCGTAGTAAAGAATTACGAGAAAGAGATTAAGAAATTGAAAGCTGAAATTCAGCGAAGGGACAAAAATATAAAATTAAATAATTCTGAAAACTCAGAAGTTACAGATGACTATTCCGTTAACAAGGGCCCTGGCAATGATATGTTAAGATTGGGGGCTAGTAATGACGATGGCGACAATGGCAATGGCAATAGCAATTGCGAATGCCAAAGTACATTGGCATACCAAAATCACTTGCTCTTAAAGGAGCTGTTAAAAAATCAATACGCCAAAAATGACGACTCAAAAGATCATATCATAAATCTCACAGTGAATACCTCCAATGCCGACAAAGTCGATAAAAATGATGGTTGCCAAAATACTCTTGCCTATGAAAACCGTTTAATACTGGATGGACTAATTCTAAGACAAGACTCCTTGGAATCGGCAAATAAAAGGGAGATCGAAAAGAGATTCAATATGTTGGTGGGAATACTGAAAGACGAGATAAAACGGAGTATGAAAACAGACCTTCGGAAATTAAATAGTGAACAATATGAAACTGCAGTGGCAGATGTCCAAGAAAAAACCATATACCGAATAAATAATGCCGAGAAAAAAGATTACGCCAAATTGCCAATAAGAATGGAGCAGCAATCGGGTATAGCCGGGGTAAAAACAGGTTATTATTTGATAGCCAACGTTTATAAGAATAAAGAAAATGTAGATTCCTTTATAAATGACCTAAAACACAAGGGGATTAGTGCCAAGCAATTTTTCAATAAGGAAAATGGTTTGTACTATGTGTATTTGGCAGATTACAATAAGAAAAACGAAGCGGAAATGGCTTATACAACCGATTTGGACGGCAAATATCTGAGTGAAAAATGGATTATGAAGGTGAATAACAACACGGCTACTGCCGAAAACCTATATGAAGACGGAGATGAATTGATGGATCGGTTTGAATAGCGTAATTGCCTATTGGAAGGACGCTTGTTAGCAAGGGTACAATACTAAAGGGGAAATAGTTTTATTATTTTTTGTGTTGTACCAAAATTTTGATATGTAAAAGGCTAGAAACTTACAGTCAGTGTCCATGTCATCGTGACGAATTTTGAAATATTGAAATTTTCTATTTGAATGTATTATCCTATTAAATTGGTTGTGAGCTACATACAGTTGCAATTATAATAATTCAGTTAAACGGACTAATTTTTATCAATAATTCATAATACTAGTTACAATTTTATTTTGTAGGAAAATACATCTATTTTTTAAGGTGGTTGTTGTTTTTATATCTATATTTGAATTTTATTAACATAATTTTAAGGTTTTAAAACAACAGCGAAAAGACAAAGAGCAACGTTTAAGATTTAAGAAGTATCTCTCGTGTTCCATATGACCCAAATAAAGAGTTTAAGAGCAATATAAATATTAATTACGTCCCACATCAGCAAAGCATGAAAACACACCCTTACCTATTCAAAAAACAAAAGCATTATATGTACTGTAACCAACAAAACAGTTCATTACCAGCTTTTACAACAGTAGTTCTTAAAATGGATCCTATGGTGCTCAGATCCAAGGATAACTTTTGATTTTAACGGTAAAAAAATAGAGAAACCCCCCAAATCCCAAATGATATGAAACCTAACGTACTTAAAATTATTGTAATAGACAATGACATTTCGCTCCACGAGACCTACAAATATTATTTCGAAACTTATGAAGAATATTCATTAGTAGGAATATATGTTTCGGTAAAGGAAGCACTGATGGATTATGACAATGTATTACCAGATATTATTGCTTCTGAAGTCACTATGCCTGATGGCTGCGGCATTGAAGCCATAAGGCTCTTTCGCAAAAAAGACCCTGAAGTTAAAATCGTCATGATCAGTGGCCAAAATGATTTTGAAATCGTAAAAAAAGCCTTTAAAAACATGGCAAATGGTTATGTTTCCAAACCTCTTGGTATCAAGAGTTTGTATCATGCCCTAAATGCCATTAAGTACGAAGGCGCTACGATAAGCAACGATATAGCCAAGAAAATAATTGCTATGTTTCAACCAAAATCTTACGCTTCCTTTTCAGAAAGGGAGAATCAGATTATTGATTATTTATGTCAGGGTGCTACCTATAGGATAATCGCTGATAATTTATTTGTAACCCCGAGTACCGTAAATTTTCATATACAGAATATATATCTAAAATTAAACGTAAACTCTAAATCGGAAGCCTTGTCCAAATTGAGGGAAATGGAATATTCTGCCCATTTAATTTAAGACAAATCATATTCTATACGGTAAGATAACTACTCTAAATCTTATTTTTCAAACTTAATTTCTATAGCCACAGGCATGTTGAAAGGTAATTTTATTACAGACCCAGTCCCTTTGCCGGGGTTCCTATTTTAATATGGGGGCACTTGCAGGGCAGTAGTTAATTCTACTTTGTCAGGTTTAAATATATATTGGTCTTTTTTTAGGGTTTCCACAAAAAATAAAGGTGCCATGAGGCACCTTTTTATGGTATCTTATAAAGACTATTTATTACGAATTCATTGCGGAAATAATAAATTCCTTAAACTCCTTGGAAATAGGAATCAGCGTATTGTTAATTAATATATCCTTGGAATTAATGGCATCGATATGGTCCACATTAACAATATAGGATTTATGTGCCCTGTAAAATTTATGCTGTGGCAGCTTTTCCAAATAATCCTTGAGGGGAGATCGAACCAAAAACTTTTTATCTACTGTGTTTACTTCCAAATAAACATTATCTGCTTTGATGAACTGTATGTCCCCGAATTGGATTCGATAATACAAATGTTGCTTTTTAACGAAAATGGAATCCTTTAATACCTTGTTGGACATTAACCTGTCATCTTCTTCTTCCTGACTTTCCGATGCAACATTGTTTTTAACGGAGGTAAAGTTGGATAAGGCTATTTCAATGGAAGTGTATAAATCCTGTTGTTCAAACGGTTTAACCAAATACCCATTGGGTTTAACGGTCTTGGCATTTTCAACAGTGGCCCGATCGGAGTTGGAGGTTACGAATATAAAAGGGATATTGTAATTTTCCCTTATGTGTTTACCCAAATCAATTCCAGTTTTATCGGAGGCTAGGATAATGTCGATCAACACAAGGTCAACTTCCTTGTTTTTTAGGACTTCAACTGCCTGCTCGTAAACAATTACGTTGTCCACGATTTCGTATCCAATCTCTTCCAACATAGATTGCATGTCATCTGCAATTATTACGTTGTCCTCTACAATAAGAATTCTAATTGGTTGTTCCAAGGTGTATTTTTTTGATTGGTTATTATCTCAAAATTACGAAAAATTATTAAAACTAAAATAAAACAGAATCGACAATAAAAAAGTGCTCAAGGCCAACTTTTTCAATTCTGGATCCAGCAATACCGTATTCTTAAGTTTCCACATTTTGTTCAGATGTATAAATATAGGTACAAATGCCACCAAATGGATAGTATTTTTCCAATTATGGTAATGCATAAAGGTAAAGGCTAAAATGCTTAAAAAACTAATTACAATAAGAAAAACATGGTATATTTTTCCATTCTTAATGCCCATCTTTACTACAAGGGTGTTTTTCTTGGAAATTTTATCGGATTCATAGTCCCTTAAATTGTTTAGATTTAATACTCCCGTACTCAAAAGACCTATTGTTACTGCAGGAAAAATGGCCATTGCATTAAGAGCTTTAGTA
The DNA here is from genome assembly GCF_900177645.1 of Arenibacter troitsensis. Lineage (GTDB taxonomy): Bacteria > Bacteroidota > Bacteroidia > Flavobacteriales > Flavobacteriaceae > Arenibacter > Arenibacter troitsensis. Next base: position 235,059 of record NZ_FXAO01000003.1, read on the forward strand.
TACAGAAACATGGAACCCATTACACCCAGCAGACCAAAAAAGAGAAACACGAATATATCCCCAAGCCCTTTATATCCATAGGCCGATGATCCAACCGTATATTTTATGGCTGCCCATATACTTAAAATTCCAAGTGCTCCGAAAATTAGGGTCAATATAAGGTTCTCGGTACCAAATGAAAGATATAGAAGGGCAACTGTAAAAAGAATGCATATAATAATCGAAATAATAATCCCTACTTTAAGTTCCTTTCGGGATAATTGTCCGCTTTGCAGAGCGCGCATTGGTCCTACCCTATTTTCATTGTCGGTACCCTTAACACCATCGCCATAATCATTGGCAAAATTTGAAGTAACCTGGAATCCGACGGTTGTTAAAAGAGCCAATACAAAAATATCCCAACGAAACTGGCTGTACATGCTACCAAGTGCGGTACCTACAATTATTCCGGACAACGAAAGAGGGAGTGTCCTCAAACGGGCCGCGCCAATCCAAACTTTAATTTTAGGCAATTTAATACGGGTCTTCTATTTCTAAACGCTTACCTTCTTTGTAGGAAGCAACGAATGCATCCTCAAAACCCATTTTTACCAATTGAAACCTAAAGGATCTAGCCTCTTCCAAGGTTTCAAAATTTCCCAGAGAGTAAGAATAAAAGGGATTGGTTTTAACAAATATTGTATTGTTGAGCGATTCCGAAGCAAGGGTTATGTTATTATCTACAAAGGATTTAACCTGTACGGAATAAATCTTTTCTTTATCCAAAAACTTTTTAGCCAAATAGAACTCCTTCACCAAACTTAGTTCTTCGTTCTGTTCCTTAAGATTATCTATTCTTGCCTTTATCACTTCCAAACTATCTATAGATACCAAGAGGTTATTGCTCATGTTATTCCTGTTCTCATAATTGGAAGACCTAATAAATCCCGCATTGTAGGAGAAAATGGCCAGTGTGCCAATTAAAAAAAGCACCGTTATACTGCCAAATAAATTTCGCTGTATCTTACTGCGCTTTAATTCCTTGTTCTTATATTTTATCTGATCCAACAGGCGTTCATTGATAATTTGAGCCTTGTCTATATCTTTATGCAATTCCAATAAATCACTTTCCTCAATGAATGGCATAGTATTAATTGTTTAGGGGATGAGTTCTAAATTTAGTAAAAATAAATCGACTATTTATGTTTTTAAACTTGGTTGTTGTAAAAGTAATGGTTTTTGTTGCAAAACGGCAAATAATTAAAACTAAAATGCTTAAATAATTGGACGCCATTAGATTAAAGTATGTTATTTAAAGCTGGTAAATTATAGCAACTTTATACTATCTGGCTTAATTTCTATTTTACGTTCCTTATACAGAGCACCTATTCCCTTTTTAAAAGTCTTCTTGCTCATCTGCATTATTCTTTTTATATCCTCCGGGTCGGATTTGTCGTGTAAATTTAGAACCCCACCATTGGCTACAAGTTTATCATAAATTAGGTTCGCCGCAGGTTCCAAACTTTGATACCCTATAGGTTGTAGGCTAACATCTATTTTGTTGTCCGGTCTTATGTTCTTGATATATCCTTTTAGTTTATCCCCAACGGCCACTTTTTTAAAAATCTCATTGGAGTAGACCAATCCTTTGTGCTTATGGTTAATGATTACCTCCCAGCCTAAATCAGTAAGTCTTGTAACTACAAGATCTACCTCGTCCAAGGCTTGTACTGTTAAGTTATCATTGGACAGAAATTTATCCAGTTTGTTGGAAGCTACCAGCCTATCTGTTTTTTCATCCAAATAGCAATACACAACGTACCATTGGCCTTCTTGCATTTTGTTGCGTTGTTCCCTAAAAGGCACCAACAAATGCTTTTCCAGTCCCCAGTCCATAAACGCGCCGTATTCATTTACTTCTGCAACCTGCAGCAATTGAAACTGGTCTACAGTTACAAAGGGCACCAAGGTGGTAGCCACGATTCTTTCTTCATGGTCCAGATAGCAAAATACATCCAGAAAGTCCCCTATCTCAAATTCTTCCGGCACATACTTATTGGGCAATAATACATCATTGCCTTCATCATCGCCCAAAAAGAGACCCACTGTGGTGTCCCTAAGTATTTCTAAGTTATTGTATTTTCCAAGTGCTATCATTGGGCAAAAATACGTTTAAAAAGAATCTCAATAAAAAAAAGCCACTCTTTTTAAGGGCGGCTTAGCTATATTAACTGCAATTAATGATTATTTATAGACGGACTCCTTTTTAAAGTGTTTCGCCAACATGTAATAAACTACCGCCCTGTGCTTACTCTTCACGGAACTACCGTATTTATCCGTTACGCTTTTGATGGCATCCATTAACTGTGGGCTATCTTTTAATCCAAGTTTTTTAATTAGGAAGTTATTTTTAACCGTCTGCAATTCTTTGTCATCAGACCCAGAAACTTTCGAGGCATCCATGTTGTAGATGGAAGGTCCCAATCCGATAGTAACTTTCTTAAGTAAATCCATATTCGGTGTTTCACCAAATTTGTCCTTTATGTCTGCAGCATATTTTTCGATCAACTCATCTCTTTTGCTCATAATATTAAATATTGTTAATGATTAGATTTATATCCTTCTAAGATATGAAATCAAAGTAACTAAGCAAAATATTGTCATTCAATAATCTCGGGGTCTTTATTTCCAGAATTTTTGGTTTTTCGGACTCTTGATAAAAACTATCCAAGGCCTTGTTTAAGTCGTTTTTGTTTGTGACAGATTCAAATTCAAAACTGTACATCTCAGCTAGGGATTGGATTTTGAGATCTTGCGTTGTTTCAAAGAAGGTATTGAAATTGGCTGTTTCCTCTTTGCCCGGTAAAATCCTAAAAATGCCACCCCCACCGTTATTGATTACCATGATCCTGAAGTTGGGCTTTATGTAATTATTCCATAAACCATTGCTGTCATAAAGAAAACTTAAGTCGCCCGTAAGCAGCAGTGTTGGACTGGACTCATAAATTGAAGCCCCTATGGCCGTTGAAGTACTACCATCTATACCACTGGTGCCTCTATTGCAGAAAACACGTATAGAGGGCTCCAAATCGAATAATTGGGCATATCTAACAGTAGAGCTGTTGGACAATTGTAGTTGATAATTACTTGGAATACTTTTCAGGGTCTTATGGTATACCCACATGTCCGAAAATGGTATTTCCAGTAAGTACTGTTCCCTTCTTAATTTGTAATGTTCTTTCCTTTTTGCCCAATAGTCATAATAATCACTATCTTGGGTAGAGGGTTGTGCCAAAAGGTTTTTAAACACTTCGTTGGGACTAGTTTTAAAATGCTTTGTTAGGCAGAAAAAGGTATTGTAAGCCTTTTTGGGGTTTACATGCCAATGCATTAATGGGGTATAGTCCCTTAAGAAGGCCTTTATTTTTTTAGAAACAATGAGTCCCCCAAAAGTTAGGACAATCTCGGGTCGCAACATTTTAAACAATTCATCCTTTATTGCCGATTTCTCAATCGGGGCAATAATACTGTCAATATTGGGGAAAAAGTTGGGGTGAAACAAGTTGGAGGTACATTCCGTCATTACCAGGACCGTTGGGTCTTTTGCCAGAATTTCCAAATACTTTTGTTCAATCGCGTTGGGGGGATTTACACCTACCAACACCATTTTTCGGGAGGCATTATGCCAGTGATGAACATACTCCTGCCATTCTAAAATATCATTTTGCACTTGGTCCTTCAATAAATTAATTTCTGGCAACAGTGCGGATTCCTCCACGGTTTCGTATAAGGGCTCTTCGAACGGAATATTTATATGAACCGGAGTATTGTCGCCGAAGGCTATATTTAATGCCTTGTTAATTAATTTATCATTATACCTTTGAACCTGAATTTGGCTCAGATCAATACTTTCTTCCGTTAATTGCTCAGGGTCATATTTTATAATTTTTTGGGTTGCATGACAAACATCCTGTTTAAGGTTCGCGGAAAAACCAATATGTTTTTCAAACACATTCTCCTGCCTTATAGTTTGCCCGTCCCCAATATCCACTTTATAGGATGGCCTATCCGCTGATATGACGATGATGGGAAAATCGCTGTAGAATGCTTCTGCTATAGCGGGATAATAATTTAACATAGCGCTACCCGAGGTACACAAAATTACCGTGGGTTGCGTCAGTTGCTGTGATATGCCCAGGGCAAAAAATGCAGCGCAGCGCTCGTCAACAATACTATAACAATTAAAATAAGGGTCCTCCGAAAAACTTATGGTCAAAGGTGCATTTCTTGATCCCGGAGAAATAATTATATTTTTTATGCCCCTTGCTTTGCAATGATGAACAAGTGACTGTGCGGAGGGAATATTGGAATATTTCATTATTGCAAAATTACAACGCAGGTATTTGTTAAACCAATTCCATGTTGCCTTTTTGGTTTACATTAAAATTATATTTAACATGGTCCTACTTTTATGCAGTGTCTCCTGCCATTCCTTTTCGGGGACCGACCTACTGGTTATACCGCCCCCAACATAAACTTTGACCCTATTTTCCAATATCTGCATACATCTTAAATTCACAAACAAGGAGGTTTTGTTCTTTATGGTCCTATAGGCCATATTTTCCTGATTTCTTCTTTTGGACTGCCTCCCGATTTCTTCCTTAAAGTTTAGCTCCCCTAAAAAACCGGTATAGAATTGCCGATCATAGTTCTCATTTGACAGGATAAACGCTTTGGCTGCATTTTTTGGCAATCCACAAACGGCTGGCGTTGGGTGTAGGGCATCTATCAAATCTATAAGTCGGGAATTGTTCATATTTCCGGAAACGGATGATTTAATATGCCAAAGATTCCCCGCTTTAATGGACATGGCATCTGAAACATTTAGGGAAGAAACCTTATCTTCCAGAGAGCTATGGATATATTGGGTAACCATTTCCTGCTCTTCAAGTTCTTTTTCTTTCCAAATTGGTGCTTCGCCAACCTTGTACAATTGGGTACCAGCCAAGGACATGGTCTTGAATTTATTGTTTTCAGTCTCCAAAAATATTTCAGGTGTGGCTCCCAACCACATCCCAATTTTTGGGTGGAACCAGATATAGCAAAAGGCCTTTGGGTATTGGTAGAGCAAATCGCGGAACATTACAAAAGGATTCTTGGAGGTCTCTACTTCTATACTTCTGGATAGCACTACCTTTTTTAAATTTCCAGAATCAATGTTTTTGATTGCCCTTTCTATTATTTCAAGGTAAAAATCTTTATCGGAGTCTTCATCCAATGCAGGGAAAATTGGGTTTTCAGTATCTTTGGATCCCAATTCCAAGACCTCTTCAAATATCTTATCTTTTTTTAATAGCACTGCAGGCATTGCCCCATCGAAGGGGGCAAAAACAAAACCACTCTCGGCATAGTCGGATACATAATGTAGTTCCCTGTCATTTTGAAAAATCACCTTTACTTCAAGCGCGTTGGGCTTTCTATAGGCAACAAAAGGCAGCCCTTTTAGGAACTGTTCTTTTATTAAATCCAAAAAACCTTTCGACATTCTATTTTTTTGATAAGGCAATGGTAGTAAGTTTGCAAATTGAAATTAAGTTTCCATCTTTATCGGTGACTTTAATATCCCAAATCTGTGTGGTACGGCCTTTATGTAACACCTGGGCCCTAGCATAAATATCCCCCTCCCTGATGCTCTTCACATGGTTGGCGGATATTTCCAAACCCCGAACAAAAAAATCTTTGGTATCCAAAAAAATATGGGAAGCCATACTACCTACACTTTCGGCCAGCGCCACCGTTGCCCCTCCGTGCAAAACACCGTCTGGTTGATGAACCTGAGGGGTAACAGGCATTTTTGCCACTAAATAATTCTCCCCTACATCAATATATTCTATATTCAAGGTTTCCATTAAAGTAGCCTTGTTGGACTCATTACAAATTTTTAGAATTTTCTCTTTGTATTCGTTCATGAATTATTTTTTTGTAAAATTAAGCAATAGAAATTCAACAATAGAATTACTTTTTCCCTTATCCCAAAATTTATGGAACCAGAAGAAAAACAAATTTCATATACTTCCACAAACACCTATAGTACCATGAATACGCTAAACACAAGCACCAAGAATGTTTGGATAGTTTTTCATGGGATAGGATTTTTGAGTAGATATTTCATTAAATATTTTAGAGAACTGCCCAAAGAAGAAAATTATATTATCGCACCGCAAGCACCCTCTAAATATTATTTAAACAAGGATTTTAAGCATATAGGTGCTAGTTGGCTTACCAAGGAAAATACGATGTTGGAAACTACTAACGTTCTAAACTATTTGGATAGTCTGTTTGCCACTATAAATATACCGGCCCATTGCCAGCTAATTGTATTGGGGTTTTCCCAAGGGGTGTCCATAGCTACCCGTTGGACAGCGAAAAGCAAAATAAATCTTGACCAATTGATTTTATATGCAGGCGGTATTCCGGAAGAACTGACTCCGGAAGATTTTAAATTTTTGCTTGCCAAAAATGCCAAGGTTAAAATGGTGTTGGGCAATAAGGATGAATTTATAACGGAAGCCCGTCTCCAAAAAGAGGAGAAAAAAATGAATTCCCTTTTTAGCGGAAAGGCCGAATTGATTAAATTTGATGGCGGACATGAAATAAAAAAGGACGTACTAATTGGTCTAATTAAATGAAACGCTTTACTCCTTTACTGGAAAACGACTTGGTGAAACTAGCGCCACTATCCTTAAGCAACTACCATTATTTGCTTCCTATTGCCGGTCAGGAAAAACTGATTGAATATTCCCCATCCGATATCGGTACTGCCGAAGCTCTAAAAAAGTATGTGGAACAGGCGCTGGAGAAAGAAAAGAATTTTTCGGCCATGCCCTTCATTATCTATGACAAAAGAAATGGAAAGTTTGCCGGAAGTACGCGATATATGAATATCGACAAAAAAAATAAGGTTCTTGAAATCGGTTCCACGTGGATAGGAAGGGAATTCCAAGGAACTGGTTTAAACGGTCAGGCAAAACTGCTAATGCTCGATTATGCTTTTAATGAAATGCATTTTGAAAAGATTGAATTTAGGATAGACGAGCGAAATATTCGTTCCCGAAAAGCAGTTGAAAAATTGGGAGCGAAATTGGAAGGCATATTGCGGAAAAACGTATACCTATTGGATGGTTTTAAAAGAAATACCTGTTGCTACGGCCTTCTAAAAGAAGAATGGAGTTAATTTTCTGGAATGAAGTATTTACGATTTTACTTCCTGTACTGCTTCCTTTTCATAATATTTAATCTTTCTGGTCTTATAGGTGTTGTCCGGGGTTATGATCTGTTTTATCCAATTACCGGATTCATGGCTATCGTATTGGTAAATAAATTCTTGAACACTTACAGTATTACCTTTCGCTGTTTTTAATGACATTAGCATTCCCTTGTCATTGTATGTATAGGTCATACTCTCTGTGGGGATAAATGTTTTTTTACCATCGTTGTAAACAAATTTTTTTTCCGACACCAATTTATTATTACTGTCATAAGTCTGTTCCAATGCCTTCTGGGGTAGACCTTCCAGAAATTCCTTGGTCAGAATCAATTTGTGTACCGTATTGTCCTTCCCCTTTATTTTTGAGGTCCTGATAGATTTGAATATGATATCGTTTAAATAATAGGTTTCCGTAACCTCACCTTTATACACTTCATATTTTAGTGCAGTTTCGTCAATACCACTATCATTGATACGTTTTATAGTGGAGAGCTTCCCATCTTCCCCATAGTTATATTCATATTGATCCAAAAACTCCTTGTTATACGATATTATTTTTTCGGTAATCCGTTTACCTTCAATGGTGTCCAATTCATAAAAATTGGCTATAGAGGTGTTTTTTACAAATACGCCATCCCTATAATTCTCTAGTCGTTTTTCCAATAGAACGGATCCTTCCAGTTTATAAATTGTTATGTCGTAATCCGTATCGCTATAACGGGTAACTGCCTTTGTTAAAAGTCCGTCCTCATTAAAAGTGTATTCTTCCTTTCCATAGTCGGTCGAAACCAGGCAAAATTTAACGGGTCCATTTAAATCAAAATCTTTAACGGAAAAAATTTTTATTTCCTGGGCCAACATTGCTATAGGAAAGCTTATGCCCAGTATAAAGGAAATACACAAAACTGAATGGAGTAAGTGGTTCTTCATCATCATATGCCAAAATTAGGCTATAAAAAGTCATAATAAAAACAAATTGGAGCTAAACAATAAAAGCGCATGGAGCTATGGTTTTATTGGGTTCCAAATGTATTATGGTTTCAACGACCAAATGTAGTCACTAAGATAGCAAATTAGAAGTCTCAGTTAAAATTGAAGCTGGTTTGCACCTTGGGAATGACCATTGCATTATATGACTTAGGGGCTGTTTTTTTTCTATGGATTCGGGATTTTGTTGCAATCAATCCAAAACCCAAAAGATTTATAATTTAGTTTTTTTCTTTAATTGAAAATTTGCTAAATTCTCCTGCGCCCTAAATTTTACAATTTTCGTGATCAATGCAAATGGTAAGGGTTGGTTTAATGGAAATTGAACCGAGCCTTTCCCCTGCTTGTAAGGAGCCAATTCTTTTTCAAATTCCTTATGGCCCGTTGGAGTGGCATAGAATCCGATATGATTTTTATAGGCAGCGAAGTATACCAACATGCCATAATACCTAAAGGCCGGCATCTTGTAACTGATCGTTTCTTCTGCCTCTGGGGCCGCATTTAGGATGGTAGTGCGCAATTTTTCCAAAACCTCCTGTACCGATAACGGACAGTTGGCAATGTATGCTGCAACATCTTCGGCTCCACTATTCAATTTACGATTAGGCATAATACTTTAAATTAAATTGAAAAATTACACTAGTAGATTTAATTGATTGATATTTATATATTTAAGAAAAATGGGTGTATATGGTCTTAAACCCATTGGATTTAAATTGATCTTAAAATGTTTTCGTTGAAACTGATCATCCATCGGATACCGACCTTATCAATGAAACTTCCAGAACAATCGTTCCAGATCATATAGGGGAAAGATATTATAAAGATAAATCAAAAATGACTTAATCATATATGGTGTGTCTAAAATTCGTTAGAGGTTGGTTTGGTCTTTTTAATTATACCTTTAAGTTGTAATCAATAATGTCTAAAAAATTGGCAAAATGACCTCTTGACAAATTTTAACAAATAAAATTTTATGGACTATTGTATATCTATGGATAATGCACCGTTTTTTAGGTCAATATTTGTTTTTAAAAGCCATAAAAATCCTTTGTCGGGTTGGGGATATTAAGCCTAAAATGGGCTTAGGCCCTATTCTATTTGGGCTGGGCGATTAATAATAATTTAGATTTACTTTTAATATAACATGCTGTATATTTGTTCCTTATAAAATGCCAAACACTAACCATAGGCATTAAAGTTTTTAATATTCCTGTTGCAAAAGTCAATAGGAAGATTTTGGCTATCCCTTTCTTGTGGATTGTAGCCAACTTTAATATTATATGGTGGTTTGTTTAAATTTCGACCATGAAAAAAACTACATTAAAATGCATTTTAATTGACGACTCTAAGGTACAACGCCGTGCAGTGGCCAAAATAATAAAGGAACACTCCAAGCTTGACCTTATAAATGAATACAATAATGGTATAGATGCCAAGAATGACATCGGCAGCACTATTGTTGATTTAATTTTTTTGGATATTGAAATGCCGGGTTTCAATGGATTCGAATTTCTGGAATCCTTGGAAAATAAGCCACAAGTTATAGTTATTTCCGGCAATCCCAGTTATGCCATGAAGGCCTTTGACTATGACGTTACCGATTATTTACAGAAACCGGTGGATAAAACCCGTTTTGATGTTTCTATAAGAAAGGCGATCAACAAATATGAACTGGAAAATGCGGAAGAGATCGAGCTGGAATATATATATGTAAATAGCAACCTTAAAAAGACTAAATTATTCCTGAACGAGATACTATGGATAGAAGCATATGGGGATTATGTGAAGGTTATTTCCACAGATAAAAAGACTTTAATACTCTCTACCATGAAGGCTTTTGCCAAACAATTGCCCAAGGATAAATTTCTTAGAATCCACAAATCCTATACGGTTAATTTGGAAAAGATTGAAAATTTTAACGGTTCCACAGTAGAAATAAACGAACAGGTAATTCCTTTAAGCAGACATAAAAAAGAGGCTTTGATCAAAGCCTTGGTGGTAATAGAATAAGGATTGCCAAAAAGTTGTTTAAGTGTTCCCAATTGGATGACTTATTTTTTATCTTTACCCGAGAAATGAGCAAATTATTTTCCATAGCGTTGTCTGTTTTATTACTCTTCCAAAGTTTTAATTTGGATATGGTAGATGTTACCCAGATCGATGACTTCCTTACCCATGCCGAGTTTCATAAACAGAAATACGGGGATAATTTGTTTGTTTTTATTTCCAAACATTACGGGGAACTTAAAGCACAACATGATTTGGAACACAGTGAAGAAAAGAAGGATCACGAAGAGTTGCCCTTCAATCATCAAACCTGTTCCCATTTTTCCACTGCTTTTGTAATGAACGGTGCAGATTTTATGGTGCCCAAAACCCCTCAAGTGGCGGATACCACTTCAAATTTTTTTTATCAAGAGTCCTATTGCCAAATAGAGAATTCCGATATTTTCCAACCTCCCAAGGCCGCATAATTCAATACTGATTAAAATCATTAATTAACAAGCTGTTATGCAATAGCTTGCAATCTTTTTATTACATGAATTATGTTATCCAATATTATACAATTCAGTATAAAGAACAAATTAATTGTTTTTTTGCTTACATTATTTATTATAGGTTTTGGACTGTATTCCCTAACCCAGATACCTATTGGAGCTGTTCCTGATGTTACCAACAATCAGGTACAGGTAATTACCACCTCCCAGAATTTGTCCACTCAGGATATGGAGCAATTCATAACCTATCCCGTGGAACTGGAAATGGCCAATTTGCCAGGTGTAGTTGAAATTCGTTCGGTATCAAAATTTGGACTTTCAGTCGTCACAATTGTTTTTGAAGACCATATGGGAACTTTTCTTCCCCGGCAATTAATTTCAGAAAAATTAATCTCGGCCTCAGAGAAAATCCCCGCAGGTTTCGGTACACCCCAAATGGGCCCTGTAACCACTGGTTTAGGAGAAATTTACCAATACATTCTGGACACCAAGCCAGGCTATAAGGATAAGTATTCTATAATGGACCTTCGTACCATTCAGGATTGGGTAGTGAAGAGGCAACTTTCGGGAATTCCCGGTGTTGTGGAAGTGAATACTTGGGGTGGCTATCTAAAGCAATATGAAGTAGCCATAAACACCCAGAAATTGCACGCTATGAATATTACCACTGCCGACATTTTTACGTCCTTGGAAAAGAATAATAGCGTTTCGGGAGGCGGTTATATCGAAAAAGTAAACCAGGCCTACTTTATTCGGGGCGAAGGGCTTATATCTTCACTTGAGGATATTGAAAATATTGTAGTTAAATCAACGGACAATCTGCCCATATACATTAAGGATGTAGCCGAAGTTGGTTTTGGCAGTGCTACCCGATTTGGGGCTATTACGGGAAATGGTGAAGGAGAAAAGGTGTTGGGTCAGGTGATGATGCTCAAGGATGCCAATTCCAAAAAGGTTATTGAAGCTGTTCATGAACGTATAGATGCCATTTCCAAGACCTTGCCCGAAGGCGTTTTTATCAATGGATTTTTGGAACGAAGCGAGCTCATCCAAAAAACAACCTTTACGGTGGCAGAGAACCTAGTCCTTGGTTGTTTGATCGTAATTTTTGTGGTAGTGCTCTTGTTGGGGAATCTTCGTTCCGGTTTGGTTGTGGCGTCCGTTATTCCACTCTGCTTACTTTTTGCTCTTTCCCTAATGTATATTTTTGGGGTAGATGCAAACCTTATGAGCCTCGGGGCCATAGACTTTGGGATCATTATAGATGGCGCGGTCATTATTGTTGAGTTCATAGCCTATCAAATAACCGCTAAGAAAGAAGAATTGCAATTGCTTGGAACAAAGGCCCAACAGCAGCTAAAAAATGAAATCACGTTTAAAGGCGCTTCCAAAATGATGAACTCGGCCATTTTTGGGCAGCTTATCATACTCATCGTATTCATCCCAATCCTTTCCTTAAGTGGGGTTGAGGGGAAAATGTTTAAACCCATGGCGCTCACCTTTAGCTTTGCCTTAATGGGTGCCATGATTTTATGCTTTACCTATGTTCCGGTGGCCGCCTCCATATTCATAAGACCATCAACCAAGTCCCCTAAAAACATTTCGGTTCGTTTGATGGAATTTTTAAATAGATCTTATGATCCCATTATTCGTTGGGCACTTACTAAGAAAAAGTTAGTGTTGGCTATCTCATTCCTGCTATTGGGGGGATCCATATACTTATTTACCACAATGGGCGGAGAATTTGTTCCTACCTTGGACGAAGGGGACTTTGTTATTCAACCCGTTTTAAAAACAGGGACCTCGTTGAGCGAAACTGTCAAAATTACAACCAAGATAGAACGGATACTACTTGACAATTTTCCGGAAGTTAAACAGGTAGTCACTAGGATTGGTGCCGCAGAAGTACCTACAGACCCAATGTCTATGGAGGAGAGTGATGTTATCATTATCTTAAAACCTAAAAAGGAATGGGTGTCTGCAGAGAGCAAGGATGAACTTGCTGACAAATTCAAAGAAGCGCTGGGAGTGATTCCAGGTATGGGAGTAGAATTTACACAGCCTATTGAAATGCGTTTTAACGAGCTTATTACGGGAGTCCGCGCAGATATTGCCATCAAGGTTTTTGGTGAGGATCTGGAAATCCTAAACAAAAAAGGGAATGAAATAAGAAACCTTATTCAGAATGTAGAGGGTGCAGCGGACATATCGTTGGAGAAAATTGCAGGACTTCCGCAAATGAACGTAAAATTCAACAGGGCAAAGATTGCTAGATATGGACTTAATATCGCCGATTTAAACAGCCTTATCTCAATGGGGTTTGCCGGTACCAATTTGGGAAGTGTCTTTGAGGGAGAAAAGCGATTTGACCTAACCTTAAGGTTGGATCAGAAAAGTAGACAGGATATTTCCAATTTAAAAAATTTATATGTGGATACACCTAATGCTGGTAAGATTCCCTTAGAAGAATTGGCTCAAATCTCCTATACCACGGGAGCGGCCAAAATATCAAGGGATGATACAAAACGTAGGATCGTAGTGGGTATCAATGTAAGGAACAGGGACCTTCAATCGGTAGTCGATGACGTTCAAAAGCTTATCGAAACAAATATAAAACTACCTACGGGCTACTCCATCACTTATGGGGGCCAGTTCGAAAATTTGCAAAGTGCCAAAGACCGGCTAAAAATAGCAGTGCCGGTAGCATTGGTGCTCATTCTTATATTACTCTATTTTGCCTTTAATTCCATCAGGGAAGCTTTAATTATCTACTCGGCCATACCCCTGGCAGCCGTTGGCGGTATCCTACTTCTATTTGTTAGGGATATGCCGTTCAGTATCTCTGCTGGAGTTGGTTTTATAGCTCTTTTTGGGATTGCCGTTCTTAACGGAATTGTATTGATAGAACATTTTAAGGAGTTAAAACATTCAGGTATGGAAGATTCGGACGAACTCATTATACAGGGATCAAAAGATAGGCTCAGAGCGGTTTTGCTAACCGCATCCGCTGCGGCGCTTGGATTCCTTCCCATGGCTATTTCCACAAATGTTGGCGCAGAGGTACAGCGACCCCTGGCCACAGTGGTAATCGGCGGGCTTATAACCGCTACGATATTAACATTGGTGGTACTGCCTATTCTCTACTCTATTTTTCATTTGAATAATAAAAATGAGACTTTAAAATTAAATGGCAATTCGAAGCTGCTGAGTTTGGCAATGTTATTCATCGTTGGTGTTAGTGGTGTTCGGGCACAGGAGGTTGGGCTCAATTTTGATGAAATACAGGCCTTGGCCATGAATAACAATTCTGGTTTAAACGCATCCAAACTTAAGGTGGATGAATCCAAGGCGCTTATAGGTAGTGCCTTCAATTTTGATAAGACAGATCTATACTATCATTACGATCAGAATAATATAGCCTTTAATAATGAGCCGTTGGAAGTATTCGGCATACAACAGAACTTCCTGTTTCCAACCGTTTATTTTGCAGAAAAAAGTGTCAACAAGGCCAGCTACTTGATGGAGGAAAGCAATTATGAGCGCAAAAAAAGAATCCTGGAGCAGGAACTGGCCTCCAATTATCACGGATTGCAATATGCCAGGCAAAAGGAAAAGACCTACAGTGAATTAAATGAGCTATATCAGCGCTTTTCCTATTCTGCCCAAAGGAGATTTGAACTTGGCGAAAGTAATTATTTGGAAAAAATTACGGCTCAGGCCAAACAAAGGGAGCTTCAAACACTTTATAAAAAAGCAGTTGAAGACGCCCACTTGGCATATCAAGAACTAATTAAAACGGTGCAGCCAGATTCAACCCTCATTATTAAAACGTTGCCTATGGAAAAACTACGGATTAGGGATGTAAATATTGATAATAACGCCGGGATGTTATTTTTTGAAAATAGAACAAAAATGTTCGATGCCAAAAGTACTCTGGAACAGCAACATTTATTTCCGGATTTGAACTTCAATTATTTTCAGGGAACCAATTCCACTTTGGGAGAGAACCTTTATGGTTTTCAAGTGGGGATTAAGATACCTTTATTTTTTAGCGGTAATGCCTCCAAAATTAAGGCGGCCAAAATTGCAAAGGATGTATCCCGGGCTGAAGCCAAGGATTATACTGTTCAGTTAAGGGCCAAATACCAGGCTCTGATGGGGCAATTGAAAAAGTATGAAGAAGTGCTTTCCTATTACGAATCGGAAGGTCAAGGACTTGCTGATGAAATTATAAAAACAGCGACACTAAGTTATCAAAGTGGGGAAATAGACTTTTTTCAGTATATCCAAAGTATGGAAAATGGCTATAATATTACCCTCGGTTATTTGGAGAATCTAAATGCCTATAATCAAACGGTCATTGCCATCAATTATTTAAACTTATAAAAAAAATACTATGTCACGATTACTATATATACTGCCTGTAACAATCCTCTTCCTCAATCTATCGGCTTGCGGGGATTCAGGCCAAAAAAACAAGGATACCAGCAATAGTGGGGACAATATACCTAATGCAAATAGGATAACCATTTCCAAAACCCAATTTGATGGGGAAAGCATGGAGCTGGGAGGTCTAAGTCTACAAAACTTTCCAGTGGAGGTAGAGGTTACGGGGACCATAGACGTTCCTCCGCAAAACAAGGCAATAGTAAGTGCCTTTATTGGCGGTTATATAAAGAGGACCCCTCTTTTGATAGGTAATAAAGTAAAAAAAGGACAGCCCTTGCTTACTCTGGAAAATCCCGAATTTGTGCAAATGCAACAGGAGTATCAGGAAAGCTTTGAACAGCTTAATTATCTTAAATCCGAATTTGAACGCCAAAAAAGTCTGGTGGCAGAGAAGATAACTTCGCAAAAGAATTTCTTAAAGGCAGAGAGCGAATACAAACGGAATCTTGCTACATACAACGGGTTACGAGAAAAATTAAAAATGTTGAACATCTCTCCCGAAAATGTTCAAAAGGGCATTTTGGTGTCGGAGGCAACCATTTTTGCCCCTATAGATGGCAGTATAACCAAAGTGAATATTAGTAAAGGTATGTATGTATCCCCTGCCGATGATATTATGGAAATCGTAAACACAGATCATATTCATTTGGAATTATCTGTCTTTGAGAAGGATATCATGAAAGTCAAAAAAGGCCAAAAAATACGTTTTAAGATTTCGGAGGCTTCACAGGAGTATTACGAGGCCGAGGTATATTTGGTGGGTACTTCAATTGATTCGGATAGTAGAACGGTAAAAGTCCACGGACATCTGCACGATGATGAAAACCACAATTTTGCTGTTGGTATGTTTGTGGAAGCGGCTATTATTACCTCCAATAAGCGTATTAATGCTTTGCCCAACGAGAGCATTGTAAATCAGGATAATAATCAATACGTTTTATCCTTGATCTCGGAAGGGAATGAAGGGTATATTTTTGAGAGCCAAGTTGTCGGCGTGGGGGATAGTTATAATGGGTTTACGGCCATTACCGAAATGGGCGACTTAAAGCTAAGCGATCGGGTTGTTGTTAAAGGAGGATTTAATTTGCTTAGTGAGACTGGAGGAAGCGACCATTAAATAATTTTAATGTTTGTCAGCGCTGATAGGAGTCCAAAACAATAAATTCCAAATCATGAAAAAGAATATGTATATCTGACTTCATGATTTGGAATTTTGTTTTTGTTCTAAGATCTAGAATCGTCTATTCGGGGAAAATCCAGTGATATCCATAGAAGTTTTTCTTTCCGATAATATTTCCGAAACCAATTTTCCGGTCACCGGTCCAAGACTCCAGCCCATCATGGCATGTCCTGTTGCCACGGTTAAATTTTTTAGGTCGCCAATCCTGCCAATATAGGGTAGCCCGTCTGGCGATACGGGGCGCAGGCCACTTTTGGCATCCGCTTTTTCTGCTTCGCTTATTTTTATTTCCGGATAGAATTCGGTGGCAGCATTTGCTATTGCCTCAACCCTTTGTCTTCTAATAACATCGTTGATTCCCGAAAATTCCATGGTACCTGCAAAACGGGTATATTCCGTCATTGGTGTTACCGCCACCTTGGCCTCCATCAAAATGGCCGGAATGGTGATGCCTGTAGGTCTGGGTACATTTATCCGATAACCTTTACCTGCCTGAATGGGAAGTTTTATATTCATTTTCTTGGATAAATTATCGCTCCAAGAACCTGCTGCCAAAACAACCTCTTCTGGGGAATATTCATTTTTGCTGGTAGTTACCTTGCTTATTTGTCCATTTTCCATGGATAGATCAATAACCTCTTCATTGGTCTTAATAGTTACCCCACTTCTCTTTAAATAATCCAGCATTTTTTTCATGAACTCGGTCGGAGTGGTATGACCGTCACATTCATAATGAACAGCTCCCTTAACGTCCATGGTAATGTTCGGTTGAAGTAAATCCAGCTCTTTTTTATTCAATGAGCTAACCTCCAGGCCTAAGAAAAAAGCCTTTTGGGCAACTTGCATTTCGTGTTCGCCTTCCTTTTCGGTTTTATATAACATTAAAAGGCCCTTACGTTCCAATTGAAAATTACCTAGATCCCCTGAATTCTTAATTGAGGTAAAGAGTTCCCTGCTAATTATATTTATCTCCTTGATCAAGGGTATGGCCAGGGCCACTTTTTCTTTAGTGGAAGATTTATGAAAATACCATGACCATTTAAAAAAATCGGTATCCCATCGGGGTTGCATGTAAAAAGGGCTGGACGAATTGAACATCCATTTTATTCCTTTTGAAATCATTCCCGGAGAGGCCAAGGGAATAATGTGGCTTGGGGTAATATACCCAGCGTTGACAAAAGAAGCACCGGATGTAATATCAGATCGGTCCAATACGGTAACCTTATGTCCTTCTTTCTGTAAATAGTAGGCAGAACAGAGTCCTACAATTCCCCCACCAATGATCAAAACATCTTTTTCCATGATATCAAATTACTTGAAAACCGTGGGCATAGGGATCATCATCATCTATTATGATATTGTTATACCCATAAACCTGTGCCCATCCTTTAATACTGGGGATGATGGCCGTCATCCCGGCCAATGTAGTTTCATCCTCCACTTTTCCAACAAACTGGGATCCAATAAAACTTTCATGGATAAATTCATCCCCTACTTTTAGCTTTCCCTTGGCATGCCATTGTGCCATTCGGGCAGAAGTTCCGGTACCGCAGGGAGACCTATCTATGGCCTTATCCCCATAGAAAACGGCATTTCTTGCCGTAGCCTCCGGTGATATGGTATTGCCGGTCCATTCTATATGGCTGACACTATTGATAGTAGGGTTCTCTGGATGGATAAACTTGTTGGGATATTTAAGATTAATTTTCTCCCTTATTTCTTGACTGTATTGTATCAACTTGCTGGCGGAATAATCCTGAATACCCTTAAAATTCTTTTGGGGGTCAATAATAGCATAATAGTTGCCTCCATAGGCGACATCAAAAACAAGTTCCCCTAAATCTGAGCAATTCACAGTAAGTTCGTATGCGGCCAGGTACGATTTAACATTCGTTAATTTTACCCAATCCACCTTTTTGCCGGTTTGTTGGTATTGAATATTTACCAAGCCGGCTGGGGTTTCCATTCTTATTTTTCCAAGCTCCTTGGGAGAAAGTAGTCCTTCCTCTATCCCTATGGTTATAGCACCTATAGTACCATGCCCACACATGGGGAGGCAGCCGCTGGTTTCTATAAACAGGATACCAAAGTCGTTTGCCGGATCTGAAGGCGGATAAAAAATACTTCCGCTCATCATGTCATGGCCACGTGGTTCGAACATTAATCCTTTACGGATCCAATCGAATTCCTTTAAAAAATGCTGGCGTTTTTCGCTCATGTCCACGCCATAAAGATTAGGTCCACCCCCGGCAACAACTCTAACAGGATTCCCACAGGTATGTGCATCCACACAAAAAAAAGTTTTTCTACCCATTGTGCTAGAGCTGCTTTTTCGTGTGCTCACCGTTCACTAGCCGCATAATGTCTAATGGATTGTTGTTCTTAAGGGCATCCGGTAATATTTCTTCCGGCCAACTTTGGAAAGACACTGGTCTTACCCATCGTCTGATGGCCGAAGTTCCAACAGAGGTAAACCTACTATCCGTAGTGGACGGAAATGGCCCTCCATGCATCATGGATGGACAAACTTCCACACCAGTGGGCACGCCATTGAAGATGATACGCCCTACCCTATTTATCAGAGCGTTTACTACCTCTGGACTCTTTTTTATTTCGGTTTCCGTCCCTAAAATAGTTCCTGTCAACTGTCCTTCCAAATGCTGAATTACGGTAATCAATTGCGCTTTGTCCTGGCATTGTACAACAATCGAAAACGGGCCAAAAACTTCCTTATGTAACACGGGATTGTCTAGAAAATCTTGCGCGGCAACGGTCAATATTTTCTGTTCTCCAAAATTAGGGGCAGTTTCACCTTTAAAAGCAGCCACTTCCGCTGTTTTGGGCTGCGAAGACAATTCCTTTTTACCTTTTTCGTAACCTTCATATATGTTTGGATGCAACATGCACGTAGGCTCCAGTTTTTCTATTTCCTTGCCCAAGTCGACTATAAAGCCATCTAAGGCCTGTCCTTTGATGCCTAAAATAAGCCCTGGATTAGTGCAAAATTGTCCCGCTCCCAACACAATGGAACCTGCGTATTGGGCTGCCCATTCGGCCCCTTTTTGCTCCAAGGCAGAAGGTAGGACCACTACTGGGTTAATACTGCCCATCTCAGCAAAAACCGGGATTGGCTCTTTTCTTTGCGAGGCCAATCTATAAAGAGCCATTCCTCCATTGGTACTACCGGTGAAACCTACGCCTTTTACTTTTGGATGCAGGGTCAATAACTGACCTACCTCAGAATCCCTACTATTTAAGTTGGAAAAAACACCATCCGGCATCCCTGTCTTTTTAGCTGCTTTTGCAATTGCCGAGGCTACCAATTCTCCTGTACCGGCATGCATTGGGTGACTTTTCACAATTACGGGACATCCCGCTGCCAAAGCACTGGCGGTATCTCCTCCTGCCGTAGAAAATGCCAATGGGAAATTACTGGCACCAAATACGGCAATGGGACCAATAGGAAGCAACATTTTTCTAATGTCCGCTTTTGGCAAAGGTTCCCTATTAGGCTGTGCGGTATCTATAGTGGCCTCTACCCAAGATCCCTCCTCCAATAAGGTGGCGAAAGCCCTTAGTTGTCCCATAGTTCTTCCCCGCTCTCCTTTTGCCCTACCTTCCGGTAATCCGGATTCCTGAACGTAAACCGAAATCAATTCATCGCCCAAGGCTTCAATTTCACTGGCAATGGCCTTTAAAAATTCGGCTTTTTTGGCGTCTGGGAATTTGCCATAGGTTTCAAATGCTATTGCTGCCTTTTCCACCGCGGCATTTACCTCTTCCTGTGAAGCCTCATGGAAAACCCATTCCGTAGGTTTATTTAATTTTGGATTGAAAGTTGAATATGTTCTACTGTTCTTGGCAGATGTCTCTACACCAATATAGTTTTTACCTGTTATCATTATGATTTTGTTATAATTATACGCTCAAAACAAGCTTGAATTTCCTTGACTAAAGTAACACTTTAGTAGGTTTTTTATGTTATAATTAGGTTAAACCAATGCTGGTTTACATTCTGGAAGGGTTGGTCTTGTCTTCATCCCTTCTTCAATGATCTTCAAGACCCTTTTTCTTTCGTCACCTTGCAAAGGTAACCTAGGGGCCCTTACTTGCTCAGTTCCAATGCCTGTGGCTACTTCGGCCAATTTTATATTTTGTACCAATTGGGGGTTGATGTCCAATTCCAACAATGGTAAAAACCATCTGTAAATGGCTAGTGCTTCCGGAATTCTCCCAGCTTTGGCCAGGCTATATATGGCTACTGTTTCTTTAGGAAAGGCACAGACCAGTCCAGCAACCCAGCCGTCAGCACCCATAAGAATGCTTTCCAATCCTAAAGTATCTACTCCTGTCAACACCTTTAGGCGGTCGCCGAATCTATTTTTAATCCGTGTAATGTTGGAAATATCGCGGGTAGATTCCTTTACTGCTTGTATGTTGGGCATGGTCAGTAATTCCTCAAACATATCCAAGGTTACCTCTATACCATAATCTACAGGATTGTTGTATATCATTATAGGTAAATCCGTACTCTTGGCAACTTCCTTGAAGTAGGTTACCGTCTCAAAATCATTGGCCTTATAGCGCATGGGAGGAAGCATCATTAATCCACTGGCTCCATATTTTTTGGCTTTATTGGCTGCTTCAATGGCACCCTTTGTGGTCTGTTCAGCAATATTTATGATTACGGGAATCTTACCGCTGACAATTCTCACAGTTTCCTGTATCAATATCTTTTTCTCTTCATCTGTTAGAGTACTGGCTTCCCCAAGTGTACCTCCCAGAATAATAGCGCTGACCCCAGCTTCCAGCTGTGCCTGAATATTGGTTTCGAACATTTCGAGGTCCAAGGTGTCCTCTTTTGTGAATTTGGTGGTAACTGCGGGCATTACGCCTTCCCATTTTATATGCATATGAAAGATTTTTAATATGAATTACAAATTTAATACAACCATAAACCCTAAAATAGAGAAATATTAGCCGAATTTGAGAGAATATTAACTTGTTGGGCCTACTTTTGACAAAAACAGGTTAAAAAACGATGTGGCTTTACCCCGTTGAAAATAAACGGAATTCCAACCGGTCTTGGTCATTATACTATATGTTAGGCATTTAGGCTACTTATGAAATATCAACAATATCAGAGGTAGTACTTTTATAAAAATACTAAGATTCTTTCTTAAAGATTTCCCTATTTTTGAAAAATTCTGAATCAATAAAAATAGCTGAATGAAAAAGATACTGTTTGTTGCGTTAGGACTTTCCTTTGCTTGCAACTCATCGCAAAAAACCATTTCCCAACAAATTGAACCGGTAAATACCAGTGTAGACCCCATGGTTTATGCGCAATCCATAACAGAGGCCGAATTAAAGGAGCACCTCTATACATATGCTTCGGATGAATTTGAAGGAAGGGATACCGGAGAACCGGGACAAAAATTGGCAGTGGAATACCTTAAGGCGGAATATGTTGAGCTTGGCATTCCAGCCGCCCAATCTGATGGAAATTATTTTCAAAATGTTCCGTTGGTCATCAGTAAACTACCTAAGGGATCTGTTTCCATTAATGGAAAGGAATACCAAAATGGAGAAGGGTTGCTGACATTTACAACTGCCACGGGTAGCTTTGATAATATAGTATATGTAAGCTATGGTATAGAAGAAGAGAATTACTCGGATTATACCGGTATAGATGTAAAGGGTAAAATAGTCTTGATAAAGGCAGGGGAACCTATGAACGCTGACGGAACCTATAAGATATCGGGCTCCAATGAGGCATCTGTATGGAGCAATATGTCTGAATCTATTGGAAAAAGAATGGAATTGGCCTCGAGCAAAGGCGCCATTGGGGTAATGTATTTTGATGAGGGCAATTACGGTCGCTTTAAAAATAGGTTTAATTTCATGCAGAGCAAGGATAGCGGTAGTATGGGGTTAAAGGATGAAGTCCAAAATGATTTTTACAGCTTTTTCATAGATGCCGATGTAGCAAATGCCATTCTTCCTAATATTAAATCTGAAAACACTTCCAAAAACGTTTCCACTAAATTGGTCCTGAATATTGAAAGTGATAGTAAAGACGTGGAATCTGAGAATGTAGTAGCTGTAATTAAAGGGTCTGAAAAGCCCGATGAGTATGTTATTATTTCAGCCCATCTTGATCATGTTGGCGTAAACAAGGAGGGGGAGATTTTTAACGGTGCTGACGACGATGGTTCTGGAACCGTTGGTCTTTTGGAGATTGCCGAGGCATTCAAAAAAGCGGCGGATGATGGCAATGGTCCAAAACGTTCCATAGTTTTTCTTCATGTTACCGGAGAGGAAAAAGGTCTTTTGGGATCAAAATATTATGCTGATCACGACCCAATTTTTCCTTTGTCCCAAACGGTGGCCGATTTAAATATTGATATGATAGGGAGAATAGACCCAAACCGCACTGGGGATAGGAATTATATTTATTTAATTGGTTCCGATAAGTTGAGTACCGAACTCCATGAACTATCGGAAGAGGTCAACAAAAAATATATGAATATTGAATTGGATTATACATATAACGATGAAAATGATCCCAACCGTTTCTACTATAGAAGTGATCATTACAATTTTGCAAAAAATAATATTCCTATCATATTCTACTTTAATGGAACCCATGCGGACTATCACCAGCCAGGGGATACTCCTGACAAAATAAATTATGATCTATTGGAAAATAGAACCAGACTGGTTTTTCTTACCGCTTGGGAAATAGCCAATAGGGAGGCCCGTTTAAAGGTGGATAAGGCCACAAAGTAATTTATAAAAAGTAAGCTTTTAAAATAGGTGGATGAATTGGATTTGTCCACCTTTTTTGTTCTCAATAATTAGATACTAGGTTACACTTTGTCCATCCCTAAATTATCGTTTCAATATCTTGTGTAAAAAGCTAAATGCCATATCAAAAAAAGAACAGGTTATATTCTAAACATTCAGCAACTTTTATGTTGAACATCGTAATTATTCCTATATTAATTTCAATGATTTCCAAGATAGTCTTAATTTTGCATGCTAGTAAAAAAGTAGGCAGTTTGCCTCTTAAAGAATATTAAATCTAAGATCATAAATCATAACCCTATAAAATGAAGAAAACGTTATTTGATAAAGTATGGGATTCCCATGTTGTTCATAAGATTGAAAATGGGCCGGATGTCCTGTTCATAGACCGTCACATGGTACATGAAGTGACTAGTCCGGTAGCCTTTCTAGGTTTAAAAAGTAGGGGTATTCCAGTAATGTATCCAGGGCGTACTTTTGCTACTGCAGATCATAACACTCCTACCATTAACCAGCATTTACCGGTTAAGGATCCACTTTCGGCCAATCAGCTTAAAGCATTGGAGGAAAATTCCAAGGCCCACGGTATTTCCTATTGGGGTCTTGGGCATGAAAAAAATGGAATTGTGCACGTAGTAGGTCCGGAATACGGAATTACCCAACCGGGCGCTACCATTGTATGTGGTGATTCGCATACTTCTACCCATGGTGCTTTCGGTGCTATTGCATTTGGTATTGGAACCTCCGAGGTGGAAATGGTATTGGCTACCCAATGCATTATGCAGCAGAAGGCTAAATCCATGCGTATCAATGTAAACGGAAAGTTAAGTAAGGGGGTTACACCAAAAGACGTGGCACTGTATATAATTTCCAAATTAACGACCTCCGGTGCAACCGGATATTTTGTGGAATATGCGGGTGATGTTTTTAGGAACATGACCATGGAAGGTAGAATGACCGTTTGTAACCTTAGTATTGAAATGGGTGCCCGTGGAGGAATGATTGCCCCAGACGAAAAGACCTTCGAGTACATCAAAGGACGGGAGTTTACTCCTGTAGGTGCCGATTGGGACAAGGCCATGGAATATTGGCAAACGCTTAAAACGGATGAGGGTGCCACTTTTGACAAAGAAATCACATTTGATGCCGCCGACATAGAACCTATGATTACCTACGGAACCAATCCAGGAATGGGTATCGGAATTTCCAATGGTATCCCGCAGGCCGAATCTGTTGAAGGTGGTGTTGCCACTTATAAAAAATCACTTCAATATATGGCCTTCAACGAGGGCGACAATATGATTGGAAAGCCAATCGATTTTGTGTTTTTGGGAAGTTGTACCAATGGGCGTATTGAAGACTTTAGAGCCTTCGCCTCTATTGTAAAGGGTAGAAAAAAAGCAGATAATGTAACCGCTTGGTTGGTGCCTGGATCCCATAAAGTGGAATCCGCAATAAAGGAGGAAGGAATTTTGGACATCTTGCACGATGCTGGTTTTGAATTACGAGAGCCTGGATGCTCTGCATGTTTGGCCATGAATGATGACAAGGTTCCCGCAGGGAAATATGCCGTTAGTACCTCCAATAGAAATTTTGAAGGTAGGCAAGGCCCTGGTTCCAGAACCCTTTTGGCAAGTCCGTTGGTAGCAGCAGCTGCGGCAGTGACCGGAATGGTAACGGATCCAAGGGAGTTGATGCAAGAGGAATTGGTCTAACTTTTATTACGATTTAAAGCATTCCGCATAAATTATGGCCTCTTGGAATACTATTTTTTGGAAGCAGTGAGCAGTTTCTGGAGAATATTGAGGAAATCAATAATAATTTGGCAATAAAATAAAGTTTAATTTTTGTTTAGTGCTGGTCGCTAAGCATAT
The DNA here is from genome assembly GCF_900177645.1 of Arenibacter troitsensis. Lineage (GTDB taxonomy): Bacteria > Bacteroidota > Bacteroidia > Flavobacteriales > Flavobacteriaceae > Arenibacter > Arenibacter troitsensis. Next base: position 260,106 of record NZ_FXAO01000003.1, read on the forward strand.
AAGTTTAAATAACATGGCATACGATAAGTTTAATATACTTAAAACAACAGCAGTTCCCCTTCCTATTGAAAATGTGGATACGGATCAAATAATTCCGGCCCGTTTTCTTAAAGCCACCGAACGCAAGGGCTTTGGGGACAATTTGTTTAGGGATTGGCGCTACAATCCTGATAATACTCCAAAAGAGGATTTTGTTTTGAACAATCCAACCTTCGGAGGTAAAATATTGGTTGGGGGCAAAAATTTTGGATCAGGTTCTTCTAGGGAACATGCTGCTTGGGCTGTTTACGATTACGGATTCAGATGTGTGGTATCCAGTTTTTTTGCGGATATTTTTAAGAATAACTGTTTAAACATCGGTGTATTGCCAGTTCAGGTAAGTGCCCCGTTCTTGGAAAAAATATTTGAGGCAATCTATGCGGATCCTAAAACAGAATTGGTAGTCAATTTACCCGAACAGACCATTACGTTGACATCAACTGGTGAATCTGAAAGTTTTGACATCAACAATTACAAAAAAGATAATATGCTTAACGGCTTCGATGATATTGATTATCTTTTGAATATAAAGGAGAATATAAGGGAATTTGCCGAAGATACTCCATTGTAAAGTATTGGTTTTCAGTAGATGTGCCACATATTGAGACGAGTTTATGCTTGGTCCTGATTGGTTATAAAAGTATTTACTGATTTTAAGTTATTGGACAATAGAGTCACGGTTACTAGTTCTGCATAAATGAAACGAAGAATAATTGAAATAATGGACACCACCCTTCGGGATGGGGAACAGACCTCAGGGGTGTCATTTTCAGCATCCGAAAAGCTTACCTTGGCTAAGTTATTGTTGGATGAGTTGAATGTAGATAGAATTGAAGTGGCCTCCGCCCGAGTATCGGAGGGAGAACTTTCGGCGGTTCAACAGATTACCGAATGGGCCAATTCAAAGGGGTATATCCACCGTGTTGAGGTATTGACCTTTGTTGATGGAGGTGTTTCCATTGATTGGATGAAAAAATCCGGTGCAAAGGTCCAGAATCTCTTAACCAAAGGTTCTATGAACCACCTAACGCACCAGCTTAAGAAAACGCCGCAACAACATTTTAATGAAATAGAAAAAACAATTGCCGAAGGGGCCAAGGAAGGCATTTCTACCAATGTATATTTGGAAGACTGGAGCAATGGGATGCGAAATTCAAAGGAATACGTATTCCAATTTATAGATTTTTTATCCACGCAGCCAGTTAAAAGGGTTTTATTGCCGGACACTTTGGGCATCCTTACCTATACCGAAACATACAAATTTATATCGGAAATTGTTCAGCGGTACCCTAAAATGCATTTTGATTTTCATGGACATAACGATTATGATTTAAGTGTTTCCAATGTGATGGAGGCAATAAAAGCAGGTTGCCACGGACTTCATTTAACTGTGAACGGAATGGGTGAAAGGGCCGGTAATGCCCCAATGGCAAGCGCTATAGCGGTAATCAACGATTTTATGCCCGAAATAGAGGTGGCCGTTAATGAATCCTCCTTGTATAAGGTGAGCAAGTTGGTATCTGCCTTTACTGGATTTGGAATTCCTGCCAACAAACCAATAGTGGGTGATAATGTTTTTACCCAAACTGCAGGAATCCATGCCGATGGGGATAGTAAAAAAAACTTGTACTTCAACGATTTAATGCCGGAGAGATTTGGTAGGAAACGTAAATATGCCTTGGGCAAAACTTCGGGAAAGGCCAACATTCAAAAAAATCTGCAAGAGCTGGGGCTTACGCTGAATGATGATGAATTAAGAAAGGTTACGGCCCGTATTATTGAATTGGGAGATAAAAAGGAAAAGGTAACCAAGGAGGACCTGCCCTATATTATTTCCGATGTTTTGGATAGCGATACCTATCAGCAAAAAGTTTTTGTTAAATCATACGTACTTACACATTCCAAAGGTTTAAAGCCCTCCACTACCCTAGCCCTCGAAATTAATGGAGAACTTATAGAGGAACATGCTCAGGGAGACGGACAATATGATGCATTTATGAATGCCTTGAGAAAAGTATACAAATCCAAAAAATTGGAATTGCCCACTTTGGTGGATTATGCCGTGCGAATTCCTCCGGGCAGTAATTCCGATGCTCTTTGTGAAACCATTATTACTTGGAAAAGAGGTGATAAGGAATTTATAACCAGGGGGTTGGATTCCGACCAAACTGTCTCGGCCATAAAAGCGACCGAGAAAATGTTGAACATAATATAGGAAAATCACAAACAATTATAACCATGCCGGAAGCACAACGTACGGCAAAAAGCAAAATTAAATGAAATTAAATATTGCCCTTTTAGCAGGAGATGGAATAGGTCCTGAAGTAATTGATCAAGCGGTAAAAGTATCCAATGCCATAGCCAAGAAATACAATCACGAGATAAGCTGGACACCTGCCCTCACCGGTGCAGCTGCAATTGATGCGGTTGGAGAACCTTACCCGGATGAAACCCATGCCGTTTGTGAAGCTGCGGATGCTGTTTTATTTGGGGCCATTGGTCACCCAAGATTCGACAACGATCCATCTGCTAAGGTACGTCCGGAACAGGGATTGTTGAAAATGAGACAAAAATTGGGCTTGTTTGCCAATGTTAGGCCTACTTTTACCTTCCCTTCACTGATAGATAAATCCCCATTGAAGCGTGAGCGTATTGAGGGTACGGATTTAATTATTCTAAGGGAATTAACTGGTGGAGTATATTTTGGCGAAAGGGGACGAAAGGACAATGGAAATACCGCCTTTGACACTATGACCTATACCCGTGCAGAAATTCAGCGATTGGCCAAGAAAGGTTTTGAAATGGCCATGGCCAGATCCAAAAAACTTTGTTGCGTAGACAAGGCCAACGTTTTGGAATCCTCAAGATTGTGGAGAGAGACGGTACAGGCAATGGAAAAGGATTACCCAGAAGTAACTGTTTCCTATGAATTTGTTGATGCTGTGGCCATGAGATTGGTACAATGGCCAAAAGGATATGATGTAATTATAACTGAAAATCTTTTTGGGGATATTTTAACGGATGAGGCTTCGGTAATTTCGGGGTCTATGGGATTAATGCCATCGGCTTCCGTAGGAACCAAAACTAGATTGTATGAACCAATTCACGGATCATATCCACAAGCGGCGGGTAAGGACATTGCAAATCCCTTGGCTACCGTGCTTTCAGCTGCCATGATGTTCGAAGATTTTGACTTGAAGGAAGAGGCGCAGGCCATTCGTGATGTTGTAAACAAATCCCTGGCTGAAGGTGTGGTTTCGGAAGATTTGGCAGAAGGCGGAAAAGCCTATAAGACTAGCGAAATTGGAGATTGGTTGGCTAAAAACATCTAGTACACCTGTCATTCCTATCTACACAGAAATCTATAAAAAGAGGGCGTCCAATTATATTTAGACGCCCTCTTTTATGTTGTAACGGATTATATTATATCCAGCGCTTAAGAATTAAATGCCATTTTTCGTTTCGTGTTAACGGCTCTATTTTTAGAAAACACCAAGATCAATACCGCAATGGTTATCCCAATACCGGCCATTAGGGCTCCTACCAAGCTTGCGGAGGTAAATCCAAATCCCATAGCTATGGGTAAACCTGCAAAGTACGCTCCAGAGGCATTGCCCATGTTAAAGGCACTCTGATTCATGGAAGATCCCAGCATTTCAGATCCTTTGGATGCCCTTATTATAGCCAATTGAATTGGTGTACCTACCATAAAGGAAACGATTCCGATTATGAAGGTTAAGATTAATATGGCTACTGGATTAGCGGCAACCAAGAAGTTGATCAGGAGCACCATTACCATTAATGACAAGCTGATAATAACCGCTTTTAAAGGGCTAAATATCTCAGCCATTTTTGCACCAATAAAATTACCAAAAACCATTCCTACCCCTGCCAAAATCATGGCGTAACTTACCATGCTTTCCGAATGTCCGGATACATTTGTCAACAAAGGGGCAATATAGCTATACCAAGCGAAGAATCCGCCCGTCCCAATAGTGGTCAGCAAAATGAGCAACCAAATTTCCACTCTCTTAAAAACCTTCAAATCTGTAAAGAATCCCTCAGAAGAAGATTTTTCCATTTTGGGCATCCAAAAGTAAATGCTTAGTAGTGCTATGACACCTACAATGCCCACCAATAGAAAAGAGAGGTTCCAATTGTAATAATGGCCTAGATAAGTACCTATGGGTACTCCTATTACATTGGCAATGGTTAGGCCGGCAAACATGGTGGCTATGGCCTGGGCTGCTTTGCCCTCTTTCGCCAACTTTCCTGCAACTACGGCACCAATTCCAAAAAATGCTCCATGTGGCAATCCAGACAGGAATCTAGCAATCATTAAAGTGACATAGTTTGTTGAAAACGCCGATAAGGTATTGAAAACCGTAAACCAGATCATTAGATACAGTAGCACTTTATGCGCCGGCCACTTACCGCTCAGAGCTGTTAAAGTGGGAGCACCAATTACTACGCCCAAAGCATAGGCAGATATGAAATGGCCTGCTTGAGGTATACTTATTTGAAGAGAATTGGCCACGTCTGGCAGAATACCCATTATTACAAACTCGGTCATTCCTATACCAAAGCCTCCTACCCCTAGGGAAAGCAGTGCTTTTTTGTTCGATTTGTCCATACTCATAATGTTATTATTTAAGACATTAATACAGCTACAATATTACTACAAGGTATTTTCGTACAGCTATGGATAATTATCCAATTTATATGCATTTATATCCTGTAAAAAAGCGGCAAAAGTAATACTCTTCGTTGAGATAGTAGGTATTTACGGGAGTTTTCGCGTTTTATTGGGAAATTTTTATGACTACATGGGGTAGACTGGCGAATGTTTTTTTCATGCCTATGTTGGTCCATAATTACCAAAGGGACCTTTGCACTAAAAGAAGGGCTAAGTGAATTTAAGGCATGTATATTTAACTTGTCATGGACTAAATCGTGTGCCCAAAAAAATTAGATCTATACGATTTGGAAATATTAAACGTTGATACCATATACGAAGAAGATTTTTCTTACAAATATTTCATCATGAAAATTTATCAGCATAAAATACTTCAATTAGAAGACCTTAACCATTTGGATTTGGATTTTGTTCCTGATGTATTTTTTCTTTTCGCTTCGCCCACCTTTATCAATACGGAAGAATTTGTAAACCAATTGGCACATAAATATGAAAATACAAAGCTAATAGGATGTTCCACTGCGGGAGAAATATTGGGAAATGAAGTTTTGGACTCTACGATAGCCCTAACGGCGGTTAAGTTTGAAAAGACAAAACTGAAAATAGAGGAGGTAGATCTATTATCCTGCAACATAGATAGTTTTGAAGCAGGGAAAACTATTAGTGGCAAATTACACGGGCCGGATTTGAGGCATATTTTCGTACTCAGTGACGGACTCATTGTAAATGGGGCCGAATTGGTAAAGGGATTGCATGCCGATTTGGACAAGTCTGTGAGTATCACAGGTGGTATGGCCGGGGATTGTTCAAATTTCGAGAATACCTTTGTGATATCGGGGAACCAAGTGGCTTCCAAAAAGATTGTTGCCGTAGGTTTATATGGCCCCGAACTAAGTATAGGATTTGCATCCAAGGGAGGTTGGGACAGTTTTGGTATTGAAAGACTGGTAACCAAATCTACCAATAACATACTTTATGAATTGGATGGGCAACCTGCATTGGAGCTATATAAATCATTTCTGGGAGACATGGCAAAAGATTTGCCCGGTTCAGGCCTTTTATTTCCTCTGAGCATGAGGGATGAGGATAATCAAATACCAGTGGTAAGGACTATTTTATCCATTGATGAAAAAAATGGAAGTCTCACTTTTGCGGGAAACATACCCCAAGGTTCCTATGTTAGATTAATGAAGGCAAATATTGATAGAATTATTGGAGGAGCCGAACAATCTGCCTTGACTGCCAAGGGTAGTACGGATGAGCCCCATCAGTTGGCATTCTTGATAAGTTGTGTAGGCCGTAGATTGGTAATGAAACAGTTGGTGGAAGAAGAAGTAGAAGCAGTAAATGAAGTATTTGGCAATAACATTTATACCACGGGCTTCTATTCTTACGGGGAAATTGCTCCCTTTGATAAATTCTCGCCATGTACACTCCATAACCAAACAATGACGATAACTACTTTTTCTGAATGAGCAATAATTACCATAGACTACTCAAAAGACAGTTAAGAAAGATAGATTTGGATGGCGACACTCTAGATCTTATCGCTCCCTTTTTGCATCAAGTAGACGAGGCATACAAGGCCTTTGATTCTGATTTGCAACAGGTAGAGAATGTATTGGAGAAAAGTTCACAAGAATTGTTTCAGGCCAACCAACAGTTAAAAAATAGTGTGGAATCTATTACAGGGCAATTGTCCAAAGTTGCCGGAAACATCAAGGATGTTATTTTTGAGATGGACCTAAATGGTAATTGGTCCTATCTAAACCCCGCCTGGCGAAAGCTAACAGGCTATAAGGTTAACGATTGTTTAGGAAAACCCTACTACCAATTCTTAAAAGATGACCAAGGAAACGCTTTCAAAAGTCTTATCGATCTTAAGAAGCCCAATTTTAAGACGATAAGTAAATCGTTTAGGTCCCAAATTATTACAGGAGAGTATAAATGGTTGGATTTTTCCATCAAGGTCATAATGACAGAAGAAGGACATATTGAGGGATATATTGGTACCATTGTGGATATTACCAAAATTAAGGAAACGGAACTGGCATTAATAAATGCCAAGGAAAAGGAGTCTATGGCCAATAAGGCCAAAGATGAGTTCTTGACCACCATGTCCCATGAGATTAGGACACCCTTAAATGCAGTTATAGGTATTAGCCACCTGCTTCTGTTGGAAAATCCTAAAACGGAGCAGTTAGAGAATCTAAGTACTTTAAAACATTCCTCGGAACATTTACTGTGTTTGGTAAATGATATTTTAGACTTTAATAAAATTGCTTCAGGACAGTTGGAATTGGAAGAAAGGGATTTTAGTTTAAATCAGGTGCTGAACGGTTTGCGGAGTATATTCCATAATACGGCAAAAGAAAAGGATATTAGGTTACTGATCAAAAAAGACACCTCCCTTCCCAAAACATTTATCGGGGATAGTACTAGATTGTCACAAATCCTGACTAACCTGGTTAGTAACGCCATTAAGTTTACAGAAGAGGGCAAGGTTATGGTGGATATAGAAGTGCTAAAAGTAGAAGCGGATTTCTACGTTTTGGAATTTGTAATATCCGATACGGGAATCGGTATTCCTGAAGACAAAAAGGATAAAATATTCCTATCATTCGCCCAGGCCAATTCGGATACCACAAGAAAGTATGGTGGTACCGGCTTGGGTCTGGCCATCTGTAAGCGATTGTTGGAAATTATGGATAGCGATCTTGAACTGGAGAGCGAGGTTGGCAAAGGATCTACCTTTAGTTTTAAGTTGAAACTGCAAAAGAGCGGCATGACAGATTATCAAGAGGATAACAATGCCTTTGATGCCAGGTCTATACATGACCAGGATAATCTTAAAGGAGCAAGAATTTTAGTGGCCGAGGATAATAAGGTGAACATAATGGTGATTGAAAAATTTCTCTCCAAATGGCAGGTAGATTTTGATATTGCCGAAAACGGTCTAATAGCACTGAATAAGGCTTTGGAAAACACCTATGATATGATTTTAATGGACCTTCAGATGCCGGTAATGAATGGGTTTGAAGCCAGCAAGGCCATTAGGGAATCCAATAACCCGCTTAATAAGGTCATGCCCATCTACGCGCTATCGGCATCCACGGGAATGGATATAAAGGACCAGTTAGGGGAATATGGAATAGATGGTCTAATATGCAAGCCTTTCAATCCTACGGAATTATTCAAAACATTGACATCTATCCTGCAGCAAAAGTATATTCAGTAATAAATAATTTTAAAAGTTAGGTGATAATCGTTTTAGAGCGGAAACACTTGTCTTTTAAATCAAAACAATTGAACAAAAAAAAGCCCATCAGTGTTGATGGGCTTTTCATTAAACATGGAAGTATATATTATATAACTTGTACGTTTACTGCGTTTAATCCTTTGTTACCTTCTTTAAGGTCAAAAGATACTTCATCGCCTTCGCGAATTTCATCGATTAAACCTGAAATGTGTACAAAATGATCCTTTTCAACTCCTTCTTCAGTGATAAAACCAAAACCTTTTGTGTCGTTGAAAAATTTTACTGTTCCTTTACTACTCATCGTAATGTAATTAAATTTATTATAATATTATCTTGCAAAGATGGTGCTAATAATTTAAAAAACAGCTATTTACTTCATTTATATTTAAAAACCCATATTTTTCGGGCCTTAATTTTCACATTTCCATTGGATTTGCCCCCTAAATCATAAGACCGATATCCTTACTTTTTTCTTCTTTAAACGGGAATTGTTCAATTTATGCACCAAGTCTTCCGCTATTTCCAGAGGTACGGCAACAAAGGCACAGTCTTGTTTTAACTCTATCTCCCCCAATTGATCTTGATCCATATTTCCCTGTTTAAAAAACAGGCCGGCAATATCCCCTTTGGATATTTTGTCCTTTCTGCCTCCAGAAATAAACAAAGTTTCCCAAAATTGAGGTTTTCGAACCGTCCGCTTTGAAATATCCACTAACTCTGTATCCTTTATAAATATAGGAAGGCTTTCTTTTTCCCATTGTAACACATAGGCGGTACCCTTGGCATTTACCCTTGCGGTTCGCCCATTTCTATGGGTAAACTCTTCCAAGGAATGTGGAAGTTCATAATGAACTATATATTTTAATTCAGGGATATCTATTCCCCGTGCTGCCAGATCCGTAGCTATCAAGATCTGGCTCGTTCCATTTCTAAACTTAATAAGGGAACGCTCCCTATCCTTTTGTTCCATTACCCCTGAAAAACAACTATGGGGAATCCTGTTTTTCTTTAAAAAAATACTCACTTCCTCTATACTGTCCCTAAAATTGCAGAAGATTATTCCTGGATCGTTTCCCAGATGCAATAACAAATCCAATAGACTTGGCAACTTATCCCTGTCAGTGGAAACCACAGTTTTGATCGCTAACTGTGATTCCTTTTTTTTCTGTAAATAATTAATAACCACAGGCTTTTCCATTTTCACAAAATCTGGAATCCCGACCCCCTGGGTGGCTGAGGTCAATATGCGCTTTTTAATATTCGGCAAGTCATTGAGAATTGCACCCATTTCAATTTCGAATCCTATCTCTAAAGCCTTGTCATACTCGTCCAGCACCAAGGTTTCAATACTTTCCCTAGAGAATCGGTCACTGTCAAAATGGTCCAAGATACGCCCTGGGGTTCCAATTAAAATAGAGGGATTATGTTTAATTTCAATCTTATCCTTAGACATAGGACGACCTCCATATACGGCATTCACTTTATAACCTGTCCCCATATTCCTAACCACCTGCTCAATTTGTATGGCCAATTCTCGGGTTGGCACCAAAATAAGGGCCTGTACCTTGTCAATATTAGGGTCCAAAGTTTCCAACAAAGGCAAAAGGAACGCCAAGGTTTTACCGGTTCCCGTGGGGGACAAAAGTATGGTATTGGCAGTTTTTTCAATCACCGCCACAGCCTCTTCCTGCATAGGGTTCAATTGTTGGATATTTAGTTTAGATAAGATATCCTCCTGCCGTTTTATATTGTTGGCCATAGTTTCCGTTTATTTTTTTGGGGCAATTTCAAAAATGATTCATTTAGAAGCACTTATTTGCATTACAACTTTATAGAAAGGCTACTTTGTGAAATCATATTTCTCGTCAAAGATAGCCACAGTTTTTCCAGCAATATCATAAATTTGGCTATATTCCAATTTGGAAAATGCCCAGAACTTTTTATAGTTGCACACACCCCCACTTTATAACTTTAAAATTAATTAGGTCTAAGGCTTAAGACCATTTTCCTTCTTTTTAATCATATCCAATAAAACAAAAAAAGTCCAGCCATTAAATGGGCCGGACTTCTTTTATCTTGAATAAAAATGTTTTCCTGTTTAGAATTCTTTTTTGCCAAACTCACTTTCTATAAATTTGGCCTTATTTTTTATGGCATTGAAAGTGTAGGATAAGTTAATGGATATCATATCTACTTCATACCTGTAATTGGTAGTGGTGTAAAATTCATTGGCTTTATAGGTAGTAATTCGCTGTTCATTGGTGTCCAACAAGCCCATATCAATATTCTGCCATTGCAGTGTTGCCGTTAATTTATTGTCTATAAACGACTTTCGGAAACTAAGATTGGGGGTGTAAAACCTAGAATCCTCTCCTTGGGCGGTATTTGTTTCGGACAAATAATTGAAAGTAAATTGTAAGGAGGCATTTTCCCAGAAAGAATAGGTAGAATTAAGGTTGAAAGAGTAAATGGTGGCACTACTATTTACGTCGTAACTTCTGGTAATACCATCTCTATGTCTAAATACAAAGGCCCCATCAATATCATAGGAATAAATGTTAGCTCCTATGTAATTGCTCCAATTTTGGCTTGGCTTCAGTTGAACCCCTAATTCAAGTCCAACCGCATTGCTTTTGCCTACATTGGAATAGACCCTGTTAATGATACTGTCCAAAACAGCCCCATTGGCTTCATAGGCTAAGGTATTCACGCGGTTTATAACATTGTCCACATGTCTGTAATAAGCAGTGGCGCTGACCGAATTACCTCCGCTGAAATTTTTGATGACTCCCAATTCTACCAAATCTATGAACTCCGGTCTCAATTGATTGTCCCCTTGTTCAAAAACCTCAGAGTGCTCCCTTTCCGCAAAACTGTTCATTTTTAAGGTAGTTGTACGTTCTACCCTTTTGCTATAGGCCGCCTTAAATTTGGTAACATCGTTAACAGTATATTGCAAGGAGGCCGATGGAAACAACTTAACAAAATCATAGGTATAGGTTTGCTCGGGATCGGCCGTCCTTAAATCCTCGGAATAAGTTCTATCCATGGATTCCAAGCGCAAACCGGCCGCGTAGTCCCATTTATGGCTTGCTCCCGTTAGTTGGGTATATCCGGAATGAATGGTGCGCTGCAGGTTGATATTACTTGAAAATTCAGGTACCAGAACACCATCGCGCTCATATACAAACTCACCTGTGTGGTCAATATCCCTAAATTGATAACCCGTTTCCAAGGTGCCAAAGGAAAAGGGCTTGAATTGGTAATCCACATTCACCCTATACCCATTTAACGGATTGTCATTGGTGTTATACTCCTGCTGATAAACGATATTACGATCGGTGAGGCCTAGATTATCATTATAAGTAGGGCCTCCCAAAAAAGTGTATTCATACAATAGGGAGGTAGACAATTTGGAATCATTGTTGAATTTATGGCCAAAATCAAAACTTCCAAGGGCGAAATCGCCTTTCCTGGTCCTTAAATTGTGATTATAATACTGAAAAGTATATTCCCTATTGCCACTGCCTATAGGTGAAATGGCATGGTTATCGTAATAATCGATATCCGCCAAACGATCTACGGTATGCTTTCCCGCATAGAAACCCAAGGAATAGGTATCGGCCTCATTAGGCGTAAAATCCACACTAAAACGTCCATTATAGCTGATATCATCAAAACTCCTCTCTCCATCGGAAGGCAAAAAGGTTTGTTTGTCCTCGGCTTGATTGACCACAAAAACCTCGCCTTCCCTCCTACCTGTTTTATCATTGCGCTGGTAACTTGTTCCAAAGGAAAGGTTCCATTTATCGGTTCGCCTGTTCAAAGTTGCATCAATACCATATCGTTGGGCGGCCTCCTTGGTATCATAGGGTTCTATGGAAGGTAATCCGCCACGAACATTAATTTGTGCATAAATTCCATTGGTCGCTCCTTTTTTTGTTATAATATTTAAAATACCTCCTTTACCTTCAGGGTCATATTTGGCCGAAGGTGCGGTAATCAATTCCACGGATTCCAAGGCATTTGCCGGTAATTGGGATAATATGGCACTGGCATCCCCTTGGGTAGGTTTCCCGTTAATCAGGACGGCAAATCCAGAACTACCCCTAACACTAATACCACCTTGGGCATCAAGGGTGACCGACGGCAAGTTTCTTACCACATCAATGGCATTTCCCCCCTGACTGCTTTGGAATTTTTTGGTATCGAAAACCTGACGATCTATCTTGTGAAGAACCGTTGCCCGTTCTCCCTGTATGATCACTTCATCCAATTGGTTTCCAATGGACAAGCCAATAATGCCAAGATCTTTTACAAATTGTCTTTTATCTATGGCTATGTCTGTAATGGTTTTAGTATCGTACCCCATAAAAGAAGCTTCCATATAATAAGTTCCAGGCTTTACCCCATCTATAACAAAGGTACCATCTTGGGAAGTTACCACGCCAGTAATCAGGGAACCATCTGACTGATCATACAAGGCTGCCGTAGCATATTCCAATGGCGAATTATCAGAGGCATCAATAATTTTTCCTGAAATTTGGGCTATAGTCGCCTGCATACCCACCATTAGGGCAACCAACATAAAAAAGCTTTTACAATTCATAAATATCAATTCTAATTAAAAATTTTGACAAAAATAGAGTAGCCTTCCAACTTAAAATGGTGTATTTGAAAAAGGAATGGTACTAATACTTAAATCAATTTTTTTCTGAACTGTAAAGGGGTAAGTTGTGTATATCGTTTAAAATATTTGGTAAAATGTGAAGTGTCCTTAAATTCCAAATCATAGGCAATATCACTGATTGATTTGTTAGTATAGGCCAATTGTCTCTTCACCTCCATAATAATATATTCGGCAATGACATCGGAGGCCGTTTTATTGAACACTTTATGACATATAGCATTGAGGTTCTGTGAAGTAGTATTTAAAGTCTCCGCATAGAAGGAAACATTATTTTTTAAATTTTCGGACAATAAATTTACAAATTGCACGGTCATATCGGTATTTCCCCCCCCTTGCAAAGTGGCATACTTTACCATTTTTGCCAATATGGCCTTTAATCCCCCCTCCAGGGCTTCTTGGTTCAAATTAACTTGTTCCATCTCCCAACACAGGGACTTGAATAAAAAGTTTAATGATTTATCGTCTTCTGCTACCTTTATTTTTTGACAGTTGTTCAGTTTTATCAACTGAGTATTGATGTATTTGTCCAGCGTTTTTTCTAAAAACGATTCCTTGATAATGATCACATATCCCTTGGGTTTTGTGGTAATCTCCCAATGATGAACCTCATCCTTTTTAACAATAAACAGCAAGGGTGGTTCTATACTATGGCTTTGCATATCTAAATGATGGAAACCACTACCTTTTATAAAATAGATTATTTCAAGGTATTTATTGTGCTTGTGGGGCTTGGTATACCTTTTAGTGGCATCGAATGGTTCTATTTTTATACCAACTTCAGCGTTAATTTTGTTGTATGTGCTAATGGAATCGTTCAAAATGGCCCGTAGTTATCTTGATATAGCTGTAAATGTAAATATTACGTTTTAAAGTCGATTTTAATCAACTCAACTTTATGATAAATTTATAATAAATTTAAATTAACCTTTCCTTTCCCATTGGCGGTCGCTTATCGTATTTTCAGGACTTACGGATTGGAAGACCCCTATTTTTGGCCGTCCATATTTCGTTTACAATGTGTTAAAATGGTCTGATCGTATTTTTACCACTTTCCCCCTATTACCCAAAAATAACATCCAATATCAAGCCGATATTGGTTTTCCAAATTCTCCAAAACTGTAAACTTATGTTAAAGTCAGTCAAAAAAAGAATGAACGTTCATTTTAAGGCTATCTTTGTACTCGTATTGTTATCAACATTGAACTACAGAGGTTAAAATTCCCATTTAGAACATTATGGCCAAACTTCAAAAAAGTATTGAAAAGCGAAATGCTTTAGTAAAAGCTACCATTAACTTGGTTAATAATAATGGGTTCCACGCTACCCCTATGTCCAAGATTGCAAAAATGGCGAACGTTTCCCCTGCTACTATTTACCTGTATTTTGAAAATAAGCAGGACTTGGTAAATAAGGTTTACTTAGAAGTGAAGTCGGCCTATACCGCTTATGCATTCAAAAACTATAGTAATGACATTTCCGTAGTTAAAGGTTTTGAAACCATTTGGAAACGCATTGCCGATTTTAAACTTAAGGAAGTGGAGGAAGCCATGTTTCTGGCCCAGTGCGACAATACCCCAATCATAGATGAAGCCAGTAGACAGGAAGGACTAAAACACCTTCAACCCTTACTGGACCTTTGGGAAAGAGGAAAAAAGGAAGGTATTATAAAACCTTTGTCGCCCTACCTATTGTACGCATACTCCATAAATCCCCTCTCTTTTTTAATGGTAATGCAACAACGGGGAGTCTTTCAATTAAACCAGGATCACTTGGAGGATGCCTTTCAGGCGGCCTGGAACAGTATTAAAAAATAAAACTCAATTCACTTAAAACAACATTATGATTCAGACAATTTTATTAAAAAATCGACCTAAAGGAAAACCTACTTTATCGGATTTCCAATTCGTGGAGGAAAAAAAGGATCTAAACCTCCAAGAAGGAGAAATACTTTTGGAGACTACTTACATCTCCGTTGACCCGTATTTAAGGGGAAGAATGAGCGATGCCAAATCATATGTCCCTCCCTTTGAAGTAGGTAAACCTATAACTTCTGGCATAGTTGCCAAAGTTATTACTTCCAAGAACGATAAATTTAAACAAGGTGATTATGTTTCGGGGATGATGGACTGGAAAACCCAACAGGTTTCCAAAGGCGAAGGGCTTTTAAAAATAAACAAGGACCTAGCTCCGCTCAGTGCCTATTTGGGCATTTTGGGTATGACCGGCTTAACCGCCTATTGTGGGCTCACCCAAATTGGCAAACCTAAGGCTGGGGAAACTTTAGTAGTTTCGGGTGCTGCAGGTGCCGTGGGAAGTGTAGTAGGTCAGATTGGAAAAATATTGGGACTCTATGTGGTGGGTATTGCAGGAACAGATGAAAAAGTAGCGATGCTTACCTCAGATTTTGGCTTTGACCATGCCATTAACTATAACACTACGGAGGATATGGGAACAGCCCTTAAAACTGCCTGTCCAGATGGTATAGATATTTATTTTGACAATGTAGGCGGCCCTATTTCAGATGCTGTTTTATTTAATATCAACAAATTTGCCAGAATGATCATTTGCGGAGCTATTTCGGTGTATAACAACACTGAAATCCCAAAAAGTATCAGTGTTCAGCCCTTTTTGGTAAAAAATAGCGCATTAATGCAAGGTTTTATAGTTTCCAATTATTCGGAGAAGTTCCCGGAGGCCATGAAGCAATTATCCACTTGGTTGAAGGAAGGTAAATTAACCTACAAAGAAACCGTGGTAGAAGGTTTCGAAAATACCCCGCAGGCATTTTTGGATTTGTTTGAGGGTAAAAACAAAGGGAAAATGATCGTGAAAGTCTAAGGCTTGGATTAGTACCTAAATTAAAAATATTAAAAAAACGAAAATGAACATATTATTTGTACTTACCTCCCATGATAAGTTGGGGGATACCGGAAAGAAAACGGGATTTTGGATCGAAGAATTTGCCAACCCATATTATACTTTGTTGGACAAAGGGGCCGATATTACCTTGGCTACCCCAAAAGGCGGGGTGGCCCCGATAGATCCCAGCAGTGACACTCCTGATGCCAGCACTAAGGATACGCAGCGATTTAAAAATGATGCCGTGGCACAGGAAAAAATTAAGAATACATTAGCATTGTCAGAAATTGATCCCAATGATTACGACGCGATTTTTTATCCAGGAGGCCACGGGCCACTATGGGATTTGGCGAACGATGCCACATCCATTAGCCTCATTGAAGCCTTTAATAGACAGAAAAAACCCGTTGGCTTTGTATGCCACGCCCCGGCCGCATTAAAAGGCGTTAAGAATGACGATGGCTCACCTTTGGTAAAAGGAAAAAAAGTAACCGGGTTTACCAATACCGAAGAAGAAGCCGTGCAACTCACCAAGGTTGTACCCTTTCTTGTGGAAGACATGCTCAAAGAAAATGGCGGTATTTACTCCAAAAAATCTGACTGGGCCCCTTATGCCGTTCAGGATGGCAATTTGATTACAGGACAAAATCCGGCATCTTCGGAACTGGTTGCTCAAAAATTATTGGTATCCCTAAATTAAGGAATCGTCTTTAAGCTTTAAAAGCCGAACATCTTTCAATAGTTGTTCGGCTATCTTTTTGCAATCGGATCATGTTCGCTTTGTATTAAAATTGGGGACAAATATTCTTGACTTTTGTTATGGACTGGGTTCCCCGTAGCCATGAAAATTCAGCAAATTTTAACCTTATACAAAAAAGGTGGGCTATAACACCCACCTTTTTTATTTCTTAGAAAATTGTGTTATTCCCCAGCAACCAAAATAAAATCTTGGGAGGTGGTATTTCCAGCAACTATTTCTATATCGGTAACTGATTCCTTTTGGTAGGTTGATAATTCTACCTCAACATCATAACTTCCGGCCATTAATCCCATAACCATGTATTTTCCGTCAGCATCCGTAAAAGTTGTGGTATTCAAAGTGTCGGCTGCAAAAACGGCCACTTGCGCACCTTCCAATCCTACGGCAACTTCTTCCTGAAGTGTTGTCACCTTACCGGACAAAGTGCCAGCGGTAGACATATTACAGGCTTTAATGACTGGTTTAAAATTAAAGCCGGTTATATTTTCAAATGTACTGCCTTCACCTTTGGCTACAAAAGATTTGCTTACATCAAAATCCAACAATAAATCGGCACTTAGTCCACCTTCAACCACAAGACCGGGTTTAATAAAGATCTTTATACCCGTTTGTTCCCCGCTAGGTACTTTTAAATCAAATGTGGAGCCATCCGTTAGTACAACATTTACACCTTTAACATATACCCGTACAAGGTCGTAAATTCCAACAGGCACATCAAGATCCACCAAATTCTTGGTAACTCCATTGGTAAGCTCCAAAAGGTTGACCTCCATTTCATCTTCCATCAGAACAACAAAGGAAGATTTATCTTCCTTTGTCATTGAGGCATCTGAATTATCCTCAACTTCAGAATTAATATCCATTTCCCCTTTGTAACGGGCATCTATCTTAAAAATAGTAACGTTGGCCTCTGCTACCAGATCATGTGGAAAAGGTGCGTCCGTTAAGTTAACGGAAAGCCTGCCATAATCACTATTCTTGTCATCATTGTCCGTACAAGAGACTAAAACAGTTACAACAAACAATGCAATTGTAAATAGTTTAATTTTCATAGTTATAAATTTTAGTAATTATTGGAATACCTCCTTATGTAAAGGCTATATATAACAACAACCAAAGATGGTATGTACCCTACCACTATCTCACTATTTTTTATTTTTTTCGATGAAATGCATTCATCATTTATTTTCTGGGAGACAGCACAATTCCATAAACGGACAGGCTACTATTTAAGAAATTTATTCCTTGGGGGATCTATGGTCATAGCTCAATACCCGTTTTAACTGCCACATACCTTCCTGTAGTATAAAAACATGGGAAAATTTGGCTATACCTGTTATGTACAGTTCTTTATTGGCCTCCTTTATATAAAATTCATGGATCCCGTTCTGTATCGCCCCGTACAAAACGCCGTTATTATATAAAGGATACACTTCCATACTGTTAGCCACCAATTTACGAATGGGCTTCTTATCTCCCTTACCGCAAATGTTTTGTTTTATAGCCTTAAAAAAATCTTCCTTGGAGGTACTTATCCCGGATTGATCGTGATAAAATTCCAAATCAGGTGCAATTAAGTGCTCCATCTCCTTAAGCTCACAATTATTGAACCCATTTACGAATAAGATACTATCCAATCCCATTATGTTTCTATACAGTTCGGAGGAGGATTCCACTTGGGCGTGCCCCATGTTGAAAAATAACAATATGTGGATTAAAACTCCCACTATCTTAAAAGATGAAACGGTTGTCATAGCGATCAATGTTTAGTATTACCCTACTAAAGATAATACCCTTATAGCTTTGTTACAATATTTCCCTTGCCGTGAATCATGGCATATACGTACTTCCAATTTCATAAAAGCGATAAACCAGACACCACAATGGGCAAAAATTAAAAAGAGGCCACAACAGCCCCCTTTAAATTTGAAATACCA
Source organism: Arenibacter troitsensis (assembly GCF_900177645.1). Taxonomy (GTDB): domain Bacteria; phylum Bacteroidota; class Bacteroidia; order Flavobacteriales; family Flavobacteriaceae; genus Arenibacter; species Arenibacter troitsensis. The sequence continues at coordinate 278,346 of NZ_FXAO01000003.1, forward strand.
CGATAATACAAGGCAACATTTACTGTAAACCCCTTGCTTTTAGCATAGGTTCAATTTTTGGATCCCCGCCGCGCCAATCCTTGTACATTTTTTCCAGGGGCAAAGTATTGCCACGAGAAAGAATCATATCCCGCAATCGCTGACCATTCTCCCTGGTAAGTCCACCATGGGTCTCAAACCAATTGTAGGCGTCATGGTGCAGCATCTCCGTCCATAGATAAGAATAGTAACCTGCCGCATATCCACTGCCAAATATATGGGCGAAATAAGTAGATCTATAACGTGGCGGTACGGCAGAAACCACATCCAATTTCGTTGCATGTAAGGCTTCCTTTTCAAAAGCATTTGCATCCTCTATTTTAGTGTCCGATCCAATGGTATGCCATTGCATGTCCAAGTTGGAAGCCGCTAAATTTTCGGTTAGGCTATACCCCTGGTTAAAAGTGCCCGATTTCTTTATCTTATCTATAAGCTCTTGCGGAATTTGTTCCCCTGTTTTGTAATGCAGGGCATAGTTTTTTAGGATTTCAGGGTAAAGCGCCCAGTTTTCATTGAACTGGGAAGGAAACTCAACAAAATCCCTGGCCACTGAAGTGCCCGACAAGGAAGGATACTGCTGGTCGGCAAAAAAGCCGTGGAGCGCATGTCCAAATTCATGGAACATGGTCTCTACCTCATCATAGGTAAGCAATGCCGGTTCACCTGCTACAGGTTTCGGATAATTACAAACATTGTAGATCACAGGTTTCTTATTGTAGAGTTTGGATTGATCTACAAAATTGCTCATCCAAGCCCCTCCCCGCTTACTTGGGCGGGAAAAGAAATCGCCATAGAACAATCCCAATGGATCTCCGTTCTCCTCAAAAAGCTCATATACCAATACATCTTCGTGATAGGTAGGGATATCTGTTCTGGCCTTATAGGTAATTCCATATAATTTTTCAGCGGCATAGAAAACCCCTTTTTCCAATACAGTCTTCAACTCAAAATAAGGTTTAATCTGGTTTTCATCCAAATCGTATTTGGCCTTTCGTACCATTTCGGCGTAGTGGTTCCAATCCCAAGGGGCAAGGGCAAAATCCCCTCCCGTTTTCTGGATCATTTCTTGAATTTCCTTGGCTTCTTGCCCCGCCTTGGCCGTAGCAGAAGGAACAAGTCCCTCAAAAAGTTCAAATATGTTTTCCGGCACTTTGGCCATGGTATTCTGCAAGCTCCATTCTGCATAATTTAAAAATCCCAACAAGGCCCCTTTTTTGGCTCTTAATTCGGCAATTTCCGTAATAACGGCCTTGGTATCCTGGGCAGTGCCATCGGCACGCAACCAAGCAGCCTTGAACAATTTCTCCCTTGTCTCCCTTTTTTTCAAGGATTGCAATAAAGGTTGTTGTGTGGTATTTTGAAGTGCAATTTTCCAGCCTTGCCCATCTTTGTTCTCCAATGATTTCAATTCGGTATCCGAGAGTCCTTCTAGGTCGGACTTATCTGTAAATATAACTGCACCCGCATTATTGGCCTCCAACAAGGTTTTATTGAAGGTATTGCTCAAAGTGGCCAATCTGGAGTTGTACGACTTTAAAATTTCCTTGTTTTCAGGAGAAAGGTTGGCACCGGCGATTTCAAAATCCTCAAAATAATTCTCCAACAATCTTAAGGATTCCCCATCCAAATTAAGACTTACCCTTTTTTCATACAGTGTTTTTACCCGCTGAAATAAGGTGTCATTGAGATAAATTGCATCCCGAAGTTCCGAAAATTTAGGTGCCATTTCTTCTTGGACGGCTTGTAGGGTATCATTGGTGTGGGCACCGGTAAGTGCCGAAAATACATTTCTCACCCGATCTAAAAGTACACCACTCTTTTCCAGCGCCAATATGGTATTTTCAAAAGTCGCCGCTTCAGTACTATTTGCAATATTTTCAATGATTTCTCTTTTCTCGTCCATTCCTTGCAATAATGCTTCCCTGAAATGATCGTTATTAATTTTGGTGAAATCGGGAGCGCCATATGGCAAGGTACTTTCGGCGATTAATGGATTATGATTGGTGTTCATGGAATTTTGGGAGATTATATTATTCTTTTTATTTGAGTCCTTACAAGCGGAAAACATAAGCGTTAATAACAACACGGAAAAAACTTTTTTCATTCACTGATCATTTTAAGGATTAAGTGCAAAAATACTGAAACCAAAGGAAAGGAGAATGCGCACCACCAGCAATTGGGCAAAATTCCCACTCCTAAAAATTCATTATCTTTTTCGGAAACTAAGCATTTCCCCTGATGGATGAATTATTATTGAGGTTAGCAAATACTTTTTTCTATGTCTTCCATACGGTGCTCATTATTTTTAATTTGTTCGGATGGATACCGGTCCGTACGCGAAAACTTAATCTGATTACCTTACTTTTAACCTTTGGCTCCTGGGTTTTGTTAGGAATTTGGATGGGATGGGGCTATTGTTTTTTAACCGATTGGCATTATGAGGTCCTTGAACGCTTGGGTGAACACAATTTACCAAACAGCTATATTGATTTTTTGACAGAAAGAATAACGGGCTGGTTGCCAAGTACGGCTCTAAGCAATACATTGACCCTTTCCTTGGCAATTTTGGCATTATTATGCTCGCTTTGCGTAAACCTCATTTCCCCAGGAAGAAAAAGAAAACCCCTTTAAATGCTACAAGAAATATTTTTTTGACAATTATATCGTATCTTTTTTAGCTTAAAATCATATTGTTAATTTACTTAAGCATGCTCACAAAAGAGGAAATTGAAATATTGGAAAGTCAGGGTTATTTATCCTTGGGCAAACTATTGACAGATGCACAGGTAAAAGCCATAAACGACAGGATTGATGCCCTAATGCTCAATGAAGGTGGGTCGGCCGGATCGGAATTGGCCGAATCCAAATATATAAGGCATCCTAAGGAGGAGGGCGCCGATCGCTTGGCTGATCTAGTCAACAAAGGTGAGGTGTTTGATATTTTTTACACACATCCAAGAGTTCTGGCCGGTATTGCTGCTGTACTTGGCGCATCCTTTAAATTATCCTCCCTAAACTACAGAGCTGCGAAACCCGGCCTTGGACATCAAAATTTACATGTAGATTGGGGCAATAAAATGGTGGAAGGTGTGTACAAAGTCTGTAATTCCATTTGGTTATTGGATGACTTTACAGAAAATAATGGAGCTACACGTATAGTGCCCGGCACCCATAAACTTGGCATAGCGCCCCAAGAAAAAATGGAGGACCCCAGCCTTCCCCATCCTGATGAAATCATCATCACCGCACCTGCAGGATCGGTTTTTATCTTTAACTCCCACGCCTGGCATGGAGGAACTACCAACCGAACCGATAAGCCTAGAAGAAGTATACATAGTTATTTTTGCACCTCTGACCAGCCGCAACAGATAGATCAAAAAAAATATATTACCGAGGAAACCAAACAACGCGTAGGTAAAGAAGCCCTAAAAATTTTGGATGTTTAGTAGACTTATAAAACTAAAAGATGTCTATCCTTTTGAGGCAAGCCTGTTGGATGGCTTGCCCAAATTGTGTCCTACCCCCTAGTTACTAGGAAGAATATTCTGGTTGACCCTAAATAAGTTATTAGGGTCATAATGTTTTTTTATACGGGCCAATCGCTGGTAGTTATGCTTATAACTTGCTTTTACCCGTTCCTGACCTTCATCCATCATAAAATTGGAATAGGCACCTCCAGAGGAATGTGGATGCAATTCATTGTAATAATCCTTGCACCAATTGGTGATTTTGTCGGCATTTGCCGGATCCGGATCCACCCCTACAATTACACCTGCATATTTGGCATCCCTATATGCCCATGGTGTATCTTTGTCTCCAACCCTAGCTGCAGCTCCACTAATAGGATATAGATGCATTTGTGAAAGTGGGGTCGGGATTTTAGATCCGTATTTTAAATGCCCAGCCCTAACTTCTGGACCTAATTTATTGAAAAAGTCGGCCCTCCAATACCATTGCAATCCTGGGGGCATAAGCCCATCAAACATAGTTTGAATGGAAGGATAAGGCATTTCGCCCACATGTTGGAACAAGGGTTTCTTGGCCAAAACGGGTTTGAAAATTTCTTCAAATTTGTCTGGATGACCCGTATAGCACCATACAACTCCACAGAATTGCTTATGGTGCAAATGTTCGGGAAATGGTGGGCCTGGAATAACCATAGTTGCAATAAAACCATTTAGGTCTTCCGGGGCTTTATGAATAAATTCATCATACCAAGCCATTATTTTCTCAGTTTGCTCTATTGGCCATAAGGTAGGACCTCCAATTACATTTTTTAAAGGATGGGCTTGAAATTTAAAGGAAGTTACGATTCCAAAATTTCCACCACCACCACGAATGGCCCAAAAAAGATCAGGATGCTGTTTGGCGTTAACGGTAACAAAAGAACCATCGGACAATACCATATCGGCCTCCAACAAATTGTCTATGGTAAGTCCGTATTTCCTGGAAAGATAACCCACGCCACCTCCCAGTGTTAAACCGCCTACACCTGTTGTTGAAATCATTCCACTCGGAATTGCCAATCCAAAGGCATGGGTGGCATGATCAACTTCACCCCAAATGTTACCTCCTCCAACACGTACCGTATTATTGGAAGTATCCACATGTACAAATTTGATTCCGGATAGATCAATGACCATACCGTCATCGCACAGGCCCAAACCCCCTCCATTATGTCCACCTCCCCTAACAGCGATCAACAAATCGTTTTCCCTGCCAAAGTTTACCGAAGCCATTACATCGGCCACATCCACACACATGACGATCATACCGGGATGCTTATCGATCATACCATTATAAACTTTGCGGCTACTATTGTATTTGCCATCGGAAGGCATCACTACTTCTCCCCTTATTTCTTTTTTAAAGGATGCAATACGATCTGCATCCATGTCTATTACCATTTCCATATTTCTAAATTTTAATGTTCGTTTATATTATTATTCAAAACTTTGCATTATTTTTTAAGCACTATTGGAAATGCATCCAAAGGTTCTTCAAAGGCAATAAATAAAACACAAGGGTCTTTATCGCCACATTTTGCGGTATGAGGTTTGGTAGACGGACCAAAGGCATAGGAGCCCACTTTCATTATCTGCTCTGTTTCCCCTTCATAAGTAACATGAAGTTCCCCAGAAACAAGGATCATGCGCTCAGCAGAGGTATGCCAGTGCTCCGGTATTTCATAGTTGGCGGGCACCTTAAAAAAAACATCCACATTTTTTTTGGAAGGGTCTCCGTGCAATACCGATATTGTGCAACCCTTGGGCATAAACGAGGGGCAAGGGCCCCATTGTAAATCCTTATCCTTATGCGTTTTTACCAAGGAGATTTCCGAACCTTTCTCTAGGCTGCCCTGTCCAAAAAAGGAAAAACTTACAAAAAGTGTCAATATCAAAATGATAACTTTCAATTGGGAATACTTTAGAGTGTTGTTCATTTCTAAAATGTTTAAGATTAATAATTATTACTATTATGAGAGGCAACCCTCCTAGAAATAGATGATTGGAGGTTTTACCGTTTCTTTTTCCTTTTTTCGCCTTGCCCCATATCAAACGGGAAGGATGGAAATGGAAAAATAATTCGCCATTGGTTATTTTATTTTTAAAACAGGGGGAATACGGCAAAAACTACACCGCTGCAAATGGGGGATTACAATTCTGTATATCGCTACCATTTTATTTGTGCACGATAACATCGTTGACTTGAAGTAAAATTAAACGAAGTTTACAACGATGACCTCCATAATTAATTCAAATAGTTACAAAATTCGATCATAGCAAACTTACGATCAAAACTTATTCGGCATAATTTTGGACATATTTGGAGGGAAGGATTCCAAAATTATCCATAAAACATTTCGAAAAATAGGCTGGACTGTTGAATCCTGTACCGAAGGCAATTTCGGAAATATTATTTACCTTTTTATCCAATAGGTCCAAGGCCTTTGTCAGCCGGTAGTCCCTTATAAAACTATTGGGCGACTTCCCGGTAAGACCAATCATTTTTCTGTATAATTGGGATTTGCTGTAGCCTAAATTTTTACTAAAATGATCTGAATTGAAGGCTGCATTGGTCCATTCCTTCTCGGTGTAATCCATTAATTGGTTTACAAATTTTTCCTCTCCAACACTCAGAGTTTTTATGTTCTTATGGCTTAATTTAACGTTCAAATTTTCACTCTCGTACAATTCCTTGACCTCTTGGGATAAAACAATTTTCCCATGGGCCATAGTACAAAACCGTTCTGCCAATTTGATGGTATCTTCAAAAATACCATCCTTCTCGGTTACGGGCACTCCTACGTGCAAACCTATACTCAATTGAATATCCGGACTTTTATCCTCAGTTACCCCTCCAAGCTTGGAAAAGACCTCTTGGGAGCAGAGCACGGCATTGGTCACCGAGTTGAAGGACAATAAAAAATTACCCGATTTTTGTCTTACCACCCTGCCCAAAAATTTATCTATGGATTGCAGAATAGTTTTATTATACTTTATTAACTCCCCAATCATACGATTGGGGTCCATAATCTTAAATGATGATTTTCTTAATCCAACGACCATTATGGTCCTAAAAGCTGGGTCGTTGATAATGTTTAATTCCGTCTTTTGGGATTTTTCCGGATCTTCTATTCTACCTAAAAACGATTCCACTATAGAAGCCTCAACTTCTATAATTCTATGGGGCACCTCGCCATGGGCATGATTGTGCATATCCTGAATGGCCTTCTTATTTGGGGCCTGGATAAGACAAAAGGCCGTACGCCTTTTTTCATCGCACCAATAGGTCATACCCTTGCATCCATAAAGATGCTCTATTTTTAAATCCTCCCTATGCATTTGCGCAACATGCACCGCGGTAATCTCCTCAGGAATATCGTGACGATCCATGTAAATAGGCATAACAGAAATTTTTACTCAAGTTAGTGATTTTAATTCAGTTAGCTCAGAGTTTGCCTATTTCGTTTTATCATTATTAAAAGAACATTTAAGAATAGAATAGTTCCCCTTTACTCGTTTAATTCGAGGTCGGGAATTTTATTTAAGAGCGATAATGAGGTGTAGAATTTACGCAAGTAATCTCCAAATCTGTGCTACCAAAAATGTCACCACAAATCCTAATATAACCGGTAATACCGAAGCCACTGTAGTCCATTTTACACTTTTGGTCTCCTTATAAATAGTATATATTGTAGTGCTACATGGATTGTGCAACAAACTGAACAACATTAGGTTAATAGCCGTTAAGAGCGTCCACCCCCCTGCTCTCAGAATATCCCCAGTGGCAGTTGCGGAATCCAATTCGAACATTACACCAGCCCCTTCTCCTGCAGAAATTCCTGTAACCAGAACGGTCAACATCAAAATAGTGGGTATCACAATTTCGTTGGCAGGAATAGCTACAATATAGGCCACCAAAATAACACCGTTGAGGCCCAAAAGGAATCCAAAGCCGTCCAAAGAATCAATCAGCCAAGTGGCAATACTGGCATCTCCCAAATAAATATTGGATATAAGCCAAATTACGGCCCCTGCAGGGGCAGCAAAAACAATGGCACGCCATAGCACAATCAAGGTCCTATCTATAATGGAAGTATAGATGGTTTTCCAAAATCGCGGAGGACGGTAGGGCGGTAATTCCAAATTAAAGGTAGAAACTTCTCCTTTCAAGACCGTCTTGGACAAGCCCCAAGAAACCAAAAACATAAACACCATGCCCAAAACAGCTATGCCTATAACGGCCGCCAATGACATAATCCCCGAATAGCTAGCCGGTACCAGGGCCCCCACAAATATGGTTGCGATCAGAATCTGTGTGGGCCAGCGCCCATTACAAAGTGAAAAATTATTGGTGATAATGGCAATCAATCTTTCCCTAGGGCTGTCTATTATCCGGGTAGCCACAATACCTGCAGCGTTACATCCGAAGCCCATGCTCATTGTCAAGGCCTGTTTACCGTGTGCTCCGGATAATTTAAATAAATGATCCAAATTAAAGGCTACCCTTGGTAGATATCCAAAATCTTCCAACAAGGTAAATAAGGGAAAAAATATCGCCATAGGAGGCAACATTACAGCAATGACCCAGGCTACCGCCAAGTACACCCCATCAATCAAAAAACCGTCCAGCCACCATGGCATGCCAATGTTGGAGGCGAATCCCTTTAAAGCAGGATGAATCGTATCCAACAACAATCCGGACAACATTGCGGACGGGTAATTGGCGCCAACTATGGTCATCCAAAGCACTACAGCCAATATTATGAACATAAGAGGGAAACCCCAGACCTTGCTCGTAATGATTTTATCTATTTTGGTGTCTATCCTGAAAGTTCCCTTTTCATCCTTTTTACGCACAGCGCCCTTTACTATTTCAGCGGCATCAGCATAAATTCCTTCCGCCAGATTATCATGGAATTCATCTCCAATTTGCCAACGAAGGTCATTGGAAAGAGCAATAATATGATCTATTTTGTTAGTATTCATTGAGATCCAATTAAACGAATTCACCGGTTTTAAGGGTTTCAATAATATTTCTGTCCCCTTCCAGCAAGCGCAAGGCTATCCACCTACTATTGGGAATGTCCGGATAGACTTCTTTTATTTCCGCGCTTAATTTTTCCAAGGCCTGCTCTATATTCTTAGGTATATTTTTAATGCGGTGGGGCTTACAAACAATTTTACCGTTGGCCAGTTCACTAATAGTCTGGATCAGTTCCGGAATTCCCCTATTATACCTAGCGCTAGTAGGGACCACAGGGATACCCAGGTCTTTGGCCAAAGTACGGGTATTTATTTCCAGATTATTTCTTTGCGCCTCATCCATTAAATTTAAACACAGGACTGCGTTATTGGTAATTTCCAAAATCTGTAATACCAAATTCAGATTTCTTTCCAGCCTACTGGCATCAACTACGATTACCGTTACCGAGGGCTTTCCAAAAAGAATAAAATTCCTGGCAACTTCCTCATCTTCAGAGGTAGAAAGCAAAGAATAGGTGCCCGGTAGGTCTACCAGTTTAAATTTTTCCTTATTGTATTCAAAAGCACCTTCCGCCCTGGTTACCGTTTTGCCAGGCCAATTACCGGTATGTTGGCGTAAACCGGTCATGGCGTTAAAAACAGTACTTTTTCCGGTATTCGGATTACCTGCCAAGGCTACCACAAAGTCAAAATCGGAGGTGTTTACCCCTAACTTCTTCAATCCGTCAGCATTGAATTGGACACAGGTCTCACACGCACTTTTTGGTTTAACTTCCATGATTTAATCTTTTTGTATTAGAATTTTCGATGCTTGATTTTGACGCAGGGCAATACTGGTTCCCTTGATCAAAAAGGCCCTTGGATCGCCCAAAGGATTCAAAAGGTCTAGTTTGACTTCTGCTCCTTTCACAAAACCCAAATCCAATAGTCTTCTTCTACTATCTCCCCTAATTTCCTTGGATATCCCTATAATCTTGGCAGTTTCATTTTCCTTCAAAATGGACAGCCTCGCTAAATTTTCTTCAAATACCACGTCCTTTTCCAAAACTGAAACCGTTATATTACCTGCCATTATGGGCGCCAATACAAAGGCCTCCCCCTCCGAATGAAATTCAATACGGGCTGGCGTCTTTTCCATGATCCGTATCACAGATCCGATATGAATGTTTTCTGCCAGGATCTGCTTGTAAATTATTTCGGGCTTATCCTTGATATGGACAATTCTTCCAATAGTGCCAATGGACAGTTCCGAAACCGGTATTCCTTTCACTTTGGCAATCTTTCCCGTATTGGTTGGTATGGGATCACCATGTGGGTCAAACTGGGGATTACCCAACTGGGAAGACAGAATATCCGCCTCCACCTTGGACAATTCATGTTCCATTCTTTCTGCCCTTTCGTGCCATTCCGATTCCTTAAACCCGGTCTTTTCGGCTAAAAATTTCTCCCATAACCTATGGGCCCTAACTATACGAAGCGCATAATCACTGCCCGATTTTGTAAGTTTCACGCTATCGCCCTCTATGCTTATCAATGCATGGTGAGACATTCTATTGATGCATTCCAGTATAAGCTTATCATTATATTTTAAGGTTCTGATAATGTCGTTGACATTAAGATGTTTGTCCGCATTTTCATTGTGATATAACAATTTAAGAACATCCTCAACGACAATTTTGTCATTCGAAACCGAACTATTTTTTATCAGCCAAAACCATCCCTTATTTGGCCTAAATAGTAGATATGCCAAAATTGATAATGCAAAAAACACTGCCAGTGCAGTTATAGGGTTGTAGGTATTCATTGGTCTGTTGTATATATATTTTTGGCTACCGTACGCTTAAATGTAGGCCATGGCCCATTTCAATCTCGGTTTTGTAATTTTTTATAAAGATAATTATTAATTTTTAGATTAACCTAAAAAAATATTTCACATAGACTATACTATAAGCTGGGTCAATCAACCTGGTCTCTACCATGCATTCGCGTTTCATATTGTGGTGTACTTTTAAATTTTATCTTTCATTTTGTAGCCTATTCATAAAAACTTATACTACTTTTAAAAAAAAGATTATTTACCAGCATTATGAAAAAGTTATTGTCTTCCCCTGCCCTAAAAAAATTGATTCTACCCCTACTAATGATCGGAATGTTCAATGCCAGTGCCCAACAAAAAATTGGAGGGCTGGCGCTCTACACGGTTAGGGACAATATGGGAGCGGATGCCAAAGCCACTCTAATGGCGGTTGCAGAGGCAGGTTATAAAAATATTGAGGCGGCGGGTTACAGGGATGGCAAGTTTTACAATATGTCTCCCAAGGACTTTCACAAACTACTAAAGGAAGTAGGGCTGGCCCCTATTAGCACGCACCAGGGTGGTGTTACCTTAGAGAATGCCGATAACATGATCGCCGATGTAAAGGCGGTCGGTTTCAAGTACTTTGTAATTCCGGTACCTCCCATGGGATTGAGGGACGATTATAAACAATTGGCCACTGTCTTAAGCACCCTTGGCGAAAAATGTCATAAAGCAGGGTTGAAACTACTGTACCACAATCATGATTTTGAATTCAAAAAAGGAAATGATGGTATAGTGACCATTGATTATTTGCTTGAAAATACCGATCCAAAATATGTTAATTTTCAGATGGACCTCTTTTGGGTAACCAAAGCAGGAGAAGACCCTGTGGCCTATTTTAAGAAATATCCCGGTAGGTTTAAAATGTGGCATGTAAAAGATATGGACTCCGAAGGAAAATTTGCTCCTGTTGGTAGAGGACAAATTAATTTTTCCGATATCCTAGCTGAAAAAAAACTGTCTGGGATGGAATATTACATGGTAGAGCAAGATAATACTTTTGACATAGCACCTCTGGAAGCCATAAAAATTAGCCATAAAGGCCTTATCGAAATAGGTTTTAAATAATCGCTAATCCAAATTATAACGCAGTAATCGCAGTGCATTGATGACTACCAGGATGGTAGAGCCCTCATGAATGGCAACGGCAACTCCGATATTGGCAAATCCGAACAGGGTTGCTGGAATTAAAAATGCCACAATCCCCATACTTGCCCATAGGTTCTGCTTAATAATTGATTTGGATTTTCTACTTAGGCCGATCACAAAGGGAAGACTTTCTATCCTGTCCGACATCAAAGCTACATCTGCTGTTTCCAAAGCTACATCACTTCCTGCCGCCCCCATGGCAATACCAACAGTGCTGTTGGCCATGGCCGGTGCATCGTTTACGCCGTCTCCTACCATAGCGATTTTAATGCCTTTATTAACGTATTCCCCAATAGCCTTTACCTTGTCTTCTGGAAGTAAATTTCCTTTCGCCTCGGTTAGTCCAATTTGTGCCGCAATGGAATCTGCCACGTTTTGATGGTCCCCGGTCAGCATTATCAACTGTTTTATCCCTATTTTCCGTAGGCGCTCCAAGGTAGGAGCTGCACTTTTTCTAGGCACGTCCATAACACTCAACAATCCGATGGCCCTTTGCTTATAACCAACAAGCATAATGGTCTGTCCTTCTTTCTGCAATTGGTCTATTTGGTCTTGAATTTCTTCTAAAATTTGTATTCCCTTTTCCTTCATCAGTTGTCCATTGCCAATATAAATATGGCCACCGTTGTATTGCCCCACTACTCCCTTGCCCTGAATGGCCTCCATATTGGAGGAACGGTTACTGTTTTCAACCTTATATTCGTCCTTAAGATCTTTGGTTATGGCCCTCGCCAAGGGGTGGTCGCTTAGGCTTTCAACGTCCAGGACCAATTCTAAAAACTCCTTTTTGTCATATCCGTTCAATGCAATTGCATTAATCAACCTAGGCTTGCCTTCGGTAAGGGTACCTGTTTTATCAAAAGCAATGGTAGTAAGGCTACCCAGATCTTCCAGGGCACGACCACCTTTGATGATCACACCCTTATTGGCAGCTCTGGCTATGCCGCTGATTACTGCACTGGGTGTTGAAATGGCCAAGGCGCAAGGGCTGGAGGCTACTAAAACGCTTATAGCCCTGTATAGGCTATCCTGGACCGTCTCATCTATAATCAAGTGAAGAAAACAAAGGCCTATTACCAAAACCACCACTATAGGTACAAACCATTTTTCAAATTTTTTAGTAGTTAATTGGGTGGGCGATTTTTTAGTTTCCACCTCGTTTATCATTTTCACCAAACGTGATATTGTGGCATCCGCATTCAACTTTAAAACTTGGACTTCAAGCATGGAATCCCCATTTATAGTCCCGGTAAAGACAACATGGGACGGGTCTAGTTTTTCAAATTGGGGCAAATCGCTAATATCGTGAATCGCTGTTTTGTCCACGGGAATACTTTCTCCCGTTATTGAAGACTGATCAATACTGCTACTGCCCTTAACAACTACCCCGTCTGCAGCTATTTTGGTATTTGGTTTTACTACTATAATATCGTTCAACCTTAATTCCTCAACTGGAATTTCCTTTAAATCGCCTCCATTTTTCAGCAATGCCGTCTTCGGGGAAAGTTCACCCAAGGCCTTGATTGACTTTGAGGCTTTGTTCATGGCATAATGCTCCAACGAATGTCCTAAACTAAATAAAAACAGTAATAAGGCTCCTTCCCCCCATCTATCTATATAAGCAGCGCCTATTGCAGCGACTATCATTAGGAAATCTATTTCAAATTCCCCCTTTCTAATCTTGCCTATAGCCTCCAGCAGGGTGAAATATCCTCCAAAAACATAGGCCAATATATAGCAGACCAGTGAAACCCATGGTGTTGCCCATGGTACCCTGGCCAAAATCAATCCCATTAAGAAGAAGACACCGCTTAAAATGGCAAAATATAGCTCCGTTCTCTTTCCAAAAATTCCTCCGTGGTCATGATTGTGATTGTGTTTTTCATGATCATGCTGATGTTCCATACTTATAATTTGAAAGCAAAATTAACCCTAATGCCCGTGCAATGTATGTGCATTTATTGGTTACAGTGCTCACAAGTTCCCTTTACCAGCATATTCACATCTTCAGGTATAAATTTGTCGGGAAGATTAATTTGTGGTATTCTGTGTTCGGTTAAGCAGGTAGTCCTATTGCATTTAGTGCAATGAAAATGCAAATGCAGGTCCGAATGATTGGCCATACCATCATCATGATCGCAAAGGGCGTATTTAGGAATTCCGGTGCCATCATCTATTTGATGCACAATGCACTTTTCCTCAAAAGTCTTCAAAGTCCTGTATAAGGTGGTTCTATCGGATTTCTCAAAATTTCCCTCTATGCTACTAAGGCTAACGGCCGAATTTTGCGAAACCATAAATTGATGTACCAAAATACGCATAGCCGTTGGCCTAACACCAAATCTCATCAATTGCCTTTCAGATTCTTCCATAACTTTTAGAGGTGGTCTAGTTTTTACTATTGCAATTTAAAATTATGCCTGCTTCTTGGATACTTTTGGCTTTCCCTGGAAAGCTAAAAATACCACTTCTGAAAATTTAATATTTAAAATTAATGATAATGGTACAAAGGGTAAGCCCGGAACACAAAATTGTTCCTTTAAAATTCGTAGATTTAAACAAAACCAATAATTCTGGATCATGTCAATTATCAACCGTTTTTCTTATCTCCAAATAATAATTTGTTTTCTAATTTACAACCTAAGCTTAAATGCCCAAACCGATTCCTTTGTCTATGGTGATGCACTCCCGGACGCACCTGAGTTATCTGCTCGGGGAACCTATGCTGTTGGCGTAAGTACTTTGGATTTTATTCATGAGGGACAGGCAGATGTATTAAACTCAAAAAATGGAATTGACCCCATCTATGATCGACCATTAAAAGTAGAGGTTTGGTATCCCGCTCAGTTGGCCAAGGGAGCAATAGAAACTGTCCTTTATAATGAGGTCATGGGAACCGCCAATGATTCCCTGCGCCCCTTGATTCCCATTACCATTAAGGGCAGGGCATCCCGTGATGCCGCACCTCTAACCGCCAATGGTCCTTTTCCACTTTTAGTGGTGGCACATGGCTATGTGGGCTCCAGATATCTTATGACCTATCTTACAGAGAATTTGGCATCCAAAGGATATGTTGTCGTATCCATAGACCACACGGATTCAACTTTTAAGGATGCCTCCCCTTTTTCAAGTACCTTGGTGAATCGCGCAAAAGATATCTCCTTTGTTATGAACCAAATTGCGGATTTGGGAACATCCAAGAACAAAAACTTTTTAACGGGATTGGTGGATTCCGAAAACATCGGTATCATAGGCTATTCCATGGGAGGTTACGGAGTTTTAAACGTAGCTGGAGCCGGATATAGCGATGGTCTTGTAGGATTTTTTTCAGGCATGACCGGCGGCAGCAAAGCAATAGTCGACTTGGCCATGAGTAATCCGGAATTCCCAAAGGTCGACCCTAGAATAAAAGCGGTTGTAGCCTTCGCCCCATGGGGCATGGAGCGGGGCATTTGGGATGCCGAGGGCCTAAAAGGGCTTAAAGTTCCTACCTTTTTTGTTGCAGGAAACCAAGATGACATATCTGGCTATGAAAAAGGAATTAAGGCAATATATACCGGGGCTGTTAATGCTGACAGATATTTACTTACCTATAAAAATGCCAGGCACAACGTAGCCCCTAATCCACCCCCAGTGGAAGCTTTGGCTCCCGGTCTGCATATTGACGAATACTATAGGTACGCCGAACCAAGTTGGGACGAGAGAAAGATTAATAATGTGAACCAACATTTCTTAACGGCCTTTTTAGGTATTCATCTGAAACAGAAGGATTATTCGAAATTTTTGGAGTTACAAGAGAATTCCAATGAAAAGGATTGGACCGGATTTAAGCCGCGATCTTCCACCGGAATGGAACTGCTTCATGCCAAACCTGCGCCCTAAGAGCAATGGATGAAGCAATGTCCTTATTGTCGCGATACACAACTTTATTTTATATCCTCTTAAAACAGTAAGGCCATGAAACTATTTTGGACCATTCTTAAAATACTTTTGGCCCTTTTTATGATATACGCAGGGGTACAACATTTTATAAAACCAAGTTTTTATCTCGTTTTTGTACCTGATTTTCTGCCCTATAAAGTGTGGGTCGTTTATTTGTCTGGAGTAATAGAGATTGCCTTGGGTATCCTTCTATTGCTTCCGCATTACTCCCGAATTGGCGCAACAGGAATACTTTGGCTCATGATCCTTTTTCTTCCGATCCATGTTTGGGATGTTTTTTCTGACCAACCCGCCATTGGAAGTTCGGAAGCAGCCATGATCCGCTTGCCAATACAGTTTGTCTTTATAGGTCTTGCCTGGGGCGTTAAAAAATATGCAACGTGAAATAGCTTGGATTGATGTTTCAAATACTATCCACCGAAAAAAATTACACCTTTGGTGATTTAAAAAGAGTTTAATTCAAAGTACCTTCCACCCATGCTGGAAAATGACCATCTACATTTTAAAATTTACAAACCATTCGGAATGCTTAGTCAGTTGCATTCCAATGATGCCAAAGAGTCGCGCAACAAACGCTTCTTAGGTGAACTTTATAACTTTCCGGATGGGATTATGCCCATTGGGCGACTGGATGAAAAATCGGAGGGATTGCTCCTGCTCACAACCGATGGAAAACTGAGTAATCTGATCAACCGTTCTGGTGTGGAAAAGGAATACTATGCGCAGTTGGATGGCGAAATAACCAATGAGGCCATAGAACTACTACAAATTGGAGTGGAAATTGGATTCCATGGGAGGAAATATATAACCAAATCTTCCCAGGTCCAAAGATTGTCCACACTCCCTGCCCTGCCCGAACCGAACAACAAATTGAGAATAGGACGTCATAGACCAACTTCATGGATCAGTATCTCCATTACCGAAGGCAAGTTTCGTCAGGTACGCAAAATGACTGCTGCCGTGGGTTTTCCCACTTTAAGACTAATTCGCATGCGCATAGGGGATGTTCGTTTAAAGGAATTAAGCCCGGGAAAAGTAACCCCCATCAAGGAACCATCTTTTTAAATGTTCGGCTATGGCCGTTCCAATAAATATTACTGTTTTCTTGTGAAGGGAACAAAACGAACAGGGAACATATTTTTAGTTATTACCCTATCCTTCTTTTTTAACACACTTACCAAATAGGTGATATTATCGTTTGATCCAACGGGGATTACCATACGTCCGCCAATTTTTAATTGGTCCAATAAGGGTTGGGGAATCGAATCTGCTCCTGCCGTGACCATAATTGCGTCAAAAGGTGCTTTTTCTGGCCATCCATGATATCCATCGCCCCAATTTACAGTGATATTGTCATACCCTAAGTACTCCAATCGGCTCTTGGCGGATACGGCCAAATCCTGTATTATTTCAATAGTGAAAACAGAATCCACAATTTTACCCAATACCGCCGCCTGGTATCCCGATCCCGTTCCAATTTCCAAAACCCTATCGGTCGATTTCAATTTCAATGTTTCTGTCATATATGCCACAATGTACGGCTGTGAAATAGTCTGATTACTTCCAATAGGTAGTGCCCCATCCCTATAGGCATGCTCTACCAAATTTTTAGGCACAAATTTATGCCTTGGTACATTTAGCATGGCATACAAAGTTAAAGGGTCTATTATTCCCCGGTCCTGAAGCTGTGTTTTCACCATCTGCTCCCGTTTAAAGACGTGATCCTCCTGGGCAATAACTGCACCTGCAAAACAAATCGCAAGGGTATAAACAAAAAGAGATTTACAGATCATCACTCTAGTTATCAAATAATAACCTATTAACAACCAATAAGATACAAAATATGAACTAGCTATGCTACAGGGCAACGTTAAAAGAGACTCCCTTATCAAGCAGTAAACCTACATTGAGTGCAAAGTATAATTAGGAGTATCCAGGATGGAAGTGGAAGGGCATTGTTGATCAGGGCGCTTTTTCGCTCAGCTTTGAAATAGGGGTCAGCAATACTTTTCGGAATTCTACTTCCGCACCCTCAGCCTGCAGGGCAATATTTCCAATACTTGCGGTAGCATTATAACCATAATTGACCAAATCGCCATTTACCCATACCTTAATTGAGTTCTTTAGGCACTCTATGGTCATGGAATTCCATTCACCCAAGGGTTTTTCGGAACCATCGGTCAAATTTTTTATTCTTCGCAATTTGCCTTCGGTAATTCCCCATTCCTCCTTAGGTCCCCGCCTTTCCAACATATTGTCCGTTTCAATATCCTGTACGATACACCAAAAATCCCCGGCATTATCATGCATCATTTGAACCTCTATGGATTTAGGAAACATTTCATACAAGGATCTGGGGGTTGAGGCAAAAACCAACACACCGCAATTACCAGGTTTCCCCGCAAAACGATACTCCACTTCCAGTCTAAAATCCTGATAAACGGCATCAGTAATAAGATGGCCTTGTGGCTCTCCCAAACTTACCAACATACCCTCTCTAACTATAAAAGGATTTATAGCTTCGGGATTATTGTCCATTTCAGGTACGTCCACATGCCAACCGTCCAAATCCTTTCCATTAAACAGACTTTTGGAAGACTGGGAATTACAACTAATTAGTGTCAAGAAAGCGATAATGACCAATATTATACTTTTCATCGGTTTATTTTTAATGATTGAAATGTTCCATACCATAGCACTTATAATCCATGATCCTTTAAATGTATCATTTTCCAATGAAATAATATACAACCAGTTTGCCTTTAAATATTTCTTTTTTGTACCCAAAAAATACTAGTTGGTATCTAGTCACTGGACATCTGTTAGATAAAATACCGTATAATACGAATGTGGGGGTTCTGTATAATTTAAGTAATTTGCACCCATCCAAAACAATATTAAAAGTGAAGGTCTGTATTGCGGAAAAACCTAGTGTTGCTCGGGAAATTGCCCAAGTATTGGGGGCAAATACCAAACACGATGGGTATTTTGAAGGAAATGGTTACGCAGTTACCTTTACCTTCGGCCATCTCTGTACTTTATTTGAACCCAGCGATTATAAGCCCCATTGGAAAAGTTGGGACCTGAACAATTTACCCATGCTTCCCGAAAAATTTAAAACAAAAGTGGTGGATAATGCGGGAATCCAGAAACAGTTCAAAATTGTAAAAAGTCTATTCGACAAAGCTGAAGTGGTCATAAACTGTGGGGATGCCGGACAGGAAGGGGAACTTATTCAGCGTTGGGTACTGCAACAGGCTAATTATAAGGGCGAAGTAAAGCGATTATGGATTTCATCGCTGACCACTGAGGCCATAAAGGAGGGATTTACCAAATTAAAATCTTCCCATGACTACGACAATCTTTATTATGCCGGCTTTTCCCGTGCCATTGGGGATTGGTTATTGGGAATGAACGCCACCCGTCTCTATACCGTGAAACACGGGGGATATAAGCAAATGTTATCGGTTGGACGGGTCCAAACGCCAACCTTGGCCATGGTGGTCAATAGGTTTAAGGAAATAGAAAACTTTATACCCCAACCTTATTGGGAATTACAGACACTCTATAGGGATACGGTTTTTAATTATGAAGAGGGCCGTTTCCTAAAAATGGAGGACGGGGAAATTCTTGCTAATGAAGTAAAGGAACATGAATTCGAAATTGTTGCCATTACCAAAAAGAAAGGTAAGGAATACGCTCCCAAGTTGTTCGATCTTACAGGTCTACAGGTGTATTGCAATACAAAGTTTGGATTTACGGCAGATGAAACACTTAAGATCGTCCAAAAATTATATGAACAAAAAGTGGTCACCTATCCTAGGGTAGATACCACCTTTTTACCTAATGACGTTTATCCCAAGGTAGCGGGAATACTTCGTAATTTAACCCAGTACGAACAGTTCACCTCTACCCTGTTGTTAAAAAAGATCAGGAAATCCACAAAGGTTTTCAATGACAAAAAAGTAACGGACCACCATGCAATCATTCCCACTGGGGTCCAAATAAAGTTAGCTACAGCCCAGCAGCAAGTCTACGATAGTATCGTGAGGCGATTTATAGCTGTATTTTATGATGATTGTGATGTCTCTAACACAACGGTACTAGGCAAGGCTGCCAATATCCCATTTAAAACCACCGGGAAGGAAATCCTTAAAAAAGGGTGGCGGGTTGTTTTTGAGACAGGCAATTCCAAAGAAAAAAAAGAAACTGGAATATTGCCCAATTTTGTTAAAGGTGAAAAAGGTCCCCATAAGCCTACATTTTTGGAAAAGCAGACCAAACCACCAAAACAATTTACTGAAGCTACCTTGTTAAGAGCCATGGAGACCGCTGGAAAACAGGTCGATGATGATGAAATGCGCGAACTAATGAAAGAAAACGGAATTGGTAGACCATCAACCCGCGCCAATATTATAGAAACCTTATTTAGACGCAAATATATAGAAAGAAAAAAAAAGCAGGTATTACCAACCCCAACTGGTATTCAACTAATTGATACCATACAAAACGAATTGCTAAAATCTGCAGAATTGACCGGAATGTGGGAAAAGCAATTAAAGGACATAGAAAAAGGCGCGTATAGTGCCGGCCTGTTTATTGCCAACATGAAGAGGATGGTAGACGAATTGGTATACGAAGTAAGAAGTGAGGCCCAACGCGCCAATATCTCCCATTCTCAGGAACCCGTTAAAAAAGAAACCCAAAAAACTAAAAAAAATATAGGTGGCATTACGCATGAAACCTGTCCAAAATGCAAGAACGGCCATCTAATAAAAGGGAAGTTGGCCTATGGCTGCAGTGGGTACAAAAATGGTTGTGATTTTTTACTGCCATTTACCATTCACCATAAAAAAATCTCAGAAAAGCAGATGATCAGGCTGCTACAAAAGGGTTGTACCGTAAATTTAAAGGGGTTTACATACAATGGCGTAGAGGATGTTGAAGGCCTGCTACGCTTCGATGAAAATTATAAGGTTATTCTGGAACCAAAGAAAAAGCAGCATACCGATGTCCCAAGTTGCCCCAAATGCAAAAATGGTAGGATTGTTAAGGGCAAAACGTCCTATGGCTGCAGCAATCACAACAAAGGCTGCGATTTCAGGTATACTTTTATCGAGGTAAAAGCCAAAGCCTTGGGCAAACCCTTGACCAAAGCCCTAGTTGTTTCTATTTTGAATGGGAATTACTAATGTTTTCAACCCTAAGGACAAGGAAATGTTTTAGTCCAAATGGATAATTCATCCATGGATGAAACATAAGGATTGGCGGAAACTAAAAACCGCCCAAAAATGGACGGTCCTTATGTACTTTGCATTGCCTCCTCAAAAAAGGAAAGTCAATGCCCCGTAATCTATAAGCCTATAAAATGGCTACCAATTCCAACTCAAAAGTAAGGTCCTGCCCTGCCAAAACGTGATTGGCATCAATAACAATACTTTCTTCCTTAACATCTGTAATTCGCAATTGGTTTTCTGTACCGTCCGGATTTTTTGCAACCAACATCATTCCTATTTCGGGTTGAATGTCTTCAGGAAGCTCTGCCTTCTTAATTTCATGAAATAATTCTTCCATAATATCTCCGTAAGCTTCTTCCTTAGGTACGGTTATGGTCTTCTTTTCATTGACCTCCATATTTACCAATTCCTTTTCAAAACCGGGAATAAGCTGCCCTTGTCCCAAAGTAACCTCAATAGGCTCCCTTTCCAAAGAACTATCAAAAATTTGTCCGGTTTTTAATTTTCCAGTGTAATGTACTTTTACCTTGTCATTTTCCTTAACTCTACTCATAAAATTCAGTATCTCTAATTTTTAATCTGACTATTAAAGTACAAACCTATGGGATAAAGATTTTCTAGAAGAATAGATTGGTCCAAATCCTCTAAAATTTACAATATCTTAACACTTTTCACTAATAACCACATAGTTTCAACAAAATTTTGGGATAAGTTTATTCCAAAATGGCTTGGTAGACCAAACTTCTCAACTTGGCATGATCATCAACTCCATTGGTGGGTATAAGTTGTTTAAAATATACTACTACAAGCTCTTCCACCGGGTCTGCCCAATAAGTGGACCCATATGCCCCACCCCATTCAAAAGTACCTACAGAACCAGGCTCTCCCCTTTCACCTACATTTTTTGTAATGGAAAAACCGAGCCCAAATCCTGACCCTTTTCTACTTCCATAAGGAATGCCCCGAACATCCACGTGATCGGCAATCATCAATTCCACGGTTTTCGGGGACAATATCCTATTTCCGTTAAATGTACCTCCATTCAACAACATTTGTAAAAATTTAGCATAGTCCATGGCCGTAGAAAGAAGACCGGCACCACCAGAAAAGCTTTTGCGTGGACCCTTTATGTAATGGCCCTGGCCTATACCCAAACCGGGATCTGGTGATCTTTCCAAAGGCTTACCTTCATAGGCCATATAAGAAGTAGCCAGTCTTTCCGTTTTGTTTTTAGGCAAATAGAAATGTGTATCCACCATGCCTATAGGATCCAAGATTCTTTCCTTTATAAATGCATCCAAGGATTTTCCAGAGGCTTTTTCAACAATTACCCCTAATATATCCGTGTTGTAACCATATACAAACTGCTCACCTGGCTGTGCATCCATAGGTAATTTTGCCATTCGTGCCACGGTTTCCGCAATTAGTTCGTTTCGGTCTGCAAAATACCAGTTCTGTATCCCGGCTTCTTCCCATTCTTTTTTTGCGGGGCCATGACCGTAACCAATACCGGCAGTATGAGTCAATAAATCCCTAATGGTTATGGAACGGTTAGCCTTTACAACATCATACCCACCATCATCACGTAATTTGGCAACGGTTGTTTCTTTCCATTCCGGTAAATATTTTCCTATTGGATCTGCAATTAATAGTTTTCCTTCCTCCTGCAAGATCATTGCTGCCACACTTACAATGGCCTTGGTTTGTGAAGCTATTCTAAATATGGCATCATTGGTCATCTTTTTCCCTGCCTCAATATCACTCGCCCCAAACGCCTTATGATAGATTACTTTTCCCTTTCTGGCTATCAGTGCAACATTTCCGGACATGCTGCCGTCTTTAACATACTGCTCCAAAGTAGCGGATAATCGTTCCAACCTTTCACTGGACATCCCCACCTCCCCGGGTAGGGCCGAATCTAAATTTTGAGCTTGTGAAAAGGATAAAAAGAATAGACATGCCAATAATAGAATGTTACCTTTGATGAATTTTACCATGGTATTAAATATTTGATTAGTTACTCTTTTAAAGAATGCCGGAAGTTATTATTTTTTTTGGTTTTAAGAAACAATAATCAACTTTCGATCCTGTTTTTATATCTTACCTTGGGTCTTGGCTAATAGCGTATTAAATCCATTCAAACACATCTCCTGGGTATGGTTTTGTTAATAAATGGGCAGGGCCTTATATTACGCTAAAATTCTTTGCGCTTGCCAAAAATTGTCACATTTACACAAGACTGTATTGTATAATTTTAGGTCAAAAAAATAGTACATAAATCCAATACGTTTATGGATTAATATGTACTATCCCTTAAAATCTATAAATAAGTCAATTCCTATTAGGAAACTGGCTTGGACACTAAATTTTCTTTACTCGTACGGCATTCATACCTTTCATCCCCTTTTCTAGTTCAAAGGAAACTTTGTCATTTTCAGCAATTTCATCTATGAGCCCACTAACATGGGTAAAATACTTCTCTTGATTTTCAGTGTCGATTATAAACCCAAAACCCTTGGAAGTATCAAAGAATGATACTTTACCATTTCTAACCGGGTCGAATTCCTCCACATCACTATCATCTCTTTTAGGCACCCCTATTTCAATGGTAGAGGCATCTATTTTTATTTTTTTAGAGGGATCTGGTGGGGTATCCGTTAAATTTCCGTCGTGATCAACGTAGGCAAATTGGATACCGGGTCCATTTTCCTTAGACTCCAATTTTCGGGCCTCCTTTTTCTTTTGTTTCTCCTCACGCTTTTTTAGACGCTTCTTTTCTTTTTCACTTTTACTATACGTTTGTTGCGATTTTGCCATTGTTTTTTTTAAAATTATAAATTGTAAATCTCGTCTGAGCAGCGGTTGAAATACTAAACGAGTGTTTGAAAAAGAAAAATGAATCTAATTTTATCTACCCAAGAATTTAGTAGCAGCAATGGTGATTACAGGTCAATGCGCAACTCTTATATAACTTCAACAAATATAAGGCTAGTATTTCAAATATTTTAATTTAGTCCCCCAATTTTTTATCTCCATTGAAGAAAATTGGACATGATTTTCAGGATTTTGGAAATAAAAAATAAGAAATCAGCGCTTCTATGCTATTTCTTCAATAAAATACAATGTCTTATGTAAATCCCAAATAACAAATACTTCCAATCCCTAAGCAAGACCTATTCTTCTTGTAACAAACCCGTTTGTAAAGTCTTCTTTTTTAAATGATTGCATCACATTTTGGGATTTTTTCTTACAATTCACCTTAAAAATCCTTAACTTCTAAGCATATAAACTCAAAAAACTCACATATGAAAAAGTATTACTTTATTGCAGTGATTTTCGTTTTTGGGATGGTTGGTTTAACCAACGCCCAAATAACGGGATCAGTTTTGGATGAAGAAGGAACACCGTTGCCCGGTGCCTCCATCG
Source organism: Arenibacter troitsensis (assembly GCF_900177645.1). Lineage (GTDB taxonomy): Bacteria > Bacteroidota > Bacteroidia > Flavobacteriales > Flavobacteriaceae > Arenibacter > Arenibacter troitsensis. The sequence continues at coordinate 302,486 of NZ_FXAO01000003.1, forward strand.
TAATTAAAGGAACTACCACTGGTACAACCACGGATTTCGATGGCAACTTTACCATTGAGGTCTCCATGGGCGATATCTTAGTGGTTTCCTATATTGGATTCGAAACCTTAGAGGTAACGGTCAACAATACCGTAATGAACATACGGCTTACTTCGGGTGTGGCCCTGTCAGAAGTAATTATTGTAGGTTCACGTAATCCGAATAGGACTGCCACAGAAAGTACGGTTCCGGTAGATGTCATAGACATGACGGAATTGAACAATGTAGCCCCCCAAGTGAATCTAAACCAGATATTAAATTATGTGGCACCCTCCTTCACCTCCAATACCCAGACTATTTCGGACGGTACAGATCACATTGATCCAGCCTCCCTTAGAGGCTTGGGACCAGATCAGGTCTTGGTTTTGATTAATGGCAAAAGAAGGCATACCTCTTCTTTGATCAACGTAAACGGTACCTTTGGTAGAGGAAGCGTGGGAACGGATTTAAATGCCATCCCTGCCGCTGCCATACAGCGTATAGAAGTCTTACGGGACGGTGCGGCCGCTCAATATGGTTCGGATGCCATAGCAGGGGTTATCAATATTATATTGAACAAAAATGTAAATGAACTTACCACAACCGTCACCACAGGGGCCAATTTTACCAAAAATGCCAATGATCAAACAGGTGGCGTAGACGGAGCAACCACTAACCTATCGGCTAGTTACGGTATTCCATTGGGTGATAATGGTGGATTTATAAACCTCTCCGGAGATTTTGACGTTCGGGAAGACTATAGCCGAATGAAAGAGTGGGAAGGTACTATTTTTAATCTGTACAATACAGTTGAAAGAGTAGCCAGTTCGGATGGATATGACATTGCCAACCTTCTGGATGACGATGTGGCCGATGTAATACAGTATACCGACCAGGCGGGAATTGACCGAAATGGAGCAACCACCAAGGAAGATTTAAGAACTATACTTGGCGCAGATGCAACTACTACCGAATTGGCGGCCCGAGGGCAACAAAGAAGCGATTACAATATGCGGGTTGGCCAATCTGCCCTGCGTGGGGGCCGTTTATTTGCCAATTTCTCCTTGCCCTTGGACGATATAGGCACAACACTATATTCCTTTGCGGGGATTAGTTCCAGAACCGGTAATTCCGCCGGATTTTATAGGCTACCCAACCAAAGTAGGACCTATACTCCCGCTTATATTAACGGCTTTCTACCGGAGATCAATTCCAACATTAAAGATCAATCCTTATCTATTGGTATAAAAGGTATGGTGGGAGATTGGAATGTTGACCTGAGCAATACCTACGGTAAAAATTCCTTTTTGTACACCATAGGCAATACCTTTAATGCCTCCATGCAAAATGCTTCTCCAACATTTTTCGATGCTGGTGGATTCTCATTCCTGCAGAACACCTCCAATTTGGACATTACCCAATTTTTTGAGGATGTTATGTATGGGTTAAACATTGCATTTGGTGCGGAATACAGGGTAGAGAATTATGATATTGTGGCTGGAGAAGAACCATCTTACGCGCAATATACAGCAAATGGTCAACGTATTACCTTAGCTTCCCAGCAGCCTTCCCAAGATTTCTTCGGGAATTCCAGACCAGGAGGTTCCCAAGTGTTTCCAGGATTTGCCCCATCAAATGAATTATCGAGAGGACGAAGCAGTGTAGCTGGATATTTTGATGTAGAGGCCGATTTTTCGGAAGCGTTTTTGGCAAGTTTCGCCTCCCGCTATGAAAATTACAGCGATTTCGGAGGCACCATCAATTTTAAATTGGCAGGAAGATTCAAGGCTACTGACAATCTAAATATCCGTGGCGCATTGAACACAGGCTTTAGGGCTCCTTCCCTTCACCAAATCAACTTTAATTCCACTTCGACCATATTTGACAACCAGGGCAATCCACAAGAAGTAGGAACGTTTGCCAATGATAGTAGGGCGGCCAAACTTTTGGGCATTCCGCAATTGAAGGAGGAAACCTCCCAAAGTGTTAGTTTGGGACTCACCGCCAAAATACCGGATGCCAATTTAACTATAACCGTAGATGGCTATTTTGTTAAAATCAATGACCGTGTCGTATATACAGGTCAGTTTTCAGGACCTGGAACAGGTACCGAGTTAGACAACCTTCTAAGGCAAGCCAATGCCACGGCAGCCTCATTCTTTGCCAATGCCATAGATACCGAATCCAAAGGGCTGGATATTGTTCTTACCCATAGAACGGATCTGGGTGCCAATTGGAGGTTAAAATCGGATCTTGCCGGTACACTATCCAAAACCAAAAAAGTAGGGGACATCAACGCCTCTGAAGTTTTAAGGAACGCAGGATTGATCGACACATACTTTCCAGAGGACAGTAGGGTCTATTTGGAAGAGGCAGTGCCTAGGACCAAAATAAACCTCTCCAACAGCCTTACTTCCGATAAATTCATCATTTTCCTCAGAAATGTATACTTTGGAGAGGTAACCGAAGCAACAACAACGGTGGCCAACCAACAGGTGTTCGGCACTAAATTGGTAACAGACCTTTCTGTAGGTTATAAGGCAACGGATGCCCTAACTTTGACCATAGGGGCCAATAATTTATTCGATATTTATCCGGACAGGGCCAAGGACGAATTTGGCAACCGTAGCGACGGTCGTTTCGATTGGTCCCGTAGAGCACAACAATTTGGAATAGGTGGTAGGTTCCTTTTTGCCAGGGTAAATTTTACACTTAAATAGGAACTGCACATAACTTTCACTTAAATGGGAAAAGCCACTTATCAGTGGCTTTTCCCTATTATAACTGAACCCTGAAGGGTTTACCTCATTTGAAAGGCCATTATTAAACCTTAGCTTAGCCTTGCAGGCTTACATCCAACACTATATTTGTTTTTAACAATTTGGAAATGGGACAAATTTCTTTAGCCTTTTGTGCTATTTCCTTAAACTGTTCCAATTTAATCCCCGGTACCGTACCACTAAGACTTAAAGATATCTGAGGTATACTCCCATCCTCAAAGTTGACCTTGGCAGCTGTATCCAAATTAGTGGGAGTAAATCCAGCCTCCCCCAGTAAAAAACTGAGCTGCATGGTAAAACATCCCGCATGGGCCGCGCCAACCAATTCTTCAGGGTTGGTACCCTTGCCATCTTCAAAACGTGATTTAAAAGAATATTGAGTATCCTTCAAGATGGTACTTTCCGTACTCAAGGTACCCTTGCCATCCTTTCCGCTACCTTTCCAGTTTGCACTTGCTTTTCTACTGAATTTCATACTATTAATTTTTAAGTTAATACAAATTATTATTTATCTAATTCCATCTACTTCGTCTTTAAATGATCTGCATAATCCCTACTCTTTAGGGTTTTTGGATATACCACTTAATATATATCTAGCGAATAATTAAGCACACTAACCTCTAAGATATTAAATAGGTAATAATAATCCGATAAAATTCATTCAATTCCTTTAAAGCGTCTTTCTTGGCATATAAACTGAATTATTTTTTTTAGATCGATAAAAATCAAAATTTCACAATAATCTGTTAATCATATATTTAAAACTTAAAACTCTCCTATCGATGGAATATAATTGTTAAATATTGCTTAAAACGGTACTATTTTATACATAGTACTGTAACAATTTTACACTTGCGTCGTCTTCTAGTAGTAAATCAATTAATCATATTTAAATAAAATATCATGGAAACAATAAACAAACATCTGGTTAAGCAAACATTGGAATCTTCAAAAAGTAGAATTTGGAATAGCAAAAGAAGGTACAATTAAAAATCAATAAATAAAACAATTTAAACATCAATTAAAAATCAACATCATGGAAACAATCAATAAGCATTTCGTAAAACAAACAATTGAAAACTCTAAAAGCAACATTTGGAACGCCAAGAGGCGTTTCAGGTAATTAAAAAACTTAAAACAGTAATCATGAAATCATTTATTCATAAATCACAATCAGAATCAACAAATTTTCAGTTGACGGGGGAAAGTATTCTAATGGTAAATTTTAAAAGTATCAAGAAAAACCGTTGGGCCGAGCGCAGAATCTATTTAAATTAATTCCTAATATTTACTGGGAAAGGGTTCTAGATTTAAGAGCAGTTGATGTGGTATCACCTGCTTTTTTTTATATCACTCCAACCTAACCCTATACCTGCAATCCATGGAAAGCTGGTACAATCAAAACACCCTTCTAATCCTCTTTTGGCGAATACCGACTTGAAAATCTAGAAAACAATACCAATTTTTTTCTAGTATTGATGAAATAGACCCCGGTTAAAAGTACTATAGCCGCAATTGTGGACTGAGTGGTTATTTGTTCATCCAAAAAAAACCACCCCAGTAATAGGGCAATAATAGGGTTTACATAGGTGGAAGTGGCGACCTTTTCCGGAGAGACCACTTTTAATAAATAATTAAATGCGGTAAAGGCAACAATACTTCCAAGAATAATTAGAAACAGCATGGCATATTGCACTGGACTACTCCAAGCGGTAGGCAGGGTCCAAGTTTCCCCAATCAGCAAACTCCCTACCATTAGCATGATGCCCGCAGTGAACATTTGAAATCCCGTATTAACAAAATAATTCTTGGGTAGGTCGGCCTTGGCTACAAACAAACTACCATAAGCCCAACTAACCATACAAAAAAAGATCATGACCATCCCTAAGACCGAGTTCTCTTGACTTATAACCTGATTTTGACTAACCAATAAGTAGATACCCAATATGCCGATTATAACCCCTACAACGGACATGGTCTGAATCTTTTTCCCTTCAAGAATGCGCATTAACAATAGAATTACCAAGGGTTGAGCCGCTATTTCCAAAGCTGCAAAACCACTGTCTACATACTTCAGTGCCCATACTACAAATCCGTTTCCAAAAGCAAGGAATAGAAATCCTGCAATCATAGAATTCAGTAGTTGTTTTTTTGTGATATTAAGTGGAATCCCCATGATTTTGCACAATACAAAAATCAATAGTCCAGCAACCGAAAAGCGTACGGAAGCCAACATAAATGGAGGAAGCTCGTGCACGGCTATTTTGTTCATCAAATAAGTAGATCCCCAAATCACATATATGGCAACAAAGGCGAGTACTATTAATAACGCATTCTGGGATTTGGACATAAAAACAACTTTTCCAATGAACCACAAAAGTAAGTATAACTTTATTAATTGTGTCTGTCTAGGCGTCCATGTTATTTTTAAGAATCAACGAAGCACTATACCTGATCGTTAGGTTACGAACTTCATATTCAAACCCTCACATAGTTAGCGCAATATATGACAACGGCAAGTCTTTCAATAAGGCTTCCGTCCACTTTTACACGATTCCCTCCAACTTACCAACTACCTCCTCCCCCTCCGCCAAAACCGCCGCCCGAGGAACCTCCTCCAGAACTTCCGCTACTGGAAGGAGAACTCACCATATTGGATTTAGTGCTGGCCATGGCGTTGGAAAAAGATTTGGAAAACTGATTCATGGTAAGACTGCTACTTGAAGTGGACGTATACCAGTCTGGGGGCGGTATATTTAGATCTCGAAACTTTTTGGCCCATTGCTCGAACATACCAAAGGCAAGTGCATATCCCAGGGTATTTTCGAAATAATGCGGATCATCCTTTAAAAGCATTTTTAATCTGTTTTCCTCAGCAACCTTGATAAATCTTTTAAATCCCTTTAATTCCGAAAGCAACTCATTGCCCTTGGCATTCTTTTTTACCATGAATCGATTAACAAAAATCAGTATCACACAAAAACCGACTATTGCCACTGCTGCCACAGGGCCCCAGAAAAACAACCCCACCACAGTAAGTCCGATCGCCAAAGCAATCAAGGCCACATACATAATACCTTGCATTTTTTTTGATTCAGCCTCGTAATAAGGTTGGGCACTTTCCTTTAATTGGCTGCGTGCCTTTATCATTTTGGTATAAAAGGTATCCTTTAAACTACTCACCAGCACTTCCGTGCCAACAACGTTGTTATTGTCTCCGAACAGACCCTTGAATATTTCCAATTCATAGGCGGGCGAATCCAATGGCAGGGACTGCAACCGTATAATTTTTGTGTCCTTTGATCCAAAAAGGCCTTTTTTAGGGATTTCCTCCAGTCTTATCAATCCTTTTGAGCCCCAATACGGTATTAATGCTATTAAGTCGGAATTGTCATCCTTATCGTTTATCAAAAAACCTACCATGGCCGGATCCAAACTGTCCGGTGGATAATAACTGGTTGTTGCAATGACGCGTTGATCCTTGCCAAATTTCCACCATACCCTAAAAAAAGCAAAAAGCATTATTCCGATTAAGAAGACCCAACCATAATTATCCCAAAATGGCCATAAAGGCTTTTCCTCCTTTACAGATCCTAAGGGAAGATTGATCAATACCGTAACACTTTGTCCTGGGTAGGATACAAATTCCGCCTTGCTCGTTCCCGAAAATTCATTATTTGCATAATATAATTGCATTTCCGTAGTGGTGGTGGAAGTACCCCTATCCCCTGAGTAAACAAAGCTGTTTTCCTTGCTGGGAAATACATTGTCGGGTAGCCTAATCGTAAAACTGACCTGATGAAATTCGGCCAACCAATCTTCCGGTTTAATGTTCCAATAAAACCTGATTTGCGAATCCTCAAAAAGAAAGGCATTGTGGACCCTATATTTTATTTCGTAGTGCTGGGGCCCTACTAGGGTAATATCCTTATCCCCTATTTTGATTTCCATTTGGTCCTGCATCTTTTGGACAAAATCGAACGGCGCTTCAAATTTGTAATCGGGAACCTTTATTTTACTGATCCTGATCTTTCTTGTAGATTTGTTGCCCTCGGAATCGACAAGGTCATATTTTGTTTGGATAGTCCTATAAATACCGTGTTTTGGGATTTCGAAGTTAAGATCGTAGTTTTCAACTACATCAAAATAACCTTCTTTATGGACCGTAATGTCGACAGTGTAATTTTTAACCGTAAAATCCTGGGCCAATCCCGTATTTAAGGTTAGCAGTAATAAAAGTAAGTAATAGCAATTTTTCATTAAGAGAAATCTACTTTTACATTCGCCCTACTAGCCTCCTCAGCCTCAAAATAATCGAAATGTTGATATTTAAACAAACTGGCCACAAGCACTCCCGGTACACTTTCCCCATAAGTGTTATTTTCCCGTACTGAACCATTATAATATCTTCGGGCACGCTCCAGATTCTCTTCAATTTCATTTAATTTTTGTTGAAGATCCAAATAATTGGTGTTGGCCTTAAGATCTGGATAGGCTTCCCCCAAAGCAAAAATACTTCTCAAACTTTGTTGCAGTTGGTTCTCTGCCTTTATCTGGGCATTGATATCTCCAGGTGGGACTGCCATTGCAGCGTTACGGGCATTTATTACCGCCTCTAAGGTAGATTTTTCATGTTTGGCATACCCTTTTACGGTCTCTACCAAATTTGGTATAAGATCGTACCTTCTTTTTAAAGCCACATCTATATTGCTCCAGGCATCCTTGACAAGATTTCTAAGTGTGGCAAAGCGATTGAAAACATTTACTAGGAACAATACGATCAGCACTAAGATTCCCAAAAAAATAATTAACGTAATCATGGTTCGGTTTATTTATATGTTAAATATATGGCCACACTAAGTTACTTTATTTTTTTATTCAAGCTGCAGCCCTTCGAACAAATAATAATACAGTTATAAATCTAGGAACCGGAACCTTAAATACCGATTAGGCCATGCACGCTAATTAATTTATTGGGCCCAAACAAAAAAAAGAGGCTGTCTAAAACACAGCCTCTTTTTCTTTTAATTTTTATTCCTATTTGGCATCAAGAATCTTTGTGCTCACATAGGCGATGGACCTCATTATTTTTCCTTCATCATTAAAATCATGAAGATAAAAGGCAGGCAAAATAAATTTTTTGCCATCGGATTTTCTTGTCAATCTAAATTTCCACCAGGACTGCACTACTTTGGCATCCTGCATATCATATTCCATATAATCCGGGTAGCCCGTCTCATCTATACTATCAAAGCTGTAGGTTTCCAACAACTTCTTATTACGTTCCTTTACTTCATCTAAATTAAGACTCTCACCATCAGGAAGTTCCAAACTATAAAACTTGGCATCTTCTGCAAAATAGCTGTAAAAGGCATCCAAATCGTTAAATTCAAAGGCATACATCAATTTCCTAACTGTATTTATATTATCGTGATGGTTATAAATGATGCCATTTTGTCGATCACCAAAACTTCTACGTACCTCCCAAATGACCTCATTATCAAAATAACTGATTAAAGTACTTATTTTGTTTTCTTTATTAAGCTTATACAATCGATGATAAGGCATATCCAGTTTAACTCCCGTAGCATTGTGCATTCCCTTTAAATGATCCCAGGTCTGTACCCAAACACCACTCTCTTTATATTCCAAGGCATCTGGATAAGCGCCCTTGGTAGGTTCCATGGAAAGGTAGGAAACATTCTCATTCCAAAATTTCACCTGCCCCAAAAACTCCTCTTTTGTAGTCCCTTTGTCATCTTTATCGGTACTAAAACCATTGTATGCTTTAAAATCATCGGCAAGGTAAGTACCAACTTTCTCTTGATCCCCAGCTACAAATGCTGCCATCATCTCATTAACCACTTCTATCGCGGGGTGTTCCAAAAAAATAGTTCCGTTTTTTTTCTTTTGGGAATAGCCCAAAGCCACAACGAGCAATAAGGCTGTAATAATTGATTTTTTCATTGTTCTTAGGTTTTAATATTATACGTTAAAAGACACAATTCCAATGTGCTACTGAGTGTTAAGTAAATTACATTGATGAAATTTTTATATCGAAAAAGGACGAATAAACAGATTTATTGTCCGAACCATATGTATTTCTTATCCATAGCTCCTTCTTCCACTATTCTTACGTGTTAGCCCGTAACATTATCTTATAAAGCCAAAAAGATTATGGCTTTTGCATTACTTATCATAGGTCAATGCATATATGCCGTATGAACACTAATTTTGGGCAAACAAAAAAAAGTATCATGAAAACTATATTACATACAGCAGAGAGTCGAGGACACGCCAATCATGGTTGGTTAAACTCCTACCACAGCTTTAGTTTTGCCAATTACCACAATCCGGAACGAATGAACTTTGGGGTTCTCAGAGTACTAAACGACGACACCGTATCTGGCGGGCAGGGCTTCGGACAACATCCCCACAAGAATATGGAAATCATTTCTATTCCCTTGAAAGGGGATTTGGAACATAAAGACAGTATGGGCAATACTACCGTCATAAAACAAGGGGATGTTCAGGTAATGAGCGCAGGGACCGGTGTTTTTCATAGCGAGTATAACAAAAACAAAAATGAAGAGGTAAAATTTTTACAGATTTGGGTACTACCAAAAACCCAAAATGTAAGTCCCAGGTACGATCAAATTTCTACGAGAGATCTTGCAACGAAAAATTCCTTTTACCAAATCCTATCTCCCGAAAAGACCGATAACGGGGTATGGATTCATCAGGATGCTTGGTTTTCCTTGGGCGATTTTGAAACAGGAATCACATCAACCTATACTTTAAATAATAACAGTAATGGATTGTATATGTTTGTTCTGGAAGGAGATATCACTATTGAAGATCAAATACTAAAAAGACGGGATGCATTGGGAATCTGGAATACGGACCAAATTAAGGTTACAGCCAATTTACCCAGCAAGTTGCTTTTAATGGAAGTTCCAATGTCCTAACACCTAAACCCCATTTCCACGCCTATTAAATGTTACCTTTTAGCGAGGTGGCCGGTGGTTTATCGAATTTAGTACAATCCAAGGACGTTTTATCCTATATTGCCTCTAAATTTAGGGTACTAGTTTTATCCATAAAACCTTTGTTTTGAAAAAAAGTAAACCCCTTCTTTTCATCGTATTTCTATTTTCCCTTGTCCTATCATGCTCCAAAGAGAGCAAAGACGAACTAATAGATATTGTTGTCAATGAAAAACCTACCGATCAACCGGAGGAAGTGCCCGAAGTGGAAGAACCTTTAATAGAAAGCAGCCCAATCCCTGACAATCCCCAAAGAACTGGGAACGCCTCGGTAGGATACGAATATTTAATATCTGGCAATTATATGAGCTCCGGGGTTCCCTATGATGCATTTTTGCTAGGGACCAGTGTAATTCCGGATAATCGCCTCAACAGAACCGGGGACAATGCAAACTTACCTTATGATTACACGGCCATATCGGCCCCCAACGGAGCAAGAGTCGTTGCCCCTAATTGCATGGCATGCCATGCCTCCTCCATAAACAATGAATTTATTATTGGTCTAGGAAGTCATGACGCGGATTTTACAGTTAACCGGGCAAGCAACATTGCGCTATTAAATTCGGGCATTAGGGCATTGTACGGCGGTGAAGAAAGCGTAGAATGGCTGGCATACGATCAATTCAGAAAGAGCATTTTAGCTATTGGCCCTAGGACAATTACAGCAACCAGGGGCGCCAATCCCGCTGATAAAATTACCCAGGTATTAATTGCGCATCGGGACAAGAATACATTGGTTTGGCAGGACACCCCGTTAGTGGAAATACCGGAAGAGGTAATCCCATCAGATGTGCCGGCTTGGTGGCTGCTCAAGAAAAAGAATGCTATGTTTTATCACGCTATAGGCCGACTTGATTATTGCAAGTCATTTATTGGGTCCAGCCTGCTAACCCTTGGTGACGCAACCAAAGCCGTTGAAATAGACGCTAAAATGACAGATGTACTGGCCTACATACAGACTTTGGAAGCCCCTGAGTATCCGTTTTCCGTTGATTCCAATCTAGCTCTTCAAGGCAAACAAATATTTGAAAATACGTGCGCAACTTGCCATGGTACCTATGGGGAGAGTCCAACTTATCCAAATTTACTAGTGACCCTGGAGTCTGTTGGGACCGACCCGGAACTATCCAACCATTACACAAAATCCTCTCCAATGAACGATTATTTTATGGATTGGTTCAATACTGGATGGTTCGGTACTTATGGAAATAATTTACAGATAAAAGCGGAAGGTGGTTATATTGCCCCACCCTTGGATGGCATATGGGCCACGGCCCCTTACTTTCACAATGGATCGGTTCCCACCCTGGAGGACGTCTTGAACAGCAAGAACAGGCCCATCAGATGGAGCAGGTCTTTTGACAATACGGATTACGATCAATTAAAAGTGGGCTGGAACTACACCAACGAACAGACCAAAGTTGACAAGCACACCTACGATACTACTTTAAAGGGATATGGAAATTCAGGTCACATCTTTGGCGACCATTTAACAGACTCTGAAAGAACAGCCTTATTGGAATATTTAAAAACACTGTAGTTCAACACCTTGAAACACCTTACTTAAACTAAAAATATAACTAATTGCGCCTTGTATCAAGCTAAATGAATAAGCGCAGGTATTGGTGTTTTCTTCAAATGTACCCGCCTAAACAACTATTATTCCTCTGGTGGTCTACCGTGAATATCTTCGTAAATGGTATCGAAGTTTTGACGCAGATGAGTACTTAATTTTTTATGATAATCATCCGTTAGCCACTTAAGAAAGTTATAGGTGCTTTTACTAATACACTTGGCATAACGTTGGATTCTATCATCAATATCCGGGCCCAACATCTTGGAGAGCGCCAGGGCATCATACACATCCTCACTATTTTCAACACATATCCTGGCATGTTGGGCTATGGAACGCTCCAGCACCACCTTTGATGACTCCCCATTCTTAATGGAGTCTACATAGGTTTCCTTGATATCGAAATACACTTCATCGGATTTAGCAAACTCTGCCCGCAATTCTTCGGGCATTTCCCATTTAAAATTGCTTTCCAGCTCCTCATCACTTAGAAGTCTATCCGCATAAAAATTTGGTGATTTAAATATAGTCTGCCAATCCAAATCTGCCCCCCACGGACCAAAGCGATGGAAATTATTTCCGAGATCAATTACAGAAAAGGTAGATTTATTGTTTAAAATCCTGGAACCACGTCCTATCATTTGGTAGTACAGGGTTAAGGATTTAGTGGCGCGGTTCAATATAATGGTATCTATGGTAGGCTCATCAAAACCGGTGGTCAAAATACTTACGGACGTCAAAATAGCATTAGGAGTCATGTTAAACCACTTTAATATGGTCTTACGCTGCTTCTTGGTGGCTGTATTGTCCAAATGTGCAATTGGATAGCCCGCAGCCCTGAAAGTCTCGTAAACGTGTAGGGAAGTATTAATACCGTTATTGAAAATCAAGGTCTTCTTACCTTTGGAGTGTTTTTCATAAGCCTCCAGAAGCTTGCTGAGCATCTGACTATTATTATAAAGGTCCTCCGAGGATTTAACCGTATAATCCCCATTAGAACCTACTTCCAAAGAAGTTAGCCCCATATTGTAGGAATAAAATTCCGCCCTTGCCAAAAACTCATTCTCAATAAGTGACTCTATGGTCTCCCCTACGATCAATTCATCATAGTTGTCTTTCATGGGCAAGTCCTTGTTGGAACTCAAAGGGGTTGCGGTAACGCCCAAAACAAACGAATTCTCAAAAAACTTGAACAATTTTGTAAAGGAATTATAATGTGCCTCATCAATAATCACCAACCCAACATCGGAAATATCCAACTTATCGTCCTGAAGCCTGTTGTTCAATGTCTCCACCATGGCCACAAAGCAACTGTATTGCTCCTGATCATCCAAATTCGCCTTACTGTCCACCACTTTATTGGTCACCCCAAAACTGGTAAGCATGGTAGAAGTTTGTTTACAAAGTTCTATACGGTGGGTCATGATAAGCACCTTCTTATTGTGGTGCTTGAGATATTGCCTTACAATTTCAGAAAATATGACGGTTTTACCTCCACCCGTGGGCAATTGATACAAAAGATGATAATCCTCCGGAGCAGTTTCAAATTTATCAAAAATCTGGTCTATTGCTCCTTTTTGATAGCTGTACAGCTCCTTATCCGTTTTTCTTTCTACAATGGCATTGGCAATCAAAGTCTCCGACATAATCTCTTTTTTGGATTGCAAAACTAAGCCCTTTGTTGGGTGTTTGACGAATATTTTTAGAAAATTTAAGGATTATTTTTTTTTGAACATCATCATCACCGGCCAATTAAAGTGGTTATTGGGCCACTTATCAAAACAAAACACCCAAAAAATTAAGTACCTAATAAAATCTGGGCTCCCGCATTTTATTAGTTTTTGACAAGGTTTCTTAACGCCACCCATTGTTTGAGCATTTCCCTTGAATCCGTAGCCGGATATCCCAGTACGGTTTTTCCGGGAAGAACGTCGCTCATCACACCGGAACCGGCCCCCACTACGGCACCGGAATTGATGGTCGTATGGTCTTTAATGGAAGCGCTCCCTCCTATGATTACACCATCGCCCAAGGTCACCGAACCAGCCAAACCACTATGCCCGGCCATAATACAGGACCTCCCCAATACACAATTATGGGCGATTTGGACCAAATTGTCGATTTTACACCCATCACCCACTATTGTGGAACTAAATTTTCCGCGGTCCACGCAGGAATTGGCACCAATTTCCACATAATTTCCAATCACCACATTGCCTATTTGTGGAATTTTCACCAAACCCCTACCATCCTCGCTTGGCCTATACCCAAACCCATCGGCTCCAATACTTACATTGGTATGAAAAATACAATTATTCCCTATGATACTTCGTTCCCTGATAACGGTGCCCGACCAAACCACGGTATCATGGCCAATTATACTCTCGTCAAAAATGGTGACGTTGGGATAAAGGATAACCCCATCTCCCAAAACTACATTTTTACCCACATAACTACCGGCTCCAATCTTACAACCCTGGCCCAAAACCGCAGTTTCGTGCACTACCGCCCTAGGGTGTATCTCTTCAACCATTTCAGGCGGTACCGGCTGAAAGGCTTCCAACAATTTTGCCATGGCCAAATCCGCATTTGCCACCTTGATAAAAGCTCTATCCGCACCTGGTTGTATTTTTACTGCATTGGACACAATGGCAGCACTAGCACTGCAAGAATCCCATTGTTTCGCATATTTATTACTGGAAATAAACGTAATTTGCTGATCCTTCGCCCTGTCTATTTGTTCGGCACCAATGATCGGCCTATTATACCCTCCAATAAGCTCCCCATTCAAAAGCTCACTTATTTCTGCAACAGTAAATGATTTCATTTAATACTTTTATTATTGTTTTATCGCTAAAACGTTGATCTATTTTCTGTCAAATATTTAAATATAGTGTTAAATATTGAACCACATTAATAATTGTTAAGGTTACTGGAGCAAAAACCTAGAACAGGACTCCTGTCCGTATTAATAAAGTTGTTTAATCTTTTTTTTAGGTAAACACCCTTAGCAACTTCCCGCTATTTCCTTTTCCTTTGCGATCTTAGGTACAATTGTTCTACCTTTTCCCGTGCCCAAGGAGTCCGTCTTAAGAATTTTAAACTGGATTTGATAGAGGGGTCGTTATTAAAGCAACGAATATTGATTCTTTCACCCATTTCCTCCCAGCCATATTGAGCTACCAGGGATTCCAATATCGCGGCCAAGGTAATGCCATGCAAAGGGTTCTTATCGTTATTCATTTAAAGCAATACATTAAATAGAGGTAACTATATAACTCAATTTAAGTTAAAAATTATTTTCTTTTTTTGTTTTTTTGGGCCAATCTTTTATCGCCCCTAGTAATCGGTTTTTTATACTTTTTTGCAATTTCCCTTTTATAGGACCCCCCTTGGTTTACCTTTTTATTTTTTTCCGCTTTCTCATGAAAGGCTGCGCCACGGGCCTCTGCTTCGGACGCGCTCACAGGATTGTTATGTTCTAAATTTATAGGGCGTTCTTCCGGTGCCAACTCCTCTGATATTTTTACCTCCTTTGGCAACTCCAACAACGGTATTTCGTAATCCATTAATTTCTCAATGGCATTTTTAAACTCCTCTTCCTTTTCAGTATACAACAACAGGGAGTTTCCTTTTTTCTCCGCTCTTCCCGTTCTACCTATACGATGCATATAGTTCTCGGGAAATGTTGGGGTATCAAAATTAATAACATGGGTGATTTGCTCTAGATCCAATCCCCTGGACATTACATCGGTGGAAACCAGTATCCTATTTTTACCTTCATCAAATTGTTTGATGGACCTAATTCTATAATTCTGTGTTTTATTGGAATGTATTATTGCTGCCTCATCCCCAAAATCTTCCTTTAAAGCTTCAAATAATCTATCGGCACTTCTTTTATTGGAAACAAAGATCAACACCTTTTTGTATATGGTTTTATCTTTTAAAAGAAAAGCCAAAAGGTTTACTTTGGTATAATAGTTTGGTACGGCATAGGCCACTTGTTCAATATTTTCCAATGGGGTACCACTTACTGCAATCGATATTTTTACCGGAGCAATAAAGAAGTCCCCTATCAATTTGGAGACCTCCTCGGTCATAGTAGCTGAAAACATGATGTTTTGCCTTCTCTGTGGCATTAACTCAAAAATATTGGTGATCTGAAAACGAAAACCAAGATCCAACATAATATCGACCTCATCGATGACCAATTTCTTGATATCCCTGAGCTTAACGGTCCTATCCAGTGTTAGGTCGTACAATCTACCGGGTGTAGCCACCAAGATATCACACCCCTGTGCAACTGCCTGTCGCTGTGTATTTATATTTGCCCCACCGTAAATACCGCAAACCCTAACGCTCATATATTTGGAATAGGCTTCAATATTGGCCACCACCTGCAACACCAATTCCCTTGTCGGTACCAATACCAAAATTCTGGGATTGACTTGTTTCGAAAATTTCAACTCTTGTAAAAGAGGCAACATATAGGCAAATGTCTTCCCTGTACCTGTTTGTGCAATCCCTACAATATCCTTACCTGACATGATTACGGAAAAGGCCTCTTGCTGAATAGGTGTCGGGGAACCAAATCCCAAATCCTCTATGGCATAATGTAATTGCTTAGATATATTAAAATCCGAAAAAGTACTCATTCCCAATATTTTTGGACAAAGGTAGAGTTTATAATCTTGATTACTATCGTTTTTGCGATTGATGATATAATTCCAAGGCAACTGTAGATTCATAATTAAAACTTAATTCCAGAGTTTAACTATTCGATTATTATTATTTTGATGACGCTTACTAATTTAAATTTCAAAAAATGAAAAAAACCTACCATCTATTTGCCTTGTCCCTCTTAAGCTTCATCCAGACCGGGTTTGCCCAGACTACCGATAAAATTGTAGCTCAAATAGTATCCGAAGTTCATGAAAATTCACAGTTGGAAGCCTTGGCGCACCAATTATTGGATGTCATTGGCCCTAGACTGGTAGGCACACCGCAGATGCAACAAGCCCATGATTGGGCAGTGACCCAATACACCAACTGGGGAATCGCCGCCAAAAACGAACAATGGGGCCAATGGAGGGGCTGGGAACGGGGAATAACCCATATAGACATGGTATCACCTAGAGTACAAACCTTAAAGGGAACCCAACTGGCATGGAGTCCAAGTACCGGACGTAAAGGTATTACGGCAGAGTTAATGGTATTGCCTACCGTTGCCGATTCCGCTGAATTCAACAATTGGCTAACCACCGTTAAAGGTAAGTTTATAATGATCTCCATGAAGGAACCTACTGGTAGACCGGATTATAACTGGGAAGAATTTGCAACGCCGGAGTCTTATTATAATATGAAAAAAGATAGGGAGGCCCAAGAAAATGAATGGTCAACGAATATGCAACGCATAGGATACGATAGGCGTTCGCTGCCTATTGCCCTGGAAAAAGCTGGAGCTGCGGGAATAGTTAGTTCCTATTGGTCCAAAGGGTTTGGCGCCAATAAAATTTTTGGTGCCAATACGGACAAAATTCCAATAATAGATTTGGAACTGGAAGACTATACCATGCTTTACAGATTGGTTGAGCATGGGAATCGCCCCAAAATTAAAATTTTGGCAGCGTCCAAAGAGCTTGGTGCCGTACCCACTTTTAATACCATAGCGGAAATAAAAGGTTCTGAAAAACCCAATGAATATGTTGTATTATCGGCACATTTCGATTCTTGGGATGGCGGTACGGGGGCCACGGATAACGGAACGGGCACCTTGGTAATGATGGAAACCATGCGCGTGCTCAAAAAATTATATCCCAATCCCAAAAGGACCATTTTGGTGGGACATTGGGGAAGCGAAGAGCAGGGGTTGAACGGCTCTAGGGCTTATGTGGAGGACCACCCTGAAATTGTAGCCAAAGTACAAGCCGTTTTTAATCAGGACAATGGTACGGGGAGAGTGGTCCAAATATCCGGAGGCGGGTTTGCCAATTCCTATGATTACATTCCCAGATGGTTATCGGCCGTTCCGGACGATATAACCCAGCATATTGAGACCACATTTCCTGGAATGCCTGCAGGCGGAGGGTCGGACAACGCTTCCTTTATAGCTGCCGGAGCCCCTGCTTTTGGACTTAGTTCCTTACATTGGTCCTATTGGAATTATACTTGGCACACCAATAGGGATACTTATGATAAAATTGTTTTTGACGATTTAAAAAACAATGTAATTCTTACTGCAATTTTGGCCTATATGGCAAGTGAAGATCCAGAAATGGCCTCTAGGGAAAAAAGAATTTTGCCGGTTAACCCCAAAACTGGGGAACAATCCATTTGGCCAGCACAGCGTTCTCCCGAAAGGAAAGGAGGATTGTGAGAATTTCCCATTAATTTCCCTTGGGTTTATTAAAAATAAAGACTAACTTAAATTCCAGAATTTATACTAGATCTTGCTAGGTCTGTTAACCTAAAAACAATTAAATATGAATATCAATTTTGTATATGATGATGTAAAAGCCAGTGCCCGTTTAGAAGAATTGGCTACCAAGAAGTTAGAAAAACTAGAAGACAAATATGATTTTATAGTGCGCGCCGATGTTTTCTTTAAAAAAGAGAATACTTCCTCACCAGATACCGGTTTAATTTGTAACATACGGCTAAGTGCACCAGGCCCCAGATTATTTGCAGAGTCCAACAACTCTAAATTTGAAGTTTCCATTGCTGCTTCAGTAGAGGAGCTTGAACGGCAATTGGAAAAAAGAAAAGGCAAAATGAAAACACATTAGCCTAATTAATAACAATGAGAACACAAAAAATGCCCCGGCAAAGAGTTGAAACTTCCCGGGGCATTTTTATTTACCATTTTATAACAATAAATTATAAGCTTCCTTTTTTTTAATCCCCATCGTCCTCAAATTGGGTATCGGCCAAGGTTTTCTTCAATCTATCCGAGAAAGGGTTTTTGTACAAATCCCTCATCAACTTTTTTCTTTTACGTTCTGAAATGTCCATAGTATCCAAAATACCTTTTCTCCTTTTGACCTCAACAAACCGCTTCTTCTTTAAAGCCATCCGATCTTCGGCAGATAAAATCATGTCTGGCTCATACTCCTCCAGTACCGTCCATTTTTCCACTTTCAGCTTTTTTCCCAAAGTGTCACTCTCCTTGGATTGGGCATTGCCATCCACCAAGAAAAAAACCATAACAAGCACAATTATAGCACTATATATATCTTTAATCATTTTTCATAAAAGTGTCTGTTTAAAGTTATAACATTTTATGCATCCCACAGTACCATAAATCCAGCCCAAACTTACCGTATATCGTGTTTTATAACCTTCTATCGATTTTCTACATCCATCCATGTTCCAACCACCTCAAAATCCGGCAAAATGCAATACTCGATTTCCATAAAAAGAATGTTATACGTGCGCACTAGTGATTGAAAAATGATACTTACATTTGTGCCTTTAAATATTATAAATTATGTTGGTTTGGGGGTCTTTTATTGGTCTGATCATTATTTTTTTAGCTCTGGATTTAGGTGTTTTTCACAAACATGAGCATGTAATTAAAAGTAAGGAAGCCAGTATTTGGACCGCAGTATGGGTAACCGTGGCACTAAGCTTTAGTGGGGTTATCTATTGGCTGTTCTCCAATAATATCATTGACAACCCTACCGGATTAACACCAAACGATGCTGTTCTAAAATACATAACCGGATATCTTATTGAACTATCGCTCAGTGTAGACAATGTTTTTGTGATAGCCGTAATATTCAGTGCTTTCAAGATTCCGGCCATTTACCAGCACCGGGTACTGTTCTGGGGAATATTGGGAGCAATAGTTTTTAGGGCCGTTATGATAGTGTTCGGGGTTGCCCTGATTACCAAGTTTGATTGGATTATTTATGTCTTTGGAGTATTCCTATTGTATACGGCCTTTAAAATGCTGAAATCGGACAACAGCGAATTTGATCCAAAAAAGTCCTTCGTATTTAAAAGATTAAAAAAAATATACCCCATTACGGCATCCATTAATGGCCATGATTTTTTCGTAAAACGTATGGGCGTTACTGCCGCTACCCCACTATTTGTTGCCTTGGTAATTATTGAATTAACGGATATTCTATTTGCACTGGACAGCATCCCTGCTATCCTGGCCATTACGGCCGACCCTTTTATTGTTTTTAGCTCCAATATTTTGGCCATATTGGGATTGCGATCCATGTATTTCCTAATTTCCAGAATGCTGGAGAAATTCAGGTATATCAACTATAGCCTAGTTGTGATTTTAGCTTTTGTAGGTTTAAAAATGTTGTTTTCCCACCATATAGAAATCCCAGAGTGGGTATCCCTTACAGTGATATCCGTATCCTTGGTTGGGGGAATAATTTTCTCACTACTCATCACCGAAGAAAAAGGGGAGTGAAAGTGCCAGTTATTTTTTAAGCTGTAATTTCTGGGCTATAATATTTAAGGCATCCTGTACGGTTTGCATTTTGTCCATATCCTCATTTTCCAAACGTATCCCAAACGCATCCTCTACATCAAGGACAATATCGACCAAATTGGCCGAATTAATATTGAGTTCCTTGACGAAATTACTATCCACCACAATAGCATCCACAGAAACATCATCAGGAAGGTACATCTTTACGATATCCTTCAGTTGCTCAAAATGTTGATCACTCTCCACAGTTATTTTTCTTTATAATCATTAAAGATAACACAGGCGTTTACATCTCCAAAACCAAAACTTGCTTTTGCCATTATTCCAGGTGTATGGGAAATGGTTGTTAAGGGTATTCTGGAGGCATCCACCAAAGCCAGGATCTCAGGATGCAGGTCCTGACAGTTTCGATTCCCAAAAACCAATCCTTCGCGGTATTGTAGCAAGGAAGCGACACATTCAACACTGCCGGAAGCGGCCAAACAGTGGCCTACCAGTCCTTTTGTAGTGTTTATGAAAGGAAAATCCACACCTGTTCGCCCCAAGGCCTCAC
This sequence comes from Arenibacter troitsensis, assembly GCF_900177645.1. Classification (GTDB taxonomy): domain Bacteria; phylum Bacteroidota; class Bacteroidia; order Flavobacteriales; family Flavobacteriaceae; genus Arenibacter; species Arenibacter troitsensis. The sequence continues at coordinate 322,908 of NZ_FXAO01000003.1, forward strand.
TCCAATTTCTAATTTCGTCTGCGTCTTTTGATGTAGCCGTTAAATGTCCATTAATAACGTCCACTTCAGATTTATCCACCCCGGCATCCATAAGTGCCTCCAAAATACATTTCTGTACCGCTAGACTGTTTGGAGCGGTCATACTTCCTACACCCCGTTGTCCGCCACTATTGATTGCACCTCCCAAAACCTCCGCATATATTTTGGCCCCTCTCTCCAAAGCACTCGACAATGACTCCAACACCATGGCACCTGCCCCACTACCAGGAACAAACCCGGAAGCACTTGCGCTCATGGGCCTACTGGCCTCTTGGGGATTATCATTGTAATTGAAGGGCAATATGCGCATAGCATCAAAACCGCCCCAAATATACGGTCCGCTGTCATTACAACTTCCTACCAACATCCTTTCTGCTTTTCCTGCCCTTATCCGTTCCATCCCCATAATTACCCCTTCAGTACCCGTAGCACATGCCGAGGAATTGGTGGTTACCTGATTTCCACATCCCAAAATGCCACCGAGATAAGCACTGATACCACTGGCCATAGTCTGCATTACGGAATTACTGCCCAAACGGCGGGCATTGTTATTATCTATTAAATGGATGGATTCCCTTAGTTTGTCTATTCCCAAAATTCCAGTGCCAAAAATAATTCCGCTATCCCAGTCAGGTTGATCCTTATCCGCCTTTTCAAGACCCGCATCCTTCCAGGCATCCGTTCCGGCCATAACACCGTAAACAACACCGCTTGAGTTTAACCCCCTAAGTTGTAATGAAGTAAAATAAGATTCCTTTAAACCTTCCCGTATTTCCGGTTTTCCTGCAATTTGACATCCAAATCCCAAGTCGGCCAACTCCTGATGAAAGGTAATTCCGCTACTACCATTGAGCATTGACTCATAAAAATTGGCTAGCCCCACCCCGTTAGGCGCGCATATACCAAGTCCGGTTACCACTACCCTCCTATTCATATGTTATTGTTCCTTATCATCCCGGACAAAACACCCTTGCAAACCAGCTGGGTTTCCTGGTTGTACATTTTAACCTCACATTTCAACTTATTGAAGCGAAAGTATAGCTTGTTCGCCTTTACAATAACCGTCTCCAGTGGAAATACAGGTAACAGAAAATGCATATCGGAACTGCTTAGTGCCACCTGGAAATCCCTTGATCCCACCTCTTCCGAATTGAGTAAGTGGATCCCCAAACATACCAATCCAATTTGAGCACAACATTCTGTGAGAATCACTCCCGGCGTAACAGGTTGTTCCTTAAAATGTCCCTTATAAAAGAATTCATCCTTTTTAAAAGTGTAGCGACCTTCAATAGCGTTATCACTCACCATATCAATTTCATCAACGAATAAAAAGGGGTCTGTATATGGTAATTTATTTATTATATCATTTACAATAAGCATTCAACAATACTTTAATTAAACTATTACTTTATAAATTTTGGTTGAAGCAATATCCAATACTTTCTTAAATTTCAGGTTTTATTACCATTCCAGTAATATCCGTTGGGCCGAGAATCCAGGACCAAAACTTAACAATAAACCTTGATCCCCTAATGGAATATCCTTTTCCATAAATCGCTCCAACACATAAAGTACCGTGGCGCTGCTCATATTACCATATAACCGTAGGGTTTCCCGGGTATCCTCCAAATTCTTGCCCAGGGTACCGAACAGCTGCTCTACAGTCTCTACAATTTTCTTTCCACCTGGGTGAAAAATTAAATGGTCCACGTTTTCAATACTACTTCCATTCCGTTTTAAAAATGGGTGGATGATTTCTGGGAAATGTTCCGAAATTACCTGCGGCACCAAAGGATCCAAAATCATTTTTAGGCCCGAATTGGTTAAATCGAAACCCATCATTTGTGTAGCATCGGGAAAATGATACATTTCCTCCCCAACGATTCTTGGTCCCTTGGCATTCTTTTCCGAAGATACCAATACACAGGCCGCCCCATCTCCAAAAATAGCGGCACTTACCATATTGGCCATGGAATAATCATTGAGTTGAAAGGTAGCAGTTGGACTTTCAACAGCTACAATGGCCGCCCTCTTCCCAGGGTTCGATCTTAAAAAATTACTGGCATATATTAAACCGGAAACACCTGCAGCGCAACCCATCTCCGTAACAGGCAAACGAACAATATCTTTCCTGAGGTCCAAATCATTAATTAGATAAGCATCCAAGGACGGAATCATAATTCCCGTACAGCTAACCGTAATTATATAATCCAGACTGTCTGCCGACCACCCACTTTTATCAAGGGCCCTCTGAAGGACAGTTCTCCCCAACTTCTTAACTTCACGGATAAAGACATTGTTCTTATCTTTAAAAGAGGTAGCTTCAAATACCTCTTCAGGACTCATTATACTATAGCGTTTGTCTACAGCGGCCCCTTCAAAAATTTTAAGCACCTTACGCTGAAACCGTACATCCTGACCGTGCAACCATTGCTCCACAAAAGGCAAAATATCCTTTGTGTTCCTACTGTATTGTGGCAGTGATTTGGTTACTGCAACTATCCTAGTCCCTTCCATATGGCAACTGTTTTCCCTTTATTCTCATTACCCATAGGTATCTAAATGCCCATCTCCAACAAATATCGTGTTCCACATGGGGTAGATTAATTGAAAAGGCTTCCAAATCCAATTTGGTAAAAGCGCTTTTTATGGAAACCAAACCATCATGTTTCGCAATCTTTGTTTTTATAAAAATAAGGCTAAAGAGTTGAAATAGATAATAGGACACTTTACTTCTTTGCAAATCATTGATAACAATGCCCAATCTACTGAGTTTTACAAATCGATCTAAAAAAATGGGTATTTCATAGGAATCAAAATGATGCATTGTTAGGGTACAGAGTAGGATATCACATTGTAGGTTCTTTGCTTCCGGCCCCAAAATATCCAATTCCAGGAATCTTATATTGGAATATTCCTTAGCATTTTCTTTGGCGAGCGCAATAGATTTGGAATTTAAATCTACCCCTATTAGATCCAAGTGCAGAGGTTTGTTTTTGTAATGCGCAGCAACTTTAGCCAACATGGCCCCATCCCCACAGCCCATATCCATTATGGTATATGAATTCTGAGGGTTTTCTTCAATTATTTTTTCAATAGCCCGTAAGGTAAGTGAAAAACCATGCAAAACGGTATTGACCCTATTTATATCTGTATAAACTTTTTGTAACAAAAGGGTATCCAATAAAGGATCGTCCATAAGCTCTCTACGGCAACTACGTCTTTTGAAATTCATTAACTCTGGATAATTTTTCCATGGGTGTTTTTGATAAGTTTATTTACAATATAGGGAGAATTCGCCAATATCCCCATGGATAAATTGGAAAGCCTTGGGTTCAGCAAAATAGCCTGCAGCTGTCTACCCATCCACAACCTCTTGGCAAACAAATGCTTCCATTGGGTGTCGTATTCCAACTCTAACTGGGATCGATTCCATAACCCGGTCTTAAAAAAAGCATTGATAGCCTCCGAAGCTATTTTGGCGCTATGGATGGCCATGGCCATACCATTGCCGCACAACGGATGTATAAGACCCGCTGTATCCCCACACATGATAATATGATTCTCCACGGGTTTCTTTTTATGAAATGAAATCTGTCCTATGGTCAGCGGTTGCTCAAATAACATCTCCGCATCATTAAGAAATTCATTCAAATAAGGATTCCTAGCAATTATATTCTGATTAAAGTCGGCAATACCCTTCTCTTTTTTAAAACTATCATAAGAAACCAGATAACAAAAATTTACCGCCCCACTTTCCGTTTTGGACAGCCCGCCATAACCGCCTCTGAAATTATGGATAGCTACCAAATTATTAGGAAAGGAGTCTAATTTATAATGGGCCTTTACCGCTAACCATGGCGATTTTTTCTGAATAAAAGAACGCCCTAGTCCCTTATCCAACACACCCCTTTTTCCATATGCTCCAATAACAAATTTACTGATGTATTCCTGACCCGATTCCAAACCGACCCTAAATTTGTTATTTTCAAATTTTATGGAGTTTACACTTTTAATAAAAACATTGACTCCCAATTCCAATGCCCGCTGATACAATAGGTGGTCAAAAGTATATCTACTAAGACCAAACCCTCCCATGGGTAAATTAGCCTTCAAGGCTTTCCCTTGCTCTATACTCAGGAGCATTTCATTAAATTGAAAGGTTTGCGGCAAAGAAACCCCCAAAAACTCTAAATAAGGTTTCACTTCGTTGGAGATATACTCTCCACACACTTTATGGTGGGGGTATGGCTTGCTTTCAAAAACAGCCACATCGTAGTTTTGCCTTCGCAAGTGTATGGCGGCAGTTAGACCTGCCAGGCCTCCCCCTACAATAATGACATCAAAATTATCCATTAACAAAAGGTACTGAAAATAAACAAAAAACCCGACGATCAACGTCGGGTTTTACACAAGGGTATCCTGTTTATTGTTTTGCCTTTTCTAACGCCTCCTGTTGTAAAGCTTCATTGGCCACGATTACCAATTCTACCCTACGGTTTTTAGCCTTACCGGCAGCCGTACTGTTATCGGCTTTGGGTTGCGTCTCACCATACCAGGTTGTTGTTAACCTACTCCCTGAAATACCATTGGTAATTAGGTAATTGGTTACAGACTGCGCACGTTGCTTGGACAGATTAAGATTGTAGTCATCGGGTCCGGCACTATCAGTATGGCCCTCCACCAATATGTTGGTGTCCGGATATTCTTTTAAAATCCCAACCAATCTATCCAATGTTGCTGCCGAAGTACCCTTAACATCAGATTTATTGGTATCAAAGTAAACACCGGCATCCTCATTAAAGGTTACATTTATTCCTTCACCTACCCTGACTACCTCAGCTCCAGGAATCTCTTCTTCAATTCGTTCTGCCTGACGGTCCATTCTATCGCCGATATAACCACCGGCAACACCACCTACCACTGCTCCAATAATGGCTCCTAGAGCCGTATTATTACCTTTTCCAACATTGTTACCAAGAACACCGCCTATTACCGCTCCGCCAGCAGCACCTGTTGCTGCGCCCCTTTGCTTGTGATTGGTGTTCTTTACTGCTTGACAACTACTAAACGTAGCAAGAATCATGATTACGGATAAACTACTTACTATTATTTTTTTCATTTGATTTTATTGTTTAATGTTAATCCCAAATATTTCAAGGACGAATATCCTTTAAAACAGAAATCATGCCAATCCCGACTTATTTGCGTATCGGCTTGATTATATATTTCAGGCAATTAGAAATTAGGGCAGGTCGTTTTTGGTAAATTCATAAACTACTGTCAACGGCTGTCCATCCACAGATACTTTTGAGGTCATTCTCAACTGTTGATCGGTGAGTTGTTCAATGTCCAACCTATATCCCAAACCTCCTGAAATATCTTTATACTTCTCGTCTATAAACTTAAATTGCAACTGACTGTTCATTCCTGGCCTATCTACAACAGACCAACGGATAAAGCGCTCAGCACCATCACAATTAGCACCATTGCCCAACATATAACTCCCTGTACTGTTATTATTTCTAAAAAACCAGGTACTGCCCTCAAAACAAGTGGCATCGGAATCATTAAAAAGAACCGATTTGAATTTTCCCTGGCCGCCTTGATAGGAAACATTGTTCAAAATCCAGTTACCGCTCAAAGCACTTCTGTCCTGTCTTGCCGCTTTGGATACGGAACAGGAGCTAACAAAACCGACAGAAATAAACGCTAAGACTATAAACTTTTTTAAATGCATAATTTTCATATTTATAATTTGAACATATATACGTTGAAAGTGTGCAAAAAGTATGATGTGCTTCCTATAATTCTGAAGATATAAACTAATAGCTTCAGGCACAGTATGCTCCGAACAACTTATTTTTCCCAAAACTATTGTAAACGACAAAAATTGCTTTGCTCTTATCAAAAAATAATTGACTTTACCCCAATTGTGGAAGAGCGATAATCCAAAGGTATCCGCCTATACATATTACTCAATGTTCCTAAAAAAACAAGGGGAAGCATTGCTTCCCCTTGTGCATTAACAGCCAAAACTCTAATATTAAAACCAACAAACAGACTGCTAACAAAACAACATCATAGTTTTATCAAAATCTTCGTATATAATTCTTCTTTCAATTTGTGTGCCTCCTGTAAAATGGCCTTATAAAGATTACGATATTCCTCATGCTTGTTTACATAGTATATATCACACTCCATATCTTCGCATTCATGTAAATTTACCATAGAGCTCTTATACCTGTAGAATACTCCTAGATGCAATTTGTTTTCCATGGCCAATTCTTTCAACCTACTGCCCATATCATCTTCATTCGATAATTTTTTGGCAATGTTGATCAATATTTCCAACTCCCTGCCGTTGTCGACCAAATGACCTATCCAATTATTGAGCTCCAGGGCATCTTTTTTGGCAATTAACCTATCGTCCGAGTCATGTTCATAAAACACTTCCATAATTACAATAAAATATCAGAATTAATGGTGTTATGTTCTTGCTTCACATCCGCAACCTTAAGGGTCTGCTCCCCATTCCTAAATTCCCATACAATATTATCCCCTTTGGCATAGCCGATAACTGCGGCCCCCATGGGAGTTAAAATAGATATTTTACTATTCTTGAAGTCACCTTGGGAAGGAATGACCAATTGGAATTGTTTGGACCATCCATTGACTGCCTGGATCGTGACGATAGAATTGAACCTAATCACATCTTTGGGCATTTCCTCCTCATTATAAACAACCGCAGACTTCAATTCTTCGGTCAACTTTTCAATGGAACTCTTATACGTATTATCCGTGTAAAACCCGGATACATTTACCAGACGCTTTAATAGGACGAACTCCTTCTCCTCCAACACTAAATTTCCGTACTTCATAACTCTGTATTTTTTATTTTATTTATGGAAATATCCCTCTTTGAACATAAGCCTTTTCTATTCTCTCAATAGCAATGATATAGGCTGCAGTTCTCATATCCCCATCCCTATTTTCGGCAGTTTCATATACCTTCTCAAAGACTTCCTTCATCTTCTTTTCCAGCTTGGCCATCACTTCCTCCAATTGCCATAACTCTCCGTTTCTGTTCTGTAGCCACTCAAAATAACTGCCTATTACACCCCCTGAATTACACAGGATGTCCGGTATAATTCCCACTCCATTTTTCAACAATATCTCCTCACCTTCCACATCGGTTGGCCCGTTTGCACCCTCCGCAATTAAAAATGCCTTGATCTTAGCTGCATTATCTGCGGTGATTTGATTACCTAAGGCAGCAGGAATACATATATCGCAATCCAGTTCAAAAAAACTATCCTTATCTACCACTTGCGCCAGCGCATAGCCTACAATACTGCCCTTGTTGCCCTGCATATACTGGTACAATTTGGAAACTTCAATTCCATCGCTATTGGCAATGGTTCCATAGGCATCCTGCACCCCCACCAATTTAGCACCTTCGTTTTCCAAAAAATAGGCAGTCCAATAGCCTACATTCCCAAATCCCTGAACAATAAACCTCTTGCTCTTTAGGTTCACCTTTTTCTTTTCGGCCCAAAGCTTTATATTGAGAAAAACACCATAGCCCGTAGCCCTGTCCCTACCTTCAGAACCTCCGGAACCCAAAGGTTTCCCTGTTACTACATGCTGATTTTTGGACCGCTCCGCCGGGGACTTAGTAGACATATACGTATCCACGATCCAAGCCATGGTTTGTGAATTTGTGTTTACGTCCGGGGCAGGTATATCGTGTTCCGGACCTATGTTGTCGCCCAATGCATATGTAAATCTTCTGGTAATCCTTTCCAATTCCGCATTGGAATATTTTGAGGGATCAATTTGAATCCCTCCCTTTGCGCCACCATAAGGCAGACCTGCCAAAGAGGTTTTCCAGGTCATCCACATGGCAAGCGCCTTTGCCGCATCAATATCTACGGTTGGGTGATAACGAAGTCCGCCTTTATAAGGTCCTAATGCATTATTGTGCTGCACCCGGTATCCTGTAAAAACTTCAACATCCCCATTGTCCATTTTAACCGGGAAATGTATCAGTAATTCATTGTTGGTAATGCTAAGTATTTTTCTGATATTACTATTTAGACCAATAATATCGGCAGCATGATTGAATTGACGCATCACGTTCTCCAACATGCCCTGTTTCAATTGTGTTTTAGATTTTGTAATCATAAATTTCTGTTTAGAACAATCTCACTTCTCTCTTAAAAACCATTTGATTTCCTCCAGGTACTGCCCTTGAATCCGCGGATTCAAATTCATTGCAGTTCCAAATATGCTTTTTATTTTTTGTCAGTACACATGTTTTGAAATACTCACAACTTGGACATAAACTAGTGCTGTTTCCCATAACCGTGTATTTTAGTTACACGACATGGGCAACTAGAGTGCCATAAAACCGTAGTATTGCATACAATTAATTTAAATACCTGATAATCGGGTATTTAAATCACTAAAAAGCATATTTAGCCTATTATATATTTGGGATTTTTTCCCCAGATGGGTAGGAATTACCCATCTGGAACATGGGGATTATTGAATTTTTTGACGCAGTGTTTTGCGATCGATCTGCAAAATTTCTGCCGCCTTGGATTTGTTATTGTCGGTAGCCTCCAAAACTTTCAATATGTATTTTTTTTCAACTTCCCTTAATGGTAAAAGGTTGTCTTCGGGAAAATCTATCTTAAATTTCAAATTGTCAGGCAAATTGTCGATTTCAATTCTTTTATCGCACATTATTACAGCCCTCTGGATTACGTTTTCCAATTCCCTAATGTTCCCTGGCCATGAATACCGCATCAAAAGTTCCAAGGCCTCTGGTGTAATGGTGACCAACCTATCTTTATACTCTACACCGTATTTTAAAAGAAATTTGTCCACCAGCAAGGGAATGTCTTCTTTGCGCTCCCGAAGGGAAGGAACATTGATCTCCACAACGGTTAACCTATAATAAAGGTCTTCCCGGAACAATTTTTTTTGTACTTGGGAATATAAATTGCTATTAGTGGCCGCAATGACCCGGATGTCTATTTTTTCAATTTTTTGAGATCCTACCTTCATCACTTCCTTTTCCTGCAATGCCCTCAGCAATTTGGACTGTACGGAGAGGGATGCGTTGCCTATTTCATCCAAAAATAGGGTCCCTTTATCCGCAGCCTGAAAAAAACCGTTACGATTTTCATTGGCTCCTGTAAAAGCTCCCTTTGCATAACCAAAAAGCTCGGCTTCCAACAAGCTTTCAGGAATGGCCCCACAGTTCACCGCAACAAACGGAGCCCTGGAAAATTTTCCCATATAATGAACAGATCGGGCAACCAATTCCTTTCCAGTGCCACTTTCCCCGTTTATCAGTACTGTTGCCTTATTGTCCTTAACCCTATCTATAATATCGGTCACTTTTTTTATGGCCTCGGAACTACCAATGAGTTCCCCATAAGTATCAGCATTATTATTTTTGGATATCGATGAACCCGTGGCAGCTACCTTCCCAAGAGAATTGCCCGTGAAGGATTTTAGTACAGCCTGCTTTAATTCCTCCTTGGTAAAAGGTTTGACCAAATAGTCCATGGCTCCTGATTTTATGACACTCATGGCGTCATCTACGGAAGGATATCCGGTAACCACCAACTTTGGCAATTTGGGATAATGTTCGGAAACGTATTTGACCAACTGCAATCCATCCACATCCGGCATTTTAAGATCTGTAATTAAAAGGTCTATTTTGGAATCCTTTAAAATCACCAAGGCCTCCTTTACAGATACGGCTTTGTAGGTGTGATAATTAAAGGATTGAAGATGCCTATGGATCAGTTCCAATATATTTACATCGTCATCTACGATCAATACGTTCTCTTTATTAAAGCCCATAAATTCAAATTTTCGGGAAATCAACGGTAAAGATAGCCCCTTTAGGTTTGTTGGATTTATACTTAATGGCCCCTTTGTGACTTTTTACAATACCATGTACAACACTTAAACCTAATCCAGAACCCTCACCAACCGGTTTGGTACTGTAAAACGGCTCAAAGATCTTATCGCTAATTTTACGATCTATACCTGGTCCTTCATCGGTTATGGTTATCTCTACCATATTTTTAGTTTCCTCTACATCGATCTTAATCTCCCCTTTTACCGGAGAAAAATATATGGCATTGAGCACCAGATTAAAAATTACCTGTGTCAACTGAATCGTATCTACCCTAAGAAGAATAGGTTCGGCACTTATGTTGAGCTTGTGTACAATTTTCTTTTTCTTAAAACTGGGTTCCATTAAATTAATAGCATTGACAATTATGGGACCTATATTTACCAAGGACATTTGTTGGGGCATTTCACAGGCGAAGAACATAAGCTTTTTAACCACTTCCCTGGAAAATATGGCGCTGTTAATAATTTTATCAACATCCTTGGAGGCTTGGGTATCTTGGGTTATCCTAGTTTTCAATAATTCGGCAAATCCAAGTATATTGGCCAAAGGGGTATTTAGTTCATGGGCGATTCCTGCAGTAATTTCACCCAAAATACCCAAGCGGTCGGCCCTTTCCATTTTACGCTTTATAATTATCTCATTGTCCTTGATCTGTTTTCTTTCCAAAAGATTGCCGACCTCCAAGCACACGTTGATTAGCAATTTCTCTTCTTCCTTCAAAAAATCATCTTCGCTAAATTTTGGCCTGGGATAGGCTACGTGTATTTCTCCCACCTTTTTATTAAATACCATGACATTGGACTCCAACGAAACGGGATTATCCGGGAAATCCGGCGTAACAATGTTGTACTGGTCCGATATGAGTTTTACTTGGGCAGCCTCACTAAACAGCCAAGCCTTCTGCAAACAATGCAGAATTCCCTTTAGGGCATCTTCCACTTGGTCATAGTCGCAATTCACGATAATAGAGGTCACTTCATATAAACAAGTAAGCTCTTTAATACGCTCTTTAAGTTTTTCTTCTGCTGTAATCATCTGCATATTAATCCTTTTTAAATTTTGGGAGATTCCTAATAGGTCAACAAATTTATAAGCTCCTTTACGAATCTATCTTTGGGCAAATAATTATGTTCCAGATTTTTAGCAAAAGGAATGGGAGTATCCAAACTGGCAACACGTTTTACGGGTGCATCCAAATACTCAAAACAATTTTCCATCACCAAGGCCGAAATGTCACTGGCCACTCCCCCAAACAAACTATCCTCCTGTAAGATAATAAGTTTTCCAGTTTTTTTTACAGACTTATAAATTGCATCCATATCCATGGGCTGCAATGTCCGCAGGTCAATTAAATCGGCCTTTATATCCGGATTGTCATTTAGTGCTTCCAAGGCCCAATGTACCCCCAAACCATAGGAAACCACTGTTATATCCTCGCCCTCCCTCAATAAGGAAGCCTGGCCAAAAGGTAAGGTGTAATAATCCTCGGGTACGTCTTGATAGATATTTCTGTAGAGTCCTTTATGTTCAAAAAACAATACCGGATTGGGATCATTAATGGAAGTGGCCAAAAGGCCCTTTGCATCATAAGGAAAGGCCGGATAGACCACTTTTAAACCCGGAGTCTTGGTAAACCAAGCCTCATTGGTCTGGGAATGAAAAGGTCCGGCACCCATCCCTGCACCGCAAGGCATCCTTATCACAACATCTGCATGCTCGCCCCATCGGTAATGAACCTTGGCCAAATAGTTTACCACAGGATTAAATCCAGTACTTACAAAGTCGGCAAATTGCATTTCCACTACCGATTTTACACCGTTAATGGAAAGGCCCATTGCAGCGGAAACCACTGCCGATTCGCATATTGGGGTATTTCTGACCCTATCCTTCCCAAAGGCCTCCACAAAACCCTCGGTAATCTTAAATACACCACCATAATCTGCAATATCCTGCCCCATCACCACCAAGTTCCCGTGTCTCTCCATAGACTGTTTTAATCCCTGGGAAACCGCATCTATCAACCTAATATTTTTAGTTATGGAATTATGGTTAATTGACTGATAATCAAAATCTTTATATACATCCTTTAATTCCTTGGTTTCATCAACATCAATCTCCTTTTCGGCAAACGCCTTTTTTAGATCGTAGTCTATTTCAGCGTATATTTCATTTTTAAACGTTTCTATCAAATTAGGTGATAGAATTTTTTCTTCCAAAAGAAAGTTTTCAAAATTAACAATAGGGTCCTTTTCCTCCCAAGTGTCCAACAATTGCTGTGGGACATATTTGGTACCACTGGCCTCCTCATGACCTCGCATTCTAAAGGTTTTAAATTCCAACAAAACAGGCCTAGGATTTTTCCGCATACTCTGGCAAATAAAATCGACCTGTGCATACACTTCCAAGATATTGTTGCCCTCCAAAATATGCGATTCCATTCCATAACCTATTCCCTTATCGGCCAAATTTTCGCATTTGTATTGTTCGTTCGTCGGGGTAGACAAACCATAGCCGTTGTTTTCTATACAAAACAAAACTGGTAAATTCCATACCGCTGCAATATTTAAGGCCTCATGAAAATCGCCCTCACTAGTGCCCCCCTCTCCCGTAAAAACCGCAGTTACCTTCTTATTCCGCTTTAGGAGGTCTGCCAGAGCTATCCCATCGGCCACCCCCAATTGGGGACCTAAATGGGAAATCATTCCAACAATTTTATATTCTTGGGTGCCAAAGTGAAAACTTCTGTCCCTGCCATTGGTAAAGCCGTTGCCTTTCCCCTGCCATTGGGAGAACAGTCGGTACAATGGTATATTCCTGCTTGTAAAAACACCCAGATTTCGGTGCATGGGCAGGATGTATTCATCAGGCTTTAAAGCGCTGGTGACCCCTACCGATATTGCCTCTTGACCTATACCACTAAACCATTTGGATATTTTCCCTTGACGTAGAAGAATCAACATTTTCTCTTCTATCAAGCGCGGTTTTAGCATCCGTTGATAAAGTTTCAATTGCATTGCCTTATCAACACTATCTCCTTTATACTCCATGTTATGTTTTTATCCTTATCGGCTTAAATAATTTATAAATGTAACAAAACGGAAAAACAAAGTCGAATAATATTCCAAGAAGATTGCCCATATTTATTAACTTTGATTTTATTAAAAATAATAATGATGAGTGCAATACCAAGTGTAAATCTTGAAGATTTTATATCCAACGACAAAACAAGAAAAGAAAAATTCATACGAGAGATAGGAAGTGCCTTCGAGAATATTGGATTCGTAGCATTAAGTGGTCATTTTTTGTCCGAAAAATTGGTGGAGGATCTTTATTCTGAAATCAAAAAATTTTTTAACCTGCCACAAGAGGTCAAGGATAAATATGAAATTCCTGGGATTGGGGGACAAAGGGGTTATACTTCTTTTGGTAAAGAACATGCCAAGGGAAAAAAGGAAGGCGATTTAAAGGAATTCTGGCATTTTGGCCAATATGTGGAAAATAATCCAAAATTGGAAAAGGAATATCCTGCCAATGTGGAGGTACAAGAGTTGGATAATTTTAATGCCACTGGCAAGGAAACCTATAAAATGTTGGAAAAAACGGCAAAATTTGTATTGCGTGCCCTAGCCCTACATTTAAACCTGGAGGAAACCTATTTTGACAATTATATAAAAAATGGAAATTCCATCTTAAGGCCTATTCATTATCCTCCAATTCAACAAGAACCAAAAAATGCCGTTAGGGCTGCAGCCCATGGAGATATCAATCTAATTACCCTATTAATGGGGGCCCAAGGAAAGGGCCTGCAAGTAAAAAACCACAACGGGGAGTGGGTAGATGCAATTGCCCAGCCAGCTGAATTGATGATCAACGTTGGGGATATGCTATCCAGATTGACCAATAACAAATTAAAATCCACCATTCACCAGGTGGTTAATCCCCCCAAGGAGCTATGGGGTACCTCTAGGTATTCCGTACCGTTTTTTATGCATCCCATTAGCGAAATGCCTCTAAATTGTTTGGAAAATTGTATTGACAAGGACCATCCAAAACAATTTGAGGATATTACTGCTGGCGAGTTTTTGCACGAAAGATTGATCGACTTAGGCCTAATAACGAAGTAGATTGGAATTAATCCAGGCTTAATTATTGCCTATGCCTTTAATGAATAGTTAGTATTAACAATTTAAAACTTGGACACTATGAAAAAAGTTTTTTTACCAATCGTATTATTGGCTCTATGTGCATTTGGAGTAGTTGAATCTACGCTGACAGAGGCCGAAAGGGAATTTGCCGTAAAGGAATTGACAAGAACCCATGATCATTTATTAAACACCTTGGAGGGTCTAAATGAGGAACAACTAAATTATAAGGTATCGGATGATTCTTGGTCCATTGCCGAATGTGCAGAGCATATTGCAATATCTGAAAATTTGATTTTTGGAATGCTTCAGGGAACTTTGGCCCAGGAGCCAGACCCTTCCAAACGTGCAGAAGTAAAAGTTACTGATGAAGGATTAATTGCCATGATAGAAGACCGGAGCAACAAAGTTAAAACCGGTGAGCCTTTTGAACCCTCTGGGAAATATGGCAGTTTTGAAGAAACGGTGGAAGAATTTAAAACTAAGAGGAAGGAACATATTGGATTTGTCAAAAACACTCAGGACGACCTTCGCAACCGTTACCAACAACTTCCCTTTGGGACCATTGATGCCTATCAAATTCTTCTGTTCATGTCTGGCCATACGGAAAGGCATATAAAGCAGATGGAGGAAGTATTGGACGACGAGGACTTTCCTATGGATTAAATATCAACTAGATAAAAATGACCCATTCTTACCAAAATCCCAATTGGTAAAGGTTGGGTTTTGATTTTGGCGTTGAAATATTATTTTAGCATAATTTTTAAAATGTAAGATGGACTTAAAGGATCAATTGAAGAATCTATTTCCGGATCATAAACCAACGGAGGAAGAGCCGAAAAAGGATGTCGACAATGATATTTGGTTGCAGGAAGACCCCATAATATGCAAGTATGAAAAAAGAAAGGGAAAACCAACAACCATTTTGGAAGGGTATACCGGCGCTGACGAAGATTTTAAGAAATTGGCCAAGGAGCTTAAAACCAAACTTAGTGTAGGCGGAAGTTTTAAGGACGATTCTATAATCATTCAAGGAGATTATAGAGATAAAATAATGAAAATATTACAGGAAAAAGGATTTAAAGTAAAACGCGTTGGAGGTTAGATTTTTGTTAATTATTTTTTGATATTAAGATAAAACACTACATTTATTAGCCACAACCTAAACCACCATTACAATGAGTTCCCAATTACACATAACAAACGGTGATGTTTTCACCAACAAATTAAGCACCCTTAAATTGGAAGGGGATATTATTACCTGGCGCGAAATGTTATGTGAAGGTAAGACCGAAACCAATGTTGGCAGCGAATCATTTTGGAAGACAAGGTTCGAGTTTTTAAATAAGAACTATAAGATCTCCAAATCATGGTTTATCGATAAGACTTTAAAAGAATACCGCACCCTATGTAATCACAAGCAGGAAGACCGTATTGTGCTCTGGTTCGATTTCGATCTCTTTGATCAAATAAATATGTTGGCGGTAATTAGCTGGTTAAAGACCCATAGGCCGTATGCCGAAATATCTTTGGTATCCAGTGAAGGAAAAGAAGATTCCTTGGATATATTGGGGCTAGGAGAATTATCCGGAGAACAAATTCGTAAATTATATACCAATCGTACACTTTTAACGCAGGACGATATAGAATACGCCGATTATGTTTGGCAGTTGTACTGTAGCGACAATCCCATTAGATTGGAAAACCTCAAAGATTTTGATAGTTTTCAATTCTCTCACCTTTCCGGTGCTATAGAAGCCCACTTGATGCGTTTCCCTACCATTAGAAACGGACTCAATGAAGTAGAAAACAATATATTGCGTTTAGCGCGCAATGCCAAACCAAAGACCAAATTGGAATTATTGAATACCGTCTTGAGAAATCAAGGGCGATATGGATTTGGTGACACGCAATATGAGCGGGTATTAACCAAGTTAAAGCCACTTTTCACCAATTTCAATCCCGTAAAACTTTCTAAAAAAGGTATGGAAATTCTGGAAGGAAAAACCAGCTATTATTCTTGTATTCAAGAAAATGACGCTTATTTGGGCGGAGCCTTAAAATACAATTTCCTTTATAACTCTGAAACGAACCGCATACTAAAATTATAAAATGAAAATTGGTTCTTCAGAGCTAATCCTAAACGCAGACCATAGCGTATACCATCTTAATTTACTTCCACAAGACCTAGCAAATACCATAATTACCGTTGGAGACCCGGATAGGGTTAAGCATGTTTCGCGGTATTTTGATAAAATAGACATCAAAAAAGGAAAACGGGAATTTTTAACCCATACCGGATGGCTGAACAATAAGCGCATATCCGTAATTTCAACAGGTATAGGCACGGACAATATAGATATCGTCCTAAATGAGCTGGATGCCTTGGTCAATATAAATTTTGACACTAGGACTATAAAGAAAGTCAAAACCCAATTGGATATTATTAGGATAGGCACTTCAGGTGCCATTCAGCCGGATATTCCCATAGATTCGTTTTTGTTGAGCGAATACGCCATTGGTTTGGATAGTCTTGTTCATTTTTACGACAGTGCCCATATACAACACCAGGAGATTCAGCAAGCATTTATAAAACACACCAATTGGCTGAAAGATAAGTCCAGCCCCTATGTTGTTGAATATGACAAAACTTTGGCAGCCCATTTCATTTCGGATAAAATACAATTGGGATTTACCGCTACCAATGTCGGTTTCTACGGTCCCCAAGGTAGAAGTTTACGTTTAAAATTGGAAGATGAAAATATGAATGCCAAACTGGCCAGTTTTAATTACAATAATAAGCGCATTACCAATTTGGAAATGGAGACCTCTGGAATTTATGGCTTGGCAAAATTATTGGGCCACAGAGCTATTTCCTTAAACTGTATATTGGCAAATAGGCCCAATGTACAGTTTTCATCAAGACCGGATTTGGCGATAGACGAACTCATCCAATATGCCTTGGGCAAGATAGCCTAAAAGTGCAAAAATTAAAATTATAACTAGTTAATTACAAACAACATATAAGGCTCCATATACAACAATAGTTAAGATCATGAACAAAACCAAAACCCTTAAATGGATTCCGAACCTAAAAAAATAGATCGATTTGAAGAATGTAAATATCGTTGGCGTTCCCGAACACTTTAATTTTCCTTGGCAATTAGCCATAGAAGAAGGCGCTTTCGGAGCCCGTGGAATAAACCTAAAATGGACAGATATTCCGGAAGGAACCGGTAAAATGGCTCAATTGTTAAAAGATAACGAAACTGATCTGGCCATAATTTTGACCGAAGGAATCGTAAAAAGTATTAGCGAAGGGAATCCTTCAAAAATAGTTCAGGAATATATTGCTACTCCCCTCTTATGGGGCATCCACGTAGCGGCCAAAAGTAATTATAAGACCTTGGCCGATCTAAAAAATAAAACTGCGGCTATAAGCAGATATGGGAGTGGCAGCCATCTTATGGCGTATGTAAATGCACAAAACCAAGGTTGGGACACCCAAAAATTAAAATTTGAAGTAATTGATAATTTAAATGGTGCGGTGGTCAGTTTAACAGAGGGCAAGGCCGATTATTTTATGTGGGAGCGATTTACTACAAAACCATTGGTTGATCAAGGAGTATTTAGAAGAATTACAGATTGCCCCACCCCTTGGCCTTGCTTCGTTATTGCCGCAACGGATAAATTTATATCTGAAAATCGAGGTACCTTGCAACATATATTGGATGTCATCAATATATACACTTCCGATTTTAAACGGATCCCCAGCATAGACCGAACTTTGGCCAACACTTACAACCAGCAATTGGAAGATATTAAACATTGGCTATCCCTAACGGAATGGGGACAAAATAATATCAGCAAAAGGAATTTGGAATTGGTACAAAATACTTTACAGGACTTAAAGCTTATTGAAAAGGTAAGCCCAAGCATGGAGATATTGTACAAGGCAACTTAGAGGAACAAACAGATTTTATTATTTTCGATTGCAGGTCGCCCTAGTCGTAAAAATAGGTTTGGATGATACTTCTGAAATTGATGTCCGATAATGGTTTTTGAAGACATTCCTTAACACGGGGATTGGCCAAGGCCCTGTAGGTCACCTCTTCACAACTATTGGCTGTTAATACGGCTATTACAATTTTTTCCTTCTCCTCTTTTCTAAAAAGTATGTCGAAAGCCTCCAAAAATTGCCATCCATTCATTATTGGCATTTCAATATCCAAAATCAACAAAAAACTACCTTGTTCTATATCGTTAATATTGGCCTCTATAAAATCCAATGCCCTGTGACCATCCGTAACAGTATCAATATCCAGGTCAGGAATAAGTTTTTTTAAAAATAGTTTATTCAGCATATTGGTTGTTCCGTCGTCGTCAACCAATAATACCCATTTTAATCTTGTAGAATTCATTAACCTATTAATATTTAATATCACAAATGTTCGTGTAAGTTTTATAATTCAGGTTCAAAAAAAGTACAAATATAGATTTAGTTAATAGTACATTTTCGATTTTGGACAAAAAAGTAATATAAATGTGATTTCATCGGAAGGATTTAAGCAACAAAAAATGAATCATACAGTTCCTTTATAACCGCATAGTAAATTTATAGTATACCTATTCGAATACCCTACGGATTACCATTTAATTGCTTGTCTTCCATTTTCCATTAATATTTTGTTCGTTTTACTAAAGTGTTTGTTCCCAAACCAATACCCTCTGTTGGCACTTAAAGGGGACGGATGTCCGGATGTTAAAATATAATGTTTCTTGGTGCTGATCAACTTAGCCTTCTTCTTTGCAAAACCACCCCATAACAGAAATATCAAGCCCTCTTTTTCTATTGATAATTTTTCGATAACAGTATCCGTAAAAAGCTCCCACCCCTTATTCTGATGACTGCCAGCTTCATTGGCCCGAACCGTTAAGGTGGCGTTCAACAACAGTACGCCTTGGTTGGCCCAACGCTCCAAATTTCCGTCTTCCGGATAGGCCGTACCCAAATCGGATGCAATTTCCTTAAATATATTGACTAGGGAAGGTGGGTGCGCTACGCCCGAATTTACGGAAAAACAAAGACCATTGGCCTGATTTGGTCCGTGATACGGATCCTGGCCAATAATAACCACCTTGGTATCTTCCAAGTGACAATGGTTAAAAGCAGAAAAAATATTGTTCTCCTTTGGGTAACAAGTATTCTGGGCATACTCTCTACCCACAAATGCCATAAGGGATTCGAAATAAGGTTTTTTAAACTCGTCCAGTAAAAGTTTGTGCCAACTCTCATGCACACTAAAGACCATTTATAATTTCATTTCATAATTGTTTAACAAAGAATTGACACCTTATTGCTAGGAATAACATCAAAAATAGCCAAAAAATAAAAATAATTTTCTTTAAAAGGCCATAACCTAAAAAAATAGGTCAATACCTAAACTTGCTTACCTTTACGGTAGGTTAATAAAAAATAATAAAGCTATAATTAAACCTTTTGCCATTTTTATAGTCCTATAACGGAACTTAAGTCCAAAATGTTGATTGCGGAAGAAACTTTAGTAATACAATTAAAGCAAAAGGACCATCAGGCCAAAGCGTTTGAGGTGTTGGTAAACACCTACAAGGAACGTTTGTATTGGCATATAAGACGGATTGTCTTGAACCATGATGATACCGATGATGTATTGCAGAATACCTTTATAAAAGTTTTTAGAAATATCGATAGCTTTAAAGGGGATAGTAAATTATACTCTTGGATGTATAGGATAGCCACCAATGAGGCGTTGACATTTTTGAAATCCAAATCACAAAAACTAAAGATCAATAACGAGAAGTTGATCACCAAGGCCGTTGAAGATTTAAGGGCTGATGTTTATTTTGAAGGCGATGAAATTCAACTAAAATTACAAATGGCCATTGCCACCCTTCCTGAAAAACAAAAATTAATATTTAATATGAAATATTTTCAGGAGATGAAGTATGAAGAAATTTCGGAAATATTAGAGACCTCCGTAGGTGGATTAAAAGCCTCCTATCATTTGGCGTCAAAAAAGATTGAAGCTTTTTTGAAAGAGAATTAAACCTTTTATAATGTTCAAGGTCAAACTATTGAAATGGATAAATTAAATAAAAATAAAAACTTTGGGGTTCCGGATGGGTATTTTGACACCCTTTCCAATGATATCATGAAAAAGATATTGAAGGAAGATTTTTCCATGCCTCCAAATGAAGGTTTCAAGGTTCCGGAAGGTTATTTTGAAACTTTCAACGCAAGGCTTTCTGGTCAACTGGAAATCATTCAGGCGGAGGAGATCAAGGTAATCCCTTTAAAATCTTATAAAAAACACCTTTATGCGGCCGCTTCCGTAGCTGCTGTTGTATTGTTGTTCATTTTGGTTCAAATTAATAACGATAAAACACCATCGTATTCGGATTTGGCCAATTCCGACATAGAACAATATTTTGAATTTAACGATTTGGAACTCTCTTCCTATGATTTGGCAGAAATACTTCCAATACAGGATATGGACCTAAATGATATACTGGAAAGTAGACTGGACAATGATAATATCATAGATTATTTGGATTCCCATATTGAAGATTTTGAAGAATTAAATATGCACCATGATGATTAAGAAAATAAATATACTTGCCACCCTCCTATTCCTTGCAGCTACCCTTTCATTAAGCTCACAGGAAAGGCAGGATTGGGATAAAATAAAGTCCCTAAAAATAGCTTTCATTACAGAAAGGTTGAACCTCACCCCAAAAGAGGCCCAAAGCTTCTGGCCTATTTATAACGAACATCAATCCAAAAGAGAAAATTTGTTTAGGGAGGAGCGCTTTGAAATAGGTTCCGAGATAAAGAATCTGGACGCCCTATCTGATACTAAAGCAGACGAACTTTTGGGCCGTATGCAAAGGTTGGAGGAAGAAAAATTTAAGCTGGAAAAATCTTATATAGAAAAAATATCCAAGACCATTTCTGCCAAGAAGACCATTATGTTGATGCGTTCGGAAGAGGATTTTAAACGTCAGCTTATCAAACAATATAGACAGAAAAAGGGAGGCCAGTAATTTTCATCCAGGCCCAAAGCCAAAGGAACAAGATTAAAGTATCATCTTTTTTATAACCTCTCAGCGAAAAATAAGTTTTGCAATCCTATCCTTACCGGCGGCATACGCAATAGTGTCGTTCATAAACCTAAGGGTATAAAAAGATTCATCGGATAGTTGTTTCCAAGTTTCACCAGTGTCTTGGGAATAAGCTATACCTTCAAAACCAATAGCAACCAGGGAATTCCCTTTGGATTTTGGTACAAACTGTACACAACTCCTAAAATTTGGTAGTTTGCCATCGGCGATCAATTTCCAAGTTTTACCTCCGTCCTTAGTAACCGCTTTGTTGCCGTTATTTATTTCCGGGTCGGTATAATCCCCGCCAAAAACAACGCCAAGGTGTTCATCATAAAAATCAACGGAAAAGATACCTTGAGTAGTTTTTTCACTGCTTATTGGGGTCTTTACAACTTCCCAAGTAACCCCTTTATCGTTGGTATAATATACATTTCCATGTGTAGTTGCTATCCACGCCATGGTCCCCAACAACTTTATGTTGGTATTACTGGCAGCGAAGGCTCCCTCCCCGGTTTCGGACTTTGGCAAAATGGAACACGGTATTTTTTTCCAACTATTACCGCCATCCCTAGTAATGATTATGGATAGACACCCATCCATACTGTCCCCAACAGCAATCCCCTCCTGATCGTTCCAAAAGGTCATGGCATCATAGAACACCTTCTCACCCTCTTCCTTATATACCAATTCCATATTGCCTTGATCACCTGTTTTGTACAATAAGGCAGGACTACCAATGGAAAGCATAAAAAAATCGGTTGAATTTTGTGCTACGGCCCTAAACTCCGGAAGTATACTGTCATATCTTTGGGTATTTACCCTTACCTTGTTGGACCTAAGGTCTACCAACCCAAAAGCTCCCTTATTGGCAGCAAATGCCATATTGCCACCGTCCATAATTTCGATGGCCCTAAAGCTTAATGAATCGGTATAAATGGTCTCTATCTTTACTGTACTGAACACCCTATTTTCTTCCATTTCGGAACAGGAGCCCAAAATAAACAGAAGGAGAATTACCAAATAAATGCGCATGCTTAGAATTTTTCCCAAAAATAAGAGGAATAGGTTCTAATACAATACCTTTGCAATCTTAATTTTTAGAAATGCGATTACATAGAAATCTAGTGTTTGCGGTTGTTGATGCGTTGAATTATATATTTAATGAAGGTGAATATGCAGACAAGGTAGTAGAAAAAGTATTAAAATATGACAAAAGATGGGGTGCCCGGGACAGAGGTTTTATTGCAGAAACCACCTATGAAATGGTACGTTGGAGGCGCTTATATGCAGAGATTGCAGAGGTAAAGGCCCCATATAGTAGACAAAACCTATTTAGAATGTTCGCTGTTTGGGCCGTTCTTAAAGGTATTAAGCTACCGGACTGGAAACAAATAGAGCCTACTCCGGAAAGAAGGATCAAAGGAAAATTTGACGAACTCTCCAAAATAAGAAAATATAGGGAATCCGTACCGGATTGGATGGACGAGCTCTGTGCAAAATCTTTGGGCGAGGCCCTTTGGACCAAGGAAATTCATGCTCTAAATGAACAGGCAGAAGTAATTTTAAGGGTAAATACCTTAAAAACAACCAAGGATAATTTAAGCAGTGTTCTCCACGAGGCCGGAGTTGAAACGGAATCCATTAAAGGGTATCCCGATGCTTTAAGGTTAAAGGAGCGTTCCAATGTTTTTGTTACCGAAGCCTTTAAAAATGGTTGGTTTGAAGTACAGGATGCCTCTTCCCAATTGGTGGCTCCATTTTTGGATGTTAAACCTGGTCAACGTGTGGTAGACACCTGTGCAGGAGCTGGTGGTAAAACACTTCATTTGGCGGCACTAATGGAAAACAAGGGTCAGCTGATAGCACTGGATATTTATGGCAACAAACTAAAGGAATTAAAAAGAAGGGCGAAACGAGACGGAGCCCATAATGTGGAGACCAGAGCCATAGATTCCACCAAGGTAATTAAAAAACTATTCGATACTGCCGATAGGGTACTAATAGATGCGCCCTGTACTGGATTAGGGGTCCTAAAGAGAAACCCCGATGCCAAGTGGAAATTGCAACCCGATTTCTTGGAAAAAATAATGGTTACACAACAACAAATTCTTCAGGATTACAGTAGAATAGTTAAACCAGGAGGGAAATTGGTCTATGCCACTTGTTCCATTTTGCCCCAAGAAAATATTCAACAAGTAAAAAAATTCCTAGGTTCGGAGGCTGGAAAGGACTTTAGTCTTATCAAGGATAGTAATATTTACGCCTGCAAAACTGGATTTGACGGATTCTATATGGCCCTTTTGGAAAAAAACAGCTTAGAAAATAAAAAATGATTAAATAAAAGAGGCGGTCCATGTTTATGGACAGCCTCTTTTTAAGTTCTGGTTCCTAAAGTCCTATTCTAACACTGGGTGCACTTAGCCCAACTCCCGTGCGGATAGTTGTTCCACTGGAATAGCTTCTATATCGATAAGGCTCGTTGTGGTAATAGTAGAAACTGGCATGGGTATGGTAATGGTCACTATGGTGGCAGTGATGGTCACAATGACTGCGGTGTTCCGCATAGGCATCCCTCTTGCCTTTCATATACGCTTTGTAAGCCTTTTTATCCCTCTTTTTCAATTGTTTTTCATAATCCTGCTGTGATTCCCAGAATTCTTCCTCCTCCTCTTCAACCAGTTCATGTGATTGTTCAAATTGAGCGTCCTCCCTGGCTCTTTGTTCGTAATAAGTAAGTTTTTCCTGTTCGGTGGATTCTACCTCCTGGGCCTTTAATCCAACAAAAGAAAAAAGTAGGATCGCTAAACTAAAAAATGGTAGTCTCTTCATAATTTAATTGTTTTATTTAAACTGTGATTTTATCAATAGCACTGTTTGTATATAGAACAACCAAATGTAGAATTACCCTACCTAGTCTAGCAAAAAAAAGATATTTAAAAAACTTCCTTCTTGGTATTTATGGTAAGTACGTCCGGATGCATCAGCGATTCTGCCAAACTGTTGGTCTTTGGTAACTCATACTTAAAATAAAACTTCATTGTATGTATCTTACTTTCATAAAAGGCTTTGGAATAAGCAGGGTCCCCCTGCTGCAAATTTCGTTGCGCATGTACAGCAATATCCAACCATAGCCATCCTATTACCACATGACTTAAATATTCCATAAATAAATTGGCGTCGGCCAAATAGCGTTCGTAGTTCCCCTCTTTGGCAAAAGGCATTAGAAAATCCAGTACCTCCCTTGTCAATTTAATTTTGTCCCCCAAATTTTTGGCCGAAGAACGTAATTCATCAAATTCCATAGCCTCCTCTAGAGTATGCAATATTTCCGTTAACAACAATTCCAGGGCCTCACCATTTTCCATGGGAACCTTTCTTCCCAATAAATCCTGGGACTGAATACCAGTGGTACCCTCGTATATACTAAATATCCTAATATCTCGATAATATTGCTGAAGAATAAAATCGGAACAAAATCCATATCCGCCCAATACCTGCACCCCATTGCTCACAGACAAAGTTCCTGCTTCTGTGGGATAGGTTTTTACAATAGGAATGACCATTTCCAACAATAAGCTGTACTTTTCCTTAGTATCCGGATTTTTGGTGGATGCAATGATATCATAATACTTGGCTGCCAACAGCACCAAACTTAATGACCCTTCGGCAATGGATTTTTGTAATAACAACATGCGCCTTACATCGGGGTGTTCTATTATTAGACAAGGATTTTCATCTGGATCTTTTTTTCCGTCATTGGAAAGTTTTCGTCCTTGGGGTCGCTCATTGGCATACTCCAAGGATGCTTGGTAAGCTGCCATACTTATGGCTGCACCTCCACGTCCTACACTTATTCTGGCACTATTCATCATTAAGAACATATATTTAAGCCCCTTATGGGCCTCCCCTACCAGCCAGCCGTGGCAATCGTCCTTATCACCAAATCCCAAATGGGTCGTGGCATAACCCCGTTGACCCATTTTCTGAAAATCGGCCACCGTCAATACATCGTTATTTATTAATTTCCCATCTTTATCCAATCTAAGTTTGGGCACCACAAATAAGGATATACCCTTTGTTCCCGACGGAGCGCCTTCTATTCTGGCCAACAAAAGGTGGACTATATTTTCCGCATATTGATGATCCCCGCCCGATATAAATATCTTTTGTCCGGATATCCTATAATATCCTTCCTGTGTTTTAGTTGCCTTGGTAGTGATATCCGATAAGGAACTACCCGCCTGGGGTTCTGTAAGGCACATGGTACCTCCCCATGCACCGGATAACATTTTGGGAACATAGGTTTCCTTAAGATCCTCATTGGCAAAATGAACTATCAACTCGGCAGCCCCTTGGGTCAATCCAGCATATCCCGGCAAATGATTGTTGGCGGCCTCCTGTATATAAGCAGAAGCAGTATGGATGATAAAAGGCAACTGCAATCCGCCTTCCCCATAATCAAAAGGACCGGAAATAATTCCCATTTCACCCCCCTTCCTCATCATTACATCTACCTGTTTATGCACCATTATGGTCCCATTTTTATACATGGCCGGAGCTTCATCCATCTCTTTGAAATAAGGAAACAATTCACGGTCGGAAAACTCCTTGATGGCATTTAAAAATAAGTCAAGGGAATCCTTGTCATAATCCTGAAACCGTTCTGACGACAGCAAAGTTTCCGCCCCATGCACTTGGTATAACAAAAATTTTAGTGTTGCGATATCTACATATTCCTTAGCCATGGTGCTTATCTATTAATTGTTTATAAGGTATTTTACTCCTAATATACAATTTACTCAACTAATAAAGTCCCTTGGCAAAAAATGGAGCTATTCAAGTAACATGCACGCTAAAATAAGATATCCCTATTCTGCTTTACTATCCTAAAAAGCAGTCAAAAGTTTCTTACCTTTAATTTTTTATCCATTTTAGGAATAGAATGAACAACGAACAGTCCGCCATAAAGACCACCTATTTCAGCATTGCTGGAAATATTTTTTTAGCAATAATTAAAGGTTTGGCTGGTATTTTTGGTAATTCCTACGCTTTGATTGCCGATGCCATTGAATCCACAACCGATATTTTTTCTTCCCTTTTGGTATTATTTGGACTTAAATACGCCAAAAGACCGGCAGACGAGAATCACCCTTATGGTCATGGCAAGATTGAACCCCTCATTACATTTTTGGTAGTAGGGTTTTTAATTACCTCGGCAACGATCATAGCCTATGAAAGTATCATGAACATTTTGACCCCACATAAAACACCCAAATCCTGGACCCTGTTGGTCTTGGGCACTATTATTCTTTGGAAGGAAATTTCGTATAGGGTGGTTTTAAAAAAAAGTATCCAAACCAATAGTTCTTCCTTAAAGGCAGATGCGTGGCACCATAGAAGCGATGCCATTACCTCCGTTATGGCTTTCATAGGGATTTCCATTGCCCTTATCTTTGGCAAGGGATACGAAACGGCCGATGATTGGGCTGCTTTGGCTGCCTCATTTTTTATTGTTTACAATGGTTATCTAATCTTTAGACCAGCCCTTGGAGAGATCATGGATGAACATCTTTATGATGATCTCATAGATGAAATTCGCGATGTTTCCACAACTGTTGATGGTATAATGGGAACCGAAAAATGTTTCATCCGAAAGGCGGGCACAAAATATCATATAGACCTGCATGCCCAAGTAGACGGCAAAATTAGTGTAAAAGAAGGGCACGATCTGTCCCACAAGCTCAAGGATAGGCTCCGTAGGGACATCCCGAACATTGGACATGTATTGATACATATAGAACCAAAATAATGATTAGGGCAGGTTCTTAAAAGGACCACCTACAGAAATTAACAATTGTTGTCCAAAACTGTTAACTATTCTAATCAAAAATTACACATTAAAACCGTAAATTTGCAGCTTTCTCAACCATACAATTTACATATTAGATGATTCATTTCTTTGGAGACCTTAGCACTAAGATATTTGCGGTTCAAACCAAAAACGACCTTTCCCAGGAAGATAACGTTAAACTTATGTGGTTGTTCGGCAACCAACCTAAGTTGAACGCGGCGTCATTGGACGCCTTTTTTGTTGGTCCCAGGGCAGCCATGATTACCCCATGGAGTACCAATGCCACGGAGATAACCCAAAATATGGGGATTTCAGGTATTATTAGAATTGAGGAGTTTACCGCAGTAGACCAAGACGAAAAAGGGTATGACCCAATGCTTTTCCAAAAATATAGTGGCCTTTCGCAGGATGTTTTTAAGATTGATATAATGCCCGAACCTATCTTGGAGATAGTGGATATTGCCCAATACAATGAACAGGAGGGATTGGCACTTAGCGATGAAGAAGTTGCATATCTGGAACAAGTCTCTGAAAAAATTGGTCGCAAGCTAACAGATTCTGAGGTATTTGGCTTTAGTCAGGTAAATTCTGAGCACTGTAGGCATAAAATTTTTAACGGGACCTTTGTCATCGACGGAGTAGAAAAGCCATCATCGCTTTTTAAGCTTATTAAAAAAACATCCCAGGAACATCCTGGGGATATCGTTTCCGCCTATAAGGATAACGTGGCCTTTCTTAAAGGGCCAAAAGTGGTACAGTTTGCCCCAAAAAGTGCCGACAAGCCAGATTTCTACCAGGAGAAACCTTTTGAATCGGTTATTTCCCTGAAGGCAGAAACCCATAACTTCCCAACCACAGTTGAGCCTTTTAATGGTGCAGCCACAGGGGCCGGTGGAGAAATCAGGGACCGTTTGGCAGGAGGAAAAGGTTCCTTGCCCTTGGCAGGAACCGCGGTGTATATGACCGCCTATTCCCGCTTGGAGGAAAATAGGCCCTGGGAAAAAGGAATGCCCGAAAGGAATTGGTTATACCAAACCCCAATGGATATTTTAATAAAGGCCTCTAACGGAGCATCCGATTTTGGAAACAAATTTGGGCAACCTTTAATAGCCGGATCCGTACTTACTTTTGAGCACGATGAAGCCAATGACAATTCTGCAACGGACCAGGCTAGGAAATTAGGCTATGACAAGGTAATAATGCAGGCGGGAGGCATTGGTTATGGAAAGGCCGAACAAGCCATAAAGGATCTGCCCAAAACAGGCGATAAAATCGTTATACTTGGTGGTGACAACTACCGTATTGGTATGGGCGGCGCGGCCGTATCCAGTGCGGATACCGGAGAATTTGGCGCAACTATAGAACTGAACGCCATTCAGCGTTCCAACCCTGAAATGCAAAAAAGGGCAGCAAACGCCATAAGAGGTATGGTAGAAGGCGACCATAACCCAATCGTTTCCATTCACGACCATGGTGCGGGCGGACATTTAAATTGTCTCTCCGAATTGGTCGAGGATACAGGGGGATTAATAGATATGGACAAACTGCCCATTGGAGACCCTACCCTATCGGCAAAAGAAACCATAGGAAACGAATCCCAAGAACGTATGGGATTGGTCATTGGAAAAAAGGATGTCGACATGCTGCACCGAATTGCAGACAGGGA
Organism: Arenibacter troitsensis; assembly: GCF_900177645.1. Taxonomy (GTDB): domain Bacteria; phylum Bacteroidota; class Bacteroidia; order Flavobacteriales; family Flavobacteriaceae; genus Arenibacter; species Arenibacter troitsensis. Next base: position 351,692 of record NZ_FXAO01000003.1, read on the forward strand.
ACGATCGCCCATGTATGAGGTTGGTGACGTTACTGGAGACAACCGTTTTACCTTTAAATCTGCCACAACGGGAGAAAGTCCGATGGACATGGAACTATCCGATATGTTCGGTAGTTCCCCTAAAACCGTAATGAACGATTCCACAATAACAAGAAAATATTCGGCTCCGTCATATTCCTTGGAACACTTCCATGATTATTTGGACCAAGTGCTGCAATTGGAAGCTGTAGCTGCCAAAGATTGGCTTACCAATAAGGTAGACCGCTGTGTAGGAGGCAAGGTTGCCAAACAGCAATGTGCCGGTCCGTTGCAGTTGCCCTTGAACAATTGTGGCGTTATGGCGTTGGATTATAAAGGAAAGGAAGGAATTGCAACCTCTATTGGCCACTCCCCTATTTCAGGACTGATAGACCCCACTGCTGGAAGTAAAAATAGTATTGCGGAAGCATTGACCAACATAGTCTGGGCACCTTTGAAAGACGGTTTGGACTCGGTTTCGCTTTCAGCCAACTGGATGTGGCCTTGTAAAAATCCCGGGGAGGACGCAAGGCTATACGAGGCTGTGCAGGCCATTTCCGATTTTGCCATCGGCCTAGGAATCAATGTCCCTACTGGAAAAGACTCCCTTTCCATGAAACAACGTTACAAGGACGCTGAAGTGATAGCTCCTGGAACCGTAATCATATCCGCTGCCGGAAACTGTACCGATATTAACAAGGTAGTAGAACCGGTGTTACAAAAAATTGGCGGGGATATTTATTACATCAATTTATCCCAGGACTCCTTTAAATTAGGTGGATCCTCCTTTGCCCAAATTTTGAATACCATTGGTGACGAAGCGCCTACTATAAACAATACCGATAATTTTAAGAACGTATTCAATACGCTACAAAGTTTAATATTAGACGGACAAATTCTTGCCGGACACGATGTTGCTTCTGGTGGATTGATCACCACACTTTTGGAACTTTGTTTTGCCGACCTGGATTTGGGCGCCACATTGGATTTAACCGCCATAGGTGAATCCGATACCATTAAATTATTGTTTTCGGAAAATGCCGGAATTGTTTTTCAGGCTAAGGACAACAGTGTAGAAAAGGTATTGACCAATGCAGGAATTGAACATTTCAAAATTGGATCGGTGAGCACAAAAGCTACCCTGACCATTAAGAATCACAGTATGGAAATGGGACTGAATATTAATTCCCTTCGGGATACCTGGTTTAAAACTTCTTACCTTCTTGATAATAAGCAAACGGCCAACAACCTGGCACAAGAAAGGTACAGCAATTATAAAAACCAACCCTTATCCTATACATTCCCTGCCCATTTTGATGGCAAACTACCAAGTAAGACAACTTCCCGTCCAAAAGCGGCCATCCTACGTGAAAAAGGTAGCAACTCGGAACGAGAAATGGCCAATGCCATGTACCTGGCCGGTTTTGATGTAAAGGATGTACACATGACCGATCTTATTTCTGGCAGGGAGACCTTGGAAGATATTCAGTTTATTGGCGCGGTGGGTGGCTTCTCCAACTCAGATGTATTGGGAAGTGCCAAAGGTTGGGCAGGCGCCTTTAAATACAACGAAAAAGCCAATAAGGCATTAAAGAATTTCTTTGCCAGACCAGATACACTATCCATAGGTATTTGTAACGGTTGTCAGTTATTTATGGAATTGGAATTGATTAACCCGGAGCATTCTGAACACGGAAAAATGACCTTTAATGATTCCCATAAACACGAAAGCGGATTTACTTCCGTGGTTGTTCAAAAGAACAATTCCATTATGCTTTCAAGTTTGGAAGGAGCCAATTTAGGGGTATGGATATCCCATGGTGAAGGAAAATTTAAATTGCCCATGGCCAAGGAAAATTATAATATAGTGGCCAATTACGGTTATGAAGGTTATCCTGCAAACCCGAATGGCAGCGATTTTAATACCGCTATGCTATGTGACACCTCTGGCCGACATCTGGTAACAATGCCCCATATAGAACGCTCTATTTTCCAGTGGAACTGGGCACATTATCCTGAAGGAAGAAAAGATGAGGTTTCACCATGGTTGGAGGCATTTGTCAATGCCAGAAAATGGCTGGAAATTATTAATGGATAATCATCATGGTCTATAGAAAAGCTACTCAGGAAGATCTGGTAGCAATATTAGAAATGATTGCCAATGATATGTTGGGTCAAATGCGGGAAAGGTTGGAGGATCCTCTTCCCAAAGAGTATTATAGTGCCTTTGAAAGAATTAATAGGGACAAAAATCAGGAATTGATCGTACTAGAGAATTCCCAGGGCGTAGTCGTAGCCACTTTTCAATTAAGCTTTCTCCAATACCTAACCTATGTAGGCGGCATACGCTGTCTTGTGGAAAACGTCCATGTACGGGAAGACCAAACGGGCAAAGGAATTGGCAAACGCATGTTTCAATGGATTATTGAAAGGGCAAAGGAAAAAAACGTCCATTTGATACAGTTGACCTCCAACAAACTACGCCCCAATGCCATTCGTTTTTATGAAAGTATCGGATTCAAGGCAACGCACGAAGGATTTAAACTACATCTATAATTTCTCAAATTAAAATCCCTTGACTAAAAGTTGGACTTTTAGTCAAGGGATTTTTATAAAAAATTCTCCTACTTCCTTATGGAAGTCAATGAAATTGTTTATTTCTTGGAATAATCGGCATGGATTGCCTTATCAAAAGCCTCCCAATGCTCAGGTTTCATTCTTTCGGGAGTAAAAAGACATATTCCGGCAGCTCCATTCTCCATGGACGCCCTAATGGCCGTTTCTATTTCTGAAGGTAATAACCCGTGATTTTCAGGGTCATTTTCCTTTGTTTTGTTTTCAGGGTTCGGGCATATAAAAAGTCCACTAAAAATTGGCTTTTCACCATTAACGGAAGCCACTTCCTCTTTGGTTATATCACCCACCCATTCAGGACCTTTTAAATAAAAATCATTATAGTTCATAGGATAAAAAGCGTCCAAATCCCATTTGTTCCATTCCTGTCTAACCATTTTCATAGCATTGCTGGGGCCTGGAAAAACTGCAGCATTTATTTTTTTGCCTTTTTCATGGACCACCTTGGCCAAACGGTTTACGATATTGGTAATCAAATCATATCTAAACTGCTTCCATTCCTGAACTTTAGATGGGTCTTCCACCGCTTTGATGTCTATTCCGGATTTTTCTTTAAAATCACCAACACACTTATCACAATAGCAATAATCGGCTACGGGATATTCCTCGTTCATTACCAGTCCATACTTATCCCATAGGCCTTCCGCCAATATTACATCCGGAAAACGGATGTAATCCAAATGTATTCCGTCCACCTCTTCCACAGCGGCAATATTACCGTATAATTCCGACAAAAAGTTAAAAGAACCCTCCTTATTGGGACAAAGAAATTTATAATAGGAAACATAGGCCGGTTTATCAAAAGCCGATTCGCCATTTCTATTAATAGCATAAAGATCTTTTGGCAATTTAGGATTGTCTCCCTGAACCATTGTGGGTATCCATGTATGGAATTCCATTCCTGCATCCTTCACCAATTTGCCTACCCGTGTATACGTTTCCGGATTATGTCCGCCATTATACATTAGTCCATCAATCCCCTTTTCCTTATAGTTCTTAAAAGTTGCCATCAGTTCTTGATCGGTAGCCTCTCCTGGACCACCGGTCCATGCATATACAGGGATTTTGGATTTTTCGGCGCATGAAATCATGGTAATAATAACTGCTGCCGTTACAAAAAGCTTTTTCATTGGTTTAGTTTAATTGTTAATAATGGTTACAAATAAAATTAAGCACCATAAACTTTTCAGTTGATTTCAAAAGGTTGAAACGTATATTTTAGAAAATGGCACATTAAAGATTGAACTTAATCATTTTGTAGTTTCCAAGCTATAAATCTTAGCTAAGTAACCTCAGAATTAATACAAACAACGTTAATAAGCCCCATAATTAATTCTACTTGGAAATTCTTTAATTAGGACACATGTAAACCTTAATTCATGGAACCTTATTTAAAAATGAACAAAAATTACACATAAAATTAAGTACTCCATGATTAAAACACTAATTTAAAACACAGCTATTTCAACTCACCAACCTAAATAAACAAAGCCAATTAGGCACCTATTTTAGTAGTAAAATGAAGACTCCATAATTTTTTTACATTTTTTATACGAATGTGATTTTAAAATACCGTTCCCTTTTCTTAATTTGCGATTACGAACAGCAAATTAAATATGCAAGAAATCACCCGCCTTTTTGACTTTCCTTATTATCAACTAGAGAAATTCAATTTAAAAAAATCGCTAGTCACAAAGTATAATGGAGAATGGGTTGCAACATCTACCCAGGAATATATAGACAAGGCAAATGCCATAAGCAGGGCTTTGTTACGTCTTGGAGTAAAACCTAATGACAAGATTGCCCTTATTTCCATGACCAACAGAACGGAATGGAACATTATGGATATCGGAATACTTCAGTTAGGCGCTCAAAATGTACCTATTTACCCAACTATATCCGAAGAGGATTATGAATACGTCCTAAATCATTCAGAGGCCAAATACGTATTTGTTTCCTGTACGGAAGTTTTTGACAAGGTGAATGCAGTAAAAGCAAATACCCCGCATCTAAAGGATGTATATTCGTTTGATGTACTTGAAAACTGCAAAAACTGGGGTGAAATCTTGGAAATGGGTGCGGATACCTCCAACCAAAATGAGGTAGAAAAACTCAAAAATAAGGTTAAGCCAGATGATTTGGCCACCCTGATTTACACGTCCGGGACCACGGGGAGACCAAAAGGGGTTATGCTCACCCACCACAATGTGGTGTGCAATGCCTTAGAAAGCTCAAAGCGCTTGCCCATAGATCATGGCAAAATCTCTTGCTTAAGCTTTTTGCCCGTATGCCATATCTATGAAAGAATGATGATGTACCTCTACCAATACACCGGAGTCACCATTTATTTTGCGGAATCTATGGATAAAATAAGCGACAATCTAAAAGAGTGTGCCCCGCATGTGATGACGGCCGTCCCCAGATTATTGGAAAAAGTGTACGACAAGATCATTGCCAAAGGAACCGAGCTTACAGGCATTAAAAAGAAATTGTTTTTCTGGGCCGTTGAAGTGGGCCTACAATACGAACCTTATGAACAAAATGGTTGGTGGTATGAAAGGAAATTGGCATTGGCCAGAAAATTAATATTCAGTAAATGGAAAGCGGGTCTGGGAGGAAATCTGTCATTAATAGCATCTGGTAGTGCAGCTTTACAACCTCGCTTGGCTCGTATTTTCAATGCTGCCGAATTTGGGGTCATGGAGGGGTATGGCCTTACTGAAACTTCTCCCGTTGTCTCAGTCAACGATATGAGGAACGGTGGATTTAGAATTGGCACTGTAGGAAAACTTTTGGAACAGACCGAGGTAAAAATAGCGGAAGACGGGGAAATATGCGTTAAGGGGCCACAGGTAATGCTAGGCTATTACAAGGATCCCGAAAAAACAGCCGAGGTCATTAAGGATGGATATTTTCATACGGGCGATATTGGCGAGATAGATGCCGACGGATTTCTTAAGATTACCGATAGAAAGAAAGAAATGTTCAAAACCTCCGGAGGTAAATATGTTGCGCCCCAACTTTTGGAAAACCGCTTTAAACAATCCAGATTCATAGAGCAAATAATGGTAATAGGTGAAGGGGAAAAAATGCCGGCAGCTTTGATACAACCAGATTTTGAATTTTTACGCAATTGGGCCAAAATACACAATATAGAAGTGGGCGATCATAAAAAAATGGTCCAAAATAAAGAAGTAATTGCGAGGTTCCAAGAGGAAGTGGATACAGCCAATGAGAGTTTTGCCAAATGGGAAAAAGTAAAGCAATTTAGACTTACCCCGGATATTTGGAGTATAGATGAGGGACACCTTACCCCTACCATGAAGTTAAAACGAAAAATAGTCAAAGAAAAGTATATAGATCTTTATAATGACATTTACGGGCATTGAGGAATGTCCAAAACTAAATCCTAAACAGCTTCTTTAACGGGAAGCTGTTTTATTTTCCGGAAACCCCATTTTTTTTTAAAATATATTATGCATGCATAATATATTTTTATATCTTTGGAACAACCAACAATACAACATGCAAGACATAACCATAGATTATGCGCTCCGGGCAACCTGGCAAGCGGTAACAAAAATGTACAACGAGGAGGCGAGAAAATTCAATAGTACCATGGCCGTAGGTTTTACTTTATTAAGTATTGATCCCAAAACGGGAACGCCCTCTACTGCCCTTGGTCCAAAAATGGGCATGGAGGCCACAAGTCTCTCCCGAATATTGAAGAGTATGGAGGAAAAGGGACTGATTGAACGTAGGCCCAACCCCAATGATGGCAGAGGTGTACTTATACACCTTACAGCATTTGGCCTGGAAAAGAGAAAAGATTCGAAAGATGTTGTACTTCGTTTTAACGATGTGGTTAAAACCCATGTACCCGCAGAAAGATTAAATACTTTTTTTGAGGTAACTGAGATCATTAACAAGTTGATTGCAGAAAAGAAAATTTATTAAGAAAATAAAAACTAGTTAACACCTTTTTATTGATGAACAAACACATTAAAAAAGTAGCAGTTATTGGTTCTGGTATTATGGGAAGTGGTATTGCCTGTCATTTTGCCAACATAGGAGTGGAAGTATTGCTCTTGGACATTATACCACGGGAACTTAATGATAAGGAAAAGGCAAATGGCCTTACCCTAGAGGATAAGGTTGTAAGAAATAGATTGGTAAACGATTCCTTGGCCGCGGCCTTAAAATCCAAACCTTCCCCCATATATCATCAAAAATTTGCCCAGAGAATCACTACAGGGAATCTTGAGGACGATATTTCCAAAGTGGGACAGGTAGATTGGATCATTGAAGTGGTTGTGGAACGCTTGGATATCAAAAAAATAGTTTTTGAAAAGCTGGACAAACACAGAAAACCAGGAACCTTAATTACCTCCAACACCTCGGGAATACCTATTAAATTTATGAGTGAGGGCAGAAGTGAGGATTTCCAAAGACATTTTTGCGGAACACACTTTTTTAATCCGGCCAGATATTTAAAACTATTTGAAATAATTCCTGGTCCAAAAACTTCCACCGAAGTATTGGATTTCCTAAATGGTTACGGGGAACAGTTTTTAGGCAAGACTTCCGTGATAGCTAAAGACACTCCGGCATTTATCGGTAATAGAATAGGGACATTTAGCATTATGAGTTTGTTTCATGCTGTAAAGGAAATGGACCTCACCGTTGAGGAAATAGATAAACTGTCAGGTCCGGTAATAGGTAGGCCTAAATCGGCCACCTTCCGTACGGTAGATGTTGTTGGTTTGGACACTTTGGTACATGTAGCCAATGGTATTGCAGAAAATTGCAAGGATGATGAAAGACGGGAGCAATTTACACTTCCCGATTTTATCGGAAAAATGATGGAAAATAAGTGGTTCGGAAGTAAGACAGGACAGGGCTTTTACAAAAAGGAAGGTAGGGAAATATTGGCCCTGAACCTTAACACCATGGAATACAGGCCCAGCAAAAAGGCTAGTTTTGCCACTCTTGAACTCACCAAATCCATAGAGAATGTAATAGACAGATTTAAAGTATTGGTGACTGGAAAGGACAAAGCAGGTGCCTTTTACAGAAAGAGTTTTTCTTCATTATTCGAATATGCTTCCAATAGGATCCCCGAAATAACAGGAGAATTATATAAGATAGATGACGCCATGAAAGCAGGCTTTGCCTGGGGACACGGTCCCTTTCAAATTTGGGATGCCATTGGGGTTGAAAAAGGCATAGAGATGATGAAGGCAGAAGGCTTTCAACCGGCCACTTGGGTTACCGAAATGATATCCGCTGGTAATAAATCTTTCTACACTATTAAAGACGGGGCAACCTATTATTACGACATCACTAAAAAGGCGATGGAGAAAATACCAGGCCAGGATTCATTTATCATTTTGGACAATATTAGAAAATCCAACGAGGTATGGAAAAACTCCGGTGTTGTTATTGAGGATTTGGGCGATGGTATATTAAATGTGGAATTCCAGTCCAAAATGAACACCATTGGGGGTGATGTCCTAGCCGGACTCAACAAGGCCTTAGATTTGGCCGAAAAAGACTTTCAAGGCCTGGTGGTGGGCAACCAAGCACCCAACTTTTCTGTTGGTGCCAATATTGGAATGATATTTATGATGGCCGTAGAACAGGAATACGATGAGCTCAACATGGCCATAAAGATGTTTCAAGATACCATGATGCGTATGCGTTACTCTGCCATTCCTACAGTATCGGCCCCGCACGGAATGACCTTGGGTGGTGGTTGTGAGCTTTCCTTACATGCCGATAAGGTTGTGGCTGCAGCTGAAACCTACATGGGATTGGTAGAATTTGGAGTTGGGGTTATACCCGGAGGTGGAGGTTCCAAGGAAATGGCCTTAAGAGCATCGGATACATTTAGGAAAAATGATGTGGAACTGAATGTGCTTCAGGAATATTTCCTCACCATTGGAATGGCAAAAGTCTCTACTTCAGCCTATGAGGCCTTTGATATGGGGGTACTTGAAAAAGGAAAGGATTTAGTGGTCGTTAACAAGGACCGACAAATTGCAACGGCTAAGGCTTATGCCCAATTAATGGCAGAACAGGGCTACACCCAACCACCCAAGAGAAAAGATGTAAAAGTGCTTGGTAAACAAGCCCTAGGAATGTTTTTGGTAGGAACAGATGCCATGGAAGACAGCAATTATATAAGCGAACACGACCATAAGATTGCCAACAAATTGGCCTATGTAATGGCTGGAGGTGACTTGTCCGAGCCCACTTTGGTCACAGAGCAATATCTTTTGGATCTAGAGCGGGAAGCGTTTTTATCCCTTTGCACGGAAAGAAAAACCTTGGAGCGTATCCAGCATATGTTAAAGACAGGAAAGCCGTTACGTAATTGAAGCCGCTAGTATTGAGATTTGAGTATCTAGTAATTAGAGACCAATGCATAATATTGAGGATTTGAAAATATGGAAGAGGTCTATGGATTTGACAAAATCGGTCTATCAACCGGTCTCCGAATTGACGCTAGAAGAAAAATTTGGACTTATCCCTCAAATTAAAAGGAGTTCAATCTCAATTCCTTCAAACATCGTGGAAGGTGCTGTAAGAAATTCAAATAAAGAATTTAAACATTTTTGAGCATTGCAAATGGTTCGGTATATGAAATGCATACACAATTATTTTTATTAATAGACTTAAATATAGTTACATAAGAAAAAGTACAACCAGTAAGTGAAACATGTATTGAAATCCAAAAAATGAACTATTCATTTCAAAGAAAATTATGATTCTCAATACTAAAATCTCAATACTCAATACTAAAATAAAATGAAACAAGCATTTATAGTAAAAGCATATAGGACTGCGGTAGGAAAAGCTCCAAAAGGTGTTTTCCGTTTTAAAAGAACGGATGAACTGGCTGCCGAAACCATAGCGCACATGATGAATGAATTGCCCCAATTGGACAAAAAACGTATTGATGACGTTATTGTTGGAAATGCTATGCCCGAGGGTTCCCAAGGTCTCAACATGGCTAGATTAATCTCTTTAATGGGGCTAAATATAGTTGATGTGCCAGGAGTTACGGTAAATAGATTTTGTTCCTCCGGTATAGAAACTATCGGTATTGCAACCGCCAAAATACAAGCTGGTATGGCCGACTGCATTATTGCTGGTGGAGCGGAAAGTATGAGTGCGGTTCCCATGACCGGATATAAAACAGAACTCAACTATGACCTGGCAAAGGCCGGACACGAAGATTATTACTGGGGTATGGGAAATACTGCGGAAGCAGTAGCCAAACAATTTAATGTATCGCGTGAAGATCAGGACGAGTTCGCCTATAATTCGCACATGAAAGCACTTAGGGCCCAAGGAGAGGATCGTTTTCAAAGTCAGATCGTACCCATTGAAGTGGAACAGACCTACGTTGACGATAACGGAAAGAGGGCAACAAAAAAATACACAGTGACCAAAGATGAGGGACCTCGTAAAGGAACCAGTAAGGAAGCTTTGGCAGGACTGCGACCGGTTTTCGCGGCAGGGGGAAGTGTTACTGCCGGTAATTCCTCCCAGATGAGCGATGGAGCTGCGTTTGTACTGGTCATGAGTGAAGATATGGTGAAAGAGCTAAAATTGGAGCCAATTGCAAGATTGGTCAACTATGCCGCTGCCGGCGTAGAACCCAGAATCATGGGTATTGGCCCCGTAAAAGCAATTCCAAAGGCATTAAAACAAGCAGGTCTTAAACAGAACGATATTGAATTGATAGAGTTGAACGAAGCCTTTGCATCGCAATCTTTGGCAGTAATTAGGGAACTAAACCTAAACAATGATATTGTCAATGTAAATGGTGGTGCCATTGCTCTTGGCCATCCGTTGGGTTGTACAGGAGCCAAGTTGTCCGTTCAACTTTTTGATGAGATGAGAAAGAGGGATATGAAAGGGAAATACGGCATGGTAACCATGTGCGTAGGTACAGGTCAGGGAGCAGCGGGGATTTTTGAATTTTTGAACTAAAAATACAAGTCTTATATATTGGGGCTAATGTTAGTGCAACATACCCTTTAATGCATGTTATAAAACTTAATTACACGAACAATGAGTACAGAAACAACAACTAAAGAGATATTAAGGGGAGGGCAATTCCTTGTAAAGGAAACCAATTGTGAGGATATTTTTACGCCAGAGGATTTTTCCGAAGAGCAAAAAATGATGCGTGATTCCGTTATTGAGTTCAACGATCGGGAGATTGTGGCCAACAGGGATCGGTTTGAAGCCAAGGATTATGCCCTAACACAGGAGGTAATGACCAAGGCTGGTGAAATGGGCTTCTTGGGTGTTGCCGTACCTGAGGCTTATGGCGGATTGGGAATGGGCTTTATATCTACCATGATCGTATGCGAATATATTTCTAGTGGAAGTGGATCATTTAGTACGGCATTTGGTGCACACACCGGTATTGGAACCATGCCCATTACCTTGTATGGTACCGAAGCTCAAAAACAAAAATATGTTCCAAAATTGGCCACTGGTGAATGGTTCGGCGCTTACTGCTTAACGGAACCAGGTGCCGGTAGTGATGCCAATTCGGGCAAAACCACAGCCACCCTTTCCGAAGATGGCAAGAGTTACAAGATCAACGGCCAAAAAATGTGGATTTCCAATGCAGGGTTCTGCAAATTGTTTATCGTTTTTGCAAGAATAGAAAATGACAAAAATATTACCGGGTTTATTGTTGAAAACAACCCAAGTAACGGAATTACCTTGGGAGAGGAAGAACATAAATTGGGGATTCGCGCCTCCTCCACCAGACAGGTATTCTTTAACGATACCGTAGTTCCGGTTGAAAATATGCTTTCTGAAAGGGGAAACGGTTTTAAAATTGCCATGAACGCCCTAAATATTGGACGTATTAAATTAGCGGCCGCTTGTTTGGATTCGCAAAGGCGAATAACCACCAATGCCCTAAAATACGCTACGGAACGCAAGCAGTTTAAGACGGCCATAGTAGATTTTGGAGCAATAAAATCAAAATTGGCGGAAATGGCCACAAGTTTGTATGCCGGGGAAGCTGCATCCTATAGGGCAGCCAAAAACATTGAGGACCGTATTGCTCTGCGTATGGCAGCTGGCAACAGCCATCAAGAAGCCGAACTTAAAGGTGTGGAGGAATATGCCATTGAGTGCTCCATCCTAAAAGTGGCCGTATCCGAAGACGTGCAGAACTGCTCGGACGAGGGGATCCAAATTTTTGGTGGTATGGGCTTCTCGGAAGAAACCCCAATGGAAGCCGCATGGAGGGATGCACGTATAGCCAGGATTTATGAGGGCACCAATGAAATAAACAGAATGTTGTCTGTTGGCCTGTTAATTAAAAAAGCTATGAAGGGTCATGTAGACCTACTGGGCCCGGCCACTGCCGTAGGGAATGAATTAATGGGCATCCCCTCTTTTGACATCCCCGACTATTCGGAATTATTGTCCGAAGAAAAGGAAATGGTTGCAAAACTTAAGAAAGTGTTCTTAATGGTCGCGGGGTCAGCGGTCCAAAAATATGGACCAGCCCTTGATGAACATCAAATGCTGCTGCTGGCTGCATCCAATATTTTAATAGAGATTTATTTGGCAGAATCTGCCATTCTAAGGACTGAAAAAAATGCAAAACGTTTTGGGGAAGCGGCCCAAAAAGAACAAATCGCTATGTCCAAATTGTACCTTTACAATGCAGTGGACACCGTTATAAAAAATGGCAAGGAGGCTATAGTTTCAATGGCCGAAGGTGATGAGCAACGGATGATGCTTATGGGCCTTAAGCGTTTCACGAAATATACAAACCAACCCAACGTAGTTGAACTGCGAAATATAATTGCCGATAAACTCAAGGCTGAAAACAAGTATTGTTTTTAAGGAAGATAGACTAACTCAAGCTCATGCTTCGTAATGAAGTAAAACCGAAGAACCGCTCTTTATTGGGCGGTTCTTTGATTTATAGCAACTTTTTCCCTTCCATTCATAATACTTTCCATCTATGGTCCAATGCCGCTGGTAAATCCTTCCTGCTACTTCCTATATGTTTCCTATAGCAGTAGAGGCATATTATGGACTTATATATTATAATCAAAAACCAAAAACAACAAGTGTCAAACCACATACATTACAAACCTAAAGCTGAATACCAAAGACCATTATAGGTCCATTTTCCGAATTCTTTGTATTTGTACCGTTCAACCAAAATTGGTATGGAGTTAATATTCAATTCATTTGGCACATCAAATATTTAGAATTTCCTTAAATTTATGATTATGTGGCAATTAAACGGCTTTTGATAAATTTTAGAGCCTTGTTATAATTATGAATACTATAATGGATTACCAATAAGCTAGATTAAAATAGCAATAAACCATGGGGCAATATTAAGTGTTTAATTTTATAAATCAGATTAACATAAATATACTTAGCCGGTAGATGATCAATTAAAATATACAGTTATGAATCCTATTAACATTTTTCTAGCAGACGACGATCAAGATGATCGGGAACTTTTTATGGACGCCCTGTCCGAATTACCTATTGAAACTTCGGTAAAACAATTTGAAAACGGTGTTGATCTAATGGCCGAACTATACTCTGGAAACCCAAAACCAGATACTATTTTTTTAGACCTCCGAATGCCACTTATGGACGGCTTTGAATGCCTTACGGATATACGTAACGTCCCCGAATTATCGGAAATTCAGGTTATTATTTATTCCACATCCTATAATGAAAATGAAGTAGAACAATTGAAAGAGAGTGGGGCAAATCTTTACATAAAGAAACCCAACTCGTACAATCAATTAAAAACCGTCTTATATAAATCCCTAAAACCCTTTCAAAATACAACCTCAAAAACGAATGGCGATTTAAGTTTTATGGTTATTGTCTAGAATTGCAACAATTGTACAACTTATTCCTACTGTCTAAACTAATTGCATTTGTTAAATTTAAAGGACTCGTATTTAACCCATTCAAAGGAAGATATATTTTAATCCCAGCTGACCCATAGTTTCAGGGTATAAAAGGCGAAAATGGCGCCTTTTAATCCGCCACGGGAAGATATATATGAAAAGTAGCACCCTTGCCCAATTCACCCTGTGCCGTAATAACGCCATGGTGGTTTTCTACGATACGTTTTATTATGGCGAGTCCTATTCCTGTTCCTGGATATTCTGTCTTTCCATAGAGACGCTGGAACAGTTCAAAAATCTTTTCGCTGTATTTTTGTTCAAAGCCTATACCATTGTCCGAAAAAGTGATATGGCAATATTTCGTATTCTCTTGAAAATATTCACCTTCCAATAAATTACCAGGAACATACTCATTTTTTATAGTTATGTGCACAGGTTCATCCGGTTTCGCAAACTTTAATGAATTACTTATAAGATTATAGAAAAGCTGCTTAAATTGAAATGGAATTATATTGACCATGCAAGTATTATCAGCTTGAATTATGGCATTTTTCTGTAGAAGTTCTTCGCTAAGGTCTTGTTTTACTTGCTCAATGATAAGATTAAGATTAATCCTTTCAAAATCGCCTTCCAAGTTATGTGTGCGCGAATAGGCCAACAAATCGTCGATCAGCGATTGCATTCGTTCTGCGGACAATTGCATCCTTTTAAATAGATATTTTCCATTTTCGGATAGGGTATCATGGTCCTTTTCGATTATTCTGGATGCAAAGGTTTGAATTTTTCTTAATGGCTCCTGTAAATCATGGCTAGATATGTACGCAAAGGATTGGAGTTCCTTGTTCATTTTTTGCAGTTCAATGTTCTTTAGTTCCAGCTCGGCCTGCTTTTCCTTAAGTGCATCATCCGATTCCTTCTTTACCGTTAGGTCGTGCGTTACTTTTGAATATCCTATTACCTCATTTATTTCGTTATGCACGGCAGTGATTACCACACTTGCCCAGAACAAAGTTCCATCCTTTCTTACCCGCCATCCTTCCTGCAATGCTTTGCCTTTTTTGGCTGCCAAACCCAATAACCTTTTGGGAAGACCGCTTTTTCTGTCATCCTCCGTGTAAAAATTGGAGAAATTCTTTCCTATGATCTCATCTGCCCTGTAGCCCTTAATTTTTTCTGCTCCCGTATTCCAATTCACTACAATTCCCTCCGGATTCAGGTAAAGGATGGCGTAGTCCTGCACTTCTTCTACCATTAGATGATAGCGCTGTTCGCTTTTTTTAAGTGACTCGTACAATTCTAACAGCTCTGCAGTACGTTCCTGCACTTGTTTTTCCAATTCATCAAGGAAAACCTTTTGTTCCTGTATGTCGGTACTGCTTCCCACCCACATTTGTATAATGCCTTCATCATTATATTGTGGCTTTGCACGGCTCAACTGCCATCGATATTCACCGTCATGTCTTCTAAAGCGATGCTCCAATAAAAAGTCTTTTCCAGTTGCGATGGAATCCTCCCAAGCCCTAAAGTTATTTTTCCTATCGCCCGGATGTACCATCTGCAACCATCCTTTATTGATTAATTGATCCTGTGACAATCCGGAAAATTCAAAAACCGATTGGTTAAAGTAGTTCAAATTGCCTTCGGGATTTGCAGTCCACACAAACTGTGGAAGTGAGTCGGCCAGTAGTCTGAATTTTTTTTCACTTTCTTCTATACCCTTGCGGGAAATTACCTGATCCGTAACTTCTATACCCAAGGCCATTATCCCTTCAATATTCCCGGAAAGATCTAAAAGTGGTTCGAAACTAAAGTTTAGATAGGCCATATTCAAATTTCCCTTCCTCATGATTTGCACCGGAAATTCCGAAGTAGAAAAAGTTTTGCCAGTATTGTAAACGTCGTCCAACAACTCTTTAATACCTTGCGACTTAAGTTCTGGCATTGCTTCCAAAATTGGTTGTCCTAATACCTCATCCTCCCTTCTACCCCACATTTGCAATGCAAGAGAGTTGGCCAGTTCTGTAACATGGTCCTTCCCCTGAAATATAGCTATGGATACGGGAGCCTGGGCAATCATGGTGCGAAGCCTACGTTCACTTTCCTGTAATTCTCTTTTCGTAATTACGGTTTCGGTAGTCTCCGTACAGGTTACAACTACACCGTTTACATTGCCATTATCATCAAAAGCAGCACTGTAGCAGAATGTCCAATAAATATCCTCCATCCTCCCATTTCGATAAAATGGTACCAATTGGTCACTATATGAAACAGGTTTGGCGGTAGTGACTACTTCCTTGATCAAGGGACCAATAAAATCCCATATTTCCGGCCAAACTTCTTTGCCCCTTTTTCCTATTGCCGGATGTTTTCCCTCTTTCCCTAAACTTGGTCTATACGCATCATTATAAAAGCAAATTAGCTCATCGCCCCAAAAAAGGAACATAGGATAGGATGAGTGTAAAATTATGGCCAGGGTAGTTCGTAGACTTACAGGCCAATTCTCGATAGGCCCCAGGCTTGAATTATCCCAGTCCATCTCCCTAATAAGCATGCCCATTTGGCCACTATTCTCAAGAAACGAGAGATTATTTGCTTTATGGGCGGAATTCAATTTCATATACTTCAAGGTTGTATTACAAATTCTTCTCTGGTTGAGGGTAATACATCTTTTTGTAGGATAAGATCAATGGTCCTACGAATTACAGATTTGAGATTGGAGAAATCCGCTGGTTTGCGAATATAGTAATGCGCCCCTTCGCCATACAATTGGTCCATGACATCAATATTGGAGGAGGTGGAATAAATTATTACAGGCAAATGCTTAAATTTTACATTTTGCTTTATTTCCGATAAACACTCCGCCCCCGATTTTCGGGGCATATTCAGATCCAAGAAGAGCATTTGTGGCAGATTGAGCAAATTGTTTTCAAGAAAATTCATCAGCTCTACCCCATTGTTAACCGTTTTCAAAGTTGCACACAATGAAAGCTCCTCCAAAGCTTCCCTGAAAAACATGCAATCATCTTCATCATCGTCTGCTAGAAGTATTTGAAAATCCATATTGGTCACGTCCTGTTGGTTTAGATACTGTAATTTACGATTGCCCCGTTAATTCCATTTACGTAAAAATAAACAAAAATAAATGCCAATTGAATTTCCACGAGTATTGTTTATAACGGGCATATTTTTTATTACTAGCTGTTATAATATACAGGACCATTTGGTAATACTATTATTTTTGGCTTATCTTCCTTGCGTATCTACGGAAAGGCTTATACCTTTAAAAACAAATGTGTGCTTAACACGAGTTTTTATTAGTTATGGCATTGCCAAGCACCACTGTACTTTAAAATGCCATATGATTAATTCCAAAGCCAAAAACCTAACATCCAAAAGCCTTATTTTTACGCTTTCCACAATTCACGCCCTTTTTACCTTTGGAGCATTGCTTTTTACCATTATCGTTTTTATTATAGCCGATAAGGTTGTCCTAGAGTTCGCTAAAGATAAAAGCATTTTTGTTTACATAGTGCCCATAGTTTCCATGATCAGTTATTTTGGAAGCAATTTTTTCTTCAATAAACAGCTGGCCAACATAGTCCAAAGCAAATCATTAAAGGATAAATTGGGGCCATATTTACAGGCATGCGTGGTAAGATTTACATTTTTAGAAGGTGCGGCAATATTGAGTACCATTGCCTATAATTTAAATAACCATATTTTTTATCTGGTTATTTCCTTATTTTTAATTCTTTATCTTTTTAAGCTGAGACCTACCAAGAAAAAGGTGATGAGCGATTTGAAATTAACCTTGGCAGACCAACAGTTTTTCCAAAAAGAGCATTGGAAATCCAATTAAAATTAATCATTACCAGCAACTTGGCATAAGCTACACCCATACAATGGACACCAAAAACAAAATAAAGAAACACATAGATACGATTATTATCGGTTCTGGGGCCGGCGGATTGTCTGCCGCCATTTGTCTGTCCAAAGCAGGTCAGCGGGTAATGGTATTGGAACAACACGATGTCCCTGGCGGCTGGTGCCACAGCTTCTATCTAAACGGCCATCGTTTTTCTCCGGGAGTACACTATATTGGTCTGCTAGGGGAAGGAGAATCTACAAGAGCCCTTTATGAAGGATTGGGGGTAGCCAATAATCTGGTGTTTTTTAGAATGAACCCCAAGGGCTATGAACACTGTTATATCGGAAAAGAAAGAATTGACCTACCAGGCAATTTTAACGATTTAAACACTACTCTAGCAAAAAGGTTTCCCAAGGAAAAAAAACGAATCGAACATTATTTAAAGCTGGTCAGGAATGTTTCCCGACAAATACAACTGATCCCTAAGATGAGTGGTTTTTGGGACAATATTACCATCCCCTTTAGAACCAAACACATGGGCAAGTATGCGCTGTTCAGCTTAAAGCGTGTTGTTAACTGGCATATAAAAGACCCCTTACTGCAAAAAGTACTCAATATACAATGGGGAGATCACGGTTTGGCTCCTGCGCAGGCGAGTTTCCCCTTACATTGTGCCGTTATGGACCATTATTTTAGCGGGGGATATTATCCTATGGGTGGTGGAGCGGCCATTGTAAAGGCAATGACCAACGCCTTACAAAAGAATGGTGGTACCATACGCACAAGAACAGCTGTAAAAAGTATTATTTTGGAAGGCGATAAAAAGAGAAAAGCCATTGGGGTAGAATTGGAAAATGGCGAAAAAATATATGCTTCCCGGATTATTTCCAATGCCGATCCAGGGATTACCTATTTGAACTTGGTGAAAGAACAAAATCTAAGTGCCAAACTTCTTAAAAAACTAAAAAAAACCAAGTATTCCTGCAGTTCCCTAATGCTTTTTCTAAGCGTTGCCATGGATGTTCGAAAATTAGGCATGGACTCCGGAAATATATGGATGATGGATAACAGGGATATGGACGGGATTTATGAAGAGATGAATGCCGTGGATATCACTTCTGGGGATGTGTTTCCTGGTTTGTTCATTAGCTGTACCACTCTAAAGGATCCGACGAGTTTCGATGGAAAACACCATTCCCTTGAAGTCATTACGTATATCAATCCAGATTCATTCCATAAATTTAACAAAGAGAACAAAGAGCGTTCAAAGGAATATTTGGAATTTAAGGAAATATTGACCAATAAAATGATAAATACCTTGGAACGTGCCCTGCCCGGTATTAGAGACCATATAGTACATAAGGAATTGGGTACTCCCATGACCAACAAACACTATTTAAATGCTACCAACGGCAGTGTATACGGCACAGAAAAGAGTTTTGGACAGATAGGCCCCTTTGCGTTTAGGGCCAAGAGCGAAATAGAGAATCTGTATATGTGCGGGGCAAGTATTCAATCGCATGGCGTGGCAGGTGCTAGTTACTCCGGAGTTCAGACAGCGGCCCTTATTTTAAATTGCAAACAACACGATTTAATAAAACCAGACTTATTACAGAATATCAGAATCTTTGAGGCCGAAGACGATTCCGCTTATACGCCAGATATTACACAAAAAATAAATTTGAGAAAAGCGAGATTGATCACAAATGAAAAAAAATCAATAAAATCCAGTAACTAACATCAGTATTAATGTTTTTTTTAATTATTACTTTACCAATATGAAAACCATGAAATTATCCATTGCCCTGTTTGTACTGACCATCTTTACCATGAACAATAGTTATTCCCAGGATTGGCCAAATCTGGAACATTTTTCTGAAGACAACAAGAAAATAGGCCCACCTCTTGCTGGTGAAAATCGGGTGGTGTTTATGGGCAATTCCATTACCATTGGCTGGCTGAACAAAAGGCCGGAATTCTTTGAAGGGAAACCCTATATCAACAGAGGTATTAGTGGGCAGACTACACCCCAGATGTTATTGCGTTTTAGACAGGATGTAATTGACCTGAAGCCTAAGGTTGTGGTTATTTTGGCCGGAACCAATGATATTGCCGGAAATACAGGACCTTCCACTCCAAAAATGATATTAGACAATATAAAGTCCATGGCCGAACTGGCCAGGGCCAACGATATTAAAGTTATTATCTCCTCCATACTTCCTGCCTTCGATTACCCTTGGAAGCCCGGATTAAATCCAAATGAAAAAATTCCTGCATTAAACTCCCTCTTAAAGGAATACTCTGAAAGCAATGGTCATATTTATCTGGATTATTTTACCGCCATGGCCGATGATAGAAATGGACTTCCAAAAGAATACGCTCATGATGAGGTTCACCCTACCCCTGAGGGTTACGCCGTTATGGAACCATTAGTGGAAGAAGCGATAAAACAAGCTTTGCAATAGGGTTATATTATAATAGCTTTTGTAAATAATATTTTGTGAGGTATTTTAAAGTCAAATCCCGGCCAACAATGAAAAAACTACTCCTTATATTTTTGTCCTTAAGTATTTATTTGGGCAATGCACAAGATGTTTTTGAGGTAAAGGGACTTTGTATAGCCGCACCCAATGCTGATGGTGTAACCGAGTTTGTGAAATTCGTTGATGAAGAACTGGGTCCTATTGGCATCAACACCTTAGTGCTTCGGGTAGATTTTAATTATGCCTATGAATTAAGACCGGAATTAAGGGGTAATAACCCATTGTCTAAGGAACAAATAAAGGAATTGGTAGCTGTTGCCAAAAAACACCATATAAATCTAATTCCTCAAGTAAATTTATTAGGTCATCAGAGTTGGGCAGAAAAAACCAATAAACTATTGGAAGTATATCCCGAATTTGATGAAACGCCACATATTAAAATACCTGAAAAATATGAATGGCCCAATGCTGACGGACTCTACTGCAAAAGTTATTGCCCGTTACATCCTGAAGTGCACAATGTAGTGTTTGATCTGGTAGATGAAATTATTTCCGTCTTCGAAGCCAAAGCCTTTCACGCAGGAATGGATGAGGTATTTTACATAGCGGATGAAAAATGCCCCCGCTGCCAAGGAAAAGATCCTGCCGCAATATTTGCGAATGAGGTTAATAAAATAAGTCGACATTTGGAGATCAACAACAAGCGACTTTGGATTTGGGGAGATCGTTTAATAGATGCATCCACTTCCGGCATTGGAATGTGGGAGGCTAGTATGAACAACACTGCCAGGGCCATAGACCTAATTGATAAATCTGTAGTGATTTGCGACTGGCATTATGAAAAGGCATTACCAACCCCTGCCCTATTTGCCCTTAAGGGATTGGACGTTATAGCCTGTCCTTGGAAGAAGTCAGACGTTGCCAAGGAACAGGTTAATATGATGTATAAATTTAAAATAAACGCAACTCCGGAAATGAAGGAACACTTTTTGGGCATGATGCATACGGTCTGGTCTTCTGCCAGTGAATTCATAAAAAGCTATCATGCCCAAAAGGACAAAGAAATCAATCCGGTTACCCAAGAGGCCTGTTTTAGGGCTATGATGGCCGCAATAAAGGATGTGGAAAGCATGGGTAAAAACGTCAATTAGATATTATATAGACCTACCTGGGTCATCCGCTATCCAAAACACTTATTCCCAAGCCCTAATTGACCTTATAGTGAAATATATTTCTACTTTTGACACATGAATATAAGTAGTATCAGCATCCTTCTTCCCTTTAAGAACACCGCAGAATTTCTACCGGACTGTATACAATCCATCATCGACCAAACCTATGACGAATGGGAAATTTTGGCTGTAAACGACCATTCTTCGGACGATAGCTTGGATATTATGTTTTCTTATGCCCAAAAGGATAGTCGGATTAAAGTATTGACAAATGAAGGCAACGGAATAATTGATGCATTAAGAACCGCGTATGCCCATTCCCAGGGCAAATATATAACCAGAATGGATTCTGATGACATTATGTCCGTGAACAAATTGGAAGTCATGGTCAAGTCCCTGAAAAATCATGGACGAGGCCGCATAGCCCTGGGCAAGGTGAAATACTTTTCCAAGAATGGGGTTGGGGATGGATACAAACGTTATGAAAAATGGCTGAACCGCTTAACGGAAAAAGGATTAAATTATTCAGAAATATATAAGGAATGTGTAATACCCTCGCCCTGTTGGATGGTACATAGAAAAGACTTGGAAAAGGCCGGTTCATTCTCTTCAAATCGATATCCAGAAGATTACGACCTGGCATTCCGTTTTTATGAGCAGGGATTAACATGTATTCCCACCAATGAGCTTCTTCACTATTGGCGCGATTATGGCCACAGAACCTCCAGAACCAGTGAACACTACGCCCAAAATTACTTCTTGGATATTAAACTACATTATTTTTTAAAGCTAGATTATAACAAACAATGCCCTTTAGTGCTTTGGGGCGCTGGTAACAAAGGAAAAACACTGGCCAAAAAACTCTTGAAAAAGAACATCGCTTTTATTTGGGTTTGCAATAATTCCAATAAAATTGGATTGGACATTTATGGTAAAAAGATGGAACATTATATGGTAATAGATAAACTCCAAAAAGCACAAATTATAATTACGGTGGCCAATACAGAGGCACAGGAATTTATAAAAGATTATTTGTTGGTACAGGAAAAAAAATCTGTACAAGATTTATTCTTTTTTTGTTGAAAAAACCTTTGTGGCACTTCCGTAAAGAAGGTTCCAACTTTGTCGGCCAACTTAATTTAGTTAGTACTTGAACAATAAATTTAAGACTGCCTCGAAATTCTTTTCTTATATTTGAAAAATTAAATTTGGGAATGCTTTTTAAACATCCGAATCTCCTTTGGGCCCTTTCACTTCTCCTAATTCCTATTTTTATTCATCTATTCCAACTCCGTAGATTTAAGAAAACCCCATTTACCAATGTAAAGATTTTAAAAAAAGTAGAGGCACAATCTAGAAAGAGCAATTCTCTAAAAAAATGGCTTCTATTATTTACCCGCCTATTGCTCCTAACTGCACTCATTATTGCATTTGCACAACCTTTTATTCCAGGGAAAACAGCGTTAAAAAGCAACGAAATAGTCATATACCTTGATAATTCCCTAAGTACTCAGGCCAAAATGGGAACAGCTACCCTATTGGAAAACATGGTACAAGGAATACTGAAATCTATCCCCGAAGAAGAAGTTTTCACTCTTTTTACCAATGATAAAATTTTTAAGGAAGTTCGTATTGGCGACATCAAAAACGATTTGTTGGCCCTGCCCTATTCCAACAACCAATTGCAGTTGAAAGAAATCAACCTAAAGGCCAAAACCTTTTTCTCCAAAGCTGAAGGTATACGAAAAGATCTGGTCTTGATTTCCGATTTTCAAAAGACTATCAATTCGCCTACTATAGACACTATCCCCGACATCAATAGGCATTTGGTAAAATTGACACCGGAAAGCCTTGTGAATATTTCGATCGACACAGTATTTATCCATTCTTATTCCTCGGATAACTTGGAGCTGAAAAGCATGCTCTCTACCAATACTGAATTGGACAATACTCCGATTTCCCTGTATAATGGAGAAAGATTGATAGCAAAAACCTCGGTTACCTTCAATAAGAATAAAAAGGGCGAGGTAATTTTTACCATTCCGGCCAACGAACTTATCAATGGCGAAATTGTGATCACCGATTCAGGTCTAAATTATGACAATCAACTTTACTTCAATTTGGCCAAACAAGATAAAATCAAGGTATTATCCATAGGGGATGTAGATAGTGATTATTTAAGACGTATTTACAATAAGGAGGTGTTTCAATATTCCAATTTAAGTTTAAAGTCACTGAATTACAGTGTATTGGAATCACAAAATTTAATTATCCTGAACGAACTTAACTCCATTCCCATAGCCTTGCAAAACGCCCTCCAAGCCTATAAAAATACAGGAGGCAGTTTAGTGGTTATTCCAAGTAGTGAAATTAATATGGAAAATTACAATCCCTTTTTAATGGGACTTTCCAAAACTATGCTAGTTTCTTTGGTCAAGGAAGAGCGAAAGATTAGTCAGATTGCCTTTGCCCACCCCCTGTATAAAAATGTGTTCGAAAAAGAAGTAACCAATTTCCAATATCCTTCCGTAAAATCGTACTACAATATCAAATCGGCCATGCCAAAAATTCTTTCTTACCAAAGTGGTGATCCATTTCTGGTAGGGGAAGATGGTACTTATTTATTTACAGCTTCCATTTCCAAAGAAAATTCAAATATTTTAAATTCCCCATTAATTGTTCCAACCTTATACAACATGGGTATGGCAAGCCTAAAAATGCCTGAAATATATGAGATGATTGGTAGTAAAACCACTGTTGATATCCCCGTTAGTCTTACAAAAGATCGAATTTTGAAAGTGTCCCTAAAAGATTTCGAATTTATACCCTTTCAACAATCCTTTACCAACAAAACCACCTTAACTTTTAACGACTACCCCGGGGTTTCGGGCATATACGATATAACGGACGAAGGAAAGACCATAAAGAACATAAGTTTCAACCTTCCCAGGGAGGAAAGCCTGCTACATTATTTGGACCTGGACGACCTCAAAGCAAGCAGTAAGAACGACAATATTTCTGCCCTGTTCCAAAATATAGAAAAAGACAATAGCATCAACGAGCTTTGGAAATGGTTTGTTATTTTAGCATTAGCATTTATATTTATTGAAGTTCTTATCCAAAAATTTCTGAAATGAACATACTTTTAAAATCTGCCAAGATAGTTGCTCCTAACAATAAGGAACTTCATTTAAAAAAGCGCGATATTCTTATAAAAAACGGGGTAATTGAAGATATTGCTGCCAATTTGGATGTTCAAGGAAAGACGAAGCCCATCCAATTAAAGAATCTACATGTATCCCTCGGATGGTTCGATTCCAGCGTAAGTTTTGGTGAACCGGGTTACGAGGAAAGGGAAACCATAGAAAATGGCCTGTATACAGCTGCAAAGAGCGGTTTTACGGACATTGTCCTAAATCCCAATACCAATCCTCTCCCCGATAGCAGCTCCGACATTGTCTTTTTAAAGAATGCCTCTAAAAATGCTGCGACAACACTTCATGCTTTGGGAACTTTGACCGTTAAGTCTGAAGGAGAAAGCTTGGCGGAACTATACGATATGAAAACGGCCGGTGCCGTGGGGTTCTATGATTACAAATTGCCATTAAGGAACTCGAACCTTCTAAAAATTGCCCTCCAATATGCCCATAATTTCAATGGACTGGTACATTCTTTTCCTATGGACCTGCAGATTGCCGGAAAAGGAATCGTTAATGAAGGTGAAGTCTCCACAAGACTGGGGCTAAAGGGAATTCCCAATTTGGCAGAGGAACTAAATATTGTCAGGGACCTGTTCATATTGGAATATACGGGAGGAAAACTGCACATCCCCACTATTTCAACGGCCAATTCCGTAAAGCTCATTGCTGAAGCCAAAAAAAAGGGAATGGATGTGAGCTGCAGCGTAGCAGTACACAACCTGTGCTTCACCGATGAGACCTTGATAGAGTTCGATTCCCATTATAAATTGATGCCTCCACTTAGGACCCAATCGGATCGAAAGGCCCTGATAAAGGGTATAAAGGATGGAACTATAGATTTTGTTACCTCAGACCATAGACCTATGGATATTGAACACAAAAGAGTGGAATTCGATAATGCTTCGGATGGTACTATAGGTCTGGAAAGCGCTTTTGGAATGTTGAATCGGATTTTTGACCTTGATACCACTATTTCCCTTTTGACCAAAGGTCGCGAAAGATACGGTATAGAAACACCTAGTTTCAAAGTAGGTGAAAATGCAGCACTTACCCTTTTTGATCCCGATGAGGAATATACCTTTGAAGAACAGCATATTTTATCCAATTCCAGTAATAGCTGCTTTTTGGGAAGTAAACTTAAAGGAAAGGTTTATGGAATTGTATCCAACAATCAAATAATTAACTAAATTTATAGGAACTAAAAACATTACAATGGACCAGAATACTATAAGTCAGGGAAAAACTATGGCAATAATCAGTTACATTACTGTAATTGGCCTGCTCATTGCCTTCATAGTGAACAGTGATAAAAAAAATGAATTTGTCAAATTCCATATTGGACAATCCTTAAGGGTTTGGATCTTGGCCATAGCACTTTCCATTGTCCTAGGGGTTATAGCTGTTACCATGGGTATGGGTTTCCTTAGAATATTACAGTGGGCCCCATGGATTTTGGCTATTATGGGTATCATAAATGCCAACAACGGAAAATTGGAAAAATTACCCATTATCGGATCTATTGGGGAATAACAATAAAGATCTATAAATTCAGGGAGGTCTAATAAGGACCTCTTTTTTTGTTCAAATTTTAAACTTGACTAACTTTGCCTCTATGGATAATGTTATTAAGGAAGGGAAGACTACGGCAATTGTGGCTTACCTTACAATGGTTGGGGCGTTGATTGCCATTTCAATGAATTCAGATCCCAAGAACGAGTTTGCCCGGTTTCATACGCGACAGGCATTTGGATTACATCTCGTTTTCCTAGGCTTTGCTATTTTTTTAAGCAATTGGTACAATGAATATGCTTGGTACGGCCTTTATGTTTTTTATATAGTACTTTGGTTCTACGGCTTTCTTGGAGCCTTGAACAACAAAAAACAAGAGGTGCCCGTACTTGGCCCCTATTTTCAAAAATGGTTCACTTTTATATCTTAGAATGACAACAGCTCCCCTATCATTGGAACATCTTATTAGACCATCAAGTTTTACCGAGGGCAAGCCCCCGGTACTTTTTATGTTCCATGGCTATGGAAGTAATGAGGAAGATCTGTTTTCCTTTGCCTCCGAACTGCCTAAGGAACTATGTATCATATCCGTTAGGGCCCCTTACCCTATGCAGCCCTATGGCAATGCCTGGTATGCCATTAACTTTGAGG
This sequence comes from Arenibacter troitsensis, assembly GCF_900177645.1. Lineage (GTDB taxonomy): Bacteria > Bacteroidota > Bacteroidia > Flavobacteriales > Flavobacteriaceae > Arenibacter > Arenibacter troitsensis. Next base: position 378,158 of record NZ_FXAO01000003.1, read on the forward strand.
CTGAAAAAGGCAAATGGAACAATGAGGAAGAAGCAGTCCTTTCCAGGGATAAAATTAAAGTGTTTATAGAGGAGGCTTGCAAAACCTATGGATTGGACGAAAAAAATGTAACCCTGTTAGGTTTTAGTCAAGGTACCATCCTGAGTTATGCGGTGGCCCTATCCTACCCTGAATTGGTCAAGAATGTAATAGCCCTAAGTGGCTATATCAATGAGAACCTTTTATTGAAAAATTACAAGGACAACAACTTCAAAGATCTAAAAATATATGTCTCCCATGGAAGTGTAGATCAGGTAATCCCAGTTGCATGGGCACAGCAAGCCCCCGGCATTTTAAAAAATCTAAACATAGATCATGTATATGAGGAATTCCCTGTTGGCCATGGTGTTGCCCCCCAAAATTTCTACTCTTTCAAGACATGGCTTCAGGATAAAATTTAATTGCTGCGGGTGTACAATAAGTGGTCCATCAATGAAAAATCTACACCCAGATCATCTTTAAGTTCATACTTGATCAATACTTCTCCCCAATATTTCCCATCTGAGAAATCGGCCAAAATCCATTTGTGGTTCAAGATCTTGATCTTGTTTATTTTAAAATCATTTTCCATACCCTCATAAGGTACCAAGGGATTATCTCCCTTACTCTCATTGGTCTCCAACAATTTATCCGAGATATACCGACTGGGATCCTTCAAATTTAAATGATCATAATAAGCCAAGGCGTCATCGTTATTTTCCAAAGAAAAATATTGGTTGTCCAAAACCTTAAGATGTAATTTCTGTATGGAATCCTCTAATTGGGAAAGCTTTTCTTCCTGAGACTCTATTTTGGTGTTTTTTGCCGTCACCATATTATTGGTGCTTACAAATTGGTAAAGTGCAATTAACGCAACGAATATGAACAAATACAAGTAAATCTTATGTTTCATACCTAATTTTCTAATTTATTGATTTAATAATAATTTTTCAAGTTGAAATACTTCCCATGAATCATGTTATGTTAGGTTGTTTAAACCTCAATGACCAGATTATCATAGGCCAGATGTACATTATCCGGAAGCTGTTTTTCAATTTCGTCATGAAAACCCAACAAATGGCTTATATGTGTCAAATAAGCTGTTTTAGGCTTTACAATATCAATGAATTCCAACGCTTCCTCCAAATTGAAATGGGAATGGTGGGGCTCTATACGCAAGGCATTGACAACCAAGGTATTTACCCCTTTTATTTTTTCCATCTCTACTTTTTCCATACTTTTTACATCGGTTAGATAAACAAAGTCCTGAATTCTAAACCCAAAAACCTGCAATCTATTGTGTTGCGCCTCCACAGGTATGGCCATTAAGTTTCCGATCCTAAAAGGCCTATTGTTTTTTATGGTATTAATCTCAACGGCCGGTGCACCGGGATATCGATTTTCATCGGCGAATATATAATCAAACCTTTCCTTTATGGAGGTTACAACCCGTTCATGGGCATAGATAGGAATATCCCCCTGTCTGAAAAAAAATGGCCTTATATCATCTATGCCTGCAGTATGGTCTGAATGTTCATGGGTAAATAAAATACCATCTATCTTTACCACATTATTGGCAAGCATTTGTTGTCTAAAATCAGGGCCACAATCTATTACATAATTATAGGAATCCCAAGAAACCATAACCGAAACGCGAAGCCTTTTATCTTTTGAATTATCACTTAAACAAACGGGGTGTTTGCTCCCAATTACGGGGATTCCCTGCGATGTTCCAGTACCTAGAAAAGTTATTTTCAATCTTACATCCTTTTAATCCAAATTTATAACTATTTTATTTAATAGATAACTCAATCTTTTTAACTTTGCTATACGTAAATAAGACACTATGTCCAATATTTTTAAGAAGGAAATCGCTTTTACCAATGTCCCGTCCATTAAGGCAAAAACTTTAAGGATAAATTTGAATCCTGATATTTACGGTACATTTTCTGAGATTGGTGCAGGACAGGAAACTTCCGCGCACTTTTTTAGGTCGGGTGGTGCTTCGGGTACCATTGCAAAGGCAATGAGTGCATACGACAAGGATTTTAGTGATGCTATTTACGGAATAGAGGAAGACGGCAGATACGTAACCCAGTCCAGGTTAAAAAAGATGTTGGCCCATGAAATGGAAAACATGGACAATAGGATAAGCCGGGAAAAACACCCCGACAGATTGTTTTTTTCCTATGCCAATACGGTTGCTACCATTGATTTCTCCAAGAGATATAAAGGCCATGGATGGATCGGAATCCGTTATCAGTTGGATCCCAAACAAAAAGAGTTAAACGAAATTATCCTACATATTCGCTTTAAACAAAATGAAGCGAGGTTACAACAGGAAACCTTAGGCATTGTTGGGGTTAACCTTATTTACGGTGCATTTTACAAATACGATAAGCCCAGAAAATTATTAAAATACCTATATGACCATATCGATAAGGATACGGTGGAAATTGATATGGTTAATTTTTCGGGACCAAATTTTGCGGAAGTCGACAATAGATTGATGAGTTTACAGCTTGTTAAGAACGATATGACCGATGCCGTAATGTTTGGACCCGATGGCAATAATCTATTACCGGCGACCATTCTTTATAAGAAAAATATATTGGCCCTACGCGGTAGCTTTAGACCAGTGACCAAGGTTAATATGGATATGTTTAAAAAATCCTATGAAATATTTATTAGGGAGCCCAGTGTTGAGGAAGAAAATACCGTTGTAATTTTTGAAATTACACTTTCCAACCTTCGTGCTTCGGGAGAGATTGATGAACAGGATTTTATGGATCGTGCAGAACTATTATGTTCCTTGGGCCACACAGTTATGATTTCGAAATTTCAGGAATACTTTAAACTCGTTGAATATTTTAGCAATTATACCAAGTCCAAGATTGGCCTTACCATGGGGGTAAACAATTTGGTCGATATTTTTGATGAAAAATACTACCGTCATCTTAGTGGTGGTATCCTAGAGGCTTTTGGTAAATTATTCTTTAAAGACCTTAAGGTTTACCTATATCCAATGCGTAACGAGGAAACGGGTCAAATAATGACCAGTAACACCATAAAAGTCCATCCTAGAATGAAGGAATTGTACAAATTCTTCAAATACAATGGCAAGGTGATGGACATTATAGATTACGATCCGGAGATATTACATGTTTTCTCCAGGGATGTACTCAAAAAAATAATCAACGGAGAAGAAGGTTGGGAATCCGTCCTTCCTGAAGGAATCGCGGAAATAATAAAAAAGAAGAAACTTTTTATCCGCAAACCCATAGAGGAACAACAGGAAAAAGTCTAATTTATAAGAGTTCCAATACAAGGGGCTGTAATAATCCAAAGATTATTACAGCCCCTTGTCCTTGTATTGGCATTTATAGAATTTGTGCGGCGTGATCCTTGGTCTTGACCTTATCAATTACCTTTTCTACCACTCCGTCCCCATCAATGACAAAAGTCATTCTGTGTATACCATCATATTTTTTTCCCATAAACTGTTTTGGACCCCAAACCCCGAAAATATTAAGGATGGTATGGTCTTCATCCGCCAATAATGGAAAAGGAAATTGATACTTATTCTTAAAATTTAATTGACGTTTCTGTGAGTCGGCACTAACCCCAAGCAGCTCATAACCCTGTGCTTTTAATTCGGTATAATTATCCCTTAAATTACAGGCTTCGGCGGTACATCCGGGAGTACTTGCCTTTGGATAAAAAAAGACGATTAATTTTTTTCCCTTATAATCGGAAAGCTTAATAATATTGCCGTTTTCATCCTTGGCCGAAAATGCGGGTACCTTATCCCCTACTTTTAAAGTGTTCATAGATATATTTTAAGTAAATTTATATTCAAGAACACGCCATTAACCAATGGGTGTTTCCATATTTATATTTTATAAAATTACGCAATAAATGACGAAAGCGGAAAAAGTAAACTTTGCCATTGAAACTTTACAAACCATATATCCCACCATCCCAGTTCCTCTAGACCATAAAGACCCCTATACGCTACTTATTGCCGTTCTGTTGTCCGCCCAAAGTACGGATGTTAGGGTCAATCAGATTACACCGATACTATTTGCCAAGGCAGACAATCCATATGATATGGTAAAAATGACGGCAGATGAAATTAGGGAAATAATCAAGCCGGTTGGACTTTCACCTATGAAATCCAAAGGAATTTATGGGCTTTCCAAAATCTTGATTGAAAAATATGACGGACAAGTACCGCAAGAGATGGAACTTTTGGAACAATTGCCGGCAGTTGGTCATAAAACAGCCAGTGTGGTTGTCTCGCAAGCTTTTGGCATACCTGCTTTTCCAGTGGATACCCATATACATAGACTTATGTACCGATGGGGATTTTCCAATGGTAAAAATGTAGTACAAACCGAAAAAGATGCGAAAAGATTGTTCCCAAAAGAATTATGGAACGATCTTCATTTACAGATAATATGGTACGGAAGGGAATACTCCCCTGCAAGAGGCTGGAATTTGGAAAATGACATCATAACCCAAACAATAGGAAGAAAAAATGTTTTGGATGCCTACTACAAAACAAAAAATCCCAAATAAAAGTTGGGATTTTTTGGTCTAGTTTAAATTATTTTCGAATTGAATATTACTATATTCAACTATTTGCAAAGATTTGGAATAGCCAATCAAAAACTTAATAGTTTCAGGACTCGCTTTGGCAAGTTTACACTTGTGCTGATTCTCAGAGTAAATTTTTTCCATAGGATTATAGTATTGTTATGTTTAAATAACGCCACTAAAATGGAAATATTGTCCGGTTCGTCCTATGACCTATTAATTCGTTAAAACGATATTATGTTTTTCTATAATTTTTCTAAGGTTTATAAGTGCGTATCTCATTCTTCCCAAGGCCGTGTTGATGCTAACCCCAGTGTTTTCAGAGATTTCCTTAAAGCTCATGTCCCTGTAAATACGCATCAAAAGAACTTCCTTTTGATCATCCGGTAATTCCTCAATCAATAAAGTAAGATCGGAATCTATTTGATCCTTGATAAGTTGTTTTTCTACATTTAGTTTCTCATCGCCAATTACGGAAAAGATATTGAAATCATCATTCCCCTCAAACATTGGCATTCTTTTGTTTCTTCTAAAGTGATCAATAACCAAGTTATGGGCTATTCTCATTACCCAAGGCAAAAACTTGCCTTCCTCGCTATAATTTCCCTTTTTCAAGGTTTTAATCACTTTAATAAAGGTATCCTGAAAAATGTCCTCTGAAACATCGCGGTCCAATACCTTGGAATAAATAAAGCTACTAATACGTTGGTTGTGCCTGTTGATCAAAACCTCTAAAGCTTTTTCATTACCGTTAATGTAATCCTTTACTAATACTGAGTCATCTATTTGCAGTTCCATACAAAATATTGTTTTTGGTTAAACTAGGGGGCCTCCCCTTTCGGTTCGGACTTTTTCTATTACTTCTTCTTTATTGAAGACTTTAAATCTTCGTTATTAATTAGTAACAGGATAAAAGTATATAAATGGTGAGGTGTGCAAAAAACTATGTTGTAAAACCCCCGTTAATTGATGTCAAATGCCAATTTTCTTATTTTACACATAATAATTGGTCAAAAATGAAGTTGAATGGACCCAAAGAAATTGATGTTAAGACTGTAAATAATTGTCAGGATTGGCAAGGATAGTATCTCCTATACATTAATAACCCCAGAAAACATTATATAGTGTATTGTAATGGATCGGCCCTAGGGACCAACGGCATAAAAATAACTGGAAGGGCATTCCTTTACAAAATGTAATATAAGGAGTGCAGCAATTAAGGCATGGCCTTTTAAACCAATTACCCATGTACTTGGGTAAACTATTACCTAAATACATGGGCAAGCAAATACTATTGATAATACCGTTGTAAGCCTCTAGTTTAAGCAATGCTCATCCAATTCACCCTTACAATTATCGCATTTAATGATGTAAAGTGATTTGGAATAATTCAACAAAAAATCTATTTTGGACCTACGTGTAGACATTAGTTTACATTTGTTCTTATTGGTAACGTTGAATTTCTCCATAATAATATATTGTTATCGTCAAATAACGCAAGTGTTATGAAGAAATTAACCAAAAGCGGTTATAAGGCCTATTAATTCGTTAAAATAATGTTATTCTTTTCCACAATCTTTCGCAGGTTGATAAGTGCATAGCGCATTCTGCCCAGAGCCGTGTTAATACTGACCCCTGTATTCTCTGAAATTTCTTTAAAACTCATATCCTTATATAGGCGCATTTCCAATACCTCCTTCTGATCTTTTGGTAATTCCCTGATAAGTAGGGTCAGATCCTGATCTATCTGGTCTTTAATAATCCGCCTTTCAGCATTTAACTGATCATCACTTATTATGGAGAAAATATTAAAGTCATTGCTGCCTTCAAATCTGGGCATTCGTTTATTCTTCCTAAAATAATCTATTATAAGGTTATGGGAAATACGCATTACCCAAGGTAGAAATTTTCCTTCTTCATTATAATTGCCCTTTTTTAGGGTTCTTATCACCTTCATAAAGGTATCTTGAAAAATATCTTCTGTAACTTCCCGATCTTGTACTTTGGAATAAATAAAGCTGCTAAGTCGCTGGTTGTGTCGGTTAATTAATTTTTCCAGGGCTCTTTCGTCCCCGTTCATGTAGTCTTTTACTAATACTGAATCTTCTATTAATAGTTCCATACAAATTACTTTTTTGAGGCTAAAATGCCATACCTGTATTGTGTTACAAGTGCATTTTGAGCAAAATTTTAAAAAAGTAATTTTGTTACGTATAGGCTATTTAGGGTTTATTATGCATCAAATATAAAAAAAATAATATCCATTCAAACTACTTTCCTTCAATGAATATAATTTAGTTGTAAGACAAAGGCTACTAGCGAATAAAACTCACATATCGTATCTTTGCCAACTTAAATACGAGCATGACCACTATAACAGACGTTAATCCCAAGCACAATATTATAATTAAAGGGGCAAAGCTCCATAATCTAAAGAATATCGACGTTGTAATACCACGTAATAAACTTGTGGTCATTACAGGCCTGTCCGGTTCGGGGAAATCCAGTTTGGCCTTTGACACCCTCTATGCCGAAGGACAAAGAAGGTATGTTGAAAGTCTATCCTCCTATGCCAGGCAGTTTTTAGGAAAATTGGACAAGCCCAAAGTAGATTACATTAAAGGGATAGCTCCGGCCATTGCCATTGAACAAAAAGTTAATTCTACCAATCCCAGATCTACCGTAGGAACCACTACTGAAATCTACGACTATTTAAAATTAATGTATGCCCGTATTGGCAAAACGTATTCCCCCATATCGGGCAATGAAGTTAAAAAGCATACCGTTTCGGATGTAGTGGAACATATCAAAACATTTGAGGAGGGAGCAAAATTACTATTACTTGCCCCAATTAAAATAAGTGAGGATAGGGACCCCATTAAATCGCTCCAATTGTTTTCCAAGCAGGGATACGCCAGAATATTGTACAATGGGGAGGTTACTAGGATAGACGAGGATCTGAAAGATATAGGCCGGGAATTTGAACTGGTGGTAGACCGCATTATATATAAAAACGACGAAGACTTTTTCAATAGATTGGGCAATGCCATTGATACCGCTTTTTTTGAAGGAAAGGGGGAATGTATTGTTCAGGACTTGGCAACAGGTCAAAATACCCATTTTAGCAATAAGTTTGAATTGGATGGTCTTCAATTCCTGGAACCCAATGTTCATTTGTTCAGTTTTAACAACCCTTATGGGGCCTGTCCCAAATGTGAGGGTTACGGGGATGTAATAGGAATAGATGAAGACTTGGTTATTCCCAATACCTCCCTTTCGGTTTATGAAAACGCAATTTTTCCATGGCGGGGGGAAAGTATGGGCTGGTACAGGGATGAATTGGTGAACGTGGCCTACAAATTCGATTTTCCTATCCATAAACCATGGTATCAGCTATCCGACGAACAAAAGCAACTCGTTTGGGAAGGGAACAGTTATTTTACCGGTATTCACAAATTCTTTGAAGGCCTGGAAGAAAAAAGTTACAAAATACAGAATCGGGTAATGCTGTCCAGATATCGCGGCAAAACCAAATGCAGTACCTGTAAGGGAAGGCGTTTGAGGAAGGAAACCGATTATGTAAAAATTTCTGGAAAATCTATTTCCGACCTTGTGGAATTGGCTATAGAAGAGCTTATAGGTTTCTTTAAAAATATTAAACTTAGTATTAACGATGAGAAAATTGCCAACCGATTGCTCAGGGAAATTGAAAGTAGATTAGGTTTTTTACATAACGTAGGACTTAGCTATTTAACTTTGAACAGAAAATCCAATTCCCTGTCCGGTGGGGAAAGTCAACGAATAAATTTGGCAACCTCCTTGGGAAGTAGTTTGGTGGGCTCCATGTATATTTTGGACGAACCCAGTATTGGACTTCACCCCAAGGATACCGAAAATCTTATTACCGTTCTAAAATCGTTGCGCGACTTGGGCAATACCGTAATCGTGGTGGAACACGATGAGGACATTATGAAAGCGGCGGACGAAGTGATCGATATTGGTCCGGAAGCGGGCACACATGGCGGGGAAGTAGTGGCACATGGAACCTTGGATGAAATTCTTAAGTCCGACTCCCTTACGGCCGCTTATCTTAATGGTAGTAAGGAAATTGCCGTACCAAAATCAAGAAGGCCTTTCAAAAATTTCATAGAAATTAAAGGAGCTAGGGAAAACAACCTTAAAAATATAGATGTCACCTTTCCCTTAAACGTATTAACCGTAATTACAGGTGTGTCGGGCAGTGGAAAAAGTACTTTGGTAAAAAAGCTACTGTACCCTATAATCCTAAAGGAACTTGGGGGCTACGGAGAGAAAGCCGGACAGTACAGTTCCATGGAAGGCAAATTTCAATCCTTAAAGCACGTAGAATACGTTGATCAAAATCCAATTGGTCGTTCTTCCAGATCCAACCCCGTAACCTACATTAAGGCTTATGACGATATCCGTAATCTTTTTGCCAACCAAAAATTGAGCAAGTTAAGAGGGTATCAGGCCAAACATTTTTCTTTTAATGTTGACGGTGGTAGGTGCGAAAAATGCAAAGGCGAAGGTGAGATTACCGTGGAAATGCAATTCATGGCCGATGTGCATTTGGAATGCGAAACCTGCAATGGAAAAAGGTTTAAAAAGGAAGTATTGGAAGTAAAATTTGAGGACGCCAATATAGATCATGTCCTTAATATGACCATTGATGATGCCGTTGCTTTCTTTAACAAAAACAACCAATCCAAAATCGTAACCAAACTGAAGCCACTGCAAGATGTTGGTCTAGGATATGTAACCTTGGGGCAATCCTCCTCTACCCTTTCGGGGGGTGAAGCCCAGCGTATTAAACTGGCCTCATTTTTAGTGAAGGGGAGCACCAAGGACAAGGCGCTGTTTATATTTGACGAACCTACTACAGGCCTCCATTTCCACGATATCAAAAAATTGCTCAAATCATTTGATGCCTTAATAGACAAAGGACATTCCATAATTGTAATAGAGCACAATATAGACTTGATAAAATGTGCCGATTACATCATAGACCTTGGTCCGGACGGAGGCAATAAGGGAGGACAACTAATAGTCCAAGGAACCCCAGAAATTGTTGTAAATAACAAAACTTCCTACACAGCAAAGTACCTTAAGGAAAAACTGCCCAATTAAATGTAGCCCATGGTTTTCAATTTTTGACAGTTTACTTTTGACTATTGGCTTTTGGCTATTAGCTGATGCTTTTTGGTCAACAGTTTACTTTACTTAAAAGCCAACTCCTGTACAATGCCCTACAATAAAAAAAATATAAAGTATTAATAATCAATATGTTGTATTAAAATCCATTTTTTTGGCATGCTGTTTGGTATATACAAATTGAATGTAAATAGTTGCATTCAAAATTAAAACCTTATATCATGAGAAATTTAATACTCCTTTTTACAGCGTTTATATTAGGTACTTCAGGTTCCCAGGCAGCTTCAGTGGAAGATAAGGTTGCCACAAGCAATACTTATAGGAATAATAACTCATTTATTTTTGTAGAAAATGGCATCACATTTTCAGTTTATCCTGATGGGGAGTTCGATTTCTACATAGATAATAGAGGTGGTGTAAATGCCAATGTAAATTTTGGCCATACCAATATTACCTTTAATTCGGGTTACGACTATAACCCATATGTACAGTACGACGATTACGGTGCAGTTATACAAATTGAGAATGTCCCTATCTACTATGATTATTACGGCAGGGTTACCCAAATTGGGGATGTAGATATCAACTATAACAGTGGTAGGGTTTCACGGGTTGGCGGACTTTATGTGTATTACAACAATCGTGGGATTTACAGTCACCATAGGGGGTTCATCAACATCTACAACAGACATTATGTTTACAGCCCTTTCCACAGCTATTTTGTAAGACCTGCCATAGGCTTTTGTCTAGTATTCGGTAGTCCATATAGAAGATATTACGAACCGGTAAGATATACCTATTACAGGCCATATCATCACAACTACAGAAAAGCATATGCTAGAATAGGCCACCATTACAAATACAATAAGGGTAATCATCATAAGAGAAGCACCATTTATAGAAACGACAAAAGAGTTGCCGTTAGGGATAATGGGTACAGAAATAACAATAATCTCAGATCCAACAGGTCCGTAGCAAGTAGAAACGATGGTTATAGAAATAACAATACTGTGTCAAGAAGTACAACATCTAGAAGCAACAATTTAAGCGGCAGAGATAATACTATTTCAAGATCCACCACTCAACGTAGCAACGGAAACGGTACGGTAAAGAGAAGTACCACCGTAAGAAGCAGTTCACCTAGTTCCAGAAATGATAAATCAGTTTCCAGAAGTTCTTCGATCCGCCCAAATAATAATGGAAATGCTCAAAGAACAGTAAGTAGAACAACCACTACAAGAAGTAGTAATGGCAATGGAAGTTCTGTAACAAGGAGCAAAGCAGTTGTATCCAGACCTTCTGGAACTACCAGGACAGTGGTAAAAAAGGAAGTGAACAGAAGCCCACGAAATACTTCGATTAGCAGAAGTTCCTCTAGTAGAAGCAATAGCGGCTCATCTGTAAGGAATACAACTGTAAAACGACCAAATGTACAGTCGAAGAGTACTGTAAAAAGGTCGGTGGCAAGTTCATCCAACGGTAGTAGTGCAAGAAAAATTTCAACGACTTCCACAAGAGGAAGAAGTTCTGGAAGTAATTAAAAATAGTTTTTAGGTTGGTTAGTTGTTTAGCCCCGTAGCGAATTCGTTCCTGCGGGGTTTTTCTTTCTAAAAAGATTATTATGCTCCAATTGGTGGATCAAGAACAATTGTTGTGTTTATGCAGAAATTAGGATTAATTAATAGGAGCAATTTAGTAAAACCAACCATTAAATTATTTTTTCATTTTACTCAATTGGTTGTTATTGTTTTTTATCGGATTTCGTGAATCTTCGATTTCTTTGCTTGTCCAACCCTTTGACTCCGCTCAGGGTACGGCCATGCCATCTCCACGACGGAACTAAAAGAACGGCCTATTTTCAATTTCGTCTTAAATCAAGTGGTTTTCACACTGGTCGTGGGAAGCCGTCCATAGAGCATTTCACCTTAGTGAAAGCGGCCTGGGCGGCGCGGCAGTGGAAATTGCGTAGATTTAAAGAAATTTAAAATCAGCCTAGCGTTTTTTGGTTCGTTTTTTGGGCGATGCAAAAAATGAACAGAACACTAACTTGAGCTGGTCAGGCATATCATTTTGTAATTCACACACAACTTTTGGGATTGATCCCAATTGGTCCTGCCCAATATGGAAATAGTTACCTTCCAAAACCATTTCACAAGTTTAGCGACAAACTATATGGTCCTATCTTTTTAATCCCAACTTTCCCAAATAAAATGAGATGGCCCCAGATACATCTGCTGATATTTTAAAGCGATATAAAACAAAAATATAACAAAGCAGAATCAATATACTTTTTAGGCCGATATTAAGCACAGGGTGGAATGGAAAAGAAACAAAGTAAAAAATGATCGATAATACCAATAGAAGAAATACAACCTTAAAGGTCTCTTTTGTAATGGGTTGAATCCCAAATTTCAATTTAACGAACCCCAATTTTATAGTATTGTATATAAAAAAAGCCATAAAACTAGCTATGGCCGCACCATCCAAACCATATTTTGGAATCAGCCATAGGTTCAATAAAATGGTTAAAATGGCCAAAGCAACCCCCATAAGGAGCAATGCCCTATAAAAATCCGAATTGTACATTATTGCATTGTTATTGCCCAAGAGGGCATCATACACTCTGGCAAACCCAATGATGAAAACAATGACATATCCGCCACGATAAGAGTCGGGCAACAAGTTGTACAGGTCATTAAGATTGAGAATAATCAAAATAAATATGAGCCCGGATACAATTAACAATGTTAGCGAGCTCTTTTGATATAATGTTTTTAGAGCCTTGACATCCTTTTTATGAAGAATTTCCGCGGTTAAGGGGTAGGTTATATTGTGCATGGACCTGGACGGCACAGCAATGACGGTTGCTATATATCCGGCAACACTATAATAGGCCACATTTTTAATTTCTATAAATTGATTGATCATCACCTTGTCTACCTCCAACAAAACTATTGCCGCAGATCCGCCCAAAATAATTAGGGTACTATAATTAATAATTTCCCGGGTGTTGGCAGGAAAGCTAAAATTCAACTTTAATCGAAGCGATTTTAAGGCATAGACCTGCATTATAAGTGTCCTAAGGATATACATCCCAACCATGGCATTTAGAAATGTCAAGACCGAAATAAAGTCCCAATAAACCAACAAAAGCAGAAAGGTAATCACTATCCTACTAAATACTTCCTTCATAAAGTTCCCAAAAACCGACTTCATCTGAACCTTTGCCCAAGCGTAAAACACTTCAAAATAGGCCATTGCCACACCAATGATAAATATATGCCAAACGTACCCTTTTACTATTGGGTTTTCCTTGGACAGGAAATCACCAATAGTCTCATTCGCCAGATAAGAAATAGCTCCAATAGGTACAATAAGTATAAGTGGCAAGAAGACCATTAGGGTCAAAAAACCATCCTTCCCGTTAAGATCCTGGATACCTGAATAATATTTGATCATGGCATTCGGAATACCAAATGCCAATATTGGCATTAGAACGGATGATGCGGACAGTATAACATTGACCAAACCAAAATATTCATCCGATAAAAACCGCGTATATAGAAAGAGCAGGTTTAAGGCCCCTATGGCAAAGCCACCATAAGTAATCAAAGTATTGTTCAATGATTGTTTTAAGACTATTCCCATGCTAAAAACTTGGATAACTTTGCCGTTAATTCCCTTCTGTGATATTGTTCAACCTCTGCCAAAGGCAAAACCAATTCCTCTTTTTTATACTCTTGAAACCATTGCAGCAATGTAGTTTTTAACTCGCCCAGCTGTGCATATGTATAGGTCTTACCTGTATTGGATTCGGCAATAAGATCCCCTACCTCCCAATTGGATGGGCCAACGCCCAGGATAGGTCTTTTTGAGGCCATATACTCAAACACCTTTCCCGGAATAATACCCTGGGTCTCTTCAGAATCTATTTCTATTAACAACAGCACTTGCGACTTTCTTTGATAATGGAGTGCATCATCGTGCGAAACATAGCCCAATAATTTGGTAAAGGATTGAAGACCATAAAAATAGATACTTTCCAAAACGTCCGAACTAATAACGCCTGCCAATTGCAATTTGAAGCATTTTTTAAAATCAGGGTATTCCTGAATTAATTCCGATAGCGCTTTCCAAAGACTAATAGGATTTCTTCCCGTTAACAGGGATCCAATATGTGAAATGGTAAAATCAACGTCCAAAGCCACAGAATTGCCCAGAGTTGTATCATACCCATTGGTAATAACCGTAATTGGTTTTTGGGTTATTTGGGAAAACTCCTGTTTTGTAGTCTTACTGGTAACTATTATTTTATCGGCTTCATTAAGCACTAATTTCTCCAGCTGTTTGTGTTTTGTTTGGGAAGCCTTGGTCAGTTTCAATTTTTTATGATAGCCGATCGAAGTCCATGGATCCCTAAAGTCCGTTATCCACCTAATTTTGGTGCGTTTTTTTAGTTCAAGACCAATAAGATGAAGACTATGTGGGGGACCGGTAGTTATTACGGTTCTTATATTTTCCTTTTCAATGACATCTACCAAAAAATCAACCGAAGGTTTTATCCAAAATTTTCTGGCATCGGGAATAAACAAATTTCCCCTTATCCACAACATCACTTTTTCTACAACAGATTGATTTTTGGAATTGATTATTCCAGCGCTGATCTTTTTGGTCTTTTTTTTGGAAAATATTCGGGCAAAGCCATAAGGTTCATAAATGGGCTTTTTATATATTTTTACACCTGCCGGTACTTCATCCACTAAAGATTCGTCTATTATGGGATAATTGGGGTTTTCCGGAATATATACAATAGGTTCTATATCATAATCCCTAAGGTATTTCACAAACTTCAACCATCGCTGTACTCCAGGTCCACCTGCCGGAGGCCAATAATACGTGATGATGAGTACCTTGTGCATTAAGCTGTTGGTTTTTTTCTAGAACTCCAAAAGGCATGGCCAATTCCAAAAAGAAATACCAGTACCAAGATTATGGAACTTGCCATAGTTATATTGGCTCCAACCCTGATAAGGCTAGGCTCAAACTTAAACTCAATTTTGTGATTTCCTGCCGGTACCTCCAAGGCCCTTAAAACATAATTCACCTTAAAATGTTCCTTTAACTTGCCGTCTATATAAGCATTCCAACCATGTGGATAGTACATTTCGGAAAATACGGCAATTCCAGGGTTGACATTATTGGAACTATAGGTTAAATGGTTAGGTCTATATTGGGTAAGCTTTATACTTGCCGTAGAGTCGGTCTTATAATTGAGTTCCTTTATGTTTTCAAACTTCGACTTGTTAAAAACCGCTTTATACTTTACATCCAAAGTATTCAAAGCCATTATTTCATCATTGGCATTATAGACCGGCACCAATTCATCAATAAACCAGGCATTGCCGTTGGCATCTGGATTTAACGCTGGATAATTCCTGCCCTCTTCATCTTGCTGTACCACATATTTTACATTGAGCATACTCAAAACCCTGACGTTATTCTTGGATATGTGAAAATCGAACAATTCCTGGATCCCCGCCGGTTTAGCAGCGTGGTAGCCCCAAATGGATTGGTGAAAATAGGCGGTACGGCCTCCCCCTCCTATCTCTGAAGGGTCGTACACCCTAAAAACTGTAGTGTCCTTGGCAATCTGCCTGTCCATATCTGTTTCCTGAAAGGGTTCCAACATTCTTCGTTGCGCCACAAAATCGTCTTCATTTACATAGCGCTTTGCTACCCCAACCAAATCGAACATTACCAGCACTCCCAACAGAACAATCACCAAATTCTGTTTTAATTTATTCTTTAAATAGAACCAAATAACAAGTGCTGCCAGGGCAACATAGATCAGTGACCTAAAAATATCCGCATTGTAAACCGCCTTCCTATCGGCCACAATTAAGGAGACAATGTCATCCCCATAATACTGGCGGTAGGTTTCATCGCTCTGTCCGGTAAAACTGAACATTCCTTTGACCAGAAAAAGAAGGACTCCGATTCCCAAAGTAATGAATAGCGTTAATTTTAGGTCCTTAAGTTTCTTGGAAGTATCCTTCTTGGGATCAAAAAGTTGTACCAAGGCAAGGATGGCCAAAACAGGAGCACAGAGTTCCAGAATGACCTGAATGGATGACACCGCCCTGAATTTATTGTATAACGGAAAATAATCGATCATTACATCCGTAAGGAGACCAAAATTTTTGCCCCACGAAAGAAGAAGTGCCATTATAGTACCTCCCAGAAGCCACCATTTTGCTTTTCCCTTGACCAAAAATAGCCCCAATACAAAAAGAAAGAACACTACGGCCCCGATATAGGCAGGGGCAGCAACGATAGGTTGGTCTCCCCAATAAAGTGGCAACGCACTGGTAAAATCCAATGCCTTGGATCTGGATATTCCGTTCTCGGTCAAAAAGGTATAGGTTTTGGAGTCGGCTCCCAGATCCTCCCCGCCTGATCCCCCGAAAAGTCTGGGAACAAACAAATTGAAGGATTCCACAATACCGTAGCTATATTGCGTAATATACTCCCGGTCCAGACCTGAACCGCTTTCTTTAGGCTCGCCATTAGCCGTTATGGTAAGGTCCGATTTTCCCCTTGTACTCCAATCCGCATATTCCTTGGTAGCCAATAGACTAGTGGCATTTGCAGCGATGCCCAATAACACCGCCAATACTAGAATTGCCACCGAAACACCAAAATGTTTCAATTTTTTTTTCTTAATGGCGTCCACTAAATAAACTGTTCCAAGAATAAGCACCAACAACATAAAATAGTAGGTCATCTGGTAATGGTTGGCACCTACTTCCAAGGCCATAGCTAAGGCCGTTAAGAGAAATCCCCAAAGGTATTTCTTCCTGAACACCAAAATTATGCCCCCTAAAAGCATGGGCATATAGCCAATGGCATGTGCCTTTGCATTATGGCCTACCCCCAATATAATGATCATATACGTGGAGAAACCAAAAGCCAATGCTCCCAACACCGCCAACTTGTAATCTACCTTGAGACAACATAACAAAATATAAAAACCGATAAGGTATATAAAAAGGTAATCTGCGGGCCTAGGTAAAAACCGGATGATCCGATCCAACTTTTTTACATAATCATGGGGGTAATAGGCTCCCAATTGATAAGTGGGCATTCCACCAAAAGCACTATTGGTCCAATACGGCTCCTCTCCCGTTTTCTTTCGGAAATCATTTTGCTCCTTGGCCATTCCAGTAAATTGGACAATATCGGATTGCTGTATTACCTTCCCTTGAAGTACGGGATGGAAATAGGCCAGCGCTGCAATTATAAAAAATACCGTTACAAAAAAATGGATAAAAAAGGCTCTTAGACCGTTTCTCATGTTTGGTTATGGTAAAAGGTTATTCAATTTCCTCAAAATCTATGTATTCTCCAACATTTTTTGAGCTGTTCTTTTTCTTGGTCGTTTTTTTATCAATTATAACGTCGCCAATTTGTTCTTCATCTTGAGGTTGCCGACCTGCAAAACCTTCAAACCTTTCCTTAAAATGATCTTCGGTCTTCCTTGCGGCATACCTAAACAATTTAGGAGCAAACCATTTGGCCAGAATTTTAAGCAAATAGTATACTAAGAGTACAATTAGTATCGTTTTTAAAAAACCCATAATAAGTTGACAAATTTTATATCAAAAGTACAATTCTAACGTTGTATTAATAGTGCAAAAGTCTTAAAATAATAATAAAATAGTACCTATGGAGTATATTGTTTCCAAGAAACGCCTTTTGAAAATACTAATATTTGGAATTTTCACCATTCCATTGGTCTCATTTTCACAATACACCGATGTCATCAACTCCAATAGACCTGGACTATCTGTAAGTGCATATGCCATTGGCACCAATGTTTTACAGGCCGAGTTTGGCGTTGCTTATGAACAACAGGACCACTCAAAGCTAGCTACCGAATCCAATATTTTTGGAGCCGATCTGTCATTGCGTTATGGCCTACTTTTCGAAACCTTGGAACTGAATTATGAAGGTACTTTCGACAATCAAAATAAAACATATACCAACACAGGGGTAGAAATTACGAACACCGATTTTTCCAGAAACAGAATAGGTTTAAAATTTTTGGTTTACGATCCTTTCAAGAATCCCGAAAATAACAAGCCCAATCTTTATAGCTGGAAGGCCAACTACGGATTTAAGCTAAAAAATCTAATCCCGGCCGTATCGGTCTACGCAGGTGCCAATTTTGTATTGGGAGACAATCCTTTTTACCGAGGTGACCCCACGGTCTCGCCAAGGGTAATGCTTGCAACACAAAGTAGGCTTACCCCAAGATTTGTGCTTATTTCCAATATTGCCTATGATAGATTGGGAACGGATTTCCCGGAATGGAACTACACAGTATCCTTATCCCACGCCTTTAGAGACCCAAAATGGAGTGTCTTTGTGGAAAACCAAGGAATAAAAAGTGACCGGTACGCAGATGTACTCTTAAGGGGTGGTGTGGCCCATTTGTTAGGTGAGAATATGCAGGTGGACATGAATTTGGGCGCAAGTTTTAAGAATACACCCAGTAGGATCTTTGCCTCAATGGGATTCTCCTATAGGATAGACATGCATAGGGACAAGGTAAAGGCCATTGAAGATCAAAAGGCCGGAGAAAATGGCGGGCCTATCAACAAAAACGCCATGAAGAAAAAGAAAAAAGGGAAAAACAAGGGTACCGGCGCAGAGGATATTGATTTGGGACCTACCAAAAAACAACTTCGGAAACTAAAGAAAAAAGAAAGGAATAGGGACGATTCTGAAATTGATTTCTAACAAAATAACTTTTGTCCTTTTTCCTATAGATTAATATTGCTAATATTGAACCATACAAGAACTATGGTATGGTTACTCTGAAAGAAGCAAAAACAAAATCGGAACTTAAAGATTTCGTAAAATTTCCATTTTCACTCTACAAAGGTTCCCCTTATTGGGTACCCCCTATTATAAATGATGAACTGGAGTCTTTTGACAAAAGTAAAAATCCTGTTTTTAAGGATGCCGATGCTTGGTTTTATCTAGCATATAGGGACAATAAAATTGTGGGCAGGGTTGCAGCCATTATCAACAGATTGGAAGTGAACCAGCAGCAGGTAAAAAAAATGCGCTTTGGTTGGTTCGATTTTGTGGACGACTTTGAAGTTACGGAGGCACTGTTCAATAAGGTGGCCGAAATAGGAAAGGAACATAAGTTATCATACATGGAAGGACCTGTAGGTTTTTCCAATCTGGACAAGGTAGGCGTACTAACTGAAGGGTTTGATGAGAAAGGCACCATGATTACCTGGTACAACCATCCATATTATGTAAATCATTTTGAACGCTTTGGGTTTGTAAAGGAAAAGGAGTACATGGAAAATAAATTCCCCTTTAGCAATGCGGAGCCCAAATTCTTTCAGAAGGCAAACGAACTGGTCCGAAAACGATATGGTGTAAAGGAATTAAACTTTACTAAAACCAAGGAGGTAATGCCCTGGGCAGATAAGATGTTCGATCTTTTTAACGAGACTTACTCCTCCCTTTCTTCCTTTGTCCGTATCACCGATATCCAAAAAGAATACTTCAAGAAAAAATACATCAGTTTTATAAATCCCGAGTACATCAAATTCATATTGGATAAGGATGACAAATTAATAGCATTTGGAATAGTAATGCCTTCATTTTCCAAAGCCTTACAGAAAGCGAAGGGGAAATTATTCCCTTTTGGCATATTTCATTTGCTCAGCGCGAAAAAAAATAGCAAAGAAGTTATATTTTATTTGATAGGGGTTCTACCAGAATACCAGAACAAAGGAGTTACTGCCGTAATGTTCAATGAATATTACAAGACCTTTAAGGCCAAGGGGATTGAAAAATGTGTTAGGACTCCAGAATTAGAGGAAAATGTCGCCATTCGCCAGATATGGAAACATTTCGACCCAAAAATATATAAGAGACGAAGGACCTACAAAAAGGAACTATAAGCGGTCCAAATTTGTAAGGTTTCCAAACCATCCAAAATCAAAAAAAGCCAACTTAAAACTAAATTGGCTTTTTCTATGAAAGTTGAAAAAGAACTATTCTCCCATCGCTGCCGCTACTGCCGCAGACAACCTTTTGTACGTACCATTCTGTAATCGCTCACGTATTACGGAGAAGGCCTCCAAAGTTTCGGATACATCCTGTAAGGTATGTGTGGCCGTAGGAATCATTCTCAAAAGAATCAAGCCTTTGGGGATTACTGGATAAACCACAATGGAACAGAAAATTCCAAAATTTTCCCGTAAATCCTTTACCAATGCCATGGCCTCGGGAATACTACCGTTAAGATAGACCGGTGTTACACAGCTAGAGGTAGTACCTATATCAAAACCCCTTTCTTTAAGTCCGTTCTGCAAGGCATTTACATTCTCCCAAAGTTTTGCCTTTAATTCTGGTTGGGTTCTAAGCATATCCAACCTTTTCAACGCTCCTTTTACATAAATCATCGGCAATGATTTAGCAAACATTTGGGAACGCAAGTTGTATTTAAGGTATTCTATAATCTCTTTATCCGCTGCCAAAAAGGCTCCTATTCCTGCCATAGATTTGGCAAAAGTTGCAAAGTAAACATCTATATCATCCTGAACTCCCTGTTCCTCACCTGCTCCGGCCCCAGTTTCTCCCAAAGTACCAAAACCATGTGCATCATCTACGAACAATCTAAATTTGTATTTCTTCTTAAGAGCCACAATTTCCTTAAGCTTGCCCTGTTCTCCGCGCATACCAAAAACACCTTCGGATATCACCAAAATGCCTCCTCCCGTCTGCTCGGCCATTTTAACGGCCCTATCAAGGTTTTTCTCAAGACTTTCTATGTCATTGTGCTTAAAGGTAAAACGTTTGCCCATATGCAAACGCACCCCATCAATTATACAGGCATGAGAATCAACGTCGTAAACAATTATATCATCCTTGGAAACCAGCGCATCAATAGCAGAAACCATTCCCTGGTATCCAAAGTTCAACAAATAGGCCGATTCTTTCTTGACAAAGGCAGCTAATTCCTGCTCCAATTGCTCGTGGAATTCCGTATGCCCGCTCATCATCCTTGCTCCCATAGGAAATGCAGCACCGTACTCCAATGCTGCCTCTCCATCTACCTTCTTCACTTCCGGTAAATTGGCCAACCCCAAGTAATCATTTATACTCCAAGTAATTACTTCCTTTCCTTGAAACTTCATCCTATTGGATATAGGACCTTCTAATTTTGGAAACACAAAATAACCTTCCGCTTGGGAAGCCCATTTTCCTAAAGGACCTTTATTTTCGATAATTCTGTCAAATAAATCTCTCATCTAGCCTACATTGATTATTACTGCAAAAGTATATATTTTTAATATGCATATGCAACTTATTTAATACATAAAAAGCAACGACTTATGAACCGTTGCTTTCTAAATAATAAATTTTGCATAACCCTTACTTTACAAATTCTATTTTTTGTGGTTCCTCAACATTCTTACTATCAAAGAATCCTTGATCGGCCATCCACTGGTCACTGTATATCTTACTCATATACCTGGAACCATGGTCTGGAAAAATAACCACTACATTGCTATCTTCATTAAACTCGCCCATTTCCTCCAATTGCCTTACGGCCTGCATTACCGCACCACTGGTATATCCAACAAAGAGTCCTTCGGTCCTGGAAATCTCCCTGGCCGTATGGGCACTTTCTTCATCGGTAACCTTAATAAATTCGTCAATTACCTTAAAGTTAGTAGCTGTAGGTATCAAGTTTTTACCTAAACCTTCAATACGGTATGGATAAATTTCCTTGGTATCCAATTCACCGGTCTCATGGTATTTCTTAAGAACGGAACCATAGGCATCCACACCAATTACCCGAATATTGGGATTTTGTTCCTTTAGATATTTGGCGGTACCGGAAATGGTACCTCCGGTACCACTGCAGGCCACAAGGTGCGTAATATGACCGTTGGTCTGATTCCAAATTTCAGGTCCGGTACTTTTATAATGGGCCTCGGAATTTAATTCATTAAAATATTGATTGATATAAATAGACCCCACGGTTTCCTCGTGCAGTCTTTTGGCTACTTCGTAATAGGATCTTGGGTCATCAGCACTAACGTGTGCAGGGCATACATATACTTTTGCACCCATAGACCTCAGCATGTCTATTTTATCCTTGGAAGATTTTGAACTTACCGCCAAGATGCATTCATAACCTTTAATGATACTGATCATGGCAATGCTAAAACCTGTATTTCCCGAAGTTGTTTCTATTATGGTACTCCCCTTCTTTAATATCCCCCTTCGCTCCGCTTCTTCAATTATATAAAGGGCAATGCGATCTTTAGAAGAATGTCCTGGATTAAAACCTTCCACCTTAGCGTAAAAATTACCTTCTAAGTTGGCAGTTATTTTATTTAGTTTGATTAACGGGGTGTTTCCTACAAGTTCTAGGAGGTTGTTATAAGCGTTTATCTTATGTTCCATAAACAGTTTCTAGGTTTAGAACTTATCGACATCTATTTAATTTATGTCAATACTGATAGGACAAAATTAGTCTTTTTTTTTGATTATTGAATTTTATGCTCCAAATCTAACAAAAATGCATATTCTTTTGCCACCTCCCTTAAGGATTCAAACCGGCCCGAAGCTCCGCCGTGACCAGCATCCATATTGATATTGAACAACAGTAAATTAGTATCCATTTTATACTCTCTAAGTTTAGCTACCCACTTGGCAGGTTCAAAATATTGTACTTGGGAATCGTGAAATCCTGTAATAACGAGCATATTTGGCTGCAATTGTTTGGTAACATTGTCATAGGGCGAATAGGATTTCATATAGTCATAGTACTCCTTTTCGTTTGGATTTCCCCATTCATCATATTCCCCTGTTGTTAATGGGATGGTATCGTCCAGCATAGTCGTAAGCACATCTACAAAAGGAACAGCTGCAATTACCCCGTGATATATTTCCGGGCACAGATTTATAATGGCTCCCATTAAAAGTCCGCCTGCAGAACCTCCTGAAGCATAGAGATGTTTCGGACTGGTATATTTTTTTTCAATCAAAAATTTGGAGCAATCAATAAAATCGGTAAACGTATTCATTTTATTCAGCAACCTTCCCTCCTCGTACCATTTACGGCCTAGATACTCCCCGCCCCTAACATGTGCTATGGCATAAACAAATCCTCTGTCCAAAAGACTTAGGCGTACCGTTGAAAAATAGGGGTCAATAGTATGGCCATAGGAACCGTAGGCATATTGCAATAACGGACTGGAGCCGTCCAACTTGGTATTTTTGTGATAGACCAATGAGATGGGAACTTTTTTACCATCCCTGGCAGGTGCCCATATTCGTTCAGAAATATAGTTCTCCTTATAGAACTTACCTCCCAATACCTCTTGTTCCTTTTTTATTTCCTTCTCCCTGGTCCTCATATTGAAATCTATGATGGAACTGGGTGTTGTCATGGAGTTGTATCCATATCTTAAAATTTCGGTATCAAAATCGGGATTGGTACCCACATAGGCCGTATATGTTTCATTATCAAAGGGCAAATAATAGCTTTCCCCGCTATCCCATCTCACAATCTTCAACTTATTTAAGCCATTTTCACGCTCGGACAAAACATAATAATCATTGAACATTTCAATATCCTCTAGCAACACCTCTTCCCTGTGCGGAATAAAGTCTACCCAATTTTCAGATTCGGTTTTATCTTCAGGGGTCGTCATCAATTTAAAATTGGTTGCCCCTTCCATATTGGTGAGGATGTAAAAATTGTCTTCATAATGGGTCAATGAGTACTCCATACCCCTAATTCTCTTAGAAAACACATGAAACTGTCCATTAGGGTCGTCTGCCCTTAAAATTTGAAATTCAGTGGTCAGTGTACTGGAAGAACCAATCACTATAAATTCTTTGGACTTAGTTTTATAAACAAAGGTGGTAAAAGTTTCATCCTCCTCATGAAAAACCAGTTCATCCTCCTCGGGGGGAGTTCCCAATACGTGCCTGTAAATATTATTGGACCTAAGGGTAACAGGATCTTTCTTGGTATAGAACAGGGTCTTATTGTCATTGGCCCATACCGCACTGCCCGTGGTGTTCTCTATTTTATCTGTATAAATCTCCTGGGTACGCAAATTTTTTATTTGAAGGGTATATTGCCTACGGGAAACAGTATCCACACCAAAGGCCGCAAGTTCGTTGTTGGGGCTTACGGACAAGCCTCCCAGGTTAAAATAATCGAACCCCTCCGCCATAAGATTACAGTTGAACATTATTTCCTCCTCGGCATCCTCTTTTTCAAACCTTCTGGTAAAAATTGGATACTCCTTACCTACCTCATATCGGGTAGCATACCAATAACCATTAAACTTGTAGGGCACAGAAGAATCATCCTCCTTTATGCGAGACTTCATCTCTAGGAACAGACTGTCCTTAAGCTCCTGGGTATGGGACGTCATTGCCTCGTAGTAAGCATTTTCCTCTTCCAAATAAGCAATGACTTCCGGATTTTCCCTTTCGTTCAGCCAATAGTAATCATCGATCCGTACATCATTGTGCTTTGTTAATCGCTTCTCAATCTTTTTTGCTCTTGGTGTTTTCGATTCCCGCTGCATGAGTGTGGTATATTATATAAATAAGAAAGCGCAAAAATAATATTTAAATGCAATCGACCTCTTTAAATGTGTTCTTTATCCATTATTATATGCTATCCTCACAGGGTGCATAAGAATAACTGTCATCTTTAATTCCAATAAATCCCGATCATTTTAGTAATTTTGGTCAATGAACTTTTTAAATCTATAATTATGTTTGGAGATATGATGGGCATGTTGGGAAAATTGAAGGAAACCCAAGAAAAAGTAAAGGCCACCAAAGAAAGGATGAATACCGTAATACTTGAGGAGCAATCTCCGGATAGCTTGCTCAAGATTAGTATAACGGCCAATAGAACCATTAAATCCATTACTATAGATGATAGTCTATTGGAGGACAAGGATCAGCTGGAGGATTATTTGATTCTTACCCTGAACAAGGCTATAGAAAAGGCCACAACCATAAATGAGACTGAATTGGCAGCAGTTGCCAAGGAAGGAATGCCGAACATTCCCGGTATGGATTCATTTTTGAAATAAATTTCTGTAAGTTGATCAAAGCCTTTTTTAATCACAACCCAAAAACATGAAAAAATTTTTCTTGCTACTGCTGTTTCCATTTCTGGTACAAGCGCAAAATAATAGTGCCAATATTAAAGAATCTGGTTGGCTGACCGATTACGCGAATGCCCAAGAAGTTGCAAAAAGAACCAATTCCAATATACTTATGTATTTCACAGGCAGTGATTGGTGCTCGCCCTGTAAGGCTCTAAAAAAGGATCTGTTCGATACCCATCAATTTAAGGAAGTGGCCAAAGATTATGTCCTCTTATACGTGGACCTACCCAGAAAGAAAGAACTTCTTAGTGCCGAAGAAATGAAACAGAACAAGGCTCTGCTATCCCAATGGAATAAAAAGGGCATTTTTCCATTGATAAGCTTGGTCAATACGGAAGAAAAGGAAGTAGCCTCACTGTCCGGCTATGGTTCCAAAGTGGATGTGGAAAAGTATCTGGACTTTCTTAAGAAGAATCGCAAAATGTAACTTTAACTCCAAGGTCCTTCCTTTTTTCAATACCCAACCCAGATTTTGAATTAGGCATTGTTTCTGATTGTCCAATGCCCAACAACATACTATTGCCAGGAAAATCCATATTCCCAATCTCGTATACGGGCGTATTGGCCTAAAATTTATTATAATTGTAAGCGCTTTCTATAGCCAAATACCTTTATTAACAATTACAAAATTCTCCAATATGTTAACGGACAATTATTTCAAGACCTATCCTGACGAAAATGGTTTTTTTAAAGAATACGGTGGATCCTTTATTCCACCAGTTCTGGAAGAGGAAATGAAAAAAATTACTGAGGCTTATTATGCCATAAGTAAATCGCATAACTTTATTACTGAACTCCGGAGTATTCGCAAACACTATCAAGGCAGACCAACGCCAGTTTATTATTGCAACAGGCTATCCGAAAAATACGGAGGAAGAATATATCTGAAACGAGAAGATTTAAACCATACAGGTGCACACAAACTCAACCATTGTATGGGTGAGGCGCTTTTGGCAAAACATTTGGGCAAAAAGAAACTCATTGCCGAGACAGGGGCCGGACAACACGGGGTTGCCTTGGCAACTGCAGCCGCCTATTTTGGATTGGAATGTGAGATACATATGGGCGAAGTGGATATTGCCAAAGAGCATCCCAATGTAGTTCGGATGAAAATTCTTGGAGCAAAGGTAGTACCTGTTTCCCATGGTTTAAAAACCTTAAAAGAAGCTGTGGATTCTGCTTTTGAGGCATATTTAAAGGATCCTATATCCACCATATACTGTATAGGTTCGGTAGTTGGCCCACACCCCTTCCCCATGATGGTGCGGGATTTTCAGCGGGTGGTAGGCATAGAGGCCAAAGAGCAGTTTTTTGAAATGACAGGGGAATTACCTGATAAGGTGGTAGCCTGTGTTGGTGGGGGAAGCAATGCCATGGGGATATTCTCCTCATTTCTTGAAGAAACGGAATGTGCCTTATACGGTGTGGAACCAGGTGGGCGCTCCATGGAATACGGCGAACACGCCGCTACAATGACCTTGGGCAGTCCAGGAATCATCCATGGATTTAAATGTTATATGCTTAAGGACGATAAAGGTGAACCAGGCGCGGTACATTCCGTTGCCAGTGGTTTGGATTACCCAGGAGTTGGTCCCGAACACAGCATGCTAAAGGATCTTAAAAAAGTAACCTATGATGTTGTTTCGGATCAGGAAACCATAGAGGCCTTTTATGAATTGAGTCGCTTGGAAGGTATCATCCCTGCGTTGGAAAGTGCCCATGCCGTGGCATATGCCATAAAATTGGCACAACAAAATCCACGATCCTCCATTTTAGTCAATTTAAGTGGTAGGGGCGATAAGGACTTGGACTATGTGGTAGATACCTACGGGCTACCTGAAGATGCAAAATAATTTTTTAAATATACAGGAAAGGGCGCCCAAAGGCTAAATACAAAGGCTATTTGGACGCCTTTTTAAATGACTTCCCATCCCTTGATAAACCTCCAATAGGTAATCAATATATAAGCTTTTGATTACAAACCACTATTTGGCCGGCTAGGTGCCAATTACTCCAAAGAGATGGCTACAACAAAGGTTTACAAACCAAATAGAGGGCTATTTATTGGGAAAAGGAAAATTGCCCAGATAAGATTGATAAAATTAAAGATTCACTTTTTTTTGTGTAACTTTAAAAAAAGTTGCCGTAGGTTATGCTAAAAATAAAAAAGGAATCGGGCACATCATACACCTTTAGTCTGCAGTCTGAAAGTGGACAGACTCTTCTGAACAGTATTCCCTTTAGCTCCAGGGATGAGATGGACAAGACCATTGCCAATCTTAAGGTCTTGATTGGGCAATCTTCGGTTTTTGAACGCAAAACCGACTATAATGGTAAATTTCTTTTCACCCTTAAGAATAGTGAAGGCAAAATTTTGGGCAACTCCATGCTTTATAGTTCCGAAGCGGGAATGGAAAACGGCATAAAGAATCTTAAAACCAGCATTTCCTTATTACCCGATACCATTGATCTATAATTTTGCAAGAACATCCATAAAAGCCTCGTGCATTTCATCGGTATAATCCAAATGGGTAACGATACGCAGTTTATTTTGGCCCATCCCGATGATGTGGATATCCCTTTTGTTCAGTTTGTCCAAAAAAACATTAGGTGACATATGCCTTTCATCAATTTCGAAAATGACAATATTGGTTTCCGTGGACTCTACCTTTTTAATATAGGGCAATCCGTTTAGCAACACACTTATTTCCTTGGCCTTCCTATGGTCTTCCGCCAATCTTTCCCTATTGTTTTCCAAGGCGTAAATTCCGGCTGCCGCAAGGTAACCTGCCTGCCGCATCCCACCTCCGAGCACCTTTCTTACCCTTAGGGCTTTATCGATATGCTCCTTATTTCCCAACAAAACGGAACCCACAGGACATCCCAATCCCTTGCTTAAACATACACTTATGGTATGGAACAATGCCCCATACTCCAAAGTCGATTGATTTTTGGCAATCAGTGCATTCCACAGTCGCGCTCCATCCAAATGATATTTCAGATGATGCTCGTCACAAACCTTTCTTATGGACTTCAATTCTTCAAGATCCCAACAAGCCCCTCCTCCCTTATTGGTTGTGTTTTCTATACAAACCAAAGAAGTTAATGGGCTATGATAAAAATCTGGTGGGTTTATAACTTCCTTTACTTGGGCTGCGGTCATCATTCCCCTATGACCGTCCACTAACCTACAGGATACACCACTATTGAAACTTACCCCTCCCCCTTCATAATTATAAACATGTGCGTATTTATCACAAATTAATTGTTCCCCCGGCTGGGTATGTAATTTAATGGCGGTTTGATTTGCCATGGTGCCACTTGGAAAAAATAAGGCCGCTTCCATTCCAAACAACTCTGCCATTATTTCTTCCAACTTGTTAACAGTGGGATCATTTTTAAAAACATCATCGCCAACCTTGGCCTGCATCATCGCATCCAACATTCCCGAAGTAGGTTTTGTGACGGTATCGCTAATAAGGTTTATCTGCATGTAGAAATATAATTACATTAAAATATAGACGGTACTATTTAACCCAGTTGTCAAATTTATACAAATGGATAACAACATTCCCAAGTAGAAAAATTTTCACTCGGAATAAATAATTTTCAATAATATTTCCCTTTAATTTTTCAACTATAGATAATTCTCTTGGCAATTTAAATTTAATATTTCAAAAGTTTCATAAATACGTTATCTTCAAAGAAAATAGGCGTATGAACTCGGACGTAAAAACTATATTTTCATCCTACCACAACAATGCCCAACTTTTTGATGAAGTTTTTGATTCCAATGGGGTTGCCAAAAATGTATATCAAAAATTATTGGATTTGTACGGCAATCATTCCATTCAGGAATATGTGCAATTGAACAATAAGGCAAAGGCCTCATTTTTTAACCAAGGAATAACTTTTCAGGTCTATGACAATAAAGTGACCCAGGAAAAGATATTTCCATTTGATCTTTTTCCTAGAATTATAGACGAAGATGAATGGGAAATCATTGAAAAGGGGGCCATACAGCGCAGTAAGGCCTTGAACCTATTTCTATGGGACATATATCACGACAAAAAGATTATCAAGGATGGGATAGTCCCATTAGACCTTATAAGTTCCTCTGCCAACTACTTGCATCAAATGATTGGAGTAGATCCACCAGGAGGCATATACAACCATATTTCAGGCACAGATATCATCAAACACTCGGACGGCCATTATTATGTGCTTGAAGACAATATTAGATGCCCCTCCGGTGTAAGCTATGTTATTTGCAATCGCACAGCATTAAAGAGAGCCCTTTTCGGAGTTTTTAACCACTATAAAACCCATTCGGTAACCAATTACGCCGAAAACCTCTTAGAGATTCTGGAAAGTGTAAAACCGAAAGGGGTGGATGTTCCAAATTGCGTGGTCCTTACCCCTGGGATGTACAACTCTGCCTTTTATGAACACTCCTATCTTGCCAAAGCCATGGGTGTGGAATTGGTTGAAGGCCGGGATCTGTTCGTTGAGAACGACTTTGTCTATATGAAGACGATTCGTGGCCCCATAAAAGTTGATGTCATTTATCGCCGTGTTGATGACCTATACATGGATCCCTTGGAGTTCAAACCTGAGTCGGCACTCGGGGTACCCGGGCTGTTCGCAGCCTATAGAAAGGGCAACGTTTGTTTGGCAAATGCACCAGGAACCGGTGTGGCAGATGATAAGGCCATATATACCTATATGCCGCAGATCATTAAATACTATTTGGACGAGACACCTATACTAAACAATGTCCACACCTATCACTGTAGTAGGCCCGATGAGCTTAAATATGTATTGGAACACATTCATGAACTAGTGATAAAACCCGTAGACGAAGCTGGCGGATATGGCATTTCCATTGGCAACCGACTCACTAAGGATGAAATTAAGGTAGTCCAGGAAGAGATAAAACAAAACCCAAGGAAATATATTGCACAACCCATCATGTCCTTGTCCGTGCATCCTACCTATATAGATGAGAGCGAATCCTTTGAACAGCGACACGTGGATTTAAGAACGTTTACACTATTGGGTCATGAAAAGGAATTTGTACTTAAGGGAGGACTCTCAAGAGTAGCCTTAAAAAGAGGCAACCTCATTGTAAATTCCTCACAGGGAGGAGGTTCCAAAGACACTTGGGTATTAAAAAAATAAAACAAGCTTATGTTAGCAAGAGTTGCCAATAACCTTTTTTGGATGGGGCGTTATATAGAGCGCGCCGAGCATGTTGCCAGATATCTGAACGTCAATTATTTTTCGTCTCTGGATGCGCCTAACGAACTTTCACAATCCAGGCAATTTGTACTGCGCTCCATGATGTTCTTTGTTGGGGAACCTATAGTGGACGAATCCGTAATTCTCAAGGAAGAGGATATTCTTTACAATATTGGCCTAAACCCGGCCCTACCCTATTCGGTGATCAACAATGTAAAATTTGCGCGTGAAAATGCCAATAGTGCCAGAGACCTTATATCTACGGAACTATACGAATCCATAAACAAATTCTATCATTTTGTAATCAATTATTCAGTTGAGGATTTCACTAAAAAGGGGTTGTATGATTTTACCGTAAACATCACTGAGATGACCGCCATTTTAAGAGGCAAGATCCGGGGCACCCTTTTGCACGATGAAGTGTATGCCATTATCATGCTCGGCATAAATTTGGAAAGGGCCACACAGGTAATTCGGATCATTAACGCCAAATACAATGATGCAGTAAGGGCCAAAGGCAGTTATGGCGACAAAATAGGCCATAGTTTTGAATGGATCACTTTACTTAAATGTGTAGAATCCTATGATATGATGCGCAGGTATTATAAAAAGACCCCTACGAGCATCTCTACCTTGGAATTTTTAATCTTAAACCCGGATTGTCCAAGATCGGTCATCAACAGCATCAACCAGGTCCATAAACATATTAGGGTATTGGATGAATCCAAATCTCCCAACAAAAACTCCACCGCCTTTTTAATAAGCAAAGTTAAAGGGGAGTATGAATTTAAGTATGCCGAGGAAATTGAAGAGGACATCCAAGGTTTTATTGAAAAAATTCTTGATAATCTAGTGCAGATTAGCCTTAAAATGGAAAACGAGTTTTTTAACTATTGATTTTAAACCATTGACCTACATTTGCATTAAGAACCACATGAAATGTCTTTGGAATATTCAATTACCTATAATGCCGAAAATGAATACGAAAATCCAGTAGAAAATGCCTCTTGGCAATTTCTAATCGTACCCGAAAATAATGACACGCAAGAATTATTGCATGTAGACATTAAGAATTCATTGGGTGCCAAAAATG
The DNA here is from genome assembly GCF_900177645.1 of Arenibacter troitsensis. Taxonomy (GTDB): domain Bacteria; phylum Bacteroidota; class Bacteroidia; order Flavobacteriales; family Flavobacteriaceae; genus Arenibacter; species Arenibacter troitsensis. Next base: position 409,529 of record NZ_FXAO01000003.1, read on the forward strand.
AGTTTTCGGAAAATGGTTATGGTTTTCGGACTGTACGCATCAATACCTGGGAGAAATTCCAAAAATTAAATATTAGGGCTACTTTTAAACTAAAGAAAAAAAGCTTCAATCCTTTTGGACAAGTTCCTATCTTTGATATCGTAAGCAATTATGAACTTGTTCAAAGTTTGGATTTCAAGGTAGATTTTGAGCCTTTTTTAGGACAGACAAAATTTACAACCTTACCCCAAGGTTCAATAAATCTTTTTGTTTTTGATACTGCCTTAAGTATATTCGATAATCTTCTAACATTAAATACCTGGATCTATCAGTTCATTAAATTCAACACCGGTGTAACCCACGTAAATACACTCTTGGAAGAAGTACTTGAAAACCCAGAAGGTGTATGTCAGGATTTTGCACATTTATTTTGTGCCTTGGCCCGGGCCAATAAGATACCCACCCGCTATGTTTGCGGATATTTACATCAGGGAAATGGATACTTTGGGGACTCGCAGATGCACGCTTGGGTAGAGACCTACGTGCCTCAGGTGGGCTGGGTAGGCTTTGACCCTACCAACAATTTATTGGTAGACGACAACCACATTAAAGTAGCCCACGGTAAGGACTTTAATGATTGCTCTCCTTTAAAAGGGGTAGTTTACTCCTATGGAGCCAACAAAACCTCCCATAACGTAGAGATACAGGCGCAACAGTAAATAACATTCCCCGTTTGGTCCAAAATCAAAAAAAAGAATCCTATTTTTGGCTGAAAATAATTAGGATATGATAACCACGGACCATTATAAGAGTCTCATTGATCGCCTTGGTGCGTTAAGGAGGTATCTTTGACATAGATGCCAAGCTTATAGAAATAGAAAACGAGGAAGAGAAAACCTTGGCCCCAGACTTTTGGAACCACCCTCAGGAAGCACAGGAGCAAATGAAGTTAATCCAGTCCAAAAAGCAATGGGTAGATGACTTTAATGCCGCTAAAAGTTTAGTGGCAGATCTTGAGATTTTTTTGGAATTTCAGAAAGAGGGTGAAATGTCGGAAGCCGATGTTGAAGACCATTACGACAAGACCATAGAGGCCCTGGAAAAATTGGAATTCAAAAACATGCTCTCTGCAGAGGGGGATGAACTTACGGCCATACTCCAAATAACGGCAGGTGCCGGAGGTACCGAAAGCTGTGATTGGGCATCCATGCTCATGAGGATGTACATGATGTGGAGTGAAAAAAATGGATACAAGGTAAAAGAGCTCAATTATCAGGAAGGAGATGTTGCAGGTATAAAAACCGTAACCTTGGAAATTGAGGGCGATTATAGCTTTGGATGGCTAAAAGGAGAAAACGGAGTACACCGGTTGGTACGCATTTCCCCTTTTGACAGTAATGCCAAGCGCCATACCTCCTTTGCATCCGTTTACGTATACCCTTTGGTAGACGACAGTATAGAAATTGATATTAATCCGGCCGACGTGGAGATTACCACTGCCAGATCTAGTGGAGCTGGGGGACAGAATGTCAATAAAGTAGAAACCAAGGTGCAACTGACCCACAAACCTTCTGGAATCCAGATTTCCTGTTCGGATTCAAGATCACAGCATGACAATAGGGCTACTGCTTTAAAAATGTTGAAATCCCAATTGTACGAAATAGAATTGCGCAAGAAAATGGAAGCCAGACAGGAAATTGAGTCCTCCAAAATGAAAATTGAATGGGGCTCACAGATCAGGAATTATGTAATGCACCCCTACAAACTGGTAAAGGATGTGCGTACCGGGGAGGAAACGGGCAACGTAGAAGCGGTCATGGACGGTAGTATAGATCAGTTCTTAAAAGCCTATCTAATGATGATGGGGCAAAAGGAAGAAAGTTGATCATTGAATTCCTAACAGAAGCTGTTAAATTGATAAGGACCTAGGGCAAAAAGTTTTGGGTATCCAGTCTAAAGGTTTTCATCATGACCCATAAATATCCAACCACTTTTGGCGGCAAAACTTAAAACTAAATAAATTATGATCAAAATATATCACAACCCCAGATGTGGAAAGTCCAGGGAAGGATTGGCCATTCTTGAGAATTCGGAAAACGATTTTGAGATAATAAAATATCTTGAAAATGTGCCTAGCAAAAATGAACTTGCAGCTATTATAAAAATTTTAGGCATATCACCTATGCAATTGGTGCGAACCAATGAAGCCATTTGGAAAGAAAAATTCAAGGGAAAATCCATGACGGACGATGAAGTGATTGCGGCCATGGTAGCTTTTCCCAAACTCATAGAACGGCCCATTGTCATCAAGGACAAGAAAGGTGTGGTTGGACGGCCTCCTGAAAAAATAAAGGACCTTTTTAATTAGTATCCATGTTAAAATGCTTGGTAAGGGAAGCAATTATCATTACATTAATTACTTCACAGTAAATTAGACTACTAAGCGCCAAGGAACGGCACAGTTCTTGAAACACTCAATTTAACAAACATTTAACCATTGAGGGTTAAACCATCTATTAATTTTGGAATCCCATTAACCATTGAAGTTATGAAAACTGACAAGAAATTATTTTTTAGTGTTTTATTTATCGTATTATCCTTTCCCTTTTTAAATGCCCAATATGGCTACGGAAATGGTTATGGATATGGATACGGAGGATATGGAGGGTATGGCAGACAAAGAAACAGTATTCCGCAAGTACAGGAAACTCCGAAGGAGCCGGAAAAATTAACGGCAGATCAAATTGTAGATCAGGAAATGCCCGGAATAACCGAGAAATTAGGTTTAAATCCGTTTGAAGAAGCTGTTTTGAGTACCACCTTAAAAAAGTACCTGCAAGAAAGAATTGAATTGCAGATTCTGGACTTGCCTCCAGATAAAATGAGGGAGAGTTATGAAAAAATTACCCAAAAGCAAGACGAAGAACTTATGGCAGGACTACCTGCCGAGAAATATGAGGCCTTTGTAGAACTGCAGAAAAACGGTTTTAAAAAGGTTAAGGAAAAAAAGAAGAAAAAGAAGAAAAACAAATCCAAAACATAGCACATGAACAAAGTACTCCCAGTTACACTATTTCTACTTTCTTTAGTAGGTTACGCTCAAGGAGCCCAAGGCCCACAAGAACCAATAAAAATAACTGGGACCGTTTTGGACCAAGAAACAAATCAACCCTTGGAATATGCCACTTTGGTACTCCAAAGTGTTAGAAATCCTGAAAAAATAACGGGTGGCATCACCGATGCCTCCGGAAAATTTGAAGTTGAAACAGCTCCGGGCAACTACAATGTTAGTGTAGAGTACATCTCCTATAAATCCTATAAATTAAATAATCAAAGTTTAAGATCTTCCACGGATCTTGGTTTAATTCGCCTTTCCTTGGACGTTGCCCAATTGGCAGAAGTAGAAGTGGTCGGTGAGCGCACAACAGTGGAATTGCGACTGGATAAAAAGGTATATAACGTTGGTTCGGATCTAACCGTTAAAGGTGGTTCGGTAACCGATGTACTAAGCAACGTACCCTCGGTCTCCGTGGATGTGGAAGGCAATATTAGCCTTAGGGGAAACGAAAGTGTCAGAATCCTTATTAACGGCAAACCATCGGCCTTGTCAGGCCTGAGTCCGGAGGCCCTGCAACAGTTGCCCGCGGATGCCATAGAAAAGGTAGAGGTAATTACCAACCCTTCCGCCAGGTATGATGCCGAAGGTACAGCAGGTATTTTGAATATTATATTAAAGCAGAGCAAGACGGCAGGAGTAAATGGATCCGTCAATGTTTATACAGGGCATCCAGAAACTTATGGAGGTTCCTTAAGTCTAAATTTAAGACGCGATAACTTCAATATCTTCACCAATACTACCTACCGTTATCGTAGCGGCCCGGGGAATGCGTTGTTCAACCAAGAGAACTTTGATAGTAATGGCAATACCTTAAGTTATCAAAATGAAATAAGGGATTACCAAAGAAAGGACAAAAGCTTCAATACCAATGTTGGTTTTGAACTGTTTTTTGATGAGAGTAGCAGCATTACCAATTCTTTTGTGTTTAGCAAATCCAATGGGGACAACAGTGTTGATGTGGATTTTTCCAATTTTGATGCCAATAGAACCCCAACCATCCAAAGAAACCGATTTACCATGGAGGATGAATTTGAGGAGGAGGTTCAATACTCTTTGAATTACCAGAAGAAATTTGAAAGGGAAGGACATACCCTTACGTTCGACTACCAGTACTCAAAGGGAATCGACAATGAAAATTCTATCATCGAAGAAGTTATATTAGGGGATAATATTGCTTTGGATACCGAAAGGACCATAGACGACCAAACACAGGTATCCCAATTGGTGCAAATGGATTATGTACTTCCCTTTGGAAAGGATAACCAGTCCCAATTTGAACTTGGGTATCGCGGTACCTTCAATAATAACAATACCGATTTTGATTTTGGCATACAGCAGCCTAATGGGGATTTCAATAGTGATACCAACTTCAGCAATGAATTAAACTACAAGGAATACGTTAATGCGGCCTATGCGCAGTTGGGATCCAAATTTAACAAATTCAGTATTCTGGGTGGGTTAAGAATGGAAGCTTCGGATATCGGGATAGAGCTGGTGAATTCCAACGAACTTACCAATAAGGATTATGTAAATTGGTTTCCATCTATATTCTTGGGTTATGAGTTCTCCGAGAAGGAACAAATTACCTTGAGCTACAGTAAAAGACTTAGAAGACCCCGGTCTAGATTTATCAACCCATTCCCTTCCAGATCCAGTAACACCAATCTATTTCAAGGAAATGCGGATTTAGACCCTACTTTTACCGATTCATACGACTTGGGATATTTGAAAAGATGGGATAAGTTTACTTTTACTACCTCTGGATACTTTAACAGATCTACCGGAGTATTTCAATTTGTTTCAAGGGAAACTGGCGACTTTGTAACCATTGAAAATCCAGACGACCCACAAAATCCCATTGTAGTACCCGTACAGGTGCGAAGCCCTATAAATCTTGCTACCGAAGAGCGTTTAGGTATGGAGTTCACTACTACCTATACCCCAAAAAGAAATTGGAGATTGACATGGAACCTCAATGCTTTCTACAGGGATTTACAAGGGGACTACACCTACACCAACAGTCAGGATGAAGTAATTGTTCAAAATTTTGATGCCGACAACTTCTCCTGGTTTACCCGCTTTAGTGCTAAAATACCTTTGCCGGGGAAAATCGATTTTCAGACCAACTTCTTTTATATGGGCCCTTCCGAAGATGCACAAAACACCAATAAGGGCATGTTGAGTTCAGATCTTGGCTTAAGCAAGGATATTTTAAAGGACAAAGGTTCCCTGACTTTAAACGTAGGGGACATATTCAATTCCAGAAAACGTAGAAGCGATACCAGAACCGAGAATGTTGCCACCTATAGCGAATTTCAATTTAGGCAAAGGCAAATTACCCTGTCCTTTCAATACAGGTTCAACCAACCTCAAAACAAGAATGATAGAAACAGGCAAGGCAGAAGTGGCGGCGGGGAAGATATGGACTTTGAAGGGTAATAGAATTAGACTCTTAAACACAAAAAGGGAGCCGATGGGCTCCCTTTTTTATTTACTATATATTATCGACGTATCCCTATTGGTTACGTTTGGCTTTTTTAGCTTCGCGCTTTTCTTTCAATATTTCCAAGATAGAACCTCCTATCCAGTAGGGAATAACAAAAGTCAACAAAAAAATCATCAACCAAAACCCGATGGTTAAGATGGTCAAAAATGCTAAAAACCCTAAATATTGGTCAAAATCGAACATGATTGCTATGTTTTTTTAATGGTGGTACAAAGATATCAAAATCTAAGTTATTATTCCAAGGGCTATTTAAAATAATTTAACTTAAGTACACAAACTTCATCAATTAATCCTTCCTCACTACCACACTAGCTTACATTTGCTAACAAAAGGAAAAGAAAGTTACAAATCACTTATTTGAGGTTATCCAATATAAAATCCAAGGTACTGTTCTTATTGTAATTCTTTTCAAAAGCCACATTGGTGTGCGTTAAATCATTGGCCAAGCCCAAGTCCTTAAATCGGTTTATGGTAGCCTCAGATTCCATGGTAACCTTACCGGTTAGCAAAGTATCCATGGACAAGCCGTTTTTATGCCTTTTATAGATCTTTTTTAATCCGCTTAGATACAGGCGGTCCTTGGTAAATCCGCCTCCCCTGTGGACCCGCATGGTAATGGTAAAGGCCTTGTTCCTGTCCAGTTTGTACTGGCCGTGTAGCATGTCGAATGTATCCGAAAAACTATATCCTTTAATTAAACTGTCCGAGGCCAAAACCCTGTAGGCCAACTCCTTTAACCTTCTTAGGGTTAGGGCCCCGCTCATGTATTCACTAAAAACCGCCAAGCCCTCTTGGGTTTCCACATTCTTCGGAAAACCATTGGAAAAAACTTTTAAGGGCTGTAACATGCCATTGTAGGTAGTTACCAAATGCACTCCAATCTCATGATTGGCCAAGGTAAGCAGTTGGTTTCTGCTAAAAACGGTATTCTTCTTGATAAGAAGGGATTGGGTGTTATTGCTCACCATGGCATCTGCGGCAATGCTATTGGAAAAGGAAATATTTAAAGGAAAATCATATTGCCGTACAAACTCTTCAAAATAAACCTTTGCGTCCTCCGGGGTATATTTTTTTTCCATATCCTCGGTATCCGGTTCATCGGCCACATGTAGAATAAACCTGGCATTCTGAACATCTTTCTCCGTGGGTGTCCCATAAACCCTAAGGGAGTTGTAATAGAACTTTTTGTTCTGACCAATAGTCTCTATACACTGAATCATGTTGGCATAGTAATACACCACTTCCTGATAGAACTTCATGATCTGTTCATCCTTTATGCGCTCCAAGCGCTGGGAAAAGAACAAACGGTTTAACTTGTATGGATCAAATTGTAACTTTTTATATTTAAATACGGGTTCATTTACAAATTTGGATGAAAAGAAACGGTGCTTCTCCTTTTCAATATTTAATGGATTTAAATAGGTAAGCAATTCAATTTTTTTTACCAACCTGTCCAAGTTGGCATCTATTGCAAATACATTGGGAAACTGCTCAATAATTTCCTGGCTCACTTTTTGTTTTAACATCACAACTACTATTTAATATACCTCGTTGAGGCCCTACTTATTTAGGGATATCATTTAACTTCCCTACCGATTTTGCAACTACCACGGACACCATGGCATCGCCCGTTACGTTTATTACTGTTCTGGCCATATCCAAAGGGCGGTCTACCGCAAAGATCAACGCCAAGCCTACCGCCAACTTATCACTTGGAAAGCCAATGGACTCCAAAACAATTACCAACATTACCATTCCGGCCCCCGGAACTGCCGCAGAACCAATGGAAGCCAAAAGTGCGGTCAATATTATCATTAATTGGTCTGTAATTTCCAAATGATGACCCAAGGCTTACGAAATAAAAACTGCCGCTACGCCCTGATAAAGACTGGTTCCGTCCATATTTATAGTAGCTCCTACTGGAAGTACAAAACTCGCCACCTCCTTATCCACACCCAATTGATTCTCTACCCTTTCCATGGTTACGGGAAGGGTGGCGGCGCTTGAGCTCGTGGAAAATGCCAAAAGCTGTGCCGGACTAATGGCCTTTAAGAACCAAATTGGATTTTTCCCAGTAACCAATGTCAATACCGTACAATAAAAGACAATCATTAGAAAAAGCCCTAAAATAACAACACCAGCATATTTAACCAATGCCAATAATAAATCCGGATCTCCTGAGCTGGCCACTACATTGGCCAAAAGGGCAAATACGGCAAAGGGAGCCGTTACCATAATTATATCGACCATTTTTAATACCGCATCGTTAAGGGAATCAAAAAGGGACTTTAAAGGTTTTGCCTTGGCTTCCCCAATTAGCAACATGGACACCCCTAGAAACACAGAGAAAAATATTACCTGGAGCATTAGTTTGTTGTCGCTCATTGCGCTAAAAACATTCTCCGGTACCATATCCAACAAAAACTGCAAAGGCGGGGATTCCTTTTGCACAGAAGCCTCCGCAAGTTTGGACTGCACGCCTTGCCGACCAACAAATTCATTGGTAATCCGCGACACGGTTTCCTCAGAAATTCCTTTACCCGGGGTAAAAACATTGACCAGCAGCAAACCTATACAAATTGCCGCTATAGTGGTGGTGATAAATAGGGTAACAGAACGGACACCTATGGTTTTAAACTGGGCAATATCCTTTAAATCTGAAATCCCTTTAATTATCGAAGCCAAAATTAACGGAATGGCTATAAGCTTCAAGAGATTGATAAAGATAATGCCAAATGGATTGATCCAATTTTGAATAAAGAGCTTACCTCCCGATATATACAACATTAACACCCCAAAAAGCACCCCTAAAAGCATACCAATTAGGATTCGCCAGTGCAAGGCAAGTTTTTTCATAATTTCAAATAAGATTGTGCTAAATTATGGGAACAATCAATTGAATTTACAAACGGACAAAAATAATTTTCGTCATCTTCTTATGCGTTGGATTCGGTAATAATGAGGTTGTTCGTTATTTTGAAGTTTTATAATGATCGCTCCATTCCTTTACCTTGGGCTCCCCTAATTTGTCCACAGACTTTGCCACCATCATGGATACTGCGGCATCCCCCGTGACATTCACTACTGTCCTACACATATCCAAAGGCCTATCCACAGCAAAGATCAGTGCCAGTCCGGCTTCAGGGATCCCGGCCTGCGCCAAAACAATGACCAGCATCACCATTCCTGCCCCAGGTACGGCGGCACTCCCAATGGAAGCCAAGGTTGCGGTAACAATAATCCCCAATTGGGCTCCAAAACTAAGATCCATTCCAAAGGCTTGGGCAATAAATACCGCTGCTACGGCTTGATAAAGACTGGTACCGTCCATATTTATAGTGGCCCCAATGGGCAATACAAAACTGGCAACCTCCTCCTCTACCCCTAAATGCTCCTCTACCCTTTCCATGGTCACAGGTAGCGTGGCCGCACTGGAGCTGGTAGAAAATGCCAATAGTTGTGCAGGGGAAATTCCATTTATAAAAAATGAAGGTTTGCGTTTGGTAAATATCCATACCAACGAAATATACACGCCTATCATCAAGATCAATCCCAAAACAACACTGACGGAATACCATCCTAGCGCCTTAAATAGATCCAAACTGGGAGATTCTACCACCAAAGCGGCCAATAAGGCAAAGACACCGTAAGGAGCCGCTAGCATAATCAAATCTATCAACTTAAGAATAACTTCATTGAACCCATCAAAAAATTTCTTTACCGGATCGGCCTGCTCCGCAGGTATCAATATTAATCCCACTCCGAAAAAGATGGCAAAAAATATAACCTGCAACATATTGCCATTGTCACTTGCAGCACTAAAAATATTGCTGGGCACCAAATCTTCCAAGGCCTTTAATGGCCCGGATTCCTTTTGTTCGTTGGCTTGGGATATTTTGGAATCGGCATCACCTTTGTAATTTTCCACCAATTCGTTCCTCGTCTCTTCAGAAATAGAGGATCCAGGTTTTACAATATTCACTATGGTAAGTCCGATGGATACTGCTATTATGGTCGTTATAAGGTAAATACCAATAGTCCTCCCCCCCATCTTCGAAAGCTTGGATATATCTTTTAGGTCGGAAACCCCTTTGATAAGAGAAGCCAAAATTAATGGAACTGCAATAAGCTTAAGAGAATTTATAAATATATTCCCAAAGGGCTTTATCCAATCGGAAACAATTTTCGGCCCCCAATCGAACTGAACCATGGCCAAAGCAAAAAGAACTCCGCCCACCATTCCCAAAATAATTTGCCAATGCAATTCCAACTTCCTCATAAAACAATGGTTTAGATTGGAAAGATAGTATTTTGTGGTTTAAAGCACCAAAAAATATAAGGCTATAATTTAATGGTCCTATTCAATAAAGTATAATCTGCCATAACCAAGGCGGCCATTGCCTCCACAATTGGCACCGCCCTGGGCACTACACATGGGTCGTGCCTGCCCTTGCCCTGAGTAGTTACCTTATTCCCTTCCTTATCTATGGTATCATAGGCCTGAATAACGGTTGCGACAGGCTTAAAGGCAATATTGAAGTAAATATCCATGCCATTGGTTATACCTCCTTGTATACCCCCACTATGATTGGTTTTGGTAGTACCGTCGGTATTAAACTGATCGTTATGGGCACTCCCCTTCATCTTTACCCCTTCAAAACCGCTGCCGTACTCAAAGCCTTTTACGGCATTGATGGAAAGCATCGCTTTACCCAATTCCGCATGCAACTTATCAAAAACGGGTTCTCCCAAGCCTATGGGAACATTTTGGATTACACAGGTAATTACCCCTCCAATAGTATCGCCTTCCTTTTTTATTTTCTTAATATACTCTTCCATTTTAGCTGCAGTAGCAGTATCCGGACATCTTACCGGGTTGGATTCAATAAGGGAAAAATCGAGTTCCTGGTAACTTTTGTCCAAGGATAGCTCACCTACTTGGGAAACGTAGGCGTTTATTTTCATATCTCCCAAGAATTGTTTGGCAATGGCACCGGCAACTACCCTACTGGCCGTTTCCCTGGCCGAACTTCTTCCTCCTCCCCGATAATCCCTGAAACCATATTTTTGGTCGTACACATAATCGGCATGAGAAGGCCTATAAGAGTCCTTTATATGCGAATAGTCATGTGATTTCTGATTAGTATTGTGTATGGCAAATCCTATTGGCGTTCCTGTCGTCTTCCCTTCAAAAATACCGGAATAAAACTCTACGGTATCCGGCTCCTTGCGCTGGGTAACGATGGCGGACTGACCAGGTTTACGCCTGTCCAGATCTTGTTGAATGGCATCCAGATTCAATTCAATTCCTGCCGGACAGCCATCCAGTACGCCACCAATGGCCACACCGTGAGATTCTCCAAACGTAGATAGTTTAAAAAGGGTTCCAAAAGTATTTCCTGCCATGTTTGTAGTTAAAATTTGTAGTTATGAAATGGTATTAAGGACCACTTTAAGTCAAAGACCCAAAGGTAAATCTTAAAACAGAGATACAAAAATAGAAACCTTGCTTATTGCAAATAAAAACAGAATTGGACCAACTTAATATAAACTTAACTATTTCCTTATCCTAAATTGATTTTGCCTTCACTTTTAATTTAAATCCAAAGGTTTAATTTGAGAAAATTCCACCTCCGTGAAAAAGCGACAAATAGAATTGGTAGTTATTTCAGACGTGCATTTAGGAACTTTTAGTTGCCATGCCGATGAACTATTGGCCTATTTGAACAGCATAAACCCTAAAACACTTATACTCAACGGCGATATAGTTGACATCTGGCAGTTTAGCAAGAAATATTTTCCTGCTACGCACCTAAAAGTGCTAAGAAAAATTATGGGAATGGCCACAAATGGTACCGAAGTATATTACATTGTAGGGAACCACGACGAAAGGCTCAGGAGATTCTGCGGTACCTCTTTGGGGAATATCCATTTTGTAGATCAATTGACCTTAGAATTAAATGGTAAAAGGGCCTGGTTCTTTCACGGTGATGTTTTTGATATATCCATTCAGAATGCAAAATGGGTGGCCAAACTGGGAAGGCATGGATATAGTCTTTTAATTCTAATCAACAGCAGCATTAATTGGATCTTGGGCAAATTTGGACGCGAGAAATATTCCCTTTCCAAAAGAATAAAAAACAGTGTAAAGGGTGCGGTTGGTTTTATTCAAAATTTTGAATATACAGCAAAGGAATTGGCCGTAGACAGGAACTACGAGTATGTTATCTGCGGCCATATACATCAACCCAAGAAAGAAATATTTGAAAGTGAACAAGGCAAATGCACTTATTTAAATTCCGGGGATTGGGTAGAAAACCTTACCGCCTTGGAATACACCTTTAAACGTTGGAAAATATATAGATATAGTGCGGACAAACTGTCCCCCTTCTTTGCTGATGAAGAACTTAAGGGCATGGACATCCACGAATTACTGGCCGCCACATCCACAACCGTTATGGCCCCTAAAAAAACATCCAAAAAAGCAAAAATCTAAATCTTTCGCTAACCAACTAAGATAGAACTAGGCAATAAGCGCCTCCTTCAGAACGGTAATAGGGTGCAATGCCTTCCTTTGGGTACCATCATATATCTGATGCCTACAGCTTGTTCCATTGGCAGCGATGATCACATCCTCTTCAGACTTCCTAACGGCCGGAAACAATTTTAGCTCCCCTACCTGCATACTTACCTCATAATGCTCCTTTTCATACCCAAAAGACCCTGCCATACCACAACATCCGGAACTAATAATAGAAACCGTATAATTCTTTGGAAGATTCAAGATATCAAAGGTTACCTTTTGGTTGGATATAGACTTCTGATGGCAATGAGTATGAATCTTCACAGTCTTAGGTTCGTTTGTAAATAGATCGGATGTTATAACCCCCAATTGAATTTCCTTGGCCAAAAATTCTTCTATCAAAAATGAATTGGCAGCAACAGCATCGATCTTCTTTTTATCAAAGCCAAAGCGTTTGTATTCATCCCTAAACGTAAGTATTGCGGAAGGTTCCAACCCAATAATTGGAAGCCCTTTATTCGTTAGCTGCGAAAGTTTATCCACATTTTTAATCGCCAATTGTTTGGCCTGTTTTAAGAATCCTTTGGAAATATAGGTCCTTCCACTTTCTGCATAAAAAAGTTCCACCTCATAGCCCAGTCGCGTTAGTACTTCAATAGCATCCCTACCCAGTTCAACATCCAAGTAGTTGGTAAATTCATCGATATACAACACAACTTTGGACTTGGTAGCAACAACCTGACCCTTAACCCTTTGAAGCTCCTTATCAAAATCGAACTTATAGACTTTTGGCAAACTTCGTTGCTCGGCAACGCCGACCGACTTTTTAAGCAATCCGCCCAATATTTTGGAATCGTACATGGCATTGGTAATTCCTGCCATATTGCTCCCCAATTTATTCAACTTGGTATTATAGGCGAAAAGTTTTGCCCTCAAGGGATATCCGTTCTCTTCCTGATATTGATATAAAAACTCTGCTTTAAGTGTGGCCACATCCACATTACTGGGGCATTCGCTGGAGCAGGCCTTACAGCTTAAGCACAGGTCAAAAACTTCTTTAAGCTCCTTATTGTTAAACTTATTCGTCTTTTCCGAAGAGGTTAAAAATTCTCGCAGGGTATTGGCACGGCCCCTTGTGGTATCCTTTTCATTCTTTGTGGCATGGTAACTTGGGCACATAGCTCCAGATACCAAATGCGTTTTTCTACAATCCCCGCTACCATTACATTTTTCGGCCGCCTTTAGAATTCCTTCACTATCGGAGAAATCCATCAAGGTTTCAATTTCCGGTTCTTCGCGGTCAATTTCATACCTCAGGGATTCATCCATGGGATAGGCATCCACAATTTTACCTGGGTTAAAAATATTAAGGGGATCAAAATACGTCTTTACCCGCTTTAGCAGTTCATAATTCTTATCGCCTATCATTAAGGGGATAAACTCTGCCCTTACAATTCCATCCCCGTGTTCCCCGCTAAAGGATCCCTGATACTTTTTGGTAAGCTTGGCCACATCTGTAGTAATGGACCTGAACAAGGCCACATCTGCAGATTTCTTTAAATTTAGGATTGGCCGTAGATGCAACTCTCCTGCCCCTGCATGGGCATAATAGACCGCATCTTGCTTATAATCTTTCATTATTTGGCTGAATTCCCCTATAAAGTCCTTTAAATCCTCCAACGCCACTGCCGTATCCTCAATGCAGGCAACCGCTTTACGGTCACCAACAATATTTCCAAGAAGACCCAGTCCGGCCTTTCTGAGTTCAATGGCCTTATTCACGTCGGCCAACTTCAATATTGGGCTGGCATAGCTCAAACCAGACTTTTTAACGGTCTCCAATAAATGCTGAAGCTGTTTGTCCAAGTCCTCTTCGGTATCCGCCTTAACCTCCAACATTAACAATGCGGCAGGATCGCCTTCCACAAAAAATCTGTTCTCCAATTGGGTCCGGTTATTTTTGGTACAATCCAAAATTACCTTGTCCATCATTTCGCAGGTATGTAGATTGTGGGTCATAAGGGGAGCCACATCCAACAAGCAATCTTCCAAAGTTTTATAATGTGTTACCACCATTCCAGAAAGTTTGGGAGGCAACTCGGTCAATTGCAGTACTATTTCCGTGGTAAAGGCCAAGGTGCCTTCACTACCACTCAATAATTTACATAAGTTAATGTTTTGGGGACTATCCCCAAAAATATTGTTCTTGAGCAACTCATCCACAGCGTAACCGGTATTGCGCCTATGGATCTGTGGTTTTGGAAATTCCTTTAAAATTTCCGCCTGTATTTCCTTATTGCTTAATTCCTTATGTATGTTGTTGTAAATTTTTCCTTCAAACGTATCCAAAGACATTTTGCCCAGAAATTCGTTCAAGGACAGATCCCGGAATTCTACCTTGCTCCCATCGGATAAATACGTCTTTAAGGAAACCACCTGATCTCGGGTTACCCCATACTGTATGGAGGTGGTTCCTGAGGAATTGTTCCCGACCATACCACCTATCATACAACGGTTGGAGGTAGAGGTATTTGGCCCAAAAAATAGGCCATAAGGTTCCAAATAAAGGTTTAACTCGTCACGGATGACCCCTGGTTGAACGGTTACCTGCTTTTTATCTACATCAACGGAAAGAATCTTGGTAAAATTTTTAGAGACATCCACCACTATACCTTCCCCAACGCATTGCCCGGCAAGGGAGGTTCCCGCAGTTCTAGGTATTAAACCTATTTTATGTTCCCCGGCAAATAGAATTAGTTTTTTAATATCCTCCTCACTCTTCGGGTAAGCCACTGCCATTGGCATTTTTCTATACACGGAAGCATCGGTGGCATATAGGGTGGTCATTAATTTGTCTACAAACAAATCGCCCTCTAAATCCTCCTTTAATTTATTTAGCATATTTTTATCCAACTCAAAACAATTTTGGGCACTAAATTAAGTTTTATTGTTTCAGATTAATAATGAATTTTTAATTTTTACATTAATTAACTTTAGAACACTTATGAAAATTTTAAAACTATTTACCCTATTTACGTTCTGTTCCTGGTTCTCTATGAATGCCCAGGAAATATCCGATCACGCCATAGGTCTTCGCTTAGGGGACAGTGATGGTTTTGGCGCTGAAATTTCCTATCAGAAATCTTTGGACCGTGACAACAGGTTGGAAGCCAACCTTGGATGGCGCGATAGCAGATATTTCGATGCCTTTAAATTAACGGCACTTTACCAATGGGTTAGGCCTTTGGACGGAAATTTCAATTGGTACTACGGCGCTGGTGGTGGTTTAGGAAGTGTGGATTTCGCTTCCAGGCCCAATGGCAATGGCGGTTATTATACGCCCGATGGCGGCCTTTTTGTTTTGGCGGCAGGAGATATAGGTATTGAATATAACTTTGACATTCCTTTATTGATTTCGTTGGATTTTAGGCCTGAAATAGGCATTGTGGGCTATAAAGATTTCTCTGATAATTTTGATTTTGATATCGCCTTGGGAATTCGCTATCAGTTTTGATATAAATAACGAACTACTATTTAGTGGGCCATGAATGTTCTTGTAGCATTTATGGCTTTTTTTATTACTTATATATAAGTACATTTGCGCCAATCAAAAGAAAACAGCAATGAGAAAAATATTATTATCTGTTACCGTAATTGTAGGAGTTGTAGCATGCAACAGTAAACCCGAAGGCTTTGTATTGAACGGAACCTTAACCGGGGATGTGGAAAACGGTACCCAAATCTTTATAAGAAAGATTGATGAAAACAATCAGCCATATGATATTGACACCACCACTGTTGAAAACGGTAAGTTTACCATTAGCGGCCCTGCGGATTCACCTGACCTAATGTATGTTTTTGTTGATAAAGTACAAGGCTACACCCCGGTTGTCGCCGAGAAGGGTGAGATAGAACTTAGTGCCCAGAAGGATAGTTTAAATTTTGCCAAGGTTAAAGGTACTGAGCAAAATGATATTTTCTATAATTATCTAAATGAATCAAGAGCCTTGTCCGATCAGGCAATGTCTATCCAAAGGGATATGCAAAACGCCAATATGAGCGGAAACGAAGCTACCGTTAACTCCTTGCGAGACGAGTTTGCCGAACTTCAGGAAGAATATAAGAATTTTGAATTGGACTTCATCAAGAACAATCCCAATGGTCTTATTTCCGCTTTGTTGATAGAAAAAGGACTTAATACAAGAATGGTGGAAAGCGAAGAAGCGCAGAAAATGTACGATGCCTTAACCCCAGAGATAAAAGAAACCCTGCCCGCCAAAAACATCCTAAAAAGTTTGGAAGCAGCCAAAGCTAGGGAAGAAAAAGGCAAGAGTACCGCAATTGGGGCTACTGCACCCGACTTTTCGGGACCTACCCCAGACGGTAAGGAATTGTCCCTAAAAGAGGCTATGGGCAAAGTGACCATCATCGATTTTTGGGCCGCCTGGTGTAAGCCTTGTAGGGTAGAAAACCCCAATGTGGTTAAGATATACAACAAGTACCACTCCAAAGGACTTAATATAATTGGAGTTTCCTTGGATAGAAAGGAAGAAGATTGGAAAAAAGCCATTGCAGATGACAATCTAAGCTGGAACCATATTTCCAGTTTGGATTATTTCAATGATGCCGTGGCCAAACTTTACAATGTAGAGGCCATTCCTGCCACCTTTATCCTTGATGAAAACGGGGTCATTATTGCAAAAAACCTAAGAGGCGATGAATTGGAGTCGAAAATTTCAGAACTTTTGCAATAACAAAGTTATACCAATTCATAAAAAAGGGAGGCTGTCCAAAAAGACAGCCTCCCTTTTTTTTATCAAAAATATTAGATTGCACTGGAAATGCCACTAGAACAAAGTCCTAAATGAAACTAAGCCCATTATCCGGTGAAACAATTGCGCATTTATATTTTACCCATTTTACCAAGGATAAAAAGCAGCACAATGGGCAAAGCCAATAAAAGTACCATTAAGGTGTCCGTAACAAGTAGATCGGGCTTAAAGAACAGGGTTACTACATACCCCCCAATAGCACCCCCAAAGTGCGCAGTGTGACCAATATTTCCCAATCTAGTTTTCATTCCGTATATAGAATAAAACAAATAAAGGATTCCCAATACGTAAGCCGGCAATGGAATAGGGATGAACATAATTCCCAATCGCATCCCAGGCTCCAGTAGGATGGCCGAATACAATATACCAGTGACTGCCCCACTTGCCCCCACCGCACTGTAATAAGGCTCGTTCTTATGAAAGTACAATGCCAACAAACTACCGGCAATAAGGCTAATAAAATAAAGGACAATGAATTTACCGGGACCAAACCAATCAATGACCACATCCGCAAAAAAGTATAGGGTAAACATATTAAAGAATAGATGGGAGAGGTCTACATGTAAAAAACCCGAAGTAACCATCCTATCCTTCTGTCCTGCCTGAATAGCACCTACACCAAACTTATAGCGTTCAAAGAAGGTATGGTTATTAAATCCCTTTAGGGAGGCAAGGATATTGGCAGCCATAATGGCAATGGTAGCAAGATGAAGGTTATTCATGAAGAAAACTATTATTTTTAGGTTCAAATATAGCTATATTTGCCTTAATTATATCTGCATGCAGTTTCTGGTCTATATTCTAGTTTACCCCCTTCTATGGTTTATTTCCATATTACCTTTTAGACTTTTTTATTTTTTTTCCGACTTTGTCTTTTTTGTACTTTTCTACGTTGTTGGCTATCGCAAAAAGGTCGTATTCGAAAATCTTTCCCGTGCCTTTCCGGATAAACCGGAAGAAGAGATAAAAAAGATCCAAAAGGATTTCTACCGCCATATGTGCGATATGTTCCTAGAGATGGTGAAGACCTTGAACCTAACAAAAGAGGAATTAAAGGAACGCTATAAGATCATCAATATTGAAGTTCTTCAGGATATTGTTAAAGAGAAAAGTGTGCTTATCGTATGTTCCCATTACGCCAATTGGGAATGGAACGTAAGCATCAATAATTATGTAAACGCGAAAGGATATGCCGTGTATCAAAAAATTGGAAATTCCTATTTTGACGACCTGATAAAAAAAATAAGGGCAAAATGGAACACCACCCTAATTACCCAACAAGAGACAGTAAAGACAGTGTATAGGAATGTCCAAAACGGGGTAATTTCGGCCTATGGCATGGTGAGCGACCAATCTCCCCAAGTAAAAAGGGCACAATATTGGAGTGAATTTATGGGTGTTAAGGTGCCTATTTTTAATGGACCAGAGAGTATGGCCCGGAAATTGGATCTAGCAGTCGTCTTCCTTAAGGTCTCTAAAGTAAAAAGGGGGTATTACCAAGCAGAATTCATACCCATTACCACTGCCGGCAGTACGACCAAAAAACATCAAATTACGGACCAATTTCTAAGGTTGACCGAAGATCAGATACGTGAAAAACCCGAGTACTACCTTTGGACCCACAAACGTTGGAAACACCGAAATAAAGTCCCTGTAGAATTCCAATAGAAAATAGTAATACTTATTTACCTCCCAGCAAGCATTGACCAGCTGAAAAAAACCATCCAAACAGCAACATACCCAATTCTCGCTACCCTTGGAAGTAAATTGGTATTATCCCCTCCACAGCGCCATTAGGTCTATTGACTTGTGCACTACTGCTGTTGGTCTAAATTAGTGGTAAAATTGCCCTTTAATTTTTATATTAATACCATTGATTGACATAAAATCAGTTTTACTATGGACATTTTGGGTACCCTCTATGATGAGGTAGTTGGATTTTTGGGCATTAGTCAAGCATTGGAGCTATTGCAGACCGGGGATTATAGCGTTTTCTCTACTTACGATGGTGTAGTATCCTTAATTTACCCCATAATTCCCCTTCTACTGTTACTGGAATTTATCCTTGGTCTAGTCTATAAGAAACCTAACACCAAGGTATATAAGGTGAACTTCCTTATCTATGTATTTAATAGATTTATTGGCCGATTTATAGCCATAGCCATGGTAACCTTAATTATAGGGTGGTTACAGCCCTATGCCCTATTCCAGACGAAAATGACCTGGTACTGGTTTATATACGGGTATATTGTTTGGGAATTTGGTCATTTCCTATACCACTATTGGGGTCATAAAGTGCGACTTTTTTGGTGCCTGCATTCTACCCATCACGCACCCGAACAAATGAACCTTTCCGTTACCCATGCCCATTTTTTCCTGGAGGCCCCTTATGCGGATGCCATTAGAACCACAGTCTGTATTCTGTTGGGTGTTGAACCTGTTCTACTTTTTTTGATCATGTTTATAGATAGTACCTATGGGGCATTTATCCATATAGGTGAAAATATGATGAAAGATGGCAGAATGGGGTTTTTGAACAAAGTTATATTAACCCCCTCCCACCATAGGGTACATCATGCCAGAAATCCACTGTATATGGACACCAATTTCTGCAACTTATTGAATATTTGGGACAAGGTTTTTGGGACCTATCAAGAAGAACAACATGATATTCAAATAGAATACGGCATTACCCGAAAAATGAATAGCGGCAACTTCTTGGATGTTTATTTTGGGGAATTTGTTGCCCTTTTCAAAGATGTGGCCAAAGCACCGGGATTAAAAAATAAACTTCTTTATATTATTATGCCTCCGGGTTGGAGTCATACCGGTGAACACCAGACCTCCAAGTTGGTCCGCGGAACCTACTTAAGGGAACATCTGTCTAAGGAGTAAATACTAGGGTGGCTATCACGATACAGTGATCGCTGGCATAATTCTCACATAACACCTCATATTCCAACACCTGCCATTTTTCGGGCTGATTGTACATAATATGGTCAATGCAGATATTGGGACCGGTTGCCGGAAAAGTACCCTTCCACGCATTGGGATGTTTCGGTTTTGAGAATTTTTCGGAAATAATATTTATAGGGTTACTATTTGGGACTGCGTTAAGATCGCCCACCAACAAAGTCGGGAATTCCGTATCCCCCAAATGCGCAACGATGGCCTTGGCCTGCATCACCTTATCGGTTTCATCCTTCAAGTGATCCAAATGTGTCCCCACAAACTGAATGGTATTACCTTTTTTGGTTTTGACCCGGGTCACCAAGGCTGCCCTAGGTTCCGAATTCGGCAAGTGGGGCAGCGCCAAATTTTCACTCCCAATAAACGTAAATTTTGATAGCACCGCTTCACCGTACTCCCCTCCATCGTAATACATGGCTCTGGCAAATAACGAGGCCATTTTTGTCCGGATTCCCAATTCTGTGGGCAAATCGTAGTTTTTGGCTCTATTCGTTTTAAAATCGACCTCTTGTAAGGCCACTAAATCCGGTTGGTAATGATTAATCACACCGGCAATGGTATCCAAGTTAAAATCGTTCTTCGTAGTGGCCCCATGTAGAATGTTAAAACTCATCACCCTCAGGGTATCTGCCTGTGCAAGGCTACAATAAGATGTGCCTCCTATAAAAACGAAAAGAAGTAATTTTATGATGTGGTTTCTCATTGGTCCTATTAAAGAATTAGGGCCGAAAATAGGTGATTTTCGACCCCTGTTTAAACTATTGTCTTAGATTCCGGCCACTGCTTTTATCTCGCCTATTATTCTATCGGCCAAACCATCCGCTTCGGCCTGACTTTTGGCTTCCGTGTATATTCGGATAATGGGCTCTGTATTGGATTTACGCAGGTGTACCCAATTCTCCGGAAAATCGATCTTTACCCCGTCAATGGTAGAAATTTCTTCGTCCTTATATTTTTCGGCCATAGCTACGAGAATACCGTCTACATCCAAACCTGGTGTAAGTTCAATTTTCTTTTTGCTCATAAAATAACTGGGGTAGCTGGCTCTTAGCTCGCTTACGGTACCTCCTCTTTCGGCCATCAGCATTAAAAATAAGGCCGTTCCTACTAGGGAATCCCTACCATAATGGCTTTCAGGATAAATTATACCACCATTGCCCTCTCCCCCTATAATGGCCTTATTGGCCTTCATTTTGGTCACAACATTTACTTCACCTACGGCAGCGGCCTCATAAGTGCCGCCGTGTTTTTCGGAAATATCCCGCAAAGCCCTGGAAGACGAAAGGTTGGAAACGGTATTTCCCTTGGTCTTACCCAACACGTAATCCGCGCAGGCCACTAACGTATATTCCTCCCCAAACATTTCTCCTTCATTGGTAATAAAAGCCAAACGATCTACATCCGGATCTACAACAATTCCAAAATCGGCCTTTTCCTTAACTACCAATGCACATATATCGCCCAAATGTTCTTTTAGAGGTTCTGGGTTATGGGGAAAATGCCCTGTAGGATCGCAGTAAAGCTCCACTACCTCTACCCCCAATTCCTTTAAAAGTTTTGGGATGGCAATACCTCCGGTAGAATTTACCCCGTCTACCACTACCTTAAACTTGGCCGCCCTTATAACCTCTGCATCTACCAAAGAAAGGTCTAATACCTCGTCTATATGGATATCGATATAGGAATCGTTCCTATTAACGGTTCCCAAATCATCTACCTCCGAGAAATTAAAAGCTTCCTTTTCGGCGATTTCCAATATTTTGGCACCTTGGGCAGCATCCAAAAACTCCCCTTTCTCATTTAAAAGTTTTAGGGCGTTCCATTGCTTTGGATTATGGCTGGCGGTAAGGATTATACCCCCATCTGCCTTTTCCAAGGGAACCGCAATTTCTACGGTGGGTGTAGTTGACAGGTCCAGGTCCACTACATCTATTCCCAGGCCTACAAGGGTGGACACTACCAAATTTTGGATCATTTCTCCGGAAAGTCGGGCATCGCGCCCAATAACTACCGTTAATTTTTCCTTTTTTGAGTATTCCTTTAACCAAACACCGTAAGCGGCCGCAAATTTAACCGCATCAATAGGTGTGAGATTGTCTCCCGGCTTACCGCCAATGGTACCCCGTATTCCCGAAATAGATTTTATTAAAGTCATATTTTATTTATAAATTTTTACAAATATAAAAGGTTAGGTTTAAATCCTATGCCGCTAAGTTGTAAATTCGAACTTAATAAACTTCAACCGAGGTCAATGAATTTTTTAGCACACCTATATCTATCTTTTGAAGACGACCAGATCACTATCGGAAATTTTATAGCAGACAGTATACGTGGCAATAAATACAAGCACCTTCCAGAAAAAATTCAAAAGGGAATAGTGCTGCACCGCGCTATAGATACTTTTACGGACAAGCACCCAATTGTAAGGCAGAGCACCAAGCGCTTACATGGAAACTACAGTCATTACAGTGGTGTAATTGTAGATATTTTCTATGACCATTTTCTGGCCAAGAATTGGTCGGATTATGCCAATACCCCATTGCCCCACTTTGTGGACAATTTTTATGATCTCTTGGAAAACCATTATGATATACTACCTATAGGCGTAAAGCGCATGATGCCCTATATGATTGCTGATAATTGGATATTGAATTATGCCAAAATGGAAGGAATTTCCAGAGTTTTGAATGGCATGAATAGGCGGACCCAAAATAAATCCAAAATGAATTTTGCCATTTTGGACCTGGAGGAACATTATACCGATTTTGAGAAGGAATTCACCAATTTTTTTGAAGAACTGATCGTATTTTCCAAACAGAAATATCTCTCCTTGCGATAAATATCAAGAATTGCATAGTAAACCCAAGTCGCATAACATCCTGATATGCGTACAAATGCTGGAAAGCTAGGTTGAGATGCCTACCTGAATAAGCTTCAACTTCTTCAATAACCCGGGTCCGTTTCCCAACATCTTTTTAGCCGTTTATGTTTTGGTAAACCTGTGGTGAATAAATTTAATTATTATCGGAATTGCCCAGTGGATTAATGGTTATCCGCAATTTTAAATCGGTTTGTAGCTTAAAATTTATTTTTAATGGGAATATGACTATCTTTTTGAAAAAATTACACGCTATGATCCGCATTACTGGTTTCTTGTTTGGAATACTCCTATTTATCAATTGCAGGAACATACCCGAACCCATACCTACTGGCTTAGTTACTGAAAAGGCAATGGTTGTCTCTGCCAGAGTGGAGGCCTCCAAAATTGGATCGGACATCCTCCAAAACGGAGGGAATGCCTTTGATGCCATGATTGCTACGGAACTGGCTCTTGCCGTATCCTATCCCTATGCCGGAAATATCGGCGGTGGCGGATTTATGGTCTATAGGAAAGCCAACGGGGAAACAGGAGGTTTGGACTACCGTGAAAAAGCGCCTTTGGCAGCACATGCCGATATGTATTTGGATTCCTTAGGAAATGTTATTCCGGGAAAAAGTACATTGGGAGCAACGGCCGTAGGAGTTCCGGGCACTGTGGCCGGTGTAATAGCAGTCCACGAAAAATTTGGATCATTGCCCTTAAAAGAAATCATGGCGCCTGTTATTGCGCTGGCTTTAAAAGGTGTAGTTGTTACCGAAAAGCAAGCCAAAAGATTGGAAAACTATCGCGACATTTTTATGGAAGTGAATAGTGATACGACTTTTTTTGCAACTGTTTACAAGACAGGCGATACCATAAAATACCCCGCTTTGGCAAATACCCTTCAAAAAATTTCAGATCAGGGAAAAGATGGATTTTACAGAGGGGAAGTTGCAGAAAAATTAGCCAATTTTATTCAAGCCAAAGGCGGTTACCTTACTATTGAAGATCTTGAAAAATATGAAGCCAAATGGAGATCTCCAATCACATTCGATTATAAGGATCTAAAAATCATATCCATGAGCCCCCCCAGCAGTGGAGGCTTTACCATAAATCAAATTTTTAAGATGATGGAGCCCTATGACCTATCCGACTATGGGCACAATTCGGTTAAATCCATCCAATTGTTTACGGAGGCTGCACGTAGGGCCTATGCCGATAGAAACTACTTTCTGGGCGACCCGGATTTTGTAGAAATCCCTTTAAAGGAACTTTTGTCGGACCAATACCTACAAGAAAGAATGCAAAATTTTTCCTTTGACAAGGCTACCAAATCCTCTGAAGTATCCCATGGGGAGGTACAAGTGGTGGAAAGCGATCAAACCACCCACTACTCTATTGTAGATTCTTTCGGGAATGCCATTGCGGCCACAACCACCATTAATGGAGGTTACGGTTCCAAACTCTTCTCGGATGAACTTGGGTTCTTTCTGAATAATGAAATGGACGATTTTAGTGCCAAACCAGGGGTTCCCAATATGTTTGGTCTTGTTGGGGCCGAGGCCAATAGCATTGCTGCAGAAAAGCGCATGCTAAGCAGTATGACCCCCACCATTGTAGAAAAAAACGGGTCATTATGGATGGTGGTAGGGACTCCTGGTGGGTCCACGATAATTACTGCCGTGGCTCAGACCATTCTAAATTGCTACGAATTTAATATGAGCATGCAGGATGCGGTAAACGCTCCCCGTTTTCACCATCAATGGCTACCCGATGCCATCATTTTTGAACCGGAAGGGTTTGAGACAAGCTTACTCACCGCCCTGAAAAACAAAGGATACCTCATTAATGAGGAAAACACCCCTGTTATAGGTAAGGTAGATGCCATTAAGATATTGCCAAACGGTACACTTGAAGGGGGTGCCGATAAGCGTGGGGACGATACCGCCGTAGGATTTTAGGCAAAACCGTAGGTTGTATCCGCCCAATTTGTATATTAGGTGCACTGGATGCATTGCGAACCCCTAAAAACCGAATCTAATTGATCAAAAAAAAAGGCAAAATAGTACTTGGAATATTGCTGCTGTTATTCACTTTGGGCGCTATTCTCTATGCTATTTACAACGAACCCCTGCCTACGGGTATCAAAAGCCAAAATGCCGATGCCTTGGCCATGAAAATGCTGACCTCCCTCAATTATAAAACCTATAAGGACACCCGTTTCCTGGAATGGTCTTTTGCTAATGGCACACACCATTATCGGTGGGATAAGGAAGTAGATACCGTTCTTGTTGCTTGGAGCGATTATCAGGTGCATCTTAATCTAAAGATGCCCTCAAAGAGTTCGGTGGCCAAGGATAAGACATCCCTTGAAGGGAAAGAAAAGGAAAAGCTTATTAAGAAGGCCATCTCTTTTTTCAACAATGACTCTTTTTGGTTGGTTGCCCCATACAAGATTTTTGATTCCGGTACCGAAAGAAGTGTAGTATCCTTAAAAGATGGCTCACAAGCATTATTGGTCACCTACACCAGCGGTGGCGACACACCGGGCGATTCCTATTTATGGAAATTACAGCCGAACGGCTTCCCCATTAGCTTTAGGATGTGGGTGAGCATAATCCCAATCGGCGGTCTTGAAGCTAGTTGGGACGAATGGCAGGTTACGGAAAGCGGTGCTTTTTTACCCATTAAACATAGTATTGGCCCGATTACTTTGGATATGGGGGATGTGAGGGGATATAATTAGTGGGCAGTGGGCAGTTTCTTCAGTCATAAGCCTTTATGCAATAGGCGATAGTGGATTACCACAGTGAACAATTAGCAATAAGAAATTTTAACATAAGAAGTAAAATAGTATTGAGTGATTAGTATTGAGAATCTAGAAAATAGAATTAAGAGTCTATTTTCTAGGCTTTAGGCTCTTGGAAATATAGTTGTCAGTCCAAGCACATCCCGATAAATATCAGGTGAGAACTACATGAAAAACAAGGTCCAAAGTCGAAAAATCAAGGGCTAGTTTCAAAACCAACTGTGTGCGACTTCTCGTCGTCCCGAAAAAGGAACTCAGTAGAAGTGACTAGAATGTTCGTTAGAGCGTGCCTGCCGAAAGACGGAGTCGCTAACTACTTCATTGCAAATTGACCAAAGGCTCCCCTCTTGGAACGAAGAGAGGAATGAATTCTGCGCCATTTTGTGCGAAAGAAAGGGGAGTTGGAAGCCCTAACTTTCACTTATTCTCCGTCTTCTGTCTATTTTTCCAAGGATTGGGATTTCAAAACCCTCCGTCTTCGCTTATGGCGAAGCCACCTCCCTTCGACTGAAGGGAGGAGCTTTTCATGTTTCGTCACTTCGAGCTTGCCCAGCCCTCAAGGGGGGCCTGCCCTGCCTTCAGGCGGGTGATTTTATGAAGCGCAGCGCAATAAAATTGTATCGAGAAGTAGACGAACAACACCAAAGCAGTTCTCGATACTAAATGCCTATAGGCATTTCACTCGAACTGACGACAGAATCAAGAACATAGAAATTCAAAAGTTTTCGACTCTGGACGGTCTCTTTATTCTTTACTCTTTTTCCTATAGACTCTGTCTTTTACCTTTTGGCTATTACGTCATTGCAAGTTGACCTCTTATAGAACCATTCCCCCAAACCAAAAAGTCACCAACAGACCTTTGCAAATCTTATTGGTGACTTTTAGCTTATAAGGCTGTGGGCACCCCCCTATTTAAAATCGGGCCAATACTCCTTTACCTTCTTTCTTAAAAAGGCCACACTGCGTTCCAATTGATCCATTCCGTCCACTCCATCCTCGATACTGATCCAGCCATCAAAACCAACTCTTTTCAGTTCCTTGAAAATGGCATCATAATCGTTTAGGCCTTTCCCTATCTCACCATGGCTCAATCTTTTGGCATAGCCCATGGCACCACCCTCTTCCTTGCGCAGATCTTCGATAGTACCTTCTTTCAGATAACGGTCGCTGGCATGCATGGTCACCACCCGATCGGAAACCCGATATAGGAGTTCCAAGGGATCTTCCCCTGCCAAAAAGGTATTGCTGGGATCGTAATTGACCCCAAAATTAGGATGGTGGATACGATCGACCAACATACAAAAAATGTCCATTTGCTGGGCAAATTCGGGATACTCCCAGAAATCATCCTTATAGTGGTTTTCCAATATTAGGGTTACCCCCAACCTTTCCGCATGGGGAAGGCATTCTTTAATGCAATCCGCAGCAAATCCAACACCTTCCTCTATGGTCAGTTCTGGACGACGCTGTCCGGACAATACCCTACAATAGGATCCGCCCAGGGCATGGGTCATTTCTATCCATCCTATTTGCTTTTTAATTTCCTTTTCCCGAAAAGCGGCATCAGGATGCGTAAAATCTGGGGAACAGCACAGCATGGGTATTGTTTTTCCATGACGCTCCACCTGTTCCCTAAAAATGGGCCAGTTGGATTTGTCGGCCATCTCCAAAAAACCGGCATACCATTCCAATCCGTCTACCTCTAGCTCAACGGCCAAGTCGATCCATTCGGAAACCTTCATGGTTCCATCCTTACAAAGTTCATGCATAAATGCTTTGGGAAATACTGCTAATTGTGGCAAATCTTTATTCTTTTATTGTTATTAAATTATTTCTCTTTGTGGGAACCTTCCCAGTTCTTGGGGAGGTTACGCCCTATTATTGGAAACTGTTCCAAGTCCATTACCTGGGAACTTACAGGACCGCATTCATCGGAGAGCCAATAGAGGCAGGCCGCTGCTATTTCCTCCGGGGTAAAAATTCGTTGCGCAGGCGCAAAAATGTCCGGTATATCCTTGTACCAATCCGCTTTCATTCCCTGCTCCTTCTTGTTCAATATTTCTTTTTCCGTGAGTACCCAACCTGGATTGATCTGGTTTACGCGTACCCCATTCTCCCTAAACAAACTGTCGCCCAGATTCCTCGTCATGGTCATCAAGGCCCCTTTGGACATGCTATAGGCCAAGAGATCGGGTTCCCCGCCCCAGGCATTGATAGAGCCAATATTGAGTACACAGCCACGAACCGTTGACAAATGTGGTAAGGCCGCTTGAATGATCATCAGCGGAGCAATGGAATTCACGGCCAACATCCGCTTAATAAAAGGGACCTCGGTGCTCGTTATATTGGAGGAAGCAATATAGGCGGCATTGTTTACAACAGCGTTCAATTTTCCAAACTTGGAAATGGCTTTTTTTACCAATAACTGCGGTGCACCTTCCTCCGTAATATCTGTGGTAATGTGAGCTGCGGCATCAGCCCCCAATTCCTGAACGAGTGCCAAGCCTATTTCCTCATCCAATCCGTTGACGACTACTTTCGCCCCTTCCTGTACGCAACGCTTGGCTACGGCCTTACCAATACCCGTATAGCCACCTGTTATTAATACTACTTTATCTTTTAAACGCATAGACCCTAACTTGGTTTTAATACACTTTTCACCACCTTACCGGAATGCATTTGATCGAAAGCCTCGTGCCAATCCTTCAATTCCCAGACCCCACCAATTATTGGCTTTACGTCCAAAGTACCCGAAGCCAAAAGCGATAGCACTTTTTCCCATATAGGCCAGTTATGGCTAAAGCTACCTTGTAGGGTAACATTTTTTTGTACCAAAGGATCCAAGGAAAAGTTTAAGGGTTGAGGGCCCCACCCAACCTTGGTAATATGTCCGTTGGGACGTACCAATTGCAAGGCAATCTTCAAGGTGGCACTGGCTCCTGCGGCATCAATCACACAATCTACCCCCAATCCGTCCTGCTTATTGGCCCATGCACTGGCATCGCCCACTATGCCTTCACAGCCGTATTGCTGTGCAATATTCAATCTTTCCCTATCGGCCTCCAATCCAACTATGGCCACCTCAGCGCCACATAAACGAGCCACGGCGGCACAAAGGATACCAATGGTACCAGGTCCAAGTACAATGACCCTATCCCCTGGCTTAATCTTTGAATTCATTACCACAGCATTATAGGCTACGGAACAGGGTTCGGTTAGACAGGCCTGTTCAAAAGGCAAGTTTTCCGGTACCGCGTGCAGACATCTGGCAGGCACCTTAACAAAACGGGTCATGGCACCATTTACCCCATACCCAAATCCTTTTCTTGTGGGATCCAGGTTGTATAGGCCCTGTCTTGTAAGCGGACTGTTCAGATCTATTATTGCAGCGGTCTCGCTAACTACCCTATCGCCTTCCTTCCAGCCGCTTACCTTTTGCCCCAATGCCGCAATATGACCGCCAAACTCGTGCCCAAGGACCACGGGATAATTCACGGGCCAACTATGGTCTGAAGTCCATTGGTGAAGATCACTTCCGCACACCCCAACGTTGGCCACTTCCAACAACACATCATCTTCGCCAATGATCGGCTTTTCTATTTCCCTAATTTCAACACTTCCTGGCTCGGAAGAGAAATTTACTACTCCTATTGAACTCATTTAATTGATTATTTTTATTTCGTATTTATTAATTAGCGTGTTACTTCCCCGTAGGCATGAATCTTTTCACAGATAAGTCGCAACGAACTTTCCAGGTCGCCATCGGCAGTCTTAAAAGAATCCGCATCAATGGTCAAGGGTGCTCCCAAAACTACCATTGGCGCTCCATATTCCGGGCAGCGTATGGCCTGTTCCAAGGTAAGGCCGCCCACGGCCTGTACGGGTACCTTTACAGCATTGACCACCTCGCGAAGTTGATCCATCGGACTTGGCATTTTTAAGCCTTGGGCTGCAATTCCACGACGTTCGTCATAACCTATATGATGTATTATATAATCGCAGCCAAGGTCTTCCAACCATTTGGCCCCTGCCACCATATCCGGGCATCCTAAATTATCGCCCATAACCTTAACCCCGTAATCTTTTCCGGCCTGTACCACCACTTTTATAGTTTCTGCATGTGCCCTGGCCATTACCACTACATGGGTCGCTCCTGCCTTCGCCATCATTTCGGCCTCCAAATATCCCCCATCCATTGTCTTAAGGTCTGCTACTATAGGTATCATGGGAAACGCCTCCCTTAATTTCCGAACCCCGTGCAAACCTTCCGCCAAAATAAGGGGGGTGCCTGCCTCAAGCCAGTCTACCCCTGCTCGCAATGCCATGGCGGCCGTTTCCAAAGCTTCATCAATATTGGTAAGGTCAAGTGAAATTTGTACAATTGGTTTCATAAATGGTCAATAAATATTTAATTATTATAAGGTTGTTTTATTTCATTTAAGGCAAGCTGAAATTGATTAAAAACACCAGAAAAAGGTTTATAAAAAGCAGTGATTTTTTTGGGCTTCAGCGTCAATCCAAAGATAAAGAATCGCAATACATAAAATTTATCAATTATAAATCCAATATTACCCTTTTATCATTATTCATGGCTTCTATTGCCCTTATTAGCAATAAACACAACCTATGATTACCATTCCTATTATTGTCTTTCAAATTCTTGGAAGAACTATTATTATTGCAAAAGATAAATATTAATTAATACCAATTTAGGAACCGTAACATTTTCTACTGTTATTTGGACGGGAATACCCCCAACCACCCAACAAATTATAAGTGCAACATTCCAATAACCATGATTTACAGATTAGCCATAAAATGACCTTATTAAGAAATAGACCATCCAACTTACTTATTACCTTCTTTTTCTATAGTTTCACGGGATTCCTATTTGCCCAGGAAAATTCCCGGTCCCCAATAGACTCCTTACCCTTGAACACCTTGGAGGAGGTAGTGGTTACAGCAAACAGATATGGAACCTTACAACAGAAGACCCCGGAAGCCATTGAGGTTGTCCACAACCATTCCATCGAAAAATATCAATTGCGTACCGCTCCGGAGGCATTGTTATTGGCTCCTGGGGTTTTTGTACAGAAAACCAACCATGGCGGGGGTTCTCCCTTTATAAGGGGATTAACGGGGAACCAAACCCTCTTGCTATATGACGGTATCCGCCTAAATAATGCCACAGTTAGATCGGGACCCAACCAGTACTTTAATACTATTGATGTGTTCAGCCTGGGTAAAATGGAGGTTTTACGCGGAAGTGGGTCTGTACAATATGGTTCCGATGCTGTTGGGGGCACCATCCAGGCCTTGAGCAAAGAGGTGGAAACCGCGGAAAAGTCGGTTTGGGGTACGGATCTTTATACTCGATTTGTAACACAGGACATGGAACAGACGGCCAATGCGGCCTTAAAATATGGCGATAAAAGAATGGCTTTCAGGGCCAATGCCACATGGCGTAATTTTGGAGACCTTGTGGGAGGTGATACCACAGGACAACAAACCCCAACCGGCTACCGGGAATTGGATTTCGACCTCAAGGGAAAAATACTGCTATCGGACCGGTCCAACCTTACTACAGTATACCAACGTGTGCATCAAAAAGACGTTCCCGTTTACCATAAGGTAGCCTTGGAGGATTATGCCATAAATAAGATGGATCCCCAAAAAAGGGAACTGGCCTATGTGAGGCTCCACCAAGCTCTGGAGAACAATATCTTTAAGACTGCGGTGGTCACCGCTTCCTACCAGCATCATGAAGAAGGGCGGATGTTGCAAAAAAATGGTTCAACAATTCTACGTACCGAAAATGACAAGGTGAGGACCTATGGATTTTCGGCCGAAACCTTTTCCAGTCATGGAAAAGTATGGTCGGCCAATAGTGGATTTGAAATCTATAACGACATGGTAAAAAGTAGTCGCACAGACAAGGATCTGACCACCGATTCCGAAACGGCACAACGCGGATTATATCCCGATGGGGCCACCATGACCAGTATTGCCGCTTTCAGCATGCACACCCTAAGTAAGGAGCAATGGGAAATTACGGCAGGTTTACGGTACAACACCTTCATTAACAAGGTGTCCGATTCGGTTTTGGGAGCCACCAAACTTACTCCCACGGCATTGGTCGGAAATTTGGCCGTGCTGCGAAAATTGAATGGGACCTCCAATGTCTTTGCTTCCATCAATACAGGTTTTAGGGCTCCCAACATTAATGATCTTGGATCCTTGGGCATTGTTGATTTCAGGTACGAAACACCCAATTTCGATTTAAAACCGGAACATTCCCTGCAATATCAGCTGGGCTACAAATTTCGTAATCGCGTCGTGAAGGCCGAAATATTTTTATATCGCAATGAATTGTACGATTTAATTGTGCGCAACAGAATAGCTGGCGACAGCATTGAAGGTTATCCCGTTTATCAAAAGAAAAATGTGGAACGCGGCTTTATACAAGGAGCCGAAATGGGATTGGACCTAAACTTGAATCCGAATTGGAACCTGGCCGGAAACTTAACCTACACCTATGGCCAAAATAAAACCAGTGATGAACCGGCACGTCGGATCCCGCCCTTATTCGGCCGATTGGCCACATCTTACGCCATAAAAAATTGGAACCTCAATGCAGATTGGCTCTTGGCCGGCAAACAGGATCGTTTGGCGTCCGGGGATATAGATGACAATAGAATCCCTGATGGGGGTACGCCCGGTTGGAACGTTCTTAATGTTCATGGCAGTTATTCCTTTAATTGCATCACTATTGCCGTTGGACTTCAGAACGTATTCAATAAAGATTACAGATACCATGGCTCTGGCGTTAATGGTTATGGCAGGTCTGGGGTGCTGTCGGTTTCTGCGAGGTTGTAGTGGCCATCAATCATGTAATATGAGTGTTACTTTTTTTAAGACGCCCTAAAAGTCCTCCCCCTAACCCCCTCCCAAGGAGGGGGAATAAATATTGTACCGCCAAAAACGGATTGCCGTGTTACGACTGCCTAGCCGTCAGGAAGGCTTGAAGTGACTGTTGGAGTGCTGGATTTATCTAGCATCGTCAGTTCGAAGACTTCTCGATACAATTTTGCTCTACTTCGTTTTGCAAAACCACCCGCCTTACGGCCGGGCGGGCTCGAAGTGACAGCTGTAGTCCTAGATTTGACAATTAGAGATTCGCAGGCAGAATTTTAAAAGAGATTTGTCATTGCGAGGAGTGATAGCGAAGAAGCAATCTCTGCAAGGTAATGAACAGATTGCCGCGCTCCGCCCGCCTGACGGCAAGGCAGGCTCGCAATGACGTCAGTTAATAATATTGAACTAACAAACTTTTGCCTTTTGGCTAATGCCCTCTAGCTGAAAAGCACTAAAATCTATTAACTGATTAATGCCTACTCCGCATCCGCCTTGTTCTCATAATGGTTTACCCTGGCATCGTCCTCGTCATCCATAGGGGGTCCTTGTTCTATTTTGCGCCAATCAATTGTTTTATTGTACTTCTTCATGGAGAGTTCGGCATTGTACATACGTTCATCATGGCGTTCCAAAGTATAGGGTGTGAAGTCGGGCTCGGAGGTGAAAAAATCCTGTAACAAAGAAGCCGTAACATCAAACTGATTCACATAGGGTACATTCAATATGTTGTACATGGTCTTTAACAGTGCCCCAAAATTGGCATGGGTGTGGGAAACATATCCCTTTTTTACATAAGGGCCTGCCATCATAAGAATGGACCTATGGGCGTCTACATGATCTACACCTCCTTGGGGATCGTCCTCGGTGATGATGACCAACATATTCTTCCAATATTTGGTCCTGGATAGAAAATGCAATACCCTGCCTACCGCCAGGTCATTATCTACCATAAAGGATTGTGGGTAAGGATAACCGTCCTCCGGACGTATTCTTGCCCCGTGATCGTTGGGCAACATCATGGTCACCAATTGTGGCATTTCTTCCTCCCCTTCAATCCATTTTTCTGTAAACTCCCTTTCAAATTGATCCATTCTATATTGATCGGGAATATTCATATTGTACCCGGCATAATCATGACTGGTCCTTGTAAAAAGTGCCTTTTGCATAGGCACCATCACCCCATGGGCAGCGCCCGTATTGGTATCATACCATTCTTCGCGTACATGTGCCGTTTCGTTGGCCTGTCCAAAATTGTAAAAAGATACCTTTTCCCTATCCAGGGCTTCCCAAAGTCCGCCAATCTCCGCATAATCCTCGGGGTCTACACTCCCGATCGTTCCAGGATGACGACGTCCCGGAGCGTCCGAGAATATTTTCGCGGTCTTGCTTACACTGGCGTTGGCCTCTACCCACTCGTTAGGAATAACACCTACCAACCAATGATGGCCATGAACCGAAGCATCGCTATCGCAATAGTAGTTATCCGAATAGGCAAATTGTTTTGCTGCCTTATGGTGGTTGGGAGAAATACGCAGTTGGGGAAATTGTGCCTGAAGCGAATCGGGCAAGGTATAGGTATTATTAACCCCATAACGGGCCAAGGTACTATCTCCCCTTCCATTTTTGAGCTGTCCAAAAACCTCATCGTAGGTCCTGTTCTCCTTGGTAATATACACCACATGTTTAATAGGGCTCTGACGCAATTTTGGCAAGGGAGGCAAGGGATTGGTACCGTCATCGGTCATGGTGCTTTCCCTAAAGGTATTGTCAATAGACATTTTAGTGTACTCGGCAAGCCTTTCATCGGTTGGCATGGCTACCCTTTGAAAACTCCCCAATTGAATATCCCCTATGTAATCGCCCTGTGGGGGTTCTACAAAGTCCTTTCCTCCATTGGGTCCGGCCCCAAGGCCTCTACAGGTAATGATATAAATGTTCTTTTCATCTTTGGACAATTCCACCCTTGTAGGTCCCCAACCACTGGGAATAAGCCCTTTGGTAGTTTGGGAAGGAATATCTATTACGGCCACCGCATTGAACCCTAACAAGGCCACGTACAATGTTTTCTCGGCTTTATCCATGGTGATACCAAAGGGTAAAAGTCCACGGTATTTGTCTATTCGCGGATCTACTTTAATGGGTATATGACCAACAATCTCTTGGCTTAAATGATCAATGATGGTGATATTATCGTTGGTGGCATTGGTAATATAGGCGAATTGTTTTCCTACGGCAATGGAATTTGGACTAGCTCCCCCAACCACTTCCGCATCTTCCACGGTCTGTCCTATTTGGTGCCCTGTCTTAAATTTTTTGATCACCTTGTTCATGTCCAGATCTATAGTAAAGACACTCATGGCATCCGGATGCAACGGACTCCCCACACCAGGGATTTTACGACCTTCTACTACGGTACCTTCTATGGACTCTTTGGTGTTGTCCCCATAGGGGTGATGGGAAATCATTAAGGAATCGTAATTGGCAGGTGTGGCGCCCTCTATTAAGGGATAGGAATACACGCCAACATTGGCCACAAAGGCCTGCTTTTTATCCGGACTAATGGCCAAGCCAAAAGGTTGTCTCCCTACATTGACGCTCCCCTTTATTTTTTTGGTTTCCAAATCGATACGTACCAGTCTAAAATTGCCGCGATCCAACACCAACAATTCGTTCTCGGCTTCATTGATCCGTAGATCTGAAGTAAAACTATCCTGATAATCCTCCCCATCAACAATCCCATTTAAGGAAATGGAATCCACTTTTGCAAGGTTCTCCACATCGTATTGTATCACTGCTCCCGTATCTCCCCCACTTAAATATACCGTTTTGGAATCCTGGGCAAATTCAACCCCCAAAAAAGAACCTTTGGCCAAAGGTGACGGTATGCTGCCATCATAACTTGGAATTCTGACCGACTCCAGGGAGGCAACATCTATAACCGTAAAAACCCCATTGTGCAGCGTAACCGCCTTGCTCCCATCCGGTGAAACGGCCATCCCAAAAGGATCATGGGTAATCCGCAATTTATCCCCTACTGGAGTTACATACCTCCCACTGGCCAAAATGGATATTCCATTTTCATCAATTACACTGTACTGATCTTTACCAGGAACCTGTAAAATTGAAATGCTGTTTTGACGCGAATTACAAGAAATAAAAACTGAAATTAATAGGAAGGGAATTAGCCGATTCATTGTGATGGATTTATGAATTGAATGGATACAATTATTATTAAAAACTAATATTACGCATTTTCGTCCAAAGGAAAATGGTCTTAACCATAATTTTACACAATGTTAAAATAATTTAATTGAAGTCAATTACCCAAGGTCAAGTCATAAGGCATCGGAAGCTAACCAATAATTACTTTTCTATGCCCTCCTGACCGCCAGAAAAGGACAGCCCGTTCAGTTTAGACTAGAAAATGTACGAGCCTTCCAATCCCGCCTGATGACTAAAATTCATAAGAAGCCAAAAAAGTATCCTAATCCAATTACCGCTTAATCAATGTAACCATAAATTGGCGCTATAAAATTTCCGTTCAAAAAAGGCTTTGGATCTATCTGACTTTGTAGAATAACGCCTTTGTGTTTGGACTCCATTAACATAAAAGCGGCCTGTACCATGGGTGCCGCAGTGGTGGTCTGTATAGCCCTAAGCCTATGTATCCCCACATTCTGCGGGTAAATTAGCTTGGAAACCTCGCTCCTTCTAAGTACCCCATGCCTATCCTTACCCTCCACTGCGGCATACAGTACAATTTGATCGTTCTCTACATGGGGAATTTCACTTTCCATTTTCTCCTGAAGGTTCTTTATGGGGGCATCGGTATTTTTGAAACCTGCAATCTGTTGTTGCACCCAGGCGTAGTGTCCAGGATATCTAAGGGTCTTATAATCCAATTGGCGCACCTTGCCTGCCAAGGCGTCCGGTAGATCGGCGGCCCCACCTGAAGTAAGGTCCTCCTCATAGGTCCTACCATCTATTATGATGGTTGCCCTTTCAGACAGGGATTTAAGGGGTACTTTTTTATAATCGCGGACTGCCTCCGCGTCTTTTAGGTATTCTGTGGCCACCCCCACCGGACTCCAGGTAAATCCGTAGTAATGTGGCGCCACGGCATGGTCCGTTAGGGCTCCTACCTTAAACTTCAGCTTATCTACCTTGTCTACCTTATGTTTACTGCAAAATTCCTGAAAGAGATGGTGTGCCAAAAGATTGATATACCCTGGTGCCAGACCGGATTGGAGCACAAAACCGGTTTCGGCATTTTTGGCCAATGCCATTATTTCATAGGTCTCCGCCACATATTCGGTGAGGTTTACATAGTGCATTTTAAAATCTTTTGCATACCTCGCCATTTTGGGCGCCAAACTACCGGGAAGACAATCCAGCAGCACATCGCCCTGGGTAAAAATTCCCTCCATTTCATTGGTCAGGCCCGTTTCTGAAAGGCAAAATGCCTGGGCCACTCCCGGGTTGGTAGTGCCCTTCCCTATCCAATGGGCTACTTTTTCTGCCTTTTCCAGGGTACGATTTCCAATAAATATGTTTAGCGGAACATTGCCCCAATCCGCCATTATTAATCCAACGGCCTGGGCTATTCCCCCAGCACCGGCAATAACCATGTTGTAGGACATAAATATGTAGCTTAATATGTTATAAGAAAGATAGCATTTTTTATCCAGATTTCTACTGATACTGCGATATAGTATCATGCCATTTAAGGCCCTTCCCAAGCCTGCCTGTCAATAGGCAAACTCGTTGTAATGGGTCATTTTCATTTTCTTTGCTCGCCCAAAGAAAACGAAACAGGGCCGAAAAGACAAGGTACAGTGTACCTTGAATTAGAGGAGACAGCAGTAGCGAGGGTGAAGGCGCCTTAACAGAGGTATTTTTTCGACACCGAGGTCGAAAAACCGTGTGCGAAACTCCGCGTCGTCCCTCACGGGACTCCTGCGCTCGGAGCTTTTCCATCGCGCCAGCTGGCCCCTTGCAGTAAATGCAAATCGTTGCATTTACTTATCGGTCCTCTGCGGTTAAGGGTTTTTGGCTCCGCCGATTTATACTGTTTACTATTTTTTCAATCGTAATTAACCGACTACTACATATTGTTTACTTCATGCGGTGACTGAGCCTGCCTGTATCGGCATACAGGCGTAGCCAAAACCACAAGTTCCTGGAATTTGGACCTTGAACATCAACATTGTTTATTACTAATTGTTAGTTGTACACTGTAAGGAGCAGATTGCCGCGCTTCACTCGCAATGACGACAGCAAGGGCTCTTCCCTTCAGACGAAGGGAGAACTCGAAGTGACAACTTTCAACTTTCAACTTTTAAACATTAAACTATTGCCTATTGGCTATTGGCTGAAGAAAACTGATTACTGCCCACCAGCTACTTCGATTTCGACTACGCCTTCCTGCCTTTAGGTAGGCTCAATCTCCATGTACTTCATCCAGTGGCTTCGACTACGCTCAGCCACCAGTTTTTGAATGTTCCTCAAAACTTACCACCAACAACCAACTTTTGCCTATTGCCTATTGCCTTTTGGCTAAAGAACACTACTCACTGAACACTCTTCAAATAGCCACCATACTTTCGCAAACCCTCGTTCAACATGGAAACGGCACCCTTGCTTGTCATGGTTGCACTGGAAATCCCGTCAATATAATGTCCGTCGTCATTGGCTTTTTCAATGGCTTTCTGCAATGTAAAGGTGTCTTCCTCCAAATTGATTTTCACACCTAAGAACTGATCTTCGAATGTTTTTTCGCTAACTGCCGCCCCATAACCTTCAGATTCTGCTTTGTGTTCAAAGGCTATGTTTTTTATTTTCAACGTCTTTTTATCCAACAGCACCTTTGCCCAAATGGCCCCACCAAAACCAACACCCTGTACAGGTAGAACAACTAGGTCCGTTTCCTTGACTTCAAATATGGGAAGGGAAGTGGCTTGCCCGCGCGTCGCCAACTTTTTATACAGGTCGTTTGCCCTTTCCAAAGCTGTGGTAGAAATAATACCGCTTGTAGTATTAAGCTCTTTAAAGATTATTAGATCCTGGATGTTGGTCGTATCCGTAAAAGTCGGCGAGGCAAATAATGCAATTTCTTTAATAGCTTCCGGTAAGTCAGTTGTGGTTTGGATTTCCTGTTCAGGTTCAATTATTGGTTCCGTCTGTTTTGGATTTTCCTTGCAGTTCCATCCCAAGACAACCATGATTATCAAAAGTATTTTTATTTTCTTCATATTCATGTTTTATTTAAAAAGTTCCAAATTTTCCAAATCCTATTTTTTCGAAGGTAATGCCAAGGCCTGATTCCTGAAATGATATTGGTCAGGCATATAAAACAAGATTCGAGACAGCATCTTCAGTTCGAGGGCTTCTCGATACCATTTTATTGCGCTGCACTACATAAAATCACCCGCCTAAAGTCGGGCAAGCCCGCCTTACGGCCGGGCAGGCTCGCAATGACGACATTGAACTTTCAACATTGAACATTCAACACAAGACTTAAGTCTCGACTCTAACATCTAGGTTCTAGATTCTTCCAACGCTCCATCACCGTGAGGACTTTCAACTTTTTAACATTTAACAATTGCTTTTGCCTATTGCCTAATGCCCAATGCCTTCTAACTAAAGGGTACTGCCCACACAACAATGTTCACTGCAATCTCTTTTCTCTTTTCTCTTTTCTCTTTTCTCTTTTCTTTCAATTCTCAATTCTCTTCAATCTATACTAATTTTCCACTTCCCAATACACATTTAACCCTTCCCAACTTTTAACATTGAACATTCAACATTGAACTTGAGGCTTTCAACAATTTTTAAATCTTTTTGGCTAAATTACACCCTTAAACCACATTGGCATTTTAGCTCTTGTAATTTCAGGCAACAGCTATAAAATGGTAATGACCAATCACATCAACCATAAAAACCAAAGAATTATACACATGAAATACATTGTTTGTGAGGAACCTGGAGACTTTCAGTTAAAGGAAAAAGAAGCCCCGATCAGAAAAAAAGGGGAAGCCCTGCTAAAAGTGAACAAGGTGGGCATCTGTGGTACCGACCTACACGCCTATACCGGTAATCAAGCCTTTTTTACCTACCCCAGGATCCTTGGCCATGAGCTGGCCACCTCTGTGCTGGAAATAGACGAAAATGATAAGGGCATCAAGCCAGGAGACAATGTAGTGATCATGCCCTACCTAAGCTGTGGCCATTGTGTGGCCTGCAGAAACGGAAAGACCAATTGCTGTACCCAGATCCAGGTTTTGGGCATACACACGGACGGCGGCATGCAAGAGCAGATTACTGTTCCTGTAGATATATTGTTGCCGGCCAAGCACCTGACCAACGAACAGATGGCCATCGTAGAGCCCTTGGCCATAGCGGCACATTCCATCCGAAGGGCGCAGATAGTTCCTGGGGAGACCATAGTGGTCGTAGGCTGCGGCCCTATCGGTATCGGCATTATGAAATTGGCCCAGATAGAAGGAGCCAAAGTCATTGCCCTGGACATGAACCAGGACCGACTACAATACGCCAAGGAAAAGATTGGGGTGGACCATATTGTAAATGTCACCGAAGACCCCGTTAAACAGATTTCGGAAATTACCAATGGCGATATGGCCACGGCCGTATTCGACGCCTCTGGCCATAAAGGAGCCCTGGAACAGGGACCAACCTATATGTCGCACGGCGGGAAGTATATTTTGGTG
Organism: Arenibacter troitsensis; assembly: GCF_900177645.1. Classification (GTDB taxonomy): domain Bacteria; phylum Bacteroidota; class Bacteroidia; order Flavobacteriales; family Flavobacteriaceae; genus Arenibacter; species Arenibacter troitsensis. The sequence goes on from NZ_FXAO01000003.1 coordinate 449,768, forward strand.
GGACTCTCCAAAGGGGAACTCACCTTTACCCACCCTGCCATCCACGCTAAGGAAACCACCTTATTGTGCAGCAGAAATGCCACGGTAACCGATTTTGAAAGGGTCATTGCCATTCTGGACCAGTTCCCAACAGAATCGTTCATCACCCACAACGTGCATTTCACACAGATGAAAGAAAATTTCGATAGCTGGTTAAAACCTGCAACAGGAGTAATAAAAGCCACGGTAGAATTTTAACATCAAGCGCATTCCATTATGTCCAAGAATTTTTTACAGATACATCCCAACGACAATATCCTTGCTGCTTTGCAGGATATGAAAAAAGATTATGTGGTACATTTTGAGGGAAAATCCTTCCCGCTCAAAAACGATGTTACCGCCAAGCATAAATTCGCTCTTCAGGATTTTAAGGTGGGCGACCCCATCCTAATGTACGGTGCCCTGATAGGAAAAGCTATTAGGCCCATTGCCCAAGGAGAAAGTATTACCATAGACAATGTGGTGCATGCCTCCTCCGACTACAATGTGGGGGAACAACAATCCACCTGGGTGGCGCCGGACATTTCCAAGTGGAAGAACAGCACTTTTAATGGGTACCACCGTGCCGACGGCAGTGTAGGAACCGCCAACCATTGGCTGGTCATCCCTATGGTATTCTGTGAAAACAGAAATGTAAACGTCCTTCGCACTACCCTTCTCAACGCCCTGGGCTATGAGACCGCACAGGACTATATTATAGATACCGAAGTTTTGGTATCCCAATACAAAAAAGGGGCCAGTGCAGAGGACCTGATGGCTGCCCCAATTATTAAAACAGCCGAGGATATTAAACAGAACCGCACCTTCCCGAATGTGGACGGCATTAAGTTCCTTACCCATGACGGAGGCTGCGGTTGTGACCGCGGGGATTCGGACACGCTTTGCAACCTTTTGGCTGGATATATTACCAATCCCAATGTTGCCGGAGCTACCATTCTTAGTCTGGGCTGCCAGAACGCAGAGGTGAAAATTTTGGAGGCTGCCATAGCCAAACGCGACCCCAACTTTTCCAAACCGCTACATATTTTGGAACAACAAAAAAGCAAAAGCGAGCGTCATTTTATAGAGGAAGCGGTCAAAAAGACCTTTTTGGGCCTTATTGAAGCCAATAAGGTAACACGTAAACCAGCGCCGCTAAGTAAATTGGTACTGGGCTTGGAATGTGGTGGCTCGGACGGATTTTCAGGAATTTCGGCCAATCCGGCCCTCGGCTATGCTTCCGATCTTATTGTAGCTTTGGGAGGGGCCACCGTGCTTTCCGAATTTCCGGAGCTCAATGGGGTGGAACAAGAGCTTATCAACCGTTGCGAATCTCCGGAAAATGCAGAGAAATTTGCCAGTATTATGCGGGCCTATTCCGCCAAAGCGGTCTCTATAGGCTCCGGCTTTGAAAACAATCCATCGCCAGGAAATATTAAGGACGGACTCATAACCGACGCTATGAAATCGGCCGGAGCGGCCAAAAAAGGCGGAACTTCCTTGGTAAAGGATGTGCTGGACTATACGGAAAGGGTCACCAAAAATGGCTTGAACCTCCTCTGTACCCCAGGCAACGATGTGGAAAGCACCACTGGTCTGGCAGGATCTGGCTGCAATGTGATCGCCTTTACTACCGGCCTCGGCACCCCTACCGGCAACCCTGTGGCCCCGGTCATCAAAATGTCGAGCAACAACGCCCTAACGGAACGCATGAAGGACATCATTGATTTTAACACCGGTACCATTATTACCGGGGAAGATACCATTCAGACCAAAGGGGAAGAACTGCTGGACTATATCATAGAAGTGGCCAGTGGAAACAAGATTCCCGCAGCGGTGAGATTGGAGCAGAACGACTTTATTCCATGGAAAAGAGGTATCTCGCTATAAAAGGACCTCACCCAGAAAACTTTCAACTTTCAATAACCTCACCCAGAACTGCCAAAAAGCAGTTCTGACCTCTCCCAAGGAGAGGTAAAAAAAGGACCTATTAACAAACTAAAAATATTAATATCATGATTATAGATTCCCACCAACATTTCTGGAAGTACAATCCTGTAAAACACTCTTGGATCAACGAGCAGATGAGCGTTATCCGCAGGGATTTTTTGCCCTCGGACCTTAAACCGGTCTATGTAAAAAATGGAGTGGACGGCTGTGTGGCGGTCCAAGCAGATCAGACTTTGGCGGAAACCGATTTTTTGTTGGAACATGCCCATAACAACGCTTTTGTTAAAGGTGTGGTAGGTTGGGTAGACCTAAGAAGTGCCGATGTAGATAAAGATCTGGAGAAATACGCCAAAGACAAGCATTTAAAGGGGTACCGACATATTGTTCAAGAAGAGGCCGACCATAATTTTATGTTGCGGCCCGACTTCTTAAGGGGCATCTCCAAATTGGAACAATACGGGGCCGTCTATGACATTCTTATCTTTCCACATCAGTTGGGGGCTACCTTGGAATTGGTGAAAAAATTCCCCAATCAGAAATTCGTCATCGATCATATTGCCAAACCCTATATTAAAGACGGTTTCTATGACGGCTGGGCTACCATGATGAAAGAAGTTGCCAAACACGAAAACGTATTCTGTAAAATCTCAGGGATGATCACAGAGGCCGATTTCAAAAGTTGGACTCCGGAACAGATACACCCTTATATGCTCTTGGCCCTAGAGGCTTTTGGCCCAGAACGATGCATGTACGGTTCCGATTGGCCCGTTTGCCTGGTTGCCGGAACTTACACCCAGGTAATGGAGCTGACTACCAATTTCATTTCCAGCCTTAGCACCACGGAGCAGGCCGCCATTATGGGGCTGAATGCGGTGGAGTTTTATGGACTGGAGTGAGTCATTTGTAAAGTTGAAAGTTATAACGTTGAATGTTCAAGGTTTAAGGTCTAATGCCCGTCACTTCGAGCCCGCCTTACGGTCGGGCAGGCCTGCCCGACTTTAGGCGGGTGATCCGACAAAGGAGGATGGTATCGAGAAGGGATAACAGGGACCAGTGCTATTTAGCCAAAAGCCATTAGCCAATAGGCAATAGTTAAATGCTAAATGTTCAAAAGTTGAAAGTACGCTCTGTAATGGAGCGTTGGAAGAATCTAGATGCTGGAGCCTAGACTAAAGATTTGTGTTGAAAGTTCAATGTTGAAAGTTGAAAGTTCAATGCCGTCATTGCGAGCCTGCCCGGCCGTAAGGCGGGCTTGCCAAGCCTTTAGGCAGGCATAGCGCAGTAAGCTGCTTCTTACAGTGTACTATTAGCAATAAACAAAGTAAAAAGTCCTCCCCCTAGCCCCCTCCTACTGCAAAAAAGCTGCACAAGCAAGGAGGGGGAATAATTCTTACATAAATATAATATTAGTACCTGATCAATTCCCATTTCCAAATCACCAAATCACCTCATTTTCAAATTGTTCCATTAGTACATTTTCACATTATCAATTTCCACATTATTCAATTTCCAAATCAACCAATCATCAAATCTTCAAATCAACCCATTGCTACATTAATCCATTGGTAAATTTTCTCATTATCTCATTAACCATTTATCCTTTCTCTTTTCTCCCTTCTCTTCACTTTTGCCTTATGGCTTATGGCTTTTGGCTATTCCGCCATTGCTACATTAATCCATGGGTAAATTCTCACATTATCTCATTAACCCATATATCTTTTCTCTCTTCTCTTCACTTTTGCCTTCTGGCTTTTGGCTATTCCGCCATTGCTACATTAATCCATTGGTAAATTCTCACATTATCTCATTAACCCATTCATCTTTTCTCTCTTCTCTTCACTTTTGCCTTATGGCTTATGGCTATCCCATCATTTCCACATTAATCCATTTCCAAATCAACCAATCATCAAATCTTCAAATTAATCCATTTTACAGTTTATAGAAGAATTGTGCATTTCATCGATTATAACCTTGATATAAATTAAAATAAATCTCTTATAAATTATTAAATGTTAAATTTACCCATCCAACAGTATTGAATGTATTCAATACTGGTAGGTCCCTAAATTTTATTTTTTGTTCCTTTAGAATTCCCCCTATAAAGTGTTACAAAATAGTGCATGGATTAGCTAATATTATTAAAACCCTTATGTGCTAAACACTAACTATGGCATATTTTTATGAATTATTTTCCAATCTCTATTTTTTAGGGGTTGTATCAATATGTATTCCGCTACTCCTATGTTATAGGATGTATCCGGTAATTATTTTTGCGGTACGCTCTAAAAACCTTATGGATGAGCCCGGAGATCGCAGTATGCACACCTCAAAAACACCAACTTTGGGCGGGGTTGGACTCTTTATCGCCTTTTCCCTATCCATTGCCTTTCTAGGTTTAATGGTAGGCCTTTCCCAACCAGATCTCATTAAGCTTGTATCCCTTTTATTGGCCACCATAATGTTGATGTTTTTAGGGGTTAAGGACGATCTTTTTGGTTTGGCACCAAAAAAGAAATTTATGGTGCAGTTAGTGGCCTCCCTTATGGTGATTGTTTTGGCCGATCTCAGGATTATCAGTTTTGAAGGTATTTTTGGATTGGGGGAACTCCCCTATTATATTTCAGTAGTCTTTACGCTTTTTGTATTTCTGTTGATCATCAACGCCTTTAATCTTATAGACGGCTTGGATGGTTTGGCAGGATCTGTGGCCCTGCTATCCAGCTTGTCTTTTGGCACCTTCTTTTTTATGAATGAAAGGTATCTATTTGTCCTTATTTCCTTTGTACTTATTGGGGCATTATTAGGGTTCCTTAGGTACAACCTCTCTCCCCACCGTAAAATATTTATGGGAGATTCCGGATCCATGTTTATAGGTTTTCTATTGGCTTTTCAGGCCGTTGGGTTTTTATCCTACAACGCTACCATAGACACCCCTGTTACGAACATAAAAGCACCTATCATGGCCATGGCCATATTATCTTATCCTCTTTTGGACACCTTAAGGGTATTTGCCATTCGCATAAGCCAAAAAAGAAGTCCCTTTAGTGCGGACAGGAACCATATTCACCATCGGCTAATAGACCTGGGCATTACCCATAAACAGGCCTCCTTATTTGTGGTGGTATTGAACAGTATTATAATAGAACTGACCTTCTTGATCCGTGAATTATATATAAATGTTCAGCTCTATATTATCATTATAGCAGTTCCTTTACTATATGTATCACCCTGGTTGTTTGTACGTAAGCAGGGGAAATTAAAATTGATCAAGCCCAAACCTATAAAATGGTCCAACATTAGATCTAGGATAAACAATTTCCTTGGCTAACTAAATGCTAATAATTATCCAACAGTCAATTCCAATGTTTTTGGATATAATGGATTATGATACGGATAACTATCAGCGCATCCCAATTTTGGAAAAAAGTATTTATATATAAAAAGTTTTAAGAACATATAATATGTCAGAATTTAAAATAGGAATAATAGGATTAGGCTATGTAGGTTTGCCCTTGGCCCGGCTATTTGCTACCAAATATTCCGTAGTAGGCTTCGATATTAATGACGAAAGAATAGCACAGTTAAATATTGGGCATGACAGCACCTTGGAGGTTTCCGATGAGATTCTAAAAAAAGTCCTTGTTTCATCTCCAAAACGCGCACTGGAAAGTGCCATGGCGGAAGTTTCCTCCGTAGGTTCAGATGAAGAATATTCTGAAAAAAGATTAGGCTTATTTTGTTCCTCACAGCTGGAAGATTTAGCGGACTGCAATATATTTATTGTTACCGTTCCCACTCCGGTAGACAAAAATAACCGCCCTAATTTAACGCCATTGTATCAAGCAAGTAAAACGGTGGGGCAAGTCTTAAAAAAGGACGATATAGTTATTTACGAATCCACAGTGTACCCCGGAGCAACGGAAGAAGAATGTATTCCTGTTCTGGAACAAATCTCAGGATTAAAATTTAATGAGGATTTCTATGCCGGATATTCCCCGGAAAGAATAAATCCCGGAGATAAGGAACATACCGTAGAAAAAATCTTAAAGGTAACTTCTGGGTCTACCCCGGAAATTGGCAAGCGGGTAGACGACTTGTACAAATCGGTAATTGTGGCGGGCACCCATTTAGCCCCAAGTATAAAAGTTGCGGAAGCATCAAAGGTAATCGAAAATTCGCAACGGGACATTAATATTGCTTTTGTTAATGAACTGGCCAAAATATTCAACCTGATGGATTTGGATACCCAGGCCGTTTTGGAGGCCGCAGGGACAAAGTGGAATTTCCTGCCTTTTAGGCCCGGTTTGGTAGGCGGACATTGCATTGGCGTAGATCCTTACTATTTGGCCCAAAAGGCTCAAGAGTTGGGTTATCATCCCGAAATTATTTTAGCGGGTAGAAGAATAAATGACTCCATGGGAGAACATGTGGCCAATGAGGTAATAAAACTATTGGTAAAGGCAGATAAAAAAGTAAAAGGTTCCAAAATATTGGTCCTAGGTATTACCTTTAAAGAGAATTGTCCGGACGTAAGGAATACGAAAGTAGTGGATATTGTGGAGCAATTACAGGATTTTGGCACTGTGCTGACCATTTATGATCCATGGGCCAAGCCCGAAGAAGTTATGCATGAATACGGATTAACTACCACTCAAAATTTGCCGGTTGGCCAATTCGATGCTATTGTCCTTGCCGTAGCGCACCAGCAATTTTTAAACCTGGATTTGGAGGCTCTAAAAAATGGAAATACTGTAGTTTATGATGTAAAAGGTATTTTAGGGGATAAGGCAGATGGTAAGTTATAAGGTTACCAATGAACTTATGAAAAAAAACAAAAAATAAATGAATTTCCCTAGTAATTTCTAGGAACTATAACCCTACAGATATGATTAAATCCAAAAAAGAATATTTGTATTACCTAGAAGTCGATCGAGTTGCAAAGTCCCTTCCATACAAAATTAATCTTGCGCAAAGGGTCAAAAATATTTTGTTCCCTGACTATATTTGGGAATTTCAAAAGACCTTAAGAAAATTAGAGTATTTTATTAACTGCAAAAAAGGGATTCCTGCATTATTAAACAGATATTTTATAACTAAAAAGTTTAGAAAATTATCCTTTAAACTTGGTTTCACAATCCCTCCTAATGTTTTCGGCCCAGGCTTATCCATAGCTCACTACGGAACTATTATTATAAATGGAAAAACTAAAATTGGGGCAAATTGCAGGTTACATGCTTGTGTAAATATTGGAACAAAAGCAGGGTATAGTGGAAAAGCGCCTACCATTGGAGATAATTGTTACATAGGACCAGGGGCAAAAATTTATGGTGATATAAATATAGCAAACGGTACGGCAATAGGAGCAAATTCTGTGGTAACCAAATCCTTTATTGAGCAAAATATTGCTATTGCTGGTGTTCCAGGAAAAAAAATTGCCGAGGTGGATACACTAGATTTTCTTATACCAGCAACCCAAATTGTAGAAAAAGGTTTGCATAAAAAGAGTGATTTAAGTGGTATTCCTGCAACAGAATTAAAAAAAATATTAAAAGATAATGGCCTTTTGGACAAATGAATTCTATAGTTACAGATTGGACCATAAAGTTGGGAAAAAAAATCAAGGAATAGGTGTTTTTATTAATATTGAAAAAGAAATCATTATTATAGTATGGCCCTAAAGGACAAAGTTAAAAAAGGAGTTAAATGGACTCTGGCAAGTACTATAGTTTTGGGAGTATCTGCAATAATAAAAGTATCCATTTTAACTCGGTTTTTAGATAAATCAGACTTTGGGCTAATGGCTTTAGTCACTTTTGTCATGGGAATCATGGAACTGTTTCTCGATATGGGTCTAACTTCTGCTATCTTGCATAAGCAAGATATTACTAAAAAACAATATGCTAGCCTATACTGGATTAATTGGGTGGCATGTATAATTATGTATGTTGTATTATTTTTAATCACTCCATTTGTAGCATCATTTTATGACCAACCACTATTAAATACTCTTATTCCATTAATTGGTCTAAATTTATTGTTTACCGGGTTAGGAAGTCAATTTAAAACAATCCAACAAAAGCATCTACTTTTTAATAAAATAAGCGTTATTGACATCACTGGAGCCATACTTTCATTGGCTTTATCTATTATCCTTGCTGTAAATGGTTTTGGAGTATTTGCACTTGTATATTCTCTTATATTGCAATCCCTATTTTCTAATGTAGTTTATTTTATTATCGGATTAAAAAACCAAGGACTACTGTTTCATTTTAAATTAAGTGACACAAGAAACTTTTTAAAAATAGGTGTCTATCAAGTGGGTGGCCAAACCATTAACTATTTTAATACTAATTTGGACGTTTTAATTATAGGGAAGTTTTTTTCAGCAGATATTCTCGGTGGTTATAGTTTAGCGAAGCAATTAGTATTACGCCCAGTCCAATTAATAAACCCTATTATAGTGAAGGTTGCTACTCCTACCCTTGCCTTATTTCAAAACGACAGAAATCAATTAAAACGCAATTATTTAAACTTAATAAATGTAATCGGTTCTATAAATATTCCTGTTTATATAGGCATATGCATTTTTGCCCCTTGGATTGTTCAGATACTTTATGGTTCTGAATTTGATGATATTTTTATTTTGGTTAGAATTCTTTCCGTTTATATGATTTTTAGAGCAATAAACAATCCTATTGGAAGTCTTGTTGTAGCAACTGGGAGAACAGATTTAGAATTCGTGTGGTATATTTTTGTGTTATTGCTTAACCCGCTTTTTATTTATTTTGGCACGAAATTCGGTATAGTGGGTGTAACTATTGGAATAACTTTATCTTCACTCTGCATGTATTATCCGGCATGGAAATTCCTAATTTACAAATTAACCAAAGCTAGTTTAAGCGAATATTTTAAAGCGTGTTTTATTGTAAATTGGAGAATAATTTATTTAATAAAAAAATAAACTAATCTTAATTAATTATGTTTTTAAAGTTGTGCTATTTGCATATTTTTTCTTTACACATCAACAATTTGAATTTAGATAATGTAACGCCGTGGTTTTTAGAGTTATATCAAATTAAAACAGTTGAAGGTAAATCTTTAAATTTAAAGCGAATCTCACAACCTTATAAAAGCAGGGCTTCATTTAGTTGTAATTACATTACAAGTTCCTTTAAATCAACAAATACAACTAATGGCTGATCCATTTACCTATTTTATTTATTTGTCCGCACTTTTTTTAGGCGTTTTCCTAGTAAAAAGAGGATTCGACTCAAAAACCACCCATATAGGTGTCAAAAAGGCAAATCTAATTTTGGCTGGTCTTAGCTTATTGGTTTTGGTTTTGGTGGCCGGCCTACGCTATAATACGGGTAAAGATTATGAGGCCTATGCCTATCTTTATGAGGAAGTGGCCAATTTAACAGACATTGAGGAATTTGATATGGAAATAGGATATATTGTGTTGGTCCAAGTCCTTAACCAACTAAGTCTTGAAGTATGGTCTTTTTTTACCATTTCCGCCTTTTTGACTTACTTTCTGTTTTTCTACAGCTTCAAGAATTATAAGTCAATTTTGTATTTGGGGGTTTTCTTCTTTATTACTTTTGGGTTTTATTTATACTCTTTCAATGGGATACGCCAGGCCATTGCCATGAGTGCCTTGGCTGTTGCCGTTATGTATGCCCAAGAGCGAAAAATATATCATTATTTCATAATAATTATTTTGGGTGGTTTAATGCACAAGAGCATGTTCCTGTTTTTACCCATGTACTTTGTCATCCATCGGATTAAATTATCGAGCTTTTTTTGGTATATCGCCTTTGGAATCAGCTTGGTATTACATTTTATTCCCTTCGAAAATATTATAGATTTAGATTCTATTTCCAACCTACTTTCTGGCACACAGGTGGATTATGGGAATTTTGCCTCCAAATTGGCCGACAATGCCGATGAAGCTGGTGGTTTAACATTAGGTTATTTGGTAAGGGTAGGCATCGGTTTTTTTATATTAACCTTTTATTCCAAAATTATAAAATTATACCCTGGCAGTCTACCCTATTATACCCTTGCCTTAACGGGAATAATAATATACAATTCGTTTTCGCACCTTCTTTTTATGACTAGGATAAATTATTATTTTCTACTCTTCACCACCTTTAGTCTAGCCTTTATATTGCATTACCTATATAAGTCCAAACAAAGCCTTATTGCCAATGCTGTTTTAATGTTTTTTGTATTACTATTTTGCTACGGTATTCATCTAGGTGAAAACGGAGCCTCACCCTATCAATTTTTAAAGTTTTAATAATGATCAACCATAGTATATCATTCATTGTCATCGGCAGAAACGAGGGATTTAAAATTACCAAATGCATGGAGAGCATTTTATATACCGTAGACATAAATCAAATTTCTGATTATGAAATTCTTTATATCGACTCTAAATCTACGGATGATACCTTAACCAGGGTCCAAGAATTTGAATCTGTCAAAGTCTTTAATATAAGTGGAACCACCAACGCTGCAATAGCCCGTAATATAGGCGCATTGGAATCCAAAAAAGACATCCTTTTCTTCATAGATGGAGACATGGAGATCATACCCGAAACTTTACAATTACTATATACCCCAGCGAAAGGTTTAATAAATGATTTCGTTTCAGGAGATTTTGAAGATTATTTTTACGATAACACGGATAACTTAATTGGATTTAAAAAAAGACACAACTTAAAGCATGATACTTATCAAATAACTACAGGCGGGTTATTTTTGATTACCAAAAATTTGTGGAATGGCATAGGTGGGATGAAAAATAAATTCAAAAAATCCCAAGATTTTGATTTAGGGCTTCGTTTGAGCAAAAAAGGTCACAAATTGCTAAGGATAAAGGAGGTTTTGGCAAAGCATCATACCATATCATACAATAGAAATGATAGATTATGGTCCGATGTTCTAAAAGGTAATTTTTTATATACTAAACCTTTGCTGTACAGAGAAAATATCTTCAATAGGTTTATTTTCCAATATTTAGCCAGAGAAGTGACCATGTTCTTTTTTATTTTATCATTATTTGTATCAATTAATCTAAAAAACCCAATGTATTTAGTTCTTTACCTATTATTGGTACTGATAAAACTATTATACAAAAGAAAAAAAGTTAAAGGAAATTTTTGGTCATTATATGCCAGATACATCATTTTTGATGTTGGCACCTTTTTAGGTTTTTTTCTGTTCTGGCCTAAATCCAACAAAGAGCTTGATTATGTTCAACTTAAGGTAGCTGAAAAACAGAAATAATTGTTATGACAAAAAAAGATGTAGTTGAAGTAAATATTAGAGTATGGGCGTAAGAATTGGGGTAATGATTAAGAATTTGGAGGAGCTATCCAATTGGGAACTAAGGATTATCCAAGGTATTATTAATGACTCGAAATTAAAACTTGCCCTGTTTATTAAGGACGGGAGAACCAAAAACAAAGAAACCTTTAAAGAGCAGTTTACTAAGTTTATTTCCACTAAGAATAGTATTGGACAATTAGTACTTAATTTACAGTTACTTATAGAACGAAAATTATTCTTTAAAGCTTTTCAAACCATAGATAAGTCAATTTTACTGCAACACTTAAGTACTATAGACCTCATAAAATTGGAGCCAGAAGAACATGATGGAATAGATTTTTTTAATGATGAAGATTCAAATACTATAGCGCAAAACAATTTAGATGTTATTCTAAAGTTTGGTTTCAACAAAATTGAAGGAAATATCTTGAATTCTGCAAATTTTGGTATTTGGTCATTGCTTTACGCCGATAAATCTGGAAACAAATTTGGCCCTATTGCTTTTTGGAAGGTACTGCACAAGGAGCCTTCTATTGAAGTTAGCTTACAACAACTATTCTTGGACTCTGTACAAGACAAATGCTTGGACAAGGCGTATTTTAATTGTCTATGGTCAGTGGTAAATACCACCGATACAGTCTTGGAGGGGTCTGTTTCCTTGATACTTAAAAATTTAAGGAAATTATATAATGGGACCTACACTCTTCCTGAGTCGATTGTTTCCGCTAACGAAAGATACACAAGACCTAGTTTATATTCTGTTTTTATATATACATATGGCTTTTATTCATCCTTGATAAGGAAAGGTTCTAAATCGTTGAACATCAAGTATTTTGGAGTTAGGTATCAACACTGGACCCTCTTTTTAGGTAAAGGCAATTTTATCACCACGGATATATCAAAATTAAGGCCAGTAAATCAACCTATTGATGAATTTTGGGCAGATCCCTTTCTTTTTCAATATGGCAACAAAAATTATGTATTTTTTGAAACCTTTTGTTACAAAACAAAGAAGGGGAAACTCTCCTGTGGAATCATAGAAAATGATCAATTAACCAATATTGTAGATGTCCTGAATTTGGAGTACCATTTGTCCTATCCCTTTATTTTTGAAGAAGATGGCGAAATTTATCTTATGCCGGAAACCTTGGACAACAAAAGACTGGAGATTTATAAATGTATTCATTTTCCAACCAAATGGGAACTATATACAACAGCCTTCGAAGGGGAATTCGTGGCAGATGCCTCCTTTTACAACGATAAAGAAGGGCAAAAATGGTTATTCATCAACAAAAAAGAAATTCCTAATTTACGTTTACACAGTGAACTGTTTATTTATAAGGTAGATTCACTAAAACTTAACACCTTGGTACCGCATACACAAAATCCGGTGATAATCGATACTAGAACAGGCAGAAATGGTGGAGCAATTTTCAGTTATAACAATGAAATTTACAGGCCTTCACAAAGAACCGTTGAAGGTATTTACGGTAGAGCCTTAAATATCAATAAGATCAAAGAACTTACTATAAATTCCTATATAGAAGAAAATACTATGATTTTTGAACCCGATTTTAAAAATGGTCTAATGTCTATGCATCATTTGCACCAGATAGACGGGCTATTTGTCTATGATGCAGCCTATAAAAAGAGTAAATAACCAAAATGACACCTATAAACGATCGCACAATTAATAATAATTGTTGTAACGAAGAACTTATTCGTTTTAATGCCAGTTTGGATATAGTAAATGGGCCATCCTAATGCCAAATGTAGGTTTAATTGATAAACTATTGAATGTAATGAACAAACCAAAAGTATTGGTATTTGGTAATTTTAATTATAGCACAAACAATTTATGCGGACAAACCGTTAAGACAAGAAATGTATACCAATTACTAAAAAGCAAGGAAAATCAATATTTTTCAGAGGTGGTCTATTTTGACACAGACTCTTTAAATAGCAATAAATTGGGTTTGTTCCAAGGCTTGTATCATGTAATCAAGGCCGATGAATTATTCTATCTTCCGGCTACCAAAAATTTGACCTATATCTTTCCCTTTGTTTTCATTTTATCCAAGCTATTTTCTGCAAAAATTCATTTCGTAGTGGTAGGTGGATGGCTTGGAGAATTTTTACAAAGCAGACCTATTTATCGTTTTATGATATCGAAGGTGCATCATATATATCCAGAGACCGATGCCTTGTGTAATTGTTTAACAATGGATTACGGTTTTAATAAAGTTAAACGCCTAAATAATTTTAGGGACACCAACTTTTCACCGGTTCAAAGCGCCACGGGTAATCGCATAAGATTAGTGTTTATGGCCAGGGTACATCCTCTGAAAGGAGTGGAAACCTTATTTAAACTTAGTCAGAGATTAAATAAATTGAATCTTGAAAATGTAAGTATTGACATTTATGGGCCCATATTAGAAGATTATAAAGAAGAATTTAATAAGCTACTCAACACTGCCAACAAGTACATTACGTACCGCGGAGTGTTGCAACCTAATGAAATATACCAGGTACTATCCCAATATGATATAATGCTTTTTCCCACCCAATTCTATACTGAAGGGTTTCCTGGCTCCATCCTGGACGCTTATATCTCCGGAATACCCGTCATTGCCAGTAATTGGCTGTATGCCTCTGAATTTATAGACCATACCTCGGGGGCCATAGTAGAATTTAATAACGTAGATGACTTTATAAATAAAGTTTTAATGCTTATTGAAAATCCAGAAAAAATAGATGCCCTTAAACAAGGTGCTCGTGCCAAAAGTCATGAATTTAGCAGCGATAAAGCTTGGGAGATAATTAAGTCCATTACATTTCCCATTAAACAGTAAGTAAAAGTTAATAATGGTATATAAACTACTATACGCGCTTGGAATTTGGAAAAGAAATCCATCCCTATCCAAACATCTTGCTTTTTTATTAGAGTCGGATACATGGTCCAAGGAGGAATTGTTGGAATACCAGCTACATAAATGTAAGGAATTTTTGGAGTTTGCCTACACTCATTCTGCCTTTTACCAAACTACCTTTGATGACTATAACTTTAAGCCCTCAGAATTTAAAGATTTGGAACAGTTGAAGCAGTTGCCCACTATTTCCAAGATGACCCTGATAAGGTATAACAGACTAATACACTCCAGTTACCCATTTAGGAAGAATTTTAGGGCTTTAACTTCTGGCACTACCGGTGAATCCTTGGCGTTCCTTAAAAATGAGGAATGGGATTCACAGAACCGCGCGGCCATGTTTAGGGGATATAGCTGGTATGGGGTAAACCCAGCTGATAAAAATGGGTATTTATGGGGCTATAACATAGAGCCAAAACAGACACTAAAAATTAAATGGTTAGATCGGCTACAGAACAGATTTAGAATATTTTCCTATTGTCCCGAGGAAATTAAAAATTTCGCCAAGAATCTAAAGGGCGCTAAATACCTGCACGGATATTCCTCCATGATCTATGAAGTGGCCAAGCTGGTCAATAGATCGGGATTAAAGATTGATCATGACCTTAAAATGATAAAAGGCACCTCCGAAATGGTATTCGACTCCTATCAGGAAGAGGTCCAAAAAGCTTTCGGATTAAAAATTTTAAGCGAATATGGCTCCGCAGAATCCGGACTTATTGCCTTTGAATGCCCGGAAGGAAATATGCATATTGCCTTGGAAAATGTTATTGTTGAAGAAGAGGATGGTGAGATCTTGGTGACCAATATGTTATCCAAATCGTTTCCTATTATTAGATACAGACTGGGCGATATGATAGAATTGGCCGATAAGGATTTTAAATGTGATTGTGGTAGGGCCCATCCTGTTATTTTAAATATTAACGGACGGGTAGGTGTAAAAATAATCGGAAAAACACAGGAATTTCCAGGAAGGATGATTTACAATGTTATTAAAAACCTGTCCGTTGAACATGGCATTGTATTAAATTATCAGGCAAGACAGCACATCCAAGGTATTATTGATCTTTATATAGAACAGACTGAGAAAGATTCCCAATGTATATTGGAAAAAGAATTGAAAAAGTATTTTAAGAACGATATCGATTTTAATATTTTTTATGGCCAGAACCTGCACAACATGGAAGAAAAACTGAACGACTTTATAACTACGATAGGATAATGGAGAAACATTTAATAAGCATAATAACCCCAGTACATAATTCGGCCCAATATATTGAAGCTACATTGGATACGGTCTTACAACAAACCTATACCCATTGGGAAATGATTTTGATCGACGATTGTTCAGAGGACACATCAGTGGCCATTGTTGAAAAATTTATGCAAAGCGATGCCAGATTTAAACTAATAAGGAATTTGGAAAAATCGGGTCCAGGAATTACAAGGAACAAAGGCATAACAGCAGCCAAAGGCCAATTCATTACCTTTTTGGACAGTGACGATCTTTGGTTCCCTAATTTCTTGGAAACCTCGCTGAACACTTGTTTGAACAACAATTATGAGTTCGTTTTTGCTTCCTATGAAAGAAAGGATGAAGACCTAAATCCCTTAATAAAAGATTTTATTGTCCCTGAAAAGGTCACTTACAACGATGTTCTAAAATCATGTCCCATTTCCTGTCTTACCGCTTTTATAGATATAAGGCGAATAGGTAAACATTATATGCCGGAATTAAAGAAAAGACAAGATTGGGGCCTATGGCTTGCCATACTTAAAAAAATTGATTTTGCTTATGGTATCCCCGAGCCAATGGCAATTTATAGAATGAGAAAGAATTCGGTTTCCAGAAGTAAATTAAAACTTATCCCCTATGTTTGGAAAGTGTATAGGGATGTAGAAAAACTTAGTTTGATTCGATCTTTTTACCTATTAAATTTATGGTCCTTAAATGGATTTAAAAAGTATTACGTAAAAACTCGGATTACCAAAAAATAAAAGCGATCATAAAAAAGTAAATTAGTATAATAGCAGAATTTATTAAGGATATTTGCAAATTCCTATTAACTCCCATACGGAGGTTTAAATTTGAACACAAAACATGAAAGAATTCCCAAGTAATATAGAGCGCGTTGAGGAAGATGAATCAAATGCTTTAATGGAAATCATTAAGAAATACCTAAGGTATTGGCCGTGGTTCCTCTTATCGGCCATTGCCTGTATAGGTGCTGGATTTATCTATATGCGCTATGCTCCGGTTAAATACAATACTGTAGCCAAGATCAAGATTATAGACGACACCAAGGAGGCCGATATAGCATCTGATGCCCTTGCCCTTTTGAGCAGGAACAATAAGATAAACCTGGAAAATGAAATAGAGGTTTTAAAATCTTATCGTATTCTTAAACAAGTCGTAGAAGAGCACCACCTGGACATAGCCTATTATGAGGTGGGCAAGGTTAAATCTACCCAACTATGGGTTGCCCCCTTTATAGTGGAGAAACAAATTGAAGCTGATAGTGTTCAAACCCCCTGGCTTTACGATATAACTATGGATGCCCAGGGCATGAGAATTACGGATGTAAATGACCAGGTCTTTACCCCAAATTTAAAGGAACCCGACTCGCCTACAGCCGGCCTCCCTTTTACCATAAAGTTGCGGGAGGGCATAGACCCCAGCTTTTACGCGGGCATCAACTATAGCCTAGTACTAAACCCTATAAAGAAGGTAATATTTCAATTAATAAAAGATATACAAGTACAGGCCACCAGTAAGAGCAGTGAGATTTTATCTTTGTCCATAAATGGAGGAAATATTGATAAAAATGAAGCTATTCTAAATACCCTGATCGAGAAATTTAACCGGGACGGGGTATTGGACCGGCAACTGGTGTCTAAACGAACCCTCGACTTTATAGACGAACGTTTTATATACCTCACCCAGGAGCTGGATTCTATTGAAGGCGGCAAGGAAAGCTTTAAACGTTCCAACAACCTCTCTTATATAGAAGCAGATGCGGGAGCAAGCTTATTAAAAAAGTCTGAAACGGAGGCCGAGGTAAATAAGTTGGAAAACCAGATTTCTATTTCCATTTTATTAAAGCAATCTGTAATTAACCAGATGGATTATGGTTTATTGCCTGCCAATATCGGGCTGGAAAATACAAGTCTTAATACTTTGGTCAGTGACTACAATAAACTCTCGTTGGATAGGGAGAAATTGTTACAAAACGTGGGTAAGGACCACCCTACCCTAGTTGCCCTTAACGAGCAATTGGAGCGTGCCAAGGTCAACATCATTAAATCGGTGAACATCTATGAAACACAGTTAAAAAACTCACTTCGTCAATTAAAGGAGGAAGAAAGTCGTGCAGGTTCACAATTTGCCCGTTTGCCGGAAAAGGAAAAAATGTTGCGTTCCATAGAACGGCAGCAGGATATTAAGGAAAATCTTTTTCTCTTGCTACTTCAAAAACGTGAGGAGGCCGCCATAAGCTACGCCGTAACCGCCCCCTCCGTAAAGATTGTAGATTATGGGTTGACCAATAGTATCCCGGTATCGCCTAAGAAGACGATTGTGTATGCGCTTTCGTTGATAGCGGGTATGTTCTTGCCCTTTGCCGTACTGTATATCAGATTTACCCTGGATACAAAAATTAGGAGCCGAAAGGATCTGGAAATTTTATATCCAGAAATCCCTATTGCTGGAGAAATCCCATTTTTCAAAGGAACCAAAAGCTTTATGGAAGTCAATGATCGGTCTATTTTGGCAGAATCCTTCAGTATTTTAGGTACTAACCTTAGTTATCTCCTGCCCGAAAACAAAGCCAAGGGGGGCCAAGTCATTGCGGTGACTTCCTCTGTTAAAGGCGAGGGAAAAACACTTTTGTCCAGCAATTTATCATTGGCCTATGCCAGTTTAAATAAAAAGGTTCTTTTGGTCGGTGCCGATTTAAGGAATCCCCAACTACATACCTATTTTAACGGAAATAGCGATCAAAAAGGCCTATCCAACTTCCTAAATGACCCTGGTATGAACTGGAAAGACTGCTTGGTAAACGGTCCCGGCAATAATGGCTCGCTTAATATATGCTTTGGAGGTCCCATACCCCCAAATGCCCCGGAATTGTTATCTAGCAAAGCTTTTGCCCAATTTCTGGAAAACGCAAAACAGGAATTCGATTATATTATATTGGACACCGCTCCTACCATGTTGGTCTCGGATACACTTTTAATCTCAAAATTCGCCGATGCTACCCTATTTGTAACTCGTGCCGGCCTAACGGACAAGCGTCTTTTGGAGTTCTCTAAAAACCTGCACAAGACCAAAAAGCTTAAAAACATGGCCTATGTGGTTAACGGTGTGGGCAATGGTAAGGCCAAAGGCTATAACTATGGGTACGGTTATGGGTATGGGAGTGAGAAGTAGAAAGGTGTTGTAATGTTGAAAGTTATAATGTTTAATGTTATAACGTTGAATGTTCAAGGTTTAAGGTCTAATGCCCGTCACTTCTAGCTTGCCTTACGGTCGGGCAGGCCTGCCCGGCCGTAAGGCGGGCGGAGTCGAAATCAAAGTAAACGGAAGTTAACAGTGTTTAGCCAGAAGCCAATAGGCAAAAGGCATAAGCAATAGTTAAATGTTCAAAAGTTGAAAGTACTCTCTGTAATGGAGCGTTGGAAGAATCTAGAATCTAGATGCTAGAGCCAGAACTAAAGCCTTGTGTTGAAAGCCCTATAACTAGGTGCTCCTTCCCATGGCTAGGGGAAGGTGGCTTCGACCTAGGAGAAGACGGAAGGGGTAGACTGGGTGGCCATCTGCTTCTTACAATGTACAATTAGCAATAAACAAAGTAAAAAGTCCTCCCCCTAGCCCCCTCCTACTGCAAAAAAGCTGCACAAGCAAGGAGGGGGAATAATTCTTTCATAAATACAATATTAGCACCTCAGAACAAATTCCCTCCGCTTGGGGGAGAGCTTGCCCAGCCCTCAAGGCGGGCCTGCCCGGCCGTAAGGCGGGCGGAGTCGAAATCAAAGTAAACGGAAGTTAACAGTTTTTAGCCAAAAGCCATTAGCCATAAGGCATAAGCAATAGTTAAATGCTAAATGTTCAAAAGTTGAAAGTACTCTCTGTAATGGAGCGTTGGAAGA
>NZ_FXAO01000003.1:470099-579937 GCF_900177645.1 Arenibacter troitsensis
GCTACATTAATCCATTGGTAAACTTTCACATTATCAAATTAATCTTTTCTCTTTTCTCTCTTTTCTTTACTCTTCACTTTTGCCTTATGGCTTATAGCTATCCCATCATTTCCACATTAACCCATTTCCAAACCAACCAATCATCAAATTCCCAAATCAACTCATTATCAAATCAACCCATTTCCACGTTAACCCATTGGTAAATTTTCACATTATCAAATTAATACATTGATTCATTACTCCATTGGTACATTTTCAAATCGGTACATTTCCAAATCATCAAATCAAAAAACCCCCATCAATTGCTTGACAGGGGTTTGTTTATAGTAAGGGAAGTCCTTATTTCACTTCCTCGAAGTCTACGTCCTCAACGTTATCGGCTTCTTTGGACTCTCCGTTGGAAGATGCTGTATCAGCGCCACCTGCAGGAGCACCTTGCTGTGCTTCGGCCTGGGCCTTGTACATTTCCTCGGAAGCTACTTTCCAAGCCTCGTTGATCTTTTCCAAAGCCGGAGTAATCAAAGCCAAATCTTTGGCTTCATGGGCTTTTTTAAGTTCCGCAAGGGCATCCTCGATAGGCTTCTTCTTATCCGCAGACAATTTATCACCAAATTCGGTCAATTGCTTCTCAGTCTGGAAGATCATTCCATCGGCCTCGTTCAATTTATCGGCAGTCTCCTTAGCTACCTTATCCGCTTCCGCATTGGCTTCCGCCTCGGCTTTCATTTTCTTGATCTCTTCCTCTGTTAATCCTGAAGAAGCTTCAATTCTAATATCCTGCGTTTTGTTGGTAGCCTTATCGGTAGCCGATACTTTTATAATACCATTGGCATCGATATCAAAAGTAACTTCGATCTGTGGTGTTCCCCTTTGTGCCGGTGGAATACCATCCAGATGGAAACGTCCTATAGTCTTGTTATCCTTTGCCATGGGGCGCTCTCCCTGCAATACATGGATCTCAACAGATGGCTGATTGTCAGCGGCTGTAGAGAAGATCTGCGATTTTTTGGTAGGGATGGTCGTGTTGGCCTCGATCAATTTGGTCATTACGCTACCCATAGTTTCAATACCTAAGGAAAGTGGTGTTACATCCAATAAAAGAACGTCTTTTACATCTCCTGTCAATACCCCACCTTGTATAGCGGCACCTACGGCAACTACCTCATCTGGGTTTACCCCTTTGGAAGGTTTCTTGCCAAAGAACTTCTCAACGGCATCCTGTACCGCAGGAATCCTGGTAGAACCACCTACCAAAATAATTTCGTCTATATCGCTCTTGCTTAATCCTGCCGCTTTTAAGGCAGTGGCACAAGGCTCAATAGTACGTTTTACCAAATCATCTATCAATTGCTCAAACTTGGCTTTGGTCAATGAACGTACTAAATGCTTAGGTCCTGAAGCCGTAGCGGTTACGTATGGAAGGTTAATTTCGGTCTGTGCAGAAGAAGACAACTCAATTTTTGCCTTTTCAGCAGCCTCTCTCAAACGTTGCAATGCCATGGCATCCTTACGCAGGTCTATGCCTTCCTCTTTGTTGAACTCATCGGCCAACCAGTCGATTATCTTTTGATCCACGTCATCACCACCCAAGTGGGTATCCCCATCGGTAGCCAATACTTCAAAAACACCGTCTCCCAATTCCAAGATGGAAACATCATGTGTTCCTCCACCAAAATCGAAAACCACTATTTTCTGGTCTGTATCCTTCTTGTCCATCCCGTAAGCCAAAGAAGCTGCGGTAGGCTCGTTTATAATTCTTTCTACGGTAAGTCCGGCAATTTCACCGGCCTCCTTGGTTGCTTGTCTTTGCGCATCGTTAAAGTAGGCAGGTACGGTAATTACCGCTCTACTAACGGTCTGTCCCAAATAATCCTCGGCAGTTTTCTTCATTTTCTGAAGTATCATTGCCGAAAGTTCCTGAGGAGAATACAAACGTCCGTCTATATCTACCCTTGGGGTATCGTTATCTCCCTTAACCACTTTATAAGGTACCCTTTCGGCTTCCTTACTGGATTCGGAGAATTTATTTCCCATAAAACGTTTTATGGAATAAATGGTTTTGTTTGGATTTGTAACTGCCTGTCTTTTGGCAGGATCTCCAACCTTGATCTCGCCACCCTCTACAAAAGCAATGACAGATGGAGTAGTTCTCTTACCTTCTGCGTTTGGGATTACAACAGCTTCGTTACCCTCCATTACCGAAACGCAAGAGTTTGTTGTTCCTAAATCTATTCCAATAATTTTACTCATGTTTATATATTTACTGTGTTGAAAAATCTTTTTAGCACTCGGGTCTAATAAGTCAATGATTGTGCCATGTCAAAAAATATGACAAGCTGTCAGAACCCTCCTCCAAATTAACCAAGAATTGCAGTTCCGCTTGCTTTTTTGGGCATTCCCCCTTGGCGAAAATATGCCAAGGGGTCGTGCTTTCCATTCCTAGTCCCAAAATTGTCCCTCCCAAGGTCCCCTTTTGGGAGCTATCCATTGCAATCACTAATGCATTTTTAGTTGAAAGTTTAATGTTATAAGGTTATAAAGTTCAAGGTTGCGGTTGGGTAGTGAGCAAAGGAACCTAGAATCTAGATACTAGAACCGAGACTAAATACTTTATTTGAAAGTTTTATAACTAGGTGCCCCTTCCCATGGCTAAGCCTGTCCCACGCTTGCCGTGGGAGGACAAGGTGGCTTCGATGTAGGAGAGGATGGAAGGGAGTGGGTTAGGTTATAATTAGACTATTGGAATATGGAGCAAATTACCTCTGAAATAAACCATCATTTTAGATATTATCAATAAACCTAAATACCTCTGAACGAGGGAAAAGCACAAACAACAAAATTTTAACCTTGGAATCTTAATATTTACTATATTTCTCTTTCTAATTTAGTTATTTAATGAAAATATTTATCAGATACATCGTATTTGGAATTTTGACAATTATCCTGGCAGGATGCCAATCTGATGATATAAATTTTGATCCTACCGTAGATCTTGCGATAGGAATAATAGCGGATTGCCAATACTGTGAATGCGAAAGTTATAAATCCCGATATTATAAATACTCCCTCAGCAAATTGGAAGGCGCTATTGAACAATTTAATACCGAACCTCTAAATTACACAATACATCTCGGTGATTTTATTGATAGGGATTTCGCAAGTTTCGATAAAATATTACCTGTTTGGAACAAGCTCTCCTCTAAAAAATATCACGTGCTGGGCAACCATGATTTCAATGTTGCCGATGCTTTTAAACCGAAGGTATTGGAGCGTTTAGACTTGGTTGACAGGTATTATAGTATTGTCGAAAATCAATGGCGTTTTATTGTCCTTGACGGTAACGATTTAAGTTATCATGGTGCATATAGCCAACATAAAAAGAAACAAACAGATTCCCTGTTTTCCAAAGTGTTACAATCCAAAGCACATAATAAACCAGCTTGGAATGGTGGTATAAGTCAAGAGCAATTGGTTTGGTTGGAAAATGAATTGATCTCAGCTCATAATAACGATGAGCGAGTTGGCATATACTGCCATTTTCCTATTGCTGGAAACGAGTACACCGAAATTTTATGGAACAGCGAACAAATCTTGGACCTTATCGACAAATATCCAGCCGTAAAATTTTATTTTAACGGACATAATCATGATGGGGACTATTTGATTAGAAATGGAGTGCATTACCTTACCTTTAAAGGGATGGTAGAGTCCGATAGCCAATCGCCTTTTGCCTCTGTATTTATTATAAAGAATATCATATACATCGAAGGACATGGCGGTGAACACTCTAGAAAATTAATAATTAAATAACCCACATCCAAATTAACAACACTAACAAGACTGCCGCTTCAGTTTGGAAAGAACTGTTGATTATCAAATTCATTAATTTCCAAACTACTACATTATCACATTGAAAAATTTCCAAATTAACCCATCTTCAAATTATCACATCAACACATTATCAAATTGATGCATTAGTCCATTGATCCATTTCCACATTGCCCCTTTACCCCATTGGTACATTTCCACATTAACCCATCTAACTTTTCTCTTTTCTCTCTTCTCTTCACTTTTGCCTTTTGCCTTTTGTCTTATGGCTATCCCTTCATTTCCACATTAACCCATCTAACTTTTCTCTTTTTTCTTTACTCTTCGCTTTTGGCTTTTGACTTCTGGCTTTTGGCTATTACGTCATAGCCTCATTATCAAATTAATTCATTAACCCATTTCCACATTGACTTATTAATTCATTGATACATTAATACATTAATCAATTTCCAAATTAATTCATTAACCCAATTACACCTTGGTAAATTGATCCATTTCCCAATAGATAATCCTATATTTACCCTAAAAATAAACCTTTTGGAAAATGGAATGCATTAGTGTTTTCGACATGCTCAAAATTGGCGTCGGACCCTCCAGCTCACACACCTTGGGCCCCTGGCGGGCTGCAGAGCGTTTTATTGGCGAACTACTGGAAAAAAAGCTATTCCCTTCCATTACCCATATCCAAATAGACGTATTTGGTTCCTTATCGCTAACCGGAAAGGGCCACGCCACCGATCTGGCCATTATGTTGGGCCTTACAGGAGCAGATCCGGTCACCATTCCCATAGAAAATATTGACGGAATAATTAAGGGGATTCAAGAAAGTAACAAGTTGCTTTTAAACAATTCCAAAGAAATTCCTTTCGATCCAAAAGTGGATATTATATTAAAAAAAGAATTTTTACCCTTTCATGCCAATGGAATGACCTTTAGGGCCCACTTGGCCAATGGCAAACAAATAAAGGAAACCTACTATTCTATTGGCGGAGGCTTTGTTGTTAAGGAAGAACTTAAACGATCCAAAAAGAAAATGGAAGTTTTTAAGGCCTTCCCCTACCCCATTGAAAAGGGAGCGGACCTATTGGCCGCCTGTAAAAAGGAAAACAAATCCATTTCCCAATTGGTATTGGAAAACGAACGTTCCCTGCGTTCCGATTTGGAAATAGACCAAGGCTTGCACCATATTTGGGACACCATGTTGGAGTGTATGTTCATTGGCTGCCATACCGAAGGAACCCTTCCCGGTGGACTCAAGGTACGGCGAAGGGCATACGACACCCACCAAAAATTAAAGGGCGACCTCCCCTATGCTACCCCACAGGAATGGCTGCTTACCATAAGAAAGACCGAAGTTAAATTCCGTTCCATCCTCAAATGGGTAAGCTGCTTTGCCCTAAGTGTCAATGAGGTAAACGCCTCCTTGGGTAGAGTGGTCACCGCCCCTACCAATGGCAGTGCGGGAGTAATACCGGCCGTGCTTATGTACTATATGGTCATAGAAAACCATGAGGCCAATTTTGAACACATAAAACAATTCCTCCTTGTTGCGGGTGAAATTGGCAGTATTTTTAAAAAGGGAGCTACCATTTCCGCAGCCATGGGTGGCTGTCAGGCCGAAATTGGCGTATCTTCTGCCATGGCTGCAGCCGCGCTGACAGAACTTATGGGGGGCTGCCCAGAGCAAGTACTTATGGCGGCAGAGATTGCCATGGAGCATCATTTGGGCCTTACCTGCGACCCCATAGGTGGATTGGTACAAATACCTTGTATAGAGCGTAATTGCATGGGCGCCATAAAAGCCATCAATGCCGCGGAACTGGCGTTGGACTCCGACCCCGCCAATGCAAAAGTGCCTTTGGACAAGGTGGTGAATACCATGTGGGAAACCGCCAAGGATATGAGCACAAAATACAAGGAAACTTCGGAAGGCGGATTGGCCGTTGGAGTGTACTTGAGTGATTGTTAGTACACAGTGGTCCTTAGGCAAAAGCCAATAGCCAATAGGCAATAGTTTGTGTCTCCAACATTGATTACTGTCGTCATTGCGAGTTTACCTGCCGATAGGTAGGCCTGCCTGGCCGTTTGGCAGACGTAGCGCGGCAACCTGCTTCTTACAGTGAACAATACCAATTGAATGTTTAATGATCAAAAGTTCAAAATCATCACCTCGAGCTTGCCCGGCCGTAAGACGGGCTTGCCCGCCTTTAGGCGGGTGATTTTATGCAGCTGAGCGTAATAAAATTGTATCGAGAAGCACTCGAACCGACGCTAGAGTCTATAATCTTCGCGCCAAACAAATTCCCCTCTTGAGAGAGCCTGTCCCACTTTTAACCGGGAGGTTAGCCTGCCTGCCGCAGGCAGGGGGTGTGTTTCTTTCCAAGACCTGGGCTTTCAAAACCCTCCGTCTTCGCTTATGGCGAAGCCACCTCCCTTCCTCACAAGGGAGGAGCCTTTACTATCGTCAATGCTATTTCCAAATTGATACATTACCCCATTGGTACATTTTCACATTAACCCATCACTACATTAACCCATTTTCAAATTATCAAATTAACCAATTTCCAAATTGATTTATTAATACATTACCTAATTGGTACATTTCTACATTACTCATCACCAAATTATCAAATTGATCCATTACCTCATTATTACATTACCTCATTGTCAAATCATCAAATCACCATATTACCAATTAATGCATTGCTACATTACCCTAATGCTACATTTTCAAATTAACCAATTCCCAAATTGATACATTACCCCATTGGTACATTAATCCATTGGTACATTATCAAATTAACACATTGCTTCATTTTCAAATTTTCACATCATCTAATTTTCAATTGGATTCATTGGTACATTGATACATTAAACCACATAAGCGGTCACGTACAAAATTTCAATTATTCTAACATTTTATTTAAAAATTAATTAAGAAATGAATAATTAAGTCAATATATGATGTAAATCATGTAAAATATAGGAGGTCCAATACACTCAAATAAGGTTTATTTGTACAGGGCTGTAATACCTTTATTTGGGTTATACCTATTAATGATTTCCTTACAGACCGCCTGTTCCATTACAACCAAAAATATGTATCGGCATGAGAAAAAGCTTTCGCAATTTATTATTCATCGTACTCTTAGTGGGCATATCCTGTTCAGAATCCCCGAAAAAGGAAACTACCGCAACATCATTGCCTGTTTATAAAGATGTTCCCTATCTACAGGATTACAGCATTAAATATGACAAACAGGAGAATGACCTGTTACTTTTCGAAACTTATATGGACCGTAATGGAGTAATTCAGGTCTCTTCTTCAGACGGAATTTTACGTACCCACGATGGGCAATTCCTTTATCCAGGTGTCCTTTTACAGGACAAAACCTACCGCCCATTGACCGACAAGAATATTTCCGCAATGACCGTCTATCAAGACCAGTTTGTATACTTGGATGACAAGGCGGTACTTAGCAACGCCTGGGCCGGAAGCCTTTACCTAAAACACACCCTTCCCAAAGCGAATATTTTTACTGCCGGAACCGATTTCGATTTCTTGATCAGCGATGGACCATCGCTTCAATATGTTTCCAAAAATAATAGCGGCTGGCAGGGCTCCACTTCCAAGGATAAAACCATTTCCATCAAATTCGACCAAAAAACCAATTCCTTCTGGATTTTGGGAGAAAAATCCATCAACCACTTCAATCCCAAGGATAAAACCCTTAAAACTGTCTATGAAGGAAATAATTTTACCTCCTTCGCCCTGGTAGACAATACATTGATATTGACCACCCTGGATGGATATTATGAAGTAGATGCCACTTCCGGAAACCAAATTGGGGATAAAAAGACCCAATTGCCCTGGACGGAAATCAATTATGTAAACCTAATTGACGGAAATCTCTGGTTTGGTTCTACTAAAGGTGCCTTTAAGCTTAAAGAGGATGGTAAATTTAGTTACTACTATGGAAAACGTTGGATGCCCAGCAACAACGTTAAACATATTTCCAAAGGTACCGATGGTTCCATCCTTATATTGACAGATACCGGCCTTGGGCAAATAGTCTTTGAGGAAATGACCCTATATGACAAGGCCCTATATTATGAAAAACAAGTACGGGACAGACATATAAGACTGGGGTTCAATGCAACTCTAGTGGATATGGACAATGGTAATTTTGATACGGGCCGACTATCGGATTCCGATAACGACGGACTATGGACTACCATGTACCTGGCTGGACAGGTTTTTCGGTACTCAGTGACCAAATCCGAAGACGCCCTTCAAAACTGTAGGGAAGCTATGGATGCTATGGAGAGATTGTTTAGCATTAACCCGGTACCAGGATTTCCTTCCAGATCTTTTGAACGAAGTGGGTATATAAATCAATTACATGATCCTGACAGATGGCAACATAGCAGTGATCCGGAATGGGATTGGAAATCCACTACCAGTAGCGATGAGGCCATTGGGCACATTTTTGCCTACGGCGCTATGGCAGAAATAATGGACAACGACCTTAAAGATCGTGCCATAGTCCTTATTGATACCCTAATGAGTCATATTGTAAGAAATGACATGTATATGGTAGACTATGATGGTAAACCCACTACCTGGGGCCGTTGGAACCCAGAATACGTAAATGCCCGACCCAAAATGGTGGGAGACCGAAAAATAAATGCTTCCAATATTATAGGCATGCTGCAAACGGCATATCATTTTACCGGCAAGGAAAAATACAAGGAAAAAGCCTTTGATCTCATGGATAACCACGGGTATTTGGACAATCTAATGTGGCCCATGAAAGATGTTGCCATGGCTCCGGACGATGCCGATGATTGGAGTAAAATGTTATCCGAATCCTGGAACCACTCCGATGATGAAATGTACTTTGTAGGCTATTGGGGCTTATACAGATATGCCTTTAACGACACCTTAAAAACAAAATTCAAGGAAGCTATCATTGACCATTGGGAAATTGAAAGGCCCGAAAAAGAAGGCGCCTGGAACATTATGACGGCCCTAACCGGGACCCAAGAGTTCGACTTGGAGGAAGCGGCTTGGTATCTTAGGGAGCACCCCATGGATATGGTAGCCTGGGAGGTCAATAATAGCCATAGAAAAGATATTACATTTGTAGAACCTAATTTTAGGGAACAGACAACGGCAGAGGTATTACCTCCCGACGAGCGTCGTGTACAAAGGCATAACGCCAATATGTTTACATTGGATGGAGGTAGAAATGGCTCAGAGGAATTTTCGGCAGGTGATATCTGGCTGCTCCCCTACTGGATGGGAAGGTATTTAGGGGTTATAAGTGCTCCTCAAACAATGGATTGAAAATTGAATATAATAGAAACAAGTACAATAGTATGGACGCCCAAAAAAAACTCATGAAACTAAATTTAGAAAGTAAACCAATACTCCTTCTCTTCATGACACCCATACTTTTTAGTGCTTGTGGAAAAGGCAATTATAAAATGGAAAAGCAGATTACCCAAGATTTCACTTATAACCATGACCTGGACAACAACGACAATTTTTCTCCGGACGATAAATGGCTGGTATATGACACCCGAACCGAGGCCGGTGGTATTGGGGCCAATGGAAAGATTGAAAAGGTACATGTGGAAACCGGCGAAAAAATGGTTTTGTACGAACTAAAACAAAACAGGGCCTATGGTCCCGGCGTGGGAGCTGTGAGCTATAGCCATACCAACAATGAGGTGGTTTTTATACATGGATTATTAAATTGTACGTCGGACAAACCTTATGAACAATGGAGACGGACCGGGGTAATCATTAAGGATGACCAGCCCGGAAAGCCCATTTTTATGGATGCTAGGGACATTTCCTTCCCGTTTACGGTGGGCGCTTTGCGCGGGGGTACCCATAGACATGAATTTAGTGGCGACGGAGAATGGATAGGGTATACCTATAACGATGCCATTATGAAAAAACTGGAGGATTCTACCGGCCTTACCCATAATCTTAGAACCATAGGGGTTTCCAAAAAAAATCACCCAATATCCGTTCCTGAATCCCAAGACGGGGAGAATTTTTCAGGGGAATGGTTTAGTGCCCTGGTAGTGAAAGTAGTACCAAATCCCGTTCCTGGTTCTGATGAAATAAGTAGGGCAGCTGGTGACAGTTGGGTGGGACATTCCGGCTACCTAAAATCCGATGGCGCTACACAAAGGGCAAGGGCCTTTATTGGCACAACAACAGAGCAAAATAGGGAACAGGTAGATGAAGTGTATATAGTGGATATCCCGGAAGATATTAGCATTCCGGGAGAGGCTGCCCTTGAGGGTACCGAAACCAACTTGCCAGCTCCCCCAAAAGGAACTCGGCAACGAAGATTAACCTACACGGCCAATAACAAATACCCCGGTTGCGAAGGCATTGTCCGTTCCTCCTACGGCGGAAGTATGCTTGCCTATATTGCCAAAGATGACCATAATATTAAACAGATATTCACCATCTCACCATGGGGGGGAGAGCCCATTCAACGTACTTTCCATGAATCGGATGTTCAAGGCGGCATTCGCTGGCATCCCAAAGACCATAGATTAGTGTATGTATGGCAGAATTCTTTAGTGGGCTTAAATATTGAAGAAGGTAAAAATACTGTCCTGACGAAACCAACACAAAATCCACCTAAAAATCCGGTTTGGTCCCATGACGGACATAAAATAGCCTATAACCGAATGGTTTCCAAAGACGGGAATACTCCAACAATGCAAATTTTTGTCATCGAACTTTAATCAAATCAATATGTATAGAATACTATTTGCATTAGCCTTGATCCTTCATTTTCCCTTTGAAGTCTGTGCCCAAGAAACCTCGTTTTATCAGGATGTTGCCTTTATCAACAACATTTCTATGGGGCTCCCCCAAGGCAATATTGAACAAATATCAATTATTAGTAATATCCCTATCGCAACTACCTCATCGGGGCAATATGAATGGAAGAATTCCAAATGGATTTTAAGCAATAATAATAATTCTTCCAAAGTGCTACCCCAATATAAGGGCATACCCCAGGAGGCCGGTAAGGTCCTTAGCACAACAAATTATAGGAATATCACCTATGTGGGTTGTGAAAACGGCCTGTTTTTTAAAATTGGCAACAATAAATGGAAGCAAGAGCTCCCCTCCGACTCCAATTATAGTTGGGCCTTGAAAGAGGTGGCAGCCTTGACAGTGGACACAAAAAACCGACTATGGTTTGGTGCCAAACAAGGCATGGGTTATTTGGAAAATGGTAAATGGACACTGTTTACCGGTAAGGAGGGAGTGCCATACAATCATTTCACCTGTGCAGCCCCAGGCCCAAAAGGTGAGGTATGGTTTGGTACTGAAATTGGAGCTTTCAGGGTAGAGGAAAATGTTTTTTACTACAGGGCAAACCGCAGATGGTTACCGGACAACCATGTAAACGCCATAGCCGTTGATACTGATGGTACCGCCTGGATCGCCACTAAGAACGGCATTGCCCAAATTGTTTCCAAAGAAATGACCTACCCCGAAAAAGCAGCCTATTTTACAAAACAGGTAGAGGAAAGACATAACAGGATGGGTTTTATCTGTCAAAACCAGCTTACCGAACGATTCAATATTAACACCAGCGAATTGGCCATTTCGGATAATGATGGGCAATATACCGCTATGTACGGTGCAGCACAGGCCTTCCGATACGCCATTACCAAGGACCTGGAGGCCAGGGAACTGGCCAATAGAAGCTTTTATGCCCTAAAATGGTTGGTAGACATAACCCATGAACCAGGGTTTCCGGCAAGGGTGATCATTCCTGTGGATTGGCATGAACCTGTCAATGAACAATACAGTAGGGAATATAATAGTAGACATCAGAAAAACGACCCCTTCTGGAAGGATATTTTTCCTCGTTTCCCCCTAAGTGAGGATGGAAATTATAGATGGAAATGCGACACCAGCTCGGACGAATTGGCCGGACATTATTTTTATTATGGCATTTATCACGATTTGATAGCGGAGACCAAGGAAGAAAAGGATGCCGTTAAGCAAGTGGTCGCCGATGTCACTGACCACCTCATAAAACATGGTTTCAAATTGGTAGATTATGATGGGAAACCAACACGCTGGGGAAGTTTTGATCCCGACTATTTCAATTCCATTTGGGGCTGGGACCAACGCGGACTCAATGCTATGATGATGCTTTCCTTTTTAAATGTCGCCTCCCATGTTACAGGAGATCCCAAATATGATGAGGTCGCAGAAATGTTGCGCGAAAAGGAAAATTATGACATCTACGCCATGCACGCCAAAGAATTTTTTCCACCGGAAAATGCAGTACCTTGGGACAACAATCTAGGTCTAATGAGTCTTTACGGCCTCATTAATTACGAAAAGAATCCGGAAAGACAAATCATGTACCGCATTGCCCTGGAGAATGCCTGGCTGCATATAAGCAAACAAAAAAATGCCTTTTGGGACGGACTATATGGTGCCATGGCCGGTTTTTTTACCCAAAAGGTGGATGAAGGGTTTTTTAAGCCGCAAGAGCTTTTTACAGAAAATCCATTGTTTGCCAAAGCTAGCATTGACAGGTACTACAAAAGTAGCCTGGACAATCGTTATATGACCGAAACCTTGCAACGTATCCCATTGGACCTGATAGGTTATGATATGGACAATACCCATCGCCTAGATATACAATTGGACCCCACCCCGGGCCAAGCAACGGATATGGGCTGGGGCAATGACACCTTTGCACTGCCCATAGATGAAAGGGGCCACGTAAGATTGGATAGGGATGCCTTTGTACTCCACGACAATGAAGGTAATGGGTACGCAGAGCACGAAGGAACCTTTTACCTCCTTCCCTATTATTTGGCCACCTACCATAAGCTGATTGAACCATAGACCGCCATATTGGCTCTAGCCATGCGGTTATTAAAGCATTAAACCAATGCAGAGGCCCTTTAAAATCGTTTTGTTCATTGTCCTTATGGGTCATGCTTATGGCTACCCCCAGAACGGCTTGCCCAACCCAAAAAATGGCAACACCTATGTCATAGCCCATAAAGGGGCCCATAATGGGATACAAACCGATCAGCCCAAAGCCTTGATCAAATTTATTTCCTCCATGGACCACCTATAACACTTACTAATCACAGCCTTCTTTTCTTCTAGTATCTATCAAATATATAATCTTCCAACTGCCCTGGTCATTAAATAGTTGAAACGAATTTACGCCACAATGGCTAAAGCTATCGTTCACCCAAAATTCGTAGTTGGTCCAAGCATTGGCCATGGCACCGTCAATTTGAATGTTATAGGACATTATTTTTTCTTCAAATTTTGTGGTAGCGGGTATGGCTACTATCGATTTTAAAAAATGGTTGAAATCATCTGTTTTCACTACTTCCCTCCCATCCGCATCTTTCCCAATGGTCTGTAGTACGATATCTTTGGAAACCGTTTCCCTAATTGCCATTGAATCCTGTTGGTGAAAAGCATCAAAAAAGGCTTCAATAGTTCTTTTGACCATTTTTTCCTCATTATTCTGGGCATTGCCAAGATGAAAAGCCATCAACAAAGTCAAAATGAAAAGTTTAGTATTATGCATATTTATAAGGTCTTGACCATCACATAAAAATAGTTAAAAAATAAAAATTTGGGAACTAATTATTGCTAGATTCATAATTTTTGGAACAAATCATTACTTTTATCCCACCAAAAATATAATAGATGTCCACTGTCAAAAAAGAATACAAAAGAGTTACCGTAAAATCTCTCGTTGATATGAAAAAGAACGGGGAGAAAATATCCATGTTAACGGCTTATGATTATTCTATGGCAAAAATTGTCGATGCCGCCAATGTGGATGTAATATTAGTGGGCGATTCTGCCAGTAATGTTATGGCCGGACATGAAACCACCCTTCCCATTACCTTGGACCAAATGATCTATCATGCCTCTTCGGTAATACGGGCGGTAAACCGCGCCCTAGTGGTGGTGGACATTCCCTTCGGAAGTTACCAAAGCGATCCCAAAGAGGCCTTGCGATCCGCCATCCGGATCATGAAAGAGAGTGGAGCCCATGCCGTAAAGGTAGAAGGTGGACAGGAAATTAAGGAATCGGTAAAAAGAATTCTCAATGCAGGTATACCCGTAATGGGACATTTGGGCCTGACGCCTCAGTCCATTTATAAATTTGGCACGTATACAGTAAGGGCAAAAGAGGAACAAGAAGCACATAAACTTATTGAAGATGCCAAACTTTTGGAAAAAATGGGGTGTTTTTCCATAGTTCTTGAAAAAATACCCGCAAAATTGGCCAAAGAGGTTGCAGAAAGTGTCTCCATTCCCATTATTGGCATTGGTGCAGGAAATGGGGTAGATGGACAGGTATTGGTGATTCACGATCTATTGGGAATAACCCAGGAATTCAATCCAAGATTTTTAAGGAGGTACCTCAATCTTTATGAAGAAATGGGCAATGCCATTTCAAAGTATGTAGACGATGTAAAAACGAGGGACTTCCCTAGCGACGAGGAGCAATACTAAAGAGGCAACAGATATTCCCGTATAAGGTCTGCCCTTTATTGCGCGGACGGCCTATGAACTAGATAATGAATTCTATACAAGTGTCCACAAAAACAATTTCTACTCCAGAAAATTTACAGGTCTTATACGAGGACAATCATCTTATAGCCATCAATAAAAGAGCGGGCGATATTGTGCAGGGCGATAAAACCGGGGACACCCCCCTCAGCGAGGTCGTAAAACAATATATCAAGAAAAAAGACAACAAACCCGGGAACGTTTATTTGGGCGTAGCTCACCGGCTGGATAGGCCAACCACAGGTATTGTGGTCTTTGCAAAAACCTCAAAGGCCCTGCCCAGGCTTAACAAATTGTTTGCCGAAAAAGATGCCCAAAAGACCTATTGGGCAGTAGTCAATAAAATGCCGGACAAGGAAAAGGGCACACTTACCCATTGGCTAAAACGCAATCCCAAGCAGAATAAATCCTACGGCCATATAAAAGAAGTGCCCGATAGCAAGAAAGCTATTTTGGACTATAAGGTAATTAAGCAACTGGACCGCTATTTTTTATTGGAAATTGATTTAAAAACAGGTCGACACCATCAAATTAGGGCGCAATTGGCCGCTATTGGGTGTATCATAAAAGGGGATTTAAAATATGGGGCGGACAGAAGCAATAAAGACGGAAGCATACATCTCCACGCCAGAAGCCTTGCTTTTATACATCCCGTAAAAAGAGAATTGTTGCAGATTATAGCACCACCCCCCGAAGATAGTGTTTGGAACGCCTGCACGTGAATGACCTCTGCACTGGTCCATGAGGTATCGGCAGGATTCTTTAGTATGCATTCCACATCAACCTAAATGGCTGGAACAGGCATAGAAACATTTGAATCTCGCCTAACAACTAAATTTTCATTACCTTTAACTGAGGCCCTATGCATATGGCCAGCTTAAAAATATTCCCATGGATAAGACAGCACTATTTATTTTCAATATAATGTTATTGATCTCCTGCGGAAGCTACAATTCCATAGATACCTTTTACGAAGCACACAAGAACGACGCCCAAGTAACCGCAATCCGTGTACCCCATTTTATGATATCCCTTATAAGTAATATATCTCCAGAAATTAATGCATTGGTAGGCGACACCAAAGACTTAAGGTATATGCAGTTTCCAGTTGCCACTCCTGCAAGAGCCGATTTCCTTAACAAACAAATGAACGGTATTACCGGAAATTCCTTTATCGAGATTTATCGTAAAAATGATGATTTAAAACGTTCCGTAGTTTCCATAAGGGAACGCAAAAATTCGGTCAAGGAAATTCTCATATTCAACAACAATAATAAAACGGGGTCATTCCTCTACTTCAATGGAAATTTTGACCCTATTAAAGTAAGGGGAATGGCCAAAAACAATGAGTTCGAAAAACTAACCGAAAGTCTGGTAAAGGAGTATAACCCCAATACTCCCGGCGCTATCAATTAGAAGGTAATTTATTTGTAAGACCTTACACTCTCAATGACTACGGAACTAAGAATAAGTATTCCACCCATTACTGTAGTCCAACTAGGAATTTCCGAAAGAAAAACCACTCCTATCAATATACCGTAAACCGGTTGCACGCTACTTAAGATGCTCACCGTAGTAATACTAAAGTGCTTAAAACAATTGAGAAATAGGGTATGCCCAATGGCAGTAGTGAACAGGGCCAATGTTAACAGTGCCGGCCATTGGTCTGCAATGGCATCTACATTATAAATAAAAAATACCGGTGCCAAAATAAACCCTACTATGCCAGTCTGGTAGGTCATCATTAAGGACCCGTTGTAATGGGCCGCCCTGGACTTTAGGATAATATTCCTAATGGCGTAGGCCAGTGCCGAAAAAACACCAAGACCCACGGCAATAATATTGGAATTGCCGGTTTCAAAGTCGGGAGCCAACAAATAAATTCCGGCCAACACCAAAAGCCCCAGGACAAAATGAATTCTTTGGAACGGCGTTTTTAAAATTAATGGTTCCAATAAGGCCGTTATAATAGGGTACGTAAACATAGACAACATACCTATGGCCACACTGGAAAGCTGCAGGGCATAGAAATAGGTCAACCAATGGACCCCCATAAAGATACCGCTTAGAAAAAGAATAGGATGATCTTTTTTGGCTATACGGAACGATATTTTCTTCCATTTACAATAGAGCAATAGAAACAAAAATGCCAAGCCCGCCCTACTGGCTATGGTAACGGGTACCGGAAGCTGCACGTATCTACCCAGAGCACCGGAAGTGCTAATAAAAATCATGGCCAGATTAATCTCCAGCAAATGGTTGATGTGAAGGCTTTTACTTTTCAAAAATATTTTTTAACGGGTAACGGACATGGCCTTCTCTTTAATGATTTGCGCTACGGGTTTATTTTGTAGATGACTTTCCAACCATGAAATAATATCCAAATATAAGAAAGCGCGTTTTTCATAGGGATGGTTTTCGTATTTTTTTAATTCATCGTACAACTTTTGAAACTCATTGGGCAACTCGTGCGGGTAGATATCACCCAAACCTCTTAAGAATTTAATCATTTCCTTCTGCACGGCATGAAGATCGTTCATTTTTAACAAGAACTTATAGGTGCTTTTCAGCTGCACCTCCAAATGATAGTCCATACCTGCCTCGTAATGGGCAATTAGACTAAGTACTCGGGCAAAGCACATTAAGTCCTCTCGCATTTTTAAATTCTTGTTGTTGATGATCCTCTTTAGATACTGAATACAGGTTTTGTTATCCCCATATCCAAAATAAAGGCAGGCTATCTTATAGTATAACACCATAACGTGATGCTGGTCTATCCTATCCTTATGTTTATTGATTCCGTATTCTACTATTTTGACCAAATAAAGTCCCTTTTCA
The DNA here is from genome assembly GCF_900177645.1 of Arenibacter troitsensis. Lineage (GTDB taxonomy): Bacteria > Bacteroidota > Bacteroidia > Flavobacteriales > Flavobacteriaceae > Arenibacter > Arenibacter troitsensis. Next base: position 487,387 of record NZ_FXAO01000003.1, read on the forward strand.
AAATTGCCTTCCAAGAAATGGAGGTTCAATTTATTCAAATTGATATATAAAAAGGCCAAGGAAGCTATATTGTCATTGTCCGGAAATTCCTTGCTGCTCACAATTTTTTCCAATTTCTCCAAGGTTTCCTTGAATTGGGAGCTATATTTTACATAAAATAAGGATTCCAACAAATAGTGGTTCCCCTTTAAAAAGAACACGGGGTTTAAATAGATCATTTCCTTATTCTCATAAAAAAGATCTACCCATTTACTGGAATACTTGTAACAGGATAAAAAATCCTGGGTCAGAAAACTGTACCAAAGATGCGCCTTGTACAGCCAAAGCTTTTCCCTAAAGCCCAAGTCTTCAATCTTGTACTTTGGCATGTGCTTCTCGAAATATTTCTGAACCCTTTTGATATCCTCATCACTTCTAACATAGCCAATTTTTAACATTTGCCCATATAACTGGAGCGCAAGGTTGGATAATTTGCTGGTAATAACATTCTGTGCCGAAAGTTGCTTGGCCTGTACTGCCAATTCATCCGCCCTGTCCGGGATGCTACGGGTAATATACTGGGTCTCGATCAATTTCTCAAATTCCACAATTTCATAGGCCACGTTTTTCTCCTCATTTTCAATGGCGGTAACCTTGGCCTTATCCAATATTTTAAGACTCTGCTTGTACAGTCCCTTTTGATACAGAATTGTGGCAAAATCCAATTGCTCCCTAATCTGTACCCTTATGTTTTGATTTACAGGATTTAACCTAAGACTCACCAAAATCTGTTTGTAAAGGTGGGCCTTCAAATTGGACAACTGGGCCTTCTTAACAATACCGTTTTCCAGTATTAATTTTTCATCATATACCTTAATTTTATCCATTAAATTAAAAAGGGCAAGAAATTTGGCATCGGTATTCACTCCCAAGCGTCCAACATACAATTTAAATTGACGTTTCTCGGACTTGGAAAGCGATTTAACCAAAACGAATAATGCATCTTTATGCGCATTTGTCATCGTAATAATAAAGGTTTATATAATTGATAATCAATATTTTAAATACTTCAAAAAGTTATTTAACGTTGTAAATGCCATTTCGCGATTAGGACTAGCAAACCTACTAGTACTATATTCGTATAGCGCACATAAAATTACGTAAATATAATGAGCAAAGAAAAGGTACATATTTTTGACACCACACTTAGAGATGGAGAGCAAGTCCCCGGATGTAAATTGGACACGGACCAAAAACTTATAATTGCCGAAAGATTGGATCTTTTAGGGGTAGACATTATAGAAGCCGGTTTTCCAATTTCCAGTCCAGGAGATTTTAATTCTGTGCAGGAGATTTCAAAAATTGTAAAGAATGCAACGGTATGCGGACTTACACGTGCTGTTAAAAAAGATATTGAGGTTGCTGCAGAGGCATTAAAATATGCCAAAAAACCAAGGATACATACAGGTATCGGAACTTCGGAATCCCATATTAAATTTAAATTCAACTCCAATAAGGATGCAATTATAGAAAGGGCTATAGAGGCAGTAAGTTATGCCAAATCCTTTGTTGAAGATGTAGAATTTTATGCAGAGGATGCAGGAAGAACGGATAACGAATTTTTGGCAAGGGTCTGTGAAGCGGTTGTCAAGGCCGGTGCCACGGTATTGAATATCCCTGACACCACAGGTTATTGTTTGCCCGAGGAATATGGGGCCAAAATAAAATATCTAAAGGAAAACGTAACCGGCATTCATAAAGCCATATTATCCTGCCATTGTCATAATGACCTAGGTTTGGCCACTGCAAACTCCATTTCGGGAGTAATTAACGGTGCAAGACAAATTGAATGTACTATCAATGGGATTGGCGAAAGAGCGGGAAACACTGCCCTAGAGGAAGTGGTAATGATCCTAAGACAGCACCCAACACTTAATCTGGACACCAATATCAACAGTAAATTGTTATATGACACCAGTCAGATGGTGTCCCAAAAAATGGGCGTATACGTGCAACCCAACAAGGCCATAGTGGGTGCCAATGCGTTTGCCCATAGCTCTGGGATTCATCAGGACGGAGTTATAAAAAATAGGGAAACCTATGAAATAATAGATCCAGCGGATGTTGGGGTAAACGAGTCTTCCATTGTGCTCACTGCAAGAAGCGGTAGGGCAGCATTGGCCTATAGGGCAAAAAATGTAGGATATGAACTTACCAAGACCCAACTGGATGTAGTTTATCAGGAATTTTTGAAATTTGCAGATAAGCAAAAGGAGATTTTTGACGAGGATATCCATGATATCATTATTGCCAGTGGTATCAAAATAAAAAGCTTAGCTTAAGATGAATCTAAAGATTGCTCTGTTAGGGGGAGATGGGATTGGTCCGGAGGTCTTGGCTCAGTCTGTAAAATGTTTACAGGCCGTTGAAGAGACCTTCAACCATCATTTCACATATACCGAAGGGTTAATAGGAGCTGTTGCCATGGACAAATATGGCTCCCCGTTACCAAAGCAAACTATAGATCTATGCAAGGCATCGGACGCCATTCTTTTTGGGACTATTGGCACCCTAAAATACGATGACAATCCCAGTGCAAGAGTACGCCCCGAACAGGGATTGCTTCAACTGCGTAGGGAATTACAGCTTTTTACCAATATTAGGCCAGTAAAGATTTTCCCGACCTTAATAAATAAATCACCTTTAAAGAAACACGTCATTTTTGGAACCGATTTTGTGATCTATCGCGAGCTTACAGGTGGAATCTACTTCGGTGAAAAAAAACTTAGTGAAGACGGTACCCAGGCTTCGGATTTATGTGAATACTCGGAAAAGGAAATCAGTAGAATTACCCATTTAGCCTTTAAAGCTGCCAAGAACAGACGCAAAAAATTAACATTGGTAGATAAAGCCAATGTCTTGGAGACCTCCAGGCTTTGGCGCAAAGTCGTAACCAGAATATCAGAAAGCTACCCGGAAGTTCAATTGGATTTCTTGTTTGTAGATAATGCGGCCATGAAAATGATGTTGGATCCGAACGACTTTGACGTTATCCTGACCGATAATATGTTCGGCGATATATTGTCCGACCAAGGCAGTGCTATATGTGGATCCAAAGGACTTCTGCCTTCGGCCTCGATTGGCAATGAACACGCCATGTTTGAACCTTTTCACGGTTCCTACCCACAGGCTGCTGGAAAAAATATAGCCAATCCTGTTGCCTCCATCCTATCTACCGCCATGATGCTGAGCCATTTTGGATTACATGAAGAGTCGCTCGCCGTAGTAATAGCGGTAGACAAATCCATGAAAAAGCATGTGGTTACCAGAGACCTGAACGCTTCAAGTAAATATGGCACCACCCAGGTTGGGGATTTTATTGCAGGAAACATTATAGATTCTGATGAAAACCTCAATTATAATTACGAAAATATAGGATTGGGGAGATCCACTATCATTTAATCGCCTGTAAGTACTCAAACTTTTCAGTGAATTTGGCTTCTTTGTTTTGAATAGAATGGTAATTTCAAACAGTCTATCCCTGCATTTAAAGTTTAACTACCCTATACCTCAAGGAGTTGTAGTATAAAACTGTGGAAATCTTTCTTAAAACTGTCGTAAGGGCTACCCGTTGCAGGGCCATTGAAACCCGTGTATATTTTTTGTACTTCACCATTTTTACCAATAACTATGGTCGTTGGAAAGGAAAGTACATGATTCAACATGGGCAACTTTTTTTGCGCCATTTCCTTGTCAATTCCTCCGTATTGGGCCAACAATATAGGATATTGAACCCCTATCCTTTCTTTAAGCCTGTCAATAGATTTAAAAGCCGCCTCCTTTGTTTTGGCATACTCAAAAGCAAGGGCGATAACGGTGATTTCTTCATTTGAATTTTTTTCCAAATAATCTACCAAAAATTTGGTCTCATCCAAACAATTTGGACACCAGGTACCCATAATTTGAACGATGACCACCCTGTCCTTATACACAGGATCACTCAAGGACACTATATTGCCATTGGAATCGGGGAATGAAAAGCTCAGTTTCTCATACCCTTGTTTCATATAGGTCAGCGTCTCTGAATTGGGCAACTCATAGTTTTCATTCCTTTTCGCCTTAAAAAATTCCTTGGAATGGTTTCCTGAGTAAAACACTCCCGTCATGGTACTATCTGTAGTTTTGGCTTTGAACAAATAGGCACGGGAACCATCAAAAGTAGAGAACTTTACGGAATCCACAGTATTAATGCCATCCAAATAGCGATAATCCCCAGTGACTGTTCTAAAGGTCCCGGAAACTTTGTCATCTACCTGCTTAAAGATACCCTTTGCCATATAGCTTTCACCATTGTCCAACGTAAACTCCACCTCCCAATCACCGGAAATATTGGTATTGGGAATACCTTCACTTTTAAATCGCTCAGTAATTCCATGGACAGCCCTAAAGGGCAAAATCCTTTCTTCGTTTTCTTTTATAAATTTTCCTTTAATTTCCTTATCCCTGAACCTTCCAGCCATATACCCTTCAAAAACAGGCATTCCAATGATTATGGAATCTGCTTTCACTTTTATTTCGTCAATAAAAATAGTTTCATCGGAGTTGTACAATTCTATTGTGTATTTTCCATTTTCTGATTCTTTAAGTTTAAAATTGAATGGCAAACTTTGGTTGTCACCAACTTCCAATTCTGCCCGCCACATACCTTCTGCTAAATTAACCGCATTAGAATCTTTGCAGCTATTGAAAAGCAAACAAAGAAAAAATATGTAAAATGTATGCTTCATCTTAGGTCATTATACAATTAATAAAAGGGGAAGCTTTTTTGGGAGGAAATATTTGAGCCCAAAACACAAGTTGGTCTTGTGAAATGAAAAGGGTGTTGGAAAAAATACTAGTATAAGTAACAAAAAATTTTGGAAAATAAAAAATAAAACATTCACTGAAATACGTATTGAATGTCTTCTAGCATTGTTTTATATTTGAGGTCTTTAAAAAAACTCGATGAAAATATCTTACAACTGGTTGAAGCAGTTCTTGAAAATTGACTGGGATTCCAATAGGACAGCTGAATTATTAACTGACTTGGGCCTGGAGGTTGAGGGTATTTCTCCATTTGAATCTGTCAAAGGGGGATTGAAAGGAATTGTGGTTGGTGAAGTTTTGACCTGTATTAATCATCCAAACGCGGACAAATTAAAATTGACCACCGTAAACATTGGTCAAGAGGCCCCATTGCAAATTGTCTGTGGGGCGCCCAACGTGGAAGCCGGACAAAAGGTAGCCGTGGCTACCATAGGAACAACACTTTATACTGCGGAAGGTGAAGCATGGATAATAAAGAAAGGGAAGATCCGTGGAGAGGAAAGCCACGGCATGATCTGTGCCGAAGATGAGCTAGGATTAGGCGAAAGTCACGCCGGAATTATGGTACTCCCCGATGGTCTAAAAGTGGGGACACCCTGCTCCGAAGTTTTTGAAATTGAAGTTGATGAAGTGTTCGAGATAGGGCTTACCCCAAACCGGGCAGATGCCATGAGTCATTTTGGAGTAGCCAGGGATCTAAAAGCCGGATTAAAACAAAGGGATATCCTTAAGGAATTGATTACCCCACCAGTGACCAATTTCAACATTGTAAACCGATCATTAAAAATTGACGTTGAGGTCATAAAAAGTGAATTGGCTCCTAGATATTGCGGAATAACCATAAGTAACTTAATTGTACAACCATCACCGGATTGGCTAAAGAACAGATTAAGATCTATTGGAATTACCCCAAAGAACAATGTGGTGGACGCTACCAATTATGTACTGCACGAATTGGGGCAACCTTTGCACGCTTTTGATGCTGCAAAGATCAAGGGAAACAAAATCATCGTTAAAACACTGCCCAAAGGAACCCAGTTTACCACTTTGGATGGCATTCAGCGTACACTAAGCGAAGAGGATCTTATGATTTGCGACATGGAAAAACCGCTGTGTATAGCCGGGGTCCTTGGGGGACAAAATTCTGGGGTTACGGAAAGTACCAGCAGTATTTTCTTGGAAAGTGCCTTCTTCAATCCGGTATCTGTGCGTAAAACTGCCAAAAGGCACAGCATAAATACGGACGCATCCTTCCGTTTTGAAAGGGGAATAGACATAGATAATGCAGAATACTGCCTGAAACGTGCCGCTCTGCTTATCCACGAAATTGCCGGTGGTGATATTACCTCGGACATTGTGGACATATATCCCAAAAAGAAGGATGACTACCATGTATTCTTGACTTTCGACAAAATTAACAAGCTAATTGGCCAGGAAATTCCTAAAGATACTATTAAATCCATTTTGGCATCTTTGGACATAAAGGTTAAAAATGTTACTGAATCCGGTCTTGGATTATCAATTCCTTTCTACCGTGTGGATGTGCAAAGAGAAGTGGATGTAATTGAGGAAATTCTTCGTGTTTTTGGTTATAATAATGTTGAGTTTAAAGAAAAGCTGAACGCTTCCATTGCCCCTACCTCCAAATTTGAGGATTATAAGATCCAAAACATAATAGGTAATTTTTTGGCCTCAAAAGGATTCAATGAAATATTGGCCAATAGTTTAACTTCCCCTGCATATAACAAATTATCCGAAGATATTAGGGATGAGCACACTGTTGGCATGCTGAACCCCCTCAGTACAGATCTATCGGTATTGAGGCAATCCATGCTCTTTTCGGGCTTGGAGGCCATTGCCCACAATAGCAATAGGCAAATGCACAACCTTAAAATATTCGAATTTGGAAAAACCTATCATCAATTTGAAACCCAAAGAGAGGAGAAAAAGCATCTAAGTATTCTTGTCACCGGGAACAGATTGGAAGATAGCTGGAACACTCCCCCAAAAAAGGCAGATTTCTTCTACCTTAAGGCAATTGTAGAAAACCTCCTAAATAGATTGGGGCTTATCCAACTTATATCCCAACCTAATAACAGCGATACCTTATCGGAAGGTATCTCCTTATTATTGAACAATAAGGTAGTAGTGTACATTGGAGTTGTAAAAAAATCCATTTTGAAGGAGTTTGATATTAAGGAAGAGGTGCTTTATGCGGATTTTGATTGGGATTACATATTGGAAGCCATTGTGAACAATAAAATAATCTATAAAGAAATTCCAAAATACCCTGAAGTAAAAAGGGACTATGCCCTTTTAGTGGACGAGCAAGTAAGCTTTAAACAGATATATGATATTGCCCATCAGACAGAGCGAAAGTATTTGACCAACGTGAACCTTTTTGATGTTTACAATGGTAAAAATTTACCCGAAGGCAAAAAGTCATATGCCGTAAGTTACACCCTACAGGATGAAAACGGTACCTTGACCGACAAGCAGATTGATAAGATAATGAATAAGCTATTACATCGCTATGAAAGCGAATTGGGAGCCGAATTAAGGTAAATTTGCTACCGAAAGTGAAGTGGGCAGGATGACACTGTCTATCTCATGAATAATACCATTGCATTGATTGGCATCGGCACTGGTTATTTTGGCCTTATTCCCTGCCTTGTCCGTTAGCACAATATCCAATCCATCCATGGATGCAAAAATTTTATCGCCCTGCACAGTGGTAAAACTGGCTTTGCCATTCCCATTGCACAAAGCCTTCAAAATTTTGGAGGCCGTAATGTTACCCGCAACAATGTGATAGGTTAAAAGGGAAAAGAGTTCCTTTTTATTTTCTGGTAATAATAATTCCTTCAAGTTTACTTTGGATAGCTTTCTAAATGCCATATCCGAAGGAGCAAAAACAGTGAACGGACCATCTTCGTTCAATATCTTTTCCAAATTGGCAGCCTTTACAGCTTCCAACAAGGTATAATGGTGTCCAGAATCTGCAGCACTTTCAATTATGGAATTTTCAGTCCTCAAAAAACTATTTTCCGTGAAAGACGTTTGGCCATAACCGATGGAGATTATCAAAAATAATAGGGCGCAAACGGACACATAGCTCTTCATGGTTTCTGGGTTTGGGAATTAAAAAAATCGATGAACGGTTAAATTCGTCGACAATATACAATATTCAATGTATTGTTTTAGAAAAAGTTATTAACTAATATTAAAATTTAACAATATGGATTTTCAGCTTATCAAAACACCATTTTTCCTAATAATTTATTGGGTTATTCCAATATTTAACGCCATAAACAAAAATTGAAAACCTTAATTCCTTAACTTTATAACAATTGCTCTAAAAGGAATATAAAAATGTTATTGAGAAGAACCAATATTCGGGAAAAACTTATTCTAGCAAAGCAAAAGGACAAATCTGCCGATAAAGTTTTGATGGATGTCTATCGCCTATTGTCTAAGGAGGATGATACCCACAAAAGAATTGAGGTCAACCTTAAAAGTAGGGATGTAGTAATTTCCAATGACTTTAATTTTGAGCTTTTGGAAACTAATGAAATATACCACGTTCGCCATATTAAAAAAATAGCGGTCGATTATAGGTTACGATTTTTGGATTCCCACTATTTTAAAGGTGAAATTCCACAGGATGCCATTTCCAAAATAAAAAAACTGGAAAATGAGCATGAAATCGAATTAAAGGGGTTCAAAATACTTGCTCCCTCAAAACTTTTTAAGTTAAAAGACAGGGATGATCCCATTTTATTTGCCCCAATAGGTAATGAATATTACTATTTAATCCACAAATGGGGCCGTGACCTTCATCCGCTAAGGAAAATAATGATGTGGCCCTTCAAAAGCTTGGTAAATCTCGTGGCCCTGGTGGTAGGTATTAGTTATTTGATAACGCTATTGGTCCCCAACGGATTGTTCTCAAAGGAAAGTTCCAGTTTTCAATTTTGGGTAATTTTCTTTTTTATGTTTAAGTGCCTTGCTTCTATTGTAATATTTTATGGCTTTGCCTTGGGTAAAAATTTCAATCCCGCCATATGGAACTGCAAATACTTAAAAACCTAGGGCAAATTCTTAACGTACTATTAGGTTCTAATTGGGAAACAATTCCATTGGAATACCATCCAAATTAATATTATCCACAAATTTGGGGTCTGGTATTGGCTTAATCCTCATTAGTCCACCTTTTCCACTACTCCCTTTTTTGCTATAGCCTATCAAAATCAAATTATTCTTGGCATCGTAGGATACCATTGTTGTATCTTCTATTTCGTATTTTAGATTTCTTTCCTCAAGGCTAAGAAAATTTTCAAAAATATACAGGATAGACAAATTTTCCTTAAAATCATACACCGCCGCAATATGGGGATAGGAGCTATTTGAACCTGCTTCCATCGGGTAATACATGGTCTGTTCCCCGAAAAATTCCGATTTGGCATACCCAAATTTAGGTTCTTTCCCCAACATATAATTGGTTGTAACACCCAAAATCATGGTATCTGCATCAACATAGTTGTGCAAATGGGGATAACTTACCAGAATATTGCCCATTCCATCCTTTGATATCTTTAAAACATCGGTACCCAGTACAACTTCATGTATAAGGATCCCGCTATCAATATTTAGGGACATTAGGGAATATTTGTTGGTAATATCGGCATCCAAACACAGTACAAAGGCCTTGTTACTTGAAACCAAAAGCTGAATGGGCTTTTTGGACAATGAGACATCCTTAAAAGAATTTGAATCTTCTGATAGATCCAAAATCCGTACATAATAATCATCTTTTTTGGCGACTTTAGGATCAGTATAGGCCAACAAGGCTTTATTTCCGTAAAAAGCAATGCTTTTTACATCACGGTCGCAATTCAAATCTTCCGTAAACGCAGTCGCTAGGACTGTTGTGCCCTTGCCAAAGTCGTGGACTGTAATGCTACCACTACAGTTCTCCTTGGTGCTGTAAAATCCTATCTGGGAATCATTCTTGTAGAACAGTGGCGACACGGGTACTATCGGGAAATCGCCAATATCCGGATCAACAGAAATCCCATCCGAATCTGCATTTAAAAGAACCGTTTTCATAAGCCCGTCCTTTTGAAGCAAAATGGTATAATCGGCCAATAAGCTTGGAGATTCGTCAATCTTATCCCCAACCCCTTCCTCAGAACAGCCTATGACAAGACATGCAATAAACATGCATGCAAATAGGTAGGTTTTCATAAAGTAAGAATTTGGGTCCAACAAAACTACGCTGGAACGGCGTACATTTTGTTGCGCTGCTCCTTTATAGTCTTATCGGACATATAATCATCAAACGTCAAATATCTGTCAATATTACCTTTTGGAGTCAATTCAATTACCCTATTCGCCACAGTCTCAGCAAATTCGTGGTCATGGGTAGTAAAGAGAACGGTACCTTTAAAGTTCTTTAAAGAATTATTAAAGGTGGTTATACTTTCCAGATCCAAATGGTTGGTAGGCTCGTCCAACATAACTACATTGGCCCTCATTAACATCATTCTACTCAACATACAGCGTACCTTTTCACCTCCGGACAATACCGTACATTTTTTCAAAGCTTCCTCCCCGCTAAACAACATTTTCCCTAAAAAACCCCTAATATTTACTTCTTCCCTTTCTTCTTCCGTTTTGGCCCATTGCCTTAACCAATCCACCAAATTGATGTCTTCGGTAAAAAAGGAGGCATTATCTGCAGGCAAATAGGATTGGTTGGTGGTTACCCCCCACTGAAAGGATCCGCTATCCGCCTTTCTATTGCCATTTATAATCTCATAAAATGCGGTTGTGGCCCTAGAATCCCTTGAAATTATGGCAACCTTGTCTCCCTTGGCTAGATTAATATTGACATCCTGAAACAAAATCTCGCCATCCTCTGTTGAAGCGGACAACTTTTCAACGTTCAGTATCTGGTCTCCGGCCTCCCTTTCCCTATCAAAAATAATGGCAGGATAACGTCTGCTGGAAGGCTTAATATCCTCAATTTTTAATTTGGACAACATTTTCTTTCGGGATGTAGCCTGCTTGCTCTTGGCTACGTTGGCACTGAAACGCTGGATAAACTCCTGTAATTCCTTGGCTTTTTCCTCGGATTTTTTGTTTTGTTGCGCCCTTTGTCTCGCAGCCAACTGGCTACTTTCGTACCAGAAGGTATAGTTACCTGAATATAGGTTAATTTTTCCGAAATCTATATCCCCGATATGGGTACAAACAGAATCCAAAAAGTGCCTGTCGTGCGAAACTACAATAACCGTATTTTCATAGTCGGCAAGAAAGTTCTCCAACCAATTAATGGTTTCATAATCCAGGTCGTTGGTAGGCTCATCCATTATCAATACATCCGGATTACCAAACAATGCCTGTGCCAATAGCACCCTAACTTTAAGTTTGGAATCCAAGTCGCCCATTAAGGTATAATGAAATTCTTCAGTAATACCCAAGTTGGACAATAAGGCCGCAGCATCACTATCGGCATTCCAACCGTTCATTTCTTCAAATTGTACCTGCAACTCCCCTATTCTATCTGCATTTTCATCACTGTAATCCGCATATAAAGCGTCTATCTCCTTTTTTATTTTGAACAAAGGCTTGTTACCCATTACCACACTCTCCAATACCGTAAATTCGTCATAGGCATTATGATTTTGTTCCAAGATGGACATCCTTTTCCCTGGTTCCAAATGAACATGACCGGATGTAGGGTCAATTTGTCCCGATAGAATTCGTAAAAATGTGGACTTCCCCGCTCCATTGGCACCAATAATACCATAACAATTACCTTGTGTAAAGGAAACGTTTACTTCATCAAAAAGAACCCTTTTCCCGAATTGCACCGATAAATTTGATACTGACAGCATATATAATGTTTTAAATTTTGTGCAAAAATAACAAAAATAAACCCGTTCAAGCAACTATATTACAACGCCTTTAGGTGTCATTTTAACTAAGAGCCCATAGATTTAACTCACAATTAACAGCCTGTATCTGTTGAGTTTATTAGATTTGTTCACTATAAAGTAGCTATTCTCATATGAATAAACCTTTACTCTATTCTTTTCTGATTGCACTAATTGGTTGCAGTTCGATAGAAAAAAATTCCCCTGGTGCATTCTTTGCTGGTGAAATCGTAAATCCCACTAGCGAGTATGTTGTACTGTTTAAGGACGATATCGTCATAGATTCTGCCAAACTTGATGGTGATAATAGATTTAGCATACAGCTGGATACCGTGGTGGAAGGTTTGTATCATTTTGACCATAGTCCGGAATTACAGTACGTATATATAGAAAAGGGAGATAGCTTAATGATCCGTCTCAATACGGAGGATTTTGACGAATCATTGATATTCTCGGGAAGGGGTGAAGAAATAAACAATTTTTTAGTGGAATTCTTTTTAACCACGGAATCAGAGCCTGCAATAGTATATTCCTTTTCCCAGCTTGATCCGGAGGATTTTTCCTATAAATTGGATTCTTTAAAGGCAATTAAGGTAAACGCCCTTAAAGATCTTGTAAAGGAAGTGAACCTTTCCACCAATGCGGCGGAAATGGCCAAAGCCAGTATAGATTACAATTATTACATCTACAAAGAAAAATATCCGTTTTGGAACAGAAGAAAGACGGGAATGAACACCATCCCTGAACTTCCAGATAACTTTTACGATTATAGAAAAACATTGGACTATAACAACGAAAATTTATCATACCATAGGTACTACTACAATTTTATGAAGACACATTTTAATAATTTGTCCTATATGGGCTGTTATACAAAATGTAAGGACGCGCACTATGACATCGTCAAGAATAAATTACATTTTAATCAACACAAATTAAAGCTCATAGATAGTCTGGTATCAGAAAAAGACTTGAGGGATAATTTATTTAGAAATGTTGCCATGGACTACCTAATAAATGTCCATGATACCGATGAAAACAATAGAATTTTTATTGACGATTTTCATAGGCTTTCCGGGAACAACAGACATAGTGCGGAAATAGAAGCAATTTACCAGGGAGTAAACAATCTACAACCTGCCAATAAGCTGCCTAATATTTCGGTTATCAGTACGGATGGGGCTTTGGTTACCCTACAGGAAATTGCTGAAAAAGAAAAAAATACCGTTTTCTATTTTTGGTCCGGAACACAGAGGTCCAACTTCGAGAACGTTCTTACCCGAGTGGCACAACTGTCCCAGAACAAGCCCGAATTTACTTTTATTGGAATAAACTGCAATACGGATGCCCTAAGATGGCAATCGTTATTAAGTGCCAATAAATTGGACATGGAAAAACAATTCCGCACCGACGATTTTGAAAATTTAAAAAATGCTTTGGTGATAGGTGGTCTCAATAAAGGCATTATCACCAAAGACGGACTTATTGTAGATGCCTTTGCCGATCTTTATAGTAGTTTTTAATGGCTAAGCAGTTAGCGGAAATTTCAGTTATTGAACGCTAAGAAGATATCCGGCTAAATTTAAAAAACAACAAAGCCTCTTATGCTCAATGAGCTCAAGAGGCTTGATTCTATATGGAATTTTGATAAAACTAGTTACCTTTCTTGTAGTCTTCCAAAAACTTGGCAAGGCCACTATCCGTCAAAGGGTGTTTTAAAAGACCTTCAATAGCCGACAATGGTCCGGTCATTACATCAGCACCAATTTTGGCACAGTCAATCACATGCATGGTATGTCTTACTGAAGCGGCCAATATCTGTGTTTCAAACTCATAATTATCATATATGTGCCTAATTTCAGAGATCAAGTTTAGACCATCTGTAGAAATATCATCCAATCTACCAATAAATGGTGAAACATAGGCTGCACCAGCTTTAGCGGCCAACAAAGCCTGTCCACAGGAGAACACCAATGTACAATTGGTTCTTATTCCTTTATCGGCAAAATATTTTATGGCCTTAACACCGTCCTTTATCATAGGCACCTTAACCACGATTTGCTCATGCAATTCAGCCAGCTCTTCACCTTCTTTGATCATCCCTTTAAAATCGGTGGAAATTACTTCGGCCGAAACATCGCCATCCACTATATTACAGATATCCACATAGTGCTTTAAAATATTGTTTCTTCCGGTAATACCCTCTTTGGCCATTAGTGAAGGATTTGTGGTTACCCCATCCAAAACTCCTAATTCCTGGGCCTCTTTTATCTGTGCTAAATTAGCGGTGTCAATAAAGAACTTCATGTTAATTGCTTTTTAAATTATTAATTTGAAAGATATAGCCTTTTTGCATGCCTACCTTTTGGTCTGGCAAAATTACAATTTATAATGGTTCATCAAGAGTTTCTCATATACTTTGTCCGGTAATATTTTTTTTAGAAATAATGAGAACTTTTGCATAAACTCCCCAACCTTATAATGGACTTTCGGGTTTTTCGTATTTATTATTTTAAATACCATCTGGGCCACCAACATGGGATCTTTACCACTATCCACATGTTCGTTCATCATTTTCAAGGTATTTCCATAAGGTTCTTTATAGGGCGAGTCACTCAAAATTGGCGCATGGTAACGCCCAGAAGCTATATTGGTTGCAAAATCTCCAGGAGCCAGATTGGTTATGTTTACCCCAAAGCCCTTGACCTCCATTCTCAGAGCCTCCGTCACCAACTCCAAGGCACCTTTAGAGGCAGAATAAAATCCTCTATATGGCAAACCCATATACCCCGCAATGGATGTAATATTAATGATCAATCCCTTTTCCTGCCGCCTCATATGGGGCAAAACCGCCTTGGACATATGTATGGGACCATTAAAATTGGTGTCGAATGCTTTTAAGATTTCGGAGTGTGGGGTTTCCTCTATAGGCCCTGTAATTCCTATTCCGGCATTGTTTATCAAAACATCCAATCTGCCTTCCCTTTCCATTAGCCTGGCAATGGCAAACCCGATACTTTCCGGATTTCTTACATCCAATTCCAAAAGTTCAAAATCGGTAAAATTGGGATGACTGTCCAACCGCCTTGTTGTTCCGTAAACTTTAAAACCTTTTGATTTTAAATAAATCCCTATAGATTTTCCAATGCCCGAAGAACCCCCGGTAACAAGTACAACCCTGTGCTCCATTTATAAAAATTAAGGTTGCAAATTAACAAATAAAACAGGAAAGGAAGGGAAGTTGGTTATGATATCTCCACCAAATGCCACAAAAAAAATAAAAAAAACCTTCACTTTAGGGCACAAAAAATGGCAAGCTACCTACATCGCACCGCTACAACCATATACCCTTGCTGCGTTCCCACCCTGGGGGATTCTACAGGAGCTGGTCGTGTAGGACTTGCCGATGCAAATATACAATCTTTTAATTTTTTTGCAATCGTTTTCAGGTCTTAATTTTATTAAATATCTTGCCCCAAAAAGTAGCCAAACATATTTCCGGATAGCGGGTTGATTTTAAACCAACTATACAAAAATTAAAGAGTTTACTTGTTTGTGAAAAATGCTTTTTCGCACTAAAATTTTATTATAATTTATATCCTAATAAAACATGAACGCCTTTAAATTAAACCTGTTCTTCATAATCCCCCTGTTCTTTTTAGCCTGTGATGGCACCACAAACCCTTCCAAACTCTTCGAAATTGAATTGGAAGGTAACCAAACGGAGTTTCAAAAAAATCAGGAGGTAGGCATCTCTGTCAAAAATTTAAAGAACAAGGAGATAGATAAGATTACCTATACCCTGGACAATAAGAAAATTGCGCTAAACAACGATAAGATTAAGCTAGACCAATTAGAACTTGGGGCCAAAACCTTGACTGCCAACATAAGTTTCGAAGGCGAAACCGTTGAAGTCTCCAAAGGGATAAAATTATTGGCAGAGCATGCGCCCGAAATCTATACCTACGAAATACTCAACGAATACCCCCATGATATGGAAGCCTATACCCAAGGATTGGAATTTCATCAGGACACACTTTACGAAAGTACCGGTAAAAAAGGCAAATCTTCCCTGAGACAGGTAGATTATAAAACCGGAAAAATTTTAAAGAAAATAGACTTGGACAACACCTATTTTGGAGAAGGCATCACTATTTTAAACAATAAAATTTATCAACTCACCTGGCAAAGTGGCATTGGATTTATTTACGACCTAAGGAATTTTAAAAAAATAGACAGCTTTAAGTACAACCAAAGTAAGGAGGGGTGGGGTTTGTGCAACGATGGCAAGAAAATATTCAAGAGTGATGGCACCGAGAAAATATGGTATTTAAATCCTGAAACTATGGCTGAAGAGGGGCATTTTGAAACGGTAACCAATACCTCCATATTCAACAAAGCCAATGAATTGGAATATGTGGATGGAAAAATATATGCCAATGTCTACCAAAAGGAAAGCATGATGATCATAGACGCCAAAAGCGGTGCCATAGAAGGAGTTATAAATTTTGGCGGTCTAAAGGAAAAAGTTACACAACATCAAAATCTGGACGTACTTAATGGAGTAGCCTACCACCCACAAAGGAAGACCTTCTTCGTTACCGGAAAAAACTGGGACAAAATGTTTGAGGTTAACATCCTTAAAAAATAACTATGGGAACTTTTGAAAAAACCATAAAGGTGGTAGAGGATGATCTAGATGACCTTAACCATGTTAACAATGTGCGATATGTTCAATGGATGCAGGATATCGCCAAGGAACACTGGCGAGCCAAAGCTCCCAAAGAATTAATAAACAATACGGTCTGGGTAGTATTGACCCATCATATAACGTACAAAAGTGCAGCAAAATTGGACGATGTAATTTTAATGAAAACTTATATAGACAAGACCAAAGGCCCCGTGAGCGTTAGGGTTGTGGAAATGTACAATAAAGAAAACAATCAATTACTTGTCAAATCCAAAACAGAATGGTGTTTATTGAACTCGGAAACCTTCAAGCCCATGAGGATTTCTCCGGAAATAGAAAGTATCTTTCTTAGCCAAACCTGAACATTCAAAATAACATTAGTGCATAAAATTTTTTGTGTTTTTTCTGCCTTAGTTCTACTGCTATTATTTTCCTCATGCAGGACAGACTTCGATTATACAAAAAGTAACGGCTCTTTGGAATTCTCCAGGGATACTGTTTTTCTGGATACCATTTTCAGCGGCATTGGCAGCAGTACCTATACCTTAAAAGTATACAACCGTAGCTCCACGGATATAAGTATCCCCACAATTCAGCTCAAAAACGGAGAGGACAGCAAATATCGTTTAAATGTAGACGGGCAAGCCGGTCAACTTTTTAGGGACATCCCCTTGTTTGCCCAGGACAGCCTCTACATTTTTGTAGAAACTACTGCCAACATTACAGATGCCGATGCCAAGGAATTTCTACATACGGATGCCATTCAATTCGACAAGGAAAACCATTTGCAAGAAGTACAATTGGTCACACTGATCAAGGATGCCATATTTTTATACCCAGCAAGATCCCTAAACGGTCAACGGGAAACAATTGTTCTAGATATTAATGAATCTGGGGAAGAAATTAGGGCGGAAGGTTTTGAACTCGGCCAAGACCAGCTCAATTTCACCAAAGACAAACCTTATGTTATATATGGCTACGCCGCCGTACCTGAAGGTAAGACCCTAACCATAGAAGCAGGTACCCGAGTACATTTTCACAAAGATTCAGGGATATTGATAAAGGAAAATGCCTCCCTACATATTAACGGGCGCTTAAGCGAAGACAGGGCTCTACTGGAAAACGAGGTGGTTTTTGAAGGAAATCGACTGGAGCCCAACTACGCGGACGTCCCCGGACAATGGGGGTCCATATGGATATCCAAAGGCAGTATAAATAACAAAATAGACTACCTCACTATCAAAAATGCCACTGTAGGCATTCTCGTCCATGGGGACAACCACCTTGAGGAAACCACTTTAACTTTAAATAACTCCCAAATCTACAATAGCGCCAACGTAAACTTGTGGGCAAAATCCGCCAAAATAAGAAGCGAAAATTTAGTTTTAGGTGCTGCTGGGAACATCTCACTATACTGCAACCTCGGAGGCGATTACAGCTTCATCCATGCAACGATAGCCAATTATTGGAAATATGGGTTCCGTGCTGGTGCAGCACTACAATTGGACAATACAACCTTAGGTGGAAACAGTGCATCTGCCCTTGAAAGGGCAGATTTTAAAAATTGCATTATATATGGAAGCAATCCAAATGAATTGAACCTAATTAAAGGTGAAAACTCTACTTTTAATTTCTACTTCGAAAACTGCCTCCTTAAACACAGGAACAATTCTGAAAATGATCTGTACAATTTTGGCAACAGCGTTAACTACCATCAAATGTTACTAAATTTAGATCCGGAATTTGTATCTCCATCGCAAAATATTTTTTTAATCCAAGAAAATTCAAGTGCTGTGGGAGCCGGAAATCCGGTCACGGCGCAGTCAGTTCCCTTAGATATTTTAGGGATAGTCAGAACAATAAACCCGACTCTGGGTGCCTTTGAAGTATTTTTTACAAATTAGAATAGTATTATACTTTAATTATTGAAAGAAAAATCTTTCAAATAATGTATTTTTAGCCAATAAAACGAAAACCCTAGTTTTTCTAAGGTTGAAATACCCATCTGTGCTACCAAGTATCACTAATTTGCATTAAAATCATCTGAAATTATGGAATACACTTATACCATTTTGGACTCTGATGCCCAATCCAATTTACAGCTCCAGCACTATATGGAAGAATACAGTGAATTTTATTGTTCTGGTGTAGCCACCAACAGTGTGGATGGTCTAAATGGTATACTTAAAAAATCTCCTGATGTGGTATTCATCCATTTAAATGATAAGGCCCATGAGTATTTTCATATGATAATGGAAATGCATCAATACTTAAAAGAAATTCCTATTTTTATAGGAATTTCCAAAAGCAAGCAATTTGCCTTTGAAGCCTTAAAATGTCATTTTTTCGACTACTGGTTATTGCCGTATAACGAATTCGACATTAGAAAGACCCTCTTAAGGTTGAAATTAAAAACACCAAAAGAGCAAGAGCCTAAAACACTTTTACTTCAATCCTATAAAGATTATCGCTACATAGATACACAGGAAATCATGTATTTACAAGCCGACAACAATGCCACCGACTTTTTTATGAAAGATGGGAGTACTATAAGTGCTTTTAAAACGTTAAAGACTTTTGAAAACAATTTACCACCCAATTTCGTACGGGTTCACCAAAGTTATATTATTAATATCGACTTCGTTTCTAGGATTAATTATGGTAAAGGTCTATGCACTTTAAAGCATGACAAACTACAACTACCCTTTTCCAAATCCTACAAAAATAATATTGATAACCTAAAAAAGGTTTTGGCCAAAAATACCATTTCTGCTCTTAATTAGACAAATTCTCACAAAAACAGGACGTTCACTAATAGAACTCCCACACATACTAAAGACAATTCCTACAATATTTTTTAGTGCTACTTCTTTGTTAATTTGGTCCCAGAATTAAACCTCATTAACCCTCGAAAATCACTAAAAATGAAAAGATTACTATCTATTTTTGCCGTAGTACTACTAAGTATCGGCTTATTTGCAATGGGATCCCAAGGTGAGTTCCCAACTCAAGACAACGCCGTAGCCACAGACAAGGACAGCGTTCCAAAGGATAGAAGGGATCCGCCCCCAGCAATGGACAATTTCCAATACAATGACAACGCCGTTGCCACAGACAAGGACAGCGTTCCCAAGGATAGAAGGGACCCGCCCCCAGCAATGGACAATTTCCAATACAATGACAACGCCGTTGCCACAGACAAGGACAGCGTTCCCAAGGATAGAAGGGACCCGCCTCCAACAATGGACAATTTCCAATACAATGACAACGCAGTTGCTACAGACAAGGATAGCGTTCCAAAGGATAGAAGGGATCCACCTCCGGCAATGGACAACTTCCAGTTCAATGACAATGCAGTTGCTACCGACAAGGATAGCGTTCCAAAGGATAGAAGGGATCCACCACCGGTTATGTCCGAATTAACACTTTTCAACAGTGCAATAGCCTAAATTGGCTGGCAAATTACCGCAATCAGATTGCAGTAGACCATACTGCATTAAAATATAAAGCCCTAAACAAATTTGTTTAGGGCTTTTTTTTTATCTTTCCTGCTCCATGGAAAAGAACTTGTCATATAAATTCTTGTTTTATCTACTAATTTTCCTACAACTGCTGATCATCGGCTGTAAGGAGGTTATGGAAAGTGCACCGAACCCAAGGTCGGCGCCAACAAATGACAGTATCGCCTACTGGTTGGATGAAAAAAATAGTAGTTCCGAAGAGAATTACAAATACAACCTTGGGAAAGCTTTTGATTTTGCTTTGGCAACTCAAAATGATTCCCTAAAATCCAAATATTTCTCAAAAATCTCCTATTACTACTCTGTTCTAGGCGACTCCCTTCAATTTAGACGCTCCAACAAAATTGCGCTCAAGCTTTCGGAAAAAATGAAAGATTCAAGTGCCTTGGCCAACAACCATTGGGATTTGGCTTATTTCTTAGAAGATATTGCAGTTGAAGACAGTGCCTATTATCATTTTTCCCAAGCGGAAAAAATATTTAAAGCACTGAAAAATGATTATCCCAGAGCCCGTGTTCTTTACAACATGGCTCTGGTACAAGCAAGTGTAAAAGACTATACGAGTAGTGAAATAACGACCATTGAGGCCATTGAATTATTCAAGCCGTTGAATAAAGATTACAATCTTTATATGTGCTACAACAATCTAGGATCGGTCACCAACGCTCTAAAGGAATATGATAAAGCACTTGAATATTATGGTAAGTCGTTATTATACCTGGACAAATCGGATAACGATAATCTAAACCGGTTCAACGTTATAAATAACATAGGTAAGGTTTATCATGACAAAGGACAATATAATAAAGCATTGGAATCATTTAAGCAAGTTATCGGCGCCGATAGCCTATATCACAAAGATGCCAGATTATACGCCATTGCACTTTCCAATTATGCCAATGCCAAGAATAAACTGGGAGATACAACTGGTGTCCTCTCTTTATTAGAGAAAGCCATCAAAATTAAAGACAGCTTAAACGACACCAAGAGTTTAGCAATTACCTATTACGAAATAGCTGAATATTATTTGAGCAAAAAAGACACGGGCATGGCCATGCAATACGCCCAAAACTCCAAAATTATCTCGGAACAAACGAGCAATAATTTTCGCCTGCTCGAGTCCCTGGAACTTTTGGCCAAATTGGACCCCATTAATTCATCCCGATATACACAGGAATATATAAAACTGAATGATAGTTTACTTAGGGAGGAACGTGCCGTTAGAAATAAGTTTACCCGGATTAGGTTCGAGACCGATGAATTTATTGAACAAAATGAACTGTTGACACGGCAGCGCCAATTATGGATCGGGATTGCCATTACCCTATTTGTACTAGCTGCATTTATATTGATTACCATAGATCAACGTCGCAAAAATCAGAAATTGAGATTCGAACAAGCACAACAGAAAGCGAATCAGGAAATCTTTAATTTACTCTTGGCGCAAAACAAGAAGGTGGAAGAAGGTAAACAATTGGAAAAGAAACGGATATCCGAGGAACTTCATGACGGCATA
Source organism: Arenibacter troitsensis (assembly GCF_900177645.1). Taxonomy (GTDB): domain Bacteria; phylum Bacteroidota; class Bacteroidia; order Flavobacteriales; family Flavobacteriaceae; genus Arenibacter; species Arenibacter troitsensis. The sequence continues at coordinate 508,900 of NZ_FXAO01000003.1, forward strand.
TTAGGACAAATGTTGGGAATACGTTTAATTCTTTCCGGACTTAACAATAAAACCGATTCCGATTCCGTTCTTAAACGTAGTGACCTACTTAAAAAACTTCAAGGTTTGGAGGAGGAAATCCGTACAATTTCCCATGAATTGAGCAGGGCATCGCAAGAAAAAATTCATAACTTTATTGTTTCCATTGAAGAATTGGTCAAAACAATTCAAGATTCCTCAAAAATGAAATGTCATTTTGAGTACGATCAAAAAATAGATTGGGACCAGTTAAAGGGAGATATTAAAATTAATATTTATAGGATTGTGCAAGAAAGTTTGCAAAACTGTATAAAGCATGCTAAAGCCACTAAAGTGGACCTATTGTTTCAATCCGAAAACGAGCATGTAAGGATTATAATATCGGATAACGGCGTTGGCTTTGACCAGAAGAAAGGAAAAAGAGGAATAGGACTCAAAAACATTAATTCCAGATTGGATAAATTGAAAGGTACTTATAACATCCAAAGTGAAATTGGCCAGGGAACAAAGGTAACCATTACCATTCCCTGTGTTATGGAAGAACAGGCTGAACCCATACATGCCTAATATATTATTTAATTGATAATAGAATGAGAACTTTAAGAGTCTTAACGATAGATGATCATGAAATGATCACTACTGGATATAAATATCTTTTGGAGGCTGCCGAATTTGAAGAATTTCAGATAAAAGTAGAAACAGCCAATACTTATGATAGTGGAAAACAAAAAATTGAGGATTCGGCCAGATCATTTAAATATGACCTATTGTTATTGGATGTACAATTAACGGAAACCCATTTGGAAGAACCATATTCCGGAGAAGACTTGGGAATTTTAGCCAGAAAGATTATTCCTGATACCAAAATTGTGTTCATGTCCTCATTCAGTGACAATTACAGAATAAACAGTATACTTAAAAATGTGAATCCCGACGGCTATATGGTAAAATCAGAGGTGGATGAAAAATCACTGATTGCCATGGTTAAAGGTGTAATCCACTCACCTCCGTATTATAGTCAAAAAGCATTGGTTGCCATTAGAAAAAAAGTCTCCAATGATCTGTTATTGGATGATAATGATAAAAAAATACTTTATCATGTTTCCATTGGCACCAGAACAAAGGATATGGTAGATTTTATAAATCTTTCGCTGGCCGGGATCGAAAATAGGAAAAGACAGCTTAAGGTAATTTTTGGTGTGGAAAAACAGAACGATTTGGCCTTGGTCCATGAAGCAAGAAATAGAGGATTTCTGTAATCAAATCCTGACCCTCTCCCCCACTTTAACAACCCTTTCCGACTCGAATTTCCAGAATTCGTAAAAAATATTGTCAATCACCTTTATTGCCTCCAATTTAAGTCGCATCACACACCTCTTTACCGTTTAACGTCTACTTTTTCGACGAATACACCCTATTTGAAATAAAACCTTATTTTTTCTAAGGTTTTTATCGAATTAAGGACAAAGCATTAGCCTAATTTTGACATAAGTTTTTTAATTAATTACTATATAGGATGTCTAAATCGGGAAACGAATTTTTCAATAATCCAAAAATTGGAACACAGAGCACCGACCATATTGTTGGTTTAGAAGCTTTTAGAAAAGGTTTGGAAAAGCATTTTTTTGCAGAGGTGAGCATTGGTAATTATGGCTTAAAAGAGGAATCTGCCAATTTGATCATAGATATTAAGAGCAACTTAAGTCTGGACGAAGCACTATTTTACATCAACAAGTCATCAACTTGTACTGGTCGCGCTAAAAAATCCGGGGAGGAAAAGACTATATTATTCCTATTGGCATATTCGAAACTAAAAAAACTGAACACCACAACAATAGATATCAGCGAACTAACTATATCATTGACGGACACCACCATCCTAATCAGTAAAATTTACGATCAAAGTATTGCGGACCAACTTGAAAACATCTTTACGGAACTTATTAACCACAATGTATATTATACCAAAGGTTTAAATGAGACACCTTTTGAAGTTTTTATCCCTGTATTTGAGGAGGACACCTTGGAAAGTGATGCTAAATTAAAGAATATCGTTTCCGACAATAACAATACGAACGACTATTTCGGATTTTGGGGCATGTATTATGATCAAAGCGAGGAAGCGGCCATTTATGACCTAAACACCAAAACTATCATATTTGGCGACATTCAAATCCTTAGTGAATAGCAGTGTTTGAAATAAACTAACTGTCCACAAGTCCTATAGATCTAACAGACAAGGCTTGATCTTACCCACTTATGGACAGCGGTTTACAGGTATATTAAGCGTTGAACAACGCTCTGGAATGCATTAGGGCATTAACTTTTTCCCTAACGGCGTCAATTATTTTTTCATCTTCAGGATTCATTATTACCTGATCAATAAAATCTACAATAACCTTCATTTGATCTTCTTTCAAACCCCTTGTGGTAATCGCGGCGGTTCCGAAACGTATACCACTGGTTACAAAAGGAGATTTATCATCAAAGGGAACCATATTCTTGTTGGCAGTAATATCCGCTTTTACCAAGGCATTTTCAGCATCTTTCCCTGTGATATTCTTATTTCTAAGATCAATCAACATCATATGGTTGTCTGTACCGCCCGAAATTATTTTATATCCTTTATCCACAAATGCGCTTGCCATTGCCGCTGCATTTTTCTTAACTTGAAGCATATAATGCAGAAATTCATCGGACAATGCCTCACCAAAAGCAATTGCCTTTGCCGCGATAATGTGCTCCAAAGGACCACCTTGATTGCCTGGAAAAACTGCCAAATCCAATAATGCGGACATTTTTCTCAAAGTTCCGTTCTTTAACTTAACCCCAAAAGGATTGTCAAAATCTTCTCCCATTAGAATAAGCCCTCCTCTTGGCCCACGCAAAGTCTTATGGGTAGTTGTGGTTACAATATGACAATGTGGTATTGGATCGTTAAGAATTCCTTTGGCAATAAGTCCCGCAGGATGTGATATATCGGCCAGAAGTATAGCCCCTACGCTATCTGCAATTTCCCTAAATCTTTTAAAATCCATATCCCTGGAATAAGCAGAAGCCCCAGCTATTATTAACTTAGGCTGCTCTTTGGTGGCAATGGCCTGTATTTTGTCGTAGTCTAACACACCGGTCTCCTCATCAACCCCATAAAACACCGGATTGTACAATCGCCCTGAAAAATTTACAGGGGACCCATGGGTCAAATGACCGCCATGGGACAGATCAAATCCAAGAATGGTATCACCTGGCTTTAGACATGCATGGTATACAGAGGCATTGGCTTGAGATCCGGAATGCGGCTGAACATTGGCATACGCGGCACCAAATAATTGCTTTGCCCTATCTATGGCCAATTGCTCAATTTCATCCACTACTTCACAACCTCCATAATAGCGTTTACCTGGATATCCTTCTGCATATTTATTGGTCAGCACGGATCCTGCCGCCTCCATAACCTGGGGACTAGTGAAATTCTCAGAAGCAATTAGTTCAATTCCATTAATTTGGCGTTCCTTTTCCGCCTCAATTAGTTCAAAAATTTGATTGTCGCGTTGCATAAAGTATTAATCTATTAAATAATGTGCAAAAATACGAATTGCAGACTGTTAATTGCTAGAAAATAATATATTTGATAAGATATTTATTAAACATAAGTTAACAACTCGAAAATGCCGTTAAAAACTAATAATCCAGAAAAAAAAACATGGTTACCTGTACCCATCAATTCTGATTTCCCCATTCAGAATATTCCTTTTGGAGTTTTCCTGACCAGGGATGATATCATCACCATAGGATCAAGAATTGGTGATTACGCCATAGATTTAGGGGCATTGCATCAATTGGGTTATTTTAAGGATATTCCATTGACCGATGATATTTTTTTACAGGACACCCTCAACGATTTTATATCCGATGGCAAAAAGACATGGCGTTTAGTACGGAATAGGATTAGCGAAATATTCGATATCAATAACACCGAATTGAAGAACAACGAAGAACATAAAAACATTGTTCTTTTTACTATAGATGAAATAGAAATGCAACTTCCTGTTCAAATTGGGGATTATACGGATTTTTATTCCAGTAAGGAACATGCCACAAATGTGGGCAAAATGTTCAGGGATCCAGCCAACGCCCTTCTTCCCAATTGGTTACACATACCGGTAGGCTATCACGGCAGAAGTTCCTCCATAGTGCCTAGTGGCACCGCAGTTAGAAGACCTATGGGTCAAACCCTTCCTGCCGGAGCGGAACAACCAGTATTTGGCCCTTCCAAATTGGTGGATTTTGAATTGGAAATGGCATTCATCACCACAGATGCCAATGTATTGGGCGAACCAATTCCGGTCGAGGAAGCAGAGAATTACATTTTTGGAATGGTACTATTTAACGATTGGAGCGCTAGGGATATCCAAAAATGGGAATACGTACCCTTAGGCCCATTTCTGGCCAAAAATTTCGCATCATCCATTTCGCCTTGGATAGTGACCTTGGATGCCTTGGAACCATTTAGAGTGGCCAGTCCTGAGCAGACCCCTACACCCCTGCCCTACCTACAACAAACAGGAAAAAAAGGTTTCGATATAAATTTAGAAGTTTCCATAAGGCCCGAAGGCGGAAAAGCAACCACCGTAACCCGGTCCAACTTTAAGTATATGTATTGGACAATGGCGCAGCAACTGGCACACCATACCATCAACGGCTGTAAAGTAAATAGTGGTGATATGATGGGCAGCGGGACTATTTCTGGCCCTACCCCCGATACTTACGGCTCTATGTTGGAACTTACATGGCGAGGAGAAAAACCGTTGACCCTGGAGGACGGATCCACAAGAAAATTCATTGAAGATTACGATACAGTGACCATAACCGGTTATTGTAAAAAGGATAATGTGCGAATTGGTTTTGGGGAAGTATCCACTAAATTATTGCCCGTTTTTCAGCAAAAGAAGAAATAAGACCCAAAAAAAACACCCGTATTTGTACGATACAGAATAGTTTCACGTTCGTGTATAGAACTATTTTGGCATAGCTATTGAACTATGTCCATAATATTTTTAAACCAAACGTTATGAAACAATCATTACTTGCATCACTTATGATGTTTATTTTTATCTCTTGCGGAGGGGTTAAAAAAACACAGGAAGCCCTTAATACGGGCAACTATGGCAATGCCATAAATAATGCATTAAAAAACATTGCCGAAAATAAGACAAAGAAGTCCAACCAGCCCTATATTCAATTGCTGGAGGAGGCCTACAAGAAAAATACCGAACGTGAGCTTCAAGAGATTGCATTCTTGAAGAAGGATAACAATCCGGCCAACCATGAAATAATTTTTAAGAGCTATCAGAACCTAAAATCAATTCAGGAACGTATAAAACCTCTATTGCCATTACAACTGTTTGATGAAAATAGGAATGCCCGATTTGCTTTTAAGGATTATGATGAGGAAATTATAAAGTCCAAGCGCGAATTGTCCGATTATTTATACAACAATGCCACGGCCCTTTTAAATTCAGGACAATACAAGGAAGATTACCGGAAAGCATTTGATCAATTTTCCTATTTAAATGACATAAACCCAAATTATAAGGATACCAACCTTAAACTGGAGGAGGCCCACAACAAAGGTCTGGACTATGTCCAAGTAGTGATGATCAATGATTCCGAACAAATTGTACCCCATCGTTTGGAGCAGGAACTGTTAAACTTTAATACGTACGGATTAAACGACCTTTGGACCGTTTACCACACCAACGCATTGCAAAATATTAAATATGACTATGAAATGCAGGTGGCATTCAGGAACATCAATATAAGCCCGGAACAGGTTACCGAAAAACAGATCTCCAAGGAAAAGCAGATCAAGGACGGCTACAAATACGCCACAAATTCCAATGGTGAAGTTTTAAAGGACAGCTTGGGCAACAAAATTAAGATTGATAAGTTTAAAACCGTTAAATGTAATTTTTATCAATTTACCCAACAGAAGTCGGTAGAAGTTGTTGGCAATGTAAGCTTTTTGGATTTACACAGTCAGCAGCAGATCAATTCCTACCCCTTGGCCAGCCAGTTTGTCTTTAACCACGTTTATGCCAAACACAACGGCGACACAAGTGCCCTTGAGGAAGATATGGTCCCGTTATTGCAACTTTCAGCCGTTCCCTTTCCTAGCAATGAACAAATGGTTTATGACGCAGGGGAAGATTTAAAAGCCAAATTGAAAGGTATAGTCACCAGACATCGTTTCAATTAAACCTTAAATAGGTCTTACTTATTTTTTAGCCCCAATAAGAATACATTTAGCCTTTTAGGAGTTTCCTTTAGCTAAATGTATTTTTTTAAATCCAGTTGCGTAATTGCACCATGGGACTCATGCGCCACTACCGTTCCGTTTTTTATTACCAACAACTGCGGCGACTCATGGACAACTCCAAACACATTGCTAGTTTCATTGGAAACAGAGCGATATTGGTGTAGATCCAGGTAATGCAGGTCCATACTGTCTTGGGGCATGTCATACCCCTCATTAAACCGATTCATGACCATTCTACTTATACCACAGGTAGTGGAATGCTTAAATATTATCTGAGGCTTTACCTTGGATCTTTCCTTTATTACCTCTAGCTGCTCTACGGACGCCAATGGTGCCCAAGGAGCAACCTTTGCCTCTTTTTTTTCCTTTTCGCTATTATTTCCCTTTCCAAAAAGCCCTTTTAGAATCCCCATTTCGTAATTTTAGTATTAAGTCCAATAAATGTTGCCAACCTTACAAGCTGTCGATTTGTCGCTTAAATTTGAAAAATAAACGACATTTTGTCCTGTTCAAAACAGTGGTAAGGTTGTTGCTTTTAAGACTTCAAAAGTAAGCAATAACATAAAAAAAACAACTATATGAATTTCAATAACTTCACCATAAAATCGCAGGAAGCCATACAGCATGCGCAACAAATGGCGCAAGGTCTGGGACATCAACAAATTGAGAACGAACATATTTTTAAGGCCATTTCCGAAGTTGAGGAAAATGTACTTCCGTTTATCCTCAAGAAATTGAACGTAAACACCACCTTATTGAACCAAATTTTGGAAAAGGAACTGGAGAGTTTCCCCAAAGTATCGGGTGGGGAAATTATGCTTTCCAGGGAAGCCAATAAGACTGTCACAGAAGCTAGTATTATTGCTAAAAAAATGGAGGACGAATACGTTTCCATAGAACATTTGTTATTGGCAATTTTTAAATCCAAGAGCAAAATAGCCCAAATACTAAAGGACCAAGGAGTTACGGAAAAGGACCTAAACGCGGCCATAAATGAATTGAGAAAGGGTGGTAAGGTTACCTCCCAAAGTGCCGAGGACACCTATAACTCATTGAACAAGTATGCCAGAAATCTTAATGAGCTGGCGGATAGCGGAAAATTGGACCCAGTTATAGGCAGGGACGAGGAAATTAGGAGGGTTTTACAGATCTTATCACGTAGAACAAAAAACAACCCCATGCTGGTTGGGGAACCTGGTGTAGGTAAAACTGCTATTGCAGAAGGGTTAGCCCATAGAATTGTTCAGGGCGACATTCCTGAAAACCTCAGGGATAAAATTATATATTCCTTGGATATGGGCGCACTTATCGCAGGTGCCAAATACAAAGGGGAGTTTGAAGAGCGTTTAAAAGCCGTGATCAAGGAAGTAACCTCCTCGGACGGGAACATTGTACTCTTTATTGACGAAATCCACACCCTTGTCGGGGCCGGCGGCGGACAAGGCGCCATGGATGCCGCCAATATACTTAAGCCTGCCCTGGCCCGTGGGGAACTGCGAGCCATAGGCGCAACCACCTTGGACGAATATCAAAAATATTTTGAAAAGGACAAAGCCCTGGAACGAAGGTTTCAGAAAGTAATAGTGGATGAACCGGATACAGAAAGTGCCATATCCATTCTTAGGGGTATAAAAGAAAAGTACGAGGCTCACCATAAGGTTAGGATCAAGGACGAAGCTGTGATTGCGGCAGTTGAATTATCACAACGCTACATTACCAATAGATTTTTGCCGGACAAGGCCATCGATCTAATGGACGAAGCCGCTTCCAAGTTGAGGATGGAAATAAATTCCAAACCTGAAGAATTGGATGTTTTGGATCGTAAAATTATGCAATTGGAGATAGAAATTGAAGCTATTAAGCGAGAGAACGACACCTCAAAACTCAAGGCTTTGAATGTGGACCTTGCCAATTTGAAGGAAGAGCGAAATGAAATCTTTGCCAAATGGGATAGCGAAAAAACGGTTGTGGACGATATCCAAAAAACAAAGAACGATATTGAAAACTTTAAATTGGAAGCCGAAAGGGCCGAGCGCAATGGCGATTATGGAAGAGTTGCCGAAATAAGGTATGGAAAAATAAAGGAAGCCCAAGAACGATTGGATAAACTGGAAAGCGAACTGGAAGAACAACAACTTGGGGAAACCCTAATCAAGGAAGAGGTCACCAATGAGGATATAGCCGAGGTGGTAGCCAAATGGACAGGTATCCCAGTTACCAAAATGCTTCAGAGCGAAAGGGAAAAGCTGTTGAAATTGGAGGATGTGCTCCACAAAAGAGTGGTAGGACAGGAAGAAGCCATACAGGCTGTTTCCGACGCCATAAGAAGAAGTAGGGCTGGTTTGCAGGACAGCAAAAGACCAATTGGCTCCTTCCTTTTCCTAGGAACTACGGGTGTGGGTAAGACAGAATTGGCAAAAACCTTGGCCGCCTATCTCTTTGATGATGAAAACGCTATGACCAGGATTGATATGAGCGAGTACCAAGAGCGTCATTCGGTTAGCAGATTGGTAGGTGCCCCTCCAGGATATGTAGGTTACGACGAAGGTGGCCAACTAACGGAGGCAGTGCGAAGAAGACCCTATTCCGTGGTGTTACTGGATGAGATTGAAAAAGCACATCCAGATACTTTTAATATCCTTTTACAAGTATTGGATGAAGGCAGGCTAACGGACAACAAAGGTCGTGTGGCAGATTTTAAAAATACCATTATCATCATGACCAGTAATATGGGAAGCCATATTATTCAGGAAAAGTTTGAGGATAACAAAGACATCTATAGCGCCACAGAAGCTGCCAGAGTGGAAGTATTGGGACTGTTACGAAAAACTATAAGGCCAGAGTTCCTAAACCGTATAGACGACATTATCATGTTTACCCCTCTAAGCAAAAAGGACATTAAAAAGATAGTGGTTCTACAATTGGATCAGTTGAAAAAATTGGTTGCCAAACAGCAAATTATCATAGATGCAACCGAAGAGGCCATAGATTACCTGGCCAACAAAGGATACGACCCGCAATATGGTGCAAGACCTATAAAACGGGTAATACAAAAAGAAGTATTGAATAATATTTCCAAAGAATTGTTAAGTGGTAAAATTCACCCTGGTGGAATTCTCCTAATAGACTCCTTTGACGATCAGCTAGTATTCAGAAATGAGAGTGAACTGGCCAAATAAGATGGCCAAATAAAATAGAAGGGCATCCAACTACAAATTGGATGCCCTTTTTTATTAACAATATATACCATGCAGTATAAGATTTTTTATATTAGCGTAAAACTGTAAGGACATGTCTACAAAAGCCGAGAGAACAACCGCCTATATTATTGAAACAGTTGCTCCCATTTTCAACAAGCTTGGATATGTTGGCACAAGTATGAGCGATCTAACAGAGGCCACCGGCCTGACCAAAGGAGCTATTTACGGGAATTTTGAAAACAAGGATTCCTTGGCGCTGGCGGCGTTTGAATATAACAGCAAAAAATTATTATCGGAAATAGACGATAAGCTAAGTTCGAGCGGAACTTCCCTTCAAAAGCTTTTTGTACTTACCAATTTCTATCGTCACTACGATACTTTTATAGAGGAATTGGGCGGTTGCCCCATTTTGAATATCGGTATAGATGCCAATCACAATAATTCACAACTGCTGGCCGCAACCAGGGAAACCATAAAAACCATAGAGGGGAAAATTGCCCTTGTACTGGAAAATGGACTTAACAACAATGAATTGCGACTGCCAGTAACACCGCTCCAGTTTTCAAAGCAACTATTTACCATGATCCAAGGGGCCGTAGCTATGGCCACTATAATGGGTGATAGAAAATACTTGTTGAACACCGTGACCTATTTGGACCAATTAATTGTCCGTGAAATAAAAAAGTAATTGAACATTACTCCCCTATTATCCTAAATATCCAGGTTCTTTCGGCATATTTGCCATTAAATTTATTATCCCTTGCCGCTTCCGCTTCACTAAGGGTATCAAACCTTTCCAAATATACATAGTCCCACTTGGTCTTTTCCAAATAGAAAAACTTAGCGTCAATCCCTTTCTTCTTAAGACTCTCCACAAATATATCACGGTACCTAGACGTACCATAAACATTGCCTATAAGATAAAATCCTGCTTTTTGGCCTTCCAGTTTATCAACTTCCTCGTAATGGCCTTGAGTTATCTTCTTGCCCGCCTTTTTCCGAGCCGCAATCATGTCCATGTCATCCTGGATTTTCTTAGCCAATGCCAGTTCCATAGCCTTAATGGAGTCCAATCTTTTTTGTTCCTTCAACTGTAGAGCCTTCGCCAAGGCTGCGGCCTCCTGTTCTTCCTTCAACCTTTTTGCCTCGGCCAATTCCTGAGCCACTCTTAATTCTTCCGCAAGCGCTTTCTTTTTCTTACCTCTAACACGCTTCTGTTTTTTTTCCTTTTTTAGGGCTTTTTTTTCGGCCAAAGCCTCCGCCTTGCTTAGCTCCTGCTGCATTTTCCTTTCCTCTACTATAGGATCCTCAGCTTCCGATTGAGTAACTTCTTCTGGTTGAGTAACCTCCTCTGGTTTTTCCAATTCTACTGGAGTCTCATCCACATCAAATCCAACTACCTTTTTACGTGGATCAGGACTACTTAGTGTATATGCCGCAATTATTTCAAAAGAGGGATCCATATCCTTAACCTCAGCGTCCAAGCCATATTCTATAAGGGCACCCAATGATAAATGCTTAAAAAATCTACCCCCAAGACCACCAGATATGCCATAGAAACTATTGTAACCACCTTGCAACCAAAACTTATTGGACGATAATAGGGCATTAAGTCCTACCTGCGTATCTCCATAAGGCACCGATTTTACATACAGCATAGGCAGCAGATAGGCATTGTCCACACCATTAAATAAGGTAACTGGCAATTGATAGTCGATCATACCCATATATATCTTTTCATCGGATGCCGAAGCACTACTATTAGTAGCGAAATTATAATCGAACAGGTTTTCTGCGGTAAAACCAACGCTGAAACCATCCATAGAAAATCTGACTCCCGGGGCAAATTGCATTATAAATGCATTTTTGGCCAATTGCAATTGGGGCAATAAAATTTCTGGATTTGGACTATACCTATCGTCTGCAATTTCACTATTAAAACCAAATACGTTCAAACCAACGGACAATTGCATATTATTGCCAAAATCGAAGGCGTATGCATAGTTGAGTACTCCACCGGTATTTAAAAACACCCCCGTATTATTTTGCACAAAACCAACGCCTATAGAAGACTGGGTGTTTATTTTTCTGGAATAATTTAAGAAAATGGAAGTAGGGTCACCATCTATGGTCTGCCATTGATACCTGGACCACCAGGCAATAGACTCTGGATTGTTCCTATCCAGTGAAAAAACCGGATTAAACAAACTGGCATTGAATTCGGTTAAATTATGCTGCCTTAAGTCCGTTGGAAGCGCAACTTCTTGTGCCTGCGAAAACAAAACCGCAAACAAAATAGCATAAATAGCGTACTTTTTATCCATATACAAAAGAACAAAAAACTATGGGCACTACATACTTTTTTACTGTAATTTTAGTTACTTTACTAGAAGAACCAAATACCAAAAATAGAATTGATCATGAAACGTATACACCTGCTATTGATTCTTTCCTTCACCATCGGCGCTATGTCCTGTAAGGAAGATCCGAAGTTACCCCTTGAAAACGCAGAAGATTCTATTTCCACTTTTTATTTTATAAGACATGCCGAAAAAGATCGTAGCGATCCTGAAAATATAGATCCCGAGTTAAATCAGGATGGATTGGGGCGGGCTATACGCTGGGCCGAAGTTTTTGATCCCGTTGCCCTGGATGCCATTTACATCACCGATTTTGAAAGAACGGCGATGACCGCAGCGCCAACGTCCGTGAAAAAAGAAATTACCCCCCAATATTACGACCCAAAGGCACTCATTATCGAAGAATTTAAAAATCTAAATCTTGGCAAAAACGTTCTTATTGTTGGCCATAGCAATACCACTCCGGAATTCGTAAATCTCATGTTGGGAGAGGAAAAATATGAACACATGGACGATTATGACAATAGCAGCCTATTTATTGTACGGATCATAAATGGAAAAGCCACCGATATTAGATTAAAAATGGACTAATTGGAAGCTGTTACTGAAATATCTTTCAACTCTATTTTTGAGAGTAATTTCAATTTGTCTTTTTCATAAAGAACATCCACGTCGTAGAATGCACTGTCCCCTAAAGAGGCGGCATAATTTTCATAATCAACAAAACGGATACCTCCATGATAGCGCTCATTATATGCTGCCCTAAAACGGATTCCACCTCCATCCACATAAAACTTGTACGCTAGGTAATCGGGCTTAAAGGTTTCCTTATTAAACCAATACAGGTAAATATCTTCATAATCCTTTCCTCCACCTTTCTGATCAAAAGTTACTTTTACCTTATAATACTCCTTGTCCCTTACTGTAACTTCCCCCAATAACTCCTTATTGACAGCAGGATCGTTCAGACCGTATGGCAAGTAGGCAAAGTAATGCACGGAATTCACGGAATTTGCATATAAATTGGCAATGGAGTCCTTTAGTGGCACCAAACTATCGTTAATAAATCGACTAAAACCTCGGCTAACTTTTACATCCACTACCTTTGTGGAGTCGGTTAATTTAATACGTTTTAAAATTCTTTTTCCGTCTTGCCATTCAGCAGCATATTCATAATCCCTGAATTTATAGTATAAATCATTGGTTTTATACTGCTCCCCTCCACTTACCAAAATGGACTTATCCACTATTTCTTGGGCGGAAAGGGTGGTTCGCGCTTGTTCCTTGCACGAAAAAATAAAAATAACAAGCGTTAATAGGGTTACTACTCTCATTCAATAACTTTTCATATTAATCGCACAGTTGGCACATTCATTACAAAAAAAACATAGTTATATTCAAAAAAATTGGCAGGATCTATACTTATGCCCTAATTGCCAATCGGATAATTGTTTCTATTTTTGTCAAACATATGCAGAAAAAAATAAATATAAAGAACAAAAGGGCCCGATTCGATTACGAGTTGCTGGATACCTATACGGCAGGTATTGTATTGTCTGGTACCGAAATTAAATCTATCCGGGAAAGCAAGGCTTCCATCTCGGAAAGCTTTTGTGAATTTAATGATCTGGGAGAGTTGTTTGTTATTAATATGCAGGTAGACGAATATTCCCATGGAACGCATTATAACCATAAACCGAAAGCAGAGCGAAAACTTTTGCTCAACCGAGGTGAACTGAAAAAACTGGAAAAAGAAGTAAAAAACTCAGGTTTAACCATCATTCCCTTAAATCTTTTTTTGAACGAAAGGGGCTTGGCCAAGATGAACATCGCTTTGGCAAGAGGTAAAAAACTATATGACAAGCGAGAAACTATCAAGGATCGTGACAACAAGAAAAACCTGGATAGAATCAAGAAAAGCTTCAACAATTAGGATTTCCCTTAATTTTTGTCCTCCAATAAAGGCACAAATCTAAAGGATCCCAATTCCTTTTTCTCAAATTCTTTGGCAGACTTTCTAACAAACAATGTCATAATTTGCTCGTCTGTCCCTACCGGTATAACCAACCTACCCCCTACCTTAAGTTGGGCCAGTAAAGGATTTGGCACAAAAGGCGCCCCAGCGGTTACTATAATACTATCAAATGGCGCCTCTTCCGGCAATCCTTTATACCCATCTCCAAATATTACTTTTTTGGGTCTATAGCCCATTTTTTTAAAAAAAAGATTGGTCTTTTTAAAGAGCTCCAACTGTCGCTCAATGGTATATACCCTTGCCTTTAATTTTAGCAATACTGCGGTTTGATAACCACTTCCAGTTCCTATTTCCAAAATCTTATGATTGGGCTGCACTTGTAAAAGTTCGGATTGAAAAGCTACCGTATAGGGTTGGGAAATAGTTTGGTCCGCACCAATAGGAAAAGCCTTATCCTGGTACGCATGGTCTTCAAAACTACTATCTAGAAATAGGTGTCTCGGAACTGCCCGGATGGCCTCTAGAACGGAATTGTCCATAATTCCCTTCCCGGAAAGGATGTCCGCCAATTTGTTGCGCATCCCCCTATGTTTTAGTGTATCTTTCAATTGTTTGGTTTTGGTGGGTAAAGTTAAAAAACGAAAATCTTAAAATAAAGAAATCATAAAATTTACCCACTGCAATCTAATCTATTCTTTCCTGCGAAGGTAAATTTAACCTAGATTTCTTTAGTTCCAAAAACCCTTATTGAATTATCTTCAACAATTATTTGCATCCCATTTTCCAACATTGCATTGTTGACAAAAAAGATGGTCCTTAAAACTTAAGTTTTGTTTTTTAAGACCCTAAACTTGCAAACTATCCTTATTTTTGAGGAAAATAAATACATATGCTTAATGTTGGCGTCCTAGGAGCAGGACATTTAGGAAAAATTCATCTAAGATTACTGAATGAGTCCCAAAAATATAATTTGGTTGGTTTTTACGATCCCGATGTCATTAACGGCAAAAAAGTGGAAGCCGAATTCGGCTACACTTTTTTCGACAACATAAATAAACTAATAGATGCCGTAGATGTAGTGGACATAGTTACCCCTACCCTTTCCCATTTCGATTGCGCCAAAAAGGCCATGGAAAAAGGAAAACATGTTTTTATTGAAAAGCCTATTACCAATACCCTGCAAGAAGCCGAAGAACTGTTGCATTTGGAAAAAAAACAACAAGTAAAGGGACAGGTAGGCCATGTGGAAAGATTCAATCCCGCTTTTATGGCCGTCAAGGAAAATATTAATAATCCCATGTTTATTGAGACCCATAGGTTGGCAGAATTTAATCCAAGGGGGACGGATGTACCTGTTGTTTTGGATTTGATGATCCATGATATTGATGCCATCCTTAGCGTGGTAAAATCCAAGGTTAAACAAATTAATGCCAGTGGGGTTTCGGTTATTAGCAACTCACCAGATATTGCCAATGCCAGAATAGAATTTGAAAACGGCTGCGTGGCCAACCTAACGGCAAGTAGAATTTCCCTGAAAAACATGAGAAAGTCTCGTTTTTTCCAAAAAGACGCCTATATCGCTGTGGATTTTTTGGAGAAAAAAGTTGAAGTGGTCAAAATGAAAGACGCCCCTGAAAAACCAGGCGATTTTGACATGATATTACAAAATGCTGAAGGAATAAAGAAACAGATCTATTTTGAAAATCCAGATATAGCTGTCAACAATGCTATACTGGACGAGTTGGAGACCTTTGCAGATGCTATAAACAACAACACCGTCCCCGTGGTAACCCTGGAACAAGGTACACAGGCCTTAAAGGTTGCCTTGGAAGTCATTGCGTCCTTCCAAAGGAAATAAGCGATAGTTTTTATATTTTTCCTTGTAGACAAAGGCATGAACTATTAGAATAAAATTCCAAGTAAACGCATTCATATGAAAAATATAGCAGTCATAGGGGCAGGAACAATGGGTAATGGTATTGCCCATGTAATTGCTCAAAATGGATTCAAGACCAACCTTATCGATATTTCACAGGAAGCCCTGGACAAGGGCCTTATCACCATCGAAAAAAATCTCGACAGAATGGTGGCCAAGGAACTTATCTCGGAAATGGACAAGAAATCCGCCTTGGGAAACATTACTCCCTACACCAACCTGGCAGACGGAATCAAGAAGGTCGACTTGGTAATTGAGGCCGCAACGGAAAATACGGCCCTTAAATTAAAAATCTTCGGGGAATTGGATGAATTGTGCCAACCTACCACCATTTTGGCAACCAACACCTCCTCTATTTCCATTACCCAGATTGCAGCGGCCACCAAAAGGGCGGATAAGGTTATTGGAATGCACTTTATGAATCCCGTACCCATAATGCAATTGGTAGAGATAATTAGAGGCTATAACACTTCTGATGAAGTTACGGATACCATTATGAATCTTTCCACAAGACTCGGAAAAACACCAACGGAAGTCAATGACTACCCTGGTTTTGTTGCCAATCGAATATTGATGCCCATGATCAATGAAGCAATAGAAACGCTGTACAATAGAGTTGCCGGGGTTAACGAGATCGACACGGTAATGAAATTAGGGATGGCCCACCCCATGGGCCCATTACAACTGGCGGATTTTATTGGACTGGATGTTTGTTTGTCCATTTTAAATGTTATGTACGACGGATTTAAGAACCCAAAATATGCACCATGCCCATTACTGGTAAATATGGTAACCGCCGGAAAATTGGGGGTTAAATCAGGGGAAGGCTTTTACGATTATTCCGAATCCCGAAAGGCCGAAATGGTTTCCAAACAATTTAAATAGCAATCCATTGCACGCGTCAACTTCAATTACAACTTTGATGTTGCACAAGAACCTTGTTTTGATTAAAAAAGATAAAATTAAATGTCCATTAAAGATAATTTAAAAGCAATCAAGGAATCCATTCCTTCCCACGTCACACTTGTCGCCGTTTCCAAAACCAAACCTATTGCCGATATCGAGGAAGCCTACGCGGCCGGGCAACGGGTTTTTGGTGAAAATAAAATCCAGGAAATGACGGCGAAGCAAGAAGTTCTTCCCAAGGATATTGAGTGGCATATGATAGGACATATACAGCGCAACAAAGTGAAGTATATGGCAGAATACGTGGCCCTGATCCATGGAGTTGACAGCCTAAAACTATTGAAGGAAATAAACAAACAAGCCAAAAAACATAATAGGGTTATCCCCTGCCTATTGCAAATCCATATTGCAGAGGAAGACACCAAGTTTGGTTTTGACGAGAACGAACTGAGCGAATTGATAGCCTCAAGTGATATTAAGCAACTTACCAACATAAAGATAGTTGGACTAATGGGCATGGCCACGTTTACAGATAATAACCAGCAAATTAGGAAGGAATTTAAACAACTAAAAAGCTTGTTTGAAAAAACCAAATCAAGCTTCCCCGACCTTTCGCAATTATCCATGGGAATGAGCGGCGATTATAAGATTGCAATAGAGGAAGGCAGCACTATGATACGAGTGGGAAGTAGCATTTTTGGTTCCAGAAATTAGCACGCTACCTTGCTGTTTCTTTGACTGGAGAATACGTATCTTTGTTTAGTAATCTGAATTAGAAATTTTACATGTACGTCATATTAGATATTGAAACCACAGGAGGAAAATACAATGAAGAGGGGGTTACGGAAATTGCTATCCACAAATTTGACGGGCATAAAGTAGTAGACCAGTTCATAAGCTTGGTAAACCCTGAAAAGGAAATCCAACCCTTTGTGGTTAATCTTACCGGCATCAACAACAACATGCTTCGCACTGCTCCAAAATTCTACGAAGTAGCCAAACGCATCGTAGAAATAACGGAAGATGCCGTAATTGTGGCCCATAACGCCCAATTCGACTATAGGATTTTGAGAACCGAATTTAGGAGGTTGGGGTTTAATTTTGAACGCAAAACCCTCTGTACCGTTGAATTGGCCAAACAATTATTGCCGGATGCCGAATCTTATAGTCTAGGCAAACTGGTGCGGTCCTTGGGAATTCCTGTAAGTGATCGCCATAGAGCCAACGGCGATGCACTTGCCACCCTACAACTATTTAAACTTTTACTTTCAAAAGACCTGGATAAAAGCATTTTCAAGAGCGTTTTAAGAACAGAGACCCAAGGGGAACTATCACCAAGACAACTGGATATGGTAGATGAATTGCCTTCGGAAACAGGGGTCTACTACATGCACAATAAGGATGGCGATATTATTTTGTTGGGAAAAAGTAGCAACATTAAAAAAAGGGTCAATCAGCATTTTACCAATAATAGTCCAAAGGCCAGAAGAATTCAGAAAGAAACCAAAAGGGTCTCTTATGAAAAAACGGGCAATGAATTGGCTGCCTTATTAAAAGAGAATGCGGAATTATTGAGGAACAGACCTAAGTACAACACCCACTATAAGAAAAGACTGTTTAACCATGCAGTTTACCAATCCAAGAACCAGAACGGCTATATCACCTTGACTGCAGAGGCAATAAATCCTAAAAAAAGAGCCGTAACGACCTTTAACAGCTTACAGGGCGCCGAGAATTTTTTGCACAGCATAAGGGAAGAATTTCAATTGTGCAATAAAATAAATGGACTATCACAGGCAAAACTGCATTGTTCCCATTATGAGGACAATAGTTGCCTTGGTGGGTGTATAAATCAAGAGCCTGTGGAAGACTATAATGGAAGGGTAATCCAAGCCATTGACAAGTACAGTTTGTCCAACAAGAGTATTCTTATCATGGATAAAGGAAGGGAAATTGGGGAGCGTTGTGGAATTGAGATCAAAGATGGTGTTTTTAAAGGCTTTGGCTATTTTAATTTAAACCATCAAATCAATAATATTCATATCTTGGAATCCATTATAACACCTATGGAAGGAAATGAAAACACGACCCACATCATTTCATCCTATCTCAGAAAAAAAAAGGTGTTGAAAATCATAGAACTAAAATAGTAGACTTTGAAAATTAAGAAAGGTTGGAAACAAAAGATCCATGAAGTAATCTACGGGACCCATACCCCTGCAGGAAGACTTTTTGATATCATACTACTTGCGGTAATCGTCTATAGTGTCATCATTGTCATGTTGGAGAGCATACCTTCGTTTGACGAAAAACACCATAAATTTCTGAACTATTCCGAATGGGTGGTGACCATTCTATTTTCTATAGAATACATTTTAAGGATAATTTCCATCAACCGACCTAAAAAATATATCTTTAGCTTTTTTGGATTAGTCGATTTTTTATCCACTATCCCAAAATACCTTTCCCTATTCTTTGTAGGTTCCCAATATCTAACTGCCTTTAGAATTTTAAGACTATTAAGGGTATTCCGAATATTAAAACTAGTACGCTTTGTAGGGGAGTCGAACAATCTAGTGAGGTCTATCCATGCCAGTAGAACCAAAATATTCGTTTTTGTTTTCTTTATCATCATTATATCCGTTTTATTGGGAACGGTGATGTATATTGTTGAAGGCCCTACCCATGGATTCACCAGTATACCCCATAGTGTTTATTGGACCATTGTTACCCTAACCACGGTAGGTTATGGGGATATCTCCCCGGAAACCCCTTTGGGGCAGTTTATCGCCACCGTAATCATGATTATTGGCTATGGTGTAATAGCGGTGCCCACCGGGATCGTTTCTGCTGAATATGCGGCTGGCTTGACCAACAAAAAAAATATCCCCCCTGGTAGAACCTGTCCTGATTGCGGTACTGAAATTATGCGTATTGATGCCCATTACTGTAGGGAATGTGGACATAGATTAAGTGATGATTAATGAATAAAAATAATCTTATTTCCATTGTAGGACCCACTGCGATAGGTAAGACCACCTTGGCCATTGCCATAGCCAAACATTATAAAACAGAGATTATTTCTGCCGATTCCCGACAGTTTTACAAAGAAATGTCTATTGGGACGGCAGTACCCTCCCCGGAAGAATTGGCCAGTGTTCCACATCATTTTATTCAGCACAAAAGCATTTTTGAAGAATATACCGTAGGGGATTTTGAAAGGGAAGCCATAGAAAAACTGGCAAAACTCTTTGAGGATAACGACATTGTAGTTATGGTAGGCGGAAGTGGCCTATACGTTGACGCCATCAAGGACGGACTGGATAATTTCCCCCCAATAGATCCTGAAATCCGGGAAACACTGAACCAAACCTTGAAAACCGAAGGCATTTTAAGCCTTCAGGAGCGACTCAAAATTCTGGACATGGATTATTACCATCAAGTAGACCTTAATAATCCACATAGGCTTATTAGAGCCCTAGAGGTGTGTATTGGCTCAGGTCTCCCCTACACCTCTTTCCTAAAACAAAAAAAAACCAAAAGGAATTTCAGTACCATTACCATAGCCATAAATGCCGAAAGGGAGATCATCTATGACCGTATAAACCAAAGAGTGGATATAATGATGGAACAGGGCCTTTTGGAAGAGGCATTGTCCCTAAAGGAACAACAATCCCTTAATGCATTGCAAACCGTAGGTTACAGAGAATTATTTAATTACTTTAAGGGGGGCTTTGACCTGGATACTGCTATTGCCGAAATAAAGAAAAACACCAGAAGGTTTGCAAAAAGGCAATTGACATGGTTGCGGAAAAAAGAGGATATTATTTGGGTTGATTATAACTACGACTTAAACGGTGTTTTGAGGAGAATAGAACAAGAATGCAATAGACAATGACTTCAACCAATAAAAACATTCTATTTGTAATCGGGGTTTCCGGTACAGGCAAATCTACCATAGCGAAGTTGTTGGCAGAAAAACTGAAATTACCTTTTTTTGATGGTGACGATTATCACTCAGAGGCCAACATAAAAAAAATGTCTAATAAAATCCCTTTGACGGACGAAGATCGGTACGATTGGCTGGTAACCCTAAACAAATTGGCCGTGAACAATAAAGAAACCGGAGCTGTCATTGTCTGCTCTGCCTTGAAGGAATCCTACAGAAAAATACTGGAAAATAAAATTGAAGGTAAGGTAGTTTGGATTTCCCTGGAAAGTTCTTTTGAATTGTTATTGGAACGCCTACAAAAACGAAAAGGACATTTTATGCCTGCCGAATTATTACGGTCCCAACTGGACACTTTTGAACCTCCTACCAAGGCCATAAAAATATCGATAGAACCCAGTCCCCAAGAAATTGTGGACCAAATATTAAGAGAATACCGGAACTAAGCAATAAGTTGTCCCAGGAACAAGCTTTCACAGCGGTAACGAAGTTGACCCAAGAGTTCAGATTCAAAACCAGAGACCACATCCTTTTGTTCGGGGTTCCTTCCGCCAACACCTTTCAATAAACCTACAGCATTGAAATTTAGTAGATTACAAATAAAAAGCACCAAGAAAAATCTTGGTGCTCTATAAATTTTGGATATATGGTGCTTAATCATTTTTAACCACCAATCTAAATCCTTCTCCATGGATATTCAATATCTCCACGTTTTCATCTTTTTTAAGATATTTACGCAATTTGGCAATGTAAACATCCATACTTCGGGAAGTAAAATAATTATCATCCCTCCAAATTTTGGTCAAGGCCAACTCCCTTGGCATTAAATCGTTCTCGTGCAATGCCAAAAGTCTAAGCAACTCGTTTTCCTTCGGAGAGAGCTTAATGGCTTCCTCATCCTTGTATTTCAAGAACCTAAGCTTGGAATTCAATTGAAAACCACCAATTGTAAATTCAAATTGTTTACTGTCCGCTAACGAACTGGAAGACTTTCTTTGAATTATAGCTTTAAGTTTCATTAACAGTACTTCCGAATCGAAAGGCTTGTTCAAATAATCATCCGCACCTGCCTTATATCCTTTAAGGACATCTTCTTTCATCGTCTTGGCAGTAAGAAAAACGATAGGCACGTTCTCGTTCTTTTCACGAATTTCCTTGGCAAGGGTAAAGCCATCCTTATAAGGCATCATTACATCCAAGATACAGACATCAAAATTGTCCTTCTTAAATTTTTCAAAACCTTCCATTCCGTTTTTCGCCAATGTAACGTCAAAATCGTTCATTGCCAAGTAATCTTTAAGTACAATTCCAAAATTTGGATCGTCCTCTACGAGTAATATTTTCTTATCTACTGTTTCCATTATTGTTTTAAATTAAAGGCAGTTTTATATAAAAAGTGCTTCCTTTTCCTTTTTCACTTTCTGCATAAACCTCACCTTGATGATCATCAACTATTTTTTTAACGTAAGCAAGCCCTAAGCCATGCCCCTTAACATTATGTATATCTCCTGTATGTTCCCTATAGAACTTTTCAAAAACCTTTTTCAATACCGCTTTGCTCATTCCAGCCCCCTGATCCTGTATTTTTATGATGATATAATTACCGACCACTTCCGTAAAAACATCGATCTTTGGTGCTTCTGGCGAATATTTCACAGCATTGTCCAATATATTTACTATTACATTGGTAAAATGCATCTCATTGGCCAATACCTCTGAGCGTTCCGCCTTTAAATGTGGCTTGATGTATCCTCCCCTATCCGCTACTATAAGATCCACATGGGTAATGGCATCCTCTATTATGTCGTGCACATCTGCCCTATCCTTACTAATATCCAACTGGTTTTTTTCCAACTTGGATATTCGCAATACGTTTTCTACCTGCGCATGCATTCTTTTATTTTCGTCCCTTATCATTTGCAAATAGCGCAGTACCTTCTCCTTGTCATCAATAATCTTCGGATTCTTTATAGCTTCAACAGCCAAATTGATCGTAGCAATAGGAGTTTTAAACTCATGCGTCATATTATTGATAAAGTCCGATTTAATCTCTGAAATCTGCTTTTGTTTTATCAATTGATAGATAGCACTGGAATAGGCCACCACGATAACCAAGGTAAATGTCAGGGACAAAATTGCCATTCCAAGAATAGACTGGATAAGGAACCTTTTCTTTTTTGGGAAGGTCAACAAAAGGGAAAAATTGGTATTCCCTTCACTGTCCTTAAACAAAGGAGCCTTATAAAGCGTGGTCTCGGAAAATTTAAACTTTTTGGATTTCACCTTAGTGGGCAGCCCTTTACTGTAAACTCCATACTCGTAGTCTATATCTATCCCGCGATTATTCAATTCCCTACTAAGCATCAATTCCACCTCCTGCTTGGATACCCGTTTATGGATAGGCCTATTTTTGGCCTGCTCCCTAAACACATCGTCCAAAGCAAACTTGTCCAGATCTGTCATAGATCCAATTTTCTCCAGCTTTTGGACAGGGGTCAAGGAATATTGCCTACCGTCCAAACCAAAATCCTCCTTAAATATTTCAGTTGTCCTGGTACTGGTAATATTTCTAAAGGTTGTGGTGTCCAAGCCAATATCAAAGAACGTAGATGCCATATTGTAGTCTTCCTCCAAAATACCATGCGTGTAAAACCGTATTTCGTTGGAATTGATATCACGATCAAAAAAGAAAAAATTCTTAAGATGGGTAGCCTTTGGCTTTCCTATACTATCACTAAGCTTGTAAAACTCATTAAGATAATCCTGTACCTCCCGCTTTTCTATATTCTCTGCAACCCTACTCAAAATTTGGTTGACCGTATTTGAAAATTGTTCCTCTTTATCAGCTACCGACTTATTTATCCAATAACTCTGTACAAAGATGATTCCTACCAGGGAAAGGCTCATTAAGACTACCAAAAGACCAAATAACCTCTTATTCATTTATCAACAAAATTAGAAATTTAACATTTAGCCAATTGCACGTTTAACCTAACCTTAACAAAAATGTTAAAATTTCGCGCTTAAGCCCTTATTTTAAGTAATTTATGGTGAATTCGGGAAACTTCCCTTTCCGTAGCCTCCAATCCAATATTTTCAATTATGAAGTCGGAAAGCTTCTCTTTTTCCTGGTCCGGCAATTGATTATCTATACGTTGCATTACCGCATGCTCACTAATTCCGTCCCTATCAACTACCCTTTGTATCCTGATATTCCTTGGTGCGGTAACCAATATAATTTTATCATAAAATTCCTGGTTCCCATTTTCAAAAATAATAGCAGCTTCTTGAATTACATAAGGGGCTTTCTGACGTAGGCACCAACTCTTAAAATCGTGCCTCACGGCAGGATGGACTATATTGTTCAGGCCCTTCAATAATTTCTTATCATTGAACACTAATTTGGCTATGTAATCCTTATTTAGCGTTCCATTCTTATAACTATCCTTGCCCAACAATGCCTCAATATCCTTTTTGATCTTTTCAGAACCGGCCATTAATTTCTTTGCCTCTATATCCGAATTATAAATAGGAACCCCTAATTTTTGGAACATAGATCCCACAGTCGATTTTCCACTACCAATACCCCCTGTCAAACCCACGATCATCATTGCCTCTTTAGTATAAATTCTACTTTATTCTCCCTTAACTGTACCACATTTACGCTATCTGGCTTTTTTATCAATTTCAAATCCAGAACATTTTCATTTTTGTCCCTTAGGTTCGAATAGTCTGCGATGACCACAAAATCCGTCACCGACAATTCCTTGATTGAACTTAATCGTCCCCTGCACAAAACCGAAACTATTTCTGGAAACGTTCTTATCCCGACTCCTTCAGGCACATTAACAACCTCCACTGGTACCTTAAAAACCTTTTCTGAAAATTTAAATATTTTGGCCGATAATGTGACGTTATGATCGGAGTATTTGGTGTTTTTTAGATTTGCCGGAAGATTCAATTTTAATTTCTTTGAAATATCATTGGTCGTATGTGGCAGCATCAAGGTTTGGGTGGTAATTCCGGTCAAAGTATCTATCTCCTTTTTTGGCCCCATTACAGTTATGGAATCTGGCGTCAAGCTATAGTTCTTATCCATCAAATAGTTTTGTTCCAAATCAATAGTCACTTTGGGAATTACCGGGACCTTTTTTTTGTAAAGCCTTTGAAAATTGAAAAACAAGGTATCCTTGTCCATATCCTCAACCCTTATAAACTTTGAAAGCTGATTTTCTATTTGACTTCTATAAGTTGAGGGGGAAACAAAAAATTTGGGACCCTTTTTTTCCAATTCGGACAGGTCCACTTCTACAGTTTTGTTTTTGAAACCGAACATCAAAAATTGAAACCCACTGGCTCTTAGTCTTACCTTAATGTTACTTTTGGAAACACTGTTTAGTAATAAGCTATCCGGGGTACTGCCATAATGTATATCAAAAGTGGCATTATTGGTATATTGTTCCCCTAAATTGCTAATAAACCAAGCCAGACTGGAACAGAATAGAAAGACCAGAAACAGTTTAACCTTTCTTTTGTTTAGTCCGTTTTTAATTTTTTCTATCAACTTATTACATCGTTTTAAAGAAAAGCTTAGGAAATAACTCCTCTGGTTTCTTATTGCTTAAAGCTATTAGGATCGAATTTTTAATGAATCCAACACCGTATCCTACAAATTGGATGACTGCTGCTACCAACGATAGCGCAGCTACCTTAACATTTTTATTGGCCATCAAGGAATGCACAAAAAGTAAACCAAAATAGAGGGCATAAATAGATATTGGCCATAATATTCCTAAAACCAACAAGGCAATTGCCACAATGAATCCGAAACAGAACAAAGTGGGAAACCAATAAGTTATTTTGGCACTGTCCGGATGCCAATGGTTTAAAATGGGCCTTACCATTCCAAATTTATTGACCTGGGTATAAAACTTATTCCAATCTATTCGACGCTTATGGTATACATAGGCATCTTCGATCAATTTGGTTTCATATCCCGCCTCCCAAATTCTAAAGGTAAGGTCCGGATCTTCACCGGGATGTATATTGCCATATCCAAGGGTTTTTTCAAACGCTTCTTTGGATATTCCCATATTAAAGCTCCTAGGCTGAAATTTGCCTACAGCCCTTTTTTTTCCCCGTATACC
Source organism: Arenibacter troitsensis (assembly GCF_900177645.1). Lineage (GTDB taxonomy): Bacteria > Bacteroidota > Bacteroidia > Flavobacteriales > Flavobacteriaceae > Arenibacter > Arenibacter troitsensis. The sequence continues at coordinate 534,710 of NZ_FXAO01000003.1, forward strand.
CCCAGTGGTAAAAACAGAGGTCATGGCATAATTAATGGCCTTCTGTACATTGGTGAAGGAAGAATGGGCAGCATCCGGCCCCCCATAACAATCCACATATTCATTTGCCAGAGACTTTTCCACCACGGACAAATATTGGCTTGGGATTATACAATCGGAATCCAATACTATAAAGTAATTACCACCTGCACGCTTCATTCCATAATTTCGGGAATCCCCAGGGCCGGAGTTTTTCTTCTTTAAATATGTTATGGACAATTTATCCTTATACTTTTCCACAATATCCTCTGAACTTTCCGACGATCCATCTTCCACGACAACCACCTCAAAAGATTTATCATAGTCCTGCAATGAAAGGCTTTCCAGCAATTCATCAATCTCATTGGGTCTGTTGTAAACCGGCACTATAAAAGAAAAGAATAAATCCATTGTGGTTTGGTATAAAATAAAGACCTGTCACAAACATGTTGGCTTGCCTTCAACCTTATTATAACTGTATTAAGCTAAAATGAATAATATGTAAGCTGGTATTTTGTCAAGAATATAGGTTGTTGGCCCAAGACATACCTCCAGATACACCCAAGGTGTATTATTCTGAAAATCTATCTACTACTTCCTGACTAACACCTGTATTGGAAAAACCTCCATCATGAAATAAATTTTGCATGGTAACCTTCCTGGTCAAATCCGAAAAAAGGGTAACGGTATAGTCTGCACAATCCTGAGCCGTTGCATTTCCCAAGGGCGACATTTTTTCCGCGTAGGAAATAAAACTGTTAAACCCTTTAACCCCTTGTCCCGCAGTTGTAGCTGTTGGGGATTGGGATATGGTATTCACCCTTACCTTCTTCTCCTTGCCAAAAAAGTATCCAAAACTACGGGCAACAGATTCCAAATACGCCTTATTATCGGCCATATCATTATAATCTGGAAAGGTTCGCTGAGCGGCCATATAGGTCAAGGCCACTATGCTCCCCCATTCGTTCATGGCATCGGCTTTGTACAAGCTCTGCATTACCTTGTGAAAAGATAACGCGGATACATCCCAACCTTTGGTGGTAAAATCATATTTCTCATCGGTATAGGCCCTGCCTTTACGAACGTTGACAGACATCCCAATGGCGTGGAGAACAAAATCTATTTTTCCTCCCAGAATCTCCATGGACTGGGTAACCAAATTATCCAAGTCTTCCACGCTTGTGGCATCTGCAGGGATAATCTTGGAACCTGTCTTTTTGGCAAGTTCATCTATCTGTCCCATTCGCATGGCTATCGGCGCATTGGTAAGGACAAAGGTACCACCTTCATCATGTATAGTTTCGGCAGTTTTCCAAGCTATGGAATTGGCATCCAACGCCCCAAAAATAATTCCCTTCTTTCCTTTTAGTAAATTAAACGACATAGTCTATTTTCTTAGTGAATTTTAGATCGTCAAAGATATTAAAAATTAGTGGGTAGACCACAGAAAGAACACGGTAGAAAAGCTAGTGCTCCTATTGCCATGGCTTCATATTACCAAGACAATAACCACAAAGGGGTTCATAGTATAGCACATTAATATGGCCAAAAATACCGGAAGGAGAAATTCTAGATTTCCCTATCCTTTCCAAAAACGGTTAATCCAATAGCTGCCTGGCATGTGCCAAAGCTGAATCGGACAAGGTTTTTCCTCCCAACATTTCTGCCAGCTCTACCACCCTTTCTTCTGAAGCAAGCCTTTTCATTTTGGTATTGGTACCCATTAGTTCTTCCTCCTTGTAAACCTTAAAATGATGCACACCTTTGGCCGCTACCTGTGGCAGGTGGGTGATAGAAAAAATCTGCATCGTATTGCTCATATCCTTCATAATGTCTCCCATTTTATTGGAAATCTCACCGGATACACCCGTATCTATCTCATCGAACATCATAGTAGGCAGCTGTTCGTACCTGGCCAAAATAGCCTTTATGGTCAACATTATCCTGGACAATTCACCGCCCGAGGCCACCTTCTTCAGGTCTCCATAAGCCGACCCCTTGTTCGCTGAAAACAAAAAGCTGAGATCGTCCTTCCCTGTAGGTTTAAACTCCTTGGATGGTGCAATTTCAATTTTAAAGGTTGCACTGGCCATGCCTAAGTCGGTCAAAGTTTCCTCCAATTGTTTTTTCAGCTTTGGAATAACCGCTTTTCTTCTCTTACTTATATTGGAAGCTTCCGTATTCAACGCAATTTCCAGTTGATGCAACTCCTTCTTTTTACGGTCTATATCGGCGACAACATTTTCCGTTGCACTTACCTTTCCATCCAAGGCATTCCTTATTTCCAACAGTTCCGGAATAGTCTGTACCTTGTGCTTCTTTAGAAGATCATAAAGCAATTGAAGTTTGGCATTTACCTGTTCCAACATTTGTGGATCTGCCTCCACCTTATCATTTAGAATATTGAGTTCGTTGGAAATATCATCCAATTCAATAAATACTGATTTTATGCGCTCGTTTATATCTGAGTATTGGTGTCCAAAACTAGCCAACTTGCTGGATACTTGTTTCAGCTCTGTAAGCAAGTTTACCAACCCTATCTGCTCATCATTCAACAGCTGCTGACCATGTGACAATTGCTCCAGAATAATCTCCACATTGTTCAGCTGTTCGTACTGCTCCTCCAATTCCTCCAATATCCCCTCTTTTAAGGGAGCCGAATTTAATTCCTGCAATAAAAAACTATTATACTCGTGTTCCTTGGTGGCACTATTTTGAAAATCGACAAGCTTTTGTAATTCCTTCTGGGTAGCTTGATATAACAGCAACTTGGAAGAATAGGTTGAAAGCACTTGCCCATTATCGGACAGGGCATCTATGACTTTTAGTTGAAAATCATTATCCGCTAGTCGCAAGGTTTGATGCTGAGAATGCACATCTATCAATTGATCTCCCAATTGCGACAAAATATCCAAAGTTACCGGGGAGTCATTGATAAAGGCCCGTGACTTACCGCTGGGCAAAATCTCCCTTCTTATGATGGTCTTTGCCTCATAATCCAGGTCATTTTCCTGAAAAAATGCTTCCAGGCCATATTTGGAGATTTCAAATTCCGCCTCTACGATGCATTTATCCTCCTTCTCCCTTAAGGAAGAGAGGTCCGCCCTTTTTCCCAATACCAAGGACAACCCACCTAATAAAATGGATTTACCGGCACCTGTTTCACCTGTTATTACCGTAAAACCATTGGTAAACTTAACGTTTAAATGGTCTATTAATGCATAATTCTTTATGGAAAGATTTGTCAGCAATGTTTATTGTCTAAGATTGCCGTAAAGATAATTTATATTGCTTTGGAAAAAAATGTGTGGTAAAAAATTTCTATCTACCAAATCCTGTTGTAGCGGCAATCAACATTCCCATAGGAAGCCGATCAAAATTTGATATCGTTCCAAGTAGAAGAATAAAGTGGAGCTATTTTGTTCAAGGTTTGTTTTAGCTGCACAATATCCACTTTGGGACCGTCGGAAAATACATTTTGAATTTCTTCCGATTTTGCATCAAAAAAAGTTTGAATCAAAAAAGCATTGGGGTACCTACCCCCCAAGGTCTCCAACAAACGCATGGTCCCTGCAACCACTTGCTTTCCTGTGCTGTTGTTATCGGCCAGGACATCCAAACCCTTTCTATGGTAATTGTACATGGCTATTCTGTACTCTCTGTAGGAATTGGACAAAAGGTTGTCTACCAACTCAAACCTACTTCTTTGTCCAGAGGTCTGTGTCCATCCAGAATAACCGGCACTTTGGGCCAAAGTAACAACCTGTTGTGCCTTTTTATAAAAATCGGTACCGCCCTCCAAAGAAAAAGTGTCCGCATCCAAGCCAAGAATAATATAGGCATAGTAAGATACGACCCCTACCAAATTGGAAGTAATGTTGTTTTCGTTCAAGATCAAGGGCTGAAACTCTATATAATCAAAACTAAACTGGTTATCCTTATAATTGAAGACAGGACTTTCATAGGAGGTGTTAAAAACAGGTCTTGAGGATTGAATTTGAATGTTCCCTTTAAACCTACTGGATTCATACTCCGTAATGGTTATGAACATTTGGGCGTTAACCCTTTCATTTTCCTTGTAGACGCGATTGGACCACCTGTTCTTATTCACAAAATCATTTAAGGAACGCTCTAAGGTCTTGAAAATTTGTTGATTGGTCTGCCCAACCTGATCCGAATTTATAGTAACCACACAATTCAATTCCTGAGCTCCCAGGCTAATAGAAATTATAAAACAAATTAGGGCTATATATAGATTACGCATGGATCCTGTTCTTGATTTCATTCAAAATATCCAAAGCCACCTCTGCCTTGGTTTTTAACTCAAACGTTTTAATATCCAAATTCTTATCTATGAACGATATTTTATTGGTCAATTTTCCAAAGCCCGCACCGCTATCGTTCAAAGAATTTAGGACAATGGCATCCAAATTTTTCCGCTTTAATTTTCCTATTGCATTATCAACCTCATTTTCGGTTTCCAGCGCAAAACCAACCAGAAATTGCGCCTTCTTCATTTCTCCCAGTGAGAAAAGTATGTCCTTGTTCTTTACCAAAGTAATGGTAAATTCATCGGAGGCTTTCTTTATTTTCTGATCGGCTACTAATTTAGGTCTATAATCGGCTACCGCAGCAGCGCAAATAACGATATCCATATCCGGGTATAAGGCCACGGTTGCCTTATACATTTCATTGGCCGAAGTTACTTTTATAAGTTCTATATGGGAATGTTGCACGGTTAAATGGGACGGACCGGATACCAAGAACACCTGGGCCCCCAGATTAGCCGCATTTTTAGCCAACTCATAGCCCATTAGTCCCGATGAGTGATTTCCAATAAACCTAACAGGATCAATGGCCTCATAGGTGGGACCTGCGGTAATCAAAACTTTTTTACCATTAAGAGGCAGTCCCTTGGCCATGTCATCCATGAGAAAATCAACAATATCCTCGGGTTCGGCCATGCGGCCCTCCCCTATCAATCCACTGGCCAACTCTCCAGATGTTGCCGGAATCATAATATTCCCAAATGACAACAACTTTTTGAAGATTGCTGTAGTAGAAGGATGTTTATACATGTCCAAGTCCATTGCCGGAGCAAAGTAAACAGGGCATTTAGCCGAAAGGTATGTTGCCATCAATAAATTATCGCAGGTACCATTTGCCATTTTGGACAAGGTATTGGCCGTAGCCGGAGCAATAAGGACTATATCTGCCCAAAGTCCCAATTCTACATGGTTGTTCCAGGAAACGCTTCCGTTTTCTTCATCCACAAATGAGGAAAGTACGGCATTCTTGGACAGGGTAGCCAAGGTTAAGGGGGAAACAAAAGAGCTGGCGCTTTCCGTTAAAACAACTTTAACGTTAGCGCCAGCTTTAATAAGTAAACGAACTAAAAAGGTGGTTTTATAAGCAGCTATACCCCCAGTAATGCCCAAAAGTATATTCTTACCGCCCAACATCCTTTTAAGCGTCTTTCTCTGTATTCCTGTGATAAATTTTATCGTCCAACCATTCCTTCACCGCCAATGCATGCGGCTTGGGCAATTTTTCGTAGAATTTGGAAACTTCGATTTGCTCCTTGTTTTCAAAAACTTCCTCCAGACTATCACTGTAAGTGGCAAACTCTTCCAACTTCTCCAAAAGCTCCTTTTTAATTTCAGAATTAATCTGAACAGCTCTCTTGGCAGTTATGGAAATAGCCTCATAGATATTCCCTGTCTTGGCATCAAAATCATTTTTATTGATCGTCACCGTAGAAACAGGAGCCTTCGAGTTTTTTAAATCGTTCATATTCATATCAAATCGTATTTTTATTTGGAATAAATTTCTAATTCTTTTTCAACTTTTTCCAAAGTCTTATTGGCTTCCTTCAGATATTTGGACTCCGGAAAAGATTTTTTCAAAGCCATATAGGCAGCCTTGGCATCATTCAATCTATCTTTTTTAAGATAATCGAAACTGTTAAGCGCCAAATTGGTTGATGCATCAAACTTATAATAAAGGGCATCTTCGCGATAAACGGATCCCGGGTTGTCTGAAATAAAATTGTCAAACGCGGTAACCGCAGGCGTTAAAAAAGTATAATCGAATTCCCCGATAGTATTGAACTGTTTGGCTATCTCATAGGATTTTCGCTCCTTCTTCGTAGTTAATTCCCTTGCCATTATGTTGGCCTCGACCAAAAATTCGGAATCAGGGTAGCTATTGATGAAATTTTGAAGCTTTATCAAGGCCTTGTCGGTATCGGTTTGATCCAAAGAATATTTAGGAGAAAGCATATAATAACTCTTGGCTCCGTAAAACCCGGCTTCTACAGCCTTATCACTTTTGGGATACGATTTTAGGAACCTTTCGAACTGGTAACCCGCCATATTGTAGTCCTTGGTCTGGAAATAAGAATCCGCAAGAAAGAACATAACCCGTTCTCCTTGTGGCTTACCTATATATTTTGGAGCAATCTGTTCCAATAAGCGGTTCGCCCTTTTAAAATCACCGGCATCATAAAATTTTTCCGCTAAATCATATTTGGCCTTAACATCTTCGTTTTTAAGTACTTTTTGGTACTCACTACAAGAGCCAAGAACAGCGATCAATAATAAAAAGGAAAATAGACGCTTCATTTTTAAAAACATTTTGCAAAATTAAGGATTATAAACGGATATAAAAAACATTTTTATCGTGCTAAAATAGCCCGCCCCTTTACCAACCACAACATTTTTATGCAAGTTTTAACTTTGTTGGCAAAAAATCCTGTAACAGATGGTTTTATTTTTCTAAACCACTGTCTTAAGCAAGGTGTTCAAAAAACTCTTAATGGTCTTTTTTAGTGTTGCAGTGGCTTCAACCAATGGCAACCTAACAACTGCTGTTCCCAGTCCAACAGCCTCCAGCAAGGCTTTGATACCTGCAGGGTTGCCTTCCTTGAAAATTAAATCCATCCCGTCCTGTAGGGCATAGTGCAACGCAAAGGCTTCCTTAACCTGACCCGCCAATCCAAATCGTATCATTTGGGAAAATTCTGAGGGCAGTCCTTGTCCCAAAACGGATATTACTCCAGAACCACCGGCCAATACCGTGGAAAGTGCAGTAAAATCATCCCCAGAAATTACCATGAAATTAGATGGTTTATCCTTTATGGTACGCATAATTTGTACCATGTCGCCACAAGCCTCCTTAATACCCACAATATTATTAAAGTCGTTCGCCAATCTCAATACCGTTTCCGGCAACATATTGCTCCCTGTCCTACCCGGTACATTGTACAAAATAACGGGCTTGGGCGAGGCCAAGGAAATGGCTTTAAAATGCTGGTATATTCCCTCTTGGGTAGGCCTGTTATAATATGGGGAAACCGATAAAATAGCTACAAAATCCCGTAGATCGGTTTCCTGTAGTTCTTCAACAACGGCCGCAGTGTTGTTACTACCTACTCCCAAGACTAAAGGAAGCCTACCGGCATTGGCATCCACAATGGTATCTATAACCAGCTGTTTCTCCTTTTTGGTCAATACAACAGACTCACCGGTAGTCCCTAATACAACCAAATAATCCACTCCACCTTCCACACAATAATTTACGATTTTTGCCAAAGCTATCGTATCTATAGAAAAATCCTCCTTAAAAGGAGTCACCAGGGCAACACCCGTTCCAACTAACTGTTCCATTATTTAATCTCATTTAAAACCCTTAAATATTTCCGTAACTCCTTTTTAAAAGTTTGGAAATCCTTGATGGGAGTATTCAATATCAAATCATTTAAATTTTTATCCACACTTCCAAAACCCACCTTCAATCTGGCTTTGGTCTTTAACGTCATTAACTGCAATAATAATTTTTCATCCGTATAATAATTGACCAAAAGGTCATATTCCCTATTTAAAAACTCCAAGGCATAACTGTTTTCAATATTTGCTTTCCAACCCAAATCCTTGTCGGAAAAAACTGGAGTTGAATAGGGGGAATTTTTATCGTAATATTTCTTGTACCCAATTATTTTTACGGAATTGGGCCTTAAGGAAAATTCATCCACAAACTCATAAAAAGCATTGGCATTTTCAAACTCGTCCAAATCAACAATACAACCCACAGAACTTATGCCCTTCTCCCTATTAATGGTTTCGGGCGGGGTGGTCAAGCCCCGTTGTAAAAACTTTTTACCTGCCCTAAATTTAATTTTTTCCTTAAGCGTTTTTAAAAACATGTATTTTTACATTTTCAAGATTGTAAATGTAAATAATATCGCCTCAATAATTATACGAAGGTAAGAAGTATATGGATTTAAAAAACAAACATTTTGTTATAATTGCAACAATACTGCTCGCGCAGAGTTGCAGGGAATCCGTTCCTAAGCTTAGAAATATTGAGGGTCAAAGGATTCAGATCAATTACGCTTCCATAGCCAAAGACTCCGTAGAAAACGTCATTGCCCCATATCGCAACAGGATCAATGAGGTATTGGACAGTGTTTTGGCCTACGCTCCAAAAGCCATATCCAAAACAGATGGTACATTGAATTCTCCCGCCGGTAATTTACTGGCAGACATTGTAATGCAGGAAGTAAACCCCGTTTTTGCCGCCAGAACCGGGAAGCAAATAGATTTTGTACTTCTTAACTTTGGCAGTATCCGATCCGTAATTTCACAAGGGGACGTTACCGAACGCACAGCCTATGAAGTAATGCCTTTTGAAAACTCGATAGTTATTGCCGAGCTGGATGGCAAGGCCATTAGGGCCATGGTATCGTTCTTAACAAAGTCTAGCGTTGCCCACCCTATTTCCGGGATTCAGGTAATCGTTGATAAAAATAAAAGTTTACAAGCAGTAAACATTCAGGGAAAACCATTTGACGAAAACAGGACTTATTATGTTGCCACTTCAGATTATTTGGTAACTGGTGGTGATAAAATGGATTTTTTTAAAGAATATATTACGTTGACGGATTCCGATTATCTAGTCAGAAATATACTGATCGATTATTTTAAGAAAATAGACACCCTTAGGGCAGCTACGGATGACCGATTTTTGCAAATAAAATAATTATGGAACGTAGAAAATTTATATCGGGTACAGCAGCCTCTGCCGCTTTTATTGGCATAGGGGGACTATCAATGAATTCATGCCAAAATTCAAGAAAAAAGCACATTACCATCTTACACACCAACGATGTACATAGCCATATAGATCCCTTCCCCAAAAACCATTCTGACTATCCCAACTTGGGCGGCCTGGCCAGAAGGGCAAGTTTGGTGGATCAAATAAGAAAAGAAAACCCTAATACCCTGTTATTTGACGCAGGGGATATCTTTCAGGGAACACCCTACTTCAATTTTTATGGGGGAGAATTGGAATTTAAACTAATGAGCATGTTAAAATATGATGCCGCTACCATTGGCAATCACGATTTTGACAATGGCCTTAATGGTCTGTATGCCCAGTTGCCCTATGCCACCTTTGATTTTTTATCTGCCAATTACGACTTTACCAATACCCTAATGGACAGTCATGTTCAACCATTTAAAACATATATGGTAGATGGAATTAAGATAGGGGTTTTCGGATTAGGTATAGAATTGGCCGGTCTGGTGACCAAAAAGCTGTACCAAGAAACCGTTTATCTAGACCCGATAGAAATTGCACAGGACATAAGCCGCACCTTAAAGGAGGAGGAAAAATGTGATTTAATTATTTGCCTGTCCCATTTAGGATATCAATACCAAAACCCTCAAAAACCGGATGACTTAAAGTTAGCGGCCAGAACAGAGAATATTGACCTGATTATTGGGGGACATACACATACATTTTTGGACAGGCCCACCATAGTTAACAATAGAAAAAACGAACAAATATTAATAAACCAAGTAGGATGCTTCGGTATTAATTTAGGTAGAATCGATTTTTATTTCGACGAAGGCAAGCAAAACAGTGCTGATGGAGTTTCCATCAAGGTATAACCCCATATTATGATTCAGGAAAAAGATAAATCTATAGTTTCAAAAAAAATTATCAAGGTACTAGGAGATGATTTTGTGGAACATATGGATAACATAGCTGTTGAGGAGCCATTGCAAATCAGTATCAGTATTTTAAAAACAGAATTCCCCATTACCAATAAAAATATCTCCATTACCATGAGAACGCCAGGTCATGATCAGGACTTGGCCATTGGATTTCTTTTTACCGAGGGCATTATCCAAGCTTCCGATCAAATAAAAAGAGTTGCCCTTGATGAAAATAGCATAAATGTCCAACTAAATAATTCCGAAAATATAGATATCGGTAAACTGGAACGACATTTCTACACTAGCAGTAGCTGCGGTGTTTGCGGCAAAGCCAGTATAGAGGCCATAAAAACAATCTGTAGCTTACCTCCTTCCCCGGCGGATTTTCAGATCGATAAAAATCTTATTAAATCCTTTCCCGGCATTCTAAAGCAAGAGCAAAACATTTTTAACAATACCGGAGGGATACATGCAGCTGCATTGTTCAATGTTAATGGCGAATTGATTACCATGCGCGAGGATGTGGGAAGACATAACGCTTTGGACAAAATAATTGGCCATTTAGTTACCCAGGACCTTTTGCCCTTGGATCAGCATTTATTGTTTCTTAGTGGTCGCGCCAGCTTCGAGTTGATACAAAAAGCGGCCATGGCAGGTATTCATTTTATTATGGCCGTAGGAGCCCCCTCCAGTTTGGCCGTGGAAATGGCCTTGGAACATGATATTACCTTAATAGGATTTCTAAACGAAACCAGGTATAACATCTACACTGGTCCGAAACGGATTAAAATTTAGGAATCTAAACTTTGAGGCTTATAGTCGAATACCTAACTTTATAGAATTAGGTTTATAATATTGTTGGAATGAAAATTAGAATACAGGGAAATTCGGTTCGTTATAGACTTACCCGATCAGAAGTGGCATTATTGAAGAAGGATGGCCACTACAAGCAACAGACCGCTTTTAATGGCAAGGATTTTATCTATGCCGTTGCGGCAAAAGAAAACATAACTGGCCTCCAAGCCGAGTTTAAAGGAGACACCATAACGCTTTATCTACCTAAGAAAGAAAGTTTAACCTGGCCAGATATCGATCGGGTAGGCTATGAAAACAAGATGGTTTTAAACGACGGACAGATCCTTAATTTATTATTGGAAAAGGATTTTGTTTGCTTGGATGAGCGTGTAGAGGACCAATCGGACAATTACCCCAACCCCAAGGCAACAACCGAAAAATAATGGCAGACGACCCTGAAAAACCATATCCCGAACCTACATCACCGGCAAAATTAACCGGACTTAAAACTTCAAGTCCCAAAAAGGTGGCAGCTGGAATTCCTGCGGTTATCTCCTCTGCCAAACATGTATTTGGGGAAATGGGACTCGGCCGTGGATTAAAAGCACTTGCCAACCTCAACCAAAAGGGTGGTATTGATTGTCCTGGTTGTGCCTGGCCAGATCCGGATGATGAGCGAAGCACTATAGCCGAATATTGCGAAAATGGCGCCAAGGCCATTGCAGAGGAAGCCACTACCAAAAAACTGGACGCCGACTTTTTCGCCAAAAATAGTGTTTCCCAACTTTCCATGCTTTCAGATTATGAAATAGGAAAAAAAGGTAGGTTGGCGCAGCCTATGTATTTGCCGCAAGGTTCGGATCATTATCAAGAAATAAGTTGGGAAGTGGCTTACTCCAAAATCGCAAAACATCTAAACGGGTTAAAAAGTCCGGACGAGGCCATATTTTACACCTCGGGAAGGACAAGCAATGAGGCCGCCTTCCTATACCAGCTTTTTGTTCGGGAATACGGTACCAATAATATGCCGGACTGTAGCAATATGTGCCATGAAAGTAGTGGCGTTGCCCTTACCGATACCCTGGGCATAGGCAAAGGCTCTGTAAAACTGGAAGATTTTTATGAGACAGAGGTTATACTGATCCTGGGGCAAAATCCGGGCACCAATCACCCTAGAATGCTCAGTGCACTTAAAAAAGCCAAAGAAAATGGCGCTACCATAATCTCAATTAATCCGATCATTGAAACCGGATTGTTAAATTTCAACAATCCCCAGGAAATAAAAGGAGCCCTGGGAATAAAGTCGAAATTAACGGACCTATACCTTCAGGTAAAAATAAATGGCGATATGGCACTTTTGCAAGCTTTGGTAAAAATCATGTTGACCAAAGAGGATAAGGATCCGGGAACTGTTTTTGATTTGGATTTTATAAAAGAAAAAACCCAAGGTTTTGAAGATTACCTAACGCACATAAGAACACTGGATCTAAGCAATTTAATTGCCAAATGTGGAATTCCCATGCAAACGCTGCAAAGTTTAGCCAATATACTGTGCAGCACCAATAAGATTATTGCTTGCTGGGCTATGGGCCTTACCCAACATAAGAATTCGGTAAATACCATAAAAGAGGTCGTAAACCTTTTATTATTAAAGGGAAGTATCGGAAAACCAGGTGCCGGTACCTGCCCAGTACGTGGTCACAGTAATGTTCAGGGAGACCGAACCATGGGAATTTACGAAAAGCCCTCACCATCATTTTTGAACCGGCTAGAGAAAGTATTCCGTTTTAACCCACCGCGCAAACATGGATTTGATACCGTAGAAAGTATTAAAGCCATGCATTCCGGTAAGGCTCGGGTGTTTTTTGCCATGGGCGGCAATTTTCTTTCCGCAACCCCAGATACCCTATTTACGGCAGAGGCACTTCAAAAATGCAACCTGACCGTACAGGTGTCCACCAAGCTTAACCGCAGTCACCTTATTCATGGAAAGGAGGCCATAATTTTACCCTGCTTGGGCAGAACGGACAAAGACCTTATTAATGGCGAATTACAGTTTGTAAGTGTTGAAAATTCCATGGGGGTTGTTCACAGCTCCAAGGGCAGTCTAAAACCCATATCGTCCAAGATACTAAGCGAACCTACCATTGTTTGCCAATTGGCCATGGCCACCCTGAAAAATTCCAAAGTAGACTGGCCAAAATATATGCAACATTACGATCATATTAGGGACAGTATTGAGGAATGTATTCCCGGATTTGAAAACTACAACCAAAGGGTAAGACAGCCTTCCGGCTTTTATTTGCCCAACGGGGCAAGGGAAAATTCCTATAATACTACAAGTGGGAAGGCCAATTTCAGCATATCCAATAGTGAGGCCATTGTCTTGGAGGAAGGTGAACTTTTAATGATGACCATAAGGAGCCATGATCAATTTAACACCACCATTTACGGACTGAATGATCGCTATAGGGGCATATTTAATGAACGGAGGGTTATATTGATGCACCCCAAAGATATTGAAAGTTACCATCTCCAGGATAGGGATTTGGTAGACCTTTTTAATTTCCACAACAATACGGAACGGGTAGCACAGAAGTTCATCGTTGTGCCTTACAATATCCCTGAAAAATGCTGTGCCACCTATTTTCCCGAAGCCAATGTCCTGGTACCCTTAAACAGCACTGCCGATAAAAGCAATACCCCTACTTCCAAATCGGTGGTCATTAAGCTTAAAAAACATTTATCCTAGATTTTACTATAATAATTAAGGAATATAGGCAACATTGTTTGTTTTTATTAAAAAACTGTTAGATTATTTTCAAAAGCCCTAACTTAACGGACACCAAAAAAAATATTAATTATCTTAAATTAATTTCAATGTATAAAACTGCATATATTTCAGTTCTTTTATTGCTTTTTACTATAAACGCCTTTAGTCAGGCCAACCAGCGGGAATATTACCAACTAAAGACCTACCTCCTGGATACGGAGGAACAGGAAAAGACCACGGACCAATATCTTGGCAAGGCCTTGTTGCCTGCGCTTAAAAAACTTAATATAAAGAACGTGGGGGTTTTTAAACCAAGAACAATCGATTCTTTAAATCCCAGAAGCATTAAAGTATTGATCCCAATGAAAAGTCTTGGAGATTTGGAAACAATAGAGGCCAAACTTCAAAAGGATAAGGTATATATGGCGGCCGCCAAAGATTTTTTGGACGCCCCATATACAAACCCACCCTATAGCCGGGTTGAATCTATTATTTTAAAAGCCTTTGTGGATATGCCAAAAATGAAGCCCTCTCCTTTAAGCGGTCCACGTAAAGACCGTATCTATGAATTAAGAAGTTACGAATCGGCAACAGAGGCCAAATACATAAACAAGGTAGAAATGTTCAACAAAGGCGGGGAGGTAAGCCTTTTTGACAATTTAGGATTTAATGCCGTATTCTATGGCGAGGTATTGTCCGGTGCAACAATGCCTAACCTTATGTACATGACCACATTTGAAAATCAGGCCAGTAGGGATGCACATTGGAAATCCTTTTCCGACTCGCCAGTTTGGAACAAACTAAAATCGGATCCCAATTACCAAAACAACGTTTCCAAAAACGTTACACGTTTCTTCTACCCAACTGAATATTCCGATTATTGATTATAAGCCCGAGCTTTTTCCATTTTGCAAATACCCCTTGGAACAACGAAAATTAATAACAAAAAAAAAGCGGTCAAGGGTATTTGCCATGACCGCTTTTTTTGTGATAACTACTTGATATTATCCCAAAACAAACAACATTGCTGTTATTGCGTTAAAAAATATTCCACCAATTGCCGTTGTTCGTCTTCCAAGTTTATACTCGGAAATTTCTTTTCTGCCATTCTATACCAATATCCGGCATTAAACTTATCACCTTCCTTTCGGTGCAGATAGGCATGGATCCAGCTACCATTGGTATTATGTAGGTCCTGTGCTATATCGTGTGAAGATTCCCAATCCCCTTTGGCATCAAACCACATGGCTCGTAAGGCTTCAGGCCAAGAAGATGGTGCCGATTGTTGGGACAGGGTAGCATTAAACTCTTCAAAACTTTTTGGAACGGACATCACTCTTAATTTATATGGACAATTAGGCTACGGTATTGGAGAGGGTCCCAATAGAATCGACTGTAATGTTCACAACATCCCCGTGGTCCAAGGTAAAAGAATCTGGGGGCACCACTCCTGTCCCAGTCATTAAAAGACTTCCAAAGGGAAAGGACATTTCACGATACAAATATTGAACTAAATCGGTAAGTTTCCGCTTCATTTGTCCCACCTCGGTCTCTCCCTCAAATACCGTATTTCCTTTACGCACAATTTGTATTTTTATCTTGGTATCCATGGAAATAGGCTCTTTGCTCAGCCAAATACAAGGGCCAACAGCCGCTGCCCCATCATAACTCTTGGCCTGGGGAAGATACAAGGGATTTTCCCCTTCAATGTCCCTTGAGCTCATGTCATTACCTATGGTATAGCCTATTATTTTGGCATTGGGGGTTATCACCAAGGTCAGTTCCGGTTCCGGAACATTCCATTTGGAATCCTTTCTGATCCTGACATCCTGCTTATGTCCCACTGCCCTACTAGCCGTACTTTTAAAAAATAATTCCGGCCTTTCCGCATTGTAGACGCGGTCGTAAAAATCGCCTCCACCCGCATCTTTGGATTCTTCAATACGAGCCTCCCTACTCTTATAATAGGTTACTCCGGACGCCCAAATTTCTTGGCGTCCCACGGGTGGCATTAAACTTTCGCTCAAAATGGCATCGCTATTTTCAATAGGATCAAGCTTGGAAATCAAACCTAGTGTATTATCGTATATGGCATCATCGGTAATAAACGAATCCCATTCCTGATTGATCAAATAAAATTTCTGGTCATTTTCAATCAAAATTCCTTGGTTGGTCTTATAAACTTTCATTCTTTAAAGATTAGATGATTAAACTTATTAGGGTTAGAACGATCATTGCAGAAAAGCCTAAAATGGCTGTCCCCAAACTATGCGTCCTGTATCCTTGATTTACCTTCATATCACTCATTTGGGTTACTACCCAAAAAAAACTATCGTTGGCATGCGACACCAGGGATGCCCCCGCACCAATAGCAATGACCACCAATGCTTTTGAAACCTCGGTATCGAAACCCATTGCCGGCATTAAAGGGGCAATTATGGAAGCAGTTGTAATTATGGCTACCGTAGAGGAGCCTTGTGCGGTCTTAATACCTGCAGCAATCAGGAATGGAAGCCATATCCCCAAATTTCCGTTAGACATATTATTCTCCAGTAATGAACTAATGTCCGAAGTCTGTAGTACTTTTCCAAATGCCCCTCCGGCCCCTGTTATTAATATAATAATGGCTGCAGAAGTAAGTGCCTCCCCTATCCATCCCGAGGTGCTCAACATTTCCTTATCCAATTTCTTGGGCAGGGTAAAGGACAGTACCATTCCGATCAAAAGGGCCACCACTGGGTTACCCACAAATCCTATGGCATACTTAAAAGTACCGTCCCCAAACGGCATAGTGGGATATTCGGCAAATGACCTTAACACAATAAGAATTATGGGAACGACTATAGGTATAAAGGAATTAAAAACCGATGGAGCGTTTTCCAACTGGGAATTAATCTGCTCCTCCGTTAGCTTTGGCGCTGGATCTATAAAAATTTTGGAACCTATTTTTTTGGCAAACAAAATACACACCAATAAGGCTGGTATACTGGTCATTAAGCCAAAGAGGATAACCTGTCCCAAATCTGCCTCTAAGATTCCGGCTGCAGCGATGGGTCCGGGAGTTGGTGGCACCATAGTATGGGAAGCCATTAAGCCCAGTGACAGAGCCACTGCTGTTCCCGCCAAGGACAGTTTTGCCTTTTTGGTAAGTGCCCTATTTAATGGCGAGACGATAATAAAACCGCTATCCGCAAATACTGGTATGGATACAAAATAACCAATAAAACCCATCGCCATATGAACACGTTTGGGACCAATAATTTTTAAGACCAAGTTGGCCAAGGTATAGGCCCCGCCCGATTTTTCCAGAAAAGTCCCTATTATTAAACCCGCTATAATGATAATGCCAATGCCACCGATAGTGCTACCAAAACCATCATTAATGGTCTTTATAAGCTCATCCAAGGGGAGTCCAGAAAAAATACCGAATAATAAACTAGCGGCAAGCAATGCCAAAAAAGGGTGAAGTTTAAAACGGGTCGAGGCCACAATGATGAATGCAATACAAAACAGAAGAAGTAGTATGGTATACATAATTACGATTTAGCACAAATATCTTTTACCCTCATATACCCTTATTTTTTCTACTTCCAACACTATTCATTTATATCCCCGTGGGCATATACATTATACCATACTTAAGAAATCGGCTTCCGAAATAATGGGAACCCCAAGACTTTCGGCCTTGGTTCTTTTGCTGGGCCCCATCTTGTCTCCTGCCACAAGATAAGAAGTTTTTGAAGAAATACTAGAGCCTACCTTTCCGCCGTTGTCCTCTATCAATTTTTTGAGTTCGTCCCTACTCAGGTTCTCAAAAACCCCTGATACCACAAAGGTCTGTCCTTTTAAGATATCGGTCTGATTCTCCAGTTTATCGGCAGAGACCTCAAATTGTACCCCGTATTGTCTTAATCTGGAAATAATTTCAAGGTTAATGTCGTTTCCAAAAAACGATACCAAGCTTTCTGCAATACGTTGGCCAATTTCATCCACCGTCATTAATTCCTCTACGGTCGCTATCATTAGCCCATCTATATTTTTATAAGCCCTTGCCAATTTCTTTGCTACGGTTTCCCCTACAAACCGGATACCCAAGGCAAAGAGCACCCTTTCAAATGGAATTTTCACTGATTCGGCAACCCCTTTTACAAGATTTTCGGCCGACTTTTCCGCCATTCGTTCCAAGGGTATCAGTTGCTCTTTGGTCAGTAAATAAAGGTCAGCGTAATTCTCAATAAGACCCTCCTTAAAGAGAAGTTCAACGGTTTCCCCTCCAAGCCCTTCTATATCCATTGCCTTACGGGAAATATAATGTTGTATACGTCCCGTAATCTGGGGAGGACATCCATACTCGTTGGGGCAATAATGTTTGGCATCTCCCTCATTCCGCTCCAATGGGGTATGGCACTCCGGACAATGATCTATATATTGGGTAGGCTTGGAATGGAGAGGTCTTTTAGTAAAATCCACCCCCACTATTTTAGGGATTATTTCCCCTCCTTTTTCCACAAAGACGGTGTCCCCTTCCCTGATATCCAGTTTCTCTATTTGATCTGCATTATGTAAGGATGCCCTTTTTACCGTAGTACCGGCCAAAAGTACTGGCTCTAAATTGGCAACCGGGGTTATGGCCCCTGTACGCCCAACCTGATAGGTAATTTCGTTTAACGCGGTGGAGACCTGTTCCGCCTTGAATTTGTAGGCCATGGCCCAACGAGGGGATTTGGAAGTATATCCCAGTTCCTCTTGGTGCTGTATATTATTCACTTTTATGACCACCCCATCCGTCTCATAAGGTAATTCGTGCCTATGTTTGTCCCAATACTCTATAAACTCAATAACCTCATCCGTAGTTTTACATAATTTGGCCGCTTTTGGAACTTTAAATCCCCATTCCCTAGCTTTTTCCAACATTTGCCATTGGGATTCCAATTTTAAATTTACGCCCACAATACTGTACAGCAAGCAATCCAAGGGTCTTTCAGCAACCAGCGCACTGTCCTGTAATTTTAAGCTGCCAGAAGCTGTATTTCTTGGGTTCATATAAGGATCTTCCCCATTCTCTATTCTTTCTTGGTTCATTTTGGCAAAACCTTCAAAAGGCAAAACGATCTCCCCACGGATATCAAATTTAGGAGGGTAATCCCCTTTTAATTGTAAGGGCACCGATCTAATGGTCTTTATGTTACTGGTTACATCATCGCCCTGAAATCCATCACCCCGGGTCACCCCCTTAACCAACTGGCCATTTTCATAGGTTAAACTAATGGATGCACCATCATATTTGAGCTCACAAGTAAATTCAACAGGGGCATCGCCCAATATTTTTTGTATTCGTTTTTCCCAATCTTCCAGATCTTCTTTGGAGTATGAATTGTCCAAGGAATACATACGATGTTCGTGCACCACCGTTTCAAAATTTTTGGTAATTGCACCCCCAACCCTTAAGGTCGGGGAACTGGCATCATAAAATTCGGGATGTTTTGCCTCAAGAGCCTGCAGCTCCTTCAGTTTCATATCAAACTCAAAGTCGGAAATAGTAGCATTGTCCAATACGTAATAATTATAATTATGCTCCCGAAGCTCCGTTCTAAGGCTTTCTATTTTGTCTTTAATTTCCATTTATAGTTGATCCTTTTTAATCCAAATTGGCAATGGCAAGGGTTCGTAATTTTTCATTTTATGCAAAAGTCCGTCTATGGAGTTATCTACCAACAATATATCGTAATATTCCTGCTTCAAAAATCCTTTATTGACCATAGTGCGCAGCATAGCCAGCAATTCATCATAAAACCCGTTGATATTTAAAAGTCCAATTGGCTTTTGATGAAGCCCAAGTTGTGCCCAGGTAATCATCTCAAACAACTCCTCCATAGTACCAAACCCACCCGGAAGTGTAATAATTCCGTCCGAGAGCTCATGCATCCTTAACTTTCGTTGATGCATATTTTCGGTAATTATTAGCTTGGTTAGTCCGCTATGGAACACCTCCTTTAATTTTAAAAAATCGGGGATGACACCTATAACCTTACCTTTATAGTCCAAGGCTCCCTGTGCTACCCTGCCCATAATACCTATTTTAGCGGCCCCATAGACCAAGGTAATACCCTCCGCTGCAAAGGTTGCCCCCAATTGATAGGCGCAATCCACTATTTCCGGATCATTGCCCTCACTACTTCCACAAAATACGACTATGCTCTCCATGTTTATTAATCTTTCCGCTTGCAAAAATATTAGTATCTATATCCATTTTATTTCCTTATGCCTTTAGGGTCCAGGACCATGACCAATATTTTAACTTAGTCCATTGGGATTGAGTACTGCTTTTAACATTCTATCATTTCCAAACATATCTTTTCTGAGTTCAATTTCGGAAAAATTTCCGGCTTCGAGCAGTTGTTTCATTTCTTCGCCAAGATATTGATTTATCTCAAAAAACAGCATCCCACTTGCCTTAAGGTGGTTTAAGGCAAAAAGTGTTATTTTTGTGTAGAAAATTAAAGGATCCCCATCGGAAACAAAAAGAGCCAAACCAGGTTCGTGCTCCAAGACATTATTTTTCATTTCCTTTTTTTCCAATTCCCTTACGTAGGGAGGATTGGATACTATTACATCAAATTTGTCCTTATAGCCCTCCATGGACAAAATATCCGCTTCCAAAAAGACAATGTCAACCTCATTGTCCACAGCGTTCTGCTGTGCAATCTGCAATGCTTTTTTGGAAATATCCAGGGCATACACCTTGGCATTGGGCAAGTTTTTGGCCAGGGATATGGCAATACAACCGCTTCCTGTGCCAATATCCAGTATTTTTAACCCTTCCTGCCTAATCCCTTGTTGAACCTCATTTAAAATCCAATAAACCAGTTCCTCAGTTTCGGGCCTAGGTATCAATACGTTTTCATCTACCCCAAATTCTAGATCGCAAAAATGGGCCTTCCCTAGAATATATTGAATAGGACGTTCTTGCTTTAATTGGCTCAAAGCATAAAACAAGGGTTCCTCATTATCCTTGGACACAACAAAATTAGGTTGCATGGCAAGAACAAATCTCTCCAAGCCCAAATAATGGTCTATTACCAAATAAAAAAAACTATCCACCTCTTCCTTTGGAAACAGCGGATCCAGTTCTAAATGATATATGTTTTTAATCTCTTTTAATAACATTCCAAAATTGTGATAAACATTGCAACCACCATGTACCTAAAAACGCTTAGAAATGATTGAAACCTCATCTATAACCTTTTTAGCATCCACACCGGACATGAATAATGACCGGTATCTCCCATTGGCTCCTTGATATAATGAAACCCGGTCTTTAAATATAATTTTTGGGCATCCCTCATAAAGGGCATGGTCTCCAAATAACAGTGTTCATAACCATATTCGATAGCCCTATCCAAACATAGATTTATCATTTTAACTCCCAATCCCCTGCCCCTAGCCTCTTCCAAGAAATACATTTTCTGCAATTCGCAAACATTGCCATTATAATTCTCCAACTGGGCGATTCCTGCACAGCCAATAATCCTACCATTTTCTTCCGCCACAAAATAAACGGCCCGGGGCTGGTCATAGTTTTCAAACATTTGATCCAAGGCTTTATCAGCATAGGCAGTGCCCACTTTAGGAACCCCAAGATCCTCCAAAACCTTTCTTATTACCCTGGCAACCTTATCATTGTCTTGAGGCTGAATTTCCCTTATGGTAGTGACTAACATATGATTACCAATAATCTACTTATATTGTTCTATTTTTGCGAAGTGAAGATACATGAAAAATATATTTCAAGATGTATACAGCTCGCCAAAAATGGCCTTGGGACCACCTTTCCCAATCCCATGGTGGGCAGTGTTATTGTGCATGGAGACAAAATTATAGGAGAGGGTTATACCAGTCCCTATGGCGGTTCCCATGCCGAGGTAAATGCCATAAATTCCGTAAAGGACAAGTCGCTTTTAAGTAAAGCTACCCTATACGTTACCCTGGAACCATGTTCCCATTATGGTAAAACCCCGCCATGTGCGGACCTGATTGTTAAACATCAGATTCCAAATATTGTTGTCGGGCTTTTGGACCCGCATGAAAAAGTTGCCGGAAAGGGCATTGAAAAATTAAAAGTTGCTGGCTGCAATGTCACCGTTGGTGTCCTGGAAAAAGAATGCTTGGAACACCATAAGCGGTTCATAACCTCCCATACCAAAAACAGGCCCTATATTATTTTGAAATGGGCCGAAACAGCGGACGGTTTCCTAGCCCCAAGCCATCAAAAAAGAAATAACAATCCCCAGCCTTATTGGATTAGCAATCCATACTCCCAACAGCTGGTCCACCAATGGCGCAGTCAGGAACAGGCCATTTTGGTAGGGACCAATACCGTATTGGCAGATAATCCCAAATTAAACGTTCGTCATTGGAAAGGAAAGAATCCAATTAGAATAGTTTTGGACAGGGAGTTAAAAATAGGCAAAAAACACCATGTAATGGATGGTAGCGTAAAGACCATCATCATAACCGCCGATAGACCTCAAAATCCGCCTCAGGGAATTTTTTATGAGCTTATTGATTTTGAAAGCAATTTGGCCGGACAAATTTGCGCCGTTTTACACAAGCATGAAATTATAAGTGTCATCATTGAAGGAGGGTCCAAAACATTACAAAGCTTTATAGATTCCGAATTATGGGACGAAGCTAGAATCTTTAAGGGTAAAAATAAATTTGGCGAAGGCTTGGAATCCCCAAGAATCCGTGGTTTTCTTCAAAGTGAAACACGCATAGAATCGGACATACTAACACTCCTAAAGCATGATTAAAAACATTATTTTCGATTTTGGGGACATATTCATCAATCTGGACAAACAGGTAGTTTTTAAAGCTCTGCAGGATAACGGCATCCAAGATTTTTTGCCCAAATACCATAGCATTAATGAAGACTTCGAAGTTGGCAAAATTAGTCCGCAGGAATTTGTGGAAAGACTGCAACCAGATTTTCCCCACCTTAGCCCCCAGGCTATCACAGATGTTTGGAATTCCATGTTGCTCGATTTTCCAGAATATCGGCTAAATTTTTTAGAAAACTTGGTCAAGGAGAATAGGTACAGGCTATTCCTTTTAAGCAATACCAATGCCCTGCATATTCCACATGTTATCAAGATTATGGGCACAGAAAGTTTTGAACGATTTAAAAGTTCGTTCGAACAGTTTTATTTATCCCATGAAATCCAATTAAGAAAACCCAACCACGAAATATTTCAATTTGTTCTGGAACAAAATAAATTAAACCCCCAGGATACCCTTTTTATAGATGACACCAAAGAAAATACGGATGCGGCCAATGAACTGGGTATGAAAACTTGGAATCTAATGGTAGGTAAGGAAGATGTGGTTAATTTAAACGACAGACTTTAGCATGTTGGACCTTGCGCTAAGTATTCTGTTTTCCAGCCTAATTTTTGTGGTTTTTAAATTGTATGATACCTATAGGATTCAAACCCTTTACGCCATCATCATCAACTATCTGGTTGCTTCTTCTGTGGGAATGTATTTTTACGACAGAAAAATTGATCTATTGGAAATTCCGGAAAAACCATGGTTTCTAGGAACTTTGGCTTTGGGAATATTGTTCATCCTTGTCTTTAATCTTATGGCAGCTACCTCGCAAAAAAGTGGGGTTTCGGTGGCGTCCGTAGCCACAAAAATGTCCTTGGTAATACCGGTTATTTTTGGTCTGCTGGTTTATAAGGAAGAACTGGGGGCTTTGAAATCCATAGGAATACTATTGGCCCTAGCTGCCGTCTATTTTGCCTCTATTAAAGAAAAGGATGTCCCTCTCAAAAAGAATAGCATTATACTTCCCGCCCTGGTTTTTATTGGTTCCGGCATAATAGATACAAGTATTAAATATCTGGAGGAGACCTTGGTTCCCAAGGAGGAGTTTCCTTTATTTTCTGCGGTGGTTTTTGGTTCGGCCGCAACTACAGGATTACTATTTATTGCAATTAAATCCTTTAAAAAACGGTCATTACCCAATATATTGACTGCCCTTGGCGGAATTACGTTGGGCATTCTGAATTATTTTTCAATATTTTACCTATTGCGCGCATTACAGCAGGAGAACCTTAACAGTTCTTCTGTATTCACCATTAACAATGTAGCCATAGTTATGTTTTCTACCCTATTGGGCGTTGTTCTGTTCAAGGAGCGCATCAGCGCCAAAAATTGGTTGGGCATTTCACTGGCCATAATCAGCATTTTACTAGTGGCTTTATTTTAATAGCTTAATATGGAGTTGGACGTTTATAAAACCTTAAAAGCACCTTCGGATGAAATTTTGTTCAAAGAACGCAAAAGCAAGTTTTTTGGGTACGCTTACCCAATACAGCATGAGGATGAGGTAAAACCCATTATTGAAGCGCTTAAAAAACAACACCACACTGCCAACCATGTTTGCTATGCCTGGCAATTGGGAATAGAGGATATTATCTACAGGACCAATGACGATGGCGAACCCAATAATTCGGCCGGAATGCCCATATACGGCCAAATACAATCTTTTGGAGTAACCAATGTCCTAGTGGCCGTAGCCCGAATCTTTGGCGGCACAAAACTAGGGGTCGGCGGCCTCATATCCGCTTATAGGACAGCGGCGCAAATGGCACTTGATTCGGCCGGGATAATAGAAAAAACTTTACAGCAGCGATACTTGCTTCATTTTGATTATTCCGAGATGGACAAGGTAATGCGCATTCTAAAGCAACATCAAATAGAAATTATTGACCAGAAAATGGAAATGGACTGCACCCTGGAAATATCGGTTAGAAAAAATGAAGCCATACTGACCGAAAATATTTTTGCTGCCATGTATCCAGTAAAAATAAAAAAACTAGACGTCTAAGTTGTCGAGGATATAATCTGGACATTTTATAGGCTTATTGGATTTCATATCCATAAATGCCAGAACCGTGTTGGCCTCTATTAACAATTCTTTGGCCTCGTTGCGAATCTCATAGTCAAATTCTATTCTCACCATAGGCCGCTTACGGATATAAGTTCTAACCGTTAAAAGATCGTCGTACACTGCCGATTTCTTGAATAAAATATTTAAAGAAATTACAGGCAACATTATTCCGTTTTCCTCCATCTTTTTGTAGGAAATGCCCATAGACCTTAACCATTCAACCCGACCCATCTCCAGATATTGCGCGTAATTCCCGTGATAAACCACGCCCATTTGATCCGTTTCGCCATACCTTACCCTAAAAGAAAATTCATTAAAATCCATGTTATTCCGTGTAAAACCTTTATATTTAAAAGTGTGAAAATAATGTGGTACAACATGAGAAAAAAAAAAGGAAAATTCAACCTCTTTGGATTTTTTTTTTAGAATATTTGTTCACATATTTGCCCACTTGATAGTCCCATTTAACCTAGGTGAATATCATCCGAAATTTACACTAACCAAAAAAAGAAAACATTAAAAATGAGTGTTACTGCAACGTCCGTATGGAACCATTGTTTGGGCTTTATAAAAGACAATATCCAACCGCAGGCATTCAAAACTTGGTTCGAGCCAATTAAACCTGTAAAGCTTTCCGATAACGCCTTGAGTATTCAGGTTCCCAGTAAATTTTTTTATGAATGGCTGGAAGAACACTATGTTAAATTATTAAAAGTAGCTCTCACCAAAGAATTGGGTGAGACCGCTAAATTGGTGTACATCATAAAAATGGAAAACACCTATGGCAATCGTGAACCATTTACAGAAAAAATACCCAGCGCCAACAGATCCAATGTTGAGCCACAGGAATTGGACGTGGCCATAAAATCCAAAAATCCGGAATTAAAAAATCCATTTGTAATTCCAGGCATTAGAAATATTAAGATTGAATCCCAATTAAACCCGAGTTATAATTTCGACAATTTCTTGGAAGGCGATTCCAACAGATTGGCAAGATCGGCCGGTATGGCAGTTGCCAACAAACCTGGAGGAACCTCATTTAATCCATTATTGGTTTTTGGCGGGGTAGGTTTGGGAAAAACTCATTTGGCCCATGCCATAGGTGTGGAAATCAAGGACAAATATCCAGAAAGGACGGTATTATACATTTCTGCTGAAAAATTTACCCAACAATATATTGAATCGGTCAAGAAAAACACCAGAAACGATTTTATTCATTTCTATCAGTTGATCGATGTGCTTATTATAGATGACGTGCAATTTTTATCGGGAAAATCCGGCACACAGGACGTGTTCTTCCATATTTTCAATCATTTGCACCAAAACGGCAAACAGGTTATCCTAACCTCGGACAAGGCCCCTGTGGATATGCAGGATATAGAACAGCGTTTGCTTTCTCGATTTAAGTGGGGTTTATCTGCCGAGCTGCAAACACCCGACTACGAGACCAGGATATCTATTTTAAAAAACAAACTGTATCGTGATGGGGTGGAAATGCCCGACGATATTATAGACTATGTGGCCAAGCACATAAAAACCAATATCAGGGAATTGGAAGGAGCTATCATTTCCTTGATTGCCCAATCTTCCTTCAACAAAAAAGAAGTGACTTTGGAATTGGCCCAATTGGTAGTAGAGAAATTCGTGAAAAATACCAAGAGGGAGGTATCCATAGATTACATTCAAAAGGTTGTTTCCGACTATTTTGAAATGGATGTGGCCACGCTTCAATCAAAAACAAGAAAAAGACATATTGTACAGGCCAGACAATTGGCAATGTTCTTTGCCAAAAAGTTCACCAAAGCCTCATTGGCAAGTATTGGCTCCCAAATAGGAAAAAGAGACCACGCTACAGTGCTGCATGCCTGTAAGACCGTGGACAACCTTGCAGAGACCGACAAGCAGTTCCGCAAATACATAGATGACTTAACAAAGAAGTTCTCTTAACACCTTCGTTGCCATGAGAACCAAAGTCCTTATGGTCTGTTTGGGGAATATATGCAGGTCACCTTTGGCCGAGGGTATTCTTAAAAACAAATTGGATAATAACTCATTCCTTGTCGATTCTGCGGGTACCGCCAGTTATCATATTGGAAAAAAACCCGATAGCAGATCTATATCCATAGCCAAAAAATATGGAATCGACATTAGCCAGCAACGATGCAGGCAATTCTCTGCCAAGGATTTTGAGGAATTCGATCTGATTTATGCTATGGACAAAAGTAATTACAGAAACATAATTGCGTTGGCCAAAAACGAATACGAGATTGCCAAAGTCAATTTATTACTTCATAGATCAAACTTGACCAATAAAGAAATTCCGGACCCCTATTATGGTGGTGAGGATGGATTTGAAGAAGTTTTTCATTTAATTGATTCTGCATGCGATTTGATTGCGCAGGACATTATTCACAATTAATCTAATCCCTATGGACCAAACTATGGGCAATATTGGAAAATTAGTTTTAATCCCAACAACCTTGGGCGATAACGAGCCCTTGGAGGTACTGCCAATATCCATCAAAAGGACCATTGAACAAATTGATCATTACATAGTTGAAAATGAAAAGACGGCTCGACACTTTATAAAAAAGATAAGTTCTAAAAAATCGCAGCCAAGTTTACACATCAACGTACTCAATAAGTTTACGGAACCAGAAATTCTTCCCACATTTTTGGACCCTTGTTTTGAAGGTTTTAATGTAGGCATTATATCGGAAGCGGGTTGCCCTGGAATTGCAGATCCCGGAGCTGATATTGTGGCCATTGCCCATCAAAAAGGAATACAGGTAGTGCCACTGGTAGGCCCCTCCTCTATTCTATTGGCTTTAATGGCCAGTGGACTAAACGGTCAGAGTTTTGCCTTTAACGGCTATTTGCCCATTGAAGCCGGGGATAGAAAAAAAAGTATCAAGAGGTTTGAAAAACTATCCAGGGATTTTGATCAATCACAGATTTTTATTGAAACCCCCTATAGAAATAATAAATTATTGGACGAATTATTAAAAACACTTTCTCCACATACCTTGGTTTGCGTTGCCTGCGACATAACTTTGCCCTCAGAATTCATCGCAACCAAAAAAGCAATGGATTGGCTAAGAACTTCTGTTGATCTTCATAAAAGACCCACTATTTTTATAATTCACGCATAAAAAAACCCTAACAAGATGTTAGGGCCCTTCCATTTTCATAATTACAAATTCTTTAAATTCTAGGATTCTTTTTAGGGGTTACATGGGAAATATCATATCCGGAGAATTTTTTGATGTAGTAAGAAACAGATGACCCAAAGTCATCGTCCACATTTAACTCCCCATAAGACCTTAGATACTTTTTTACGTTCCCCGCTCCTGCCAAATGTGCAGCCGCCAGTATTCCCGATTCCGTAATCTCCTGGCCATTAATGACCATACCAACAAATCTTTTTATATCCCTTCTAAGAATCCATTTGTTTCTGGAAAGATTGGTATGAAATACCCTTTCCTGCAACACTGGATCGTTAAGAAATAAGGTGGCGTTGTAAACACCGAGCAGCTCTAGGGTTCCTATACCAAATTGATACTTTCCTAGATAACCTAAGGCATTGGTCGTAAAATAATTTCCTTGAGATTCCTTAAAGGCCAAAGCCTCTTTAAACCCGTTATAGGATGTTCCTAAAAAGGGTGGCGCAGCCATAGTTGATTTTAAGGTAGTTCTGTGTTTGGGAAACAAAACTTCGGTAGGTCCATTTACTCTAAAAGCCTCGGGAATCACCATTTTAGCTGGTTTAAACCCATAACTCATAAGAATAAAAATCATGATAACGGGGAACAAATAACTTGTCCACTTTCTCATATATTTGTTTTCTTAAGACTTACAACCAAAAAAGGGGTTTGCTTAAATTTCACTTTACAAAGATATGCCCGATTTTTAAAAACAGACCAATTTTAACGCAACTTTGTACAAAATGTTGTGATTATTGGATAAATGACACAGAATTAAGGTTCATTGGTTCAGCGGTTTATCTTTTGACTGTTTATCCATCGGATGTACTGTTCTTTATTGCGGTTATGCTGCGCCAAAGTCTTTGCAAACTTGTGATAACCAAAATCTTCCACATTGGCTACAAAGTAATAATAATCGTGCTTTTCGGGATTTAAAACAGCGTCTATGGCCGAAATATCGGGCATAGCAATTGGTCCTGGAGGCAAACCTGCATACTTATAGGTGTTATAGGGCGAATCCAATTCCAAATCCTTATATAACACTCTTTTTATTATGGTATCAAAATTACCTGTATGTAATTTAACGGCATAAATCACTGTTGGATCGGCCTGGAGCAACATGCCCTTGGACAATCGGTTTAGATACACCCCTGCCACCCTGGGACGCTCATCTACTTTTGCCGTCTCCTTATGCACAATGGATGCCAAGGTAATCACCTGCGAGGGGTTTAAGCCCAGGGATTTCGATTTCGCAATGCGTTCATCGTTCCAAAACCTCTTGTATTCCTTTAACATCCTTTCCCTAAAACCCTCTGCCGAAGTATTCCAGAAAAACTCATAACTGTTGGGAATATACATTGAAAGTGCCGTTTTATCGTTAAACCCGTTGGCTTTCAGAAATTCAGACTCTTTAAAGACACTCAATAAAGCCGTACTATCCGCCTCGATCTGAAAGGAAATTCTACCCGCTAGATCCGATAGGCTCTCCTGATTGTTAAAAGCAACTTTTACGGGAATATTGCCACTTCTTAGCGAATTGACAATATCGTTATTGCCCATCCCCTTTTTTATGGCATATTTCCCTGCTTTTACATTGGCGCTATAGCCCTTTTTATCTGCCGCAGATTCAAACGTATTCAGATCCTTCAAAAGCGGCTCCATAATTGCCTTAACTTCTTCGAAATCCGAATTTGACGGAATAAATACATAGGCCACTTCGTTGTTAAATTGCGTGTTGGGTACAAAGAAGGCCCTATAGACCATATAAGCGAATGCACCACCCACCAACATTCCAGCAATAACGATAACCAGTAAAATTTTCTTTATATACATTAGCCGTTCATCTTTTGAAACAAGATTTCATTTTTAAAAGCTCCATTGGAGTAAATCCAATCCTTTTTTATTCCAACTTTTTCAAACCCCAATTTTGAGAACAAATGTATGCTAGGAGCGTTTTCTTCCAAAACATTTGCATAAACTTGTCTCATTCCCAATACCGAAAAGGCATAACTGGTGAGTATCTCTACGGCTTCAGTGCCAACCCCTTTATTTCTATTTATCTTCTGATTTACAACAATTCCCATTCCCACTCTCAAATTTTTTGGGTCAAAATCAAATAGATCTATTAAACCCAACACCATACCTTTTAGATTGCAAATACACAATCTCAACTGCTTTACCTCATAAATATCCTTATGGGCATTTTCCAGGTAAAGTTGTAACACGTGTTTGGAATAGGGTGAAGTGGTGCCACTTATTTCCCAAATCTCGGGATTATTCTCCAAATCATATAGAAAATCCAAATCCTTGGGCTCCATGGCCCTCAGGTAAATCTGCTCCCCTTTAAGACTCCACATTTATCTCCCCTTTAAAAACGAGTTTAGCAGGACCTGTCAGCCATATTTGATCGTAGCCATTTGCATTGCTCCTAAACTTCACTTGAAGATTACCACCAGGGGTAACAATCTTAACTAAATCCCTGTTTGTCTTGCCCGAATGGTACATGGCCAAGGCAACGGCGGTAACTCCTGTGCCACAGGAAAATGTTTCATCTTCCACTCCCCTCTCATAAGTTCTTACGTTAAAGGTATCTTCCGCAGTCTGATCCACAAAGTTGATATTGCTTCCCTTTTCACCGTACAAACCATAGCGAAGCTTGGCACCTTCCTTGCGGACATCAAAATCCTTAAGTCCGTCAACCAACTGAACATGGTGTGGGGAACCAGTATTGAGAAACAAGGAATTGGACTTTTCCTTTATTTCCCCAACATTCTGCATCTCCAAACTAACGATACCGTTTGCTATTGTTGCATTATGTAGTCCATCTACCGCCATAAATGATGTGTTTTGGTCAACAACCCCCAAATAATGGGCAAAGGCCACAATACATCTGCCTCCATTGCCGCACATGGTACCCTGCCTGCCGTCCGAATTATAATAGACCATTTTAAAATCCGTGTCCTCGTCATTTTCCAATAAAATGAGTCCATCGGCACCAATGCCAAATCTTCTATCGCATAAAAAAGAGACCAGCCCAACGTTTTCCTTAGGAAAGAACTCCTTGCGATTATCAATCATGACAAAGTCGTTTCCAGTTCCTTGGTATTTAAAAAAATTCAGTAGCATATTGTAATTTATATAGCAAATATATAATTTTATTAAGGTTTTATTATCAGTTAAAAACTCGTTAAAGCCAAATAATTGCTATAGAATTGTGTTAATTTTACTTGAGCAAATTAAAAAAATGTTTTTATGAAGAAATTTGGAAGTTTATTATTGGTCTCTGTTTTTGCAGGTGCTATTACTTTAGGTGCTTACAAACTTTTTTTAGAGAAACCAAATTATGCAGTAATACAGGAAGACAACGGGGCTCAGTTGATTTCAACTAGCTATACCCCAACTTCGGCCAAGGGTGCAGGCATTAACGAAGTAGATTTTACTATGGCGGCAAAGAACACCGTAAATGCAGTGGTACACGTTAAAAATGTAGCCACCAGTAAGGGCCCGTCCAATATAATGGAATTTTTCTACGGATATGGCGGAAGTCAAACACCTCAGGTAGGTACTGGTTCGGGAGTAATTATCTCTCAGGACGGTTATATTGTTACCAATAACCACGTAATTGCCAATGCCGATCAACTGCAGGTTACTCTAAATAATAATAAAACCTACGATGCCGAATTGATCGGCACCGACCCTAATTCCGATATTGCCCTGATTAAAATAGATGTGGACAGGCAATTGCCTTATCTAGCTTTTGGGGACTCGGACAACACCAAGGTGGGTGAATGGGTTTTGGCGGTAGGGAACCCTTTTAATTTAACATCTACGGTTACGGCCGGAATCGTTAGCGCCAAGGCTAGGGCATTGGCCAGTTTGGATCAGTCATTTATTCAGACCGATGCGGCCGTAAACCCTGGGAACAGTGGTGGAGCGTTGGTAAATACCAATGGCGACCTTATTGGCATCAACACGGCCATTACCTCTCAAACAGGTTCCTATGTAGGGTACTCCTTTGCGGTGCCCAGTAACATTGCAAAAAAAGTAGTGGAGGACATAATGGAATACGGAAACGTCCAGAAGGGAATTTTAGGTATCAATACGGTTCCTATGAACAGTCCGTATGCCGTTGAAAATGGCATCAATGAAATTGACGGGGTCTATATAGCTGGCGTTGAAGAGGATTCAGGTGCCTATGACGCAGATTTAAAAGAAGGAGACATTATTAAGAACATAGACAATGTTGAAATTCACAAATTTTCAGATCTAATAGGCTATATAGCTTCCAAAAGACCCGGCGACGAGCTTTTGGTTACAGTGTTGCGCGGTGATGAGAGAATGGAATTTCCGGTCATGCTTAAAGAACGGCAAACAATCATTATTCCTGTTTTGGGCTTTGAAGTTAAAAACCTGACTGAGGATGAGAAGAAAGCCTTTAAGACTAAAAAAGGGGTTAAAATTATAGGAGTGCCCGAAACCTATAGAAATTATGGATTTGAAGGCAAAGTTTTGCTTTCCTTTGGTGATGAAGAAATCAACAATATCCAGGATGCCAAAACCAAGTTCGGTAGAATTTCTAGGTACGATAGGGCAAGTATTACCATGTTGAATAAAAAAGGTGAAAAAGAACGGCTGATAATACAATAAAAACCCATGCACAAAATAAAAAGCGCTCTGAAGGGAGCGCTTTTTTTATACCATAAATTTTTACGAAAACGTTTGAAATATATACTTTTACCCAAAATCCAACAAATCAAGATCAACCTATGAGCGCTATTAAACTTTACGAAAAGGAATTGGCCTTTCAAGCAGACAGAAGGAAAGCTACCACCGAGTTCATTAAAATTGCAAGTGATTTATGGTACGACAAGTCCATAGAAATTGTTCTTTTTAAAAACCAGGTCATAGACAAAAACGTGAGCGACATTATAAACCTACATGAATATGCCTGCGAATTTGTTCAAAAGCCAATATCCATATTCGATTCGGTCGAAATATTGCGAACTATCAATGATATACAGCTACCTCCTTCAAAATTGGATATAGGCAAACTTACCTATGAATATCATTCGGATGAGAATAATTATAGCAATGTAAAAGCCTTTGCCCTGGACAAGCTAAAAAGTGCCAATTCCAGAAACGGGATAACACCCAAAGATGTGGTATTATATGGTTTTGGTCGAATTGGTAGATTATTGGCCAGGGAATTAATGGCCAAAACCGGCAAAGGAAATCAGTTGAGGCTAAGGGCGATAGTTACCCGAGGTACACTTACACCGGAAACTTTGGAAAAGAGAGCCAATTTATTGCGAACAGATTCGGTGCATGGACAATTTATGGGAACTGTGGACATAGACTTTAAGAACAAAGCTATGTACATTAATGGAACAACTGTACATATAATAGAGGCCGATAATCCTGAAGACATTGATTACACCCAATACGGAATTGCCAATGCACTGATAATAGACAACACAGGGGCCTTCAGGGACAAAGAAGCCTTAAGTAGACACTTAAAATCCACAGGTAGCAGCCAGGTACTGTTGACAGCTCCAGGCAAAGAGATTCCCAATATAGTCCATGGGGTTAACCATATGGAATTTGATCCGGACACCAACAATATATTTTCTGCCGCCTCTTGTACTACAAACGCAATAACCCCTATCCTGAAAGTGGTGGATGATTCTTTAGGAATAAAAAAAGGACATATAGAAACCATCCACGCCTATACCAATGATCAAAATTTGGTTGACAATATGCACGGGAAATACAGACGTGGCAGGGCGGCAGCCCTAAATATGGTCATAACGGAAACCGGCGCAGGAAAAGCAGTGGCCAAGGCCCTTCCGCAACTAATGGGCAAATTGACATCCAATGCCATTAGGGTACCGGTGCCCAATGGATCTTTAGCGATATTGAATTTGGAGATCAACAGCAAGACTTCAAAAGCGGCATTGAACACCATAATTAAGAAATATGCCCTGGAAGGCGATTTGGTGGAACAAATAAAGTATTCCTTAAGCAATGAATTGGTTTCAACAGACATTGTTGGGACTTCTGCACCTGCCATTTATGACAGTACTGCAACCATTGTATCGGAGGATGGAAAGAATCTAGTACTATATATTTGGTACGATAATGAATTTGGCTATTCCCACCAAGTAATCCGCCTTGCCAAATACATTGCCAAGGTTCGCAGGTACACCTATTATTAAAATTTTATCAATATATAATAATATACTAAATTGTGGGTTATTCTATTTAGTTAAGACGCTTGGTATCCTTTTTTTAATAATTGGGATTATTAAAGTATTTTAGCCCTCTCTAAATCATTATTAACAATAAGAATTACATAAATGAAAATTTCGAAATTACTCTTTATCGTAATGGCTCTATTGTCATTTAACCTACACTTTGCACAGGAATCCGAGGAGGACGATAAACTTTCCTTGGACCAGGGGCCCATTAGTTCCCAATTCGAATATATCTCCCAAAAATCAGGCAATTACAGGGCCGACGGGGTAAGATATGAAGTGGTAAAGGAGTTTAACTTGGGAAAACTCAGGCAAAATGTGTTGGATTCTATCAATGCATTCAACAAAAAAGTGAATGAGCTCAATGGCACCATTGCAGGACATGTTGCAACGATTGAATCGCTGAACAAAAAACTGGAAGAGACTACCAACAACCTTACCCAAGTAACCGAAGAGAAGGATAGCATGTCTTTCCTAGGTATTCTGGTGGCCAAAAGCACCTACAATTTTATTCTTTGGACCATTATAGCGGTGCTTTTACTGTTTTTATTATTTTTCATCTATAAATTCAGAAATAGCAATATTCTTACCCAGGAAGCCAAATCCACGCTTGCAGAAGTGGAAACCGAATATGAGGATCATAGAAGAAGGGCATTGGAAAGGGAGCAAAAAATTAGTAGACAGCTTCAGGACGAGATCAACAAGCATAAAAAATCCAAATGATCTTACGTTAAACGTTTGGATTTTTCCGAATGAAATTTAAAAAGCTCCTATTTTAGGAGCTTTTTCCTTTAGTCCCGTAGGCAATGGCAATCAATCCAAACAAAATAGCTCCAAGGATTGTGTCTATTTTTACTACTTTTGAGCCCGCCCTATAAAAGGCATTAACTGTTACCGATTTTCCCATGCGAATAGATATAATTACCGTAGTTCCAGAAATACTTAAAAGTCCCTTTGAAGCTTCCATTTTAAAACGAGCTATAGATAAAGGGGTTGTTGAAGTGCATTTGCACAATTTAAGGGATTATACGGACAAAAGTTACAATCAAGTAGATGATTATCAGTTTGGGGGCGGCGCAGGAATGGTCCTGATGATAGAGCCCATTGACAAATGTATTTCAACCTTAAAAAGTCAAAGGGAGTATGATGAGGTCATCTATATGACCCCTGACGGAAAAACTTTGAATCAGAAAATGGCCAATAGCTTGTCTTTATTGAATAATGTAATTATACTTTGTGGCCACTACAAGGGTGTGGACCAGCGCGTAAGGGACCTATTTGTTACCAAGGAGATATCTATAGGCGACTATGTCCTTTCCGGGGGCGAATTGGGAGCTGCCGTGCTATGTGATACGGTCATTAGATTAATACCGGGAGTATTGAACAATGAAACCTCGGCGCTTACCGACACCTTTCAGGATAATTTACTAGCTCCGCCTGTATATACCAGACCAGCCGAATATAAGGGCCATAAAGTACCGGATATTCTATTGAGCGGGAATTTTCCGGAAATAGAAACATGGAGGGAGGACGAAGCGTACAAAAGAACGGAGCAGCTTCGCCCGGACCTACTTAATGACTGAGTTTGGAACCTATGTATCTTTGGCCTGCCTAGGCACGAAATTGGGGAACGGGAAATGTTTGATTACCATTGGTTTCACTTAAAGGAATAAAATATATTAAGACGGTTTTTCTGAAGAATTTTAATGATAAAAAACGCTTAATCACTTGTAAGTTATAAATATTAGATTAATTTTGCACTCCATTATATCAACCTCTGACGATAATCGTGAAAGTTGGTTTAAGTAAATCATAATAAAAAACGATGGAAGAGTTATTAAAATTTGTAGAAAACGAATTTATTCCTAAAAAAGATTTTCCAAACTTTTCAGCTGGGGACACTATTACTGTGTACTATGAAATTAAGGAAGGTGAAAAAACAAGAACACAGTTCTTTAAAGGTGTTGTTATTCAAAGAAGGGGAACTGGAGCTACCGAAACATTTACTATCCGTAAAATGTCTGGTACTGTAGGTGTTGAGCGTATTTTTCCAATAAATATGCCAGCACTGCAAAAGATAGAAGTCAATAAAAAAGGTAAGGTTAGAAGATCACGTATTTTCTACTTTAGAGGTCTTACCGGTAAAAAAGCTAGAATTAAAGAGGTCCGCTCTTAATAAGCTTTTGGAATATATAAAAAAGCATCCCTACCGTGGTAGGGATGCTTTTTCATTTATAAACATTTGTTCAAAACAATAGTTCATAATATGTTGATAATAAAATTGTTACAAAATTTGTTTATTACATAAAATTTCCCTAATTTTAAAATGTGGCTGGTAATTCGTTAGGCGGATTAATGAATGTCACATAGAGTTTACGTTCTTTATCTCATTGTTATTTGTCCTTCTATAATGTTTTGCATTATAGATTGCATTCTAGCTATTTGACTTGCTTCTGTAAGTTGATAGTTTTGTGAGTATTGTGATATTATTGATGTAACATCTAGGTTGTACATCAAAAATACCAAATATTTAAACATTGAGGAGAAACAGCTTTATCACTTGGTTGCAGAATTAAGGGTAAAATGTTTCAAACGTTGAAATAGCGACGCAAATGCAATCAATGGTTGCCGTTTTGTAAAAAACAAAACAACAAGTTTGTAAACTATTTCTAGAAAGCCATATCAAGGTAGTTATACAATGATATGGCTTTTATTTTTTATATAATATCAACTTCAACATATAGAATTTTACCCCCTCTACTTTCCTAGTGCAGATTTAGTCAATATTATAGCGCTTCCCTGTTTATTTGGCATTTTTAAAATTGTATATTTGCTCCGCTTAAACTTAAAAAACAAAATTATAATGCCAAAAATTTTATATACCAAAACAGACGAGGCCCCTGCATTAGCAACACAATCATTTCTACCTATTATTAAGGCATTTACAAAAACAGCCGGAATTGATGTCCAACTTAAGGATATTTCCCTGGCGGGTAGGATTATTGCTGTATTTCCAGATTATTTAAATAAGGAACAGCAGATTTCAGACGATTTGGTAGAATTGGGAAATTTGGCCAAAATGCCCGAAACCAACATTATAAAACTTCCGAATATTAGTGCTTCCGTTCCGCAATTAAACGAAGCTATAGCGGAATTACAAAGTAAGGGATATAACATTCCGAACTATCCGGACAACCCAAAAAACGATGTTGAGAAAGATGTTAAGTCTAGGTATGACAAAATTAAGGGAAGTGCAGTGAATCCAGTTTTACGCGAAGGAAATTCGGACCGTAGAGCGCCCAGGGCTGTTAAAAATTATGCAAAAAAGCATCCCCATTCCATGGGTGCATGGAGTCCAGATTCCAAAACACATGTAGCTACCATGACTCAAGGCGATTTTAAATCGAACGAGAAATCCATTACCCTGAAAGCACCTACCGCTGTAAGAATAGAACTTACACAAAGAGATGGTACCAAGTCTTTACTTAAAGAAAGTATTAAACTTCAGGAGGGAGAAATAATAGATGCCACTGTTCTTAACAAAAATGCACTGATAAAATTCCTTCAGGAACAGGTAAAAGACGCCAAAGAACAGGGTGTTTTGTTTTCCGTGCATTTGAAAGCTACGATGATGAAGGTATCGGACCCTGTTATTTTTGGTCACGTAGTAAAAGTATTCTTTGCCGATGTATTTAAAAAGCACAGCGCTACTTTTAAGGAAATTGATATCAATGCCAATGATGGGCTAGAAATTTTACTTAAAAAAATAAAAAGTCTTCCCGATTCCGAAAGAAAGCAAATAGAATCCGATATCGAGAACACTATCAATCAAGGTCCCGCCCTAGCCATGGTAAATTCCGATAAAGGAATCACCAACTTACATGTACCAAGTGATATCATTATTGATGCCTCTATGCCGGCCATGATTCGTAATTCCGGTAAAATGTGGGACGCCAATGGAAAGGCCCAAGATACCAAAGCAGTAATCCCAGATAGTAGCTATGCCGGAATTTATACCGAGACTATTAACTTTTGTAAAGAGCATGGTGCCTTTGACCCAACAACCATGGGGACAGTACCCAATATAGGATTAATGGCCCAAAAAGCAGAGGAATACGGTTCCCATGACAAAACCTTTGAAATAAAGGCCAATGGTAAGGTTTCCGTAGTGGACATCAATTCTGGTGATGTTCTAATTGAGCACAATGTAGAGGAAGGTGATATTTGGAGAATGTGCCAAGCTAAGGATGCACCTATCCAAGACTGGGTTAAACTGGCCGTATCCAGAGCAAGGGCTACCGATATCCCTGCCATATTTTGGCTGGATGAGAACAGGGCCCATGATATGGAATTGATCAAAAAAGTAAATACTTACTTGGCACACCATGATACTACAGGTTTGGACATAAGGATAATGTCTCCAAAAAAAGCTACTGTATTTACGTTACAAAGACTTAAAGAAGGTAAGGATACCATATCTGTATCCGGTAATGTGCTGAGAGATTACCTAACGGATCTTTTCCCAATTTTGGAAGTAGGTACCAGTGCAAAGATGTTATCCATTGTACCACTTATGAACGGTGGCGGCCTTTTTGAAACAGGTGCAGGTGGTTCGGCCCCCAAACACGTGGAACAGTTCTTGTCTGAAGGCCACCTTAGATGGGACTCTTTGGGAGAATTTTTGGCCCTCGGAGTATCTTTGGAATTCTTCGGTGAAAAAAATAACAACAGTCAAGCTACAGTCCTTGCAGATGCTTTGGACAAGGCTACGGAACAATTTTTGGAAAACGACAATTCCCCTTCAAGAAAAGTTGGTGAACTGGACAATAGAGGAAGCCATTTTTACCTAGCCCTATATTGGGCCAATGCGTTGGCTGAACAGAATAAGGACCAGGAACTGAAAACAATTTTTACACCTATTGCCGAAAAGCTTTCTAAAAGTAAGGATGAAATATTAAAGCAGTTGAACGATGCTCAAGGTTCCCCTGTGAATATTGGAGGTTATTATTTGCCAGATGCAGATCTTATAAGCAAGGCCATGAGGCCCAGTACTGCCTTCAATTCCATTTTGGAATCCATTTAAACGAATTTCTTTCATATTTAAAATGACCTTTTCAACTTATGAAAAGGTCATTTTGCTTTAAGAGATCGCAAACTTTTTTTTCCTCAAGGAAAATATCGATACATTTAGGTAAAAAATGCTTTAAATGGGAAAAATTACAAGTTTGCCGTTTTATATACTGATACTATTTTCCACTAATCTATTTTCTCAGGAACGGTTTACCCTGAGCGGTACAATAACAGAAATAGCCAGTAACGAGACACTTATAGGTGTTACTGTTGCTGTTCCAGCCTTAAGTACAGGTGTTATTACCAATGAATACGGTTTCTATTCCATTACGTTACCAAAGGGAAGCTACGAGCTGCATATAAGCTCTCTGGGCTACCAAGATATTATCCAAACTATTGATCTGTCCTACGATCAAAAAATTAACTTTCAATTGCTTGAAGACGCCGAGCAATTACAGGAAGTAGTGGTTACGGAGGATATTGAAAAATTAAATATCCGAAAACCTCAAATGAGCGTTAATTCACTTTCTGCAGAAACCATAAAAAAAATACCGGTAATTCTGGGCGAAGCAGATATTATTAAATCCATACTTCTTTTACCTGGAGTAAGTAACGCTGGCGAAGGGGCATCAGGCTTCAACGTACGGGGAGGTGCGGTAGACCAAAACCTTATTCTCCTGGACGAGGCCACCATTTTTAACTCCTCCCACCTATTTGGTTTCTTCTCCGTTTTTAACCCAGATGCCATAAAGGATGTTAAATTATTCAAAGGAGGTATACCCTCGCGTTACGGAGGCAGGGTTTCCTCTGTTCTGGAAATATTTCAGAAAGAAGGAAATAGCAAAGAATTAAAGGTTAACGGTGGCATTGGTGCCGTTGCCAGCAGGCTTTTAGCCGAGGGACCAATAATAAGGGACAAAGCAGCTTTCCTAATTGGTGGCAGGGCATCCTATGCACATTTGTTCCTACCGCTTTTCGACATAGACAACACAGCCTATTTCTATGACCTAAATACCAAGTTAAACTTTAAATTAAATGAAAGCAATAACATTTTTTTCTCCGGCTACTTTGGACGGGATGTTTTTTCCATAAGTGAAAGTTTCGTGAACACCTATGGCAATGCGGTTCTTAATTTCCGATGGAACCATTTGTTTTCGGACAAATTATTCTCCAATTTATCCTTGATATATTCCGACTATTATTATGGCTTAAAATTGGATTTTGTAGGATTTAAATGGAATTCAGGAATTCAAAACTTTAATCTGAAATACGATTTCAAGCACTATTTGAGCAATAATTTTCAAGTAAACTATGGCATTAACAACATTTATTATCGGTTTAACCCGGGCAAGATAGAACCTAGTGATTCGGAATCGGGAATAATCGAAAATCAGTTGATCCAAAAATACGCCAACGAATTTGCGGTTTATGTGGATATTGAACAGAACATTACGGAAAAATTGAGTTTACAATATGGGTTACGTCTTAGCAATTTCATACGCTTGGGACAGGATGAATTAAATGTATATGAAAATGACAATCCGGTAAGCTTTGATCCCGTTCTACAGATATACAAGGAGGCCGACCCAATAGATGTAATCTATCCCGAACGCAGGGAACAACTTGCAACCTTTACAAATTTGGAACCGCGTATAGCACTAGCCTATTCCCTAGACGCCAATAATTCAATAAAAGCCAGTTACACTAGGTTGGCCCAATATCTCCACTTAATTTCAAATACGAGTTCCCCTACCCCTCTAGATGTTTGGACCCCAAGTGGTCCCTTTATAAAACCACAACTATTGGATCAATATGCTGTAGGATATTTTAAAAATCTGAATGACGGAGACTATTCCTTGGAAACCGAAGTTTTTTATAAGGATATCCAAAACAGAATTGATTATATAGACGGGGCCAATTTGATTGCCAATGATGCTATAGAGCAGGTAATCCTGAATGGAGAAGCAAGGGCTTATGGGTTGGAGCTGCTTCTTAGAAAAAACCGGGATAGATTTCAAGGATGGTTGGCCTACACCTTATCCAAATCGGAACAGAGGACCCCTGGAAGAAATGCCTCGGAAACAGGCATCAATTCAGGAAGTTGGTACAACACTCCCTACGACAAAACCCATGACGTATCCCTTTATGTAAATTATGAATTGAACGAAAAGTGGAGCTTTAACAGCAATTTTGTATTCCAAACAGGTCAACCTACCAATTATCCCATTGGCCAATTCGAATTCCAAAATTTAGCAGTGCCCTATTACGGACTTAGAAACAAAGAGCGACTGCCAGCTTATCACAGAATTGATTTTTCCGCTACACTTACCCCCCGAAAAAATAAGGGTAGAAAACTAAAAGCGGAATGGGTTTTTAGCCTTTATAACCTGTACAATAGAAGAAATGCCGCCTCTATCGGTTTTAGTCGAAATGGGGACACGGGCGTGAACGAAGCAGTCCGGACCTCAATTTTTGGATTAGTACCCGCCGCCACCTATAACATCAAATTTTAAAGAAATGAAGTATATTATAATTTTAATCTCGTGTCTTATAACTTTTGGCTGTCAGGACGTAATTGAGGTAGACCTTCCTACTGAAGAACCCAGATTGGTTATCGATGCCTTGATCCGATTGGAGGATATGGACAACCCATCCGTATTGGTCCAAATAAAGGCCAGTTTAACAAGTTCATTCTTTGAAGAGGTAATGCCCGCCCAACTACAGGAAATCACCCTCACAAACAAGGAATCGGGAGCTATTTTAACCTTGGTAGAATCCGTTCCCGATACCGGCGTTTATGAAAATGAATGGGATTTGGAAGAATTGACCCAAGGAGAATTGGAACTCAAGGTTGAATATGATGGCCAATCCTATTTGGCCAAAACCAAATTTGTGCCTACAGTTCCCTTGGATTCCCTGGAACAGGGAACCACTACCTTGTTTGGAGATGATGAAACAGAAGTAATTATTACTTTCACAGATGATGGGGACAGGGAAGATTACTATTTATTCGATTTTGATTTTGGGGAGTATTTGGTTAGTGAAGATGAATTTTATCAGGGAAAGCGATTTCAGTTTTCATTTTTTTACGACAGTAATTTGGAAGATGAAAGATTGGTTACCATTAGTATTTTAGGTATAGATCAGGACTTTTTTAATTATATGAACCAATTGATTCAACAAAGTGGAGCGGATAACGGTCCTTTTAGCACCCCCGCCACAACGGTTAGGGGAAATATTATAAATGTCACCGGTACCGCGGAAAAAGATAATTTTGCCTTAGGCTATTTTGCCATATGCCAAGCTTATTCGGATACCCTTTTGATAAAAAAATAATCTATATTATTAAGACCATCCCCAAGATGAAAACTATGAGAACAAATAAAGCACTATTATTAAAAGGATTAAAATACATAGCTTATACCATTGCCCTTATGTTTACTGCCCCGGTAGTAATATACCAAGCCTTTAAAAATCAAGCCCACCCACTTTATTGGCCAGTCTTGATTGTAGGTCTTATTCTAGCCATTGCAGCCATTACTATGGGCTTTTATAGTATTAAATTGATTATGGATGCATTGTTCAACAAGGACAACAAGCAAGACTAAATTTCACCTTTGGTTATCACCTAAACCAAGCCTCCTACATAAAGTCAGACCCCGATATTTTGTATCTACTTGAAAAACTCCGACACCTCACATAAAAATTAGTTCAATTTAATCTTTCTGTTCCCAAATCATCTTCCAAATAAAATTGAACTGGTCCTGATTGGAAAAATGGTTATTTTCGTATTTAAAATTTAATTAAATGACCTTATTTGTAGATATGGACGAGGTGTTTGCCGATGCGTTTAATGCGCATATAACACTGTACAATGCCGAATTTAATGAAAACCTAACGGAAATGGACTGTATGGGACGAGAGGTTTGGCAAAGTGTTCCTGTGGAACGCCAATACAGCGTAAGGAACCATGCCAGAACAGACGGCTTCTTTCGCGCTCTTGAACCCATAAAGGACAGTCAAAAAGTATTGAAGGAACTATCCAAAAAATACGATCTATATGTAGCCTCCGCGGCCATGGAATATCCCAATTCGTTAAGGGAAAAAAGCGATTGGTTGGATGAGCATTTTCCTTTTATCCATTGGAGAAATAGAATCCTCTGTGGAAGCAAGCATATTTTAAATGGAGATATTTTAATTGATGATCGAAGTTACAATCTGGAGCATTTCCAGGGAAGAAAAATATTATTTACCTCCCCTCATAACATTCATACCACGGGATACGAACGTGCCGACAATTGGTTGGAAGTAGGGAATTTACTGCTATAAATTTTAAAGTGTCCGAGATAAAGGCAATGTAGCAATTACCCAATGTACCGATTGCCTAATGTATCTATTAGGCGATTTGGAAATGGAATGATTAATAATATAATAAGGCGTAAATACTTACTTTGTAGGTTTTTTAAATAATTATGAATCTTGGGGGCCAAAAAAATTAAGCGCCTTAAAAAGCGTTGATGAAAGCCATTATTTTGAGAAGTAATAAATCTGTTCAGTGAATACCATTGTTAGGCACTGGCTTTTATTCCATCATTTTGTCGAAAGCCTTATCAAATTCTGCTTTCCTCTCCGTAGAAACGTTTTCATACATTATTATCCGTCCAGCTATCGATTCTTTTCGTGAGTGTTTTTCTTCGTCAAAGAGTTGGGAAAAATTCAATTCAGCGTTTTCTCCACACAGAACAGAAATAATACTTTTATCTGCGTAACTGTAGTATTCCATAAATCCATCTCCGTAGTACTGTCGATCACTCTTTGTCCGGATCAATCCCAAAAGTTGTGTGTGAATTACAAAAAGATATGCCTGACCAGCTCAAGTTAGTGTTCTGTTCATTTTTTGCATCGCCCAAAAAACGAACCAAAAAACGCTAGGCTGATTTTAAATTTCTTTAAATCCACGCAATTTCCACAGCCGCGCCGCCCAGGCCGCTTTCACTAAGGTGAAATGCTCTATGGACGGCTTCCCACGACCAGTGTGAAAACCACTCGATTTAAGACGAAATTGAAAATAGGCCGGTCCTTTCGTTCCGTCGACCGTCATGTGGGGATAAGTCATTTTCCGTTATTTAATACCTTTGGGCATTGTCCTCAAGGTCTATGGTTCGGCAGTTCTTCTTCCGTAGTGGAGATGGCATGGCCGTTAAGAATTATTGAAGCCTTGGAAATAATTTAGGCCATGGCATCGGTCCTTAAAATCCTAAGATTTTAGGGGCCACCTAGCGAAGAAGGGTCTTTTCTCCTGCCCGACGGCAAGGCGGGTTTGTTTCGTTTTATTCATGGCCTTTCTATTTTATAATAAGGTATTCATGAACCTCCTACGTCGGTTTCATTGGAAAGCAAAGAAATCGAAGATTCACGAAATCCGATAAAAAACAATAACAACCAATTGAGTAAAATGAAAGAATTATTTAATCGTTGGTTTTTCTAGATTGCTCCTATTAATTAAAACTATTGTTCAAAAAACATGAGTGATCCTATTAATCCTAATTTTTACATAAACACAACTATTGTTCTTGACCCGACAATTTGATGATTTGAAAATGTAGGAAATGAACAATCAATCAATGTAGCAATATATCAATTGATGGATTTGGAAATTAATGGATCTGATGAGTTGAAGATGGGCCGATTTGGAAATGTAACAATGAATCGATGCAACAGTGTACCAATCTTTTGATGTGTAAAATAATAATGCCATCGGCGTGGCCTGTGTTGGATATGGCACAAAAAAAAGTCCCCCCATCGTAAGATGGAGGGACTTCAAAAAAAGGCGGCGGCCTACTCTCCCACTTGGTGTAGCAGTACCATCGGCGCAGACGGGCTTAAC
Organism: Arenibacter troitsensis; assembly: GCF_900177645.1. Taxonomy (GTDB): domain Bacteria; phylum Bacteroidota; class Bacteroidia; order Flavobacteriales; family Flavobacteriaceae; genus Arenibacter; species Arenibacter troitsensis. The sequence continues at coordinate 579,668 of NZ_FXAO01000003.1, forward strand.
TTCCCTGTTCGGAATGGTAAGGGGTGGGCCCCGTCGCCATGGCCACCTAAAATCGTCGATGTTTTTCCATGGCCCCAGGGCCATGGTCCGCCCGAACTGCATTGCAGGGCGGGCCACCTAAAAACTTCTATACTTTAATGTCCGGTACCCGACAGCGGATGCTGAGCGTAGCCGAAGCATGACATAATAATGGGACAGGGCGGCCGTTGCGGTCGCACTTGGGTAAGGTAATCTACAGGAAACGCGTATTTAAAAAAAGGTTTGTCGCGT
>NZ_FXAO01000012.1 GCF_900177645.1 Arenibacter troitsensis
ATTGTTCATTTCCTACATTTTCTAATCATCAAATTGTTACATTTACAAGTTGGTACATTGTTGCATTAATTCATTGTTACATTTCCAAATCATCAAATTATCCCATTTTCAAATTGATCAACTGTAATTACCGCCAATATAATGAGTGATGGTATCTGGGTTGTATTATTTCTCATTATAGGTTTCTACTTTTGCAAATGACTTCATTAAGTTACGAAAACCTTTTCGTAGCGTATATGTCCATAGCTGTGGGGATATAACTAACGTATATTATTGTTGGACCGAGCAAACATTGGAGTTTTATAACTTATATTTATATCTTTAGGGTTTGGAACTACTGTTCCAAGTAACCTAAGCTTCAATTTTATGAAAATTCCATTGTTTTTAAGTGGATTATTGCTAATTTTTAATTCATGCGGCGATCATCCATCGAAAGAAACTGCAACGACCACAGAAGAAATCCCTAGAATAAAGGATTATTTGCCATTCTCCGAATTGTCATTAGATGATCTATCGATGTTCAATGTAGAAACTCCTAACTGGAAAATTGTAGGGGATGTGTATGTGGATAGATCAAAGGAAAAGGTTTTATCATCTTCTCCAGGAAAAGGAATTTTAGCTAACATTCCGGAGGAAGATACCAACAATGGTCACATCTTCACAAATTTTGAACATGGGGACCTGGAGATTGAAGTTGATGTTATGATGCCACTCAACTCAAATTCCGGTATTTATTTTCAAGGTAGATATGAAGTTCAATTATTGGATAGTTGGGGAGAAAAGGAGCCTACTTATGCGGATATTGGTGGTATTTATCAAAGTTCAAATTATAAGGAAGATGGTGGTTACCAAGGTAACCCCCCAAGAACAAACGCTTCAAAATCTCCAGGACTTTGGCAACATTTTAAAATTCTTTTCCATGCACCTAGGTTTAATAATGAAGGTGAGAAAATTAAGAACGCTATTTTTCAGGAGGTATGGCTTAACGGAGTATTGGTCCAGGAAAATGTAGAGGTCACCGCTCCAACACGTTCGGCCGCTTTTGAAGATGAAAATGCAAAAGGTCCATTGATGATTCAAGGAGATCATGGTCCTGTTGCCCTAAGAAACATCATATATAAGAAGTATGAAGATAAAAAGCTGACCTTGTCCGATATGTATATGACGGAATACGAAAGTAATTCTGATACAATTGCCGGTTTGGATACGCTTAAAGTTATTGGAGAGAGTAATGTAGACAGTATTTCTGCCAATATGGTTACCGGAAATAGGGTTACAAGAATTTTAAGTTACAAGGGGCAAATGCATGTACCAAACTCTGGTAACTATCTCTTTAATGTAGGTTTAAATCACGGCGGTGCCTTATTATTGATCGGAAATGATACTGTTGTTGATCTAAATGGAAAGTTCGGTTTGGATACTCCTGGGATTGGTGAAATTATGTTGGAAAAGGGGAAAATACCCTTTGTCTTCATTTATAACAAGAATTATCCTTGGCATACAGGTTTTGGTATAACGGTAGAGGGTCCTGAAATGCAAAAGATGCCCTTAAGTGCAAGGAATTCTTTAGGTTCGGCTAATAATGGTTCGGATAATGATATACTTATTACCGTGGAAGATGAGACGATTACCCAACGTGGATATATGATGCATGGTGAAGAAAAAAGGACGCACTGTATTGCGGTAGGGAGTCCGGACCATATTAATTATTCATACGATTTAAGTAGAGGAACTATATTACAGGTATGGGAGGGCGATTTCCTGGATGTTACCCAGATGTGGCATCTGAGGGGTACGAATCAGCTGGCGGAACCAAAGGGATTTTCAGTATCCTTTCATGGGGATCCAGATTTTATGACGTTGGGGAATAAGGACATGGTTTGGCCAGATAGCATTCCATCCAACATAAAGTTTAAACCATTGGGCTATGAAATGAGGAACAATGGACGACCTGTTTTTTTACAACAGGAAGAAGGGGCGTCCATTAGCAATTCTTTTAAAAGCTCTGAGAATGGGCGTGGACTTGAACGTACCATTAGCATTGAGGGCAATATGGACATCTGGCATAAAATTGCCGAAGGGGAATCCATTAAACAATTGGAGGACGGTACCTACATTGTCAACGATGAAAGTTATTTTATCGATTTCTCGGGAAATAGCGACTTGGTTCCTATAATCCGTCAATCCAATGGAAAAGATGAATTACTTCTAAAAATACCCGCAGGTAGTGGGAACATTACATACAATATTATTTGGTAACCCAAAACAACCAATTATGCAGATTATAAAACAGGTAGTTTTCTTTGTATTCCTAGTAGGAACGGTACAAGGTATTCTTGGACAAGAGAGTTCGGAAATGGCCAAAAAGGAAGCGGAATATTATAAAATAGTGGATGTGCCCATTCCAAAGGATGTTGTTTTGGAAGTTGGAGGATTGGCGCTAACGGATGACGATAAATTAGGGGTTTCTACCAGAAGGGGTGAGGTATGGTTAATAGAAAACCCATATAGCCTAAATCCATTGTATAAGAGATATGCACATGGGATGCATGAGACCTTGGGCCTGGCCTATAAGGACAATGGTTTTTATCTTTCCCAAAGAGGGGAACTTACAAGGTTGGACGATAGGAACGGCGATGGCAAGGCAGATAGTTATAAGACCATATATTCATGGCCTTTGTCCGGGAATTACCATGATTATTCCTATGGACCGGTAATTTTACCCAATGGGGATATGTTGGTCACCTTAAATTTATCATGGATCGGTCATGGGGCTAGTTTGGTAAAATGGAGGGGATGGATGTTAAAGATTACCCCAGAAGGGGAAATGACCCCTATTGCAACCGGCCTAAGGTCTCCAGCGGGTTTTAATGTAAATTCTGAAGGGGACTATTTTTATACCGAAAATCAGGGGGATTGGGTAGGTTCCGGAAGGATGACGCATTTGGAAGTAGGTGATTTTGCAGGTAATCCAGAAGGATTACGGTGGACAGATGACCCTAAATCGCCCTTAAAATTGAAACAGGAGGAAATTGAAAAGCAATCGGGTTTAAGTCTTTATGAATACGCCAAAAAGGAACCAGCCCTAAAGGCTCCAGCTATATGGTTTCCTCATACTATACAAGGGATTTCAACATCAGATATCCTTTATGATACTACCAATGGAAAATTCGGGCCCTTTGAAGGTCAGATGTTTATTGGCGACCAGGGACATAGTAAGATTATGCGTGTATTTATGGAAAAGGTAAATGGAGTGTACCAAGGAGCATCCTTTTTATTTCGCGAGGGATTTTCCTCAGGAATACTTCGAATGATCTGGGGAAGCGATTCTAGCATGTTTGTGGGTATGACCAGCAGGGGATGGTCCTCCACAGGAAAAGCCCCATATGGTCTGCAGAGACTGGAATGGACGGGGAAAGTACCCTTTGAAATTAAAACCATGAAAGCGTTGAATGATGGATTTCTATTGGAATTTACTGAACCCGTGAATAAAAAGTTGGCGAATGATGTGGCCAGCTATCATATGAAAAGCTTCACCTATAAATATCACAACATCTACGGAAGCCCAATAACGGAAGAACAACCGGTGATGGTACACAAAGCCGAGGTCTCTGCTGATGGATTATCGGTGAAATTAACTTTGCACGGTATGCGTTTGGGGTTTATTCATGAAATAAAAGTGCCTAACCTGAGCTCTGTTAAGGGTAGGAAACTATTGCATGATACAGGCTATTACACTTTGAACGAGGTACCCGGTGGAGAATTGAAGTCGCCCCAAATGACAGGGATGGCAAAGTCTGGGAAAACTATTGTTCAACCAAAAAGAATAACAAAAATGCCTGCGGATTGGAATAATACATCCGATCAGCAATTAATGATAGGAACCAAGCCGGGATTGAAATTTGATGTAGAGGAAGTGAAGGTTCAAAGCGGGGCAAAGGTAGAGCTCACATTTAATAATAACGACGATATGATGCATAATCTGGTCATTACAAAAAAGGGCAAGGAGTCTGTTGATAAGGTAGGTCAAATGGCTTTGATGCTCGGACTGGACGGTCCGGATTATAACTATGTGCCGGACACCGATTTAGTGCTTTATCACACGGCTATTATGCAACCGGAAACTGCTGAAAAAATTTATGTCAAAATGCCGGAGGAACCAGGTGAATATTGGATAGTATGTACTTTTCCAGGTCATTCATCGGTTATGAGGGCCAAGCTTATTGTTCAATAATACTTTGTTGTATTTTCTACTATTTATTGGGTAAGTTAACTATCAACAGGGATCCATAGGTCCTTGTTGAGAAAGTTTGAGATTATTTTTTAATGTCCAAATCGCTGGGGAATATTTCCCTTTAACACTGTTAAATTATGCTTTGTCTTAAAGAAAAAATTGTAGATTTAATTCTACAATCTAACTAAGTATTGAGCATTTTGAAAATAACATCTTTAGTATTAATTCTTTGGGTAGTAATTACTAATTGTACTTATGCCCAAGGAAAGGACAATTCAAAATATTTTCTGGCCAACGATTCCACTAATTATCGGGAAAAGGTATTCCTACATTTGGACAAATCATATTACAATGCCGGGGAGGATATCTGGTTTAAAGTATATCTTTTAAACGCGGCATCCCACCAATGGGATGCTATAAGGAATGTGGTATATGTGGATATTGTGGGCCCTGACGACAAAATTATAGACTTCAAAATTATTAGGATAGAAGATGGTGTAGGAAATGGGGATTTCGCATTACCTTCCAATTTATATGGAGGCGGGTATACGGTAAGGGCTTATACAAACTATATGCGCAATTTTGATGAGTCCTATTTCTTTAGACAGCAGATATACATTAATCCATTAAAATTTATAACCAAAGAATTAGGGAATGCTTTGGTTGGGAAGGGTCAGGAAAAATCGGATGCGGTATTGAAGGAAAAAATGCCCGATTTACAATTTTTTCCTGAGGGCGGTCACATGGTCAATGATTATTTTAACCGTGTTGGGTTCAAGATATTGGGGGTCGATGGTCGATCCATGGATATTGAAGGTGTAATTTTGGATGAAACCGGTACTAAAATCACTGAATTTGCATCTGTGCATTTAGGGATGGGAATCTTTGATATTAAGCCTTTAGAGGGAAAAAAATACACGGCCAATATTGTTTATCATGGCAAAAAATATTCCTATAATCTACCCCAAGGGGTCACCGACGGAATTGTGATGCGGGTTCAGGAATTAAGGGATTATTATCAGATAAATATTCAAACATCAAGAGCCAATGGACTTAAAGGATTTGGTTTACTTGGAATCCAGCGTATGGGCCCAATATATAATGCAACAATAGACCAGGATAAATCGATAGCTGTATTTAAAGTCGATAAAAAGCTCCTGATCACGGGAATTGCCCAATTTACACTAGTGGATGAAAAGGGTATGGCTGTATGTGAGAGATTGGTGTTTTACAATGATGGCAGTTCAACTCCCGAAATCAAAATTATTCCATCATCCCAAATCAATACCAAAAATGGCACAATACAATTAAATGTTGAACTGGATTCCGAGGCAGAGGAAATATCTAAATTTGGAGCAAATTTGTCTATTTCCGTAACGGATTTAGCGGCTTCATCACCTCGGGAGCATCAGGCTGACATACGAACCTATTTGTTGTTGAATTCAGAACTAAAAGGGAGAATAGAAAACCCAGGGTATTATTTTTATTCGGAAGACCCTAAAAGAAGACAGTTTTTGGACTTGTTGATGATGACCCAAGGGTGGAGGCAATTTATTATAGACGATAGGCCTACTACCAAGGGAAATGCTTTTGAGTTTGTAAAAGAAATGGGGATCTCTGTAGAAGGAGAGGTGCGTAAATTTCATAATCCCGATAAGCCAGATGTGGCTACTGTGAAATTGACTTTTCAAGATAATAATTTGATGGGTCGCTTAAGCGTAAAATCAAACGAAGATGGCCGTTTTAAGTTTTTGGGGCTAAATATTATGGAAGATAATAAATTGGCTTTTGAAATGGTGGATTATCAGCGCCCGATGAAGGAATTCGCTATACATTTGGATTCTATCAAACCTGCACCAATCAGTGCCACAATGAAGAAATACAGTCTTCCGGAAATTACCAGCTTTGAACAATTTTTGGAAAACACTAACGAAAGGGAAGGTTATGATACCGCTTTTGAAAATGAAATGATGAAATTGATACAGTTGGATGAAGTACTGATTTTAACGGAAGGTAAGTCCAAGAAGAGGGAAATGGATGTTAAAAGAAGTGATAATTCTATTTATAGCAGTGTATCCAATTCAGTGGATTTTTCCGAAATAAGAAATCAGCCCTATCCAAATATTCTGGCTGCTTTACGTGCTCGTGTCCCGGGGGTTGACATATATGAGGGCATTGTAACAATTAGAGGAATTAATTCCATAAGTTCGGAACGAGGGACTACCCCCCTTTTTCTTTTAAATGGAGTACCTGTAGATCAAGAAGCAATTGAAAATGTTCCTGTGTGGGAGGTCGATTTTATAGATGTTTTAAAGGGAACTAAGGCCTCTATATTTGGTTCAGAAGGAGGAAATGGGGTAATTGCGGTATACACTTTAACGGGTAAGGAGCTCAAGGATCAGAAAATTAAAGTTGCGGGTAATGTGTTTAGTTACCAAGGATTTTATCAGTCCAGAAAGTTTTACGAACCAGCGTATGGAAATGAAGATTTGGGAGCTAGTAGGAAAAAATTTAGTTCCACCCTCCATTGGGAGCCTATTGTAAAATTGGATAATAGTGGAAGGAGTAAAGTTATTTTTCCTGCAGGCACAAAATCTTCCTTCTACAAAGTGGTATTACAGGGAATTACGAACGATGGTTTTCCTCTGGTTTCCGAAGCTGTTTTTGAGGTAGACTGATGGTAGCCAAGGGAGCTTTTAATTATTCCGGATTTATTGGCTTATAGGGCTGTTTCCCTGGTTAATGCAGTGTTTTGGTAAGAGGGATAGAATTATTTATTTCCTTAAGTAAGACAATTGTGTAAAATTAACTTTGGTTAATTTTGTGCTATCAACATCCGTTCAATGCTGGAAAAAGAGGAGAAACTGAACACCATTTCCCATGCCCTGGGTATCATTTTAGGGCTGATAGGCTTTATTGTGCTTTATCAGATAAATGATGGGCATAATTCTTATGGACTTTTTTCCATTGTTGTTTACAGCTTTACCTTTGTATTGTTATTTACGGCCTCAACCTTATACCATCTTGTGAGGGATCCCAATATGAAAAACAGGTTAAGAATATTGGATCACATCAGCATTTATTTTTTAATTGCCGGGACCTATACACCCGTGGCGTTACTAATGTTGGAAAAAGGTAATGGGTGGCTACTGTTTTATACCGTTTGGGGCATTGCGGCCCTTGGTACGTTAATGAAGTTGTTTTACACAGGTAAATACGAATTTATATCGCTTTTGCTTTATTTGGTAATGGGTTGGTTAATCGTATTGGATTTGGATAATTTACTAAATAATACTACGACCATTGGGCTGCGAACCCTTTTTTTAGGGGGTGCTTTTTATACCTTTGGTATTATTTTTTACGCTATTGAAAGAATCCCATATAATCACTTTATCTGGCATTTGTTTGTATTGGGAGGCGCCATTAGTCATTGGTTCTTTATATTGATCGATGTGGTTTAAGGACGAATAATATCTTCATATTCGTTGAAAAAATCTTCAAATTTGACCATGTTATCTTTCAAAAAAACCATGGTCTCCTGCCAGGTATTTTTGTTGTGTATGGAAACATTTTCCAAACTGACGGAGATCCTCGATATTTCCTTGCCGTTATTTAGGAAAACCGTATCCTCGAACAGGGCATTAGGTAGATATTCTTCTTTAAAAAGCGATTGAAGTGATATTAATTTCTCCCATAATTCCAGACGCTTCTCCAAATCCTGGTTCTCAATATCCATAGAGACCATGGCTGTTGACAGATCAAAGTGGAACTTAAATGAGAAATCCTTTATTCCAGTGTTGTATAGAATCCATTTTCTGGGAAATGACTTTCCAAAGGAAATCCAGAAATCCTGCCTTAACTTTTTTGATTCTTCCTTACTGAACATCTATAAGGAATAAGCAATTACAATACCCAAAATAATGACCACCAATTTACGTAAGTTGAATTTGTGCGCTTCCGAACTTTCAAACAAAATTACCGTGGATATATGCAGGAAGACTCCAATTACCAATGCGTTCAGTAAAACGGCATACCTATGAATAAACTCATAATTGGCTGCAATGTAAGTGCCTATGGGCGTCATCAAAGAAAACAGCACAATAAAAAATATTGCGGATTGTAACTTTATCTTAGAGCTTAACAAAAATATGCTAAGGATAATGGCAATGGGAATTTTATGGATTAAAATTCCGTATAGGATGGTGCCATGATTTTCTATGGGTAATCCTTCTAGTAGGGAATGGATACATAAGCTTATAAAGAGCATCCATGGAAAATCGGATTTTTCGGGATCTAGATGAACGTGTCCGTGTTCAGCCCCCTTGGAAAAAAATTCCAGAAATATCTGGAGTAAGATCCCCAACATAATAAACACCCCGACCGTTTTTGGTTCTGCACTACCATAAACTTCAGGGAACAATTCAAATACGGTAAGTGCCAACAAAAAGGCTCCACTGAAAGCTAGGAGCAACTTAAACACTTCCTTGTTTTTTGGTTTTGTAAAGAATACAAAAATAAAACTCAGCAAAACGCCGAGAATAGGTAATAAATATTTCATTTAGGATTGGTTCTGGTATTCTACAAAATAACCATATTCGCTAATAAGGGCTAAAATTAATGTATTTTTGCGGTAATCTTAAAGGTAGATATGAACAATAATTTTAAAATGGTGGCCAAGACCATGTTTGGTTTTGAAGAAATTTTGGCCAAGGAACTGCGTAACTTGGGTGCAGGAAATGTTGAAGAAGGAGTTAGGAGTGTTTTTTTTGAGGGGGATACCGGTTTTATGTATAAGGCAAACCTTTGTTTAAGGACTGCAATTAAAATAGTTAAGCCCATACATTCCTTTCGGGTACGGGATGAGAACGATCTTTACAAAAAAATCTACGCCATGGATTGGTTCGATTATCTTTGTACTTCCACGACTTTTGCCATAGACGCCACGGTGAACAGCGAAAATTTCACCCACTCCTTATATGTTTCCCAAAAAACCAAAGATGCCATAGTGGATAAGTTTAGGGACACGGATGGTAGTAGGCCGGACGTAGACATAAAATTCCCGGATGTTAGGATCAATATTCATATTCAAAATGATCAATGCAACGTGGCTTTGGACTCCTCCGGTAGATCTTTGCACCAAAGGGGATATAGAACGGCAACCAATATAGCACCTATAAATGAGGTTTTGGCCGCCGGCCTTTTGTTATTAAGTGGATGGGATGGACAATGTGACTTTCTGGATCCCATGTGTGGAAGTGGCACTTTATTAACAGAAGCAGCCATGATTGCCTGTAATATTCCAGCCAACATAAATAGGAAGGAATTTGCCTTTGAGAAATGGCACGATTTTGATGCCGATCTTTTTGAAAAAATTGTGGACAGCAGTCTCAACAGGACACGGGAGTTTAATCATAGGATTATTGGATATGACAAGGCACCGTCTGCTGTTAGGAAAGCTCAGGATAATATTGTCAATGCCAATTTGTCGGATTATATAACCGTGGAAAGGAAAAACTTTTTTGATACTGAGAAATTCACGGACAATCATTTGCATATGGTGTTCAATCCGCCCTATGGCGAACGATTGGATATAGAAATGGAGGATTTTTACACGGATATTGGCAACACTTTAAAACGAAATTATCCTGGGACCGATGCCTGGTTCATTACATCCAATTTGGAGGCTTTAAAGTTTGTGGGGCTACGTCCTTCAAGGAAGATCAAGGTTTTTAATAGCCATTTGGAGTCGCGCCTTGTTAAATACGTAATGTACGAGGGGAGTAAGAAAGCCAAATTTAACAAAGCGGAATAGCCCGTAAACAATGATTTAAAAGAATAGGAAATTTGAAACCAAAATACAAAGCCCTTATCTATAATTTTCTAGGCTTCGCCATTTTATTTGTTGCAGGCAGATTATTGCTGGGTATGTTCTTGTCAATCAACACCCTGGTCCTTGCTTTTATAGCGGCTGTGGCTGCAAGTGTAATGGCACCTAAATTTAGTGCTGTGAAAACAAAATCCGGTGAGAAACTGATGATGAAATGGATTTTTATTAAGGGTTTCCGGGAGCTGTAGGTTTTTCTTGGATCGGTGGTTTCTTTTCTTCCTTTTCCTGATTCTTTTTGGCTTTTTTATAAAGTGGTAAAAAATAGGTGATGGAGTAATTGTAGCCAACACCGAATTTACTCCCGTCGGTAACTTTATTGAATCCAGGAATCCATAGATTGCTAAAGTTATCCGGTTCCTTATTGCTTACCAAGAATCCAATTCGAACACTTGCCCCTAAAAAAATGTTGGCAAAAAGTTCCGCTTTTACACCCAACACAGCCTCTAGCCAGCTGGCATTTAATCCGCTAAATTCTTGGGCAACATCTGATCCCCATGGAAAATCATTAACGGCTGCGGGGTCTGGATTTATTTGAAAATCAGGATTGCTCCAATACCGGTTGGTGCCAAAAATTTGATAATTATTCAAAGTTTGGCTAAAAGTACTGTAGGCGTATCGCCCCCCCACATGTATGGAGTTGTTCATACCATACCAATTGCCATAAGTGTTATAATCCACACCCAGTTTTAAATAGCTTCCAGAAGTGGTAAAATTATATAGGTCCTCTTGTTTGGTTTTCTTTTCATTGCCTAGTTCTGCGGCTACGTAAAGTTTGTTCGTTACCCTATAATCCCCGACTATTTCAAGTCCTTGGTAATCTTCGTTCAAAAATGAAATTAAAGGTCGACTAAGGTCTATTCCTACTCTAATGCCATAAGGATCGGTGTGGGCAACTGTATCTTTGGGCTGTAGGTCAATAGGCTTGCTTTGGGAAAATCCCAGGAGAAAGGCAAAAAATATAAAACTACTAATGAAATATTTTAACATGGGCCGCTGTTGAATTTTCTACCAATGGGGTTATAATTTCTATATCCTTTATCCAATTATCTGTTTCTGTTTTTAGATCGCTGTTTAAATCCTCATAATTGGCAATGTATCCACATGCCCGGGAAATAAACTTGTCTATTCTAGTGTAATTTAGGTATAAGGTATCTAAATCCCCTCCTTCCACCGTTATAGTCTCTCCGCTAGTGTTGGTAGTTTCAACATCTGAAGAATTTCTTATAAAATAAAAACCAGTGCTGCTTTCTGCGACTTTTAGGGGAATGGCTATGGAATCCGTATCGACTCTATCGGATACGGTCGTAACCGTAGTATTCTGGCCAACCCCAACAATCCTGAATTTTGGTGCCTTTTTTAAAACTGTGGGGTTGTCTATATCATAAAATCTTATGACTAATAGTGGGGTGTCCCCATCTATACAGATATCATCTTTTTCACAGGCTCCAAAACCGATCAATACGATTGTTAATAGTATAAGGATATGGTTTTTTTTCATATTATGTTGGACTATTGGGTCCGTTTTTTCAAAAGTACAACATTTTCTACATGATGGGTTTGTGGAAACATATCCACCGGCTGCACTTTCAATATCTCATATTCCTCCTTCATCATTTCCAAATCCCTGGCCTGTGTAGCGCTATTACAGCTAACATATACAACCTTATCAGGAGCAATGGATAATATTTGTTCAACAACTGCCGCATGCATACCATCCCTGGGAGGATCTGTAATAATTAGGTTGGGCTTACCATGTTCCTTAATAAAACTGGGATTAAAGACATTCTTCATATCCCCAACAAAGAAATCTACATTATCTATGTTGTTTCTTTTTGCATTGGCCTTGGCATCGGCAATAGCCTCGGGAACAGCTTCTATCCCTATTACCTTTTTGGCTTTTTTGGCTACAAATTGGGCAATTGTTCCAGTGCCTGTGTAAAGGTCGTAAACCAATTCGTTTCCAGTAAGTTCGGCAAAATCCCGGGTTACCTTGTATAGTTCATATGCTTGATCCGAGTTGGTTTGATAAAAGGATTTGGCATTTATTTTAAATTGAAGGCCTTCCATTTCCTCAAAGATATGATCCCGTCCAGAATAACATATAATTTCTTGGTCATATATGGTATCATTTTGTTTTTGATTGATGACATATAGCAAGGAAGTAATTTCCGGAAAGCTTGCTGACAAATGGTTCATCAATAACTCCCTCTTTTCCAAATCATCCTCAAAAAACTGGACCATGACCATGATTTCACCGGTAGAGGAGGTACGTATCATTACCGTACGCAGCATGCCCCACTGATTCCTGGGATTAAAGAAAGATAAATTGTTCTTAATGGCGAAATCCTTAATTTCCAACCTTATCGCATTGGAAGGATCTTCCTGTAAATGACATTTTTTGATGTCCAATATTTTGTCCCACATACCGGGAATATGAAACCCTAACGCATTTTTGTCGTCAATTTCCTTGCCGGAGTTTATTTCCTCCAAGGTTAGCCATCGGCTATCGGAAAAAGAAAATTCCATCTTGTTCCTATAGAAATACTGTTTTTTAGAGCCTAGTATAGTGCTTGTTTTTGGCAATTCCAAATGACCAATTCTACGAAGGTTGTTCTCTACCTCCTTTTGTTTATAGAACAGCTGGTGCCCATAGCCCATGTCCTGCCATTTACACCCGCCACATACCCCAAAATGCTCGCAAACTGGAGTAGTTCTTTTATCTGAAAAAGTATGGAATTTGGTGGCAATCCCCTCAAAGTAGGCCTTTCTTTTTTTGGTGGTCATAACGTCCACAACATCCCCTGGGACAGTGTTGGTCAGGAAAATTACCCGTCCGTCCGGTGCTTTGCCGATTGTCTTGCCTTTGGCTCCTGCATCTACTACTTCTACGTTTTCAAAAACTTGTCTTGTATTCTTTCTGCCCATGCCGCAAAAATAGGAGAATTTTTTAGGATTTATGTAGCTTTTTAACAGAGTCTTATTTGTATTTGTTAGATTCGTTTTGGCAATAGAAAAATGAAATAGGAATGAATTCGTAAAACGAAAAGTTGGCCTTTATTAAATATTGGGGAACTAAGTGTTATTTTTGGAAAGTAGGAACAATTATCAATCTTTAAATTCAAATAAATTGGTTAAAATGGGAAAACTGCTTTTAGCTCTGTTAATGATCGGCTTTTTTGCTGGACATGCGCAGCAAGGCAAAACTGCAAAAAAAATAAAGAACAACAAGCCTAATGTATTATTCATAATTGCGGATGATTTAACGGCCACTGCTATTTCATCCTATGAAAATCAGGCGGCACATACACCCAATATTGATCAATTGGCGGCACAAGGTGTTAAATATACCAGAGCTTATACCCAATATCCGGTCTGTGGGCCCTCAAGGGCTTCTTTAATGTTTGGCTATTACCCCAATGCTACTACCACCTATGGATATGTAAGCGGGAGGGAGAATGTTGGACCTTCACGCAAATCACTTTCACAATTGTTTAAGGATAACGGTTATTATACGGCACGGGTAAGCAAGATTTATCATATGGGAGTTCCCATAGATATTGAAACAGGTTCCAACGGACAGGACGATGAGGCCTCCTGGACCGAAAGGTTTAATAGTCAGGGACCGGAATGGACTGCAGAAGGGGAGGCAGAATTGGTGCAAAATAATCCCTACGGACTTAAGCCAAGAAAAGGAGGTAATGTTATGACCATTGTAAAGGCGGATGGGGACGATTTGGTACATTCCGATGGTAAGACCGCTGTTAAAGCTATCGAACTTATTAAACAGCATAAAAATAATCCCTTCTTTTTGGCAGTGGGGTTGGTAAGGCCCCATGTGCCTTTTGTAGCTCCAAGGAAATATTTTGAACCTTATCCACATCAACAAATGGTATTGCCCCCTAAAGTTGAAAACGATTGGGATGATATTCCTGCGCGAGGAATTAACTATGTGACCAGTGTTAATGGGGAAATGTCCGAAGAACAGGAAAAAAAGGCGGTGGCTGGGTATTATGCTTCTGTAGCTTATATGGATGCACAGGTAGGTAAGATACTTAAGACTTTGAAGGAAGAAGGCCTGGAGGATAATACCATTGTTGTTTTTACTTCGGACCACGGGTTTCATTTGGGGGAACACCGTTTTTGGATGAAGGTAAGCCTGCATGAGGAATCGGTTAGGGTACCTTTGATTATCAAAGTGCCTGGAAAAGCACCGGCAGTCTGTAATTCCTTTTCCGAACTGTTGGACCTGTATCCTACTTTGACCGAATTGACAGGGTTAAAGGCATCCAAACATTTACAGGGTAAAAGCCTTGTGAAAACTTTGGATAATCCAAAGTCGGATATTAGGGAATATGCATTTTCCGTAAGCCAAGGAGGCAAGTCCTTTCTTGTGCGAAGCCATAAATGGGCATATATTCAGTATGACGAAGATGCCGGATCAGGGATGGAGCTTTTCGACATGGAACACGATGCCAAACAATACAATAATTTGGCGCATAACCCTGCCTATGGTGATGTGGTTCAGGAAATGCAAAAGATTTTAAAGGAAAAATTACTGGAAATAAGAACAAATGACTTGGCCATATCATATGGTTCGGAGTAACAAAATTGAAAAGTCTTTATGGAAAAAATAAGGACTGTAATTGGAGAAATTACCAACTATTAATGAAAGGAATATTCACTTGTTTTAAAAGGGGCATTCTGTTAGGATGCTTTATTAACACCTTTTTATGCTGGGCCCAAAATATCACGATTACGCCAGGGAAAATTGATGCCAGAGCAGTAGGGTTAAAGGAATCTCCCAATAAAATAATTGGCGCCTCTATATTTCAAATCCCGAATTATTTTGTTTGGGGAGCCAGCGTGGTTAAGGGAGACGATGGTAAGTATCATATGCTTTTTTCACTTTGGGAAAGCGGAGCGGAAGGAGGTAGTTTTGTCAAGGACTGGGTGTTGCAGTCCAAAATTGGATATGCCGTTTCAGATTATCCGGACAAGGGCTTTAAGTTTCAAAAAATAGTATTGAAAGGTACCCGCTATCACGGGGACAATATGTCCTGGGACGCCCAAATGGTGCACAATCCACATATCAAAAAAATTAACGGAAAGTATTATCTGTATTATATAGGATCCAAAGATCCAGCGGAACAGGTCATGGGTTCTTCAGGTGAAAATTTGGACAAACGCGCAAGGGTTCAACAATCCCTCTGTATAGGGGTGTTGGAATTTGATAGTTTTGAGGATTTGCTTTTGGGAAACTTTATACGTCCAAAACAGCCTCTGTTAACACCACGAACTAGGGTAAAGACCGATAATATTCTTAATGCATCCCCCTTTGGGACCAAGATAAAACCAGACAATATAATAGTGGTGAACCCCTCAGTGGTTTATAACCCAAAGATTCAGAAATATATGCTGTTCTTTAAGGGCAACGTCTATGAGCCACACTGGAAAGGCGTCCATGGGGTGGCTATTGGCGATACCCCAAAAGGTCCATTTATACCTTTGGATAATTTTGTTTTTGATGTAAAAATGCCTGATGGTACTTTGGCAAGTACTGAAGACCCCTATGTTTGGTACTCCAATAAAATCCAAAAATTTATGGCTATTGTGAAGGATTTTACAGGAAGACTAACAGGCCATAAAAAGACACTGGCCTTATTATCATCGACAGATGGTATTGTTTGGGATTTAACGGAAAAACCGCTATTTTTGGAGCGGAAGTTGCATTTAATGGATGGGTCGATTCTAGAGGTGGATAGATTGGAACGCCCGCAACTGTTGTTAAATGAAGAAGGTTTTCCCAAATATTTGTACGCTGCCTGTGCTGTAGAAAATGTAAACCCTAAAAACGATGGCAGTTCTTTTAATGTACAGATTCCAATGGAAGTTGTTATGGAATAATATAAGAAGTATTAATCCAATTAGTTAGTTATTAAAACCAAACAGGTCGCCAAATGATGGGATTTAAAAATATATTGAATATTGTAAAATGAAGTACGTAGTAAAATTGTTTGTTATTTTCATACTCATGGTCATTGATTCTGGATATGCCCAAGACAAGTCTTTGCAGATGCCCTTATCTTTTATTGCCGAAAATTTGGAATACAAGGGCGTGGCAGTTAAAGATGAAAATTATACCATTTGGGGCTGTGCACCCATACAGGATGAGGATGGAAAAACGCACTTATTCGTTGCAAGATGGCAAGAAAAGAATGTTAATCCTGCTTGGAGAAAATCTTCCGAAATAGCTCACTATGTTTCCGATTTACCAGAAGGGCCTTTTGTTTTCTCTGATATTGCCCTCAAAGGTACGGGAAAGGATACCTGGGATAAATATGCACCGCACAATCCGGAAATTAAAAAGGTGGGCAAGTACTTTGTGCTGTTGTATATTGCCAACAATAATTATCATCAACCACCACATCCAGATAATCAACGTATTGGAATGGCCATTGCAAAATCTCCTTACGGCCCATGGAAAAAAGTGGGTAAGGACGGTTTGGTCCTACAGGCAAATAATCCTCAAAAATGGAATTATAAATCCAATATTGGAGTAGCCAATCCCGCCTTTTTGGAAGTAAATGGGAAGTACTATCTATATTTTAAAACCAAAACCACGGATGGGGTTCTAAAGTATGGTTTGGCTACAGCTACCAAATTAAAAGGCCCATATACTATTCAGGATAAACCGGTTACCTCCAATAAAGGTACCTTGGAAGATGGAACCGTTTTTGCCTATCAGGATCACATTTTCTTGTTGACTACGGACAATCATGGTCAAAACACAGGTATAGTTGGTGGTGGAACACTTTGGAAGTCAAAGGACGGAATTAATTTTAATTTGGAGGAAGCCACTGTTGGCTATGATTTATTGCCGACGTATTATACGGATTACGATCCCAAAAAAGCAGTGAAGATATACGGTATCGCCCCCAAGCTGGAACGTCCTAAAATCTTAATGACAAATAATAAACCGTCATATTTGTACGGTCCATCTGGTTGGAATATTTTTGGCGGGGACAGAACTGTTGGCCATGTTTTTAAAATAAATCTAAACGAATGAAATTGCGAAATATTTTTTTGATTCTGGCTTTACTGCCCTTATTATAGGCGTCGCAGGAAAATAAAGACGATTTTAAAATCATCACCTATAATATTTGGAATGGTTATGACTGGGGGAAAGATCAAGAAAGAAGGGAAAAAGTTCAAAATTGGATGAATGCCCAAGCCCCAGATGTTGTGGCCCTTCAGGAACTATGCGCCTATACCTCTGAAAAATTGCGGGGGGATGCCACTGCCTGGGGACATGAATATTCCATTTTACTGAAAACAACGGGCTACTCGGTTGGTTTTACCTCGCGATACCCTATTGTGGTAAAAGAAAAAATAATGGAAGGTATGCATCATGGGGCTTTACATTGCACCACCAATGGAATTGATTTTTTTGTAATTCACCTTCATCCGGGAAGCATTGCACGAAGGCGCGAAGAGGCCGATATACTATCAGGGAAATTGGAAGAAATCATCAAAACCAGTTCCAAATATGTGGTTTTGGGGGATTTTAATGCCCATTCCCCCTTTGATGCCGATCTATACGATTCCAATGGTAAATTATTGCAGAGATTGCGTGAATCCAATGCAGGAAAGGGCTTGGATGGCAATTTGGTCAATGGCAACTTTGATTATGCCGTGATGTCTAAATTTATTTCACTGCCCTCATATGATATAGTTCAAGGATATACCAACGGAATAGGGGAAAGAGGCAGTTTTCCAGGTCGGGTTTTGGGAGAGGTAAACCAAGAAAGCACGGAACAATTAATATCTCGTATGGAACGGATAGATTATATTATGGCTTCACCTGAGCTCTCCAAAAAATCTCTTGGGGCCCAAGTCCATAACGGACAAGAAAATTGGTTTTTGTCCGATCACTATCCAGTTAGTGCCACTTTTGACCTAAACGATTGATTGGTAGGTTTTTCCAAGTAAAAATCAATACCCAAAAATTTTAGGATGCAAGTTACAATTCGTAATTTGCGTTCTCTGCAAAAGATGGATGATTTCTCTCCCCAAGAAGGAATTGCTAAAGTTTTATTTAAATTTATTAAATCATGTCTGTTTTGGAAAAATTATCTTCTAAAGATGCAATTGCATTGGAGGAAAAGTTCGGAGCGCACAACTATCATCCCTTACCAGTAGTTTTAAGTAGGGGTGAAGGTGTTTTTGTTTGGGATGTTGAGAAAAGGAAATATTATGATTTTTTGTCGGCCTATTCAGCGGTAAATCAAGGCCATTGTCACCCTAAAATCGTTGGCGCCATGATACAACAGGCGCAAACACTAACCTTGACTTCCAGGGCGTTTTACAATAATATGCTAGGAAGATTTGAGAAGTTGGCTGCCGAAACATTTGGGTACAACAAGTTGTTACCCATGAATACGGGGGCGGAAGCGGTAGAAACAGCGCTTAAAATTTGTAGAAAATGGGCGTATGAGAAAAAAGGGCTTCCTGAAAATCAAGCTCAAATTATTGTTTGTGAAAATAATTTTCACGGCCGTACCACCACTATCATCTCGTTTTCCAACGATCCTGTGGCTCGTAAAAATTATGGACCTTTTACCGAAGGATTTATAAAGATTGAATATAATAACCTAAAGGCCTTGGAAGAGGTATTGGAAAATAATAAAAATATTGCTGGATTCCTGGTAGAGCCCATACAAGGAGAAGCTGGAGTATATGTGCCTTCTGAAGACTATCTAGCCAAGGCGAAGGAGTTGTGTAAAAAGCATAATATACTTTTTATAGCAGATGAAGTGCAGACCGGTATAGCCCGTACAGGTAAATTATTGGCTACATGTGGTAATTGTAGCTGTCCGGACAGGCACTGTAGTGGGACGCCAGAGGTGAAACCGGATATTTTAATTCTGGGAAAGGCGCTTTCAGGAGGGGCTTATCCAGTATCCGGAGTATTGGCCAATGACGAAATCATGGAGGTTATAAAACCTGGTAGCCATGGTAGTACATTTGGAGGCAATCCCGTGGCAGCTGCAGTGGGCATAGCTGCCCTTGAGGTGGTAAAAGAGGAAGGGCTCGCCGAAAATGCCTATATATTGGGTGAGCTCTTTAGGGAAGAACTCAATAAGTTTATACCTAATTGTAATATTGTAAAGTCCGTTAGGGGTAAAGGATTGTTAAATGCCATCTTGATAAACGACACCGAAGATAGTTCAACTGCTTGGAATATTTGCTTGGCATTAAGGGATAACGGTCTTTTGGCGAAACCAACCCACGGAAATATAATCAGGTTCGCCCCTCCATTGGTAATGACCAAGGAACAACTTTTGGAATGTGTTGGCATTATAATTAAAACACTTAGGATGTTTGAAAAGTAATACTCCCCTCATGAAAGAGATGACCCGTTATTGATGCAATAACGGGTTTTTTACTCTGGAGCCAAAAGGGTAAAGGGATAAAGATTGATATTCCTTAAAATTGTAAACAGCGATATTAATATAAATAACACTATGGGTGTTTTAGGGTGATAGATGATATCCGGGAAGCTCTTTTTGTTTTTTAACGGAGTATAGCTACGTATCCAATGATAGGCAATCAATAAGAATGCAGGAATAAAGAGTAGGTTGTGTTTGGCCACACCCATGATATCCAAGTGGAGTAAGTCGTGTAATGCCCTTTGACTTCCACATCCAGTACAGTAATAGCCTGTAGCGGTAAAAAATGGACATTGGGGAAAATAGTAAGAATTACTGGGGTTATAAAAAAAATAAAGGAGTAGTATTCCAAAGAATACCACTCCAAAAACTATAACTCCCAATATTTTCTTTCGATTAGAAATCACTACTGCTCATTAATCCTCCAAAAATGGCTAGGCCAAAAAATGCAATATATAAAAGCCAAAACAAGCCGGCTATGGCTATACCAACAATGGCCCATGTCTTGGCATTTTTAGAAGCTCTCTCTGCCTGTTCAAAATTGCCAAGGGCATAAGCTTCATTCACTTTGGCCGCATTTACAATACTTACTATACCTGGGATAAGGCAACAAAAGACAGTGCTGATAATTGCTAAAACCAAATAGTTGCTAGGTTTGGGACGGGTTTGGTTGTTTTCCATAAAATATAAATTATTATTGATTGTACTAATGCTTATTCAAGGTTTTGGAAATAATCTTCCATTCTTTCCCTCATAAGTTCTTCGTTTTGTAGGGCATCCCAACCAATGATCGAGATGATCCATACAAAGAAGAAAATTACTAGAATATTCAAAACAATTCCTATAATCGATAAGGTTTTTCCCAATTTAACGTTGTTGTATCCTTCATACATACTGGGGTTTACTGCATATAAAATAGTGGCCTTTTTTGCTAAAACAAGGCCAATAATACCAAATATCAATCCAATGATTCCATAACAGCAGCACGTAACTATTGAAATAATCCCGAATACTAATATTAATGTTGCGTTAGGTAGTTTTTGTTGTTCCATAATTCTTTATTAATGTATTAGATGAATCATTTTGTAAATATAACTTACAATGATGATTCCAGCGTTTAGATATAAAAGGTAAATTTTGATTTTGAAAGAATTTTTGATATCGAATACCAGTGTGGCTCCAATGAAGCCTATAAGAAGTATTATGGTGTAGATGGCCGGATATATCTTCAGGGCTTCTATAAAATTGCCATCCAGCAAATAGGAAATAGACCGTTGAATTCCACATCCGGGACACTCAATTCCAAATATCTGCTTGTTCATACAAGGCAGCATATAATTTTCCAGTTCCAAGAGAATTGCCATCAGGATTTTTTAAAGGACCAATATAATTCTTTACCGAAAATTACTATTATTTTTGGGCAATGAAAACAAAACGGACTTTTTATTTGGTATTGATTATTGTGGGAGCCGCAATTGCGGGGTTGGGAGACCGTATTATGCACGAGGAATATGCTTTGAGTATTGGGATTGTAATTTTAATGTTCGGGCTGTACAAGACCACACAATTGTGGAGTATAGATCAACAAGGGGATCAGGATAACGACAAAGAAAGGAACTAATGGATTTTAAGGTAGGAGATCAAGTTGAAGCCATCGATGATATTGTTCAAGGGGTTATTGTAAAAATAAGTGATGGGCAAATTACAGTGGAAAGTAATGATGGGTTCCTATTGAAATATACGGCAGCTGAATTGTTGAAAGTTAGCGGTTCCAATGCTATAAAAGTATCCAATTATGAGGTAGCCAAAATAAAGGCGGAAAAAGAAGTGCCAAAGAATAGGCATAGGAGTAAATTAAGGGGCAAGGAGCGATATGCCCCGCAGATGGAAGTTGACCTACATATAGATAAGTTAACGCCTTCATCAAAAGGAATGACCAATTTTGAAATATTGAACCTTCAACTTGATACGGCCAAACGTCAATTGGATTTTGCTATTCGAAAAAAAATACAAAAGGTTGTATTTATTCACGGTGTTGGTGAAGGTATTTTAAAAGAAGAACTACATTATCTTTTTAAACGGTACGAAAACGCAAAGTTTTATGATGCCGACTATCAGAAATACGGTATGGGGGCTACTGAAGTTTATTTTTTTCAGAACACTCCATAATTAATTGGTGGTCACCGTTCCAAAATCGTTGATGCTCAAATCGGTTATCCGCTGATTGTTGGAGGCATTGATAAATGTAATCTCACTTAGCCTTATGGTGTGTTCATAAGTGGTGGTGTCACCATCAACAACCGCTGTGGAGGTTATGAGTACTAAACCGCTCTCGGCTTCAATTTCCTCCACAACCGTAGGTTCGGTTGTAGGGATAAGATCACAAAAATAATCACTGGAAACATCATCGGAAAAATCCCGATAGGTGAGGGTAGTGCTATTAGAAATAGGATATTCAACCTCTCCGTCCGATGCTTCATTCTTAAGTGTTCCACTTGCCAAGGTGAGAATTAGAGCTTCATTACCGTTAATTTTGAAGAATAAAGTGGTGCTGGTCGTAACTGAAGTGTCACAGTAATCAATTGCAATATCGTCAAAGTCGATAGTCTCTATGGTTAAATCCCCATCATCACATGAGTAAAGGGTTAAGCACAAAAGGAAAGTCAAGAGATTTTTCATGCCTCAAATTTAATCGAAATATAAGTTATAATCCTAGAGGTTTATAAGCATTTTACAGGAAATTAACTTTATTTCAAGTAATTTTGGCAATCTTCCCGGGAGTTGGGAAGGTCTTTAATTTGATTTAATTTTTAATGAAAAAGGTTTATTTGGATAGTGCCGCAACCACTCAGGTAAGACCGGAGGTTATAGCAAAAATGCAAGATGCCTTGGCAGGTTGCTACGGTAATCCATCTTCTTCCCATGGTTTTGGAAGGACAGCTAAAACAGCTATTGAAAAAGCAAGAAAAACCATAGCTAAGTACTTAAATGCCCACCCAGCGGAGATAATCTTTACTTCGGGAGGGACCGAAGCGGACAATATGATCCTTAGGAGTAGTGTACGTGATCTTGGAGTGGAAACCCTCATTACATCCAAGATAGAACATCATGCCGTATTGCATACGGCCGAGGCGCTTGCCAAGGAATATGATATTCAACTTTGGTTTGTGGATTTGGATAGCGACGGTAATCCAGATCTTGACCACTTGGAGTCGCTACTGAAGAAGGATGGAAGTAAGAAATTAGTGAGTTTAATGCACGTAAACAATGAAATAGGGAATATTACGGACATATCGGCCGTTGGAAAACTTTGTATGGAAAATGATGCCTTATTTCATTCGGATACGGTACAGTCCATTGGACATTTCCCATGGGATGTACAGAAAACCAATGCCCATTTCCTGACTGCTGCGGCCCATAAATTTCATGGTCCCAAAGGGGTTGGGTTTGCCTATATTAAAAGAAACGCAGGGTTAAAACCCTTAATCTTTGGAGGGTCCCAAGAACGCGGATTTAGGGCAGGAACTGAGCCGTATCACAATATTGTGGGTTTGGAAGAGGCTTTTAAGGCCGCCTATGATAACTTGGAGGAGGAACGGAATTATGTGACGGAACTAAAAAGATATTTTATAGAAAAAGTATCCAAGGCCATTCCTGATGTGGCTTTTAATGGCCTTTCCGGGGATATGGAGGGAGGTACCTATACACTTGTGAATGTGCGCCTCCCTTTTGATCCGGAAAAAGCGCTGATGTTGTTGTTTCATTTGGATCTAAAAGGTATAGCCTGTTCCAAAGGTAGTGCATGTCAGTCCGGTAGCGATATTGGATCGCATGTGCTTACGGAAATACTTTCCAATGAAGACATGGAAAAACCTTCTTTGCGATTTTCGTTCTCAAAATATAATACCAAAGAGGAATTGGATTACGTTGTTGAGGTGCTACGTGAATTTGGTTGCGATTAGTCCTTTTTTCGGTCCCTTGGGCGCTCCCTGTCGTAAGGAAATTTCCTGGAAGCCAATTTCATCATCAGATCGATGAGGTCTGTGGTATTCTTGCCCGATTTCTTATTGATTTGCTTTTCGTATTTCCAGAGTAATTTACCGGTTTTACCGTCACTTATTTTAACTCCTATTCGGCCATAATCGGCATCGCCGTTGATGTAATCCAGAAGGCTAAATTCTGTTGGGACACCCTTGGATAGCAGCACGTTTAAGTCTAAAGTACCACTAATTATGCCATCAACTTCCAAAATTTGAGCTAGTTCCTTTACACTATAAACATCAATGTTATCGTACGATATACCATTTTGTTTCAGGATAGCATTGGTGTTTTTTATATTCTGAAACTCAACGGAAAATTTCTTTTTCTTTTTTCTTTTGGAAAAATAAGTTTCTAGGGCGTCCTGTACTGCGTAGCCTTCCTTCTTTTCAAGATCTTTTAATTCTTCGCCGGATATTTCATCCTCAAGTTCCAAATTGGTCAAAAATGGGATAATGGCCAAATTACTGTGATCTTGGCTCAAATCATCAAACTTTTCACTTTCATAAATGTTCTTTTGGGCGGATGCACCAAGGAAACTAAGGGTGAATATAATAATAAGAATATTTTTCATTTACTGCTTTTTGTTCTTTTTGTACGGCACATTGGCTGTTGATACATCCAGGGAAAATCAAATATGTTATTGCCCCGTGCGCTTGCCCATTTTAAGGTTAACTAAGGTCATTTCTAAAAACGCATCTCAATTTTAATATTAAGGATACGGCCGGTCATAAAATTGGGTACGGCAAATTGTTGTGCGTTTACTAAATCCCTCACCCATGTGTTGGTTATGGAATTTTGATTGTTAAATAAATTAAATATTTCAAAGCCGCCACTCAGATCCTTAAAAATCCGTAAAAAGGCATTTTTGTCATTGGATTTATTGGCTCCCACAAAAATATAGGAAATTCCTAAATCTGCACGCTTATAATCCCTTAATCTATTTTGATACAGGTAGGGATCGGTATAGCTAGGGGAACCTCCGGGCAGGCCTGTGTTGTAAACCAGGTTTAAGTACATTTTAAGGTCCGGTACCTCTGGCATGTAGTCCTGAAAGAGAATGCCTACTTGTAAACGCTGATCCGTTGGCCTCGAAATATATCCCCTTTCATTAATGTTCTCTTCTGTTTTAAGGTAGCCTAAACTAAACCATGACTCCGTACCGGGAACAAAGGCGCCGGTTAGCCTTAATTCAGCCCCGTATGCGTAGGCTTTTGCATTGTTTTGGGCCGCATATCTTATACGGACATCCTCCAAGGTATAGGGATTAACGTGGGTCATTTTTTTCCAATAGGCTTCACCGATCAATGTAAAGGGCCGTTGCCACATTTTAAAGCTGTACTGGTTTCCAAATACAATATGATAGGATTTTTGGGCTTCCACTTCAGGATGAACAGTGCCATTGTTATCCCTTAATTCCCTGTATAGTGGGGGTTGTTGGTAGACTCCCCCAGAGAGTCTGAACAACATATCTTTGCTCCAATTTGGTTTAATTGAAAATTGGGCCCTGGGACTAAATATAGTATGTGCACTGTTTTTCAGGTCATTGCCCTTTACGGCCCAATGGCTGACCCTGGCTCCTATGTTATAATAAATGCTATGCTGCTTCCAAATTCTTCTTTGGCTGTATTGTGCAAATCCGGAGACTTTATGGGAGCTTACGGTATTTCTGGCAAAAATACCCTCATACGGCAGCAGGGGCGCTTCAAAGGGTATTTCGGGTTCATTGCGATTATAACCAGAATTGGGAGGGCGTACCATGTATCCTAAAGAATCCAAGAATTCCGATTCCCTAATTTGGTCCCTAATATCGGTATGTTCATATTTAAGTCCCCATGAAATGGCCTTCCCATCCTTGCTATGAATGCCTTTATGTTCTAAGTTAAAGATTTTTGCATCCAGATCGTTCCTGGCTCTATTATATTGTGTGGCCAATCCATTAAACGAGGTAGGTTCACCTAAAAGATCGTTATCAAGATCAGCGTTTAACTCACTAAGCCGGTATTGTGATATTACATCGGAATATTCTTGTTCCCTATTAAAATATAGGGAGGAAATGAATTTTAAAGTGATTTTGTCATTTACTTGATATTCTGCTTTAAGGGCGTTTAGGTTGGTCCTATACTGGTTTTTTTCACTTCCTGAATAATAGACCGTCAAAGTTTTTATATCGTTCAGTGTTCCAAAATTGGTCTGTCTGGTAAAAGGCTGATTCCTGTAATTGTTGATCGAAATATTTCCCAGATAGCTAATTCGAAATTTGTTGGAAAATAGGTAGGTGGTATATTGTTGAATATCAAAAAAGGAGGGGTCGTAATTGCCGCTGGTGTTCTGGCTATTTACAAGGAGGCTGTTGTCCCTGGACCTGATGCTGCTTAAGGAAGATAATTTCTTGTTTTTGGATACACTTTCCAAGGTTGTCGAAGTACCTAGACGGGTCGCATTTATTTTAAGTCCAAAGGAAACAGGTGTTTTATAGGTGATATCCAAAACAGAGGCAAGTTTGTCCCCATATTTGGCTTGAAAACCTCCTGCGGAAAATTGCAGGTTTCCCACCATATCGCTATTAACAAAACTTAGGCCTTCCTGTTGTCCGGAGCGTATTAGAAAGGGCCTATAAATCTCTATGTCATTGACATACACTAAGTTTTCATCAAAATTGCCCCCCCTTACCATGTACTGGGTACTGAGCTCATTGTTGGAGGATACACCGGGCAAAAGCTTTAAGATGTTCTCCACCCCCGAATTAGGTCCTGGAATATTTCGCACAATATCTGATGAAATAGTTGTAATACCCTCGGCGTGCCTACTGCCCACAGGTGTTACAACAACTTCTGCTATACGTATTGCCTCATTTTTTAAAATCGGGTAAAATTCATAATTCTCATTGGTATTGAGAATGAGATCTTTCAGTACTAGTTTTTGGTTACCTAAATGTGAAAAAGTTATAGTTGTTTCTTGGTCCGCTATAATTTCCAATATATAAAACCCATTTATATCGGAGAAAGTTCCTTGTTTTTTGGATTCAATATGAACATTGGGCAAGGGCTTTTCATTCTCGTCAAAAACCACTCCGGTTATCGTAGCCGTTTGTGCCTCTAGAAGAGTTGCCGAAAAATTTAAAACGACAAAAAAATATAGCTTAAAAAGTCTCAATGTTTCATTTTCTGTAAAATGTACTGGTGAAAGTACTGCTATTACCAACATTATCGGTAACCACCACTTTTAAATCACATTGTTTTTTATCCAATATAAGATCATCAAAATTATAGGTTATGGTACTAGTTTTGGGTTCATATTCCAGAAGTATCCATTCCCCATTAAGGGTTGCATTGTAGGTGTCTATTCCACTTAGGTCGTCCGTAATTTTTAAGCTTAAATAGCTGTAGTTGGTAAGCCACTGTTTGTCTTTGAAATTCTGAGGTCTAATTTGTGGAGCCACCGTGTCTTTTGCCAAGGTATAGGTGCCCAGGTCTCTGGTTCTTGTTGTAAAGGTGCTGCCCCGCTTATAGGTAGAGGAGTAATTTGCTGTTTTATTGTTGTCCAGTCTTCCAATGTACATTTGTTGCCTGTCCTCTTCCGAATATTTTGAAACATCAAAGGTTATGGTGAAGTTTCTATGCGCGGGTACTTTGCTGTTGTGGATCGTAATGGTATCCTGTCCTTTTTTTAAATCTATATAAAAGTTGTCGTAAAACGTATTGGCCGGGAAGTATACTTTTGCTGCGCCCAAATCAAAATTGTTAGGTTTTTTGGCAATAATATAGTGGTCCGTTTGCTCTTCTTTTTTTGGAATTTTAATTTCCTCAAGCTTTCCTTCCACAGGTATGAACAATTTGGTAAGATTTCCGGCAAGATCCTGAATATGGATTTCAACATTATAGGATAAACCCTCACTTACCTCTATTTTTCCATTATTGTAAATGGTCTTGTAGATACCCAAAAGATTGCTGTCGTCCTTAAAGCACTTTTGTATCCTTTCCCGGTAAGTACTGTAATGGTTGTAATCTATCAAAGTGTTTATATATCTGCTTTCCGTAAATGAGAATGTTTCAAAATTAAATTCGGTGTATAATTTTCCATTTACCATTTGCTTTACGGAGTAAACGCCATTTTGATTTGCCGCTAGGTCTTGTCGATCAAATGCATTAATTCCGAATCCAATGGTGCCAAGGGCAGTTACTTTGTCTGCCAGATAGGTACCATCACTTTGTCTATGATATTTTAATTTTATTTTTTCCTGACTCTGATTAACCTGGGCGTTCTCAGAAAGGGGATATACATAAGCATTCAACAAAGTTGGGTCTGTAGCGTCCCTTACTTCCAATCCATGGAGAAGAGGATTCGTAGGCATTTCAGTGGCGCTGTTTCTAATTTCGAAATGTAGATGGGGTCCGGCAGATCCGCCTGTATTTCCGGTGAAGGCAATAAGATCGCCTTTCTGCAACTTAAGCTCCGAAAATTCTGGAAAAATTTCCACTTCAAAAGATTTTTTTTGGTATTGAATTTTCTTAACGTATGCTTCTATTTCGGGCGAAAACTTTTGAAGATGACCGTAGACCGAAGTGTAGCCATTGGGGTGGGCTATATAAAGTCCTTTTCCATAACCCCATTCCGATACTTTTATTCTGGTAACCGTACCCTCGCCAATAGCATATACAGGTAATCCCTGTCGCTGTTGCGTTTTTATGTCTATGCCTGCGTGAAAATGGTTGGAGCGCAATTCTCCAAATGTTCCCGAAAGTACTAGTGGAATATCCAAGGGAGACCGGAAAAAATCCGTAGGATAGGGAGCTTGCCCATAAAAGATTGAGGTAAATAGAAATAATCCTAAGAAAAAGCCTTTCATATTAGTGATAATTGATACGAAAGTAATTAATACCATTCTAATTCAAAAAAAAGTCTGTGTTATATAAATTATAAAAAGGGTCAATTAGTTTTATAAGTGAAACTCAATATTGAGTAGTCAGTAAGACGCATTGAAAATGGCAAGTTAAACTAATACCGCCTTTATCGGCGGAATCTGGGTTCAATACCTCTACCCTTGGGTCGATTCCAATTATTGGGTTCGGGGCTTGCCCTGAGGTTTGATACCTTTTACTAAATTGAAGTTGGAAATATTACTTTAAGAATAAATGAAAAAAGAATTGCTAAGTATAAAGAGGTGTGTTAACTTTGTGTAAAATGCATTGATATTTGCAAATGAGTGAATTGGTAGATATTGTTGATTCTTTAGAAAATAAAATTAGTAAATTGTTGCATAAGCTAGAGCTGTTGCACCATACCAATATAAAATTGGAAGAAGAATTGATTGCTGTAAAAAATGATCATGAGGCTACAAAGGTTTCAGTGAATGAATGGCAGGAAAAATACAATTCACTAAAATTGGCGAGTTCTATGCTGGGCAGTGAT
The DNA here is from genome assembly GCF_900177645.1 of Arenibacter troitsensis. Lineage (GTDB taxonomy): Bacteria > Bacteroidota > Bacteroidia > Flavobacteriales > Flavobacteriaceae > Arenibacter > Arenibacter troitsensis. The sequence goes on from NZ_FXAO01000012.1 coordinate 29,021, forward strand.
ACGAATAAGACCGAAGCTAAGCTTAAAATAAACACATTGATTAGGGAGTTGGACCATTGTATTGCCCAACTTTCGGAATAGTGTAAATAAACAATATGGCAGAGAAGCTCAAAATTAAGCTTTCTATAGCAGATAGGGTATATCCCTTAACAATTGATCCTCTTCAGGAGGAGGGCTTAAGAAAGGCCGCTAAGAATATAGAACAGCTGGCAAAGAAATTTGAGCAAAACTATGCCGTTAGGGATAAGCAAGATGTGCTGGCCATGTGCGCACTTCAGTTTGCCTCTAAAATTGAGCAAAAAGGAATAGACCACTCAGAAGGTGTAAAAGAAGCCGCAGAGCGATTAAAAGCACTAAATGTGTTGGTTAGTTCCAAGCTAGGGATGAAATAACGTTCTTTAAAATAAATATAGTTACTGCCCACATTGGTAATTAATTTTTGACAAACTCAACACTAATTTGTTTGAAAAGGGTGAGTTTAGATTGTAAAAGCAGGCCTTACTTGTATAAGGATCCTTGAGCAGTCTGGTAGCCCTAAACCTGTTTATCGGGGTTTGTACAAATCTTCCATCAATGTGGGCTTTTTTTTTAAATAATTTTCAAATATATATATGGATAGTATAGCAATAATTATAGGATTGGTTGGATTGGCAATTGGATTTGCCGTCGCTAAGTTTATGGAAAAGGGGAAGGCCTCCAAAACCATAGCCAGTGCAAAAAAGGAGGCGGCTAATATCATTAAGGAAGCCAATATAGAAGGGGAGAATATTAAGAAGGATAAAATATTTCAGGCCAAGGAAAAGTTTTTGGAACTAAAAGCAGAGCACGAAAAGGTAATAATCAACAAGGACAAAAAGATTTCAGAGGCTGAAAAAAGGACAAGGGATAAAGAATCCCAGGTCAGTAGTGAACTGGCAAAAAGCAAGAAATTAGGAGAACAGCTGGAAGTTAAGCTGAAAGAGGTGGATTATAAGAGTGAATTTCTGGAAAAGAAACAATCTGAACTTGAAAAACTTCACAAAAGCCAGGTACAACAGTTGGAGGTAATTTCGGGACTATCGGCCGAAGAAGCCAAATCGCAATTGTTGGAGTCCCTTAAGGATACGGCAAAATCTGATGCCATGGCTTACATTCAGACTACCGTGGAAGAAGCAAAGCTTACGGCCCAGCAAGAAGCCAAGAAAATTATTATCAATACCATTCAGCGAATTGGTACCGAAGAGGCAGTGGAAAATTGTGTTTCCGTCTTTAATTTGGAATCCGATGATGTAAAAGGTAGGATAATTGGGCGAGAAGGCCGAAATATTAGGGCGTTGGAAGCAGCTACGGGGGTAGAGATCATCGTTGACGATACTCCAGAGGCAATCATCCTTTCCTGTTTCGATTCTGTTCGTAGAGAGGTTGCACGTTTGTCGTTGCACAAGCTGGTAACGGATGGAAGAATCCACCCTGCCCGAATTGAGGAAATCGTAAAAAAGACAGAAAAGCAGATAGAGGAGGAAATTGTTGAAATTGGTAAGCGTACTGTAATCGATTTGGGAATACATGGTCTGCATCCAGAATTGATCAAGGCGGTGGGTAGAATGAAATATCGTTCTTCCTATGGTCAGAACCTTCTTCAACACTCCAGGGAAGTTGCCAAACTATGTGGTGTTATGGCGGCCGAATTGGGAATAAATCCAAAATTGGCCAAGCGTGCCGGACTATTGCATGATATTGGAAAGGTTCCAAACACCGAGGCGGAAGTGGAAACACCACATGCCATTCTTGGTATGCAATGGGCGGAGAAATTTGGAGAAAAACCAGATGTCTGTAACGCCATTGGCGCCCACCATGATGAGATAGAAATGAAAACGCTTATTGCACCAATTGTGCAGGTCTGTGATGCTATTAGCGGTGCAAGACCAGGGGCAAGAAGACAGGTGTTGGATTCATATATTCAGCGATTGAAGGATTTGGAAGATATCGCATTCGGATTTGGAGGTGTTCAAAAAGCTTACGCTATTCAGGCGGGAAGGGAATTAAGGGTTATTGTGGAAAGTGAAAAAGTTAGCGATGACAAGGCGGCTGAACTATCTTTTGAAATTTCCCAAAAAATCCAAACAGATATGACCTATCCTGGTCAGGTAAAAGTTACTGTTATTCGGGAAACTAGAGCGGTAAATGTAGCCAAGTAATATAGTACTTATTTTATAATAGCCTGCCCGATAAATGGTCCATACGTTTATTGGGCAGTTTTTTTGTTGCACTAGTCCGGATTAAATGATATGATGGAGTAGTGCGGGTAGCTTGGGCGTTCTTTTTCTAGTCCTCCTTATAAGGTTTGCTTATGGTCTTGTTTTTATAAATGTCCAGTGCTCTTAGGCCTACTTCGGTCCATTCATCCCAGTTGGTCTGTTGGGATAAATCACTGTATACAGCCTTATCATAAGCCTCCTGCTTTAATAGAAGTTCTTTGTTTACCTCGTTCCCTATGCGCTCCACATTCTTTATCAGGTCCTCAAAACTCTTGATTTCCTGGTGCAATCGTTGAATAAATTTCCTGGCATATAGTTCCGTTATGTCAAAATGCAACTGTTCGTGGTTTAATACCAAAGATTGGTTCTTGATATTTTTAAAATAGGATAGTTCACAATCGAAATAGGTGTCCACTTCCACCATTACGAGGTTTTCTTCCGATTTTACGCTGGTACTATAGCCAAAATAGGTGTTAGTGGCGGCAACATAGAGCTTGCCCAAGGTTGATCCCTTAAAATCACTCACCTTTAATTTTCTATTTGGGCTCCAAAGAATTTCATTTTCAAAAGCCTCGGGATTGGGAACGGAATAGATTCTACCCTTAATTCTATGGCAAGGATTGAAGAGGGCGTTCGGGAGCTTGTGTTTTGTTACAAATATTAAATTACCACCAATGTCCTTAGCTTCTTTTTCTGCCGCCCTTTTAACTTGTTGTAGATTGCAGTCCCCGTTATAGTCATTGTGTTTGGTGGTTATGGTACCGATTAGGAAAGAGTCGTTCAGGTTGGGGTTTTTCTTGGTGATAATAAATATTGAATTGGGTTGCGGTAACCCTAGGGTTGGGGTAATGGAATTTTCTTTAACAATTATTCTAGGGGTGCCACAGCTTGTTAGTGAAATAACAAACCATAAAGCCATCATTGCACTAACCTTATTTCTATTAATGTGCTTATGTTTTAATTGTTAAGATTATTGAGGTCTATTCTTCGTCATCGGAGGATTCTTCCTCGTTTTCCGCTTCTTCTGCCTCTTTTATCAAATTATTTTCCAGAATGTTGAGCTTCTTGAGTTTGGCTTTCCAAGTGGCCAACGACTCCTTGTGGTTATTTATGTTTTTAATTACTTCTTTTACCAGGGGATTATCCTCGGAAGCGTTGGAAAAGAACTGAAGATTATTTTCCAATTGTCGAATTTCACTCTTGCTTTCGTCTATTTTTCTTCTGATAAAAGTACGTTCATTGGAGATGGCGTAGTCATTGTCATTGTTGGCCAACTGTTGAATCTTATTGCCGTATTTCAACAGTTCCGCTTCCTGTCTATTGACATCCAGTTTTTTGAAAAGTGCATCGAGTATTTTGTTGAACTTGGAGTTTATACTCTTTTTGTTGAAAGGTACCCTGCCAGCCTCTTTCCATTCAGAAATGAACTCCTTAATATCCGCTAAATCTTTACTCTTGTCACCACTTAACTGAAAACTCTTTAAATTTTCCAGGCAGGCATTTTTCTTCTCAAAATTATCTATTTCCTCTTTGTGGGCTTCATTTTTTAAGGCGTGTAAACGGTCAAAATAATGGTTGCAGGCAGTTTTGAATTCCTTCCATATTTTGTCCGAGTATTTTCTGGGAACGTGTCCAATCTTTTTCCATTCGTTCTGTATTCTTTTCATTTCCTGGGTAGTGGTATCCCACTCTTCACTATCCTTTAATGAAATGGCAAGCTCCAACAGTGCCCTTTTTTTATCGAGATTGGCTTGTTGGTCTTTTTTTAGATTCTTGTAATAGTTGTTTTTGTTTCTGTTAAAATCGCGTACAGCCTCCTTAAAACTTGCCCAAGTCTTCTCATTTACTTTTTGAGGTACTTTTCCCGCTTTAAAGAAAGAATCGCGCAATTTTTCCACTTCCTTTATTTGCTGTTGCAATTCTTTGTGACTCGATGCAATATGGGTGGCTATTGAACTTATGGCCTGGATAATCCCATTTTTCTTTTCCAGGTTTTGTTCATAGACCTTTTCCAGATCTTTATAGTAATCCTGTCGTCTTTGGTGCAGCAATTTGGTGGCATTGCTAAAACGGTCCCAAATCTCCTCCCTGTGCTCTTTGCCAACGGGGCCAATATCTTCCTTCCAGATTTTATGCAGGGTCTGAAGTTCTTGAAATGCCTTGTTTAAATCCTCCATTTGGACCAACTCTTCCGCCCTCTGGACTATCTTTAGTTTTTCCTCATAGTTGTGCTTAAAATCCAGATCCCTTAGCTCTCTATTGAGATGGAGGAAGTCGTAAAATATTTCAATATGATGGTGGTAGGTACGCCACACATCATTGTAATTTGCACGTGGAATTGGGCCGGCATTTTTCCAGCGTTCCTGAAGATCTTTAAAGTTTTTATAGGTGGTATTTATATCCTCTTCAACGTTGACCAAGGCCTTAAGTTCATTGATGATTTCCAGCCTTTGTGCAAGATTGGATTTAAGTCCCTGTTCCAGGTTTTTATAGTAGCTGTTTCTTTTTTCCCGGTAATCCGAATACACTTCATTGAACTGTCTTTTGGTAACCGAATTGTAACGGAAATCTATTTCGTTTCCACCACTATTTACAAAATCCTCCTTTTTTTCGTCTATGAACTCCTGAAACTTCTGGTCAAACTCATATTTAATGCCATCAACATGCTTTTTAATGGCCTGTACCTTTTCGTTCCTTACCAGTCGCTGAAGTTCACCTACCAAGTTCTCCATAGACATAGCGTGGTAATCCGGCATGGGGATATGGTGCCGCTGATGGTTGTCCGAATCTTCGGCATCCTCAGCGTTGGATTCATCTATTTCTTCCAAGACATCTTCCTCCTTGCCCTCCGTTGTTTCTGTGGCATTTTCATTGTTCACAACATTTTCCGCAATCTCTTCGGAAGATGTTTTTTCTTCATTGGATGATACTTTTTCCGAGGTTTCTTTGGATGAAATTTCTTCCGACTTCTCTTTGTCCTTGGTTTCAGAATCGTTGGATGCCCTTTTGTCTTCGGCTACTTCCTTGGGGCTGTTTTCGGTATCGCTTTCAATGTCATGGGAAATTGGACCGGATTTTGTTCCTGTCTCAGTCTCCGAATTATTTATTGCTTCGGTATTTCCTGAAGTTTCCTCTGTACCTACATTATTCTGTTGGTTGTCTTCTTTATCTTCTAACATTTTATTAATGTTTATAGCTTTCTAAATGTAATGTACGGAAATATAATTACATCCGTCTATATATCAAAGGTAATGAAACTTCTTTTTAAGGACTTTTTATAGAAGGGATTCCTGTATTTTCATGGTTTTAAGGGGCCTAATAGCTTCTTATGCTAGGAATTCCATATCTCCCAAGATTTTTCTGCCTGGAATTTGAGCATGTTGGAGCCGTTGCTTATTTTTCCGCCTTGCTGCTCACCTGCCAGCAAAAATGCTGTTTTTTCCGGGTTGTAGATAAGATCGAAAAGCAAATGTTGATCAGTAATAAAGTTGTAAGGAAGGTCGGGTTTGTCACTTATATTAGGGTAAGTGCCTAATGGGGTACAATTTACAATTACCGTATGGTCCGTTAACACCTCCTTGTTAAGTTCCGTGTAATTGAGCTGCCCCTCTTTTGGACTTCTTGAGACAAATTTATAGGATATTCCCAATTTGTTAAGCACAAATGCCACTGCTTTGGAAGCACCACCGGTACCCAGGATAAGCGCTTTTTTGTGGTGTACCCGTAGATGGGGTTCAATAGATTTTTGAAAACCATAGGCGTCCGTATTGAAACCTATTGTTTGTTGCCCAATTATTTTTATAGTGTTCACGGCCCCAATAGCCTGGGCTTCCGGGTCTATTTTCGATAAGAAGGGCATAACCTGTTCTTTGTAGGGGATAGTTACGTTAAAGCCTTTGATATTGCTGTTTTGTTCCAATAGGCCCTTAAACTGGTCAATATGATCGAAATCAAAATTCTCGTACGAATGCCTTTCCAGTCCCATTTCAGAGAATTTCTTGGTAAAATAACCTCTTGAAAATGAATAGGAAATATTTTTTCCTATTAATCCAAATCTAATTTTATCGCTTTCTGTTTTTTCCATACCAGTCTAATCCTAATAAAATTAATATACCAAAAAAAATAAAAAATATGGCCCACCAAGTTTCTGAAGATCCCAAATTTGGTAAGAATCGCTCATAGTTTTTAATTATCGGGTTATGGTTGGTGTCCAAGAGCAAATTGCCGTTGATATCCGTTTTGAATAAAGTGCGTTTCCAGGGCCATACCACTCCCAATGAGCCCGTGATAAATCCTATGATCACGGCTGTTGTTAAATTCCTGTAATGTTTTAGTACGTAGGTCAATAGGTGGGAAAGGGTCACCAATCCCGCAGCAGATCCTACAGTGAATACCGCTAGGATTTTTAAGGTATTGAGACGTGTCGTGTTTTTAATAAAACTGAAGTCGCCCGTTAAGATTTCTGAAAAGGTATCGTATAGTGCGTTTACGGAATCTACCAACAGGAGTACATAATTGCCTAGGAGAATCAATATAAAAGAACCTGATAATCCTGGCAAGGTCATGCCGGAGACACTGATAATACCACAGAAAAAGATAAAGACCAGATTGTCGTTCTGCGTAGCGGGATTAAGGAAGCTTATGGATATACCTATGATTAATCCTATTATTCCTGCTGGAATGGTCTTTTTTCCCCAATGCCCAAAGTCTTTTCCTATATAGTAAATGGAGCCCAATATCATTCCAAAAAAGGCAGACCAAACATAGAGTTCATTTCTTTCCAAAAAATAATCCAAAATTTTGGAGACACTGAAATAACTCACCAACATGCCAAAAATAAGGAGGGTTAAGAACTGGCCGTTGGTGTAGCGATAGAAACTTTTTAGCCTTCCACTAAGCAAGAGTTTAAAGGCTTTTCCGTTTACCTTTTGAAGGGAATAGATAAACTCTTCATAAAATCCGCCTACAAAAGCCACTATACCCCCTGAAACACCAGGAACTTTGTTGGCCGCTCCCATAAATAAGCCCTTGATTACAAGGAAAAATTTATCCGTGAACGTTCTGGGGTTTTTCATTTGGGGTTGGGAGTTTATTTTTTAGCGGCCAATTTTTCCAGTATAAAAATAAGGGAAAAACCGAGTAAAGCGAGAATGATCGCACTTATTAATTGCGGATCGCCGTCAAAGGAAAATGGAGAGATATTCTGCTCTTTGATGGCAATTATTTTTTCCCCGAACATTTTGGTCTCCAGGACTTCTTTCCAAGGCCATATCTTATTTAATGAACCTAAAATAAATCCTGTCAAGAGTGCCAAGGTAAGGTTTTTGTAATGTGTAAACATCCATTTTAGAAGTTTTGCGAAGCTCAGCAGGCCAAAAATGGCACCGAGGCCAACGGTAATTACAATTTTAAGATCTCTTTCGTGAACTGCATCCAGTACCGTTTTATACGATCCCAGTAGCACTAGAATAAACGCTCCGGATATCCCGGGTAAAATCATGGCACATATGGCCAGAGCCCCGGATAAAAATAAATAGGGGAGTGATGCCGAATTTTCTGAAGGGGGCAACTTTGTAATATAAAAGGCTATGGTGGCGCCCAGGATCAATATAATTATAGCTGCCAAATTCCATTTTTTTATTTCCTTGCCCACCAAAATAATACTGGCCACCACCAGGCCAAAGAAAAAGGACCATAGGGGTACGGGTTTGTTCTCCATTAACCAGCTAATGAGTTTGGCCAGGGAAAGGACACTTATACCGATGCCAAGAAGAAGCGCAAGTAAAAAGTTGCCGTTAAGTTTGGTCCAAAAGGCCTTTATTCCTTCTTTTCTTAATGTATTTAAAAGCGAAACGTTGACGTTGTTAATGCTGGTGATAAGTTCTTCGTATATCCCGGAGATAAATGCTATGGTGCCTCCAGAAACACCTGGCACAACATCGGCAGCACCCATTGCCATGCCTTTTAATAAAATAACAATGTAAGATAAAAGATTGCGATTTTCCATATAAGATAAAAAAACAAAAATAGTTTATTTATCTGGAAGCTTTTTTCACATCCTCAATTAAGTTTTGAGCCCATTCCGTATTGAAGAATTGGGGAAATTCGTCCTCAAATAAGTGTAGTTGGTCAAGATCTATTTTAAGGGCATTGATCAATCTGTATTGGGCTCTGGGGAAATCGCTGATCAGCAGGTAAAATCCTGCCATTTTATATTGCATTTCACATCGCTGTGGATAAAATTCATGTCCTTGAAGCAATATTTCTATGGCCGCATGAACGTCCAGGTTCTGTACTGCTACATCCGCCCAATGAAACCAAGTGTCAAATTCATAATTTCCTAGGTCTACCGCTTGTTGATAAGCGTAGTAGGCCTCGTCATTATTTTTTAAAGCGGCATGGATCTTTCCGCATTTTTTCCAGTACTTGGAATTTTCCCCATCAATGTTTATAGCTTTATTGATATAGTAGAGTGCTTTTTTATAATCTTCCTGCCTAATGTAATAATCTGTAATTGCCAACCATCCCTTATCCAATAATGGATCTTCATGTACCGTCCTATAATAATAGGATTTGGCCAATTCATCGTTCTTTAGTTTTTCATGACATCTTCCAATCCTTAAATAAGCATGGGAGGTAGGGTCTTCAATGGCAATGGTGGTCTCATAATTTTCGATGGCCTCGTTGAATTTGCCCATTTTTTCCAAAACTTTCCCTTTTTCAAAATAAGCCCCAATAAAAGTGTCATCGGAAATAATGGCAAAGTCAAAAGCGGTAAGGGCCTCCTTGTGCATCTTTTTCGTAAAATACATTTTGCCCAATTGGTGCCAAGCCACCTCACTGTACGGGTTACGTTCAAGGTAATCATTTAGGTAAACGATGGCTCCGTCGTAATCCTCAAGAAATTCAAAACAATAGATAACATTGTAAAGTGATGAATAATCTTCCTCGTCAAAGGATACACACATCATGAAATTTTGTTTGGCATCCTCAAAATTATCCATGAACAGATATTCCATTCCAAGTAAGGAATGGATGTCAAAACTGTCTTCGGTTAAATTTAAAGCATGGGTCAAAAGAGAGACCGCGGCTTCGTGATTGTCTTTTTTGGAATAAATATTGGCTCTTTGGATGTATATTTCCTCGTTATTGCCGTCTATGACCTGTAACTCATCCAACATCTTCTCGGCCAATTCCAGATTGTTTTCGAAAACAAGTACTTCAATGGACAATAACTTTAATTCTATGCTGTCTGGATGCTGTTGCAGCCCAATTTTAATGGCTTTTTTGGCCAATGCGATTTTACCGTTATTCAGGTAGTGGTGAATAATATCTTGAAAATCCTCCGCGTCAAAGAAGTAGACATCGTCGGTCTTGAGCATGGATTCAAACTTAGCAATGGGTTGCCCTGGTCTCTCGTTTGGTTCTAACGCCATAGGAACTTCTAATTATTCATTGGAACTAAAGTAATCTTTTGAAACCCTTAATTCCGACAGATTTGGTCTATTATATTAACAAATTAGTTAACAATTTATTGTTTAAGGCCGTCCAACACCTCCAAAATCAGCGCACATCCCAGTCTAATTTCTTGATTGCTAATGGTCAATGGTGGTGATATACGAATTGCATTCGGTTCAAAAAGGAGCCAAAATAATATGAGGCCTTCCTCGGCACATTTAAGGATGGCCTCATTGGCCACTTCGGGTTTTTCCATTATCAATGCCAACATTAATCCTTTACCTCGAATTTCCTTTATGGATGGATGTTGCAAAAGTTTTCTAAAAAGGGCTTCCTTTTCCAAGGATTCCTCTATTAGGCTGCTTTCCGTTATTTCCTGTAAAGTGGCAAGACAGGCCGCAGCAATTACAGGATTGCCTCCAAAGGTGGTAATATGACCAAGCTTGGGGTTTTCTGTTAGAGTTTGCATCATCTCGTGGGAAGCCACAAATGCACCTACCGGCATGCCGCCGGCCATTCCCTTTCCGATCACCAAAATATCTGGAGTACAATCGAAATGTTCAAAAGCAAATAATTTTCCCGTTCGTCCAAAGCCCGGCTGGATCTCATCCAATATTAACATCGCACCCACGGCTGTACAACGCTCCCTTACTTTTTTTAAATAACCGTTCTCCGGTAATATAAAACCCGCACCTCCTTGTATTGTTTCCAACACAACTGCGGCGGTTCTTTCCGTAATTTTTAATAGATCTTCTTCGGAATTAAATTGAATAAAATCAACATCTGGGATTAGTGGCCTAAAAGCTCTTTTGCGCTCTTCATATCCCATAATACTTAAACTTCCCATGGTATTTCCATGGTAGGCATTCCTTGCAGATAAAATTTGGCTTCTTCCCGTGAACCTTCTAGCCAATTTCAATGCGCCTTCTATAGCCTCTGTACCTGAATTTACCAAATAAGTGGTTTCCAAAGTTACTGGAAGTAAGCTTGCTAGCAGCTTGGTATAGACAACGGCTGGCTCCTGGATATACTCGCCGTATACCATGACATGCATATATTTTTGCACTTGATCCTGAATGGCAGCGACTACTCTTGGGTGACAATGTCCCAAACTGCAAGCGGATACTCCCGCAACAAAATCGAGATGTGCCTTTCCTGTAATGTCGTAAATATAGCTTCCCTTGGCATGTGAAATTTCCAAAGCCAAAGGATATGCGGAAGTTTGTGCCTGGTACTTATAATAATCGTCTTTCATTTGTTCTATTTGTCAAGGACCCTAAAAATCCAGGTGTCGTCCAAATATTTACCGTTGAAATTGCTGTTTCGGGATTGGAGCGCTTCTTCCCAAGTGTTGTAGCGTTCTAAATATACGTAGTGGTATTGATTGAAGTTTCGTAGAAAGTGTTGGGGCTCCAAACCTTTTTTTGTTAGGCTTTTCATGAATTTCTCATAATTTTCCTTTACTTCAAAAACGTTCGCTATTAAATAGTAACCTGGATCCAAGCCGTTCTCTTTAGCGCCCTCCTCATAACGCACGCCTGTTTTTATTTCAGAAACGCTGGGCTTGGGCTCTTTTTGCTGTGGGTCTTTTTTGGTTGGTTCTAATTTTTTCAAGGGATTGGGAGGTAATAACTTGGAAGTATTTATGGAATCGCGTTTCCTTTGGTCCTCCAAGGCCTCCTCTGGTTCCACGTCCAAATCTATAGGGTTGTCCACCCCTCTTATGGTGACCAGTTTAATGTTGTTGTCGTCCTCGTCAAAAATATCGTCCTTGGTCATAATTCTTTCCTTGCCACGCCAAATAAAACCTTTAAGCAGCCTACTGTTTTCTGGAAGTTCCTTTTCGGGGAATATATCTCCATCGGGCATGGTGATAAAAGTAATATCCTCTATCTCATTATTGGCTAGGGTCATTCTAATAGCACTGCATATGGTCTTGTCGATTCCAATTAGTTCCTGGTCATCATTATACATATAATAGATGACCTCGGTATTCTTTACGAGGTCAATAAGACTTAGTTTGTTGTCTATGAATTTCCCGAATAGGTCCTTTCCCTTGGCCTGATTGTAGCCTACTTTGCCCACCGTATCCAAAGAAATTATAAAGGCATTGTTGATGACTTTTAAGGAGTCCAATTTTTCGGTTTCCAAGTTGGACAATAAATGGATACTGTCTCCGGTCATCTGATTTTCTCCGTTCCAGATAATAGGATTGGTTATTAATTCGGTAATACCGGTTTTTTGGTTAAAATGGATGGAATCGCACTTGCCACTTAAATCGGTCTTATAAAATTTCGCATTCCTGAACGCCCTTAGAATACGTTGTTCCGGTTTGCCAGTGATCATTAGGGTGTCGCCGTGCATATATAGGGAATCCTGTTCTACCAGATTGATAGATACGGCCCTTTTGGTGGCGAAAACGGAATCCTTGGCCTTATATACTTCAGCATAGTGCGCCCTTATCAATCCGTTGTTTATGGTATCCCTTATAGTAATATTGTTGGTAGCCGATGCAAATTCGGTCTTTTTGTCAAAATATAGACTGTCTCCGGTAATAATACGGTTATTGTAGTCTATACGGGTATTTTTAATTCCGTATCCGTTTTCAATTTTAGTGTCATAGAATCCACGTTCGCAATACATTTTATAGGTTTCCCCGGTAATGGTGGACGCACCGTACAAATAGGCATTTTTGGACTCGGTATAATAATCCAATTGTTTGGATTCCAAATTGAATTCTGGGTTCACAAGGTTTACACTTTGCAGGAACTGGGATTTTTTAAGTTGTGTAAAGTAGCGCCCAATTTTACTGGTAAGGGTATTGGAGGAATCAACTACGGTGCCGTTATGTTCATAGTAAGCCTCTTGTTTTTCCCTGTCGAACCGTAAGGTGTCCGTGGTAAGTGTCATGCTGGTATGGTTCAATACTACATTTTCCCATGCCTTTGCCAGGTTTAGATTGCCATCGTAATCTATTTTTCCACTTGTAAGTTGTACGGAATCACCCTGTTGAAGTTTAATATTCCCAATGGCCTTGAGTCTATTTTCTTTTTGGTAATATATGGCAATGTCGCACCATAAATCCGCGCCGGCATGCTCCATTTGCACTTGTTGACCATCCTTGCTAAAGATGGCGGCCCCGGGATATTGTTTTTCATCCTTGGTGAAAGTACCTCCATAAACAATGTTGATTTGTTTAACCTCTGTCTGGGGCTCCTGTGACCGGCCGCTCCAACAAATGCATAGGGTTAAGAATAAAAATACGGACTTGAGCAATGTTTAAAATTTTGGTCAAAAATAGTATATTTTGGGGGAGGATAATATAGTTTGGGATAGTTTTAGTAAAATGCCATTAACAAAAAAGCCATCTTAAAAGATGGCTTCGGGTTATCGATATATGGTCTGGGTCCTATCCGGTCCTACCGAGACAATCTTGATGGGCACTTCCAATTCCTTTTCCAGAAACTTAATATAATCTATCAGGGTATCCGGAAGTTCTTCGGAATTGCTCATTTTGGTCAAATCCTTTGCCCAGCCTTTCATTTCAGTATAAACAGGGGTCACGTATTCCGGTTCTATGCTATAGGGCAAATGCTTTATTTGGTTTCCTTTATAGTTATAGGCCGTACATACTTTTAGTGTCTTAAAGCCGCTAAGCACATCTGCCTTCATCATCATCAATTCCGTAACTCCATTAATTTCAACGGCGTATTTAAGTGCTACAAGGTCCAGCCATCCACAGCGTCTTGGTCTGCCTGTGGTGGCGCCAAATTCGTTTCCGACCCTGCCCATGGTTGCGCCGTCCTCATCAAAAAGTTCTGTTGGGAAAGGTCCGCTGCCTACACGGGTAGTATATGCTTTAAATATACCCAATACATTACCGATTTTATTGGGGGCCACACCCAATCCAGTACATGCTCCTGCTGCCGTGGTGTTGGATGAGGTTACAAATGGATAGGTGCCAAAATCGATATCCAATAACGATCCCTGTGCACCTTCTGCCAAAATCTTTTTACCTTCCCGCTGTGCATTGAAAATATACTCTTCACTATCTATGAAGGTTAATTTTTTTAGTTCTTCCACAGCCATAAAGAAGTCGGCCTCCAATTCCTTCAGGTCATATTGGATCTCAACATTGTAAAAGCTTATCATGGCCTCATGTTTGTTGGCCAATATTCTGTACTTTTCTTTCCAGTCAGAGAATTCCAAATCTCCTACTCTCATTCCGTTCCTCCCGGTTTTGTCCATATAGGTAGGGCCAATACCTTTTAGGGTAGATCCGATTTTGGCCTTGCCTTTGGAGGTTTCCGAAGCGGCATCCAATAACCGGTGGGTGGGTAATATTAGATGTGCCTTTCTAGAGATAAATAATTTTGATTTAATATCTAGATTGAACTTTTTAAGATTATCCAGCTCCTTTTTAAAGATAACCGGGTCTATAACCACTCCGTTGCCAACAATGTTCACCGCGGTTTCGTGGAATATCCCTGAAGGAATGGTATGCAATACATGTTTTATACCATCAAATTCTAAAGTGTGGCCAGCATTTGGGCCACCTTGGAAACGTGCAATTATGTCATAGTTTTTTGTTAAAACATCAACTATTTTCCCTTTTCCTTCATCTCCCCATTGGAGTCCTAGTAGTAAATCTACTGCCATTATTTATGTAATTGGATTAATTATTCGTGTTCTCTTCTTTATTTCGTGTTCCGTAAAAATAGAGCGAGTGGGTGTTGATCTTAATGTTGAAAACCTCTTCTATGGTTTTTTTTATCCCTTGAATACGTGGATCGCAAAATTCCATAACCTCACCGGTATCCGTAAGGATTACATGATCGTGTTGCCTGTCAAAATAAGATTTTTCGTATTGGGCCTGATTTTTTCCAAATTGGTGTTTTCTTACCAATTTGCATTCCAAGAGAAGCTCAATAGTATTGTAGAGGGTGGCCCTGCTTACCCGATAATTCTTATTTTTCATGGTGATATAGAGCGATTCTATATCAAAATGCTCTTCGCTATCGTAGATTTCCTGTAAGATTGCGTAGCGCTCAGGTGTTTTTCTGTGACCATTTTCCTCCAGAAAAGTGGTGAAGACATTTTTGACTATTTCTTGATTCTTATTTTCGCCCATAGCATTTACCCAGCGTTAGGGTACAAATGTACAGTTAAAATTTAAATTCTGGATACTTTATCGATGCCGTTAATGCGCTTTAGATTATCTATAACTTTTTTAAGGATAGCATTGTTTTTTACAACAAGGGTAATTCTTCCCGAGAATGTTCCGCCATCCGTGCTGAAATTAATATTTCTCATATTCACATGTAGGTTGCCAGAGATTACCTCCGTAATTTCACTGATCAAACCTATGTTGTCTATCCCCGTAAGCATTATTTCCACTGTAAATTCTTCTTGTGAAGAATCGATCCATTTAGCGGATATGATTCTGTAGGCGTAGTTGGACTGAAGTGAAATGGCGTTGGGACAGTTTTTTTTATGCACCTTAATTCCATCATTTACGCTTACAAACCCAAATACTTCATCACCGGGTATGGGGTTGCAACATTGGGATATTTTATATTCCAATTTGTCCTCTTCCTTACCAAAAACAAGGGTATCGTATTTTGTGGTTATTTCATCCTTGTGGATATCCTCCGGAACTGGGGTTCGCTTTATTTTATTTTTAAAGAAGGTTATAAATGCGTTGCTATAGGAGGCCGCAAAATCTTTTAACATCTGATTGTCTATAGCTCCTATGCCCACTCTATAGAACAGGTCCAGACTGGTCTTAAGTTTAAAAAAGACGACCAACTTATTTATGGTATCCTCATTAAGGGTAATTTTTTGGGATTTTAATTTACGTCTAAGGATTTCCTTACCGTCCATGGCCGTAGACTTTTTCTCTTCCCTTAAAGAGGATTTTATTTTGGATCTGGCCCTTGCCGTTGTAGCATAATCCAACCAACTTTGAGTGGGTTTGGCCGTATCCGAAGTTAGAATGTCCACTTGATCGCCACTCTGCAATGTGGTATTTAAAGGTACCAGTTTACCATTTACTTTGGCCCCCCTGGTATGCATGCCCACTTCGGTGTGTATGTTGAATGCAAAATCCAATGGTGTGGCCCCTTTAGGAAGGGATTTTAATTCCCCCTTGGGCGTAAATACAAATATCTCTTTGGAATAGAGATTAAGCTTAAATTCCTCTACAAAATCTACAGCATTGGTATTTGCATTTTCCAAGGCTTCCTGTAGTTTGTTTAACCACTCCTCAATACCTTGTTCTTTCTGATTGCCGTGCTTGTATTTAAAATGCGCGGCATAGCCTTTTTCTGCAATCTCATGCATTCTTTCGCTTCGGATCTGAACTTCCACCCATTTTCCCTTTGGGCCCATTACCGTGATATGCAATGCTTCATAACCCGTGGATTTGGGGGAGGAAATCCAATCCCTTAAACGGACAGGGTTAGGGGTGAAGTGATCGGTGACAATGGAATAAATCTTCCAAGCCAAAAACTTTTCGTTATGCCGGTCCGATTTGTATATGATCCGTATTGCAAATTTGTCATAAATCTCATCGAAGGATACATTCTGAACCTTCATTTTTCGGCGAATGGAAAATATGGATTTCATACGACCCTTAATGTAGTAATTAAGGTTTTCTTTATCCAATGAGTCACTGATTACTCCGGAAAAAGCATCGATATATGCCTGCTGTTCTTCTTTGGACTCTTCTATTTTGCCTAATATGTCTTCGTAAACATCTGGTTCCGTGTACTTAAGGCTAAGGTCTTCCAGTTCCGTTTTAATATTGTAAAGCCCTATTCTATGCGCTAAGGGAGCGTAAATGTATAAGGTTTCCGAAGCTATCTTCACTTGTTTATGCTCTGGCATGGAATCCATAGTGAGCATATTGTGATACCTGTCCGCTATCTTTATAATGATAACCCGAACATCGTCATTAAGTGTAAGGAGCATTTTTCTAAAATTCTCCGCCTGCTGGGAAATGTTCATGTCCTTTTTCAGGTGGGCAATTTTAGTGAGTCCGTCTACGATCCGTGCAACGGTCTCGCCAAACAAGCGTTCTATATCCGCTAGCGTATATTCGGTGTCCTCAACAACATCATGGAGTAGGGCGGAAGCTATGGAAACTGCGTCCAGACCAATTTCGGAAGCCACAATTTTAGCTACCGCTATGGGATGGAATACGTATGCCTCTCCCGATTTTCTTCTTTGGTTTTTGTGGGCATCTACGGCAATATCAAAGGCCGAGCGTATCAATTTCTTATCCTCATCGGTAAGACTTTGATAGCTTATGCGGAGCAGTTCCTTATATTGCTTCGCAATTTCCTTGTTTTCTTTCTCTATTGCAGCTTCGGTCATCATAAATTAAAAATAGCACAAACTATGATAGTAGACAACAAAAATTATGCCTTTAAGTTTTCAATTCTGGACATTAGGGTTGGGTGCGAATAGTGCATAAAAACATAGGCAGGATGAGGAGTAAGATTGCTTAGGCTATTCTTGGATAATTTTTTCAAGGAGCTAATCAGGGGCTTGGAGGAAAAGGTTTCCTTGGCAAAATCATCTGCCTGATATTCAAATTTTCTGGACATGGCGTTCATGATCAATCCTGTAATTTCGGAGATTGGGCTATATAGTATTCCAAAACCTATAAGCGCTGCGTGAAAACTGGGTTGCGAAACACCAATAGCCAAGGAAACCTCCGGATTGTTTATAAAAATGGATAGGATAAAAAGTGTGAAGCCAGTCAGTAAAATGGAGGCCGATAAATTGAAGATGATATGTTTTCTTTTGTAATGTCCCACTTCATGAGCCAGTACCGCTACAATTTCGTCTTCTTCAAGGTCATTGATCAGGGTATCGTACAGGGTTATTCTCTTTTCCTTGCCAAATCCGGAAAAATAAGCATTGGCCTTGGTAGACCTTTTTGATCCATCTATCACAAAAATATTTTTTAATTCAAATCCGACCTTTTTGGCATAGGCTTCAATTTTACTTTTTAGACTACCTTCTTCCAAAGGGGTCTGTTTGTTAAAAAGCGGAACTATCAGCTTGCTGTAAAAAAGGTTCATGAAAAGTGAAAATAAGGCTACGAGAGCCCAGGCATAAATCCAAAAACTGGTACCGGCCCATTGAAAAAACCAGATAATCAAAGCAAGTATTCCTCCCCCAAGAATTATCATCATAATCCAACCTTTAATCTTATCGGTCCAAAATAACTTTTTGGTACTCTTGTTAAAGCCGAATTTCTCCTCAATAACAAAGGTGTGGTAATAGGAAAAGGGGGTTGTAACAATATCATTGCCTATCATAATTATACCGAAAAAAATAAGAGCAATCAGAATAGGGTTATCACTGTAGCTCCTGGCAATGGTATCTATCCATTCAAATCCCCCGAAAATCAGAAATATTAAGGTAAGGCACAGGGAGAAGACAGAGCTTGCCAATCCAAAGCGATAGTTGGTTTTTTTATACTCCTGCGATTTTCTGTATTCCTCCTTGTCGAAAACGTCGTTCAGCTCATTGGGAACAACATTCGTATAGCGTTGGGCGTTCAAATATTCCAGTAAAGCTTCAATTAAAAATTGAATCAATAAAATGGCAATTATAAAATAAAATAGGGTATTACTATTCATTTAAAAAGATAATCGATTTCAATATTATTATAAGTCGCAGTTTTGCGGATGTCGGTTCTTCCTTAAAATCCCCGTTGTCTCCTCGCCTCAAAGATAAGTATTGCTGCGGATACCGAAACATTCATGGAGTCTATTTCTCCATGCATGGGAATAATAATATTTTGGGTTGCCTTGTTCAACCATTCCTCGGATAGACCTGTAGCCTCCGTTCCCACTACAATTGCCGAGCCTTTGGTGAAATCTACTTTGGTATATGGTTTGGAGGCACTTAATGCCGCACAGTTAATAGCAATATTATGGCCAATTAAGAATTGGATTATTTCGGGTGTGGTCCCCATGGCTATGTTGGTAGTGAAAACGCATCCTACACTGGAACGGATTATATTTGGGTTGTATAGGTCGCTTTTGGGATTGGCAATGATTACGGCGTCCAGGTCGGCAGCATCGGCAGTACGGAGTAGGGCGCCAATATTGCCTGGTTTTTCAGGGGCTTCCGCCACTAAAATAAGGGGATTGTCGTTTTTGAATTTTAAGGAATCCAGTGAATGCTCCCGAGCTACAGCTATGGCCATTATGCCCTCTGTGGTGTCCCTATGTGCCAATTTCTGAAAGATATCCTTTGATATGGCAATTACTTCGGGGGCAGGGGAAATATTCTGTATTAATTCCAAAATAGTATCGCCAGCCACTAGTTCTGGGTAGAAAAGAATGGTCTTTAAGGTGTACAGTCCCTTAATGGCGAGTTGCAGCTCTTTGATGCCTTCAATAACAAAAAGCCCATTTTTTTTTCGTTCCCTTGATTTTTCCTTTAAAGATATTGTACTCCTTACCAAAGGGTTGTGGATACTGCTAATCTCTTTTATATGGCTCATTGGTGCAAAAATAATATATTCTGTTAACTTAATTATGGTTTTACGACCAATGGGGCAACTAAAATAGGTAACATGAAATATGTAAGTGTAGTTGTGCTATTGGCTAGTGCACTTTCCTGTAAAATGGAAAACAAAACAAAGGAGGTTGTAGTGGAATCGGGCAAGCCTATGACAGAAAAAAGGGTAGAGCTGCAACGCTATCCGGAAACATTAGTAAAAGTCTTTGAGGCCCATGGGGGTTTGGAGGATTGGAAAGATAAGAGGACTTTGGTTTTCAAATTGGGAGAGGAGCTGCATACCATGGATCTTCAAACTAGAATGGATAGGGTGGATGCAGCAGCTTATTCCCTTGGTTTTGATGGCAAAATGGTATGGCTGTTGAACGAAGAAAAGATGTTTAAAGGAGATCCTGTATTTTATCATAACCTTATGTCTTATTTTTTCAATATGCCTTTTGTATTGGGCGATAATGGAATTGTTTATGCCGAAACGGAGGATTTGGTATTTGAAGGGATCAATTATCCCGGTATTGCCGTAAGTTTCAAATCAGGAGTCGGCACCTCCTATAAGGATGAATACTTTTTACACTATGACCCCAAAACTTTTAAAATGGCATGGCTTGGTTATACGGTCAGCTACAGAAGTGGAGAACGCTCCGATAAAGTAAGTTGGATAGGGTATCATGATTGGGCGGATGTAAACGGACTTAAAGTACCCAAAGTATTGACTTGGTACAGTTCGGAGGGGCGCACGATTAAGGAGCCTCGAAAACCGGTGGTTTATGAGGGAATTGAGTTTAGTGAAGATGCCAAACCGTTAAGCTTCTATGGGAAGCCCCAGAACGGGACATATGTTGAAGGAAAGGTACAGGAGTAAAAAAAACTGGGTGTTGCCGATCCGGGAAATACGGGCTAAAAGGATCGGTAATAATAGTGTTTGATGTTCATTAATGGGTTTAGTTTGTTGCTTATTGGGTTTTGTTCTATAATCTAATGGGTATTGGCAAATAATGCTTTTCTGTTATAAGGGATTTTGTTGATAATAATTAACCAATAGGGTCACCACAGCATTGTAGCTTTTTATTCCTTCCTTCTGATTGTTGGCCTTTAAAAAAGTATTGAATATAGATTTAAAAATAGGCTCCGTGGGATTTTCATGAGCCACCCAGAATTCGGCAATTTCTTTATAATTCTTTTTTACACCTGGATTCAGTTTGTTGTACTGACGTTTAAACTCCTCTTGGTCCTGATTCGCAAGATCATTAAGGCAATAGCTTAGGGCGTAGGCATATGCGGAATATTTAAAGTAGATATCCTCATTGCTAACGGTTGCCAAATAACCAATAAAATTGGTTTCATTTTCAGCGGAAAACCCCAATTGGTGGCCTATCTCGTGGCCACATATAACAGGAAATCTAAAATTGGGGAGTTCACTATTTGCCTGGGCTTCATTGGTGAAAGGGTTTAAATAACCACCATAACCCATATAGCTCAAAGGGATGCTGAATATTGATTTTTTTAAGCTTGGATGGTGGTAGGTAAAAAGGGGAATTTTGTTTTTTAGGGATTGATAGCCTTCCAGGGTGCGGCCCATAATTTCTTTTTTAGTATAGGGGACTTGAACTATTTTACTGGTGTCAGCGGTTATCCTGAATTGGATTTCATTGGTTTTAAGCACCAGTTGGTCCACAAAATCCACTAGGTCTTCTTGGCTGTGTTTTGCGCCAAGTTGAAGGGATTGCGAAAGGGGTTGCCGGTAATAATTTAATCCCCATGAGATATGAAATGTAAAGTAAGCAACGGAAAGAACCATGGCTATATTCCGTATAAACCCCCATAATTTGATTTTTATGGACATTCTATTCAGGATGATATAACGCACGCCCAAAATAATAAGAAGTGCATAAAGAATGTCACCTACGGAAAATGGGATCCATCCCATTAAGATGCGCCAAAATCCGGAAATATATGGGTATAAACCTTTACTGTAATAGGTTTCTATAAATTCAGGGTATCTGCCAAGCCATTTTACCAAGATTATCTGAGGTACCAATAGAATGGCAATGAGATTTTTTATTTTAGTATTCATCGGTTCAAAAATAGCCAATAATCTAGCAAGGTTGTTTTTCTATCTGTATTTTTGACTTCACAATTTATTAATATGAATAAGAAAATAAGAGTTTTAGAGCCTAAAAGTGTCTGGAATAAATTTGCCGATTTAAATGCCGTTCCAAGACCATCCAAACATGAGGAGCGGGTAATAGAATTTATGATGGACTTTGGCAAGTCGCTTGGCCTTGAAACCATCAAGGACCACGTGGGGAATGTAATCATTAAGAAGCCTGCATCAGTGGGTATGGAAGATAGGAAGACCGTTATTCTGCAGTCACATTTGGACATGGTACACCAAAAAAATGCTGATACGGTTTTCGACTTTAACACCCAGGGCATAGAGATGTATGTAGACGGTGATTGGGTAAGGGCAAAAGGTACCACCTTGGGAGCCGATAACGGCTTGGGGGTAGCCACTATAATGGCCCTGTTGGAGAGCAAGAATATTCCCCACCCTCCTTTGGAAGCCTTATTTACGATCGATGAAGAAACTGGAATGACAGGAGCCAAGGGATTACAAGGGGGACTTTTGAATGGGGATATTTTGTTGAATCTGGATACAGAGGATGACGATGAAATAGATATTGGTTGCGCAGGGGGTATAGATATTACTGCCAAAGGAATATATGGGGAGGTTCCTATAAACGCGGGTTACGCTGGTTATAAAATGGTGGTGAAAGGTCTCTCTGGGGGCCATAGTGGAATGGATATCCATTTAGGACTGGGCAATGCCAATAAAATCATGAATTCTTTATTGATATTGGGGCAGAAGCAACTTGGTTTAAGGATTTCTAAAATTGATGGTGGAGGTCTGCGAAATGCAATTCCTAGGGAAAGCACTGCTTTGGTTGCAATAAAAGTATCGGACTCCAAGGAATTGGAAACTTTGTTTAAAGATTGGGCCAGTAATTTAAATAAGGAGTTTGCCGCGACCGAGCCTAATCTTTTGATTGCTTGCGAACCTGCCCCTCTTCCAAAAATGGTTATGGAAGCCAAGGACCAGTTGGCACTAACGGAAGCTCTTAAGAATGCCCATAACGGGGTCTACGCCATGAGCAAATCTATGAAAGACTTGGTGGAGACATCCAACAATATTGCAAGGGTGGAGGTCGGTGATGGCCAGGTAAAGATTGCATGCCTAACCAGGTCATCCGTGGAGGCCGGTAAAATGGAATTGGCCAAAAACCTACAGAGCAATTTTGAAATGGCTGGGTATGAAGTAGTTTTAAGTGGGGAATATCCTGGTTGGAATCCCAATCCTAATTCGGCTATCCTGAAACTGTTACGTAAAAAATATAAGGAGCTTTTTAAGGAGCAGCCCAGAGTGGTTGCCTGTCACGCAGGTTTGGAATGTGGAATTTTGGGAAAGAATTATCCTGAAGTAGATATGATAAGTTTTGGGCCCACTATAAAAGGTGCCCATTCTCCCGATGAACGAGCCAGCATATCCTCCCTGCAAAAATTTTGGAAATACATTTTGGAAATACTTGTTGAAATTCCAAGAAAGTAATTGGCCTATGGCTTGAAAGCTGCATAGGTTACAAGATGTACAGGTCTGTAAAACAATTATATAGCTTGTTATAAAAATCCTCCATCAAGAAAAGATGGAGGATTTTTTTTAGGATTTCATGATTAAATTTCTTATATTTAAAGGAATCGAAAGAAAAAGATATCGATAATGGGAATTAAAAGTTTTCAGGGGCCTAGAGTTCAACAACCCAGTGAAGAAGCGCCACTAAGGGTATGTGATTATATGACCAGAAAACTGATTACTTTTAAACCAGAACAATCTGTAGAAGAAGTAATCGTGGCCTTATTGAAGTATAAAATTTCTGGTGGTCCGGTGGTGAATGATAGGAATGAATTGGTAGGGATGATTTCTGAAGGGGATTGTATTAAGCACATAAGTGAAAATAGATATCACAACCTGCCAAGTTCCAATCTGACCGTGGAGGGGCATATGATAAAAAATGTGGAAACCATTGATGGCAATATGAATATTTTTGATGCGGCCAACAAATTTTTGAACCAAAAGCGCAGACGTTTTCCAATTGTGGAAAATGGAAAGTTGGTGGGGCAAATTTCCCAGAAAGATATTTTAAAGGCTACCTTAAAACTTAAATCGCAAAACTGGTAATAGAATGTTCGCCTAGTTTTGATCCCAATGAAAAATGCTGCTTAGTTCGATTTGTAGGGTTATAGTATTCGTACAACGAAATGAGTGATAAAAAAATCCTAGTTGATCTCCGATTTAGATACCAACTAGGATTTTTTAACTTTTGGAAATATTATTATTGGGCTATTCCAGTAATTTCCAGATCAAAAATTAATTTGGCATTCGGGGGAATTGGACCATAGCCAGCTTCACCATATCCTAAATGGGATGGTATAAATAAACGAACCTTATCCCCAACCTTCATTTGCATGAGACCTTCCTTAAAGCCTGGAATTATCCTGGCTTCAGGGCTGTAGTCCATTGGAATGGCCTCATAACCTCTACCTTGTTTTCTGGCCTCCTGATATACGCCATATTTTTTAGCGATCTCTTCGTAGTTACTGTCAAAAAGTGATCCGTCCGATAAATATCCTGCGTACAACACATTAACCTTTTGTCCTACTTTGGGTTTTTCTCCATCACCCTCTGCTAGGGTAAGTATTTTAAGCCCGGATGGAAGCTCTTCAGCCTTACTTTCCTCGTTATTAATTTGGATCACGAAGTCGGTTTTCATTTTCTCCATCGCCTTGAGTCTTTCCTCTTCCTCGGCAAAGTAATCGCTCATTACTTTTACGGCGTCAAATTTTTTGGCTTCCTTACCGTTTCTAATAATTTCAACGGTGTTCATAACCACATCCGTAACCGGTCTGTCGCCTTCCGAAGTTTTAACATTGGCAATAGAATCAACAATGTCCATACCTTTAACAACCTCGCCAAAAACAGTATGTCTGCCGTTTAAAAAGGGGGTTTCCTTATGGGTGATGAAAAACTGACTTCCGTTGGTAGTAGGTCCGGAATTGGCCATGGATAGAATACCGGCCTTATTGTGGGTAAGGGAATCGTTAAATTCATCCTTGAATTTATATCCAGGATTTCCCATGCCCGTTCCTGTCGGATCTCCACCTTGAATCATAAAGTCTTTTATAATTCTATGAAAGATGATGCCATCATAATATTTTTTGCCCTTTAGGCTGTCGGTAACAAAAGGATTGTTTCCTTCGGCTAGGGATATAAAATTGGCAACGGTCAAAGGGGTTTTTTGGTACTCCAATTTAAGGAGGATTTCACCTTTGGAGGTGGTAATATCCGCAAAAATACCATCTCCCAAATCAGCATGCTTACTGGACTTACAGCTGGAAAATGCTATGGATACTACTGCCAATAATAAATAAATGTTCTTCATTGTAATTAATTTTAATTGTTTTCTTTTTGTTTATCAATATTTAAAATGGTAATGGTGGATTTAATGGGGACGTTTACCCCAATTTTATTATTGTCCCCGTGATATCCGTAAGATAGGGAGGAGGGGAACAAAAATGTTGCGCTTTCCTTCTCTTTTAAAAGCTTTACACTATTTCTTAGACCGGGGAAAAGGTCTTGCTTATCTACCTTATAGGTTATGGTGCCTATATCCTCTTTGGAGTATATGGTGTCATTGTTGAAAGTCATGACATTGTACTGCAATGTAACCAGGTCATCTGTTTTAGGGTAGTAATCGGTTTGTTCGCTCTTGTGAATATAATGGTACCATGAGCCGATTCCGCTGGAGAAATAGGTGTTCAAGGAGTCATTTTTAATGATTTCCATGATATGTTTTTCTTCCTTTGCCAATAGGTCCTTATTCCTTTCCACCGATTTTTGTAAAATGCTTCCGGTTTTAACTTTGACCGGCTTTCGCGGTTCAGGTCCATTGCAGCTAAAAACGGCGACAATAAGCAAAAGAAATATTAGGTTTTTCATGCGTTTAGATCATCTTTATATTGTGGTAATAAGGACTTGAATAGGCTTATGGTTTCTTCTATGGAAACATCGCTTCGTCCACCTGCCGCATTTGTATGTCCGCCTCCATTAAAATGGGCTCTAGCGAATTCATTTACGGAAAAATCACCTTCAGATCTAAAGGAGATCTTGATAATTCCTTCCTCCCGGTTTTCAATGAAAATAACGGCAAAAACAATTCCTTCCAAGGTTAGACCGTAATTTACAAAACCTTCCGTATCTCCCTTTTTATAATTGTAGGTATCCAATTCGTCTTGTGACAAAGTGATGAATGCCGTATGATATTCCTCTAGGATAACCATGTTTTTTAAAGCACAACCCAAAAGATGCAATCTACTTGGGGTGTTGGTATCATATACCTTGTTATGTGCTTCCGTATTTTTGGCACCTTTCTCTATTAATTTGGCAACAACCAAATGTGTCCTGCTGGTAGTGGAAGAATATTTAAAGGAACCGGTATCGGTCATAATTCCGGTGTATAAGGAAATTGCAAGGTCTGGGGTAATGCTTTCCAATTCGCCTAAACCTTCAATTACATTAAAAACCATTTCACATGTAGAACTCATACCAACGTCTGAGTACATAATTTTGGCATAATCATCAGGTTCCTGATGGTGGTCTATCATTACAAATGCGGCTGAAGAACTTTCCAAAAGTGGTTGCAGTTGCCCTATCCTTCCCAAGTGATTGAAGTCTAAAGTAAATATTACGGAAGCATTATTAATCAGGGATTTGGCTACTGAAGGGTCTTTTTCAAAATTGACTATCTCCTCACTTCCCGGCATCCATTTTAAAAATTTGGGAAAATCATTGGGAACAATGATGGTAGCATCCTGATCTTTGCCCTTCAGAAAGTGCCATAGCCCCAAAGTAGAACCAATAGCATCCCCGTCCGGATTTTTGTGCGGTATAATTACAATTTTCTGAGGGATGTCCAATAAGCCCTTAATTGCCTTTATAATCTCTAAATTCATGCGCGCAAAGATACAATTTAATAATATATGGCATTGTTTGAAAAATCTAATTTTAAATTGGACATATACCGTGATGGAATGTATTAAAATAAAGCTGCCAAATGAGGTATGGGGAGGTGGGAATTGAATGTGTGATATCATAAGTGCATTCAAGAATTGCCGGGTATTTACGCAAAATAATAACTTGTAAAATTTTAGGCCTTAGGCAATAGCTGATCAAAGTTAGGGGTTTCTTGCCATGTTGAAAAGAAGTCGGATTCTTGGTTATATTTGTGGGAAAACATTTTGATGCTGGATATATTTCTTATTGTCTTAGGACTGGTATTGTTGATTGCGGGGGGGAATTGGCTTTTGAAGGCGGCAGTGGCCTTGTCGTTAAAACTTAATATCCCAAAAATTGTTATAGGTATGACGGTGGTTTCCTTTGCAACTTCCGCACCCGAGTTGATTGTTAGTGTAAATGCTGCCTTGGAAGGATTTCCCGATTTGGCATTGGGCAATGTTGTGGGGTCCAATATTGCCAATTTAGGTTTGGTGCTGGCAATAACCATAATTTTGGGCAGCATTGAGGTTAGAAAGAGTTTTTATACTACGGATTGGCCGGTTATGATGTTGGCCTCCTTGTTATTCTTCATTTTTATTTATTTTGATGGCGAATTGCAAAGATACGAGGGCTTTGTCATGGTGGTCGTACTCTTTATTTTCCTAGTATATTTATTGCGTTTTCAGAAAACTGCCGTTGTTGATGAATTGCCTGAAGATGATGTGCCGCTGCCTATATATAAGACGGTGCTATTTTTGGGGCTGGGAGGGCTTGCCCTTTGGGGAGGATCGGAGCTATTGATTAAGGGTGCCGTAGGGCTAGCTACTTTTTATGGTGTTAGTGAGCGGGTAATTGCAGTAACCGTTGTATCAATTGGGACTAGTATTCCGGAATTGGCCGCCTCGGTCATTGCCGTAATTAAGAAGGAAAAGGCCATTTCACTGGGAAATCTAATCGGGTCGAATATTTTTAATCTTTTGGCTGTTTTGGGTATAACATCAATGATTACACCTATTAAAGTGTTGGACCAGGGCTTGCTGACCAACGATATTTTTTGGATGTTGGGTACATCCTTTTTAATCCTTCCACTAGTGTTTTTACCGAAAGGGCTTAGGTTGGGATGGAGGGACGGAGTAATCCTTCTAGCGGTTTACGTGCTATTTGTATATTTAACAATAAGCTAAAGAAGTTGATATAATTAGATTATGGGAAGGTTTCGTCATTTTATTTTTGCTTTCTTTATTATGGCATTGGCCAAGGTACATGGTCAGGAAAATCAATATATAAGCGGCGTTCTTCTCGATTCCGAAACCTTGGAACCCATATCTTTTGCCAGTATTAGGGTCAAGAATAGGGCAGTGGGTGTTATTTCCAACAATGATGGCAGTTTTAGGGTTCCTCTCAAATTTAGGGAGTTGAACGACACCTTGCATATTTCCTCCATGGGATATGACTCCAGGGAAATAGTGATTAGCAGTTTAAGGCCCAAGGAAATAAATCAACTATACTTAAATCCTATGCTGGTCCAATTGGAGGAGGTTACCCTAAGTGCATCCAAGAAAAGTAAAAGAGACAGAAATGCGGGAAATGACAAAGATAAGCCCGTAACGGCCGAAGACATTATTGCCAAGGCCATAGAAAAAATCCCGCTAAATTATCCCTTTAATCCACAGTCCTACGTTGGGTATTACAGGGATTACCAATGGAAATCCGGAGGCTATACCAATTTAAATGAGGCCATTGTTGAGGTTTTTGATCAAGGTTTCGGGACATTGGATTATGAGGATTCCAATACAAGGATATACGAGTACTCGAGAAATACGAACTTTCCAATAGATTCCTTGAGTGAAAGGCTATATGATTATGGCGAATATAAGACCAAGACCATCCCCAAGGCTTATTTGAATAGTTACGGGGGCAATGAATTTGTAATATTGCGCATCATGGATGCCATTAGGAATTATAACACCTTCTCTTATTCATACGTAGATCACTTGGATACTGATTTTGTTAAGAACCATGATTTTACAATTGAGGACGATACCTCATTGGATGGGGTATCATTGTATGTAATAGATATTTATAAACACAATAGAAGGATAATGGTACGTGGCAAGATTTATATTTCCAAGGATAATTTTGAAATCGTTAAATTGGAATACGCCACTTATGACGCCTTGCTGGGAACTAGGAAAATAAGTAAGACCAGTAAGAGGATTGAAGACAGATTACTTTATCGAACCGTTGTGGAATACAAGAAAGAGGGCCATAAAATGTTTCCCAGTTATATTTCCTTTAGCAATAAATTTGAGGTAAAGGTGCCACCGGTTTTTACGGCAAAGAACGTGCTTATAGACTTTGAAAACCAGCGATTTGAAATTGCATTCAACAGGGTGCCCTTGCATTTCAAGGTGCTTAAGGACAAAAATTACAATATTAGTTATAAGGGTAAGGGTATAGATATCGAGAAGGTTGTTCTGGCGGATAGTGCAACCGTACAGTTGTATCCCAAGATAAACCTTGGAGATCAGGCCTTGGAGGTGTTTTACAAAGAACCAGGGGAAATAGCCAAAGATGATTTTCGGATAGTCATGGATAACATTATAGATATGGATGGGAACAAGTTGGATTACTCCGAGACGTATTCCTTAATGCAATTCAGGGAATTTTTTGTTCAGCAGCGAAAACCGGTGGTGCAATATCCTGACAAGCATCTTTATATGGATAAAAATTGGCCCATTTTCCAGGGTCAACCCATCGTTAAACCTGATAATTACAGTGATTTTTGGATGAACACTCCACTGCGTAATGAGGGTGCTGTCATAAAATAATGTACATAAAAAAACCGCCCCTCTTTCTCAAAAGGAACGGTCGGTAAAAATAATCAACAATTATTTTTTTACTCTTTATATTTTGGCGGATTTAACCGTTTTAACGATTCTTCCTGCTATTTTGTATGGGTCACCATTGGAAGCTGGTCTTCTATCTTCCAACCAACCTTTCCAGCCTTTTTGAACTGTAATGATCGGAATTCTAATAGAGGCACCTCTATCGGAAATACCATAACTAAAGTCATTTATAGAAGCTGTTTCATGTCTTCCTGTCAAACGCTGTTCGTTAAATTCACCATAAACGGCAATGTGCTCTTTAACAACTGGACGGAAGGCCTCACAAATCTTTTCGTAAACTTCCCTAGAACCACAGGTTCTCAAAGTAGTGTTGGAGAAGTTAGCGTGCATACCTGAACCATTCCAATCGGTGTCGCCAAGAGGTTTGGGGTGGTATTCAATATAGTAACCGTGTTTTTCGGTCAATCTGTCCAATAGATATCTTGCAACCCAAATTTCATCACCTGCTTTTTTGGCACCTTTGGCAAATAACTGGAATTCCCACTGTCCACATGCAACTTCTTGGTTAATTCCCTCAAAGTTTAGACCGGCGGCGATACATGCATCTGCATGCTCTTCTACCAAGTCACGTCCGTGGGTATTTAGACCACCAACGGAACAGTAGTACATACCTTGTGGTTTTGGGTAACCACCTCTAGGAAATCCTAGTGGTAACTCTGTTTTGGTGTCCATTATGAAATATTCTTGCTCAAATCCAAACCAGAAATCATTGTCTTCGTCCTCAATGGTTGCCCTAGCGTTTGATACGTGTGGGGTTCCGTCAGGGTTCATAACCTCGGTCATTACAAGGTAACCATTAACACGATGCGGGTCGGGATAAATTGCTACGGGCTTTAACACACAGTCAGAAGATCCTCCTTCGGCCTGGCGGGTTGAACTTCCATCAAAAGACCAGATAGGGCAATCTTCCAGTTTACCACTGAAGTTATCCTCAATCTTGGTTTTACTCCTCATGTTTTGTGTGGGCTCGTACCCGTCCAACCAAATGTATTCTAATTTAGACTTGCTCATAATATGTATTGTTGATTTTTATTATTAACGCAGACAAAAATAATAATTTTCATCATATATGCCATTTTTTAGTGGGTTAATTGATGATAATGTTGATATTTTTTTGAAGACCCCTATTTTTTTGGGGGTATATTATTAAATATGTATTTTATGTGGATTATTTTAATGAATTGTTATTTTTGTCAAAAAATGTATTTATGTCAAATCAAAGATTTAAGGCCATAACTAGTAGTCATACCAGAACGGAAATAGTTGTGGAAGACTCTGGAAGACGTTCGGAGTATTTTGGAATGAACGTGTTCAATGAGGAACGTATGCTGCAATACTTGACCAAGGATGCTTATGACAGGGTAAAGGCGGCCGTAGTATCCGGTGTTAAAATAGACAGGAAAGTTGCGGACCAAGTAGCGGAAGGGATGAAGACATGGGCTATATCGATGGGAGCAACCCATTACACCCATTGGTTCCAACCTCTTACAGGAACCACTGCTGAAAAACACGATGCATTTTTTGATTTTTCACCGGAAGGACGGGTAATGGAGAAGTTCGGGGGTGGCCAATTGGTGCAGCAGGAGTCGGATGCTTCCAGTTTTCCAAATGGAGGAATACGCAATACTTTTGAAGCTAGGGGCTATACGGCTTGGGACCCCACTTCACCGGCATTTCTTTACGGTACCACTCTATGTATACCAACCGTTTTTGTGGCCTATACCGGGGAAGCCCTGGATAATAAAGCCCCACTTTTGAGAGCGCTGAATGCCATGGATGAGGCCGCGACTGCGGTAGCCAAATTTTTTGATAAAAATGTTACGAAAGTATATGCCACATTGGGCTGGGAGCAGGAATATTTCTTAATAGACAAGTCCTTGGCTTTTTCCCGACCCGATATTAGTCTGGCCGGTCGTACCTTGGTTGGTCAATCCGCCGCAAAAGGCCAGCAATTGGACGATCATTATTTTGGGGTTATTCCAAATCGCGTTTTGAATTTCATGAAAGATTTGGAAAAGGAATGTACCAAATTGGGAATTCCGGTTAAAACCAGACATAATGAAGTTGCCCCCAATCAATTTGAGTTGGCTCCTATCTTTGAAGAAACCAATCTGGCCGTAGACCACAATCTATTGCTCATGGATGTTATGGAAAAGATTGCCGATAAGCATTTCTTTAAAGTGCTCTTTCATGAAAAACCTTTTAGGGGAATAAATGGTTCCGGCAAACACAACAATTGGTCTTTGTCCACAGATACCGGTGTTAACCTGCTTAGCCCTGGATCTACACCCATGAAAAACCTTCAGTTTTTAACTTTTTTCGTGAATACGATAAAGGCAGTGGATAATTATGAGGAGCTATTGCGTTCTTCGATTGCTTCCGCCGGAAACGATCATAGATTGGGAGCCAACGAGGCGCCTCCAGCCATCTTATCCATTTTTATAGGGGAACAATTAAATGAGGTGTTAAATGAACTGGAAGGCGTAACCAAAGGGAAATTGTCCCCTGAGGAAAAAACGGAATTGAAGTTGAACGTGGTAGGTAAGATTCCGGAAATACTTCTGGACAATACCGATCGTAACCGTACCTCGCCCTTTGCATTTACCGGAAACAAGTTTGAGATGAGGGGGGTTGGTTCCAAGTCCAATTGCGCCAAACCCATGATGGTACTTAATACCATTGTGGCCAAGCAACTTATGGCCTTCAAAAAGGAGGTGGACCAATTGGTGGACAAGAAAGGCCTAAAGAAGGATGAGGCTATTTTTAATGTCCTTAGGGAATACATAAAAACTTCCAAGAGAATAAGATTCGAGGGAGATGGTTATAGTGAAATATGGGAGAATGAGGCCAAATCCCGTGGTTTGAGCAATAATAAGAATACCCCAAAGGCATTGCAAGTACTTACCTCCAAAGAAAGTTTGGCACTGTTCAAGTCGATGAACGTTATGAGCGAAATTGAGGTCAGGGTGCGACAAGAGGTGGAATTGGAGGAATACATCCTTCATATTCAAATTGAAGGTAGGGTCTTTAATGAGCTTGCTTATAGCTATATCATACCGGCCGCCGTGGAGTATCAGAATAAGTTAATAAAAAATGTGGTAGGGCTGAAAGAAATTTACGGTGCCGCCCACAAGAAAATGTCCGAAAGCCAGTTGGATATTGTTGAGCGTATTTCCGAACATATCCGCGCTATTAAGATCAAGACAGACGCTATGGTAGACGAAAGGAAGAAAGCCAATAATATATCCGATATAAGCAAGAAGGCCTTTGCCTATTGCGATAACGTGCGGCCTTATTTTGACGAAATTCGTTACCACTGCGATAAATTGGAACAATTGGTAGGTGATGAATATTGGCCTCTAACCAAATATAGGGAACTATTGTTCATTAAATAATAGGAAGATTTATTAATTTATGAATTAAAAGCCCATGATTAGTGGGCTTTTTTTTGTGGATTCTTCTATTTTTGTCGCAAACTTTTATTCATGAGCTCATCCAACAGCAAAAGATACGATCAAAGAGGGGTTTCCGCTTCCAAGGAAGACGTGCACAATGCCATTAAAAATATTGATAAAGGCCTGTTTGCTAAGGCTTTTTGTAAAATTGTGCCCGATTACCTCACCAATGATGAAGAGTACTGTTTGGTGATGCACGCCGATGGTGCGGGTACGAAATCCTCTTTGGCCTACATGTATTGGAAAGAGACAGGTGATATCACTGTATGGAAGGGAATAGCGCAAGATGCCCTAATCATGAACGTGGACGATCTTATTTGTGTTGGGGCAACGGACAATATTATGTTGTCTTCTACCATAGGGAGAAACAAAAACTTAATTCCTGGAGAAGTCATTTCGGCCATCATAAATGGTACGGAAGAGTTGATCGAGGATTTGGAAAAACATGGGATAACCATAAGGTCAACTGGAGGGGAAACGGCAGATGTAGGGGATTTGGTGCGAACCATTATCGTTGATTCCACGGTAACGGCAAGATTAAAAAGGAGTGAGGTGATCAATAATGCCAATATAGAAGCTGGAGATGTCATCGTTGGTTTATCTTCCTCTGGGCAGGCTAGCTATGAAAAGGAATATAACGGGGGTATGGGTAGCAATGGGCTTACCTCTGCCAGGCATGATGTTTTTGCCAAATACTTGGCGGAAAAATATCCAGAAAGTTTTGACGCGGCCGTGCCAGAAGATTTGGTGTATTCCGGTACTGTAAAATTGACCGATGCAGTGCCCGACGCTCCCTTGGATGCGGGGAAATTGGTGCTGTCCCCAACCCGGACCTATGCTCCTATTGTAAAAAAAATTCTAAGTAAGTATTCTGCGAACGATATTCATGGCATGGTGCATTGCAGTGGCGGTGCACAGACCAAAATTCTTCATTTTGTAGATAACCTACATATTGTTAAGGATAACCTATTTCCTGTTCCTCCCTTGTTTAAATTAATTCAAGAGCAATCGGAGACGGACTGGAAGGAGATGTACCAGGTTTTTAATTGTGGACATAGATTGGAATTGTATGTAAATTCCGCTATTGCGGACGACCTTATTGCCATTTCGGAGAGCTTTGGGGTTGCAGCCCAAATTGTGGGTAGGGTAGAAGGAAATGCTGTTAAAAAACTCACAATTAAAAGCGAGTACGGCACCTTTGTTTATTAGGGTATACGAATACCCTTTTTCCTACGTTGTTTTATAAAGAAATTACGTTATGGAAAGAAAGCAGTTTTTAAGGACTTTAGGTACCGGAGCGGCATTTGCCCTCGCTTTTCCCTGCTTGCATGGCTGTTCGTCGGATAGCGATGAAGCTATAGACCCCAAACCCGTGCCAACTGGCGTGGATTTTACCATTGATTTAAGTTCTGCGGAAGGAGCCAAATTGCAAAACAATGGCGATTTTATAGTTAAGAATTATGTGGTAGTGGTTAAAAACTTGGAGGGCGAATTTGTGGCCGCAAGCCAAATTTGTAGTCATCAACAGACAGACGGGATAAGTTTTAAAACAGACAATGGAGGTTATTTTAAATGCTCCACCCATGGTTCTACCTTTAGTCAGACCGGTACCCCATTAAATCATATCGGTAACGATGTTGCCAAACCCCTTAAAATATTTAATACGGAATTAGAAGGGCAGATCCTTCGTGTTTTTGAATAATCAAAACTTTTTTAACTACTTGCTTGCATGGGATTTTCCTGTAGATCGCTCTTCGGATGTTTATTTTACATCTTTTTACCATTTTCTTTGCAGTCTTTTTGCATAGGAAGGTCGGTTGCAAATCTCGTGTCAAAAAATGAGGTAATGATTATTGGATTTTGGTTTGCTTTCAGTGGATCTAGGTTTTCCAAGGGCAATTCATTTGTTATAGGTCGTGATAAAAAAAAGTTCCATTTTTAATATTGTTCTAGGGTGAGGGCTACATTTTCTCTTTTAATATTTTGCATGGTACTTATGGGCCATGCCCAAGGGCTTAATTATGTGACCGTTCAGCGATCGGTGAACTTAATGGGTGATAGATTTGATATCACCGTAGTAGCGGATAATGAGGAAATTGGCTATATAAACATAGAAGAGGCTGTTTCTGAAATTAAAAGGATAGAAAAACTGATATCTTCATGGGACGAGGAATCCGAAACTTCAAAAATCAATAAAAATGCAGGTATAAAACCGGTAAAGGTAAGTGTGGAACTTTATAAGTTGATTGAAAGGGCCAATCAGATTTCCGAGATAACGAATGGTGCATTTGATATTACATTTGCGGGTTTGGATAGGGTATGGCAGTTTGACGGCTCCATGAAGTACAAGCCTACCAAGAGCGAAATAACAGAGTCCGTAAGCAAGGTGGGGTATAAAAAAATCATCTTGAACGAGGAAGATCATACCGTCTTTTTACAATTGAAAGGAATGAAGATTGGTCTAGGAGGGATAGCAAAGGGATATGCTGCCGATATGGCCAAAGAACTGTTGGTGGGGAAGCAGGTGCGTGCAGGGGTTATCAATGCCGCGGGTGACCTAACCACTTGGGGTACAAAGGCTACCGGTGAAAAATGGTTGATAGGTATTGCAAACCCTCTAAGTAAGGAAAAAATATTTTCGTGGCTCCCTGTTTTGGAGTCCTCGGTAGCTACTTCCGAGAGTTACGATAAATATATCACTTTTGATGGAAGGAAATATTCGCACATTCTTGATCCGAGAACAGGAAACCCTATTTCGGGAATATATAGCGTATCGGTGTTTTCAAAAACCGCTGAATTATCGGATGCCCTAGCTACGGCTATTTTTGTACTTGGCGTTGATTCGGGATTGGCATTGATTAATCAATTAAAGGGAACCGAGGCAATCATTGTGGATGATAACAACAAAATGCACAAAAGTAGTGGGATCCTTTTCAATTAAGTCCTAATTGATATAGCCTTCGCTCTTCAGTTCTTTCTTATCCTCAATTTGTTTGGAACAACCGTTTTTAAGAAGATAGACCGTATCGCTTACGTCTAAAATATCATTGTAAAAATGATCGGTCAAGACTATAATGCTCTTTTTCTTTACCTGGTGGATAAGGGCCTTGAATTTCTCAACAAATATTGGTGCAATGAATGAAAAGGGTTCGTCTAGAAGTATAATTTCCTTATTGGACATGAGTATCAAGTAAGCTTCAATAACCCTAATTTCACCACTGGATAAATCCTTGATCCTACTTTTGTCGTATTCTCCAAAACTCTCGAAGAGGTTTGTGAATTGCTCCCAGGAAGCATTGAATAATCCAAATACGTACTTTAAGCTTGAATGTCGTGGCAAAAGAGGATATTGGGGCAGGTACCCTATTTTTCCGGTTGTGTACATAGGTCCTGGAAAACACTTTCCATTACTGCGGATATTCTTGTATTTGGGCTGTAAATCCCCAAATAGAATTCTCAATAAGGACGTTTTTCCGCAGCCATTTCTTCCAAGGATACCGGTAACTTTTCCGCGTTCAGATTTTATATAGATACCGTATAGGACCTTTTTTCCATCAAACTCCAGTTCAACACTGTCAATTTCCAAGGTCAAAATAAACGGATGAGGTTAATAAATATTAGGCTTAGGGCAATATCTATTAGAAATGAATTTAGGATAAGGACTATTTTGGACAAACCAAAATTTTGATAAAATGTCAATCGTTTTCGCCGGGCAACATCATAATGCGAAAGGAAGACCCCTAGATAGAATAATATCTTGAAACTCAAGACCATGGAATTTAAGTTGGATATCTTGAAAATTACACTCCCACTAAAAAGCATAAAAACCATAACAAGAAAGGATATCCAAAGGTAGGGTTTGGCAAAGCGGAAACTTAATTCATAGGTTCTAAAATTGAAAATAGAATTCATCTATTGAATAGGATATGGCTAAATGTACAAAATTATCGTAAATTCGCAGTCCAAGTGTAGATTGTATATGATAGATAAATTAAACATAGTAAAGCAACGTTTTGATGAGGTTGCGGACCTTATAATTCAGCCTAATATTATTGCTGATCAAAAGCGTTATGTGGCACTAAACAGGGAATATAAGGATTTAAAACAGCTGGTAGACAAGAGGGGTCTTTATTTGGAGTATACCAATAATATTGCCGAGGCAGAGGAGATTCTGGCCGATGGCAGTGATCCCGAAATGGTAGACATGGCCAAAATGCAGTTGGAAGAAGCCAAGGAAAAATTGCCCAAATTGGAAGAGGAGATCAAGTTGATGCTAATACCAAAGGATCCGGAGGATTCCAAGAACGTAGTGGTAGAGGTAAGAGCAGGTACCGGAGGGGATGAAGCCAGTATTTTTGCGGGCGATCTATTTAGAATGTACACCAAATACTGTGAATCTAAAGGGTGGAAGACAAATGTCATTGACCTAAGTGAAGGTACGAGCGGTGGTTACAAGGAAATTCAGTTCGAGGTTACCGGTGAGGATGTGTATGGCACTCTTAAGTTTGAGGCGGGCGTACACCGCGTACAACGTGTTCCACAGACCGAAACCCAAGGTAGGGTACATACCAGTGCCGCTACGGTTATGGTACTTCCCGAGGCCGAGGATTTTGATGTGCAGATAGACCCCAAGGACGTGCGTATAGATTTTTTCTGTTCCTCGGGACCTGGAGGTCAATCCGTAAACACCACCTATTCTGCGGTAAGATTAACCCACATTCCAACAGGTTTGGTAGCGCAGTGCCAAGATCAGAAATCACAACACAAAAACAAGGAAAAGGCATTTAGGGTATTGCGTTCCCGTTTGTACGACATGGAATTGGCCAAAAAACAAGAGGAGGATGCTGCCAAGAGAAATTCGCAGGTAAGTAGTGGTGACCGTTCGGCTAAAATTAGAACTTATAATTACCCACAGGGTAGGGTAACGGATCATAGGATCGGATTAACGCTATACGACTTGCAAAACATTATTAACGGCGATATTCAACGTATTATAGACGAATTAAGTTTGGTTGAGAATACGGAGAAACTAAAGGAAGCCTCTGAGATTTTTTAATTCCTATGACCACTGATTTTTTAGTTGGACAGATTCGAAAAAAGGAATCCTTTCTTTGTATTGGGTTGGACACGGACTTGGATAAGGTTCCAAAGCATCTATTACAAGAGGAAGATCCCATTTTTGCTTTTAACAAGGCTATAATTGATGCCACACATCATTTATGTGTGGCCTATAAGCCCAATACCGCCTTTTATGAGGCTTATGGGATAAAAGGATGGCAGGCCTTGGAAAAAACTATCCACTACTTAAATAGCAATTATCCGGAAATATTTACAATTGCAGATGCCAAACGTGGGGATATTGGCAATACCTCCACTCGTTATGCCAAAGCCTTTTTTGAGGATTTGGGATTCGATTCTGTAACTATTGCACCTTATATGGGAAGGGATTCCGTGGAGCCATTTTTGGCGTTTAAGGATAAACATACCATATTACTGGCACTAACTTCCAATAAAGGAGCGTTCGATTTTCAAACAAAAAAGCTAGAAGGAAAGGAATTGTACAAGCAAGTACTGGAGATTTCCAAAACCTATGAAAATTCTGAAAATCTAATGTATGTGGTAGGTGCTACCAAGGCAACTTTTTTAACGGAAATAAGAAATATTATTCCAAATAGTTTTCTTCTTGTACCAGGTGTAGGGGCACAAGGAGGTAGTTTGGTGGAAGTGTGCAAATACGGAATGAGTGATAATGTAGGTCTTTTGGTGAACTCATCCAGAGGAATTATTTATGCTTCGGACCAAGAAAATTTTGCGCAGGCCTCTGCCGAAAAGGCAAAAGAATTGCAGCAGCAAATGAGTTTGGAGCTTAAAAAGCGCTAAGATGCCTAATGCGCTAAGGTTTGAATGATTTTTTGGATCTTAGCGGCCTTCAATTCAAAAAATTCGGCAAGTTTTGAATTGGAGTATTTTGTACTGCTAGCCTTGTCCATGAAACTTTGATATTGGTGCTCCAAAAAACTTATTTCTTTATAAGCATTGGTAATAGTGGATACGGAACCCACTTTACAATATTGATTTTCCATATTTTTTTTTTTACTAACAAATATAATTGGAATAAGGGTTTAATGGAGGTTGTGGGTAAGCGCATTTATCTAATAATCAGGTAATTTGTCTATTTTTTAACCTTGGGTTAATGTTGGGAAATATATTTTGAACTTTTAGGGTCACTTCAAGTGCATTGGAATTAACACTACATTTATAAAAAATGAATATTGATCAGTTATAATATACATAGTCATGATACCTCCCAAAAATGGGTGACTTTTGTGCATGGTGCAGGAGGTAGTTCCACTATTTGGTACAAGCAGCTTAGGGAATTTAAAAAACATTTTAATGTACTTCTATTGGATCTTAGGGGCCATGGGAACTCCAAGATGCATTTAAAGGACGCCTTTAAGAGCAAGTATACTTTTGACAATATTACCGAGGATATATTGGAGGTGATCAATTTTGAAAAGATTGAAAAATCCCATTTTATTGGAATTTCCCTGGGAACAATTTTAATTCGAAATTTGGCAGAGAAGCATCCCCATCGGGTAGAGAGCATGATTATGGGAGGGGCCATTATGAAATTGAACCTCAGGTCGCAAATATTGATGAGACTCGGTGTAATTTTAAAATCTATAGTCCCTTATTTATGGCTGTACAAGTTTTTTGCTTTTGTAATAATGCCCAATAAGAACCATAAGGAATCGCGATTACTTTTTGTTCGAGAGGCTAAAAAATTGTACCAAAAGGAATTTATTCGATGGTTTAAGTTAACCTCGGAGATTAACCCATTGCTACATTTTTTTAGAACGGTAGATATAAAAATACCTACGCTGTACGTAATGGGGGCAGAGGACTATTTGTTCTTGCCTACTATTCAACAAATAGTGCAGGATCATAAAAGTGCAGAGCTGATAGTGGTCCAGAACTGTGGGCATGTTGTGAATGTGGAGCAGCCCCAGTTCTTTAACGATACGGTTATACGCTACCTCTTGATAAAATAATGTAACCATTGCCTTCAGGAATGGCGCAAATTGTATCCTACCATATGCCAGGGGCCTTGTGTATGTGGTAATCAGCGCAAATGGATTGGTGTACCAACAAAAAAACCGGTGCTCCCACCGGTTTTAAACTAACTAACTCAAAAAATACTAACTCAAATTCTTTTGGTATAACTTAGATTGCAATTTTAGACAACTAAAAAGTTGTAATCTGTGCTTGTTTAAATGTAACGTAACGCAATTGGATATATTGTGTAAATTGACTATAAATAGATCATTTTTAATCCTGTAGGGCAAAAACCTTTTTCAGCACCTCTGTGGTTCTTGAGGAAACCTTGTTCCTTATTTCCTTTTCCTCAACGGCAATCATCGTAAATACGCCTTTTAAGGCTTCTTGAGTAACGTAATCTGTTAGGTCTGGATTTACATTATTGGTAAGCGGTATGCTGTTGTATCGCGTAATTAGGTTGTTCCAGATTTTGTCCGCTCCAACTTTTGAAAAGGAATTTTTAATTACTGGGTTAAATTTATTGTAGAGTTCTGTTTGCGTAGCATTGGTAAGGTACATGGTTGCTGCATTGTCCGAACCCAAAAGAATGTTTTTGGCGTCATTAAAGGTCATTCCCTTTACGGCATTTACAAATATGGGCGTGGCTTCACCAACAGCGTCCTCTGCAGCCCTGTTCAATATTTTTAGGCCTTCATCAGCTAGATTGGCAAGTCCAATGTCCCTGAGGGTCTTGTCTACTTTCTGTAATTCTTCGGGAAGCATAATTTTTACCAGTTCGTTCATAAAAAAACCATCGGTTTGGGTTAGTTTGCTTACCTGCTTGTCTATTCCCATATTAAGGGCTTCCTTTAATCCGTTTGCAATTTCGTCATTGCCCAAAGAGCCTCCTTGAGGTAATTGGTAGACTACCTGTTGTAATTCCGAACATCCAATAAATTGGAATAAGACTACGGCTAATATTATTTTTTTCATTTTATAATTTTAAAGTTATACCTATAACTTATCCTGATACGATTTAGTGCCTAAGCTAAGAGAAAATTACCGTCTTGTTGTTGTAGACCATGGTTTTCCTGTTAATATGAAGCTTTACGGCCCTGGATAGTACAATTTTTTCCAAATCCCTACCCTTGGTAATAAAGTCCTTGATGCTATGTGCATGTGTTACTGTGGTAACATCCTGCTCAATAATGGGGCCGGCATCCAATTCCTCGGTAACGTAATGACTAGTGGCACCTATTATCTTAACCCCCCTCTCAAAAGCGGCATGGTATGGCTTAGCACCGGCAAAGGCAGGGAGGAAGGAATGGTGAATATTGATTATCTTATTGGGATAGTGGTCAATAACCTTGCTGCTAACAATTTGCATATATCTGGCCAATACTATAAAATCTATTTGATATTCCTTCAGTAGTGTCAATTGCCTATTTTCTGCTTCACTTTTTGTACTTTTTGTTACAGGTACATGAAAAAAGGGAATATCGAATTGTCTGGCCACATATTCCAAATCGCTGTGGTTACTTAAAATGAAGGGTATTTCAACCTCTAGTTCCCCGGAATTGTACCTACTTAATAAATCGTATAAGCAATGGTTGTATTTGGAAACAAAAAGCGCCATTTTAGGTTTTACAGATCCCAAATACAAACTCCACTCCATTTGGTGTGGTATGGCCAATTCTTCTTCAAATTCTTGTTTTAAATTCTTAACGGCTGGAATGTTCTTTTCAAAATCGCTTTCCAGTCTCATGAAAAACACACCCGCTTCTTTATCTACGTGCTGATCGATATAAATAATATTACCACCTTTTCTGTGTATAAATCCGGTTACAGAACTGATAATTCCGGATTGGTCGGGGCAATTTATGAGGATAGTTGTCTTCAAAGTTTAACGGTTTTAGGTGGCAAAATTAGGATTTTAGGAATGAAGTACTCTGGTTGAGGAATATTTTTATAAAATTCTAATTATATCAATCTAATTTTTGCTATTTTGTTAAATTGCACCCGTATAATGGTCCTTTTTTTGTCTTTTAAAAAAATAGCGCCTCGTTAATTCAAATCTTTCAACAATCGCCTTTAAGGGTTCGGGTGAATAGGGGTATTTTATTAAATTGATTAAAGGAAATTAGAATTGTTTTTATGAACCGGAAGCCACCATATATTCCTAAAAATAAAGTTCGTATCGTAACAGCAGCCTCCTTGTTCGATGGTCACGATGCAGCTATTAACATGATGCGGCGTATAATTCAGTCCACTGGGGTGGAAGTAATTCATTTGGGCCACGATCGTAGTGTGTCCGAGGTGGTTTTTTGTGCCATCCAAGAGGATGTAAACGCCATTGCCATAACTTCGTATCAAGGTGGGCACATGGAGTATTTTAAGTATATGTACGATCTATTAATGGATAAGGGTGCCGGCCACATTAAGATTTTCGGCGGCGGCGGCGGGGTAATTCTTCCTGAGGAGATAAAAGAACTAATGGATTATGGTATAACCAGAATTTATTCTCCAGATGATGGCAGGACCATGGGGCTACAAGGAATGATAAACGATTTGGTGGAACAAAGTGATTTTCCTGTTCCTTGTTTGGAAATTCCTGAGGGCCGGTCTATTTTGCAATTATTGGAAGAAAGGAATGTAAATGCCATGGCACGACTCATTACCTTGGCAGAAAATAGGCACGAGGACTTTGTAAGTCATTTTTCAGGTTTAAAGGTAATACAAGGTGCTGTGCCCGTACTGGGTATAACTGGGACGGGTGGTGCTGGAAAATCAAGTTTGGTAGATGAACTGGTAAGAAGATTTTTGTTGGATTTCCCCGATAAGACCATTGGAATCATCTCTGTTGATCCGTCCAAAAGGAAAACGGGCGGTGCATTGTTGGGAGATCGAATACGTATGAATGCCATCAACGACTCTAGGGTCTATATGAGATCTTTGGCTACTAGACAATCCAATTTGGCCTTGTCCAAACACGTTGACGAGGCAGTTCAAGTTCTAAAAGTGGCAGGGTTCCATTTGATTATCTTGGAGACTTCAGGGATTGGTCAGTCGGACACGGAGATCATAGAACACAGTGATGTATCCTTATATGTTATGACACCGGAATTTGGGGCAGCTACCCAGTTGGAAAAAATAGATATGTTGGATTTTGCGGATGTCGTGGCTATTAATAAGTTTGATAAAAGAGGAGCGCTAGATGCACTTAGGGACGTTAAAAAACAATACGTGCGCAACCATGGTCTTTGGGAGGCGGATCAGGATGAATTGCCTATCTTTGGAACCATAGCCTCTCAATTCAATGACTCGGGGATGAATCGATTGTATTTGTCCGTAATGGATAAATTGGCTTCAAAAATCGGAGCGGTCATTAATTCACAGTTCCAGAATGGAAATATCGATGATGGGAAGGTTTATATAATACCTCCTTCGCGTACACGTTATTTATCGGAAATAGCCGAAAGCAATCGGGCCTATGATAAAAAGTCCTTTCAGCAGGCGGAATTGGCCCAACGGTTGTATGGTGTTTTTAAGACCATTCAAACTATATCCCAGGTAGATTCCAATTTGGAGTTTAATTTATTTCTTGACAAGAAAGGATTAAATACGGAAGCAATTTTGGAGTTTTCCCTGACCGAGGACAAAAAACAATTATTGAGGCTTTTGTTCAAAGAGTTCGACCAAATAAAAATGAATTTGGATTTCCAGAACTGGGAATTGATCCTAAATTGGGAAAAAAAGGTAAAACGGTACCAAGAGCCAACCTTTATATATAAGGTAAGGGGAAAGGAAATTACATTGGAAACCCATACAAAATCTCTTGCACAAACCGATATTCCGAAGGTAGCCCTTCCTAAATACAGGGCATGGGGCGATATTTTGGGTTGGATCCTCCAGGAAAATGTGCCTGGGGAATTTCCTTATACGGCCGGACTCTATCCTTTTAAGAGAACAGAGGAAGATCCTACAAGAATGTTTGCGGGAGAAGGTGGTCCTGAACGCACCAATAGGCGCTTTCATTATGTTAGTATGGGATTGTCTGCCAAACGTTTATCCACTGCATTTGATTCGGTAACGTTGTATGGTCAAAATCCAGACTACAGGCCAGATATATACGGAAAAATTGGCAATGCCGGGGTGTCTATCTGCTGTTTGGACGACGCTAAAAAGTTGTATTCAGGATTTGATCTTTGTAGTCCTACTACCTCGGTCAGCATGACCATCAATGGACCTGCACCCATGTTGCTGGGTTATTTTTTAAATACCGCCATTGATCAGAATTGTGAGAAATATATTTTGAAAAATGGTTTGGAAAATGAAGTTGAAGGTAAAATTGCTGCGTTATATGGGGCTAAAGGTCTTGCAAGGCCAAAATACAGGGGTCAATTACCGGAAGGAAATGACGGTCTGGGTTTAATGCTATTGGGGGTTACTGGTGACCAGGTCTTGCCCAAACATATATATGCGGAAATTAAAATGAATACCCTAAATACGGTTAGGGGTACGGTGCAGGCAGATATACTAAAAGAGGATCAGGCTCAGAATACCTGTATTTTTTCAACTGAATTTGCCTTAAGACTTATGGGGGACGTGCAGGAATACTTTATTCAGCATTCGGTACGGAACTTTTATTCTGTTTCCATTTCGGGATATCACATTGCGGAAGCAGGAGCCAATCCAATCACCCAATTGGCCTTTACGCTGTCCAACGGTTTTACCTATGTTGAGTATTATTTAAGT
Organism: Arenibacter troitsensis; assembly: GCF_900177645.1. GTDB lineage: Bacteria > Bacteroidota > Bacteroidia > Flavobacteriales > Flavobacteriaceae > Arenibacter > Arenibacter troitsensis. The sequence continues at coordinate 73,521 of NZ_FXAO01000012.1, forward strand.
AGGGGGATGGATATCAATAAATTTGGTCCCAATCTGTCGTTTTTCTTTTCCAATGGGATAGACCCTGAATATGCGCTAATCGGAAGGGTTGCGCGTCGCATTTGGGCAAAGGCCATGCATCTTAAATATGGAGCAGACCCCAGGGCGCAGATGTTAAAGTATCATATCCAGACCTCGGGGCGTAGCTTGCATGCGCAAGAAATAGATTTTAATGACATCCGAACTACATTACAGGCTTTATATGCCATCTATGATAATTGTAATTCATTACATACCAATGCCTATGATGAGGCAATAACCACTCCAACGGAAGAGTCGGTTCGCAGGGCAATGGCCATTCAATTGATTATAAACAAAGAATTGGGCTTGGCCAAAAACGAAAATCCTTTGCAAGGTTCCTTTATAATTGAAGAATTAACAGATCTGGTAGAGGAAGCCGTGTTATTGGAGTTTGACCGAATAACCGAACGGGGCGGTGTATTGGGGGCCATGGAAACCATGTATCAGAGATCTAAAATTCAGGAGGAGAGCCTTTACTACGAGACGCTAAAGCACAATGGCGAATTTCCCATTATTGGAGTAAATACATTTCTAAGTTCTAAAGGGTCCCCAACCATTTTGCCGGCAGAAATTATCCGTGCAACAGATTCGGAAAAAAAGGCACAAATAGAATCCTTGGAGCATTTACATGCTATGATGGGGGTATCTGCCGGGACCCAATTAAAGGAATTACAGGAACTGGCGATTAGAAATGGGAATATTTTTGAAAAGTTGATGGAGGTTACCAAGTACTGTTCCCTCGGACAAATTACAGATGCACTATTTGCGGTAGGGGGTCAGTACAGGAGAAATATGTAGTTGTAAGGATAGGGTTATAATTACCAATAGGCCAATTCTTAATACCGTTTGGGTAAAATATAGGCTATTTAATTATTTAGAAGGTATTTGGGAAGGTTTAGCTTCGAATAGATCGTCGCCATACTTTGTACAATCTTCTGAAACTTTTTATTTCGCTCCTTAAAAGGTTTAAATATTCCTTTTCCTTTACACCGTCTTTTTCCAAACCGGTACAATAAGAATTTATATTTCTTATGATCACATTGATAAAGGTAGCGCTTCTCATTCGGGCAGCATAGCATTCTGAGCGCTCGGCTGCTTCAATTTGTTGGGGAATCAAGATGGAATCGGTCAATAAGGAATCTACCATAATATCCCTATGGCTGTTGGATTGATATAACTTAAGAAGATCCTTGTTATAGGATAGGTACGATGCAATTTCCCTGCTCATCTGTAAAAGATCCAAGGATTTGCGATAAATCGGAATCGTACTTAAGTTTTTGTAAGGCATTTTTATGACAAATTCTGTTATATAAAATTACGTCGAAATTAGTAAAATTGAGTTTATATAACAAAGTAAAATTGTATTTTAGCTATTGAAAGTTAATATTTTTAATACATTTTATTTTGAATACAAAGATAGATGTCCTTAATTGGAAGATTCTAAAATTACTTCAGGAAAATGCCAGGGAATCTTTTGCCAATATTGGTAGGAAAGTGGGTTTAACGCCCCCTGCCGTTGCGGAAAGGGTGAAGAAAATGGAGGATATTGGGGTTATTTCAGGATACAAGGCTGTAGTATCCCATTCGCATACCGGATATCAATTAAAAGCTATAATTACGCTTCGTGCCTTTATGGGGAAGTTACGGCCTTTTTTAGATATAGTAAACACTTACGAAGAGGTGGTTAATTGTTATAGGATTACGGGTAATGAAAATATTATAATGCTAGTGGTCTTAAAGGATCAATTTCATTTGGAAAAATTTATAGATAAGCTTATACAATATGGGGAGACACGCACTCATATTATCCTGTCGGACGTAGTGTCCAATGCCCCCATTAAAAAGAGAGAGGTGTAACAGTAGTTGGTTATTGGTAAATTGGAATTAAAATAACCAAGCGGCTTTGGCGCTATATTTTTATTATTAAATTTAATGCATTGTAAAGCTTAGGTGCAAAAGGAGTTAGTGGCCTTGTAACCCTTGGGAAATATTGCTTGTATCAATTGCGTATAGGAATGGATGTAATACTTTTTTAATTTGGCTAGATATTTGATGACTATAATTCTATGAAAAAAATTATATTATTTCTGTTTCTAGGGGCAGGTTTATGGGGCAATTCACAACAGATGACCTTGAAAAAAGGTATCGTAATCGATTCCATTCCGGTAAAGGATTCCATTTCCGAAAGTTATTCCCTATTTCTGCCTACCAGCTTTGAAATGGATAGGAATTGGCCCATACTTTTAGTTTTTGATATGGAAGGTAAAGGTAAAAGGGCCGTACGTATGTTCCAGGAAGCAGCTGAGAAACAAGGCTATATTCTAGCGGCCCCGAACAATGTAAATGATTCTTTATCCACTTCCCAGAATATTTTGGTTACGGGAAGAATGTTCAACGATATTATTAGGCTTTTGCCCATTCATAAGAATAGGAGCTATAGTGCTGGGTTTGATAGCGGAGCTAGATTTGCATCTGTGCTGCCCATTTTTGTAAAAGCTATTGCCGGAGTAATTTCTTGTGGCGCCGTGTACCCCAATATGGACATATTGAATACGAACAATTTATTTCAATTTATAGGTATTGTAGGAAAGGAAGATTATGCCTATCCAGAAATGCTGGCAGGGAAGTCCCTTATGGGACGTTTAAAATTTCCTAATCATTTGTTGGTGTTCAATGGGGGGCATGAATGGCCCAATAGCCAATATCTTGAAAAGGCCTTGGAAATTTTCAATTTATCTGCCATGGCGAAGGGCCAATTAGAGAAAGATGAAGTTTATATAAATGAAACTTATGCCCAAAATTTGGAGGAAATAGATCGTTTAATCAGGTCCAACAAATTAATTCAGGCCGATAATGTATTGGATGAAGTCATTGCTGTATATAGGGTGCTGAAGGATAGCGATTCCCTTAAAAGAATAAAGCGGGAGCTTAATAAAAATAAGCTTTTTAAAACCATGACCCGAAATGAGAACAATACTTTAATGAAGGAATCTTTTATTAAGGAAGATTATGTCTATTATTTGGAGGAAGATTTAGCGACCTATAATTATAATAACTTGGGTTGGTGGATTTATCAAATGGGTGAGTTGAAGAAATACGATAACAGTAAAATAGAGGCAGAAAGAGAAATGGGCAAACGCCTTTTGGGTTATGTAAATGCCTTGATCGAAGATAATTTGGACATAGTCAATTCAGGAAGTCAGGTAGATCAAGAGGTCTTGAGTCTGCTATGGATGCTAAAGACCATAACAGAGCCTGCGGATTATAGCTATTACCTTAAAATAATTGCGAATAGTGCTCAAATGGAAGATTATGGAACCTCCCTCTTTTATTTGGAGGAATTATTGAAGAAAGGGTATACGGACAAAGCCGAATTATATAGTTTGGAAAATACTGCATTGCTGCGCATTACCCCGGAATTCAACGAAATTGTGGCAAAATACTTAAAAGATGCCCGTTACGACATCATCGAAGAATAAGCTGTTGTCTTGGAGGAGATAATATTTTTTTAACGGCCGTATCCTTAATAATGTGCCATATGACGGATTTAGATCCGATTTGATGGCTGCCTACAAGTAATGGCTTACCTATATTTTAACTGTATCTTATTTGTGTAAAAAACCTACCGTCAATAGTTTTGTATTTATTAGTGAAACTCAATTTTGAGAAGTCGGTGAGACGCACTTAAAATTGCAAGTGGAACCAATCCCACCTATTTCGGTGGGATCTAGGTTCAATAACTCGACCATTGCCCGCCCGTTCCATAGAGGTGGGTTCATCATGTAAGTACCAACTTTTTTTAGAGGTATAATAATGGTATATTATGCTAAGGTTTTTTGACATATTAAAACGGCCTTGGCTAGGATTGGTGTCCAAATTTCTTTTATCCAGAAAAATGGATGTTGTATTTTTATACCAAAAGCAGGAAAATGAAGCAGTTATTTTTGGTTTTATTCTTATTGTCCTTGGGTTGTAAGGAAAAAAGGTATCATGATCAGGAGCAAAACAATGTGCCGAAACATGTGTCCGGAGCCATGGAGGACATTATGCAATTCCAGAAAAAAATGAACATGGAATTCAAGGATCCCGAAACCTCTCCCTTGCCAGATAGGTACAGAAAGGATTTTACGACTTTGGATTTTTTTGAGCCGGATACGTCCTATAGGGTCATGGCAAAATTTACCCGAACCCCCGAGGCCATACCTTTTATGATGCCGACCACTACAGAAAGGCAGACAGAGGAGGTTGTGTTTGGGATTATATCTTTTACTCTGCATGGCCGTACCCACAAATTGGAAGTTTATCAAAATCAGGAATTAAGGCAGCAGGAGAAATATAGGGATTATTTGTTTTTACCCTTTGCGGACCTTACCAATGGGGAAGAAACCTATGGTGGGGGCAGATATTTAGACCTGACCATTCCCCAGGGAGATACCATTCTTTTGGATTTTAATAAGTCCTATAATCCATACTGTGCTTACAATCCAAAGTATTCCTGTCCGTTGGTTCCCAAGCAGAACAGATTGGATATTGCTATTGCGGCTGGGGTAAAGGCGTTTAAAAAGGGTTAAAAATTAAAAAGCCCCGCTCTAAGCGGGGCTATAAATAATAAAGTCAATTCTATTTAGAAAGAGTATACGGCAGCTAGTACAAATGAAGATAAACTCTTTTGTGCGGCCAGATCCGAATCAAGGAAATTAAAGGAATCATCGGATGCGCTGTCCAAACGCAATTCAGGCTTGATGATTAAATTACCTATAGTGGCACTACCTGTAAGTGTTACAGCGAAAACACTGGAATCTTCAACTCCGGTTCCAATAGCGCCATAGTCTCCTGTTTCTGCGAAATATTCTCCCCTTAATCCTATGGTGAAGTTGTCGGAAGTAGCGTATTGTGGATAAAGGGCTACACCGGCAAATCCAATATCGTCATTATCGTAAAGGGCAGCATTGATTCCCAAGAAGAACTCATCGGACAAATCGAAACCACCTGTGAAGTCAATTTCAAACGCCCCGTCATCAGCAAGGAAATTCAGGAATTGACCACTGTATCCCAATTGGGCTCCGAAAGCATATTTTTCGGTAGGGTTCAATTCAGTTTGATCTGTTGGGTTCATGATCGCCAACATAAGGCTAAAGTCATCAGATAATGTAAAGTCTGCTTTTAAACCTGTATGGGAGAAAGGGCCGTAAGAAAACAAATAAGAGGTACTGTAGTTGAAATTGGCAACAGGAGAAATTACTTCGTAGCCTAAGAAGGTGTTGAAATTACCAAATGTTAATTTCACCGATGGACTTAAATTCCAATAAACATATAATTGGTTTACAATATTCCCAGTAGCTGAATATAGAGGGGAAGCAAAGATAGCGTCTGTTCCTCTAGGTCCAAAAACAAGGTCGGCTACAAATCCAACATCTTCCCCTTCATATGCGGCTATAACATTGGCCATTCCCAAAGCAAACCCGGGTAAGTTGGCGAATGAAGATCCTGGAGCTGCATTAGGCAGGCCAGAAGCATCGTCAAAACCGTTGTCACCGTTCAAGTTGGTTCTGTAGTAGGCATCCACACTTCCGCTTAGGCTAAATTTCTTGGCTTCTTCCTCTTCCTGAGCGAAAGTTGCTGTTGAGGCAAGGGCAAATGCAAATAATAGTAAATTTTTTACGTATTTTGTATAAATAATCGTTTTCATAATTCAATTGTTTATATCCTTTTAAAGGATGTTAGCTTATTATTGAGTTGTTGTAATGAAAAAGGGTTATAAACGGAGCGTTCTGCAAAACGCTCCGTTACCTTTTGTTGTGTTTATTAGTGTTGGTTCATTCTGAAGTCGGCATAAGCATCCATTCCGTGCTCATGTATATCCAATCCTTCCAATTCTTCTTCTTTGGAAACTCTTATTCCAGAAGTTTTCTTGATAGCGAAAAGAATTATAAATGCTGTCAGGCAACAGAATACACCTGCAGCGGCTACTCCTGTTAATTGATACAAAAATTGAGTTACACCGGCTTTAACACCGAAGATTCCTACGGCCAAAGTACCCCAGATTCCGCAGATTAAGTGTACTGCAACCGCTCCAACGGGGTCGTCCAATTTTAATCTGTCCACCAAGGCAACGCCCAATACAATAACTACACCGGCTATTAGACCTATAATAATGGATTCAAAGGGAGACATTAGGTCGGCTCCGGCAGTAATTCCTACCAAACCGCCCAAGATACCGTTTAGCATCATGGTAACGTCATAGTTTTTGTATAGTATAGTAGAGAAAATAAAAGACGCTATTCCCCCTGCGGCAGCTGCCAAACATGTGGTAACCAATACTATTGAAGTTCCAGCTGGATCCGCGGATAATACTGATCCACCGTTAAAGCCGAACCAGCCCAACCATAGAATAAGTACCCCTGCTGCTGCCAAAGGAATATTGTGTCCTGGAATCGCATTTGGTTTTCCATCTTCGCCAAACTTGCCAATCCTTGGTCCTAATATGTATATGGCAATCAAAGCTGCCCATCCCCCTACGGAGTGTACCAATGTAGATCCTGCGAAATCGTGGAAACCGCCTTCATCACCGCCAAGAGTGGAAAGGAATCCACCACCCCATTGCCAAGATCCTACGATAGGATATACCAAGCCTACGTAAATAATCGTAAATATCATGAATCCACCAAGCTTAATACGTTCTGCCACTGCTCCGGAAACTATGGTTGCAGCGGTTGCCGCAAACATCGCTTGGAAAAGAAAATCTGTCCAATACGTGTATCCTTCATTGTAGGTAAGATCCAAACTACCATCTGGTAGTATTGGGGCTTCAATGCCGAATCCTGCAAAACCAAGATAACCATTGAAATCACCGGGATACATAAGGTTAAACCCTCCAATATAATATAGGAGCAAGCCTATACATATAATGAATACGTTCTTAAATAAGATGTTAATTGTGTTCTTTTGTCTGGTTAGTCCGATTTCCAAAAGAGAAAACCCTAAATGCATGAAGAATACGAGAGCCGTACATATCATCATCCAAACGTTATTTGCTGTAAATAATCCTACGTCCATGTTGTTATTTGTTTGTTGGTTCTTAAATTTTTTAGTTGATTCCTGCTTTTCCGCTTTCCTTTGTTCTGATTCGATAAGCTTCCAAAACTTCGGAAACGAAAATTTTACCGTCACCTACGTTACCTGAATATGCTGTATCCAGAATAGTGTTTACAGTAGTTTCCAAGAAATCGTCCGATATTACAATGGAAAGATACCTACGTTGAATGTCGGATGTGCTATAGGAGATGCCTCTATAGACATGCCCTTCTTTTTCATTTCCGACTCCAGTTACGTCCCAGTAACTAAAAAAGTTTACTCCAATTTGATGTAGCGCTTTCTTTACGTCATCAAATTTTGACTTCCTAATAATTGCCTCGATTTTTTTCATAATTGATTTATTATTTATGAAACAAAAATATATATTAATTTAATACCCCCCTATTTTTTGAGGGGTATTAGCTTCAGATTTATGGTTTATATAAAAATGACCCTTAAATTTTAAGGGTATTGTGTTTCAGACTAAATATAATGTTGATATGTTAAAACTTTTAACACTTGTTAAGGTTAAAAACTGAAAAAATCGCGTCTTTTTAGGTAATTTGCTATTGATAATGCAGAAAAATGGCCAATAACATTAAAAAAAGTAGATAGACCTTAAATGTGTTAAAAAATTAAAATGAAGCTTAAAGCTTGGAAAACCAGAATCCGAAGGCAACTGCAAGGATTCCAATTACAATACTTAAAAGGGTATAAGCGGCGAAGTTGATAAAGTCCCCGGTTTTTAAAAAGGAGTGTTGTTCCAGGGCAAATGTGGAAAAAGTAGTGAAGCCACCACAGAAACCTGTGGTCAATAATAATGTCTGATTGTTGGTAAGGAAATTGTTTTTTAGGGAAAGGCCCAGTATAAAACCAATAAGTAGGCAACCTATTATATTGACTATAAAAGTGCCGAGAAAAAAATTGTGAAACGTGTGGTTGAAAGTTTTGCTTATTAAAAACCGTAAGCCACTACCTAGGCCCCCTCCAAGAAAGACGAGTAGAAATTGCTTCATGTACAAATAGTTTTTATTTCTTGTTCAAAGTAAATAAAAATTATCATATATAAAGATCTTAACAATAGGTATAGCGCAACTATAAATACTATGGATATATAGTATTTAGGCAAAGATGCATAAATTTCCTTAGACAAGAATTAAACTGCCTTCTTATATTTCGAGTTAATTAAATCTAGGGGGAAGATTACTGTGGTAGATTCTGAAATATTTTTGACGGACTTTTCTTTCTTTTTGGAACTACTGTTAAAACTTACTAAAAAAAGCAATGCATTTATACCAATAAGAACTAACAAAATACTGAAAAAAGTTACCATACAACTAAATGATTTAGTTATTCAACGCAAAATTACGTCTTTTCGTATATTAAACGATGTAATAATTAGGAATGATATTCGGAAGGGCTCTTTTTGTAGCGAACGTAAAAATAATGTTAATTTTTAAGAAAAAACTTAATAACAAACAAAATTACTATGAATATTGTGAAGAAAAATCCTACCCATTTAACGCCTCTATAGTTTTTTTCATGAAGTTTTCTGTCTTTTTGATAAGAAAGTATGGTAATTACTACAAAACCAACAAAAAAAAGCCCGGCAAAAATTAATTGTCCCGTACTGAACATATTTATATTTTTACGCAAATCTAACTTAAATAAATACAATTATGAAAAGTAAACTTGATGCAGTAGAATTGTTCCATAATTCGTTTGGGTTGGGTGTATCTAAAGAAGTAAGGGCCGATTTGGGCAAGGCTAAGAATTTACTTCGCTTCAATTTGATGGATGAAGAGAATAGGGAGTATCTGGAAGCGGCAAACAATAATGATTTGGTTGAAGTTGCCGATGCTCTTGGTGATATGCTGTACATATTGTGTGGAACTATTTTGGAACACGGTATGCAGTATAAAATAGAGGAAGTATTTGAGGAAATACAGCGAAGTAACATGAGTAAATTGGGGAAAGATGGTAAACCAATTTACAGGGAGGATGGAAAAGTGCTTAAGGGACCAAATTATTTCAAGCCCAATATTGTGGATATTCTTAATAAAAGGTAGGCCTCAAAGGAGGCAAGGCCTTGTTTTAGAATAAAATACCCCTCGACTTTAAAAGACGAGGGGTTTGTTATAAGGTCATAAAAGTTTGAATTACACTTCTACTTGGTATCTCCACCCAAATTTGTCTTCCGCCTTATTATATTGAATATCCGTGATACGCTTCTTTAATGTGGAGGCATAACTATTTTTAATTTCGGGTAGGTCATAATCCCTTCCTTGGTAGCCAAAAGTGGCAATAGGGGAAATTACTGCGGCGGTACCTGCTCCGAACATTTCTTTGAGGCTACCATTTTCTGAAGCTTCAACCACCTCCTTTACGGTAATTTTTCTAACTTCTACAGCTATGTTTTCGTCCTTGGCAATGTCTATAATGCTCTTTCGGGTTATGCCATCCAATATTCTATCACTTGTAGGACTGGTAATCAAGGTGTCGTTTATCCTAACAAAAATGTTCATGGCACCGGCCTCCTCAATGTATTCATGGTTATTGTCGTCTGTCCAGATTACCTGATTATAACCTTTTTCGACTGCCAACTGTGTAGGGTAAAACTGTCCTGCGTAGTTGCCGCCTGCTTTGGCAAAACCTACACCACCATTGGCCGATCGTGAATATTTCTCTTCTATCAAAACCTTTACCTTCCCAGCAAAATAGGAGGCTGATGGGGAACAGGCAATAATAAATTTGTATTCATCCGAGGGGGAAGCGTGGAATCCGCATCCAGAGGCAAATACAAATGGTCTAATATATAAGGAGCTTCCCTCGGCAGTTGGGATCCATTTCTGGTCTAATTTTAAAAGTGCTTTTAAGCCGTCCATAAAGTAATCTTCAGGGAATTCCGGCATGGCAAGTCTTTTGGACGAAATGTTGATCCGCTTTTGGTTTTCCAAAGGACGAAAGAGCCAAACATTTTGATCCTTGTCCTTATAGGCCTTCATTCCTTCAAAAACAGATTGTCCGTAATGAAATATTTTGGCGGACGGATCAAGCGAAATGGGTTGATATGGAACTATTCTTGGTACTTCCCATGCGCCATTCTTAAAATCACAGACCATCATATGATCTGTAAAATATTTTCCAAACGATAAATTATTAAAATCTACTTTATCAATTTTCGAGTGTTTAACTTTCTCAACTATTATTGAATTTGAAACAGTTTGCATACAATTCTGATTTAAAGCAATAAAATTAAGCAAATATCATTAGTAGTACTTCTTTTTTCGTCTAAAAATACCCAGTTTTGTAAAGTGATATAAATTCTGAATATTTTGAGACAATTTAACATTTTGATTGTGACTTTTATGGTGTTTTCGGCCGGTATGGCTCAAAATAAGCCCTTGGTAAATGCCAAAGCATCCCAGATTGATGGTGGGAACTCTTATTTTGGAACCCACTTTACCGATGCCGATGTGCTAACCAGTGATAAAATGCTTGGGAATTATGAAAAAATGTCCACAAAGGATACACTGGCATCCAAGTTTTCCGGTCTAGTCATGGAGGTATGCAAGGTAAAAGGATGTTGGATGAAGTTGCAATTGGGGGAGGGCAAAGAAACAATGGTTAAATTTAAGGACTATGGATTCTTTGTGCCAAAGGAACTTGTTGGGAAAGAAGTGATTGTTAATGGTTTGGCCTTTGTTGAAGAAATGAATATAAAGGATCAAAGACATTATGCCCGTGATGCGGGAAAAACGGAAGAGGAAATTGCGGGTATCATCCATGTAGAGAAAAAATATGCCTTTGAGGCGGATGGCGTACTGATAAAAGAATAATTTGAAAAGAAAAATAATAACCACGGCAGACGGTTCCAAAACCATTCAGATAGAGGATTGGAACGAGCAGTACCACTCGGTTCATGGTGCAATTCAGGAAGCCTATCACGTTTTTATAAAGCACGGTTTGTCCTTATTCCATGACCAACCATTATCTATTTTGGAAATAGGTTTCGGAACAGGTTTAAATGCACTTATAACCTTATTGGAATCTAAAAAACGAGGTTTGGATATAGTTTATAAGGGTATAGAGGCTTATCCCGTTGTTCGGGAAGAACTGAAACAATTGGATTATATAGAAGCATTGGATGCAGGGGACATGGAACATTGTTTTTTTAATATGCACCAAATTTCATGGGGGCAACCACACCTAATTTTGCCCAATTTTTCTTTGATAAAACAACAGATCGATTTTAGGGAGATAGCAGACGTTGATCAGTTTGATCTGATTTATTTTGATGCCTTCGGCGCCCGGGTGCAACCAGAACTTTGGACGGAGGAAGTCTTTGCCATAATGTTCAGAGCACTGAAAAAAGATGGTTTGCTGGTTACCTATTCGGCGAAGGGAAGTGTTAGGAGGGCTATGCAGGCTGTAGGATTTGTTGTGGAGCGTTTACAGGGGCCTCCAGGGAAAAGAGAAATGCTACGGGCCTTAAAGGTTTCATAATTGTTGGGACATTATTATAAATTACTTAACAACTAAAGGGTTTGGACTGTTAAACCTAATCTAAAGTCAACTGTTTAATTCTTTAAAACCCATATATTTATATCGTAGTCGACAGAAAGAGAGCAAGGGTATGAAGGTTTTGTTAACAGGTGCAACGGGTTTGGTGGGAAGTGAAATTGTAAAATTGTGCAAGCAAAACAATATCTCGGTTAATTACTTGACCACCAACAAGGATAAAATCGTTTTCCAGACGGGTTATAATGGCTTTTACTGGAATCCGGATAAGAATGAAATAGATGCAAATTGCTTCAGTGGTGTAACTACAATTATCAATCTCGCAGGGTCCAGTATTTCCAAGCGATGGACAGGAAAAAATAAAAAAAGGATTCTTAACAGTAGGGTTAAATCCCTTAGGACCTTATCGGAAGCTATATCCAAGGTGAAAGCCCATGGCATAAAAACAATAGTCTCTGCTTCGGCAATAGGGATATACCCCAATTCCCTGTCCCAGTATTACAGGGAAGATGTAGAAGAAGTGGATGATAGTTTTTTGGGGGAGGTGGTGTCCATTTGGGAGAAGGAAGTGGATGCCTTTGAGAAATTAAATATTAAAACTGCCAAGATTAGAATAGGATTGGTGATGTCCAATAAAGGTGGGGCCTTGCCAGAAATGGCCAAACCTGTTAAATATTACGTTGGGGCTGCTGTGGGATCGGGCAATCAATGGCAATCATGGATTCATCTACAGGATCTTGGGCGCGTATTTTTACATGTAGTTTCAAAGGATCTAACTGGGGTTTATAATGCCGTAGCTCCCAATCCGGTAACCAATGTAAAGCTTACCAAAGAATTGGCAAGAGTTTTGGACAGACCATTGTTTTTGCCCAATATTCCAAGAGCGGTAATGCATTTGGTTTTGGGTGAAATGGCCTATTTGTTATTTGCAAGTCAGCGTGTAAGTAGTAAAAAAATTCAAGATTCGGGATTTGATTTTATATATCCCAATATCTGCAGGGCATTGGAAAATATTTATTTGGATAAGGGAGGGCAAACGGCAACAGATGCACTTTACCGCAATGAGTTTATCTCCTAGGAATAACAATTGGAATTATTTTATAATCAATGAACATCCGCCACTGGCGGATGTTTTTTTATAAAGTTTTATGACATTATGACATTTTTAAAGAATTGGCAGTACTTTTGCCATCTGAAATCGGAAGTATATAAATGTATTTTAAATGAGCAACGAAAATAAAACGGAAGAGATGGAAGATGATGTTCTGAACAATATAGAGAATCAAGATTCGGAACAAGATAGTTCATCTACTGAAAGCGAAGACTTGGAAAATAGCGAAGAACTCAGCCTGGAAGAGCAATTGAAGGAAGATCTTAGTAAAGAAAAGGACAAATTCTTACGTCTTTTTGCAGAATTTGAGAATTACAAAAGACGTACTTCCAAGGAGAGAATGGATTTGTTTAAAACGGCTGGTCAAGAAGTTATAGTGTCTTTATTGCCTGTTATTGATGATTTTGATAGGGCTTTGAAGGAAATTTCCAAGTCCGAGGATCAGGAAATGTTCAAGGGAGTGGAATTAATCAGCAACAAATTCAAGGAAACCTTAAAAAATAAGGGTCTTCAAGAAATTGAAGTCACGCAAGGAGATGCTTTTGATGCGGAAATACATGACGCCATTACACAAATTCCAGCTCCAAACAAGAAGTTGAAGGGGAAAATAGTGGATGTGGTTGAAAAGGGTTTTAAATTAGGTGACAAAATTATACGCCATCCAAAAGTGGTTGTTGGAAATTAAAAATATTTTATGAAGGAGGATTATTATGACATCTTGGGCATTGGTAAAAATGCTACTGCGGCTGAAATAAAAAAGGCTTATCGCAAAAAAGCAATCGAGTACCATCCTGACAAAAATCCCGGGGATGCCAAGGCGGAGGAAATGTTTAAAAAAGCTGCCGAAGCTTATGAAGTATTAAGTGACCCCAATAAGAAGTCGCGCTATGACCAATATGGCCATGCGGCCTTTGAAGGCGGCGGCGGATTTGGCGGTGGCGGTATGAACATGGATGATATTTTTAGTCAGTTCGGAGATATATTTGGCGGCGCTTTTGGCGGCGGAGGTTTTAGTGGCTTTTCCGGATTTGGTGGTGGCGGTGGCCAACGGCGGGTTAAGGGTAGCAATTTAAGAATCAGGGTTAAATTGACCTTGGAGGAAATTGCCAATGGAGTTGAAAAGAAAATAAAAGTAAGGAGAAAAGTTCAGGCAGAAGGGGTAACCTATCAGACTTGTGGGACCTGCGGAGGTCGTGGACAGGTTACCAAAATAACCAATACCATCCTGGGAAGAATGCAGACTGCCGCTACCTGTAGTACCTGTGGCGGTAGTGGACAAATAATAGATAAGAAACCCAGTGATGCGGATGCCAATGGATTAAAGGTTGCAGAGGAAACTGTAAGTATCAATATACCAGCAGGGGTAGAGGATGGTATGCAGTTAAAAGTGCCCAACAAAGGAAACGATGCCCCCGGAAATGGAGTTCCAGGGGATTTATTGGTGGCCATTGAGACAGAAGAGCATGATACGCTAAAACGGGAAGGGGATAATCTTCATTATGATCTATATATCAGTATTTCTGAAGCAGTTTTGGGTACGTCCAAAGAAATTGATGCCGTAGGTGGCAAGGTGAGGATTAAACTGGAAGCTGGGATACAGTCCGGTAAAATATTAAGACTGAGAGGTAAAGGAATTACCAGTCTTAACGGATATGGCAGTGGAGATTTATTGGTTCACGTAAATGTTTGGACACCCAAAGAATTGAACAAGGAGCAAAAAGATTTTTTCGAACGTATGCAGAACAACGAGAATTTTGAGCCAAGACCCGAGAAATCGGATAAATCTTTCTTTGAAAAGGTCAAGGACATGTTCTCTTAGCACAGGTATTAACGTTTTAAATAAAAAACGTATATTTGAGATAATATTGGGAAACCAATATTATTTTCTTTTTCATAGCAATTTTTTTTCCCATCCTTGATTCGTTGAGGGTGGGTTTTGTTTTTTAGTGAAACCCCGTTTTTGTAAGCCCCGAAGGGGTGTCATAAAAACGGATGGTTGAACTAATCCCGCCCCTCGGCGGGATCTTAACGTTATGCCGGGTGGGTTATGTTAGTGAAACCCCATTTTTTTAAGCCCCGAAGGGGTGTCATAAAAACGGATGGTTGAACTAATCCCGCCCCTCGGCGGGATCTTAACGTTATGCCGGGTGGGTTATGTTAGTGAAACCCCATTTTTTTAAGCCCCGAAGGGGTGTCATAAAAACGGATGGTTGAACTAATCCCGCCCCTCGGCGGGATCTTAACGTTATGCCGGGTGGGTTATGTTAGTGAAACCCCATTTTTTTAAGCCCCGAAGGGGTGTCATAAAAACGGATGGTTGAACTAATCCCGCCCCTTGGCGGGATCTCTTGGTTGGAGTGTCTGCAAGCTCTGAAAGATCGCAATGAACATTGCAGGATGAACTAATCCCGCCCCATGGCGGGATCTCTTGGTTGGAGTGTCTGCAAACTCCGTAAGATCGCAATGAACATGGCAGGATGAACCAATCCCGCCCCTTGGCGGGATCTTTTGGTTGGAGTGTCTGCAAGCTCTGAAAGATCGCAATGAACATGGCAGGATGAACTAATCCTACCCCTCGGCGGGATCTTAACGTTATGCCGGGTGGGTTATGTTAGTGAAACCCCGTTTTTGTAAGCCCCGAAGGGGTGCAATAAAAATGGATGGTTGAACTAATCCCGCCCCTTGGCGGGATCTCTTGGTTGGAGTGTCTGTAAGCTCCGTAAGATCGCAATGAACATGGCCGGATGAACTAATCCCGCCCCTTGGCGGGATCTCTTGGTTGGAGTGTATCCAAGCTCCGAAGGGGGTTGAATAGGCAAGGTGGGTAGTATGGATTCAGCAAAACATGGAATTACTTCACAATTTTGAAGACTTCTGATTTCTACGTTTTTTGGAATTGCCTGTCTCATAATTCTACAGAGTATCAGACCTACTACAATGATCGAAGTTAAAATGTGCCAAAAAACTTAAAAAGGAATAATTTATAAATATCCAGCCTATCTCTTAAATCGCAATTATATATCTTTGGGGAAATTGCGTGCATGAATAATATATTGGTCGCTAAGGAAGTTTCCAAGCAGTTTGGGAGCCATATAGCTCTCAACAAAGTTTCATTGGAAATTCCCAAAAATAGTATCTACGGTCTGTTAGGACCCAACGGAGCGGGGAAAACCACCTTAATACGTATAATTAATCAGATAATCTATCCGGATCAAGGGTCCATATACTTTGATGGTAAGCCTTTGCAGGCCCAGCATATTGCCAAGATTGGATATTTACCAGAGGAAAGGGGATTATATAAAAGCATGAAAGTAGGGGAGCAGGCCCTGTATCTTGCCCAATTAAAGGGACTGTCCAAATCCGACGCCAAAATCAGGTTAAAATATTGGTTCGATAGATTGGAGATTGGGGATTGGTGGAACAAGAAAATTCAGGAACTTTCCAAGGGGATGGCCCAAAAGATCCAATTTATTGTTACGGTTTTGCACGAGCCAAAGCTTCTGATCTTTGATGAGCCCTTTAGTGGTTTTGATCCTATAAATGCCAACCTTATTAAAGATGAAATCCTTCAACTAAGGGATAAGGGAACTACTATAATTTTTTCTACCCACCGAATGGAATCTGTTGAGGAATTATGCGAGTATATTGCCTTGGTGCATCAATCTGAGAAAATATTGGATGGTAAACTTAGCGATATTAAAAAGGCGTATAAAAATAATATTTACAAGGTAGGGCTAGGTGTGCAAAGTGCCAATGGACTCTTGGAGGATCTAAAGGATAAATTCGAGATTCTATCTTCGGAATATCTGGACGGTGGATCGCAACTAAATTTTACGGTACAATTGCCCTCCGATGATACAGGCCCCTTTCTATCGCATTTGTCGGGTAAGGCAAATGTCAATAATTTCATGGAGACGATTCCATCGGCAAACGACATATTTATTAGAACCGTTCAATCCAAATAATATTTATGGGTAAGTTATCGCTAATCATAAAACGCGAATATTTAGCAAAAGTTCGAAATAAATCATTTGTGGTCATGACTTTCCTGAGTCCTATCCTCATGGTAGGGATGGTGGTACTTATTGTTTATTTGACCAAGATCAATGATAACGAAATAAGGACTATTGGCATATTAAATGAAAGCAATTATTTTTCTACGGATTTTCAGGGAACGGAAAGCAATTCGTTTGTAAAGTTTAAGGGCATTGGCTTGGAGGCGGCTAAGGATTCAATTCAAAAAATGGGATTTTACGGCTTGCTATACATTCCTAATGAACAGGACTTGGAACAAGTGGCAAGTAGATCCTTTTTTTACAGCAAAGATGCTCCGGGTTCTTCCCTATTAAATAATTTGGAAAATGTGTTTAAAGACCGTTTGCGTTTGCAGCGATTACAGAAATTAGGGGTGTCGGTATCCGATTTTGAAAGTGTTGACAATAATTTTGAAATCAAGACTGCTACCTTTACCGGGGAACAGAACTTGAAAGGAATAACCGAAATCAAGGCTTTTATAGGGGGGGCATTCGGATACCTGATTATGATGTTCATTATTATTTATGGTGGTTTTGTTATGCGTAGTGTAATTGAGGAAAAAACAACCAGGATAATAGAAGTCATTATCTCTTCGGTGAAACCATTTCAGCTTATGCTGGGAAAAATTATAGGGACCTCCTTGGCAGGAGTTACCCAATTTGCCATCTGGATTATATCCGCTTTTGTAATGTTCGGTGTATTGATTCTGGTATTCGATATTGATCCATCCGCCCTTAATTCCGGGGCAGGTAATACCCCTGGCTTGATAGGGGGGGCTGCCTATGTGGCAGCATCCGATTCTGCCATGCAATTATATGCGAACGAACTATTTAGGATTCCTTGGATAATGCTTATTTGTTTTTTTGTCATCTATTTTGTCTTGGGCTACCTAATATACAGCTCAATATATGCGGCAATCGGGGCAGCGGTGGACAACGAAACGGATACACAACAGTTTATATTTCCTATTATATTACCTTTAATGTTGGCCATTTATGTAGGTTTCTTTTCCGTCTTCAACAACCCTCATGGCCCAATAGCTGTAGGATTCTCATTATTTCCGTTAACATCGCCTATCGTAATGCTCATGCGTCTTCCCGGGGGTATCGGTGAAGGAGGTGTACCTGTTTGGGAGGTTGCCGTTTCAATTCTTCTTTTAATGATCACTTTTATAGGTATCGTGTGGTTGGCGGCCAAAATATATAGGGTGGGCATATTGATGTACGGAAAAAAGCCTTCGTATAGGGATTTGCTTAAATGGCTGAAATATTAGTATGGAAAAATTAAAGAATTTTTTTGATGGCCTAAATGAATTCCTAAGCTATAAAATTTGGAATGGGGATAAGGTGGACTTAACGGCAGCTACCTTTTTAACCATTATAATTTCTATAATCGTAGTGAATTTTTTATTAAAACTGATTCACAAATTGGTCACTGCAAAGTTGCCCGAGGAGGACAAGAATAAATTTATCAGTGTCTTTGGATTTTTAAGATACCTGTTCTACATAATTGTGGTATTGGTCATCCTACATACCTCTGGAGTTAATCTCACGGTTTTATTGACCGCATCTGCGGCACTGTTTGTAGGTTTGGGATTTGCCCTTCAATACTTGTTTCAGGATATCATCTCTGGTATACTAATCATTACGGATCAATCCTTACGTGTAGGGGATATCGTGGAGGTAAATCAAAAAGTGGGTAGGGTTTTTGAAATACGGTTAAGGACTACCAGGGCGCTTACAAGGGATGACAAGGTAATCATAATCC
Source organism: Arenibacter troitsensis (assembly GCF_900177645.1). Classification (GTDB taxonomy): domain Bacteria; phylum Bacteroidota; class Bacteroidia; order Flavobacteriales; family Flavobacteriaceae; genus Arenibacter; species Arenibacter troitsensis. The sequence continues at coordinate 92,089 of NZ_FXAO01000012.1, forward strand.
CCAACCACCAATTTTTGACGGATAGTATTTATAATTACACCCAAAATCATAAAAGTACTAGGGAGAGCGTTAAGGTTGGTGTAGCCTATGGAAGCGATGTTGTTTTGGTGACAAAAATTTTGGAAGATATCGCTAGTGAACAAAAAGGGATCTTAAAAAATCCTAAGCCTTTTGTATTATTTGAAGATTTTGGGGATTCTGCCTTATTGTTTTCCATCAATTTTTTCATTAATGATAGTTATGGAGATCCAAAAATTAAAAGTGCTATGCGGTATATCATTGATGCTAAATTTAGGGAACACAATATAAGTATTCCATTTCCCCAAAGGGATGTTCACGTGTTTCAATCCGGTCCAATGGAAACTAAGCAAGTTGAAAATAAGAATATTGGGAATGGGAATTAGAATAAAAGGATGGGAATTCTTATTGGGATTCTTTTTGTCGATCAATTTTTGTTCTGCCCAAACACCGGATGTTTTTAGGTTAGAGTATATGCTAATGCCAAGAAATACGGCGGAAGCAAAATTGTCCAGAATTAAATTGGTAGCCAATTTACCAATTAAAGTGGGGAAGAACGACAATATTATTGTAGGGGGCGAATACAATCGCATAGAATACGATCTAAACCGTAAAACACCTTATGACGATGTAATAACCGAAACATTTCATGTAGCCGATTTAAATATGGCCTACATATTGCAATACAATCAGGATTGGCGCTTTGTTGGGGTTGTAACGCCAAGATTGTCTTCAACTTTGACCAACGATATTGGTCAGGGAGATGTCTCCGTAAATATGACCATAGGGGCGCTTCGGGATAGGCCAAAAATTGAGAAACCAACCCGTTTGGTATTGGGAATAGCTTATAACTCTACAGTGGCCGTTAGAGTGCCCTTGCCCTTGGTCTATTATGAAAAGAGATTTCATCCCAATTGGGCCTATGTGGTTGGAGCTCCAAAAAGTGGTATGAAGTATTTTTTTAACGATAACCATATGCTGCAAACAGAGTTTATTTTGGATGGATATTACGTTAATTTACAAAATACGGTGATTAGCTCGGATTCTGGTGTTGCCTCTTCCATTTCCACCTCGGTGGCTTTGTTTACGTTGGGGTACCAATATGCAGTGGCCAAAAATGTTTTCTTTTATGGTTACGCAGGCCACACCTTGTTTCAGGCAGGGGTGCTTAGGGATGAGGACCGAAATGATATTTTTACATTGAACGACCAACCTAGTTTCTATTTTAGGACAGGTTTTAGAATTGGAATTTAAAATAATTTAATATGTCTAGAATACTAGTTATAGAGGATGAATCGGCCATTAGAAGGGTTTTGGTGAAAATCCTTTCGGAAGAAAATGAAAACTATAAAGTAGAGGAGGCGGAAGATGGGTTGATGGGATTGGAAGCAATAAAAAAAGAGGATTTCGATCTTGTCCTGTGCGATATAAAGATGCCAAAAATGGATGGGGTAGAGGTTTTGGTAGCTGCGAGAAAAATTAAGCCTGAAATTCCTTTTATTATGATTTCCGGACACGGAGACCTGGATACGGCCGTGAATACCATGAGACTCGGGGCCTTCGATTATATTTCAAAACCACCGGACCTAAACAGGTTGTTGACCACAGTGCGCAATGCTTTGGATAGAAAGGATTTGGTGGTTGAGAACAAGATCTTAAAGAAAAAAGTGAGTAAAAACTATGAAATGATCGGGGATAGTAAGGAAATCTCCGTAATCAAGGAAATGATAGAGAAGGTGGCCCCAACCGATGCGAGAGTGCTCATTACGGGTTCCAATGGTACCGGTAAGGAACTTGTGGCCCATTGGATCCATGAAAAAAGCGAACGCAATGCCAATCCTTTGATAGAGGTCAACTGCGCGGCAATTCCTTCAGAATTAATTGAAAGTGAACTTTTTGGACATGTAAAGGGGGCTTTTACTTCTGCTGTTAAGGATAGGGCAGGTAAATTTGAGGCCGCCAATAATGGCACCATTTTTTTGGACGAAATAGGCGATATGAGCCTTTCCGCCCAAGCAAAGGTTTTAAGGGCACTTCAGGAGAATAAAATAAGCAGGGTTGGATCGGATAAGGATATTAAGGTAGATGTTAGGGTAGTGGCCGCAACCAATAAGGATTTAAAAAAGGAAATAGAAGGCGGAAGGTTTCGTGAAGATCTATACCATAGGTTGGCTGTAATTCTTATTAAGGTACCTGCCCTAAACGATAGAAGGGACGATATTCCTTTACTCATTAAGCATTTCTCGGAAAAAATAGCCGCTGAACAGGGTACCGCACCCAAAAAATTTTCGGCAAAGGCAATAGACCTATTAAAAGGATATGATTGGACTGGAAATATTAGGGAATTGAGAAATGTTGTGGAGCGCCTTATAATACTTGGGGGCAATGAAGTAACCGATGAAGACGTAAAATCTTTTGCCAGTAAATAAACAGTTTTGGTTATATTGTAGAAAGTCTTTCAAAATAATTCAGGATGTTAATGAATATTGAAAAGCTATCAATGTGTATCTAAAAAAAAAAGACTGAAACATCATTGGCTGCCTAGGATGTAATGCACACATAATTTATTTATGGATGCGTACAAATTTCTAGTTTTTGCAGCTACTCAACTTCTTAAGGGCATTGGCCGCAATTTCCTTGGTTTTTAGGTTGTAATATTTTTTACCTTCCGAAAGATTGGGCTTAAGAAGTTGCTGTTCACAAATATCGTACACATTTTGTGTAAATGCCTTGGCCTCCTTACAATCTACGGATTCTACCACCTTGTCCAAAGATGCTTTGAACTTTTCCAAAGCAATATCCACTTTAATTTGCATGTTGTTCTTATCCATAGGCTTTTGTGAATCTTTTTCGGCAATGGAAGTCTTGGTGTTCATAGCCAAAACATCATTATTGTACTTGCTGTTGTGGGAATCATGTTCGTCCAATGCCTCCATGCTTCCCGAAGCATTATCCAATGCCTTTTTTAATAAAATCTTTACACTTGGCATAGAGGTGGCCTTAGTGGCGTTGGTTAAGTTGGTAGAACTTTCATGTAAAAGCTCCATGGCGTGCTCACATCCACAATCCTCTAATTGCGATTTTGATTTCACTATGGCGTTCAGCGCCTTATACGCGAAATATTTGGACATATTAATATCCTCTGTGGCTATTGCCTTTTCAGTTTGTGATTGAATGTAGCCAATGTTGGAACCGGCATACTCACAGGCTTTGTTACTTCTAAAAGATGAAAAAATAAACACTGCCAAAGAACCAACAGCTATAACGGAAAGTCTCATAAAGTAGGTTTTAGTTCATTGTTATACTGGGAAATATAACCTTGTAAAGGTAATCGTCCGACTTTATTATTTTATGATTTTTTCGACGAAGTACAGAATTGGACCATTTTTTTAGACCAACTGAAACTTTTCATGGATATAAGGTTAGGTTTTGATTTGGAATCCTTTATTAAGCATCGATGAAGTCCATTATGGATTACGTTACCCTATTGAAAGTTAAGATGATTCCTAATTGGTTTTAGTGCTAATGGCCTGCCAAGGGATTTGATTTCGGTGACAGCTAGAATTGGGCAATAATTGAGGAAATTTGACTGCTTAGGGCATTCAGGCCCTAACTTTTAGGTAATTTGAAAAATTTCATATATTTTTTATTTTCAATTGCTCAGCAATGTAGCACTAAAACCAATTCATGAAGAACATAGAAGCAGCGACCTATAGGGTGGATAGCGAAATTAGATTATCCGATCTAAATACGAGGGAAGATTTAGAATCTTCCGATAAAAAATTAAGGAAAGCACTGGAAAGCGTTAGGATTGAGCTGGGAGAGTTTCAGGACACCTTGTATGCCCACTCCAAGTACAGTGTCTTAATTTGTTTGCAGGGTATGGATACTGCAGGGAAGGACAGCTTGATCAGGGAAGTGTTTAAAGATTTTAATGCAAGGGGAGTGGTGGTCCACAGTTTTAAGGTGCCCACTGAACTGGAATTAAAACACGATTATATTTGGCGACATTATATTGCCCTGCCTGCTAAGGGAAAATTTGGGGTTTTTAACCGTACACATTATGAGAATGTTTTGGTGACAAGGGTGCATCCGGAATACATAATGAACGAACATATTCCAGGGATCGCCAGTGTAGATGATATAGGCCAAAGTTTTTGGGACAAACGTTTTGAACAGATAAATAATTTTGAACGCCATGTTGCGGAAAATGGGACTATCATATTTAAATTCTTTCTTCATTTGTCCAAAGAAGAGCAGCGACAAAGATTATTGCGAAGATTGGAACTGAAAAAGAAAAATTGGAAGTTTTCCCCTGGCGATTTAAAGGAAAGACTTATTTGGGATCAATACCAAAAATGCTATGAAGAAGCTCTTAACAATACCTCAAATCCGCATGCACCTTGGTTCGTTATTCCTGCGGACAACAAAAAGGCGGCACGGTTAATAGTAGCCACTATTTTACTTGAAGAGTTAAAAAAATACAAAGATATAAGGGAACCGGAACTGGATGAAAAAATAAAGGCTAATTTAGAAGAATATAAAAAACAACTGGAAAACGAATGAGGTATTTATTGTTGGTATTTTTACTAATTGCTATACAAGTTGAAGCGCAGAACAAAGATCAAAAACAAATTGATGAAATATATAAAACGGCCCTCACCAGTGGAAGAGGTTATGTTTGGTTAAATTATTTGTCCAACCAGATCGGCGGAAGACTTTCTGGTTCTTTGCAGGCTCAAAAGGCCGTGGATTACACAAAAAAAATATTGGATTCCATGGGTCTGGACCGTGTTTGGCTTCAGCCTGTAAAAGTCCCGAAGTGGGTGAGGGGAGCTCCGGAATTTGCTTATATAGAGAGCGATCCTGGATTGACAAACAATGTCCCTATTTGTGCCCTGGGAGGATCTGTAGCAACGCCTCTTGGCGGTGTTAAGGCAGGAGTGGTGGAAGTGCAGGGTATTGAAGGCTTAAAGGTATTAGGGAAAGAAAAAATTCAAGGGAAGATCGTGTTTTTTAATAAGGCCATGGACCCAACCAATGTTAACACCTTTCATTCCTATAGCAGTTGCTCCGACCAAAGATACTCGGGTGCGGCCGAAGCTGCCAAATACGGTGCGGTAGGGGTTATAGTAAGGTCGTTGAACCTTCGATTGGACGATTTTCCCCATACGGGGGCCATGAGTTATGGGGACACCCCCATAGCAAGCAGGATTCCCGCAGCAGCCATAAGTACTAACGGAGCCGAATTGCTTAGTGCCACCTTAAAACTGAACCCGGACATAAATTTTTTCTTTAGGCAAAATTGTAAAATATTGCCAGATGTGGATTCCTACAATGTAATTGGGGAAATAAAAGGGAGTACCTATCCAGATGAAATTTTGGTAGTGGGCGGACATTTGGATTCTTGGGATTTGGGTGATGGTTCGCACGATGATGGAGCTGGATGTGTGCAGAGCATGGAAGTACTGAGGTTGCTTAAAGCCACAGGGTATAGGCCAAAGCGTACCATACGGGTGGTGCTCTTTATGAATGAGGAAAATGGACTTCGAGGAGGAACCACCTATGCGGAGCAAGCAGCCAAAAACAATGAGAAACATATTTTTGCCCTCGAGAGTGATTCCGGAGGGTTTACACCCCGAGGTTTTTCTTTTGATTGTAACCAGGCCAATTTTAAACAGGTAGAGAGTTGGAAAGATTTGTTTGAGCCTTATTTGGTACATCTGTTTGTAAAAGGCGGGAGTGGAGCGGATATTGGACCGCTAAAAAATGATACTATTGTTTTAGCCAGTTTAAGACCGGATAGTCAGCGGTATTTTGATCACCACCACTCAGCGAACGACACCTTTGCCCATGTAAATAAACGGGAATTGGAACTTGGAGCTGCTTCAATGGCCAGTTTAATCTACCTTTTTGATCAATATGGCATTAAATAGTTACTAGCTTCCTGTATTTTTAAGAAGACTACGTGGCGGAAGAAAGTTTATAGATTTTTATGTCTAAAAGAAGAAAGATGAATGTTTTCTAATTTACAGAGCTTTTTATAAACAGAAAACTTATCCTTACCTTTGCGGACTAATTAAAAAACAGCGATATGCAAGACGGAATTTACGCAAAATTCAATACTTCGAAAGGAGAAATACTGGTAAAGCTTACCCATGATAAAACCCCTGGAACTGTGGGTAACTTTGTAGCCTTGGCGGAAGGTAATTTAGAAAATAGTATCAAAGCTCAAGGTAAGCCTTACTATGATGGATTAAAATTCCATAGGGTTATTCCCGATTTCATGATTCAAGGTGGCTGTCCGCTGGGAACTGGTACGGGTGACGGAGGTTATAAGTTTGATGATGAATTTCATCCAGACCTTACCCATGACGGACCAGGTGTACTTTCTATGGCCAATGCGGGTCCAGGTACAAATGGAACCCAATTCTTTATTACCCATGTAGCTACTCCGTGGTTAGATAACAAACATACTGTTTTTGGGCACGTAGTAGAAGGTCAGGAGGTGGTAGATGCCATTAAACAAGGTGATAAAATAGAAAGCTTGACCATAGAAAGAATTGGCGCGGAAGCCGATAAATGGAACGCGGTTGAGGCCTTTAGGACTTTTGAGGGTTCGAGGGAAAAAAGACTGGCCGAGGAAAAGAAAAAAATAGCTGCTGAATTGGACAAGGTAGCCGCAGGATTCAATGAAACGGAAAGCGGACTTAGATATAAAATAGTGCAAGAGGGAAAGGGACCCAAATCTGTCAATGGAAAAAATGTTTCGGTCCATTATGAAGGATCCTTGTTGAACGGTCAAGTTTTTGATTCCTCCTATAAGAGAAAGGAACCCATTAGTTTTCAATTGGGTGTAGGCCAAGTTATTCCAGGATGGGACGAGGGTATTGGTTTATTGAAGGTTGGTGACAAAGCTAGATTTGTTATTCCTTCCAATTTAGCCTATGGAAGTGCAGGTGCAGGAGGAGTTATACCGCCAAATGCCACCCTTATATTTGATGTTGAATTAATGGGGATAGGATAAATTCCAATTATTATGTAAAAAAAAAAGACCCCAAGAAATTGGGGTCTTTTTTTTTTTTCTAAAGTTTTGTAAAATTTAGAGTCGACAAAAATATTCAACCCCATGCTGTTAAATATGGGGTTAAACCATAATTGGCAATTTCTTAATAGCTTTTTACCTTTTGGTCCTATTAAGGCTTAAAACCAAAAGGGCTATATTTATTACCAATAATGACAGTAGAATGGTGAAAAAAGTGGTCATGCTCAAGATATTTATAATGGTGTATGTATAGTGTTTTTAGTGAAGATGATAAATGATGGGAATGGTTGCGTAAAAATTATAAATATTACATTTTGAGGTGAAATTATAGAAGATCTGGAATAGAAAAGAAGTGGTTGTAAATTGTTGTCGTAAGATCAATATTGGTGCCCAAGCCCAATAAAAAACCCATCCGATAGGATGGGCTCTATTTTTTAAAAAAAATTGTACCGTAATTATTAAATCACTTTTACATTTACTGCGTTCAATCCTTTTTTACCTTGTTGTAGTTCAAATTCTACAACATCACCTTCGCGAATTTCGTCGATTAAACCTGAAATGTGTACAAAGTGATCTTCGCTTGAGCCTTCTTCAGTGATAAATCCGAAACCTTTGGAGTCATTGAAGAATTTTACTGTTCCTTTATTCATTATAAAATATTAAAAAAATTAAATTAGCCGACAAGATAAGGTTTTATAATTTAACTACATGATTTTTTGATAGTTATATTTTTTTAGATCATCTTTCACGACTTGTGTGTAAGAAAGTAACGGGCTATACAACTGTGTGTTACAGGTGTTGATTCCATAATTGTTTTCCTCTTTTTTTACCTTTCTTTTGTTCCGCTTGTTATCTAATAAGGTGTAGGGGAAATTTATTTCTATAGGTACACACAATTTATTTTTGGAGAGGTGGGGAGATTACCTTGGGTTATAAATAAAAAAGTCTTCCCGGTTTAGGGAAGACTCCATTATTTGATAATGCTTATAGTTACATTACTTGAAAATTAGAGGTTCGGCTGTGGCGTCATCCTTAAATACGGCTTAATCTCTTCCACGCCTTTGGTGAATATTTTTTTGGCATCGTCTGTATTGATAGACGGACTTACTACTACCCTATCTCCATTTTCCCAGTTTGCAGGGGTGGCTACCTTGTGGTAAGCGGTTAATTGCAAGGAATCTATTACCCTAAGCAATTCGTGGAAATTACGTCCTGTGGATGCAGGATAAGTGATTATTAGTTTTACCGTTTTGTCCGGGGCTATGATGTAAACGGAACGTACGGTTAAACTGTCGTTCGCATTTGGATGGATCATATCGTATAGGGTAGAAACCTTTTTATCATCGTCGGCAATAATGGGAAAATTAACTGTGGTATGTTGTGTCTCATTAATATCCTTAATCCACTCACCATGAGATGCAACCCCATCAACGCTTAGTGCCAGCATTTTTACGTTTCGTTTATCGAACTCACCTTTGAATTTTGCGGCAGTACCCAATTCGGTCGTACATACTGGGGTAAAATCCGCCGGATGTGAAAATAAAATTCCCCATCCATCACCCAAATAATCATATAAATTGATCATTCCCATAGAACTATCAGCTGTAAAATCAGGGGCTACGTCGCCCAATCTTATTGTTGCCATATTTTAGTGTTTTTAATTAAAATTTTATTATCCTATAAAATTAGTAGATTATATTGGAACCAACTTTTTTTTAAGGTTAAAAATGTATTAAAATTTAACAAAAAATAGCTGGCTCCTAGTCTTTTTTTTGTTTGATCGCATATTTCGCCCTTGTTTTTTAAATTACTGAAATTCAGATACTATCAATTATTATTGCATCATATGCTTTGTTTTTTTTGTGAAGTTCTCCTTTTTGTGAATAGAGGGCTTCCATTGCGCCAACAATATTCCAACCCTAATAATATACGGGAGCAATATTAAAATTGAGCCCTATTATTTATTGTGTTTACTGTTTTTATTCAATTTACTTCTTTAATTTTATATTATGGAAGAAAGCACCTTAGAAGAATTGAAATATCCCATTGGCCATTTTGTATTTCCAAAGATGGTAAATGATGTAACGCTGTCCGATTGGATCTCCGAATTGGAGGCATTGCCCACCCGTTTGGAGGACTTGGTAGTTCACCTAAGCGAACAGCAATTAAATACACCGTATAGGCCAGGTGGTTGGACAATTAGGCAGTTGGTACATCATATTGGAGATAGCCATCACAATAGTTATACTAGATTTAAATGGGCTTTGACCGAGGATAATCCTATTATCAAAGCTTATGATGAGAAGGAATGGAGCAAGCTATCTGATGCCAATAATGCCCCAATAATACTTTCCTTAAACTATCTTAAGGCACTGCATGCAAAGTTGGTATATCTATTAAAAGGTTTGTCCAAGGCAGATTTGGAAAGGGTATACATACATCCCGATGGTCATATAGCTGTAAGCCTTTTGGAGAATATAGGAAAATACGCCTGGCACGGCAATCATCATTTGGCCCATATAGAAGGAATCATTGATAGGAAGGGATGGAGTTGCCCATAATTTCTTAGGGTATAATTTGGTGGTATAGCCATTTACCTGACCTAGCCAGTAGTTTAAAAACGCAGCTGTAAGCTACTGTTTTTTCCATTTTATATTACAGCCCATACTCGGTTTTTGTTTCGCACTTATTTCGGTACCACTAAGAAGGGCATCCATCGCCGTTCTTAGATCTTCCCCTGTAACGGGTAGACCATTTCCGGGGCGGGAGTCATCAAACTGCCCTCTATATACCAACTTTAAATCGGTATCGAATAAATAAAAATCAGGGGTACATGCCGCATCATACGCTTTGGCCACCTCTTGACTCTCATCGTACAAATAAGGAAAGGTGTATTTCTGTTCTTTACTTATAAGTTTCATTAAATGGGGCGCATCCTGAGGATAGTTTTCTACGTCATTGCTTGAAATTGCTATAAAAGAAATATCTTTAATTTGATATTCCGATGCGGTTTTGACGATTTCGGCGTTCAAATGTTTAACAAAAGGGCAGTGATTGCAGATGAACAATATTACGGTGCCCTTGGAGCCTTTTAAGTCTTGGAGGCTTTTGTGTTGGTCCGTAGTGGTATCGAGTAGTTTAAAGTTGGGTGCTAATGTGCCCAAAGGAAGCATATTACTGGGTGTATTGGCCATGACTTTAATTTTTTTTATAGGTCTTATACAAAGTTAAAGGAAATGCTAGATACTTGTATACAGTTCCGGCATTTGTTATTTTGTGATGAACTGTAAAAAGTTAAAAGCTGATTAAAGATGAAAGAGGCTATACGCGTTCAAAATAAAATGCGGTTACATGTAATATGTAGCACTGGAGTATAAATAAGAATTGGGGTACCTTTGTGGGTTGATGATAAATGTGATTTACTATGGTGGATGTGTAGGATCAAACGAACTGGATTACCAAAGGGTTGGCAAAGAAGTTGCCACTTTTGGCGCATGTTGTATGGACACAGGATGTAATTGTTCCCTGTAAAATAATTGATAAACTTTGAATTGTTAGATGAACGAAACTATTACTTGGCCCGATTTTTCCAAAATAGATATGAGAGTGGGCACTATTATTGAAATTAAAGATTTTCCAGAGGCTAGGAAACCTGCCTATCAAATTCATGTGGATTTTGGCAAGCATATAGGCATTAGGAAAACATCCGCACAAATAACGCAAAGGTATTCCAAGGAAGAACTATTGGGGAAGCAGATAATTGCGGTGGTTAATTTTCCTAAAAAACAAATTGCAAATTTTATGAGCGAATGTCTTATATTAGGGGCTGTTGACGGTTCCGATGTAATATTGTTGCAGCCGCAGGCCGAAGTTGACAATGGACTTAAAATTTCGTAATTTTTGGTAACTATCCCCCTGGATAAGATTCATATAGATTTTAACGAACAATCACTCTGGGTGCTCAATATGGCGTTGGCCCTAGTGATGTTTGGGATTGCTTTGGATATTTCCGTAGATGACTTTAAACGTTTGGCAAGAAAACCCAGGTCACTCTTTGTGGGTGTTTTGAGCCAGTTTGTGTTATTGCCGGCCGTAACCTTTATATTGGTTTTGTTGGTGGAACCCCTGCCGAGTATTGCTTTGGGAATGTTCATGGTAGCCGCATGTCCCGGGGGCAATATTTCCAATTTTATCACTCATTTGGCCAAGGGCAATACGGCCTTGTCCGTAAGCTTAACGGCTATGGCCACCTTACTGGCCGTCTTTATGACCCCATTGAACCTACAGTTGTGGGGTTCCCTTTATGGGCCAACAGCATCAATCCTTAAAGAAGTAGCCATTGCACCTTTTTCCATGGTGAAATTGGTGGCATTGCTTTTGGCATTGCCATTGTTTTTAGGGATGTGGTTAAACCATATCAGACCAAAATTTGCTTCTAAAATTGCCAAGGTTCTAAAAGTACTTTCCTTGGTGTTTTTTATAACCCTCATTTTTATTGCCTTGTATGATAATAGGGATATTTTTATGGAATATGTGCTCTATGTATTCTGGATAGTAGTTTTACACAACCTGTTGGCTTTTGTTACAGGCTATTCGGTGGCCAATTTTTTTAGGCTTTCGCAGAAGGATAAAAGAACAATTGGCATTGAAACCGGAATTCAGAATTCAGGTCTGGGATTATTGCTCATATTTACTTTTTTTGACGGAATGGGCGGCATGGCACTTTTGGCTGCTTTTTGGGGTATATGGCACTTGATATCCGGTTTGGCCATCGCTACTTTTTGGGGTTATTTTCCAATTGATAAAGAAGAATTTGTTTGAGAAGACTGGGCTATCTTATTATTTGGGTTTGGATACGTACGGCCTTGACTTTTTATTTTTCCAAAATAAAGATCGAAGGGTTGCAAAATGTACCTTCGGGAAAACCAATAATGTTTTTGGCAAATCATCAAAACGCTTTGCTAGATGCCTTATTGATAGCAACCCATTGTAGTCGTAAACCTTATTTCCTAACTAGGTCCGATGTATTTAAGACGGCCGTTCTAAAGTCCTTTTTCGAATTTTTACAGATGATTCCCGTGTACAGGATTAGGGACGGAAAGAATTCACTGGCGGGCAATAATGCCATTTTTGAACGCTGCTCCAAATTGCTCCAAGGAAGAGAGGCCATTCTTCTATTTCCAGAAGGAAACCATTCGTTAAAACGTCGGGTTCGGCCATTGAGCAAAGGGTTTACCCGTATTTTATTTCTGGCTTTGGAAAATAATCCGTCATTGGATATCGGTATTGTGCCCATTGGTGTGAATTATGCCAACGCCGAAAAGTTTCCCGACAAGGCTGCATTGTATTATGGCAAAGAGATAAGGGTCCAGGATTTTTTCAATAAAGAGGATTTGACAGGATCTGTAGGCCGACTTAAGGAGGAGGTGTATCATCAATTAAAAAAGCTCACCACCCATATAGATGAAGAATCAAGTTATGGGGACATAGTAGGTAAATTGGATAGGGCCAATGTAGATTATTTAGATCCTGTGCGGGTTAATATTATTTTGGAAAAAGAGGCCTTCCCTGTCCATGGGTCAATTGGAAAAGGAGAAATTGGGCCAAAGTATTACATTTTAAGGGGGTTACTTTTTGTTTTGAATATTCCAATGATCGTTATTTGGTCAAAAGTGATTAAACCAAAGGTAAGTGAACCGGAATTTTTGAGTACGGTGCGATTTATGTACGGCTTAATATTTTTTCCTTTTTTTTATCTTTTATTGTTTGCCGGCTTGCTTACTTTCCTGAATTGGCCTTTTGCTTTAACTGTGTGCATTGCCCATATAGCTCTATACGTGATCCTGGTTAAATTGTGGTGGAAAGACTAAAAACCGGGTTAAAATAAAAACGGCCCCAATTTACTGGGACCGTTATGCTCTTATAAAAAATAGGATGATTAAATATCGTCAAAGCTTACATCTGTAAAACTATCTGTAGAGCTGATAGATCCATTTTCCTCGGAATCTTCCTTTTTAAAATCTTTTTGGTGACGTTCGGAAATAACTTCAACTCCTTTTTCATCGATAATGTAATCCATCATCTCATCCAAATTCTCCTTAAAGGCAGTAAAGTCTTCCTTGTATAAATAAATCTTGTGCTTTTTATAATGAAAAGAACCATCGTCATGGGTGAACTTTTTGCTTTCGGTAACCGTTAAGTAGTAATCTCCTGCCTTTGTGCTTCTAACATCGAAAAAATAAGTTCTTCTTCCTGCTCTTAAAACTTTTGAATAAATTTCTTCTTGGTCCATTAAATCTTTATCGCTCATTTCGTCTAGTGTATAGTTAATTTTTCATAGGTATATATCTGTCAAAAGTGGAAAAAAAAACCTAATATAACAACATTTTTCTATTTTTCTTTCTCAGAAAGTTGGTGCATATAAAGCTCCTTGTAGTATCCTTCTACGGAATTTAATTCTTCATGTGTACCTTCCTGTATTAATTTTCCATTTTCCAAAACTATAATTTTATCCGCGTTTTTAGCTGATGAAACCCTATGGCTTACTATAAGGGTGGTCTTGTTTTTGGATTCTTTTTTTAGTTGGTTTAAAATTTCTTCTTCCGTTTCGGTATCCACAGCGGAAAGACAATCATCGAAAAGATAGATTTGCGGGTCTTTAAGAAGGGCGCGTGCAATTGAAACACGTTGTTTTTGACCCCCGCTTAAAGTGATGCCCCTTTCTCCCAAAACCGTCTCGTACTGTTTGTTGAAACCCATGATATTCTCATGTACTACCGCTTTCTTGGCAACGGCAATAATTTCCTCATCTGTTGAATTTTCTTTTCCAAACTTAATATTGTTTTTTATGGTATCCGAAAAAAGGAAAGCATCCTGGGGTACCGCCCCAATGGATTGTCGCAGGCTTTGCAGATTTAATTCCTTAATTGGTACGTCATCTATAAGGATTTCTCCGGAGTCAATATCGTACAAACGGGCAATTAGGTCCAATATGGTTGATTTCCCTGAACCGGTTTTTCCCAATATGGCAACTGTCTGGCCCTTGTTTACCGTAAAAGATATGTTGTTAAGGGCAGTAATGTTGGTGTCCTCGTAGGTGAAGGTTACATTTTTAAACTCAATTTTTCCTTTAATAGGGGTTTCCTCCTTAACCGTACTTACGATGTTGGGTTCTTCCTGCAAAAATTGATTTATACGTTTTTGCGAGGCTTCCGCCCGTTGCACTATGGAGGTAACCCAACCCACAACGGCTACCGGCCAGGTAAGCATGTTTACATATAGGATAAACTCGGCTATGATTCCAATAGAGGCTATTTCTCCATCTATATATTGTTTGCCACCAATGTAGATGACAAAAATATTACTGATCCCGATCAACAGAATCATCAGTGGGAAGAACCAGGCATTGACTTTGGCCAAATCCATACTTTTGCTTTTTCCGTCCAGTGCCAAATTGTTCAACTCGGCATTTACTTTGGGTTCCAAGGCATACGCTTTAATGACCGAAATTCCTGAAAAGGATTCCTGGGTAAAAGTGGAAAGGGTTGACAAAAATTCCTGTACAATTGTACTGCGTTTATGTATGATTTTGCTGATCTGATAGATCAATACGGAAAGTATGGGTAAGGGTAGCAAGGCATATAAAGCCAGAACGGGAGCCTTGATAAACATTAGCGGCACCAGGCAAACAAAAAGAGTTAGTGTTTGTATGCCGTACATAATGGCCGGCCCACCATACAATCTTACCTGATTTACATCTTCACTTATCCTATTCATTAGATCACCTGTCCTATTTTTTTTGTAAAAATTAAGACTCAATAGTTGGTAATGGTCAAATACTTCATTCTTTAAATCATATTCAATGTACCGGGAAACATTAATAATGGTCTGCCTCATCAGAAATGTAAAAAAACCGGACAACAGTGCTGCTCCTACTATAATCAGTATGTATTCCAATAACATTTCCTTGGCTTCGGACTTCAGGATATTATTACCTATATAACCTTCAACAACTTCAATGGATTTTTTTACATATGAGGGCATGACCAATTGAAAAATACGGGCAACCATAGTAATTATGATACCAACAAGAAGCTTAAATCGGTACTTCCTAAAATATTTATTTAGATGTTGAAGTTCTTTCATCGGTTATGAAACAGGAATTGCAGGAATTTGGATTACAATTCGGCAAAGATAGTTTTTTGAATCTTAACCAAATGTTATAAAACACATAAGATAATACCCAAAAAGGTAGTTAGGATTAAAAAATATAATCCTATTTTTGTACCCGAAAGTTTTATATATCTTACTAAAGTTCTTTAAAAATGCTTACAAGAAGGCACATTAGGGTTAAAGTTATGCAATGTATTTATGCATTGACGCAATCGAAGGATGATTCCCTTGAAAAACAAGAGAAATTTTTAAAAGTAAGCATAGAGAACATGTACACGCTTTACCTGTTGATGCTGAGCCTTTTTATAGAGTTGCATGAAAGGGCAGAGAATCAGTTAAGCCTTTCCTCAAAAAAATATCTAAAAAACACTACGGATTCTTATCCCAACAAGGAAAAATTCCTGAGGAATAAACTTTTGCTTCAAATTGCCGAGAACAAGACGCTAAAGGATGAATTGTCCAAAAGAAAATTGAACAACTGGTATTTGAACGAAGAGTATATCAGGATAATCTACAATGAGGTTATGGAAAGCGATATATATGCCAAATATATGTCCAATCCGGATAGCACTTATGAAGAGGACAAAAAGCTTATTATAGATTTGTTCCGGGATATAATTGCACCCAACGAGAAGATATACGATTATTTTGAAGATGACAAATTAACATGGGTAGACGACATCCCCATTGTAAATACCTTTCTTTTAAAGCAGTTTAAAAAAGTGAAGGAAAGCACTGTTCCGTCTTATTTTTTGCCGCCCCTATTTAAGGATGAGGACGATATGGTATATGCCAATAGGCTTTTAACGAAAACATTGTTGAACAATTCCAAATTGGAACAGGAGATAGAGGGGAAAACCCCCAATTGGGATAAGGATCGAATTGCGGACATTGATGCCATACTTTTAAAAATGGCAATCTGCGAGCTGCTCAATTTTCCATCCATACCGGAACGGGTTACCATAAACGAATTTTTAGAGATTGCCAAGGAATACTCCACTCCCAAGAGTAGCATATTCATTAATGGAATTTTGGATAAGCTGGTAAGGGAATATAAGGACGATGGAAAACTAAAAAAAGTTGGTAGGGGTTTGTTATAAACAAATATTCCTTAATTTTGCGCAAATAAAAATTAATAGGGATGAAAAGAACCATATTAATTCTTGAAATCCACCAAGATTATTAATGGCGAATTACATTTTACCTTTTAATAAATAATTAAATTTAAACAGATGAAAAGAATATTCTTAACCTTAAGTATTATTTCTGTTCTTGTCCTTTCTTCCTGTAAGGAAAAGGCCTCCAGTAAAATTGAAGCTTCCAATGTAGAAGTTGCTGCCGAAAGGGATGCGGCTGCAAAAAGTCTTCCTGTTATGGAGTTCGATAAAGTTGAGCACGATTTTGGATCAATAGATCAAAATGCCCCGCAGGAAACAATTTTTACATTTACGAATACTGGTGATGCTCCTTTGATTATTACGGATGCAAAAAGTAGCTGTGGTTGTACTATTCCGGAATATCCAAAAAATACTCCAATAGCGCCAGGTGAAAAAGGTGAGTTGTTGGTTAAGTTTAACGGTTCTGGACAAAATCAGGTTACCAAAAATATTACCGTTACCGCCAACACTAGCAAAGGTACTGAAACTCTTACAATTAAAGCATTTGTAACTCCAAAAGGAGCAGGTCCGGTAGGTCCTGTTAAATAAGTAGATAAAATTATGTTAGAACAATATCCATATCTTCCACTGATATTAATGTTTGTGGTGGTGTATTTTTTTATGATCGCACCGCAGAGAAAACGTCAAAAACAAGAGAAGAAATTTGCCGAAGAATTAAAAAGGGGAGATAAAGTTGTTACCAAGAGTGGTATGCACGGAAAAGTTGTGGATTTAAATGACAGTGATTTTTCCTGTGTTATAGAAACCATGGCCGGGAAAATAAAATTTGACCGTACTGCCATATCTATGGAGATGAGCAAAAAAGTAAACGCACCTGAAAAGAAGTAATTTTTTTCTTAAATAATTTAGAAAGCACCAACCAAAAGTTGGTGCTTTTTTGTTGTAAAATTTTGTACATTAAGGACTTATTAAATCCATAATTTCATGATTCACAACAGAAGAAAATTCATTAAGCAGAGCGGTCTTATGGCAATGGGGACCGGAGCGGCATTTTTATTTCCGATGGAGCTATTGGCTTCCATACGGGGGAATATAAGTCCAAACGACAAAATTGGTGTAGGCCTGATAGGGTGTAATGGTATGGGCTTTAGCGATTTGACTTCCATGCTTAAAATGAGTGAAATACAAGTTGTGGCACTTTGTGATGTAGATGATAGTGTTTTAAAAAAGAGAACATCCGATTTGGATAAGGCAGGAATAAAAAAGCCAAAGTTATATAAGGATTATAGGGAATTATTGGAGGATAAGGATGTTGATGTGGTAATTATAGGGACGCCCGACCATTGGCATTGTCTACAGCTGTCCGATGCCGTTAACGCTGGTAAGGATGTATATTGTGAAAAACCCTTGGCCAATTCCATAGAGGAATGCAACCTTATGTTAAATTCTGTTCAGGCAAGTGACAGAATGGTACAAATAGGGCAGTGGCAAAGAAGTCAGCCTCATTTTGTGGATGCAATAGAATTTGTCCATTCCGGAAAATTAGGGGAAATTCGTTTGGCAAAAGCGTGGGCCTATCAGGGTTGGAAGGGGTCTATTCCTGTTTTGCCCGATACTGCAGCTCCTGCTGGAGTGGATTATGGCATGTGGTTGGGACCCGCTCCGAAAAGACCGTTTAATGCCAATAGGTTTCATTTTAATTTTAGATGGTACTGGGATTATGCCGGAGGTTTAATGACAGATTGGGGAGTTCATTTAATGGATTATGCCCTATATGGAATGAAGGCCCACACTCCTAAATCGGTGATGGCCCTGGGCGGTAAGTTTGCCTATCCCGAAGATGCTTCGGAAACACCGGATACCTTGCAGACCGTCTATGAGTACGATGGTTTTTCAATTTTGTGGGAACATGCTACAGGGATAGATAATGGTAATTACGGTCGCAATCATGGTATTTCCTTTATTGGCAATAACGGAACACTAGTTTTGGATCGAAATGGTTGGGAGGTAATATCGGAAAAGAATAAGATGAAGAGCATTCCATTACAAAAAAACCAAGGTAGCGGATTGGATAAACATACCGTGAATTTTATTGAAGCTGTGAAATCTAGGGACGGATCTAAATTAAAAGCTCCTTTAAAAGTGGGGTATGACGCGGCTTTGGTTTGCCATATGGGAAATATAGCTTTTAAAACCGGCAATAGGATATATTGGGACAATACTTCCGGGCAATTTTCGGATGCTGCTTCGAATACACTGATAAACGCCCATTACCACAACGGTTGGCAGTTACCAAGGGGGTAATCAGGTATATTGTGTGCCTTGAAGCTTGGTTCCATTAGTGCAGTTCCAATGGTTAACTGTTGATTTAGAATGAATCACTTTCATATTTTTTTGTCAATACTGTCTATATAGGGAGTAATATTTACTTATAGTATTGTAGGGGGGTCCCATTTTTTATGGGATTACCTTTAAAACAATGTATTTTGAGAAAAGATAAGTCACGATCCATGGATCCCGTAGTGCTGACCGAGGCGGAAAGGGAAGAGTTAAGAACACGGATCCTAGGGTCCGTCCGTTCGCTGAATACCAGAAGGCGTCGGGCCAGGTATGCCCTAGGCATGGCCATGGCCGCTTCCCTGGCCATTATTGCCGGTTTGGTGTTTCTAAGGGAAAGTCCCACTGCCACTATATCCGATTTTGCCAGGACCACGGCCACCGTGGACGGCAAGGGTACGGACAAGGTAGTACTGGTCCTTGACGGCGGCGAG
>NZ_FXAO01000002.1 GCF_900177645.1 Arenibacter troitsensis
ACGTCGGCAGGGTTCACCACCATTGAACGCCAACCATAACCCTCAAAGCAACGATGGGCATGGTAACCACAGCAACCGGCCTCATAGACAACATTGACCTCATGTCCTGCAAAATGTTTGTCTACATACTTCCGTAAAAGTTCCGGATCGGGAGCCATGCTAAAGGATTTGCCTGAAAAAAGGTCCGTGGAACAATGAATCTTCCAGCTTCGTTTGTGTATATCGATACCAATGAATAACTTAGGTGTGGCAGTAATTTGAGTGTTCATATCTTTAAGGTTTTAGCTATAATTTAAAGATACTCGACTTACTGCTTTTTCATCGATGCTATAGCTCATTGCGGCTGAATTCCTAATCGGAATTCATTGCAATTTGCTATCTTTCGGTTACTGCTGAAAATCATAGCTGATTTTCAGCAACAAGCCATACACAAACCGTTGTGGTGCATATAACAGGAACGCAGAAGAAACTGAAAAAGTAAATGAAATTAACGATAAGAAAAGAAAAACCAGAAGACTTTAAAACAGTCTTTAACCTTATAGAAAAGGCATTTGAAAATGAACAAATGAGCGACCACAAGGAACAGTTTTTAGTGGAACGATTGAGAAAGTCAAATGCTTTTGTTCCCGAACTTTCAATGGTAGCCGAAACTGAAAACAAAATTGTTGGACATATTCTGTTGACAAAACTTAAGATTAAAAACGAATCGAACGAATTTGACTCATTGGCTTTAGCACCTGTTTCTGTGTTGCCTGAATTTCAAGGAAAAGGAATTGGCGGAAAATTGATAGTCGAAGCTCATAAAAAAGCTAAAGAATTAGGACATAAATCAATCGTTCTACTTGGACACGAAAATTACTATCCAAGATTTGGTTATGAACAAGCTGATAAATATGGAATCGAATTACCGTTTGAAGTTCCGAAAGAGAATTGTATGGTAATTGAATTGATTGAAAACGGACTTAAAGGAGTAAATGGAATGGTTGAATATCCAAAAGAGTTTTATGAATAAAAAATACGACACCACAACACCGTATATAAAAAATTGCTGGTGTTGTGCTAAAACAAAGGTCGTTGCACGTTTGCTATGTCTGAATTTCCTTCGGAAATTCCTCGCACGCAAACACGCTACTTTTCATATACAAAACCGATGATGTTGCATTCTCCTACGTCGACCCTATGTGCTACATCTCGTACCTCGATTCTCGCACAAAGGGAAATGCAACATCATCGCAGCGCTATGTCAGATCACATAAAACCGTAGGATAAGGGTACTTTTTCTAAGAACGACGCTTAACGGAAGAAACCAACGCAACATATCAAGTCACTATATGTAATCTGGACCGCCACATTTTATTCCCAATACCGTCGAAAACCAAAAAAGGTTTTCACTTTATTTCCATAAAATTGCCCACCAACGCTACAACCCGCCCACTGCTGTCGTAGATGTCGTAAATAGCGCTGCGTTATATGCCATTTGAATGAACAAAACTTTGAACATAGAAGAAAGGAAACCTATTTGGATTGCATTATCTGATTTCTATCTTGACACGGAACTTCAAGAATCCGATTTCAGACATATTGCTTTCAAAATTATTGAAAGTCCTTATTCCTTTGAAAAAGTCAAAAAAATTAATAAGTATGAGATTTTCCCAGTGTTACAGCCAAATTTAATGAGCGTTGCTGGAGAATGGGCCGGCTTTGATGAAGAATGGTTAGTTAATCGAATTCAGGAATCGCTTTCCAAAAGGAATACGGTAAAGAAAATAGGAATTGAAGGCTCATACTTGACTTTTAAATGGATGTTTAAAGATTATTGGGAAAGATTGGAAAAAGTTTACATCGAATTAAAATCAAATCCTGAATCTTATATACTTACTTGCAAAGAATTATGGAAAGCCAATATTGAGCCATTTGAATATTTAGAAAATAAACCAGAATTACAAAATAAGCTTGAAAGGATTGCTTTGAGACATAAGAATAGACTTTCGGACTTTTACCAGTATCTGCAAGAAGGGCAATATTGGTTAAACCTTTGGACTGCATATTACCTACTCGAAGTTTTTGAGTTGAAAGAATCGGACAAACTAATCGGACTGAATAATGAAGTTGGAATTATAGATTTTTGTATCGAGACAGTTCAGCGGAATCAACCGTATTTAGAAAAAGAAATAGCAAAGTCGAATTGCAAAAAATGGATCAATAATAAAAAAACAGCATACAACAAGGAATAACGGCAATTACGGCAGATTCGACTACGTCCGAATCCACTCGGAATTGCTAATGTCAGTGCTTAACCGAAAATTATTAATTCTAAATCCGTAACTGACGGTAATACAAAACCGTAGTGCGTCATTTGAAAACCAGCGCGAATAAAAATTAAATAAATGATTAATTATGAGATTTAACACCATTAAGGTTTCAGATTTCTGGGAAGATAGCGATTACGCCCAAGAAGAGTATGTGGAGCAATATCTTACTGATGAACTCATTACATCAATTGAAAAGGACCTTGGTTATAAGCTTCCAGCGTCTTATATAGAATTAATGAAATTACAGAACGGCGGGATTCCTAAAAACACTTGTTTTCCCACAAACGAAAGCACATCTTGGGCAGAAGACCATATAGCTATTACTGGAATAATGGGCATAGGAAGGGAAAAACCAAATTCGCTATGTGGAGAATATGGCAGTAAATTTTGGATTGAGGATTGGGGATATCCTGATACGGGAATTTATATTTGTGACTGTCCATCGGGAGGGCACGATATGGTAATGTTAGATTATTCTAATTGTGGAAAGCAAGGTGAACCCGAAGTTGTACATATTGATCAAGAATATGACTATAAAAAGACATGGCTTGCGAAGGATTTTGAAACTTTTATTAGTGGACTTAAAAACGAAAATGATTACGATTAAAGTATTGCTGCTCATATTAACTTGATACTAACTGGTAGGCCTTACAAAATACTTCAGCGAATACTAACATTTATAGGAAAAAGATGAAAAAAGGATGCCCTGTATGTATTGATGAAAACACAATTACTTTTTCGGAAAATTTTCTGCGTTCAGAATACAACGCAAAACTGGATAAAGCGGAAGCAGTAGGTGCCACACGGTTATATAAATGCGCTGATTGTAATTCGGATTTCTATAAGGAAAAGAGTATGTACCATAAATTGACAGAACGTTCAAAGCAGGTATTGATTGCCTTTTTTAAACGTGATCTGGTTTTGAATAAAATGTTTAAAGACCAAGCTAGCCAAATTGGAATTACAGAAAACTATAATGGCGACAAATTAATTCCCGCTAAAATAGAACTGAACAACGGAGTGGTTCATGAAATAGCCAGAATACAACTATCCAAAAATCCACCAATGGAATTTGATTTTGATTCTTTCGAAAGTATAGTTTACATGGATGAAGTAAAATCGATAAGTAGTAGCGATTTTGCGTTATCTAAAGAAATTAGAGAGGAATCTAAAAATGCCGACGAATTAAGAATGGGTTTTTATCCAACGGTTTTAAAGACTACTGATAACAGAAAAGTTGTCATCAACAGTTTGGCATTGTTTTTTGACTCGCATCAAATAAAAGGTTCTGATTTAGAGCTGGCAAATGAAACCTTTGATTTCACGAATGATCAATACATCTATGAGGCTCTTCTAAAAGAAGTATTGGTAATAGCAAGAGAATAAATAGGCTGCAGAACAATCATTCCGTCCTGGCAATAAAACATCATATATCCTTAGGCTCCTTATTTTTAATCATGTAACACCTTCATATAAATGATGCTCAAAAACACTAATTTTATTGACACTTTTTCATAAGCAAAAAAAAATGAATGACCTGATAATTTTTAACTACCTAATAAATAAAACATTAAAAGGAAAATTTAAAGATAGCGGCTGGTCTGGAACAAGTCCTGTTTTTTATAAAAAAGATATTCCTAACATTATAAAGTGTGTAGAGCTTATAAAACTGATCAATCAAGATATTTTTTGTTGTTATCTTAAAATCTATTCTAGCTTCAACTTTTCAAATTCTATCAAAGGTAGAGGCATTCAATCGCTCAACGAGATATTCATTATCGGTTTAACCCCAAAAAAAGTTTCGAATGAGGCCTATTATTGGGATTTATCAAAGCACGATGACTCAAATTCTAAACAAATGGATTTGTTATGGGAAGCCATCATAAGGCACGGTAATGCTTTTTTTGATAACTTTAATGAGTTTCCAGCCTCCTTTTTAGATATAAAACCAGAAGATTTTCTAAAAGGTACCGTACAGTTATTCGGCGCATACGAAGTTTATAACCAGGTAGCCTACTTAAATTTTTTAAAAGAGGCACATATAGCCAGTAATGATACCATAACAGCTGCTGCTTTTTCTGAACTGGCAATAGAACGGTTTTTAAAAAATATAGAGGGTAAAAATGTAGCCCAAAATAAAGAATACAAATCTTATTTAAATTCCTTACGGATGCCAAATACACATAGATAAATTAAAACATAAACTCGATGTAAATAAACTTGTCCAACCAATAAATTAAGGCCAATTGAAATATAAAAAGACCATAATCTATATAATGCTTGGGTTGCCACTTCTTATCTATCCATTTGTTTTACTTGCCAACATAATGAGTGCAGTAGCTGAACCAAGCAATACTTCAGATTTTAAAAAAATCATAGTACAAGGATTTTTATTGACCAGTAGCTTGTATCCGGTGAGTTATTTTCTATCGTTGTTACCATTTATCAGAAAACGAAAATATGGTTTTGTGATTTCTCTAATTCACCTTTTTTTAATTCTGGTACTTTTTACTTTATGGAATTATCTTGACTAGTTTGTTAGTGTGTTTTAAATCCTAATTTAGTGTTTCTAGGATTTCTTTATGAAAGATGATTGTAACCAACTGTTCAATCTTAAATTTAGTGATCGGAATCGTGCATAGCGCTGCATTGTTATTAATCGCTCAAAAAGGTTGAAAAACACCAAACCTAACAATTGAAAATTTATCTATCTTTATATTGAAATCGTGGAGTTTTTGAACATCCTAGTTAATGTTTAAATTCAAATACTTGTAATATGAAGTATGCAGTATTGTTATTCGCATTTACTTTTTTATGCTGTTCCAAAGATGATACAAAAAGTCAGACCTCTGCTAGCCTAATAGGAAAATGGGTTGAGACTGAAACTCGAATGGACACTTTGTTTTTCGAATCCATAGACGATGTGGATTTTATGAATTTGAACAGGGGAAAAGAACTAAGAAACGGTAATTTGTTACCCAAACCTCACTCAGGAACCTATATATATAAACTCTTAGAAGAAAAAATATCTTTAAATTGGGTGTTATCCAGCAATTCCAACTTTAATGACTATTATTTTGAAGTTATTGATAATAGACTGAATATTGGAAATTTTTATAATTCCACATCGGGGGAAACCTTGACTTTTGAAAGATTAGATTAACACCTCGTTCACAATAATAGAAGGACCTCCCTAGGCCGCAAATTCTGCGCAAATGGACTCCCCTCGGACGGCAAAAATAAGGAAACGCAATCGCTCGTGCTTACTCGTACATGTTGCTACAAATTACAACAAAACCTATAAACAGTAAGGGCTTTGGACTTAATCCTTAGCTTTGCGTATTTTAATGAAGTCCACAAAATCTTTGGGATTTTACATTAAACAAGGAATAGAAAAAACAAAACCTGCCCGTACCGAAAAGGCACGTTCGGGCGGGTAAAAAGCATTGGAAAGTAAATCAGACCATGCCCTATGCGTGGCAAACGGAAACGAAAATGTTACCTTACAGGCCTTCTTGCCATAGCCGAGTGGTTGTGCAACAATTGAAAAAAATACGCGAATGAAAAAATATTTCCTGATTTTAGCTTTAGTAATTAGTTCAGCAACTTATTCCCAAGATTTACCAACTGAACCAGCAAACGGATTTGCATTTCCTTTAGGGACAAAGTTTACCATAAAAATGCATCCGACCGATTCAACAAATTTTGACTATTCCGTAATAAAATTAGAACCCTTTCAAGAAATTGTTGACATTTATGAGAATGATTCACTTTTTAAAGATCCTGACGAAAAAAATGGAACAATTGAATTCTATTTTTGTTTAGGCACAAGCGTAGAAACAGACGAGGAAAAAGAAAAAAATATGAAAGTTCTGTTACTTATGAAAAATCTGACTGAAAACTCATTCGGATACAATTCCGACATACAAACTGAAGAAAATGGGGAATTTAAAACGACTTCAAATGTTGGAACATATTCCGGTGCAAAAGGAACAGAAATATGGCCATATATGATTCACCAAATAGCACTAAACGAATTTAAAATCGCTAAATAAAAACATTGCACAACATCGTATAAAAAAAATTGCTAGTTTTAGTTAAACCAATATCAGTTGCACGTTCGCCAGCTTCTGATTTTCCTTTGGAAAATCCTCGCTCGCAAACACGCAGCTTTTCTTATACATTAACGTATTTTGTGCATCATAATGACCCGTCCTGAATAAATGTTTGATGAAATTTTTAAAAATACTGGTAACACAAAATCGTTCTCGAAAGGAGCTATACTTCAAAGTGCTGGTCAAAAATTGGCCAAGGCGTTTTATGTAAAAAAAGGTCTTTTAAAAAGTTATATTGTTGATGAAAAAGGTAAAGAACACATTTTTATGTTTGCATCTGAAGGCTGGATCGTCTCAGATATAGAATCCCAAGCTTTTAACAATGAAACAGTACTTTTCATAGAAGCCATCGAAAACTCAGAAGTTGTACTTGTAGATGTAAGTGATTTTTCTCAATCAGAAAAAAACCAAAAAGAGTTTAAATTAATTTTAGAAGCATTAACAAAAAGAATGGGTGTTATGCAAAGACGCATTTTATCGTTAATGAGTGCATCAGCTAGAGAGCGCTATGAGTATTTTCTTCAAACATATCCAGAACTACCCAATCGGGTACCTCAAAAAATGATTGCATCCTATCTTGGAATTACACCTGAAGCGTTGAGCACGATAAGAAATAAAATTACCAAAAGACATTAAGCAATTCACCTTATTTCTTAATCTAGATTAATGTTTAAAACTATATAAATAACAACCTTTGTGGTTATCATTTCATATAGCAAGACATTAATATTTACCACTATGTTACTTCATAAAGAAAAAGTACAGTTTTCTAATACCGCTAAATTACCAACTAAGTATGGACTATTTAACATTGTTTCCTTTAAAGAAGACAACAGTGAAAAGGAGCATTTAATTGTTACAATAGGAAATTTAAAAAACAAAGAAAATGTTCTTACCAGAGTACACTCAGAATGTTTAACTGGAGATGTTTTTACCTCACTAAAATGTGATTGCGGTGAACAACTAGAAACAAGCATGAAATTGGTAGCTGAAAAAAAAGAAGGTATTATCATTTACCTAAAACAAGAAGGACGTGGAATTGGTCTTTTTAATAAAGTAAATGCTTACGCTTTACAAGACGAAGGACTAGACACCATAGCCGCCAATCATTCATTGGGTTTTGACACCGATTTAAGAACGTTTGATATCGTTGCCAATGTGATTGATTTTCTGGGTGTTGCATCCATAAAACTATTAACAAATAATCCAGAGAAATTAAATACCATTTCTAAATCTACGGGCATTTCAACAAATGTGCAACCGCTTAGAACTAAACCGAACAAGTATAATCTTGACTATTTAACGATAAAAAAACAACAGCTTAAGCACACGCTTTAATTTCTTAATCTACATTAATGCATAACCCTATTGCATTGATGAAATTTGCGCTATTAATTTAAAAACATAAAAAATGACTACAATAGCAAAATCTAAACAATCAAAAGCATTAAACGTTTTACTTTGGATAGCACAAGGTCTTATTGCATTAACCTTAATTTGGGCAGCATACGCCAAATTGCTTCAACCCATTGAAGAAACTGCAAAAATGCTACCATGGGCTTTGGACAATCCTAAACTACTTACTTTCACTGGAATAATAGATTTACTCGGCGGTATAGGTATCATCTTACCAGCAGCTCTTAAAATACAACCAAAACTATCTGTTTATGCTGCTTACGGTACTATTGTTCTTATGATTGCTGCAAGTATTTTTCATGTTTCAAGAGGAGAATCATCATTAATTGGTATGAATATATTTTTCTTTATGCTTGCTGTGTTTGTAGTATGGGGACGTACTAAAAAAGCACTTGTTTTACCTAAACAATAGATTGAACATTCTAGCATGAATAGAAAGGATTTTATAAAAAAATCAATTTTATTAAGTGGTAGCATATCACTTGGTGCAACTTACGCATTTAATACTATGAACGGATTAGAAGACCTTAAAAAATATACCGACCACCTACCAAAGCAGTCTAAAAAAATGCCTGTTCTATTTACTTCTCATGGTAATCCTATGGACATTCCTGTTAGCAAAGAAGATCGTCCTTTTTGGATGAAATTATACGATTTAGGAAAGGAATTGAAGCAGAACTATGAAGTAAAAGCAGCCTTGGTGGTTTCTGCACATTGGTGTACCAATGGAAAAACAATGGTTAACAATTCGTTACAACAAAAACAGATTTATGATTACTATGGTTTTCCGGAGCATTACTACGATCCAAAATATAGTGCGCAAGGTGCACCAGATATGGCGAAGGAAATCACCAAATTGGTGACTACAATAGAAGAAACCGATGAATGGGGGTTGGACCATGGTGCTTGGCCCATGTTGATGCACTTATTTCCAGCAGCAGATGTACCTGTATTCCAAATGAGTATTAACTACAACGCACAACCAGAATACCATTTTAACATGGGACAGCAACTTAAATCTTTAAGAGAAAAAGGTGTTTTAGTTATTGGTAGTGGTTCTTTAATTCACAATTTAAGTTTGGTGATGCAGAAAATGCGAACAGGAGATCGATCTATTTTTGGATGGGAAACAGAGTATGATGCTTGGTTAAAACAACAACTTGAAGCTAGAAACTTTAAAGACTTAACCAATTACCTTACTAGTCATAAATTAGGAAAACTCGCAGCACCTACACCAGACCATTACGTGCCATTGCTTTACAGCTTAGGTATGATGGACAAAAAAGATGAAATAGACTTTTTTTATGAAGCAACACCTACAATTCCTGCATTTAGTGAGCGAAGTTTTATCATAGAACCAGAAAACAGTTAAAAATGAAAATACTAATAATAGGTGCTTCAGGAATGATTGCACAACAAACCATAAAAGAATTATCAAAAGCAGGTAATGAGTTACGGTTATTTTCTAGAGGTATTAAATCAGAAAATTACCCTGGTCATGAAGTTACACCAGGCGATGTACTAAAAAAGAGTGACTTAGAAAATGCTATTAGGGGCTGTGATGCCATACATATTACAATCAACACTCCAGATGAGGCATTAGCGGTTCAAAATATTGTCGACATAGCAAAAAGGAATAACATAAAACGCATTAGCTATGTAAGTGGTGCAACGGTTTGCAAAGAAAATAGCTGGTTTACCATGGTCGGTAATAAATATAAGGCGGAACAATTACTTAAATCCAGTGGCATACCCTATATGATATTTAGACCTACTTGGTTTATGGAATCCTTGGACATGATGATTCAAAACGGAAAGGCCAACGTAATGGGAAAACAGCCTTTAAAAATACATTGGATTAGCGCTAAAGACTTTGCAAAGCAATTAAGTAGTGCCTATGCCATTGAAGAATCTTTGAATCAAGAATTTTATTCTTATGGACCAGAAAAGTTCACCCTCAAGGAAGCTTTAGAGCAATATATTAAGGTAAGACACCCTAACATAAAAAAAGTAGCGAACGTACCTTTTGGTTTGCTTAAATTTATTGCTTTCATCACAGGAAATAAGGAATTGAAAAATATTATTCCAATGTTCGAGTATTTTGAAAAAACAAAAGAAGTTGGTAGCAGTGATGACACAAATAGCCTTCTTGGTCAACCAAGTATCACTTTAAGTGATTGGTTAATCCAATAGAACAAAAACTATACCTTACAGAATATAAATACAAGTACGGCTTGGGTTTTGCCCATGCCGTTTTTGTATTTAATTAAGAATTTTGTAAACCAAAGGTAATTGTCTTTTATTGTACATCTAATCTTATAGAATACCAATGGTGGCGAAAAGAAGCAAGTCTTAAAAATTTGGAGAGAAAACTCAATAAATAACTATGCACAATAACCAAGTCTTCGTCTGGTTGGTACGGCCAAACATGAAGACCGTGATGACACAACCGGGTCCGGTTTACTCGTACTAGGGGATTGCTATGGTTTAATGGAGTTTTACGGATAGATCTTGAGGCCGGAGCGGCCTTTACCTCAGTTATTTTAATTTTGGCCATGGGCCTCCCCTTACACTTTTTGTAGCGTTGTCCTTGGCGTACTTTTTTTCAAACGGTCCGTCCACTACTTTTCTTCATAAATTTAAATGTTATGATTAATCACTATCCTACAGGTAGTGAACAGTAAGGTAACACTTGTTTGAAGCTACCTTTAGGTTTAGTTCAACGATGCTATAATTCATTTTTGCTCTCTGCAAAACCTAATATTACTTTTTCATTAAGTCAGCTTTATTTCCTTTCCGAAAATACTTTCAGATTTTCAAAACGAAATCATGGCCTGAAAGGTTAGGATAAATCAAAAAAAACAATTCGTCCTTAAAAAAGCACAGTACGGAAATAAAAAATTCCGTATTTAAACAAAGAAATTTAGATTTGAATAATAAAACAATTTTGGTTACATGAACAAAACTTTTAGAATTTTAAAAAAAGTAATCTTATCTACCTTATCAATTCTTTTACTTCTTTCAGTTACAGGCTATGTGTATCTCTACATACTACCTAAAGGACCTGAAGTAAAAAAAACCAATACAGTGAAAATAGGTATAGACTCAATTGTTATCTACGCTTATAAAGATAGTAAGAGAAAATCTATTAAGGTTTGGACCTACAAACCCATAAATTGGAAAGATAAAGACAAAATAGTTTTTGTGATGCACGGAGGAGGACGCAATGCGGATGATTATCTAAACGCTTGGATAGATTTAGCAGACAAAAACAACCTATTTATAGTCGCGCCTGAATTTGAGAATAAATTTTCAAAATATACAACAAACGATTACCAAGAAGGAAATTTATTTACCTTCTTTGGGACTAAAAACCCAAAAAGCGAGTGGGCATATACAGTCGTAGAAAATATTTTTGACCATATCAAATCGGTTAACAGTATTACAAATGAACAATATGACATTTTTGGACATTCGGCCGGCGGACAATTTGTGCATAGAATGGTAATGTTAATGCCCGAATCGAGAATTGGAACGGCTATCGCTGCAAATTCCGGCTTTTATACTCTACCAAATAAGAAACTTGAATTTCCCTATGGCACTCAAAATATAGAAATCAATTTGCAAAAATCTTATAATAATAGATTGATTATTCTATTGGGAGAATTAGATAACGACCCAAGTTTAGGGACTTTCAGAACTACGGATTTGGCAATGGAACAAGGAGCCAATAGGTTAGAACGCGGAACTACTTTTTTTAATGCGAATAAAGAATTGAAGAACAAAAACAATTGGACTTTTAATTGGGAAATTGACACAATAAAAAATGTTGGTCACGACTATAAAAAAATGTCGGAAAAGGCAATCAAGTGGATAAAAACCAACCCTAATATTGCTACAATTAACGACTAGAGCTTTCCTACTTACAAAAATCTTCCCAAGTCCAAAAACGTGGCGTGACGAGTTTTTCATTCGGTTTGCATTTGCTAATTTAGTTGCTGAAACAGGCTACAATTCATACACAAACACGTTGTTACCAATTAAACCTTAATCATAAAATATGAAGGAATACATTGCATGCATAATACTATTCTTACTAGTGTCATGTCAAAAGATAGATACCAATAATTTTGTTATCAATAATAAGTCGTCAAATACGAATTTTTATATTCATAAGGATTCTGACGAACTAGTGAAATGGGCTGCTAATGATTTGGCCCAAGACATAGAAAGAATACTTGGAAGGAAAATCTCAATTAACTATACAGATAAATATCAGCCTGAAAAAAAAGGAATTTATATAGGGCAATTTAACGATAAGTTGATAGAAGAACTGCCTCATAGTTATAACACCCAGTTGAAGAATAAATGGGAAAAATTCGTCATTAAATATCATCAGGATAATCTTTTTATAGTTGGTAGCGACATTAGAGGAACAGTATATGGAATATTTGACGTAGCAGAACGCATAGGTATTTCACCTTGGAAATGGTGGGCTGATGTTCATCCTAAAAAAAAGGAATCAATAGTATTGAACTTGCCCCAAAATGGAATTGAGGACAGTCCTTCCGTACAATACCGCGGGATCTTTTTAAATGATGAAGATTGGGGATTGCAACCTTGGGCAGCAAAAACATTTGAGAAACAAACAGGTGATATTGGTCCCAAAACCTATGAAAAAATATTTCAATTGTTACTAAGGCTTAAGGCAAATACCATATGGCCAGCGATGCACCCTTCCACCAAAGCGTTTTACAGCATTCCTGGAAATCGGGCTATGGCAGAAAAATATCACATATCCATAGGGACTTCGCATGCCGAACCCATGCTAAGAAACAATGTTGATGAATGGAACAAAGTAGAATACGGCGAGTTCAATTACTTTACGAATAGCGAGAAAATTAAGGAGTATTGGCAAGAACGAATATCCGAAACTAAAAATGGGGATAACCATATAAGTATGGGAATGCGCGGAATTCATGATTCAGGTATGGAAGGAAATGCCACGCAAGAAGAAAAGGTGGAAATGCTTGAAAATATTATATTGGATCAGCGGGATATGCTTAGCAAAACTATAAACAAACCTATCGAAAATATTTCTCAGGTCTTTACACTTTATAAGGAAGTATTGGATCTGTACAATGATGGTTTAAAAGTTCCAGAAGATATTACCCTGATGTGGACAGATGACAATTATGGTTATATCCGTAGGTTAAGTAATGACGAAGAACAGCAACGAAAAGGTGGTAGTGGTGTGTATTATCATTTGAGTTATTGGGGTAGACCGCATGATTACCTCTGGCTCTCTACAACGCAACCTGGATTAATCTGGTATGAAATGTCAAGAGCCTATCAAAACGGTGCAAAAAAAATATGGATTGCCAATGTAGGCGATATCAAACCTGGAGAATATGCTATGGAATTTTTTCTTGACCTAGCTTGGGATGTTAACAGTATCAATGAATCGACAATAAAAAAACATTTGGTTGGTTGGAGCATTAGAGAGTTTGGCGAAGAAAAAGCTGAAGAAATTGCTGATGTTTTGGAAGAATATTATCGTCTAGCCTTCTTACGGAAGCCTGAATATATGGGTTGGAGTAAAACCGAACCACAAACCCCTACAAGGATAACCGAGTTTAACCAAGAGGAGTCAAAACGTAGAATCGACGCTTATCTCCAATTAGTTGAAAAAGTGGACGCCATTAAACCTACCATATCAAAAGAACGTTCAGATGCTTACTTTCAGCTTGTAGAATATCCTATAAAGGGTGCTGCATTAATGAATTACAAATTTCTGTATGCACAACAGTCTTTTTTAAATACAGACATTGCAGAGAAAGAAAGCTTAGCTAATCAATCACAAAAAGCATATGATGACATTGTTACCCTCACTGCACATTACAATCAAAATATCAGCGACGGCAAGTGGCAAAATATCATATCAATGAAACCTCGTAATCTTCCAGCATTTGAAATGCCAAGCTATCATTTGACCGACCCCCTCCCTATTGAGGAAGAACAGCGAAAACAACCTAACCCAATAGCTCCAATATTTTTACAGGCCAGCGAATATTCCAAAGCCTATGGTACGGAGGGTTACCAATGGAAAATTATTGATGGATTGGGGTATAGTAATTCAAGTTTAACACTTTTCCCTTTTAGAAATCGTACTTTTCATACAGAAAAACCTTATGTAGAATATACATTTGATATTGAAAAGGCTGGTACGTATCAACTAGAAATTCGTAGTTTGCCCTCTCATTCCAATAATTTTGACCACAAGATCTGGGTAGAACTAAATGATAAAGAAATTAAGGAGTTTCCCCTAAACACTAAAGGAAGGAGTGACCAATGGAAAGAAAATGTATTGCGTAATTTTGCAGCTGTTACTTGCTCCATGATAATTGATAAAACAGGTAAGCAGACTTTGAGAATCTTTATTAATCAACCTGGGATTGTATTGGATCAAATTGCAATATCCCTAGAAAATAGCCAAAAATACTACGAAATAGTTAACTGAATGAAAAATAGGGACTACTAAGGGCCAACCATAACAATGCTCAAAAATATTAGTGAAACAGCTGCAATTCCAAGGGCTTTAACCCGCTTCATCATTCTTGTGGCTTCACTAGAAAGTACCACACTATCGGTTGCTATTCCTATACTCAACCTTAATATGCTGAATCTTGAAAAACAGCACTGAATTGAACAAATGAAACATAGGAAGAAGATAATTGGAATTTGCGGAAGCGCCAGCCAGTATTCGGCAAATCTTTCCATTTTGAAATACATAGCCGAATCTGAAAAATCTGAATTTGATTTTGAAATAATAGATGACTTAGCCTCTTTTCCACAATTTAGAACTGAACTGACAGACAAAAATGTTCCCGAAAAAATTGTTGCCTTCCGACAAAAAGTTACCAACGCAGACGGAATATTAATCTGCACACCTGAATATGTTTTCAGTATCCCAAGCGGACTGAAAAATATTTTGGAATGGTGTGTATCCACAACGGTGTTTTCGGATAAACCAATAGGTCTCATAACTGCTTCAGCAAGTGGAGAAAAAGGACACGAACAACTAAAACTGATTATGGAAACCATACAGACTAACTTTACCGAAGAAACAACTCTCTTAATTAAAGGAATAAAAAGTAAGGTTTCCCAAAATGGAAAAATAACTGATATAAAAACGAAATCTGAATTACGAAAACTAATTGAATCTTTTAAAAAACTGACCAAAAAGCTAGCAGCTAACACTTAATAAAATAATTACTAGGTTATGCCTTATTCTGGAAATGCTCCCACCCCTAATATGTGGCGGTACGGAATTCCCAACTTGGTGCGTACTCGCTAGGTTAACTGCTATATCGATAGCTATCGGGACACTCAATTGATCATAGACAGGACCGACATGTGCAAAAAAACAACTTTGAAATAAAATTATGGCAAAACTGACATCATTTACATTCATTTCCTTAAATGGATTTTATAAAGGAAAAAATGGAGATATAAATTGGCACCAACACGGAGGAGAAGAGGCAGAATATTCGGTAGAGAGTTTAAAATTGAACAATATCCTTTTATTCGGCAGAGTGACTTATGAAATGATGAAAAGTTTTTGGCCAACACAAATGGCTTATGATTCCTTTCCCGAAGTTGCAGATGGAATGAACCACTCGGAAAAACTAGTTGTTTCCAAAACACTAAAATCGACTGATTGGGAAAACACCCAAATCATTAAGGAAAATCTCATTGAAAGAATAACCGAATTGAAAAAAGAGAGTAAAAAGAACATTACTCTTTTAGGAAGCGGAAAGATTTTAAAACAGCTTTCGAATGCTAATTTAGTAGACGAATATCAAATAATGATCGACCCAATATTCATTGAAAAGGGAGAACCAATTTTGGACAACCTAAATGATAATATTAATCTGGAACTTTCAAAGACCAAAATTTTCAAAAGTGGGACAATCTTACTTCATTACCGCCCAAAGTAAATAAAAGGTATTAAACCTCAAGGCAAGCCCAGAACCCAATAAAAGGAATCGACCCATTGGTCGAGGTATTGAACCTAGATCCCCCGGAAAAAGGCGGGATTAGGTCAACTCGCAATTTTCAGTGCGTCTTACCGACTTCTCAAAATTGGGTTTCACTAATAAAGAAATATAGCCAGCCCACCTAAATGTATAAGAAAATAGGTAAAAACTTAGTGATCACAAGGCTTATAGCTTAATTCGAAATTTGTGTTCAATCGCGAGATTCGTACATTCAAATCCCCTATTTGTATAATATTAACCAATCCTCGATTTAGCAATACACTACCTACTTCTAACATTTAGATGCTATAAGCCAAATCGAAATTGTAAGATGTTTATATTTTATGTATTTTGAAGGGCTGTGTTAATCTGGTAAATTAGTGCCTAAAATTCGTTAAGGCCTATAAGCGAGAACGCTATAGTAATTATAAACTCTTGGTAACAATTCCTCTTTTTTAACGTCTTACTATTGTTTAATAATACTCCGTTACTATGAAAACAATAAACGCTATCATTATTACTTTTTTAATTTCAAGTTTTTCAATCGCTCAAACTAAATCCATCAATGAGAGCAAGTTTGTTTCCATTGGGGGAATTGAACAATGGATTACTATTAAAGGTGATGACCTATCAAAGCCTATAATTCTTTTCATACATGGTGGTCCAGGTAGCACAATGAGCCAGTATGACAATGCCATGTATAGAGGGTGGGAAAAGAATTTTATTTTGGTCAATTGGGACCAAAGAGGTGCCGGAAAAACCTATGGACGTAATACACCAGCGGACATCACGGAAGAATATTGGATAAAAAACCCTTTGACCTTAAAGCAGATGACTCAAGATGGGATTGAACTTACCCATTACCTAATTGATTACTTAAATAAGAAGAAAGTTATTCTAGTAGGTACTTCTTGGGGCTCAATTCTTGGTACTGAAATGGCTTTAAGTAATCCTGAACTTTTCCATGCTTATATTGGGCATGCCCAGTTTGTTAATTTTTCGGATAATATTATGTATTCATATCAAAAAGTGTTCGAAATGGCCAAAGATCAGAAAGATAAGGTTTCCATAGATGAACTTATCACCTTAGGAAAACCGCTTTATAATAATGCCAAAAGTTATGGTCAATTATTAAGAATTGTTAAAAAATATGAAATAAAAAATTCAACTCCAGCTCCAAATTTTTGGTGGGAAATAGCTTCAGAATATGATAATGAAAAAGACAGTAAGGACCGTTATGATGGGGATGATTATTCCTTTATCAATTTTGTTGGGCATGAAAAGCTTGGAATAAAATCGATGGTAGCAGATACGGATTACAATATTGATGGTTTAGAATTTAAAATTCCCGTTTATCTGATACAGGGAGAGCAAGACATATTAACTTCAAAAGAAGTTAACAAACCATATTTTGACAAAATCAATGCCCCGAAGAAAGAATACTTTTTATTGCAAGATGCAGGACATGGACATAATCAATCTATTGTCAATAAGCAATTTGAAATTGTAAGTCAATTACAAATCAAATAAGAAAACTGGCTATACTAAAACCTATTGATAATAAGTGCTGTTCCTATATTTGCTGGTTTTATGTACTTTTATTATGTCTACAAAATCCCTAGGATTTGGCTTTTAAAATGAAAAAGAAAAAAACCCAACCGTCCTCCATCGAAACCAGCCCGGCAAATCATTCGGGAGGGAGGCACGTTCCGGCGGACCAAATGCTTTTGTTATATGCCTAGACGAAAAATAATAGGATTCCATAGCTCCGCACTAATCATGACCAGGACCAATGATGTTGCTTTCTCATAGGCCCACCCAATATGGAGTATGTATGTTAACATAATTGTACCAATAAAAACAAACAAAAGGCTTGTACTTTGGATTATATAATTAAACATCGTGAACACAAAATATTTAATGACTGTAACTGCTTTATATCTTGGAATCATTGGATTTGGACTAACTTTCCTTCCTAAAGAAATAGCAGAATTTTTTGATGCAGGAACTAATCGGACCTTTATATTGACATTGCAGATTTTTGGATCTTTGTATTTGGGATTCGGAATGATGAATTGGATGGCAAAAAATAATTTAATAGGTGGAATTTATAATCGTCCACTTGTTTTTGGAAATTTACTTCATTTTTTTGTAAGTGCTTTTGCCTTAATAAAAGTGGTTGGGAATTACGCTGATTACCAATTTAAAGTGATTCTTACAATTACTATTTTATATTCCTTGTTTGCAGTTTGCTTTGGATATTTATTAAGAACGAGTCCGGTTAAAACTCGAAATGAACACTGAAATGAATGGTAAAATAATATTGAAGACGGGTATCACAACCATGGTTATAGGTATTTGCCTTGTCCGTCCAATTTCAAAAATCTTCCCACGCTTTTAAGTGCTGCGAGACGGATTTTACATACGGTATGTATTTGCTAATTCAGTAACTAAAATATGCTACTAAATCATAGATATTATACTGTTGGTGAACATTAAATGCAAAACATGAAACACATGAATAAATTAATACTTATCCTATTATTTACATTGTTTAAAACCCAAATTTGGAACCAAAAAATATTGCCTTAACAAGTGATGAATCTTTAATTGAATTTTTTAATAAAACTTAAATGGAAGGGCTGGAATCAATGGTCAAGTATGTTGACAACATGGTTTTAACCGAAACCATGAGACCGATATTGATAATGCCTACCACCACTATTTTGAAGAAATGGATAAATATAATTTCTTGGAAATCCTGGACTCCTTTAATTTCCATACTATCCGGAATTTCGGCTATAAGAGGGATAGGATCAATGCGGACGATACTATCGGCCAAATTCTTGATGATTTGAAAATGACAAACCTAAAGCCATTTAGCAAATACATGGACTATTTAAAGGATACTGCCAAAGAGGACTATTATTTAAAATACCTACTGCAAGAGTTTAAAGGCATATTAAACCTTATGCAGGTTCTGGTAGGTAAACCAAGTGGATCTAAGCCTAAACCAATGGGAGGGTCTAGAAGGTTTCAATTACAATATTCTGGATTGATGGGATGAGTTTCCACAAAGTTCCACTCCAATTCAAAATCATAGGACAACATAAATTGGATTGCTCCACATATTCCTGTCAACCTAAGGTCGGTAGGTTACTATTCAGAGGATGACAGACCATTGACTACCATAATGGAATTAATTAAAGTTTTAAAGAAAAAATGATGAAAAACAAAAAAGCCAAGTGGACAGTGCGCATTTTGCTACTGACAGGAACCGTAATTTCACTTTATTTTGTACCATGGCTATTGCTAAAAGCATGGATATTTCCACTACCCGATACCATTCAGGAACAAACGGATGAAGCCATCGATCATGGATTTGACGGAATGATTGTTTATATAGACCAAACTGGCAAACCCCCTCAGTATTATGCTTCAGGCTGGCACAATCGTGATTCCAGGATACTTGCCAACCCCAACGCATTGTTTAAGATTGCAAGCATTAGCAAGCTATATGATGCTGTAGCAGTGGCCAAACTGGTAAGTAATGGACGGTTATCTCTAGAAAAAACCCTCGCTGCCTATTTACCGGAACTTGTGGGTAAAATTGACAAGGCAGAAAAAATCACCTTGAGGATGATGATACAGCATAGAAGTGGCATCCCCAATTTTACGGATGCTCCAAATTTTTGGGCGTCGCCAACCCAATCCTATGAAGAAAGTCTGGCGTTGATCCTGAACAAACCTGCCAACTTTGAACCTGGCACCGATTATGAATATTGCAATACCAATTACTTATTAATCAATAAGATAATGGACAATGTGCTAGGTTATGACAACTTTCAATTTATTCAGGAAGAAATTTTAAAGCCTCTCAATCTGAAACATACCTATGGTTCGTTGGATGAAGTGAATTTAGATGATGTAATGAGTGGCTATCACGTAGGACATCCTTTTGATTTGAAGGCCGATGAACACGGCATGTTAGCTACAGCAGAAGACGTGGGTACTTTCCTAAGGGCATTAAATGATGGATCATTGTTTGAACAGGGTGAACAGGAGTTATATTCCTCCATGTACAAGTATGATCATTCCGGTTGGGTTCCTGGATACCAAAGTTTTGCAAAATATTACAAAGACCTTGATGCTGTTGTTATAGAGTTCTACAGCACGACCGACGCTAAACTCTACAACTGGAACCTGTCAGAAATCATTAATAGTAGAATTTATAAAATATTAAAAAAACAAAAATAGAATGTCCGTATTGACAGCCGGAGCAAATGGTGCAACGGGTAGGCATTTAATCAATCAATTTTTGCGTAAAGGAAATAATGGCAAAATGATACGTTTGGCAATGAAGAAGTAGTCGCAGCGTATGAACCATATCGCCTATAAGAAGTACAATTTTTAACCCCGGAAAGATAAGTCGAATAAAAGGTATTAAACCCCAGAGCAAGCCCTGAACCCAATTAAAGGAATCGACCCAAGGGTCGAGGCATTGAACCTAGATCCCGCCGAAAAAGGCGGGATTGGTTCAACCTGCAATTCTAAGTGCGTCTTACTGACCTCTCAAAATTGAGTTTCACTAATACATGTTGGACACTTCAGGACAGAATTGATTAATGATTGTAGACTACAGCAATAATGGAATCCAATAGTTATGATTTTGCTAAAATACCCATGTTAAACCTAAAAAATTAAAAACACAGCTCCTAATAACCCTATCTCAACGGAAATACCGGTAACAAAAGCTCCTATTAATATGGCTGGATTTTCTGATCGGAATTCATTGCTATTTGCTATCTTTCGCTTTAGACGGAAAATCAGCAATGGTTTACCGCAACGAGCCATACAAGAAGACCGCTGCCAATAATATTTAAAAAATGAAAAAATTCCCTAATGCTTTTGTCATCATTCTATCCGTAATACTTTTTGCCTGGATACTGACCTTCATTATTCCCAAGGGGAATTACCAAAGAGAAATTAATACCGAAAACAATCGCACCATTGTAGTGCCCAACTCTTATGAACAACGGAACGCCCCCCATCTTTCTGCTTTTGATGCATTATTGGCAATACCTAAGGGCATTGCTGGACGGGCTGATTTAATTGTATTAATTTTATTACTGGGAGGATGTTTTTATGTTATTGAGAAGACTGGAGCGCTCAATCAAGGCTTAAATCAACTAATCCTGGCCCTAAAAGGAAGGGAGGTCTTTGCTTTGGCCATCATAACCTTATTATTCTTAACGGCAGGATTTACTATAGCCTTGCAGGAAGAGGCTATAGCCATGACTCCAATCCTACTCTTGTTTGGTCGCACGCTTGGTTATAATACATCCACTATCATTGGAGCTAGTTACGGGTCGGCGGTTGTTGGTGCTGCCTTTAGTCCGTTTAATCCTTTTGGAGTTTTACTTGCGCAAAAGGAAGCCGAGGTGGAACTACTTTCAGGAACTGAATTCAGATTAGTTTTTTTGCTCATTGCTGCCATAGTTTGGACTATGTACATCCTACGTTATGCGAGCAAACATCGTGTTGAAAAATCCGCACTAGAATTGGAAGTAATAAAATTAACGACCAGAAGCAAAATAATATTGACACTATTGGCATTGACATTTGGATTGGTTACTTACGGATTAATAGTATTGGAATGGGGTTTCAACGAAATGTCAGCTTGTTTTTTCGGATTAGGCATATTATCCGGTCTAATTGCGCATTTTGGATTTAATAAAACTACAGAAATTTATGTTGACGGTTTTAGGGAGATGGTTTTTGCATGTGTAATCATTGGACTTGCAAACAGTATATCTATTATTTTGAGTGAGGGATCTATTGTAGACACTATTATCTATGGGCTTTTTTCTCCTTTAAAAAATGTTTCACCTTCTGTTTCCGCCATTCTTATGATGTTTTCCCATAGCATTCTACATTTTCCGATACCGAGTTATTCAGGACAAGCTATTTTAACAATGCCGATTCTGACGCCTCTAGCTGATTTGATTGGACTTTCAAGGCAAGTGTGCGTACTTGCCTATCAATATGGAACCATCATGATGGATGTAATTGTACCTACGAATGGAGCTCTAATGGCAGTATTGGCATTAGGAGGAATAAAATACAATAACTGGATAAAGTTTATAATAAAACCTACAGTAATACTATTAGTCATTGCGGCTATTGCAATCCTAATTGCAGTGCAAATTGGTTATGAATAAAGCAAGTAACAATGGCCAATAGTAAGTTCTTGTTCCCGCCTATCAAAGATTTTCTATTCCGTTTGTATTTGCTAAATTTGGAGCCTGAAAGTGGCCACTAATCTTTTACATCTACTTTGTACAACATTATGACCCGGACTGATATAGTATACAAAGAATGGAAAATAAAACCTACAGAAAAGTATCTAAGTGGTATCGAAAATTTCAAATTAGCAAATCGCCTCAGATGAATTTAGTCTGGGGATTCTTTTTGTATACGCTGATTGGGTTTATTTTACTGTCTATTCCTATATTTCATAAAAAGGACATATCCTTATTGGATAATTTATTTATTTCAACTTCCGCTATTTCAACTACTGGACTTGTGACTGTAAGCATTTTCGATGCCTATAATTTTTTCGGTCAGTTTGTGATTATGGCGTTAATACAAATTGGTGGCATTGGATATATGACGTTAACAACATACTATTTAATATTTACGACCAAGAAAATAACACATTGGCATAGTAAATTAATAGGAACGGAATTTACATTGCCCAATACAATAAAGACCAATGATTTCATTAAAAGTGTAATAGTCTTTACCCTAATAATGGAAACTATTGGAACTATACTTTTCTATTTTGCCTTTACCAATTCTGGAATGGGAAGTTTAAAAGCGATTTGGTTTTCAATTTTTCATAGTATTTCATCGTTTTGTACAGCAGGATTTGGATTGTTTAATAATGGCTTCGAAAGTTTTCATGACAATACTTTTATGAACACAATTATTGCCGTGCTAGCCATTTCTGGTTCTTTGGGCTTTATTGTTATTACAGATTTGTGGTATCGCATAACAGGTAAATCCAAAGAAATTTCGTTTACGACAAAAATCATTGTTTACGGCTTTTTGCTCTTACTTTTTTTAGGCACTCTACTCATTTACACAACAGAGTCTTCATCTATTCTTGGCTCTAACAGTTCACTTATGACCTCATTCTTTCAAGCAATGTCTGCTATGACAACAGTTGGGTTTAATACCATACCAATTGGTGAAATGTCCTTGCCAATACTATTGCTTATTACCTTTCTTATGTATATAGGAGCGTCGCCTTCGGGAACAGCGGGCGGAATGAAAATAACGACTTTAACGGCAATGCTATCAATATTAAAAAGCCGATTGTTTGGGCAAAAAAAAATCACATTTTTAAACAGACTTATCCCATTTGAGAGAATATATGTTGCCACATCCACTTTTATGCTTTACACGAGTTTAATTTTCCTGTTTTCCTTTTTGCTTTCTTACTTTGAAAACTTTTCTTTCGACAGCATTTTATTTGAAGTGGCATCCGCATTGGGAACTGTGGGATTAAGTACGGGAATTACAGCGGATTTATCCAACATTGGTAAAGTATTGATAATCATTTTAATGTTTATTGGACGGGTTGGAGTTCTAACTTTTGGGTTTGCCTTATTGCAACAAAAAGAGAACGATGTCAATAAAATTAGAACCGATGATTTAGCTGTTTAAGAATATTATTTGCAAATCGGTAGTCGTTAAATTCTTGGGTGGAAGGTATTTAAGTACCAAAGAAAAAGCAACAAGCTTTGATACCAATTTAGTGTAAAGGCCAATCTGTAAACTGTATTAACTTAA
Source organism: Arenibacter troitsensis (assembly GCF_900177645.1). Taxonomy (GTDB): domain Bacteria; phylum Bacteroidota; class Bacteroidia; order Flavobacteriales; family Flavobacteriaceae; genus Arenibacter; species Arenibacter troitsensis. The sequence goes on from NZ_FXAO01000002.1 coordinate 23,740, forward strand.
GCAATAACGAACAGTGCTCATGAAAATTCCGATTTTACTATTCAGTTTATCAGTAACTATGGGTTATTCACAAAAGCTATATGATTTTGATCATATCATGGAATATGATGTAAACTTATTCTACAAAAAACCAGTTAAAGTTAAGAATCAGCATAGCAGGGTTTCCCATCAAAATATGAATAGGTATTACCTAATAAATTCTAAACAAAATGAATATTTTGCTGTTATTTTCGAGAAAGATAGTTTAAATTATCAACTCAATTTTTATGATCACAAAAGTAAAATCCATGCAAATGCGATAGTCTTAAAACCAGATTTAAATGACGCTGATTTGATTGATATGAATTGTAGATATGTTTTAGGCGTAACAAATCCCTTAAAAAATGACGACTATGATTTTACTAGAGTAAAAGATACGTTACTTAATAATGAATCATTTATTGAATACAAGTATAGTTTCAGGAATAAAAAGAAAGCCAAAAGAAAAAAAATAGGAACTTATTATTTTATAATTGAAACAACATCAAATTTTGAATTGCCGATTTTTACACATCTTAACCTATTTGAAAAATGGTTGTTAAATAGAAAAATACCAATAGGCTTAATAAAAGAAATATATTATATCGATTATTACGGAAAATTAAGATATACCGAAAAACTTAAAAATTTTATAAAAACCGATAAGAAGATGTATATACCAAAAAGTTGTCCTATAACAGAAATAATTGTTGAGTAAACATGACTTTTTGTAACACCGTATAATTCATTGTTGGCTTATAACTACGAACCAAAACCCTCACGCACCCAAATGTGTGTCGCAATGGATATATTTGCTCATTTAGGTGATTAAAACACCTTGGACTGAATTTAACAAACCCATACTGAATCAATTTGGAGATTTTGGAAAAATATAATAATGACTATTTGATTTCTACCGACAAAAAAAAATTGGACATTGCATTGATCCATAATTTTTTAACCTACGAATCGGGCTGGAGCAAGGGAATTTCATTTGAAAAAGTCGAAAAATCAATCGATAATTCCCTGAATTTTGGCATTTATATTGGACCAAATTTAATTGGTTACGCAAGAGTAATTTCTGATTTTTCAACCATAGCATATTTGGGAGACGTTTTTATTCTGAAGGAATATCGAGGACTAGGATTAAGTAAATGGCTTATGGAAACAATAATGGAACATAAGGAATTGCAAGGTTTAAGACGTTGGATTTTATTGACAAGCACAGCGGAATGGCTTTATGAAAAATATGGGTTTACAAAACTGCCAAAGCCAGAAATCTATATGGAGAAATTTAATCCAAATGTTTACCTGAATAAAGAAAAAACCAATGCCAACAACTAAATCTTCGTGTGTAAGGGAAAATACAAGGTTGCCTTGGCTCCGCACTACGTACGGCGCAAAAGTTCACGGTAAGTAAATACCCAGCCCTAAAGAGTGGGCTTGTAGGATTCCCTAAAAACAAGACAGCATTAAACTTATTTTTATAGATTTATTGTCCTAACAATGGGGTAATTATAACCCACGAATATGAAAGAGTTACTAAAACAAAATATACTAAAGCATATTGCTCTTTCAAACAAAGAGATAGACAGTTTTTGCAACTTATTCAATGAAAATAAAGTTATGAAAAAACAGTTCCTTCTGCGTGAAGGGGATATCTGTAAGTTTGAAGGTTTTGTCACAAAAGGACTTTTTAGAATCTACCATATAGATCAAAATGGTTTTGAACAGGTACTCTATTTTGCCCAAGAAAATTGGTGGATTACGGATATGGACAGTTTTACCAATGAGAAACCATCCCATCTTTATATACAAGCTTTAGAAGATAGCGTAGTATTATTGATTTCAAAAAAGGATAAAGAGTTTGCATATAACAACATTCCTAAAATAGAAAAACTGTTCAGAATAATGACTCAAAAAACTCATATCTCGTTACAACGAAGAATGATAGATAATTTGAGCAAAACAGCTGACCAACGTTATATAGACTTTATAGAAAAATACCCTAATCTCTTTCAACGATTAACCAACCTGCAGATAGCCGCTTACCTAGGCATAAGCCACGAGTTTTTGAGTAAAATAAGACGGAAAATAGCTAGTAAAAAATAGTAGGGAATTCATTTATTGAACTTGTTCAATGTTTTGTGATAGGGATCCATCGCATCTTTGTACCATCATTATAAACAAGACATAAAATGAAATCTATTATTTCAACAGTATTTTTAACTATTTTAATTTTATTCAAAATGAACGCACAAGAACAAAGTTTCAAAACAATAGAAACAAACAGTTTTAAATTACAAGTTTACAACGCATCAGAAAACAGCTTTGGTGTTGCTTCAGTAATTATTTCAGGTAAAAACGAAGCGGTATTGATAGATGCACAATTTACTTTGGGAGATGCAGAAAAGGTAGCAAAAGAAATCAAAAACTCAGGAAAGAAATTAACCACGATTTATGTTTCGCATGGGGATCCTGATTTTTATTTCGGATTAGAAGTGTTCAAAAAATATTTTCCAGGGGTTACGGCTTATGCTTCACCTGCAACCGTAGAGCACATTAAAGCAACAGCTCAAAAAAAATTGGAAGTATGGGGCGAAAAATTAGGCGATAAAATTACCTCCAATGTAATTTTACCGCAGGTAATTAAAGGAAATCATATCGATTTAGAAGGCGAAAAATTGGAAATCATTGGGCTGGAGGATTTCCCAAAAAGAACTTTTATATGGATTCCTTCCATAAAAACAACTTTAGGTGGTATTAATGTTTTTGGTACAACATTTAATGCGTGGATGGCCGATGCACAAACCACAGAGGTACGTAACAACTGGATCTCAATTTTAAATACAATTAGTGAATTAAAACCTGAAATTGTAATCCCTGCACACGCAAATACCAATTCTGATTTCACTATTGATGCTGTAAAGCACACAAAAAGTTATATTCAATTTTATGAAGAAGCTTTGAAAAGCAATAAAACTTCTGAAGCGTTAATAGCAACTATAAAAGCAAAATATCCAAATTTAACTTTTGAAACAGCTTTACTCCTTGGGGCAAAAGTGAACACAGGAGAAATGAAATGGTAAAACCCATAATAATTATCAACTTGACAATGCTTTTAGCGCTGTCAAGTTGTTCTTTAAAACAAAATGCTATGACAAATTTAGATATCATAAAAAGCACGTATGAAGGGAGTACTTCCGAAGAAAATGGTAAAAACTTGGCCAGACACGTAGCCGACGATATTTGTTGGACAGAAGCAAAAGGCTTTCCGTATGCAGGAACATATATTGGTTTAGAAAGTGTTACTGAGAATGTTTTTAAGCGCTTAGGTAGCGAGTGGATTGATTATCAATTTACTCCTGAAGATTATATTGCAAGTAATGACGAAGTAGTTGCTTATGGCACTTATTCCGGTACCTATAAAAAAACGAACAAGTATTTTGAAGCTAGAGTTGCCCATATTTGGAAACTGAGCAATGGTAAGATTATTAGTTTTGAGCAGTTTGTAGATAGTAAATCGGTTGCTGAGGCATTACGTTGATAATACACTACCAATAACGAATACTATTGCCCATAGAAGTCCACATACAAAAATCCTCTCATGCCCAAAAACGTGGCGATACCGATATGTATTTACTGGATTGGTTGCTTAAACGAAGTAACCCAACTTATTCCAATACAATGACTTTGCATTCTACCACGACCACTTCATATACTACAATACGTTTGCCAGTGCCCCAACCAGCCAGCTACTATCGCAGAGGTCGTCTTCTCAAAGGGATCCGCATCCCTATAAAGGACACATTAACGCGCAGGATAAGAATAACTCTTTAATGAACCACTATTAACCAAAAAAAACAATTCCACAGAGTTCCACACGCTATGTGATTTGCCCTGCACTAATTTATTCCCAAGTCAGTCGAAAACCAATAATGGTTTTCACTATATTTCCATAAAATTACGGGGCCAGGCAACAACTCCCCCACTGCCGTCCCAGATGTAACACCTAGCGTTGTATTGTAGCCCATTTAAGCAAAAGGAGAAATGAGAAACTATTTTTTACTTTTTGTCAGTATCGGGGTATTACAATCAACTTTAGGATTTTCTCAAGATTTGACTATCAAAATTGAAATCAAAGACAGTATTCAGTCAAAAATATTGAGCGGGAACAGACCCGTTGTTGTAAATCTTCCCAAAGATTACGAAATTTCAAATATAAAAAGGGCAAGGGATATGATACCATTAAGCACACCAACATGCGAAGTTAAAAATCCTGCAACTGAAAACTTTTTTTCATTCATTGGTAATGACCTAATCCCCATATCGAGAAAAACTATCGCTCAAATGGTAAAAGGCCTATTCATGGCAGGTCCCTGAGTGGTTTATTTGTAATGTATGCCTTTTTGGAAAAGCCAGATTTGTTCGACAACTATATTGGAAATAGTGCCGGTTGGTATGCATATATGAGTTCTTTTTTCAGTGCTTTGACAGCCAAATCTTTTAAACAAAGACCAATTTAATGGAAAAACATTGTCTACGGCCAACTCTTCATCTGACCCATTTGATCCCAATTAGGAAGTTAATAATGAAATGCTTGAATTTTATAAAAAAGTAAAATCTCAATTAGTAGATAGAGTGTCAGTCTCATTCGTAGCCTAGGATAATTATGGACTCGTACCCTATCCCAGTTTTGATGACGGATTAAAATATATTTTAGAAAAGAATGAATAATACACCTAAAATGACAAATACAAAAGAAAACGTTGTTTGGATAACAGGAGCTTCGTCCGGTATTGGCAAAGCTATGGCCTTAGAGTGGGCAAGATTGGGATATAAAGTTGTGCTATCTGCCAGACGCAAAGAATTATTGGAAGAGATTGCTCTTCAAATTAAGAATTCGGGTGGCGAAGCATTGGTAGTTCCAATTGATATTATGGAAGAAAAATCAATAAAAAATGCTGTTCAAAGCATAATCGACTATTGGGGACGTATAGATGTTGCTGTGGCCAATGCCGGATTTGGTGTTTTTGGTAGTATCGACAAACTGACTGCAACAGATTGGAATAGGCAATTGCGAGGTAATGTCACGGGATTGGCCTTGACGGTAAAATACGCCCTACCATATTTGAAACAAAGCCAGGGTCGTATTGGTCTATTGGGAAGTGTTGGAGCTTACCTTCCCAATCCTAATCTCGGAGCCTATGGAGCATCAAAAGCCGCCGTACACTCAATTGGTCTTACCTTACAACTCGAATTAAAGGGTTCTGGCGTGAGTTCTACAACCATTCATCCAGGATTTGTGGTGTCGGAGATTGCCAAGATCGATAATGAAGGTGTTTGGCATCCTGATCGGCCAGACCCACGTCCAGCAAATTTAATGTGGCCTACAAATAAGGCAGCGAAAGTCATAGTGAAGGCTATAATTAAACGGAAAAGAAATTATATATTCACAACCCACGGCAAAGTTTTAGTTTGGTTGCAACGTTGGTTTCCCAGCCTGCTCAGAACTATTATTACCAAAGGACCAAAACCAGAATAAAAAATAAAACGTAATATAAAACTTTTGGTCGTCCATATAAATTCAGGAATCCCATTTGGAATTCCTGTTTAATAAAAGAAAATATTGATAATTTAATATCCAAAAAGGGAAAGGCTACCAATGGAATAGGTTTAGGAACAATTGGAGTATCAAATGAATAATGACCATTAACAACATCTAGCAATTACAATCCCTATGGTGGCGTTTCCATGGGTTTCCAAGTCTCTACCGACACACGAACGTTACATTGAAAATTCTATCTATGATTTATTCGATATATTGATGTCCTAGCAACCTGCCTAAGTGGGGCAAGGACAACTACTCGGAAACTTTACTATTTTAAGCCAAAAAAATAAATCTTAATAAAAATTCATAATTGAAAAAAATAAACGTAAAAAAAGGAACTGTTTTACAACGAAAAGGAGATATAAATTCCAAGGTTTATCTTGTTGAAAGTGGTTTGTTGCGTAGTTATATCATTGATGAAAAAGGAAAAGAGCATATTTATATGTTTGGACCTGAAAACTGGCTGGTTACGGACAATTGTGAGTCCGATATACCCTGCCAATTATATATCGATGCTATTGAAGACACCACTATAAATGTGGCTTCTAAAGAGGAATTATTAAAAGAAGGTCCAGACCTAAATGCCTTGTTAAGACGATTAAATACGATGCAAAATAGGATAATAATGTTAATGAGCTCTAATGCCAAAAAAAGGTATGAGCATTTTATCTCAACTTACCCAAACATTACCCAAAGAGTACCCCTAAAAATGGTAGCCTCCTATTTGGGCATTACCCCTGAAGCTTTAAGTCGTGTCAGAAACGAACTTTCCCAACAAAAATAATCTATTGTCATTTCTTGATGTACATCAATGTATAGACTTTCCAAAACTATGATTTTTGTGACAAAAATAAAAGCGAGTAAAATGACAAATCAAAAAAACAACAAAGCAATTAACATAGTTTTATGGATTGCACAAGGATTATTGGCAGCCATGTTTGTGATGGCCGGAATTATGAAAGCTACCCAACCGTTGGAAGTATTGGCGGAATCACTACCATGGGTAACATCTACACCATTAGGATTGGTAAGATTTATAGGTATTAGTGAATTACTCGGTGGGTTAGGTTTATTAATTCCAACTATTTTCCGTTTCAAACCTTTTTTAACTGTTTGGGCTGCTTTAGGTCTTGGATTGGTAATGGTCTTTGCCGCCGTATTTCATGCGTCACGAGGCGAATTTTCAAATATAGGTATGAATGCCGTGTTGTTAGGTATTGCACTTTTTATTGCCTGGGGAAGAAGTAAAAAGGCCCCAATACTTGCCAAAAATTAGTGGAAAGTTAATAGCTTGCCAAAGTATATGATCGGAAGATAACCGATATAAGACAATGTAAAAATACAACAACGGTTTGAGTATGCACTCAAACCGTTGTTGTATTTAATTAAGTATATTGCTACTTGAAAGTGGTTGCAGATTAAACCGCTCCTACTCCTATATTTACGGGTATATATCATTTAAAAACATAGCAATTTGAACGAACTATTCCACTATTTTAATACTATTTCGCCCATTCATCAGAATACTTGGAAGGTAGTAAAGAATATTTTTAGTGAGTATTCATTAAAAAAAGGGGACTATTTTGTTAACGAAGGTAAAGTTGCCAAGGAATTTGGATTCTTAATAAAGGGAGTAATAAGGGCTTTTTACCGAAACAATGAAGGAGTAGAATACAATAAACACTTCTTTATAAAACATAATATGGTCGGGGGTTATTCCTCTTTGGTAACCCAGCTACCAAGCACTATAAATCAACAAGCCCTAACAGATTGTACAATGTTACTGGGGGATTATGAAAAATTAACCGACTTATTGGATCAGCATCAAGACCTAGAAAGACTTCTAAGAAAAATTGCTGAAGGTTATTTTGTGGAAAAAGAAAAACGTGAAGTGGAAATCGTATTGTTGGAAGCCAATAAGCGTTATGCCATTTTTAAAAAAGAATATCCTCAATTAGAGCAACTTATACCTCAGTATCACATTGCTTCCTATCTTGGCATAACACCAACGCAATTAAGCCGAATTAGAGCCCAGAAAAATAAAATATAGTTTTCTTTACATATGTAAATGTACAAGGATCCAATGCTCACTTCCTTTGTCAAATCATTTTAAACTTAAAATATGATTGGACGCATAGTATCACTTGGTACACTCACATTCTTGTTGGCCTGTACAAATTCCACAAATCCAAACCCCAAAAAGAACATTGTTATGACAACCGTAAAAAACAGTTTTATCAACCCAAAAGGATTATTTAATCCTACGTATAATGGCTTTTCCCATATTGTTAAAGTTCCAGAAGGAAAAGAAATTTATTATTTCTCAGGTCAATGGGCTTCTAACCTAGAAGGCAAATTGGTCTCGGAAAACTTTGAAGAACAAGTCAAACAGACTGTATCCAATGTTAAGACGGCTCTTGAAACTGCTGGATTATCCTTAGATGATGTAGTAAAACAGACTGTTTACATTGTAGATTTTACAACCGAAAAAAAACAGACTCTTATAGACATAGCATCTAAAGAATGGAGAGTGAAAAATTTTCCTGCCAGTACCATTGTTCCTTTACCTTTATTGGCAACAGCTCCAAATTGTAAAATAGAAATAGAAATTATCGCAGCTAAATAAGCTAAAATGAAAAGACTAAATTTACTGATAATAGTTGCTATGATTACCAACTTATCCCTTTACTCCCAAAACAAGAAGATTCTTTTTGTTTTGAGTGCAGCAAACACTTTAGAACTTAACAAAGGACAAAAATTACGGCAAACTGGAGTCTTTTTAAATGAATTCTACTTGGCATATAAATCTGTTACCGAAAATGGATTTACAGTTGAATTTGCCACACCAAATGGAGTGGTCGCCACAATTGATGAAGAAAGCATTAACGATAAATATTGGAAAGAAATATTTGAAATTAAGAGTAAAGCAATAGAATTTGTAAAAAAAGATTATTCCTTCAATAATCCAATTACACTTGAAAATGCGATTGAAAATAAAGCTGATTATATAGGTATCATTATTCCAGGCGGTCAAGGTTTAATGATAGATTTAATAGTGGATAAAAATATTCCTATTCTGTTGGAACACTTTGCAAGGGAAAACAAACCAACTGGGCTTATATGCCACGCTCCTAGTCTTATTTTGACAATTCCTAAAAAGGAAAATCCATACATTGGTTATAAAGTCAATGCAGTATCACCTATGGAAGAATTTGTAATAGAAAAATTCATTATGAAAGGTAAGCCTAAAAACAGGAAAATAGCCAAGCAACTAAGAAAGTTGGGACTAAAATATAAAAGTGGTTTGCCAAAAGCTAACTTTGCCATAAAAGACAGAAACTTAATCACTAGTCAGAATCCATTTTCAAGTAGCTCTTTCAACACCCTATTTCTAGTAGCGTTAACAGGATATTTGGAAACAATAAAAGGTATTGAACCTCAGGGCAAGCCCTGAACCCAATCATTGGAATCGACCCGCGGGTCCAGATTTTGAACCTAGTCCCGCCGAAAAAGGCGGAATCAGTTCAACTTACCATTTTCAACACGCTTTACTAACTTCTCAAAAATGAGTTTCACTAATAAAATGATTAGATACTTCGGCCCAAAACAGTATATATAAAATATAGCGGTCCCGGCGCATATCTGAACGGTTTATCATTACACCAAAGAATATTGATCCCTAGATAGCGGTTAGTTAAATTCCCATACCCATAGTACACGAGACCTCCAACGTTGTAACCAAATTAAAATGAACATAGGCAGGCTTGTTAAATTTGCGCAAGGACCCAAATTGTCCTAGCCATGAACATTGTTTGAATTAAAAATTCAAAAATATGACCGTATAATATCCCTTTAAAATCAATCCTGAAAGTATCTTGACCAATTTAGGAACTGCGGAATTGAAAAGTCCATTGAATGTGAAAGAAAAAAGCTTTTACCTTAAATGGATTTCTGATGACAAGTTTATCATCAGTTTAAATTTCTCCATTGGGACCAACACGGCATTGGACCTAAATAGTGATGCAAAAAGTGCCGTAATAGTATACGGAACCATATATAAACTATCAGAAAATAAGACTGATATTGTATTGGTGACAAAATTTAAATACGGACTAATATTAATTTTGGCCATTCCGTTAATCATGTTGATACTGGAACTTACAATGGATTTGGGAATACCTTTGCCATTCTACTTTGTTTTTCCTTTGGTCTTTATCTTAGTTCTTTTTTTCTCCAGGAACGAAGAAAAAAAACTAATCCAAAATTTCAGGGAATTCTTAAAATCTGAAATAACTACGCATTACAACAACACTTATCATTGATTTCGATCGGATTTTCCCTTCGAAAAATCCATTCAATGTAGTATTTTTAACATTTGGACCAAAATCCTATCACCTGTCTGGCCCTTGTACAATTAAAAAATCTAGGTTGCTTTGTTTACTAATATCTAAAAATACCAATCGAATATGAAAACCGGCATAATAACTGGATGCAGTAGAGGAATTGGATATGCAACAGTAGACCTACTTACCGATAATCAGATAAATGTTATTGGAACTTCAACTTCGGGAACTTGCTCCATTTCAAAATCGAACTTTGAATGCCATACATTAAATCTTGCCGAGAGTAAGTCAATAGACAATTTCATTAATATTATTTGCAACAGAAAAATTGACTTCCTTATTAATAATGCTGGAATTTTGTTGGAAAAATGGAATGAATCTGCCATAAACCTCAAATATTTAAAACAAACGTTTAATGTGAATTTATTTGGAACAATTGAGTTGACCGAAAAGTTGATTCCAAATTTTAATAAAAACGGACAAATAATTAATTTTACTTCGGATTGGGGTTCGTTCAGCGAAAAAAACTTTGATGAATTTCAACCCCATTATAAAATGTCCAAGTCCGCCTTGAATATGTACACCAAACTTCTGGCCAAAAGACTTGAAAAACAAAATATAGTAGTTTCGTCTTTGGATCCGGGATGGACTCAAACAGATATGGGCGGAAAGGATGCTTCCAGAAAACCAAAAGAAGTTGCCAGCGACATTAAGAACATGCTAAACAAGAGTCCTGAAAGCGGAAACTTTTGGTATCAAGGTAAAATTAGAAAATGGTAAATGGGCCACAAAACTATATATAGAGACAATTTTTTGCATTGTTCGTTTCACTCGCAACGGCAGATTCTACAACCTTTTAATTTAACTTCGTACCGTGGAATTCAATCGAAATTAGCCCCCTGGATTAAGTTTGTTGCAAGGTTCTGAACACCTAATATCCACGCTTATCCAAAAAAATAATTTGATGCTCGGTGAGTCATGGTTTAACGGGATATTACCCAATAAGCATGGATAAGTATAAATTATTTTATACAATAGGTAAGCTGAAATAATTTCCTATTTTTAAATTACTATTTACAATAAAGCTCAAAAAAAGGCAAATTGAAAAAAATATTATTATTCAGTAGTCTAATTCTTTTGGGGATGTTACTGTTTATGAACCCGACAGTAAAAGAGATTGCTGCAGGAATAGCTATTCTTCTCTTTGGTATGATCATGTTGGAAGAAGGGTTTCACTCCTTTGCTTCTGGTCCACTGCAGGTGCTCCTCAAAAAATCTACCGATAAGTTGTACAAAAGTATTGGCTTGGGATTTTTGAGTGCGGCAATCCTGCAATCGAGTTCATTGATTTCTGTAATACTCATTTCCTTTATAAGTGCCGGTCTAATTGGACTTAGAGCTGGCATTGGGATAATTTTTGGCTCAAACATAGGAACAACAGCAACCACCTGGCTGGTATCTACGCTAGGACTAAAAATAGATATTGCCGGACTTGCCATGCCTATGCTGGCTTTCGGAATTGTGTTGGTATTACAAAAACCCAAAAAACTAAAAGGCATTGGTCAGATATTGGCCGGTCTAGGATTTTTCTTTATGGGCATCTTTTTTATGAAGAATGGTTTTGATGTCTATAAGGACAATATTAACCTTGCCGACTTTGCCATTCCTGGAGTATTGGACTTAGTAATATATACTTTTATTGGGGTGTTAATAACCATGATATTGCAATCAAGTAGTGCCACCATGGCCCTTATTCTCACTGCATTGGCAGTTGGTCAGATTACCTATACCAACTCATTGGCACTGTCTATTGGAGCAAACGTGGGTACCACTATAACTGCTATAATTGGTTCCCTCGGTTCCAATATTTCCGGAAAAAGGTTGGCGGGTGCACACTTTATATTCAATATCGTAACGGGATTGATTGCATTGGTATTCATTGGCTATTTGGGACAACTGGTAGATATAATTTCTGGGTGGGTGGGTATATCCCAATCCAATTACACTTTTAAACTATCCGTATTTCATAGCATATTCAATGTCCTTGGCGTCATCATAATGATACCCCTGATCAATCCGTTAATCAATATCTTGAACAGGGTATTCAAGTCTTCCGATGAGGAAGACATCATAGAACAACCTCAGTTTTTGGATGAAAATGCGTTGGCCTATCCTCAAACTGCCCTGCTTGCTTTGCGCAATGAAACCAAACGGTTATTTGAGAAAGCCGCTTTCACTATCATTCCCCATGGTATGAATATTCACCGGACCGATCTTTTTGGAGAAGAGAAAATTAAGGAGGTGGTAAAAAAATCGAGAAAGGAGATTGAAGTGAACATTGAAGAGTTGTACCTACGAAAGATAAAGACCATATACGGTAAAATCATTGAGTTTACCACCTTGGCCCAATCCCGTTCTTCCGTTTCTCCGGAATTGACCAAACAATTTGCACAAATTAAATTGGCCAGTAGAGACATTGTGGAGGCCATCAAGGCCTTAGAAGAAATCAGGAAAAACATGAACGTACATCTTTTCTCTGAAAATATGCACATCCGGCATGAATATGATCTTTTGAGGCAGAAAATTTCCAAAATCCTTAGAGCATTATATTTGTTACAAAAAAGCCCAGAACCAACCCTGCACCTAAAGAAACTAAAAAAATTAAAATCAGACACTGAAAAGAGCGACATCCTGCTGGATGGAACCTTGGATCAATTGATCCGAGAAGGTAAAATTCCCAGTACCGTAGTTAGCTCATTGGTCAACGACAGCCATATCGTAGCCTTAATTTCAAAAAAGCTGATCGAAGCTGGTGAATTAATATATATTAACCAAGATACCATGGATCTAACTGAAACTAATCCCTGATGTTTTTAATTAAGGAAGAAATGGGTTCATTGTCAATAGTCAGCCTAGAACTAAAGGTTAATTGTTTATACCGTCTCCCTATTCATACCCTGCTGTAGGTCTCTAAATGGACACATTTATATTAGGCAATATATCCGACAAAGTATTTAAAGTGAAAACAGGTATACCATCAGAATACCTAAATGAAGAATTTTAATGAACCAACAGACGCCATAATTGCTACTGCCAGACTAGCCCATCTTGAGTTGATGAATGGTGTTTATGATTACATTACACCAGGTAAAGCCTTGGAAAAAGGAAAATGGCCATTTAAATTGCACATAAAGCTCCTAGCTTTGGGCTCTGTAGACTAAAAATTTAATTTTATGTATTGTTGGTAAAGGGCCCTGTTGTAACTTAATTATGAGGAAATTGCGGCCCTAAACGGAATTAATAATAACCATTGTTTATTTACTTTGCAATAGATCAACTAACATAGATAGGATAGCACTTTTAGAATTACCAAAATGAAACTATCTACAATACCGAGTACCAGTATCAAGCCCAGAGGCAAACTATTGCAATACCATCATATGCAAACACCTGCTATGGCAACCCTGCTCCATCAATTCTTCTTCTGAATTTTCAAATCCGTTGAGTATCACCATTAATTACCGTTAATCATTATATTTTTATTGTTTATCAATTAATATTTATTAATTTAGTATAGTAATCTGATATAGCTGGTCAACGAAAAATATAGTAGTCAAAAACTAGATTTGAGCATAATGTATTCTCGACCAACTATAGTCATGGGAGCCAGTTACTAATTTATATGATTGCGGCCGAAGAAGAACTAGCTGCTTTATTAGTAGTAATTTTGATCCTAATCGGTATCATTTAGTTTATGACAACCTTAGCTTAAGTTAAAATTTAATATTATGAAACGGGTTTCCATCGTATTCCTTCAGGCAGTCATTGTACTTATAGGTCTTGTGACACTGGTACTTTTAATTTGGCTTCCCTTAATGGAAGGGAGAGCCACAAACTTGGACCTAGTCAACATTTACTCGGACAGGTTCATTCTATATGGGTACACAATATCAATTCCTTTTTTTGTTGCCTTGTACAACGCCTTCAAATTGCTTGGTTATATTGGGCTAAATAAAGTGTTCACTACAAACGCTGTTAAAACTTTGGGGAACATAAAGTTCTGTGCAATTATATTAAGTGCGTTGGTTATGATAGCGGGACTTTTCATAAAGTTTACTCATCATAAAGAGGACGACCCCGCCGGTTTTCTTGCCATTTGTATTGTAACTACTTTTGCTTCCATTGTTGTTGCAACTGCTGCGGCCATATTTGAAAAACTTTTGCAAAATGCCGTAGATATGAAATCTGAAAACGACTTAACCATTTAAGCTATGCCGATAATCGTACACTTGGACGTGATGATGGCAAAGCGAAAAATGTCATTAAATGAACTTTCCCAAAAAGTAGGCTTAACGCTTTCCAACCTTTCCATCTTAAAGACGGGAAAAGCGAAAGCTATTCGTTTTAGCACCCTAGAAGCCATTTGTAAGGCTCTGGATTGCCAACCTGGCGACATTTTGGAATGTGTTAATGACTAAAAAAAACAATCCCCCCTACCCTTGGCTATTATTAACCAATCCAACAATTCATCCTAGCGGACTACAAATTTTCCCCAACTACTAAAATTCCTGTTTCACTCTTGGACGTGCAGGATGGATTTTCTAATCTGTTAAGATTTACTAAATTAGTTGCTTAAACATCTGTCTGGCGCAGGCAGGCAGAGGTAAATATCATGTACTAAACCGTTGTGGCTAATTCATAAATAAAAAAATGAAAGCAGTTATCTACACAAAATATGGAGCACCAAGCGTTCTGAAATTGGTTGATATTGAAAAGCCAAAGCCAAAGGACAACGAGATTCTTGTAAAAATATGTGCTACTACTGTCACTTCAGGTGATACACGATTACGAAGTTCTAATTTTCCTCCAGTAGCCTGGCTACTTGTTAGGCTAATGTTCGGTCTTTTTAAACCGAAAAAGGAAATATTGGGGCATGAACTGTCCGGAATTGTGGAAGCTGTTGGAAAGGTGGTTACCAAGTACAAAGTTGGCGATGAAGTTATTGCCACTCCTACCATGCTAAGTACCGGCTCCTACACCGAATATATATGCATACCGCAAGAAAGAAAAAAAGGAGTCCTGGGGTTAAAGCCAAAAAGTCTTGATTTTAAAGAAGCAGCGGCCCTGCCCGTTGGAGGGATGACCGCTTTGTTTTTGCTACTCAAAGCCAAGCTCGGCACAGGACAGGAGGTATTAGTTTATGGAGCTTCCGGAAGCGTAGGAAGCTACGCCATACAAATTGCCAAAGAACAGGGAGCAAGAGTAGTTGCAGTCTGCAGTAGTTCCAATTTTGAAATGGTAACAGCCCTAGGGGCTGATAGCGCTATTGACTACAGGAAGCAGGATTATTCTTTACTTGAAAAGAAGTTTGATATCGTTTTTGACGCAGTGGGAAAAACATCAAAACCCAAAGCAAAGAAAGTCTTGAAACAAGGAGGTAGCTTTGTTACTGTAAAGTCGATCACAAGCCCGAAACAGGAGCACCTAAATAAACTATGTGAACTGGCCGAAACTGGAAATGTTAGACCATACATAGACAAATGTTTTCCTCTTTCGGAAATGGTGGCCGCTCACGAATATGTTGATAAGGGACAAAAAAAAGGGAATGTAGTGATTGAAATAGCAAATTAAAAGTATTCCATTTAAAGAGATACAATAATGGTGTAATGTTGGTTACAGCACAAAATTTGGGTAAATTTTTAGGGCTCTGAATGTTGGCTCCGTATTTCAAGACAATAAAAACAGGAGATCTATACCTCGATTTATGAGCATGAACATACAGTTTTAATTCCAGGCTATCAAAACCAGGGCCAGATACCTCAGAGATATTGATTCCGTAGTTATTCAATTTACAAATACGGCAGACTTTGAAGGATTACAATAGGAATTTATCGGAAATGATGTAGTACCGAATAGTAAAAATACTGAGAGAAACAAACGTGTTTATATGTAATGACCGTAAGATAATACATTTAAATCAATAACTTAATACAAGGTCAATACCTAGCCGTAGGGTGAGGTTGTGGAAATCCGCTTGTTTATACAATACAGTGCCCGCTGACCGCGATTAGATAAAACAATGCAATTTAAAGCAACTATAACTGTTCTTCTTCTAATTTTGACTTCAACCCTATTATTGGGTCAGAATAAAAAACAATTCAGCAATGGATGGAAAAGAACAATTGTTTTATTGCAGTAGGATTAAGTCACCTAATGTATGAATGAGGCCTAATTAACGCATTACAAATTCTTGGATATAGAATTGAACCAATAAACACCATTTAAAACTAGGTATCCCAAACAAAAGAAAATGACCCAAACCGAACTCATTATTTTGAATCTAAATGAAATAAGAAGAAGAAGTATAAAACTTTGGAACGGACTTCCCAAAAGTCATTACCACTGGAAACCGGACGAAAATGCAATGAGTGCTATAGAAATGATAAGACACGTATTGGAAGCCGATTATGGATGGAACATTATTATCAATCAAGGGAACATGGCCAATTACAAAACGCCATGGAAAAACCGCCCATTCGTAAGTGTAACCGATGAACTTGAATTTGCCAAACCTTACAGGAAGATTTTTTTGAAAAGTGTCCTTCAGTTCACTGAAACGGAATTAAGCGAAACTAAAATAGTCCACCCTGGAAATGGAGAAAAGAAAACCCTAGGAGCATATTTATTGCGGATCGGGTATCACGAATCTGTTCACGCAGGACAATTTTTATCATATTTAAGAGCAATGAAAATTGAACGACCTGAAATATGGGATTAATATCGGAAACCTATGGGCAATAATGTTTCACTGTAAATTGAATTACTGTTCCCTTCAATCCGAACAGTGGATTCGATTACCCTACAATGGTTTTTTGGCGGACTAAAGCCAAACCAACCCCTAAGAAAGACTTGGTTGGACAGGTCATAATTGCTAGGGTATGTAACTCCTCGAAATTGACGTATAGCTATCCGTCATCGAACCTAAAGAAAAGGCATTAAGAGTAATATGGGAAAAACAAAAAATAATATGGAAAAACACCTAAACGCGAATCCTGAATCCGGAAAAAAATTCTATCAAAACTTTCACGATAAAGGAAGAATTGTAATGCTGAATTTACTAAAGTTTCGTGAAAAAGCTGATTATACCAACATGGAACAATTACAACCCAACAAAGAGATCAGCGGTGAGGAAGCCTACCAACTCTATATGGAAAAGACTTTGCCCGAACTGAAAAAAGCGGGTAGCCGAATCATCTACTACGGAAAAAGTAAAAATTTTATAATTGGACCTGAAGCAGAACAATGGGATGCCATTTTATTGGTAGAACACCAGTCCGTTGTTAAGTTTATGGAATTTGCCCAAAACAAGGATTATTTAAAAAATGCAGGACATAGAACGGCCGCATTGGAAGATTCCCGGTTGCTGCCATCAACCGAAATGAATCTTACACCTAATATTATCCATAGCTAAGCAACTAGGCATAATCGTCCCAGCTTAACAAACCTTTCCAAATGGCCACCAACCAAATTGGTCATGGCCAGCTTAAGTATTGTGATCCCTTCCGGAAGATGGGCACAACTCTTCATACAAGTTTGTTGGCTGCGTTATGACCTAATCCCAATCGGAATCTTCCAAAGTAAAAATCTGACTAACATCGACTTCAAAAATTTGGGCCAATCTCAAAGCCAACACTGTAGATGGCACATATTTGCCCAGTTCCATAGCATTTATAGTTTGTCTACTAACTTTCGATAATTTGGCTAAATCAGCTTGGGTAATATTTTTTTTTGCTCTTTCTACTTTTATACTATTCTTCATAACCAGCAGATTTTTCAAGTTTGGAAATTTGCCAATTAAATCTGAGCACAAAAAACAATAAAACTGTAAACATATTAAAGATCATAACCCATAAAAAGGAAAAGTCGAAAATGAATATAAATGCAAACAAGAGAATGCCATAATTAACATAAACAGCCCAAACCAATGACTCCAATCTAATTTTGGAAATATATTCATCTTCTAATTTTTCTTTGGAAAAAGCAACCAATAAAGCACTAATAATAATTAAAATCCCGAAGATTTCATTGAGAATATTATTCTGCACCATTCCGAATAGTTGCTTATCCTTAAAAAGGTCATCCACAAAAATAGCTGGAACATTAAAATCCAAAAAACTCGGCTCGTACTCGTAAAAAAGTGAGACCAGACCAATTATTGCTGATGGAATAAGTATAAACCAACCTATCCTTTTATACCTATTGGGAAATAAATAATTTACTTTCATAATGCATGGATTTAAGTTTAATCAAATGTAAAACAAATATTTCTTTTAGACAAACAAACTTTACATTTAGTAAAACAAACACTACTAAATAACTACTAGTTATGGTCCACTTACAAATTTTCCCGAGGAATCTTATTTCCGAGATTTAATTGCTAAATTAGATGCTCAACCACAAGCTGCGGCTGGCAGGAACAACAGATAATAACCTAACCGCTGGCAAAATGGGTAAACAATCCGCATGTATGAAAACTAAAATTAAATTCACAAGAAAGAGACTTAATTATAACTTGTTTTTTGGACTAGCCTGGTTGATATTGGGAATATTGAAACTGGTTATGGATTCGACTTTAGATGAAATTGACTATGTCTGGTTTGCCATAGCTGGACTTTCAATTGGAACTTATTTTTATGAATACATGAACCAATATTTGACAATAGAAGGTGGAATAATTTCTAAAAGTTATCCTTTTGGAAATAAAATAAAATTGCGAGAAATAAAACATATAAAAAAAATTGCAGGCGATTATATCTTAAAAACTGACCGAAACGAATTGACAATAAACACTCAAATAATTGATAAAAATTCTCTATCTGAATTGAATGAAATACTCGGCCAGTTAGACTTACCTTCTGAAAAAACACCTTTTGTTAGCAGTTAATGCAATGAATTAATCTATTATAAGACATATGAAAAGAAAATTAAAAGTGTTGGAATTTGACAAGAAACAAAAACTTGTAGATTATGTAAACACCAACTCGGACAAATTGGACGTACTAACTATTACAACCAGTCAGGAAGCAATTTCCTTCAAGCATTTTCTGTGGTATTACGAAAACTAAAAAAGTAAGTCATTGAAATAAAATAATTATTTGCTAACTCCAGGCCGAATCAATTTAACACCAATGGCTAATAAAACCAAACATTAATGGCGGGCATATTTTCCAGAGTGAAATCCGTGCATTTTTAGTAAGTTTAGTAAGCGGACGTATATCTTGTCAAATTATTCACCGTAACTACAATCATGGTTTAACCGTTGGCAACACTCCAAAAACAGAACTGAAAATTAAAAACCAACCAAATGACAAAAACAGACCCAATAATAGCCGTAAAAGATGTAAATGTTAGTGCGGAATGGTATCAAAGTGTTTTTGGTTGTAATAGAACACACGGAGGAAATGACTTTGCCGTTATTGAAGACGATAATGGGGAAATATTGATATGTCTCCATAAATGGGGCGAACACGAACACCCAACCATGAAAAATCCTGATATTCCCAATGGAAATGGTTTGATTTTTTACTTTAGAACGAACAAGTTGTACATTACTAGAGCAAACATTGAAAAAATGAATTATCCAACAGAAGCGGACATTCACTTCAACCCAAATTCAATGAAAAAAGAATTTTCGCTGCGAGACCCAGATGGGTATTATGTTTCGATAACCGAATACCACAATTATGACCGATAGAAAAGTAGGCTACCAATAATTAATTGCAATTGGCGGTACTGTTCCATAAGCATGGAACTGCCAATTCCATAACCGTTCCACTTTGATCAGTGGAGGCAAACATTTGGAATTAAAAATGTCTATGTTAAATCAAAAAATTTACGATTAAAACCAGTAAAGACCGCCATAGGAAAAAGCTTTGCGCAAGCCAAACAAAAACAATGAACCAAAAAAACAGAAAAATGAACATCAACCAAATCTTTAAAAACAACCAAAAATGGGTTCAAGACAAATTGGACATTGATGCCAATTATTTCAAAAACCTATCGGAAGGACAAAATCCGGATATCCTATATATTGGATGTTCTGACAGCCGGGTAACGGCCGAAGAACTAATGGGTGTTTCTCCCGGAGAAGCCTTTATTCACCGAAATATTGCAAATATGGTACCCAACACAGATTTGAGTGTAATGTCGGTGATCGATTATGCCGTGCTACATTTAAAGGTAAATCACGTTGTGGTTTGCGGACATTATTTTTGTGGAGGTGTTAAAGCTGCCATGGAGTCGGCAGATTTGGGAATTCTTAATCCCTGGTTGCGAAATATAAGAGATGTATACAGAACCCACAGAATTGAATTGAACGGAATTATGGATGAAGAGCTACGCTATAAGCGACTTGTGGAGCTGAATGTACAAGAACAATGTATCAATGTAATTAAAACCGCAGAAGTGCAGAGGGCCTACCGCGATAGAGGAATAACAGTTCACGGTTGGGTATTTGATATACACTCAGGGAAACTGATAGATTTAAAAATTGACTTCAATAAGATTTTAGAAAATGTAATGGAAATTTATCGACTTGATTAATGAAAAAAGAAAAATCATATCCCTTTTGGCAAGCCTCTAATAGGTAACATTTATAGCTTTAACTTTTTTAAGGACAACACTCAATTGAAAAAGTGTAAAGTTGTTGTTATAAAACAATTATTATGCAAAAAACAATATTTGAAATTACCAAAATGGATTGTCCTTCAGAGGAAAATCTAGTTCGCATGAAATTGGACGAAATTTCAAGTATTGTCCATTTGGATTTTGATATTCCAAATCGAAAATTGACCGTTTTTCACAGCGGAGAAACTGAGCAAATAGAAAAGTCGGTTATCGCACTCCATTTAGGCGGAAAAAAAATCTCTACCGAACAAAGCGACCGAACTGATTTTAAAGAAACTACCAACCAAAAAAGGATCCTTTGGTCTGTACTCGCCATCAATTTTGCTTTTTTCATAATTGAAATGGCCACCGGTATAGTTTCAAAATCGATGGGACTAGTTGCCGATAGTTTGGATATGCTTGCGGACAGCTTCGTTTATGGAATTAGCTTGATTGCGGTTGGAGGAACATTGATGAAGAAAAAGCGGATAGCCAAACTTGCTGGGTATTTTCAAATTACACTAGCAATAATTGGATTTGTGGAAGTCTTGCGGAGGTTTTTCGGAGCCGACAAACTTCCCGATTTTTCAACGATGATTATCGTTTCTATTTTTGCGCTTGTTGCCAACGGAATTTGTCTTTACATTTTACAAAAGTCCAAAAGCAAAGAAGAGGCCCATATGAAAGCAAGTATGATCTTCACCTCAAATGATGTGATTATCAATTTGGGCGTTATTATCGCTGGGCTTTTGGTACATTGGTTAAACTCGAGCAAACCCGATTTAATTATTGGAACAATAGTTTTTGTTTTAGTAATCCAAGGAGCGTTTAGAATATTGAAATTAAGTAAATAAAAACACTAGCCTCTACAATGCCATAAGGAACCAGACCCAACTAGTCTTTCTGCCTGCCAAGCTATAAGGTGTACGCCCTACCCCACTGGTTACTAGAATGCGGCTTAATCAGCCAATAAATTTTCAGAAAAAATACATTTTTGAATAAAAATCCTTTACTTTTCATATACCTGAAATATGGAAGAATATCGGAACTACTAATGGAATTAAAACAGCATGGAAATAATATCTAAAACTGATATAACCTGGTTTCCAAATTCCTGGATTCGATTGCGGATCAACAAAAAAGTAATCTATTTTGACCCTGCCTATTTAAAAACGTATTTTTCAAAATATCCGGATAAAACAGAGTACTCAAAATGGCCGGACCCAATTGATGGAATGCCTAACGGACTCGAGAAAGCGGATTTTATATTTATAAAAGACCATTGCAAAAAAGTAACGGTAGATCGACTAATAAAACAGGATACAATAATTTTTGCCCCTAAAAGTTGTTTGAAAGAGCTTGGGGATAGAATCAACCTAGTGAAGCCAAATGAAACCCTCCAAATAGATAATGGCATCTCCTTGACCGTTTTGAATGCCTATAACACTCAACAAGGAACATCAACCATAAAACAACATAAAAAAGGAAAAGGTGTTGGCTTTATTTTGACAATTAACGGCTTGTCCTTTTATCACTTGGGCGACACGGACTTTTTAGTAGAAATGGAGGCAGTGAAAGATATTCATGTAGCATTTGTCCCTATAGGTGGGAAATTCACAATGAACATTGACGAGGCTGTTAAAACAACCTTGTCTATAAATCCGAAAATTGTTATCCCTATTCACAATCTTGGACAAGATTTTTGGGAGTTTCAAAATAAGTTAAATGATAAAGGAAAAAATATAAGGTGTATCATTCCCACAATTGGTCAACCAATAAAAGTACAAAAACAACGTGACTAACAAAGGTTAAAATTAACCTCACTGTGGAAACCAACTGTTCAAAGCCAACAGGCGTAAATAATCATTCAATGTCATTTTGTTCTTCATCCCAATAATTTCTTATTTTTAATCTCGTACTATTTCGATCCCAAAAAATCCTGACTGCCCAAAAGCCTGGTTGCTAAAATTATCCAGACCGAAATCACAGCCCAGACCTTGTGCACAATATATCGAAACATGAAAAAGGAAATTTTAAAAATAGCCCTCTTATTTCTAAGTATTACATCTTCTTCAACCTTTGCTCAAGAAACACTTGATGCCTTTTTAAAGGATCAGCCTATTATCGATATGCATTTTCATATCACTAAAGGGTATGGGGATAATGAAATATACCGGCATCTAAATGTTGATATTGATAGTGCAAAACTATATTGGGCCATTGAAGATTACAAAAAGAATAATGTGGTGCTGGCTTTAGGCGGCGGACCATTAAAATATGCTAAAATGTATGCTGGGGCAGAGCGCCTTTTTTGGTCAGGACTAATTTTTCCCTGTACAAAAACCGTAGAACAAGACAAACCTTGCGAAAAGGAATTCTATTCTGAATCCGAATTGCGTGAAATATACCAAAGGGGAAATTTTAAGAGTTTAGGGGAATCTATGTTTAATTATTATGGTATACCGCCTGCCGACAAACGATTAGAACCTTATTGGAAAATAGCTATGGAGTATGATATTCCCATTGGCATTCATGCAGATAGCGGACCACCCGTGGAGCGAGTCAATAAGGAGGAAAGGCCCAATTATAATCCAACCTATGCGAATCCTGAATTACTAAAACCTATTTTGAAAAAATATCCTAAGCTAAAGTTATACCTGATGCATTATGGTGGGGAATATTCTGATCAATCACTAAATTTAATGAAGGAGTATCCTCAAATTTATTGTGAGATTTCTGCAGTTAGTATGTTCCTTCCAAAAGAAGTTTGGGAACCAAATGTAAAAAAGTTATTTAGCGAAGGGCTTGGAGACAGGTTAATGTTTGCTTCTGATTATTTTGGGACAGTAAGAAAGAATATTGAAATAATTTATAATCTGGATTGGCTGAGCGAAGAACAAAAAAGGGATGTTTTTTATAATAATGCCGCCAGATTTCTTGAGCTATCAGATTCTGAAATAAGGGAGCACAGAAAGAAATTGAATTAAGAACCGAGGCTACTATTAACAACCATTATTTGTTGAAATTTTGCCTTCCTTGGGAACTTAGCGTTAGCCTAACCTAGAAATATTAACTTTATTCCCTTAACTGGCGATTATACAAATTGTTTTCCCAAGAACTAAAAACACCGATAAGTGATTAAAAATGAATTTGAAAAATTAATTAAAAAGTATGATAAAAAAATTGTCATAGATAAAATTGTTGATGGTAAATATAACACTGTAAACAATTACGGCACAATTCTTCATCGTCACGTTTTTTATCAAATTGTTTGGATTGCGAAGGGCTCCGGAGCCCATATGATTGAAGGGCAAAATTATGAATATTCCGATGGAACCATTTTTCTACTGGCACCTTATTATTTACATAAAATAAGTTATGACAAAAATGTACAAGGCTATGTTATTAGTTTTTGCGATAGTTTATTAGACCGCTTTCAAAATAAATCCACACTTCTTTTTCACAACATAGACAAGGCCTACATAGAAGTTCCTAATAAGGAAGTTGAACTCTTAAATGATGAATTTAATTTATTGAATCATTATTCAATAACAAACACAAGTATATCACAAAGCATAGTTCAGGATTATCTACATATAATTCTAACCAAAATAAACGGATTTAAAAGCTTAAAAGAAAAAGATAGTGTTCAGGCCCAAACAAATGACACTAAAATATTGGAACAGTTTGTATTACTTGTTAGGCAGCATTACACCGAAGAAAAACAATTGCACTTTTATACTTCCCAATTGGCAATTTCTCAAAAAAAGCTTAATCAAATAGTACGAAATGCTACTGGTCATACTCCTGCTAAATTTCTAGAAACTTACATTTTAAATGAGGCGGCAAGAATACTGCGTTATAGCGACCTTAGTGTTAAACAAACTGTAGCAGAGCTTGGGTACTCTGATAGTTCGTACTTTATAAAAGCCTTTAAGAAACAATTTAAAAAAACACCAACGGAGTATAGAAAATCTGCCAAGTTCAACTTAAATACCAAATAATACCATAATCTTCCCCAATTGTCATATTTATAGTCGCACATAAAACTGAAGTTTGTAGCAATTATAAACCTTAAGTTTTCTAGTATGAACAAATCAATCGTTTATGTTTTAGTCTGTGTATTCTTATGGGCATTAATTCCTGTAGTATCCAAACTAGGACAAAATGGGTTGGATAACCATCAATTTCTTTTTTGGTCCAGCTTATCCTCACTATTGTTTTTTTTGGGTATTGGGATCTATAAAAAAAATATTGCCCATTTATACAAAATCTCCAAAAACAAATGGCTCAAGGCAATATCTCTGGGCTTCTTAGGTACTTATTTGTATTATGTACTACTCTATTTTGGCTATGCCAATGCACCAGGAATGGAAGTCCTTATTGTTCAATATTCCTGGCCAATACTAGTTGCTGTTCTATCACTCATAATTTTAAGGGAAAAACTTACAACCCCAAAAGTAATTTCCATTCTTTTGGGGTTTTTAGGTGTATTTATGGTATTGACAAAAGGAAATTTTAGCCAATTAAAATTTGAAAACTTAACTATAGATTTAATCGTATTCTTTGGAGCATTTGTTTTTGCCTTATTTTCGGTTCTAAGTAAAAAAATTGAAATGAACGATATTAGTTTATTAACTATCTATTTTTTAACTGCCAGTGTTGCTTCGTTCATTTCAATGAATATATTCTCGGAGTTTAAAACACCTGGATTAAATACTATAACTCCTATTGTCATAAATGGCTTTTTTGTCAATGGACTCTCATATATTTTTTGGATTAAAGCGCTCAAAATTGGCGAAGCTTCCTTTATAGCCCCGTTTGTTTTTTTAACCCCGGTCTTGTCTTCCATTTTTTTGATCGTTTTTTTTAATGAACCTTTTTACACTGCTTACCTTATAGGAATGTCTTGTGTAATTCTGGGGGGTCTATTAAACGCTAGAAAAGCAAAGAAAAACGCTTTCTACCACAACGTAAAAATTAACCAGCCCGAATGAGTTGTACCCGCTGGCCAAGCTTTTTGGCATGGTTCCCTTCAAAATTAGTAAGGGCCAGCGAACAGGCATTGCAGGACTGGCTAATTTTATGGTTAAAGCCCACTCACGAAAATCATCCAAGGCATAAAAAAATGGCAGGACCTATTTTCTGTCGGTTAGGCGAAAAGTTCGGGTTTTATTTTTTAAATTAGGTGCTTAACCCCCGCAACTGAATTAATAGGAACTTCAGCTAAAAACAGAAAGCAACCAACTGGGAACTATGATATTATCGATTCTATTGGGCATAATACTAATTGGACTTGGACTAATTCATTTCAATTGGGTGATGGGAGGCAAATTTGGTTTTTCAGAATCCTTACCCACAAAGGAAAATGGAGAAAGAGTATTGAATCCTAAAAAAATTGATAGTGCCATTGTTGGAATTGGATTAACAATATTCGGTATTTTTTATGTTCTTAAATCAGGACTTATTGAATACAGTTTACCAGCATGGATCATAAAATACGGAAGTTGGATAATACCAATAATTTTTCTTTTAAGAGCAATTGGCGAATTTAGATATGTTGGATTTTTTAAAAGTATCAAGACAACGGAATTCGGAAAATTGGACACCAAACTATTTTCACCCCTATGTTTGGCAATCGGAATATTGGGATTAATAATTCACCTTGTAAAATAAAAACTAGTGCCATATGGCTTAAATAAATATCGTTGCAGGTATAGTATGTCCAAGTCCCCTATAGAAGTTTCCCCGGCATAAACCCCAAACTATCCATATCTAAGAGCCCAGTGCTTAATAAAGGAATGGACAAGAGTATTAGAATCACACCTAAATTTATGAAGCCTTTGGAAAGGGCCTTAGATTTTCGAAAGACAAAAAAAAAGAATTGGAAATACATGTATAACTTAAACCAAAAATCATGGAAAACAAACAAAATCTTAAGGTTATCGAGAATCTTTACAATGCTTTTGCCACTGGGGATATGCCTACAGTCCTTGGGTCTATGGATCCCAATATTGAATGGAACGAAGCCGAAAGTAATGCGCTTTCGGACGGCAATCCCTATATTGGTCCAAATGCAATTTTAGAAGGCGTATTTGCCCGTCTTGGAGCCAACCATGAGTATTTTGGCTTAAAGGATATTAATATCCACAGCATGAATGGCAACAAGATCTTGGCCACCCTACGCTATGATGCCAAAGTAAAAACGACCGGAAAGTCTTACAATGCCCAAGCTGCACATCTATGGACACTTAATGATAAAGGCAAAATTACCGCTTTTCAACAATACGTAGATACCAAGAAGTTGGCAGACGCTGAAAAGTAAAACCAGCCTCACCGACGGTTAAAACAACGATAACACTTTATTGACTATAAGATGCAGCCATAGTGACTGCCGTAACTATTGGATCGGGCCAGTTTTCGGGCGGGCAAAAGCCATCATTTAACTTAAGGAAGATAGTGGAAAAATTCCTCCCCTCTACTCCTGCCCTGATCGTTACCCCTTACCCGGGATACTTGGTCTATTCAACTGGCAAAGGTGCAATTCTTACATTAACACCCATACCACCAAAGAATCGGCCGCCGCTACCATAGCTGTTATTCCAATCCAAGGAGCAGGTAAGACCGATGACGTAGCGCGGGCAGTATTATTTCTGGCTTCCGAATTCGAAGGCTTTATTACCGGTGCCACACTAGACCTTAATGGCGGCGTCTACAATTTGTAATTCTTCCATTATCTGAACGTGGACATACCTAGAGCCAAATGCAAGTGGTCAATGTATTATTAGAAAGCATAAGATTTAAATAGTAATTTAGGAGAACCTAGTACATTGGGCTTTCAATGAAACTATCGGGGAAACTTATATCGAATTGAAAAATCAAATAGGTTGACAGTACCGATTTTCGAATTTGATCTTAATGGTATGTGTGGTAAAAATGGCAGAAGTATTTACTAAAAAACTTATCCATTTCATAAAAATTGCTCAATTTAGAGTCTCTAAGCAGTTAGTTGCATTTTTACTAGACCTGATTTTCTTCAGAGAATTCTAGAATCCCATCCCAGCATAATTTACAAGCAGCTTGGGGTTGCCAATTTGAATAATATATTATGAGTACTGAATATCTAAATAGCATAAGGAATCAATTTGAATATTACAAATCCCTTGTGGAAAAAACCTTTGAACAATTAAAGGCAAAAGACTTTTTTTGGCAATACAGTGAAGAGTCCAATTCCATTGCCATTATAGTGAACCACCTTTGTGGAAATATGAAATCGCGCTGGACAGATTTTTTAACCACAGACGGAGAAAAGGAATGGCGTAATCGTGATTCGGAATTTGAATCCGAAATAAAATCAGAAGTTGAACTACTATCAAAATGGAATGATGCCTGGAATTGCCTGTTTGGGGCATTAAACTCCGTTGACAACGAAAATTTTGATACCAAAGTTTATATCAGGAACCAAGAGCATTCAATAATCGAGGCGATAAACAGACAATTGGCCCATTATTCCTATCATATTGGACAAATAGTCTATATAGGCAAAATGATCAAAGGAAGTGAATGGAAAAGTTTGACTATTCCAAAAGGAAAATCAACAGAATTTAACCATGGGAAATTTTCTAAAGGAAGACACAAAGGACATTTCTCCGACGACATTATTTAAAATCAAAAAAGGAACTTTTATTGTAATAGTATTGTTTAAAAAACAAATACCGTGAAAATTAGTGTGGCACAGACAAAATCGGAAAAAGGAAATATAAAGGCCAATATCCAAAACCACTTAAAGTGGATAGAACTTGCCGTTTCCGAAAAAACCGACTTGATTATTTTTCCTGAACTATCTCTGTCAGGTTACGAACCGGAACTTGCCAAGGATTTGGCGACCGACCAAAACGATGGGAGATTGCAAGTTTTTCAAGATATAAGTGACGCCAATAAAATAGCCATTGGAGTTGGTTTGCCTATCCAATCCGAAGGTGGAATTCTAATCGGCATGGTTATTTTTCAAGCAAACCAACCACGGCAAACCTATTTTAAACAAATACTACATCCGGACGAAAATCCGTATTTCGTAGTAGGAAGCGAACATACTATTTTGACCGTAAAAGACAGGAAGATTGCCCTTGCCATCTGTTACGAATCGCTACAGCCACAACATGCAGAAAAGGCATGGGAAATGGGTGCCGACATCTATTTGGCCAGTGTAGCCAAATCACAGGCCGGAATAGAAAAAGCGTATGCGCACTTTCCGAAAATAGCGGATCAATATTCAATACCGGTACTAATGGCCAATTGCATAGGGTTTTGTGATAATTACCAAAGTGTAGGACAAACATCAATTTGGGATACTAAGGGATCTATCTGCGGACAACTGGATAGCCAAAGCGAGGGCCTACTTATCTATGATACAGTTTCAAAAACAACCCATACTATAATAGAAACGAAAGAAAGCGATATGTAAAAGTAATAGGGCCAATACATGTAAAACTTGAAAATGATTTGGTCGGTGCCCGGATCAAGCAACCACCGCAAATACTACAAAATACCGCGCACTTTTACATTTTTAGGCAATACAGCCTAACATCAATGTAGCCGAGCATCCTATTAATATATTCGGATAAAGCTGTATCTTACCTCCTCTTAATCCAAGACATAAAACACTTGCAAACTGGGAATCAGAAATAAAAGAATGGACAAAGAAAAACCTAGACTCGCTAGATTGACGGCAATCCTGACCCAGTTACAATCCAAACGGATTGTAAAAGCAAAGGATATAGCCGAAAGACACCATGTAAGTATTCGGACCGTTTATCGCGACATCCGAACACTGGAAAAATCTGGAATACCAATAGTTACCGAGGAAGGAAAAGGTTATTCCATAATGGAGGGTTATAAGATCCCTCCAGTTATGTTTACCCAAGAAGAAGCCAATGCGCTTATAACTGCCGAACAACTTATTAGACAAAACAAGGACCAATCCTTGGCAGAACATTATGAAAGTGCCATAACCAAAATTAAATCCGTTTTAAATTATACCCAAAAGGAAAAAACGGAATTATTGACAAACCGGTTACAAGTTCGCAACAACCGTGAAAATAGAAAAACAAGTAATTTTCTTATTCAGCTTCAAGCCACTATATCAAATTATCAAATCGTAAGAATTGATTATCTCTCCTTGGAAAATAAATTGAGTCAAAGGGAAATAGAACCTTTTGCATTATATACTACACAAGAAAATTGGGCACTTATAGCGTTTTGCAGGCTCAAAAATGATTTTAGGGCCTTCCGATTGGATTGCATACAAAAACTGCAACTTACAGAGCAACATTTTGAACCTCATAAAATGACCCTTCAACAATATCTCAAAAAGTGTAGCGAAAAATATAAAAATACCCCTGACATACCTTTGACACAAGTTCAATCTAAATTTGTATTAAATGAAAAAACATAATCCAGATGCAAAAAATAAGAATTGAACCCTTTAAAATTATCGGAATATCAATTAGAACAACAAATGAAAATAACCAAGCCAGTACGGCTATTGCAAAACTATGGCAACGATTTATTTCCGAAAACATAATATCGAAAATACCGAATAAGGTGGACGAGTGCATTTATTCCCTGTACACAGATTACGAAAGTGACCATACACGACCGTATACAACAATGCTTTGCTGCAAAGTTCAAAGCCTGGAAAATATTCCAGAAGGCATGGAAGGTAAATCATTTAATGGTGGGAATTATATAAAGACAACAGCTAAAGGAGACCTAATCCAGGGCTTAATCGTAAACCATTGGTCAAAAATATTTGAAATGGATTTGGATAGAAACTATAAGACCGACTTTGAAATTTATGGTGAGAAAGCACAGAATCCGCCCAATGTAGAGGTGGATTTTTACGTGGGTGTTAAAAACGAAAAAGATGGGTAAACTTGAATTGATCACAAGCCCGAAAGTTGATGTGGTTTTTGCAAACTATCCCGAATATGTTCGGGAGAAAATGCAATTGTTGCGGGAATTGGTCATTGAAACAGCGGAAGAATCCGAAGGGGTCTACAAATTGGAAGAAACTCTGAAATGGGGAGAACCAAGTTTTGTAACCAAAGATGGCAGTACCCTGCGCATGGATTGGAAAGAAAAAACACCGGACCAGTATGCCATGTATTTTCATTGTACCAGCAGATTGGTAGATACATTTAGATTGGTTTTCAACCACAAATTTCAATACGAAGGCAAGCGTGCCATCGTTTTTCAATTGAATCAGAAAATCCCGAAGGCAGAATTAAAAGAATGTATTAAAGCTGCATTGACCTATCATAAGGTAAAGGAATTGATAACCTTGGGAATTTGAATCATTGGGAGGGAGAAAGCAGATGATGTAATCTCCATATATTGAACCTTACATATTTAATAATGCCCATCTTTTAAGGCAGTCGAGACATTTTGAACAATGCTATCTTAAGAATCAGGATTCATACTATTGTCATTGGAAGGCATCTCCTTGATGGGCACAACATTAACGAACTCATAGGCACTAAGTATTAAAGGTACTCACGTTATTAATCTGTGCTATACTTCGGCCAATATCTTATACAGTAGAAAAACAACACATAGCAGAGCTGCAAACAATGGCAGTAAAAACTTCCGGTTCCCCCAACATTTCTTTATTCCATAATCATTAATGGCCAACTTGGCCTGGGATAAATTTACCATAACAAAAACACTTATAACAAGGTAGCTAGTAGTGTTGGCCAGTTCTACAATAGGCACAAAAATAGCAAATACAGCAATACCGATGATAATGGATGCACGACCACTTCGGAGCGCATGCCCTACATGTACATGAAACCCAGAAGACTATAAAAGAAAAAACACCCCCAGCCAAGAAACCGTTTCCAACATTATGTATGGGGGTTCGCTATTAGGAAAAAGCATGTTTTGTAAGTCTGGAGATACCCTTCCAAGAAGCGCTGGCCCCAAAATAACGCCAGCTAGAATTTCACCGTCAAGGTCGGAATCTTTATGGATTCACAAATAACACCAAGAGTACGAGCAACCCCGAGAAGAACAAGGATCTGCACAATAAAAAGTAGAATATGGCTTTCGTTGAGGTAATGCATATCAATAATTTATCCTATTGTAGTCATACTAAAATATATTAAGTGCCATTCATAAATGCACTTAGCAGATTGCCAACACTATATCTCCGGTAGTCCAATTTTCACTTTATCTGTTATATTCATACCATTAAATCCAGTGAAGCGAAACCTCAAATTTTAAATAGATAATCCTTGAATGGTTTCATTACCGTACTGTTCCTTCCCAAACCTAAAACTCGGTCAAAACAGTAATACTTTTTAGTAAGAGAACAATGCTTTGTTCAAGTTTTATACCTCCTTTTGAAAAGTAAAAAGTGGTATTCTAGTTTGAAATGCCGTATTTTGGGTTACACTCTTTTGAAATACCTTTTCCAAAAAGTTGGTATGGTGGGTAAACATGATTACCATATCTGCGTCAACGTCGGCCACAAACTTATTGATGCCCAATACAACGGAGTTGATTTTTAGTTCGGTCATTTTAATCTTTTGATAGGAAAAATCCTTTATTAAACTCTTTTCCTTTTGCTGCAGGTCTCCTTCAAAACCCTCATCGGCCTTATCAATATGAAGAATTTGAATCCATGCATCCATTAATTTTGCGAAAGGAATAATTAAATCAAGTTCTTTCTCAAGATTATAAAAATCACTGGAGTATACCATATTTTTGATACCCTTATATCGGGCAAATTCAGGAATGGTCAGTACTGGGATACTACTGTTCTCTATTATACTGGCGGCATTGCTGCCAAAGAGAATCTTTTTAAGCCCACTGGCACCTTTGGTTCCAATACATACAATATCAATATCATTTTTTAGCGCAGTCGTTTCTACATATTTTCCAATGGACGTACCAGAAGTAATTTCATAGCTTATATCGATCTGATGCGTATTATCTTTTTCAATAGATGCCAAAAGTTCTTTCATTGCCCTTTCGGAACTAGCTTTTATAGCCTCTTGAAGCTTATTGGAACCCACTCTGGCCCTTGAAGGGGCACTGGTATCTATTACGTGAAGTAGTTTAAGTTCTATCTCCAGGTCCTTACTCATATCTACCGCATACTTGATCGCTACCTTGGATAATTCTGAAAAATCTGTTGGGATTAAAATTCTCATAGAATAACTGTTTTAGGTTTATACCTTAAAAATATCCAACTCCTGGGTCAAATAATATGATATTGGTCATCCCTAGTAATAATATAATACAGACCCGCTTACGCAACAATTCTTAAACATACCAACTTTAGAACTGCTTTATAAAATGATATGGATTTTTAATGAACGCCAAACGTAGGCTGTTGAGGCTTCCTGTTGACTTCTATTGTATTGCCTAACACTACCCTTTAACCGTATTAAGCGCAACTATGCACCTTGCCCAATTCCTTAGAGTCCATTAAAGTACTCCTATCATCATCTTCTAAAGTCGTGTAAAGCCAAAACCGGTATAGTACTGTAATAACCAAGGTTTTTTACCATAGGTCGGGATAAAATCATTTTAAAAAAATGGTGCCTTCTATTCATAAAGGCAATCATATTACTACCACTGCTCTGTATGAACACATTGATCGCCGATTGCACATCTTTGTTAATTATGGTATGGAATGAATAGTCCAAGCCTTCAAAATAATCTTTTAAAAGGTTCTGATTATTAATCTGATCTGCATCCAGCATTTCATCCTTCGGGAGCACAATTAACACTTTTATTGATGATTTTGAGATTTTTGCTATGTCTACCATAGACTGAAATTCATGTCTTTTAAAGGTTGTCCTGTAATCCGTTGGAAAAGCAATTTCCTTTATTTTGGTATAAGTTGTATTTGAAGGTATGGCAAGTACCGGGCAGCTTCTTATTTCTTCCATGGCAAGAACGGTCTGGCTCCCGTAAATTTCCATTCTAGAATCCGCAGCTCCCTTGGTCCCCATAATAACCATATCTATATCGTGTTTATCCACCATATTTTTCATGGTATCAATTAAATTACCACGTTCCGATACCGTATGGAATTCATGATGAACAGCCTTATCGGCAGTTATCCACTCACTAACCACTTGCAATCCGTCTGTCGATTTCTTTTTGGATTCCTCCAATGTATTGGTAAACGTGAGCTCCAAAGTATAAGCATCTACTTGATAAGTGTTTAGAATATAAAAAACACACTTTTCTTTCTTAAAAAGTGCAATGGCATAATCTATTGCATTTTGTGCATTTCTGGAAAAATCCGTCGGACAAAGTATTCTTCGTGTCATAATTGAACCTTTTTGCCCTAAAATATTTTATTAACAACTGGAAAGCAATGATATATATCAGTAGGGCAATACCTCTTGGACAGGCCAACTTAAGAACGGTCCTATAGTTAAATCGAAACTCTGATACGTTAATCTTAAATACAACCAAGTGTATCAACATGATTAAACCCTAAAACATTCTATAAAGGGTAGTAACTATTACCCCTTTGCCATCATTTACCAAATGGGACAACAATTGTTTTTCTTCCAATACCTTAAAATTAAATGGTGGGGCCAACAGGTTTATGCCACTTTGCTTTTTCAACCTAATTCCCTGCCCGGAAATAATATCTTTATTGGGTATAAAGTCCCCAACAGGCAAATGTTCCGTTAAAACAACATATTTATAATTATACAACTTACCCACTACACTTTGTACTTCCGCATTGGACAAATGTTGAAGCACTTGTCTCAAAATTGCACAATCCCCAGAAGGCAAATCATCATGGGCTATATCCAAACATTGGAACTCCAAATTTTCAGCTTTAAATTTTTCTTTATTACGGGCTATTAGCCCCATCACTATATCTATGGCCATATACCTCTTTGTATGCCCAACCAAATCCTTTCCTACATTAAAATCCCCACAACCTAAATCGCAAACGGTCAAGGGTTCTTTAAAGGATTTTAGGAATGATGTTAGCACAGCTATATAGGGATTTACAATTTCAGGAAGATGTGACCCTTCACCGGAATATAAATCGGATTCCTTTCCACCCCAAAGATTCATTTCATAAACCTGTTCCATAGCCGCTTTTGTAGGCCACGGCTTCTTTCTAATTTTATGTGCTGTCTCCCCTTTCTTCACAAACAGTAATATTTATAATACTCACTTAAAGCAAACGTACAACAATAACGAAGACAATAATAATTGGGACTAATAAATTGAAACGTGCTGGCCTGTGGAAAATTAAACCATTTTCTTTATTTTATTTAAAATAAAAAGGGTTGCAACATATAACGTTACAATAGCTAAGGGATAGCCAGAAGTCCTAAATATGGCCCATGAACCAATTAAGATCAAAATGGATATAAACTTTATTGTTCACTACCCCATGCCCGGTAATATTCGAGGTTGCATCTATTTACTTTGATTGATAAAAACAGACCTTACCTTGTGCCTAACAGGATTTTTTTCGAATTTTAATCAGAAAATTATATAAGAATAATCCAATCCCAAAATAATGTACGACCTCCTCATTGGAAATATCAAAGAATTGGTTCCTATTACCGAAGATGAATCCAAGCTGATTCAAAAATCCTTTGAACCAGTATATCTCAAAAAGAAACAATTTCTACTTCAAAGTGGGGAATATTCCAACCATATGCGCTTTATTTCCCAAGGGTGCGTAAAACTTTATAGTATAGATGAATTGGGTGCTGAACATATATTGCAGTTTGGGATAGGTGGATGGTGGATCAACGACCTATATGCCTATCTCACCCAAAAACCCGCCACCTTCTTCATACAGGCCATAACACCTAGTACCGTACTGCAAATACATAGAGATAGATTAAATGAGCTCTTTGACAAAATCCATAGGTTGGATAGATTTTTCCGTATCAAAACACAAAATGGCTATGTTGCCCTTCAGGAAAGAACGATCAACAGTATGAGCCAGTCTGCCGAGCAGCGTTACCTTGATTTTCTTGGACGTTACCGGGACATAGAACAACAGATTCCACAATATATGCTTGCCTCCTATTTAGGGGTAACCCCAGAACATTTGAGCGCAATCCGAAAAAATATAAGGGATTATTAGCGTTCTTAAGATACCTTAATGGAATAATTCCACATGGTTTTAATATTTGCTCCATCAAAATATTAAAACCATGAAAAAGACAAAAGTTTTTATTGCAATCCTGCTCTTTTCCCATTTTCTGACAAAAGGGCAACAACAGGAAGTAGTGGGCCAAAGCCCATGGGGGCCACAAGATCAAATTGGCACACTCAACATGATGACGGAAGCTTCAATGCTTCAGGTACTCTCTAAAATAACCTCTGGAAGGACCTACGACCTTAGTGTAGATTACTTTGTTGGGATGCCCAGTTTTCATTCTTTGGGAGATCCGGGTTATCAGTATTGGCTTACGCATACGCCCCATGGCACCATAGTGGACAATCCCAATGGCCTAGGAGAGGGAATGAATAAAAAAGTAAGCTATACCGGGGATGCCATCTCCATGTACACCCATATGGGTACACATATAGATGCCTTGAACCATTTTGGCCTGGATGGTAAAATATGGAACGGCTTTACCCCAGAAGAATACCTTGGTGACAAGGGCTGGAAGAGGACCGGCGCAGAAACCATTCCTCCAATTATTGCCAGAGGGGTACTCTTGGACGTGGCCGCTGCCAAAGGATCACTTCCAAAAAACTACCGAATTACTTCCCAAGACCTACAGCTCACCCTGAAGAAACAGGGTATAAAGCTAAATAACGGAGATGTTGTTTTAATCAGAACCGGCCAAGCCCAATTCTACGAAGATGCCCCACACTACTTAGATAATTATCCTGGTATTGGCCTTGAGGCCGTTAAGTGGTTGATAGAAGAGCAAGGCATTATGCTCTTGGGTGCAGACAACCTTAGTTTTGAGGCATTCCCTCCAGAGCGGGAAGACAATTGGGTACCGGTCCACACCTATCTACTCGCCGAAAAGGGGGTTATGCTTATAGAACAGCTTTTCTTGGAACAGTTATCCAAGGATGAGGTGTATGAATTTGCATTTATTGCCGCATCCCTGAAATTAAGGGGTGCAAGCGGGTCCCCATTGCGGCCTATTGCCATCCCTTTGAATACAAAAAAGTAAGGTCATGAACAATTCATCACTATTACTGCTCTCGTTTACGGTAGGTATTTTAGTCGTAATCCAAGGGGGAATAAATGCGAGGCTCGGGATATTGCTAAACAACACCTTGTTAGCTACCTCCGCAGCTTTGGTAATGAGTGCCAGTTTTACACTAATCGCAGTTTTTATGACCGTTCGCGAACTTCCAAACATAGACCAATTACAGTCCATTCCCACTTATATGTGGTTTACAGGAGGAGCCCTAAGTTTCTTGGCAGTAACGATCTTTTACTACATCATTCCACGTATTGGGATTTCTACGGCGGTAATTTTTGGACTTAGCGGTCAAATAATTTTTGCAGCGATAGCCGGCCATTTTGGTTGGTTTGGTATGCCCTTGGAACCCATGACCATTAAAAAAGTTATGGGAATGATAGTGATGACCTTAGGCATACTACTTATAAAATATTAAAAATTATGGATTTGATTACAGCAAACATTAACAATCTTACAAGCTTATGGAGCATGGCTGGCATTATGGACGGTCAATTTTTGGATGATGAAAATTTCGCCATCAGCACCGTATCTGAATCGGATTGGCCAAATAAAATATGGTTTCATAGGCCTCCGACCCTAGAACTATTAGAGGAAATCCTTAACAGATATGAAAGGAAGGGTATCACTATTCCCATATGGCAGAACATTGCGCCGGAAGAAGTATTAATATCCCATGGTTTCTCCATAAAAAATGAACTGACCGGCATGTCCATTCAACTAAAGGATAACCACTACCACACTGGTAAGTTATCCTTCCAAAAGGTAAGCGATGCCAACTCAGCCATGCTTTGGTCCAAGCTTTTCCGTAAAGCCTTTGGATACTTTATCAGCCCGAAAACAGTTGAACTCACCATGGATCGTGTAGACTATCTCATTGGGAACCATGGACCATATTCCATTGGAACAGCGGTTATTTATATGGATACCCCTAAGGTTGCCGGTATCCATTCCATTGGGGTGGTCCCCAATCATAGACGAAAGGGATATGCCGCAGACCTACTGAATCATGTGTTGGACCTGGCCAAACAGCAAGGTGCCATCCATGCCACCCTGCAAGCGTCTTCCATGGCCAAAGAACTATATCTAAAAACAGGATTTCAAGAAGATTTCCTTATTCAAAATTTTGTAAAACATTAAAACCGTATAGAATGAATTTAATTGATCACCTTAATTGGCGATATGCCACCAAAATGTTCGACCCAAAAAGAAAGGTAAGCAAGCAGGACAAGGAATTGCTAAAAGAAGCCATTAGGCTTTCCGTATCTTCCTATGGTCTACAACTATATAAAGTATTGATTATTGAAAACAATGAAGTAAAGGCAGCACTGCGAAAAGCTTCTTGGGATCAATCGCAGATTACAGACGCATCCCAGTTGTTCGTTTTTTGTAATTACACCCTTGACTATGATAGGCATGTAGACGATTTTGTAGAGCGAATTATCGCAGCACAGGGCAGTTCTTCAGATGGGATAAAACAATATGGGGAATCCATTAAGG
Source organism: Arenibacter troitsensis (assembly GCF_900177645.1). Classification (GTDB taxonomy): domain Bacteria; phylum Bacteroidota; class Bacteroidia; order Flavobacteriales; family Flavobacteriaceae; genus Arenibacter; species Arenibacter troitsensis. The sequence goes on from NZ_FXAO01000002.1 coordinate 62,109, forward strand.
CGAACATTGCCAAGATGTCGGCAGAGGAACGGAAAAGTTGGTCGGAAAAACAGACCTATCTAGCCTTGAACAACCTTCTTATTGCCTGTGCGGAGCTAAAAATAGATGCCTGCCCCATGGAAGGGTTCAACAACCAAGCCTATAACAGCATCCTAGGGCTGGATGAACTAGGACTTAATGCAGCCGTGATAGCCCCAGTAGGTTATAGATCTGCTTTAGACAAAACCCAGAATAGAAAAAAAGTAAGGAAAACCAAGGAAGAATTATTCCAAACTGCCTAACTAAATAGAATTGATAAAAGTATGGCAAGTTCAACATCCATATAACGCATGTTGGACTTGCTTAAAATAATCCAAAGAATAATAGTATGCCACATTTTGTAATTGATTGCTCGCAAAACATATTAAACAAAAAGACTCCAAACGAAATCATTCAGCGAGTTTATGATACCGCTGAAGCAACCGGTCTTTTTGAAGTCGGGGATATTAAGGTAAGGATCAATCCCTTCGCTTATTATACGATAGGCAATACCAAGGACGACTTTATGCACATTTTCGCCAATATTATGGAAGGAAGAAGCATTCACGAAAAAAGTGATTTATCAAAAAGAATAGTTTCTGAATTGACTTCAATGTTTCCCGAAGTTCCCATTATTTCCATAAACATACGGGATTTTGAGAAGGCCACCTACTGCAATAAATCAATGGTTGGGTGAAATTGTACAATATATCCAGGGTATTACCAAAAATATTAACCGCCATCACGCAACTTTACCCATCATTTTCATCTTCGGAAATAGAAGGTACAGGTTAATGAATAAATTATGTGCAAATGTGCGCTTATGAGTAGCAGAAGTCTCCTAAAAATATATTTCTGCCAACTAGGTTTATTTTGAACACGGATTCAAACGTATAATATTGGGATAATAATCTGTAACATTTAGGCAGCATTTAACACCAATACGGGCATTAACTGTAATACTGCCTATACTTAAAAATGAATGCTATAAATGAAAAAATTGGTATCCAGTTATTTTAATACTTTTAATGGCCTTTCCAAGGAAGTATGGTGGCTGGCTTTGATTACATTAATCAATAGGGCCGGTACCATGGTTATACCATTTCTTTCCCTATACCTTACCCAAAGTTTAAACTTTAGTCTTACGGAAGTGGGCTGGGTCATGGCACTCTTTGGCTTGGGATCGGTGATCGGCTCTTGGTTGGGAGGAAAATTAACGGACAGAATAGGCTATTATAAGGTTATGGTAATTAGCCTAATGGCTTCAGGCATTTCTTTTATCTTCTTACAGTACATAACATCATTTGTTGGTTTTTGCATCGGAGTCTTAATCCTAATGGCCATTGCCGATATGTTCCGTCCGGCCATGTTTGTGGCATTAAGTTCCTATAGCAAACCAGAAAACAGAACTCGCTCCATAACGCTGATCAGATTGGCGATTAATTTAGGGTTTTCTGCAGGACCAGCCCTAGGAGGCCTTATAATTTTTACCCTAGGTTACGGGGGATTGTTTTGGATAGATGGCATTACCTGTTTTGTAGCCGGAATTTTATTATTGCAAATTCTTAATCCTAGAAAAGCTAAAGCAATTGAACAATTGAAGGTTATAAATCCCACCAGAGGCTATACCGATAAGGCCTATATGATTCTCTTGGTGGCAATGACATTATTTGGCCTAGCATTTTTTCAATTATTATCTACCCTTCCCATATTTTATAAAGATGTTCACCATTTAACGGAGGCCGAGATTGGTCTACTTCTCGGTTTAAACGGCTTTCTTATATTTATTTTCGAGATGCCTCTGATCAAATGGTTGGAAGGCAGTAAAAATAACATGTCCAAACTCATCCTCATTGGGGTATTATTAACGGCATTGAGCTTCATTGTTATCAATCTTTCCGGATGGATCGGTGCCCTAATTATAGGAATGGTTTTTATGACCTTTGGAGAAATGATCGTATTTCCATTCTCGAATTCCTTGGCCCTAAATAGATCCATAAAAGGAAATCAAGGACAATACATGGCCTATTACTCCATATCCTTTTCCATAGCCCATATTTTTGGACACAGCATAGGTATGAACTTAGTGGCTAATTTGGGATATAAGTACACCTGGTATATTGTTTCCCTTTTGGCCCTATTAAGTGCGGCATTTATGCTATACCTAATGCATTTTTTAAAGAGGGAAAAAGTAGCTGCAACCGGTTCCATGAGAAGTATTGGATAGACTGTCTAACGTCCGTGTGCAATTAATACCTAATTGCTAGCAAATTTTGAACAAATTGGCTGCGGGACAGCTTCCTTCACCACCTGTAAATCTCCGCACTATATCACCACTATACCTTTGGGACAATGCTTTTGAACAAAATCATTGAAAATGCCGATTTTGACTTTACCCTAAAGTATTTCAAACAAAATATTGTTATAATTAATTTCTATTTAAGATTTGGATGGAAGTCGATATCAGAAGATATTTCAATTAAAAGGAAGTATATTCTATCTAAGTACCTCATTTCCAAATAACGATTTTAAAAGGCGCCAATAATTAGGTGCTTCTCCCAAAAGCCTGAAGTCCGTAATCGTTACAAAAAACTATGGTCTTTTACTTGGAACACCTAAACGGTCTAAAAAATAAATCCATTAAAAACCATAGCATATAAGATTTTCCGAAATTATGATAATTAGTATATTTATCAAGTAATCAGTCATATAATCCAGACCTTACGTCTATAAACAATAAAAATATCACATGTGTAAAGATAATTACCTTATGCGGATTTTATTCCTTGGTGCCCTTCTTGTTATTTTTTCTTCCTTTAACCACTCAATAGACCCTTCTGAAAAGGAAGGCAGCCAACCGCAATCATTGGTATTCAATACCGATGGGATGTACAATGCCGAGTTCTTCGATTATATATTTAGAGGCCATTTTGAAAATATTGAATTAAAACGTGAGGACATGCGATTCCTTATGATTTTTGAACAATACCTCAGAGCCTTTGGAAGGCAATGTCCAAGTTACCTGCCAGATAACAAGGTAGAGATTATGGAACAGGTCTGTGCTGTAGAAGAGGTTTCCAAAAATATATATGGAGATGTGCTTAGCAGGGTTTGTGTTGAATATGAATGGGTAGGTACCGGCATTTACGCACGTCCCGATCTTTATAATGCAAAAATTGAGGTTGAAAATATCCAAAGAGCCGACGCTGTACGTACCACAATGGAGATGATCTTGGACCCAAATGCTATGGGCAATTCCGTTGATTTAATGCATCAGGCCAAGGGTCTTCAAAATGATATGCTACAAATTTTTGAGATCAACAACTGTAATAGTCCAGGAGTTCGAAGGTTTGAAGAGAACCTTAAATTGTTTGCCCTGAACAAACCTTCCATTCGTATGGACGGTAGCAGCAAATACGCTGCCATGAAAAAAACTGGAGGACCTGCGGGAGCCCAAAATTACAATAAGTTGATAGATGACCTGGTAGCCAATCAATCGAAAACCTGGTCGTTCAATCGCTATACTCCAGGAAGTATTTCGGCTGTTTCCATACTGTCCAAGGACAGTGAAGGAAGACCTAAGTCGATCAAGGCCAATTATAGTTATTCAGGTTTTGGTAGTGGTAGTCAAGGCTGGGTGCAAATCGACTTTGAGAAAGGGCTACCCAAATGTATTTATTTCTTTGACTTTCCCACTAACTGCAAAACTCCGAACAGTAGTATTGTGGCCTCGTATGCTCAGGGAGGTTACGGAAAATAGTTTTAATCCTAAGCTGTCCAAGATATCCTTACAATGATGAAAATGCGTTATTTTTATTCCACCTTAAGAAGGAGTTCACCGTCGCTTATAGCCAATGGCCCTTAAAACTTTGTCCATTCATGATAAAAAAGAAATTAACCACAAAAGAACAGACCACTTTCCTGGAAGTTTTAAAAGTCCGTTTTCACAAAAACCTGCATCGGCATAAAAGCCTTGATTGGAAGGCCATAGAAAATAAACTCATTGACAACCCAGCTAAACTTTGGGCACTTAACGAAATGGAAAAAACCGGTGGTGAACCAGATGTAGTGGATTTTGATGAAGCAAGTGGTGATTACGTTTTTTTTGATTGCTCAGCTGAAAGTCCAGTAGGAAGAAGAAGTGCCTGCTATGATCAAGAGGCGCAAGAATCCAGAAAAAAATTCAAGCCCGAAGAAAATGCCTGTGACATGGCTTTAGCTATGGGAGTCCAAATAATGACCGAGGAAGACTATAGAAAGCTACAAAAACTTGGGAAATTTGATACAAAAACCTCTAGCTGGATACATACGCCTGCCGATATTAGACAACTTGGAGGAGCACTCTTTGCCGATTATAGGTATGGCCATGTATTTGTTTATCACAATGGAGCCGATTCCTATTATGCTGCCAGGGGATTCCGAGGAAAATTAAGAATCTAGTTGCAAATATTATCGTAAGCATTTTATGAAGAAGACAGCTTCCTAAAACAATGGGTTTAACTATTATAAATAATCTCCTATATATTAAAAAGAGGACATTTTAGTAGATTTTAGAACTCCCGCTTACTCGGATTAACTAAAGATTATTGCTATCTTACTCAACACTAAAACCATAACAGATGCCATCCAACAGACGTAAATTTCTTGGTCAATCCCTTGCTTCGGTAGCGGGAATAGCTGCCACTGCCATGATCCCGAACCACATATTTGGCCACAACTTACATAACACCTCGAGACCGGAAGAAATCATATTGCCAACCAATAATCCTTCCAGCATTAAAGAATCCATTAAATTTTCTGTAATTGGATTAAACCATGGCCATATTTATGGCATGGTAGACGCCTTACTTACTGGTGGCGGAAGTTTGGTGGCCGTTTATGCCAGAGAGCCCGAACTGTTGCAGCAGTTCACCAAACGCTACCCTAAGGTGAAAATCGCAAAAAGCGAAAATGAAATTATTGAGGACAATTCCATTCAGCTAGTGGCCAGCGCCGCCATTCCTGTAGAAAGGGCGCCAATTGGAATTCGTGTTATGAAGTCCGGAAAAGATTTTATGGCAGACAAGCCCGGCATACTTACTTTGGAACAATTTAACGAGGTAAAAAAAGTACAAAAGGAAACGAAACGCATTTATTCCATAATGTATAGTGAACGTTTAGGTAATCCGGCCTCCGTAAAAGCTGGAGAATTGGTGAGCGCCGGAGCCATTGGTAAAGTGGTGCAAACTATAGGACTGGGACCGCACCGAATGCGTCCTGAATCCCGTCCCGACTGGTTTTTCGACCCCAACATGGCAGGCGGCATTCTGTGCGACATAGGCTCGCACCAGTGTGACCAATTTCTATTTTATACCAACTCTAAACAGGCAGATGTAAATTTTTCCCAAATAGGGAATTTTAATAATACCCACAATCCCGAATATCAGGATTTCGGGGATATGAGCGTAAGAAGTCCCCATGCTACCGGCTACATTAGAATCGACTGGTTTACACCAGAGGGACTAGGTACTTGGGGAGACGGGCGTACCTTCATCCTGGGAACTGAAGGCTATATTGAAATGAGAAAATATATAGACATTGCAGGTCGCCAGGGAGGTAATCACCTATTTTTAGTGAATCAAAAGGAAACAAAATATTACGACTGTTCCAATATCTATATGCCCTATGGCGAACAGTTGGTAAACGATGTGGTACATCGTACGGAAACCGCCATGTCCCAAAACCATTGTTTCCTTGCTACGGAATTGGCGCTGACCGGACAAAAAATGGCACATAAGATCAATGTATAAACTACATCAATTATCACATTCAATTGGATTATATGAGTGGAGAAACCAACTTATACAAACTAATAAATGAAATGTCCCCTGTGTTGAATCAAGGGGAATACGTATTTTCTACGGTACAAAACTTGGATTTTATTGAAAGAAAGGATTCCATCTGTGAATTCAAGGAAAATGAAGGGACTACAATAGTAATCGAAAAGAACAAAGCAGACCAATTAAAGCTTCCCTATGAATATGTAGCCGCATGGATTACCTTAAAAATTCATTCCTCATTGGAGGCCGTAGGCCTTACCGCCGTGTTTTCAAATGCCTTGGCAAAAAACAATATAAGCTGTAATGTTATAGCCGGATATTATCACGACCATATTTTTGTAGATACAAAAGATTCGGAAAAGGCTATGCTCGTTTTAACCAACTTATCCAAGACCTTCAAATAACGTGCCCCCTTCCCCACTATTCCACATGTGAATGTCCGGATTCTATTTTTATCAATATTGCATTATTGTCACAATAATGCAATAATATTCATGTAATTAAAAAAATTTAACCGAATATTTATTATTATTGATAACTGTAACCATGGGCAATAGGTTTTCCGAATTATCAAAAGCATTTGGAAATGATAAATCGGAGACCTTTTATTGTTTTAACAATTAATCAACTTTATAAATTTATCCAAATAATGAAAAGAACAGCCATTTTTACATCACTTTTAATATTTGTATTTTCCTCCCTTACACGAGCCCAGGATATAAAGCCGACCGAAGTTAAAAAAGTCATGGAGAAAGTGGCCAATTGGCAGATAGACAATTACCAAGGGCTTTACAGCGGACATGATAAGCCACATCATCCATTGGACTGGACCAATGGTGCCTTGTATGTAGGAATGATAAAATGGGCCGCCATGGCGGAAACCGACAAATATTATGAGTGGCTTAAAGATATTGGACAAAAACATGAATGGCAATTGCACCGTAGAAAATACCATGCCGATGATCATACTGTTGGCCAGCTATATATTGATCTTTACAGGAAGTATCAGGACAAGGAAATGATAGAACCTACCAAGGAGCAGTTTAATTTTATCATGTACCATCCTTCATTAAGCTCTCTACATTGGAAGACTCCCTATCATCAGGATCGTTGGAATTGGTGCGATGCCCTTTTTATGTCTCCTCCGGTCTGGGCAAAGCTGTACAATGTTACCGGTGAAAAAAAATACCTCGATTTCATGATGACCGAATTTAAGGCCACTACCGATTTCCTGTTCGATAAAAAGGAAAACCTATACTATAGGGACGAGAGTTATATGGGCAAATTGGACAACGGTACCAAAATATTTTGGGCAAGGGGCAACGGCTGGGTATTTGCCGGACTCGTTAATGTCATGAACGAATTGGATCCAAAAAGCAAGGAGTACAAATATTTCCTGAATATATACAAAAAAATGGCTGCCAAATTACTAAATATCCAAACTCCCGAAGGGCACTGGGCCATGAGTCTATTGGGGCAGAAATATTATCCCACTCCAGAAACCAGTGGAACCGCTTTTTATGTTTACGGTTTGGCTTGGGGCTTAAACCAAGGAATATTGGATAAGACCACCTATACCCCTGCTGTACAAAAAGGATGGAACACTTTGTTGGGCCATGTTACCAGTGAAGGAATGTTGGGATATGTTCAGCCTATTGGAGCTGCACCTGGAAAGGCCTGGGCGGACAAAACGGAAGTATATGGCACAGGAGCCTTTCTTAGCGCCGGTTCTGAAGTTTATAAGTTGTACGGTGGAAAATAAGGCACCCGTAATTAAATCTTAAAAATTATTTTACCTTAATATTTCAAGTAGTAGAAGCAAAAACTTGTTGATACGGGTCATTGCAATGGCTTTTAATGCTATAAATTTATGTGCTTTACAATGCGATGAAAAGAAGTTTGGTCCAGTTCAGGAATAGCCGGTTACGGGGATTTATAAGAAAACATGAGAAATATGTTCCCATCCTATTTTTCATCGGCGGGTTTATTTTTGACACCCTTACCTTAGGACGCATAGATAGGCTATATGACCTTAGCGTACTGTGCCTGCACATGACCTCCTTAACCATTACACTTTACCTTTATAACCTAGCGGATGATGGCAAATGGAACAACACGTTACTAGAAAGGTTTAGGGAATATTATCCATTGGCCATACAATTTTTCTTCGGCGGACTTTCCAGTGCCTACGTGATCTATTACTCACGTAGCGTATCCATGTCCAAAACTGTTTTCTTCCTGATCATTCTTCTCGTCTTATTATTTGCCAATGAAATTTTAAAAAAAAGAATATCCAATAAGTACTTACAGTTCAGCGTATATTTCTTTATCAGTTTTACCTTTTTCACCTTTATGATTCCCGTGTTGATCAAGGAAATGAGCCCCGATATTTTTATACTCTCGGGTCTAATTAGTTTAATTAGCACCTTGGCACTAATTGCTATTATTTATCGTGCAAGTCCCAGCACAAGGTCCGAAATACATTTGGGCAAACTCATGGGAATAGTGATTTCCATTTACCTAATTATCAACTTATTCTATTTTTTCAGGCTTATCCCACCCGTACCCCTTGCCTTGAGCAACGGTATTGTTGCGCACCAGGTCAAGGTAGAAAACAACAACTACCTTGTTACCTATGAAACCGATGAATGGTACGTATTTTGGAGAAAGCACAGACTAAAATTTATTCAGAAGCCCAATGAAGATGTATATGTTTTTTCGTCCATATTTGCCCCGACCAGTTTAAAGAAATCGGTATTCCATCGCTGGAAATGGTATAATGATGCAACTCAGGAATGGGAAATTATTGAGGATATTGGCTATGACATTACTGGTGGCAGGGATGGCGGTTACCGCGGTTATACCTATAAGAACAATTTAGTTGAAGGCTTGTGGAAAGTGGAGGTACTTACCCAGGAAGAATTGGTTTTGGGCATAATAGATTTTGAGGTAATCACCAGTGTTACCTTGCAACCAAAGAGATTGATACAGAAAATATTCTGACTCTTGTTGTTACTATTTATGGCCGTATTACCAAAGAAAGTGCCCCACAGATAGAATAAATTTCTAGAGAACATTCCTGTAAAGAATATATTTTTTAAGCTTTATAAACCAGCATTTTTTCCACATATTGAAATAATGTGCAAAAAACATACATTTTTTTGTATCCTTTTGGGCAAGATTTGGTCTACTTAATAAACATAAAATCTTTTAACAATGAATAATTGTAAATGTACCCAATGCGAATGTACCAAATGTACGTGTGTAAACTGTTTGGAAAAAAACTGTCCATGCAGCAAATGCGATTGCACTAAATGTGAATGTTGTTAAAAAAAGGTTGGTCTTTTAAGGCCAACCTTGTATATTATATGTATGAAGATTGAAACGGCATACATTTGGAAAAAGCACCATACTGAAATCTACTTTTTTATTTTAAAAAAAGTGAAGGATGAAGAAGCTACAAGGGAAATAATCCAGAATGTCTTCCTAAAGATCCATCAAAATATTGCCTCCCTTAAAGATATTGCCAAAGTTAGGGCTTGGGTGTTTGCTATTGTTAGGAATGAAATAGCCAATCACTATAACTTAGCTTCTACTACTATACCCCTGGCTAATCATGAATTTTCACCCAATAACGATAGCTATCAGGGTTTCTGTTGTTTTGATCGTTTTGTAACCAATTTGCCCGAGCCGTATAAGGAAGTGGTGGAATTGGTGTACTTACAGGGCATGACCCAAATCCAAGTGGCAGAGGTGCTGAACATTAGCCTGGCCAACGTTAAAGCAAGAATTAGACGGGCCAAATCACTTCTTATCCATAATTTTAATACTTGCTGTAAATTTGAAATAAACAAAGATGGCAAGCTCGTTGGGGATTCCAATTGCAGTGTTTGTAATTAGAGCTCCCTATTTTCTATGGTCTCTATTACTGGATGAATGTTCAAGATTTGCTATCTTAGACAAAGCACAGATTTGATTTATAAGCAAATTATTTTGCTGGCTAAGATTACTAAATAATGAAGATCCAAGAACTTACCTTATATACTTCCAACATAGAAGGCCAATCCGAGTTTTACTCTCAAGTTTTGGGATTGAAAATAGTGAAGAAATCTCCGAAAAGTATTTCTGTTCAGGTTGGCAATACCTTACTCCATTTTGAATTTAAAAAAACAGCCACCCCATACCATTTCGCTATCAATATCCCAGCCAACAAAGCGGTAGAAGCATTGAATTGGCTTAAGTCCAGATGTTCTATATTGAAGGACGGCCAAGATGAGATTATCGATTTTAGGTCTTGGAATGCCAAAGCCATCTACTTCTATGATCTGGATCTAAATATTGTAGAATTCATAGCTCGTATAAACCTAAAAAATGATTCCGATAAAAAATTTGGACCGGAGCAATTTCTGGAAATATCCGAAATTGGAGTGCCTACAAGGGATATTGAAAATGTATTTAGTATCTTAAGTGATGTTATGGAAATTGAGATCTATGACGGAGGGTTTGAAAATTTTTGTGCCATTGGCGATGAAACCGGTTTGTTCATCTGCATTGACAGGGACCATAAAAAATGGTACCCTACCAACGATAAAGCCTTTGCATCCAACTTTCAACTAGCATTGCAGGAGAAAGGTAAACAGTACCATGTGGAGTTCAACAATGAAGGTATAAAGGTCGTTGGCCTTAATAATCCAAAAACCCAGAAAATATGATAAGCCAATGCGAAAAATAAACTATCCCCTGCTTTTAATTGTTGCCAGTACCACACTGATCATTGTGAATTTCATCAACTCTTGGGGCAAAATGGACTTTGGCTTTTGGAGCCGAATTATATCATTGATACTGCTGATTCTTGCCATGGTAATTACAATTTGCGAAACCAAAAAGAATCAGAAAAAAAATGGATATAAGAAGTCGGACAAATAAAAAAAGGTCCTAGTATATCATCTTTTTTGAATTCCAAAAAACAACCTGACACCTATTAAACCCTTTGAAAAAAATAATAAATATCCCTAAAGACATATTAAAACAAATTTATGATCATAGACGTACACACTCATATCAACAACTACCATGAAGACAGGGTAGTCTCCTTGGAAGAATGCCTAAACCTACTAACCGAAACCATGCAGGAAAATAAGGTAGATTATTCTTTGGTGCTTTCTTCCTATAAGGTAAACGAACATAGACCCAGTACCAAGAAGGTAGTGGAAGCTATTAGTGGACGGGACAATCTTGGTGTGGTTGCGGGCATCAGCTATTTAAATTACACGCACAGGGACTTAAGGGAAATAAGTGAATTTCTGGATGAGGGCCTAATTAAAGGCCTAAAACTTTACCCAGGCTATGAGCCCTTTTACCCCAATGACAAAAGGCTACAGGTGGTCTATGATATGGCGGTGGAATACGACATTCCCGTGATGTTTCATTCCGGGGACACCTATTCGCCTACGGGAAGGATCAAATACTCCCATCCTATCCACATAGATGATGTAGCCGTAGATTTTCCCGATCTTAAAATCGTCATCTGCCATGTAGGCAATCCTTGGATCAAGGACTGCATGGAAGTAGTGTACAAAAACAAAAATGTCTACAGCGATGTATCTGGCCTGGTACTGGGCAATTTCTCCTATAAGTTTGAAAGATTTATGAAAAATGAATTGGAGGAAATGATTACCTATGCCGGAAATCCGCAGTACCTATTATATGGGACCGACTGGCCCATTTCCAATATGCACTCCTATCTCAACTTTATGGAACAATTGGAACTTCCCGAAGAAAAAAAGGAGCTAATCCTATGGAAGAATGCTGCCGATCTCTTTAAAATCGATGTGTCCAAACTTTAAAGAAGACCCACAGGCATACTGTTCTAAGGTTATCTTAAAATCCAACCTTAACATTTGTAGATAACAAACCAGCACTTTATGGCATACCCATAAAAAATTACAGCGCATCACAAATGTTAAAACCAGACGACCGAATTTGTGCTAAATCAAAAATAAATGAATATCTTATAGGTAGGTAATCGCTTTAAGAGATCGCGCAATCATAAACTGCCAATAATTTTATTCATTTCCCTAAAGTGCAAATGGCATGTTCTAAATTGCTCTGATCTTTAAGGTGTTAAGTCCGTTCATTTCAGCCCTTTTAATAGAAAATAGGTATGGCCAAGAAAACGTTTGGGACCTTTGCTGGAGTCTTTACACCTACCACCCTAACCATATTGGGTGTTATTATGTATATACGTCAACCTTGGGTAGTTGGCAATGCAGGGGTTTTGGGAGCCTTGGGCATAGTTCTATTATCCGTCGCCATCACCTTAACGACGGCTCTTAGTCTATCTTCCATTACCACCAACATTAGAATAGGCAGTGGTGGTGCCTTTAGTTTAATTTCACAGTCCTTGGGACTGGAAATTGGAGGAGCTATAGGAATTCCCTTTTATTTTGCCCAATCCATAGCTGTTGCCATGTATATTTTTGGTTTCAGGGAAGGTTTACAAACATTAACCCCGGACATTAATCCATTAATACTGGATTTGGCCATTTTTGCCGTGGTAATGGGTATTGCCTTTATCAGTACCAGTTTCGCCTTTAAAATTCAATTCGTAATATTGGGCATCATTGTTTTATCCCTAGCTTCGATATACGGTGCCCTATTTGTAAATGAATTGAACTTTAATATTGAATGGATAGGACAATATCCTGGGTCTGTAGAAAATGATTTTAGCGGTTCTTCCTTTTGGATGGTATTTGCTGTCTTTTTCCCTGCGGTTACCGGGGTTATGGCGGGGGCAAACATGTCTGGCGATCTTACCAATCCAAGAAAAAGTATTACTGTAGGAACCATATCCTCCGTAATAATTACCACTTTAATATATATCAGCTTAATTTTTGTTGCAGCTGTAATCGCTTCCCCAGATGAATTGGCCAAAAATTATAATGTTTTTATAGACAAGGCCCTTTTTGGTCCCATTGTCCTAGCAGGACTTTTGGGTGCTACCCTGTCCTCTGCCTTGGGCTCGTTTGTAGGCGCTCCAAGGATATTATTGGCCTTGGGAGAAAAAAACATACTTCCAAAAAGCAAGGAACTCGCCAAAAAGTCGAAAAAAGGAGAGCCTGTAAATGCCATGTTGATTACTGCAGGTTTGGTACTATTTGGTATCTCGCTTCGAAATTTAAATACCATTGCCCCATTGCTTACCATGTTCTTCATGATTACCTATGCCATGGTAAACATAGTGGCACTGGTAGAACAGACTTTGGGATTGCCCAGTTACAGGCCTACCCTAAAAATTCCGATAATTATTCCAGCAATCGGGGCCTTCGGATCTATTGCCATTATGTTTGTATTAAACGTCATAGTAGCCTTATTTTCCTTGATTTTTATAGTGATATTCTATCTCTATCTGGTTAAAATGAACATTAAATCTGCAGCAGGGGACTCCAGGAGCGGTCTGTTTACAGCCTTGGCAGAATGGGCTACCAAAAAGACAAATAACCTAAGGCAGGAACGGGAAGTAAGATCATGGCGGCCCGATTTGTTGATTCCGGTCACCATGCCCAAAGAACTAAGAAGTTCCTTTAAGCTAATCCATTCCATTATTTACCCCAAAGGCTCCGTAAAGATATTGGCCCTTAGAAATGAAAATGAGACAGAACAGAAAAACATGGAAAATTTTCTTATAAACGCTGTAAAGAAATTTAAGGAGAGTGATCTGTCCGTTTCCTATTCCGTAATAGATAACACAGATTTCAATACTACGGTAAATGTAAGTATGCAATCCTTAAATGCTGCATTCTTTAAACCCAACATCATTTTCATAAGTATAGATACCGCCAATTCCAATTTGTCCTATTACAACAAACTAATAGCCGATACAAAAAAGAATAATTTTGGGATGATGATTTACATTCCTTTTGCCACGGCGAGTCTGGCCATTGAAAAAAGTATCAATTTGTGGATGACCAATATTCCGGCGGACTGGAAGGAAACCTTTAATGTAAATAACAACAACCTATCTGCCTTAACCTCCCTTCTCATATGCCGTAACTGGAAAGGCAATATTGATGTGCATATATTAAATAATAATCCTAATTTGATATTTGGTGAGAATGATATTGAAGACTTAAAGACAATGGTACGCTTCCCAAAACGAACCACTATCAAAATACACGAGGGAAATCTACTCGAAAACGTAGCCAAGGAAAAAAATGCGGATGTCAATATTTTTAATATAGAGCCTGGGGTGACCATTGATGACATGGTCAAAATTGTAAATGATTCCAGAATATCGGCCATTTTTTGTTCCGATTCCGATTTTGAAAATGTATTGGTATAGAAAAACCGACCACACTTTTTACAATAAGTCATACAGACATCACGCTCCAAAATGGAACCAAAATTGTTTGCCCTAACGCTGCCAATAGCTGTCACAGTGCTTAAATTGAAACCTTGAATTCTTTCTCATTTCACTAAAAATGAGTATCTTAGAATAGGTAACATTTAATACAACAATTATGGCAACAATTAAATCTTTAAACAAATGGGCCAATGCACATACTTATTATCCCTTGGATTTGTTAAGAGTTGCATTGGGAGTATTTCTTTTTTTGAAAGGAGTGGATTTTATGTCCAATCATCAACAAATGGCAGAAATCATTAAGCCCTTCCAAGATATTCCGGGAGGTATGTTGATTATGCACTATGTTGCGCCGGCACATTTTGTAGGTGGCTTTTTATTGGTAATAGGCTTATTGACCCGCTGGGCAGTAATAGCACAATTACCAATCCTTATTGGCGCAGTAATGGTGAATTTTTTGGGGGAAATGAATAGCAGAAATCTAGTTCTAGCTTCCATTATCTTATTGGCGTGTATATTCTTTATGTTCTATGGGTCTGGAAAACATTCCGCGGATTACTATTTAAAAATGCAGAAATAGGGAATTTAACACCGTATTTAATTTATATTTAATATATAATTGTTTACGGTTAAACCATATTATGCCTTACATCTATACCTCTTTAACAACTTTAAAGTCCGAAGTATATTATTGGATTTTAATACTAACTGTTTTATTATTTTTTTCCTGCCGGGATAGCAACGGTGCGGACTCCCATATGGATGATGTACCATCGGAAGAATTTACTTCTATCTCATTTACGGCTATTGGGGACGTACCTTACAACAACGAACAGCGCGATGGCTTGATCAATATTATATCAAGGCACAATGCCATTGATCCTTCAGAATTTGTTATCCATGTCGGGGACATAAAGCCAGGTGCCGCTGAATGTGATGAAACGGTCTACCAAGATGTTTCGGGCATATTAAAGACCTTCGAAGCGCCGACCTTTGTCGTTTTGGGAGACAATGAATATAATGACTGCACTGATCCTCAGCAAGGATTGGAATACTGGAACAAATACTTCCTTCATTTCAATGAAAATTGGACGTTTGAACCTACTGTCATCTATCAAACCGAGCGTACAGAAAACTTTAGTTGGACAGAGAGGAATGTACTATTTATAGGAGTTAATCTCGTAGGAAGTCAAGTTCATGACCCTGTGGAATGGCAAAACAGATTGACCCAAAATGGCCAATGGATTAAAAGGCTTTTGGAAGAACAAGTAAACAAGGTAGAGGCCACTGTAGTTTTTGGCCATGCCAACATAGTGGAAGCAGGTCCTGATAAATTTGAAACCTTTACGGATTTGTTTCGCGCTGCGGCCCTATCATTTGGGAAACCCATTCTACTGGTTCAGGGAGATGGGCATTTTTGGATCAAAAATAAACCCTGGCCAGAACAAAACATTACCAGGCTACAAATAGACGGAGGGGACTCGGCCGTAAAAATAACCGTAGATACCTCACTGGACTATCCCTTTTCCTTTGATAGAGACTTTTTGGACTAAACCAATCTAAACAAAAAATCATCCAGAATAGGGATTATTTTGGTATTTGATTTCCAAAACACTGTCCCTATCAAGGATGACCTATAACCTAATAATCCATCTACAGACTATTGGTGGTTACAAAAGTTCGATTTCTTTGGGTTAAATTTCCTCGGCCAACCAAGCCTTCATCATCCAGACGGTTTTTTCCTGTTCGGTAATGAACTCGCTCATCATTGCATTGGTACCCTCATCAGAGGCTTCGTCCGAAGCGTCCAAAATAGCCCTTTCTATTACCAACAACCGGCTAAGCGACTCTACTATTAAACGAATAGCGTCTTCATCCTTGGTAATATTTTTACCAACTGGCACCTTAGCATTCTCTATATAATCTTCAAAAGTGTGTAAAGGTACTCCACCCAAGGTTAAGATCCGCTCCGCTATTTCATCTACCTTTAAATTGGCATCGGTATATAATTCCTCAAATTTCACATGAAGGTCAAAAAATCTTTTCCCTTTTATATTCCAATGAATTCCTCTGAGATTTTGATAGTAGCGTTGAAAATTTGCCAATAATAGATTCAAATCCTTACTTAACGATTTTGATTTGGTAACATCCAAACCTATACTGTTTAATTGCATAATGTGTCTTTTTAGTTATACCTCTAAATTACGGTAATCTTAACCATTATAAAACATTACCATATTGATAGATTTTATGAATGTATAGTATAATACGATTGAAAAAAAGTAAGGTGTATCAATGGTATGATTCTTGATAATAATATTAATAATTTAACATAAATTTTTAAATAATATCCAAAAAACAACCCTTTTATAAAATTCTTTATGATTTATTAAGAAAACAATAACAAAATATTCTGTTGAATATTGAGGTACTAGCTTAAATTTGATTTACTCCCCCGTTAACTAAACCACCTAGTAATGAATAAAAAAAAACTACTCCTATTTGGCATCCCCATTGTTCTCATTCTTGTGGGTTACACCTTGTTCGGCAACACCGCCGATGAAGATGTAGCCATAACCACCAAAGTGGTAAAGGGCGATTTTGTAAATGAAGTAATTATTTCGGGAGAAGCCCAATCCACCAGTCTAAAAAAAATTAACGGTCCCGATGACATCCGAAAATTTAAATTACGCGATGTAAAAATCCAAGATCTTATTCCTGAAGGTTCCCTGGTTAAGGAAGGCGACTATGTAGGGCGATTGGATCCTTCGGAGGTGAACGAGCAGATTTTGGACGCACAATTAAACCTGGAAACAGCACAATCCAAATACACCCAAGAACAGCTGGACACTACCCTCACCTTAAAACAGGAACGGACTGCCATAAAGGATCTATTATTTGATATCCAAGAAAATAAGTTGGAACTCAAACAGTCCATCTATGAACCTCCCGCCACAATTAAAAAGTTGGAGATAAATATTGAGCGTCTGGAGCGCGATCTAAAAGAAAAGACCGAGGATTATAAAATTAAGGAACAAAAAGCCATGGCCAAGATGGTGGAGGTAGGTACCGAAGTGTCCAAAATTAGCAAAATGTTGGAGGAACTAAGAAATCTTCAAAAATCCTTCACCATCCATTCAGACGCCAATGGCATGGTAACTTACGCCAAAAACTGGGATGGCTCCAAAAGAAAAGTGGGGTCATCGATTAGTATGTGGGACCCCGCAATTGCAACCTTGCCCGACTTAACCAAAATGGAATCCAAGACCTATGCCAATGAGGTAGACATTAGAAAAATAAAAAAAGACCTTCCGGTTATTATTGGTTTTGACGCATTTCCAGATGTAACCGTAAAAGGAACCATCACCAACGTAGCCAATGTAGGGGAAGAAAAAAGAGGGTCCGATATTAAACTATTTCAGGTACTGGTAAACTTTGATGAAAACAATGAAAATGTTAGGCCTGGAATGACCACCTCCAACAGAATACTTATCCATAAGGAAGAGGAGGTCCTCATGGTGCCCTTGGAAGCTATATTCTCCCAAGATTCCATAAGTTTTGTCTACGCCAAATCCGGCCTATCCATTGATAAAAAAGAAATTGAGATGGGCGAATCCAACCTGGATGTAGTAATTATTAAAAAAGGTTTAAATGAGAATGATGTTGTTTATCTGAGTAAACCCGATGGACTGGAAGAAAAAGATATTCTGTCTATAAACTAGATTCATGATAGACAAAATACTTTTAGAACAGATTGTCTCCAATTTCAGGGAAGCTATACGCGTAGTGACAATCAACAAGGTTAGAACTTTTCTAACGGCATTGGGAATCATATTTGGCGTTGCTGCCGTAATAACCATGCTGTCTATAGGGAATGGAGCCGAAAAGGAAATATTGGCGCAACTGGAGTTGGTAGGGGTTAACAATATTGTCGTCACACCCATACCCGACGAGGAAGATGAAAACACCAGTGAAGAAGAGGAAGGTGCACAGGAAACTACCCGATTTTCAAAGGGATTGGATCTCTTGGATGTAGCTAGTATAACCAATAATATTCCCACTATTAAGGCTATTAGTCCGGAAATTATCCTAGAAACTTATGTGATCAATAAAGGAAGGCAAAATTCGGTGAAGTTAATAGGGGTTACCAATTCCTTTTTTGAGACTTCCAATATACATATTGGTAAAGGCAGTAATTTCTCCGAAGAACATATTACAAATGCCGCTTCGGTCTGTATTATTGGTGAGAAAGTGGAAAAGAAATTGTTTCCAGGTGAAAGCGCCATTGGCAAACAAATTAAGGTAAAGGACGTTTGGCTCAAGGTAATTGGAATTATAGAGGAAAAACTTATTTCGGAAAAAGCTCAGGAAAACCTTGGTATTAGGGATTTGAATCAAGATATATATGTTCCCGTAAAGACCTTTTTGGTCAGATACAAGGACAGAAAGATCATTTCGGACGAACCTCTCGATTTTAGCGGAGGAGGTATGATCATTATTGGTGGTGCCAATAATGGGCCCAAAAAGAGAATACCTAGGGGCAATTACCATCAATTGGATAAATTAACGGTCCAGGTAAACAATTCCAATGAGCTAAAATCAACCGCAGAAGTATTGAGCAAACTTCTTAAACGAAAACACAATGATGTGTTGGATTTTGAAATAACCATTCCTATACAATTGCTAAAACAGCAGCAAAAAACGAAACAGATATTCAATATTGTACTTAGTGTTATTGCAGGGATATCCCTTCTTATAGGGGGGATCGGCATCATGAATATTATGTTGGCCTCCGTTTTGGAACGCACCAAGGAAATAGGTATCATGAGAGCCATTGGCGCCACCAAACAAGATGTTATTTTGCAGTTTTTGTCCGAGTCCGTCCTTATAAGTCTGGGAGGAGGTATCATAGGTATAGTCTTGGGAGTTGTTGCATCCTACGGATTGGAAATGGCAACGGGCATAGAAACCATCCTCTCCTTAAACTCCATAATTCTATCGTTTTTTGTAGCCACTTTTATAGGGCTTGCATTTGGAGTACTACCGGCCAAATCTGCCGCCAACAAAAATCCAATTGAAGCCATAAGACGTGAATAGAAATGTTTTTAAAATAGCACCTATAACAATTGCCCTCCCCCATATTATCAATCAAAATAGTCCAAAATGAAAAAATGTATTTTGTTGTTATTCCTATGTTCAAATCTTTTTGTCCTGGGCCAGTCCAAAAAGCTAACACTAAGCGAGGCCATAGAAATGGCGAAGAAAAACTCCCCGGAATACCAAGCTGTCCTTAACCAATCCCAAGCCAGCTATTGGAGATACAGGACCTATATGGCCGAATTTTTGCCCCAATTTAGGTTAATTGCCACAGTTCCGGATTACTCCAATTCCATTCAAAGGATTACCAACGACGAGGGCCAGGATATTTTCGTAAATCAAAATCAGTCTAGAATTGATGGGCAACTTGCAATTACCCAGCAAGTACCGTTTACAGGTGGCGACTTTTCCCTAATTTCCCGATTACAACGAGTGGATCGTTATGGCGACATTGAATCCAGTAATTACTCACTAACACCATTCTCCATAAACTACTATCAGAATTCCCTGTTCTTCAATCCGTACAAATGGGACAGGCAAATAGAACCATTAAAATTTGAGGAATCAAAACGTGAATTCATAGAACGAATGGAAGATATTTCCTTAAGCAGTTGCCAGCGTTATTTTAGCCTTTTAACCGCGCAAATGAGATTAAGAAATTCCCAAAATAATTTGGCTACACAAGATACCTTATTGCAGATTGCCAAGGGAAGGTTTGAAATTGGAAAAATAGCGGAGAACGAATTGCTGCAAATGGAACTGGGACATCTAAATTCACAAAATGAAGTTACTACCAATACCATCTCCCTTAAAAGAACTTCCCAAAATTTGGCACGCTATCTGGAACTGGAGACAGAGGATATAGAACTTTTTATACCGGAGAAATTGGTAGACTTCGAGGTTAGCGTAGAAACCGCCCTGGATGAGGCTACCACTAACCGCAAATCCGTAATAGAGTTTAGACGGAGACGTTTGGAAGCAGAAAGAAACCTGGCCCAAATAAAGGGAACCAATAGATTGGAAATTAATGTGAATGCCAATTTTGGACTAAACAAACGAGCAGATGAATATGACGATCTGTTCCAAGATTTTGATAGACAACAAAATGTATCCGTATCCCTGGGCATACCAATTTTTGATTGGGGCGTATCCAAATCCAAAAGAAAAATGGGCGAGGCCGATCTTGGTCTGGTGGAAACAAATATTGAGCAAGAACAACAAGCCTTTGAACAGGAAATTTATCTGCACATATTAAACTGGTCCAGCAAGAGGGATTTTCTGGCCACTTCGGAAAAAGCAAAAGAGATTGCCATAAAGCGCTATCAAATTACTAAAGAAAGATATATACTGGGAAAAATCACTATTACGGACCTAAATCTGGCGCAGCAGGAAAAAGACAAGGCAGAACTGGAATACCTCAATTCCTTGCAAAATTTTTGGACGGATTACTATACCTTGAGAAAACTCACACTTTACGATTTTATCAACAACAAAAAAATTGAAGCCGAGAACATTATTATAGATTGAAAGCCAACGATATAAAGTTACAGACCCTACATTCACAATCCGGAATAATGGGCCGGTAAAAAGATTTTACAAGTAAGGGTAGATCTGCTTAGGTTTTGTTTATAGTTTTCCTAATTTTATGACTTTAAATAATACTTCATGACCATTACACAATTGCAATATGTACTAGCCGTTGCCGAGTACCAAAATTTTACCTTAGCGGCCGAAAAGAGCTTTGTTACCCAACCTACTTTGAGTATGCAGGTCCAAAAATTGGAAGACGAACTGGACATATTAATTTTCGACAGAGGCAAAAAGCCCATTACCATAACAGAAGTGGGAGCCAAAATAGTGGCCCAGGCAAAAAATATTGTCAATGAGGCCAACCGCATTAAGGATATAGTGGATCAGGAAAAGGGGTTTATAGGCGGTGAGTTTACTCTAGGCATTATCCCTACCATTATGCCCACCTTATTACCCATGTTCCTAAGGACCTTCATAAAAAAATACCCAAAGGTAAACCTGATCATTAAGGAGCAAAACACGGAAAATCTGATCCGTAATCTGCAAGACGGGCATATAGACGCCGCTATTGCCGCAACGCCATTGGAAATAGAATTTATTAAGGAACGTCCGCTATATTACGAACCATTTGTGGGGTATGTACCTCCCAATCATAGACTAGGACAAACATCTGAATTGGTTCCCGAAGATTTGGAAATTTCGGATGTGCTGCTATTACGGGACGGACATTGTTTTAGGGATGGCGTAATAAACTTGTGCAACGCCTCAAAAAACTATCAGGAAGAGCACTTTCAACTACAGAGCGGTAGCTTTGAAACATTGATCAACCTGTCCAATGAAGGATTGGGTATGACCCTCCTACCTTTCCTGAACACTATTGAACTGGATGATAAAAAGAAACAGAACCTTAAATTCTTTAAAAATCCGTCTCCTGCACGGGAAGTAAGTCTTATTTACCACAAAAGCGAGCTCAAAATACAAATTACAGAGGCATTATATGACGTTATTGCCAGTGTGGTCAGAGGCGCCATTGCTTTTCAGGATGTAAAAATTATTAGTCCGTTGAACAAATAATTATTCCATTTTTCGATATTTATAGGAACACTCCTCTATACAGCCAACATTGGATAGAATAAGTTGCCCTTCAGAAAAAGTCATATTAAAATGGGTCTCTATGGCATTATTTTCACAATGATATCGTAAAGTCAGTACACTTTCATTTGTACTGTAAATTCCGTTTACAATCCCACCACAAGCCTTTTCATTGTGGGTATAGGAACCATTGGCCTTAAATTCAAATATTGGTCCGTTCATTACGGTGGTCCAATTTTCAACAATATCGCCAGGGCTGATTTTGGTGGCTTCCAATTGCCATTTTCCTAAAAGTTCATTGGTAATTAAGGGTAAAGTATCCTCATCCTTTCCACAACTTAGAAGGAATAGGAAACAAAGGCAGGTAAATTGCTTCATAATATATAATATTGGGGGTCCGCCATTATATACGGTTGAATTAACCTAAAAAGTTGTCCTTAAAGTAAAAGCAGTTTTAACACAAAGTTCCCCAAATACAAATAAGCAAAAAAAACCACCTTGTATATAAAGGTGGCTTATATCTATGCTTTCAAATAAAGAAGGCTTTGTTGTAGTTCTGGTTTGTCATTAATAAATTGTTTTAACCAGAGTTTTAATTCTTCTATTTCAAATGGTAATAGTCTAGTCACTGCCTTTTCTAGTTCTTTGCAAAATAACTTTGTATCAAAACTAACCTTTTGCAGTACGGTTTTGGTGTACTCTAACATAGCTCTTGCCATATTTCAAAATAATTTTAGGTTGCTTGGACTAAGATAACCAATAAAAGGTATATATTATTGCCGTCTTTCAGTTAAATAATAGATAAAATGATGTTAAAGTCGATGAACGTACATTTTCAACAACTTTTTTTGATTAAAAAAAGGACTCTTGGACAACTGATTTTAGTTGGGACAGCAATAAGTCTAATAGGATGCAAAACTCTGAATAACAGTAAACTAAATAAGAAAATAGATCAACAGATAAGCTCTCCAACAACCAATAATTACTTTCAGGGTATATTAATTTATGATCCTGTAAAAAAGGATACCGTGTATAGCCATAATAGCCAAAAATATTTTACTCCGGCAAGCAATACCAAGATAATTACCTTGTATACTTCCCTTAAAACCCTGCCAGAAAAGATCCCTTCCCTAAAATATATTGTTAAAAATGATACTCTGTTTATGGAAGGTACTGGCGACCCGACTTTATTGCATCCTTATTTTCGTGACAGTACCGCAATAAAATTTGCCCAGAACTACAAGAACGTATCCATTTATATAAATAATTTTGAGGAAAGTAGGTATGGTCCTGGTTGGGCGTGGGAGGATTATGACCTGTATTTTAGTCCTGAAAGAAATGGTATTCCTTTATACGGAAATGTTGTAACCATTACCAATAATGATAGTTTGATAGTTAGCCCTACCCATTTTAAAAACCAAGTAGTGCCGATTAGTTATGGGGTAAATAGGGAATTGTACAGCAACACCTTTTATTATGACCCTCAGAAAAGGGATACTTTGGAGAGTCCTTTTATGATAGACAGCACCCTGACAAAAAGCCTATTGGAAGAAGCCCTCCATAAAAAGGTAACTATTGTACAGAAGATGCCGAATGCGGAAAAGCAAATATTGTACAGTGTTTCTTCAGATTCCCTATATAAAAGAATGATGGAAGTGAGTGATAATTTTCTCGCGGAACAATTATTAATTTTAAGCTCCTCTACCCTTTCGGATACCCTGAACAGTGCTAAGGCCAGAAACCATATATTGGATAATTATCTACAGGAACTTCAGCAACCACCAAGATGGGTTGACGGTTCCGGACTTTCCCGCTACAATTTGTTTACCCCTGGTACTATGGTCTATGTATTAAAAGAAATGTACCGGGAAATACCAAGGGAACGCTTGTTCAACTTTTTCCCGGTTGGAGGTCTCAGCGGGACTTTAAAGGGAAGGTTTAATGGTGATGACCGCCCCTATATATACGCCAAAACCGGATCACTTGGCAATAATTACTGCCTTAGTGGATATCTAATAACGCGGTCTGGAAAAACTTTAATATTTAGTTTTATGAACAACCATTTTACCAAAAGCAATAGTGAAGTAAAACAGCACATGGAATCTATTTTTGAATTGATCAGGGACAATTATTGATCCAAGACCTTAACATGATCTACCTGGTCCGCAAATTTCAACAATAACAACTTAAGCTTGGGGGCAATATGTGTTGTGCAAAAAGGCTTGTATGGATTTTTGAAGTAATAATTTTGAAATGCCTTATCGGAAATTCTAAATTCTTTGAACGGTAGGACTTTAGTTATCAAAGGACTTTCAAAAATCTCCTGAAATTTTTGTAGTGCCAAGGCGCACCTTTCATCATCCACAGTTTCAAAAGTATAAATGGCAGAGCGATATTTTTTCCGCATGCTATGATTGGAGGTCGATTTATGGGTATAAAGGTGTATCAAAATTAGATCTTCCAGACTTATGTTAATAGGGTCATAACGAACAATTACAGCTTCGGAAAAAGAAGACTCCTCCCCCTCGGAAGCTACAAAACCCTGTTCCACACTTATTATTCCCTTTAAAGAGTTATAGACGGCTTCGGTACACCAATGGCAGCCTCCACCGAAGCCAATTCTATGAATAGTTTCCATAATGGGTTGGTCGTTTTAGTTGATGGAAAATAACCCATTAATTTTAGCGTATTGCAGTAACATAATGGTCTTGGCATCCTTTATTTCACCAGTATGTATCATTTCCATAGCTTTTTCAAAGTCCAACTCCAAAACTTCAATATTTTCTGTCTCCTCCTCGGCACCTCCCCCCTCGCCTATCTTCATTTTTTCTTCATATGACCCAATAAAGAAATAAAGGATCTCGGTTACGGAGCCTGGCGACATATAGGACTCAAAAACTTTCTCTACTTTTTCCAATTTATAACCGGTCTCTTCCTCGGTTTCTTTTTTTATGCAATCTTCAGGATGGTCTCCATCCAGGAGTCCAGCGCAAACCTCGATCATCATCCCGGAGTCATTGCCATTTATATAGGTAGGCATCCGAAACTGTCGGGTAAGTATAACCGTTTTGTTCTTTTTGTTGTACAGTAAAATGGCAGCACCGTTTCCCCGATCATAGGCCTCTCGGGATTGGGTTTCCCAGCTACCGTCATCCCTCTGATATTCAAAGGTTAACTTTTCAAGTTTATACCAGTTATCGGACAACAACTCTTTTTTTATGTTTCTTACTTTTTTATTGTTCATATATGGGAAGTTCATGTTTTCATACAAATCTAGGGATTTTTAGACCCTTGGGAACGGTAAAAAATTAAGATTGATGGCGCCAATAGAAGTTATTTTTACTTGAGGTAAGATATAACCCTTCCTTAAACCGTAACGGCCTTATTCAAATACCTCCTAAAGGGGAGCATTTCCATATAAACTGAGAGTATTTTCTCCTTAAAATCGTCTTTTAATATTTCCTTATGTGCAAGGGGATGCATAACGGCGAAGGTTTTATGCCGTAACAATTCCACATGTGGATGATCTTTAGAAAATCCTTTGGGAGCATTCTTTAGTGTCCCATCCACAACCAATTCCCCAAAAGTGTGCTTAAAGGATTTTTTATTCAGAATCTTTTTAAACTCTTCTCCGTCGTAATCAATGGATTCGCGTATACTGCGCAAGGTTTTGGGATCTGGTCTCCAAAATCCGCCCGCCAACATGGATTGGCCAAGGCCTATCTCAATATAAAAATCGGCCGTATTGGGTGCCTTGTCCAAACCTGCCCCAAAATGGTCCTTATAAATGGGTTTATTGGGGTGGAACATCAGATTATTATTAATTCTATTTATTCCTATCTTCCCCGGTGTACTGTAATATTCGTTGTCTACAGCCCCAAGTGCCAGGTCCAATTCATCCAACCATGCTATATAATCATCCCTTACCTCCTTGTACCATTTTCGGTTTCCATCCATCCATTCCTTGGAATTGTTTTGGTTAAGCTCGGTTAGAAATTGAAAAAGGGAATTAAAATTCATTAGTGGGTTTAGGTGATCAAAAGTAAATATTAAGAGTTCTTGGTTACACTAAAATCGGTTATCCCCGTCCAATAGGTCGCCCAAACCGCCTAAAATACTTCCTTCACCCCTGTCCTTTCCTCCTCTTGGAATGGATGCCAATACCCTACCCGCCAATCTACTAAAGGGTAGTGACTGAATATATGCGGTACCGGGACCACGAAGGGTGGCATAAAAAAGCCCTTCTCCCCCAAAAATGGTGTTTTTGATTCCCCCTATAAATTCAATATCATAGTCCACATCCTTGGTAAATCCTATGATACAGCCTGTATCCACTTTTAAGGTTTCACCGGGACCTAGTACCTTTTTCGCCGTAGTTCCGCCCGCATGCACAAAGGCCATTCCGTCTCCCTCCAATTTTTGCATAATAAATCCTTCACCTCCAAATAGTCCTCTGCCCAATCTCTTGGAAAATTCAATTCCCACGGAAACGCCTTTTGCCGCACATAAAAAAGCATCCTTCTGACAAATAAATTTCCCCTGAAACTCACTAAGGTCTATCGGAATAATCTTTCCAGGGTATGGCGAGGCAAAGCTTACCTGCTTTTTACCATATCCTATGTTTAAAAATGCCGTCATAAAGAGACTTTCGCCCGTTAGCAATCGTTTTCCTGCCGAGAATAATTTTCCAAGGACTCCCGTATCCTGATTGGAACCATCACCAAAAATGGTATCCATTTTAATATCGGAATCCATCATCATAAAACTTCCTGCTTCGGCTACAACAGCTTCTTGTGGATCCAATTCTATTTCCACATATTGCATTTCCTCCCCGTAAATTACATAGTCTATTTCGTGTGCGTTCATACTATAACTTTAATATTTTGATTTATTTTCAGACCATAAGTACCAAAAACCATCATTTTGTTACAACGTTCCAAAGGTATATTGGCAAAAAACCTAATTGGCAAATTGATCCATTAGTTCATTGATTCATTAGTATATTGATTCATTAGTATATGGATTCATTGGTAAGTTAGCACATTAAATCATGAAGCCTTAACCTTAAGGGTCCATTCAAAATTGAAGGTGGAAACTACAATACCTTCCTCGTTTACACCCACCGATTTCATCCATATGGTCTGACCCTCGCCCGTTTCAATGGTTTTTTTTATGGCATCCGCTATAAGATGACCCTCCTCACAGGTAAAGGTAATTTTACCTGTCGCTTTTTTTGAAAAATTAGCATTGTTATTGGCCACTAGCATAGAAATATTCTTTCCGCTCTTTCTAATCTGATTCATGACCATAGCACCTGTGGTAAGCTCAGCGGCCATCCCCTGAACGGCCCAAAACAAGGATTTGAACGGATTTTGATTGATCCACCGGTGCCTTACGGTTACTATGGCCTTATTGTCATCAATATATCTTAAACGCACTCCTGTCCACCATACAGCAGGGAGCTTGAAAAAGCTGAACATGTTAATTTTACTTGCATCGGAAGCCATAACGATTGTTTAATGTCTATCAAAAGTATATAAAATGTATGAATCGACAATTGTTAATATATTGTTAAATTGCAGTACTTTGTTTTGCATAGTACCTTCTTTTAGATATATATTTGCATAAGAAGTTATTAGGCTTAATAAGATCAAACCTTAAAAATGACTTCCATTAACCCTTTAAAAGAGTTTTGGATACAAACACAAACTTTAGATCCTAAACCTAAATTAAAACTAACAGAGTATTTATTATGGACACTAATCATACAACAATGGCCGAAACACTAAGCAAACACGAAAAAAATTTGGCGGCCATTATACATGCCTCCACCTTTTCCAAGTATTTTATACCTTTTGGGAATTTCCTTCTTCCATTAATCCTTTGGACAGCCAATAAAAAAGACCATAGCTTCGTAGACAAAAATGGCAAACGCGCCCTAAATTTTCAAATCAGTCTATTATTATATTCTATTGTCTTAGGAATATTCACTGTTCCTTTTATGATAGGGATTATACCGGAAATTTTTCACTTGGCAGATTTTAACTTCGCCAATTTTAACGAATTCAACGGTATAAATTTAGATTTTCACTCCTTTCATCCCGGTAGATTGCTTTGGCCATTGGGAATAGTAGGAGCCGCACATCTGGGGCTATTCCTGGTAAATATAGTCTATACCATATTGGCCACCATTCGAACTAGTGAAGGACTGGATTTTCAGTACCCCATTAGCATACCATTTATTAGATAAAATTTAATCACAATTAGTACTCATCACACTAATTCGAGAGTTTATTCATCAATTAAAATCAAAATGCTGCAACGCGATCATCAAAAAACGAACAGTAAAATTATTATAATCATGTAATTATGAACATTGAAAACACAAAAGCACAAATGCGCAAGGGCGTTTTGGAGTATTGCATACTCTCCATTCTCAACGGAGACGACAAGTATACCTCCGAAATCCTGGACACCTTAAAGGATGCTAAAATGCTAGTAGTAGAAGGTACCATTTATCCTTTGCTTACAAGACTAAAAAATGCAGGTTTGCTCAACTATCGTTGGGAAGAATCCACTTCAGGTCCCCCAAGAAAGTATTACACATTAACAGAGACTGGGAAACTGTTCCTAAAGGAATTGGATACCACCTGGGACGAACTAAGAAATGCAACAAACCTTGTTACCAAAACAAAAAACAGCTAAAAAATGAACAAGACAATAAATATAAATCTGGCCAATTTATTCTTTCACATAGATGAACAAGCCTACAATAAACTACAACGTTATTTAGAGGCCATAAAACGTTCCTTTGCGAATACCAGTGGTAGCGAAGAGATCATAGCCGATATTGAGGCCAGAATAGCCGAACTGTTCCATGAAAAAATGGAAAATGAAAGACAGGTAATTACAGAGAAGGAAGTGGACGAGGTTATAGGGATCATGGGACAACCCGAAGATTACATGGTAGACGAGGATATTTTTGAAGATCAACCACAGACACAAAAAAAACCGCGTAGGGTTAGAAAATTATACAGGGACATAGACAATAAATATATTGGGGGTGTTTCTGCAGGTCTGGGACATTATTTTGGAATAGATGCCCTTTGGGTTAGACTTATTTGGATTCTTCTGACCATATTTAGTTGGGGAGGATTTGTATTCATTTATATCCTCTTATGGATTTTAATTCCGGAGGCCGTAACTACGGCCCAGAAGCTGGATATGCGCGGTGAGGCCGTTAACATTAGCAATATTGAAAAAAAAGTAAAGGAAAGTTTTGACGATGTAGCGGAAAAGGTCAAAAATGTGGACTATGAAAAAGTTGGAAATAAGGTAAAGGACGGTAGCCGCGGTTTCTTCAATGCCATTGCCGATATTATTATGTTCTTTTTTAAGATTATTGGCAAATTCATAGGAATAATCCTTATAATTATAGGGGCTGCAGGAATAGTAGCCCTATTGGTAGGCCTTTTTACGGTAGGTATATTGGATATAATTCACTTACCTGGAGTGGATTTTTATAATCTTGTCAATTCCACCAATACTCCGGTATGGGTGGTTTCAATTCTGGCATTTTTCGCCATTGGAATTCCCTTTTTCTTTCTAATGTACCTAGGTCTAAAGATTTTGGTGAACAATTTAAAATCCATCGGCAATGTTGTAAAATTTACGCTGCTGGGTTTGTGGCTGATCTCTATAATATTATTGACCGTTTTTGGCATACACCAAGCCGCTGCCCATGCCTACTCTGGTAATGTGGCCATTGAAAAGGAATTGGTTTTTGCAAAACCTTCGGAACCGGTTAAAATAAATTTACGATCAACTGACAGGGACAAACAGGAAAACAATATGCGAATTAATGGGATTGTATTGGATTATACCGAAAATGGGGAAGAAATTCTTATTTCACGGGATTTTCGTTTGTACTTAAAAATGTCCCACGATTCCATAGCCCGAATCGAAGTGAGGAAAAACGCCAATGGGAATTCCTTTAAAAATGCAACAGAGACAGCAGGCAAGATCAACTACAGTTACTTGGTGCAAGGCAACACTATTCTATTGGATGACTATTTATCAACCGGTAGGGAAAATAAATTTAGAGATCAAGATGTAAGGGTATATCTCTACCTCCCTATGGGGACCAAAGTAGAATTCGGGAGTTCTCCAGAAAACTGTTGGATAATCAGAGCCAATAATGACCGGAATATGGACGGTTGTGAAATAAGTCAATTTTCTTGGATTATGGATAAGGGCGGTGAAATGAAATGTGAAAACTGTCCTGAAATTGAAGAAGTCGACGACGACAAGAATGGTAAAATTATAATTAATGAGGATGGGGTGGATATTGACATAAAGGGCAACGGTGATAATTTTAAACTTAAGATAGACGACAAGGGGGTACAGATAAAAACCAACGAAACCAATCGCACCTATTTAAAAGAGGATACCGTTCAGTAGGCTCTTTTAACAACTCGGTAAACGATATTATGGCCAAAGCAACCTAATTGATAATTTTAAACAAACCATTAAACAGTAACATTAATCAATCCTTGAAATACTCTGTCCCCCGAGAGATCATTACAAGACTCAAAAACAACAATCATGACAACACTAGCAAGAATTACCATCACACTAATCTTGGCAATCCTATTTTCTTCATGCGGTTTTGATATCAACATCGGACCTGGCAAGAAAGGAAATGGAATTGTGGAAGAAGACAACCGAAGGGTGACTTCGGATTTTACCGCTATTTCAGTATCCGAAGGCTTGGACGCCTACGTTACCCAAGGCGATGATTTCGAAATTATAGTGGAGGCCGATGAAAATATCATAGACCTAATTGGAACCGATATCAAAAATGGAACCTTACGGATCCATGCCATTGAAAATATTGGTAGGGCTACCAAGAATATCCATGTAACCCTACCTGTAATTACAGCCTTGGAAACTTCCAGTGGTGCCGCCCTGGCTACTAAAAACACTATAGAGGCCGAGAACATTGAATTAAACTCCAGTAGTGGTTCCAATCTTCAAATTGAGGCGCTCAAGGCTTACCATGTAATAGCGGAATCCAGCAGCGGTGCCCAAATTAGGGTGGCTGGAGAAACAGAAACACTCAATAGCAGTGCCAGTAGTGGCTCTGGAATAAAGGCCGAAAATTTGAGTTCCGAAAAATGTAGCGCCAATGCCAGTAGTGGTGCCGGTATTAGGGTAAACGCATCCGAATCCTTAATTGCCAAGGCCAGTAGTGGCGGAGATATCCGCTATACCGGAAGTGCAAAAGTAGAGCAAAAAAAATCGAGCTCCGGAAGTGTCAGCGCATTATAAATGTCAGACCCTTTATTATTTAAGATTTCATTGATCTAAAATATTCAAAACCCATTGAGATTTCAATGGGTTTTCATTTTCCAATACATCATCTTTCTTTATATTCGTTCAATAAATTATGTTATGAAAATAAAGATCAAAAAATATGTACTTCCGCTAAAGCACACTTTCAGTATTTCCAGGGAATCCCATGATTTTCAAGATTCTATGATCGTTTCACTGGAACTGGATGGTAAAACGGGCTACGGTGAAGCAACATCCAACCCCTACTATAAAATAACTTTTGAAACCATGAAGGCGGAGATTGAAAATGTCAGGGAAGAAATAGAGGGTTTTAACTTTAAGGATCCGGAGGCCTTCCATGCGTTTTTGGTTTCCAAGAAATTGAGCAATTTCGCTATCTGCGCACTAGATCTTGCCGCCAACGATTTGTACGGAAAAATTCTGGGCAAACCATTGTATGAAATATGGAATACGGACAACAGTAGTTATCCCATAACCAACTATACTATTGGTTTGGATTCCATTGAAAAAATGGTGGATAAGATGAAAGAGATGCCTTGGCCCATATATAAAATTAAGCTAGGCACCGATAAAGATGTGGAGATAGTAAGGGAACTTCGCAAACATACCGATGCTATTTTCAGAGTAGATGCCAATTGTGCATGGACGGCAGAGGAAACCATTGCCAACGCCCCCTTATTAAAGGATTTGGGAGTTGAGTTTTTGGAACAACCCCTTAAAGCGGATGATTGGACAGGAATGGAAGCCGTAATGCACCAAAGCGTTCTTCCTGTAATTGCGGATGAAAGCTGTATAGTGGAAAGCGATGTTGAGAAATGCGCGCTTCACTTTAACGGAATCAACATAAAATTGACAAAATGTGGCGGCCTCACCCCAGCACGGAGAATGATCAAAAGGGCCAAGGAATTAAATCTACAAGTAATGGTGGGCTGTATGACCGAATCCACTGTTGGTATATCGGCCATTGCCCAACTAATTCCACAATTGGATTATGTGGATATGGACGGTGCCATGTTGTTAAAGGAAGATATTGCCGACGGGGTGATTATTGAGGATAATGGCAAGGTAATCTTCCCTACCTCTGGTGGAAGCGGAATAAGTTTGCGTTGATGACTATTTATACCGATGGGTTCCCAGGGAGGGAACTGGAGTTTGAGCACAGGAAATTTTTATATTTTGGCGGTACTTCCTATCTGGGGCTGCAAACGGACGAAACTTTTCAGGAAATTTTTATTTCCAATATCAGGAAATACGGAACCAATTACGGAGCCTCCAGAAAATCGAATATAAGGATTACCATTTTTGAAAAAGCAGAACAGTTCCTATCCCAATTGGTGGGGTGTGAGTCTAGCGCCATATTGTCCTCCGGTTATTTGGCTGGACAATTGGTGAGGCAAACTATGGATACCAAAGAACATAGACTGTTCTATGCCCCCAATACCCATTCTGCACTTTATTCCCCTACTTCATCAACAAAGCTGAAACCATACATTACTTTCACTGCTTTGAACATAGCTATTAGGGCACATATGGAAACTAATCCAACAACAACTCCAGTGGTTTTTTTGGATGCCATTGATTTTTCAGGGGCCAATTATCCGGATTTTGAGGGATTAAGAACATTACCATTGGAAAAGATTATCCTAGTGGTAGATGATTCACATGGAATTGGCATTGTAGGTGAAGATGGTGGTGGTACTTTTAGAAGGTTGATAGAATTAAATCCTAAAGAACTTATTGTTTGCTGTTCATTGGGAAAAGGGTTTGGGATTCAAGCGGGGTCCATTTTTGGAACTAAAAGGAGAATTGAGCAGTTTACCGACACTCCTTTCTTTGGAGGGGCAAGTCCGGCCTCACCTGCAGCAATGGCCTGTTTAATTGATGGCAAGACCCTCTTTTCTGAAAAAAGGGATTTACTAATTAAGAATATGGAGTTATTCAAGTCCAATATCAAAACTTTGAATAGATTTAAATATATGGAGGCCCATCCTGCCTATAGCTTTACTGATGAAAAGCTTGTAGATTATCTAGAACGGCAAAATGTTTTAGTGACGAGCTTTCGTTATCCCGATGAGGATTCCCCTCTAATGAGCAGAATTGTTATAAGTGCCCATCACAACAGGGAGGATATCCTTTTACTATGCAATATTATTAATTCCTATTAGTAAAACGAAACGGCCATCCGTTGTGGATGGCCGCTCTTATTAACATTTACATACCATTAATTATCCCACCACACTGGGGTAACCGGGGATTGTTGATTTGCCAAAACATTGGCCTCATTTCTACTCAACTCGGTTGAAGGATAAATGGCCCTCCTAAACCATTGTCCAGCAAACTCACTGTCATCACTAGCATCCTCCAATCTTATTTGTAAACCTGTGAAGACATCATCGGAAAAATCATATCTTCTATAATCCACAAAAGTCTCTGGATTCAAAAAGTTATTGATATATTTTTCCTTCATAATATGATGTAACATTAGCCCTGCTTCACCAACAGCTATGGCCCCATCGGCCAAATAATCAGAACCATCCACATCATACATATCCATACTAGCCTGAATCCCTTCCAAATAAGCGGTATACGCCTCTGCACTAGACCCAGTACTTATGGTGTTTCCTCCGTTGGCCAAAAAAGCAGCCTCTGCCTCTATAAATTTAGCTTCGGCATAACTGATCAACAATAAAGGAGAATCTACACTGGTATAATATCCATCGGTCTTAAAACGGGTATTGGCATCACTACCGTCCGGAGCTATACCGGCACCTCCACTTACAAAACCTTTCCATTCCGTCTCGTCCCCATTTTCAGCAAACAAGGGCAGCCTTGGATCTATGGTAAGTGCACCACTTTCAAACGGATAATAATCCCCATTCATAGAACTCACCAGCTGACTAGCTATGTCATTACTAAGGTTACCAGTAGCTCTTGCCAAAATTTCTGCAGAATACCAAGGGTTGATATTTTTCTCATTGTAATACATCTCAAAGTTATCGTCATTTGAAGTAAAACCATTGGCAATGGACGCTAAAACATCATTTGCAGTAACAGTACCTTTGTTTACCAAATGCAACTGATATCTTGCTTTTATAGTATAGGCCGCTCTTAACCATTGATCGGAATCTCCCCCATAGATAAGGTCAGAACTTCCCAAATTGAAGCCAGAGTTGTCTGGACCTTCCAATGCTGTGATAGCCGAATTTAAAAGTGTAAAGATTTCACTGTAAATTAATTCCTGGGTATCAAAAGTTGGAAAATTGTTATCTGGGCCATCCGTTGCATCTGAATAAGGTATATTATCCCAAGTATCCGTCGCAATTCCAAGATTTATGGCAACAAGAATATCCGATATAGCACCAATATGAGTGGCATTGGCTTCCGCAGCCTTCTCTTTTACAGCCTTAAGATTGGGCAAAATATAAAGATATATCTGACTCCACAGACCACTTGCCTCTGTTTGTCCGGCAGCTCCGCCCCCAGTAGATACAAAATTCTGTACATAATTACCAAAAGCCAATTCGGCAGATCGCTGGCCTTCCATAGTGCTATGAATTACCGGTGCCATTAAATCTTGCATTCTCAGCTCCTCCAAAGTTGCTGTGTTGGAAGGAGTATTTACATCAAAATAATCATCACTACACGAAATTTGCGCAACTAATAGAAGTGATAAAATTCCTGTTTTTATAATATTGTTTTTCATGTTTATCATATTTAGAATGAAATATTTAGACCAAAAGAGTAGCTTTGGCTCAACGGTACACTAAGTCCTGTAAAACCGTAAACATTGCTACCAGCACTATACTGGTTTCCTTCTGGGTCATAACCATCGAATGGGGTCCATACAAGAATATTGGATGCACTTACAGAAAGGCTCAACTTTTCCATTTTAAGGTCCCGGGTAAATTTGTTATCCATATCATAAGATAAACTAACATTGCGCAATTTAACCCATGATGCATCCTGCACCAATACTTCTGCTGCCCTATTATATACATTTGAATTTCTGTAATAATTCTCATCTATCAAAGCGGGTGTAGTGTTAGTGGTAAACCCCCCACTTCCATTGTCCATTACCCCTTCCAAAACCACTTCCTCATCTCTGACCAATGTACTCAAAGGATTACCATTTCTAATGGAATTTCTAAGACCTGAATCATAAAGATCGCCACCTTTCTTATATTCCAACAAGAAATTGAATCCTATACCCTTCCATTTGAAATTACTACCCAAGGAAGAGATGAAGTCAGGAAAGGCATTACCTACTTTTACCCTTTCATCCAATACAATTTCTGGATAGCCGTTCTCGTCCAAATAGCGTTCACCATCCTCGTACCTCCATTTATATCCGTACAGATTCCCCATTTTATCACCAGCCCTAATTTCCGAAGTAATTCCGGCAAAACCAGAATCTGCAAAAATAATGGACTCAATATCATCAGGGATTTCCAATACTTTTCCTTCACTGGTAGACCAGTTAAGAATCAACTCCCATCTAAAATCATTGCTTCTTATAATGTCTGCACTAACCAATAATTCATGTCCAAAAACTTCGTAATCCCCTGCATTCCTGGTAATTCCTGAAAGCCCGGAAGAGTATGCCGTACCCACGGTAAATATTTGATCCTTAACGCGTGTTTTGTAATAGGCATAATCCAATCTGATCCTATCTTTCATAAATCTAAGATCTGCACCAAATTCTGTGGATTGATTGCGTTCCGGAACTATATCCAAATCTCCCAATAAAGTACTTCTTCTATATCCACCAGCACCACCGAATGGGAAATCGCCATCCACAACAAAATACTGGCCAACATCCCCAAAACCGGGTCCTTTACCTACCTCAGCCCAGGAAGCCCTAAGTTTACCAAAAGTAAATACGTCATTATCTCCGAATACATCGGAAACATCATAAGCCAAACTAGCCGATGGATAAAAGAATGATCTATTTTCTTTGGGCAAGGTGGACAGCCAGTCATTTCTACCGGTTAGGGTCAAGAACAACTTGTCTTTATAACCCAATTTTAATTCTCCAAAGGCACCAACGTTTCGCAGTTGTGTTACACTATTGTTCAGAAAATAATTAATGGTGTTTCCAATTTCGTTAATTCCAGGAACGTTTAGGCCTTCTCCCCTAGCCTCGTCATAATCCCTTTTGGTGTCGGAAATCTGATGTCCCAATGTAAGATCTGTAGTAAAATCATCCGACCAATCCTTGGTGAATGCAACCAAAAGATTGGATTCTAGACCAGTAAAATTGATATTCTGATTTAGCACAAATCCACCAACCTGGGAGCCGCCATCCAAATCTGGGCCAACATATCGATTTCTTTGATCAGAATAATTATCTATTTGGGCTGCGTAAGTAACATTAACCCATTCCTTGGGACTCCAATTCAGGGTGGCATTACCTATCCATCTATTTACATCATCAATGAGGCTACTTGTTTCCATCAAATACCTGGGGTTATCAATTATCCCAAAAGAATAATCCCTTTCGGTGCCATCAGCATTCATATAATCATTTATTGGAAAGGTCCCTGAGTAATAGGAAAGAGCACTCATAACGGATTTATCCCCTCCATTGGCCCTACGCCCGCCAGATTTAGTATAGGCAATAGAAGAATTCAATGTCAATTGATCAGAAATCTTATAACCTGCTTTTAACCTAAAATTATTCTTCGCGTAATCCGTGTTTGGCAGAACGCCATCTTCTTGGTCTTTTCCCATGGAAAAGAAATAATCCAATTTTTCATTGGCTCCACTAATACTTACGTTTACTTGGGAATTGAATCCGGTCCTAAAAATGTCGTATGGACTGTAAAAACGATCACCTGTTAAATCAACCACCGTACCGTTGGACAAGGTATAGGAATCATCGGTATATCTAGGTCCCCAGCTATAAAAAGAGGTAGCATTTTGAACCCTATTAAAGCCAGTTTCCGAGTCCGGATCGTAAAGTGTCCTAGGTGCCCCACTAAACCCTTCCCTATAGGTAGTTTGTAAGGATGGTGTTGTTTGTATGTCCCTAAAGGTTGTTGAGGCCGTTAAATTAATTTTAGCCTTCCCTTTTTTACCTTTTTTGGTAGTAATTATAATAGCTCCATTGGAGGCCCTTACGCCGTATAAAGCCGTTGCAGCGGCTCCCTTAAGTACGTTGAAACTTTCAATGTCCTCAGGGTTGATATCCCCGGCTCTGTTGGAAAACGCAAACTGTTCGGAACTACTTGCCGAATTAGACCCTGCACTTGGCCTTACTTCACCGGAAAAGGTATCGTTGTTCAATGCAATCCCATCAACAACTATTAAAGGTTGATTGCTCCTACTGGGGTTAACGGAAGTAATACCCCTTATCAAAATATCCACTCCACCACCTGAGGATCCAGAAGTTCTATTGATTTGAACCCCCGCAACTCTACCTTGCAAACTTTCCATGGGATTTGATTGCCCAGCTAAATTAAGGTCTTCAGTATTAACTTGGGTAACAGAATATCCTAGGGATTTTTGTTTCTTCTCAACACCAAAGGCTGTGACCACAACCTCATCCAACGCACTTGCATCTTCCGAAAGAACAATACTTAATTCCGTATTTGATGTAATCGTAACATCCTGCGATTTCATTCCCAAATACGAAAATCGTACAATGTCGCCCTGCTTGGCCGCGATTGCAAAATTACCATCAAAATCGGTAGTGGCTCCCGTATTGGACCCAACAATTAAAACAGTAACCCCAGGAAGTGGCATGCCACTTTCATCTTTAACGTTACCGGTAACATTTTGCGCAAAGCCATGCCAAGTTAGCATGAAGGTGCACAACAACAATAGTTTTTGTATCATATTAGTTTGTTTTTATTAATCTAAGTTAAAAATCATAAAAAAATCATAAAAATCAAACATTGAGGGGGCGAAATGTGATTTATACAATAATAGCGCTAGTTGTCAAAGTTTTTATCACAAAATACAGGCTATAAACTGCTATTATTTAATTCTTTTTGACAAGGTTATTTTAACATATTCCCAGTTTCATATGTTAATATTCTAAAAAAGTCGTAACTTATAAGTATCTAAACTCATAAATGAAATCGCCATGAAAAAAATACTTGGAATAGTTTTATTAATGTTGTTTTTGGTATCCGCGACCGAAAATACATCTTCTAAAATTCAAAACCCCAACACCTTGGAAGGTACTTGGGAATTGGTAAGCTTTAACAATTACGATGGCAACGATGTTGTAAAAACCATACCTCCAACAGATGGTTACCGTCAGATTAAAATGTTTTATAATGGAAAGGTAATGTGGACCCGATATGTACCCACAGATTCCATTGAATGGTTTGGTTATGGCTCTTATAAAGCTACGGACAGTACCTTGACAGAAAAATTGGAATATATGTCCGCTTCCATGAGGAAAGTTGCCAATGAAAACATGGAATGGCATATGGAGCTAAAATTGGAGGGGGACAAATACAGCCAAATCTTTATTGATGCGGATGGGAACCGAATTAATTCTGAAAACTACAAACGTCTAAACTAGAATAAGATTCAAGTTCGACTTTCCAGTGGGATATAACAAATTTACACTCCATGACTAAAAAAAACGATCTGTACCCGGAACATAGGTTCCTCGTACAGATCGTTTCCAACTGCCCTTAATTCATGTATTATACATTTTGGGCATTACTAGTAAAATGCCGTTTAAGACGAAACTTCTTGATGGCTTTCAATGGTTGCCAAATATCGCTCCGCATCCAATGCTGCCATACAGCCAGTTCCGGCAGCCGTAACCGCCTGTCTATATTCCTTATCCTGGACATCCCCACTCGCAAAAACCCCAGGCTTACTAGTTTTGGTAGTTTTACCATGGGTAATTATATACCCTGTCTCATCCATTTCCAGTTGTCCCTTAAAAATATCGGTATTGGGTTTATGACCAATGGCAATGAACAATCCTGTAATGGCAATGTCCTCTTTTTCTCCGGTAACATTGTTCACCATTCGTAAACCTTCCACTACCTGATCGCCCAAAACCGTATCTACTTCCGTATTGTAACGAATTTCAATATTGTCCAAGCTATTTACCCTATGTTGCATGGCCTTTGAAGCACGCATTTCGTCCCTTCTCACCAACATAGTAACTTTTTTACAAATATTGGCCAAATAAGAAGCTTCCTCAGCTGCAGTGTCACCTGCCCCTACAATTGCAACCTCCTGTCCTTTATAAAAGAAGCCATCACATACTGCACATGCCGATACTCCACCTCCACGAAGCTTTTGTTCGCTTGGGATACCTAGATATTTAGCAGTAGCTCCAGTTGAAATAATTACGGTTTCCGCTTCTATAATCTTGCTGTCGTCTACGGTAACCTTGTGTATCCCACCTACTTCATCACTAAAATTTACGGCCGTAATCATACCAATACGTACCTCGGTACCAAATCGTTCAGCCTGTTTTTGTAATTGAACCATCATTGTTGGCCCATCAACTCCTTCTGGATATCCAGGGAAGTTATCCACCTCTGTTGTAGTGGTCAATTGTCCACCAGGTTCCATTCCAGTATATAGTACAGGCTTTAAATCTGCCCTAGATGCATATATAGCTGCAGTATAACCTGCAGGTCCCGAACCAATAATCAACGTTTTTAAACGCTCTACTTTATCTGCCATAATAAAAACCTTCTATTATTCTTGTTAGAAAACAAAAGTAGGATTTTCACTAAAAAACTTACGTCAAAAGTTATAAAAAGTTATTATAAAACTAGTT
This sequence comes from Arenibacter troitsensis, assembly GCF_900177645.1. Lineage (GTDB taxonomy): Bacteria > Bacteroidota > Bacteroidia > Flavobacteriales > Flavobacteriaceae > Arenibacter > Arenibacter troitsensis. Next base: position 102,142 of record NZ_FXAO01000002.1, read on the forward strand.
GCTCAAACTATGGTTGTCACCACATTTAACGTTAACGCTCCTTTTTGTTGTAAAATTGGAAATACTAAACGGAAAGTTTAATGTCAATAGATATATTTATTCAAAATTAAACGGTTTCATCAGTAAAGGGAAATATAAATGCTTATCTGTAGATTATAACATGGCTATCCCAACAATTGATAAGGTAAAACCATAAAAGGTATATTTGAATGAAAACCAATTTGATTTATTACCGGTTTTAAAAAAAGATTCTCCAAAAAACTGTGCTTGTTCTTTACCATAACCAACATTTGATGATTCAGTTCTACTTGAATACTATTGATAGCCTCAATGATTCCCTGATCCGGTAATTCATGAAACTTATGTTTAGTTTCCGCCAATAAATGATCCAATTTGTTTTTGTTCTTTTTCTGTTCTTCACTGAGTTCGTAACCGGAACGTACGTGCATAATATCCAATGTTGATTTATGCGCCTTAGCTATAAACAATACCTGCTTTATCAATGCAAAATTGTACTCTATTTCATAGTCGGTTGGAAATAGGATTTTTATGGGCATCTCAATATTAAAATCAAAAGGGATGGCCAATACAGGGCATTTTGCCCTTTTTATGGTATGCACCGTACTACTGCCCAAAAATATTTCCTTTGCCCCCGTGGCTCCTTGGGTCCCCATAATTATGAGATCTATTTTTTTACTTTCTACGAGTTCATCAATGGCATCCATCAGAACACTGAAGGCACTATAGGTTTTAAAAATATGCTGAGGGTTATTGAACTGTGAAATTACCTTTTGTTTTAGTTCTTCCAATTTTGTTTCGGAATCTGTGCGGTAAATATCCCCTAACCCCAATTGCCCCGGACTGTGCAATAGATACTCGGACTGATAAATAGCTGGAGTATAGGTGTGTAACAAATGAAAGGTACAATTTTCATCTCTAAGCAAACGAACGGCATAGAAAATGGCCTTATAGGCATTATCCGAAAAATCCGTGGGTATCAAAATATTTTTCATATCAATATTTTTTTTGTTGACCAATAGTGAACTGGTACCGAAATTTAATAGAACTGTATTAATAAGTACTGCTTGAATAGAATAATCATTATCTCAATCAAGGTAAAATTCGATTACATTTTTTTAAAGGTTACACCGAAATTTAGTGAAATAAAACCGATCGGTTCATGATATTAATCAGTTGGATCCACGACTGATTTGAATAATTTTGCGGAAGTTATATTTAACCCAGAAATATTTTATGAACCAGGGTTGATATATATTCAATTATAATAATCGCTAATTGATGTTTCAAAAATCGAATAAGTATAAAGCATAAATAACTTCGAGGTGAAATTTATAGACTACTACAAAATCTTGGGATTGGACAAAAGCGCCAGTCAGAGTGAAATAAAAAAGGCTTATCGGAAATTGGCTAGAAAACATCATCCGGATGTTAATCCCAATGACAAGGAAGCTGAAAAAAAGTTTAAGGAAATCAATGAAGCCAATGAGGTACTCAGCGATCCCGAAAAACGTAAAAAATACGATAAATACGGAAAGGATTGGGAGCATGCAGAAGAGTTCGAAAAGGCTAGGGCGTCCCAACAATCGGCATACGGAAGGGGCGGGCAAAGTTATTCCCAAAGTTATGGGGAACATGATTTCTCAGATTTTTTCGAATCCATGTTTGGAGGATCTGGTGGGTTTTCAGGAAGATCCAAGGCCCGTTATAGAGGCCAGGACCTAAACGCGGAGTTAAAATTGCACCTTAGGGATGTATTTAAGACACATAAGCAAACACTGAATGTGAACGGTAAAAACATCAGGATTACGGTCCCTGCCGGAATAGAAAATGGCCAAACCATAAAAATTAACGGTCATGGCGGGCCGGGCCATCAGGGGGGTCCCAATGGCGATCTATATATTACCTTTGGCATCCTAAACGATACGGCCTTCAAAAGGGATGGCAACAACCTTTACACTACGGTAAACTTGGACTTATATACTGCCCTTTTGGGCGGTGAAATAATGGTGAACACCTTTGACGGACAAGTAAAATTGAAGGTTAAACCGGAAACCCAGAACGGTACCAAAATAAAATTAAAAGGCAAAGGCTTCCCTGCTTATAAACAACCGGACGTTTATGGAGACCTATTTATTACATACAATCTTGTGACCCCTACCAATCTAACCGCTAAAGAAAAAGAACTTTTTAAGGAATTGGCCAAACTTCGATAATAATTTTATCTATGAAAAGAGAAAGCAATACTAGGAAGTTCAACCAACACATTCGTAAAATTTAGTCCAAATGGAACAGGAATATATACTTATAACGGACTTTTGTACAAGTCATAATATAGAAACACATTTTGTGATGGAGCTCTACGATTACGGACTGGTAGATATAGTAGTTAAAGAAGATACACACTATCTACCTGTTCAGCAATTACCAAAAGCGGAAAAAATACTTAGACTTCATTCCGATCTTGACATCAACTTGGAGGGTATAGCTGTCATAACGCGACTTTTAAATAGAATGGAGAAAATGCAAAATGAAATTACCCAACTCAATAATAAATTGGATCTCTACAGATAGGGTTAATAGTGAGCATTCCCCCTTCTATGGGACAGTTTTTATATTAAATTAAGTTCCGGTTCATATTGATTTAAGCTGCTTTTTGTTGTTTTGTCCGGTATCTCGCCGAAGGAATGTCATTGTCGATTCCCTGATGCCTTCGTTGGGTATTGTACCTGGTAAAATAATCATCCAATTGTCCATAAAGGTCTATTCCGGACTCCGGAGGATTCAGGTAGATACTTTCGTATTTGACACTTCTCCAAAGGCGTTCTATGAATACATTGTCGATGGCCCTTCCTTTTCCATCCATGCTTAGCTTTATACCATTTGACAGAACAAAGCTGGTAAATACCTCTGAGGTGAATGGGCTTCCTTGGTCCGTATTGATGATCTCGGGTTTTCCTTGGATTGTGATGGCCTCTTCCAAAGTATCCTTGCACCACTGGGCATCCATGGTATTGGATACCGACCAATTGACCACATACCTGCTGTGAAGGTCTATGATGGCCGTTAAATACATAAATCCCTTTTGCATCGGGATATAAGTGATATCGGTCGCCCATACCTGGTCGGGCCTCTCAACGGTCAGATTCCGTAGCAGATATGGATATATCTTATGGGCCTTGTTTCGCTTGGAAGTATGCCTTCCGGGCATCACGGCCCTTAGTCCCATTAATCGATAATAGAGGCGGTCTATTCGCTTTTGGTTGACCCTGTACCCTTTGTCCATAGTAAGCCAAGTATGCATGCCCTTGGCGCCTTTGAAGGAATGGTCCGAATAATGCTCGTCCATCAAACGCATAAGGTCCAGGTTCAGGCTGCTCTCTGCCCTAGGTGTATAGTACAGCCCAGAGCGGTGGATCTGTAGTAGCTGGCTCTGTTTAACAAGACTTAAGTTGGAATGATCCCTACTTATCATTGTGCGTCGTTCTTTGACGGTTTTTAACGCAAGGCGTCCTTTAAAAAATCAAGCTCCACTTTTTGCTGACCAATAACCTTGAGCAGATGTTCCTCTTTTTGCTCGGCTTCCGTTTTCTTCGATTTGGAACCCGTATCGAAAACTGCCTCTGCCCGGGTGAGAAACTCCCTTTTCCAAAGATTGATCTGCTGGGGACGGGTCGGGTATTCCCTACAACCCCAACACTCCCTTTGATCTCCATTGTACAAGTTCCCCCTGGGGATTATCATAATTCCCAAATGTTAGAATTTAATTCCTCTATCCCAGGTTACTATAGTGAACATTGGATAACGACTTCATTGTTACTGCTGCCTGTTCTGCCGTGATATCGCGTTGTGGATTGGCAAACATTTCGTAACCTACCATAAACTTTTTTACTGTAGCCGATCGCAATAAGGGTGGGTAAAATAACATATGAAAATGCCATTCCGGATGTTCCTTACCGTCTGTTGGTGCCTGATGTATCCCTGCCGAATACGGAAAAGAGGTATTGAATATATTATCATACCTAATGGTAAGTTGTTTAAGGATTTGGGCATAAGCCAACTTCTCGGACTCCGAAAGTAAACCAATATGTGCTAATTTTCTTTTGGGAAGGATCATAGCCTCATAAGGCCACACTGCCCAATAAGGAGTAAGCGCTACAAAATGTTCATTTTCAACTATTATACGCTCGTCCAACTGTAATTCCTGTTCTACATAATCCTCCAAAATACTTCTTCCATGCTTCTCCCAATAAGCCTTCTGATTTCCAATTTTCTTATGAACTTCCTGTGGAATTTTATTCTGAGCCCAAATTTGTCCATGCGGGTGAGGGTTGCTGCACCCCATGATATCCCCTTTATTTTCAAAAATCTGAACGTGATTAATGCCATCTATCGCACCTAATTCCTTATATTCCTTTTGCCAAAGTGAGATTACGTCAACAATGTCCGGTACGGACATTAATGGTAATGTAAGGGAGTGGTTAGGTGAAAAACACACTACCTTACAGATACCTGATTCGGATTCGGCATATAAAAGGCCATTTTTATAGGACTCTTCCTGTACATTGGGCAATAGGGCTGAAAAATCGTTGACAAAGGAATATGGCTTGTCATAGCTGGGATTGAACTCCCCTCCCATTCTTTCATTAGTGGGGCAGAGATAACATGAAGGTTCATATTCCGGTAAGTCTGTGGTAGCACTTTTTTCGGTTTTTCCCTGCCATGGTCTTTTGGTCCTATGGGGAGAAACCAAAATCCATTCTCCCGTTAAAATATTTAATCTTCTATGCGGATTATCATTAAAACTATTTGTCATTACGCCTAATTTTGTATGTAAGTACCAGCACTAGGTTGTACCTCAAACGCCTCCAATTCTATGTTGAAAGCCTCCTTATATGCCTTAGTGGCTTCCTCCACAAAAGCGTTAACCTTGTCTTTATGTACAATGTTCAAGGTACAGCCTCCAAAGCCACCACCGGTTTGTCTTGCCCCCAACACAGCACTGTACTGTTTGGAAAAATCGACCAAGAAATCGGACTCCGGACAGCTCACCTCATACAATTTGCTTATTCCTTCGTGTGCTTCGTAAAGTAAGCTTCCAAAGAGTTTTAAATCATTAGCCTTTAGAGCCTTTGCCGTTTTTAACACCCTTTCATTTTCACTTACAATAAAACTACATCTTTTAAAAAGTGTGGTGTCAATGGTCTCCACAAATTCCTGAATCATGGTAGCTGTAACATCCCTTAACGACATTACCTCTGGATATTTTTTCTTTATGATAGCTACTCCTTCCTCACATTCCCGCTTCCTAGTGTTATACTCACTGGACGCCAAGTTATGCGACACCTTTGTATTTAACATTATCATTTTGTACGGGGCTATATGGATGGGGATTTGCTGATGCTCAAGAGACTTGCAATCCAACAAAATAACATGTCCCTTTTCGCTCATTACGGAAGCAAATTGGTCCATGATTCCACATTGGGTTCCCACAAAGGTATGCTCCGCCTTTTGCGAAAGCTGCACTATATCCATTTTGGAAAGTCCCAGATCAAACAGTTCATTGAGCCCAAAAGCCAGTCCACATTCCAAGGCCGCTGATGAACTAAGCCCAGAACCCATTGGCAATTTACTTTCAATAGTACAGTTGAACCCCCTTAACTTATCCGTTCTCAGCAAAATTTCATTTAAAACACCAAGAATATAGTTTTCCCATTCCACATTACTCCTGGCTATTTTATCCAATTGAAGGGTGAACCCGGTATTATACCCCAAACTATAAAGGTTACATTCCTTTTCTGTTTGGTTTCTTTTGAATTTAAAAGTGATTTTCTTCTCTATGGCCGTGGGCAATACATATCCAAGATTATAATCTGTGTGTTCCCCGATCAAATTGATCCTTCCTGGGGATTCAACAACTAGTTCAGGGGTGAAATTTTCCGGAAACGACATATACTTTAAAGTGTATTAGGCGGCAAATATAAAAAAAATATCTTTTATAAATGTAAAATTTACATTTATAGCAATTATGTACAAGTCAGAATAAATTATTTAAATCGCAATCAAAAAAAAATCCCCCTTGGCAAGCCAAAGGGGAACTGATAAATATAATGTAAAAAGTATAATTAATTCGCTGTAAGCATATCCACAGTAGCTACCGTCCTGAATCCCAAATGCTCCAAGGAAGAATCCAAGCTGGAAGCCATTCTGGAGGAGATCCTATAACTGGCGCAATAGGAAGCATTACATAAAAAGGATCCACCCCTCATTACCTTCTCCTTGGCATAGGGCATATTCGGATTATACGGAGTGGACGCTCCTTGGGGATTTACCACCGGACCATTCACAGCTCCCAATTCGTTGTAATAATTGGTATTGTACCAATCACTGGTCCATTCCCATACATTACCGGCCATATCGTAGAGGCCAAAATCATTGGGAGGATAGGATTTAACTTTGGCGCGCTGTTCATAACCATCAGCTTTGTTATTGGTAACCGGAAACTCACCTTCCCAAGTATTTGCCTTTTGTGACAAAATGGAATCGTCATCGCCCCAAAAATAGATACTTTCGGATTTATTGCCTCTGGCGGCCCTTTCCCACTCCGCCTCTGTTGGCAACCTTCTGCCGGCCCATTCACAATAAGCTAGGGCATCCTCATAGGCCACTTGAACCACAGGTTCATTGTCTTTTCCCTTAATGGTGCTTCCAGGTCCGTTGGGTTGTTTCCAATTGGCCCCGATGGTCCAATTCCACCACTGTGAAAAGTCGTACAGGTTGGGCACAGAAGTTTTTGTCTTTTTAAAGGTCAAAGAGCCAGGTTGCAAAATGGAATCATGGGGCTTGGGTGTACCTTCCGGGACTTGGGTTTTCATTTCCTCCCAATCTATTGCCCGCTCGGCTACGGTAACATAGCCCGTTTCCTTAACAAATTTTGCAAATTGGGCATTGGTCACCTCGGTAACATCCATAAAAAAACCGTCCACTTTTACCTTATGTGCAGGTTTCTCATGGTCCATGGCCATCTTGTCCTGGGGTACGGCACCTTGGATAAATTCGCCACCAGGAATCCATACCATACCGTCCGGTACTTTTATATTTTCCGGCTTTTCTATTATAATTGGAGTTGTGTCTACTACTGATTCGGTAACCTCCGTTATTGGGGCATTACTTTCAACTTTATTCACCGACTTCTTATCCCCCTTGCATTGAACCATCAACCCCAATACAAGAAGGGCACCTAAAACATTAATTTTTTGCATTCTATAGTTTTTAATCCTTACAAATGTAAAGAACCAAAACGATTCTATTCCCCTTGTGGAATAAATTTCATGTCATAAGACGATGACGCCACTTTCATAATAGCATTGAATATATACTGGCAAACCTGTTTTTGTCCCTCAAAGTTGATCAGCTCCACCGTATCCTCAGGAGTATGATATTGCGGATGTCCGCCAGTATGGATCCCAAGAACTGAAATATTCTTTTTATAAAAGGAAACATGATCCGAACCTCCTACAGATCCAGCATGTACTACTGGAGATAAGCCCAATGGTGGCCCTAATTCCTTCATCAAATCCACACCACCGGGAAAGGTTCCTGCTCCTCCCATATACACCTGCTTGGCATCGTTTAACCTGCCAACCATATCCATATTTATCATTAATTTAATCTGTGATAATGGAACAACAGGATTGTCCACAAAATATTTACTGCCCAAAAGCCCTTGTTCCTCAGCCCCAAATGCGACCAACAAAACACTTCTTTTTAACTCGGTCCTGCGGGCCATTAGCATCTCCCCTATTTCCAATAATGCAGAGGTACCACTTGCATTATCATCCGCACCATGGTGTATTCCAATTTTATCGGATTTTGATGATGGTCCGCCCCCCATGCCTAAATGATCGTAATGGGCGCCTAATACAATATATTCATTCTTCAATAGCGGGTCATTGCCGTCTATAAAGCCTATAACGTTCCAAGTCTCCACAGCGTTTTTTGGCATCTCTCCTTTCTTCACTCTTAATTGGGCCAGAAATGGTTGCTTATAGGTTTTCAAGAAGGGTGGTATTCCGGACTTTTTAAAATCCTTCCTAATATACGTAACAATCCTATTGTTAATTTTACCACCAGGGTATCTACCCAAATTTTTGTTTGATGTTAAATAAGTAATATGTCCCTTAAGTTCATTGGTAGTAATATCTTCTTGTGCTTGACATATATTTAGCAGCCCACACAACAAAAAATAGCTAACGCATATTTTCATAAAAGTGTTTCTGTTATCATTTTTCATCAAAATCCTGTTTCTCAAATTTCTTTGGCAATACAATTCCATTCATTTTCCATTTTTCCAATAAATAGCTAAGATTGGATCTAAAAACAGTGTAATCCCTTCTTTTCAAGGAAGACCAACCCACCTCTGCGTAGGCCGCTAACCTAGGAAAAACCATTCTGTCCATATCCATTACCTCTGGGATCCATTCCCCCCACATTTGGCAACCGCTACCAATAACCTTATTGTGAAAGCTGTCTTCCAATCCTTCGGGAATGGGATCGAAACTATAGGCCTTTTCCAAAGGTATGTATTTATAGGAATAGTCCAAATAGGTATATTCATGATAGGAATTAACAATTTCATATCCCTCTCGAACAGCTTTTGATACCAAATCCAAATTTCCTTTCCAAAAATGGACCAAGGTGTTCTGCGCCAAATTCTCTTTTACCTCCATATCCATATCCTCCTGCCATTCATGTACATTTTCTCCCAAAATTTCATTCCAGCCCATCATTCTATGGCCATTGCTGTTTAAAAAATTTGATATTTTGTTGGTAAAGAAAATATGCATGTCCCCAGGTGTCGCCAAGTCGTTCTGCTTCATAAAATCCTGAATTTCAGTTGAAGTTTTCCATGCATCAAATTTTACTTCATCCCCACCAATATGAATAATATTGCTGGGAAACAAGTCCATTACTTCCGTAAGTACGTTTTCAAGAAATTCATATACCCTAGGATCAGATACATTATAGGAGTCTGGCAACTTTCCAAACACCGTGGGAACCTCCTTGAGCTCCCCAATGGTACCCAACCAAGGATATGACGCAATTGCTGCGGATGCATGTCCTGGCATTTCAATTTCGGGAATAATGGTGATTTGTCTTTCACTGGCATAGGCAATTATTTCCTTCACCTCTTCCTGTGTATAATATCCGGAATGGGAAACCTTAGATCGCTCCGGACTATCCCAACCACCAATTTGGGAATCGGACCTAGTGGATCCCACTTGCGTTAATTTAGGATACTTTTTAATCTCCAATCTCCAACCTTGATCATCGGTCAGGTGCCAATGGAAAATATTCATTTTTAAAAGTGACATCTCATCCAAAAGCTTTTTCACCTGTTCCTTTCCTTTAAAATACCTTCCTTCATCCAGCATAAAAGCCCTCCAAGCAAAACGAGGGCGATCTTCAATTTCCATTCCAGAGATAACTATATTTCTACCCTTGGAATTGCCAGTATCCATTAATTGCTGAAGGGACTGTATGCCATAGAAAACACCCGTAGTTGTGCCGGCCATAATGCTTATGGATTTGTCCCCAACATTCAGGGTATACCCTTCTTCACCCAAGCTCGCTGTCAATTGGGGGTTTGTACCTAGTATAATTCCTTTATCCCCTTTTCCCTTTACAGGAAGATCTTTATGAAGTTTATCCTTCAGTATTTTCTGAAGAAAACTTGCATTTCCATGATTGGTATCGTCTGCTATAATTGGTGTCTTTTCCGTAATGCTAAACGCCTCCTTCTTCATTACAACCTTCAATGGTTGGGGAATAATTCCAGCATTTTGCCCAATACCAAGGAAGGGCAGTAGAAAAATTAAGGCCAAAGCTGCTTTAACATTATTCATTCTTTAAAAATATGTTTTTGACCAATATTGCATATTCAACACCAAGCGTTACTTGGTAAAGCTATATTAATTGGGCAACATTCAACTTATTGTCCTTTAAAGACCCTCTCTCAGGACCGGAATCCTAAATTTTTCAATGATTGGCTCCCTGTGTTGACTCTCTAAAATCTTAGCCGCTTTTTCTAGTATCTCAGGGTGCTGATCCGCGACGTTTGTAGTTTCCGTTAAATCAGTCCTAAGATTGTACAATTCCAATGTAGGCTCATTTTTTTTATCCTTAAGGTGGGTTTTCACCACTTTCCAATCGCCCATTCTTATGGCCAACTGTCCCCCATATTCAGGGAACTCCCAATATAGAAAATCGTGTTCCTTTTGATTTTCTTGAGAAAGCAAGGTCGGTAAAAAACTAAGTCCATCCGTATAGCTAGGTTTTTCATAACCCGCAATATCTGCCAGCGTAGCCATGACATCATAATGTGCAGAAATATGATCCGTTTTGCTGCCTGCCTTTATTTGTCCAGGCCAGGTGGCAATCATAGGTACTCTAATACCCCCTTCATAAACAAAGCCTTTTCCTCTACCATATTCACTTTTAAAAGGTTTAGCACTATCAAACCAAGGCGAATCGGTTCCTCCATTAAAAGTTGGGCCATTGTCCGAGGTAAATATAATCAGTGTGTTTTCGTAAAGTCCGTCCTCCTTCAACTTGGCAACCAGTTTGCCAATGTTCTCGTCCAGATAAGAAACCATGGCTGCGTAACCGGCCCGAGGGTTTTGATGTGGAAAATAACCTCTTTCCCCTAAATAAGGTTCTTCCTCCCCGAACTTATTCTTATAATACTCCACCCATTTTTGTGGAGCTTGTATGGCGGCATGGGGTATGGGCGTAGCCCAATAAATAAAAAATGGGTTCTCCTTATTTCTATCCACAAAACCTTTTAGCTCATTAAACATAAGATCTGGGGCATAGTCGTTTAATGTATAGGCTGCATAACTCTCGGGATCGTTGATATCTGCTCCTTTGGTCAATTTGGTATTCGGGGCAATGGTATCATTATTCAAATGAACCCTATTTTCATTCTTGTACAAATGCAATGGATAATAGGTGTGGGCCTGTCGCTGACAATTATATCCGAAAAAGAAATCGAAACCCATTTTTGTAGGAATGGAATTGGTATGTGGAGCCCCCAATCCCCACTTACCGAACATGGCCGTACCATATCCCACTTCCTTTAATTTTTTGGCTATGGTAATGGTGCTGTCCGGCATAGGACGTTGTCCCTCTAAAACGGAATCTTTGGCCATGGCCCTATAATTCCATACCTCCCCACGTTCTCCCCATTCCTCATTTCCACGGATATGCGCATGCCCGGAATGGGTCCCGGTCAATAACATATAGCGTGCAGGAGCACATACAGGTGCACTGGTATAATGTTGGGTAAACAACATCCCAGCCTTTGCCAAGTCATCAATATTAGGGGTCTCAATTTTTTCCTGACCATAGGCACCCACTTCGGCATAGCCTAGATCATCGGCCAATATGTAGATAATATTAGGTTTTTGGGATTCCTTGGAAAGGACATCATTTTTGCTTTCATCCTTACAGGACAATAGTGCTAATGGAATTAGGATTAAATAGCTTATTTTTTTCATACTTAGATTATTCTGGTTTTTGGTTTCTGGTTTATGGTTTCTGGTTTCTGGTTTCTGGTTTCTGGTTTCTATGTTATCAATTCTAATCGGGACAACCAACTTCTTAGATTCTTTTTAATCGGTCACTTCTGAAATATTTCCAATTAACACATTTCCAAATTATATAATATCTATTGCACTGGTTTTTCCAATAATGAAAAATCTATAACAGGAGGTACTCCGTTGGCCGTTCTTTCATGAAAAGTGTCTATGGTAGTCATTTCATTAAAAAAACCGCAATTCTTCATAAAAAATTTATTTCCAATGGCCCCGCCGGAATAATCTTCCCTAGAACCCTTCCTAGCTGTAGCATCCGCAGTGAATTTAGCCTTGGTAAGTTCATGCCACTGCCCTTTGGTGTCCATTATCCATTGGTTGGTATATTCCCCCATTCTGGAAATATGGCCCACCTCTGTCCTAAAGTTTTCTAAAAAGGAATGTGGTCTTTTTAAATAGGTAGACGTATGCGGTCTTCTAAAACTGGCTATTAAATTCCATTTTTTAGATTCCACATCATAAAAATAGGCCGTATAATCAGTAGAATTATTTACAGAAGGCTCTCCCTTTAATAAAAATTTATAGGTATTGCCAGCTTTCCAATTGAACACCTTATAGCTTTGTCCTCCAGATCCTTCATTACCAAATTCGCCAGTGGTTACCCCTTTTCCTTTACCCAACAAAATTATTCTGTATTCTTCCGGAATACTTTTGGGGTCCTGGGTTTCAAACGGACTCCAAACCGAAAACAGGATCCTTCTTTCCGTTTCAGAATTGACCTGCATTCCAAAATAGCCCTCTCCGAAGCCATTCGCCATATAATAAGATCCGATAACATCCTCTTTTTCGGGGACCGTTATTTCATTATAAAACCAAAGAATGTCCGTGTTTTCGGGCGTGGTATAGCTTAAATGTACAGATGGCCCCCTTCTGCCCCAATAAAAATCTTCCTTTACATAAGTAAGTTTCCCATTGGCTGCCTGACCTCCTATGAGCACCTCATTGACATCTGCAAAATTATTGGCCGATTTTTCCATTCCCTGTAGTTCCACATAGTGATAACCAGGTGTGGCAAGTTTAAACACGCCTACGTCCACGGTTTCAAAATCCTGGTTGGAGACTTGGATTTCCTTGGTGGTTCCATCCAAGGAAACCCTGAGTTTGGAAGTACCATCGCTCACTTTAAGATTCAAACCCAGGTTTAATTGTCCCGCTAGATCCGTTTTAAAATAGGTCCTAATGATTGTATTTTTATCATTCCAATCCCGAATCCCTTTGTCCGAAATTATATGGCGATTGTCCTTTACCTCGTTTACCACCCAACTATTGCCTCCGGGCTTAATACTATCTGTCAGGCTCAATTTTTCCAAGGGCATCCCTTCTGTTTTGTCCTGCTTGGATAAGGTTGTACAAGAGCCAAGAACTAATAGTAACCCCAGTCCCAAAATATTTTTGTATCCCATACCCTTTGGCACAGTCCTATTAGTAGCCGTTTTAGCAAACTTGGCTTCAGCATTGGTTTTTATCATCATGTTGATTATTGAAATATTACAGTTACTCTTGAATGTTTTTTCTTGTTCCCTTTAATTTAAATCCCTCGTTGTGGCCCACTTTTCCCTTTAGCTTTCTTGGGCTCTTCCCAAACTCCCTTTTAAAGCATTTTGAAAAATATTTGGGATCGTTAAAACCTACCAAAAAAGCCGCCTCGGATACGGAGTAATTACAATCACTAATTAAAACCGCTGCCTTCTTTAGGCGCATAGTCCTAACAAAATCAACTATTTTTTTCCCTGTTAAGCCTTGAAATTTTCTATAAATAGCCGAATAGCTCATGTTTAGATCCTGAGCGAGATCTTCGGTCTTAAAATCTGGATTACTAATCTGATTTTCCACAAGATTCACCAGATTTTCCAGAAAAACTTCATCTTGGGACCTATTTCCTCCATTTTTTGGCGCCGTGATTAGGTCGTTCTTATATTTCATGATCAACCTATCACTACGGGTAATGATATTATTCACCTTTAAAACCAATTCATTGATATTAAAGGGTTTGTTTATAAATTCCACAGCCCCAGCCCGTAGGCCCAGAATTTTATTCTTTGCTGCCTTTTTAGCGGTAAGTAGAATAATTGGAATATGGGTAGTGAGCTCATTTCTTTGAAGCATTTTGCTCATTTCTATACCGTCCAATTTTGGCATCATAATATCACTTATTATTAGGTCTGGGTTATGCTCTAGGGCAAGGGCATAGCCTTCTTCCCCATTTTCTGCCAAGAGAACATTATAGTAATCGGAAAAAATATCTTTCAAGGATATTTGCAGTTCATAATTGTCCTCGACCACCAAAATGGTCTTGGCCAATTTTGCGGTAGCCAAACCTAAATTTTCCTCCTTCAATTCAAATTCATCATCCTCAACTTCCATAATAGCCTCTTCCAAGGTTACTTCTTTAGGTTCATTTTCATTCCTGTTTTTATCAATAGGAAAGCTTACACTAAAGCAGGTTCCCTTCACCGGATCCGATTTTACATCGATCTTTCCATGGTGCAGGTCCACCAGTTCCTTAGTTAGGGCCAAGCCTATCCCAGTCCCTATTTTTTGCTTTCCTGAATCTGCCTGATAAAACAATTGGAAAATATTTTCGAGCTCGTCATGGGGGATTCCCGGTCCTGAATCGGTAACGGATATTTTTACGTTCCTATCCCAATCTTCCACAATTACGTCTAAGCTAATAGATCCCCCTTTAGGCGTAAATTTGAAGGCATTGGATAGAAGATTAAAGAAAATATGTTCCATTTTATCTTTATCGTACCACATTTTCAAATCATCACTCGGGTAACTACATTTAAAATTGATACCCTTGAACACGGCCTGCTCCTCAAAGGATCTGGTTATTTCCGTTAGATCTTCAACTATATTGTGTTCTGCTGCCCTTAATACTAGTTTCTCCAATTCCTTGTCCCGTAAGGAGGTCAATTCAAACACAATTCGGGACAATCTATTGGCATTGTTGGAAATTAACTTGAGTCGTTGTTGCAGCAGTACATTACCACTTTTTACCGCTCGTTGCAACATATTTTCCAAGGGAATCAAAATCAAGGTCAAGGGGGTTTGTATTTCGTGGGACATCTTGGCGAAGAAATCCATTTTTAAAGCATATAGCTCCCTTTCATGTTTGTGTTCCAGTTCATCCGCAATTACCCTATTCCTTAGTCTTATCCAGATGACCATTCCATAGAGCAAGCCAATTATCAAGATAAAATAAATCAGTTGTGCTATTTGTGACCTCCAAAAAGGTCTTAAAATACTGATGGCAACCGATTTTTCTTTTATGTCCCATTCCCCATTACCAGTACTGGCCTTAACTTCAAAAACATAATTCCCTGGTGGAATGTTGGTATAGGTTGCCAAACGTTCCTTTTCTGAATCTATCCAGTTATCATTAAACCCTTTAAGTCTATATGCATAAGTATAGTTGGAAAACAGCACATTATCTATCGCCAAAAAACGAATCGAAAAGGAGGATTGGTCATGGTCCAGTTTCAACACCTCCAACTTCTCCACCCCCTGTTCCACTTGTTCGGGAATGACGTTGATAGCGGGTTGATTTAAGATATCGATATCTTCAATAAATAATTTAGCTACCGTTTCTTCTTTTTTAATTTGATTGGGTTTAAAGTAGCTTACCCCATTTAACCCTCCAAAGTATATATTTCCGTCCCGACCCATATGGGCACTTCGCTGCATAAAGGAGTCATCTTGAAGTCCATCTATTTTTTGAAACACCCTCGATATGGAATCCCTAACATTTAAATGCCAGATTCCATTAGTTGAACCCAACCATAAATTATCCGGATTCTCCAATATTACGGACCTAAAAATGGTGTTGTCATAGGTTCCGTTTATCCCTATATTGTCCACTTGATGCCCCTCGATATTAAATCTAATCAATTCCCCATTTACCAACACCAACCAAATGACATTCGCATTGCTGGCAGCCATGGACCAGATATCATAATTCCTATTGGTCATGAGCGTATCAGATAGGTGTTGATACTGGGTAAAATTGGATTTGGCAACATCACTCCCATCTTCGTTGAACTTAAATAAACCACCTCCATTGTACGATAGCCAGACCGTGCCGGAAGCGTCTTCCACAACAGACTGGGAAATGGACCCCACCAATCCGGCTGTGCCATTTTCGAAGCGTGCCAACAATTTGTTTCTGTCCGAAAATAAATAAACTCCCATGTCGGTCGTTACCCATAATCTACCCTTGGAGTCTTTAAAAATAAAACGAACGTCCAATACCATGTTATTTTTGGAATTGATCAAAGGCAGCTTGGAGAATGAATTTCTTTGGGCATTATAAACCCACAGTCCGTTTTTATAGGTCCCCATCCATATATTACCACTATTATCCTCATTTATGGAGTGGATATAAAACCCTTTTGTCTGTGCCGAATTGTTAAAAAATTGCTCTTCCTTTCCGTTGGTGGCAACCTTGGTAATTCCGTCCCCGTCCGTCCCTATCCAAAGTGTTCCATCCTTTGCCCTATAGGAAGACAACACTCTGGCAGGGCTTCCCTGCACCGAACCGGAATGATAATTTATCTGATTACTCTTATTGCGAAGTATGTTTAGATCCCCATAATTGGTAAGTACCCATAAATTATTCTTTAGGTCTTCATTTATTCCTATAACAGTATTGGTGCTCAGGGAAAACCCATTTAGATGGTTGTGTTTGTAAATTTTTAATTCCCCAGACTCGGTATCCAACCTATACAGGCCATTGCCATCCGTTCCCAACCAAATAAAACCATTTACATCGCAGTACATTGCCGTAAACAATTCATTTAACTGACCACGCCACTGCTGATCTATGATCTCATCTTGCACAAAAGATTCCTTGTCAAAATCATAAACCATTATTCCATGTCCCACATAGGAGGAACCTATCCATAGTCTATTTTTTTTATCCAGCAGTAGTAGATTGTTATCGGCCAAGGTATAGTCATAGGGCACCTCCAATTTCTCCAGACGTTTGGTTCCCAAATAATATATATAAATAGGACCCTTCAAGGTGCTTACTATAAGTTGATCGGATTTTCTAACGACCAAGGAATTAATTTCTTTAATTCCAGAGGCATTCATTGGAATAGTGGCAATACTATCCACAATTCCCTTACTGTGGTCATAGGCATATACGGAACCATTATCCGTAGCCAACCAAATTATTCCCCTATCCTCGTTGACAATATTGACCTTGTGCTTTTTCTGAAAACCCTTTACAGACTTCTCTATAGATGAGAAAGTTCCATTTTTTTCCAAGTAGGATAGTTGCCCATTCATGGACAAGACCCAAATTATCCCTTTCGAATCCCCAAATATTTGTTTTACTTCATCCGAAGCGGCATCCTCCTTAAAAATTGATCCTTTGGGCGTAAATTCAAAATTGTAACCATCGTATTTGGAAATTCCTTCCGAGTGGGCCAACCAAACAAAGCCCAAGCTGTCCTGAACGGTATGGGTAACCTTAATATTTTGATTGTCCAGTTTACTGGAAAGGTGGATAAAATTAGCTGAATGCTGCCCAGATAAATAAGAATAACAAAACAGCCCCAGCGCATATAGAGTGTACATTTTATTCCTATTCAATTTCTTTCTCAAGGCACTTAATTTATTATTAATCCTTCCTTTTTCTGTTCGAAACAAATGTACCCATAATTGGTGTCAACTTAAAGGAGGTGTTTTTTGCAAAAAGGTGGAAAAAAACTTCAAATATCGATATTATCCGAAATTTTACCCCTAGAACGCAAAAAAAGGACACCTAAATAATTAACACAATATTAATATTTGCGAAACATTAACAAGAAGTAGCCATTTAAGCAAAATATGAATCAGAGAAGAAATTTTATTAAAAAGACTACCATTACTGGAGCTGGTATAGCATTATTGCCCAATCTTAGTTTAGGACATAGTTTCATAAAGGACTCCCAAAAAATAAGAGTTGGGGTAATTGGTGTTGGACTAAGGGGAACCAATCACTTGGACAACCTACTAAAAAGAACAGATGTTTTGGTCACTGCTATATGTGACATAGATCAAAACAGAATAGATATTGCGCAGGATCATATACTAAAGGCAGGTCAAAAGAAGGCCAAAGTGTTTGGAAAAAATGAAGAGGATTATAAAAACCTTTTGTCACTGGCAGAAGTAGACGCTGTGGTCATTGCCACACCTTGGCTATGGCATACCAAAATGGCCGTAGATTCCATGAAAGCCGGTAAATATACCGGTCTTGAAGTATCGGCCGCCAATACCCTTGAGGAATGTTGGGACTTGGTCAACACCCATGAAGAAACCGGTTCCCATCTAATGATCTTGGAAAATGTTAATTATAGAAGGGATGTACTTGCCGTATTAAATATGGTAAAACAGAATGTCTTTGGAGAATTATTACACTTCAGATGTGGATATCAGCATGATCTACGCGGAGTAAAATTCAATGACGGAAAAACTGCCTACGGAAAAGGTGTCGAATTTGGCGACAAGGGTATCTCCGAATCAGCTTGGAGGACGCAACACTCATTATTGAGAAATGCGGACGTCTATCCAACCCACGGTCTTGGACCTATCGCTGTTATGGCAGATATAAATAGGGGCAACAGATTTTTATCATTGACCTCACATGCTACCAAAGGTGTTGGTCTGCACAAATACATTGTGGATACAGCTGGTGAAAATCATCCCAATGCCAAACTAAAATTTAAGCAGGGAGATATCATTACCTCTACTATAGAAACCTCCAATGGGGAGACCATTATCGTTACCCACAATGTTAATAATCCCCACCCCTACTCCTTAGGATTTAAAGTTCAAGGGGCACAAGGACTTACAGATTTTGACTACCACACACAACGTATCCATATTGAGGGTACCACAGAAGGACATGGATGGGAAAATATGGATTCGTGGTTCGAAAAATACGAT
Source organism: Arenibacter troitsensis (assembly GCF_900177645.1). GTDB lineage: Bacteria > Bacteroidota > Bacteroidia > Flavobacteriales > Flavobacteriaceae > Arenibacter > Arenibacter troitsensis. The sequence continues at coordinate 120,747 of NZ_FXAO01000002.1, forward strand.
CATCCCCTTTGGAAAAAATTCGGAAGCAGTGCTACCGAAGCTGGGCATGGAGGAATAGATTTTTATGTAATAAACGCCTTTATTGAGTCGGCCAAGGAAAATAGTGCTCCACCAATGGATGCCTATGACGCTGCGGCTTGGAGTGCGGTTACGCCACTCTCCGAACTATCCATAGAGAATAATGGGGAACCACAGGATTTTCCGGATTTCACAAGGGGGACTTGGATAAAAAGAAAACCCTATAACTGGATAAAGGACACCTATTAAGTTGTGAATATTGAATTACCTATTAAGTTGTTTGAGTTAGTTGTTTTTCAAAGCCCATTTCATGAAAATGGAATGGGTTTAAAAAAGTTGCCAACTCTAGATCAACACTAAAGCCAAAAAAATATGGATAGAAGCACTAAAAAAAAATTAGCTCGAAAAGAATTTTTCTAACATTAACATCAACCGATTAATAATTTAAACTAAATCAATGAAAAAACTAATTACAAAAGGATTCTTCCTACTCATGTTGTTCCTCAGTTGTGCTATACAAGCTCAGGAAATGGAAGTTAAAGGAATGGTGACAGATATGGCAGAAGTTCCCTTATCAGGGGCTTCAATTACGATAAAAGGTACTTCCAAGGGAGTCGTAGCGGATTTTGACGGTAACTACAGTATTAATACGTCCAAAGGGGATGTATTGATATTTTCCTATCTAGGGTACCTATCACAAGAAATCCAGGTAAATGACAATAGTACCATTAATGCTAAACTAGAAGAAGATGCCGCTTTATTGGAAGAAGTCGTCGTTGTAGGTTTTGGGATTCAAAAAAAGGCTAATGTAACTGGAGCCACAGGTTCCGTAGATATGGAGGATATTTTAGCGAACCGTCCTATAACAAACCCAATTGAGGCCATACAGGGAACTATTCCTGGATTACAGATAACCACTAATTCAGGACAACCTGGAGCCTCTGGTTTGGGCATCAATATTAGGGGAACAACTTCCATTAACGGAGGTAGTCCATTAATTCTTATGAACAATGTACCAGTATCCGTAGATGATATCAACCCTCAGGATGTACAATCCATTACCGTCTTAAAAGATGCCTCAGCAACTTCTATTTATGGAGCTAGGGCCGCATTTGGTGTAATTTTAATTACTACTAAAACTCCGGCTACCGACCAGCCCATTAAATTCAATTATTCTTCTACCTTTAGTTTCTTATATCCAGAGGATATCCCTGACAAAGCCTCCACCTATTCATTTATAAATGCTATCAACGACTGGGGTACCAATCCATTTTGGACAGGTCAAGATATCCCTGCCTGGGTGGGCTTTTTGGATGAGTACCAGGAAAATCCATCTTCATATCCCCTTGGATATGCGGAATTTAATGGGTTGCGTTATCCGTTGGCGGATACCGATTTGATCGGGGAATGGATAAACGATCTTGGATTTACCCAAATACATAATTTTGATTTTAGCGGGGGAGGCGAAAAAACAAGCTATAGAATTTCTGCTGGTTTCAGTGACGAGGATGGCATTATTATAACAAGGAATGATAGCTTTAAAAAATATAATGTTAACGCTTCCTTAACAAGTAAACTAACCTCCAAATTAACGTCCACGACCAATATCATTTACAGGAATAGTACTAGGAAAACACCGCTGGGAAGCTACAGTAATTCAATAAGTTTCAACCCTTATACCCCTGCCAGGGGCAACCACATCTTCGAAGATGGCACAGAAGTACCATATGACACCCCGGCCAATCGAGAACTACTAAAAGTTGCTCCTAAAATTCTCAACGACAATATTAGGTTCTTCCAAAAACTGGATTTCAATTTGGCCAAAGGTCTTAACCTGATCGGAGAATATACTTTTGAGAAAAAAAACCTAACCAGAACAACTAGTGACAATCAAATCTTGACCGTTAATCCAGAAAGGTTTGTTTTAAACGCTGTAGATCCTGTGAACACTTTTTTCCGAAAAGAAAATACCCAGACCAATTACAATGCGTTAAATTTTTACGGTAAATATGATAAGAGTATAGGAAAGCACAACTTTGGTATCCTAGCCGGAGTAAACAGTGAAGAAAATAGCTTTGAATCATTTGATGCCCAAAGAAACAATCTTATCAATGTTGACCTCCCCTCCCTGTCAGGTGCAACAGGTGCTCAAACAACGGATGACTCCTATGGAGAATGGTCGGTATTGGGTTATTTCGGAAGGCTCAACTATAACTTCGCTGAGAAGTACTTTTTGGAAGTGAGCGGCAGATATGATGGCTCCTCCCGTTTTCCTGAGGGTAACAGATTTGGCTTCTTTCCTTCCTTTTCCGGAGGTTGGCACTTGGGCCGGGAATCTTTTATGAAGTCTATTGGATTTTTATCCAGCCTAAAACTGAGAGGCTCTTGGGGAGAAATAGGAAACCAAAACACCCCCTCACTATATCCTGCAGTTCCTGGGCTTGGTATAACCGACTATGGGGATACAGGGACAATAAACTGGCTGAACGAAGAAACGGGTACTCGTTATTCAACTTTACTACTTCCCAATTTGGTTAGTTCTACTTTTACTTGGGAAACGGTTCAAACTCTAAATCTTGGGTTCGATGCTGCATTTTTTATGAACAGACTTTCTACCTCCTTTGATTGGTTCAACAGAAAAACTTTGGATATGTTGGCTCCTGGCTCAGAACTTCCAGGAATTTTAGGAGCCGCGGCACCCTTGGAAAACGTGGCGGATCTGGAGTCCCAAGGATGGGAATTAGGTATTTCATGGAACGATAAAATAGGAGAGTTTAGCTATAATATAGGGGCTACTCTTTATGATTATAATTCCAAAATTACCAAATTTGACAATCCTGCGGGCCTTTTGAGCCAATATTATGTTGGCCAAGAGTTGGGTGAAATTTGGGGCTATACCACGGATGGTTACTACACCGTTGACGATTTTGAGCCTGGTACACTTAACGAAGACCCCAATAGTCCAAATTATTTGACCGGTGGCACCTTAAAAGCTGGAATCCCATATTGGGAAGGACGCACACAAAATCCCGGGGATATCAAATATATCGATCAAGATGGAGATGGAATAATCACTGATGGTAATAACACCCTAGAAGATTCAGGGGATAGAACCATTATTGGCAATTCTACCCGAAATTATCAATATGGGTTTTTTGGTAATTTTAAATATAAAAATTTCGACTTTTCGTTTCTGGCCAACGGCGTTGGAAAACGGGACGTTTATGTTAACAATAGGGTCCGCTTTCCTTATTTGGACGAATTTTCGGTGGTTTATAAATCTCAGTTGGACTATTGGACCCCGGACAATAGGGATGCATTTTTCCCTAGAAACTACCCCTTGGGTGGCGTTAATTACGGGATTAGTAGAAGTACACAGACCAAGTATATGATAAATGGCGCCTATTTAAGGATAAAGAATTTAACGTTTGGTTATTCCCTACCGACGGACATTTTGAAGAAAAATGGTATAGACAAACTAAGACTTTATATTGCGGGAGAGAACCTTTTTAGTTTTAATGATTACCCAGACGGAATTAATACGGAACTGGCCACACAGGGAAGTGGGGGAATCTATCCCTTCATCAAAAGCTATTCCATAGGTCTTAACTTAACTTTTTAATTTCAGAGAGATGAAAAAAATATATACAAGAGTAATAATTCTTTTAACCTTTATCGGAAGTTCCTGTTCAGATGAAATATTGGAAAAACTTCCAAAAGATCAATTAACTGTATCAACCACCTTTACAACCAATAGCAATTTCGAAACCTATGCCTGGTCCATGTATGCCAATTCCTTTCCTGGGTATTGGGACTTAACTCCAATCAATAGGGAAATGGGAAGTGACCTTTTGGTCAATAATGCGGGAACCCAAGGGGATGAACTTTTATGGCAAAGAAAGACCGTGCCCTCTTCCTCCAGTCTCTGGAGTAACTCTTATATTAATATACGGCGCGCTAACCTAATGTTAGACAACATAGACAATAGTGAATTAACGGACGGTGAAAAACAACACTGGAAAGGTGTCGGACTTTTTTTCCGAGCCTATGAATACGTGCAGTTGATCGCCAATTATGGTGAAGTGCCATGGGTAGACAAATCACTTACCGAAGTGGACGAAGATATCCTGTACGGTCCTAAAACCAGTAGAAATGAATTGTCCCAATTTGTATTGAATGATCTATTGGAGGCTGAAAACATAATTAATCCTGAAGGCAGTGGCCCCAATACTATAAATACGGATGTTGTTCGTGCCCTAATTTCAAGATTTGGTCTTTATGAAGGTACTTGGAGGAAATATCATGGTCTTGGTGATGAAACTCGATATCTACAAGCTAGCGTTGACGCCAGCACTCAACTAATTGCCGATCATCCCAATCTACATTCCAGTTATGACGAGGTATTTAATAGTGAGACCCTAAATGGGGTAGAAGGAATTTTGTTGTACAAAGCCTATGAGTTTGGAGTCCAGAACGGAAGATGGTCCCATTACAACAGAAGTTCCATAGGTCACCGGGACCTTACCAAAAAAGCCGTGGACCAATACCTGTGCTTGGACGGTGAGACGATCCATACAAGTGATTTATTTGATGGGGAACAAGATGCCTATGACGAATTTAGAAATCGTGACCACAGATTATACTTCAATACCCCTCCACCATTTAGGGTATACACTGGTGGTCAAAACCAATTAACCTGGGAATATGATTCCGACCCAAAGAGTAGGGAATATATTGATTTAATGGCCACACTGAGTGATGATACCCATAAAACACTACCAACAATAAATTGGCGGGGCCTTGTGGTAAGAACCTCGCCTCACTTTAGAAAATTTAATGAAGGACATGGGTATAATGTAACTTATACCGGATACGCCTTCTATAAATTCTCGAATAAAATAAGTAGGCTACAAAATAGGGATTCCCACGATGCCCCAATATTTAGAATGGGAGAGGTATTTTTAAATCATGCGGAGGCCATGTATGAATTAGGTCAATTTACCCAAGAAGTAGCGGATGCTACCATCAATAAATTAAGGACCAGAGGAGCCGTGGCACCCTTGAACTTGGCAAGTATCCCCAATGACCCTACCAGGGATGCAGACGTAGCGCCTGCGCTGTGGGAAATAAGGCGCGAACGAGGTATAGAATTCCTAGGAGAGGGCTTGGGAAGGGTATTCGATATTAAGCGTTGGAAAAAGCTCGTAGAATATGGTGCCGAGGAAAAGCTGGGAAGATGGGTTGTTAATTCCGATTATGGCAACAATTTACCTGTCCAAGGAGGAGCTGCAGAAGGTTATGTGTCTCCTTTTGGAATGCCGCCAGGGGTTCCGGAACATTATTATTTGGAACCCATACCTTCCGACCAAATAGTGTTAAATCCCCAGCTGGAACAGAACCCAGGATGGGAATAGGGATAACTATTTGAGTTACTATAATTAGTTTAAATTTGGGATGCCCTGTTGTAAAAACGGGCATCCCATTTTTAATTATACTGAATGTTTACTATTTAGTTTTGTCACTTAATCTTATAAATAGGTTCTATTTATGAAAACAGCTCATACGTGCCCAACTATTTTGACTTTAATATTAACTTCCAAATAAGCTATTCTCAATCCATGAAACCCAATTTCCATATTTTAATCTATCTATTCTCATTTGCATTATTCTCACAAAAAAGCCATGATAAGACCAACGCAACAGATGACAGGCCCAATTTTGTGTTTATTGTTGCCGATGACCTTGGCTATGGGGATTTAAGTTTTACCGGAAGTACACAGATAAAGACCCCTAACATAGATAAATTGGCCCAAACAGGGATATTTTGTACGCAGGGCTACGTTTCCTCTGCAGTTTGTAGCCCATCTAGAGCCGGTTTTTTAACTGGCATCAATCAAGTGGAATTTGGTTACGACAACAATCTAGCAAACACCCAACCTGGATTCGACCCCCAATTCCTTGGTTTGCCCATAGGACAAAAGACCATAGCCGATCATCTAAAGCCCTTAGGCTATGTAAGCGGTATTATCGGAAAATGGCATTTAGGTTATGAGAATCAATTCCACCCTTTAAAAAGAGGCTTCGACGAATTTTGGGGCTATCGCGGGGGCGGACATGATTACTTCAAATCCAACCCAGAAGGAAAGGGATACATGGCCCCCCTTGAATGCAATTATAAGACCCCACATCCCATCACCTATATTACTGACGACAAGGGTGATGAATGTGTCGATTTTATAAAAAGACATAAAAATGAGCCGTTCTTTCTGTTTGCCTCCTTTAATGCACCCCACACCCCTATGCAGGCTATCGAAGCTGATTTGGCATTATACGGACATATACAGGATAAAAAAAGACAGACGTACGCGGCAATGGTACATAGGCTAGACGTAAATGTGGGTAGGATTATAGATGCCATAGCGGAACATGATTTGGACAAGAACACCCTTGTCGTTTTTATAAGTGACAATGGTGGACCCATAGATAACGGTTCCATCAACTCCCCATACAACGGCAAAAAAGGCACCTTGTTGGAAGGAGGGGTACATGTACCCTTTATATTAAATTGGCCCAAAACCTTGCCCTCTGGAGAAACCTACTCCCATATGGTCTCATCACTGGACTTTGCCCCTACCTTCTTGTCTTTGGCAGGTGGAAATGTAAAAGAGCACCCTTTTAGCGGTACCGATTTAATGCCTCACCTTATGGAAGATAGCAACCAAATACCCCATGACAATCTCATGTGGCGCTTTACCATTAGTGCGGCCATAAGGGAAGGTGACTATAAATTGATCCGACTTCCAGATCGATTGCCCCTATTGTTCCATCTTCCTTCAGACATTGCTGAACAGCATAACATAGCCCTCGACAATTTGGAAATTACCAGAGACCTCTTGGAAAAATTAGGAAATTGGGATGTATCCCTCCCCCACCCCTTATTTTTGGAAGGGGCAGAATGGAAAAAACGACAGCTTTACCAATACGACGATAGTTATCCTTTAATACAACCATAGTATAAATCACGATAAATGAACAGAAGAAAATACATCAAGACTATAGCGCTCGGAACCCTATTGCCCAGCTTTTCCGCCTCGGCATTCCCTTTTGGATTAGTCGGCCACAATAAAATACTTGAAACAATACAATTTAAGAGCAATTGGCACAACTGGCCAGATATGAAATGGGTAGGTCCGGAATATTGGGGAAACCGATTGCAGGATTGGCGACTTAAAAATGGGACGGTCGTTTGCAGCATTAGTGCTGAAAATAGAAACCTTCAATTATTGACCGTTCAAAAAACAGATTACCTGTCACCATTAAAGGCAAGCGTGGAAATTAACGTACTAAATAATAATATATCACCTACCGATAAAGGTTGTTTGGGAATACGACTGGGATGTAAAGGTCCCTTTGAAGATTACCGATCCGCGGCAGTTTTTGGCAAAGGGCTCGATATAGGACTAAATCCTAGTGGTACCCTACAGGTAGGAGATGCAACCTTTGCTACCAAACTTTCACAAATTCCAGACAATTACAGCTTAGTGGTGGAGCTTTCCCCTTCCCAAAACCAATACCTTTTAAAGGTTTTGATACTGGATTCCATAACCGATCAACCAATCCATACACAAGAAAATATAGCGGTTGATAGCAGCAGTGTTATTGGCAATTTTGCCCTACTCGCCGATGTAAAAACGGCTAAGATCCACGCATCCCAACCTTCTGCCTCGTTTTCCCATTGGAACATATCTGCAGATAATCTTATTTCAAACAAAGACCAACTATACGGCCCCATTTGCTTTGCCCAATACACCCTTCATGACCAAAAGTTAAAACTAACAGCACAATTAGCTCCTATTGAAGAAATTGAAGGTCATACCATTATGCTACAATTCAAGGAGCAAGGAATTTGGAAAACCGCCAATTATACCAAGTTGGAACATATAGGAAGAGCAATGAACTTCGTTGTTGAAAACTGGACTTCCAACACGGATGTCCCATACCGTATTCTGGTAGAGATTCCTTTAAAAAATGAAACCCACCAGTACACCTATGACGGCACCATAGCCCAAGAACCAATGGATAAGGAATCGGTTTCCGCCGCTGTATTTAGCTGTAACTTCCACTATGGTTTTCCTGATAACGACGTTTATGAAAATGTGTCCAAATTAAATCCTGATATTGTTCTCTTCCTGGGTGATCAATTTTACGAGGGTACCGGTGGATATGGTGCAGAACGAAGTGGCGATCTGGACAATCTATGTCTGGATTACCTTAGAAAATGGATGATGTTCGGTTGGTCTTACCGAGAATTGTTTAGACACAAACCCTGCGCCATAATCCCAGATGATCATGATGTCTATCATGGCAATGTATGGGGCGAGGGCGGAAAAAAGGCCGATACCAGTGAAGGCTATGGAATGCTGGCACAGGATTCGGGCGGATATAAAATGCCTGCCGAATGGGTCAACATGGTACAATTTACCCAAACCAGTCATTTACCAGATCCCTACGACCCTACCCCCGTACAACAGAATATCGACGTATATTATACAACTTGGAACTATGCCGGACTTAGTTTTGCCATCTTGGAGGACCGAAAATTTAAATCGGCCCCCAAGCATGTTTTACCTCCCGAGGCCCAAGTAAGGAACGGATGGATACAGAACAAGGAATTTGATATAAAAAAACACAAGGATATTGATGCAGTGCTTTTGGGGCAGCGGCAACACGATTTCATTGATCATTGGACCCAAGACTGGAACAATGGAGTAGAGATGAAAGTAGTGTTATCCCAGACCAATTTTGCCACGGTGGCCACCTTACCAAAAACCGCACTTAACGATGATGTGGTACCCTCCTTACCTATTCCTAAAAAGGGAGAATACGTACTTGGGGATGTCCCTACCGTAGATATGGATTCCAACGGTTGGCCGGCAAATAAAAGGGATAAGGCCGTAGCGTCCATTCGAAAATGTTTTGCCTTTCACATAGCCGGTGATCAACATTTGGGTAGTTTTATCCAATATGGTACGGATGAACATGGAGACAGTGGTTATGCTTTTGCCGGACCAGCCTTGAACAATATTTGGCCCAGAAGATTCTGGCCAGAAGTAAACAGTGATTCCCATACCTTTGAAAACCCAGCCTATGTTGGAGACCATGAAGACGGATTCGGAAATAAAATATCCGTGCATGCAGTGGGCAATCCGTTCAACACCGGGATTGAGCCTGCCATTATACATAATAGAGCAACGGGTTTTGGATTGGTGACCTTCAACAAGAAAGAAAGAACCATAACCACGGCCTGTTGGCCCAGATATGCCGACCCTGGTAGTACAAAAAATGAACAATTTCCCGGGTGGCCCATCACTATTAAACAAGAGGACAATTTTGGTAAAAAGGCTGTAGCCTGGTTGCCCACCATAAAGGTTATGGATGCAAGAAAACCGGTTATTTCAATTTATGACAACAAGGATCAGCTAGTATATTCCATTCGTATGGCAACGAACACCTTTGCTCCCAAAGTATTCGATCACGAGAAATATACCGTAAAAGTCCTAGATGTGGAAAACAATCGGAAAAAGACACTTAAGAATATCAGGGCCAAAACAGTTAATAAAAAAGTATTGGAGATTAGCTTCATTTAAATTAGATCGTTTCTTCAATTAAAGCCAAAGAAACCAATAAAAAATCCCAAACTTTCTTAGTTTATAGAAAGTTTGGGATTAATTATTACTGAATTTAGATCTTAAATCACAACCGTCTTTCCTGGAATAGGAATATTATAGGTACCATCGGCATTAGGCTGTACCGGTGCTGGTGAATCCCAAGTTAAATTGTCCGGAGCCAAGTCAATGTTGGAAGTCATTGCTTCTTCCCATTTAATTACCTTACCTGAATAAGTTGCCATCCTACCAATAATGGCACTCATTGTACTCATAGCACCATTTTCCGCATCCGTTATAACTCCCTTATTTCTTATAGATTCGAAAAGCTTAATATGCTCTACTTGGTAAGGGTTTGGATCGTCCTTTCCACGATGGGTAAAAATTTCTCCCCCGTCATAATCCTTTATAAAGGTATTATCCCCATAGGTTTCAATGGTGCCCTTGGTTCCTTGGAATGATTCCGCTACCCTACTCATGGTTTCCGGCATATGGCGACACTGACTGGCGATTACCGCACCACTTGGATAGGTATATTCTACAAAGTGATGATCAAAAATTTCACCGTGGTCCTTTCCTGTCCTTACTTGTCTTCCTCCAAAGCCTTGTGCCGATACTGGGTATTCCCCAATAAACCAGTTAGCAACGTCTATATTGTGGATGTGCTGTTCCAAAATATGATCTCCACATAACCAGTTAAAATAATACCAATTACGCATTTGGTATTCCAGCTCGGACTGTCCGGGCTGTCTTTCCCTTACCCATACACCACCACTGTTCCAATACACCTGCCCGGAAACAATCTTTCCTATCTTATTATCCTTTATATGCTTTATTCCCGCCAAATAGTTGTCCTGATAATGCCTTTGAAGACCAACCACTACATTTAATTTCTTTTCCTTTGCCACTTGCGCTGCAGCCAAAACCTTTCTTACACCCGGTACGTCTGTAGCCACTGGCTTTTCCATAAATACATGCTTTCCTTCATTAACGGCATATTCAAAATGCTGTGGTCTAAACCCTGGAGGAGTTGCCAAAATTACTACATCGGCCATGTTTATGGCCTTTTCAGCACCATCAAAGCCAACAAACTGATTGGCCTTGGGAACATTTACCTTCTTGGTATCCTTAAACTCCTTCTGCAAATTCATTAGACTTCCCTGCAACCTATCCTCGAAAGCATCGGCCATAGCCACCAATTCAACATTGGGATCCGCTTTTAAGGCCTGTTGTGCCGCACCTGTACCACGACCACCACAACCAATTAAGGCTATCTTCAACTTCTTGTCGTTAGCTACATTTACCATAGCATCCATTTGCATGGTAGGCAAAATCATTGCTCCTGTTACCAGGGCACTGCTCTTAACAAAATCCCTTCTACTGTTTTTAATATTGGTCATGGTGTTACTTGTTTGTTTAGTTATTTTTGATTTAATTTTAAATTGATTGTCAATTGCCTCCTAACAAAAATTTAAAGGGCAAATTGGTTGGTCAAGATATAGATTTATTTGGAAACGTACAATGTACATTTTTGTGCCATAGCACAAATTATGTTAAAAATTCAGTAATTTCCCCTATCGCGTAAGCTCTACCTTATTTATGATATTTCTGCAAAAGTTTTATCTGCATCTATTTTATTCAATTCCTCAAATATCCATTAACTGCCTCAAATTTTGGTCATTCATATAAGAGAATAAATTTTCATACGATGACAACTTCATGGACTCCTTATGACTATCCAAATCCATGACTTTTGGCAAGATCTTGTATTTGTTGAGAGTATAGCCAATTCCTATAACATTTCCTGCCACATCATATTTCTTATTGACCTTACAGTTCATTGTGGCTATGGCCACATAAACACTGTCCTTATTTTTTTCTCCAAATCTAACTTGGTTTTAAGGTGGCCATCCTGAATATGGGATACAGCTAGAAACAAATCTTACAGGAAGTTTAACGCCATTTTTTTTGATCATTAGCCTCAAAAAAAATGCCATCCAAGTTATCATTTAAACTATAGACGGGATAAATATGTGTTAAACATATCCTATCTTTAATTATAGAATTCAAAGGTGCCGGATGCAAACGACGCTAATCAACCGCATGACCTTTTTTTGATATTACAGAATGACTAAAGAAAGAACAGCTCAAGAACAAAAACGATTGGACGATTCCCGATCGAAAACGAAGGATTGGCATAAATGGGGTCCCTATTTGAGTGAGCGGCAATGGGGTACGGTTAGGGAAGATTACAGTCCGGATGGAGATGCGTGGAACTACTTTTCCCATGAAGATTCCCGTAGTAGGGCCTACAGATGGGGAGAAGATGGAATTGCGGGTATATCCGACCGATATTGCAATATATGCTTTGGAATAGCCTTATGGAACGGCAAGGACCCTATTCTGAAGGAGCGACTTTTTGGCCTTACAGGGCCACAAGGGAATCATGGGGAAGATGTTAAGGAGCTTTATTATTATTTGGAGAATACCCCTACGCATTCCTATATGAAGCATCTGTACAAATATCCTCAGAATGAATTTCCCTATGTACAATTAGTAGAAGAAAACAGGAGGCGGGGAAAACACGAATATGAATATGAGCTTTTGGATACCGGTATTCTAGATAACAATGAATATTTTGATGTCATAACGGAATATGCCAAGGCGGATAATGAAGATATTCTCATAAAGGTTTCCATTGTCAACAGAAGTTCAAAGTCTGCCCCCCTACATCTTCTACCTACCCTTTGGACCAGAAATTTGTGGAGTTTCGTAGGCATGCCAGAAAAACCCATCATAAAAAAACAGACCCAAAAAGACCAGACCTTTGTCTCCATAGACCATATTTATGTTGGCAAATACAACCTATATTTTGAAGCGCCAAGCCGACTGCTGTTTACTGAGAACGAAACCAATATGGAAAAGGTCTACGCACAGCCCAACGACCATCCCAATAAGAAAGATCTCTTTCACAAATCTGTGGTGAACAACGATTATTCCATAATTTCCAAAAATACCCAGGGCACCAAATTCGCACCTTTATATGAGATGCACCTTAAGGGAGGGGAAACAAAAACCATTAAATTGAGATTGACCGCCTCGTCCTTGGAATCCCCCTTCGATAAGCGTTACGAAACTGCTTTTACTAACAGAATCCAAGAATCCCAGGATTTTCTGGATACCACGTTTAAATCGGCTTCTATAGAAGCCAAAGAAATACAGAAACAGGCTATTGCAGGTCTATTATGGTCCAAGCAATATTACAATTACGAAGTGGAAAGGTGGCTGAAAGGCGATCATAACGAGATGCCCCCGCCAAAGAGTAGATTTAACGGCAGAAACAAGCAATGGAAAACACTGAGGAACCACGATATCCTTGCCATGCCCGACAAATGGGAATATCCCTGGTTCGCAGCCTGGGATACCGCATTCCATTGTGTTAGTTTGGCTTTGGTAGATTCCAGTTTCGCCAAGGATCAACTGTTGTTGTTTACCAAAGAATGGTATATGGCACCAAACGGGCAGATACCGGCATATGAGTGGAATTTCAGCGATGTTAATCCACCTGTGCAGGCCTGGGCCTCCCTACAGGTTTATCAAATAGAGAAAAATAAGACCGGTAAAGGGGACCTTGTATTTTTAAAACGGATGTTCAATAAACTGGCCCTTAATTTTACCTGGTGGGTAAACAGGGAAGATAGCCTTGAAAACAACGTTTTTGAAGGCGGGTTTTTAGGCCTGGACAATATTGGGGTCTTTGATCGTAGTCGGGATATTCCGGGAGGCGGTGTCTTGGAACAAGTGGACGGTACCTCATGGATGGCATTGTATTGCCTAAACATGTTGGAAATGGCTTTGGAAATAGCCCTTGATGACCAATCTTTTGAGGATATGTGCATGAAATATTTTGGACATTTTGTTTTTATTGCAGAAGCTTTGAACAATATAAGTCAGGATTATAATGGTTCTTGGGATGAGAATGACGGGTTTTTCTATGACAAGTTGGTATTTCCGAATGGCGATTCCACGCCTATCAAAGTGCGGTCCATTTCAGGATTGTTATCCCTTACAGCTGTATTAAACATCAAAAAAGAATACTTGGACAAACTTCCGCGGTTTAGAAAAAGTATGGAATGGTTTCGTAGACACCGCATAGAGAACGCAAAATATCAGGTCATGGAGGAGTATTTTGAAGATCAGGATGTGTTATTATCATTGGTGCCAAAAGATCGCTTGCAAAAGTTGATAGGAAGCATTTTAGATGAAAAGGAGTTTCTCTCCCAATATGGCATAAGATCCCTGTCCAAGGTTCACATAAACCCTTACACCATTCAGATAGATGGAAAATCCTATGGGATAAATTATGAACCAGCGGAGTCCACCACTGGACTTTTTGGAGGAAACTCCAACTGGAGAGGCCCTATTTGGATGCCCATGAACTATTTGTTCATCAATTCCTTAAGGGAATACCATAGCTACTACGGCAATAAGTTGAAATTTTCCTATCCAACAGCTAATGGCAATATGATGAATTTAAAGGACATTAGTGATGAGATTGGGAAAAGACTGATTCAACTTTTTGAAAGGGATACGAACGGCAACAGACCCGTTCACCAATTACACAAAGAAAAATACCAAGACCCTCATTTTAAGGACCTGATCCTATTTTATGAGTATTTTCACGGGGACAGTGGTAGAGGTGTAGGAGCTTCACATCAAACCGGATGGACTGCTTTGGTCGTAAATTTAATGGAAGAAATATAATTGTAATTTGAAAAATTTATTTAAAAAAGAATGGTTGGCTACTAACGGATTGGGAGGTTATGCCTCAGGTGCTGTCAACGGTTGCAATACAAGACAGTACCACGGTCTATTAGTCGCTGCCCTTGAGCCACCTACAGATCGTACCGTGGTCGTGGCAAAGATTGAAGAACGCGTTCTAATAGATGGCCATTATCATAATCTTTCCACTAATCAATATCCCAAAGTGATATTTCCGGAAGGAGGAAAATATATAAAGAATTTTGATGTTGACCCCTCTCCTACTTGGAGATTTGCCGATAGTGATTGGGAATTGCGCAAAAACGTACAAATGATAACCGGATCCAACACCTCTGTACTAACCTATACCAACACTGGAAAAAAACCACTGGTCCTAGAATTGCATCCTCTGTATGCCTACAACGATTTTCATACCACTTTTCACGAGGCTGCATGCTATGATTTTTTTACCGAGTTCAATAATGACCACTTAAGAACCTACCCGAAATATGGGAGTAATCCAGTTTTTACCGGGTGGACAGCCGGACATTATTTTGAGGCACGATGCTGGTTCAAGAATATCATCCTTGCCAAGGGTAAAGCCCGCGGCCTAGGTTCGGTCTGCGATTATTACAGAATAGGATATCTAGTACATGAACTGCCGCCAGGGGAAGATATTATGCTATATTTTACCATAGAGGAGGAAATGGTAGGGAAAGGAATTAAAGAAATCCTATCCTTAGAAGGTAAAAAAAATGACTTTGACAAAGAAAAACTCCCATCTGGATTCTTTAAGGATCTTATGATATCTGGTGATCAATTTATGGTCCAAAGAAATTCTACCAATAGCTTGTCCATCATTGCCGGCTATCATTGGTTTACGGATTGGGGAAGGGATACGATGATCGCAATGCGCGGACTAACCATAGCCACAGGCAAAAAAGAGCTATCCAAATCCATTTTGAATACTTTTTTTAAAAGTGTGGATCAGGGGATGATCCCGGACCGATTTCCGGATAACGCCAAAGACCCTGTTCATTACAATACTATGGACGCCACGCTCTGGCTTTTTGTGGCCAGCTATGACTACCAAAAAAAGTTCAAGGATATTGCATTCCTAAAAGATCATATTGAAATATTAAAGAATATATTGGACCAGCATATTACGGGCGCCCGCTACAATATTCACATTACGCAAGAAGGATTTATCTACGGTGGGGAATGCAAGGTACAGCTTACTTGGATGGACGCCATTGTAGGTGGTAAAGTTATTACCCCAAGAATAGGCTGCCCTGTGGAGGTCAATGCGCTTTGGTATAATGCTCTAAAGATTTACGAAAATTTCTGTGAAATTCTTGATATTGAAATAGAATCCCGTTACCTCGAATTAATTGCCAAATTTGAATCCAATTTCACCAAGTTTTTCACCAATCCACAAGGAACCTTATTCGATGTGATCATCCCCGGGGTATCACAGGACAATGCCCTGCGACCCAATCAAATATACTGTCTTAGTCTGCCTTTTGGGGTTTTGGACAACGACCAGCAGAAGACCATTTTTGAGGCCGTGGAGAATAAACTTTATACCCCCTTTGGACTGCGTACTTTGGATCCGGATAGTCCTGACTATAAACCGAACTATGAAGGTAATCAATGGTCACGGGACCATGCCTACCATCAAGGAACGGTATGGCCTTTTCTTCTTTATGAATATTATCAGGCCTATTTCAAAATCTATGGTCCTTCCCCAGAAAATAAGAAAAAAGTAATGCTGGAATTGGAGCCTTTACGCGAACATTTTTATCAAGATAATGGCATTCATTGCATTTCCGAGATTTTTAACGGCAGTGATCCCCAGGAGGGAAAAGGTTGTATTCATCAAGCCTGGTCGGTAGCGGCAATTATAAAATTATATATAGATTTTGGGCTGGACAAAATTGAACAGCTAACAGTGCCCATCAAGAAACATACCCATATAAAACTATAACTGGAATTACGGACATCACAATAGATCACAATTCAAAATTTTATACAGAATTATCGTTTAGAATTGGAGTTATTTCGTATTTTTTGAAAACCAAAAAACCAAAATCGACCATGGATACCAAGATTTTCAACATCAACAGAAGACATTTTTTAAAAGGAGCTGCGGCATCTCTGGCACTCTCCTCTTTTGGATCCTATGGTATGGAACTTATTTATAGGGATAAACCGCTTCGTGTTGGACTAATTGGTACGGGTTGGTATGGAAAAAGCGATCTTTTTCGGCTTATGCAGGTCACCAAAGTGGATGTGGTATCGATCTGTGACGTGGACGACAATTTACTAAAAGAAGCAGCGAACCTCATCAGTCTTAGGCAGCCGTCAGGAAAAACCCCTAGAACTTATAGAGACTACAGAAAAATGCTTGCAGAAAAGGATTTGGATATTGTGCTTATTGGTACCCCAGATCATTGGCATGCCCTACAGGCCATAGAAGCCTTAAAATCCGGTGCCCATGTTTATGTACAGAAGCCAATCAGTGTTGATGTCATTGAAGGCGAGGCCATGGTAGCTGCCGCCAGAAAATATAACAGGGTAGTTCAGGTTGGAACCCAGCGTAAGAGTACTCCGCATCTAATAGATGCAAAAAAAAATATTGTTGACGCCGGCTTATTGGGAAAAATTTCCCATGTGGAAATGTGTTGCTATTACCATATGAGGGCCAATGGCAATCCTCCCATAGAAAAGGTTCCCGATTTTTTGGATTATGAAATGTGGACCGGACCCGCTCCCCTGCGTCCTTATGATGGAATCCCTCACAGACGATGGTGGCGAACCTTTATGGAATACGGCAATGGCATTATGGGCGATATGTGTGTGCACATGTTGGATACCGTAAGGTGGATGCTAGAGTTGGATTGGCCAAAAAGAATAAGTTCTACTGGGGGAATCTATGTACAAAAAGACGGGAAATCCAACATAGCGGATACCCAAACAGCTATCTTTGAATATGAGGAACTCAACTGCGTATGGCAGCATAGAAGTTGGGGAACCCCTGCAGACCCTGATTACCCATGGTCGTTTAAACTTTATGGGGAAAAAGGAACATTGTCTGGTAGCACTATGAGATACGACTTTGTGCCCCATGGAAATGGGGAAAACATCCATATGGACGTAATTTATGAAAAGGAGAAATATCCAGAGGACCTTACCGAAAAGGATATAGAACTAAATGCTGCCCCTGCGACCAGATTGCATATGTTGGACTTCCTCGCCGCCATTGATAATAACACATTGCCTATTGCCGATATCCGTGAAGGACATGTATCTACAGCCAGCTGCATTTTGGCCAATATGGCCATGGCTACTGGAAGACCGTTGATCTATGATCCCAAAAATATTGTAGTGGTAAATGATGCGGAGGCAACGGCGCTTTTGAAAAGGGATTATCGTGCCCCTTGGAAACATCCACATCCCAAGGATTTTGAATAGAGCTGTACTGGTGCAATACAAGCGTTAACGAGAAACAATTTAATCCAAAATACGTCCATCCTCCATCTGGATGATGCGATCGGTACGTTTGGCAAAGTCTTCGTCATGTGTCACTACCAAAAGGGAAAGACCTTCCTCCTCTTTAAGACGTTTAAAAATACTGAAGACATTTTCGGAATTGTGACTGTCCAAATTCCCTGTAGGTTCGTCCCCCATTAGAATCGAAGGATTATTTATCAAAGCCCTGGCGATGGCAACCCGTTGTTTTTCTCCACCGGATATCCGCGAGGCACGTTGGTGGGCCAACTTTTCTATGTCCAACATTCTTAATTTTTCCATGGCGTCGTGCTCTATTTCCGCAAGGGACTTCTCTGCCAATTTTTTGGCCGGGAGCATCACATTTTCCAGTACACTAAACTCTGACAGCAAATAATGAAACTGGAAAACGAATCCTATATTTTTATTTCGGATCCGGGACAGTTTATGATGATTTTGCCCTGTAATCAATTTGTTGTTCAAATATAGTTCACCGGTATAATCCGTATCCATGGTAGACAGAATATAAAGCAGCGTAGACTTCCCTGATCCCGATTTACCCATGATGGAGGCAAATTCGCCCTTTTTTATGCCGAAAGAAATATCCTTGAGCACATGAAATTCCACGGGCTTTTCAAAGTATTTATTGATGTTTTTAGTTTCTAAAACGAAGTCCATTTTTCCAGGTTAAGTTCCCCTAATAATCCGCACAGGGTCTATGCGCTTTGCCTTATTGGAAGGCAACCAACCGGCAACGAAGGTCGAAATAAGGGCAAAGGAAATGCCGATAATATAATACCAAATATTATAGTTTATGGGATAAGTGGTAATGGTTGGCAGCGCCTCGGTTTCAAAAGCCACATTATCTATTAGTTTGGAAAGAACAAACCCAACCAATAACCCAAGAATACCTCCTACTGCCCCAATGATCATGGCCTGACTCATAAAAATAAGTTGTACATCGGTACCCGAAAACCCTGTAGCCTTTAATATGGCAATATCCTTCATTTTTTCATAAATAAGCATGTTAAGGATATTGTAGATTCCAAAACCGGCAACGATCAATAAGGTAATGGACACGGCATAGGTAATCAGGTTACGGATATTGGATCCGGTCTCAAATTGGGCATTGGCCTCATTGATACTGGTTGCCTTTACTTGAAACTTTTTACCCAAACTACTTGCCATGGCCGTGGCTTTTTCAATATCGTACAATTTTACATTGATATCGGTGACGTAGTTCTGGGCCTCCCCCAAAATACGTTGTACCGTCTTTAGATTGGCATAACTTTGAATATTATCTATATCGGCAATACCACTTTGGTATATGCCCACAATTTTTAGTGGAAAAACATCTCCCTTTATGGTGCTGACCTGGACACGATCCCCTCTTCTTAGCGACATTTTTTTGGCAAGACCAGCTCCTAAAAGTATGCCATTTTCACTATTTTTTAATTCTTGGGCCGTTCCCTCTATTATATAATCACCAATATTGGAGAGTCTTGCCTCTTCCATAATATCCACTCCTACCAGGTTACCCCCTAATTCTATAGATCCCGAAAGGTAAAAGATCTGTGCCCTTAATTGGGGGGTGGCACCAAAAACCTTTTTGTCCATCTTTAGATAATTCAGGATAGGCAGACCATTATGAATTTTCTTCTGACTTTGTTTTGGCTTAACGGAATTCACCACATTAAAGGCATCTTCAAATTCCTGGTAAAGGGCAACAGGCTGTTTATCCGAGGGCTCTATCTCATTATAGATATGGATATGGGGCGTTTGGTTCAAAATAAGGCTATCCAGCATTTCATTGAGCCCAGTCATAAAACTTACCAAAGTAATATAAGCCCCGATACCAAAGGTAACCCCTAGGGAGGCGGTGACCGTAGATTTCATCTTGGTGAGCAGATGGGTTTTGGCGATGTTCAATATGACCTTCCAGTTGATCATTCTTCCGGTTTTAAAATTTCCGTGGTCTCATTGATGCCATTTATAATTTCTACGCGGTCCAAATTCTGCAGTCCGGGAATAACATCAACAAGTCCGTCCGGGGTCTTTACCTTGTTCCCCTCCAACAAATATTCCTTGGGAATGGTCAGGACACCTTCCTTTTCAGAAATAATTATATTTCCCTCCCCTGCCAAACCAGGGTAAAGGGCTTTGGGTAGATTGATAAAAATGGCCTCTGCCTTAAACGTCTGTGAGCGTTCATCCTTTTTGGGATATATTTTGCTCACTTTGGCATCAAAGACCTTATCCCCATAAGCATCCAAAGTAACAAGGGCCTTTTGGCCCACCTGAAGTTTTACGATATCCACTTCGTCTATCAACAATTCAATTATAAAATCCGTAGCACTGCCCACTGATGCCAATGGCTCCATTGTATTTACTATTTCCCCAGGATTTTTGTACAAGGCATATACCTTCCCGTTGATCTTACTACTAACGGTAAAATCTTTGGTGGAAATCTGTGAAGTATTATAATTGTTACGCGCTTGCTGCACTTGGGTAGAAAGTTCGTTCTTAGTCTGGACATACTTATTTTTAAGTTGCTTTAAATTATTTCCTGAAATTTCATAAGCCAACTTACGGTTCTCGAACTCCACTTTTGAACCAATATTTTGATCCCAGAGCCTCTTTTGCCTTAAATAATTCATGGAATCGTTTTTAAAGGACAAGGTTGCTGATTGGATCTCATCTTTCAACGAACCTAAAACCGCCGAACTTCCGTTGTAATTTTCCTGTGCCAATTGAAGGGCCAATCGGGCATTTTCCGCGTTGAGTTTTGGGGTACTGTTCACAATTTGCATAATTGGCGTTCCCCGACTCACCAAATCCCCCTCCTCCAACAAATTACGGTCCAAAATACCCGCTACAGGGGCATACGCCTGATACAGACTGTCTGGCTGCACGGTTACGGAAGCATATACAGATTCCGTTAAATGGATTTTAGTGGGAAAAATCTTTTCTTGTTTGTTTCCGCAGGATAACAACAGAAAAAGACAATAGATCAATAATAAATTCCTCATGGATTATATAAAATATGATAACTCAAAATAAAAGGAAATATACGTTATAGAATATGAGAAAAATCATATCTGTTTTTAGGCTTAGGGTATTCCTTATTAATCAAACCAGCTTGGAACAAGAGTTTCATATTTGTACGAAGGCGAATATTGGAGCAACAATCTATCGTTCTGGATCCCATTTCTCCGAAAAACTCCAAATTACCAATAATCCCATACCAATATACCCAATTTCTTCCGCTCTAGGAATTCTATAAATCTATAATGAAAGGACATCACATAGGCGTCCCAATATTTCCTACGCCATAGAAATGTCCTTGAACCAAATTTAGGATTAGATACTGTGAATTGATATGCAAAAGCTAACACCCCAAAAAATTCTTAAAGAAATTTTCCTGTTTCATCCAATTTTACCCTCAACATTTTATCCCTGTTCTCCAATTTAACCTTATAAGTTTTCTTAGCTCCTGTGGCATCGGTAAAGGAGACCAAATAAATATCTTTTGTAATAACCCATTCAGGAAAACGATCTGCAATAGCCTTCCTTACCGCTGTTGGCAGATTAATATCTTTAAACTTTTCAGCAGTACGCAATAACTTTCCATCGGCATCATACGCGGCTAGAATTTTACCTTCGGGAATAAAAAAGATAATATTATAAAGATCATAATCGTCTTGGTAATATTCGGAACTTTTAATATCATAGGTCGCGACCTTTTGCTGCAATAGCTTCACTGGTATGGAGGCCAACTCCCCAGTGTCCATATCGTTAAGATACTTGTAATTGGTAGCATAGACCGAAACCTCCGATAGCTCCACTGTAGGAATAATTTGAGCATAGGATTGGATGAAAAATCCAAAAACTAATAAACCAAATAGAATATTTTTCATGAACATTTAAGTTTAAAATAATTAATTAGAGTAAACATGGGTTGCGTTACCTATTGGCAGCAAATTATTCCATCCTTAAGACCTCTACAATGACCCAAGTCATTCCACTACCTCTAATTACTAAACCCTCCGCACCCAGACGTTGAAACTGACCAATATCATATTTTACCAAGATATTAGGAACTAGATTTGATCCTATCACGCATTTATATGAAATGCCTTTTAAGGGATTCCATAATAGTACCACAGAATAGTTTAAAGATTATAAAGCGGAATATGACAAATTTGACCACTAGCGAAAGTATTCGTTTACTAAAAGGCAACTACACCGGACACTTGGGATATATATTTCAGGATAAGCCTTATGTCCTCCCAATTACCTATTATTATGACAAGGATGATCATTCCCTAATAAGTTATTCAGCAGACGGACATAAGATAGATGCCATGCGCGAGAATACTGCGGTAACATTACTAGTAGAGGAAGTAAGGTCATCCAATAATTGGCAATCGGTTATGGCCCATGGTACCTATGAAGAACTTCAAGGAACCGATGCCAAATTTAAGTTGCATCAATTTACAGAAGGGGTAAAAGGTCTTATTCTAGAGAAAGAGCAACGGGAAACCGAATTTATAAGTGAATTTTCAAGCAAATTGTACTCTCGTGGAACTCCAACGGTCTATCGCATCAAAATAGTAGAGATTACTGGAAAAAGAAAAGAGACCTAGAAAAGTAATCGTCAAGGTTAGTTCCCCCAATTTTCCAGGTAGTAGAAATAAAACCAACATCTCTATAAATAATGTCAACAACCCATATCATATATTGGAGATGAAAAACTACATAAAGCACTTTAACGAAATAGATATAAACGATGTACCCGAAGTAGGAGGCAAAAATGCTTCATTAGGTGAAATGTACCAGAAACTAACCTTAAAGGGAATACAGGTACCTGACGGATTTGCCACCACCTCGGACGCCTACTGGCTCTTCCTAAAAGAAGCGGAATTAAAGGATTCCATATTCGCCGAGATTGAAAAATTGGATAAGAAAGAATTTTCCAATTTACGTGAAGTAGGGAGTGCTATAAGAGCAAGTATTGCCAATGCGGATTTTCCACAAGCCATTAAATCTTCCCTTGAAAAAGGATATTATGCACTGGTCAAGAAATACGGTCCGCAAATTTCCTTGGCGGTCCGCAGTAGTGCTACGGCAGAGGACCTTCCCAATGCCAGTTTCGCTGGGCAACAGGAAACCTATCTTAATGTAAAGGGCTTTGATGAATTGATAGCTGCCTGTCATAAATGTTATGCCTCCCTGTTTACCGATAGGGCCATAAAATACCGCGAAGACAATCATTTCGATCAGACCAAGGTAGCGCTATCCATAGGCGTTCAGTTAATGGTGCGCTCGGATTTGGCCAGTTCCGGAGTAAATTTCACCTTAGATCCGGACACTGGTTTTGATAAGGTAGTTCTAGTTTCCAGTATTTGGGGCCTAGGCGAAAATATAGTTCAGGGTAGTGTAAATCCGGACGAATACTTCGTTTATAAAACTAGTCTAAAAAACAGTATTCGCCAACCCATAATTTCAAGAAAGTTGGGCAGCAAGGAAAAAACCATGATTTATGATAGCTCAGGCAGTGGTACCCTTAACCTAGACACCAAAATAGAAAAACAGAAAAAATTTGTACTTACCGATGCAGAGGTAATAAAACTTGCCAAATGGTCTATAATCATTGAAGAACATTACGGACGTCCAATGGATATAGAATGGGCTAAGGACGGACTGACCGATGAATTGTTCATAGTGCAGGCTAGACCGGAAACAGTGCAAAGTACAAAAAAAGATAAACTTAGAATATCTACGTATACCTTACTGGAAAAAGGTAAGGAAATTACGAGGGGAATGGGCCTGGGTAACAAAATATCGGCTGGGAAAGCACGGATTATCCATAGCCCACTAGAATCCGACAAACTACAACCAGGGGAAATTCTTATCACGGAAAAGACCGATCCCGATTGGGATCCCATCCTTAAAAAAGCTGCCGGTATTATTACGGACCAAGGGGGACGCACAAGTCATGCGGCCATTGTTGCCCGTGAGGTAGGTGCAGCAGCCATTGTTGGCACCCTTAATGCCACAAAAACAATCAAGGACGGCCAGGACATTACCATTTCCTGTGCAGATGGGGACACTGGGGTGGTCTATGAGGGAATACTCAAATGGGATGAAAAGGTGGTGGATACCAAATCACTTAAGAAACCCACAACCCAGCCCATGCTTATTTTAGCAGATCCTGAACAGGCCTTCAAACTATCATTTTACCCCACCGCCGGCGTTGGACTCATGCGATTGGAATTTGTCATCAATAATTCTATACAAATCCATCCAATGGCCTTAAAACATTTTGACCATCTAAAAGATGCTTCGGCCAAAACGCTTATTGAAAAACTCACCCACCACTACCCTGACAAGGCTGATTATTTTGTGCATAAACTGGCAGAGGGCATTGCTACCATAGCAGCCGCTTTTTATCCCAAAGATGTTATAGTGCGCACCAGTGATTTTAAATCCAATGAATATGCCAATTTAATAGGCGGCAAGGAATTTGAACCGTTGGAGTCCAACCCCATGATCGGTTTTAGGGGAGCATCACGCTATTATCATCCCAAATATAAGGAAGCCTTTGAATTGGAGTGCAAGGCCATGAAAATGGTCAGGGAGGATATGGGTTTTAATAATATTAAGATTATGATTCCCTTCTGCCGCACCCTTAAGGAAGCAGAAAGAGTAGTTGACCTAATGGCTGATTATGGATTGAAAAGGGCTGAAAACGGCCTACAGCTCTACATGATGACCGAAATTCCCAACAACGTAATTCTGGCCGAAGAATTCGCACATTTTTTTGATGGCTTCTCCATCGGTTCCAACGACCTTACCCAATTGACCTTGGGTGTGGATCGCGATTCAGAACTCTTAAGTGATATTTTTGATGCCACTGATCCTGGAGTGAAAAAAATGATCGCTATGGTGATTGCTTCCGCCCATAAAACCAATACAAAAATTGGACTCTGCGGACAGGCACCAAGTGATTATCCGGAGTTTGCCCAATTTCTTGTGGAACAAGGTATCAACTCCATATCTTTTAACCCCGATGCACTGATTGACGGAATTAAAAACATTAATTTGGCAGAAGAAAGTGAAGTCAGTTTCGGAATGGCGGAAAGCAGTAATTAATGTACTGAAACGCTTTAAGACCTAGATCACCAATATAGGTTCTAAACCAGTTTTTTTTGAAATAAATCACAATATAAGGACTTATCGCGCTAAGCAGAAATTTATTTTTATGATTGCATAATTTACTCATGTTCAATCTACATTTTCCGTAACTTAGGTATAGGAACAACAGAGTATGTTCTTACTTCCCCTTTTAACCTTAATTCTTTAGAAAATGCAAAGAAACAGCTTTATTGCAGCACTAACCGCGCTGACTACAGTGCCTTTAATCTCATTTTCATCCCTAGAAAATAATACTAGAAGAAAGGTTAAAGGCTTTAAGGTTGAGGCCGGGGAAGGCAGAATACATGGGCACATAACCCTAAAAGGAGTGAACTCCAATATTTTGGATGTCAAAGTATCCGGTAGTGATACCCATAGGAATCTGGCCATATTTGAGCAAACATCACTTACACCGGGCAAAGGGACACCTTTGCATGTACACTACTTTCAAGATGAAATATTTTATGTATCCGAGGGGACTTACTTTTTTAAAGTTGGCGAAGAAACTTATGACCTAACTGTAGGTGATAGTATTTTTTTGCCCAGGAAAGTGCCTCATGCTTGGACCCAAATCTCGGAAAGAGGTAAAATGCTAGTCATTTTTCAACCCGCCGGTAAAATGGAAAAATTTTTTATAGCCGTGTCCCAATTAGACCACGAACCCAGTTCCAAAGAAATAGCAATGCTGTTTGAGGCCAATGAAATGAAAATAGTTGGACCTCCCCTTAAAATCCAATAACCAATTTGCCAACCAGCATCTATACATATGAGCGCAACTATAGTGAATGATGACCAATATCATTTTTCTTCATCATAGTAAATACTTCCTTTGTGGTAAAAATTAGGCTACCCTAATCTGCCGATAAACCAATCCGTTAAGTTAGGCATCTATCTATCTAATGTAAACCTATGATCACAACGATTGATTGTGCCCAGATCTGGTATCGTTGGACTGTGAACTATCATAAATCATAACCAAGATGCACAAAAAAATAGTAACACTTACCTTAAATCCTGTAATAGATAAGAGCGTCTCCGTAGCAGGCATCAGCCCCAATACCAAACTACGCTGTACCTCACCCACTTACGATGCCGGAGGTGGCGGTATCAATGTATCACGCGCCCTTAAAAAATTGGGAGAAGAATCACTCTGTATGTATCTCGCAGGAGGGCCCACAGGGGAACATTTACATCAAATATTGGACAAGGCAGGTATTGATCAAATAACAGTGCCCATTAAGGGATGGACAAGGGATAATCTTGCGGTTACCGATACTACCACCAACCTACAATACCGCTTTGGAGTACCTGGGCCAGTGGTTGAAAAAGAAGAATGGGAAACCCTACTGAAAGTACTGGAAGAGAATTTGGAAGAAGGAGATTACTTGGTGGCCAGTGGTAAATTACCTCCAGGCATACCTGATGATTTCTATGTTTTGGTGGCCGAAATAGCCAAAAGTAAAAAGGTGCGCTTTATTTTGGACACTTCCGGGGAGGCTCTGATCAAAGCTACCAAATCCAAAGTATTTATGCTTAAGCCCAACCTAGGGGAATTGAGTACTCTATGTGGCGTTACGTCAATTTCAGCAATGCAATTGGAACCCCTTGCCAAAAAGTTCTTGAAAGAACATGATTGTGAGGTACTAGTTGTATCCTTGGGTCCGAAAGGAGCCCTATTGGCGACCAAGAATCTCATAGAACATATACCGGCACCTACCGTGCTCCAAAAAAGCACCATTGGGGCGGGTGATAGCATGGTGGCTGGTATGGTCGTTAGTTTGCTTAAAGGCAAAACCTATAGCGAAATGGTCCAATACGGTGTAGCCTGCGGTACTGCGGCCACCATGCATGAGGGCACCCAATTGTGCAACAAGGATGACGCGGATAAGTTGTACCAATGGATACTAGGACAAAAAAACGCTTAATATAAAATCTGTGTTTAATCAATTTGATTCAGATTAATCTACTGGAATAGAACCTAACCATGTTATAAAAGATAGATTTTATGGACAACATTCAAAAATTCTCCTTACCCGCCATCCATGAAGGAGAGATTCCCTTAGCTTTCATGAATTCCAGCATACCCCGGAATAAAGGGGTAATTCTAGCCGGCGATGTTGGAGGCACCAAAACAAATTTGGCCCTTTTTCAAATCCGGGATGGGGATCTGGTTCCTTTGAAGGATAAATCATATCCCACTAAAAAATATAAATCCTTTTTGGAGATGGTATCCATATTTCATACAGCGGACATGCCCAAAATAGATGGAACATGTGTGGGTGTAGCCGGACCTGTTACCCAAGGCAAGGTATTAGGCACTAATTTTCCTTGGGCAATTGACAGTGAAGAAATTGGCAGGAAACTTCATATTCGTTCCGTTTCATTGATCAACGATATGGAAGCCAATGCCTACGGTCTGGCCGCGTTACAAGAAAAAGACTTCGAAACGCTTAAACATGGATCAAAAATACCGGGCAACGCCGCACTTATATCCCCGGGAACGGGACTTGGGGAAGCAGGAATGTTCTGGGACGGATCACATTACCACCCTTTCGCCTGTGAAGGCGGCCATTGCGATTTTAGTCCGCGCAGTGAATTGGACATAAGAATTCTACAACACTTCCAAAAAAAATATGGCCATGTCAGCTGGGAAAGGTTGTTATCAGGTCCCGGAATCTTGGATCTATATGTATTCTTGAGGCAAATAAGTGGCATAAAGGAACCTCAATGGCTAGGCGATCAAATGTCCAAAGGCAATCCTTCTGCGATAATTACAGGGACAGCAATGGAAGGAAAAGATTCGGTTTGTGTTGAAACCTTGGATATGTTTATTCGGTTCTTGGCTATAGAAGCGGCTCAGCTTGCCCTAAAATTCAAGGCTACTGGGGGTATTTTTATAGGCGGGGGTATCTTGCCAAAAATCATTACAGGTATTAAAAGCGACGTTTTTTACAACAATTTTGTGCAATCAGGGCGTCTTAACGCTCTTTTGGAAATGGTCCCGGTAAAGGTAATCCTTAACGAAAAAACAGCACTCCTTGGGGCTGCTTATTATGGTGCTATGTCATTGCAATGGAACTAAGATCTTATGCTTTTTGGGCATTGATATAATATTAACGGATAAGTGTAAGGCATCAAAAAAAATTGTTTGCCAAATCCCTTTAGTTAACAAGTGATATCCCTAGAAAAATAGGGTTTTATGGTTATGTTCATTAAAGCTCATCAAAATTATTTCGCCATAATCCTCCATTTTTTTTACCAGATCCCTATGGAACCATTTTTTTAGAAATCCTTTCTTTTCCTTTTCCAGCATCACTACCATATCGGCATTTACTACTCCAAGATAAATTCTCAGGGTCTCAAACACATCTTCGGAAAACAGTAATTCGAATTCGATATCTGGATAGTCTACTTTGGAATTTAGCATATCTTTAAACCACTCCATTGACAAATCTCCAGCATATTCCTGGCTGCTAGAAATATGTACAATCTTAATCTTTGCTTTTAAAGGCTTAGCAATTTCGGAAAGTTTTTGAATGGCATGTATATCTTCCTCTTCAAAATCCGTGGCATAGACCATGGTATCCAAATTTCTGGGCAGTACATCTCTAGAAATTGTAATTACGGGACAAGGTGCTTTTTCTATAAGTTTCTTGGTGGTACTCCCCAAAATCATTTCCTCAAGACCACTTGCTCCTTTGGTACCTACCACAATAAGTTGGGCATGGTATTCTTCTGCCTTCGATATAATTCCCTTTATTACCGAACTGTTTTGTACAGGCTCCAATTGTATTTTTGGATCATCCCACTTATTTCCAAGATGTTCCGTGCAGAATTTTTCCAGCTGGGCACGGTGAATTTTAAACGGATTTCCTTCAAGGATAGGCCGGTCATCCTGTCCCTCCACACCCAATACGGTAGGAAAATTAAACGTATGGGTAATAACCAGTCGAGTTCCAAGGGCCTGGCTCAGATTAAAGGCCAACTGCAAGGCAGAGACCGAGTTTTTAGAATAATCCGTGGCATAAAGCAATGTTTTCATTTTATGATGTTTTGTAATTTATCAGCAAAACTTGCAAGCAGCCAACAGATCCGATTGGAGTACATTCCAAGATTCTTGCTATTTTAAGAAAGTAAATCGTTCATGGAATAAAATTGATTGCTTAAAATTAGAACCTAATGTTGTATCCATAAATGACTTCTATCATATATGGTAATCTTTCTATACCCGAACTTCGCAACTAAAAAAAAATCGTTTGTATATTAATCCAAAGAATATTATTAATTCATGAGCAAAGCCATATACCTTGCCACTACAGAACCCAATAGTGGAAAATCTATCGTATCCTTGGGCATGATGCAGTTATTGTTGGGAAAGACCGCCAAGGTTGGTTATTTCCGTCCCATTATTGATGACTTTGAAAAGGGCAAGATCGATGACCATATAGATACCGTACTACAACATTTTGAAGTGGATCAGACATTTGAGGATTCCTTTGCCTATACCCGTAGCCAAGTGGTTCAACTTAAAAATATGGACAAGGATGATGAAATTATAGGTAATATCATCAATAAGTACAAAGCCATTGAGGATAGGTTCGATATTGTAGTAGTGGAAGGAACGGATTTTTCTGGGGAGGGCGCCATCATAGAATGGGACATTAATGTACTTATTGCCAAAAATTTGGGGATTCCGGCAATTATAATAGCCAACGGAATGGGCAAATCCCTTCAAGAATTGTTCGGAAATATCTATATGGCCTATGACTCCTTTAGGGAAAAGGGGGTTGAAGTTCTACTGACCGTCGCCAATAAGGTACAACCAGAAAATTTGGAACAGGCAGTATCGGGTCTCAAGACAAAACTGCCCCAAAAAGTATTGATAGCCGCAATCCCCGTGAACCCTGTTTTGGGAAATCCGACCGTAAAGGAAATTGCGCAGGCCCTATCGGCCAAGGTTTTGTTTGGAGAGGATTTTATAAACAATCAGGCCGGTGAATTTAGCGTGGGCGCCATGCAGCTCCGCAATTACATTACCCATTTAAAAAAGGATAGCTTGGTCATCACCCCTGGTGATAGGGCAGATATTATTTTAGGCGCTTTACAAGCCAACATCTCCAGTAATTACCCTAATCTATCCGGTATTGTCCTAACAGGCGGTCTATTACCAGAGGATTCCATTATTAAACTTATTGAGGGCCTTTCCGACATTATACCTATCATCTCGGTTGCGGATGGCACCTTTTCGGTAACCAACCGCATTGGAACTATTAAACCCAGGATCTATCCCGAGAACAAGGAAAAAATAACTACCTCCATACAGGAATTTGAAAAATATGTCCCCACAAATGAATTGGCCGAGCGACTAATTACCTTTAATGCTGAGGGAATTACCCCTAGAATGTTCCAATACAATCTTCTTAAACGGGCAAAATCGGCCAAGAAGCATATTGTCCTCCCGGAAGGCACTGACGAACGCATTCTAAAGGCCACCAAAAAACTTCTGGATACCAATGCTGTTACCATTACATTGTTGGGAGACAAGGAGCAAATAATGGCAAAAATATCAGAATTGGATATCAGTTTGGATTCCAGTGACTTCGATATTATAGATCCCACATCATCCCCCAATTTCATGGATTATGCCACCACCTTATACGAACTGAGAAAAGAAAAAAACGTTAATCTCGCCATGGCGAAAGATCTTATGGAGGATGTTTCCTACTTTGGAACCATGATGGTGTATAAAGGTCATGCCGATGGAATGGTTTCCGGAGCGGTACATACCACACAACATACCATAAGACCGGCTTTACAGTTCATCAAGACCAAACCGGAGGTCTCCATTGTGTCCTCCGTGTTCTTTATGTGCCTCCCCAACCGTGTCACCATATTTGGGGACTGCGCTATCAATCCAAATCCCACCGCTGAACAATTGGCGGAAATTGCCATTTCTTCTGCGGCCACCAGCCAAGCGTTCGGTATTGAACCAAAAATTGCCATGTTATCCTATTCATCAGGGGCTTCCGGAGTGGGCGAAGACGTGGATAGAGTGCGTAAAGCCACAGAAATCATAAAAAGAAAACGGCCCGATTTAAAAGTAGAAGGCCCCATTCAGTACGATGCTGCCGTAGACATAAATGTAGGCAGGAGCAAATTGCCGGATTCGGAAGTGGCTGGACAGGCCAGTGTATTCATTTTTCCAGATCTGAATACCGGAAACAATACTTATAAGGCCGTACAACGAGAAACAGGTGCCTTGGCCATTGGCCCCATGCTACAAGGTCTGAACAAACCTGTCAACGACCTTAGCCGTGGCTGTACCGTGGAGGATATCTACAACACTGTAGTCATCACCGCCATACAGGCACAAGGACTATAATTTTAATCTTAAAGACCCAATAGTATGAACATACTGATCATAAACGCAGGTAGTTCTTCCATTAAATATCAATTGATTCAAATGCCTTCGGAACTTATAATCGGTAAGGGATTGATAGAACGCATCGGCTCAGAAAATGCCACGGTGAAATATAAAACCAAATCAGTGGATACCGAAGAGGTGATGCTGATTCCAAACCATAGTGCCGGATTCAAGAAAATGGCCACACTCCTTATGGATCCGGACCAAGGTGTTATAGCAAATGTCAACGATATCTCTATTGTAGCCCATAGGGTAGTACATGGTGGAAACACCTTTTCCGATACTACCGAGATTACACAAGAGGTTAAAGATAAAATAAAGGAACTTTCTATCTTGGCCCCTTTGCACAACCCCCATAATTTGGAAGGCATCTTGTTGGCGGAGGAAGCTTTTCCTACTGCCAGACAAATTGCAGTCTTTGATACCGCTTTCCACCAGAGCATGCCCGTGAAGGCCAAGAAATATGCCTTGCCCAATGAGTTGTATACAGATCACCGTATCCAAGCCTTTGGTTTTCATGGTACCAGTCACAAATATGTATCCGAGAAGGCAATTTCCTTATTAAAATTAAAATCTTCCAAGATAATTACCATTCATCTGGGCCATGGGTGCAGTATTACTGCCGTAAGGGATGGAAAAAGTGTTGATCATTCCATGGGTTTTACCCCTGCCAACGGACTTATCATGGGCTCTAGAAGTGGGGACATAGATCACTCCCTTATCTTTTATTTGGTAAATAATTTGGGCTATGGTATGGAAGAAGTCAATGCGTTACTCTCCAAAAAAAGTGGTATGCTAGGGCTTACAGGCCTTAGGGATTTAAGGGACATTGAAGCCAAAGCCAAAACGGGAAACAAAGAATGTATCTTGGCCTTGGAAATGAATGCCTACCGCATAAAAAAATATATAGGCGCCTATACAGCAGCCATGAACGGCTTGGATGCCATAGTTTTTACTGCCGGCATTGGAGAAAATTCCAGTACCCTTAGGAGCCTGGTATGCACGGATATGGATTATCTGGGCATAACACTGGACCCTGCCAAAAATGAATCAAAATCTTCCAACATAAGGGAAGTTGGCAGTACAGAGGCCAAAGTTAAAATCTTGGTAGTACCTACCAACGAAGAACTGGAAATTGCGAAACAGGCCTTCGGTCTATCCTAGAACCAATAATTATGGTATAGATTTTTAGTCCACGTTGGGAGAAATCAAATTTTCCATGATGACCAATGACTAGTATAGCCAAACGAAATTACCGTTTATCATCATCCAGGTTTACTCCTTTTTTGCCTTACATGTTTTTATTCCAAAAGGAAGGTACAGCGGACAAAAGCCCATAAAGCTGGTAAGGAAAAAGATAATGGCCAAAACCACCAATACAATACCCAACACCCCGGAAATAGTACCGTTATAATACAGAGCGATCAATGCCGCCGCTATCACAAAACGCAAGGTTCTGTCCAAATTACCCATATTTTTCTTCATGATTATAAATTTAAGTTATAGAACTTTTAATAACCACACAAGGAACTTTCCGTTCCATGGTTGATAAATACTTTTTTTTATGTAAAAGTCAAATTATGAAAGGCATCCTTTGACACTTCATTCATAAGAATCCAGACAACAATCCATTTTTTTTTAACTTGATAGATCAAAGTAAATGGAAATGTATACCTATTCAAATGATATATGTCATTTCTGGGACCAATACCTTTAAATAATTTTGCAGTACGCCGAGTTTATAATACATAAAGCAAATTATCATGGAAAAACAAATTATATATAACTCAAATCTTCATTTTGAACACGAAATTTGGAGGCGGGAACTCTTCTTTTGGCAGGATGAACTCATCATTTTCAATAACAGGCTTAGTGAGCTGGTTACAAGATGGACCAAAAAAGAGATATTAAAACAATTGGACCACTTTCAGAACGAATTTATCCTACATGGTGGAGTAATCGAGGATTTATTGGAAGAAATGCAAATCCATGAAGCCCGCATGGCCGATCAAGATTTGTTGTCACATGATGCCATGGATACCACAATGGTAAAAAAACATATGGAGTTCCGAAAAAAAATGGAAATACAGGAAGAGATCTATACAGGTCTTAAAAGGGAATTCTTTCGTTTTTTGACCAAGCACCTATAAATCATATGTTGGGTATAAAATTTCCACAAAAAGAAAATCTTAAAAGATACAATGCCCTATTTGTAGTACTTACCAAATATGGGTTTGAGGATGTAATGGCCAGTAGCAAGGCAAGAAAATTTATCCCTAGAAATTACCTTTTAAAACACCCTGATAAGGCAAAGAAATTATCAGAATCCACTTTTGAACGAATCCGCATGGTGCTAGAAGAATTGGGCCCTTCCTATGTGAAGATGGGGCAAATTATGAGCAACCGTGACGATATGTTGCCCCCAGACCTGGTGAAAGAGCTAGAGAAACTACAGGACCATGCTCCTTCCCTACGGAATTTTGACGTAGAAAAAGTTTTATCACAAGAACTGGATATTGACTGTTCCCAACATTTCCTTTCCATAGACCCCAAACCTTTGGCGGCAGCCTCTTTGGCCCAAGTTCATAAGGCTCAGCTCCTTAATGGGGATTGGGTAGTATTAAAAATACAGCGTCCCAATATAACCGAAGTCATTGCGTCTGACATTTCCATTATGAAGGAAGTTGCGGAAGCTATGGAAAAATATAGTTCACAGGTAAAAGCCTTTCAACCTGTAAAGTTGGTGGAATCCTTTGAAAAAAGCATTAACGAAGAACTTAGTTTTCATAGGGAAATGGACAATATGGAACATTTCGCCAAAAATTTCAAGGGCAACGAGGCTATCTATGTCCCCCATCTATATCGCGAGCTTAGTAACGACCATATTATATGTATGGAGTGGATAGACGGAATTAAGGTTTCGGAGCTGCATAAATTAAAAGAAAGCCATATTGATTCCAGCGCCGTAGCCAAAGTTGGGGTAGACCTATATCTGGAACAGGTATTGGAACACGGCTTTTTTCACGCTGACCCACACCCAGGAAATCTTTTTGTGTTACCCGAGATCCAAAAAATCTGCTTCATAGATTTTGGCATGATGGGTACCATTATGCCCAATGACAAGGAGGCACTCATAGAACTTCTACTTTGTTTTTTAAAAAAGGATGTAAGGAAAATCATCTCCGTCTTAAAAAAAATAGCCCTAAAAACCGACATTCCGGACGAAAAAAAACTGGAGTATGATTTGTACGAATTAATTGAAGGCTTAAGCAATACTTCTATCCGTAACATTAAATTGGGGACCACCTTAAAACAATTCAAAAATGTGCTTTATGAAAATAAGATTACCATACCGCATTACTTGTATATTCTAATACGCGCTTTGGTCATAATTGAAGGTGTAGGACTAAAATTGGATCCAGAATTCAACATTACGGATAATCTAGAACCCTATATGGCCAAGATAACCCGTAAAAGATTTGGCCTAAAGCGACTTTTTCAAAAGAACCTAAATAGATTTCAAGATTACAATGCGCTGTTGGATAAATTGCCTACAGACATTAATGAAATAGTAGATAAGATCAAGGATGGAAAATTGGTCATTGTGCATGAGCACAAAGGCTTGAACGAGTTTAGAAAGTCCCTAAAAACTGCCTTTAACCGTTTGGTCTATGCCGTTATTATTGCAGCCCTCTCCATTGGCTCTGCCCTTTTGGTAATGGCCGATATGCCTCCAAAGATTAGCGGAATACCCGTATTGGGTGCAATAGGTTTTAGTCTTTCCGCCATTATTGGATTGGTTATTCTAATTTCAATTTATAGGAGCAAGGAAGATTAAATCTTAGTCTATTGCTATGAATAGTTGATAACAGATTGGGTAAAACTTTAAGTGATGGTTTTATAAAAACAGTTCGAAATCATTATCTTTATTTCGAATTGTATTTTTCATAACATTGTCCAAAATAAGATCCAAACAATGAGAATAATTTCATGGAATGTCAACGGCATTAGGGCCGTTGCCAAAAAAGATTTTTTCGAATCCATAAATAAAATGGCACCTGACATTCTTTGTCTTCAAGAGACCAAGGCCCAAGACCATGAGGTTGAGGAGACCCTCTCGGCAATGGAACATTGTACCATGCATTACAATTCGGCCGATAAGAAAGGGTATTCCGGTACTGCACTTATCAGCAAAATAGAACCTATTGCCGTAACCAAAGATATGCAAGTATCGGAACACGATAGCGAAGGTAGAATACAGTGTGCGGAATATAATGATTTTTACTTGGTAAATGTCTACGTGCCCAATTCCGGACAGCAATTGGATCGTCTGGACTACCGTAAGCAATGGGATGCCGATTTTTTAGAGTACCTAAAAAACCTTGAAAAAACAAAACCTGTAATTGCTTGTGGGGATTTTAACGTGGCCCATAGGGCAATAGACCTTAAGAACGATAAGAGCAACTATAACAAGACTGCAGGATACACCCAAATTGAAATTGATGGCATGGACAATTTTATGGAAGCCGGTTTTGTGGATTCGTTCAGGCATTTTCATCCAGACACAGTCGCATATACCTATTGGAGCTATCGTTTCAAGTCCAGGGAAAGAAACACGGGCTGGCGAATAGATTATTTCTTGGTAAGCAAGTCTTTGGTAGATCGCATAAAGTCTGTAGATATCCTATCGGATTATTTTGGTTCCGACCACTGCCCTATCTCCTTGGAAATAGAATTCTAGAAAGATCCGTAGTGTTCTATATATTCCTGTAGGACACTGATTTGAAAATCCCCAACCACCCTAAGTTCGGCATCCGCGTTCATAAGTACCAATCCATATGCCAAATGCGATAGCTTACAGTCGCTTACAACCTGTTTTTGGATCCCCGTAAAAACCGGCCTAAAATGTTGGTCTATATCCAGACCGGCAGATTTACCAACCGTCATGGCCTTGATGACAGCCTCGGTAATTTGTTTTGGTGATAATCCTTGATCCAACAAATCGCTGGCTAGATGCTTTAATCGAAGACTGTAGTAGAAATCCATAAAATGGGCTATACTATCCACAGTCTTATTATCCGTGTTATAAATAGAGATTTCCATAAATTTTGTTCCTAACAGATTAGACAGTGATATTGGGCAAGCTATTGGTCATAATTTCTTGGCATACCCAAAAACCATTTTTTTAAATTCCATAAAGTCTTTGGTAAACAAATCCATTTGGTCCCTAATATTTGCATGTTTTTCCCTGAAATCCTGATCGGATAGTCCTTTCTCCCCCTTTATTAAACGGGTCAATAGACTTTCATGGGCTACAATATCTTCGGCCAAATAATCAAATAAGGTTTCGTGAATCTTATCCAGATATTGTAGCATCTGTCCGTATTCAGAAGCTTTTACCTGTTCCTTATCCAGCAAATCCGTAAAGAATCTGGCTTCGTCCTTCCAAAAGGCAATGATGTTCAACCATTCCCTACTTTCCTTATGTAACGCATCAAGCCCTTCACCCGACAATATTTCTTTTTTTGACTTTGGTCCAGTGCTCATAGTGCAATAAATTAAAATTCCTTGTTATTAGTCCAAATATCTTTGGGTGAAGCTGGCCCTTAGACTTTTTCTTGCAGCCTTCAAAAGCGATTCTATTTCCTGAACGGTAGTATTGTGTATTTTGGCAATTTCCGCAATATCGAATTGATGTTCCGTAAATAGTTCAAATACCCTTCGCATTTGCCCGGGCATATGATATAAGACCATTGCCGAGTGTTTTCTAATATTCTCCGCTCCCAATTCCTTATCCAATTGGAGTATCACTTTTTGATCGTCATCCCCAACAAAAATATGGTTTAGCACATAGTCGTCCTTGGCATAGGAAATATCGTCCAATTCTTCGTTCATGATTAAATCCCCGTCTCCATCCGTAGTAAATTTTTCCTGCATACTCTCCCATTCAGGTTTGGAGTAGGTATCTATATTTTCAAGGAACAAGGCATCATACTCTTCATCCACAAAGATCGTCTCCAGCAATTCATCCACTTTCCTGAACATCCATGGATGCAGCTCATTTTTGTTATTTATCTCATCCAAATGGTCATATACCTCTATAAAAAGCTGATCAATAATATCATCCGCCTTATACCTGTTCCTATCAATCTTACCCTTTACCACGGCACGATTGAGATTTTTTTGCACATATCGCCTTACTTCGGGCATGGCCTTTAACAATAACTCATTGAACGCCTTAAGGTCTCCCTCCTTTTTTAACCTTAGTAAATCGGAAAAGGAATTGGCTACAAACACATGAAATTCCCTTTGACTTTGAAATATATTGACTGACTCTTTCATACCTTATATAATTATATTTTAAATAGTTGTACTTCAAAAATGCCAACTTCATTGTTCTAAAAAAATGATTTAAATCAACTATCCCGAATCGATCTAGAGAAATAAATTTTGATAGTAATCCTAGACCTTCACTAGTGCTTAACTTAATTTGTCCAACTTTTCTTCTATCAGCTGAATTTGCGGAAAAGTGTGGCGCACCAAAAGAATTAAGTGTCCTTTTTTTAATGCTTTAAGATAAAAGTTAACCTTATCCTCCGTTATACCCAATCCCCGTAAAATCCCATACGGTCCGGCCGACATAGATCCCAGTGGTCTTCCCGAAATATCAAATAGGAAATGGGAGGCCAAGGCACCTGCAATAAAGAGTGTTCCAAATTCTGTGTGGGGAAATATCCCAAAATTTAGCTTTTCTTTTAAAACCTTATTCCAATACGCTTTTAATTCCGATTCTTGATCATATTCGCTTTTACTAATGGCAACCAAATTGTTTCCAAGTTGTCCCAGAATAGATATTTGAGGCCTTTCCATATCTTCCTCAAGAATAATTTCAATGGCCTTACGCAACATCTTTAAATGCTCATAATCCCTCAAAATAAAATTATACGCTGCATTATTGACCCTAGTATTCATATTACACAGTAAATGAGGAAATGGCTAGGTTGGTATATTCGTCCTTCCCCAATTTAAAAACTAATGACGGTAAATGATATGATTTATATCATTTCCAATGCATTTTAATAGACTTATTTTTAAGTATCATTAAAAAACAGGTAATAATCATAAAAATCAGTAATCATGACAAACAATGACGGAAATATTCTTTTAGCTTTATTGACAGGTGCTGCCATAGGTGCAGGAATTGGAATCTTGTATGCGCCGGATAAGGGCATAGAGACTAGGCACAAAATAAAGC
Source organism: Arenibacter troitsensis (assembly GCF_900177645.1). Classification (GTDB taxonomy): domain Bacteria; phylum Bacteroidota; class Bacteroidia; order Flavobacteriales; family Flavobacteriaceae; genus Arenibacter; species Arenibacter troitsensis. The sequence goes on from NZ_FXAO01000002.1 coordinate 159,577, forward strand.
AAAAGGTGGGCGAGACCACGCACGACTTATCAGAAAGAATCTCCCATGCCAAGGAAGAACTTACCAAAACTGCCAATGAGAAAAAAGATGCCTTTGACCGTAAATTGGATGAAGCTATCTCCACTATGAGCTACAAGGCAGATGACATCATTGCTACCTTGGAGCGCAAATTGGAAGACTTAAAAAAGAAAAACGCCCAATTTCAAAAATAAGGTAATATGGCCTTGGAAGAACTTAAGAGAGACCTTACAGAGGCAGAAGCCGATGTAAGGTCTTATCTAGAAAATAGCGAGGAATATGCCAAGCTTAAAATATTTAAGGTCCTTATGGAACTTGTAACCGTATTTGCCCAAACCCTTTTAATTGGGGCCTTGGCCCTACTTGCCTTGGTTTTGATATCTTGGGCCGCATCCAATGCCCTGAACGAAACTTTGAAAAGCGCCTACCTTGGTTATTTGCTTATAGGTATAGGCTATGTACTAATAGCCATCATTTGTTATTTTCTAAGGAATAGGCTCAATAGGCCATTACTGCGTACATTTTCCAAACATTATTTTGATTAAGACCATGGGGAAACAATACAACTCTTTTAAAGAAATTGATGAAAGACTAATGGTCTTAAAGTTACAGCGTAAAATTGAAATTGAAAGTCTTAAACTCAATATCAATCAGGCAAAGGCAAATCTAAGACCTCTGCAATTGGCGGGGAGCCTTAAAGGTAGCATTCAACAAATGCTGTTGATCTATGCCATAAGGAAACTAAAGGCCGTATTTAGCAGAAGGTAACATCAAAGATTTTGAGTTTTATGTCTTAAAGACAACCTTAAAAATCAGCTACCTCCCTAAGTCCCTTTTCATTTAAAATAATGATCCTTCTCCCATGGTCGGTGGCAATAAAGCCTTCGTCCTTAAAATCCGATAAGGTACGGATAGCGGTTTCAGTAGCGGTACCGATCATTCCGGCGAAATCCTCCCTAGGTATACCTATTCCACCCATGGGTTTGTCCTGTATAACATGTTTATCATAAAGTTCCAAAAGCGCCTTTGCCGCCCTTTGCCTTACCGAGGCAAAAGCCATATCCACCAATTGCTCCTGTAGGTGCATTAAATTATTGGATATCATGCCAATGAATTTTTGTGAAACTGCAGCGTTGCCATAGATTAATTTGGTAAAATCCTTCCTAGGTATGGCACACATTTCGGCATCCTCCAGCACAGTGGCATTTTCCACATAAACGTTATCGGAATTCAACAAGGAAAGTTGCCCAACAAAATCTCCCGGACCATATATTCCTGTTACAAATTCCTTTCCGGATTCCGTACTTTTGTAGGTCTTTACACTACCCTTTTCTATGAAATACAAAGATTTTGCGTTATCACCTTCCCAAAAAACAATATCCCTTTTATGATAGGTTTTAAGGGGATAGTCCTTGGAAAGACTTATCAAATCGCCATATTGGGAAGCCTCGTCCAGGAATTTATTGAGGCCTTCCATGTTTTTGGCAATCTCCTTTTTAAGAAAGTCGCTCTTACGCAAACGGGAGGATATGGCTTCCAATAATTCCTTTTCCTCAAAAGGTTTGGTCAGATAATCGTCTGCCCCCAAATTCATTCCCAACCTCACCTCTGCCCTATCGGTTTTTGCTGTTAAAAATATAAAGGGTATGCTAGAGGTGGCACTGTTTTTACCCATCAGTTCCAAAACTCCATACCCATCCAGTTCTGGCATCATGATATCACATATAATTACGTCTGGCTTAAATTTGCCTGCAAGTTCTACCCCTATTTTTCCATTCTCGGCAGTAGCTACATCGTAATTGGCCAATTCCAATATGTCCGCGGTATTTTCCCTTACGTCCTTGTTATCCTCAATTAATAGAATTTTTTTCATTTTCGTATATATTTACCGGAAGCATTACCTTGAAGGTGCTACCCACTCCTAATTCACTGTTAAAGCTAACACCACCGCCCAAAAGCTCCGTATACTGTTTCACAATATGAAGTCCAAGACCTGTGCCCTGAAAGTTGGTAGCATTCTCTGCGCGAAAAAAGCGGTTAAAGAGATTTTTTTGCTCCTCTTTGGGTATACCAATGCCTTTATCCTTAATATTTATGGATAAGTCTTTACCAGTAACCTTTATTTCGATGATGATCTCCTTGTGCTCCTCCGAATATTTTATGGCATTGGAGAGAAGATTTATAAGGATATGGTTCAATAGTTTCGGATCCAGATAAACCGATATTGAGGGTTGGGAATACTTTAATAGAATGTCCTGGCCTTCTTTTTTGTTCGGCTCCAATTCATCGATCAACATTTTTATAAACGGTATTAACTCAAAAGACTTCGGTTTAACCTGTACTTTACCCTCTTCCAACTTGCTCAATGACAGAAAATCGTTAAGAATAACAACAAGATCCTTTACATTATTTCTTATTCTGGAAACGTGCTTCAACCTCCTATCTTCCTTACCAGGCTCATTTTGTTTCCCTATTAGGATTGCTGAAGATAGAATGGCACTTAGTGGGGTGCGGAATTCATGGGAGGCCATCGAAATAAAACGGGATTTCAGCTCATTTAGTTCCTTTTCCACCTTGAGTGTCTTTTCCAATTTATGCTGAACCATTTTCTGCTCGGTAACATTGTTGTAAACAAACAAGGCCCACTTTATTTTCTTTTCATCGGAATAGAGCGGTGTGGAATTTACCGCATAACACTGATTTTGAAAATCCACTTCAAAAGAAATATTGCTGCCTCGTAATGTTTTTCGAATATCGGATTTAATTTTTTTGATCTGCCATTTTGAAAAAACCGGGATATCATCAATGGGTATTCCTTCAAAATCCGACTTATTAATATTGACACGGTCCATTTCCTCCCCTTCCACATAAACCAGTTCATAATGTGAATTAAAGACCATAATAACCCCATTGGGAAAATTGTGCGCTATAGCAGTAAATAATGCCCTGTTCAATTTGGCCTTCCTTTCCGCTCTTTGTGTTTCTACCAATTGATCTTCAAGGCTTATACTGGTAGACACCAATTTTTGCACTGTAGATTGTACCTCCCTTGTACGTTCTTCCACGGTATTCTCTAAATGAAGGGCATATTCCTCCAATTTTTTCTTGGCATCCTGAATTTCTGTTACATCGTTCAGAACCCCTATAAAATGGGTTAATTTTTCGTTTTTATCATATAGAGGGGTAATGAACAGATCGTTCCAAAAGAGGGCGCCATCCTTTCTGTAATTTCTTACCAACACCCTACAAGGCATTCCCTCCTTTACGGCTTTGGCCAGTTGTACAATTCCAAGCTGATCGCGATCGTCATTCTGTAAAAATCTACAGTTTTTGCCGGTCACTTCTTCGACCCCATATCCGGTAATATCCGTAAAAGACTTGTTGCCATAAATTATAGGTTGTAAAGGATGTTGGGCATCCACAATAATGATACCGTTCCCAACAGCTTCCAATGCCCTATTTCTAATATTTAGGGTATCCTGTAACACTGTGGTTTCGGTAATATCCAAGCCCGAGCTTACCACGCCAATAATTTCATTATTTGCATTCCTCAATGTAGCATTGCTCCATTGAATTAGTCGCTCTTCCCCTCCTTTGGCAATTACAAGGTTTTCATACATATTGGGCACTTCCAACCTCTCTTGGATAATGTCTTCAAAGAGTTCCATTAATCGCTTTTTATCCCTGGTCGGAATAAAATTCTTAAACCAGTTTTTCTTTAAAATAGCTACTTCTTCAACACCCAATATTTCACAAGTTCTTTTATTGACAAGTTCAACGGTATGTTCCCTGTTGATTACTAGAAACATTGTAGGAGAAGAATCCAAATATTGGCGGAGCAATTTTTCTTCCTTGTCCAGAGCCATTTCTATTTCCTTCCCCTTTGTGATATCCTGCATAAAACCCTCCAAACTACATATGTTTCCCTGCTCATCAATTACACAGGAAACCTGCTCCCATATCCATTTTATTTCCTTCTTTGCCGTAATGATCCTATAGGTAAGCTGATACTGTACCTTGTCCGAAATTGCCTTCTTTATCTCCTGTAGGACCCTAAATAGATCTTCCGGGTGAATTAAGGACTCCCATTTTATATTAGAGTTGTCATAAAATTGTGCCGGAGAATATCCGGTTATCTCCAAGCAAGCCTCACTGATAAATTCAATGTTCCAAGGGCTATCCGTTTTAGAGCGATATACAATTCCGGACACATTGGAAATCAACGTTCTAAACTTTCTATCACTTTCAAATACTGAAATATCGGCTGGTTTACAATAAATGACTTTTACGTTCTGAGATTTTATTACAGTTGGGACGATCCTAATATCGATTGGAAATTTAGCTCCATTCTTGTCCCTACCATAAAATTGATTGGGGCCCACGACAATCCTATTCATCTCTGCAGCAACAGCATTTAGCTTCCAATCCGGAATAATCAAATGAATATCCTGATGCAACAACTCCCCTTCCACATATCCGAACATTCTATGCGCAGACAAGTTGGCAATGAGCATAGATCCATATTGGTCTACCACAATTAGTCCAGCTAAGGAAGATTCAAAAATGGATTGAAAGAGATCACTATTCGCTATTTGTTCATTCATTGTGCCTTTTCTGATTTTCACTAATTGGTCCTGACAAAACCAAAAGGAAGCGCTATTATGTTTTTTCGTTACCTATTTACTGTCAAATGAAGCCTTTTTACAGGTATTTTGGCAATCTGTTACACAAATGTATTATGTACTTCATCTGAAAGAAATGATATCGGTCATAACCCCTGCCTAGATTGTAAAAAACCTGATAAAGGTCATATGTGTATTTCTTTAGATGGAATAATTTTGATTCAAATTCTAAATAAAAGATATGACAATAGGGTTGGTCCTTTCTGGTGGTGGTATACGGGGTGTTGCCCACGTTGGGGCCATAAAGGCTTTGGAGGAATACGGCATTTATCCTTCCCATATTGCCGGCACCAGTGCAGGTGCCATTGTTGGTGCATTGTACGCTTCGGGCTGTAACTGGGAGCAAATGTTGGATTTTTTTAAGACTACAGAGATTTTTAGTTTTAATAAATATGCCGTAGGAAAACCTGGTTTCCTGGATACGGAAAAATTCCATGATCAATTTAAGGCCTACACACCCCATGACACCTTCGAATCCTTGGAAAAGCAACTTTATGTAACGGCTACCAATTTGCTTGATGGCACGCTAAATGTCTTTAGTGAGGGCGAACTCATAAAGCCCGTATTGGCGTCGGCAGCGGTTCCCGGACTATTTGCGCCAGTAGAGATGAACAAAGGTTATTTCGTAGACGGGGGGACCTTGAACAATTTTCCGGTTGACCTAATAAAAAAATACTGTGACCGGATTGTGGGTGTCTATGTAAACCCGTTCAATCATGTAAGCATCAAAGACCTTAATCATGTAAACAAAGTTTTGGAAAGGGCCTATCATGTAATGGTGGCCAATGAAACCACTAAAAAATTTATAGACTGTGATCTATTGATCCGACCGGACAAAATGGATCAGTATAGCATGTTCAGCATGAAAAATTTGGACATCATTTTTGATTTGGGCTATAATGCCACCATCAAAGCACTTCGCAACAGTCCACTGGCCTCAGAATTGTTATCTGCGGCAGAATTAGAGGCTATGAACGGATTTTCATTGGATCCTGCCGTTGTTGGGAAACCACAGAAATAGACTTTCCTAAATGCCTTTATTATCGAGAACTTGCTTTAATTATACGTATACCAGGGTATGTACTATGGGATCCACAGTAAAACTAAATTCTATAAACAACCCAAACCAATGGCACGCATTTAAAATGCAAAAGCCTTCCCGTTTAGGCCACCCACATGGACATATTTTGGGTTCTGACGGGAAGGAATTGCTTCTAACAAATAACCAACCAATAATTATCCGATCTGTACTTTTTTAGGAGGTGTTTTTTTAGCTTCCTCTTTCTTGGCAAGATTAAAGCTAAGAATACCATCCTTGTAGGCAGCCTTAATTTCTTCATGCTTCACATTATCAGGCAGTTGCAATGATCGCTCAAAGGAATTATAGCTAAATTCCCTTCGTGTAAATTTGTCCTCCTTTTCCTCCTTGGATTGCGACTTCTCGGCAGCAATATTTAAGCATCCGTCATCAATGGTTACTTCAAAATCCTTTTTTTGAAAACCTGGAGCAGCAAGCTCAATCTCAAAATGGTCGTCGGTTTCCTTAATGTTCAAGGCTGGCTCCGACCTTTTCCCATTCCAAAAACTATCGGGCAACATGTCCCTAACCCAAGCACGATTATCGAAAAAATCGTCCATATCAAAAAAATCTTGGGTTATAAGGTTTCTAAATGGTCTTCTCTTAAATTTTACAAGTGTCATAATATTTTATTTTTAAGGGTTATATATTTATTGTAATTCTAAAATACATCCAAACAGCCTTGTACAAAATGATTTAGGTCAGTCGCACATAAATTCCTTACATTTATTTTTACCATATCAAATCATGGTATCAAAACTGTGCTAACCATATCCGAATTATAGAAATTGCTAAAGTTGGATTCCAATGCTTGGTTAACTACAATTTTGTTAAATTAGATAGTATGATCAATCCAATCGATTTTGGCATTAAAGGGCTAACGAATGAAGCGGTAAAAAGCTCTAGAAAAAAGTACGGGGAAAATAGCCTTAACTACAAGAAGGAAAATGGTTTTTTCGACGCTTTAAAAAGTATCGCCCAAGAGCCAATGGTCATTTTATTAATGGTGGCCTCTTCTATCTATTTTATCACTGGAAATAACGGGGATGGTATATTTATGGTTGCAGCCATTATCCTGGTAGCCTCCATATCCCTTTATCAGGACTCCAAAAGTAGGATGGCACTGGAAAAATTAAAAAGTCTAACCCAACCCAATAGTCAGGTCATTAGGAACGGAGAAGTAGTAGAGATACCCAGTGAGGAGTTGGTAGTTGGCGATAGCCTAATGGTTGAGGAAGGCAACACCATTCCTGCCGATGGCATCATTGTTCATTCCAACGATTTCTCCGTAAACGAATCCATTCTTACAGGAGAATCGCTTTCCGTTTTTAAGGATGCATCAAAATTGGACAATAAGATATTTGGAGGCACTACCGTTGCTAGTGGACTGGCAATCGCCACCATTACTGAAATTGGCAACAACACCCAGTTGGGTAAAATTGGAAAAAGTATCGAAGGAATCCAGGAAGAAAAAACGCCCTTGGAGAAACAGATTTCCAATTTCGTAAAAAATATGTCCATTTGGGGCGGTATCATTTTTCTACTGGTGTGGGGTATCAATTACCTTCAATCACGGGAGGTTTTGGAGAGTTTGCTACAAGCCCTGACCTTGGCCATGAGTGTCCTGCCAGAAGAAATACCGGTGGCCTTCACCACTTTCATGGCCTTAGGTGCCTATAGATTGATGAAAATGGGCATTGTGGTAAAACAAATGAAAACCGTTGAATCCTTAGGAAGTGCTACCGTTATTTGTACGGACAAAACCGGCACCATAACCCAAAATAAGATGGAGCTTGCAAAACTCTTCACCCTGGATACGGGAGAGGTAATTTCTGTAGAAAGCACCTTAAATAATTTTGAAAAAGAATTGGTCACCATAGCGATGTGGGCCAGCGAACCAATACCTTTCGACCCTATGGAAAAAGCCTTGCATGAGGCCTATACCAGAATTGCCCCTGTAGACCAACGGCCGCATTATAAAATGGTACACGAGTATCCGTTAAACGGAAAACCTCCGATGATGACCCATCTGTTCGAAAATAGTGAAGGTCACCGTATCGTTGCCGCCAAAGGGGCCCCCGAAGCTCTTTTGGCAACCTCCACACTTACCGATACTCAAAAAGAACAGATTACGGCTATCTTGACCAATTTAGGGCGGCAAGGATACCGAATGTTAGGAGTGGGGCAAGCTATTTTTCAAGGGTCTGAGTTTCCGGAAAAACAACAGGATTTTCAATTTGTCTTCAAGGGATTGGTGGCCTTTTATGACCCCCCAAAAGATAACATTCGCCAGGTATTGAAAGATTTTGACAAGGCCGGAATACAGGTAAAACTGGTTACAGGTGATAATCCAGCCACTTCCATGGCCATTGCCAAACAGATTAATTTTCCCGGCTATGAAAAAAACATGACCGGGGAAGAACTAATGCAATTAGGGGATACTGAATTACAGCAAAAGGTAAAAAGTACACAGGTCTTTACCCGTATGTTCCCAGAAGCCAAACTACGAATTGTAAACGCCATAAAGGCCAATAACGAAGTAGTGGCCATGACCGGTGATGGAGTCAACGACGGTCCAGCGCTCAAGGCAGCGCATATCGGGATTGCCATGGGCCAAAAAGGAACTGAGATTGCCAAGCAAGCCGCCTCCTTGATCTTGGTGGACGATGACCTTTCCAAAATGATAGATGCCATTGCCATGGGCAGAAAAATATATAGCAATCTAAAAAAGGCCATCCAGTATATCATATCCATTCATATCCCAATCATATTAACGGTATTTATTCCCTTGGCATTGGGGTGGGTCTATCCCGCTATATTTTCACCCTCCCATGTTATTTTATTGGAATTGATTATGGGCCCCACCTGCTCCATTATTTATGAAAACGAGCCGATGGAGAAAAATACCATGATTAAAAAACCAAGGCCATTTACTACCACTTTTTTTAAGTTCAAGGAATTGATAACCAGTATCATTCAAGGACTAGTGATTACCCTGGGATCGTTATCGGTATACCAATACGCCATTTTTGAAGGATATAACGAATCAGTAACCAGAACCATGGTGTTTATGGTCTTGATATCTTCCAATATTTTTCTGACCTTGGTAAACCGCTCTTTCTATTATTCCATTTGGACCACTTTAAAATATAAGAACAACCTAGTGCCTTTAATTATAGGGATTACTTTGATCTTATCGGCATTGTTACTCTTTGTGCCCCCATTAACAAGGTTTTTTCAATTTGAAACCTTATCCTTCAAACAGCTGGCAATTGCTGTCCTGGTAGGCATAATATCCGTACTATGGTACGAAATTGTGAAAGGGATTAAACGAGCCAGGTTAAAATTAAAATAGTGCAATAAATGTCCGGATGGTAAGAAGGCTAAAGTTTCACTCCAAATGCCAAATCCCCAGCATCCCCTATTCCTGGAACAATATAGCCTTTGCTATTTAATTGGGTATCAATGGCCGCTATCCACAATTGGGTATTCTTTGGAAAAACTGTCTTAATATGGTCTATCCCGGATTGGGAACCTATTACCGAAATAATATGGATCTGCTTGGGTTTGCCATGATTCTTAAGTGCATTTAAAACATTTTCCAAGGTTTTTCCTGTGGCCAACATAGGATCTGTAAGTAGTAAGGTTTTATTTTCCAGAGATGGGGCAGCAAAGTATTTTACGATGACTTCAAAAGCATCCTCATCTCCACGGTGATGCCTATAGGCCGAAATAAAAGCGTTCTCCGCGTTGTCAAAATAATTTAACAGGCCTTGATGTAGAGGGAGTCCGGCACGTAAAACGGAACACAGCACCAGATCATCCACTGGCATGGCCATTTCTTTGGTTCCCAAAGGAGTTTCAACCGCTTGGTTCCTATAGTTAAGGGTCTTGCTAAGTTCATAGCCCAAAATTTCCCCAATACGTTCAATATTGCGCCTAAAGCGCATGCTATCTCGTTGAATATGCGTATCCCTAATTTCGGCTACAAATTTATTTAACAGTGAATTTTCTTCCCCTAGACTATGTATAACCATCAATTACCTATTTTATTCCAATATACCGCTTTCAACAATATAAATTCACTGATATTTGCCATATCTATAGCTCCGATTAATTTTGAATTCTTTGTAACGGGAAAAAAACTTTTCTTTTCCTTTCCTACCAATTCCATTACCCTAAGGATTTCTGTAGATTCATCTATTGGAGTGAAGTTCCTATCCATAATATCCCTGACAAGTGTGGATGGGGTCTTGGCATACTTAATAACATCCTTTTGGGTTACAATTCCTATTACATCCTCGTCCTGTGCAACCACAAAATCTTTTTCCGTACCGGCCAAAAGGATTTCTATTACCTCTTGTACATTATTATCCGGACGCAATACCGATATTTTGGTCAAGGTGGCCTCCTTTACCAAATGCCCCTGCAACAGTGAGTTTTGCTTAACCATTTGATTCTCGCCATACGCCCCGAAGAAAATAAAAAAGGCAATAAGAATCAAAAAGGGATTTACGAAAAATCCTAGGATAAAAAATACTACGGCCAATGCCTGACCAATACTGGCTGCAATGTTCGTTGCCTGCACCCGACTCAATCTAAAGGCCAACAAGGCCCTAAGCACCCGCCCGCCATCCATAGGAAATGCAGGAATAAGATTAAACACCACCAACATTATATTGGCGATGAAGAGATAAAAAAGAAAATTCTGTAAGTTGGGTGCATAAAGCATCTCTTCTACCATGATATTATCGAAATTAAAATAGCTATTAATAGGTATTATAAGAGACAAAATAATGGCGATCACAACGTTAACGGCCGGACCGGCCAAGGCTACCAAAAGTTCCTGCCCAGGTTTTTCCGGCATTTTATCCAAAGTGGCCACACCGCCAATGGGTAGAAGTATGATTCTTTGGGTTTTGATACCAAATTTTCTAGCGGTCAGGGCATGACCCAATTCGTGCAACACCACACAGGCCATCAATACCAATATAAATCCCTGATTAACGGCTACCCTTTCAAAGTTTCCACTATTCTGAAATTCAATAAAACCGGCCCAAATCAATAATAGCGCAAAAGTCCAATGCACCTCCAATTGAATACCAGCAATCTTTCCCAACCTTAAAAAACCTTTCATAAATAATATTTTGTTGAAGATATTTCCACAGCAGGACATTGCCAATGACAAATGTCATAAGTGCTAACATTGCCCCGTGCAAATACCTAGGAAAGCAAACCCATAATCTTGAAACCTGAAATATTATAGCACGGTAAAAACAAATTAGGAAAGGCCTGGCGGTAATATCCGGTAATATTGGAAGAATGAAGGGCCAATATCAGCTTATTTTTAATTTTCGTATCCTGGCATTTATCGAAGCTATTTCCTCCTTTTGCAATTTTCGGATAAGACTCCTAAAGTCCTTTTCCAATCCTGGATCTTGGTCTTTAATTTCACATAGGGCCTGTAAAGCGTTCACCCTTACGATCCTACTTTCGGCAGGATCGTTTGCCCACTCCTTTAGTTTGGCCAAGACTAATTTCAGCTCATGATCATTAAGGAGCAACCTGGACACCAACAAGGACAGATGCCACTTCAATTCCTTATCATCTGAACTTTGGGTCAATCCCAATAAGGTACTTTTGTGACTTTCCAGATATTCCGGGTGCCGTAGCGTAATTTTTTCCACGGCATCCGCAGCCCTCATTACTATATGCCTATCCTTAGCGCGGAAATAATGGAATAAACGGTCGAAGTCCTTTTGATTTCGTATTAAAGGAACAAGAAAATTTACCCCTCCTATGGTCCTTAGGTCTCCACCCTCCAAATATTTTCTTATATCTTCCTTATCCATATCTCAAGAACTTAACATACCGCCATCTACCACATGGGTTGTTCCGGTAATATACTTACTCTCGTCCGAGGCCAAGAAAAGCGCCATCTCCGCAATCTCCTTGGATTCTGCATATCTACCCAAAGGTACAGCGGCCTCAAAGCCTTTCATAACCTCATCAGGACTGCTGGGCGACATTTCCACTTCTATACGCCGCATCATATTATTGTTAACGGGACCTGGATGAATGGTATTCACACGAATTTTACGCTCGGCATTTTCTTGGGCAGCGACCCTCATTAAACCAACCACCGCATGTTTGCTGGCCACATAAGCTCCCAATCCGGCAAAACCCTTTAAACCGGCTACAGAGGAAGTAATAATTACACTTCCACCGCGCTGCATTTTCGGAATTACATGCTTGCAACCCAACCAAACTCCTTTTAGGTTTACCCCAATTACCTTATCGAAAATCTCGTCCGGATATTCCGTAATTGGTTTGGAAACACCTTCAATTCCCGCATTAGCGAAAAATATATCGATCTTTCCATGAACCTCTAGCGTTGTCTCGACAAACTTTTCGGTATCCGTGGCCTTTGAAACATCGGCAACACAAATGGACAGATTCTCGTGATCTATGGCCAAAATCGCCCTTTCCAAAACTTCCCTATCAATATCCACGATAACCACCTTGGCACCTTCCTGTAAAAACAGTTTTGCCGTGGCCAATCCTATGCCCCCAGCACCGCCCGTTATAACGGCTACTTTACCCTTTAGTCGCAACATCTTAATTGTTTAAAGTTATCTTTCTTACTTCCCAACCTTGATCTTGAGTATGTACCCCAACCAAGCCTTTTGATAATTGTTTCACCCCTACCGAAGGTCTTTGGTACCTTTTTTTGGTCATTTGGATATTATACCTTCTATTGAAAAACTCCACAATTTCCCCAGAGATATCCAACATAACATCGTGAAATTTAAATTCGTAAATATCTAGATTGAATTCGTTTTTCCCCTTCATGGATTTCTCAAAAAGAACAGCCGTGGTAAAACCATTCTTAAAGGGATAAACATTTAGTAGCTGGGGTTCAAGAACTACATTACCCTTGGTATCCATAAATCCGAAAACGGGAACACCATCCTCAACAATTTTGGTGATCAGGCACCTTCCTTCATTGAACATAGGATATTGAACGCCTGAAATATCCTTTTTTGAGGTATCGGCATCCTGGTTCCAATAAATATCGTTGCGAAAATTAATGACCAATTGACCCTCCTCATTAATAAATCCCCATTGGTTGCCCTGGCGAACAGCTGCCAAACCTTCGTTGAAAGGAGCTATCTCTTCAATATTTTTAACCGTTTGGGAATGAAATACGTTTGGAAACATGAACATTGCGAATGCTGTGATAATAATATTTTTCATGACTTTGATTTTTATTTCTACTAAAGTAATGTTTGGATATGCTGTACAAAATGACCAAAGTCAGTAGTTCACAAATAGTAAATTCCCTCTTCATAATATCATAAATATTCAGGGTTTAGAAGCTTTTGAAGATTTTATATTGGACTTATTTTCACCCAAAGCACAGGGGATCCCAAAACGGTAATTAAGTAATGCTGGCTATTGTGACCAATATCATTTTAAATGGCACAGCAACTGTATATTTTTGTTTCAGAACATTCTGGCGTTAAACGGGATCCTTGGCACCGCCCAAACAGATATGAAAATTTTGTATTGGCGACCTTTTCTCCGAACTGGCGAATTGAAACCGCTGCCAAAAGTAGACCCAAGATGATCACAACCATAAAAAAAATAAAATGAAACACATATTGGTACCTGTTGATTTTTCAAATCACTCGGCCTATGCACTGGAGGTCGCTGCCGGCATAGCAAAACAGCAGAACGCGGAAATTACCGTATTACATATGCTGGGAATTTCGGAGGCAGCATTTGCCGAAGAAGAATTTTCAGAGTACGAAGAAGCCAAATACTTTATGGGGCTTGCTAAGAAAAAATTTAGGACCTTTCTGGACAAACCCTATCTAAAGGACATTACTATTCATAAAATAGTACAGAACTACAAAGTATTCAATGAGCTCAACAATGTGGCCAAGGAACAAAATATAGATTTGATCGTGATGGGTTCGCATGGCAGCACTGGCTTCAATGAAATTTTTGTTGGATCCAATACAGAAAAGGTAGTGCGCACTTCCAATGTCCCTGTTTTGGTAATAAAAGAGCCAAATTCAAACTTCACTATAAACAATATCCTTTTCGCCTGTAGTTTTTCAGAAGATATGATTCCGGCATTTAAGAATGTTAAGTTGATGGCAAAAGAATTTTCGGCCCAATTAAAATTGATTTACATCAATACCCCATATCAAGATTTTTTGAGTACACCTGAAGGGGAAGATCGCATAGCCAAATTTATGTGGAAGGCCGGGGACACCCAATCCAAAGTTGAAATATACAATGACCGCAGTGTAGAAAACGGAATTCTTAATTTCAGTAAGACCGAAAAATTTGACCTCCTGGCACTTCCAACACATGGAAGAAAAGGCCTTTCACATTTCTTATTGGGAAGTATAGGTGAAGATATCGCCAACCACGCAAGATTGCCGGTAATGACATTTAAGATCTGATCAATGATCAGGGTCCCGACCAATTCTACATTACTATTCCTTTAGCAAAAGTTCCAGTTTGCCCAGCATCACCAACTCTGACTTATTTTTTCCTGAAAAACTATTGGAAATGGCATTTGCGGTGTCCAAAATAAGCACCTTGATAAATGCACTGAACATACCTTTATTATCCTCATAGAACTCCCTAAAATCGGCGTAACAGGCTTCACTGTCCAGATCATGGTCCATTGACCAATCAAATACCGATTCGATCTGATAAGCTGCATCGGTCCCAAAATCGTCCTCCAGCTCATCCACCTTCAACCAATATTGCCTAATAAAGGTCCTAAGCTTGCTAACTTCCTTTTCATGAACGCGGGAGTCTGCCATGGCAATGGCGTAGAATAATTTTCCCAAGTTTTCGTACAGTTCCTTACCTACTTCACTTGTATTTTTCATTGTTATATTATTAAAAAGAGTGAGCTAAAAATAGCGAATAGACCAAGCTTTTAATATGACAATAATCAGTTTAAAAATTTTATCTTTGGCTTATGCAGGCCTTTCAAAAAAACAGTGAAATATTCAATCTACTTTCCGAAGGGGTATCCGAAGGAATTATAGTTGTCAATACCAAACAGATTATAGTGGCCACCAATTCCTCGGCCGGGAGAATGTTTGGTTACGAAAAAGGAGAACTTTTGGGAAAACCATTGGACACCCTAATACCCAGAAGGTTCCACGGACATCACGGTCACCATGTTGAGGATTTTATTGACAAAAGTGAACGTCGGCAAATGGGCCGGGGCAGGGATTTGCACGGGGTACGAAAAAATGGGGAGGAATTTCCGGTCGAGGCGGGTCTAAATCCATTTAAGCTTTATAACGAAACCTATGTCATGGCTTTAGTAATTGATATTACCGAACGTAAGATCAAAGAAAGGGAATTGAGCCATTGGGCCAAGATATTTGATGAATCCCTTAATGAAATCTACGTTTTCGACGCCAACACATTACATTTTGTGAACGTAAACAAAGAGGCCCAGCGAAATATGGGCTATAAGTTGGAAGAATTTAAGGCCATGAAACCATTGGATATAAAGCCCAACATGGATGCCCCGCAATTCCAGTTACTTATAGAACCTTTGCTTAAAGGCAAAAGGGATAAGGTTAAGTTTGAAACCGAACATCAAAGAAAAGACGGATCCGTATATCCTGTAGAAGTACATTTGCAACTATCCACATTTGGTGAAAATGAGGTTATTGTTGCTATTATTTTAGACATTACAGAGCGTAAAAATTATACCGAAAAATTAGAAAAAAAGGTCCAAGAACGCACCAAACAACTCACCGAAGCCTTGGCCAAGGAGAAGGAATTGAATGAGCTTAAAACACGTTTCCTATCCTTGGTTTCCCATGAATTCAAAACCCCTTTGAGCAGTATCCTTACCTCCATAACCTTATTGGCCAAATATACCGAAAGCCACCAACAGGAAAAGCGAGACAAACACGTAGAAACCATAAAGAACAAAGTACGGTATTTGGATACCATTTTAACCGATTTTCTTTCGGTAGAGCGTTTGGATTCGGGAAAGGTAAACTACAAGATCGAAACCTTCCCTCTAAGTAAAATTGTAAACGAAGTAGTTTATGGTGCCAACATGCTCCTTAAGGCGGGCCAAACCATCCAATATCCCGAGAATATTGATGATATTTTCATCAGATTTGACGAAAAAACCTTGGAACTGGCATTGTCCAACCTAATACACAATGCCATAAAATATTCCCCTGAGGATACAACCATAAGTCTCGCTGTGAGCAGGGTTAAGGATACTATTTTAATAAATGTCATCGATTGTGGTATTGGCATACCTGAAGAAGACCAAAAACATATTTTTAATCGTTATTTTAGGGCAGAAAATGCGTTGTTAAACCAAGGTACTGGCATTGGACTTAACATTGCAAAACAGCATTTGGAAAATCTTGGTGCCACCATTGAATTTACCAGTGAAGAAAATAAAGGATCCATTTTTACTATAGTTATCCCATTAGAAAACGTAAATTGAATTAACAATGAAGACTATTCTATTAATAGAGGACGATAGGGCATTACGTGAAAACACCGAAGAGCTCTTGGAGCTTTCAGGTTATTCCATGATAACTGCCCCTAACGGAAAAATTGGTATTCAAATGGCCAAGGAGAAATTACCGGATATCATCGTCTGTGACATTATGATGCCAGAGGTAGATGGTTATGGGGTGCTTAAAGAGTTGTCTGTCCATGAAAAAACCAAACATATTCCCTTTATATTCCTATCTGCCAAAACCGAACACAAAGAGATAAGACGGGGAATGGATCTTGGTGCAGATGATTACCTTACCAAACCTTTCGAGGAAGAAGACCTTATAAATGCCATTGAAAGTAGATTGGCAAAGGTGGAGCTTTTGGGACGTCTGGCAAAGGAAGGATCCTTGCATCCTACCCAACCGGAAGATCAGATACGCTCCTTGAACGAGTTGAAGAATTTTTTTGACGACAATGGGGAACCCACTAGTTTTAACCAAGGAAGTACCATCTACCAAGAAGGAACCTATTCACATAAAATATACCTTATTCTAAAAGGGGTCGTAAAATGCCATACCATGGACGAGGACGGAAAAGAATTGATCACTTCCCTTTATAGGGCAGACGACTTTTTAGGTTTTACCTCCTTTATAGAAAATATCCCTTATCAAGAATCGGCAACTGCCATTGAGGATGTGGAACTGGCCGGGATATCCAAGGAAAACCTAAAACAGGTATTGGAGCAGAACCATAATATCTCCCTGGAGTTAATGGAACTGCTTACTGGGAATATCAAGGACATAAAGCAGCAATTACTGCAAATGGCCTATAGTTCCGTGCGTAAGAAAACCGCCCAAACCTTGTTGCAGTTCGCAGAACTAATGAACAAAAAATCCGAAGACCCTATTAAGATTTCACGAAACGATTTGGCCAGTGTAGCCGGTATTGCCACGGAAAGCCTTATCCGGACACTGTCCGGGTTCAAAAAGGAAGGGCTTATAGAAATTGAAGGTCGAAATATCCGTATCAAGGAATTAAAGGCCCTGCATTACATCAATTAAGATTATTCGTATAACTTTTTTTTGGAAACTGACCATTGTCATATTTCAAGCTTGACCATAGGTCTAGTTTTGTATGGATGTTTCTATTTAAAGTTGAATGAAGAATATACTGTTCCCCACCGATTTTTCCGAAAATTCATGGAACGCTATTGCATATGCCCTAAAGCTGTTCAAAGATGCCCCCTGTAATTTTTACGTTCTCCATGTTGATCCCTTAAGTAGATCGGGCGTAGAGAGCAATTCCTTTGTTATGCCGTCCAAAAGATTAAATACGGATCCCAGGAACCATTTAGCAGATATTTTTGGCCGCATTAAGACCAGCACCACCAACAAGGAACATCATTTTATTGCTCTCCATGAATTTGGCAATCTCATAGATATTATTCGAAAGACGGTATCGGATAAAAAGATAAATCTGATTGTCATGGGAACCAAAGGGGCTTCTGGCATTAAAGAAACCATATTGGGCAGCAATACCGGGAATGTCATGACCAAAGTACCCTGTAATTTATTGATGATTCCGGAAAAAGCCGAGCAATGCATCCCTAAGGAAATTGCCTTTCCTACCGATTACCATATTTTCTATTCCCATTCCATATTGGAAGCAATTTCAAATATGTTGCGTATCACAAAGGCCAAGCTAAGAGTTGTTAATGTCTCCAAGCCTGGGGTACAATTAAATGACACGCAAAATGAGAACATGATCTATCTACAGGACTATTTATTGGAACTTTATGAAGATTTGCATAGCATCCACCACTTAAAAAATGAAAAGGCAAAAAGGGCCATCGAGCAATTTGTAGTCAGAGAGAATATAGACATGGTACTCATGGTGGCCAAAAACCTAAATTTTTTACAACAACTGCTGTTCGATACCTCCATTAAAAAAATCAGTTTTCAGACCAGTATTCCTTTATTGGTCATGCACGAATAAACCTCCCCCCTATTGTGATATATGGCGACTGATAAATGTCATAGGTTTTGTAGGTCGCTACCGATAACTTTGGTAGGTATACAAAAGAAACCCTATGAGAGCAGTTTTAATTCCTACCGATTTTTCCAAGAGCGCTATGCATGCCATAGATTATGCACTTAATCTATATAAATGTGAACGCACCAATTTCTACTTTTTACATGCCTATGCAGACGAGGTTTATGGCCCCTTCAAAAACAATGGGGAAACCTCTTTTGAAGAACAAAAGGAAACTGTTAGGAATAACACGGATAAATCCTTAAAAGATCTCATACAAAAACTAGCTGCCAGGGAACACAATCCAAAACACACTTACGAAACCCTATCGGCATTCGACACTTTGGTCGATGCCGTTAACGACTTTGCCAACCAAATAAATGTTGACCTGGTCATAATGGGTACAAAAGGACAAACTGCCGACAAAAAAATTACTTTCGGCAGCCATACGGTACAGGTTTTCAAATACGTGCAGTGCCCGGTATTAGCAGTTCCTTTGGACTATAAGTACCATCAGCCAAAAAAGATATTGTTTCCCACAGATTATATGCTGCCTTATAAACGTAGGGAATTGAAGTTGTTGAACACCTTGGCCGCCGAATTTAAATCGGAAATTCACTGTCTTTATATTTCGGACTTTGAAGATTTAAGCAACAGGCAGATAGACAACCAACGTTTCCTTAGGGAATCATTGGCAGAAGCCTTCCTGTTTTTTGAAAGACGCCCCACAATGAATAAGGCGCAAGCCATAATGGATTACATCAAAAAGAACAACATAAATTTATTGGTCATGGTAAACTCGCGCCACTCATTCTTGGAAGACATGCTTTACAGATCAACGGTAGACGAAATTGGGCTACGTTTAAATATTCCCTTTTTAGTGATGCAGAATCTACCCCGATAATTCTAAAAAGATATAAGGATGAAAAAAGTATTATTGCCCACCGATTTTTCCGCCAATGCTTGGAACGCCATCGCGTATGCCTTAAATTATTTCCAAAATGAAAAGTGTCTTTTCTATATACTTCACACCTATACGCCCACTTTTTATAGGGTAGATTACATGATGGGCGGTCCGGTGAACAGTGCTATTCCGGACGAGGGGGTCGAGACGGCCCAGAAAGGTTTGGAAAAAACGCTTAGCGACATAAGAAAGAATTACCCAAATAAAAACCATCAATTCAAGACCATTTCTTCTTTTAATATTCTAACCGATGAAATTGAAGAGGTTACAGCACGGGAAGGATTGGACATTATTGCCATGGGAACCCAGGGGGCTACAGGGGCCAAGGAAATCTTTTTGGGAACCAACACGGTCCATGTTATCAAAAAAGCCAAGATTCCGGTATTGGCCATTCCCAATGGTTATGCCTTTAAGGAAATTGATACCATCGTCTTCCCTACAGATTACACCAGGCCTTATGACCCGGAAGCTTTAGGTTTTCTAGGTGAAATTTGCAAATGGCACAAGACTAAACTGATTGTATTAAATGTTAAGGAAGATTTTGTGCTTAATGAGCAACAAAATGCCCATAAAAAAGCACTTGGCGCTTTCCTTCAACCCATGGACCATAGCTTTGAGCAGGTGAAGGGCGAATTAATGCCCAATGCCATACATGAATATGTGGAAAAACACAGAATTGGGCTACTGGCCATCATGAACCGCAAACATACATTCTTACATCGCCTGATCAATAAATCTACCATAGACTCCATTGGATATCATTCCAGGATACCTTTTGTGGCCATACCGGAAACTTGGGAAGAATCCCTTAAAAAAACCAATTGATGAAAAATATATTGTTGCCGACAGATTTTTCCGATAATGCCTGGAATGCCATATTCACAGCATTAAAACTATATGCCAATGTACAATGTAAGTTTCTCATTCTACATGCCTATGAACCAAAGGCCATGAACATGTTGGGGCAAAAATACCAACAGCGATTAGGTGTAATTTATGACTCATTGGCTCAAAATTCGGTACAGGAACTAGATAAGATTTTGTCTTACCTCAACCAAAACCACAACAACCAGAACCATAGCTTTGAAACCATTTCCAGATCCGACACCTTAGAAGGATCGGTCAAGGAATTAGTCAAGATCAAAGATATTGACCTGGTTGTTATGGGTACCCAAGGTGCTACTGGGGCAAAGGAAATCTTTATGGGCAGTAATACGGTAAAAGTCTTAAAACAGCTTAAAAATATTTCCATTTTAGTAGTTCCCAATGACTTTAACTTCCAAAAGCTAAAAACACTCGTATTTCCAACAGATTATACAAGAAAATATGAAAAGTTTGAGCTATTTCCCATGCTAGAACTTGCAGAACTTTGGAACACTGCCATACAGGTGATATATGTGGCAGTAGAATTTATTCTTACCGATGACCAGAAAACGAACCTGAAAATTTTGGAAGAACGGTTGGGCGCTTATACATATACCCTGCATGATATTAACTTCGATGACAATATTGCGCAAAGTGTTGAGCGGTATGTTAATGAAACCAAGGCCGATCTCCTTACCATGGTGAGATACCGACATAGCTTTTGGGAAAGAATTATAGAAGAGCCTATTATTAAAAAAATAGCCTTCCATTCCATGGTACCGGTCTTGTTTCTTCCTGGGCAATCCTAGGAGAAGGAATTAAAAGAGGTTCAACCATTATTAGAGAAGGACCCACATAATGCCGAATATTATTATGCAAAAAGGGTCCTGACATTTTTTAATCATCCAAGGCTACGCCTCAAAGAACGAAACTTTCAGACAGGTGTTACCCCTTAGGAGCAATAACAACAAACAGATGAAAGCCAAGCATATACTTCTACCCACAGACTTTTCCACAAACGCCCGCAATGCCATAGACTATGCCATTTATCTATTTGAAAAGGAGAACTGTGTATTCCATATTTTGAATGCCTTTGAAGTAGGGGCCTCCAACTTAAGCAGTACAATGGGAAAGGCAAAAGACACCCGACTATTTAGGGCTATAAAAGATGAATCCAATAGAGACATAAAATCCCTAATAGACGAATTGAAATCCAAAAACACAAATAGCAAGCACTCCTTCAATGGATTGAGCATTGCCGATTCTTTGGTCAATGCCATAGGGAGAACCACAATAGATAAGGGCATACAATACATTTTTATGGGAACCAAAGGTTCCTCTGCATTAAAAGAGGTGTTTATGGGCAGTAACACGGTAAGGATCATTCAGAAAATAGACTTCTGTCCTATCATTGCCGTTCCTGAAAATTATAATTTTGACCTTCCTGATGAAATAGCCTTTGCCACAAATTTTGAACATATCTACAGTGAGGTAGAATTAGTACCACTTATAGGACTGGCCAAATTATGGGACTCCAGAATAAGCATAGTACATATTGATACGGGCAAGGATTTGCAAGCCCATCAAATTACTGCCAAGGATACATTGCCCGAACGGTTCTTTGGCCTAAAACACCGTTTTGAAGAGGTTAAAGGACATAGTACTATTTCTGGGGCCATAAATGACTATACCCATGAAAATGAAAACATAGGAATGATCGCCATGGTAAACTATTGGCATAGTTTCTTTGAGAAGCTTACCAAGGAAAATGTGATAAAGCGGGTAGCCTTCAATACGGAAGTACCTTTTCTAATATTTCCACTTATAGAGCCCTAAACACCACTGTCATTTTACAGCTATTAGAGCCAACATGATATATGTCATTCGGGAACAATTAAAGAACGATTAATTTTAGTTCATTATAATTTGCCAACCATACCAAACCATATTAAACCTTTAAAAAAACTTTTATGAAAAATATATTGATACCTACCGACTTCTCTGACAATGCTTGGAATGCCATTAAATATGGTACGGCATTGTACTCTAAAACCAGATGTACTTTTCATATCGTCCATATAAATCCCATTTCCTACAATTCCGGAGGCGAAGCCGCCATGTATGTCTCTCCGGAAATATTGGAGGAAACCATCCTTAAGGAAAGTAGGGAAAAATTGGAAAAATTGCTTAAAGAGGTCGAACGCCTGCCGCTAAACACCAAACATTCATTCAATATATCGGCCTTATACGGATTTTTTACCGATCATATTAAGCAGGAAGTGAAGGATAAAGACATTGACCTGATCATTATGGGAACCAAAGGGGCCACTGGTCTTAAAGCTGTTTCCATAGGAAGCAATACCGGCAACGTATTGACCAAAGTACGATGCGCGGTTTTGGCAGTGCCTGAAGACGCCGAATACAATACCCCACGAGAAATAGGGTTTCCTACAGATTTCCAGTTAAGCTATGACATTAAGGTCCTTAACCATATTAAGGAACTTACCATTATGCACAAGGCTGCACTACGCTTTCTGTATGTGTCCCAAAAAGGAAAGGACCTTACGGATCTACAGATGAAGAACAAGGAATTTATAAAGAATTATTTTAGTGAAAACGAACATTCCTTTCATACCCTTACCATAAAGAACCTGGATGACGCGGTGCAAGCTTTTGTAGAAAGCAGGGATTTGGATATGTTGGTCATGGTAGCCAAGAACCTAAACTTCCTGGAACGCATCCTATTTAAACCGGCGGTGGAAAAAATTAGTTACCATACCAAGATTCCATTTCTAATAGTACACGAATAAGAATGATGGTTCTTGATTGCAGGCCGAGTCCATGGGACCGCCCTTTATATATGCTGCTGAACAACCTGTAGTATGTCGTTCTTTTGAAGCACACCGGATTGCCTCCATACCTGCTTCCCGTTTTTAAACAATATCATGGTAGGCACCCCCCTTACCTGATAAGTACTGGCCAAGGATTGATTCTTATCCACATCGATCTTTACGATTTTTAGGGCAATCCCCATTTCGTCCTTGACCTGTTTTAAAATAGGTGCCAACATTTTACAGGGTCCGCACCAATCCGCGTGAAAATCAACCAGAACAGGGGTGTCTGAATTGATAATGTTATTAAAACTATCCTTCATAATCAAATTTTTAAAAAGTAAAATTACCTAAACAAAGAGAAAATGAAACTGACGAATATCATGGTTTTCAAAATTCTTCCGCTTTAGATTTACTGTACCAATGTAATAAACACTATGAAAAAAATATTGCTTCCTACTGATTTTTCAGATAACTCCATTAAGGCCATTGGCTACGCCTTGAAAATTTTCAAGAATGCAAAATGTAACTTTTACCTTATGCATACCTATATGCCGCCGGTATACAACGCCGAATATTTGGTAGGAAGTCCAGGTCTGATAGGCTTGGGCGATGTAATGCAGGAAACGTCCATGACCCAACTGGAAAAACTAAAAAGCCGTTTGGAAAAGGAACACAGCAACCCTAATCATAACCTGGTTATACACACTGCCTTCAACACCCTAGTAAATGAAGTTATGGAAACGGTTGAATCCGAAGGCATAGATTTGGTCGTAATGGGCACCAAAGGGGCCACAGGGGCCGAGGAGATCCTCTTTGGAACAAATACGGTGCACGTAATAAGAAAAGCCAATTGCCCTGTTCTGGTGGTACCTCCCAATTTTGAGTACGAGAATCCTATGGAAATATTATTTCCAACAGACTATGAAATTGTATACAATAAGGAGAAGTTGAGTCCGCTTTTGCACATAGCCAATGAATACGGATCCCAAATAAATGTTTTACACGTGTCCACAGGCTATGAACTTACAACAGATCGAGAAAAGCAAAAGAAAGGCCTTGAAAAGATTTTGGGTAACAAGGCATTGTTCCACAATGTTCCCAATAATGAAATTATAGATGCCATCAATGCCTTCCAGGCTAAGGAAAAAATCAACCTGCTGGTCATGGTTCAGAACAAACACACCTTTATGGAGCGACTTTTTATTGAACCTGTCATCAAAAAAATAGGTTTCCATGTTACTATTCCTTTTTTGGTAATTCCACAATTTTAATTTGTAGATTATGAAGAATATTCTTGTTGCCACCGATTTTTCCAATAATGCCTATTGCGCCCTGTTCTACGTAACAAAACTATTGGCATCGGAAAAATGTACTTTTTACATTCTTAACACCTATTCGGAACTTACCATAGCCCCAGGCAAAAAGCTTCCAATACTAAATATCAAAAAACATCTGAAAGAACTGGAAGTGGAGTCCAAAGATAAATTAACGCATACCAAACACAAAATAGTCTTGGACAATGAGAATCCTCTACACACCTTTAAGACCATATCACAAAAAGGGGACTTGGTAAATATCATAGCGCAACAAATAGAGGAACATAAGATTGATTTGGTAACCATGGGGAACAAAGGACTCACCGAAGCTACCGATGTATTTTTTGGGAGCAATACCATAAAAGTGGCGGATAATCTTAAATGCCCTTTATTGGCCATTCCGGGCGAAATGGATTTCCACCCTATAAAGGAAATTGCTTTTGTCACTGACCTGAGAAAGGATTGTGGCCAAAAAACAATAGATCAACTGCTCTACATGGCTTCTTTGTCCAAGGCTTCCATTAGGGTCGTACACGTTCAGGAACAGCATATGCTAAACAAGACACAGGAGGAAAACAGAAAGAAATTGGAAGATAGTCTAAATAAGGTAGGCCATTCCTTTCAATGGATCAAAAATTTTGACGACAAAGCCAAGGTAATAGATATCTTTTTGGAAAAACTGAAGGTGGATTTGTTCGCCATGGTACATGAAAAACGAAATCTTTTTGAAAAACTTACCCGTGAACCAGTGGTAAAAGACTTAAGCATGTATTCCGATATCCCCTTCTTAATTCTCCCCTCCCAAGAATGACCATTGTCATAGTAAATATGGCCAAACCCAATTATATTTAATAAAACTAAAGAAGCATTGAAATGGACAAAAGAATATTAATTCCTACCGATTTCTCCAAAAATGCGCTGAACGCTGCACGCTATGCCTTGGACCTTTATACAAAGCTCAATTGCGAATTCTATTTTTTGAACGTATTCCGGCTGACCAATTACACTACAAATACCTTAATATTGCCAGAACCAGGAAGTGCAGAATACGAAGCTGCCAAAGGGGCATCGGAGGAGGCTTTTATCAAGCTATTGGACATGCTGGAGTTACACCATGACAACCCAAAACATAGTTATCACACCATTTCTTCCTTCAATTTTCTCTCAGAGGCTATGAAACAGACCATTGATAACAAAGATATAGACCTTGTTGTAATGGGTACCCAAGGAGCTACTGGCGCCAAGGGAATCATTTTCGGAAGCAATACGGTAAATGCTATGGAGAAAATAAGGGAGTGTCCAGTACTGGCAGTTCCAGATGAACTGCGGTTTTCCATTCCCAAGGAAATTGTCTTTCCTACGAATTATAAATCCAGCTTTAGCCGAAAGGAATTGAATTATTTGATAGAGATTGCCAAGATGCACAATACATCCATAAGGGTTGTATACTTTACGAAAAAAACCACGCTTACCGAAGACCAAGAAAAACACAAACAACTCTTGGACGACATCCTCCAAGGTGTAGACCATAGCTTCCACACCGTACCGGATAAGGATGTTGCCCAGGGAATAACCTCTTTTGTTCAAAGTAGGAATAGCGACATGATCGCGTTCATTAACAAAAAGCATTTCTTGTTCAATAGTATATTTTCTAGACCATTGGTCAAAGAAATTGGTTATGATGCCACAGTGCCTATTTTGGCTTTGAACGAATCTTGAAAATACTGTATTATGAAAAATATTGGAATATGGATGGACAGGGAAAAAGCCCATATCATCCGGTTGGAGAACAAAGAAGAGAAATTGGAAACCATTTTTTCTGAGATGGAATTTTTTAATCGCAAGGGTACCTCCGGACCTAGGGTAAAATCTGGTGCAACCCAAGACGTTACACATGAGCGCACCTATCTGGAAAGGGAGAAAGCACAATTGAAATCATATTTTAAAAAACTTGCAGATGCCATAGGCGATGCAGATTCTATAGCGCTTTTTGGCCCGGCAGATACCAATGAAAAATTTAAAAAAGAACTACTGGAACACCACAAAGGCCTGGCAGAAAAAGTCAAAGCCGTAACCAAAGCCGATAGCATGACCGAAAACCAGACCAAAGCCTTGGTCAGGGACTTTTTTGGCCAAAAAAAATAGTTGGTTATTTTTTAATTGGGAGACCGCCTAAACAAAAATTGTTCTGGCGGTCTTATTTAAATCCATTGCCCATGAACAGTCCCTTGGACTTTATTAACGACCCTGTAGTATTACGAATTGCCAAACTTTTATTGTGGATACTGGCCATAGTAATTTTCATTGGGTTTCTTCGGAGGGTCTTAAAAAAAAGAATTGATAATGTCTCCGTTAGATATAAGGCCCAAAAAGGAGTAGAGATTATTGGCTACGTACTAATTACGCTCTTGATCCTAATGGCATTTACGGTAGAAAATATAAAGGACTATACTATTATTATAGGACTATTTACTGCTGGTATAACATTTACCCTTCAAGAATTGATTCTAAGTATTGCGGGATCCTTCTATATCTTTTTTGTAAAGGTCTATAAACCTGGTGATCGTATTGAAATTAACGGCATTAAAGGGGATGTCATTGATATAGATAGCATCTATACAACCTTAATGGAAATTGGGGAATGGGTGAGCAGTGACAATTATTCGGGTAGGATCGTCAAGATAAGCAACGCCTTTGTTTTTAAAGGCCCCATAAAGAACTATTCCATGGATTTCCCTTTTGTTTGGGACGAACTCAATATACTCATTACCTATGATTCTGATGTTGCCCTGGCAAAAAAACTGGTCCTGGAAAAGGCTACGGATTTCCTTTCCGAATACACTAAAAGCTCATTGGCCAAATGGGAGGAAATGGTGGAGCACTATTATATAGAAAATGCCAAAATTGCCCCTACCCTGGCCATTAGTCCGACGGACAACTGGATTGCGATAAACTTAAGATATATCACGGATTATAAATTAAGGCGTATTACGAAACACGAACTGTTCGAACAGATAGTACAGGCCCTTATGGCTACGGATGACAAAGTTAAACTTGCTTCCACCACCTTGCAACTACTAAAAATACCAGAATTGGATATTCATCTAAAGCAATGATATGGAAAAGGAATTGGACATTGAAATTCTAAAATCCTCTGGGGAACGGGCCAAATTTTCTTTGGACAAACTGCGTAAATCCCTAAAACACAGTGGGGCCGACCATAATCTAGTGGAACAGATCGTAGGACAGGTGAAGGATGAACTCTATGAGGGCATCTCTACCAATGAAATCTACAATAGGGCCTATGCCCTCCTGAAAAAGAACAAAGCGATCTTTGCGTCAAAATACAAACTAAAGAAGGCCATATACGAATTGGGACCAACTGGCTTTCCCTTTGAACGTTTTGTGGCCGCCATCCTGGAATATTCCGGCTACCACACTAGTGTAGATCAAATAATGAACGGTATCTGTGTTACCCATGAAATTGATGTAGTTGCAGAAAAAAATGGAACCGTCACTATAATAGAATGTAAATTCCACTCAGAAGAAGGTCGTAACTGCAACGTTAAGATTCCCCTATACATCCATTCCAGATATAACGATGTAAAAGCAAATTGGGCCACCAAAAAAAACGAAAGTAGGGAACTGGATAAAGGTTGGGTAGTAACCAACACACGCTTTACCAGCGATGCCTCAACCTACGGGAAATGTGTAGGGCTGAACCTCTTAAGTTGGGACCTACCCTTAAATGATGGACTTAAAGACCGTATAGATCGTTTAGGGCTTTATCCTATTACTGTATCCACCCTACTTAGCAATAGGGAAAAACAGTTTTTGTTGAGTAGGGATGTGGTCTTATGCAGGCAGCTTTGGAAAGATAAGTTCTTTTTGGACCATTTGGGAATCTCCAATACCAGGAAAGAAAAAATCCTGAATGAAATTAAACAACTTTGCAATCATTAGATCATGAATACTATCAAAATACATTTCCTAGGTGCTTCGGGAACCGTTACAGGCTCTAAATTCTACTTGGAAACCCCTAAATTGAATCTGATGATCGATTGTGGAATGTTCCAAGGACTAAAGGAACTACGACAACAAAACTGGAATCCCTTGCCCATAGATGTCTCTAAAATAGATTTGGTCCTATTGACCCATGGCCACCTGGACCATACAGGATACCTGCCCAGATTGTTAAAGGAAGGCTTTAAGGGAAAAATTGTTGGCACAGCCCCCACTTTGGCGATTACTCGAATAATTCTTTTGGATAGTGCCAAGATACACGAAGAAGAAGCCGAGCAGGCCAATAAGGAAGGATATAGCAAACATAACCCCGCACTCCCTCTTTACACGGTAAAAGACGCAGAGCGTACTATAGAATTATTCCAATCCAAGGAAAAGGACCAATGGATTAGCATTACGGAACACATTCGCTATAAATTTAGATATAACGGTCATATCATTGGAGCTACCTTTATAGAACTGGAAATCTTCGGAAAACTGTTCGTGTTTTCGGGAGATGTTGGCCGTTTGCAGGACAATCTATTAAAAAGCCCTGAACGTCCAAAATGGGCCGATTATCTTTTTGTGGAAAGCACCTATGGAAATAAATTACATCCTGAGGAAGACGTGGAGGGTATCCTTAGCGATCTCATAAAAACAACCATAAGGGAGAGGGGAAATCTGATCATCCCATCCTTTGCCGTGGAACGACTGCAATCGCTAATGTATCTACTTTGGAATTTGTACAAAAAAAACAAGATTCCCAATATCCCCATTTTTATAGATAGCCCCATGGGCAATAATGTATTGTCTGTATTTGAACAATTTCCACATTGGCATAAGCTACCTATGAACGAGTACCGTGCCATGTGCAATCATTTCAACATTATCACCTCCTATGGCGATACTTGGAAGACCATAGACGATCCAAGGTCCAAAATTGTAATTGCCGGAAGCGGAATGGTTACGGGAGGCAGGGTCCTTACTTATTTAAAACAGCTGATAGACCTACCATCAACGGCAATTTTATTGGTGGGTTTCCAAGCGGAAGGAACCCGTGGACGCCAACTGCTGGAAGGGGCCTATGAACTAAAACTGTTTGGAAAATATTATCCGATAAAGGCAAAAATCCATCATTTGGAAAGCTTATCTGCACATGCCGATCAAAGCGAGTTGTTACATTGGATGGAGGATATAGAAAATATTCCCGAAACAGTCTTCCTTATCCATGGGGAATCTACTTCCCTTGATGCCTTTAGGGTAAAGATCAAGGATGTTCATGGTTGGAATGTCCAAATTCCCAAACTCAACGAAATACAAGAAATATTTATCTCAAATTGAGATGACAAATCTCATTGCGAAGGTTTTTAAAAGTTCTTAACTTTATCCAAGATCCAAAAAAATGGAAAAGAAAAATACGGCCACAGATAACGGGAGGCAAGTTGCCCTGATGCACTGGAAAATCCAACAATGGAAATTAAGGTTTCAATTAATGGATGATGAAATTGTTTTTATAAAACGTTTATTGGATTCCAATGCTTTTAAGCCCAACATCCCTAACCTATTTGAACGCCTACAGGATTACAAATCCCGCTTGCAGGATATTGAAAATAGAAATGCGGCCGTAAGATCACAAATTTCATTGCACGAAAACAGTTTAGGCAGCGATCTGGATATAGCCGATAACTCCATTAGTGCTGCGGACGTTAAAAAGAATGATAGTCTTCAATTGGAGGTCGATGAATGTCAGGGGGATTACCAAAATTTGAAAAGCGAAATTTTCAATTATACGGGGAACATTCTTATTATGAACAAACCTGAAGTGAAATAATGGTTTAACTGACCAACGTCATATTATTTCATAAGCACAACCGCTACCTTTGCAACTATTCCTGAAATAAAAAAACCATTATTACAAAGGCTTATACCATGAAAAAAGTATTACTTCTATTCTCAATTTTACTAACGGCATGCTCTTCCACAAGTTTGGTTGAAAACTGGAAAAATCCGGACACCGTACTGTTCCATGCCAATAAAGTGTTGATAGTAGGAATGGCATCAGACCAGGAAGCCAGGACAGATTTTGAAACCAACATGCAAAAGGAATTTAGTAAACGAAATATTGAAGCCATGCGAAGCCTTGATGTTTTTGATGTTTCCTTTACCGATACCCGTAAGACCGAGAAAGAACTGGATGATGTGGAACAAAGCCTATTGGACAAGGATTTTGATGCCATACTATTTACAAAAGTTGTTGGTTCGGAGGATAAGGAAAGTTTTTTGAAATCCATTTCCAGGTGGAACAATTACCAAGGAAGATTTAATGACGATTATCTAAGTCACCAAGAAATCTATTACGACCAAGGATATTATGATAAATTTACGGTATACCATGCAGAGACTACACTTTACTGTATTTGTGAAGGCAAGGAAAGGTCAATGATTTGGAGAGGAAGTATAGACATCTCCGACCCCAAAAACATACAAAAAACCATTAAAGATTACATAAAACTCGTTGTAACGGCCATGGAAGACCAAGATCTAATTTTTATCAAAGAAGGAAAAAATGAAATTACTGGTCTATAGTGCTAAAGATTTTGAAATACCTTTTTTAAATGATGCCAATAACAAGATTCATAAGGTAAGTTATACAAAAGATGCCTTAAATTCCGAGACGGCCATCCAAGCGGTAGGGTATATGGCAGTTTCCATATTCTCCGGTGATGATGCCTCGTCTTTAGTGTTGGAAAAATTATCGGATCTGGGAGTTCGATATATTAGTTTGCGATCGGCCGGGTATAACAACGTACACCTAAAAACAGCACAAAAATTTGGGCTTAAGGTAGCCAATGTTCCGGAGTATTCCCCCTACTCCATTGCCGAACATGCAGTAGCCCTTTTGCAGGCACTAAACCGGAAGATTATTTTGGCCAATAGGCAGGTACACTCCTATAATTTCCTCCAAAACAACCTGATGGGTTTCGATTTGAACGGAAAGACTGTAGGCATTGTCGGAACTGGGAAAATTGGCAGTGTAATGGCCAAGATTATGAACGGTTTTGGTTGCAAGATATTGGCGAACGACCTTAAACCTGATTATAGACTAGTTCAATTATACGATCTTACCTACACTTCCTTGGACGAGATTTGCAAACAATCGGATATCATAAGCCTACACATACCACTCACACAAGAGAACTACTATTTGATAGATAAACAAAAACTAGCCCTAATGAAACAGGAGGTCGTTTTGATAAATACGGCAAGAGGGGCCTTGGTGGAAACTAAAGAATTGATAAATGCATTGGAAAAAAACGCCATTGGTGGCTACTGCACTGATGTTTATGAAAAGGAAATAGGATCGTTCTTTAAGGACAATTCTACAGCAGGAATCAAAGACCGTCTATTAATAAAGTTATTATCCTTTCCCAATGTACTGCTTACCCCCCACCAAGGTTTTATAACCAAGGAGGCGTTGACCAATATTGCCGAGGTTACTTTTGAAAATCTAAATAGTTGGGAAGAAGGTAAATCGTCCAAGAACGAACTGAGGTCTTGAAACGATCAATTCATAGCAAAGGACTAAATAGTTTTCCGAAACCTTCTTTAAGCCTTTCCCCCCAAGATCTTTTTATATGATCTTCATAGGTCAGCATTCTGCTAGAATAGGCATCCTTAAGAAAATCTTCCTTCAACAACTGTGCAAATGCGGCATCATAAACAATGGCATTTACTTCATAATTCTGTTCAAAACTCCTATCATCCAAATTGGCCGTACCTATGGTAGCAATGCTATCATCACTAACCATGATCTTACTGTGTAAAAATCCGTCTGGAAATAAATAGATCTTGATCCCGGATTTAAGAAGGGGTTCAAAATAAGACCGTACACTCCAACTTACTATTTTATTGTCCCCATTTTCCGAAACCATCAAACGCACGTCCACACCTCCCAGGGCAGCGGTCTGAAGGGCCTCCATTAATGCCTGTCCGGGAATAACATAGGGATTGGTAATAAAGAGATAATTTTTGGCCTTATTAATTATTGTAAAATAAGTTTGTTCCAACGAAGGAAAATCATCATCCGGTCCGCCGGAGACAATTTGGACGAGTTTACCTTTATTTTTTTCAATGGCTGCTTTTTCCATATCCAAGGGCAGGACAGGAATCGTCTTTTGACAAACCAAATACCAATCCATTGCAAAAACAAAATCCAAATGACTGGCGGCATTGCCCTCCAATCTTAAGTGCATATCGTGCCAATTGCCCAGTTCCACATCGCCCTTCAAGTATTTATCCGATACGTTTATGCCTCCGGTAAATGCCACCTTGCCATCTACTACAATAATCTTTCTATGATTTCTATAATTCAGGGAAGAAAAAAAACGCCCAAATTTGAACGGCAGAAAGGGATATACCTCAACACCAATAGCCGCTAATTTTTTTAAATAAGCCTTACTTAATGTAAAACTGCCTATACCGTCGTAAATCATTTTCACCTGTACCCCTTCCATAATTTTACGTTCAAAAAGCTGTAATAGCTTTTGTGCAAGTTCCCCTTCTTCAAAAATGTAGTATTGTAAATGTATTCTGTGTTGGGCACTTTCAAGGGCCTCAAAAATGGATTCGAAGGTCGTTTTTCCATCTTTTAGCAGTCGGAGTTCATTATTGTCCGTGGGAGGGAAATGTGAATTTCGGTAGACCAAGGTCATAAGTTTTTGGTACTTCCCACTCATAGAAGTCATGTGCTCCATTAAGGGCTCCGGCAAATTTAAAAAAGCCTTCTTTTTTAATTTCAACAACTTATTTTTTCTCCTATTTCTTCCCAGAAGTAGATAAAGGAACATTCCGCCCACCGGTATGGTAAAAATAGCCAGAAGCCAAGCCAAACTTTTTGAAGGTTTGGCACCGTGCAAAAGAATACTTATGATGATGGCTAGGGCAATAAGTACATAAAGACTAAGAAAAATGGCATTCCACATGTGTTCTTTATAATTAATTGACTGGGATAAGTGCAATTAACAAAGTTCGGAAATTGTGGTGTTTAATATATGATAATTATCAGCTTATGATAGCATAGAGTCATTAACACCTAACCCTTAAAGTATAGCATAACGAATATAAAACCCTCAAAACAGAATATTCTGTTTTGAGGGTTTTATACAGTTTATATAATATTTTTTCCCGTAATTGTGAAAACTAGTTATATGCCCGAATCTACGGAATTTTTGTATGACTTAACCTATGAATGGGCCAGTTTGCCTGTGAGTATGCCCGGGCCTTTAAAAAATTGTGCAATTGACCTGAAAAGTCCCATTGATTTATAAGGCACAAAATCAAACCGAAGAATAGTTTCCGGAGATTCCCCACCTGCAATGGTTAGTCCGTTAATTATCTCGAAGTCCAGAAACTTAATTCCGTCCGCACGTTCTTGATATCTATCACTATAAGTTATTTTACTTCCGGATTTGGCAAGATAAAATCTAAAGGTTCTATAAGAACCTGTTTCCAAGTTAAGAACGCTTTTGGATTTTAGAAAAAGTCCTGTATGCATACCTTTGATAGGTATGGCAGCCTGACCTTGGAAGTCTGTAATAAAATGCTCTTGCCCCTTTGTGTCAATAGCAGAAAACTTAGTAATGTTCAAATCCATTTCGGACACTTTCATATCAGTGGCGTAACCGTTCCTAAGCACCAAATCCTTTATACATTTTCCATCTGAATCCAATAGATACCTATCGGAAAGCAGTGGTACCACTTGCCAAGTCTTGGGATAAAAATTCATTTTTTTCATAACGAAGTAATTAAAGAATACGCTTACAAATTTATAGACATACACTTCCTCATGAAACAGCTGGATTTTCCAATTTATATGCTATTTTAACCACCTGTTAAATAATATTCTTAAAGCAATGTTAATATTTAGCACACTTGGACCAATACCGACAATTAGTACGTTAGAAGCTCCTAAAATTGTTGCGATATCCAAGAGGTTAAGCTGTAGGAAACAATAATTGTAATTGCAATTAATCCGGAATTCGCTATTGGGATAAAATTGATTTTCTAAAGCCTTTATTGGGTAGTATGATTGAAGCTATCTTCAAAAAAAGGGAGTTCGGTTTTATTTCGATACTAGGTGCATTGAATGATCGTCATACAGGGTATAAACCTAATTACAATAGTGTTTGGGCTGGCATTATGACATCTTGGGTGCAACCCTAATCCGCCTAACTTCTAAAAGGTAATATTTACGAACGGCAGTATGGGACTGGTATATACGCTTTCATCTTCCTTATACAACAAGTTGTACTTAGCCCCTACCGATATTTTTTCGTTTATATTCCATCCTAAACCTACGAAGAGTGCAGTGTCCCAATAATCATCCGTAACTTTTCCCGTAGGGGTCTCGGTTTTGGTATTCACCTTCAGCTGGGCAAATTCCAATAAGGTGGTCAGTTGCCTTATAGGCCTATATTGGGTTATGATGTTCGCTCCAAAAGTAGTGGTATTCTGCAAATCCTTGATAGAGGTATAA
The DNA here is from genome assembly GCF_900177645.1 of Arenibacter troitsensis. Lineage (GTDB taxonomy): Bacteria > Bacteroidota > Bacteroidia > Flavobacteriales > Flavobacteriaceae > Arenibacter > Arenibacter troitsensis. The sequence goes on from NZ_FXAO01000002.1 coordinate 194,419, forward strand.
CTGCCCTGTATTCCCCCACCTAGACTCACTTTATTACTTACTTCATACATTAAATTGGGAGCTAAACTAATATTGGTACCTCCAACAAAACTCAATCCAAACCCAAAACCAAATTTTAATCTATTTTCTGTTTTGGAGGTACTATCCACTACCGCGATATCTGTAGTCTGGCAAAATAAATGTTCACTGTATAGGAACACTACAAGAACAGTGTTCATGGTTAAAAGGAATCTATTCAATTTCATATTGGAGCTGTTAATGGTTGGTTCTATTTATAAGCTAAGTTTAGATTATTCAAGATATGGCTTTTTTTAACAGTATTCAATAATTATTTTGCTGCAAGGAACAATCAGGCTGAACCCCTTACTATTAAATCTGGAGTCTTGGCCATATATAAACCAAGGGAAGGAGCATCTTACATCCACAAAAGGGGAAGTGCTTATATACTATTAGGGTTTTAATAAATGGCATATATTTGATTTAGAATGTTATTTAAAATGATCAAAAAATACATCTTGAAAAATAATATTATTGCCTTAATAGGAACTTTTGTTGTACTGATTTCCAATGTACATGCACAAAATAGTGACCACGTATATTTTACCAACGGTTTTAAGATTGGGGAATTAACCCATAGCTCTGCAGTAGTATGGACCAGATTGTGTAAATCTGAAAAACCGGTACCCATAAAACATCAACAAAAAGGGGCTCCCTTCAGAAGTCCCATCGATTTTGACAATAATATGCCTGTAAATGAAATGGACGGGGCCGTGGAGGGTTCCTTCGGGCAGATAAGCATTGAAGTGCGTTCTAAAGATACGGTGATAAACACGCCATGGGAGTATGTTTCGGAGTATAAGGACTTTACTTTAAAACACAGAATTACAGGCCTTAAATCCAAAACTATACATACAGTGACCGTTAAGGGCAGAAAATCAACTGAATCGCCCATTACCGAAATACAGGGAAGGTTTACCACAGCTCCGCTGCCCACTGAGGTGGTACCGGTACTTTTCACCTCCTCCACTTGTCAATATTTTTGGTCTTATGACGATCCTAAAAGAGGGTTTAAGATATATGATAATATGCTTAAATTAAATCCGCTGTTCCACTGCCAAACGGGCGATTACGTGTATTATGACAAAGCTGGCCCCATGGCCTACAATTTGGAATTGGCAAGACATAAATGGCACGCCATTAATTCCTGGCCATCATTGAATAATTTCTACAATAATACCCCCCTTTACTTACAAAAGGATGACCACGATGTATTAAAGGATGATGCCATGCCCAACTCTACCCCTTTTGGAGAACTGAGTTTTGAGGATGGCCTGTTAATATGGAACGAACAAGCCCCGATTATGGATAAATCCTATAGAACCTTTAGGTGGGGAAAAGATCTACAAATTTGGATGGTAGAAGGCAGGGATTACAGAAGTGACAACAAGGCTCCAGACGGGGAAGACAAAAGCATTTGGGGCAAAGAGCAGATAGCATGGTTTAAACACTCGGTGGAAGCCTCGGATGCTACCTTCAAAATCCTTAGTTCACCCACTCCTGTGGTGGGGCCCGACAGGGCAAAAGGAAAAATTGACAACCACTCCAATGATTCATTTAAAACAGAAGGGGATTGGTTACGCAAATACCTTTACGAGCAAAAAATGTTCGTTATCAATGGGGATAGACATTGGCAATATGTGTCTGTTGATCCGGACACTGGACTGATGGAGTTTAGTCAAGGCCCCTCCAGCGACTCCCATGCCCAGGGATGGGATGCCAACGACATGCGCCCGGAGCATAAATTCTTAAGGGTCAAGGGCGGTTTTTTGGCCGTAAAAGTACATCGGGAAGGGAACACCCCTGTCATAGAGTTTATTCATTATGATGTTGATGGCAATATGGTGAACAAGGAAACCATAAGTAGGTAAAAATGAACCGTACATAAACGTTAAAGTCCATTGGTATTCCGGTATTGACATAGAATCCACTTATAATAGAAAAGTATAATGAAATAGCTTTTATGAGAAAGCTTCCACACTTTTTAACGAACTACTGCCACAACTGAACTGCAATCCTTATTTTTGTCAAGTATTCATTATTGCATTTTGGTCATGAACAACGGTTTAAGACGATTACTTTACGATTACCTTATCCAATCTGGTCTGGAAGCCAATACGGCCTCCTACCTAAATGCCCTAATACTTTTCATAGGAATAATTTTAGTGGCCCTTTTGATGGATTATGTGCTATGGAAACTATTCCGTTTCCTATCGGTGAGGTTCGCTAGGAAATCCAAGACCAATTTTGATGATTTTTTAGTGTTCAATAAGGTGCCCAGATTTGTGGCGCACATTATTCCCTTATGGTTGTTGTACCGATATCTTCCTTTGGCCTTTCTGGATTTTGAAAACACGGAAGGCATTATATTGAAGTTAATCGAAATACTTGCCGTAATACTGGTTTTGGTGCTGATTAGAAGCCTGCTCTTAAGTATCAAGGACTATTTTAAGACCTTGCCCCATATGAAGGACAAGCCTTTGGATAGCTATATTCAGGTATTTATGATATTCGCTTGGATAGGGGGCATTCTAACTCTTTTTGCGGTATTGACCGATATCACTATTTGGAAATTTTTTACCACCTTGGGAGCCGCCTCTGCCGTAATCCTTTTGATATTTAAAGATACCATTTTAGGCCTTGTTGCCAGTATACAAGTAAGTATTAACGACATGGTCCGTATTGGAGATTGGATAACCTTTGAAAAATTTGGGGCAGATGGCAATGTTACCGAAATTTCACTTGCCACGGTAAAAGTCCAGAATTTTGATAAGACCATTACCACAATTCCGACCTATTCTCTTATTTCGGATTCGTTCAAAAACTGGCGGGGAATGCAGGCTTCAGGAGGTCGTAGGATTAAACGCGCCCTACTTATAAAACAGAAAAGTATCAAATTCCTTACTGCAGATAATATTGAATCCTTAAAAGGCATACAGATAATTGCCAAGTATATTGAAACTAGAAATAGCACTATAGACACCTATAACCAAGAGCACCATATTGATAAGCAATTGGCCATAAATGGAAGAAACTTGACCAATATTGGCGTTTTTAGAAAATACGTGGAAACTTACCTCAAGAACCATTCTGCCATAAACCAGAATATGACCTTAATGACTAGGCAGCTACCCCCTACACCTCAAGGCATACCTTTGGAAATCTATGCTTTTAGCAGTGATAAACGTTGGGAAAACTACGAATATATAATGGCCGATATTTTTGACCATTTGTTGGCGGCGCTGCCCTATTTTGAGTTGGAAGTGTTTGAATTCCCAACCTCTTTTAATGATGGCTTGGATAAAGTGGCAAACGGAACGGAAGGGCCACAATAAAAGGATGGAATGCCATAATTATCGTAAATGTAGCTTTGGTTTGGAAGTTTACCTTTAAATTAAAAGTATGAATCGAATTTTAATTTTGTTTGCACATCCAAAATTTGAACAATCCAGAGCAAACAAAGCTTTGGTCAAAATGGTAGAAAACAAGGAGGGAGTTACTTTTCATGACCTCTATGAGCGTTATCCTGATTTTAACATAGATATCATAAGTGAAAAAAAACTTCTGACCGACCACGATGTTATTATTTGGCACTATCCCTTTTATTGGTACAGCTGCCCGCCTTTGATGAAACAATGGATGGATGTAGTACTGGAATTCGGATGGGCCTATGGGGCAAATGGTAATGCCTTACAGTCCAAAAAATGTTTAAATGTGATTACCACTGGCGGAACCAGGGCCGTTTACTGTTCCGAAGGGAGCAATAACTATTCTGTAAATGAATTTTTGCGACCGTTTGAACAGACTGCCAGACTTTGTAATATGGAATACCTTCCTCCTTTTACGGTTATGGGAACCCATAACATGTCCGATGAAGAGTTGGAAGATTATACCTTAAAATATGAACAATTGTTATACGAATTACAGCAAAGCCTTTCTTTTGACAAGATCAAAAACTGTGAATTCTTAAATGACACTCCCCAACTAAATAAGGTAACTTCAAAATGAGCGGTAGCATTCTTTTTGCAGCAATTGTTTTTCTAACCGGGGCCATTATTTGTGTTCCCATAGCCAAAAAGTTTGGTTTAAGTTCCGTTCTAGGCTACCTCTTGGCCGGAATATTGATAGGGCCTTATATTTTGGGCTTTGTTGGGGACGAAGGTCAGGACATACTTCACTTTGCCGAGTTTGGTGTGGTCATGATGCTTTTTCTTATAGGCCTTGAAATAGAACCAAAGAGCTTTTGGCAAATGAGAAAAACCATAATTGGTGTGGGAGGAGCCCAGGTTTTGGGAACCATGATTGTTTCCTTCCTCCTATTTACCACGATTGGATTTGATTGGAAAGTTTCCCTGATCATATCTATGGCAGTGTCCCTCTCCTCCACGGCAATAACCTTACAGACCATAAAGGAAAATGGATTAATGAATACCACCTATGGCGCCTCATCTTTTTCCATTCTTCTTTTTCAGGATATTATTGTTATTTTGATGTTGGCGGTTATCCCTTTGCTTACAGATTCGGAAAAAACTGTAATTGCCAGTGACCATTCGGATCATATTTATCTACTTGAAAATTTGCCTTTAGGTTTTCAGGCTTTGGCCATTTTCATGTCGGTGGTCACCGTGGTTCTTGCCGGACGTTATTTTTTTGTTCCCATGTTAAGGCTAGTGGCCAAAACAAGACTCAGGGAGCTATTGTCCGCCTCTGCACTGCTTATCGTTATTGCCTTGGCCTATCTTATGGAACTTGTTGGATTAAGTCCGGCATTGGGAGCCTTTCTAGGTGGGGTGGTATTGGCTACCAGTGAATTTAAACATGAACTGGAGAGCAATTTGGAACCCTTCAAAGGCCTATTGTTGGGCTTGTTCTTTATGGCCGTTGGCGCCTCCATTAATTTTATTGTTATTGGGGACAATCCCGTAATGATTGGTGGCCTGGTAGTAGCCGTAATCATTTTAAAAGCCATAATCCTATTCTTGGTAGGGGCCATTTTTAAGCTTAAGGCAGATCAAAGACTGCTCCTAACTATTGGACTGGCCCAAATTGGGGAATTTGCTTTTGTCCTACTTTCCTTTGCCTTCCAATTGAATATTCTAAGTAGGGTTGAATTGGATATGATGTTGGTGGTAACGGCACTAACCATGACCCTCACGCCCATACTTGGAATACTAAACGATAGAGTGATACTGCCCCGGGTAGGCACCAAAAAATCGGAAACCAGACCAGTGGATCATATAGCCAAGACCCACAAGGTAATTTTGGTTGGTTTCGGCCATTTCGGAAGTACGGTTGGAAGGTTCCTCAGATCCTATGGCATTGAAGCAACTATATTGGACAACGATTCCAACCGGGTAGACCTATTAAGAAAAATGGGGTTTGAAGTATACTATGGAGATGCCACCCGCATGGATCTTTTGGAATCGGCAGGAATAGCCGAGGCCAAGATTCTCATATCGGCAATAGACAATAGCGATAACGTAATCCATTTGACGAAAATGGTTAAGGAGAAATATCCTAATGTGAAGTTGATGTTACGGGCAAAAAACAGATACGATGCGTACGATTTACTAAACATGGGTGTTGAAGATGTGTACAGAGAATCTTTGGAAACCTCCGTTAAAATGGCAAGTGATGCGTTAAACCATTTAGGATATAGAAAATACACCATATACCGACAGGCCCAAAAATTTATTCAATACGATGAGGATAGCCTAAGGCGATTGTCCAATAAACCCAAAACCAGGGAAGAGTATATTTTTAAGGCCAAAGAAGAGATAAAACAACAAGAAAAACAGTTGGAGGAAGATCTTAATAGAGGTATTGTTGAATTTGACAATCATTGGGACAGCGAACAAATGAGAGCGGCCCATAATACTCCAAAGAACTGAGTATAAGACTATATCCATTCCAAATGCTTCAATATAAATCCTCTATGCTCTCTAGATTTCTCTAAAATCCTTAATTGACCGGACAATTTTATCAATGCTATGATTCGTCCCCGTTTCAATTAGTACGGAGAAGAATACATTTTCTAAAGAGGCACTCCTACAATAATCACCAAAATTACCTTATAATATACTTCCAATACCCAGACAGTACAGGATGCCCTTTACCCTCTTTGGGTTTATTATTGCAGTCATTTAACAAAAAAAATATAGTAATAAAAAAGCGGAATGAAAGAGCAGATTACATAAGGTAGTTCTTGTAAATTTTACAAATTATTAAACATTTAACATAAAAATTGTAAACTTTATTACAAATACCCCATAAGATAACCTCAATTCTCTAATTTTGCGACTTTTCAATTATCATAACCAATTATGTTAATTCTACTTTACAAATAACCAAACCATTAACCAAAATGAAAATAGGCATATTAAAAGAAACCTTGGATGGTGAAAGTCGTGTTGCCATTACCCCGAATATCGCCAAACAACTAATTGCCGCAGGCTTTGAACTTCTTGTAGAGCAAGGTGCAGGTGAGAGTTCTTCCTTTTTGGATTCAGATTATAACAAGGTTGGGGTGACTGTTGAAAAAAGAGCCGTTATTTTCCATGAAGCTCAGGTACTTTTAAAAATAAACCCCTTTGATGAAGAAGATTTGAAACTAGTGGACGAAGGGCAGGTATTGATCAGTAAATTGTACCACAAATCCAATCCTGAACTTATCAAAGCAATTGCCAACAAAGGCGTAACCGCATTTTCCATGGATGCGATCCCTAGAATTTCAAGAGCTCAGGATATGGACGTATTGAGTTCCCAAAATAATCTGGCAGGTTATAAAGCGGTGATTTTGGGAGCCTTTGAAATGACCAAAATCTTTCCTTTAATGATGACATCCGCCGGGACCATTGCCCCTTCTAGAGTACTTATTTACGGTATTGGTGTTGCGGGCCTACAGGCCATAGCCACTGCCAAAAGATTGGGTGCTATAGTAGAGGCTACGGATATAAGATCGGAAACCAAAGAGCAGGCAGAATCCCTAGGGGCCAAATTCATTTCAGTGGACAATACGGGAGAGGAATCGGAAGGAGGGTATGCTAAGGAAGCTTCGGCAGATTACCAAAAAAGACAAAAAGAGGCGGTAAACAAATCATTGTTTCAGGCAGACTTGGTCATAACCACGGCCAATATCCCAGGAAGAAAAGCTCCAATCTTAATTACCGAAGAGCAGGTAATGCAAATGAAAAATGGCGCTGTAATCATAGATTTGGCTGCTGCCCAAGGAGGAAACTGCGAAGTAAGCGAGATCAATAAGACCATTGTAAAAAATGGGGTAAAAGTCATTGGTACCAGCATTGATCCCAGAAGCGTATCTACAAACGCAAGTGATCTTTATGCCAAAAATATCTACAACTATATTATGCATTTAACCGAAGGGACCAATTTTAAATGGGATCTGGAGGAAGAAATAACGGATGAGACCTTGATCGTCCAAAATGGAACTATTAGAAAAGATTAAAATATTAAGCCATGAATGAGTTTTTGGAATTTATAGAGAATAACCTACAAATCACCTATATCCTAATCCTTGCCATATTTGTTGGGATAGAGGTTATAAAAAGTATTCCTGCTGTTTTGCACACACCATTGATGTCGGGGGCCAATGCCTTGAGCGGAGTTGTAATTGTGGGAGCCATATTGGTGATGTTGCACGCAGATCCCGCTGATTATGTAGCCATGTCCTTAGGCTTCGTTGCGGTAGTCTTGGGAGTCTTAAATGTAGTTGGTGGCTTTGCTGTTACCGATAGAATGTTACAAATGTTTAAAAGAAAAAAATAATGGGAATTTTATTAAATCTTATATATCTCATCGCTACGGTTACGTTCATAGTAGGTCTAAAAATGTTGGGCCACCCGGAAACGGCAAAAAAAGGTAACCTAATTGCGGCCGCCGGAATGGGATTGGCCATAGTAGGTACCATTTTTGTTCATGAACAACAGGTGTCCTCCATTATTTATATCCTTATTGGTGCCGCAATTCTAATAGGTTCCATAATTGGCTGGCTGATAGCCATAAAAGTGGAAATGACCAAAATGCCCGAACTGGTATCCTTATTCAATGGCTTTGGGGGTGCCAGTGCAGCACTTATCGGGTTGGTGGAATACGGTAAAAATGTTAGCAACGTTACCCAATCCACAACCATCGTTTCAGGTATAATAATCGGGGCCATTACTTTTTCAGGAAGTTTAATTGCCTGGGGTAAATTAAACGGCACCTTAAAAAGTGTAGTAAGGATACCCTTCTACAACATCATAAACAACCTTGTAATTATTGCCATTGTCATTTTTGCTGGATTTATGGTCGCCTCTGGCATAGACAATCAACTTTTGTTGTATGTACTATTGTCAACTGGCCTGATCTATGGAGTTCTCTTTGTTCTTCCAATTGGAGGGGCCGATATGCCAGTGGTAATCTCTTTGTTGAATTCTTTGACAGGTATTGCCGCGGCAATAACAGGAATTTTATACAATAATATGGTGATGCTCGTAGGGGGTATATTGGTAGGTTCTGCCGGCATCATATTAACGGTAGCCATGTGCAAGGCCATGAATAGGACTTTGGGGTCTGTAATTTTTGGTGCTTTTGGTGGCGCAGCCGCAACGGAAGGAGAAAACAAGGCTATGGGATCCATTAAGAGCACCAACCCCAGCGATGCCGCCATAATGATGAATTATGCAAACAATGTGGTCATAGTTCCTGGTTACGGCTTGGCAGTTGCTCAGGCACAACATGTAATTCATGAGCTTGAACAGATGTTGACAAAAAAAGGGGTAAATGTTAAGTATGCCATCCATCCGGTAGCAGGACGTATGCCTGGCCATATGAATGTGCTATTGGCAGAATCCAATGTTGAATATAACATGCTGGTGGAAATGGAAGATATAAATCCACAGTTTAGCAATACCGATATAGTCCTGGTTGTTGGAGCCAATGATGTTGTTAATCCTGCAGCTCACAACAATCCAGCTAGTCCTATTTACGGTATGCCCATTTTGGATGTTGAAAATGCCAAACATATTATCGTAAATAAACGCGGTATGAATGCAGGTTATGCCGGGATAGAGAATGAATTATTCTATAATTCAAAAACTTCCATGCTTTTTGGAGATGCTAAGGCAGCCTTGACAGATCTGGTGGCCGAATTGAAAAATATGTAATAATCCAAAATGGCATAGAGGTCAAATATATTACAACCTCCATAACTCAGAGGATGCCGAGTGTCTCCAGCATTATTATATTAAGGAAATCTAGAAATCCTTAACGATGACTCCTGTCGAAAAAAAATAGGATGAATTATAGAGAAGACGGACATAGGTCTCCCCTAATTGAGGATGAATGGGTACCCAAAAGATGAATAAATCCAAATTATTCAAAAGCAATGTGCCTGCTCATGTTTTCCTCAACGGACATAAAAGATTCCACCCCTTTAATACCTTCTATGGTTAATATGGTATCTTGGTATACATCCCTATAATGCATACTATCCCTTGCATGCATTTTAAGAAAAATATCGTATTTACCTGTACTGTGATGAATTTTGACTACCTCCGGCACTTTGCGCAAGGCCTCAATAACTTGTTTGTACATAAAACTTTCACGTAGGTAAACCCCTAGAAAAATGGTCATTTTCCATCCTATCTTGCTGTAGTCAAGATTTAAGGTTGCTCCCTTTATCAGCCCCAAATTAATCATTTTCTTGGTCCGGGCATGAACTGTACCAGGGGAAATACCAGCCTTTTTGGCCACCTCCGTATAGGGCATTTGCGCATTGTCTGCCAGCAAACTTAAAATTTTGAAATCCATTTCATCTATTCTATCTTTCATATTGTTCAATTTTAGATTATCTAGACTATTACATATCTGTTACCTGTATAATATCAATTGCAAAATGATGTGTTTTATTCTGATATTTTTAGGTTTCAGTAAATTTAATTCATCATTTAGCGAAAAACACTAATAATATGATAATAAAAAGATGAAAAAATAATTTTATGTCATTTTTCAGAAGTAGGATTTTTCATATTATTAAAAATCATTTTTACAATTTTTTGTTTGCTACAGCACCCATTGAACATTGAATTTAAAAATCTAACAAATCATTTAAAAAAAGTGAATAAATATATTTATACAACATATAAATAGTGTTTTAAATGTCAAATATTTAGATTTCAATAAAGACAATCGCCTTACTGGAAATCTTTGGGCCAACCACCGCCGTCTTTCCTAATTGAATGCTGTATCCAATACATGTTGTATATTTTTAACCCTGGCTAGCGGAAGCTGTGTCCAAAATCTATTTCTAAATTGAGCTATGACTAACTATAATTGTAAGTAAGTTTGTTTTGTAGCGCCTTACGTTTTGTACCAACACTTGATTCAAATTATTTAATAAAACCAATACGACTTTACTAATTTGGCCTTTGGTACTATTACCTATATTCAAAGGTATAGTTCAAAGAAATTATCGACTACTATATATAGGTATACATTTCCCAAAATTAATAGTGATGGCATGTAGTACCATACATATTCCATTAGGCACCAACAAACCACAATGGTATTAACAATATATACACATGTGCCATAAACCATTTTTGAGTTCCTTTAAAACCCAATCTGATCAAGAAACCATGTTGATATCCCATTAAGGTAATTAGAACATTGAAGCCCTACGCAACTATTTAACAGCCCATATTGGTCAGCTACAGACTAAAAGTTGCTCCATTGTGTCCTATATAGGAAACCTTTAACCCATTGTTGGAGCTAAATTTTCAAGCATCCATGGGGATTTGGGGGTCAACAGCAGCCTTTGAAGATAAAATTTAAGGCCTAACCCTTTGCTTAATTTAATAAAAACATCCATCCGGAACCAATTTCCGTAGTTCTAGCAGTTTTTAAATGATAAAAAACATATTCGTCAGATTTCACATAATCATCAGTAAATAATATTCAAAAAAATCCTTTCAATAGCCAATTTTAACATATTTAATTTATCATTTTATAAAAAACATCAATAATATGACAATAAAAATAACTAAATACTGATTTTATTATATTTTGCGCAAGAGGCTTTTTATCATAATGATAAAAATGAATTATCGCAACAATTCATCAATATGACAGCTTTTGTACTCTAAAAATCCAAAGAACTATCATTTTGTTAGAAAATGAATTGATTTTTGGTTATTTGATTAATTACATCTCTTCAACTACCTATATTTCAGTGTTTTACAAAGTGTAGATAATTTTATTTATCCTAATGTATTGTTAAATTTGTCATGTCATTTAACAATAAAAGTAGCGTTGTTTTTTGATGGTTAAGTATCCGGAACTTTCCTTTTACCAGGTGTACAATTGATTTTCCATAGCCGTGGAAACGATTGGAATTGTTATGCCTAAAACATTGTTTACTAACTCCCATAAACTATTGTATATGAAGAAAGCTCTAATACTATCACTCGCACTATTCAGTATGCTAGCGATGAACGCCCAACAAATTACTGTATCAGGAAAAGTTACAGATGAAGTCGGCACCCCCCTACCAGGCGTGAATGTAGTAATCAAGGGTACCACTAAAGGAAGTATCTCGGATTTTGATGGAAATTTTTCCATTGACGCGGAATCCGATGCAGTTTTGTTATTATCCTCTTTAGGTTATGCCAATAAGGAGATTCTAATTGGAGGAAGAACCAATATTACGGTAACCCTCCCCGAAGCTGCCGAAATGTTAACGGAAACAATAGTTATTGGCTCCAGAAGTAAGGGTAGGACCAAATTGGAAACTACAGCCCCCGTTGATGTTATAAGCATAAAGGAACAGGCTATTAATATGCCTCAAATGGATCTGGCGCAAATGCTAGTGGCTTCCGCCCCTTCATTTAGCGCCTTTCGTTCCCAGGGCGGTGACCTTTCATCAGCCGTTGACCCCCCCACCCTCCGTGGGCTTGCCCCGAACCAAATGTTGGTACTTGTTAATGGTAAAAGGAGGCATACTTCGGCGCTTTTAGCAGGATCACAGACGGGATCAGCTGCAAATGCCACGGATATGAGCTTTATTGTACCGGACGCTATAGACAGGGTCGAAATTTTAAGGGACGGTGCATCGGCGCAATACGGTTCCGATGCCATTGCCGGCGTAATGAACGTTGTATTAAAAAAAGGTACTGGCGAGTTTAGCGGAAATTTTACTGTGGGCGGATTCCCAAATTCCGCCCCAGATCTTAGCGGAACCGATGTAAGTGAAGAAAATCAGGCTTTGTTGAAAGACACGGAACCAGATGGCATCAATTATCAATTGGCAGGAAATTATGGAATCTCCTTTGAAGAAGGTGGCTACTTAAACATTACTGGACTTTACCGTCAGGCGGAGGCAACCGTCCGCCCCAACATAAGTAATGCTACGCCTTATGGAGATGCATACCTTAACAATGAGCGCACAGATGCCCAGGGAAATATTATCATTACCAACCCAGAATTAGTAGCGGCTCAGGCATCGGGCAATAGCGCACTTGCCGATGAGCTCAGGACAGATACCGGACTTATGGCCGCAAGAGGTCTTACCTATAAGGATTTTTCCACCTATGCAGGTACTGCAGCATCCAATCTAGGAGTGGTGGCCTATAATATGGCATTGCCCCTTAATGAGGATTTGGAATTTTATTCTTTTGGTGATTTTGGATATAAATACGTTTCTGGATACAGTTGTTTTTACCGAAGACCGGCCCAAGCCGATCGTGCCAATTTTGATCTATTCCCCAATGGATTTAGGCCTCAAATTGCCAGTACCCAGACCAACATCGCCTTTACAGGTGGTATTGATGGTACTTTGGGCGATTTCAATTTTGATTTTAGCAACACCTTTGGTAGAAACAAAATGAATTATGATATGTTCAATACCTTCAACGCCAGTTTACAATCCGAGTCTCCGACTACCATGGATTTGGGAACACATAGTTTCTACCAGAATACTACCAACTTTGATGTCTCCAAATATTTTGGTGATGTATTGTCTGGACTAAACGTTGCCATAGGAGTAGAATTAAGGGTAGAAAACTATCAAATTGAAGCTGGCCAGCCAGAAAGTTATTCCATAGGCGATGCAGGTATTTATACAGCCACTACGGACAACGAAGCATTATTGGGGCCTGATGGTTTTCCCTTGGAAGATCTTAACTCCCAGCCTATTGTGAATGCAGATGGTAGCCCGGTTGTTCTGCCTTATGGCGAAGCCAGTACCAACATAAATAAGTTCTACAGTCCCAACTGTCAGTGTTTTAGAGGATTTGCACCTGAGAATGAGGCCAATGAATTTCGCTCGGTTACAGCTGCGTATTTGGATGCAGAACTCGATGTTACAGAAAAATGGCTCTTAACAGGTGCCGTACGTACAGAGAACTATTCAGATTTTGGAGATGTCTTTACAGGTAAAATAGCTACGAGATATTCTATCCTGGACAACTTTGCTTTGCGAGGATCATTAAGCACAGGCTTTAGGGCTCCATCGCTACAGGAATTGAATTATTCCCACACCTTTACCTTCTTCGTAGGTCTTGATCCATTTGATGGAACACTTTATCCAAATACAAGTAGTGCTGCACGAGCCATTGGCATAGAAGCCTTGAGACAAGAACAGTCCACGAATTTAAGTATAGGTTTCACAACCCGTCTCTTCAACAAAATAGACCTAACGGTAGACGCCTATAAAATTGATATTAAAGACCGAATCTTCGAAACCGACAATTTTGATGCTAGCGAGGCTCCTGTATTGGCTCCAATTATTGGTTCCGGATTGGCTAGTTTTAGAATTAATGGTGGCGACATAAGCACCAAAGGTGTTGAGATAGTGGCCAACTATAGAGAAAAGGTTGGTGAAGGCATGTTGGGCCTTACACTATCCGGTGTATTACGTGAAAACACTTTTGAAGGGGCGAGTGTTCCCGACCTTAATACCATTTTGTCCGATGAAGAATTGGAAACCAAATACGTAAACAGGTCGTCCATAGGTCAATTCGAGACAGGTACTCCCAATACCACTTTTATTGGATCTGGAACTTATACTTGGGGTAAATGGTCAGGTATGCTTAAAGGGTCTTATTTTGGAGAAGTAACTTCTTTGGACAACACTTTCCGTACCCTTAATGATGGTACAGAAGGATATTCGGATCAAACCTTCTCTGCTCAATTTGTTACCGATATAGGGGTTACCCACAACTTTACAGATAAGCTTGCATTGACTGTAGGGGGCAATAACATCTTTAATAAATACCCAGATATTCTAAGAGCTGAAGAAAGAGGGTTTTACCTCTACTCCAATTATCAGCAAGGTTCTAACGGAGCATATTATTTCGCTAGGCTAACTTTTGGATTCTAATCTGTTAACGCTATAAAAATAAAAGATATGACACGTACATCTATAAAAATAATTAGTTTGCTATTTCTTGTTTTCTTCACTGCTTCCTGTGAGCAAGAAATGCCAGAAGCTGCATTGGAAGTCGCCGAAGGCGGAGGTACTTTAAGAAATTACACTGCCTATACCATAGATGCTGCCGACCCCAGTGGATCCAATGTATATGGGCGCGTGGTTTTTTGGAAAGGCACACTTAACAGAACCCTAGTTCAGGTTTCACTCTACAACACCATTGAAGGTCAACAACATCCTGCACTCATTTTAGAGGGGGTTACAGGAGTGGAAACAACAACCCTTCTAACACTGGATACCGTTTCCGGTGATACGGGCGAATTAAATGACAACAAATTCTACGTCATTAGCGACACCTCCTTTTATGATGGGCTTTTGGATCTGGATGCCCATATCAACATCTACCTGAGCGAAACGGATAATACTATAGTGGCCTCAGGAAATATAGGCGTAAATGCCGACCCAGTTGAAAGTAACTAAGTATTAAACGCAACAACTTAAATACAATAACATTATGAAAACATTAGACAGAAGAGCATGGTTAAAAAGGGGTGCTTTAACAGCTGCAGGCGCCATGGTAATGCCTCATTTGAGCTTTGGAATCTCGGAGATGCCCAAAGTGCCTTTGACACTTGATGCACAGGGCAATGCTATTTACACTCCGTTTTTTAAGGAATTTTTACCAGACTATAGTCGAGAAATGCCATTATTGGAAGCTAAATTGAATGCCAACGAAAATCCATACGGTCCATCACCGAAGGCAATTTCCGCCTTACAGAAAGTAGCCTTCAAAGGCAATAGATATGCCTGGTACGAACTTTTTGACCTAATGGGAAAAATAGCTAAGGAAGAAGGTGTGGACATCAAGAACATAATGATGGGACCTGGATCGTCCGATCTCTTGGAAAAAACAGCAATGGTCCTATTTGCCAATGGTGGCAATGTAGTATCCGCAGATCCCACTTATATGTCATTGATTCGTGTAGCCGAGGCAACAGGTGCTTCCTGGAAAGCCGTTCCCTGTAAGGCAGATTGGTCCCATGACCTTAAAGCTATGGAAGCTGCCATTGACGCAGATACAAAATTGGTATACATCTGTAATCCAAACAATCCTACAGGGGCTATGACGGATGCTGCTGAATTGATAGATTTCTGCTCTAGGGTTTCCGAAAAAGTACCTGTTTTTGTGGATGAGGCCTATATGGGCTTTTTGGAGGATGCTGACAAAAATAGTATGGTGTCTCTTATAAATGAGGGCAAGGACGTAATAATAGCACGTACATTCTCTAAAATACACGGTATGGCCGGCCTAAGGGTAGGATATATAGTTGCACAGGAATCGACGCTGACCAAACTTGAAAAAGTTACCCGTGGAGGTATGGGTATTGCTTACACCTCCATTTTTGCGGCTACTGCCAGTATGGATGATGTTGCCTTTCAGGACAAATCCAGAAAGCTTAATGCTGAATGTCGCGATTATGTCTACCAAAGCTTGGATAAAATGGGCTTTGAGTACATTCCATCATACACCAGTTTTATCATCTTCCCTATAGAGATGGAGGGAAAGGCCTTCCTGGAAAAAATGACCGCCCAAAAAGTGGGTGTTCGCGCCTTCGAGATTATGGGCAAGAACTGGTGCCGGGTAAGTATGGGTACCATGGAGGAAATGAAGCTTTTTACAAAAGCGCTGGAAAAAGTATTGGTTTAAGTTGAGTTTGCCCACTAGTTGGATCAATAGGAGGGCCGTCTCGATCTTTCTTTGATCCAACTGTTGGTGGGTTTTTGAGTACCGATACATCCAAACGGAATAGCGAATTATTAAGAACTTATAATATGAATTATGCTTTACAAAAAACTTTAGAACTCCTGCTGATTATAGGTCTGGGTCTATTGCTTCAAAAAAAGGTGGCCAAGGAAGACCTCAAAGGGATTAAAACCTTGATATTGAGCGTGGCCTTGCCAGCCACCATATTTGTGGCCCTATTGAAAATAGAGCTTAAAGGATCATTGCTGATTTTCCCCCTTATGGCTTTGGTGTTTAATTTTATAATGGCCATAGTCACTAAGTATCTATTAGCCTCGTCTCTATCCAACAATGAAGGTGCAAAAAAAAGAACATTAACAATGCTCCTACCTTCTTTGGCCCCAGGCCTTTCCTGTTTCCCCTTTATCATCGTCTACTTGGGCGATGAATATTTGGCCCTGGCCGCATTGGCAGACGTAGGGAATAAAATCTTTGTCCTTATTCTTTTGTATATGTTGGGAATGCATTGGTATCATGCCAGGGCGGTCAAAGATTTGGTTGCAACTACATCCAGTAAGTTAAAAGGCCTATTTCTTTCAATGCTGAATGAACCTATCAACCTGGTTATAATAATAGCCATGGTATTATTGGGGTTTGGACTAACCCTGAGTTCCTTTCCTGAATTCTTGGAAAACACTATAGTTAAAATGAGTTTAATCATGACTCCCTTGGTACTTCTTTTTATAGGTATGGCGGTCCGCATAAAATTTAGGGAATTCGGCTTTATCTTTTCCCTTCTGATGAGACGGGCCGGTATCACCTTCTTGCTATCGGCTATTTTTGTATTCCTATTCCCTGCCTTGGCTGCGCCAATGATTTTATTTATTGTGGTATTCCCACAGAGTGCGTGTAGCTTTTGGCCGTTTGCCCATATGAGTGCGGTAAGCACATTGGAAGAAAAGGACGAACAGAAGAAGCCCACTTTCGATATTAACTTTGCCGTTAATATCTTGGCTTGTTCCATGCCGTTTTCCACCATTTTAATCATTAGCATATTTTCTTTCAGCGAATTTTTCGTGAACCCTTTAGTCCTAATGATTACTGGAATTGTCATAATGGCTGTAACCTACATCCCCAATTTGATAACTAAATTGAAAAGAAGCAATAAATCCGAGGAAGTCGTTAATTACAATACTTTTTTTGGAATAAATACCAATGCACATTCATCGGAAAATCAATAATTTTTAATTAAGGTTACCAGCCATCAATTGGTTTTATTATGTAGCTGTTATGAGAAGACCAGAACTTATCCAATAAGTCTCCAACAATAGTAGAAGTAGCCGTCAAAAAATAATTACAGTTCTCCGTAAAAATCAAAAGGCCCCTGAAAATATTTTCAGGGGCCTTTTTCTATTATTTTACTGGATCAGCTTACAGGATACTACCCTTTTTACTAACCTCTAAAGGAATACGATATATAACTCCTTGCTCGAAGGTTCCTTTGGAAACTTTCTGAAAATCTATACTATTGCGAATATAGGTCTCTAAAGCTTCGTTTTCTGTTTTAACACTGAGAACGCGTAAATAGTCGCCATTGTCCAATGCAATACGTACTTCAGCTGTGGCACCCCGAATCTCATCCGGAATAATATTATCGCTCAACAATTGGAAAATTTGGGTCGTAACCGCCTTCGCAGGTTTTGCCTCGCCTTTTTGTGGGTCGCTAGCAAATACTTGAACCACGTTCAACAACATTGCAGCCATTAAAATAAATATTGACTTTTTCATATTTTAGATTGATTTAAATTTATTTTTAACTAATTTTAATCAAACTTATTAAATATATCGCAATACAAGCCCTGTATATTATAGATTTAATAAATTTTAACATTACAAAATACGAATATTCAAAATTCAGCTAAAAAGCTAACGAATCGTCAGCTTTTCATAGGATTCCAATAGTCGGCAAAAGTAAACTTTGAAGGGAAATATATGAAAAGAAGGATTTCAAAATATATTCGATAAAATCCTTGAAGTTACCTTGATGAGCTTTATGATCCAGCAGCAAAATTGTATCGTACTATAATTGGCCATAGGTTGACACCTCTCCTTCATAATGGTTTTCCATCACTAAAGTGCTAATCGTTATTATATCGAGATTTCTATCTACCATAATTCACCAAAAACATTAATTAAGTTAAGATTATTTTAACACTGTAATTCCCTTATATTATTATGTTTGCATTTGATGAAAAATAGTCGTCTAAAAAATAGCATCAGCATTCTTTTCCTTGCTCTTTTCCTCTCGATGAAAATGGCAGGGCTTCATGTGCTTTCCCATACAGACGATAAGGAGCATGCACTGCATTGTTATATATGTGACCATGCGGTTTCCCATAATTTAACTCCGGCTATTTCAGCAGATATACCGGATTACGGGATTAGAAACACAGAATCCATTCCTCAGATAGAGCATTCTGAACATTACGATTATGTTGTTTCAAGTACTATTGCTACTGATCAACTCTTTTCTCGACCTCCTCCTGCCCTACTGTAAGTTTCCCTTGCACTTAATTCTTTCTGGATTTCCTGGATAACTCCAATGTGTAATTGTTATACCCATTTCATAACGGAGAATGGTATATAGGTTATTTCATAAAATCACTTTTTGCAATTAGCAATAGTAATTTTCACGGTCTTTTGGCTAGCTGCTAAAAACCAAGACGGCGTTATCAATTTCCAAATAGGATTAATTGCATAGGTTTTATAATGCCCCCTCCGTGGGCAATTGTTCAAACTTATAGTAATTATATAATGATCCATAAAATGTTGGGCGTATGGCTATATTTTAGCCTATGCTCCATAACGTTTGCGCAGGATTCTTTCCAAATAGAAGGATCCGTTGTAAATGCCAACACCTTACATCCTCTAGAAGGCGCCAATATTATTGGTAAGGGCCTTTTTTCAATTTCATCTGCGACCGGGACATTTACCATAAATAATGTAGTTGAGGGTACGTACTCCTTGACTATATCCCATATTGGTTACTCGTCCGAAACAGTGACTATTACGGTAGGACCAAAAATGGACACCTTAAAGGTCCACTTAAAGGAGTCTGTCATCGAGCTTGAAGACGTGGAAGTCAATGGTAAAACCCATAAAAGGGAGGCCCAAGAATTGGCTACGGTATCGCACACTGTCTCTAAAGATTTCCTTGATAAAAACAGGGAGAACAGTTTAATGCAGACTTTGAAAAATATACCGGGCGTAAGCACCATTAATATTGGTTCAGGGCAGTCCAAACCTGTAATCAGGGGCTTGGGGTTCAATAGGGTAGTCGTAGTCCAGAACAGTATAAAACACGAGGCCCAACAGTGGGGCAATGACCATGGTTTGGAAATTGACCAATACGAAGTTGAAACGGTAAAAATTATAAAGGGGCCCGCCTCATTGCAATATGGTTCCGATGCCATTGCGGGCGTGGTAGATATTCAGGCTCCGAAATTGCCCGGTCAAAATTCGTTAAAGGGAGAGGTAAACTTGTTAGGAGAAACCAATAATGATCTATTGGGGGTTTCGGCGGGCATACAAGGGCGTAAAAACAAGTGGTTTTATCGCGGGCGATTAACATATAGGGATTATGGCGATTACAAAGTGCCAACGGATAGAATCAATTATGAGAATTACATTTTTGAACTGCATGATAATAACTTAAGGAATACGGCCGGGAAGGAAGCTGATGTAAGCTTGGGGATCGGTTTTATTTCAGGCAACCTTAAGTCCGAAACTAATTTTAGCAATGTAAATGCTAAAAATGGTTTTTTTGCCAATGCCCATGGCTTGGAGGTCAGAAGTTCCAGCATTGATTACGATAGTTCCAATAGGGATATCGATTTACCCTATCATAAGGTGAACCATTTTAAAATTACGAACAATACTTCCGCTGGTATTGGAAACCATACCCTTCAATTGGACCTGGGATATCAAAACAACCATAGGGAGGAACTTTCAGAACCTGTTCCGCACGGATATATGCCAATACCACCAGATAGCAAGGAACGGATATTTGATAAAAATACCTACACCTTAAATATAAAGGACTCCTTTAGCCCCAATCAAAGGCATGATATTACAGCAGGTGTAAATTTGGAATATCAAGACAATAACATAGGGGGATGGGGGTTTTTGATTCCTTCGTATAACCGATTTACCGTTGGAGCTTTTACCAATGACCAATTCGAGATTCATCCAGATCTCCATTTATTAGCAGGCTTGCGTTATGACTATGGGGTGCTGGATAGCAAATCCCATTATGACTGGTATCCCTCAACAGTGAACAACTCTGATGGTTCTACGTCCTACGTCTATCTTCAAAGGGCCAAAAACAAAACCTTGGATTTCGGCAATTTCAGTGCTTCGCTTGGGATTAGTTACATACACCAAAATACTACCTATAAAATCAATTTAGGTAAGAGTTTTAAAATGCCTTTGGCCAACGAATTGGCTTCGGACGGCGTAAATTATCATATGTATCGGTACGAAAGGGGAAATCTGGATCTTGACCCCGAATCCTCTTATCAGTTGGATCTTGAGGTAGACCATAGTTCTGATTCCTTCAGTTTTGGGGTCAGTCCTTTTGTAAATCTTTTTGAGAATTTCATCTACCTAAATCCAACTTCCAATTATTATGAAACCCTTCAGATATATGAGTACACGCAGAGCAAGGTGTTCAGGGCCGGAGGAGAGATCAGGGCAAGTACCACTGTATTAAAAAACCTACAATTGGATGCTTCTGCAGAGTACGTTTATTCCAGGCAGACAAGTGGCCCCAAAAAGGGCTTTACACTTCCGTTTTCACCCCCTTTGTCGGGATTGTTCTCCGCCAGCTATCAACTCAAGGATTTTCTTTTTCTTGAAAAACCTCAAATAAG
The DNA here is from genome assembly GCF_900177645.1 of Arenibacter troitsensis. Taxonomy (GTDB): domain Bacteria; phylum Bacteroidota; class Bacteroidia; order Flavobacteriales; family Flavobacteriaceae; genus Arenibacter; species Arenibacter troitsensis. Next base: position 215,576 of record NZ_FXAO01000002.1, read on the forward strand.
GGCAGACTATAGGGTTACTGCCGCACAAAATGAAATAGTACCTCCCGAAGAAGTAACGGAGGCATATCAGGTGCTCAACATGTCCTTTACAGCTCAAATGAACCTTATTAAAAGTACCAAGCCTATTGAGGTACGGGCAAAACTCAACAATGTGTTGAATACACACTTTTATGACCATACCAGTTTTTACCGGTTGATAGATGTACCAGAACCCGGCAGAAACTTATCCATCTCATTGACAATACCTTTTTAATAAATAGCAAACACAAATAAATCAATAACAATTAAAATCAAACACATGAAAACAAACATTATGAAATCAAATTTTAAATTATTGGCCATTTTTACCTTTTTAGGACTCTTTTTGAACTCTTGTAGCAGTGACGACGACGGAGTTTCTGATGCATCGGCTCCAGTAATTACCAATTTCGAATTTGGGGAGGGAAGCGATCATTCCACGGAACCATTTGCCTATAAGGGTTCCGACCTTCATTTGGAAGCGGAAATAAACGCGGAAGGAATAGTCCGCAGTATTTCCATAGACATACATGCCGATGATGTTCAGGTTGGAGAAGACGAAGTTGAATGGGATTATGAAAACACCTACACAAATGCCTCCTACCTCGTAATTAACCCAACCTTTCATGAACATATTGATATTCCCTCGAACATTCCGGCAGGTGAATATCATATTGTGTTAACGGTAACCGATGAGTTGGGAAATAGCACAGAGATTGAGGGTCATCTGGAGATTTTGGATCCTATTGTGATAAGTGATTTTTCTATGGATACCACCGTCCAAAGAGGAAGTGATTTTCATGTTGAATTTATGATCGATGCCGTTAATGGCATACACAACATTACGGTAGATATACATGCACATGACCTGACAATTGGCGAAGGGGAAGTAGAATGGGACTATGAAGAGATTTTTGAGGATGGATTCCATGAGGAGATCGAAGCAGAATTCCACAAACATATCGATGTTCCCCTTACCGCTCCTGCCGGCGAGTATCACGTCCTTTTTACAGTTGAAGATGAAGATGGAAACACAAAGGAGTATGAAACGCATATAGACGTTACTGCATAATAATATTATAACTATACCGCATGACATAGACACATTTATGTTATGCGGTTTAAAATTTACATTATGGGATTTTCAACAAAATATTTTTACATTCTAGTTTTAGGCCTTGTTTTAGCTTCTTGTAGCACCGATGACAATGCAGCTAAGGACGAACAAAAACCTACCATTGACATCAATTATGATGAAGGGTTTCCCCAAGCCTGTTCACAACTTGTAAGAGGGGAAACCTATTCTTTTAAGGCGATGGTCTCCGATAATGCGGAATTGGCCTCTTATAGCCTGGATATCCATCACAATTTTGACCATCATACCCATGATGATCAAGATGGAGAGTGCAGCCTGGACCCTAAAAAAACAGCCACAAATCCATGGATTTTTATTGAAAATTATTCCATTGAAGACGGGTTGACCACCTATGAATTAAGCATAAGCTTAACAATTCCCAACGATATTGATACTGGGGACTACCATTGTTCCTTTTCGGTAATTGATAAAACAGGGTGGCAAAGCAGGACATCGGTAGATATAAAAATTATAGAATAAATGGGAAACAACGGCTTTACATTTTAAATGCATATTTGTAATCCAAGTTGTTCTTTTATAGAGCATCACTTATGACAATCCTGGGATATAAACCTGAATTGTATAATGGAACGACCCATCCAGACGGTCAAGAATACATTCTGAGCTGCTTGTTGTTAACAATAACAACCTATTAAATTTCATTGCTATTCCAGAAATTAGGCATAATCCCAAATGATATCATTTGATATCAAGGAAAATGTGTAAAAACAAAAAAAACACTGAAAATCAATTTGATTAACAGTGTTTTTGATACTACCTATTTCTAGGTTCGTCGGGGTGGCAGGATTCGAACCTGCGACCTCCGCGTCCCAAACGCGGCGCGATAACCGGGCTACGCTACACCCCGAATTTTAATAGAACTGAATATTTTAATTGGGAATTCAATCCTATTTTTTTGACAACTGTTTGAGCGTAGTTTATGCCGTGCATGACACGGTACTACACCCCGAAATGGTCATCTACAAAACGTTTTGCACCTCTTTTCTTTATACGTCGCTCCAAAATTAGAGCTTCCGAGCGAGATAATACTTCCAGTTGCAAAACTAATCTCCAAGGGGTCCCACTCTTGGTAGAAGGGACAATCCCAAGATTATGTCTTTTCAATCTTTTTGTCATATCCGTAGTCTGACCTACGTAATACCTTGAACGTTTCTCGCTATATAAAATATAAACGAACATATACCAACTTTCTTAGGGTGGTCACGCCCAAAGCGTGACAACCTCCGCGTCCCAAACGCGGCGCGATAACAATGCCTTTGGCTTTGCAAGCCGGGCTAGACCTGCCACGCCATCAGCGTGGTACACCCCGAATTTTAATAGAACTGAATAATTTACTTGGGAATTCAATCCTATTTTTTAGGACTGCAAATATAGAATAATCCCTGGAAATAAAAAGTTCTAGTTCACAAAAAAGGACACTAAAAGATTAAGTGTCCTTTTCATGGAAAAATACAGCTAAAAATTCCGTTATCTATATAGGGTAAAATGCCCCATAAACTGCTGTTTATCCTCATCATTGGCGTTCACTTCATACCAATAATCCCCAGAAGGCACAGCCTTACCGTCGTAATTGCCGTCCCAGCCGGATACTTGGTCCAAAATGGCCACTACCCTACCATATCTATCATAAATCTTAACTTCTATATTGGGGAAATAATCCCTGTTTCCTGGGAACCATTCATCATTCATGTTATCCCCATTTGGAGTAAAGAAATTGGGTATTTCCAACATACCCGTAAATTTGAACGGAATGGTTATGGTGGCCTCGCAACCCATGCGATCCTCTACCCTAACCGTTACATTGGCATCCTGGTTGGACAAAAACACATTCACTTCGCCATAAGAATCCCCTTGGAAGAAATATTCATAATCGCCAAAGCCTCCCGTAGCCGCTGCCGTTACCTCATTGGGACCTGTTTTTATCGCAGTCAAGGTCAATGGTTCATATGCTTCCACCGTAAAATCTACCGAAGTGGCACATCCATTTTCATGATAGATATAAACAGTATGGTCGCCTGCCACCAAATCTCCAAAAACAGTCTGGGTATTGGCCAAAGTCATATCATCAACATCCAGCGAAAATAAAAGCCTGGACATTAGGCTTGTATCCGTCATGCGAATAGTAACGGTACTGTTCGGAAAAATTCCCTCACATCCATATTCAACAATTGGCTCGGCGCTTAGATCAACTCCGATCATGATCGGGACAACGGCGTTTGTCTCACAACCCATGGAATCTCGGATGAACACTACATACGTTTCACCGCCCATTAGGTTATCGAAAAATAAGGCATCGTTTCTCACAAAAACTTCGTCCCCTACGGAATCAGGTCCAATAATTTTGGTTTCATAATATTCCACTCCGCTTAGTATATCCACAAATGGCGTTCCTCCCATCATGGTCAGCTGTGCCGAACCGTCGGAAGCCATAACACAGGTTTCCGGGGTAGTATCCACGTTGGCCACAACCAATTCTTCGGGCTCCGTAATGGTCACTTCCTGCAAAATATTACATCCCAATTCGTCCTGTACTATTATTTCATAGGTACCTGGTGGTAAATCAGTAAAAGTGAAAGAATTTGGATTTGAAGGATCTTCCCCTTCAAAGAATTCACTTAAGGTATCGGAAATGGAGAAACGAATTTTTCCGGTACCCCCGCTGGCTTCTATAATGACCTGTCCATCTACATCGCCATAACAACTAACAGGCACCATTTCCAAACGATCCAATATCAATGGATCCTTTGGGGTTATCAGAATTTCCCCGGAAATGGCAGTACATCCCAGACTAGTAGCATAAACATAATAGGATCCCGGTGGCAAATCCCTAAATATGCCTGAGCTTTGAGGTCCCCTCACAATATCGGCAGCAACAGGAAGCCTGGGAACACCAGGTGTTCCACTATCCAAAATGTTGTTTACCAGAGTATAAATATAATTTCCCACCCCACCAAAGGCTTCCGACCTCACTATACCTGTTGGTTGACCGGCACATTTAATATTGGCATCTACAAGATCTAGGGCTATCACCAAGGGTAAAGCTGGATCAAGATTAATTTCATTCGACTTCTGCTCCGGACAACCATTGCCATTTTGAACATCAAATTGATAGGGTCCGGGATTAAGGTTTACATTGGGTATAACAATCTCGACCGTAATTACACCAATCCCTCCAAATGAAACAAATGGATCCGTGGTCCCAGATCTACGATAGAAATACTCCATCCCAGGTACAGGGTTAACGATAGTGAGTTCCATTCGTCCTTCGTCCCCACAACCAGGTGCCAAGGTTTCCAACAAGTCGGCATCCACGGGAAGCGGATCTTGGATAAAAATTGGCAATGTGGTAAAACTACACCCCCAGCCGTCATAGACCACTATGGTATAATTTCCTGTGGGTAGGTTAGGGAAGACAGGAGATTCCTGTAAACCACTGGTATTTAAAATATTACCAGAGGTATCCAACCTATTCAACTGGAACAGATACTCTTCGCCATCCCCATTAATATCTTCCCCTCCACTTATGTTATAAGCTTCAATGATTCCATCATTTGATCCAGGACATAGTAATGGCTGTACAATTCTAATATCGGCAGCAATCGGTACCGGCGGACTAATTACGAAATCCTCCGTCACCACACAGCCTCCAGAATCACGGATACCCACGCGATACGTGCCACTTGTTAAATCACTAAATACATTGTTGACAGAAAAGGAAGTAACCATAAGGTACACCCCTGGAGCAGTTTCCATTTCCAATTGATACTCGTAACCTCCCCAGCCACCATCACCTGAGACCGTTATTTCACCCCTACCAGGGATAAAACAGGTAACATCCGCTGTTTGAGCCGGTGTAGGATCTAAAGGTCTATCCGGTCCGTGTACCGTAGTTGTATTACTAACGGTATCACAAAATGGACTATCAACTGCTTCTACACGTACCAATAAGTTTCCTGCAGGCACTCCCGTAATTATTTCAGGACTGTTAATTGGATTGGCCGTATCAAAACTTCCGGTAACCCCTGTACTGGTTTCAACACCGGCGGCATCACGGGAAAATACCTCATAGTTATAAACACCGGTATAATTATTGAGTTCAATACTAATTTCACCATCAGATCCGTTAAAACAGGTTACTGGTTTCACCTCATTAATAACAGCCTCTATAAGGTTATAATCAGGCACATTGTAGGTTGGTGTCACAAACAAACAGCCACCATTGGCAATATCCCTTACGGCAAAAATATAGTCTCCAGGCGTATCCAAGTCCCATACAATCCTATCGGCACCGCTGGTTAGTCGCTCTGGCTGCGAACCTAAAGGCAATATTTCAACACCATAGTCTCCAGGACCTTGATCTATAATAATCTCAACGGTACTGGCCATTACACCAGATCCCGAAGCATCGCAGGTAATAGGGGTAAGTTCGTTAAAACTAAAGGTTAGTCCGGAGGGAGGAGCCAAATTTACCGTATCTGTAATTTCACAACCATTATTATCCCTTATGGTAACTATTATGGTTTGAGCCCCTCCATTATCAATAATTTCAAAGGTATTGCTACTCTGAAAATTGGTTCCATCAAATACTGGGCTACCATCATTGATGCTATAAGTATATGGTCCTGTACCTGTCAAAGTTCCTGTTCCGTCACCGTTGTTATCGGCATATGCCGTAATTATTGTGGTATTAAAGGTATTACTGGAAGGATTACAGGTAAATGCAGGAGCTGATGCCCCCCCCATCAATGCTGTAGGTTCAATAATATTCGCAGGCACTCGTGCTGATGTACACCCTCTACTGGACACTACCTCAACCTCATAGTTGTCAGGAGTTAAATTATCGAAAATGGCATCGGCCTGACTCGTTACCAAAACACCGCCACTATCATACAAATTATAAACAAAAGGTCCGTCCGTAGCGGATGCCGCTACCAAATCCACCGAAATACTACCATCGGCACTTCCGAAACAAGAAATATCTTCGGTCAACACAGCATCTATTATTGGTTGATCTACCGTAATTATTTCTACAACCGCGGTATCCTCACACAATGGAGAAGTATTGGAACTCCTATCCGTTACGGTTATGGTATAATTCCCAGGAGGTAGGGCGGTAAACACTGGATCGTCCGATTGATTTACCACAAAACCGGCCCCATCGTCCAAAACATAGTCAAAATCCCCGCTACCACCTGAAGTCACAACAGTAATAGAACCATCTGCATTGTTACAGGAAGGCTCCGCCGTTGCACTGGCCGTTATGGAAAAGAAGTCGAACACCTCAAAAGTATTGGTAGCTGTACAACCGTTGCCATCCCTTACCGTCATGGTATAAGTACCTGGATTGGGTACCGTGAAAAATGGACTATCCTGAAATCCACTACCCATATCGTATTGAAAAGTAGTCTCCGGGGCTGGTCCACTATTTACAGGGCTTGTAACCTCCACATTATAGGAAGCGACCACAAAACATTGATTGGTAACATCAATGGTAGGTGCCGCAACTCCTGGATCCTCCAAAATGGTCACCGTAGTGAAAGAGCTACAACCACTGGCATCCTGTACATATACATCATAATCTCCCGCAGGCAACCCATAGTCGGTAGTCCCTGAATAAACCCCAACCGGTGTTGTAGTAGGTACCACAGAATATTGGTATGGCCCTGTTCCCCCAACTCCTCGTATCACCAAATATCCGTTTGGATCATTACAATTGGCATTGGTATTACTATCAACGTTAATTGTGGGAATATCTTGGGCTATTATTGCCTGTGCACTAGTGGTACAACCGGAAGACACATCTTCTACCAAAACACGGTAGTTACCTGGAGGCAAGTTGGTTATCTGTCCTGTGTAAGGAGTACCCGGAACGTAAGCTGGTACGGTAATAGTTGTTGCTGGTGCCACAATGGCACCTGTAGTAACGTTGATTACTGTAATTTCCAACTGTGTACCAGTATATTCCTCAACTTCATAATTGAATATGCCATTTCCAGAAACGTCACAGGAGGCTGAAGTCGCAGAAGCTGTTGCAATAAAATTAAGCAATGGACCACTTACAGGAGGAATTTCCTGCTGATAAATACAGCCTGTTATTACATCCATAACCTCAACCGTATAGGCCACTCCATAAATAATACCGTTAGCTGCATAACTAAAAGTATGGGAATTGGGTCCTGGAACCAAGGCATAAAAACTGGCCTCACCAACTATTCTAATCTCATAAGATCCGGATCCACCTGCAACATTTACTGTATAAGTAAAGCCATCACCAGCAGGATCACAACTTGCGGGCAATGGTGGTGGAACCGGGGTTATGGTTACACCTGCATGTCCCAAAGTGACTGCGTCCCTATCTTCACAACCGGATGCATCCCTTGTAATTACGGTATATTCCCCTTCCGGTAAATTGGTAAAACTATGGGTGTCACTTGCCGTATTTACAACCGGACCGACAACGTTTCCGTTGACATCCAATACAGTATAGGTATAAGGGGCTACACCATTGATATTACCAGTAACGTCGATACTTCCCGTAACCACTCCCGAGGCGCAGGTAGCATCATTTGGCACCACCGTGGCATCCACTCCGGGATCTGGAGGTCCTACCGTAAAATGGACATCTATAAAACAACCTCTACTATCCCTAACATAATAGGTATAATTTCCAGGGGAAAGATTTCCATATACGGCTTGACTTGTATAGTTGGTACCATCTGTACTATATTCATATGGTGCCACCCCTACCGTGGTATCAGGAATCAAGCGGACTACCCCGGTATTGGGATCGTCGCAACGGGGGTTCGTAACATCTGACGATGCTGCTATTACATCCGTAGGGCTTATGGTAACCACATTGGTTTCCACCACACAGCCATTTCCATCAGTAATTTGAAACTGGTAGGTACCTGGACTTGGGGTTGTATATACAAAACTACTTCCTGAAATTGGGGTTGTTAGACCATATCCCCCTCCATTAATGTTCACTGCATAATTGGCATAGGGTGGATTACCATTACCTATATTTACCCTAATATCCGCATCACCTGCACCTGGCACCAAACTACAGGTAAGTTCCTTTTGTATACTTACGGTAGAGGTGGTCTGTGGCCTAATATTCCTTACCACATCATCCATACAGTTATTTCCATCCCTAACCTGAACGGTATGGTTGCCAGGGGTAAGACCTCCAAAACTTGCACTGGCACCACCGGCTACCCAAGGTCCATTATCTATGCGGTACTCATAGTTTCCATCCCCACCACTGGCATTGACCACCATGGTTGTGGCATTGGAACTATCAAAACAAAAATCGGAAGCTCCAGTATCCAAAACCAAAGTAGGTGCCGTTAACCGCGTAAAAGTATAACTTGCGGAAGCCGTACAACCACCTCCATCTTCAACAGTTATAGTGTATGGTCCGGAATCATCCGTTAAACCCGTAAAATTGGGATTGCTCCTTGGACCAATATGAGTACCGTTTGGTCTGGTTAGGGTGTATTGAAATCCGCCCCATCCTCCTGATGCATTCCCGTTAACCGCACCCCTATTGTTGTTCTGGCAACTCATATCGGTCCATATAGGAGAAATGGCCAAGGGAGCTGTTGGTTCGGCAATAACAAGGGTCGCCGTATCCACGCAATTGGTATCCTCATCCGTAACCGTTATGGTATAGGAACCAGCATTTAGTCCGCTTACAGAAACAATATTGGAGGTCTGCCCAGTTACTACAGGATTTGCATCTATTTGATACCTATAGGTACCATTAAATCCGTCCACTATAAATCGGCCGGCCCCATCACTATCCCCAAAACAGGTTACATTGGTCAGCAACTGACTGGCAACACCAATAGAACTAATATCGGTTATGGCAAAACTTTCTGTATAATTACAACCCGCGGAATCGGTCACTCTAAAGGTATAACTACCTAAGCCCAATCCTGTGAACGTATTGGACCCGCCATTATTTACACTCGTAGGGGCAATAATTTCATAAGTACTTATGGCCGCACCTCCTGTTACCGCTAAAGAAACGGATGCCGTACCTGTAGCACAATCTATACTGGACACCGTAAAATCGATATCCGTAGGTTTGTTCAACGGACTAAAAACTATGGCAGGCAAGGTAGAAACACAGCCATTGGCATCACGTATCTGTGGGGAATAGGTCCCTGCGGAAATACCATTAAAGACGGTGTTGTTCAGAATGAAGCCAGAGCCAATACTATATTCATATGGACCTACACCTCCACTGACTCCAGAAAAGGTGATCTGGCCTCCACTTTCATTTAAACAAGTTGGGGTTTGGGTGGCATTGGCATTTCCCAAAATGGTAGAAGGAGTACCTATGGTTCTACCAACCGCCGGGGTGGTACATGAAAAAGTATCTTGTTGATACCTGATTACCACATTATAATTTCCTGGTGCCAAATTGGAGAAAACATTGCTGTTTTGGAAGGATCCTCCATTATTAATACTGTATTGTAAATTATACCCATTACTATTGGTAACATTTACGGTAATGCTTCCGTTGTTGGAACCTCCACAATTGGCATCTACAGAACTGATATTGTAAACAGGGGGCGGAATGTTCTCAACATCCACCGCCGCATTTTTGGTACATCCATTGGCATCCCTTACCACTATATTATAGGTACCTGGACTACTTACTGTATGCGTGGTGGAAGTTGCAAAACTTCCGCCGAAGGCACCTCCATTTACGCTATACTGATATGGTCCCGTACCACCACTCGCATCTATGGTGATATCTACAGATGTGGCACCACAGCCAAAACTGTCGGTCGCAAAGGCAGTGGCATCTACAGGAACAAGTCCGGCGCCTATCGTAATTGGATTTCCATTAATAGTACTAATAGTTTGGGTACAACTACTGCCAGCCTGAACGGATACGGAATAGGTACCTGCCCCCAAATTATTAAAGGTATGTGTATTGGACCCATTAGGCCCAAAGGTGTTCATGGTAACACCGTTTCTAATTAACCTATAGCTATAAAACCCTGGAACTCCAGAAATGTCAATGCTTATACTTCCCTTATCACCACTACAGATAATATCTACCTTGGAAACCGCCACCGTCATATCCACCTCGCTTATGGTTACGGTTTGCGAAGGAAAAACACAGGCACTGGGCGAAGCGTTCTTTAAACGGGTATACACCTGATAATTCCCTGGTGTAAAGATATCAAAATACGGATTGTCCTGATAGGGACCTGCAGCAGAATTAAGACTGTATTCGTAGCCGGCAGGCACATTGGTCACCTCTACCCTTCCTGGATTACCGCAAATAATATTCTGGGTACTAAGTTGGGGATTCAAGGGGTTGGAGGAAACCCTGAAATAATAAAAAGCACCAGAGCCTACCCTAACGCGATATTCCCCCGCAACGTAGGGATCACTGGCATCTAGGAAATATGTTGGACCTGTTACTGCTGGACCATAACAACTATTATCCTTTACCGGACAGGTGTCCGTTCCCACAAAAACACAGCTTGATGAAAGCTTCTGCCAAGTTATAGTGCCAGCTCCGCTAACGGAAATAGTTCTATCATCGCCCGTACCACATAGAAAAAATTTGGCCAGGGTACTTCCGTCATTGGTACAGGTTACCTCTTCATTGGCCCCATTGATGATCGTAGCAAACATCATAGGACTGGAGGTAACATCTATTTGGACCTCTTTCTTGGTATTGGAAATCTCCAGTGAACTATTCTCCAAGGGTTGTTCAACGGCAATTTTCGTCGAATTAATATTTTCGACCGCGGAAGATACATCCGCAATAAGCTCATAAACTATTGAGTTTGCCTTCGTGGCACTAAACACAACGCTCAGTGCTAGCAGAAGTAGGGCATAATAAATATGCCGTGGTTTTTTCGGGAGCATAGGTTAAGTAGGTTTTACAAAATATAATCGGACTTGGGGAGTCTAAGTATATTTTTGGTGTAATAGTTTTGCTTATATTTTATATTTATCTTTAGCGTTCTAAGCTACATTATTAATTATTTAACGTGGAATTATGAAAAATAGTATCCTAATTATATTCATCGCCTTTGTTTCATTGCATATATCTTGCGCACAACAAACTGAAAATGAAGTGAATAACGCAGAAAACCCACCGTTCAGTGTCGAGCTAATAATCGATGAACTACAAATACCATGGGGATTTACCTTTCTTCCGGATGGCAGTATGCTCATTACGGAAAAGACAGGTCAATTGATCCATTACAAGGATGGCAAAAAAAATATGGTGGACAATGTCCCTGCCGTGTATGTTAGGGGCCAAGGAGGGTTGTTGGACGTTGTCGCACATCCCGATTATGCCAATAACGGATGGATCTATATATCCTATGCCTCCGAAGAAGGTGATGATAAGGGTGGAAATACGGCCATTATCAGGGCAAAGTTGAACAACAATAGTCTTACCGATATCCAATTATTATACAAGGGTACCCCCAACACCACCAAAGGTCAGCATTTTGGCTCTAGAATCGCCTTTGATGATAACGGTTATCTATTCTTTTCCATAGGAGATCGTGGAGACCGTGACGTTAATCCTCAGGATATTACCAGGGATGGTGGAAAAATATATCGTTTAAACGCGGATGGGAGTATCCCGTCAGACAATCCTTTTGTAAACACCGAAGGTGCAAAAACGGCTATATACAGCTATGGCCATAGAAATCCCCAAGGTTTGGTAAAAAACCCTATGACCGGGGAAATCTGGGATAACGAACACGGCCCACAAGGTGGCGACGAAATCAATATTATTGAAAAAGGCAAAAATTACGGATGGCCAGTGATCACCTATGGTATTAACTACAGCGGAACTCCCATTACTGACAAAACCGAAATGGAAGGCATGGAACAACCAATACATTATTGGGTACCATCCATAGCACCAAGTGGAATGGCCTTTGTAACATCTGACAAATATCCGGAATGGAAAGGTAACTTATTAATAGGTTCCCTAAAATTTCAATATTTGGAAAGACTGGAATTAAAGGGGAACAAGGTTGTTTACAGAGAAAAATTGATGCCCGATTTGGGACGTGTTCGAGATGTAAGACAAGCACCGGACGGTTTTATTTATGTGGCCGTGGAAGGCAAGGGAATTTACAAACTTGTACCCAAGAAATAATTGTCCTTACATTACGTGTCATCATTTTAAAAAGTAACATATGAAGTTCTTGCTTTTAACATATATTTTATCCATTTCATTATTGTCCTATATATTGTTCCAAGACAAAGAATTGGAAGAGAGTATCAATAGAGGTGCGGAGATTTATTCGGACTTCTGTATAAACTGTCATATGGCCAATGGGGAGGGTGTTGAAAAAACATTTCCTCCATTGGCCAAGTCAGATTTTTTATTGAACAAAAGAGAAGAAAGCATAAGAGGCGTAAAATACGGCCAGCAGGGTTATTTTTTGGTCAACGGGGTAGCCTATAACAACATTATGCCCCCAATGGGATTGGAAGATGAGGAAATTGCAGATGTAATGAACTATATCCTTAACTCCTGGGGAAATAAAAGCGATAGCATAGTAACTCCAGAAGAAGTTTCTATGAATATCAACAAATAGTCTATCCTTTACTAGCGTCTATGGCGTTCTTAACAGATCCGTATTTCTTTAATAATTTTTCGGCCTCGGAATAATCTATCTTTAATTCCTCAACCAAATACCGGGTGCCACGATCTACCAATTTTTCATTGGTAAGCTGCATATTTACCATCTTATTCCCTTTTACCCTCCCAATCCTGATCATTAATGCAGTGGAAATCATGTTAAGCACCAACTTTTGCGATGTTCCACTTTTCATACGTGTACTTCCCGTAAGAAATTCTGGCCCCACATTTACTGCGATGGGAATCTCCACAGCCTGGGTCAATGGAGAACCTGGATTATTGGTGATACATGCGGTGAGCAATCCTCGGGCTGCCGCTTCCTTTACCCCACCAATAACGTATGGTGTGGTACCTGAAGCCGCTATCCCTACTACCGTGTCGTTCTTTGTTATTTCAAACGCCTCCAAATCCTTCCAAGCCTGAACGGTATCATCCTCGGCATTTTCAACCGCCTTTCTAATGGCAACATCCCCTCCGGCGATAAGTCCTATAACATGATCATGGGACAACCCAAATGTTGGAGGGATTTCCGAAGCATCCAAAATACCTAATCGGCCGCTGGTACCCGCTCCTATATAAAATAATCGCCCCCCTTTGTCAAATCTTTCCTTAAGGGCATCTACCAGTTTGGTTACTTCCGGTATCACTAAAGATACTGCATCAGCGATCAACTTATCCTCCTTATTCATATTGGTAAGGATTGTTGCGGTATCCATCAATTCAAGGTCATTATATTTCGATGGCAATTCGGTTATCTTTTTATAATCTTGCATATTTTATGGTTGGTATTAAATTTTATAGTACTTTATATAAGATTCAGAAATTAGGGTTCACTATAAGGAATTGGTTGGTTGCATCAGTCTATATATCGAGTGTTTACTTCTTGTATTCTGGTATTTAAATATTGATTGAACTTACTTCTTTCCCAAAAATCAAATAATTCTATTAAAATTAGGGCAAACTTAGGAATTTTTAGTTTTTCGCAGTGTTCAAAACAATCAGTGGTCATTAAAAATATAGCCCATGAAAAAATACCATTTTATAATAAATAAATAGCGTTAAAGTAATTTTACTTTGGCATCCCTAAAATCCTTTAATTTATCGTCGTCTGGTTCCAGTTCGGTAATTAAAACATCTATTGTGTCCAAGCCACAAATTTTAAATCGCTGAGTAGAATTCAATTTCTCGGAAATTGATGGGGCCACAATTCTCTTGGAAGCACTTATCATAGCTTTTTTTATTTGAACAATATCCCAGTCGAAATCGGTTACCCCATTTTTAACATCGATGGAATTGATTCCCAAGAAACAGATATCAACCTTAATATCATTTAACATGTTTATAGCACAACCTCCAATCGCAATTTGGGAATCCCTGGATAATTTTCCACCTACCAATATCACTTCCACATCCGATTTGGCCATTAATTGAACGGCAACCGGCAAACTAGGTGTAAAACAGGTGATTTTCAAATGGGGAGGAATCATTCGTGCAATTTCCATATTGGTGGTTCCACCACTTAGCAGTACCACCTGACCACTTTTTAACAAGGTTATGGCTTTTCTGGCAATCCGTGACTTATTCTCAAGAGCATATATCTCTTGATTTTCAACATGGTAATTGTTAAATCCTAAGGATATGGCCCCGCCGTGCACCTTCTTTAACTTTTTGGCAGCACCGAGCTCTTTGATATCTCGGCGTATGGTATCTACCGAAACATTTAAAAGTTCGGCAATATCCGTAAACAAAACCCTATTGTGAATCCTAACCTCGTTTAAAATTACTTGTTGTCTCTCGGCTTTTAACATAAAATTATCATATTAACATAATGCAGGCAATATTAGCAAAATACTGCAAACAAACCTCATCCAGCTAATTAAATCAATAATTATTGCAATATATTGCAAATAATTGCAATAGTTGCAGTTTTTTGCATATTTTTGAAAATATCAATTATACAATTTCTAATTTAATTCACTAAAAATTAACTCTAAAAGCCGATGAAAAAATTTCAAACAATTAGAGGAAAGTTACCAAGCCATTTACTTCTTTGGCTACTCCTGGTAATGAGTACAAACGTATTTGGGCAACAATCCCCAATTACAATCAGTGGAAACATTACTGAAAGTGGTTCAGGGATACCAATAGCAGGGGCCTCTGTATTTATTGCGAATACCTCTTTCGGTGCAGTTTCGGATTTTGACGGAAACTACAGTTTCAAAGCCAACCTTGAAAACGGGACCTATAATCTCACTGCCAGCTATCTTGGTTTTAGCACCCAAAAAGTGTCCTTCTCCACCTCCGGTGCAGATATTACCCAGGATATTGTTTTAACAGAAGACCTTTTAAGCTTGGACGAGGTAGTGGTTACAGGAACGGGAACCGGAGCCAACAAAAGGTCCCTAGGAAATGCCATCTCTTCCGTGAAGTCCGAAGAATTGACCAATAATGGTGCTACCCAAGTAGACCAGGCCATTGCCGGAAAGGTTTCCGGCGCCTTGGTACAACAAAACTCCGGTGATCCAGCAGGAGGTATTAGTATAAGACTTAGAGGCCCCAGCACTATCGCAGGTAGTTCCGACCCACTGTATATTGTAGATGGAATCATTATAAGCAACTCCAGCAACGAGCTAATAGATTTGGGCGGTAACTCCCAAAACAGACTGGCCGACCTAAACCCAAACGATATCGATAAAATAGAAATTATTAAGGGTGCAGCAGCAGCAGCTATCTATGGTTCAAGAGCGAGTAACGGGGTAGTCCAAATTTTTACCAAAAAAGGAAAGAGCGGTGAACCAAAGTTTACCTTTATGACCAATACCAAACTTAACGAGCTTAGAAAAAAAATAGATTATAACACTGTTCCCCTAGCCTGGGAAGTAGCCACGGATAGAAACAATTTGGCCACAGTTCCCGTAGAGCGATATGATTTGCAAGATGTTATTTTCGATACTGGCTTCGGTTTGGAAAATTACTTTTCAGTAAACGGAGGCAATGAGAAGACCTCCTATTTTCTTTCTGCCTCACATTTGGATAATGAGGGAATTGTAAAGAATACCGATTTCAAACGCTACGGATTCAAGGCCAATATCACCCAAAAGGCATTTGACTGGCTAGATATCACCGGAGGTTTTAACTACGTAAGAAGTATTAGTAACGATGTTCCCAACGGAGGAATCAATTCGGCCTATGGCTCCATTACAGGTTTCTTGTTCAGTGACAACTCTATAGATCCAACCCCCGACGCATCTGGGGTTTATCCTGTAACCTCTCCTCTAGTAGCCAGAACAAACCCATTGGAAGCGGTAGACCGATTTGATTTTGGACAAAAAACCAATCGCTTCATCACTAGCATTGCTTTGGACGGTAAATTTAACGAACACCTTTCCGCAAAATATACCTTGGGAATGGATTATTATAACCAGTCCGCATTTGCCTATATTCCTATTAATAATACCTCAACATTACCCGATGGGTTTGCCAGAAGATCGGATCTAAACAGTTTTCAATACAACAGCGATCTAAATATAACCTATAGGACAGATATATCCGATAATGTGAACTCCACTACTACAGCGGGAGGTTCATGGCAATATGAAGAGAGAGACAGAGTAGGCATCAGCGCAACCGGACTTCCACCTGTAGTGCAAACGGCAACTGGAGGTAGTTTGTTGGAGCAAGGCGAGACAAGGTCCCAAATATCTTATTGGGGCGCCTTTTTACAGCAGTCTTTTTCTTTTATGGACAAACTTTACATAAATGGCGCGGTAAGAATGGACGGAGCCTCAACCTTTGGCAAGGATGAACGTAATCAAATTTATTTTAAGGCCAGTGCTTCCTATGTACTATCCGATGAAGATTTCTGGAAAGATGCCTTTTCGGACACTTTTAACTCCTTTAAATTAAGGACTTCATGGGGTCAGGCCGGTAACCTAACCGCCTTGGGTGCCTTCGATAGGTTTTCTGTATATTCACCCTCCGCTATTGCAGGTGCAGTAAGCCTTATACCCTCTACTGCCCAAGGCAATGAAAACCTTAAACCAGAAAGACAGGATGAAATTGAATTAGGTTTTGATGCCGGTTTTCTTAACAACAGGTTAGGCCTTGAATTCTCATACTACCATCAAAAAGTTACAGATCTACTACTACCAAGGGTCTTGGCCCCATCAACCGGTTTTAGCTCTAGATTTGAAAACGTAGGTAACCTGGAAAATAAAGGGATTGAAATACTGCTTAGGGCCGCGCCCATTAAAAATGAAACCTTTTCATGGGACCTAAGCGCTTCTTTCTCCAAAAACAAGAATGAGGTTACCAACGTAGCCGGTGGTGGCCGACTAACACTTGACGGAAGCTTTTCTACCAACTATGTGATTGAAGGTGAACCTTTAGGCGTTTTTTACAGACAATTTTATGCCAGAAACGAAGATGGTAGCATCGCTCTGGATGCTGATGGCTATCCATACAGAGGAACCACAGAGGATGGGGAATCATCCAAGGTGTTAGGTGATCCAAATCCAGATTGGTTTGGGTCGCTGATCAACGAAGTTTCTTATAAGAATTTTTCTTTAAGAGTACAGTTGGACGCGGTTCAGGGTTATGAAGTTTTCAACTGGAACCGCAGATTGATGGACAATGTTTTGTTTGGCGGTGGATATAATGTAGGTCAAGAATTGCTGGGGAACCTTCCTAAAGGTTACGGAGGAGCGCAGGCAAATATCTTTGAAGAGTTTATAGAGGATGGATCTTTCGTTAAGTTGAGGGAGGTAAGCCTTAGCTACAACTTTGCACCTAAATGGGATTTCATAGACAACGTAGCATTGAGTTTGGTAGGTAGAAACTTGGTTTCATGGGATAATTATTCCGGATGGGACCCAGAAGTAAGTGCCGCTGGCCAAAGTAACGGAGTAAGGGGATTTGATTTTGCTACAGTTCCGATCCCAAAAACCTATCAATTAGGAATAAATGTTAGTTTCTAAACTTAAAAAAACAACGATGAAAAAATATCTAAATTTAAATATAAAGGCTATTGCACTCTTGATGACCGTTTTGGCGGTTTCATCTTGCGAAACCGATTTTGACAACCCTAATGCCGCCACGGACGCCCAGGTTTTTTCTTCTAGGGAAGGCATATTGGCTGCGACCATTGGAATGCAACAATTGTATTCCACCACGGGTTTGAGATGGATCGTAGAAACACCAGCGGTCACCACCAGAGAGGCCGGTATTACCACTACATTCCAAAATATGATCGATCTTGAGGACGGTGGGGACATTCCAAATTCTACCTCCAATATAGTCGGACTCTGGTCCACAATGCTCAGGGTAATGTCTATTTCAGAAGATATTGCTAAAAACGCACCCGATCTCAATATTAATGATGGCACCAAAAGTGGTTTAATTGCATATGCCAATTTATTTAAGGCCATGGCCATAGGAAGTATGGCACAGAACTACGAACAAGTAATTGTAGAAATTAATCAGGAAGGGGATGCAGCATTCGTAACTAGAACAGAGGCCTACAATACCGCAGTTGCCCTGCTCAATGAGGCACAAAACTTAATTTCGGCCAATCCAATATCGGACGAATTCAGTTCAGAAATTCTGAGGGGAAATATAGATTTGGAAAATACCCTACAAGCCATGTTGGCCAGATACAACTTATTTGCAGGGAATTATGACGCCGCAATCACGGCTGCAGGTTCAGTAGACCAATCTTCCGCCTCCGTATTTACTTATGACTCACAGAATCTAAATCCAGTTTGGAGCAGGGTATTTCAAAACGGCGTTCCCAATTTTAAACCTAGGGACAATTTTGGTTTACCGGCCTCATTTTCTATAGACCCAGCGGATGGTCGTATAGGCTTCTATTTGGTTCCATTGGATGAATCGAACATTAATCAACTTCCAATAGAGGACCTTGCAGGATTCTTTGATGAGGAAAGTGGTACAGAATCGATTCCTGTTTATTTACCGGACGAAATGAACCTGATTATAGCCGAGGCCAATCTTAGAAAAACTTCAGCCGATATTACGGCTGCTGTTACGGCCATTAACAATGTTAGGACGGATAATGACGATGTTTTTGGTGTAAACGCCAATATTCCCGCCTATTCCGGTGATAACTCCATAGACGCACTATTGGAAGAGGTATACCTTAATCGTAGGCTGGAACTATTTTTAACCGGATCCAGTTTGGAAGACAGTAGAAGGTTTGATCGACCTGAACCCAGCACTAGCGCCAAGGTATTTACAGACGAAAGGAATAGAAATTTTTATCCTTACCCCAACACAGAAAGGGACAACAATAGTAATACCCCGGCCGACCCTACAATTTAGAGGAAATATTGTTTTAGAATACAAAAGGCCTACATTTATATTTAAATGTTAGGCCTTTTATTTCAACACCTAATTTCATATGTTCAAAAGACTTGCCCTTATACTCGCATTGACACTTACCTCCTGCTCGGTATTTAGACCTTCCATACCAACACCCAAACATGAATTTAGAGGGGTATGGATAGCCACCGTAGCCAATATCGACTGGCCAAAAAGCGGCCTCGATGATATTGAAAAACAGAAACAGGACTATCTGAAAATCCTGGATTTTTATAATGACTTAAATTTTAATGCCGTAATTGTACAAATCAGGGCTGCTGGGGATGCCTTCTATCCATCCCAATACGCACCTTGGTCAAGGTTTTTGACCGGCAACGAGGGCGTTGCCCCAGAACCTTATTACGACCCATTACAATGGATGATACAGGAAGCGCATACCAGAGGAATGGAATTTCACGCTTGGCTTAACCCCTACCGGGCCACATTTGATGAAAAATTGGAAATCTTAAGTAAGGACCATGATTACAATCTACATCCAGATTGGATGCTGAAATATGGAAAAAAATACTATTACAATCCCGGATTGCCTGAAGTACAACAGCATTTAACCAATATCATGGGCGAGGTAGTAGCCAATTACGATGTAGATGCCGTTCACTTTGACGACTATTTTTACCCCTATAAAATAACGGATGAAACTTTTGAGGATACGGAAACCTATACCAAATACGCCCAACCACAACAATCCCTGGAAGATTGGCGAAGAAGCAATATCGATAGTTTGGTGCATAAGGTGCACAACACCATAAAGAGCACAAAACCCTGGGTTCAGTTCGGTATAAGTCCGTTCGGAGTTTGGAAAAACAAGAGTACCGACCCATTGGGCTCGGACACCAAAGCGGGTCAGACCACCTATGAAGATCTGTATGCCGATCCCTTATTATGGATGAAAATGGGCTGGATAGACTATTTGGTACCCCAAGTATATTGGAGCATGGAGCTACCCGTGGCATCGCATAAAAAAATAGTGGACTGGTGGTCCAAAAATAGTTACAACACCAACCTATATATTGGCAACGGACCTTATAAAATAAGAAACAATAGTGACAAAGCATGGGATAAGAAAAAAGAGCTTCCAAATCAATTAAGGTTCGCAAGGGAAAATAGCAATGTAATTGGAAATGTATTTTTTAGTGCCAAATCCCTGATGACCGATAAGGAGGATGTCCTTAAAATATTGAAGAAAAAATACTACCGTAATATTGCATTGCCACCCACTTCACCTTTGTCAAAAAATAAATTTCACAATGAAATTATTGAATCACATATTGAAGAAAAAAATGGATTTTTACATTTCAGCATTCCATCCGAAGAAAGACAAAATTTAAGATATGCTTTGATATATGTAGCCAAAAAAGAATCAAAATTAAGTCTGGAAAACCCGGATAAATTGGTGGCAAAAATACCGCTATCGGACTCCGGTAATTTTAGTTTTGACAGTTCAGGATTCAAAGGAAAAAAACTTTTGGCATTGACGTTTATAAATAATTTTGGACAGGAAAGCAAACCCAAAATCATCAGCTTAAATTAAAGTCAAGGAAGATTTAATATCTTTCTGAGCAACAAAATAAAATCAATTTTAGAAATAAAAATCCGATAAAATGATTCAAAAAGACAAGTGGGCATGGGCATGGGTTCCTGTTTTATACTTTACACAAGGCATTCCATACGTACTTGTAGTAACAGTTTCGGTAATAATGTATAAAAAACTGGGTATCAGTAATTCAGATATCGGTTTATACACGAGCTGGTTATACCTTCCATGGGTCTTAAAACCCTTATGGAGTCCGTTTGTAGACCTCAATGGCACCAAACGAAAATGGTTTTTGAGCATGCAGCTAATAATTTCACTTGCCATCTTGGGAGTGGGTTTAACCGTGCCGACATCTATATTTTTCACCACTTCTTTGGCTTGTTTTTGGATGGCAGCTTTTGCTTCTGCAACCAACGATATAGCATCGGACGGATATTACATGTTGGGCCTGACGGAAAAAAAACAGGCCTTCTTTGTAGGCATGCGAAGTACCTTCTATCGCCTGGCCATGATTACCGGTCAAGGACTCATTGTTATCCTCGCAGGATTCCTGGAAAACTATTATGGAGACAACACAAAGGCATGGTCCGTTACCATGATCGCCGCTGCCATTTTAATGTTGGCCTTGACCATCGCCAACTTTTTTGTGACGCCAAAATACGAAACTTCCGAAGCCATTGTTCAAGTAAAACCCGAGGGGTTTATGGACGTATTTATTTCCTTTTTTAAGAAGCCCAATATTGGAATTGCCCTGGCCTTTATTTTAAGTTATCGCCTAGGGGAATCCCAGTTGGTAAAAATGGCCGCTCCCTTTTTGTTGGACAAAACCTCTGCGGGCGGATTGGAATATTCCACCGAAGCAGTAGGAACCATTTACGGTACGGTGGGAGTAATTATGTTATCGCTGGGAGGAATACTTGGTGGCATCCTTATTTCCAAGGATGGATTAAAAAAATGGATGCTGCCCATGGTCTTGGCCCTAAATGTACCCAACGCCATGTACGCTATTTTGGCCTTGACCAAAACTACTAGCATAGTTGCCGTTGTGGCAACAGTGGTTTTGGAACAGTTTGGCTATGGCTTTGGTTTTGCGGCTTTTCTCATCTTCTTGATCTATATTGCCGAGGGAATCTCAAAAACCTCGCACTATGCCATCGCCACCGGATTTATGGCCTTAGGTATGATGCTACCGGGAATGGCAAGTGGCTATATACAGGAATGGCTTGGATATGGTGGGTTTTTCGTTTGGGTGGTCATTGCTGCCCTTCCCGCCCTCTTCCTTTTAAAATATATTAAGTATCCCGCCGATTACGGTAAAAAAACCAATACCGAAGATGTTTAAAATTACACCCTATAATATCGCCACTACCCAGCTTGCCTTAAAAGAAAAAGTTGGTCAATTGTTTATGCCCGCAGCCTTCATCAATGATACCGAGGAAGAAATCCAAGGATTGGAAAAACTCATTGGTAAATACCATATAGGCGGCCTCTGTTTCTTTCACAGTAGGGCCAGCGCCGCGACCAATTTTGAAGGAAAAAAGAAGATTGTTTATAATGAACAAAGTTTAACAACGCTAAAAAACCTTATCCGTCGATACCAAAATGCGGCAAAATATCCACTCCTAATAAGTATTGATGCCGAATGGGGATTGGCCATGCGGATTGAAAATACCCCACAATATCCATATGCGATCACCCTAGGGGCCATACAAAACAATGAGGATTTAATATTCAAGGTAGGACAACAAATAGCTTTGGATTGCAGAAAAGCGGGAATTCATTGGAATTTGGCACCGGTTGTGGATATTAATAACAACCCCAATAATCCGGTAATTGGCTATAGATCATTTGGGGAAGACAAACTGAATGTCGCCCAAAAGGCCATATCCTTTATCAAGGGTACCCAGAGTGTCGGTGTTTTAAGCTGCATCAAACACTTTCCTGGCCATGGGGATACGGCTACGGATTCCCATCTTGGCCTTCCAATCATTAAAAAATCTAAGGAAGCCCTTATGGCAAACGAACTTTATCCCTTTAGGGAAACCATTAAAAATGGGGTGGATAGCGTTATGGTAGGTCATTTATCCATACCCACTTTGGATAACGGTGAGGGTACTCCAGCAACGATATCGAGCCCCATCATTAAAGGCCTCCTTCGCCAAGAATTAAATTTTAATGGCGTGGTGATATCCGACGCCTTGAACATGCATAGCGTAAGCAAAATGTTCTCCCAAAAAGGGGAACTGGAATGGCGTGCTTTTGATGCAGGCAACGATATCCTTTGTTTTGCAGAGAACACGGAGGAAGGCATTCAGAAAATCATGGATAATGCGGATCCTAAGGATATAGAAGAACGTTTTAATCGCGTATGGAAACTTAAGGAACAAGCCTTTAGCTACCTTTCCCCATCAGCGAAGGACCAACAAGAAACCTCTGCCCTAAACAAACAGCTAGCTGCTGAAAGTCTAACTTTATTGACGGGGAACGATAGTAATGTTGGCGATTTTATAAGAGAAGGCTTTAGTTGCCTTTCCTTAGGGGAAGCTTCAAACAAAACCTTTGTGGAAGTCATCTCGGGGATTGCCGATAAGGGACCAAAAAATGAGGATAATGTCTTAATAGCCCTTTACCCACCAAAAGTAAAACCCCAGAACAATTTTGACCTCAAAACCGAAGAACTGGAGTTG
The DNA here is from genome assembly GCF_900177645.1 of Arenibacter troitsensis. GTDB lineage: Bacteria > Bacteroidota > Bacteroidia > Flavobacteriales > Flavobacteriaceae > Arenibacter > Arenibacter troitsensis. The sequence continues at coordinate 239,011 of NZ_FXAO01000002.1, forward strand.
CTGCGGAAATTGCTAAAAACAAAGAAGGTTGTTCTATATGTGTTTGGAAACCCGTATACACTCAACCTTATTAATTATAAAGCGGCCAAAGCAGTGGTATTGGGATATCAAAATTTTAAAGAGTTTCAAGACATTGCCCTGGCCCATTTTAAGGGCGAAATTATAGCTAAAGGAACATTGCCTGTTACCATTAATCTAATTGAACCCTGAAAGACAATGGAGAACAACATTATCAAATCTTGGAACAAAAATGCCCTTGAATGGATCAGAGTAATTGACAATGCGGATATTGAATCCAGAAAATTCACCAATAATGCCATATTGGATCTCATTGGCAATTCTCCTGCCATCAAAATTTTGGATGTTGGCTGCGGGGAGGGATGGCTAACTAGAAGTCTTGGCGCCATGGGCAAATCTGTGGTGGGACTGGATGCCATTCCCGAATTATTGGAAAATGCTAAAATCAAAGGCGATGGCACCTTTTATCAAATGTCCTACGAAGATATAATATTGGAAAAACCCATCCCGGAAGCACCCTTTGATGCAGCTGTTTTCAACTTTTGTCTTTATCAAAGGGAAGGGCTCGGCCAACTTCTAAAGCAAGTAAAAAAATCACTATCGGAAAATGGATACATCGCTATACAGACCCTTCATCCCTTTTTCCTATTGCAAAATGATTTGGGATACAAAAGTCAATGGATCAACGATTCCTGGAAAGGACTTCCCGGCAATTTCACGGACGGCCACTCTTGGTACGCCCGTACTTTTGAATCATGGATATCCGTATTTAAAAAAGCCGGACTTCAATTACACCAATTACAGGAAGTGACCAATGATGATCATAAACCCATTTCGGTAATTTTTATTTTGTCCGAATAATACCTGGTCCTCCTTATGAACCATAACAACATCAATAATAAAAAATGAAAACATATAAAGTCATCGGGCTAATGTCGGGAACCTCCTTGGACGGATTGGACCTTGCTTACTGCCATATATGGGAAACCACCAGTGGATGGGATTTCGAGATTAAACAAACGCGCAGTATTTCCTATAGTGAAGAATTGCAGGCTAAACTTAAGAACTCCATTTACCTTCCGGCCGACCAACTGCTTCAATTCCATAATACCTATGGCAGCTGGCTTGGGCTACAAACCAAGGATTTTATCAAAGCCCATACCCTGGAAGTCGATTTTATTGCCAGTCATGGTCATACAACCCATCACCAGCCCCAAAACGGACTTACCTTTCAAATAGGTTCCGGTCAACACCTGGCCAACGAAAGTGCCACCAAGGTAATCTGCGATTTCCGTACCAACGATGTAGCCCTGGGCGGACAAGGAGCTCCTTTGGTGCCCATTGGGGATCAACTGTTTTTTGGTCAGTACGATTATTGCCTAAATCTTGGTGGAATAAGCAACATTTCCTTCGAACAAAATGGTAAAAGACTGGCTTATGACATAGGCTTGGCCAATATGATCCTCAACCATATTACCAAAAAAATAGACCTGGATTATGACAAAGGAGGTGCTTTGGCAAGGACCGGAAAGCTAAATCGGGGCATGTTGGACCAACTCAACGACCTCGAATTCTATAAACTGCCCTTTCCAAAATCAATTGGATTTGAATGGTTCGTAGAGAAAGTGGTTCCCATTGTTGAGAGCACCAAGGACAGTATTGAAAATCTACTACATACTGCCGTTCATCATATTTGTGATCAGATATCCCTTCAGGTATCAGCTCAAAAGAATAAAACAAATAAGAGTCTTTTTGTTACCGGAGGTGGTGCCCTAAACACTTTCTTAATGGATTGTTTACAGGAAAAACTAGGAACGGAAACTAAAGTGGTTTCTCCCTCAACAACCCTGATCGAATTTAAAGAGGCCCTTGTATTTGCACTCATGGGGGTTTTGCGGGAGGAACAGAGAATTAATTGCCTTAGCTCTGTAACAGGGGCCAAAAAGGACTCATTTGGTGGTGTTGTTTATTTGCCTGCTTAAAACATATCGTTTGGTATATTAAATCAAAACCTTATCTTGGTTACTTAAATATTACCTCTTTACAAAACCAAAGATATAATGAGCGATAAACAAAAAAAGGCAACCGCCTATTGGAAGGAAAATGTGCGCTATTTATTTATTCTGTTATCCATATGGTTTGCCGTTTCATTCGGGGCCGGGATATTATTTAAGGATGCCCTGAACACTATAAAAATTGGCGGTTTTAAACTGGGCTTTTGGTTTGCACAACAAGGGTCGATCTACGTTTTCGTGATCCTAATATTCGTGTATGTACGCCTTATGAACAAGTTGGACAAAAAATATGGTTACAACGAATAGCCGCTTCGAATTTTCCATTTCCGATCACAAATACCGAAATGCCATTGGACTTACCACCCAATTGGCCAAAACACAATCCAAAATATCAACCAAAAAAATTAAAATATGAGTGTTCAAGTCTGGACGTACCTTCTTGTAGGAATCACCTTTGCCCTGTATATAGGAATAGCTATTTGGTCTAGGGCAGGATCAACAAAAGAGTTTTATGTGGCCGGAGGAGGGGTGTCCCCCTTGGCTAACGGAATGGCCACTGCGGCCGACTGGATGTCCGCCGCCTCCTTTATCTCCATGGCCGGAATTATTGCCTTTGCAGGTTATGATGGTTCCGTTTACCTAATGGGCTGGACGGGTGGCTATGTGCTCTTGGCGCTGCTCCTTGCCCCCTATTTAAGAAAATTTGGAAAATTTACGGTACCCGATTTTATAGGGGACCGTTATTATTCCAATACGGCCCGTATGGTGGCCGTGTTCTGCGCATTGATTGTTTCCTTTACTTACGTGGCCGGACAAATGCGAGGTGTTGGCGTAGTCTTCTCCCGGTTTTTACAAGTAGATATCAATACAGGAGTGATCATTGGAATGGTCATAGTACTCTTTTATGCCGTTCTGGGCGGTATGAAAGGAATTACCTATACACAGGTGGCCCAATATTGTGTACTGATATTCGCCTTTATGGTCCCTGCCATATTTATTTCCTTTCAAATGACAGGCAACCCCATACCTCAATTGGGAATGGGCTCTACCCTTAATGATGGATCGGGGACCTTTTTAATGGACCGGTTAAACGGACTCTCCACGGAGCTGGGTTTTGCCGAGTATACGGATGGCACCAAATCTGTCATAGACGTCTTTGCCATTACCTTGGCCCTTATGGTAGGTACGGCTGGACTACCCCATGTCATCGTAAGGTTCTTTACCGTAAAAAGAGTCAAGGACGCAAGGAAATCGGCCGGACTGGCCTTGTTGCTTATAGCCATACTATACACTACCGCTCCGGCTGTTTCCGTTTTTGCAAAAATGAACTTGATCGATACCGTAAGCAACGAAAAATACAGCCAAATGCCCGTTTGGTTTAAAAACTGGGAGGAAACCGGGTTATTGACCTTCGACGACAAAAATAAAGATGGAATCATTCAATATGTAGCCGATAAGGATAAAAACGAGTTAATCGTAGATAACGATATTATGGTCTTGGCCAATCCGGAAATTGCCAACCTTCCAGCTTGGGTAATTGCCCTTGTGGCCGCAGGAGGATTGGCAGCTGCACTAAGTACGGCTGCTGGATTGCTATTGGTCATCTCGGCCTCTGTTTCCCATGACCTCATCAAGAAAGTTTTTAAACCCAATATCTCCGAAAAAGGGGAGTTATGGGCAGCAAGGGGAGCAGCAACGGTAGCCGTTGTAATTGCAGGGTATTTTGGAATTCACCCGCCAGGATTTGTGGCTGCGGTGGTTGCCCTTGCCTTTGGACTTGCAGCAGCTTCGTTCTTTCCCGCCATTGTACTGGGCATTTTTTATAAGAAAATGAACAAGGAAGGCGCCATTGGCGGTATGGTAGTTGGGATAAGTCTAATGCTGTTCTACATGGCAAAGTTCAAGTTGGGTTGGCTGGGCGAAATTCCGGATAAGTCAGAATGGTGGTTTGGCATATCACCGGAAGGCTTCGGAACCGTGGCCATGATCGTCAATTTTATGGTCGCCTTGGTCATCAACAGATTTACACCAGAACCACCGCAGGAGGTACAGGAAATTGTGGAAAACATTAGGATTCCCAGTGGTGCAGGAGAGGCTGTAGACCACTAATCCAATAGTCCAATATTAAGATTGGTGGTTTGGAAAAAACGAATGGCTACTTAGCTCCTCTATAAGAACAAACCACCAACCTTCTTACGAAGGTTTAACACATTCTCATAAAATTGGCATTTCAATATTAAATTCATATTAGGAAACCTTCCTTTTATGGATGATTTATATAAATTTATAGAAATTTTAAAAACACGATGAGCAATTATCACATTAAGCATTTAGAAGAGTACTATCAGGTTTATCGAAAATCGGTTCGCGAACCAGAAAATTTCTGGGGAGAAGTAGCTGAAGAGCATTTTTTATGGAGAAAAAAATGGGATAACGTTTTAAGTTGGGATTTCGAAAAACCTGAAATAAAATGGTTCGAAGGGGCACAATTAAATATTACCGAGAACTGTATAGATAGGCACCTACTTGCCAGAGGAGAAAAAACGGCCATTATTTTTGAGCCCAATAACCCGGAAGAGGAAGCCCAGCATATTACCTACCGTCAGCTGCACGAGCGAGTGTGCCAATTGGCCAATGTTTTAAAGGATCAAGGAGTTAAAAAGGGGGATCGTGTTTGTATCTACCTTCCCATGATCCCGGAATTGTCCATTGCCCTCTTGGCCTGTGCCAGGATAGGGGCCATACATTCCGTGGTGTTTGCAGGATTTTCATCCACTGCCTTGGCTACCCGTATCAATGACAGTGATTGTAAATTATTAATAACGTCCGACGGATCCTATAGAGGTGCCAAATCCATTGACCTAAAAGGAATTGTGGACGAAAGTTTAGAAGATTGCCCAGGTGTTAAAACAGTGTTGGTCGTAAAACGTACCAATGCAAAAATAAATATGAAGGAAGGGCGAGACAAGTGGTTACAACCTCTTCTTGAAAGTGCTTACCTGGATTGTGTACCGGAAATAATGAACGCAGAGGATCCCTTGTTCATTTTGTATACCTCCGGTTCTACCGGTAAACCCAAGGGGATGGTGCATACCACGGCAGGCTATTTGGTGTATACCGCCTATACCTTTAAAAATGTCTTTCAATATACAGAAAACGATGTCTATTGGTGTACTGCGGATATAGGCTGGGTAACCGGGCACAGTTATATTGTATACGGACCCTTGGCCAATGGCGCCACCACCCTAATGTTCGAAGGGGTACCCAGCTACCCTGATTTTGGAAGGTTTTGGGAAATCGTGGAAAAACACAAAGTAAACCAGTTTTATACCGCTCCTACCGCTATCCGTGCCCTCGCAAAGCAGAATATAGCATTTGCCGAAAAACATGACCTATCCTCGCTAAAAGTATTGGGCTCAGTTGGTGAACCCATCAATGAAGAGGCTTGGCACTGGTACAATGACGTTATTGGAAAAAAGAATAGTCCCATTGTTGATACGTGGTGGCAAACAGAAACAGGAGGCATTATGATAACGCCCATTCCTTATGTAACGCCTACCAAACCTACCTATGCCACCCTACCCTTTATAGGGATACAACCGGCGTTGATGGACGAACAGGGCAAGGAACTAAAGGGCAACCAAGTAGAAGGTAGACTATGTATAAAATTTCCATGGCCAGGAATGGCAAGGACCATTTGGGGCGATCATGCCAGATATAAGGACACCTATTTCTCGGCCTTTCCCAACAAATACTTTTCCGGGGACGGTGCCCTGAGGGACGAAGTGGGATACTATAGGATTACAGGTCGGGTAGATGACGTAATCATAGTGTCTGGCCACAACTTGGGTACGGCTCCAATAGAGGATGCCATCAACGAACACCCTGCAGTGGCAGAATCGGCCATAGTAGGCTTTCCGCATGACATTAAGGGAAATGCACTTTACGGCTATGTAATCCTTAAGGAAACCGGGGAATCCCGTAACCACGATAATCTAAGGAACGAAATTAACCAGATCATCACAGAGCACATTGGCCCAATAGCCAAACTGGATAAGATACAGTTTACCTCTGGCCTGCCAAAGACCCGTTCCGGCAAGATCATGAGGCGTATCCTGCGCAAGATTGCCAGCAGGGACATGAACAATTTAGGAGATACCAGTACACTGCTAAATCCTGAGGTAGTGGAAGAAATTAAGGACAACGTACTTTAATTTATTCTGAGGGGCATTGCCACTTTATAGAAAGTCATAAAGTGGCCGTGCTTTCCACTATATCTTTTTTAGACCCAGAAGATCATAGCCGTTTGTAATACTTTCCCATTGGCCTAAAAAAGGATGCCGCTGCAATCACTAATGCGGGTTGCTCCAATAGGCCCCTATCCCCTATTTAGATAGTATCACAAATTGCTTTGCCATTCTTAAACTACTGTTCTAATTAAAACTGACCGAAATGCCACAAAAATTTGAAGAATGGACCATTAAAGACCCTTGCCCCGGAATGGCCCTTCAAAATATTCAGCCTATTTCCCATAGGGCTTTTGCTTTGGTAAGCAGAAATAAAAATGGTTTGGTGTCAAAGGAAGGCGCCCTAAACATAATAGGGGCAATAGACATGATGGAGGCACTGGATTACCATTTCAACAATTTTATTGAACATGGAAAAGGTGCAACTAATATCAACCAAAAACACGAGGCCGTTGCCTATCTCAATAGATTAGGCCAACTATATGCTTTTACAAAATCGGATTTCACTAAAAAATACAATTCGGAACCCAAAGCCATATTGCCTAAACTGGATGAGCTTTATATATTTCGCAGAAAAAACACAGCACATCGATCTCTAGATGCTCCACAAAACGAGCCGAAAGAATACAGGAACAGGCAAGCCCTTTCTTTACTTGGTGCAACAACCTTAAAATTTATGGGGAACGAACAATATGTTTTCCCTAATTACAATAAGGACCACAAAGAAACTGAATGGCAGTATTTTACACCTGCCACCGATCATCCCATTGTAATGGAGGAATCCTATCAACTTATTGAAAAGATAATTACCCAAATGCTCAAACCTACTTCCATTTGAAGAAGATCTTACTTATTGCCTGCGATTAGCCTAATTGTACTACAAACCTCCCCTACTGTCCAATTCCTGAATAATTGTCGTTAACTGATCGTGGGTAATTGGCTTCACAATATAATCGGTGATTTCGCTTATTTTTTTTGCCCTATCAATATCCACAGGGTCTACCGATGAGGAGACCATGTATATCGTTATTTTCTTTCCCAGCTTTGGCTTTATCTTTACATATTCCTCCATGAATTGAAATCCGTCCATGATAGGCATATCTATATCCAAAAAAATCACATCCGGAAGCTCCTTATCATTGTGTAGATTATCCAACATAAAATCCAAAGCTTCTTCACCATCCGAAAATACCATAATATTATCGGTCAAATTAAGTGACTTCATGGTCCTGACCATGGTAAATTGATAGATATCGTCGTCGTCAACAATACAAACATTTAAAGAACTACTCATTTACTATCTAATTAAAATTAATATTAAAGGTGGTACCCACATTTACTTCACTTTCAGCCGAAATAGACCCACCATGAGCTTCTACTTGCGTTTTGGTCATGAACAAACCAATTCCCCTGGCATCGGGATGCCGGTGAAATACCTTGTTCAAACCAAACAATTTGTGGCCATGCCTTTTTAAATTTATTCCTTGCCCGTTATCAGTGACCTTCAAGAATTTTTTACCATTTTCAATACCGGTTGTAACAAATATTTCAGGTACTCTATCCGCGCTCCTGTATTTTAGGGCATTTCCAACTAAGTTAAGAAAAATACTTTCTAAATAAATAATATTGTAAGTAATATAAGGCAATTTTGAAAAATCGCTTTTAATTACCGCTCCGGTTCTCATAATTTCGCCAGAAAGTATTTCCTGGGTTTTAACCATTACCGCTTTAAATTCAATTTTCTCTAGCTTATCCGAATTATTTTCCTTCCTAATGTTTAAAGCCTCCACCAAGGTATTGAGCGTTAACGTAAGATGTTGTACAACATTTTCCAATTTTTGGAACAGATCCAATCGCTCCTCCTCACTTTGGGCAAGTTTATAAAAACCTAAAAGTGCATTGAGATTGCTTACGGGAGCTCTTAAATTATGGGAGGTAATCTGAGTAAAATCTGCCAATTTCGTATTTTTGACAACCAATTTATTGGCAAAGACCTCTAACTCCTCCTTGGCTTTCAATATTTTCCCCTCTGCTATTTTTTGGAAGGTAATATCCCTTATCGCAGCGGATACCAAAACACCTTCTTGCGTTTTTAGTGGGCTTAAACTTATTTGTATAGGGATTAACTTTCCTTTTTTATTGATTCCAATTAATTCCTTTCCCTCTCCCATATCCCGGGTTTTGGGATTGGCGAAGAAACTAGACCGATGGTTGGGGTGTTTCTTATTAAAAACTTCAGGAATAAGGATTTCCACAGAATTACCTATCAATTCCTGGGCAGTATACCCGAACAACTTTTCAGCCTGCTTGTTGATCATATGAATTTCCCCCGCTTCATTGACGATCACCATGGCATCAGGAGCCGATTCCAACAATCCCCTAAATTTAATCTCTTCCATGCGCTGTTCCGTCACGTCCTGGCAGGAACCTACCAACTCTGTTACCTCCCCTGCCTCATTGGTCATAACTTCTGCCAACAGATGAATATTCTTAACCTTCCCATCCCTTAATTGAATTCGATGCATTAAATCAGGGAATTTTTTATTCTCAAGAGCCAATGTTACATGATTGGTTACGAGTTCTCGGTCTTCGGGGTGTACATAGGAAAAATAGGTGTTGTAGGTCAATTCCTGTAATTCTTCATCCACACCAAAGATCTTGTAGAGATTATTGGACCATCTAACCTCATTGCTAATGGTATTCCATTGCCAGTTGCCTATCATTGTTAGACGCTCTGCTAAATTTAGGACTTGATTCCTCCGCAACAACTCGTTCTCTGCCTTCTTTCTTTCCGTTATATCCGTAGCAACATTTAAAAACCCGATCAATTCCCCATCATCATTTTTGACAGCAGATAAAGTGGCTTGGACTGTTATATTAGCACCATCTTTCTTTCTATAATTCCATTCCCTAACATCAAATTCATTTTTTTCCGCCAATTCCTTCATAGGATTAAAAACATCGGGGTCTTTTCCATATTTCTGGGACATATCCAACAAAAACCTTTTCACCTCCTCCTTATTCGTGTAGATTCCTGGTGCTTTTGAACCTACAATTTCCGAAGCCGAATAACCCAATAAATTCTCGGCCCCATGATTAAAACTATTTATAATTCCTTTATCGTTGGTAGTAATTATGGCTATGGTCTTGGAATTGAATATGGCCTTTAATTCAGCATTGGCCTTACTCAACGCCTGTTCGGACTGCTTTCTTTCATTAATATCTTGGAAAATCCCAAAAAGACCAACACATTTCCCATCCACAAATTCCGCATTTCCAATAGCGCGGGTCCAAATAGTAGCCCCCTTGGCGGTTACAAGTTCTACCTCAACATCATAGGGCTGCCCTGTTAAAATAGCCCTGTCTACCACCTGCTGAATGGTTTCACGACTTTCCCCTTCCTTATAAAAATTAATAGCGGTTTCCAATTCAGGTGTATAATTTTCAGGCACCTCATGTATTTCACAAACCATCTTGCTCCAATAAACTTTATTGGTTGAAAAAATAACTTCCCAAGTACCAATTCTGGCCACTTCATTAGTCTTATCCAATATTTCGATCATACGGGCTTGTTCCTTATCTTTTAACTTCTGAGGTGTTATATCCCCTGTATGCATTAGCAAACCTCCTATCTTTCCTTCAGAAACATACCAAGGACGCACATCCCAATAGATCCATTGTATTGTTCCATCTGCACGCTTAAATGGAGCTTCCTCACAAATATCTATGGCCCCATTAAGGCATTTTTGGTGGTTGGCTTTCCAATCTTCACCTATTTCAGGGAATAGGTCATAATGCGACTGTCCTATTATTTCCTTGCCTTCCATTTTATAATCGGATATCCAGCGTTGGGATACGGCTATATATTTCATGTCATTGTCCAACATTGCAATGGCAGTGGGTGCTTGTTCTATAAAGATTTTGTTATACAGCTCCCTTTTTTCAGTATCTTTTTCAGACATAATTAACTCCCTATGATTTGTGGAAAATTCCTAAATTAATAATTTATGGTACCGGCCTATGAACCTCATATTCCAGCATCAACCATGACATTCCCTAACAATTAAAAGGCCCAGATAATGGTGTTTGACCATAAATTTTAAATACTCGATTCAAAAATTCTTGTCCATATGTTAAAATTAGTACATTTTTCCTACATAATAACAAGTCAACAAACCATAACTAGCATTACGGTCTATAAAGAGGTTATTTAAAAGCACAGGATTTTCTAAATCCAATTCCACAAAAAAGTACAAATATGTAAGTACTGTTTAAAGTGGGTCAAATGAAGGTCTATATTTTAAAACACCCTTTATACCCCAAATATGGAGTAAAACTAAAAGCAATACATTAGTCTTACCCATACTTATATTGCTGAACCAATCTCATTATTAAACCAATCTAACAATGAAGGAAAATATAAAAACCTAAAAAATAAAGCTAATCGGAGTAACACTCCCAGTAATCAAGTTGGGAAGAAAAAAGTTGATACGGACCAAAAACGAATTATAGGATACCCGGATGCTATCTGGTCCCGATACTATCGGTAAAAATTATTATTTGGCTACTATCCAACATGGAACGCCAGGAGGTTATCGGGTTTGGGGTCTCTTTAACGATCCTAACCTTCATCTATTTACTAAAGGGCATAAATTGGAAAAAAAATAATCTTCCCAATGTCATTGGTTTCCATTTTAAAGCAAGATGGTGTTTAATTGTAAGGGATCGGATTAAGCCAATTTAGCTTTGTTCAATTTAGTTGAGAAAGACAATTCTTTTTTAACCCTAGAATTTTTGAACATGTACAAACGAGCTACTTTGTTTTCGTTTTTAACAGAAACCTCATTTTGGGTAGCAGTAACGATACTCATGGTAACAGTTTCAACTTTCACTTCCTGCCCAACGTTGTTTGCTTGTGCAGATACTCCGATAAAAAGAACAAAAATTAAAGTTAAAAGCGTTTTCATGTTGCGTTGTTTTGTTATGTAAATTTAACGCCACATGCACCTTGACATAGATCACAAATCGTTTAAACCCCCTTATTTTTCGGTATCTGACAAATCTCCCGATAAAGTGTAGAAAATGCTCGGTGAGTGAAAACCTACCCAGGAAACGCTAATCGATGTTAATGGTATTTAATCGGTAATTCCTACGGTATTTTAGTTCACTAAAACCATATTCACTCAATTTTTGTAGTATAAAACCTATTAAAATAGATGTGCCGTGAATAGACTCTCGGGCAAAGCGATTCTATAAATTGTCTATGTTCAACAATCCTTCCTATTTAAAGATATTTTTGGTGCACAGTCCACGGCCTTCATATACTTGACAATACCTAAAAACAACCAATTAACAAATGATGCGAACTACAAAACTTATTTATATAGACGAAACAAATCAATGTTTGAAGGTTTACAGCAACCTGGGTATAGCTATCCAATATTGAACAGCCTTAAATATTTGCTAGTATCACTTATAATTACCTTCTACAAATACTTTGTTGATCAGATAATGGTTGGCAACTAAAGTTTGGTTGGATAGATTGTAATTTAGTTCGGGGAGATTTCCTTTCCTTATGGATTCTGGTGGACCTAAAGATTAAGCTAATTTAGCTTTGTTCAATTTAGTTGAGAAAGACAATTCTTTTTTAATCCTAGAATTTTTGAACATGTACAAACGGGCTACTTTGTTTTCGTTTTTAACAAAAACCTCATTTTGGGTAGTAGTAACGATACTCATGCTAACAGTTTCAACTTTTACTTCCGGCCCAACATTGTTTGCTTGTGCGGCTACTCCGATAAAAAGAACAAAAATTAAAGTTAAAAGTGTTTTCATGATGCGTTGTTTTGTTATGTAAATTTAACGGCACACGCACCTTGGCATAGGTCACAAATCGTTTAAACCCCCTTATTTTTCGGTATCTGACAAATCTCCCGATAAAGTGTATAAAATGCTCGGTAAGTGAAAACAGTACAAGAAAACGCTAATCGATATTAATGGTATTTAATCGATAATTCTTACATGATTTTAAATAAAACCATTCACCTACAATCAAAAATTGTAGTAAAATATTTACAAATAAATTATTTGCAATAACAGTATCCATTTGAACACCAATGCCCCTTCCAATACTCTCAGTTTTAGTTGTAGACGTATACCTTTTAACCGTGTCAATCCTTCCATGCCGCTCAAAACATATAATAACATGATATTTTAAAACTTTTAAGCAGTTTATCCGTAAGTATTTTGGAATTACAAACACTAAAGGATTAAGTATTTATCATCGATATGTTTGGTAAAACTGTTTTACCTTTATAAGGCAAGATTTTTGCTGTCTTATTATTATGGTTCCCGTCATGTTGGTGCCACTGAATAAATAGATCATATTAACGCTAAGAAATTTATCTATGAGACTTTTAAACATTACCTTATTAACAATTTTAGGACTTTCTGCCATGAGCTGTCAATCCAAAACCAAATCCGAACAAAAGCATGAAATAATTGCCGAAGTCAGCCCGCAAGAACTACAGCAATATGAAACTGCCTATTTTGCCAGCGGTTGTTTTTGGTGTGTGGAAGCTATTTTTGAAAGTGTAAAAGGTGTAAAGGAAGTGGTCTCCGGATATTCTGGTGGTAAGGAAAAAAATCCCACCTATGAACAAGTAGGCTATGGCCGCACCACCCATGCCGAAGCTGTTGAAGTTTATTACGATCCCAAGATCGTTTCCTTTGAAACCTTGGTAAAGGTGTTTTTTGGATCACATGACCCCACCACCTTAAATAGGCAGGGGCCGGACAAGGGTGCCCAATACAGGTCTATAGCCTTCTATAAAAATGAATCCGAAAAGAAAATAATTAACGACTATATTTCCGAACTGGAGAATAAAAAAGTCTATTCAGCACCTATAGTAACGGAAGTAAAACCTTTTAGTGTTTTTTATGATGCCGAAGACTATCACCAAGATTATGAAAAAAACAATCCCAACAACTCCTATATTAGAAATGTATCGGTACCTAGGTTAAAACGATTTCAAGCCAAATTTCCGGAATTATTAAAGAATCAGTCACATTAGTGCATACACCTCATACAGTAACAAGTTAATTCCTTTAAACTGAAATCTATCCCAACGGGAAGAGTTTACAATTACGACTAGGCCGACTGCATAAAGCGTGTCGGCTTTTTATTTGGTGTCATTTTAATATAACAATTGGGCCAATTTTAGTGTAATTTGGTAATGTTTAATCACTTTTTTATACCTTTCAAGCTCACATTATAAAAATAAGATTTAAAAAAATGAAAGTAAGAGCAAAACTTCCCTCCACCCTATTCTGTGCCATAATGTTGGCTACCTTATTAATAGGTTGCGCAGGTAAAGAAAAGGACATCACGCCTTGGGTACATCTTTTTGATGGAAAGACCTTGAACGGTTGGAACCAAAAAGGTGGAGAAGCCAAATATGAAGTCGTTGATGGCACAATCGTTGGAACTACTGTACACGACACTCCCAACTCCTTCATGACCACCAATGAAATGTATGGGGATTTTATCCTGGAATTGGAATATAAGGTTGATTCCTCCATGAACTCTGGAATTCAGATTAGAAGTAATAGCATCCCAACCTATAGAAATGGAAGGGTACATGGATACCAAATAGAAATTGACCCTTCAGAAAGGGCATGGAGTGGCGGTATCTTTGACGAGGCTAGAAGGGGCTGGTTAAACACATTGGACAATAACCCCAAGGCACAGCAAGCATTCAAACAAAATGACTGGAATCACTACAGGGTGGAGGCCATAGGCGACACCATTAAAACATGGATCAATGACGTACCAGCGGCCTATCTAATTGATGATAAGACAGCAAGTGGCTTTATTGCCCTACAGGTGCATAGCATAGGAAAGAACAAAAAGGAAGGAACCTCAATTGTTTGGAAAAACATAAAAATACTTACGGACAACTTGGAAACCTATTCAAGAAAATCCCCTTTAACACCAATAGTTACCAAAAACAAGCTTACCGTAGGCGAAGAAAAGGATAACTGGAAACTACTTTGGGACGGTGAAACTACCAATGGATGGAGAGGTGCCCGTTTGGACGGTTTTCCGGAAACCGGATGGGAAATTAAGGACGGCATACTTACCGTTCTACCCTCTGGGGGAGAAGAATCTGCCGCTGGTGGAGATATTGTAACTACCGACCTCTATGGCGATTTTGAATTAAAAGTAGATTTTAAACTTACCGAAGGTGCCAACAGTGGCATAAAGTATTATGTAAATACCGACCTTAACAAAGGTCCTGGTTCTTCCATTGGTCTGGAATATCAAATTCTGGACGATGCTCGCCACCCCGATGCCAAGTTGGGCAATCATGAAGGTAGTAGGACGGTAGCTTCATTATACGACCTTATTCAGGCAGACCCCAACAAACCCATCAATCCTATTGGGGAATGGAATACCGCCCACATCAAATCCGTCAACAATCATGTGGAACATTGGTTGAACGGAACCAAAGTTTTGGAATATGAAAGAAAAAGTGATGACTATCGAAAATTGGTATCGGAGAGCAAGTATGTAAAATGGCCCAATTTTGGCGAGGGAGACGAAGGACACATCCTTCTACAAGATCACGGAGATTTGGTAAGTTTCAAAAACATCAAAATTAAAAGCATAAACAAAAGCGAATAAATGAAAACTAGAAGAGACTTTATTAAAAAGACGGCAGTGGGCAGTGCTGCCCTTAGCTTGGGAGGATTGGTATTGCCAAACATGGGATACAGTAATATTTTGGGAGCCAATGACAAAATCAATGTTGCGGTAATTGGGGTAAGAAGCAGGGCCAAGGCCCATTTCGTTGCCATAAGTAAAGACCCTAATGCCAAGGTGCTATATAGTTGCGATGTGGACGACAAAATTCTGGAGGAACACAATGTTTGGTGCAAAAAGAATATTGGTTATATCCCAAAAGTAGAAAAAGACTTTAGGAAAATTTTGGAAGATAAGAACGTGGATGCCGTTTTCATTGCAACGCCGGAACATTGGCATGCCCCTATGGCCATCATGGCCTTACAAGCAGGCAAACATGTTTATGTAGAAAAACCGTGTAGCCACAATCCGCACGAGAATGAACTCTTGGTTGCGGCACAAAAGAAATATGGTAAAAAGGTACAAATGGGAAACCAGCAGCGTTCCTCCCAAAGTTCCGCCTTGGCCGTTAAAGAGATACGTGAAGGAATTATTGGAGAAGTCTACAAAGGTGAGGCCTATTACTCCAGTAATAGGGGCTCTATCGGTATTGGGAATAAAATAGAAGTTCCCAACACATTGGACTGGGATTTATGGCAAGGGCCGGCACCTAGGGAATCCTACAGGGACAATGTACATCCATACAACTGGCATTGGTTCCGTACCTGGGGTACAGGGGAAATTCACAACAATGGTACCCATGAAATTGATATTTGCCGTTGGGCATTGGGTGTGGACCTTCCCAATAGCGTAACTTCCTTTGGTGGTAAGTACACCTTTAAGGATGATTGGGAGTTCGTGGACAACCAACAGGTAACCTATAAATATGATAATGATAAATTCATTACTTGGACGGGACACAGTAGAGGTTTAATAAAACCTGAGCAACCTGGTAGAGGGGCTACCATCTACGGAAGCAAGGGTATGATAACCTTGAGCAGAAATGAATACAACCTTTATAATCTGGACGGCAGTTTAATTAAAAGCGTTGAAGAAGGGGTAAAGAGCGCTACCACCAATACTATGGGTATGGGCGGCTTGGATGTTAATCACATCCACAATTTCTTCAGTGCCATCCGTCAGGATACTTCCCTGAATTCCGACATAAATGATGCCAGTATTTCTACCATGCTATGTCATTTAGGGAATATTGCCCAAGATGTAGGTAGAACCATTCATATCAACCCTACCACAGGAAAGGTGAAAAATGACGATGAGGCCATGTCCTATTGGAAAAGGGAATACCAAGAAGGCTGGGAGCCAAAATTATAATTCTTGGATTTAAATGATTTAAATAAGGGGATTTTCCAAGGAAAATCCCCTTATTTTTTTGTAATGTAATTGCCATTACCGCAGAACAACTTCCGTAAACTTGGAATTAATAATGATAGATTTACCACTAGTTTTGTTTATATGATATCCCTTGTTCAACGTATTATAGCCGTTTTTTGTTTTTACCATCTGCAGCTCCTTTGGATGGACCAATTCTGAATTGGTACCATTGACGGCTATATTAAATGCCGTTTTTGGCAATACACATCTAAATTCGGCATTCTGTAGATTGATATCCAAATCAGTAAAATCGTTGGAAATGGAGTTGATAACCAAAAGACCAAAATTGTTTTTAATAAACGCTTTCTGTAATAGATTTTCAATAGTAACATCCGAAAAAGTGGCATTTAAGGTCAGGTTTTCAACTTCTTTGATATTTACCTTCTCAGAATAATCGGCCTTAAGTTGACCGTAGTTCCATTTTTGGACATTTACCGGTGAATAGGAAGCATCTATATAGGTTTTATCACCGTCAATGGTCGACGCCAATAAGGTGGAATAGGATAAAGTGGCACTTAGGTTCTTTGTGTTTTCTGCCAAAATAACTTCCCCATGTCTCACGTTCATTTTAATTTTAGTCGATTTTGGCAATTTGATCTTTATTGTTTTCTTAACCTTTAAATTCTTATCCCCTCCCTTTTTTATCGAATAAAAAACATTGGGTGCCGTAGGGTGACGTTCCTCCATAAAGATAAATTCCCTACTTTTCCCATCCGTTGAGTCTAGCTCTATTGTAATGGTCTTCATATCTTTCTGTATTTCCCGTAGTTGTTTGCCCGAAGTTATGGATTTGGCCATTTGTTCTTGCGCCTTCCCATTGATTTCCATTCTTTGATTTTGTATTTCTTGCAACTGCTCCAATCGTTCTTGATGGGCCTGTTCCCTTTTCTTTTCCATTTCAAGTCTTCTTTTTTCGATTTCCGCCCGCTTCAGGTCCATTTTTTTGCTCCACTCTTCCATTTTACTTTCATAATCCTTCCCAAATCCCTTATCAAATTCTTTCTTCCACTCTTTTAAATAAGCTTCCCCATCTTTTTTATAAGCTTCATAATCAAATGGTTGTATATTCATTGGGGGAAGCGGTGGCATTTCCATCATTTCTGGCAACTCTGGAAGCTCTACTAGTGGTGCTATGTTATGGGCATTAAATTGATGTAAAAAATCGATATCGATATCCTCTGTATTGTTGGAAATAAACTCTCGGTGTCCCAATGCTGTACTGATACTGATATTTTTACTATTTCCCACAATTTTTATAGGCCCACTTTTAAAATAGTTGTTGGCCTCCTCCTCGGAAACATCCTCCAATTCAACCACAGCCGTGATATCCACTTGATTCCTGTTCCAAGTTTCAAATTCTATATCCGCGTAACTGGTATTTAATTCCAAAACCAAATCATTGTTTACATTAAAATTCTCATGAAAGGTTTTTGTCTTTTTTTGTCCCCAAACAACACTAGTACCCATAATTAATATTACCGCTGTTATGAAGCCTATCTTTCTCAATATTGTTTTCATCTATCTTATAATTTTCTTGATTTAATATTTCCACTTATCATACAGCCGTAAGCAAGGCATTTTTATCCGCCTCCGTGCTTTGGGTCTGCAATTCCTTTAACTTGTCCCTTAGTTTATGTAGCAGCAGTAGCCTTAGCTGCAAGTTCTTTATCAGGGCGGTTATGGTCTGGTCATTGGGACCGATCTCGTTTAATTCGGCATTCAGTTTTTTATATTCCCCATTCAATTCCTCCAGGCGTTCCATAAAGCTATCGATGAGGGTTTTGTTCCTATCGGAAATTTCCAATTGGGACAATTCCATATTTATACTCACCATATAATAATCTTCCACCTTCTTTAAATCCGGAGAAAGGTCACCCAGGGAAATTCCCCTTTCTTCTGGGCCAGGATTGTTTTTTTCAACTATGGTTGTTTCCACAGGTTCTGGCTTATTCCAATTCATAAAAATGTAGGTGCCCAAACCAGCCAGAATTATTAACGATGCAGCAATTGTGAACCATGGGTAGGATGGCCTTTTAGCAACCGGTAGTTCCACTTCCATTCTTTTCAAAAAACGCTGCTCATGCCCATCCTTCATCGTTGGCACAATTTCCTTATCGGAATTCTTGAACATTTCTCTAAGATCTTGCGACATACTTATTCGATTTTAAAATTTCCTTTAATTGTCCCTTACCCCTTAATAATCTTGTTCTACAGGTGGTATAACTTATGTTCAGTATTTCGGATATCTCGTGGTGATCGTAGCCTTCCACCAAAAACAACTGCAACACATATCTATATTTTTCCGGTAAATTTCCTATAGCCTGTATTACTTCGTTGACAGTAACGGTATCATCTACCGTCCAATCTTCATCTTCGGCTATATGCATATACCCTTCATTAAGTTCTACAGTAGTTAATTGTTTCGATTTTAAAAAATCGATACTCTTGTTCACCACTATCCTTTTTAACCAGGCCCCAAAAGTTACCTCTCCCCTGTATTGACTTATTCTTGAAAATGCCTTGATAAACGATTCCTGAACTACATCTTCCGCGTCATCTTCATTTTTCAAGAATCGCATGGCAACACAGAACATGCCATGACAATACTGATTGTACAGTTTCAATTGCGCTTTGCGATCGTTACGTTTACATTGTTCTACAATATCAATTTGAAACATTTTGGCCAGTTTCTTTGGTTGATGGGAGGGTAAGTTGCCATTAAAATCACGCCCGTTAAATCCCAATTACCTAAAGGACGATGAAATGATTGTAATGTTGCAAAAAATAGTATTTTTATCTTAAATCCTAAAAACAACCATCTTGAATCAAGTTACAATTAAAAATAATTTCATTACCCTGACCGTATTGGACTATGGGGCCATCATCCAAAAATTGATATTAAAAAATAAGGACGGGGTGGATACCAATGTAGTAGTGGGATTGGAGGAACCCGAAAAATATTTAATGGACAATAAGTCTCTTGGAGCGTGTATAGGTCGTTATGCCGGAAGAATATCCAAAGGTGGATTTCATATCAATAACGTGCACTATCCCATATTTTCCAAGGATGGAGTTCATCTCCACGGCGGACAAAAAGGTTTTGGAAAGAGGTATTGGACCATAGAGCAGGTACATGATGGCGAAAGCCCATTTGTAAAACTAACGTACCTAAGTCAGGACATGGAAGAGGGTTATCCTGGTAATCTAAAATGCACAGTAACCTATAAACTGGTAGGGCCATCCCTATTCATAATACATGAAGCCACCACTGACAAGGCCACACCAGTAAATCTGACCAACCACTCCTATTTTAATTTGGATGGAGAAGAAACCATAGACCATTGGAACCTAAGGTTGTCTTGCCCGGAATACTTGGAAACAGATGCCAAATTACTGCCTACCGGAAAAATACTTTCCGTAAAAAATTCGAAATATGATTTCTTGGAAATAAAAAAGATAGGCCAAGTGCGTTTGGACACCCCGTTTGTGATGGACCCCAGTCTAAAAAATGGTACCGTACTGACATCCGACAAATCAGGTTTATCTATGGAAGTAGTAACCAACCAACCGGGAGTGGTAGTCTATACGCCACCCGCTTTTGCCGCCATCTGTTTTGAAACCCAAAATTTCCCGGATGCACCCAACCAGCCCCACTTTCCCAATAGCATTCTACAGCCTGGCAAAACGTATTTAAATGAAACTGAGTTTAGGTTTAGTTTCGTAAATTAGAACAATTAACTAAATAAAATCCAAGGAAATGAAGTTTATTAAATGGTTACTGGTAGTCATCGTAGTGTTGGTATTGGCCTTCTTTTTGTTCGGAAAATCCTATTTAAGGGAGCAAACCAAAAAAAATAGCCCAGAGAAAACTGCTACCTATACCAAAAATGGAATGGACCTTACTGTAAAATACAGTAGTCCTTTTAAGAAGGATCGAGTTATTTTTGGCGAATTGGTACCCTATGATGTGGTTTGGAGAACCGGTGCCAACGAACCTACCACCTTTACCACAGCCAGCAACATCAACATTGGAGGCAAAAGCCTTCCCGCCGGTAGTTATTCTTTTTGGACAATACCCGGCAAAGACAGCTGGAGCTTTATTTTTAATAGTGAAATTCCCGACTGGGGCGTAACTATATTAAGTGGCGGAAAAGAAACTACTAGAAATGTAGACGCAGATGTAGTACAAATAAATGCCATACCACAGAAATTGTCCAAATCCATTGAAAGTCTTTCCATAGATTTCGAAGAAAACGACCAGCTTTACCTGAGCCTTGCCTGGGATAAAACAAAGGTTAGCGTTCCTATTAACAAATAAGTTTGGCCTCAAAAAAAAATACGGACAAAAATCATAATTCTAAAACAAAAGCTTTTAGAAAAAAAGATCCGTCCACAACGGAATTGATCGATGGTATTTTAAACGGTGACATAGCCACCTTGGCTAGGGCTATTACATTGATTGAAAGTACCAAAAGTGAACATTTTCAAAAATCCAATGATATCATCAACCAATGCCTGCCCCATAGTGGCAAGAGCATACGCATTGGAATAACGGGAGTTCCCGGGGTAGGTAAAAGTACCTTTATCGAAACTTTTGGCTCCTACCTTACTGCCATGGGAAAAAAAGTGGCCGTACTGGCGGTAGATCCTACCAGCACCATTAGCAAGGGAAGTATTTTGGGGGACAAGACCAGAATGCAGGAATTGGTAAAGGATAAGAATGCCTATATCCGTCCTTCCCCTACCGGACATTCTTTGGGAGGAGTTGCTAGAAAAACCCGTGAAACCATTATCCTTTGCGAAGCGGCCGGCTTCGATACCATTTTAGTGGAAACTGTTGGTGTGGGTCAAAGTGAAACCGCAGTGCATGGGATGGTAGATTTCTTTCTATTATTGAAATTGGCCGGTGCCGGGGATGAACTTCAGGGCATTAAAAGAGGCATCATGGAAATGGCGGATGCCATTGTCATCAACAAAGCGGATGGCAACAACATTGAACAGGCCAACTTGGCCAAAGTTGAGTTTTCAAAAGCAGTACACCTCTTTACCCCCAAAGATAATGGTTGGAGCCCTAAAGTGCTTAGCTGTTCTGCTACCCAAAAAACTGGGATATCGGAAATCTGGGAAGTTATTAAAACCTACATAGACGATAAACCAGGCTTGGATGGTATAATCGCAAATAGGAGAACACAAAACAAATACTGGCTACTACAGACCATTGAAGACCGACTAAAGCAACAATTTTATGAAAACAAAAACATAAAAAACAATCTGGATAAAATGATACAATTGGTTGTAGATGGTGAGATTTCCCCTTTCAACGCCGCTGAAAAACTATTAATACTAGCCAAGGATCCCTAAGCCCTAGTAATTTTTTGCACCATGCCCTCTAAGAATAATCTCGGAGGGAATTGGTAATTCCTAGATTACAAATATTTTGAAACCATTCCAATTACACCTCCGCCATAAGATGTACGTACCAATTCCATATAGGTTGACAAAGTTGATTATCTTTGGCCCTAAATTGTATTATTCAAAAGCATTCACCCTTGCATAAAATGAATTACGAATTCACCATAATTATACCGGTCTACAATGAGGAAGATAATTTGGAACGTGTTGAAAAGGAGCTTAAGGACTATATGGCCATATGTACAAAAAAGGCCAAGGTATTATTCGTAAATGACGGTTCCAAAGATAGGAGCCAACAATTGATAGAAGCTATCTGCCAGAGAAACGAAAATTTTAGTTTTGTAAAATTTGCCCAAAACAAAGGCCTGAGTGCGGCTATCAAAGCAGGTTTCGACTATGCCGATACTCCTTTGGTAGGTTATATAGATTCCGATCTACAGACCTCCCCTGAAGATTTTAACCTTCTTTTGGAACATATAGATAAATACGATCTGGTAACCGGTGTAAGGGCAGACAGGAAGGATTCCTTCGTCAAGAATGCCTCTTCCACTATCGCCAATGGCATACGCCGCGCTTTTACTCATGACGGTATGGACGATACAGGCTGTCCGTTAAAGGTTATAAAAACGGATTACGCCAAAAGAATACCCATGTTTAAAGGTTTGCACAGATTTTTGCCTGCCATGATCCTATTGCAAAATGGAAGCATTGTGCAAATTCCAATTCGCCATTTTCCACGAATGGCTGGAACTGCAAAGTTTGGTCTATGGAACAGATTATTGGGACCACTCATGGATTGTTTTGCCTATTTGTGGATGAAAAAAAAATACATTAACTACCAGGTGGATAAAATAGGGTAAATGGCAGATTGGATGGTTTATGCAATTGGCTTTATTGCCCAGCTTCTATTTTCCAGTAGAATGGTGGTACAATGGGTCATATCGGAAAAGAACAAAAGAGTACTTACCCCTAGACTATTTTGGCAGCTAAGTTTATTGGCTTCATTTCTATTATTTGTGTACGGGTGGTTAAGAGACGATTTTGCCATAATGTTGGGACAGGCCATTACCTATTTTATATATATCCGAAATATCCAATTACAGGGTGAATGGACTAAATTGCCAAGGGCCTTCAGGGTTTTTCTATGGGTTTTTCCCGTAATAATTATTGTATACGGGTATAACAACAATGCCTACGATTTAAGGCAATTCTTCAACAATGAAAACATTCCCATCTGGTTACTTTTATTGGGTAGTATAGCACAGGTTATTTTCACCTTCAGGTTTGTATACCAATGGATATATTCCGAGAAAAAGAAAACCTCAAGCCTTCCCTTCGGTTTTTGGTTACTAAGTTTAATTGGGGCCTCCCTAATTCTTACCTACGCCATTTTTAGGAAGGACCCGGTACTTTTTGCTGGCCATTCACTGGGGATGATCGTTTATTTAAGAAATATGTTTATCCTTAAAAATGAAGAACATGAGGTGGTTGAAAAATAATCCTATAACCCTGATCTTCTTGGCGGGCCTCTCCATTTTTTTATTTCATTTAGACGTTATCCCGGTCACAATCATGGAGGCCAGAAATTTTATTACGGCAAGGGAAATGATTACGGAAGGAAACTGGTTGCTGACTACAATGAACGACCTCCCAAGATATGAGAAACCCCCCTTACCAAGTTGGATCACTGCCCTTTTTGGATTTATTTTTGGTTTGGACAACGTAGCCACACTTCGCATGCCAACAATGTTAATGGCCATAGTTTTAGGATATGTGGGATATTTGTTTTCCTTAAAAATACTCCACAATAAATTACACGCACTCATAAATGCCCTTATATTATTGAGTTCGTTCTACATTATTGCAATTACGATTGAAGCACCATGGGATATCTATACCCACGGATTTATGTTGACCGCCATCTATTTTTTATATAGTTTTTTTAATCATGCGGACAACAAATGGAAAAACAGTTTACTTGCCGGATTATTTATAGGCCTGTCCTTTATGAGCAAAGGACCAGTTTCACTATATGCCCTTCTCCTGCCCTTTCTCATGGCCTATGGATTTGCACATAAATATAAAGGCTTTGGTACTGACAGGAAATTTTTCCCCTTATTGGTCATGACCCTCTTGGCTACGGTTATTGGCGTATGGTGGTTCCTATACGTGCGACTTGCCGACCCTAATGCCTTTTTGGCAATCACCAAAAAAGAAACAGCCAATTGGTCTAGTTATAATGTGCGCCCCATCTATTATTATTGGAGCTTTTTTATACAAAGCGGCATATGGACCATTCCCGCCTTGTTAAGTCTAATGTATCCATATCTTAAGAATAAGGTAAGTGATAAAAAGATATACCGCCTTACCTTTCTATGGACTATATTTTCGGTAATTCTACTTTCTATCATTCCCGAAAAAAAGACTAGATATCTTGTTCCTGTACTAATTCCCCTAGCCCTCAACACTGGCTTTTATTTGGAATATATCATTAACCATTTTAAAAGTTCGCTAAGCCCAAAAGAGAAAATACCGGTATATTTTCATTTTTCCTTAATAGGATGTATCGGAATAGCCTATCCAATTATCGCCTATTTTCTTCTAAAAGATGGTTTGAGTGGTCTATGGGGCTACTATGTGCTGTCCTCCCTTGCTCTTTTTGCTATTGGAATATTGATTTTTTTACGACTTAAAAAGCAACAACTTTTTAGCTGCTTTATACTTACTATTGCCTTGATAGCTGCTATAAAATTATTGGCTGTGCCCTTGGCGGGAGCAATGGAGAAAAATACTGGCTACAGAAGTATTTCAGACTTAAGGCGCACTATGCAGGAAGAGGGACTAAAAATCTATTGCTTTGGTGAAATTGCCCCTGAAATGATCTGGGACTATGGTTCAGCGATTCCCGTACTTAAAGGAGAAGAGGAAATCTCAATTCCAGAAGGGAAAAAGTTTGGGGTACTGGTAATTCCAGCAGATGAAAATGAATTTAAACGTATCTTTGATCCCGAATATAGCTATACCTTAAATAACGTATACGATCTAAATTATAATGCCAACCCAGGAACCAAAGGACATAAGGACCGTTTGTTAAGTAAATTATATATAGTTCAAAAACGATGATGAATATCTTTTCCAAAATTGAAAAAATAGGGTACAGTCTTTTATTGGCCATTGTACTGATCGGCCTTTATTTGGGCCTCAGGGACCACATTTATTTTGATGTTAATTATGCCCAAGAAGACGGACCGGTTGAATGGGGTACGGCCATAATGCTATTTGCAATATTCGTACTTTCCCTATACCACTTATTAACTTTGTGGAATGGCAAAAAAATATTGTGGAAATTGGGAACCTTCCTTTTTGTAATCTTGTTCCTTTTCGCCGCGGGTGAAGAAATATCATGGGGTCAACGAATATTTGGAGTGGAATCCAGCGAATTTTTTATAGAAAATAACGCCCAGGGCGAAACCAACCTGCATAATCTAGTAGTAGGTGAGAAGAAAATAAACAAAATTATCTTTAGCCAGTTATTGTTCTTGGTGATGTTTATTTACCTAATTATCACCCCTATCCTCTTCAGAAAATATAAGTGGTTTAAGGATTTGGCCAACAATTTTGCCGTGCCCATTGTAAAATGGCATCATACCATCGCCTTTGTAGTAGCAACCGTTTTGGTCGCCCTTAATCCGGCCAGTCGAAAATGGGAGGTGTACGAATTGGCTTTTGGCGCAATCTTTTTCTTGATTTTCCTAGGTCCCCTGAACAGGGAAATTTTTGAACGGAAAGAGCCAAAACAAGATGTGGCATAAGAGCAAAACTCTAACCAGTTTTGGATGCCAGGATCAAGGATTGTATTTGGAAACGGCCTTTAAAAAAAGCTGCATAAATAATCCTCCCAATAAAATTCCTATAATTATTCCCGTCAATACGTCCAAGGGAAAATGTACCCCAATATATATCCGGCTATAGGCGACCACCAAGGCCCAAATTATCAAAATCAACCCGATATACTTATACTCTTTCCGTAATAGGGAGGTAAAGAAAATGGCTACGGCAAAGGAATTGGCGGCATGGGCGGAGAAATAGCCGAATTTTCCACCACAGGAACTTTTCACCAATCGCATCAATCCATTTATTTCATCATCATGGCAAGGCCTCAACCGTTGCACGCCATACTTGAAAAAATTGGCCAATTGGTCCGTTACCAAAATGAGCAATGCAATTGCCACCAGGGTCATCAAAAGCCGCTTTAGTCCAAATGCCCTATAGGTTAAAAATGCCAACAAGGCATAAAGGGGAATAGAACTCCATTTATTGGTCATAAAAAGCCAAAAACCGTCCCACTTGGCGTTGCCCAAATTATTTAGGAACAAAAACAATTCCTTGTCGTAATGTACCAACTGGTCCAACATAGGCTATTCTTCGTAACGAGAAATTTCCCGGTCATAGAAAGCCGTAGCCTGTTCAATTAAATTCTCGGCTTCAGCCTCCAGCTCCTTTTCGTCCTCTGCGGTAAAATCCTCCAACCACTCCACCTCATCATTCTCCAGATTAATAATAAATCTAGGATATTCCGTATGTACCACAAAAATTGCCGTTGGGTAATCCGTATTGTCTCCTAGTAAAAATTTTGGAAATTCCATAATTCAACTTTTTATATAATTATCAATATCCCCAACACTTTTCCTCTATCGGGGGTAAGGACTTGTCTTAGTTTCAATCTATCTCCTGCAAGGCCTTTTGTGCAATTAGTTTTTTGGTCAAATAATTAAATCGAATATACAACATTATGGCAGATGCCGTAAGCCCGGACAATAAGCCGATCCAAATTCCAGTACTCTGCAATGGCGTATATAATCCCAGATAAAAACTAATGGGAAAGCCAATTATCCAATAAGCTACAAAGGTAATCATGGTGGGTATCCTTACATCCTGAAGCCCCCTTAGCGCTCCCAATACCACAACCTGTAAGCCATCTGAAATTTGAAATACCGCCGCAACCAAAATTAGTTCTGCTGCCATTTTTATCACTTCCACGTTGTCTGACAGATTGTTGGCATCCCCAAGATCCAGATAAATTGTTGGCAGAAAATCATTTAGAACAACAAAAGACACCGCAAAAATAACTTCCAACACAAAAGTGAGCAGAAAAATAGATTGTGCAATACGCCTTAATTCTTTAAAATTCATTAACCCCTTTTGATTTCCTACACGTATCATGGCGGCAACGCCCAGCCCCATTCCTACCATAAAGGTCATACTGCTCAAGTTTAATGCAATCTGGTTGGCCGCTTGCGAATTCTTGCCCAAAACACCACTTAACCAAACTGCCGCAGTAAAAATGGCTACTTCAAAAAACATTTGTAAAGCCGATGGAAATCCAAGGTCAATGATTTTTCTCATGACCTTTTTCTCTATTATCCTAAAATTAAGTCCGGTAATATAGTCGTGAAATTTCTTTTTTTTCTTAAGTAGTACCCAAAGAAAAAGGACCATTACAATACGGGAAATCAAGGTTCCCCAGGCCGCCCCCACAATTCCCATTTTGGGAAAGCCCCAAGAACCAAAAATAAGAAGATAGTTTAAGAGGATGTTTACAAAATTGGCAATTACAGTTGCGTACATAGGGTATTTGGTCTGGGACAATCCCTCTGAGAACTGTTTAAAAGCTTGGAATATAATTAACGGAACCAAGGAAAATGCCACTAAATCCAGATAGGGCATAGCCAATTCCACCACTTCTGGAGGTTGCTTCATTAGATACATGAGTGGCTTGGCCAATAGTATTATCCCAAAGAGTGAAATTCCCATTAGTGTGCACAATAATAGGCCATGTTTAAGGGCACTTTTTCCCGCACCAACATTGCCGGCACCATCGGCCTCGGCTACCAAAGGCGTAATGGCAGTAGAAAATCCTATCCCCAAGGACATGGCTATAAACACAAAACTGTTCCCCAGAGAAACCGCAGCCAGCTCCGCCGTACCCAATTGCCCCACCATAATATTGTCCGCAAACTGTACGAACGAATGGCCCAACATTCCAAGAATTACGGGAAATGAAAGGGATAAATTATAACGAAACTCCTTTGTATATTTATGTAACAATACGACTTAATTTGAAGGGGCAAATATATATTATCGCCACACTATTCTCGAGAATATTTGAAAATTAATAGATAATAGAACTATTTTAAATGGTCTTGGCCTCCTCCCAAAAAACATCCATTTCCGACAAGGTCATATCCTTTAAGGCCTTACCCTGTTCCTTGGCCTTGTTTTCCAAATATTGAAATCGTTTAATAAACTTCTTGTTGGTACGCTCCAAGGCGTTTTCTGGATTGATATTCAAAAATCGGGCATAATTTACCATAGAAAATAGTACATCGCCAAATTCGGACTCCATAGCGTCCGCATTTCCTTGCCTAACCTCATCTTGGAATTCTTCCAGTTCCTCCTGCACTTTCTCCCATACCTGTTCTGGCTTTTCCCAATCGAACCCTACTCCTGCCACCTTGTCCTGAATACGGTTGGCCTTTACCAAAGCCGGTAATCCCTTGGGAACACCCTCCAAGACACTTTTTTTACCTTCCTTTAATTTTATTTTTTCCCAATTCTGCTTCACCTCCTCTTCATTTTCCACCACTACATCCCCATAAATATGAGGATGCCTATTGATGAGCTTATCACAGATATCATTGGCAACGTCCGCTATATCAAAATGCTTGGTCTCGCTCCCTATCTTGGCATAAAAGACGATATGCAGGAGTACATCGCCCAATTCCTTTTTTATTTCCTCCAGGTCATTGTCCAATATGGCGTCTCCCAATTCATAGGTTTCCTCAATGGTCAAATGACGCAGAGTTTGCATGGTTTGCTTTTTGTCCCACGGACATTGGGTTCGCAATTCATCCATTATAGTGAGAAGACGATCGAAGGCCTGTAATTGGGATTCCCTAGAATTCATAAAGTTTGCTTTTCAACAAAAATACAAAGACCGTACGGTTTCAACTATCGTATGTTCCGAGTTTTTTAGCTAACTTTAGTTCCTAACTTTTCTGACCCAAGCAATATGACCAACATAAAATTGATTCTCCGTGATGCCTTCATTTGGGTTGACCTTATGTCTTGGGATAGACCCAAGGATTTGGGAGTAATTCCACTTCAATGTGATATGGCCTTTGATCCCACATGAGTTATCGGCTGAAATAATATTTAATCAAACCATAGAGAATTATAAACCAAACTAGAAAAATGAAACCTAAAATGACCTTTAAAAAAATAATCTCAACCTCCGTGCTCCTCATGTTTATGGGTATACTTCCCGCCCAGGTATTGGAAAAAGCCAATGTGTTTTTAAATAGTTTGTCCGACGAAATTAAGGCAAAAACCTTATTCAGCTTAGAGGACACAGAGCGCTTTAACATGAATTATGTTCCCATTCCAAGGGCGGGAGCCACATTCCATGATTTTAACGAGACACAAAAAAAAGCGGCGCTCGACCTCCTAAGGGCTTCTCTGAGCGAAGAGGGTTTTCGCAAGTCTCAGGAAATAATGGAACTGGAAAAAGTATTGAGAATTATAGAAAATAACGACAACGATAAAATGCCTGACGGAAGGCCTAGGCGAGACCCATTAAATTACCACTTTTGTATTTTCGGCAAACCATCCGAGGACGAGCCTTGGGGATGGCGATTTGAAGGTCACCATCTCTCCTTAAATTTTACCTCCACCGACGGGATTATTACCTCCTCCACCCCTACTTTCTTTGGCACCAACCCAGGCATTGTGCGTAGTACGGAATACAAGGGAAGAGAAGTTCTTAAAAAAGAAGCGCAATTAGGTTTTTCCCTTCTCCATTCCATGTCCCAGGAACAATTAAAAACAGTGGTATTTACAGATGTTGCCCCGCACGATATCATTACCACGACCAAAAGAAAGGTAGAACAACTGGAATCTATAGGAATCGCATATCGGGACCTATCCAAAAACCAAAAGAAAATATTCATGGAACTTCTGGAGCTGTACATCAACAACTACGAACATGGATTTGCCGAAGGATTTAGGGACAAAATAACCAAAGCCGGCATAGACAATTTAAAATTTGCATGGGCAGGAAGTCATCAACCGGGCAAAGGGCATTACTTCCGTATTCAGGGTCCTAGCCTACTTATAGAATACGATAACACCCAAAACAATGCCAATCATGTACACACTGTAGTAAGGGATCTCACCAATGATTACGGGGAAGATGTATTAAAGGACCACTATGAAAAAGAGCACCAACATTAATATAAATCATATAAGGCTTAACCACCAGTGGCAATAATTACCAATTAGTTTTAAGTTTTAAAATTATTAAATGAAAAAAGTATTAAATGTCTTTTTGGCAATACCAATTTTGCTGTCCCTGTCCTGCAAATCATTACAAACCTCCTTAATTGCCAAGGATGCCGAAGTACAATTGGTGTCATCGGGTTATTCCTTTACGGAAGGCCCCGCCGTGGCGGCCAATGGGGATGTATTTTTCACAGACCAACCCAACGATCGTATTTTAAAGTGGTCTGCCAAGAACAAAACCGTCTCGGTCTATATGGAACCTGCAGGTAGGTCCAACGGACTATATTTTGACCACGATGGAAACCTTTTGGCCTGTGCGGACGAAAAAAATGAACTCTGGAGTATAGATCCCAATAAAAATGTGACCGTACTAATTGAGGATTTTCAAGGTAAGAAATTAAACGGGCCCAACGATTTATGGGTAGACCCCAAGGGAGGAATTTATTTTACCGACCCCTTTTACAAACGTCCGTATTGGAGTCGCACCGAACAGGAATTGGAAAAACAAAATGTCTACTATCTTACCCCCGATCAAAAGGACATCATTACGGTTGCAAATGACTATGTAAGGCCTAATGGCATTATTGGCAATAAAGAGGGAAACCTTTTATACGTAGCCGACATTGGTGATAAAAAAACCTATTCCTATACCATAAATCCCGATGCCAGTCTTGGCAATAAGACGCTTTTTGCCGATATGGGGTCGGATGGCATGACCATGGACAACCAAGGTAATGTTTACCTCACTGGGAACGGGGTTACCGTTTTCAATTCCAAAGGCGAACAAATATTACATATCCCAATAGATCAGAAGTGGACGGCCAATGTCACTTTTGGAGGGAAGGACCAAAAGACATTATTTATTACTGCCATGAATTCTTTGTATTCCCTCAAGATGAATGTAAAGGGTATTAGGTAGGATTGTAAGTCAATTAGATTGTTTTTATAGCTAAAGCTTAAGTATAGATAGGGCCTAATTGATCAAATCGAACATTCGGCTATATTTAATAATAATACTATTATTTAAGGGATCGCCCTCCCTTACATTGTAATTATAGACCACAAATAGCCCGGTATTGGCACGTTGCAACCAACCCAATCGCAAATTTACCGCCCAAAGTTCATTGGCCGAGTTGTTCTGCACCAAACTTTGTACATATAAATTGGGTCTAAAGGAATAGGTCATTTGACTGCGAAAAATATTAGCCGTAAAATCGCCTACCGGCAATTGATAATTGTTGTAGAGATAAATAAAATCTGAATTAAACCTATCCCCCAATCGTACACTTAAGGTGCCACTTTGTTGATATCTTTTGCCCCCAAAAGAACCCCCTATTACGGAGCGAATATTTATGGAGACGGGCTTGCTCTTATTGGTAAAGAAAACCAACTGGGATTCCGAGTGCCTATAGGTACCGGGCAGTACGGTAACCCCATCTGATATCTCAAAAGGATCCAGAACCCCTTCGGTAGTAAGGTTTAAACCGGTATGGATTTCCATCCCGCTTTTAAATTCCCAGTGGTTATCTATATGTGTATAACTGGTTTCCTGAAAGCCCTCAAAATTCCAAAAACTGTTGTAGGATATGTGGGGCCTTAATTCCAAGATGACCGAGTTTTCATTCTTTGGCCTATAATGATATAAAACCCTTGCTTCCGGTTTTCTGAAGGCAGAACGCTGTAAAAATCCAACTTCCGGATTAAAGCCTTCCCCAACTTCCGTATACCCGCCTCCTATTTCCCAACTATTCCAGACATAATCTGTTTTTAACCTGAAAGAATGTTCATTTATGGTATCCATTGGTCCATTGGTCTGGGCATAAAAACCTGTCATTCTAGCCTTGCGGCCCAGACCCAATTTTCCATCGATGGCTATGGTACTGTTAAAATCATCTTGGATACCTATCCCCGAACGGTTAATAAATGCTGCCCCCAAGGCCGATCTCCCTTTAAATTCATGGTTAACGCGTGCTACCGTAAAATTATTCTTTTGTATCCCAGCATCCTCAACCTCATCGGTGAACATGGTCAAAAGTCCAACATTGGTCCGGTCCAATTTTCCGGATAACCTGGCCCCTCCAATTATAGGAACTATGTTTCCGTCATCCCCTATGCCTATTCGTCTACTAAAAAAAAGGTCTACTTCCCCTGGACTCCCCACACTGAACAAGCCTGCATTCTCCAAGAAAAAGGGTCGCTTCTCGGGAAAAAATAAATTAAAACGATCTAGGTTTACCTGTTGCTCATCAACCTCCACCTGGGCAAAATCGGTATTATAGGTAAGGTCCAAGGTGAGACTAGGTGTTATACTGAATTTTATATCCCCACCCACCTCGGGGGTAAATTTTGCTTTTGGATCGTTGGCCTCATAATCTTTGGCCAACTGCCCCAACACATAAGGAATAACCTTTAAATTCCTGGGAGTTTTAAGATTTAGACCAGTAAGCGTACCGGCCAAGGAAAGTCTATTTAAATTAAACCCTATGGGCATTGGCGACCAATAAGCAATTTCATTGGTCTTCCTAATATTTCTGCGAAAATTAATGCCCCAATCCTTTCCTGGTTGAAACCTAATGGTACGCAATGGAATGGCAAATTCCGCACTCCAACCTTCATTATGGACCGAGGTCCTAACTTTCCACGAACCATCCCAGTTTAGATTAAAGCCTCCTATGGTTCCGCCTTGCTGCCTGTTTGTATTCTGGTTGCCCTGGCCTTCATTATCTACCTGGGCATCATATTCCACTCCCAGCGAATTGGTTCCAAAAATAAAACCATTCTGATTGTCCTTATAGGTATCCACAATAAAAAGAAAGGCGTCGGTGTTGTCCAACAAAGCATCCCTCCTGGCATCGGAGACTACTAGTCCATCAGGATCCGAATCATAACAGACTACTGCCACATAAAAAGTGTGTTCGGTATAGGCTATTCTTATTTCCGTACGTTCACTGGCCGCCTGCCCGTAATTGGGCTGACTTTGTAATAAGCCTCCAAACGGTTTTATCTTTTGCCAAACCTCATCTTTTAGAATATTCCCATCCATCAGCGGATCTGTTTCAATAGGAACTGCAACAGCCGTTGGTCGTGTTAGGATGTCATTATTCAAATCGGTAGTTTGGGAATAACCAATTGTTGACAAGCATAAAAAGACGAAAAGAGCAAAACTGAATTTCTGGATGGGCATGTTATTTTTGGTTTGTTGGTATTGGTTTGGCGTATTACCCTAATATAATAACTATTAAGGAGTTAATGGAACAATTTTTTAATCTTATCTTTAAAATATCCAATCCTTAAACATCATGAAAAATATAAAATCATTAAGTACCCTATTGTTCCTTTTACTTATTCTAGTGATGCCCGCCAACGGGCAAACCGGTAACAATGCAGCACCAAGTGTAACCATATCGGGAATTGATAAGGCAAGGTTAAACCGATATGACGATTTTCTTAAAAAGGAAATAAGCGAAAAGAGAATTCCAGGTGCCGTTTCCTATATCATGAGAAGGGGCGAAATAGTGCACGAAGCCGCTTATGGGTTTAGTAGTATGTCAGATAGGACCCCTATTCAACAGGATCAGCTGTTCCATATCATGTCCATGACAAAGCCCATTGTAACTGTAGCGTTTATGATGTTATATGAAGAAGGATATTTCCTGCTTACAGATCCGGTTTCCAAATATTTACCGCAGTTCAAGGATTTGAAGGTAGCCAAGGATTTGGATCAAGGGACAAATGGTGAAACCGAACCGGCCAATACTGAAATTACAATTGCGCAACTATTGACCCACACTGCTGGATTTTCACATGGCCTAGGACGTACCAAATTGGACAACGAGATTGCAGAAGCACTTTATGCCGAACCACATAAGGATATAGAAAGTAGGGTAAATGCCATGATAAAATTGCCTTTGATAGGGCACCCAGGTAATCAATGGAATTACAGTGCATCCCCAGATGTCCTGGCCCTACTTATTGAACATTTCTCGGGTATGACCACTGCCGAATTTTTAAAAGAAAGGATATTCGATCCCTTGGAAATGAAAGATACCGGGTATAACGTATCCAAAGAGAACAAGGGGAGATGGATGCCTGTTCATAATTTGGACGAGCAAGGCAACCTTATAAATTCCATAACCCAATTGCCCACAGATGGCAATACCATTTATGGTGGTACGCACGGCCTTTTTTCAAGTGCCTCCGATTATATGAAATTTTGCCAAATGCTTCTCAATAAAGGGCAATATAAGGATAAACATCTACTTAGTCCCAAAACCGTGGATATCATGACCATGAACCAAGTGGGAGACCTTTACAAAGCCCCTGGACAAGGTTTCGGACTAGGATTTGGTGTTACCACAGATCTAGCTGCAGGCAAAACATTGGGGTCCGTAGGTCAATACTATTGGAGCGGTGCCTACTGCACCTATTTTTTTATAGACCCAAAAGAAGAACTCATAGTAATCCTAATGAGTCAGTTACAACCTTACAACAATTACTATGGGGATAAAATGAGACAAATGGTTTACCAATCGCTCATTACAAAATACTAATTAACGCATTAATCAAAAACGCTATGCCTTTTACTGGGTGACCGTATTGGACATCCAACCTACATCCTCTCCGATAAAGTGTCACCAAGGTTTTACCAAGGCTTAGTAGCTTAAAGACTATATTATCTCGACAATTATTTAAATACAACGCCAAATAAGGTGATATTTTACCATTGGCGTACAACCAATGTTCCCGGTCGAAAATTATTTGTCAAGAACCATAAAAATTTTAATTTAAACCTTTAATTTTATGACATTGAAAAAGATCACTTATTTATTCCTTACTCTGGCGTACCTTGGTTATGGCCAAAAATCCCCTGCCTTTCAAAACGAGGTAAAGGCCATACAGAAGAAATATGAATCCATTTGGGACTCCTCCAAAGAAACCGTTGTATTTACAGGTAGTTCGAGTATCAGAATGTGGAAAAGCTTGGAATCCATGTTCCCCAATCACCAAATTATCAACTCTGGTTTTGGGGGGTCTCAATCCTCGGACCTCATCCGCTACTACAATGAGCTCATATTACAATATAATCCTAAAAAGGTATTTATCTATGAGGGTGATAATGATATTGCTTCCAAGAAAAAGACCAAAGATATAATAGACAACACCCGTGAAATCATTAATAAGATAAGGGAAAGAAACAATGCAACCCAAGTGGTCATAATAGCTGCCAAACCAAGTTTGGCCAGATGGAAGCTAAAAAGAAAATATATGAGATTAAATAGGGCGTTCGAAAAATTATGTAGAGGGGACAGTACCTTACAGTTCGCCAATGTGTGGGATGTGATGATGGATGGAAAACAGGTAAGAAAGGATATCTTTATAAATGACGGACTTCATATGAACAGTAAAGGGTACGACCTTTGGTTCTCCGTCATCAAACCTTATATGAATTGATCCCAAGGGCAGTAATAAGCAAATAATACTAATACAATCCGACTAAATGAAAAATTCAATTCTTTTTAAATCACTGGTAGTACTCACAGTTTTTACTGCCCTCGTTGCATGTCAACAGGAAAAAAAGAAGGTAATCAATTTTCCAACAACAGATCTGACTGCGGAAAATTTTGTTCCAAAACCGCTAAAAATAATCCCTACCAATAGTGCTTTTGGGTTGGATAAAAATACCATCATCTATACCTCCCAAAATGCCACGGGCTTCCCTGAGGTGGGCGAATTCCTATCGGAAAAAATAAAATGGCAAACCGATTTGGAATTGGCCGTAAATGCTTCTGACAATACCAGTGCAGAACGGATTATATTTATCAACCAATCCGACAGTACTGCTTTTTCATCCAAAGAGGGTTACGCCTTGCACATTACCCAGGATTCCATTATCCTTAATGCAAAAACGGCCGAAGGCGCCTTTAGGGGAGTACAGACCATAAGACAAATAATTCCGGAGACCAGTAACGATACCCTTTCCGAAACTAAAATGTGGTTGATTCCCACCGGTAAAATCATAGATAATCCGAATTTTGAATACAGGGGGTCCATGTTGGATGTGGCCAGGCATTTCTTTAGTGTAGAGGATGTAAAAAAGTATATTGATATCCTGGCATATTACAAAATTAATATCCTACACCTACACCTTGCGGATGACCAAGGCTGGAGGATAGAAATTAAATCATGGCCCAAACTTACCGAAATAGGCGGTAGTTCTGAAGTGGGTGGCGGGCCAGGTGGCTTTTACACCCAAGAGGAATATCAAGATATTGTGGCTTATGCCGCCAAACATTTTATAACCATAGTTCCTGAAATAGATATGCCAGGACATACCAATGCAGCTTCGGTTTCCTATCCCATACTAAATGGAAATGGAAAAACGCCAAAAATTTATACGGGTACCGAAGTTGGGTTTAGCACCTTTGACACGCGCAAGGATACTGTTTATGCCTTTATAGATGATGTTGTAAGGGAAATATCGGCCATAACTCCCGGCCCATATTTTCATGCTGGCGGAGACGAAAGTCATGTTACCAAGAAAAAGGATTTCATCCATTTTGTTTCCAAAGTGGACAAAATTGTAAAAAAATACGGCAAAAAAATGATCGGTTGGGATGAAATTGTGCATGCTGATATTGATACCAGCGCCATTGCCCAATTTTGGGCCAACGAAGAAAATGCCAAACTGGCTGTGGAAAAAGGATTAAAAATAATATTATCCCCAGGAAAAAAGGCGTATTTGGATATGCAATATGACACCCTATCCAAACACGGACTTCATTGGGCAGGCTATATTCCCGTGGATACAGGATATATTTGGACACCTGAAAGATATGTTAAGGGAATCAATAAGGAAAATATTCTGGGTGTTGAAGCTCCATTATGGTCCGAGACCATAAGCAATATGGAGGAATTGGAGTACTTGGCATTTCCTAGGATGATAGGATATTCAGAACTTAGCTGGAGCGTTGAAGAAAACAGAAATTGGGAAAATTACAAAGTAAGGTTGGGCAATCAGGCTCCGTATTTGGACAAAATGAATGTAAAATACTACCCGTCCGAGCTCATTGATTGGAAAAAAAGTAAGTACACCTACAAAACTATTGATAAGGACTAATAATTCATTAAGCAGTAGTATGGGCCATGATCCATATATTTAATATATTGTAAGGCCCTAATTATCAGACTTTACCTGTTTAGCTATTTAACCAAATTTAAATACTGAACACATGAAAGCCTTTATTTTAATGATCACCCTTATTTTGGGACAATTGTGCTATCCCAACAATGAGAACGATTCCATACCCAAAGCGGAGGTTGCTACCACCATGCAAAGCGTTACCATAAATGGCAATACCATTTATTTAACCGCTAAGGCAGGCACTTTTGAGTTAAAGGATGAAACCAACAAACCCATTGCCTTAATGGGTTTTACCTATTACACTAGGGATTCCAAAAGAGGATTGGCAACACAAAGACGGCCAATAGTCTTTGCCTTTAACGGTGGCCCGGGTTCCTCGTCTTTTTGGCTGCATATGGGAATTTTGGGACCCAAAAGAATTGTGGTGGACGACCCTAAATCTACCCCAGCTGCGCCCTATAAAATCGTAAACAACAATTACTCTATCTTGGATATTGCAGATCTTGTAATGATAGATCCCGTAGGTACCGGTCTAAGCATACCTATAGGAAAAGCCAAGTACAAGGACTTTTGGGGAGTAGACCAGGATATCAGGAGTCTCTCCCTGTTCATAACACAATTCCTAATCCATAACGATCGTATGAACAGTCCCAAATTTCTTTTGGGGGAAAGCTATGGTACCTTTAGAAATGCAGGTTTAATGAACACCCTGTTAAACCAAGGGGTGGCCATGAACGGAGTTATTATGGTATCGGCTGTTTTCGATCTACGGACACTTCTCTTTCCACCAAATGACGACCTACCATATATAGTTCATTTTCCTACTTATGCCGCCACGGCGTGGTACCATAATAAAATAACCGACAAACCGGAAAATATATTTGAGTTCCTAAAGACCGTCAGATCCTTTACTGAAAATGAATACACCCCTGCCCTATTTAAAGGAGATCAAATATCCGAAAATGAAAAAGCCAACATTGCCTCCAAGTTAGCGTACTACACTGGTACAGATACCGATTACTGGCTAAAAGCAGATCTAAAGGTAACTGCTTCTGAATTTTTTGCTGAATTTTTAAGGGACCAAGGCGAGATTGTAGGAAGGTTGGATTCTCGCTTTACTGGAATCAACGAAGATCCCCTTGCCCAAGAAGGAAGCCATGACCCCCAAAGTTTGGCCATTTCCCCCGCCTACATTAGTGGGTTTCTGGATTATTTTTATGGCGACCTAAAAGTAAATAAAAATTTGCTATACTCCATAACAGCAGGGAGAAGGGATGGATTTAAATGGGATTGGACGCATAAAGGAAATACAAGATGGGGCGCCACGGCGGCAATTAATACTGGTATTGACATGGCCACAGCCCTATCCAGAGACCCGAACATGAAGGTTCTTATCCTAAACGGTATATACGACCTAGCTACGGTTTTTTATGGAGTGGAACATAGCATTAATCATTTGGGCCTTAAAAAGGAAATCAAGGAAAATATTACCATGGAATATTATGAAGCGGGACATATGATGTACACCCACAAACCATCCATGGAAAAATTCAAGAAAGACGTCTCCCAATTTATACTAAACACATCAAAATAAATAGCAAAAGGTCGACCAAATAAACGAAGCCAAATTAAAATTTATTGGGCTTACTATTTGGTCGACCAAGTCTTATTTCCATTCAAAATCACCGGATTCAATGGACCAATCGTTTCCAAAGAATCCAGCGCATTTTACCGCAGAAGTACCTAACTCCAAAACAGTTGCATCAAAAAGCATAAAATCTGGGAATGTTGTGCCGTTCACCAAATAATGGTTGGCATAGGCGGCTTTCATACCCTCCAATCCCGTAGCAGTTATGACACCTACACTGGCCAAATCACTATCTGTTCTTGGCACTATAAAATATAGCCCCCAATTACTTCCGGACAGACTTCTATCTCCAAATTTCATATTATTGTTGGACACTTGGACCGGACTATTTTTCAATAATTTATCCCAAGCAGAATTGTTGGATCTATTACCGTAAATTACCACGTTGCGATTGGGATAGTCTCTTGGGGAGAAATTGGTATCCGCCACCATTTCAATGTTTCCATTTGCCTTGTACCAGAAGGTATCTGCATCAAATCTTGCCTTATTGTAATACCAATCATTCTCTTCTTTGGAACCATTTGTAGCATATACAAATACCACATCATTTCTAAAGGCATCTTTAAACCCTCCGCTTCTATGAGGACCTTTTTCCTCTAATGAAGGTTTATTCACAATATTCCAATCCCCATCCTTTTCCCTAAAGTAGATATTTTCCTTTGATGTTATACCAATCTCCTTTCCGTTAAGTTCAATTCTCTGGATATCCCCGGGCAATTGCGTAAAATCTACTTCCAACAAAGACACATTTTTGGTCTCTATTTTAAAAGTGGTATCCCAGGAAAAATCAAATGAACTTACTTCAAAAGGTATTTGTTGCTGATGAATGGTAATAAAATGCGAAGTTGCAGAAACCCCAGGAGACCCCGTACTGAACTCCAGTTTTTTTATATCCTGTACCTCGGGAATCGTTCGTTGTTTAAACAGATTAAAAATGGGTTCCCAATCTACACTATGGTCCCCGTACCAATGCGTGCCCCCTGGGTACTCATAATAGGTGAAATCCGGATGAAATTTCCCCAATCGCTCCCTCATATCGCGCGCTAAACTGGTAGGTACAACGTTATCTTTTTCACCGTGCAACACATATACCCCGTGATGCAGATAATTTCGAATCAACTTTAAGGTTCTGCTTGGCGTTCCCGCTCTTTCTACAATATTTTCAACCGCAGTAGGGACATATTCGGCCGTCATACGTTCAAACATTTTAGGGCTGATTCCATAGCGCATTCTCTGTTCTTCGGTCATTTCTAAAAGTCTTTCAGACCTGTTGCCACGGTAAAGCAACAAATCTGGGTATCCGGCACATGGCGCAATAGCGGCAAAATGGTCCGGGTAAGTTGCCCCCAAATACCATGTTCCATGCCCTCCCATGGAATGTCCTGTTAAATAAATTTTGCTATTGTCCGGTTTAAAAATTTTCTTACTATCCGCCAACACTTCCAAGGCATCCAATCTTCCCCAATCTTCCCAAGCAAACCCGTAAGGTCTCCTATTAGTAGGCGCAACAAGGTTACCCCAATCTTTTTGCTTGTAGGCGTTAGCTTGATTTACCGCCTCTACAGAAGCTCCGTGTACCGAAAGGAAAAGTGCTGCGCCATCGCTATGGCCATTTTTATCAGGTGCCACACTGTAATACTGTACACTTTTATCTATATCACTTATAAAAGTTCTCTTATGATGTTTGTTTTTCGATTTCACATTTAAAGCAAGGGTCTCGGTAGAAACCTGCTGCCCGTTACTTTGTATCAAAACTAAATCTACATTCACCTTTGCGAGAGAGGTATCCAAGGTGGACGAGGGAATGGAAAAAGGAATTTTATAGACCGTAAAAGGTGGAATATCGTTTATTTTGGTAGTACGCTCCCTATCATTGACCTTGGCCACAATGGCATACTTCCTGATCCACTTATCAGAAGCATTTACAACCCTTATAGCGGCCTTATAATCCATATCCTCCCCTATTAAAAGATCGGGAACAGTTACATCTCGGGTAGTAAATTGAACCTCGGATTTAGGCTCCAATAATCGTGCCCGAACCCTTGGAAAACGACCTACCTTTAAAACAAAAACATTAATCCCCTTTTTCAACTTTAAAGGGATAAGGTTCCAGCCAAAATCGTAATGGTCACCTTCATAAGGGTAACCATTAATGGAAGCCAAAGAATGCCCGGAAGCTTCAAACAAGACCGTTTTTTCCGATCCCGATTTGTAGGTAAGGTAAATATAGCCCGACCTAAGGTCTCTCCCTGAAAAGCTATTGGAACTATCCACCTTTATGGCGTTCCATTTTAATTCCCTTCCAAAGAAATCTATATCGAAAACTTCACCCTCCTTGACCTGGGTATTCGGTTCCATTAGAAATTTATCAAAAACGGGATCTACTGGAAAGGATGACGATTCAAATCCGAAACTTGGAATGGACAAAGCCAAGGCCTTATTAAATACATGGATTACTTTTCCTTCATGAATATCCTCTACTTTTTCCTTACCAAAATACTCTACTATATTTCCGGTACGTTGCTGCCCGATAAGTACAAAGGGAAGGACAAGGAGAATTACAAAAACTACTGCACTTTTTTTATAAAATTTAGCCATGACAAAACTGATTAAGGAATTAAAATATTAATTTCCATAATTAGTAGTCCGCTGCCCAACAATTTAGACCAATAACAAAAGCCTGAAGCTAAATGGAGAATAATTTTGCCATAGAGGTGATGGCTACCCTAATTTATTAGAAGGGAAACCAACATTTGGGTACAAAAAAAACCTTCGTAAACGAAGGTTTTAATGTTGTATATAGGTCAAATCTATTTTGTTTCCTTAGATGCCTCTTCTTTTTCCTCCTCGTCCGCAAACTCTGTAATACCATGCTCATGTAGTAAATTATACCATTGAATGATCTTTTTAATATCGCTGGCATAAACCCTATCCTCATCATAATTGGGTAGCACTTCAAACAAATATTCCTCCAATTTTATCTTATCCTCTTTATGGCTCACTGCTGTTTTACCACCATCTTCCTTTTCCTTGATCTTTTCAAACACTTCTTTTAAAGGTACTTCCTCTTCCAAAGTATAGATCGCAATCTCCGACAAGACACTAACATTGTTCTTAAAACTTACGGTAACTTTT
Source organism: Arenibacter troitsensis (assembly GCF_900177645.1). Lineage (GTDB taxonomy): Bacteria > Bacteroidota > Bacteroidia > Flavobacteriales > Flavobacteriaceae > Arenibacter > Arenibacter troitsensis. The sequence continues at coordinate 281,042 of NZ_FXAO01000002.1, forward strand.
TTTCCATCCAATAAAGATTCGGCTACAAAACCAGTTCGCGTTTGCGTCAATAATTTAAAAAGTCCCGGCTTACCTGCAATCGATAATATTTTATTTAAACCCATCTGTTATTTTTGTTTCAGCGGCAAATATGCTACTTTTTGTTTATAATAGAAATAGTTTTAACGTGCTTTTTTCATGTTGGGAAATCGCATTCTATATTCCACCTTAATCTTTCCCTTGGAAATGTTGGCCAGCCTTCCTTTTAGAAGGCGTTTTTTTAAGGAAGATAATTTATCGGTAAACAAAATACCTTCTATATGGTCATATTCATGTTGGATTACCCTGGCCAATAGACCACCATAGGTTTCCTTATAGGATTTAAAATTCTCATCCATATAGGATATGGTAATGGTACCTTTTCTGGAGACATCTTCCCGTACATCTGGAATACTAAGACAGCCTTCGTTAAAAGCCCATTCTGTTCCAGATTCTTCCTCTATACGTGCATTAATAAAAACTTTCCTAAACCCTTTTAATGCATTTTGTTCCTCTTCCGTGAGCTCTTCGTCATCCGCAAATGGTGCGGTATCCACAAGGAACAGCCTAATGGGCAGCCCAATTTGGGGTGCGGCCAAACCCACACCATTGGCATTGTACATCGTGTCCCACATATTGGCCAACAATTCTTCAAATCTTGGAAAATCCTTGTCTATATCATCCGCCACTTTCCTAAGTACCGGGTCTCCATAAGCAACTATAGGTAATATCATACTATTGTTTTCTATTTAAATACGCCTGAAGGATTATAGTGGCGCTAATTTCATCGACTAAGGCCTTATCCCTTCTTTGTTTTTTATTAAGGCCACTATCTATCATGGTCTGAAATGCCATTTTAGAAGTAAAGCGCTCGTCTTGGCGCTCTACCGGTATCTTTGGAAAAACACCATCCAAAGTCCTTAAAAAGGGTTTGATCAATTCCTCGGATTCGGAGGGAAGATTGTTCATTTGTTTTGGTTCACCGATCACAAATTTTTCTACCTTCTCCTCTTGAACATACTTCCTTAGAAAATTCAAAAGTTCCTTGGTGTCAACAGTAGTCAGGCCAGAAGCTATTATTTGCAACTCGTCCGTAACGGCAATTCCCGTCCGAACCTTTCCATAATCCAATGCTACAATCCTTCCCACTTGTATTTTTTGCAAAAATAAGGGATAAATTGTTATAAGTGCAAAAACAAAAGGTTAATTACCTACTAGCCCTTATATTTGCTAAAATTTGAATTATTAAAGATGAAAGAACTAAGAAAAGCAATAGAAACTGCTTGGGAAAATCGAGATTTACTTAAAGAAATTCCAACTCAGACCGCCATAAGGGAAGTCATAGATCTTTTGGATATTGGTAAACTGCGCTGTGCTGAACCTACCACTGACGGATGGCAGATCAATGAATGGGTAAAAAAAGCTGTGGTACTATATTTTCCGATTCAAAAAATGGAAACTTTGGAAGCAGGTATTTTTGAATATCACGATAAAATGCCTCTTAAAAGAGGGTACGCCGAAAAAGGTATTCGTGTTGTTCCCAATGCAGTTGCCAGACACGGATCTTATATTTCCGCAGGTACAATTTTAATGCCCAGTTATGTCAATATCGGCGCCTATGTGGATGAAGGCACCATGGTGGATACATGGGCTACAGTTGGTAGCTGTGCCCAAATTGGAAAAAATGTCCATCTAAGTGGTGGTGTAGGAATTGGCGGAGTCCTGGAGCCGCTCCAGGCAGCACCCGTTATCATTGAGGACAATGCATTTATTGGATCCAGATGTATTGTGGTAGAAGGTGTACGTGTAGAAAAAGAAGCGGTATTGGGTGCCAACGTGGTACTTACCGGCTCAACAAAAATTATAGATGTTACTGGAGATACACCTGTTGAGCGAAAAGGATTGGTGCCAGCAAGATCTGTTGTTATCCCCGGAAGTTATACCAAAAAATTTCCGGCTGGCGATTATCAGGTGCCCTGTGCCTTGATCATTGGTACCCGAAAGGAGAGTACCAACAAAAAAACATCCCTAAATGATGCCCTAAGGGAATACGACGTAGCAGTCTAAAGTTAAAAATTAATCTATTCCTGTTGATGTTTGGAACACCTTAGTTACTGAAAAGGATATGGATATCGATCTAAACTTAATACTGTAAACTTATCCCAATCCTAGAATCATCCTAACAAATGCCAACAAACAGGAATGTTTTACCAATGGAATTGTACATATGCCTTATCGGGTTTTTAGTTTGGAACATAATTTCAACTAGACCGATAAGGCATATTACCATAAAATGTTAAACGATTTTCATTTAAAACCTACTGAGGTTGTTTATTTTGTAAATAATTCAGAAGCCTAAAATTCTGCCTCCTCTGTTAACAAAATAACCTTTCCTTACAATGAGGATGGGAGTTTGGACGGCCTCCACAGTCTCCTAAAAAATAATTTGGATTAAACCTTTGTAATCATGGCATATAACATAACCCTTGAAGGAAAAAATAAAGTTATTGCCGAAAGAATGCTCAAGAATGTGGCTATCCTTTTTGACCGTTGTAATATTGCTTACTGGATAGAAGGAGGTACCTTATTGGGCATAAAGAGGGAAAACAGACTACTGCCTTGGGATAACGACGTGGATATGTCCATTAATCAGGACCAATTGGATAAGTTGGATCATTTTTACGCAGAGTTAAAAAAAGCGGGTTATAGGGTAAGAACAAGGTGCTTCAATGAGACCACCGAGTTTTTTGTTAAAGGCAATATTCGAATGTTAAAAATAAGGGAAAAGCGATTTTTTGGAATGATCAAAGGGGCAGTTTGCCTAGATGTTTTTATTAAATATCAACATGGGGAGAACAGTTATTGGGAAATAGATAATAAAACAAAGTTTGTCCCAAGCAAGTTCTACAGCACTTTTGCGTCTATTGCATTTAAAGATTTCAACTATAAAATCCCAGCCCGGACCGATGAATATCTAACCTATAGATATGGAGATTGGCAAAAACAGGTTAAGACTTGGGATACTTCCAAAGATGACAATGCCATTGCCTAAACGACCTGAGGTTGCAATTGTAATGTTTCCTTTAAGATAGTACTACTTACATTTTCCGTATAGGCCACGTATTCAACGGGACATGTGGTTTTTGGAAATCTGCCTTTCCAATCGTCCCCAACGGAAATGGCATCTATACCATATTCATCCACTATGCGCTGCTTATCTTTATCTGACTGGGGAATAACTTCATCCACATAATTTATTGCCTTGACCAGTTTTATCCTTTCCTCAAAAGGAATAATAGGCAGTCTCCCTTTTTCCTTCAAAATAAGTTCATCTGTAGAAACACCTACAATTAAATGCCCGCACATCTGTTTGGACCTTTTGAGAATGTTGAGATGCCCAAAATGAAAAATATCAAAACATCCCGAGGTATACATTTTATTGTATTTTTTGGTCTGTTTACTATGTTTTACTTTTATTTCAAGGGTCATGCCCTTTTTAAGTTTTATGATGAAATTTTGATTGTTAAAAAAAATATCGATGTTTTTGACAATCTCCAACATCTCGCAAAGGGCATCATCAAATTCACATTTACAACTTATATACAATTTCACCTTATCGTCTGGATCCGAGACAAAATTCCAGTTAGGGTACTTGGAAGTTAATATATGTAGATAAGCCTCAGTCATATTGGAAGGATACAATTGTTAGTATATATTGCGTAAAGGTAGTAAACGCCAACAGAGATAATTTATTATGCCCAATTTTTATATAAAGCCTTGGTCATTCCCTTTATTTATGAGGTTATCATAAATAATACCATAATAAATTATCGACCCCACTATACTCTTTGGCCAAACCCTTGTCCATTCCATATATGAAAAACCCTATAAACCAAAGTAATACCCATAATTAAAGAGCCTTTTGGAACTCCTCATTGGAAAAACTACTTGACATTTCATATACTATTATCCAATTTTTATTGTTATGTATTAAATAATATCGATATATATTTTAGTGAATTCAACGCAACTATTTCTATTAAAACTATCTAATAAGTGATAAAATTTTCAATTGCATGATAGACCAAAGTGAAAAAATATCGGCTTTAATAATCACTTATAACGAAATAGGATATATTGAAAAATGTATCGATTCCATAGAATTCGCAGATGAAATTATAGTCGTGGATTCGTATAGCACCGATGGTACCTACGAGTATCTCCTTAGTCATCCCAAGGTTAGGGTTATTCAACATGAATTTGAAAATTATACGGCCCAAAAATCCTTTGCCCTAAAACAAGCTTCACATGATTGGGTTCTTTTCTTGGATGCGGATGAAGTAGTTACGGACCAGTTGAGAAATGAAATAAAATCTAAGGCAAAAAAAGATGCTGAACATTGTGCATATTGGTTCTACCGTAAATTTATGTTCAAAAACAGTCGCCTGCGCTTTAGCGGGTGGCAAACCGATAAGAACTACCGGCTTTTTAGAAAAAGTAAAGCTCAATTTTGCAAAAACAAAATAGTTCATGAGACCCTTATTGTACAAGGTACCTCCGGAATATTGAAACAGAAGTTATTGCACTTTTGTTTCAAGAATTACGAGGATTATAAATTTAAAATGCTAAGATATGGGCGTTTAAAAGCCAAGGAGGCCCATCAAAAAAACAAGAAGTTTAATTATCTTTTGTTAGTTTTTAAGCCTTTTTGGAAGTTTTTTAACCACTACATAATTAGATTGGGAATACTTGATGGAAAAAAAGGGATTACCATCTGCTATTTAAATGCCTTGGGGGATTTTGAAAGGTACAAGGAACTAAAACGTTTGGGTAAAAAAGAAAAAATGGCTTATTTTTTGGTCAAATCATAATTGTATCCGATTTACCTCACGGTAATTTTTCCTTAGGCCAACATTCATATCATTCTATACTACATACCCCATTGAGGACCTAGCTCCTTATTAAATGCTTCGGATTTTTGAGATCCTGCATGTGCTTAAATCTTTCCTTCTTATAAAGTATATGCACTAACATTGAAGGCTAATCAAGACTTCCTACTCTTGACCATAAAAAATTATAAACCATTATTTACATATCTTTGCCCTCTCCCTTAACCTTATATTAGATTAAGGATCAAAAAAACTTAGGACCTGTCCAGCTCTTGACTGGTCACTTAATAAATTATAAAACTCATGAAAATTGTCATTTTAGCAGCGGGTATTGGATCAAGACTTGGAAACCCATTTCCTAAACCTCTGACCCCACTAAAAAATGGAAAATGTATCATGGAGATGCAGGTCAACAATTTGGAAGAAACCTTTGACATAGACGATATTAACGTTGTTGTTGGTTTTAAAAAAGACCTAATCATGGAACGCTTTCCGGAACTCACCTATATATACAACCCATTTTTTGATCAGACCAATACCTCCAAAAGTCTTTTAAAAGCCCTAAGAAAAAACAGGGACAAATCCGTGCTTTGGCTAAATGGCGATGTTGTTTTTGACATAAGTCTCCTATCCGTCCTAATACCCTATATCAATAAAAATCAGTCATTCGTAGCCGTAAACACCAGTAAGGTGGCAGATGAAGAGGTAAAGTACACATTAAAGGATAATTATATTGATAAATTGTCCAAAACGGTAAGGAATGGACTTGGTGAAGCTGTGGGCATTAACTTCATTGCTACCAAGGACATAAAAAGTTTTATCACTAGACTTGAGGAATGTGATGACAATGATTATTTTGAAAGGGGTTTGGAACTGGCCATAGAAAAAGATGACCTTAAAATTAGTGCTGTGGACATTTCCGATTACAATTGTATGGAAGTTGATTTTAAGGAAGATTTGGAAAATGCCAATACCCTTTTTCGCAAATGAAAGTAATTTTATTTTGCCAAAATGCATATGCCTTTGGCATCCTTGCCCCCATCCGGGATGTACTTCAGGAACAGGGACACGACTTTCTTTGGTATATTTCTGGGAAACTCTTGGATAATTTTCCATATAAAAATGAGGATTACACCCTTAGTACTTTAGACTTACAATTGTATAAAAGCGATGCCATTTATGTGCCCGGAAACGAAGTACCCTATTATATCCGGGGACTAAAAGTCCAAGTTTTCCATGGACTTGCAGGTGAAAAAAAAGGACATTTTAGGATACGGCACTACTTTGACCTTTATCTTACACAAGGCCCATATTTCACTGATAAATTCAATGAGCTTAAAAAAGTGCACAACAATTTTGATGTGATTGAGACAGGGTGGCCAAAATTGGATGTATACAGCACGGAAAAAAATAAATATGATTTTGAAAAAAAGGCCATCCTGCAGCAGTTCAACACGGATAAAATTGTTCTTTACGCCCCTACCTTCTCCCCTAGCCTAACTTCTGCACCATATCTATTAAAGGAAATAAGAAACCTTGCCGAAACTACGGGATATGTAATCTTCGTAAAGTTCCATGACCTCATGGACCAAAAATGGATCAACGCTTATAAAAGACTTTCCATAGAAGTTAACAATGTTATTTTTAAGGAAGACAAAAACATTATAAAATCGCTCCTACAGGCCGATATATTGGTTAGCGACACCTCATCCGTAATATACGAATTCATTCTCTTGAACAAACCGGTAATATCCTTCAAGAATATTGCCGAAAAGGTGTTGTGGGACAACTCCAAAACTTACAGTGGTCTTACCGAGAAAGTTTTGGACAATTTTCATTTGGATCCCCACGCTGCGGAAAGAGCATACATAAATATGCAATTTCACCCATATCAAGATGGAAAGTCCGCGCTTCGCATGGTAAATGCGGTTAAAGAATATATTGAAATCCATGGAGTGCCGGAAGAAAGAAAACTATCCCTAGCAAGAAGGCTTAAAATTAATTCCATGTTCGGAAAACCAACCAAGAATCCCTTTGTTGGTAAAAAAATAAATAAAATCTCCGCCCTTCTCATTACCTACAATGAGAATATCCATATCAATGCGGTTTTGGAAAATGTAAAATTTGCAGACGAGATTATCGTAGTGGATTCCTTTAGCACGGATGGCACAATAGAAAAAATCAAGGAGCATCCTGAGGTGAAATTAATCCAGCGGCCATTTGTAAATTATACAGACCAAAAATCCTACGCCTTGGAGCAGGCAACCAATGATTGGGTACTTTTCCTTGATGCGGATGAACGAGTTCCGGATCGGCTGAGAAATGAAATCTTGGAAACCGTAAATTCCTCGAATTCAACAGCAGATGCCTATTATTTTTATCGCACCTTTATGTTCAAAAATAAGGTTTTACGCTTTAGTGGTTGGCAAAGGGATAAAAATTATAGACTGTTCAAAAAAAGTAAGGTTCATTTTACTCAGGATAGGATAGTACACGAAACTTTGGTTGTGAACGGACAGTCTGAGGTACTTAAAAACAAACTCGTCCATTACTCCTACAAGGATTATGAAGACTACAAGGGCAAAATGATAAAGTATGGACAAATGAAGGCGGCAGAGGAACTTAAAAAGAATTATGACCCCAACTTTTACCACTTTGTATTCCGCCCATTTTACAAATTTTTCAATCATTATATACTAAGATTCGGAATACTCGATGGAAAAAAAGGGGTAATCATATGTTATCTTAACGCATTGGGAGTGTATTCCCGATACAAGGAACTAAAGAGATTAAGAAATTTAAGACACTAAAGTGCTATGAAAGATTTGCTTTCCGAGGTAAACAAATGCCATGATATACTCGCTAAAGGAGGCCTCATATTATACCCTACCGATACGGTTTGGGGAATTGGCTGTGATGCCACAAACGCAGTAGCGGTAGAAAAAATTTATAAACTTAAGCAACGATCCAATTCCAAGACTATGATCTGTTTGGTGGCCAATGATTTTATGCTGGAACAGCACGTTGAAAAAGTACCGGAACTGGCTTTTGACATTATAGATCTTGCCACCAAGCCCACCACCATTGTCTATGAATCCCCTAAAGGGGTGGCGGCAAATTTAATCGCCAATGACAATACTTTGGCCATTAGGGTAGCTAAAGATCAATTTTGCCAGTATCTAATTAAGAAATTTAAGAAACCTATCGTATCTACCTCTGCAAATATAGCTGGACAACCAACCCCCACCGGATTTAAAGAAATAGCTGAAGAGATTTTAAAAGGTGTGGACTATGTAGTAAATTTGGACCGCGATAAAATTAACAGTACCCCATCTTCCATTATTATGCTCGGTAATGATGGTACCGTAAAAGTGATCCGAGAATAAGAATGACGAATAGAAACCACGAAGAGGCCTTAAAAAACCCAATATTTTCTACCATTTCAGATGCCGCCCAGGAACTTTCATTAGATTCATATGTCATTGGAGGCTTTGTAAGGGATTATCTGTTGCAAAAGGGAACCCCAAAAGATATTGATATCGTCGCTATTGGTAGTGGAATAGAATTGGCCAAATTGGTTGCGAAGAAATTACCGGGGAGTTCGGAGGTAAGTATTTTTAAAAATTTTGGAACTGCAATGATCAAATTTCAGGATACTGAAATTGAATTTGTAGGGGCAAGAAAAGAAAGTTACCACCGGGACAGTAGAAAACCAGTGGTTGAAAACGGGAGTTTGGAAGATGATCAAAAAAGGCGCGATTTTACCATCAATGCTCTGGCCATTTCACTCAATGCCAAAGATTATGGGCAACTTTTAGATCCCTTTGACGGCATTGGGGATTTAAAAAGACAATTGATCAGAACTCCATTGGACCCTGATATTACTTATTCCGACGATCCTTTGCGCATGATGCGCGCCATAAGGTTTGCCACACAGTTAAACTTTATGATTCATCCTGAATCGTTACAGGCCATTGTAGACAACAAGGAAAGAATAAAAATTATTTCCAATGAACGCATCGTGGACGAATTGCATAAAATTTTGGCCAGTAACAAACCTTCCATTGGATTCTCCTTGCTGCACGAAACCGGTCTATTACCATTTATAATGCCGGAACTGGTGGCCTTGGAAGGCATTGAGGAAATAGAAGGGCAACGGCACAAGGACAATTTTTGGCACACCCTGGAAGTAGTGGATAATATTTCCGAAAATACGGATAATGTCTGGCTGCGCTGGGCTGCCCTTTTGCACGATATTGGCAAGGCACCAACCAAAAAATTCGATAAAAAAATTGGGTGGACCTTCCATGCACACGAATTTGTAGGATCCAAAATGGTCTACAAACTTTTTAAGCGTCTTAGGTTGCCCTTGAACGAAAAAATGAAATTTGTTCAGAAAATGGTGCTTATGAGTTCCAGGCCCATTGTCCTTTCGGAGGATTTCGTAACCGACTCTGCCGTACGAAGGCTCATTTTTGATGCCGGCGAGCATGTTGAAGATTTAATGACCCTATGTGAGGCCGATATAACCACCAAAAACCCTAAAAAACAAAAAAGGTATAGGAACAATTTTAAAATTGTCCGTCAAAAAATTGAAGAGGTCGAAGAAAGGGACCACATAAGAAATTTTCAACCCCCCATTAGTGGGGAAGAAATTATGGAAACCTTCAACCTAAAACCATCCAAGGAAATAGGCATGATCAAGGAAGCCATTAAAGAAGCTATTCTGGAAGGTGATATTCCCAACGAATACCATGCCGCCTATACCCTAATGTTAAAAAAAGGAAAGGAAATGGGGCTCAAATCGGAATAAACCTACTCGGCTTTTGAGTACTATAACAAGATTCCTATTCCACTATCTATACGGATATAAACGTCAGAACATGTCTTGGATTCCCCAACCAAGGGTCGGGATAATTGATCAGTGCCTTGGTAAAAAGAAGAGTTACATAGCGCAAGGCAATTTCAGGTGTCTTCAAAATTTGGGACAGGGATCTTACTAAATAATTACCCAGGGCCTTAGCGGTTTTTTTAAGAAAAGAGTGGTAATTTTGCAGGACTCTTTTCAAACATCCAAATGCAAAAAAAATTTACAAAAATCGCCAAGATCAGTCTAGTTTTGGTCTACTTGGTAATTGTGGCCGGTGCAGTGGTAAGAATGACAGGTAGTGGCATGGGATGCCCGGATTGGCCCAAGTGTTTCGGTTATTATATACCCCCTACGGATATTGCTGAATTGCAATGGCAGCCTGAAAGGGAATTCAAAAAAGGTCAGGTTATCATTATAGATGAAGCCTTGTGGGTAGCAAAAGAAAACTTTAGCTCCTCCTCAACCTATGACGCCAAGAATTGGGCTCCTTACACCAAACATGACTACGCTATTTTTAATCCTTTTCATACATGGACCGAGTTCATCAATAGGCTATTTGGCGCATTGGCCGGTCTGGGCACCCTAATAATGGCCATAGCCTCCTTTGGTTATTGGAAAAAACAAAAATCTATAACCTTACTTTCATGGGTCGTAGTCTTCGCTATGGGTTTCCAAGCATGGTTAGGCGCAACCGTTGTTTATTCTGTTTTGGCCCCGGCTAAAATAACTATCCATATGGTCATGGCCCTATTTATCGTAGCTCTTATCCTATACTTGATCGAAGCCACGAGCAATACGAGCAATTCTTTAAAACCCGACAAAATAACTAGAAACCTCATCATCTTTGTTCTTATTACCACATTGGTACAAGTGGTATTGGGCACCCAAGTAAGACAGTTTGTAGATGTACAAACCGACCTTTATGGTGAAGATGCCCCCAACCTATGGCTCATTAATGCAACCTTATCATTTTACATCCACCGTTCGTTTTCTATAATCGTGGTCCTTTTGAACTTGGCCCTTGCCATAAGAATCTATAATTTAAACCTTGGTTACTCTAAAATTAATTGGGTATTGGCCATATTACTTCTGGAGGTAATTTCCGGGATGGCCATGTACTATCTGGATTTTCCTTTTGCCTCCCAGCCATTACATCTTGTGTTTGCTTCGGTTTTATTTGGTTTTCAATTCTATTTGGTTTTGGAAGCTCTAAATGCTTTTAAAACCATGAAAACTTTGTAACTTTGCCACCACAAAAAAAGTACCCAATGATATATAAAATAAGGATAATTTTAGATGCAGAGGAAGATATTTTTAGGGATATAGAAATAGAGGACAGCAATTCCATGGAAGACCTTCACAACGCCATTACCCAAGCCTTTGGCTTTTTGGGAAATGAAATGGCCTCCTTTTACACCTGCGATGAGGAGTGGAGACAAGATGAGGAAATTGCCTTATTTGACATGAGTGAAAATGGCTCAGATGTACGTTTGATGAATGAGATTCAATTGCAGGATATACTTACAGAGCATTCTCCCAAGCTTATTTATGTATACGACTTTTTAAGTATGTGGACCTTCTTCGTTGAATTGGCGGACATCGTGGAAAAAGAAGATGCACAGACCTATCCCAATACGCTTTTCAGTTTTGGCGAAATACCGGACTCCCCACCTGAAAAAAAGTTTGAAGCGGATGAAAATGAATTCGATTTTGACAATACCCTTGACAATTACGAGGATTTGGATTTTGATGAAAACTGGAACTAATAATTCCAATTGCGGCAAATTAAATGTAGTATCACGTTAGTATTGGTCAAAGTCAGAAATTGATCAAATTAAAGCTTCAGCAGAACTTTAATCACAAAATAACCCTTAAACATTTTTCATTATCCATGATCAACTTATACCCTACCCAAATTGAAACTATTTCCATACATCGTGTGGGAAACAAAAATAAGAGTGAAGGTATCTTTCTATCGGAAGAACCGTTTTCACTTAATGATGAAACTACGGGACTTTTAAAGGAATATTTCTTTAAACCGTTTAGGGAAAAGGAGGAGAATTACTATTATTTTTCGCATGAATCCGATGTTGAATTTAACGAGGTGTACAAGATCGTTTCCGATATTTTTGATGACCCCGGTAGCCTTCACGCCAATTCAACAAAAATAGCGACCCATTTATTCGACCAGTCCAACCATCCACACATCAAAAGTGGAGAGGTGTACGTTGCCTATCTTACAGATCTAATGTTGGACAATGTAAAGGTGAATGCTGTGGGCATATTCAAAAGTGAGCTTAAACACGATTTCCTGCAATTTCAGGAAAAAGGAAATAGCTTGGATATTTTGGTGCAGCAGGGCATCAATATCAATAAATTGGACAAGGGCTGCCTTATTTTCAATAGCGATAAGGAAGAAGGCTACAAAGTTCTTTCAGTGGACAGCAATCGCTACGATACCAAATACTGGTTGGAAAATTTTCTAGGGGTAGAAGCCTTATCCGATGATAACTTTAAGACAAAAAACTATTTAAAATTCTGCCAGAACTTTGCCAAGGATGTGGTTTTGCCTGCGGAGGACAAACAACAAGAAGTGTTGTTTATGAACAGGGCCGTGAATCATTTTGCCAAGAACGACTCTTTTGAAGAGACAAATTTCTTGAACGAGGTTATGGAGAACCCAGAATTGATACCAGAATTTAAGCACTATAAAGTAGAAAAAGGGCCTAAGTACAGTATTGAGGATGTCTCCACTTTTGACATTGCCAACAAAGCGGTTTCCGACGCCAGAAAGAAAATTAAGAACGTCATTAACCTGGACACCAATATCCAGATAAAGCTTGATTTTATCAATCCGGAATCGGCCCAAAAATTTGTGGAAAAAGGATGGGACGAGGAGCGTCAAATGTACTACTACCTGGTCTACTTCAATAAGGAACAGAAAAGTTAGAAATATCCATACGCTAACTGGTCCATGTATTAAATGGATACCAAGAATTATGAATAATAAAGGCCGAAGTTATATGCTTCGGCCTTGTCTTTTTTAGTATTGTTGTTGGGATGATCCTAGAATACCGAAAATACCAACCTTATAAATTGATCTTGTTCTCAATAATCTGTTTCATACTAACATCCTCGTAATTTCTTTTCACAAAATCCAAAGCAAGGGCCAACACTTCCCCCATGGTCTTACACCTTCTAAAATTGATATCACCCGTAAGATCATAAATATGTTGTGATAGGGCCACTATATTGTCGTCATTGGATATATCGTCTGTCTTGACTATGGAAATGAGTCGCTTTATGCGGTTCCCCGAACTTAAAATTCTTTTGGCCACGATGGAGCGTTCCTCTATTTTGTATTGATCTACAGAATTGCGCTGTAACTTCTCCTTGACCAACATGACCATTTGATAATTTTCCTTAAAAAATTGGGGTCTGTAGACTTTTAATTTTCCCTCATAACACTGCTGGTCAAAATCTATGGCCCTAATTTTATATACCACGTGGTCAAAATCGTGGGTAGGTACAATAACGTAGTTATAAGATCTCATATCCCCCAAAAGGCGAATCATACAACGTTCATTAAACTTGACAAATTCTTTGGCCAACTGTGACTTTTCGGATTCGTTACATTTAGGTAAAAAATCCTTGATAAAAACGTCTCCCGGAATACCCGCAATATGTTCCTCTATCAAAGTATCCCCGTAAACCAGGAAGTTTAGGTTGTAGGGAGATAACATATGTTCCAGTTCCAATCCGTAGATCCTAGAGGCATCGGTCCTTTTTACATAGAAATATGTAAAATTGTCATTCAGGATATTCCTTACCTTTATCCTAAAAGGCTTGGAGTTACCAAAAGTACAATAGTCCACCGCATCTACATTTAAAAATGGAAATATACTGTCGCTACCATCGGAATGTAGAATGGAATATACCTTCTTTAGACTGATATCTATTTCGGTCCTATCGAATTCGCTGTAATACACACGTACCCAAAGAGTGTCCTCATCATTGGAATCATAGACCACAATAGACCCTGAAAAACGCAATAGATCCTCATAGAAAATAGGAATTTCAATTTTTCTGCTATAGTGCTCCAAATAGGCATCCAATTTTTTATTGACTGGAAATGCAGGCTTTTTCTTGGACATTAATCTTTCGGACATGGAAAAAACTTTAATTTGTAACAAAATAACGATTTCTTCGTCAAGTAAGTACAAACAATATAAAAAACTATCCCATTTTGGAAACAATATTGACCGTAAACCACCTTACCAAGAAATATGGCTATCTCACTGCGGTAAAGGACCTTTCGTTTAGTATTGAAAAAGGCAATGTTTACGGTATATTGGGACCCAATGGCAGCGGTAAATCCACCACTTTGGGAATTGTATTGAACGTAATCAATAGAACGGCCGGTGATTTTTCTTGGTTCGGGGGTTCCATTTCCACCCATGATGCCCTTAAAAAAGTTGGAGCTATCATTGAACGTCCCAATTTCTATCCCTATATGACAGCCATTCAAAATCTAAAATTGGTCTGTAAAATAAAGGAGGTCCCCCAAGACAAGATTGAAGAAAAATTGGAAATGGTCGGGCTACTGGAGCGTAAGAACAGTAAGTTCAGCACCTACTCCTTAGGTATGAAACAGCGATTGGCCATTGCCTCGGCACTGTTGAACGATCCGGAAATATTAATTTTGGACGAACCCACCAATGGCTTGGACCCACAGGGAATACACCAAATAAGGGAAATCATAAAAAAAATTGCCTCCGAGGGCACTACCATTCTTTTGGCCTCACATTTATTGGACGAGGTAGAAAAAGTCTGTAGCCATGTGATTATCCTAAGGAAAGGCGAAAAGCTCTATTCGGGCCCCGTTGGTGAAATGTTGACCACCTATGGTTTCTTTGAACTAAAAGCCATTGATGGGCCGGCCTTGGTTACCTACCTGGGTAACCACCCCAGTTTCGGCCCTATAAAACAGGAAAACGGTTTAATCACCGCTATTTTGAAGGAAGAAATGACGGCAAGCAGTCTAAACCAAGACTTATTTAATAATGGCATTGTGCTATCGCATTTGGTGAAACGCAAAGAGAGTCTTGAGGAACAATTCCTAAGTTTGACCAACCACAAAGACTAAACGCATAAAAATATGTTACGCTTATTACAGATAGAATTTATAAAACTTTGGAACAATAATGCGAGTAAGGTCCTTATCATTTCCTATTTCGTCCTTATTCTTTGTATGGCGCTGCTAGCCGCAATAAAATTTGACATTGGCCCCATTCAGTTCCATGTAGCCGAACAGGGAATTTTCAATTTTCCCTACATATGGCACTTGAATACCTGGATAGCAAGTGGCTTGAAGCTTTTTTTTGCTATAGTCATTGTGTCCATGATGGCGAACGAATACAGCAATAAGACACTAAAGCAAAATTTAATAGATGGGTTGAGCAAGAAGGAATTTATCGCCTCCAAATTTTTGACCGTTTTTGCATTTTCGGTCATTTCTACCCTTTTTGTTTTTGCGGTTTCATTGATCTTAGGGCTCTTTTATTCCGATTTTACGGAGGTGTCCATCATATTTTCGGATTTGGAATATTTATTGGCCTATTTTATTAAATTATTGGGCTTTTTCTCCTTCTGTCTTTTCCTCGGAATATTGGTAAAACGCTCTGCCTTTGCCTTAGGCTTTTTAATTATTTGGTTTGCCATTGAAAATTTGGGTATCCGTTTTTTGGTATGGTGGGTTGCCGGTAAGGAGGCTTCGGCCAGCGTTATGAAATTCCTTCCCTTAGAGTCTATGAGCAACCTTATCAAAGAGCCGGCCTCCAGATTCAAGGCAGTACAAAGTATGGTAGAACAAGTGGGGGAACAATTCAATAAGGACTATACCGTACATTTTTATGAAATTTTGATAGTGGGTTGTTGGACGGCAATTTTCATATATCTTTCCTACGCCCTGCTTAAAAAACGGGATTTATAAAGCCAATTTTTAAAGGCTTATATCCTTGGAACCTACAAAGTGCTCAATTCACCGTATAGTGCCAAAATGGTGATAAATAGTTACCGAAGCACCTCAGTATTGCCCGCTATTTGTTAATTTTAGGTCATAAAACAAATAAGTTTTTTTTTATCATAGGCCCTAAAGAAAAAGATCAAACGAAATTTATAGGAGTTCCTGAAAGCATTGCACATGAAATTTAAAGTTGTTTCCGAATTTAAGCCTACTGGTGATCAGCCCCAAGCTATTAAACAATTAAAAGAAGGTATTGAGGCCGATGAGCGCTATCAAACCCTTTTGGGGGTAACAGGATCCGGAAAAACCTTTACCATAGCGAATGTCATAGAGCAGGTTCAGCGACCAACTTTGGTATTAGCACACAATAAAACCCTTGCCGCACAATTATACTCGGAATTTAAGCAGTTTTTTCCTGAGAACGCGGTAGAATATTTCGTCTCTTACTATGACTACTATCAACCCGAGGCTTATATACCATCAAGTGGCACTTATATAGAAAAGGACCTTTCCATTAATGAGGATATAGAAAAACTACGATTGAGCGCCACCTCTTCCCTATTATCGGGTAGACGGGATATTTTGGTAGTGGCCTCGGTTTCCTGTTTATACGGTATAGGTAATCCAGTGGAATTTCAGAAAAATGTTATTGGAATAGAGAAAGACCAAGTTATTCCAAGGACCAAATTCCTTCATCAACTGGTTCAGAGTTTGTATTCGAGAACGACTGCCGATTTTAGAAATGGAAATTTTAGGGTAAAGGGCGATGTAGTGGACGTTTTTCCTAGTTATGCCGATCATGCCTTTAGAATTCACTTTTTTGGGGACGAAATTGAGGAAATAGAGGCCTTTGATCCCTACAAGAATAAAATATTGGAAAAGTACCAGCAGCTCAATATTTACCCTGCCAATATGTTCGTGACCTCCCCGGATGTGCTGCAGAATGCCATTCACCTTATTCAGGAGGATATGGTGCTGCAGGTGAATTATTTCAAGGAAATAGGGAAACACTTGGAAGCAAAACGCTTGGAAGAACGTACAAATTTTGATCTGGAGATGATACGGGAACTGGGATATTGCTCAGGAATTGAAAATTATTCCAGGTATTTGGATGGTAGGGAACCTGGAACGCGACCGTTCTGTTTATTGGACTACTTCCCTAAAGATTATTTGATGGTTGTTGATGAAAGCCACGTTACCATTCCTCAGGTGCACGCCATGTATGGCGGCGATAGGTCCAGAAAGGAAAATTTGGTGGAATACGGCTTTCGTTTGCCTGCGGCTATGGATAACAGACCGCTGAAATTTGAGGAATTTGAAGCACTTCAAAATCAAGTTATTTATGTAAGCGCCACTCCTGCAGACTACGAATTGGAATTAAGTCAAGGGGTTTATGTAGAGCAGGTGATCAGGCCAACGGGCCTCTTGGATCCTATAATTGAAGTCCGTCCCAGCCTGAACCAAATAGATGATCTCATCGAAGAAATCCAGCTAAGGGTGGAAAAGGATGAACGTACCCTGGTCACCACCTTAACCAAACGAATGGCGGAAGAATTAGCCAAATATTTGACTAGAATAAATGTTCGCTGCCGTTATATACACAGTGATGTGGATACTTTGGAAAGGGTCGAAATTATGCAGGACCTGCGCAAAGGTGTATTTGATGTACTCATAGGGGTGAATTTATTGCGGGAAGGACTGGATCTACCAGAAGTCTCCCTAGTGGCCATTTTGGATGCGGACAAGGAGGGCTTTCTTAGAAGTGCCAGGTCCCTTACCCAGACCGTAGGCCGTGCGGCCAGGAATTTAAATGGAAAAGCCATCATGTATGCGGACAAAATAACCAACAGTATGCAAAAAACAATAGATGAGACTAATTACAGGCGTGAAAAACAGAGCAGTTATAATCTTGAAAACAATATAACGCCCACTGCACTGAACAAAAGTTTGGACAGTGTACTGGCCAAAAATTCCGTTTCCACCTATCATTTTGAGAAAGAAGAAATGAAGGCTGCCGAGCCCGACCTATTGTATCTCACCAATGAACAAAGGGAAAAAATGATAAGGGAAAAAAGAAAGGCCATGGAAAAAGCGGCAAAGGATCTGGATTTTATGCAGGCCGCAAAGTTAAGGGACGAAATTAAATCGCTTCAGGAACAGGAATAAGATACCATCCCTGTACATTTAATTGAGGAAGGGTTTTTTATTGGGACAGAACCAAACAAAAAAGCGCTTCGATTCCCCGAAGCGCTTTAACAATCAACCAACCAATCTATAATGTATCCAACAGGATACACAACTTCTTTTAAGCTATTTCAATCAATCTTTTTGGCTTAGGCAATGCCTCTTCTTTTTTGGGAAGAACAAATTTCAATATTCCATCTTCGTAAGTAGCGTTGATTTTATCCAAGGAAATTGTTTCTGGCAAACTAAATACTCTTTTAAAGGAAGAAAAAGTAAATTCCCTTCTGGTATAACCATCCTCCTCCTTGTTCTCCTCATTCCTTACTTCGGAAGAAATTGTGAGGATGTCATTATCGATTTCTACATTGAAATCTTCTTTTTTCCTACCGGGTACTGCCAATTCCAATACATACTCAGTTTCCGTTTCCTTAACATTGGCGGCGGGTACACTTTGCTTGAAGTTATCTACGCCACCAAACCAATCTGGTTTTAAAAATTCATTCATTAATGATGGAAACATAACGTTATTTCTTTTTACTAGACTCATGACTTTTATATTTTAAGTTATACTTTAAATTCTCATGAGCTAAAAGGCAAATGTTATACCGAATGAATTTTAATGCCATTATGTCGTATTATTAAAAATAATACAAGTCATTATGTCACTTTATTTAATTATTATAAGCTTTGAATATATTGATGAGAACAGCAGGAGGAACCACCTTGTCAGGATAATTATGCATAACGGTAAGCACCTGCTCTATGGCGGCCTGGGGAAGTCCAAATCCAAGCCCTATATTATGCAACTGTTCAATTTCGACCAAGTGCTGTTCTTGGTCCACATTCATGAGAAGTACCAAACGATGAAACTGAAGTATACGCTCCGCCTCGGATTTAAGCAAGACCTTTTCCACTTTCTTATGAAAAAGCGAATCGAACGTTTCCTTATCGACCTCTAATTGTTTTGCCACACCCAGCAAAAAATCATACTCCGAATCTTTAATTTCCTTGTCTGCCTTTGCAAAAGAAATCATTTGGGAAAGAATGCCCAACTTCTCCAAATATGTACTCATAAATTACAGTTTAACACGAAGTTACGTTAAATAGCGCTGATTTCCCGACTTGGAATAAGGGAAAGTAATCACAAACTAGCTCCACATCCTATTTTTTGTAATATCTTGTAAAAAAATTTATTTTATGACCAATAATGATGTTCTTAAAAAATTAAGGGTAGCCTTAAAATTAAGGGATGATGAAATTGTAGAAATTTTAAAATTAGTCGATTTTAAAATTACCAAGAGTGAGTTGGGCGCTTTTTTTAGAAAGGAAGATCACCCCAACTATGTAGAATGTGGCGACCAAATTTTACGTAATTTTTTAAACGGTTTGGTAATACACTATCGCGGGACCAGGGAGAACCCAAAGGACCCAAAATTATCTTTGCCCAAACCAAAGAAGGAACCCATTTTTAAAGCACATCAAAAGCCGGGGTTCAAGGAGAAGCAAAAAAAGAAAATAGACCACGACATTAGTCCCGTAAAATACAAAAACAAAAAAAAGTCCTGATTCTTCAGGACTTTTTAAGTTAAATTCTGATTTTTCCCCGAATAGTCCTCAATTTCAACAATCCTTCTATAGGGAATATTTTTAAAATTTTGTTTTCAAGCTTTAACAGTCGTTCAAAAAAAGAAAAAGGCAGCACTGTAACAGCACTGCCTTTTCTATTTTTATATCCAATCGAAACTAAGCCAATACTTCCTTAACCTTATCTGCAGCCTCTTGAAACTGAACTGCGGAGTGTACGGCCAAACCTGAATTATCAATAATTTCTTTGGCCAATTCAGCATTGGTACCCTGCAATCTTACAATAATAGGCACTTTTATGGCATCGCCCATATTTTTATAGGCATCCACTACACCTTGCGCTACACGATCGCAACGAACAATACCACCAAAAATATTTATCAGGATACATTTAACGGCAGGATCCTTCAAAATAATCCTAAAGGCCTCTTCAACCCTTTTGGCATCAGCGGTTCCCCCTACATCCAAGAAGTTCGCTGGCTCACCACCGGCCATTTTAATAAGGTCCATAGTGGCCATTGCCAAACCTGCACCGTTTACCATACAACCAACATTTCCATCCAAATCAACATAGTTAAGGCCTACTGCCCTAGCTTCTACCTCAATTGGATTCTCCTCTAGCAAATCGCGCATTTCAGCATATTGCTTCCTTCTATATAGTGCATTATCATCAATGGAGACCTTGGCATCCACTGCCATAATCTTATCATCGGAGGTCTTTAGAACTGGGTTTATCTCAAACAAACTTGCATCGCTCTCCACATAGGCCTTATATAAACTGGTAACAAACTTTGTCATTTCCTTAAAAGCCGTTCCGGACAAGCCCAAATTAAAAGCTATTTTTCTAGCTTGAAAAGGTAATAGCCCAGTGGCAGGGTTTATTTCCTCGGTAAAAATAAGGTGAGGCGTTTTCTCTGCTACTTCCTCTATATCCATTCCACCTTCGGTAGAATACATGATCATATTTCTTCCAGCTGCCCTGTTCAATAAAACGGACATATAAAATTCGCTTGTTTCACTGTCCCCTGGATAATAAACATCCTCGGCAACCAAAACTTTATGTACTTTTTTTCCTTCCGCCGAAGTTTGGGGAGTAACCAAGTTCATACCAATGATAGATCCTGCAATTTCTTCTACCTCGCGCAAATTCTTCGCCAATTTAACTCCTCCTCCTTTTCCTCGTCCACCTGCGTGAACCTGGGCTTTAATTACATGCCAACCGGTCCCGGTTTCCTGAGTCAATTGTTTGGCAGCATCTACTGCTTCCTTGGCATTATAAGCCACTAAACCGCGTTGAATGCGTACTCCAAAGCTCGCTAAAATCTCTTTTCCTTGATATTCGTGAAGGTTCATAAATTGAAGGTTCTAATTGTTCAGTTGCAAAAATAGGAAACACATGGGATTTACCCTAATTAAATAAAACAGAAAAATTCTTAACGACATTGACAAAGAAAATTACACTGCAAAATGATAAAATTGACCATACCCTAAATCACAATACCACCTAAACTAAAACCATCTATAACAGACAGACTTACCGTGATATCCCTGCATAGAACTTTCTACTTTTAGGCAGTCCCACCTCCCACTTTCATGCTACATTTTAAAATCCTTAAAATCTATAGGGTCGAAATTTTTGAAATGTCCGTTCATCCCTATCATTTCCTTTGATTGGTTGACCTGTTTTAAAACTTCGATCGTATTTGCTAAATGGGCCTTTATAAACAAAAGGCGCTCACTTTCATAGTTCATTTTCAAGAGTTTGTATTCTTGCGCAAGGGAAAGACCTATTTTGTGTACCACTTGATATATATCAAAATTCTCTATCGTAAGACCCAAAATGGATACCTCCATTAATTCATAGAGTTCTATAATGAGGCCTAGGACTTTTTCTCTTAAGGAGGTAACGCTGTCATCATAATAGGGTAAAAATTCCACCATGCCCGCAGCATACAATTTGCCATCCATAACTTTATGGAAATTATTTATTCTGAAGGCACGCCGACCAACACAGACGATATCCATTTCCCCAGTTTCATAGGTTTTGGTTATTTCTTTTAATTCCAACTCCGTTCCATATGCCAATTCCCCATCAACATAGGCAGGGACACCAAAATTCATAGGCTTTTCCTTCACATCCTGTATCAATTGCCTGTAGCGTTCTTCAAAAATATGAAGAGCCACCGTCTCTCCAGGAAAAAAAACGGACGGTAAAGGAAACATTGGTAGCAACATAAGCTTTTTGTTTAAAATTACAGCGATATTAACCAAAATCAGACTTAGAAAACACAACAATTGTTATATTAATAACAATATGTTACATTTTTCAACCATTGCTATATATTTTTGCTCAAAAACAATAAGTCGTCTAAATTTGCACAAAATATTGAACAATGCGAAATACCGATTTATTAAAGATAGCAAAAACTTATGGTGACCCTGTCTATGTATACGATTCTGAAAAAATAATTTCCCAGTTTCATAGATTGACCAATGCATTCAAAGACGTAAAAAATTTACAATTAAATTACGCCACAAAGGCGCTTTCAAATATTGCCATTTTAAAATTGATGAACAGTCTGGGAAGCGGCCTGGACACGGTTTCCATACAAGAAGTTCAATTGGGACTCATGGCCGGTTTTGAGCCTAGCTCTATAATATTCACCCCGAATGGGGTATCCTTGGAGGAGATTGAAGAGGCTGCGAAATTGGGAGTGCGCATCAACATAGACAACCTATCCATTTTGGAGCAGTTTGGGAGCAAGCATCCGGATATTCCCGTTTGCATCAGAATAAATCCGCACGTAATGGCGGGAGGAAATTCTAAAATTTCGGTAGGCCATATTGACTCCAAATTTGGCATCAGCATACACCAAATACCTCATTTATTGCGTATCGTTAATCTTACGAACATGAAGGTAAATGGGATACACATGCATACTGGAAGTGACATTTTGGATATAGATGTCTTCCTTTACGCCTCCGAAATTCTTTTTGAAACGGCCAAGAATTTCCAAGATCTTGAGTTTATAGACTTTGGAAGTGGATTTAAAGTGCCCTATAAAGAAGGGGATATTGAAACCAATATTGAGGAATTGGGTAAAAAATTAGGAAAGCGTTTCAACTCTTTTTGCAAGGAATATGGAAGGGAATTGACATTGGCTTTTGAGCCAGGTAAATTTTTGGTCAGTGAGGCAGGATTCTTCTTGGCAAAAGTAAATGTGGTAAAACAAACCACTTCAACCGTTTTTGCCAGTGTAGACTCGGGATTCAACCATCTTATTCGCCCCATGTTCTATGGCGCCATCCACAGCATTGAGAATATCTCCAATCCTGAAGGACGTGAACGCTATTATTCCGTAGTAGGTTATATTTGTGAGACCGATACTTTTGCCAGCAATAAGCGAATTAGCGAGATTTCGGAAGGGGACATCCTGTGCTTTAAGAATGCAGGTGCCTATTGTTTCACAATGGCCAGCAATTACAACTCAAGATTTAGACCGCCTGAGGTTTTATGGCATGAAGGGAAAGCGATTCTGATCCGGGAAAGGGAAACTTTTGATGACTTAATCAGAAACCAGATTGATGTCCAGGACTTATTCACGACTGTTAAAGAAAAGGCAATAGCAAAATAAAATTGCTGAATTTTCGTTAGTTTTGATGTTGTTGTCGGACTAATCCCTTAAAATATGGTCGTGAAATTAGTTTCCAAATCATTTTTCAAAATAGCCGTTCTTTTTGGTCTGGCCATTTTACCCTTTGGTAGCTTGGCACAGGAAGTGAAATGGCTAAGTTGGGATGAAGCCGCCAAATTGGCCGAGACGGAGAAAAATCCGAAGAAAATTTTTATTGATGTCTATACAGATTGGTGTGGATGGTGTAAAAAAATGGATAAGGATACCTTTCAGAATGCAGAAGTGGCCGAATATATGTCCAAAAACTATTATATGGTAAAGTTGGATGGAGAAGGTAAGGAACCTATAGTTTTCAGAGGCAAGACCTTTAAATTTGTTCCTTCGGGCAGAAATGGATATCACGAATTTGCAGCAGCATTGATGCAGGGTAAAATGAGTTATCCCACAACCATTTTCTTGGATGAAAAGATGAATATGCTATCGCCCGTTCCTGGTTATCAGAAACCGGAACCTTTCCTAAAAATAGCCAAATATTTTGGTGAAGACATTCACAAGGAAAAAGACTGGAATACCTACGACAGCGAAAGCAAATAGAAAATTAGACATAATATAGTATAAAAAAAGCCGGTATAACCGGCTTTTTTTATTTGTCTAAGTCCAACTTACCTACTATAGTTGGGTGATTCCTTGGTAATGGTTACGTCATGTGGATGGCTTTCGTTAATTCCACTTGCCGTAATCTTAACAAATCTTCCAGTCTCCTTTAGCGTTTCTATATCCTTGGCCCCGCAATATCCCATCCCGGCACGCAGACCTCCAATAAACTGATGGATACTTTCATAAAGATCTCCCTTATAAGGTACGCGACCCACGATTCCTTCCGGCACCAATTTTTTGATATCATCTTCCACATCTTGGAAATACCTATCCTTACTACCTTGTTTCATGGCCTCGACAGAACCCATCCCTCTATAGGATTTAAATTTACGCCCTTCGTAGATAATCGTTTCTCCCGGTGACTCTTTTGTTCCTGCCAACAAAGAGCCCAACATTACGGTATCAGCTCCAGCGGCTATAGCCTTGGGAATATCTCCCGTATAACGGATTCCACCATCGGCGATTACTGGTACCCCACTGCCCTTTATGGCAGCAGCTACTTCCAATACCGCTGAAAATTGAGGAAAACCAACCCCTGCAACCACGCGGGTGGTACAGATTGAACCAGGTCCTATTCCCACTTTCACAGCATCCGCTCCCGCTGCTACCAAATACTTCGCAGCTTCTGCAGTAGCTATATTCCCTACAATCACTTCCAAATCCGGAAATCTCTTTTTAACTTCCTTCAAAACCGTAACCACACCTTTGGTATGTCCATGTGCAGTATCGATCACAACAGCATCTACCCCTGCATTGACCAAAGCTTCCGCCCTATCCACAGCGTCACCGGTAACCCCTAAAGCTGCGGCAACCCGCAATCTTCCGTACTGATCTTTATTAGCAATAGGCTTTTGGGTTAGTTTTGTAATATCCCTAAAGGTGATTAAACCAACCAGCTTGTAGTCCTTGTCGACAACTGGTAATTTTTCAATTTTATTCACTTGCAAAATATCCTCCGCTTGCTCTAAGGAAGTCCCTTCGCCAACAGTAACCAGATTTTTGGAAGTCATAACCTCAGAAATGGGACGATCATTATTTTTCTCAAAACGAAGATCCCTATTGGTCACAATTCCTATTAGCTTACCTTCAGCATCCACAATGGGTATTCCACCAATGCTAAATTCCTTCATATTGGCTTTTGCATCCCTTACCTTGGAATTTAAAGGCAGGGTAACAGGGTCTATGATCATACCACTTTCCGCCCGTTTTACCTTGCGGACCTTCAGCGCTTGCTGTTCTATGGTCATGTTCTTATGCAAAACACCTATTCCACCTTCCTGGGCAATGGCAATTGCCATACGGGACTCCGTAACGGTATCCATAGCCGCAGAAACAATGGGAACATTGATCGTAATGTTTCTAGTAAATTTTGTTTGAATATTAACTTCCCTAGGAAGTACTTCTGAAAAAGCTGGAACCAAGAGTACGTCATCGTACGTAAGACCTTCTCCAACAATTTTATTTAGGTGAGCTTGCATAGCAATTAAAGATTAATTGCGTGCAAATATACTACATTTAAAGGAACTGATGAACAGTTATTGTGTTAATTGACTGTTACCGTTTTCTTACACAATTGATAAACCACCAAGAGGGCAGCAATACTATAGGTCAAGGTCATTAAAATTCCGGAAAGGATAACCACATATTTCATCCATAGTAGCCCCGACCACATAAAATAAATACCCCCGAAAGTCAAAATCACGGATAAAAAAGGTTCAATAGTCAGGAACATTTTAAGCTTGTGAGGAAGTTTGGCAAGCCATACCAGACCGCCAAGTAGAAAAAAAATGAGCGACATGGAAAGTATATGGGTGTGTATTATGGTAAGCATCTCCCGTTCCCCTTTTTTAAACTTCATTACCTCGGCCTCTTCATCCTCTTCATTTCCCAAATAATTTTCCACAATTCCTTGGGGCGAGGAAGTGCTGGTTTCAGAAACAAACAAAAGACCTGTATAAAAGCCAATACTTAGAACAAGAACAAAAATGGCAACAAACCATTTTATTCCCTTGGGCAGCGTCAGTAATAGACCATCATACCCCATTAAAGCATCTTTTTTTCTTGAAGGATTCCAACCGATTGCAATAGGTTATCCATGGAGTTGGTCATGGAACGTACAGAAATTGTTGCCCCGGAAATACCGTCTATGTTGGTTTCATGGCTAACCCTATCTTTTCCTGATTTACCGTTAAACTGCTCCAGCCACCTCTTGCTTCCTATTTCCCCACCATATTCCTCCCGATATATCAACACCTTGGAGTGGATGATTTCCAAATTTGGGTTGAAGACCACCAAATAATCGAACTGGGCGGTTTTACTGGGAGCCTGATCAACAAAGGCATAACCCAACAGGGTCTTGTCCTGTTTTATCCGAAAGAAATTATCAGCAGTAATTTTGGTTGGAAGCAGATCGCTTACTGCTTTTGAAACAGTAATGGGCACTAAGGAATAATTAGTGGTATCAAATACCTTTTCTACTTCCTTATCCATTTTCTTTTGAACATTTTTCGGGATGCCAAACCCAAAAAATACCATAGAAAATATAATTAATATAACCGTTGTCCTCTTTCTCAAATTCATGCCCCAAATATACTAATTTAGAATCATTTTTAATAATAATTGAGATATTTAGGGCTATGAATTAGTAATTTCAATCTTCTGGATTAGAACCAAACGCCTATTCCAAAATTCAATACATTTGGTAGGTCACTATTGTCAACTGCGTTCGACTTAAATTGATAATCCCCTTTCAACACTACCCCAGGGGCCAAATGGTAGGTAAGTCCCGTTGTTACATCCGTTTTGTTGTATGCATCGTTCCGTACCAAGGATCCCGCTGTATCGGCGTGGGTATCATATTTTTCGTATCTGGCAAAGGCAAATAGTTTTTGCTCATTACCAGCGGGCAAAAGGTTATAGGCACCTTCCACATACCATCCTTGTAGGGCACTACCCAAATTACTACCGGTTAAAGCGTTGTAATCCTCGGTATTCGAAAGGGAGGCATAAATAAATTGCCCTCTTGCGGTAAAATTCCCATAAGCATATCTTGCATCCAAGCCAACCATTGAAATTCCAATGTTTGCTCCGGTAAGCTCCTCAACATCATCGGCCGCCTGTGTTTTACCGAAATATCCTGAAAGTCCCAAACGCAGGCCAGGTACTCCATAATAATCCAATTTGGCAGAAAGGGTTGGACTATCTATGGTAGATTTGATTCCTTTTTGTCTTCCGCCCCTCAATCCGCTGGAGCCTTGTAAAAATCCACTGATTCCACCTTCGCCATCGGCCTCGGTAGATTTAAATCCGTTGAATAAATACGCTTGATAGCCTAAGGAAAGGTCGTTTACCCTCCCGAAGACACCAACTCCAAGTTCCCTCCAAGTGGTAGGCACTATCACATTGTCCATGGCAGGACGCTCTGTTCCGTTAAAAGTTGTGGGTTCATGGTATTCGTTAACGATGCCCATGGGCACCAACATTAATCCACCTCTTAGATTTACGCTATTTCCAAGATTATAGTTAACAAAAGCCTGTTCAACATATACTTCCTCAACATGCTCAAATTCTATTTCCGTAACAAATTGAGCCCTTTCATTGAATCTATAACCTAAAAGCAGTACCAACCTTTGAACGTCTATCTCCCCATTGTCACCTTCTGGCTGATTGTAAAGCATTTCTCCATAGGCACCTACGGTAACCGCCGAGGCATAATTCCCGGATAGTATACGCTGGGCCGCATTCAATTGTTTTTGTGGATCCAAGGTAATGGAATCATTGGCAGTCTGAGCAAATACTCCAGTTGTTAGGAGTAATCCGAATAGTAACGAAATCCTTTTCATTATTTAATTGTTCTTATTTAGATTGGATAAATATAAATTTCGGGTGCAAATATAATGTCAAGAAGCAAACTGACAAATTAATTTAAACTAAATCTAAATAAACGTTAAAATTTAACAAACCGTGAACTACTCATGGAATCCTCCAGCCAAAGTTTTTTAGTGATATGACGAGAACAAATCCGAAGCCTTGTTGAAAGCCGCCTCAAAAGCCATCCAATTAACATTGGTTTCGGCCTTAACCGCAGTGAAGTAAGAAAGCATCTTCTCCGTGGGCATATTTCCAGTAAGCTCATCCTTGGCCATAGGACAGCCCCCAAAACCTTGTACCGCACCATCAAATCTTCGACAGCCGGCCTTGTAAGCGGCATCTACTTTTTCATGCCATTTGGACGGAGTGGTATGTAAATGTGCTCCAAATTCAATTTCTGGAAATTTTGGAATCAGGTTGGAAAATAAATAGTCGATTACCTCGGGTGTCGAAGAGCCCACTGTATCCGAAAGTGATACTATTTTTACCCCCATCCCGGCCAGTCTTGTTGTCCATTCACCCACTATGCCAACATTCCATGGATCGCCATATGGGTTCCCGAAGCCCATAGAAATATAGGTCACCACTTCCTTGCCAGAGTCATTGGCAATCCTCAAAATCTCTTCCAAGGTAGCTACGGATTCGGCAATGGTCTTATGGGTGTTCCGCATTTGAAAATTCTCCGATATGGAAAAAGGATATCCCAAATAATCAATGGAATTATGTTCGGCAGCATCTTGGGCTCCCCTTACATTGGCCACAATAGCCAATAACTTACTTGTAGTCTTGGACAGGTCCAATTGGGCAAGGACCTCAGCCGTATCTACCATTTGAGGTATGGCCCTAGGCGAAACAAAACTCCCAAAATCGATAGTATCGAAACCACAATTCAAAAGGGATTGAATGTACTTTACCTTTTTTTCTGTTGGAATAAAAGTTTTGATACCTTGCATGGCATCTCTTGGGCATTCTACTATTTTAACGGTATTGGACATTCCCCTGCTTAAGCTTTATCAAAATTAATATTATTTATCAGATAATAAGAGATAAACACCAATACCCACGAAAACAATGACCTGTAGCCAAGATAAAGTTTGCCCTATAGTCTTGTTTGCCCTAATATATTCCGAAATTGATCCTGCCATAAAGGCTATTGTACCAAATATCACAAAAGAAACCATGATAAAGATGAATGCCAAAACATAAATCTGCAGTACAATATTTAAAAAGTGACTAAATAGAAAACCGGGAAAAAAAGCAAGGAAAAACAAACCGACCTTAGGATTCAGTACATTCATTATAAAACCTTGTCTATATAGGGCGCTTAAAGATTTTTTCTTCCCATTTCTATCAGAAATATCGAGATCTTTAGGACTACGTATTACCTTTAATGCTAAATAAAACATATAACAGGCCCCAAATAGTTTAATGGAGAAATACAGATTGGGATTCTGTTTGATAATAGCAGAAAACCCAAAAGCCAGTAGCGCTGCATGTACCAAACAGCCGGTCATTAATCCCGCTACGGTTGCAATGCCATACTTCTTGCCATTGGTAATGCTTTGGATCAGCACAAAAATATTGTCCGGCCCAGGAGAAATGGCCAATGCAGCCGTGGCCAATACAAATGTCAATAAAATATCGTAATTCAAATCCCCGTAATTTGCTTAGTAAACAAAGGTCGGAAATTAGCGATTATTTGTCGCTTTTTCTATAAATAAAGATACTAAACCAAAGTGGAAGCCTTGCCCCTCTTTTAAACACCGATACCTTGGCTTGATGCGTAGGACCATCCTATTGCAATTGGTCTAAGGTTTCAATAGAGGTTTGACTAATAAAACCTTATAAATATCATACGAACAAACGAGCCTTAAGTATCTTTTTTATATCTTCCACAAAAATTTATATATGAAACCAGTTTTTTATACCGTGAGCCTATTGGCTGCCATACTATTGATGAGTTACAACATCCCCAACACTAATAATTTGAACAAGGATATAACAATGAAAAACTCCAAAAAACAGGACAGCGTATTACGCCATGTAGTACTTTTTAAGTTTAAAGCCAATACCTCCAAAGAGGATATTGCAAAAGTAGAGGCCGCTTTTAGTGCCTTACCTTCCAAAATACCACAGATAGTGGGTTATGAATGGGGAATTAACAACAGTCCTGAAGGATTGGACAAAGGATTTACGCATTGTTTTTTCCTTACCTTCCATAGTGAGGAGGATCGTGCCATATATCTTCCACATCCGGATCATAAGGCTTTTGGAGCGGTATTGACCCCGCATTTGGAAGATGTTACCGTAGTGGATTATTGGACTAAATAATAAAATCTGTTTTGGATAAGAATTATCGATCTTGTCCAAGAAAAAGCAGGCTTACCCAACTATGGGACAAGCCTGCTTTTTTTACTAAATAAAAGGTATTCAGCATCAGGGCAAGCCCCGAACCCAATAATGGGAATCGACCAAGAGTCGAAGTACTGAACCTCCTTCCCGCCGAAAAAGGCGGGATTAGTTCAACTTACAATTTTCAGCGCATCTTACTGACTTCTCAAAATTGAGTTTCACTAATCAAACTATTTATCCTTTTCAGTTGTTAGTTCTGCTAACAATGGCCTTGTTGATCTTCTTAATAAGTGCGGGGCCTTCATAGATAAACCCCGTATACAATTGGACCAAATCGGCACCGGCGTCCAGTTTTTCAAGTGCGTCTTCGGCAGAATGAATTCCACCGACCCCTATAATAGGAAACGCCTTATTGCTTTTTTGTGCCAAAAAACGGATTACTTCCGTACTCCTACTAGTAAGAGGTCTACCACTTAAACCACCCGTTTCCTCCTTTAACAAAATATCGGATTTTAAATTATCGCGGGCAATAGTGGTATTGGTGGCAATTACCCCATCTATGTTTGTATCCTTGACAATGCCTATAATATCCAGCAACTGGTCATCCGTTAAATCTGGGGCAATTTTCAAAAGAATGGGTTTTTCCCTTCTATTCTTTTCTTTTGCCAATTTGTTATTTTTCTTTTTCAATTCCTTCAGCAAGGCCGTTAGAGGTTGCCTGTCCTGAAGTTCCCTTAGACCGGGTGTATTAGGTGAGCTAACATTTACAACAAAATAATCCACATGGTCGAACAGGGCATCAAAACATATCAAATAATCCTTTGCTGCCAGTTCGTTGGGGGTCACCTTGTTCTTCCCTATATTACCCCCGATCAATACCCTATGCTTTTTCTTTAGATTTTCAACAGCATCGAATACCCCCTTATTATTGAAACCCATTCTGTTGACGATGGCTTGATCTTTCTTTAAGCGAAACAAGCGCTTTTTTGGATTTCCATCCTGAGGTTTGGGAGTCAAGGTTCCTATTTCAATAAATCCAAATCCAAAATCGGACAATTCGTTGTACAACTTTGCATCCTTGTCGAAACCTGCTGCCAATCCCACCGGATTTTTGAATTTTAAACCAAACAATTCACGTTCCAGACGTGGATCATTGACCGAATATATGGCCCTGAATAATCCAGCAAATCCTATACTGGAAAAAAAACGAATTGTTCTAAAAGTAAAATGGTGAACTTTTTCGGGATCAAATTGAAAAAGTATGGGTCGGATAAGCTGCTTGTACATTTAAATTATTTTCCGCAAAAATACAAACTACCGTTGCTAAACTATCCTAAGCACACGCTTTTTATTAACATTTGCCCCAACTTATTCCCCTACCACCACCAAAGGTTGCCGGGATACTTCCTGACAAAGTGTAACATACCTTTGGTACTGCTTTTCATTGAAAAGTGCCAAAAGTTTAAGGTCGTATTTTTTAAAAACCTGTTTCATTCTCTCCTCCAGAACCTTATACTTCGTTCCCAAGGTCGTTAAATCCTCAGGAGTACTTTGCGGGTGATTTTCAAATAGATTTTTCCGCTCTTCATCCAACAAGCGTGTTTCAATTTCCAATGCCGACTTAAACTCCTCCAAGTTAGCTATCTGCTCTTCTTTGAGCTGAAATATTTGTATTATGGTATCCGATTCCGTTGCACCAATACCCAAACTACATTCTTGTTGTGCCTGTACGGAAATCAAAAATCCGACAATAAGAATCAAGGTAAAAAAAACGTTTTTATTCATAGGTTTTTGAGCTGATTTAGAATACAAATATAAAGTAATAATGTAACCACTTGCTACTCTCCCATGCTTATATTTACAAGTACATATCTCCAATATACCATATAATTAACACTCAACCATAGGTTCATGAACCAGGGTAACTTACCTCTATAGATATGCCCGACCCTACGATAAATTACAGTTGACGCAACAGGCCCAATTAAAACAATATAAAATGTATTTTTGATTAAAATTTAGTTTTATGAAACACATTATAGACCGATTTATAAGTTATATAAGCATTGACACCCAAAGCGATCCTAATTCCAACACTACCCCTAGCACAGAAAAGCAATGGACACTTGCCCATAAATTAGTGGCAGAACTTAAGCAAATTGGAATGCAGGATGTGGTTATCGATGACAAGGCATACATTATGGCCACATTGCCC
The DNA here is from genome assembly GCF_900177645.1 of Arenibacter troitsensis. Classification (GTDB taxonomy): domain Bacteria; phylum Bacteroidota; class Bacteroidia; order Flavobacteriales; family Flavobacteriaceae; genus Arenibacter; species Arenibacter troitsensis. The sequence goes on from NZ_FXAO01000002.1 coordinate 313,341, forward strand.
AGTAATTTGGAAAAGGAAGTGCCCACTATCGGATTTATTTCCCATTTTGATACTTCACCCGATTTCACGGCCACCGAGGTTAAGCCTCAAATCATCAAAAATTATAATGGCGGGGATATTGTCCTAAACAAAGGGGAAAATATTGTTCTGTCTCCCAGTTATTTCGAGGACCTATTGCAATACAAAGGTAATACACTTATTACTACAGATGGCACCACTTTGTTAGGTGCCGACGACAAGGCCGGAATAACAGAGATTATTACGGCCATGGAATATTTAATACAGCATCCGGAAATTAAACATGGCAAGATCAGGGTAGGTTTTACCCCAGATGAAGAAATTGGCCGTGGGGCACACCATTTTGATGTTGCCGCTTTTGGGGCCGATTGGGCATATACAATGGACGGTAGCCAAATTGGGGAACTGGAATATGAAAACTTTAATGCGGCAGGTGCCAAAATAACCATCAAAGGAAAAAGTGTACATCCTGGTTATGCCAAAGGTAAAATGGTAAATGCCATTTTGATCGCCAACGATTTTATTTCGCAATTGCCTGGACATGAAGTCCCACAAAAAACTACCGGACGGGAAGGTTTTTACCATATACACCATATTAAAGGAGAAATAGAACTGGCCGAAATTGAATTGATCATTCGGGATCACGACCAAAAAAAGTTTGAACAGCGCAAAGAACTTTTACATTATATCACGGAAAAATTGAATGCGGAATACGGGGATTTTGCAACCCTTGACATTAAAGATCAATATTTTAATATGCGGGAAAAAATTGAACCGGTAATGCATATAGTTGAAATTGCCAAAGAAGCCATGGAAAGCTTGGGCATTACCCCAATTATTAAACCTATACGGGGAGGTACAGACGGCTCTCAATTGAGTTATATGGGCTTGCCCTGTCCCAATATTTTTGCAGGCGGACATAATTTTCATGGAAAATATGAATATGTCCCTGTAGAAAGCATGCAGAAAGCCGTTAATGTTATCGTAAAAATTTGCGAACTTACAGCTGAAAGGTAGCATTAGTAAGTAGTTGCTTCAATAAGCACAAGAAGAAACATTTCATTTGGCATAAAAATGAATAACCAAGAAAAGATAGAGGCCTATTTCGCAAAAGAACAACCCTTTAAAGAAGGTATTGGACTTTTGAGGGAATTGGCCCGAAAAACTGAGCTTATTGAAACCTACAAATGGGGTATCCCCGTATACACTATAGACAATAAGAATGTTCTTGGAATATTGGCCTTCAAGCACCATTTCGGTATATGGTTCTGTAATGGCGTCTTTTTAAAAGACCCGAAAAAAGTACTCGAAAATGCTCAGGAGGGTAAAACAAAGGCCATGAGGCATTGGAAATTCAGTAATAAAGAGGACATTGATGAGGCTGTGGTTTTATCCTATTTTCATGAAGCTATTAGCAACCAAAAAAAGGGACTTACCCTAGCCCACGAAAAAAACAAGCCAATTTTAATGCCTCCCTTATTAAAAAAAACACTTGGCAATAATCAGGCGTTAAAAGTAAGTTATGAAAGCCTAAGCCCTTACAAACAAAGGGAATATTGTGCGTATATTTCTGAGGCCAAACAGGAAAAGACCAAACTGTCCCGACTGCAGAAATGTATTCCCCTATTGGAAAAAGGTATGGGGCTGCACGATCGATATAGGAAAGGGTAGTCAGTAGTCAAAAAAAATAAATGGAGTTGGATATTCCAATTCCGACCTGATATAATTGATTTATTTTGTGGTATTTTCCAGCACTATAATTGATGGTCCGTTGGACAGCCATTTTTGGCCCAGACCGGTCGTATCCCCTAATGGAAGAAAATACACAAAGGACCCGAGGGCCAAGTCAATATCGCCATCTGCATCCATATCCTCCGCATCCATTACGATCCATCTACCTTTGATCGACTCCGCAAAAAAGGAATCCTCAAATTTCAAATCACCCTTATTTTCCAGATATACAAAACTTTCCTCAGCAGAATTTATATAGTCAGGGAAAAATGAAATTGCCGCAATATCCAGATCTCCATCCAAATCATAATCTCTGGGCATAGCTTTATAAGCTCCGTTTAAATGGTAAAAATAGGATTGTTTAAAATTTAAATCCCCATCATTCAGAAATATATAAATGCCGTGATAGTCTTTTAATATGGGTGTTTTGTCTGCGTTATCCCCGCAGACATATAATATATCATCATAGCCATCATTATTGAAATCTACCAACTCCATATACTGGGAACCATTCAGGGGAAGAAAAGAAAGCAATCTTTTGGAGGAAAACGTACCATTGCCCTGGTTCTGATAGTACACAACCCCTTCATCCCCTTGGGCCATAAGCACAAAAATATCTTGAAGGCCATCCCCATTGGCATCCTTTATCACTGCAGTAATGGCACCAGATCTGTTGTCTAAAGTCTTCTTAGTGTATTTGTCTCCCCCCTCGTTTTTGTACCAAACCAATTTTCCGGTTTCATTACCATATTCACAGGCTACAACGTCCTCCAATCCATCCTTGTCCAAGTCCCCATAAGCCATATTTACCGGCCTTTGCAAATTGGCTATTACCTCCTTGGAGGTGTAATCACCTGTTGTTCCCTTAGAAAATATTTTTTGCAACGCCCCATCCGACACATCATTAGGAAAGATATTTTTTCCTGCCGTTGTCAAATAAATAGTATCATATTTTTCATAATAATGGACAGGCGCCATTTTTAGACCAAGAATAAAATCCTTTTCAAGATCTTTGGTCAGGAATGTTAGGCTATTTATATTTCGTTTACTATCCGCAAATAGCACACCCCTATTTTCTGGAAGTAATTTAACCATTGTGGTTAGGGCCGGAGTATGTGAAAAGCCGGACTCCCTATATTTAAAATGCTTTAGACCCATTTTAATTTTGTTGGCTCGTTTAGGAGGCAAAATGGTATCCGGTGCTCCATCAAGGTAGTAGTCCACTATTTTACTCCAATCTGCTCGGGCTATAAGGGGTCTTTCCGGAAAGATATTTGCCTTTTTAACCACTTCCCCGCTCCGGCCATTGTCAAATAGGCTATCTGGACGTACAATTCCTTTATAAATTCCCAATCGATGCCCCATGGCAGGAAGCACATCATGTTGCCAACTAGACTTCGGCAACATTTCCGGTTTAACAAAAAGATGACAACTGGAACAGTGAATTTCGGCCAAGCGATTTCCGGATAAATTGGTTGCCGTCGGTTCTTTATATTCCGAAATCGGCGATTCCTTTTTGTTTCCGGAACAGGAAAATAGCAATCCAATGAGGAGGGTCAGCGAAAAAAAATTCTTCATGCAATATTAGATAAATATAGGAATTCGATTAAAAATGTCCTCCTGATTACGACTTAATCTACGAAGATACTACCTAATATTCAAGTACGGTAATAATATAGTGTCTACCATGACTGCCAAAAGCGCAAACTTTGAGAGGGTAAAACCTACCCCACCATAATAACAGCTACGCCAGCCTTACTAAAAGAAAGGTTGCCAATATCCAAAGTATAAGACTTAAAATACCCCCAATGACAAAAAAATGTTTGAATTTATAGTTGCCTATGCCATAAATCAAGGTATTGGTCTGATAACCTACCGGGGTAAAAAAACTAAAATTTGCTGCAAACATTACAGCTAGTATAAATGGCTTATATTCCAAATTAAGTCCGCCTGCCAGCGCCATTGCAATTGGGGTCATAATAATGGCCGTAGCATTATTACTTACCACACCGCTCATAACCATGGTAACAAAGAAGAGACTTCCAATAATTATCGTTTTGGATTGGCCTACCAACAGTCCCAATAATTTTTCAGAAATCCACATATCCGCACCTGTATTGTGCATGGCTATACCCAAGGGAATCATTCCCGCCAACAAAAAGAAAATTTGCCAATTTACCTTTTTGTAAACACTGTCCAAATTAAGGTTATTGGTAAGCAATAATATAGAAACTCCGGCCAAGGCGCTTACCATTATGGACAGAACCCCTGTGGCCGCTAAGACGATCACTGAACCAAGAACCACCAACGATAAAATTCTACCGAATCGGGAATGGGTCTTGAGGGAATCAAACTCCTGTAAAAGCACTATGTTTTCAATGGCTTCCAAAGATTTAACATTTTCCCTGCTTACATCCACCAGTAGACGATCACCAGCCTTGAGCACCAATTTATCCGAACTGCTCCTCACCAATCGTTCCTTAACATTCGTCAAGGTCTTGCGCTTCTTTATGGCAACAGGTACAATATCTTGTTGCATATAACCTCTTAGATTCCCCAAGGTCTTGCCCAAGAGCGCAGCGCCGGGAAGCATTAACAGTTCAACAAACACCCGTTCCTCCAATTTGGGAACCATTTTTTCCCCAGTGGCCCCATGATCGACCGCCATCCAATTATTTTGCTCGTTAAGCCCCAAGTTTTGGGAATCACTTAGTTTTGAAAGGCTCAATATGTTGCACATTAAAAGTAATTCATCATTTTCCTTTAGGGTGACATATTTACCAGGTGAATTGTGAATTCGATTGTCCCTTAACAATTTCAGTATTGATATCTCCGGATTATTGTATAAAAATGTTTCCTCCAACCTTTTGTTTACCAATTGCGAGCCCGACTTTATACGGACACTGGTAATATAATCTGCAACACTATAATCGTTCTCCAGCTCCCTTTTTCCGCTCCATGGCAACCATCCAAGCATTAAGGTAAGGTAGACAACGGACACGGCCAGAAAAATTAATCCTATAGTAGTAAATTCGAAAAAACGCAGTGCCGGTGCCCCTAGGTTTTGTGACACTGAATTTACTATAAGGTTTGTGGAGGTCCCCATTAAGGTACAAGATCCTCCCAAAATACCTGCAAAAGAAATGGGCAACAATAATTTGGATTTGGAAATATTGAACCGATCGGAGAGCTGGTTTATAATTTTAATGAAAACAATAACGACGGCCGTAGTGCTAATAAAAGCTGAAATACTTGCGGTTACGATCATAAAAATGGGGGCTATTACAAATAATGGAAAGGCTTTAATTTTTCCCAAACCCGAGGTAAGCCAAGTAATAACACCATTTTCCTCCATGGCTATGGCCAGGATCATCAAGGCCAAAACCGCTATGGTGGCACTATTGGAAAACCCGCTTATGGCCTCTTCAGGTTTCACTAGCCCCAATAATGTTAATGAAACAATTATAAAAAAGGCTATCTTATCTACTGGAAAAACCTCCAGGGCAAACAAGATTATGGTAATAAACAAAACCAAGAACACCAATCCCATTTCGAACGTCATCGCATAACTATTAATTCATGACTCCCTAAAAACTAAAAACATCCTACAGAACTCTTTTGGCAATTGCCCTTAATCTTATTACAAATTACCTATATTATTCCATAACGCCTAGAACAGAGATCCCCAGCCACAGTAACATTGTAATACCCATTAGTGGATTAAGATTGATGGAATTTAAATTTCATCAGAGAACATCATAACCACTTTTTGACATTCCTCCATACATTTGACACAAGAATTTGCACAATCCTCACAATGTTTATGATCGTGCTGTGCACACTGCTCTGCGCACCATTGACATACTTTAGCGCAGATACTGCAATACTCTTTGGCATATTGACTGTCTGCCGTTAAAAACTGTAGTGCTGCCGAACAAGATTCAATACATAGGATACAACAAAGTGGACAGTCATTTTTACTTTCCCTACCGGACATTTGAATTAGACAATATTGACAATCTGCTATGCATTTACGACAGGCTTCAATACAATCCAAATAAGGTGATTCCATAGCATTACCAATTAGGTTTAACCCTAAAATTAATTCAACCCAATTTAGCCCAGTAGCTCAATGCATTAATATTTGAACGTTATTGGCATTACAGATTTGAGTTATAATAAAATAAATCGTATTATCCATTCTTATTTTAACGCGTATAAAAATTAACTTTAACCCATAATAATTGAAGACAATTATCAAAAGTAGTTATAGTGTTCTTATTGCCTTTTAGGAACTTTAAATAGGAAAAGAACCATCAATGTAAAAAAAGCCAAAAATCAACTTATAATATTCGATGAAAAATACCATTTCGCATAGAGTAGCCGATTTTTTGAAAAATTTTCCGCCCTTTAATGTCCTAGGTCCGACCGACCTTGAAACCCTTGCCGAAGAAATCACCATTGTCTACAAGGAAAAGGATAGTGTTATTTTTGCGGAAAACGATGAGCCCCATCCCTATTTCTATGTAGTGAACAAAGGAGCTGTTGCCCTTAAAAAAGGATCGGACAGGAGTAATTTGGACATGTGCGATGAGGGTGATATTTTTGGCCTTAGACCCTTAATGGCCCAGGAAAATTACAAAATGAGTGCAAAAGCACATGAGGAAAGCATTCTTTACGCCATCCCCATCAACATTTTTAAACCCTATGCCCAAAAAAATATTGCGGTTGGAAACTTCTTAATCGAAAGTTTCGCCTCCAATACCAGGAATCCATATTCAAAAAGTCATCGCGGTAAATTGTATGATGAAGTGTCCGATATGAATCCCGTGGCTCCGGATACCCACGTATTGGATTTGCAATCTGTAAAGTATTCCAAAAAATTGGTGACCTGCAGCGCTACCACTTCGGCCAAAACAATAGCCAAAAGAATGACCGAAAAAAAAGTTGGAGCCATGTTGGTGGTCAAGGATAAGATGCCCATCGGGATCATTACGGACAAAGATCTTCGGAACAATATTGTAACCGGAAAATATCCCATTACAACAAAGGCCCAAGAAATAATGGTTTCCCCTGTAATCACCTATAATAAACACCTCACCATAACCCAGGCGCAGATGGCTATGATGAAAAGCAACATAAGCCATTTATGTATTACCAAGGATGGTACGCCCAACTCCAAGGCTATCGGAATACTATCCAAACATGATGTTATGGTGGCGTTGGGAAATAACCCGGCAGTATTGATCAAGGCCATCAATAGGGCCAAGAAAATAAAATCGATTAAACAAATAAGAAAAAGTATTACGCATCTTCTACAGGACTATTTGGATCAAAATATCCCCATTAAATTGACTACAAAAATAATATCCGAACTTAACGATGCCTGCGTTAAACAAATTATTAAACTATCCTTGGAAGAAATGCCAACAATGCCTCCCGTAAAATTTGCGTGGCTGGCACTTGGTAGCCAAGGACGAAGTGAACAACTCCTTCAAACCGATCAGGACAACGCCATGGTCTTCGAGAATGTTCCAGAGGACAAACTAATTGAAACAACCGACTATTTTTTGAAATTATCCAAACTAATAAACAAAGGATTGTTTGATATTGGTTACGATTATTGCCCTGCAGAAATGATGGCTTCCAACCCCAATTGGTGCTTAAGCTTGGATGAATGGAAAAAAACCATTTCCCACTGGATCATAAACCCAGGGACCGATGAGGTTCTACTTTCCTCCATATTTTTTGATTACAATATTACCTATGGGGATGTAAATTTGGTAAACGAATTATCGGAACACATTTTCGAAACCACTAAAAAATATCCCATCTTCTATTTACACCTGGCTAGTGGGGCACTACAAAACCCTTCCCCAACCGGTTTTTTTAGGCAACTGCTGGTTGAGGAAGATGGAGAACATAAAGATTCCTTCGATCTAAAAAGACGGGCATTGATGCCCTTGACCGATGCGGCAAGAGTACTAATTCTATCACATTCGGTCAAATCCATCAACAGTACCGCTGAGCGATTTGAAAAATTGGCGGAGCTGGAACCCAATAACGAGGAAATCTTTATGGCCTGTTCCTATGCCACCAGGGCCCTTTTAAAGTTCAGGACCAAACATGGCCTGCTCCACAATGATTCCGGAAGGTATATTGCCATAGACAAATTGACCAAGGAAGAAAAAATAAAACTAAAAAGAACATTTAAGACCATAAAGGAAATACAGGAGTTGGTAAGTATTAGATTCAAAGTTTCAAACTTATTGCGATGATAGATTTATTTAGAAAAAAAGTAAACAATTATCCCGATTATTGGTTGGAATATGAGAATAGTTTCAAGAAAAAACCGATTGAGGACCTCAACTTGGCAAGATTCGTAGTTTTGGACACGGAAACCACAGGTTTCGATTATCTAAACGACAGGATACTTTGTATTGGCGCCCTAAGTTTGGTCGACAAAAACATTGCCCTGAACCAGAGCTTGGAACTTTTTTTAAAGCAGGAGCATTACAATGCGGAATCTGCAAAAATTCATGGCATCCTTAAAGACGGTGGGGCCTCCCGTATAAGCGAAAGTGCTGCCATGGAAGAGTTGTTAAGGTTCTTAAATAATTCCATAATCGTAGCACACCATGCTATTTTTGATATTACCATGATCAATAGGGCACTGGAAAGAAATGGCCTTCCAAGATTAAAAAACAAGGTCCTTGACACCTCAAATCTTTACAAAAAAACACTATTGAACTCCAATGTATTCAAAAAGAAAGAGCACTATTCCTTGGACGAACTAGCCGAAAAGTACGATATCTCCAAAAAGGATAGGCACACCGCATTAGGAGATGCCTACATTACTGCCATTGCGTTCCTAAAAATTAGGAGTCGGTTGAAGGGCAAGGGTCAGTTACGGGTAAAGGACCTGTTGAAAATGGGATAATTATTTTAAGGTTGACAGATACTCCAAAACATTTTTCTCAATTCTGGATTGTATATCCGTTATTTCTGCCTTTATAAACTTTTCTCCAGTAATATTTTCGTAAAGTTCAATATACCTTTCGGAGACGGTTTGTATATAGTCATCGGTCATTTCCGGTACAACCTGTCCTTTTAAGCCCTGAAAGTTATTGCTGATCAACCATTGGCGAACGAACTCCTTGGACAATTGCTTCTGGGCCTCTCCCCTGTTTTGTCGTTCCCCATAGCCTTCAGCATAAAAATAACGGGAAGAATCCGGCGTATGGATTTCATCGATAAGTACAATCTTTCCATCCTTGGTTTTCCCAAATTCGTATTTGGTATCCACAAGTATCAATCCCCTTTTAGCGGCGATTTCCGTACCTCTTTGGAAGAGTGCTTTGGTGTACTTTTCAAGAATTAGGTAATCTTCCTCGCTTACTATTCCCCTTTCCAAAATAGCTTCCCTTGAAATATCCTCATCATGGTCTCCCATCTCGGCCTTGGTGGCAGGAGTTATAATGGGAGAAGGAAACTTATCGTTTTCCGACAACCCGTGGGGCATTGGAACGCCACATAGTATTCTTTTCCCAAGCTTGTATTCCCTTGCGGCATGTCCGGATAAATAACCCCTTATCACCATTTCCACCTTAAATGGCTCGCAGGCAAAGCCTACGGCAACATTGGGATCTGGAGTGGCCATTAACCAATTGGGCACTATATCTTCGGTATCTGCCATCATCTTAGTTGCGATCTGGTTTAGTATTTGGCCTTTGTACGGGATTCCTTTTGGCATAACCACATCAAAAGCGGAAAGCCTATCCGTGGCCACCATTACCAAAATATTGTTTTCAAGATGATATACTTCCCTAACCTTTCCCTTGTAAAGGCTCTTTTGTCCTGGAAATTGAAAATTCGTATCAATTATCGTATTACCCATGCTGCAACTATCAATTATTATGCTCAATTCCTTTATAGGCCTCTATGACCTTTTTAACCAACTTATGCCTTATCACATCCTTATCGTCCAAATAAATAATCTCTATCCCCTCAATGTTCTGAAGCACCAACAAAGCTTCTTTTAGACCAGAAATCAAACGTCTTGGCAAATCAATTTGACCAGGATCCCCATTGATTAAAAATTTAGCATTCTTCCCCATCCTTGTCAAGAACATTTTCATTTGGGCATGGGTAGTGTTCTGGGCTTCGTCCAAAATTACAAAGGCATTGTCCAAAGTCCTTCCTCTCATAAAGGCCATTGGAGCTATCTGTATGGTTCCGTTCTCTATATAATGTGCCAATTTTTCCGGTGCAATCATATCCCGTAAGGCATCGTATAAGGGCTGCATATAGGGATCCAACTTTTCCTTAAGATCACCTGGCAAGAAACCTAAATTTTCACCTGCCTCCACGGCTGGTCTGGTCAATATAATTCGTTTAACCTGTTTTTCCTTCAGTGCTTTTACGGCCAAGGCCACACCCGTATATGTTTTTCCGGTACCCGCAGGCCCTACGGCAAATACCATATCATTGTTCCTAGCGGCATCGACAAGTCTTCGCTGATTTACCGTTTGCGCCTTAATAAGCCTACCACTTACACCATGCACCAAAACTTCACCACTGATCTCCGAAGACTCCAAAACTTCCTGTCCGTTACTGGCCAAGAGTCGCTCAATACTGTTTTCATCCAACTTATTGTACTTGGCATAATGGGCCGTAAGCAGGTCGAATTTTCTATCGAATTCGTCCAGTAAGTCTTCATCGCCATAAACTTTAATTTTGTTTCCCCGGGCAACAATCTTAAGCTTGGGAAAATGCTTTTTCAGTAAATCAATGTTTTCATTATTCTGTCCAAAAAATTCCCTTGGGCTAATGTCTGTAAGTTCTATAATAAGTTCGTTCAAAGAAGAGAGGTGTTATAAAGGATTAGATATGAAATATATATTTTGGTTCGCTGATTTTTTGTGTAATTTTGTTTAACAAACTTAAGTAAAAAAACAACTTACCAAACCAAAAACATATCAACAGTCCTGTATGGCTATAATTACATTAACTACTGATTTTGGACATAAAGACCATTTTGTAGGCGCCATAAAAGGGACAATTTACAAGGAATTATCAGATGCAAAGATTGTTGATATTTCTCATTCCATTGCGCCTTTCAATATTCAGGAATGCGCCTATATACTTAAAAATTCATATAAAAATTTTCCTGATGGCAGTATCCATATCGTTGGTGTGGATTCAGAATTGACACCAGAAAACCAACATATTGCCGTTTTGGTGGACAACCACTATTTTATCATGGCCAACAATGGGGTAATAGGACTTATAATTTCCGAGATAGTCCCCGAAAAAGTAGTTGAAATTCAATTACCCAATACCATTGATAGCCCGTTTCCGGAAATGGACGTTTTTGTTAAGGCAGCAAGCCATATTGCAAGAGGTGGAAAATTGGAAGTAATTGGCAGGCCCTTTAAAGACCTTAAGGACCTTAGGGAATTTAACCCAAGAATTTCCGATGATGGCAAGACTATATCCGGTAGTGTCATTTATATAGACAACTATGGTAATGTGGTAACCAATATTCAACATAATACATTTAAATCCATAGGCAAGGGCCGACCTTTTGAACTACATGCCCGTAATAAAAAAATAAAGGAAATCCATAAGAAATACAGCGACATCATAAATTACAACCTGGACAAAAGTCAACGTAAAGCCCCAGGGGAATTACTGGCACTATTCAACTCCTCGGGCTATGTAGAAATCGCCATTTATAAGAGCGACTTAAATACGGTGGGTGGTGCCTCTACCCTATTGGGCCTTGATTATAGGGATACTGTAATTATTAATTTTACTTAAACACAATGGACAAATGTTGGTAAGAATTGTAAAATTAACCTTCAAAAGGGAAAATATTGCTAGTTTTGAGGCCATCTTTGAAAACAATAAAAAGAAAATCCGACAGGCGGATGGCTGTACCTTTTTGGAACTATGGCAAAGCGAGGAAGAAAAGAATATATTTTTTACCTATAGCCATTGGAACAGCGCCACCGATCTGGAAAACTATAAAAATTCAGAATTTTTTAAAAACGTTTGGCAGAAGACCAAACAATTATTCGAGGACAAGCCGGAAGCTTGGAGCCTAATAAAGAAGGAAACAATTAACTAACATACATGATTGCCATATTTAAAAGAGAAATACAATCATTTTTTACCTCGCCCATAGGTTATCTGGTCATAGGATTATTTTTAGTACTCAACGGATTGTTTCTATGGGTATTTAAAGGCCCCTTTAATATTTTTGAATACGGCTTTGCCGATCTAGGCAATTTCTTTCTTATTGCACCTTGGGTTTTTCTTTTTCTGATACCCGCCATTACTATGAAAAGTTTCTCGGAAGAAAAAAAACTAGGGACTTTGGAGCTACTTTTTATCAAGCCCATCTCTTTATGGGAAACGGTTATTGGTAAATTTTCTGGCACCTTTTGCTTGGCCTTGATCGCCATATTGCCTACACTACTTTATGTGTATACTATTTCCCAATTGGGTGTCACCATAGGTAACCTGGATATGGGCATGGTACTGGGCTCTTATTTTGGGCTCTTATTCCTAATAGCAACTTATACGGCCATTGGACTATTTGCCTCTACCCTGTCCGAAAACCAAATAGTGGCCTTTATAATTGGGATGGTACTATGTTTTATGATGTTGTACGGTTTTGAAAGTCTGGCTACTATTCTACCTTCTGGAACAATGATGCTTTTTGTGGAACAAATTGGAATGAAGGCCCATTTTGAAAGTATAGCCAGAGGTGTCTTGGACACTAGGGATATTATATATTTCACAAGCCTTACCCTATTCTTTCTCTACCTGAGCATTAATCAACTAAAAAATCAAAATAGGTAATGAAGAAAAGTTTATTATCTATAATCAAGGCTATTGTTCTATTGCTGATTGTAAATATCCTGGCCAGTTTTTTCTATGCGAGAATAGATCTCACCGAAGACAGTAGATACACCCTCTCCACGGCTGCATTAAATTCTGTTGGAGAGTTTAACGCTCCGGTAATAGTAGATATTCTGCTCGATGGAAATCTTCCTCCCGAATTTATAAAATTGAAGGTGGAAACAAGGCAACTATTGGAAGAATTTGCCTCGGAAAACAAGAATATAAAGTTCAATTTTGTAAATCCGCTTGAAGGAGCCCCACAAATTGATGGCGTAATCACAGACCTACAGGCCTTGGGCCTAACGCCCACCAATGTTACCGTTGAACAGAATGGAAAAGTCTCCCAGGAGATAATTTTTCCCTGGGCCATGGTCAATTACAACAACAGCACCGTAAAGGTACCCCTTTTAAAGAATAAGCTTGGTGCTACCACCGAGGAGCGGGTAAACAATTCCGTTCAACATTTGGAATATGCCTTTGCCGATGCCTTTACAAAGTTGAACATCAAGGAAAAGAAGAAAATAGCCATTATTAAAGGTAATGGAGAGTTGGGTGATATTTATATGGCAGATTATCTGACCACCATAAAGGATTATTACAACATTGGCGCCATTACCTTGGACTCCGTATCAACCAATCCAGAAAAGGTCCTTGAACAACTAAAAGGCTTTGATCTTGCCCTCATTGCCAAACCTACAGAGGCCTTTACCGATGAAGAGAAATTTATTCTGGATCAATACATAAGCGGGGGAGGCAAATCCCTTTGGCTCATAGATCAGGTGGCAATGGAACTGGATAGCCTTTTCAACGAAGAAGGTACCGCCATGGCCCTACCACGTAATCTAAACCTAAACGATTTTTTCTTCAAATATGGAATTCGTTTAAATGCCGATCTTATCAACGACCTTTATTTCACCCAAATAGTTTTGGCAACAGGAGAAGGAAACAGTTCCCAATACAACCCTGTTCCCTGGTACTACAATCCAATGGTCTTTTCCAAAAACGACCATCCCATAAACAACAATTTGGAAGCAATCAGGTTCCAGTTCACAGGTAGTTTGGATACCCTGGCCAATGATTATAAAAAACACATCCTACTCAGTAGCTCGCCCTTATCCAAAACGGAAGGAGTTCCCAAGCCAATTCAGCTCGACATTATTAATACGCCACCGGATAAGGATTTATATAATGATGGAAATAAGATATTGGGGGTATTGGTAGAAGGTGCGTTCAAATCCACTTACGAGAACCGGGTAAAACCAATTAAGCTGAATACCATTGTAGATCAGGGTCCTGAAAACAAAATGATAGTCCTTACGGACGGTGATCTTATTAGAAACCAGATCCGAAATGGACGACCTTTGGAATTAGGTTATGATAAATGGACAAACAACTTCTTTGGCAACAAGGAATTTCTCATAAATTGCCTTAATTACCTGTTGGACGATACCGGACTTATAAACATTCGTAACAAGAAAGTAACTATTCCTTTTTTGGACGAAGAAAAAATTGTTAATCAAAAAACCAAATGGCAGTTGATTAATATTGGCCTACCCTTGTGTTTGACCTTTATTTTTGGTTTCCTAATACACACCATTCGCAAGAAAAAATATGGGATATAAGTGTTGATAAGTTTGTTTCCTTAAAAAGGACATTTAAAATATCTTTGTTTTGACCGTGATTCAAGGAATATTACGGATTCAAACAGAAATTCGAACACTGTTTTAGGTTGTACAATTATGTAGATTCCTTAAAAAAAAATAAACCAATGAAATTTATAGTATCTAGTACTTATTTACTAAAACAACTCCAAGTTTTAGGTGGGGTTATCAATAACAGCAACACCCTACCAATTCTAGACAATTTTCTCTTCGATTTAAATCAAAAAGAACTCACTGTTTCGGCTTCCGATTTGGAAACCACAATGAGCTCTGTACTGGAGGTAGATTCGGACAATGAGGGTACCATTGCGGTACCTGCAAAACTGTTGTTGGAAATCTTAAAAACCTTTCCAGAGCAGCCCTTAACCTTTGTTGTTGAAGATAATAATACCGTAGAAATCAGTTCTAACCATGGTAAATACGCCTTGGCCTACGCAGATGGAGCCGAATTTCCAAAATCGGTAGAACTATCCAATCCATCCTCAACCACGGTACTTGGAGATATTTTGGCAACCGCCATCAATAAAACTATTTTTGCTGCCGGAAATGATGATCTAAGACCTGTAATGAGCGGTGTGTTTTTTCAATTTTCCCCAGAAAGTTTAACCTTCGTAGCTACCGATGCCCATAAATTGGTAAAATACCAACGTACGGATGTCACTGCTTCCAAAGTGGCCGAATTTATAATGCCCAAAAAACCTCTTAATTTGTTAAAGGGAATCTTATCGGGAAGTGAAACGGAAGTACTCATTGAATACAATGAAAGCAATGCTAAATTCAGTTTTGAGAACACCATCCTGATCTGTAGATTGATCGATGGTAAATACCCAAATTACGAAGCGGTCATACCAAAGGAAAATCCGAACAAGCTATCCATAGCCCGAAACCAACTTTTAAGTTCTGTTAGAAGGGTTTCCATATTCTCCAATAAGACCACCCACCAAATACGATTAAAAATTGCAGGTGCGGAACTTAATATTTCTGCCGAGGATATTGATTACAGCAATAAGGCCGAAGAAAGATTGACCTGTTCCTATCAAGGTGACGATATGCAAATTGGGTTCAACTCTAGGTTTTTAGTTGAAATGTTGAACAACCTTACTTCGGATGACGTGCAATTGGAAATGAGCCTACCCAACAGGGCCGGTATCCTAACCCCAATTGACGGTTTGGACGAAGGAGAAAATGTGACTATGTTGGTAATGCCTGTAATGTTGAACAGCTAGAAACACCAATTCGACCCAAGGGTTGAATTCAAAATACACCCCACTCTTTCACTATAAAAAAAGCCGTATCTCGTTTGAAATACGGCTTTTTTGTACCAAACATGTATACTATTTACACAAACTTTATGCTCAGGGGATAATGAGGTTTTTCTCCGTTGGACACCTTAATGGCATTGATAATGGGAAATACAAAACAGAGCACAGCTATCGCAATAATCCCTAATATTCCAATTCCAAGAAGCAAGATCAAGGGGATGCATATTAGGATATATAGGAACATACTGATCTGGAAGTTAATAATCGATTTTCCGTTTTCATCCATATTCATTACGGTATCCTTTTGTGTTAGCCACAGTACCAAAGGAACTATAAATCCCCCGAACCCTGTAACTATATCCAATAATTGACTTAAATGGGTCAATACCAATAATTGTCTGTTTTCTGCTTTCATCGGTTGCTATTGTTAAGCTATGATAGGTTGAAAAAGTATTGATACTTCTCCTTAACTTCGTCCTATAAATTAGTTGTCATAATAATAGGACGAATAAACCCATCTTTTGTTACATTCATAGGTACAACTAATTTTCAAAACATTCTGAACCTTACGGACCTACTATTGTTTGTCCTGAAGTCTCATTAATTTCTCCCTATCCTTTTCAATACTTTTTTGAAGTTTATCCATTTTCTGGTTCAGTTTCTCAATCGCCAATGGTGATAATTTTCCCTTTTTCTCGTCCTTCATCATTTTCTCCTGAATTTTTGTAATCTTCTTTTCATCCTTGGCTATAGACCTTCTCTTGGAATCTATATCCGAAGAAAGTTTTTCACGCTTTTTCAATTCCTTTTCAGCCTTGTTCTGGGCTTTTTCGGCTTTTTGGGCTTCTCTTTCCGCCTTCTTTACTTTTTTCTGAATTTCCTTTGCCTCTTTAGCTTCCCGTAAAATTTTATCCTGCTCCATTTGTTCCGTATTTTCAACAGGAGTAACCGGAACGGAAGTTTCTTGTGCCAAGGTAATTTGGCAGAATAAGCCCAACGACAATAAAGTAATTATTCTAATCATTTTCATAAAGTTGTATTAAGTTGAATGTCCCGATACATTAAAATTTTAAAGACTTATCCTCTCTTTTATGCTGTATTGGACCACTATCAAAATTACGCAATATATCCGTCAATAATCATGAGCAATATCATAGTGCTAAACTTTACTGTATCCAAATTAGAAGTTTTAGCGTATTAATGAAAAATGGGTTACTACCATCCCACAAAGGATCCAAAGTTAACTTGCTTCATTTCAAATAATTATACAATTGTATTTGTCAATTGAATGGTGAAACCGTTTTGAAAATTTTATATCGTATTTTTACAGTCAATTATAATACTAATGATTACCAACGACAACATCATTGCCTTAGCTACGCCCTCAGGGGCCGGTGCCATAGCTGTAATTCGTATTTCTGGGAAAGATGCCATTGCCCTGGCCAATCCTTTCTTTACATCGATAAGAGGAAAGGATTTAAATAAACAGAAGAGCCATACCATTCATTTGGGACATATTACGGAGAACGATAAGGTGTTGGATGAAGTTTTGTTATCCATTTTTAAAGGCCCCCATTCCTATACTGGTGAAGACGTTGTTGAGATATCCTGTCACGGTTCGCCTTATATTCAACAACAAATAATTCAGTTGTTTTTACGTAATGGTTGCCGAATGGCAAATGCAGGCGAGTTTACATTGCGAGCCTTTCTAAATGGTAAAATGGACTTGAGTCAGGCCGAGGCCGTGGCCGATCTTATAGCCTCGGATAACGAGGCCAGCCACCAAATTGCGATACAACAAATGCGTGGCGGGTTCAGCAATGAGATCAAAAAATTGAGGGACCAATTATTAAACTTTGCCTCATTAATGGAATTGGAGCTCGACTTTGCAGAGGAGGATGTGGAATTTGCGGACCGTACACAGTTTAAAAAACTTTTGACCAAAATACAGCGTATTCTTAAACGCCTAATCGATTCCTTTGCTGTGGGCAATGTTATCAAGAATGGGATTCCCATCGCCATTGTTGGGGAACCCAATGTGGGTAAATCTACCCTGCTCAATGCCCTTTTGAATGAGGAACGGGCCATAGTAAGTGATATAGCGGGAACCACAAGAGATACGATAGAGGATGAGATGGTCATAGGTGGCATAGGATTTCGATTTATAGACACCGCCGGAATTAGGGACACCAAGGATGTAGTGGAAAATATTGGGATAAAAAAGACCTATGAAAAAATAGAACAGGCCCAGGTAGTAGTGCTATTGGTAGATGCTTGGCAAATGGCAACGCATGAAGATAAGTTAAAGACCAGCATAAAGGAACTGGAAAAAATAAGGACCAAATACCCACAAAAACCTTTGTTGGTAATTGCCAATAAGGTGGATAGGTTGGATAAGGAACAAATCAAAGATCTACAATCCCAAATTTCAGGACTGCACTTGCTGTCCGCCAAAACCGGACAAGGGGTGGAAACGCTGAAGTCGCGCTTATTGGATTTTGTCAATACGGGAGCCCTGCGTAACAGTGAAACCATTGTAACCAATACGAGGCATTACAGTTCCCTGTTAAAGGCTTTGGAGGAAATAGAAAAAGTACAATTTGGCATGGAGGAAGACACTCCCAGCGACCTTTTGGCCATAGATGTCCGCGAAGCACTCTATCATTTAGGGGAAATTACCGGACAAGTAACCAATGATGAGCTGTTAGGGAATATTTTTGCTAATTTTTGTATCGGCAAATAGATTCCAATTTCATTGGATATCATTTGTATGCAAATGACTATAAATCAAATACTTGTTGATAATTTTTAAGTTTTTGATTTCTCTTAATTGCCTATTTTTCGTACTTTTTTACACCTCATTTACACCTCAAAGTTGATTTTTTCATCCGAGGTGTAAAAAATGTATCTCGTATGAAAATTCATTTAAGAAAGAAAAAACTGAAAAGTGGAAGTACTAGCCTTTACATAGAATATTACAAAGGCCACAAATTAACTGCTGAAGGAAAAGTCAAACATATCAGGGATTTTGAATATTTGGAACTCTACTTGACCACCGATCCAAAGACAGCCGCTGAAAAAAAGAAAAACAGGGAAAACCTGGAACTTGCCGACCAGATCCTGGCAATAAGAAAAGCAGAAGTCTATCAAGGCACCTATAACATCCAGAATGGCCATAAAGAAAAAACGGGCCTTTTGGACTTTTATGAGCAACAAAAAGAGGAACGGTACCAGACCAAAGGCAATTATGACAACTGGGATGCCGCGCAGAAACACATTGAGGCCTACTGCCCCAAACACATCACCTTTAGCGATGTTGATGTGGATTTCATCAAAGGGTTTAAAAAATACCTGGATACGGTAGCCGTGACCAAAAGCGAAAAGAAGCTCTCCCAAAATACCAAGCACACTTATTTCAATAAATTCAAAGCCTGTCTAAATGCGGCCTTCGATGAAGGATACCTAAAGGAAAACCTCATTAAAAAGGTAAAAGGTTTTACTATGGGAGAATCCACTAGGGAATACCTCACTTCCGATGAGCTTCAAAAACTGTCACAGACCCCCTGCCCCAACGCAATTCTCAAACGAGCCTTTTTATTCTCGGCCCTGACCGGGATAAGATGGTCCGATGTCAATAAACTGAAATGGTCCGAAGTCCGTGATGAAGGCACGGATTCGCTGGGCGACCTTATTTTTAGGATCGTGTTTCAACAAAAGAAAACAGATGGAGTGGAATATCTGTATATTTCCCAACAGGCCAGGGAACTCCTTGGTGAACGAAAGGAACCAAAGGACCGGGTTTTTAAGGGACTCCGCTATAGTGCCCATATGAACATGCAATTGCTTAGGTGGTGTATGTTTGCCGGGATCAACAAACATATCACCTTCCATTCGGCCCGGCACACCAATGCCGTTTTACTTTTGGAAAACGGCGCGGATATCTATACCGTTTCCAAACGCCTTGGTCATCGCGAAATACGGACCACTGAAATCTACGCTAAGATCATCGATAAAAAGATGAAGGAGGCTGCTTATTTAATTCCTAAGTTGAACATTAATTAAATGTAAGGATGCTGATCCGCACATTGGAGGTATTGCTGAAATAAGTCTTATATTAGTTTTTCCAAAATAGATATATAATAACAAGTTACTATATTCGTATGTTATGCAAAATGCGATGAACTACGATACAGACATAAAATTAGCGAAAGAAAAGGATGCAATTGATAACGGAAAGATTTTTGATTTTCGAGATACGCCTTATGAACATTTATGTGATGATTTTTATAAATTTTGCCGACAACATTTAAACGAAAATTCAGAAAAATATAATATTGAACCATCCATTTTTATTTACACAGGATTTTTTGACTCTAATGCAATGGCTCAATATAAAAATGACGCCTTTTCAATCCACATCAATGTTGGCTTAATTAAAAAATGCCAAGAGAATTATCTACAGAATAAATCATTTGATGAGTATTTGGAAAAACAGTTTTCAAAGATAACTAAACATTTTGACAATCCAATAACTGGATTGGCATTTCAAATAGCAACTCAATTTACCTACTATCACGAATTTGCTCATTTAGTACAATTTGAAAAAAAGAGAGAAAACATTTCATTGCAAGAACGCTTTGTCATCACATCGACTTACGACAAAGTAAAGCAACATATGGAAACGAATGCTGATACTCTTGCATCAATTGCTATCGCAAGTCATATTCAGCAGTATATCAAAAAGAGTTTCGGAGATAATATTACGCAAGAAAATGTTGAATTTACAATAATTGTACTTTGTTCTTGTTTACTCAATCATATAGCAAATTTTTACAGCGACCTTCCAAAAATCTATTTTAAAGAACACAAACATCCACATCCATTTCTTCGCCTTTTTACAGTTAATTTAAATATTGTAAATTACTTAAATCAAAGTCAGTTTTTTAAAGAGAAAGGGATTGAGATAAAAATCAATCGTGTTTTTAAACAGATTTTAGATTTTTACCAAGAACTTGAAGAAAAGAAGATTTTTGATACTAAAATTGCCGAAACAATGGAAAATGCTTCTAAACAACAAGAAGCGATAGTTGAATATATGGGAGATTTAATCCAATACGATGTAAAGGATTACAATAACGCTGTTGACCAATGGAATAAGCACTTTGCATAACAATGGTAGCCGTTGCGCAAGCCCATAATGGGTCAAAAATTCAACCGATATAAGTCTCTTTTGGAGGCTTTTTCTTGATCAATATTGAAAGGAATATTTTTGATGCTTTTTGGATGTGCCCGGAAAGTTTTGAAGGGTAGTTTTAATCAATCCATCAAAAACAAGCCTTGCTGCTCCACTATTTACCCTTTTTCGGCTATAGTTCAGGTACTCCTAGGTAAAGGCATTTTCCCCGCCTGAATGGATACGGACAGGTTTCCCCCGATTCCTGCCGTATCTACATAAATGCACTTTTGGTATTCTTGGAGCGTTACAATGATGTGCTTGCTTACCCATGCATAAATGCCTCTTATATGGTTCCTGTCCGTCAGTACTGAGTTTTGTAGTCGGTATTTGATCATTATGCAATCGCAAATAAACTTCTGGTCTGGCTTTGCAACTAGCAACCTTGCAGCTTACTAATGGTTCAAGGCGTTACCCCTGCCCATAAGGGACTTGCACCCTCTAGATTAATTATCTACTTTGCAATAAATAAAAGATGCCCATGCTGGGAACACACAAAACCTATACGCTATGCCCTTCGGGACACTTCGCATAGCCAAAACGTTTTGTGTTAGTTAAACAAATAATTAATGAATTCACTCTTAGATAAAACCGATATAAGCGAAACTGATATCAAACAGCTAATCGAATTAAAAATTGAGGAATCAATTAATTTGGATTTTAAAAGACATCAATCTTTGTGTCTTACGGAAAAATCGAAAGCAGAAATTGCTAAAGATGTCTCTGCTTTTGCTAATTCCGCAGGAGGGTTCATAGTGTATGGTATTGCAGAAGAAAATCACGTCGCTAGCGGTTACTCGTTTATAGATGGAAATATTATCACAAAAGAATGGATTGAACAGGTTATTCAGTCTAGAATTCAGAGAAAGATTGAAGGACTTAGAATTTATCCAGTACGTATTAATCAAGAAATTGAAAAGACAGTTTATGTAGTCAGAATTCCTGAGAGCACTCTAGCACCTCATATGACCTCAAACAAAAAATTTTATAGGCGTTTTAATTTTGAATCAGTACAGATGGAGGAATACGAAATTCGTAATCTCTATAATAGGAAAGAAATGACTTCGCTTGAAATTAACAACATTACGACTTCAACTGACACATATATTGAAAATCGTGATGGTTCAGAAGAAATCATATTTTACAGATTAGGTTTTCAAATAGAAAATATAGGTAAATCCGTAGAAAAATATTGCAAACTATTCATTGATATTAGTTTTCGAGATTACGTATTTAAATGGTACGATAAGCATGGTTCGCAGCCTAATCATAGTCTTTTAAATAATAATCTGGCTAATATTTCCTTTTCTAATCCTTCCCCTATTTTTCCTGGTGAAATTATGACTATGGCTGATTTTGAATTCGGTTTACCATTGAGCAAACTTGATTCAATAATTGAGCTTGAATATTTAAAATTAAAACTTATATATAGTAACGGACTTGATGAAATGGAAGTTAAACTAAAAACTATAATAAAAACCAACACATAATAACTAAGTATTCGGACTGCCGATAGGCTAAGGCTGAATATATTGTTGACGGATCCGGTCTCCTTCTTTGGGAAAAGCTTGTTTTTTAGCGTTTTTTAGGGAGTCGTATTTCGGCAGAATTGCCGTGTTTTTATGTTAGTTTTAGAGGTCCAACATGTTTTTAGGGGCTTCAATCTAACTTATTCATCAGTTTGGCGGACTGGTTGGTAATTTTCGGGTTGAATATTTACCTTAAGGCACATAGCGTTCCCCCTTGCGTTTTGCAGGCTTCCCTAAAACTCAGATAGTTTAATATTCATGAAATTTCAAATGCCTAAAAGCACATCTCAAATAACGGGGATACAATAATGCACATGTCACTCCTAGAAATAACCAAATCTGCCGTTTTCACAGCACCAAATTTCCAGTTTCCTGATTTTCAATTGTTAATAACTCCATTTTTTCTCTAAAAATGGAAAATTGACCAATATGACATTCGGTATCATTTGATGTTTTATGATATCAAATAAAATTAGATAAAATTACCCATACTATCATTTGGTACCAAATAATATATAGTGCTATAAACCAAATAGTTGTGAATAACTAATTGGGTTTTTCATCGCTTTCAACCCACCTATTTTCTACTTTTATTTTAACAAACCCATAGAAGATAAACAAAAGCGCTTTTGTTCATTTATTAATCCTAAAAGAGAAACAAATGGACACTATTTTAATATTTGAACGACTTGATCGTTTGGAAAGGCTCTTAACGGCCAATAAGGAGGTACTCACCTTCGAGGAAACTTGTGACTATACGGGGATTTCAAGAAGTTATCTCTACAAACTTACCTCTGCAGGTAATATTCCGCACTCCAAGCCCAACGGAAAACTGATCTTCTTTGAAAAGAAGAAACTTAACAATTGGTTGCTAAAAAATAGCCGAAAATCCCATGATGAAATTGCCGGTGCGGCATTGAAGTTCACCCTCAAAAATAGAAGGTGATGGGTTCCGAAAATCGAAGCGATCCGCTTTACCATGTACATGACCCAAAGAAAAAGACGGTATATGATTACACCATGGAATATTTGGAGGCGAAGTACCACATTACGTACAACGAGATATCGCACGACTTCCAGATAAGCTTCAAAGGCTCCCAGGAATGGCAATACCTGAACCTGAACTCGCTGATCATCGAACTGGCCAAGGCGGGCATCGATATTCCCAACGGGAAACTGGAAACCCTGCTGCGTTCGGAATGGATCCCTAAATGCAATCCCATCAGGGAATATTTCGAGGCCCTTCCCAAATGGGACGGCGAGGACCATATTTTGAGGCTGGCCTCCCATGTGCCGACCTATGAAACGGAAGCGTTCAACTACCATTTTAAGAAATGGCTGGTACGTACCATCAAATGTGCCCTGGAAACAAACTATTTCAACAAGCAGGCCTTTGTGCTGTCCCATCAGGGACAGAATTCGGGCAAATCCACCTGGTGCCGCTTTCTATGTCCGCCGGACCTGGCGGAATATATGGCCGAGGACATCAGTAACGACAAGGATGCACGGATACAGCTGTGCCGGAACTTTCTCTACAATCTGGACGAACTGGCCGTGCTGTCAAAAAAAGATGTCAATGCCCTGAAATCCTTTTTCTCCAAGACCTTTATCAACGAGCGTTTGCCCTATGACCGGAAGAATACCATCCTTCCAAGGATATGCTCTTTTGTGGGAAGCACCAACATGTCCTCTTTTTTGAACGATGAGACGGGATCCGTCCGTTGGCTCTGCTTTGAACTCAAGGGAAAAATAGATTTCAGGTATTCGAAGCAGGTCGATATCCACAGGGTCTGGTCACAGGCCTACCACCTGGCCTATTGCGACCCTACGTTCGAACCCGAGCTATCCATCACCGATATTCAGGAGAACGAGGAACGGAACAAGAAATATACCAAGTTAACCACGGAGGAGGAGCTGGTGTCCAAATATTTTGAAAAATCCAACGATATAAAGGATTTCGTGACCGCCTCGGACGTGTTGGTGAAGCTAAGGCACCTCAATCTGAGACTGAACCAGATCAACTTGGGGCGGGCTCTGTCCGGGTTCAACTTCCAAAGGGTAAAACATCCCAAGCGGCAGGTCTATGGGTATCTGGCAAAACCTGTATTTACCGATAGTCCTTTGGAGATGGAAGTTTAGAAAAAGTGCAAATGCACCTACCTAGTTACCTAATGGACCATGACCTCCCCAACAGCGGGAGCTACCTTAAGGTAGGATACATTAACCATTGGTTACCTAGATATTACCTAACCTACCAAAACGGGTAAGATGGGTAACTTTAAAATTGAAGCCACCTAAGCCCTTAACCCCTATGGACAGGGACTTAGGTAGGAAGGTAAGCGAAAACCCAACAAAAAAGCCGATGAAGAAAAAAAGAACCATTAGACTATCGTGTGAAAGAGCCCGAGCCTTTCCCATCGAAAAAGCGCTGGCAAAACTCGGGCACTTTCCGACCAGATCAACGGAGAAAGAAGCTTGGTTC
Source organism: Arenibacter troitsensis (assembly GCF_900177645.1). Lineage (GTDB taxonomy): Bacteria > Bacteroidota > Bacteroidia > Flavobacteriales > Flavobacteriaceae > Arenibacter > Arenibacter troitsensis. The sequence goes on from NZ_FXAO01000002.1 coordinate 338,168, forward strand.
CTGAGCCCGTTCCGCTCAGAAACACAAGCCTCTTTCAAGGTATCCAAGAAACTGAATAGATGGTACGACCATGGAGCCGGGAAAGGGGGCAATGTAATCGACCTGATATGCCTATTGAACAATGGAACTGTCAAAGAAGCATTGGAACTGATAGAACAGGACCAAATCTCTTTTTCTTTTCAACAGCAACCGATTATTAAAGAGGAACAGGATAACACAATAAGGGTCACCAAGGTCATGGAGCTGACCCATTTTGCCCTGAAGGACTATCTGAAGTCAAGGAATATTTCAATACCAACTGCCCGTAAACTCATCAAAGAAGTCCATTACCGGTTCAAGGGCAAAGCGTATTTCGCTTTGGGCTTGAAGAACGGTTCGGGAGGCTGGGAACTACGGAACAAATATGTGAAGAATTCCAGTTCGCCCAAGGATGTGGCCCATATCAATAATGGCCGGACCAGACTTATCATCACCGAAGGCATGTTCGACCTGTTATCGATTATGGAAACCAATGAAAAATTAGGACTTGAATACGATTTTTTGGTACTGAACTCAACCGCTTTTGTTCAGAAGGCAATAGAAATAATGAAGGGTTATAGTTGTATTGATCTCTATCTGGACAATGATGCTACCGGTAAAAAAGCTGCCAAAAACTTTATGGACCATGCCAATAACAGTGTGGACAGATCACCATTATATGCCGATTTTAAGGATATGAACGAATGGCTCATGTCGGGCGCAAAGGAGGCAAACGGTCAGGGAATTCAAGATGTGTTTTTGTTGCCACAAAAACAATCTTGCTTTGCTCCCGACGGTCGCAAAGAAAACAAAAAATGAAAAGGACCTATATCAGATTCCGGTGTTCCATCTACGAGAAGAAACTGCTCAAAAAAAGGGCACAGCGGGCGGGAATTTCCCTTTCAGAATATTGCCGCAGCTCGGCCTTTGGGAATACCGTTATCGAAAGGCTTACTCCGGAACAATTGGAATGTTGCAGGACCTTGGTAAAATACAAGAACAACTTTACGAGCATTGGTAATATGTTCAGGAAACGGAACCCGAAACTGGCCCATGAGGTCGAGAAATTGGCAGAGGAAATACGATTGCACCTTTATAATTTTAAAAAAATAAAGAAATGATAGGCAAGGGAAAATCCATAGCACATACGGGAGCCTCCATAGAATATGGATGGAACCAGGAAAAAGGGGCAGACGTGGTCTTCAGTCAACATGTGGCCGGGAACGACGCCAAACAGATCACGGAAGAGTTCAAAATGGTGCAGGAACAGAATGTACGTTGCCAAAAGAACACCCTGAGCTTTGTACTGAGTCCGACCAGGGAAGACGGAAAGAACCTTACTGCCGAAAAACTAAAAGAAATGACCCAACGGTTTGTTGCGGAAATGCAATTAAAGGAACGCCAGGCCATCGCTTTTGTGCATAGGGACAAGGCACATACCCATATCCATCTATATGTGAACCGCATCGGTTTTGATGGGAAGGCCTACAATGACAGTTTTATTGGCAAGCGGAGCCAACTGGCAGCGGAGAACGTTGCCAAGGAAATGGGCCTGACCACAGTGAAGGAAGTGCAACTGGAAAAGGAACTGGATTCCATAAAGGTCCGTCTTGAAATCAAGAACGTTCACCAAAGGGTCATGGAGAACGATAGGCCAAAAACATTGGATAATTATATCAAGGCAATGAAAGAAAGGAATATAGAGGTCATCCCAAGTATCAACAAGGCAAACAGATTACAGGGCTTCCGGTTCCAATATAAAGGTCAAAATTTTAAGGCAAGCGAGGTGCACCGTTCCATGTCCGGAGGGAAGATCATCGGACAGCTCTCGCAGAATAGAAATGTTGATAAACAAATAGCAACAGGCAAATCCGTTCAAGTATTGGGAAAGACCTTGGAAATGAGTACCAATCTAGCTGCCAGTATTGCTAAGAACATAATCAAGAAAACGATCAAAAAAGCCATCGACACGGGAATCGGGTATTAAAACAAAAAACTATGGGATACAAGAAACTGGACGAAGTAATGGAACTGCTCAATGACGAACTGGACGGTTTCAATAAAGCCCTGGAAAAGCTGGAGAAACTTACCGAGAATGTGGACAACATCAAAATATCCCCGGATACTTCCAAAATCGAGCACATGCTTAAAGAACACCTAAACTCCGAAAGGACCAAAAGTGAAAGGATCCAGAGGTCCCTTCAAAATTTAGGACAGCAGATTTCTAAGGCGAGAATGGTCCCTAAAGTACAATTGTGGCTGCAATATGGTATTTGGGCCATTTTCCTTGTCATCATTGGCTATCTGGCCTTTCAGGTCGCTCGGATAGATCGGATACGGGAAAGGTCATATTCAGCGGGCCGGCAAGAGGTCATTTCAGACCTAAAAGGGTATTTTGATCATTATCCCGAGCATTACCAGACTTACAAGAATTGGGCAAAGGAAAAGGACAGTCTTCCAAATCATAAGTAGTTTGCGCCCTATCCGGTTTTTGCTTCACGTTTATCAACCCGAACACTACAAAAACCGGACAGGATCCGGGCGCAGGTAAGTTATGGTAAGATTTGGGTGCACCGCAAACGAAACTTAGATTAAACCGACTTACTCAGGTAAGATAAATAGCGCTCATAAATCTCGCTTTTCTCTTTTTCTAAAAAATCGAATAGCTTTTCCTTCATACGGTTCTTTTCTGCATATGGTACGTCGCTCTGTGCAGTGTAAGTCCCAATATTTATCTCAAATTCTGCCTTATTACCACGGGTTTCAAAATAGGGAAATCCAAAATTTACGCTAACAACTCCCTCAATTAGCCCGTATTTATATGTGAATTTCACTTCCATTCCCCAACACTTAATATACTCATGATAACTATTCTGTTCAAAAAAGAAGTCAGACTGTATTTTTTTTCCTTTGAATATCAAAGCATCTTTGTTTGACATCCAGGTAATATCATTGGGTAAATCCATGTCCTCATCGGCTTTAAATTGAACATCAACAATATCCTGAAAAGTAAAAACCGAACTTGTCATATTATTTGAAAGCCTCAAGAAGAAAGTAATTCTGGATTTATTATCGAAATCTCCAAATAAAATCTTTTGAAGTTCTTCCTTTTCCTTAATTACTTTAATTTCTTTTAGATGACTGACCAGAACCTTCTCTAATTCCTTGACAACTTCTTGGGTTTCTTTTGAAGTTGTTTGCGCAGTAATTTTTAAATTATTTCCTTTCTCCTTTTCAATAATCAATTGACCAGTGAATTTATTAGTAGCCTCAAACCAACTTTTGTTTAAATCTCGCCTCTCAATCTCAAATTGTAGAACCATTTTAGTATCACCTTTATCTACAGGCGAAAACGGAAGAATTTTTTGAACTTTAAAGTTAGCGTTAGACTGATTAATTTTTTCCTTTACTGTGGACAACTTCTTATGATCCGGCACTATGGCTATTAATGGCTTATCTGTATCTAACTTTATATCACTAGATGAACGTTTCGGATTGTCTTCTTTAGTATTAAAGCAATCTTTTAAGGTTTCAAATTCAAGAGGACTGATTATAGTATTACTCAAAAATGGTACATAGGATTCTTTTGAATCCTTTCCAAAAAATACTCCTCGATTTTTTAATAGAACCTTTAAATCCGCTTTTGAAATTAAGTTTTGATTTACAAATCCTTTGAGAAATTCACCGTGCGGTAATATCTTATCTATATGTTCATATTGTTCCCTCATTATTTGAGATTAAATACATTAATATTTTTAGTGATATATTTTTTTGACTCGAAGGTCTGAAGTGCATTATTTACAGCATTTCTATCTCGTAATTCGTTGAAATCCGGAAAACCAATAAAGACCTTCTGAGCCCAACCGCCTGATATTTCAATTGCCAGACCTACTAGACGTTTAAAATCACTTACTGTAAAGTTGTCCCTATTACAAATATAAAGATGAGATAAGTCATTACTGACTAAGACTTTAAAAAGTAATATTCTGGAAGTCAAATACTCTACAGGTAATATTTTTCCAGATATTCTTCTGGTTGTTGGATTAAGATTATTACCAGTAGATGGATAATAAAAATCAATATTCTCGGAAAGTGTTATGAATTTTATCTCTTTTAAACACCTACCAATAAAAGCATAAGAATCATTTGTAACGACAACGATTTGTTCAAAAATATAATCGTCGTGAAATCTAGATTTTGCAAGTTCGTCCAATAATTTTGAGTCGTTTTCTATTGGTGTATTATTCAACCAGAATAGTATACCTATAGTGTTAACACTGGAATATTGGTCGAATTCATTTAGGCGTTCAATTCGTTCACTAGATTTTATATAGCACTCTAGACCATAAGCCAAATCAGAAAAGTGTTTTTTAAATTTAGTTCTAGGATTGTCTGGATAGGGTTTATCACTATACTTTACTGATATAAATGTCTCTACCAGTTCACCTTCAACAAGTGGGGACTTGTAGATGAAGCCCAAGTCTTTTCCATGAGTTCCTTTTGTTTCACTACGGCCATGTTCTTTTGGCAAGTAACAATCAAAAGTTATGCCTGTTTCAGGAGGTTGCCAACCAATAGTTTCTAGAAACTCCATGACTATTTTCTCACCATATTCTCCTATTTTTTTTGAAAGTTCGCCCATTTGTATTGTTCAATTTCGGTCTGGTTATTAAGTTTCTAAAAATAGATTATTTTTCTGAGTGAAGGAAAAATCTAACAAACTTCTGAGAACACTCATCATTAATTTAAAGAGCAACGTTCCATGAAATCAAAGACAATCGCTCAGTTACTTTCAAAATTGTGGTAAAAACTTCCTCTTCATTTGGCAACTCCCCATAGACCAAAAACTTAAATTGATTCTGATACGTGTCTTTCAGTTGGTTCCAAGTTTCTTTAGGGCTTTTGAAAATCAAAGCTTCTTTAGGATGATGTTTCAACCAGTCATTATTGTTCTTAAAACTTTTTACATCGTCATGAGCTACTTTTAGTAGCATCGTATCAAAAGCTTCTGAAGTAAAAAACTTTTGAAGCGTTTCATCTTTCAATAGCTGGTGAATATCATATACATGCCTGATTTTAGCATTTAGATCCACAATTGGTTTTTCGGTATGTGAGAACCGAACCAAACTCATTATCTTTTCACACAGGGTTCTTTCAACATCCAGAATAAATGCTTCAAAAGGCAATAGGTCATATTCTTCCGCCAATGTCGTTTGGTTGGTGGCATTCATCATATCATAGATATAGGTGTTAAGTGCCTTCCTAGCGTATGGCTCAAAATAGCCAAGCCATGTTGCTTCTATAATAATCACATCTCTTACTTGTCCATAATTTCCTTTGAAAATTTTGGGGTAGTTATAGGCAATCTTCCGAATCATTCCCATTTTGTTAGTAATCCCTTCCATTTCTACTTCTACAAATGGCACTTTTATTTCATTGGTTATTTTTTTGAGCTTAGCCTTTAATTGGTTACCTGTCTCTTCTTCTCTTCGTATTACGACTAAATCAATATCCTCGGAAAAACGTTCGATGAATTTATCACACTTTGACAAAGCCGTGCCGCCCTTAAATATAACTTCATTTTTAATGGCACTATCAAAGATCTGTTTTAGGGCATAACATACCCAGTAGTCCTTTTCGATATAGATATTTAAAATACCCATCCGTTCTGCGGTTACTTGAACCGCTTGTCTGAAAAGTTGTTCGTTCTCGTGCAGCTTCATTTTATATTCCAGTATATGGCATTTGACAATACCTTTTCAGAAATGCCAAGGTTATATTCCGTTATGGGATTTAAAGTATCTTGAAGGTCTCTGATTTCCGTTTCAGCTTTACAATTGATTTCCCTTAGCAATGCACCCAATAAAGCTCTTGTAGCGGGAGAATATTTGAACGCCAATTTTATGAGTTTTCTGTGTTCGCTAGATTTCAATTTGCGCAATAATGCCATCAAACGGATACAACTTTTAGCAATGGTGGTATCTGGTATTTTCTTTATATAACGTATTGCGTCCAACAATCTTAATAAAGGTATATTTTCTTTGTTGATTGTATTCTTTTGTTTGATGAATGAGATTTTAAAGCGCCCCCTTTTAAAGGGTGGCCTTATTTCCCGTTTGCCAATCTGGATTATGCTACTTACTTGTGTGGTAAGTCCTAAGGCATTATAAGCGCTATACCCCGTAATATATCCGACTATTTTGTCATCTTCTTCCAATAAATCCTTCACAATTTGATGCTGGTCCGGCAGCAAAGTACCGAATACGGTTTCTTGTGGTTTGAAATATTTACCTTTGGATAGCTTATTTATCTTACCCGAAACGGCCATTCTATTCAGGTGTTTAATGATGGCTTCCCTTCGGGTCACCTCGTTCATAAAATCCATATAGGTGAATACATATCCTTTAGGCAATTTATTGATCTTATCATCAATGTAATCAGAGGTCTTCATTCAAATATATTTGTATAAATATAATTAAAATGTCCAGTTTATTTATTAAAAAACTGGACATTTTTTATAAGTTATGATAACTTTAATTTGATTGTTTTCATAGTTGCAGTACCTTGCGGAAGTTTTAACTTCCGCAAGGTACTGCAACTATATGATTGTCTTAAACTCTACTCAAAGTCTTAGCATTTAATGTAATAGATTTTTAATTATTTTCGCTATCTCTTCCTATGAAAAATTCGATTATCAATTCCCTAGTATCTTTATTTGATACTATATTTGGTAAAGTGATTTTCTAATATCCATAGAAATTTTTTCAGGACTAGGCGTAGCTATTTTTCGTCGGTAAGAGTTATGGTCAGCTTATTCCTTTGCTCCTTAATTTCAATTTCCTTTCCAATTTCAAAACCAAGTTCTTGCAGCCATTTCCCCTCAAGCCGAATTTCCGGAACAACAATACTATCCCAAGCCCGGGTCCTGAATTTTTGATAGATCTTTAATTTTTTGGTTTTCATTCTCCGTACGGGTTAAGAGGGTTATTTTTTCTTCCCTATATGTCCTGAAATTTAAATTTTCCGAGTTTAGGAACATATTATCTGAAAATAAGAATAAATATATGTGTTATAAGATAAAATCACAAACAAAAGTTTAGAAAATCGGAAAATTTTAACCTAAGGGCTAACTTTATGTACTTAAAATGGGATAATATATGACGGAATTAGGACTCTACTTTGCTAAAAAATCTATAAACAGATCGGATGTATCCCGTAAAACTGGAATTAGCAAAACCCGGCTAAGCGAACTTGCCAATAATGCGAACACACAATTAAGAGTCAATGAGATGTATTTGATTGCCCTTGCCATTGATGAAAATCCGTGTGAACTTTTAACTGAAGTTTGTAAGGGGCTTAAGTTGCCGAGGGAGTGAGATTTTCGTAAAAGAATAATAGTGCTTTTAATTATTTTGCTGAAAAATTAGAAAAGTAGGTGCGCGTCAAGTTTATCATCAAATGATTTGACATCATATTAGGTTAAATAAAATTCAGATTCTTACATTTATTATATCTAGGATGAGGTCGGGTTACTTAAAAAATTATGCCAGGACTTCTTGAAAATTTAAAGAGAAGATAAACTCTTAATTAGTAATACCTGAAATTTAAATAAATGATATGGAAAGATTTATAGCAAGTTTTACCGCAGAATATCCCGGTATAGATGCAGTTCAGTATTCGTGCTTTTCGTGGCAGCAGAACGGTGATACTCCTGACACTTCAACTACCAGAGGTCATATAGCACATAATTCTTCTTATGATTTTTTTAAAATGTTTAATAACGAAATTGACCCCGATAAAATTATTGTTATCATAAAGAAAATTGAGAAGCTTAAATAATGCATCATTAATATTTTTGCTGTTCATGCTCGATTGTATAAAGAAATTCTGTAGGGAACACAAAAGCTAGTTTTGAATCGGTAAATGAGCGCCAAAAGGTCACAGAAGGATAAACCACCAAAATGGCATACTTTATAAGCCGTATTTTTAAGGTATTCTAATTGTTGACTTGATTATAATTAACTTGAAATACAAAAGCCAACCCACTAAAAATATTTGCGATACCCAGGACCCGATGCAAAGTTAAAACCTTATAATAATACTCCACTTACGAAATATCCACTCCTACTTACTCTAAACTGCGATAAGATGCTCAAAGGAATCAAACTTGATAAAAAATTAGAAGAATCATTTAGCGGACCTAAATACTTTGGCATAATTAACAATATTGAACAGGTTAATACTCTTGTGGGTGTAAACAACACTGGGAAAAGTAGGTTTTTGAGAACAATCTTTTCTGAAGCGAAAAACGTAAAGTTTATTTTTGATTTGGACGAGAAAACAAAGAAAATATTTAAAAATTCCATCGACCCAATAATTTCGCAGATAGACAACTTAAAAAGGTATGGTATCAATTATAATTATATTAGTACCATAAAGTCTTATGCCCAAAACATATTTGATACCAGTGAACAAGCGCTTGATAGTATCCTTAATTTATATTGGTTTTTAAGCACAATTGAAGAAGATGAGTTCAAATTGACGAATAGTTCAATGGCCTACCATCTATCGCAAGGGTTATCCCAAGTTAAAACCTTAACCACCTCATTAGGCAGCACTATAGACCAACTAGGCGTTGAAAATGGTGAAATTGACAAGATTTACATTCCTATTTTAAGGGGGCTAAGACCAATAGCTCAAGAGAGTTCAAATTTTTCAAAAAATGACATTTATTTAAATCGAACTAAACATGATTACTTTAAAGATAAAATTTCGAAGGGTCTTATCTTTACAGGTTTGTCCATTTATGAATGGATTAAAAAACTTCTTTTGGGAGATGAATCGGAAAGAAATGAGATAAAGCATTTTGAAGAATTTTTGGAAAAAAATGTCTTTAAAAAAAGGATAAACCTTATTCCAAAATATGATGATGACGTCCTTCACATAAAAATTGGAGATGAAACTCAATTTCCAATTTATAAACTTGGAGATGGCCTCCAAACATTAATAATTATTCTGTTTCCTATATTTATCAATCGTAAGAAACCTCACATAGTTTTTATCGAAGAACCTGAAACACATTTGCACCCTAAATGGCAAAGACTTTTGTATAGATCAATTTGTCTCTTTGAAAAACATACATATTTCTTATCTACGCACTCATCCGTTTTCATCAATTCTTCTAAGAATTCGATATTCATAGTTTCGAAAAAAAAAGGGAAGACCCATTTGCATCATTCTGAAGTTAAAACCGAAAAGATTTCTATACTCAAAGATCTTGGATACAAGCCGAATGATTTGTTTCAAACTAACTATTTATTGTGGGTGGAAGGGCAAAGTGATAAATTGTATTTAAACTATTTAATACAGAAAATCGATGATTCCTTAGTTGAAGGAGAAGATTATAGTGTAATGTTTTATGGTGGAAGTTCTTATAAACATTTTTTAATGAATAATGGAGATTTAAATCTAGAATTTATAAGATCTTTAAATCAAAATTATGCACTAATCATGGATAGTGACAGAATAAAATCAGGACAAAGATATAATATCAAAAAAAAAGAAATCGTTGATTTGTTTAAGAAACATAAAGCGATTTGCTGGTTAACTAAATTGAGAGAAATAGAAAATTATATACCCTACAACAATTTCGAAAATGCAGTCAAAACTGTACATAAGATTAAAAATATTGAAATTGATAGAGGGGATTTTGGAGATAGATGCAAATACATTGACTTAGATGCAAAACCCACATTCAAGCCAAATATAAAATTGAGTAATGAATTTTTTAGTAAGATACAAAAGAATAGAGATAGTACACTTATCGGAGTAAAGGAACAAGAATTACGTGAAGAAATAGAATTGTGCTTAGAAAACACAAAAAAAAACTTTAATCAAATCGATAAAATTAAGGTAGCCGAAAAAATAGTTCAGAACGGGTTTGCCATTCAAAATGATGAACTACAAAAAGTACTTACTAGTATTGTAGAAGATATTAGGAAAGCGAATGAATAGTATTAATAATAACAATTCGAATAACGATTTGCCCTAAAACTGCAACAATCTGATTATAGGGACAAAACACCATAAAATAACACTTACTGTATTTTCATCAATGCCAAATGTTCATTATATATTAGTGTTCATTGTCAATGAACGCAGCATACAAATGAATATTTATGATTACAACCCGATGAATTCGGTTACCCTCCAGTTGAACGCGATGAAGTTTACAAAGAAATTTTTGAGCAAGCTGAGAATTTTAAAAAATACAATAAAGTATAAAAAAGTAAAGGCTTATGCACCCAAGAGCAAAGAAACCAATAGAAATGCTATCCGAAAGTTTGAACGAAATATTAATGTCAGTTAAATTCAGTATGCAATATCGTAAAAGTTATGACTCAGAGTTTTGGCAAGTAGCTAAAGAAAATGATGGAATCTTAGGATTCCCTTCTTGTATGTTGCTCTTTTGTATAGTTGATACTTTAGGAAGTTATTTTGAAAATAATCCAGAATTTAAGATAAATATTAAGGGGTTATCCAGTCCACAAATAATAAATAATGAAAATAGGTCTCATTTTTACATACTTAATTCGGAGCTATTCAATTTAAATTTATCCAAAGGGGATATCGATAGACTATATGAATGTAGAACTAGTTTATTACATAATAGCGTATTAACTGATGGTGTAATTTTGAGGGAAACAAACAAAAAGGATTTTATAGAAAAGATAAAATTTGGAGAGAAAACATTAATATCTATAGGCATAGAAGATTTTTATTATGCTTGCCAAGATGCCGTTGAGAGTTTTTTTAATTATCCAATTGTAATAAACGACCAATTAAAGCATAGGTCTAAATTTCACTATAAGGGAATTAGTAATGAAAAAGGATTGTGCAAATTAACTCATGGGGAATTTTGGGGTATGAGGACAACATAGATTCAGAGCTATTTGCCACTACAAATAATGAAATAGGAAGTATATCAACTAAGTAAAAATTAAATTGAATTAAATCAAACAATATCACTTTGAAAAAAATGAGTTGAGATTTTTTAAAAGTCCCTTTCTGAATGATTCCCCTTTTAAGTCCAATCTATGTGAGGCGAAACAGTGGGATACAATTTTAGTAGTTTTCCGAGGAAGGTTTAAAATAGGATAACTTTCTCGCATTCTTACTAAACCAAACCAAAATCCCATCCACCTTCAAATCAAATTTACACCCCATTTTTCCATTTGTCCCCCATTTACACCCCAACTGCCATAAACCCCTGTAAAATAAGGGTCCGTCACTTCCTGTATCGGGAAGTAACCTCACCAAAGGGTCTACTGAAATAGAATGAATATAATATAGAATTGAGATGCCGGAATAATCTAAGCATCTTTCCCTACCATTTTTATAAACGGTTTTTCCCCATGAAAAATAATGAGCACCATCAGAAGACCAATAACAATCAAAAATACCACTTGAAGCTTGGACAGCAATAGATTCATGCTTAATGCCTTATTGGATAAATAGGTCAACTGACGCCCTTCAGAAAGCTGTACTTTGGAAAGTTTATCCAGATTGTTGCCGATTTTTTCAAATAAAACACTGAATTCTTTTGTGCTTCCGATTTCCGTTGTTGCTGGCGTTCTAGAAAAACTATTTTCCAAGGTTTCTAATTCCCTATAGTTATCCTTCAATTGTGCAAAATGGACCGATTCATTAGGTGTTAACTTGGTATTAGAGAAATTCTCCAGTAGTTCCTTAATGCTTTCGCTTTTGCCGTCATGGCCCCAGCTTCCTTTTGCTGAAGACAATTCCAACTCTTTCTGGTGAAAAAGGTTGTTAAGTCTATAGATGTACTCTAAGGCTACAACCCGATCTTCAAAAACAGAGTTAACGGTATGGTCTGCGGTAGAGAAGTTTCTTCTGTTTAATTCATTTGATGTTAGCACCAATAAAAATGCTACGGCCAAGATAAAACCGGTATTAAGACGCTGTTTTAGAGTCAATTTTTTGTGCATTTTTTTGTTTTATTAGTGTTTACATGGAATTATTAAAAAGTATCAAATTATACACTGGGATAAACCAACTATTTATATATTAAATTCCACTAAGTTCACCTGATTCAAGTGCATTCTTTATATCTGCAGATACAACACTATGGATACCAAAAAATCGTCCACCATCAGTCCTTTTGATCTTGACCTGTAGGGTTCCGTCCTTTTTTTCCTTAACATCTGTAACCACTACTTTGACCCCTTCCATTTTTTTATAGTTGGCAATACCCCCGGATTTAATAATAGTATTAGCCCTAGGAAAATCGATATGTTTAAAACTAGGAGCATCGGGGCGACCAATCTGAAGTATATCACCCGCCTTTACCTCTTTAAGGACATCGGAACTGCCACTTTGTGCGTTAATATTTAAGGTTGCCACCACAAATAAGACTGCAAAAAATAATTTTTTCATAACACTGATTTAAAGGTTTCTATCAATTTTTTCTGTTTTTAATTTAGTTCTCAGAATTTCTTCAATATCCGTTTGTTATATCAATCGAATATTATACGAATCGCTCTCTAAATATTTATCGGTCTAGCGCAAAGGTTGTGCCATGAACAATGACATATTAAAAACACAAACCGTAATTGCCTGAAATTCAGTAAATAAAATTTATGCGAAGATTGTAAGCGGAAATTTAAACTGGGGGATTTCGCATCAATTGGGTAATTATACCCCAGTTAAAATTTAAGCCTTTAGTAAGGGTTCATTTGATACATTCCTACAATTTTGCCTAGACCCAATATTAAAATCTAATAGTTTCGATGCTAACCTTCTTTACATGCTGGGAACACTTTTTATTTCAAATTGATTTTTAACGGATAGGATTTATTGTTACGGTATCTCAACCATCGATCTACGTCATTACTTCCAGTTTTTTATCTCAATTCCAACAATACCCAATTAACATAGGATTTTCGTATTTCTTCCCGGTTAAAAAAAAAGGAACAATGGCCTCCCATTGTTCCTTTTGCAACTAACATAACTCTAAACGTAATATCAATAATATAAATACTATTTACTTCTAATTTGTATTATTTCGATATCAACGCTACCCCTTTAAAAACATCTTTTTGCCAATTTTTGAGTTTTTTACGCAATTGCTTAACTATTTTCGGATAGTATACGGCAATATTATTTTTTTCCGAAATATCTTTTGACAAATCAAACAACTCAACTGTTTCTTGGCCGTCCAAATTAATGGTTACAAGTTTCCACCTGTCACTTCTTACTGCATTTTTGTTTCCAAAATTCCAAAAAAGATCTCGCTTTGGTAATGCCTCATCGAATAGTAAAAGATTCTTTATACTCAGTCCGTCTATTACCATACTTTCTGGTTCTTTCCCAATAAAATCTAAAAAAGTGGGGAGAAAATCCATCGTAAGTACAGGAGTTCCGATAACGGTTCCTGCATTAAACTCTTTTGGATACCACGCAATGGCAGGAACACGGTGTCCACCTTCGTACAAACCGGCTTTAAACCCTCTTAGGTTCCCGTTGCTGCCATTTTGTGAGGCTCCGTTATCAGAGCAAAAAATTACGATGGTGTTCCTATCGAGTCCGGTATCCTTGAGTTTTTGCATGATCTTGCCCACACCCTCATCCAAAACCTCAACCATTTCCTTGTAAATACCAGGTATACTATCTTCCAGTACAAGATCGGTGCCTTTTTCCCCAACCCTGCGAAGGGCCTTATCAGTTCTTCGCTGATATGGGTAATGAGGGGACTCATGTGGAAGATATAAGAAAAACGGTTTTTCAGTTTTTTTAGGGTTATTCCTATCTATAAAATCCAAACCATATTCTGTTATCAAGTCGGTCGTATAGCCTTTATCATCCTTAATTTCCGTGTTATTCCACCAATCAAAATATCCTTCCTGGTCTATATGTGCGTGGTAATCTACGTTCCCACTCACAAAACCACTAAAATCATCAAACCCCTGTAGGGAGGGATTAAACTTGGGGTCGTACCCTAAATGCCATTTTCCGAAAACCCCTGTGCTATAACCATGTTTTTTTAGTTCATCGGCAATGGTTATCTCCTCAATAGCCAGGCCTACTTCCCTGTGGCTTGCTGCCGTAATGACGCCTCCTACCCCGGTCCGCTGCTGATATTTCCCTGTTAATAGTGCTGCTCGTGTGGGACTACAAACTGCCCCATTGGAATGAAAGTCCGTAAACCGTATTCCTTCCATGGCTAACCTATCAATATTTGGGGTATTGATGTAAGTATTACCATAACAGGAGATGTCACCATAACCCAAATCATCGGCCATGATAAGAATAAAATTAGGTTTAAGGACTTTCTTATCGCTATCTATACTTTTATTTTCCTGCGAGAAAACCGAATTCAATGTTATTAAAGTGACAAGAAAGAAAAATACTGTATTAGGTGTTTTATTGATTATCATTCCTAAGACAATTTTGATTCCATCCATTTTGGTGTATTTTTTATTTGGCAGTGACAGGGGTTCGTTCTACGGAATATCCTTGTTCCCTATATTTTTGTAAAAGCTGGTCCATCGTATTTATTTTCTCTGAATGTTGAGCAAATAAATTGATGCGTTGCTCGGGGTCTTTCTCCATATCGAACAATAGGCCTTCTCCTTCAAAGTCAGTATAATTCCTTAGATTTTTAAAGGAGTCCGGCATTTTTGTATGTTCGCCAGAAGGAGCATTGATATAAAGCCACTTACCCTGCCTCAACCCCCATGCCTTTTCAAAGGTGTTGTGAACTGTAGCTTCGCGTAAGGGTGAAGTATATTTTTCCCCCTTAAAAACCGGTAGTAAATTATAGCTATCCGGAGCTGCTCCTTCTGCCAAGGGAGTATTGGTGGCTGCCGCCAGTGTGGCCATGATATCCACCTGGGATATTACCTCCCTGGAAACGGAACCGGCACTGACCTTTCCTGGCCATTTTACAATAAATGGCACGTGGTGGCCTCCTTCCCATACATCGCGTTTTAAACCCCTAAAATCACCCATACTAAAGTGGCCATATTTTTCTGCCCGTTCAAACGCATATTTTTCGGGGCCATTATCAGCACTGAATATAACAATGGTATTCTTATCTAAACCTTTCTCTTTCAAGGCTTTTAACACCTGTCCGGCAACCCAGTCCGTCTGTACCATAAAATCTCCATAACCCCCTGCTTCAGAAGTTCCAATAAACTCATCATTAGGAATTATAGGTGCATGCGGCGAGGGAAGTGCAAAATATAGAAAAAAGGGTTTGTCCTTCTCTTGTCTATTTACGTATTCCACTGCTTTTTGGGTAAGGGTAGGTAATACCTTATAAGGGTCCCATCCTTCTACCATTGGTCCCGGACGAAATTCCCAATTCCCTTCCTTAGTCTCAAAACCTCTCTTAACAATGTCTTGATCTTTTGTTGGCAGTTCTACGAATTTATTGTTTTCAATCCATGCATAGGGTGGGAAATTTATGGTTCCATCACCAAAATAGTAATCAAAACCTCGATCTAAAGGTCCGCCTGAAATTGGAGCACTCCAATCTAAATCCTCAGGAAGGTAGTAGTTTACTACTCTTTCCCCTTGCTCCGTTTTTCCTGATGGCTCATTCTTAAATTTCCAATCCCATCCCAAATGCCACTTACCGATACAAGCCGTAGTGTAGCCAGATTTTTGTAAAACCTGTGGAAGTGTAACATCGGACTCCTTGAAGAAAGGTTGGCCAAATGAATTTACTATTCCATGTTGATTTCGCCAATGGTATGTCCCGGTTAACAAAGCAAAACGACTGGGAGAACAGATTCCAGAAGAACTGTGGGCATCCGTAAAACGCATACCTTCCGAAGCCAATTGATCAAGATTAGGTGTAGGTATTTTAGAGTCTGGATTCTGACAATTAAGATCTCCGTAGCCCATATCGTCGGCATAAATTATAACAATATTGGGCAAGTCTTCTTTTTGCATTGCCCCCTCTTTCTTGGATTGTTGATTACCTCCACAAGAGGTAATGAGAACCATAAGAAAACACGCCGCCGAACGTTTAAGGATTTTATTCATTTGATTCTTTAATTGTATGTTTAGGTCGATTACATTTTTTTTGTGGGCCAATATGCCCCAACTTAAATAATTATTATTTGGCATCATCCAAAAGCGTTAAAAGTTCCGCTACAACATCAGGGTGCTCCCCATAAACATTGTTGGTTTCCTTTGGATCCTCTCTCAAATTATACAAGGTTGCGTTTGGCTGTCCATCTTCGGCAAGTATTCCATCCGGTTTGGCAAAACCTCCCGAACCTAAAGAGGTGGTTAGTTTCCAGTCGCCCTTTCTAATAGCAAAAAAGCCGTTTAAGGAATGGTGCACTGTAAAATCCCGAATTGGATCCTGTGCCTTTCCAGTAAATGCCGGTAACATATTGTAACTATCCTCCCCTGCTCCTTTTGGCAAATCTTTACCGACTATACCCGATAGTGTAGCCAATAAATCTGTAGTACAAAGAACTTGATTAGACACACTACCTGGTTTTATTTTTCCTGGCCACCGTGCAAAAAAAGGGATGCGATGTCCACCTTCATATATATCCGCCTTCTGGCCTCTGTAAATATAATTGGCTCGATGGTCATATTGAGCTTTGTCTTCCTCCGTCCAATTAGAGCCGTTGTCCGAGGTAACAATAATAAGGGTATTTTCTGCCTTGCCTGATTCCTCCAAAGCCTTTAGGACGGCACCAACAGTATCGTCCACTAGGGTTACAAAATCGCCATAGCGCCCAGCATTCGATTTTCCATTGACCTCCTCCGTTGGTAGCCAAGGTGTGTGTGGTGCAGTTAGTGGAAAATAAAGAAAAAAGGGGGTTTTTACCTTCTTTTGTTCGGTTATATAATTTGTAGCCTTAAAAGTTAGATGATCCATAACCTTATTAAAGTCGAAGTTTGGAGCAACTTCTCCTGGTCTCCAAAAAACACCTCTTCCATCCTTGGCCTGACTTTTACCTTTTGTATAGGCTGTAGGAAGTTCGGTAGCTTTTTCATTCTCCAAATATAGGTATGGGGTCATATCCAAAGAAGCCGGAATAATATAAGAATAGTTAAACCCCAAGGTATTTGGGCCACTTACCTTTTTATCGAAATCTACATTGCTATCGGCCCCTTCTTCAAAGACTTTGTCCCACTCATATTTCGCAATGGGCTTATCCAAATTCTTTGCTTTCCACCCCAGCCCCAAATGCCATTTGCCAATACATGCTGTATTGTAACCGTTATCTTGCAGAAAGGAGGCCACCGTAGTACGATCGGATTCAATTAGTGGCGGATCATAACCCCACAAAACACCTTCCTTTAATCTGCTCCTCCAAGCATAACGACCTGTGAGGATACCATATCTTGTGGGAGTGCAAACTGCTGAATTGGAATGGGCATCTGTAAAATGAATTCCTTCATTCACGATCTTATCCATAAATGGCGTTTGAATTCCAGAATTTGGGTTGAGCGAAGACAAATCGCCATATCCCATGTCATCTGCTAAAATATAGACGATATTTGGACGATTATCTTCCGTCTTTTCCTCTTCCAAAGATTTTTTGGAGGCGTTTGAACCACAAGAAACAATTACCATAGAAAGGCACGCTACCACAACTGGCCATTCACGTAAAAAATCGTATTTTTTATTAGCTAAAGTCATAATTCCATTGTTTAAATTTACATACAGATTGTTCTAACATACTAAATTTTCGCCTTTGCGTTCAAGACATTATAAAACTTGGCTTGTGCATACAAAATATGCCTTCAAAGGGTTTCTATGAATGTCTAGAAACCCTCATCGGCATTTTAATTTAGTTATGTAAGGACCTGAAAAAGTATACTAGTACCCAGGATTCTGTTCTTGCAGGTTGGCGTTGTTGGAAAACTCTACCAAAGGTATTGGATATAGAAAATATGACTTCCCTGTAATAGGGTGCGAAATTAATCTATTGCTTGGAAATGTTAATTCCCCCTTAATATCCATTTGAAATTGGATTCTGTCCTTTAAAATGCCCCATCTATTCAAATCAAAATAGCGTTTGCTCTCAAAAGCCAGCTCTACCCTTCGTTCCTTTCTAATGGCTTCCCTAAACTCCTGTTGAGTGGTCAATGATAATGCATCATGTGCTCCAAGTCCAGCGTTCAACCTGATTTCATTTAGAAGGTCGAAGGCTTCTCCATTAGGCACATAACCAATTTCATTTAATGCCTCAGCCCTCATTAATAGCACATCCGCATATCTCATAATAGGAAAGTTCCATGTACTTTGATTTATGGGTTGATCAACCTCATTAAAATACTTATTGATATATAGAAGACTACCCTTTGGTTGGTCGGGAAACAAGAAATTATCCAAATCATAACTGGCAAGGGTAACATCTTTCCGCTTATCTCCTGGCTCATATTCTTGAACAATGCCATTACCAGAAGACAAACTACCGCCTTCGCCGTTCCATGTATCATCTGTGGGCAAATTAGCCGAACCACCCTGCAATGCAGGAGGTGCAAAAATATCACGGGTATTAATTGTTGTAGCCCCGGTCTCCCCTCCATATTGCACTTCAAAAATGGAGCCTGGACCATTTTCTTGCGAACCGTTAAAATTATCCGCATAATTCTCTAAAAGACGTCCCTTTCCTATGATTTCACTGGTATTTGAAACTGCCCCTTCCCATTCTTCCAATTCTAGATTTACAGTGGCCATCAATGCCAAAGCTGCATATTTCGTGGGCCTACCTACTTCTTTTCCGCTACCACCTGTATAGGCTGTAGGCAGTAGTGTTATCGCATCTCCCAAATCCAATTTTATTTGGGTATAAATCTCCTGTATGGAAGATCTGGGCAATTCGGCGTCCGCAGGCGTTTTTATCTCATTTACCAATAAGGGTACGCCTCCATAGAACCTTACCAAATTAAAATAGTAATAAGCACGCATAAACTTGCATTGCCCTTCTATTAAACGCCTCATTTCATCACTTGAAAACGATTCAACCAACGGCAATCTTTCCAGCACGGTATTGGCCCGGGTAATCCCACGATAATGATTTTCCCAAGTTGTCTCTATAAGACCGAATGCTTCGTCAATATTAAAAATATCGGATTCCGTTTCTTTACGCCAAGTCCAAGTATCGTCACTTGACCTTCCGGCCATCTGCACCATGGTACCACCTGCATAAATATTGTGCAAAGGTTGAAATATACCATTGACACCTGTAATTAGTCCTTCTTCCGTCGACAATAGCGCATCCAGAGCTACTTGTCCTTCTGGCTCTGGTTCTAAAATTTTACTACAGTTATGGAACAATATTCCGATTAATACTAGACCTATATATTTTATATAATTATTCATGTTGTCATTTTTACGTTAAAAACCAATTTTCACCCCTAAGTTATATTGCTTGGTATTGGGATAAGGTGTATAATCTATACCAGCAGACAATAGGCTTTCCCTACTTGATGCCTCAGGATCCAAACCTGTGTACTTTGTAAAAGTCAGTAGATTGGTGGCCGATATTGTAAATTGGGCACTACTAATAAAAGATGTCTCGAATATTTTACCGGGAAGGTCATATGTTAGAGCAACGTTCTTAACCCTTAAAAAACTTGCATCTTCCAGAAAGCGGGTAGATGCCAAAGTGGCCAAGGTGGTGGTTGTACCTCCTTGGGAAGGTCTTGGGGAGGTCGCTGATGGATTATCAGGAGTCCAAAAATCGGCAGCTTCCGCAAAATTCTGGACAAAAGGAACTCCTCTAGAGAATAGGTTTCTAGCTGTGTTATAGAGTTTATTTCCTGTTGCAAAATTCATAAAAACAGATAAAGAAAGATTTTTATAAGAAAAGGTATTGTCCATTCCTCCAATAAATTTTGGGTGAGGGTTACCTACAAAAGCTCTATCTCCAGCATCTAAAAGACCATTGTTGTTAAGATCCTTGTATTTTGGATCTCCCGGCACCGCATTAAACCATGTAGCTGCCTCAGCCTCTTCGCCCAACTGCCACATTCCGTCAAATATGTACATATTAAATGCACCCACTGGTCTCCCAGCTACCGTTAAATTCGTTGGAACATTGGATAAGGGTATATTCTGGCCCGGTATTTCCAAAGGTTCCCCAGCGGAATTGCTCCCTATGTCCAATACTTCATTCTTATTGTAAGAGATATTGAAATCTGTAGACCATTTAAATTTTCCTGTCAGGTTTCTGGTG
The DNA here is from genome assembly GCF_900177645.1 of Arenibacter troitsensis. Taxonomy (GTDB): domain Bacteria; phylum Bacteroidota; class Bacteroidia; order Flavobacteriales; family Flavobacteriaceae; genus Arenibacter; species Arenibacter troitsensis. Next base: position 358,423 of record NZ_FXAO01000002.1, read on the forward strand.
AAGATGGCAAATTCGACACCCGAATTTCGCACCGAACCAATATTCACAATAGGAGGATTGGGTACACCCGCTGTCAAAGGAATTGGGTTCTGAATCAATAGATCTTCCGATTTCTTATCGTAATAATCTATGGTACCGCTAATTCTGCTTTTGAATAAGGCAAAATCAACACCAATATCCAATTGCTTGTTCGCCTCCCACTGTAAGGATGGATTTCCAATATTGGATGCCGAGTTGCCGACCACCACAGAATTACCAAATACATAGGGTGTGGAAGCCGCTCTTGTTATAAACTCGAAATTACCAATATTCTGATTTCCAGTAAGACCATAACTTACTCTAAACTTAAGATCATTCAAAGTAGTGCTGTTCTTCAAAAAGTTTTCCTGCGATACCCTCCAGGCAAGTGAGGCCGAAGGAAATACACCATATCTTTTATCCGGTCCGAAACGTGAAGATCCATCCCTTCTTACCGTGGCAGTTAATAAATACCGATCATCATAACCGTAATTCATTCTTGCAAAGGTAGAGGCCAGTCCCCCCTTCACATTACTTCCTGTACTATTAAAACTGGTCTGATTTGATAACTGATTCAAAGCATTATCAATGGTCCCCGTTCCAAAAGCAGAAGTCCTGCGCAATAGGAATTGTTGAGCGGATACCCCTACCAATAATTTTAAATCATGCTTATCAAACTCTTTAGTATAATCCAAAGTGGCATCTGCCACCCAGTTGGTATCACTGTTATTGGATACTCTAACCGAGCCTTGGGTGTTGATCATTCTTCCAATTGAATAAATCGGATTATAGGTGTACCCCTCAACACGGACTAAATCGCCACCCAAATTGGTGTTAAAGAAAAGGCCTTCCATAAGTCTGATATTCGCTTGGAAATTCCCCAGTAATCTTGTAGTGTTCAATTCTTTGGTAGGTAATAAAAGTGGAACCAAAGGATTGGAATTTGCACCAAAATATGGAGCCGATGCGGTATCTATATTGGCAAGTTCACCATTCTCATCATATGCCGGTGTGTAACTATGATGGTAAACAAAACCTCTATAACCAGTAGCACCCCAGTCATCCCCATCGGAATAGTTTTGAGGCTGGAAGCTCCCGGTAATATTAGTACTAATTTTAAGCCAATCGTTAACTTGTGAACTTAAATTGGTTCTTAAAGAATATGTTTTTATATCTGTATTCAACAAAATACCGGTACGGTTCTGGTACGAGGCGGAAGCCGAATATTGTGTGTTCTCGGTACCTCCAGAATAATTTAAATTATGAATTTGACGAATACCGGCACGTGTACCTAGGTCTTGCCAATCGTTATCTACTTGCCAAATAGGGTTACTTGGATCATCATAAACGGCAGTACTTCTATTGGAATTTTTAAATGCCTCCACAAAAAGTAATCTCTGCTGTTCTGTAGACATAACATCATAGCGCTCTGAAATATGTTCTATACTCAAATCTGAACTATACGTTAGTTGGGGTTTGCCAACCGTTCCTTTTTTAGTAGTGACAATTACAACTCCGTTTGCAGCCCTAGCCCCATAGATAGCAGTTGCTGAAGCATCTTTCAAAATATCTATGGAAGAAATATCTTTAGGGTTTATAGTAGAAAAACTTGCACTGACCAATGGAACCCCGTCCACAACGATCAACGGTTCATTACTACCGGTCACTGATCCAACACCACGGATAGCTATTTGAAACTTTCCGTCCAGATCTCCACCGGATTGTCTAATTTGAACCCCACTACTGCGCCCCTGTAAAGCATCTGAAAAGTTTGCCGTAGGTCTACTCTGTAATTTTTCTTCGGAAATATTGGACACAGCTCCGGTGATATCCGACTTCTTTTGCACACCATAACCTACCACAACTACTTCATCAAGTCCCGCAGCACTTTCTTCCAGAACAATATTAACACTGGCCTGTCCATTAAGTGGAATTTCCTTGGTAGAGTACCCAATATAGGAAACCACTAAAGTTGAATTGGCATTGGCTACATCAATGGAAAAATTTCCATCAAAATCGGCGGTAACACCATTGGTAGTACCCTTTTCTACCACATTGGCACCTGCCAAAGGAATACCGTCGATATCCGTAACAAGTCCGGAAACTAAGCTCTGAAGTTTGATTGGACCACTCTGGACCTCCTGATGGAGAGTACTGGTCCGAGCCTCACGTTCTTTGAGGAAAATTTGTTTATCTACCACATTGTGGGTAGTCTTAGTGTTTCCAAATATCCTTTCAAGGATACTGGTAACCAATTCCTTATTGGCTTTTACACTAACTACACGGTTTAGATCAACTTCCTTTATTTGGTATACAAAATGAAAATCGGTTTTACTCTCTATTTCATCAATAAGCCTTTCTACGGTAACATTGTTAAGGTTCAATGTAATCTTTGTACGCTGGGCATAGGATGAATTGGCCTGCATGGTAAACAGTACCAAAAACATGAATAACATACTGATCTTCATCTTTAAACTGAGTTTAAGCAATGGGTACGACCTTCTCTTTTGGTCAAGAATTTTTTTCATACTTTTATAATGTTTGATTGTGGTTATACTTAATGGTTAATCACTTCTACCGATCGGGAAATGGTGACGCATTTTCCGATTTTTTTATGATCCTTTACAAGGGCGGTACAAAGTGGTTTTTTGGTTGTTTTTAGTTCTTCATTGGCTGTTTTTATTTAGTTTTTATTATTTAGTTTACAATTATTTCGCGCTCATTAATTACGGAATAATCAATATTGTACTCTCCCTTAAAGTAGTCCAATATTTTATGGATAGGCATATCCCCAAAACTGGCATTGAATTTGGCCGAAGCCAGTTTTGCATTATTATTGACGATATTTACATCGTAATGTCGCTCTAGTTTTTTTAGGATATTATCGAAGGTCATATTCCTAAAAACCAATACCCCATTAACCCAGGAAGTATATATACTGGTGACCACTTCTTCCGTTGTAATATTTCCCTCGGCCTTATCATAACTACCTTTATGGCCTGGAACAAGCAGTGTTCCTTCTCCTCCATCGGATAATTCCGTTCCTGGATACATCCCTACAGAACCCTCTACCAATACCACCTCTTTCAATTGATCTTCTGGATAAGCCGACACATTGAACTTTGTTCCAAACACCTTGATGTCCAAGTCAGCAGCATTTAATATAAACGGACGGTCCGTATCCTTAGCCACTTCAAGAAAGGCTTCACCTGTTAGGTAAACCCTTCGCTCTTTACCTATTATAAATTCAACGGGATACCTTAGGGACGAACCCGAATTTAAATAGGCCACAGAACCATCCGACAATTTTAGTTCAAAGTGCTTGCCATATGGTACATGAAGTGTGTTGTATATAGGTTCTCCCGAACCAGTCTTGCCCCCATTGGTATATACAAGTTGATTGCCCACTTGGGAACCGACTACATTGCCTTCTGAGTCTATTACTTCTGAGGTGCCGTCTTCAGATATTACTTGGATATTTCCATCCTCCCGTTCCAGCGTAATGAAATTCTCTTTAGGGCCGAATTCTTTGACAGGATTATCTTTGGTTACATTTTCATTGACAAAGTACCCCAAAGTCATTGATAATATTACAATTGCCGCATATTTCAGAACACTTCTGTACTTGAATCTTTCCAGATGGCTTTTGTCTTTCTTAATTTTATCCAGCAAAAGGCGTTTTGATTTCTCTGTATCGTAGGATTTCATTTTACGGTCAATTCTATAATTTAATCTTATATAATCACTAAAAAGCTGATTATTCAAAGGCTTCTTCAGTTCAATTTCCAATTGATCCAATTCCTTAGCTGAAATCGAAGACGTAATATATTTTACTATTAATTTATATACCTTTTTTGGTTTCATTAGCTACACAATTCACATTTATACGAAGCCATTTTAAGAAACCCTTATTTTTTTCACATTTTTTTTTCATATTTACCATATTATCGAACCAAAAAAAACCAAATCGAGAAATGAGGGGGAATTTTGAGAGCCAATCCGTTCTAATAGAAGGCCTAAAACAGGGCAATGAAGGTGCCTATGAATATTTGGTGGAACATTATCACAATAGACTATGTGTCTATGCCCACAGTCTTATAAGGGATGATCTTATGGCCGAGGATATTGTACAAAATGTCTTTGTTCAAGTTTGGGAAAAGCGACACAAACTGAAACATGACTTTTCCTTGGAAAATTACCTTTATAAATCCGTTCATAATAAATTTATAGACCAGTACAGAAAAGGCAAAGCGGTTATGGCCCTCGAAAAAAAGTATATCGAAGCCTTGGAGTTGGCGGTTGAGGAACAGGACGAATTACAAGAACAAAAAATATTGGGCATACTTTTTAATGCCATATATGAACTGCCCCCTAAATGCCAGCAGATTTTTCTAATGAGCAAAAAGGAAGGCCTTACGAATATTGAAATATCTGAATACCTTAACGTATCCAAAAAGACTGTGGAGGGCCAGATCACCAAGGCTTTTGGCATTCTTAGGGAGAAATTGGGCAAGAAATATGAGGTGATCATGATGGTGGTTTTTGGCAGTGAAACTAAACGCCTAATTTAATGGACTTCCTACACTATTATCGAATATATTTGACGACAAAATCTCTCGGCTCATAAAATTGGTACTACCATCACTAATATTTTGGGATAAATTATTGTTCGATCCAAAATTCTAAAAATCATTTACTCAAAGAATTGGGCAAACATTGGAACTAAATATTACCTCTTAAATTACCGCCATCCATTTTATAGTTGAACTTAGGAACCTAGATCCTAATTGGGAAATTAAATACATAATAAGGTACATTCTTGATAAAAACAATGGTATACCCCTAATATGAATCCAATAATTTCGTAAATTGAACATAATCACACTCTTATATTATAATCATGGCAAATTTCAATCTAAAAATCAACGGAAAAACTCAGCAATTGGATGTGGATCCCACTACACCCATGCTTTGGGTATTACGAGACCATTTGAAATTGGTAGGTACCAAATACGGTTGCGGTATTTCACAATGTGGTGCATGTACCATACATCTTGGCGATAATGCAGTACGTTCTTGCCAACTGCCTGTTTCAGCAGTGGGCAACCAAGAGATTACGACCATCGAAGGTCTGTCTGAAAACGGCGATCATCGCGTGCAACTGGCCTGGCTGGAGGAAGATGTTTATCAATGTGGTTATTGTCAGGCAGGACAGATCATGAACGCGAGTGCATTTCTAAAAAAGAATCCAAATCCCACCGATGAAGAGATCGAAGGAGCCATGAACGGAAATATTTGTCGCTGTGGAACCTACACACGAATCAAGAAAGCTATCAAGACCGCGGCTAATTCAAAAATCGCTTAAAAATTACCTGGTACATCAAAATAAGTAAAATCATGACACTGATAAAAACTCAATATAATCGTCGTTCCTTTATAAAAGTTTCAGCCGCTGCAGGTGGTGGTATGCTCATAGGGTTTAGCTGGCTCAACGGCTGTAAGCCAAATACACCTGAACCGGAGGCGGGAGTGGCAATGCCAAAAGAATGGTTCGAAATCAACGGATATATTAAAATTGGGGACACCGGTATGGTAACCATTTATTCCCCCAATCCGGAAATAGGACAAAACGTGCGTACCTCCATGCCCATGATTGTAGCAGAAGAGTTGGATGTACCTTGGGAAAATGTGGTAGTGGAACAGGCGCCTCTAAACACAGGTTGGTACCAGAATCAATTTGCGGGTGGAAGTCTGTCCATTCGTTTAAGCTGGAATGCCTTGCGAATGGCAGGAGCAACTGGCAGAAGAATGTTATTGGAAGCAGCTGCAAAAGAATGGGGCGTACAGTTGTCTGATCTGACCGCTAGTAATGGGGTAATCAAAGAGAATGTTGGAGAACGAACAGTTACCTACGGGGAGATAGCCTCCAAGGCTGTTGGAATTGAAGTACCAAAGGAAGTGGAGCTAAAAGGAGTCAAGGATTTCAAATTGATAGGCAGCAGTATCAAGAATGTAGATGGCAAAAAAATAGTTACGGGCCAACCTTTGTTTGGACTGGATTTCCATAGGGATGGTATGCAACTGGCCATGATACAACACCCTCCGGCATTTGGCATGACGATAAAAGACTTTAACGAAGCAGAGATAAAAAGTATGCCCGGGGTAAAAGATGCCTTTATAGTTGACACTACCCTTGAAGAGCCTGGTGGGTTCGACGAAAAAGGTTTTAAACAGTTAATTGCCATTGTTGGCGAATCTACCTGGCAATTAATGCAAGCCAAAAAGGCCCTAAAAGCTAATTGGGAAACTACCGGAGAATTGGAAAGTTCCGAAATACATGTAAAAAGACTGGAAAAGGCACTGATGTCCGGGGAGGTACAGGAAAGTAGAAGGGATGGAAATCCGGAAGCCGCCTTTAAAAAAGCTACGAAAATTATTGAAAGAACCTATAGTGCCCCTTTCATTGCCCACAATACCTTGGAACCAATGAACTTTTTTGCCAATGTCACGGAAGATTCGGCAGAACTTATTGGTCCAACACAAACCCCGGAAGCCCTGGAAGGTTCGGTATCCAAATTATTAAACCTGCCGTTGGAAAATGTAACGGTAAACATGACGCGTATTGGTGGGGGTTTTGGAAGAAGACTTTATGTACATTTTGGAGTTGAAGCAGCTGCCATTTCCAAAAAAATAGGGGCTCCCGTTAAACTTATCTATAGCAGGGAGGATGATATGACCCAAGGAACCTATCGCCCAACCTATCGTTCTGTCTATAAAGCGGGACTCGATGAAAACAATAATCTAATCGCTTTCACCGTAAAGGGTGCCGGGTTGCCCGAAGGTCCCGTATTTCCAAACCGATTTCCGGCTGGGGCAGTTGAAAATTATTCTGCCGAAAAAATTAAGGCGCCAACCAATGTTACCACTGGGGCCTGGCGGGCACCAAGATCTAATTTTACAGCGGGTGCCGAACAATCTTTTCTTGACGAAGTGGCTGAAGCCGCAGGCAAAGATCCTATTGATTTTCGTTTGGAATTATTTGATCGTGCCATAAAAGATCCTGTTGGTGAGAAACATGAATACGAAGCAGAGCGCTACGCAGGAGTTTTGAAACTGGTCAAGGAAAAGGCCGATTGGGGAGCTACAAAACCTAATGTTCATCGTGGAGTAGCTGCCTATTTTTGTCATTCAACCTATGTCGCCGAAGTATTTGATATAGTCCTCAACAATGGACAGCCAATTGTGGAAAAGGTATGGTGTGCCGTGGATTGCGGAATTGTAGTGAACAGGGATGCCGCCAAGAATATGATTCAAGGTGGTGTTATCGATGGTATTGGACATTCCATGTATAGCCAGCTAACCTTTGAAAATGGGGCGCCCAAACAGATGAATTTCGACAAATATCAGTTGATCAGACATTCACAGGCACCAAAGGAAATTGAGGTTTTCTTTGTTGAAAACGAAATAGACCCAACCGGATTGGGAGAACCAGGCCTACCTCCAGCTATAGGGGCCTTGGCCAATGCCCTATACAAAGCAACCGGACAACGGCATTATCATCAGCCTTTTGTGACCGAAAAACAAGTAGTGGGATAAGAAAATTGGATTTGGTGGAATTCCCGTATATGTCTTAAAAACTGAAATTATGGAAACCATTAAATTTTATTTTGAAATATAACAGGTATTAAACCTCAGGGCAAGCCCTGAACCCAATAATAGGAATCGACCCAAGGGTAGAGGTATTGTACCTAGATTCCGCCGAAAAAAGGAGGGATTAATTCAATTTTCAGTGGGTCTTACTGACTTCTCAAAATTGAATTTTACTAATAATATCCAATATCAGGATTTGAGCAGGTGTCTATCAAAGAATATTTATTATATATGAAGCTTCACAGGCATTAGTATGCTACATTTTGTAGCAACTGTTAAAAGAGCTGCATTTAACTAAAGTATTCCCTTTTCCTTAAATATATTATAGATCATTGTTTTTTCTAAAAAATTAAAGGAACGATCCCTAAACCAGTCGTGTATGGCAATCATTTCATTCTCCTTTTTTGCTTTGCGCAAAATCTCATCGGAAACTATATGCCAATATACCCATCTGTTTTTGGCAAGCGCATAACCAATCTCATCGTTGATCAAAGATCTTACAGGTTTATTTCTTAACCTTACGCCATTCTCCAAGACTGCCAAAGTTTTGGTAAGACGAACAACCTCCGAAAAAGAATACCTGTAAAAATCGCCAAATCCGTTCTGACCTACATTATATAATTTATCCCCAACTTTTAAATCTTCCATAAAAAAAGGAAACAAAAATAATGGTCCATCCAACTTAAATAAAGTTTAGGTGTTAGAACTTATAAACAATGCCACAGTTAAACAACAATTGAACATGGATAACCATTTTGATTTTACCCTAATAAACATCGACCCATTTTTTACATTTCCATAGCAACCATTTATTCAATTCGTTTACATTTGTCCCTATAAAATCTATTACAATGAATATTGAAAGGGAATTGGGCAAAAGAAGCAATCATCAATGTGAGTTATGTACCAGTACTGAAAAATTAAGTGTATTTGAAGTTCAACCTCCTAAAAGTGGAGGTTTGGAAGATAATTTATTCATTTGCGAAACCTGTAGTGATCAAATTGAAAATCCGGATAACACGGATCCAAATCACTGGCGCTGTTTAAATGATAGTATGTGGAGTGAGCATACTCCAGTGAAGGTAATTGCCTGGCGTATGTTGAGCAGATTAAAAAATGAAGGATGGCCACAGGATTTGTTGGATATGTTTTATTTGGAAGATGATGTCTTGGATTGGGCAAAAGCCACCGGTGAAGGTGCACCTTCCGAGAATCAAATTATACATCGCGATAGCAATGGTGCCGTTATTGAAGCAGGAGATAGTGTTGTCCTTATAAAAGACTTACCGGTAAAGGGATCTAGTATGGTAGCTAAAAGAGGTACTGCCGTAAGACGTGTCTCCCTTGATCATGAAAATGCGGAGTACATAGAAGGTAAAGTAGATGGCCAACAAATCGTTATCCTAACTAAATTTGTTAAGAAAATATAGTACCTCCTTACCAATAAATAAATTGTGTATCCTAATTCACAATCATATTACTAATAGTCCACCACTGGAATATACTTTTAGACCTAGGCTAATACAAAATGGTTCATGGCAAATAGAGATCCCTATGCCGCACTAAGATATAAGGAATTCAACGTTTTTTTGTTGGTCCGTTTTGCCATGGTTTTTGCGTGGTCCATGCAATTTGTGGTTATAGAATGGGAAGTATATTCTTTAACCAAGAATCCCCTCTCTTTGGGGATGATAGGACTTATGGAGGTTATTCCCGCCATATCATTGGCGTTGTTTGCCGGGCATATTGTAGATCAAAAGGAAAAAAAAGGATTGCTTCTTAAATGTATTTTAGGGTTTTCCATAATAAGCCTGGGACTATTTTTACTTACTTGGCCCCAAATAGTACAGGATTGGTCCAAAAACACCATTTTGTATTACATTTATTTTTTAGTGTTTTTGGGTGGAATTGTAAGGTCGTTTTTAGGGCCTACCATATTTTCCCTATTTGCACTGATCGTCCCAAAAAAAGTTTATCCCAATGCCGCTACATGGAGTAGCTCTGTTTGGCAAATGGCGGCTGTTCTAGGCCCTGCTTTAGCCGGATTTAGCATTAATTTAATCGGTGTGCATTGGTCCATGTGCCTAATTTTTGCCTTTTCTTTAATGGCACTATTGATTTTAACCAAAATCAAAAAGAAACCGATTTTGAACCCAAATATTGGGGAGCCGGTAATACAAAGTTTAAAAGAAGGGGTGAAATTTGTATTTGGAACCAAAATTATTTTGGGGGCGATTACCTTGGATATGGTTGCCGTACTTTTTGGAGGAGCCATAGCGCTGTTACCCATTTATGCCCAGGACATACTAAAAGTGGGGTCAGAGGGATTTGGAATTTTACGCGCTGCCCCGGCTGTAGGTGCATTGATAATCATGTTTACCTCCGCCTATTTTCCATTAAATAAACACGCGGGTTTAAAACTCTTGGGATCTATTTTTGGATTTGGCCTCTGTATAATTGTCTTTGGACTTTCCACTTCGTTTTGGATTTCCGTAACTGCACTTTTTTTTAGTGGTGTTACCGATGGAATTTCCATGATCATTAGACAAACTATCTTACAGTTAAGGACGCCAGATCATATGCGTGGTAGGGTAGCTTCCGTGAATTCCATGTTCGTTGGATCTTCCAATGAGCTAGGGGCCTTTGAAAGTGGACTAACGGCCAAGTTGATGGGAACGGTCACCGCCGTCGTTTTTGGCGGTTGTATGACCCTAATTACAGTATTATTCACTGGAGCCATCTCCCCTACTTTTAGAAAACTGGATCTTAGTAAGGATTTGGAGGAACATGAAAAAGATGAGGTATAAATCCTACTTCAATGTTCCTCTTAATATTTCTTACTCCCCAAAAGTTTAATACTAATTGCTTTTTTCCGGTTGGTATATTAATATCCATTCCGGGTTATCCTCATCCTTGCTTTTGGAAACACACCTAAAACCATTTTTCTCGTAGAAGGTTCTTAATCCCTCCTCCTCTATCGTTAGCCAATAAGATTGATCCGGAAATTGCACCTTTAGGTCGGAAAGCCATTTTGAACCTAAGGATTGACCACGATACTTCGGGTCGACAAATAAAAAACCAATATAATGAAAATTGGCGTCCACGTATTTTTGCCACTCCTCAACTTCAAAATCGGTCATATTTGGAGGGGCCGCGCGGAAAACAATTCCACCAGCGGTGATGTCCAAGGCCTCTTTAAATACATAGATACTCGCATTATCCTTGTAATCGTCCCAAACAGATTCAATTACATCTTGCCAATCATCTGGAAGAATATTAAAAAAACGGTGTCCGTCATGTCCTAAATTTATCAGTCCCATATAAAGTTATCTACTTGTACTAATACCAGCTGCTCTTTATAACAGTCCCCACGACCACAAGCGGTCAAAATCATCGGACCACCTATCACCTATGTCCGTTCTGTAATAAACATTATTAATAATGATATTACTTATCCTATTCTGCATCATTTTTTGGGCATCCTTCATAGTGAGGCCGGTTCCTGTAACCAACAAAGCTATACCCGTATTTCCGGTAATAAGCCATTCATCATTAATTTTCTTGAGATGCATGGGATGCACCCCATCTTTCATATCCTTTTTAAAAACGATAACAGAATCCTTGGAGAATAGTTCAAAGGTTTTTTTATCTTCGAAAGGAAAAGGGGGGACCACCATGTAGGCTCCAACCTGAAAACCTTTTCTAACATTGATCCTAAAACTTTCTCCGGAGGCCAACTTATAAAACATATTCCCCAACGGTTCCAATATTCCGGCACGTTGTATAAATATCTGTGGGTATCCAAATCTGGAAGTGAATTCCAAGGGATATATACCATTGCCGTTCACAATACAATTAATATCCAATTGACCTATAAAACCACCCTTGGCCAAAGAACTTTCAAACTTCTTTAAGGTCGCCTCAAAAATAGGCGAATCCTTGGTCCAGAACATACTTGATCCCATTTCCCCGGTGGATACTCCCAATTCTTTTGGAAAAAGCTTCTTATGCTCGAAGGTAATATTAATCGGATAAATAAACTCCTTCCCATTAAAATAGGCAGACGCGGACACCTCTACCCCTTTTACCTTGCGCTGCAATTGAAAATTTCCAAAATCATTGCCCCACGATTTCTCATATGCCTTTAAAACCCTAATTACATCCAATCCTTCGTCATCACTGCCAACAAACAATAATTGTTTGTATTCTTGGGTTTCTCCAGATGGCTTTATCACATAGGCATTTGGATTGGCCTTAACATAGTCGATAGCATCCTGAAAATTGAAAAACTCTTTGGATGGCAATATTTTTATGCCATGTTTCTTTAATTCTGCCTGTCCAAAATTACGGTCCAATTCCAAAAGATCGGAATATTCCGTACCCCCAACCACTAACTTACCTTGCGCCCTTAGTTCTGAACATATTTTACCATAACCCGTATAATCAAAAATAAGGACATCCGCCCAATCGATATAACTTTTCCAGTCTTTGGCCTTTTGCACAAAACCATAGCCTATTTCTCTGGATGCCTTATCCTCAATATACATTTTAACGGCGTGGCCTTCGTTCATAATGGCTACCGCCATATCCAATGTTTCTCCCCATCGTGATACGATCAAGAAATTGCGTTTAATTTCTATTTGGGCTTTTAATTTCTCCTTTTTCAATTTATTGGGATATATTTATTTTTTAAGAATTAGTTAGCAAATTTGTTTGAAAGCACAATGTACGAAGTAAAGTTTTCAAATGTAAAATAGACTGAAAACCAGCTATTTTCCCATTTAAAACAAAACAATTTTAATAAATATTCGTTAATGTAATTCGGCGTCCTATGTTGGGGACAGTAGAGCATAACCACGGTATGCCCAGATTGGAGTGTAGGTTTCAATATACCAAGCTAGTGCCCAATAGTGAATAATTTTGAAGCAAATATATGTGAAAATTAAATATCTAATAAAAATAAAGAGCAAAAAATTACAGTCAACTTAATACCCCTTTGCATCGTACATAGACCATAATTGATTTTGACCAATACCTGTCTTAAGCCTATTGATATACTTCATAAATATCAACTACTACAAATGTTCCAAATACTAATTAAGAAAAATTTTCTGGTAGACTATCTAGGAAACTTCGTAGACATCCACAATCATATCTTACCCGGACTCGATGACGGGGCTAAGGATATTTCGGACTCTTTGGCTATAATAAAGGGTTTTAATGAAATTGGCATTACGCATATAATAACCACTCCCCATGTAAATCAAAATTTCTACCCAAATACAACTGAAAGTATACGTACTGCATACAACCTGGTGCAGGATGAATTGTTGCATTTAGGCCTAAAGCACATTGCCTTGGAATCGTCCTCCGAATATATGATAGATTCAAATTTTGAAAATTTATTGGAACAAAAACTTATAGCCCCGATCCGCAATAAATTTTTATTGGTGGAAATGCCCTTTCTACAAATCCCGATCAACTTTGACCAAGCCACTTTTACAATAGCCACCAAGGGCTACAATCCAATATTGGCCCACCCAGAGCGCTACTTTTTTCTACATAGCAATTACAACAAATATGGAGAATTTAAATCCAAAGGGATTTCTCTACAATTAAATTTACTGTCTCTTGGTAATTATTACGGAAAGCAAGTGTCCAAAATTGCAAAAAAGCTTCTAATGGACGATTATATAGACTTTGCGGGTACGGATATACACAATGTTAATCAATTGAAGTTCCTAAAAGACATAAAACTATGCAATAGGACCTTAAATAAATTAATCCCAATTCTAAATAGGAATGTGGAAACATTCTATTAAATTTTTTAAAGAAAACCGTCCAAAATAATCTGGACATCGCTTCTGTTTGTAGTTAAAAACATAATGTTGATTAAGGTTATTCATTAATAACAATTATTAAAATCCTACCTTTGCCAGAAATTAAAATTCATGTTTTATTTTTTTCAGAAGAAAAAATTCTTAGTTGACTCCCTTGAAAATTTTATAGACATACACAATCACATTCTACCAGGAATAGATGATGGTGCCAAAACTGTTGAAGACTCCATTAATCTTATTAAAGGGTTTGCTGATTTTGGGGTTACTACTTTTATTGCCACGCCGCACATTATACACAACTACTACCCCAACAATCCGAAAACGATCAACGATTCCCTTTTAGTACTAAAAAGCGAGTTGTCAAAGCAGAATATGAATAATGTTTCAATACAGGCTGCAGCGGAACATATGATAGATGCTAACTTTGAGTCACTCCTAGAAAAGGAATCTGTAATGCCAATAAACAAAGGTTATTTGTTAGTAGAAATGTCTTACCTACAGCCTTCGATAAATTTCAAGGATGCCATACAATCAATTTCGGAGCATAGTTTTTTTCCCATATTGGCGCATCCAGAACGTTATATTTACTTGCACAATAACTTTGCAAAATATAAAAAATATAAAAAGCAGGGTATTCTATTTCAAATGAATCTGTTATCCTTAAGTGATTATTACGGCAAGGATGTACAAAAAATGGCCGTTAGGTTGATAAATGAAGGATTAATTGATTTTGTGGCCTCGGATATTCACAATTTACAGCAACTTACCATGTTACAGAATATGAAGATAACGGATAAATTACTTACTCGCATATTACCTTTGATTGAAAATACCAATATTAATTTTGATTAAGACACTATAGTTAACTTTCTCGTCTAGCTATCCAAATAAATTAGATGTGTCCCTTATTATCCTTTTACACATCCAAGCCATTTAATAACCATTAAGGAAGACTACTACTTTATACTTTGTTCTCTTAATATAAGCAATTTCATTTTTCTTTCTGTTTTCCTATTATAATCTCCTTACATTAATAAAAAAAGGGAATAGACATATACATGAATATTCCCTTTAATAAAACTAAGATTCCTTTAATTTTTCACAAGGAGCCTCACAGGCAATTCTTCATTACCGTCTAAAACCAATGTGATGTAATATACGCCATCCGTCAAAGAATAGATTGGTATAACATAGTGACCATCTATTAATACAGGGTTGGAAATCACATTAATATATTTCCCAGTTGAATCGTGGAGGTACATTTCACGTACCAATTGACTACCAGGCGCATTGAATATAAAGACGTTAGCTGTTTCCTTTGCTGGATTGGGAGCTATAACTGCTTTCATTTTTTCCTCAACCTCAGGTTCTGTAACAGTTATTGTAACAAATTCCGTATCTGTTAAGAAACCATCAGATACCGTTAATTCAACCCTATAGATACCAGGCTCTTCAAAAACATGAACTGGGTCGGCCGTCGAACTGGTAGGAGTTCCATCTTTAAAATCCCATAAATACGAGGTTACTTCTTCATCATCCATAGAATTACTTCCCGTAAAATTCACGGTTAACGGTGCAGGCCCTGATTCTACATTTGCACTTGCAACAGCTATTGGAGCTCCGTTGACAGGGCCAAGCGTTACATTCCAAGTAAAGGAAACCATAGTAGACTCCTCAGGAGTGCCGTCATCCGTTACCGTTATCTCTACCGTGAAAGGACTATTGGTCGCTGCGCCAGTGGCGATAGTACCACTAATAAGTCCCGTGGCCGTATCTATGGACAGTCCAGTGGGAAGATTCATAGCCGAATAGGTCAAACCGTTATTTTCTGGATCTGTAGCTACAACCTGTAGTGATACTGTGTTACCCACAAGATGGTTCTGTGCCCCGGGATTGGTGACCACAGGAGCCTGGTTAACAGGATCCACCGTTACGTTCCAGGTAAAGGAGACCATGGCAGATTCCGCTGGGGTACCGTCATCGGATACAGTTACCTCTACAGTATAAGGGCTGTTTGCTTCTGCTCCGGTAGCGATGGTTCCGCTAATAAGTCCAGTAGCGCTATCTATGCCAAGGCCGGTTGGAAGCCCAGTGGCCGAATAGCTCAAGCCATCGTCCTCAGGGTCCGTGGCCGAAACCTGTAGGGAGACTTCTTCGCCTTCAATGCTGTTCTGTACCCCGGGATTGGTGACCACTGGTGCCTGGTTAGCAGGATCTACGGTAACGTTCCAAGTAAAGGAGACCATGGCGGATTCCACTGGGTCGCCATCATCGGTTACCGTTACCTCTACCATATAAGGACTGTTTGTTGTAGCACCGGCAGCGATAGTTCCACTAATAAGTCCGGTGGCTGTATCTATACCAAGACCTGTAGGAAGTCCAACGGCAGAATAGCTCATGCCATCGTCCTCAAGGTCCGTGGCCGAAACCTGTAGGGAGACCACTTCGCCTTCAATGCTGTTCAGTACCCCGGGATTGGTGACCACTGGTGCCTGGTTAACGGGATTCACCGTTACGTTCCAAGTAAAGGAGACCATGGCGGATTCCACTGGGTCGCCATCATCGGTTACTGTTACCTCTACCGTATAAGGACTGTTTGTTGTAGCACCGGCAGCGATGGTTCCACTAATAAGTCCAGTGGCAGTATCTATACCAAGACCTGTAGGAAGTCCAACGGCAGAATAGCTCATGCCATCGCCCTCAGGGTCCGTGGCAGAAACTTGCAGGGAGACCACTTCGCCTTCAATGCTGTTCTGTTCACCTGGATTTGTGACTACTGGTGCCTGATTAACAGGATCCACAGTTACATTCCAAGTAAAGGAGACCATGGCGGATTCCGTTGGGTCGCCATCATCGGTTACCGTTACCTCTACCGTATAAGGACTGTTTGCCGTAGCACCGGCAGCAATGGTTCCGCTAATAAGTCCAGTGGCTGTATCTATACCAAGACCTGTAGGAAGTCCGGTGGCCGAATAGCTCATGCCATCGTCCTCAGGGTCCGTGGCAGAAACTTGTAGGGAGACCACTTCTCCCTCAATGCTGTCCTGTTCACCTGGATTTGTGACTACTGGTGCCTGATTGGCAGGTGCATTAACTGTTATTGTTAAAGTGGTAGAATTCGAAAGAACCCCGTCACTAACGGTTAATTCTACTTCATATGTGCCAGGGGTATTAAATATATGTACAGGATCTGCAATGGTCTCTGTTGGAGTCCCATCCTTAAAGTCCCACAAATATCCTGTTACTCCTATATCATCGGTTGAATTACTTCCTGTAAAATTCACGGTTAAGGGCGCATCACCAGAAGTGATATCAGCTTCTAATACTGCTACAGGAACTTGATTTCCTGACTCACCAATATTCCACACAAATTCAAGAAGTGTAGATTGAGACGGTACACAATCATCGGTAACCGTAACCTCTACATTATAAGGACTATTGTCAGCAGCACCATTGCTACCACCTCCTTGTGAAGATTCAGGAGCATTAAATAATTGGGTTGTAGTATAATTTTGATCTACTTTATGCAAGGTAGCCCTATCAATAATATGCCCATCGGACCTAGACGATATTTCCATTGTATAAGTACCAGGGTTATCAAATTGTACAAAAACAAAATGTGCGTCATTGTCACTGGTTTTTGTATCCCAATTCCAAGCCAGGGTATTGGTATATATTTTAAACCACCCGTTCGAAGTTGCTCCATTGACAACTGGTGTTTTACCAACTCCTCCAGGATATGCGATGTTTGCCGTTCCTGCTGCATTCGTGGCTCCGAAAAAATCATCTGCATCATTAAAACGTAACCATGCGTCGTTATGCTCTGTTGTCGGGTTGGAAGCTGCAGTAATTCCAATTTTATTGTGCCATTGAAATCTGTATAGTCCGGGAGTTGAAATATTAATCTGGGTCGAAATAGTTCCATTACCAGGAGTATTAAAACTGTCTACTGTATTAAATAAATAACCTGTTCCTTTAAAGCCAGTATCAGTCGATTGTTCGGTCCAATTGTTTCCAAAATTCAGATTTTCCATTTCTATTACCACCAAACCATTACTTTCCTCATAGGCACCACTACCTCCACCACCAGCAGAAACGGTACCAGAAATTAAACCCGTATTTGCATCTATAGTTAAACCCTCAGGTAATCCTGTTGCACTATAGATTACATCTGTACAAGATCCACTGGCGTCAATTTGTAAAGAGACAATTTCTCCCTCAACATTGTTTTGGGTTCCCGGATCGGTAACCGCAGGAGCTTGCTCTGTGTTGGACAAATTGATTTCTTTAGAAGCATTATTTCCATAATTGATGGTTAATATTGCGCTTCTGTTAGCTCCTGTACCATTAAGAGTAATTTGAATTGGATGTGTAGTATTGGGATTCAGCAACTGATTGGTTAACTCACCGGATACAATGCTAAAATCAGCCGCATTGGGACCGGATAGTACCATTGAAGTTACGATTACCCCCACATTTCCATTTTCTATATCCAAATCAATAGATTCGGTTGCTCCATCTGCAATCAATAAACCTCCCAGGGCATTAACCTCACTAGCTACACTTGGACTACCGACAGGCGCATCTTCACCAAAATACTCCATATTCTTTTGGTTTCCACCACCTTGTACGGGTGAACCGGCCAAAATAAAGATTCCGTTTCCGGAAACAATAGCTTGCGTACCATGTCTAGGTGAATTTAACCCGGGTAGTGTACTCCAAGATTGGGATAAAGGATCATACTCTTCCACAGTGGTTAAAGAGGGACCTGCATTTTCACTTTCTCCGCCAATTACCATTAATTTATCGTTAAACTTAACCGCTGAAGAACCACCTCTTGGCGTTGGTATATTCTGACCGGCGGGTAAGGTACTCCAACTTTGGGCGGCAAAATCATATACATCCACCTCAGGAATAGTAGGTGCAAATGTTCCTCCAGCTCCGCCTGAAAGACGCCCCCCTGAAACATATAGCTTATCTCCAATAACCACTGCAGCAAAATGATCTCTTGCTCTTGGCGCATCGGCCAAAGCCGTCCATACTCCTGTAGCTGGATCAAATTCATCGAAGTAGGGTACATAGCCACCATTATGTCCTTGTGTGTTACCGGCCACAACGTAAAACTTATTATTGTGCAGAACCAAACCTGCAGATCCCCTTCTCCTATTGGTAGGAATTTGAGGGCCTTGAATCCATTCTTCATTTGCCGGATCAAATGCCCATACATATTCAGCTGGCGTTTCGGTAGGAAAGGCATTATCCTTAAAAGAGCCTATTACCCAAATTAATCCTTGGTACTCAGTGGCTTGGAAATGATTAAACTCAAATGGAGCCGAATTAACCAAAGATGTCCAGGAGTTTGCAGTATAATTGTAAACATCAATGGTTTTGGCACTCTCCCTTCCTCCCATTAGATAGAATTTATCACCTGCCTGTACAAACGAATTCTCGTGTCTTGCAGTGTAAGTCTCATCTTCATTTTTATTGATCCATGTTGAAGCTATGGTCCATGAAAACACTTTACTTGAAGGAGCCGAACCTGGTTTGGTTACGGTTACTACTACCTGGTGTACCCCATTATTATTAGGGCCGCCACTAGAAGCTATTGGATCAATAGTACCTGTAATTTGACCACTGATTGAGTTTATGCTAATCCCTTCAGGTTGACCCGAAATAAAATAAGTTATATCTTCACTTGGATCCCCCCCGCTGGCCGAAGCTGTAATATTCACAACTTCGTTAATATCATTGGACTGATTAGTAATAGCCGATAAAGTTAAAACTGGATTTGTTGTATCTACCTCATATATTTCTATTCCACTAACTATTGGATTCTCAGCAATTCCATGCAAAAACAAAATGTTTAATTCTCCATCGCTCAGAGTAACAGGAAAGGAAAGCATTGCAGCAACATTGTGCCCAAACTCTGCAATTAGATCGAGATCATCTTTTACTATAGCTCCTTCCAAAGAAATATCGAATATTCTATCCCCAACCTGATTAGCCAACTCATAACTATTTCCTAAATAAAGATTTACAATATAATCTCCATTTTCCAGTGGAAATTTGAATTCCATTTCGGCTCCGCCAGCTGCATCATAGCGCTCCCTCCCAAAAATGCTGTTGAACGTGGTGTTATCTATATAGGCCGGCACAGAACTATGTCTTAGATTATATGGTAAACTTGCATTAATAGAATAACCGGTATTTACAGAATACATACTTGATGCATATGCCCCATTGGTATTATTAAACTTCCAATCCACCCCATTGTCTGTAGCGGTGACATCGTTACCACCAACATTGACCCTATAGGAAGTAGCATCAAATATGATCCATTCAAAGGAAATGCTTACCGCATCATTGGTTAAACCATCACTATCATCAACGGTTATTGTTACATTATATGGGCTATTCACCTCCGCACCAATTGCCACTGTTCCTCCAATTTGTCCATTGGTGGGCTCAATAACCAATCCTGGCGGAAGTCCTTGTGCTGAGTACTGTTTGTTCCCATCTCCACCATAAGCTGTAACCCCAAAACTCCCTATCAACTGCTCTCCAGTACTGGTTTTTTGACCAGCAATAGGATTTACGTAAATGGGGGTTTCCGAATCGGAGGCATCTAGAATTTCAATTCCATTAATCATAGGATTTTCAATACTACCATGAACAAATGAGATATCAATTGTACCATCGGTTACTTTAATCACATGACTTATTACCGCACCAACTTGGTGCCCATAGGTCCCAGACAGATCTATATCGTTCAAGGCAGGATACGTAATCCCTTCCATTTGAACATCAAACAAGCGTTGTCCTGCGGCAGAAGTTCCTGACCAGCCATTCCCCATATAAAGTCTTACTTCATAGTTACCAGGTTGCCCAACAGGAAATGAATACGTCATATTGGGTGCGCCTGCAACATTATCTGCCCTTTCCGTACTAAAAATGGATGCTGGCGTTGTAGCAGGAACACTTGGCCCACTATTAACAGTAAAAGCAAAGGCTAAATTGCTACCAGCAACAGCAAGATTGGTGGAATTGTTGGCTGGAGTATCCTGTTCCCAAACAATACCTCCGTCAATGGCGGCTATTTCAGGTCCACCAGCATTCACCCTATATAATACAATTGGAGCATCAGTAACAGTTACTGTAAAGGTCTGTTCCACAAAATTGGTATCGCCATCAGTTGCACGTATCGTTATATCAGACACTGCCGTAGCTCCAGGATATGACAAGGTCAATTCATTAGCATTGATAACTGCACCTATATTCGTATTGGTATTGCCCTGAACAGTATAGGTAAGGTTGGCCGTTCCGCCATCGTCATTGAAAAAATTATCCAAAGTTAATACCTCATCGGCAGAATTGATCATTCTATCCAAATTTGGAATACTATTTACTATAAAAGGATTACTGTCCAAGACATTAAGGAAATCCCAAGTCCCCTGTAATTCTACTCCGGTTGCATTGGATGTACCTATTAGTCCAACAGCCACATCGGTCGAGGCTTGTTGCAAAGCTGTCAACAAATTACCAGCTGCCGTTATAGTTCCTAAAGTAGTACGTGGTGCAACGCCTACTAGTGTATACTCGCAAACCACTTCCCCATTTGCTGGATTAACCACAAAATAGAACACAACACCATTAGGGCGATCTTGAACCGGAACCACAACATCCAAAGAAGGCTGCGGTACATCGTTAATTTCTTGTTGAGCGGTTATTCCATTCTTGGTAATAACTATTTTAATATAGTTACTTTGAGTACCATCTCCCATAAAAATACCAAGCTCCCCATTAGGTGAAGCAGTATTTCCATATAACTGTAACGGATCGTTAAAATTGGCTAAACTACTAGCTACAGTAAATATGGCACTAGTTTGCTCTACCTGTACACCATACTGAAATCCTTTTTCCTGAGTATTGGTAGCTCCCAAAGCGGTTCCAGCAGTCATATTCATAGTCATTGCTCCAATGGCTCCTCCTAAAATATCATTTGGATTGGGGTCATTTGGATCATCTTTTCTATCTATCCAATTTAACCAATTGGGATTGGCATCTCCATTATTCATTAAACCGGTCATTCCAAGTCCCAAATATCCGCCTAGGCTGGTATCTGAAAATAGCTCATTAATAACGGGTATGGCAAATGCATCACTGCCACCAGTAATGGGGTCTCCCAATTGAAATGGGTCTTGAGCATCCAAAATACCGTCATTGTCATCATCCAAGTCATTAAGATCCGAAATATACGGAGCACCTGCATTTTTATCAAAATCATTTGGCTGCGAACCACCATTACAAGGATCGCTGCCATTTTGTTCCTCATCCTGATTGGTATAGCCATCGTTGTCGTAGTCCGCATTGGCATCATATCCAGGTTCTCCTGGTGCTATACAATTCACTAGGTCGGCAGGTTCCAATACAACAATTTTGGAAATTGTGTTACCATTTCCTCCACTTCCAGTGTATATGCCTATCCAAATAGTTCCTGGAAAAGGATCCGAGTCCCCGTTACAACTCACCCCAAGTGCATTACCCCCTAAATTAGAAGCAAAAACTGGAGTCAATGTTTCCAAGCTTCCATCGGGATTAAGTTCCACCCTCCTCAACTGGCTAAAATTAGTACCGGCGAGCAGATCTCCTTGCATGGCTCCACCAAAATTGGTAGCTGTATATTCATCTATACCATTGGTGTTGGTACCCCAAATAGTTACTATATCATCAACTGGACCATCTGGATTGGCAATTCCCGGACCTCTCCAATCTCCTTCTACCGGATTGGCTGAAGGCACTGGCGGCCAATTGGCCGGAAGTCCTATACTTGCATCAGTGGTAGACCCTGGTGTAGATCCATCAGGATCATATATTAGTGTTCTAAAAACAGCACCTGCATTACTTGTGGCGTTTGGAGTGGTATACAATCCAGCTCCATTGGGATTGGCCCTAACCGGGTTAGGATGCCCTCCGTAATAACTACCAAAAACATAATTTTGAATATCTGTAGTAATCAACTGAAGGTGATCCTCATTATTGATCTGTTCACCACCTGATTGTGACGAACTTCCAGGTTCCCCTGGAACATAGTTATTGGTCACAAAAGCCGTACCTTCATTCTCGGGGAAACCGCCCCATCCTCCGTTGGCCCCATTATCGGTAACATATACGGCCCCACTCTCTGTAATTACTAAATCATAGGCATTTCTATACCCCGGGGAAAAAATTTGAACAGGACCATTGGGTACAATCATGGCCTGATTAAGACCATCATTCCCACCGAAAGGATCATTAACATCTATCCCATTGTACCCAGGAGCATTGGGATCCGTAATGCCATTTGCATTGGCACGTGTTGGATCGTCCAAGGTAGGTATATCATATATGAAGTTACGACCGTTGTCATTCTGGATAGGCAAAGCTTCCAGCATATCCAGATTTATGGATAAAATAGCCCCAGATAGAGCGTATTCCATTGCATAATTAAAATTAATGGAGGGACTTCCACCATTGGTATGCCCTCCTTGAGCCACAATTAAATAGTCGATGCCACTAACTGTAACGAATTCCAACCCGTTGGTAGCATGATTTTCCTCGGATCGTGGCAGTCCCCTAACTATATCGACCACATCCCATGTAGACCCGTTCCAAGAAAACCGGGTAATAACTCCAGAGTTCGTATCGAGACCAGTATCACCAGAACCACCATTAGTCCCTCCGCCAATCCTAAAATCACTGGAAGTAGCATAAATAATTGGATTTGAAGAAGTTCCTGTAACCGTGATACCAGTGGTTTGCCTTAAGGTTGAGGAATCCGGGGAGCCATCATCATTATGATTTTGAATTCCATTTATTCCAGTGATAACTTCAGTATTTATAACCTTATAATCACTTGGTCCATTCCTTTCGATGGTGAGTGCCTTGATGGTACCAGAATACTCGGCAAAATACAAACGTCCATCTGGACCAAACTTCAAGGAGGTGGTGACCAATGCATTGCCATTTCCGTTAAAATCCAAGTTGCTCTGGGAAAAATTAACCTGCGCATTTATCAGATTAAACCCTAGGATGAACAAGCAAACAAAGATAAATGAAAGCGTTTTAGAGTAATTGTGTTTCATATTTATGCAGTTAAAAAACATTCTAATTTCAAACCGCATTGGGCGGTCTATTAAGATACAAAAAACAAATATAAAGTAATAACAATCGTGAGGGAAAATACCCTAATCTTATTCGTTTAAACCCGAATGTTCATCGACAAAATACAGGCACAAAAAATATAAACATCCGGAACCTTCCCCTGAGCCCAACAAAAGGCATAGCTATATCCTAAGAACAGAAAAATACTACTTGCCAATGATTATAGCTCTTCCCAGGATTTCAACGGAAAGGCATTGTAGAAATTCCTGGCAAAATTTGGCTTTAACCAAAAAAAAGGGAAGGCGTTTTTGCCTTCCCTTTTTTACATCATAAAAGTCCATATTTAACTTGATGAATATGCTATTACAATTCCATTTTGTTATACCAATCCATTAGACTTCGGAAGCAAAGTTTAAACTAAAAAAATCGCAAGTTCCAAAGCATATAACTATTAAAATTTCCACCACTTTTTCTGACTTTTTCCATAGCCATAACCGTACTTCCCGCCATACCCTAAATTGGAAACTTTCACATCATTCACAACAAAGGACAGCCCCTTTATCTTTCCATCTTCCTGTAATTTCATGGGATACTGTACAGCCTTCTTTTCCGTAACACCTGCTCTTGTAACATAAATAAGATGGTTGGCATAATCACTTATCAATAAAGTATCCGTAACCACCATAAGGGGTGCGGTATCCACAATTACATAATCGTATTTCTCGGAAATTTCCTCAAAGAGTTCTTTAATGCGTTTGCTCATTAACAATTCTGCAGGGTTGGGAGGTATTCTGCCTGAATATATAACATCCATGGTATCATTAAAAACCAGCATAGGATTAATGATATCCTTAACCTCCAAAGTATTATCATAAAGATACTCAGTGAGACCCACATCCTTTTTTCTATTTTTAACGGGCATTTTATTTATTTCACTTCCAGTAAAAAAAGAATACAATTTAGGATTACGAACATCAGCTCCCAACAACAGAACCTTTTTATCTGTACTAGCCATGGTCATAGCTAAATTAGTGGAAAGAAATGACTTTCCTTCACCTGGAACACTAGAGGTGACAAAAATAATATTATTCTTTCCGTTTTCTGCGCTTTTTGTCTTGATCAAATAATCCAGATTGGTCCTAATAATCCTCAAGGATTCAGCCAGAACGGAGCGGTCTTCTTTAACAATTACCTTTTGCTCTTTCTTGGAAAGTCGGGGTAATTCCCCTAATACAGGAATGCTACTGGACACCTTTTCCAAACTATGCATATTATTCACTTTATTATCCAATAGATTTCTCACATAAATAACAGAAAAAGGAATTAAGCCTCCAATTAATAAAAAGGCCAAATAAACAATTTTTCTTTTCGGTGAAATTGGTAACGGACTGGGATTATATGCGTAATCTATTATCTTGGATTTAGGAGCAGTAGAAGCCACGGCGATCTGCGCTTCCTCCCTTTTTTGCAATAGGTATAGATACAGTTGTTCCGTTGTTTCCTGCTTTCTAGTTATATCCCTTAAAGCCCTCTCATTTTTTGGAGCGGAATAAATCTTAGAATTAAAGATGGCCTGCTGATTGCTCAAAGCATTCACCTGCAAGCCCAAGTTATCAACAGTACTGCTTAAACTGGACTGCATATTTCTTTTTAAACCACGGATCTGTTGGTCCAGGTTAACAATAACCGGGTTTTTTTCGTTGGAACTTTTCAATAATCGGTTTCGTTCCAAAACCAATTCGTTATACTTGGAGGTAGTACTGTTAATGGTTGGGTCTGTTAAGCCCACATTTCCAGGAAGCACTTCGAAACTATCCTGTTGCTCCACAATATCTTTCATGGACGCGGCAATGTTAAGCTGGGTCCGCATATTGGCCAGTTCCTGCTGATTGGCAACCCCCACATTTAAATTAATGTTGGCTTCCGAAGCAATGTCCGTAACCCCTTTACCCGTCTTAAAATCCTCGGCTGTCTGATCAACAGAGGAAAGGTTGGTATAAATCTCCGCAATCCTATCATCAATAAAATTAGAAGTCCTATCGGCTATTTTTCTTTTATCATCAATGGCATTTTTATTATAAACCCTAATGAGTTCATTCAAGATTTGCACTGCCTTTTCCTTAATCGGATCCTGCAAGGAAATACTGAGGATGTTAGACATTTGTTCGTAAGTACTAATACTTATTTTGTCCCTGTAATTTTGGGCTACCACGGTCACAGGATCCACCACCACTTTAATTCTGGCCTCCTTAAAACGATCAAAATTTTCCATATTGGGGGTTACCACAATATCCCCAATTGGGGTAGGAATATTAGTCCCAAACGACAATACCTTCAACGGCATATCCTCTTCTTCCGCATAACCAAAGGAGGTAGTAGAGGAAAGTTGAAGATAGAACTCGAAACTGGATTTGTTAATAATAGAATCGGCAGCAATAAAATTAATCTTTACCGGCGGATTGGTATACAATTCAGTATCTATTATATTCCCTTGGGCCATAATCTTTGTATTTAACCCCAAGGTTTTGACCACTTCAATAAAATTAGATCTGGAATTGATTAATTCAATCTCATCGGCAACCTGTTTATTACTTCCAGACAGCAACTCTAAATCCTGAAACAGACCAAGACCCGCCCCAGAGCTATTTTCATCAAGAATTTGGATTTTGGCTTCTGCAATATACTCCGGTGTTGTATACCTCAAATAAAGAACGGCAGTTGTTAAAGCAACGATGCCCGAAAATACAAACCATTTCCAATGCTTGGTATACGCACTTATAATTTCATTAATGTCGAAATTTTCTATAGTATTAATTTTAGAGTCTATGCTCATGAGGCAAGGAGAAATATTTTGTTTGTGATTAATTTCTAGTTATAAAAAGTATGGTAGAGGTGATCACCAGCGACGCCAAAGAAATGGCTATAGTAGCCCTATTGTCCAAACTGGATGCAGTAACCGCAGATTGATTGGGCTCCACATAAACTACATCGTTCTGGGTCAAATAGTACACAGGGGAATTCATAGCCTCCTTTTGGGTAAGATCTAGACGGGTATATACTTTGGTTCCGTCAAAATCCCGAATTACCATCACATTTTTCCGCATCCCCTTAATAGTTAAATCCCCCGCTAAGCCCAACGCCTCTAATATGGTAATTCGTTCACCACTTACAGGATAGGTACCTGGTCTTTGAACCTCTCCCAAAATTGTTACCGTAAAATTAACCAACCTAATATTTATTATAGGATCCTTTAAATAGTCCTTTAATCTTTCACTCAAAAGAAGTCTCACTTCTTCTGGTGACAACCCGGATATTTTCAATTTTCCAATCACTGGAAAATTTATATTGCCTTCCTGATCGATTAAATAATCTACTTGTTCTGGCCGTATTCCTCCCTCCGAGGCACCCCTAAATAAATTAAAGGGAACACTGGCCTCATTGTCCAGAGTAGAAACATTGATACTGACAAGGTCATCTACCTTAAACTTTGGGGTAAAACTGTTCTTGTCCACTAGCGTTTCAAAATTACTGGCATTCTGAAAGTAGACTACCTCCTTTTTTGAGGCACAGGAAGAAAGCAGTAATGCAAAAATTATTAAAAGATTAAATAAGCCAAAATATTCTTTTTTCATGAAACCAAGTATAAAGGAATTGATAATAAAATTTCTAATGCAAGTATAGTAAAATTTAAGGCTGCAAAATTTTCTTGACGTCTACATTTTCTGTTTTTTCTACTACTTCTTTCATTTCTTTCGCCTTGTCCAGCTTACATAGGTCAGAATTGTTGGAGACATATTCGGGTACAATAGCCTTCATTAGTGCCACAGGGTTACCATTGAAGAACATATTAGTTACACATAATTCATTGATCTTCGACCTAACATCTTCGAAGTCAAATTCCCTAGACTTGCTGATCATAATTTTCTTATGATAGGTAGGCATGGTATTTTCCCCATTAGCCAATAGCTCTTCATACAATTTTTCACCTGGTCTCAGACCTGTTATCTTGATATCTATATCCTCCGGATATCGTAGTCCTGATAATTTAATCATATTCTTGGCCAAATTGAAAATCCTGACCGATTCACCCATATCAAAAATAAATATTTCGCCGCCTTGCCCCATTCCTCCAGCTTCCAATACCAATTGGGCCGCTTCTGGAATTGTCATAAAATATCGCGTTATGTCCTTATGAGTCACGGTTAATGGCCCTCCTTTTTCAATTTGTTTTTTAAACAGCGGGATAACCGAACCATTGGATCCCAAAACGTTACCAAAACGGGTAGTAATAAACTTTGTCTTGTTCTGTTGCTGTGAACAACTAATATACATTTCCGCTATCCTTTTGGTGGCCCCCATTACATTAGTTGGGTTTACAGCCTTATCTGTAGAAACAAAAATAAATTTGTCCACATTGTTGTCCAAAGAAAGGTCTACAATCACCTTGGTTCCGGCTACATTAATTTTTACCGCCTCGTAAGCGTTGTATTCCATCAATGGCACATGCTTGTACGCAGCAGCATGAAACACCATATTGGGCTTGTACTCCTGAAATAAGCCGGACATTCTATTTTTGTCCCTTATATCCCCAACAATCGGAATAAAATTATGAAAACCGTTCTGTATCAGCTCTTGCTGCAAATCATACAAGGCGGACTCGGCCTGATCGATCACGATTAGGGATTTATATTCATAATTGGCTATTTGCCTTACCAGCTCGCTTCCTATGGAACCAGCTCCTCCGGTAACCACAATTACTTTATCTTTTAACTCTTTGGAAATGCGATTGTTCTTAATATTGATAGGTACCCTGTCCAACAAGTCCTCAATTTGCACTTGCTTAATCTGGGATATCTTCAACTCTCCATTGATCCAATCCTCTATAGGAGGAACTATTTTCACTTGTACCGGAAAATCCACCAACCCTTCCACCAACTCCCTTAATCTATTATGTTCTATGTTTTGAATAGAAAATATGATTTCATTAATTCCATTGGCCTTTATAAAATATTCCGAAAGAACTTCAGGGGCATATACTTTGACCCCATTAATACTTTTACCTACCTTTTCATAGTCCCTATCTATATACCCTACAACTCTTGACACACTTCCTGAATGACCAGTCAAGGCATTGTGAGTCAGTATCCCAGACTCCCCGGCCCCATAAATAATAACATTTTTAGTAATCTTAAATTGCTTTACTAGGTTATAATAGGCATTCTTAAACATATATCTAGAAGCTGTCAAAGCTATAAAACTCAATAGACTATGAATGATTATTATAGATAAGGGAACCGTAAAACCTTCCATAAATTCCATTTCCCTGTTCAAAATAATCATAAAAATGGTGATTATACTGGCTAAGCAAATGGCATTAAATATATTGTAAACATCCCTTACCCCTGTATGTCTGACAACCCCCTTGTAAGAACCAGTAACAAAAAACGCAACCAACGAAATCAAAACTATAATGGGCAGTTGCAAAACCAACTTACTTATATCAAAATCAAGGGTTAGATTAAATCTAATTAAATATGAAAAAATAAAGGTTATGGCCACCAAAATTAAATCTATCGCCAAAACAATCCATTTAGAGGTATATTTCTGCGCTCTACTTGTTAGGTAATTATGTATCATTTGGTCAATACTTTTAAGATTATCTTTATAACTCTATCCAAATCCTCTTTTTCTAGATTGGAACCGCTGGGAAGGCAAAGCCCCCTTTGGAACAACTCTTCCGAAGTGCCGTCTACATATCTCTTACAATTTACAAAAACTGGCTGCAGATGCATTGGTTTCCATAAAGGTCTGGACTCTATATCCTCGTCCAATAGCGCCAATCTAATTTCTTCACGTATCTCGTAAGAAGGCAATAATATACAACTTAACCAACGATTGGATTTTAAGCCATTGGGCTCTTCCAAAAATTCTATTTCGGATAAGTTTGACAACTCATCTTTATAATAATTATAATTGGTCCTTCTACTATAAACCCTGTCCTCAATCACTTCCATTTGGCCCCGACCTATTCCGGCCAGCACATTACTCATCCTATAATTGTATCCAATATAGGAATGCTCATAATGCGGAGCGTTGTCCCTGGCCTGGGTTGCTAGAAAAACAGCCTTCTTTTTTATATCTTCATCCTTGGTAACCAACGCACCCCCTCCAGAGGTGGTTATAATCTTGTTACCATTAAAAGACAATATACCTATTTTACCAAATGTGCTACATGGCCTATTCTTATATTTACTACCCAAGGCCTCAGCACTATCCTCAACAATAGGTATGTCATATTTGGTAGCAATCGCATTAATCTCATCCACTTTATAAGGCATACCATATAAGTGTACCGCGATAATTGCCTTAGGCTTTTTGCCCTTCGCCAAGCCATCCTTTATGGCCTGTTCCATCAATATAGGCGAAATGTTCCATGTATCCTTTTCACTATCTACAAATATGGGGCGCGCTCCTAAATATGTTATAGGATTGGCAGAGGCAGAAAAAGTAAATGTCTGACAAATAACATCATCACCATAAGTTACACCAAGTAACTCCAAAGCCAAATGAATAGCAGCAGTTCCAGAACTAAGTGCCGCCACCTTCATGGAATTGCCTAAATAATCTTAAATTGAATCTTCAAAAGCATTTACATTGGGACCAAGTGGCGCTATCCAATTAGTATCAAAGGCCTCTTGAACATAATTTTGCTCGTTACCACCCATGTGCGGTGATGAAAGCCATATTTTAGTTTTTGTAATCAAAACTTGGGGTTGTTTAATTAATTGCAATGTAAAATTAACTATAGTTTCGAGTAGAACCGCATCTTGCTCGAATAATTCGTTCAAGATTGAAATATATCGATTAAATACTGCTCGTATTAATATCTCGAGGTTTTATCGAGGTTTCTGAACAATTTATCTATAAATATAAGCTTCGTTGCGCTAAAAGCCTAAGTCATTTGAATTAATTTTTAATCTTTGCATTAAATAATTATCCTAAAACTAATGAAGAAAGTTACCAAGATTTGTTGCATAGGGGCAGGCTATGTTGGCGGACCCACCATGTCGGTCATTGCCAGTCAATGTCCAGAAATAAAAGTTACTGTTGTGGATATAAATGCAGAACGTATTAATCAATGGAACGATTCCAATCTAGATAATTTACCGGTTTACGAGCCCGGTCTTAGTGAAATTGTGGCAACAACCAGAGGTAAAAACTTATTCTTCAGCACAGAGGTTGACAAAGCCATTGATGAGGCGGAAATAATATTCATATCCGTTAACACTCCCACAAAGACCTACGGGAAAGGCAAGGGACAAGCAGCCGATTTGAAATTCATAGAGTTATGCGCACGTAATATTGCCCGAGTAGCTAAAAATGATAAAATAGTAGTTGAAAAATCTACACTTCCGGTAAGAACCGCAAGCGCCATAAAAAGTATATTGGACAATACAGGTAATGGAGTGGCTTTTGAAATTCTTTCGAATCCTGAATTTTTGGCGGAAGGAACCGCTATAGAAGATTTATTAAAAGCGGACCGTGTTTTAATAGGCGGGGATGAAACTGCTTCTGGAAAAGAAGCTAAGAACACTCTAAGTGCCATATATGAGCATTGGCTTCCAAAGGAACGCATTTTACAGACCAACGTTTGGTCTTCGGAACTTTCCAAACTGGTTGCCAATGCCTTTTTAGCACAAAGAGTTTCCTCTATAAATTCTATCTCTGCATTATGTGAAAAAACGGATGCCAATGTCGCTGAAGTCTCCAGAGCCATAGGGTATGACAGTAGAATAGGATCCAAATTCTTAAATTCCTCAGTAGGCTTTGGGGGATCCTGTTTTCAGAAAGACATCCTTAATTTGGTTTACATTGCCAGTAGTTTTGGCCTTCAGGAAGTTGCGGATTACTGGGAACAAGTAATTATCATGAACGATTACCAAAAAAGACGTTTTGCCGAAAATATTATTTCTACGCTGTACAATACCGTCTCGGGCAAAAAAATAGTGTTTTTTGGCTGGGCCTTTAAAAAAGACACCAATGATACTAGGGAGTCCGCAGCCATATACGTTGCCGATGCACTCTTGGAAGAAAGAGCTGAAATCGTGGTTTATGACCCAAAGGTTTCTGAAAAACAAATTTATGCAGACCTGGATTATTTAAATACCAGAACGCCCGAAGAAAACCGCCGCTTATTGAAAGTTACCAAACAACCTATAGAGGCCATTCAGGATGCCCATGCTATAGCCATACTAACAGAATGGGATGAGTTTAAGAACTACGATTGGTCCGAAATTTTCAAAAATATGCTAAAACCAGCCTTTGTTTTTGATGGGAGAAGACTTTTGGATAAAGAAAGTATGACCGAATTAGGGTTTAACTACTATAAGATTGGAGAATCATAGGAAGCGGTAAGAAAAATGAATTGACATTTACGACACAGGATTAGTATAAAAATATAGGCATGCAAAACTAAAACACTATTAAATGTAGGGAGAATCCAACCCACTTGTCAATTTTTCCGATATTTGTGAAAAACAAATTCTTTTGAAAATACTAGTTACTGGTTCTGCGGGTTTTATAGGGTTTCACGTTACTCGATCTTTACTGAACAAAGGGCATCAGGTGGTCGGGATTGATAATATTAACAGGTATTACGATATTGAACTCAAATACGCACGACTAAAAGAATTGGGCATTTCCAAGGACAAGGCCGAGCTTTTGCACCTTGGTTGCACCGGAACATTATACGGAGACCAGTTCCAATTTATCCGTATGGACATTGCCGACCGGGAAAGGCTTCCCAAAGTTTTCGAGAGAGAAAAATTTGACAAGGTATGTCATTTGGCTGCCCAAGCAGGAGTACGTTACAGCATAGACAACCCCGAAGTGTACATAGATTCCAATGTGGTCGGCTATGCCAATATTTTGGAATGTTGCAGGCACCATTCAATCCAACATTTTATTTACGCCAGTAGTTCCAGTGTGTACGGTCTTAACAAAAATATCCCCTTCCATGAAGATGATCAGGTAGACCACCCCATAAGCCTTTATGCAGCAACAAAAAAGAGTAACGAACTAATGGCACATACTTACAGCCATTTATATAAAATTCCTACTACGGGACTACGCTTTTTTACGGTTTACGGGCCTTGGGGTAGGCCGGATATGGCACTTTTTCTTTTTACTGAAGCTATTGTAAAAGGAAAACCTATAAAGGTCTTCAATAATGGTGAAATGGAACGTGATTTCACCCACATAAATGATATAACGACGGGCATTATAAGTGTAGTTGAAAAAAAATGGACAAACCAGACAAAGTTGTACAAGATTTACAATATTGGAAACAATCAATCTGTTAAATTGTTGGATTTTATTAGGGAAATTGAAAAGAACTTGGGCAGGGAGGCTATCAAAAAAATGTTACCCATACAACCTGGCGATGTACGAAAAACTTGGGCCAACATTGATCGACTTATTCAAGATTACGAATACCAACCAATAACCGATATAGCGGATGGCGTTAAGTCCTTTACCGATTGGTTCTGTAATTTCTATAACATACCAAAAAAAGAGACAAAAGCTTAATTTCTATGTCCTCCCCTTTATTTTCTAACCTTAGAACACTTTTTAAACTACAAAAGAATCTTCCTTTAAAACAAATATGACTATTAAAGAATTAAAATTCCCAAAAGAATATTCTGTACTGGTAACAGGAGGGGCTGGATTTATTGGATCCAATCTATGCGAATTTCTTGTAAATAACAGCAACAAAGTATTGTGCCTGGATAATTTTGTAACAGGAAAAATTGAAAATATTTCCCATCTTCTGAAAAATAAAAATTTCACGCTTTTGGAAGGGGATATAAGAAGCCTAGAGGACTGTAAAACAGCTTGTAATAATACGGATTACGTATTGCACCAAGCGGCTTTGGGATCGGTCCCAAGATCAATAAAAGATCCTATTACGACCAATGAAGTAAATGTAAGCGGATTTTTGAATATGCTGGTTGCCGCAAGGGATTCAAAAGTAAAACGCTTTGTGTATGCAGCTAGCTCCTCCACCTACGGAGATTCCAAAGGGTTACCAAAAGTTGAAGAGGTTATTGGAAAACCTTTATCCCCTTACGCAATTACCAAATACGTAAATGAACTTTATGCAGATATATTTACAAAAACCTATGGTATGGAAACTATAGGTCTGCGTTATTTTAATGTTTTCGGAAGAAAACAGGATCCCAAAGGAGCTTATGCGGCAGTTATCCCCAAATTCGTAATGCAATTTATGAAAAACGAATCGCCCAACATTAATGGCGATGGAAGCTTTTCCCGGGATTTCACCTATATCGATAATGTTATTCAGGCCAATATTAAAGCCCTGGCAACAAAAAACAAGCAAGCAGTGAACAGTGTTTACAACATTGCTTTTGGCGAGCGTACTTCTTTGAATGATCTAATAACAATACTTAAGGATTACCTGTCTAAGTATGACCCTAAAATAAAGGATATTGATACCACCTACGGCCCATTACGGGAGGGCGATGTACCACATTCCCTAGCCTCTATCCAAAAAGCTCAAGATTTATTGGATTACCAGCCAACCCATAATTTAAAAGAAGGCCTAAAAGAAGCCGTATCCTGGTATTGGGATAATTTGAAATAAATCAAAATGTAGCCCATTGGTCCTAGAAAGCCGGAGAAAGTATTGTACTTAAAATTAGTTTTAAATAATGATTGCATGAACGATATCAAAATCGCCATAATTGGTTTGGGTTATGTAGGCTTGCCATTGGCACATTTATTCGCCACCAAATATCCTGTAGTAGGATTTGATATTAATACGTCAAGGATACAACAGTTGCGCCAAGGAATGGACTATACCAAGGAAGTGTCCAATACCGCATTAAAATTAGTAATCAAGGACACACCCAATGCAAAAACAGGACTTTTTTGTACAGAGCTAATTGAAGATATAAAACACTGCAATTACTACATTGTTACCGTGCCCACCCCAGTGGACAATGCCAATAAGCCTGATTTAACTGCTCTGTTTAAATCTAGCGAAACTATCGGGAAGGTTATAAAGAAAGGAGATATTGTAATCTATGAATCCACCGTTTATCCAGGTGCAACGGAAGAAGAATGTATCCCAATTATAGAAAATATAAGTGGACTAAAATTCAACCTTGATTTTTTTGCCGGTTATTCCCCCGAAAGAATCAATCCGGGCGACAAGGAACACACTGTTGAAAAGATATTAAAAGTAACTTCAGGTTCCACCCCGGAAGTTGGAAAAAAAGTAGATCAACTTTACAAATCGGTTATCACCGCCGGAACCTATTTGGCCCCGAGTATCCGGGTGGCCGAAGCTGCAAAAGTTATCGAAAATTCGCAACGGGATATCAACATTGCCTTTGTTAACGAATTGGCCAAAATTTTTAATCTAATGGGGATCGACACTCAGGAAGTTTTGAAAGCAGCTGCCACCAAATGGAATTTCCTCCCCTTTAGCCCAGGTTTGGTAGGAGGCCATTGTATTGGGGTAGACCCCTACTATCTAGCCCAAAAAGCTCAAGAATATGGATATCACCCAGAAATAATTTTGGCAGGGCGACGAATGAACGACAGTATGGGCAACTATGTAGCGGCTGAGGTGGTAAAGTTAATGGTACAAAACGACCTTAAGGTAAAAGGTGCCAATATTTTGGTTTTGGGCATAACATTTAAAGAAAATTGTCCAGATGTACGTAACACGAAAGCTGTAGACGTAATTAACAATCTAAGTAGCTATGGTGCAAAAATAGACGTTTTTGACCCTTGGGCCTCTACTGAAGAGGTTCTACACGAATACAACTTAATTACTTATACCCAGCTACCAAAAAAGACCTATGACGGTATTGTATTAACTGTAGCCCATAATCAATTTTTAAGCCTTGACCTAAATTCATTATTAAGAACAAACGGAATAGTTTATGATGTTAAAGGAGTTTTAGGGGGAAATATTAATGGTAGGTTATGATTTTGCCAATGATGTATCATTAAGTAGAATTACAAATTAGTTCAAGGAAATGATTAACGGCATATTTCTAGTTGTACAAGAACACTATTTTTTTTCCGGCACAATATGCTTTACGCCATTAAATTATCAATAAACGAAGAGAACAGAAGGTAAAAAAATAGACGAACAATATACAACTAGGACCAAGGTCAACTACCATAGGCAGTAAAATAAATGGAGCTAATACACCTCGGACAAAACCTATTTTGCAATCCAGTTTTCCATCAGAACGTAGGAGGAACAAACGGGTTAAGCCGAGGAGTCCAGACGACCACTACCTACCAACCCCTCATGCTACCCATAGTGCGTTTAGTTCTTTCCATAGACATATCCTATTAAGGCGTATTATCAGCGGAAGGACTCTTCAAGGTTGGAGAACAAGAGAAAAGGCCGGGAAGATAGTCGAAACAAGGTCTGTTATAGAAAATTGTTTGAAAAGTTGGCACAAAAAACAAATTAAAGAAATTGGGGAACTCAGCTACAAAACAAAACATCACTGATTTTCTCAAAACTAGTATCCTGTAATATATACGGCGTATTTTGGAAATAGTTTTTTCATCAAAAGCGCTAAAAGCATACTAGAGGCGACTATTATTCCCGATATCACAAAGTATATCGGCCAATTATAGCTTATTTTTATTTCAAATTCAGTTTTTAACAAAGTTAAAGCGTACAATACATACGCATGAATAAAATAAATACCAAAACTCGTAGAAGCCAAAAGCATTAGCAACCTATTACTGGAATGCTCAAATTTGTATAAAAAGACCATAAAAAAGATACATAGAAACGATTTTTGCAGAAGAATCAAATCAATACCATCGTAAATAAAAGGAAGTTTTTGATAATTGTTATGCCTCCCTAGAAGTGCCTGAACAACCGCCAAAACTATGGCCGCTGTCAAAAACAAAAATTCCTTTCCTTGTAGTTTTGCATAGATAAAAGCCTTGTTCATAGAGCACAGAATACCTAATAAATATGCGGGAGTAAAATACAAAACCGATTGTAAAATGGCAAGGTTATTTATTGGCCTATGAATAAGCATAGCTGTCATAAAACATACCCCAAAAATAATTACTTGATTTCTCAACTTGGTTTCTATGAATTTTATATGCAAGGGATACATTAGAAAAAGGCACAATGCAAATGGAATGTACCAATACGCCACCAAATGATCACCAGTGATATAGAACATTAAGCCAGGGATTACATATTCATGCAAAGCACCGTCTCCCGTAAGAGGTAAATGAGCATTCCAGAAATCAGGCTCAGCATAGATTTTAAATAAAATTGGCACAATTGACAGAAAAGTATAGGGTATCAATAATCGCTTCACTTTAGACAAGAAAAAACTGTTCGTTTTTAACTTCTGATAGAAAATATGATGAAAGAGGAATCCGGAAATAAAAACAAAATGAATTGTACTACCAGATATAATATTCGAGAACACTTTTTCTAAGGTGGTATCTATTCGAATACCTGCTATAGAATAGCAATGTGCTAGAACTATTAACAAGATAGCCACACCTCTGTACGTGTTAATCGAGTTTAGGTACAATTTAAGGAATATAATTAAACAGGTATTGGAATGTAATAATACCCAGTAATATTTAAGCAAACAAATATATCTACTTTATGCGTATAAAGCAAGTATTGAGCAAATTGAATTTAGTTAGCTTTTCACCTTAATTAGCAGAATCCCCATAATTTGTGAGTATTAGCATACATTTCCACAAGATCCATTTCAATAGCAAGCTTTTTAATCATTTTGACTATTATAACATATAAATGAAAAAATTGATGAGCAATCAGGTTAGGGCAACTTTTATGGCATTGGTTTGCTGACAGAGTAAAAAATATGGGATTTCATTATTTTGCAAGAGATAGGAATGGGTGCTGGACCAAGATTAAATTCTAATTCAAAAAATAGCAAGGAATGGTCTTAAGAATTTTACAGGAGCGATTAAGACTGTCATTGCACAAGAGGATTTCCAAATACAAACAGATTCCTAAAACTGGTCGCTATGGGGCAGCTGACTAGGAACTAGTGGCTCCAATGAATATATTTTGGCGAAAAATGCACATAAAAAAGTATTGAAAATAAACTTATACAACTTAGGGTAAGTCGAATTATTAGGTGTTTAGCCGAATTTGATTCCCCTACAGCTCTACCACGGCATTTGATTTATGCCACCTATAAGTTATATTTATAATGAGTTGTAAGTAAATTGAGGACACTATTAATTTTTGAATTTGCAATTAACTATATTGCACCCTACGGTATATTAGCTGATCTTCTAACTATTGGTGGCCAATTCCATAATTCACAAAGTAACATCGTATCTATTTTTTAATTTACTGAATCTTACTTATGTAACATAATCCGTAAATAACAGCCTTAATTAAATTTGTAGGGTTGAACGCAGTAAAGGCCAGTTAAATTGCATGCCGGGTTAATTTCAGCAAACTTAAACAGTCGCACCTAGAATATATACATATATTCCATTTTAAAATCCTAAGGAAAAATAAACTTCCATAAGGTGATTTGCGTAAAAATAGTGACGCACGGTATTAATAAGCAATTCCAGACCAATAATAGCCAAATTCAAATAATTAGTAGTTATACTGCAAAATATACAGACTTAGAATCGGACCTTTCCAAAGCAACACTTACACCATCAAAAATAAATAGGCCTTACTTTATGTCGGAACACTTTTTTAAAGTTTCAATATCTCTTATTCATTAGAATACAAAACCGTAACTCATAGGCTTATAAAAACTTCTTTCCACTGTACACTTATTTCTATATGTAAAGAACTAAAATATTAATTATGTTTTTAGCGTTAGTCTTTAACGGTATAGGCATGAATAATTTTGGTGATATCACCCATTTTAATATGGAAGTGACATCAATTCCAATTCAACTTTTAAAAACCACTAAACATAGTTAAAAAATTAACAATTACCAGGTATTATGCGGTCCAAATCTTAAAGAAATGAGCATTTCATCGAATAAACTTATTCTAAACATCCAAACCCATAGAACCATTCGTAAAACCACCATTGCACTCAATTTGTGCAGTTCATCGAAAATAGCTAGTCTTTTAACGATGATGTTAAAAAAATAAATAATATTTGTAAAACCCAAATGATTATCATTTAAACAAAAGTCTTAAACTTATGAAATTTCGCCCCTCGAATTTTATTCAATTGCCCCTAATTACTATTGTCTTAATTTTAAGTTTTTCCTGCAACAAAGATTCCGATCTTTTAGCAGAATATGTAATAGAACAACCTCAAGCCTTTTTAGTCAATGATGTTGTAGTTACTTTAGCCAACAATCCAATTGTAATTGAACCTTTAAACAACGACACCTTTAAAGAACCTGAAAAGGTAACCATTACGGAGGTAACACCTCCTAAAATGGGAACCGCAGAGGTACAAGAGGACAATTCCGTTGTTTATACACCAAATCCGGATGAAACTGGCACCGATGAGTTTGATTACACAACCACGGTTACCAATCCCGACAATTCCGTTTCTACCGAAACCGGAAGTATAACGGTCACAGTTACACCTACCGATAAAACTCCTACAGATCCTAATGCAGTAAATTTCAGTAAATATGGAGCCGTTGGCGATGGTAAAACAGATGATACTAAAGCCTTGCAGGCAGCTTTAAATGCCGAAGGCTCCCTAGTCGCGAATGCAGGGGCCATATTTAAGATAAATAGTACACTAAATATTACCCAAGGATTTGAACATACAATTGATTGGAGCGGAGCAACGATTATAACCGATGTCGCAAATTTAACAATGATCAACATAAATAAAAAGACTTCCAATGGTGGGACAACAACAATGCAGGACTTATTACTCGATGCAAATAATAAAGGGACGATAGGCCTTGCAGTATATAGTAGGACGGTTTTAACAAATGTAGACGGAAAAGATTATGGGCAGACTGCAACGGCAAATATCAGCCCCACTCACATCATGGCTCGATTTGAAGGTAATGATTCGGATGCTCACGGTGATTGGATTTTTGATGGGTGTGACGCGGACGGGCTGACAGGATATGGTACAGAATGTGATTATTTGGACGGTGTCGGTGCTGCTAATGCCTATCTAGTGTATTGGATGACAGTGCCAACAATTGCAACAACTATTACGTTTAAGAATGCCACAGTTAAGAATGGATATGGACCTGATGGACAAAATGTTGGAGTCTTTTCTCCAGGACAAAATGTTAGCAATACACCAGCTCTAACGGTATTCGATAATATTACTTCTAGTGGTTTTGAGAGAAGAAGCTGGAAATTATTTTGTGGCAACCTTATTATAAGGAATTGTACAATCAATAACGATTTGGATTCAAACGGGCTTACTCAATGCGTTTCAGCAGGTATGGTGGCAGTTGGCTCTGGTAGTGGCTCAAAAGGGGCTTCAAATATTATTTTTGAGAACACAAATTTCGTTGGTAGGCCATCAGGTGGCAGGGATAATAGAGTAATTCCCGTTGATACGCACGATATGCATTTTAATAATTGCACGTGGTCAAATGGTGCTAATTTAAGTCTAACCCTTGGTATAGATAATATCAATGTTACTTCATCAAGATTTGAAGCAGGATCCACCATAAATGAGTATAATCTAAGAGCCCCATACGGAACAATTAACCTCGCCAAAGATAATGTGTATATCGGATTTACCCCATCCTTAAAAAACACTTTCATTAAATACGTGAATTAAGGACTAAAAAATAATCTGCAATATCAATGAACAGGACAGCTTCATGAGATTTCGGGATAATCTTTAGATGACCTCACCTTGCTGGCCTTCTGCATATCCGATTTCTATTTCAGCCAATTGAACTATAATTCGGTTGGCTATTTAAACTAAGAGATCGCATCAAAATTCAATTCCTGGCCACCCTAAAAAATTTATTAAAGCCTCTACTTTTCCCTTGATGACCCTTATTGGATTCAGCTTATCCCCTATTATAATTATCATTCAAATATTGAAAAAATCATGATATTTATAACTTTTTCACTAAGGAGTATCTGAACATTTCGGACAAAGTTTCCTTAATAAACCTTTGGCGACGACCTTGGTCAATGTAAGCATTATAGGTTACGAATGTGGCAGCCTGTTCTTATAATATAATCCTAGGGTATTAACCTTAAATACGTGATAGTACAGACTTTAGTAGAGTAATTCTCCTTTCGGATTATTCCAAGAGCCAATTTGCTTTAAGTTTTTCCGTAGTAATATAACTGACTTGGAATCCAATAGACTTATTCCATGTAATAGGCAGCAAGTACAAACTCCGATAAAATCCCTATGAACTAATTCATAAATAGATAAATGGCCATTACCCCCTGATAGGTAAACCCGGACCTCTAATTATAATGGAACAGTTTGCACTATTACTGTATATTCAATTAATATTTTCAACATGTACAATCATATATTTTCACTAATTTATAATGCCGGATTTCAGATGTCCGCATCTAAAAAATACTATCTTAATTTATTATTAAATTATTGATTATCAGCAATTTAATAAGTATAGTAAATTGTATTTTAACTTGTTTTTTTAAATTTAAAATGAACCAATGATTCCCATAAAATACTATTCCTAATAAATGTCAAAATTTTCCCATAAAGTTATTCACCGAATTCTATTGTATTTCATACTGATAATGCGTTATTATCAAAAAGGTATTATCATCTTTGTCAACTTAAGATAACAATAATAACACAAACCTCGGCGGTCTATCTTACGAATTATTTTAATAGAATTCTATCATGTTAGGTAAACGATTATGCTAAATGTTTAATGTTCAGAAATTACATAAGCGACTAATTAATAGTAGATTGGTGAACGACTCATTTTGGGCTATTTTCGGAAATGTTTTGGGCAAGGGACTGTCCCTACTTACTGTTATTATTATAGCAAGAATATTAGGGAAGGAAATATATGGCGAGTTTGGTATTGTGCATGGCACTATAGCTTCCATTTTAATCTTTACAAATTTTGGACTCAACTATACCTCA
Source organism: Arenibacter troitsensis (assembly GCF_900177645.1). Classification (GTDB taxonomy): domain Bacteria; phylum Bacteroidota; class Bacteroidia; order Flavobacteriales; family Flavobacteriaceae; genus Arenibacter; species Arenibacter troitsensis. The sequence continues at coordinate 400,190 of NZ_FXAO01000002.1, forward strand.
ACAAAATATATTGCGGAATATCATACCTCCAAACCCGAATTGCTATCACAAATAATTAAGTCTTGTCAGCAATTAACAGTCTTATTTAGTGGTTTTGCAACTATAGTTTTATTTTTTGCAGCAGAATACATTGCAATACATTTACTTAAAGCGCCTAAACTAACTTTTTTTCTTCAATTAATATCGATTAATATCTTAATTGGATCTATTTGTAGAACCCAAGAAGGCATTCTTGCCGGTTTAAGCAAATTCAAAGACTTGGCTAAAATCAATACCATCATAGGAGTTGGCAACTTTTTGTTCGGAGTGTTATTAACCTATTTTTATGGACTCACAGGGGCGTTCATATCCTCCATCTTATTACAAATTTTAGACTACTTTCTCCTCAGATACTTTATTAACAAATATGTAGTTGCGCCAGATAAGGATTTAAACAAAAAAATATCTTTAAAGGAAATTCTTAAATTCTCCACTCCAGTTGCATTGCAAGAGGCCTTTTACTCAATTATCACCTATTCTACAGGATTGTTGTTGGTGCAGTTGTCAACATATGGAGAGGTTGGATTGAGTTCTGCTGCCTTATACTGGAGTGCCATAATACTATATATACCAGGAATCTTAAGAAACGTAATTTTATCCCATTTATCTGCTAATTTAAGTAATGACAAAGCCCGTCTTAGAATACTAAGAATAATTCTAGTTTTTAATTTTTGCGTAACTTTTTTACTTTCTGTAACCATTTATTTCTTATCAGATTTTATTTCTTCTTCTTATGGAGATAATTTTTCAGGATTAAAAGATGTTATAAATATCTCAGTGTTTACCACTATTTTTGTAAGCATGAGTAATGTATATGCCCAAGCCTATATGTCAGAAAGCAAAAACTGGCTTATGTTATTTTTTAGAATCATCAGGGATGGTTCAATTTTCGGAATTGCGTATTATTTATTAACGGTGAATGACGGTGTTCACGGAGCATTATTATTGGCCAAAAGTGCACTTTGGGCCAATATTCTGTTTCTAATCTTAATGGGAGTGGTATATGAAATAAGCCTGCACAGAAAACTAAAAACAATATGAAAAGGTTAATATTTATTATCGCCTTTTTTGTATACAGTGGATTCTACGCTGGACTGGCTATATTGTTAAGCTTTAATCTTTCAGGGGTATCTAGATTATATTCCGTCCCTACAAGGGTATTAATAGCATTTTTAATGTTGATAGTAATTCACCAATCTAGAAATCGACTGATAAAAAACAACAACTACCATTATTTAGTGCTATTTACAGTTTTTTGGGTTTTTTATTTAATTAAAACTCTTTATACCGAATATTTTTCGAAAGGTTATGAATTAGGAAAAACTTGGTATGAGTATCCTATGTATGCATTGATATATGTAGTAATTCCTTTCTTAGCATTCTATACCATAGACATTGAAAAATATAAAAAAACCATTATAAATGGATTTATCTCTTCTGGATTCCTTTTAGGAATAGCCAGTATTACCTTATATGGGAAGTATTTAATGCAAGGCATTGGACGATTAAGTATGGTGAGATATCAATCGAATGAGGAAGTTCTCAACCCTTTGATATTATCGTATGCAGGAGTATTAACGATTGTTTTATGTATATACAAATTAATGAATTTAAAAAGAAATAATAAATTTCAAATAATATACCTCTCCACTAATATCGTTTTATCATTTATTATGTTTTTGTTAGGATCTTCAAGAGGCTCCCTTATTGCGATTATGCTTACCATTCCCATATTTATATCCTTTAGCGCGTTGAAACAAAAGGTAAAATTTATAACTCTTTCAATACTATCTATTCCAGTAATTATTTGGGCGATGGAAGCTAGTGGAAGTAGCCTATTCGAAAGAATGGGTAATACCGTGGAAGACAAAGGTGGAGGACGAGAATCACTGTGGAAAGACGCTTTTGCCCATTTCCTTGATAATCCAATATTTGGAGGAAAAATTGAAATCGGCGGTATTTATCCCCATAATTTCTTACTCGAAATAGTAATGGCTACGGGTATTATTGGCTTGATGTTGATTTCTCCAATTTTCATAAAGGGAATTATTCTTATAAAAAACCATACGAAAAAAAATAAGTCATATCTATTCGTCCTTTTGCTATTGATTATTGGCTTAATACAACATCTTTTCACAGGGAGTATATATATGGCAATTTTATTGTTTGTTCCATTAGGCATGATATTTGGAATTCAAGGTAATTCCTTCTCTGACTCCAGCAGATAAATCATTAATAATTAACTTCCTATTATTAATTTGGTAAAGAACATGATTAATGTACAAAGACAAGAAAAATAATTTTTGCCAACTTACTTCTTCTTTTTGTTTATTGACATTCTATAGTCTAACTTAAATTCCAATTCCTAACATGATTAAGACAAAATGCAATGCGTATTTAACAGATAAAAGTGTGTTAAACATGCCTGACTATTTGATGGAAGTCAATACAAACTTATTGAGCTGAGATGTTAGACGAACATGACCCAAATTCTAAGTAGTTGCCAATTATCCATATCCATTGATCTAAACCAATTGGATTATAATAAAGCTATTATTTATTCGTTTATCTCATCTAAGCGAAATAATTCGTTCTTTTAACAATTATTCCCTTTAAATTTTTGGATTATGCTTTTCAATTCGATTGAATTTCTTCTTTTTTTACCAATAGTATTTGTTTTATACTGGTTTGTATTCAACAAAAAATTAAAAACACAAAATTTTATAATTCTTTTAAGCTCATATATTTTTTATGGTTGGTGGGATTGGCGTTTTTTGTCCTTAATTTTAATATCGACAATTGTCGATTATTTTGTTGGCTTAGAAATTTATCACTCGACTAACTTAAGGAGAAGAAGAATATTTCTTTGGATCAGTATCCTGTTTAATTTAGGATTGTTAGGATTTTTTAAATATTATAATTTTTTCATTGATTCTTGGATAGAGGTGCTTGGTAATTTAGGTTATGAAGTAATGAATACATGGACCCTAAATATAATTTTACCTGTAGGAATTTCTTTTTATACTTTCCAAACTATGTCCTATTCAATAGATATCTATAGAAGGCAACTCGCGCCAACCAGGGATTTCATTTCATTCGCCTCCTTTGTTTCCTTTTTTCCTCAACTAGTTGCCGGACCAATTGAACGAGCTTCAAATCTTTTGCCTCAAATGCTAACATCACGCAGGTTTGATTATGAAAAAGGTTTGCAGGGTCTTTTTCTAATTCTTAATGGATTTTTTAGGAAAATTGTTTTAGGTGATGGCTTTGCCGTTTATGTAAACAACACGTGGGATAATATTGAAACCTCTTCTGGCTTATCATTAATTATTGGTTCATTTTTCTTTGGGCTTCAAATATATCTGGATTTTAGCGGTTATACCAACATTGCCCGCGGGATCGCCAAACTTCTAGGGTTTGAGCTAATGGTGAATTTTGATCGCCCTTATTTAGCTAAAAACATTAATGAATTCTGGAGTAGATGGCATATTTCTCTATCCACTTGGTTCAGGGATTATCTGTATGTTCCTTTAGGAGGTAATCGGGTCTCTCAAATTAGATGGGCTATAAACATAGGTATCGTTTTTCTACTCTCAGGTCTTTGGCATGGGGCAAATTGGACTTTTATCGTTTGGGCACTAATTCATGTATTCATGTATTTTGTCGATAAATTTACACCCAAATTATCCTCACTTGTAACAACCCAATTGGCCGTGCTTTTTGCTTGGATATTTTTTAGGTCTAAAACTGTCGAAGAAGCTTTTCTTTATCTAAGATCTATTGTGGAAAATGACTTTTTTATTTCATTCTCTAATTTGTTACAAGGAATTGGTGCAACGGCAATGGTGATACTTTTATTTCACGTATTTCTTCTTTTTTTATTGTATAAAACTGAAGAAAGATTTCAAATATTTTCAACAAAATATCAAACGCTAGTTTTGAGCATAATGTTTACATACACCTGTTTATTCTTTGAAAAAAACGGTGGTCAATTTATTTATTTTCAATTCTAATGACAAAATTTATCAAATTACTCGTCCATGTAATGGTCTTCGGAACCGTTGCAATATTTATAATCTTAACAATTCTGGAGAAAACGCTTTTCGAAGATTCAGAAACATTACCACACGAAAAAGTTACCAAATTCTATTCTTCTAACAGAACAGTCAAACTGCTTATTCTTGGAAGTTCACGTGGGGAGGGTGATTTTATTCCCAGCATATTAGAAACTAACCGTAAAGGTTATAATTTTGGTTTACCAGGAACTGGAAATAAGATATGGTATTATATGCTATTAGATGAACTGGATAATTCAATTTCTAGAAAAGTAATTGTCAGTATTGATTTAACCGAATATCCTATTCAGGAGGGAGAAGATTACAATTATAACTATTATCTCAAACTCCCAAAGAATACACATTTATATGCTTCGTTAGAAACTTCAACTAAAACTAAAATATTACCTTATCCTTTTTTTTATTTTGGAAACCTAAAAGGTTTTGTGTCAGAAAGCCTAAAGGATTATATCAATCTTACTACAATAACCGAGAATGGATTTAAAGGAAATACCAATGTACTCAGTACTAGACAATTTGAAACTATTTCAAGTGATGTTGATTCCATAAATATCAGGTTCAATGAAAAATTATGGCTTGATACCTTTGAACGAATTTCCAAATCAAATGACACCGTATATTTCGTTTTGGCACCAACATTTCATTCGTACTTAAAACATTTAGATTATTCCAATTTTAAAAATAACATGCAAGAGCTTTCCCAAAAATATTCAAAAGTCAAATTTTATGATTTTTCTAACTCAATACACCATCGAAAACTATTTTATGACCCAATTCACTTAAATTATAATGGAGCAATTACATTTTCTGAAATGCTAAGAGATAGTATAAAAAAAGAGTAAAAATCCAGCTCTTTTAACCTAAGCTGCCGTCCACTGTTACTATTAAACCTTAATTCTAGGTTTTTAGCAGAAAAATATAATTCTCGTCTATTGTTTAACTATCTTTAATTTTTGTCATTTTCATATGATAAAAGTATCATTTTTTCAAAACTTCAAAATGATAAAACCTATATATTAAATTTAATGAAAAGAAAAAACCTAATTATATTCGGAACGCGACCCGAGGCCATAAAAATGGCTCCTTTGGTAAAAGCATTTTTAAAAAATAAGTCATTTGAAACTAAAGTATGTGTTACTGCCCAGCACAGAGAAATGCTAGATCAAGTTCTTGATTTCTTCGAAATTAAACCGGATTATGATCTAAACCTAATGAAACCAGGCCAGAATTTATATAGTCTAACAGCTGATATCATAACTGGACTTCAACCGATTCTAGAAGAATTTCAACCAGACTATGTTTATGTACATGGTGATACTACTACAACCATGGGAGCAAGCATCGCTTCTTTTTATTCAGGAGCAAAAGTATGCCATGTTGAAGCAGGATTGCGAACCTTTAATAAACAATCCCCTTTCCCAGAAGAAATAAATAGAACCATAACAGGACGAGTTGCAGATTATCATTTTGCACCTACTCAGACTTCATATGACAATCTTTTTAATGAAGGTATCTCTAAAGAAAATATTGTAATTACAGGCAATACCGTGATTGATGCTTTGCATGAAAGTGTTTTAAAGGTAGGCACCATGAACGACAAAGAGATAGAGCAATTAAAAAGTGAAATAGATTTTAATAAAAGAATATTATTGGTCACGGGTCATAGAAGGGAAAACCATGGGCAAGGATTCATAAATATTTGTGCTGCTCTAAAAGAAATATCTGAGTCCACTAAAAATGTACAAATTATTTATCCTGTTCATCTAAACCCCAAAGTGCAAAAACCTGTTTATGAAATTTTAGGGAAATTGGACAATGTAAAATTAATAGCTCCATTGGCGTATCCCGCCTTTGTTTGGCTTATGAACAAATGCGAACTTGTCATTACCGATAGTGGAGGTGTGCAAGAAGAAGCACCTAGCTTAGGGAAACCTGTATTGGTCATGCGGGATACCACTGAAAGACCTGAGGCTGTCGATGCTGGCACTGTTATACTAGTGGGCACTGACCAGGAAAGAATAGTACATGAAACTTTGGACCTTTTAAATAATCCTGAACGATATTTAAAAATGAGCAAACTACATAATCCATACGGTGATGGAAATGCAAGCAAAAGAATTGTAGAATTTATTCAAAATATAAAGAAATAATGGACAATGCAGAAGTAATAATGATCGGCTTGGGTTATATTGGTCTTCCCACAGCAGCACTAATTGCACAAGGCGGAACACGGGTTCATGGCGTAGATATTAACCAAAAGGTTGTTGATACTATTAATCGAGGTGAAATACATATCGTTGAGCCGTCGCTCGAAGATTCTGTAGCAAACGCTGTGAAAAAAGGATTTCTTAGAGCTAGCACTAAGCCGGCACCAGGAAATACTTACCTAATTGTGGTGCCCACACCTTTTAAAGACAAAAATGAACCAGATATTTCATTTGTGGAAGCAGCCACAAAAGCAGTAATCCCTTTTTTAAAAGAAGGCGATCTGTATATAATAGAATCGACTTCTCCTGTGGGAACTACAGATAAAATGAAAGAACTGATCTTCCAAGAAAGGCCAGACTTAATAAACAAGTTGTTTTTAGCCTATTGTCCCGAAAGGGTACTTCCTGGGAATGTAATGCATGAACTCGTACATAACGATCGAGTTATTGGAGGCATAGACGATAAGTCAACAAAAAAAGCAATTGCATTCTATTCCAAATATGTAAAAGGTGAATTGCATGCTACCAATGCCAAAACAGCGGAGATGTGCAAACTAGTGGAAAACTCCTCAAGGGATGTACAAATAGCCTTCGCAAACGAGCTTTCCTTGATCTGCGATAAGGCCGATATAAATGTATGGGAACTGATTAACTTGGCCAACAAACATCCCAGGGTCAATATTTTGCAACCAGGTTCAGGAGTTGGAGGTCATTGCATTGCTGTTGATCCTTATTTTTTAGTCTCTGATTACCCTATGGAGTCTAAAATTATAAGCACTGCCAGGCAAGTAAACAACTATAAATCTTTCTGGTGTGCAGAAAAAGTACAGCATACCAAACTTAAATTTGAACTTGACCATGGAAGAAAGGCGAAAATTGCCCTTATGGGCCTGGCCTTTAAGCCAGATATAGATGATTTAAGGGAGTCTCCGGCAAAATACATAGCGCAAAGGGTATTACAAAATGCTAATAATGAGGAATATTACATAGTGGAACCAAATATAAAAGAACATAATATTTTTAAATTGACAGATTACAAATCAGCTTATAAAAATGCAGATATTATTGTTTTTTTAGTGGCCCACAAGGAATTTAAATCACTTGAAAAGATAAAATCGAAGGTGATTTTGGATTTTGCTGGGGTATTTAAATAGTATTATAATCAAATTCTCCTATGAAAAAAGTACTTATTCTTTATAACAGAATTTGGCCATACCGAATTCCAATATTTGAATTACTTAATGAAAAATATGATTTAACAGTCAGTTATTCTATAGATAATTCTTTCAATGAGAGTGTGAATTTTAAGGTTGTAAAGCTCTCTGGCAAGCAATATTCTCGATTTTTTGTGCACAAAGATTCATTACATGAATTCTGCAAGAATTTTGATGTTGTAGTAGGATATGGAGACATAGGATGGCTAAGTTTAATGCGATTACTTTTCAAAAGAAAAAGAACTTATAAAATTATTTTGTGGGGTATTGGTGTGAGGGCTTCCTATAATAGCAACTACGGTGAAAAAAACCCTTGGGATAAAATAAGATATTTTTTAATGCGTAAGGCTGATGCCATACTTTTCTATTCAAATAATCCAATCAAAACGTATTTAAATGAAAATTTCAGAAAAGAAAAACTTCATATAGCAGAAAATACCGTAATGGTTAACAGAATAGATACTGCTGTACAACGTGATAATTTATTATTTATTGGTACTTTATACAGACAAAAACAAATTTATTCACTTTTGGAAAGTTTCAAATTGGCTAAAAAATTGAATGATAAGATACCCATTTTAAATATTATCGGAGATGGTGATGAATACGAAAATATTAAAAAATGGATTGCAGAAAATAATTTTGAAGAAAGTATCTACCTTCGAGGAAAAATATTCGATGAAAACCAATTGTGCAAATATTTTAGTAGAGCTATAGCCTGTATATCCCCAGGTCAAGCTGGTCTATCCGTTTTAAAAAGTATGGGTTACGGAGTACCCTTTATAACTAAAAAAGATGCAATTACCGGAGGGGAGATTTTTAATATAGAAAATGGTATTAATGGAGTATTATATGAAAACAACAACGAATTAGAAAATATAATTTTGGATATTACCAAGAACCGAAGCAAATATATTGAAATGGGCAAAAAGGCTAAAATCCATTATGACTCTTTCAGAAAACCCGAAGACATGGCCAATGGAATAATTGGAGCCATAGAATATGTATGTAAATAATTTTACCGTTTTTTATGAATTCACTTCGACAAACCTTCAAAAATATAAAAATGGCTTATATCCGTTTTAGGTATGGTTTGAAAAACGTACATCCTACATTCTATATTGGTGGAAAAAGTTGGATCAGTCCAGACCTCATTGCTGAAGAATATGTATTTCTCGCCTCAGGCTGTAATATTTACCCAAAGGTTTCCATTGGCAAATATTCAATGTTTGGCCCAGGTGTTTCTATTGTCGGTGGTGACCACAATTATGCAGACCCAACGACTCCGATGATTTTTTCTGGACGGCCAAATTTGCCTCAAACACGAATAGGACGAGATGTATGGATTGGTACCCGTTCTTTTATCAAAGCAGGGGTTACGATTGGCGATGGCTCCATAATTGCAGCACACTCGGTAGTCACCAAGGACGTGCCACCATATTGTATTTATGGAGGGAATCCTGCGAAACTAATACGTAAAAGATTCAATCAAGAGCAAATTGAACAACATAAAAAAATGCTTTTAAACCCAAATATCAAGTCACATTATACTGTTAAACTCAAAACTGAATAATTTTATGTTCAAGGATAAAACACTTTTAATTACCGGAGGTACTGGATCCTTCGGAAATGCGGTTTTGAATCGCTTTCTAGAAACCAATATTAAGGAAATACGCATCTTCAGTCGCGATGAAAAAAAACAGGACGATATGCGCAACCAACTTAAAAATGAAAAAGTAAAATTTTACATTGGGGATGTAAGAGACTACAACAGTATAGCCAAGGCCATGCACGGGGTAGATTACGTATTCCACGCAGCTGCACTTAAACAAGTGCCTTCCTGCGAGTTTTTTCCTTTGGAAGCCACAAAAACGAATGTTTTTGGCACCCAGAATACCATTGATGCGGCTGTAGCCAATAATGTAAAGCGAATTATTTGTCTTAGTACCGATAAAGCGGCTTACCCTATTAACGCCATGGGAATCAGTAAGGCGCTTATGGAAAAAGTTGCGGTTGCCGCTTCAAGAAATATTCCAAATGACAATACCATTGTTTGCCTTACCAGATACGGAAATGTTATGGCCTCCCGTGGATCGGTAATACCATTGTTTGTGAAACAAATTCAAGAAAAGGCGCCCCTAACGGTTACCGACCCTAAAATGACCCGTTTTTTAATGTCCTTGGAGGATGCCGTAGATTTAGTGTTGTTTGCCTTTTTGAACGGTAACCAGGGAGATCTCTTTGTAAACAAGGCCCCGGCCAGTACCATTGGGGATCTAGCCCAAGCTATTAAGGATATTTTTAATTCTGACAGTGAAGTAAAAGTGATCGGTACCCGCCATGGTGAAAAACTATATGAAACTCTATGTACCCGGGAGGAAATGCAAAAAGCCGAAGATATGGGTGAATTTTATCGAATTCCCGCAGATAATAGAGACCTTAACTACAGCCGGTACTTTTCCGAAGGGGAAACCGATATTAGTGCCATTGAAGACTATCACTCCCATAACACCGAACAATTAACCAACGAAGCCTTGAAGAATACCTTGTTGAATCTGGATTTTATAAAAGAAAATTTATAATGGTCCAACCCATCGAAATTGAAGGATCTGTTTTTTCCGATACACGCGGAAAAATCAAGTTTTTCAATACCTTTTATATGACCCAGATTGTTCGTTTTTACGAGATTTCCCCAGTTTCAACAGAAATTATTAGAGGCTGGCAGGGGCACCTCAAAGAAAAAAAATGGTTCTATTGTCATACCGGTTCATTTATAATTAACACTATCAATATTGCAGACAAGGTTATTCCTATCAGCAATAGAATACCGGAAAGATTCGTTTTAAAAGAAAATACGCCTTTAATTTTGGAAGTTCCCGAAGGAAGTGCCACGGCATTTAAATCCCTTGAATATGGTTCCAAATTGATGGTTTTTTCTAATTTCACCTTAGAGGAATCTATGACCGATGATATTAGATTTCCTTTGGAAACCTGGAATGCCGAGTGGTAAGATCCTTGAATAAAGATAACAAAATGTTCCCAAATATTTATTACATATTAGCCTTTGGGACCCTTGACTTGTATATCATAAATATGTTATTTGGATAAATAAAGCATAAATGAAAAAAATAGGAATAACCGGACAGGCCGGATTTGTAGGTAACCATTTGTACAATACCTTGCAATTAGACGATACCATAACCTTAATTCCCTTTGAACGTTCTTTCTTTGGAAATGAGGAATTGTTGTCCAACTTTGTTGCTGAATGCGATGTAATTGTTCATTTGGCAGCAATGAACAGACATGAAGATGCCAATGTAATCTATGAGACCAATTTAGACTTGGTAAGTCAACTTATTGAGGCCTGTAAAACAAAAGATGTAAAGCCACATATCATATTTTCCTCCTCCTCCCAAGAAGAAAAAGACAATCTTTATGGGCTATCTAAAAAAGAAGGTAAAGAAAAATTTATGCAATGGGCAGAAGAAGTGGGTGCTAAGTTTACTTCCTTGACCATTCCCAATGTTTTTGGTCCTTTTGGAAAGCCAAATTACAATTCTGTAGTTGCCACATTTTGCCATAAAATTGCCCACAACGAGAATCCTACTGTAATAAACGACAGTGAGGTAGGCCTTATCTACATCAATGAATTGGTGGAGATATTTATCCAGTGTATTAAAGATTCGAAAAAAGTGGGAATTCCAGATAGTAGTATTGGCGAATTAAAAATTGCACCCACGAAAAATATAAAAGTATCCGAAATCCTGAGGTTATTGCAGCAATACAAAACCGATTATATGGAAAACGGAATTTTCCCCAATCTGGATCTGGAATTTGAAAAGGCCCTTTTCAATACTTTTAGGTGTTATGTTCCTACCAGTCATTATCCGGTAAAATTTAAAAAAAATTCAGACAATAGAGGCAGCTTTGTAGAGATTGCAAGAACCCAGACCAGTGGACAATTTTCCTTTTCAACCACTGTTCCCGGAATTACAAGGGGCAATCATTTTCACACCAGAAAAGCCGAGCGATTTGCTGTGATAAGCGGAAAAGCCCTAATTCAGCTTAGAAAGATCGGAACCGATGAAATCCTGGATTATTATTTGGACGGAGATGAACCCGCTTACGTGGATATGCCCATATGGTATACACATAATATCAAGAATATTGGAGATACGGAACTCATTACCTTATTTTGGATCAATGAGCCATACAATCCAGAGGATGCCGATACTTATTTTGTAAACGTATAATAAACATAAAAAATAACCATTGAAAAAGCTTAAAGTATTAACCGTAGTGGGTACACGCCCAGAAATAATAAGATTGGCCTGTGTTTTGAATGCCCTTGATGCCAATGAGGCTATTGATCACACTTTGGTGCACACTGGCCAAAATTATGATTACGAACTTAACGAGATTTTTTTCGAGGACTTGGGAATACGAAAACCCGATCATTTTCTTAATGCTGCAGGTAAAAATGCCACAGAAACCGTAGGCAATATCCTAATTGCTATAGACCCAATATTGGAAAAACTGGCCCCCGATGCTTTTTTAGTTTTGGGCGATACCAATTCCTGTTTATGTGCTATTCCTGCTAAAAAGCGAAAGATACCTGTTTTTCATATGGAAGCAGGTAACCGCTGTTTTGACCAAAGAGTCCCTGAAGAAACCAACCGAAAAATTGTAGATCATATTTCGGATATCAATTTGACCTATAGCGACATTGCCAGGGAATATTTACTGAGGGAAGGTTTATCGCCAGAACGGGTAATTAAGACTGGCAGTCCTATGTTCGAGGTTTTAGGTAATTTTAAAGCCAAAATTGAAGCTTCCAATGTACTGGAAAAATTAAACCTGGAAAAACAGAAATTCTTTGTCGTGTCTTCGCATAGGGAAGAAAATATTAGCAATCCTAAAAACTTTGAGGGCCTAATAACTTCTTTAAACCTAATAGCAGAAAAATACGATTACCCCATTATTGTTTCTACCCATCCTAGAACTAGAAACATGCTAAATGAGAAAAAAATAAAAACCCACCCTAATATACAATTTCTTAAACCTCTTGGCTTTTCGGATTACAATGCCCTGCAATACCACTCCTTTGCCGTTTTGTCCGATAGCGGTACTATATCAGAAGAGTCATCCATATTAAATTTCAGGGCCCTTAACATACGTGAAGCCCACGAACGCCCTGAGGCCATGGAGGAAGCTTCGGTGATGATGGTAGGCCTTAATCCAGAACGCATAATGCAAGCGTTGGTGGCTTTGGAAGTGCAAAAACGAAATCCAAATAGAAATTTTAGGCCAGTAGCCGATTATTCTATGCCCAATGTAAGCGAAAAAGTAGTGAGGATAATACTATCCTATGTAGATTATATTAACCGAGTTGTTTGGTCTAAAGGGTAAGCTATGCAAAAAGTTCTGTATATATCACTAAGTTTTGTAGATGTTCGAGAAACAACATCGCTATATTCCGATCTAATTCAAGAATTTTTAACCAATGGCCACGATGTTTTAGTGCTTGCCCCGCATTTTTATGATGGCCGGAAATCTGAATTGGTCGTTGAAGGTGGCATAAAGATTTTGAGGGTACCTGTTTCGGGATTATTCTCCAACAATAAATATATTAAAGGATTATCCAACGTACTTCTCCCCTTTCTATATAAAAGGGCTTTAAAAAAGTTAAAAATAAGTTTGGATTTTGATTTGGTTATGATGCCAACTCCCCCAATTACTCTCTTAAATCTTGCTTTATGGGTAAAGAATAAATCCAAAGCTAAATTTTATCTTATCTTAAGAGATATCTTCCCACAAAACGCAATAGATCTAAAGATTATGAAACCCAATGGTCTTATACATACTTATTTTAGAAATAAGGAAATTGCCTTATATGATCTTGCCGATAAAATTGGTTGTATGTCACCGGCCAACATAGCTTATATAGAAAAACATAACCCAAAAGTGGACAAAACCAAATTACACCTTTTGCCGAATTGGGAAAATTCACCTCAGTGGGACGAAAACTTGGATGAAAATGAATTTAGAGCGAAATACGGACTAAATAATAAAATTGTTGCAATTTATGGTGGCAACATTGGCCTGCCACAGCGAATGGAAAATATAATTGAACTTGCACAACATTGTTCCGAATTGGAAGATTTGGTTTTCTTTTTAGTGGGCTTTGGAACCGAACATGAAAAAATTGCCGCTTTAATAAAGAGTCTCAATTTAAAAAATGTAATTTTAATAGAAAGCGTTCCTAAACCAGAGTACGTCAAATTTATACAAATTTCAGATATTGGTCTTATTTCCTTAAATCAAGATTTTACCATTCCAAATTTTCCATCAAAAGCGAACTCGTATTACGGATATAAAAAACCTATACTGGCGTCTGTGGATGTAAATACCGATTTTGGAATAATTCTGGAAGAAATTGGAGCGGGATTTTGGTCTGAAGCAGGGGATGTAGCATCCTTAAAAAACAACTTACTTAAATTATATAAAGACCCGGAATTGAGAAAAAAAATGGGCGAAAACGGGTATCAATATATGAAAAATAATCTATTGACAGAACATGCTTACAGAACCATTTTAAAAGAGATTAATTGAAAACACTACTTTAAAGACAAGTCGTTTAATTCAAAAACAAAAATTACCCATACAATGGTATACAAAAATTTTATAAAAAGTCCATTGGATCGAATTATTGCGCTATTGGGCTTATTAATGGCTTCTCCAATATTGATAGTAGTGACAATCATATTGGCCATAGATTTTAAGGGAAATCCATTTTTTAAGCAAAAACGTCCAGGAAAAAATGAAAAAATATTTTCGGTTCTGAAGTTCAAAACAATGAACGATAAAAAGGATGCAAAAGGAAATCTGCTTCCGGATAGTGATCGCATTACTTCGGTCGGGAAATTTGTGCGAAAAAGTTCCTTGGATGAATTACCACAATTATGGAATGTGCTTAAAGGGGATATGAGCTTGATTGGTCCTCGCCCCCTCCTTATTGCCTATCTTCCTAGATATAATGAAGAACAACGTAAACGACATATGGTAAGACCTGGCATTACTGGATGGGCACAAGTAAATGGACGAAACGCGATTTCATGGGACAAAAAATTCGAGTACGACATTTATTATGTAAAGCATATGTCTTTCGCACTGGATCTCAAAATATTTTTCATGACTATTCAAAAAGTATTTAAGGGCGCAGATATTTCTGCCAAGAATCACGCTACTATGGAAACATTTATGGGAAATGAATAGGATAACATTTGTTTCCTTTATATCAACTTTCAACCTTAGAATATTGGAATGGAAAAAAAGAAATCAAGACATAGTAAAGCTCACATCTACAGTTGGATATTAACTCATTTATTTAACTCCTTGGTAGTTAGTGAACATAGGACCTAAACAATGGTTTAATATCCATTAAGTAACAATATAAATAGTGTGTGGTGCGTTATGTTTTATCAATTTAAAAAGTAATAATGAAAACAGTACTTATTTTAGGAGGGACAACGGGGGTTGGTAAAGAAATACTGAAGTCATGTGTGGATAAAGGTTACAATGTAGCTTTTTGTGGTCGAAAATCGGAGGTGGGTTATGAAATTATTCAATCACTTCAAGCAGAGGACCAGCTCTATTTTCATGAACTCGACCTTAATAGTATAGATGAAATTGAGAATTATTACCTAGGAACGCTTGAGCGGTTTGGAAAGATTGATGCTTTGGTTTTGTATGCTGGTATTACACCCGTAGCCTCAATAGTGGATACAGAAGAGGCTACTTACGATGGCGTATTTAATGTGAACCTCAAAGCGCCATTTTTCTTATTAAAACATGTTTTAAAGACTATGATCAAACAGAATTCAGGTTCAATTATTTTCTTTGGGTCGGCCCATATGGATTATGGTGAAATCGATAGAGCTTCCTATGCACTTACCAAGAATGCCCTTTACACCTTATCAAATCACATTGCTCATCATTATGCTAAACATGGCATCAGATCCAATTATTTGGTAATGGGTTGGACCAATACCGAAGGTGAAATTGAACTGAGAACCAAACAGGGTATGAGCGAAACAGAATTGAAAAGTAAAGCCTCTAGCGTTATTCCTATGGGCAGGATGCTCAATTGCTTTGACCCAATACCAGCAGTGCTTTATTTTATTTCGGATCAATCTGCAATGACTACAGGTTCCCTATTACGAATTACAGGGGGAGAATATATTTAAATCAATTTTATGGCTGTTTCGTTAAGAATTCATGCCGACTCAGAACTTTTTCCGGATCGCATTTATAATGAAGGAAACAATCAAATAATACCATTCCCAAATGTTAGCTCATATTGTTTTTATACTCTTTATAACTTATATTTGACAACTACCTATTCCCATAAAATGCAAGATTGGGGGCGGTTTTTTTTATACTTTGAACAAAATAAAATATGAATACATTGAATACTGTGCAAATTAGTGTAATCGTTCCAATTTATGGAATAGAGCAATATTTGCCCAAATGTATTGACAGTCTTTTAAGCCAATCTTTTGTTAACTTCGAGTTGATTCTGGTTGATGACGGAAGTCCGGATAATTGTCCACAGATTTGCGATGATTATGCTAAATTAGATTCCCGGATACGGGTAATTCACAAGGTAAACGGAGGACTACTTAGTGCACGAAAGGCAGGGCTAAAGGAGGCAACCGGAAACTATATTTCATATGTGGATGGTGATGATTGGGTAGATAAATATTATCTGGACATTCTGTACAAAATGATGGAAGCAAATTCTTCAGACCTTGTAGTAACCGGTCATTTTAGGGAATTTGATGGTAAAATAGAAACCATATTACCTAAATCCACTGGAGTCTATGGAGCAGATGAAATTCAGTCTTCTATACTCCCCAATGCCATTTATAATGGTCGTTTTTGTGAGCATGGAATATCAACCTATGTTTGGAATAAACTTTTTAAAAGAACATTGCTGGATAAAATTCTTTATGATGTACCCAATGAAATAATCATGGGAGAAGATGCAGCAATTACTTATGCCTACTTATCCATTTCAGAACGTATCGCCATTAGCAGTATTCCCCTTTATTACTATAGGCAGCGACATGATTCCATTGTAAAATCTATTGAAAATCCAAAAACGGAATACTACAGATTGGGCTTGCTAGTGAATTTTTTAAAATCAAAACTTAGCAAGGTATTGGATGAAAATAATCTAAAAGAACAGCTAACCTATTATTTATATTCACAAATTTTGGTGCGCTCCGGCGGTTTAATCTATGACGAAAATGGGAATATCATGTTTAATCCATTTTTAAATGCAGGAGCCACATCCAAAGTCGTCGTTTATAGCTCGGGATCTTTCGGGCAACATATTCTGTCCACAAATTCGAGATACCATTATTTTAAGATTATCAAATGGATAGATCTTGATTACCATGAATTGAATATTGGCGGTAATTTTGTAAAACCTATCAGTTCTTTCAATAATTACGAATTTGACTATTTAATTATAGCTACCATCAACCCATCCTATTTTGATTGGATTAAAGAAGAATTGAGCTTAATGGGTATGGATGCTAAGAAGATTGTGCAGATTAACACTGATTTGGAGGATATTACCAAACTACTAATTCAATTAGGGTTCGATACTGACTTTAAATTTCAAAAGAATTAACTTTTATTAACGGAAGAGCATTTTTCCCAATGCTTAAAAAATAGATACGGCTTTACTTATGAAAAAACTTATAATACTTGGAGGTAATCCAGAAACCGCAGTTTTGGTTAGTACCGCCATATCCATGGGCATTTACACCATTGTGGTTGATCCAAATCCCGATGCCCCTGCTAAAAAAAACGCTTCTGAATTTTATAATATCGACGGTTTTGAAGTTGATAGAATAGTTCAGTTAGCTAAAGACCTTAAGGTTGACGGTGTTTTGGTAGGAGTTGCAGATATTTTGGTAAAACCGTATCGAGAAATTTGCGAAAAACTCAATATGCCCTGTTATGCCACCAAAGAAGCTATTGAAGCCTTTTGCAGTAAGGATGGATTTAAACGATATTGCCATGAATATAAAATACAAGATATACCCGGTATCTATCTAAACGAAACATCAAATATAGATAAACCAAAGAATGTTGATTTTCCATTGATGATTAAGCCAGTGGATAGTGGTGGTGGAGTGGGCATGAAAATATGTAGGGACGACAAAGATTATAAGGAATCGGTAAAAACTGCTTTAAAATTTTCGAAAAAAGGCGTAGTACTGGTCGAAAAATATATGGATTGTGATGATATGGCTGCATATTATACATTTCAAAATGGTATCCCTTATCTTTCAGCAACCTATGACAGAGTAACTACAAAAAAACAAGGAGATCTTAGTCCTGTTGGTATAGGGGCAATATATCCTTCTAAACACACAGCATTATTTGTCAAAAAGATACATCCAGAGTTAAGTGAGTTCTTCAAAGCATTGCATATTCGAAATGGCGTACTTAACATTCAATTTTTTGTTGAGGACGGTGTTTTTTATGCCTATGATCCAGGATTTCGATTGCAAGGTGAAGCACCACATATACATCTTGCCCACATCAACGGGTTCGACCATAGGAAAATGCTTATTAATTTTGCATTAACAGGAATCTTCGGAGAAAAGGATTTTCATGTAAAAAATGATTATATGTTTAAAGGTAAAACTGCCTGTACAATGTGGGTACTTTTAACGGAGGGAATGATTAATTCAATTGAAGGATTAGATAAGATTAAAGCAGATAAGGATGTTGTTTTTATTTTAGATCGGTTTAAAACAGGAGATACCGTTAGTAAAGATTGGTTAGGAACAGAAAGGCAGGTTTTTGCTAGAATTTATATAGTGACGGATACAATATTGGAAATGAATAGTAAGATTACTGAATTAAAAAACATCTTAAAAATTAGAGATAATCAGGGAAATAATATGATTTTAACATGGCTTGAGCCCTTTGATTCAAAAAAATACCTCTAAATATGGAATTAGACAAAAAAATAAAGCGTATGGACAAAAGAACGGCCGTTGTAACCGGAGGGTCTAGGAATATCGGGTTTGCGATAGCCGATAAATTTTATAAATTAGGTTATAATGTGGCTATTCTAAGTGTTACGGAGATTGGCAATAGTGCCAAAAAGGCTGCTGAAAGAATAGATGATACAGGAACTAGGGTTATTGGTATAACATGTGATGTTACCGATGAATTATCAGTTGAACAAGCATTGCAAAAAGCGAATTCATTTTTTGGAGGAATCGATATCGTAGTGAACAGTGCCGGTATTTTGGATATGTCCAGTATTGAAGAAATGTCCATTGAGCATTGGGACAGAGTTCTGGCAATTAATCTCAGAGGAACATTTACAACCATTCAAAAATCAATTCAATATTTAGAAAAAAGTAACGCCCCAAGGGTCATCAACATTTCATCCAATGCAGGAAGGATGGGTGGATTTGAAAATGGACTGGCCTATAGTGCCTCTAAGGGCGCAATTATTGCACTGACATATGGTTTAGCCAGAAGACTTGGCAACAAAAAGATTACGGTTAACTGTATTGCTCCAGGAACCATTGAATCTGATATGTCTGCTGCTAGAAGTCCGGAAGTGTTGGAAAAATTAAGGCAAAGATTTCCCTTGGGAAGATTCGGAACACCAGAAGAAGTTGCAGCTGCAGTTTGCTATTTTGCCAGTGAAGAAGCAGGGTTTACCACAGGCTCTGTTCTAGATGTCAATGGTGGATTATTTATGGGATAAAACAAAAAAAAATAAATTATGGAATCAAATATATTAGAATCGTTTAGTTTAGCTGGGAAAAAAGCCATGGTTGTTGGTGGTGCAGGAGATCTTGGGAAAGCCATGGTTGAGGCAATTTCCCAAGCAGGTGCCCATACTGTCATAATTGACTTTGACGAGCGGGTGTTTGGCTTGTGTGAACAGTTTAAAAAAAATGGCTTACAAGTAGATGCTATAAGGGCAGATGTAAGTAAAATTTCGGAAATAAAGGCATCATATGAGACTGCTTTAGAGCTATTAGGTGGAAAAATAGATATTCTGATTAACTCCGCTGGAATTCAAAGAAGATATCCCAGTGAAGATTTCCCTGATGAGGAATGGAGCAAAGTAATAGCTATAAATCTGGATGCCACCTTTTATTATTGTAAATACGTAGCCAATAACATGCTAAAACATGGCGGTGGGAAAATTATAAATATTGCTTCTTTGATGAGCTTTTTAGGGGGTATTACTATCCCGGCATATGCCGCTTCCAAGGGTGGTGTTGGACAATTGACAAAAGCGCTTTCAAACGATTGGGCAGCCAAAGGAATTTGTGTTAATGCCATAGCTCCCGGATATATGGATACCCAATTAAATACTGCTTTAATAAACGATAAAAAAAGAACGGAAGAAGTATTACTTAGAGTCCCTATGAAAAGATGGGGAACAGGGGAAGACTTAAAAGGTTTGACTGTTTTTCTATCTTCATCTGCCAGCGACTATATCACAGGTTGTATTATACCGGTTGATGGTGGATATTTGGCAAGATAAAATTAAACTTTATTAGATTATATTAAAATAACCAAAGTAAAGGGGTGCTTAAACTTACCTAGCTTATGGAATGACGTATTTTGTCAAATAAAATTGTAATAAAACAATTTTATTTGGGGATAATTGAGCACACCATAATTTTGTCTTGATTTTGACGTTTTAATTATGACTTAGACTTAAAAATCCGAAACCATACTGCTAATGAACTTAGTCAACTAAAAACATGAAAAATTAACCACATTCAAACTACAACCATAGAAAATAACCAGTAGAAACAATGAAGTTAAGTATAATCATTCCCCTATATAATAAGGAGAAGCATGTGGAGCGTTGCCTTAAAAGTCTAATGGCACAAGATATATCCCCATCGGAATATGAAATAATAATTGTAGATGATGGTTCAAAGGATTCCGGCGCGCAAGTTGTTCAGCAATATGCCGAAATACAAGGGAATGCCAATATTCAGTTAATTTGCCAAAAAAACCAAGGACCCAGTGTTGCCCGGAACAGAGGCTTAGAAGAGGCTACAGGAGATTACGTTTATTTTCTGGATGCCGATGATTATCTTGCTACCAATGTTTTAAATTGTCTCTATACATTATGTCATCAGAACAATCTGGAAATATTAGAATTTGATACTAAGGAATTAAAAGAAGGAGCACCTCAGGATGAATCTTATTCTTCCCCACAAAAGCCACAAGAATTAGGAGTCCCTGTCATGGATGGTATTACCTACATTGCCAAACATGATTTCAGAAATCAAGCTTGGAGGTATTTTATCAAGAGAAACTTTTTATTAGATACCGACATAAGGTTTTTGGCACATATGCGCGCGTATGAAGATTTGATTTTTAATGCCAGTGTCTTTTTACGGGCAAATAGAATCTCCAAGGTAAACCTGGATGTACATAGATATGTTTTGGTTGCCGGTTCTATTGTTAGAAGTAAAGATCCTAAAAAAAATATTGAATTCATTAATGGTATGGTAAAAGCTATAGAAGAACTTCATGTTTTGATCGATGACCTAAATAGTTCTCATGAATATTATGCTAAAGTTGTAAATAAATTGAAAGTCAAACAACAAGCCGTAGTTTTTGCATTAATAATACGGGCATTTAAGTATCGCCTTCACAGTTGGAAGAATATAAATTTAATATTCGCTAAATTGAAAAAATTGGGAGCATACCCAATTGACCCCAAAATTGGAGGGATTGGAAGTGCTAATCGTATACATAACATGATTTTTGTGCCCATTTTCAATAATAAAACTTGCTTATTTATGAGCTTGAATATTTTGAGGTTTATAGCCCCTCGTTAAAAGGTTTAAAACTATAAATAAATTAGCAATGGTATAAGAATATACCGTTGTGCATCATTTTTTGAACTAAAAATATTAAATATGATTTGCTTCCTTGTACCTGTAAAAAGTAAAAAACTGTCTTCCGATTGGACTAAATTCAGCAAATTGGTAGACCGTAGTCTTAAATCCATAAACGGTCAAAAAGATAGGGATTTTCAAATAGTCGTGGCATGTCATGAATTGCCTGAAAGTAATTTTCAACACCCACAAGTTCATTACATCCAAGTAAATTTTGACCCTCCTAAATTAACCAATAGTGATTGGGAAAAGGATAGGCAAATAAAAGAAGGAGATAAAGCCAGAAAGATTTGGAGTGCTTATGAATATGCTAATAAGAACTTTGAAGTTGACTATTTTATGGTTGTCGATTCAGATGATTGTATACATAATGGTATAAGTAAATACGTGAATTCCAAAATAGATAGCAATATACCCGGATGGTATATTAATAAAGGTTATTTCTATATTGAAGGAAAAAGCATGGCATGGAAGATCAGAAGTAATTTTAACCTTCGTTGTGGCACCTGTATTATCATTAAAAAGGATTTATTTAAACAATTGATAGTTGAGGAACCGTTCTTCTATTATTTTCATGAAAAAACTGAACTCGATAATGGCGCAATGCTAACCCCTTACCCAGGAGCAGGTGCAATTTACAGTATGGCCAATAATGAAAATCATTATATGTCGTCATCAAAAATGGTAGCCCTCGTGAACCAAACCAAATATTTTACCGCTGATCACGTGAAAAGTGTTATCTCAAAAATCACAAGATATAGGCCGAGATTTATAGGCAATCGCTTTAAAAAAGCGTACAATTTTTATCCAATATCCTAAATATGTTATGTTACTTAATATACGCTCCGTTATTAAAATGGAAGTAGAGGTTTAGTACAGGGAAAATTATGAAATATTTTGGTATCCATAAGGCTACAAAAAAATACTCATATAATGTCCAAATAAAGGTTTTATTCGAAAATTTTATCAAAAAATTAATGACGTATTTGTCGAGATTGGTAACAGTAGGGCTCGTTCTAACGATAAGTTTTGAATTAGAAAAACACTCAAATAAGTGATCGATATCATTACAAATAAAGAACCATGGGATGAAGTATTGAAGATGGTAGATATCTACGATTTTTACCACACCTATGATTATCACCACATTTCTAAAAAAAATGATGAACAACCTGTTTTAATTAAGTATTCTGAAGATGACAAAGTAATTGCCCTTCCTTTATTATTAAGAGAGATACCTGAATCTCAATTTCATGATTTTACATCGGTTTATGGATATGCTGGACCATTGTCGAAAAACATTGATGTCAATTTTGATAATTCAAACTTTATAAAAGAATTCAATAATTATTTAAACAATAATAATATTATTTCGGTCTTTTCCAGACTTAATCCTTTTATCCCAAACCAAGAAAAGTGTTTGAGAAATTTTGGTGAATTATGTTCCTTGAGCCACATTGTAAATATAGATGTAACCCTGGGGATAGAGGAACAAAAGCATTCTTACCATAAAAGATTAAGGACACATATCAACAAGGCACGTAGGGAGAGCTATGTAAAGACTGCGGAAACCAAAGAAGAAGTAATGGCATACATTGATCTATATTATGCCAATATGAAACGGGTTAATGCAAAAAATGAATATTTTTTTGATCATGACTATTTTTTCCAACTATTGAAATCTCAAGATTTCAACACAAGAATTCTTTTAGCTATTGAAAAGGGAACCGACAAGATTATTGCAGGTGCCCTGTTTATTGAGACCAATAAAATTGTCCAATATCACCTATCCGGATCCGATTTCGCGTATTTAAACCTATTTCCCATAAAGTTGTTGATCGATGAAATGAGAATAATTGCTAGTCAAGAAAATTGTAAATTTCTGAATCTTGGTGGTGGAGTTGGCAGTAAAGAGGATTCTCTATTTCTTTTCAAATCCAGTTTTTCCCAAGACTTTAAAAATTTCACTACATGGAAATGTATAAGTGATATAGAAAAATATGAGGCTTTAATTATGGAAAAGATGAAGCCCAAATGTGATAGCTTCAAAAAAGCTTGCACCAATTTCTTTCCCTGTTACCGATGCAAGAATTAAACCACATGTTATGAACAGAAATCCGTTTTCCTCGAAAACGTATACCAGTACTTGGCTTAAACATTTCTATTCAAACGGCCGTGCAATTTCCTTTCCTTTTTTAAAAGGAACATCTTTCTTTAAGTATCCTTTTTTTCCTTTAAATATCAATATTGGAAGGAATCTTACCAAAGGAGTAATGTATACTTTGCAGTCGGTAAAATTACCCGTCCAAATTCCAAATAGGCTAATACTAATATATGATGTTCCTAGCTATTTGGAAATTAAACTTGACGAAATAGACCAAAACCTTACAATAGACAGAATAAGACAATACCCAGGTTTTTCAATAAACCTAGAACCGTTTACAGATTTAGACAATTATTTGATCCAAACCTTTAAAAGAAGTAGCAGGTACAAGCTTAATAAATATAAGAAAAAATTAGAGTCTTGTTTTAATATAAAATACAAGATGTTCTATGGGGAAATTAAAAAGGAAGAATATAATATCATTTTTGACCAATTTGAAACTTTACTTAAAAAACGATTCCGACAAAAGGGAATTATGAATAATAATTTAGACCCCGGGGAATGGAACTTTTATAAAGACGTAACCTACCCCATGATCTTAGAGAATGATGCCACCTTGTTCGTAACCTATAATGAAAATCAAATTATTGGTGTAACCCTAAATTATATTAATAACAATACCCTCATTGACGCTATAACTGTTTTTGACGTAGACTACTCCAAATTTAATTTGGGTTCCGTAAACATCATGAAACTGATAGAATGGTGTTTGAAAAATAAATTTGACAAACTGGATTTCTCAAAAGGATACTTCGACTATAAAAAGAGATGGAGCAATCTGGAGTACAATTTTGAATACCACCTTATCTATAATAAAAATGCCGTTCTTCCGAGAACCATGGCCTTTGTTATTAAAAATTACTTCAGAGTAAAACAGTATTTACGGGATAAAAAACTAAATGATAGAATACATAAATTTAAATTCTTACTAAATAATAGATCCACAAAACAAAATATGATTCTTGGATTTTCATTTGAAGAACTGATCGAACTTTCAACTGACTATGAATTAAAGGAAATCCTTTTGTCATCAGAAAAAAACCACTCGCTAAAAAAAGCCCTATTCGAATACTTATATCTCAATAACGAATCTATAAATGACTTAAAGACATTTAAGGTGATCAATTCCGAAGGCACCTATGTATTTCAATCTGGAAGTAAAGCAACAAAAGTACAACTGGAACGTTAAAATACTAAAATGTCCAATAAGGCACTTTGAAGTAATCTTAAGTTTATTGTTCTAAAACAAAGAAGTTAAACAACCTAATTGTGCGCTAACAAGTATTAGCTAAAAAGCATTATGTAACCGCACTATACTTGCCCTATCATCCTACTAATATTTTTAATATGCCCGATAACATCAATATTTGGAAAAAATGGTAAAAAATAATTAAAATGGATACTATAACCCGGACAAAATCTAGTCGAAAAGAGGAAGTGATTTCAAAATTAGGTTTCCTATATTCCATTTTTATCGAAAACCATATTCCTCCCTTCTATCAAGAAGCCATTGTTAATACGCTTAATGACAATTGTATAAAATTACCTGCAAGACAAGCACCTATAAAAGGAAATAGTACCGTAGTTCTGATTCCTAATATACCTGACTATTTAACCGTACCTTTAAAAATAGAAAATGTCAGTGTTCAATGTAAAAGGGTTAGACAATATCAAGGATACTTAGTGCACCTAAAAGAAGGCATAGACTGCAAAACCTATCTTTCAGAACAACTTAGCAAAAGGAATATAAAGAATTTATACGCCAAACAACGAAAATTAGAAGCAGGGCATAAAATTTCATATATCTTTCATTACGGGGATATTGCAAAAGAACATTACGACTTTCTTTTTTCAGAATTTTACTCCATGTTAAAAAGTAGGTTTTTGGAAAAAAGAATGTATAACAACAACTTGTTATATTGGAAGTTTTATTATGATTTGGCTTATCCAATGATACTGGAAAAAAAAGCTTCCCTATTTGTTATTTATGATGGGGAAAAACCAATTACAATGACTTTAAATTTTCTTTTAGAGGATATTGTTTTTAGTTATATCCAAACCTATGATATCAACTATTCCAATTACAATATGGGCGATATTAGTATGGTTAAACATATTGAATGGTGTAAAGAGAGTGGTTTTACAATATTTGACCTTGCCATGGGACAAACAGATTATAAACTAAAATGGTGCAATCATATTTATAATTTTGAACATCACCTATTTTTTAATCCTGGATCTTCATTTTCACGTATGAAATCTCACATATTATCCCAAAAATTACGTTTAAGACAATACCTACGAGACAAGAATATTATTGGCAAAAGGTTTCAAATGGACAAATTTTTATTTAAAAGACGCGTTAAAAGATTGAACAATTTTAATTGGAAGGAATCTTAATCCAACCTACCTATGTATGCTTTACTGAATTGTTGTAAGGAATTAAATCTAGCATGAGGTTATGACTTCTTTGAAAATAAATAAATTAAATTTCTTGACTATTTTTTTGGAGAACAGGCCCTTAAACTCCTTTTACTCTAGCATTACCAATGCACTTTCAGGGCTGGTTGAGTTTAGAAATAATTCTGCAAACTTGTCCAAACCTAAAAGCATACTACTAGTTAAGGATGTTCCAGAGTACCTTAATGCACAAATTAATGAGAATTACGGTTGGAGAATAAGAAAATTGAAAACGTTTAAAGGAAGTCTAATAAATTTAAAGAACTACAAAGACGAAACCGATTACCTTCTAAAAACATTTAGCAGTAGCAGAAGGTCGAAATTTAGAACGAATCAGAAGCGTCTCGAGAAATGTTTTAATATTTCATATAAAACTTACTACGGACACATTGAACAAAAAGAGTACGAGTCATTGTTTGATAAATTTCTTGAATTAATAAATCGCAGGTTCGACCAAAAACAGCTCATAAACGATGATTTGGTACGGTGGAAAGTATACCGTGAAATAGCCTACCCATTAATCCTAAATAAGGAAGCCTGTTTATTCGTAATCTATGACAGTGATAAACCCATTAGCATAAGCTTTAATCCCATTCATGGGAAGACCATTTTTGGATATATACGCGGATATGATATTGATTATGGAAAATTTTATATTGGCTTTACGGATATCATCGTTCAACTGAAATGGTGCTTTGAAAACAATTTTACCACTTTTGACCTGTTAAAGGGGGAATATGAGTATAAATCGCATTGGACTGATACCGATTATTATTTTGAAAAGCACATTATCTTTAATTCATCCTTCCTTATATCAGCCTTATGGGCTAAATTGATTTTTTTCAAATTTAAAACCATGTATTATTTAATAAATCAATTGAAGAAATGGAATTTGCACGTTGTTATCGGAAAGATTAGACTTTATTTGAAACGGCCAATCATAGATCCAAAAAAGCCAATCTCAAAATTAGAAATCAGTGTAGACAATAATCCTGTGCTACCTAATACATGCGACGTTGTGAAAATGGACATCTCTGATAAAAGAGTAGCGCCTGTTAAAATGCAGATATACAATTTCTTATATCAAAATCAAGAATCAATTAACAATATAGCCGTCTTAAACCCATTGGATTCTCCAAATACCTTTCTCATCAAAGGGTTAAAAAGTAGTCAAAAAATTACGGTAAACTAAATAGGCTATAGGTATGAACACTTCGAAATCAGTAACGACCGTGGACCAGCTTCATTTTTTTGAACTTTTTTTGGCCAAACGTAATTTAGAACCCTTCTATACCAAAATAATCAATTCATTTTCAGAGAAAATTATTTACGACAGGTCTATCCCCCAAAAAAATTACCTCAGTAAAAAAACTATCATCATAAAGGATGTTCCCGACTACTTGGAAGTTGAAATTCCAAACGAAAATAATAGTCTAAAAATAAAAAAAATCAGCACCTATGAGGGATTTGCCATTAATATTCAAGATTATAGCAACATCAATGAATACTTATCCGAAAACTTTGGAAAAGCAAGCAGATCTAAGTTAAGGCGATATCAAAATAGATTGGAAAATTGCTTTAACATTTCTTACAAAACGTATTATGGTGAGATATCGCAAGATGAATTTTCTTTTCTTTTTAATGAATTAAGGCGTATGCTGGAAAAACGCTTTACCCAAAAAAAAGAAGACAATTATGAATTACAGAATTGGGAAAAGTATCAAAATCTAATATTCCCATTGATAAATGATAAAAAGGCTTCGGTATTTGTAATTTATGACGGCCCCAAACCAATTGATATTTGCGTAAACTTGATCTATGACAAGCTAATTTATTCCAGCCTAAGTAGTTATGACATTAACTATGCAGCATTTAGTATGGGCTCAATAGATATGATAAAACTAATAGAGTGGTCTATAGAAAATAAATTTGAAACCATAGATCTACTTAAGGGGTATTACTATTATAAACAAAAATGGATTAACAAAATCTACGGTTATCAAAATCATTTTATATACGATTCCTCTTCTTTACGATGCGTATTCCATGCCAATTTCAAAGCAATATCCTCCAAATACTTCTATATTTTATTCCATTTGTTAAAACGCTGGAAATTTCATGAGCTCTACCACAATTACAAAAAAAAGATTTATAAACCCAATTTACCAGAAATCGACCTAAACCAACCAATTAGTTTAAGCCCAATTCAAGATAATGATATCCTATCAGAACATGAATTGATTGAAATTAAATTGGACAATTCGAAATATGATTATCTTAAAAAAGCTCTTTATGATTTCTTATATTCCAGCCACGAATCCGTGAATACGGTAAAAATATTGGAACATAAAAAAAAACAATACTCATTTATTTTTAAGGGAAAATTAAAAAATATCGAGGTCACTTATGCAGATCAGACCAGTAAATAGAAAAGTGAGCTTTATGAAGATACAAACAATCGACTTATTTGCAGAATTGTTCGAAAAGGAATATGGCCTTCCTGATATTTTTGCGGAATTGCAATTCGACAAAAAAAATACAACCCAAGATCCACTTTCCCTTAAAAAAAACTTTTCTTCTGCTTATTACCTGAAATTTGTACCGGACTATATGGAGTTTCCTTTGGTTAGCGAATCTCTTTTTCATTGTGAGAAATTGGTCCACGTTAAGGGCTATTCCATTAAACTTGATAATTTCACCGATGTTAATGGCTATATAAAAAATCAATTTAAATCCAACGCCAAAACAATTCTTAGGTATGTGAACCGACTTGAATCCTGCTTTAACATAGATTACAAAATGTTTTACGGCCAGATCGATAAAGACATCTACAACTTCATAATGGATTCCTTGTTCAATATGATGCAAAAAAGGTTTGGTCAACTTCAAATCAAGAATGAAAGTGAAGCAAAATGGGAACACACGAGGACCATACTTTATGATCTAATTCTAAAAAAAAGGGCCTCCTTATTTGTCATCTATTCCGGTTCCAAACCAATAGAGATTTCCATCAATTATCATTTTAAAGGCATTCTCTTTAGTTCCATATCATCATATGATATAGACTATTCCAAATTTGGACTTGGCCATGTCGAAATAGTCAAACAATTGGAATGGTGTTTGGCAAACAACCACAAGATTTTCGAAATGGGCAGGGGAGATTTAGATTATAAGCGACGTTGGAGCAATCAGATATATAATTTTGAGCATCATATCTTTTTTAAAAAGAGCTCTCTATATGGTAAATTATGGAGTATTAGGCTAAAGTGGATACACCTAATCAAATTATACCTTAAATCAAAAAACATCGACCAGGTTTACAAAAAACTTAAAAGTAGATTAACGCATACAAGAGATATGAATATTAAACCTATCGATTGTAATATTGAAATAATAGATTCACTTCCACCCCTTGACAATCTGGTGACAATTGATATTCAACTTGAAGACAATTCATTTCTGAGAAAATATGTGTATGATTTTCAATACTCCCATATTGTACATGAAACACAGGTTGAAATATTTAGATTGGAACAAGAAAATACCTATATAATAAAAGGGGACAAAGCTAGTGTGAAAATTTATTTGGAAAACTAAATTCAAAATAATCATTGATGCCAAAATATCCCTTGGATTTCTATTTTGACCTTTTCGAGAAAGGAATTTTTCCGGAGGTGGTAGATTATGTTTTGTATACCAGTGACAATAGTAAAATGCAAAGACCTAAAAAAAGTCCTACTGCCACTATGTTGCACATAAACGGTTTGTTTTACCTAAATAATGTCCCAGATTATCTTGACCTAACACTTAAACCAGGTTACAAATCCCAAACATTTTCATTGACAAAGGGATTCATGGCAGATTTAAGCGGTTACATGAATTTTGCTGATTATTTGAAAGATAACTTAAAGCCTAGGCTAAGAACAGCGGTCAAAAGCGGCATTAGGCGCTTGGAGCTCAGTTTCAACATAACATATAGAGTTTTTTACGGTGAAATTAGTCAAGAGGAATATGATTCTTTGGTGAATAGCCTGTATCACTTTATCCTAAAAAGGTTTGATGAGCTTAAGGAAGAAAATGCAAGGATTAGTGAATGGGAAAGATTTCACCAACTATTCCTCCCATTGATCAGACAAGAAAAGGCTTCACTTTTTGTTATTTATGACGATGGGAAACCTATAAATATATCGCTGAACTATCATTACGATAAGATTTTCTTTTATGCCATACCTGGATTTGATATTGATTATTCAAAATTTGGATTGGGACATATTATGCTTTACAAACAAATTGAATGGTGTTTCCAGAATAAATACAAACATTTTGATATGAGCATGGGAGATCTGGATTACAAAAGGCAGTGGTGCACAAATGACTATTATTTTGAACGTCATTTAATTTACCGACCTAAATCCCTAAATCAGTCAATTCTGGCGCAATTGATAGTATATAGTACACAATTGAAACTTTATTTGAAGTCCAAAAATATTCATTTGATATATCATCGATTGATTCGGCTATTAAAAATTACGAAACCGATAACAAACAAAGAAATAACAACCGAATTGGGCAATATTCAAGCATATACAACGCCATTAGAAAGTGTTGAATTGAAAGAATATATCCTATGTCAAATCGATTTCAAAAACGAAAAATACTCTTTCCTTTTAAGGCATTTATATGATTATTTATTCACCCATCAATTACCTATTAGTGACCTTATAGTGTACGAAATTAAGCCCAATAAGGAATATATTATTAATGGTCCCACAACTAAGCTGAAGTTAGTTTTTTCGGCAACCCAACCCGGTGACCGATAATTCTTTTAACAGAAATCATTAGCCTTCAGAAAACTCGGAATGACCCTTTAGCAAAAATCCGACATTTGAAAAGATAAAACATCAAGAAATAGACCCTAAATAATTGATAACTAAACAAATAATACTTAATCGATTATTTAATTTACATTCCCCAAGATTTCCTAAATTTATATAGTACTAAATCCTAATAATTAGAAAATGAATATTGTAAACGATATTTTAAATAGAAGTACACCTATTGAAACCTTGGAATCAATAGACTATAACACTTTAAAACAAAATTATATTAATAAAAAAAAACCAGTTGTATTAAAGGGATTTGCTAAAGACTGGGGAGCGACAAAAAAATGGAATTTAGACTATTTTTTGGATCTTGAAGACGATAAGGATATTACCCTACTATCCGGAAATTTTATTCAAGAAGATAACCGTTATAAAAAATCAACCTTTAGAGATTATATATTAAAATTGAAGGATGCTGAAGTTAATCAACAAGCTGTAAAGGATTATCTGACCACCTTGGACATCTTTAACTACTTTCCCCATCTAAATAGTGATACCGATTTTTCAATTTTTGAAAAGTGCACTGCCGTAAACGATGTAACGGCTTGGATTGGTCCAAAAGGGACCATCTCAGGTTTTCATAATGACACAGGAAAGAATTTATATGCCCAAATAAAGGGAAAGAAAATGTTTATCCTTTCCTCTACCAAATACAATCAACATTTATACCCCAGTGATAAATACATTAATGGCGCAGTTGCAAGCCAAGTAGATATAAATAATTTTTCCTCCGAAAAATTCCCCAAATTCATGGAAGCGGAGTTTAAGAGTGTTATTCTAGAACCAGGCGATGCTCTTTATGTTCCTTCCATGTGGTGGCATTATGTCCAATCTTTTGACACCTCTATAAGTATCAGTAATTTTGGTTATTCCCAGCTAGAATTATTTTCCTTAAGAGTCCTCAATTTTTTACACAGGCGTGGTTTTTATAAATCAAAAAATTGTTTTTGCTGCAATAAATAGTGCAAGGTAATTCGGTTATTAAACTAATAGTATGTGACCTCTATTTTGATTACCATAGTTAAGATTTACCTAAAACCATTAGCTGTAAATGTTAGAATTAACCAACGCAACGTGCATAAAACAGATTTATATTCAAAGGAATAAGGATAATATTACAATTTCCAAATCGTTTTAGAAAGATTATGTTGTTGTAAACAATTGCAATTTTGTAATATTTTTCAAGTCTTGACACTATAAATTTTAACACTAAATCCAATTAAAATAAGATCGTAAAAAAACCATAATATCCCTTAATTTTTCTGTAAACCTTTCAATCTCCATTTTTTTAATTCATGGCAAAAGTAAGACTAGAGCTTTTCTCAACTATTTTCGATAATCAAACCATACCAGATTTCTATTCAAGTATAAGTTATGCAGATAATCTTATTATTAATGAGCCAAACACTTGTTCCATTAATGGTAGCAAAGTGTATTCTGTAAACTTGGTACCTAGCTATATGAGTTGCCAGCTTTGTGACGAGCATTTATTCAATAGTAAAAAAATAACGCAGCATAATTGGGGTTATGCCATTTTTTTAAATTCCGATTCAAATGCCGCCGAGTATTTGAAAAATAAATTTAATTCCAATTTTAGAACCAACCTAAACAGGAGTATTAGGCGCTTAGAGACATGTTTTAACATCAAATACAAAATGTATCATGGTGAAATTGCACTACATGACTACGAATCCTTGATGGAATCATTACGAATCATGCTGGTAAACAGATTTAGGGCTATAAATGAACCTAATAATAATCTACCTAAATGGAAGGCTATTTCTAAGGAAACCTTTCCCTTGATCAACCAGAAAAAAGCATCATTGTTTGTAATATATCATGGTAATAGACCCATTGAAATATCACTAAATTATCATTTGGACAAAATTTTATTCAGCTCCATTTCTTCCTATGACTTGGACTATTCCAAATTTGGTTTGGGTCATATTGAAATTTATAAACAATTGGAATGGTGTTATTCTAACAATTACATTGTTTTTGAAATGGGTGTGGGCGGTATGGATTATAAACGGAGATGGAGCAATAACATATACAATTATGAACACCATATTTACTACAATAAATCTTTTCCTACCAATAGTTATGGGCTCTTTGAAATCGCGAAAATAAGACTAAAAGAGTATTTAAAGTCCAAACATATTCCTTTATACATTCAAAAAATCAAATCCGCTTTTAGTCCAAGTAAAGATGTAGTTGATAAAACGACGAGAGAGGTGAAAATTGAACAATTGAATGCCAAGGAAATCCATGGGGACTTGATAAGGTTAAATCTTGAAAGTGAAGGTTTCGATCATCTAAGGAAACACGTTTACGACTTCATGTACAGCAATCCTGAAAATATAGCCAATGTTGAAATTTTTCAAATTAATGGTACAAACAGCTATATCATAAAAGGTTCTGATAAGCAAATTAAGATCACTCTTTAGTATTTATTTCAAAAAAACCATTTCAATTTCTTTTCCAAAAAGAACAAACTTCTTTCAAGACTATTACCATACGAGTCAGATTATAGATAGATATATACTATCCTAATAAACCATGACCCTATTAATGGTACTGTACATGATTTATACTATTCAAATCTCAACTTTTAGCTTAGAGCCCCTCTAAAAAATTTAACCTTATCTTCTACTCGATATAGAATTGGATTATATATCCAGATCAGCCTTTAGAACAAATTATGTTAGTTTAAGGAACCACAGTAAACAAAAAATGCCCATTGCTAATGCAATGGGCATTTTGCTTATAAATATTATTAGTGATTAGAATTCCAACACTTCAAACTCAGACCGTCTATTTAGTTTGTGTTTGGATTCCGGACAGTAGGTGTTATTGTCACATTCGTTCGCTAATTGGGTTTCTCCAAAACCTTCCCCGGTTAATCTTGAGGCACTTATTCCTTTGGTACCGATCAAATAGTCCAAGGTTTGTTTTACCCTCTTTTCAGAAAGCCACTGGTTATATTTCTCGGCCCCTCTGGAATCGGCATGTGATCCCACTTTCAGTGTCAAGGCCGGATTTTCTTCCATTAGAACGGCCAACTTGTCCAACAATTCCTTATATGGCTTGCTCAAGTAGGAAGAGTTTAGACTGAAATAAACATTACCAAGATCCTTGATTTTATTTTCCAAATCTGACCTTCTCTTGTTCTCTGCATCCAATCTAGCTTGCTCTTCTGCAGCCAAACGTGCCTTTTCTTTTTCTTGGGCCAAACGTTCGGCCATAAGCCTAGCTTCTTCCTCTGCCTTTTTAGCAGCAGCAATGGAATCGGATATCCTTTGGTTTTCTTCAATCAAGGACAACTTCTCCAATCCCTTTTTGGACAATTCCTTTTCAATTCCAAACCTGTATACTACTCCAGCGGAATGTTGCAACTGTTTGGTGGATCCTTCCTTAATTCCCCATTTGCCCATGGTATTAAAGTTTAATCCCCATTTATCATTGAACCAGGTATTAAATCCAAAACCGGCATTTGCGGTTGCCCTTCCCACAGTACCTATATCACTGTAACCGGCACCAGCTTGAAGGAATGGATCGAACCAGCCAGTTTCACCAATGATCTTATTAAGATCATAACTAATCATACCATCAATGGCGTAATAATCCCTTTCAACAGTATTAATCGCTCCGTCGACCTTCTTACCAACATCATATTTATTGTACGAACCAACAGCCTTTATTCCAAGTCCATTTTTAAAAAATCTACCAATACTAATTGATGAAGGATAGGGAAGTGCATTCCATGTATCTTTAATACTAAATAAATCATCGCCCACCGGTGTAGCCGAATCATCTACAATATTATAGCCTAATCCTAAGACCCATGAACTGGTAACAACACTATCCTTAGAGGTTAGTTTTAATTCTTGGGCCCCACTAAAATTAAAGGTAAGGGCACTTAAAAAAGTAATAGCAAACGCGTAGGTTTTCATAACAATGTAATTTTGGGATTCTTTTAAATCTTTGTCCAAAGCTATGGCAATGTTAAATGGAGACCATTTAAATTCTACAAAAAGCCTTAAAAATCGTTAAGCGGTTTCCTACAAAACCTGTAATTACGATTTCGAAATCCCAATAATTTTTTATCCAAGAAAACGGTATTTTAACGGACGGAACGGGCTTGCAATATCACCGGAGTAAAAATATATGCACCTAGGATCAATTAAAATGCTTAAAACATTTTCAATTACCGTTACTAATAGACGACAGGAATCTATAGCCCCAACTTTAATTGTTGGAAACTAATTTCTTTAAGGGTTAGGGGCATTTTATAAATGCTAAAAGGCGTGGTGGTTACATTGGTGATTTCCTTCTTGGAAGGTGCTAACTTCTTTGGTCCAACTACAATGCTATCCTGGGTATCTTTAACAAGTAGCAACTCTGCTCCCCCGACACCCATAGTAGTTCCTGCACAATATATCAAGAGTAGCGACTTGCTAAAATCCACTTCCGGAATGGGAAGACCTGGCTTTCTAGTCCTGTTTATCCGAAGGAAAAAATTCTTTAATGTCTTTGAATCCCTTATCACTTGAAATTCCGATTTTTCCACTCCACTATAATTATCCGCCAATACCAGATGGAGTTCCTCAGAGTTTAGCAAGGAACTATCCACATCATTTTTAGGCACACCTTGTTGGCCAGAACAAGAAACTCCCAAAAAACATAATAATAGTAGTGCTAATCGCATTAATTCTGCTGTAAACTTTCGTGTCTCGCCAAAAGGGCTTTTTCATATATTGCCTCATATAGTGGCAACACCTTCATGATATCAAAATCCATTGCCGCCTTTGCTGCATTGTTTTTAAACCTTTCCAAAGTTTGGTCATCACTCAATATCTTGATCGCATTTTCGGCCATCTCATCCACATTGCCTACATCGCTTAAATAACCAGTAACTCCTTGACGGTTAACTTCCGGGATACCACCCGTATTGCTAGAAATAATGGCCACTCTATTGATCATTGCCTCCAAAGCGGCAAGTCCAAAACTTTCTGTCTGCGACGGTAAAAGAAAAAGATCTGAAAAACATAAAATTCTATCTATCTCGTTACTATTGCCCAGAAAGATCACCTTATTGGCAATTCCAAGCTCCTCGCACAAACGTTCGGCGCCTTCTTTTTCAGGCCCCTCCCCGACCATGATCAACTTGGCCGGAATCTGTTTTTGAATCTTATTGAAAATTTGTATCACATCAGGAATACGCTTAACCTTTCTAAAATTACTAATGTGGGTAATAATTTTTTCATCCTCAGAGGCCATCAAGGAACGCTGACAGTCCGTAAAGTTCGTACTGTATTTCCGTTTATCTATAAAATTAGGGATAACCTCTATTTCATTTTTTATATCGAACAACTCCAAGGTGCTTTCCTTGAGGTTTTGGGAAACCGAAGTAACCACATCGGATTGATTGATGCTAAAATTTACAGCAGGTCTATAAAAGGGGTGCTTGCCTACCAAAGTTATATCCGTACCGTGCAAGGTGGTAACCATTGGAATATAAATACCCTCCTCCTCCAACATCTTCTTGGCCATATAGCCAGCATAAGCATGAGGTATAGCATAATGAACATGCAATAACTCAATTCCAAACAATTTAATAGTATCTACCAATTTACTGGAAAGGGCCAATTCATAGGGCTGGTAATGGAATAGGGGATACTCTGGTACATGTACCTCATGAAAGTATATCTTATTGCTCAGCAACTCCAAACGAACCGGTTGACGATAAGTAATAAAATGAACTTCGTGTCCTCTATTAGCCAAGGCAATTCCCAATTCCGTTGCCACCACCCCGCTACCTCCAAAAGTAGGATAACATACTATTGCTATTTTCATCTGTTTATTTTTAATTCATTTAGAGGTTGCACATACTGGCCATGCCTCAAGGGTCCCATAAATTTGGGCCCTAAAAAAATAGTCGAAGGAAAATGGATATAATTTCAGAATTACTAAAACAAAATCATAAATTCTTCCCATAAACCCTGGCTTAAATTTTTACAAAGTAAAGGTTTAATTTATAATCGATTCATAAATGGCCTTCTGAATCCTTGTTCTTAACCCAGATTTAACTAAAAGGGTATTGGAAGCCGATGGATAGGTCCGGTTGGACAAAAAAACATATACCAAATCCTTTTCGGGATCGGCCCAGGTATAGGTACCTGTAAATCCACTATGTCCGAAACTTTTCCTTGAAACCAAACTGCAGGCTGGGCCGCCGCCATTTGGTTCCGGTTTATCGAAACCTATACCACGTCTTACATTTCTATCACAAAAGTAGCAGGTATTAAACTTCTTGATCGTTCTGGCTTCCAAGAACTGTTGTCCTCCGTAAAAGCCATTTTGAAGATACATCTGCATTATCTTGGCAACATCATTGGCATTACTAAAAAGTCCGGCATGCCCCCCTACTCCCCCTTGCATGGCGGCCCCCATATCATGCACATAACCCTGTACCGTCTGATATCTATAGTAATTATCTTCCTCTGAAGGAACTATATCCCCCTTTAAAAATCTGTCCAATGGATTAAAACTGGTATGTGTAGCACCTATGGGCTTATACAAAAACTCATCGGCCAAACTATCCAATCTCTTTTTGTACGTGTCCTCTATATACTTTTTCATTACGTAGTATGCTATGTCGCTATAGCGATATCTATTGGACTTTAGGTGCTGTCTACCAATCCGATTGTAAATAGAATCCTTGTACATATCGGATATGAATAACTGATCGGCCACCTTAACAGAAAAACCATTTGTTGGTTGAGACCTATAAAACTGATTGGAAGGTTTTCTCTTCTCGTCCAGGGTATTGATGTAAAAGGCAATCCATGCGGGCAATCTTCCATAATGGGATAATGCCTTTAGAACTGTCACATTTTTCAACTCGGTATCCGAATAGTCCGGTATAAGTTCCTCAAAGGTATTATCCAAGGCAATTTTACCCTCCTCTTCCATCTTCATTACCATAGGCAAGGTTGCCAATATCTTGGTAATGGATGCCAAATCATAAATATGGTCTGGTGTTATTTTTTCTTCGGAATCGTAGGTTGGCTTTCCGAACCCTTTATTGTAGACTACTTTTCCCTTCCTAGCAACAACGATCTGTGCTCCTGGAAACATCAAGGAATCAATCCCATTTTTAACCATTTCATCCACTTTGGCCAATTTACTGGAACTTATTCCAACCCTCTCCGGAAAACTATATCCCAAACGCATCAGGGACTCCAAAGGAATAGTTGTATTAACAGGAAAGTCTCTGTGGGAGGTAACTGGCAAAATCCCTTTTGCGGGAAGTGCCCCAAAAATTACCTGTGCTGTTTTTTCCTGGGCCAATTCACTATTTTGGTACCCCAAGATCACGGCGTCGATGCTGTCAAAAGAGGGCACCTCCAATAGAGCATAGGGTTTTGCAAATACGGCCAGAATAAGATTGGAGGTGCGCTCTTTCGCTATTTCCCCTAACCATGTAAGTTCATTCTTATTAAATTTATAAGCTTTCCACGGGCTTTCATTACTCTTGTGCAAGCCTATGATCACTAAATTGTACTCACTAAGCTTCTGCTTTAAAGTGGTTATATCCTTGCCATTAATCTGTGTTACAGTAGCATATTTGTTCAATTCCCTCAGAAAGGGGTCACTTTCAGCATCCCCAAACTTTACATAGGCAATTTTCTTATTTTCCAACTTTTTGATCGCCATCAATGAAAAGTCGTTTTTAACTACGGTAATGGCATTCTCTATAGCTTCCTCATACAAAATATCATCCTCCAAAGAATTTAATTCTTCATAAAGATTTTTGGTATCTATAGGTTTATAGGCGTTAAGACCCACCTTATATTTTGCCATCAGAATCTTCTTTACGGAAGTGGCAAGCCTATTTTCGGTAATCCTACCTTTATTATAGGCTTCCAAAAGTTTCACCTTGGCCTTGGCAACATCCAAAGGCATTAACAGAATATCATTCCCTGCCAAAAACGCGGATAGTTCCACCTCACCTTCTTTGGCAAAATTGGATACACCTTTCATATTTAGCGCATCGGTAAATACCAATCCCTTAAAGTTTAGTTGCTCCTGTAATACATCTCCAATAATCTGCTCGGATAAGGAAGAAGGATGGCCTTCCTTTATTTCTAGGCTTGGTACGCTTAAATGAGCCACCATAACGCTACTTAGACCTTCCTTGATCAATTTTCTATAGGGATAAAGCTCAATACTGTCCAAACGCTCCCTTGTAAAATCGATTACCGGCAAAGCTTTGTGCGAATCAACAGCGGTATCGCCATGTCCTGGAAAATGCTTTCCACTCGACAAAACTCCGGCCTTTTCCATACCTCTCATGTAGGCAATTCCTTTTTGCGCCACATTTTCGCGATCCTCTCCAAATGAGCGATTTCCAATTATTGGATTTTGAGGATTAATATTGATATCTATGTCAGGGGCAAAATTAATATGCACTCCCAATCTTTTTGCGTGTTCGCCTATCCGGTGCCCTACTTTTTCCACTATGGCATTATCCTTAATAGCTCCTAGGGTCATATTCCAAGGGAAGGCATAGGTAGAATCCAATCTCATTGCCAGACCCCATTCGGCATCCATCCCTATCATTAACGGAACTTTGGAATTCCTTTGAAAATCGTTGGTCAATTGTGCCTGACGAACAGGACCGCCCGTAGAAAAAATAACCCCCCCAATATGATGTTCCTTAATCAACTTTTTTGTTCGTTCCGTACTGGCCTTATCCTGGTCCGAAGTAACCATTACCATAAACAACTGTCCCAATCTTTCATCCAGGGACATTTGACTATAGGTAGTCTCCACCCAGTTTTTTTGGGCCAAAGTATCCACGGTCACCAAAGGGTTTATTTGACCATGAACTGTGTAAATTGATAATATGAAAAGTAATACTAGGTAATTAATGCGCATAAAAAGATCCATCTTTGATGGTAACTATGAATTATTTGAATTATTATACTTATTCGAAAAACAACCCAAACCAATGGTTTAGTTGTATTTTCAATCGGTGAAGCCTACATAAAGCGACCATGCCAGCTTTCTTCCGCAGGCACCTCCCAATGATTCTGGTATTCGTGCTTATTGGTTACCAAATTATTAAAGACAATGGTATTTTTGGAAACGGCTTTCTGCTTGGCCATTTTTTTGAAGTCGACCAAGGGCTTGTAAGCTACAAAATCGCCCTGTTTATAAGAAACGTTCATCTTGTCCAACAGTTCTACCTTATACTTTTGTTCCAACTGTTGAATAAAGCGTACCGAAGCATCTATGGAACATCCTGTAGCAGCATTGAGGGTT
The DNA here is from genome assembly GCF_900177645.1 of Arenibacter troitsensis. Classification (GTDB taxonomy): domain Bacteria; phylum Bacteroidota; class Bacteroidia; order Flavobacteriales; family Flavobacteriaceae; genus Arenibacter; species Arenibacter troitsensis. The sequence continues at coordinate 440,542 of NZ_FXAO01000002.1, forward strand.
TGATCTAGGGCAAGGATGATAAACCTGTTATATCTAATTTCATAGCCAGCACGCAATTCGCTGCCATGTGCAGTCCAATCTGCAATAAAGGCATCCAGTTCCTGCCTTAGCTGCTGTAATTCTTCCTCAGAAAAACTTCTACTGGCTTGAAAGATCCAAACTCTAGATTCATCCGGTAATGTATTAAATTCTACGAGCATTTATTAAATTTTTAATGTTCACCCAAACGATTCAATTATTTAGTATTCGTTCGGTTTTATTCTACCTGGTCTTAATCTTGGTCTGTCTAATCCTAAAAATTGGTTATTTACTACTATTTTAATATTCCACTTAAACCATTCAAAGCCAAACGAGAATATCATGATTATTGTTGTGACAAATTTACAAATCCTCTGCACTGGCAATCAACTCGGCAATATCCATTACCGCCACGGAGGATTCCTTTTCCTTATTTTTCACTCCATCGGTCAACATGGTGTTGCAAAAAGGACAACCAGCAGCTATTATTTCCGGCTTAATGTCCAGGGCCTGTTCCGTGCGTTCTATATTAACATCCTTACTTCCTTTTTCGGGCTCCTTGAACATTTGTGCCCCTCCAGCCCCACAACACAATCCTCGCTTTTTACAATTTTTCATCTCCACCAATTCTGCATCCAGCTTGCGAATTAAATCGCGTGGAGCCTCATACACATTATTGGCCCTTCCCAAATAACAAGGATCATGAAATGTTATCCTTTTTCCTTTAAACTGACCACCTTCCATACTAATGCGACCATCCTCCAACAACTGTTTTAGGAATTGGGTATGATGTACCACCTCATAATTACCGCCAAGGCCGGGATATTCATTTTTCAAGGTATTAAAACAATGCGGACAAGCCGTTACTACTTTTTTTACTTCGTAGGCATTTAAAACCTCAATATTGGTCACGGCCTGCATCTGAAACAAAAATTCATTCCCTGCCCTTTTTGCAGGATCTCCCGTACAGCTCTCTTCGGTACCCAAAACGGCAAAACTAACATTCGCCTTGTTCAAAATCTTGACAAAGGCTTTGGTAATTTTTTTTGCACGATCATCAAAACTTCCTGCACAGCCTACCCAGAACAACACTTCTGGTTGCTGGCCTGCGGCAAAAAGTTCTGCCATTGTGGGTACTTTCAATTCATTTTCCATGTTTACGGTAATTTCTTTATGATTCCTTGGACCAGTTAAGCCTATCCATTTGGTTGAACGGCCAAGGTGCACCATTATTTTCAATATTTCCCATCATATTGTTTAAGTCCGATGGTGCGGCAGATTGCTCCATCACCAAATATTGTCTCATATCCATAATAATGGACAAAGGATCAATACTAACGGGACAGGCCTCTACACAAGCATTACACGAGGTACATGCCCAAAGTTCCTCATGGGTTATATAGTCTCCCAACAACTGTTTACCATCTGCAACGAATTCTCCCTTATTGGCATCAATATTCTTGCCAACTTCTTCCAACCTATCCCTGGTATCCATCATAATTTTACGAGGGGATAACTTTTTACCCGTTTGGTTGGCCGGACATTCACTAGTACATCTACCACATTCCGTACAGGTATAGGCATTCAGCAATTGCACCCATTTAAGGTCCATAACATCCGAAGCTCCAAATTTTTCAGGTACGGGTGCATTCTCATCAGGAGCGGCGAATGGATCGGCACTCGGATCCATCATTAGTTTGACTTCCTTGGTAACTGCCTCCAAATTTTCGAACTGCCCCTTGGGTTTTAGCCTTCCAAAATAAGTGTTTGGAAATGCCAACAAAATATGTAAATGCTTGGAATAATATAAATAATTCAGGAACATTAAAATACCAACAATATGTAACCACCATGCCGACCTTTCTATCAAAATGATAGAGGATGTCGACATATCTTGAAATAAGGGGGCTATAAATTGGCTAATGGGAAAAGCCCCTGCCTTGGTATAATGGGCCACGTTCATTTGTTGTAATTGATAATCAGCGGCATTCATGGTCAAAAAAAGTATCATCAGCACCAATTCTATGTAAAGAATCATATTTCCATCTTTTTTTGGCCACCCTTTCATCTCCGGATTCAGGAATCTCTTTAACTTGATCAGATTCCTGCGAATCCAAAAAACAACCACCGCAACAATGACCAACAAGGCCAGTATTTCGAAAGATCCAATTAGAAAACTGTAAAATCCACCCAAAAAGGCAAATATCCTATGGGTACCTAGAAGACCATCCATAATAATTTCGAGGACCTCGATATTAATAATAACAAAACCTAGATAGACAATAAGGTGAAGAATCCCGGGAATAGGACGTACTACCATTTTAGTCTGGCCCAGTGCAATCCTGAACATATTGTTCCACCTTTGGGGTTTGTTATCACTGGTGTCGACAGCTTTACCCAATTTTATATTTCGGGAGAGCTTTTTAATATTTTTTGCAAAAAATCCAATTCCCGCAAAAAGTATAATTGCAAAAATAATATTCGGAATATATTCCATAATGTGGTTCTCTATTTGTCGGCCGGGTCTTCTTCAGGAATGGTGTAATCAATTTGTTTTTTACCAAAAACGGAAACATTTACATAACGTTTGGGATTTAGGCGAAAATCCTGTAATAGTAAATCCAGTTCCCTGGAGGCGTCGGCTAAATTGTTGTAAAGTTCTTTGTCATTAACCAATTTACCCAATGAACCCTCTCCTTCTTCAATTTTCCCCATCATATCATTGATTTTCCCCATGGTAGATTGCAAACCTTTTATAGTCTCGCCCAGTCCGGCGTTGGCCAATGTATCTGAAAGTTTGCTAAAATTATCGGTGATGACCCCTAAATTAGTGATTGACTTGTCCAGATCATCCTTGTTATCCGTTAGAATTTGGTTTAGGGAATTAGCGCTTCCCTGAAAACTTCTTACCAATTGGTTCAATCCTGCTATACTTTCCCTTAAATCCTTTCTAGTCTTTAGGTCCAGAATATCATTAACGTTCATCAACAACGAGTCGGCATTGGTTACCGCACCTTCCACTTTCATTTGCAAGGGAGTTAAACGTTGCTGTACCAATTCCGTAAGTCCAGGTCTGGTACTGGAAGGGAGGGTATCTCCCGATTTTGCCATTTCGGCATCATCAAAAACGGGTTTTATCTGTATTCCCTTACCTCCAATAATGCCGGTATCATATAATTCCGCACTACTATTTTTGGAAAAAGTGAAGCCGTTGTCTACCGTAAAGGTTACCAATAGATTCCCAGATGTATCATTGAATTTAATATCATTAACCTTCCCTACGGAGAAGCCGTTGATGGTAACCTGTGTACCGGATTGCAACCCTCCCACATGCTGATATACGGCATAGAACGTTTTGCTATTATCGAAAAGAGGTGTGGATTTTAAATAACTAAAACCAAGTATGAACAAAAGGATACCCCCTAAGACTATAATACCCGTTTTTATTTCCCTAGATATTTTCAAAAGCTTTTATTTTCAGTTCCTAACAAAATTAGAAATAATTTTTAGAAGAGTGACTATTATTCCGAAACGTATTTAAGCGCTTCAGTTTCCGAAATACGAACACCATCCTTATAGGCTACTATATAAGATGTATTGTACCCTTTGGCGTCTGCGTTGCTCTTTAAAAGGGTGGCTTGAAAATGGGAATCCGTATTGCCGTACATGTAACGATATAAATTCTTATAAGGCTCTTTGGACAAGGTATTCAACCCCTTAAAGTTCTCGGAATCCAATGGAATATTTTTTGAGCTGGCAAAAATTTGAACCTTAAAAATAATGTTTTCAGATTTCTTGGGTTCCTTTTCAACTACTTTAGGCTCTTCTTTCCCAATAGGCTCTTTAACTAATTCCTTGGTAGTATTATCCGTTTCATTCTTTACCACCAGCACTGTCTTGGGTATATTCTTGACAGGTTTTTGTTCCAGAACAAGTTGTTCAGATTTCTTCCCCCCAGTATTGGGCTCTGATTTCTCAATCTCCTCCTGCTTTGGTTCTGTGGCAACAGGAGTATTGTTCAGAGCTATCTCCTCGGCACCCGATATCATCTCACCTTTATAAGTCAGAATGGCATCTGCAATGGCCTTGCCCATTTCGTTATGCCCCTTGGTAGAATTTAAATAGGCGCCTTCAACCTTGTTGGTTAAAAATCCGGTTTCTACCAAAACACTGGGCATAAAGGTCTGGTGAAGTACAATAAAGCCAGCTTGCTTCACCTTTCGATCGGTTCTCTTTAACTTATTGGAAAAATTATCCTGCATCAATTTTGCAAGATTGATACTTTGATCCAGAAACTCTTCTTGCATAATGGTAAGACCAATGATGGATTCCGGGGAATTAATATCGTAGGCGGCATATCTACTTTCATAATTATCCTCCAAATATATTACCGAGTTTTCCTTTTTTGCTATTTCAAAGTTTTGTTTATTGGCGTGTAACCCCAATACAAAAGTGCCTGCACCATGGGCATCGGAACTATGGGAATCACAATGTACGGAAACAAATAAATCCGCGTTGGCCTTGTTGGCTATTTCACCCCTACGGTACAAATCCACAAAGGTATCGTCCTTACGGGTATAAATGACCTTTATATTGGGATTCCTTTCCAAAATCTCCCCTACTTTGAGAACAATCTTCAAAGCTATATTTTTTTCCAAATATCCATTCCCCAAATTACCAGGATCATGTCCTCCATGACCTGCATCCAATACCACGACAAATTTTCCGTCATTGTCATCTGATGTCATATTTATACTGAAAGAAGTCAGGAAAAATGTTAAAATTATAAAGGGAATAATATAAAAGCGTTTCATATTCATATAACTAAAGATAATTTGATCTTTTAATTAGGTTAAATTTATGGCAATACCCTACAAGCGGAACAAAAAATATATGTAAGTTTGAACCCAAAATGTAGCTAAACTGTTACAAAAATAGGATATATAGCTTTGCAATCAAATAAACATCATGTACTTTTCCTATTGCTCCTATTATATGGTGCCTTTACTGCATCTGCCCAAGAAGACCAAATTAAGTCCCTGCCTATTGTTGCTTTTAGGGACACTATAAAAGCTCCCCTTATGCCGGATCCTAAATTGCAGGATACGGTTCTGACGGACAGCACAAAAGTAGACTCTTTAAACGGTAAAAAACCACTTCTCCTGGACAAAATAAAATACAAAGCCAAGGATTATGTGAAGATGAGTCAAAAAGATCAAAAAATATACCTTTACAACGAGGCTGAACTCTATTACCAAGACACCGAATTAAAGGCTGGTATTATTATAATGGACTACGTAAAAAATGAAGTCTATGCAGGTCGCTTAAAGGATTCTCTGGGGAATTATACACAATTACCGTTTTTTAAACAGGGGACAAATGAAGTTATTCCAGACTCTATACGGTTTAATTTCGACACCCAAAAGGCTATTATATGGAACTCCAGAACGGAACAGCAGGCTGGTTTGGGCCAGTTGGGCAGTGATGCAATGAAGGTCTATGCCCAGATTACCAAAAAAGAAAACGATTCCGTTTATTTCCTTAGTGAAGGCAAGTTAACCACTTCTAAGGACACCGTAAATCCTGATTACTACATCCGCGTAAAAAAGGCCAAATTCGTACCTCAAAAAAAGGTAATTGCAGGGTTCAGCAACCTTTATATAGCCGACGTGCCTACCCCCGTAGCACTTCCATTTGCCTATTTTCCCTTGACAGTTGGCAGAACTGCGGGAGTAATGATGCCTACTTTTGGAAGCGACCCTACTAGAGGATATTTTTTACAGAACGGAGGGTACTATGTTCCTATAAACGATTATGTAGATCTTACCCTTACCGGAGATCTTTATGCCAATGGCAGTTATGGATTTAGAACCCAATCCGTATACAGTAAAAGATATAAGTATAGAGGGAATATTAATTTTAGATATGAAAACTTGGTTACGAGTCAAAAAGGATTTAGCGACTACAGTAGGTCCACCATATACAATATCCAAGTTTCGCATGCCCAGGATGCCAAAAGCAATCCAAATTCCAGGTTTCAAGCCTCGGTAAACCTAGGGAGTAGTTCTTATTATAGGAATTCCCTGTTACAACAGAACCTGCCCAACACCCAGGTAAACAATCTATCATCCTCTATTTCCTACTCCAAGACCTTCCCGGAATATCCGTCCGTAAACCTTAGCTTAACGGCCACGCACAACCAAAATACAAATACTGGGGTAGTGGACGTTACCTTGCCTACCTTGCAAGCCAGTATGGAACGAATATTTCCTTTCGCGCCACGCGAAGGCATAAAAAAAGGCATCATTCAAAATGTAAACTTTCAATACAATCTAAATGCAAGAAATAGTATTTCTACTACGGAAGATGATTTCTTGACCAGTAGAATGTTCGAAAATTCTCGTTTTGGTGCTAGAAACTCCATTCCCCTAAGTACCAATTTCAAGGTAGCCAAACACTTTAGTGTAAGTGTAGGTGGTTCCTATGAAGACGTTTGGGCCATTGAAACGTATGAGAGAGGCTATGACACGGTTACCAAAAGAGAAGTAGTTACGGATACCATTAGCGGATTTGACCGCTATGGCACCTATAATTTTAGTGCCAGTATCGGGACCACTTTATACGGCTTGGTAAACTTTGGGGAGGATAAAAAAATTCAAGCCATCCGGCACGTAATGAGACCATCTGTGAGCTATGGTTATACCCCCTCATTCGATCAGTATTATGACAGTTATATTGGTGCCGATGATGAATTGGAATTATATAGTAGATTCGAAGGTACCCTGAATGGTGCACCCGGTCTTAACAAGTCCAGTTCAATGAGTTTTTCCCTGGGCAACCAATTTGAGGCTAAGGTGCGCGACAAGGATTCCACGGCTACCAAACCAAAAAAAATATCGCTCTTAAGTAATCTCAACCTGTCTACCGGTTATAATTTTGAAGCAGATTCATTAAAGTTAAGTCCATTGAACCTTAGTGGCGGAACCAACATCCTCAACAATAAAATGGCCATTAACTTTGGTGCCAGCTTGGACCCCTATGCCATAGATAACAACGGAACGCGAATAAACACCTTCAATGTGGACAACGGTGGTAGCTTATTTAGGCTTACAACTGCCAGGGCCAATCTTAGCTACTCGCTTAGTAGTGAGACTTTTGGAAAAAAGAAAGATGAAAAAAAAGAGGACAATAAAGATGAATATGACTATGTAGCGGCAAGCGGTGGTAGGGATGACGATCTGTTTGGACGGGCCAACGACTTTAACGAAAATAGACCGGAAGACGAAAGGGACAAGGATTCCGAAGACGTGGAAAATCCTGTTTATGGCACAAAATTGCCATGGGACCTTAGACTGGCATATGCAGTTAATTACAGTAATTCCAATAGGCAAAATACCATTGGAAGCCACTCCTTAATGTTTTCCGGGAACATTCAACTTTCCCCGAGATGGAAAATTGGCGGTTCTTCCGGTTACGATTTCAAAAACAAAGGATTTACCCTTACCCAATTGCGGTTCGAGAGGGACCTTAAAAGTTTTAGGATGAACTTTAACTGGACACCCTTTGGTACCTATAAACGTTGGTATTTCTTCATAGGAATAAAAAGCTCCATACTTCAAGATCTTAAATGGGAAAACCGGAGCAAACGGAACTAATTTAATATAAGCTATTGGTTTTCCACTATCCCAAGAAGCAGTGGACCCCGACTTTTTCTCTATATGTTCAACATTAATCCAAAGCCATTTGGTTAGGCCCAAAAGGGAGTTAAAAGTCATAAGCAAAAGACAAAATGGTTCAATAAACCTTATCTTTAACATTAGGAATTAAACGGATTCACAAGCTTAATTTTATTGTTAATTGCCCATGTTACATTCGCGGTAAGCCCATTATATTTTTAAAGACATAAATAGCAGGGTATTTGAATTAAATTTCAAGTATAATCCTTTTTCCGACGTCCAATATTGTGACTTTTATCCCAACGTCAAAATATGTACCTAAACTGCCATACATATTACAGCCTTCGCTACGGAACTATATCCGAGGTGGAACTCTTGGAATTGGCCGAAAAAAATCAGGTACAGCATTTGGCGCTTACCGATATCAACAACACCTCGGCAGGATTGAACTTTGTAAGAAAGGCACAGGAAAAGGGCATTAAGCCTATTGTTGGAATCGACTTTAGAAACGGGGTAGATCCCTGTTTTGTTGGTTTGGCCAAAAACAACAATGGCTACCAAGAGTTGAACAATTTTCTGTCCAAACATTTGCATCATAATAAAAAGATCGAATCCCGAGCTCCTGTTTTTAATGATGCGTGTGTAATATATCCGTTCGAAAAAGTATTACAGAATAAACAGGATTCTTTTTTGGAACACGAGTATATAGGCATTTCCACTAAAGATCTAAGGAGGTTGCCCTTTACCAAAATATTGGATTATAAGGATAAATTGGTGGTTCAACAAGCTGTTACTTTCAGGAATAAACGCGACTTCAATGCCCACCGGCTACTTCGCGCTATAGACAACAACATCCTCCTGAGTAAATTGTCCCAAAGTGAGGAAGCCGATTCTGATGAGAAAATGCTTCCCTTGGATGACCTGTTATCCGCTTTTTCCGAATATCGATTTATATTGGAAAACACCGAGCGATTAATGGGGTCCTGCAATATTTATTTTGATTTCTCCGAAGACAGAAAACCCCAAAATCTTGTTACATATCTAGGTGACGCTAAAAAGGACGAGGCCCTGTTGGAAGAATTGTGTCAAAAAGGATTACCAGAAAGATACAAACACATCAAAATAGATAAGGTAATTCTGGATCGTCTCCAAAAGGAATTGGACTTGATAAAGAAAATGGGATTTGTATCCTACTTTTTAATTAATTGGGATATAGTTTCCCATGCCAGAAAACAAGGCTTTTTTTATGTAGGACGGGGAAGTGGAGCCAATAGTATAGTAGCCTATTTACTACACATAACCGATGTAGACCCCATTGAATTGGACTTGTATTTTGAGCGTTTTATTAATCTATACCGTGTAAACCCTCCAGATTTTGATATAGACTTTTCATGGAAGGATAGAGAGGCCATGACCCAATATATTTTTGACCGCTTCCCCAACGTTTCACTCTTGGGAACCTATGTTACCTTTCAGGAAAAAGGGGTTGTACGGGAACTCGGCAAGGTGTTTGGTCTACCCAAAGAGGAAATAGATGTTCTTTGCGATAGAAAATTCAATGTTTCGGAATTGGACAAGGTTGCCCTATTGGTCATTAAGTACGGACAATTGTTAAAAGGGATGCCCAATTATTTAAGTATCCATGCCGGAGGCATCCTCATAACCCAAAAACCCATTCATTATTTTTCTGCCACCCACCTGCCCCCCAAAGGTTATCCTACTACGCAATTTGATATGGTGATAGCAGAAGATGTTGGCCTCTTTAAGTTCGACATCCTATCCCAACGCGGTCTAGCGAAAATTGAAGAGACCTTGGAAATCATAGCTTATAATCAACCTGAAGAAATTAGCAGCATAGACATACATGATGTTGCCCAGTTTAAAAATGATCCCAATATCAACAAAATGGTCAAAAGCGCCCAATGTATGGGCTGCTTTTATGTTGAATCCCCAGCAATGCGAATGTTGTTAAAGAAACTGGAGGTGGATAATTATTTGGGGTTGGTAGCCGCCAGTTCCATAATACGCCCCGGAGTGGCCAAAAGTGGTATGATGCGGGAGTACATATTGCGCCATCGGGATCCACAACGTGCCAAGGAAAGGGCACATCCGGTGATGTTGTCCATTATGCCGGAAACCTATGGTGTAATGGTGTATCAGGAGGATGTAATTAAGGTAGCCCACTATTTTGCCGATCTAACCCTTGGAGAGGCCGATGTTCTTAGGCGAGGTATGAGCGGTAAGTTTCGTTCCAGGGAGGAATTCCAAAAGGTGAAGGACAAGTTTGTGGATAATTGTAGAAATAAGGGGTATAAGGATACGCTAATTTTCGAAATATGGGACCAAGTTGCGAGTTTTGCCGGATACGCCTTCGCCAAAGGGCATTCTGCCTCCTATGCCGTTGAAAGTTATCAGACCTTATTCCTAAAGGCGTACTACCCTTTTGAATATATGGTAGCCGTACTTAACAATGGAGGTGGTTTCTATAGTGCCGAATTCTATATACACGAAGCACGCATGTTAGGGGCCGAAATTCATTCTCCCTGTATAAACAAAAGCTTTATGGGCAATTGCATTTATGGGAAAGAAATATACTTGGGGTACATGTACCTGAGGGATTTGGAAGGAAAAGTGGTAGAGCGCATTATAACCGAAAGGACAACCAATGGTCCATTTTTATCCTTGACCAATTTTTTGGATAGAGTCTACATATCCATAGAGCAATTGAGTATCCTTATCAGAATAGACGCCTTTGCATTTACAGGGGTAAATAAACACGAACTGTTATGGCAAGCTCATCTTTCACTATCCAAAAACACCAAATTGGACCACCCTAAATTATTTAATGCTTCCCACCAACACTTTGAAATCCCTAAATTATACGCCACCGATTTGGAAATGGCCTTTACACAATTGGAACTAATGGGCTTTACCCTTTGCAGTCCGTTCAATATTTTGGCGGAGCCGCCCAGCAACGACAATGGCAAAAGGGACCTGGAAGCCTATCTGGGCAAGAATATTGATATTTACGGATATCTTGTGACCGTAAAAAATACTAGGACCCATCAGGGAACCCGTATGAATTTTGCCACCTTGGTAGATCAACACGGGGAAGTATTTGACACCGTTCTTTTTCCTCCGATAGCCGCTAAATATTTCTTTAGAGGAAGAGGTATTTATCGCTTTTATGGAAAAGTGGTTAGCGAATTTGGTTTCTTGAGCATAGAGGTCATAAAAATGAAAAAACAAGATTATATTCCAGATCCTAGGTATGCCGATATGAAAACGAGTGCATTGAGACAGAATTCCGATAATAAATAAAATACAAGCGTTCTTTCCACCGCGGGATGATTTAAGAAATGGTGATCAATCGTTTACTACGCCACCTTCAGGCTTTATGATCGGCATGAATTTTAGCTAAATACAGGTAACTTGAATTACGGCTTCTTTAAAAATCGATTGCCTTGGCTCAAGCCCGACTGCCAACTAAGGCTGACCCATAAAGCAACGGAAGAAAACTACCATAAACACTTCAACATCTGTCCAAAAGAACGTGCAGGCCCACCCCTTCTGCTTTGGCAGGCAAGTGTCAGAGTATTCAAATCCCAGCTCAAGGGTAAAAGCACAAACCCATTTCAAAAAGATAATTTCGTGAGGGCAATCCTATAAAAACAATTTTCATTAGATTCGAAGTAACAAAATAACCCAACCATTAAAACCAATAATTACCATGTCTTGTTTTTGCAAGCGGTCCAACATATGAGGAAGCGTATAGAGGCAATATTAAAACAGGAAATCCCCTATCTGGATTCCACAAGAAACAAACTTCTATTAATCGGCTTTATTTGCCTGTATTCTTTCATTTTCATCAATTTATATGCGCCATACAACATTAATAAATGGGGCAAAAATTATTATTGGGAGTTTGTCCTTATAGGCTTTAGTGTACTTATATTTACCCAGTTTCTTCTTCGTACTATATTTGGTCCCATAAGGTTTAAAATCTATAGCTTGCTCCCATGGGGACTTATGGAAATGGGAATCATGGCCATTATATTCGAGATTGCCTATAGTCCGTCAATGAGATCGCTTCAAGAACTAATTTCGGAATTCCTGCTTACCTTTTGGCAAATAGGTTTAGTAGTGGTGGTGCCCTATACACTGTTTTTATGGTATGCCCAAATCAACCAAAAATTATCCTTCTTTAAAGAAGAAATTCAATACAACATAAAAGATACAAGTACCGAAGGAAACAGTGAATTATTGATTCTACACGGGGAAAACAATAAGGTGGTATTGGCCATAAAATACAACCAATTATTGTATATCAAATCTGCAGGAAATTATCTGGAACTCTTTTACTTTACAGGAGAAAAAATCAGCAAGGAACTTATTAGAATGAGTTTCAAGGAGTTGGATGAAATAATCTCGGACCCTAAGGTTATCCGCGTCCATAGGTCCTACATGATCAATACGGTATACATCAACTCCGCAAAGAAAACCAAAAAAGGGTACGCCCTTAATATCCAATATATCCCAGAGGAAAAAATTCCTGTTTCATTAGGTTTTAAAACCGAGTTTGAAAAAATACTACAACCAAAAAAAATGTCCCATTAATCCCAAATAGGGAGATTTCATCACAAAGTTTAGTAGACATAATAGTTAGTTGAAACACCATTGTTAATTTGTACCAACAATGTATCTGCCTAATCCGATGAACAGGGTATCGCAGATTTGTTTTCAGAAACAAGTGAGACCTGTTGGTTCAAATGTGGCAATTAATTTCTAGGGTGACCTGGTGCATATACAGTCCTATATACTATTGAACAACTGAAGTATAAATTAAGACCAAATGGTAATAAGTAAGGTCATTTTAAAAGCAATTCTACCAGTGGTAATACTAGGTATCTTGGCATTGGCATTTTTTGCGGGCCAAAGACCTTCCAGCTATTATCCGGTTCCCCTCTTAAAAAGTTCTTGCCCACCTGGATTTAAGCTGAACGAAAACAATGAGTGCATTGCAAAAAACCTATATAATCAATACGCTACAACCAACAAGGCCGGGGTAGGTGGTCTAAAATCGGCCCTACCGGAAATTAGGGATGGTTTTTCTCCACAGGAAATTGATTTGGGAAGGTATTTATTTTTTGACCCTGTCCTGTCTGTCGACAACACCGTCTCCTGTGCCTCATGTCACGATCCCAACAAAGGATTAAGTGATGGACTCGCAGTTAGCCGTGGTATAGATAACAATAAATTGAAAAGGGCCGCACCCTCCCTTTATAATGTCGGCTATCTAAAAAAGCTCTTTTGGGACGGTCGCGCCTCTACCTTGGAGGAGCAAATGTTGGAACCCTTGTTTTCCCAGATAGAAATGGGAAATACACCAGAAAATTTACTCAGGACCATCAATGATATTGAAAATTATAAAAAATTATTTGCAGAGGCGTATCCCAACAGGCATAAGGATGAGCCCATTTTGCTCAAGGAAATCACTAACGCCATAGCGGCCTTTCAATCTTCCTTGGTTTCTTTGAATAGCAGATATGACCAATATGCACATGGCTATGACGGAGCCCTGAACAAAAACGAAATAGAAGGACTTAATGTATTTAGATCTTTCGTGGCTCGCTGTGCAGAGTGCCACACCCCTCCCCTATTTACCAACCAACAATTTGCTGTAATCGGTACTCCAGAACCAGACGGATTACCGTTAGATCCTGGGGCCGAAATCCCTTTTAATGACAAAAGCCTAAGAGGGGCATTTAAGGTCCCCAGTCTAAGAAATATAGCACAAACTGCACCTTATATGCACTCAGGTAGATTTAAAACCCTTCGTGAAACCGTTCAATTTTATACGGACGGAAGGGGCCATGCGGTACCTGATGGCGAGAACTTATTGATCCATTGGCACATATGGGAACCCAACTTAACCGATTACGAATTGGACCGTTTAGTGGATTTTCTCAAAACCCTGACCGACGAATCATTTAAACCAAAAGTTCCGGAGGTACTGCCTTCAGGACTTCATATATCCTCTTAATTAAAAATCAATTAAAAAATGAAGAAAAAATCACCTTTTTTAAAAATCCTCGGTTCCATTATACTATTGGGTATTGGGGTGTTCATAGGCAAATCGTTCTTTGGACAAAATAATGTGGAGACTGTTCCTATTCCTTCCACCATAAAATATAGAAATATAGGGCTCAAAAACGACACTATAGAAGTAGCTTCCAATCGAGCATTTACAGGAAAAATCATAGAAGTAAGAAAGGGTTCCTCCATTCAAGATGCCGTAAAAGAGGCAAATCCAGGAGATCTAATACGCGTATATCCAGGAACGTATTCGGAGAACGTATACATTGATAAGGATGATATTAGCTTACAAGGCGTAGTAATCAAAGGAGAATGGCCCACCTTGGATGGCAAAAAAGAAATAAACGATGCCTTCCTGTATTCCGGTAATGGAATTCTTATAGAGAATTTCAAAATAATCAACTACAAAGGCAATGGCATAATGGGCCAAGCCGGTAACAATTTTATTATCCGCAATAACTGGATTATTGATACCGGGGTTTATGGCATCTTTCCTCAGTATGGTAAAAACGGGCTGGTGGAACATAACGTGCTGAGCAAAATTGCTGATGCAGCCATATATATCGGCATGTGCGATAATGTAGATGTAAGACATAACGAAGTATTTGATAATGTTGCGGGAATAGAGATTGAAAATTCCAGGCACTGCTTGGTAGAAAACAATTATGCCCATAATAATACAGGGGGACTCCTAGCATTTGTAACCCCTGGCCTTCCCATAAAGACCACCTTTGATGTTATACTGCGCAATAACTTTGTGATAAACAACAACCATGAAAACTTTGGTGCCCCTGGTTCTACAGTTTCCGGAATTCCATCGGGTACGGGTATTTTAATTATGGCTGCCGATGATGTCATTGTAGAGAACAACATTATTACAGGAAATAATAATACAGGGATTACCATAGTAGATCTCGCTACCGGTGCTCCAAAGGCAAATGACCCCAATTCCGAAGGAAATCCGGACAGGGTCGTTATACTGGATAATATCATGTTCAATAACGGCAATGACCCCACGGGTGAAATTAAGGCAATTATACTTACCCAATTGGACACGAAGGGGCCCGACATTTTTGCCTATGGAGGTGGAACTGGCAGTACCATAAGGGATAAGAACAAATTCCGAACCTTTGGATTGGATGGCTACGGAGTAGCCCAAATTACCGATACCGAGCACATAGTAACTATGATGACCCCATCACCCGTACCCCCAAGATCCGTATCCAAAGAAGAGTTGGGCGAGCTTACATATTATGGGGTATGCGCAGGTTGTCACGCTTTTGGCACCAGATTGATAGGTCCACCAACCGAAATCCTTCAGGCAATTCACCACGACAATCCCCAAGGTATAGTAGACTATATCACGGCACCAAAAAACCTAAGGGAAGACTACCCGGAAATGCCGCCACAAAATTATTTATCGGAGGAAGCCAAAATGGCGGTTGCCGAATATATCCTGTCACTGAAGCATTGAACCAGGGAAACTGGCTAAGAAAATAACAACATCAATATGTTTCCCCTTATCATTCTTACATTAAAGTTAGAACTGAATACAAAATATAACGATTGAATTAGTTCCAATATTCACTTTCATTTTGATGTGATTTAATATATAATTTTTATAATATCCCCGAACGAATAAGTTTGGAGATGTTTTTTATCTTAATTTGATGCCATGAGGATATTAGAAGAACAGCGCGATTTTTTTAGCAAGCAAAAGACCAAGGATGTTTCATTCCGAAAAGTAGCCTTGAAGCGGTTATACAAAGAAATAGTTGCTCGTGAGGGTGATATAGCCGAGGCCATTTATCGAGATTTTAAAAAGCCCAAATTTGAGACCTTGGCAGCAGAAACACAATTCGTCCTGGCGGAATTAAAATTGACATTACATAATATTGACCAGTGGGCCAGTCCTGAAAGAAAATCTGGCACTTTTATAAATTGGCCATCTTCAGATTGGATATACAAAGAGCCCTATGGTGCGGTTTTGATCATTGCCCCTTGGAACTATCCATTTCAATTGGCATTTGCCCCTATGATCGCAGCTGTTGCGGCGGGAAATACGGTTGTGGTTAAACCTTCCGAGGTTACACCGCATACGGCATCGATCATTTCCGAAATTATCAGTGCCGTTTTTGTACCGGAACATGTTACCGTTGTAGAGGGAGGTGTGGAAGTATCCCAAGACCTTTTGGCCCAAAAATGGGACTACATATTTTTTACAGGAAGTACCCGAGTTGGGCAAATAGTGTATGAAGCGGCCGCAAAACACCTTACTCCGGTCACCTTGGAACTTGGAGGCAAAAATCCAACCATAGTGGACGAAACAGCTTCCATAAATTTGGCCGCAAAACGCATAGTTTGGGGCAAATTTTTAAATGCAGGCCAAACCTGCATTGCCACTGATTATATACTTGTTCACAAAGAAGTGAAGAACAAACTTGTGGCGGCATTAAAACATAACATAACCAAATGCTATGGAGAAAATATAGAACAATCTCCGGATTTTTCGCGCACGGTTAGCAAAGCTCATTTCGAAGGTTTAAAAGATATGCTAAAAGGCGAGGAAATTCTTTTTGGCGGTAATAGCAATAATGAAGATAATTATCTGGAACCTACGATTGTGAATGAGCCCAAATTGGACAGTAAATTGATGAAGGGCGAAATTTTCGGGCCCATTCTACCCATAATAGCCTACACTAATGAAGATGATATAGAGAGGCATTTATCCAATTATGGCAAACCCTTGGCCACTTATATATTCTCCAACCGCAAAGCTTTCCAAAAAAAAATAATCAATAGGTATAGTTTTGGCGGAGGCGCTATCAACGACACCGTAATTCAAATCACGAATAAGAAGCTTCCATTTGGCGGGGTCGGTACAAGTGGTATAGGCGCCTATCACGGCAAAAGGTCCTTTGACCTATTTTCACATCAGAAATCCATAATCAAAAAAGCGAATTGGTTTGATGCACCTCTTAGATATCCCCCTTATAACTTATCTATGAACTTGGTAAAGAAAATAAAATATTTGTTTTAAGAGGTCTCGATCTAATTAACCAATAAATGTCCATAAACCGTGTCTTACTTTTTCACTTTTAGGCACCCTCATATTCAATTATATCCCTAAGTGATACTATTTTCAACCCTTACATTTTGAAAATTTCCCTACTAAAGTAAAAGAAGGGATCTATGTTTGTACAACATGAAATACCCATATTTCCGAAATTTAGTTACCTAAAAAATAAAGAGGTCTAAATTAAGGTATGAAACCTCATTGCAAGCCCTTAACCCAATAAAAGGAATCGCCCCAAGGGATCGGAGGTATTGCACCTAGATTCCGCCGAAAAAGGCGGGATTAGTTCAACTTGCAATTTTCAGTGCGTCTTACTGATTTCTCAAAATTGAGTTTCACTAATAAAATGTAAGCGCTGCACTATATTGATGACCAGATATATTTTTAACAATCTATTAACGATTATTATTTATACCTTAGAATTGGCAATTAGATATTATAGGGTTTTGACCATTGCCATTTCTTATTTATCCCCTTGCCTATTTAAAACACTGGTTCTTCCTATGCACATAGCATCTAAATAAGGTTTCATTTAGTAAGTGCCTTCCGGCCTTATAGAAAAGAAAGAATGGGCAACTGTACCATTCCAAAGTCATAATTCTTCCTTAATTCAATTCAATTAGGAAAGTAGATCCTAACCAAAATAATTACCAATTACTAATTTCCTGACCCAACTCAGGCCAAACTGAAAATGTGATGAGAACAGACCATAGATTTCTAAAATTACTATCATGCTAATTACAGCCCTTTTCTTTATTGCCGGTTATATGCTCATAGCTCTAGAGCATGTCGTTAAAATTGACAAAGCAGCTACCGCACTGTGTTTGGGAGTAATTTTATGGGTTATTGTTGCCCATACGGGAGTAGATTTTTCAGAAACCATAATAAGACTTAAGGAACATTTTGAGGAAATCGCAGAAATTCTCTTCTTTCCGCTTGGAGCTATGACCATCGTTGAATTAATAGACATCCACAACGGTTTTGAAATTATCCTAAGGGTCATAAAGACCCGCAGCATGCTTGTGTTGCTATGGGTATTGTGTATACTCACTTTTTTCCTATCTGCTGTATTGGACAACCTCACCACTACCATAGTAATGATGGCCATTTTAAGGAAATTTTTGACCAATAAAACGGACCTATGGTATTTTGCAGGTTTTATCATCATTGCTGCGAACGCAGGTGGTGCATGGTCGCCCATAGGTGATGTTACCACAATTATGCTTTGGAACGGGGGACAAGTTTCCACAAACACCATCATCACCGAAGTGTTTTTACCTAGCTTGGTCTGTCTATTGGTTCCTTTGCTTATTGTCTCATATCAATTTCAGGGCAAAATCATTGAGGCAGAAGTTCCGACCACTCCTAAGATCCAACAAATTAGTCCTAAGGAAAGTAATTTTATTTTACTTTTGGGAGTAGGCCTACTTTTAATGGTACCCGTATTTAAAGCCATTACCCATTTACCTCCATTTTTGGGTATGCTATTCAGCTTATGTATCTTGTGGCTAACTACGGAAATACTGCATAAAAAAAAGCCCATTGAACTAAAGCACCATTTATCCGTTGCCGCTACGGTTCAAAGAATTGACACCCCAAGTATTCTTTTCTTTTTGGGAATCCTCTTAGCGGTCGCTGCCATTGAAACCAATGGCTCCCTGGAGTATCTGGGAAGTGCCCTGGAAACCACTTTTAAAAATTTTCATATCACCAATACCTTATTGGGGCTTTTGTCATCATTAATAGATAATGTGCCGTTGGTGGCAGGTGCCATGGGCATGTATTCTATGGAAATCTTTCCCCAAGATCATGAATTCTGGACTTTTTTGGCTTATTGTGCGGGTACTGGAGGTAGCGTACTTGTAATAGGCTCTGCCGCAGGAGTGGCTGCTATGGGAATTCTGAAAATTGATTTTTTATGGTACTTGCGCAAGATAGCTTGGCTGGCCTTGATTGGTTACTTTTCCGGTATACTGGTTTTCATTTTAATGAATTAAGGAGAGCCATAACCCCAATAAGCCATATAAAATTGCCAACACCTAGAGCCTTAAAATATTTTTACACTATCGGCTACAAGAGGGACATAATAATCTTATGACCATTATATTTTTAAACAGCGATGATTTTGAAACCAAAATAATCCTTGTGGCCAAGTAGAAAGGTTTTGGTAAAAAATAACCCTGCCCAATGGAAGGCAGGGAGATTATTAACATACCGAATTTTGGCGGGCTAACCTGCCAAATCCAACATTTTACCGTTCTTTAATTCTCCAAGTACTGTTACGTCCTTGCTCTTCTTATATTCTTCCAGGGCAAGAAGCATTTGCTCCTCAGTGTCCCTTCTAATTTTTATACCCCCAGTTTTCTGGTTTCTATTTCGAACTTCAATATAATATCCGTCCTTAAGTTCCGTTGGTTTTGTCGCCGGCCTTCCCATATTTAATAACTAGTTTTTACTGTTCAACTATTAATAATAAGTGTCCTAAATTTTTTTAGTCGCATAAACATATTAAAACTTAACACATTAATCAGGAATAATATGGCGAATTAATGTATAAACCTAAAAAACAACGGCTTTTAACAAAAACTTAGCAAAAAGGAACCATATTTCTGGCCTTAGTATAAATTAAATTCAAAATCCCCATTCCTTATATTTGAACAGGAATGAATTATAAATAAATATTTTTCAGTTCAATTGTAGCAATACCCAAAACGTCTCTCAAAATTGGTTCAAATTTGTACAAAAAGGAAAAAGGCCGGAAAAAGGAATATCCTTTACCAGCCTTTAACCAAAAGTTAAATTGACTTTTTACCCAATTATTTGCCGTGAGGGTGCTCTTTTAACAGCTCCTCCGGCGAATAAAAGCCTTGCTTATCCTTGATTTGTTCACGTACCTCTTTCACCTTTTCCGGCGAAATTGGGGAAGCCTTATTACCAAAAGTATTTCTTACATAAGTCAATACAGCTGCAGTTTCATCTGCAGTAAGTAAATTTCCAAAAGGTGTCATAGGCACCTGGCCGGGATAGGTCTTACCATTCACCTCGATGGGTCCCATAAGACCTTTGGTGGTTAGTTTTATTAATCGATCCACATTACCTGTTACCCATTCGGATCCTGCTAAGGGAGGGAAACCCGAAGCATCCAGTCCTTGCCCGTCCGCTTGGTGACAGGTGGCACAATAGCCATCCCTCATATAAATTTCCCTTCCGGCAACCAATAGTTCCAAATCCTTACCTTTTAAATCGGTCTTTATCACCTCTTTAGGTTCTTCCCCGGCTTTGTGACCATTTAAATGCGCTAGCGCGGATTCATAGGGTTTTTCCATCCATTTGTCCAATCCTTTTTTACCAGATTCTGTAATAATAGGAATTCCAACATCCCTTCCCAACCATGAGGCCGCAACCAAGGCTTCCAGCCTTACTCTTGGATTGTCATCTTTGGCGGCCTGCATCAATAGTTCCGCCTGATCAGGAATCTGGTGTCCGGCATAACGTAGAACACCCACTGCCGCTGAACGGGCCCTGAAATCCTTTGCATTCAGCACCTGCTTAAGCAATTGCCCGTCCACCTGGTCCAATCCCCAAGTAACCCATAGGGCCTCCAATACATGATGCTCGTACTTTGAATCCTTGGCATCCAAGTTTGCCACCCATGTTTTTAATTTTGACAATACTTCAGAGGCATCCCTGGCCCGTAATTCCCTTTTAGTCCTATAACGGGTACGGTACTCTGGAAGTTTAAGATTGTCCAAAAGTTCGTCAATGCTGGCATCAGCGATCTTGGCAGGTTCTACCAAAGGTCTTGATGGATAGGTAATTCTGTATACCCTGCCATGGACATGATCACGTAGCGGGTCACGTGCATTGTGCTGCATATGACCAATAAGTACATTGTGCCAATCTATGAAGTACAAGGAGCCATCAGGAGCAAATTCCATATCAACCGGTCTAAAATTCTTATCACTTGCAGAAATTAGATCCTCTTGATGTTTACTAACATAACCAGCTGTTTTAGGGTCATCTACCATGGAATGCTCTTTGATTCCTAAAAATCCAATGGTATTGGCGATCAACATATTTCCCTGTGCCGCTTCAGGAAAATGTCTACTGGACACAAATTCCAAGCCTGAAGTGGGTCTCACCAAATGGTCTTTCTCTATAAGGTTTTCTGGTAAGGGCGAACTTACACCATACCTAGGAACAATGGTTCCCGGCATCATCCAGGTTGCTGATGGGCCTGAAGTATGTTCAAAAAACGGTTGCCCCCAATCATCGAACGCAATTCCCCATGGATTTGGAATGGGCAATTGTGCCGTGCGTTCCAAATAATGTCTTTGTGGGCTATACCTATAGAACCCACCGTTGGTACCCCTAACGGTTCCATACGCGGTTTCCACATTGGTATGAAGAAACACCCCTTCTCCCATATAAATTGCCCCAGATGGGTCGGCCGTAAATGCACTAATGGCATGGTGGGTATCGTGGTCATCAAAACCACTTAAAACGATTTCCTTTACATCGGCCTTATCATCCCCATCCGTATCCTTTAGAAGAACCAAGTTTGTACCTTGTGAAAGATAAACCCCTTCAGGAGCAAATTCAAAACCGATAGTCAGATGAAGTCCATCTGCAAAAATGGTTTGTTTGTCTGCCTTATTATCACCATCCGTATCTTCCAGTATCAGTAATTTATCATTGGGCTTGCTATCTCCGGGCTTATAGTGTGGGTAACTCGGCATTACCGCTACCCAAAGCCTTCCCTTGTTGTCAAAGGATACCTGTACCGGATTGGCAAGATCGGGAAACTCCACTTCCGAAGCAAAAAGTTCTACCTTGTACCCTGGCGCCGGTTTAATCTTGTCCAATGCATCCTTGCCATATAAATATTCAGGATTTCCATTTTTGTTGCTAGGCTTATAATTGGTTTCCACTTCGGGCAATGTTCTGGTTTTGGCATCGCTTTTGGCCAAATCCATTTTTTTACCTTCAAGGGCCTGCCAAATGGCCGTATCCCTAATGGCGGTCATCTGACGTATTTTCTCAATTTCGTAAGGGTAATTATCAGGTCCAAATGGGTCATATCGTCTTCCATAGGCGTGAACACCATTTGGAATCTTAAAATCGTTATGCCAGAACCAATTTTTTTCGTTTACGGCTTCAAGTACCAATTCACGGTTCTCCTCCGCCTTACTTTTCTTGGTACCAAAAACTTTATCGGCCAATAACTGGGCAAACTTCTGATAGCCATAATCGGTCAATTGAAATCCGTCTTGTGTTAAATCTGTACTTTCCGTTTGGTACCATTCTTTGGTTGGCTCATAGGCATCCACAAGGAGAACTCCTTCCTCTGCTGCTATTTCCTTCATGGCGGCTGTATAAAGCTCTAGGTTGCCATTTTCCTTTTTTCCATCAGGCAAATCCATCTTATCGGAAAGATCTTCAAAGGCAATTGGTGAAACCAGTGCCAATTGAGGTGGAGTTGAACCATTATATTTTTGACTAAGTGTATGCTTGATAAAGGCTCGCAATTCTTCCTTGTAATTATCCACGCCCTCCGGACCTTCAAAAGATTCGGGATATCCAAAAAATCCGATGACGATATCCGCTTTTAGGTTGGTAAGCCATTCATCTGGGGAAGGAAAATGCCCTATAGGGCCAGACCGACGTCCGTTTTCATCATCCTCAAAATGTATGGCTTGTCCCGACTCATGCTCAAATTTCTCGGCACCTGGAAAAGCCCATGGTGAATTTCGTGAAGCATGCGGCCTAAATCCAGGTGTATTACCACCATCGCACATATTGCGAATAAACAATGAATCGTTGGGAAAACGAAGTTGCATTTCAGTTTCGAAATGCCCAAAGTTCATCATTCGTGATCCTAAATTATTACCCACTAGAACGATATGGGAGTTAGGGGAAATATTTAATGTATTGTCTTCCTCTTTACTACAACTGTAGAAACCAAGGAACAGGAAAATCATTAGAAACAACTTTCCCCAGGCAACTTTTTTGTTAATATTCATCTTTTGTTTGGTATATAATTAATTGATATTCACGTGAATTCCTTCTTTTTCAGATTTTTCACAAGCCTCTATAATTCGTTGGCATGTAATGGCATCCTCAAGGCTGGAAAGTGCCTCTTCATTGTTTCGCAATACATTGTTTATGAAATGTGTTGCCGTATTCTTTATCGACTCAGGATAACACTGATACGTTTGTGAATGGGCACCATTACGGTCATTTATTACCCAATCCCGATAGCTGTATCTAGTACTTCCTTTTGTTCCAATAACTTTTATAATACAAGTCCATGGATCTCCTGCATGATCATCATTGGCAAAACTGGCCGATAAATGGCTCAAGGTACCATTCTGCATCTTAATATTCGCCATGGCTACATTTTCTTGTGGAGCAATGGTCGTATCTACCGTATGTTTTAAACAAGAAACCGTTTTGGGCTGTCCTGCCAAATATAACATGGTATAACTGTGATGGGTCAATATCTGTCTTATGACCCCAGGATAGCGCGCTCTTATATCCTCGGCATGATGTATATTGTACATCATATAGAATTGGGAAATATCGCCCAATTTACCGCTCTCAATCATTGATTTTGCCCTCTTTATCCCTGCCTCATAGATATAATTATGGACCGGCATACATTTAACACCAGCCGTTTTAACAGCTTCCTGCATCAGCTCCAACTCAGCAATACTAGAGGCTGCCGGTTTTTCCACCAATATATGTTTTCCTGCCTTAGCCGCCCTAATGGTATAATCACAATGGGTCTCCATATTGGTCAATATGAAAACCGCATCGATTTGGGGGTCTTGAAACAATTCATCCTCCGTTTTATAAGTCTTACATCCAAAGATTTTTGCCTTTTTTGCCCCTTTCTCAAAAGTCCTGTTCCAAAGACCCACAAGTTGGGCACCAGGTAAATTATTTATGGCCTCTGCATGTAAATCGGCTATGTCTCCCGCCCCAATAAATCCTATTCCTATTTCTTTCATGAGGCAGCAGTAGAATATTTTAATATGCCTTTTTCTGCCATAGCCTTAAACTCTATCAAGGAATTTCGGATCCCCTCAGCTATGTCGGTCAAAGGCAAATTCTTAAATGTGCTCGCTATTTTACTATGGTCCAAATCGCAAACGAAGAGGTTGGGCGGAGCACCATCCATGACAGATAATGATACATATTCCCCCATTCCCAAGGCAGTAGCCTGTTCTTTTATGATACTCAAGAATGAGGTGATTGGAATGGTCTCTCCCTGTATGTTAAAGGCGCCAAAACCTTGGTAGGGCTGTAGCGCACAGGCAGCGAATTGAGCCCCCACATCTTCTACAAAATGGTAGTTTTCCCTTCCTTGGTATGGCATTTCAAAAGGAATTACTTTTCCATCCACTGCCCCTAAGACTATGGCCTTTAAGGCATTGGTGGGGGCAGAGGTCTTTCCTTTGTCCCTACCCTTTCCATAGGTGGTGTTCAACCTCAGGCAAACGGTAGGTATTTTGGTGTTATCATGAAATAAACGTGCCAAGTGTTCCCCCGATAATTTCCATATGCCATAGTGATTGGGCGGGGCCAAGGGAACATCCTCATTAATGATTTCTTGTGGATACATGGACCTCATTCCATAAACCGCGGCCGAGCTGGCAAAAACAAATCTCTTGAGATTGGTCAGTTTTTCAGCCGCATCAAAGAGCGCCATTGTACCTCCTGTATTTATTTCCATGCCACCAATATGATCTCGGGAACAATCCGGACTTTGGTAGGCCCCTAAATGAATGATGTGAGTGGGGTCCACCTCCAACAAAACCCTTTCAATCTCTTTGTAATTGGAAACATCCAGAGTAACGAACTCCAGACGGGAATCCAAATCATCCGGTAGCCATAATTTTAATGGGTCCACATTATTGGAGCGGGTAGCAATAACAATTTTCCCGACTTCCTTTGATTGTAGAAGTTTATAAATCGTGACCGATCCTATACAGCCGGTACCTCCTGTTATAAATATTTTGTGCATAATCCTTAATGCTAGTTTTTTTTTAATATTAGGTTGTAGGCCTGTACAAGAACTAATGTGTTATCAGTTCATTTTTACAACGGCCTTCATATTATTTGCCTTTATCGAATCTTCAAAAGCTTGATTAATATCTTTAAAATCGTAGTAGTCCGTGTAGTGTTCTGAAGGAAATATACCGGTTACCATCAATTTTTGTGCGGCCATATAGTCTGCCCTGCAAGATCCCATGGACCCCCTCATGTTTAAGGAGGTTCGTGTAAGGTGAGTGGCATTGATCTGTACATCCGTTCCATAGGTAGCAATAACACATATATCCCCTTCAGGTTTTACAACACCTACCGCCTCTGTAAGTACAGGTGGAACGCCGGAACATTCTATAAGAAGATCTACCTTTCCATTAGTACCAAAAGGAATACCTTTATCATCGGTGATGCCATTTAGCAACTGGGAGGTCAAAGAATTTTCAGGTGACACCTCAATGGTAATAAAACCTCTTTCTTTTGCCCTTTTTAAACGGATATCACGATCGTGGGCAATTCCGGTTACTGCCACTCTTGCTCCTGCTGCACGTGCTACTTCCGCAGACATCATACCTATGATTCCACAGCCCGTAACCACAACGTCCTGTCCTGGCTTAATGTCGCATTTGTTATAAAGTGCATTGGTTATAATAGACAAAGGTTCCACCAAGGCACCTTGGGCCGGGGTAAGACCTTTCATTAAAGGCACTACTCGATCCGACTCCAAAACTACTTGTTGTCCAAATCCCCCATTTCTATGAAAACCGATGATTTCCTTTTTGGGGCATAAATTCCATTTGGACACGCTGCATGCCGGGCAATCCTCTTCCCTACAGCCCAACATGGCCAAGGGCGTAAAAATATCCCCAACCTTAAGGTCACCGTGGTCACCAGGACCCAACTCCAAAACCTCGGCGCTAAACTCGTGCCCAATTACCCTAGGACGCTGCACCCAATCAAAATTGGCCTTGCCTATAGTTGCACTATTATCCGAGCCACAAATTCCGGTATACAGTGTTTTTGCCAATATTTCACCTTCCTTCAATGGAGGGATTTCCATATCTACAACCGCTGAATTACTGAGGACCGACTGACCGGAGTTTGGATATATTTTCTCGTTGGACTGAAGACAAAATCCTTTTATAGAATTACTCATAGCAATAATTTGTTAATTTTAATTTCATGTTCTATTTAAAGTTTAAAAATTGATAATTCAATTCTAAACTATGAACTTCCTTTATCAGAAAAATTTGAAAGTTACCATTTAACCCCAGTATCTTTCCAGCTCTTGGTTCTGGCAGATTCCAAAACGGCCTCGCAAACTTTTTGGGTTTCTTGAGCTTCCTTGAAGGTAGGCGAGCAAGGCTTGCCCTCCTCTAGAGCCTTAAGGAAATCCGCTATTTGATGTACAAAGCTATGCTCATACCCAATAGAAAGTCCCGGCACCCACCATTTGTCCATATAGGGATGGTCGCCATCCGTTACATGGATGGAACGCCATCCTCTCTCTTGGGATTCATCCCTATGATCAAAATACTCCAAGCGACTTAGGTCGTGCAAGTTCCATTTTATAGAGGCATGTTCCCCATTAATTTCAAAAGTATATAAAGCCTTATGCCCTCTAGCATATCTTGTGGATTCAAAAAGACCCAAAGAACCATTATCAAAATGGCAATGAAACATACAAGCGTCATCAATGGTTACCTCTTGTTTTTCACCAGTACCGGTATGTACCCTTTCCTTTATAAAAGTTTCGGTCATGGCGGAAACATCCTTGATCCCACCATTCAACCACATAGCAGTATCTATACAATGCGCCAACAAATCTCCTGTTACACCAGATCCGGCCGCATCATTATCCAAGCGCCATAGGCCCTCACCACCTTGTGGAAGCTCTGGACTAATGGTCCAATCCTGTAAAAAATTGGCACGATAATGAAAAATCTTACCCAATTTACCGGCATCTATAAGTTGTTTTGCCAAAGTTACCGAAGGCAATCTTCTATAATTAAAATAAACGGTATTGGGTACTCCTGCCTTTTCAATGGCATCAACCATCGGTTGGGCTTCAGCCACTGTACGTGCCAACGGTTTTTCACACAAAACCATTTTCCCAGCTTCTGCCGCTGCAATGGCAATTTCGGCGTGCATATTGTTGGGAGTACATATATCTATGGCATCAATGTCATCACGGGCAATTAACTTTTTCCAATCCGTTTCTATGGATTCATAACCCCATTGATCCGCAAATGCTTGGGTACGCTCTTTGTTACGTCCGCAAATAGCCTTTAAAACCGGTTGATACTTCAACTCTGGAAAAAAATTACCTACCCTCCTATAGGCATTGGAATGGGTTCTACCCATAAATCCGTAACCTACCATTCCTATTCGTAACTCCTTTTTACTTGACATGTATACTCTATTTTTTTTAATTGAATTTAAACTTTTTTGAATTGCGCCTAATTTTGAAACCCACTACTAAGGAGCTTCATACCAACCATGTAGTTGACGCACTTTTATCATAGCGCCTAAAATGTCGTTCCAAGTTTTGGGCTGCATCATAACATCATTGGGGAACATACATCCGTCCCAACAAATATGCCTTATTTTTTTGGTAAGGACTCCATTTTCATCGCGCAACCAATGACCTGCGTCAACTGCAATATCCAATTTTCCATTTGGATCTGTAGCCTGGCAGTGCCTTCCGGTTTTATCATGGGATCCCGAGCCAAATACGGTACCATCATTTTGAGCCACGTGAAAATCAATCGTCCATGGGCGAAGCGCTGCAGTTACAGTCTTAAGACCTTCGGTCAATGTTGCACGGTCACTCCAGTCAAAGTCTTTAGGTAAAATTCTTTCGTCCTCCTTATTATACCCCAAGAGATACAACAAGGTATGGGCCATATCGGCTTGAAATCCTATATTAGGCCTATCTACGGCCTCTAGGGTGTTCACCATGGTCTTCCAACCGTGCATTCCTCCCCAGCAAATTTCACCTTCAGCAGCTAAGGCCTCGCCATAATCGGCGGCCACGTCGCAGGCCTCACGGAATGTCTGAGCAATCAATTTGGTATTGGCCACGGGATCCGCGGCCCAACTATGCGGATCAACGGACGAATCTATTCTAATGACCCCATTGGGACGAATCCCTAGATCACGCAGTTTTTTGCCTATGATACAGGCCTTGCGAACCTGGGTTACAAACTGATTGCGCTCTTCCCTAGACCCCATTGCGGAGCCTCCCCCTGTTCCGGCCCAGACAGGGGCTACCAAACTACCAATTTCAAGATTTTTGGCCCTTGCCTTATCCACCATTTTTTTAATACCATCATCATTGGAATCAATATCCAAATGAGGGTCGGCAACAAAAAGGTCAAATCCGTCAAATTTAACCCCATCTACCTCCGCATTGGCAGTAAGCTCAATCATGGTATCTATAGAAATAGGTGGCTCTGAATCAGGTCCTTTACCTACCACACCGGGCCACGAAGCGTTGTGGAGTTTAGGAAAATTGTTTTCTGGCATAACTGTTGATTTAATCGTTATTATTATTTTCTTGGCATTATAATAGACTCCCAACCTGCAAGATCGGAAGGTTTTACATTTTTCTGATACCCCTCAAAGTTAAAAGTAGTTGGCTCATAGCCCCCTACAAAATCTACCGGATTGTCCTTTTTAATTTCTTCTTCCATTTCCAATCCCCAAAAACAGGCGTTGATGAGCATTCTTCGAAAACCTTCATTCAGGATATCTTCCGAAGCCCCATGGGTAGTGGTAAATGCCCGCCCAGGCTTGCCCGATTCCAATTGATATGTTCTAACCCAAGCCACAGGAAGCTCTTCCTTGCTTGTGTCCGGTGCAGCGTCCGGGGTCATCCCGTTCAACACCCTTCCCCGAGCCAATATCTTCAAATCCTTACCCTTGGGGTAGGCGTTATAGCCTCCACATTGAGCCCATGCACTTTGCACTCCTCGCATTATAGGATGCTCCCTATTATTTTCTTCCAATATCAGTTTGGAGGCCTGCTGATGGTTCTTGCCATAGTGCCCAACCCAGGTCTCTCCTAATACTACTTCCCCAAATCCACCGTGCCAAGCCTCTTTTTCCCCATCGTATTTATAGTCATAATGTTTCCAATTGGGATTATCGGCGTTTTTAAAAGCATGGGTAGAAGTTCGCAATCCTATAACAGCCCCTCCCCTTTTAAGATAATCATCAATATATTGCATCTGCGCATCCTCAAAATTTGCAAACCTCATGAACATTACCATAAGGTCTGCCTCTTCAAGCACATCGAGTCCTTTAAGATCAGACCCTCCAGGCAAGATATTGCCATCATCGTCCAAAGCCCATACCACGGTACAGCTAAAACCATATCTCTTGGCCAAAATCCTTGCCAATGCCGGTAAGGTTTCCTCCCCTCTATATTCATGATCGGTAGCAACGAAAACAATATGCTTACCCTTTCCCGGACCTTTCAGGCCATTATATGTTATGCGATAATCATTAGGATTTCTTTCAGCGTTTACGGCCTCCATATTCCACTTGGGACCATCATTCTCCAGCTCCTCGCCTTCTACCTGCACTATCAATTGTTCCGTATATTTATTACCTAGAACCACAGCTCTTTTGCTATCCTTGTCACCACAGGAAACAAGCACACCAACCACTAAGAAAGACCATATGGCATTCCATGTGATCTTCCCAAAAAAAGAACCTCTGTAAATTACTGATTCCAACATAATAATACAAATCTAATATCCCCGTTACAGGAACCATTCCAATGCCAAACCTTGTAGTGTTTGAGATAATCAATGTATAAAATTCCATGGATGACCAACGGGCACATTAAGCCATATTGTTTGTCAATATCTAAATATATTATCAATTTTTATACACTATTCTTAAAATTTACACGGATAAAATTTGACAATAAAAACTTAGGTTTACAAATCTAAAATACTATCTGATTGGATATTCCCTATATCTTACTAAAAGATGACACTTTTTTGTCTTAAATTAGCCAAAATAAAATTCAATCAGGAAATTTATGAGTACCCCCAACATTGAAAAAACCTTAACCACCAAGGAAACTTTTATTTTCAAGGATATGGTTGGCCCCTACTTCAATCCAAACTGGCATTTTCATCCGGACTACCAGATATCTTTAATTGCCGAGGGCAAAGGGACGAGATTTGTGGGAGACCACGTCCAATCTTTTGAAAAAGGCGACCTAGTTGTTACCGGCCCAAACCTTCCTCATTTGTGGCGTAGCGATGATGCTTATTTTGACAAGAACAGCAAGCTGTCTACAAGAGGTCTGGTAATTTATTTTGACCACGATCTTTTTAGTGAATCCTTATTGGGCAAGGAGGAGTTTTACAACATAAACAAGTTCGTGGAAAATTCGGTAAGGGGTATGGAGTTTTATGGGGAAACCCGCAATAAAATAAATAGGCTTATCCACAAGATCAATAATGAACTGGGGTTTAGAAGAATTATTAAATTATTGGAAATAATAGATATCCTTGCCAATAGTGAAGAATACCACCTTTTATCCAGTCCGGGGTATACCAATGTCTTTAAGGGCGATGACGCGGATAAAATGCGAATTGTCTACGACTATGTCATGACAAATTTCAAAACCAAAATATCGTTGGAAGAAATATCGGAAATGCTCAATATGACCACCACCTCCTTCTGCAGGTATTTTAAACCCCGGGCAAACAAAACCTTTACCCGCTTTGTAAATGAAATCAGAATAGGGCATTCAAGAAAATTATTACTGGAAGATAATTTGAATATCTCCCAGATAAGTTACGAGTGCGGTTTTAATGCCTTATCCAACTTCAATAGACAATTCAAGGCAATCGTCCAAATGAGCCCACATGAATACCGAAAATTATTTTTGAATATCAAAACAAGCATATCCTAAAAGCGTAAAATATGGCCCTCACCCTATGGGAGCCAAAATTATTTAGAAGTTTAAGATTAAATTCAGGTAAAAACCAATCCCAACCTATTTACCAAAGCTTAAAACTTGGTCTAAATAAAAAGCATTAAACCTCAGGGCAAGCCCTGAACCCAATAATAGGAATCGACCCAAGGGTCGAGGTATTGAACCTAGATCCCGCCAAAAAAGGCGGGATTAGGTCAACTTGCAATTTTAAGTTCGTCTTACCGACTTCTCAAAATTGAGTTTCACTAATAAATTATAAGCATATTTTATCCTTACCATATTAGCCGTCGATTTCTGGTTACTTATAACAAAACTGTTCTACCTTATATATTATACATATTATATGGTGCAATGAATTTTATTTTTTTGGACTAGGAACCAATATATGTAAATGGCAAAAAAGTACCATTATTTAGTAGGATACAGGAACTTTAAAAAATCTTTAAAGTTTAAATTTATCAGCTTTTAATTTTTTGGTTTTATAAGACCATGGATTTGCCTTAGGCAAATAAAAAAAAGCTAAGTAACAAAAGCGTAAAATAGACTATCATTAATTTATTATTTGATAAAACAATTAAAAATAAATTATGATTATTGTAAAAAAGAGATTAAACTTATACACTGAAATCAAAAATTAAATTATACACCATCTAATTAAAAATCTATTAAATCCAATGGAAAATTCAAATGATCAACAAAAAACCAATGCCAACAGGCTGTTTTACGGTAGCTGTTTCGCATTAATCACAACCGCATTCTCTTTTAGCATTAGGGCTGGGATTCTACCACAGCTCGGAGAAGAACTAAGTTTAAGTGCCGAACAACTAGGCTTTATTAATTCCATGTGGTTCTTTGGCTTTCCGATATCCATGGTTATCGGAGGATTAATCTATCATAAGGTTGGGGGAAAGGCCATTATGCAATTTGCCTTTTTTGCACATGCCTTAGGAATTATTTTAACCATCTATTCCGGCAGTTATGTGGGATTGCTAATTTCCACCTTATTGATCGGTCTGGGAAATGGATGTACCGAAGCCGCATGTAACCCTATGATTGCGGATGCCTATTCAGGAACTAGGATGAGCAGAATGATGAATCGTTTCCATATGTGGTTCCCAGGAGGTATTGTTTTAGGTAGTCTAATATCCAAGTTTATGACCGATGCAGGTTTAAGCTGGGAAACACAGATCTGGGTGATAATGATTCCTACCTTGATCTATGCCTATTTATACTTTGGGCAGGCATGGCCAAAAGCCAAGGTTGAAGCGGCTGCCACCCTTAGTGGTAATTTAAAGGCCATGGTGTCCCCACTATTTATTTTCATGATTGTTTGTATGTCTTTAACCGCTATCTCCGAATTTGGCCCACAACAATGGGTAGGCCTTATCTTGTCCAAGAGTGGTGCAGAACCTATGATCATACTGGCCCTGGTTACAGGATTAATGGCAGTAGCCCGTTATTTTGGCGGTGAAGTTGTTCACAAATTCGATCAAACAGGAGTACTATTGGGTTCAGCCGTTCTGGCAACAATAGGCATTTATCTTTTTAGCACCCAAACTGGAACCATGGCCTATATTGCTGCCATCTTCTTTGCATTGGGAATTGCTTATTTCTGGCCCAATATGATTGGTTTTGTTGCCGACAAAATACCAAAAAGTGGCGCCTTGGGAATGTCCATTATTGGTGCTGTAGGTATGTTCTCCTCCTCTATATTCCAACCCATTATTGGGGGATGGATCGATTCTGATAAAGCCGAAGCCGCTGCCGCAGGATTTACCGGTGATGAATTGGAATTGGTTTCCGGACAGGCCACACTTGGCACCATGGTAGCCTTCCCTGCTATTTTGATCGTCCTATTTACCATACTCTGGTTTTGGGTTAAAAAACGCAAAAACACCGATGCCGCTGAAGCTACTAGTGGCCAAGCTGTAACAGACTATTAGAAAACACATAAAATTATAGAATGAAAATTGGAATGAATATGTTGCTCTGGACTAACCATGTCACAGAGCAACACTTTGATATTGTAGATACCTTAAAAAAAACTGGATATGATGGGATTGAGCTCTTCTTAGGTGATGGGGACCTAAAACATTATACAAAATTAGGCAAGCATTTTTCCAGTATAGAAATGGGTGTTACTGCAGTAGGTGCATTATCTCCAGAGCAAAATATTGCCAGTCCCGATAAAAAGACAAGGGAGGCAGGCCTGGAACGTTTAAAGTGGACCATTGATATGGCCGAGGCCGCCAATGTTGAAGTGATATGTGGTCCTTTTCATTCCACCTTTGCCCTATTTACCCGCCAACCACCTACCTTACAGGAAAAACAGTGGAGTAATGAGATGCTCTATAAAGCAGCCGAATATGCCCAAAAAGCAAATATTATACTTACTCCTGAAGCTGTGAACAGATTTGAATGCTACCTATACAACACAATGGCCGACCTTGGTAATATGGTCCAAGAGGTAAACCATCCCAATTTAGGTGCCATGTTCGACACACACCATGCCAATATTGAAGAAAAAAATCAGGGCCAGGCCATTAAAACCATTGCCCCCCATTTAAGGCACGTACATATTAGCGAAAACGATAGGGGTACGCCCGGAAGTGGACAAGTGCATTGGGACGACGTCTTTTCTGCCCTGAAGGATATAAAGTATGACGGCTGGCTAACCATAGAAGCCTTTAGCACCATTATACCGGAGTTTGCCAATGCCATTAATGTTTGGCGGGATTACTCTCCTTCAGAGGAAATTTACACCAAAGGCTTGAAATTAATCAAAGAAGGAATGGGGATTTAATAATTAATCCAGTTCTTTATTTTCAAAATGAATTCAATAAAAAAAAATTAATGAAAAACCTATTACCTATCCTTATTTGCCTTTCTATGATCGCCTGTAAAGAGCAAAAAGAGGCCAAAACAAATGAAACGGCAATCGAAACAACTGCGGTTACTACTGAACAGTGGCTTACATTTGAAGGTAATGATAAGAATGCAAAGCATATAGTCCTGATTTCAGGTGATGAAGAATACCGTTCTGAGGAATCGATGCCACAATTGGCCAAAATCCTTTCCAAACACCATGGTTTTAATTGCACTGTGTTGTTCGCCCAAGATCCGGCCAAGCCTGGAGTAATAGATGCCAATTATGTAAAAAACATACCTGGTCTGGAAGCCCTTGACAGTGCCGACTTAATGATTATCTCTACAAGGTTCAGAGCTTTGCCCGATGATCAAATGAAACATATTGATGATTATCTTACGGCAGGCAAACCAGTCATCGGACTAAGAACAGCTACACATGCCTTCAACTTTAAGGATGAGGACGTATCCAATTACAAACATTACGGCAACTCCTATAATGGCGATCTAAAGGAATGGGAAGGCGGATTTGGTCGACTTGTTCTTGGTGAAAAATGGGTGAGCCATCACGGGCACCACAAACATCAAAGTACCAAAGGCTTTGTAGCCGATGCGGGGAAAACCTCTGGAATTGCAAATGGTATTGCAGACGGGGACGTGTGGGCCTCGGCCGATGTTTATGAAGTGCGTTTGCCCATGTCCGGAGATGCCCAACCTATAATATATGGCAAGGTAATGAACAGAAAAGGCGAATTTGACGAGAATGATATATTCTATGGCATGCGCCCCACGGATGATGAAGAGGCCAAAACCAATAATGCAGGAAAAGATGTTAGTGCACCACTGATGCCGGTAGCCTGGACCAAAACCTATCAAATTCCGGGAGGAAAAAAAGGAAAGGCCTTTACTTCCACAGCCTTTTCAGCAGTAGATTTTACTATTGAAGGAACGCGAAGATTAGTCGTAAATGCCGTGTTTTGGGCAATGGATCTACCAATACCGGCCGAAACCAACGTAGAATTGGTAGGTTCCTATAACCCTACTACCTATGAATTCAGGACAGACGAATACTGGGACCAAAAACAACTAAGAGTAACCGACTTTAAATAATACCAATTAACCAACCAATCTTTACCAAGAGGCTGTCTAAAAAGGCAGTCTCTTTTTTTTGTTCCTTTGACCTTAAGCATACAAAAAATAGTCCATAGGAATTATTATAGTTCCCCTCCACTGAAAATTAAGTTATCGCTAATAGATGTAATGACATCAATTATGTAAGCTTCCAGTATATCAACATAGGCTTTAGAATTTGGGATTCCCATCTACATTGGTACTTCATTGGGGAAATCTATCATAATTGGCTTCCCATTCCCTGCCCTTAAATATCGCCTAAGAATTTTTTGAACGTCATTATTATCGGACATAGGCTTAATATACTTATCATATTCCTTAAAGGTCCTTATCTTTTTTCTTTTGGAAATGAATCCAAATCCCTTGTAAACACCATTTTCTACAACAATAACAGATTTTTCATTTGTATTTCTTCCCTCTGCTTTTATTAGGTAAGTATTTTTATCATCGGCAATAGGCATTAAGGCCTTCTCCACACGCTCATTATAGGATTCCACTGTTTCCTGTTCCCGACAAATACCGTGACATTTCTTAATATGAAAATGAAAACAGGCCCCTGAAATATGCTGTAAACTGCAATAACGGGGACAAAGTCCATAGGTCTCGCACAATTCCTCCAAAAAAGCCCTGCACTCCCCTTGGTTATAAAAACAGGCCAATGGCGCTTTTAGTTTGCCCAATCGATCATAAAACAGGTGCATTATTCCGTTTTTATCCACCCTTGTACCTATGCCATAGCGATATCCGGTTCGTTTTTGTGCACGATTAAATTTTGGAAGGTGTTTTTTTATTTCATCGGACTCCAACAGTAGCGCCACCAATTCACTTCCCGTATGCGTATAATCTATATGTGCAGTTTCAAAACACAGTCGCATTTCTTTATGCGCCCTACTATAGACATGGCTCAACACCCGTTGTTTAATATCCTTGGCCTTACCCACATAAATGATCTTTCCCTGGGAGTTTTTAAAATAATACACTCCAGTAACATGGGGCAGGGAGGTCACCACCGATTTAGGCCATAATGGAGGTAAACTTGCCTGGCCGGATTTTGGCCCCAACATGAAATTAAAAACCCCATCCGTGTCCACGGTCCATAGTTTTTCGAGTAAACTTACCGTGGCCTCTGCCTTTTCCTTAGCGCCTTGTAACTGACCAACATTAATACCCAATTGGTTGCAAATTGCGCCAAGACTATAACTTTGTTGCCCAGGTATTAGTTTGCGCGACAATCTTAAGGTAGATATCCTCTTACGTTTGTATACTCCCCCTAGTGAAGCCAGTTCATTTTTAACACCATTGAAGTTAAAATTAACATGATGTGAAATAAAAATACAGTCCGTGGTCAACGCTACCACCTCCTTGGCTATCTCATAAAACTTTGGTGCACCAAGCAACATATCATCTTTTATCCCATTGCGACGGGTAACTTTGTATTTTATAGATACTTCGGGGTTTACCAAAGAAGAAAATTCCCTTACCACCTTTTGGCCATCGTGAATTAAAATACAGATTTCGGTAATCTTATTATCCTCTCCCCGTAATCCTGTATTTTCTGTTTCAACTATGGCGTACACTAACGATATGAATTTTAGAGTATAAAATTAAAAAACAATAAGCCAACAGGATGGCTTTTCATGTATTTAACGTTTCGAATATATAAATTGGATCTTGGCCTTAGTTTGGATGCCAAGTGGATAGTTGATTAAAAAAGGAGCTAACCTCATATTCGAATATATCCAGTGGAATCCTATGTGCCAAGTCCTGTCTAAGGGAGATATGGTAATCCGTATTTTCGGTAATTCTTTCCCCTATAAATTTTAAAGTGTCCTTGGGGGCAACCACCTCATCCTTTGCCCCTAGGACCAATTGCATAAAGGAGCGATTTGGATTGCTATAATCAGGCACACGTTGAAATACGGAACGGGAATCCAAGGCCGGGTTGAACAATAGGGATGGTTTTTTAAATGCGATGGACAAATAATAACCTACAAAACCACCCATACTGCTGCCCATTACCATATCTATGTCCCCATTTACAAATTGCCTTCTAACATTTTCGATACTATTACTGTCCGATTCATAGTCGATAGATGGGGAATACACGGTACCGTACTTCTCAAGAATTGTTCGTTTTTCTTCACTGAGACTACCGTTAAGTCCGTGTAGGTATAGTATGTTCATTAAAATGACCAATTAGCTTAATTAGTTCTTCTGTAAATTACGTATCTGCTTCCGCAGTATTTCCGTCTTGTCCAATGCATCTCCAAGAGCAAGCCCCACATTCATTCCAGGCCTTTGGTGACCTATGGAAGTAAGCCATGCATCCTTCATTATTTTTTGCCGTTCCTCTACAAGCTTCCATATTTCTAAGCCATGGTGAAATTGGGAAACCACTTCCTCCATACCATTGGCTTTGGATATTTCGTCTTCCCCAAGGTAAAGTAGCAGTTGTTTGGCCATTAACCAATGTCCAGTATCATTGGGGTGCACACCGTCCTTAGCTAAATAAAAATCGTCATTGGAAAGACGCTGATCTTCCAAGTACTTCTTCATAGGCCAGTGTACATCAATTACTTTCCAACCATCCGTATACCTTTTGCTTATAATCCAATCTGAATAAATATCCAGGACATTGGCGTAGGCTTCCCCTTTACTGCCATCATAAATGGGAGGGGTTATATGTACTATTGGGGTCCCATTTACCCGGACTTCTTGATTCAGCCAATTTATACCCTCCTTATACTTTTGGAAACGTTCTTCATCAAAGGGCAAATAAATGCCGTCATTCATTCCATAACAGGAAAATATTAGATCCGGTTTTGTACGCTCAAGGATACGCTTTAAACGCTCGTGAAGATCCGGACGTGGGAATTTACCGTCTGCATGTCCAGATTCTGAAAGGCCGGATACCGTTTCACTAGGTAATCCCACATTAATAATTTCAAAATCCCGATCCGGATATTGTAAGGTAAGGTAGGCATCTATGTACGATACATATTGCCCGGAATAGGTAATACTGTTCCCAAGAAAAAGTATGCGCTTAACATCTTGTGGTATTTCATAGCTATTTTGGGCCTTGACATAGAATTGTAACATCATCAACAAGGAGAATAGCATTGTTGAAAATTTAGTATTTATCATTTGCGATCGATTTGTATAATTATAAACTCCCTTTTTATTATCAATTCCAACTTAATGCTATATCATTATGAAAGGGTCCTTTGTTTCTTTCCGTAATGGCCTCTATCCAAGATAACATATATAACTATCCACCCCTTAATGTAAACTGTCTCAGAATAAGCTTCTTACCAATACTAAAATCAACCCAATAATATACAGGGTGGTAAAAATCAGTTTATTATATTTAGCCAACCAATTGGGAAGAAAGATATCAAAATTATCCATTTCGGAATCTGAATATTTCCGTGCCATAATGGTAAGGGGACAAAACATTTTAAAAACTAAAAGAACAATGCCCTCCAGAATAATTAACCCTATGCCTATCCAGGTATAGATATTAATTTCATTGAAAATTCCGGAATACAAAATATAGAAAATAACGACCACTAAGAATAGCCAGATCAGGGTGTGTACCCATTTGATTGCAAGAAGTCGATTTTCTGGATTCATTTTAAAACAAATAAAACAATTAACCCAAACAACAACCTACTTTGTAGTAGGGAATACATCCTAATTTAATTGGATACAAACTTCAGTCCAATAATAGAACATATTAAGGTAGTCATAAAGAACATTCTCCAAAAGGTAGCAGGCTCTTTAAAAACCAAAATCCCCACCAGTACAGTCCCCACCGCTCCAATTCCAGTCCATACGGCATAAGCCGTACCAATAGGCAACTCCCTTGTTGCCCGAACCAGCAGCAGCATACTTACGGCCAAACACAGCAAAAAACCAATGTACCAATAGGTCGCCTCGGCACCAGTAGCCCCTTTTGCCTTACCGAGACATGCCGCAAAAGCCACTTCAAACAGACCCGCAATGATTAGTAACACCCAACTCATAAATAGCCTTTAGTCCCTGTGGTTTATAGTAATATTTTCCAACAAACTTCCCATCACCAAAATTTTATTAATCAATGTTTATAATTGGTTCCTTCTTTAAATATCCCAGGGAAACCAAAAATTGATCGGCCTCGGCAACAGTACTTTTGTAGGCTTTAAGATTGGCATAGTTAAAAAATCCATGCCCTTCCCCTTCATACAATTTAAGGTAGCACCTACTTTCCACTTTTTCCATTACCATTTTATAATATTCGGCAGTAGCCACGGGAATCAAATGATCTGTGGTTCCCAGGAAGAAAATGGTCGGGGGAGCCCCTTTTTGAATATTGTGAAGGGGTGAAAAACGCTTATATTCCTCCCCAATTCTTTCATAACCATAACCTCCGGGACCATTATCTACCACAGGGTTAAAAAGTACCAGGGCATTAGGGATACAATCAATGGATGTATCATCAGCCGGGTCATTGTATCCCATTATTAAAGCCGTTGCAGCCGCTAGGTGTCCGCCTGCAGAGCCTCCGGAAGCAATTAGTTTATCAACGTCTATATTAAACTTGTCTGCATTTTTTCTTATAAACCTAATGGCCGACTTAGCATCTTTTAGAGATTCGAAAGGAGTTGTGCCATTTATTTTTGAAGTACGGTAATCGGCCAAAAAACAGACTATCCCCCTTTTGGAAAAGTATTGTGCCTGATGTAGGAATTGTGACCTTTTGCCCCCTACCCAACCGCCGCCAAAAAAGAACACCATGGCAGGATAATTTTTGGAAGAATCCATATTGGGCGGATAATGTACTTCCAAAAACAATTGGGTAGTATCCACTTTCTTATAAAGAATTTCCTCTTGGGAATTACAAATTTGGGTACTGAATAAAGTACCAACGATTAGGGCAATCAACAATTTTAAATGCATTTACAGTTTTTTAGAAAGGTTTTTACGAACAGCCATCTTCAACAATTGAAATTTAAGGTCCTAAGATAGGAAAACCCTCAAACTTCAGCACAGAATAGTCTACCACAGATAAACATTCCTAAAAGAGCACCCAAAACCCTAAAAAACAAGGAAAAATTGTATAAAAATTGAATTCAATATTTAGCGTAATGGGTATATTTTCAAGCGATACATATTAACGCTTCCTCGCATAACGACTTTGCACCAACTGATTTAAAAAGATTTTTGAAGCTACCAAAGTAAATTCAAGTTCTTTGGGAAGTACAGAGAACAATGCACTTCCTCCTCCCAAAACTATGGGGATGGTGGTAATAGTTATTTCATCAATGAGATCTTCCTTTAAAAAATTCTGTATGGTTACACCTCCATCTATGTAGAGCTTATGGTACCCCTTATCATGTATTTGTCTCATGATATCCGTTAAGCTTCCTTTAATCAAATCGGCCTTATTCCTATATTTCCCTTCTAGTGATTCCATGGTGCTGCTTACTATAAAAACTGGTTTGGCATAGGGCCAATCCCCTTCAAAACCACAGACTGTTTCAAAAGTTTTACGGCCCATCACAAGAGCATCCACTTGGCTTATAAATTTATTATAACCCATATCCGATTGCTCCGGATTGGGA
The DNA here is from genome assembly GCF_900177645.1 of Arenibacter troitsensis. Classification (GTDB taxonomy): domain Bacteria; phylum Bacteroidota; class Bacteroidia; order Flavobacteriales; family Flavobacteriaceae; genus Arenibacter; species Arenibacter troitsensis. The sequence continues at coordinate 481,018 of NZ_FXAO01000002.1, forward strand.
ATGGAGGTAAGCCAATCCAATCCACCATTCCTATCGGCGATATAGCCATCCAAACTTGTTGCTATAAAGACCATATTTCTTTTTACCATAGGATAAATCTAAAACTAAAAGAGATATTCTTCATTAAGGTATTGGTTTTTGGCCAAAAGCCATGGACCCGCCTACCAATTCATTAAGGAATAATTAATGGCCATTTTAAGCATTTGAGCATCACACGTTACCAACCTGGGATTATCTGTTTCTATCACCATTTCAGCTACCATACTACTTTAATTTTCTTACTATTTACCTGTGGATGTACCATATTTATCCTTTATTGATAATTTTCATGGTTCGTTCCATAACCTCATCCCTACCCGATAAAATACCCGTAATGGTAGGTTGCACCGGGTAATGGGGTACAATTCCCCTATCTGTAAATTCATAATCCCCGACCGCTGTATAATAGGCCATCAAAGGAATCCCCAGTTTCAACTTGGAGTTTGGAAGGGTTACTATAGAAAAGGCTCCACTATTATTCCCGTAATAACCACCGCCAGTTTCCTCACCTATAAAGCTAACCCTATCCAGATGGTTTGCCACGGAACAAAACTCAGAAGTGACAGAGAAACAAGCACCGTCTATCAATACGTAAACCCGCCCCTTAAAAGAAAGTTCTTGTGGCATTTGTACAGCTAGGTTTCCGTTGTGCTCCCACCGAAATTCCCCATCTTCGGTTTGGGTTATCAAAGTCCTTAACTGCTCATAACCTTCGGGCAATTGGGCATGCTCCACAAAAGAAAATCTTTCATTGGTCGCCACTACCAGTTTGTCATAATACCTAAATTCGGAATTTGCCAAATAGGACAACAATAGGGACCCAAAGGCATCCTTGCCTCCTTCGTTTCCCCTCAAATCCAAAATTAAATTTTCAACATTTTTGGTATTGATTTCCGTAAAGGATTCTTTTAGAAAGGCCTCAAAATTATATTTTTCCTCATCGGGCCAGAAGGTACGTAGGGTCAACAGGGCCGTCTTCGAATTCTTAAATTCCAGTTGATAGGGAATACTGTTTTGTTCCGCAGTATCATGTTGCATTACTGTTTGGTAGGAAACCGAAGGTAGATTCATACTGCCCTTCCTCCCACGGTGCTTATAGGTGATATTAAATTGGTTGTAGGCCTTACCTTCCTCCAAATAAAAATTAGAGAACAAGGCATTAAAATATCGATTAAGTTCGTAGTGCTTGAAAGTTTGGTTATGTCCGTCAGAAAACAGATTGTTCAATAAACCTTCAATAATCTTATCCATTCCCATGCCATTGATAGCCGTAATTTCGGTTCCAGGTTCCAATTTAACCCTGGTATCATAGCTATAGCGCACGTAGGCCCTGTTCTTGTCCAGAAAAAGTTTTAATGGGAATAGGGTCTCCCAATTGTAATAATACATAAAACCCTTATCCTCCGAGGGCATTAATTTGGTATGCCCACATCCAATTTTGGTCAATACAGGGTTCAATATTTTATAAAACTCCTGTTGGGTTATTGGTTGATCGAGTTTCTTGACAACTGACTCAAAACTTCCATCCATAGATGACTTGGCTGCATATCTGTAAATTCCAGGATGTGCCTCCTCCAATGCCGTTCTGAAGAGTTGAAAATCTTTCTTTAATTCTGAAGGGTTCAGAGTATTTTGGGCACTGACAACAAAGACACCTAAAAATTGGATGAAATAGAACCCCAAATGTAACATCGTTTTTAATCCCATAGTCTTTATAACAATTAGTGGGTCCTTACCTAACAAATGGCTTCTAGGAAACTTTTGTATTCAACTTTGTAAGTCGATAAAGACATTGTTTAAATACAAAGATCAAGTGATTGGAAGAAGCTTACAATCACATAAGAATGTGATATTTTTAACAAGGTCCACGTTACATCCTTAAAATCCACCAATCTTTATAAAAGCACAATTTTTCACATGTTTATGCTATTTCAGGGATGAAAGTCCATATCTAAATTTGTACTGTTATTCACTACTAAAATTTTAGGTATAAGAATCAAAATGGTCCTAGTGGATCAAATGGTCCCTGAATCTAAAACAAATGGGGTTTATTCATCAATCAATAAAAATCAAAAAAACAAGATCAATCATGATAACATTATTTCAAATTCTAATCGACCTTTTAATAGCGCTTTGGATTACAGTTATACTATAAGAGGCATATGGAATCCATGCCCTAGTTAAGGACTTCCTTTGCTGCTTAAAATTTCGAATTTTTAGTACTTGGGATGTCCAATCTTTGCGTAATTTTAATCTAAACCACCTGGCTGCATGCGCATAAGGATTCTTTGTTGTTTGCTATGTTTCCAAGCCTATCTATTTGGACAGAATTCGTACGTCTTCAATAGATTTTCTACCGCGGATGGTTTAAATACCAATAAGGTGAAATGTGTTTGGCAAGACTCCACTGGATTTCTTTGGATAGGCACCGAGGTAGGCATACAACGTTTTGATGGGAGAAAATTCATTTCCTACGTTGGTCCCGAAAATTACCAACTTCCACCAAGTATAGGGGTTGACCAAATTTTGGATGCCGGCAATGGCAATCTTTGGTTATTGCAGGGAAGCCAAATAGGGAAATTCAATACCGTAGATTTTCATTATACCACTGTACCTATAAGGAGTTATGGAAGCATTCCCCCAAGATCCGAATTCAAATTGTACATAGATAGTAAAAAACAGGTATTTCTATGCACCTCCAAATATGGCCTATTATGGTACGATGCCAAATCCAATGCTTTTGTAGAGTCCAATTTACCAATCAAAATCCCTAGGGGTTGGGGCGTAAGTTCCCTATATGAAGACAAACTGTCGGGAGAATATTGGATCTGCAGTGAACAGGGGCTAGCAGTATATATGAGCTCTAAAGGTGAGGTCTTTCACCAGCTCAACAATCCCGATAACATACCATTACTGAACAGAAAGGAAATTAATAATTCTATAGATTTTATTAAAGATAAAAAAGGCACATGGTGGATAACCTATTGGAATTATAATCCCCATAAGGAACACCCGGTCCTCCTGCACTACGATCCGAAATCAAATCAATTTCTATCGGATACCCTAAGAAGTCATACATCCACAAAAAAATATACGTTTCTAAGGCAAATTTTGGAAACCCGTAATGGGCAGATCTGGATCGGGGGAGAAAATTCCCTGTTGAGCTATGACACTGATCTTCAAGGTTTTCATCAACATTTCAAAACCGACCCTTTGGAGTTCGATATAAAATGTAATCAGGCTAGACATCTCTTTGAAGACAGGGAAGGCAATATATGGCTGAGTACGGAGAATGGACTTTTTGTAATGAATCCCAACCAAAAGGACGTATATAGCCTTGTGGTCATAGATGGCCTTGGTCTGGACTCACCTGTAAATGCCATACTGGAAACCAAGACCAAGGAAAATTGGATTGGAACATGGGGCAAGGGCATTCTTTTTTATGACCAAAAATTCAAAAAATTGGAAGGAAATCCTTTTGCCGGTTTGGGGGCAGATTCCTTCAAATTGTATACTTCCATTTGGGACCTTCAACAACACAGTGAATCGGGATATGTCTGGTCTGCCTGCCAGGGGGGCAGACTGGCCGTTTTTGATGCCAATACAAAAAAGGCATTACATTGGCTTCACCCTCCAGCATTTAAAAATTCTACGGTGCGCCAGGTGAAGGAAGATAAAAATGGAAATCTTTGGTTTGGCACACAAAGTGGACGTTTGATTAAATGGCAAAAGAACGATCCTATTGACGATAACCATTTTGAAGAAATACATAATTTCAACACCATTATTTACAGACTCTATGTTGATCTGCAGGGCCGTTTATGGGTAGGGACCCATAAGCAAGGAGTATACGTATTGGATGTGGATACCAACGAAATCCTTTTTCATTTTAATACCGAGTTCAACGATAGCTATGGAATAATGGATAATACCATTTCTGATATTCAACAATATAACGACAGTATTTTTTTGGTGGGCGCCGAGGCTTTGAACATTCTAAACATCAACACCTCTGCAGTAAAAAAAATTACTTCCTATGAAGGACTTTACGGGTCTAGAGTATTACAATTAATGATGGATAGGGAAGGAATAGCATGGATGATAACCAGCAATGGCCTCAGCAGTTATAATTATGAAAAAAATATAATAAGCTCCTACAACAACCTTCATGGTGTTATCTATGCGGAAAAGACCTACAGCGCCAAATGGATGATGCAGAACGGGGAAATATGGTTTGGCGGTGAAGATGTAGTTTTTGGCTTTTCGCCCGAAAAACTAAATTTTAAACAAAAACCTCCCAAGGTAAACATTACAGATTTTAAGCTCTTCAATACGTATATGCCGCTGGATTCGATCATGGCGCAAAAGGAAATTGTATTCAATCATTATCAAAACTCCTTTACTTTTTATTTTTCCGCCCTGAGCTTTTCCCAACAAAGAAAATTACAATACTATTATCGCATTCCCGGAGTGAACAAAGATTGGGTCAAGGCCGAAAGGGATATGGCCGCCACCTACACCACCATGCCCTCCGGAAAATACACTTTTCAGGTAAAATGCATGAACCTACAAGGACTGGAACCGGACGAAATTACCAGTATCGACTTTAGGATACGCCCTCCCTTCTATCGTACATGGTGGTTTATTGCATTGCTTCTCTTTACCGGAATAGGTATGGCCTATTTTATCTATAGACTTAAGGTAAACCGTATCCTGGCCGTTGAAAATTTGAGAATCAAAGTGGCCCGGGACCTACATGATGATATGGGCTCTACCTTGAGCACTATAAACATTCTCAGTTCCATGGCCAAGAGTAAAATGAATAGTGATACCGTAACCAGTAGTAACTACCTTACCAAGATTACCGACAACAGCCAAAGAATGATGGAAGCTATGGATGATATTGTATGGAGCATTAAACCGGACAACGATAACATGCATAGGGTTATTGCCAGAATGAGGGAATACGCCACCGGCATCCTGGAAGCCAAGAACATAGAGTTCGATTTTCAGGTAGAGGATAAAATAAACGACTTAAAACCGGATATGGAAGCCCGTAGGGACCTCTTCCTTATTTTTAAGGAAGCTATCAATAACATTGCCAAATACTCCCATGCCAAGCGCGCAGAAGTGCAACTAACCTATACAGATAAGTGGCTCCAAATGCAGATTATGGACAACGGGGTTGGGTTTGATATTGAAAAGGTAGACAGTGGCAATGGACTGGACAATATGGTTAAAAGGGCTTCCAAAATGAAAGGAAAATTAAAAATTGACAGTAATCCAGATCTGGGCACCGAAATTTGCTTGAACGTCCCGGTACGTTAAAGGACATTTTAACATATTTATGTGATTTTACCCTATGGATTTCCTATCTAACTTTACAAAAAGAGACAATTATGATAAGGGTAGTTATATATGAGGACAATCCCCAATTTCGCGAAGGGCTTACCATGTTGATCAATGGCAGTGATGGATTTTCCGTTTTGGCATCGTACAAGAATTGCAACAATGTTGCCGAGGAAGTGGAAAAATGGTCTCCAGATGTTATTCTAATGGATATCAACATGCCCGGAACCGATGGCTTGGAGGGATTAAAGAAAATAAGGGAAGTAAACACCGAAGTCAAAGTACTGATGCTTACCGTCTTTGACGACAATAAAAATGTTTTTGAAGCACTAAGGAACGGGGCCAATGGATATTTACTAAAAAAGACCTCCCCTGCCAAATTATTGGAATACATACAAGATGCCACCTTGGGTGGTGCCCCCATGACTTCCTCTATTGCTACCCAAGTGTTGAAAATGTTCCAAGTGATACCCCAGACCAAGAACCAGGACTATTGCCTAAGTGAAAGGGAAACAGAAGTTTTACAACTTCTTGTGGATGGCTATAGCTATAAAATGATTGCTTCGGAGCTTTTCATTGCTATCGATACCGTGCGATCTCATATCAAAAAAATTTACGAAAAGTTGCACGTAAACAGCAAAAGCGAAGCCGTTGCCAAAGCCTTTAAGGATAAATTACTATAACATATTTCCTTCAAAACCAATAAAAAACCCCCGGATTTCACATACTTATGCGATTGTAAGAACTGCACTAGCGCACTTCCTTTGTCCTGAAAAATTTAAAACTCAAAATCAGGCAATGAAAACAAAAATTATTATTCTTTCAATCTTCTTATCAATATTCATTGGATGTTCCGATGATGACCATACTGAAATTCCCGCCAACACTTTGGAGGCGGACGCATTTAGTGAGAACCAAGGAGATGTTTATACCGGTCAAGCGGTTATCCTCAACGGTTCCAAATCTATGGACAAGGCAGGAAAATCTTTTCAATACCTATGGAGATTTAAGGCCAAACCTAGTGGTAGTCTATCCGAATTGACGGAGGAAACCACAGCCAAGCCAAAATTTACGCCAGATAAGGTGGGTAACTATTCAGTGGAACTAAAGATTTTCAATACCGAGTTCTATGACACGGACGAATTGACCATTTTGGTAAAGGAGGATGAAAACCCGACAGAACAGGAAACCATTATTATTTCAGAAAATATCACGGCACGTCGCCATTTGGCCAATGTCTTTGACGACCCAAATAAAATTGATTATCTGGTAACAGGTGATATTCACGTAACAGCATTACTTACAATAGACCCCAACGTGGTTATTGCCTTTGATGAAAATACGGCTATGTACATAGATAATCCCGGGGCCATTATTACCACGGCCGCCGCCAGTTCATTTATCACCTTTACAGGCAAGAACAAGGTTCCTGGATATTGGAAGGGATTAATTATAAATTCCAATAATCCTTTGAATAAATTGGAGCGAGTAACCATCGAATACGGGGGCGGTGCCATTGCCCAAGGAATGGAAGTCGCTACCACTTTAGGTATCGATAATGAGGGACCTGGTCACCTTAATTTGGTCTCCTCCATTATACAACACAGTGCTGCCTATGCCATGGCCGTTGAAATTGGAGCTAAGTGGAATACCGAATCCTTCAATGTCTATAGGAACAACAAAAAAATAATGAGGATACCCGCCTCACAATTTGGGGTGGTATCCAGCCTGTCCGAATTTCAAAATAATGAAGAAGAGATTATTGAAATCATTGGTGACAGGATCTATGGCACCGAGGAAACCGTATGGAGCGATTTTTACAACGGCTCGGGTACTTCAATAGCTGTAAAATACATTGTAAAAGGAAAAGTAGAGGTGGTTTCCGGGCTAAGGATTTTGGGAGGTCTTGAGTTGTACATGGACAAGGACTCTGAAATCAATATTACCAAGAACGGCTATTTAATAGCTCTTGGCAGTCCACAGGATCGCATAAAATTTCTGGGAAAGGAATCCGTGGATGGAGGGTATTGGAAAGGTATTTCCATAATGTCCAACGACCTGAAAAACGAATTGGACAATGTAGAGGTGCACGATGCCGGAAGCGAAATCATGGAAGGATTGCAAAATAAGACTTCCGTTGGTTTGGGAGGGGCCAACGAGGCTAAACTAAAGTTATTTAGCTCCAAAATAGTAGGCAGTGGTGGCAACGGAATTTACGTTGAAAACGGAGCTGATCTTGTACGCATAGACCAAATTAGGTTTCATAAAAACCAAGGTCCGTCCATTACCATGGCCGCCAACCAGGTACAAAAACTTAACAATGCCACAGGAATGGAATTTATAGGCAACGGACATAATGGAGTTGAAATTGTAGGATCTGCCTTGTTCGAGCCCAATGTTGAGACCACTTGGCCAGCACTCCATTTCGGTGCCACCTATTTGGTAAGTGGCAATTTAGGAATCCAATCAGGATTAAAGATACTTCCCGGAGCGGTTTTCAAATTTGCCGAGGACAAGATGTTTGGAGTGTTTCCATATGGATATTTAATTGCCAAAGGTACCCCAAATAATAAGATTGTTTTTACAGGGGCCACTGCTTCCAAGGGATTTTGGAACGGAATTAGAATTCAATCGGACAGTGCCAAAAACCTAATGGAACATACGGAAGTGCTCTATGCAGGAAAAACCGAAATGCCCGGAGTTTCGAAAATAACCAGTATTGGGCTGGATGGGGATTACATGAGTAATTTAACCATTAAGAATTCGAAAATAGCACATGGTCATGGCTACGGAATTGCCTTGGAAAACCGAAACACCTCCATAAACCCGGATTTCAACATGGTAAACCTATTTGAGGACCTAAGTCTTGGAGACATCTCCCTACCCTAGGTGATTACCTTGGGCTTTACATCCAATTATAATTTTAACCAAAAATTAATATAAAAACACTGATAAAAGATGTGGTAGAGGTTCCAATGGAAACAGGGTAACCAATCAACTTCCACATAATTATGCGATTGTGGGCGGTTGATTCCCAAACGATCTTTGCTACCATTATTAATCACAAAAAAAATTAGTCATGAAAGTATTTGATAATTACCGAAGAATACCATCCGAATCCAATAAACATGTCTTTTTTTCACAAATGAAATATAGAAAAAAAAGTCAATGGCTGGCCTTGAGACGCTTTACGACAAGCCAATACTAGGACATGTGTGTCATCATAAAAATTCACTAAAACAAATGAAACATGAAAAATCTAGGTATTGAATTTTACAGAAGATGTGTATATGTCCTATATACCATTTTCCTAATCTATCTGTTGGTCACAGCAAAAAAATAATCAATAATAAAAAACACGATAATGAACAAAATATCAAAAATAAGTTTAGCAATTGCCTCAACAATACTGTTAATGTCCTGCGAAAAGGATTCTATAACAGCTTCCGAAGAGATAACTACCAAAGACCATGAAATCTCAGGATATACCTCCCTAGAGGTAAACGATAATTTTAAGGTCTATATTAACTTCTCGGACACTGAAGAAAAGTTCCGGGTTCAGGCCAACGATAACCTCCATGAGTATATCAAGATTAACAAGGAAAGTAATAAGTTAACCGTTAAACTGGACAATGTTCGGAGGATAAAAGGAAAGGAAACCTTAAATGTATTTATTACCACCAAGAGTATAGACAATTATACGGTTAAGGGAAATGCCAAATTGGAACTGGAAGACCCCTTGGAAACCGATAATTTAAAGATCTATCTAAGTGGAAATAGTTTCTTTTCCGGTGAATTGGCCGCTGAGAAGCTTGATCTTGTATCCAGTGGAAATTGTATGCTGGATTTCTCTGGGACTGTAAAAAACATGGACATAGAACTTGACGGCAATTGTGAACTATCGGATTACGAACTAATTGTTAACACCTTAAAAATTGACCTTTCCGGTAATAGCAATGCCTATCTTACCGTAAACAATTCCATTTCTATCGATGCCAGTGGCAATAGTGTGTTATCGTACAAGGGAAGTGCCACCATTGCACATCAAAAACTTTCATCGGGTTCCAAAATTGTAAAAAAGGGGTAATTGGTGGATTCAATGGAACACCCATAAAACTCTCCAAAACGAAGGCCTATACATTTTGCTGATTTCAGCTAAGTGCATAGGCTTCTTCTTTTATGTATTTCCCTTAATTTCCTTTAAATGGCAGTGTACCGAGGCCATATATAATTGCAAATCCATTATCCAATGTTCCTGATAATCAATTCCTAGGTATTGTAAAAATAAAATCGCTTCCCTTTTCTTTCTCGCTTTCAACCCATATTTTACCGCCCAGTTTTTCTATAAATTCCCTACACAAAACCAATCCGAAACCAGAACCTTTTTCGTTAAGGGTACCTGGCAAAGGAGTATTACCAGTTATACTGAACAAATTCTCAAGGGTATCATCGTCCATTCCCACACCTGAATCAGAAATAACAATCTTAACTAAATCTTTTTCCTCAACCGCAGAAATCGTTATTTTATCGCCTGGCCTACTATATTTTATAGCATTGGACATTAGATTTCTAATGATGGTCTTCAGTATTTTTTTATCGGAATTAATTTCAACGTCCTCCTGGATATGTACCTGTATTGAAATGTCTTTTGTCTTGGCAATGGATCTTGAAAGTTCCAATATTTCATTGACAACATTGGAAATATTTATTTTTTCGTTTTTAAAATTGATTTGACCGGATTGCGATTTTGCCCAATCCAATAAATTTTCAAGAAGTACCAAGGTATTTTTGGCTGTAGAATGAATTAGGTCTATAGGTACTTGGGTATCCGGATCTTCTGATTTGGATAATTGTGCCTTTAAAATTTGGCTCAACACCATAATATTATTAAACGGACTTCTTAGATCATGGGCAATGATAGAAAACAACTTATCTTTTGTTGCATTCAGTTCCTTCAATTGAATTGCACTTTGCCTTAAATCCTCTTCCGTCTTAATGCGCTCGGTAATATCGCGTATTACCCCAACCAAAAACTTATTTCCATCTTCATCTACAAACCTTGACTTCCTGGTTGAAATTATTTTCTTTTGGCCTTCCCCTAAGGTTAAAGACTCCTCATTAATATTATCTATACCATCCAACAGTACCTGCTTATCTATTCTCAAAAAACTTTCCCGTTCAGCGGGGGGAACATTTTCAGCAAGGGTTTTGCCTATTATTTTAGTTCTTGGAAGATTGAAGAGATCGCAAAAAGCATCGTTGACCAACAGTAACCTGCTCCCGGCATCCTTTACAAATACGGCATCCCCCATATTATTGAGAATGGTATTGGCATATTTCTCACTTTCATCCCTTTCCACATTATCCTGAAAGGCCAAAAGCGATTTAAGGATTTCATTATGTTTTTGAAGTTCGGTAATTTGATTTTCCAGTTCGCGACGTGTCCTTTCCTTTACTCTATTAATACGCTTAAAACGGTTATATAAACTATACCAAATCAAATTATTACAATTTTAGGCTAAGACTGTAAAGCTACGATTTTCATAAAATATAATGATACCAAATTATCATAGATTTCATCTTTAACAGTAAAAATAAGTTCAATCTATAGTTTTGAATGGGGTTCTATAAGATGTAGATTCCAAATTTAATAAAAAGTACCACAATTTACAGGAATAAGGTTATCACTAGGTAAAAGCCTCTTTTACGCTATCGGGAGATTCCACACACACATAATTGGCTCGAGTTACTAATGTGCTTGAGTCCATACTTTATTTATTTAAGGATATTCCAGAACCCCCAGTGTAACTGTTTCTGCAACTCTCAATATCTAAACTTTCAACATAAGCCATTGGTCCAGACTCTAGGCTCAAGATTCCAATCTCCCTTTATACTCTTCCCAATACCCTTCAACACCCAATTAACATTACTCCAAAGAAACCCGCTCCCATCCAGCTTCTGGAAGTTCATAACGGTCCAATTTCATGATCTTTCTAGTCCCGACATAATATTTATATACCAGGTACACACAGTCATCGGAACTTTCTATATAAAATAGACCAAGACGTTTTGGAAATGGAAGTTTCATCAACTCACATTCCTTGTTCAATTGGTGTGCACCGATCTCCATTAAAAGGCGTTTAATAGCATATCGATCATGATTTCTGTACACAATATTCTTCATTATTTGGAAATATTCCTGTTTTATGGATATTTTCCAAAATTACATTTTTTTGATTTTGAAGTCAATCCAAAAAAGTTAAATTCTTAAATTAGGGTAAAACTATTATTATGTGTTTCGGTACTAGGGTAACCACTTCTGCCAAGGACGTGGAGAAATTTTACAATGTTTCCAAATTAATGGGCAAAACCCCCATTGAAGGTGAACTTGCCTACCACCATGCCAATGGATGGGCACACCCCTTATTATGGATCATACCACAAGAAAAAAGCAATCATATTACCCCTTCCATGTGGGGTATAATGCCACAGAACTCCATTGGGGCCGATTACAAAAATTATTATAAGGAAGCCGCTAAGTTTGGGGCCGGACTCAACGCCCAGTCAGAAAAACTCTTTGATCATTTTATTTATAGGTTCAGTGCCATGACCAAGCGCTGCGTAATTCCCGTAAACGGATTTTACGAGCCGCACACGGCGCCCAAGAAATTTAAGGTTCCATTTTATTTTGAACGAAAAAACGAAGCCCTGATGAGCCTAGCCGGACTCTACACGATCACTAAGGACGGTTACAACACTTTTACCATCTTGACCAAGGCAGCTACTCCCCTTTTTAAAAAAATACACAATACCAAAAATAGGAGGCCCATTATTTTAAGGGATGAGGATATTGAGGTATGGTTGAACAACGACCTCGATGAAAATGAAATCCGTAATGTCATGGAAGACGATATGGAGGATGAAGCCTTCAACGCCTACCCAATAAGCAAGGACCTATACAATCCAAAAATAGATTCCAACCGGGCCAATATTATTGAGGAAGTGAAATATGAGGAATTGGAGATTGAGTATTAGAACTTCTAAACATAACACCAATATGCGCATGAGTCTTACAAAAACCTAAATACCGCATTGATACACTTTCCCACAGATATACAGGCAATAGAAAGCAGGATACGGCAAATAGATCCTGTAAAATATTCCAACACCCGAAATCATAAAGATGGAGCGGTAACCCATTTGAGCCCTTATATCTCCAGAGGTGCAATATCTACAAGACAGGTTTATCGGCACATACAAACCTTAGATCTACCATGGCACAAAACTGAAAAGATAATTCAAGAGTTGGCTTGGAGAGACTATTGGCAACAAGTTTGGATCGCAAAAAAGGAAGGTATCAGGCAAGATTTAAAAAACGTACAAACTCCCATATCAAATTATCAAATACCAAAGGCTATTCTAAATGCCAACACCGGTATTGAGGAGGTAGACATTGCCATAAAACAACTCTACACTTCGGGATATATGCATAACCATATGCGCATGTATGTGGCATCCATTTGTTGCAACATTGCCAATTCACATTGGTTAGAGCCTGCCAAATGGATGTATAGTCATCTACTGGATGGTGATCTAGCCAGTAATTTTTTAAGTTGGCAATGGGTGTCAGGAGCGTTTTCCAACAAAAAATATTATGCCAACCAAAACAATATCAACAACTTTTTTAATAGTACACAGCAAAATACCTTTTTGGATGTTGATTATAGCGCATTTGGAAACCTTGACATCCCCGAGATTTTAAAGGAAACCGTTCCTTTTGAGTTTGATATGGAGCTTCCGGATACTGGAAACCCGATCCTGGAAAAGAATAAAACAACTTTCATCTATAACTATTACAATATTGATCCGTATTGGCATAATGACCAGGAGGTTCAACGGATTTTTTTGTTGGAACCCTCCTTTTTCGCCAAAAACCCGGTGAATCAAAAATGTATTAATTTTGCCATACAGCTCACAAAAAATATAGAGGGCATAAAAATATTTGTTGGGGAATTTTCCAAATTAACCGAGTTTGTAGATCCCGACCATATCATTTTTAAAGAACACCCTTGTAACCGTCATTACCAAGGTAAGGAGGTACCCAGGGAATGGATGAGTTCAATTACAGGTTTTTACCCATCTTTTTTCTCTTTCTGGAAAAAATGCAAAAAGGAATTGTAGGTTTCAAAAAATAATTACAGGAGCCACAGTTTATTGGTGTGCTGGACTTCATAATTTAGATCCTGGAATTCTTAAAGAGGAAAGGCAACGCCCAATGGAGTTTTGACTTATTTTTGGTAACCTGGAAAATTGCCTATGGGAATTTTTGCGTTGAAAACAAAGGAACATGAACCATTGCTAAAATGAAAAAAAGTAATCTGCCCATAAAAATATGTCCGGTATGCAATAGACCATTTGCTTGGCGCAAGAAATGGAAAGAAAATTGGGAAGATGTAAAATACTGTAGCGAAAGGTGTAGACGAAATAAAAACAATTATGAAAGCCATTAACCTCATATTTCCACATCAGCTTTTCGAAGAAAGCACACTAACCACAAATGGCCATGAAGTTTATTTAATTGAAGAATATCTTTTCTTCAAACAATACCTCTTCCACAAACAGAAAATAGCTTTCCATAGGGCCTCCATGAAATATTATCAGCATTTTTTGGAAGAAAAAGGAATTAAGGTCAATTATATAGCATCCAACAACAAATTATCCGACATCAGTTTATTTCATGAAGAAATAAAAAGTAAAAAAATAACTGAAATAAACATTATTGACCCAGTTGATAATTGGCTCGAAAAAAGAATTAAAGCCGTTGCCAAAAACTATAAGCTGAATATCTTGGACAGTCCCCTGTTTATCAATAGTAAGGAAGAGCTTTCCCCTTTTTTTAGGGCGGATAAAAAATCTTTTTTTCAAACTACCTTTTACAAACAACAGCGTAAAAAATTGGATATCCTATTGTTGGATGGGCAGCAACCCAAAGGCGGAAAATGGACCTACGACCAGGATAACCGAAAAAAATATCCTAAGGAAAAAATACCCCCGAGCATTCTTTTTCCAGAGGTCACCCCTTTTTGGACCGAGTCTGTATCCTATACGGAAAAACACTTTAAGAACAATCCAGGAATTATTTCAAAAGAGCCCATTTATCCCATAAACCATAGGCAAGCCGAGAATTGGTTTGAACAATTTTTAGAGTATCGATTCTTTGATTTTGGCATTTATGAAGATTCCATTGTAAGACAGGAATCGTTTTTAAACCACAGTATTCTTTCACCACTTCTAAATGTGGGCCTAATATTACCAAAAAATGTTGTTGCTCAAAGTCTGTCCTATGCCGAAAAAGAGAATATCCCAATTAATTCTACCGAAGGATTTATAAGGCAACTTATTGGATGGAGGGAGTTCATCCGAGGAATGTATGAATGCAAGGGCAGTTACTCCAGAACTAAGAATTTTTGGGGGTTTGAAAGAAAAATACCTAAGTGCTTTTACGATGGAAGCACTGGGGTGGCACCAATTGACGAGACCATTAAAAAAGTATTAAAAACCGGCTATTGTCACCACATAGAACGATTGATGATCCTTGGTAATTTTATGCTATTGTGCGAATTTGACCCAGATGAAGTGTACCAATGGTTTATGGAACTATTTATTGATGCCTATGACTGGGTAATGGTACCCAATGTGTATGGTATGAGTCAGTTTTCAGATGGTGGCACCTTTGCTACCAAACCTTATATAGGAGCTTCCAACTATATCAACAAAATGGGAAATTACCCGAAGGGTGATTGGGAAAAAATTTGGGATGGCTTATTTTGGCGTTTTATTGCTGAACATCAGGATTTTTTTAAATCAAATCCACGAACCTCAATGCTGTATCATTCCTATAACCGCATGACAGAAGATAAAAAAAACCTTCATATCAAAAATGCCGAAGAATTTATTGAAAAAATAATGTGTGCTGATTAGAAAAACTGTGGTATTGTACTTTCTCCAAAGCTTACAATTGAAGATAAAGGAGGGGGTTAAGAATCTAAACCAAATATAAACGCGAACGGTTAATTTAGAGCATTAGTTCTTGCCGTCAATAGCAAAAGCCTTTGCCGGATTTACAGATATCAATAGATTAATTTCCTTTTCCGTGAAGCCTTGGGCTCTCAATTCTGGAAGGAGTTTGGTAAAAATATTGGTATAAGGAGTAATGTTTTGCTGTTCCTTTTGGGGATCGTACCAACCAGCGTCGTGCGATATTAGTATATGGTCCAAAATGCCATGCTCCTTGGCATACACCAATTTTCCCAGATGCTTTTCCACCTCCCAGCCCAGTCCGTCCAGACTAATCCAACAGCCTGCCTGGGCCGCCTTTAAGTAATTGTTATTATCCTCCTCCGCCTGGGCGTGTACCCAAATAAATGAGTTTAGGGAGACTCCCATTTCTTGAAGAATCTTCAATTGGGGCCATAGACCTATAGCTTTTCCAGTATGTGAGGCAATCGTCAAACCCGTTTTTAAACTAGTAATGGCAGCTGCCTTGACCAACTTTTGATGTAGGATATCCAAAGGGTCGGCGGTATCAACTCCAATCTTGATAAAGCCTGGCTTGATGACAGTACCATCTATGCCATACTCAAATTCGGCTATCCACTTTTGCGCCAGATCTTCGGCAGATATATTTTGGACATATTTAGGGAGGAATTTATTATTGCGGGCACCATAAAGGCCAGTGTTGGAAATCATCTTCAAACCAGTTTTATTGGCCAACTTTTGTAAAAGCAATACATCCCGTCCTAAATAAGCCGGAGTGGCATCCACAAAATATTCAACCTTATGTGTCTTTAGTTCTTCCAAATAAGGTGTTACTTGAGCAATTACGGCATCGTGATCCCAATTACGGGGCTGTATACTATCTGCCCCAATAAAATCGACCAAAATATGCTCATGGGACAGCCAAATGCCGTCATTATCCACTTGGTGCCAACCTTGAACCTCTAGAATCAATGCTTGTTGACCACTTAAAGTGCCGGTGTAAATAATCGCTATAAGTAAGGGCAACAAATGACATCTTATCATTTCACCTATTTTTACATCACCTATTTTATGGCATCCAATGCCCCGTTTACATAGCCCACACATTCCGCAAGGCCAGCAAAAACATCGTCGGTATCCTTTTCAAATTCCATCGCCATTACACCGGTATAGTTAATCGCTTTCAAGGCTTTGAGAACCGCTGGGATATCCAGGACCCCTCTGCCAAACTCGACCGACGCACCATCGGCTTCCGACTTGTCCACATCCTTAAGGTGGAGATCATAAAGGCGGTCTGCATATTTCTTAATGTTTTTCACGGGATCCAATCCCAATCTTTGTACGTGACCAATATCTATACAAAGTCCAATGCGGGTGTCCAACCCTTTAATTTTATCATAAACCACTTCGGGTGTTGGGTATACCTCATCTCCTGGACCATGGTTATGAATGGCCAACTTAATATTGGTCTCCTTTACTTTCTTTTCAACCAAAGGCAATAGGTCGTGATTGGGCACCCCTATGATCACCTTCATTTTAGCCGCGTTGGCATACCTAAAGGCATTTTCCACTTCTTGGGGGGTCTTCATATAAATGACCCCTCCACCATAAAGACCTATTCCCGCCTTCTCAAATTTTGCTGTTATTTCTTGAATCTCTTCGTCACTACTCTCCAAGGGCATGTGCATACTCTTGAGCGCAATCTGTTTTAGATTCAATCGGTTGGCCATTGCCAAGGTCTCGTCCACACTAAATTTTCGAGTGGAATAGGATGCCAATCCCAGTGTAAGGCTTCTTGCTTCCTTGCCAAGATTGCTTGCCCCTAAAATATCCTTGAACGGACTAGCGGTCAGAACCGAACTAGTGGCCATTAAGCTACCAAGGCCGAGGGTTTTTAAAAATGAATTTCTTGAGTATTGCATTGGATATGGTTTTAAAGAAGATGGTTTTAGTATTGCCCCTATTATTACCGTAAGATATAAAATCTTTAGCGCATTTAATGGTAGCAGAAAAGCAGTGGATGCACATAAGTAACACTTACCAACATTCCCTGCGTCCCATTGGTTAATCTCACTATGGATTAGTGTTCAAAGTAATACCTGGCTCTGAAGTATTACTCCGGTAATTCTCTTTAAAAATCTCAAATATCATATTCTCCATATCTTCCGGATCGTTCCTTTGCCCATTCCATATAAATTGATTTTTCATCAGCAATCTTTTGGAGCTTTCATTTTTATAATTGGTAAAAGCCACAATTTTGTCCAAATGCAATTTATTGAACCCAAAATTGAGCACAGCCTTCATAGCCTCGTTCATAATGCCTTGGCCTTGAAATTCCGGACTTAGGTCGTATCCCATTTCTGCCGTTTTATAATCTTGGGAAAAATTCCAAAGACAGATATTTCCAATCATTGTAGGACTAATTTTTGTAGAAATGGACCATTGGTACAACTGCCCCTTGTTTATATCGTTGATGGTCTTGGCTATAAAGGCAAGTGCCTTTTCCTTGGTTTCTGCGCTCTGCCTTTTAACAAACTTGTTTACCTCCTTATCTGAACGCAGGTAACGAATCATAGGCCAATCAGCATCCTCCAACCACCGCAGATGGAGTCGGTTAGTTTCCAATTCCTGAAAATTAACATATGAGTTCATTTCTTATATATACGATGGACAAATTATATAATATTTGAAGAATTATCATCAAAACTGCTCATAGTTATATCAAATATATGGAGGTAAGAAAGCCAATTTGGACTCGTCTTTTCCCATAATAATTAACAAATACACAATATTCAATTAGACTCCGTATAATTTTTAAAGTTATCAAGGATGGCCTGCCACCCACCTCTTTGCATTTCAATGGAGTTCTCGGTTTCCGCATCAAAGTTTACCTTCACAGTTGTCTTATGATTTAGCTGGAAGAAGGTGACCTTTGCCTGTCTCCCATCTGGCATGGTATAACCAAACTGTTTGTAGGGATCCACCTCATCGTAAACGGCCTCAAAATCGAAACCAAAACTACCGTCCTTGGCTTCCATTCGCGCCGAGTATTTGCCTCCGACCTGCATATCATTGGAGGCATATGGACAGTGCCAATCGTCTGAGGCAAAATTCCATTTTATGATGTGCTCCGGATTGGTATAATAATCCCAAACCTTATCCACTCCTTCAGAAATGGTCGCTTGGACCATTATTTTTGTCTTTTCCATTTCTGTTGTATTTCTTTTAATGTAATTATTACAAAAGTGCTGGCCTTGACATTTCTTTTTAATGGCATACTCTTTTCGGAAAACATTAGTCCCACAAGTCTTAAAGGGCCATTGAAAACAGCAGGCTCAGCCTCAGTTTTATCATTATCTAAAGTTAGTTATTTGTACTTAATTATTACAAGAAAGTGAAGGTAATTCACAAAAGGCCATAGGACACAACTAATTGGTATACACGGTAATAGTTAAAAAAATCATTGTAGTAAGGACCAATATCATCAATAAAGGCATTACAAACCTCATCCACTTATTAAACCCAATTTTTACTATGGCCAAGGCTGCCAAAATTAAACCCGTGGGATTGATCAAATAAAATAAGCCCAGACCGTATAAATAGGTGTCCACGATTATTTCCCTACCAATATTTACGGTATCTGCCAAAGGAGCAAAAATAGGCATGGTCAATACTGCCATACCCGAGGAAGAAGGCATAAAAAACGATAACCCGCCGTAAATAAAAAGCATTACGTTGGCAAATACACCTTTATTCATGCCTTCGGTGATGTTACTGGCATAAAACAAAATAGTATCGCTAATAAGTCCGTCCTCCATCAGTATGGTCACCCCCCTCGCAATGCCGACTATAAAAGCAACACTGAACAAATCGGCAGCACCCTTGGCAAAGGCATCGACAAAGTCGCTTTCCTTAATTCCTGCTATAAAGCCTATGATGATTGCCCCGACCAAAAATGTTGCCGTCATTTCCACAAACCACCAATCCAAAAAGGAAACTCCAATGATCATAATAATGAAACTCAATGAAAACACAAGGATAATAAGGCGTAATCTGTTCGTGAACTTTATGTCAGTATCCATTTTACCCAGTCCAAAAAGCTTTTCTATGCTGTCTTTTTGTTCATAAACAAGGGATTTTGATGGATCGGCTTTTACCCTTCTGGCATACAAAAGGATATAAACAATGGTAATAGTGGTGCAAAGCAGTAGCATAATTATTCTACTATTGAGTCCGGTGGTCCAATTTATTCCTGCTGCATCAGAGGCTATAATGGTAGCAAACGGATTCACCGTAGAACACATACTACCAATACCCGAACCCAGAAACACACAACTTAGACCCACCAGGGCATCATAATTGGCCGCTAGGAATACGGGAATCAAAATAGGATAGAACGCCATGGTTTCTTCTGCTAATCCAAAGGTGGTTCCCCCAAGGGCAATTAGCGCTGTAACTACGATTATTAAAATATATTCCCTCCCTGTAAGCACTTTGGCCATCCAAGAAATTACGGCATCAAAGGCCCCGGTAAGATTCATTATGCCTATTAGGCCTCCAATGATAAGTATCAAAAATATAATATCGGCTGCCGCAATAATCCCCTTAATGGGAGATTGCACCAAAGCTGCAAACCCCTGCGGTCGTGATTCCAATGGTTTATAGGTATTGGGGATTCCGATGGGCTTATAAATATCCCCGCTGGTAAATTTTTCAATGGGAATTTTTATATTCAACCCGTCCAAGGTTTCCTGGGTAGCCTTTAATTCTATACGCTCTTCCAGGCTTATTTTGATAAATGTATTACTACCATCGTCATAGGCAAGACTATCATATTTACCTGCTGGTACCAACCAGGTTAACAAGGTTACAAAAACAGCTATGAGAATCAATATGGTCTGGGCAGTTGGAAATTTAAGTTTTTTCATGCTTTGGTTAGGTGAAAAAATTGGTAAGAAGTTAAGTTAAACCATTTAAAATTAATGCACGCTAAGAATGGAACATTTAGGATCTTACCTTCTGCATCATATAGAAATATTCATTTAAGATCAGTTCCTTTTCCAAGTCAATGTTATGATTATATGTATTGGAGAGACTAAAATAATCATGTTGATCTCTCGGAGAATAGTCCTCTATATACCAATAATATTCCGTGTGAAGGTGTAATATTCATTAGCGCTTGACTTCGAAATATTGTCTACCGAAAAACCCACCAATTTTTTAACAACCAGTGATTCCTTTATTTGGTTCTAAGTTAAATAATCTTTTTCTTCAATCAATAAATTATAATGATCATAGGTGCGTCTTGTTTAAGACGAGGCATAGGCCCATTAGTTGTTAAAAAGCAGGTTTGATGAAGATCATAAATTTTCCTGAAGCGCCATAAGTTATACTTATGAAGATTCCTTATCCATCAGAAAATATTATCGTAAATTTAAGGATGAACTAATCTAAAACTTAATTAAACCGTATAAAATGGAAAATAAATCACATTCAAACCCATCATCAAACGGAAAAGTATGGGATGTAAATGAATCAAGTGCAAAATGCCCCTTCTTAAATGGCGAATTGCATCAAGTAGCCGGAGGAGGTACTACCAACAGGGAATGGTGGCCCAATCAATTAAAATTAAATATACTGCGACAAAATTCGTCATTGGTAGATCCTATGGACCCCGATTTCAATTATGCTGAAGAATTTAAGAAGTTGGATCTAGCTGCCGTTAAAAAAGATCTTTATGAATTAATGACTACCAGCCAGGATTGGTGGCCGGCAGATTATGGGCATTATGGACCTTTCTTTATCCGTATGGCTTGGCACAGTGCCGGAACCTATCGTATACATGATGGCCGTGGAGGTGCAGGTTCGGGATCTCAGCGCTTTGCTCCATTAAATAGTTGGCCAGACAATGCCAATCTTGATAAGGCACGATTATTACTTTGGCCCATAAAAAAGAAATACGGCAAAAAACTGTCTTGGGCAGATCTACTGATATTGGCCGGGAACTGTGCACACGAGTCCATGGGACTAAAAATGTTTGGCTTTGCCGGAGGCCGTGAGGATATATGGGAATCTGAACAAGACGTGTATTGGGGCTCCGAAACCGAATGGATGGGGAATAAAGAACGCTACTCAGAAAATGGGGAATTGGAGAGTCCACTTGGCGCCGCCCATATGGGATTGATATATGTAAACCCCGAAGGACACAATGCCAATCCGGATCCGGTTGAATCTGCTCATTATATACGTGAGACCTTTGGTCGTATGGCCATGAACGATTATGAAACTGTTGCATTAATTGCTGGCGGACATACCTTTGGAAAGACCCATGGTGCAGCGGACCCTACCAAATATGTAGAGGCAGAACCGGCAGCTGCTGGTATTGAGGCCCAAGGCCTTGGATGGAAAAACAATTACGGTACTGGTAAAGGTGCAGATACCATTACCAGTGGCATTGAAGGTGCCTGGACCAATACCCCGACCAAATGGAGTCACACTTTCTTTCAAAATCTATTTGGATACGAATGGGAATTGACCAAGAGTCCGGCCGGAGCACACCAATGGAAACCTAAAAACAATGCCGGTGCAGGAACGGTTCCAGATGCACACAATCCGAACGTGAAGCATGCCCCCTTCATGTTGACCACCGACCTTTCACTACGTATGGATCCGGCTTATGAAAAAATATCAAGGCACTTTTTAGAAAATCCGGAAGAGTTTGCCGATGCATATTCACGTGCCTGGTTTAAATTGGTACATCGGGATATGGGTCCGGTATCCCGTTATCTAGGGCCAGAAGTACCCAAGGAACAATTGATCTGGCAAGATCCCTTACCTGCAGTGGATCATGAGTTGATCAATGCTAAGGATATCGCCGATTTAAAGTCTAAAATTTTGGCATCGGGGCTTTCTATATCCCAATTAGTTGCTACCGCCTGGGCTTCCGCTTCTACTTTTAGGGGTTCCGACAAACGAGGAGGTGCCAATGGAGCGCGCATACGCTTGGCTCCTCAAAAAAATTGGAAGGTAAACAACCCCCAGCAATTAGCCCAAATTTTGGACAAATTGGAGGCCATCCAAAAAGAATTCAATGCCATACAATCTGGAAATAAGAAGGTTTCTTTGGCCGATCTCATAGTTTTGGCAGGCAATGCCGCCATTGAGGAAGCAGCGAAAAATGCCGGTAAGAAGGTAGCGGTCCCTTTTTCTCCAGGACGTACCGATGCTAGCCAAGAACAAACCGATGTAGAATCTTTTGAAGCGCTCGAACCAGTGGCAGATGGGTTCCGAAACTACCTAAAGGACACTTACAAAGTAACTGCAGAGGAGCTGCTTGTGGACAAGGCCCAATTATTAACCTTGACTGCTCCGGAAATGACCGTCCTTATAGGAGGAATGCGTGTGCTCAACACCAATTATAACGGGTCCCAGCACGGCGTATTTACTAATAGGCCAGAGACTTTGTCCAATGATTTCTTTGCAAATCTATTGAACATGGACACCACTTGGAAGTCCATTTCGGATGCTCAAAATGTTTTTGAGGGGCATAGTCGTAAAACGGGCCAACTTAAATGGACCGGCACCCGAGCCGACCTTATTTTCGGTTCCAATTCTGAGCTTAGGGCATTGGCCGAGGTTTACGCCTGTGAAGATTCCGAGGATAAGTTTATTAAGGATTTTATAGCGGCTTGGACCAAGGTGATGAATCTAGATAGGTTCGACTTGGCAAAATAAGTCACTCCATTTAACGGAATCCTGTATTAGCAGCACTGGGATGGAATATATGTAAACTGTGTTATTCATTAGAAAATCCCATCTTGAATTTCAGGATGGGATTTTTCTTTTCAAATTTCTAGTGGAGATCAAGACCCCCCTAAGAAACGACCCTTCCCATAAAAGGATCGCTTTTCGATGCTTTTCCAGTTTCCACCCTTCCGGCATATCGCCTTACAAAGCTCTTATTCCCTGGGATTTGCAATGAGAAATCATACCAACCATAACTTTTGGCACTATTGACTATAATGCTCTCTACCGAACCTTTTTTGACCCGTACTTTTTGTTCAGGATTACCATAGGCATGGTCTACCACCAAAATATCAACATCCTTTTTCTTGGAGGTATTGGAAATTTGGACCTCCACATTTCCCGAAAAACTTTTAATGATTCCCCTCTTTTTTTGATAGACACATTTTATTTGCAGTTCAGGATCGGACACAGCACCCATAAATTCCCTATAAAAACCGTTTGGTCCATATACCCTCAAGTGGTAACCTTCTTCCTCAAAATGATCCAAAGGCCATTCATAGTCCAAACTTTCACCTTTCCCCACGGCAAACGGCCATGTTTTAACGGCCGAAAAATTGGATCCCCCTCCCGGTATTTCCTGTAGATAGTTTCCAGGGGCATAAACATTAAATGGAGCTCCCTTGGACAATTCACCGAAAAATGCATCGGCTGCCGTAAATTGCATTCGAAATGAGGTCTTATCCCCATTTAATTCCCCGTCCACATATAACTCGTAAGGCAAAGCACAAGAATCCCTGATACCAGGTTCTTGATGTGGCATAAATGAGGTCTTGTAGAGGTCTTTTTTTGCATCGGCTATATCATCACTGCTTAGAGGCTTAAAATCCTTGGGCAATTCCTTAAAGCTGGCATTGTAGACCTCCTTCATAAAATGGTTGCGCTCTATGGCTTTGGGAATAGTGTAGGGCTCACCGTTATATGGCCTAAAAGCAGAGGTTAGATTGCCACTAATGGCCCTACGCCAACTACTGATATTGGTTTCCTGAACAACTTTGCCCGTTCTTTTCTTTATTAACTCTTCCAAAAACATTAGGGTGGAGGTAATATCGCAAACTTCCGAATTAATCCATCCGCCCTTACTCCACGGCGAGGCTACAACCATTGGCACCCTAAACCCTAGACCTATTGGACTTTCCCTAGGATCCTCCGGGTCCATACCTTTTTTAGCCATCTCTTGTTTCAAGGTGGCATATTCCTCCGAAGTGTCCAATCCTCTAGTGAAATTCTTGGTATCCTTGGGATTGGGTGCAACAAAAGGAGGAATATGATCAAAATACCCGTCGTTCTCATCATAGGTAAGCACAAAAATGGTTTTCTTCCATACTTCAGGATTTTTGGTGAGAATATCCATTACTTCTGAGACATACCATGCCCCGTACCAAGGTGCACTTGGATGATCCGAAAATTTCTGGGGTGCTGCCAGCCAGGAAACTGTAGGTAATTTCCCTTGGTCTACGTCCTGCCTAAATTGATGCAGTATATCGCCTTTGGGCACTTTTATGGAACGCCGAATGCCATTGTCATCATAACTAAACTCCTCTACCCTATGATAATCAGGATCACCGATATTGGTGGCAAAGGCCTTTTCATGCAGTTTTTTATGAAAGTCTGAGAGTTTTTCGAAATTTTCAGGATTCCACTTCTTAAGAACCTCTTTAATCTGGTCTAACTGCTGCTTTTTCTTTTGCAGTACTTTTGAATGTTCCAATTTCTTTTCCTCTGATTGTGCATTAAGTTCCTTTTCCAAATGCTCTATTTCCGAAGGCAACACCTCTAATCGTCCTTTTATATATTTTTGAAAACCGGAGCTATAGCGAACATTGTATTGGGAAAACCACTCTAGGTTATTATCTGTAAAATTTGCCAGCAGGGATGCATCTTCAACATCGGTGGGTAAACTAATTTCGTTCTGGTAAACCCGCCAGGAAATACCATTTTCTTCCAGTCTTTCCGGAAAGGTTTTCCAACTGGCCTCGCTATTGTAGCTTACTTCAGAGTTTCTAACGCAGGGCCTATCGCCTTCTGTATCGAAAGATTTTCCGGTCCAAAAATAATTTCTGTTGGTAGTGGTTCCTGTGAGGGCCGAACAAAAATGCTGATCAAACACGGTAAAGGCATCTGCCAGGGCATAGTAGAAAGGCAGGTCTTCCCGGGTATAATGGCCAAGGGTAAGCGGCATATTTCCGTAATCCTCATCGGCCTTCTTGGCCACAAGCCATTGGTCGTATTTTCCGTTGTTGCGTGCATCTACCTGACTCTCCCAATTATGGGGCAGATCTCCCATCCAAGTAGCTTGGGTTTCCTTGATGTTTAAACGGAAAGGTACATAGGTTTCCCCATCCATATTACTTTGAAGCCATACGGGTATTTTGTTAGGCAAGGAAATGGCCCTTGGATCATTATAGCCCCTAACTCCTTGCAAAGTCCCAAAACAATGATCAAAGGACCGGTTTTCCTGCATGAGAAAGACTACATGTTCTGCGTCGTAAAAGGTAGTTCCCTTTTCAGGGTCAATTTCCAAGGCGCGTTGAATGGAGGGTGGCAGACTTGCCGTTAACCCCATTCCTCCGGCCAACATACTTGCCTTCTTTAAAAAATCCCTTCTGGTATCCATAATTTAGTCTTGGTTTAATGTTTGTAAATAAAAGAGCATTTAAATATAGTTTTTTAACTATTAAATGCCCTTAAATTAAATCCCGACATGGTATAAATATCAAATATTGCTGGGAAACCCCATAAAAACACTATAAACGCCATCTCTTTTCCTTAATCGATTATTTAACGGACACCTCATCAACAAATAGCCAAGCGGAGCCTTTTCGCAAATGCCATTCAGGAAGTACTGATCTATTTTTTGCCGTTATTTTTATATAAGCAACATCCTGTTTTTTAAAATTAGAGCCAATATGCTTAATAATTGGCTCCCTTTTCTCTTGGGTAGCTATAACTTCATCCAATACCGTTTCAAAATTTTCACCGTCCTTTGAGATGGAAATAATCACCATTGTAGGCAACATCACCGAGGTAGCACCTATATCCTGGAAAAAGTTTAAGCCCGCATAAGAGAGTTCGGTAAGGCTCCCCAAATCAATGAGCACCTCAAAATCCTTTTCTTTTATTCCTTGCCAATTGGGGTCATCGCCACGGGCAATGGCAAATTTATTATCAAACAATGCCCTATCACCCCCACCACTATAGGTTTCATTATAGGAATTGCTGTATATAACCTTACATTGATCCCCAAAACCAGTGGAAAATATTTTTTTCAATGGATAACCAATAGGTTCACCATTTCTAAAACACATTGCATTAAGTTCTATGGAAGTGGTATATTCAATGGGGGCAGAATATAATTCCGACTGCATGGTAGGATTTGAACCATCTAACGTATATCTAATCTCATAAAGTTCCAATTCATTTTGCAAGGTTAAATTGAAGGCTTTATTGACCTTATCATAACTCACATCATAATCGGGGGTTAAGGAACTTCCTGAATAATTATATCCCTTTTCGTACAATCTATCAAAATGGACATCCAATTTGTTTATAAAATATTCTCTGTTCCTTTTCTCCGCCTTGGTCCAAATAGCTTCCGAAAGTGCACTAATTCTGGGAAGCATCATATATTGGATATGGCTTAAGCTTTTCACTTGTTCCGTCCAAAGATTAGCTTGCGCACCAAGAATATGATGTTTTTTGTCCGGAGCAATGTCTTTTGGAACAGGATTAAAATCATATATCTTCAAGACATTGTTATATCCGCCCCATGAAGGGGGTTCATATTCACTTTTACCCTGACTGTGATCCAAGTACAGGGGATCGCCCGGAGACATTACCACATCATGCCCGGCATTAGCCGCTTCAATGCCCCCCTCAACACCTCGCCAAGACATCACCGTTGCCCTTTCTGGCAAACCTCCTTCCAATATCTCATCCCAACCTATAAGTTTTTTATTTTTGGAATGAATAAATTTCTCCATTCTTCTAACAAAGTAACTTTGCAACTCCTCGGCAGTTTGCAAGTTTTCCTGCTGCATCCTTTTTTTACATTTATTACATTTCAACCAAGACCCCTTCCCTACTTCATCTCCGCCGATATGTACATATTCATTGGGGAACAATTCCACTACCTCACTTATTATATTTTGTAAAAATTGAAAGGTATCATCGTTCCCGGCGCAATACACTCCGGTAATAACTTCCGTATCGCATGAAAATTCCGGATAACATTGTAATGCAGCCTCGGAATGGCCTGGCATTTCTATTTCCGGAATTACATCAATGAACCGTTCTTTGGCATAGGCAACAATCTCCTTAATATCTTCCTTGGTGTAAAAACCTCCATATACTTCACCTTCGGCGTCCTTGGAGGCAATCTCAAAATCCTCCCATGGTTTCTTATCCCCCTTAACTTTTCTCCAAGCTCCTTTTCTAGTGAGTTCCGGATATGCATCGATTTGAATTCTCCAACCAATACCATCCACTAGATGCCAATGGAATTTATTCATCTTGTGCATTGCCAGGATATCGATGACTTTTTTTACAGAATCCTTTGGAACAAAATGCCGTGATACATCCAACATCATACCTCTCCATTCATATGCTGGTGCATCATTTATTTGCACGTAGTTCAATACTGGTTCTTTAACCTCGGTTTTAGGAGATAACATTTGTGCTAGCGTTTGGATACCGTAAAATATCCCTTGACCTGTACTGGCTTTAATCGTAACACCATCACCCCCTACTGTTAAGCTATATGCGCCATTCGGAGCGACTTCCATTGCTTTTACCAAGTGAATGGCGTTTTCCTGGGGCGACCTTGAAATTTCTAATTGGATATTGAAATTATCCTTTAAAAATGAATTTATTTCCTCCGTTAGCTGTTTTTCCTCAAAGCTAGAATCTACAACAATAACGGTTTTATCATTAATCTTAAATGTACCTGGCTGATAATTCATTTCCATGGGTTGGGGAATGACTCCCATTTTGGGGGGCTTTGTATGGCTACATGCGGTTACTACCAATAAAAGAATTATTTGGGTCAATCTACTAAAGTCCATATTTTCTTGCTTCAACTTTTGTGCTTAAAATCATCAAATATAAATGTAATTTACCTTTAGCCTATTGGTCTAAAATGCATTTACATATTCTGTTTTCATGACATTGGCCCGAAACACAAGTATCGCTTTACCATTGGGAAGGAAGTGGTCCGTTAATCCAAACACTTGTGGTGTGTTCAGAACCATTTTCAATGGCTATTGATTATCTAACTTTCAATAATGACCGTTTCTGCCGACACGCCAAGACTTAATAAGAGTTCGGTTATGTTAGTTACAAACTTTTTTGGCCCGCATAAATAGAAGTTCTGGCCAAAGTCGGCTATATTTTCGATAAGAAATTTTCGATCTATCCTATTTCCCCTAAATCCCACCACATTCTCGCGGGTAAATATTTTTATAAAATTACCATTGAGCATCTTTTGCAATTCGTCTTCCACAATAACGTCTTCCGATGTTTTATTGGAATAGATCAATTTGTTGCCATGTAGATTTTTATGCGTGTACAGATGTCTAAAAATAGATATGAACGGGGTAATACCCGCTCCTCCAGCTAAAAAAACGCCCGGTCCCTTATACTGAATGGCTCCAAAAGCCTCATGAAGAATAAGCTCGGACCCGGCGTGGGTTCGTCCCAACATATTGGTCACCCCGTCATGATCATTATATATCTTGATCATAAACTCCAGGAATCCATGCTCCCTTATGGAGGTAAAAGTAAAGGGCCTTAACTGGTCCTTCCACTCCGGCATGTTAATGGCTACCTCAGTGGCCTGCCCCGGTATAAAATCATAACCCGCAGGCCTTTCCACTACAAAACGTTTCACATCATGGGTAATATAATGTGTCTCCAATATCTTAACAATATATTGCTTATTTGCTTTCGGCATAATGGTACTTAATTATGAAATATCAAGGTAATAAATTATTCGTTGTTCAAACTAATCCAATTTACAAAGGGCCTATAAATTAAGAATTGTTCACTACCCTAAAATACTTTCTATCTCCTTTAGTTCCGACTCACTAAATTTTAAATTCTTGAGTGCCTCCAAATTATCCAGTAATTGTTCCTTACGGCTCACCCCAACCAGTACCGTAGTAATCCGTTGATCCTTAAGCAGCCAGGCAATGGCCATTTGGGCCAAACTTTGGCCACGATTTTCCGCCAGCTTATTCAATCTACCCACCTTGTCCAAAACTTCTGGAGTAATTTGGTCTTCCTTCAAGTAACGGCCATCCTTGCTTGCCCTACTGTCTTCTGGAATACCTTTTAAATATTTTTTGGTCAATACGCCCTGTGCCAATGGGGAGAAAGCAATGGATCCTATCCCCTCTTCTTTCAACACATCCAACAATCCATCCTCTACCCAACGATCGAACATATTGTATCTAGGTTGATGGATCAATAAGGGCGTACCCAAATCCTTCATAATCTTTGAAGCCTTTGCAGTAAGCGCTGCCGGATATTGGGAAATACCCGCATATAGAGCCTTGCCACTTTGCACCAAATGATGCAAAGCTCCCATGGTTTCTTCGAGCGGAGTTTCCGGATCGGGTCTGTGATGGTAAAATATATCTACGTAATCCAGCCCCATCCTCTTAAGGCTTTGATTTGCCGAGGCAATCAAATACTTGCGGGAACCATAATTTCCATAAGGTCCAGGCCACATATCCCACCCTGCCTTGCTTGAAATAATAAGTTCATCACGATATGGGAGAAAATCCTTTTTAAAAATACGTCCGAAATTTTCTTCCGCTGCTCCATAAGGAGGTCCATAATTATTGGCAAGGTCAAAATGGGTAATCCCATTATCGAAAGCGGCTCGCAAGAGATGGCGTCCCATCTCAAGGTTATCCGTATGACCAAAATTATGCCAAAGTCCCAATGAAATTAATGGTAATAGAATACCACTGTTGCCACAGCGACGGAATTGCATGGTATCATATCGTTTATCATTGGCCTGATAATGGCCGGGGTCGAAAGAGTCGTTTATTTTCATTTTTACTATTATTATCTAATTAATTTGAACAAACCCCTAAGTTAGCAAAACTTTTAAGTTAAGGAAAAGCTTATGAAACATATGCGCATTAAGCCAGGCTAAGGTATTTTTTTGAGTAGAAAAAAAATTAAAGCTAAAACAAGGCCAAACATGGTATGGTCCCCATAACTTTATATAGGTAGGATCACCAAATACCATTCTTGGCTTACACATTTTGGGTAGGCCAAAAGCAAAATAATCCTAAAATATCATTGATTCACCCCTTAGTCCCCATTCAAAATAAACTCCTCCAATTTCTCGACCATTTTCACGCTTCCGCAAAAAATGGCTTCACGTTGGTGCAATTCTGTAGGTTCAATATCCAGAATTCTTTTAGTCCCTGTGGTAGCCTTCCCCTTGGCCTGCTCCGTTAGAAAAGCTATGGGGTTACATTCATATGTCAACCGTAATTTTCCATTTTGCTTGGGTCCAATCCTCGGATACATATAGATTCCGCCCTTAATTAAATTTCTATGAAAATCTGCAACCATTGCACCTATATACCTTGAAGTGTAAGGCCTATCCCCTTCCTCCTTTTGGCAATATTTTATATAAGCTTTTATCCCTTTTGAAAAATGAACATAGTTGCCCTCGTTAACGGAGTAGATCCTACCAGTTTCCGGGAATTTCATATTGGGATGGGAATGATAAAAGGTGCCCAGAGCGGGGTTTAAAGTAAACCCATTTACCCCATTACCAGTTGTAAAAACCAACATGGTAGAAGTACCATACATGATATAACCTGCAGCTACTTGGTTTTTTCCAGGTTGCAAAAAGTCCCTTAGCTCTACGGGAGAGCCCAATGGTGATATCCTTCTGTAAATAGAAAATATGGTACCTACGGAAGCGTTTACATCAATATTGGAAGAACCGTCCAAGGGGTCGATGAGTACAACGTACTTATTGTTATTATTACCGTCAATACTGTTCACAGCAATAAAATCTTCCTCCTCTTCAGAGGCAATACCACATACTATGCCTCTTTGTATAAGGGTCTGAATAAATTTTTCATTGGCATAGACATCCAGCTTTTGCTGGTCTTCCCCCTGTACATTGGTATTTCCGGCGTCACCTAAGATATCCACCAGACCCGCCTTGTTTACTTCATGGTTTGTAATTTTTGCCGCAAGCCTTATGGCATTTATTAGTTTTGACAATTCTCCTGTGGAATATGGAAAGGAGGATTGATTGTCAAATATAAACTCGCCCAATGTTCTTTTTTGATTTGTGCTGGTCATAGGATAGTATTTATAGATCTCGAATATATTAATTTAATGGAGTTGCGGGGAACATTCCTTTTTCTCACCGACTAGGAAGTCTTAATTTTCAATATTGGTTATGATCCTTATACTCCCACTACGGTTCAACAACATTTTAAGTTAATTCTTGTTGTACCTTAAGGTAGTAACTTTTTTAACCCCATCAAATTATTCCTTGCTTGATCGATCATTTATTAAACTTCACCCCAAGTGAAAGACCTCTTTCAACCCTTTAGAAACCGGACTGTTATCGGCATTGGTTTCCATAAGATCTGCCATATGTTCCCACCAATCCTTACAAATTTGGGTATCGGCAATGGCATTCCATTTTTCTTCCGATTCCAATTCTGCATATCCAAACAAAATATGGGTTTCGCTATCAAAAAAAATGCTATAATTATGAACCCCATGTACTTTTAACACCGCTTCCAATTCCTTCCATATTGGATTGTGTCTTTGGGTATACTCTTCTATACGGCCAGGATAGACCTTCATTTTAAATGCTTTTCTTATCATTTTTATTATATTTTTAAGTATAAGTGCTTTCCAATGAGAACCAAAAACAGGAACCACAGCTATCAAAATTAGGCCTTCAAGGAAATATATGTATCCTGCACAGTACTGCCTTGGCTTTAGATACCCGCTTTATCATCTCTAAAAATGTTTACACAGCCCAGTACAGAATGTAAACCAATACAAAAAATTTAAACTTGTCATGCATTTTTACAACATGCCCTAAATCTGTATAGTATACAATGCTCGGATGCCATGTTGGGAAAAACATTTACCATTAAATACAAGAATAACTTCAAGACAAAAATAAGCGTTTTAGAAAAGTGGAATTGAAAGAATAGCATCGTAAATTGTCTTGGGTTTAGGCATAATAACCTGAATGTCTTTAAATCAAGTTATTTAATCATGAAAAAAAAACAACTATGTAATTATAATACTTGGTATTATCCTAACAACCTCATTTGGATATAAAAAGTCAAAAATGGAACCTAAATAACAGGACAAGCCCAACGTTCTTTTTATTGCCATAGACGACCTAAACGATTGGGTAGAGGTTTTAGGTGGGCATCCACAGGCCAAAACGCCCCATTTGGATGGGCTGACGCCACGTGGCGTTCTCTTTAGCAATGCTCAATGTCAGGCTCCGGTTTGTAATCATAGCAGGGCCAGTATTATGACCTCCCTTTACCCAAGTACCACTGGCATTTACTTTTTAAATCCAGATATAATAGAATCTCCTGTGGCAAGCAAAAACATAGTAATGCCCAAACGGTTTCAACAGGAAGGCTATAATGTCTTTGCTGCAGTAAAGATCTTCCATAACGGGAAAGGAATCAATGAAACCCATATTCCAAATTATGCAGGGCAATTTGGAAGCTTTGGCCCCATGCCCGATGAGAAGATAAGCACATATCCCGGACATCCATTATGGGATTGGGGCGTTTACCCGGAACGTGATGATCAGATGCCCGATTATCAAATTGCCAGCTGGGCAGTCCAAAAACTAGCCAAAAACAAGACCACAAGAAAAGGCACGATATTTTGGGAACTGGCTCTACGGGTCACGAATCTTATGAGGTCACCGCAAAAAGGACAATTAAGCAGGATGCCATTCAACTTTTACCAAACCTTGGAAAAGTAAAAAAGGCTTCCAAGAGATTGAAAGCCTATTTGTTCTTGTTATACCAGGGTTACCGGCAACAAACCTTGCCTACCAAACTTTTTAGGCTGGCAAAATAGGCCTGTTCTTCATGGCGGTATCTATTATTTTTAAAACACGTTCCCTTTCTGCTCCTTGCAAGGGCAATCTTGGGGCTCTTACATTTTCGGTTCCAATACCGGTCGCCACTTCCGCCAATTTAATGTTTTGTACCAATTGCGGGCTTATATCCAACTCCAAAAGAGGCATGAACCAGCGATAGATTTCCATAGCTTCATCAACCTTAGCCGCTTTTACCAGATTATAAATGGCAACTGTTTCTGCGGGATAGGCACAAACCAATCCGGCTACCCATCCGTCTGCACCTGTTACCAAACTTTCCAAGGCAAGGGTATCCACACCGGTAAGAACTTTTAAGCGATGGCCAAAACGGTTCTTAATTCGGATTACATTGGTAATATCCCTGGTGGATTCCTTTACCGCCTGAATGTTATCACACTTAATCAACTCCTCGAACATATCCAGAGTTACTTCTATTTTGTAATCCACGGGATTGTTGTAAATCATTATCGGTAAGGAAGTACTCTGTGCAATCGCCGTAAAATAAGTAACGGTCTCAAAATCCGTTGCCTTATATCTCATTGGAGGCAATAGCATTAATCCATTGGCCCCGATAGATTCTGCATGTTTGGCCACGGCAATGGCATCTTCGGTTGTTTGCTCGGCGATATTGATAATTACCGGAATTTTTTGCTCTGTAATAGATAAAGTAGTCTTTATAAGAGTTTCCTTTTCTTCGGCTTTTAGAGTGCTGGCCTCCCCTAAGGTTCCACCTAGGATAATCCCATTAACGCCAGCCTCCATTTGAGCTTTTATATTTTTTTCAAACATCACAAGATCTAGCTGATCATCCTCAGTGAACTTGGTTGTTACTGCTGGCATTACGCCTTCCCATTTTATCATGATAAATATTGTTTTAAAAACAAAAATAGATGATAACACCAAAGTTACTATCGCAAAAATTAGCAGGTCATCATACTATTTTACATTCTTAATCATCGGGAAGATGCCATATTCCACATAGGGAAATAGCCGTTTATTCACTTTGCAACTTATTAAACCAGTGCCAATATTGTTTTTATAGACTTCTACTATTTTCCATAAAAAACACCTACCCAACTCAGGCTCCGATCTTCCTGTGGAGATGGAACCAAGGGAAAAAATAAAACCCCACCAGAAAGGCGGGGTTAACACTGTACTGAAATTTCACCAAACCCACTGGACTTGAAATACCGGGCTTTGAAATAAAATTTCTAAAGTCGGGTTTTGGAAATCCTAAAATCCTCTATTTCCATAGAAGTAGTAGGGAGCTTGGGTCCCAACAAACGGCTACCATTTTGCGTTATTAGGAAATCGTCCTCGACGCGGATTCCGCCAAAGCTTTTGTATTCTTCCAATTTGTCATAATTGACAAATTCAAAGTATTTATTCTCGCTCTTTCTCAGCGCTATAAGTTCGGGAATAAAGTAAATTCCCGGTTCTACGGTTAAGACCATTCCTTCTTCCAGGGCCCTGCCCATACGAAGGGATTTAAACCCAAATTCCTTACTCTGATGTAGGTCATCGGTGTAACCAACATATTGCTCTCCCAAGTTCTCCATGTCATGGACATCCAGCCCCATCATATGCCCCAATCCACATTGAAAAAACAAGGTATGTGCGCCTGCCTCAACGGCCATATCCGCATCGCCCTTCATTAACCCTAAATCAATTAGGCCCAGTACGATTTCTTTACATGCGGCAAGATGCACATCCCTAAATAACTGTTTGGGCTTGAGCATGCCAGCAGCAGTTTTATAAGAACTATAGACTATATCATAAATTTCTTTCTGTTTAACACTAAAGGTTTTGTTTACAGGAAAGGTACGAGTAAGGTCCCCGGCATATCCTGAGAAGTTTTCCGCACCACAGTCGCATAGGACCATATCTCCCTCTTTTAAGAGATTCCCCCTAAAATGATTATGAAGTATTTGACCGTTAATCGTTACTATGGAAGGAAATGAAGTGTTATTTCCGTTGGCCATAGCTATATTTTGAACCGCACCGAACAAATCCGCCTCGGTCATACCCGCTTCAGCGATCTCCATGGCCTTATACTGCATTTCCACAGTGGTGTTCACGGCTTTTTCAATCTCCAAGATCTCCGCGTTGGACTTTATAGACCTTAGTTTTACTACGGCCTTTATCAAATCGGTAGATACTTTTTTTGAAACCTCCTTAGCCGATAAATTCAACAACTGGGACAATTTCAAAATATGTTCCGGACGATATGGCGGTAAATAGTGGACCTTCCTCCCATTGGATTTGGCTTCACCAATATAACCATCAAGACTACCAATTGGATATATACTAGCTACCCCTACCTTATGGGCCTGCTCTTCCAAGGATTCAATAGGTCCGGTAAAAACTATATCATCTATGGTTAAATTATTCCCAAAAATAATCTCCTTACCCCCATCCAAATCAATTACTGCATACAATCCAGGTACTTGAAGCCCAAAAAAATAAATAAAGGAACTATCCTGCCTATAGGGATAAGTGTTGTGCTCAAAGTTAATACCACTCTCCTCATTTCCAAGGAATAAGAGCAATCCATCACCCACCAATTTCCTTAATTTTTCCCTTCTTACAATATATTCCTCCTTTGCAAACATAGATTTGATGATTTATATCTAAAAGATTATCCTAATTGAAATTAACGTATTTATCCAGTTTTAATTTAAAATGAACCCCTGAGGTTATTTACCCCCGGCAGGTAGGTTCTTTTTCCAAAAACCTTCCATAGTTTGCCTAAGATGATAAGAAGTATTTTCCCTTTCATATATTGAATGCGCCCTCATTGGATAGGACATCATATTAAACATCTTATTATGTTCTATCAGTTTGTTGACCAACATCTCAAAACTCTGATAATGTACGTTATCGTCAGCGGTACCGTGAATAATCATTAAGTTCCCTTCTAAGTGCTGCGCGAAATTAATTGGAGATCCATCGTGATAGCCTTTGGCATTATCTTCCAACAGCCCCATATATCTTTCCTGATAAGTAGCATCATAAAGTCTTTGGTCTGACACGAAGGAAACTGCCAATCCCGAAGAATAGATCTCTGGATACCTAAACATACAATTCAGTGTCATTTGGCCACCGCCACTCCATCCCCAAATCCCTACTCTGGATGGATCCAAAAAATTATAGGTTTCCAATATTTTTTTAGCGGCCTTGCTCTGGTCCTCTGAAGCTAGAATACCTATTTGCCCATAAATGGATTTGCGCCATTTATTGCCTCTAGGTGTCTTGGTTCCGCGATTGTCCACACTCATTACAATGTAACCCTGTTGGGCCATATACTGATCCCAAAGACTGCCGCCACCCCAATTGTCCTGAACGGTAGCACCTGCTGGTTCACCATAAACATAGAACAATAACGGATATTTTTTGGTCGGATCAAAATCCTTTGGTTTAATCATCCAGGCATCCAAAACCTCATCACCGATATCTACCTTTACAAACTCTTTTGGATTCAATTTCAAGGCCTCATATTTGGCCTTTAACTCCTTATTATCCTCCAAAATTCTTCTTTGTTTGTGATTGGGAAGACTTATTAAGGAATATTTAGGAGGGGTAACCGCATTCTGGAATACCTGGATCCCCCATTTGGCATCATTGGATATTTGATAGGAGCTCTGGCCTGAATTGGAGCTCGGGGTTATTCTTTCGGCCTCCCCTTGTCCATCTATACGGCTCCTGTACAAATATCTTTGGGTGTAATCATCCGGGGAAGCAATATAATATACATAGCCACCCTTTGGATCTATGCAGTTGATCTCTACCACGTCAAAATTGCCTTTAGTGATAGGCTGTACCACACTGCCATCCCGAGATACCTTATAAAGGTGCAACCACCCATCCCTTTCACTGGACCAAGTAAAGTACTTTTCATTTTCCAACCATCTTACGTCGTCATGAATATCCAAAAAGGCATCATCTTTTTCCGTTAGGATATTAACAAGATCCATGGTCTGAATATTACCAATATAGACCTTATTGGTGTTTTGCCTTCGATTTAATTGCTGGATCATTACCTCATTGGAATTGGGTATAAAATCCATACGCGCCAAATAATTGTTCTTTGGATCACCTGGAACCTTGAACCATTTGGAAGTACCGTTTTCCAAAGATACCACCCCCACCTTTACTGTTGAAAGTTCCGTCCCTACCTTAGGGTAAGGCATAGGGATTGGTTTAGAGTAAATGGAATCCACATTGTTGATCATATAAAAGGTACCCACATCCTTGGTGTCCGATTGCCAATAGGCTATATGTTTACCATCCGGGCTCCACCTAAAGCCGTCCCTACAATTTAATTCCTCTTCATATACCCAATCGAATGTGCCATTTACTATATTATCCCCCCCATCCTTGGTAAGCTGATCTATTTTATGATCTTCCAGATTTTCTGAATATATATTCAATTCACTTACATAAGCAACTTTGGAAGCGTCCGGAGAAAATTTCGCAAACATTAAGGTCGACGAAGGTAATGAACGCCCTAACCTTGCCAATTTATTGGTCTTTAGATCCAACACCCAATAATCGCCACGTGTGTGATACCTCCATACCTTGCGCGTATTGGTAAAAAGGAGAATTTTGTTATTATCAAGAGACCATTGGTAATCCGAAATGGTAATAGGCACTTTCTTGTCCTGGGGTATTAATTGAGCTGCGGAAACCAAAACCGACCTAGCCCCACTTTTTGCATCATATTTAACAATATCCCTGCCCCCTATCTCTTTATTGGCCTCTAGGGTAGAGTATCCTTTGTTGTCCTTCATCCAGCGCACTGGACCAAACCCCTTTTGGCCGTAAATACTATTCCTGTATATATCATGTAACTGTAAAGTAGATCCAGTCTGTGCCAGACCATTCCCAATAAAAAACAAAAAGCACAGTATGCTTCCCAAAATCCCTTTTTTCATAATCCTTATTATTTTCTAAATACTATTCTCAGTAACCCGAACCAAAAATTACAGTTCCATAAA
The DNA here is from genome assembly GCF_900177645.1 of Arenibacter troitsensis. GTDB lineage: Bacteria > Bacteroidota > Bacteroidia > Flavobacteriales > Flavobacteriaceae > Arenibacter > Arenibacter troitsensis. The sequence continues at coordinate 519,376 of NZ_FXAO01000002.1, forward strand.
AATCTTACACGTTCGGGAACAACAATATTACAAAGTCCCATGGCAGCACATATTGCCCAAATTAGCAAATAGTGATACTATTTGAGCGGTGAATTTTATGAAATTATTGAACGGCCCTCTTATAAAAGGATCAAACAAAATATGAGGCTGCAGATTTTAACCAAGGCGTCTAATTATTATTGATATTTGACCTATATTCCATGGGGGACATCCCGGTGTATTTTTTAAATTGTTTATGAAAATTGGATAGGTTGTTAAAACCACTACCATATCCACAATCCGAAATACTATAATCGGCATCATGTAGCAGTTCACATGCGCTACCAATTCTCACCTCGGCCAAATATTGCGAAAACGTCTTCTTGGTCTTGGATTTAAAAAACCTACAGAAGCCCGTAGGGGACATATGGGCCAAATCCGCTATTTCAGAAAGCGTTATCAAATCCCTATAATTATCCTTCACAAAAGCACAAATCTTTGCAATTTTAGGATCATTTTCAACCCCAATTTTACTGGGCGCGGCCTTAGGAGATAATAACATTACATTATTATCCCTAGAAGCCACATTGAGCAATTTTAAAAACAATATAAACTTATTTAGACCGGAACTCGTAGTAAGTTCTTCAATATAATCCGTTAAATACCTTGCACTATCCCTGTTCACTTTAATTCCATAATGCGAAGATTCAATGAGCTTATTGATCCTATAGGCTTCAGGTACATTTCTGAAGGATTCCTTGATTTTATCTTGATCAAAAAACAATGAAATAGCCTTGGAGCCACTACGTGAATTCTCCATAGACTCATTATTAGTCTTTAAGGCATGAGGCAAATTCCTACCAAAAAAATAGACATCACCCTTTTCATAGGGAACAACTTTGTCCGAAACAAAAAGAAATCCACTTCCCTCCTGGATCATGGTAATTTGAAATTCCTTGTGAAAATGGATCTGCTGATAAAACTTGTTTACATTCCATTTTTCAACTACAGGCGTACCGCTTTCCGGTAACAAAACATTATAAGGATGTGCGTTCATATTATATGGATTATAAAAATTATCTGTAAAAATATTTGTCTAATTGAAATTGGATGAAACACGCAATTTATATTCCGTAGGGGTCATACCTTTAATAGATTTAAAATGTCGATGAAAACTGGAGATATTGGTAAATCCGGAATTAAAACAACTCTCCGTTGTATTATGGGTACCGGACCTAATAAATTCACAAGCTTTGGTTATCCGTAACTCAATTAGAAATTGTATATATGTTTTTTGTGTTCTGGACTTAAAAAACCTACTAAATGTGGGAGGCGTCATTTTAAAATGACCAGCCACATCGGCCAACGATATCCTTTTCTGAAAATGTGCTTCGGTAAAAGCAAATACCTCATTGATCTTATGAATATCCCCATCAATCAAATCCGCCCCTACTGCCTCACAGGCAGAAAGATAATTGCCTTGGGCGTCCTTGGAAATGCAATCCAAAATATCCAGCAATTCAAGTACTTTATCAAAATCGTCCACATTACGCAACCGTCCTATTTTAGAAAGAATTTCCTGGGAATTTCCTGCACTTAACTTATAACCTAAAGATGCATAATCCAGTAAATTCTTTATAGAGCTTGTTTCGGGATTCTGCTCAAACAGGGATTCAAAAACATTCCGATTAAAAAAAACACTGATCCTTCTAGCGCCGGTTACCAATTCGTCCCCTCCATTTCCACCCTCTGTTTTAAATCCATGAGGCAAATTACTGCCAAACAAATACACCTCCCCAGGCGTAAAATTAAAAGTGTTGGAACCTGCCAGAAGACAACCACTGCCTTGCATAATACAGGTGAGTTGACATTCCTCATGAAAATGGACCAAATCGTAATCATGATCGCCATCACATTCTTCAATGCGAATCGACATATTTTTCTGCATGGGCACCTTAAAAGCAACTACATTTGACATAAAATCACTTTCTAATATTAAATTAAAAAGTTAATTTACAAAAAAAGTCTTAACTTCAGCTATAATAATACATGAAAAAATATCAACGAATTGATAGATTTGAACAATAGATAAATAACTATGATCAAGTTTAACAAATTCTAGATTTCGGAATACTAAACTAAGAATATAAAAAAGCGCAAAACTACCATTTAGCTTAAGCTCTTATACATTACATTTATGAAAACATATCCTAGTATTTTTAATGACGTAATAGGCCCGGTAATGAGGGGTCCCTCCAGCTCCCATTGTGCAGCAGCACTGCGGATAGGACGAATTTGCCGAGATTTAATGAACAACAGTATTGAGGAAGTTTATATAGAATTTGACCCCAATGGCTCCCTGGCCACGACCCATTCCGGACAGGGTTCGGACATGGGGCTTTTTGGTGGACTATTGGGCTGGAATGCCGATGATGAGCGGCTAAAGGATTATGAAATGCACATTAAGAATGCGGGCATTAAAATAGATATAGACATTCACCCCATAGGTGCCAGCCATCCCAACACCTATAAAATTACCTTAAAAAACAAGAAAGAGACCCATCAAGTTATTGGCCTCTCTACAGGGGGTGGAATGATCGAAATAATAGAAATAGACCAAAGCCCGGTATCTTTGATGGGCGATTTTAACCTAACACTGATTTATAGTGATTCGGCTCCAGAACTTTTGGAATCAATTTCCAAAATGAACCTTGGAGAAGCATCGCTTCATTCTGGCACCATCAATTTTCTATTGGTCCAATCCAACGAAAAGGAACAAAGGCAACTCTTGGCGCATGTATCAGCAATGAAAATGCAATTAAAAATACGGACCTTAGATCCCGTACTCCCCATAAAATCAAGAAAAAACCTTACCGTTCCATTTATTACAGTGGAAGAGCTATTGGAATACAACAAGGACAAAAACCTAAATCTTTGGGAGCTGGCCGCCGACTATGAGAGCCAAAGGGGCAACATCTCCAAAAAAGAGGTTATGGACAAAATGGGACGTATTGTAGACATCATGGAAAACTCCATACACCTTGGCCTAAAAGGCACACATTACCAAGACCGTATTTTAGGAAGTCAATCCCTTATCTTCAAAAAAAATAAGGAAGAAAAAAAACTGGTACCCGGCGACGTTTTAAATAATTCCATAATGTTCACTTCGTCTATGATGGAAATAAAAAGTTCTATGGGGGTTATAGTGGCCGCTCCTACGGCAGGCTCCTGCGGAGCATTGCCCGGAACTATTATTGGCACCGCTACTACTTTAGGGTTTTCCAGGGACCAAAAGGTACAAGCCATGTTGGCCGCAGGATTGATCGGAGTATTCATTACGGCCCACGCCACCTTTTCAGCAGAGGTTGGAGGTTGTATGGGGGAATGCGGATCTGCCTCAGGTATGGCAGCCGCAGGGGTAGTTGTATTACAGAACGGAAGTCTTTCGCAGTCACTTGCGGCAGCCTCTATGGCACTACAAAGCTCATTAGGTTTAATATGCGATACCGTAGCCGACAGGGTGGAAGCGCCTTGTTTAAACAGAAACGTGATGGCCGCCTCAACAGCCATCTCCTGCGCAAACATGGCCCTATCCGATTATGACCAGGTAATTCCGCTTGATGAGGTAATAGAAACCATGAAAAGGGTCGGGGACGCAATACCCCACACCTTAAGATGTACAGGTCTTGGAGGGCTGGCCATAACAAAAACCGCAAAAAAAATAGAAGCCGCCCTTCAGAACAACAAAGTGGTCACTGGAGCAGTATCTTACAAGTCTTGTTAAATAAGTATACGCAAAGTCATTAGACGCTAATAAGGTTCCAACCATTTTTTCCTTTAAAATTATTTGTAAGGGGCTTAACTTTTGTACTATTCAAAGTTTTGCCCCTATAATTTTTACATAAAGCAAATATTGGAAGGTACCTTTTGCCATCCCTACAAATACATTGTTTATCAGGGTATTACTTCCAATAAAACCCTTCTTAACCTTTTGTTAATATAGTACATCAATACGCTAAGATACCGCCCTTTTTATTGGATTTAAAAAATTAATTTTATCCTATTATTAATAAAGGTTTAATAAGATTTTATTTTTACTTATACCAAACTGCAATTAGGAGCAATATAGCATTATAATATGTCTATTTATAAAGGTAATATGGTATTCCAACCCCAAGGATCCGTTGTACCATGCCTCCTAAACATTGGTCTAGGTATTAAACTATAAACTTGTTGAACCAAATAAAGCTGAAATGCAGCGATTCTAACCAACAACAGAACATTATCTAACATTAAACATTTCATGTAATGACAAAAAAAAACAAACTTAGGCAAGAACTGCCCCGGAAGTTTAAATTTGACATGGTGTTAAAGCCATCCTTAACACTTATATTAAGTGCCATGGTGACTTTACCAAGTGGTATTAATTATGCCTCTGAAACAATAGCGAACAATGCGTTAGAAAATTACAAGACCACGACTTTTTCCAGCGGCCTGACCAATCCACAACAACAAATCACCGGAGTGGTTTTGGACAGCAATGGACTTCCATTACCTGGAGCCAACATTTTGGAAAAAGGAACAGCCAATGGTACGCAAACAGATTTTGATGGGGCATTTTCCATTTCTGTATCCAATCCAAACGCCGTTTTGGTTGTTTCCTATTTAGGATTCGTCAGCAAGGAAATAAATGTTTCCGGACAATCCACTATATCAGTAGCCCTGGAGGAGGATGCCTCCCAATTGGAAGAAGTAGTTGTTACCGCACTAGGTATTACTAGGGAGAAAAAGGCTCTTGGATATGCAGTACAGGAGCTTTCCGGGGACGATATTAAAAACACCTCCGAGACCAATGTCATTAACGCTTTGGCCGGAAAGTCGGCCGGGGTTTTAATCAACAATTCCAATGGTAACGTTGGAGCTTCATCGAGAATTACCATTCGAGGAAACCAGTCGCTTACCGGCAACAATCAACCACTGTTTGTGGTAGATGGCATACCAATCGACAATACGATTGTATCTAGCACCCGAGGAGGTTACGACTTCACGGATATGGGTAATGGGGCAGCAGACATCAACCCCTCCGATATTGCCGAAATGACCATTCTTAAAGGTGGAAATGCCGCTGCACTTTACGGTTCCAGAGGAGCCAATGGCGTTGTATTGATCACCACTAAAACTGGAAAAGGAAAAGGCTTTTCTGTAGCAGTAGAGAATACCGTTACCCTTAGCAGCCCATTTTTACTTCCTGATTACCAGAATGAATACGGCCAAGGTGGTGGACAACAATTTTGGTATAAAGACGGTCTAAATGGAGGCAGCAATGACGGTGTAGATGAAAGTTTTGGTCCCCGTTTGGATTATACGGTCCAAGCCGAAGACATTGCTCCAGGCGGGAAATTATACTGGGCAGTAGAGGCCGGTTTTCCACAAACCCCTGGAGAAATTCTATCCCTACCTCAATTTAATTCCCCCATAGACCCCACAACCGGGGAACGTATACCAACCCCTTGGGTTTCTCACCCCAATAACATAAAGAACTTTTATGAAACCGGAATTACAAGAATTACCAACGTGGCTCTAACCAATGGTGGTGATTGGGGAAATATGCGCCTTTCCATAACCAATTCGGATCAAACAGGGATGGTACCAAATACCAACCAGGTTAAGAATACCATTAATTTTTCCGGTAATACCAATTTAACGGATAAGCTTTCATTTGAAGCCAAAGGTTCCTATATCAATTCCAATGGTAACTTGAACGGAGCAGGTTATACTTTTAACAACATCGGTATGCAGACCATATGGACAGCAAGGCAAGTGGATTGGGACTATATGAAAAACAACATAGAAAATCCCGATGGAACCCAAATTAGCTGGATCAACAGATGGCATAACAACCCTTATTGGATACAGTATAAAAACTTAAACCCACAGACCAAAAACAGACTTATTGGTTCAAGTTCCCTTAAATATCAATTTAATGACTGGTTAAGCCTATCTACGAGGGCGGGTATTGATTATTCCAATGAACAAGTGGAACTTATAAGAGCATATTATGGTAACAATGACCCAGAAGGACGATACGGTGTAAGTAATTACTTTAGACAGGAAATAAATGCAGATGTATTGCTTTCTGCCGTTAAGAACATCACAGATGACATATCATTGAACGCCAACTTGGGTGCCAATATCATGAACAACCAATATAGACTACAAACTTCATCCGTAGATAGATTGGTGGTACCCAATATATATTCCTTGTCCAATGCCAAGGAAACACCGACTACCACTTACTATCAAAGGGAAAAGGAAATCCAGAGTGCCTTCGCTTCCGTTTCATTAGGTTACAAGAGCCAGGTATATTTGGATTTGACCGGAAGGAATGATTGGTCCTCTACTTTACCCAGTAGCAATAGCTCCTACTTCTACCCCTCGGCCACCACGAGCTGGATATTTTCCGAAACCTTTAATACGGATAGGAACATTCTTAGCTTTGGTAAAGTAAGATTAAGTGTAGCTCAGGTCGGAAACGATACGGATCCATACAGATTAAATGCCACCTACAGCGCCGCAACACCATATGGAGAAAACCCTACCTTTAGCCTTAGCACTGCAATGCCCCCTGCCGATTTGGTAAATGAGCTAATTACCTCCAAAGAACTTGGATTGGATCTAAAATTCTTCAACAATAGATTGGGAATTGACGTAACCCTTTATAACTCGGTTGCAAAGAATCAAATTTTAAGCGCTCCTGTATCCCCTACTTCCGGATATAACACACAGGTTATCAATGCCGGTCAGGTAGACAACAAAGGAATTGAGGTAGTTTTGAACGGAACCCCAATACAGACCAAAAATTTCTCATGGGATTTAACCGCCAATTACGGCTCCAACACAAGTGAAATTGTTGCGTTAAATGGTGATATAAAACGCTTGGAACTGTTCAAAACGGAAGGTAATCAAATTAATGTAGTAGCAGATGTTGGTGGTTCTTATGGTGATATGTATGGAAAAGGATTTGTATACCATGAAAACGGAAAACCCATTGTGGATGCCAATGGTGTACCACTTACCAGTGAAATAAAAAAATTGGGAAATCTTATGCCCGATTGGATAGGTGGACTTAACAATTCCTTTACTTACAAAAACATCAATTTAAGTGTACTCATAGACGCTAAAATTGGAGGCGATGTATATTCAAGAACCAATCAAGATGGTTGGGCCACAGGAGCTTTGACCAGTACCGTAGGATTAAACCCTAATGGAGTAGACGTAAGGGACCCTCTATCAGATGGGGGCGGATATCTTTTTGATGGTGTATTTGAGGACGGTACCCCAAACAACGTGTACAAAGACTTGGATGGTTTTAGATGGAATTCCTTTGCTAGGGCGGAAAGATGGTTATATGACGCCTCTTATGTAAAACTAAGACAAATTACATTGTCTTATTCACTGCCCAGAACCTTGATCAGTAAGATTGGTCTTAAGGGTATGGATCTTTCTATATTTGGAAGAAACCTTGCGCTACTCTACAAAAAGAACGAAAATTTTGACCCAGAGGTAGCCAATAAAGATGCCAGTCTATCTTCCCAAGGGTCGGAATTTGCTTCTAATCCATCGGCAAGAAATATCGGATTCAGGGCAAAAATTACCTTCTAAAAATTAAATAAACTAATTGTAATCTTAAACTGAAAATGAGATGAACATACATATAAAATTAATATCAGCAATTATTCTAAGTTCTTTGATCTATGGTTGTACAGAGGATTTTGAAGAAATGAACACCAGTCCAAATGATTTGACATCGGTACCCTATAAAACCTTGATTACCAATGCCGAAATCAGTATCATAAAAACGTACAATCCAATACTTAATTTTGAGGTAAGTTGGGCCCGATATAATGTACGCGATGTATACGTTCAAAACGACCGTTATGAGCAAACCGGTGCCGGAACAAATTTTAACGTATATAGCGGACACCTAAAAAATCTACAGGTAGCTATTAATTTAGCCGAAGAGGCGGAAGATAACAATGCAATTGCCGTAGCTCAAATACTGAAAGCATATGCCTTTCAGAATATGACGGATTGGTATGGCGATATACCTTACTCCGAAGCGCTTATGGCTGATAATAGTGAAAGTCCGAACATATACCCAAAATATGATTCCCAGCAGAGCATATATATGGACATCATTGCCCAATTGAAGGCTGCCAACGCCATGATAGATACCTCTAAAAGTATGGGTACCGCAGATGTAATATTTGATGGTGATATGACCATGTGGAAAAAATTCACCAACTCTCTGCTATTACGTGTATATATGCGCATGTCATTGATAGACCCAACAACGGCCAAAGGCGGAATAGAGGAAATTATGGCCAACCCCAGTACCTTCCCTATTATAGACTCCAACAACAGTGCTGCCTTCAAATATTGGCTACCTGAGGATGCCACCTACCGTAGCCCTTATTATATGGATCCAACCCAAGCTGCCAAACAAGAAAACGTAACATCAGCTTATTTGGTAGATTTTCTAAAAACAAGAAACGATTTAGGCAGGCTTGCCGTTTATGCTGAGCCAGCTGCCACTAGCGGAGAATACGTGGGACTTCCCCTTGGAACACTTGGTCAGAACACTCCTGATCTCTCCATCATGGGAGTTGAGGAATTTCGATCTGCCGATTCGCCCACTAGAATTATGAGGTATTCAGAAGTACTTTTTATACTAGCTGAAGCCGCCTTAAATGGCTGGAATGTTGGTATGACAGCAGAGGAAGCCTATGAAGCAGCTATTACCGCCAGTTTTGATGAGTACGGTCTGGAAGTTGGGACCTATCTTTCGGAACCACTTGTAGATTTCAATGGAGGTGTTGATCAAAGGGAGTTGATCGGAGAACAAAAATGGTGCGCTCTTTACCCTGACGGTAACCAAGGTTGGGCAGAAGTACGTCGTACAGGCTACCCGGTCTATGTAGCCACTACAGAACCTGTAGAAACCTTGTATCCAGGAAAGGGTACTATTGTTAGAAAACCCTATCCACACAGTGAAGCCATATCCAATCCAGACGGATTTAATGGTGCCATAAGTGCCCAACCAGGAATCATAGAGGAAAAATTTGGCGCTGGTGTCTGGTGGGATGTTGATTAAACATAACCTCAGATAAACAATGTTGAGCTAACATTGCAACTCTATAAAAATAAATTATACAAGTTGAATTGAATTGAGTTTTTCAAAGCATTGAATTTACAAAGAGTAGCAATAGATTTATTTCTATGCTACTCTTTTTAATTTAAAGGACAATCCGTTACGGTGCTTAAAAATTATATCAGATTACAAAATCCTTAATATTGAAGATTAACAAAAGGTATTGAACCTTAAGGCTAGCCCTTAAACCAATAACAGGAATCGAACCAAGGGTCGAGGTACTGAACCTAGATTCCGCCAAAAAAAAAAAAAGGCGGGCTTGGTTCAACCTGCAATTTTAAGTGCGTTTTATTAACTTTTCAAAATTGAGGTTCACTAATAAATTTACACCTACAATGGTTCTTGTATTGAACTCCTTATATTGTCTGTATATGGCTAGGAAAAGGAATGGAAAAATGAACTTTTACTTTAAAGCCTGTTTACTGCCAGGGACACCCCTTCTAGCGACAGTAGAAAAATGAACGATTGGAAATATGTAAGAATATGGGCAACATCAATAGAGTTGGGAGGAGAATAATGTAGATTACAAAAGCAAAGAACGGAATTTAAACAATGGTTCAATTCAAAGGACCACCTTAGGGAAATGCCCAATTTAGCAAGTGAATACGAGAGCTCCAAAACTCTATTTGTTCCTGGGCCTGAAAAAATAATGACAAAAAGGATTTTCATAGAAATTATTAGAAATACAACTATTTATAAAAACGGTAACCTCCGTGAATTCTATTTTATTGAAATAGTATAGTATTGTGCCAATAAGTTATGCTTGTTTTATATCTTATAATTATAATATTGTACCTCTAAAACACCAAGGATTTTCTATAACGGAAGTTATTTAATAAACCAATTGTAAGCTTCTTAATCCATAATTTAAACAAAGCTTAGATATGCAAAACAACCTATGGCTCAAACAGTTGTTAACTTTGCACCTGTTTGCACTAACAACATCAATTTTTGCTCATGACTTGTTATTGGAGAAGGCCCATAGCACAGCAAACACATTCGGCCCATTGGCAAACATGGTCATTCTACCCGCAAAAACAGGGAATAGTTCCAATTCTTTGTGGACCAACAATAACAAGGTAAACCACGACACCCTTGAAGATCCCTATTTACTTGGTGCACCCATTTTTAATACACCAGACAATACTGGACTTTTAGTTGAATTAAAAAAAGTCAAAAAACATCTTTTAGGTAAAACCATATTATCGACAACCAATTTGGAATCATTGGGCAGTGCTATTGCCAAGGAAAGTGAATTATTTACTGATAATATTAAGGTTATCAAATTAGCCTTAGACGCAATTGCACTGTACGAATCCAAATACGGCGGTCTATTTACTACAAATAATAGAACTAAAGGAGGTTTTGACAGAACAGCATCGGGTTACGAACTTGAGAACTTAATGTTGGTAATTATGCAATCTGTCATTGATTACTCGTACACCGAAGCCAACCTAGTGGCATATCCCCAATTATTTAACAATAGATTATTTAAAACCTCTTCTTATTTCCCAGGATCGGTTGCACCACCTGCTGATGCCTTTAAAAGTTTCACTATTAAAATTAATGGAACCCATGTGCGTAAACCTGGTACACCGGCCAATTACGAAACCGAAGATGCAAGGAGACCCACGGGTTGTTATTTGGCACCGGGAAGTATTGCAAAAGTAACCGTACCATCGTCTTTGGTTGGTATTGGAGCCACCATTTTGGTAGGCGCCCACACTTGGGATCTAACAAAAAAACCTACCATTAAAAGAATGGATCGCGTAACAACGAAATACGAAATAAATAGCACCACAACTACCATTGCCAATCCGTTGGGAGGAGGTGTATATATCAATGTACCGTATCAACACCATTTGGGCATCCTTAATATTACCCTAGAAAATGTGGTTCGTTCCCCATATTATGCTAGAACCGTAGCCAATAAGACCAGTTTGAGCGATTGGCTGAACGTTGAACGATTGCATGCAGCCCCATGGACAGATATTGAAACTGACAAAGTGATGATGCAGGTGCCAACATCATGGATTTATGCTTTTGATGGCATTGAAGCTACTATGAATGATTGGGATATGGCTATGGATGCCATTTCAACACTTCTAGGTCGGCCACTTCTAAGATCCAAGACGGTTATCTACATGCAAGTGGACGTCATAAAAAGAGGCAATGCAAACTTCCCCGGATATCCACAATCAAATGTAGATTATGATCCTTACTTTGATTACAAGGGGTATCACAGTAGTTATTTAACTGATGGCCCTAGAAATGAAAGGGGATATCTAACCAACGTATTGTTCCACGAACAAGGTCACGCTGAAAAAATCTATAAGTTTAAAGGTGAAATTGAATCTATGATCAATTTCCTGTGGGTAGCCGTCCATAACAAAAAGTTTGGAGTAGAATTGAACAAGGCTTTTGAAGAATCATTTAATGGCTACGGAATATCCCACTCTATTGAAGAAGCAGCTATTAGTTGGATGATAACCGAAAACTTCAGAACAGGCAACCCCATGAGTTCCCAAACCGGAGAATACCGTCAGGAATTCTCATACCAACCAAGAGGGCACGCAAAATATGCAGATTTAGTGCGACTTTTTAACTGGGAAGCTATTGAGGATTTTTATGCAAATACAAGTAAAATGTGGGACAGGGGAGAAATAAATTATTCCTTCCCCAACCGCGTTAACGAGATTCCTACAGATGACAGGATCTTAAGAATGTCCCAAGCTGCTGGCTATGATTTGCGACCGCTTATTCATTTTTGGGGTATTCATCCAATTGATTCCAAAAACTTGGAAGCTGAAATACAAAACAATAAATTAAAAAAATCTACTGCAATTTACGATCAGTTATCATATTACAAAACCATCGTTCCTATGGACAACACTGCCTTTAGGAATTTTGGATTGGAAGACTTTTCTGAAACTAAAATTCAAAAAAGCTCCTATTACGATCATGTTTCGCAAAGTTATTACCCGGGCTTCCTTAAGAAATGGTGGAATGATTACGATGCTGCAGAAGGACAGGCAGCCGTAAATCAAATACAAAATATTTTGGATTTATACTTTCCTGATGGAAGACCGGAAGTAGACAATACCTCCTGTTCTGAAGTCACCCCGCTTTCAGTGAAATCCAGTTCCACAACAGGCCCAGAAAACACTTTGGATGATAACCCTACTACGGCGTGGGCGTCCAAAGGTGATGGAGAATACCTGCTTTACGATTTAGGAGAAGTTTATGATCTATGTGATTTTGAGATTAACTTTAAAAATGGGCAGACAAAATTAAATTATTTTGACATAGAAGTTTCCAGGGACAATCAAACCTTTATGGTTGTAAAACAAGGCTTGTCCAGTACCAAAACTACAACTACATATGATACCTATTCAATTTCTAGAAAAGCCCGTTATGTTAAAATTATTGGACGTGGAAATGAAACCGATGACTGGAACAATATCAGTGATGTAAAATTCTATTTTAAACAAGGAAACAACTTATAGAACAGTATAAAACAAGGGGCGTAACGGCCCTTGCTTTATACTGTTCGAAATGTAGCCTACAAATTGATTGGCCGGCAAGGGCCTGGAAAATATATCACATTAAAAAAGCTAGTGGTTCAACATAATTGAACAGCGTTAATTAACAAGTACATATTATGGATTTAAAAAAATTAATATTCTGCGCATTTATCCTTTTCGGGAATTTTTTGATTGCCCAATCCGATACAGATCAAGACCCCCAGCCTACAACCGAACAGGCTTCTTTAGACCCTGCAACGGTACTCTGGTACAATCAACCTGCAAGCAAATGGGAAGAGGCCCTGCCGGTGGGAAATGGACGCCTGGGCGCTATGGTATATGGTAAATATGGGGAAGAGATTATACAATTCAATGAAGACACCTATTATACAGGAGGCCCCTACAACAGCGTTGTAAAAGGAGGCTACAAGCATCTTCCTGAGATTCAGCAACTAATTTTTAACGGCGAACCCATTAAAGCCCATAAGCTATTTGGACGCACCATGATGGGGTATCCTGTGGAACAAATGAAATACCAGTCCATGGCCAACTTACATTTGTTTTTCGGAAATGACAGTGTTGAAAACTACAGAAGGTCATTGGATCTAAAAACCGGTATTGTAAAAGACACTTACACCGTGAACAATGTAAACTACACCAAAGAGGTATTTGCATCAGCCATTGATCAAACTATAGCCATCCGCATTACAGCCGACAAACCCGGTAGTATTTCATTTGATGCCGAACTTCGTGGGGTCCGAAATTCCGCCCACTCCAACTATGCCACAGACTACTTTCAAATGGACGGTATTGGAAACGGTCAATTAAGACTCACAGGAAAATCGGCCGATTATCTTGGTATTGAGGGAAAACTTAAGTATGAGGCTCAGATCAAGGCCTATCCCGATGGTGGTATCATGGAGATGGACGACACTATTCTGAGTATAAAAAATGCAGATGCCGCAACCCTGTATTTCGTGGCCGCCACAAATTTTGTGAATTACAAGGACGTAAGTGCCGACCAAAAGGCGCGAGTTGCAGAAGTGCTGACAAAATTGGATCAAAATACATACAGCAAAATCAAAGAAGATGCCTTAACCGATTACAAGAGTTACTTTGACAGGGTTTCATTAACACTGCCTACTACCCCAAGCTCTTTATTACCAACCGATGAACGTTTGACCAATGCCCAAAATAACCCGGACCCACAGTTAGCCTCCCTTTGTTATAATTTTGGAAGGTACCTCTTAATATCCTCATCCAGGCCCGGGACACAACCAGCCAATTTACAGGGGATATGGAACAATGACATGAATCCTGCCTGGGATTCCAAGTACACCACCAACATCAACATCCAAATGAACTATTGGGCCGTTGAATCAGGGAACCTCTCCGAACTTTCAGAGCCTTTGACCACCATGATAAAAGAATTGACGGATCAAGGTTCCCAGGTTGCTAAGGAACACTACGGTGCTAGCGGCTGGGTCTTTCATCAGAACACCGATCTATGGAGAACTGCCGCGCCAATGGATGGCCCAACATGGGGTACTTTTACCGTTGGGGGAGCTTGGCTTACCACCCACATGTGGGAACACTACCTCTATACGCAAGATGAGGAATATTTGAAAGAAATATATCCGGTGATGAAAGGCTCTGTTGAATTTTTCATGGATTTCCTTGTGCAGTATCCCGGTAAGGACTGGTTGGTAACCAATCCGTCCAATTCTCCGGAAAACCCGCCAGAGGGAAAAGGATATAAATACTTCTATGATGAAATAACAGGAATGTACTACTTCACTACTATTGCCGCAGGATCTACTATAGACATGCAAGTTTTAAAAGACCTGTTTAGCTATTACGGATCTGCTTCGGAAATCCTGGGCAAGGATGCTGACTTTGCAAAAAAGGTTCTTGAAGCAAGAAAACGCCTGGTACCCTCTCAAATTGGCAAGGACGGAACCCTTCAGGAATGGACGGAAGATTATGGCCAAATGGAAAAAAATCATAGGCATGCCTCCCACTTATATGGTCTATACCCCGGAAAGGTAATTTCGGTGAACAAGACCCCGGAACTGATAGAACCTGTAAAAAAAGTGCTGGAATTGAGGGGTGATGGCGCCTCAGGATGGTCAAGAGCATGGAAAACCAACCTATGGGCACGATTGGGAGATGGTGACAGAGCCAACAAGGTCTTTAAAGGCTATCTAAAGGAACAGTGTTTTCCTTCACTATTTGCCATTTGTGCAAGGCAGTTTCAAGTGGACGGTTCTTTGGGCGTAGCTGCAGGAATTACAGAAATGCTACTACAATCCCATGAAGGGTATATAGATCTGTTACCCGCTCTTCCCTCTGAATGGGACAACGGACATTTTGATGGCGTATGTGCCCGAGGAGGTTTTGAACTCGATTTTAGCTGGAAGAACAAAGCTCTGACATCCTTGGAGATTTTATCCAAAGCAGGGTTGCCATGCAATCTAAAAACCCAAAAAAAAATAAAAGTATATTCGGATGGCCAGCAAATCCAGGTAAAAAAACTTAAGAACGGAATTGTAGGATTTAAAACTACGAAAGGAAAAACCTATACTGTAGCCGGACTATAAACAGTCTACACTAGTTTAATCCTAGGCAACAACTTTAATATAAAAGAGAATGGTCCTAGTGGAAATTATCCTGGAGGACGATTCTCTTTTATTAACAATATACCACAGATCCTCCTAAAAGTATCTTTGCCCATTCGACAAACAATCTATTATCTTATTCAAAAGATAAAACAATAAATCCTTAATAATTCTCAACCCACGCAGCAACTTATTTATATTATATTAATAAGAATGAAGCCTTTTATCCATTCAAATCAGAATAATACAACCTAACTATCCAAATGGTTATCAATAATGTAATTCCTTATTACACTTGCCTTAATCATTCAACTTCGCTTTAAAAGCAATACCTTGTTAATATAGTACAGTTTAAAGCTAATATTATTGGCAATATATTATATTATAATCTTTAACTTTACAAAAGTTATTAAATCTATATTAATAACATTGAATACAAGAGTTTTCTATTTTCTGAGGTAAAGGCTTTTAACCTAATGGATTAAAAAGAAGGATAATTGCAGAAATGATATTCATCAAAAATGAATACTGCAAGAGAACTTAAATATTTTGTTTATTGAGTTAGTTTGAGTTAGTCATGGAGTAGCAGAACATCATACGCTGCTACTCCTTTTTTTTTTGATAATCCTCTTACTACAAAAATTTAAAGAAAAAGGAATCCGGCATAATCGCACAATAAAGTATCCACTAATAACATTTCGAAAAATTCAAAAAAACACTACTTATAATTCTATCCATATGAAAATAAAATCGAAACTATTCCTTTCAATTCTTTTTGTGGGAGTTCAGCTTATTGGCCAATCTCCTGGGATTTCAACTACAGGCCTACAAGCAAATAACCAAAAAATTGACCCCGCAAATATGTTATGGTTTGATGAACCTGCCTCTATATGGGAAGAAGCCCTTCCTGTTGGCAATGGTCGGCTGGGCGCAATGGTTTATGGAAAACATGGAGAGGAGAAAATTCAGTTCAATGAGGAGACCTATTGGACAGGAGGCCCTTATTCCACAGTAGTAAAAGGAGGCTACAAGGAACTTCCCAAAATACAGAAATTCATTTTTGAAGGTAAACCTATAGAAGCCCATAAGTTATTTGGTCGCGCTCTTATGGGATACCCCGTAGAACAACAGAAGTATCAGTCCATGGCCAACTTACATCTCTTTTTCGGGAAAGATAGTGTCACAAATTACAGTAGGACCCTTGATCTAAAAACGGGAATCGCTACCGTGAAATACAAAGCCAACGGTATTAATTATACACGGGAAATAATAGCTTCGGCAGTAGACCAAACCATTGCCGTTCACATATCCGCAGACAAAGCGGGGAGCATTTCCTTGGATGCCGAATTAAGGGGGGTAAGAAACAACTCCCATTCCAACTATGCCACAGATTATTTTCGAATGGACGGCTTGGGCAACGACCAATTAAAACTAACCGGCAAGTCGGCCGATTACCTAGGTGTTGATGGTCAATTAAAATACGAGGCTAGGATCAAAGCCATTCCCGAAGGAGGCAGTATGACCCTAAAAGGAAGCAGACTAAAGATTGAAAATGCCAATGCAGTTACTATTTATTTTGTAGCCGCAACCAACTTTATCAATTATAAGGACGTTAGTGCAGACGAACATGCCAGAGTAGAGGAAATGATGGCCCATTTGGAAGGCAGCTCCTTTACAAAGGTGAAACAAAGCGCCGTTGAGGACCACAAAAAATATTACGATAGGGTTTCACTGACGCTCCCAACCACTAATAATTCATACCTGACAACGGACGAACGTATGTCCAAAATTCAAACAGAGCCAGATCCACAATTGGCCACCCTCTGCTATAATTTTGGAAGATACCTTCTAATAGCTTCCTCAAGACCTGGTACACAGCCCGCCAACCTTCAAGGAATTTGGAACAATGACATGAACCCCGCCTGGGATTCAAAATACACTACCAATATAAATACCGAAATGAATTATTGGCCAGTTGAAACGGCCAACCTATCCGAACTTTCGGAACCTTTAATTACCATGGTAAAGGAACTTACCGATCAGGGTGCAGAGGTAGCCAAGGAACATTATGGTGCCGGGGGATGGGTATTTCATCAGAACACGGATTTATGGAGGGTCGCTGCCCCAATGGACGGACCAACCTGGGGAACCTACACCGTTGGGGGCGCATGGTTGACCACGCATTTATGGGAACATTATCTGTTTACTAGGGACAAAGAATATCTTAAAGAAGTATACCCAATCATCAAGGGGTCGATAGATTTTTTCATGGATTTCCTAGTGGAATACCCCGGAAAGGACTGGTTGGTTACCAATCCCTCCAATTCGCCCGAAAATCCACCTAAAGGTGAGGGTTACGAATACTTTTATGACGAGGTTACCGGAATGTATTATTTCACCACCATTGTAGCCGGTGCCACAATGGATATGCAAATACTAAAAGATCTATTTGCCTATTATGGAGAGGCCTCGGAAATACTGGATATAGACCGTGATTATGCCAAAACGGTACTTGCAGCTAGAGATCGCTTTCCTCCCTCCCAAGTAGGCAGGGACGGTATGCTACAGGAGTGGACGGAGGATTACGAACAAATGGAAGACAAACACCGTCACTTTTCACATTTATACGGCCTCTACCCCGGTAATGTAATTTCTCCCAACCGTACCCCTGAATTCATAGGGCCGGTTAAAAAAGTATTGGAACAACGTGGTGACGGTGGCACAGGTTTCTCCAGAGGTTGGAAAATGGCCCTTTGGGCCCGTTTAAACGATGGGGACAGAGCCAACTCAATATTCAAGGGATATTTAAAAGAGCAGTGCTACGCCTCACTTTTTGCAAAATGTGGAAAACCTTTGCAGGTAGATGGCTCTCTAGGAGTTACTGCCGGAATTACGGAAATGCTCATCCAATCCAATGAAGGATACATAGAACTATTACCCGCACTTCCTACCGAATGGTCCGAAGGCGAATTCAAAGGTGTTTGCGCCAGAGGAGGATTTGAGCTCGACTTCAGTTGGAAAAACAAGGAGCTTATCTCCACCGAAGTACTTTCAAAAGTAGGTGAAAGGTTTAGATTAAAAACCAACAAAAAGGTAAAGGTATTCCAAGATGGCAAACCAGTCAGTGTTAAAAAACGTGCAAACAAAATTATCGAATTCAACACCGTAAAGGGCAAAACATACACCATCACAGAAATATGAAATCATATTTATTGTACGGAAAAACCGATATGCGGTTTTGTGATATCCCCTACCCTGAAGATACTAACGAAAATGAAGTTATCGTCAAGGTAAGATCGGTGGGCATTTGTGGTTCGGATATCCATTATTATAAGGATGGCAAGATTGGGGATTTCATTCCCAAAGCACCCTTTGCCCTGGGACATGAACTTTCCGGAGAAATAGATAAAGAATCTCCCTTATATCCTGAATTGAAAAAAGGGACCAGGGTAAGTATTAATCCTTCCAGGCCCTGTAAAACCTGTGTCCATTGTAAAGCTGGAAAACAAAATCTTTGCCCTTCCATGAAGTACTTGGGATCGGCCAGTGTTTTTCCCCATCTCAATGGAGGCTTTTCAGAATACGTTAAAATTCCGGCCGCGAACTGTGTTCCCTTAAAGGATTTTATCAGTTACGAAATGGCCGCATTGTTGGAACCCCTCTCGGTGGTACTACATGCACTCACCATAGCTGGGGACCTAGAGGGAAAATCTGTGCTTATTACCGGTGCAGGTACCATTGGACAACTATGCCATATGGCAGCATGCCTATACACTTCCAAACCCGTAGTAATAACGGACATAAGGGCAGCTGCATTGGAAAAAGCATCCGAAATAGGGGTCACTGCTGCTCTAAATCCTTTGGAGCCCAATTTTGAGGAAGGACTGTTTTCCTTGGCCCCCAACGGATTTGACATTTTGTTGGAGGCATCCGGTGCCAGTACTATTTTGACGAATACCGTGAAGTTTGTAAAAAAGGGTGGAAAAATAGTTCAATTGGGCATGCACCATGACAATGCACAATTTCCTTTCGCCGCTTTCATGAAAAATGAACTTACTTTTCAACCCTCATTTCGCTTTAACCAAGAATACACCTTGGCCCTAAAACTTTTGGAGGATCAAAAAATAGACTTAACAAAAATAATTACAAAACGATTTCCTTTTGACGAAATACCTGAAGCCATGAAAAAAGCTTCCAATTCCAATGAAGACATAAAAATCGTAGTACAAAATTAACCAAGTATGAAGTACAATACCTTAGGTGAAACCAACATAAAATTAAGTGAATTGGGCTTTGGTGCTTCGGCAATTGGCGGTATGTTCAATGGGGTGGAAAAAGATGAGGCCATAAAGACCGTGCATGCTGCATTTGACAGGGGCATCAACTATTTTGACACTTCCCCGGCATATGGCAGAAGCACCTCAGCCTATGGGCCAGTTACCTCGGAAACCTTATTAGGTAAGGCATTAAAAGATTTAAAGCGTTCGGAAATAATCCTTTCCACCAAGGCTGGAAAAATATCATCTTTGCCCCCTGAGTTAAATTTTAGCTACCAAGCCATATTGAAATCGGTAGAGGGCAGCTTAAAACGGCTACAGACCGATTACATAGACTTACTTTTTTTACACGACATTGAATATAATAAAGGAAAGCATTTGGAAATGGCTTTAACCGAAGGCCTTGAAGCACTAAAAGATTTGAAAAAGTCAGGAAAAATTAGGGCCGTTGGAATTTCCTGCTATTCTATGGATGTGCTCAATAAGGTTATTCCCAATTATGTTCTGGACACCGTATTGGTACACAACCACCACACACTTATAAATGATGAGCTTCTAGGTTTAATGCCTAAAATTAAGGCCAAGGGAATGGGTCTTGTTAGTGCTTCTCCGTTCGCAAGTGGATTGCTGACCCGGCAAGGTCCTCCGGATTGGTATCCAATTAATAATAAAGATTTGTATGTGATAAACAAAACGCTTAATTTTTGTACGGAAAACAATGTCCCAATTGAAAAACTAGCCATTCAATACGCTATAAGCCACCCAGAAATTCCAACTACCCTATTTAGTTGTAACGAAAGAAGTCTTTTAAACAAAAATATTGATTGGATCGAAGAGCCGGTAGCGCAAGATATGATTGAAAGTGTAAGACAATATCTTAAACCCCTTAAGAACAAGGATTTCGATTTTGGAGCATATAACGACTAAACCTCTATGAGCACAATTGATCTAATTATAATCTTGTTATACCTTGTGGGTATCCTAGTTCTTGGAATAATGTCCACGGGAAAGACTAAAATGACGTCTGACAATTATTTCCTGGCCGGACGTAGTTTAAATTGGGTTATAATTGGAGCCGCTTTGTTTGCCAGTAACATTTCCACCATACATTTGGTAGGTTTGGCAGCTTCGGGCTTTGAGGACGGATTGGTCTGGGGTAATTTTGAATGGATGGCCTCTGTGGTACTTATTTTCCTTGGGCTTATTTTTGCCCCCTTTTACTTCAAGAGTCAAATTTCCACATTACCGGAATTTTTGGAAAGAAGATATAGTTCCCCCTCTAGATCATTCTTGGCCTTTATGGCCATATTGGGGGCACTATTTGTGCACATTGGAATGAGCCTTTACGCAGGGGCGATAGTATTTAAATCATTTTTTGGTATCGATGTATATGTTTCCATCATAATAATATCGGTCATTACAGCCACCTATACTATCCTAGGCGGATTAAAGGCAGTGGTAATTACTGAAACCGTTCAAACGGTCGTATTGATTATTGGTGCTGTAATACTGACCATATTTGCCATCAATGCACTGCCTGACATTGGAGTACATACCTTAACCGAATTTAAGGATAGAATAAAACCAGATCAACTAAGCATGCTTAGATCTGGAGATAATGCTGGAGATTCTGGGCTTTCATGGTACGCTATATTCCTGGGTTATCCAATTTTAGGACTATGGTATTGGTGTTCGGACCAAACCATTGTGCAACGTGTATTGGCTGCAAAAAGTGAAGACGATGCCCAAAAAGGACCTATTTTTGCTGGCTTTTTAAAAATCCTTCCCGTATTTATTATGGTTTTGCCAGGAGTTATTGGCTACGTTTTGTTTAAGGACAAAATAACCAGCAGTAATGAAACTTTACCCGTACTGATCAATGAACTGTTGCCCATTGGGATAAAGGGCATTTTTGCAGCTGCGCTGCTCTCCGCCCTTATGAGTACTATAGCCGCTGCCCTTAATAGCTGTTCCACTTTGGTAGCTATCGATATAGCCAAAAGGCTTAAACCATCCCTGTCCGATAAAAAACAAGTACAAATAGGAAAATATGTAGCAGTGGCAGTCATGATTTTAGCCATGGCCTGGTCTACCCAAGGAGGAAGATTCAATAGTATATTTGAGGCCATCAACAAGATTGCCGCCGCCTTGGCTCCTCCAATCGCTACAGTATTTCTATTTGGAGTATTCAGTAAAAGGGGTACCAAGGAAGCCTCCCTGGTTACCTTGATTTTTGGGTTTATTCTTGGTATTAGTGCATTTGCCGCCGATTTTATCCCTACCCTATATGGAAAACCAAGTATAATTACGGAAACCTGGGGAATACCCTTTATGATGCAGGCATGGTGGCTCTTCTGCATTTGTTCTGTGGTTTATTTTATAATCAGCTATCTAACACCTAGACCAAGTACGGACCAGCTTCAATATACCTGGGACAATCCTTGGCAATTTATAACGAATAACGAATTTCAGGGAATCAAGGATGTCCGACTGTATGCCGGCGCATTACTAGTAACCCTTATTATCCTTTATATCATATTTCAATAATCAATCTTAGTAATTACAGTTCCCAAACCAATAGCTCTAAAAAAACGTTGATGTTCCCAAAATATACTTCTAAAATAGTGCCCATAATGAGAAAATCAAGTTCACCGATTTTACAAATTTTCACCCTTTCATTGCTTGTTCTTTTTTCATCCTGTAAAGAGAAGACACCGCAAAAAGAAGAAGAAAAGAAACCCAACATCATTATTTACCTTACGGATGATCTTGGGTATGGGGACTTGGGTTGCTATGGAAGCCCCATTATCAAAACCCCTTTTATAGATAAATTTGCTTCGGAAGGGGTATTATTGACCGACTGCCATTCGGCGGGAACGGTATGCTCCCCATCCAGGGCAGGTTTGCTAACGGGGAGAAACCCTTATAGAAGTGGTTTTTATTATATTCAGGGAGCCTATGGAGCTTATTTGAAGAAAGATGAAGTTACCATAGCCGAACTGCTAAAGTCCGGTGGCTATGAAACCGCCTTTATGGGAAAATGGCACTTGTCCAGATTGGAAAAAAGTGAAAAACATGATGAACCCGGTCCTGGAGACCAAGGCTTTGATTATTGGTTCGCCTCTACCCATAATGCTTTTGGAGGTCCCAAAAATTTTGGGAAATTTATCAGGAACGGGGAAGCTGTAGGGGAAGTAGATGGTTGGTATTGTGATGTACTTACCGAGGAGGCCACCAATTGGCTTAGCAATATCAGGGACAAATCCAAACCGTTCCTACTCATTGTTTCTACACACGAACCCCACACTCCAATTGCACCTCCCGAAAAATACAGCGAGATGTACAACAATGCCGAGGTGGACAGTTTAGAAAAATCGATCAGTTATGGCGGGGTAGCGCGACCAGAATATGATATTACCCAAAATAAAAAAGAATATTACGGCACCGTTTCACAATTGGATGACGCCTTTGGTAATTTGATGAAAACGGTTGATAAAGAAAATTTGGCTAACAATACCATGGTCATTTTTACAAGTGATAACGGCCCTGAACACCCCGTAAACTTGGAAGAATCAAAAGGAGAATGGGAAGATCCGATTCGAGATATGTCCTTTGGAACTCCCGGAATTTATAAAGGCATGAAACGATATCCTTATGAAGGTGGACACAGGGTACCTGGTATAGTACGCTATCCTGGTAAAATTCCCGCCGGAACCACTAGCGATGAATTTGTAGTAGGGACAGATTTTATTACTACCGCCGTCAAACTAGCCAATGTAAATACCTCTAGCGATATAACTTTAGACGCCATAGATGCCTTTCCAGCATTTCTCGGTGAAAAAACGAAGCGGGACAAGCCCTATTTATTTCTTTTTCCAACTCATGAGGACACCTATTTCAGAATGCCACATATGGCCATGCGCTATAACAATTACACCCTTCTAGGTTGGTTTCCTGAAAACAAAGACGGTAGCAACCTCATTAATTGGATGAAGTCGTCCGTTCCCGAAAAATTCGCACTCTATGATCTATCTACCGATCCAGAACAAAAAAATGACTTGGCCGTATCACAGCCGGAAATAATAAACCAATTAAAACCCCTGATGTTGGAACAATGGAAAGACATAAGGGATGAAGGTCCTGATTGGGGAAAGTCCAAGTAAAGTTTACAGAATAACCGTTATGCAGAACCTACACAAATTGATGATGAAAAGGATAAAATTAATTAGCGGCATATTTCTATGTGCAACCGTACTTATGGGTTGCAAATCTAAAAATGAACATACTTCTACAGAAAAAGCTTCAAAACCCAATATCATTATTTATTTGACCGATGACATGGGTTACGGGGATTTGGGCTGCTATGGCAATCCCATAATCGAGACCCCTGCAATAGATAAGTTTGCCTCGGAAGGGGTTTTGCTTACCGATTGCCATTCTGCCGGAACTGTTTGCTCCCCATCCAGAGCAGGGCTTTTAACAGGTAGACATCCCTATAGAAGTGGAATTTATTACCTACAGGGTTACAAGGGCGCCCATCTAAGGGATAGCGAAACCACCATTGCCGAAATGCTAAAATCTGGAGGATATGAGACCGCCTTTCTGGGAAAATGGCATTTATCAAAATTGGAAAAATCAGAAAAGATCAAAGAACCCCATCCCGGGGACCAAGGCTTTGATTATTGGTTTGCCTCAACCCATAACGCTTATGAGGGACCTAAAAATTTTACAAAGTTCATTAGAAACGGAGAAGCGGTAGGTGAGGTTGATGGATGGTATTGTGACGTACTGACCGAGGAGGCTATAGACTGGCTCACCAATAAAAGGGACAAGAACAAACCTTTCCTTCTCATTGTCTCTACACACGAGCCACATGCGCCCTTGTCGCCTCCGGAAGAATACAGTGAAAAATATAATAATAGTACCGTTGATTCTTTGGAACACGCAATTAATTACGGAGGTATAGCTAGAACAGAGTACGATATAAGTCAAAACAAAAAGGAGTACTACGGTACCATTTCACAATTGGATAATGCCTTTGCCAATTTAATGAAAACGGTAGATCAGGAAAACCTGAAGGACAATACTATGGTTATTTTCACCAGTGACAACGGTCCGGAACATCCGGTAAACCTTGAGGAGTCCAAAGGAGAATGGGAGGCGCCCACTAGGGACTTTTGCTTTGGCACTCCGGGTAACTTCAGAGGTATGAAAAGATATCCTTATGAAGGAGGCCATAGGGTTCCCGGTATAGTACGTTTTCCTGGTAAAATTCCAGCCGGAACCACAAGTGATGAATTGGTCGTGGCCACGGATTTCATGATTACCATAGCCAACTTGGCCGAGCTTGAAACAACAAAAAACAATATCTTGGACGGTACTGATGCCTTACCGGCGTTTTTAGGTAAAAAAACAGCTAGGAACAAACCCTATTTATGGGTATTTCCCACCCACGAGGACACCTATTTTAGAATGCCACATATGGCAATGCGTTATAACAATTACACCCTGCTGGGTTGGTTTCCCGAAAAATTGGAAAATGAGACTTTAATGGACTGGATGAAGTCTTCCGTTCCTGTAAAATTTGAACTATACGACCTGTCCAACGATCCTGAACAAAGAAACGACCTAGCTTCGATAAAACCAGAATTAGTAGATATGATAAGGCCTTTAATGTTGGAACAATGGATTGAAATTAGGGATGAAGGTCCTATTTGGGAGAATATGAAGTAGGTTACTCACATCATTACTCCAAAATATCACCCTTTCTTGGCCAACTTTATAATCAAGAAAAAATTACCGGTGGAATTCCGTCCACCCAATTAAATATAAATAAATGCAGCGTCGTAATTTTATAAAATTATCAGGAGCTGGAGTCACCGCCTTGTCGTTTAAGCCCTCCTGGGAATTTTTGGATTCCAAAACCAAAATCTACAGTTTTCCACAAATGACAGGGGAAGTTACCCAAACCTCTGCCATTTTGCAGACTAGATTAACCGCTACCAATAAGATGCCCGAAAATGGATTTGATACTGCGGAGGCGCTTTTGGCCTTCGACATTGCCGGTGTAGAGGGAACGGCCAAATTTGAAATAGCCGATAACCCCAAGTTCAAGAATTCAGAAGTATCACCATGGCTACTAGCTACTCCGGATCGGGATTTTATAATTAAGTATCGGATCAACGGACTCAAGGCAGATACCCAATATTATGTTCGTGTACATTATGGTCCCACTACCTCCCGTACCAAAAAAGGACCTGTAAGTCAATTTAGTACCCTCCAGCCCTTGGATTCGGAAAAACCGACCTCCTTTGTAGTTACTTCATGCCTAAATCTGGGCAAATTCTTCTTGGGAGGAGGTTTGCAAAGAGCCGGTAGTAAGAGTAGGGCCGCTGAAGGTGAAGACCGAAAACTGGGGTATCCTGCCTTGGAGGTCATGAAAAATCTTAAACCTGCCTTCTGGGTACAGACAGGTGATACGGTCTATTACGATTACCCCAATAAAGGAATCGCCAAAACACTTCCTGAATTGAGATCCAAATGGCACCGACAAATGGGTATGCCCCGTATGGAGCGTTTTTTACGCCAAGTACCCGTCTATTTAATGAAGGATGACCACGAATACAGATATAATGATAGCGATAATGTAGAGAATGGCATAGCGCCTTCCCCACAGACCGCCAGGGCCACTTTTTTGGAACAAGCGCCAATTGCTGATCCTGCAGATGAAAACCCAGTTACCTTCCGTACCCGACAAGTCAACAAACACCTCCAGATCTGGATGCCCGAAGGGAGGGATTACAGAGATGCCAATGACAAACCCGATGGCCCCCACAAATCTATCTGGGGCAAGGAACAACTAGAGTGGATAAAGCAGTCATTATTGGCTAGTGAGGCTACCTTTAAGCTGTTTATTGTGGCCTCTCCCCTTGTTGGGCCGGATGATGCCTCCAAACACGATAACCATGTTAGTTATGGTGGTTTTCAAAACGAACGTGATGCCTTTTTCTATTGGCTGAAGAAAAATAATCTAGATAAGAATTTTTATATCATAACTGGTGATCGTCATTGGCAATATCATACCATACACCCGGCTGGTTTTGAAGAATTTGGCACGGGTTCCATAAATGGACAGAACTCCAGACCCGGAAGAAAACCTGGTGACCCCAATTCTACAGACCCCTTAGGATTAATAAAACAACCTTATATTCAGGAAGAGCCTACAGGTGGCTTTATCTTCGTGAAGGTTGCTCCATCGGAAAACGGAAAAGTGGCACAAATTGCCTTCGAGACCATTGACGAGGAAGGAAATACCCTGAACTTAGAGGTAAAAGAAGCAAAATAAAAAAAGGGACTGTCCGAAATGACAGTCCCTTTTTTGTTTAAACACTTTTAAAAAAGCCCTTTCTAAGACTTTTAAAACACATATCCCACTAATTATTTATGGTTTCGAAGGTCAAATTCCTTTTTCTCTCCCGCTTTCAATGTTACCTTCATCAAATCATCCCCCGCTTTTACACTGCAAGAGCCTCCATTCTTTGAATACAACAATACAGAGGTCAATGTACCATTGCTCCACTCCATATCTACCTCAAAATTCCCTCTAGCTTTTAAGCCGGAAACCTTACCATTGGACCATGCTTTGGGAATCGCGGGCAATAGGTGAATAACATAGTTGCCATTTTCATCTTTCGTATGGCTTTGAATCAACATTTCGGCAATACCGGCAACAGCTCCCAAATTACCATCTATTTGAAAAGGCCCTATCGTATTCATCAAACTGGACTTATTGCCCCTGGAAAGCAAGGTTACAACACTCTTATGTGCTTTCTCCGCTTCCAATAATCTTGCATGCATCAGCAATGCATGGGCATAGGCCCATCCCATTCCTCCATGACCGTTTTTCTCCCTCCATGCCAAACTCTCACTTGCCGCCTCGTAAAGTTCCGGGGTTACATTGGTGATCAGTGTAAAAGGATGTAGGCCTAATAAATGGGAAAGATGTCTGTGTCCAGGTTCCTTTTCTTCCAATGGCTGACGCCATTCCATTATCCTACCGTTATTGGAATCAATAGGTATTTTCGGCAAGGCAGCTTCAGCTGCAAGAATACGTTCCCGCTGTTCGTTACCCACACCCAAGATGGAACCGGCCTCCAAAGTCGCTTTAAAAACCGCTTTGATGATGGTCAAGTGATAGGTAGATGTGGAAGTAATTCGCATCATTTCCCCAGTCGCAATGTCCCTATATTGATTTTCCGGAGAGGAGGACGGCATAAAATGCAGCACCCCTTCAGAATCGGCTACCAATACATCCAGTATAAATTCACTAGCTCCAGACAACAATGGGTAAAGCCTTTCCTTTAGAAACACCTTGTCCTGACTAAACTCGTAGTGATCCCATAAATTCATTGTCATCCAGGCCCCGGGAAGGGCATCCAAAACTCCATTGTTAAATTGGGAATCGAAGGAAGAAGCAGATGGAGTTACCCGCCCGAACGGATTTGAGGCATGATGTGAAAACCATCCGTCCGAACCATACATTTCTTTTGCCAAGGGCTTACTGGTTTCGGCTATCAGCTCAAACCAATTTACCAGGGGATCCAATGTCTCAGGAATATTGGTAACATCCGCTGGCCAATAATTCATCTGTAAATTCACATTTAAATGGTAATCTGCTTCCCAAGGTGCCCACATTCTTTCACTCCATATCCCTTGTAGGTTTGCTGGAAGAATGGCATCGGCACGTGAACTGCCCATCAAAAGATATCTTCCAAATTGAAACAATTGTGCCTCCAAGCCCGGATCTTGCCCTTCCTGCTTGTACGCCAATAATCGCTGATCTGTAGGTAGGGAATCTTTTGGAGAATTCCCAAAATCAAGTTCCACGCGGTCAAACAAATTTCTATGGTCTTCCACATGAGCCTGTTTGGATGCCGACCATGAGGTAGCTATAACCTTATTTAGATTTTCATTAGCTAAAACCGCTGGGTCTATAGTGCTGTCAAAATCTAATTTGGACAAATTATAATCAGTAGCGGCAGTTAACTTAATTATAAGCTCTTCCGCATTCTGCACTACCAACCTATCTTCCATGGCTGTAATGCTTCCACCAGTGACTTCACTTTTCACTCGTGCAGCAAAACGCATATGCTCTCCTCCTGCTCCTGATCCACCGGCATTTTCATCCCTGGCCATTGGTGCTTCAATGTCCACTATCTGGCCATCCATATGTAACAGGCCATTGGGAAGCGCCTTAATGATAGCGTCTTTAGCACGTTCCAATCCGATACTACAGTTTATCTTCCTCCCACCATTAGTAGTTATCCGCACGTACAAGGCATTATCCACCGCAGAAATAAAGGATTCACTAATTATTTTGGAGCCCATGTCACTATAGGTTACCCTATGTAAGCCCTGCGACAAATCCAATTCCCGCTTATAATTTTGTACAGAATCCCTATTATCAAAGGATATCAATAAATCGGCCAAAGGTTCATAGGACCTAAAGGAGGCAGGTGCTGCAGTCATGTTTTCAACTCCATATTTATTGGCCTCCTTGATCTTTCCTTCCAAAATCAAGCTCTGGACTTTTTTCAGCTTGGCGTGGTAATCTTGGGCATAAGGATTGCTGGGGCTTCCTGCCCACAACGTTTTTTCGTTCAACTGAAAACGTTCCACATCGGTACCTCCAAAACACATGGCTCCCAACTTGCCATTACCCAAAGGAAAGGCATCTGTCCACTTTTTTGCAGGGGACTGATACCACAAAACCATTTTATTGTTTTCAGCCACTTTTTCCTGCACCTTGCATCCCACCAAACCAAAAAGTAGAAAAACAGCGATGAGCGCACCAATTTTTTGGCCTGTCATTTTAATATATATCATTTAAATTCTGTTATTGTTTGCTTACTTCCGGCGGACACCTCAACACTCATGGTGACATCCCCAATTTGCAACTTACACGTTTTGTCTTCTTTGGACATTATAGATACGGACTCCAATGCCCCGTTTCTCCATACCACATCCACTTCAAAACCTCCCCTGGCCTTTAATCCGGAAACACTCCCTGTTGGCCATTCCGAAGGCAAAGCAGGCAAAAGGCGAATGATCGTGACACCACTTTCATCAGTTTCATGACTCTGCATCAAGGTCTCCGCTATACCAGCGGTTCCGCCAAAATTTCCATCTATCTGAAATGGAGGGTGGTAATCGAACAAATTCTTAGCTGTAGATTTAGCCAAAAGCGCCTTAATATTTTCATAGGCCTTTTCTGAATTGCCCAAGCGCGCATAAAAATTAATGATCCATGCCCTACTCCATCCGGTATGTCCACCACCATTGGAAAGACGGTATTCTATACTCCTGTTTATAGCATCTATATAATATGGAGTCTTGTTCTCTGTAAATTGATTTCCTGGATAAAGACCGTACAAATGACTCAAATGACGATGTCCCTTGTCCACTTCTTCAAACTCTTGGGACCATTCCATTAAACGACCGTCCGATCCAATTTTTGGCAGGGAAAGATTGGCGAGCGCCTCCTTAACCCTTTCCACAAATTCATCCTCTATTTTAAGAATCTCTGCCGCTTCCAACACATTGGTGAAATTGTCCCATATAATTTCCTGATCCATGGCATTGCCCATGTCCAAATTAGCAAACACTTCTGGGTCCTTTGGGGTATAGAATTTATTCTCTGGTGACGTGGAAGGACCTGATACTAGCTTACCAGAGCGTGGGTCTTTGGTTAACCAATCCAAAAGAAATTTCGCCGACTCTTTCATAATGGGGTACGCATGATCTTTTAAGAATGCCCTATCCCTGTTAAAATTATAGTGTTCCATAAAGTGGCGTGTACACCATGCACCGCCCATTGGCCACATTCCGTATTGCACCTTTCCGATGGGCGAGGTCCAATGCCATACATCTGTGGTATGATGAACCACAAAACCATCACTGTTATATACCTCCTGGGCTGTCTTCTGTCCCGCGATAACCAAACTTTCTATAAAATCGAAGAAAGGCTCATGGCACTCCGAAAGATTGGTCACCTCTGCAGGCCAATAATTCATCTGCATATTTATATTGGTGTGGTAGTCACTATTCCAGGGCGCAGCCAAATGATTGTTCCAAATACCTTGCAAATTAGCAGGCAAACTCCCAGGCCTGGAGGAGGAAATCAACAAATAACGGCCATATTGAAAATACAAGGCCATTAAGGCAGGATCATCTGCCCCGTTAGCTACGGCTTCTAAGCGTTTGTTGGTAGGTCTAACAGACTCCTTTAAGCCCCCTAAATCCAGGGCTACCCTATTGAAATAATTTTGATAATCGGCAATGTGATCTTCTTTCAATTTATTGAGGGACCTTTTTGCCGCCTTCTTCAATTTAGTAGCGCAAACGGTACTTAAATTTTGGGTCAACGGGGAAAAAGGCGCTGCTGCATTATAATCCGTTGCGGCCGAAATAAAGAGCACTAGAGAGTTGGCATTACTGATGGAAATAGTACCATTTCCGGATTTTATGTCGCCCCCTTTAGGCAAAGCCATAATTTGAGTTTCATACTTCACTCCCAAATGCTTGCCTTTCTGACTGGCCTGTCCCCACATTTTTAATCTATTCTTACCTACGTTGGCCACTTCAAAATCTGCCTCGCGCTGCATTTTCAATTCCAAAGAAATGGAATTACGTTTGTCCGCGGTCAACACCACCACTATGGCATCATCTATGGCACTACTAAAATATTCCCTCGTAAAATTTACACCGTCTATCGCAAAACTAGTTTTTGCAATGGCATAATTGATATCCAGTTCCCTCCTATAATTTGAAGGAACACCTTGCAATTTAAAATCAAGGATCAAATCACCCAATGGCTGATAGCTTCTTGGGGCTATCCGCGGCCCCATAACATCGTCCTGAACCAGTTTATCCGATTCGGCATAATCGCCCTGAAAAATTAATTCCCTGGCCTTTTCAATGGACTTATATGCCCCTATCCTATTTTCGGGTATTGGTGGACCGGCCCAAACCGACTCCTCATTGAGTTGAAGTTTTTCCTGTTCAACACCCCCAAAAACCATGGCTCCAATTTTGCCGTTACCAATAGGAAGTGCTTCCATCCAATCGGAGGCCGGCTCTAGATACCATAATTTATTGTTGTTTTCCACACCACTCCCAGTTCCCGAATTGGACGTCTGGGCCATAGCGTTGTACTGGAATAAGAAAAGTAAATAAAAGCATATGGCTATTGCCTTGCTATTAGCGGTACTTTTCCTGGCTATACTTGATCTGTTTTTCTTTCTTATTTGAAATTGAAAAGCTTCTTTCATCTAACTTTTTATTGTGAACATGCAATTAAATTGATTTCGCCACTACTTGGGCACCTTTCAAGCCTTCTCCTTCGGCCGTTATGGTAATTGGTCCACCCTTTTTTGTGGCCTTTACAATGATGATACATTTTCCGTTAAAGGCCTTTCTAGTGTCGCCCACAAAACTTTCCTCACTTTTTGGATCTCCGTTATCCACGGCTAAAATGGTTGCCTCCCCTTCTACCGTGAATTTGATCTGATTGAAAGCGTCCGGAACAAAATTATTGTTGGCGTCCAAAATATTCACCTCTACATGTACCACATCCTGTCCGTTGGCATTAATGACTTTGGTATCCGCCAACAATTCTATTCTAGCAGGTGCGCCAGCGGTGGTGATTACTTTCTCACAAACCATCTTACCATCTTTAAAGCCCTTAGCTATTATGGTTCCCGCTTCATAGGGAACTTTCCACATTAGATCCATAAGATCTCCCATTTCCTTTTTGCCAAGCGACTTGCCATTAAGAATCAGTTCAACACTATCGCAATTGGAGTAGGCCACAACAGGAATTTCTACGCCTTCCTTACCCTCCCAATTCCAATGGGGAAGAATGTGTACCATAGGCTCCTCGGTCCATTGACTTTGATAGAAATAATAGGTATCCTTAGGAAATCCACACATATCTATTATACCAAAATTCCAAAGTTTCGCAGGCCATCCAAACATGGACTCCCCTAAATAATCGAAACCTGTCCATCTAAATTCCCCGGCCATATATGGAAAATCCCTAGTACGCCTCCATGAATCCCTAGCAGAAATACGCACCATGGAATTATCGTAGGATGAGCTGTAATATTTACTGATTTCACCAAATACTTCCTCTTCCGTTAGGTCTGGAACTTCCATAATACCACCTAATGGATTTTTTCCACGGACCCATGATTTACTTTGGTAAACACCACGTGTCTGGAAAGTATGTGGTACCTCGGTGGCTACAAATTTTCTCTCAGGGTAGGTTTCCTTGTCCTTTTCGTACATAAAAGCAGAACCCCCGCCTCCATTGTAACCTGTAACATCCAAAAGACTGGCAAATCCACTCTCGTTGGCCAAATGCATGTGTGTTATACCGCAAGTGATAGGTCTTGTAGCATCTTCACGTCTAACCACATCCATAAGTACCTTCAAACGTTCCGTTCCTTCTTCAAAGCAGGCATCGGGTATTTCATTACCTACACTCCATAGAACAATGGACGGGTGGTTGCGATCCCTTCTAATTAATTCTGTAAGGTCCTTTTCCGCCCATTCCTCAAAATACAGGTGATATCCAAACTCAGCCTTACCTTCTTTCTTTTTATTTCCAAACGGCCAGGATTCTATCCATTCATCAAAGGCCTCATCCATAACCATAAAGCCCATTTTATCACATAAATCCAACAACACTGTACTAGGAGGGTTATGCGCGGTACGGATGGCGTTGCACCCCATCTCCTTTAATATTTTAAGTCTTCTTTCCAAAACCTTATCGTTCATTGCAGCACCTAAGGCCCCCAAATCACTATGGTTGTTAACTCCTTTTAATTTAATATTTTCTCCGTTTAGGAAAAAACCTTTATCTGCTGTAAACTTAATACTGCGTACCCCCATATTGGTAGACACCTCGTCCACTACCTCATCATTGAGCCTAACCTCTGTTTTTAGAGTGTATAGATACGGATTCTCCGGGGACCATAAATTAGGGTTGCTTATCGTTAAGTTCTGAAGGATTTTCTGTTCCTTGTTCCCTAAGATGTTAGCTTGGGATTGATGCTCGGCTACCAATTGATTATTGGCATCGTATACTTTATTGACCAAGGTAAATTCCTTGGAATCTTCCAATCCATTTAGAACCTGCGTGTTAATCTCCACAACGGCATTGTCCTCGGTAATGGAAGAAGTTGTTACATATACCCCATATCTTTCAACATGAAGTTTATTGGTTTTCACCAGCCAAACATGTCTGTAGATACCGGAACCCGTAAACCACCTTGCACTAGGTTCCTTGGAATTGTCCACCCTGACGGATAGTACATTTTCTCCCCCGAAATTTAGATAGGGAGTTAAGTCGTAATTAAAACTAATATAACCATAAGGCCTCTTTCCCAAATAATTTCCATTTATCCATACCTCACTGTTCATGTATACACCTCCAAACTCAATAGTGACCTTGGAATCCTTATCGGATTTGTCCAAAGTGAAATTTTTTCTGTACCATCCAATACCTCCAGGAGCATATGCCCCTACATTCCCTGCTGGATTTTCCTTTAAAAAAGGCCCTGCTATACTCCAATCATGAGGCACATCTACGGACTCCCATTGACTATCGTTGAAAGTTAATTCTGCCGCTTCTGGAAAATCGCCCTTAGTAAATTTCCAATCAAAATCGAATTTAATTTTTTGCCTACTTATGTCTTCGGATGAATTCGTAGTATTACATCCAATAAATACTATTGTGGAAATAATTAAATAGACCCTTAAAAAAGTAATGGTTTTTATCATGACATAATCCTGATTAACTTAGCGAAATAATATTTACTTGTTGTGGTTTACAATTCCTTCGTTCGTAATAAAAAAAATAGAGGGCAGAACAATTTTAGCCCTGCCCTCTAGTACAATTACTTTAATTATAAACCTTGTATTTTAATTGGCATATCCTGGGTTTTGCTCCAATACCGCCTCGGTATTTCTTTCTATTTCCTGCTGGGGTATAGGCCATAGGTTATGGTAGTCTTGAATAACAAAACCTGTATCATAAGTACCATTGTAATATGGATTATGATCGGTAACACGTTCAACCAACTTCCCGAGTCGCTTAAGAGTCAACAACCTGTATTCCTCAAAATGAAGCTCCCTAGCCCTTTCATCCAAGATAAAATCAATATCAATATCGCTTGCAGAAACCAATGGTGCCTGAGCTCTTTTTCTCAACTCGTTGATATCATCTGCTGCTAGACCCGTCTGGTCCTTGCCCAAGTAGGCTTCCGCTCTTAATAAATAAGTCTCGGCCAAACGCATTTGGTAATGATCTCTAAAGGTTTGGGATGCATTTCTTGTTACTTCACCAGTTTCAAAATCAACAAACAATTCTTCAGGGAAATCATTGATAGGAGTAGTTTTAGCAAAAATAGCCGTCCATTGCCTTCTATAAGTGTCTATACTTTTAATGGCATCACTTTCAACCATTTTTTGACCATAGTAGACAGATTCAGGATTATCCACAACCAGATCTCGTATAATATTATACTCAGAGTTTCTCATATCTCCGGGTACGCTTTCCCATACATCGTTCAACATAAAATCTGAAGGTGCAAACCAGCCTATACCGCGTCCACCGTTTTGATTCGTTGGCCCTATAAATAAATTCTTGTTATCAGCCTTCCCTTGCAATAAATAATACTGAGGCCCCAAGTATTGTGTAATTATACTTCCCCTACCTCCACCGGTAACATTATACTCGTATTGAGCTATCCATAAGCCCTCAGTATTTCCTGAACTACGATTTTGGTTCCCTCTTCTAAAAAGGTCACCATATACGTCGCCATCCTCATTTAACTTGCTTCCAAAACGCTCTGTCATCAAGGCATAGTTAGGATTGTTGATTACACTGGAAGCACTGGCAATAGCCTTATCATAATCTCCAACAATTATGTAGAGTTCCGCCAAAAGGTGATTGGCGACCGCATCTGTAATCCTAGCTTCGCTACCCAACTCTGAAACGTCTGGTAAATTAGCTACAGCAAATTTTAAATCCTCAATACATTGGGCAAAAACTTCTGCTTGCGTAGCTCTTACATAATCCCTTCTTGGAACGGTAACTTCTTCCAATGATAAGGGTACCCCTCCATATAGAATACCAAGATATCTATACGTAAATGCTCTAAAAAACAAAGCTTCAGCCTTTAGTTGGTTTCTTTTTTCCTCTGAAGAAAATTCTGTATCCTCACCATCTATTCTGCCGATTATAGTATTTGCCTGAGCTATTATCTCATAAGACCTTTCCCAGGGGGTTCTTACCCTTACATATTCTGGTGTTAACCTATCTTCGTATGAATTTAGTTCACTATTAGGGCCAATTGCATTATAAGCAATATCCGTAGTATATTGGAAAATAAAGTGGGAAGTGGCACCACCCCAAACTGTGTATAAATCCGTTAAATTATACAGACTTGCAACGGCCTGATTAAACTGACTTTCTGTTCTAAAGGAATTATCAGCACTGTAAAAATCGTAGGCCTCCTCTTTTAACCATTCTTCTTCATTACAGGAAGAAAAACCTAAAAAAAGAACCGACAATAAAATTATATATTTATTAGTTTTCATAATCTTCTTTTTTAAAATTCAACATTAAGACCTACTGTGTAATTTGCCAACAAAGGAGTCCCTTGAGTATAGCCTTGTCCCGTTTCAGGATCCCATCCTCTCCATTTTGTAAAAGTGGCAAGGTTCTTACCGCTTACAAATAACTTTAAATTACTAAACCCTGTCTTTTTCAAGATATCCTTATCAAGGGTATAGGACAAACTAACATCCTGGATACGTACAAAATTTCGTTGCAAGTAACGGTTGGGCTCATAAGTTCCCGGACCTTCCAGCCCTCTGAATCTAGCATCAGGGTTATCCGGGGTCCAATAATCCCAGCCTCCCTTAAACACATTTTGGGAAATATAGCGTTCGTTTTGTGTATTGGTCGCTCCAAAAATCAAAGCATCCGTACCGTAGTAATAATCCTTACCACCCTGAATACTATTAATAAAAGTATATAGGCTAAATTGCTTGTAGGTAAATGTATTGGCTATACCAAATCTGTAATCAGGGTCTGTGTATCCCAATATCTTTTTATCGAAAGTTGCAGAATAATCCCCGCTCTCATCCAAATCGGCAATTTTATATGTTCCAGGGAAAAATCCGTTTGGAATTACATCCGCTTCCTCGTCTGCCTCTTGCCACATGCCAATAATTTCGTAATCGAACACCACCCCGGTAGGCTCACCGATAAACAATCTGTTGGCTACCAAATCGTCCTCTATTCCATCTCCGTCATCATCGGCCCCAAGAATAGACACGATTTCATTTCTATTTCGTGAAAAACTAAAAGATGTTTCCCATTTAAAGTCGGGACTTTTTACGATCTGTCCGGTCAATGAAACTTCCAATCCGTGATTCGCAACTTCTCCAATATTGGTATTAATAGTAGTAAAACCTGTAATATATGGAATCTGGATGGCATATAGGATATCCTTGGTGGAATTGTCATAGTACTCCACATTACCTCTTAATCTTGAATTTAAGAAAGCAAAATCTACGCCTACATTTAATCCCGTGGTAGTCTCCCATCCTAAATTATTATTGGCCAATGACTCTATATTTTGGGTTTGCGTTGGAGTTAATCCGTCGCCAAATACATAACCAAAATTTCCGGCAACGGTGGAGGTTACGGTAGCCTGGGTATCATATCTACCCACAGCCCTTCTACCTGTTGATCCATAGGAACCTCTAAACTTTAAATAATTTAACCAGTTATCGGTGCTATCCATAAAGTTTTCTTCAGAAACAACCCAACCTGCTGCAATGGAAGGGAAAACACCAATTTTTTCGTTGGTTCCAAATCCGGAGAAACCATCCCTTCTAATTGTACCTGTTAACAAATATTTATTGTCAAATCCATATTGTAGGCGTCCCATAGTATAAAGACTCTGTTCCCCTTCTTTCCCCGTATTGATAACATTCAAGGTTGGATCACCAGATTCCAATGCATTATAGCCCAAAATATCATTGGTAAAATTTTGTGCATTGGCATTTGTAAAAGATGTTGTTATTTCTTCCACACCGTATACCAAGGTTGCATTGATGTTATGGATATTGTTGAATGATTTGGTATAAGTTAAAATATTATCCAATGTCCAATTGTAATTAATTGAAGAATTTTTATATCCATATCCTGTAAAGTTTGCCCCATTGGGATCAAAACTATCATGATTGGTTGTTCTATAGTTTTGAGAGAAATTTACCCTATAATTTAGGCCATCAATGGGCAACTTTACATCCGCATGAATATTGGCAAACAAATTCAATCTTTTATCATTATCCAAAGTCTCTAAATCCAAAAGAGGATTGGTCCATGTATTTTGTAATATTTGTCTTGGAGAACCATCTTCTTCATATAAGGGAGTC
Organism: Arenibacter troitsensis; assembly: GCF_900177645.1. Lineage (GTDB taxonomy): Bacteria > Bacteroidota > Bacteroidia > Flavobacteriales > Flavobacteriaceae > Arenibacter > Arenibacter troitsensis. Next base: position 557,501 of record NZ_FXAO01000002.1, read on the forward strand.
CAAGGCATGACCAATAAGGATAAATCAGACCTTGGAGAAGCACCGGAGTAATCACTGGTAGTAACAAAAGCCTCGGTACCTACACTTAACCAATCGTTGATTTTGGCATCCAAATTCATACGATAGTTAATTTTCTTAAAGGTATCGTTTATAATAAAACCCTTAACGTCGGTAAAACCACCAGAGAAAAAATACCCAAAATCTTCCGATCTACCTCTAACACTAATATTATGATTATTAATATAACCATCTCCAGTTATAATATCCCACATACCATTATTATAATCATTGGCATACCCATCTCTCATTTCTTGGGTATTCAATAATGATTGCACATCTTGTCCCGGATAAGCATCATCCAAGAAATCTTTTAATTCAGCAGACTCCATAGGCTCCAATGCATTGCTTGTAGGAGTTTGCACTGTATAACTTGCCGTATAATTGATTACTGGCTTCCCAATAACTTTTCCTTTCTTGGTAGTAATCAACATTACCCCATTAGCCGCCTGAGAACCGTAAATAGCAGCAGAACTGGCATCTTTTAAAATATCTACTGATTCTATATCAGCCTTGTTCAAGTCTACCAGATTGCCACGATAGATTATTCCATCCACTACAATTAAAGGTTGATTCGCCGCAGCACCACTGGAAAGCGAATTTTGACCTCTTATAGAGATAGTCGGATCCTCCCCGGCAGCATCTACCGCACCCACGTTCAAACCCGCTACAGTACCTTGTAAGGCCTGTAATACCGAAACATTAGGGATTTCAGATAATCTTTCGATATCAGCGCTTACAACAGCTCCCGTTAAGTCGCTCTTTTTGGACACCCCATATCCTACTACCACAAATTCTTCCAGCCCCATAGCATCGGGCTCCATATTGATGTTTACAGTGCTACTTCCTCCCACAGTAACCTCCTGAGTTTTCATACCTAAATACGAAAAGACCAAGGTCTCACCTGAAGATGCAGTAATAGTATACTTTCCATCAAAATCGGTAACAGCACCTTTAGACGTCCCTTTGACCATTACGGAAACTCCAGGCAAGGGACCATCAAATTCATCAACAACAACACCGGCAACCGTGTTCTGCATAGCATTCTTTACGCCCGCCATGTTCTTTGGTGAAATAATGATCTGCCTATCCATTAGGGAAAAGACAACTTCATCATTTTCGAAAATCGCATCCAGGATTTTGGAAATCTTCCATTTGTTTACATCCAGACTTATTTTTCTTTCAACATTAACCAAGTTATTGTTATACACAAAGTAAAACTCACTGTTTTCTTCTATTTCCGTCAACACTTGCTTAATGGAAGTATTCGCTACCCTAAGCGAAAGCTTGGTATCCTGCGAATAACTTGAGGCAGGAATAGCCGCGAATGACGACAAGCAAATAATTAGTACAAATAATTTCATAATGAGGAACATTTTGGAAGGCGGAAACACCTTAAAGGCTTTCCCGTCCATTAACTTTTTTTTCATAATTTTGGATTGGTATTAAATTGATACTATTATACTACCTGAATTCTCAGTTCAGGGAAATTTTAGACAGGGAAGTGCGTCAACACTTTCCTGTTTTTTTCAATCATCTCATCATAGGCAAGAAGTTTAAGTTGTTTTTATCAGAGTTGTTGTTAATGCTTTTATTTTTTAATCGACAAAATTACCTGCCTTCTACTAAAGCTATCGTCGTTCTGTTTTGTTGATGCAACAATGTTATACTCCATTGGTGAGGATAGACTTAATAGTTTAAGGACCTGCTCTAAAGACTCATCATTAAATGTTGCTGTAAACCGGTAATTCTCCAAAGCCTTGTCTCTTATTTCAATATCCACGTTGTACCATTTTTCCAAGCGGCTTACAACCTTAGCTATTGGATCTCCATAAAAAATCATTTGCCCGTCTTTCCATGACGTATACTTGTTCATCTTGGAATCGCTGATCCTGGACAATCTTTTTTCACTTATATTGCACTCTACCACATCATTGGGATTGAGAACCATATACTCCTTTCTATCTCCCTTAACTCCTTGGACTAGACTTACTTTTCCTTCCACTAAAGCCACTTCCATGGAGTCGTATTCCTCATAAGCGGAAACATTAAAGGATGTACCGTACACCTTTACATCCAATCCGGAGGTATTAACAATAAACGGCTTTGATTCATTCTTGGTTACATCAAAATAGCCTTCGCCATTTAACTCCACTGCCCTTTCCTCCACATTATCAAAATCAATCGGAAACTTAAGTGTACTCCCTGAATTGAGCCAAACATTGGTTCCGTCCGCTAGAATTAACTTGGTACGGGTGCCATAGGACGCCCTTACCTCTTGGTAGACTATTTGGGGTGTACCATCAATTAAATCGTTGCCTCCTAAAAGGTAATTGATTAGGAATCCAAGACCCATGGCAAGAATAAATACTGCAGCAACCCGAAAATTACCAAAACGGGTTCTTCTTTTAAATCGAAAATCCGGTATACGTTTTTTGGTTTTTAAGAGTGATTGCTCAATATCTATCGTATTGGACAACAACAACTCTCCAGATCTTTTCCACAATTTTTCGTAAATCCCAAATTTCCTTTTGTTCTCCTGCGACATGGAAATCCATTGATCCAAGAAATCCTGTTCTTTAGAATCCAGTTCGCCTTTAAAGGACTTGGCTATGATACGTTCAATCTTATTTTCTACCTTTTCCAATTGCTTTTTAGATATGGTTCAACTAAATGACGAGCCAAAACAAAGCATACCCTACGTTTATGTAAAAAAAAAGTTAAATTAATGTTGTGTATTAAATGTGCAGATCAAGAAAGGAATGACTCCGACACCCTTCTTCCCCAGTAAAAACAAGACTTAAGACGTAGGTAAAAAAAACTCTACATCATGAATATTAAATGTAAAAAAGTGTTGCCAACCCATCATTTTTTTTCCAAATCAAATAAATATTATTTTTAGAATAAGGGCAGATAAGATTTCAGAAAATGATGGAAAATGCTGCAGTGTAACGAAGAAGTTTATGAAAGCCTTATTATTTTCCAAAAGGATATCTATACAAAATCAATATAGGGAAATGAATTAAACTTGTCGTTAAATAAGTTGATTTAGCTACAATTTTGACATCCAAACCACAACTGCAACTATAACTACAGTAAAATAAGGCTGCAAATCTTTACGCAATAGTTTTAAGGCCCTACTTAAAAGAGCTTCGACCGCCTTACTTGAAATGTTCATTTTAACCCCAATCTCCTTATAGGTAAGATTCTCGAACCTACTGTATTCAAAGGCCATTTTACTCTTTTTGGGCAGGGTGGAAATTGCTTTGACAAGAAGCTCCTCGAACTCACGGGACAACAAAGAATTCTCTGCGTTGGTCACAAACTCCTCCAATTCTAATTTTTCATGCAACTTGTCCAACGACTTCACCTGCCTAATATGATCTATACATCTGTTTCTGACCATGCGCGACAGATACGCTGGTAAACTTACTATACTATCCGCTCTATCACGGTTGTCCCACAGCTTCACAAAGCAATCCTGAACAAGACTTTGAGCTTGGTCCAGATCGTAAACATAATTGGAGGCATAGGCGCAAAGTCCTTTGTAGTACCTTCGAAAAATACAATCAAAAGCCTCTTCTTTGTTATTTTTTAATTCAGATATTAAGAATTCGTCGGGGGTTTGTTCCTTAAATCTCATTACAATAAATTAATTCATTATCCCATACACCTCTAGCACAAAACCTACGGCAATTAAAATGGTGTGCCTATTTAAAGATCCTCCGCAATCAAGACCTTATATACGGTAAAACACTACTTTTCACCTTGAACCATCCATTGTTCAAATCGCCGTCACATTCTTCTATCAATATTTTTTTCAACCTTTCCGCTATCTCCGTATTATCCTCATAAAGGTTCTTTTCTTCCCTATAATCATCTGGCAGATAGTATAATTGAAAAATATCGTCAGCAGCAAAATACCGTAGTTTCCAACCTTCTTTGGATACAATGGCAGGCCCCAAAAAAGAAGAATACACCACATAATCGTGTTCTTGTCCTTCTAGCCCCAATAACTCGGGCAGGTAGGATACCCCGTCCTTACTCTCAGGGATTTCAACATTCACTAAATCGGCCATAGTAGCCATAAAGTCATAATTGGAAACCAAGGCATTCGAAGTTGTTCCTGGTTTTATTTTACCGGGCCATCTGGCAATTAAGGGCACTCTAACCCCGCCTTCCCAATTACTTCTTTTAATTCCCGCCATACCATCATTGCCATCAAATACATCTCCAGCCAATTCACTGTAATATTTGGTATTTACATCGTCAAAGAACTCCCCGGTTGCCATATTCCTAACCGGTTTCAATATTCGGCCTTCCTTGGAGTAATATATTTCATGCCCATTATCAGAGGTAAAGACTACCATGGTATTATCATCAATTCCAAGGGTCTTCAACTCATTTATAATGACACCCACATGATCGTCAAGCATTTTCACCATGGATGCGTACTCCTTTTCTATTTGGGTCAACCTATCATCATTGACAAACTCATGGTGCACACTGGGAATTGCAACAGGACCGTGGGGCAATTGGGTAGGATGGTAAAGAAAAAATGGTTTATTCTTATTACTTCTAATAAAAGTCAATATTTTTTCCAAGAAAAGGTCTTGGGAATAGGTCGTCTTACCTTCCATATTCCATCTTTCTTCATAGGCCTTTTCAGTTTCCCGTTCCATGGTCTTGCCACAGTTCGCCAAGGTATTGCCTTCAATGTTGATCAAATTTCCATTCTCGAACAAGAAAGGTGGATAAAACCCATGACAACGTACATGGTCCAAAAATCCGTAATAATAATCCCAGCCATGTCTTTTCATCTGCTTGTCTGTAGTTGAAAAGCCATATTCCAATTTACCAACTTCCCCAGTAACATATCCTGAAGATTTAAACACTTCTGCCAAAAACACTTCATTTTCCGGAATTTCACCCAATTGATCATTCAGCTTCTGTTCAATTTCCGCTTGATCCATGGTCCCTCTGGAAATATTTAGGTACAAACCGCCGGCAGTTATTTTCCACTTATCCTTTTGGGCATCGTGATATCCCGTAATAAGACTGGCCCTTGCCGGGGCACAGAACATGGCACCATAGGCATTTTCAAAACGCATACCTTCATTGGCCAAACCATCAATATTAGGTGTCTTAATTATGCGCTGTCCCTCAACAGAAAGTAGACCCCTCCCCAAATCATCGGCATAAATAAGTATAACATTGGGCTTGGTACCAACATTGCCCTTTTCCTTTTTAGCTTCCGAACAACCTACAATGATCAACATTGCAGTTAACAAACCAACCGAGTTCCTAAAACCCATATTCTTACTCTATAATTAATTATTCAACTACCAAAAATCTTAACCCGCGCAATATCAGACTAACAACAACCAAAAAAAACTTGCTGTAAATTCCGAAATATTCATTTTAAACACTTATTAATGCTAAATTAATATTATTAAAAAATACAGAAAATCAATACGAAGGAATAATTTTATAAATATAGAAAAATATCTACAAAACCATAAACCATAAATTCAAGTAAAATCAAATTATAAACACATAATATTGATTATCAACTAATTAAAATAAAATAAATCTAATAATAACATTAAATCGTTTCCGATTTCCCTCAAAAAATTCAGAATTTATTTGCCAAATCACCTTATTAGATTACTTTTAAAACATATTTTATAAAGTATATCCACAAGATGATTTGTTATTTTAAAAAATTAATTAGGCCCATTTTATAGATAATTAAAAAAGAAATTGAACTGTTTAAGCATATAAATCAATTATAACTTCTTGAAAAAGAAATATTCAAAATTGCCCAGCATAGAAATGAAACATATTACCCAGTTAACACTTGTAGGATTGGCCGCGCTCTGTTCTACCTTTTACTCATGTGAAGAAAACATGGCCACGACCGGAAATGCTGCACCCAATATTCTTTTTATACCGGTAGACGATTTAAGGCCGGAATTGGGATGTTATGGCAACCCCTATATTAAAACCCCAAATATTGATGCATTGGCCAAAGAAGGAGTGGTATTCACTAGGACATACTGCCAACAAGCGGTCTGCAATCCTTCAAGAGCCAGTTTATTAACAGGTTTACGCCCAGACTCCATACAAGTTTGGGATCTGGCTACAAAATTTAGGGACATACTTCCAGACGTGGTTACCCTACCACAATACTTTAAACAAAATGGCTATACTACAATCGGCTTGGGAAAAACTTTCCATAATGACATACCTGATTCTATAAGCTGGACAGAAAGACCTCATATAAAGGGGTTCCCATTTGATCCGGATGCGGTATACGCCTCCAAATTGAACCTGGACATACAAGAAGCTAAAAAACAGAAGTTGATCGCCGAAGGAAAAAATAGACTGGATCCATTGGGCCATTGGTACCTCAAAGCAAATTCCGTTGAAAGTGCCGATGTCTATGACGACGCCTATTATGACGGAGCACAAACTACCTATGCCATTCATAGATTACAGGAATTGGCCATAGACAAAAAACCGTTTTTCCTTTCGGTAGGCTATTACAAACCGCATCTGCCGTTTAATGCCCCTAAGAAATATTGGAACCTGTACCACAGGGATTCCATACCATTGGCCAACAACCAATACCCTCCCAAGGGCAGTCCATATTATACCGTACATGGAGATCAGGAATTAAGATATTATGACGATAACCACAATCTACCCAAACCTTCGGAACAACCATGGGATATAGGTCGGCAACGGGAAGTGAAACATGGGTACTATGCCAGTGTTTCTTATACCGATGCGCAAATTGGTAGAATTATGGATGAATTAAAGAGATTGGACCTTTTAAAGAATACCATTGTGGTACTTTGGGGCGACCACGGATGGAAACTAGGGGAACACAATGGTTGGGGAAAAATGTCCAACTATGATATTGATGCCCATGTACCTATGATTATTGGCGGGGCAAAAATTAAAGCCAAGGGCGAAAAAAGCAAGGCACTTACAGAACTAGTGGATATTTATCCCACATTATGCGAATTGGCCGGACTGCCTGTTCCTGCCCATTTACAAGGTAAGAGCCTAACCCCATTATTGGACAAACCAGAAACAGAGTGGAAAACAGCTGCTTTTAGTCAGTTTCTACTCGGAAGATTTGGTCCTAAGGAAACCAGGGACCAAGAACGCATGGGATATTCCATAAGGACGGATCAGTATAGGTACATAAAATGGTATAGTTGGGACAAAACCTCAAAAAAGAGAGGTGAATTTTTGGACCATGAACTATTCGACCATTTTAGCGACCCACAGGAAAATGTTAATATAGCGGACAAAGGTGAACTTAAGGAGAAAGTTGCTAATCTAACTGAACAATTACAAAATCACTTCAAATAAAAGCCTCTTAAACCTCCCTCAATCATGAAGCTGCTTAAATGTAGAACTTGGAAAATATAATCAAGATTGCTTGCCTTTATCAAAAGTTTTAGGCAATTTCCTTAAAATATCTATGGGGATTATTATGGGCAAAGCCATTATTATTCTAAAAACAAGATGACATTAAAAGGAAAGACACCGTATTTCCGAAAAATTTAACTTTCCCTAACAATAACATAGGGTAAGCCCTTTCCAAATTCGTCACCTTTATTAGAGTAACACTCTTACTTATAACAAAATCAACACCATTAACCATGATATCACGCCAATTAACAAGAAAATATTTATTGTTGTTTGGAATTTTCATCTCTTTGAATGTTCATGCCCAAAACAAAAAACCCAATATTGTGTTTATCCTGGTGGATGATCTAGGATGGATGGATATTTCTGTCAACGGCAGTTCCTTTTACGAAACACCCAATATAGACGAGCTGGCCAAAGAAGGAATACGTTTTACACAGGCCTACGCCGCATCGCCAATCTGTTCTCCCACCAGGGCTTCCATTCTAACGGGAAAAAACCCTGCAAGAATGGAACTGACCCAATGGATAGGAGGTCCCGGAAATCCCGAATATAAAAGAAACCTTCCTTTAGAGGAGGTGTTGTTTCCAGAATTGCTCCAAGAGGCTGGCTATAAAACCGCCTTTATGGGAAAATGGCACCTAAACAATGTAGCAGGAGAAGAAACCTTTTGGCCTGATAAACAAGGGTTTGATATTAATGTTGCCGGGCATTTTAGGGGCGGCCTATATATTAAGAACAAATACTTCTCTCCATGGGACATTCCCAATTTGGAGAATGGTCCTGAAGGGGAATATATGACAGACCGCTTGGCTAAAGAAGCGGTCAATTTCATAGACCAATACGGAGACGACCCATTTTTGCTATACTTTTCTCTGTATTCAGTACACGCTCCTTTTGATGCCCCTGCAGATAGGGTTGAGAAATACAACAAAAAGAAAGAAAAATTGGGTCTGACCGATGCAGACAGATTTGCGGAAGAAACCCAAGGAGACCTAACATTTACCTATAGAAAGACCCAAGATCATCCCACATATGCGGCAATGGTAGAATCTATGGATATGGCAGTAGGAAAAATACTTAATAAAATAAAAGATCAGGGCATAGCGGATAATACTGTAGTAGTTTTCTTTGCGGACAACGGTGGCCTTTCCACTTCAGAAGGCATTCCCACGGCCAACACTCCTTTAAGGGCAGGAAAAGGTTGGTTGTATGAAGGGGGTATCAGGGAACCGGCCATAATAAAATGGCCGGGAAATATAGAACCAGGAACCGTTTCTGATGCCATTATTACCAGTAGCGACTTCTACCCTACCATTTTGGAAATGACCGGGCAACCATTAAGACCGGATTTGCATATGGATGGAAAAAGTTTAGTACCCTTACTAAAGGGAGATACTCAGAATATTCATGAAGCCACCTATTTCCACTACCCACACCAATCCAACCAAAAAGGTAGTCCAAGTAGTGCCATTAGGGATGGGGATTACAAATTGATCTTATTCCTAAATGATTACAGGATGGAACTTTATAATATTAAAAATGATATAGGGGAAAGGAACGATTTAGCTTCCGAATTACCGGAATTAAGGGATCATCTATACAAAAAATTGTATACCTGGTGGGACGAGGTAGATGCCAAATTTCCTATGGAATTTACAAAAAAAAGAGCCGACGAATTAAATCGCTGATACCTTAGTAAAACTCAAACTCAAATGAAGCAATTCAAATTTATACTTCTATTTGTCTTCTTACTTCCGATTGCCAAGGTTAATGCACAAGAAGGCACAAAAATCAAAGTAGCCTGTATTGGAAATAGTATCACCTTTGGTTACGGAATAAAGGACCGGATCAAGGACGCCTATCCCGAACAATTGGCACGTATGCTTGGGGAAGGATATGAAGTGAAAAACTTTGGGATTAGTGGTAAAACCCTATTATCCAAAGGCAACGCCCCCTATATTGAAACCCAAGCCTATAAAGACGCCCTGGCCTATAATCCTGACATCGTTATCATTAAATTGGGCACCAATGATAGTAAGGATTTTAACTGGGTCTACAAGGATGGGTTTAAAGCCGATTATCTTCGGCTCCTTGAATCCTTTCAAAATATAGCATCCAAGCCAACCATTTATCCATGTTTGGCCGTTCCCGTTTACGAAAAAGGCAGAAAGATCAGTGCCGAAATTGTGACCAATGAGGTAAACCCTAAAATAAGGGAAATTGCCAAAGAGCAGGGTCTAAAATTAATCGACCTCTACACCCCTATGCTCGGAAAAGGCAAACTATTTCCAGACGCTATACATCCCAATGGCGAAGGGGCGGGAGAAATTGCAAAAATTATCTACGAAAACCTTAGTGGTAAAAAAGCTGTTTTGGTAGATCAGCGTTTTCCTGGCAAAAAAACCGAATGGAAAGGATTCACACGATTCGACTTTGAATTTGATGGAAAAAAGGCATTTGTTATAGAACCAACAAAAGCCATACCTGGCAAGCCCTGGGTATGGAGGGCACGTTTCCCTGGTTGGCACACCGAAATGGACAGCATTTTACTTTCAGAAGGTTTTCACCTTGCCTATTTGAACACCAACAACCAATTTGGAAGTCCAAAAGCCATGAAATCTTGGGATAGATTCTACAAGTACCTTATCAGGTCTCATGATTTTAGTAAAAAAGTAGCTCTAGAAGGTGTTAGTAGAGGAGGTTTATTTGTCTATAACTGGGCAAAAATGCATCCTGAATTGGTTAGTTGCATCTATACGGAAGCCCCGGTATGCGACTTTAAAAGTTGGCCCGGCGGATTTGGTAGTGGAATAGGCTCGGAAAAGGACTGGAAAACCTTGAAGGAAGAATATGGGTTTAAATCGGATGCCGAAGCCAAAAAGCACGACAATAACCCCATGGACAACCTTGAAGGTTTGGCAAAAGCCAAAGTTCCAGTTCTGCATATGATAAGTCTTACAGACTCCGTGGTTCCTCCCAAGGAAAACACCTTTCCGTTAATAAACAAATATTTGGAGCTTGGGGGAATCGCCACAGTGGTAACTTGTACCGAGGGAAAACAAACCCTTCACGGGCATCATTTTCCTATTGAGACGCCGAGATTGGGTGCCGATTTCATTAAGTATTACAGCAAATCGGAAGCTAAACCTCTTGATCCATCGGCCTACCATAACCTGAGAAATGGACTCCAAAACAGCCAGATTAAATTTGAACATGAAAAAAAAGGTAGGGTAGCCTTTTTGGGTGGATCCATTACTTATAATGGTGGATGGCGCGATAGTATTACGAATTATTTAAAAGATAGATTTCCTGAAACCCGGTTCGAGTTCATTGCCGCGGGAATTCCCTCTACAGGTTCAACCCCAGGTGCATTCCGTATGGAGCGCGATCTATTTATTAATGGGCCGGTAGACCTATTATTTGAAGAAGCCGCTGTAAACGATGCAACCAATGGTAGAACGGATGAAGAGCAAATAAGGGCCATGGAAGGTATTGTACGCCATGCGAGATACCAAAATCCGGCAACGGATATAGTAATCATGCATTTTGTTGACCCCGGTAAAATGAAATTATACCGTCAGGGAGAAACCCCCAAGGTTATCCTTAACCATGAAAAAGTGGCCCAGCATTACGGCATTCCCACTATCAATCTGGCCAAAGAAGTAACGGAACGCATCGACGCCGGTGAATTTACCTGGAAGGACGATTTTAAAAACTTACACCCATCCCCTTTTGGGCAAGGGGTTTATGCACGCTCCATGATAGCATTGCTAGAGAATTCTTGGCTAGGACCTGCTGCCGAAGACGATAAAATAAAAAGTCACAATTTGCCCGAGCCTTTGAACGAACTAAACTATGATAATGGGACGCTAGTTGATATAACTAACGCCAAAATAAGCGGAGATTGGAAGTTGGTGCCTAACTGGGAACCCCAAGATGGCAAAGGCACTAGAAATAACTACACCAATGTACCCATGCTGATTGGCGAGAAGGCCAACAAGGGAAAAGCAAGTCTTGCCTTTGAAGGCAACACTGTGGGAATAGCTGTAGCAGCCGGTCCCGATGCAGGATTTATCCAATACAGGATAGACAAAGGAGAATGGCAAAAATTGGACCTATTGACCAATTGGAGCAGAAGCCTACACCTGCCTTGGTTCTTTACCCTTGCCAGTGGACTGGAAAACAAAAAACACACTTTACAGATTAAAATAGCAGAAAAAGAAGACCCAAAACGAATTGGCAACACTTGTAGAATACGGTATTTCTACATCAACAAAAAAACCCCTTAATATTAAGATTACCTAATGATCAAACAATCAAAGAACAACCATTTCAATATACTACCTGTACTACTAATACTGGCATTGGGTCTATGCCTAAAATCTAATGCCCAACAGCCAATTAAGGTCTTTATACTGGCCGGACAATCCAATATGCAAGGTCACGGAGAGATGGAAAAAGGGGATAAAGGCAACCTGAGGTGGTTGATCAACAATGACAACGAAGGTGTATATCAACACTTGGTGGATGAGAAAGGGGAATGGTCAGAAAGGGATGACGTGTTTATCTATACGTGGGATAAATTCAACGCTATTAAAACAGGAAAATTAAGTGCAGGTTATGGTGGTTTTGATACCACAATTGGGCCTGAACTCGGCTTTGGCCATGTTACAGGAAACCATTATGAAAACAAAGTACTCCTTATAAAAACGTCTTGGGGCGGCAAAAGTCTGGCCGTGGATTTTCGTCCACCCTCTGCAGTCAGTGAATCGGGATATAACCGTATTCCCTCCCAACCCAAGGACACCGGATACTATTATGTGCAAATGCTATCTACCGTCCACAAAGTATTGGACAATTTGCAGCAATATGTTCCCGATTATCAGGGAGAAAGTTTTGAACTTGCAGGCTTTGGTTGGCATCAGGGCTGGAACGATCGGGTTACCAAAACGGCAAACAAATACTATGAAGAGAATTTAGTTCACTTCATAAAGGACATAAGGAAAGATTTGGGAACCCCTACTTTACCCTTTGTAATTGCCACCACAGGCATGAAGGGATGGGCAGACAAAGACCCAAGGGCAATATCCCTTATGAATGCACAAATGGCAATGACGAACTATCCGGAATTTAAGGATAATGTATCGGTTGTTGATACAAGGGATTTTTATATAGAGACCGAAGATTCCCCATCAAAACAATTTTATCACTGGAATAGAAATGCAAAATCCTACCTTCTTATAGGAGAGGCTTTAGGCCAGGCCATGATAGATCTAAAGAAAAAACAAGCTGCCAACAATATTCATCAGGAAATTAGAAATGTCCCCAGCTATGATAGTAAATATTTAACCCCTACCCCTCCTATGGGCTGGAACAGCTGGAATGCCTTTGAAAAAGACATCGATGAAAATAAAATAAAGGAAATTGCAGACATCATGGTAAGTTCCGGAATGCGTGATGCTGGTTATAAATATTTGGTTTTGGACGATGCCTGGATGGCTTCGGAAAGAAACGAAAATGGACAATTGGTTGCCGATTCCATAAAGTTTCCTGGAGGAATGAAGGCTATTGGAGATTATATACACAGCAAAGGTCTTAAGTATGGCATATACGAATGTAGGGGCGATCTAACCTGTCAGAACCTACCCGGAAGTTTTGAACATGAACAAACGGACATGGATTCCTTTGCAGAATGGGGCGTGGATTACATTAAATTGGATGCATGTTTCGCTAGAAAAAATGGAAGATTATCAACGGAAGACTTTGATGTTTATCATAAGGCCATCCTTAAAACAGGAAGACCTATGGTTTTAAGTATTTCAGATTTTGGTAGTGGAGCCTGGGCCTGGGGAGGTAAAGATTATGGGCAACTTTGGCGCACCTCCATGGATATCTATCCCAGAATACAATCTGTTTACCGCTGTGCGGAAACCTCTGGTGGCAACGGGGCCATTCACCCAGCATTTAAAGGTTTATGGCAATTTGCAGGTCCAGATAGTTGGAACGACCCGGACATGCTTCAGGTGGGCAATTTAAAAAACACTATTGAGGACAAGGCCCATTTTAGTCTATGGAGTATTTTGGCCGCTCCTATTATGGCAGGAAACGATCTACGCTCCATGTCGGATGAGGTTAAAAACATCCTTTTGGCATCTGAAGTAATCGCAGTCAATCAAGATTCAAGGGCACACCAAGGGTTTAAAGTGTATGACAAGGATAGCCTTGAAATATACAACAAGCCATTATCCGATGGAACTACGTCCGTATTAATGCTCAATAAAGGTGAAAAAAGATCGGATATCACCGTGCTGTGGGATCAAATCAAGGTATCTGGCCCGCAAAATGTAAGGGACCTTTGGCTCGGAAAGGAGCTCGGTAAATTTAATGGTTCATTTACCGCAAAGAATCTTGGAAAACACGAACATCTTTTACTTAAAATAGGAACTATTGGAAGTACCCCTGTTGCCGGCCCAACACCCGTAGCGGAAGAAAAATACACCATAACCCAAGAAGGGACTACTTACCTGAGCGATATTTATTATCTGCTCAAAAAGGGAAATGCACCTGTAGAGGACAAAAATTTTCATGGAAAGCCCTTAAAAGTTGGTGGCAAAAAATACGAAAAGGGACTAGGGGTAAAAAGCAATTCGGAAGTAATGTACAGGCTTAACGGAAAAGCACAACGTTTTCGGGCAGTAGTCTCCTTAGACAAAAGCTCGTCAAAAGGTGCCTCTGGTAGGTTTCAAATTATGGTGGAGGAAAAATTTGGAGGCCGTGTCATTTTTGATAGTGGCAATATTAAAAAAGGCAAAGTTAACATTGATATAGACGTAAGTGGCCTAGACTTTATTCTTCTGGACTTTTCAGGAAAAAAGGTATTTGGCAATTGGGGAGATGCAAAGGTAATATCCCAATAATCAACTAGAAACACATGGGTACCTTGATGGTTAACCTCCTAGGTAGAAATTTATAAGCCAAAATTAATATTGAATATATATTATGACCAAAAACAACCTAAAATTAAAAATCAAGGATCTTAGATACAACCTGATCCTAATGATAACCATCTTGGTAGGCTGTCATATTGCCTTATTTGGCCTATACAATTCCTCCGATCAAAACAATGATCACAGTGGAGAGCTGGCTGCAACGGATTATAAGGATATAGAAAACAGTCCCCAACTTAAGGAAAACGAGTTTTTAACACTGAACACCAAGGATTTTGACAACGCCCTTTGGATTACGGATAATCGTAGTCTACCAAAAAAGGATTCCCTTTTCTACCTTGACCACCCTGCACCCATTTTTAGAAAGGAATTTAAAGCCCAAGGCAAAATTAAAAAGGCAACTCTTTATATTACCTCAGCAGGCTACTACAAAGGAAGCATTAATGGTGAGCCCATAGGTAAAAACGTACTGGACCCGGCTTGGACGGACTACAGCAAAAGAACCTACTACACGGAATACGATATCACCTCACAGATCAAAAAAGGCAAAAACAGTCTTGGGGTTAGTTTAGGAAACGGATTTTACAACCCACTTCCTTTGAGGAAATGGGGCAGAAGAAATTTAAGGAAAGATCTTAATGTAGGCAAGCCAACGTTTATCGCCAATCTTGTATTGCAATATCAAAATGGCGACAGTCAAAGTATCATTACAGACAGTTCATGGAAATATTCTTACGGTCCAATAATTAGGAACAGCGTTTATTTGGGTACGGTCTACGATGCAAGACAGGAAATAAAAGGCTGGCAACTACCCGGCTTTAAAGATAATTCCTGGAATTCCGCAATTATAGGCAATAGCCCTGGCGGTGACTTACAAAAGGCATTTTTCCCACCTGTACAAGTCACCAATACCATAACCCCTATAGCGGTTACATCTCCAGAAAACGGAGTTCATCTCGTGGACATGGGGGTAAATTTTACGGGGACCTATAAAATTAAACTATCAGGAAAAATAGGGGACACCATTAAGTTCAGGTTTGGGGAGCGTATTTATGAAAATGGCACCCTAAACCCAATGACCACGGTAATCGGTCAGATAAAAAGAAAAGGCGTTGGCGGACCTGGAGCACCTGAAATTGCTTGGCAAACGGACACCTATGTTATCGGAAAGGATAGCCCTACCTGGTTCGAACCTGAATTCACTTATCACGTATATAGATATATGGAAATCAAGGGTCTCCATAAAGCGCCTGAAATTTCAGATATTCAAGGCCTCCCAATACATACCAACGTTGAAAACGCCGGAGATTTCACAAGTTCTTCCGAACTATTAAATAAAATTCAAGAGATTACCGAAAGAACCTTTTTGGCCAACCTGGTCAGTGTCCAATCCGATTGCGCTGCTAGGGAAAAATTCGGTTATGGGGGAGATTTAAATGCCACTAGCGAATCCTATATCAACAACTATGATATGAAAGGAATCTACCGTAAAACCGTATATGACTGGTTAGACGCTATGAAAGATTCCTCTTTTGTGGATACTGCCCCATTTGCTGGAGTACAATATTGCGGTATTAGTTGGGAGTCCGCATATCTTACTACACAGTATTATCTATACCTCTATTATAATGACACCGATTTTGTAAAGGAACTTTATAAAACAAATATTAAATGGATGGAAAAAGTGGCCAAAATACATCCAGAAGGAATGGTAAACAAAGGCCTAAGCGACCATGAATCCCTAGAACCCGTGCCAGTACAATTAACGGGTACTGCGCATTATCTACAATGTGCCGAAATAATGGAAACCTTTGCCGAAGTGATGGACGATAAAGAAAACAAATCCAAATATGGCCAACTTGCAGATCACTTAAGAACGCTTATCAAAAATGAATTCTGGGATAAGCCTGTAAACGGGAAGATAAACCGCCAAACCCTGTTTTCCACCTTGTTATATCACAACATTGTACCTAAAAATGAACTTGAAGCAGCCAAGGACTCTCTACAAAAAGCTTTGTACAGCGGTCCCAATGGTCATCTTAATACTGGAATTTTCGGAACCAAATACGCCCTAGAGGCCATTTCCAAACATATTTCCCCAGAAGTGGTTTACAAGGTAGTAAACAGTAAGGAATATCCAGGTTGGGGCTTTATGGTAGACAATGGAGCTACCACCATTTGGGAGACCTGGAAGGAAAGTGATGGTGTTTTTTCCAACAGCCACCCCATGTTCGGATCTGTTTCCGAATGGTTTTACCGCTGGCTTGGGGGCATACAGCCAGACCCTGAGAATCCAGGATTCAAAAAATTTGTGCTATCCCCCTCTACCCCTGCCGGCCTAGAGTTTGTGAATACAAAATATGAATCTCCTTACGGAACCATTGTATCCAATTGGAAGAAAGAATCCCTGGGCATCTACCGCTATGATATGACTATTCCCAAAAACAGCATCGGTATGGTTAATTTAAGGGAGGTTGCATCCAAAAAAATAAGTATCACTAAAAATGGTGTACCGCTTAAAAACAACAGCATAAAAAACCTGGAAACAGGAAAGTTCGAACTCAATGAAGGGGATTATTCCATAGTTGTATCACCAAAATAATAACCATAATATGCTATTACCTTAATACAATTCTTTAAACCAAGAAATGTATTTTAACAATAGTTAAGACACCAATGATTACCATGAAATTACATAATTCTTCCATTAAAAATTACATTGTATATAGCTTATTGTTTCTCCCACTTTTTACCTTAACGGCCCAAAACAATATCTCTGCGGGTGCAGATGAGCGAACCCCATCAAAGGCACAATATTTTAGTTGGATCAACAATACCAACGAAGGTGCCACGGCGGAACATACCAAGATCAATCTTGAATTTTTTGGTTGGCTTAAAAAGGAATATGGGATGCAATTGGACATTTATGCCTTGGATGCAGGGGCCATAGATGGCAAGAATTTTTATGGCAGCATATATTCTGATCGGTTTAAAAAGCAATTTCCGGATGGATTTGACCCTATTTACGCACAAGCTAAAAACTTGGACATACGATTGGGGGTTTGGGGAGGACCTGACGGATTTGGGGATACGCCGGAGGAAGAAAAGGCTAGAATAGATCAAATGGTAAAACTATGTAGGGATTATGATTTTGCCCTGTTCAAATTTGATGCAGTTTGTGGGCCTTTGCGTCCGGAAAAAGAAGATGCCTTCATTACTATGATGGAAGAAGCCCGTGAACATAGTCCTGATTTAATTTTATTAAACCACCGTCTGGGTCTTGATAAAGCCAAACCCTATGCCACTACTTTTTTATGGGGAGGCAATGAGACCTATATTGACGTTCATATGGCAAATACAATGACAGCACCTCACCATAGGGCACAGGCAATGTCTAGAGGGCTTGTTCCGGACTTACAGCGCCTAACGGAAGACCATGGTGTTTGTATCTCCTCCTGTTTGGATTATTGGGAAGATGATTTAATATTACAATCCTTCAACAGGAGTTTAATTCTCTCTCCAGAAATTTATGGAAATCCTTGGCTATTGAATGACGATGAATTTTCTAAATTGGCCCATATCTATAACCTTCATAAAAAATACAGGGATATATTGGTCGATGGAAAAGTGCTAAGTGAATCTTATGGTCCCAATGCCGTTTCAAGGGGGAATGGCAAAACCCAAATATTAAGTCTTAGAAATTTAAATTGGGAAAAGGCCACCTATTCCATAAAATTAAATGAAGAGATAGGTCTTAATACTGATGGGGATATAACCCTGATTCAATTACATCCTACCGAAAAATTGATAGGTACTTTTTCCAAAGGCGAATCAATTCCTGTAGATGTCCTCCCCTTCAGATCTGGACTGTTTTTGGCCACCACAGAAAAATACGAAGCTCCCCTTATAGCTGGGGCAAACTTTCAAACCATAAAAAATGTTTCCGATGCCCCAACTGAAATGGAAGTTTTAGGAATGCCGGGAACTACAGCCAACATACAACTCCTAAATGGGAAACAATATACCTCAGCGGAAATCAATGGTAAAAGTGTTCAACAATTACTGAAAGGAAAAAAATTAAAACTGAAATTTCCCGGAAAGGAATTAAAACAAAACTTTCATCGCAAACTAAATCCGTTCACAGAAATAGCTATTCCGGAAGATGTGGAAACCCTATACGAAGCTACTGTATTTGCCGCCGACAACAATGCTTTGGAAGTACGCTCCCTGCTGCGGTCGGGAGAAACCAACATTCCCGAGGTGAAAGCTGCCCGGGATGCATTTTTTGATCAAGAGGCTTTTGTGAATAGAGGAGTTTGGGACAAGAATTTATTTGATGGCAATTTGGAAACCGGATTTTGGCCACAAAAAAAATATCGATTGGATACACGTATCGAAGGAGGTACTTTAAGATTGGATTTAGGAGAAATCACCTATTTGGACAAACTCGTAATCACTGTTCCCAATGAATTTGCCTTACAGCCCTTACTTGTTGGGGAAGGTAATTTTGTGGAAATCTCTACCGACTTAGTACACTGGGAAGAACTAACATATTTGGCTGCCAAACAATCCGAAGTGAACGTAGGAAAAAAAGTACGCTATCTCAGGTTTAAAACTTTCCCCCAGCAAATCGTAGAGATAGAAGGTTGGGCCAAAGGACAAAAATTGGATAGAAGTTTATGGAAGGCCTCCAACCTATTTGCCTATCCTAGTACGAAAAAAGCGCAAAAAGTATGGAAGTCCAAAATAGTATTGGATGAAATAACCGAGGGCAGTTATCTCTCCGTCGCTTTAAATGGTCAACATGGTATAGAAGGTGCCTATGCAGCAGCTAAAATGGGTAATAAATATATTGGCTCCCCGGATAGGGCTTCATCCTACCCTGCCAATAATTGGGAATTTATGACCTCCCGCCGAGACAAGAACTACACCTATTACATCCCATTGGACGAAAGTATGATAGGAAAGGAAATAGAGGTATTTGTAATGGGATACGATAATGAAAACCTGAATTTTGATCCAGAATTATGGATTACAGCCTATCCAAATCCTTGGGAAAAGTTAAAAATCACATTAAATAAAAAGTAGTCCCTTAAAATGATCACAAAGAACACCTTATACCATTGCATAGTACTTTGTCTTTTATGTGTGCCCCAAATGGCTAAATCCGAAATAAGGCTACCGGCCATATTCGGTGACCATATGGTTTTACAGCAACAATCGGATGCCCCCTTATGGGGAACAGCTTTGGCAAATAAGACCGTAGAGGTGACCACTTCCTGGGATAACAGAACCTATTTTACCAATACAGATAACACAGGAAAATGGAGATTAAAGGTCCATACTCCCAATGCTGGAGGTCCTTATGATATCACTATAACAGATGGTGCACCCTTTAAGCTCTCAGATATTTTAATTGGAGAAGTATGGGTTTGTTCCGGTCAATCCAACATGGCCATGACCTTTAAAGGGTTTATAAACCAGCCAGTATTGGATGCCAATAAAACAGTAGCTCTATCCCATAATAATTCTATTCGTCTTTTTACTGTCAAAAGAAAGGCTAGCCTAAACAAATTGGAAGAATTATCGGGGAAATGGCTACAAAGCAATCCTGAAAACGTTTCCAATTTTAGCGCTACCGCCTATCATTTTGGTAATATGCTACAGGAGGTGCTGCAGGTCCCTGTTGGGCTCATATGTTCTAGCTGGGGCGGAACACGAATTGAACCTTGGATAAGCAAAGATGGGTTAAAGGAATTTAACTGGGTTCCGGAACCTGAGATGGATAAAGAAGAAAGGGTAACACACAGAATACCGACTACATTATACAATGGAATGATACACCCTTTGGCCGGATTTGGCATTAAGGGCGTCATCTGGTATCAGGGAGAATCCAATAAGGCGGAATACAAAGAATATGAAAAACTACTTCCAGGTTTAATAAACAATTGGCGTGCTGAATGGGGCATTGGCGATTTTCCCTTTTACTATGCCCAAATTGCACCTTATAATTACAACGTACCAGGACTAAATTCCGCATTGCTAAGAGAGGCACAACTAAAGGCCTCAACCGCTGTTGAAAACACTGGAATGATCAGTTTAATGGATATAGGGGAAGAGAAAAACATCCACCCCTCGAATAAGCAAGTTGGAGGGGAACGTTTTGCCTATTTAGCCTTGGCCAAAGCGTATGGCATAACGGGAATTGTTTATTCCGGCCCTGTTTTAAAAGAAGTGAAAATAGAAGGCCCCTTAGTAAAATTGAGCTTTGACCATGCCGTTAATGGTCTAACTACCTTTGGCAAAAAACTGACCAATTTTAAAATAGCCGGAAAAGATAAGCGCTTCTATCCTGCCCACGCAACCATTAACTGGCAGGGCATAACACTGTTTTCGGCCTTTGTACCAGAACCAGTAGCCGTAAGGTATGCCTTTGACGACTTTGTAGTAGGAGAATTATTCAACAATGCAGGCTTGCCCGCTTCTTCCTTTAGAACGGATGATTGGGAAGTTTACAACTAGGATATGTCTTATCGGCCATTACTATCAATCACACACAAATGAAAAAACTGAAAAAAATTCTTTTTGTCCTACTAGCTAATTTAATTTTAATAGGATGCTCACAAGATTCCAATAAAACAAAAAGACCTAATGTTATCATTGTGGTAACGGACGACCAAGGTTTTGGCGATTTGGGATATTATGGTAATCCACACGTACAAACCCCTACCCTGGATAGTTTTGCAAAAGAAAGTGTACGATTTGACCAGTTTATAGTATCCCCGGTTTGTGCGCCTACACGTGCCTCATTGATGACCGGTAGATACTCTTTAAGGACAGGGGTCAGGGACACCTATAGAGGAGGAGCTATTATGGCCACAGAAGAAATAACCGTAGCAGAAATGCTTAAGGATGCGGGCTATACCACTGGTATGGTAGGCAAATGGCACTTGGGGGACAACTATCCGTCCAGACCACAGGATCAAGGTTTTGATTTTACGCTTCGGCATCTATCAGGAGGAATAGGCCAGCCAGGCGACTGGCCCAATACCAAAAAAGGACAGCGTAGCTATTTTGATCCCATTCTTTGGAAAAACGGGGAAATGTACCAAAGTAAAGGTTATTGTACCGATGTTTTTACGGAGGCAGCCATGGACTTTGTAGAAGCCAACAAAGAACAGCCATTTTTCCTGTACCTGTCCTACAACGCACCACATGCTCCATTACAGGTACCACAGGAGTACTATGACAGATATAAGGACATTGATCCTTCCACCGGTTTCGAAAATGACGGAACACCGTTTCCGGAAATGGATGATCGCATGAAAGAAAATGCCAGAAAGGTGTATGCCATGGTAAGCAATATAGACGACAACCTAAAAAGGCTATTTAAGCAATTGGAAGATTTAAAGTTGGAAGACAATACCTTGGTCATATTTATGACGGATAATGGTCATCAACATGATCGCTATGCCGCAGGAATGCGCGGCCGAAAATCATTCGTATATGAAGGTGGGGTTAGGGTTCCAAGTTTCTGGAGGCTTCCTTCCAAATTTAAAGGGGATAGGGATATTAAAACTCCTGCGGCCCATTATGATGTATTGCCTACCCTAGCAGATCTATGCTATGGTCAATTGCCCTCCGATAGAATTATTGACGGAAAAAGCCTCGTCCCGTTATTATCCAATGAAAATTCTACATTGGACAATCGTACGTTTCTACGCAGTTGGGTAAGGGGCGGTCCGGAAAAGTATAATAATATCTCTATAAGAAAAGAGCAATATAAACTAGTTGGAAATACCGAGGATACAGCAGGAATAGAGGCCTTTGAACTATTCAACATACTGGAAGATCCTTATGAGCAAAACAACATAATTGGCACCAACAATTTGGAGGCCCAAAAACTAAAAAATGAAATGGATATTTGGTTTGATGAAATGACCAGTTCCCCCAATTTTGTAAATGCACAACCAGCTATTGTTGGAACTGTTCATGAAAACCCCTCGGCACTTAACTTAAACGATGCCGTATTTGAGAGAAATGAAGCTATGGACCAAGATATAGCTGGCTGGGAAATAGTGGCAGCAGAGGCCGGAAATTACGATATTAGAATTAATTTGGGCAGGAAAAGTGTATCGGAAGTCCATTTAAATTTTTATGTGGGTGATTTGGAAATAAAAAGAGACTATAATGAGCTTTCCGACGGAATAATAGACATTAAAAATATTCAACTACAGAAGGGAGCAACAAAATTGACCCCCATCACAACTGGTAAAAATGGCGGATATATCAAACCTTTTTATGTGGTGATGACCAAAATAGAGTAGACCATAGCCTATCAGGTCCAGTTTGAGTTACTTTTTACAATGGATAGCATTGGCGGAATTGGACTGAACATATACATATTTAACTGTTCTTGGTCCGTAATTTAAATAACACAAACCTCCTCATATTCAATAGTACTAATCTAATCACGGAATCGATAGCTATTAGGCAATTTTTATATAATGAAGAGGTCTCGACTCCGCTCGACCTGACATACCTCGACTCCGCTCGACCTGACATACCTCGACTCCGCTCAACTTGACATACCTCGACTCCACTCGACCTGACATACCTCGACTCCACTCGACCCGACATACCTCGACTGCGCTTGACCTGACAAACCTCGAATTTACATCTTAACTAAGAATCATTTACCGCACTCTTGACCTTAATGTTTCCTGTCTGGTACCGGATTTATAGATCGAATAATCATAGACATTTATGTCATAAAACTGCCTTATTCCAAAAAAGAATATTAAATTAATCAACAGCAGTGTCCGGTCGAGCGCAGTCGAGACCTATTGAATTGGTGCATTATGAAATTTTATTATGTGTACATATTACTTTGTTCTGATGGATTAACCTATACCGGCATAACAAATAACTTGGCTAGAAGAATCCAGGAACACCAAATGGGATTGAACAGAACTTGCTTTACATATAAAAGAAGACCGGTCAAAGCAATCTTTAAACAAGAATTCAGTGATGTTTTACAAGCAATATACTTTGAAAAAAAAATAAAAAAATGGAGTGGCAAAAAGAAACTAGCATTGGCCAGAGGCCAATTTGATGTCCTACAGGTTCTAGCGGAATGCAGAAACGCAACACATTCTGATAATAAACCTGAAAATGAAGATTAATGAGGTCTCGACTCCGCTCGACCTGACAAACCTGGACTCCGCCCGCCTGAACGGAACGGGCAGGACTGTCTGCCGATAGGCAGGCCCGACCTGACATAGCTCCACCTCACCAGTCTGCCCAGATACAATGTCCACCTGCAGCATTACCATATAAAAAAGTCGAACCCACCTAGATTGAGGTGAGTTCGACTTTCAATTGATAAAAATGTATAGATGTGCTTCCTAGAAGCCGCTCTATTTATTCAATGATGGTCCTTGGGGTTTCGAATCTTTGCCATAATCTATATAACCTGAAGAATTTAAATTATAGTTCCACTTATCAATATAATACTGCCTCGGCTTGAATTCGTCACCGATGTTAGTTAACTCCCTCTGAAGTACCACTTCCATTTCCTCCTGTAATTCCTCATATCCAGGTTTGTTGACCAAGTTGTCCAATTGAAGCGTATCCTTTTTATTATCGAACAGGAATAATGGACCGTCCAGGGTTTTCACATAGGCATAACGACTAGTATACACACCCCTGTATTCGTCCGACTTGCCCGCAAAGGGCGAAACATTCATGACAAGTGTCGCCTTGTCTTTTTTAAGTTCGGGCTTTGTGATTGCATCGACCATACTCTCCCCATCAACAAATTCCGGCACTGGCAAGTCTGCTAGCGTCAAAAGTGTTGGCAAAATATCCGGAGCGTTAATAGGGGCTTCCACTTCAATCTTTTTATTTCCAAAAAGTGCTGGATACTTCAATAGGAAAGGAATCCGTACGGATTCCGCCCAAGGCACCTGCTTTTGTTTAGGCCTAATACTATGCGAACCCAACATTTCGCCATGATCGGAAGTGAAAACAATAATGGTGTTTTCAGTTATTCCAGCAGCTTCTATTGCTTTTTCCAAATCCCCAATACACTTATCCAAGGCAAGGATATGAGCATAATAGCCTACAGCTTCCTTTTTGGCAACCTCCCTCATATCGTCTGCAACATTCCCTCTGAGGATTATATCCTCTTCATTGAACTGCTCTTGAAATTCTTTAGGAGCAGTAGCATGTGGAAAGTGCGGAGCTCCCCATGCGAGAACCATCAGAAAAGGTTCCTCATTCCCAGCATTTTTCTGGATATAGGAAATGGCATCCTGGGTCTCGGCATATGGACCATAGCCTTCCCATTTTTTCTTTTCACTATCGTTCCCTTCATAATAAATAAGGTTATTGTAGTCATGGGAACATTCCAGGGCCTTCCAATAATCAAAACCCTGTCTTCTTTCTGGTGGGGTATAGTCAAATCTTCCCATGCCATCTAGATGCCATTTACCTATATAACCTGTCTTATATCCTGAATCCTTAAATAGTTCGGCTAGCGTTACCGACTCCTCAGGTAGATGAAGGTCATTAAAGATCATTCCCGTAGTAGTTGGATACTTCCCAGTAAGGAATGCAGCCCTAAAAGGGGTACATACCGGTGTTACCGAAATGGCATTTTTAAAGTTTACGCCCTGTGCCGCCAATTGGTCCAAATTTGGCGTCTTTCCTATAAGGTTGGGATCACCGTTATAGCCGGTGGCATGAGCCCTCCATTGATCGGCTAACACAAAGACTATATTGGGTTTCTTGACCTTGCTGCTGGCAATCGTTTCTTTTGGGTTCTTATTTTTGCAAGATGATAAGACACCGATACAGACTATTAAAAACATTACTACGCTCCTTGTTCCTTTCATAACTGATATTTCTATAACTAACTATTTTCTAAATTTCATATTTTAGGAATATGGTAACCCTTGGGCTTGGGTCAATCCTTTATTTGTTCCTGTTCAGTACACTCGTAAAACGTAAGACAAAAATGACATCCAATGCTGCTGCCTATCCCACTTCCCAACCCTAATTTTTAACAATCGGCACCAAGCCTAATTTCCTAGGGCCCCGGTGGAGTTACAATTAGGTGTCCAGAAACAGTCAATTCACATTTTTCGTGTAATTATAAGCGTATATAAACTGATCATACATTTATAGAGTGCTTCTTATAGTAATTTATTTAGAGGGACGCTTAACAGAATAGCCTTGCTGACGATACCTTTCCAAGACAGCCTGCATTTCCTTAATAATCTCTGGATATTCGTTAAAGAGGTTATTTTTCTGTTCTGCATCAATTTCCATGTCAAAAAGTAATCCGGCCGTTTCAAAATCCTTATACCCCCTAAGTTCCTTAAAACTTTCTGGCATTTTGGAGTGCTCTCCCGAAGGCCCATCTATATAAAGCCATTTTCCTTGTCGCAGTGCCCATATTTTCTCGTTGGTATTCTGTACAGTAGCTTCTCGCAATGGGGAGCTATAGGTCTTGCCCTTTAAAAGTGGCGTTAAATTATAACTGTCCGGTGCCGTATTTTTGGGTAGGTTTGTATTGGTAATGGATGCCAATGTTGCCATGATATCTATCTGGGATACCACTTCCTTGGAAACGGTTCCTGCCTCAATATGATTTGGCCATTTTACAATAAAGGGAACATGGTGCCCTCCTTCCCATACATCACGTTTTAGCCCCCTAAATTCTCCCATACTAAAATGTCCATACTTTTGGGCCCTTTCAAAGGCGTAATGTTCCGGACCGTTATCGGCACTAAAAATAACTATGGTATTCTCCTCCAATCCTTTTTCCTTTAATGCTTTTAGCACTTGACCGGCCACCCAATCCGTTTGATAAACAAAATCTCCATAGGGTCCAGCCGTAGACTTGCCTTTAAACTCCTCATTTGGAATTATCGGGGCATGCGGGGACGGAAGGGCGAAATATAAAAAGAATGGCTCTTTGCTATCTTGCTTTGCTATCCATTCCACGGTTTTTTTAGTTAGCGTAGGCAAAACCTCATAAGAGTTCCAACCTTCCACTTTGGGACCCGGTCTAAATTCCCATTCCCCTTCCTCTATATCAAAGCCTACATTGTGCACATCCATTACACTTTGAGGCAATTGTACAAATCTGTCATTTTCCATCCAGGCATAGGGTGGAAAATTAATGGTCCCATCACCAAAATAATAATCAAACCCCCTATCCAAAGGTCCTCCGCCAATAGGCTGACTCCAGTCCACGTCCTCTGGTTGGTAAAATTTTCGCATTCTACCCCATTGCATCACCTCCCCAGAAGGTTCATTCTTAAATTTCCAGTTCCATCCCAAATGCCATTTACCAATACACGCGGTTTTATATCCATTATCTTTTAGTACTTGGGGCAAGGTAACATCGCTATTATCAAAAAAAGGCTCGCCAAATGCACCTACAATTCCGAATTGCCTCCTCCAATGGTAGGTACCTGTAAGTAGTGCATATCTGCTAGGAGAACAAATCCCGGAAGAGCTGTGGGCATCTGTAAACCGCATACCCTCAGAGGCCAATTGATCTAGATTTGGGGTTGGTATCTTGGAATCCGGATTTTGGACCTGAAGGTCTCCATAGCCCATGTCATCGGCATAAATAATGATGATATTTGGTCGTTCTTGTGCCATGGCTCCCATGGGCCCAACAAAAAAAACCAAGGCAATTAACAATAATCCAATCTTTGTCATATTTTCATGTTTTAAACAATTCATATACGGCCAATTTGAAAAGCTCCCTTATCAACTATGCTTATTAAACAATTTGTATGAACAATATTAAAAAAAAGCTGGCACAGTGATGTAGCCAGCTCTTTTTAAATAAACACTATACTGTTTTATTACCAGTTTGGATTCTGGGTCAAATTCTCATTCAAGGTTAACTCATCAATAGGTAAAGGCAGAAGGTAATCCCTGTTAGGATCAAAACCATATGCACCACCGCTCAAGAAATTCACATAAGGATCCAAAAACCCTTCCCCATCAACAGTTAAATTAGGATATATTGCTTCAATCTCGGCAGTATAAGTAGTCCCCAAAGGTCTGGTGCCCACAAATAAATTATGTGCCCTCCAACGCATTAAATCATCCAATCGGTTCCCTTCACCAAATAACTCAACTACACGTTCCCTTCTCACCTCTTGAACGTAATCCGGTAAAGTGTATCCATAATCAGGCCACTCAGGGTCTGGTGTAATGGCATTCAATATTAAATGTGGCATACCCACTCTATCCCTTAACTGATTGATGGATAAATCAAGATCGGTTTGGGTTATAGTTCCCAATTCTGCCTTGGCCTCGGCATAAATTAGAAGCGCCTCCGCATATCTGAACAAAATATATCCAATATCGCGTGTTCTCTGATTGTTCTCCACTATTTCCTTGGATCTCCATTTTTCTATGGAATAGCCTGTAGGATTACGGGTCATATCAGGTATAGTGAAGAAAGACTCATCGCCATTTAATGCTACAATATCCAAATCCCCAGGTGCCATTACTGATTGAGCCAATCTCGGGTCACGATTTACCTCAATTTCATCCAAGGTAGCATCACCCACAAATGCATCACTAACAGAAATAGGATCACCATCAGAAGCAAGGTAATACTTGGTCATTTCCCTGGTCATACCTGACAAATTAGGTTGGTTCCATAAGGAATTCTGGATGTTATAAGTTAGGTAATCATAATGTTTGTACAGCATAACTTCTGGGTTACCACTATAATCTGTCTGAACGAATAGATCATAATAGGCCTTATCGATATCCCCTGTGGAGATTGAATAATTACCAGCATCTATTACGGTTTTAGCGGCATCTGCAGCTATTTGTAAAAATCCTGATCCATCTGTGCTGCCCGCAAAAGCGGTTCCTTGATGATATTTCTCCCATGTACCTTCGTACAAGGCCACTCTAGCTTTAAACTGTGTGGCGATATCCTTATTTATTCTGGATGGCCCTACTTGAGATGCATATTCCAGTTTAGCGATTGCCAAATCCAGTTCATCAAGGATAAAATTGGCCACCTCAGTTCTAGGACTACGCGCTCCGTATAATATAGCTTCATCCTCCAAGTCCAGTACCTCTGTTATTATAGGTAGGTCACCAAAATCCTTGAAAAGTTCAAAATAGAACCAAGCCCTAAAAAAATGTCCCTCACCAACATAGTGGTCAATCAAATTTCCAGTTTCTGCACGCGTAGCATTTTCAAGAAAATAGTTCACCCTACGAACATTCGTCCAACTCCATCCCCCACCTGAGGCAGGTACAGAAATGGTTCCATCCAATCTACCGGCGTTTGATGCCCCGAACCATGTACTGGATTGGGCAATAATGTCCGTTCCAACATCTAGGGAAGGTGAAGCCCCTGCACTGGGCCAACCTGGTAAATTAGCATAAAGTTGATTTAGATAAAGTTGCAGGTCTCCTTCTGTCTTCCAAAAATCAGCATCAGAAATCTGATCTAGAGGTGTTTTTTCCAACAACTCGCTTTCACAGGAATTAAAAATCATTCCCGCAAACAATAATGTGATTACATATATTATCCTTTTCATTGTTTTAATTTTAGAAGTTAATGTTTAATCCTAATGAAACCATCTTACTTATAGGATATTGGTCACCTATACGTCCGTCCCTACCATCAAATGCTTCTGGGTCATAGATCATTAAATCTGTAAAGGTTAATAAGTTTTCACCAGAGAGATAAATTCTGGCACTAGATATGTTGGCCTTGCTCGTTATGTCTTTTGGAATTGTATAGCCAACCTGAACATTCTTTAGACGCATGTAGGCTCCATTTTGCAAATACCTGTTAGTAGGAAAACGATAATTTTTATCATTTTGCCCTGTAAATTGGTTATATGCGTTTGGAAAATAGCCATCGGTATTTGGTCCCAATGGGTTTGTAGTGTCCTCGGCCCTAAAATAATCCAAATGTTCCGTATAAACATTGGCATGTAGGGGTCCGTTGGCTGGCCCCCTGAATGTTCCCAATCCTCTTAGATCCAAATCCCGTTTAGCAACACCCTGTATAACAAAAGAGGCATCAAATCCTTTCCAGGAAGCATCTGCACTCAACCCAAATTGAAATCTTGGGGTACTATTACCAATTACCTTTCTGTCCCCTGGGTTATCTTTCGTATTGTCCCCTATATCAATAACATTGTCACCATTTAAATCCATGTACTTTACATCTCCTGGAAACCAAGCACCAGAATATATAAAGGATTGGTCGTTCTCCCAACTTGCAACGTCATCAGCTGATTGAAACAGTCCTGCTGTCTCCATTCCCCAAATCTCATTGAGTTGCATCCCTTCATAGTAATTATTTAAGATATTGGTAGGGTTGTTATATTTTGTTATCTCACTTTTATAATCGGATAAGACACCTCTTACACCATAAGAAAAATCATTGGAAGTATTTCTCCAAGAAAGTTCAACTTCCCATCCCGTAGTGGTTACTTCACCACTGTTTATCTTAGGCACACTGGTACCCAAAACATCTGGGACGGATTCTCCAGGCCCAACTAGATTGTCTATCTTGGATTGATACCAGTCGAAAGTAAGACCAAGTCTGTTGTTTAGGGTTCTAAGATCTAACCCAAAATCGACCGTATTCACTTTTTCCCATGTTAAATTAACACTGGAAAGATTAGGTATCCCTACGGTCCACAATTGCTCTCCTCCAAATAACCATGAAGATTGACTAATTGGCAAGGACGGAACGTACAAATAATTGGCCACATTCTGGTTTCCAATAGAACCGTAAGAACCTCTAAACTTCAAAAATTCTATTTGATCCTTTAAGGGGTAGAAGTTCTCTTTGGAAAGCACCCAACCACCAGAAACAGAAGGGAAAGTACCCCACCTGTTATCGGAATCGAACCTTGATGAACCATCTCGTCTCACGTTCATCTCCAATAAGTATTTTTCGGCATAATTATAGTTGAACCTTCCAAAAATACCTTGAGTGGCCCAATGTCCTTTACCATCACTTATCGTCTTTTCTCCAACTGATGTATTAATGGAAGGAATAGCATCTGTTAACAAATAAGCAGATTGTGCGAACAAATTGGAATAACTGTATTTTTCTTGCTGATACCCTGCCAATATATGAAAGTTATGATTCCCAAAACTCTTGGTGTAGTCCGAGTAGATGTTTGGAGACATATAAGTGTTTGTGTACAGGGTAGAATAGTAGCGGGTACTTTCCTGATTGGAGGAGGTTATTATAGATCCTCCAGATCCATCAGGCACAGCACTAGGCACCGTTGGAAATGCCGATTCCTCACTGTTATCATTGGTGCGGTAGTTAAACTCTATGTTGGTAACCCAACCCTTTATAGGTTCAATGGTTACCCTTGGAGAAAGGATTATTTGTCTCTTCTTCTCAAGTGTCTTTTGTAGAACCTGTTCCCCTATCCTTCCAGTCCATACATCGGTTCCTGGAAAAAATGCAGGCTTGGTCGGCTTAAGCCTAGTCATTAGCAAGGTAACAAATGATCTGCCTGAACCTGATGTTGGGTGTGCTGGATATTCCTGCTCTTCGTATTTGTATTTGGTCAACAAGGAAATATCCATCCATGGGGTGGCTTTTGTGCTTATTTTTGCATCGATATTATATCGTGTAAAATAATCTTTACCCACTTTTAAAAGACCCTCTTCATCATAATATCCTCCAGACATATAATAGGAGGTTTTTTCGCTTCCGCCAGAAACACTAAGATTGTGTTTTATTCTTGAACTGTTTTTTTTAATGAGAAGAGATTCCCAATCAGTAGCTGCGGAAGCATTTAATCCATCCACACCGAGATCCCAGGACAAACCATTGGCCGTCTCTACTACTTCTGGGGCACTACCCGGACTGGTCAAGTTCTGTGCAATCCATTCCAATTTGGTGGCATCATAATAGGGACTGCCACCGGCATTTTCACTGGCCTGGTTCATAGTATGTGCGAAAGATAATGCATCTGCATTTTGCGGCATATTCATCGGGGAAGTGATCGCATAATTGGTTGAATAAGAAATATGTACACCTCCATTTTTCTTTCCACTTTTAGTAGTTATCAAAATAACACCGAAAGCTGCCCTAGCTCCATATATAGCAGAGGCCGCCACATCCTTTAAGATAGAAATGGTCGCAATATCATTAGGATCAATGTCATTAATCCCCATGGGAATATTATCTACTAAAACTAAAGGAGAGTTCCCCCCTTCAAGGGATGTTAACCCCCTAATGCTCATATTCATTTCAGCTCCTGGCTCACCCGTTGCACTGGAGGTTGAAATCTGTAAACCTGGGGAAGCTCCTTGTAAAGCCTGTTGGGCATTGGCCACTGGCCTGTTGTCGAACATTTCTTCTCCAACAATTGAAACGGATCCAGTTAAATTTTCCTTTTTCTGTACTCCGTAACCTACCACCACCGCTTCATCAAGTGCTTGGGCATCTTCTTGCAAAAACCCATCAACTACGGTGTTGTTACCTACGGCCACCTCCAAAGTTTGGTAACCCAAGTACGAAAACACTAATGTTTTCTCTCCGGACACCAGGCTAAGTTCATACACTCCGTCAAAATCGGCGATTGCTCCATTGGAGGTTCCTTTTTGAATTACACTGGCCCCTGGCAAGGGTCCATCATTACTGGTTACCGTTCCAGTTACCGTTTGAGCTATTATTCCCATCGTACCAAAAAGGAATAAAAGCACTACATTGCAAAGTCTAATTTTGCTTTTGAATTTCTGTTTTACTTTCATTTGAGTTGTTATTTAAATTATTATTAGTACTACTGTCTTTGAGCCTTACTTTATATAGGAAACTTTATACAAATTATTAAAATGGGTTTAAAAAGTATCGTACAATATGGACCCACTTCTTAGGATCGTACCATATATTACTTCATAAATTTTAACATTAATTTCCCCATCTTTTGGCCCAACCAAATGTTGGATTCGGAATTAAAATGGGTATTATCCTTTAGTGTTTCCAATTTATCCGTATTGATAATACGGACGTATTTATCCCCTGTAGCAACCCTATCTTGGGCCGCTTGGACCACCTCGGTAAAATCAAAATTCCAAGGTGTTTTTCTCAAGAGCCCTATAGAAATGCGACCCATAACAATTGGCAGGTCTTTATTGCCCGTTTGCAACCTCACGTCCTTATAGAGGATCTTTAAGTTCTCTTCATAGGCATTGGCCCATTCCAAAAATTCTGCATCGGACTCCCCCTGCATCCAGAGCATACCGCATATTTCATAAGGAATCCCCTGCTTTTTTAAATCCTCAATGGCATTTTCCATATTCTGAAGAAACCTAACATACATAGGCTGTCCAGGAAGCCAATGCTTCCAAAGTTTGGTCCCGCCTCCGGATGTTTTTACAACTGCTATGGTATATTTGGGATATTTTTTGGCAAGTTTATGGGAAAATGCGATTTCAGGACCGAACTTAAATTTTCTCCTTTCGGCGAAGGAGTCTGTTCCCAACGGCACCCACATTTTCTTTTTGTTATCCCAGGTTACACTATTTTCTGGGTGAACACTATAATCCTCTGGCAACTCTTCAGATTTGCCGGTACCATCCATATTGGACTGGCCGCCGAGAATAAACAACTTGACCGGTCTGGATGTATCCATTTGACCCACACAATGCATTGTGGTGAGGAAAAATAAGAGTTTTAATAAAGGGGGAACTTTTACAGTCATTTATTAATAATTTTAAGGAATCTGAGCACTTACACTACTTCTTATCATCATATTAATTTGTCTCCAGAGCAACGGTATCCTTATATTGCTCCCTTAGTCCTTCCAATTTTGCATGAAGATCCTCGGTTATTTCAGCATACCCTTCTTTTCCATATAAATTATGCATCTCTGTGGAATCCTCCTTTAGGTCATACAGCTCCCATTGGTCTATATTGTTATAAAAGTGAATCAACTTATACCTATCTGTCCTTACCCCATAATGTCTTTTCACGGAATGCGGGCCAGGGTATTCGTAGTAATGGTAATACAGTGCCTCTCTCCATTTAGGAATCTCTTTACCTTCCAAAATTGGCAACAATGATTCCCCTTGCATTTCCTCTGGCACTTCCACACCTGCCAATTCCAAAAATGTAGGTGCATAATCTATATTTTGAACCAATTGGTCTACTCTCCCCTTTTTGAACCTGGATGGCAATTGCATTAATAAAGGGGTACGGAAAGATTCTTCATACATAAATCTTTTATCGAACCAGCCGTGCTCTCCCAAATAAAATCCTTGATCAGAGGTGTAAACTACCAAGGTGTTTTCGGCCAAACCATTTTCTTCCAAATAATCCAATATCTCTCCAACACTATCATCTACAGAGGCAATACATCTTAAGTAATCCTCAAGATATCTTTGATACCTCCACTCCATTAATTCCTTTCCACTAAGGTTGGCATTCTTAAAATATTCGATTTCCTTATCATATGCCTTATCCCATGCTGCGCGCTGTTCTGGATTCATCCGATTGATCTGTACTTCAAAATATTTACGAAGCGGTCCGTCTATCTCCCCTTCCTTATCGTACATTTTAAGATCGTTAACTGGACAGAAATCCTTTATGTGCATCTTCTGGCTTGCTGCCGCCGTCCTATTCTCGTAATCATCGTAAAAGTTATCGGGAAGGGGAAACTTAACATCGTTGTATTTTTCCAAATAAGTGGTGTCGGGCATCCAACATCTATGAGGGGCCTTATGGTGCATTAACATGGCAAAGGGCTTTTCCTGATCCCTATTTTTCAGCCAATCCAAACTAAATTTGGTTATCAGTCCGGTAACATAGCCTTCTACCCTAGATTTATTTCCCATTTCGTTGAAATCCGGATTATAATAATCACCTTGTCCAGGTAAAATGTTCCAATAGTCAAAACCCGTTGGATCACTTCCCAAATGCCATTTTCCGATCATAGCCGTTTGATAACCCTCTTTTTGCAATAACTTGGGAAAAGTCATTTGGCTACCATCAAATTTTTGACTATTAATCTGCTGCCCGTTTAAATGTGAAAATTTACCTGTCAACATAACGGCCCTACTCGGGGAGCAAATGGAATTTGTAACAAAACTCCTGGTAAACTTTACGCCATTTTTTGCAATTCTATCAATATTGGGGGTTTCGTTCAACCCTCCGTTATATGCGCTCATAGCCTGATAGCCATGATCATCCGTCATTATGTAAATAATATTCGGTTTTTTGTTCAATATGGCTACCTTTTCCTCCTTACAGGATGAAAAGCCAACTATCAGAATTAAGCCGATTAGGATTAAACAAATATGAAATAAAGCAAAAGGTGATTTTCTGTTTGACATGTAGAAAACTTAAATGTTATATAATTTGTATCGTTAATTTCGGCGTACTGTTAAAACTCCACATCCACCGTTGAAAACCATTTTCTTCTAAGGTATTCCTCAACACCTTTTCTTTCCCATTCTTCCAATTCCCTATCCAAAAGAATCAATTCTGCCAAGGAACCTTCCCAAAGCCCTTCTGTCCTAGCCAGACCGGAATCCGATTTGGATTCCAATTGCACTACTAGAATGCAGAACTCCATTGGATTTGGTGTACTGAACGGATCTATTTGAGTTCCATTCAAGAAAACCTGGCCATTCCTGGTTAAGGCATCAATATTATCCCTGTCAAAAATGGCCTTCCCAGATTCCTTGCTTTTACCCATCCAACCATTGGAACCCCTAAAGAGACTTGTACCCGGAAAAGACATACTACTTTCCCTGTACACCATAATAACCGTCTGATAATCCTTTACTTCTTTTGGCATTATGGACACCCAAACATGATCGAAGGCAGCAACACCTTTCCCGTTCAATTGATTGGGCTCATATTTCATGAACAACTCGTTTGGGCTTCTGCGCACCTTATCCTTCCAGTTAGGAACGGGACCACGTGGTGTAACGAAATCATCTTCCTTTCCATTGCCATCAATGTCACTGGCATCGAACCACATTTTTATACTTTCATATCCCAATTCTGATGGATCTATGGCAATAGATCTCTTATTGGCAAAGTCACCTACCCCAAAACCAATTCTATTACTGCTTTCCGCCCTTGACAAATTGTTCTGTGCCGCCACATAAAAATTCCCCTGTCCTTCTGGTACGAAAGAATTACCAATGCCCAAGGGCTTTTCATAAGACTCGCTTTTTGTAGTTTTGGCGTCCTCAGCATACCACTTATAGGTGTATCCAGGAAGTGGATCCACAACTGCCACGGTCCCATCCCTATTCTCAAACTTCAAATTGCCAATTTCTAAAGGATATACTTCCGGAACAGATATGGTCCCCTCTATTTTATTTTCGTCCGAATCACAGACCACATAGCTATAATCCCCAGGAGAAAGATTGATTCTTTGGTTCTGGTTGGCAGTTCTTGATTTGACACTAGTAGGCACCCTTATATGATTTATATTGGGAATGGATTGTCCGTTGGAAACGATTGCAACCTTATTTGCACCTTCATTAAGGTATACCTTCATAGTTGCTACATCCCAACCTGTATATAATGGCCTTGTCTGATTAAAATACATGGTATTGGCTTCTATTTCTCCATTGATGGAAATCTGGGTATCCGACCCCTTTAAGTTGATACCGGCATAGATTACATCAATGGGATAAAAACCACCATTGGCCACCTCTACATCCCAAGCAACAGAACCTTCATGCCCTTTGCAATCCAAATAGGAATTGTTGCTAGCACTGAAAAATGTCTTAATTTGATGTTCCGGGAGCACTATAGTTGCATTTTCCGGTTCATAAATCTCATAGTTCCCATATTCGTATTCTGCGTTTTTCCATTGCACCGTATAAGGCGCCCGACCACCAATAAAACTCAATGCCACTGCCCCGTTATCCTTATCGACATCGGAGGCTTTTACATCTGCTACAACTGCAATCGTGGATTTGCTTTTTTTACTTTTCTTGGATTTTTTAGCCGAACCAAAACTCCCCAAACTACTCTCATAGATAGAAGCCCGTGCTTTCTGGGTTCTAAATTCACTATCCATTACCACAACGTCATAAATGCCCACTCCAACTTCTTCCAGAGTTTCCGAGGTGCTTCCATTGGACCATACATAGATATAGGGAGGCACTCCCCCCGAAACAACCGGCATTACCCTAAAAAGCCCTGATTGTTTATCTACTTTCTCAAAGTTGGCTTTAACCGTTAACGGCTTGGCCTTGGATTTTGGTGCCGTATTCAGCACATTCCATTGCACCTCTACCTTGGGAAACCGAGCAAAAGGAGGATCGGGCCTAATATTTGGTGTTTCATCGGTAATGGAACAGATCAATTCATATTTTGCAATGTCTCCAAATTCAACTTCCAGCTCATCTACTCCAGACGCAATCAACTTTCCGTTCAGAAACCACCTTACCACTTGAGTATTGGGCTCCGGAACAATGTGATCTACCGAAAAATGAATTTTTTTACTTCCATTTATTTCGATGGATTTATTCTCCGGGGTAGTACTTTTTATAATATCCACCAGATCATATACCCTCATTGAAACCCTTTGGTTGCACACCGGACACATTTCCTCGGTATTATCAAACACCCCTGCCCCCATGATACATCCTTGGGCGGTAGACCTATAGTAATCAACCAAGTGATATTGATTGCCCTCAAAGGCACCAATTTTATCCAAATACTCTTCTTCATAAGGCGTAGGCAAGGGAGTGGTAGGCTCTATCCATTTTCTCCATTTAATCTTATCCCTTTCATATTGCAGATCAGCGGAATAAGTAGGAAATGCACTGGTGCCTGTAGCAGCTGTAGTATATTCATCGCCAATACTCATACACGTATGGGATATTTCATGCAACATTTTCCCAATACCATTACCTGCGATTACGGCGTTGCCAACCCTCTTCTCAAGATTCCTGGCCGCGCCACCTCCACCATTTTCCCTATTGGGCATTATTAGAAAAGTTACCCAGCCTCTATGTTCGTTTGCCCACGGTAAGAATAACTTTTCACGCATAGCATCCATGGCCTCCAGATCAATTCCCTTTTTCCACTCAGGAGTATCGGGCATCCACAAGCCATAAACATTAAAAAACTCCTTATAATGGGAATATGCCGTCTGCGCCCTTTCATCCCCATAGGTAAGTGCGGCCACCAAGGATTCCTTAATATCCTTCACAAATTCACCCCTCATATCAGGGGAATTATAAGGTTGCTCGTCCTTAGAGGTCCACTGGTTTACTATAACGATATTGATCCTGTTATCCTTATCACCAGTTATTTGTATTGGGATTAATTCTGACTTTTCCAAAAACCCGTCTACTTGTGCTTCTGTCCACTTTTCATAGGCCCACTCCCTATTTTGAGAGTAACATTGAGAAAGTAGCATAAAGAAAAAACAAACAAACGCTAAACATTTTTTCATAAACAGGGAACTTTGCTCTAGTTATTCCTCAATATCCTATCATAAAAATTCAATAATCCAACTAAGGAACAACTCTCTTATAATTCTATACATCTTCAAAAAAGTTAATAAAACTATTTTTAATACTTCTGAAGATATATCTCTCTTACAAAGCTAATAGCTAAACACCTCACTATTTAGCTCAAAGTTAACCAATATCTATACTATTTAAACAAAATTGCAACCTGAAGGCGCTATATAATCAATATTAAGGTATCAAAAAAATAGAACTGGAAAATAGACAACTATTGTAAAATCATATAAATTTGATTAATTTATACAAAATAGAGGTTATACGAGTCATTATTAAATAATCTTTAATAAGTATGAATTCCACGATAATTTTACCATTTATGAACCGTATTTAAATCGTATCCCATATTCCATTAATCATTTGTCGGCCAATACGAAGCTGCTTGCAGCCATGCTAAACCCCACCTAAACATTCCATCAAAATTGTACCGTAGCAACCAATAAAGATGATTGAGCCGAATTGAATCCAAACAAAAGATCCCGAACAATCAAGGTTGTTCGGGATCTTTTATATTTTTGACACTAAGAAAACCAGCATTACCACTAATAAGCTCAACTAACGCTTAATACACCCTCCTCTCTTTCATCAATTTACCTACCGCAGAATCACATTTCTTGGAATAGAGATCTACCAGTTCCTTATATTTCTCCTCATAGGCCAAATTGTTGACCTCGTTTACATCTTCTTTTAGATTGTATAGCTCAATAAATTCCGGATTAGCTTCATACCTTATATACTTCCAAGTATCATCCCTATAACACTCGGTCTTGGGAAGCAAGGTCTCCCCTTCCCTCTGATGCTCAAAAAAGGCAGAGGATCGCCAATTTTTGGAATCACCATCATAAAAGGCAGTTAGACTTTCCCCTTGATAGGTTTTAGGAATTTCCACTCCGGCCAAATCCAAAATTGTAGGTGCAATATCCAGATTTAAAACCATCTCTTCAAATGTTTTGCCCCTTTCAGATTCGGATTGTCTAGGGTCATAAATCATTAGGGGTACGCGAAGCGACTGTTCGTGCATCAACCATTTTCCAGCAAAGCCACGTTCACCCAAATAGTAACCGTTATCACCCATAAATACAATGACCGTATTGTCT
Source organism: Arenibacter troitsensis (assembly GCF_900177645.1). Classification (GTDB taxonomy): domain Bacteria; phylum Bacteroidota; class Bacteroidia; order Flavobacteriales; family Flavobacteriaceae; genus Arenibacter; species Arenibacter troitsensis. The sequence goes on from NZ_FXAO01000002.1 coordinate 596,595, forward strand.
GCCAAACCTTCCTCTTCCAGAGTGGCCCTTATCCTACCTACAACACTATCTACGGTACTGATCATCCTATAATACCCCTTGACCATGCGCTGAAACTTCTCAGGGGTATCATATCGCCAGTACCATCTTTTCCGATTCATGGAATGTTTCATAAATTCGGGCAAGGCCTCAAAAAAAGCAGGATCTGCAGTTCCAGGTGTGGGAATTTCATTGTTCATGTACAAACTATCCGCATATTTTGGCCAGAAATATTGTTCTTCCGCACCGTCATCTGCATGTGGCGACCAGAAGGACAAGGACAGACAAAAAGGCTTATCCCTATCGCTTTTAATAAAATCGATTGCGTGATCCCCGTTGATATCAGCCAAATGTTTCTCTTTACCATCTACCATTTTTAGATACGGCCAAAAGGTCATGATACTGGTGTCGAAAATGGAATCCTCTATACCCTCATTGACCTTTACACCAAATTTACCAATAAGTCCGGTCCTGTAACCTGCCTTTTTGAGCAGATAGGGATAACTATCATACATATACCCATTGTTCAATTTAGGTTTCCCGAAATTAAAATCATGGGTCCTCTCATATAAACCAGTAAGAATAGTAGCTCTACTAGCGGCGCAGATAGGTGTAGTTACAAAGGCATTTTTAAAATAGAGGCCAGTAGTGGCCAATTCATCCATATTGGGAGTCTTTATTATTGAATTTCCAGCAAATCCAAGGGCGTCCCAACGCTGATCATCAGTAAGGATGAAAATAATATTTGGTTTTTTTGCTACAACTTCTTCCTGTTTCTGCACCCCATCCTTACAGGCCGACACAAATACCAATAACAAGACAACGGCAACTACTTTTGATAAATTCTTCATTCTATTAGAATAAAATCCAATCTTTTTAAACATTCATTTTAATCGAAAAGCACTACTTTCTGCTCATACCCTTTCCGCAGAACCTCATCGGGAACCGAGGGTACATATTCATTAATTTTTTGGGCATCTCCATCACCTAAATAATCTACATAGACAAAACCTGCCCCACCAACCTTATTGTTCCCTTTAAAACTAAAGGCCGACTGAAAGCAGGTAACCCCTGCTTTTAGATCCACAAGAAACTTGGCAGAGCTCAATTCGCCATCCACCTTTACAGTTTGTTCAATGTTACCTACCTTTAGCGAAGCACTTACTATCCTATCTACCAAATCTCCTTTGCCATTCTCCCCAATACTTTTACCTGACTCAGTGGGCCACCTGCTTACGGCCACCTCATACCTGCCATCCCGAGCTACGTTTACCGTCCATATTTTTTCACCCTGCCTGGTATGAGCATCATGCGAATAAAGGGTTACCGGGTTTTCATGTTCAGACCCTACATACATAGTTGCATATTGATCAAAACCTACGGAAACATCCTGCCACCAATCCTCATATCTTTTGTAAAGTTCTTCCACCACTTCGGGGTTTTCTTCCACCACATTTACCTTTTGTCCCCCATCTTTTTTAATGTTGTACAATTCCTTTTCCTCCCTATTTACCAATCTCCAATCTTTGGTTATCACCTGATACTCTTTATCCTTTACGGGATATTCCACACGTTGGTTATGGACAAATATTGTTCTATCATCTTCCCATTGATTCTTCTTACCGTTTAAAAGAGGCTTAAGACTTCTACCGTCAAATTTTAAACTATCCGCTCCTTTTAATCCGCATAACTCTATAAGTGTAGGCAATACGTCTATATGTGCCGATAGTGCATCTATGTCCTTTCCGCCCTGAATCCCTGCACTGGGCCAACGAATAAAAAACGGAACCCGATGCGCATTCTCATAGCCCCATATTTTAGCCCCTCGCATTCCTGCAGTATATCCTTCCTCCACAAAACCGGTTTCAAAATCCATCCCAACCCCACCAAACCATGGGCATGGACCATTATCTGTCATAAAAATGATTATGGTATTCTCATCCAGTCCCAGCTCGGCAACCTTGCGAAATAAGGCAGCAACATCTTCATCTATTTTCTCTACCATCCCATAGTATTTTGCCAAACGCTCCGAAACTTTGCCCTTAAACGGCTCTACATATTTTTCATCTACAGTTAAAGGGGCATGTGGCAAATTGGTTGGTATGTAACAAAAAAATGGTTCGTCTTTATTTTGCTCTATATAATCAATGGCCTCTGTAAACCATACCGTGTTACAATAGCCATCATATTTTTGAAATTTACCGTTGTGCTTATAGGTATCATCATAATAGTCATTGCCCCAAAAATCCGGGGATTGACCGATACCACCACCTCCGTGCACCACAGCTTCCTGAAAGCCTCGATCATTTGGCCTGAAGGGATAATTCTCCCCTAGATGCCATTTTCCGAAGACAGCGGTCTTATATCCATTATCACTGAATACATCGGCCATGGTGACCATACCTTCCTTTAACAAAGATCTACCTCCTATGGTATGCCATACTCCTGCCCTAGCAGAATAATTGCCGGTCAACAAGGCCGACCTGGTAGGAGAACAGGAAGGATCTACATGAAAATCGGTAAATCGCACACTTTCGTTATAGAATTTATCCAGGTTAGGAGTCTTTACATAAGGACTGCCCAGAGACCCCAAATCCCCATATCCCTGGTCATCGGTCATAATAAGTATTACATTGGGTTTCTTAGCTTCGGTTTTTGGGACATCACTTTTAGCTTCCTCCTTACAACCAATTAAAACCTGGCCAAATGCCAAAATGGTAAGAATATATATTAATTTCGTCATTTACATTGTGATCGTTTATGCGCCAATAGCACAATAAAACAATAAGTTTTATAAGTATAAGTTCAGTGCTAAATTTCAACCATATTGCCAGACAGCTCCAAGTTCAAAATTTTATTTAAAACCACGGAAACCGCACCAATGGATGTAGCCTGATCCCCAAAGGTGGAAGGCTGAATATTTACCCTTGCATTACCCGCCAACAAATACTTATTTCTTTTTTGTTCAATCAAATTGAAGAGTAAATCCCCGTTTAAGGAAATCCCTCCTCCGATATAGACTGTTTCCGGATTTAATAAATTTGCAATAGTGCCTATTCCCTTACATAGATACTCGGCAACATCATCATATATCTTCATGGATGCCGGATCTCCCTTTTTAGCCGCCCTCGCTACCAACTCGGCTGTAATAAGCTCCGCATTCCCCATACAAAGTTCCTTTAATATCTCCGACCTATTATCGGCAACGGCCTGTTTGCCAAGGGACGCTATCCTATGACCGGAAGCCAATGCCTCAAGACAACCGTACATGCCACATTTACACTGAACGTCACTATCCGTATCTACGGGTATATGCCCAAACTCACCGGCGAAACCAGAAAACCCTTTTAAAAGATTCCCTTCAACAACAAGCCCGGAAGCAATTCCGTATCCAATATTTATCACTGCAAAATTTTTCTGATTTTCCTTTACCCCCATCTTCAACTCGCCCAACGCCATTAAGCGAGTGGAATTATCATAGAAAAAAGGCAAATCCAAATGCTTTTCCAACTCTTTTCTCAAATCAATGTTAAACCAGCCAAAATCTGGAGAAGATTCTATTATTCCAGTTTCGCTGTTGACCAAGCCGGCCACTCCAATACCAACTCCCCATATTTTAGCATTGGTTTCTTTCCTGCTCTGAAGTTTATGGATCATCTTGATCACCTTATCAATAATACTGAAAAACCCCTTTTCCAATTCAGTGGGAACCTGTATCTCGGAAATAAAGTTTGCATTTAGATCCACCATGCACCCCCTAATATAAGTGGCCCCTAAATCTATACCTATTATATAGTTATTTTCGTTCTTAAACTTTACGATCATGGGAGGCCTACCTCCACTGGAATTGCCCACTCCCAGACTTTCGACCAAACCGTCCACATTTATCAACTCATCCACAATACGGGTAATGGACGGGGGGGTTAGCCCAGACTCCTTGGCCAGAGACGACCTACTAATCTGACTATTATGCTTAATAAGCTTTAAAACGACTTTCTTGTTGGCCAGATGCAAAGAGGCTGCATCCATTTTCGCATATTCTTTTTTCATACCATAGGAGATTATCTAAACCAAAGATATTAAAATACCTTTCATAATTAGTTTTTCAATAAAACTTTTTCAAAGAATACTTCAATTATAAACAACAAATACGCCATTTATACCGGTAAAACACAACCTTACCCCAGAACCTCCCAGTCCGCAGAAAAATTTATAATTAAAACAAACTTATAATATATATATTAAAAAGTTAGTCATTATAACTTATAGTAGAACAAAATAATTGATATTTAACTAGCGAAAAATTCTACCCCAAGCAATTTGCAACAAGTGTCGACCTCAACTTTAATTTTAGAAAGTCAATTTAATTAAAATAGCAAATACAACCATTAGAGGCTAATGGCTGTTCTTGGTCAATAAAAAGCAATCTAGAAGTATAAAATCGTTAAAGCAATACTGTTATTCCAATGAATCACTTTTATGATTGCAAGAGTACACATTGCGATAGCGCCATCATCCAACTAACAAAAGACAAATCCGTCAGCACAGAAGGAACATTTGAAAATCAACTCCCTATTACATTTTGGCCATGCCCATCCATTCTTCCTTGGTTGCGGGTAATTTTTGGTGCTCCAGCATTATCTGCCATTTACCGTTCTTTTTTATCAATAGTGCATCGAAATGGATAAACCTTTCCGTACGTTCTCCATGTTCATCCAGTAAATTATGCCTAAAAATACCTCTTTCAAAAGCAGTAGTATTGTCCCCTGTCCTTTCTGAAAATCGAAAATCCAAATTTACTTTAGTGATCCCCTTATTTGTTTTTTCAAGTCCATTCCTCCATTGTTCCAGTGCCTCCCGTAATGAATAGCATACCTTGCCCCTATCCGAGACCAATATCCCATCCTCATGGAAAGTTGCCCCATATCCGGCAACATCACCTGCTTCCACGTTTTCCTTTACTACATTCCAATACGCATTCAATTCGGTTATTCTATCCTGAGCAAAGACATTACAACTGAACAACAAACCTATGAACACTACTTTTATTCCTGCCCTGATTTCCATTTATTTATTTTTTTTATCATCTGCTCCCAAATATTTTAATACTCGGTCTTTAAATTGCTGTCTGCAAGATAATCTACATCAGTAAATCATTCAAGTGAACCAAAGGTCAGTTTTTCATTTTTACCAAAAAAGAAATGTATCTCTCCAAAAAAATTAATATTCAAAAAATTGCAACCTTTTATCTACTTCTTTGTCTTTAAAACATCTAATCATGAAACCTTTATTAAATGAAAACAAAATCTATGGGTATTTACCTTATTGCAATATGTGGTCTTTTTTTATCCTGTGATCATGAAATAATTAGGGCTCGGGGAGAAATTACCACAAGGGAAGTGAATATTACCGGTTACTCCGCTTTAAAAGTCTCGGACGCCTTCAACGTTTATGTCCAATTTTCGGATACGGAAGAAAAGATAGAAATTGAGGCAAACGAGAATCTACATGATAAGATTGTAGTTGAAATGGTGGATGGCACCTTGGGTATCAGGTTAAGGAACTTTACAAGTATAAGGGGTAACCCAACCCTGAATGCCTACATTGTTACCAAAAGGATTACCGATTTTGATTTATCCGGTGCTTCCAAGGTAAGCTTGGAGTCCGAATTGTTGGCATCCGACGTATCCATTGAACTAACAGGGGCTTCGGAGTTTACGGGGGAGTTGGATTTGGAGCAGCTGCAAGTGGAAGCAGGCGGAGCGGCCCATTTAGACCTCTTTGGAAAAGTCGACAAACTTGACGTTTCCTTATCAGGGGCTAGTACTCTAAAGAATTACGATTTATTGGCAAAAGCATTGGATATACGATTATCCGGGGCCAGTGATGCGTATCTTTCGGTTTCGGAAACCATAGATATCGATGCTTCAGGTGCCAGTAAATTGAGATATAAGGGAAGTCCCGTCATCAACAAAATAAAACTGTCCGGAGCTTCCGAAATCATTAAGAAACCATAAAAAAAGCTATTGGCTAAGAGTATTGTTTCACATCTTAGCCAATAGCTTTTTTTTATACAAACAGGACTTCAAACAAACTTCTTGGTAACGTCTTAAGAAGAAGAATTAAATTGATAATCCAATTCCTCGACTAGGTTCCCGAAGTTATTTGGAATCCCAATAGCCTTTTTTTCAACTCTTTTGAATCCATTTGCTAAATACCAAAAACAGGACACCGCAAAGTAACCAAGCCGGTAAGGTAACAAAGGACAGAAATACGTCGAACTGGATTGATATATAATAGAACAGGCCAAAGCTTATTGCCCATGCAAAAAACACGGCCTTATTAAATTTCAGATTGGCCTCCTCGGCATAATTCTTAACGATTCCTGCCTGCTTATGGAAAAAATGTTCGAACACGATAATGGCACCGAAAGGAGCCAATATAAACCCGTACAAGGCCACAAAACCAAGTAATTTCATCGCAAAGGCCGGAAAAAGGCCAGCTACTGTAGCCAAGGTACCGGCAATTATGGTAACCCAAAAAGTGGAAAGTTTGGGCACTATGGCCTGAAAGGCCAGTCCCGCCCTGTATATAGTTGGATTGGCAGTTGTCCATCCAGCCAAAACCACAGCAATTATCCCAAAGACACCTATGGCATTGTTGGCCAATGGCCCCGGTGCTACCGTAGGTGCCTCTCCATTTGCCAGGAGTCCCTGAGCTTCAGGTGATTTTAAATAAACAGCATATAACAACGCTGCCGCTATCCAAGCCATATAATGCCCCACATACATTCCGGCAGCCGTGGTCCATCCACTACTTGCCTTTTTAGCAAAACGGAATACGGATAGATCGGACATCCCCACATGCATGGCCGCATTGGCGAACCAGGACCAAATAACAACATGCCAGAAGGTATATTTGATCTGTCCCGGGAAGGGATCGGAACCTTCTCCCCATATTTCCCAAAATTCCGATAGGCTGCCTACCCCCAACTGATTTAAGGCCACGATACCACAGGCCAGAAAGGCCAATACTATCACAGGGGACATCCAGTTTGCCGCTTTTGACACGGTGTCATAGCCTTTGGAGGCTATCAATGAAATAACCGCGCCAAGGGCAATAACAATGATAACCCAGGTCATACCATTGGGCATGGTATCCGTAAGCTTGGGCATTTCCATATGAAAGGGTATCCCCACCGCCGTGGCAGAAACCGTAATCATGGACCCCGCCAAAAAACAGAAAAGCACTCCATTGGCCAAATTATAACCCGTAACCAAACTCTTTCCACAGATCTTTTCCAATTGGTAGTACAGGGTCAACCTGTACTTCACGGCAATTTCGGCCGTCAGAAAACGCCAACTGAGTACGGCCAACAAGTTCCCCAACAGCAGTCCTACAATAAGATCGAAGGCACTTACCCCCGTTGTCAAGAACAGTGGCCCAATTACAAATTCGGTTCCTGCGGCATGTTCCCCAGCGTACATTCCCAGAAAACTTTTCCAACTTTTCAGTTTGGATTCGGGTACGGGTACGCGTTCAAATTCTCCGCCTGCTATATCCTCTATTTCTTCTTCTATATTGAATTGGCTCATAGTGCTTGTGTGTTATTATAGGTTATGGTGTTTGGTTAGTTGTCCTATTATGATTAATTACTTACTTTCTAAATAAACGGGTAGGTCATTAATATCTGTTTCACTTTACGTTACTATTTACTGAATAATGAATGGAACATGTTTCTTCAAAGCATAGTTCTTTCTTAGGAATTTGGAGTTCAATCTTACGTCCGATATACATAATGCCGCACCTAGGGCCGATCCCAAAGAGGAATCCGTGGTGCTAAGCCTCATATTTCTTAGATAGTGTGATATCAGTTGAATGTAAACATCATTATCCGTAAAACCTCCATCTATATATAATCTCTCAATGTTATCCTTTCCACTTACTGTTTTGATACATTCCACCTGCAGTAGAACAAGTTCCACCACTAATTGGTGATAGGCGTGTTCATAGTTATCGTAAGGGATTTTTGTAGATTCTGGCATCCTTTCATCGCTAATACTTACCCATCGGTACATATATTCGAAATCTTTGATAATTTCTAGATAAATGTCATGATTAAATCGAATCGTTTTATGGTATTCGCTGGAAACCTGAAAATGTTCGGAAAGCATTTTAACTTGTTCCTTATATTCATTGCCAAGGAACAAGCTTGAAGCTTTGACCGCCTTTCCATTGATCCGCATATAATTGATACAATTTTTATCAATGTCCGAATCTTTTAGTGCTTCCTCAGAAAATGGGTTCATGGTTATACTCCAGGTTCCAGTAGAAACAAGTATAAATTTTTTTCGAACACTTCGTACATAGGGCAACAATGCCGCCGAACTATCATGTATTCCGACACCTATCTTAATACGCTTGCCGTTATAGTTCATATTGATACTGGTCTCGGTAGAAACGATCTTAGGTAATATTTTATAAATACCCTCTTTATAGACCCAATCGTGATAATCTTTTTTGTTATAATCCCAAAGTGCCGTATGGCAACCAATGCTGGTATGTTCACTTACAGGGATACCCGTGAAGATAAAACTTAAATATTGGGGCAAATGTAAGGAGTACTTTATTCTTTTAAAGATTTCGGGTTTTGTATGTTTTAGCCAGTACAATTGAATTCCCGAATTTAAAAGTCCGGATACCGGAGAACCCGTGGCCAAGGCAAAATCCAATTTAGGGCCATATTTCTCATAAAATGAGTCTATAATTTCCTGAGAAATCTCTTTGGTATAATTATAAAGTGGTGTTACCACCTCATCATTTTCATCCAAATGCACCAAGCTGGCACCATAGGATGAAAAGTTGATTGCAGTAATGTTATACTCCTTGGCATCCAATATCCGGTCAAAAACCTCTTTTAACCATGTTTTTAATCGCTCCAAATCTTCTGTTGGGTAACCATCCTCATCTTTAATATTCTCAAAACGCGTATATTCCCTATACACTTCCTGAAAATCCTTATCGAAAAGAAAGAATTTTTTATTGGTCTTTCCTATATCGAATACCGCCGTTACTTTCTTTTTCATCTGATTGTATTATAATCCGGAAGCTACACTGTTTCTGCCCCTTACATTGATCAAATTTTCCCTCACCTTAAGTGTACGATAGGCATCTATGGGAGAAAGTGCCCCACCGCCCTTGCGTCTTGCCTCCTGCAACAATGGCCGTACATCCGTACGATAGGCATTCTGAAGTATCTCCTGACAGCGGACTACATCGTTTTCCATTTGTGCCGTTCTCAATTGGCCCTGATCTATCAGCAATGCCTTGGCATATGCTTCCTGTATGGCCTCCAAGGATTGGATCAGATCCTCCAAGGGGTCTTTGATATTATGGCTGGCATCGATCATCCATGCCGGGTATGGATTTTGGGGATTATTGTTCATCCCGTAGACCAATTCGTTGAAAATCAAAAAGAGGGCATAAGGTTTAATGCTGCCTACGGTAATATCATCATCCCCGTATTTGCTGTCATTAAAGTGAAAACCGCCCAGTTTGCCCTTCATCATCAGGGTGGCAACGATCTGCTCAATATTGGTATTGGGCAAATGATGGCCCAAATCCACCAAGGTATACGCCCTGTCCCCACATTCGTTGGCCAACATAAAAGAAGTGCCCCAATCCTGGATTACGGTACTATAGAAATTGGGCTCATAAGGCTTGTATTCAATGAACAACTTCCAATCCTCCGGCAAGGCCCTATAGATATCCTTTAGGCTGTCCTGGGTATTTTGCAGGGCGTTCTGGAAATTGTTCTGTCCCGGAAAATTGGACCCATCGGCCAACCAGACCGTAAGACTTTTGGACCCCAATCTGTTGCCTATATCGATCACCTCCAAATTGTGCCGGACCGCCTGTTCCCTTACCGCCTTCTCCCTATTGCTCAGCGAACCGAACCTATAGCTTTCCCTGGCATCCTTTTGATCCTGAAAAGTGTTGGAGTTTACCGCGTCAAAAACAATACCGTGCGAAGCGGCCAATTGTTTTATGGCTTCATAATCCTGTGGTACGTCCCAGGGAATATGCAATGATATGGCTCCGGCAGTCTGGGTCAGGGCATGCAAAATACCCACATCATCTATTTTTTGCTCCAAAGTGGACGGCTCCCCCTGAAAAGAGAACCTTCCAAACCTGGTTCCGCCTGCGCCTAGGGCCCAACTGGGAATTGCCACTTGGAATTCGGCCAATTTATCGATTATATCATGGACATTACAACCATCCTTTACTAGGACGTTCGACAAAAAATCGAATTTTTCCCGGTGCGATCTTAACTCCTTTTGGTTCTTTTCCTGTATTCTTTCTTTATCTATTCTCATTATATTCCCGATTAGAATTAGACCTGTCAGGAATTTGTACGCTACCCTGACAGGTCTCAAAAAAACTAACTCAAACTAACTCACTATCTATCTCACAAATGCATTGGCCATACCGCCATCCACATTTATTATATTGCCCGTGGTCTTATCCAGGATGGCAACACAGGCAAAAACACCGTTGGCTATATCCTCTGGATAAATAATCTCGTTCAACAAATTCCTTTTGGCGTAATGTGCGGGCAGTTCGTCCACGGTAATGCCGTAGGCCTTGGCCCTTCCTTCGGCCCAATCGCCTTCCCAAATCTTACTGCCCACTATAACCCCGTCCGGGTTTACCGTGTTCACACGGATCTTGTCTCCGCCCAATTCGGCCGCCAATAAACGGGCCATATGCTGTTGTGCCGCCTTGGCGGTACCATAGCCCACATTGTTCGGGCCTGAAACCAGCCCGTTCTTACTGGCTATACTTATAAAATCTCCTCCCAGACCCTGTTTGCGCATTATCGCAACTGCCTGTTTGGCAAGTTCAAATTGCCCTTTTACCAAAACATTCTGCAGAATATCCCAATCCTTTTCGGTGGTCTCGTCCAATGGCTTGGAAATGGCAAGTCCCGCACTATGCACTACAATATCCACACCGCCAAACTCCAAACACGCTTTCTTATAAGCCCCCGCAATAGATTCACTTTTGGTAACATCGCAAACCGCATAACTGGCAGTATCCGACTTATAGGTGCCTACAGCCTCCTCCAATCGATCTTCGGCTATATCGGTCAATACCACATTGGCTCCTTCACTGGCCAGTTTATCCGCAATGGCCTTGCCTATACCTCCTCCTGCTCCGGTAACTACCGCTACTTTTCTGGACAGGGGCTGTTCTTTGGGCATGCGCTGCAACTTGGCCTCTTCCAGCAACCAATATTCAATATCAAAAGCTTCCTGCCTGGGCAAAGAGGTATACTCGGTAATGGCTTCGGCGCCCCTCATTACATTGATGGCATTGATGTAAAATTCACTTGCCACCCTAGTGGTCTGCTTGTTCTTTGCAAAACTGAACATCCCAATGCCCGGATATATGATGATCACCGGATTAGGGTCGCGCATGGCCGGGCTATTGTCCCTTTTACAGGTCTCATAGTAATCTTTGTAGCCTTGCCTGTAGGCCTCAAAGGCCGGTTCCAGTTTTTTCAATACGGCTTTGGCATCACCAAGATCCTCCTTCGGATCCAGATCCAATACCAAAGGCTGTATCTTCGTCCTTAGAAAGTGGTCCGGACAGGATGTGCCCATTGGCGCCAAGCGCTCCAAGTCATTGCTATTGATATACTCCAAGACCACATCACTATCCGAAAAATGCCCTATCATTCTATTTTCGGAAGAACAAAGTCCCCTTAGCAATGGCATTATTTGGGAAGCCTTTTCAGCGCGTTCCTCTTGGGGCAGGCTTTTAACTTTTTGCCCTCCAAATACGCTGCCCTTTTCCGTAATCTTTTTGGCGATATACTCTGAAGCCATTTCTATGACCTCCAAGCTGTTCATATAGCACTCATAAGAGGTGTCCCCCCAGGTGAAAAGTCCGTGGCTCCCCAAAACGATCCCCCTTATACCGGGATTGTCCTCCAAACATTTTTCCAATTGCAGGCCTAGATCAAAACCTGGCCTTTGCCAAGGTACCCAGCCCATGGTATCTCCCCAAATTTCCCTGGTCACCTTTTCACTATCCTTGGCCGCGGCTACCGCTATCAAGGCATCCGGATGCAAATGGTCTATATGCTTAAAGGGAAGTAGACCGTGCAAGGGAGTATCTATGGACGGGGCCTTGCTTTCCAGATCGTAGATACAATGATCAAAAAGACCTACCATTCTATCCTCATCCGCAAGACCTCCATAAACGTTTTTCAAGTTTCTCAACCGTTCGGTATACAATCCGGCGATACCGGCCTTGTTCAAAGTACCTATATCCCCACCGGAACCCTTGATCCACATTACCTCTACCTCTTCATTGGTCAGAGGATCCTTTTCAACGGTCTTACAACTGGTATTGCCCCCACCATAATTGGTAATTCGAAGATCGGCCCCTAAAATATTGGACCTATAAAGAAACAGTTCTACCTGATCGTCGCCCAGCGCCTCCGCCTTGCTCTCTTCCCAGAGATAATTAACGTATTTAAAATTCTTTGCGGAATGATTCATAATTTAATAGCTTCAAAAGTTTTATGATTGCTAAAGTATTGCACAGTTCTCCTGAATGCATCCTGTACTGTACTGCAACCAGTATTTTTTTTTAATTTTATCGACCTTTCTGAAACCAAAAGAGCTTTATTTTATTAATAAATTTAAAATTAAATAGCTTATTATTGAAGAATAAACAAAAGCGGCAGACTTATTATTTTAAATTACCATTATTATAGATTAGCTTAGATATGTTCAAATACCTCAAAATAGATGAAAATTCCAGGATCCCTAAATATAGGCAGCTAGTAGATTCGGTAATCAACAACATTTCCATTGGCAACCTAAAGATCGATGATAAAATTCCTTCCATCAATAGCTTGAGCGAGGAATTTTTGCTTTCCCGTGATACTGTTGAAAAGGCCTACCACATATTGAAGGAACGCAAGATAATTACCTCCATAAGGGGTAAAGGTTATTATATAACCAGAACAAAACTAATATCCAAGGTCAATATACTATTCCTAATCAATAAATTGAGCGCCTATAAAATGCGCATTTACAATTCGTTTATAAACACTATTGGGGGCAACTCCCATACAGATCTTCATATTTACCATTGTGACAACTCCCTGTTTGCAAATTTAATAGAGAAGAATATCAACGCATATGACTATTACGTTATCATGCCGCATTTCAAGACAGACGATCTTAAACATATAAGCTATACTGATGAAGCCATAAAGGCCATCAATATGATTCCCAAGAACAAATTGGTGTTAATGGACAATAATAAACTTGAAATTGAAGGGGATTTCATTGAAATATATCAGGATTTTGAGAATGATATCTACAATGCCTTAAAGGAAGGGTTGCCAAAGATCTCGCGATATGGAAAACTGATTCTGGTCTATCCCGAAAATGCCGTATATCCTTATCCCAGGAGAATTTTACACGGCTTTCGCAAATTTTGTGTAGAACACAAAATAGATTTCGAGATCCTGGATGAAATTTTTGATGATATCATTCTTAAAAAGGGCGATCTCTTTATTACCATTGAAGAAAACGACTTAGTGAGTTTGGTGAACCAGATTCGGGACAAGGAATTTATTTTAGGTGTGGAGATAGGGGTTATATCCTACAACGACACCCCATTAAAGGAATTATTGGGCATTACCGTTATTTCTACAGACTTTAAGGTAATGGGGGAAACAGCCTCTAGAATGATCTTGAACAAGGAAAAGGGAAAGATTAAGAACCCATTTAATTTTATAGACCGAAATTCCATATAAAGTCTTTTAGGAAACTCCCCTATCATAACAAACAACTAAACTTTCCATAGACACTAATTGTATTGATCCACAATTGGACCACATGTACTATGCAGTTATTTTCGCCGCCTTTTAACCGCACACAACAGGATAGTTCCCTAAAATTACCAACGTAAGTTTAACCTTTAATCAGAACTGACCTATAAAGAGAATGTCTCTTACGGGAATTTCGTTTTTCTTTGATTGGTCCCGGTAAAGCAAAAACTAAACATTTTAAACATAATATAGTAAGCACACCAAATCCATCTTCATGAAACATTCCAAAACCTTGGGTCTTTGTTTTTTATCAATCTTTTTATTTGGTTGTAAATCCAAAATGGGAGAAAAATCCACAGTGATAAACACTGCATCCAGACCCAACATAATCTTAATATTGGCCGATGATTATGGCATTATGGACAGTCAGGCCTATGCCCATAAATTTTCCGGAGCAAACCGTTCCGAAATGTTTTATGAAACCCCTAACATCGATCGCTTGGTCCGGGAAGGCACAGCCTTCTCCCAGGCATATGCCAACCAGTTATGTTCCCCGACCCGGGCAAGTATCATGACGGGGAAGTATGCCAGTAGACTAGGTTTTACAACGGCCATGCCCCTGCGTGAAACCTATTACAATCAAAATTTACCAATCCCAGACGGATATTACGCCCATGATGTATTGGAACATAAAGATAATATTTTGATAGAGCAGGCATTGAACAATGCCACCTCCAATTCGGCGGTGCCTACCGGAAATCCTTATGATAATGGCAGGGATGAACTTTCAATAGCAGAGGCATTAAAGGACTATCATTCTGCCTTTATCGGTAAATGGCATATTGGTGGATTTGGCGCCCAAGGATATCAACCTGCGGATCAAGGATTTGAACCCTTGGCCTGGTTTGATGCAGGTGGTTCGGTATATTATGATTGGAAAAAAAGCTGGGATAACAAAACAAAGACACGATTTCCCAAAATGCCACAGGAACATTCGGAAATAGGCGATTCGGGTCAGGAGACCAATGAGGATTACCTAACGGACGACTTAACGGTTCAGGCCCTAAACTACGTAGACGAAAGATCCAAACTTAAAGGACAACCGTTTTTTCTCTATTTTTCCCATTTTGCAATCCACTCCCCTTACCAAGGCAAGGAAGATGAAATTGCCTATTTTGAGAACAAGCCTACCAAAGGATGGAACGGCCATAAAGATCCCGTTTACGCATCCATGATAAAAAGCTTGGATAGATCTGTTGGTAAAATTTTGAAAAAACTCGAAGAAACCGGTCTGGACGAAAATACCTTGGTCATATTCATGTCGGATAATGGCGGTATCGATTCTAAAATTACCCCAAAAGGCGATGGCACGGACAACAGTCCGTTTTTAGGAGGGAAGGCCTGTGTAACCGAAGGTGGAATTCGAGTACCGCTTATCTTTAGATGGAAAGGAAAGATCAAAGAAGGGCAATGGGTAGACGTACCCGTAGATTGCACCGATATTTATCCCACTATTTTGGAAGCTTCCGGTTATGACTCCAAAGCTATTATCCAAACCAACAAACTTGATGGAGAAAGTATCCTGCCCCTACTTTCAGACCCTAAAAACATTAAAAAAGGGTATAGCAAGGAAACGCACTTCTGGCACTACCCCTTTAATGTAATTTACAATAGCCCATACGAACCCTATGCACTAACACCTCATTCTGCTATTCGGGACGGAGATTACAAATTAATATTTGATTGGTACGGTAGGTTCCATCTCTACAATATTAAAGAAGACCCGTTTGAAAAAAACGATTTGGCCACTACTAAGACCGTTTTACGGGAGGCCTTGTTCAAAAAACTGATGGACTGGCTAAAAATAAATGTAGAGGAAAGATACTGGCCAACACTCAACCCAGATTACAATCCGGCGAATGAGGAAAGGAAGGTACCTTTCCTGGATTTGTTTACCCATTACATGAAAGAATAATTAATCGGTGCTAAAACTTCTAACGTCCAACCAAATACAATAAATTACTCATTCTATAAAGCAGTCTTGATTCACCATCAAAACCTATCAGCAAAGATGTGATATTTGGAATTAAAAAAAATTAGCCCATTTATTTTAATCCAAGTGTAAGAAAAACTTCAGGATCATCGTCTTTTTTTTAAAATAAATTTTTGGATATTGAAGAAACACTCCATTTAAGGGCTTTCAACCTCCTTCTGTTAGCCTAAGCTCAATGAATTCGCAGTTCCAGCTCGATTTGACGATTACCAAAAGACATGAACCCTTATATATTAAATATACTCCCTTACATACAATATTTGCCTTGTTAAAAAATTAGCAATTCAAGCTTATAAAACATGTTAAAAAAATTAACAAATTAAACCAGCATAGTACAGGATAGTACAGGATAGTTGCGGTCAATCACTCCATTATATTTGAGTAATTCTTAATTATTTGCCAATATTTTAAGGATAACTAATTAAACTAAACTAAATAATACAAGATTATGAAAAAAAGAATTTACAGGATTTCCCGGAAATTCCTATTCCTATTAACTTTGCTTTATGGTATCTCAATGCAAGCACAAAATGTAACGGTAAGCGGTACGGTGGTATCGGCAGACGATTCGTTGGGCTTGCCGGGGGTAAACGTGGTTGTAAAGGGAACAACAACGGGTACGGTAACGGATTTTGATGGTAACTACAGTATTGTGGCCCCGAGCGCCAACAGCACTTTGGTATTCACTTACATAGGTTTTACCACTCAAGAAATTGCTATTAACGGAAAAAGCCAATTGGATGTAACCATGTCCGAAGATGCCGCTGCTCTTGATGAAGTAGTTGTTGTTGGCTACGGTACACAAATTAAAAGACAGGTAACGGGGTCGGTATCTACCATACAGGCCGAAGAGCTTGCCGATATTCCGGTTTCACAGATCACCCAAAAAATACAGGGTAGGATACCTGGGGTTCAGATTAATCAGACTACTGGTAAACCCGGACAGGGGATGTCCGTACGTATTCGCGGGCAACTATCCGTTTCTGGAGGAAGTGACCCATTGTACGTGGTTGATGGTTTTCCAATTTCTGGAGGGATCAACAATATAAATCCGGATGAAATTCAGGATATATCCATTCTGAAAGATGCCGCTTCCACTTCGCTTTACGGATCCCGGGCAGCCAATGGTGTTGTTTTGATCACTACCAAAAGTGGAACACCCGGTGAAACTAGTGTTAGTTTAAATGTTTCTACAGGTATGCAAAGCGTTCCGGATAGAGGTAGGATTGAAATGATGAATGCGGTTGAATTCGCCCAATTTAAAAAGGAATACTATGAGGATCAAGGTGACCCTGTACCCGACATCTTCCAGAATCCTTCCCAATACGAGGGCCAGAACAATGATTGGTACGATGCTATGCTTAGGACTGCCCCAATGACCAATTACAATCTTACCATTACTTCCAATAAAGAAAAGTTGCGAACCTCAGTAATTCTAGGCTTCTTTGATCAGGAAGGTGTGGTAATAAGTTCGGATTATAAGCGATATTCATTAAGGGCAAATTTAGACTATAACTTATCCGACAAGATCCGAATTGGAGTGAATATAGCACCTAATTACATCTTGGACAATATTCCAAGAACAGATGGTAGCCGGGGTACAGGGCTCCTTTTTAATGCCTTGCACACTTGGCCAATAATGCCCATCTACAATGAGGATGGGACCAGAACGGAATTCAATCGCTTTCCTGCCAACACGGGAAACATCTTCTCCTATGCCAACTGGTTAAATTCCGCAGAAAGAATTACAGACGGCACCAAGGAGGTCAATCTTTTGTCCAATGCGTATATCCAATATGAGCCCATAAAAGGCCTTAGTATTAAGTCCAGTTTAAACGCTGAATTATACAATGAACAATATGAATACTTCAGTCCAACCAATGCCACCTATGCTATTAACCGTCCCATTCCGACCAATAATGAAGCAGTTTGGGACGATAGGACCACTTTTTCCTGGTTGAACGAAAACACGGTCAATTACAACAAAAGTATTGGCGACCACACTTTCTCTGTCCTTGGAGGTTTTACCTACCAAAAATATCGCATGGACCGAAATAGGGTTGCGGCCAGCGATTTTGCCGATGATAGATTACCGAATATTCAGGGAGCGGCCAACATTAATAGAGGCGGCACCTTCGACCAAGTACAGGAATGGAGTTTAGTGTCCTTTCTTTCCCGGCTTACCTATAATTACAAAGGAAAATATCTTTTGACGGGCTCCATTCGTAGTGATGGATCATCAAGGTTCGGTTCCGATAATAGATGGGGTACCTTTCCCTCTGTATCTGCTGGTTGGATCGCTTCCGACGAGAAGTTTTTAGAAAATGTTGAATCCATTTCACTTCTTAAGCTACGTGCAAGTTATGGTGTTACCGGGAACAACAATATTGGTAATTATACCCAGTACGCCTTGATCAACAATACAGTGAATGCTGTATTTGGCAATGATTTTGCACCAGGTTCTGCCGTTAATTCCCTCTCCAATTCCAATTTGGGATGGGAAACTACCAAACAGTTCGATATTGGATTGGATTTAAGCCTCTTTAATGATAGGGTATCTTTTGTGTATGACTATTATACCAAGAACACTACCAATTTACTTTACAATGTGCAAGTTCCAAGGGAATCCGGTTTTACCAATTTTAGCGACAACATTGGTGAAATTAAGTTCTGGGGGCATGAATTTGGTATTAATACCGTTAATACTACAGGTAAATTTAGATGGACCACCAATGCCAATATCTCCTTCAACAGAAATGAGGTAGTAGCTTTGGCCGATGGAATTGACAGGGTCTATGGACCAGGTGGATGGCACATTACCAAGGTAGGGGAACCCTTTGGCCAATTTTATGGGCATCTGTCCGATGGGGTTTATCTCAACCAACAGGACTTGGACAGCTCGCCTCAAGTTCCAGGACGTTCTACAGTAGGTAGTATTAAATTATTGGATGTTAATGGTGATGGGATAATCACTAATGGAGGGGATTTTGACGACCGCGCCATAATGGGCAGTCCATTCCCTGATTTCACCTATGGTATTACCAACACCATTAACTATGGCAATTTCGATTTTTCCGTAGTGGGTACCGGTTCTTATGGCAATGAATTGCTGGTTAGACATTTGTACAGTACCACCAACTTGGATGGGGTATTCAATCTTTTAAAAGATGTTAAATACAGGTTTAGATCCGTTGAAAATCCAGGAAGGGGCTTTTATGGAACTACCGTAGGTGGCGGTAATGTTACCGGTATTGAAAGGGATTGGATCAATGACCGTTTTGTGGCGGATGCCTCCTATTTCAATATTCGCAACATCACCTTAGGTTATACTATTCCCAAAATTGAAAAGTATTTCAAGTCGGCCCGAGTATATGGATCCATTCAGAACGTACACATATTTACTAAGTATTGGGGTGGACCAAACCCTGAAATTAGTGTACAGAACAATGGAGAAGGAGATGGTGGAAACCTTGCCTCCGGGGTAGATATTTCAGGATATCCGGTTCCACGTATATTTAGTTTAGGTTTAAATTTAAACTTCTAAATCGAAAACTATTATGTCTAAAAATATTTCAATTTCGACAATTTTTAAAAATGAAAAAATGAAAAAGATATTCTATTTTATTGCAGCAATGTTAGGTTTTCTGGCAAGTGGTTGTGACGAAGAATTAACAATTTTCCCAGAAGACTCGTTAAGTGTGCCCACTTTCTTTAAAACGGAAGAGGATTTTACACAAGCTATTAATGGGACCTATGTACCCCTAAGAAACATTAACAACGCTTCCAAGCCCTATTTGGCCGAAATGCACTCAGACAATACCTATTATGCACGTAACACCGCTTTCGGAGCAACGGACAACCAAGAGGATATTGCCGACCACTCCATACCCAGTGATGGAGGCATTACCGCGAATTCCCATGTGTATAATGTGTATGTTGGTTATTATGAAGTTATCGCCCGAGCCAATCAGATTTTGGCTACTATAGATGAGGCTGATATAGATGCAGCCGTAAAAGCAAATGTTAAGGGTCAAGCGCTGTTTTTAAGGGCCTATTCCTATTTTGATCTGGCACAATTTTTCGGAAGTGTACCTATGCATCTTGAGCCTGTAGTAGACCGTGAAGGAGCTGCTTTACCCCTTGCTTCGGAAGATGAACTTTATGCACAGATCATTGAGGATGCCAAAGCGGCCATTCCCTTATTACCCCTTAAATCACAACAACAGCCTGGAAGGGTAACCTCAGGTGCCGCCCAAACGCTTTTGGGCAATGTATATGTAGTGCGTAAGCAATGGGGCGAGGCCGAAACTGTCCTACAAGCAGTGGTGGACAGTGAGGAGTATATGTTAATGCCCAATTATGAAGATGCCTTTTCCGGGAATAGCGATAACAAGAACAACATGGAGTCGGTCTTTGAAATCCAATATAGGGAAGGTGCGGACGGATTAAACGGTAGTTTTTTATACAACTTTCTTCCAAGACCACTTACTGCCGACGAAGTTGGTTCTATAACTGGAACATCCAATCCACAACCACTCAACGGAGAAGGCAACAACATACCTACGCCCGATATCATTGAAGCCTATGAAGATGGGGATTTGAGGGAGGATGCCTCCATTATGTACATAACTGCCAGTGAGAGTTTTTGGGAAAATGGTGTTTACCCGATCATCAAAAAATATGTGGAACCACATGCATTAAATGGAAACCATGGCATGAACTGGCCAGTATATCGCTATTCGGAAGTATTATTATTATTGGCCGAAGCACTGGAAGAACAAAATAAGTCAGGTGCGGATACCTACCTAAAAATGGTGCGCGATCGTGCTGGCCTAGGGGATTATTCCGGGGATCTGGGAGAAGCCATCTTTAATGAAAGAAGGGTAGAACTTGCTTTTGAGAACAAAAGATGGTTCGATTTGGTAAGAACTGGTCGCGCTATAGACGTGATCACAGCCCATGGAAATAAAATAAAGGCCAATCCAATAGACTATTACTACCCTGTAGGCGCAGAACCAAGAGGTAATGCTTTTACCAACATTACTGAACGTTACGCACTTCCAGCCGCAGAATCGTCATTAAATCCTAATTTCTAATTATATTAGACACATAATTAAAAACTAAGAGATAATGACCAGACTAATTGCCGTACTTATTTTTTCAATGCTTTTGTCCATTTCTTGTAAGGATAACAAGAAAACGGAAACCGCAAGTGGACAGGAGCTTCCACCTAAATTGGCAAAGCTTAAATTACAGCCCGGTTTTGAGGCGGAACATCTGTACAGTCCGGCCGATAACGATCAGGGGTCATGGGTAGCCATGGCCTTCGACAACAAGGATCGACTGATCACTGCGGATCAATACGGCGCGCTATATCGCTTGGAACTTCCTGCCATTGGGTCCGCAGTACTGACGCCAAAGATTGAAAAACTCAAGATACAGACAGGGGAGGCCGTAGCCGATTCTATCATTCAAATGGGTTATGCCCAGGGATTGCTCTACGCTTTCAATAGTCTATATGTAATGGTGAATCATCGCGGCAATGATGAATTCGAGAAGAGCAGTGGGCTCTATCGTTTGCAGGATACGGATAACGATGACCAATATGACAAGATTACCCAATTAAAGGCTTTGAACGGTGCAGGTGAGCATGGCCCACATAGTATTGTTTTAAGTCCGGACGGGGAGTCTTTATACGTTATTGCTGGAAATCATACCGATCTTCCGGAAATGGATACTTATCGCCTGCCCAATGTTTGGCAGGACGACAACCTTTTCCCCCAGGTAAAGGATCCCCGCGGCCATGCCAATGACCGCGGTGCTCCAGGGGGCTGGATAGCAAAAATTGACCCGGAAGGAAAGAACTGGGAGTTGATCAGTGCCGGTTTCAGAAATCCATTTGATCTGGACTTTAATGATGAAGGGGACATGTTCGTATACGATTCCGATATGGAATGGGATTTAGGCATGCCATGGTACCGTCCTACCCGTATCTGCCATGTTACCAGCGGTAGCGAATTTGGTTGGAGAACGGGGAACGGAAAATGGTCTCCTGCCTACCCAGACAACCTTCCTCCCATCGTAAATATTGGTCAGGGATCTCCCACCAATGTGGTTTACGGAAGGGGGGCAAAATTTCCGGAAAAATACCAAAAGAGCATTTATGCCTTCGATTGGAGTTTTGGAATCATCTATGCTATCCACCTAAAGGCCAATGGATCTTCCTATGACGGGGAGAGGGAGGAATTTTTATCAGGGATCCCGCTTCCTTTGACCGATGGGGTTATTGGTCCGGATGGCGCCATGTATTTTATGACCGGAGGACGAAGATTGGATTCCGACCTTTACAGGGTTCACTATACAGGAACCGAGGACGTAACGCCTGCCAATAAGGCATCGGAACTTACCGAAGGGAATAAGATTAGAAGACAGTTGGAGGAATACCATACAGGTCCAAAGAGTGGCGCGGTCGACTTTGCTTGGCCGTATCTGAACAACGCAGATAGATTTATCCAATATGCCGCACGTATTGCGGTAGAGCACCAGCCAGTTAAGGAATGGCAAGCTAAGGTTCTTTCAGAAAAGGATCCGGTTACCTTGGCACAGGGAATTATAGCCCTAGCTAGACATGGGAATAAATCCCAACAAGACCAGATGCTCAATGCCCTTTTAGGCGTAGATTATTCCAAGCTTACATCCCAACAGCAGGTGGACCACCTAAGAGCATTTGAATTGACCCTATCCCGTTTTGGGATTCCAGGCTCATCGGTTAAGAACAAGGTCATTGCTTATCTTTCGCCACAGTATCCGGCAACTACAGATGTCTTGAACCAAATGCTTAGTAAAACTTTGGCCTATTTGGACGACCCAACTGTAGCCGGTAAAACTTTGGCCCTGTTGGAATCCAATACAGGGGAAAATGTGGATGTAATGGCCAATACGGCCACCGAGGCTTCGGATCTTATTTTGAGAAATCCACAATATGGAATGGATATTGCCCTAACCCTGAAAAATATGCCTCCTGCCCAGCATACCTATTATGGAATGGTACTGGAGGACGTGGACAAGGGATGGACTCCGGAACTGCGGGAAAAGTATTTTAAGTGGTTCAACAAGGCCTTTTCCTTTAAAGCTGGAAGAAGCTATATCGGTTTTATTGACAAGGCCAGAAAAAAGGCGTTGACACATGTCCCTAAGGATAAGTTTGAATATTACGATAAGATGTCCGGTGCCGACCTATTGTCCAGCTCTGGCAATGATCTGGCAGTTGTGACCGTACAGCCCAAGGGCCCACGCCACAATTGGGAAGTGGAGGATATAGAACCCTTGTTGGCCGATGGCCTTAATGGGAGGGATTTTGAGTACGGCAAAAGCATGTTTGCGGCTACCACCTGTATCACTTGCCATTCCATGCAGGGAGAAGGAGAGAATATTGGCCCGGACCTAACGCAATTGGGGACCCGTTTCTCTCCCCAGGATATACTCAAGGCCATTATTGAACCCAACGATGTAATTTCGGACCAATACAATACCACAGTGTACACCTTAAAGGACGGAAAATCGATCGTAGGAAGATTGATGAACGAGACCGAACAAAATTATATCGTCTCGCAAAATCCCTATGCACCGGATCAAACAAGGGAAGTACCCAAGGACCAAGTGGTAAGCACCAAACTTTCCACAATATCCTGGATGCCTCCTGGAACCATCAATAGGCTCAACGAAGAAGAAGTGAAAGACCTATTGGCCTATTTGGTTGCCGGTGGAAATCCTGATAATCCAATTTATGCAGAAAAAGAGGCCAATAACTAGCAATGGCTAATTCAATTGCTTTGACCGGTCCTTACAGGTTAAAAACACCTGCACCGTTTATGTTAAACGCTCTTAACTTAAACGGTGCAGCGTTTTTAATATACACTGTCTTTTTACTAACTGGTACTTTCCTTTTTGCACAGCAGAAGCCCTTGAAATTTACCAAGCAGCACATTGCTTCCGAAAGTTACGAAACCGTAGGGGTGTTCGATGTGGACAACGACGGCAAACTGGACCTTGTCTCGGGAGCCTATTGGTACAAAGGACCCCATTTTCAAACCCGGCACTATATAGGATCGGCAAAAAGATATGGGGAATATTATGACGATTTTTCCACCATTCCTTTGGATGTTAACGGGGATGGACTAACTGACTTCATTACCGGTGGCTGGTTCGGGGAACAATTGGTATGGAAACAAAACCCTGGGGATGGAGGTGAATGGCAAGAACATTGGATAGCCGAAACAGGTAACATTGAGAGCAGTCGTTCTTGGGATTTGGATGGGGACGGTATCGTGGAAATACTTCCGAATACTCCCAACGACTCCTTGGTAATTTATAGGTTGCAGACGGATGCCAACAAAAAAGGTATGGGAAGTTTCAACAAACATTCCATTTTAGGTCCGCACGGACATGGCCTTGGGTTTGGGGATATAAACGGCGACGCACTTACAGATATCATTGTATCCAAAGGTTGGTTGCGAGCACCCAAGAATACCTTTACAGGGGAATGGAAATTTCATCAGGAATTTGAATTGGGCACAGCAAGTGTCCCCATAATAGTTGCCGATGTAAACAAGGATGGACTTTCAGACCTTATTGTGGGGCAAGGACATGATTACGGCCTATTTTGGTACGAACAAAAACCCGCAACCAAGAAACAAAAATCCCAATGGATAAAGCACCCCATAGACCCATACATTTCACAGTACCACAGTATGGAATGGACCGATATAGATGGGGATGGGGAAAATGAACTGGTAACTGGTAAGCGTTACCGTGCCCATAATGGAAAAGACCCAGGCGGTAACGATGACCTTGGACTTTATTATTTCAAGTGGAACGGGGAGAATTTTAGTAAACAAGTTATAGATTATGGCCCCTATGGCCATGGTAAGGGAACCGGAGTCTACTTTAGTGTTTCGGATGTGGACAATAACGGAATGAAAGATATTATCGTGGCCGGAAAAGATGGCCTTAACATTTATTACAACGAACCTATTAAACAGTAAATCATGAATTCAAAAAGAACTTTTAAGCCGTTTATATTAGTACTAATTGCCATTGTAGGCCTACAGTCCTGTAAAGAAAAAAAGGAAGAAACAGCAAAACAGGAAGTGGACGTAACCACTACCAAGCAAGACGGATTTGTACAGATATTTGATGGCAAGACGCTTGACAACTGGGAAGGAGATCCCAATTATTGGAGGGTAGAGAACGGTAATCTTGTAGGAGAGGTAACCCCCACCACCTTATTAAAGAACAACACCTTTATTATATGGAAAGGCGGACAGCCTGCAGATTTTGAACTGAAGCTCGAATTCCGCATAGCGGAAGCTGGAAACAGCGGCATAAATTACCGGAGTGAAAGAATCGACACCATACCCTTTGCATTACGTGGCTATCAGGCCGATATAGATGGTAAAATCAGATATACCGGGCAGAACTATGAAGAGAAAAAGCGCGCTACACTGGCTTATCGAGGTGAAATAGCCAGAATAACGTCCCAAGAAAATCCGGATACTCCTGGATCTTTAAGGGCCAATGTAGCGAAGAATGCTTGGCAGAGCAGGGAAGTTTTGGAATCACTTGGGGATTCGGAAGAACTAAAGACAAAGATCAAGAGTGAAGATTGGAACGAAGCCCACCTTATCATCAAAGGAAACAAATTACAGCATTACATTAATGGCATTTTAATGAGCGAGGTAATCGACGATGACACCGTTAACCGGGCATCCAAAGGTCATTTGGGAGTTCAGGTACACGTAGGGCCACCTATGAAGGTGCAATATAGAAATATAAGATTGAAGAACTTATAGCATTGAAAATTTCATCTTTTAAGAAGATTTGAGCCTGACTATCAATTGTTAGGTAGCGCTTAAA
This sequence comes from Arenibacter troitsensis, assembly GCF_900177645.1. Taxonomy (GTDB): domain Bacteria; phylum Bacteroidota; class Bacteroidia; order Flavobacteriales; family Flavobacteriaceae; genus Arenibacter; species Arenibacter troitsensis. The sequence continues at coordinate 622,436 of NZ_FXAO01000002.1, forward strand.
CATATAAAGTTAACTCTTGGAAAAAGGGGTGAAATTCAAAACTTTCATCCTTTTTTTTATGGTCCATAGGGAATCAACTCCCCCACTCCAACCTCAAAATAAAAATAATTTACACTGCGGACAGGACAGCACAGGATAGGTAATGGGCATATAAAGTTTAAGTTTGATAAAGTCTATTTACATGGAAGTAATTCCATTTTTATTTAAAATCCGGAGTATCATATCCAATTCATTGGAAAACTACTTTTTCTTTAGAAATTAGACTTGATAAATCTTAATTTATGAGCCAAAAAACTATGGGCAAATCCTATCTGCCGATTAAAAACAAAAAACACGGATTGATGAAAGTTAGAATTATTGTTGTAATACTCCTTTTCGTTTGCGCCATTCCATTAAAAGCACAAAAAGCATCGCAACAACAGCAAACTAAAAGGCCCAATATTATCTTCATTTTAACGGATGACCAAAGATTTGATGCCCTAGGTTATGCGGGCAACAAACTCATATCCACTCCAGAAATGGATAAATTGGCCGAGGAAGGTACTTATTTCAAGAATGCCATTGTAACCACGCCTATCTGTGCGGCCAGTAGGGCAAGCATATTGACCGGACTATATGAGCGTACCCATAGCTTTAATTTCCAGACCGGAAATATTCGGGATTCCTATATGGCAGACTCCTATCCGACCATTTTGAAAAAAAACGGATACTACACCGGCTTCTATGGCAAGTACGGTGTTAGGTATGATGATCTAGAAAAACAGTTCGATACTTTTGAATCCTATGACCGCAACAATCAGTATAGTGACAGGCGCGGGTATTATTATAAAACCATAGGCAAAGATACGGTACACCTTACCCGATATACGGGTCAACAGGCTATAGACTTTATTGCGAAAGCCGATACCGATACCCCATTTTGTCTTTCCCTAAGTTTTAGTGCGCCCCATGCCCACGACTCGGCCAAAGATCAATATTTTTGGCAACAGGAGTCGGATTTTCTGCTTCAGAACATGGATATGCCCGAACCAGAACTGGGCGAAGACAAATACTTTGAAGCCCAACCGAAGTTTGTACGTGACGGATTTAACCGTTTACGATGGACATGGCGCTACGACACTCCTGAAAAATACCAACATAGCGTAAAGGGCTATTACAGGATGATCTCGGGTATTGACCGCGAAATTGCCAAGATCAGGGAGGAACTAAGGAAAAAAGGGCTCGATAAGAACACGGTAATCATTTTAATGGGGGATAATGGTTATTTCCTGGGAGAGCGTCAGCTTGCCGGAAAATGGTTGTTATATGATAATTCCATACGGGTGCCCTTAATTGTGTTCGACCCGCGTTTAAAAAAACAGAGGGACAACGATGCCTTGGCATTGAACGTTGATGTGCCGTCCACTATTCTAGATTTGGCAGGTTTGGAACAACCCAAGGGATGGCAGGGCAAAAGCCTAATGCCGATCATCAAAAATCCCAAAACCGATTTTGAGCGCGATACCATTTTGATAGAACATCTTTGGGAATTTGAGAATATTCCTCCCAGTGAAGGGGTACGGACAAAAGATTGGAAATATTTCCGCTATGTAAACGATCAGTCCTATGAAGAACTTTATAATTTAAAAGATGATCCAAAGGAAATCAACAACTTGGCGAAAGATTCAAAATATGCCAATAAACTTGAATCCTTTCGAAAGAAAACGAACAGCCTTATACTTGAACTATCCGATGATTATTCCAAAGGACCCTCCAATTTAATTGTTGAATGGATAAGAAACACCGCCGGGGTTAGCATTATCGACCCCAAGCCGGAATACGGCTGGGTAGTACCGGAAGGCGCCGTAACCCAATCGGCCTATCAGATTTTGGTGGCCTCCTCCGAGGAAAAAATAAATAACAACATTGGTGATGTTTGGAATAGTGGACAAATAAGATCCAATGCCTCGACGGAAATAGAACACGGAGGAACCCAGCTAAAAAGTGGGGAGACCTACTTCTGGAAAGTACGTATTTGGGACCAGGACAATCGACTATCCAGATATTCCAAAACCCAACCCTTCACTATGGGCAGCCCCAAAGCAACCATAACAACACCCAACAGTTTTCAAATAGATAAAATAAAGCCTGTACTATTCGAAAAAAGAGGCAATACTTATTTTGTCGATTTTGGGAAAGCGGCCTTCGCTACCATTGATTTTACTTATAATGCCAAAACCGATCATATCCTTACTTTCCGAATCGGGGAACAATTGGAGGGAAATGGCATTAACAGAAAACCTTTTGAAAAGAGCCATATCAGGTACCAAGAAATCAAGGTACCGGTGACGCCCAAACAAACCCAATATCAACTTCAGATCAAACCGGACAAAAGAAACACCCTGCCGGGCAAAGCACTTCCTTTACCGGAAGGCTTCCCGGTCTTAATGCCTTTCCGATACGCAGAGGTGGAAGGGGCACAAGAACCCTTGACCGCTGATAATTTTACACAACTTGTCTATCATAGTTATTGGGAGGATGATTCCAGCAGTTTTAGCAGTTCCAATGATATTTTGAATCAGGTTTGGGATTTATGTAAGTATTCCATCAAGGCCACTACCTTTAACGGGCTTTACGTAGATGGGGACCGCGAGCGGATTCCATATGAGGCCGATGCCTATTTGAACCAATTGAGCCATTATACTACCGATAGAGAATATGCCATTGCCAGACAGACCATTGAATATTTTATGGAACATCCTACATGGCCTACCGAATGGCAACAGCATGTGGCACTTATGTTTTATGCCGATTATATGTATACGGGCAACACAGAACTCATAGAGAAATACTACGATCAGTTAAAATATAAAACCCTTTATGAGCTAGCGAACGAAGATGGCCTGATTACCTCTACCAAGATGACCCCGGAATTAATGGCCAATCTTGGATTTCCAAAGACCATGAAGGAAACCTTTAGGGATATAGTGGATTGGCCCTCGGCAGGCTGGGGCGGGGATCCCAACAACAAAGGAGAACGCGACGGTTACGTATTTAAGGATTATAACACCGTAGTGAATGCATTTTACTACCAGAACATGAAAATAATGGCCGAATTTGCCAAGGTTCTGGGCAAAACACAAGAGTCTTTGGATTTTAAACTAAGGGCCTTAAAAGCTAAGAAGGCATTCAATGAAAAGATGTTCGATGCCAAGAGGGGAATTTACATTGATGGGATCGGTACGGACCACGCCTCCTTACATGCCAACATGATGCCCTTGGCATTCAATATGGTTCCCAAAGAACATATAGGCTCGGTAGTTGAATTTGTGAAATCGAGGGGAATGGCCTGTAGTGTATATGGTTCACAATACTTAATGGATGGCCTTTACAATGCAGGCGCGGAAGATTATGCCCTAAGTTTATTGACCGATACCAGCGACAGAAGTTGGTACAATATGATCCGTATCGGCTCCACCATCACCTTGGAAGCTTGGGATTTAAAGTATAAGAATAATCTGGATTGGAACCATGCATGGGGTGCGGTCCCTGCCAACGCCATTCCACGCGGACTTTGGGGAATTCAACCCAAAACCCCAGGTTTTGGCATAGCGTCCATTAATCCGCAGATGGGCAATTTAAAGAACAGCAGTATTGAGGTGCCCACCATTAAAGGAACCATAAGAGCAAGCTACACCTACGCCAACCCTAGGTTGCAATTATATACTATTGAAATCCCCGCCAATATGGTCGCGGAATTTGAAATGGCCCCTGCACCTGGAAAAGAGCTAATGCACAACGGGAAGAAAGTGGCGTCGGCCTTTGGTTCGGTTAGGCTGGAGCCTGGTAAACATGAGATAAAATTGGTGATTAATTCATTTTAATGGGAGCTAATTTTTTTTACAACATTGTTAGATTCCATAAGGACGATGTTAGAACATTAAGGATTTAGTCAAGACCAATAATTAAAGGGAATATGATGATAAAATCACTATTTTTTTTGGTGATTAGGTACGCTATTGTATGCAGCCCATGAACCAAAAGGCCTAGTTCTCTTCCAGTCCCCATTTGTTCATTAGGTTCAAGGCGGCACGGTTATTATATTGATTGCGATCTTTAGACTTCATGCGCTTTAATGCATTTTGTACTTCTTCTTTCATAATTGGAGCGTCATCATCAATCAAATAAATAGCATTCATAGCCTGTGTCTGTGCAAATTCGCGATCCGTCCTTATAGCCCTTGTGAATGCTTTGTAGGCTTCTTGTTTTTCCCCAAGCTTGTAAAGTGCTTCCGCGGCTACCACAGCCACATTAACCGATGGATCATTGATAGCCTTTTTTAAACTTGAAATTGCAGATTCCCCATTTTCTCCGAGAAGCAGCAAACCTGTTGCCCCCCAATAACGCACCGCAGATTCATTGGACTTAAGGAAATCCATCAATTTTTGCATATTTTCAACTTTACCCAAGGATGCTAGATCTGCCGCCTCAATGATCGTTTGCATGTCCACTTCACCACTTTGGAAGTAATCAAAAATAGGACTATCACCTGCCCTTATGCTTCGCTCGTCCTCGGGAATAAAACCAGTGTCCCTAATTTCCAAGAGCCAATCCCGATTAGCCTTACGCATTTCCTCCAAAATATCGTTGTATTTTGGGTCCTTGGCTAGGTTATTTACTTCCCAAGGATCATTTTCAGTATCATAGAGTTCTTCAACAGGCTTTGTTTTCCAAAAGAGACTTTGTATTTCATTACATTCCCCGTTTTCATATGCCATTTTCCAGGATTGCAATGACTTGGCCCTAAACAAATACTCTATTGGCAGACCATAAATTCTGTGCGGCATGTAGTTATGGATGTATCGGTACTTTTTACTTCTAACGGCCCGGCTCATATCGTACCACTCATCCATCCGGTCACAGAACATATATACATATTTTGGGTCGGGATCTAAATTTTCACCTAAAAACGGGGTGCCCTGCAAGCGAGTTGGCACTTGGGCCCCGACCAAATTTAGCATAGTAGGATATAAATCAACAAAACTGATCAAACGTTTTACCTTTGAATTCGGATTTTCGGCAGGCCAGAATTTTTTATACTTTTCAGGGATGCGTACAATAAAGGGAACATGTGTGCCTGTTTCATACACATAGCGTTTGCTTCGTGCCAACACCCCGCCATGGTCTGCATAATATATAACGATAGTATTATCTGCCATTCCCGATGCCTCCAATTCTTGCAACCTTTCACCTACAAAAGCATCCATTTGTTCAATTCGATGATAATATTGCGCCCAATCCCTTTCCATATCCGAGGTTCTGGGATGGTAGGGTGCTATGGGGACTTTATTGGGGTCATAATTTAATTCACCTAAGGGCAATTGATCGTGTATTCGGCTCTCATGGGAAATGGTGGTGTTAAAAATAGCAAACCACGGTTTACCTTCTGGTGCATTTTTAAAATGTGCCTCCGAACTACTTTCATCCCAAATTTCCTTGTCCACATTGGTGTTGTAATCCGTCTTAACGTTGTTAGTACTATAATATCCCAAATCCCGCATAGCCTCTGCCAGAAATACGACATTTTCACCTCGGGGATATTTGCTTCTCATATTGGAATGACCTCCGGAATTGGCATAAATTCCTGAAATTATGGTATTCCGTGCCGGGGCACATACGGGAGCATTGGCGTAGGCATGGGTATATAAAAAACCTTCACTGGCCAATTTATCCAGATTGGGGGTGTTGGCAAATTCATCCCCGTAACAACCTAATAGCGCACTGTTGTCCTCACTTGTAATCCATAGTATATTGGGCAAGTCTTGGGCTTGAACTTTTAAATTACAAGCAAATAATATAACTAATAAAGCAATACTTTTAATTGGATAGTTCATCTATTTGGTGCTTGGATTGATTGGAGTATTTTTGATGAGCTTAATTTAGTAAATAAAGTTAAAGTGTGGGCATGGAGTTACGAATATACTTCCCAAAAAGTCCTAATTCGTATAGGGCACCGTACCTGTTTCATCAACCGGGTACCCCCACTTTTTGATGTATTCCATTCCCGGAAGAAACTCATCCCCTGTTTCTTTTAATCTATGGGATAGCTGTTTTTCCAATTCGTCCTGAAGGGTGGTATAGCCCTCGTTACCCACAAGGTTGAACAATTGATATGGGTCATTGATGTTGTCGAACAGCAACCAGGGGCCATTCAAATCGCGGGCATAGGTATACTGTAATGTCTTTATGGCCCTATACTCCCGACCACCATGTTGCACCTTGTTCCATTGCCCAAAGGGTTGTACACAGGTGAGCAAGGTAGCATGTCCTATTTCTGCTGCCCCTTCCATATAAGGCCTATAGTCCAATCCTTCCACAGTGTTAGGAATGGAAATATCACAGAGACTTAAAAGGGTGGGCATGATGTCTTCGGAATTCATTAAAGCTTCCCGTTCTCCCGGAGCGATGTTCAATTTTTCAGGAATATAGTACAACATGGGTACCCTTGCGGATTCCTCGTAAGGTTGCTGCTTTTTATAGGCACCATGGGAGCCCAATAGATCCCCATGATCTGCAGTAAACACTATGATGGTATTGGCAAATTGACCGGAATCCTTTAGATTTTTGATCACCTTGCCTATCATATCATCCAATGCCGCTATATGGGCGTAATACCCTGCCAGATCCTTTTTTGCCCGTTCTTTAAGGCTATCCGGCACATTTCTACGGAGTTGGATCTTTTCCGGATCAAATCGGTTCCTATATTCCAACGGGGCGGTATGGTATGGCGCGTGGGGTGTACCATAAGAAAGAATCATCATAAACGGATTCTTGGCCGACTTCCTTTCCTTGATATAGTCTATGGCAGCATCGGTCTGTTCAAAGGTGTCATAGCCGTCCCAAATTTTTCTATTGGGATCATCGTTGTCATAGTACACGGATTGGTTGTAATCGTGGGTACATTCGTTGCCTTTCCAGAACTGGAAACCCTGTCTTCTTTGGCCAGGGGTCACATTCTGTAGCCTACCATGTCCGTCCAAATGCCATTTACCGATATAGCCGGTATCATATCCTTCCTTGTTGAACACCTTGGCAATGGTTACCGCATTGGTATCCAGCTGTACGTCGTTCATAAAGACCCCATGGGTCAATGGGCGTTGCCCGGTCAGGAGCGATGCCCTAAACGGAGAACATACGGGCATCCCCGATACCGCATTTTTAAAATTGACGCTTATGGCTGCCAAACTATCCAGATGAGGGGTATCCACATTGGGATCTCCTGCATAACCCGTAGCCTGGGCCCGCCATTGATCCGTTAAAAGTACCAAAACGTTAGGCTTGGCTGTCTTCTGTCCTTCTTGGGACTTTTCTTTTTTATTTTCATTGCAAGAGGCCAATAAAACAAGAGTGCAGACCAAGATTAGATATTGACGAAAGAACATTTGAACTTTGTATTTCATGGATATACTATGTTAATAATATTCGAATGTATTAAAAAAAAGATTGTATTAAGGATAGGGAGCCTTGTCAATATCCTGACCAAAATGAACGACGCTTACGTACGATAGTCTTGCCCATAAACTGACTCTAAAAAGATTATTAGGTTTTCGGCATATCGCTCAAAAAACATTCCACCAATCCATCACCTTACCCCCTTAACCCTAAAGGAATATGTCCCGGAACCTATTTCAAGAATGGTTTCTTCTCCATTGGATTCCAAAATATTTATGGAGGACACCTTGGATATTGCTTTGTTTCCTTCCTTAATATTGGATATTTCCGACGTAGGAATATAAACTTTGGCCGTAGTGTTCACGGGAATTTCGATATTCATCTGTACTTCCCTCCCTTTCCAGTTCCAGGCCGAAGATATGTTGCCGTTAATACTTTTATAGCTCCCATTTATAAAATCCATCTCCTTACTAATGGCAGGTTGTATAATGATATTGCGATAGCCCGCATCTTCGGTATCTATACCTACGGCATGTTGAAACATCCATTCTGCCACCGAGCCAAAAGCATAGTGGCTAAAGGAATTCATCTTGGCATTCAGGTCCGAGTTCTCCGCATCATCCTTGGTATAACTGTTCCATCGCTCCCATATGGAGGTACTTCCGTTTTCTACGGAATATCCCCAACTGGGGTATTCGGTCTGCTGGAAAATTTTATAAGAGATATCGTCATAGCCATATTTGGACAAGGCCAACATTACATGTTTTGTCCCCAAAAATCCAGTTGCAAATTTAAATCCGTTTTTCTCAATTTTTTCCGCTAACCTAGCAGCCCCTTTTTCTGCCATATCCTTGGGGTACAAATCGAAATATAAGGCCAGGGCATAACTGGTCTGGGTATCCTCTGTAGTGCGACCGTTATCTAAAATATACTTTTGGGCAAAGGCCTTTTTAATGTTTTCAAATAGGTTGGCGTACTTTGCAGCATCTTCGGTTTTCCCCAAAGCTTCCGCCATTTCGGCCATCAGTTTTGCATCATACCCATAAAAGGAGGCCCCAATAAAATCGTGGCTGGTCTCTTCGTTAACGGCAAGCCAATCGCCCCAATTATTTCCTCCACCGGGCCTAAGATAATCCGTGCTGGCATCTTCCTGAAACTGCATAAATTTCTCCATACCCTTGTACATGTATTCCACAATACGGGTGTCATTATAGACCTTGTACATATTATAGGGTATAATAACCCCGGCATCCATCCAAGCAGGGGCATATTGATTTGGCCTAGAGTATGGAAAAGGCGCAAAGTTGGGATAGGCCCCATACCATCGTTGGGCGTCATCCAAATCGACCAAAAACTTGGTCATAAAGGCCGCGACATCGGCATTATAGGTGGCAGAACGCATGTAGATCTCAGCATCTCCCGTCCATCCCAAACGCTCATCCCGTTGTGGGCAATCTGTTGGTATTTCAAAAAAATTGGCACTTTGAGTGGTTTTGATGTTCTTGAAAAGTGTATTGTTCATTGCATTTGAAGAACCGAAGGTACTGGCATCGGTTTCTATGGAACTTAATACGTGTCCCGTAATGGCCTCTAGTGTGGGTTTTCCTGGAAAACCCGTGACCTCAACATATTGAAACCCATGATAGGTGAATTTTGGTTTCCATGTTTCCACACCCTCCCCTTTTAGAATATAGGTGTCCGTTGCCCTAGCTTTTCGTAAGTTTTCGGTCTGAATCTGTCCATCGTTCTTTAAGATTTCCCCGAACCGCAGTTGGACTTTCGTGCCTTTAGGTCCCTGTACCTTGAGTTCGGCAATACCGGCAATATTCTTTCCGAGGTTAAAGACATAGGTTCCCGGACTTGGTTCTGTCATTGCTATGGGCTTCAATATCTCCGTATTCTTGACCTGAGTGCCTGGATAGGCTTGCAGTTTTCCATTGGGATAAGTATAGACTTTAGGCTTTTTCCATTGGCTATCGTCATAATTGGGGGCGTCCCAACCTACATTTTCCAAGCGGGCATCATAGGTCTCTCCCATAATGATATCCGCCTCACGGATGGCGCCTTCGTTTGATTTCCACGTTTGGTCCGAAGCAATGGTCTCCATGCTTCCATCCTCGTATTCAATTTGTATTTGCCCCATAAAGGACGGATTTACCCCATAGAACTCACGGACCTTATCCAAACGCACCAACAGGGCATACCCAATATAGCCGGCATACCAACCATCGGCAATGACTGCCCCTATGACGTTCTCGCCTTGCCTTAAGTTGTTGGTGATGTCGAAAGTCTGGTAGTACAAACGTTTGTCATAGTCCGTCCATCCCGGTAAAAAATTAGCCTCCCCAACCTTGTTACCGTTCAAGCGCAGTTCATAAAGACCTAAGGCCGTAGTATAGGCCGTAGCCTTTTTTATTTTCTTGTTCAGGGTAAAGGATTTGCGGAGGTAGCGGGCAGGTGGAAGGTACAGACTATCATATTTATCGGCCTTATTATAACCTACATCATGACCTATAAAGAGTCCTTGCCAATTGGCAAATTTCAAAAGTCCCATGGACCAATAGGCTGGTGTGCTCCAGGTGGATAGCCTATCCGCTTCGTCCCATACACGTACTTTCCAATAATATTTGGTGCCGGACACCAACGGAATCCCCTCATATACGATTTGATTGGTCTGGTTGGAAACCACCTTACCGCTATCCCAAATATCCGCTTGGTCTTGCGAAAGTTTTTCCATGGAGGAAGCCACTGTAATTTGATAGGCCGTTTGTGTCCTATTTCTTCCTTCCCCATTTAAAATCCAGCTAAATCGAGGTTGTAACACATCGATGCCTTCAGGGTTTTGGTGATACTCTACCCTAGGTTCAAGTATGGCAAGGGGTTTTGAATCCTTATTTTGGCAATAGGAACTGCCAACTGTTAAGAGGGTAATAAAAAGGAGCGCAAGTCTATTCTTCATCGATTATTTACCTTTAGAATTATAAAATTAAAATATGGTCTTAAACTACAATATTAACACCCCTTGGAATTAAACCCATCCTGTACTGTGCTGTTTTAAATTTCCAACTATAACCTTGGAGCTGTGATCCATAATAAATAGCAGCAAGGTACTGTATGCTCAAAAATGAACAAAAGCTTATCCTTGCCCAGACCACTACTTTTCATCGACCAGTCCGCCATATAGGCGATAGCTTCCGGCGTATTATCAAAAACTTCTTGCGCCCCACTTTTGTGAAGGCAACAATCCAGTGTCAATTTAATGGTATGGATACCGATAACTTCTTTTATTTCCATTATTTTATAATATTTTAAAAATGGTCGTATAAACTAAGATCTTTATAAGGTTAGGCTAAAATCCTATATGGTTCTTGGCGACCGGTTAGAAGAACGGGAACTGATATAGCCAATAAGCCATAAGCCTGGACAGCTAGAAAGTTCACCCCGTTCTTGGTCGTTTTGCATTAAAGTAATTAACATCTTTGTATGTTATGAGTCTCCGCCGGACCCTCTCATTTCAACATCACTATAGATTATATTTATAATACAAATCTTAAGGACGATAGACTGGTTTATCTGAAGGTAGGCAGGCTCAACCGGACACGGAAGTCACTTCGACATGAGCCCTTTTTCAGGCGATTGAGAAGTCGCACATATTTGGTCAGAGCCACTTATGTGATTTAGCTCATGCCGTAATTATTTTAAGGGAATTCGTGAACCTTCGGTTTATCATATTCATTCGAAATGACTTTTTTGGCAACTTTCAACTTTCAAACATTGAACATAAACATTGTTCATTGTAAGTAGCAGATTGCCGCGCTTCGCCCACCTGATGGCCAGGCAGGCTCGCAATGACGACACCAAGGGCTCCTTCCCTTGGATAAGCCTGTCCCGCGTTTTTCGCGGGAGGACAAGGTGGATCCTCCGCTGGATGCGGAGGAGACGGAAGGGATTGACAGCCCAGGTCTTC
>NZ_FXAO01000014.1 GCF_900177645.1 Arenibacter troitsensis
AATATAGAAATCAAATGTATGTTTGTGAGCCTACCGGACATCTGGTGCATATTGCCAAAATTGTCAAGGATGGGGCAGGGTACAAGGAGGTCGATGGTGGCAATATTTTTGCCAGTACCGATGCATGGACCGCACCGGTCTTTGCCGAAACGGGACCCGATGGAAATTTATGGGTGGCGGATTGGTACAATCCCGTAATCCAGCACAACCCTGACAAACGGGGAATGGACAACCAGATCTGGAACGCGGACAAGGGAGAAGGCAACGCCCATTTAAATAAACTGCGCGATTATGGCCATGGCAGGATTTACGTAATTACCCATGAAAATTCCGATGATTCGGAGATCACCTCCTTGGACCCCGAGGATGATGAGGCACTTCTGGATGCGCTTGAAAGCGATAATATGTTCTGGAGAACTACGGCCCAACGTTTAATAGTAGAGAACAAAAAAGTGGCCTTAATCCCGGATTTGATCAAATTGGCCAGCAACAATAATGTTGACAAAAGCGGTCTAAATGCAGGCGCATTGCACGCCCTATGGACCTTAAAAGGCCTGGGCGTACTCAATGGTTCCAATGCAGAAGCCAACGAGGTGGTACAGAAAGCATTGACCAGTAGTTCCTATGGCGTAAAACGGGCCGCACTGGCTTTGTTGCCTGCTACCAAAGAAAGTAGTGAAATCCTGGCGCAATCCGGCCTGTTAAGTAGTCCGGACCCACAGATCAAGCTTGCCGCGGTATTGCGTGCTGGAGAGCTTCCAGAATCCAACGCACTGTACACCGAAATAGAAAAATTATCCAAAGACGATAACGTCACCTCGGACAAATGGCTCAATGCCGCATTAAAAATCTATTTCAGGGAATTGAATTTCCAAGAGGTAGACCCTTCTACTGTAGTCATGATAGTACCCTCGGCCGAAGAAAAAAAATCTATATGGAAATATACTACCGACAAGCCTGCCGATAACTGGACGAAATCGGAATTCGATGATTCCGATTGGAAAAAAGGAGCAGCCAAGTTTGGAGGCAATAACATGAAACAGGTGAACACCCCTTGGAGCAGCTCCGATATTTGGATGCGACAGGAAGTGATCATTACTGATGGAATATCGGAACCTGTAATCAAAATAGCCCATGACGATGATTATGAAGTTTTTGTAAATGGTCAACTTTTGATATCGGAAGCGGGTTCCAGCGAATCCTATAAGTACATAAAGCTCGATAGCGACAAAGGTGATCTGTTTAAACAAGGAAAGAACCTAATTGCGGTCCACTGTGTAAATACCGGTGGAAATCAACACATAGACATGGGCATTGGCAAGGTAGGCAAGATAAATGCCGATGTAACCTTTGTCCTCAATACCGTAAATCAGGAAATGGCCTATGATAAAAAGACACTTCATGCCACAGCGGGTCAGACCGTAGAGATAGTCTTGAACAATAAAGATCAAATGTCCCATAACTTAGTGGTCATCCAACCTGGCAGTTTGGATACTTTTGGGGCCATGGTAGATGGGTTCCTGAAGAATCCTGAAGCGGAAAAAATGGGCTATGTGCCCAAATCGAGATATGTACTTGGAGCAACGGATATGTTGACACCGGGGGTTACAGGGTCCGTAGTGTTCAAACTTCCGGATACTCCCGGCATATATCCCTATGTCTGTACTTTTCCCGGGCATTGGCGAATGATGCAAGGGGTTATCATAGTAACAGCCCCGGGATCCTATATTTCCGAGAATAAGGAAGCCCTAAAAATAGCTGCAATGGGCGGGGGCGGTTCCCATGACTTCCTAAAGTTTTTTGGCATTGCAGATGGAAAGATCCTCAGTGAAGGCGGCAAGAACACGTTTATGTACACGGAAAATTCGATGGAATTGGGAACCTTGCTCCCAACGACAGATGTACTGGTTTTGAGCAACAACAAACCTTTGGACAAAAACACCAGAAATACCATTATGTCCCGGGTAGATGCAGGGGATATGAATATGCTTATTTTCCACCCCAGTACCTGGTACAATTGGGAGGACTGGCCGGAATACAATAAGACCTTGGTTGGCGGGGGCTCCAGGTCCCATGAAGACCTACAGGAATTTGAAGTAAGGGTGGTTCAACCGGATCACCCCATAATGAAAGGCGTTCCCTCCAAATTCAGGATCGTGGACGAATTGTACCGTTGGGAAAAGGACCCTGAAGCGGAGATAGAAGTTCTAGCGGTAAGTAAGGGCTTAAAATCCGGGGAAGAATACCCAACGGTCTGGGTCGTTAAACATCCCAAGGCGAAAATTGTAGGGAATACTCTGGGGCATGACGAAAGGGCGCATGACCACGAAGCATACAAAACTATAATAAGGAATAGTTTGGAGTGGGTAGATTAAAAAATAAAATGCAGTGGTCCCGACGATGAATCGGGACCTTTTTTTTAAATAGATTAATTCATCACAAAATTCAGGGAGTCAATTGTAAATGGCATAACATGGGTTAATACTTTTTAACTTAGGATCCAATGTATATTTAAGCTACTGCATTTGAACGGACTTAATACTTAAACTAAAACATCGCTACAAATGAGATTTTACCTTATTATTGGGTTATTGTTCTTCGGTCTTCTTATAAATGCCCAAGTACCTGTAGTATTGCCAAGCAATCCCAGCGAAAACAGTACCAACATTGCTTTGAATAAAAATGATCTTATAGTCACTTGGCCATTGGAAAATGGCAATAATTGTCAATTGGCTATCAACTTGGACAAAGAAGAGCCCCTATTTCGCTCAATTGCCATGGGTAGGAACAATCATTTCAAGGCCATATCTTCAAATGTAGATCCAGTTTTCATTTTAAACAGTGGCAGTCGTACTTTGCAAGCGGATAAAGGTTGGACCATCTTTTTTGATAAGGCACCAAACCGACCATACACTTCCCATGTATTAAATATCAACAAACGGGAGGCGAACATAACCAAAAACGGAAATAGGACCATAATTAGCATTGGGGATATAAGCGCTCCAAATTTTGATGGCTTCTTAGAAATAACGATCTATAATGGAATTCCACTTCTTAATATTGCCGCCGTTATTACAACTCAAAAAGATTCGACAGCCATTCTTTTTGATGCAGGTCTTGTATCGGATCAACCTTGGAAAACAATTTCCTATTCCGATATAACGGACGAATTTGTACAAACGGTAAGCAATATAGATACCAGTACAAATTCAGCCGTAAAATACCGTACCATTATTGCCCAAGAAAATGAGGGTTCAATTGCCGTTTTTCCACCTCCTCACCAATATTTTTATCCGCTTGATGAAGCATTTAATTTAAAGTCGGTATGGCATGGACCAAATTACAGGGGTATGGTTTCCAGATACGGTTTGGGTATTAGACATGAGCCTGAAGGCGATCACCGATATGTGCCTTGGTTCAATGCTCCACCTGGAAGTAAACAACGCCTAAATTTCTTTTGTCTTATTGGAGGTGGCCAGGCCGATAGTTTGTTGGAAGATGTGAAAAAGTATACCCACTCGGACCAATATGTTCCTTTAAAAGGGCATAGGACTATGGCAAGCCATTTTCATAATGAATTTATTATGAACGTTGTAATGAAAAATGAGGTCATACCAACAGCCCCGGAATTTGTAGATGTATTTAAAAAAATGGGAGTCGATATCGTTCATTTGGGAGAGTTCCACTACACCGCCCATCCAAAAGGACCTGATGAAATACGTTTAAAGGAATTGAGTGCCCTCTTTGAACAATGCGAGAGATTGTCCGATGAGGATTTCCTCTTATTGCCAGGTGAAGAGCCCAACGAGTTTCTCGGTGGACATTGGATGTCCATATTTCCAAAACCTGTCAACTGGATAATGTCCAACAAAAGCAATAAACCTTTTGTTTCCGACGACAAGGTGTACGGAAAAGTCTATAGAATTAAAAACAAAATGGAGATGCAGCAATTATTGGAATCGGAGAATGGATTGGTATGGACTGCCCACCCACGAATTAAAGGATCTACAGGATATCCTGATGCTTACAAAAATGAGGATTTCTTTAAATCCCAACATTTTTTAGGAGGTGCGTGGAAACCCATGCCGGCTGATCTATCCTCTCCAAAATTAGGAACAAGGGTGCTGGATCTTTTGGACGATATGAACAATTGGGGGGACAAAAAGAAAATTATTGCCGAGGCCGATCTTTTTACAGTGACTATGGAAAATGAGATGTATGCCCATATGAACATCAATTATTTACAATTGGATACCCTACCCAAATTTAAGGATGGTTGGGCCCCAGTTCTTAATGCAATGACCACTGGGAAGTATTTTTCAACCACAGGCGAAGTTTTAATTCCTAATTTTAGTATTAACGGCAAAGGGTCAGGAGAAACTATAAAATTGAATGCTGGTGGTGAAGCAAAAATTCACCTGAATATAGATTGGACGTTCCCGTTAAATTTTCTGGAAGTAGTATCTGGTGATGGCCAAACGGTATTTCGGGAAAGGTTGGATTTAAGCAAAACAGGGGCCTTTGGTTCAGAGGAATTTCAACTTTCCCTAAACCTCGTAAATAGAACATGGGCTAGGGTAGAGGTCTGGGACATAGCCGCTAATGGAGCTTTTACACAGACTATATATTTTTCCAAATAAGATCCCAATTAGTTCTAATTTTGGATTTTGATTCAGTGTTCAATCCAAAAGGTGCAATATTTAAACCTTGGAAAACTACCCTTCGTTATTTCTTGTCTTAAGATTGTTGACAAAGAATTCTCCAATCGCATACCCTTCATCCTGTCCATTGGCTATGGCGGGCATATAATGAATCCCCCCATAAAACCTACTGATCGCCGCTTCTTCTGCAGCTTTTTTAAACGAACTAAAATTACGAGTAGGCAATCCGAATTCTTCTTCAGTAGAATCTGCAAAAGCAAAATTATCCCCGAACAACTTGGTCAGCATTATTGCCGCACTGGAGGATACAACACTGTGTCCGCTAGTATATTCGGGAAATGGCGGGGTTTGCAGTACAGGTAACCAATTTGGATCAATGTAAATATTGATATAGGTTTCTGGTCGTATTACCGCGCTCCTATATTTTTCATCCCAACAGCTAATAAAGGCATCGGCCAAACTTACTGCCAGACAAGCATAGGCCTCGGCGGATCTTACAGCTGAGGCATTGACTTTTTTGCATACCAATGAAGTGATGTTCATCCAATGTCCGTTAGGGGAAATTTTCTTTGTAGCGTACATTACATGCCCCCTTACATTCATTTTAAAAGGATTACAATCCCAAAATTTTGCTATCTCAATCTCCTCTTCCGTGTTTTTGCGAACTTGATTATACACTGCAATGACATCCTTATAAAAAACACTACTGCTATCTACGGAAAATGGTGGTGGTGCTATCGGCTTAAACTGGGCTGCGGAATCTATTAAAAAAGTTCGGAGTTTGTTCCAGTTAGGTTCAATGGCTTTAATATAGGCCGGTGGGGTCGGTTTCCAAGAAGCAGAATCATTTTTAACGCTGTATTGCGGCAAGGTTCTTGTCTCTTTATATTTGTCCTCGGAAGCCCACTTGAGAATATGTTCAGCTACCTGTTGTCCGTAGGCTAAGGAGTTATTATATACATCATCAGGTATCCCAATGTCCTTAAATTCTTGGAGAATAACATCTTCAAAATCATCTATCCTTTCCTCTGATATTACAAAGGATTTTCCCGAAGTTAGTATGGCATGTACTGCTGCCAAGGTGAAGCTATATTCCTTTTTCCTGTCAGGAGTCGGAACAGTTCCGAGCCCATTCAACTGTCCAGCCAAACTGACATAATCTTTCTGGTCTTGAATTAATGTTTCATATGCCGCTACGGAAACATAGGCATAGGTGCGACTGGTTACAGGAGGTGAATAAATATCGTAGACCATAACATCTGTAACCTGTTTGATGGCTCTATGTACAAAATCGGCGTGCTCCGTTTTTGATTTCCAATTTTGTGCCCAAATTGAATTTAGGCTACTTATAATTAATATTCCAAACCAAAATAGCCTCTTCATAAAACGTTTCTTTTATTTCCTTTATAATTAGTAATTGTGATCTTGGCCATATCTTTTTCAATTGGTAGTTTACGTGTGGATTGTGACATATAAGTAGAACCGTAGTAGAATTCCAATCTTTTTTTACGTCCATCATTATATATGATTTCAGCAGAAAAATCATCCACATTAAGATCCACCCAGCGATCGATGTTTTTTTTGGTTGGATTATTGCTGCTAAACACCAAAAGATCATCTTGGTTTTGGGTAGCAATTAGTACCGGTTCATTTTTTGCGGTATATAATTGTGCCAACCCTTTTGCGTCTCCAGGGACATGAAAACCTGTATTGGCGGATGGCAAAGCGTTAAAATTACCTTCACCGTCGCCTCTTAGGCAAAGGCCGTTAAAGGCATCGTGCCTTCCGCTATAAGGATCCATCCCATAATCGTTGCCTACCAATAGAAGATCCAAATTTCCATCTCCATCTAGGTCATTGGCCAACATGCCATATACAGGTGCTTCCTGTGCCTGAAGTGGCAGTGGGTGCAATTCAAACTTTCCGTTACCCTTGTTTTCAATATAGGAAGTGCGCATTTCGGTGCTCTCCAGGATTATGGCACTCTCCTTGTCAGTTTCATTCCATATATCGTCCATACTGGCCAAGCCATAAGATTGATAGGTAGGGAACTTCTTTCGCATTGTAATTACCTGGCCAACCAGATCGTCCCTTGAAGCAATGGGAAATGATTGACGGTTGCCATCATTCCCGGTCATATAACAGAATACCATGGCATCTAGGGAACCATTATTGTCGATGTCTTTGGCGATTATGGTCATCGGTTCTGTTGGGGTAGCCGTATAATTGGTATTAAGACCCAAATTACCGGCAACATAATCCATGTCACCGTCATTATCAAAATCTCCTGCCACTAAACTATTCCACCAGCCGGACTGTTTTTCTATGCCTACATCCACTTTTACCAAAGATGATCCAGTGTTTTTCAAAAATGTTATGGGCATCCATTCTCCTGCCAATACTAGATCGGTTTTTCCATCATTGTCAAAATCGGTCCACAAGGCATCTGTTACCATACCTATATTCTTTAATCCTGGAGAATAGTCATTGGTGACATCAATAAATTTTCCGTTCTCATTTCTTAATAAATAACTTTTTGGTGCCGAAGGATATGCTGCAGATACGACCCGACCTCCCACGAAAAGGTCTAAATCACCATCACCATCGAAATCTGCGGCCTTTACACAGGAACCGTTTGTGAAATCTGGGGGGAGGCTATTAAAATCTCTTTCAAACATTCCTTCGCCATTGTTTATAAAAAGACGATCATTACTAATGGCATGATTGGCAGGGATTTCGTAACTCCCACTTACCATATATAGATCAAGATCATTATCATTGTCAACATCTAAAAACAGTACCCCCATATCTTCGTACAAAATATCCTCTTCCTGCAAAAACCTTGAAGAATCCATTGTGAACTTGGCATTGGCATCCTGCATAAAGAACACACCGGGATTGTCTGAGGAGCCTCCGATATAAAAATCTTCGTAGCCGTTATTATCGATGTCACCTACGGCTATTCCGGGGCCAAACTGACTTAATTTATGGGGTAGGGTACTTTGGATATTATAATCTACAAAATCGGTTTCCTTTGGTTTGAAATTTATATTGTAAGTGCTGGCCGAGTTCCTGAATAATGAATTGGCCGAATTGTTAGTAGGGATGGCGTTTAGTTTATGGGAATCATTATACTTAAGCGTAAGGGGCGCGCCCAAAGAAATATCTTTTTTTAATTGTTGTTTACCATCTGGCCAATAGATCCTTAACGAATCAATTTTTTTTGCTGCTCCCAAGCCAAGATGAGCTCTTTGGTCGTGCGTAGATAAATAACCTCGAATGGGGTAATGTTCATAATGCAGTTGACGATTCCCAGAATAGAATATTTTTATGGACGCACCTACACCATTAGTATTAAATTTAGGTCCTTCCAAATTAATAGTCAGATGACTGCCTGTTTTATTGGTAGTGTTTTCATAAACAAATGCTGGTCTATTAATGTTATTTATCAAAACGTCCAAATCTCCATCATTATCAAGGTCGGCATATGCTGCACCATTGGAAAAGGACAAATGGTCTATTCCCCAAGCCTTGGAAACGTTTTCGAAGATTATTCCATTGGTGTTTTTATATGCATAGTTGGCTAGTTTTACGACTGGCAGGGAATCTGTCATGGCCAAAGTAGCGCTTTGTGAACTACCACTTTGTCCATTGTCATAGGCTATATAGTCTAAATCCGTAACATCCCTAGGTAGGCCATTAGTAATAATGATATCACGGAGCCCATCATTGTCGAAATCGGCAACCAAAGGGCACCAACTCCAATCCGTTTGATATATCCCGGCCATAAAGCCCATATCCTTAAAAACAGATTTACCATTCTGGTCAGGGCCGCTATTTATTTGCAAAACATTTCTAACATATTGGTGGTTGTAATTGTATTGGCTATTGTTGATATAGTTGTAATATTCATTGCCACTGAGCATTCGTTTTTTACGAAGATTGTTTTCCGGAAGCATTTCCAACGAAATCAGGTCTACATGACCGTCGTTATTGACATCGACGATATCGGTGCCCATGGCGTTCCAAGCTGTGTGTTTAAAATAGTCGTCCAGGCGATTTGTGAAAGTGCCATTTTTATTATTAATGTAGCACAGGTCGTTGGAAATGAAGTCATTGGCCACATATATATCGGGCCAACCATCGCCATTGATATCCGTAATAGCCGCTGCATGCCCCCAACCTTCCAAACCTATTCCCGCTTCTTTGGAAACATCGGAGAAAGTTTGGTTACCATTATTTCGATATAACCTATCCGTGTTCTTGGCACTGCCGTCCGTCAATTTCGCCCGGTAATAAATGGGTGTTCTAGGATCATATATTTCATTGGTCACTTGGTACATATCAAGATCACCATCCCTGTCATAATCAAAAAAATAGGCTTGTGTACTATATCCATTGTCAGCAAGTCCGTAGGCCACCGCGGATTCTTTAAATATGGGAACACCTTGTTTATTAACCCCTTGATTAATATACAGTAAATTGGTTCTGCGAATAGGATCCGACCTAAAGGATGCGGACAAATAAATATCTGGCAATCCGTCCGTATTTATGTCCACTACTGATACTCCTGTAATCCATCTGTCGTGCCCATTAACATTGGCAATTTGTGTGATATCCTGAAACTGCAAATTGCCTTTATTCATGTACAATTTACTCGATACCATGTTTCCTGCAAAGTAAATATCCATAAGGCCGTCTTGGTTAAAATCACCAATTCCTACACCTCCGCCATTGTATATATTAGCCTGATTGAGAATATTAAGTGTATCATTTTCGAACAGTTGATTGTTAAACGTTATTCCCGTTTTTGATGCTGGCAACAATTCAAAAAGTGTAGGGTTGTGCTGTGCCGAAGTTCCGGAAATGGAAAGAACAAAAAGGATCAATACATTAAAAAGCAATATCTTTTTAGATATTTTCATACTCCAAATTCTTTAAAATTAGCCATAAGGGTTAACATGTTACCCAACATATAAAGTTGGTAACATGTGTTCCTATTAATAAAATGTTGGGAGGTAAAATTATGGATGTTTATAAAACAGGAGAAGTTCATATTGTTCTATTGTTCAACAATACGTGTCAAATACTATGGCCCACCAACTCCTTCGCAACATATTGAACTAGGTTGACAGAGGACTAGTGGTAAAATAGTGTATGGATAGGAAGTTACCCGATCAACCCAACACTGATAACCTCATTAAATATCTTCAATTACCAAACTAGGGGAAACTTGGAAAGACGCACTATGACCAATAAATTAGACCTCGAATGCATGAACGTTGAAAATAGCCTTGAGACATAAGGTCATCCCTAATTCAAGGGATTTAAAATTTCCTCTATGGATTTGAATAAAATTACCAGGTGAACAATAACTTTAAGATAGTGCAAGTAGCATTTCCAATCAAAAGAGGAGCTATTGAAGGATACCAGTGGAAATTGGACATTTCAAAGATATATCTTTAAATCGGCACTGAATAGGTATTTTTTATTTCGCCCATAACAAAAGTACTGTGGGCACTTCCTATATTTTCTATTTCACCTAGGTGATTTAGAACAAAGTCTTGATAATGCTTCATATCCTTTACCATAACTTTTAATAAAAAATCATAATCTCCGGATACATTGTAACATTCTGTAACTTCATTAATTGCTAAGATATCCTTCACGAACTTATGACCAATTTCACGGGTGTGCTGTTTTAGGGTAATATTACAAAACACAATTAGGCCCTTATCCAGTTTTTCCGCATCAAGGACAGCGACAAATTTTTTTATATAGCCATTTTTCTCCAAGCGCTTTACCCTCTCAAATACGGGAGTGGTGGATAAATTTACCTTATTCGACAATTCTTTGGTCGTTAAATTGGAATTGGTCTGTAATAATTTCAATATCTGATAATCAATCTTATCCAAATCGTTCATAGAATATTTTTCTGTTAATTGATTAATAATCCATTTCAAAAGATAAAAACACTAAAACATTAATATAAAATAGTGATTTCATCTAAATTTTGATTCAAATTTAGAATTTATAATCCAAAGTTTAAGCTTTGTATGGAATTATAAATAATCATTATATATGAAAACAAACCTATTAGGTTACCCTAGAATTGGCGCCAAGAGAGAGTTAAAAAAAGCCTTGGAAAAATATTGGAAAGGGGAAATCACTGCAACAGAATTACATCAAGTCGGTCAAGCAATTCGTAAGGAAAACTGGTTAATGCACAAAGAAGCGGGAATAGATTTGATTCCATCCAATGATTTTTCTTTATACGACCAGGTATTGGATGCAACCATGGCCTACGGTAATATTCCCACTAGATACTCAGAAATTAAAAGAAGTAAATCGGATTTGGACCTTTATTTTGCCATGGCAAGGGGGCTACAAAAAGATAATTACGATGTAACCGCATTAGAAATGACCAAATGGTTTGATACCAATTATCATTATCTGGTCCCTGAGTTTTCAAAGGATCAATCCTTTGAACTGTACTCCACAAAAGCTGTTGATGAATTCAAGGAAGCCCTATCCCTGGGAGTATTGACCAAGCCAGTCTTAATTTCCCCTGTCACATATCTTTATCTTGGCAAGGAAAAGGAGGACGGGTTCCACCGAATGGACCTTTTGGATTCTTTGACACCTATCTTTTTTGAATTATTGGAACAATTGATCTCTGCCGGTGCAAAATACATTCAATTGGACGAACCCTGTTTAGCACTTGATCTTGATGACAGGGAAAGGAATGCAATAAAAAAATTATACTTAAATATTGCCCAGAAGTTCCCCCAACTTAATGTCATATTAACCAATTATTTTGATTGTTATGGCGACAATTTAGAAACAGTTCTGCAACTTCCGGTATATGCACTGCACTTGGATCTAGTAAGATGTCCATTACAATTGAATGATATCTTGGAGTCGGAACTGTACACAGGACAACAGATACTTTCCTTAGGGGTTGTCGACGGCAGAAACATTTGGAAAAACAATTTTGATAAAGCTTTGACCTTAATTGACAAAGCCAAAGAACATGTTGCCCATGAAAAGATTTGGATAGCTGGTTCCTGTTCCTTTTTACATACCCCGTACGATTTGGACCTAGAGGAGGATGAGGAAAATCTACCGACAAAAATTAAACAGTGGATGGCATTCTCCAAACAGAAACTTAGGGAGTTGGCAAGCTTAAGCCAATTGGCTTCTGACATTCCCTCAGAAAAAGCAGCTGTAGCATTGATAAATAATAGGCGGCAGTTTATAGAAAAACAAAACTCGTCACTAATTCATCATCCGCGGACCAAACAAAGGGTACAATCATTGACAGAGATAGATAAGCAGCGAAAAAACAGCTTTGGTATTCGTCAAGAGAAACAAAAACAGGAACTGAATCTTCCTTTATTTCCCACGACCACCATTGGATCGTTTCCCCAAACAAAAGCGGTAAGAGCTTGCCGGGGAAAATTGAAAAGAAATACTATCACCCAAGAGGAATATGATGAATTCATTCGAAAAGAAACTGAAAACACCATCCGATTTCAAGAAAATATTGGATTGGACGTCCTAGTTCATGGCGAATTTGAAAGAAACGACATGGTGGAGTATTTCGGGGAAAAGTTAAAGGGTTTTGTATTCTCAAGTAATGGTTGGGTACAAAGTTACGGCAGTCGATGTGTAAAACCTCCGATAATATATGGAGATATCCATAGGAATGAGCCTATGACGGTTAAATGGACAACATTTGCACAATCATTGACCAAAAAGCCAGTAAAAGGTATGCTTACAGGTCCTGTTACTATCTTACAGTGGTCTTTTGTAAGGGATGACCAACCTCGGTCCACGACCTGTAAACAAATAGCTTTGGCCATAAGGGACGAAGTTGCGGACTTGGAGAAAGCTGGAATAAAGATCATTCAAATTGACGAACCAGCCATAAGGGAAGGGTTGCCCCTAAGGCGCGAGCAATGGACCTTCTATTTGGATTGGGCCGTTGACTGCTTCAGACTGGCGTCATGTGGAGTAGAGGATAGGACACAGATACACACCCATATGTGTTATTCAGAATTCAATGATATCATACAAAACATTTCGGATATGGATGCCGATGTGATAACCATAGAAACCTCAAGATCGGAGATGGAACTATTGGATGCATTTGTCCAATTCAAATATCCGAATGAAATAGGGCCAGGTGTTTACGATATCCACTCTTCAAGGGTTCCCAACGAGGAGGAAATGGAATATTTATTGCAAAAAGCAACGAAACTTTTGCCCATTGAAAATCTATGGGTTAATCCGGATTGCGGTTTAAAGACAAGGGAATGGCCTGAAACTGAATCCGCCTTGATCAATTTAGTAAAAGTTGCAAAAAAAATGCGGGCCAAATCAATAGCTACTCCTTTCGTAGAGTAGCATCCAAAAGATATTTAGCGGTAATCAAACTGGTAAATCCCCTAAAAAAAATTTAGGGGATTTAACTTTTATAGCCTATTCTAACCTGATTTTTCAAAGAATTCCAATACTAAAGCCAATTACGAATTAAAAAATATTCTCTAGGTTCATGGCGGTTGACTTTGGCAAGAACCATTGTAATGCAATAATGCAATAAAATATATTACACCCTTTTAAGAACATAAGTATCTTTTCTAGATCATTTCGATTAATTGGGGGCTAATCCGAAACCACTTATTTTCAAACCATTGATAAGTGGTGATTCTGATTATTTTGTTTCTAACAAAGGTTACTTATATTTACAACCCTTAAATCCCCCGAACCATGACCGAATTCTCTAGGAGAAGAGTACAACTTGTCCTTACACTTTCATTACTGACCACGATAATTTCCTTTGTTTGGTTCTTAATAGCTCGGAGCCTTGATATGCATGAATTGAGTGTTTACCTCATTGCGGCCACTCCCTTTTTTATCCTTTCTGCCATTATTTCAAAAATGGGAAATCTCACCTTGGCCAGATGCATCTATCTAATCATTTTCAATTTAGGTGTAGCACTGACCTCTTCTTTTGTTGGTAAGGCCGGAAGTGCAGAATTTATTTTGTTATTTTCAATGGGATTGCCATTTCTATGGTTTTCGTTTAGGAGGGAAAAACCCCATATAGTTTTATTCTCAGGGCTTTCCTTGATTTTTTGGTTTTTACTGTACTTCACGAATTTTGATCTTTTCACCACTGACCATATGGATGTGGAAATGGCAGGATTGTATATTTACCCACTTTCCATTTTGACAACTATTTTCTTGGTTACATTTCAATTAATATATTTCTCCTTTATAAACAATGGATTTTATTCGAAAATACACCATCAAAGGGAAGAGGCCATAGAGGAGTCCAATGCCAAATCCAAGTTTTTGAGTATGATGAGCCATGAGATAAGGACTCCACTCAATGCTATTACCGGTCTCTCCCATATATTGGGCGATACTAATCCAAGGGAGGATCAAAAGGAGAATATAGATGCCTTGAATTATTCCGGAAAAATATTGCTGAACCTACTCAACAATGTTCTGGACTTCAGTAAAATGGAATCTACCAAAATTGAGCTAGACCCCATTCCTACCAACATAATGGCTGCAGTGAGGCAGATAAAAAAGATTCACGAGCCAAGTTGTTTGCGCAAAGGCATCCAAATGGATTTGGAAATTGATGAAGATTTACCGAATGTTTGGTTGGATATCGTACGTTTCAATCAGGTCATCAACAACCTCATTTCCAACGCTATAAAGTTTACTGACCAGGGACGTGTAATTTTAAAAATTGTAAACCATGGTGAATTCGATGGTAAGGTTATCATAGGAACTGAAATCGAAGATACTGGAATAGGTATTCCATTTGAGCTACAAGAAAAAATTTGGCAGGCTTTTACCCAGGCCTCAAGCAGTACGAACCGTTTATATGGAGGTACCGGTCTAGGTTTACCAATTGTAAAAAATATCGTTGAAGCTATGGGATCCACGGTAAAGGTTGAAAGTAAATCCGGAGTAGGAAGTCGTTTTTATTTTAATTTGGAATTAAAATTGGCTTCGAGTATAGAGTTGGAACAAACTATCAATAAAAAGGTTCACGATTTAAAAGGCAAAAAAATATTGTTGGTGGAGGACAATCTAATCAACGTGATGGTTGCCAAACAGATACTGGAAAAAGCCAATTTGAATGTTGAAGTAGCTTATAACGGGCAAAATGCAGTCGATATGGTTAAGGAGAACGACTACGATGCCGTTCTGATGGACATACAAATGCCAGTAATGGATGGCTATACGGCTTCCAGGGAAATTAGAAAATTCAATACCTCAATCCCAATCATGGCCCTATCGGCATCTGTCTTTCTAGAGGTCAAAAACAAAATTATGCAAAGTGGTATGAACGGTTTTATATTCAAACCTTTTGATCCTGAAGACCTGCTCAATAAAATAGAGGAAGCTATAAGCACTTAGACATTGATAATAAATGGAATATCGAAGCCTAAAATGGATTAGAGTATTCATCTAATTATAATTTTGAAAATGGGTTGGGCAACCGATAAACTTCGTTTAAAAATATAGCCTATATCAGAGCTTAGTCCATTAGAACCGATAATGACCTACTAAGTTAGAATTTATCGGGGGGGTCTATGATTTTGATTAGAAATAACGGACTGGGATTTTTGTACAATTTCCTGAATTATGCCGTCCAATTCCGTGGCGGATTGGTATACATGATCAAGTAATTCATTCTTCTCCGTTTCATCCACCATATTTTCATTGAACAGGTCTATTATCCCCATCAATCGGGCCAATGGGGCACGTACGACATGGGATTGTGTCCATGCTATTTCCCGCAATTTATCATTTTGCTGTTCAACAGCAATTTGGCTTTCCTTCATTTCGGTAATATTTCTAATATAAAGCGAGTAAGTATTCTCCGAATGATAAACACTAATTTCCAGCCATTCATTCAATACAGAAAAATATTCTTGAAAATATACAGATCCATCTGTCTTAATCGGTTTGTAATATTTTAAAAAGAAAACGGGGTCGACAATATTCCCAAGTGCTTTCCAGATATTGATGCCAATGATGTTTGCTCTTTGAACATTGAATAATTCCTCGGCCACCTTATTCCAATAGGTTACGTCCCAGTTATTATCGACAGAAATAAAGGCATCCCCGATACTTTCCAGAATACTATGTTTTTCATTATTGGCCAATTCCACTTTTAACTGTGACGTTTTAAGATCATTGATATCCTGGAAACTTCCAAAAATCCTTAGACAGTCGTCATCGATGAAATCAGGCTTTCCTATCATCCTGACCCATCGTTCATTTCCCTGAGCCGTAATTATTTCAATTTCCAAATCCCAAGATTCTCCCTTTTTTACTGCATTGTGCATATAGGATACAATGGTTTCCTTGGTTTCATTATCTCGGCAATATCCCAGTACGCTGTTAATGGTAGGAGAATAATTGTCATCCACTTCATGAATTTTTTTTGTCATTTCGGACCAATAGATATGACCGCTCTTTAAATTGAGCTCCCATGCACCAATAACCGCTAGATCCGTGACTTCATTAAGTATATTTTTAAGTTCCTTGTTCTCCGTAATATCTTTTGCGACTGCATAAATTGCATCCTCCTCAGGGATCGGTCTTGCCGTCCAACTAAGCCATATAGTTTCCCCGCTTTTGGTTATATAGCGGTTTTCAAAGTATTTATAGGAATTACCCTTATACAAAAACAATTGTTGGTTTCTTGTTTTTTCACGATCTTCAGGATGGACAAACTCAATAATTTTTTTAGAAAGCAATTCTTCCTCGGTATACCCTAAGAGTTTTGAAGTGGCAGGGTTAATTTTTTTGAAATATCCGTCATAACTGGCCTTACACAAAACATCGGGGGCAAAACTAAAAATTCGGTCGAGTTCATTTTCAAGGAGTTTACGATTTATTTCCGCGGCCAGATGATTCGAGAACTCCTGATGGTGACTTTCTTGTAAAATTAAGGGCTTTGATTCAGAGTCCAGACCTATAATAAGAACACCAAAAACATTTTCTTTGTGAATGAGTGGTATGCCGACGAGACTCAGTATTTGAGGATCTTCGCCAGGTAAACTTGTCATAGCTCCATTTAATTCCCTGACATCCCATATTTCCATAGCCATGTTTTGCCATACGGCATCTGCCAGCCTTTCTGAATATTGAAAAATAGCTTCATTTCGTTCGCCATTGGGCGACAAGTTCTTCAGGTTGCTTTTTAAATTATGAACTAAGAATTTTAATTGCGTGTTCTCGCTATTGGGCAGCCAGATTTCACCGAGGGCATATTCTCCAAAATCGGACAAGTAACTTAAAACACTTAATAAACAAGGTTTCAGTTCCTTTTCGTAACTGAACAATACACTTACATCTATTATTAATTTATTTAAAAGTTCCCTATTTTTTTGATCACTTACATCCCGCTCAATGGCTATCCAATGTGTGAACCACCCATTTTCATCGGCAACTGGATTTAAGGACATGTTGGCCCAGTATTCCTTACCATTTTTTTTATAATTTACAATAGTAATCTCACATGGCTCCCATCGTCTCATGGCCCTGCTCAATCTTTTCAATTCAGTCTTATCGGATTTTGGTCCCTGAAGAATCCTAGGTGATTTACCAATTACATCTTCAAAAGTATATCCTGTCATATTGGTAAAGGCGCTATTTACGTACAGAATCCTAGGTCCTGGACTATCGAATGGTTCTGCTTCCGTAATCAATACCGCGTCCTTTGTATTCGTTACTACCGATTCCAACAATTTTAAATGTTGTTCTTCCCTTTTTCGTTGGGTAATGTCCTGTACGGTGCCTTCGTATTTTTTATGTCCATTGTGCAAACTAATAATTGGCCGCCCAAGTTGATGTATCCATTTTAAAGAGTTGTTGGGCAATACAATTCTGTATACGAAATCATAATTTATATTCTCGGATATTGCCTTTTTGTTTTGATCAACAAAGGCTTCACGATCGTCCGGATGAACAGTATCCAAAAAGGAATCATAATCCAGTGCATTGGAATCCTTGTTTCTTTCCCAAATATTATACACTTCCTCTGAGAACGCTAAGGTTGAATCATCAAGGTTCCAATAGCCAAGTTTGGCAATGGCCGAGGCCCTTTTTAATTTTTGTTCCGATTGCTTTAGCTCTTCCAAATATTGTTCCCTCTCGCTTACATCGGTGCAATTGACCAGGATACATTTTACTCCATTAATGGTAACGTGCTGCCCGACAATCTCCATTTTCACCAGATCACCGTTCTTCTTTTTATGTAAATATATCCCAGAATTGAGGGTATCATCCTGCATTTGAAACTCCCTTATCCCTTGCAACAATTTAGAGATCTCATTCTTAGGTCTTAGGTCCATAGCGGTCATAGTCTTGAACTCTTCCCTTGAGTAACCATAAAAATTAAGCATGGCCTCATTTACATCCAAAATCAGTAAACTATCAATCTCTAGTATATATTTGGGATAGGGACTGGAATTGAAGAGCAAACGGTGCTTTTCCTCCGAAGCTTTAATCATTTTATTATGTAGGACCCTTTCTGTAATATCCCTGGCATTAATAACAATGCCTTGGATCATGGGGTCATCTTTCAAATTGATAAATAGAATTTCTACCCATTTCCATTTACCATTTTTATGTTTAAAGCGGAAAGGTTTGGATACAAATGGTTCATTGGTCAAGAACTTTGAAAAATTATAGGCTACTTTCTCCTTTTCGGCCTCATGGACAAAACCAAAAAAGTTTTGGTCCATTAATTCTTCAGATGAATAACCCAATGCGGATTTCAATGTTGAGTTTACATAGGAATAATTTCCTTTTTGGTCCACTATGGCCATCCAATTATAACCGGCTTGAATAACCGAGGTATACTTCGGATTTATAAGTTCAATTTGTTGCCAGACCTTTTTCTGGGTCGTTATATCCTGTATATCCCCTTCAAAGAAAATAAGTTCGTTATCATCATTGACTTTAGAATTGCTGACCTCGATATTAATAAAAACGAGATCTCCTGATTTATGTACAACCCTACATTCCAATTCATTGCGAAGAAAATTATTATTGTTCCACTCCTGCCAAATGGCCATCAATTTATCTTGATCCAAGAAAAAGACCAAGTCGACCCAATTATCTATAGAGGACAATTTTAGCTCATCTGATTTAAAGCCAAGCATTTCAAAGAACAGTGGGCTTAACCAAAGATTATTGGTGGTAACATCAAATTTCCAACTGGCTGTACCATTGACTTCCGAGTAGTTACCAAGGTTGATATTAATATTGTCAAAAAAGGCTTGGTGGGATTTAGGTTTTACCTTCTCAACCGGTGCACTAATTAACGGAACCGTCTGATTCGCCAAAGCCTTGATCAGTGCTGATTGATGCTTATTGAGCGTGATAGTCTTATGGGAAAAGAAACAAATAATTCCCACTGCCTTTTTGTAGGAATCCACCAATGGAGCTATAATCAAATGCTCGTTAGGGGCCCTATGGTTGTTAGCGGGAAGTTCCGTTTGCCTTTCATCTTCAGTACCTTTTAATTCCAATAATTCGTCAGGCGAATTTTCCAGATGATCCAGAATTTGTTTTTCCAAATAGGTTCCTGCATACTTGCCATTATCATCCTTTCCTGAGGTAATCGGCAACTTCAAAATTTCCATTTCGATCGCAGTCGAGTCCAGTATAAAAGATGCCAATTGGCAAATCTCGTTATAGTTCCTTCGAGGAATTTCCAATACTGAAAACGTTGGGAGTGATTCTATTCTGTTCTTAAACACTACATATTGCTTTTTGATTTAAAGAAACCATTTAAATGAAACATCATTGATCAGTGTACTTTCAGATTACGAAATGCAAATTGCATTTTTAAATAACCTAAAAATTAATTCACCAGACTTAACCAATAATATTTGACTTCTTTAATAACTCGTAAAAACTCCTTTATCTCCAAGGGTTTGTTAAGGTAGCAGCAAGTATGTCTATTAAAGTGAGGTTGCAAATAGGACTCTGAAGAAGTCAATATAATCACAGGGATATAAAAATTATTTAGATCTCCAATTTTGGAAAGGAGGTTAACTCCATTGCATTTAATCAGCTCCTCGTTAGCAATTATTAAATCTGGGATTTCATTTTTATTATTCAGTAATATATTTTCGATATAGGTGATAGCCTCGGGCCCATCTTCGAATAAATTTATATTACAAAGCTTCCCATTTTGTTGAAGGGCATCTTTAATCAGTATGGCATCGACCATACTGTTCTCAATTAATAAAACATTTTTTGAATTCATTTCGGGGGAAAGGTTAAGATATATTTAGATTTAGGTACGATTCTTTAACTTCAAATATGACTATTTATTCTATTTATTTGATAATAATTTACCTTTTTTTCTATTTATTCATCTGAAATAATTCAAAAACCGTCATGAAATGTGACATTCCGATTAAATATACCCCAAGAATTAAGAAATATATGGACTCAATTCCCAATATGGATGTGCTCATTTTGGGGTGGTCATATTAATGGCCAATTCAGGTTTTCAGCTACAAATTAATTAAAGGCTGCTATAGTATCGTGGTAGAATTTAAAATGGAATCGTTTCAAACAAGCCTGTATATGATGAAAAATGAACTAGGGGGCATTAGAAAAAAAAGTAGACACCTTTGTGCATAGGTCAAATCAAATATGACATATTATAATGTCACTAAGAACCTGTATCAGACAGGTCAAATTTTAGCAGGACTTCTACTAAATTCCCTGTTTCAAAAAATCCATTTCCTTCAATCCCAAAATATCCTGTCTAGTAATAGGCTTCTCGAAGTATTTCAACACGTTGGGGTACTGAGCTGATTTAGCCTTATCCACACTACTACAGGAAGACGTTATCATAAAAACATGTGTTTTACTTTCTATCGAATTAAGATGAATGGCGTCCAGAAACTCCCAACCGTTCATGATGGGCATGTTGATATCCAAAAAAATGGCATAATGGGTTTCAGGGTCACTTTTCTTGAGTAAGTGCTCCAGGGCCAATTCACCATTGGCAAATGTTAGGGGGGAAGTATGAAATCCCGCAGAGACTATTATGCGTTTTGCTATCATGACGAATATGGGGTCGTCATCTACTATTAATGCTTCAAGTTTCATAAGTGTATCCATTATTCAATGATAGTGCTTCAGCCTTTTGTACTACCTCCCTAACTATTTCATCCATTTCTTGGGTGGACTCTTTTATATATTGCAACAAGGTGGATCTTTCGTCCTCATCCAAAAGCTCATTATCCAGCATGTTCACAAGCCCAATGATTCTGGCCAATGGTGCCCTTACCACGTGCGACTCCAACCAGGCGATCTCCTTTAATTTCTTATTTTGTTTCTCAATAGCATCAATCCTTTTCAATTTATCCGTTATATCATGGGCCAATACGAGCCTCACTTCACTTTTTTCAGCATCCATTACGCTACTAAAAATTTCAACCTGGATCAATTCATTGCTCTTTTTTTTATGAGTTAGAATACCGTTGAAATTTTGGGATTTACTTTCCTTGATTTTGGTAATTAATTCTTCCAAGTTATCCAACTCGGTCTCGGGCCTCAGGTCCTTAAGCGTCATGGACATAAATTCATCAAAATCATACCCATAGTTGTCCATTGCAGCCTGATTAACATCCAAAAACCTCAATGAATCGATATCGAAGAGCCACATGGGCAATGGACTAATGTGAAACAACTTACTGTACCTATCTTCGGATTCCTGTAAACTAATTAGTGTTTTTTTCTTTTCAATATTATAAACAATACTCTTGTAAAGAGAAATTGCTGAAAGGTCTTCTTTTAACAAATAATCCGAAATACCCAAAGACAGGGATTTTAGAGCAAACGGAAAACTGTCAAAACCCGTTAATACGATAATTGGTACTTTAATATTGTTACTGAGAATATCAATGATCAAGGCCTCCCCACTTTTATCGGGAAGGGTAAGGTCCAATAAAATACAGTGACAGACAAAATCCTCCTGTTCAAACAAAATTCTCGCCTCGTTATAATTATGGGCCCTGATAATTGTCGGGTTCAAAATCCATTCTTCCAAAAAATCCTGAATTAAGATGATGTCACCAGGATTATCCTCTATGACCAAAATGTGGTATGGTGTTTTATCTTTAATCATGCAACTAATATTCTACAGCCGGAAGGGATCCAATATTAATCCAAAAATCTTCAATGCCATTGATCGCTTTTAAAAAATCATCCACATCATTTGGTTTGGTGATAAAACAATTTGCACAATGATCATAGGATTCATTGATGTCCTTTTGAGAGGAGGAGGAGGTCAACATAATAACGGGGATTCTTTTTATATCCTTAGTTCTTTTTATTTTTTTGAGCACATCCAACCCATTGATCTTTGGTAGATTAATGTCCAAAATAATTAAATCCGGAGTCTCCGCATTGGCATATTTTCCATCTTTATATATAAAATCCAGGGCTTGTTTTCCATCCTTCACCACAGAAATCCTGTCAATAAGATTGCGTTCCGCAAAGGCTTCCCTGATCAATATAATATCACCTAAGTTATCCTCGGCCAATAAAATATGTATTCTTTTCATAGTAGTCCTGTCAGTCTTCCAATGTAATATTAAACGCTTATAAACTTGTTAATATTACCGATGCTTATAAAAATTACCACCCGCTATACAATAATAATTTCCTTAGGGATCGTGAAATAGAATTTACTTCCTTTATTTTCAATGGATTCAACCCATATTTGACCTCCAAAATTTTCCACTATTTTCTTGACAATGGACAGCCCGATACCGGTCCCTGAATAATCTTCACGACTGTGCAATCTTTGAAAAATAAGGAATATTTTCGGAAAGTAATTCTTATCGATACCTATACCATTATCCTGAACTGTAAATTCCCAATGCCCATTGAACTCTTTGTAGCCAATTTCTATTTTTGCGGGAACATCCTTTTTCCTGAATTTAATGGCATTACTTATCAAGTTATGAAAAACTTGAACAAGTGGAGCGTTAAAACCCTGTATGGTGGGTAATTCCGCTACTTTCACTTCGATTTGATTTTCGTTTATAACTTGCTGTTGGGCAAAGAGGACGCCACTTACCACTTCGTTCAAATCTATCCTTTCCAAGTTTTGTATATCTTTACCGACCCTTGAATATTCAAGTAAATCCAGAATTATATTTCGCATTCTTTTGGCTCCGTCTACAGCGAAATAGATATATTGATGGGCTTTTTCGTCAAGTTTGTCATTATACTTCCTTTCCAGCTGTGTTAGAAAACTGGTGACCATTCGCAAGGGTTCTTGTAAATCATGCGAGGCCATATATGCAAATTGTTCCAACTCCTCATTCGAGATAGCCAATTTTTTGGCATGTTGTTCCAATTTTTGGTTTATTTCTTTTAAGGACTTTTCGTAAAGCTTTTGTGCAGTTATATCGGACATGGCACCGACCATTCTGTTTGGCTTCCCATTTTCGTCCCGAATCAATATTCCTTTATCAATAACCTCACTATAGTTTCCATCCCCTTTTAAATATCGATATTCCTCACGCCAATGATTGTTGTCTTTACTTACCAACATTTCTTCCAAGCTGGCAATGACCCTTTCCCGATCATCGGGATGTAAATGGGAACTCCATGATTCCAATGTTGGACTTCCCTTTTCAGTATTATATCCGAACAAGGTAGTAAATCCCTTTCCCCAATACAGGGTATTCTCCACCATATCCCAATCCCAGATAGCATCGCTAGTAGCTTGTGTTACCTTTTCAAATCGCTCATAACCTTTCTTTATCTCAAGATCTGCTAATTTCCGATCGCTTACATCTTTAAAATAGACCGAGAGCCCAGTAATAGAGGGATGAGCGGAAATTTCGAACCATTTATCCAGTGGTTGAAAATAATCTTCAAAATGTACTGCTGTCCCTGTTTCCTTAGCCCGCATATATTGCGCATGGATACTTGTATCCAAGGCATCGGAAAAAATATCCCATAAGTTTTTCCCAATAATATCGTCCTTTCTGACTTCTGTCAATTGCTCAGCGGCCCTATTCCAATATTTGACCTGCCAATCATTATCCACCGCAAAAAATCCATCGCCTATCCTTTCCAATATTTCACTTTTCTCCTTGAGTGTACTTTTAAGTTGAAGTTCACTTTCCTTTAAAATATGTATATCTTGGATACTACCAAAAACCTTATGGGTCTTGCCATGCAAGTATTCCGCTTCCCCGATGACCCTGATCCACTTAATATTTCCTTTCCCAGTCTTGATCTCTACTTCCAAATCAAACTTTTTTCCATATTTGACCAGATCCCTTAAAACCATTTCAAATTCCGAACTATCCGAACCGTGGTAAAATGAAAGGACATTTTGAAAGGTCAGCACATATTGATCATCCACCTCCAATAATTCCCTTGTCATAGGAGAACATATAAGGGTATTATCCAAATCGGTATCTATTTCCCAACTCCCTATCCTAGCCAGGTTGGTGGCGCGTTCCAAGCCTTGTTCCAGCACCTTCCTATCCGTAATATCTATTATAAGGGAATCCCACACTACGGTTCCGTCAGCCATTTTGGCGGGTTTCCCTTTCCCTTCGTTCCAACGGATTAAACCATCATCCGTTCTATGTCGCCACGTACATTGCCATGGCGTAAGATATTCGGCAGAATCAAGAATGGATTGTTTTAACAATTCGAGGTCACCAGCAGCCTCGATTCGCTCCCATATTTTTGCCGTACTGGCCATACATTCCTCTGGTGACAAACCCCAAACCTCAAAGGAACCATCACTTACAAAGCTTAGTTTATCAGATCCGTCAGGAAATAAATTGTACTTAAATATTACACCTGGAAGGTTGTTGGAAATGGCCTTCAAACGCAATTCAATAGTTTTACGAGAATCTATATCCTGGAAACTACCATGAATTCTGGTGCACTTACCATTATTAAATTCCGCTTTACCTATAGCCCTTACCCAAACTTCATTTCCTTTGGCCGTAATAATTGGTAATTCAAGATCCCATGGTGTTCCGTTTTTAATACTATTTTCAATATGGTTTTTTATAACGGGACGAGCATCATTCCTATAAAAATTTATTCCCTTTTCCAGGTTAGGCTCATAATTTTCCTCTACCTCGTGAATTTCCTTTGTTATTTTTGACCAATACACTTTATTACTTTCCAAATCAATTTCCCAACTTC
The DNA here is from genome assembly GCF_900177645.1 of Arenibacter troitsensis. Classification (GTDB taxonomy): domain Bacteria; phylum Bacteroidota; class Bacteroidia; order Flavobacteriales; family Flavobacteriaceae; genus Arenibacter; species Arenibacter troitsensis. The sequence goes on from NZ_FXAO01000014.1 coordinate 24,918, forward strand.
CGATTCTCGCCATTTCTGTGGCCATGTCCAAGAGATTGGCAAGGGATTTTTCCTCTGTAATATTTTTAGCAACCCCATAGATTAGGCCTTCCTCTTTAGAAGGGTTATAAGTCCAAGAGAGCCATAAACTATTTCCAGATTTTGTGACATATCTGTTTTGTGTGGTCAAAATCCTATTCTCATTTTTCAATTTTATAAGGCATTCTTCAGCCTTATTAAAATCATCCGCATGCAGCAATGCATTGGGTTTAATTTGAAGAAGCTCTTCTTCACTATATCCCAACAGTTTGCAACCGGCCACGTTCATTCGTTTGAAGGTTCCCGTAAAATCCAATTGACATATAATATCCGGAGCGGTATCGACAAGCTGTTGAAGCTCAATTTCTACCTGTTTTCTTTTAATCTCAGTAGCCAGCAAAGTGGTAAAATCACCTATTATATCCGGCAATTCCTTAAAATTGTTTTTTAACTTGCTAGTACCCAATACCAATACTCCAATAATGTCATTGTTCTGGATCAATGGTAGACCGATCATATCAACGACTTGAGATTTTATCGCCGCCTCGCCTCTTTTAAATTCTTTCTTTTCCGCAACGGATTTCCAAAAAATATTTTTCTTGGTCTTCCATACTATTCCGGGCAAACCTTCCGCATAGTTCATGTTTTTAATTGAAGCACATTCTTTATAAAAAGTCTTACCGGGCTGATCATTTCCATAATGGGCAACAAAGTTCAATCTTGTATTGTCCATATCCACGAGCCAAATTTCAGTTGTGCTATAATTTCCCGTGGTCGCCAATAACTTGGCAATTTTCTTAAGGGATTTGGTCATGGTATAATTCTCCCCTAAAATTTGGTATATGGTCGCCCTTAATTTAATTAAAATGGATTCCGTTTCCTGTTGGGTTACATCATTTATCACGCCAATCATTCTCATTCCCTTTCCTTTACTATCCCTGATTACAAATGCTTTGTCCTCAACGAAGCGATAAGTTCCATTAGAATTTTTAAAACGGTACTGCACATTCAGTCGGCTTTCCTTACTATTGGTCAATAAATCCTTGATAGTGCCACGTATCCGTTTACGGTCCAGACCATGGATCAACCTTAGCCTTTCATTAAGGTTGGCTGGTTGGCTTTCTTGGGTATATCCGAACAACCTTGCAAAACTATGGCCCCATCGAATTTGATCGGTGGCAATGTCCCAATCATACGTAGCATCATTCGTAGCCTTATTTACATAATTATAAAGTTCATTACTGGCCATCAGATCCATGCTTTTACGGCGATTCTCCAGAATGATACCTAATAGGGATGCGGAACGGGAAAATAATTTCAATTCGGTATTGGTAGGTTCCTTGACTTCTTCATAATAATTGGCGAAAGTCGCCACAACCTCTTTATTTGCATTAAATATAGGTTCTGACCAACAGGCCCTTAAATTATTGGGAATTGCCAAAGTCCTATAGTCCACCCAAAGCGGATCATTATCAATATCCGTTACCACCACTCGTTTTTTCAAAAACGCTGCAGTCCCACATGATCCCACAGTTGGTCCAATTTCCTCTCCATTAATGGCCTTGACAAAAACTTTGGGCAGGGAAGGTGAAGCATAGTTATAAACCTTATGGCCGTCAACTTTAAGTATCGAAGCTCTCATACCTGGAAATATATCTTCCAGTCCTTTGGTAAAATCATATAAAAGATCGGTCAATACATAGTCCATATCCATGGAACGTTCCATAATGTCACGCTCCAGCCTGTCCAATGCATTAATCTGTTCTTTTTCGGTAACATCTGTTCCCGATACCAGAACACAGGGACTATTGTTGACAGGAATTTTCTGAGCCGTAAGTTCCATTTGCAGTATAGAACCGTCCTTCGTGATATGGGAGTGGACACCTACTTTTAAGGGCCCTGATGAATTCCTTATTTCCTCATTGGTCTCCATAAAACTTTTGACATCATTTTGGGGTAGAATTTTCCCGACCCCCAGATCTAAAAACTCTTCCAAGTTGTATCCATAAGTGTCAATTGCTGTCTGGTTTGCATGAATAAATTTTAGTGTATCCTGATCATAGATCAAAACGGGTATAGGACTATAATCAAAAATGGAAAACATTTTTCCATCATTATCAATAATAAAACTATTGGTCCCATTATTTTGATTTGGGGAATTTCCAGGTAGGGTTTCCTTTTTAACTGAATTCATATATAAATATCACGATGAATGATTACCAAAAGTTAAGGTATTTCTTTCAAAAAATATGGAATCTCCCATAATTCTTCCAATTTATGGATTCTTCAACCCCAAATTACAGATGACAATAATAGCAATTTCAAGGGTTGGCCATCGCTGTCCTGGAATTATTAATTTAACGAATGGCACGCACCGATTTACGCACCTACAATCCCACAACTTCTCATTGAAGAAACTTAATATAATACATTAACTAATTCTCAATGATTACGAATAATCACTAATAAAATCAAATTAGCAATTTTCAATGAACACATAATGTTGGATCTGGAGCAATTGGTTTTAAAAATTACAACACCATAGGAGAATACACCAAGTCAAAATCAGAGTTCATCGGGTTTGTTATGGAGTTTGCACTAACAGAGAAAGGTCTGGTAAAATAAATGATCGTTTAAGTTCAAATAGGTACAAAAATGGATCCGCAATGTATTTGGGCAAGATGGATCTAAAAACCGCCAATGAAGTCATCGGTAACTAAATCAAAAAAAGAATACCAAATTGGCTATTTACTACTTATGAATTATTTTATGTTGACACGATTGCCAAAAATACTGGCAGATTACAAACCTAATACCTTTATAATACCAATGTTAAATCTGTATTTTTGGTAGTTGACCTTCACTATGAATATTTCTAGAATCCACTAAAATTCTTAAGTGGCCTAAGTACGGTTTAAGATTTCAAAATAGACTAAAGCAAAAACTACTATACTATTGTGTTGACCAGTGCCTAAATATGTGATTAATCATTAATTTTTATAAACCAATACCTTATTTTCTGTAGTAAGCTGATTTACAAACAATTACCGATTTACATTATTCCTGATAGATTAGCTCATATCTCAAATTCAACACGATATTACCCTATTTTCAGTCAAAAAACGACCCGAACTTGAAAACATATTATTCTAGTTTTACAAAAAAATTACTCAACGCTTACCATAATTATTGTGGTAGAATATTAAAATTTCAACCCAAATTGTATAAGACAATATGCTTAAAAGTTCTATTACCTTTGTGATATTATTAATAACCCAGATTTCCACCCCTTCTTTTGCTCAAGTCTTCTTTGACGATTTTAATGAACCAAAAATCAATGCGGACTATTGGAAAATCTTGAATACCAAGTGGGGGGAAAATCCCTCAAAAGGTACGCACGGAGGGGTTGTACCCGATAATGTATATGTACAGAATGGAAATTTAGTGATACGCGCACTAGGAGATTATTACAGGGGTGATGTTAAAGGGCATGGACAAAATACCAAAGTGGGTGGTGTAATCGCTACTAAAGAAAAATTTGCTTCTGGGAGTTATGAGGTTAGGGCCAAGATTTGCCCCCAATCAGGGGCTTTATCTGCATTTTGGACCTATTATTATGAGAACGAGGATTATAATCATGAAATCGATTTTGAGTTTCCAGGACGTAATCAACACCCCTACAAACCAGAAGATTCAGATTTAACATGGGGTCTTTTTTCAAACTGGAGAGGGGTTGGTGATGACCTTCATAGAACTGCCGATAAGTATTTAGGCAATCAGATCGACGGTGAGTTTCATTTGTATCGGTTCGAATGGTACGCTGGTACCAAAACGCAAAAACCCAAAATAGAATGGTACTATGACAATAAACTGATCCATCGATCACATGAGCAAATTCCGGACCACCCTTCCGAATTCTTTGTAGGAATATGGTTTCCATGGTGGATATCAGAAGCTAATTTTGATACGGACTATATGTATATCGATTGGGTCAAAATTACGCCTTACCAATAAAACAAATCAATTCATAACCTTATACAATATAGAATTCAAATGAAAGCATTATTTGATACATTTTACAGCATAACCATTATAACTACGTGTACTTTAACATTTTCCACCACATTTGCTCAAAATTTGAATTTACCTACAACTTATGAGCAACTTGAAATGAGGTCATCCCCATTTAAAGTTACAGATTCCTATCTCTCGAGGCACGATATTATTTTTCAGGCACCAACAGATTTGGAGGCAGAAGGTTTCCCTATGGGGAACGGCAATTTGGGTGGAATGATTTGGAACCATGACAATGGTATAGAAATTCAAATTAATAAAAATGACCTTTGGTCCGCTCCAATACCCGAAGAAAGTGATATGAGTATCTTAAAACATGCTGCGAGGTTAAAAATAGACTTTGGTGCTCCTGTGTTCAGTTGGATCCACCTTGGTGATTTTACAGGCAGACTTTCCCTTTCCAATGGAGAAGCGACCTATAAAGCAAGTTCTGGAATCGCATCTACCCAAATTAATACATGGCTTGCCCATGGCAAGAATGTGTGGGTAATTGAGTGTAAAAACCTGCCTCTTAAAGACTTTACAACAGACAAACTAACGACTACAATATCATTGGAACGCATAGGGAGTAGGTCTTTCACAGGATGGTATGGCGGTGGGTTTCCGAAAAATGAAAAAATTAGCTTGGGCAATGCCAATACGATAATCCAGGAAGAGGATCTGATTTTACGAGAAAATACTGATGGATTGAATTTTGTAGTTGCCCTTCGGGTTATTGATGCATCTACAAGGCCTGCCATTATTGGAAGTCATAGGGGGGAACTTAAGACGGACAGTCCTGAACTGACCATACTGGTAAGTGTAGTTACATCTAAAGAGAGTAATAGCCCTCAAAGGGATGCCATAGCCCTTTTAGATAGTGTAGAAAAACAAACGATTGCCGATCTAAAACAGGAAAAAGACAATTGGTACCACAAATTTTGGTCCAATTCATTTGTCAAATTAGGCAATGACTACCTCGAAAATATATATTACATGCGCCGATATTTAATGGCGGCCGGTTCACAAGGGCCTTATCCGATTGCTTTTAACGGTGGGCTTTGGCGCTGGAATCGTGACGTGATTAACTGGGGAACCCCCCATCATTGGAATACCCAACAACAATATTGGGGCCTAGCAGCACAAAATGACCTTCAGTTAATGTCCCCTTATATTAATACCTATCTTAAAATGACCCCTTATTTAGAGGACCTGGCCAATGAAAAAGGAGGGGGTAGTAATGCCATATTACTTACAGAGGCCCATGACTTTGATGGAAAACAGGCCAGCAAGGATTGGGGGCCCATGGCCAAAAGTTATACCCAGGCCAGTCAAGTGGCCCAATTGTTTTGGGATTATTATCAATTTACGGGAGACATTAATTTTTTAAGGGACGAGGCTTATCCATTTATGAAAAAAGCCTCTAACTTTTATTTAAAAAAATTACAATGGGATAATCAAAAGAAACAGTACCATTTAGTATCCACCCTTTATGAATCTGAAAACATCAAAAAGGCCAAGAACGTACTTTCGGATAGGGTTGCCATCGAAGCCTTGTTCCGCACCTGTACTAGTGTGGCAAAGCAATTAAAAACTGATAGAAACAAAATAAGGGAATGGCAAAATGTGATTGACAACTTGTGGCCAATTGGCTTTGAAACAGATACAAACTGCGGAGAATTGGCAACAGCGGCTGAAGCTTATTTTACGGATAAGAGATATACTCCTTTTAATTGGGCCGTTGGTGGTGCACCGGCTTTCCCGTCAGGACTTATCGGTATTGACGATAGTGAAAGTCGGCTGGGTAAGGCAGTGATTAATTTCATAAAATGCAATGGTATGGTAAATGCCCATTATCCAACACCTATTATTGCTGCACGTATGGGCATGGGCGATGAGGCCCTTACGTACCTGTTAAACGGTATAAAAGAACATCAGAATTACCCCCAAGGATTGCTGACCAATGTAACGGGGTATCCCCATAACATATACAACCTGAAGTCCGTCCACGATCTTATAGGTGGCTACAAAATACGTTCTAAACCATTTTTCCAAATGGGAATGGAACCTATTAGCAACTATGCCACTACGGTAAATGAAATGTTGTTACAGAGCAATGAAGGTAAAATTAGGGTGTTTCCCGCCGTACCTTCAAGTTGGAAAGATTCAAGCGATGTTGCTTTCACACTACGTGCAAGGGGTGCCTTTATAGTTTCTTCGTACATGGACAAACAGGGGAAAATCAAACAAGTTGGCATAAAGAGTCTAAAGGGTAACACTTGTCTACTTCAAAACCCATGGCCTGGAGAAAAAGTCACTGTTTATTCAAACAATAAACTAGTTAAGTTCAAAAATCACGCTGGGGATGTCGTAAGCTTTGATACCAATACCGACAGTGAATATATAGTCCGTTTGAGTGATGAAGGTTCAGAATTTGAAAAAATCATTTATAAATCAGAACCTAACAAAAAGCCCAAGCAATTAGGTCCACGTACCCTAGGTAAGATAAGTGGCTGGAATGAAGATTTTTAACTATTCCCAAAATCCTGTATGCAAAATAAAAAGGCATTTAAGTTAAGGAAAGGCCATTAAATATAATGGATAAAGTAAGACATTTCACAAATGGAGAACGACGAAGTAGTCCTACTTAAAATTCAACATTAATTGCTTATCATCACAAATAAAAGTGGAATACGCCCCTAAAAATAACTTTAGGGGCATTTAATATATCGAATTATTAAATATAGAAATAGTACAATAGAGAATTGGAGGGTAGAAACAGCCTTGTCAAGAAAAGGTTCAGTAATATTCTATAAAACCATTTTCTGGGGAACGCTTAGGACTGGTATTAAATATAGATTGCGTTGCCCTCTATTGAATGGTCTGATCACAAATTGCTGTGGGGAGTTTTTCCGAACTCTGATGGGGTTTGTCCAAATTGTTCCTTAAAGCACAATCTAAAATACTTGGGTGAGGAAAATCCAACTTCATAAGCAATCTCAGAAATATTCTTATCACTTTTTGTTAGTAGTTGGACAGCGTGCTTCATTCGGACCATCCTTATAAATTCATTGGGGGAAAGCCCTGAAAGGTTTTTCAACCTTTTATAGAAAGGGCTTCTGCTCATTGCAATTTTGTTGGTTATATGTTCAACCTTAAAATTTGAATCCGATATATTATCCTTGATGATCTCTATAACTTGTTTGAGGAATTGTTCATCTGCCGAAGTTGAAGTGATAGCTTCAGGCTCCATTGCTATTTCAGTTTTAAAACGTGCAATTAATTTTATTCGGTTCTTGATTAAATTATGCACTTTGTGTATTAGCAGTTCGCTATTAAAAGGTTTGGTAATATAATCGTCAGCGCCTTTACCCATGCCTTCAATTTTTTGATTGTTGGATGTCAAAGCTGTTAAAAGAATTATAGGAATATGACTAGTTGAAAAATTTGATTTCAAATGTTGGCATAGTTCCAGTCCTGATAATTTTGGCATTAAGATATCAGATATTATGAGATTAGGATTCAAGTCTATTGCCATTTTATAACCATCTTCTCCATTTGAGGCCTCCCATACCTCAAAAAACTCTTTAAGGCTTTCTACAATATATTTCCGTAGGTCCTTTTCATCTTCGATGACAAGCACCGAATATTTATTGGACTCCAATTCAAGTTGATCACCTTGCAAATACGGTTCTTCTGTTTGTTTAAATACTAATGGGACATTCCCGTTTTCCATTTCTTCGTTGGAAGAGTCAATTTCCGGAATCTCCATATTGAAATGGCTGCTTCCAAGAGGTAATCGAACTGAAAAGGTACTTCCAGATCCTAATTTACTTTTTACCTGTATAGTTCCTTTGATCAATTTTACCATATCGTGGGTTAGGGCCAATCCGATTCCTGTACCAGTATTAGTATTACTCTTTACTTGATAAAAGCGCTTAAAGATATTGGAAAGTTCATTTTCCGGTATTCCCTTGCCCATATCTATTACATCAATTACCGCTTCATTCGTATGTTGATCCATGCTCAGATCGACTTCAATTTCATCATTTTCCGACGAGAATTTAATTGCATTTGCCAAAAGATTGAACATAATTTTTTCAATGGTGCCTGAATCAGACAGTACCTCAAGGTTGTCTATATGGGGTGTATATTGTATTGAAATAGATTTTTCATTCGCCATCTCTTTAAAAGAATCACATATTTCACCAATAAACAGGACTAAATTGATTCTGGATATATTAATATTAATCTCTCCTAATTCCAATTTTCTAAAATCAAGAATCTGGTTGATCAAAATTAGCAACCTATTCGTATTTTTTTTAATAAGGTGCAATTGCTTTCTTTGAGACAAATCTACCTTGGTATTCGTTATGAGTTTATCAATGGGACCGAGAATAAGGGTAAGGGGGGTTCTAAGTTCGTGGGTTATATTGGTAAAGAATTGAATTTTGTTTTCGTTGGCCTCTTCCTGCCGAAGTTTGTCCATACGCTCTGTCCGCAATGTTTCCTTTAATTTAATTTGTCTCCATATATACCTATTCACATAGAACAAGAACAGCAATGCCATGATTATCCATAAACTAATGGCCCAAACGGTATTATACCATGGCGGATTAATCCTAATTTTTAGAGTTTTTCCATCGTTGTTCCAGACCCCATCATTATTTGAAGCCTTAACTTGAAACACATATTCCCCAGGTGGCACATTCGTATATGTTGCTTTTCTTTGCCTATCGGTTTTATTCCAGAATTTATCAAATCCATGAAGGATGTGCCTATATTCATTTTTATTAGCCAAGGTGAAGTTAATACCTACAAAATCAATAGAGAAAATATTCTGGTCATAAGCCAACTCAATTTCGTTTTGATTAATAAGGTTTCTAGAATCAACTGAATTAATAGAATCCAAATGACTCTTATTTTGGTTGTATATTGAAATTTTAGAAATAACTATAGGTGGAATTTTGTGATTCTTTTTAATTTGGGTAGGAAAAAAACTATATACCCCGTTTGTACTGCCGAAATAAAGTTTACCATCGCTACCTTTTAAAGTGGCATTTTCGTTAAACTGGCCTTCAAATCCATCATCAAAACCAAAATTTCGGAATTTATTCCTTTTAATATCATATTGAAAAAGACCTTGTGTAGTAGCTAACCATAAATTACCCATGTCGTCGTTCAACAACCCATTAATTACCGTACAAGATAAGCCATCATCCGTAGTATATTTCCTTGTCGTACCATCTTTGGTTTCGTATTGGAATAATCCCGATTTCGTCCCTACCCAAACGACATCATCAACTTCAAGAATAGAGGTCACAATAGGATTGGAATCATCAAAATTCACTTTTTCCATGATACCCAGTGAGGGTAAATATCTTGCCAAAAGGTTATTGGTTCCAATCCAAATAGATGAATCGGCCATTTCTTGGATGCACATTACCAAACCTAGATCCTGGCGGTCCTCTTCGTCGGTTTTGTTAATATGCCTAATGAGCATTCCATCTGAATCGTGGACAAAAACACCGTTTGAAGTACCTATCCAAAGATTTTTTTTGCTGTCGATGTGCAGACTTTTTATCACTTCATTGTGTTTTGTGTCGGCTGTAGGATGGTCTATAAAAGAGAAAATCGAATTCTTCTCTCGAAACAGATTTAAACCATTTAAGTAGGTACCTACCCAAATATTGTTCTTATGATCTGCTATAATGGAATTTATTACATTCTTATCCTTTTGCGGATGCAAGTAGTGCTCAAATAAATTAGTTTCGGTGTTGTAAATATTAATGCCGCCACCATCCAATCCTACCAAAATACGGCCATCTAACGTTTCACTGAGACACAACACAGAATTACTGCTAAGTCCTGTTAGATTACCTTTTTCATAGCCCCAATGGGAAAATTTAGATTGGTGTGGATCAAAAACCTTTAAACCAGAATTGGTGGTGCCTATCCAAATTATTTCGTTCCTGTCCATAAAGAGCGAGCTAATGGCATAAATTGGAAACTCGCTTTCTAAATCTAAACCTTGAATTCTTTTGGATTTTCGATTATATCTCATTAGACCATGTCCATCTGTGGCTATCCAAATAATAGAATCATTGACCTTCAAAAGATCCGATATAAATAGGGCCTGTTTATTGTCTTTTGTGTTGGATATCGTCTCCAGCTCCGTCAACTTCTTATTTTGGCCCAATTGAAATAATCTTTTCCGTGACGCCAAAATAATCTCGTCGTTTTCACATTTTACGCCATTGTAAACAGGCTCATTCCCCAAATTCAACTTCTCAAGGTCCACATCCGAATTGAATGTCCTTTTGTCCGTATTGAATGTCTCAAACCGGGAATTTTCAAAGCTCAAGATCAATTCATTTTTAGTAAAAGGAACTATTGTTGTGATAGGGGAATCATGGGAGGATGGGTACGCAATCAAACCTTTATTCTCTGGTGTATAATAAAGCATTTCGCCTTCACTTGTCGAAAACCATAAATCCTCTCCTTCCCCTTGGTAAAATGATGAAATTGAATACTGATCAAACTCCAAAGGTGGCGCGATTATTTTTTGGGTAGTAAACTCGAAAATCCTGATGCCATTACTGGTGACAATCCAGATATTCCCGTAATTATCCATAAAGAGGTGTTCGATATAGAACAAGGAGTCCTTTTCTTCAAACAAGGACAAAGAATAAGTTGATTGCCCATCAAATTTGTAGAGCTCATTTGAGGTACCCACCCAGATATACCCTAAAGAATCTTGGATGATATGCCTAACATTGTCACTATTTAATCCACTAGAAAATTTAAAGGAAGTAATTGCAATATCCTTTTTTTCATCTTCCTGGGAAAACGTTTCCCAAGAAAAAGTAAAGATAATAAGTAAAATAATCACCCTGTTCATATATCGTTGCTTTGTCGTTGTTTATTTTGTTATTAAGGCCATAAAAAAATTATTTACTGCCTTATTTTTTTTATCATAAATACAGTAATCTCATGAATACCTAACGGGAACAAAATTCCAGTTACTTACAAAAATAAGCAAGGGACCAAAACCTCTGTCAGGAAATACGATTTCACCCCTATTTAAGTCAATTCTTTCCGTTACAACAATACAATACTGCCTCTTCTTTAATCAAAAAGTAACCCTCGATTACTTAAGTATATGGCTAGTTTTACTCCTTTAAGAATCACAGTTCCTTATAAAAAAAGATATGGTTACGAACTCTTGAGACAGGACCACATTTTAAAAATAAGAATTTAAGAACGACGCAAATATTAACTAAATCAATTATCAACCTTAAAAATCAAATAGGCTTATGAGAAGATGTCATTTAATTGAATCCCTTCAGTTAAAAAAAAAAAAAAAACTAAGAAGGGAAAAACCATAAAGATTAGTCTTAATAATCAACCAAGCTTGCCTACGATGGCGTAATATCAACTCAACGGAAACGGTGGGATTTGATATTAAAAGCATTTAATTCCAAAACTAAATACTTATTGTAAATGAAGAATTTATTATCACTATTACTCTTAATTTTCACGACCCAGACAATTATGGCGCAACAAATCCAAGTTACCGGAGAAGTACTGGATGCGGACGGAAATCCATTACCGGGCGTAAATATTATTGTTGAGGGTTCAACTAACGGTGTAATGTCCGATTTTGATGGTAAATATGCCATCGACGTGAACACTAATGACAAATTGGTTTTCTCATATATCGGAATGGCAAATCAAACTATAACTGTAGAAGATCAAACGGTTATCAATGTTACCATGACAGCTAGTCACGATGAGCTCGATGAGGTAACCGTTGTCGCCTTTGGAAAACAAAAAAAGGGTAGTCTTGTTTCTGCCATTACTACCATACGACCGGAAGAATTACGTATCCCCTCAAGCAACCTTACAACAACCTTGGCCGGTAGACTGGCCGGATTGATATCCTATCAACAAAGTGGAGCTCCTGGAGATGATAACTCGCGATTTTTTATCCGCGGAGTTACAACTTTTGGTTCGGGTGTTCCCGATCCCCTTATTTTGATAGACAATGTAGAATTGACTTCCCAAGATTTAGCGAATTTAAATCCGGACGATATTGCCAGTTTTTCAATTCTTAAGGATGCAACAGCAACAGCATTATACGGAGCTAAGGCAGCAAACGGAATAGTTCTTATTACCACTAAGGAAGGACGGGAAAGCAAACTTAGAATAAATGTAAGACAGGAACAATCCATTTCTTCCCCGACCAGAAAATTTGAAATGGCAGATCCAGTAACTTTTATGGAATTGCACAATGAGGCTGTTGCAACCAGAACGCCGTTGGCACACCGTCCATATTCACTTGAAAAAATTGATAAAACTAGGGAAGGAGTCAACCCATATGCCTATCCCGCTGTGGACTGGCTAGACTTGATGACAAAGGACGTAGCTTCGAATAGTCGAACTAGCATTAACCTATCGGGTGGGGGCAAGATTGCCAGTTATTATATTGCTGGTACAATTACAAACGACAATGGTATTTTAAATGTGCCTAAAAGTAACGGATTTGACAATAATATCAACCTAAAGAAGTATGGAGTTCGATCCAACATAAATGTAAACTTAACCAACACCACCTTAGCAAAAATAAAGGTTAGTGCACAGTTCGACAATTACAGAGGACCAATCCCTACAGGTAATGATGTATATAATAGTAGTTTAAATGCCAACCCAGTGTTGTTTCCAGCTACTTACGAGCCAGATTTGGCCTTTTCAAGTGCCTCACACATATTGTTTGGTAATGTTGGTAACGACTCCCCTCAATATTACAACCCTTACGCCGATTTGCATAGAGGTTACAGGGACACACGATCTTCAACAGTGATCGCTATTTTAGAGCTGACTCAAAAGTTGGATTTCATTACCAAAGGCTTGGATCTAAGAATGCTTATAAATTCCTCCACAAAATCAAACTTCTCAATATGGCGATCCTATAACCCATTGTACTATGAACTGAATTTATACAATAAACAAACCAATGAATATACTTTAAGGGAAATCAATCCAGCCACAGGTCGCCAAACTCTGGACTTGGAAGGTACTGCAACCGATGCGACCAATTTGGTGTACATGGAAGGTGCATTGAACTACAATAGGACATTCAACGAGAAGCATGCTTTGGGAGGAGTTCTAGTTTACACAATGAGGGAACAGTTGTCCGGCTCTGCAACGGATTTTCAATCATCATTACCGTTCCGTAATTTAGGTTTAGCAGGAAGATTTACATATGGTTATAACAATAAGTATAATTTAAATCTGAGTTTTGGTTATAACGGTTCAGAAAGGTTTAGCAGCAAGAACAGATATGGCTTCTTTCCTTCAGCTGGTTTAAGTTGGACCGTTTCAAGGGAAGACTTTTGGAAAAATTCGAAAATCAATGATATTATCACCAAGTTTAGGTTACGTGCCTCCTATGGTATAGTGGGTAATGATAGAATTGGGGATGAATCAGAGCGATTCTTTTACTTATCAGATGTAAACTTAAATGCAGGAAGCTATGGTAGGTTTGGAAACAATTTTGGAGAAAGTTCCCAAACGACAAGAATTAACAGATATGGCAATGAAGATATTACCTGGGAAAAAGCATATAAAACCGATATTGGCATCGAATTAGGTCTGTTTAATGACTTGGATGTAAGGTTGGATCTCTATCATCAAACAAGAACAAACATTTTAATGTCACGAAGTGATATTCCAACGACCATGGGACTTACCTATATCCCAAAATCAAATATTGGAGAAGCGGCAAGTAAAGGGTTTGACCTATCCGCTGATTATAATTTCATAGGTAATGATAGATTCTGGGCTACATTAAGGGCGAATTTGACATATGCTAAAAGTAAGTTTCTAAAATATGAGGAGCCTTCATATCCAAATGCACCTTGGCTTTCCCGTGTCGGTCAACCAATAGGACAACAATTGGGGTATGTGGCAGAACGATTATTTATCGATGATTTGGAGGTAAGAAACTCCCCAACCCAAATGTTCTCAGGCCTTCCTGTACAAGGAGGGGATATCAAATACGTTGATTTGAACAATGACGGGGTAATTAACTTTTATGACCAGACCTTTATCGGTCATCCTACCACGCCTGAGTTAATTTATGGATTTGGTGCCTCGGTAGGCTATAAAGATTTCGACATATCGTTCTTCTTTCAAGGATCTGGACGTTCGAGCTTCTGGATTGATTACAATTCCATGTCTCCTTTTAAACAAGAATCAATAGGAGAGGAGGGAGCTATTGGAAACACGGCACTTTCCCAATTCATTGCCAATGATCATTGGTCTGAAGACAACCGAAATTTATATGCCACTTGGCCACGATTGGCAGCTTCACAAGATTTACTAAATAGCAATAATGCCCAGCCCAACACTTGGTTCTTAAGAAATGGCTCCTTTTTGCGCTTAAAATCGTTCGAGATTGGATATACGATCCCAAAAAAGTTAATCCCATGGAAATCTCGCCTGTATTTTAGTGGGATTAATTTGCTGACCTTCTCAAACTTTAAATTATGGGATGTTGAAATGGGGGGAAATGCTTTGAACTATCCCATACAGAAAGTTGTCAATTTAGGACTAGTCATAAACTTATAATTTTAAACTAACACCATGAAAAAAATAATTTTTCTAACCACTTTATTGATATCGCTTTCCTGTAATAAGGATTATTTGGATGTAGTTCCCGATAATGTGACGACTATAGCAGATGCGTTTCAGAATAGAAACTATACAATGAACTACCTCTATACCTGTTACAGTTATTTGCCAGAAGTATCCAACCCTGATCAAAATCCTGCGCTAGTGGCAGGAGAAGAAATATATTATGATGATCAATCAGTAAGGGTCAAATATCCGGGTAATGTAAATCCACAAAAAATTTCTAGAGGACTACAAAACTCAACATCACCTTATTCAAATTACTGGGATGGAGGATCTGGAGGAAAAAGTCTTTGGGAAGCCATACGAATCTGCAATACTTTTTTAGAGAATGTAGACAGGCCAACAGATTTGGATGAAAGTGAGAGAAATAGATGGATATCAGAAGTCACATTTCTAAAAGCCTATTATCACTATTATCTTTTTCAATTGTACGGACCAATTCCAATTATGGATACTAATTTACCTCTTAATGCCAATTCTGAAGAAGTTAGGGTATATCGTGAACCTGTAGACGAAGTAGTTGATTACATTGTAAGTAAAATAGACGAATCTCTGGAATATTTACCCAATAATATAACAAGTGCCATTAATGAAATGGGGCGTATTACAAAACCGATTGCCTTAGCCTTAAAGGCCAAGACACTAACATTAGCGGCAAGTCCCCTCTTTAATGGCAATCCTGATGTTGCTCATTTACAGGACGGTAGGGGAATTTCACTTTTCCCTTCTGGGGAGGATCCAACTAAATGGACAAGGGCACAGGTTGCCTTAAAGGAAGCCATCGACGCTGCACATGAATACTCAAATGCCCGTTTATTTGATTATAGGGAAAATAGTCTATTGGATTCCGAGAGTTTATCTGATTCCGTCCTTCTTGTACTTAATATAAGGCAAGCAATTTGCGAAAGGTGGAATTCCGAAATCATATGGGGGAGTACTGAATCAACGAGACAAATTCAAATTAATTCTGCAGCCAAATTAACTAGCTCCGAAAGGATCAATGGAAGTTTTGCACAGTTTCATAGTCCCACAATGAGAATTGCTGAGCAGTTTTATTCAAGAAACGGGGTCCCTATCGGGGAAGATAGGGAATGGGTTGAGAATAATTGGTATGCCAACCGATTTACAAGTAGGTTGAACAATCCTGAGGATAATCATCAACCCTATCTCAAAGTGAATGACTATTCCCCCATTTTACATTTCAACAGGGAGTCTAGGTTTTATGGAACTTTAGGTTTTCATAACGGTCTTTGGATAAGATCTGAGGAAGAGCCTTATGTTTTAAATGGACTTGTCAGCGGAAATGCAGGTCCATACCAGAATGAAGACTTTTCGGCAACCGGATATTATTCAAAAAAATTGGTAAGCATTTATACCAAACCTGAAGCACCATATGGAATCATCACTGAAGATTATTCTTTCCCGAGGATAAGGCTGGCAGACCTGTACTTGTTATATGCGGAAGTATTGAATGAAGTTGGGGCTCCAGAAGGTGAGATATTCGAATATGTGGATAAAGTTAGGGAAAGAGCTGGACTTGAAGGAGTGGTTGATTCGTGGTCCATGTATTCGGTCAATCCCTCCAAATATACCTCCCAACAAGGTAGAAGGGAAATTATCCATCAAGAAAGATTAATTGAACTTGCACTTGAAGGCCAACGCTATTGGGATTTAAGAAGATGGAAAAAATTAAGTGACCAGATGAACAATCCCATTTGGAAGTGGAATATTTATGACGAAACCGTAACCGGGTATTTTGATCGGGTAGCTTTGGAATTTAGAGTATTTCAGGCAAAAGATTACTTCTGGCCTATTAAATTGTCATCAATAGATGTAAACAATAATTTAATCCAAAATCCCGGATGGTAATAAATCAATTGAATGTATTTCAATTCTAAAACTAAAATTATGAATATAAACTTAGAAGAATCAAAAAATATAACCAGGCCTATTTTATTTGGCTTACTATGCTTTTTAATTATAGGTACCCTATTTTCATGTGAAGGCGAAATAAATGCTTTGGATTTAAAATCTGGGGATGGTACCTCTCCTTCCGATCCGGTAGTCGACAAAGTTATTAATATGAGTGGTTCGGCAACGATTGAGTGTTTACTTCCTCCTGATGAAGATGTACTTTATTTGATGGCAGAGATAACACTCAATGGTGAACTTCGCAAAGTAAAATCTTCATTTTACAATCCAGTATTGAAAATTGAAGGTTTTCCAGAGGCCGGAGACTATGAGGTGATTATAAAATCGGTCGATAGAAATGAAAATGTATCCAAAGGTATTACTACGATTGTATCTCCAACTACACCTTCATATATATCTACCGGAGATAATATTTCAATGGAAGCCACTTTTTCGGGTGTTTACGTTCGTTGGCAGGAAAATGTGTCTAAGGATAATTTAATTCTTCAATTACTAGGTTACGATGAAGATAACGAAGTAGTAGTACTGGATGATCATTATACCAATTTTGAAGAAGGTAGTTTTTTGTCCACGGATCCGTCTTATGGCTATGAAGAAAGGGCTTTCGGATTAAAAGTATCAAATCGTTGGGGCTATTCTTCAGATACTACTTGGGTCAATATAAAGCCGAAGTTTGATGAGCAGTTGGATAATACCATAATGTCCCCGGTATTGGATTGGGCAAAACCCAATACCGATGATATTGCCGAAGGTCCTTGTGAGGATGTTGGCCCTAATTTTAGAAATCCACAAACCCAGTTCAGTCATCTTTTCGATGGTGAAATCAATACCTACTATGAAACAGGAGAAGGGGTTCCTCCTTTTACTTTCACCTTTGATCTTGGAGTAACAGCCAATTTAAGTCGATTTAGGTATTATCAAAGAAGAGGCCCTGAATTTTCCTTTTTACACAATACTATAAAAAGATGGCGAGTATATGGATCTGAAACAAAGGAACCATGTATCGATGACCCGGCATGGAAACTACTTGGGACTTACGAAATGACCAGGCCATCCGGAGAAGATTACACTACCTCTGAGGATATTGAGGCATCGCAAGCTGGACTTGATTATTTTATTGATATCGAAGCCACTAGTACTCCGGTCAGGTATATAAGATTCGCAATTGATGAAAACTGGTCAAATGGTACAATGGCCCATTTCGGTGAATTGATGCTTTGGGGCGTTAAAGTTGAATAATTAAAATGAAAAAAATGAAAAACTTATATATATATGTAATTTTGGGGATAGGTCTTGTATTTTCCTGTTCCAAAATGGAAGATAACTTTAAGGATTATTTAGGTCGAGAGGACAAAATATATGCTGGCAAAGTAGATAGTGTATCTTTAAGGACGGGTTACAATCGAGTCCAGTTCGATATTTCGACTAGTGTCCGTAACTTAGAAGTCGTGCGAGTATTTTGGAACGACTTTGCTGACTCTCTTGATGTAGGTATCAGTGGTGAACCTGGAATCACTACCCAAATTTTAGATGGGATTTCTGAAAAGGACTACAATTTTAATTTTGTTAGCATTGATACCCATGGAAATAAATCGTTACCATTTAGTGTGCCTGGAAAGGTATATGGTGAAAAATATATTGCTGTCCGTTCCATAAGACCAATAAAAGAAATTCAATTAATAGATACTGAAAATTTAATAGTTGTTTGGAATGGTATTGTGGATGACGGGGTTTTTTGTGATATAACTTACACCGACATTAATGATCAAGAGGTAAGTTTAAGAGTACCTATGTCTGATACCGAAACAGAAATTAATGATATCAATGCAAAGCTAGGGTTTAGTTATACTACCGTTTATATGCCCGAAGAGGATGCCATTGACGAATTCTTTTCCGATGTCGTTCAGGTTCAGCCCGAAATTGCCTTTGAGCTCGGTAAAGAAACTTGGTCCTTGGTCAGCCTACCCACAGACGTTAGAGGTGATTGTTATGGCGGAAGTATAGCAGGTTTATGGAACGGTAAAACCAATGATTATTATCATAGTGGCTGCTATGGTGATGTTGAGGACCTTATTCCACATCATTTTACATTTGATTTGGGGGTTGATGCAAATTTGGTCAAGGTTCGACTTGACCCTAGAACTGGATGTTGCCAGGGAAGAAACCCAAAACGTTTTCAAATATGGGGAATTTCCGATTTAACGGATGCGGAAACTACCCTGGATTCAAACGACCCCAATTGGGAACAAGAAATGATCGATAAAGGTTGGGTCCAATTACTTGATCACGAAACCGCACCTAGTTGGAATGGGTCGGCCGAAGGATATATCACGAATTTAACGGACAACACAAGTGTTAGATTTATTCGCTACAGAATTCTTGAAAATTGGAATGGGGAACCATACACGGCATTGTCTGAATTAACATTTTGGTATGGGGAGTGATATAAGTCCAAATCCATAAAGAAAAAATTGTCTTTTCTTTACCATGGCAATACCATAAGAAGGGTTGTTCAATTTAAGCCGAGGGGACATTGTCCCCTTGGTTTTTTTTATCTCCAAATGTTAACACATAATGTACACAATAGAATTTAAGGTGACTCCGATCGGATAAGCTTCTAACTAGTTCCAGGGAATTAAAGCGGATACAATTCTAATAATAATTCTGATTGATATAGATCAATTAAAATTGTACTTTTTAATCAAATGGCCATATTCATTAAGTCCGGGTTCTGTCAGGTATGTCATAATTAATTGCCATAAAAGCTTAGTCATTTCACCATTTTCCTTAAATCTGAAATTGTCTAGAACCTCTCGTTGTAATATCCCATGGTTCAAGTTTATATCGGGATTACTGACCCCGTTCATATATTGGTGTATTCTGCCACAGGGGTTGTTTCCTGTTTCTTGGTAGGATATTTTTCCAGTTTCATATTCGTCAAGGATTGAGGACACCTTTATGTTATTGATATTCTAAAAAAATGGCCAATTGTATTAACCACATAAACTTAAATGATATACCAATTATGGCGGAATACAAAATAGAGGGCTGATTTAAAAACTGTAATATCCTAACAGCTATGTGCCAATACCAGTTATAGTATTAACCTCTCTATAAATCCTTTCAAAATTCATTCTCAAATCTTCCGGGGTAAAGTAATTGGTTTTGGGCGGAACTTCTTTTTTAATGTTCTGTAATTTGAACCGCAGTTTTTTGTCGCTTCCATCGGCAAAGGCAATAAACTCGCCTTGTTGTAGCCTAAAGAACAGATCTGCTCGTCGTTTTGCTACTTCCTTTTCCCCAGTGGTAATGCGCGTATCAAAATTGAGATTATGTCCACGGTTGACACTGGTGGTCTCTTTTCTTACAATTTCAAAAAAGCGTTCGTAATATTTGGCGGTATCCGGGTCATTGACCTTGCCAAAAAACTGATAGGATAAGTTGCTCAAAATGGCCTTACCCACCTTATCGCCATAAAGAATTTCATTTTGCACCTTATCCTGCATAACATAAACCGTAGCAATATCATAACTACGTAGGGTAGCGGGGATACGGTGCATATTGGGCAATCTTATGGTCGGGGCCTCTTCCATGAGTAGGAAGGACGGTCGCTGGCGTCTTACACTCATTTCTTTGATTACGGTATGCATTACTGCCGCGATGATGGGGGAAAAGGCCGATTCATATTTGGGGTGGTTCACTAAGGAAATCACGGCCGGGTTTGCATTGTTGTTTATATTGAGAGGCACTTCATCCTTGGACAGTACCATAAACAATTGTTGTGAACTGATTTTTTTTAAGGCATTGGCCAAGGTACTCCTTACTCCGGCCGTCTGCCTTTCGGAATCCAACCCATTGATAAAGGCACTGGCCATAGCTTTTGAAGTAAGGTCCGAGTTTAGAAAGGCTGCTAAAATCTTGGTATTCATAGTTTGAAAAATGGCTATCAAATGAGGGAGGGTACAGAACTGAGGATAGGTCGTTTTTAGCTTCCAGATCAATCCGGCCAAAAGTCCTTCCACGGCATCGTTAAAAAATCTAGTTGTGCTGTTGGTATTTGATTCGTTCATTTCCAACAGGTTTTCCATAAGTACTTTTGAAATTTCGTTGACACTTTCCTCATTATGTAGATATTTCGGTGCAATGGGATTTACCCGATAATGGATCTGATCGAAAGCTATAGTATAGAACTTTATTTTTCCGATGTCCTTGAATAGGGGATAGGCCATTTCGGTAAGTTCGAAATTCTTATAATCGTGAAGGATTCCACAAAAGTTCTGTGCGCTAAAATGCTGCAGAAAATTGTAAATGACGCTTTCCGTTTTACCGCTTCCCGCAGCACCGATTACGGAGGCACCACGTTTTATATTATCGATTTTGAACTTGCCCCGATGCAGTTTAAAATGAACCTGGTACCTTTTGTCCTTAGGGCCGGACCCTTTGTCACTATATGCATAGATCAGGGTAGAAATAAATAAAAGTGGCACAACTATTCCGAGAACGATATTTGGCCAAGCGGCAGTCATATACCAATGGAAGCGGATTGAACGGCCTTATCAAGGCCACGTTTCAACCTTTGAATAGTTTTAAGGGCCAGTTGGGCCTTATTGGTCGGTATGTTCAACATAGAATAGTCCAAACCAGTTTTGCGCATAATACTGAATGCGATGTGCTTTTCGTGGGTAGGAAGTCGCGATATCATGGTGAAATATTGTTTTGGATCGTTTATAAATGTTTTTCTCGCGTGATAAGTTTCGGCATAGTTGCGCTTATATTCAAAAAGTTTGTCAAAAGTCTTTTCCGAGGCAGAAAAAAAACTATCCCTATCAAACCCACGTTTTACGGACTTTCCATTAAAGATGGTGTCCGAATGCCGGTATTTGCTCCCTGGGGACAAGCTATATTTGTTGGACATATCCTTACGGCTTACGATAATATGAATATGGGTTTGGGGACCTTCCTTGGCCATCCCCTGAACGATACGTTTTCCGTTCTGTTGGTGGGGAGCCTCCTTTTCCAGACGCGCAATCCTGTTTCTTAGTTTAGTAATATTACCTTGGGTTTTACCTTGTTCGATCCTTCCTATCCGGTTCTTGAGGTCCAATATTTTGGTAGCATAGGGTTGATTTTGCCGGACCTGCCAGTCCGTACCCTTAAACGTACGCTGATGTTCAATTTTCGCAAAGAATTTAATATCGTTTAGGGATACTGGTCTACCGTCTATTTCGCGATTAAAGCAAGCCGCATAGTCCTTCATCACTTCAATAGTATAGCGTTTAAGGTCCTCGGATGGATTTTGTAGGCGTTTGAGTTCATAGGCACTAGGATTAACGGTAATGGAATAGAATTTGGGCTCTGTCCTTTTAAGTTTTGCCGTATTCCCATCAATTTCCCGTACTACTTCATCTGTGGGAACGTCCGTACTAAATTGATTAAAAAAGTGTTCATGATCCTCAAGGGACCTTTGTTCGTTCTCCTTTTCCAGGTATGCCACAAAATCGGCCACACTCTGGCCAAAATTACCGTCCATTTTTTGTTTCGTTATGGTGATGTACATGGGTTGAATTATTAATAATATTCTTGAATTCCTCCTGGGTTAAATTAATTTTTAAGTAACCTCCTCCAAAATTGCCCTTGACAAAAGTGACGCTATCACAAAGCCTTTGCAGATCAGATTTAATGAAATGTAATTGTTGCTTCACAACATCATATTGATTGCGGTAAAATTGAAGTTCTTCGTTTTCGGTGATGAGCGGTTGCGCTTCAAAAATGGGATCTACTCGGCTGGATTCTTCTTTGCCCTTATCTTCTTGGAACAGGAGTTGAAGCATGGTGTTGGTAGGTTTGGTCTGATTCTTTTCAATGTTCTTGATGATGGCCACCAGGGCATTAATACGTTTTTTGAGCCTGTTCTCCATAGTGGTCATATTGGGCCCCAGGGATTCATTGGGTGAAATTTGGTTTCCTTCAAAAAAGTTCATCATGGATTCGAGGGTTTCGGTATGGGAACGCCCCACCTTTTTGGAAAACTTCCTGAAATGGTCTGCAACAGGGCTTTTGATACTTATTGCTGAAAAGTTGTATGTCTTAGTATAAAGCGGTTTCATTTACTGTAAAAAATTGCGCCAATACAGGGTCTCTGAAAGGATTTACATTAAATATTGAAATTATGATTTAAATTAATAAACTTATATTACTGAATATCAATTTAATAAAGTTAATAACATCGCCTTGGCGTGTTATCCTCTTGCTTCTCCTTTTTGTACGCCGAGGGTACAAAAATTCCGAACCACTGGTAAACAGTTGCTTAAAAAAAAGAACACTTTCAGTGGTAATATCAGCACAACCAATACCGATTATTGGTGTATAAAAGTTAAGTCATTTACCGAGAAAACAGAAACGAGGATTAGGTGCAAAACACTGGCTTTGATATCAAAAAAAATGAAATATAAAAAGGGTAGAAAATAAGTGGCGGTCATAAAAAGGACCCAATACAAAAATGTACGGGTCCTTTTGTTTTTGTTGGGGCGGAATGGACGGTTTCCATCCCTTATCAAATGGATTTAGATTAGGCCATTATCAGAAAAGCTAAAGTATTGTCCATCTGGCGCGATTATCAAATGGTCAAGGACTTTAATATCCAAAAGTGCTGCCGCCTTTTTGATTTTATCGGTCAATTGAATATCCGCCTCGCTCGCCTTTAATTTTCCACTTGGGTGGTTATGGCAAAGTATTATAGCCACCGATAGGGATTTGAGTACTGCGGCAAAAAGTATCCTTACATCCACCAAGGTTCCTGTAATTCCACCTTGGGACAGGTTAAGGATTCCTTTTACCTTATTGCTGTTGTTCAACAAAACCACTTTGAAGCATTCTTGGAGTGCTATGGTATTTTTGTTCCATTGGT
Organism: Arenibacter troitsensis; assembly: GCF_900177645.1. Lineage (GTDB taxonomy): Bacteria > Bacteroidota > Bacteroidia > Flavobacteriales > Flavobacteriaceae > Arenibacter > Arenibacter troitsensis. The sequence continues at coordinate 48,526 of NZ_FXAO01000014.1, forward strand.
CAAACAATATGTTCGCTGCATCCTGTGAGCAACCAATGATGTGCCAGAAAGGAGAACGTATTTGTTCTTTGTAACTTATCTTTATTTCATTAACTTTGTAGTTCATTATCAAGTATTTATAAATTAATGAGTTAAAAGAGGGATCGATAATTCGGGCGATACCCTCTTTTTTTTGTTATTTACTGCCCATAAGGAGTATTTCACGAGCTTCCACTTCGGTAACAAAGCGTTGAATGCCATCATCGGTGGAAAAGGAACGGGTTTTCAATTTTCCTGTTACTGCAATTTCCTTTCCTTTGGAGGCGTACTTTTCCACGATTTCGGCGGTCTTGCCCCAGGCCACTATATAGTGCCAATTGGTTTCCTTTTGTTTTTCACCTTTCGAGTTTTTAAAGAACACATTGGTGGCCAAGGAAAACCTAGCTACTTTTTTACCGTTTTCAAGATTGGTAACTGTTGGTTCCTGTCCCACATTACCGATTAACTGAACATTGTTTTTAATAATTCCCATGATTAAAAAAATTAAGGTTAAACATTTGATTTACATTATTTTGATTAACTGATTTACTTATTATATCCGGAGTGTTTTCCTTTCCTGATGCATGCAGGCTTTTTTGGCCAAGCCGGCTTACTCTTATTGGGTATTGACCACTTCCATTTGAGGATAATCGGTATGATTCCATAGTTCCAATTTTTGATTTACTTTCCATAGAGCCGTCGTTGTTACCTTTTTTTGTTGCTTGATGGTCCACAATATTTTTGGAAGGAAACACTTATAAACAGTAGGGGATGGGAGCGCTGGCTTTATGCAGTTTTCCTTCCAAAAATGTTGTTGTTTTGCCTTCAAAAAAAGAAACGGCGACAACTGTGGCAGTGAAAAAGGAGATCTTGGAAAATACCTATATCCGGAAGTGGTCGATACGCCCTCCTAATGAGAAGTCTTCAGCAGAATAGTATAAGAGAGCCTACACCCATTTTATAAGTCTAAATCCCAACCCCTGTATGGACATCTACTTGGTATTCGATTAGTCCATCACTATAGGGGAACCAGTATGACAGCACTGAAATGAACCTGATACTATAAATTGGACTGTAGTACCAAGGTTCTACCTCCGTTGAGTTCCCTTAACTCAATGGCCAATTTTTCCGATGCTGCCAAAACAAACTTTGGCAGCACATATACGAACTGCCTGCTCTGCCCTTTTTTGAAAAGCTTTGGAAGGTTATGGGCATAAATGGTGTTTAATGGCAAACTTTGAAAGGAAGATTGGCGTCGATCGGTGCCATTTAAGGTGTACACATTAAGATAATCGATTTCAAAATCGACTCCCGATGCATTTTTTACCTCCATCTTCAGAAACACCTCCGAGCCATAATAGACCGGTTGAAATAATTTTAAATACAAGTCCTTTTCACGGATCAATGCCACCTTTTCAGATGCCGACTTCAAAACGGACTCCGAGGCTCTTTTGAGATAGTCCATTGTTCGGCCCAAGGAATCCACTTTTTGCTTCATTTTATCGATGTCATCCATTTTAGGGGTTTCATTTCCAATACTTTCTTGCTCGGTAAAAAAGTAATTGTGCTGGGTCAAATCGGGTCTGTATTTTAAAATATAGGAATACACCTGCCCATTGGTAGTCACCACCAACAGATTACTGTCAGGGCCGGGTTGTGCCTGCAAGAGCCCGAAATGCTGCTGTGTTTCGCGGTTATAGGTAAAAACAAAATGGGCCGCACCCGTGATCCCTTGGCGAACGGGTTCTGGAAAAAAAAGGGCCACATTTTTAAGTTCATTGGCATAAAGTGTATCCAAGGGTTGCTGCGCGGACAATCCAAGACTGATGAAGCATATTGCTAAGATGATTATGGTTTTCATTGCAGATTAATTTTAAAATTGTTCTTGTCGTATTTTAAGATGAGCTTATAATTGTCTGATATGCTTGCCCGAAAGCTCCTTCGGTTGCGTTGGAACACTTTTCGAACTCCCTTAATTTGTGGCATTCCGGTAATATTTATATCGTCGACGATATCGTTCACCACTTCATTGGTTGCTTCGGCCCTAAAATTGTTCCTCAAATAAATTCCTTCAGATCCATCCTCAAGGTCGTAGGCCTTGAACTTGACCGGTAGGTGATCAATATTTTCAATTCGAATCAAGGTCCTGTTCGGCTTAAAACTTACAAATCCGTAGATACGTGTATTTTTAGGAATCAATACATTGTTGATCTTGGCATCCTTTATTAGGCGCATTCTTAAACGTTGGTCCGCCTTAACAGTTTGGTCGCCGTCCACACGGACCATGATAATTGGATCCGAATTCCCGGAGCCAATTGTCTCAATGGGGTGGGAATCAAAAAAAAGCTGGTGCTCCAGGGCAAGAGTCTGGGATGCCACCTCGATTTCCTTCTCCCCAATATATTCATCTGTCTTCTCGGTCTTTATATGCCTGGACTGGAATCGGGAAAGCGTATCACCATTCAGGGTTTTACCGGTCCTTTTTGAATATCGCATCTGTCCTTGTTTATAAATACTGTCCACCAGTTGCATTTTTTTCTTGTCCAGCAATTCAGGGTCGTACAGGCCGGTGGAGTCCAACAGGTCTTCATCGTAGACACTAGGAGCGAGGGTAGGTCTCGCCGTCTTCATATCATTTATGGCATCCAATTTGGAATCATATATCTTCTGTTCGTTCATGATTTCAGGAACAGGTATTTGATCAGCCTCCAGTTCCTGTCCTTGTTCGCTGTCCAAAACGAGTACAGCATATGCCGTAATAAAAAGTAGTATACAGAGTAGAATGGAGGTAAACACAATTTTGTTCTTTTCAATTTTCATATTTATCCAATTTTCGTAGTGTATTTTCAAAGAAATCGGTAATCATGAACCCATGGGTGTTTTTGGGAAAGTTCCTGTCCACCCTAAGGAGTTTACCGGTAGTGGTCAATTCATAGATGTCGGTGGATAAGCCCCTATTGATCTCAAATATTGTTTTAGTTTCAAAAAGATATGGTTCCCTGTCCAGGACAATTTTGGATTTTATGGCCAGCACCTTTTGTACCAGGGAATATTGCAGTAATCGGTTATATACGCCATCTACTTTTTTCTGACGGTACAAATCGGCTACACTGCTATTGCCCAACCATAGGGCTTTTTCCAAATTACTCTCATAGTTACTCGGATCGATGCCGTAGAAATAGTCATGGAACAATTCCAAATGGGCTAGGGCCTCTACCTCGAGATTCTCCTTTTGATCGACCAATTTCAGGGGAATGACCTGACCATCAGCATTGACCATAAAAGCCTTGTTCAATACATCATTATGGAGTTTCAGTACCAAGAGGAGCGCAATGGCACTTATGGTAGTTGCCGCAATAATAATGGACAGGACTATAAATCGATTCTGTCCTAGTACCTTGTAGATGTTGTTATAAGGTGTTTTCATATTGTTCTTGGGATTAAAGGGTTAGGAGACACTAAAGAGCTTAAGGGTAAAGGTTATTGCCCTACGGTACAAAGTGAATTTTAATAGGACAATGAACCCGATGGAACCCAGTTGAATAACAGGTGCGAAAGTTTGACTGCCCCAATCGGTACCAAAAAGGTTGGACCAAAAATTAAGGTTCACCTCGGTATAAAAATTATTGATAAATACATTGACCAGAAAAAATGCCGGGACCAGCATATAGACCCCTGCATATAATCTAAAAAAATTATAGGCCATGGAGCGAAACTTTTCAAACACGGCCAAGCTGATGACCAATGGAAAAAAGGCCTGCATAATTCCCAATAAAAAGAATCGTTGGGCCAAAAAAAGAGGATAGATAAAGAGGTCCAATAGCCAAAGGATCAAGCCTATGATAAACGACAATATTTTAAGTCCGAACAGTGGAGTTACCAAGGCCTCGTAGAGTAGGGCCAACGCTTTTTTGGCAGCGTCGATGGCGCCCACATCCTGTTCGATATCCAAATCCTGCAGCTGTAAGGGTAGGAGTGCCGGAGCAGTATCCCTAAACTGGGTTTCTATAGCTACTAGAATGTTATCGAATGCGGATAGCACCTCCGTAGAAAAAATGGCCAGTACGACTACCGCAAAGTTCTTGGCCAATTCACCAGGGGTCAATCCCCAAGAATAACCTTCATTGTTGGCCACGCCCTCATTGTATTTCTTAATGATATTGATCAGAAATAGGACGACGGACAGGGCCTTCATCCCGGTAATGGCCGTCTGCGAAAAGCTACTGTTTTTAATGGTCTGAAAGACCGTATCCACATATTCAAGCCCTATTCCCAAAAATATCCCCGACATCAGTAGTTGATTTCCCTGTTATTGATTTTATCCTGCATTTGCCTAAAGGCGATTATCTCTCTATAGCGCCTGGTCTTGGCCTCGATCTCGGCCACCATTTCTATGGATTGCAGTTCCTTTTCCTTGAGAATGGCCGTGCGTTCGGCATCGGTCATTTTCAAATTATCACTGGACAGTACTTGATCGATATAGTCCATGGACATCATGGAATTTTCAATTATTCCCTGAAAGGAATCTGAGATACGGCCAACTTCTTCGGGCCGTATATATGGGGAATTTAGGATCTGCCTTAGATCCTCCTGCACCATATCATAAAGACGCTGATTGTTCTTGGCCAATTCCTTTACCGCATTCAATTGTTTGATTACGCTATTGACCTTATCGATATTCTCCTTCTGTTCCTTTAAGAATTTTACAGTCTTCAACAGTTCTGCGGTCTGTTTCCCGGATTCCAGCAGCGATTTCATAAAGGAGATGAAATTGGTATTGTCATATACCGGCATGCCCTGGGCCATCGCGTTGCTTTTAACAACCAAGGACAAGGTCAGGGCCAACAATAATTTATAATTAAAAAGTTTCATAGTATATAGGTTTAAATGTTGCTTTTATTGGAAGGATTAGTTTGTTGCGCTACAAACTGCGTAATGGCGGTCTCCATATCCCCGTATTTTCTATAGAGGGCCATAATGGTTTCATTCTCTTCACCATCGGTTAGGTAAGCGGCATGGACTTCTGGCGGAACTTCCAATCGAAATATGTTGCTATCCTTCCCGATTTTGATAAACATTTCCGTGTATTTACGTTCCCCTTTCAGCTGGTTCCTTATGGATTTTAATTGGTTAAGATCATGTGAGGAAAGATGGAGCCTGTTGACCAGTTCATCATATCCCTTTTCATTCCTCAGACTATAGATGACCTGAGTATTTTCAAGGATACTTGCGGATGTCGAATTATTTGGCAGTTGGTTGATGGATTGAAGGATGATACCTATAGCCCCGTTTTGTTTACGTATGGCCTGGTAATAGAATTCCACACTTTCCAGAACGTTCTTAAATTTTAACTGTTTGGCAAACTCATCAAATAGGATGATGCCCTTTTCCGCCTTGTTCCTCCAAATCGTTCTTTGAATGGCCGATTTGATCAATTTCAACATAACGGAGAGAATTTCCTTATTATCCTTTACCTCGTCAAGTTCAAAAACGATCAGTCGTTTGTCCTCCAATTTATAGGTTTGGTCTGTGTTTGTATTGAACAGAAAACTATATATACCATTTTCCACATATTCCGAAAGAATGTGAAGGAAGTCATAGACGCTAAAATGCATTTCACGGATCTGGAGGTCCGTGACCAATGAATCTTTATGGTCATCTACATACTGGTACAGTGAAGCCAGTGAATGGCCAGTTGTGCACTTGGAATAATAAGACAACAGGACCTTTTTAACGGCTACCTCCTGTGCTTTGCTGGTTTCATTGCCCGTGGCCAAAAGCTCCAAAATAAAAATGGTAAGATCTTCCAGCCTCTCTGGAGTAAGGTCGGCTTTATCACTGATGTAGAAGGGGTTTATACCCAGGTTTTTCCCTTGTTCATATCTAAGAACAATATGGTCATTGGGGTAGAGCTTGGCAAATTTATCATAGGAACCTCCCAAGTCGATGACCACTAGGCGTACCCCACTTTCAAAATATTGGCGCAGAATGTTATTGGCCAAAAAGGATTTACCTTCCCCAGTAGGTGCAAAAATAGCAAAGTTGCGTGCCTTTATGCGCTTTCTGGCTTCATCCCAAACATCCTTTAAAATTGGGATGTTGTATTGCCTATCGTTAAAGACAACACCCTTATTATCTGAAATATATACACTATTGTTAATGTACAGGCAAAGGGCATGCTTTAGATCGGCCACGTACAGATCCCCGTTGGAGAAGTTGGAGGTAAAGCAACAATAGCTGTTAAGAAAATAATGTTTCCGCTCTTCACCTTTAGGATAATAGGGAACGATGTCCAATTCCTTGAACTCTGTTTTGATCTTGGTGGCAATCCTGCCCAACTCTTGTGTCCCCTCTCCCCAAAAAACTATATTGAGATGTCCCCGGACTATTCTAGAACTTTCATCATCATTGATCTTTGCCAGAATATCCTCTATTTTTTTTAGAACGACCTTATTTTGAGTTCCAAAATTGGAACTCTTATTAAGCTCCTCAATACTTTTCTCTAGATATTTCCGCCATTTATATTTATCGTCCAGATATATGATCTGATTGACGATATGGTTTTCATGTAAGTTGAGTCCCAAACCATCTATAAATCCTTGATGAAATACAAAATCATCGGAGGTGAACCTGTCATTGGGCCTACTGCTTTGTAGCATATCGCCAAAGCAGAGTTCACTATTGATGGCCATGACGTCAAAATCATGGTCACCGATCTCCAAACACTTTTTATTCATTTGGATATCCGTGTCAAATCCATGGTTATAACCATTGAAGTAATTATTGGTCGATTCCAGGATACTTTCCTCGCACATTGGTGCAAGGGTTATTTTTCTGCTATTATTAATAAAGGACACGGCATCATTTACCGCATTGACAAATTCGCGGGCATAATGGTCCATTTGCCTATGAATACCCTTATCCACTTTGCGAAAGGGGTTGACGTATTTTGTAGTATTGAACGTTTTCTTTAGCGGAAGAACAAAAAAGAGAAAGGAAGAGTGGTCCAAATATTCCCGTCCCTTAAAATAGTGGTAAGTGGCTTGCTGAAGAAAACTTTCATTGGGCAAATTTTCGGCTGAAAATCCGGCCTTTCTATAAACATCTTGTTTATGCACGATGGTACCCACGGGTAGCGCCTTAAAGGCTTGAAACCAAGACCCATGAATTTCCTCAAAATCCTTCTCCGACAAGGAATAGATCTCCGGATACCCCACGGAATAGCACTGGACCAAGTTGCCATTATTGGCAAAAATGACATTCCCTTGAATATCCATTATAGGATAAAATTCGGATAAGTTAATTGTCTTCATAGTGCAGGTGACTTGCTCTTTTATTGTTAATAGTGTGTGGAAACACTTTTTTCAAATGGAATACGGTCGGGTTGTTATGGCAAAAGGAGAGACATACAAAAAGTAGAATGTTGAAAATGATAGCCGAAATAATCGCCCCTAAACTGAAAGAAAAGATGATGAACATCAAGGAACCTATAACGGAAGTCATCTGAAGTGCGAACAACATAAGGGGGAGTCCCATTATCATGGCCTTTTTACGAATGTTCCTATATACCACGTACTTTTTCATTAGACAACAATTCCGATGAGATAGGTGAAGATTCCAACAACTGCACCGGCAATAAGTACAAATACAAGAACACGCGTAATACCTTTTTTGAGATCGGCGTTTTCCCCAAAAAAGTGTCCCGCGTTAAAAAGAAAACCGATAAGAAAAATCACTCCCAGAATAATGGGGAAAACGGTACGGATGGTATCGGATACGTCATTGACCGATTCTTCAATTCCACCAATTTGAGCGAAAGCAGGATTGTAAATCAGTAAGGTAAGGCAAACCTGATAGTATAATTTTTTCATGTTGTTCAGATTTAGTTTTTAGACTTTTTAGCTACATGAAAAATAGTTTATATTTATATATAAAATTCTGACAATCAATAATTTGTGAATAAAATATTAAATGATTCGTTTTAATGTGTTTTGATGTCAATTAACATGAATTTGAATTATAATTTGAAATTGATATGTTGATAACCTTGAAAATCCGGAGTAGGGCAGGTTGCAAAACCGTCATATTTTGGCTCTTGATTTTAAAAATGTGCTCCAGTTTTTGTCAATTAGAGCAGCCTAAAAAGATTTTGGTCATCGATCCCGGCCATGGAGGTAAGGATACCGGTGCCATAGGTGTCCATGGGGTCCTTGAAAAGGAGGTAGTTTTAAAAATTGCCAAGGAAATCCTAAACCACAACCACATAATATTGGATGACAGGATAGAGGTTTATCTGACCAGGTACAAGGACACATTGATATCATTATCAGATAGGGCAATGTTGGCCAGGGAATTAAAGAGCGATTTGTTCATTTCTTTACATTGTAATGCGGCCATCACAGGAGCCAGTGGAATGGAAATTTTTGTAGCCAATAAGGATAATCCGCACATGGAATCCTCGGTGCAGTTGGCCACCTCCGTTTTAGGTGAGAGCGGACGCAAACTGGGCATTAAGGAAAGGGGGGTAAAGGTGGGCAATTTTCAAGTACAAAGGGAAACAATGGATTATTGTCCGACAATTTTAATAGAAACAGGATTTGTTACGCATGTAGATGAAGGGGATTATTACAAAGAACCTAGAAATATCAAGGCAATGGCATTGGCCATATTGCTGGGAATTTATAATTATTTAAAAAGTGGGGACTGAATTTTACCGAAGGTAAATGACATCCTGGAAAACCATATATATTTTCGATAAAGACGTACCTAAATTCTCTTATCCATACTATCTTCCTTAAAGGCGATCAAATTAAACAATTGCCTCATTCTAGATCGAACACGGCCACCATAGCGTTCCTCGAGTTCCTGAGCATTGAGATTGGTCGTAGCGTGGGTATGGATATTATGGTTCAACAATAGTTCGTATCTGGAAAGAAGTATTTCCCCCATTACATTGCAATCTTTGCCAAAATATCGTCCCGTAGGCTCCACTCCCAGATCATCAAAACAATAGGATTTCCCCTCACCGTAGTCTTCCACAATTTTAAAACCGATATTATTAAATGCAAAAGTGATATTTCGTGCCGGTATCACTTCATAAGTTCGGCCGTAAGGAGTCAGATAGCGCAGTAACTTCATTAAACTGCTCTTACCACAACCTACGGGCCCAGAAAGTAAAATACCTTTGTTAAGGTCGATATCCAGTTTCTTGCAATTCAAAGGATCCTTGATATAATAGTTACAGAGTTTGTAAATGACGTCGCGGTCCTGTTCCAATATTCTAAAATTCTTGCCGAACATTGTTTGTCCCTTGGCATTGAGATATAACAATATTTTATTAAAATCATAGCAGATCTGATTATCCTTAAGACTACCTAGGACGTATTGTTTATGACCTACAAAGCGTATATGTGGATTCATAGGGGCTGATTAAAATTTTTCATGGAACTGGACTTCAGGTTGTCCGTATTCTGGCTGACCGGGACCACTGTTTTCTCCTCCTTTATCTCCATGGACTTAAAAATCCATTTTTGCGCCAGCGCATGCCAATCCACAATTTCGGCCGTACCTCCAACTTTCCATCCAATGCTTTTGTAATGACAGTAAAACTTCTTCGCTTCCGCCATGGGCCAGTTTTTATTATTAAAAAAAGCAACAACTTCTTTTTCATTTTGGGGTCGGTCCCGTTTGACCCCATTTGTTTTGTTTTTTATAGTTTCTATATGTTTATTTATAGGTACCACTACTTGTCCATTGCTTGTCCCTGATTTGGTCTGGTGTGGGTACACTACTTGTCCATCAGTTGTCCCAAAATTGAACATCTTGATCGTACTCCCCTGGAAGGGGTTATGGGAGGGACGGTAATACAAATAATTCCAATGGTGCAATTCCTTCAAACAGCGATGATAAGTTGATTTGGAGCCTATTTTTGCATAGGCCATTACTTCTTCCCGGTTAATATGGAAGCTATCACGAAAATGGTAACTGTTCCATAATTGAAAAAGTCCCACATAAAGGCTAATGTGGGTAGGGTTTAGTCTATTATCTTTTGAGAACTGGAGGAAGACCCCGTTCAGGTGTTTGATATAGTTCATAGTAAAGGTGTTAAAAATCGTAATCCACCCTGTTCTTCTTCATAATAGCTTGGATATCCTCGGTATCATAAAATAGGATTCCGCCCATTTTTGTGTACGGCAAAGTACCATTGATCCTTAAGTTTTGAAGGGTACCTGAACTAATATTGAGCAACTCCATCACTTCGGATGAGCGAAGGTACCTTTTAAGGGTTCCATTGGCCTGTTTAGAGAGCAACTCCTTAAAGCCCTCCATCAATTCGATCTTAAAATCCCTCAGATCATCTGTGGTAATTACATGCGTTGGCATAATTTGAAAGTTTTGGGAAGGGAACCAGCGAGTATTAAAATGAAGACTCCAAGTTCCGATCACGATTAGACATTGAGCCGTAAATTTGACATGTTTTTACAGGAAATATTCACCATATGTCTCGTAGTGGGGTTAAATATTAACATCATTACAATCATTTACAATTATGGGCAAAGTGAATAAAATAAAATTCAAAAAATAACCAAAACTCCCTTAAAGAGAGGCAAATTTACTTGGTAGGGGATGCACCGGATGCGATACGTAATTACGATACCACAACCCAATTTTTGAAACACTGGAATCGTGGCCCATGCTAAGCCGTTATTTATAAATGTTTGTTATTGAGTTCTACGTACTCGTTCCTGATTAGGTCGTATAGTAATCCCATTCTTTCGTGTAGTTCCTTGGTCATTACAATTTGAAACTCCCTAATACCTATCTGCAATTGAAAGTCCGCGTCGATTTTTCCGTAGATAAAATCCAAGGGATACCCCCCATCCTGACCCGGTTCCATCGGCTTGGCCCTAAAAAACAAATTGCTACAATCATGGGCCTCATAATTGAACGAAACCATGAAAGAAATTGACTTGTACTGCTTAGTGTATTGCAATGAACCAGGGGCGTCCATAAATAAGATCGGATATAATGTGAATTAAACAATTAGAAATTTATTACATAATGCACTAATCATCAATACTTATTCGATGTGATTCTACTATCGTAGACCTATGACGCTTTGAATACAAACTAGTTGGTAGATAGACCATGGATAAAGATTTTTTCATATGTACAATTCAACCCTTCTTGGTCGTTACCACTAAATTTCTATACAATTGCCAAAGTGTACTAGCATTTGTTCAAACCTACTAGGAGCTTAATTGTCCAATATCTAACCGAATTGTTTTCTTCCCAAATATATTAGTCTAAAAATTAAAACCCATTAAATGATAAATTGTGTGTATTTAAAGAACAGGGAAATTACAATTAAAAATAAGTTCATTACATCTACAAAAAACTATAAATACAGACTTTAAGGTTCTTGTTTAATAAGGTAGCTCATGTATCTAGGCTATGGTTGATAACAGATATATTTTGGAATACCACAGAATGTAATCCTATGAAACATATGATATTGACATGGGAGGATAAGTCGTGATAATTTAAATGCTATTCTCAACACTGTACCTGATTTTTATAACAATCTTTTGACAAATGCAACAATTGTTGACTAAAATTGTAATAATCTGAACCCAAGCCTATTTAATAGTTAATAATTCAGATGATAAAATAAATGGGGCAATCTTCTATCTAAACAGAAAAGAGGCTAGATTTGGATTTATGAAAAGTGTCAGAAATACCTTGTTTTCAAATAGCGAAACTTTCGGAGGACTTGTGCAAAATTCTTTGCACGATATACCAGAAATACCCATATGCTCCTTTTCAGGTAAACCAGCAGATTATTATATTGGTTTATCCGGTCCAGGTCATTATGATGAAATTAGATTGTTGGGACCCATATGCTCCAAGTTTGTTGAAACGGCCATTGTCAATGTATTGGGGCAGGGAGTGGACAACATACAATGGCCGGTTATTTTGGATTTGAAAAAGAATATATACTATCATTCCCATGATGCCCATTTAAAAGGGCTTTCCCCAATCATGGGTTGGAAGAATCGGATAATTTCCAAAACAAAGGAATAATCTTTGTAGGAATCAAATAGCTTTTTTACCAAGTCTTAAAACTTCATCATCCAATATCTCTCTAATATTCGGGTTTCCTTATAATAAGTATATTGCCATTGGCTAGTTAATTAATTCAAAGTAAATGAAAAGAAAACTTGAAACCATAGGACTTACAATGGGGTGGTTTGCAATTATTGGGCAATTTATCCTATTGATTATGAATAGGCAAGCAGGGTTATTTGAAACCATTATTCGTTTTTTTAGTTTTTTCACCATTTTGACCAATATATTGGTCGCACTATACTTTACAATGTCATATTTAGATTCCAAAAAGAATCCTTTAAACCTAATTCTGTCCAATGGAGCCATGACTGCCTTAACTACATTTATATTAATGGTAGGCTTGGTATATCAGGTTAGTTTAAGACACATATGGAACCCTACCGGCTTACAATTTGTGGTGGATGAATTACTACATACGGTTATCCCGATCTACATGTTAATGTATTGGTTCATCTATTCAAAAACAACTGATTTGAAGACCAAATCAGTTCTAAACTGGTTATTATATCCATTGATCTATGTTGTGTTCATAGTTTCAAGGGGATATATTTCAAATTACTATCCCTATCCATTTCTAAATATACCAGAAATAGGCCTCCAACCTTCCCTGATTAATATTGGCATTATTTTGGGTGTATCCATCCTGATGATGATATTGCTCATCATCGCTGGAAAATTTCGTAAAAACTTGATCAAAGAATAGTTATATGAAAAAGAATTACATTTTAGTTTCAACCCTTTTGTTTATGGTGGTTATCGTTTCATGTACTGCAACTAAGAATGGGAGTAATAATAACCTTTACAATTCCATATGGGAATTGGAGTATATATCAGGAACATGGATTGCTTTTGATGGCCTATATCCGGACAAGAAGCCGGTAATTTCATTTAACAAAACCACAGGGAAGATTACGGGCAATAACAGCTGTAACGGTTATTCCGCCGATTTTAAAATTGATGGTAATAGCATCACCATAGGCGAACCTGGACCTTCTACATTGATGTATTGTGGTGATGGCGAACCTCAGTTTCTGAATATGATGAAAAAAATAAATGCCTTTAGCTTGGACAAGGAGGGTAGGCTAAATTTAATGATTGGCGAAATACCCATGATGAGATTCAAAAAAATAAAAGAATAGACCATTGTGTTCAAATCATCTGGATAGTAGTTGGAACATGTTTATTTCCACATTTAAAATATGAATTTTCACTAAAAGCAAATCTAGATTGATAGCCTTACGGCTTTTGGTTGGATAAACATTGTATATGCTACAATTTTTTATCCGTGTCCATATCTGACTTCAAACAAACCTTGAACATTTTAGAGATTTCGTAAACAGAAATAAAATTGTTGAGCCCATAGAGCGGCCAATGCGGATACTAACCTAGTCCCTTAATTATTAGTGTTTCATTTGATTAACCTTGCCTTTAAAATTTACATGTTAACTTTACCAGTCATAACATTACTCGGTAGGTTACATACTTGATTCGTGCATTATCGAATTCCAAGTGGCCTTAATGCTAATTACTTTGTCTATATTATAAAAGTAGTAGGACCAATTAATGATATCATGTTGTTAAAGTGCCTTTTAAAGCAAACATTTAAAGTGAGTACTGCCCGAAATAGAAGTTGAACTAACTGTGGAGGACTTAATCGACGGAATTAATAGCCAATTGGATTATATCGTAAAACATTTAATAGAAAAACAAAAAAAGCATGGTAACACTGTACATAATGAATAGGGTTTTCAATGGTCAATTTAAGTTCAAGGCTATTTACAAACACTGTCAAATACCAGATTTGGCACTTCGCACAAAAGCAAAAGAACAGAATGTAAAAAAACTGTTTTTAGGTACAGCTGTCATCAAAGTTTTTCATTACCATCAATTTATCAATTAAAGATGATACTAATTAGTTTGGTCCAATGAACAGAATAACTATAATTGTAATTTTAACATTCACCATTTTAGTTTCACTGCAAGGATGTGGACAGGAACAGGCAACGGATATACAATCCACAAAAATTGACATATCCGATTATACCCAAAGTTTTATTTCCTTCGACTCTCCGAATATTGCCTTATCCAATGTAAAAATAATTGATGGAACAGGGAATCCTTCCAAAACTTCACAGACTGTTCTGATAGAGAATGGAATAATAGTGGGAATTGGAGATGCCAATGACATTCAAATAGCAGATGATTTTTTTGAACTAAATTTATCTGGCAGGACAATTATCCCAGGCATCATTGGTATGCACAACCACATGAGAATACCTGAATCCGCAATGCTATCTACATCACCTAAACTATATTTAGCATGTGGTGTGACTACAATCCAAACTTGTGGGACAGGAAACCCCTTTGAGGAGTTAGCTATCGCAAAATCGATAGATAGGGGAGAGCAGCCTGGTCCTGAAATCATTAATTCCGGTCCATATTTCACAGGTCCAAAGGGTAAATCGAATTTCATAAGATTTACCAATGAAAAAATGGTCAGGGATACCATTCGATATTGGGCAAGCAAAGGAGTACAATGGCTGAAGGTTTATAGAAATACCAGGCCCCAGGACTTAAAAGTAATAGTTGATGAAGCACATAGGAATAACCTAAAAGTAACAGGTCACCTGTGTGCCACAACTTTTACCGAAGCTGCAGAAATAGGGATCGATGCCATAGAACATGGATTTATACACAGTTATGACCATGCAACAGAAAGGGAAACTGGAGTTTGCTCTAAAAATAACGACTTTAGAACAAATCTGGACATTGACAGTGATACGGTCAAAGATGTGCAACAAAACCTTATAAACAATGGGGTGGCACTAGGTTCAACACTTGCCATTTTTGAAGCACAAGCTAATGTAATGGCAGATGCCAGAGACCTTGAAGTAATGGCCCCCACTCATAAAGTGGCATATCACCAGCGTAAACTACGTAAGAAAGAACAGGGTAACGACTGGTATTTTAAACCAGAATGGTTGGTAAAATCAATGGCATACGAACTTCAATTTTTCAGACAAGGTGGATGGCTGGTAGCAGGTCTTGATCCTGGCCTCCACAATATGCCCGGATTTGGAGATCAAAAAAATTACGAACTATTTATTGAGGCTGGATTCAAGCCAGAGGAAGCCTTACAGGTAATGGCCTCTAATGGTGCAAAGCTACTGTCAAGAACTGACATAGGGACAATTGAGAAAGGAAAGTTGGCCAATATTGTAGTTCTCAATGGAGATCTTGAAAGTAACCCTAAAGTTATTCGAGAAGTAGAAATTGTATTTAAAAATGGTATCGGCTTCGATCCAAATAAACTGATTGAATCTGCAAAAGGAAATGTTGGTTCGGAAACAGACAATACTATGGTATATTTTGGCCAAAAAACTCCTTCGAATGAACCAGAACTATTCGCGCCGAATATAATTTCAAAACCTAATAGACATGAGTTCGGCTGTACAATATCGGGTGATGGGAATGAATTCTTTTTTGGGGTAGACAATAATGGCGTTACGGAAATTCATTACACGAACTTATTAGAAGGTGTCTGGTCTCCACCCCGTAAACTTTTCGATTCGGCTTCCGTAAGCTACAATGATCCAATGTTATCTCCGGATGAGAAAAGATTGTATTTCATATCCAATCGTTCACTAAATGAAGATATTACTAAGGATGATATGGATATTTGGTATGTAGAAAGGGAAAACAAACAATCAAACTGGTCAGAACCAATCAATTTAGGGTTACCGATCAACAGCCCTTTAAATGAGTATTACGCTTCTTTTACAAATGATGGTACACTTTATTTCGCAGCTCAGGATAAAACTTTAAATGCCCCAAACTATGCTTATGATATTTACCGTTCCAAATATGTTAACGGAAAATTCGTCAAACCTGAATTACTATCCGAATCAATAAATACCAATAGATACGAAGCGGATGTTTTCATTGCACCTGATGAGTCGTATATGATATTTTGTTCCATTCGTAAAATCGGGAAAGGTCAAGGGGATTTATATATTAGTTTCAAAGATAAAGACGGGAAATGGGGCGATGCAGTTAATATGGGAAACACAATTAATACGGAAAAGCACGAACTTTGTCCTTTCGTAACTAAGGACGGAAAGTATCTCTTTTATACCAGTAATAATGATATTTATTGGGTAAGTACGCAAATTTTGGATAATTATAGGGAATAATGTAGGATGGAAAGAAATTCATTCAATAATGGCACAAAGGGAAAAATGAATTAACTTATAGCTACATTCTAAAAGTAGCCTCCTTATAATTTTTAACCATTTTTAGTTCCTAAGAGTAAAATAATATGAACAATAAAATTAATAAAGAGAAAATTCTTATAAGAAATGGAGTTTGGAAATCAACTGGAGATAATTTATTCTGGATTAATGTTATTCACAATAAGGTCTTTTGGTTGGGCATGAACAACAGGACCACAGAAAATGAGTTAGGTGAAAATTGGTGTCATGTTGGAAATGGAACAATTATTGACAATCGGATTATTTTAGATTGGTCTGATATTTCTGTTGGAAAAGGTAATTTAAATGGGAGAATAGTTATTGAAATGATAAGTAATAATAAAATGAAAGTTATTGAGGATTCCGGAAACTTTGGTATGTCAACTTGGAATTGGGAAACAGATCAATTGAATTTTAGTCAAATCCCAAAGAAAGAGGCAAAACATTTTTAGCCTTACCCAAAGAGTCAAGGGTTGGTTAAACACGGTGAAAGCATTTGTGGTGCAAAAAACAGGTAACAACGTTTCGTTGGCAGACCATATTGCAGATAATTTAAAAATGAAGAGCCAATACAAATTCTATAATCCGACTGCCCAAATTGGTGCACACCTCCTCTTAAGGGCCTTCTAGGTTATTATTGCCTTGCATCCCGTTTAAATCACCCCTTTCTATTTTGGTTTGAAATATAGTTACGCAAATTATCCGAAGATATAAGTCTCCTCCGCCCGCCCCCTCTTTCAACAATATCGCAATCGTTTATATTTTTAGTCAAATCTAAGGGAGGATGAGACAGGCACGTCCTAACGGCCGAGCAGGCTTGTGCCATTCACTAATATTACTGGCCCACTAGTAATTAAAAAGTTCTGCCTTGGCCGGTCAAACACTGCTCACTTCACGCAACTTGGGCTATATCAAGCAAAAATCCGGTAAGTTCATATATTAATTCCAAGCGCTTAAGGCACGTAAGCACAATTCATGTTTTTAGTCGTATTATTCTTACAATAAATTAAGTTAACATCATAATTATTCGCGTTCACAACATTTCTGCATAGGAAAAAGTAGAATGTCCTACTATTGCCCTGTTTAAAAAATTTAAAGCAATGCAATAATGAAAACAACTACCTTTCTTAATTTATTTCTGTTATTTTTTAGTATTACTTCATCTGCTGTGTATGCCCAAACAACCCTATCTGCCGGAGATGTTGCTTTTTTAGGTTATAATACCGATGCAAACGGAACAGAAGACCATTCTTTTTCTTGGATTACACTGGAAGATTTATCTGCTGGAACGGTAATCTACTTCACCGAAGAGGGTTGGAATGCCAATGGTAATACTTGGTACGGGTCATCCGAAGGGCATTATTCATGGACGGCCACAGGGGCCACACCTGCCGGTACAATTGTATATGTATATGAAAATGGTTCAACAGATGTTTTAATTTCTTCCAGTGGAAGTATGTCCGCAGTTTTGAGTGGAACCGGATGGAATCTTTTGGCAGGTGATAACCTTTTTGCCTACCAAAGTGCTACCGGGGCCAAACCCAGCTCCCCCAATTTTCTATCAGGACTTTATGGTGATGATAATTTTGCCCACACAGCAGGCTGTGACGATGCAAACAATTGGTTCGATTGTCAGAACTGCACAACGGCAGGACAGTCGTGTGCAACCACTGGGGGCAGCACCACTGGACTTCCTGGTACGCTAACGAACGGCACCAATGCAATTGCTTTATTTCCTAATCCATTTAATGAAACGGACAACGCAAAATATAATGGTACGTTAACAGGGACCAAGGTTTTTGTTGCTTCGCAAATCAACAATAGAAGCAATTGGGTTTATGATGATTCCAATGCATATACTATTACCTCTGGAGCCTTTAATACACCGAATATTGTAGCTTCCATTACTACTCCAACTGTCACTACAGCGGCCGCTTCAGGCTTAACGTCCACCACCGTAACCCTTGGAGGTAACGTGACCGATGACGGTGGTGACACCGTCTCCGATCGCGGTATTGTCTATAATACCACGGGTGCCCCTACAACGTCCGATAACAAAGTACTGATTGGTTCTGGAGACGGTAGTTTTTCTGATGAAATTACAGGACTTAGCTCGGGGACAACCTACTACGTTCGTGCCTATGCCATTAATAGCGAAGGTACAAGTTATGGGAACGAGGAGACTTTTGCAACCAATGCACCAGCACCTTTTCTGAGTACAAATCCAACCATCACTTTTGATTCCAATGGCTCAGCAGGCTCTGATGATATTGCCTCCGATGGCGAATTAGGCTCTGATGAAATCAATGACCTAAATCTGGAGATATTTGCAGTCAACTCCTCTGATACAAAATTAACTGGCGGATTACAGGTACTCGAATACAATGGGTTACAACAATTAACTTATGAAACAGGTGTTAGTCCGAGTTTTCATGGTATGGTTATTCAATCTGATGATCAAAGTAATTTCTCTTTACAGCAATTTGACTTTCATGATTGGGGGTTATATGATGGTGCAACATATGTAGTAGAAGGCTTTGATGATGGAGTGTCCCAGGGAACGGCTACATTTACTGGAAATACTACGAGTGTTTTTATAAATGTAAGTCAAGGCGATGAGCTTGGAAACGTTTTCCAAAATGTTGATAAAATTCACATAGCCCAACAATTAGGATCAGATAATTCATATATGGGGTTAAATAATATTCAAGTTGGAGTACCTATCACCAAAAGTGCCCCAACCATAACCACCACAGCTGCCTCAGGCGTTACAGCAACTGAAGCTGCCCTGGGCGGCAATGTCACTTCTGACGGCGGAGCGACCGTCTCTGCTAGAGGCTTTGTTTACTCCAGCTCAGATAACACTCCAACCCTGGGTGAGGGTGGGGTAACGAATGTTCTTGACGGAAGTGGCACAGGTGTTTTTAACGAAAGCATTTCAGGATTAAGTGCATCCACCACCTATTACTATCAGGCCTATGCTACCAATAGTGAAGGGACCTCTTATGGTGGAGTGGAGAGTTTTGCAACGAGTGCTCCCAATATAGCTCCAATAGTGGATGCCAATACCGGATTAACGGTAACGGAAGGAGCAACCGGAAACATTGATAGTGGTACATTGCATTTTAATGATGACGAAACGGGAGATGACGCCCAATTGACTGCAACTATTACCAGTTCCGTTGCTTATGGAACCTTGTTTCTTGATGCCAACCTCAACAATACCTTCGATTCCGGTGAGAAAGAACTCTTGGTAAATGCAACATTTACGCAAGATGATATTAACAACGACCGACTCAGATATACCAATACGGTTAATAATCAGACCGCGGACAGTTTTGTGTTTACCCTGAGTGACCCGGATGGAGGTGAGTTGGTTAACCAGACGTTTAATATTACGATAAATCAGGCGCCTACGGTAGCCGTAAACAACGGATTGATCCTCAATGAAGGGACTACCGAGCTGATTGACTCTGGAAAATTGAACGCCACAGATGCTGAAACAGGCAGTGGTTCCGACCTTACTTTTACCATTACTTCTGCAGTTTCACACGGTGTTTTGTTTATAGATTCCAATCCCAGCAACGTATTTGAGGCCGGTGATGTAGAATTAATTGTAAATACAACATTTACCCAAGATGATATTAACAATGATAGGCTCAGATACACCAATACTGTTGGTGATCAGAACGCCGATAGTTTTGAATTTAAGGTAAGCGATCCCAATGGTGGTGAATTGACCAACCAGACCTTTACAATTACCATCAATCTGCTAGAAGTGCCTACCCTGACCACCACAGCCGCCTCAGGCGTTACCGCTACTACAGCAACCTTAGGTGGAAACATAACCGACAACGGCGGTGCTGCCGTAAACGAGCGCGGTATTGTCTATAACACCACCGGTACACCCAATGTAAATGATGATACCAAAGTACAAATTGGTTCCGGGGACGGTAGCTTTTCGGATGAAATCACCGGGCTTAGCGCTGGGACAACTTATTACGTACGTGCTTATGCCACCAATAGTGAAGGAACCAGTTATGGTGGAGTCGAAAGTTTTACGACATCAAACCCTCAATTAGAAAATTTTTCCTGGTCGGCAGATAACTTAAGTGCAGGAGCTACAGGTGTCACTTATACATTTGAATATACTACTGCTACGGACTTAGGAGTGAATGATGCTATTTTATATGCTTTAAATACTGCAAATGGCTGGAATACTAATAGTGTAACTGTGGGAGACATTACCGTTTTGGTAAATGGAAATTCGAGAACTGTTGCAGGAATATTTTCTGTCGGCGGCAGCGGAGCATTTATTACTCTAGACAATCCAATAGTGGCTAGTGGATCTGAGATCGTAGTAACCATAGCTAATGTGTTTAACAACGGAAATCCAGGAACCTATTACTGGAATTGGATTCATACAGCTACTGGTGGGGGTAATGAAATAGACCCTGCAGTAAGCCCTGATCCTATTGTCTTGTCTGCTAATACGGCCCCAACCGTTACCACTTCTGCCGCCTCAGGCGTTACAAATACCACAGCAACCCTTGGCGGAGAGGTCACCGATAATGGCGGCGCAACCGTCACCGAACGAGGCATAGTCTATAATACCACTGGTACCCCCAATATAGATGACGATACCAAGGTACAGATCGGTTCCGGGGATGGTAGTTTTTCTGATGAAATCACAGGGCTTAGCGCCGAGAACCAATATTTTGTCCGTGCCTATGCTATCAATAGCGAAGGTACGGCTTATGGTAGCGAAGAGAGTTTTACCACTTCATTAAATCCAAGCTTAACATTATCCTCCAGCGCAACAGATAATACCATTGGTTCAGGTGCTTCCGTTACGTTTACCGCAACACCGACCGGAACCGCTGCCACAAATTATTTGTGGAAGAAAAATGGAATTGTGGTTCCCGGTGAGACCAACGCTACCTATACTACCACAGATTTGGTAAATGGCGATGTTATCGAGGTGCAATTGTCCGCTGATTCAGGTACTATCGTCAATTCAAATTTGGTTTTAAATTTAGATGCCGGAGACCGGTCCAGTTATCCCGGTTCCGGAATGGCATGGACGGATATTAGCTCCAATAACAATGACGCCACCTTGCCTTCCAACTTGGCTACTTCCTATTCCACTATTGTAGGTGCCGGTAGTTTTAATTTTCAGGGAAACAGCAGTACAACGATTCAAAGTAGTGCAGTGAACAATTGGGACATTACGTCTACCAATGCGCTATCGGTGGAAACTTGGGTAAAACGCATAAACGGCGGTCATCAATTTTGGTTCTCGACACCCAACCTGCATTATCGTTTGGGCGTGGACCCCTCTGGAAATTTATTTTGGGATATGGGGCAATATGTAGACAGAAATTCGGGAATATTGGTTTCTGAAGGAGTCTGGCACCACATTGTTTATACGGCAGGGGTAGAAACAGGAAACATCACCACTAGGGTTTATGTAGATGGAGTAGAGGTAGCAGACCAAAACGAAGGTATAGCTACGCTTTCTTCCATCACAAATTATTTGATCGGAGACGGACAAACACCGGGGCAGCATCCCTTGAATGGAGACATGGGATTGATAAGGGTATATAATAAAGCCTTATCGGCATTGGAGGTTGCCCAAAACTTTAACGCAGAGGTAGATCGGTTTACCACGGATGTATTAAGTTCAAATTCAATAACGATGACGGTAAATGTTCCTCCAACCGTTACCACTACAACAGCTTCCAACGTTACATTCGCTACGGCAAGCCTAGGTGGGGAGGTAACCAACAACGGAGGGCAAACGGTTACTGAACGCGGTATCGTTTATAACATTACAGGCACACCCAATGTGGATGATGATCCCAAAATAATAATTGGTAATGGGGACGGTAGCTTCTCCGATGAAATAACAGGACTTGATTCCGGAACCGAATACTTTGTCCGGGCCTATGCCATCAATGTTGGAGGGACGGGCTACGGAAATGAAGTTTCTTTTACGACTACGGCCAACGATTCGCCCGTAGGATCAGTGGTGGCGGACCAGTCCGAATGTATCAACGGGTCGGTAACAGAACTTGCCATAACGATTACGGATGCCTTTCCGGGGGACAATACCTTTATGGTTACCGCGGCTTCTTCAAATACAGCTGTAGTCGCCAATGCGGACATTATCGTTACCGGAAACGGCAATACCCGTACGTTTACCATATCACCGGTACAGGGTGCGGCGGGAACAAGCACCATTACGGTTACCATTGAGGATAGTTTGGGTGAAATAGGCACACAGACCTTTGATGTGACCTTTAACGACCTTATTCCTCCCACATTGACCGCCGTTCAAAATATAGAGGAAGAGCTGGATGCCAATTGCAATTTTGTTGTCCCGGACTATACAGGTTTAACTACGGTTGCAGACAATTGTGGCACAACAACGATTACCCAATCGCCAATTGCAGGTACCGTAATTAGCGGACACGGCACATTGCAGACCATTACTTTAACTGCGGACGATGGCAACGGGAATACTCATAGCACCGCTTTTGAGGTTACCTTGGCGGACGTAACGGCTCCAACAATAGTGGTACAGGATGTTGAAATGCCATTGAACGAAACAGGTTCCATCAGCATAACAGCAGAAGCGTTTATTGTTGATAGTGATGACAGTTGCAGTGCCGTGAGCATAAGTATTGATCGTACGGATTTTGACTGTGCGGATTTGGGGGATTACCCCATTACGATAACGGCAACGGATTCCAATGGAAATACTACAACAGAAACAGCGATCCTTACCTTGACCGGAGAGGATACGGATGGGGATTCAATAGCGGATTCTTGTGATAACGATAAGGACAACGACGGTACTCCGGATGCGGAAGATGCCTTCCCCTTGGATGCCACTGAAGATACCGACACGGATGGCGATGGTATTGGCAATAATTCTGATACCGATGATGACAACGACGGGGATTCGGATGTAGATGAGCTGGCTAACAATACAGATCCGTTGGACGATACTAGCTTTTTTGTTCCAGGGGAAGAAGAGACACCGGTGACACCAACCTTGGTACCTGCCCAGGCCTTTACACCCAATGGGGACGGAATCAATGATTACTGGATGATACCGGGAATAGAGAACTATCCCAATGCTTTGGTCAAGGTGTACAACCGATGGGGACACGAGGTTTTCGCCACCAAGGGATATAATAACGATTGGAACGCCACCTATAAGTCCAGGAGTGACAGCTTACCTTCGGGGTCCTACATGTACGTCATTGATCTGTCCAATGGCTTGGCACCTATTCAGGGATGGCTGTTCATCAATTATTAAGCCAATCGTTTAACAAAAAAATCAATACAAAAATGAAATTTAAAATAGTATATCTTATCCTAACAGCATTAATGGTTTCGGGTATTTCCAATGCCCAACAGGATCCCAACTTTACCTTTTACAGGTACAATATGAATCTGGTGAACCCCGCCTTTGCAGGGGCCAATGATGGGACCGATATCGGGGTCGGCATTAGGAGTCAATGGGCCGGGATAGAAGGAAGCCCGGAGACACAGACCGTTTTCTTCGGAACACCTGTAGGGAAAAACCTGGGCCTTGGGGTTTCCATCATTAATGACAGGACCTTCATTGAGAACCAAACTTCCATGGCCCTAGATTTCTCCTACCACTTGCAGCTTAACGGAGATACCCACCTCTTTCTTGGAGTAAAGGCAGGCTTAAACTCCTATAAGGCGAACACGGACGGACTGGTTACCTATGGCATACAATCCGATCCTAGCCTAATGGGAATCGACGGTGGGTTTACGCCCAACATAGGTGCTGGCGCC
This sequence comes from Arenibacter troitsensis, assembly GCF_900177645.1. Lineage (GTDB taxonomy): Bacteria > Bacteroidota > Bacteroidia > Flavobacteriales > Flavobacteriaceae > Arenibacter > Arenibacter troitsensis. Next base: position 72,759 of record NZ_FXAO01000014.1, read on the forward strand.
TACCTAAAAGGAAAGTCCTTCTTCGCCTCCCTGTCCGTCCCCAGAATCCTTAGCCCTGATCGCTTGGACGATGCCAACGGGGTCGCCAAACAGGGAGAGGATAAAATACACCTATATGCAGCGGCAGGTTACGATATACCCCTGAACGCCAATATTGTTTTCAGGCCTTCCCTAATGGTGAGATATGTGGAGGCATCCCCCATATCGGTCGATTTTACGGCCGCATTCGCGATGAGGGACCGGTTTGAACTGGGAGCAGCATACCGTTTGGACGAAGGATTTGGAGGGTTCTTTATCTTTAAGGCAAGCAAAGGGCTGCACCTGGGATATGCCTATGAGGCCGCTCCGCATAATACGATTGCAAGCATGAACAATGGAACCCATGAGGTAATGCTCTATGTAAAACTATAATACATAGTATTAATTTACTGACAGAGATTTTTTATGACAACTCGTCTTGGATGTGACAATTTAAGGCGAGTTTGATATTTCTCTAAGACATGAAGGAGCCAAATGGGATAGTGTAAGTAAAGTTTATTAGTCTCTAATTAATATACCTAGACCAATAAAAAGATTTAGTAAATTAGATCTATAATAGGAATATACACACTAGTAATTATATACAATTGTTGTGCACAAGCTAAAAAAATCGAGATAAAATGAAAAAGGCATTAAGTGATTTAACCAAAGAAGATTGGAATAGACTCTTTCCAATAGAATTGGTTGACCATAATCCTGAATGGAAAATTATTTACGAAAACGAAAAAAAGCGAATAATCGATAAAGTAGGAGATAAAACAATCCTTCGAATTGAACACTTTGGGAGTTCCTCAATTCCTAGTATAAAATCAAAACCTTATATCGATTTAATGATAGAAATCCCAAAAGAAAAGCTATTTGACAAAAATTTAATTGCAAATTTTACGGAATTGGGTTATTCTCATTTTGTAGTGCCAGCAAGAGATAATATTGAGGCTTACTCATCTTTTGGAAAAGGATATAATGTGGACGGAAAAAAAGAGCAGATTTTTCATATTCATATGTGTCCAAAAGATAATATAATGTGGAAACAAATTGACTTCCGAGACTATCTAAATTCAAATCCTGAAAGAGCAAAACAGTATGAAAATCTGAAACTTGAATTAGCGAAAAAGTTCAAAAATGACAGAGGTTCTTATGTACTTGGAAAGACAGATTTTGTGAAAGAAACGTTGGAAATAATCAACGAAAAAGCCAGCGCACAACACAGTGT
>NZ_FXAO01000018.1 GCF_900177645.1 Arenibacter troitsensis
GGTTGCCAACAATTCAACACCCCAAAATCACCAATATGGACTGATAAAAAATAAAATATTAACTTTAAGGAACTGGACTAGTGCTTTTCATAGGAGCCGTTGTTGTATGCAGTTATTTATTCATCATCAGCCTTTCGTTCATTTTTTTGATATGTGCTTTATTATAAATTTTACTACTTAAAATCCAATAGATTATTATTCCGAATATGATTGTTGCAATTATCGAAATCCAATTTATTCCTTGCCAGTAAAAAAGTCCAGCAAGAATAATTAAAAGTATGAGTTCAAAAATGTACTTTTCTTTCTCTTCATTTCTTCTTTGAAGAATCATTTTATTCCCTTTTCCTTTTTTTATTCTTTCCAATACTTTTTTGGTCAGTTTGTCAACGCTGTAATATCTGTCTAAATCAGAAAGACTGAAACAAATGCCAAATTCCAATTCAAGTTTGTCCATAAATCGGTAGTATTTTCTAACTCCTCTAAATGAATTCTTGATTGTGTTTTTTTCGTGTGCTGGATTTGTCAAGAAGTCCATAAAATGTGATTCATTAAATTCCGCTGAAGAATTACTTCTTTCTGATTTAAAAATCTCAAGTATTTTATTTCTTACTTCTGGTTCGGTCATTTGGGTTTAATTGCATACAACGGTCTTGTGTATGATTAGATGCGGACATTTCCAACGGAAATTGTCCGCCTTTACCGAAGATAGTTAATTGCAGGATTTTCCAGCTGGAAAATCTGCTAGCAATTAATTATACATTGTGTTGGCAACTGGCTTTTTATTCCGTTCTATGTCTCAAATCAATTATTTCGTTTTCTAAATTGGACTTTGCTCTTAATATCCATTCAATTCTTTTTTTTTCCGATTGAGATTTAGATTCCGTTTTATATGGTTGTAAGTGTTCAGGTGGTTTTGAGCCAGAAACATTATTTTCAGGATGACTAAGACTGCGTGTTAATCCACAATAATTTATTTCAACTTGATTTTTAGAATTAAAATTTCCATAAATCAGCCACTTTCCTTTTTCATCAATGATTGGTCCGCAAAACTTGTCATATATACCGTTGTAAGTTTTTCCTAGTTCATTTCCTTTAAATGACTCAATGACTTTCACCTTAAAAGTATTGTTATCAGAGTCAATTTCTAAAACCTCTCCAATAAAAACACATTCCGAGTTATCAAATTCAATTTCCTGTAAAACTTTTAAATTTCCTAAATTTTTACAGTCACATGCGAAAATTTTGGTCGCACTTAAAGCAATCAGAAATATTAAAACTTTAGTTCTCATAATTTTTAGATTGTTGCCAACGGTTGAGCTAAGCGTAGTGCGGAAGTAAGGAAATTTTTCGTTTCCGTCTGCGCACGAAGCTAAAGCTTATTGTTTAGTTTTATTTTTTCTTGTCCAAAGCTAAATCCATAAGATTTAGCGGCTTTATAAATATACACAGACCTTTTGATTTAGACCTAAAGTCCGCATTACGTTTAGGTTTTGTTGGCAGTAGTGTTTTTACAACACTTTGATAATCAGTACAATAATTATTATTGGAATTGCAAAAACTAAAAGAGGTAATAACAAGTTTAAAATAGATTTTCCAATTGATAGTTTTTGGACTTCAGAAACTCCAACTACACAAAACACTATTGTCCAAATCCCTAAAATGAATTCCAAAATCATAGAACCATAAACAAAAACATTTGCAATGATTCCCGCACTAATTATATCTCCATCTGATTTAAACATTTCATTTCCGTAAATCCCAATTTGTGGAATTAGAAAAATTAGCGCAATTATTGCTGGAGTCATAGCGTATGAAATAATTCTTAAAATAGATTTAGTATCGCCTTGACCATTTATCCATTTTCCTGTCCAGTTTAGCAATGCCGCATATATATAATATGAAATCCACCCTATTAGCCCACCTACGATAATACAAAGACCTAATATTGCAATTAAGGACATATTATCCCCCATATTCTTTAATGATGCTCTGTCGAATGCTCTAGAGATTCCCGCAAAGAACAAAAGTCCATTTACGTATTTATCATAATGGTTGTCATTTATGAATTTGAAGACTTTTCTTGGAGAAGTCCAAATTTTCATAAAAATCTCCTTGTCAGTTAAATCTTGTTGGTTCTCGGTATTTGTTAATTCACTATTCATTAATTTATCTATCCATGTAATTGATACATTACTGCCAACGTGTTTGTATATGGAAAGTTGCGTGTTTGCGTGCGAGGATTTTCCGAAGGAAAATCAGACGTAGCAAACGTGCAACGACCTTTGGTTTAGCCTAACACTAGCAATTATTTATATACGGTGTTGGCAAATCGGGTTTTTTATCCGAACAATAATTTCGCTCGTTCCTTACCAATTTTATTTAATTCAGATTCAGTTTGTTTATAATTCAATTCGTTAAACATCGTTTTTAATTCAGTCAGATTATTTTCAAACAATTCACTTTCTTGCTCTAAATTCAGTCGTTTTGATAAGTCAGATTTTCCAAACTTTGGTTTTTCCAATTCTGTTTTATTTCTCCGACTTAAAAATGCATTTATCAAGTCCAAGTCATAAAAATTTTCAGAGAAGAGTGAGGAAATCCGAGTTTCAATTATTCCTCTGTCATTTACAATGTCAAAATTCAGCCAACTATTTTTAAAGCGATAAATCCCACCCATTCCGCTAATATTAGATTCAGTCAATTCAAATCCGTTCTTATTCAGAATTCCGATATAATATTTGTTCAAATTATTATCTAAATATTCTTTAATTCCCATTTTCTCATTCTGGTTGCGTTTCCTCAACTGTTTGCCAACGGTTTGTGTATGAAACGTAGCGTAAAAAAGACGCTAACTTTTCGGATTAACACAGAGCCGAATTTTTATGTTTTGTTTTTAACTTTTCTATTCTAAAAGCCAAATTTAAAAATTTGGCGGTCTCTGTAAATAGGCATAGACCTTTTGTCAAGCACTTACTAGCTATGTTTTATACACCGTGTTGTACACTGTTTTTTATTCAATTAATTCATCTTTTGGAAATTTAAAAATCCAAACTCCTATTACTATTGTTAAGGAATAAATCAATACCCAAATTGTTTGTTCCGACCATCGCGTTATAAATTCATTATCTACTATGTAAAATGTAATCCAAACTGACAAAAAAGAATAAAAAGACAAGATTATTTTCTCTTTTAAATCCGAAACTTTGTTCTTTAAACGCTGTTTAATTAATCCAAATATTACCATTGCTGGTATAGAAGAAATTAAACCTACTAGTATCATAACAAATACAATTTCGTAAGAACTCAATATACTATTGAAACTAGAGTTATTTATAATAACACCTAAAATTAAGGCTAACAAAAGCGGTGAAATTATTACGGTAAACAACCAAACCTTGATAGTATATATCATTTACTTTATATGTTCAATTTTTTCAACATATTCCTTATGATTTTTAAATCCGTTTTTCTCTGGGTTTTCCAAGTCAATCATTTCATCGATACCAGAGTCATAAATTTGCCACTTGTATTTTTTAGCCAATTCAATCAAGGCGTAAATTCCATTTTCCCCATATAAGGATAACATAAAATTACTCGAATACTCACTATCGGAAAAAAAGTCAATCGTAAATTCAGTTCCGACTATTTCTCTATGTTTTTCGTTTTTGTTTATTCGGTCAAATGAGGTTTCCAAAATTCCACTAAAATCAGTCGGTTCCAATTGATTTTCATCCAATTCGGTAACCGAATTAATTTTCTGTTTTGAATTAAAAAGTACAATGTCCCAACTCATTTTCTTGGTTTTCTTAAATGGTGTACAACGGTCTCGTATAACCGTCAGTTACGGGTTAATATGCGTTATTTTTCGGTTTGACACTGACTTTAGCAATTCCGAGTGGATTCGGACGTAGTCGAATCCGCCGTAATTGCGGTTAGCATCTATGTAAAAGTAGTAAGTCGAGTATCTTTAAGATGAACCAAAAAATAAAGATATGAACACTCAAATTACTTCCACACCTAAGTTATTCATTGGTATCGACATACACAAACGTAGTTGGAAGGTACATTGTGCTACCGACCTCTCATCGGGCAAGACTTTTAGTATGCCACCGCGTGCCGAATTGCTCTATGAATATGTGACCAAACATTATCCAGGTTATGATGTATCCAGCGCCTATGAGGCCGGTTGTTGTGGTTACCACGCACATCGTTGCTTTGTTAGCTATGGCTGGCGTTCATTGGTGGTCAATCCTGCCGATATTTTCAGAAGGGGTAAGGAGCGCCACACCAAAACAGACCGAATAGACGCGCAACTCATAGCGCGTGAACTTAAGGACGGGAGGCTGAAGGGTATTTGTGTGCCGGATAAGTGTAGGGAGCAACTGCGTAGTCTGTTCCGTCGTAGGAACGACTTGGTAAAGGATATGCGCCAGATCAAGAGCTATATCAAGATGCAGTTGTTGTATTATGGTATTGGAATACCACAGGACCTTGATAACGATCATTGGAGCCATAAATTTAGGGATTGGGTAGATGGTCTGGATTTTGAGTATGACGCAGGTAAAGAGGTTTTGCGAAGCCGTATGCGCAGCTTTCGGTTTATCGATCAGGAGTTTCGTGATGTTTCCACCTTATTGCGCCGGCATACCAAAATCCACTTTAAGAAAGATTACATGCTTTTACGAAGTATTCCTGGTATAGGCCCAATAGTTGCCAGTGGTATTTTGAGTGAATTGGGAGACCTGCGCCGTTTTAGGAATATAAAACATTTGGCCGGATATATAGGTCTGGCGCCCGGTATTTACCAGAGTGGTGACACCGTCCGACATACGGGGGTAAGTATGCGTGCCCACCGTTTAATACGTAGTTATTTCATTGAGGCTTCTTGGCAGGCCATTCGAACGGATCCCGTGATGCAGGCCTTTTACCGCAAGCACCATGGAAAAAATGTGAAAAGTGTCATTGTAAAGGTAGCTAGGAAACTGTTGAGCAGGACCTTGGCGGTGATAAAGACGGAGACCCCTTATGCGATAGGGGTATTGGAATAAAATACAGGGAATTAACAGTAACAAGATAACTAAGCTCACAAAGAATAGTAGATTGGCTTGGATTACAAAACAATGTAGGTGGTACCGCCGCTGGTGGGAACCACATCGGTTAGCAAGTGACCGGGCTTATTATAACTTATAATCATACAGATGCTGGTGACCATTCCCGTAGGACGTGGATCACATATAGGATGCCGAGCAGGTTATATATGGTGTTGAAGTATTGACAACCAAGCGAAAGGCTGAAAAGGGTTGCCAACAATTCAACACCCCAAAATCAACATTATGGACTGATAAAAAATAAAATATTAACTTTAAGGAACTGGACTAGTGCTTTTCATAGGATACAATGTTGTGGGCAGTTTTTCTTCGTTAATATTTATCGTGGAATCTTGTATGTTCTCTGATTCCGATTGAGAATATTTGTTTAATGTTGTTGAGTCTTTCTTTTTTTGATTTAAAAGCCCATCATTACCAAATAGATTTTCTCGATTTTCTTTAGTGTACTTTATAGTTTCAGATATTCCTCCATAAATTAAAAACCCAATCAAAATACCAGCAATAATTTTGTTGTTTTTTATCTTTTCCATAGTCTTTTCGTAAAAAGACTTTTCTGCATTTATGTCTGAAATTATTTTTCCCTCGTCATATAGCTTTAATTCTTTTGAAATCGAAGAATTGAACTCGTCAGTAACTCTTGTTAGTATTTTCAAGTATTTGTCAAAATATTGAATATCAATAAGTTTTGGTTTGTCTTCGATACAAAAAAAGTTTTTATTAATTACTTTAGTAGTTTTCAAACCCATTGAAAATGGACTGTAAAATGTGTTTTCATATTCTTCTAAATAGGCGTATTTCGTTCTTTCAGGCTTGTTGAAATATTCGGTTGATTTTTTTTCAATTTCTTCTAAAAAATCATTGTATTTTTTTTCATTCCAGTCTTCAACTTCTTGTAAAATCTCGTCAGAGTCTACATTGTTTAAATTCCAACTACTAATTATTTGCTTTAACTCCTCGAAGTAAGTTGTTATTGTTATCTTGTTTGAAGTATGTATTGTCTGGTTTAATTCTTCTTTAAGTCCTTGGAATAGCTCAAATAAATGACTGACTTTAAATTCAAGATGTTCTTTTTCCCAACCATCTCCCGGTTCTTCAAAATATTTACAGAAGTCATATATAACTCCTCCTTGTCTAAATTCAATTAGAGTATTTATCGCCCAGTTTCTTCTTGGAAATATTGGTTGCATTTAGTTTTGTTTAAATTGCCCACAACGGTTCGGCTAAGCGTAGTGCGGAGGCAAGGAAACTTTTCGTTTCCGCCTGCCGACGTAGCTAAAGCTTATTGTTTAGTTTTATTTTTTCTTGTCCAAAGCTAAATCCATAAGATTTAGCGACATTATAAATATACACAGACCTTTCGATTTTGCCCTAAAGTACGCATTACGTTTAGGCATTGTTGTATGCCGTTTTTATTTTACGACACCCATAAAGTTTCAACCTTTTCGATTGTCCATTTGTCCGTCTTAATAAAACGAAATACTAGTCCTTCTCCACATTCTCCGCCACAATAATATGTGGTATATATTATTGCATGGTCTAAATCTTTGTTGAAGCTAATTGACGAAAACTGTATTGACCCTATGTAACGACTTTCATTTCCTTTATCAGTTTCAGTTTCTAAGCGATACCTGTCATAGTCTTTAATTTTTTTAATATCCCACTCCCTGTATTTTTGAAAGTCTTCAATAGCAAAATCTGACAAATTATTAAAATTTAGATAATCGTTTAATATCTCAATATCTAGCTCCCTAAGATTTGTGTGATTTCTTACGCGAAGAGAATTATAAGATTCAGATGTATCAATCCAACCTAGTCCGTTTTCATCGTCCGTTTCGTGTCCGTAAGAGTGATTTAAGATTTCTGAAATAATTTGATATTCCTCTGATTCATTTAATACTGGTTTGCACGAAAAAAGAAGTAAGGTTAAAAAAATAAGTCCCAGATAAAATGTGGTTCGTTTGTTCATTTTTTAAATGGCATACAACGAACTTGTGTATGGAACGTAGCGTATAAAAAGACACTAACTTTTCGGATTAGCACAGAGTCGAATTTTTATGTTTTGTTTTTACTTTTTCTATTCTAAAAACCAAATTTAAAAATTTGGCGGTCTTTGTAAATAAGGATAAACCTTTAAATTTAGCATTTATTAGCTATGTTTTATACACTGTGTTGTGCGCTGGCTTTTTCGTTGATTATTTCCAACGTTTCTTTCACAAAATCTGTCTTTCCAAGTACATAAGAACCTCTGTCATTTTT
>NZ_FXAO01000001.1:0-584491 GCF_900177645.1 Arenibacter troitsensis
GGCCACATACTATGAAAATGGTATAAGAGCTTCTTTTTCGTATTATTTGGATAGGATAATTGCCGGGGGATGGAACGAGATCGCTGCCGATCTACAAGCATTTGACCTGGATGCCTATATGGCACAGACCGCGGTGGCCTATACCGGAACAAGCGCCGAAAAGTTGGAGAAAGTAGCCTTGCAAAAATGGATAGCCCTCTTTTATACAGGTTTTGAGGCCTGGTCCGATTGGAGGCGTACCGGAATGCCGGAAGTTATTGCAGGTCCGGACGCTGTGAATGATAAAATGGTTCCGGTAAGGTTCCAGTATCCCAATTCCGTGAAATCAACGAACAATGCAAATTATCAGCAGGCCGTTACCCGTATGGGAGGAGACGACCTTAACACCAGGTTATGGTGGGATGTAACGAGTAACAATTAAGGGTGCAATTAGTAAGAAATTTATTTTGAATCTTATAGACCATGGGGATTCTTCTCCATGGTCTTTTTATTGATAATATTCAATCCTTCAAGTTTAAAGAGTGATATTTTTTTTATTTCATGGTATATTAGGTACCAACTTAGAAATATATAATCAAACCAAAAACCAAGTGAATAGTTATGGGTAAAGGTGTTAAGTACAAAAAAATGGACAAATCCTATTTTGAATCCAGGGAACTGAAGCGCCATGCCGGTGTTTGGTCTTTATGGGCCTTGGGCGTTGGAGCAGTGATTTCAGGGCATTTTTCAGGATGGAATCTGGGCTTGGCTTCTGGGGGATGGGGCGGTATGTTCGTCGCTACTTGTATCGTAGCAATAATGTATGTAGGACTTACCCAAAGTGTGGCGGAAATGTCTCCCGCACTTCCTCATACCGGAGGAGCGTATTCATTTGCCAGATCGGCCATGGGACCTTGGGGTGGCTTCTTTACCGGCTTGGTAGAAAACTTGGAATTTATTCTTACCCCTGCGGTTATTGTTTTCTTTCTAAGTAATTATATGCAGGGCATTTTTGAGACGGCACCAGAAATGCTGCCTTTTTGGTGGTTCGGATTTTATACCATCTTTACCCTGTTGAACATAGTAGGGGTAGAACTATCCTTTCGTTTTACAGTGGCCTTGACCTTACTGGCTTTGGGATGTTTGGGTATATTTTGGGCGTCTTCAATTGGAAGTACCGATTTTATGACTTATGCCTTGGATATCAAGGCGGGCCCTGATGGTACTGCCGAACATTTGCCCGGAGGGGGAGGTTCCCTTTTCCCAATGGGATGGGAAGGAGCGCTTAAAGCAATGCCCTTTGCTGTATGGCTATTTTTGGCCATTGAACAATTGCCCTTGGCAGCTGAGGAATCCGTCGATCCCAAAAAGGATATGCCCAAGGGTTTGACCTATGGCATCATTACCTTGATTATTTCTGCTTTTTTAATTTTATGGCTAAATGCCTCTATACCTTTGGGATCCTATGCCCTTTCCCAATCCGGGGAACCCTTGTTGGACGGATTTAAGGTGTTGTACGGGGACAATATAGCCAAGCTTTTGGCCTTAGTGGCGTCCATTGGCCTGTTGGCGTCTTTCCATACCATAATTTTTGCATTTGGCAGACAAATTTATTCCTTGTCAAGGGCCGGGTATTTCCCTGTTATATTGTCGTTGACCCATAGCAAAAGAAAAACGCCCTATACCGCTTTAATTCTTGGTTCCCTCATTGGATTTACGGTTTTAATGGTCACCAAATTTTTGGCAGGGAATGAAAGTGAGGTATTTGTTGGGGGAGCTTTATTGAACATTGCTGTTTTTAGTGCCATGCTCTCCTATATTTTGCAATGTGGTTCTTTTTTATTGCTGAGAAAGGATAAACCGAATCTGGAAAGGCCTTATGTAAGTCCGTTTGGGAAATTAGGTGCCTGGACCACTATATTTTTGGCCAGTGTAATTATATATTTTCAGTTGCAGGATCAATCTTATAGGACGGCAGTGTTTATATCCATTGGGTATTTGATTATTGGTTTGGTTTACTTTGGGCTAAAAGGTAGACATCGATTGATACTTTCTCCGGAAGAAGAGTTCGCCATGGAACACGAAGCAAAAAAGGCAATAGTAAAAAACTGATTTTTACAGTTATTGGTAGACATTATTCAATAATTTTATGGAAGGTTTTGATGTAGGGTAGGAGCAAAGGAAACAATTGAAAGTGTCTAGTGTCAAGTTTCTAAAAAAACTGAATCATAAAGTTGAATACTGACGTGAAAATAGAATAATCAACCACAAAATAGTGGACCAAAACAACATTACTGTCTCTTAAGGTTTTTTTTCAGGACAGTAGATAATTATAGAGGTAAAACAAAGTAATGGGCATGGAATTTTTATTGCCCTCATTTTAGATCGATAAAAATATTTAAATAGATGAAAAAGGCAGTGCCAAAAATGACCAAAGAATCGGTCAGAAGTTATATACAGGAACATCAAATTGAAAATATTAAATTGGCCGTTGTTGATGTGGATGGAGTTCTCCGCGGGAAATACGTAAATTCCAAAAAGTTCCTTTCCGCATTGGAGAAGGGATTTGGTTTTTGCAGCGTAATCTTTGGTTGGGACTCCAATGATGTATTATATAGGAATGATTCCTTTACCGGTTGGGCGGACGGTTTTACCGATGCCAATGCCACCATAGATGCGTCCAGTATAAGGATGTTGCCAACAGAAGATTTCAAGTCGGTTATTTTTTTGGCAGATTTTTCCGAGAGTAGTGCTGCCAGTGTCTGTCCAAGATCTATACTACGCAAAACCTTGGAAAGATTGGGGAACTTAGGCCTCAAGGCAAGTGCCTCTTTTGAATTCGAGTTTTTTCTTTTTAATGAATCCCCCAAATCCGTTCGCGATAAGAATTATCATAATCTGGAGCCGATGACCCCAGGCAACTTTGGCTATTCCATATTGCGCAGCTCCACCCATGCCAATTTTTATCATCAAATAATGGAACTCTGCAAGGAGATGGAAATGCCTTTGGAAGGACTGCATACGGAGACGGGAGCAGGGGTACTGGAAGGGGCGCTGGAATATTCCGAGGCCCTGCGGGCTGCCGACAATGGGGCTCTTTTTAAAAACTTTGTAAAAGTTTGGGCACAACAAAATAATTTGATGGCCTGCTTTATGGCCAAATGGTCTAACAATTTTCCCGGCCAATCCGGTCATATCCATATTTCTTTGCAAAATATGGATGGTTCATCTGCCTTTTACGACAACAGTAAGGCAAATGGTATGTCTGATGTGATGCGATGGTTTATTGGAGGGCAACAAAAGTTAATGCCCGAATTTTTGGCTATGGTGGCCTCTACCTGTAATAGCTATACGCGACTCATTCCTGGTTTTTGGGCCCCCACTGCGGCCTCATGGGGTATAGACAATAGAACCTGTGCCCTTAGGGCAATTCCCGGATCTGAAAAGTCGCAAAGAGTGGAATATAGGGTATCGGCAGCCGATATTAATCCTTACTTGGCCCTGGCAGCCGCTATAGGCTCGGGATTATGGGGTATAGAGAATAAGATTGAACCGACAAAAGCAGTTGAAGGAAATGCCTACGATGTAGACTTCTCCCAGGAACTTCAGTTGCCCAGGACCTTGACCCAGGCCGCTGAAGAATTTAAGAATTCTAAAATTGCACGGGACCTCTTTGGTGATATATTTGTGGATCACTATGCGTATACGCGACTATGGGAAGACCAACAACAATTGGGAGCTATAACCGACTGGCAATTAAAACGTTATTTCGAAATAATTTAAAAAAATGATAAACACCATATCACCTATAGACGGCACTATTTATTATACTGCCGAAGAACATGGTCCAAAAGATATTGAACAGGCCTTACATTTGGCCGAAAGTTCTTTTCCTCTTTGGTCCAATCTTTCCATTGCCGAGCGTGCTAAATATATAACAGCCTTCGTGGATGCCATTGTTGAAGATAAAAATGATATTGCCCTCGAAATTACCTGGCAAATGGGGAGGCCATTGGGTCAATCCCCCGGAGAAATAAAGGGCTTCGCAGACCGCGCCCATTATATGATAGGAGTAGCGGAAGAGGCTTTGGGCGACTATAAAGTTGTAGATGCCGAGAATCCGGATAAAAGATGGGTAGAACGGGTTCCAATTGGGGTTGTAAGTGTGTTAAGCCCATGGAACTATCCTTTCTTGACTTCGGTTAATGCCATTGTTCCGGCCTTAATGGCAGGAAACGTGGTGATTTTAAAGCATTCTTTTCAGACGCCATTGGTAGCGGAACGTTATGCCAAAGCAGCTGCCAAGGCCGGACTGCCGAAAGGGGTATTTCAAATAGTACACCTGAACCATAAAAATACGGCCCAATTAATTGGTGATAATCGAATTGACGGAGTTTACTTTACAGGTTCCGTTCAAGGTGGGGTAGCGGTGCAAAATTCCTTGGTGAACAAGTTCATTCCATGTGGACTTGAATTGGGAGGAAAAGATCCCGCCTATGTAATGGCCGATGCCAATTTGGAGAATAGTGTAGAAAATTTGGTAGATGGAGCATTCTTTAATAGCGGTCAATCTTGTTGTGGTATTGAAAGAATTTATGTTCATGAAACGCTTTACGACAAATTTGTTGACGGATTCGTAGCGCTTACTAAGCAGTACAGGTTAGGGAATCCTTTGGATGCCGAGACCAATTTGGGGCCTATGGTTAAGACAGATGCTGCCAATTATGTAAGAAAACAAATAGAACAGGCCTTGGGTAAAGGAGCAAAATCCTTGGTGCCCGAATCCCTGTTTAAAGCCTCTAAAAAAGATACGCCTTATTTATCTCCCCACGTACTCGTAAATGTGGACCATAGCATGGAGGTTATGACCGAGGAGAGTTTTGGACCTGTAGTTGGGATCATGAAGGTAAAGAACGATGAGGAAGCATTGCGATTGATGAACGATTCCCAATATGGCCTTACCGCCTCCCTTTGGGCAAATGATATGGATAGGGCCATTGATCTGGGAAGGAAAATTGAGACCGGTACCGTTTTCATGAACCGCTGTGATTATTTGGATCCGGCATTGGCCTGGACAGGTGTTAAAAATTCCGGAAAGGGTGTTACACTGTCGAAAATTGGATACGACCATGTTACCCGGGTAAAATCGTTTAATTTTCGAAAAGGGAAATAAGAAATCAATTTATTGAATTAAAAAAATAAGAATTAATGCAATTAGCTAATACAAATTGGAATTATCCTACGACCATTTGGTTTGGAAATGGTAGAATAAATGAAATCTCACAGGCATGCCAAAAATTGGGAATCAATAATCCCTTATTTGTTACTGATGAAGGCCTTGTAAAATTGGATATAGTAGAAAAAACTATAAATATTTTAAAAAAGAATAGTTTAAACTTCACGGTTTACAGCGATGTGCAGGGGAATCCAACGGAAAAAAATGTGGTTGATGGGGTGGCCCATTATTTAAAGAACAAACATGATGGGGTTATTGCCTTTGGAGGTGGTTCTGCCATTGATGCGGCCAAGACCATTGCATTTATGTCCGGACAAACCAGGTCCCTATGGGACTTTGAAGATGTGGGCGATAATTGGAGTTATGCCGATCCTGCCGGAATTGCACCTGTAATAGCCATTCCGACCACTGCTGGTACCGGCTCGGAGGTGGGTAGGGCTTCCGTTATATTGGATGAAAAACTACATACCAAGAAAATCATTTTTCACCCAAAAATGTTACCGGCAATCGTGATATCCGATCCTGAACTTACTTTGGGTCTGCCACCGCATATTACGGCTTGGACCGGAGTGGATGCCATGGTGCATGCCATTGAGGCTTATTGTGCTCCAGGATATCACCCTATGGCCGATGGCATTGCCATTGAAGCTATCCGAATAATTGCCAAGTATTTGCCAATGGCAGTTAAGGACGGAAAAAATTTGGAGGCCAGGGGGCAAATGCTGGTAGCTGCCTCTATGGGAGCAACTGCTTTTCAAAAAGGATTGGGTTCCGTGCATTCCGTGGCCCATCAATTGGGAGCTATTTACAATAAACAACATGGCTTATTGAACGCCATAATATTGCCCTATGCCCTAAAGCAGAACAAAGTGGCTATTGAGGATAGAATGGTGCATTTAAGTAAAGTCCTTGGACTCGAAAAGGAAGGTACCGATGCTATCATCGGTTACATAATCGGTTTGAGAAAAGAATTGAATATTCCACATACATTGGAGGATATAGATATCAATACGGATAACTCCAAGGAAATAGGGGAAATGGCCTATAAGGACCCTTCCACTCCTTCCAATGCCAAGCCTGTTAATGCAAAGGATTTGGAGCAACTTTTTAGAGCAGCGGTTACTGGAGATTTAAATGGACTGTAAGCGTGAAACTATTAATTGTAGAAGGAAATAACGAACAAACACGCCTGCAAAGGGGGGCTTTTGGGATAAAGCCATATCATCTCATGTTCCAAGAAATGCTGAGGGGCTTGGTCCCAAAAGCACAATCAGATTTTGCCTTTCCGGCTGATGGGGCAAGCAACTTGCCTACATCGGCACAATTGGAAAAATATGATGGGGTATTGTGGACAGGTAGTTCCCTTAGCGTCCTTGATGATATTCCGGATGTGCAACAGCAATTGAATTTTGCCAATGAGGTTTTCAAGACCGGTGTGCCGTTTTACGGTAGCTGCTGGGGCATGCAGGTAGCAACCGTTGTTGCTGGGGGCATGGTTGCGCTTAGCAAGAACGGTTTGGAGTTTGGAATCTCCAAACCCATTGATCTCACTCTGTTGGGAAGGGAAAGTCCCTTAACCTCCCACCGTAAAAAGGCCTATTCTGCACTGTGTATTCATTACGATGAAGTAGCAAAAGCACCCGAAAACGCCATTATTTTAGCCAGTAATGCCCATTCCAAGGTGCAGGCCATGACGTTTGACTATAAAAAAGGTTCATTTTTCGGGGTACAATATCACCCTGAATTCAATCCTTCGGACATGGCGTTGATAGCATCATTTTTATCCGAAAAGCTTGTGAAAAGTAATGCATTTGATTCCATGGAAGAAGTACAGGAATTTGCCTTATCATTAAGGGAACAGAAAGGAATTCCGCCAGAGATTTGCGATTACCAACTCCATACCCAAGAAATTTCGGCTTGGTTAAGGCATATATCTGGAGAATAAAGGAACAGATTTATAAGGTATAAGGAGGACGGTTCATATAATGGAACCATCCTCTTTTTTTTTGATATCACAACGAGTGCGATTAAGTAATATCGCTTCCCTTTTTAGTTGTTTTTGAAGGCAGTAGAACTGGGGTTTTTTCCCATCTCAAATTCCAGTAGATGGCCATTCATTATTTGGGTGTAGGTGATAAAGGGTTGGTTCAATATCTTTCCATCCAACTTTACCGATTGAATGTACATATTCTCCTCGGAAAGCTTGTTGGCTATTATTTTAAAGGATTTTGGTGCTCCATCCTTGAGTAATCTAAGGGTGAATTCTGGAAATTGTGGTGCTCCAATGGCAAAAATTTCGGTTCCAGGGGTAACCGGATAAAAGCCCATAACCCCAAAAACATACCAAGCCGACATTTGCCCGCAATCATCGTTACCGTTGATTCCTAGAGGGTGGTTTCTATAATTAATGGTGGAGGTGTGCTTACGTATAAGCTCTTGGGTTTTCCAAGGTTGCCCGGCATAGTTGAACAGGTAGGCGTAATGATGGCCCGGCTCATTATCATGTCGGTAGTGTTGCCCATCAAAATTTTCATTTAATTTCGCGGCGAACTTTTCCTTTCCTCCAAAGAGTTCGATGCTTCCTTCAATATCGTGCATAGCGCCAAATAAATAGGTCCATCTCCCGCCTTCCGTAAAGCCTTCCTGTTCGTTTTTGTCCCAATCGCCATTAAATAGTCGGGCATTAAGAAACCCGGTTTCCTTGTTGTATAGGTTTTTGTAGCTTTTGCTCCATCCCATCAAACGCCCATAATCTTCCATCTTACCCATGTCCTTGGCCATTTGGGCAATACTATAATCATCAATCCCAAACTCGATGGTCCTAGTTACCGATTCCCTAGTCTTGTCAGAAGCTACATAACCTAGGGAATGATAGTAGGTAAGTCCGCCCCTTGCTTCGTAGAGAGTACCTTCATCCCTATCCCCCCAAGGTTTTTCCGTATCCCTGTAAGGTGGGTGCATGGCATTTTTTCTAACGGCCTCATAGGCTAGATCCAGGTCGTAATCCCGAAATCCCTTTACATAAGCATCCGCAATTACGGCATCGGCATGCGTTCCTGTCATTATATTGGTATAGGTAGGGTTGGGCCATTTAGGCAGCCAACCTCCCTCTTGGTACATCTGTAATAAGGATTGTATCATGGGGCTAACCCGTTCTGGCTGTGTAAAATGCAGTAGCGGGTGCAGGGCCCTAAATGTATCCCAAAGAGAGTAGTCGTTATAAGAAACCCCTTCATGGACCTTGTCATCGAACGGACTGTAATAACGACCGTACTCTGAAAATTCCCTAGGGAACAGCATGGTATGGAACAAGGCGGTGTAGAAAATGCTTTTTTGATCTTCCGTTGCCCCGTTTACGGTAATTCTGGAAAGCTTGTCTTGCCAAATTTTCCGGGTATTTTCTACCACTTTGTTAAAATCCCAATCTGGTATTTCCTTGGATAGGTTTTCACGGGCTTGATCCAAACTTATAAAGGAAGTGGCAATCTTGACTTTGACCTTTTCATTTTTTTCCGTTTTAAAACTTATATATCCGCCCATTCTGGCACCGGTCTGCTCTTTACCCATTTTTATGATATCGGGCTCTGTTCTAAAGGAATTCCATGTTCCAAAGCGCTCAAAGGATTTGTCAAATTGAATAATAAAATAACCCTTAAAGTTTTTTAGTTCCGGACCCAAATGGGAAGACATCCGCTCAGGATTATATCCAGTAATTTCCCTTTTATTTTCATCTATTTTGATATGGCCGTGAAACGCCTTTTTGTTCTCGGTAATATTAATGCCCTGGATAATGATATGGGATTCATCAGATTTTGGGAAGGTGAATTGAAAAATGCCACAGCGGGAGGTAGCCGCTATTTCCCCTTTTATTTTTTGACTTTTATCACCCATGGAAACACTGTAGTAGTTGGGTTTCGATATCTCATCATTATGGGTAAATGACAGAGCCCTGTCTTTGGGAAGTAACTTTAATTTCCCAACCTGGGGCATTACGGATACGTAGCCATAATCGCCCATCCAGACCGTAGGCTGGTGAGTGGCCATAAACCCTTGTATTGTGCTGTCTTCATAAAAATATGGCATTTCACTAATTTTGTTTTCCCGTGTCTGGGCCACAAAATTCGTCATGGCAAAAGGGGTCCCTACACAGGGCATGGTCCCACCTCCATCCCTACCTTCCATAAATCCGGACGATGGGGTTCCTATTAGTGGATTTACATAATCAACTTCCATTTTGTTTTGTGCAGAAAGAACTGTTAACCATATAAAAAGTAAAAGGAAGTGGTACAAGGATTTCTTATTCGTTTTCATCTAAAAAGGTAATTGGCTTAAATGTTTGGGCAATATTAAATATGAGTTGCCGAAGGAGTTATTCAAAAAAACAATAAAATATTGATAATGGGAAGGATAGGGCAATATTTATTATGCAAAGGTTTGCGTAATTGGCTGTTCGAGAGATATGGGACTAGCAGGTAATGTTTAAAAAAGTTTGGAGTAAATATGAGACCTAAAATTTTATGGCGTACAGGTTTAAATAGGCCGAAACTAAAAAGAGCCTTGCCGGTCAGACAAAGCTCCTTTACGAGAACACTATATGAAAATGAAAAAATTACTTTTTTATTATTACAAAGTAAATCTACTTCCTTACCCTTAAGTGTGAAAATTATTGTTGTAAATGCTATTGATTTTGAGGTGTCCACAGTAAATTTTGATGTTTGACCCATAATTCCTCCTTCAAATCTAAAAATATACCGATATTTAATGTTTGAAATTCATGTCCCTAAATTATAGGGGGTGATTATGTAGAATGTAATTAGATATGTATGCTTCAATCAGAGAGATTAGACGAGTTTAAAAAATCGGTCCAGAACAAGTTCAATATTTATAATAGCTTGTTTCTTAATTTGCCATACCAGAATATTGAAAATGTAGGGATGCTGATACCCTTATTGTTGCATCAGGCAGAAACGGGACTGAAATCGGGCAAAAATCCCCAAGAAATTCTGGATGCTTTTTTTCAGAACTATGCGAATATTGATTCCGAAAGGGATAGGATAGATTTTATGTTCCGGATTATACAGTATGTGGAAAGACAGGTGGTGTTGTACGATAGTGTTGAGGATGCAGCTTTTCCGAAGCTTCAGAAACACAGTAGCTCCCTTACTATTGGGGATTATTTTCAATTGGTAAACAAAAACAAAAGTTGGGACCAGATTTCGGAAAAACTGTCCACCTTCAGTGCGCGTATTGTTTTAACAGCACACCCTACACAGTTTTATACTCCTGCAGTCTTGGATATCATTGGTAATTTAAGGAGTCTTATTTTGGAAAACAAAATCAATGAAATTGATTTGGTACTTCAACAATTGGGACTGACTTCCTTGATAAATGCCAAAAAACCTACCCCCTTGGATGAGGCAAAAAACATAATTTATATTTTACGAAATGTATATTATGATGCTGTAGGGGATCTTTATGCTTACATCAAGGATAATATCGGTAATATGGATTTCAACAATCACAATATTATGAAATTAGGATTTTGGCCAGGAGGGGATAGGGATGGTAATCCTTTTGTAACTTCCAATATCACCAAAGATGTTGCCGATGAATTGCGTATTACCCTAATGAAATGTTATTATCACGATGTAAAAAAGTTACAACAAAAACTGACCTTTAGGGATCTACAAGATGTAATTTCCAATTTAAGGGGGCGTTTGTACAATTCCATGTTCGATGCCGGCTCTGTTATACGTTATGATGAAATTATAGAGCCCCTTCTTGAAATAAGGGAGGTACTTATTGGAAAATACCATAAACTTTACCTTAAGGATTTGGATCATTTAATAGATAAGGTGAAGATCTTCAGGACACATTTTGCAACCTTGGATATTAGGCAGGACCATAGTGTTCATACCCAGGTTGTGGAGGCCATTCTAAAAACCAACGGACTAATTTCGGAGAATATAGGGGAGTTGACCAAACAGGAGCTGATAGATATTTTAATCCATAAGGAAATAGATCTACAAGTGCAGAATTATGACGAAGATATTGTTAAGGAAACCATACAGAATATTCTACAATTAAGGGGAATTCAGGAGAAAAATGGTGAGGAGGGCTGTAACCGTTATGTTATAAGCAATTCCGAGAGTATTTTTTCGGTACTTTTTGTATATGGACTTTTTAGATGGTGTGGTTGGGAATCCGATAAGA
Organism: Arenibacter troitsensis; assembly: GCF_900177645.1. Taxonomy (GTDB): domain Bacteria; phylum Bacteroidota; class Bacteroidia; order Flavobacteriales; family Flavobacteriaceae; genus Arenibacter; species Arenibacter troitsensis. Next base: position 11,429 of record NZ_FXAO01000001.1, read on the forward strand.
TTACCTTCGATATTATTCCATTATTCGAAACAATGAAAGGGATGGAAAGTTCCGAAAATACAATGAACGAATTGTTCGATCTTCCTGAATATAAAAAACATTTGGCGCAACGCCGTAATAAGCAGACCATAATGCTCGGGTTCTCTGATGGTACCAAGGACGGGGGATACGTAAAAGCTAATTGGGAAATTTTTAAAACTAAGGAAAAATTGTCCGCCGTATGCGATAGGAACCATATAAAGGCCATATTTTTTGACGGGCGTGGTGGGCCGCCTGCACGTGGTGGTGGCAAGACCCATAGATTTTATGCTGCTCAGACCAAGGACATTGCCAATAATGAAATTCAATTAACCATTCAGGGGCAGACCATTACCAGTACCTATGGCACAAAGGAACAGTTTATCCATAATTCTGAGCAATTGTTAACGGCCGGACTTTCCAATAACTTTTTTGGTAAGGAAAATGTTATTTCCAAGGAATCAAGACAATTGTTGGAAGAGCTGTCCGATCTGAGTTTCGAGAAATACGATGCTTTAAAGAATCATGACAAGTTTATTGCTTATTTGGAAAACAAGAGTACTTTAAAATACTATCAAAAAGCAAATATAGGGAGTAGGCCAGGTAAAAGAGGCCACAAGAAAAAACTTGAACTCACAGATTTGAGAGCCATATCATTTGTGGGTTCCTGGAGTCAGCTTAAGCAGAACGTTCCGGGGTATTTTGGAATCGGAACGGCTATAAAGATCTTGAAGGACCAAGGAAAATTGGAGGATCTGAAAAAACTATTTAAAGAAGTTCCGTTGTTTAAAGCTTTGATGCTCAATAGTATGATGTCTTTGGCCAAGTGTTATTTTGAACTTACCAGCTATATGAAGGATGATGAGGAATATGGTGAATTCTGGAACATCCTATATGAGGAGTACTTGCTTTCCAAAGAAATGCTGTTACTTATTTCCGAATCCAAGATTTTAATGGAAAAGGAATCGGTTTCGCGTGAGTCGGTTAAAATTCGTGAAAATATAGTATTGCCGCTATTGGTAATCCAACAATTTGCCCTTCAGCAATTGAGCAAGGAAACGGAATATAAAGAATTGTATGAGAAAATAGTAATTAGGTCCCTATATGGTAACATTAACGCGAGCCGAAATTCTGCCTAAGGGTGAGAGCATAAGTATATAGGAATACTTAAAAGGCCACAAAAAGGATAGTTTAACTAAGTTGGAAATAGCGTATTCCTTTTTGTGGCCATCTTAATTATTGAACATTGGCTTAATTTTAATGGATTTTATTTGGTAATTATTGAATATCAATATAATTTATCAGTTTTGAAATCGTTTTAGAATTAATGATTCAATGCCGATTGGAAATTCTGTTACAACTACAAGGTACTCCCCCCTCTCCTTTCAAGTAGCAATGTAAAGTAGCCAGTACAAGCGCCTTATTGGGATGTATAATAATTTATTGGGTTTCTGCGTAAAAATAGAATGTAAGTCCATCTCCCATATAATGGTTAGGAAATTCTACGTGTCATTTTTAAGGATTATTTTATGCCAAAAAACAACATTATTGCACTAAAAAAAGCATTTAATGATCTTTTAAAAAAGGAGGATGACTTTTTCAATTTTGCAGGAAAAAGTTTAATGGATGGCTTGTGGTGCTGCAATTTAGCACATCCTGAAAAGAGCTTTGTCAACAGTAAATTTTTCCAATTGCTTGGCTATTCTTCACTCTCGAGCACAGCTGTTCAGATAAATTTTTTGGCCTTGTTTTGCAAAGAGGACCTAGAGAAGTTTCGAAGTTCATGTCAAGACCTTAAAAGTGCATTTCATACAAAGACATTGGACATTGATGTGCGATTGAAACATGTGGACGGGCATTACGTTTGGCTAAACCTCAGAGGCAACTGGATTGCTGACGAATCACAAGCTGGGCAAGGTCTTATTGGTACGGCACAATGTGTAGATAGGTACATGGAAAGTGAACGGCAATTGCACATTAACAAGGATTATTATGAAAATGTAATAAAGGGTGCCAATATCGGGATCTGGGAGGGTAACCTTCTAACAGGGGAGGTTATTTGCAATGAAAGATGGGCAGATATGTTTGGATATACCTTGGCCGAATTGGAACCATTAACCTATAATACTTTTTTAAATCTGGTTCATCCAGAGGATATTGGGAAGATAGATGTTTCTTTAGAAAATCATGTCAAAGAAAGTGGTATTTACGAGTTGGAATTTAGAATACTACATAAAATGGGGCATTGGGTTTGGGTCCTAAGTCGTGGTGAGGTTACCAAATATGGGGCGGACGGTCTTCCAGAAATTGTATCGGGCATTCATTACGATATAAGTAATCGTAAAGTCAATGAAATTTTATTGGAGAAGTATAAGGATCTTTTTGAGAGGTCCAGTGAAGTTGCGAAAATTGGCTATTGGGAATTGGATGATCAGGAAAACACTGTTTTCTGGATTAAGGTAAACAAACAAATACACGGGGTGTCGGAAGATTATACGCCAACAGTGGAAGCTGGTTTGGATTTCTATTTGGAAGGCGAAAATCGTGAACGCATGAAGAAGGTTATTTGTGAATCCCTGGAAAAACCGATGGAGTTTGATGAACAGTTGCAAATAAAAACGCAGAAAGGAAAATTGAAATGGGTGAGGCTAATAGGTGCTTCCGAATACCGGGGGAATAAATCCTTAAGGTTGTACGGGCTAATCCAGGATATCGATGAAATTAAAAAGGTACAGCTGCAAATTAAATTTAGGGAGGAGCAATTTAGGCAGACCTTTAACCATTCTGCCGTGGGTATGGCCTTGATTAATATTGAAAATAAGCTATTAAAGGCAAACAAAAGCTTATGCCATATTCTTGGTTACACCGAGGAAGAATTGCAAAAGATAGACCTTGCCAACATGGCACATCCAGAGGACCTAAAATTGAACCGAAAGAATATTGAAGAATTATTTCAAGGCAAGCATAAGAATATAAAATTAGAACATCGGTTTATACATAAGGACGGTTCTTTTATATGGGCCAACATAACTATGTCCGCTATACATAATGATCAAGGACAGGTAATACATTATGTTTTCCAAATGCAGGATGTAACGGAGCGTAAGCATAATGAATTGTTGCTAGCCCATAATGCCCAGGTAATGCAACGTATCAACGACGCTGTAGGTGTGGGGATTTGGGAGTTGGATATGGGAGCAAATACTGTTTATTGGAGTCCTACCATAAAAAAAATGGTAGGGGTGCCAGAAGATTATAAGCCTACTTTGGAGGAAGTTTATCCTTTTTTTCAGGAAGGTGCGCACAGGGAAACCTTAATAAATGCTTTAAGAAATGCAGTTGAACAGGGCGAGGGGTTTGATCTTGAATTAATGGTGGTTACCACAGCCAAAAGGAAATTTTGGTCCAGAACGATTGGAATTCCGGAAATGGTAGATGGGGTCTGCACCAGATTATATGGTTTTTTTCAGGATATTGATGAAAAGACCAGGGCTACAAAGGAATTAGCGGTCAAGGAAGAGGAAATGAGACAAACCTTTGAACATGCCCAGCATGGTATGGCCTTTATCGATTTAAACGGAAACTTACAGAAATCCAACCGTAGTCTTAGCCGTATTATTGGCTATTCGGTGGCCGAATTGCGAAAACTTACCTTGGTAAATATTACTTATCCCGACGACTATGCTAAATCACAGGCTTTACTGTTCGAGGTCTTGGAACGGAAAAGGGATTCCTATAAGGTAGAAAAAAGATTAGTACATAAAAATGGGGATATTATTTGGGTCAATCACTCCTTGTCGGCCATTAAAAACGACCAGGGGGATTATATCCATCTTTTGTCCCAGGTTGAGGACATTACCGATCGTAAGAAAAGTGAATTACTACTTATAGAAAATAAGAACCTCTTGGAGCGTTCCCATGAAATTGGGAAGATAGGTTCATGGGTATATTTGCCTCAGGAGAATGAGCTGACCTTGAGTGGGAATCTCATAAAAATGTTGGAGACCGATACCAATAAGCCGCATAAGCTAGAAATTTCAATTGCCAATTACACCCTTGAAAAGGATCGGGATCGTGTAAAGGAAATTTTGAATTTGGCTGTAATGGAGGGCAAAAGTTTCGATTTTGAAGTTGAAATTTTAAGTAAGTCAAAAGGAATATTTTGGGCGCGTCATATTGGCGTGCCAGAGTTTAAAGATGGTAAATGCATCCGGATATCTGGACTTGTGCAGGATATTGACCATGAAAAGCGTTTAAAATTGGAGCTTGCTTTTAGCGAAGAAATATTTAGAACAACTTTTGAGTATGCTGCTATTGGTATGATTGTCGTTGATTTAAAGGGAAGACTGCAAAAGGCCAACCCAAAAATCTGTGAAATTTTGGGATATAGGGAAAAAGAAATTCTAGAAAAAACGGTATTGGATTTTGTTCATCCCGAGGATGTGGAATCTTCAAAAGCACTTTTTGAAAAGACCATTGCTACCCAAAGTGGTTTTAAAATGGAGAAGCGCTGCAGACATAGGAACGGAAGCTATTTATGGATTTATGAGGCAGTAGCAGCGGTAAAGAATGATAAGGGGGAACTCATGCATTTCGTGGCCCAAATACAAGATATTTCTGATAAAAAACAAATGACGGAAAATTTAACCGAGCATAACAACCGACTTACCAATTTTGCCCATATTGTTTCCCATAACTTAAGATCGCATACCAGTAATATTTCCATGCTCCTTGATCTTGCACTCCAAGATGATCCCAGGGTGCTTCAAAATGAGTATTACCGGAATGTTAAGGTAGTTTCCGATAATATGAACGAGACCATTCGCCAGTTAAGTGAGATTGTAGAGATAAATTCACAAGTAAGTTCAACCTTAACCTCTCAGAATTTATTAAAAAGAGTCCATAAGGCCATGAAGACGGTAGATCCCTTGGTCAAGAAAAATAAAGCGACAATTCTTGTAGAGGTCGATGGCAATATTAACGTATTGGCAGTACATGCCTATTTGGAAAGTGTTATTCTGAATCTGATTACCAATGCTATGAAATATAAGTCTCCCGAAAGACCCGCAGAATTGAAAATTATTAGTGGAACAAAAGGAGGGTATGCCTTTTTAAGATTTGAGGATAATGGATTAGGGATCGATCTGGACCGGCATGGTTCCAAACTTTTTGGGATGTACAAAACATTTCATAGTCACCCGGAAGCACGAGGCATCGGACTTTTTATAAGTAAGAATCAGATAGAAGCCATGGGAGGTAAGATAGAGGTTGAAAGTGAGTTAAATAAGGGGACCAAATTCACTGCGTATTTTCGAATTGCTTAATAAGATATAAGCAATTTCAATATTGTTATATAGTAATGCCGAAGTAACATAAAGCTATTTTGAACACCAAATAACAATTTGTTAATATAACATTAAGGGGCCTAATTGGGAAAATTAAATTATATTAGTATGGAACAAATTCTATAGGATAACAAGTTATGTGTTTTTAAATGCATATATAAACAAAATTTACAGGAATGACGATTAATACCATATGCATAATTGATGATGATCCTATATTTGTTTTTGGCTCCAAAATTCTTTTAAGAAATAATAGTTTCGCCTCCGATTATCTGGTGTGTCAAAATGGTCAAGAAGCCTTGGATACTATTATACCTCTAATAGAATCGGAAGAAAGGTTGCCCGAAGTAATTTTTTTGGATTTGAACATGCCCATAATGGACGGATGGGAGTTTTTGGATGAGTTTGGCAAAATATCCCGGGAAAGTGGGATTAGGATATATATTTTAAGTTCTTCGGTAGATTCAAGGGATTTAGAGCGTGCCAAGAAATATGATATTGTCAGTGGTTTTATTGCCAAGCCCTTGACAGATGTAAAAATTAAGGAGTTGGCCCAAGAAATAGAAGGCTAAGTTTTTCTCTCCTTTACTGGCCTAATAGTGTTGCACTGCCTAATGGGTTTAGTAGGTGCTGCTGCTTGGCAATGGCTTTGGGTCTGGGGTCTTGGGTATTATTGGCGTAATATTCTTTTGAGATCATAAATTATTCTTCGGATATTCTGTTTTTTGTCAAATAAATATTAATCCATTAGTATTTTAAATGCCTCTGTATTAATTTAGTGGCCTTGTCAAAATGTCAGAATACAAACCTACAATATTAATGAGATTATCATTTTGTTTTATCCTTTCTCTTTCGCTTTTCGTTATTTCGTGTAAACCATCCTACCAGGAACCTCTAATTTCCCTTGAGGATTATAAGGTGGAAGAAGGTTTTGAACTACAAGTGGTAGCTTCCGAACCCCTATTGACGGCCCCTGTAGCCATAGATTTCGATACTAAAGGTAGGATCTGGGTTGCTGAAATGAACGGCTTTATGCTCAATTTGGAAGGTGATGGCGAAGATTCGCCCAGCGGAACCATTAAGATTTTGGAAGATCGGGATAATGATGGAATTATGGATCATGCCATAACGTTTTTGGACAGCTTGGTTATGCCAAGGGCATTGGCCTTGGTATACGGGGGTTTGTTATATGCGGAATCCCCTAATCTTTGGTTTGTAGAAATAGAGAATGACAAACCAGTTAATAGGGTGCTGGTAGATTCGCTTTATGCTACCGTTGGAAACCCAGAACACCAACCCAATGGTTTAATGATGAATTTGGATAACTGGATTTACAATGCCAAATCCAATTTTAGGTACCAACGTAGGGATGGGGTGTGGCATAAGGAGCCTACAACCAACAGAGGACAGTGGGGAATTTCCCATGATAATTTTGGAAGGCTATATTATAACAATAATTCTACCCAATTATTGGGCGATCATATACTGCCCAACAGGTTGGTCCGCAATAAGTATTTTGTTCCGAAAAAAGGTGTTGATGAAACTTTGACCAAGGACAATAGGGTTTACCCTTTGCATGCCGCTTCTGTGAACCGTGGATATGAAGAAGGGGTTTTAAATCAGGACAGTCTATTGGTCAATGTAACAGCGGCATGCGGGCCATTGGTGTATAGGGGAGGTATGTACCCCGAGGATTATGATCAAAATGTCTTTGTTTGTATACCCGAGGCCAATTTGATAAAAAGAAATATCCTAACCTTTTATGGAGATCGTGTTGAAGCCAAACAAGCCTGGCAGGGAAAAGAGTTTTTGGCCTCAACGGATGAAGGTTTCCGGCCGGTAAATTTGTCCAACGGACCCGATGGTAATATGTATGTGGTGGATATGCATAGAGGTGTAATTCAACATTATGCCTTTTTGAGCCCTTATTTAAAGAAGATATCTGCAGATAAAAAATTGGATACCATATTGAATTATGGAAGGATATTAAGAGTGAGGGCAAAAGACACGCCAGTTAGGGAAATTCCCGACATGGAGACGCTGTCTGCATCCCGATTGTTGGAGCTATTAAAGGATTCCAACGGTTGGATACGTGATAGGGCCCAACAATATTTGATACATAAAAAGGACAAAGGTGTGTTGCCAGAACTCAAGAATTTGGCTTTGAATAATAATAGCCCTTTAGCGCAATTACACGCTCTCTATGTTTTAAAAGGCCTTAACGAGCTCTCTTTCGACTTTCTGCAAGAGTTGGCTCTAAGTGGTGGTCCCGAAGCTGCATCCCATGCCATTGTGCTAATGGAAGAGTATGCCTCTGAAAAAAATGTTCCCAAAGCAAAAGCCCTTTATGCCGAGCTCTTGAAGAGGAATGATCCTATGTTGGACCTATATTTGTCCACTACCTTGGGAATCTGGGCCAATTATGATGAAGAAGTGTTTTTTCCTTTCATTTATAATTTGTCTTCTAAGTATAAAGATACTATGATAGTCCAAGAAGCTATATTAAGCGGGGCTGAAGGGGTTTTGCCAGCTTTGAAATTGCAGTTGGAACGCTTGGAGGACTTGAAAAATTCCGACCTGGATGTGTTGGCGGCGGCAAGTTTGGAAAGACAGGAAAGTAACAGCCCCAACTATATTTTCTCCACCCAGGTGGCCAGGGCAGATTCAAGGACCAATGGGGCCGTACTTTTTAGACAAATATGTGCTTCCTGCCATTCCAGTAGTGGGGAAGGTATCCGTGGACTGGCACCACCACTTGTGGGGTCTGAGTATATTACTACACATTTGGAACAATTGGGGCTTATTATTCTTCACGGTCTAAAAGGTCCCTTGGAAATTAAAGGGGAATTATATGATGAAAACCATCAAATGCCAGGCCTTAAGTACAATAAGAATCTAACCGATAAGGATATCTCGGATATAATATCCTATGTGACCAACGCATTTTCTGTGAACCCCAAGGGTTTAAAACCGGAAAAAATTAAGGAACTTAGGGAAGTCAAATCAAAAGACGGTATGGAATATACCGAAAAGGAATTATACGAGCAGATCGGAAAATAATTTAGGATAATTTCTCCCTATTTTAGGGTATAGCAGGTAAATAAAATATTAAAATTAAATTACGGTAGTAAGATGAAGACTTTTATAAATGATGATTTTCTATTGCAAAGCGATTTTGCCAAAACCTTATATCACAATTTTGCAAAGGAGTTGCCCATAATTGACTATCACAACCATTTGCCTCCCCTTGAAATAGATGGGAATCGCGTATTTGATAATATAAGTCAAGCTTGGTTGGCCGGAGATCATTATAAATGGCGTGCCATGCGAACCTATGGTATAGATGAACACTTTATAACCGGTAATGCAACGGATAAAGAAAAGTTTCTTAAATGGGCCGAAACCGTGCCTTATACGGTAAGAAACCCTTTGTACCATTGGACCCATTTGGAACTTCAGCGCTATTTTGGAGTACAGGAATTGTTGGGACCCGATAATGCAGAGGAAATATATGAGCATACTTCCGCAATACTGCGGAAAACTTCCCACAATACCGTTGGGTTGTTGCAACAACAAAATGTGGAGTCATTGTGCACCACGGACGAATCTATTGATAACCTTCAATATCATAAAAGCATTGGTCTAAAGGGGATTTCACCAAAAGTTTTTCCAACCTTCCGCCCAGATAAGACATTTGCCATAGAACAGGGAAGTGTCTATGTTGCCTATATGGAAAAATTGGGTAGGGCCGCTAATATTAATATTGGCTCGTACAAGGATTTGTTGGCAGCTTTGGAAGTCCGAATCGATTATTTTCATGAACAGGGAGGTAGGCTGGCCGATCATGGGTTGGAACAATTATACTATTTCCAGGAAGGAACCTTTAATGTTGATGATATATTTAACAAGGTAATGGATGGAAAAGCCATTTCTGAGCAAGAAGTCCAATACTTTAAGGCACAGGTGTTGTTGTTTTTGGGAAGGAATTATCACAAAAAAGGTTGGGTGCAACAATTCCATATTGGAGCTATTAGGGACAATAATAAAAGGCTATTGTCCAAATTGGGTCCTGATACAGGATTCGATTCCATAGGCGATTTTTCACAGGCACGCGCATTGAGCGGTTTCTTAAATGAATTGGATGGAACGGATCAATTGGCAAAAACCATTATCTATAACCTTAACCCTGCCGATAATGAAGTAATAGCTACCATGGTAGGTAATTTTAATGACGGAAGCGTTAAAGGTAAGGTGCAGTTTGGCTCCGGATGGTGGTTTTTGGATCAGAAAGACGGAATGGAAAAACAAATGAACGCCTTGTCCAATATGGGACTTTTAAGTTGTTTTGTGGGAATGTTGACCGATTCCAGAAGCTTTTTGTCCTTTCCTAGACATGAATATTTCAGGAGGATCCTGTGCAACTTAATTGGGAATGATGTTGTAAATGGTGAGTTGCCGGCAGATGAAAAATTACTGGGTAAAATAGTATCGGATATATCCTATTACAACGCCAAAAACTTCTTCGATTTTAATAAATAGTTGCTTAAGATCGGTCTGATGACTGGATTTTAAAGGAAATTAAAAATGCGCAACTCCTAAAGTTGCGCATTTTTTTTGGGTGATATATTCTGAAGGAGATATTGGGTCAAGGCTTGCCTATAGGGCTATCGTCGCATTTTAAATCGCCCACTACGTATTGCATGCCATCCAAAAAGAATTGAAGTAATTCCGGATGGTCCATACTTTGGGCGTTGTGGGAAGGAGAGGTGTAAAATACCCGGCCTTTGCCGTGTCTCTTAATCCAAGAAACATAAATAGTATTGTTACTTACTTCTTTCTTGACACCTTCTAGCTTGTCGGCTTCAATATACAGAAGGGGCCTAAAATTATAATCGGAATAGGCATTGTTAAAAAAATAGGGCTCGTCCACGTGGGTAAACCCATTGCCATTAAAAGCCTGTACCAGAGGATGGTTCGGATTTACCTCCTTTAAATGCATCTCCTGTTGCTTGGGGTGGTAATCGAAGCTACCTCCAACCATAATGCTAAATTCCTTGGAGTTGTTCTGGACCGTAATTGCCCCGTGAAGTATCATAAGTCCCCCGCCTTTTGAAACATAGTCCATCAAAGTCTTTTCGTATTGAGCCGATAATTCGGCAATCTTTTGGTCGTTAAGGGTGGAGTTTTTCTTGAGAAGGTCCCAAAAGAGATCGCGTTTTGGTCCTGCGGGATTAGAATTGTTTAGGATTATGGCATCGTATTGTTTCAAATTCTTTTTATCAAAACTGTCTATGTCCCGTGCAATGGTAATCTCAAAGGCTCCGGATTTTGTGGCCAGGATTTTTAGCATTTCGTCGTTATGGGGAATGGTCCAATGGTAAAATCCCGTGTGTTGGGAAAACACCAATATTTTCTTTACTTCCGCCTTTACCCTCGGTGCAGCTGGCGCCAAAGATTCTATTTTGGAAAGCCATTGTTCCGTAATTGGAAATTCCTTAAGTCCTTGGGCGGAAATTGTTCCAACAAAAAAGAGGGTAATTAGGGTGTAAGCTACTTTGTTCATTGTAAATGTTTATTTAAGTGTTGATTCTCTTATTATAAGGCTATGCCTTAAAGTGATGGCATTCGTAGGTTGTAAGTTGATGCCTCCATTTAAATGACTTATAACACTCTGCCCTGCCAAAACCCCCAATTCATATCCTGGGTAATGAATAGTGCTCAGGGTAGGTGTCACCAAATCCGAAATAGGGTCGTTGTTAAAACCGATTACTTTTATGTCTTCTGGTATTTTAATATTTTCTTTTTTTAATTCTTTTAAACAAAGTGCCGCAAAGGTATCGTTGGCCACGAACAGGCCGTCAAAAGGAACATGGGTGTCCTTGATATGGGCCATAGCATGTTTAACGCTGTTTGGACTTAGGTCCGATTCAAGATAATTGGCATTGTCAAAAGGTAAACCATGTTTGGCAAGTGCTTCCTTAAACCCTTTAAATCGCTCTGAATACACATTTCGCCTTAAGTCGCCGCTAATATACAGCAGGTTTTTGCAACCTTGATTAATTAAATGTTCGGTTGCTTCAAATCCTGCCAATTTGTTGTCTATTATTATCGTAGAACAATTGGGTAGGTTGTGCACCCTGTCTATAAAGATCAGCGGAATTTTATTTCGAATGTAATAAGCAAAATGATCAAAGTCTGTGGTGTCATAGGCCAGAGATACCAGCAATGCATCCACCCCGCTATCATATAGTGTCTTTGCATTTATCTTTTCTTTTTCCATAGATTCCAAGGATTGACTTATAATCAAATTATAGCCGGCCTCATTGGCCATTTTTTCAATCCCCGCCAAGACGGTAGACATAAATATGGAATTGAGTTTAGGGACGATTACCCCAATGGTGTTCGACTTTTGTTTGCTAAGGTTTACAGCGAACTTATTGGTTTTATAGCCTAGCTCGTTAGCGATGGATATTACCCTTTCCTTGGTCTTTCGACTTATAGACGGGTGGTCGTTCAGACTCCTACTTACGGTTCCGGCCGATACACCCAATGTTTTTGCCAAATCGTAAATGGTAATTCTTTTATCCATGACAGTACTTGTTGCACTAATTCTGCAACAATAATACGAATAAATTGCAATTATTGAAATGTTTTTATTGAGCGCCTAAATAAATTATGTATTTACCGCTATTTATTGTTTAATTTAAAACAATACTCATTTTTTTAGTTAAAATTTGCGAATTTAATTATGCAATCGGTTGCGTAATAAATTGCAATTATATAGATTTGTCAGGATTGGAAATAGGACTGAGGTTTTTCGGTCACAATTAAAAATCAATAACTAACCAATTTTAAACATTTATGTATGAAAAATTTATTTAAAAAAGTAAGGTGCAGGGTACTATTGCTTATTACCCTATTCTGCGCTATGTTTTCTGTACCTGCACTAGGGCAGGATGGATTTACGGTTTCCGGAACCATAGTTGATGAATTTGGTGTACCCCTTCCCGGTGCATCGATAATTGAACAAGGCACCACCAATGGAGTGGTTTCTGATTTTGATGGAAATTTTAGTTTTGAAGTTGCCAATTCCAATGCTACTTTGACTATTAGTTATATTGGCTTCGAGGAGCAAAGAATACCATTGAATGGCAGTTCAGTAATAAATGTTACCATGGAATCTACTGCATCTACTTTGGACGAGGTGGTTCTAGTGGGGTATGGAGCTGTAAAAAAGAAGGATCTTACCGGTGCAATTTCCCAAGTGGATGCCGCGGCGCTTTCAGATCAATCTACTAATTCGGTAACCGATGTGTTGCGGGGAAATGTTGCTGGTTTAAGTATTGGACTATCAGCCTCGCCAAAGGGGACAAGTCAAATTCGGATACGTGGCAATAACAGTCTTACTGCCGGATCTAGCCCTTTAATAGTAGTAGATGGGATGATCTATAATGGGGATCTGTCCGATATAGCTCCCTCGGATATCGATAAACTTGATGTTATGAAAGATGCCAGTTCTGCAGCCGTTTATGGTGCTAGAGGGGCAAGTGGGGTGATTTTGGTCACCACAAAAAGAGGTTCAAGTGATAAGCCTACCATTAATATCAACACCAGTGTGGGTATAGCTACGGATGCTTATAAGGAGCGGCCATACGATGCCCAGGGGTATGTAGACTGGAGAACCGAGGTATTTAAAAGTATCAACCCGCAAAACACCATTGACAATCCAGGAAGATATGACAACCCCAACAATCTCCCTTCCGGGGTGACCTTGGATCAGTGGTTGGCCTATGACGGATCAGCAGGCGACCCTACAAGAGCCTGGTTGAACAGGATAGGGTTTCAGGATGTGGAAATTGAAAATTATTTGGCCGGCAATAGTATCAATTGGTATGACAGGATAATGCAAACCGGATTTCGTAACGATATTAACACTAGTGTCTCCGGACGAAATGGTGGGCTAAATTATTATTGGTCCATCGGTCGAACCTCCAATGAAGGTATTGTTAATGGGGAAAAGTTTGAGGCGTTAAGGTCAAGGTTGAACCTCGATGCTAAAATTACAGATTGGTTGACCGTAGGAATGAACACCCAATTTGCCAAGCGTAATGAAGGTTTTATTGCAGCAGATAGAGGCCAGATTGAGAGATCTTCACCCTGGGGTTCCGAATTTGATGATGAGGGAAATATTCGCTTAAGTCCACAGGACGACAATGGCGCAGGGGCCGTTAACGCATTTTTGGCGCAAAAATTCAACGACCGTATAGATTTGGACCATACCTTTAACTCTAGGGTGTATGCCAAATTAAAATTACCATTGGGTTTTTCCTATGAGGTAGGGTATACCAATCGTTTGGAATTCCAAGAATATTACAACCATGCGTCGGCGGCAAGTCCACAAAATGTAGTAGGTTCGGCAGAGAGACATGTCACCAAGATAAATGAATGGCAGTTGGACAATATTTTACGTTGGGACAAGACCATTGATAAGCATACTTTTAATTTGATGTTTTTGGTATATGGGGAAAAATTCCAAAGCTATTATACCAGAGCTAGGGCCAATACCTTTGAGCCCAGTGATGCCCTAGGTTATAGTGCCTTGGAATTGGGGACCGTACAAACTGTGGACAGTGAGGATGAGAAAAGTACTGGTGATGCCGTGATGACTCGACTTAATTATAATTATGATTCCAGATATCTATTAACATTGACCATGCGTAGGGATGGTTACTCGGCTTTTGGCACCAATAATAAAAGGGCATATTTTCCTTCAATAGCCGGGGCTTGGACCATTTCCAATGAATCCTTTTTTCAATCGGATTTCGTTAATTTTCTTAAACTAAGATTGTCCTACGGGGAAAATGGAAATAGGGATATAGGACGTTTTACGGCCTTGTCTAGACTTGGGGCCAATAAATACTTAAATGTGGATGCAGGAGGCAATGTAATTACCGTACCAACTTTTGATAACGGAACCCAAGAAAATACAGAGTTGAGATGGGAACGTACCAAGGCCACCAATTTAGGGTTGGACTTTAGTTTGGCCAACGGAGTGGTTGAAGGTTCTATAGAGGCTTACCAAAATATTACCAACGATTTAATTGTAACCAGACAGTTGCCAAATATTATAGGGTTCAATAATGTAACTACCAATTTGGGGGAAATAGAAAATAAGGGTCTGGAGTTTACCCTGGCCACCCAAAATTACAATAGGGAGAATTTCCAATGGAATACCAGTTTTAATTTCTCTTTAAACAGAAATAAAATCAGGAAATTATATGGAGATCTTGATGAAAATGGAAAGGAATTGGATGATATTACCAATCAGCGTTTTATAGGACAGGCCACCGACGTTATTTGGGGTCAGGAAGCCATAGGTATCTGGCAGACCAATGAAGCTGACCAAGCTGCAGAATACGGAGTTTTTCCGGGTGATTGGAAAATTAGGGATGTGGATAACAGTGGGGACTTTACCGTGGATGACAATGTTTTTCAAGGACATAGATCCCCTAGGTTTAGTTGGGCCATGTCCAATAGGTTTACTATGCTAAAGAATTTTGATTTTTCCTTTGAGGTTTATTCCAATTGGGGACAGAAAAGAATATTTAATGAGGCAAAAAACAGAAACGGTTTTATAGACAGGACCAATTCCATTAAAACACCTTACTGGACGCCTGATAATCCTATAAATGACTATGCCAGATTGTTTTCCAGTGACGGTAGTTCCAATTTTGCCATTTGGAGGGATGCTTCATTTATCAGATTAAGTAATATTACCATCGCCTATAGATTTCCAAAACCCTTTCTTGAAAAGTTGTCTTTGCAGAGTCTTAGGTTGTATGCCAACGCTAGAAATGTGGCGGTTTATGCCCCTCATTGGGATTTTTACGATCCGGAGCCTACCAACATAGATGGAAGAAATTCCAATGGAAGTACTGATCCAAGTTTGCCTACACCAAGGTTTTTCACCTTTGGAATTGATTTAAGTCTTTAATAAAAAAATAATAACGATGAGAAATATTATATACAACTATAGGAGATCTTTTTTAAGCTTTACCCTGATTTTGGCCGTTGCCTTCACGGGTTGTGAGGAAGAATTCTTGGATGCAGATCCGCAATCGTTCTATACCCCAAGTAACGCCTTGGATACGCCGGAAGGACTCAATAGTCTTTTGTCACAGGCTATGAGGAATTTAAGGGCCGAATTTTATGGTGACGGTGCACCTATGATTACAGAGAATATATTTTCTGAGGTTTCTGTAGAAGGAACTACGGACAAATCAGGTCCTGCCCAGGATTTAAACTTGCTGATCTTACCCGATGCCAACCTAAATAGTGCCAACTTTAACCGTATAGGATGGTTTTGGGAGGAGTTTTATAAGGGTATAAAATACGCCAATACCGTAATAGGAAGATTGGACGATGCCACCTTTGAGAGTGATGCGCAGAAAAATGATATTTTGGGACGGGCCCTGTTTCATAGGGCTTATAGGTATTATAGGTTGACCCAGCAATTTGGGGATGTTCCCTTGATTTTGGAAGAGATAACTTCTGCCCGCCTAGATTTTGTAACTACGGCAAGAGAAACTATTCTTAGAAAAATGCAGGAAGACCTTAATAGGGCAGTACCCTTGGTAAATGCCGTGGCCAACAATGGCGATATCAATAAGGATGCAGTGTTGCATTTGTTGACGAAAGTTAATCTTGCCTTGGGCGATTTTGATGAGGCAATAGCTTCTTCAACACAAATAATAGAGGGTGGTACACATACCTTAACAACGGACAGGTTTGGAATTGATGCCGGTAACGCAGCAAAGGACGTTACTTGGGATCTGCACCGTGTGGAAAACAAAAGTATTCCGGGAAATACGGAGGGGATATTGGTGGTTATAGATAGATTGGGTTATGAGGACAATGGGGACTATGCCGGGGGAACCAGTATTCAAAGACAGGCAGTTCCGCTCTGGTGGCGTTTTATTAATACTCCGGATGGACAGAACGGTATGTCCGATGCCCCGGGAATAGATATCGATCAGGTCACTGCAATAGGTAGGGGTATTGGTCGAAATAGGGGTACCCATTATAGTACAAAGGAGATTTGGAAAAACGCCAATAACGATCAACGTCATAAGCTGGGCAATTGGTACGATATGGAAGATTTGGTGTACAATGCACCTAGCCTACAAAGTTCAGGAAACCCATATTATGGAAAGAATTTGGAACTTTATTTGCCAAATGGAACACCACTTTGTTCAGATACCATCAGAAATTGGTATGGCTTTCCACATTACAAATTTTTTGTTCCAGATCCCTTAAATGTGAAACCTGCAGGTGGTCACGGTGATTGGTACGTGTATAGGGTTGCAGAAACTTATTTGTTAAGGGCCGAGGCTTATTTTTGGAAAGGTAATTTAGGGGCTGCGGCAGATGATATCAATGTCGTAAGAAGAAGGGCAGAGGCTGATGAGATTACTGCTGCCGATGTGGATATTGCCTATATCTTGGACGAGCGTGCCAGGGAGCTGTATTACGAGGAAGGAAGGAAAACAGAACTTACACGTATAGCTTATATTTTTGCCAAGACGGGTAAGGCTGCTTACAATGGGAAGACGTATAATTTGGATAATTTCTCTACTGATAATTTTTGGTATGATAGGATCATGGAGGTGACCGATTTTTATAATAAGGGGGTCAAAACCATACATGGCGATGAGTATACCATGAGTCCTTATCATGTTTTATGGCCAATCCCAGCTTCGGCAATCAATGCCAATACGCAGGGAGTAATAAATCAAAACGAAGGATATCCAGGGGCTGAAAATAACATCCCGCCCCTGACAACCATACCCGAAGAATAATAGTTGAATTGAGTTAATTTGTTTTTTGTAAATTCCATCCTTTAAACCTGTATTAAATGAAGTATGTATTTTTTGGTTATGTTTTACTGTTGTTACAGTCATGTGGCCATAGCGGGTCATATAAGTTTAGTATAGCGGAAAAGGATGGTATTTCACAAGCCTCCCCAGTTTCTCTACAGCTTGATACTTTAGGGTTGGGAGATATAGACGCCCTGAGTAATTTGGTGTTGATGAACAATGGGGAACAGATACCTTTTCAGATAGATAATGACCAGAAAATGCTATGGTTTGTTCACCAGCCTAACAACAATGGGTCTTATGAATTAGTAAAGGAAGAGGCTAAGGCCTCTGATTTTGAACGTATAAAAGCGCATAAAAGCAATGGAAATCTTCAATTGTCAAAAGCATCCATTCCCTTGCTGACCTATAGATATGGAATGACCTATCCCCCTCAGGGGGTAGATTCCATCTTTCGGAAATCCGGGTATATTCATCCTTTGTTATCGCCATTAGGAGATACCCTTAGCCGTATTCAACCACCGGACCATTATCATCATTACGGTATATGGGGTCCATGGACACATACCCAAATTGAAGGGGAACGGGTAGATTTTTGGAATTTGGTGGAGCGACAGGGGACAGTTCTTTTTAAGGACTTTAACGATACTTTTTCCGGATCGGTCTACGCAGGCTTTAGTGCACATCAGGAGCATATCCATTTAAAGGCCGAAGCGGATAACCGAATTGCCCTGAATGAAAACCTGGAGGTGAAAGTATGGGATTTGGGTCAATCGGACAGATATATGGTAGATTATACCTCCCAATTTAATTCTCCACTGGAGAATGGTATTCTTTTTGAAGCTTATCGTTATGGAGGAGGTTTGGGGATGAGGTTTACCGAGCGCTGGCATAAGGATAACTGTACCGTTCTTACATCCGAGGGTAATGACCGACTTAGCGCGGATGGGACCAATGCACGTTGGTGTATGGTGACCGGGGAATCCGCGAATGGACAAGGAACCAATGGTGTACTTTTTTTGAGTTATCCGGAAAATAAATCCCATCCGGAACCTATGAGGATTTGGCCCATAGATGGCAATGGGGGAAGGGGAGATATGTTTTTTGAATTTTGTCCCATTCGTCATGAAGAATGGAAAATTGAACCAAATAAAGATTATCGCTTAAAATATAGGATGGTGGTTTTTGAGGGAAAACTCACGGCCGACGAAGCTGAATCCTATTGGAAAAGTTTCGCCGGGATGCCTAAGATTGTAAAAGAGTAAATTTGAGGATGGGGCTAATGGTCCGGTTTTCAATCAAATAATTTGTGAATTAAATAAAATAAAAAATGCAAAGAAGAAAGTTCATTAACAACTCCTTGTTGACCACTGCGGCAGTAGTTGGGTTCCCAACCATTGTTCCTGCAAGTGTTTTTGGAAAAAACGCACCAAGCAACAAAATCAATATCGGACAAATTGGTTGTGGACGAATAGCTCGTGATCATGATATTCGCGATACCATTAGATATGATCAATCCCGTTATGTAGCGGTCTGTGACCTGGATTCCAAAAGGGCGGCCGATGCAAAGGTTTTGGTAGACAAATTCTACAAAGAGAAAACTGGGAAGGAGAAATATATGGACACTAAAATTTATGATGATTATCGCGAAATGTTACTTAACAAGGATATAGACGCGGTGGTGATCAGTACTCCGGACCACTGGCATTCCCAACCTGCCATGGAAGCCGCTTTGGCAGGAAAGGATATATACCTTCAAAAACCAACTTCCCTTACAGTAAGGGAAGGACAGCAATTGCGGGATGCCGTTCAAAAAACGGGAGCTATACTTCAGGTAGGAACCCAGCAGAGGGCAATGCCCCAATTTCGGGTAGCAGCCGAGTTGGTGAGAAATGGTCGCATAGGTAAAATACATACTGTTAAGATAGGACTTCCCGGGGATCCGTCCGGACCGGATGCTCCTGCAATGCCAGTGCCAAAAAATTTGAATTTTGATATGTGGTTGGGGTCAACGCCAGAGGTTCCTTATACTGAAATTGGTGTTCACCCGCAGAACGATTATAGTAGGCCGGGTTGGCTTCGCTTAAGAAGTTACGGTGCAGGAATGATAACGGGTTGGGGTCAGCACCATTACGATTCCGCGGCATGGGGAATGGATACCGAACTAACAGGGCCGAAATCTGTAGAGGCTTTGGCAGAGTTTCCAAAATCAGGGCTGTGGAACGTACATGGCGATTTCTTTGTAAAACACGAATATGATAATGGAATTACGGTATACACTAGTGGCGGTTATACCAACGGAATACGTTACGAAGGTACAGACGGATGGATCTTTGTGTCCCGCGGTGCATATCAAGCTTCGGCCTCCGATCCTGTGGATCAAGAAAAGAGCAGTAAAGCCCTTAATGCCTCCGATCCCAAAATATTGGAATCCGTAATTGGTGAGAACGAGATCCATTTGGAGAAGATCGATGATCAGCATGGTAACTGGTTGGATTGTATTAAAACAAGAAAGGCACCAATTTCACCCATTGAAAAAGGACATAAGGCCTGTGTAACTTGTCTGATTAGTGATATTGCCATGCAATTCGATAGAAAATTGGAGTGGGACAACGAGAAAGAAATGTTTATCAATGACGATGAAGCCAATGCCATGTTGCACAGGGACCAGAGAAAACCTTATGGGACCGACTATGTGAAAGTTTAGGAAACATGTTATATATTTAATGAGGTGAAAATAATCCCTCCTTTGGTCAAAAAAATAAGTTGAACAATGGAGGGCTTATTGTTATCGATAAAAAAATCCAATACATGAAGTATAAAATATTAGCCCTATTGGCAATCTTGTGTTTAGGTTGTGGGGAAAGTGAAAAAAAGGTAAAATCCGATATGGACAATACACCGGATCAAGTTAGATTAATGACCCTGGATCCAGGGCATTTTCATGCCGCCCTAGTTCAAAAAACAATGTACAAGGGGGTAGACTCCACCATTTATGTTTTTGCGCCAAAAGGGCCGGAGGTAAACGATTTTTTAAACAAAATTGAATCTTACAATACAAGATCGGAAAACCCCACTCATTGGAAGGTAGACAGTTATTTTGGGCCTGATTATTTGGAGAAAATGATTGCCCAAAAACCGGGAAATGTCATGGTAGTTGCAGGGAAGAACTCCAAAAAGATAGACTATATCTTGGCAGCGGTAAAAGCCGGTTTAAATGTTTATGCCGATAAGCCATTGGTAATTAATCCGGAAGGATTCCAGAAATTGGAGGAGGCCTTCATGATAGCAGAGGAAAAGGGGGTCATGATCTACGATATTATGACAGAACGTTTTGAGGTTACCACAGGTATGCAACGGCAGTTTTCCATGTTGCCAGAAGTATTTGGTCAAGTATTGGAGGGAAGTTTGGAAGAGCCCGCCATTATTAAAGAAAGTGTGCATCATTTCTTCAAGTACGTTTCAGGACAGCCGTTGGTTAGACCGGCATGGTTCTTTGATGTAAATGAAGAGGGTGAGGGAATTGTGGATGTAACCACCCATTTGGTGGATTTGGTACAATGGGAGCTTTTTCCGGAGGAGATCATTAACCGCACGGACATAGAAATGGTCCAGGCAAAACGTTGGCCTACTGTACTTACTTTGGAGGAGTTTCAAAGGGTTACCGGTTTGGAGACTTACCCGGATTACCTTCAAAAGGATTTGGATGGTGATAAACTTAAGGTGTACTGTAATGGGGAAATGTTATATAAAATTAAGGGCAAGTATGCCAAGGTTTCTGTAATATGGAATTATGAAGCACCCGAAGGCACAGGGGATACCCATTATAGTATTATGAGGGGAACCAAGAGCGACTTAATTATAAAACAGGGAGCGGAAGAAAATTACAAGCCTACCTTATATATCAAATCCAAGGTTGGGGAAAATTTTGATAATCTTATGACCGGGGCAATAGACCAGCATATAAACTCCATGTTCGCCGGAACCAAAGCTGAAAAAGTGTCGGAGGATATGTGGAAAATCAATATTCCCGATGAATTTAAAATTGGTCATGAAGCACATTTTGCCCAAGTTACCCAGAATTATCTGCGCTATTTGGAAGAGGGTCAATTGCCCAATTGGGAAGTGCCGAATATGATAACCAAGTATTACACTACCATTGAAGCCTATAAAATGGCGAAAAAATAGCACCTAACAATTATTATTGGGAACTAGGGAGATTTGTTGAATCTGGCAAACTTTTGATTAGGTGGCCTAGGGTAAGTATTGGATATTATGTTTATTATTGTACCCTTATGTTATAGTTATATTTGGGTTTTGTTAAAATGGAATAATAAAAAATGGAATTGATGAGTGAACTTTTTTCGATCGAAAATAGAATTTTTGCCTTATCCGGTGCTACTGGTACCTTGGGAGGGTCAATTGCCAAGTATCTTGTAGAAAACGGGGCGAAGGTATTGCTCTTGGGCAGGTCTTTGGATAAACTGGAGGACAAATGCAAGGAACTGAATGCAATTGCCTCTGAAAGTGCACATTTGTTCGTATTGGACGTGATGGACGAAAAGCAATTAACCGAATTGAAGAATACTATAATCAGCAAGTTTAAGAAGTTGGACGGATTGGTAAATTTGGCAGGAGGAAACATTCCCGGGGCTACTTTAAAACCAGATCAGACGATTTATGATATTGAGCTGGGCGATACCCAAAAGGTAGTGGATATCAATTTGTTCGGTACCGTTATACCAACTATAGTGCTAAGTGAAATTATGGCCAAACAAGGTTATGGATCTATAGTAAATATATCTTCCATGGCAGCCAAACAGACCATTTCACGAGTGTTGGGCTATTCCATGGCCAAGGCGGGAGTGGATATTTTTACCAAATGGATGGCTAATGAACTGGCGTCCAAGTTTAGTGACAAGATAAGGGTGAACGCCATAGCTCCAGGATTTTTCATCGGAAATCAGAATAGAAGACTATTGACCAATGAAGATGGATCCTTTACGGACAGGGGAGAAAAAATCATAACCAACACTCCAATGGGTCGTTTTGGGGACGCCTCCGAACTTAATGGAATGGTACATTATCTGCTTAGCGACGCCTCTTCTTTTGTGACGGGTACCATTTATGATATAGACGGCGGATTCAGTTCATTTTCCGGAGTATAATCCATGCAACACTTAAAAAGGACACTTAGATGGTTCGGACCCAGTTTTGGAGTCTCCCTAAACGATATCAGGGAACTGGGAGTAGATGGTGTAGTCACTGCATGCCACCAAGTTCCCATTGGGGAAGTTTGGTCTACCAATGTTATTAGGGGGGTACAAAAGGAAATAGAATCCCATGGCCTGGAATGGTCCGTAGTGGAAAGCGTTAATATACACAAAGCTATTAAATACGGTCTTCCGGAAAGGGATATCTATATTCGCAATTATATTGAAACCCTCCGCAATTTGGCGGAAAATAACATTAAGGTGGTCTGCTATAATTTTATGCAATTGATAGACTGGACCCGTACCCATTTAAATTATGTGCTTCCAACAGGGGCCATAAGCTTATTGTACGATCCAATGGCCATTGCTGCATTTGATTTATATATCCTAAAAAGGGATAGGGCCGCTGAGGTCTATTCCGAGGAAATGGTCAATAAGGCCGAAAAGTATTATAAGGCCTTGGATCAGCAGGGGCGCGAGCTGCTGAAAAATGCTATTTTGGCAGGAATGCCCGGTTCAAAAGAGTCCATACCACTTTCCTATTTTAGGTCAACTCTGGAGGAAGTTAGTAAAATTGAAAAATCGGTCCTTAGGGAAAATCTGTCTTATTTTTTAAAAGCAGTTATTCCTGAGGCCGAAAAGTTGGGTGTAAAAATGGCACTTCATCCAGATGACCCTCCATTCCCCGTTTTTGGAATTCCCCGTATTGCCTCTACCTATGAGGATTTAAAATATATTTTGGATTGTTTTCCTTCCACATGTAACGGACTAACCTTTTGTTCCGGTTCTTTGGGAGCGGTAGCTAGCAATGACCTTTTAAGGATTATACGGGATTTTGGACCTAAGATTCATTTTTTACACTTAAGAAATGTGACTAGGGAAGAAGACGGTAGTTTTTATGAGGCTGCCCATTTGGATGGGTCTATACCTATGCCCAAGATAATGCTCCAAATTGTGAGGGAGCAACAAAGGAGATTTGAAAGTGGAATTGGAGAGGTGGCCATTCCTATCAGACCAGATCACGGACATGTGTTGTTGGATGATAAAAAAAGAAAGGACGAGTTCTACTCCGGATATTCACTCATTGGGAGAGGTATCGGGATGGCAGAGCTTTATGGGCTGGAAAAAGGCATTAGGGAAATGCTTATAGAAGCTATGTGATTAAAACTTAAAATGGCGAGGCAATAATTAAGGAAGGCGCAATTATTTGGCTAGAATTGTATGGAATTGTTGCTAAAGTTTAAAAAAAGAGTATTTTTAAGGCTTGGAAATAAAATGTAAAGGAAAATTGCGTTAACGTTAACGTAAAATTAATAAAATGTATATGCAAGTGTATAAATCCCTAATGAGAAAAATAGTTGTTGTTTTTGGTGTTCTGGCATGTTTAGGCTTATATTCTTGTTCGGAAATTACAGATCATAAAACCTTATTCTTTGCCCACTCCCTGCCCGTAACCCATCCGGTCCATAAGGGTATTTTGGCAATGCAAGAGGCACTTCATAAAAAATCGGGCGGAAAGTTGCAGATCAAGATTTTTCCAGATGGCCAGTTAGGTACGGAAAGGGAGGTCTTGGAATTATTGCAGATTGGGAGCGTGGCCATGACCAAGGTAAGTGCGGCCTCCATGTCCAGTTTTTCACCCGAATATAGGGTCTTGGGAGTTCCGTATCTGTTTAGGGACAGTGAACATATGTTTCGGGTGTTGGAAGGTCCTGTAGGAAAGGAGCTTTTGGAAGGGGGCAGTGAATATTTGCTACGTGGCCTATGTTTTTACGATGCGGGAAGTAGAAGCTTTTATACTTTGGACGGATTTATAAAGACGCCCGAAGATTTAAAGGGAAAAAAGATCCGGGTTATGAACGATCAGATGGCCGTCAATATGGTGAATGATCTAGGAGGTTCTGCTACCCCTATGGCCTATGGTGAACTTTATACGGCACTTCAACAACGAGTGGTAGATGGTGCGGAGAACAATGTTCCTTCTTTTGTGACTTCCAATCACTATGAAGTATGTAAATTTTACACCTTGGACCAACACAGTATGGTGCCAGATGTAGTTGTGGTAGGTACCAAATTTTGGGATACCTTGAATGATGAGGAAAAAGCTTGGTTACAGGATGCGGCGGACGACAGTGTTAAAAAACAAAAAATATATTGGCAAGAAACCGTTGAGGAAGGGATGGAGATCCTGGAAAAGGCCAATGTGCAAATCTATAATCCTGATAAAAGTCCCTTTATAGAAAAGACCAAGTCAATTTTGGAGGAACTGAATAAGGATCCAAAAATGAAAAAAATAATCGACCAAATTAACAATCAATAATGCATACAACGTACAGAATATTGAATAAGGCCATTGAAGGGTTGTTGGTACTAATATTTAGTTTATTGGTGCTGGATGTGGTTTGGCAAGTAGTTTCCAGATATGTAGTGGGCCAATCCAGTTCCTTCACTGAGGAATTCGCCAGATTTTCGTTGATCTGGTTAACGGTTTTGGGTGCCGCTTATATCAATGGACAAAAGGAAGGACACCTATCCATGGATTTTTTATTGTCCAAACTTCCAGTTGACAAACAAAAAAGGAGACATAGGATAATACAGGTAGTGATGGCAATTTTTGCCTTGGTCATTATGGTTATTGGCGGAGGTAATTTGGTGTATACCACCTTAAAGTTGGGGCAATTGTCCCCTGCTTTATTGGTGCCACTAGGCTATGTTTATGCTATTGTGCCTATTTGTGGTCTAATGATCATTTTCTTTTCCGTATATCACATAAAAATAACCTTTAACGCCAACAACAATGAGTATTGAAACCATAAGTATCCTAGTATTGTTTATTAGTTTTATGGGCTTGTTGGCCTATGGTGTACCTGTGGCTTATGCCATTGGGATATCTACAACAATTACCTTATTGATCAATATAGCCTATATGCCTGCGACTACCACGGTTAGTCAGAGAATGACCACGGGTATCGATAATTTTGCATTATTGGCTATTCCTTTCTTTATTCTGGCCGGGGAAATTATGAACCGTGGGGGTATTGCCAACCGCCTCATCGATTTTGCAAAATCGCTTATAGGAAGTTTGCCTGGAGGATTGGCCTATGTTAATATTATTTCCGCCATGTTGTTCGGCGCAATTTCAGGTTCGGCTATTGCCGCAGCATCGGCCATTGGGAGTACGCTTACCGAAAAGATGGCGAATGACGGTTACCCTAGGGAATTCAGTGCTGCCGTAAATATTAGCTCATCAACTACTGGTCTTCTAATTCCGCCAAGTAACGTACTAATAATCTTCGCGCTGGCCAGTGGGGGTACCGCTTCGGTAGCTGCTTTGTTTATTGCGGGATATATACCTGGCATTCTGGTAGGTCTTGCCATTATGTTGATGGTTTATTTTTATGCCAGAAAAAAAGGTTTGCCTAAGGAGGAAAGAGTGAGTTTTAAAAAGCTGTTTCACGATTTTAAAAATGCCATTCTAAGTCTTACCCTATTGGTAATCGTAGTTGGTGGAATTGTAGCCGGAATTTTTACGGCCACAGAGGCAGCGGCCATAGCAGTTGTTTATGCCGTTTTACTCGGATTTGTGAACAAGGAGCTAAAGTTTAGTGATTTTAGGCCAATCCTGCTAAGGAGTGCCAAAACCACGGCTATTGTTATGTTCTTGATATCCACGTCCATGGCCATGTCTTGGTTGTTCTCGTTTGAATCCATTCCCCAGTCATTGACCGGTTTCCTGTTGGAATCTGTAAAAAACCCGTTATTGGTACTTCTCTTTATAAATATCACACTGCTTGTGGTGGGTACGTTTATGGATATGACCCCGGCGGTACTTATTTTTACGCCTATATTCTTGCCGGTGGTTATGGCATTGGGAATGCACCCGGTACAATTTGGAATGGTAATAGTACTCAATTTGTGTATCGGGGTATGTACCCCTCCTGTAGGTACTTTACTTTTTGTAGGTAGTGGTGTTGCCAAGGTACCGGTCACAAAAGTTATAAAGCCATTACTGCCCCTTTTGGCAGCAATGACTACCGTATTGTTGATCCTGACCTATATTCCTGAACTATCCCTTTGGTTGCCCAGAGCTTTTGGGTTGATCGATTAATAAACATAAGCTTAAAAATTTTGAAAGTCCCTATTTCTTAAATGAGATAGGGATTTTTTTGTGTGGTAACCCACTTTTTTGTTTTTGCCTTTTATGATATTCCTTTTTAATGGCCCATGTTTACAAATTGTTAAGCATGCGGTTGTGGGGTATTGGCTGCATTGTTCTCTGTTTTAAACAAGTGTCACATTAGCATCTCTCTTGAGCTGTACTTGTTTGGATTCCCTTAACGAAATCTTAATAATTAGGTATCAATAAATTTAACTATTGGTAAATATTTTAGTCTTTTTTTGTAAAAAAAAATGACATTGATGAAATAAATTTTCTATTTTAGGTCAAAAATTATACTATAAGTAAAATTGTTTTTTAATTTTTTTAACTAAATAAACCAACAATGAACAAAAGAAAAACTAAACTTTTAGGGCTGTTATTCTCCGCTGGAGTGGTACAGCTCCTTACCGCTAATATGTTGGAAGACAACATAAAGGCTGAGGCCATGGCCACAATAATGACAGAGGCAAACTGGCAACAATCAATAACTGGTACTGTTATGGATGAGGAAGGAATTCCTTTGTCCGGAGCCTCTATTTTAGTGAAAGGTACAACGAATGGGGTAGTGGCAGATTTTGATGGAAAATTTAAAATAGAGGTTGCTCCCGGAAGCATTTTGGTCATTTCCTATGTGGGTTTTGAGACCAAAGAAATAACATTGGGTGTTGAAAAAGAGTTGAAAATAGTTTTAACCGCCGGTAACGCCTTAGAGGAGGTGGTAATTACCGCCTTGGGTATTAAAAAGGAAAAAAAACGGATTGGCTATGCTACACAAGAGGTGAAAGGGGTAACACTTCAGAAGGCAATTACCCCAAATGTTTTGGAATCCTTGTCCGGAAAAGTAGCAGGCCTAACGGTAATAAGCAATGGAGCCGATTTTTTCTCGGACCCAAGTATATTTTTAAGGGGAGAGAAACCTATTTTAGTTGTTGATGGTGTGCCCCAACCCAATACCGATTTTTGGAATATAAGTTCAGATGATATAGAGAGTATAAACGTACTAAAAGGTGCTGCCGCTTCGGCCTTATATGGTTCCTTGGGTAAGTTCGGGGCCCTACAAATAACCATGAAGTCGGGAAAAGGAATTGATGGCACCAGGGTATCCATTAACAGCTCAACTACCTTTCAGACAGGATTTTTAAGAATTCCAAAAGCTCAGACACAATACGGTCCAGGAAATACTGGGAGATATGAATTTGGTACTGGAGCGGCCGGGGGCGGTGGGATCAATGATTTTGACTATTCAATTTGGGGACCCAAATTTGATGGTAGGTTGATTAAACAATCAGATTCGCCCATTGATCCCGTAACAGGTGAAAGGATACCCACACCATGGATTTCCAGAGGACCGGATAACCTAGGTAATTTTGTGGAAACAGGATTGGTAACCTCCAATAACGTTACCTTACAATCTGGCTCGGAAAAGGGTAATTACGTAATATCCAACTCGTATAAACATGCCAAGGGATCTATTCCAGGTCAAAAATTGGATATTAACACCCTAAGGCTAACTGGTACTTTAAATGTTTCCGATGCCATATCGGTAGATGCTTCCCTTCAGTACAATTATCAATATTCAGATAATAGAATTAGGGGGTCCTATGGCCCAACTTCCCCAATCTATTTGTTGAGTATCTGGGGAGGAGCCAACTTTGACGTAAGAAATTTAGAGCATGTTTGGGTTCCAGGTAAGGAAGGAATAAAACAGGACTTTGTGGAAAACTGGCGTTACAATAACCCATATGCCTTGGCGTATAATTGGAAAAAACCCTGGACTAAAAATGACATACTTACCTACGCCAAGGTGAATTTTAAGATTACGGATAAAATAAATGCTTTTGTGCGAAGTACCCTGAGTACATATTCCTTAACGGACAATGAGGAAATTTCCAAGGATATTTACAATTATGATATCCCTGATAGAGGTGGCCGATTTAGGTATAATGCATATCGGTATTTTGAAAATAACACTGATTTCCTGATTACTTATAATGACAGTTTTTTTAATAAAGATGTTTCCTTGGAGGCCACTTTGGGGGGTAATCAACGATATCTGAATAGACAGGAGGAACATGCCTCTACTACCCAGCTTATTGTTCCCGAAGTGTTTACATTACAGAATTCAGTTGATCAGGTTACGCCTACAAGTTACAAGTATTCCCAAGGTGTTTACAGTGCATATGCGGTAATGGACTTTTCATATAGAAATAGAATATTTTTTGGGATGACCGGAAGAGTGGATAAGTCATCAACCCTACCAGAGGCCAATGACACTTTTTTCTATCCATCTGTTTATTCCAGTATCGTGTTAAGCGATTTGATTAAACTACCAAGTGCTATTAACTATTTAAAATTGAGAACGGCATATGCACAAGTTGGTGGCGATTTGGGTATTTATGAAGCAACCAATTCATATTCTACGGGAAGATATAGAAATTTACCAACTGCCAATTTCCCTTCCACCTTGGAAAACCCTGATCTAAGGCCTTCATTTACGAATTCGTTTGAATATGGTTTTGAGATGAAAGTTTTAAATAGTCGTCTAGGCATCGATTTTTCATATTACGAAAATCAGAATGGTCCACAGATATTCACCCAACCATTTTCAGCAGCCTCGGCCTATGAGGGGGTGCTGTTGAACGGTAGGACCACAGAGCGAAGGGGGATGGATTTTTCAGTTACGGCAATCCCGGTTAGGACAAAGAATTTTAACTGGTCAGCGATTATAAATTTTGATAAATCCAAAAATTATCTGACTTCCCTACCTCCATTGCCAGATGGTACAATTCCCGAATGGGAAGGGGATTTTGGGGCTAACTTCAGGAACAAAGTAGGTACACCAATTGGGGATTATTTCTATTATGTGTGGGAAAGATCTCCGGACGGACAACTTATTATTTATGAAAATGGCCTGCCAAAAAGAACGGACTTCAAAGTAAATACTGGAAATACCCAACCTGATTTTATATCTAGTATCAATAATTCTTTTTCTTATAAGAATCTTTCGATGAATTTTTTGTTTGATGGTAGATTTGGAGGTGTAACCCAGGATGCATATGAGCGCGATCTTTGGCGTGCAGGTGGCCATCCAGACGCCATTCATCCAGAAAGGGAACTGTCCAACATCGCATATGTCAATGGCGGGGATGCTAAGACAATGCAGATAGAAGGAGTTAGGATTGTATCGGGGGAAGCTACATATGATCCGGACGGAAATATTTTGACCGACACAAGGGTGTTTGAGCCAAGTGAATATAAGGTAGATTACCAGTCTTGGGCGAGCCGTTATAAGGCAGATTGGCCAAGTGTCATCAAGGACAAAACCTTTATTAAATTAAGGGAAGTGGTGCTTACCTATAATGTGGGTAAAAAATTATTGGATAGGACCTTCATGGACTCTGCGTCTCTCTCGGTCATTGGTAGGAATTTATGGTATTGGACCAAGGACGATTATTATGGGGACTTGGATACCTATACCCTAACCCAAGGGGATACCGGATTACAATTGCCATCCCAAAGGTCTATTGGTTTTAACCTAAATGTTTCATTCTAATACAACTCATCATGACAAAAAATATAATTTTCAGAATAACGCTAATGGTATTCCTTTTGGGATCGCTAGTTAGCTGTTTGGATTATGAGGATTTGAGGGAAAATCCCAACGAACCCAATTCCGTACCGCCAAGTTTAATTTTTACAACGCTTGTTCCGGGAGCCACGGGATCGTTTAGTGATACTTATGAAAAAATGCAATATCATTTGTGGATTGCTACGGACAATGTGTTTTCTCCGAATTTTAATAATGGATTTGGTGGGAGCTTTGATTATTCCACTTTGAGAAATATTATTCAAATGACCAAGGAGGCCGACGCTGCCGGGGCACCCGCATATGCCATAATTGGAAAGTTTCTTAAGGCCAGAATGTATATTGAAATGACAAGGAGAATGGGAGATATACCTATGTCGGAAGCGGGTCTTGGGGCAGATAAGCCCCAACCAAAATACGATACCCAAAAATCGGTCTACATTCAGAGTTTGGATTGGTTGGACGAGGCCAATAGTGAATTGGCCACATTTCTTAATGCAAACCCAGGTGTAAATATCGAAGGGGATCCTTACTACGATGGGGATTTAAGGCAATGGCAGAAATTGATAAATGCCTATACCTTGAGAATTTTGCTGTCCTTAAGTAAAAAAGAAAATGATCCAGATGTTAACGTAAAGGGTCGTTTTGCCAATATCGTAAATAACCCTGATACTTATCCCTTATTGACAGGATTAGAGGATAATGCACAATTAATTTATAGCAATGAGGACGGCTTTAGGCAGACCTATAACCCGGACCAAGCTGTTTATAGGGATGCTGTGGTCTATGCAAGTACTTATATTGACTTGCTTAAAGGGAAAGAAGATCCAAGGTTAATGAAAGTGGCAGATCCAACCCAGGATGCATTGGACGCCAATCCAATTGAGGCCGAAGTACGTGCAGATTATAATGCGTATGCCGGTGCAGATATATCAGGAGCAGCAACAGAAAATTCTGCTAAAAAATTGGATGGGGACTTTTCATTTCCAAATTTCGACAAATATTGGAATTACGTTGGCCAGCCTGGTGTATTCATGAGCTATTGGGAACAGGAACTGCACATTGCCGAAGGAGCGCATAGAGGATGGGCGGCAGTGGACGCCAAGTTACATTACGATAATGGAGTTACTGCTTCCATGGAATTTTATAGTGTGGATGCATCTGAAATTACGACCTATTTGACCAATAAGCAACCTTATGTTACTGGTGCGGCAGGATTAACCAGAATTTTGGAGCAGAAGTATTTGGCATTTGCTGAAAATACCGATCACGAATCCTTTTTTACCACACGCCGAACCGGGGTGCCTACCTATTTATTTAGTAGTGAGCACAATAGTATTACTCGGTATCCAGTACGTTGGACCTACCCTGCCTCGGAAGACTTGGACAACAAAAGCAATTATAGGGCAGCCCTTCGGGCGCAATTTGGCGCAGAAGTGGATGATAGGGATCAAATTATATGGTTACTTAAAGATTAGGAACAGTTAAAATTTAACACAATGAAAAGTATAAATAAATTAATGGGTTATAAAATAAAGATCCTTTTATGGCTGTTTTTGGGATTCGTTTTTGTCTTAGGCTGTGATGATAAGGGAGAAGGCTGGGCTGATGAAAGATATTTGCAAAACTTCGAATTTTACATTTATCATGTCAATCCATTAACAGGGGCGGAGTATACGGATGAAGAATTGGCCGAATTGACCTATGATCCAACACAAAAGGAGTCTTATGCCGAGGGTCAAATAGTGGATTTGGCGGTTGTTACTTCCAAGTTGCCTTTGGAAATTAAGGTGCTCTCCGGCAAGGATTTGTCAGTACTGGAAACGCTAACGGATTTTCCAACTTTCGGGGAAAAATTTAAGTCCCAAAGTTTTGTGTCTAGTTTGGAAGAGCTTAATCTACTGGAAATAGGGGACAAAACAACCCTTAAGTTTGAAATTTTATATTTGGATGGCTCTATTGGGGCGGCGAATTTCGAAGTTAAGAAGGTGAAATTTTTTGATCCAAATGCTATTGTGGATACGTTTGTCTTTTTAAAGAAGAGTACTGGTGAAACAATTCCTTTGGCCATTGAAGAAAAAGTTACCTCAAGGGTCAAGAATGCTGCATATGGTTCAATAGTCGAGTTTAATGGTGCGGATAACCAGGTGGAAATATTGGATGTTCCAGAATTGAGCTTTAGGCATAACGGTGATTATTCTATTGGGTTTTGGGTAAATACGACCTCAACGGACAGTGATCCGGTGATGATCGGGGATCAAGACTGGGGCAGTTCATCCAATCCTGGATTGACCATAGCATTTCGGGGGAATAACTGGCGTGTAGCAACATCTGATGGTGTAACCAAGGCCGATACCAATTATGATGGTAGCTTCAATGATGGGGAATGGCATTATATTGTGACAACTTTTGATCGGGATGGAAGTATGACCCTTTATCAGGATGGTACTTCAGTGGCCTCAGCAAGTATGGTGGGAATCGGTAGTACAGCTAGTGGGAATCCCCTTCGCGTGGGGCAGGATGGTACCGGTGCCTATGGTCAATTCTTTGAAGGAAATATTGGCGAGGTTTCCATCTATGATTACGCTTTGACCGCGCAACAAGTTGCAGGTGTTTCAACGCCTTTAACGGGCGTACAGTTGAAGACCCAAGATGGTACCATAAAGAATATAGCCGTAGCCAATGCTGGTGCTACCATTAGTAGTGAGAATGATATGTCCACTTTTACCTTTAACGGTGTAAATCAGTTCGCGACAATAAACGATGCAGATCTGAATTTTAGGCATGATAGTGATTACTCTATCTCCTTTTGGGTAAATACTACTTCTTCAGATAGTGATCCAGTAATGATTGGGGATCAAGACTGGGGCAGCTCCTCCAATAAGGGGTTGACCATAGCATTCCGAGGTAGCAACTGGCGTGTTGCCACTTCTGATGGAACAACCAAAGCGGATACCGATTTTAATGGTGGATTCAACGATGGTCAATGGCATTTATTGACCGTGGTTTTTGATAGGGATGCCAATATGACCTTGTTTCAAGATGGTAAAGAAGTTGCCAGTACAAGTATGGCCGCGGTTGGCAATACAGAAAGTGGTAATCCGTTGCGATTGGCACAGGACGGTACAGGTAATTATGGTCAATTTTTTGAAGGTAAAATTGCGGGCGCAGTAATCTATGATTATGCACTTTCAGTGGAAGAAGTTGCAGCTTTGTTTAATTAAATAAAGGACAAATAAGTTAGTTGGTATTGAGTTGAGTTAGTTGTTTTATTAGGGAGGGGTATTTTACGCTCCTCCCTTTTTATTTGCGGCTTTAAAATAAAATAAATATTGTGATGTGAAAAAATTAAAATTAATGACCCATATAATGGTGTTGGCCATATTATCTTGTTCCTCAAATGACACAGCAAAGTTAAAACAGGATACAGAAGTCAACATAAAGTCTAAAAAAGTATTGGTAATTGGGATAGACGGTTGCAGACCCGATGGGATAACAGCAGCCAGTACCCCTAATTTGGATGCACTTATGGCCAATGGTACCTATTCTCTTGATGCCCGAAATACGGGTATTACTTCAAGTGGCCCTGGATGGTCGTCTATGTTAACTGGAGTTTGGCAGGACAAACATAAGGTTGTGGATAACTCTTTCTCGGGATCCAACTTTTCAAGATACCCCCATTTTTTTAAGAGAATTGAGGAAAATAATTCCAATAGTCGTACCGTATCATTATCTCAATGGCATCCGATCAATGATCAAATTGCCAATGGATTTGCAGATATTACTAGAAACACTGCGGATTCTAGTGTGGACGTCAAAAATAAGGCAGTAGCAGAACTTGGTGTTGAGGAGCTTACGGCACTTTTTGTTCATTTTGACGATGTTGATCATGCCGGACACGGTTCAGGTTTCAGTCCTGATAACTCCAATTATATTAATGCAATTGAAACAGTTGATGCTGCCATTGGAGAATTGATAATTACTATGAAAAATCGTCCCAATTACACAAATGAAGATTGGATAATAATTGTGAGCACCGATCACGGAGGCATTGGAACAAGCCATGGCGGGGATACAGAGGAAGAGCGGACGATCTTTATGATTGTTAGTGGAGATTATATCCCTAAGAAGGAAATTGCCAAAACAACATCAGAGGTAGCGGTTTCTCCGGCTACTAATTGTTTAAATAGTGGTACTGAGCTTTATTTTGAATCCAATGGCATAATTTCTATACCGAATAATGCCGCTTATAGTTTTGGTGCTACCCAGGATTTTTCAATTGAATGCCGGATTCGTGGGAAAGTACCTGCTGACGCAGGCATTATTGCTAAAAAGGATTGGGATAGCGGTCTCTTGCCCGGATATGTTTTTTCTTTCAATCCCGGTTCCAAAAATTTCAAAGTAAATATAGGGGATGGCACCAATAGGGTAGATGTTGAGGTAGGACAAATTACGGACAACGAATGGCATACGATCAGTGCCACTTTTGATAGGGATGGTTTACTAAAAGTGTATGTGGATGGTATTTTAAAAAATAGTGCAGAGATATCATCCATTGGAAATATAGATAATGCATTTCCTTTTACTATTGGGGCAGATGGTAATGCTGCTTATAAATATAATGGATACATTTCAGAAGTGAGGGTTTTTAATGGTTTGTTGGAAACCGAGACTATAGATGCATGGAAATGTAAAATTTTTGATGATACACATCCCATGGCTGCCAATATTAAAGGACATTGGAAATTAACAGAGGGTTCAGGAGCCTTAATAATTGATGCCAGCCCAACAGCGGCGCATGGAATTTTATCAGGAGGAGAATGGAGGGATGCAACGATTACTACTATTGAAACGGTAGGCAATTTCGAGCACACACCTCGCACTGTTGACGTTGTTAATACAGCTTTGACTCATTTGTGCATTCCAATTAGTCCTAGTTGGGGTTTGGAGGGAAATTCACTTTTGAATACGTCTTGCAATGACCAATAATTTTGAGTATTAAATTATCCTATTAGTAAAAAATTTGTACTTTAGTGCAAAATTAAAGAGAAACTCAAAGACATTTTAGAACATGAACATTAATAGCAGAAATTACCCTAAACAAAAACAGACCATTATCGGAATATGTATGGATGGAACCTCTTACCCCTATTATGAAGGTGCCAAGGAGGTAATGCCCAATTTGCAACGTTTTATTAAAGAGGGTTCCATGGGAATGGTGAAAAGTGTAATTCCTTCTTTTACGAATCCCAATAATATGGCTATCGTTACAGGGGTTACGCCCAAGGTCAACGGGATTTGCGGGAATTTTTACTGGGATACCGAACTTCAGGAAGAAGTAATGATGAACGACCCAAAATATCTAAAAGTTCCTACCATATTGTCCGAGTTAAGTAAAAACGGAAGAAAAGTAGCCGTGGTTACTGCCAAGGACAAGTTGCGGAAAATGCTTGCCCATAATCTTGAAGGGATATGCTTTTCGGCAGAATTTGCCAATCAGGCCACATTGGAAGAAAACGGTATTGAAAACGTGGAGCAAGGATTAATGGGCAAGGAAAGACCAGGTATCTATGATCCCTATATTTCCGTTTATTGCATTGAAGCCGGTGCCAAACTGTTGAAGCGCGAGCATTTTGACGTAATGTATTTGACTACAACCGATTTTGTGCAGCATAAATATGCTCCAGGTAGTCCGGATGCCAACGATTTTTTATCCAAAATAGACCTATGGTTGGGAGAGCTGGATAAGCTGGGTGCTATTATAGGGGTAACCGCGGATCATGGAATGCAGGCTAAGACCAATCCGGATGGAAGTCCAAAAGTACAGTTTATAGAACAACTATTGGATGCCCAAAATATTAAATCGAGGGTAATTTTGCCTATCACGGATCCCTATGTAGTACATCACGGGGCCTTAGGTGGTTATGGTACCTTGTATTTGGAAGATAAATCCCAGTTGCAGGCAGCCAAGGAGTATTTGTTGTCTTTGGACGGAATAGAAAAGGTGCTGACCAATGCTGAAGCCGTTGAGGAATATGAACTTCCAGGCGATAGAATTGGAGACTTGGTGGTATTGGCAGATTCGGCAACTACCATTGGTAGGACCCCTGATTGGCACGAATTGGATAAGGTAAAGGAGGGCTTGCGTTCACATGGGGGAGAACACTGTCAAGTGGTGCCCATGATATTTAACAAGAAATTGAACGCCGAATACAGTGAGAAATTGGCGTCTGGGACTAGTAGGAACTTCGATTTGTTCCATTTTTTGAGCAACGGATTCTCTAACTAAACCATTTAAAACATTACTATGATCGAGTTTGGAAGTATAATTAATGGAAAACAGGTGAAAACTGGAGAATGGATAGATATTTATAATCCATACACCAAAAAACAGGTGGGCAGGGTAGCGTCTATAGATACCAAAACCTTGGACAAGGTGTTGACGGATACCAAGAATACAAAAATTAACCTTACCAGATATGAACGCTACGATATACTCAATAAAATAGCGAACGCCTTGGAAGAGCGGGTCGATGAGGTGAGTAAAATGATTACCGATGAGACTGGACTTTGTTTAAAGGATACCCGATATGAAGCCAGTAGGGTTTCCGATGTACTCAGATTTTCGGCCATGAAGGCCTTGGACGATGATTCCCAAGTATTCCCTTGCGATGTATCCAAAAACGGTAAGCCCAGAAGAATCTATACCACTCGTGTGCCCTTGGGGCTCATTAGTTGTATTACCCCGTTCAATCATCCTATGAACCAGGTGGTGCATAAGATAGCACCAGCTATCGCAACCAACAATACGGTGGTTTTGAAGCCGTCCGAAAAAACTCCCTTATCGGCTTATTATTTTGCACAGTTGGCGTTGGATTGTGGTCTGCCACCAAATATGTTGAACGTGATAAATGGGGCGGATGTCCAAGCAACTGCAGAAATGATGACCATACATCCGGAAATAACCATGGTTTCCTTTACCGGTGGTAGCAAGGTCGGTAAAATAATAGCCTCCAAAGCAGGATATAAAAAATTGGTTTTGGAGTTGGGAGGTAGTTCGGCATTGTTGGTTCTTGAAGATGCCGATATTGATGAGGCAGTTGAGGTAACCATGTCTGGAACCTTTAAAAATTCGGCCCAGCGTTGTACCGCCATCCGAAGGATTTTGGTGCATGAGAGTATAGCGGATGATTATGCCGCTAAATTAACCGCCCGGGTGGAAGCTTTAAAATATGGGGATCCATATGATGCGGAAAATGACATGGGTACAGTGATTACCGAAGAATCCGCAAAGGAGATGCAATTGCGTGTCCAAGATGCCATAGATAATGGTGCGGTATTATTGGCCGGTCATAAACGCGATGGTGCACTTTATGCGCCCACGGTCTTGGACCATGTACAAAATGCCCACGAAGTAGTGGCCAAAGAGACCTTTGGTCCGGTTGCCCCGATAATTAGATTTAAAACTTTGGATGAGGCCATAGACATTGCCAATGACACGCCATATGGCTTGTCAGGTGGTGTTGTCAGTAATCACTGGCCATCCATTCAGCGTGTAATTACCGAATTGGATACGGGTACCGTAAATGTAAATGAAGCACCCAGTTACCGTTTGGAATGGACGCCCTTTGGAGGGGTAAAGGATTCTGGCTTGGGGTACAAGGAAGGGGTCATTGAGACCATGAAAGGCTATACCTATGTCAAGACCTATTCCCTACCATGGGATATTGCCTAAGTAAGGAGCTATAATTTTTACAATAATTTAAGTAATTCAAAAATCTTAATCGACAAATACGAAATGCAAATAAAAAGAAATGTGTTGCTCAACCCCGGTCCGGCAACTACCACCGATTCTGTAAAATTGGCCCAAGTTGTTACCGATATCTGCCCTAGGGAGAAGGAGTTTGGGGATCTTATGGAATATTGTGCCACTGAGATTACCAAATTTGTAGGAGATCCCAAGGATTATGTCACTGTTTTGTTCGGGGGTTCGGGAACGGCCACGGTAGAGGCTATATTGAGTTCCGTTGTGCCCGAAAACGGACGCATTCTTATCATAGATAATGGTGCTTATGGAAAGCGCATGTGCCAGATAACCAAAATTTATAAATTGGATACCGTAGTTTTTGAATCCTCCTCCATAGAACCAATTGATCTAAAAGCCCTTGAAGAGGTAATAAAAGGAGAAAAGGGATTAACCCACTTGGCCATGATACATCATGAAACTACTACAGGCTTGTTAAATGATATTGCTGCCGTTGGGAAATTATGTGCAACCTACAAAATTAGTTTTATAGTAGACTCCATGAGCGGTTTTGCGGCTATTCCAGTGGACATGAAGGCCATGAATATTGATTATTTGGCGGCCAGCTCCAATAAGAACATACAAGGAATGGCCGGAATAGGATTCGCTATTTGTAATAAAAAGGCATTATTGGCCACAGAATCCATTCCAATGCGAAACCTCTACCTAAATTTATATGCATAGTACGCTTATTTTGAAAAAACGCATCAAACTAGGTTTACCCCTCCTGTTCAAACTTTTTATGCCCTGAAACAGGCTATAATAGAAACCAAGGAAGAAACTGTGGAGAAACGATATGCCAGATATGCAAAATCCTGGGAAACCCTTCTTAGCGGGATAGAAAAAATGGGATTGGAATATTTAATAGACAGGGAACATCACTCTAAGATTATTACTTCCATCATAGAGCCAAAGAACGAGAAATATGATTTTGACGAAATGCATGATTTTTTCTTTGAAAGGGGATTTACCATTTATCCAGGAAAGGTTAATAATTATGATACGTTTAGGATTTCCAACATAGGACAGATCGATTATAGGGATATGGAAGATTTCTTAAAAGTATTGAAGGAATACCTTGTTCAAATAGGGTTTTTGGAAAATTGATTTGCAGCGATTGGCAGACAAGACTTTTATGTTCATCATCGCTTTTTGTTTTTAATCGAAAAGCAATGGCAAATTAATACGTGTTCCATAATTTAAATTAAATGCCACCACCTGCACAGAGGTACAGGTGGTGTGCCCCTTCAAACCAATTTTTTAGTCATGTGATTTAAAATTTTAAATAAATTAACCAATGCCAAACATGAATTTAACCACAGATCAAAAATATTGGAGGAGAAGAATATTTGTCCTCACTTGGCTCGCTTACGCTGGCTTTTATTTTGGTAGGAAA
This sequence comes from Arenibacter troitsensis, assembly GCF_900177645.1. Taxonomy (GTDB): domain Bacteria; phylum Bacteroidota; class Bacteroidia; order Flavobacteriales; family Flavobacteriaceae; genus Arenibacter; species Arenibacter troitsensis. The sequence continues at coordinate 50,826 of NZ_FXAO01000001.1, forward strand.
AACTTATCGGTTACCTGGAGCTCCATGGAGACCGATTTGGGACTCGACAATTCCGACTACGCCTCTATTATATTTGTTTACAGTCTGGTGTATACCATAGGGCAATTTGTAAATGGATACTTGTCCGATACCTTCGGTCCCAGAAAAGTGGTTACAGTTGGGCTATTTTTGGCGGCAATTGGAAATTTATTCCTGGGAATGACATTTTCTGCCGGTGTTATTGTTTTTCTGATAGCAGCAAATGGTTATGGTCAATCCACAGGTTGGAGCGGATTAATTAAGAATATGACCCCTTGGTTTAGAAGAACGGAGCGCGGAATAGTCATGTCATGGTGGTCTACCTGTTATGTTACTGGGGGCTTTCTAGCTACCATATTTGCGACCTATGCGGCTTTTGATATGGAATTCCTTTCGGAGCTGGGCTGGAAACGAGGTTTTATTTTTCCCTCCCTTATTCTCTTTGTGATCGCAATTCTCTATCTCTTGTTTACTAGAAACAACCCGGAAGATGTTGGGTTGCCTAAAATTGTGGAGAACAAATATGACTTTGAAGGCGGGGCCAAGGCGGAGAAACTAAAGATATTGGGATTGCTGTTAAGGAATAGTTCCCTCTGGATCTATTCCAGTTGTTATATGATCCTCAAAATGACTAGATATGCCTTTCTCTTTTGGTTGCCGGTCTATTTGGAGAAAGCGCTGCACTATGATGTTAGCGATGCAGGTTATATGTCTTCGGTATATGAACTGATAGGCTTCTTTGGGGTCATCCTGGCAGGTTACAGTTCGGATAAAATCTTTAAATCCAATCGATTTAGTACAGTTGCCATAATGATGATTGGATTGGGCCTTGCCTGCCTAGCTCACCCCTATATGGTTCCTTATGGAAAAATAGCTACAATAATCAGCATTGCCCTTATAGGGATTGCCACTTATGGGCCGGATTCACTGATTTGCACCGCCGGTTCTATGGATGTTGGGGGTACCAAGGGAGCGGCAATGGCCGCTGGTATTATTAATGGGATGGGGTCTGTAGGACAAATGTTTTCAGGTTTTATTGTAGTGGCTATCAATGAGTATTACGGTTGGGACAATCTATTTTATTTTTTTGTTATCATGTCGTTTATTGGAGGAGGATTGGCAGCTATAAAGTGGAACCTTCAGAGTTCCGATTAATGAGTGCTTATAATGGAGGTGCCTTGTTTTTAGGTCCTTCGGATATAATGTAGCAATGATGAAAAAGACGGATTTAGTGATTGTAGGAGGCGGCATATTTGGTTGTGCCATTGCCTATTATTTTAGTAAGAACAATCCAGGAAAACAAGTAATGCTTTTGGAGCGCAATGAGCTTAACAACGCGGCTACCAGTAGGGCAGCGGCCCTTATGACCATGGTGAGGTCCAAGCGCTCCTATATTCCGTTGACCATTGAGACCTTTAAGGTAGCCAAGGAGATGGAGGAGGAGCTAGGCGAAACTTTGGATTTCAAGGTGGTCGGTATGATGCATGTGGCAGCAAGCGAAGCCAAGGTAAAGGATCTGGAAGTGTTAATGGATATTGCCAAGGAATACGATCAGGAAGCCTATTATATCAATAAGGAAGAAGCCAAGGTAAAAGCACCCTGGTTGGAAGTGGAAGAAGCCCTGAAAATAGGCTTCGTTCCTAACGAAGCCTATTGTGACCCTTATATGCTGGGGACATTTTTTGCCAGATGTGCCAGAAACCGGGGAGTTAAAATTCACCAAGGGGTAGAGGTAGTTGGTTTAATACAAGAAACTGGTACGGTGAAGGGTGTAAAGACTACTGATGGGGACATCCTTGCAGAGACCGTTGTTGATGCGGCTGGAGTTTGGGCGCCCCTGCTAGCTGGCCAGGTGGGGGCAGGTCTTCCTATGGCACCGGTGAGAAGTCAGTATTGGATAACGGAACGCTCCGATCTGTTTCCCATAAATTCGCCCATGGTGCTTTTGCCGGACGCCCAAGCCTATGCCCGACCTGAAGGAGGGGGATTGCTGTTTGGGATACGCGAGGGGAAATCGTTGGTCGCTTCCCCAAAAGATGTGCCCAAGGATATTACCGATTTCGTTTTTAGCGCCGATGAAGGGATGGACGATCTTTTTGAAAATGGCGAGCGACTCGCACGTTTTTTTCCTGCTTTTTACGATATGGGGATTAAATATTATGTGGCCGGATTTTCGGGATATACGCCCGACTCACATTTGGTATTGGGGGCAGTTCCGGGTATAAAGGGTTTTTTGGTAGCTTCAGGGTGTTGTGGTGCAGGGATTTCTGTTGCAGGCGGGGTAGGGCTTGGAATTGCTGAAATGGCAGCGGGTAGGCCAAATCCCCTCGATTATTCAGAATTTGAAATTTCCAGATTTGGTAGTATAGATCCCTTTGGGGAAGAATGGCTGCACAAGTGTGCCGCCGCCAGATCCAATAAAGTAAGTGGTTAAACAAACAAGAAAGATTATCATGCAAAAGCAGGAAAAAGGACGTCGTAAGTTTATGGCCAAGATGGGATTGGGAACCTTAGCCTTGGGAATGGGTAATGTTGGGGCCTACGCCTTCGCTCCTAAAAATGAAATCACTAAAAATAACAAGGTCAATATTGGTTTTATAACCGATGTCCATCATGGCTTTTGTTCAGACGGACTTGAGCGTTTGCGGGTCTTTATAAAAGAGGCTTCTACCCGAAAATTGGATTTTATTATTCAAGGAGGGGATTTTTGCTTTGCAACGGAAGAAGCACAGGAATGCATGGATCTTTGGAATACGTATAAGGGTGAAAAATATCATGTGCTAGGTAACCATGATATGGACAAGGTTACCAAGAAGGAGGCCATGGATTTTTTTGGGATGGAGAGCAATTATTATTCCTTTGATAAGGGCGACTTTCACTTTGTGGTAATGGATGGAAATTATATACTGAAAGATGGGAGATACGAGGATTATGGCAATGCCAATTTTTATATTGATCAACAGAACAGAAGCTTGGTAAACCCGGAACAAATTGAATGGCTAAGGGAGGATTTGGAAAAAACGGATAAACAGACCATTATCATTTCCCATCAGGCCTTCGACGAAATTTGGGATGGATGGTCCTCTCCCAGTAGGTTTGAAGTTAGAAAAGTTATTGATGATGCCAACAATAGAACGGACTATCAAAAAGTAATTGCCTGTTTCTGTGGGCACCATCACGTAGACGATCACAGTTATATAAATAATGTTCACTATTTCCAAATGAACAGTGCTTCCTATTTTTACGTAGGTGAAGGATATGGTTCCGATGGTAGTATGGCCATGTACCAGGATTCCATTTTTGCCTTCATTAGCTTGGACCCTTCTGGTCAAATTTCCATTGAAGGTAGGCAAAGTCAGTTTGTAAAACCTACCCCATTGGAAAAAGGCCATCCCGATGCTCCCAGGCTTTCCGCATCCATTAGCGATAGAAAGGTTGATTTTAAACGCAAAAAGTAAAACATGTTCAAGAAGTTTGTAGGTGAAAATAAATTATATTTTTTCCAAGGTAGAAAAGAAATACCCTTGGTTGTAGTTGGATTATTTAGAAGTGCATGGTCCAATTTGTATCATAGCAACATGGACATAAAATATTCTATAACAATTGTCTTGGCTCTGATTTTTATGTTCAAATTGGAGCTTGCCCAAGGTCAGGAGCCCATTGTTTACATGAATTTTGATGAATTTGGCTTTGAAGAAAGGCATATTTCCAAAAATGAAGCAACGTATATGGTAGACCTTCAGCAATCCCAATTTACTGAAGGAATTTTGGGGAAGGCTTTAGATCTGTCCGCCAATGCAGCTTTAAGAAGGCCCCTTAAGATAGAAAACGGGGCGTTGCCCGATTTTGGCGAAAAAGGCAACTTTACTGTCCAAATATGGGTAAAAACCCTAGCTGATGCGGCAATGGGAGCCCCCATTATTGGGAATAAACTTGCTGAAGACCCCACCACACAGGGTTGGCAACTTTACTCTAGGGAAAATGGGGCATGGGCCTTAATTTTAAATGATGGTAAGAATAGGTATGATTATGTGCCCACTGCCGAAAGACAAAGAATTAACGACGGGGAATGGCATCAAATTCTTTTTACCGTAGACCGGAATAAAAAAGAAACATGGATATATTTTGATGGCATTAATGTCGCTATCTATAACACTCCGGACCTAAAGGGTTTGCAGTCCCAGTACGCCACGGTAATAGGAGGTTCGGATGAGAAGTGGGAATACGGTTCCAATGGCCAATGGAATGCCTTTAATGGTTTTATTGATGAGATAAAGGTATGGGATTCTGCCATTGATGCCGAAACCGTTGAGAAGTTGTACTCCCAATATAGCCCAAATTCAAAGAATTATGCAGTAGCTTCTGATGCCCGACACTTAAAGGTGTTGACATGGAATATTTGGCACGGTGGGCATCGATATGGGAAGGAAGTAGGATTGCAAAGAGTCATTGAAACTATAAAAGCTACCAACGCGGACCTAGTGGGTCTTATTGAAACCTATGGGTCTGGGGCAATAATAGCGGATTCTTTGGGCTATTATTTCTATTTAATCAGCTCCAACTTATCTATAATGAGTCGCTATCCAATTACAGAAACGATTAAGGTCTTTAAGCCGTTCAATTTTGGCGGGGTAAAATTAATGACTGGTCCTTCCCAAGAATTGATATTTTTTGATACTTGGTTGCATTATTTGCCCGATTATAGCAATAGCATCATAAAAGAAAATAAAACTCCAAAAGCATTAATAGCAGATGAAGCAGGAACACGCCACGCGGAAATAAAGGAGATTCTAAAGGAAATTTCACCCTATTTAAAAAATACCAATGATGTTCCGGTAATCATGGTGGGCGATTTTAATATGGGGTCCCATTTGGATTGGACGGCAGAAACAAAGGATATCCATTATGGTAAAATAGTGGAATGGCCGGAGAGCAGGGAAATGGCCCAAGCAGGGTTTATGGACAGCTATCGCGAATTGCACATTAACCCCTTGCTCGACCCCGGCTTTACATGGACTCCCAGGGCCGCTACCTCTTCGGATAAGTATGGTCTAAGGGACAGAATTGATTATATATACTATAAAGGAAAGGGTTTAAACCCCATAGAATCAAAGGTCATTGATTACCATCCCATCATGTTTCCGTCCGATCATGCTGCAGTTTTAACCGATTTTCAAATTAAATAAATACAGGCAAATAAGATGAATTGTAGGTTCTTTTTAATTTTCTTTCTTATTACCCTATGCGGCTATTCCCAAAAAAGTCAGGTGGAAAATCTAATTTTAATATCCGTGGATGGCCTAAGGTGGCAGGAAGTTTTTCGTGGTGCCGATACTTTATTGTTAAAGAATGATAAATATTGGGCGCCCTCGGTAGCCGAGAGACGCAGGAAATTTATGCCTTTTTTATGGGAGACAATTGCCGTAAGGGGTCAGGTTTATGGTAACCGGGATCTTGGCAGTAAGGTAAGTCTCAGAAATGAGTATTGGTTCTCCTATCCTGGAAGAAGTGAGACCCTCTGTGGTTTTTACGACCCCAATATTAATTCCAATGCCTTTCCGAATAATCCCAATATTAATGTTTTGGAATTTATCAATGGTCATAAGGGATATGCCAATAAGGTAGTTACATTTGCTTCTTGGGATGCCCTGGGCAGAATATTAAATAGGGACCGCAATGGTATGGTGGTTAATTTGCCAGGGGAAGATGTACTTGGAGCCAATTTATCCGAGGCCCAAATTTTGGCTAATGAATTACAGCATCTGGTACCGGAATACTTTGGGGAATGTAGGCCGGATGCACTAACTTTTGCTATGACCAAAGCCTATATCCAAGCCAATCATCCAAAAGTAGTGCATATAGATTTTGCAGATACAGATAATTACGGACATTCTGGGGATTACGATAATTACTTAAATGCCGGCCATTTTATAGATGGCATGATAAAGAGTTTGTGGACAACTCTGCAAAAAGATCCATTTTATAAGGATAAAACGGCTATTATGGTATATCCTGATCATGGGAGGGGAATAGGTCAAAAATGGACCGATCACGGAACAGCGGCCCCACATTGTGATGAGACTTGGCTGGGGGTATTAGGTCCGGGAATAGAGCCTTTAGGAGAAGTTCGGGATAATGACGAAATTTTTCAGGACCAAATAGCGGGAACAGCTTCAAGATTATTGGGTTTTAACTTCAAGACAGACCATCCTGTTGGAGAATATATCAGGACCATTGTAAAATAGTTGCATCGGGCTATCTAAATAGATTGTTCGTGTTCAACTTCCAAGTTGTTTCCAAATTGACAGAAATATTTGTTTATTTTTGCAATATAAATATCAAGTCTGCTATTTTTGTGCAAGTTCTTGATCAACAGCAATTCAATGGATGACATTCTTATAAATATTGGGCGACAATTAAAATTGGCCCGCCAAAAAAGAGATTTGACCTTGCAGCAAGTAGCTAAAAGAACCGGTGTTAGTGCCGGATTAATTTCTAAAATTGAAAATTTAAGAACCACGCCATCCCTACCGGTACTTTTAAAAATAATGCAGACCCTGAGTATCGATCTGTCCGAACTGGATCTGTCATCCAGTGTTAACGGAGATTATATCGTTATCAAAAATGGAACGGGGACCAAGGAAGACCGTGAAGATTCCGTTAACCTGGAATATACCCATTTGTTGTCCAGTCCTTCATCAGATAGTAGTATTAGGGTATATATTGTAAGCGTTTCTGCTGGGGCCTACCGAAAGCCCATCTCAACCAACGCCAATGAACTTATTTATGTACTTGGAGGCAAGGTAAATTATTTGCTAAAAAAGGATAAGGTGCTATTGGAAAAAGGAGATCTGCTTTATTTTGATGGCTCTATTCCACATGGCGTTTCCAATGAGTTCGATGAACAGGCAACCATGTTGAAAATTTACTTTTTACATTAAGTAAGGGTTAGTTCATATCCTAATTTATTATTACTTACCAGTTCTTACAAGCTAGGATAGGACCTGTTTTAATGTTGTAGCCCATTAATGGGCCAATTTTCTGCATTTATTATTATTTGAATGGCGGAGCTGCCATGGTCAACTCTAGACAATTTTTAGGAGGAAACACCATTTTTGTCAGGTTTTGCAATTATTTATTCTTCGCCCGAAGGCCTTGAAACAAAAATTTTCCAATCCAGTTTAAAAACGCAATGTCAAGAATAGTATAGGCTAAGGCCGATGTATAGGTTTTATCTATAATAAATCTATATGAACAGTTAAACTCTATATGCAATAACGTAGTATCGCATGGTTATTGAGCAATTGGGGTTGTAAATTAAACGTATTAACTTAAAAACAATACATGAAAGTATTAGTAATTGGTGCAGGGAATATGGGATTGACCTATGCGGAAGCCATGTCGAAATCAAAACTATTAAAGAAAAGAAATTTGATGATCTTGGATAGTTCCCAAGAAAAGACCTTGTCCTTAAAAAAGATTATACATTTTGAAGTACATGAAAACTTGGAGGATTGTGTGCCCAAGGCAGATTTAATTTTTATTGCGGTAAAACCTTTCCATAGCGAGGATTTGTTTAAGAAGATGAAAGACTTGGTCAATGAGGGGCAGATCGTTATTTCAATTATGGCCGGAGTTACCATAAAATCGATACAAGACCAGCTGGGCCTTCAAAAAGTTGTTCGTGCTATGCCAAACCTTCCGGCACAAATTGGGAAAGGGGTAACTTCATATACCGCTTCCAAGGAGGTGTCAAGAATAGAATTATTGACCATAGAGAATTTATTGGATACCACAGGGAAATCTATATTGGTAAGCTCCGAGAAATTTATAGATGCTTCCACCGGTATTTCGGGTAGTGGCCCGGCCTATGTTTTCTATTTTATGCAAAGTATGATGGAAGCGGCATTAAAAATGGGCTTTTCGGGCAATGACAGCAAAATGTTGGTTAGTCAGACTTTTGAAGGTGCGGTAGACTTGTTCAATCAATCCGATCTTTCCCCCAATTCATGGATGGAAAGAGTAGCTTCCAAAGGAGGGACCACTAGGGCGGCATTGGATTCCATGGAAGACAATAATGTAAAGGAGCTGATAAAGGAGGCCGCCTACTCCGCTTTTAATCGCGCTGTAGAACTAGGAAAAGATAAATAGATTATGTATAAACAGAGAGTAGTTATAAAAGTAGGTACCAATGTAATGACCAATAAGGACAACAGGATCGTAAAACCTGTCCTTGATCATTTGGTACAACAGATAGCAGAATTGTACGAACGAAATATCATGTCGGTTTTGGTTTCTTCGGGATCGGTTATAGCGGGTATGGAAGTGATGGGAGAGAGCCAAATTACGGATAAGGCCACAAGGCGACAAGTATATTCGGCCATTGGTCAACCTAGGATGATGCGGCACTACTACAATATATTTCAAGATTATGGAATGAAGTGTGCCCAAGTGTTGGCAACCAAAAGGGATTTTAATCCTGGTAATCATCGCGATAATATGATCAATTGTTACGAAGGCTTATTGGCCGAGGGTGTTGTACCTATAGCTAATGAGGATGATGCTGTTTCCTTGACCAATTCCATGTTTTCGGACAATGATGAGTTGGCAAGTCTGGTGGCAGAACTTACCAAGGCCGATAAATTAATCATCCTTACCGATACGGAAGGATTATTTACCGGGCATCCCGATGATAAGGACACCGAGGTGATAAAGAATGTCAGCGTAGACCAGAATGTGGAGAAATATATTAAGACCATAGACAAGGGAGAGGCTGAAGGTAGAGGGGGCATGGGCTCCAAGTTGAACATTGCCAAGCAGACCGCCTCCAAAAATATCCCGACCTATATTGCCAATGGTAAAAGAAAGCGGGTTATACTGGATATTGTGGAAGGCAAGAGCGTGGGAACCAAGATTTCGGTATAAGTAGAGTAAACATAAAATAAACGCATGAAATTATTAAATACAGAAATAAAAAATAACGTATTGCGATCCATGATGCGGATATTGGATGGCAAAAGGAAAGAAATAATAACCGCCAATCAGAAAGATCTGGATCTTTTTGATAAAACGGATAGGGCTATGTATGATAGACTTATTGTGGATGACAAAAAGGTAGATGGAATGATTGCAGCTATCCAGGAGGTGCTGCAACAGCAAGATCCAGTAGGCAAAATTAAAACGGAACAATCACTGGAAAACGGATTGAAAATTGAAAACAAGACAGCGCCTTTCGGGACCATCATGATTATTTATGAATCCAGGCCGGATGTTACCATAGAAGCGGCTGTTTTGGCCTTCAAGGCCAATAATAAAATTTTGTTGAAGGGAGGAAAGGAAGCCGTTCATAGTAATATTATATTGGAGAAATGTTGGCACTTGGCATTGGAGGAAAATGGTTTGGATACCCAATGGATCCAACTGCTGCATATGAATAGGGAGGAGACCCAGGAATTTTTGAGGAATCCTACCGAAAAGCTGGACTTGATCGTACCCCGTGGTGGGGAGCGCTTGATCGCTTTTGTAAAAGAGCATGCCAAATGCGCGGTATTGGTCAGTGGAAGGGGCAATAATTTTCTTTTTGTGGACAAGGATGCGGATTGGGCACAGAGTCTAGAGGTAATCCTAAATGCGAAGACCCAAAAGATATCGGCGTGTAATGCCCTGGATAAAATACTGGTTGACGTTAATATTGATAATTATTCCGACAAGGTAAAGGAGCTCAATACTATCCTAAAAGACCAGGGTGTCTCAGTGGTAGTGGATAGTAAAGTGGCCGAGGTGCTGTCTGAAAATAATGTTGTGGAAGACGAGTCTATATGGTATGAAGAATTCCTGGCCATGAAATGTGTGGTTGGAGCAGTAGATGATTTGGAATCGGCGGTTCAAAAGATCAACAACTATTCCGGAGGGCATTCCGCAACCATTATGACCAAGAATAAGGAGCGGGCCATGGAGTTCATGGATCAGGTGGATAGTGCCGCAGTTTACCTCAACGCCTCTACGAGATTTACGGATGGCGGACAAATGGGTGTTGGTGCGGAACTGGCGATCAGTACGGATAAATTGCACCATAGGGGCCCTCTGGGGCTGGAGCAGTTGGTTACCAATAAATATTATGTTTATGGGGATGGACAGGTAAGAAAGTCCTAAAAATTGTTGGCCCCCTTAAGGGGTACATATTCGGTGCGGCGGTCCTAAAGCAATTTCTTGCTTCTGTAAAGGATCGCCGCTTTTGATTTGGTGAAGGTTAAATACTTTGTAAAACCTTCACTAATATTTCCTATTTTTCATTGGAAAGTGAAAAAGGAAAATCCTCGCTTTTAGTTCCTCTTGTTTTATTGGGAGTGTCTGTCATTTCAAAATCCAAAACAGCCCCTTGCATCAGTTCCTTATGGCTCAACCAGTTTTTGGAATAGGTCTTACCGTTTAAGGTCAGCGCATTTACATATTTGTTGGATGCACTATTTTTAGGTGCATTGATGCTAATTTCCTTCCCATTTTCTAAAACGAGCGTTGTTTTTTGGAACAATGGGGTTCCCAATACATATTGATCCGTTCCTGGGCAGACTGGATAGAACCCCATGGCCGAGAATACATACCAGGCAGAGGTTTGTCCGTTGTCCTCATCCCCACAATAGCCGTCTGGGGCTGGGGTGTACATCCTGTCCATGGTTTCCCTTACCCAATATTGTGTTTTCCATGGTTGCCCCGCAAAATTATATAGATAGGGCATATGCTGAATTGGTTGATTGCCATGGGCATATTGCCCCATATTGGCTACCTGCATTTCCCGTATTTCATGTATTACAAAGCCATAATAGCTCTCGTCAAAAACGGGCGGTAACGAAAATACTTCATCCAATTTGGCGGCAAAGGCTTCATTGCCACCCATTAGGTTAGCCAAGCCTTGGATGTCATGAAAAACGGACCAGGTGTAGTGCCAGCTATTGCCTTCGGTAAAGGCATCGCCCCATTTAAAAGGGTTAAAGGGAGCCATAAATTCACCGTTCTCATTCTTGCCACGCATTAATTTGGTCTCAGGATCGAACAGGTTTTTATAGTTTAGACTTCGTTTTTTGTATAGGTTGATTTCCTTTTTAGGTTTGTTCAAGGCTTTCGCCAACTGATAAATGGTAAAATCGTCATAGGCGTATTCCAAGGTTCTTGCCGCATTTTCATTGATATCCACATCATAGGGAACATAGCCTAGCTTGTTGTAATAATCTACTCCGGCTCGTCCTACTGCTGTTAAGGGACCGGCATTATTGGCCCCATGTATCAATGCTTCGTACAAGGTCTCGATATCATAATTTTGATTGTTCCCATTTTTTAAATAGGCATCCGCAACAACGGAAGCAGAATTGTTCCCTACCATAACGTTTCTTAGGCCGGGACTTCCCCATTCTGGCAACCAGCCACCTTCCTTATAGGCATTGGCAAGACCTTCTTGTATCTGGGCGTTGAGTTCGGGGTACATAAGGTTTAGAAAGGGGAAAAGGGCCCTAAATGTGTCCCAAAACCCGGTATCTGTAAACATATAGCCAGGAAGTACTTTTCCATTATAAGGGCTATAATGCATTACATTTCCGTTAAGGTCATATTCAAAGAACTTCCTTGGAAACAACAAGGATCTATAAAGACAGGAATAAAAGGTCTTGAATTGATCTATACTACCGCCTTCTACCTTAATTCGTCCCAGCTCCTTGTTCCAGGCTGCCCTTCCCTTCTGTTTTAAAGTGTCAAAATCATCGGTGCCAAGTTCCTTTAAGTTCAATTCGGCCTGGTCATAACTAATAAAGGAGGAGGCTACATTGGCAATAACGACCTCGCCTCTCTTTGTTTTGAAGCTTACAATGGCACCGGCATGGTCGGTTTCAATCTCCAGACCTTCCAATAGTTGCTCCGCACTAAAGGTTTTGGTGCTTTCGAAGTCCTTATCAAAGACCATCACAAAGTAGTTTTTAAAATTTTCGGGAACCCCACCACTATTCTTGGTGGTATATCCTATTATTTTTCGCTCGCTTGGAATAATCTTCACATAGGAGCCTTTGTCCAAGGCATCGAGTACCACGTGTGAATTTTCATTTTCTGGAAAGGTGAACCTGAACATGGCAGCTCTTTCCGTGGGGGTAATTTCGGTGGTAATATCATGGTCCGCCAAATAAACACTATAGTAATGAGGCTTTACAATTTCTGATTTGTGCGAATACCAACTGGCCCTGTCGTCTTCTGTAAAGCGTAGTTTCCCGGTAAGTGGCATAATAGCAAACTGACCGTAATCGTTCATCCATGGGGAAGGTTGATGGGTTTGTTTAAAGCCCCTTAATTTATCGGCAGCATAGGTGTATGCCCAGCCATCAACCATTTTTCCTGTTTGTGGCGTCCAAAAGTTCATTCCCCAAGGCATGGCAATGGCAGGGTAGGTATTTCCGTTGGACATACTTGGCTTGGAATCCGTGCCAACCAGTGGGTTAACATAATCTACAGCTTCTTGTGCATTTGTTACCCCGGTAAACAGTAGTGATAGGGTTAAGATTAGATTTTTCAAGTTGGTGTAATTGGTCATAATTGAAATGTTGAGTTGTGATATTGCCAGTGGCGTATTCCTTTAAAAAGCAAACCTAATGGCAATGTATAATGTTAGTTTTGAGTTACGGGTATCGAAATTAGCATTTTTGAACATGGCAATAAAAAATATACACACGATTTTCCAAGGAATTAACATAAACAGGTGGGTATATCGTAAAATCTATCCAAAATGAAAGAAGGTCAAACATTTTGTGCCTTATCTTTGAATAAAATTCTTTTTTGAATTTCGGAATTGCCGTTTTTTAACTGAAAGTATTTGTTGTAAGGCCCATTGAACAAGAATAACATTGAAGGACATATGGAAAGGAATGAATTGTACCCTGTTTTTTTAAAAGTATCCCAGCTTAATATTCTTATAGTAGGGGGAGGTAACGTGGGTCTGGAAAAACTGACTTTTATGCTTAAATCCAGCCCTAATGCCCAAGTAGAAATGTTGGCGCCGGAATTTTTGCCCCAAACATTGGAACTTGCCAAAAAACATCAGGTTAAGATAACCAAGGATGTGTACAATAAAAGTTACTTGGAAGGACGCCATATGGTTATTGCTACCACCGATAAAGTTGATGTAAACGAACAGGTATATCACGATTGCCGGGAAAGGCATATCCTTGTGAACGTTGCCGATAATCCACCTTTTTGTGATTTTTATATGGGCGGGATCGTAACCAAGGGCAATGTAAAGGTGGCCATCTCTACCAATGGAAAATCGCCCACTACGGCTAAACGCCTACGACAGTTTTTTGAGGATGTAATTCCAGAAAATATAGACGATCTGGTGAAAAATTTAAACGAATTCCGAAAGACCATAAAAGGGGATTTTGAGGAAAAAGTGGAGACCCTGAACGAGTTTACAAAGGGTCTGGTGAGTAAAAAAAAGGAATAGGTTCAACCAAGGTAACGGATAAATTCCCTAACCCAATTTTTATGGCCGTTGGTTGTAAGCGCCAATTTCTACGAAAGCGTTTTCGAAAAGTGTCGAGATGCTATAATTGACTTATAACTATTACATTTTCAGTTATTTATATCAATATTTAGGGCATTAGTCCTGGTCTGTGATTTTTGCTTTATTTTATGCCCTGCGCCCCAATATGTTTGTCTTGATATAGATTTTAATATATTTGATTGGTGCTTCAAGAATTTTCATATTGAAAATTTATTCCATTAAATTTTAAGACATATGTATTATTTGGGATTGGATATTGGCAGCTCTTCAATTAAGGTGGCTTTGGTAGAGGTAGCTACTGGTAAAAGTGTTGGGGTAGTTCAGGAACCGGAAACGGAAATGGAGATGTTGGCCTTAAAAAATGGTTGGGCAGAACAAGATCCCAAAGCATGGTGGACTTTTGTTTGTCAGGGAATAAAAAAAATAAAAAAGAAGTATACTGTAGACCAAGATCAAATAAAAGGGGTAGGCATAGCCTATCAGATGCATGGATTGGTATTGGTGGACCAACAAGGGGAGCCGGTCAGGAAATCCATTATTTGGTGCGATAGTCGTGCTGTGGAAATTGGCAGGAAGGCTTATGGTGATATTGGAGAGGACATCTGTAAGGCCCATTTATTGAATTCCCCGGCAAATTTTACGGCTTCCAAATTGAAATGGGTCAAGGAAAACGAACCAGAACTTTATAAGTCGGCAGACAAGCTAATGCTTCCTGGAGATTATATAGCCTTTCGCTTTTCCAATGTAATCAATACCACTATTTCCGGATTATCGGAAGGAATCCTTTGGGATTTCAAGGAGGACGCGGTGGCAGAATTACTCATGGAGCATTATGGTATTCCCAAGTCCTTTATTCCAGATATTGTGGATACTTTTGGACTTCAATCCAGAGTGGATGTCAAAGGGGCCCAAGAAAGTGGTTTGGCAGTAGGTACGCCCATACTATACAGGGCTGGGGATCAACCCAATAATGCCTTGGCCCTGAACGTGTTCAATCCCGGGGAAGTTGCTGCTACTGGAGGCACCTCTGGGGTGGTCTATGCGGTTACCGATAGTTTATCGGGAAAGGAGAGTACTAGGGTAAATAATTTTGCCCATGTCAATTATACTAAACAGACTCCAAGAGTAGGTAAGTTATTGAATATCAATGGTGCTGGAATTCAGTACCGCTGGCTTTTGAATAATTTGGATGTGGATTCCTATGAGGAAATGAATTCCTTGGCTTCGGAAATTCCAGTGGGTTCGGACGGCGTATGCCTTATCCCGTTTGGAAACGGAGCGGAACGCATGCTCAACAATCAGGATATTGGCACTAGATTGGTCAACATCAACCTTAATAATCACACCAAGGCACATGTTTGTAGGGCAGCTTTGGAAGGAATAGCATTTTCCTTTGTTTACGGTATGGAAATCTTAAAATCGGACGGTATATCCATAGAGGTAATGCGTGCCGGGAATGATAATTTGTTTAGGTCGGAAATTTTTTCCGAAACAGTATCCACTTTAGTGTCGCAGGACATTGAAATTTATAATACTACCGGGGCCATTGGTGCAGCCAGGGCGGCTGGTATCAATGAAGGAGGGTTTGGGAAATTTGGAACCTATATTACCAATAACGACCATGTAAAGACTTTTAAGCCTTTGAGTGATAAAAGAGCTTATCAATTGGCCTATGAAAATTGGAAAAAAGAATTGGAACTAATCATTAAATAATAAAAAAGAGATGGCAATAATTGGAAACAAGGAATACTTTAAGGGTATAAATGATATTAAATTTGAAGGCAAGGAATCCGATAATCCTTTGGCATTCAAATATTACAATCCAGACCAAGTGGTGGCTGGGAAGACCATGCGCGAGCATTTTAAGTTTGCCATAGCCTATTGGCATACCTTCTGCGGGCAGGGAGCGGATCCGTTTGGTCCAGGTACCCAGAATTTTGCCTGGGACCAGTCTTCGGACCCCGTTCAAGCGGCCAAGGACAAGGCAGATGCGGCTTTTGAGTTTATCAGTAAAATGGGATTTGATTATTTTTGCTTCCATGATTTCGATCTTATTCAGGAAGGAGCCACTTTTGCGGAATCTGAAAAGCGTTTGTCTGTAATTACCGATTATCTGAAGGAAAAAAAGGCCGATTCAGGGATCAAATTATTGTGGGGAACCGCCAATTGTTTCTCCAATCCCCGTTATATGAACGGGGCTGCTACCAATCCTGATTTTAATGTAGTGGCAAGGGCAGGGGGCCAGATAAAATTAGCCTTGGATGCTACTATTGCCCTTGGCGGCGAGAATTATGTTTTCTGGGGCGGAAGGGAAGGTTATATGTCCCTTTTGAATACGGATATGGGACGGGAATTGGATCATATGGCGCAATTCTTAGGGATGGCCAGGGATTATGCTAGGGCCCAAGGATTTAAGGGAACCTTTTTTATAGAGCCCAAGCCTATGGAACCTTCCAAGCATCAATACGATTTTGATACCGCAACTGCAATAGGCTTCCTACGCGAATACGGTTTGGAGAAGGATTTTAAAATAAACATAGAGGTGAATCATGCCACCTTGGCCCAGCATACTTTTCAGCACGAATTGGCAGTGGCGGCCAAAGCCGGAATGTTGGGTAGTATAGATGCCAATAGGGGGGATTACCAAAATGGATGGGATACCGATCAGTTCCCAAACAATATTCAAGAAACTACCGAGGCCATGTTGGTTTTCCTTAAAGCAGGAGGACTGCAAGGTGGTGGCGTAAACTTTGATGCCAAAATAAGAAGGAATTCTACGGATTTGGATGATGTTTTCCATGCCCATATTGGTGGTGCGGACACCTTTGCCCGTGCCTTGCTTACTGCAGATAGGATTATTTCTTCCTCTGCCTATGAGGAGATGCTTGCGGAAAGGTACAGTTCCTTCGATTCAGGGAAAGGGAAGGACTTTGAGAATGGTAAGCTGAACTTGGAAGCCCTTTACAAAATTGCCCAAGAAAATGGGGAATTGAAGTTGCAGAGCGGGAAACAGGAGTTGTTCGAGAACATCATCAATCAATACATATAAGAGGTATAAATAGCACTAGGCTATTGGGCGATCGACTTAGGTTAATCTAAAGATTTTTACAAAAAATCTTTTAATAATATTATAAAGGGAGTTATTTTACCGAAATTCGGGATAAGATAATTCTATGAAAAAAATAACCCTAAAGGAGATTGCCCAATATTTTGGTGTTTCCATTTCAACGGTTTCCAAGGCCATTAATGATAGCCATGAAATTAGTGACGGACTCAAGGCCCAAATACAGAAGTTTGCCAAGGACAATAAATACAGGCCAAATAAGGTGGCCCTTAGTTTATTGCAGCGGAAGACCAAGACCATAGGGGTTGTAGTTCCCAATATTCTCAATTATTTTTTTACACAGGTATTTTCAGGGATTGAAAAAGTAGCCAACGAACGCGGGTATATTTTACTTAGCTGTATCAGCGATGAATCTTATGAAAAGGAAGTTGCCACACTTGAGTTTCTAGGAGGTGGTACCGTTGATGGATTAATTGTGTCCATGGCGGAAGAAACACAGTTCAAAAACAAACTGGATCATTTTCAAAGTATCTTGGACGAGCAGATTCCTTTGGTAATGTTCGATAGGGTTTCGGATGTGATCCCATGTGATAAGGTAGTGGTTGATGATTTTGAGGCCGGTTATAAAACCACAAAATATTTTATAAATCTCGGTTGCAAAACGGTAGCACTGGTTACTGCGATTGATCATTCCAGTGTAGGGAAACTGCGTGTGGAAGGTTATAGGAAAGCCTTGGAAGAGTCGGGTATTCCCTATGATGATAAATTAATATTAAGGATAGGCAAGGAGGACGATATGGAAGTTCCAATAACTTTTTTGTTGAATTACAAACCTATAGAGGGTATTATGGCTTTGGACGAAATAACGGCGGTAGAGGTTTTGAGATTGATCAAGGCCAGGGGATATAGGGTACCAGAAGATATTTCCGTTATAGGATTTACCAATGGTAAATTATCGCGTTACGTAAGTCCGGCACTTACGGCAGTGAGTCAGCACGGTACTTTTATAGGGGAGACGGCAGCCAAGGTCCTTATTGAACGGATAGAGAGCAACGAATATATGGATTGTACCACCAAGGTGATTAAAACCAGCCTAATCGTTAGGGATTCCACCCGAAGGGTTTGATCGTAACTAAAGCCCAAAAATATGTTAAACCTTTGGTGTAAGCCGCTCCTTGACCACTTGGGTCATATATTCTAATTGTTGAAGGGCTTTATTGGTAAAATTGAACAAGCTTAGGCAGCGGTCCAAATTCTGGTTTTCGTAAGATACCTTGTAATATATATTGTCGTTCAAATAGTCTGTCAGGGCCCTTAACCCATGAATGAAGGGCATAAATACGGCTCCCCAGGGCAGTAGGTCTATTTCTTCTTTGGATAAAAAGGGGCCGTTACTCTCAAGGCCCTTTATAAAGGCTTCGAACAAAGGTCTTTCAAAAGTAATCTTGTCGTGATCCTGTTCGTCTTCGGCGGCGGTATTGGCAACAGTTCTTATGGCATCGCCAAAATCAAAGTAAAAATACCCTTTCATGATGGTGTCCAGGTCTATAAGGCAAAGTGCCCTATGGTCTTCTTTGGAAAAAAGGATGTTGTTTAATTTGGTGTCGTTGTGGCAAACACGCAACGGCAACTTGGAATTGTCCAAAATATTCAGTTTTTCCAAGGTTTCCTTGGCAAAGCTTATGGCATTTTTGGCAGTTTCTAATTTTTCCGATTTCGCGGATTGAATGGATTCCTCAAACTGCTTTTCCCTTAAGGGGAGATGGTGAAAATTAGGGATGGTATCCACATATTTGTCCAAGTCCGCCTCTGACAAAAGCTGATGGAATTTTCCAACCACCCTTCCGGCCTCGAATGCAATGTTGTTATCCGTGGCATTGTCATAGGCTGTGGTATTGTTGATATAGGACATCAACCTCCAATATCCCGTTTTTTCATCTTTATAATAAGAATGGTCCGACTCCGTTTTTAGGAGTTCAATGGCCGTGTAATTTTCGTCCTCCAAATGTTGAAAGGCGTTGGCAATATTTTCCATTAGCCCATGAACGTCCTTAAAGACATTGTGGTTTACTCTTTGGAGTATATACAATGGGAATTGGTTATCCAGGACTAAATAGGTGTCATTGATATAACCTTGGTTTATTCCTTGGAATTCATAGGTTTTCCTAGCTATAGAGAAGTTTTTCAACAGCTCGTTTAGCTCAACATATTTATTTGCAATCATGAATAAGCCGTTCTAAATATTGTCCCAAAGAGGAGAGGTGTACCCATTATTGTCTGTCATACGCTGTAATTCTGCAACTGCCACGTCCTTATCGCTGGCGTAGGTAACCCCAAACCATTGACTTGCGGAAGGAATAACATCTACATCTATCAGATTTTTTGCAATCATTTCCTTAATGGCGAATGGAAGATAAATTTCCCCTTTGGCATGGTTGTCCTTATTTCCTATAAAGTCCTTTAGGTACTCTGTAATAAATGGAAATATGGAAGGCTGACAAACCCAGAAGTTCATGCTTACCAATTCTTCTCCAGTAAATTCGGTGCCCGAATCGGAATCGATAATAACCTTGTCCTTGGCTTCTATTTTTGTATGCTCTTGAATGGAGGTCAATTTTCCGCCCTCCGATTTACAAACACCCCTAGATACCGATCCATGCTCGGATAAGGTGTTTTTGAGGATGTAGGCAATAAGGCCAAATGTTTCTTTGTTGCCATTGTTCCTGATAAAATTGGCAGCACTTTCAAAAGCATTTTTGCCGTAATAATCGTCCGCATTTATAATGGCGAATGGTCTATCAATTACATTTCTTGCAGTCCAAACAGCATGGGCCGTGCCCCAAGGTTTAGCCCTTTCGCCTGTAAAGGTTACCCCTTCCGGAAGATCGTTAACTTCTTGGGCCAAAACATCCAATTTAATATTTTTAGGTAATCTGCTGGATAGGTGTTCCTTCAAAAAATCTACATTTTCTTTTTTTGTAATGGCAACTATGTGGTCAAAACCATTTTTCAGGGCGTCATAAATACTGAATTCCATTAGGAACTCGTCTTTTGGACCCAAGTCGTCAAATTGTTTTAGTTTGCCATATCGGCTTCCACTACCGGCCGCCATTAAAAGTAATGTCATAATTGGTTATTTTTAAGTTTACAAAAATATAGTTTTTATCATAAAGGGACTTCTAGAACGGTTTATTTAAAAAAATAGTTTCTAATTGTACTGTTTTTAACGATTCTATATTTTAAGCCAAGCTTCGAAGAGCCAACAATTTGGCCATTGAATGGCCTGAAATTATGGCCTTTAGTGTACGGATGATGGCCAAACCTGATAAGTGTCATATTTTTAAAAATGTCTCCGTAGTACTTTTGTAGCTATTGCAAATAACAAAAGCGTATGACCAATTTAGTTCAAAAATACAATATCCCCGGCCCCAGATATACCAGTTACCCTACGGTTCCCTATTGGGATTTGGAATCTTTTTCTGGCCGACAGTGGGAGGGTACCTTGATCAAAAATTTTAATGAAAGCAATAGGGAAGAAGGTATAAGTCTATATATCCACTTACCCTTCTGCGAAAGCCTTTGTACTTTTTGTGGGTGTCATAAAAGAATTACCAAACGACATGAAGTTGAAAATCCATATATCAGCGATGTCCTTACAGAGTGGAAACTTTATTGTGATTTATTTGAATCCAAACCAAGAATTAAGGAACTTCATTTGGGTGGAGGTACCCCAACTTTCTTCTCACCGGAAAATTTAACCAGGCTTATCAATGGTATTTTTGCCTCTGCCACCCGTGCAGAGAATTACGAATTTAGTTTTGAAGGACATCCCAATAATACCACCAAAGAACATCTGAAAGCACTTTATGATGTTGGGTTTAGGAGGGTAAGTTATGGGGTTCAGGATTACAACAAGAAGGTACAGCTCGCCATTCATAGGTGGCAACCTTTTGAAAATGTAAAAAATGTTACCCAATGGGCCAGGGAAATAGGATATACTTCCGTGGGCCATGATATTATTTTTGGCCTGCCCTTTCAAACGAAGGAAGATGTTGCCGAAACTATTCTAAAGACCAAGGAGTTAATGCCAGATCGATTGGCCTTCTATAGTTATGCCCATGTTCCCTGGTTAAAGGGAAATGGGCAAAGAGGGTATAAGGATTCCGATCTGCCATCTGCGGAGGAGAAGCGTGAGCAGTATGAGATGGGCAAGACTTTATTGGCCGAAGTAGGCTATTCAGAAATAGGAATGGATCATTTTTCACTAAAATCGGATTCGCTTTTCAAAGCTATGGAGAATGGAACCCTGCATAGGAATTTTATGGGCTATACAGCTTCCAAGACCAGGGTAATGGTAGGTTTGGGGATTTCCAGTATAAGCGATAGTTGGGATAGTTTTGCACAAAATGTAAAAAGTCTGGAAGAGTATCACCATCTGGTGGAAAGTAATATTATTCCTGTTTATAGAGGACATATTTTAACCGAAGAAGACAGGGTTGTTCGTAAGCATATCTTAAATTTAATGTGTAAATTTAATACTAGCTGGGAGCATCAAAATGAAAGGTTCAACGAATTGGATGAGGTTGGGGACAAACTAAAGGAAATGGCTCTTGATGGTCTTGTGGAATTTGTTTCGAATGGTATTTGTGTTACCGAAAAAGGAAGGCCTTATGTACGTAATGTGTGTATGGCGTTCGATTTGTTCCTGCATCGCAAGGCACCGGAAACCAGATTGTTTTCCATGACTATTTAGATACTTCGGGTTGTTATTTAGGTTCGTGATAATTAAATCAGTAAAAATAGATCTATGAAAAAAATTATTGTACCCGTCGATTTTTCGGAACAATCCGAAAATGCGCTTAAAACGGCCGCTTCCATCGCTGCTAAATACGGATCCGAGCTTTTTGTCCTGCATATGCTGGAATTGTCCGAGGCTCTTGTTTCCTCCAATGAGCAGGCACATTATGAGCAAGCCGTTTTCTTGATAAAATTGGCAGAAAAAAGATTTGAAACATTTTTGGAAAAGCCATACTTAAAAGGTATCTCGGTTACGCCTATAGTTAAGCACCATAAAGTGTATAGTGAAGTTAATGCGGTTGCGGAAAAGCACCAGGCAGATCTGATAGTTATGGGCTCTCGGGGAACCGATGGAATCAAAGAAATATTTGTAGGTTCCAATGCGGAGAAAATGGTTCGAAATTCCAATGTTCCCGTTTTGGTTATAAAGGATTATATTGAAGGTTTTGAGGTAAAGAGATTTGTTTTTGCCTGTGATTTTGAGGAGGAGAATTTGGAACCCTTTCAACGTGCCAAGAATTTGGCGGATAAGCTTGGCGCTGAATTGATTTTAGTATATGTCAATACTCCTGGAGATAATTTTCTGAGTACAAAGGATGCTTTTAAGAAAATCAATAAATTTCTGCACTTGGCGAAAGCGAGTTTGGAAGTCGAAATTTATAACGACTACTCTGTGGAGAGGGGAATACTTGCTTTTAGTGAAAGTAGGAATGCCGATTTAATAGGATTGCCCACTCATGGTAGAAAAGGCTTGAGCCATTTTTTAATGGGCAGTATAGGGGAGGATGTGACCAATCATTCCAAAATACCTGTTATCACTTTTAAAATTTAGCAGGCTTGGGGGGCTATACGGCAACAGTATAATTTGGCCACATGGTCTATGCCAAGGATAGGTTAAATTGCTTTTTATAAGTAATGTTTAAATTGTTATATTTGAGAGACATGGATAACCATAACGGTCTAATTTCCATGACTCCCGATATGAAAATTTACTACTTTATTTTTTTGTGTATTGCTTTCAATTCCATTTCTGTAAAGGCGCAGGAGGATATGCTGCTTAAGGATTATGATCCGGTATCCATTTATAATACGCCTCGTACAAAGGTGTCCAAAGCTAAATTTCCTGCAGTGGATTTTCACTCGCATCCCTATCCAAAGTCGGAACAGGAAATAAGTGAATGGGTGAATACAATGGACCGGTCAGGGGTTGCTAAATCCATCATACTCACGTATCGGACCGGGAAGTCCTTTGACAGTATCGTTAATCTTTATTCCAAATACGGAGACCGTTTTGAGCTTTGGTGCGGCTTAGATTTTACCGGATAC
Source organism: Arenibacter troitsensis (assembly GCF_900177645.1). Taxonomy (GTDB): domain Bacteria; phylum Bacteroidota; class Bacteroidia; order Flavobacteriales; family Flavobacteriaceae; genus Arenibacter; species Arenibacter troitsensis. Next base: position 73,565 of record NZ_FXAO01000001.1, read on the forward strand.
GAAGAAAAAGGATGGAGCAAGCGCGCAGTAAAGGAATTGGAAAGATGTTATAAGATGGGAGCAAAAGGGGTTGGAGAATTGGGCGATAAAGGATTTGGATTTTTTTACTCCAAACCAACAACGGCAAAAGGGATGCATGCGGATGATGATAGGATGAAGCCTTTGTGGGAGAAATGTGGTGAACTGGGTATGCCGGTAAGCATACATGTGGCGGATCCTATGTGGATGTACGAACCAATGGATGTCCATAATGATGGCCTGATGAATGCTTATAAATGGAGAATAGATACTACAAGGGAAGGACTGCTAACGCATGCAGAACTAATTACTACCTTGGAAAATGCCGTAAGGGAAAATCCTAAAACCACTTTTATTGCCTGTCACTTTGCCAATTGTAGTTACGATTTGGAGATTTTGGGGAGACTTTTGGATAAATATGATAATATGTTCGCCGATATTTCGGCCAGATATGCGGAAACTGCGGCTGTTCCCCGTTATACGAAACGCTTTTATGAAAAGTATCAGGACAAATTGGTCTATGGTACCGATATGGGTACTGATCCGGAAATGTACGAATTAACCTTTCGCATTCTCGAAAGCGAGGATGAACATTTTTATGACAAGAATATATCTTCCTATCATTGGTCGTTCAACGGGTTGGGCCTTAGCGATGAGGTTTTGAAGAAAGTATATAGTGAAAATGCCAAGAAAATCTTGGATTAGGCACTACTGACTTTTGTCTGAATGGGGATTATTTTTGGAGCATGGGGAAAAGTTTCCGGATCTCTTCATCGTTGGGTTGTTTGCCGTATTCACATATTTCAAAACCCTCTATATGTTTAGCGCTGTAAGCTTTGGTTCCGTACCATTTTTCTGCACATTTCAGGAGATCTTCCTTGGGAGGTTTTGTCCTCCAATTGGCCAACATTTCCAATCTGCCCTGATCGTCCTTAGGTACTTTGTCCAAATTTCCGGCTGTCCAAGGAAGCCATTCAAAGAATTGGGATTTGTGTGCCGACATAGCATATACCTTTTGATCAAAAACAGTATCGATGATTACGGCAATATCAGGTTCGAACGGGCTGGGTTTTTGAAAACTATCCTCTGAGTAGAGAAAGACCGGATTTTTTTGGAGCGGTGGTACTTCTGGGGCTACATTGGGAACTATTACCATGTAGGCGGCGTCCTGTACCAGAACCCCTGTATAACGGTGGTCTGGATGATAATCATTGGGTCTGGGCGCAATGACCACATCGGCATTCCATTTTCTGATTTCACGTATCACCTTTAGTCTATTTTCCAAAGTAGGCATCAATTCCCCATCATGGTTGTCCAAAACCGTATAGGTTACTCCAAATCTTTTTCCTGCTTCCTTGGCCTCGGCTATCCTTACTTTGGCAAGCTCTCCACCGCCCATGGCATAATGGCCGGCATCACCGTTGGTCAAGGAAACGAATTTTACGTTATGACCCATCTTGGCAAGTAAAATGGCCGTACCTCCAGTGTCGATATCACAATCATCTGGATGTGCACCGAAAACAATGACGTTTATTTTTTCGTTCTGTGAAAAAAATACCGTCCAATTTAAAAGGAGATAACATAGAAGTATGATTTTCTTCATTGGAGAAGGTTTAAGGTTGGTTGAATATGCACCAAGCATTTAAATGGACAGGGAATCTTTGCGAAAGCTAAATCCCTATGTACTTGAAATTTACATTATTTTTAGCAACACAGCAAGTTTAAAAGGTTGGCGGAAAGGAGAATTAATGGCATTCCAAGGTACTGTCAACAACTTCCATGACAGGTTCGGGCGAAATATAGGGAATACCAAGTCCCATACCCCTTAATATAAATAAAAGTCCAACTAAGATTACGAATACTGGTATTAATCGCTGCACCGATTTTTTTGCCGAGCCTTTTAACATACTCCCAAAGTAGACGGCAGTGGTCATTAAAGGTATGGTACCTAGTCCAAAAAGGGTCATGAACAATGCGCCAAGCCAGGGGTTGGCAGTGGCAATACTACCAAAAATGGCCATATAAACCAATCCACAGGGCAGTAATCCGTTGAGGAAGCCAATGGTGAGAAAGGTATCTGGACTCTTTTTTTGTAATTCCTTGCCAAGTCTACTTTTTATTTTGGTCAAAAAGGAATAAATGGGTTTGGAGAAATTATATTTTCCAAAAGTGTTGTAGGGAATTAGGATGATGATGATCATCAGGACTCCTATAATTATGGAAAGTCTTTGTTGTAGGCCAAACACATATAGTCCTTTGCCCAAAAATCCGAAAACGAGACCAATAAGGCTGTAGGAGGCAAGTCTGCCCAAATGATATAGAAAGACTTGAAATAGTTTTTTAGTCGGTTTATTGTGGTCTACGGGTAACATAAAGGCTATGGGGCCGCACATTCCAACACAGTGAAAGCTTCCCATTAGACCCAAAATTACGGCAGATAACAACATAGTATAAAGGTATTGACCTTTGGCGTTTACATTTCTTATTTACTTTGGTGATAGGTTATTTTTTTCTTGAACAAATAGACTTCGCCATTATATTCCCAAAATACTTTAATGTCCCAGCGACCATCCAACAAACGATTGTCAGGTATGAGCAAATAGTCTTGGGATAGACTTATAGGTAAGTCAAAATCCAAGTGCTTGTTAGATGGTCTGTATAGGGACACTTTGCCTTTGATATTATCCGCATTTAAGTTCGTTGGGAACACCAATTTTAAACCTTGATCACTTGTTTCCAAGGTAAGGTCCACTTCTTTGGTACGAGAATTATTTTCTGCATCAATTTCATTCTGATAACCTAATTCCGCTCCATAGTAGTTTTCTATGACCAAATCGTGATTGGCCTTGTTGTCCATACTCATTCGGACTACAAAAAATAATATAAAACTTATAAACCCAATGAAGGCTATTACAATTCCGGTTCCCCAATTAATTTTCATGGCTTTTAATTTAGTTTTGATTTCCGCTTAATAGGGAAAATTTATTCGTTTTTTAAGTAATGAACCTATTTATTTGTAGCTTCTAGGGGCTAAAAATCTGGCCGTTGCCGTCTCAATTAACTTTTCTCCACTATAGACGCCAATATTCAATTTGTTCTTGTCGCCTTCCAAGGCCGAATTGTTTATTTCTACAAATAAGGTGCCTTCCGCCAATCCTTGTGCTGGTACTGTAAAAAGTTCATGCCTCACCAAATTGATGGTCCCTTTGTGAGAGATAAGTTTAAAACTGATGTCTGGAATATCCTTGGTGGTTTTGTTTACCAATTTATACGTATACACGTTGCTAATGATATTACCTTCCTTATGTTCATAAAGTTGTCCTGGAAGTCTTAGGATATTTGCCTCCACTTCATTTCTTAGAAACAGCATTCCTATCAAAATTCCGGTAAGAATCACAAGCACTGCAGTGTAACCCTTTAGTCTGGGTGTAAATTTGAACTTGGATTTTTTCTCAATATTGTCTTCACTGGCATAACGGATAAGTCCTTTGGGGAGGTTTACCTTTTCCATTATGGTGTCGCACTCATCAATACAAGCTGTACAGTTTACGCATTCCAGTTGGGTTCCGTTTCTTATGTCTATACCTGTAGGGCAGACGTTTACGCATTGGAAACAATCAATGCAGTCCCCATGACCCAAAGCTGTTCTATCCTCTCCTTTTCTGAACTTTTTTCTGCCGTTTTCACCTTCACCGCGTTTGTGGTCGTAGGCTACCACAATAGACTTATTGTCCAAAAGTACGCCTTGCATTCTTCCGTAAGGGCAGGCAATTATACATACTTGTTCCCTAAACCAGGCAAACACAAAGTAAAACACCCCTGTAAAAATTAAAAGGGAGACCAAGGTGCTTATGTGCTGCAACGGGCCATCGGTGATATATTCAATCAATCGGTCGCTTCCAATTAAATAGGCTAGGAATACATTGGCTATTAAAAAGGAGATAATAAAAAACACAATCAGTTTAAGGGCGCGTTTTCTAATTTTCTCTGCATTCCAAGGCTGCTTGCTTAGACGTATTTGGGCACCTCGATCCCCATCGATCCAAAATTCGATCCTCCTGAATACCATTTCCATGAAGATCGTTTGGGGGCACATCCAACCACAAAAAATACGTCCAAAGGCAACTGTAAATAGGGCTATGAATATTACCCCGATGATCATGGAAATTACAAAAAGATGAAAATCCTGTGGCCAAAAAGGGAACCCAAAAATATTGAAACGCCTTTCCAGTACATTGAACATTAGGAACTGGTTGCCATTCACTTTTACGAAGGGAGCCAGAAAGAGAAATGCCAAAAGAACATAACTTACATACTTGCGATATTCATAAAACTTGCCGCTTGGCTTTTTGGGATATATCCATGCCCTTTTTCCCTCCTCGTTAATTGTTCCTATGGAGTCCCTAAAATTGTCCTGGTCCTGTGCCATTTCCTTGTTCTACTTTAAAGTAATTATAGGTAAGCGCAATAATGTGCCCATTAGTGTTTTAAGTGTTTACTCTCCAGTCCAAATTTCGCCTTCTGCGGCCTTTGGGTTGGCAGGGATCTTGCCGTTTATTTCAGAGAGAATATAACTGGCTACCTGGGCTATTTCGGCAGGCTTAAGGGTCTGTTTCCAAGCTATCATGCCCTTTCCGTCCCTTCCGCCTTCTGAAATGGTATGGAAAACATTTTTTACACCACCTCCCAAGATCCAATATTCGTCGGTTAGGTTTGGTCCAATACCACCACCTCCATCGGGCATGTGGCAGGCCACACAATTGGCGCTGTATATTGCTCCACCTGCCTTAATATCCGAGGCTTCCGTTAATAGTTCCACCGTGTTGGCGTCAACCAAACCTTTGGCTGTTTTTTTATACTCTTCTATAGCTATCTTGGCTTCGGCCACTTCCTGTTCATATTCCATGTCCTGGGTGTAGTCATTGAAGACATGGAAACGCGCTAGGTAGACCAACCCGAAAATGATGGTGGCATAGAACATATACACCCACCAAGGCGGAAGATTGTTGTCCAATTCACGGATACCGTCATAATTGTGGTCTAGGATAATTTCCTTTTCTTCTTCAATAGGTTTGTTACCTGTCATTTTTTTCCAGAAAGCTTTGCCCCATTTCCATTCCCATTGCTTGGATTTGGCCGCCAAATATCGCTCTTTGGCTTCGGGGGAAAGGGTTTGGAACATTACATTTTCAACTGATTTAAGGATCAATTCAATACCCACCAATATGAACAACACCACTAACATAAACACAAGGGTTATGGGGTATTCAATAAATGCGGGTTTGTCCCCGGAGTCAATAAAGTACTCCATCAATCCGAAGATTAGGAAAAAGATTAGTGGAACTCTTATCCACCAAGGTGACATATTTCTCATAACGATTCTTCTTTAGGTTGGTTTTCTTCTGTTTCTAATGGTATTTGGCTAACTTCTTTTATATGTTCCTTAGAGGCGGTAAATACCCACCAGAAAAGAATGGTAAAAAACAAAAAGAAAATTAGCAGTGATATCATGGGATAGGTGGCAACGCCATCTATACTTTCCATATAACCTTTTACGAATTTTAGCATGACTTATTTGTTTTGTGAAATTATTTCGTCCGTTTCCTTAATTTTTATATCTGTTCCCAGACGTTGTAGATAGGCTATCATAGCTACAATTTCCCTATCTTTCATCTCTATGAATTCCTCACCGTTTTCGGCAGCATATTTTTTGTCCTCTTCATATCCTTTGGCAAAATCCGGATCGGAGTATAGATTTTTTTCTATTTTGGTTGCTTGCTCGTTCATAGATTGTTCGGCATTCGCAATCTCCTCATCGGAATAGGGTACCCCAAGAGTTACCATGGTTTCCATTTTAGACCTAATATTGCTTCTGTCGTGCCTATTGCGCACCAACCAAGAATAGGAGGGCATAATGGATCCGGAAGAGGTACTTTGTGGATCGTACATATGGTTTAAGTGCCAGTTGTCCGAATATTTGCCACCTACCCTTAAAAGATCTGGTCCGGTACGCTTACTTCCCCAAAGGAATGGGTGGTCGTACACATACTCTCCTGCCTTGGAGTACTCGCCATAACGTTCAACCTCACTTCGGAAAGGCCTTACCATTTGGGAGTGACAGCCAACACATCCTTCCCTTATATATAGATCCCTACCTTCCAATTCCAGAGGGGTATACGGCTTAACGCTGCTTATCGTTGGAATGTTCGATTTTACCAGAATGGTGGGGACAATTTGGATAATCCCTCCTATTAAGATGGCAATGGTTGCCAAAATGGTCAATTGAATAGGCTTACGCTCCAACCAAGTATGGAATGTTTCTCCAGCGGTTCTTTTCTTGGATACGGTAGTCAAAGCTGCGGCCTCAGCCAATTCATCCTCTACATTTGTTCCCTGCTTAATGGTGACTACTACGTTGTAGATCATTACAATGGCACCAACAATATACATGGTACCACCTATGGCCCTCATCCAATACATTGGTATAATCTCATTTACGGTTTCCAAAAAGTTACCGTAAGCCAAGGTTCCATCGGGGTTAAATTCCTTCCACATCAAGGCTTGGGTAAAACCGGCAACATACATGGGAAGTGCGTAAAGTATGATTCCTAAGGTACCTATCCAGAAATGGAAATTGGCCATGGGAAGTGAGTGCAACCTTGTTTTGAACATTTTTGGAACCAGCCAGTAGATCATACCAAAGGTCAGGAACCCATTCCAAGCCAAAGCTCCTACATGTACATGGGCTATAATCCAATCACTAAAATGTGCAATGGCATTTACATTTTTTAAGGAAAGCATTGGTCCTTCAAAAGTAGCCATACCATAACCTGTAATGGCCACTACCATAAACTTTAAAACAGGGTCTGTCCTTACCTTGTCCCATGCTCCACGCAAAGTCAATAGTCCATTGATCATACCTCCCCAAGAAGGAGCAATGAGCATAACGGAGAATGCTACTCCTAAATTTTGGGCCCATTCCGGCAGGGTAGAATACAACAAATGGTGTGGACCGGCCCAGATATAGATAAATATCAAAGACCAAAAGTGTACGATAGATAATCTATAGGAATATACGGGTCTATTGGCCGCTTTGGGAACAAAATAGTACATTAATCCCAAGAAAGGTGTGGTAAGGAAGAATGCTACGGCGTTATGCCCGTACCACCATTGTACCAGTGCATCCTGTACTCCGGCGTATACCGAGTAACTTTTTAAAGCACTTACAGGTAAGGCCAGGCTATTAAAGATATGGAGTACTGCAACGGTTACGAATGTGGCCAGGTAAAACCAAATGGCCACGTACAAATGGCGTTGTCTTCTTTTTAGCATTGTTCCGATCAGGTTCCAGCCAAAGGCCACCCAGACTACGGCAATGGCCAAATCTATAGGCCATTCCAATTCTGCATATTCTTTGGACGAGGTGTACCCCAAGGGTAGGGTGATTGCTGCCGCCACTATGATGGCCTGCCATCCCCAGAAATTGAAATTACTTAGGGCATCACTAAACATTCTCGCCTTTAACAAGCGCTGGGTAGAATAATAGACCCCGGCAAAGATGGCGTTCCCTACAAAGGCAAAAATAACCGCGTTGGTGTGCAAGGGCCTTAGTCGGCCAAAACTCAACCAGGATATTCCATCGGTTAAATTTGGAAAAAGAAACATAAAGGCAAGCAATAAGCCTACCGACATTCCTACAATTCCCCAAAACATAGTTGCATAAAGGAATTTTTTTACGATTTTGTTATCGTAATAAAACTGTTGTACTTCCATAATTACAATTTTTGACTTTCACTTTTTTGGTTAGATATTTCTTCGGTCTTCTCGGGAGTACTTTTTACAAGTTCATCTTCGAAGAGCATACGAACGGATGGGGTATAGGAATCATCATATTGACCACTCTTGGTAGCAATGATAAAAGCCGCAAAAAAAATGACGGCTACAACAATACTTAAAGTCAACAATAAATAAATAACACTCATACCTACCTGAATCAGGGCGTAAAACTAAACATGGGGGCTGTGGAATAATATGACATTTATCAGCTTTTGATAAAATATTGCAAGTTCTCCTCCCCAAAAACATTTCAAAAGTACCCTCCTTTCAAATATCCTAATTATTAAAGTAAAATACACATTCGAAACTTTAAAAAAATAAAGGTTTCATTTAAGATTGTGCAGGACACTAATAATGGGAATTCATCTAAATAATGTTCCCCTACCCGTAATAATTCAATTTAACCATGGATTTATGGGAAAGATTTTTAGTTTTGCCGCTACTTTGTTGAAAATCCGGTAAACCTTAACTGGTTTTTCTGCCCTCAGGGTTTAATTATAAATTTTAACGGAATTGAATATGTTTAAAAAGGTAGGCTTTATTTTATTTTCAAGTTTAATGTTTTTTAGTTGTAAGCAAGGGGAGGTACCATGTATCCCTAGTACCGAGGCAATAAATTATCCTTCCAGCGATTCTTTGGCCCAGGTTCTGAACTGGCCAGAAGATTTGGAAATAACCGGTTTTTCTGGTCCCGACTTAACGCCGAGTCCTGCCTGTATGGCCGTTGCTGCTACCGGGGAGGTTTTTGTTGGGGTAGATATGATGGGGTCTCTAGGGAAGGAGATGAACAAAGGTTTTATAAAACGTTTGGTAGATTGTAATCACGATGGAATAATGGATTCCCATACCGAATTTGCCCAGGTGGATAATCCACGTGGCATTTTGGCCATTGGGGATCAGGTATTTGTTTTACATACTACTTTTTCGCCGGAAACAGGAAAGGCCTTTAACATGGACTTGGTAGTATTTGAAGATAAGGACAAGGACGGTGTGGCCGATGGCCCTGCAAAGGTCTTGATAAAGAATTTGAGCAATTCCAAATATTTACAAGAGAGAGGAACGGATCATGCCACCAACGGCATTCAAATGGGGATAGATGGATGGATGTATATTGCCGTGGGCGATTTTGGATTCCATAACGCCACAGATGCTGATGGCACACAATTGACCATGTTGGGCGGTGGGGTATTGCGAGTGCGTCCGGATGGAACCGAAATGGAAGTGTATACCCATGGTTTGCGGAATATATACGATGTGGCCATTGACCCTTTTATGAATATTTACACTAGGGGAAATACCAATGATGGTGGTGGCTGGAACATAAGATTTATTCATCAGATACAATCTGGGGAATATGGTTACCCCGTGCTGTTCAAGCATTTTACGGAAGAGATCCTTCCCGCTTTGGTGGATGTGGGCGGTGGCTCAGGAACTGGGTCCCTTTATATGAACGACAATCGCTGGCCGGAAAAATATAATAATGTTCCCATGATGGCCGATTGGGGTAGAAGCTATCTTTATTTTCACAGGCTTACTGAAAATAAGGCCAGTTTTATACAAGATGAGGAAGAGTTTATCCAATTGCCACAGATAACCGATGTGGATGTAGATGCAGCAGGTGCCATGTATCTTTCGGCTTGGGATGGTGCAGGCTATTCCGGAAGCCCGGATAAAGGATATGTAGTTAGGGTTTTACCTGAAAACTATAATTATGAACCATTCCCCAATCTAGAGGATTTCTATTGGACAGGCAGTTTGGTGGATCTTTTAAAGGAGGGCAATGCCAAGACTCGATTAAGTGCCCAATACGAATTGATAAGGAGAGGGAAAGGAGCCGATAAAGTATGGCAATTGGCACAGGACAGCTCTTTGTCATTGGAGGTACGTGCCGCGGCTATATTTACTTTTGCCCAATTGACGGGTGAAAGTGGTATTGATCGTCTTGTTACATTAACTGAAGATCCACAGGTTCAAGAATTTGCGCTAAGGGCTTTGTCGGATCGTTTGGGGACAATAGAAAAAGTGCCTACAGAACCATTTGTAAATGCACTGAAGTCCGATTCTGACCGGGTAAAGGCAGCTGCAATTGTTGGTTTGGGCAGACTAGGGAAAAAGGAGGTGGCCAATGATTTATTGGAGATTGCAGTTCCAAATTCATTTAAAGCACCAGAAATGGGGACGGAAGGACCTCATGCCAGGCCAAATGCCGAAATTGTCGTGCCACATTTAGCCGTTAAGGCATTGGTTAAATTGGATGCTGTGGACGCTTGCGTAAGTGCTTTGGATACCGATCAGCAGGATTTGGCCCTTTGGGCAATGCGATATATGCATAGCCCCAAGGTTGTTGATGGATTGATCAAGGCTTATGAAAAAACTGACGATGCCGTTTTTAAGAATAAAATCATAAATACCTTGGCGCGTATTTACCACAAAGAGGCACCTTATGATACTTCCTGGTGGTGGAGTACCCGCCCGGATACCCATGGCCCTTATTATAAAACGGTAGAATGGGATTACACCCCTGTGATACGTTCGTTTTTAAAAGGGGAATGGGAAAAATCTTCGGAAGATGAAAAGGGACTGTATGCGGAATTGAATAGTAAATACCGTTTGGCGATCGATGATTTTGGTACCGTGGAAATTAGCGCTCCTAAGGAGGATATGCCAACGGTAGACCTTGAAAAGATCAAAAATAAGAAAGGACAGATCGGGGAGGCTTCCATTGAGGATATCATGATTGCCTTGAAAAATATAAAGGGCGATCCCAAAAAAGGAAAGGAAATCTTTAAGAACCAGGCTTGTTTTACCTGTCACAGTGTATCTTCAGGCGAAGTAATGAAGGGTCCTTTTATGGGGCAAATAGGTTCCATTATGAATAGGGAACAGATTGCGGAGTCTATCCTGAAACCCAATGCTTCCATTTCCCAAGGATTTTCCACAGTACAGATACAGACCAAGGGAGGGGACAATTATGTTGGTTTTGTAACCCAGGAATCGGCCACTGACCTGACTATAAGAAATATTGCGGGTATAGCTACCCAATTAAATAAATCCGATATCGCCGAAAGAAAGGAGTTGGAAACCTCAATGATGCCTTCTGGTTTGGTGAATGCCCTTAGTTATGAGGAAATGGCTTCTTTGGTAGCCTATTTGGAGCAACAGAAATAGGGGAGGGGACTTTCCTTGACCTAAAATAAATGGGTTATTGTACAAGAAAAGGGCAACTGTTCTAAAACAGTTGCCTTTTAATTATTAGGTTATTTCCAAATCCAAAATATATTCTTATGACTATTACTGCCTTAGTTTTTTACCCAAAAGGTTTGTAGCTACAGTAGTGAATATCACAATACTGATAGAGCTTAATGGCATTAGAATAGCGGCGATAACCGGCTGTAATTGTCCCGTTACCGCAAAGTACAATCCCACAAGGTTGTACATCAAGGAAAGTATGAAACTTAGCTTTATGATCTTAATGGCTTTCCTTGAGGCTAGAATATACTGGTATAGGGATTTGAAATTTTTAGCGTCTAGGATGCCGTCACAGGCAGGTGAGAAAACATTTACGTTTTCTGAAATGGCTATGCCTACATTGCTTTGTGCCAGAGCTCCCGCATCATTTAGTCCGTCCCCTACCATCATTACATTTTTGTTTTGGTCCTGGAGCGACTTTATAAATTGGAGTTTGTTGTCCGGTTTTTGATTAAAGTATAGTGGTGTTCCCGGGGGCAATAACTTGGTAAGGTTGGCTCTCTCCCCGGCATTATCCCCTGAAAGGATTGCCAATTCCAGGTCTCTCGACATTGTTTTAAAGGTTTCACCTACCCCGTCCCGGTATTGGTTCTGAAAAATAAAACAGCCTTTGTATTCGTCGTTGGAACTTAAGTGGACAGAGGTACTGTCTTTATTGTTAATGTTGGTGTTTCCTACAAAGGCGGCAGAGCCAATTTTTACACTGTCCGTTACGGTTGAACCTTTGATTCCCTGGCCCAAATATTCCTCGTATTCCTCTAGCGGTACTATGTTTTGTTCTGCCAACATATCATAAAGCTTTCTGCTCAATGGGTGATTGGAGGAGCGTAGGGTGTTTTTCAGTAAAGACTCTTCTTCACTTGTCAATTCCAAGCCTTCATAGTAGACATTTCCCTTTTCGGCCGTGGTAATGGTACCTGTTTTATCGAATATGGCGGTATCTATCTGAGCCAATTGTTCTATGGTCTGGGTGTCTCTTAGGTAAAAGCCGTGGCGGCCGAAAATTCGCAACATATTGCCCAAGGTAAAAGGGGCTGCCAAGGCAATTGCGCATGGGCAAGCAATTATAAGCACGGCGGTAAAGACATTTATCGTTTTACTTGGGTCTATGATCAACCATATTATGGCAGAGACGAAAGCGATGGTCAGTACGGCAATGGTAAACCTTTTGCCAATACTGTCCGTTAAGGTTTGGAAGCTGCCCGATTTGTCTTGTTGGAAAACGGCATTGCTCCAAAGTTGTGTAAGATAACTCTGGGAAACGGATTTTATAGCTTCAATTTCTATGGCACTACTGATCTGTCTTCCCCCTGCATAAACTTTGTCTCCAGATCTCTTTTCCACCGGTTCCGATTCACCGGTCACAAAGCTATAGTCGATCTTGGCGTTTCCGTTGATCAGAATAGCATCAACAGGAATTAATTCCCCATTCCTTATAAGGAGCCTGTCACCGGATTTAATATCGTATACTTGAGTGTTCTCTTCCGTATTTTCACTTGTTATTCTGGTAACGGCAATAGGGAAGTAGGATTTATAATCCCGTTCAAAGGATAAATAGGAATATGTTTTTTGTTGAAAAAATTTACCAAGAAGCAAAAAGAAAACCAATCCCGTAAGGCTGTCGAAAAAACCCGATCCCCAATCGAAAATGATTTCTACGGTACTTCGAAGGAATAAAACCAAAATGCCCAGGGCAATTGGGATGTCAATATTTAAGAATTTGGACCTTAGTCCCTTGTACGCCGAAATAAAATAATCCTGGGCCGCGTAGAAAACCACTGGCAAGGAAAAGACAAACATAAGCCATCTAAAAACCCCTTTAAATTGTTCCAGCCAAAATTCCCCTACCTCAAAATATTCAGGGAAGGAAAGAAACATGACATTTCCAAAGGCAAAGCCCGCAATCCCCAATTTATAGGACATGCTGCGGTCTGTTCCTTTTTTGGTCTTATCGTAATCGTCCAAGGAAATATAGGGTTCATAGCCAATTCTCGCCATTAGTAATACCAACTCTTTCAGTGAAACCTTGTTGGAATTAAAGGTAACCCGAACGGTCTTTTTGGGAAAGTCTACCTGGGAACTGTTGATGCCCTTGTTCAGTTTGTTTAGGTTTTCCAATATCCAAATACAGGAACTGCAATGAATATGGGGAATGTATAGATTTATTATTTGGGTGCCGTTATCATTAAACTCAATGAGTTTTTCTACAATGTTTTGGGATTCCAGAAAGTCATATTTGCCTGCTACCTCCTTAGGCGAGGCACCCGCAGCGGACTGTAGGTCATAATAGTAGGATAGGTCGTTGTTGGAGAAAATCTCATAAACGGTTTTACATCCATTACAACAAAAATTTTTGTCATTATGATTTATGGGATTGTTCCCGCAATCGTCACCACAATGATAGCACGTTGCCTTATCCATAGATTATTTGCTTAATACCTGCATGCAAAGATGCTCATGATTGCTATTTATAAACATGATAATTGTCAGTTTTTGCTCTGTTAATAACCTTTAAATTTGCCATATCGGGTAATTTGTTAGTTATGGGCAGATGTGAAAATTGTATTATTCGTCAATTCAATTCCTTACGTGCGATGAGCAAGGAAGAATTGAAAAGGGTTTCAGACACCAAAACTACCAAATTAGTAAAAAAAGGTGAAACCATTTTTGGCGAAGGAGATAAGCTAAATGGTGTTTACTGTGTTAGGGATGGAGTCTCCAAGTTATCAAAATTAAGTCCAAACGGGAAGGATCAAATAGTAAAACTGGCAACTCAGGGTGCAGTTTTGGGACAGCGTTCCGTTATTACCGAAGAAGTGGCCAACCTAAGTGCAATTGCGGTCAACGATATGGAGGTCTGTTTTATTCCCAAAGATGCCATTATGGATAGCCTTAACAGTAATCCCAATTTTGCTGTGGAAGTATTGAGACATATAGCCCACGATTTAAAGGAAGCCGATGATGTTATCGTAAATATGTCGCAAAAAACAGTGAAGCAGCGGATAGCAGAGGCTTTTATATATTTGGAGGAAAATTTTGGAAAGGATAAGAACGGCTATTTGGCTTTAACGCTATCTCGCGAAGATATAGCCAATGTAGTAGGCACGGCTACAGAATCTGCCATTCGGATTATTTCAGATTTCAAAAAACTGGGGTTGATAAAAGCTTCTGGAAAAAAAGTGGCCATTGCGGACAGAAAGGCACTTGATGAAGTGGCAAAAGGAGGCTGATATTTATCCTTGTCTATGTCATTGGGCCATACGTGCTTCCTTAATTCCCCATTTGTCTCTTCATTGTATGATTCATTTTTTTTTTGTACATATTTAGTAGTACTGAATATCCCTAAATGGACAACCGTCAAAGTTCCTCTGTCCTCGTTGGTCAATCCAAAAAGCTGATAAATATCATAGTTCAGGTTTTGTACTTCCCATAATTTTACCCCATAGTTTTAACCCCTAACCAAGGTTTTAATAAAATATAAAATAGTTTGAAAAAGATATTGTTACCTACAGATTTTTCTCCCAATGCTTGGAATGCAATTAAATATGCAATTTCCCTTTATAAGCATGAGGAGTGCGAGTTTTATATTTTGAATACTTATACGCCTACCATTGCACATAGTAGGTTTATGGCGACAGGCGCCGGTGGCAAAGCTTGTGAGGATGTGGTAAAGAATAATTCCGAAAAAGGTTTGGAGCAACTCTTGGCAAAGATTCAGGAAAAGTACCATAATCCCAAACATAGGTTTGTTACGATTTCTTCCTTTAGTTTATTGGTAGATGAAATAAAGAACATTATTGAGACCCATCAAATTGGTCTGGTGATTACGGGAACAAAAGGCGCTTCCGGTTTGGAGGAAGTGTTCATGGGGAGCAATACCGTAAGAATTATAAAATCTATAAAGAACTGCCCGGTACTGGCCATACCACAACATTTTAAATTTAAGACTCCTTCCGAAATAGCATTTGCAACAGATTTTAATAGGTTTTATACCACTTCAGAATTAAGGCCCTTATTGGAAATGGCAAAAGCCTTTAAAGCGGCCATTAGGATAGTCCATGTGCAATACGAGATCAAATCACTTACAGAAGTACAACAGTTCAACCTTAATATGCTTAGAAAGTATATAGGTGAGGTAGAGCATTACGTGCATACGGTTTCAGAATTGAATTCGGTTTCACAGACCTTGGAGGTGTTTGCAAACGAATTGGACATCCATTTGTTGGCCATGCTCAATTATCAGCATAGTTATATGGAAAAAATGACACGTGAACCTGTTATTAAACGAATGGCTTTTCACACCCAAATACCCTTATTGGTAATACCGGAATTAGGTATGGGAACTCCTCCCAATAACAAAAACCGCAAGGAAATATCGGCCTCTAATTAATTTCACCGCTTATGGGATAATCCTCATAGAAGTCCTTAAAGGTCTTGTCTGTGGTATAGTTGTCCGTAAGCACTTTGAATACCATATATACAAGCATTATTTGTCCAATGACCGTAAGGTAAAAAACCCAATTAAAGGGAAAGTTCATGGTCGCCATTATGGTCAGTGAAATTAGGACCATGGTTGTTGCGACTACCCAGAACATAGCTGTATTTTTCATCTTTTTTTTACTACAAGTTATTGAAAATCAAGTAATTTTAATGTTAAATGACTGCTAAATGTGTATAGGGCCATTTTTAGTATTTGATGAAAAATAATAGGTTGGATTTGGTCTTGGAAACTTGTTTCCGGATTTCACGATCGGGTTTAGGGGTTTAAAATCGAGTCTATTATTGATTTGAAATATATTTTTGATATTTTAGTACATTATACTTTATAATGAAGGCCTTGGAGAATCATCTACCTTATATTGAGCAGCCCAAAATATTGGTAGCAACAGACTGTATTGTATTTGGTTTTGATGAGGGTATTTTGAAGCTCTTGGTCTTCAGAAGGAGAATAGATCCCTTGAAAGGTGAGTGGTCCCTGATTGGCAGTTTCGTAAATGAAGAGGAGAGTGTTCCGGATGCTGCGCGCCGAGTTCTTTTACAGTTTACGGGCTTGGAGAATATATTTTTGGAAGAACTGAAGGCGTATAGCGATGTGGACAGGGATTCCGGTGCTAGATGTATTTCCATTGCCCAATATGCATTGATCAGAATTAATGATTATGACAGGGAACAGGTAGAATTGCATGGTGCCAAATGGTTTGCTTTGGACGATGTTCCCCAACTGGTACTTGATCATAATACCATGATTACCGATGCCTTGGACCGATTAAGGCAGAAAACTACGCACAAGCCTATTGGATTTGAGCTTCTTCCTGAAAAATTTACCATTCCGCAGCTTCAATCATTGTATGAGGCCATACACCGGACTAAATTGGATGATCGTAATTTTAGAAAGAAACTATTATCCTTCGATTTGCTCATTAAATTGGACGAGAAAGATAAATCTACCTCAAAAAAAGGCGCTTTTTTGTATAGGTTCAATTATGACAAGTACAAAAAATTGGAAGAATCAGGATTTAATTTTGTACTCTAGGCAATCTAATCTGCGAGCTGAAGGGATTGTCCAAATAAGCTTGTCCAAACAATGAAAATCTAAAAACCTTTACTATCTTTGCCAAGTTGTGTTGTGTCTCAATGCAAATTGAGGCAAGGTTGTATTTGTCGATTTTTCCGGAGGTAAATCTGGAACGACAAGCGCCGATGAAAGGCTTTCCATTTTGGGAGGCTTTTTTTGTTTTTAATACCCAGTAATTAACGCTTTAAGGGTTTTAATTAATTTGCTCAAATCCTCTTCTCGGGATATTGTTACAATGGCTAGGGATTAAAAAACTATGAAAATTCCACCATAGCATCACTAAGAATTGAAACTCTACATTTCAAATACTCCTTATTTTATCGTATTTTTAAATAGGAATCATTAATAAGGATATTGCTATGCCCTTGTATCACAAATTAGGTAAAATTCCCTCCAAAAGACATACTATTTTTAAGAAACAGGACGGAAGCCTGCATTACGAGCAATTGTTTGGAACCATCGGTTTTGATGGTATGTCATCTCTAATGTACCACCTGCATAGGCCTACGATGGTCAAGGAAGTGGGGAAGTCCTTCGATGTTTCCCCTAAAGCCATGGTGTCCCATAATATCAAGTCCAGATTGCTAAAAGGTTTTGAAGTGAAGCCAATGAACGATTATTTGGAAAGTAGAAATGTAATGTTGTTCAATTCCGATGTTCATATCTCGCTTGCGGCACCCAAAAAATCCCTGACAGATTATTTTTATAAAAATGCCGATGCGGATGAATTGTTGTTCGTCCACAAAGGTACGGGGGCGTTAAGAACGATGTTGGGAGAAATTAGATTTGAATACGGGGATTATCTTGTTATTCCGCGTGGAATGATCTACCAGATTACTTTTGATACGGAGGAGAACAGGTTGCTGATTGCGGAATCATATCATCCCATTTATACCCCAAAGCGATATAGAAATTGGTTTGGACAGCATTTGGAACATTCCCCGTTTTGCGAGCGCGATTTTAAATTGCCGCAGAACTTACAGACCTATGATGAGTTGGGCGATTTTATGATTAAAGTTAAAAAACAAGGTCAATTGCACCATTTGGTGTATGCTTCCCACCCTTTTGATGTGGTAGGATGGGATGGTTACAATTATCCCTATGGCTTTTCCATACATAATTTTGAGCCCATTACCGGGCGGGTTCACCAACCGCCTCCAGTGCATCAGACTTTTGAGACTTCAGCCTTTGTGGTCTGCTCCTTTGTGCCCCGTTTATATGACTATCATCCCCAATCCATACCTGCCCCTTACAATCATTCCAACATAGATTCGGACGAGGTATTGTATTATGTGGATGGTGATTTTATGAGCAGAAAGAATATAGACAAAGGATATATTTCACTACATCCTGCGGGGATTCCCCATGGCCCTCATCCAGGTACGTATGAGGCTAGTATTGGAAAATCCAAAACCGAGGAATTGGCAGTGATGATAGATACCTTTAGGCCCTTGCAGCTTACCAAGGCCGCCTTGGATATTGACGATGGCACGTATTTTCAATCTTGGTTGGAATAAAGTTCTCTTGTTGCTGGGATTATAAATGGCCTACCCGGGCATACGATATTATTGGCTATGGTGAATTACGAAATGAACAAGGGAGGCGGCCAATTTAGCCGTTTGTTGGTCAATATCATAAGTTGGGTTCATTTCAGCGATGTCGAGGCTGATCATTTTTTTTGATGCCATTATGATTTTCAAACATTCCAAGACTATTTCCGGCGAGAAACCCATTGGGGAAGCGGCACTAACGCCAGGTGCGTAGGCCGAGGAAAATCCATCCAAATCTATCGTGGTGTAGATATAATCCACTTTCTTGGCAAATTGCGCTATTTTCTCTTTTATTTCATCGAAATAAAGGAGGTTGAAGTTTGCTTTTTCAACATAGGCAACACCTAGGTCCTTTGCAGTATCGTAAAGGGTACTGTTATTGGCATCTTCGCGGATCCCCAAACACATGTATCGGAAATTTGATTGCTCCAGTTTACAGTCCTGTGCAATTTGGTAGAAGGGCGTGCCGGAATTATTATTGGTTTGGTTAGTTCGTAAATCAAAATGGGCGTCAAAATTAATAATGCCTATGGATTTATTTTTGCCTTTCATGGCCAGATAATTTTTTATTCCGTTATAATGGCCATACGCCATGTCATGACCTCCTCCCAAAAGTATGGGGAAAGTGTTTTGATTTAGCAATTGGGTGACTGTACGCGACAATGCGGTTTGTGTTTTTTTTAAATCCCCATCATTACAATCTACGGTTCCCGTATCCAGCAATAAAGCGTTTTCTGTTAAATGGTTTGGGAGTTTGGCTAGTTGTTTACGTATGGCATATGGGCCCAAAGCTGCACCAATTCTGCCTTCGTTCCTTTTAACACCCTCATCGCAGGCATATCCTAATATTGCCCAGGACTGTCCATTTATACTGGGGATTTGCTCGGAATTAAGATCAATGCAAATCACCTTTTCATGAAGATAAAGCTGTTGGCCAGACTTGCGTCCTGTCCAAAGTAAAGGGTCTATTTTGGTATAGGTGTGCATTTTTACAGAATTTTATGGGCTGATGGCCTAGTTAACCAATTCATTGATGCTTAGGGAACTTTGGACAAAATAGTTGAAAAACTAATTCGCTATCCTATAAAATATCATTATCAATATTAGTGTTTTTCCCTTGGACCACGGTATCTGTTGCACAAAATATTTTGTGACAAAGTTGATGGCCCTTATTGGGCTTTTGGCGCATTTATTATGTCGTATTGGATAGCCTGAAGGATAAGTTGAAAGCCTAATATAATGGATAGGGTAACGATCATAATGGTACCAGTAGGGGCAAAGGTGTTTATAGAGGCATAATAGATCCATTCCGTGATGCCGAATATAAGCCCGAACATAAACAATGGAAAACCAAATAATAGGTATACAGATCCAATATTAAAATCGTATAGGAAATATTCCTTTACAATACGTTTTAAAAATGTACTGGTTAATCTAGCTCCAAAGACAAAAGGCATTTGCCATATTTTCATACTCGATTTTTCCTCACCGTATATGGCTGGCATAGCAACATCCTTTATAGCGGCCTTTTCAAAGTATAGTTGTGATAAAAGGGAGGTTTCAAAATAATAGCGGTTGGCCAGTTTACTAAAATCCAACTTTTTAACAACATCGGTCTTAAGAGCCAAGAACCCGTTGGTGGGATCAAAATTGTGCCAATAGCCCGTGGCCGATTTTATAAGGAACGATAAGCCTAGATTGCCAATTCTACGGGCAAGTGGCATGGATCTCAAAGCCTTTAAATCCCTAAACCTATTCCCTTTGGCAACATCACACTTGTTTGCAATTAATGGATCCAGTAATTCGGGAAGGTAGCCCAAGTCCATCTGGTCATCGGCATCTACCTTGATTATTATTTCTGCCCCAATTCCAATAGCTTTTTCAAAACCTCTTTTGGTAGCGCCACCTACCCCTAAATTTGTCTGATTCTCTAAAAAATAGACCGTTGTTTTGGATGGTACAAGTTTTTCAATATCCGCTTTGGGCAGGGGTGTGGGACTTTGGTCGTCTACAATAATAACATTTTGAATGTAATCCGGTAATTTGGAAATGACAAGCAATATTTCATTGGAGGCATTGTAAAATGGTATTACAACAGCAATTTTAATTGAGCGATATTTCTGTGTTTCCATGATTGCCGGGTTAATTGGGATTCATTGTTGCAATAGCGTTGACTTTTATTCTATTGGTTTTTCATCTGTTCTTGGGCGTAATTGAGATTGCCCTTGGCCAGTTTGGATCTTGCGTCTAATTTTAACGCCTCAGTACATGCCGCTATTGCCTTTTGGTATTCCTTTAGTTGGTTGTAGGAAGAACAAATGTTGTTATAGGCAATGGCGTTGGGTGCAATGGCGATCGACTTCCTTGCGGCAGCGATACTGGTTTGGTATTTTTCCTTTTGATAAAATTCCAGACTAAGATTAATATAATAGGCAGATGCTTTCTTATCCGATAAATCTGAAATGGCATTGGCCATATCCTTCTTTTTGTTCTTGGCATTTTCCAAATTGTTCTTAGCCAATTGATAGGACGGGTTTATTTTCAGTGCTTTGTTATATGCCTCTATGGCTTCGTCATAATTTAACAGATAAAAATGGCCTATACCTATATTATTTAAGGCATCGGCGTATTCCGGATTTAATTCCAATGCTTTTTCAGCGATTCTTATACAATCCTGGTAGTTGCTTTCATTGAAATATTGTAAGCTCAAATTTAAATATTTCTCTGGGCTTGGAGCATTGTTGACCTCTTCTTCCAAAACTGTAAGTATGGATTTTTTATTCAAGGCAATGTCCAGATATTTTTTTGCCATATCATCTTTTGGCCGGTTTTCCAGAACTTCATTGCTAAAGCTTTTCATGTTTTCCCAATCCTGAAGTTTATGATAGGATTTAAAGATATAGTCGTTGGTTTCAAGATAATTGGGAACACTTTGGTTTACTTGTTTAAATTGGTCTATAGCCTCATTAAATTTATTGTTCTGAAATAAATATCGACCATAGAAGTATTTGGTTTTATGGTTTGCATCGTTTAGGGACAAGGATTTTTGGAAATATTTGTCGGCACTTTCCTTATCCCCTATAGCATTTTTCAGGATGCCCATATTAGTGTAAATACTTGAGTAATAGGGAACATATTCCAAGGCATTGTTAAATGATATTTCAGCATTGGTATAATCGCCCTGGGCCATTAATGCCAATCCATAATTCATATGTCCTCGACCATTTTTTGGACTTTTTAGAGTAACATCCTTCCAAAGGCTGATTTCGTCTTTCCATACTTTGTTTCGCTGGTGCACGCCATAGGCATTGGCAAACAAGAAAAAGATTATGAATAGGGTTATAATGGACATACCTTTTTTTGAAGTCAGTATTTTGGGAAAATAGGTTTCAAGAATATAATTGGTGCCAAATACAAAAGCCATTGTAAGTCCCATGTATGGGATAAAGCTCCGGTGATCATTAAGCACCTCGGCAAAGGGAAGAACAGAGGAAGAAGGCAATAACGAGATAAAGAACCAAAGCAGGCCAAAGGAAAATAATTTGGTTTCCTTCTTTTTAGAAGTTTTTAACGCTAGGAAAATCAATATACCTATTCCTATAATGCCCAATATGGCCCTGTAATCCAAAATCGATTCAAAAGCCACCCAGTCTGTATCTGCAGATAGGTTATAGGGAATAAAATAGGTTAATATATAGTGACATATAACCAAAGGCTGGGTTATTAAATAATTGTAGCGATCAGGACCTCCGGGAGCAAATGTATCCGGGAGCATACTGAAATAGAAAATTAGAAAGGCCAGCGTCAGAACAAAGGATGGAAAAACTTTTACAAAGGATCGGATGCATTTTTTAAATTCTGTTGTCCTGTAGAAGCGCAAAAGATCTACATCCTCTTCAAAAATTAAAAAATACAGGAACAAAAGCGGTGAAAACACTAAGGCCATCTCCTTGGAAAAGAAACCTATAAATGGGAAAATGAGGTAAAGATGCCATTTTCGCCATATTCCGCCACTCAAAAATGCGACAAATCCCAAAAGCACATAGAAGCCAGCGACAATTTCCGACCGTTGTATAATATAGTTGACCGTTTCTGCATTGGCACACAATAAACCAAAGGAAGCCGCTATCAGAAGTCCCCAGAACTGATTGTAATTGGAGAATTCCAAGCTGTCCAAGAGTTTTTTTACAAAAAGGAAAAGGGCTGCGCAAGTTAAAATGAAAAATATAAAAATGTGGATATGGAATACCAGAGGGTCCAGTCCATCTCCCAGTTTGTAATCAATAGCATTTTCAAGGGTGGTATAGGGTCGATAAGACCTATTGCTGGGGAGAGTACTAAAGGTTGTTACATCCTTAAAAAATGTCACTACGTTCACTTCTGTAATGGCTTTGTTGTCCTCTATGGTATGGGAATCATCAAAATGAAAGCCATTTTGGAAATGATTGGAGTAGGCCGCAAAGAGAGTTAATATAAAAAGGAGGCCAAGTAGGATAAATATCGGATCTCTTAAGGAGTTTTTGTTATCGCTAGAAAATCCGGTAAACTGGTGTATCGATTTTTTAATTTTTAGTAATCTTTCAATCATCGAGTTTGGTGATTTTATACTTCTTGGTGTTTTAACGGTTAGGAATCAAATAGTTCCAAACTGCCCATTCGTAATAATAATCAAACTAAATTAACATTTTAACGAGATTTGATTTTAAATGTTGTTTGGAAGAAACTACATTTTTTTCTACCCATTTACCTTTTTACAAATATAAAACAACGGGTGTCCGGGAAAACTTGTAGAAAGGGAAACAAAATGAACATTCCAATTTTAGATGCCATTTTCGCGAGCATTCCTTGTTGATTATCCTGTTCTATCCTATCTGATATTTCAGATAAATTGATAGTTTTTAATGGAAAAGATTCCACGCCTTCAAAATTGTTGTCTTGGG
Source organism: Arenibacter troitsensis (assembly GCF_900177645.1). Taxonomy (GTDB): domain Bacteria; phylum Bacteroidota; class Bacteroidia; order Flavobacteriales; family Flavobacteriaceae; genus Arenibacter; species Arenibacter troitsensis. The sequence goes on from NZ_FXAO01000001.1 coordinate 96,733, forward strand.
CCAGTTTGTGCATGGTTTGTTTGGTAAAGTAACTCATATGTGGGCTGTGAAAATTAAATTGCCACATTCTGTCCATCAAGGATTTTACCCCAAATAGATAGGCTATTTTGGAAATGAAATAAATTAAACCATCTTGTTGCGGTAAATTAACGATCAATAGGCCTTCGGGATTTAGTAAATTGTAATTGGCTTGCATAATTCCCTTTAGATCGGGTAGGTGTTCCAATACGTCATTATAGGCAATAAAATCAAAATGTGATTCTTTTGGAAGATCTTGTGGAAAAAAACCATTCGTAACTTGCAAGCCTTCCTTTTTGTAATGTTCATTGAAACGGGTTTCCGGTTCAATACCCGAGCAACGAATACCATGGTCCCTGCATACCTCCAAAAACCAACCATATCCAGGGCCTACCTCCAGTCCCTTGGATTCAATTTCTTTATTTTTCTTAATAGAGGCTATGATATGTTGGAAATTCTCTTTCCTTAAATTGATGAGTGCTTTTTCACGGGTTTCTTCATTTAAATCGGAAACCATGCTTTTATTGAATGTGGCATCGGGACAAAATTGAAAACCGCAGTTTGCACATTCATGTACATTGAATTTAAGCTGGTATTTTAATTTGGAATTGGGCTGGTTACAGATTGGACAAGGAATCATTATTTTAGATGTACTAATTTATAGAATGTTTGTTCCAACAAAAGGGGGAACAATCCTTATTACAATGTCTATATTTCTGGATGAGGGACTGTTCAGCGAATAAAAATAAATGATTCCCTGTAATATTTAAAATTTTGGATATCTATTTTTGCCCTAAACACGGTGGCCCGTAGGATTTTGATTACGACATAAGCTTGTTGGGCATAGATGGCAATCAAAAAAGACTTGAAATTAATTTTTATTGAAACAACAAATCCAGTAATTCATCCTCAACTATATTTGGCAAGGTAACCTTTAATTCCGGTGTACGCGCCATTTCCCGTTTTATTGTAAATAATGCTTCTTTGTTTCTGGCCCAACTTCTTCTCGATATTCCATTATTTACATCATAGAACAGCATGTTTTTTAAGTGCCTCGCGGCATTGTCCGAACCATCCAGGACCAAACCGAAGCCACCGTTGATGACTTCTCCCCAACCAACTCCACCACCATTGTGAATGGATACCCAGGTGGCGCCCCTAAAACTATCGCCGATGACATTGTGGATAGCCATATCTGCGGTAAATTTACTGCCGTCATAAATATTGCTGGTCTCCCTAAAAGGGGAATCCGTACCGCCTACGTCATGGTGGTCCCGCCCTAAAACCACAGGTGCACTGATTTCTCCAGAGTTTATAGCAGCGTTGAAGGCCATGGCAATTTTGGCCCTTCCCTCTGCATCTGCATATAAGATTCGGGCCTGAGACCCTACTACCAATTTATTGGATGAAGCTTCCCGGATCCATTTTATGTTGTCCTGTATTTGTTGCTGGATTTCAGAAGGTGCATTAGTGCTAATTTCTTCCAAAATTTGAAGTGCAAGATCATCGGTTAATTGTAAATCCTTGGGGTCTCCCGAAGTGCATACCCACCTAAAGGGTCCAAAGCCGTAATCGAAACACAAGGGACCTAAAATATCCTGCACATAGGAGGGGTATCTAAAATTGATGCCATTACACGCCATTATATCTGCTCCCGCCCTGGAGGCTTCCAATAAGAAAGCGTTGCCATAATCAAAAAAGTAGGTCCCTTTGGCGGTATGTTTGTTAATGGCCTCGACTTGCCTTCTTAACGAAGCTTGTACTTTTTGCCTAAAAGCTTCCGGATTACTGCGCATCAAATTATTGGATTCTTCAAAAGAAAGACCAGCGGGATAATACCCTCCGGACCATGGGTTGTGAAGAGAGGTCTGATCGGATCCCAAATGAATGAATATGTTTTCCTGGTCAAACCTTTCCCATACGTCAACAATGTTACCGATGTAGGCCAGGGAAACAACTTCTTGTAGTTGTATGGCCTTTCTGGTTCGTTTAACCAATTGGTCCAAGTCTTCCAAAAGCTCATCTACCCAAGCTTGCCGGTATCTTTTTTGTGCGGCAATTTTGTTTACCTCCACACATATGGTAATACAGCCTGCAATGTTTCCCGCCTTGGGCTGGGCTCCGCTCATACCCCCTAGACCAGAGGTGAGGAATATTTTTCCTTTGGCCGATTCTCCTTTTTGTAAGACTTTTCTAAAGGCGTTCAGGACAGTAATAGTAGTGCCGTGAACTATTCCTTGCGGCCCAATATACATATAAGACCCGGCCGTCATTTGTCCGTATTGAGTAACACCAAGGGCATTATATTTCTCCCAGTCGTCTTGTTTGGAGTAGTTGGGGATCATCATCCCATTGGTTACTACCATTCTTGGGGCCTCTTTGGAGGAGGGAAATAGCCCCATGGGATGTCCGGAATAAATATGCAGGGTTTGTTCGTTGGTCATATTCGCCAAATACTGCATGGTCAAAAGATACTGCGCCCAGTTCTGAAAAACGGCACCGTTGCCCCCATAGGTTATTAGTTCTTCGGGATGTTGTGCTACATTAGGATCCAAATTGTTTTGGATCATTAGCATAATACTGGCAGCTTCTACCGTTTTTGCCGGATAATCACTAATTGGTCTTGCATGAAGCGAATAATCTGGCTTAAAGCGATACATATAGATTCTGCCCAGGGTATTCAATTCTTGGGAAAATTCTTTTCCGAGGATCTCGTGCCAATCTGGAGGAAAATAGCGTAGGGCATTGCGTATGGCCAATTTCTTCTCTTCTAGGGTTAGGATATCCTTACGTTTTGGGGCTCTATCGGCATTCTTGGGATAGACCTTTGTTGGCGGCAGTTCCTTTGGTATGCCTTGGAGTATTTGTGTTTTAAAATTCTCGACCGTCATCGTTCGCGTCTTTTTTGATTATATATTTACTGCCAATTTTCCTTTTTTGTAGACAAGGGAAGGGGGCATCATACCTTGCTGGTAAAGAATCTCCTGGTAATCGTTGGTTGGAAATGCTATGAAATCGGCCAATAATCCGGTTTTTAATATACCCCTGTCCTGTAGGTTTAAAGCAGCCGCTGCCCTATAGGTAATCCCCGCCAACACCTCTGTATTGCTGAGTTTTTCAAAGGCACCTAGAACTGCGGCCTGTAACAATAAATTACCCATTGGGGCGGAACCTGGGTTCCAATCACTGGCTATGGCCAAGGCTGCTCCGGCATCCAACAAGCGGCGGGCAGGGGTATAGTTGCAGCCCAATCCCATAGAGGCGCCCGGCAAGGCGGTGGCCACTACATTGCTTTTGGCCAAAAGCTTAATTTCTTTTTCTGAACTGGCTTCCAGATGATCGGCACTTACTGCCTTATATTTAACCGCCACCCCACTGCCTCCGGTTGAAAATTGGTCGGCGTGTACGGTGATATCGAACCCCATGGACTTGGCTTTTTCATAGTATGCTGCAATTGAAGCGGGAGAAAACGCCCCTTCTTCCACAAATGCATCGATCCTATTGGCTAACTGTTCCTTTTTTAGAATTGGAAATAGTGAAGTGCTTATTTCCAGGAGATAATCGGCTGGACTCCCTTTGTAGTTTTTTGGCACCATATGTGCTGCCAAACAGGTAGGGATCAGGTCGGACTGGCACTGTTCGTTGGCCAATGCAATGGCTCTTAACATTTTTAGTTCCTCCTGTACCGACAGTCCGTAGCCGCTTTTCACTTCTATGGTAGTCACGCCATGGGTCAAATGTCTGTCCGACCTTATTTTTACCCCCTCTATAAGGGAGGAAGTGGTGGCTTTTCTTGTCTCGGTAACGGTATCCCAGATTCCACCGCCAGCTTTGGCAATCTCTAGATAGGTTTTGCCGTAATTGCGAAGGGCATAGTCCTTGGCCCGGCTTCCTCCAAAGCAAATATGGGTATGGGCATCTATTAAGCCGGGAAGGCATACCGTATTGGTTTGAATATTTATATTTTCGGCATTTAGGCCATTTGCTATTTCCTGAATTTGGGGATAAGGTCCTATGGCATGAATTTTTTCATCTACCATAATAATACCCCCGTTTTCAACAATTGGCAATTGCTCGTCCGAAAGAGCTCCTTTTAGTGGTAAACCTGCCATGGTCAAAATTTGTTTAAAGGGGCCTATAAGGGTATATTTTTTCATGATTGTCTAATGTCTATAGCATGCAGATTTATGCTGTTGGCTTGGCTATTATTTAATATTTTTCAAATTCCTCTTCGAATGGACTTTCCATTTTCATATTGTTGCGTTTCATTGTTTTTTCTACCGAATGTAATATGGTGCGTTCCTTGATCAGTTCGATTCCTTTTTCAATATCATCGGAAAACACCCTGTCCTTATCGGCAAAGGCCACTTTTTTGCGAATAGTTTTGTGTACTTCATCCAACAATACTCCAGATTTCATCGGTTTTCTAAACTCAAAAGCCTGTGCTGCCGTTAGGAGTTCAATGGCCAATATTTTCTCTACATTTTCCAATACCTGAAGGGCCTTTCTGCCGCTGATGGAACCCATGCTTACATGGTCTTCCTGGCCTAGGGAAGTAGGGATGCTATCCGCACTGGCCGGGAAACACAATCCCTTATTTTCACTGGCCAAAGCCGCAGTGGTATATTGCAGGATCATATATCCCGAATTGATGCCGGTGTCTTTCATCAACAATTTTGGAACTCCTGGACTGTTGCCTTCCAAGGCCAAATAAATACGGCGGTCAGAAATATTGCCCAACTCGGAGGCTGCTAGGCAGGCGTAGTCCAGTGCCATGGCTAAAGGCTGTCCATGAAAACTTCCCCCACTGATCGTTAATTCTTCATTAATGATGATGGGGTTATCCGTAACTGAATTTAGTTCTATCTCCAACAGTTCTTTTAAATGTAACCAGGCATTTCTGGAAGCACCATGTACTTGGGGGATGCACCTAAGCGAATAGGGGTCTTGTACCCGCTCACAATCTATGTGGTCTTGCATAATTTCCGAATCTTCCAATAGAAAACGGATTTTAGCGGCCACGTAGCTGTTGCCTTTAAATGCGCGCAGGTCGTGCAGCTCTTTATAAAACGGTTTTACGCTACCCTGTAATCCCTCGATCATCATGGCTCCAATGATGTCGGCATGTGTAAGGCAAGCGTGCATTTTGTCTATGGCCATTACAGCATGGGCAGCTATAAATTGGGTGCCATTAATAAGGGCCAGCCCTTCTTTGGGGCCCAATTCCAAAGGTTCCAAGCCATATATGCTATGTAGTTGTGCTGTTGAAATCACCTTTCTTATATACCTAACTTTTCCTAATCCTATTAGAGGCAAAAATAAATGGGATAATGGGGCAAGGTCACCGGACGCTCCTACCGAACCTTGGGAGGGTACTATAGGAATTGCATCGTTGTCTATATGCCATATTATTCGGTCCAAGGTGGCTTCGGCAATACCGGAGAAACCTTTAGCAAGGGAATGGGCCTTTAAGACAAGCATTAATTTTGCAATTTCGTTTTCAATAGGCTGTCCAACCCCTACACTATGACTTTGAAGTATATTGGTTTGTAGTATTTTGGTTTCGGTTTTGGAAATCTTGGTGGTGCACAAGGGGCCAAATCCAGTATTGATTCCGTAAACGGGTTGCCCCATCTCTACAATACGTAATACGGTTTGGTGACTTTCCCGAATTTTTTTTCTTGCTGTTTCAGAGATTTGCCCTTTGATCGTTCCCCTTACAAGACATAAGGCCAGGCCTGCAGTTAGATGATCTTCCCCGAAAAAAAAGATTTTTTTTGAAGTAGCCATGGGATTTTTTTATCAATATAAATTTATTGATTAAGTTTGATAATCACCAATACTATTAATGTATATACTTAATAACTATGGGTTATCAATTAGAGCTCAGACATTTCAATTACTTTTTGGCAGTGGCCGAAGAATTGCACTATAGAAAGGCAGCGGAAAAGCTATGTATTTCCCAGCCTGGTTTAAGTAGACAGATTAAGCAAATGGAAGAGATTTTGGAGGTAAAGCTTTTTGTTCGGACCAAAAAGAAGGTAAGCCTTACCGCAGCAGGGGAATATCTGAAAAGTGAAATAGAGTTTATCCTCAATCATTTGGAAGTTACCAAGAAACAGTTGAGGCATATTAGGGATGGTAATTTTGGGGAAGTCCGAATAGGTTTTTTGGGTTCGGCCATGCAAGAAGTGATTCCCGATCTTTTGATAAAATTAAAGGATAAATTTCCGGGAATCCAGACCAATTTGGAGGAGTTGTCCAACAATGCCCAGATCAATGCCATTGTAAAGGATAAATTGGATATGGGATTTGTACGTACGGCCAGGGTACCTGAAGGATTAAATATTGAACCGGTCTATACCGATACTTTTTCGGTTGTTTTGCCGGAACTATATCCATTATTGACCAGGGAATTCCGGGATGTAGGGCAATTGGCGGAAGAGAATTTTATTCTGTTCGCCCAAGATTATAGTCCGTTGTACTTTGATACAGTCATGAGTATTTGTGAGGATGCTGGTTTTACCCCCAAGGTTTCCCATAAATCGGTACATGCCCAGACTATTTTTAAGCTCGTGGAGAATAATTTGGGGATAGCCATAATTCCCACTTCCTTACAATACGGGTTTCAGATGAAGGTGAAATTTATTGAGCTAAAGAACATTCCACAAAGAGCGGTGCTATCCGTTTGTTGGAAGGAGGACAATAGGAACCCTGCCCTGCGGCATTGTATTAATTTATTGTTAAACCAATCGCGCTAGGGGATTTAAAACTTTAGTTTGCAATATTTAAATAGAGAGATTATGATTTTTGATATAATTAAGAAGCGTAGGTCTGTTTTTCCTGCCCAGTACAATGATAAACCTATAAGCAAGAAGAACATCGAAAAGGTGTTGGAGGCTGCCAACTTTGCGCCTACCCATAAGAAAACGGAACCTTGGCGTTTTAAAGTATTACAAGGGGAGGCGAAAGAGAAATTGGGCTTGTTTCTGTCCTTGAAGTACATGGAAACCGACCCCAAACCAAAACAGTTCAAGGTAGAAAAGTTGATACAGAATCCTAAAAAAGCGGCGGCTGTCATTGCCATTTGTATGCAACGTGACCCCTTAGAAAGTTTGCCCGAATGGGAAGAGGTAGCTGCAACTGCCATGGCCGTGCAAAATATGTGGCTATGCTGTACCGAGATGGGCATAGGTAGCTATTGGAGCTCCCCGGGGCTGATTAAATATATGGACGATTTTTTTGAGCTGAACTCTGGGGAGGTATGCCTAGGCTTTTTCTATATGGGCTATTATGACGAAGAAATTCCTGAGGTCAGCAAAGGCCCATGGCAGGATAAAGTTACTTGGATGTAGAAATGCAGGTTAATTAAAAAAGGGAAATAAGTCCGATTTGTATTCCCACGCTTTAAATATAAATAGGCCTAAATAGATTATGGTGACCATAAATTTCAGGAAGGTACCCGTTAAAAAGCCTAAAAATGAACCAAAGGCGGCCTTTAGTGCCGTTTTTTGGTCTGCCTTGTTGATTAATTCCCCGGCCAAAGCCCCCAAAAAAGGCCAGATTATGATTCCAAAAAATCCAAGAATTGGAAATACTAAGGCCACCAAAAGTCCAATGGTAGTACCTATCATACCCCATTTACTTCCCCCGAATTTTTTGGTACCCCAAACGGGAATAATATAATCGAGGGCAAAAACCATTATGGCTATGGCCAAGGTAATTCCCAAAAAGACCCAATCATCAGGAATGGCTTTGGTAAGGTAGAGGAGGAGCAGGCCTACCCAACTAATAGGTGTTCCTGGCAATACCGGTAAAAAACTTCCCAATACGCCAACGAACATTAAAACAAATCCAATAATCAACAATGTAATATCCATATTAATCTTTTGAATTCCCACAGGAATACGTTCTCTATTTGACGAAGATAGGGAGGAATTGTTACATGGATATGGCCACTACAATTTCATGGTCTTTTATGGGACTTCCCACCCGAATAGGGAGAGAAGCCGCACAAGTTTGGTTTTGACCGGGGTGTATTTTAAATTTTGTTTGTAGTTGAGAAGTGGAATACACAATTGAGGTGTAGGTTGTGCTCCTAGTGCGATTTAGTTCACGACATTTTATTTCAGGGGTATTCGTGAACCTTCGGTTTCTCGTCGCTATTGCTCCGTCGAAATGACTAGGGGTGGTCACTTCGACAGTGGCCCTTTTAGGGACGATTGAGAATTTACACAGGTTTTGGTTTTATTTTGGGATCCTATATTTCATGTTCGTAGTGGTAGTTACATCGCTGATTATTTTCAACACTTCGTTTAGCCACTTGTGTGATTTCTCCTTAACCGTCGAAATGACTAGGGGTGGTCACTTCGACAGAGTCCCATTTCGGGACGATTGAGAAGTTACACAGGTTTTGGTTTTAATTTTTTGGGATCCTATATTTCATGTTCGTAGTGGTAGTTACATCGCAGATAACTTTAAAACTTCGTTGAGCTCCTTGTGTGATTTCTCCTTAACAGTCGAAATGACTAGGGGTGGTAACTTCGACAGTGGCCCTTTTATGGACGATTGAGAATTTACACAGGTTTTGGTTTTATTTTGGGATCCTATATTTCATGTTCGTAGTGGTAGTTACATCGCTGATTATTTTCAACACTTCGTTTAGCCCCTTGTGTGATTTCTCCTTAACAGTCGAAATGACTAGGGGTGGTCACTTCGACAGTGGCCCATTTCGGGACGATTGAGAAGTTACACAGGTTTTGGTTTTAATTTTTGGGATCCTATATTTCATGTTCATATTGGTAGTTACAGCGCGGATAACTTCAAACTTCGTTGAGCTCCTTGTGTGATTTCTCCTTAACAGTCGAAATGACTAGGGGTGGTCACTTCGACAGTGGCCCTTTTAGGGACGATTGAGAATTTACACAGGTTTTGGTTTTATTTTGGGATCCTATATTTCATGTTCGTAGTGGTAGTTACATCGCTGATTATTTTCAACACTTCGTTTAGCCACTTGTGTGATTTCTCCTTAACCGTCGAAATGACTAGGGGTGGTCACTTCGACAGAGTCCCATTTCGGGACGATGGAGAAGTCGCACAAGCTGGGTTTTTGTCTAGGGATATTTCAATTTTTACTTGTAGTTGAGAAGTTGAGCAGACAATTGAGGTTTAGGTTGCGCCACAAGTGCGATTACTTCTCCCTATTGGTCGTTCGAAATGACTGATTCAGTCCCCTATTGATGGCGCGAGCCAGCCTCAGTTGGCAGAAAGGCGTCACGCTCGTGCCTATTTAGAATTCAGATTGGAAAAATTCTAGGATGAGTTTGACGCTAGCTATAGCTTCGAATCAATTTTTTAACTAAAAAATTAGTTTAAACTAAATATTTAGTTATATTTGTTATAATGTTCAACTAAAAAGTTAGTTAAATGAAACAGTTAACCAAGGCAGAGGAGGAAGTAATGCAGGTTCTATGGCAGTTGCAGAAATGTAATGTGGCCGCAATTATTGATGAACTTCCAGAACCCAAACCGGCGTACAACACGGTTTCCACTATTGTACGCATTTTGGAAAGTAAAGGTTTTGTAGACCATGAGCAGGAGGGTAGGGGCTATCTTTATTTTCCGTTGATCAAGAAATCGGATTACGGCAACCAGTCCATCAACAAATTGGTGGACGGTTATTTCCAAGGCTCATTTAAAAGTATGGTCTCTTTTTTTATGAAAAAGAATGATATGAGCCTATCAGAATTGGAATCCATACTCAAGGAAATTAAAAAGGAAAAGGAATGATACGGTATATTCTAGAATGCATGGCCTTCCAGCTATTGTTTTTGATTGTTTACGATCTGTTCCTGAAACGGGAAACCTTTTTTCAATGGAACCGGGCATACCTGATCGGGACATTTGTGCTTTCCCTATTGCTACCTTGGATAAAGATTGAGGCTTTTAAGACTACGGTGTCTTCCGAATATTTTATATATCCCGAGTATTTGTGGGGGATGGATATGTCCGAGGGGATGGTTGTTGCTCCTGAAAATTCTCCATCATTTGATCTCTCTGCCATCGAAATAATTTTTTACGGCGGAATGGTCATTGCAGCCTTGCTTTTTGCTTACAAATTGTTCCAAATAAACCGACTAAAACGTCATGGCGAGATCCGTTACTTTAAAGACTTCACCAGGGTGTTAGTGCGCAATAGTAATATTGCCTTTTCATTTTTCAGGTCGATTTTTTTGGGCGACCAAGTGTTGCAAAAGGAACATCAAAGCATTATTCAGCACGAGCTGGTACATATAGAACAAAGGCATACCTGGGACCTGTTGTTCTTTGAGCTGGTGCGCATTATAGGCTGGTTTAATCCTTTGGTCTACGTTTATCAAAACAGGGTTTCAGAATTGCACGAGTTCATCGCCGATGCAAAAGTGGCCAAGACCCATAAGGCGGAGCAGTATCAATTATTGTTGTCGCAGGTCTTTCAAACCCAACATATTTCTTTCATCAATCAATTTTTTAAAACATCATTAGTCAAAAAACGAATCGTCATGTTACAAAAATCAAAATCGAAAAAAGTTTGGCAACTCAAGTATTTATTGTTGTTGCCTTTGGTAGTAGGAATGCTGCTCTATACTTCCTTGGAGGCCCAAGAAAATGGAATTTCTGAGGAAGAACAGGCTACTAGTGCAGAACAGTTAATAAAAAAAACCAAATTGCCTCAACTTGGTAATCCTAATCAAGACGATGTTGATGTTCCTTTTTCTCAAGTAGAAAAAGTTCCAATTTTTCCTGGTTGCGAAGACACGGAAAATATGAGGGATTGTTTTCAAAAACAAATACAGAAACATATTGGTAAGAATTTTAATTATCCAGAAGAGGCCATGGAAAAAGGAATTCAGGGACGCGTAAATGTTATGTTCGTTATTCAGAAAGACGGAAGTATAGGGAATGTTCGCATGCGAGCGCCTGATAAAATTTTGGAAGCGGAAGCAGCCCGCATCATTTCCTTACTCCCGAAAATGGTCCCAGGGGAGCACAAAGGGAAAAAAGTACGTGTACCTTATTCCATACCAATTACATTTAAGCTGCAGCGACAAGATGAATTTGGTATTAGCAAGAATGATGATGGAACAGTAGATGTAGCCTTCGCAATAATAGATAAAGTTCCAGTCTTTCCAGGTTGCGAAGATGTAGGGGATGTAAGAGCCTGTTTTAATCAAATGTTACAGAGGCATATTGGAACGAATTTTAGATATCCTGAACAAGCCCAGGAAATGGGCATTCAGGGACGGGTAAATGTGCTGTTCATTATTCAAAAGGATGGAAGCATAGGTAATGTTAGGTTACGCGGTCCGGACAAATTATTGGAAGATGAGGCGGCCCGAATTATTTCTTTGTTGCCGCAAATGACCCCTGGGGAACACCGTGGTGAAAAAGTACGGGTACCTTTTTCGATTCCGATTACCTTTAAGCTTGAGGGCCCTAAAGACAATGGTACATCTCAATCCCCAGAATTAACGTCTGTTTCGAATACGATGTCTGTAATGGCAATTGTTAAAAAGGTTGGTGGCAAGGAGTATCTTCGATGTATGGTTACCGATGGAACCAAAGGGTTGCCAGGGGTAAATGTTTCCGTACGAGGAAAAAATGAGGTTGCGGTTACAGACTTTGATGGGATAATTGAGATCGAAGCCCATACAGGAGACGTCTTAACTTTTCAGTATAAAGGATTGCCTACTACCATGCTTGTTGTTACGGAACAACAGAAATACCATATTACCAATAAGTAAACACTACTATTTATTCCTAAGAAGTGACTATTGTTCTACGGCAATGGTTATTTCATGAAATTTGTAACCCATAGGATTGGACTATTGAGGAGGAAATTGACAGCTACAGCCCTTAAATTGATCAAAAAATTGTAATTTCCGCCCAGAATCTGGCATACATGAGGAAAGTTGCGGTTTTGGCTTGTTTTTGTCTTTTTACCTCTTGCGACTGGTTTACTTCCAAAGAAGAAAAAACCCAAGATTTGGTAAACGAGGAAATGCGCAATATAAATTTTAATGAGGTGGATAAGTATCCCTTGTTTGACAACTGTGATGAAATGTTGGACAAGGAGGGGCAGCTGGAGTGTTTTCAAAATACACTATTGGAGCAGTATACGGAGACGTTGGAGGATTTTGAGTTTCAATTTGTGTCCGATATCAATACCTCTATATATGTGGATTTTTTGGTAGACTACAAAGGAGAAATATCCGTTTTGGAAGTGCAGCGCAACCAGGATATTGAAAATCAGATCCCGGAATTTCGCACAATCATCACCCAAAGCTTAAAAGGATTGCCCCCATTATCGCCCGCACTAAAAAGAGGGGTCCCGGTTTCCTCAAAATTCAGGATTCCTATTATTGTGAATTCCAATTGAAATATAAATCTAGAATATAAACAATTCCTGCCTTGGCAAATGAAAAGATAATATTGGGAATAGACCCCGGAACCACCATCATGGGCTTCGGTCTTATAAAGGTGGTCAATAAAAAGATGGAGTTTATTCAAATGAACGAACTCCTGCTTCAGAAATATGCCGACCCCTATACCAAGCTTAAACTTATTTTTGAGCGCACCATAGAACTCATCGACACCTACCACCCGGACGAAATAGCTATTGAGGCACCTTTTTTTGGTAAGAATGTCCAATCTATGCTAAAGCTCGGCAGGGCCCAGGGGGTAGCCATGGCTGCAGGCTTATCGCGTCAAATTCCCATCACGGAATACCTTCCAAAAAAGATTAAAATGGCCATTACGGGAAATGGTAACGCCAGTAAGGAACAGGTGGCCAAAATGCTTCAAAGCGTACTGGGTTTAAAGTCGCTCCCCAAAAACCTGGACAGTACCGATGGTTTGGCAGCAGCCGTCTGTCATTTTTATAACGAAGGCCGTATAGAAGTGGGCAAAAGTTATAGCGGTTGGGATGCCTTTGTGAAACAAAACGGTGATAAAATCAATAAACAATAAACAATAAACAATTGGCAATTGTCAATAATATATCATGGGTAATGATAGTAATCCTTTAGCCGATAAGTCCTATGCTTTTGCATTGAAAATTGTAAAATTATATAAAGAAGTTGTTAGGAAGGAAAAGGAGTTTTTGCTATCCAAACAGCTGTTGAGGGCTGGAACCTCAATTGGGGCCAATGTTTCAGAAGCAAATGGGGCTATTTCAAAAGCTGATTTTTCTGCTAAAATCTCAATTGCTTATAAAGAGAGTCTAGAAACTAAATATTGGCTACACCTTTTAAAAGATTCGGATTATATTTCTTCAATTGAAGCAAATAAGTTAATAGCAGAAGAGGCAGATGAACTATCTAAAATTATGTTTTCCATTCTTAAGACTTCAAGGTTAAACAAGGGATAATGATTCATAATTTCCATTGTTTATTGCTAATTGTTAATTGTTCACTGTAAAATGAGCGGCATCTACATACATATTCCTTTTTGCAAGCAGGCCTGTTACTATTGCGATTTTCATTTTTCCACCAATATGGGGAAGAAGGAGGCTATGGTATTGGCACTGATAAAGGAACTGGAACTTAGGAAGGAAGCGTTTAAGGATGAGGTAGTAGAGACCATTTACTTTGGAGGCGGAACGCCATCGGTTTTAAGTGCGGCCGAAATCGACCAGATAATTGGGGCAGTTTATAGTAATTATACCGTAGTAGCTGATCCTGAAATAACTTTGGAAGCTAACCCGGATGATCTGTCGAAAGATAAAATAGAGGAATTGGGTAAATCACCCATCAATAGGCTGAGTATCGGTATACAATCCTTTTTTGAGGAGGATTTGAAACTGATGAATAGGGCACATAATGCCCAGGAGGCCGAAGCATGTATTGCCTTGGCACAGGTTTATTTTGACAATATTTCCATCGATCTTATCTATGGCATTCCCGGAATGACCAATGAAAGATGGATTTCCAACATAGAAAAGGCCTTGGCCTTTGGAGTACCCCACATTTCCAGCTATGCCCTTACCGTAGAGCCTAAAACTGCTTTAAAGACATTTATAGACAAAGGACTTATCCCGCCCGTGGATGATGAATTGGCAGAAGCCCATTTCCATATCTTGGTCCAGAAATTGTCAGCAGCTGGATTCGTAAACTATGAAATTTCCAATTTTGGAAAACCTGGTTACTTTTCTCGGAACAACACGGCTTATTGGCAAGGAAAAAAATACTTGGGGATCGGACCTTCCGCACATTCCTATGACGGGGTTAGAAGAGGGTGGAATATTAATAACAATGCAAAATATATAAAAGCGATTGCCCAGAACGAGCTGCCCATGGAAACAGAGGTGCTGTCCTTAACAGATCGATACAACGAATATGTCATGACCGGTTTGCGTACCATTTGGGGTATATCCCTGGAGCGAATAAAAACCGAGTTTGGCCATAAGTTTTATACTTATCTGACGCAACAGGCCCAAAAAAAAATAGAGGACGGATTACTTTACATAGAGAATGATCGTTTATTGGTCTCGAAAAAAGGCAAATTTTTGAGTGATGGGATTGCAGCCGATTTATTTTTGGTTAACTTGTCCTGAGCACGATTAAGAAGTTCAACATACATGAAAACCATAATAAAGTACAATACTAAAAATTACACTATAGATTTATCCCAACCCTTGGATATTTCCATACCCATTACTGGAAGGAGTACCAATGTAAATGCATGGTATTTGGACCCGCCGACAATTGAGCCCCATACCGAAGGGGAATTTATTGGTAAGGTAACGGAAGGGGCGTCTACCAATTTTAACGATATTAGTTTTAATCCCCATGCCCATGGCACCCATACCGAATGTATTGGCCATATAACGGAAGAGTTCTATTCCGTAAATAAGAGTCTTTCCAAATTCTTTTTTATGACCGAGGTTATTACCATAGCCCCAGAAAGGATAAAAGGCGATTTTGTAATCTCCAAAAAACAATTGCAGTATGCCTTGGGCAATAAAAACAGGGAGGCAGTGGTCATACGGACCATCCCTAACCTTAGGGACAAAATGACTAGGCAATATGCCAATACCAATCCCCCATATTTGTTGGAATCGGCAGCGCAATTGTTGGTGGATAAAGGAGTGGAGCATTTGCTCATAGATCTACCTTCAGTGGATAAGGAAAAGGATGACGGAGCCCTCTTGGCACATAAAACTTTTTGGAATTACGATGGGAAACGCAGAATGCAGGCTACTATAACCGAGTTTGTTTTTGTGGCAAATTCCATTAAGGACGGGAAGTACTTTTTGAATCTTCAGCTTGCTTCATTTGAAAATGATGCCAGCCCCAGTAGGCCTGTTTTATATTTAATAGAGGAATAATAATTAGCGGTATGCGGGTACTTTTGAAAAGTGAGGAATTACTAATGTTCTGTCTGGGTTTATATCTCTTTAGTTTGTTGCATTATAGCTGGTGGTGGTTTGTTGGGTTAATTTTGACACCAGATATTGGGATGCTTGGCTATCTTATGGGAAATAGGATTGGTGCCATAGGATATAATACATTTCATCATAAAGGCTTGGCCATCACTATTTATTTTCTCGGTATTTATCTTTCATTACCTTTGTGTCAGTTAATAGGGATTATCCTTTTTTCCCACGCTTCCATGGACAGGATATTTGGTTATGGACTTAAATATAACAAGGGGTTTAAATACACCCATTTAGGAGAAATAGGTAAGGCAAATGAGTGATATATTGGAACTTTTTTTGGGTCTTATTCTCGGGGCTATCGCCATGTACTGGGTGTTTTCCTTTTTTCGAAAAAAAAGGAGTAAAGAGCTAACGGAACACCAGTCGACCATTCTATTGGATAAGATAAAAAGCGTTTGTAAATTAATCACCGTAGAAGGTGATTTTGCTGAAATTTATCGGTACGAAAACACTAAAGAACGTTTTCTTAGCTTGGTAAGCAGCAAAAAGAAAGCTTTGATCATTATAAACGCCAAGGCACATATTGGTTTTGATCTAAAGAAATTGCAAATGTATGCCGATAACGACAAGAAAAGAATAATCCTTACCAATTTTCCGCAACCTGAAATTTTGTCCATTTCCCCGGAACTACAGTTTTACGATATACAAAACGGACTTTTCAACTCCTTTACTCCAACTGACCTTACTTCCTTGAATATGGAGGCAAAGCAACACATAAGGGATAAAATCCCCCAAAGCGGTTTAATGGATACCGCAAATAAAGAGGCTTTGGAAGCTGTGCTTTTAATCGAAAAGATTGTGGAGACCATAGGTTGGAAACTGGACTATTCCGCTCTGGAAATGAACAACAGAAAAAAAGAATTATTGGAGAAATAATTTCCTTTTTTACATAACCCCGATTTGAATCAATTTTATTTATTTTAGCGAAATGATGGTATGGTAATTATAGCACATACTATAGGAAGGACTTTAAAAACACATTCATTATGAAAACTTTATTTTATACAGTATTATTTTTAACAATGACCATAGCTAGTTATGGTCAAAACGAAGAACATATGAAAAACTTTGATTCCAATTTTGTACACACCGTTTTTTTCTGGTTAAAGAATCCTGAAAGCGTTGAGGATAGGAAGGCTTTTGAGAAATCGATCTTAAAATTTATGAGGGATTCCAAGTATGCCAAGACCAATTTTGTAGGCATACCACCTAAAGCAACCCGCGATGTTGTGGATGGTTCCTTTACCTATTCCTTGGTAGTTACCTTTGAATCTGCAGATGCACAAACAAAATATCAGACCGAAGAAGCCCATAACCTATTTGTAGAGGAATCCAGCAATTTATGGACTAAGGTTATCGTATACGACTCCCTAGGGATTTAGGCTTGTGTTATATTGACTTTTAGGCATGCCAAGGCCGCGGATTATTTGGAAATCGCCAAATTGCACGTAAAAAGTTGGCAACAGCATTACAGAGGTGATTTTAGTGATCATTTTCTGGATGCGGAAGCTGCATTGGAGAGAGAAGAGGTTTGGAAAGATAGACTAAATAATTCCTCTCCTCATCAAGTCGTTTTGGTAGCTGATTGGGATGGGGAAGTTTGTGGATTTGCCAGTGCCCTTCTTGAGGATGATTCCGAACATGGCCCCTTATTGGACAACTTGCATGTGTTGGCAACGGTCAAGGGAAAGGGAATTGGTAGACATTTGATGCGCCTGGTGGCCCAAGAAGCATTGAAGAAGAATCCCAAAGGAAAATTGTATTTATAGGTGCTAAAGAGCAATACCGGCGCTTTGGCCTTTTATGAGCGATTGGGAGGAATAAATTTTGAAACCGTGGTGGGCAATGACATCGGTGATCAGGAGGTGATTAAAAGTAGGGAAGCATGGGATAGTTTAAAAGAACTTGTCCGCCTGTGATTTAACAGAACCAATACCATGAACATAGAGGAATTTAGAGAACATTGTATCAATAAAAAGGGAGTTACGGAAGAATTTCCATTTGATGCCACTACCTTGGTATTCAAGGTAATGGGGAAAATGTTTGCACTGGTACCTCTGGAAAGGATACCTTCCCAGGCCAATTTAAAATGTGATCCGGAAAGGGCCATTGAATTGAGGGAAACATACGATGGAAAAATTACAGCGGGGTACCATATGAGCAAAGTACATTGGAATACCCTTTATCTAGAGACCTTGGCACCTACCTTGGTCCAGGAATTGATAGACCATTCCTATAAACTGGTAGTTGCCGGTCTAACAAAAAAGCTACAGGCCCAACTTAAGGCTTTGGATTAACTACATTTGCATAAATTACATTTTATATTCCTAGATGGATAACCTAAAAACATTTTATAAACACAGAATTGATCTGTATAGCGGATTATTGGGTCAGGTAAAAAGACAATTGGCATTATCCAGTACCATTAGATTAGTCGTTTTTATTGTCGCGGCCAGCTTAACCTATCTTTTTTTTGGGGATACCAAATTGGTCTTCGGAACGGTCATAATAGCCATAGGCCTGTTTTTGTTTTTGGTTTCCAAACATACAGACTTACAGTACAGGAGGGACAAACTTTTGGCTCTAATAAAAATAAATGAAACGGAAATTAAGGTGTTGGAGCGTAATTTTCACCATCTTCCAGATGGCTCGGTATATAAGGATCCCACCCATTTTTTTGCCCAGGATATTGACTTGTTTGGAAAAGGTTCTTTCTATCAGTATAGTAATCGCACTGCCTTGCTCCAGGGTAGCGACATGTTGGCAGAGATGCTATTGTCCAATAATTTGACCAATATTGCCGGTAAGCAGAAAGCTGTGGAAGAATTATCCAAAATACCCGATTGGAGACAGGAATTTTCTGCAATAGCAATTTTGGTAAAAACCGATACTACCACCAAAACCATAGTTTCATGGCTTTCTGGCTATAAAACATATGTTCCCAAGGCAATGCGTTTTGTGTCCTACGCTTTTTCATTGGTTTCCCTGATTTTAATTGGAGGATATCTTCTTGGGTGGTTACCTGGTTTCCCTATTTTCATAATTCTATTGGTGGGTTTGTTATTGAGTGGTTTTTACTTAAAAAGCACTTCTAAACTGGCTTCGGATGCCAATAGGGTACAAAGCACCTTTCAACAATATCAAAAATTGATTCTAAAAATAGAGGAACAGGAATTTACCTCCGATCTTTTACGGAAAAAGAGGAATTCTGTGGTTTCGCAGAAAGAATTGGCCTCAAAAGTTTTAAAGGAATTTTCTGAAATTCTCGCTGCCTTGGACCAAAGGAACAATATGTTTTTTGCCTTGTTGGGCAACGGATTTTTTCTATGGGATTTGTTACAGGCGTATAGGATAGAACGGTGGATAGGTCAGCATGGGCCAAAAGTGGAACAGTGGTTCAACGCCATAGCCTTTTTTGACGCCTTTAATAGTTTGGGAAATTTTGCCCATAATCACCCCAGCTACAGCTATCCAAAGCTAGTCGAAAATGAGGTTGTCCTGAAATCCGTAAAGGCATCACATCCTTTGTTGGATCCTAAAAAAGCGGTTCCTAATGATATAACGATCCTTAAGGAGCAGTTTTTTATTGTTACCGGAGCCAATATGGCCGGGAAAAGTACCTTTTTAAGAACGGTGTCCCTGCAAATTGTTATGGCCAATGTAGGTCTTCCTATATGTGCCCAGTCTTCGGAATACTCCCCGATTAAGTTAATTACCAGCATGCGGACTACCGATTCCCTCACGGATGATGAATCTTATTTCTTTTCGGAATTGAAGCGGTTGAAGTTTATCGTAGATGAAATACAAAACGACAAATATTTTATTGTTTTGGATGAAATCCTAAAAGGGACCAACAGTATGGATAAGGCTATTGGCTCTCGGAAGTTTGTTGAAAAGTTGGTGGCTTCAAAATCTACCGGAATCATTGCTACGCACGATTTAAGTTTATGTGAAGTTTCGGAGGATTTGCCCCAGGTTAAGAATTACTATTTCGATGCCGAAATTATTAATAATGAACTTAATTTCGATTACACCTTTAAAACAGGGGTTTGTAAAAATATGAACGCCTCTTTCTTGCTGAAAAAGATGGAAATTGTGGAATAGTCCCCATGGAGCATTGATGGAAGCGAGGATATTTCCTTAGCCTTCCTAATTAATACCGGCTGAGGCTTTTTGAATAAAACAACAATGGATTCACTCACACAGATAGTATTGGGTGCCGCAGTGGGAGAAGCGGTTTTGGGCAAGAAAGTAGGCAATAAGGCCATGCTTTATGGAGCTATTGCCGGGACCATACCGGATTTGGATGTTTTGGCCAACTATGTTACCGATACTGTTACCGCTATAGAATGGCATAGAGGGTTTACCCATTCTATCTTTTTTTCCATAATTTTTGCCCCTATCTTCGGTTGGTTGGTTTTTGAATTGGAAAGGAAGGGACCTGCCACCTGGAAAGACTGGTCCTGGTTAATGTTCTGGGGACTTTTTACCCATCCTATTTTGGATGCCTTTACCACATGGGGAACCCAACTTTTTTGGCCTTTTGATCTTAGGGTAGCTTTTCAGAATATCTTCGTTATTGATCCCCTGTACACCCTGCCCTTTTTAATCTTCCTTATTCTTGCTATGCGCCAGAAGCGCAATATAGACTTGCGGTGGCGTTATAATACGTGGGGGTTGACCTTAAGTAGTTTGTATTTAGGACTTAGTTTGGTGCTCAAAGGAGTGGCCTATAAAAAAATCGCCAATAGTTTGGACGCACAGGGCATATCTTATTTAGAAATAGATACTAGACCCTCTCCATTTAATACTGTTCTTTGGTCTGCCAATGTGGATACCGGGGACGCCTATCTCATTGGCAACTACTCTTTTTTTGATAATAGGCCTGTTCAATTTAGTAGGTATCCTAAAAACCATGAATTATTGGGCAGCTTGGCTGGGAATGATAAGGTACTGCGACTCAAGAAAATTACGGAAGGGTGGTTTACCATAAATGAAAAGAACGGACAGCTTTTTTTTAATGACCTCCGATTTGGATTGATGAGTTTGGAGCCCGATGAACAGCAATTTGCCTTCAATTATAAGTTGGTTCCCAAGGATGGTGATCTGTTGGTAGAAGAAACCCCTAAATTGAAGCGCGATGCCAAAAAATTGCTCATGGCACTTTGGATTAGGATGTGGGGAAATTAAGGAGGCATTTCCAATGTCCTCATTCTCCTATACATTGAAGGCGAGAGGTTGAAAGGTTTCCATTCATTTTTTGGTTTTACAGAATTCCTGCAATTACTGTCTTGTAGGTTTCGACTGCGCTCAGCCGGACGTCCAAAGTGATTTTGGCCTCAATGTATTATAATTGGGGCATGAGTTTAATGGCTCTATAGGCTCTTTAACTGTGCCTCATGAAAGGCATTGGCCTGTAACTTCAATAATTCCTCTGCCTTCTGTTTTTTGTAATTGTAAATTTCTTCTTCCTCGGCTATTTCACCGTAAATTTTATTGTTTAAAAGCGAATCAGTTTCCAGTACTTTTTCTCGTTGATTTACTTTTTGATTGACCCAGGTCTTGACGGCACTTTCTTCATCTTCCAATTTGTAATCATAAGATCCTTTTGGGGATAATAGCTTTGCGATAATGGGAGACGTTTCTATAGTCAAGAATAACAGAAATATAAAAAAGGAGGGTAGCCAGGGTAGTTTGTCCAAAGCATTTATACGGGCCATAAGTCCGTCGAAACCATCAATGATGGGTTGAGTAGTAGTTATTTGATCTGCATATTCCATATCCAAGGCAACGATCTGCGCTTCCAAGGCGGATATTTTTTCGGCGTTCATTTGTTTTAGGGACTGCAGTTCGGCCAAGGCGGCATCGTGTTTGTCCTTTTTTTCCTTATATACGGGCCCTTTACCCAATAATTTGGTACCTGCCGTGCCTTCGGCTTCGGAGATATAGGTGTCGTAAAGCGCGTTGGTTTCGGCCTCCTTATTCGCTATTTCATCTTTTAGGCCCAAAATATCGGCCTTCAGTTGTTCGGTTTTTGGGGTGAATTGTGTTGCAATCTGCTCCTTATTGGCAAGAGTCATGGTATTTTTTTCCTCCAGAAGTACCTGATTGATCTCCTTTTCAAAAATTTTCATTTCCAAAGGTTTGGAGATGACGATGGCGATAATAATTGCCAATATTATTCGGGGTGTTGCCTGTAATAATTCGCTCTTAAAACTATTGCTCTTTTTTATGGTAGACACAATAAATCGGTCAAGATTAAAAATGAGAAGTCCCCAAATAAGGCCGAAGAAAATAGCTGTGTAGACATTATCAAAGACAGTGAAAAGGGCGTAGGCACTAGCTATAAAAGCCATAATAGCGGTAAAGAATACCGTTGCGCCAATTCCCGCGTATTTGTTTTGTTCTCCCTTGGAGCAAGTGTTGAGAATATCCGTATCTGCTCCAGAGCAGAGTATAAAGAATTGCTGTACCATAGTGTTCTGATTTTAATTGATGTTCCACATCAAATGGGACCAAAAAAAGCAGGCTTATCCTTGGGCCTTTGGAAGCTTTTTTGGAAACATTCGATACTTGTTAGAACGTATGGCAGTGCAAATTGTTACATAATAAATCATAAAATATACATTAAGCCCTATTATTTTCTGACGTAACCGATTCATTGCGAAGAACGTATAAGATAATAGGCGGAATTTGTTTAGGTTGACTTATATCATGTTTTTAGTACGGAATGCTGACGATATATATAGTGTTGGTTTAATGGTTGAAATTAATCTGCTAATTTATTTCCAGTTCCATTTACGGTAGATTTTATGGGCCATTCTTAAAGCAACAAATCAATAATTAATTTAAAAAAAAAATGGAGTGTGAAAAGAAGAGGGCCGGTATCAAAAATTATGATAACATCCCCGACTTGTTGTCGGAAAAGAATCCACCCCACCCTGGAAAGGGAGGGGAGCCCCTTTTTTTAACTTCCTATCGGCCTGTCCCTAATCCTGCAAGGTTTTTTTAACCTTGTAGGTATGGATTAATAGCGCTTTAATTTGTCTGGAAGTCGTGGTAAGCTTGTTGCTTTAGTCCTTCAAGGTTTTGAAAACCTTGCAGGACTTCCCAATGGTATGCAGGGGAAGGTAGCATCCCGATCTTTTTGTCGGGATGGTGGAAGGGGTAGGGCGCATCCTTTGACTGTTGTGATGTGGCCAATGGTGCAAACCTTGATAGTTACAGGCTTTCTACCCGCCCCGTCTTCTTCCCGACCCGTCGTCGGAAAAGATTCCACCCCTCCCTGTCTAGTGTGGGGAGCCACTTTTTTTAACTTCTTATCGGCCTGGTTCCAATCCTGCAAGGTTTTTTTAACCTTGTAGGTATGGAGCAATGGCGTTTTAATTTGTCTGGAAGTCGTGGTTAGCTAGGTGCTTGAGTCCTACAAGGTTTTGAAAACCTTGCAGGACTCCTTGGTGATGGATAGGACTTGCGACGGACGGGGGCAGACCGCATCCTTGGGCTATTTTGATTTGGCTATTTGGGCAATGCCTATTGCTACGGGCTTTCCACCCGCCCCGTCTTCTTTCCCGACTCGCTGTCGGAAAAGAATCCACCCCTCCCTGGAAAGGGAGGGGAGCCCCTTTTTTTAACTTCTTATCGGCCTGGTTCTAATCCTGCAAGGTTTTTTTAACCTTGTAGGTATGGAGCAATAGCGCTTTAATTTGTCTGGAAGTCGTGGTAAGCTTCGTACTTTAGTCTACAAGGTTTTCCAAACCTTGTAGGACTCCTTTGTGATGGATTGGACGTGGGACGGAAGGGGGCAGACCGCATCCTTGGGCTATTTTGATTTGGCTATTTGGGCAATGCCTATTGCTACGGGCTTTCCATCCGCCCCGTCTTCTTCCCGACCCGTCGTCGGAAAAGAATCCAAACCACCCTATCAAAGGTGGGGAGCCCCTTTTTTTAACTTCTTATCGGCCTGGTTCCAATCCTGCAAGGTTTTTTTAACCTTGTAGGTATGGATTAATAGCGTTTAAATTTGTCTAGAAGTCGTGGTAAGCTTCGCACTTTAGTCCTACAAGGTTTTCCAAACCTTGCAGGACTGCTTTAAGTTTTATTTGGAATGCAAACATCAACAACCCCCCAGTCTCACGATGGGGTAATTGCTTACATCAATGTTGGGATCTTCACTCTTTTTCACCAATTCAATCACTTCATCAGTTTTATATTGATGGGGGCCCATATAAAATGTGGCTCCTTTTTCGGCCAATTCCTTTATATAAATCACTGGATTTGGGTTAGGCTGAGGTGGCGGCTGAGGTAAATTATACAATTTTCCGTAATACACCAAAGGCTCTTTTATGGCCTGTAGTTTTTGATTGGTACTATTTTTTAAAGTTGGTGATGAGATATCATCTTCTTCAATGGGTTTCACTGGAGGAACAGGGGCTGGTGGAGGTGCACATTCAGGAAAGGGCAGAGCCTGCTGTTTTTGCTCATTGCTCATACGACCATATGTTGTTTCCAAGGTTTTTAGGTCATTTAAAGGAATAACCCTTGTTTCTTTAGGTTGTGCATTGTATTTTTTGGCGAGGGTGTTGAATTCCTTTATTTCGGTTTTGGTGGCCCCAACTTGTTTTGGGGATTTTGTTGGTCCTTGTATGTCAATGGTGGCTACTCCATAGTCCATTAAAATAGCATCTACTTGTTTAATGATGTTGGCCGGAGTTTCTTTCTCTACACTAATTACGGCCCTAACGCTTTGTTCCCTTTGTTCTTTGGTTAGGCCTTGGTTGTATTTAAGTAGGTGCGATTTTAAGTCTTCGATTTTAACCAAATCAGCATTGACCAACAACTGTCCTTTTTTATTAATAGCTATCGAAATTTTTTGTGTTGGAATATTTTGATTTTTTAAATCATTAATTATTTCCTGTTCAATATCCTCTATTATTGTTTCTTGTGGGTTGCCCCGCTCAATAGTCGAGTTCTCGATTTTTTGTACTTCAAGCACTTCTTTGGTGCTAAAACTGTAGAGTAGGAGTGCCATTAGTGGAATTAGCAATAAACTTTTAAGCCAAATGACTCTTTTTGATGTTTGTGTTTTCATGATGACGATTCGTTTTTTGATTGATGAATAATGAATGGCGTTTGCCAAAGGGGATGTTACGGCATTTGATGAGAATGCCAATACCAAGTTTTGATAGTTGGGAACACTAGTCCCCCTGTTTAAAACGGCCTGGTCCGCTAAAAATTCGTGGTTCAATTTTGCCAAATGCTTTGCCCAGTAAATCAAGGGGTGAAACCAGAAGACAATTTGAATCAGCTCGAACAGTAAGATATCCAAACTGTGTTTTTGGTTGGCATGGGTTTCCTCATGCCAAAAAACTTCTTGCGGAATTTTCTGGGATTCGTAATTGGTTTTGTTGAAAAAAATATAGCTGAAAAAGGTGTGCGGAGCAATAAGTTCGTGAAGCAACACGTGATGGATATGTCCGGATTTTAATTTGGGATTGTTCTTAATATTTTTGATCAACGCCCTAAGGTTTTTCAAAAACTTGAGAGCGAAAATTAAAACCCCTAAAGTGTAAATACCCCATAAAATAATTGGTAATATTTGGGCAAGGTTGGTTTTGTTTTCTATGGGGTTACCGCTGGTTTGCCCAATGTACTCTGTAATCAGGAGTGGCTCTACAGTGGCGGTAACATATTGGGTAAAGGTGATTAAGGGAATACTTAGGGAAATGATAAAAGCTGATAGTAGATAATATCTTTTAAAATGATGAATATGGACCTTCTCCAGGGCTAATTTGTAAAATAGTAGGAGTATGGCCAGACATGCACTAAATTTTAAAAGATAGATCCACATGATTATTTATTTTTAATTTCGGTATCGATCAAGTTTCTTAATTCCTCCAGTTCTTCCTTGCTCAAATCGGTTTCTTGGGTAAAGAAGGAGGCAAACTGGGAGGCGCTATCATTGAAAAAAGTTTTTATAAGTCCGTTCAATTGTTTGGAGAAATAATCCTTTTTCTTTACCAAAGGATAGTATTGTCTAGCGTTGCCAAACAATTTGTACGCAACAAAGCCTTTATCCGCCATCCGCTTTAACAAGGTAGCCACGGTGGTGGTGGCAGGTTTGGGTTCTGGATATACCTCCAGTAGATCCTTCATAAATGCTTTGTTGAGCTTCCAGAGGTGGTTCATTAATTCTTCTTCGGTTTTTGATAGTTTCATTAGTAAAATGATTATATGCTCTACAAACATAGAACAATTATTTTAATTCTACAAATGTAGAGGTATTTTTCTTGCGGTGAGTGATGAACATTGATTTCCGGTTGAATAAATAGGTTTGCCGGACTGACGAGTTTTGAAGCTGATTCATGGCATTGTTTATTGGTAGTTGTAAATTGATTTTGCGATAGTTATTGCGGCGGTATCTTTTTTTGGCCTTAATCCTGCAAGGTTTGTCAAACCTTGTAGGTATGTTGTCAAGTCATCATTGCTTATCTGGTTTTCCCGAGAAGGCCTGTTTCTAATCCTGCAAGGTTTTAAAAAACCTTGTAGGTATGGAGTAATAGCGTTTTAATTTGACCGGAAGTCTTGCTAAGCTTCGTGCTTTAGTCCTACAAGGTTTTGAAAACCTTGCAGGACATGTCAGCTGCCAAAAAAGATATAGCGGAAAGAGCGGCCCGTGAGGGCAACGCCCAGCAAAGAATAATCTTGCTTATTTTGATAATTCCGCAAAGTATTGATAGAAATAAGGAATAGTCTCTATGCCCTTTAGGTAGTTCCATATGCCAAAATGCTCGTTTGGAGAATGTATGGCATCGCTGTCCAGACCGAAGCCCATAAGGATGGTCTTGCTTTTTAATTCCTTTTCGAAAAGCGAAACAATGGGGATGCTGCCTCCACTACGCTGAGGTATAGGGGTCTTGCCAAAGGTGGTTTCATAGGCTTTTGAAGCCGCTTTATAGGCATTGTTGTCTATAGGCGTTACATAGCCTTGCCCACCATGGTGCGGGGTGACTTTGACTGTAACTCCCTCCGGTGCCAGACTTTCGAAATGGGTCTTGAACAGTTCTGTTATTTCTTTCCAATCTTGATGGGGTACCAGTCGCATGGAGATTTTGGCATAGGCCTTACTGGCTATAACGGTTTTTGCACCTGCACCGATATATCCGCCCCAAATTCCGTTTACGTCCAAGGTAGGTCTAATGGAGTTGCGTTCGTTGGTGGTATACCCCTTTTCTCCATAAACAGCATTTATATCCAAGGCTTTTTTGTAATTTTCTAGGCTAAAAGGGGCCTTGGCCATTTCTTCCCTTTCTTCTTTGGATAGTTCTTCCACCTTGTCATAAAATCCGGGAATGGTGATATGGTTGTTTTCGTCGTGCAATGCGGCAATCATTTTGGTCAATACATTGATTGGATTGGCCACTGCGCCGCCGTATAAACCTGAGTGAAGATCCCTGTTGGGTCCGGTTACTTCAACCTCTACATAACTTAGTCCCCGTAAACCTGTGGTTATAGAAGGAACATTATTGGCAATCATGCCGGTGTCCGAAATTAGGATAATGTCGTTGGCCAATTTTTCTTTGTTTTCGGCCACGAAAGTTCCCAAATTTTCACTACCTACTTCCTCTTCCCCTTCTATCATAAATTTTACGTTGCAGGGCAATTGGTTGGTTTTCACCATGAATTCCAGAGCCTTGACATGCATATACATTTGTCCCTTATCATCACAGGCACCTCTTGCAAAGATGGCACCTTCAGGGTGAATATCAGTGGTTTTTATTACGGGTTCAAAAGGAGGCGAGTTCCAAAGGTCTATGGGATCTGCTGGTTGAACGTCATAATGCCCGTAAACTAAAACGGTAGGTAATTCTGGGTTTATTATTTTTTCCCCGTAGACGATAGGGTATCCATTGGTTTCGCATATTTCTGCGGTATCGCAACCGGCCTCCAACAACGAGGCCATAACGGCTTCGGAAGCATTGATGACATCCTGGGAATACACTGGGTCGGCGCTCACTGAGGGTATCTTTAGTAGGTGTATCAACTCACTGATAAAACGTTCTTTGTTTTTGACTAGGTACTCCGAAATGTCTTGCATGTTTTGGTTTAATTGAAGGCTAAATTTACAAAAAAGAACTTTTTATTGGCTAAGTATTTTTAAATTGAAAAATTACTTTATATTTGCATCCCTATTACAAACGGGTTAAATGCAGGCGTGGTGGAATTTGTAGACCCGCCCGAACGTACCGCTCGGTACGGGCGGGCACGCTAGGAAATCTAGCGATATAAAGGGTAGTCATTGAAATTAGGTTTGTAATTTTATTGAAATTTATGCAGGCGTGGTGGAATTGGTAGACACGCTAGACTTAGGATCTAGTGCCGCGAGGTGTGAGAGTTCGAGTCTCTCCGCCTGTACTCACTAAAAAGCTCTTCAGAAATGAAGGGCTTTTTTTATGTTCGATAGTCTTGAAGTTTTGATGCATCAAAATTTCTTCCATAACGCAATTTTTTATATCCTAATTATTAAATTGCCATCCATTAGGACGATTTAGTAACACTTATTTTCATTGGTTAATAGTAAGGCAAATGGCCGCCCTCCCATTTGCCCTTTCATTTTATTTTAAATACAAAATGGTATTGATAGAAAATAGGATTTGGACTAAAACCCATTTTTATGGTGTATATGAAGTATAGGAATTGATTTAATCATAAATTTAAAGTTTGGCGAACTCCTGAAAGTTTTTATTTGAATTTTATAAGGTTCTATATGAATATTTTCAAATTCGTGAAGATGACACTTAAGCCTAATTATTATTATGAGAATCCAAAGAAGTATTTTGATTTCTGTTATTTCTTTATTTATTCTTCTTTTGTCGTGTGCAAAACAAACTGAAGAAGAGGAAATACGGATAGGTTTCTCTCAGGCCATGTTAAATGATGAATGGAGACAATCCATGAACAATGCCATGGAATTGCAGGCCTCGTTATATCCCAATGTTACCTTGGAGATATCTAACGCCAACTATAATGTTCAGCAACAAATTGAACAGTTAAAGAATTTTATAGGGGACAGTGTAGATATTATAATTGTTTCCCCAATTCAATCCAAGCCTATTACCCCAATTGTGGAAGAAGCAATGAAAGCAGGAATTCCGGTTCTGGTGGTGGATAGGAAAACGGACAATCAGAAGTACACGGCATATGTAGGAGCGGACAATATAGAAGTTGGCCGTAATGCTGGTAATATCATTGTTTCAAATGTACAGGATTCGTTAAGTGTTGTTGAAATACGGGGGCTAGCTGGATCGTCTCCTGCTGAGGAAAGGAGTCTAGGTTTTCATCAGATTTTAGATAAATTTCCGAAAATAAAATTTGCAGGAACTATAGAAGGTGATTGGGAGAAGGAATCGATCACTGAAAGTTTACGGGAATTGTTGTCAAGAACCGGCCCGGTAGATTATATTTTTGCCCATAACGACAGGATGGCCATGGGTGCTTGGGAGGTAGCCAGAAATTTGGCCATGGAAGGGCAAATAAAAATTATTGGCGTTGATGGACTCAATGGGCCTAATGGAGGCATACAATTAGTAAAAGATGGGGTTCTAAGTGCAACGATTTTATATCCTACAGGTGGAGCGGAAGCAATAGATATCGCCTTGAAAATATTAAAAGCTGAGGTAGTACCAACTAATAACATTCTGAGCACTACAGTTATTGATCGCTTTAATGCTGATATAATGCAGAATCAATTCACTAAAATTAATGAACAGCAAGGTCTTATTGAATCTCAGATTTCCGCCATTAAAAGACAGGAACAACTCTACTATTCACAGAATAATATTCTTAAAATCATTATTACATTTTCTGTAATAATCTTTGGCCTTGCTGTTTATAGCATTTATTCCAAAATAGCCATATCCAAGAAGAATAGACAGTTGGAGTTGATCAATAAAAAGATTACTGTTCAAAGAAATCAAATAGAGAAAATAGCCAATGAGGTAAAGGATAGTAATGAGGCAAAATTGAACTTTTTTACAGGGTTGTCCCATGAGTTTAAAACTCCTATCACATTAATTATGAGTTCCATAGAATCGCTAAGGGAATCGGACAAACAAAAAGGCTTTAAAACTGGATTTGAAGTGGAGCTGATTCAAAATAACTCGAACCGATTACTTAGGCTGATCAATAATTTATTGGATTTTCGGAAAGTGGAGGACCAAAATTTCAATGTCAGGGCCTCAGAAACCAATATTTTCAAGTTCTCCAATAATATATTTAAAGAATTTATAGGGCAGGCCAAAAAGAGGGGGATCAAATTCAATATTACTACTAATAATGAGGATCTGGACTTGTTTGTGGACCGAAATTTGATGGATAAAGTATATTTTAACCTTTTGTCCAATGCCTTTAAATTTACACCGGACAATGGAAGAATAGATCTTGAGATTCATGATAATGTTGGCGAGAGTACCGTTAAAATTCACTTTAAGGACAACGGCATAGGAATTCCAGAAAACGAATTGAAAAATGTATTTACCCCATTTTTTAAAGGTTCCAACAACAGAAAAAACAGTTCTGGAGTAGGTTTGCATCTTAGTAAACAATTTGTGGAGCTACATCTTGGTAAAATTGAGGTTAAATCCTATCACGGAACGGAATTTGTCATAACCCTTTTTAAGGGAAATACCCATTTTAATGAGGATCAAATTGTAATTGACCCGGATTTGGCGGACACAACGTTGAGGGATTTTACCGGGGAGATTACTATGGATGATAATTATATGGATTTGGATACCAAAATTAGGGAGGATGGTTATTCCATTCTCTTAATAGAGGATAATCGGGATTTGAGTTTTTTCCTAAAGAATAAACTTGGTGTCGAGTACGATATGATCTTGTCCGATGGTACCGATGGAATTGAGTTGGCATTTGAGAATATTCCAGATGTTGTTATTTGCGATGTAAACTTGCCCGATAAAAATGGATTTGAAATATGTGAAATCCTGAAGAATGATTTACGAACCTCGCATATTCCAGTTATTATTTTAACAGCCTTGGGCAATAAGGATTCTTTTCTTCAGGGGCTTAAAAGCGGGGCCGATTTATATTTAACAAAGCCATTTAACTATTCCATCTTAACACAATCCATAAAATCGCTCCTTTATAACAGGGAAAAGTTAAGGTATTACTATACCAATAATATCCATAAAATTGATCAAGGGCAAGCGTTTGGGAGCCCTGAACAATTATTTGTAAGGCAACTCAATCAACAAATAAAACAGAACCTGGACAACACCAATTTTTCTGTCGAGAATTTAGGGGAGGCACTTAACATTTCTAGGGTTCAATTGTATAGAAAGGTAAAGGCAATATTAGGAATTAGTGTAAGCGATTACATTTCAAATTACAGATTGGAAAACGCAAAAACGCTTCTCGAAAATACAGATCTATCCATGTCGGAAATAGCCTATAGTACCGGATTTTCATCCCCAAATTACTTTTCTACGGCCTTTAAGGGTAAATATGGTGTTACTCCGGGCGCCTATAAAAAATCACTTTAAGGTAATTCTGTCTTTTCACCTTACAACCATGTATCAATTTTGAACTTCTGGGTTACATCAGTGTAATCTGTTCTGTGAGGCTTTGTTAAAATATGTTTTATAACATACTGTATATCAATAATTTGCCTATTTTGTTTGAAATGTTAACGAAATCACAATAGATTGTAACATTGGCAAAATAGTTGCCAAATAAATTGTAATAATATAGTCTTCATATTTAATAATTGCGATATGAAGAAAATATTGGTTTGGTCTATTACTGCAGCTTTGGCGGGATTTCTATTTGGTTTTGACACGGTAGTGATTTCTGGCGCGGACAAAAAATTACAGACGTTATGGGGTTCTTCAGATGTATTCCATGGTACAGTAGTAATGGCCATGGCATTGTGGGGAACTGTAGTTGGAGCATTATTTGGAGGAATACCCACCAATAGGATGGGAAGAAAGAAAACGTTGTTCTGGATTGGAATTTTTTATACCGTTTCCGCTTTGGGTTCGGCGTTCGCAAACGACCCTATTACCTTTGCCTTCTTTAGATTTTTAGGTGGATTGGGAGTGGGTGCATCCACTATTGCCGCGCCTGCATATATTTCTGAAATAGCTCCGGCCAAGGATAGGGGTAAATTAGTAGGCTTATACCAATTTAATATTGTCTTCGGGATATTGGTAGCCTTCTTTTCCAATTATTTGTTAAGTGGAATTGGTGAAAATGCCTGGCGATGGATGGTTGGGGTGGAGGCAATTCCTGCCCTTATATACACATTATTTGTTATAACTGTTCCACAGAGTCCACGGTGGCTTCTGACCAAACTTCGTACAGAGGAAGCGCTTAATGTGCTAAAAGTGATTAATCCCGGTCAGGATGTTGAGAAATTAATGTTGGAAATACATCAGGAAAATGAAAACAAGGTGCCTGGCGAAAACATCTTTATGAAGAAATACCGCTTCCCTTTAATTCTTGCCTTTTGTATGGCCTTTTTTAATCAAGTTTCCGGTATTAACGCCTTTTTATACTATGCCCCTAGAATTTTGGAAGAGGCCGGGCTCGGAGAAAGTACTGCATTATTGAGTAGTATTGGAATAGGTGTCATTAACCTGTTTTTTACCCTCTTGGGTATTTTTCTTATCGATAGGCTTGGTCGAAAACAATTAATGTACCTAGGATCCTTTGGGTATATCGTTTCACTCACTTTGGTGTCCTGTGCATTTTTCTTTGATTGGGAAGGAATGTCCGTAGCTATATTTCTATTCCTTTTTATAGCTGCACATGCCATAGGACAAGGTACTGTAATCTGGGTGTTTATTTCGGAGATTTTCCCCAACCACTTAAGAGGTTCGGGACAATCCTTTGGAAGTTCGGTCCACTGGGTCTTGGCAGCCGTAATACCTTCCTTGATCCCTGTGTTGTTTTCTTCCATTGGAGCAGGAACGGTATTTGCCTTCTTTGCCTTTATGATGTTTTTACAATTGCTCTTTGTGGTTTTTATTATGCCGGAAACAAAGGGGGTTTCCTTGGAGGCTTTGAGCAAATCCTTGAGCAAGTCCAATGGCGGAAATACGAATAGGTTAGAAGTAGTTAAAGAAAATAAATAGATGAATCATAAACCCAATTTTTTGAAAGTATGAAAAAACATAGATTAAAAATAGTTGTTGCCATTGCAGGTCTGCTCGTGGTTTTCGCATGCAAGGAACAAGGGCAAAAAGAGGATAAGGAGATAATGGTTAAGAATGAAAGTACTGTAGTTCTGGAGGAGGAATTATACCGACCAAACTACCATTTTACACCAAAGGTGGGTTGGATGAACGATCCCAACGGAATGTTCCATTACAATGGATATTACCATTTATATTTTCAACATTACCCTGATGGTAATAAATGGGGACCCATGCACTGGGGTCATGCCATTAGCACGGATATGGTAACATGGAAGGAGCAGCCTATAGCATTATATCCGGATGACAAGGGATACATTTTTTCTGGCAGTGCCGTTGTGGATTTGGAAAATACCTCTGGTTTTGGTACTGGAGGACAGGTGCCCATTATAGCCATGTTTACTTATCATAATATGGAGATTGAAAAGGCCAAGGGAATCGATGTTGAGTCACAGGCCATAGCATATTCCTTGGATGAAGGGCTTACTTGGACTAAATATTCTGGCAACCCGGTCATAAAGAATCCAGGGATTAGGGATTTCAGGGATCCCAAAGTATCCTGGAATGAGGAACATAAAAAATGGGTCATGGTCTTGGCTGCCCAGGACAAGGTTATGTTCTATGGTTCAAAGGATCTCAAAAGTTGGGAACTATTGTCCGATTTTGGCTCGGAATTAAATAGGGAGATTGGAACACATGGTGGTGTTTGGGAATGTCCGGATCTATTTCCAATTACAGTTGAAGGTACTGATGAAACCAAATGGGTCCTCTATGTGAGTGTTAATCCCGGGGGTCTAAATGGCGGTAGTGCTACGCAATATTTTATTGGCGACTTTGATGGTACAAAATTCACCATGGATAAGGATTTTGAAACAGTCCTAAACAAGGGTCAGAACTTTTGGATAGATTTTGGAAAGGATAATTATGCCGGGGTTACTTTTTCCAATGTCACTTCCAAAAACGGCGGGAAGTTTTATATGGGCTGGATGTCCAATTGGGAATATGCCAATGAAGTGCCTACGGAAACCTGGCGTAGTGCCATGACCGTGGCAAGGGAGATAAAATTGATCAAGGATGACAGTTCCTATAGGTTGGCTTTTAAGCCGGTTGATGAAATTGACGCTTATAAAGGTGTAAAGTATAGGAAAGAGAATATTGCTGTGAACGGGGAATTGGCACTCATCAATTCACAAAAGATAAATTTGTCCAGGAGTGCCATCAATTTCAATATTTCAGATATAAAAAAGGATAGCTTCACTTTTAAGCTTTCCAACACGCAAGGGGACGAATTGTCCTTTGGGTACAGCAGCATTGATGATACTTTTTTCATCGATCGAGAAAAATCAGGTAAAACAGGATTTTCCGATACCTTCTCGAATAAGAAAAGTATAGCGAAACGAATCTCCGGAAGTAAAATACTTTCTGGGACTATCCTTCTGGATAAGACATCCATAGAATTATTTTTTGATGAAGGGTCTACTGTAATGACGGAAATCTTCTTTCCAAATGCACCATTCGAGACTTTTTCAATAGAGACGGTCAATCAAGACTTTGTTCTTGATTTATTAGAAGTGAATCAACTAAATATTAACTAAATACAACTGAATTATGAAACTAAAACTCTTTTTATTGCTAATGACGTTTGTTCCCTTGGGGCTATTGGCCCAAGAACAGATAAAAGGTACGGTGACCTCCCAGGATGATGGGATGCCTTTGCCAGGAGCCTCTGTTGTAGTGGCGGGAACTACCAATGGTACAACAACAGATTTTGACGGTAATTTCACACTTGATGACGTGCCTTCCGAGGCAACACTTTCGGTAAGTTATGTTGGCTTTTTAACGGAGGGGATTCCGGTAAATGGGCAGACAACTTTTAATATTGTTTTGCAGCCAGATGCGCAAATGTTGGATGAGGTAGTATTAACCGGGTATACCACGGAAAGAAAAGCCGATCTAACCGGGGCTATTACCGTAGTGGAACTTGGGCCTGTTGAAGGTCAAAGTTTAAGTTCGGGTAATGCCATGCAGGCTTTACAGGGACGGGTACCGGGACTTTTTGTGGAGAAATCTGGAAATCCTAACGGTACCAGTAGCCGTATTCTTATTCGTGGGGTTACAACCTTGGGAAACAATGATCCACTATATGTTATTGACGGGGTACCAACTGTTCGTCAAGAAGTCTTTTCGGGACTTAATCCCAGTACCATAGAATCTGTACAGGTTTTAAAAGATGCATCGGCTTCTTCCATTTATGGCTCCAGGGCGGGTAATGGCGTTATTATTGTAACCACCAAAAACAGTACAAAGGCAGGAGGAGAAGAGAAATACAGGGTAAGTTTAAATTCCAATATTTCAGTACAGTCCGAAAAAAAGCAGCGTTATGATATGTTGAACTCCCTACAAAGGGGAGAAGCATTATGGAGGGCATCTGTTAATGATGGTGCCGATCCAACTGGAGGTTATGGTGAAATCTATAATTTTGATTGGAACGGTGATTTTAACAATCCTGTGCTAAATGGTATTACACTTCAGCCTTATGTTGGCGGCGATACCAACGTGCCGGCCGGAGATACTGATTGGCAGAAAGAAGCTTATGAAACGGGATATGTCTACAATAATGAAGTTTCTATTTCGGGTGGAACGGACAAGTCCTTTCATCTCATTAATTTGGGACATCTTAAGAATACCGGAATCTTAAAATATACTGGATACGAAAGATTTTCAGGGAAACTGAATTCCAATTTCAAATTATTCAATGACAAATTGAAGATTGGGGTAAATACGGCGTTTACTACCTCCGATGAAACTTTGGCCTCTACAGATATTGGTAGTGCCCCAACTCCGGCACTGGCAATAAGTTTGGCGCCTACCATACCTTTGTTCGATAGCAATGGTAATTATGGAGGGCCATTGGGTGCAGGATATTCAGATCGAAACAATCCTGTATTGATGCAATATTTAAATAGATGGGACAATACGGAAAGGACCAATATTTTTGGAAATGTATTTGCAGAACTTCAAATTTTGGACAATTTAATGTTCAGGACCAGTATTGGTCTGGATTATGGGGACTACAAACGTAAGGATATTGAGCCCAAGGTAGCCAATGGATTTGTCAACAGGAGCAATAATAGGTTGATTTTGGACACCAATAAATTTACTAGCGTTGTGTTCACCAACACCCTAAATTACAATCTGGAAATGGGAGATCATCGTTTTGGTCTACTGGTTGGAACAGAATCCATTAAAAATGATTTTGATTCGGTTACCGCTATTGCCGATGGCTTTGCGGTAGAAACGGAATCTTATTTTGTTCTGGATGCGGCTACAGGTGCCAGGACCAACACAGGCCGTTCCAGTGGAAGCAGCCTGTTGTCCCAATTTGGGAAATTGAATTATGCTTTTGCGGACAAATATTTGGCCTCTGTAACTGTACGTAGGGATGGTTCATCGCGATTTGGTGAAGAAAATAGGTATGGTGTTTTTCCTGCCGCTACTTTGGGTTGGAGAATAAGCAGGGAAGATTTTTTCAATGATGAAGGCGTGGTGTCCGATTTAAAACTTCGTGCAGGATACGGTGAGGTGGGTAACCAATCTATTGGTGATCTGGCAAGATTTGGCCTTTACGAATCCAGATATGGACCCAACCAGGATCAATTTGTTCCTGATTTTTTCAATCAGTATTACAATGTTGGAACTGCTTATGATCTTGGTGGTAATAATGGAGGAACCTTACCTTCAGGTTTTGTTTCCATTCAAGCGGCAAACCCGGCGCTTAAGTGGGAAACTACAAAGGAATTCAACTTTGGGGTCGATTTTGGCCTATTTAACAACGCGGTTGTAGGTACCTTTGATTACTTTACCCGTAAAACGAGTGATATTTTGATAACTCCGCCAATCGCTTCGGTTATTGGAGAAGGGCAACAGCGTGTTTTAAATGGAGCCACTACACAGACCAAAGGTTGGGAACTTTCCGTTGCCTATTCCAAAACTTGGGACAGTGGATTTTCTTTGGGAGTTTCTACCAATTTTGGGGCATTTAAGGATGAGATTACCTTTCTCCCAGAAGAGGTTAGGGCAGGTTTTCCTGGAACGGCCGAAAATTCTATCCTAGGTCAGTCGCAGTTCTCTATATTTGGTTATAAAACCGATGGTTTGTTCCAAAGTCAGGAGGATATCGATTCCAGCCCAACTCAAGTGGGTGCAAGGCCAGGAGGCTTGAAGTTTCAGGATCTTAACGGCGATAATGTAATCGATTCCGATGACCGTGATTTTATAGGAAATACATTGCCAGACCTAGAGTATGGTATTCGGGTAGATCTTGGTTATAAAAACTTTGACTTCTCTATTTTTGGG
This sequence comes from Arenibacter troitsensis, assembly GCF_900177645.1. Lineage (GTDB taxonomy): Bacteria > Bacteroidota > Bacteroidia > Flavobacteriales > Flavobacteriaceae > Arenibacter > Arenibacter troitsensis. The sequence continues at coordinate 133,798 of NZ_FXAO01000001.1, forward strand.
TCAGGTGTAGCCGGAAGAATTGGTCAGGACCCTTATATTTTCTGGAATAATTTCACCCAAGGCCGTGAGAATGCAGGTCTAGGTGTTCTTAATGCTTGGACGCCAACCAATACCAATACCGATATTCCATCCCTATCGTTGGCCTTTAACGATCAGAGGACTTCCGATTATTTATTTAGAAAGAATTCTTATTTCAAAATAAGAAATCTGCAAATAGGGTATTCTTTACCCGAGGAGATGATCAGCAAATTCTGGGGAATGACGGGATTACGAGTTTATTTTCAAGGAGAGAATCTATTTTGGTTTACTCCAAAAGATTATATCGGATCGGATCCAGAGCGTACAAGTGTTGATAACATCCCTGTGCCAACTGTGCTATCATTGGGACTTAATTTGAACTTTTAAAAAATGAAAATCATGAAAAGAAATAAATTATATATAATAGGAGTGTTGGTTTCATTCCTTTTTGTCTCCTGTGACAAGGACTTTTTGGAATACGAACCGGAGGGAGTACTGTCCAATGAAAATGTGGCGACGGCCGATAATGCAGAATCTTTGGTTGTTGCTGCTTACGCGGGAATTGCCAACGATGAAATGATAGGGCCCTTAACGCACCAATGGGTCTATGGAAGTGTACGATCGGACGATGCTTATAAAGGCGGTGGAGGCCGAAGTGATGTAGATGTAGTAGATCGATATGAGCAGTACAATTTAACCATACCCGATTATGGGGATTGGATGGCACCCCGTACCTGGACCAATTACTACAAGGCCATTTCGAGGGCTAATTTTGCATTGACCGTAATCAACGACATACCTGATGCGGAATATGCAAATAAGACTTTAAGACAGGCAGAACTTAGGTTTTTGAGAGGGCATTCCCACTTTATGTTGAAGCTTTTGTTTAAAAAGATTCCATTTATTAAAGAGGGGCTGACCCAAGAGGAGACCTCAGCCGTTTCCAACGATGTGCCCAACGATGAATTGTGGAATACAATTGCGGAGGATTTTATTTTTGCTTATAACAATCTTCCCCAATCGCAAGATGAGGTTGGTAGGGCAGATAGAAATGCAGCTGCAGCCTATATGGCCAAACTTAGGCTTTACCAAGCCTATGAGCAAAATGACCAACATCAGGTCACCGCGATAAATCCTGCCAGGCTACAAGAGGTAATTGATTATGCCGATGAGGTAACGGCTAGTTTGGAGGCAGATTATGGAAACAACTTTTTGGATGGTTTTGATAATGGTCCTGAATCCATATGGGCAGCCCAATTTTCTATTAATGACGGTACCAAAGTAAGTAGGGTAAGTTTTGTAACAGGCCTTAATTCTCCTCATGGATCAGCTCTCTATGGCTGTTGTGGTTTTCATTTGGCCAGTCAGAATATGGTAAACGCATTTAAGACCGATGCTGCAGGTTTACCTTTATTGGATAATTTTAATGATACGGATATATTCACTACAGTTAATGAGGATGGAACCGTAACACCTGCGGTGGGATTAACGGTGGATCCCAGATTGGACCACACCGTAGGGATACCTGGACGCCCTTTTAAATATAGAAATACGGTCAACACCACAGGTGATATGGTATATAACTTTAGCTGGGCCAGGGATCCAGGGGTTTATGGCTATTTTGGTAATATGAAGGAACAACAGGCGCCAGATTGCTCTTGTTATGTGAAGGAAGGACCGTTTGTTGGTACTTCCAAGAATGTTGATTTTATAAGATATGCAGATATTTTGCTGTTCAAGGCAGAGGCCTTGATACAATTGGACCGTTGGGATGAAGCATTACCTTTGATTAATGAGGTTAGGGCTCGTGCAGCTGCAAGTACCCAGCGCCAGATCGATGCAGGTGCTACGGATATTTACAATATTCAGGAGTACTCTACCTTCCCGGATAAAGACTATGCTTGGAAAGCCCTGAAATTTGAAAGGAGATTGGAATTTGGGATGGAAGGTCCGAGATTCTTTGACTTGGTAAGATGGGGTGAGGCAGCAGAGGTGCTAAACGCCTATTTGTCCGAGGAAAAAACAAAAAGGGATTTCTTGTCTAGTGCAGTTTTTACAGCAGGTAGGGATGAATACTATCCAATTCCACAACGTGAAATAGATTTTACAGGTGGACTTTATAAGCAAAACCCTGGATATTAGTTTTAGACCGAGTTAGTTTAATTTAGTTTTTTAGGCACGGAGAGTGGTTTCTCCGTGCCTTTTATTTAAAATATTGATTATGAAAAAATTAAAGGCCATATGCTTCGGTGAGGTACTTTTTGATAATTTTCCAACACACTCAAAGATTGGTGGGGCTCCTTTAAATGTTTCATTGCGCCTACAGTCTTACGGTGTGGATGTTAGTATGTTTAGTGGCGTAGGCGATGATGTGGATGGAAATAAAATAATAAAATATCTAAACAGTTGCGGCGTCAATACCGATGGGGTACAAGTGAGTTCCAGTTATGGGACAGGTCAAGTAAACGTTGTCCTTAATGACAAAGGAGTGGCATCCTACGATATTGCCTATCCTGTAGCCTGGGATAAAATTCTGTTAAGAAACCACTATGAAACCATTTTAAAAGAAACAGATGTTTTTGTTTATGGCAGTCTTGCTTGCCGGGACAAAACCACACGTACCACATTGTTGCACTTATTAAAATTTGCCCAATACAAGGTTTTCGATGTTAACTTAAGAGCACCGCATTATACCAAGGAACTGCTCCTGGAATTAATGCAACACGCCAATTTTGTGAAATTCAATGATGATGAGTTGTACGAGGTTGGCGAATATCTTGGTTCCAAATACAATTCTATGGAGCAAACTATTGTATTTGTGGCCAAAGAGACCCAAACAGAAACAATTTGTGTCACCAAAGGGGCTTATGGCGCTGTATTGTATCACCAAAATAACTTTTACTATAATAGTGGCTATCGAATTAAAGTTTTGGACACGGTAGGTTCGGGAGATTCATTTTTGGCTTCGGTAATTTATAAATTGTTTAATGGGGAAGGACCACAAGTCGCAATCGATTTTGGTTGTGCCGTAGGGGCCATGGTGGCTAAAAGTGAAGGCGCCAACCCTATTTTTACCAGGCAAAGAATACATAAATTTATGAATCCATAGAAATTGTATCCTCTGGTGCCCAATTCATTATGTAATTAATGGGTAAATCTGAATCTGGGCATTTACTATGCCTGCCTGTAATTTGCTACATAACTAAGGTATGGTGGAGCGTATACGTATTCCAGGCCTATGGCCATTGCCTTGGATTATGATCTTGTAAGGAAGAAATGTGATGTAATACGGCTAGGGTGTGCTCCGCATGCAGAATTAAAAGTAAATAGCTAATTAGATGGGTATGTAGGGTCAATAAACCTTGGGATTTCTTATGATCCATATTGTATTTTCTCGTTTTATATATGCCAAGTCATGGATCCTGTGAGCATATAGAAACTAAATGAGCTTAATGACTTCAGGTAATTATGGCGCTTATATGTGTACTGAACAAAGTAAAGGGTGCCCATAGTAATCGAATGGGTATTTTAACAAACTCAGTGTTCAGTATTTTTTTCAATTTTTAGGGCTAGCGCTCATCTGTTTTGATTTCCGGACTTATTTGGTTTTAATAGTATTAGGGAAGTCGACACTATTTGTCGAATTCAAAATCCCATGCCAATAAAAAGCAATACTACTGTTAAACAGTTGTTAAACAGTTGTTAAACTATTATATATTAATAGTATTACTATTATATTTGCGAGTATAAAATTTTTGGTATGGAGCGTCTATTTGGTTCGATGACAATTAAGATAAATGATAAGATCTATGTTAAGGATCCGCAGTCTTCGGATTTAGGGAAGCGGATTATTGAGCAGAGTATTTTTATGATAAATGACATTGGTTTTGAGGGGTTTACCTTTAAAAAATTGGGCCATCAGATTGGTTCCAATGAAAGCTCAATATACCGGTACTTTGAGAACAAGCACAAATTGCTGTTGTACCTTACCTCCTGGTATTGGGGTTGGTTGGAATATCAATTGGTCTTTGCAACAAATAGTATTGCCGATTCTTCCGAAAAGTTAAAAAAGGCCATAGAAATTGTTACGCGACCTACAGTAGAGGATTCCGCTTTCTCCCACATTAATGAAGTCTTATTGAGCAATATTGTAATCAACGAATATTCAAAATCATATTTGACCAAAGAAATAGATTCTGAGAACAAGGAAGGTTATTTTGTAATTTATAAAAGAATGATAGAGCGCTTTAATGAAATGATTTCCGCAGTAGATTCCGAATATAGGTACCCCTCCAGTTTGGCAAGTACAATTCTGGAAGGCTCTTTGCACCAGTATTTTTTAAAGGATCATTTTCCAACGTTAACGGACTGTCATGAGATAGGGGATGCTACCAAATATTTCACGGATCTGGTTTTTCACACTTTAAGGACAAAACAAGATGGCTAAAAATGTAATGACCGCATGGCAGCGGCTTCTTGGTCTGCTAAAACTCGATAAAAGGGATGTATTGCAGACTTTTTATTATGCCATTTTTGCAGGGCTCGTTAATCTTTCTTTGCCTTTGGGTATACAGGCGATCATTAATCTTATCCAGAGTGCCGAGATCAGTACCTCATGGATAGTTTTGGTGGTGTTGGTAACGGGCGGAGTGGCCTTTGGAGGTATTTTGCAATTAATGCAGATCCGAATCATAGAGAATGTTCAGCAGAAGATATTTACAAGGGCTTCTTTCGAATTTACATATCGTTTTCCTAAAATAAAGATGAGCGAACTGCACAACTATTATCCGCCGGAACTGGCCAATAGGTTTTTTGATACCCTCAATGTTCAAAAGGGCTTGGCGAAAATTTTATTGGATTTTCCCGCGGCCGTTCTGCAAATTGTATTTGGGTTGATACTCTTATCTTTCTATCACCCGTTTTTTATCGTGTATGGAATTTTACTATTACTGCTTATTTACGTTGTCTTCAAATTTACCGCCCAAAAGGGGATGGATACCAGTCTGGAAGAATCTAAGCGAAAATATAAGGTAGCGCACTGGATACAGGAAGTTGCCCGTTCTTTGATAAGCTTTAAGTTATCTGGCAAGACCAGTCTGGCATTGGACAAGAACGATGCCCTGGTATTGGATTATTTGGAGGCACGTGAAAGTCATTTTCGTATTCTGGTAATACAATTTATACAGATGATCGGGTTCAAGGTACTGGTGACGGCTGGTCTTTTGCTGATCGGAGGACTTTTGGTACTTAATCAGGAAATGAATATTGGGCAGTTTGTAGCCGCGGAGATCATCATTCTCTTGGTCATTAGTTCGGTGGAAAAATTGACCCGAAGTTTGGAAACCTTCTACGACCTTTTCACATCATTGGAAAAACTGGGTCAGGTAGTGGATAAGGATTTGGAAGAGCAGCAAGGGGAAAGACCCTTACAGGAAGAAGATGATTTTTATGTGGAGCTGGACAGAGTGTCCTTTGGCGCCTCCAAAATAGGTAGGAATATTTTGGACGACGTATCCTTAAAAATAGCTCCCAAAACCCGTTTATTGGTTTTAGGAGCCAACGGTTCAGGTAAGTCCACCTTATTGCGCCTAATTGCTGGCCTGATACAGCCAGATGATGGCAATATATACGTCAACAACGTATCCCTAAAAGGTATAAATCCAAACCACTACCGATCCTTTTTGGGGCAATCCCTCACCGAGGAAAAACCTTTTGAGGGTACCATTTTGGATAATATCACTTTTGGCGATAAGAGCATAAGCGAAAAGGATGTGCAATGGGCCATGGAAAATACAGGATTACTGCAATATGTAAAGGAACAGCCGAAGGGCGTCAATACCATGGTATATCCCGAGGGGCAACAGATGCCATTTACTGTAGCTAAAAAAATTGTCCTGGCACGGAGTATCGTAAGGAAGCCAAAATTACTGCTATTAAAGGATCCCTTAATTCAATTTGATGAGGTTGAGGCTGTTAAAATTATAAACTTCCTAACCGAGGATAAAAATCCTTGGTCGTTAATAGTGGTAAGTCAGGATCCCAAATGGTTGAACCGATTCCAAAATATAATAACCTTGGAAAACGGTAAGATCGTTTCTAAAATTTAAGATTTTATGTTGAATATTTCTAACAATCCGCTGAATAAAACGGTACACTTAAAGGGGTATAAGTCAACTGAGAGGGTTTTCCACGAGAGACATTATAAGCACTTTAACCGGTTTTTACTGGGTGCTGCCGTTTTTGGGGTTATCGTTCTCTTCCTACCATGGACCCAAAATGTTAGGGGGAAAGGTTTTCTAACCACTTTGAAGCCGGATCAAAGGCCACAGACCATACAATCCCCTATTCCTGGAAGAATAGAAAAGTGGTATGTGCAGGAGGGGGATTTTGTGGAAAAGGGAGATACAATTTTGTTTATTTCCGAAATAAAGGACGAATATTTCGACCCCAAATTGGTAGAGCGGACCAGGCAGCAAATTGATGCTAAGTCTAGGGCGGTAGGATCTTACGGGGACAAGGTAAATGCATTGGGAAATCAAATCTCCGCCTTGGGTAGGGAACGGAAATTAAAATTGGAACAGGCCAAGAATAAATTAATGCAATCCCATTTAAAAGTACAGAGCGATAGTATAGACCTGGAAGCTGCGACAACGAATATCGGTATTGCGGAAAGACAGTATAACCGCACGGAGCAATTACAGAAGGAAGGTCTAAAAGCAGTAACCGATTTGGAAGAAAAGCGATTAAAGCTACAAGAAACCCAGGCCAAGTTAATATCGCAGCAAAATAAATTATTGGTTGCCAAGAATGAGGTTTTAAATGCAGAAATGGAGATTAATCGTATCGAAGCCGAGTATGCAGATAAGATCTCCAAAGCCAAGAGCGATATGTTTACCGCCCAGTCAAGTCAATTCGATTCCGAGGCGCAAGTGACCAAGCTTGAAAACGCATATACCAATTACGAGATGCGCAATGCAATGTATTATATACGTGCTCCACAAAGTGGATATATAAACAAGGCCTTGCAAGGGGGGATAGGGGAAACCTTTAAGGAAGGGGGCCGTCTTGTAGGGATAATGCCTGCCGAGTATGACATGGCCGTAGAAACTTTTTTGGAACCCCTGGATTTGCCCTTGATACATATCGGGGAGAAGGTAAGGATTCAATTTGATGGATGGCCCGCTATAGTTTTTAGTGGTTGGCCCAATATTTCCTATGGTACCTACGGTGGTAAGGTAGTAGCGGTTGAGACCTTTATAAGTGAAAATGGAAAATATAGAGTGCTGTTGGCCCCGGATCCGGATGATGAACCTTGGCCTACCCAAATTAGGGTAGGCTCGGGGGCCAATACTTTTGCCCTATTGGATGATGTGCCCATTTGGTTTGAACTTTGGCGACAGGTCAACGGTTTTCCGCCCAATTATTACCAGCCTACAAAATCTACTGCAAAAGCTCAAAAATGATGCAAAAGTGTTTGTACAGCCTTGTTTTATTATTTTTCTTGGGAGTAAATGCCCAAGAACAGGATAAGGTTATCCTAAATTTTAAGGAATATCTGGGCTATGTTAAAAAATACCATCCCATTGCTAAACAGGCCGAGTTGAAGATAGATATGGGGCAGGCAAACCTAATGCGTTCGCGAGGCGGTTTCGATCCCAAAATTGAGGTGGATTATGATCGAAAGGAATTTAAGGGAACTGAGTATTATGATCGGCTTAATGCCGCATTCAAAATACCTACATGGTATGGATTGGAGTTGAAGGGCAACTTTGAGCAGAATGATGGTAGTTATTTAAATCCATCCGAAAATGTCCCGGATGATGGCCTATATAGTGCAGGCGTATCCATGTCCTTAGGCCAAGGTTTTTGGATCAATGAACGCATGGCCACCCTAAAGCGGGCAAAGTTGTTAAGGGAGCAGACCAAGGCCGACCGGGATCTACTGGTAAACCAAGTGCTGTTCGAGGCGTCTCTTGCTTACTTCCAATGGTTGCAGGACTATCAGGACAGTCAAATTTTGAATAATTTCTTTACCAGTGCCCAAATGCGCTTTGAGGGTGTCAGAACAACGGCCTTGGCAGGTGAAATAGCTGCTATAGATACCGTAGAAGCAAAAATTGCAGTCCAGAACCGTGCCTTGGATCTGGAAAAGGCCAAGGTGCGTTTCATAAAAAGTTCCTTGGAATTGTCCAACTTCCTGTGGTTGGGAGACAACCTTCCGGTGGAATTAAACCCCAATGTGATACCGGATGTTGGTTTAGGGAAAGATATAGACGCCACCCTGGAAATACTGGGAAAACCTTTAGACAGTTTTAATTTGGATAACCACCCTAAGTTAAGATCCTTGGGATACAAAATTGACGGACTTACCGTTGACAAGCGACTTAAAGCAAATAAATTATTGCCAACGATAGATCTGGAATACAACATTATAACATCCGAGCCTATTGCTATCAATGCCTTTGAACCTCAGGATTACAAGGGTGGATTGTCCATAAATTTGCCTCTATTTTTAAGGAAGGAACGTGGGGATTTAAAGTTGGCAAAGATTAAGTTGGAGGATGCCAAGTTTGAAATGGACAATGCCCAAATACAGATCAAAAACAAGATTGTTGCCATATTTAGGGAATTGGAGTCCTTTGATAAACAAAATAATCTCATAGATGACATTGTTGGTAATTACAATATCATGCTTGCAGCGGAGGAGCGAAAGTTTAGTTATGGGGAAAGTTCCCTGTTTTTAATTAATACCAGGGAAAGTAAACTCATAGATGCCAAGCTTAAACAAAATGAGGTACAGAACAAGTATTATTCTGCCAAAGCCAAGTTGTTCAATAGTTTGGCCGTTAATCCCGAAAAAATGTAGTGAAACTAACTTTATATTGGACCTTCAACAACCTCTTTATACTTCTTACGTAACCTAAAATTCATTTTTATACAAATAGCACTAACTGAAGGATAGTGTTTATTGGGAGGGTGTTCAATAAAGATCTCCAATTTTGGAATCTGTCAGATTTTGAACGTGGGCCGTAATCTTTTCAATAGGCCAATTCCACCATTTTAGCTCCAATAATTTTGTAATATCAGCCTCAGAAAAACGTTTGCGGATCAATTGTCCAGGATTTCCACCCACAATACCATAGGCCTCAACATCCTTTGTTACTGTAGCATTACTGGCTATTATGGCCCCGTCACCAATTTTTATTCCTGGCATTATGGTAGCATTATAGCCAATCCAAACATCATTGCCAATTATTGTATCGCCTTTGGAAGGGTAAGCCTTACCTTCCATAGCTTGGCTCCAAGCCTTACCGAAAATAGCGAAAGGATAGGAAGATATGGAATTGCTTAAATGATTGGCCCCGTTCATTATAAAGGTTACATTGGAGGCTATCATACAGAATTTACCAATAATGAGCTTGTCTCCCACAAAGTCGAAATGATATTTTACATTTTTCTCAAAATTGGCTACATCTTCAAAATCATCGTAATAAGTGTAGTCTCCTACAAATATATTCGGGTTCTTAACAATGTTCTTTAAAAAACAAAGTCGATGGTAATTTTCTAGGGGAAACGGATTGTTTTTATCAGGTGCGTTCATAGGAAAATAAATTTGCTAAATAACTAAAAAAATATGCCTAAAGCAGCGCTAAATGTAGCGTAAAGGGTTGATAGTTTTTCATATTTTTAAAGTATTTTAACTCAGATTAGGCTAATGGTAGCCAGGGCCATAAATTATAAAAGTGGAAGGGATTGGTCTTGGGATTTCCGATGTTGTGGAGGGTCCTATACTAGGTCTAAGGACATAAATGAAAATTGAAATTATCCATGCAAGGAGTAAAGGTCCGGGTATTGGAAGTGATTACAAATGGTTTTGTGTAGTATATATTAAAAAAAAATGGCCTATAAGCGGTATGCCAACCATGGAAGGGAGCCGCTAAAAAAAAAAAGTCACTCATGCGTTCTTTTTTAAGGTATCCATTTCGTTCTGGAAGAAGTGGGACAATCGGTGGCTGCCATACCTAGGAGCAATTGCATCTTCTGCCAAAAGGGTGAGGAAAAATTCGATTGGGCCATAGGTCTTGGAGGAGGTAAAAGTTCTCATAATCCATAGTATGGATTTTCGCAACCAATGCGGCAAATGTATAATGTTGATGGGTTTTCCGGAGGCTAAAAGAGCCATTTCTGCAACTTCGTAATGGGTAAGTATATCGGGGCCACCCACCTCAATCTCCTTCCTTTTGGAAATAATGGCATCCACACATACCTGGGCCAGATCGGCACCATGGATAGGATTGAATTTCTTTTTTCCTTTCCCGAAAATATAGACGCTTCCTTTTTCTGCCATCTTTTGAAAATCGCGCATATCGGAAAAGAAACCATTGGGACGTACAATGGTATAATCCATGCCAGAGGCTTTTAGCTGATCTACAAAAGCTTCCTTAGCTTCCACTAATTTTAGGTTTCTGTGTAATTGTCCATTAATCACGGATACGTAAACAAATTTCTTTACGCCTGCCCTTTTGGCTTCTTCCAAGAGGTTCATATTGGCTCTATAATCAACGTCCATGTACGTGAGACCGTCTTTTTGCCGTGTAATTCCTATTGTGGAAATCACGGTATCTACTCCCCGTAAATGACCTTTTAGGGTTTCGGCACGTGTAACCTCGGCTTGGATAATACCAGTCAAGGCATAAGCTATGGCTGTTAAACCACTGGGCTTTCTAACTATGACTTTGGTGTCAATCTTTCTGGAAATCAATTCTTTGGCAATATAATTGCCTAAATATCCCGTGGCTCCCGCCAGCAAAACCGTTTTTTTTATTTCGTTAGGTTGCATTTTCTTAGATTTTGGAAGTTGATAGTCCAGGACTATTAGCTTCACTAGATTTAATGGATTAAAATTAAGTGGTAACCCGTGATAGGTAGTTCGGATTGACGATTTGGAATTAACTACAAAATACTATTTGAATAAAATCCCTTCTGCCAATCTAATGATGGTTGCCCAATAATTGCTTCGATGGTAAGCTTTTTCAGAAAATTCCTCCAGTTGATTTTTATATAGTAATTGACCTTTTATAATAACCATTTCAGGGTTTTCAAGGGTTCTTATGTGTAATAGTGGGTTTTCTTTGGTCATGACTAAATTCGCCAATTTGTTGGTCTCCACTGTGCCTGTTAGGGAGAGTTTTGGGTATACTAGTGAAGGGTTCACAGTGGCGGTTTTAAGGGCTTCATAATTGCTTAGACCAGCTTCGGTATAAAATTGTAGTTCCTCGTGGATACCAAACCCCGGAACGGCATAAGATATGCCGGAATCGGTTCCGGCCAGCAATAAGCCCCCCGCATCGTTCAACTTTTTCACCAATTTCAAATGTTGTTGATGTTGCTTAAAGATGCGTTCCCCTACCAATGAGTCATATACCTTGGTACTTGTCCATCGGTTGTAATCTTCTTGGGAACCTATGGCAAGAAATGCTGGGTTTATGTAGCCTATTTTATCTTCGGACAACAAATTGGATTCTTTTTCAATAATCTCGGAAATTTTGTGGAATACTGTTATGGTTGGGGTGTGGCCTATTTTGTTTTGCGCGTATTTTGCAATGGTTTCTTTTAGCATTGGACTGTCATCTTTAAACTTTAAGACTTGTTGAACAATGTCCTCCGTATGTTCTATGGTCTTTATAGGTTTGGAAAAGTGATATTCATATGGGACTTCAAAACTGGGATGGGACGCAAGGGACATATTTTGCTGCAAAGCCTCATCTTTTATGGCATCAAAAATATCGCTAGGTAAGCCTGCGTAGGTTTTTATAAAATCATAGCCCTGTTTTTTGTATTTGCTAACCAAATACTTGCCTTCCCTGGCATCCTTTACCTGTTTTTTGTCTATGCCATCATCCATAGGTCCGGTAAGTTTTGGACTGGCCGTGAGAAAAATAGGGGCATAAACTGTGTTTTCCTGAATACGCTTTTTCATTCTCAAATGAAAGGGCATGCCCCACATGTTTCTAAGGGTAGTTACTCCTTTAGAGAGGTATAGTCCCAATTCATAGTCGTCCCATACATGAACATGCATATCCGCAAGTCCTGGTGCTAGAAATTTACCTGTGCCATCTATTTGTTTAATGTTCCTATCAAAAATATCAGGAGCTATTTTGGAAATAAACCCGTCTTTAATTAAAATATCGTGATTGTTTAAGAGGGTATCACCAGTCATGGGTACGATGTTTATGTTTTTTATGATATAAGGCTCTGCCCCTCCCTGCATTCTTAAATAGGAGGTTTGATTGCTATCCCAACACAGGGTCAGGATAATGGCAATGGAAATAATCAGTAAAAGACCAGCCAGACCATAACCACCTACTTTTACCCATTTATAAATGTTCATCATACTATTGTTTAAATTAATTTAGTTACTAATCTTCAAACTTTTTGCCATGTGAAATCCAACCTAATCAGTTGCTTCCACTAATTCGATTATCGCCTTGGACACTTTTTCCTTTAAGGCAAGATAATTTTGGGTGTTACCACTTAAGGAAGCGTCCATATTGGTCAGTAGGACAAAGCCGTAATTACCATTTTGATCTATTTCCATATGTGTTGAAACTCCAAAACTGTTGCCTCCATGTAGTGCTTTTCCATCTTGGAAATACCAGAAAAATCCGTGGTTTTCTGCAAAATCATTGGGAACGATCCCTTCTGTCAGGCGTCGTTCAAATAGCAGTTCATAGGAGTCTTTGGAAAATAAGATATTAGACTCGCCCTTTATGCCCTTTACCATATCCAATAGATACTTGCCCATGTCTTCATTGGAAGAATACAAACCTCCCTCTGGATAGGAGTCATTGGCGTAAACAGGTAATGGAGTATTGTCATTAAGATAACGCGTGGCCATTTCGTTTAAATTGATTTCCGAAATATCATAGGTGGAAGCATTCATTTGAAGGGGTAGCAATATATTTTCTTTTACATAATCATCAAACGATTTCCCGGTTGCCGTTTCAATAATATATCCGGTTAAGCCAGTGGCCAAATTGGAATAGGCCCAAGTGTTTCCGGGAGGTGTATCGGCAAAATTATCCGAGCTGTATAGATCACCGTCCTCCAAGAAATAGGCAGCTAGGAATTCTTCCAAGGCATAGCTGTCCCTTTGTTCTATTCCAAGTTCGTTCATTAGGAAGCCAGCGCCGGCAGTGGTAATATTCTCCCCTTGCAATATATGGTAATTGTGTGCCAAATAAACTTCAGGGTTGTCCAAAAGACTAGAGGTATGGGTGACCAAGTGCTTTATCTTGATGACCCCTTGCGGTTGTTTAGGATTGATAATATGGATGGGCAAGATGTCGTTTATATCGGTTTCCAAAGTAAAATATCCTTCTTCTATGGCTTTGGCTACCGCGGCGCCAACGAAGGTCTTGCTCAGTGAAGCAAGGGAATTAATGGTTTCATTGGTGTAGGCCACCTGATTCTGAATATTGGCAAAGCCAAAGGATTCTTGGTAAACAATATTATCGTCCTTTACAATACTGATGGCCAATCCGGGCATATTGGATGTTTGGACCAATCCCTGCAGATAGGCATTTAAGTCGGCCGTGTTTTTAATAGAGGAAGGTTCCGGGATGGTTATTCCATCATCATTGCTGGAACATGATGTTAACGTAAGAATTAAACTTAGTATTGATAGTACTAGGATTCTGGATAAAGTAGTCATTTTAATATTTTTTTGGATTGATAATTTATGTACTAGGCAAAGATGCGTTATCAGGTTTTGCAGTTCGTTCTGGATTATTATTCAGGACTTATTTTTGTCACTTAATTTGGTGCCCATTACGCCATAGATCAAGAGATAAAGGCAGAGGGAAAATTCACCTAGGTCGGCAGGAGCGGTTATATAATTTGATAGGGAGTTGCTTTTTTCGGGGAGAAGAAAATAGACCATAAAATCCAATAGATAGCCAAAGCAGCCCGCGATCAAAAATAATCCTATGACTTTAGGAAACCCATCCGATTTAATAACCAGATAGCCTAGGGGTAGCAGCCAGAGTCCAAAGAAAAGTTGGGCAATATGGTATCCTTTATTGTGCATGTCTAAATAGAACACTACCCAACTATTAATCTGTTCCACATCGTATGTCACATTATATCCAATTGGATTCATTAACAGCAAGGGGGCATAATGGTTTAGCATATTGATGCACATAATGGCTACGGCCACCGTTACGCTCGGGACCATTAGTCCGGCCATGGCGCGACTTGTTTTTTTAAATATTTGGTACAAGACTATGGGCAGGAGAAAATACGCTAATTGCATTATTAGATCTGCAACAAAACCCATTCGAAAGAGCATTACATTGTCCTTGATATTTCTTACGGTTTCGGCCCCATCGGTTAAATTTACCAATGTAAACCGGACATATTTTTCGGCGAAAATGCCGCAGACGATAACTGTGAGGTAAAGTGCCCCCGCAATTAGGGAGATCCTTTTAGTGTTTAACATACTGGGAAAAATTATAAGTTCTTATTACGGATTGATAACCAATGAATGGAGTACATTTTAATTTAACGGATTATCCAATTTCTCATCATATGCCTCCCAAAACGCAAGATCTTGGTTCTTTTTCCTTCCCAATGGATTTGTTTTCCATTTTTTGGAAAGCAGGATATTCATGTTAAAATAGCGGTTGTACATATCGGCCCCGTTACCTATGTCCACCATGCCATAATGGTAACGAAGGTCCAAAAGGAGTCTCGATTTTTTTAATTTGAATTCATAGCCCATTCCAAATTGTAGGCCGGCATCCCAGCGACTATAGGTTCCTAATTCCGAACCGAATGCCATATTGGACTTTTCTCCTGGCAAGTTGCCATCGCTCTCCGTTTTTAATCGACCTCCCAGATTATAGCTTACTACCGGTCCGGCATTTACATATAAGTTGCAAAAATGCAGTCGGGCCATTACAGGTAGGTCCAGGGTGTTGAACCTGATCTTGGTTTCTTGGCCGGTAAGGGGGTTGTTGTTTTCCAATCGCCCTCCTTTCATTACAAAATACAGTTCGGGGACCAAAGAGAAGTATTCATTGATTCCGGCTTGGAAAGAGACTCCGGCCTGAAGTCCCCAATAGCCCTTTTTAAAATCTTTAAGGGCTTTGTTTTTGTTTCCGTAATTAAGTCTCGTTGGGGTGTAGTTGATTACTACATCCATAAAAGTCTCCTGGGCCATGGTCTTTGCGGAAAAGGTGGCCAGTGTAATAAAGAGTAATAATTGCTTTTTCATCTTTGTGATAGGTTTTAGGATTAATTGTGGGGCAAAGATGAAAACGTTGTGGGTGCCAAACGCCCGTAGTTATTATTCCGAACTATTTGGATGGGATTTGGAACTTATTGATGGGCCAAGATAAATGGGGATCCCCTTATTGGCTATGTCAACCCTTTTTGGGCAACCTATAAAATACCGTTTTTGTGTTAGGTTGTATTTTGTTTCACCCACTGCTTGGGTGTCATCCCTGTTTCTTTCTTAAAAAAAGTGTTGAAGACGGTCTTGGAATTGAAACCACTGTCATACGCCAAGCCAAGTAGGGTCAGATTTTTGTTGGCAGGATCTATGGCCATTTTTTGAAATTCCATTATCCTGAATCGATTTATGAAGTCATTGAAATTATTGCCGAAATGATTGTTCAACAGCCAAGAAAGTTTGTTGGCATGCAGACCAACATGTGCGGCTAGTTGTTTTAAGCTTAGCTCAGGGTCAATGTATAGCTTTTTTTCATTCATTAATAGTTCTATGGCTTCGGAATAATGTTCAATTTGACTATTGTCCAAAGGGGACGAAGCAACGGGACTTTTGGTTTCCAAAACAATTCCTTGCAAATCTAGGGCTTGAAATACGGAATCTTCAATTTCCTTATATTTCCTATAGGTGCGCAATGGTTCTAAAAATGGATCGTTTCTAAAATTGAATAACTGTCCAGAACGCTCCTTTATTCGAACATTGAGTGTATCCAGGGCAATTTCATGATTGCCACTATATACTTGGTAGTATAGATCCCAGGCACGAAGACTTACTATAGAAGCTTCCTGAAACTCTTTTTCGACTTCCTTTTTTGATATATTAAAAACATTTGCGTTATGCATTAAGTCATAAATGGCCCTATAGGTATTGGGTCTTTCCAACTGAGGGGTATTTTCAATAAATGATGACAATACATCTGCATTCCGGTCCAATAGAAGGGCTGCAGCTTTCATTTCCAAAGCCAAGGGAAAAAATGGATTTATTGATAAAGCCTTATCAAAAAGAACAACCGAATCTTTGTAGTTCCTTTTAAAATAAATCATATTGCCCTTGGTGAAATATAGATTGGCGGATAGGGGATTAATGCGCAAGGCTATTTCGTTATTGGCTAAGGCTTCGTCTATTTTTCCCAAGGCAGAAAACCCGTCTGCCATGGCATCGCGTACTTCTGAGGAATTAGGATTAATTTCAAGGGACAATTGTAAATGCTCAAAGGCATCTTTATAGTTCCAATAGCCCCAAAAGCTAATGGTGCCTTTAACATAATGTCCCATGGCAGAGTTGGGATTCAATTGCAACCCAATATCAATGTGCCTATTGGCTTCCAGGAGTCCCTCATCCTTTTTCAAATACCCCCAACTGGCAAGCATTCCCAGGCACCAACCTTTTTCAAAATGGGCATCGGCATAACTTGGGTCTAGTGTAATACTCTGTTCAAAATAAGGAATGGCATCCTTAACATCCTGGGAGTTCCAGCGCATGCGCAATTCACGTCCCTGTAAAAGGTGCTTGTAGGCCTCGATATTTTTGGTAGGGGCTTCAATTAAATGTTCCTGAACTTCCAAGTGCCCAAAATTCTCCCTAATCTTGTCGGCGATTAGGAGACTAATTTCATCCTGTAGTTCAAATATATCGGAAAGGTCGCGATCAAAATTCTCGGACCAGATATGAAAACCGGTGTCGGTACGTATCAATTGGGCAGTAATCCTTACCCGATCATGTATAATCCTTGCGCTGCCTTCCAGCAATGTTTCCACTCCCAGCTCATTTCCTATGAGCCGGGCGTCCAAATTCTTATGTTTATAGTAAAAGGACGATGTCCTGGCAGTGACCTTTAGGTCCCGGACTTTGGTCAGTGCATTGATGATTTCCTCTGTAATTCCGTCCGAAAAGTACTCGTTTTCTTCCCTTCCAATGTTTACAAAAGGGAGTACTGCAATAGACTTTGGATTAAAAGAGGTATGCACTCGCGGGCAGGGGTTGTACGTTAAGTTGAAAAAAATCGCAACTAAAATACAAATTATAATCTAAAAATAATTCGTTTTATTCGCTTGGGGAGGTCATGTTCAAGAACTAACTACAAGGACCAAGGCCCCTTTGGAAATCAGACTCTTCTGGTTGCTATCCAATTTTGATATATGGAGCACAATGGTAAGTCTGTCCGGAATGCAAATTAATCTTTAATGTTGTTCGGCGGATTTTAATCTATTACAGTAAACAATTCCAAGTCTTGTTCTTTCCCTTTAAGTTCTTTTCTTCCCAAAGATTGCATTCTAAATTCCGGTTCCAACAATAGGCTTTGGCATAAATCCCGTGAGATTAAAATGTCTACGTTATATTGGTTGCAAAGCCCCTGAATTCTGGCGGTAGTATTGAGAACGTCTCCAGTAAATATAATTTCTTTTTTAAGCACACCTATTTCCCCTGTGGTTACCTTTCCGAAGTGAAATCCGGCTTTAAAAGTAGGTGCAATGCCGTAGTTGGTGGAATACCATTCCGTCCTTTTTTGAAGGTCCTTTTTCATGGCAAAAAAGCATTTAATACAATTGTTGTTCGCAATACCATCCTCGTATCTCCATGAGATAATAATTTCATCCCCTACATATTGGTATATTTCCCCTGAATGTTGGATGATAGCTTCGGTAAAGTCAGCGTAATATTCCTTTAGAAGTTCAAAATACTTTATGTGGCCTAATTGTTCTGCTATGGCCGTTGAGGATTTCATATCGGAGAACATGAAAATCCTCAATTCCTCGGTAGGGGTATGGTATTTTCCTGTAAAGAAATTCATTAGGACACCGTGCCCTATATTTTCACTGATTTCGGAGTAGAACAAAGAGACTAAAAGTGATGTCGCTAACTGTATATCGGTACTTAGATGTGTAATGCTGGTTAGGTAATCCCCGAACATATGCCAGACACGTGGGTCAAAGATGGAAATGTCCAATTCCAGGCTCTTGGCTATTGGGTAGGTGATGAAAGTAATGATCAACAGCAACAATATGTAAAAAATGGTTTTGTATACGATCTTCTTGGTAAAACTTTTTTTGGAAAAAACTTGGTTGAGATATATAAGTTCAATGGTCCCAATGAGGAGTCCAACAATCATGAGGGCAGCGCTGGAAAAGAGGAATACCTCAAAATTCATAGTAATCCTGGAGGATTGGTCCTGATAGGAATTACCTACTGCAGCTTGCTCCACGATCCAAAATACCCAACCAGATACCAACCAAATAATTCCGAACGGGATTATTCGGGTAAGGTTTCTTCTGGTTTTGGAAGATAATTGTAAGGACATACAGAATAATAAACTCTTGGAACACTATCGTAAAGTTAATGTCTTTTTTGAAATTGTCCCTTAAAATGGGTTATTGCAAATTATTGTACTTTTGAAATGAGTTCTCTTTTTACGCAATAAAATCTAAGACCAAAAATTAATGTCGAGCAATAAAAACCGCCGTATTGCAGTCATCATGTTTACCGATATTGTTGGCTACACTGCTCTTATGCAGAGGGATGAAAATGCCGCAGCGGTAATGCGGGCCCGTCATAGACAGGAGTTCGAAAAAAATCATAAACGTTATCATGGGGATATCCTACAATATTATGGCGACGGAACCCTGAGTGTTTTTTCCAGTGGGTTGGAGGCAGTGGAATGCGCCATAGCTATACAAAAGGTCTTGCAAAAGGAGAATGCCGTGCCGCTTCGCGTAGGGTTGCACCTTGGCGATATTGTTTTTGATGGTACGGAAGTTTATGGGGACGGGGTAAATTTGGCTTCCCGTATAGAGAGTCTGGGAGTTGCAGGTTCAATACTCTTATCCGGTAAACTAAATGATGAGCTTAAGAACCATCCACATATTCCCACCTTGTCCTTGGGCCGTTTTAGTCTTAAGAATATTGCCAAACCGATTGAAGTATTTGCGGTAAAAAATGAAGGTATTCAGGTGCCCAGTCGTTCCGATCTTATGAACGTTCCTGAAAATGAGCCAAAGTCTATTGCTGTTCTCCCCTTTGTAAATATGAGTTCCAGTACGGACAATGAGTATTTTAGTGACGGAATGACAGAGGAAATCATAAACGCCCTTGCTAAAATAAAAGGATTAAAAGTAACCTCTAGAACCTCTTCCTTTCACTTTAAAAATGTTAATCTTCCCATAGCCCAGATAGGTAAGGAACTTAATGTGTCTACTATCTTGGAAGGCAGTGTACGATTGTCCAAGAATAAAATGCGCATAACAGCACAGCTAATCGATGTTAAGGATGATTTTCATTTTTGGTCGGAGACTTTTGATAGGTCATTGGAAGATGTTTTTGCCGTGCAGGATGAAATTAGCCTGCTCATTGCCGAAAGGTTACGGGAACATATTGGTCATTTTGAAATTGAAGGCCAATTGGTCCAAGACCCCGAAGTACCAGTGGATATCTACCAACGTTATTTAAAAAGTAGGTATCATATTTTAAAGATGGGCAAGTCCGATATTGAAATGGGGATTTCAATTTTGGAAGAAATTATCGGGGATTGGCCGTATTTTGCGTTGGCCCATTTGGGGATGCATCTGGCCTACACCCTATTGGGTACCATAGGTTTGGTACCTTTACAAGAGGCCTTTGCAAAGGGACAGCCTTTTTTGGACAAGGCCATTGAATTGGATGAAAATTTGCCCGAATGTCAATTGCACCTTTCCTATGCCTCCTTGATTCAAAAATGGGATCTTCCAGGAACCTATCGGCATTTGCATAGGGTGTATGAAGCTGGACCAATTGTGGATTATTACCCCAGTATGGCATCCACTTTGGTAGCGGAAGGAAAATTTGGTGCGGCACGGACCTATATTGAAACCGCCCTTCAGCTTGATCCTTTTTCCTCGGTAAATTATCATCTCAAAGGATTTATTGATTATTGCGAAGAAAAATATGACAACGCCATTACTAGTTTTGAAAAGGCAGTTGAACTCAAATCAGATTTTAAAACCTCTACCTTATATTGGGGACAATCACTGTTATTGATGGGGAAAGGCAAGGAAGGATTGGCCTTTTTTGAGAAATTGCCACAAAATGAAACAGAAGATGTCTTGAGACTTGGAGGAACAACAATGGCCCATGCCATGTTAGGGAATAAGGATCTTGCCGAAATGGGAATTGTTAAGTTGGAAGCGGCCCTGGAAACCGATTTTATGGGGAGGGCCTTAAACTTGCTTATTATGTGCAATGCGCTGTTGGGAAAGATACCGGAAACCATTAGCTTAATAGAACAAGGTATTGCCCACAGATTGCCAATGATGATTTATATTTTTGTGGATCCAATACTCAAGCCATTGTACGGAATGCCACGTTTTAAGGAACTTAGGAAGGAGGTTTTGGGTGAAGACAGTAAATTTTCGACCAAGAAACGGAAGTATCAAAAATCGTTGTTCAATAAAAAGGAACTACAGGAATACAGGAAAAATTTGGATAAGTTAATGTTGGAAGAAGAACCTTACCTAGATCCTAATCTAACACTGCCCATTTTGGCAGATATGATAGAGATTCCTTCCAATCATTTATCGCAGCTCCTAAATGAGGGTTATGGGAAAAATTTTGCCGACTATGTGAATACCTACCGTCTGGAAGCTTTTAAGGCCAAGGTGGCCGACCCATCCCAAAGACATCTCACCATTCTTGCGTTGGCATATGATAGCGGCTTTAACTCCAAGACCGTCTTTAATACCTATTTTAAAAAGATAATGGGTACGACCCCCAGAGCGTATTGGAAAAAAATAGTGGCTTAAAAGGTTCCGATTTGTAATCTAGAACGACCAGTCCTACCATTTTATACACCTTTGCCTCAAATAAAACCATTTTAATTTAAGAATTAATATAGGTTTTACAACACTTAAAAAATAATATAATTTTACTTAAAAATGTATAAGGATTTTTTCGTTGGGACAGTAATTCAGATAGCAATTATAATTGCAATATTAATCTCCTCATGCTCCCGTAATGATGCGGACTCCTATGAAAATCAATACTTGGACATACCAGATTCTAGTTTTGAAGCTATATTGATAAAAGAGGGTATAGATTCTGACGGAGTCCTAAATCAAAGGATGTTGAGAAAAGATGCTTCGGAAGTAAGTGTTCTGGATTTAAATTTTTCAAATGAGGGAGTAATTAGTGATTTGACCGGAATTGAGGGATTCGTTGGGTTAAGGAAGCTATCCGTAATGCAACATGAACTAGTGGGTATCGACTTAAGTTCCAATACTTTATTGGATACCCTATTACTTGCCGGTAATTTTATTTCGACCATTGACGTAAGTAACAATCCCAATTTAATATTGATGGATGTGCAGGCTAACGAACTTAATTCCGTTGAAGGTCTATCAAATGCCAAAAGTCTAAAAAAACTAAATCTGTCCTGGAATCTCTTCGAAGAATTTAGTGTCCAAAATGAATCTTTGGAAGTCTTGCATATGAGTCAAAATATTTTGAAAACCATTAATACCGAAGGCGCGGTTAATCTCAAAAATATTTTACTAACAACCAATGAGCTAACTACTGTGGATTTTAGTAAAAATGTAAAATTGGAAACCGTATTGATTTCCGACAATAAAATTCAGAATATTGATCTTGAGCATAATACGGGTTTAACACATTTATATATTTCAAGTAATTCGCTTATCAATTTAGATGTGGGCAGTAATCAGGAATTAATAGATCTAAAGGTAGATAGAAATCCCAATTTAAACTGTATCAAAATTAACAGTGGACAGAACATACCTAATGTTTCAATATCCGAATACCAAGAATTAAATACTTCTTGTGAATAACCAATAATCCCTTAACTCAAAAAGGGTGCCCTAAGGCCTTAAAAAGAATGCGCCAATTGGACCTTCATTTTAAAACTATTCCTGTACATAGCCTGGAAATACTATTTTTAGGGTCTCTTTAAGATTAATACTTATGACATATAAAATAGATACGATTTCCCAAGCCGAATACCCCGTGGTGGTTGAAGTTTGGGAGGCCTCCGTAAGAGCCACACACCAATTTTTAAGGGAAGAGGACATTGCCTATTTTAAGCCGTTGATATTGAACGAGTATTTAAAGGCTGTACAATTACGTTGCGTTAGGAATGAGGTCAAGGAAATAATCGGTTTTATGGGAGTGGAAGGTGGGCATCTGGAAATGCTATTTGTACATCCGGCTTACCGGGGAATGGGAATAGGCAAAAGTTTATTGACTTACTCCATACAAGAATTGAATGTAAATAAGGTGGATGTTAATGAACAGAACGAACAAGCGGTTGAATTTTATAATTATGTTGGATTTAAAACAGTACGCCGGTCGGAACGGGATGCCACAGGAAAACCCTATCCTATTTTGCATATGGAATTAAAAGTTTAAGGGTTTTGTTATTTGTTCCATAGAAGAAAAATGCTACACTACTTTCAGGTATAAATATAGTGCTATTGTTTTGTTCCGATTCCTAAATCGGAACGATTGGCCACGCGGTATCCGATACATTTGTCAAAATAAATATCGAAAAAATGAAAGCGATCATAACAACAAAGTATGGTTCACCCAAGGTATTGCAACTTCAGGAAATTCCTAAGCCCATACCCAAAGAAAATGAGATTTTGGTAAAGGTAAAAGCTGCCAGTGTAACCAAGGCAGATACCATGATGCGTAGAGGGAAGCCGTGGTACGGTAGAATTTTTATTGGTTTAACAAAACCCAAATATCCTATAGCGGGTACTGGTTTTTCTGGAACGATAGAAGCCGTTGGTGACAAGGTACAACGTTTCCAACTTGGGGATGATGTTTTTGGAGAGTCGGTTTTAGGTGCAGGTTCCAATGCGGAATATCTATGTATTTCAGAGGATGGCTTAGTGGAAGTTAAACCTGAAAATGTAGGTCATGAAGAACTTGCAAGTATGTGTGATGGGCCTTTGACCTCTTGGAATTACTTAAAGGAAATGGCCAATGTAAAAAGCGGTCAGAAAGTGCTTGTAAATGGAGCTTCGGGAAGTCTGGGTACCGCTGCGGTGCAATTGGCCAAATATCTTGGAGCGGAAGTTACCGCCGTTTGCAGCTTTGGTAATTTTGATTTGGTAAGATCGCTCGGAGCTGATCATGTTTTGGATCATACAAGGATAGATTTTACAAAAACGGGTGACAGTTACGACATTATTTTTGATACTGTGGGCAAGAGCCCGTTCCCGGAATGCAAAAAAGTACTTAGTGGAAATGGCATTTATCTTTCACCTGTACTGAGTATGTCATTGCTGTTCCAAATGCTTTGGACTTCTAAATTTGGTCGCAAAAAGGCAATGTTTTCAGCTACAGGTCTTTTGGCTGTTCCAAAACTTAGGACCATGTTGATTGAGCTAATAAATCTATTGGAATTGGGAAAATTAAAAATGGTCCTAGACAAACGCTACTCGCTTCATGAGGTTGGTAAAGCCCACAGTTATGTGGATACTGGCCGAAAAAAAGGCAATGTGGTAGTCATTTTGGATTGAATTCTATCGATAGAATTCCTTGCTAATAAAAGAGTCAAAATTTTGCAGATTAAATTTAAGTAGATTTCCAATAATTTTCTTTTGACACATATTAATATTCCCTTTAATTCTCGGTTCCCGATTTGGGTAAATCTACATTTTATCCAAGGTTTGTTAGCGTTGAACGTTGATATTTTGAATCATGGGTGTTGCATATTAACTTAGTATAGAAATAGTGTCTTTAAAACGCGATTTAAATTTAAACCTAGGAATACCCAATCAAATTGAATTACCTGTCCTATATTATGGTAATGAATATGAAAAACAATAAAATGAAGGAATGAAAAAGAAAATCAATTTTATAGACCTGGTACTGACCTTTAGTGGTGCTTTTGCGGTTATTGTATTGTTATTGGTAGTTTCCAAGTTCGTATAGTAGCGCTCATCAAAAAGGTCATAGGAAGATTTCTTGAAATTAACGGTCCATGGATACTAATTTTACGTAAATATTATGTGGTGTCCAAATGGAGCCTTTTATTGTTTTAATCTAAATTCGGAATAATGTCTAAAACATCCGCCCGTTGGTTATTGGTATTGGTACTTGTCATCGTTGGCTTTGGGGTCGGGATTTACTTGCAGGATTTAAAACATCAGGAAAGTACCAAGGCAGCCTGGAAGGCCAACCGGTTTAATGTGGCCAGGTTTAATAAGATAATGCGGTATGCCGGGGATATGAATGACCAAAATTGGGCTGCTATGAGGGACAGTATTGGTAGTCAGTTGGATAGCTTAATGATATTGAGGTTTAGAAAAGAAGTGGACAGCATTAAAAAAGCGAAAAAATAAAATTATCGGCCTAAATATATCTTGGTTAAATTTCACTGAGATCATTCAGACAGAATACTGCCGTAGGCAAAATTATAGAAAAGCAACCCTTTTGGGTTGCTTTTCTTGTTTGTATCAGTAACATTGGGTATTGTATTTTTAATCTGAATAGTTAACTTAGAGGAAAATAAATGTAATAGAAATAAAATTAGATGAACTCCTTTGGTCTTCATCTTTTTTATACTATTGGTAAAAAAAATATATTAAATTGCTACTATGGACATAAATTCTTGGGACTGGATATTTCAGTTGTTGGGGCGCTTGCACCCTTTGGTGGTTCATTTTCCCATAGGCTTGTTGGTAGTTGCTTTGTTCTTGGAGTTTTTGACCTTGGGCGGTAAAAGACGAGGCCTTAGGGAGGGAATTAATTGGATGGTCTTTTTGGGAGCTGCTTTTGCTGTGCTGGCCGCAGTCTTGGGTTGGTTACTTCGTACCCATGACGATTATGAAGGTGATTTGGTTATGTTTCATCAGAATGTGGGTATAGCCACAGCTGTTTTGGCCATTGTAACCGGGTTTTTGTTGCGCAATACTCTGAAAGGAAAACTTGCCACTTATTTGTATTATCGATTTGGACTATTTGCAACAGTATTGGTTTTGGTTGTGGCAGGTCATTTGGGGGCAAATTTAACCCATGGGGAAGATTATTTAACCAGCGTCCTGCCCCATAATCAAGATGTTTATGACAATGAAAGGACAAAGGTGCTATTGGCAGAATTAAAGGGTTTGGATTCTTTGTCCGAAGTGCAGCAGCAAGATTTAAATTTGGGAGTCAGGGCAATTTTGGCACATAATTGTTATCAATGCCACAGTGAAAATAAGCAGAAGGGAGATTTGGTGCTGGATAATAAACGTGGAGTGTACCAAGGCGGGAAGTCAGGTCCCATTATTGTAGAAGGCAGACCGGAGGAAAGTGAGATGTTTATTAGGGTAAGTCTCCCGCCCGATCATGATGATGTAATGCCGAAGAAAGGGAAAGTATTGAAGGATAGTGAAATAAAATTGATCGAATTATGGATTAAAAATGGGGCAAAATGGTCTGATGGGGCATTGAAGATTTTTCCAGAGGCCGAGTTGGCCCTCTCTCAGCCTGAATTGCCCAAGAGTAGTTTGGAGAAACATCCCATAGACAAAATAATGGATTCCTATTTTAAGGTAAAAAAGATAAAATGGCCAGAGGTAGTGGACGATAGGACATTTATAAGACGTGCCTACTTGGATATTCTTGGCCTACTGCCGGAACCGTTGAAAATAGATGAATTTGTGGGCAATGGAGATAAGGGGAAGAGGGCTAATCTCATAGATGAATTGTTGGCCGATAAACACAATTATACCCAACATTGGTTGAGTTTTTGGAACGATATACTCAGGAACGATTACAGTGGTCCAGGATTTATTACGGGTGGACGCAAGCAGATTACAGATTGGTTGTATAAGTCGCTTATGCTAAATAAGCCTTATGATGTTATGGTCAAGGAACTGATAAATCCAACCGAGGCATCGGAAGGATTTATTAAAGGCATCAAATGGAGGGGCTTGGTCAATGCCAGTCAACGTACAGAAATGCAGGCTGCCCAAAATATTGGCCAGTCATTGATGGGGGTAAATGTAAAATGTGCCTCCTGTCACAACAGTTTTGTTAGCAATCTTACGTTGGAACAATCCTATGGGTTTGCCTCGATTTTTGCAGATTCCATAATGGAGCTGAATAGATGCGATATGCCCATTGGGAAAATGGCCGAGGTAAATTTTCTATATCCTGAATTGGGCTCGGTAGAAGCGGAGAGTGTAAAGGAAAGGTTGCAATTGCTTTCAGAGGTTATGGTAAAACCAGAGAACGGAAGACTGTACCGAACCATTACCAATAGGTTTTGGAAACGTTTTATGGGAAGGGGAATCGTGGAGCCGGTAGATGAAATGGACAATGAACCTTGGAATGCCGATCTGTTGGATTGGTTGGCTGCCGATTTTGTAAATTCTGGGTATGATATAAAAGGCCTCATGAAAATGATCATGACCTCAAAGTCTTATCAACTGGAAACGACCAGAATGGAAAATCAGGAAGATTTGCAAAAGGGATATGTTTTTGAGGGACCTATACTTAGAAGACTAAGTGCAGAGCAGTTTTCCGATGCCATTAGCCAAGTAGTGGCCCCCATGTTTTATGCGGCCGCTTATGACCCCAATAATGAAGGTCTGCCGTTTAATAGAATCTGGCACAGGGAAATTAAATTTGACCGCGATGTATTACCCGAACCGGGGAAACGGTATTTTAGGAAGAGTTTCAATTTGGATGGAAATAAAATACTGGCGGCAACAGCATTAATTTCCGTGGATCATTCCTACACACTATATCTAAATGGCAAAAAAATCTCCGAAGGTTCGGATTGGAGAAAAGTAGACCGACTGGAGGTAACCGACGAGCTAGTGAAAGGCGAAAATATAGTGGCCATTGAAGGCAATAACGAGGGTACCATTGCCAATCCTGCAGGAATCCTTTTCGCCATGAAAATTCAATATGTGGATGGGACGGAATTGTTGGTCACTTCCAATGATAAATGGAAAAGTACGGATCAACAACCAGAGAAGGGGTGGGTAATCGCCAAATTTGATGATGGCAGCTGGCCAGGGGTACGTAATTATGGTTCGAGTAACTGGGACAAATTGGTGAATTTTACCTTTGATACTCCTGAAAGGGAATTTGCTAGGGCCAGCCTTGTAAAACAACATCCTTTTATGAAGGTTATGGGTAGGCCAACTAGGGAAAATGTGGCTACCACAAGGGACGAACAGGCAACTTTGTTGCAGGCGCTGGAACTGACCAACGGGGAGTATTTTAATGGTGTGCTTAAGGAAGGGGCGGTGGAATGGATAAAGAAGTACGGGAATCGCAATGAGGAAATAGTACTTAATTTATATCAAAAGACCTTGGGCAGAAACCCTACCGATAAGGAAAGGGGAATAATGTTGAGCGCCTTGCAAACGGATGGGAAAGAAGAGGCTTTGCAGGACCTTTTTTGGTCCATATTCATTTCGCCCGAATTTCAATTTATATACTAAGTAACAATGGAAAAGGATCTACATATCAATGCACGCAGGGATTTTATGAAAAAGATGGCAGCGGCCAGTTTGTCTGCAGCCTCGACAAGTATTCCCATTGCCAGTTTTTTAAATTCCTGTAAATCTGCACCGGCAATAACCTCCAAAGCGGATACTGTTATATTACTTTGGATGGCTGGGGGAATGGCGCATACGGAAACATTTGATCCAAAGGCATTCGTGCCATATTCCAAGGGGGTGGAAAGCAAAAGGGTTTTAAGCACCTTTCCCAAGATACCCACAATTGTAGATGGCCTCCATTTTTCGCAGGGATTGGAATCTATTGGAAATGTAATGGATAAAGGGGCCATAATCCGTTCCTATAAATCCGCCGATCTTGGTCATATCCTACACACGCGGCATCAGTATCATTGGCATACCTGTTACGAGCCCCCACAATCTGTTCAGGCTCCACATTTAGGTGCGTGGATTGCCAAAGAGTTGGGCCCTGTAAATCCTGTTATTCCCCCATTTATTGCCATGGGCCAACGTTTTACGGTGGGCGAGGCCGAGGAGTTGAAAGCATTTCATTCCGCCGGATTTTTAGGGAGTGAATATGGTCCGTTTCTAATACCGGACCCTTCTACTGGTTTGGATAGTGTAAGGCCGCCACAAGGGATGTCGCTGAAAAGATTTGAAGCGCGTTATAAACTTTATAAGGAGTTGGCCAATAAGAGCAAGATTATGGAAGGGGGTAGTGATTACCAAAGGGAATCCTTGATGCGCTCTATGGAGCAATCCTATCGGTTATTAAATTCTCCCGAAGCCAAGGTATTCGATTTGAGCCAAGAACCTAAAGAAGTATATGATACATATAATACGGGCAGGTTTGGCCTAGGATGTCTATTGGCAAAAAGATTGGCTATGAACGGGGGTAGGTTTATAAGTGTTTCTACCGAATATGAACCTTTCCTTGGCTGGGATACCCATGAAAATGGCCATACCCGCGCCGCGAAAATGAAAGAGCTAATAGATAGGCCTATTGCCCAACTTATTAAAGATCTGGACGAGTCCGGGCATTTGGATAGAACGTTGATTATACTGGCCAGTGAATTTAGTAGGGATGCCATAATGGAAGGTCGCCCCGGAGTACCGGTACAGGACCAGGTTGATCAACCTGATATTATAGAGGATGAAAAATTCTATGGTATGCATAGACATTTTACGGATGGTAGCTCCATTCTCATGTGGGGCGGAGGTATTAAAAAAGGTTTGGTATACGGTAAGACAGCCGATGAGAGACCATGTTCTTCCATTGAGAACCCGGTAGTGATAGACCAGGTGCATCAATCCATTTATCACGCCTTGGGTATGGATCCTGAAACCCATTATACTATAGAGGGGAGGCCCTTTTACACCACACCTGACGGACAGGGGAAACCTATTTTGGACTTGTTCGGGGAGCCAATGGTAAGCTAGATAGAAATTGATTGAATTTTTAATGAAAATTAAAGTATCAAACCATAGGGAAATAAAATAACTGGTCTTGCCCAATTAGTGGATATAATGAGATTGGGCAAGGACGTTGGAGCAATTTTTTTGTCTTATTAAAAGAATCCAAAAGCTGCTAAAATCAAACAGACGACCACTGCCAATAATATAGCTACCAATACTACAACCATAAGGCTAAGGAATCCATTGAGCACCCTTGTGCCAAAAGTAACATCTTCCATGATATTTAGATTTTAAAACAATTTAATGAATTATCCTCAAATTATCATGTGTTTTGGAGCCAAATCCGTTAAATGACCATCAATTCGTATACTAATCCGTTGTACTGTTGATATTTTCGATAAAATGCTGAAAATCAACTAGTGGTATTTTCTTACTTACTCAATTTTTTACTAAGTTCTTCCAGTGTAATTCCTTTGGTCTCCGGCATCATGAAAATTACAAAGAGCAATTGAAGCACCATCATAAAAGCGAAGAATCCAAATACGGGCCCTGGACCTACCCAGGCAAAAAGTGCAGGGATGGAGGAGGGAATAAGCCAGGCCAATACCCAATGTACGGAACTGCCAAAGGCCTGACCGGAACCTCTTAGATGGTTTGGAAATACCTCGGAGATAAATACCCAAATTACAGCTCCTTGGCCAATAGCATGGGAGGCTATAAACAAGAAGAGGAAGATGGGGACTGCCATCCCTTCCCAGTTAAGTATGAATGCAGCGGCTACAAGAGACAAAGAAATGATATAGCCAATGGAGCCAAAATACATTAATTGCTTACGCCCCAGTCGGTCTATCAGAAATATGCCCAAAAAGGTGAATATTAAGTTGGTGATGCCAATTCCTATGCTGCTGAGCAGCGCTGTGCTTTCACCCAATCCGGCTGCTTCAAATATTCGGGGGGCGTAATATAGAAAGGCGTTTATGCCTGAAAATTGATTGAAAAAGGCAATGAGAAATGCGAGGGTCAATGGAAAGCGATATTTTTTCATGAAGATATTCTCTGAGGCCGCCCCAACTTCTTCTCCATAGGCTATTTCTGCCTCCAATTCTTCCAAGGATAGGTCCGGATTTATGGAGTTGAGTATTTTTTTGGCTTCCTCGGCCCTGTTTTTGGTCAATAGCCATCTTGGACTTTTTGGTACCGTTAGAACAAATAAGGTATATATTATTGCGGGGAAAGCTTCAACGCCAACCATCCATCGCCAATCGTTTTCCCCAATGTTGCTTAGTGCGTAATTAGACATGAATGCCACCATGATACCAAAAACAAGCATAAACTGGTAAAGGCCAACCAATCTTCCGCGGTCTTTTGCCGGGGCAATTTCGGAAATATAGGAAGGGGCCGCTACTGTGGAGGCGCCAACTCCCAAACCGCCAATAAACCGGAATATTCCAAAGGTAACCGGGTCATTGGCAAAGGCAGATCCTATTGCCGAGACAGAATATAGTACCCCAATCCAAATTAGGGTGTTCTTTCTGCCAATTTTGTTGGTGGGTATACCACCTAATATAGCTCCAATTACGGTGCCGAACAAAGCCATGCCAATCACAACTGTTCCGTGAAAAGCTTCGGAGGAATTCCATAAAAGTTGCAATTTTTTTTCGGCACCTGAAATAACTACGGTATCGAAGCCAAATAAAAAACCTGCCAAGGCGGCAATAAGGGAAATGCGTAGAATTTTGGGATTCATAAGTTGGTCTGTTGATTTTTGTAAAGCTAACAAAAAAAGCAGACCAAATGAATGCTATATCTAAGTTAGGGCAATTTTTGGGGTAAGGGTATCCCTAGCCTTGGACTTTTGCCCATTTTTTGATTTGGAACGGATGTTATCCTTTTGGGGTATAACCTTTTCTTGTTCCGTTTTTTTAATTTCCTCCTTTTTGGGTAATGGAACGGATTTTTCAGGAGGGATGGCGTCTTTTTGTTCCCCAAGGGATTCCTTGCAAGAGATACAAAATAGGATAAAAGTGGTTAGGGCAACCAAGTATAAAATTCGGGAATTTTGCATAGTCGTAACATAGGTGTTCAAATTAATGTACGTATATATGTCATGATTTGGATGCTTGCTCCTTTATTTTCAGTTACATAAGTGCTGTTGATGTTCCCAGTCCTTTTAAGGTATGCCTGGTCTTTTACCAGGTCGTTGACCAAGGTGAAGAATTCCTTTGGCGATTTAACAACCAATACTCCACCTTTTTTTACCAAATCCTCAGCTTCCTTAAATCCTTTGAAGTTTGGGCCAATAACCACGGGAATCCCATATACTGCAGGTTCCAAAGTATTGTGCAATCCTGTTGCAAAACCACCCCCAACATAGGAAATGTCTGCGTAACTGTAAATTTTGGTCAGTAGGCCAATGGTGTCTACAATAAGAACTTCGTAGTTGGATAAATCCTTGTTCCCCAATTCCGAATATAGTATGGTTTTTTTAGTGAGGGAAGACTTAAGTCTGTGGATGTGCTCCGGTTTGATGTTGTGCGGGGCAAGAACAAATTTTAAGGAGGATTCGCCTCTGTTTATATAGGGCACCAATACTTCCTCGTCGTCGGGCCAAGTACTGCCGGCCACCAATACTTGACGGCCATTTTTAAAATCTTCCATAAAGGCTAGGCTATTGTCCCTTTCTAGAATTTCTATAACCCTGTCAAATCTGGTATCCCCACTGATATCTGTATTTTCAATGCCAATGCCGCTCAACAATGCAACGGATTTGGCATCCTGAACAAAAATGTGGGTAAAATGGCGGAGGGTCTTTCGCATGAATCCTCCATGGCCTTTAAAGTATATCTGACTGTCCTTGAAAAGGGCGGAGATCAAAATGGTAGGAATGCTTCTCTGGGATAGTGATCTTAAATAATTGGGCCAAATTTCGTACTTGACAAAAATGACCAACTTGGGATTGACAAGGTCCAGAAATTTTTTAGCGTTTTTTTTGGTGTCCATGGGAAGGTAGGTGACCAAATCGGAGGCAGAAGTATTTTTTTTGACCTCATAGCCCGAAGGGGAAAAAAAGGTCACCAATATTCGATGCTCGGGATAACTTTTTTTTAATTGCTCTATAATTGGAAGGCCTTGTTCAAATTCGCCCAAGGAGGCCGTGTGCACCCAGATTATTGAATCTCCGGGTGAAATATTTTGCTGTAAATAGGGCATTGCCGCCTTTCGTCCCTCAACGAAAAGTTTAATTTTTGGATGGAACAAGGCAATCAATTTCAGTAAAAGAGCGGATAATTGTACCGCAAAATTATATATGGCAAACACAGAATCTTCGTTTGGGGCTAAAATACGTTTCTTTATATAAATTCCATTGGCTGCCAATCCTTATTTTTGTAATATTGTTCGCGCCAAACCAAGTTTGGAACCTAAGTTTTATGCAATGAAGAAAATTCAAATGGTAGACCTAAAGGGTCAATATGAAGTCATAAAGGATGAAGTAAATGCCTCCATTTCCAATGTTTTGGAAACGTCCGCATTTATTAATGGCCCCGAGGTACATGCCTTTCAAAAGGAATTGGAGGATTATTTGATGGTGAAGCACGTTATTCCTTGTGCCAATGGAACCGATGCCCTTCAAATAGCGATGATGGGCTTGGGCTTAAAACCTGGTGACGAGGTAATAACGGCCGATTTTACCTTTGCTGCTACTGTAGAGGTAATTGCACTGCTACAACTTACTCCGGTCTTGGTAGATGTGGAACCAGATAGTTTTAATATAGATCCAGTGGCCTTGGAAAAAGCCATTACTCCTAAAACCAAGGCTATAGTGCCTGTACATCTTTTTGGCCAATGTGCCAATATGGATGCGGTTTTGGATATTGCGGAAAAGCATAAGTTATTTGTTATTGAGGATAATGCACAGGCCATTGGTGCCGATTATACTTTTAAAAATGGTAAAAAGCTGAAAGCCGGTGCCATGGGGCACGTGGCGGCAACTTCATTTTTTCCTTCCAAGAATTTAGGTTGTTATGGTGATGGCGGGGCTATTTTTACCAACGATGATGAATTGGCACATACCTTAAGGGGAATTGTGAACCACGGGATGTATGAGCGTTACCATCATGATGTAGTAGGGGTTAACTCCAGATTGGATTCAATTCAGGCCGCAGTTTTGCGTTCCAAATTGTCCCGACTGGATGGTTATAATGCCAGTAGAAGGGCAGCGGCAAGAAAGTATTCCAAGGCTTTTGAGGGAAACAAAAATATCCTTGTTCCCCAAATGGCCAATTCCTGTAAGGAGATATGTGAAACCTGCGATTGTCATGTGTTCCATCAGTATACTTTGAGGATTTTAAATGGCCAACGTGATGAGTTGGTAAAACATTTGGCGGAAAAACAAATTCCATGTGGGGTGTATTACCCTATTCCTTTGCACAGGCAGAAGGCCTATTTGGATGAGCGTTATGATGAGAAGGATTTTTCGGTAACCAATCAATTGGTCAAGGAGGTAATTTCATTGCCAATGCACACCGAGCTGGACGACGAGCAAATAGATTTTATCACCGGAACCATTAACAAGTTTATTGGGGGGTAATAGTGGATCGTTTGGGTTTTGCCAAGTTCAATTTACCAAAGATGAAAACCAAAATTTTAATTAAACTTTAATAAATGAAAATACTCGTAACGGGAGGTTTGGGGTTTATAGGTTCCCATACCACGGTAGAATTACAGAATAAGGGCTATGAAGTAATTATTATTGACGATCTGTCCAATTCAACCGAAAAGGTCTTGGATGGTATTGTGGCCATTACGGGGAAACGACCAATTTTCGAGAAAATGGACCTTAAAGATAGGTCGAAAGTAGAGGATTTTTTTAAAAGACATCAGGACGTTGTAGGGGTGATTCATTTTGCCGCATCCAAGGCGGTTGGTGAAAGCGTGGAAAAACCCTTGTTGTATTATGAGAACAATATAGGTACCTTGGTTTACCTGCTCAAGGAACTATCCAAAAAGAACAAATCCAGTTTCATCTTTAGTTCGTCATGTACCGTATACGGTCAGGCCGATAAAATGCCCATTACCGAAAGTGCGCCGGTAAAAACGGCAGAATCACCATATGGTAATACCAAGCAAATGGGAGAGGAAATAATTCGTGATACCTGTATGGTGACACCTGGGATAAATGCCATTGCGCTTAGGTACTTCAATCCTATGGGGGCCCATCCTAGTGCCGAAATAGGGGAATTGCCAATAGGTGTTCCGCAAAATTTGGTGCCATTCATTACCCAAACGGGCATGGGTATCAGGGAGCAGCTTTCCGTTTTTGGTGGCGATTACCCCACAGAGGATGGAACCTGCATTAGGGATTATATACATGTAGTTGATCTGGCCAAGGCCCACGTAGTGGCATTGGAAAGATTGCTAAACGGCAAGAACCAGGATAATTATGAGGTGTTCAATGTAGGGACAGGGAAAGGTAGTTCGGTATTGGAGGTTATTAAAAGCTTCGAAAAGGTGTCCGGTAAAAAATTGAACTATAAAATTGTAGACAGAAGGCCTGGCGATATTACTTCTGCCTATGCGGATACCACCAAGGCAAACAAGGTATTGGGTTGGAAGGCGGAATCTACACTGGATGAAGCCATGAAATCTGCCTGGCTTTGGGAGGAAAAAATCAGAAAATAAATTCCTGGAACCTACTTTTGTATTTTAACAATATGTTGGAGTGCTATTTATATAATGGTCTCCTTTGTTTTGTGGATTACCGGATGATTTGAATAAACTGGACTAGGAAAAAGCAACCCTTTCGAATCCTCTGCATCCTAAAAAATAAAAAGGTTTTATGAAGTTATTTGCAGGCATAATATTGGTTTTACTAACGTTGAATTGTAGTGATAGCGATACGGATGATACATCCAATTGTACGGACGTATTTTGTACCGAAGAATTTAGGACCATTACAATTAGTGTCAAGGATAAGGATGGTGCGGCTGTGGCCTTGGACCACTATAAGGTAGTTGTTCTTTCTGATGGGGAAGATATTACCCTTAATGCTTCAAGTAGTGAATATGAATGGATGACAAAAAATGGCAGCTACCCATTGTTCAGTGATAAATACGTTACAAAATACCGCAATAAGGAAATTGAAATTAATTTTCAGGGTTTTATTGATGACGAGCTATTGGTTGATTCGGATTATACTGTAGGTGCAGATTGCTGCCATGTTACACTTGTGGAAGGGGAAACAGATATTGTGATAGCCAATCCTTAAGTTGTGTAGGATGTGTATGTCTTGAGTATTTGGGGAATTAGAAGGGGAAATGTGTTATTCCTGGGTTATTTCGTCGAAAATAGGCCCAAGACAGGGAAATTATCGGAAAAGATGACTTAATTGCGCTTCCTTAAAAACCATTTCACATAAAATTTCGTAAATAGTATATGGTTGTAAATTTCCCCGACATTTCGGCACTTCTAAGGCATGCTAAGGGCCAAAGCCTCTATCAGAATCTAGTAGCACAATTGCAGAAAGATTTTGTGTTCGCCAATGTATTTATGGAATGGCCGGATGACATCTCCCCAAAGGATTTAAAGACCTTGGTACATGAGAAAGTATATTATTTGATCATGGAGAAATTTACCGATTATTTAAATCTGCTTTACATTATAGATGTTCCCGAAAAAATGGTAAAAGCCATTGAGGCCACCGATGTAGTCGAAATTTCTGAACAGGTTACTTTCGAAATACTAAAAAGGGAATGGCAAAAGGTGTGGTTTAGGAACGAGTACGGATCTTAGATCAGAAATATACCCTAACAAAGGGCATAAAGGCGTCTGCATAAATACTTTTTTGCTGGTCGTGCAAAACATTATAGCGTATGCCCACGGTTACATTCCTATTGCCGTAACCTATTCCCATAAACAAGGCTGGTGACCAATAGCTTTCGTCCAGGTTGCCACCCTCAAGTTCAAGTTCCCGATATACCCTAAGCTGTTCCAGCTCGGCAGAAAGTTGTAGCGCGGGTATTGGATTGAACAGGGAAAGTACACTGCCTCCATAAGCCGCTAATTTTGCATTCCGAAATTTAGCGTAGTTGAGATTAATTCCCAGGCCTACGCCGAATTGCGCTGTAGCTTGGTAAATTGCACTTGGAGAGATGGATGCATTAAAGGAATTGTTGCCAAAACCGAGGCCTAAATTGCCTCCAAAATATACCTGGTTCCAAAAATTGGAATTCCTTGGGGTTAGTTGCGAATAACTTAGGTTCCAAAATGCCGTGAAAAAAACACATAAAACCAAGCTTTTTTTTAAGGAATGGCAATTTATCATAATTATTGTAATAATTTTCCATTATTCATGGCTAAGATAAGCTTAGATATGCTAAATGTTGTATTTTTGAATAAATTTTGTTCAAAAGACAGAGAGACTTTTTCATGGATAAATATTCCTTTTTAAACGCTGCGCACACTTCTTATTTCGCAGCATTATACGATAAGTATTTAACAAATCCCGATAGTGTTGAACCTAGTTGGAGAGCTTTTTTTCAAGGATTCGATTTCGGTATGGAAAGTTCCGTAGACGGGATGATCGATGAATTGCAGACGGCACCTTTATCCGTTGCTGGGGGTCAGGAAGTTGAGGTTCCCGAGAAGCTTCAGAAGGAGTTTCAGGTAGTCCGCCTCATAGATGGATACAGGACAAGAGGGCATTTGTTTACCAAAACAAACCCGGTTAGGGAAAGAAGACAGTATTTTCCCACTTTGGAAATTGGAAATTTTGGACTTGCTCCAAGCGATTTGGATACTACATTTACCGCAGGGGAAATTCTGGGGATTGGTCCCAGTACCTTACGTCAAATCATTGAACACCTAACAAGTATCTATTGCGATGCCATTGGTGTGGAATATATGTATATCAGAAACCCGGAGCGGGTGGAATGGATCCAAAATTGGTTGAATGTCAATGACAATCATCCGAAATACGATTCCGATAGAAAAAAGCATATTCTTAAAAAATTAAATGAAGCGGTTTCCTTTGAAGGCTTCCTGCATACCAAATATGTAGGGCAAAAGAGGTTTTCCTTGGAAGGAAATGAATCCTTGATTCCTGCCTTGGATGCGGTAGTGGAAAAGGCTGCCGAAATGGGCGTTGAGCAATTTGTTATGGGTATGGCCCATAGGGGGCGCTTGAATGTTCTTACCAATATCTTTGGAAAGAAGGCAAAGGATATCTTTAGCGAGTTTGACGGTAAGGATTATGAACAGGAAATTTTTGATGGGGATGTGAAATACCATTTGGGTTGGACCTCTGAGCGAAAAGCCCAAAATGGAAAGAAAATTATTATGAACATCGCGCCAAATCCTTCCCACTTGGAAACAGTTGGTGCCGTTGTTGAGGGTATTGCAAGGGCAAAACAGGATGCTCGGTATAAGGACGATTTTTCTAAAGTGCTGCCCATTGTAGTTCACGGGGACGCTGCCATTGCAGGGCAGGGATTGGTATACGAAGTGGTGCAAATGGCAAATTTGGATGGATATAAAACCAATGGTACCATTCATATTGTGGTGAATAATCAAATTGGGTTTACGACCAATTATTTGGATGCCCGTAGTTCTACTTATTGTACGGATGTGGCCAAGGTAACCTTGAGTCCGGTGCTGCATGTAAATTCCGATGATCCCGAGGCGGTTGTGCATGCCTCCCTTTTTGCTTTGGAATTCCGTATGCGTTTTCAAAGGGATGTATTTCTGGACCTTTTGGGGTATAGGAAATATGGGCACAACGAAGGTGATGAACCGCGTTTTACCCAGCCAAAACTTTACAAAGCTATTGCCAAGCATAAAAATTCGAGGGATATCTATGCTGCAGCATTAATTAATGAAGGTATTATTGGGGATGGTTTTGTGCAAGAATTGGAAGAGCAATATAAGGCTTCCTTGGAAGAGGAACTGGAAGATTCCAGAAAAGAGGATAAGACCGTAATTACCCCGTTTATGGCCGATGAATGGAGCGGGTATACCCATGTACGGGAATGGGAGATGATGGATCCGGTAGATACTAAATACGATAAAAAGAAGCTTACGGACATAGCCAAGGTATTGACCGAGTTACCCGAGAATAAGAAGTTTTTGCGTAAAGTTGAGAAATTGGTGAACGACCGTAAGGCTATGTTTTTTGAAAATGATGCCTTGGATTGGGCCATGGGCGAACTTTTGGCCTATGGTACACTTTTGGAAGAAGGTTACGGAGTGCGTATGTCCGGGCAGGATGTTGAAAGGGGTACTTTTTCGCATCGTCATGCGGTTATGAAAGTGGAAGAAAGTGAGGAAGAGGTAATGCTTTTGAACCATATTTCGGATAAGCAAGGGACTTTTCAAATATATAACTCACTATTGTCTGAGTATGGTGTGGTTGGCTTTGACTATGGGTATGCCATGGCGAGTCCCAATACCTTAACGATTTGGGAGGCCCAATTTGGGGATTTTAGTAATGGTGCCCAAATCATGATAGATCAGTACATATCCGCAGCGGAGGACAAATGGAAATTGCAGAATGGTCTGGTAATGTTGTTGCCGCACGGATACGAAGGCCAGGGTGCAGAACATTCCTCTGCCCGCATGGAGCGCTATTTGCAATTATGCGCAAGGGATAATATGTATATTGCCGATGTTACTACCCCTGCAAATATGTTTCATTTGTTGAGAAGACAAATGAAGGTAAATTTCAGAAAGCCCTTGATAGTATTTACGCCAAAAAGTTTGTTGAGGCACCCTAAGGCCGTGTCTACGGTTGAAGAGTTGGCAAACGGGGAATTCCAAATGGTAATTGATGATGCTACCGCTGAGGTGTCCAAAATTAAGAGTTTGGTATTCTGTACCGGGAAATTCTATTACGATCTTCTGGCCTATAGGGAAGAAAATAATAGGGATGACGTAGCTTTGGTTAGGGTGGAGCAATTATTTCCAGTGCCAACAGAGCAATTGAAGTCGATAATGGAGAAATATAAAAATGCCGAGGATAAGGTATGGGCACAGGAAGAACCTAGGAATATGGGTGCTTGGGGGCATTTGACCATGCACTTTAGCGAGGCCCATAAACTAAGGGTGGCCTCAAGAAGATTTTACGCTTCCCCGGCTGCCGGTAGTGCTGTGCGATCCAAGCGTCGTCATCAGCAGGTAATTGACTATGTTTTTGATGTAAGCAAGAATAACATGGGTAGAAACCCTGAAGCTAAAGATAAATAATGTACCCTTCCTGAGCATTGATGATTGTATGTACTTAAAGGTTCAGGATTATTGATTTGGAAAGATAAAAATAGAAACGAGTTTAGGCAAAACACAAATTAAAATTATAAAACATGATTTTAGAAATGAAAGTCCCTTCTCCTGGGGAGTCCATTACAGAAGTAGAGATAGCGGAATGGTTGGTAAGTGATGGAGATTACGTGGAGAAAGATCAAGCAATAGCGGAAGTAGATTCGGATAAGGCCACCTTGGAGTTGCCAGCGGAGGAAAGTGGAATTATTACCCTTAAGGCAGAAGTGGGAGATGCTGTTGCCGTAGGTGCGGTAGTATGTTTAATAGACACTAGCGCTTCCAAGCCTGATGGGGCTGCCAAGAGTGAAGAAAAACCGGTGGAAAAGAAACCGGAAGTAAAAGAAGTGGCTGAGCAGAAGACCGAGGTGAAACCAGAGAAGACCTCCTATGCGTCGGGGTCGGCTTCACCTGCAGCCAAGAAAATACTTGCCGAAAAGGATTTGGATGCCTCAACCATAAAAGGCACCGGAAAGGACGGGCGTATTACTAAGGAAGATGCTGTTAAGGCGGTTCCTTCAATGGGTACTCCTAAAGGAGGCTCCAGAGGAGAAAGTAGAACCAAATTGTCTATGTTGCGCCGTAAGGTTGCCGAGCGTTTGGTAGCTGCTAAGAACGAGACGGCCATGTTGACCACTTTTAACGAAGTGGATATGTCGGCTATCTTTGCGCTTAGGAATCAATATAAGGAAGACTTCAAGAACAAGCATAACGTTGGTTTAGGGTTTATGTCCTTTTTTACAAAGGCCGTCATTAGGGCGCTGCAAATGTACCCTTCCGTAAACTCTATGATAGATGGGAAGGAAATGATTTCATATGATTTCTGCGATATCAGTATAGCCGTTTCCGGGCCAAAAGGGCTTATGGTGCCTGTTATACGTAACGCAGAAAATCTAAGCTTTAGAGGTGTGGAGTCCGAAGTAAAAAGATTGGCCATTAGGGCCCGTGAAGGTGAGATTACAGTCGATGAAATGACCGGGGGTACGTTTACCATTACCAATGGTGGGGTGTTTGGATCTATGTTGTCCACACCCATTATCAACCCTCCACAAAGTGCAATCCTAGGAATGCACAATATAGTAGAAAGGCCTATTGCCCGCGATGGGGCCATAGCCATTGCACCTATTATGTATGTTGCCCTGTCTTATGATCACCGTATTATTGACGGTCGTGAGTCTGTAGGCTTCTTGGTGGCGGTTAAGGAAGCTTTGGAGAGCCCTGAAGAGTTGTTGATGGATAACAACGTTAAAAAGGCATTGGAGCTTTAATATAATATATTGTACTTGGGGAAAGACCCTTTACTTAATACTATGGACCTGTTGGGATTTTAAAACCTGGCAGGTCTTATTGTTTAAGGTAAAGACGGGTTTTTTGATAGTCAATGATGGCCCTTCCTTTTTTTAGTATATCGGCCCCTATTATGCCATCAACGGGCATAGCCTGGTGGGAGGTCAGGGCCTGGTTAACGTGGACAAGGTCGAACAGGACAATTTTCTGTTTCTTTTTTAACCATTTTCCTATTTCTATAACGTTTTTGGTAGATAGTTTGGTGAGCATTTCGGTGGCTCCTGCTCCTGCCGCCTTTATTTTGGAATCTTTGGAATTTAATTTGAAGAATTCAATTTTGTCCAGCCCAATACAGGTGTTGGACGCCCCGGTATCCAATATAAACCTGCCTTTAATCCCATTGATGGTGGCCGTTACTTCAAAATGATTTGTAGCCGTAAGGACCAAAGGTATGGCAATATATTTTTTTTTATGTAGAAAAACTTTAAGGCTGGGCATATGTACTTTTTTTGTCAAAGATAATCCTATTTTTGTTCTATGATATTGACAGATACACATACCCATTTATATAGTGAGGCTTTTGATAGTGATCGAAGTTCGGTCATAGAGAGGGCGATGGAACTAGGGGTTGAGCGTTTTTTTATTCCCGCAATAGATTCATCCTATACCAATGCGATGCTCGATTTGGAAAAATCCTACCCTGAGAATATCTTTCTTATGGCCGGGCTGCATCCAACACATGTAAAGGAAGATTACAGAGAGGAGTTGGCCCATGTTGAGGAAATGTTGGCGTCCAGGAAATTTTACGCAGTGGGGGAGACTGGCATCGATCTGTATTGGGATAAAACTTTTCTAAAGGAGCAGCAGATTGCCTTTAAGCAGCAAATACAGTGGGCAAAAAAGTATGCTTATCCCATAGTTATTCATTGTAGGGAGGGATTTGATGAAATATTCCAAATCCTAGAAGAGGAAAAGGGCGATGGACTTTTTGGAGTTTTTCATTGTTTTACCGGTACTTTGGAGCAGGCACAAAAAGCAATTTCCTATAATATGAAATTGGGTATAGGTGGGGTGGTTACCTTTAAAAACGGTAAAATAGATACGTTTCTAAGGGAAATTGACCTGAAACATGTGGTTTTGGAAACAGATTCGCCTTATTTGGCCCCTGTTCCTTACCGTGGAAAACGGAACGAAAGCGCTTATTTGGTCAACGTTTTGGAAAAAATGGCCCAAATATATGCTATGGAAAAGGAAGAAGTTGCGGCGATTACAACGGCTAATTCCCGACAGGTTTTTGGAATATAAATGGGTATTTTAGCTAGTTAGCTTTAGGGAAAAGCCATAAAATTAGGCCTGTAGCCCACTGCAAATTTTTAACCCCTAACAATTATTAAGATTGAAAAATAGAGATTCTACATTTGGTAAGACCAAAATTCTTCTCATATATACTGGAGGTACCATAGGTATGGTCAAGGATTATGATACGGGGGCACTGAAGGCTTTTAATTTTAATAAATTGATCAAAAATATTCCAGAGCTCGGTCAATTGGATTGTAGCATAGACAGTATTTCCTTTGATACGCCCATAGATTCGTCCAATATGAATGTTGGTCACTGGGTTAATATTGCCACCATTATAGAAGATCATTATGATTCCCATGATGGTTTTGTGGTGCTGCACGGTAGTGACACTATGAGCTATACTTCATCAGCTTTGAGCTATATGTTGGAGAATCTTCGAAAACCAGTGATTTTTACGGGTTCCCAATTACCAATTGGGGATTTAAGGACGGATGCCAAGGAAAATTTGATTACCTCCATACAGATAGCGGCCTTGCGGGAAGATAATATGCCGGTAGTTCAAGAGGTTGGACTGTATTTTGAATATAAATTGTACAGAGCAAACAGAACAACCAAGATTAATGCGGAGCATTTTGAAGCTTTTGCCTCTTTAAATTATCCGGCCTTAATAGAATCCGGGGTGCATTTAAAGGTGAATAGGGAGTATTTGTTTCGGGTAAATTCAACCAAAAGGCTAAAAGTTCATAAGGTAATGGATCAAAACGTAGTTATTTTAAAATTATTTCCAGGTTTTAACCAAACAGTCTTGCATAGCATCTTAAATTCCCCTAACTTAAAAGCTGTGGTCCTTGAAACATATGGCTCTGGGAACGCTCCTACCGATGAATGGTTCACTTCGGAGTTAAAAAAAGCTATGGAGAGAGAAATTTTTATCATCAATGTAACACAATGTTCTGGGGGAAGTGTTCTTATGGGACGCTATGAAACAAGCAAGCATCTTGAAAAATTGCAAATTATTAACGGTAAGGATATTACAACCGAAGCGGCAATTACCAAGTTAATGTATTTACTTGGAAATAATATTTCCCCTAAGTTGTTCAAAACCATATATGAAACATCTCTCAGGGGCGAAATGCAATAAAAATAACAGTCTAAATTTCTTTAACTAATATTTTTTTTGTTATTTGGCTGCCCAATAACTATAACTAGAGAGGTGGCCGAGTGGTCGAAGGCGCACGCCTGGAAAGTGTGTATACCCCACAAGGGTATCGAGGGTTCGAATCCCTTCCTCTCTGCTGTTAAGTTTTAATTTTTATATTGCGAATTTTTTTTATCTTTAACCCTATTAACTAACTAAATTTAAGTTTCAAAGAAATGAAAAGATTATTCTCTATCCTGGCTACAGCTGGGTTATTTGTGGCAGGTACAAATACAGTAAGCGCAAAAGTTGTTGCAGCAGCAGCCATTTTGCAAGATGCGGCTCCAGCAGCGGAAAAAGGTTTCACTCAAGTGCTAAAGGAGCAATTTATTCAGGGTGGTGCCGGATTTATGGGTATTGTTCTTTTGTGTTTAATTCTTGGTCTGGCCGTAGCTATTGAAAGGATTATTTATTTAAACCTTGCTACTACCAACACTGCAAAACTAAAGCAACAAGTAGAAGATGCTTTGGCTTCGGGTGGTATTGAAGCTGCCAAAGAGGTATGTAGAAATACAAAAGGTCCTGTTGCTTCCATCTACTACCAAGGATTGGAAAGAGCTGGAGATAGTATAGAATCTGCCGAAAAAGCGGTTGTAGCCTACGGAGGTGTACAAATGGGTCAATTGGAGAAGAACGTTTCTTGGTTGTCTTTATTTATCGCTGTAGCTCCAATGCTTGGGTTCATGGGTACGGTAATCGGTATGATTCAGGCCTTCCAGAAAATTGCAGCGGTTGG
This sequence comes from Arenibacter troitsensis, assembly GCF_900177645.1. Classification (GTDB taxonomy): domain Bacteria; phylum Bacteroidota; class Bacteroidia; order Flavobacteriales; family Flavobacteriaceae; genus Arenibacter; species Arenibacter troitsensis. Next base: position 177,801 of record NZ_FXAO01000001.1, read on the forward strand.
TAACTTGAGTGCATCCCTTATTGCAGGTGATATTCAGGTGGCGTTATTGACTACGGTATTCGGTCTTATTACTGCGATTATCCTTCAAATTTTCTACAATTATATCATTGCAAAGATTGACAGTATTGTAAATGATATGGAAGATTCATCAATCACTTTGATTGATATGTTGGCAGATCACAAAAAATAAGTCGGACACTAAATACTTAAAGTATCATGCATAAAATAGTTAAAATAATATTAGTTGTACTCGGAGTGATTGGGGCCATACTGTGGTTTCAGCTTCCTAGTGCAGACGTTCCCGCAACGGAAGCCATAAATAATGGGTCTATGAACTTCATGTTCATCATCACCTATTTATTGTTGGGGATTGCGATAGCGGCCTCGGTTCTTTTTGGATTAGTGAACTTGTTTACCTCCAAAGGAGCCTTAAAGAAAACCTTATTTGGTGTAGGGGGTCTTTTGGTAGTTGTTGTTATCTCTTACGCCCTAGCAACTGGAACAGATGTTAGTTTGGAAGAAATGGCCAAAAAAGGAGTTCCTACTACGGAGAGCACAGTGAAAACCATAGGTATGGGATTGAATGTATTTTTTATCCTTACCATTATTGCCGTGGGAGCCATGTTGTGGTCTGGAGTTAAGAAAATGATTAGTAAATAATAAAATAAAATATTATGCCAAAAAGAGGAGCACCACCAGAGGTTAATGCGGGTTCTATGGCAGACATAGCGTTCTTATTGCTTATCTTTTTCCTAGTGACGACCACTATTGAAACAGATGCAGGGTTAGATCGTATGTTGCCACCAATTGAGCCGCCAGATACGGATGTAATCATTAAGCAAAAGAATATTTTTCAGGTCAATATTAACCGTGATGGACAATTATTGGCTGATGACGAGTTGACAAATATTAAGGATTTAAGGGAAAAAGCCATTGCCTTTTTGGACAATGGAGGTGCACCATCAGGAACTCCTGACTATTGTAGTTATTGCAAAGGCAAAAGGGATCCTGCTTCATCCGATAGTCCTGCCAAAGCGATTATCTCGCTTAAGAATGATAGGGAGACGAAATACGGAACCTATATAACCGTACAGAACGAATTGGTTGGTGCCTATAACGATCTTAGGAATAGGGAGGCGCAACGTTTGTTCAAGAGGAACTTTACGGATATGGAAGCAGAATATCTTAACCCTGAAACTCCGGACAACGTTCGTGAGGAATTAAAGGAGAAGGTTAAGAGAATTCAGGATTTGTTTCCTCAGAAGCTTTCAGAGGCCGAAACATCGTCAAACTAAATTTAGAAGTTAAAAACAAGATACTATGTCAAAATTTAATAAGAAAAAAGATGCGGCTTTACCTGCGGTGAACACTGCATCCTTGCCAGATATCGTTTTCATGCTTTTGTTCTTCTTTATGACGGTTACAGTGATGAAAGATAGTACCTTGAAAGTTGAAAACGTTCTGCCCAATGCTTCGGAAATCAAAAAATTGGAAAAGAAGGATAGGGTAATCTACATTTATGTTGGGAAACCTACCCGTGAGTATGAGAAGACTTATGGTACCGAATCCAAAATTCAGTTGAACGATAAGTTTGCTGATGCATCCGAAGTGGGTGATTATATTTTGATGGAAAGGGCCAAAAAGCCTCAGGAATTACAAAATGTATTGACAACCGCGCTTAAGGTGGACAAGGAGGCCAATATGGGTATTATTTCCGATATAAAACAAGAGCTTAGAAAAGTAAATGCCTTGAAAGTAAATTATACCACCTATGAAGGTGATGCGTTCAGGAATTTGCAATAGTTAGTAAAAGGATAAGAGAATCAAAACGCTTCAAATGCATACATTTGAAGCGTTTTTTTTGTGTTTAATTAATTACCTTTGGAAGGCTATGAGATGCCCCTTTGTATATACAATTCTTTTATTTTGCGGTGCTTTTGTTTCCGGACAGGTTTTGGAATCCAATAAGGAGGTGGATAGGAAATATTTGGAAGATCAATTTTATTTTGGGCTTACTTATAATTTTGCCACAAATCTTCCGGCCGATGTTTCCCAAAGAAACCTTTCTTATGGCCTGCAGGCGGGTTTTATTAAGGATATTCCCTTAAGTTATCAAAGGAATATGGGCATTGCTATTGGTTTGGGATATGGTATCAATTCCTATTATACCAATTTGTTGGCTTCCCAACAGGGATCAGATGTTGTGTATTCGGTGTTGGGTAGTGATGCCGATTTCAAGAGAAACAAAATTGCAACCCATGTCTTGGAGGTCCCCTTTCAGATTAGGTGGCGCAATTCAACTCCGGAGGAATATAAGTTTTGGAGGATTTATACTGGTGTTAAGCTAGGCTATGTTTTTGATGGTAGGTCTAAATTCGTTTCAAGCTCAGAGAAAATAGTTTTCGTAAATAAGGATATAAGGGACTTTCAATATGGTCTAACCTTAAATGTGGGTTACAATACCTTCAATATTCATATTTATTATGCGCTTAGTTCGTTGTTCAATGATGGGGTAATGGGAGAGACTGGGGATCTTATTGAGTTTAAGCCACTTAAAGTGGGGCTTATTTTCTTTATTTTATAGCCAAAATTTAACAGTAAATAATTGGGTAAACAGCCCGATGGCAAATCCAATTAGGACTTCCGCTTTGGTGTGGGCGTTCAAATAAAGTCGGGAGGTGGCTGCTAGGCCGCTTAGTAGGGTTATTATGGCAATGGCGATGGTAACGTTAATTTCAAAGTGGATACTCAGGTTTATTAAGTACATTAACAGGCTTCCCATGCCTAAAAGGTGCATACTGCACTTAAAGTTAAGAAATAGCAATACGAGGGCGCTAAATAAGGCTGCTATAAGGCCTAAAAAGTAGTAGTGCAGCTCTATGGTAAAGTTGTTGGGGATTACTTTAAATAGGGCCATTAAAAGCAGTCCTAGGCTAATGTAAAGTGGATATTTCCTTTCCTGAAGATCGGGCATGAATATGGAGCTTACAATGCCCAGGTTGCGCAAGATCAGGTAGAATATAATGGGGATGATAATAGTGAGAATAAATATGGGCAGAATATTTCCGCTCTGCACTTCCAACGGACTGTATTTGGGGGTGATAAGGAAATAGGCTATGGTGCCTGCAAATGGTATAAAAAGCGGGTGTAGAAGGTATGACGTAATCTTGAGGAATAGTCGCATTAAATCTGTTTTCTCAACCTGGCCACCGGAATATCCAGTTGTTCCCTGTATTTTGCTACCGTCCGCCGGGCAATAGGATAACCCTTTTCTTTGAGAATGGCAGCCAGTTTATCATCAGTAAGCGGTTTTTTCTTGGTTTCCTCCCCAATAACAGTTTCCAGAATCTTTTTTATTTCCTTGGTGGATACATCCTCTCCTTGATCGTTTTTCATGGATTCAGAAAAGTAATCCTTTATTAATTTTGTGCCATAAGGGGTATCAACATATTTGCTGTTGGCTACCCTGGAAACAGTAGAAACATCCATGCCGATGCCATCGGCTATGTCTTTAAGTATCATGGGGCGAAGTTTGCGTTCATCCCCTGTAAGAAAGTATTCTTTTTGATATTCCATGATTTCGTTCATGGTAATATATAGGGTCTGTTGACGCTGTCTTATGGCGTCAATAAACCATTTAGCGGCGTCCAATTTTTGTTTGATGAACATCACGGTGTCCTTTTGGGACTTCGACTTTTCCTTGGAATTCTTGTACCCTTCCAGCATATTGTTGTACTCGCGCGAAACATGAAGCTCAGGTGCATTTCTTCCGTTTAGGGTAAGCTCCAGTTCCCCATCTACAATACGAATGGAAAAATCGGGTACTACGTGCTCCACAATGCGGTTATTCCCGGAATAGGAGCCACCTGGTTTGGGGTTTAAGCGTTCAATTTCGGCAATGGCATCCTTTAGCTGTTCCTCCGTGATATTGTGCTTTTGAATAAGCTTTTGATAGTGCTTTTTGGTAAACTGCTCAAATGATTTCTCCAACAATTGAATGGCCAGTTCTATACTGGGGGTCATTTCCTTCCTTTTTAATTGAAGAAGAAGGCACTCTTCCAAAGTTCTTGCCGCTACACCGGCAGGGTCAAGATCCTGAACTATGTGCAATACCTTTTCAATGGTCTTTTCGTCCGTATAGATGTTTTGGGTAAAAGCCAAATCGTCCATGATATCCGAAAGAGGTCTTCTGATATATCCGCTTTCATCCACGCTGCCCACCAAGAATTCGGCAATGGACCATTCCTCATCAGTTAAATAAATAGTGTTCAACTGATTTATGAGATATTGATTAAAAGATATTCCTGCCGCGTATGGAACACTTTTTTCCTCATCATCAGCACTGTAATTGTTGGCTTGTGTGCGATAATCCGGAATTTCGTCATCACTTAAATAATCATCAATATTGATATCTTCCGCACTTATGCTTTCGCTATCGGTTTCGTTGTCATATAGATCATCAAATTCATCCTGTTGGGTGTCAACTTCATCCTTTCCAGTTTCCAAAGCAGGATTTTCCTCCAGCTCTTGTTTCAGTCGTTGTTCAAATGCCTGCGTAGGCAATTGAATCAACTTCATCAACTGTATTTGTTGTGGAGATAATTTCTGCGATAATTTAAACTGTAGGTGTTGTTTCAGCATGTATAACGGTGATCTATCTTATAAAGTTAAAGAATAATGATTAGAATTCAGCATTCTGTGGCGTTCTAGGGAAGGGTATTACGTCTCTTATATTGCCCATACCCGTTGCAAATAGTACCAATCTCTCGAAACCTAATCCAAAGCCACTATGTACGGCAGTTCCAAATTTTCTAAGATCCAAATACCACCAAAGTTCCTTTTCATCGATACCCAATGCTTTGATCTTCTCCAATAGGATGTCCAAGCGTTCCTCACGTTGGGATCCACCTACAATTTCGCCAATACCGGGGAATAAAATGTCCATGGCCCTAACCGTTTTGCCGTCCTCATTTAAACGCATATAAAATGCCTTTATTTTGGCGGGATAATCGAATAATATTACCGGGCATTTAAAATGTTTTTCCACCAAGAAGCGTTCGTGCTCACTTTGTAGGTCAGCGCCCCATTCATCAATAAGGTATTTGAACTGCTTCTTTTTGTTGGGTTTACTGTTCCTTAGTATGTCTATGGCCTCGGTGTAGGTGACACGCTTAAAGGTGTTGTCCGAAACAAATTTTAGTTTTTCTATCAAAGGCATTTCACTGCGTTCCGCCTGTGGTTTGCTCTTTTCTTCGTCCAATAATCGCTGCTCCAGGAACTGTAGGTCTTCCTTACAGTTTTCCAAAGCATAATTAATGACCTCCTTTATAAAGTCTTCGGCCAAATCCATGTTGGCATCCAGGTCATTAAAGGCTACTTCGGGCTCTATCATCCAAAATTCGGCCAAATGTCTAGAAGTATTCGAGTTTTCAGCCCTAAAAGTAGGGCCAAAGGTGTAGACCTTTCCCAAGCCCATGGCGTAGGTTTCGGCTTCCAACTGTCCGGATACGGTTAAATTGGTCTCTTTGCCAAAAAAATCTTCTTTATAATCTATTTCACCATCCTCCGTTAAAGGCGGCTTTTTGTTGTCCAAGGTAGACACCCTGAACATTTCTCCAGCCCCTTCCGCATCCGAGCCTGTAATTATAGGGGTATGGACATAGAAGAAGCCATTTTTTTGAAAATATTGGTGCACGGCAAACGAAAGGGCCGAACGCACCCTCATTATAGCTGCAAAAGTATTTGTTCTTACACGTAGGTGTGCCTTTTCCCGCAAAAACTCCAGAGAGTGTTTTTTAGGTTGAATGGGGTAGACCTCTGGGTCCGCTCCTCCGTGTACCTTGATCTCCTTGACCTGTATCTCCACGGACTGCCCTTTTCCCTGGCTTTCCACCAAGGTTCCACTTATTCTAAGTGCAGCGCCCGTATTAATTTGCTTTAGTAGATTTTCATCATATTCCTCAAAATCTACTACGCATTGTATGTTGTTTATAGTAGATCCATCGTTTAAAGCAATAAATCTATTGCTCCTGAAGGTTTTTACCCATCCGTTAACAGTAACTTCCTGGTGTAAATGTTCGGGAGATAGTAGCTCTTTTACGCTAAATGTCTTCATTTGAATTCCTTGTAAATTAAGTGGCAAAGATAGCCTTTTTGCAAAAATATAAATTGGGTAAACATCTGTAAATACCGAGTAAAAAATATTTAAAAAAATGGACTATTCCTCCTTGTCCGTGATATTGGGTTCTTCCTTGGGAAGAATATCTATTTGTGGTTCTTTAAGCACCTGTTTGTTGGCTATACTTCTCTCCAGGGAAAGAAGTAGGGAAGGCAGTAAAATTAGGTTGGCCAGCATGGCGAACAATAGGGTGGCCGAGACCAATGCCCCTAACGCTACGGTTCCCCCGAAACTGGAAATAATGAAGACTGAAAAGCCAAAGAACAGTACAATGGAGGTATAGAACATACTAACTCCGGTTTCCCTTAAGGCGGCATAGACCGATTTTTTAATTCTCCAATGGTTGCTTGTAAGTTCCTGCCTGTATTTGGCCAAAAAGTGTATGGTATCGTCCACCGAAATCCCAAAAGCAATGCTAAATACCAAAATAGTGGAAGGCTTAATTGGTACCCCAACGAATCCCATAACTCCCGCGGTGATTACCAGCGGCAATAAATTGGGTATCAAGGAAATCACGATCATTCTAAACGATCGGAAAAGATAGGCCATAAATAGGGCTATTAGACCAATGGCCAGGGCAAGGGACATGATCAGGTTTTTTACCAAATATTTGGTTCCTTTTAAAAATAAAAGGGCACTACCGGTCATGGTAACCTTGTATCTGTCCGAAGGAAAAATTTTGTCGATATTCTCTTTTAGTTTGGCTTCAATGGTTTCCATACGGGATGTTTTTACATCCTTCATGTATGTGGTCATCCGGGCCACCTGCCCGGTGCTATCTACAAAACTGCTCAATAGGTTGCCGTTGTCCGCGGATTTGCGGGCAACATCCATAATGAAAGTATTTTCCTGTGAAGTGGGGAGTTGATAGTATTTGGGAATGCCGCTGTAGAAGGCCTGTTTGGAATATTTAACCAAGTCCACTACTGAAACTGGTCTGGAAAGTTCGGGAATTTCATTTATCACCGTGCCCAATTCATCCATTTTTCTTAGGGTAGTAGGTTTTAAGACCCCTTTGGGCCTTTCGGTATCCACCACTATTTCTACGGGCATTATTCCGTCAAACTCTTGTTCGAAAAACCGTATGTCCTGAAAAAATTCCGCTTTTTTGGGCATATCCTCTATAGGGCTTCCGGAAATGTCTATTTGATATATGCCAATTATACTAGCTACTAAAAGGGCAATGGATACTATGTATACCGTAATCCTTCTCTCCCTTACAATTCTTTCCATCCAGCTTACAAAAGTTTCGATCCATTTGGTGTTCAAGTGTTTCAAATGCTTGTCTTTTGGAAGGGACATAAAACTGTAGATAATCGGAATTATCAAGAGGGAAAGCACAAATATTCCTATAATGTTGATGGAGGCCACAATGCCGAACTCTTTGAGAAGTTTGCTGTCGGTAATAATAAACGTTGCAAAACCTGAAGCGGTAGTAACGTTGGTCATCAGGGTGGCGTTACCAATCTTTGAGATTACACGTTGTAGCGACAAGGCCTGGTTTCCGTGCTTTTTTACTTCTTGTTGGTATTTGTTTATAAGGAAGATACAGTTGGGAATACCGATAACAATGATTAATGGCGGAATCAGGGCGGTAAGAACCGTTATTTCATATTGCAATAGGCCCAAGATCCCAAAAGCCCACATAACCCCTATAATTACGACAAACATGGAGATGATCGTAGCCCTAAAACTTCTGAAAAAGAAAAAGAAGATCAAGGAAGTTACTCCCAATGCCGCAAGTATAAATTTCCCAATTTCATCAATGATATTTTGGGAGTTCATCGTCCTTATGTATGGCATGCCCGAAATACGCACATCTAGGCCCGTTTCTTTTTCAAAATTTTTAACCAAAGTAGAAAGGTCTTCCAATATGAAGTCTTTACGTACGGAGGTGTTGACAATATCTTTGTCCAAATAAATTACACTGCGTATGGTATGCGACTTTTTATTGTAGATAAGGTTATCGTAGAACGGAAGATCGTTAAAAAGGTGATTCGTCAGACTGTCGACCTCCTTTTTGGTTTTCGGGGTTTGTTTTATAAAAGGCTGCATAACAAATTCTTGTTTTACAGTGTCTTTTACGAGCTCTTGCAGGTTATCAGTAGACAACACGAAGTCAACCTCGGGAAATGCCCCTAGTTGCTTGCTAAGCTTGTTCCAGCGATTGAATTTTTCAGGGGTAAATAAGGAGCTGTCCTTTACGGCCAAGACAACAACATTGCCTTCTTCCCCAAACTGTTTTAGAAAGGAAAGGTATTCCAGGTTTACGGGGTGGTGATCGGGTAGGAGGTTGGCTTGTGAATTGGAAAACCTCATTTTGTCCCACTGCATGGACATAAAAATGGTTATTATGGCCAATAGGACCAGAATTGTAATTCTGTTCCTAAGTATTATCCGTGCTATTTTTGCCCAAAAACCTTGCGTTAACTTTGCAACCATCTAGTGAAACCTCTTGTTTTAGAATGCTTATATGGTATATAAACCTAAAAAAACCAGTAAATCGAAATGATCTAAACAGGTCTTTCGGATTCTAAAATTATTCGAGCGCAAAGGTAGAGAATGATTGTTATTGTTCCTAGGAAGCTGGGACTAAATAGTAGTAGATGGAAAAACGAATTTTATCGACTGTATACGTTAGGGCAGGGAGGAAGCAGTATTCAGTTTTTTGGGGCAGATGGTAATGGAAAATTAAAAGAGCGGTCCATGGACCGCTCTTTTAATGTTAGTACTTTAAGGATTATACCTTCATTATCTCGGCTTCCTTAACATCTAGGAAAGCATCTATCTTTTTTATGTATTTGTCGGTAAGTGCCTGTACATCGGCTTCTGCGTTTTTCTGTAAATCTTCGGATACTTCCAGGCTCCTAATTTCCTTGTTGGCTTCCTGACGTGCATTCCGTACACCTATCTTAGCGTCTTCCGCTTCCGCCTTTGCTTGTTTTACCAAATCCTTTCTTCTTTCTTCCGTTAAGGGAGGTACGTTGATGATTACGAAATCGCCGTTGTTCATAGGATTAAATCCTAGATTGGCGTTCATTATGGCCTTTTCTATTTCATGTAGCATGTTCTTTTCCCAAGGCTGAACGGATAAGGTCCTTGCATCCGGGGTATTCACATTTGCCACCTGGGACAATGGTGTGGGGGAGCCGTAATATTCCACCATTACACTGGATAGCATAACCGGACTGGCCTTTCCAGCCCTGATTTTCAAGAACATTTTTTCAAGGTGTGCTATCGCACTGTCCATCCCTTCTTTGGTAGTATCCAGAATAAATTTAATTTCTTCGTTCATATGCTATTTTTTTAATTGATTCAACACAAATAGTGCCAAAACTATAGATTTACGACAGTTCCTATATTCTCTCCGGAAACCAACTTCATAAGGTTTCCTTTTTTGTTCATATCAAAAACAACAATAGGCAATTCGTTTTCCTGACTTAGGGTAAAGGCCGTGGTATCCATTACTTTTAGTCCCTTTGTCAGTACATCTTTAAAGGTTATCGTGTCAAATTTGGTGGCTGTTTTGTCTTTTTCCGGGTCGGAGGTATAAATTCCGTCCACTCGGGTTCCTTTTAAAATTACATCGGCTTCAATTTCTATGGCTCGTAATACAGCAGCGGAATCTGTGGTGAAATATGGATTTCCTGTACCACCTCCAAATATAACTACCCTGCCCTTTTCCAAATGTCGCATGGCGCGTCTTCTAATAAAAGGTTCGGCTACCTCATTTATTTTAATGGCAGATTGTAATCTGGTCTGCACTCCTTGCAATTCCAAGGCACTTTGTAAGGCCAATCCATTTATTACGGTAGCCAACATTCCCATATGGTCCGCCTGTACCCTGTCCATTCCATTACTGGCTCCTGCCAATCCCCTGAAAATATTGCCACCACCTATCACAATAGCAACTTCTATACCTTTGTCCACAACTTCTTTGATCTCCTCGGCATATTCGGATAAACGCTGAGGGTCAATACCGTATTGCTTGGTGCCCATAAGGGCCTCTCCACTGAGTTTTAAAAGTATTCTTTTGTATTGCATCCTGATGTTGATTAATTTCATGCAAAAATAATCAAAAATATTTATGAAGTGGCTTGGCATGGACGATTCGTCTATCCTTAATTATTTCCTAATGCTTATGGGAAGGTAAATTTATTTTTATAATCTTGCACAGTTGTTGTGGTTCCACCGATTTGTAATGGTGAAATTTCTTATTTTGATATTTCGGACATTAGAACGGCTATGGCAGTTTTGGAACAAACGATAAATAAAATCACTAAATAATGACAAATAGAATAGGGTTAATTAAAAAAACTTGGATTTTAGGAGCTGCAATTTTGGTGCTCCATGGGTGTGGAACTACAAAAAAATTGGTTTCGGCAGAAAAGACTTCCATAATTGCGAAAATTGATTTGATCAATGTTGTGGACGATAAAGTGAATGTGATTTTGGATCCGACCGCATTTGCTACCGATACTGTTTCCTTTTTTATTCCCAAGACAGTGCCGGGTACTTACAGTGATGATAATTACGGAAAGTATATAGAGCAATTCAAGGCCCTTGATTATAAGGGAGGGGAGTTGAAAGTAGAAAAATTGGATGATAATACTTGGAGGATCATCAATGCCAAGGATTTGGATAGGATCAATTATTGGGTAAACGATACCTATGATACCGAAGTAGAGGTGAGCGAGCCTGTTTTTTCGCCGTCGGGGACCAATATTCTTAAGGGGAAGAACTTTATGTTGAATCTCCATGGATTTGTGGGTTATTTTGATGGGCTTGAGGAAATACCGTATTCATTGGAAATTTCTGCCCCGGATGGATTGGAGCCCGTAACTTCATTAGTGAAGGGAGTCCAGGATGTAAATAGACCGGATACGGATGTTTTTGTGGCCACTAGATACTTTGAAGTTATAGATAATCCAATTATGTACTCCGACCCTAGTACGGAGACATTTCAGGTGAACGACATTGCGGTAACTTTAAGTGTCTATTCTCCCAATGGTCATTTTACCGCGGCCAGTCTAAAGGCTGGAATGGAGAAAATGATGCGGGGGCAGAAGGCATTTCTGGGGGATATTAACAGTACCAAGCACTATACCATTATCCTCTATCTATCCAATATGGATGATGAGGACGCTAAAGGTTTTGGGGCATTGGAACACCACACTTCTACAGTAGTGGTAATGCCCGAACAAATATCGAAAGAGCGATTGGAGGAGGCGATTTTTGACACGGTGGCCCATGAGTTTTTTCATATCGTTACTCCGTTGACCATCCATTCCAATGAAATACAATATTTTGATTTTAACGACCCTAAAATGTCCATGCACTTATGGATGTATGAAGGGACTACCGAATATTTTGCCAATCTTTTTCAAATTCAACAGGGGTTGATTAGTGAAGAGGATTTTTATCAAAGACTTATGGAGAAGGTGGAGCGATCCAAAACCTATGATGATAGCATGTCCTTTACCGTAATGAGCAAAAATATATTGGAGGAGCCATATAAGAAAAATTATGCCAATGTATACGAAAAAGGGGCATTGATAAATATGGCGATCGATATTGACCTAAGGAAATTAAGTGGAGGTGAAAAGGGTGTTTTGTGGCTGATGAAGGAGCTTTCCAAAAAGTATGGGGATTCCAAGCCTTTTGAGGATGATGGGTTGATTGATGAAATAGTTGAAATGACGTACCCGGAAATAGGGAAATTCTTTAATGGCCATGTCATTGGGGATACACCTATAGACTATGATGCCTATTGGAAAAAAGTGGGGCTGTCAACAACGGAACAGGAGCAGTCTACAGGATATTTTTTTGATGGTGAGATTCCCTATATAGATGTGGATCCGGCAAATGACAACGCCATTTTTGTTAGGGAAGGAATTCAATTGAACAGTTTTTTCAATGATTTGGGTGCCCAAGGGGGAGATATTATTAAGAGTGTTGATGGTAAAATGACCAATCTGGTCAATATACGATTGCTTATTGGGCAAAGCATGAACTGGGATCCCGACAAGGAAATTGTAATGGTAGTGCAAAGGGGTGATGAGGAAATAACCTTGAAGGGGAAAGTTGGTGTGCCTACTTTGAAGGTCGTTAAGTTGGTTCCAATTGAAGGTGCTAGCGAGCAGCAGAAGAATCTGCGGGAAGCATGGTTGAAAGGTTAGTTGGTCAAAAACATTCTAAAAGGGATTGGGAGTTCAGTTGGAAGGTGCTTTCCTAGTTCAATGAGGTTGTTTTGTTGGGAATTAATTTAGGATTTCCTTTGCCAAATCAATAGCTCTCAAATACTATAATTATATTATAAGGCATAAAAAAAACGCCTTTACATTTAATGTAAAGGCGTTTTTTATGTTTATTGATTAAGGATTATCCCAAGGCAACCCTTTTAAATCCTGTTACTTCCAATTTGGAATCAACAGATTTTACGTATTGGGCTACGCTTTGTTTGCTATCCTTAATAAAATCTTGGTTTACCAAAGTGTTGTCTTTGAAGAAACGGTTTAATTTACCTTTGGCGATGTTGTCCAACATAGCTTCTGGCTTTCCTTCTTGACGTAATTGATCTTTGGCGATTTCGATTTCTTTATCGATGATCGACTGGTCAACTCCTTCTTCGTTCAAAGCTACTGGATTCATAGCGGCTGCCTGCATGGCAACATCTTTAGCAGCAACATCTGCACCCTCAACGGCAGCAGAAAGTCCTACCAAAGTGGCTATTTTGTTTCCGGCATGAATGTAAGAACCAACAAATGGAGCTGAAAGTTTGCTGAATCCACCTATTTCAATTTTCTCACCAATAACACCGGTTTGTTCTGTAAGTTTATCCTGTACAGTGATTCCTTTGTAATCGGCGTTCAAGAAATCTTCTTTAGTGTCGAAATTTAAGGCTAGGTCTGCCAAGTCGTTGGCCAAAGCAACAAAAGTGTCGTTCTTGGCAACGAAATCAGTTTCACAGTTCAAAGAAATGATAACCCCAGTGGTGTTGTCTGCATTTACTTTGGCAATAGCAGCCCCTTCGGAAGAATCACGGTCGGCTCTTTTGGCAGCAACTTTTTGTCCTTTTTTACGTAAGATTTCAATTGCCAAATCAAAATCCCCTTCTGCTTCAACTAGGGCATTTTTGCAATCCATCATGCCAGCACCTGTTGTTTGTCTTAATTTGTTTACCTCAGCGGCGGTAATTTTAGCCATTTTATTTTGTTTTAATTTTCACCTAAATTAGGATTGAAATGTAATCCCAATCTAGGTTAATGTTAAATTTATATTCTGTTTTAAGTAAAAGGGGATTATTCTATTCCTCCTTTAACGCTATCTTGCCATTCCTGCAATTCATCCCAGTTGCCATCGGCAGCCATTTGTGCCTGCTTAGGCCATGAAGCTGGATTCTTGGAAGCATATCTTGGGCCAGATTCAGTAAGGATGTCTTTAAGGTCATCCTCTGATTTATCCGCTAGGTCGGCATAAGTGTTAATACCGGCTTCTTGGAAAATTTCAGCAATTTTTGGGCCAATACCTTCTATTTTGGTAAGGTCGTCTCCTGTAGTGCTAGCTTTTTTGGGAGCTTTTTCTTCTGAGGCTACCTTAGCTTTTTTCTCTTTTGGTTTGGCTTCGTCTCCACCTTCCTTCTCACTTTGCTTTTCAGATTTACGTTCTGTTAACCCTTCTGCAATAGCTGCAGTTACAGATGCCATAATAACCTCTATGGATTTGGAGGCATCGTCATTGGAAGGAACGATAAAATCGATTGGTCGTGGATCGGAATTGGTATCTACCATTGCAAAAATTGGAATGTTCAATTTTTGAGCCTCTTTTACGGCAATGTGCTCACGCATGGTGTCAACTATGAACAAGGCGGCTGGTAGACGTGTCATTTCAGAAATAGAACCTAAGTTCTTTTCCAACTTGGCACGCAAACGGTCAACTTGTAAACGCTCTTTCTTGGAAAGGGTGTTAAAGGTACCGTCTTTTTTCATTCTATCAATAGAAGCCATTTTCTTAACGGCTTTACGGATAGTAACGAAATTGGTCAACATACCACCTGGCCACCTTTCAGTGATGTAAGGCATGTTTACGTTGCCTGCTTTTTCTGCAACAATATCCTTTGCTTGTTTTTTGGTAGCTACGAAAAGTATTTTTCTACCTGAAGCCGCAATTTTTTTAAGAGCCTCGTTGGTCTCTTCCAGTTTTGCAACTGTTTTATAAAGATTGATAACGTGAATTCCGTTACGCTCCATGTAGATGTAGGGAGCCATGTTAGGATTCCATTTTCTGGTAAGGTGACCAAAATGTACACCTGCCTCTAAAAGGTCTTTTACTTCAACTTTGTTTGCCATTTTTGTTTTTTAGTTTACGTTCCTTTGAATTAGCAATATTAAAGTGGTGCCACTGGGCAGCCTTTAATATTTAGATGCTAAACTAATTTATCCAGAATTTGAATGCATTGGACTTTCCCCTAAGGCGAGGTCCTATGATTAACTTTGGATGATTACTTACCCTATGACAAGGGTTTTCAATGAACAATTAAAAATTATACCGAATCTGCCAATTATTTCCCGATAACCATCAAGAGCATTGCCGTAATTCAGTATTTGTTTTGTTAATACAGTATTAACGTTTAGAGAACTGGAATTTCTTACGAGCTTTCTTCTGACCGAATTTCTTACGTTCAACCATTCTTGGATCTCTAGTTAAAAGACCTTCTGGTTTAAGAACCAATCTGTTCTCGGCATCCAATTCGCATAAAGCTCTGGACAATGCCAAACGAACCGCTTCCGCCTGTCCTGTAATACCGCCACCATATACATTAACTTTTACATCGAAGTTTTCTTCGTTGTTGGTTAGGGCAAATGGTTGCTTTACTTTGTACTGTAATGTTGCTGTAGGAAAATAGTTGCTTAAGTCTCTCTTGTTTATAGTAATGTTACCATTTCCTTCAGTAACATAAACTCTCGCAACTGCAGTTTTTCTTCTACCAATTTTATGAATCATTTCCATTACTTAAAATCGTTTAAGTTAATTGCTGTTGGTTTTTGTGCTTCTTGGTTGTGGGCTGCGCCGGCATATACCTTCAGATTTCGGAAAAGCTCAGCACCCAATTTATTTTTGGGCAACATACCTTTTATCGATTTCTCTACGATACGCGCTGGATCTTTAGCCAACATTTCTTTAGCCGTTGTAAACCTCTGGCCTCCTGGATAACCGGTGTGTCGAATGTAAGTTTTTGAATCCCACTTCTTTCCGGTTAGGTTGATTTTTTCTGCATTGATAATAACAACATTATCCCCACAATCAACATGTGGTGTAAAACTAGGCTTGTACTTCCCTCTAAGTAACTGCGCTACTTTAGAAGCAAGACGGCCCAATGTTTCTCCTTCAGCATCAACTAGTAACCATTGTTTGTCAACGGTCGCCTTATTGGCCGAAATCGTCTTGTAGCTTAATGTATCCACACTAATATATTTATTGATTAAACACTTCAATCCCGTTTAACGGGCTGCAAATGTACAATTATTAAGTTGAATTCCAAATGGTTGTTTCTTATTATTTTATTGTTTTTTCCAATATTGGCAAATGAAAGTATACTTTGCCCACGGTTTGTAATCCCAATAATTGGTTTTTATAACTTATAGGTCTTTTTGTTCGTTATTACATCAAAGAAGTTCTATTGGCTTTTTGGGTTGGATATGATAGATGGTCAAAACATGCTCCAGGGTTTTAATTTTCAATACATGGAGTATCTGATTTTTGCTGTTTTCCTATGCTGTTTTGGTTGGGTTTGGCAGCGCTTTCAATTGTTTGGATTTGCTGGGATACTATTTTGTGCTATAATCCGTTAGCTTTTAAAACAATGTAAATTTTAAAAAGATGAAAATTAAATTTTTATTACTTTTTCTTGTTGCAGGTCTTTTCTTTTCATGTTCATCGGACGCTGATGACGATAATTCCAAGGAGGATACAATAGTGGGGGTATGGCAGGCTTACGAACTTAAGGTTAATAATGATACCGCCAGCGATGATGAAAAAAACGCTAGGGATTTGTTGGCATATTTAACAGCTAAAGAATGTTATGTGTTGAGTTTTGAATTTAAAGTAGACTTAACAGTTACTATTGAAAATTCCGTGGAATATTTGGAAAGGGATGGTTTTAATATTCCCTGTCCTACCGAAAAGGATACGGAAACCACGGTATATGTATATGCCGACGGCAAATTAACTTATACCGATGAAGATCAGCAGGAGATATCTGTTGATGTGAGCATAGATGGCGATACTATGACCGTAGATGCCGCAGATTTGGATATCCCCAATTTAAATGCAGGTGGACAGCTTATCTTTAAAAGAAAATAAAATCCTCATAAAGGTTATTGTTAAAAAACGGAACGCAATGGTTTAAACCTTTGCGTTCCGTTTTCGTTTTTATAGATATAGTTTAATGGGCCTCCAGCCAATTGTTGCCAACACCTAGCTCCACATCCAAGGGTACGGATAATTTGTAGGCGTTTTCCATCTCCGTCTTGATCATGGTCTTTAACTCTTCCAATTCGGGCTTGTATATGTCAAATACCAATTCATCATGAACCTGTAGGAGCATCTTACTTTTGTAGTTGCCTTCTTCGAGTTTTTTATGAATATGGATCATCGCAATTTTTATGATATCGGCGGCACTTCCCTGAATAGGGGCGTTTACTGCGTTGCGTTCCGCGGCTCCACGTACAATGGCGTTGCTTCCATTGATGTCCTTTAGATACCTTCGTCTGCCCAACACGGTCTGAACATATCCGTTTTCCCTAGCGAATTCTATTTGTTCATTTATGTATTTGCGCAATTTGGGGTAGGTTTTATAATAGGTTTCTATTAGCTCCTTGGCTTCCGCCCGTGATAGATCGGTTTGGTTGCTCAATCCGAATGCGGATACACCATATATAATACCAAAATTTACGGTCTTGGCATTGCTTCGCTGTTCCCTTGTAACCTCCTGTAACGGTACGTTGAATACCTTGGATGCGGTGGAGGCGTGAATGTCCTCTCCGTTTTTAAAAGCCTCTATCATGGTAGATTCTTCGCTAAGCGCGGCAATAATGCGCAATTCTATCTGCGAATAATCCGCTGCCAACAAGGTGTATTCCTCATTTCTTGGAATGAATGCTTTCCTCACCTGCCTTCCCCGCTCCGTTCTAATGGGGATGTTTTGTAGGTTGGGATTGTTGCTGCTTAATCTACCGGTAGCGGCAACGGTTTGCATATAGTCTGTATGCACTCTGCCGGTACTTTCCTCAATCTGTTCCGGTAGGGCATCCACATAGGTACTTTTTAGTTTGCTGAGTCCCCGATAATCCAATACGCTTTGGATTATTTCATGGTCTTTGGCCAGATAGGATAGTACATCCTCGGCAGTGGAATATTGACCTGTTTTGGTCTTTTTGGGCTTGTCCACCAGTTTTAGCTTATCGAATAAAATTTCGCCCAATTGTTTTGGCGAAGCAATATTGAATTCCTCCCCTGCTTCTTTGTAGATCTTTAATTCCAGGTTTTTAATGTCATTATCCAGATCCTTGGCAAGAGAATTTAAAAAGTTTTTGTCCAGATTGATTCCCTCCTGTTCCATATCGGCCAGGACATGTAATAAGGGAATCTCAATGTCATTGAATAATTCCTCGGTGTTGGCCTCTTTTAATTCTGGTCTAAAATGTTGTGCCAATTGAAAAGTGATGTCTGCATCCTCTACGGCATATTCGGTTTGTTGTTCCAATGGAACATCTCTCATGGATAATTGGTTTTTTCCTTTTTTGCCTATGAGTTCGGTTATGGAAATTGGGGTGTAATTCAAATAAGTTTCCGCCAGCACATCCATGTTATGGCGCATATCGGGATTAATAAGGTAATGGGCAAGCATGGTGTCAAAGCTTTTCCCTTTTATGGAGATATTGTATTTGTGAAGGACCTTAATGTCATATTTTAAATTCTGCCCAATTTTTTCAATGTTTTCCGCTTCAAAAAAGGGTCTTAATTGTTCAATGATCTCCTGTGCCTGTTCCCGGTCTTCAGGGAATGGAACATAGAATCCTTTACCGGCTTCCCAGCTAAATGCAATCCCCACCAATTCGGCCGTAAGCGGATTAAGTCCGGTGGTTTCGGTATCAAAACAAACCGAGGTTTGTTTCATTAAATTCTGGATAAAAAGTTTCATGGCCATCCCGGGCAATACACTCTGGTATACATGTGGAACTTCCTTTATGTTTTTTCTGCTGGAAACCTCCTTTATAGTT
Organism: Arenibacter troitsensis; assembly: GCF_900177645.1. GTDB lineage: Bacteria > Bacteroidota > Bacteroidia > Flavobacteriales > Flavobacteriaceae > Arenibacter > Arenibacter troitsensis. The sequence goes on from NZ_FXAO01000001.1 coordinate 196,260, forward strand.
CCACTAGTAGTTTGTGCGTCACCACCGAACAGGGAAAATTGGCCACCTCCCGCCTCTGTTTGTTTCTTTTTGGAAACAGGGCTGCTATCTTGCGTGCTCTCCTCTGTGCCATCATTCTCCGGTTCGGACGAAAAGAGTTTTAGGAATTGGTCCTTAAGTCTCCGGAATTCCAACTCTTCAAAAATTTCCTGTACTTTTTCACCATCGGGCATGGAGAGCTCGTAATCCTTTGCGTTAAAGGTTACATCGCAATCCACAAAAATGGTGGCCAGTTTTTTGGAAAGGATGCCGAGTTCGGCATTTTCTTGGATCTTCTCCTTCATTTTGCCTTTGAGCTTATCGGTATTGGCAAGCAAATTTTCCATTGACCCAAATTCCTCAATAAATTTTTTGGCAGTTTTGTCGCCCACTCCAGGTAAGCCTGGAATATTGTCACTGGCATCGCCCATCATCCCCAAATAATCTATTACCTGTTCCGGACGTTCCACTCCAAAACGTTTTTGCACTTCGGGGATGCCCCAAATTTCGATGCCGTTGCCCAATCTTGCCGGGCGGTACATGAATATATTCTCGGATACCAATTGTCCAAAATCCTTATCCGGGGTAACCATATACACCTTATAGTCTTCTTTTTCCGCCTGCTTGGCCAAAGTACCAATAATATCATCGGCCTCCATGCCTTCCAATTCCACCACAGGAATATGCATGGCCTTTAAAATATTCTGAATATAGGGAACGGCTATTTTGATGGCGTCTGGAGTGGCATCCCTATTGGCCTTGTAATCGGCGAACATTTCGGTTCGGTCTGCACTTCCTCCCTTGTCAAAACAAACTGCCAAATGATCTGGTTTTTCCCTTCTTATTACATCCAATAAGGAATTCATGAATCCCATAATGGCAGAGGTGTCCATTCCCTTGGAGTTTATTCTTGGGTTTTTTATAAGTGCGTAATAACCCCGAAAAATGAGAGCATATGCATCAAGTAAGAAAAGTCTTTTTTGTTCAGCCATTATATTTGATTCTTGTTAAGATTTGGATATTTTGAAATTGACAATTAGGATTTCAAAAATGTCTCCGTTGGATTGTTGCTCTGTCCTGCCTCTGTAAATTGACTGTAGCTGAACCCTGGGTGTATGCAATAGCCACCAGTTTCCCCCTTCTTGTTGATGGCGATAAACCCAATTTGAAAATCCCTTCTATCCTTGTTTTTTTTCATGATTCGCCTAACGCCTTCCTCGCATGCCTCTTGCGGCGATTTTCCTTGGCGCATAAGCTCTACGATTAGGAAGCTGCCAACGGTTCTTACTACCTCTTCGCCGACCCCTGTGGCTGTAGCTCCTCCAACTACGTTGTCTACAAACAATCCTGCACCTATAATTGGGGAGTCGCCAACCCGTCCGGCCATTTTATATCCCATTCCACTTGTGGTACAGGCTCCTGCGATATCGCCATTTTTGTCAATGGCAAGCATGCCAATGGTATCGTGGTTTTCTATATTGATTATGGTTTCGTATTTGGATTTTTTCTTCCATTCCAACCAATCCTTTTTGGCCTTTTCGGTAAGTAAATTGGTTTTTGGGAATCCTTTTTCGTAGGCAAATTTCTCCGCTCCTTTTCCGGCCAACATTACATGAGGGGTATCTTCCATCACCTTTCTGGCCACGGAAATGGGGTGCGCAATATTTTCCATACATAGTACCGCGCCGCAGTTGCCATCCTTGTCCATGATACAGGCATCCAGGGTAACGTGGCCATCCCTGTCCGGTCTTCCGCCGTTACCAACCGTTTCGTTGCTTAGATCTGCCTCTTCTACCATTACCCCTTGTTCCACCGCATCCAAGGAAGAGCCTCCTTTTTCCAAAACTTCCCAAGCCTTTGCTGTGGCATTCTTAAAATTCCAGGTACAGATTACAATAGGTTTTACCGTTTCCATGCCTTCCGACATGGGCGGTACCACTTTTTTGGTTTCTTGATATGATGCCAAAAGTGGTGCTGATAGTATTCCGGCAGTACTCAAGGTAGAATTTTTAAGGAAATTTCTTCTTTTCATAAGATAGTGTTACTTAATTTTAAGGCTCTAAATATAAGAAATATGATTGTAGAAGTATGCGCCAATTCTTTAGAATCTGCCTTAAATGCCCAAAAAGCTGGTGCTGACCGAATTGAGTTGTGTGCCGAGCTTGCCGTAGGTGGGGTTACCCCTTCGTTTGGGCTGTTGCAGCTAGTAAAGGAGTATATTTCTATTCCCGTAAATGTATTGATAAGACCCAGAAGTGGCGATTTTACTTATTCGGATCTGGAGTTTGAGATTATGAAAAGGGATGTTGCGCTGTGCAGGGAGCTTGGTTTTAATGGAATTGTTTCAGGGGTACTTTCCAAGGGCCTTACCTTGGATTATGAAAGGACAAAAGAATTGATAGCGGCTTCCCGACCCTTGGAATTTACTTTCCATAGGGCCTTCGATTGGGTAACGGATCCTGTGGCTACCTTACGGCAATTACAGGAATTGCAAGTAGATACCATCTTAAGCTCTGGGCAGCAAAATTCTTCCGTTGAAGGCATGGACTTATTGAACAGGTTATCTAAAGAATTCAAGGACTGTGTTATAATGCCTGGGGGAGGTATACGCGATACCAATGTGGTGGAATTTAAAAAGAAAGGGTTTATGGCGGTACATTTGTCCGGGATAAAATTTCACAGAACTCTGGGCCATACGCCTCAAATAGCAATGAGCAGTCCTGGGTTTCTTAAGGATGATGAAATTGGCATTAGCGATTTGGCTACTCTTAAAGAGGTGGTCCGCCTAGTTAAAGAAAATTAAAAAATCACCTAATGGGTTTGAAACCAATATCTTTGCTAAAAAAATAAGGGATGCTACGTTGGATTGTTTTTATCATTATTTATATAACTCTCGGAATATATACTTTGCAAGCCATAAAGGCCGCTACCCGCTACCCTTGGGTTTATTATGCCTATATGGTCTTATCCCTCTTTGTTATAGGGAATTTTATCTATCAGTTCACAATGGGCGATGAGCCAGGTAGAGTGCTGAGCGTGCCAAAAAGTTATGCTTTTGGGCTCTTGTTGGCAATGCTTACCTTTATGTCGATTACTATTGTGTTTTTATTTTCCGAAGATATTTTTAGGTTTCTTACAGCTAGTTATCACAAAATATTTGGCGGTACCAAAGAATTTAGCCTCCCGCAAAGAAGACGTTTTTTAAGTACGATTGCCATGGGCATTGCCGCATTGCCATTTTCGGCGTTGTTGTATGGGATGGTTAAGGGGAAGTATAATTTTAGGGTGCTTAAGTATAATTTGGAGTTTGATGATTTGCCGCAAAGTTTCGATGGTTACCGAATAACCCAAATTTCCGATGTTCACAGTGGTAGTTTTGATAATAGGGAGAAAATTGAATATGCAATAGACTTGATCAATAAGCAAAAAAGTGATGTGTTGCTTTTTACAGGGGATATGGTGAACAATATGGCAGAGGAGATGTTGCCTTGGAAAGGCCTTTTTTCGACCTTAAGAGCAAAAGATGGTAAATTTTCAGTGTTGGGGAACCATGATTATGGGGATTATGTTAGCTGGGAAACCGAAGAGGCCAAGAGCAATAATTTGACCGATCTTAAAAATATACAAAAGGAAATGGGCTTTGATCTCTTGCTCAATGATAGCAGGTATCTGCAAAAGGGAGACGATAGGATTGCCTTGATAGGAGTTGAAAATTGGGGCAGGGGAGGTTTTAAGAAGGCGGGCGACCTTAAAAAGGCGGTCTCCAATATTGATAAGGATGATTTTAAGATCTTAATGAGCCATGACCCTTCACATTGGGAAGACCAAGTGTTAAAAGATGATTATCACTATCATCTCACTTTAAGTGGACATACGCATGGCATGCAATTTGGGATAGAAATTCCGGGATGGATAAAATGGAGCCCGGCTAGATGGAGGTATAAGTATTGGGCCGGTGTGTACGAGGAAATGGGGCAGATGATAAATGTAAACCGTGGATTTGGATTTTTGGGATATCCCGGAAGGGTTGGGATATGGCCGGAAATTACTGTAATAACCTTAAAAAAGAGGTCGTTAACCTGATTTTAACTACAACCTTGCCTACAAAAATGATGGCACTAGTTGTATTTTAACATTTTTTCTTATTTTTGATTTATAACCCAATGAATAGTATATGTCTAAATTTGGTGAATTAATTGATATCAATGTTCCTGTGTTATTGGATTTTTACGCAGAATGGAACGAACAGTCAACAGCTATGCACCCTGTACTAAGGGATGTTGCCGCTGCCTTGGGCGATAAGGGCAAGGTTATTAAGATTGATGTGGATAAGAATAAGGAGCTTTCCCAGGCATTGCGGGTAAAAGGCTTGCCAACCTTGATGATATATAAGAAGGGTGAAATGGTCTGGAGGCAAAGTGGGGAACAGGATGCCAATACCCTTATTGGTATACTAAATGAGTATCTATAATTAATTGAAAAGTATAAAAAAAACCGAGACCTAGGTCTCGGTTTTTTTGTGTTCGTTATTCTGGAATTGCTATGCTGTCCAATTGCTCTTCCGGAATGGCATCTATGGCCGATGAATCTATTAGATCGGGATCCGAAGTTGGAGCTTGGATGCTTTCCATTGGGTCGTTGCGATAAAAGCGTTCAAACTTTTCGATGTATTCGTTGAAGATAAGGGTTTCCTTTTCGGCAGTTTCCTGATCTTGGTTGGTAATTAAAATATCGATATTTCTGCTGTAGGCTTCTAGATCGGGAATAATTTCGTCCAAGAACATACGCTGTTCCTCAAAAGGAAGATTAGCGTAATAATCCAGCCGTTCCTGGTAAATGGTTTTTAATTTTAGGAATAGATTTCTAGCTTTTTGGCTTTCCCCTACTTTAAAGTATCCATCTATAAAAGGTTCTACAAAGGCATAATACCCGAAATATTCAACCGGCATATTTTCCATAGCAATATTGATAATGTCTTTCGCCTTTTCAATCTTGTTTTCTTCAATCAAGGTTTCGGTAAGACGAGCTAAGTTACCTCTAAAGGAAAGCGCCTGTGTGCGGGTTTGGGGGTCGTGATAGATATCCGGGCTTCCTGCATTGCCCCAATCCCATTTTTTTACAATGTCGTACATAAGATCGCTGTCTATCCTGCCCATCTCATAAGAACTCCTATTGGTTGTTTTAATGGGCACCAGTTTGTAAACCAGGCCATCCAATTGAAGATAATCCTTCATCCATATGTATTCTGCGGCATCAAAACTTCCTCCGGAGAAATATATGGGGCGTTTCCAGTCATTGTTTGCTATAATGTCCAACATCAGGATCCGGTTTTTTGGCAAGGCACTCTTGGGAAGGTCAATATCAATATAATCGACGATTAATGCGGAATCCTTTTCTTTGACCAAACCACTCTCCAGAACATTTTTCTTATTTACCGGAACCCTGATTTTGTTGGTTGGATAGTAGACAACATCCAAATTGCTTTCGGAATACTGACTCAGATCTGCACCTTTCTTTTGTAATATACTTCTAAATTTGGTTTGTTCCTTGTCACTGCCTACCCAGTTCATAAAGTCTTTTATGTCCCATCTGCTTTCGGTAAGTTCGTTAAAGTATATGGCATCCCTAGATCCCCATTTGTATTCATTATGGGTAAGCTGGGAGGGAATTGGATCGCTTTCGTACGCTTTCTTTTTCATTTGGTCTATATACCAATCAGTAGCAAAAAGGCTGGTATTCACCACCCTTACGTCTGTTCTGTACCCTTCAATTTCCTGGGCGTACCATAGTGGGAAAGTGTCGTTGTCCCCAATGGTAAACAATATGGCGCCAGAGTCTTCCTTCGTTGATTCCAGATAAGCCTTAGCGGTAGATTTGGCGGTAAACCTATTGGATCTGTCGTGATCGTCCCAGTTTTGGATTGCCATGACGCCAGGAACGGCCAAAAGGCAGAGAATTGTAATTCCCGGAGCCAATATTTTAGGGCTCAATAGTTTTTGGAATTCATCAAAAAGCCCGTATACGCCCAGGCCGATCCATAGGGCAAAGACATAAAAGGAGCCCACTAGGGAGTAATCCCTTTCCCGAGGCTGAAAAATGGCCGGATTGGTATAGAATTGTATGGCAATACCCGTAAACATAAAGAATACGAACAGGGCCCAAAACTGTTTGGGATTTCTGCTTATTTGGAAGATTAGGCCAATGATACCCAGTAGTAGGGGGAGGAAAAAATAGGTGTTCCTGCCTTTGTTGTTCTTGATATCGCTGGGAAGATTCTCCTGACTGCCCAACCTGGCACTGTCAATAAAGTTGATGCCGCTTAACCAATTTCCGTGGTTGTCATATCTGCCTTGTATATCGTCTTGCTTACCTACAAAATTCCACATAAAATAACGCCAGTACATATAACCAAATTGAAATTGGAACATGTATTTTATATTTTGCATTACCGTAGGGGGCTGTACATCAATGTATTCGCTAAACTCCCGTAAGAACCTCATGTATTGGGAGGTGTCTATTTCTCCCTTGGCATAACCTTCCTTAAACTGGTTTACGGCTTCCCTCAATTCGTTATTGCCAAGATAATCGGATTTTATCTTAAAGGTGAGCGGGTCAAAATACTTCATATAATTCTCCGCATTCTGTTCGCTCCACATTCGTGGCAAGAAACCTACATGGTCGGGATTGGGTCCTTGTAAAGCATCCTTATAGTTGTTTACGATAACATATTTCCCAGCCTTAAGGTCTTTTTCATATTTTGGTTTCTCGTCTTTTTCATCCCCGGCAGGGGCAAAGGTATCGGAGTAATAGGCGCCATAAACAGGGCTATCCACTCCGGGATATTGTTCACGGTTGTAATAGGCCAATAAGGATCTTGCGTCCGAAGGGTCGTTTTCGTTGATGACCACATCGGCATTAGCCCGAATGGGGAGCATTAGCCATGAGGAGAATCCTAAAAATAAAAACATTAGGCATAGCACAATGGTGTTGGCCACAGTATAGTTGTTATTGCGGGTGTATCGCAACCCCCAATAAAAAACTCCTACAAAAATGAGTCCCATAATAATGGTTCCCGAGTTAAAGGGAAGGCCGATGGTATTGATGAAAAATACCTCGCTCCAACCAAAAACTTTAAGCACATAGGTCAATGAAAACTTATATACCAGCATCAATATGGCGACAACAATAATATTGGCCAATAGAAAATTCTTTATTGTTGTGGTTTTGTATGTTTTAAAGTAATACAACAGACCTACTGTGGGTATTGCCAGGAATCCCATGAACTGGATACCAAAGGTAAGTCCAACCACAAAGGAAATAAGTACTATCCATTTATCACCTCTTGGGTTCTCCAAGTCATCTACCCATTTTAATCCTAGCCAGAGCAGAAGGGACATTATTAAACTAGCCATTGCGTAGACTTCGGTTTCTGTTGCGTTGAACCAAAAACTATCAGAAAATGTAAAGGCCAAGGAGCCTACGATTCCACTTCCCAAAATGGCCAATGCCTTACTGTTGGTTATGACTTCTTCCTTGGTTATAAGCTTTCTGGTAAGGTTGGTAATGGTCCAGAACATGAAAAGAATGGTAAAGGCACTGGAAACCCCGGAAACGAGGTTTACCATCCTGGCCACCTGGGTCGGTTCCAGGGCGAACATGGCCATAAATGCACCTATCATTTGTAGCAAAGGTGCTCCTGGTGGATGCCCTACCTGTAGTTTTGCCGCTGTTGAGATATATTCTCCGGCATCCCAAAAACTGCTGGTGGGTTCAACGGTTATTCCGTAAGTAATTAGGGCTATAAAAAAAACAAACCATCCTGTGATGGTATCCCATTTTTTGAAATTTTTTGAAAACATGCGGTTTGTCGTTTGTCCGAAGGGCGAATTTACTAATTTAAATAGATAATGGGATATATATTTCATAAACCTTTAACATGATTGATGGCTCAAGGAAGTTTCAATTGTTGGGAAAATGGGGGTAGTTTCAAATCGGATTTCTATTGAGGTAGTTGTTGGCAGTATATCTAGAGCCCATGTTTTATTGGTGGCGGCAGAATATTTTTTTATTTTTCTGGAATATGGCTCAAAAATATTTGTGCATATAAAACTTTGTTTTAAATTTGCACGCTCAAACGAGGTAATGGCCTATGGTGTAATTGGCAACACAGCTGGTTTTGGTCCAGTCGTTCTAGGTTCGAGTCCTAGTAGGCCAACTTAAAGTTTAGTAGTAAAATCCCGATGCAAACGTATTGGGATTTTTATTTTAAACAAAATTGTTCAAAGTTCGGGGCAATATTGTCTTTTGCATAATAAATAACTAAGATTATTGTAGAATCTAAAAATTATGTATATTTGCGGTGCTGAAAGAATATAAAGTATTCATGAGGGGACATTTTGTCCCCTCTTTTATTACTATACTTTATTTAATCGGCCCGGTAAGGAAACAGCTTTACATGATGTTCTAAAGGGAATAGATTTTAGAAGTAAGGGCAGATGTTTAATAAAACCGAAGTATATGTTGAAGGATAAAGTTACTGCACTTTTAGAGGAAGCGTTAAGGGAGAATCAATCACTTTTTTTATTGGATTTTTCGATATCCGCGGATAATAAAATAAAAATAACCTTGGATGGTGACCATGGTGTTACCTTGCAGGATTGTATGAATGTAAGTAGGGCTATAGAACATAATTTGGACCGGGAGGAAGAAGATTTTTCCTTGGAAGTGGCTTCTGCGGGAGCGGCTTCTCCAATTAAGTTGCCTAGACAATACACAAAAAATATAGGTAGAAAGCTTGAAGTAAAGACCCGGGATGGGGAATTCGAAGGCAAGTTAACCGAGGCATCGGGGGATAGTATTACCCTGGAATGGAAAGATAGGGAACCCAAACCCATTGGAAAAGGGAAAATTACGGTTCAGAAAAAGCAGCAAATTGCAATTTCTGATATTAAGGAAGCTAAAGTTGTATTAAAATTTTAATTGTAGTTCAAAAATGGAAAATATTGCGCTAATCGAATCTTTTTCGGAATTTAAAGATGATAAATTCATAGATAGGGTAACGCTAATGGCGATTTTGGAGGATGTTTTTAGGAATGCGTTAAAGAAGAAGTTTGGTTCCGATGACAATTTCGATATCATTATAAACCCGGACAAAGGGGATTTGGAGATTTGGAGAAATAGGGTGGTGGTTGAAGACGGGGAAGTGGAAGATCCTAACGAAGAGATATCCCTTTCTGCAGCCAGAAAGATTGAGCCGGATTTTGAAGTGGGTGAAGATGTGTCCGAGGAAGTGAAATTGATAGATCTTGGCAGAAGGGCTATTTTGGCCTTAAGGCAAAATCTTATTTCTAAGATTCACGAGCACGATAATACTACCATCTACAAGCAATTTAAGGATCTTGAAGGTGAAATTTATACTGCAGAGGTACATCATATTAGGCACAAGGCCATTATTCTTTTGGATGATGAGGGAAATGAGATTATTTTACCGAAGGATAAGCAGATTCCGTCAGATTTCTTTAGGAAGGGAGATAATGTACGTGGAATAATTGAAAGCGTTGAGCTTAAGGGAAACAAGCCTACCATAATAATGAGCAGAAGCTCCCCCTTATTTTTGGAGCAACTGTTCTTTCAGGAAATCCCTGAAGTTTTCGATGGTTTAATAACCATTAAGAAGGCAGTGAGGATACCCGGGGAAAAGGCCAAAGTAGCAGTGGATTCCTATGATGATCGTATAGATCCGGTAGGTGCCTGTGTTGGAATGAAAGGATCTAGGATCCATGGAATTGTCCGTGAATTGGGCAATGAAAATATAGACGTTATAAACTGGACCAGTAATCCACAGTTATTGGTTACTAGGGCTTTAAGCCCTGCCAGGGTCTCTTCGGTGAAATTGAACGACGAAAAAATGACCGCTCAGGTGTACTTAAGGCCAGAGGAAGTTTCCAAGGCTATTGGTAGAGGGGGACATAATATTAGATTGGCCGGGCAATTGACTGGTTATGAGATCGATGTGTTCCGTGAAGGTGTGGAAGAGGATGTTGAGCTGACTGAGTTCTCTGATGAAATTGAAGCATGGGTCATTGAGGAATTTAAGAAAATTGGTATGGATACTGCCAGAAGCGTTTTGGAACAAGATGTGGATGATTTGGTAAAAAGAACCGATTTGGAAGAGGAAACAATTTTGGAAGTTGTGCGAATTCTTAAGGAAGAATTAGAAGATTAAACTATATATTAGCAGAAAATTACAAGAATAGGAATTTTTTTTTATGGCGGATAATGCAACGATAAGGCTTAATAAAGTCCTAAGAGAACTTAATATTTCATTGGACCGTGCGGTAGACTATCTCGGGTCCAAAGGGCACGATATAGATGCACGGCCTACCACTAAAATATCCAATGAGGTATATCAAGTTCTATTGGATGAGTTCCAAACGGACATGAGCAAGAAAGTTGCGTCCAAAGAGGTGGGTGAGGAAAAGAGGAAGGAAAAGGAAGCTATACGGTTACAGCTAGAGCAAGAGCAGGAAGAGAAGAAGCTGGCAAGGGAAAAGAGGGCGGAGAAAGATAATATTATCAAAGGCCGAGTGGAACTTGCAGGTCCAAAAACCGTAGGAAAGATAGATTTGGATGCTGGAAAAAAACCAGCTCCTGCCGAACCCGCTAAATCGGAAGAAGTGGTTCCTGAAAAAGCTCCGGAACCAGTAAAGGAAAAAACGCCAGAAGTAGTGGCCAAGGAAGAACCTAAAGTGGAAGTTCCGGAAAAAGTGGAAGCTACTGAGGTCAAGAAGGAAGAGGTAGCTCCAAAACAAGAAGCTGCTAAACCTGAAGAAGTTAAGGCGGTGAAGGAAGAGAAGAAGGATGAGGCTCCTGCAGAACAGGAGACATCTGCGGAAAATGAGGTTATCGCCACCAAATATCAAAAACTAAGCGGGCCAAAAATTATGGGGGACAAAATAGACCTCACAAAATTTGAAAAGCCCAAAAAGAAAAAAGAAGCCCCTAAGGCTGGGGATACTGCCGATAGGAAAAAAAGAAGGAAGCGTATAGTTACCAAACCTGGTACGGAATCTACGGGCAGGCCGCCAGCTGCAAAAGGAAGAGGTCCTGTTGTAAGGAGGGCCCCTGGCCAGCGTTTTGTGTCCAATGCCAAGGTAGAGCCTACCGAGGAAGATGTACAAAAGCAGGTAAGGGAAACCTTGGAGAAACTTCAAGGAAAATCCAAAAAAGGAAAAGGCGCCAAGTATAGACGGGATAAGCGGGATCAGCACCGTCAACAGACAGAGAAAGATCTTGAGCAGCAAGAACTGGAAAGTAAAATTTTAAAGGTTACGGAATTCGTGACCGCCAGTGAGGTGGCTACGATGATGGATGTGCCTACGACCAAGATTATATCTGCCTGTATGTCCCTTGGAATCATGGTAACCATGAACCAACGTCTGGATGCGGAGACTTTGTCCATTGTGGCCGATGAATTTGGTTATGAGGTAGAATTTGTAACCGCCGACTTAGAAGAAAGTATTGTGGAGGAAGAGGATTCCCCAGAAGATTTGAAACCAAGAGCTCCCATTGTTACGGTAATGGGGCATGTAGATCACGGTAAAACTTCCTTGCTGGATTATATTAGAAAGGAAAATGTTATTGCAGGGGAGAGTGGAGGAATTACCCAGCACATTGGAGCTTATGGGGTAACCTTGGAAAATGGTCAAATGATATCCTTCTTGGATACTCCTGGTCACGAGGCGTTTACAGCAATGCGTGCGCGTGGGGCCCAGGTTACGGATATAGCAATTATTGTGGTAGCGGCGGATGATGATATTATGCCGCAGACCAAGGAGGCCATAAGCCATGCGCAAGCGGCCGGAGTTCCTATAATTTTTGCGATCAACAAAATTGATAAGCCTACTGCCAATCCTGAAAAGATTAAGGATGGTCTGGCACAGATGAACCTATTGGTGGAAGATTGGGGTGGAAAAATTCAGTCCCATGATATTTCGGCCAAAACAGGGCTCGGGGTTAAGGAATTGTTGGAAAAAGTACTATTGGAAGCTGAACTTCTGGAACTGAAGGCAAATCCCAATAAGTTGGCTTCGGGTACCGTGGTGGAAGCCTTTTTGGATAAGGGAAGAGGTTATGTTTCCACAATTCTTGTACAGGCCGGTACTCTTAAGATAGGTGATTACGTCTTGGCAGGAACTTGTAGTGGTAAGGTAAAGGCTATGCACGACGAGCGTGGCAATAGTGTTAAGGAAGTAGGGCCGTCAAGACCTATATCCATATTGGGATTGGATGGAGCTCCACAGGCCGGTGACAAATTTAACGTTCTTGAAGATGAACGTGAAGCTAGGCAAATTGCTACCAAGCGATCTCAATTATTGCGAGAGCAATCGGTGAGGACACAGAGGCATATTACTTTGGATGAAATTGGAAGACGTATAGCGTTGGGCGACTTTAAAGAACTGAACATAATCCTTAAAGGGGATGTGGATGGTTCCGTTGAGGCATTGACGGATTCGTTCCAGAAATTGTCTACAGATGAAATACAGGTCAATATTATCCATAAGGCCGTAGGTCCTATTACAGAATCTGACGTATTGTTGGCCTCTGCTTCGGATGCGGTTATCATTGGGTTTAATGTGAGGCCAATGGGTAATGCCAGACAGGTGGCGGAAAAAGAAGAAATAGATATTAGAATGTATTCTATTATTTATGATGCCATCAATGATCTTAAGGATGCTATGGAAGGTATGTTGTCTCCTGAGATGAAGGAAGAGATTACGGGAACTGCCGAAATACGTGAAACCTTTAAGATATCCAAAGTGGGTACCATTGCAGGTTGTATGGTGACCAGTGGTAAGATCTTTAGAAACTCAAGCATTAGGTTGATCAGGGACGGTGTGGTTATCTACACTGGAGAGCTGTCTTCGTTGAAGAGGTTTAAGGATGATGTTAAAGAGGTTTCCAAAGGTTATGACTGTGGATTGCAGATCAAAAATTATAATGATATCCAGGAATTGGATATTGTGGAAGCATTCCAGGAAGTGGCTGTTAAGAAGAAATTGAAATAGCCCTATATTCCAGTTTAAATAATAAGCTATAAATAAAAGAAAAAGCGACCTAATTGGTCGCTTTTTCTGGTTTTAAGAGCATGGCGCTGGGGTATTTTTGCCTTACTTCTATGAGTTTTCGCTCCCCTTCCAATTGGGTCTTAAATCGGCCTATCCTAACCCTGTAGCTGGGGGATTCAAAATCTATTTTAGTTGGCCAATCGGGGAAATCCCTGTCTACGTTTGCCTTCAAGGTTTCGGCTTCCTGAAAAGAGCCAAATCCAACCTGAATTCTGTAATGACTGCTGTTTTCGTTTACAGATTTGTAGATTCCAAGTAGGTTTGCTATTTTTTCGTCTTGCTGAATGTTAATGCTGCCCTGTTGTCCATGGCAATAAAAAACGGAACATGCTAAAATAAGGGTGAAAGAAATGGTTTTCATAGGGTATTTTTATTGTGAAATTTAGACACTACAAATGTAAATTATTCAGAATCAATCAAAAGATTTTATTTTTATTTAGAATTGGTATAAATTATAAATTATCAATACCTTAACATTTCCCAAATAAAGTCTAATGCGTATTTTTGCCATCAATTTGAGCATGGTCAATCTATTTATTATTGTAATGTATAAATATCATGCCAAACTTTCGATAGAAATATTTTTAATATGAAAAAGGTTCCATACCGCAATCTAATTTCTAAAGTTTTAGGTGTCAGTCTGGTAGTAGTATTACTGCTTTCAAATTCCCTTCTTGCTCAAGAATCTGCTGTGGCCTCATCGGGTGAAGGTGATGCTGCTAAGGGTAAACAGTTGTTTAATCAGAATTGTGCCGCTTGTCACGCTTTGAATAAGAAGATGACCGGTCCGGCATTGGCTGGGGTCACAGAAAAGTATGACAAGGAGTGGCTTTATCAGTGGATAAAGAACAGTCCTGCAATGATCAAATCGGGGGATGCCGATGCCTTAAAAATTTACAATGAATACAATCAGGCGGCAATGACGCCTTTTCCTTTGTTGTCCAATCAAGATATTGATGATATCCTGGCTTATACAGATGCTCCTCCTGTAGCGGCTGCAGCTCCCGTTGCTGTGGTTGAAGGTGTGCAGGCCGGAGGTGATTCTTCTGGTATCTCCAATGAAATAATATTGGGTGCGCTGGCCTTGGTATTTGCCTTGTTGGTGATGATGTTGGTTTTGGTGAACAAAACCTTAAGACGTATAGCAGAAGCCAACGGTGTGGTTTTGGAAAAGGAATTGGCGGAGAAGAGGTTGCCCATTTGGAAGGCATTTGCCCAAAATCAGTTTTTGGTTCTTGTGTTTTCTATTTTTCTTTTATTGAGCGCCGCTTATTTTGCATATGGTTGGATGATGCAGGTGGGTGTCGATCAAGGGTATGCTCCCATTCAGCCCATTCATTATTCCCATAAAATTCACGCTGGCGATAATGCCATAGAATGTAAATATTGCCACTCTTCGGCCAGGGTTTCCAAAACTTCCGGTATACCTTCCTTAAATGTGTGTATGAACTGTCATAAGTCCATTTATGAATATAAAGGCAATCCAGAAGGTCCTAGTCAGGAAGATTTGGCAAATGGATATACCAATGAATTCTATACTGGTGAGATCAAGAAATTGTACAAGGCAGTGGGATGGGATGAAGAAAATCAAAAATATACTGGAGAATCCAAGCCGGTAGAATGGGTGAGAATCCATAATCTTCCAGATTTTGCTTACTTCAATCACTCCCAACACGTTTCCGTTGCCGGAATAGAGTGTCAGACTTGTCACGGTCCGGTAGAGGAAATGGAAATTATGTATCAGTATTCTCCGTTGACCATGGGGTGGTGTGTAAACTGTCACCGGGAAACAAATGTTAAGGTGGAGGGTAATGAGTATTATGAAAAGATTCATGCTGAACTTTCCCAGAAATATGGGGTAGATAAACTTACAGCCGCTCAGATGGGTGGATTGGAATGTGGTAAGTGTCACTATTAATCAAACTAACTAGAAGATAATTTCAGATATATAATATGTCATCAAACAAAAAATACTGGAAAAGCGAGGCGGAATTAAACCCCAACGATTCCATTGTTGAGACGCTAAGACAAAATGAATTTGTTCAAGAGATTCCTGTAGATGATTTCTTGGGTGATAAGGAAACATTGGCGGCATCTTCGACCAACAGAAGGGATTTTCTTAAGTACGTCGGATTTAGTACGGCTGCGGCTTCATTGGCAGCCTGTGAGGGTCCGGTGACCAAATCTATTCCTTATGTGGTGAAACCGGACAATATTATTCCGGGGGTGGCCAATTTTTATGCCACGACCATTGCGAATGGTTTTGATTTTGCCAGTATTTTGGTAAAAACCCGCGAGGGTAGGCCTATTAAGATTGAAAATAATACCGACGCGAAAATTGGCGGTAGTGCCAATGCGCGTGTCCAGGCTTCGGTGCTGTCATTGTATGATAGTACGCGTTTGCAGGGACCTACCTTTAATGGAGAGCCTATTGCTTGGAGCGATTTGGATGCGGCGGTAAAGTCTAAACTAGGGTCTTTAAAAAATTCAACTAAAAAAATCGCGATATTATCGCAAACATACGCTAGTCCTTCTACTTCTAGATTGATTGCCGAATTCAAGGAAGTATATGGAAATGTGGATCATGTTACTTATGATGCCATATCTGAGGATGCTGCGCTTTCTGCCTTTGAAGCCAAATATGGTGAAAGGGCGTTGGCAGATTATAATTTTGAGAATGCCGAGGTCATTGTTTCCTTTGGTGCCGATTTCTTAGGGGATTGGCAAGGTGGAGGATATGATAGCGGATATTCCAAGGGCAGGGTTCCTAAAAATGGAAAAATGTCCAAGCATGTGCAGTTCGAGGCCAATATGTCCTTGACCGGTGCCAATGCTGATAAAAGGGTTCCTTTAACCCCATCAGAGCAGAAAGTGGCCTTGGCCTATTTCTATGGAAAGCTTAATGGTACTGCCGGTGGAGGCAATCTTCCGGAAAGTGCAAAAGCTGCGTTGGATGCAGTGGCTGCCCAGGTACTCAAAAATAAGTCGAATGCGGTTGTTGTTACCGGATTGGAAGATGTTAATGCCCAAGCGGTGGTTTTGGCCATTAATGAAATGTTGGGAAGTAAGGCGTTTGATGCTGCAGCCCCCAAATATGTAAGACAGGGTAATGTTAAGGCGGTTAATGCCTTGTTGTCTGATATAAAAGCTGGCAAAGTTGGAGCTTTGATTATGGATGGGGTGAACCCGGCTTACTCATTGCCCAATGCTGCGGATTTTGCGGAAGGAATCAAGAATGTTGATTTAACCGTTGCCTTCTCCACCAATAGAAATGAGACTACGGAATTGGTGCAATACGTTGGAGCTTCAAACCATTATTTGGAATCTTGGGGCGATGCCCAATTGAAGAAAGGGCATTATAGCCTTATGCAACCTACCATAAAGGAATTGTTCGATACTAGGCAGGTCCAGACGGCTATGTTGCAATGGTTGGATAGTGATAAAACGTATTACGATTATATAAAAGAAACTTGGAGCGCTGGAATATTGGCGGGTAGTGACTGGAGTCATGCGTTACACGATGGTGTTTTTGTTGCTGCTCCGGTAGCGGATGAGGTTGTTGCTGCGGCTGTTGCTCCAGTTGCAACGGAAGAGGTGGAAGTAGTTACAGAGGTTCCTTTAGCTTCAGCTTTAAGAAGTTTATCAGCTGCTACGGCAGAGGGTATGGAGCTTACCTTGTATTCCAAAGTTGGGATGGGTGACGGACAGCAGGCAAGTAACCCTTGGTTGCAAGAATTCCCCGATCCTATTACCAGAGTTTCTTGGGATAACTATGTAACCGTTTCCAAAGCTGACGCGGAGAAATTGGCCTTGGTCAATGAAAATGTGGCAGATGGTGGTTTAAACGGTAGTTACGTAAAACTTACGGTGGATGGTGTTGCTGTTGATGGTGTTCCTGTAATAATACAGCCGGGTCAGGCTCCTGGTTCTTTGGGACTTTCTTTTGGATACGGGAAAACTGTAGGAATGAAAAGTGAAATGCAGACAGGTGTGAATGCCTATGCATTGTATAAGGATTTCTCCAATATTCAATCGGTTAGTATTGAAAAGTCTGCTGGTATGCATGAGTTTGCTTGTGTTCAGTTGCATAAGACTTTAATGGGTAGGGGAGATATTATAAAGGAAACTACCTTAGAGATATTTAATACCAAAGACGCCAAGGAATGGAATGTTGTTCCTGTAGTGTCATTGGATCATCAGGAAGTACCTGCTACTACGGTAGACTTGTGGGATAGTTTTGATAGATCTATAGGGCATCATTTTAACCTGTCCATAGACTTGAATGCCTGTACGGGTTGTGGGGCTTGTGTTATAGCATGTCATGCAGAAAATAATGTACCTGTAGTAGGTAAGGCCGAAGTTAGAAAATCTAGGGATATGCACTGGTTGCGTATCGATAGGTATTATTCTTCGGAAGATACTTTTGCGCAGGATGATACCAAGAAAGAAGAATTTGATGGCCTGTTCGGGGACAAGGGATCCTTGGGTGGATTTGGTGAAATGGAAGATCCATCAGCCAACCCTCAGGTGGCGTTCCAACCTGTAATGTGTCAGCATTGTAACCATGCGCCATGCGAAACGGTTTGTCCTGTTGCGGCAACTTCACACGGGCGTCAAGGTCAAAACCATATGGCTTATAACAGATGTGTTGGAACTAGATATTGTGCCAACAACTGTCCATATAAGGTAAGAAGATTCAACTGGTTCTTGTATAATGAAAACGATGAGTTTGATTATCACATGAACAATGATCTTGGTAAAATGGTGATTAATCCAGATGTTACCGTTAGGTCTAGAGGTGTTATGGAAAAATGTTCCATGTGTATCCAAAAGACCCAGAAGACAATTTTGGATGCCAAACGGGATGGCCGTGTTGTTAAGGATGGAGAGTTTCAAACTGCCTGCTCCGCAGCATGTAGTAATGGTGCTATGAAGTTTGGGGATGTAAATGATGCCGAGAGTGAAATTGTAAAATTAAAGGAAAGTAACCGCATGTATCACTTGTTGGAGCATATTGGGACCAAACCAAATGTCTTTTATCACGTGAAAGTGAGGAATACTAACGAAGCTTAATCAAATTAAAGGAACGTAACTATATATTAAATTATGGCGTCGCATTACGAAGCACCTATACGAAAACCCTTAGTTCTTGGAGATAAAGGATACCACGATGTAACCGTGGACATTGCAGCTCCGGTTGAAGGGAAGGCCAATAAGCATTGGTGGATTGTATTTTCCATTGCATTAGCGGCATTCCTATGGGGTGTTGGCTGTATAATTTACACGGTATCTACAGGTATCGGAACATGGGGATTAAATAAAACAGTAGGCTGGGCCTGGGATATTACCAACTTCGTTTGGTGGGTAGGTATTGGTCATGCTGGAACTTTGATCTCGGCGGTACTATTGCTGTTTAGGCAGAAATGGAGAATGGCTATTAACCGTTCTGCGGAGGCGATGACCATTTTCTCGGTGGTTCAGGCGGGATTGTTCCCTATTATCCACATGGGCCGTCCTTGGTTGGCATATTGGGTATTGCCTATCCCCAACCAATTTGGATCACTATGGGTGAACTTTAATTCACCATTGTTATGGGACGTATTTGCTATTTCAACCTACCTTTCGGTATCCTTGGTATTCTGGTGGACAGGATTGCTACCTGATTTTGCGATGATACGTGATAGGGCGGTGAGGCCTTTCCAAAAGAAGATATACAGCTTAATAAGTTTTGGATGGACAGGTCGCGCCAAGGATTGGCAGCGTTTTGAGGAAGTTTCCTTAGTATTGGCAGGTTTGGCCACACCTTTGGTACTTTCTGTACATACCATTGTATCTTTTGACTTTGCCACATCGGTAATACCGGGATGGCATACCACTATCTTTCCTCCGTACTTCGTTGCAGGAGCTATCTTCTCTGGTTTTGCCATGGTGAACACCTTGTTGATCATCATGAGGAAAGTATGTCATTTAGAGGCTTATATTACCGTACAGCATATAGAATTGATGAACATAGTAATTATGTTGACCGGTTCCATTGTTGGCTGTGCTTATATCACGGAGTTGTTTATGGCTTGGTACTCCGGTGTGGAGTACGAACAATACGCATTCTTGAACAGGGCTACCGGTCCTTACTGGTGGGCTTATTGGGCAATGATGACCTGTAACGTGTTCTCTCCACAATTTATGTGGTTCAAAAAACTAAGAACCAGTATTATGTTCTCTTTCTTTATCTCTATAGTGGTGAACATAGGAATGTGGTTTGAGCGTTTTGTTATTATCGTAACTTCATTGCACAGGGATTACCTTCCGTCTTCATGGACCATGTTCTCCCCAACATTTGTGGATATAGGAATATTCATCGGAACTATAGGATTCTTTTTTGTACTATTCTTGTTGTACGCCAGGACATTCCCGGTTATTGCACAGGCAGAGGTGAAGTCTATATTGAAATCCTCAGGTGAGAAGTATAAGAAATTGAGGGATGCAGGTAAGCCTTTATACGAGATATCCAAAGGTAAAACAGTTGTAAAGGAAAAGGAGCCTATCACTGATGATGTGTTGATGGGGGAAGTTGTTCCGAAGGTTGGTGATAAAGTAGGTGTTTCCGAACTTTTGGGTACTATTGGTACATTTGATCCTACCAAGGAGACCGCGGATGACCTTAAGAAGATTAAGGGTATTGGTCCTCAAATGGAAGCAACCTTGAATCAAATTGGAATATACACATTCGCACAAGTTGGGCGTATGACAGATAAAGAGTATGATTTGTTGGATTCCATTACGGAATCATTCCCTGGAAGGGCGCAAAGAGACGATTGGGCAGGACAAGCAAAGATTTTAAATAATAAGAAATAATTATGGCGTCGAAAGTTATACATGCTTTTTATAATGATGACGATGTGCTAATGCATGCTGTTAAAAAGGTAAAAGCGGCAAAGCATCATATTGAAGAAGTTTATTGTCCTTTTCCTGTACATGGTTTGGACAAGGCAATGGGACTTGCCCCAACTAGGATAGCAATAACGTCCTTTATGTATGGTTGTGTTGGTCTTACAGTGGCAATTGTTATGATGAATTTTATTATGATACAGGATTGGCCACAGGATATAGGTGGTAAACCTAGTTTTAGCTACTTGGAGAACATGCCGGCTTTTGTGCCTATCATGTTTGAGTTAACGGTCTTTTTCGCGGCGCATTTAATGGTAATTACTTTTTACCTTAGAAGTAGGTTGTGGCCGTTTAAAGAAGCTGAAAATCCTGATGTAAGAACAACGGATGATCATTTTTTAATGGAAATCGAAATTCACGGCAACGAGCAGGAATTGAGGGATTTGTTGATGGATACGGGAGCAGTCGAAATTAATATTACAGAAAAGTAGTCATAGATATTATGAACAGTTTTAGGAAAATAGGAATCTTGTTTGGTTTGGTAGTATTAGTTGCTTCTTGTGCGGACACAAATAGCAGAAACTATCAATACATGCCCAATATGTATGAGTCCGTAGGTTATGAAACCTACCAGAAAGTGGATTTTCTTCCAGATGGTATGGAAGCCGGACTTCCGGCCGAAAATACCATACCAAGGGGGTGGATACCTTATGGAATTGAAAATACCATGGAAGGAAAGGAATTGGCAAGACTTAATCCAAGTCCGTTGGATTCCCTAAACCAGGAGGCCAACCTTGCAGTAGGTAAGGAACTATATACTATTTATTGTGCAATTTGTCATGGTGACAAAGGAGACGGACAAGGTAATTTGGTAAAAAGGGAAAAGATATTGGGTGTTCCCAGCTATGCTGATGTAGCAAGGAACATAACCGTTGGAACTTCATATCATGCCATCTACTACGGATTGAATTCTATGGGATCCTATGCAGGACAATTGGATACAGAAGAGCGTTGGAAGGTTGCTGAATACGTAATGAAATTGAAACAAGATTTAACAAAATAAGACCTAGATATTAGCAATATGTACACTTTTTCAAATAGATTAAAAATTGCTTCCTTCATTTTAATGGCTGTAGGCGTTTTGGGAATTGGTATCGGTTTTATGGCTGCGCCAAGCACTGTAGAAGAGGCAAAGGCAATTGTTGCCGGGCACGGAGACGGTCATGGGGATGCCCATGCGGTTACGGAAGGTCATGGTGACGAAATGGGACATGGTGAGGCGCATGATGCGTCGCATGATGAACATTTGTTGCACCAATTGCAGAACAAACCATGGGCGGCATTATATGTAGCAGCTTTTTTCTTTTTCATGATAGCTTTGGGAGTATTGGCTTTTTACGCTATTCAGCGTGCAGCGCAAGCTGGTTGGTCACCATTGCTTTTCAGGGTAATGGAGGGCATTACAGCTTATTTGGTGCCAGGTGGTATCATTGTATTTGTAATATTGGCCTTGTCTGTAGCCCATATGAATCATTTGTTCGTATGGATGGATCCGGAAGTGGTTGCACATGACAAATTATTGCAGGGTAAAGCTGGTTTTCTTAATGGAACATTCTTTTTGATAAGAGCGGCGGTCTTCTTGGGAGGTTGGATTCTTTACAGGGAGTATTCGCGCAAGTTGTCCTTGGCTCAGGATGAATCCAGTGATGACTCCAATTTTAAACTGAACTTTAGAATTTCTGCGGCATTTTTGGTATTCTACTTAATATCTGAGTCCATGATGTCTTGGGATTGGATCATGAGCGTGGACCCACATTGGTTTAGTACCTTGTTCGGATGGTATATCTTTGCCAGTATGTTCGTATCCGGAATTACCGTAATTGCAATGGTAACAATTTATCTTAAATCTAGGGGATACTTGCCAGATGTTAACGATAGCCATATTCACGATTTAGCTAAATTTATGTTCGGTATCAGTATTTTCTGGACGTATTTATGGTTCTCTCAATTTATGTTGATTTGGTATTCCAATATTCCTGAAGAGGTAACCTATTATGTTACTAGGATAGCGGATTTTAACTTACCATTTTTTGGAATGGTGGCCATGAACTTTTTGTTCCCGGTACTTTTGCTTATGAACAGCGATTTTAAAAGGGTTAACTGGTTTGTTATCATGACCGGGATAGTAATTTTAGCCGGACATTATTTGGATATTTTTAATGCCATAATGCCAGCTACCGTTGGGGATCAGTGGTTTATTGGTATCCCAGAAATTGGTTCTATTTTGTTCTTTGCAGGATTGTTTATCTTTTTTGTATTCAGGGCGTTGACCAAGGCTCCATTGCAACCTAAGCGCAATCCGTTTATAGAAGAGAGTAAGCATTTTCATTATTAGTATTTAGTATATAAGTATAATTTCAAATCATACGATGACTCCATTATTGACCATAGTTGTTTTAGTATTAGTGGCAATTGCAATCTGGCAAATGACCAAGATATTCGAATTGTCACAAATTAGAGCTAGCAATTCCCAAGTAGCAAGTGAAACGGATAATAAATACAATGGGTATTTGATGTTCGCTTTTTTGATTTTCCTTTATGGAATCACCATTTTCAGCTTCTGGAAATATTCTAAAGTGCTTTTGCCCGAAGCTGCTTCCGAGCATGGCGGTGGGTATGATTCTTTGATGGCGTTGTCTTTTGTTATTATTTTTATCGTACAAACTTTGACGCAGTTTTTATTACACTACTTCGCATACAAGTACAGGGGAGATAGGGAAAGGAAGGCTTTGTTCTACGCCGATAACGACCGTTTGGAATTTATATGGACCATTATTCCTGTTATAGTTTTGGCAGGCTTAATTTTGTGGGGATTATATGCCTGGACCAATATTATGGATATCAATGATGAGGACGATCCTTTGACTATAGAGCTCTATGCCCAACAGTTTAACTGGACAGCAAGATATGCGGGTAATGATAATGTTTTGGGTGATGCCAATGTTAGAATGATCGATATTGACAATGCCAATATCCTTGGGTTGGACAACGCTGATCCAAACGCTGCCGATGATATTATTGTTAAGGAATTGCATTTGCCAGTAGGGCGCAAGGTTAATTTTAAAATGCGTTCCCAAGATGTGTTGCATTCTGCTTATATGCCTCATTTTAGGGCTCAGATGAACTGTGTACCTGGTATGATAACGCAATTCTCTTTTACCCCTACCATTACCACTGCGGAAATGAGACAAAACCCAGATGTTGTGGATAAGGTAAAACGCATAAATGGTATCAGGGCTGAAAAGGCTGCTCAAGGATTGGATAATTCGGATCCTTGGGAATTTGATTACATCCTATTGTGTAACAAGATTTGTGGGAAATCGCATTATAATATGCAAATGAAAATTATTGTTGAAACTGAGGAGGAATATAATGCTTGGATAGCAAGCCAGCAGACTTTTGGTAAGTCTATGGCTTCTGCACAATAATTTTAGTCTTTAATAATAACTTTATAAAAAATTTAAAAATAGAACTATGTCTGTAACAGCTCACGCACACGTAGAAGACCATTCAGATGACCACGGACATCATCACAAAGAAACCTTTGTGACGAAGTATATTTTTAGTCAAGATCATAAAATGATTTCCAAGCAGTATTTAATTACTGGACTAATAATGGGATTCATAGGTATTATGATGTCACTGTTGTTTAGAATGCAGTTGGCATGGCCAGGGGAAGCTTTCCCTATTTTTGAAGCCATCCTGGGCAAATGGGCGCCAGGAGGGGTAATGGATGCGGATGTTTATTTGGCATTGGTAACCATTCACGGTACTATCATGGTATTCTTCGTTTTAACGGCGGGATTAAGTGGTACCTTTAGTAACTTGTTGATTCCACTTCAAATTGGGGCTAGGGATATGGCCTCAGGGTTCTTGAACATGGTTTCTTACTGGTTGTTCTTTTTATCCAGTGTAATTATGGTTATTTCCCTATTTGTTGAAGCGGGACCTGCTGCGGCCGGATGGACCGTATATCCACCACTTAGTGCACTACCGATGGCGCAACCTGGTTCCGGTATGGGTATGACACTTTGGTTGGTGGCTATGGCAATATTTATAGCATCTTCCTTATTGGGGTCATTGAACTATATTGTTACCGTAATTAACCTTAGGACCAAGGGAATGTCTATGACCAGACTTCCTCTTACTATATGGGCATTTTTTGTAACCGCTATCATAGGTGTTATTTCTTTCCCGGTGTTATTATCAGCTGCCTTGCTTTTGATAATGGATAGAAGCTTTGGTACTTCCTTCTTCTTGTCGGATATTTTTATCCAAGGGGAGGTTTTACATTATCAAGGTGGATCTCCAGTATTGTATGAGCATTTATTCTGGTTTTTAGGACATCCAGAGGTGTATATCGTTATCTTGCCTGCAATGGGTATGGTATCCGAGATTATGGCGGTAAACTCCCGTAAACCTATTTTTGGATATAGGGCAATGATTGCCTCTATCTTGGCAATTGCATTCTTGTCCACAATTGTATGGGGTCACCATATGTTTATTTCCGGAATGAATCCTTTCTTAGGTTCCGTGTTTACATTTACAACATTATTGATTGCAATTCCATCTGCGGTAAAGGCCTTTAACTGGATTACGACCTTGTGGAAAGGTAACCTTCAATTGAATCCTGGTATGCTATTTTCTATAGGAATGGTTTCCACTTTTATTTCCGGTGGATTAACTGGAATTATTCTTGGGGACAGTACCTTGGACATCAATGTCCACGATACGTACTTTGTGGTGGCCCACTTCCACTTGGTAATGGGTATATCGGCATTATACGGATTGTTTGCAGGTGTATATCACTGGTTCCCTAAAATGTTCGGAAAAATGATGAACAAGAATTTGGGTTATGTACATTTTTGGATTACGGCCGTATGTTCTTATGGTGTTTTCTTCCCGATGCATTTTGTTGGAATGGCCGGTGTACCACGTAGGTATTACGAGAATACCGCTTTTCCAATGTTTGATGACTTAACCGATATCCAGGTTTTAATGACGGTGTTTGCCCTTATTGCTGCCGGAGCTCAATTAATCTTTGCCTTTAACTTTATTAGAAGTATTTTCTACGGAAATAAGGCCGTTCAGAATCCATGGAAATCTACTAGCTTGGAGTGGACTACACCAGTAGAACATATCCACGGTAACTGGCCTGGAGCAATTCCTGAAGTACACAGATGGCCATATGATTATAGTAAAACCGATGATAATGGGGAATATATAATTCCAGGACAGGATTATGTACCTCAAACTATGCCGCTTTACGAAGGCGAGGAAGAGTTACAGCATTAATTATAGTAAAACAACAAATATTAAAAGTCCATCCCTAAGATGGACTTTTTTTGTACCTTCCATTTACATATATGAAATTCCAGATTCCTTTTGGAGTTGTGCACCAAATGAAATAATTGCATATTTGTGAAGATTCAATTTCATCGGATATCGTAGATTTTATAGTTAAAGACCTATTATGTATTATAAATCATTTGAAGTGAGACACATACTTTTATTTATCATCTTGTTGATTGGTTGTATGGTCTATTCCCAGCGAATACCAAAAATAAAAGGCAATAGAAATGTCATAGAGGTTAGGGAGTCCCTGGAACCTTTTAATGCCATTCAGTTAAATGATGATCTTGATATTAACCTTCAGGCCGCCGCTAGCGGGGAATACATTATAGAGGCAGACGATAATTTAATCGACATATTGAAATTTAAGGTCGAAAATGAAACGCTTATCATTAGTTCTTATTATAAGGTAACTTCCAAGAAGAAATTGAATATTACCGTTAATTTTAATGAATTGTTCCGGATCATTGCCAATGAGGGAAATATTGTGGTAAAGAACCGGTTTTCTACCGAGTTCCTAGAGGTAAATACCAGAGGTTCCGCTAGTGTGGAAATAGATGTGGATGCCGATGCCATGGAAATTACAATGAACGATAATAGTAGGGGCAATTTTAAGGTAGACAGCGATACTTTAAATATTCGCTTGGCCGAGAAATCCGATTTAAGATTGTTTGGGGTTATGGAAAGTACCGTTTTGGATATGCAACGTAATTCCAAGGCAGATTTGGAAGGTTTTACCAATGTTTTTCAATTTCATTTATTGGATAATTCCGACCTTAAGGCAAAAAGATTGGAAGCCAATTCTGTCCAGGCAAATTTGGTAGGCAGCTCTTCTGCAGAAGTCTTGTCAACGTCCACTGTGGACCTCAATTCCAAAGGATCGTCCAAAACCTACGTATTTGGTGACAGCAAAATTAGTCTACTGGAATTCCTGGATACCTCAGAGTTATATCGGCGCAAGAATTAACGACTAATTGGCGCCGTTAAGCAATGATCCGGAAAGCCAAAACCATCTACAAGAACGTCAATATGAGGTCTAAACTCGGTACTTAAACGCTCCACTCGCTGTCTTATGGCTTTGGATTTTGTGCCTCCCAAATAGCCTTGTTCCAGATACCATGAGGCATCTTCCCTAATTTCGGACAACGCAAAGAGGCATCCCAGTTTTTGAAAGAGCTGCTGGTGTTTCTTGTCTTCTATAGTTGCTGTAAACTGCAAATAGGTATTATAGGCCAACTCACAGCTGTAGGCTTTTCCCAAGGCTATTAAATGGGTTTGTACTTTTAAGAAGGCCTGATAGGTAGGAATCCCTTTCTTGATATAGTCCCTAATGCGCATAGCCGCCGAATAGGTTAACCTTCTTGTTCTATAGTCGAAGGCATGTTGGTGGAACTTAGGATTGTATAAATGCTCCTTATCTACCTTGTTAGCGTATATTGGATTTATAGTGACCAACTTGTCGCTTATTTGGGTGCCTAAAAGTTTAAATACAGCCGAAAATCCGGCGCTGTTAAATTCGGTATTGAAGTCGGACAAAATTCCCTTGGCGGCCATTTGCAGTAGTACGGTGTTGTCACCTTCAAAGGTGGTAAATATATCCACATCGGCCTTTAGGTCGGCAATTCTATTTTCTAAAAGGTAACCCTTTCCTCCACAAGCTTCACGACATTCCTGTATGGTTTCGTTGGCAAACCAGGTTATTATCGCCTTTAGGCCAGCTACCTGGGTCTCTATTTTTCGTTTATCCTTTATACTGTCATCACTATAGATGCGCATCATAGTATCCAATGTTGCCTGATATACATAAGATTTGGCTATGGCGGGGGTAAGCCTTAGTTGGTGCGATGGGTAATCCATGATCAAATCCTCTTGGATTTTCAGGTTATCGTTGAACTGCCTTCTTTGTAGTGCGTATTTTACGGCAATGGCTAGGGCCATCTTCGCTCCGCTCAATGCACCTTTGGCCACACAAATTCGTCCACCGACCAAGGTGCCTAACATGGTGAAAAAGCGTTTGTTTGGATTTTTTATGTCCGAATAATATGTGCCATCAGATTTTATGTCCCCATATTTATTCAATAGGTTTTCCCGTGGCACCTTAACTTGGTCGAACCATATTTTACCATTGTCTACGCCGTTGAGCCCTAATTTGTAACCATTGTCCTCAATACGTACGCCTGGCATAAGCCGATTGTCACTGTCCCTTAAAGGCACTAAAATGGCATGTACCCCATGATTTTTACCATCAACGATGAGTTGGGCAAAAACCGAGGCCATTGTACCGTGCAGTGCGTTGCCTATATATTCCTTGTTATCGTTCTTTCCTGGGGTATGGATGGTAATGTTGTCCTGTTCCTTGTTGTAGGTAGCGGTTGTCTTAATGCCCCTTACGTTGGATCCATGACCAGTTTCGGTCATGGCAAAACAGCCAAGTAATTCGGCTTTCCCAACAGCGGTCAAATATCGGTCATGATGCTTTTTTGTTCCCAGTTTCTGAATACTACCCCCAAAAAGCCCAAATTGTACCCCAAACTTTACAGTGAGGCTCCCGTCCGCATACATCAGGTTTTCAAAAATGGTGGCATATAATGGCATATTACCGGTTCCCCCATAGGCTTCCGGGTAGGCCATGGCTCCATATCCTGCCTCGGCCAAATACTGTACTTGGGTAAGTACCTTCTCTCTAAAGTTCTCCTTGTTCTTTATTATTTCCCATGAAAAAATGGAGTGCTTTAAGGTTTTCCTGAATTTATCTATCTCCCTTTGGTAAGTGCCTTTTTGGATTAGGTCTATTTTGGCAGGGTCGTAGTAATGGGACGTTTTTTCATGTACCACCTCCACTTCAAACAAATGATGGTAATGATTGGGCTGTATCCCAAGGTTTATTTCAATGGCCGATAAATTCTCATTGAAAATATGCTCCGAACCATTTTGTGATATTAATTTCTTGCTAAAAGAAGTTAAGGGATGGTTGTCTCCTTCCACCAATTTGATCCCCGAATTGGAAATGGCCCTTTGCCAAGATTTTATTTCACTATCCAAAGGTGGCTGTGCGGTGTTGAGCCAAGAAAATAAGGTTTCCCTGTCCTTTTCGGAAAGGTTTTGGTCCTCGTCGATTATCTTTTTTACCACGGCAATTTCTGAAATGGTCAAAAGATCATCGGACCAAATAACAAAAAAGAATGGTATATACTGCAGAATACTGGGTGGAAATGTTGTCTTTATCATAATATGAATTTACATTATTTTTTTAGTAAAACCAGTATATCAGTGGCTGTAGGCGTGTAAAATGTACAAGGCCATTTTGGCTCTCCCTACTATAGAGCTTACAATTCAATACTTCAAGTCTTGGTACGGGTAAATTTATTTAGGATTCTTGTTCTATTCAACAAAAGAAAGCGGATCACAATTAAATGGAAGGAATGTCCATGTCCTTAAAATGGTTTGATGGAAAAACTAATCCAATTTCCATTATCTTTGTTGGAGTATGAATGAGAACCTAGATCCTACGGCCAGTAATTTTTCTAACGAGGAATTCGATATAGAAAGAGCGTTGCGGCCCATTTCCTTTGATGATTTTACCGGGCAGGAACAAGTATTGGAAAACCTAAAAATATTTGTTCAGGCAGCTAATTTAAGGGGTGAAGCCTTAGATCACACCTTGTTCCATGGCCCTCCAGGTCTTGGCAAGACTACATTGGCCCATATCCTGGCCAACGAATTGGGAGTAGGTATCAAAATGACTTCGGGTCCGGTGTTGGATAAACCGGGGGATTTGGCCGGCTTACTTACCAATTTGGACGAAAGGGATGTTTTGTTCATCGATGAGATACACAGACTGAGTCCGATAGTGGAGGAATATTTATATTCTGCCATGGAGGATTATAAGATAGATATAATGATAGAATCGGGTCCCAATGCCCGATCGGTGCAGATTAATTTAAATCCTTTTACTTTAATTGGGGCCACAACCCGCTCTGGTTTGTTAACGGCTCCCATGAGGGCCCGTTTTGGTATTCAGAGCAGATTGCAATATTATTCCACAGAACTACTATCTACCATAGTGGAGCGCAGCGCTGAGATATTAAAGACTCCGATTACACAAGAGGCAGCCATTGAAATAGCTGGTAGAAGTAGGGGTACCCCCAGAATATGCAATGCCTTGTTAAGAAGGGTAAGAGACTTTGCACAAATTAAAGGAAATGGAAAAATCGATATTGAAATCTCACAGTTTGGCCTGAAGGCTTTAAATGTGGATGCCCATGGTTTGGATGAAATGGACAACAAGATATTGACCACCATTATAGACAAGTTTAAAGGAGGCCCTGTGGGGATTACAACTTTGGCTACTGCGGTCTCTGAAAGTGCAGAAACCATAGAGGAAGTTTATGAACCTTTTTTGATCCAACAGGGATTTATCATGAGGACCCCAAGAGGTAGGGAGGTTACTGAACTGGCCTATAGGCATTTGGGAAGGATAAAAGGCAATATACAAGGAGGTCTTTTTTGATGCTGTTATCACCAAGGGTTATTGTTGATAGCAACCCAACCTCTTATAAATAAGCAATTTGAAGTTAGTATCGCGATTTCGGGTCCTAAAAAATGCTAGGGGAATTTTAAAGAATCCTTTGCCCTTTCATCATGAAAATTTTGAGGCATATGGGGATTGTTTTAACGTGCAGTTAAGTTCCAAGGAAATAGTACTTTTTACCAGAAGTCCCGGACTAATAAGGCATATTCTTCAAAAACAACATAGGAAATACGAAAAGTCCACTTTGCAAACAGTGGATTTGGCCAGATACGTTGGTCATGGAATTTTAACTTCCCGTGGTGAGCATTGGCGTACACATAGAAGAATGGTGCAGCCTGCATTTCACAAGAAAAAGCTCCAGAATTTAATGGGGGTCATGAGGGAGGCCATACTTCTGGAACTGGATCGATTGGAACCTGGCCAGGAGATGGACATTTTTCCGCTCATGGGTGATCTTGCATTTCAGGTAGTTGCCAAATCCCTTTTTAGTAGTTCCGATATTCGCGAAAGGATGTCGCGACTCCAACACATTACCGAGGCCAATCAACGCATGTTGATCAAGGAAATGCGACAACCTTATCTAAAATGGTGGTATAGACTCAGTGGTAAAATTGATAAGCACCTGAAAATGGCCAGGGAAGGCAAGATGCTACTTTTGGATATTATTGAAGAACGGAGAAGATCTGGATTGGAAAAAGATGATTTGTTGGATATGCTCCTAAAGGCAAAATATGAAGACGGTTCACCTATGGCGGATGGGCAATTGTTGGATGAAGTATTGATCCTTTTTACCGCGGGCCATGAGACCACCGCCAACGCCCTTAGCTTTACTTTGTTTCTGTTGGCCAAAAATCCAACAGTCCAGGATCAGGTTTATAAGGAAGTGTCCAAAGTAAATCTGGGAGCTGGCACTATTGATTTGATGAAAGAAGTGATGCGGCTTCAATTGGTTAAACAATGTTTGGAAGAAGCGCTAAGACTATACCCGCCGGCTTATATAATAGATAGGGTGGCCATTGAAGATGATACCTTTGAGGATATTTCATTGCCAAAGGGCACCATGGTACTTATGTCCATTTACGAATTACATCGCTATGGCCATTTTTGGAATAGGCCACTGGAATTTGACCCAGGTAGATTTAAGGAAGGGGAGAAAAAGGATTACGGGGATTATTATTATCCATTCGGGGCCGGTCCCAGAATGTGTGTCGGCAATAACTTTGCCATGTATGAGATGATTATTGCCATAGCGGAAATTGTGAAGAAATATAATATATCCAGTACTTTGGAAAACATAGGGATCAATCCTTTGATTTCACTTAAGCCAAAGCGCGTACCTTTACTGTTTACCGAAAGATAATTTTTTTGAAGAACATTCATAAACATACCCAGCTTATCAAGGCCGAAGCCAAACGCCTCGGGTTTTTGTCCTGTGGTATTTCCAAAGCCCAATTTTTGGAGGAGGAAGCTCCTAGGCTGGAAAAGTGGCTTAACAAAAACATGCATGGGGAAATGGGATATATGGAAAACCATTTCGACAAGCGTTTAGATCCTACTAAATTGGTGGAAGGTTCAAAATCGGTCATTTCCCTTCTTCTGAATTACTTTCCGGGGGAGGTCCAAAATGAAAACACTTTTAAGGTGTCCAAATATGCTTACGGACAGGATTACCACCATGTAATTAAATCAAAGCTTAGAGAACTTCAAAATTATATCTCGGAAGAGATTGGAGAAGTAAACGGGAGGGCTTTTGTAGATTCGGCACCTGTCCTGGACAAGGCCTGGGCGGCAAAGAGCGGATTGGGTTGGATAGGAAAACACAGTAATCTGCTGACGCAGCAAGTAGGGTCTTTTTACTTTATAGCGGAATTGATCGTGGATTTGGAGTTGGAGTATGACCAGAGGGTGACAGATCATTGCGGTACCTGTACGGCCTGTATCGACGCCTGTCCCACACAGGCCATTGTACAGCCTTATGTGGTAGATGGTAGCAAGTGTATTTCTTACCTCACCATCGAATTAAAAAACGAGATTCCTTCGGAATTTAAAGGAAAAATG
This sequence comes from Arenibacter troitsensis, assembly GCF_900177645.1. Lineage (GTDB taxonomy): Bacteria > Bacteroidota > Bacteroidia > Flavobacteriales > Flavobacteriaceae > Arenibacter > Arenibacter troitsensis. Next base: position 228,294 of record NZ_FXAO01000001.1, read on the forward strand.
GATGATTGGATGTTTGGTTGTGATGTTTGCCAAGATGTATGCCCTTGGAACCGCTTCTCCAAATCACATCGCGAACCTTTGTTCGATCCCAATCCCCAGTTACTTTCAATGACCAAAAAGGAATGGGAGGAAATTACGGAGGATGTTTTTAAGAAGGTGTTCCAGAAATCAGCCGTAAAGCGCACCAAATTCTCCGGTTTAAAACGAAACATTGAGTTTTTGAAGTAGGACGGAAGTGCTATATATTGTCTGATCTTTTATCGTTTGCCAAAACTATCCCTTCCCTGGTAAAGTCTTCCTAGCCTTTTGGCCAGGGTATGGTTGGGAGGTTTGTAAATTGAAATACGCCACCCCTATTAAAACTATATTAGAATACTTTTTTAAATCCCTATAATTTAAAGAATACTGTTAACTTTGTTTTTCTAATACCACACTATATGAGCAAGCAAAAGACAAGAAGGGAAGCACTGGTGTATCACGCCAAACCACAACCTGGGAAAATAAAAATAGTTCCAACCAAGCCTTATGCAACCCAAAGGGATCTGGGACTTGCTTATTCGCCCGGAGTGGCCGAGCCCTGTCTTGAAATTGCCAAGAACAAGGATAATGTGTATAAGTACACGGCCAAAGGAAATATAGTGGCCGTAATATCCAATGGAACTGCAGTGCTGGGATTGGGAGATATAGGTCCCGAGGCTTCAAAACCGGTGATGGAAGGTAAGTGCCTCTTATTTAAGATTTTCGCAGATATTGACGGAATAGATATTGAGCTGGACACCACCGATGTGGAAAAGTTCATAGAAACGGTTAAGATCATTGCGCCAACATTCGGAGGGATAAATTTGGAGGACATAAAGGCTCCTGAAGCTTTTGAAATTGAAAGACGTTTAAAGGAAGAGCTGGATATTCCGGTAATGCACGACGATCAACACGGAACGGCTATAATATCGGCTGCAGCCCTATTGAACGCTTTGGTGCTTACCAATAAAAAAATTGGTGAAGTCCGTATAGTAGTAAGCGGGGCCGGTGCGGCTGCCGTTTCCTGTACCCGATTGTACAAGGCCTTTGGGGCAAAGGACGAAAATATAGTAATGTTGGATAGCAAGGGGGTTATCCGCAGGGATAGGGAGAACCTGTCCTCAGAGAAATTGGAGTTTGCCACGGACAGAAAGATCGATACCTTGGAAGAGGCCATGAAAGACGCCGATGTTTTTATTGGACTTTCTGTGAAAGATATCGTTTCCGTGGAAATGCTCTTGTCCATGGCCAAAGATCCTATAGTATTTGCCATGGCCAATCCAGATCCGGAAATAGATTATAACCTGGCCATAAAAACTAGAAAGGATATCATTATGGCCACTGGTAGGTCCGACCATCCTAATCAAGTGAACAACGTGCTGGGGTTCCCGTTTATTTTTAGGGGTGCATTGGACGTGAGGGCTACCAAGATTAATGAAGCTATGAAAATGGCAGCCGTTAAGGCTTTGGCCGAGCTAACCAAAGAGCCCGTTCCGGAACAGGTGAATATCGCCTACGGACAAACAAGGTTGACCTTTGGGCGCGATTATATAATTCCAAAACCCTTTGACCCCAGATTGATTTCTGAAATTCCACCTGCCGTAGCAAAGGCGGCCATGGAAAGTGGCGTGGCCAAAATGCCCATTGATGATTGGGATAAATATAGGGAGGAACTATTGCAGCGCTCCGGGAACGATAATAAAATAGTGCGTTTGCTGCACGATCGTGCCCGAATGAATCCTAAAAAAATTGTTTACGCGGAGGCCGATCATCTGGACGTCCTAAAAGCGGCTCAAATTGCCTATGAAGAAGGGTTGGCAACGCCGATATTATTGGGGAATAAAGCCATTATTGCGGAATTGATGAAGGAACTCGAATTCGATGCCGATATTTTGGTTATTGATTCCCATGCCGACGAAGCCAATGATAAAAGAAATCATTATGCCTCCAAATATTTTGAAAATAGACAGCGCAGTGGGGTAAGTCTGTTTGGTGCCCGTGCGAAGATGCGGGAGCGCAACTATTTTGCGGCCATGATGGTATTGGAAGGAGATGCTGATGGTATGATTTCCGGATATTCCAGGGCATACCCAACTGTGGTGAAACCAGTATTTGAGGTAATAGGCAGAGCCGCAAATGTTAAGAAGGTTTCTACCGTAAATATTATGATTACCGAAAGGGGTCCATTGTTTTTAGCCGATACTTCCATCAATATTGACCCCAGTGCAGAGGAAATCGCGGAAATTGCAAAGATGACCGCCAATGTTGCGGTAACATTTGGCTTTAACCCGGTCATGGCCCTATTGTCCTATGCCAATTTCGGATCTTCAACACATCCACGGGCTACCAAGGTAAAGGAGGCCGTAAAAATATTGCATACCTCCAATCCTGAACTGGTAGTTGATGGGGAACTTCAAATCGACTTTGCCTTGAACAAAGAATTGCACCAGGGTAAATTTCCCTTTTCCAAATTGTCCGGTAAAAAAGTAAACACCCTTATTTTTCCAAATTTGGAGTCGGCCAACATTACCTATAAGCTACTTAAGGAACTCAACCAAGCGGATTCCATTGGTCCTATCATGGTAGGTTTAAGACGTTCCGTACACATTCTTCAATTAGGCGCCAGTGTAGACGAGATGGTCAATATGACCGCTGTGGCGGTTATTGATGCCCAGGAAAGGGAGAAACGGAAATTGGCAAGAACACAAAAATAAATAGTTTAAATAATTCTAGTTTCAAGATACGTTGAAACATGAAACCAGTAATATCCAATGATTACCCATTTAAAAGGAAAACTTGTTGAAAAAAATCCCACGCATATTGTAATCGAATGTGCCGGAGTGGGATATTTTGTAAATATTTCGTTGCACACGTTTTCAAAAATTGGCGATTCGGAAAGCATTCAGCTGTACACCCATTTACAGGTAAAGGAAGATTCACATACGTTGTTCGGCTTCTTCGAGAAGTCCGAAAGGGAAATATTTAGATTGCTTTTATCCGTATCCGGAATAGGATCCAGTACGGCTAGAACTATGTTGTCCTCCCTGTCCCCAGCTCAAATAAGGGATGCCATAGCAACGGGAGACGTGCCCACTATCCAAGGAATAAAGGGTATCGGTGCCAAAACGGCACAAAGGGTAATTCTGGACCTAAAGGACAAGGTTTTAAAAGTCTACGATATTGATGAACTTTCCGCCCAACCAAACAATACAAATAAAGATGAAGCGTTATCTGCATTAGAGGTTCTTGGTTTTGTCCGCAAGCAAGCTGAAAAGGTTGTGGATAAAGTAGTTGCCCAAGACCCTGGACTAAGCGTAGAGGACATTATAAAATTTGCGCTTAAAAATTTATAACAAGTTTGAAAAAAGGGGCAAAATTTTATCTTAAATCATCATTTAAGCTTACTATCCTACTATTTATTTTCTTGGGCACCATGGGTACTTCCCTTGCCCAGGAGGTAGAAGGGGAAGATGCAATTGAGCAGGAAGTGGATTCACTAAAAACTGGTGTTGCTCTGGGGAAACTGAAAATGGAAAACCCGGACAGCATAGTTTCAAAATATACGTATGACCCTAATCTGGACCGATATATCTACACGGTAAGTGTTGGGGATTTTGATATCAACTATCCCGTTATCCTTACCCCGGACCAATATTTGGAGCTTGTACGCCGCGAGGGTATGAAGTCCTATTTTAAGGAAAAAATCGATGCTTTTTCTGGCAAAAAGGAGGGTAGTGATGCGGCCCGTAAAAATTTACTTCCCAATTTCTATGTAAATAACAGCTTTTTTGAAAGTGTCTTTGGAGGTAATACCATTGAAGTGATTCCACAAGGATCGGTGGCGATGGATCTTGGGGTTATATGGCAAAAAAACGACAATCCATCCCTTTCCCCGCGTAACCGGACCAACCTTTCCTTTGATTTTGACCAACGGATAAGCCTAAGTATGTTGGGAAAAATTGGGGAGCGCCTGCAGGTAACTGCCAATTATGATACCGAGGCTACCTTTGATTTTCAAAATTTGGTCAAGTTGGACTACACACCATCTGAAGACGATATACTTCAGAAGATCGAAGTTGGTAATGTTAGTATGCCTCTTAATAGCTCCTTGATAACGGGGGCACAGAGCCTTTTTGGGGTAAAGACCGAACTGCAATTTGGGAAGACCAGGGTTACGGCCGTATTTTCGGAACAAAGATCCCAGAGCAATACTGTAGTGGCACAAGGAGGAGGTACGGTGAACGACTTTGAGCTAAGGGCCCAGGATTACGATGCCGATAAACACTTTTTCTTGGCCCATTATTTTAGGGATAATTATGATGCTGCGCTTGTTAATTATCCTTATATAAGGAGCCAGGTCCAGATTACAAGGTTGGAAGTATGGATTACCAATAGGAGCCAGCAAACTGTGAATATTAGGAACGTTGTTGCGATCCAGGATTTGGGGGAAGTACAGCCAGAAAAGACAAGGATAGGGCAGAACAATGGAGATCCGGCTGGATTCTTTAATAGTTCCGCTGCCGGGAATTTGCCGAGGAACGGTGCCAATGATTTTGATCCTCTCCAAATTGGGTCTGGAGGAGCTCTAACAACCAATATTCGCGATATAGCCACTGTTCAATCGGGTTTTAATGTGCCTGGGTACACTGTGAATCAGGGGTTTGATTATGCTATTTTGGAGAATGCCAGAAAATTGGAGCAGGGAAGGGACTTTACCTTTAATTCCCAATTGGGATACATATCCCTAAACCAAAGGTTGAGCAATGATGAAGTTTTGGGGGTCGCCTTTCAATATACTTACAACGGGGAGGTCTATCAAGTGGGGGAGTTTGCCAATGGAGGTGTGGATGCCACTACGGTATCTGCAGGGGCAGAAATACCGGTAAACAACAATACCCTGATCCTTAAATTGTTAAAAAGTAATATTACCAATGTTGTAGATCCTATATGGGATCTGATGATGAAGAATATATATGCGACTGGCGCTTACCAATTGAGTCAGGAAGATTTTAAGTTGAACATTTTATATGCGGAAACCACTCCCAGAAATTATATTACCCCGGTAGAATCAGGTGTTGGTTCTGGATGGCCATCTTCCCCTAAACCGTTGGAGGATAGGATATTGTTGGATGTCTTTAATTTGGATAGGCTAAATGCGTATAATGATCTGCAAAGTGGAGGGGATGGTTTTTTCGATTATGTGGAAGGCATTACCATAAACTCTCAAACGGGGAGCATTATATTTACAAAAGTTGAACCTTTTGGGGAGTATTTATTTAACCTTTTGGGTGGTGGTACCTATGACGTGGACAATGATCAAGGTTATAATGCCAATCAACAGAAGTACGTCTTTAGGAATATGTACTCGCTTCCAACGGCGGCCGCCCAACAGGACGCGGATAAGAATAGGTTTATTCTAAAAGGTACCTATAAATCACAGGGAACGAATGGGATACCTATTGGGGCATTCAATGTTCCGCAGGGATCCGTAAGGGTTACTGCCGGTGGTAGGCAGTTGCAGGAAGGTATAGATTACACTGTAAATTATCAGTCGGGAACGGTGCAGATTTTGGACCCAAGCTTGGAGGCTTCCAATACGCCCATCAATATTTCTGTGGAGAACAATGCGGTTTTTGGACAGCAGACCAGACGTTTTACCGGTGTAAATGTGGAGCATCAATTCAACAAAAATTTTGTGCTTGGAGGTACTTTGCTCAATTTGAATGAAAAACCCTTGACACAGAAATCCAATTATGGAATAGAGCCTGTAAACAATACAATATTTGGCCTCAATAGTAATTTTTCCACTGAGGTGCCATTTTTGACCAGATTGGTCAATAAATTGCCAAATATAGATACGGACGTCCCTTCCAACTTGTCTGTTCGTGGGGAAGTTGCCTTCTTAAGTCCAAGCTCTCCCAAGAATGCGGATTTTGAAGGGGAAACCACAACCTATTTGGACGATTTTGAAGGAGCTCAATCACTTATAGATATCCGTTCGTTTCTTGGTTGGTCCATGGCGAGTCCACCCGTGGAATTTACGAACACGGTCAATAGTGTAGAGTCTGGATTTGGTAGGGCAAAAATGGCCTGGTATACCGTGGATCCTATTTTTTATTCCAATCAGCGACCTACTGCGTTGAACGATGATGATATTTCCACAAACGAGACCAGAAGAATCTATATTCAGGATGTTTTTAATCAGGATGTTGCCCAAGGACAGACTTTGGCCCAAAATACTTTGGACATTGCCTATTACCCCGATATGAAAGGTCCCTACAATGCAAATCCAAATTTTACTACGGAACAGCCCCAGGATAAATGGGCGGGGATAATGAGATCGTTGAGCAGTACCAACTTTGAGCAGTCCAACGTGGAATACGTTCAGTTTTGGGTATTGGATCCTTATGTGGATGGTATAGCAACAAGTGCAGGGGATTTGGTGATCAACCTAGGGAATATTTCCGAGGATATTTTGCCCGATGGAAGGAAGCAGTATGAAAATGGTTTGCCTGTAGACCCCGTGTCCAATGACCTTACCTATAAAACGAATTGGGGAAAGGTTCCTGCAACCCAATCTTTGATATATGCCTTTGATGCTGATGAGAATAACAGAGGTTTACAGGATATTGGTTTTGATGGTCTAACGGATGCAGAGGAGGCTACTTATACCTTTGAGGGCGGAATTACCTATAATGGTCCGGCGGAAGATCCGGCATTGGATAATTACGAGTACTTTTTGAACAGGGAAGGTAGTATTTTGGAAAGATATCTTAATTACAATAACCCCGATGGGAACTCTCCGGTACAATTGAGCAATTCCGATAGGGGGTCCACAACTTTGCCCGATGTAGAGGATATAGACAGGGACGGAACCATGAATACGGTTAATAGTTATTACGAATACCGTATTAATATTAAACCAGGGACTACTGTTAATGATAAGTATGTAACGGATATTAAGGAAGGGGTTACCAGGTCTTTGCCCAACGGCAATACCTTGAACGAACGATGGATACAGTACAAGATACCTTTGTCCGATTTTACGGATGCGGTTGGCGGTATAAGCGATTTTAGGTCCATAAGCTTTATGCGGATGTACCTAACAGGGTTTTCAAGTAATGTGGTATTGCGTTTTGCCACCTTGGACCTAGTGCGCGGGGATTGGCGTACATATGCCAAATCTTTGCAACCAGATGTAGATGGGGATCCTACCGATGATGGTACCTTGGTGGATGTTAATGCCGTGAACATAGAGGAAAATGCTGCCCGAACCCCAATACCTTATGTTTTGCCTCCTGGTGTACAACGTGAAAGGCTGAACAACAACAATACCATTATAAGGCAGAATGAACAATCATTGTCATTTGTAGTGGAGAACTTGGAACCTCAGGATTCCAGGGGAGTCTTCAAAAATTTGGATATCGATGTAAGGCAATATAAACGCTTAAAGATGTTTATGCACGCCGAAGAAATTGTAGATTCGGATTATGCCGATGATGAGACGCCCTTGGTTGGGTTTATTAGGATAGGTTCGGATTTTACCCAAAATTATTATCAAATAGAATTGCCCTTACAGCTAACGCCTCACGGCGCAAGTTCCGAAAGTGAGATATGGCCCGATGTAAATGAACTGGACCTTTCTTTGGATGACCTGTCCAAGGTGAAATCTGCCGGAATAGCTGCCCAAACCCTTAGCACCATTAATTATTATGAAATAGACAATGGTGAGGTCGTACAGGTAAATGAATTTGATCCACGAACATTAGGTAAAGTGCGAATTGGTATTCGTGGAAATCCTTCCTTGGGAGCTATTAGGAGTATGATGGTAGGTGTTAAGAACGATGACAACCTTCCGGCTAGGGGAGAGGTATGGTTTAATGAATTGCGCCTATCGGGATTGGATAATAACGGGGGATGGGCCGCTATAGCTGCTATGGATATGAACATGGCAGATTTTGCCAATGTGTCCGCTACTGGTAGCAAAAGTACTTCGGGCTTCGGGGCTATAGATCAGATGCCTAATGAACGGGCACGTGAAGATGCCATTTCCTATGACGTGGTCACCAATGTGAATATTGGTCAATTGTTTCCAAAAAAGTGGGGTCTGCAGTTGCCTTTTAATTATGGAATTTCGGAGCAGTTGATTACCCCAGAATTTGACCCTGTCTATGACGATCTAAAATTGGAAGATCGTATTGCGGCTGCCGAAACACCAGAAGATGCCGAGGCAATAAGACAGCAGGCTGAAGATTATACCAAAAGGACCAGTATAAATTTTATTGGGGTAAGAAAGGATAGGGGCGAAGAGGCGGAGGCCAATTTTTATGACATTGAGAACTTCACCTTTAATTATTCCTATAACGAAGTTAACCATAGGGATTTTGAGATCGATGAGCTAAGGGATCAGAATGTGGTAACCGGTTTTGTTTATAACCATAATTTTAAACCTCTACCAATAGAACCATTTGCCAAGAAGGATTCCCTGTTTACCGGGAAATATTGGAAGTGGCTAAAAGAATTGAATCTAAATGTGCTGCCTGCCAGTGTTTCGTTGCAATCCAATATTAACAGATCCTTTAATCAACAAAAGTTTAGGGATGTTTTTGAACCTGGGGTAGAAAAGTTGGAACTGCCATTTCTACAGCAAAGGAATTATCTTTTCAATTGGCAATATGCCATCAACTATAGTCTAACAAAATCCTTGCGGTTAAACCTTACCGCTTCCAACAACAATATTGTAAGGAATTATTTTTCGGAAGATGGTAATCCGGATTCGGAAATTGATCAGGCTTTGGGTTTGTGGGACGGATTTTTCGATCTTGGGGAGCCCAACAGGCATTCCCAGGAAATGCAATTGAATTATGAATTGCCCCTGAACAAAATTCCTGCTTTCGATTTTATAAGTGCCCAATATACCTATACCAGTAATTTTGACTGGCAAAGGGGAGGGGATGCATTGAACGAAGTGGCCGGAGAGGATATAAATACGGTTCAGAATGCCAGTACTCATAATTTAACGGCATCCTTGACCATGCAAAAGTTCTATGATTTCCTTGGTTTAGGTAGGAAGGATACCAAAGGCGCAGTTGCAAAGCCCACTCGTTTGGATAAGGCCGGCAACCCGGCATCCAATGAAAATGCCAAAAACGATAAAAAGGCAGGCGGGTCTGGCTACAATGCATTTATAGATGTACTTACCATGGTAAAACGTGTCAACGTAACCTACAGTCAGAACAATGGTAAGGTTTTACCAGGTTATACCAGGTCTGTAGGCTTTATTGGTACTGCAAAGCCAACCATAGGATTTGTTTTTGGTAGTCAGGCTGATGTGAGGTACGAGGCGGCCAGAAACGGATGGCTGACCACCTTCCCTGAATTTAACCAACAATACATTCAGAATACCAACAAACAGTTAAATATAACGGCAACGGCGCAACCTACTAGGGATTTAACAATAGATCTTGTGGCCGATAGACAAATGTCCGAAAGTTACCAAGAGACTTTTAACGTAGAGGATTTGGGCAATGACACATTTGAATATGTGAACCTTCTAGGAAACAACTACGGTAATTTTAGTATTTCCACCTTAATGATCGGTACTGTTTTTAATAAGAGTGATGAATTTAGTTCGGAGAGTTTTCAAACCTTTAAGGACAATAGGATTACAATAGCCAATAGGATTGTTACCCAAAGAAACCATGACACCGGTGAGGTGGATGAAGATGGTTTTCCGGAGAGATATGGTAAGACGAGCCAAGATGTTCTTTTGCCTGCTTTTTTTGCCGCTTATACAGGTAAGGACCCTAATAAGGTGAGTTTGGATGCTTTTAGAAGTATTCCCATTCCCAATTGGAACATTAAATATACCGGATTAATGCGCAACCCTTGGTTTAAGAAGAAATTTAAACGTTTTTCCCTTAGTCACGGCTATAGGGCGGCGTACAGTATAAATTCGTTTCAGACCAATTTAACGCGTACTCAGTTGCTCAATGAGGGTATGGAGCCGATAAACTCTGAAAACCAGGATTTTTTACCGGTCAACATTATGAACAATGTGGTGCTTACGGATCAGTTTAACCCATTGGTGAGAGTGGATTTTGAAATGCAGAACTCCCTTAGTATACTTGCCGAGATTAGAACGGATAGGGCATTGTCCTTAAGTTTTGATAATAGTTTAATGACAGAGATCAATGGCAAGGAATATACCGTAGGACTTGGGTATCGTTTTAAGGATGTAAAATTTGTAACCAATATAGGTGGTGAGCAGCAACGCTTAAAAGGGGATTTGAATCTTAAGGCAGACGTTACCCTTAGGGATAATATCACCATTATAAGAAACTTGGACATAGATAACAATCAAATTACTTCCGGACAAAATTTAATGTCCATAAAATTTGTGGCCGATTATGCCTTGAGCAAGAATTTGAACGCACTGTTTTTCTACGATCATTCCTTTTCCAAATTTGCAGTATCCACTGCTTTTCCCCAAACATCTATAAATACAGGATTTACATTGAGGTATAATTTTGGGAACTAGTTTAAACAAGTAGGGGTGTTGGTTAATGAATTTAATTTCCAAGTGGACCAAAAAGTTTAAATGAGTTTTTTGATTAACAAAAGATATTCTTTTACATTTGTTGCCTTAACAAATTTAGATAATGAATATACCTTCAGATTTAAAGTACACAAAAGACCATGAATGGGTCAGAATAGAAGGCGATACCGCTATAGTCGGGATTACTGATTTTGCCCAAGGGGAACTAGGGGATATTGTTTATGTGGAAGTGGAGACCTTGGACGAAACCTTGGATAAGGATGAGGTTTTTGGAACGGTTGAGGCCGTAAAGACGGTTTCCGATCTTTTTCTTCCCTTAAGCGGGGAAATTATAGCTTTTAATGAATCGCTTGAAGATGAGCCGGAAAAGGTAAATACCGATCCTTATGGTGATGGTTGGATCATTAAAGTAAAAATTAGCGATTCTTCCGAAGTAGATGGCTTACTTAACGATACGGAGTACAAAGAACTTGTAGGTGCTTAAAAAATATTTTTTTACAATCTTGTTTATAAGCTGGGTGGTGTTCATAACAACGCTCAGCTTATTTTCTTTTGAGGAAGAGAGTGTGCCGTCCATTGATATTCCACATTTTGACAAGCTGGTACATTTAACTTTTTATTTCGTATTTACGGCTTTAGGCTGTTTTGCCTTTAGGGAAATGGACCGAAGAAATACCCCTTTGAAGAAGGCGATTGTGAAAATAGTTTTATACGCAGTTATTTATGGTATAATTATTGAGGTGCTTCAGGGTGTGGCCACAAAAGATAGGGAGCCCGATTTGCTGGATGTTTTGGCAAATAGTTTGGGGGCATTGTTCGGAAGTTTTTCGGTAAAATATATTTTCTCGGGAAAAACTTCTTTAAAGTGGATGAAATAGTATTTTTTTGAGTAATTTGGGGTGTGTTCTAAGAAAAAGGGTGCAACCTGCTGGTTCTTAATGGAATGGATATTTGGAGATTGAGATTCTTCCACTTAGTTGCGTTCAGGGCCTTTAGTTACATATAATAGGATACTTTGGAGCCCAATGACCTGTTTGAATTTATTTGTATTTTTTTTAACAAAAAGTTTTAAACAGATAAAATAAATATATAAATTAGCGAACATTAAAAATTAAGAATTATGCAACTTAAAAAGAATCCGAAAGCAGATTTAACAAGGAATAGCGGGCTTTATTTCGTTATTGGTCTTGTTTTGGTTATGGCATTGACGTATATAGCTTTTGAGTGGAAGACCTATGACGACGATAATAATTTTGATTACACCATGAATGTGGAGGATACTTTGGACGAAGAAGTTCCAATGACCGAGCAAATCAAAACACCACCGCCACCACCGCCACCAGCAGCACCTGAGATCATTGAGGTTGTTGAGGATGAGGAGGAAGTAGAAGAGACGGTAATAGAGTCTACAGAAACTAGCCAAGAGGAGGAAGTAATAGAAGTGGCCGATGTTGAGGTGGAGGAAGTAGAGGAGGATGTGGATGTACCTTTCGCTGTTATCGAGGATGTTCCTATTTTTCCTGGTTGTGAAAATGAACCAAAAAACAAAATGAGGGATTGTTTCAACTCCATGATGCAGAAGCATATTGGAAAAAACTTCCGCTATCCAGAAATTGCCCAGGAAATGGGAGTTCAAGGTAGGGTAAACGTAATGTTTGTTATCCAAAAAGACGGTAGTATTGGAAACGTAAGAATGAGAGGTCCGGATAAGAACTTGGAGGAAGAAGCTGCAAGGATTATCAGTAAGTTGCCAAAAATGACTCCAGGAAAACAAAGGGGGAGACCAGTTCGTGTACCGTTTAGTATTCCAATTACTTTCAAACTGCAATAGTTGAAACTTATAATATATTCAAAATCCCGAGCCAACGCTCGGGATTTTTTTTGTTCCATAATGATGTGAGCGCGCCTTGGTCCATGGAAGTTAGGATGTTTACTAGATTCGTTTAGCGTTCTGCCTCTCCTATTTAGTTAATTTATATAAACATGTTTAATTGGTTGCAAAAATATCTTATGCGGTGTATCTTTGCGGTCCATTTAAAAAATGTAAATGAAAACGGCGGTCGGTTCAGTGAAGAATACCTCTTTAGCGTTATATTTTGCTGACTTTAAAGAAATTACCAAAGCAAGGCTTGCTGTTAGTGTGGTCTTCTCTTCCATAGCAGGGTATTTTCTGGGTGCCGTTGAAATCAGTTTTACTTCGGTGCTACTTTTGGCCTTTGGGGGCTATTGTATGGTAGGGGCTTCCAACGCCTATAATCAAATTATAGAAAAAGATCTGGATGCCCTGATGAGCCGTACCAGGAACAGGCCAATCCCGTCAGGTAGGATGTCAGTGAATACGGCTATGGCCATTGCTGTTCTCATGACCATTTTGGGAATCGTAGCCTTGTATTTTCTCAATCCAAAGACGGCCATGTTTGGTGCCATCTCCATTTTCTTGTACACAAGTGTCTATACCCCCTTAAAGACTAAAACCCCGTTGGCTGTCTTTGTAGGGGCATTTCCAGGAGCTATTCCCTTCATGTTGGGATGGGTGGCCGCTACCGATCATTTTGGAATAGAGCCGGGGACTTTGTTTATGATTCAGTTCTTTTGGCAGTTTCCACATTTTTGGGCTCTAGGTTGGATGTTGGATGAAGATTATAAGAAGGGTGGTTTTAAAATGCTTCCGACAGGTAAAAAGGATAAGGGCACCGCTTTACAGATCATAATGTATACCATTTGGATGATGATTATATCTATAATTCCGGTATTTGGTTTTACGGGAAGGCTTCAATTGTCAATTGTGGCGGCTGTTATCGTTTTTTTAATGGGTACGGTAATGTTGTTCTTTGCTTTTCGATTATATGAAAAAAGGGACAATGCATCCGCTAGGAAGTTAATGCTGGCCAGTGTAAGTTATATAACGCTGATGCAAGTGGTATATGTAATGGATAAATTTATTTAATAAGGATGGACTTAACGCAGGGTACGGGAAAGGAAAAAAACGCAAGGGCTAAGAAGATGATGCTCTGGTTCGGGATTGTGAGCTTGCTAATGGGATTTGCGGGTTGGACCAGCGCCTATATAGTAAGTAGTTCACGTGAGGATTGGATCAAGGATCTGGCCTTGCCATCATCATTTTTGGGGAGTACCCTAGTTATAATTATAAGCAGTATAACTTATATTATGGCGAAGAAAGCCATTAAACAAGATAGGATAAAACAATGTACCAACTGGTTGTTGTTGACCCTGGGTCTGGGAATTGCCTTTATAATATTGCAATTCAACGGATTCTCACAGATGGTAGCCAACGGTTACTATTTTACCGGGCCTACGAGCAATATTAAAATGTCCTATGTTTTCCTAATAGCTGCCGTGCACATTGTTCATGTCGTTGCCGGGATTATTTCGCTTTTGGTGGTTATTGCCAACCACTTGCGAAATAAGTATTCCTCCAAGGAAATGCTCGGTTTGGAATTGGGAGCCACGTTTTGGCATTTTTTGGATATTCTTTGGGTTTATTTAATACTTTTTATGTATTTCGTGAACTAAAAAAGGGTTAATTCTTTGGTAATTAGAAGGTATTCTAGGTGAGCTTATTTAGAATGGGTTTTTTTTGCCATTTTTAAAAGGCAAAAATTTTGTTTAGCCGAAAAAAATGTAAATTTGTGAAAATTTTATTAACGCTATAATTTTTATATGGATTCTACGGTTACTACGGGTACAGAAGAAAACGTTTGGGGTGGAGGAAATCAACCTCTAGGTGCAAGTTACGGAAAGTTGATGATGTGGTTCTTTATTGTCTCCGATGCTTTAACATTTTCTGGCTTTCTTGCCGCTTACGGTTTTTCAAGATTTAAGTTCATAGAAACTTGGCCAATTGCCGATGAGGTGTTTACCCACGTTCCTTTTTTTCATGGGAATTACCCAATGTACTACGTAGCTTTTATGACCTTTGTCTTGATCATGTCTTCGGTAACTATGGTGTTGGCCGTTGATGCCGGACATAAATTACAAAAGACAAAAGTCATCTGGTTTATGTTTCTTACCATTATTGGGGGTGCTATATTCGTAGGTTCACAGGCTTGGGAATGGGCCACTTTTATAAAGGGCGATTTTGGAGCTTTGGAAACCAAAGGCGGTAGGGTTTTGCAATTTGTTAGTGCCGATTCAGGTGATCGCTTGGCATTAAGGGATTTTGCAGCGACTTTGGACGAAGAAAGGGTCGATCACGAAAGGAAGAACGGAATTTGGTACTACAAAGGCGATGCGTTGCCCAGCTACTCCTTGAATGAGGTAGTTGAAGGGGTGAAATCGAATCCCAATGTTTTAATTCGTACAGAGACCATTAACGAGGATGGCCATAAGACAGTTTTGTCTCGGGATGAAACTTTGAAGAAATTGAACGATGCTGCATTGGTTGTGGAAGGTGCCAATTTGATACGGAATGAGTACGGCAGTAGGTTGTTTGCCGATTTCTTTTTCTTTATCACAGGTTTTCACGGTTTTCACGTGTTTTCCGGTGTAGTAATCAACTGTATTATCTTTTTTAATGTTATTCTTGGTACTTATGAGCGCAGGGGACATTATGAAATGGTGGAAAAAGTAGGGTTGTACTGGCACTTTGTGGATTTGGTATGGGTATTTGTGTTTACCTTCTTCTACTTGGTATAGCTTCTGGAAAAATAACATTTACAATTAAAAGAATACTTTAAAAATAGCATTAAAAATAGCATTAGAAATGGCACACGAACATAAACTCGAAATATTTAGAGGTCTGTTGAAGTTTAAGTCCAATACCCAAAAAATATGGGGGGTACTTATATTCCTTACTTTGGTCACCATAGTTGAAGTGGCATTGGGGATTTTAAAACCTGCGGCCTTAACTCATTCCTACTTCCTTGGGATGAAAATTTTGAATTGGATATTTATCATACTAACCTTGGTTAAGGCGTATTATATTGCTTGGGATTTTATGCACCTTAGGGATGAAAAGAGTTCTTTAAGAAGAGCTATTGTATGGACCCCTATATTCCTTGTTGCCTATCTTATTTTTATTCTTCTCTTTGAAGCGGATTATATATACCACGTGTATAGCGATGGCTTCGTTAAGTGGAATTTCTAACGAATAATTAACAGCTTAAAAAGACGGTATAACAACCGTCTTTTTTATTTTTGTACTTATTCGGTTTGCACCGATTTTACAGCGAAGGAATGTTTTTTTCGTAAAAACTGTAATGTTGGAAACTAATAGCTATTAGATGAAGAAAACATTAGTACTTGTCACCTTATTTATACTGCCAATAGTGATATATCTATTTTTTGCCTCAGGGATTACCAACTTTGGCAAATTGGCAACTTTGACGGAGAATGTCTCTGAAATTGATTTTGCTACCAACGACATTGCCTTGGAAGGTAAAATTACCGTATTGGGATTTTTAGGGAAGGACGTGGATAACAAAAAAGGAAACGCCTTTAATTTAAACCAGAAGATATACAAGCGCTTTAACGAGTTTAACGATTTTCAATTTGTTATGGTAATGCCCAAAGGTACGGAGCAGGGTGTGGAAGCATTGAAAAAGGAGTTGGAGCAGCTGGCAGATATTGGTAAATGGAATTTCGTTTACGGGGATGAGGATGATATTAATCGAATTTTTAGGAGTTTAAAGACGAACCTTAGCTTGGATGGGAACTTGAGTACTCCCTATGTGTTTATCGTGGATAAGAACAGGGTGCTTAGGGGTAGGGACGATGATGAGGATGAGGGTGTCAAATATGGTTTTGACACTTCTTCGGTGGCCGATTTAAACAATAAGATGGAGGATGATATAAAAATAATACTGGCCGAATATCGAATGGCCCTTAAAAAGAACAATGCAGATAGGCCAAAATAATGCAAAAGAATAATTATACATATGTTTGGGTTTCACTGGTAATTCTAGTTTTTGGAATCATTTTTGTCCCAAAAATTGTGGATCGGGTTAAAGGGGGTTCCATTACACAAAATGATAGGTTAAACCTGAAGGATGCCAATGATAAGCTGGCATATGTTGAAATGAACGGTGAGAGACGTAAGGTACCGCCCTTTGCTTTTATAGATCAAGACAGTCTATTGATTACCAATGACGATTATAAGGGCAAGGTCTATCTAGTGGAATTCTTTTTTACTACTTGCCCCACAATTTGTCCCATCATGAACAAAAATTTGGTTCAGATTCAAAACGAATTTAAGAATTTTGAAAATTTTGGAGTGGCTTCGTTTACCATAAACCCAGAATATGATACGCCATCGGTATTGAAGGAATACGCTCAGGATTATGGCATAACAAACATGGACTGGCATTTGTTGACGGGGAATATGAACGACATTTATACCTTGGCCAATACCGGATTTAGTATTTTTGCCGCTGAAGTTCCAGAGGCAGAAGGCGGGTTTGAACATTCGGGTCTATTTGCATTGGTAGATAAAAACGGTTTTATACGTTCCCGGGTGGATAAGTTTGGGAATCCAATTGTGTATTATAGGGGGACTATAACCGAACAGGATGGTGAGAATGATCATGGGGAGCTAGAACAAATATCAATTCTAAAAGAGGACATTAAAAAACTATTGGAAGAATAATGGATACTATTGCTTTAAAGGAAAAAAAAATCAATAAAATTATAAACCTGGTGTCCATTGTCATACCGCTTGTAGTGGCATTGCTATTTGGGGTTAAATTACCCAATGTGGAGCCTCTTGGTTTTTTACCACCTATATATGCTTCCATAAATGGTTTAACAGCCGTTTTATTGGTTCTTGCCGTTCTTGCCGTTAAGAGCGGGAAGTTGGAGTTGCACCGGAAATTAATGACTGGTTGTATTGTTCTTTCCCTGGCATTTCTGGTGATGTATGTGGCCTATCACATGACCTCGGATTCTACCTCCTTTGGCGGAGAGGGGATTGTTAGGTATCTCTACTTCTTTATTTTGATAACCCATATCATTCTTTCCATTGTAATTATACCATTGGTATTGCGCACCTATGCAAAGGCATACCTTAAGAATTATGATGCGCACAGGAAACTTGCAAAAATTACCTTTCCCTTATGGCTGTATGTGGCCATTACCGGGGTTGTGGTCTATTTAATGATATCTCCCTACTATGTACACTAAAAGGTCGACATTGTATTCAAGAAATACCATAAAAGTACGATATACCGTATTGCTTTTAACTTTGGTGTTTTTATTGGTTCCGGAATTGGCCGAAGCCCAATGCGCCATGTGTAGGGCTGTGTTGGAAAGTGAAGGGAGTGAGGCTGCTGCAAAAGGCATCAACAATGGCATTGTTTATCTTATGGCCGTTCCTTATCTGTTGGTGGCCGGTTTATTTTTCTTTATCTACCGCAAGATGAAATCTTAAAACAGGTTCAATTTTAACATTTATTTAGAGTTACACCTGTAACAATTTCATTTCACAAAGGTCTTATTCAATAAACACTATTGGGCCTATGTTTGATATTGAGAGATGGCAGGAAATTTTTGATGCTATACGGAAAAATAAACTCCGTACCATTCTTACCGGCGTTTCCGTTGCTTCGGGCATATTTATTTTGGTGGTTTTATTGGCATTTGGTCAGGGCATGCAAAATGGTATTGCCAAAGAATTTGAAGCGGATGCCAGCAATAGGATAGGGGTGTGGACACAGGTTACCACGCAGGAATATATGGGCCTAAATCCAGGCAGGCCCATACAGTTGAGAAATAATAATTACCAGGCCATCAATTCTAAATTTGGCGAAGACCTTGAAAATAGATCCCCATTCTTTAGGGTAAGAAATGTAACCGTAGATTATAATACGGAATCCGGCTCCTATTCCGTACAGGGAGTATCCCCATTGTTTCAGAATATTGAAAATCAATTCATTTCCCAGGGGCGGTATTTAAATTACGGGGACGAGGAAAACGTTGCCAAGGTGGTGGTGATCAGTAATAAAATTAAACGGGAACTGCTTAAAGGGGAAGAAAATCCCATTGGTGCGTTTTTGAAGCTTTCAGGGATTAATTTTCAGATCATTGGGGTTTATGGGGATAAGGGCGGCGATAGGGAAGAGGATAGGTTGTTTATCCCTATAAGTACCGCTCAGCGTGTTTTTAATGGAACCGATAACCTAAATATGCTGTTCTATACCTTAAAACCTTCCGCAAGTTTGGATGAAACGGTAGCAAAGTCCGTGAAATTGACCGAAGATATCAAAACCTATCTCAAGGAAGCCCATATGGTGGCGCCAACAGACCCTAGTGCCGTTAATACTTTTAATACGTTGGAAGCGGTAAAGCGATTTCAAAATTTAACGGGAGGGATTAAATTTTTCTTCTGGTTCGTTGGTATATGTACTATTGTGGCAGGGGTGGTAGGCGTTAGCAACATTATGATGATTATAGTAAAGGAAAGAACCCGGGAGATAGGGGTAAGGAAGGCTTTGGGCGCACGGCCAAGGGCCATTGTGGGCATGATATTGCACGAGGCAATCTTTGTTACCAGCGTTGCGGGTTTGGCCGGACTAATATTTAGCATGGGGTTGTTGGAGTTTGTGGGTCCAAACCTTCAGATAGATTATGTCCTTAATCCTTCCATTAATTTTAAGGTGGCCCTTAGTACGGTTTGTTTGTTGATAATAGCCGGGGCCTTAGCGGGCTTTTTTCCAGCTTGGCGGGCTGCTACTATTAGACCCATTGAAGCTTTGAGGGATGAATAGGACCATTGTTTGTAAATAACCAATAGATATGTTCAATAAGGACCGATGGAAGGAAATTCTGGAAGTGCTGACCAGTAACTGGTTCAGGACCATTCTAACCGCATTTGGGGTTTTTTGGGGAATATTGATTTTGATTGTTCTCTTGGCGGCAGGGAAGGGATTGGAGAACGGAATACGGTCCAATTTTGGTGATATTGCAACCAATACTATGTTCATGTGGACCCAAGGCACCTCAATGGCCTACAAAGGCTTGCCAAAAGGGAGGCGTTTTACTTTTAAATTGGGGGACGTAGATGCCATAAGGCAAAAAGTCCCGGATCTAAGGTTTGTGTCCCCAAGAAATCAATTGGGAGGTTTTAACGGAACCAATAATGTGGTCCGGGGAATAAAAACGGGGGCATTTAATGTCTATGGGGATTATCCGGATATTATTAATCAAGATCCCATGAGCATCACTTCCGGCAGATTTATAAATCAATTGGATATTGATGGAAAAAGAAAAGTGGCGGTAATTGGAGAAGGGGTGCGTGCCAGTTTATATGATGTGGGGGAAGAGGCTATAGGTACCTATATTAAGATTCAAGGAGTGAATTTTATGGTTGTTGGAACTTATAGGAAGAATTCCAATGACGGCAATGCCGAGGAGATCCAAAAGGAAATTTTTATACCCTTTACTTCCTTTTCCCAGGCTTTTAACCAGGCCGATAAAGTTGGTTGGATGGCCATTACCGCCAATGATGACTCTTCAATTACCCAATTAAAAGAACAAATATTTACGGTAGTACGGGAAAACCAAAAAATTCATCCCCAAGATCTGCGTGCTGTTGGGCATTTTGATTTATTTGAGGAGTTCAACAGAGTGTTGGGACTGTTTAAGGCAATGCGTTGGATAGCCTATTTTGTTGGTGTACTGGTATTGTTATCCGGTGTAATTGGGGTGAGCAATATTATGTTGATAGTGGTCAAGGAACGGACCAAGGAAATTGGGATACGACGTGCTTTGGGAGAAAACCCGTGGTCCATTAAGCTTCAAATTATTATGGAGTCTATTTTTTTGACCATCATATCCGGGATGGCCGGAATTAGTTTCGGGGCCTTTGTCATTTACCTTATTAATTATTTTCTGGCAAGCAACGGACCAATTGAAATGTTCATTAATCCCAGTGTGAGTTTGGGGGTGGTACTGGTGGCCTTGATTATTTTGGTGGTATCGGGGCTGTTGGCAGGTTTTATACCTGCACAAAGTGCTATAAAAATTAAACCAATAGAGGCGCTGAGGATGGAGTAGCCGTATCATTGTGACAAGCTGTAAGATTTTTAACTAGGAATAACAACATAAGTAGGAATCAATCAATCAATCAATCAAAATCATCAAAAACATGAAAAAGTCGATTACCGTTATAATTTTAATATTTATCGTTTTTAGTTGTGCCGGGGCCTTGTATTACCTGTATAAAAAGAATGCGGAAGATCCTGTGGTCTATGCAACAGAAAAGCCTTCCACACAGACCATCATTAAGAAAACTGTGGCTACGGGCAGTATACTGCCTTTGGAAGAGGTGTTGATCAAACCAAATATTTCAGGCGTTATAGAGGAGGTTTTTGTAGAAGGGGGCGATTATGTTCAATCAGGAGATCTTATAGCCAAGATAAAGGTAGTACCCAACCTATCTTCTTTAAACGAAGCCAAGAATACCATAGAAGAGGCCAAGATTTCCTTGGATGACCAAAAGCGCAACTTGGAAAGGCAAAGAACCTTGTTCGATAAAGGGGTAATTTCCAGAGTGGATCTGGAAAAGGCAGAAGTTGCCTATGACCAGGCCAAGCAATCCTATGTTGCGGCCAACAAACGCTTCGATATCGTTAAGACCGGAACAACCAAAGGTTATGGGAACGAGGCAAATACCCTGATACGCGCAACGGTGAGCGGAATGGTGCTGGAAGTTCCGGTGGAAGTTGGTAATCAGGTCATAGAATCCAATAATTTTAATGAAGGTACTACCATTGCAGCCATTGCTGATGTGGATAAGATGATTTTTGAAGGCAAGGTAGACGAATCGGAGGTAGGTAAAATTAAGGAAAATCTACCTCTGGAAATTACCGTGGGGGCCATAGAAAATACCGTGTTCGATGCTGTCCTGGATTATATAGCACCCAAGGGGAAAGTGGAAAATGGGGCCATACAATTCGAGATCAAAGGTACCTTGAAAAAGCGCGATTCCGTGTTTATAAGGGCAGGGCTTAGCGCCAATGCTTCCATTATATTAGCCAAGGCAGATAGTGTGTTGGCGGTGAAGGAAGCCTTGATACAGTTTGATCCGGATACCAAAAAACCCTTTGTGGAAATTGCTACGGGAAGTCAGAAATTTGAACGTAGGGAAATTCAATTGGGGGTAAGTGATGGAATCTATATCCAAATTCTACAGGGAATAAAACCAGACGATGAAATAAAAGTATGGAACGAAATAAAACCTGCAACGGTTGGGGCCTAGGCTTTTTTTAACAAAGCTTTAACACGCACTATTGTAACGACTCTAGTGATAGTAGGTCTTATATTCGTATTTTCATATATGCTCACCTAATTCAATACATCATGATAGAAATTAAAGATCTTCATAAATCCTATAAAATGGGAAGCAATTCCCTGCATGTGTTAAAAGGCATTAATTTTTCTGTGGAGGATGGGGAGCTTGTAGCCATTATGGGATCTTCTGGTTCCGGAAAGTCCACCCTACTTAATATACTTGGTATGTTGGATGTTCTGGATGAGGGATCCTACACCTTGGACGGGGTGCCTATTAAGGATTTAAATGAGACCAAAGCCGCACAATACAGGAACAAGTTTTTGGGTTTTGTCTTCCAGTCCTTTAATTTGATCAATTATAAAAGCGCCATGGAAAATGTGGCACTTCCCCTGTATTACCAAAAAGTAGGCAGAAAGGAAAGACAGGAAAAAGCTTTGAAATACTTGGAACAAGTTGGTTTACGGGAATGGGCAGATCATTTGCCCAGTGAATTGTCCGGTGGTCAAAAGCAAAGGGTGGCCATTGCACGGGCCATGGCGGCCGAACCCAAAGTATTGTTGGCAGATGAGCCTACCGGTGCCTTGGACAGTACAACGTCCTATGAGGTCATGGACCTCATTCAAAAAATAAACGATGCCGGCAACACTATACTAATAGTTACGCATGAGCCTGATATTGCGGACATGTGCAAGAGAATTGTACATTTAAAGGATGGGGTTATTGTGGAAGATAAAAAAATAACCCAGGTTAGGGCCTCCCAGTATGTTTAGTAGGGATAATTGGAAGGAAATATTTGAAACCATTCACAAGAACAAGCTCAGAACCTTTCTTTCTGGGTTTACCGTGGCCTTGGGCATTCTCATTTTCGTTGTTCTATTTGGAATGGGCAATGGCCTGGTGAACACCTTCAACGAGTTCTTTGGGGATGATGCCACCAATGTGCTATACGTTTTTCCAGGGAGGACAACCATACCGTATAAAGGCTATAAATCCAATAGGCGTATTGAGTTTGACAATAGTGATTTGGTAGACATCAATAAGAATTTCTCTATGTTCGTTGAATATACCACTCCAAGAATTTCCCGGGGAGGTTTGGTCAAATACAAGAATGAATCCAATAACTACACTACAAGGGCGGTTGGTCCGGCACATCAATATGCCGAAAAGACCATTATGATGAAGGGACGTTTTATTAATGAGGAAGATATTAAGAATAAGACGAAATATGTTGTCATAGGTAGGCTGGTAGAAAACGATCTATTTGGAAATAAAAATTCCCTTGGCGAATACATAGATGTGGCAGGGAGTGCGTTTATGGTCATTGGGGTATTTCAGGATGATGGAGGGGATAATGAGGAACGATTGATCTATATGCCCTATACAACCAGACAGCTCATTGAGAAAAATAATGATAAGGTAGACCAAATAATTGTGGCCTTTAAACCAGAGATCGGTTACGCCGGGGCCATGGCACTTGATCTGAGTCTTAATCGGTTTTTTAAGGAAAAGAAATATATAAGTCCGGACGACCAGAACGGAATATTCATCAGGAATATCGCGGATCAACTTAAGCAAAACCAGCAATTTGCAAGGGTCTTGCAGATTATAGTGGCCTTTGTGGCCTTTGGTACCATAATAGCCGGGATAATAGGGATCAGCAATATTATGGTTTTTGTGGTCAAGGAACGTACAAAAGAACTTGGTATTAGGAAAGCCCTAGGGGCTACTCCCAAGTCGGTCATAGGTTCCATCTTATTGGAATCGGTTTTTATTACTACCATTTCGGGATTTTTTGGAATGCTTTTGGGGGTTTTTATTTTGAATTCAATGGGAGAAAAATTGAAGGACTACTTCATAACCAATCCCTATATAGATATTACAATGGCGATCAGCGCAACTTTGGTATTGATACTGTTTGGTGCCATTGCAGGATATATTCCGGCCAAACGGGCAGCGGAAATAAAGCCAATTGAAGCCTTAAGAGACGAATAATATGCGATTTTTATTTGACAGCAATACATGGCAGGAGATTTTTGGTTCTATTGGTAAGAATAGGACTAGGACCATTATTACCGTCATTGGGGTTTTATGGGGCATTTTGATTTATATCGTATTGTCTGGAGCTGCTAAAGGCCTGGACAATGGGTTTGAAAAGCAGTTTCAAAATGTGGCCATGAACAGTATGTTTACATGGGCACAGAGTACCAGCATGCCCTATAAAGGGTTTAAAACAGGAAGACAGCTACAACTGAAATTAAATGATGGGGTACTGTTGAAAAATAGGATTCCCGAGATTCAATATATTGCCCCAAGAAATGTAAAGGGCATTTTTGGAGGTAGTCCGGCCCAGACCATCAGAAACGGTAAGTCCGGGAACTATGCAGTATATGGCGATTATCCCATTTCCACAAAAATAGCTACCAAGAAAATTTATGACGGAGGTAGATTTATAAATGATGAGGATATAGAGGGCGCCAGAAAGGTATGTGTTATTGGAGAACGCACCCAAAAGGAGTTGTTTGAAAGTGAAGAGAACCCTATAGGAGGATATATTAGAATAGACAATGTTTTTTTTCAGGTGGTAGGAGTGCACAAGTATACGCCGGGAGGAGGATTTGAAAGTGATTCCGATATTTATATACCCTTTACCACCTTTAAAAAATTATACAATACCGGTGAAAATGTGGGTTGGTTTGCCATTGCAGCCTATGATGATGCCGATGTTGTACAAGTGGAGGAAAATGTGAAGGCGGTTCTTAAAAGTATTCACAATGTGAATCCCAAGGATGAACGGGCTATTGGTTCTTTTAACCTAGGGGAAATATTCAATAGAATTGTCGGCTTTGCCAAGGGGCTGACCTTTATGTCCTTGGTAGTTGGAATTGCCACTATTTTAGCGGGAGTTATAGGGATCGGGAATATTTTGTTGATCTCGGTCAAGGAAAGAACCAAAGAATTGGGAGTTAGGCGTGCCCTAGGTGCCACGCCCAAGGAAGTGAGGTCGCTTATTATCCTAGAATCGGTGTTTTTGACCATGTTGGCCGGCATTATGGGAATAATTCTAGGAGCCGGGGTGCTGAGCCTGATCAATAAGTTGACCAAGGGTATGGATTTTCCCTATTCCAATCCAACCGTACCCATTCCCTATGTTTTGGGAGCTTTGGCCATAATGGTAATTCTAGGTACTTTGATTGGGTTGATACCCGCCCAACGTGCCGTAAGTATAAAACCTATAGATGCATTAAGAGAAGAATAAAACAAACCAATACTAATAAATAACAAGTAAAATGAACAAGATTGTAAAATATGTGCTAATTGGGATTTTGGTGCTGGGCGCACTTTGGGCAGCCGCTTTTTTTATAAAGTCCAATAGCAAATCGGCCATTACCTACGAGACAAAAAATCCATTTATAGCCAATATTCAAAAGAAATCTGTGGCAACTGGAAAGGTAGTGCCTGAGGATGAGGTGGAGATAAAACCTCAGATTTCAGGAATTATAGATGAAATCTTTTTGAAAGAGGGGGCCAAGGTAAATGCCGGCGATCTAATTGCAAAAATTAAGGTGGTTCCCAATGAACAATCCTTGAACCAGGCAAGAGGTCGGGTTAAGAATGCAGAAATAGCATTGAACAATACCAAGGTTGAATATGACCGTAACAAAGCCATATTTGATAAGGGAGTTATCTCTTCCCAAGATTTTAATACACAACAGTTGCGATATGATCAGGCAAAATTGGAGTTGGACAATGCAAGATCGGATTACCAGATTATCCGTGATGGGTCGGCTGGTGGCAGTGCCACTGCCAATACTAACATACGGGCCACTGTTTCTGGGACCGTACTTGAGATTCCCGTTAAGGAAGGAGATCAGGTAATTCAGAGTAACAATTTTAATGATGGTACCACAATAGCGACCATAGCCGATTTGAGCATCATGATTTTCGAAGGGAAAGTAGACGAAGGCGAGGTAGGAAAATTGGAATTGGGAATGCCCCTAGAAATTAGTTTGGGCGCTATTAACGACAAAAAGTTTGATGCCAAGCTTAGGTTTATTGCCCCTAAGGGCGTGGAGGAATCCGGAGCTGTACAGTTTAAGATAGAGGGCGATGTTACTGTGGAGGACGATTTTTTGATCCGTGCCGGATATAGTGCCAATGCCTCCTTGGTGCTGGAAAAGAAAGATAGTGTTATGGTGATACCAGAGGCCCTATTGCAATTTGACAAAATAACGGATAAACCTTTTGTTGAAGTTGCCGTAGGTACGCTTGAGGAGCAAAAGTTTGAAAGAAAGGATGTAGAGATTGGGATTTCGGATGGGGTAAATGTGGAAATAGTTTCAGGTATTACCGAAGAGGATAGGGTGAAGGTTTGGAATAAGACCGAACCTATCAAGAAAGGTACGGAAGAGGACGGTGAAGAAGGGGAAGAAAATTAAGGGGAATATCAATCAAAAAATCAATCAAAAAACAATCAAAACATGAGAATTAGAATAATTATAGGGTTGTTTATTTTCTGTTGTGGCCTGCTTTCTGCCCAGGAAAAAAAATGGACCTTGGAAGAATGTGTTTATTATGCGGTGGAAAACAACTTGACCATAGAGCAGTTTGAACTCGATCTTGAAAATGCCAAAATAGATAAATCGGATGCTATAGGTGATATGTTGCCCAATTTTAATGCAAATGCGAGTCTCTCTGGTAATTCGGGGCTCGTTCTGGATCAATCCAGGAACCAACAGGTTACGGGTACCGTAACAACGGCATCAGGAGGTTTCAGTTCCTCGGTAAATTTATTTGATGGACTCAGGAATATCCATAGGCTTAACCGGGCAAAATTGAATGCCTTGGCAAATCAGTATAGATTGGATGACTTAAAGGACGACATTATGCTGGCGGTGGCCAATGCCTATCTACAGGTTTTGTCCAATAAGGAGTCGCTTAAGGTCTTTAGGGCGCAATATGCCGTAACGGAACAGGATCTGGTTAGGACCAAGGAATTGGTGGAAGCCGGGGTAGTCCCAAGGGGCGATTTATTGGAAATAGAGGCTACTGCGGCCAATCAGGAACAGCAAATTGTAAATGGAGAGAATCAAGTGTTGATCTCTAGGATAAGCTTGGCACAGCTACTTCAGATCAGGGACTACGAAAATTTTGATATCGCCGATGAGGAATTCGATATTCCTCCTTCCAATATCTTGGACAATTCTCCCAAGACTATTTTCGACAAAGCCCTTACTTTTAGAAATGATATTCAATTCTCCATGTCCAACGTAGAATTGGCACAAAAGGATTTGCAAATTGCCAAAGGGGCGGTTTACCCAACCTTAGGGGCTTTCTTTAACTATGGCACACGTTATTCGAGCGAGTTTAGGGATCCATTGACCTTTGATAGGATCGCTTTCACGGACCAGTTGTATTTAACTGACGGTATTGCCTATGGCCTGCAGTTGAATATTCCAGTGTTTAATGGGTTTAGTGTTAATAATAATATTAAAAGGGCCAAAATTGGGGTAGAAAGGTCACGTTTGCAGTTGGAACAGGATAAATTGGATTTGGAATCCAATATCAATCAGGCCTATGTAGATGTTAAGAGTTTTTCCAAAGCCTATGAAGCTGCCCAAAAAACCTTGGATGCACGCCGGTTGGCCTATAATTATTCCAAGGAGAGATTTGATGTTGGCCTAATGAATGCCTTCGATTTTAGTCAGTCACAATCCAGGGTTGATAACGCGGAGGCCGAATTAATAAGAACAAAATATGACTATATATTTAGATTAAAGGTTCTGGAATTTTATTTTGGTTTACCTATAACCTTGGATTAAGCTATATTTGCGGTCTATTATGACTATGATACTAAATTTAGAGACCGCAACCACGAATTGTTCAGTGAGTATTGCAAGGAATGGGGAAATAATTTCCTTAAGGGAAGATAATAGTCCAAACTATTCGCATTCGGAACAGTTGCATATTTTTATAGAGGAAGCTTTGCAAGGGGCTTCCTTAGCTTTTAAGGATATATCCGCTTTGGCCGTGAGCAAGGGCCCAGGGTCCTATACCGGTCTGCGCATAGGGGTATCGGCAGCCAAGGGACTTTGTTTTTCCTTGGATCTCCCACTGATATCTGTTTCCACATTGGAAAGTTTGGCAATGCAGGGCCATGCAAGAAACTACGATTTTATAATTCCGGTTTTGGATGCTAGGAGAATGGAAGTCTATTCGGCAATTTTTGACGCGCAGGGCAATCGTCTTAGGGAAACCAAGGCAGAAATTATAAACAAGGATAGTTTCCTGGAATATGCACAAAAAGGCAGCGTTTTGCTCATTGGGGACGGAGCTGAAAAATGCCGGGAACTGCTGGATCATCCAAATTTTAGTTTCCTTACGGCATTGCCTACGGCTACGGAGATGGGTGAATTGTCTTATAAAAAGTTCAAAGCAAACGATTTTGAGAATGTCGCTTACTTTGAACCTTATTACTTAAAGGACTTTATGTTGCCCACCAAAAAATCTTAGACTTGGGACTGGTGGATTACCCTTTGTGGGAAAGGGATTTCTATTCCTGCGGCGTCAAACCTTTTCTTTAGCTCTTCCATAACATGGAAGTGGGCCGCCCAAAAAACTTCATTTTTGGCCCAAAA
Source organism: Arenibacter troitsensis (assembly GCF_900177645.1). Taxonomy (GTDB): domain Bacteria; phylum Bacteroidota; class Bacteroidia; order Flavobacteriales; family Flavobacteriaceae; genus Arenibacter; species Arenibacter troitsensis. Next base: position 256,750 of record NZ_FXAO01000001.1, read on the forward strand.
GCGCAAGGAAAGATTTACGGAGCTATCTCCCAATTCGGCCACATATACTTCTGGAGCCGGATCCTTAAGGATATTTTCGTTCTCGGCACATATCTGTAACAATATATCCTTTGCCTCCTTAATATTGGAATTGTAACCTATGCCTACGGCTATTTTATCCCTACGGGTATTTTGGGCATTGTAGTTAATAATGTTATTATTGGATAATTGGCCATTGGGAACAATAGCGATCTGATTTCCAAAAGTGCTCAATTTGGTTGTAAAAATAGTAATTTCCTTAACCGTGCCATCTACACCTTGGGCAGAGATAAAATCACCTACCTTAAATGGTTTAAACACCAGGATAAGTACTCCACCAGCAAAATTGGCCAAGGAACCTTGCAGTGCCAGGCCAATGGCCAGACCAGCGGCACCAATAATAGCCACCAAAGAGGAAGATTGCACCCCTAGTTGGGTAATTACCAGTACAAACAGCATTATTTTAAGGCCAATACTGATAAAGCTCATCAAGAAGGATTCTAAGGAAGGGTCGTATTCGGCCTTATTAAAAAATTTCTTGACCATTCTATTGATAAGCCTTATAACCCAAAGGCCTACTACCAGAATTAGTGCAGCTGTAATTAGGGAAGTGATCAATCCAGGCAAAATTTCCCATGCCCATTCCTGGGCTTTAGTAAGGTTGTCCTCGTAGTTGTTAAGTATATTCATTTAATTTTAATTTTTTGCAAAACAATAAAAAAACCATTCCCTTATCAAACTCCAAACACTAAACAAATGTTAATCTTATGGACAGTTACTGTTGAAATCTACAGTGATGAAATGGGTTAAAAAATATGCTACAAAAAAAGCGCCTTTTATCGGCGCTGATTGATTGAAATGCAAATAATATTAATTCACTTCAAAAGTGATCTTAACATTTACGCGATAATCGCTAAGTTTTCCGTCCGTAACCGTAGCGCTTTGTTCTTTGATATACACAGAACGAATGTTCTTTACGGTTTTGGAAGCTTGTTCCACAGCATTTTTTGCGGCATCCTCCCATCCTTTGTTGGAATTTGCCAGCACTTCAATAACTTTTAAGATAGCCATAATATATAGTTTTAGATTCTCTTAAAGTTAAGAAATAAAAGCTAGATAGGATATTATTGTTATTGAAAATCAACCATTTAAGGCAACAACTTCATTTACCATATCGCCCATCATATTTTTGAGCATCGTTTCAATTCCATTTTTTAAGGTATAGGTAGACGAGGGGCAGCCACTACAGGCCCCTTGCAAAATAACGTTGACCGTTTTGGTGTCCCCCTCATAGGATTTAAAAAGAATATTGCCGCCATCACTAGCTACGGCTGGTTTTACATACTCTTCCAAAATATCAATGATTTGCTTGGATATATCGTCTAAATTGGCATCCTCCATCTGGGCTTCCGGGGCCGTTGTTTTTTGTTTTTGAAGACTCTTGGCCGAAACCACTTCCTTGCCATCAGCAATAAAATCCCTGATTTTCTCGCGCAGTTCCATAGTAATAACGTCCCATTCCGCTACATCGTACTTGTTTATGGAAACATAGTTTACATCAAAAAATACTTCCTTTACGAAAGGCAGCATAAATAGTTGTTTGGCCAATTCCGAATCTTTGGCCTCATCTATGTTCTTGAACTCAAAAGTTGTTGGTACAATTTTTTTATTGGTCACAAATTTCATCACGGACGGATTGGGTGTCACTTCGGCATAAACCGTTACCGCCACCTTCTTTTGATTTTCATCCTCCTTAACAACAGGCTCCCCAGCGTTAAGATAATCTACCAACTGTTGTGCCACACTATCCTTAACATCGTCCCATTCCACAATATCATAACGTTCCAATCCAATAAAGTTGCCCGAGATATATACCGTTTTTATAAACGGCAGATAAAATAACTGCTGGGCCAAAGGCGAAATTTTAGCTTCGTCTATGTTTTTGAATTCGTAATTATTGTTCTTGGTTATGAAATGATTAGTTTCAAATTTCAGTATCGCCGGATTCTTCGTGGGCACCACGGTAATTATAAACTCCTCCATTTAAATATTTTTCACAAAAGTACGAAGGTTTTTCTAAGTTATGGCATATATAATAATGTAGTACTTCAACCGTTATATTTTATATTTGGACGATGTTATTAACGCACCCCTCATCTTAAATGAAACAACATTTATTGATTTTACTTTCGTTTTTTGCGATGGGCTATCAGTCTGCTGCCCAAGAAGGCGTTCCAGTCTATTTCGATTATTTAGCGGATAACTACTATTTGGTATACCCATCTATGGCAGGAATAGGCGAAGGTGGTAAAATTAGGGCAACAATAAGGAAACAGTGGTTTAGTGTGGATGAGGCCCCTAATATGCAGACCTTAAATGCACATTTTAGGGTTGGTGAAAGTAGTAGCGGTTTTGGTGCAACCGTTTTTAATGACGCCAACGGTTATCATTCCCAAACGGGATTTAAACTTACCTATGCACATCATTTAAGATTGGGCGGGGATTTTAGAAGCCTAAATCAACTCTCCTTCGGACTTAGTGCGGGCATTCAGCAAAGTAATTTGGACGAATCCGAGTTTGTTTCAGTAATTCCGGACCCGATCATTACCGGTTCCAGGAATAGTGTTGGTTATTTTAATATGGATTTGGGCATGTCCTATAATTTCATGGAATTCTATGCCCATGCGGCAGTTCACAATTTGATGGGACGGGGTAGGGATCTGTATTCGGCCATAGAATCCAATAACTTACGGAAATATCTTATATCATCCGGTTATGTTTTCGGAAAGAGCGAATGGCAGGTAGAACCTTCCGTACTATTTCAGTTTACGGAGTTTACCCAAGAAAAAGCTATCGATATCAACGCCAAAGTTTATAAAAGTGTGGATTTTGGAACGGTTTGGGGGGGTATTTCGTATAGACGAAGTTTTGATGGCGCCCAATACCAAACTGCCAGCGATTTTGGCGAGCAGCGTTTACAGCTCTTTACTCCTATTGTGGGTGTCAACTACAAGAATTTTCTAGTCTCTTATAACTATTCCTACCAAATGGGGGATGTTAGGTTTGACAACGGTGGATTTCATCAAATAACCCTAGGGTACGATTTTGGGCAGACAGAGAAAAGATACGATTGTAAGTGTCCAGCAGTTAATTACTAGTTCCTAAGCTGCGTTTAGCAGTGGATATAATTTTCTTTTTACTGATAATTAGTACTTGGATGTACAAAAATTAAATGTTCAATAGATTTGCTATATCCATTGAACATTTGCTTTATATCTTACAATTTTTACAGTTCTATTAAGGTCCGTAAGGGACTATTTTGCCTAAGTGGCCTACTCCCAACGATAATTCTTTTTGGCCGCTTGTTTTTGAATGGCCGTAAGCATGGCATTCTCCAGTTCACCTTTTTCAGTATCCTTTTTCTTTGAGGCGATATAGGCTTCCCTTTTGTTGTTAAGGTCCTGTATTTCTTTTTGAATATCGCTGCGTTCCTTTTTCTTGCCTTCAATATAGGATGCCATTTCAGATTTGGATTTCCCTTTTAATTCTTGGGGCAATTGCTCCTTTTCAATCTTATCCAGATCAAAATCTTCAGACTTGGAGGCGTCTACCATATCCCAGGAGGAGTTGGTGTAAAGTCGGGACGACTTGCTTACCGCACGTTTCACCGCAACGGCCTCTTCCATTTCCATGGCATTGCTGTCCTGGACACTTTGTTGCCGAATTTTTGCTGCGCCCAAAGCTCCGTATGAAATGTAGGTTTTGTTTAATTTGGAGTTTAACCTTATGATTATATCATCGTAAGGGGTGGCTATATGTACCACTTCACGGTTGTGGTCTATGGCCATATATTCTCCACCCGTTAGTTGGGCCCCATTTTTCCATCCCGTATTGATACCTTGCTCGTAGGCACCACAAAAAATGGTATTTACTATAACATCTTTCTCCTTGGCATTGGCCACTGCATCCTTGTAATTTAGTTTTCCTTGGGTAAAGGGTTCATTGCCGGCAATAAAGATCATTTTTAGGTTATCCGGATTTTTTCCCCAGTCCAACTGACTCAAGGAAGTTTGTATTACTTGCCCGCAATATTCTTCCCCTCCATTGGTTGACAGGGAGAATAGTTTTTCCGAAATTTCATCCAGATCACTGCTGAAACCCAAAACCTGTTGAATATAACCTTCCCTAAAGGATAAATTATCGTTTCCATATTGGTAAAGGGCAATTTGCAGCTGGGGCCTACCATCCGTGCCGCATTTGGCATGGGTGAATTTGTTCACAATATCCCATAATTGTGCTTTCGCCTGATTTATCAGTCCGTCCATACTATTACTGGTATCCAGCAAGAGTGCAATCTTAACCATATTATTGTCCGATTTGGAGTTTTCCGCGGTTACTTTGGTGATATTAGGGTCTTTTAAGGTATGCCCGTTAAGGTCGTTACCAAAACTTTGGCCCATACTTAGGGCAATTGCCCCTAAAACTAATATTTGCTTTACATTTTTCATCGGTACTTTATTTTAGTTGAACATTGATTTCTTTTTGTTTTAGTGGTTGTATCATTATGATAAACACTATGTTTCGTTACTTGTTAGCTATCAAAGTTTATGTGTTTGGATATAAATCGTTGATGCTATGGGATAAAAGTAGGAGCAACATATTTTTTAAAAAATAAGCAATGAGTAAACGGCCATTTTGAATGAGCCAATGGGTGTTTTGAATGTGTTAAGGTCCGTTTATGTTTAAAAACTGGGCTATTTAAAGGAATTAGGTGTTTTTTAGTGTGGTTTAAATCAATTAAGTTTATCATAATATATTCAATGGGAATGGCCAAATTTTTTTACATATGTGTATTAATGGTGTTGGGTACGGTAAAAGGGTATTCCCAAATATCGCAGACCGGATCTAATTTTGAGCTCCAGGGAGTGGTCAAGGAAAAGGAAAGTAATCAGGGCCTGTCCGGAGTGACTGTATCTGCCAATAATGGCGAGTATACACTAACAAATGCTAAAGGGGAATTTAAGATTGTTGTAGGCTTGGGGCAAGAACTTGTCTTTGAGAGTCCCAGCATGGAAACCCTTCGGTATAGGGTTGCAAGTAAGGATTATTTGGAGATTGTAGTAGGAACTGCCAACAAGGATAATATAGGGTCAAGTAGGAGTAGTAAGGTGGAAAGTTCTACCTCCCTGTATAAGCGTTATATTGATTCTGCCAATTTCTATAAAAAGAAGGATATTCGGAAAAGTATCGATTTTATAACCCAATCACTTTCCCAGTTGGGGATTGGAAGTAATAAGCAACAATTGGCCATGGCCTATTCCACCCTAGGGGAGGTGTACCAATATCACAAGCAATACGATTTGGCCATCTCCAGCTACAAGGATGCTATGAATGCCAATAAGACGCTAAAAACATCCTTGCTGCTTGGCAAGACCTATGTCCTGAACAAAGAGTACGGGGAAGCGGAGAAGTTGCTCTCGCCTTTGGTCAAAATGACCAATATGGTTCCATTTCAAAGGGTAGAGCTTTATGAGACGCTAGGAGATGCCTATATTGGATTGGGAGATGTGGATAATGCAGTGGCCTTTTATGGCGAGGGGCTCAAAATAGCCGATAAGAATCAGATCGCTCCAAAAACAATCGACCTAAATTCAAAAATAGCCACTGCCTACGCCAAGGGAAACCGACTTCAGGAAGCCAATGCCTATTTTAATAATTCATTGGAGCTTTCCTCAGGACAAGCACCGCAACGGGCAGTCCAGGAGAAAGAGAAAGTGGCCGATTTTTACAATCGTAAAAATCAATATGGGCAGGAAATACAATTGCGCAAAAAGAGTTTGGAGGATTTAAAAAAGATTCCCAAAAATGAGGTTTCGGGTGAATTATCTATAGAAAACGATTCCATATCGGCCCAAAGAATAAATTACAAAATTGCGAATGCTTATATAGCCCAGGATAAATATGATGAAGCCATACCTTATTTGGAGGAGAGTATAAAGGATGCGGATGTTGACGATGATTTGTTGGTCCGTAAAGATGCCACCCGTAAATTATCTGAAGTTTATAGGTACAAGGGCGATTATACCAAAGCCCTGGAGACCTATCAGGAGTATGTAGCCGTTGTAGACACCCTTTATATTAGAAAGGAGCAGGAAATTGCCAGAGCTGCCCAGTTTAATAGGGAGCTTGCCTCCAAGCAAAGTAGAATATCCGGACTTGAACAGGAGCGGGAGCTAACCCAGAGTAAATACAGCCTGGCCCTAACGGAGCAGCAATTGGTGGCAGAAAGTATAAAACGGCAAAATTGGATCATTTATTCCCTGATTTTTGGAATGCTGTTAATGGGTTTGGCAGCCTACTTTTTTTACAGGAGCAATAAGCAACAAAAGTTGGCCAATAATTTGTTGGCCTTGAAATCCCTGAGGTCTCAAATGAATCCCCATTTTATATTCAATGCCTTGAATTCGGTAAATAATTTTATTGCCAAAAGCGACGAAAGAAGTGCAAATAGGTATTTGAGCGATTTTTCCACCTTGATGAGGGCCGTATTGGAAAATTCCGATGAGGATTTTATTCCCCTTTCCAAGGAGTTGGAATTGTTGGAACTGTATACCAAGTTGGAGCATTCACGCTTTTCGGATAAATTCGATTATGAAATTATAGTAGATGGGGGTATTGATGTTGATGCTTTTCAAATACCGCCCATGCTGTTGCAACCTTATATTGAAAATGCCATTTGGCACGGTTTGCGCTATAGGGAAGACAAGGGTTTTCTAAAGATTGAGCTCGGGCAAAAAGATAGGCAAGCCTTGGAGATTTCCATAATCGATAACGGTATAGGCAGAAAGCAATCAGCGGCCCTAAAGACACAAAATCAGAAAAAACAAAAATCCAAGGGCATGGGCAACATCAAAAAAAGAATAGAGATATTGAACGATATGTATAAGGATAAGGTAGATGTTTTTATTTCCGACCTGGAAACCAATGGTACGGGTACTAAAGTGCTGTTTACCATTAAGAGGGACTGATGCAACAAACACAAATGATGAGGTTGGTGGGTCAAATAGGCCTAAGGTAGAAGAAAGAAACGCAAAATTTGAAAATGAAAATAAACGCCCTAATTGTAGAAGACGAAGCCAATAGCAGGGAAATTCTACGTAATTATTTGGCCAAATATTGTCCCACGGTTAATTTGGTTGGCGAAGCGGCAACTATAAAGGAAGGGCTAGCCCTGATCAATAGTACGGAACTGGATTTGGTATTCTTGGATGTGGAAATGCCTTTTGGCAATGCATTTGACCTGTTGGACCAGCTGCCAGATCGAAATTTTGAAACCGTTTTTGTCACTGCCTATAATCAGTACGCCGTAGATGCACTAAATGCCCACGCTGCCTATTATTTAATGAAGCCCATTAGCATAGATGAACTGATCAAGGCAGTAGATTATGTGATGGAAATTAGGGAGAAGGAAAAGGCGATAGAAGATAGGGTTCTTACCCCTAAATTTAATAAGGTGGATGGAAAGATTACCCTGCCGCAACAAGATGGGTTTCAGGTATTGAATGTAGGGGATATATTGTATTGCAGGGCAGATGACAATTACACGGAATTGTATTTGGAGAAACAAAAAATTCTGGTCAGTAAAACGCTTAAATATTTTGAGGAAGCCTTGTCCGGTTATACTTTTGCCAGGGTCCATAAGTCGTATCTGGTAAATGTAAATGAGATTGTCAGGTATAAAAAGGGCAAGGGAGGTAGCGTGGTGATTTCCAATGGTAAGGAGATAATGGTTTCCGCATCCAAAAAGAAGGATTTGTTGTCTTTTTTTGAATAGCGTAGATTTGTCCAAAGTCTAAGGTTGCACTTTGGAGATTGAGCGGAGTCGAAATCGGAGATGAAAAATAGCAATGAGCGGCAAACGGTCAACAGTAATCTGGGATGTTTGCTAAATTGTGACTTCGGCTACGACCGCCTGAACGGAACGGGCAGGCTCAGCCACCGGATGAAAAATACGGAGATTGAGAGGGGTAAAAATTGAAGTAAACGTGAGATTGTAAATAGTGAACAATCAACAGTTAATTATTAATAGTGAAAAAGGGGAAAGACCAATGTATATAATACCCCCATTTTTCGTTCGAGCGCGGTCGAGAACTTGCGTTATTAGGTGGTGTCAAACCTTAGGAAGTAACGGATGTTAGAAACCAAAAAAAAATAAACGTATTAACTAAGATGATTAAAACCATAAATGGAAAATCGCCACAGATAGGGGAGGATTGTTATATTGCGGAGAATGCTACGATTGTTGGGGATGTAGTTATGGGAAACCAATGCAGTATCTGGTTCAATGCAGTATTAAGAGGCGATGTACACTATATAAAAATGGGGGATAAGGTAAATGTGCAGGATGGGGCAGTTATACATTGCACTTATTTAAAGTCGCCCACCAATATTGGCAACAATGTTTCCATAGGTCATAATGCCATAGTTCATGGCTGTACCATACATGATAATGTATTAATAGGAATGGGGAGTATTGTCATGGACGATTGTATAGTGGAAAGCAATAGCATTATTGCAGCAGGAGCCGTGGTAACCAAGGGAACCCGAGTGCCTTCAGGTACTGTTTTTGCAGGAATGCCGGCTAAAAAAATTAAGGAGATCAGTACCGAGTTGAGTGTTGGGGAGGTAGAGCGTATCGCCAATGCTTACGTAAAATATTCCGGTTGGTTTAAGGAATAATTTCCATAAATAATAGGAGCGTAGATCGTGTTATTGTTGAGTTTGAAAAACGGAATGGATTATTGGCGAATTCAAATGGGCACTAAATCCTGGAATCGGAGGTAAACACCTGATTAATTAATCTTATTTTTGCACAGATAATAAATAGAATAAAAATAAACAGATGAAAGCATATATTTTTCCAGGACAGGGAGCACAATTTGTAGGAATGGGATTGGATCTTTATGAAAAGTACCCTTTGGCCCAAAAAATGTTTGAGACCGCCAATGAAATTTTAGGATTCTCCATTACCGATCTTATGTTCGAAGGTACTGCTGAGGACTTAAAGGAAACCAAGGTAACCCAGCCAGCTATTTTTTTGCATTCGGTAATCATGAGCAAGGTTATGGGCGATAGCTTTATACCGGATATGGTGGCAGGGCATTCCTTGGGCGAATTTTCTGCCTTGGTGGCCAATGGAGCCTTGGATTTTGAAGATGGATTGCAATTGGTGTTTAAAAGGGCTTTGGCCATGCAAAAGGCCTGTGAAATACAACCGAGCACTATGGCGGCGGTTCTGGGATTGGATGATGCCCTTGTGGAAAAAATATGTGCAGAGGTTCCGGGTATTGTAGTACCTGCCAATTACAACTGCCCTGGACAACTGGTCATTTCCGGGGAAGTGGAGGCCATAAATACCGCCTGTGAAAAGTTGAAGGAAGCCGGTGCCCGTAGAGCGTTAGTCTTACCGGTAGGCGGAGCGTTTCACTCGCCCTTAATGGAGCCTGCAAGGGAAGAGTTGGCTGCGGCCATAGAAAACACTGTTTTTAATACGCCAAGCTGTGCTATTTACCAAAATGTACCTACTACAGCGGTTAAGGATCCAGAGGCTATAAAAGCAAATTTAATAGCCCAATTAACGGCTCCTGTAAAGTGGACCCAAAGTGTACAACAAATGGTAGCTGATGGAGCAACCTTGTTCACGGAAGTAGGTCCGGGGAAGGTACTTCAGGGATTGGTTAAAAAAATTCATCCTACTGCCGAAACCATGTCTGCGGAGCTTTCTTAAATGGCCTAGCATTAGTTTTTTGCCGTTTATCTGATAAATTTATATTTAAGCCTTATTCTTAGGCTTATGGGCTATTTTTTCTTAATATTGATTCCCTATTTTGGGGATACGGCTAGACCGTTCCCTATTTGAATCTTAGAATGAAATAACCGGTTATGAAAATAAATGCCCTATATAAAATACTTTCCAATTTTTTGGATGCTGGAAGACTTAGGTCTTTGTTGTTTATAGGAACCCTTTTATTATTTGCACTTAATGGTTATGCGCAATTGCCTACTATTTCCATAGCAAATAACAATAACGGTTTGGAAGGTGGTATAATCCCAGGAAGCTTTACAGTCTCGGTAGAGCCAGATTTTTCGTTAGGATTGGGCAGCGTGGATGTCAATTATGCAGTTTTGGTCTCAAGTACGGCGACTGCTGGGTCTGACTACACTATTTTGACAGGGCCTGTTACAGTGTTTTATTCTAGTTTAGGAGGTTCCGCAAATATTTCCGTGGATGTGATTGATGATTTTGTTGATGAGGTTGATGAAACTGTTAATGTGGTCATTCTAGATGATGCTTTAAATTATGTTACTGGGAGTCCTTCCTCGGCCACTGTGACCATTGTAGACAACGATGAGGTCGGTGTTACGGTATCTACGATCAGTGGTAATACTACTGAGGCTAGTGGTACTGCATTCTTTACTATGGTCCTGAACAGCGAGCCCACCGCAAATGTAACCATACCTCTTAGTAGTAATGATACCTCGGAAGGGATACTTGCGGTCCCAAATGTGGTTTTCACGCCAGGTAACTGGAACGTAGCTCAGACGGTGACGGTGACCGGGGTAGACGATGCCCTGGTGGACGGGGACATAGCCTATACGATAATTACAGGTAATGTGACCTCAGCGGATGCTGGCTACAATGCACTTACGGCTGCTAATGTTGCGGACGTTGCTGTGACCAATACGGACAACGATGTGGTTGGGGTAACGGTATCCACGATCAGTGGCAATACGACTGAGGCTGGGGGTACGGCGAGCTTCACGGTGGTTCTCAACAGCGAGCCCACCGCAAATGTAACCATACCTCTTAGTAGTAATGATACCTCAGAAGGGATACTTGCGGTCCCAAATGTGGTTTTCACGCCAGGTAACTGGAACGTAGCTCAGACGGTGACGGTGACCGGGGTAGACGATGCCCTGGTGGACGGGGACATAGCCTATACGATAATTACAGGTAATGTGACCTCAGCGGATGCTGGCTACAATGCACTTACGGCTGCTAATGTTGCGGACGTTGCTGTGACCAATACGGACAACGATGCCGTCGGTGTTACGGTATCTGCGATCAGCGGCAATACCACGGAGGCGGGCGGCACAGCGACCTTTACATTGGTTTTGGATAGTCAACCCACGGCAAACGTGACCATACCCCTTAGCAGTAGCAATACTGCTGAAGGGACGATATCGGTTCCAAATGTGGTTTTCACGCCAGGTAACTGGAACGTAGCTCAGACGGTGACGGTGACCGGGATTGACGATATGGTCGCTGACGGTAATGTTGCCTACACCATTGTTACGGGGAATGTAACCTCTGCGGATACGAGCTATAATGCGCTTACGGATGCCAATGTTGGGGATGTTGCGGTGACCAATATAGACAATGACGCTGTTGGGGTAACGGTATCAGCGATCAGTGGAAATACTACGGAAGCAGGGGGCACAGCTACCTTTACGTTGGTTCTGGATAGCCAGCCCACAGGGAATGTAACTATACCCTTGACCAGCAATAATACTGCGGAGGGTACACTTGCGGTATCCACTGTGGTCTTCACACCAGGTAACTGGAACGTTGCACAAACGGTGACGGTCACAGGAGTAGATGATATTGTGGTGGATGGCGACATTTCCTATGCTATTGTGACGGGCAATGTTACTTCTTCAGACACTGGCTATGACGCACTAAACGCTGGAAGCGTTGCGGATGTTTCAGTAGTTAATATTGACGATGATACTGCTGGTATTTCCATAAGTGATGTAACCGTAAATGAAGGGGACGGAACGGCAACTTTTACGGTAATTTTAAATAGAGGTGTACTATTCGGCACTTCGGTGAAATACGAAACCGCCAATAATACGGCCTCAGCGGGATCTGATTATGTTAGCAAATCGGGCACCCTTTCTTTTTTGGGCTTAAATGGGGAAACGAAGACTGTTGTAATTGATATTTTGGAGGATGTTATTGCAGAAGGCACGGAATCCTTTTATGTAAACCTTTCCAATGCTACTGGATTTGCCCAAATAGCAAAGGCACAGGGAGTAGGAACTATAGCGGATAATGATAATTGTATTGAAGCTCCATTAATTAACGATACATCAACTATATTTTGTGAGGCCTTTACCCAAGATTTGGATGCTTATACGGACACTACCATTCCTACTGGCTTTGAATTGGTATGGAGCAGTAATAGTGATTTTTCGGTTACCGGCGCTAGGTTGAACACTAGCATAATAGATTTTGAGGCTACCTTTTATGGCTTTTTGTATAATGAAGGTACGGGCTGTGTAAGTCCGCCTTTGGAAGTGACCCTTGTCCGGAATGAACCCCCAGAAATTTTAAGTGCCACCCCAGCAACGATTTGCGGACCAGGTATTGCTACAATTAGTGCCACAGTTAGTGCTGGGGGTAGTTTGTTCTGGTACGATTCGGAATCGGGTGGGGATTCGTTGCAAGAGGGCAGTAGCTTTTCTGTCAGCGTTAATGCAACTACTACCTATTACGCAGAGGCTTTTGCCAATGGTTGTTTCTCGGAGCGTGAAGCGGTTACAGTAACAGTCAATGATTTGGTAGATCCTGGTACAACAACAGCTACTTCGGCCTGTAGTATAACCGGAGGTGGAGCAGCAACAACCATTGATTTGGATACTACTAGATCGGGAGGAGATTCTGGAGTATGGTCCATTGTGGGTACTCCTCCAAGTAGCGTCACTATTGGTGCGGACAATATTGTTGATTTTGAAGGGGCAGCTGATGGAGATTATATCTTTAGGTTTACTACGAATACAGCTGCTTCCCCTTGTGTAGATGAAAGCGTGGATGTTACCATTAGCGTAACTACTTGTACCAATGATAGCGATGGCGACGGTTTAATAGATAGGGATGAAACTGCTTTGGGCTTGGAGATCGACAATGAGGATACGGATGGTGACGGCATTAATGATGGGGATGAAGTAGGGCCTGATGTAAGTAACCCTATTGACACCGATGGTGACGGAATAATAGATGCCTTGGATTCCAATATCTTGGATTCGGACAATGACAGTGTTGTTGACCAGCTGGATCCCGCCAATGATAACCCTTGTATACCAAATATCTCGGCAGCTTGTCAGATAGACCTCGCCCTAGAGAAAACGGTGGATAAGGAAAGTGTTTTGGTGGGAAGGGAAGTTATATTTACTATAACACTGACCAACCTAAGTCAGATCATGGTGACCAATATAGCAGTGAACGATCTTGTAAGTCCTGCAACTGGGTTCCAGTATGTAAGTAGTTCTGCTTCTAAGGGGATATATGATGAAATTGCCGGGGTATGGCAATTGGAGGAGCTATTGGCTGAAGAGGTGGTAACCCTGACCATTATCGCCGAGGTACCCGATGTAGGTACCTATCAGAATATCGCAGCTATAGTGGACTCCTTCCCCGAAGATAGCAATGCCGCCAATGATAGTGCAACGGCTACGGTAACCGTGACGCCTCGGTCATCGAGCGAATGCGGATTCCTGTTCAATCAGATATCACCTAATGGGGACGAATATAATGATGCGGTGGTCATAAATTGTATAGAACAATATCCTAACAACACCCTTCAAATATTTGATCGCTATGGCAATGAGGTATTCACGGCCAGCGGTTATGACAACACTTGGGAGGGGACAGGGAAAAATGGAGATTTGCCAAAGGGGACCTACTTTTATATCTTGGATCTAGGTGACGGCACGGAAGTGCGAAAAGGTTGGATCCAAATCATAAGATAATATAGATTATGAATTTAAGAATATACAGAATAGGGTATAGAGATCTTTTATTGTTTTGTAGCTTACTGTTATTTTCTGTAACCGTACTTTTCGGACAGAAAGAACCCCAGTATACCCAATATATGTACAATATTGGTAGCTTTAACCCGGCTTACGTGGGTACTGTGGAGACTCCGGATATTACCGGTCTGTACCGTGTGCAATGGTCTGGAATCCCGGGAGCGCCACGAACCCTGCGGTTTGGGGTAAACCTACCTTTTGCGAATGAAAAAAATGGTTTGGGATTTAATGTAGTTAGTGATCAATTGGGGCCTACTTCCCAAACGTACATAGATGTTGCCTATTCATTCCAAGTTAAATTAACAGAAGAAACTAGGCTGTCCTTTGGCGTGGATGCAGGTGGCTCTTTGTTGGATGTGGATTATACCAAAGGTGATTTTGAAGATGAAAATGAGCCCTTGTTGAATAATGCGGATACCTTTAATAAATTTTATCCTACTGTAGGTGCTGGTATATTTATGTATCAGGAAAACTGGTACGTAGGATTGTCCGTTCCCAACTTTTTAACCTCTGGCTTGTATGCGGATGAAGTGGCCAATATTGTAGAGGACAAGATGCAGTTTAATTTTATAGGGGGATATGTTTTTGATTTTTCCGAAGGCCTAAAATTTAAACCGGCCTTCTTAATGAACTATTTAAATGGATCTCCTTTAAACCTGAATTTATCTGCAAATTTTTTAATTAGCGATGTCGTAACTTTAGGGGCATCCTATAGATTGGATAACGCTATAAGCGGTTTGGCCGGATTGCAGGTTTCCAATAGTCTATTTCTAGGGTATTCCTATGATTATAATACCAATGGACTGGGAGAATATAGTCAGGGTTCCCATGAGGTAATATTGAAGTTCTACTTAGGAAGGGCTGATAGCAAAGTTAAAAAGGAGCGTACTAGAGATCAAAAAGGGAAACCAAAACAAATAGATACCCCTAGGTTTTTCTAAAATTAATATGAACATGAAGTTTAAATTAACAGTTGTATTTTTTATCCTTTTTTGGTCCTTTGGATTTGCCCAACAAAAAAAATCCAAAGGGGATATTCTGTTTTTTGAGTATTCCTACAATGAGGCTATTTTAGAATATCAAAAGGAATTAAGGGACGGGGTACTCAGTAATAAACAATATTTGAATCTGGCAGATTCCTATATGAAGATTGGCAATTTTAAGAAGGCCTCGGAAATTTATGTGAATATTTTTCAGAAAGACACTACTATGTCTTCTTTCCATTTTAATAAAATGCTACAATCGTTGTCCAAGACTTCTGAAATTGAAAAGGTTAGGGCTTATTTGTCAACAAAAAAGGGCGATTTGTCCTCTGAATTATTGGAAAATGCGGATTTTAACTATCAGTTGATCGCAACCAACAGTAATGAAGAGTTGAATTTTAAGATATTCAATATTAGTGGAAACAGTCCACAGGCCGACTTTTCCCCTTCATTTTATAAGGATAAGCTATTGTTTTCAAGTAGTAGGCCCGATGGTACCAAGAGGATTTATAATCCTTCTGGTGAATCGTATCTCAATATTTACGAGGCCAACATTGAGGCCCAAGGAGACATAAAAAGGCCACAAGCTTTTAAAGGAATATCCAATACAAATTTTCATCGTGCAACGCCTTATTATTCAGAAGAGCTTAATAATATATTTTATGTACTTTCCAATGCCGATGGGGAGGTTTTGCAATTTAGTGAAAGTGGAAAAAACACTTTGGCCTTGGGGAGGATTGATGAAAGTGGGGCATTTCAATTCATATTAAGGGATTTAAATACTTCTTTTTATTATCCTTTTTACGAAGCCAGTACTGGAAGATTATTTTTTGCGGCCAATTTTGAAGACGGTTATGGCGGCACTGATATTTATTATGTGTATACCAATAATGGGCTTATTATGTCTGCTCCGGTAAATCTGGGTCCAAGAATTAATACCCCGGGTAATGAAATAGCACCCTTTATTTTTGAAAACAGCCTTTATTTTTCGTCGGATATCTTTTATGGGCTGGGAGGAATGGATATCTATAAGTCTAATATGAATACCGACAACAGTTTTAGTATTCCCATAAATCTTGGTGAGGGAATTAATTCTTCCAAGGACGATTTTGGATTTATTATAAGGAATAATGACACTAATGGGCTGTTGGGTTATTTTTCATCGAATAGGGATGGTGGTAAGGGCAATGACGATATTTATGGTTTTAATGTTAAGGATAAGCCGGGACTAAAAACTTTGGCCCTTAAAGGGACAGTGATTAATCTTACGTCAAATAATGGGATCGCCAAGGCTCAAGTGCGATTATTGGACAAGGATGGAGAGCTGGTCAAGGAAGTGTTTGCCAATGATAATGGTGATTATAGTGTAGAGATTCCGTTTCTAGATATCGTAACCATTGAATCCACTAAAGAAAAACATTCTACATTTTCCATAACTTATAAAGGCAACGAATTGGACGAAATCCAGAATAAAGCCTTTAACATGGGGATTAAATATTTGGATGACTTGGTGGAGGAGCAAGAAGACCAAACTGTTGTGAAATTGAAGAAGTTCTATTTTGATAAGGGAAAAAGCAATGTCAATTCTGAAATTGCCCAAGAATTGGATAAGGTTGTAGACCTGATCGAGAGATTTCCCCAATTACAGCTAAGGATAGAATCCCATACCGATAGTAGGGGCGGGGGAAGTTATAATTTTACCTTGTCACAAAAAAGATCGGATGCCATTAAGGATTATCTCTTACAACATGGCGTTCCGGAGGGCAATATACTCTATTCTGTGGGTTATGGAGAGGATAAGCTCCTAAACGGATGTAAGAATGGTGTTTTTTGTTTGGATATGTTGCACAACAAGAACGAAAGATCATTAATTGTGGTACTCAATTATGATCTCCTGTACTAAGGGTATTTTGTAATATTCTGAATTCTTTGCCTTAGGTTTTGTGGTATAGAGTAAAGGGCCATTGCAGGTTACCTTGCCAAATTGCACGCACTGCAGTCTTTGATTTCTCCGTAATAAGTTTCCCTGTATTTATGAAGAGTCCTAACGGGTATACCGAAAACCACTTCTTTTATATAGGTCACCCGGGTGTATAGGATTCCCATTTTGGAATTATAACGCTTTTCGTTCCTTGTATTTCTCTTTATCCGTATCAATTTCATAATTCTGCGCTTCTTCTTCATATTTTACAAAGATTAAAGATAGAATTGCCAAAAGCAAATTTTGGGTGTTAAGTCTTTATTGATCACTTGAAAATGACCTAGATCCCCTAATATTAATGCTGTTTACGGATGCTTTTTATTAAAAAAATAGCATCCAACAATAATAAATGGAAAAGAGGGCGAGAAATATTATACCGAGATAGGTTAATAGTTGCAGGTTTCTGTTGGGCCTGTCGTTCACAGGTATTTCACGGCTCATGACGTTCTTTAGATTCATATACCCTATTATGGGTGCCATTACAAAGGAAACAAAGGTGGCCAGGGCAACGAGAATCCCCATATTGGCAGAAAAGATACTTATGACCATAAAATTTATTACAGCTAGTAACAACACTCCTATAGTAAAGCCTTTATTTTTTATCACCTCCTTTTTAGGAAATAGTAAGCTCAAGATGTCCACGCTAACCCGGCTAAGGGCATCGTGCGCTGTAATACAGGTGCTGAACATGGTAGCAAACGCGGCTATTGCAATCAAAATATAAGCCCAGGAGCCAATATTAACAGTAAACAGTTGAACCAGTTGGTCTGCAAAAACTACTGCGCTATTACTCAATTCCGTGTTAGTGCCGTAGAGGGTAAACCAACCAATGATCATAAAAAAAATGGCCAAAATAGCTGTTGTAAAATAACCGAATTTAAACTCTTGGAGCGCCTCTTTTAGAGTAGGTTTTTGTTTGGAATTTTTAAATTTTTCAATGCTCCAGAGACTTATCCAACCGGAGGCCTCCACAGCTGTTGGCATCCATCCCATTAGTCCTATTAAAAATAGGATTCCCACTTCATTGAAGATTACCGGTGTTTCAAAGTTTTCTGCTTCAGGAACTTTTCCATTGGCAATTACCAAAATGGTAGTCACCAAAAGGGCCAAAAATAAAATGGATATCACATACTTGAGCGAGATTTCCAAAAATTTATAGCGTCCAATGATAAGTAGTAGGCAGATTAGTATAAAAAGTCCGCCAGCTACAACACTAACCGATGTATTGGTTAATTGAAAAAGATTTATTAGCAATCCGGAGGTAACTACATAGAGCGCGGCTAGAATAGTGAAGGTACTGAACAAGGTAATAATGGCATAGAAGATGAGATAAGCCTTGCCACGATTAAGATAGCCCTCTATAAGTGTTTTATTGGTAATATTGGTATACCGAACTCCGAATTCAAAAAAAGGATACTTCAAGATATTTGCCAATATTATGGGAAAGATCATTATCCACCCATATTGTGCTCCTGCCTTAGTGGATAACACTAAGTGGGAAGTTCCTATGGCCGTACTGGCAAAAAGCAGGCCAGGACCAAGGTTTTTAATCAGTTTTTGTATGGAAGCCACAATTGACATATCGGGAGTAAATATAGCTAAGTTTACTTGATTTCAATTTTGTCCCCAAAGAATTTTGGTTGGGTATTGAGTGTTAGATCAATAAACACCTTTACGCGGGCAAAATATTCCCTTATTTGAACTTTTAGGCCCTGATTTAATGAGATGCCATCTGCATTAAACCCTATGGCGTACAGGCCTTTTTTTTCAGCCAGATAGATGGCTCTTTCATTATGGAATTTTTGGGAAATAATGGTAACACTGTCCAATCCAAAAATATGCTTGGCCCTTACCATGGAATCCAAGGTTCGAAAGCCGGCATAATCCAAAAATATTTTTTCGCTAGGTATTCCTCCTTGGACAAGGTCTTTTTTGAAAACAGTGGGTTCATTGTAATATTGAGTACTATTATCTCCACTGACCAGTATATAGTCTATTTTTCCGGCTGTAAATAATTCCAAGGTCGCTTTAATTCTATTGGTGTAATAGGGGTTGGATCCCCCTCCCACCAATTTATTGGAAGTTCCAAGAACCAATCCTACCCTATTTTTGGGAATATTTTGAATGTTCCAATAGGTCCTGTTTTTAGTGGCCTTATTAATGATTTTGTTGCATGAAAACAATATGAGAGCTATGGCTAAAACCCCTAAAAGAACCGCAATGCCAATTTTCTTAATCATTCGTCAATATAATCAAAATAAAAAATGTAGTTCAGGTCTTATCCATGGCCTGAGCGTTTGCAGTATTGTGCAATCCTATTCAGGGCATTTGGCACTAATAGCCTTATATACACAAAAAAATAACCCCAACTCAAATTTGGTCGGGGTTGAACAATGAGTTTAAACTATTAAGTTTAATTGGCATTTGCACCAATATTGCCTTGAGTGATAATAATTTCCAGATGTTCCTCATTTTGGTGGATCTTAATGTGACCATCAAATTTTAAAAGTTGCTCATACGTAATTGGTGTTCCATCGTCCAAGGTAGTTATAATTGTGCTACTGGATTCACAATCGCAATCAATGGGTTCTAGGGTTATAGCAATTTCTCCACCCGTTGCCACATTGTTAAAATAAATAAACGCAGGATGCACGTCTGTGGAAGAACCGTTAATTTCCAATAGAACTGTAGTTGACCCATCTTCATTCTTTTTAAAGGTAACTTTGCCAGTAATTTTGGAATTGGTAACTGGGCTCAGGGTAAACACTTTAACGCTGGTTGAAGAAGAATCTGAAGAAGAGTCATCATTGTTGCAACCAGAAATAAGCAGAGAGATAGAAATTAGAAATAAATAAAAATATTTTTTCATTTTTTTGGAGGATTTATTAGCCAAATATTCCAAAATATTTAGGTCAATTATTTGTATTTACTTCCAAAGGCAAATAAAACCGATGAATTGTGCAAAAAAGTCTTTGGAAGGTAATTTTCTTGTTAAATCTATACCCGTATGTAAAACTTTTTGGTAGTGTAATTGATGTTATCCGACAGCTTTGTGACTAATATCGATTAGGCCACTTTTACCGCTGAAATCAGCGTTGAACAAACATAATATGTACCTAATTGACCTAAAATTAACCAGGTATAACTTTTTTATAAAGTAGGATCATATTTATTTCTTGGCCTTCTTATCCCTTTTTGCCGCTTTTTTTTCCTTGGCAGATAAAACGGGTTCCTTTTTTACGTTCTTCTTTGCATCTTGACTCTTTGCCATAGTAATTGTTTTTATCAAAGATAATGAATATGGGCACCGTTATTACCGAAGGAACCATATTTATATGATATGCCTGTTTGTTAAGGTGAGTGTATAATAAATGGTGGCAAGAGTGTATCTAAATGAAATAATAGTTAGTCTTGCAATGCCACGCGTTTTTGGGCCATAAGTTTCGCTATTGCCTTTTCTAATTTCTTAGGCTTGTCCGCATACTTTTCCAAATCAATAATTTCCACTTTTCTGAAGTCTACAGGGTGACTTTCGCTTTGTAAGGAAATGCTTCCGGACTTTAAGAATTTGCCTTGTTCCGATCCCTTTATGGGGTCCAACTGGGGTTTGGTATAACGCATAACTTCTTCTCCGTTTACATAATGGACTATTAAGGAGTCCCTTAGCACAAGAACTTCTACCCTTGTCCATTGGTCGCCATGGTAGGTTTTGGAGTTGGAATTGATGCAGTGTTGTTTTATAATCTTACCGTCTTGTTCAAAATGGGTGCCCGGGGTGCATAAATTGGCCGTAGAACGTTCATCCTTGCCATTTCCACCCAATAATTGCACTTCAATGGAATTTGGAAAATCCTGGTCTACGGTCATGCTTGCCGGATCTTGGCCATGAACCATTATACCACTGTTTCTATAGGCCCAACCTGGCCCTCCCTTAACTTGATCGCCAACAAATCTATATTCAACCCCAATCAAATAGGATGAAAACGGCTCCTTATAGAACAGATGTCCAAATTGCTCGTCAAAATTGGTATATTGATCATATCTCACCTGAATATTTCCATCGTTGACTTGAAAAGTATTACCGAAGTTTTCGTTTAATTTATGGTGCCTTATTTTTATTTGCCAGTCAGCTAAATCCTTGCCATTGAATAATTGTTTCCACTTAAGGTTTTTTTGTGCAGAACATTCTGTGGTGATCATACCTAGCCCAATGACGCAGAAAATAGTGATAAGTACTTTGTTGAATATGGCTTTCATAAAATGAATTATTGTTTGAAGGGTCTAAAATAGCATATTAATTTTATAGTGAAGTCTGAAAATATTGGGCATTTGTGTTTTATTTTTATAGGCCTTGGTATTCGGTAAGTTGGGTAAACGACCTAAACGCTCCGTTCGTTTTCGTTCCAACAATTTTGGCTCATCTTCTAAAACAAAAAAGCCCATGGAATAATTAACGCTGGATATAAGTATAGGTTTTTGTCCACGAGACGAGAATTACCTCACTTCGTTCGGTGAGTCTCGGTCGAACATGTTGAAATTGGAAAAGCCGGCACTATATGCCGCATTTATGTTTTGTCCGTTTTCGCCCAAATAAATTTGGCTCATCGTCCAAAACAAAAAAGCCCATGGCTTCCACTTTAGGATAATTAATATGGGGTTACGCGATATTACAGTGGTGGGAATTACCTCACTTCGTTCGGTGAGTCCCGTTCGAACATGTTGAAAGTGGAAAAGCCGGCACTATATGCCGCATTTTTGTTTTATCCGTTTTCGCCCAAATAAATTTGGCTCATCGTCTAAAACAAAAAAGCCCCGACCAAAAGGTCAGGGCTTTTCCACTTATCTGTACTCGAGGCGGGACTTGAACCCGCACGGACTAATGTCCATTGGATTTTAAGTCCAACGTGTCTACCAATTCCACCACTCGAGCCTAACTGCTCAGAGCAGTAGAGATTTTACAATGGAGCGAAAAACGGGATTCGAACCCGCGACCTCCACCTTGGCAAGGTGGCGCTCTACCAACTGAGCTATTTTCGCAGTTTATGTAATGAACGTTGCATCCTTTTCAGATGCGGGAGCAAATTTAATACAATTCTGTAAAAAGCAAAGAACTTTTCGCTAAAAAGAATCAAAATATTTATAATGTGCCCAAGGTGAATATTTTAGGTGGGAATTATGGGGATATTGGCCCTCCGCTACATCCCTTAAGCATTTTTCTTTTTGGTGAGCAAACGCTTAATTTCGTTGAGTTTCATTAAGGCTTCAACTGGTGTTAAGGTGTTGATGTCCAAATGGGTGATCTCCTCCTTGATCTGTTCCAATAATGGATCGTCCAAATTGAAAAAGCTTAGTTGCATTTCATTTTGGACCAATTGTAGTTTATCTGAAAGCTCTTCGCTAGAATGCGATTTTTCCAGTTTTTTGAGAATCTTGTTGGCCTTGTGGATCACCTGTTGTGGCATACCGGCCATTTTGGCCACGTGTATACCAAAACTGTGCTCGCTGCCACCAGGAGTGAGTTTTCGTAAAAAGAGCACATTGTCCTTTAGTTCCTTTACGGAGACATTGAAGTTCTTTATACGTGTAAATGTTGAGGTCATTTCATTGAGCTCATGATAGTGGGTGGCAAACAATGTTTTTGCCCTAGCGGGGTGTTCATGTAAATATTCCGAAATGGCCCAGGCAATGGAGATGCCGTCATATGTGCTGGTGCCCCTGCCTATTTCATCCAAAAGTACCAAACTGCGTTCAGAAAGGTTGTTTAGAATGGAGGCTGTTTCGTTCATTTCTACCATAAAGGTAGATTCTCCCATAGAGATATTGTCACTGGCACCGACCCGCGTAAATATTTTGTCCACATAACCAATTTTGGCAGCATCTGCAGGAACAAAACTTCCCATTTGGGCCAATAAAACAATAAGGGCCGTTTGTCTTAAGATGGCCGATTTACCACTCATGTTGGGACCGGTAATCATAATGATCTGTTGTTCGTCCCTATTTAAGGTAACATCATTGGCAATATACGCCTCTCCCAAAGGCAATTGCTTTTCAATGACGGGATGCCTGCCTCCAATGATGGATAGTTCGGTGGAATCGTCCATGTCCGGGGAAACATAATTGTTCTCCTTGGCCAATTGGGTAAAGCCACAGAGACAATCCAATTGCGCAATTTGAAAGGCATTGTTTTGTACCGGGGCTATGTATTCCTGCATCCAGACCACCAACTGTGAAAACAATTGTTGCTCCAAACTTAAAATACGCTCTTCCGCCCCCAATATTTTAGCTTCGTATTCCTTGAGCTCTTCGGTGATATAACGTTCGGCATTGACCAAGGTCTGCTTTCGGATCCAATCTTCCGGAACTTTATCCTTATGGGTGTTCCGCACTTCTATATAATAGCCAAAAACATTGTTGGAGTCAATTTTGAGGGAACTAATGCCCGTGCGTTGGGTTTCCCTCTCCAGCATTTTGTCCAGATAGTCCTTGCCGGAATAGGCCAGCCCCCTTAGTTCATCCAATTCTGCGGAATACCCCTTGGCAATGGTACTGCCTTTCAGCATATTTACTGGAGCCTCCTCGCTCACCATTTCTTTGATCTTGTTTCTCAACATATCACAGGTGTGCAATTGATCCCCAATGAGGTTCAAGGCTTCATTTTTACTTTTGGTGGTGATCTGTTTTATGGGGACAATGGCTTCCAAGGAATTTTTAAGCTGAACCACTTCCTTGGGATTTATTTTTCCCGTGGCCACTTTGGAAATCAATCTCTCCAGATCGCCTATCAATTTTATGCCGCTTTGCAATTTTTGGTGGGCCGTTTCGTTTTCGGTTAGGTGGGTAATTACCTGATGCCTTCTTCTTATTTTTTCGATATTCTTCAAAGGAAGTGCCAACCATCTTTTCAGCATTCTACCACCCATAGGGGAGATAGTCTTATCTATGACATCTAAAAGGGTAACCGCATTTTGATTGTTGGAATGGTAAAGTTCCAGGTTTCTTATCGTAAACCTATCCATCCAAATATGTTCCTCTTCCGCAATGCGCTGAAGGGTATTAATATGCTGTAATTGCCTATGCTGTGTGTCTGAAAGGTAATGTAGGACAACCCCTGCCGCTACTATACCATGGGCCAAATGGTCCACGCCAAAACCTTTTAGGCTTTTTGTTTTAAAATGATTGGTAAGTGTCTCCAGGGCATAATCATCCTGAAAAATCCAATCTTCTGTAAAAAAGGTATGGAAATTTTTGCCGAAGACCTCCAAAAATTCCTTTTTGTTGGCTTTTGACACCAATACTTCGTTCGGAGAGAAATTTTGGAGCAATTTATCTATCTGTTCCTCATTGCCTTCCGAAGTTAGAAATTCGCCTGTGGATATATCCACAAAGGATATTCCCAATCTTTTTCGTCCAAAATGAACTGCACATAAAAAATTGTTGGTCTTGGCCGAAAGGATGTCGTCGTTCATGGCTACACCTGGAGTAACCAGTTCCGTAACGCCCCTTTTAACTATGGTCTTGGTAAGCTTAGGGTCTTCCAGCTGATCGCATATGGCAACCCTTTGCCCTGCTTTTACCAGTTTTGGCAAATAAGTGTTTAGGGAATGGTGCGGAAAACCGGCAAGTTCTGTTCTGTCACCACCATTGTTCCGATGGGTAAGAATAATACCCAATATTTTTGAAGCCTTTACGGCATCTTCCCCAAAAGTCTCATAAAAATCCCCGACACGGAACAATAATAGGGCATCAGGATATTTCACCTTAATGGTATTATACTGTTTCATTAAAGGGGTTACCTTTTTTGTTTTTCCCGAGTCTGCCAAAAGCGATATTATTAACTTATTTTTGCATTCATTTCCTGAACAACGAATGTAAGGTTTATCTATTGGAATGTACACTATTGTTGATATTTTGGGGATAACTTTATGCCGTTTTGGGCTAAGTAATGTCCTTATTGGACTTTGGGAAAGAGTAAAAATTTAATTGGGATTACATGCGTAAATTGGAGAATAGCGAATTGGATCGACTGAATGTTGAGGAGTTTAAACAGAGGGAAAAAACGCCGATTTGTATTGTACTGGACAATGTTCGTAGCTTGAACAATATTGGGTCGGTATTTAGAACGGCCGATGCATTTTTGATCGAAAAGATATACCTGTGCGGAATTACCGCAACCCCACCACATAAGGAAATACATAAAACCGCCCTAGGGGCCACGGATAGTGTTGCCTGGGAATACAGGAAGAATACCTTGGTACTGTTGGAGGAATTGAAGGAAGCGGGCTATACCTCACTTGCTGTGGAACAAGCCGAAAATGCCATTATGTTGAACGACTTTAAGATTGAAGAAAATAAAAAGTATGCCCTAATATTTGGCAATGAGGTAAAGGGGGTTTCCCAAGAAGTAGTCTCAGGTAGCGACCTGGTTTTGGAAATTCCCCAATATGGCACAAAACATTCCCTGAATATTTCGGTTAGTGTGGGTATTGTGGTTTGGGACCTCTGGGCCAAACTAAAAGGGTAAAATCAATTAAAAGAGAAACCTGCTTAAAACGAAAATGAAAATAAGCCGTTCCTTTAACCTTTTAGTGTCAAAATATCATTGTCCGCTAAAGGATACCGTTGAACCTTTTGATTAAAGTTTATGGTTTGGTCCTTCTTCTTCCGTTGTGGAGATGCCATGGCCGTAAAGAATTATTGAAGCCTTGGAAATAATTTAGGCATGGCATCGGTCCATGAAATCCTAAGATTTTATGGACCATCTATTGCAGAAGGGTCTTTTCTCCTGCCCAACGGCAAGGCGGGTTTGTTTCGTTTTATTCATGGCCTTTCTATTTTATAATAAGGTATTCATGAACCTCCTGCGTCGGTTTCATTGGAAAACAAAGAAATCGAAGATTCACGAAATCCGATAAAAAACAATAACAACCCATGGAGTAAAATGAAAGAATTATTTAATTGTTGGTTTTTCTAGATTGCTCATATTAATTAAAACTATTGCTCAAAAAACATGAGTGATCAAATTAATCCTAATTTTACATAAACACAACAATTGTTCCTGATCCACTATTTGGGAAGGAAACAAAAATAAAGTTCATATAAAACCAAAAACCCAACCTATTAGGTTGGGTTTGGCAATATATAGTTTGAGTTAGTTAGTTTAAAACCTTAAAGTCTTTACATCGTTTTTACGATGTGCCATATGGCTGAAAACGACTTTATTGGAGGCGCAAGTAAACAAATTGATTCGTCCTGTGCAAATAATATGTGAAAATTATCTTAAAATGAGAGTTTCACCGCATATTTTTGGATATGGTCCAGTATCACCTCATAATCGGCCTGGTTTTCCACAAAATCCAGTTCACTTATATCCAAAATAAGATTATTTTGCTCTGGAAAACTTCTTATGTAATCAAAATATCCTCGGTTAAGTTCCTCTAAATATTCTGGCGCTATATTCTGTTCGTACTCCCTTCCCCTTAGTTTTATATTCTGCAGTAGTCGTTCTGTGTTTTGGTACAGGTAAATATAAATTTTCGGCTTTTTTATCTCTTTGTACATGAGGTTAAAGAGTTTTCGATAAAGCTTAAATTCCTCTTCCTGAAGGGTAACCTTGGCGAAAATAAGGGACTTGTTAATGTCGTAATCGCTTACCATAAAGTTCTTGAACAGATCAAACTGGGAAGTGTCGTCCATAAATTGCTGGTAGCGATCGGCTAGAAAGGACATTTCCAGGGGAAAGGCAAATCTACCCTGATCTTCGTAAAACTTGGGCAGGAAAGGGTTGTCCGCAAATCGTTCCAATACTAATTTTGCATTAAAATCCTGTCCAATCTTATGGGCCAAAGTAGTTTTTCCCGCACCAATATTTCCTTCAATGGCAATATATTCCAATTGGGAAAAAAGTTGGGATCTGTTGGTATATAGCTTATAGGGTGTTTTGGTAATATGGCTCTTGTCCTTGCATTCCTGTAATAGGTTTCTGGAATCCTTATTAAGGATTGGATGATAGAACTGCGGAGCAATGTCCGCCAATGGCCTAAGTACAAACCGTCTCAATTGCAGATTGGGGTGGGGCACGGTTAGTAAATCGGTATTTATGATTTCCTTATCAAAATAAAGTATGTCGATATCTACCGTTCTGGAGGAGTAGCCTGCCCCCGGATTCCTCTCCCTGCCCAGTTTAGTTTCCAATTCCAGCAATTTCTCCAGAAGAGCGGAGGGGGTAAGGGTAGTCTCTACAGTAATGCAGGCATTATAGAAATTATCGCCTTCAAAACCCCACGCAGGTGTTTCATATACTGGGGATGCTTTTGTGACTTCGCCAACACTGGCCTGGATTAAAAATACCACTTCCTGCAAATGGTTCAGTTTGTCTCCAAGATTGCTTCCTAGTGAGAGATATGTTGTTGCGGTCTTGTTCATATTAGGCGGGCAAAGTAAGCAAAAGTAATTAACTTCATAAAGGGAAATACCAAAAACAGGACCAATTTTTAAAGGGCTTTCCAAAAATGTGATTAAGGGGTTAAAGGTTATAAATTTCAATAATTATAATTACAGCAATCCTACATTGGTTATCTTTGCAAGTTATTAGTATAACATACAAGGAATGAACTTTTTAAGAAATTTATTGGCCGCAATTATAGGATGTCTTATCGCTTTTGGAATCATATTCGTCATGTTTCTTGTTTTGGCAGCCCTTATCGGTCAAGGAGAGGACACGGTAGTGGTCAAGGATAATTCCGTTTTGGAAATTCAATTGCAAACCCCCATCAATGATTATGTGGGGATGGATGAATCCAATCCCTTTGCCGGACTCTTCAATGTAAATCAGGGGCTGGATGAAATATTGCATGCCATTAACGTTGCCAAGGAAGACAATAAAATAAAGGGGATTAGCCTAAACAATAATGTGATTATGGCCGGCTTGTCCCAAACACAGGCCATTAGGGATGCCTTGAGCGATTTTGCTGAAAGCGGGAAATTTATATATGCCTATGGGGACTTTTATACGCAGAAGGATTACTATTTGGCAAGTGTGGCCAATGAGGTTTACCTTAATCCCGTAGGTGCCTTGGACTTTAAAGGATTGTCTACCGAGGTATTGTTTTTTAAGGATCTACAGGAAAAGTCCGGTATTAAAATGGAGGTCATTAGACATGGGAAGTATAAGAGTGCCGTAGAACCTTTTTTGGCCAATGAAATGAGCGAGGCCAATAGGACGCAGATAAAGGAGTTGTTGGACGCCTTATGGCATTCCATGCTTACCAATATTTCGAAAAGTAGGGATATTTCCGTTGAAGATCTGAACCATATTGCGGATACTTTGGGTACGCGTACCTCAAAATATGCGGCTTTATCCGGGTTGATCGATGAGGTAGTGTATTTTGATGAGTACGAAAGCATGATTAAGGAAAAAATGGGGGTAGATACGACAGATGATTTAAACTATGTCCCGATATTCGATTATATACGAACAGCCAGCAAGATAAAAATCAATAGTGGTACAGATAAAATTGCGGTAATCTTTGCACAAGGAGAAATCTGGTACGGTGAGGGAGGCTCCGATGTAATTGGTCAGGGAATTATCAATGATGCCCTAAAAAAAGCTAGGGAGGATAAGAATGTAAAGGCAATAGTGTTGAGGGTAAATTCCCCTGGAGGAAGTGCATTGGCTTCCGATATTATTTGGCGCGAGATCGAAATTACCAAGCAATCCAAACCAGTGGTGGTCTCCATGGGCGATGTAGCGGCTTCGGGAGGATATTACATTGCGGCGGGAGCCGATAAGATCTTCGCCGAGCCTACTACGATTACAGGATCTATTGGCGTTTTTGGGACTATTCCCAATATAAGTGAACTTGCCGAAAATATTGGGGTCAACGCTGAACAGGTGGGAACCAATAAAAATTCGGTAGACTATTCCTTATTTGAACCTATGAACGATAGTTTTAGAAGCATCGTTTTGGAAGGTATAGAAGCTACCTATGAAACATTTTTGGATAGGGTGGCCCTGGGCCGTGGCTTTACCTTGGCACAGGCCGATAGTGTTGCCCAGGGTAGGGTATGGAGTGGGGTAGATGCCAAGCGTTTGGGACTGGTAGATGAATTGGGAGGACTGGATGAGGCTATTGCAGCCGCTGCTGAAATGGTGGAATTGGACAACTATGGAATACGAAAACTCCCTAAGTACAAATCGGATTTTGAGAAGTTAATGGAAGATTTGGGAGGTGCTACAACCAAAAGCAAAGAAAGCATTATACAGGAAGAAATAGGTGCAGAGGCATATGCCATTTTAAGGGAGATAAAGCTGGCCATGCAAAATAAAGGGGTTCAGGCCAGAATGCCCTTTACCTTGAATATTAAGTAGAGAAGATTTAATCCAAAAATAGGATTTGATTAAAAAGGCCGTTCAAATGTTTTTGAACGGCCTTTTTTGTAGGCCTTAATGTGTGTTGGGATCTGTGTAATTGAGGGCTATGGTCTTAATTTTTGCACAAAAAATGGATGTTGCAAATAGGAGGGGAACCCTTAGCGGCAATAGCCAATTAAACCACTATTTGCATTTTTGTGATACGTTCAAAATCACATCATCATGCGATTTTGAAAAGAGAAAATGTTCTATATGTTTGATATTAATTTAAACATATTCAAAATGACTAAATCAATCTTGGTATGTATAATTTTTAATTGTTGCTGTTTTGTTTCTTTTGGACAAAAGTCATTGGATGGAATTAAGAAGGAATATGATAGTTTAACAAAAAACACCATATATGGCAACAATCCGAATACCGGGAAGTATTATAACATACGGGGCTTTAAAATGTACTGCGAAACTTATGGTGAAGGGGCGCCATTGCTTTTAATTCACGGCAACGGAGCATCTATCAGTACCTTTGTTAAACAAATACCCTTTTTTTCAAAAAAGTATAAGGTTATTGTAGCCGATAGCAGAAATCACGGTAAATCTACAGACAAGTTGGATTCACTATCTTATGAAATGATGGCAGATGATTACGCGGCCTTACTATCGCAAATGAAGATCGATTCGGCCTATGTTCTGGGATGGAGTGATGGAGGCGTAAATTGCTTGTTGTTGGCGATAAGGCATCCCGAAAAAGTAAAAAAATTGGTTATTACAGGAGCTAATTTGCAACCAGACTCCTCGGCGGTCTCACCAGATGTATTAAAAAGGGTAACGAAGACCTATAATATGTTTGAGAAAATGTTTAGCGGAAAGGAAGCTAAAACACCCTTGGATTCTATAGTGTACAAGTATATTAGGTTATTGGTGGAACAGCCAAATATTGCAGTGTAGGAGCTACATAAAATAAGGGTGCCTACTTTGGTTGTGGGTGGCGATCATGATGTAATTAAACCTGATCATACCTTAAAGATATTTAAAAATATTCCCAACGCTTATTTGTGGATTTTACCCAATTCCGGACATTATACTTTGGTGACCCATACCGATGAATTTAATAGAATTGCCAATGATTTTTTTACCAAGAAATACAGGAAGATTGAGGATAGGGATCGGGATTTTTAGTTAAAGGGATATAGGTTTCGAATTTGGACCTTGAAAAAGATATAATAACAAGGCCGTACCACCATTTGTGGTACGGCCTTGTTGCATTGGGATTTATTGGTTTGTTAGTTTTTTACCAAGTTTATTTCTACCCGTCTGTTTTCTGCACGCCCCGCTTTGTACATGTTCGTGGCAATAGGCTTGCTTTCTCCATAGCCAATGGAAGTCAATCTAGAGCTGTCGATACCCTTTTCAATTAAGAAGTTCTTAACGGCAAGTGCCCTTTCCTCAGATAGCTTTTGATTGTGTGGTACACTTCCAATACTGTCCGTATGCCCTTCAATGCTAAATTTGGCATTGGGGTACTCGTTAAGGATCTTTATAATATCTACTAGGACATTGGTAGATTCTACTTTAATGGTAGACTTGCCCGAGTTGAATAAAATAGTCTTGGCATATTCATTTAAAGTTTTTTGAACCTCCTCCGTTACTTCAGGACATCCGTTGTTGGCAACCGTTCCGGCCACTTCGGGACAATTGTCGTCCTTGTCCAATACACCGTCGCCATCGTTATCTGGCCAAGGACATCCTTGGTTTTCTGGAACTCCCGCTTCTTCCGGACAATTGTCGTCCTTGTCAAATACTCCATCATTGTCAGAATCTTCCCAAGGACACCCCTTGTTTTCTATTATTCCTGCTTCCTCTGGGCAATTGTCATCCTTGTCCAATACTTGGTCCCCATCGGTATCTGGCCAGGGACATCCGTTATTTTCTATTGGTCCCGGAACCTCAGGACAACCATCTACCTTGTCCAATACACCGTCCTCGTCCTTATCTTTTGGTCTGGATTGGTAAATAGGTATTTTTAGTCCGGCGTAAACGTCCGCGCCTTTTGATTGGTCGCTGGTCAATACAGTTAAAATAGATCCGGACCCTATATAAAGCGGCCCTGCCCTTAATCCTGCACCCCATTGTACGCCTAGATTTTCAACATAACTTACTGGCGAATAAAAACTGAACCATTTGCTTTCGAACCTAGGGGTTAGGGAAACTATATTGGCAATACTATTGGTATTGGTGTTACTTTTTGAGGTTATGGACAGATCACTATTTAGGTTCAGGTAAAAGTGATTGTTTATGTTCCAATCGGCATTTATATGCAGGGCGGTTGGTAAAACGGCTTTTGAAGCGTTACCGGACCTGATCTGTGTGTATAGATTGTTCAGCTTGTCTTCAAACCCTTCTTCATTATCAAAATCGTCTTCGCTAATGGAATTGGTAATGTCATAGGCATTTTCTGGACCATCGTATTTAAGGCTTCCTAGATCGGTCAAGGATAATCCAAATTTCAATTTGTATTTGTTGATGTCTTTTGGCGCGTAAGGATTACCGTCCTTATCGGTTACGGTATAGTCTGCAAAACTTGGTCTCCATTCATAGATAAAACCTAAGTCTACCCCAAAGCCGTCTGCACTCTTAACAAATTCATAGTCTTCAAAATCATTGGTGATGTTGTCACTATTGCCATAGGCAATTTCACCTTGGGAGTCAATGCTTCCCGTAGTTCCCGATCCATCTGCATCATAATCTATAACTATATCCTTACCACTGGAATAAGCGTTTCCGTATCCCATTAGGTATTTCAGGGAGATACCTCCCTTTAAAAAATGTTGTTCTTTGTTCAGAAGTACCGTGGCATAGGTTATGCCTGTTTCGGCCCAGGCATTGGCGCTCATTTGATAATCCCCTTCGTTTACATTGAAGTCTTCGTTTTCATCAAACTCATTGGAAATATTATCATAGGTATCCCCATTTATATCATTTACATTAAAAAACACCCTTCCCCTAGTGAAAATAGCCAATGAATTCCGGGGATTGATGTTAAACATGAAAGAGGGTCCCAAAATGTCCACATTGCCATAGGCGTTATTGGCATTCTTTGGGGATTTGGTTCCATCGTCGTCAAAATCAAAATCATCTTTAATAATATCCCCGAATTTTGCACTGTAATAGTCGTTTCCAATGAGTCCACTAACCCCAACAAGGTTAATGTCCGTTTTAAATCGCGAATCAACAATATTTGCGGGATTGGAAATTAGGCCATGCACCCCATTGTAATTGTCAGTACCAAAACCAATGTAAGATTGGCCCTGTACCATAGCGGCAATTAAAATAATGAATGCTGTTAAAATGCTTTTGTTCATGCTTAAAAATTTAGTTTATTTCTTTTTTATTGTTAATCGATCCCTGTTCGTGTAAATTTGGCTTTTTTCAAGGATCAAAGTGTAGGAACGCTTTAATTGGTATTAAATTATAAAATGTTAAAATTTATATTGCTTCTATGGTATACGCAGTATTAAAAGAGAAGGATAAGCGGCTGGCCTTTAAGATATATCTCTATTTGGGAGCATTGTTCATTACCTCCTTGGTGGTTTCCAACTTAATTTTTCAAAAGTTTTTTTATTGGAGACCTTTTGGCGACGTTACGGTCTTAGGAGCATCTTTATTTGAAATCTCAGTGGGTATTTTGCCTTATCCACTTACTTTTTTGATTACGGACCTTATTTCGGAAATTTATGGCAGAAAAAAGGCAAACCAAATTGTTACTGCCGGAATATTTGCCTCCTTTTTTTCCATGGGAATTGTATTGCTGGCCAATTGGGTTCCGGCATTGCCTAGTTCTCCCGTTCAGGACGCTGTTTTTAGTCAGGTATTTGCCCTGTCTCCAATTGCAGTATTTGCCTCTATGTTGGCCTATCTTTTTGCCCAATATGTAGATATTGGCATATATCATTTCTGGAAAAGACTAACTAATGGAAAACATCTTTGGCTGCGCAATAATTTCTCCACTTATCTTTCGCAGTTTATAGATACTTTTACTGTGGTTGGCCTTTTGTGTATTTTTGAGGTGCTACCTTGGTCCATGTTTTACGGCCTAGTGATCAGTGGTTTTATTTTTAAGGTAATTGTGGCATTATTGGACACCCCTTTCCTCTATTTCTTCGTATATCTCTTTAGAAGGCGATTCAATTTAAAAGTAAATCAGGAAATTGATCTTGAGGCATAATAAAGTTCGCTTTTTGCTGTTTTTATCGGGTAAGGCAATATTGTAATGATAATATTGATGAACCAGCAGTGGAGGCAGTATTCAAGCTGTTTTTTATTTCGATGTTAAATTTTGTTTAAACTAAGTGGGAATTTTGATTTTACTTGGGGTTATATCGTAGAATTGCGTCAATATTTGAAGGTATTCGTTTAAACTAATGGCCGATTTCTATGTAATATTGAGCCATGGCCGGAATGTAAAACAAAAAAACGGTAAGAAAAGGGGGTGAATTGCTCCGTATTTGCTGGAAATTGATTGTATTGCTTTTAAT
Source organism: Arenibacter troitsensis (assembly GCF_900177645.1). Taxonomy (GTDB): domain Bacteria; phylum Bacteroidota; class Bacteroidia; order Flavobacteriales; family Flavobacteriaceae; genus Arenibacter; species Arenibacter troitsensis. Next base: position 290,506 of record NZ_FXAO01000001.1, read on the forward strand.
ATTGTAAATAGTAACAGATGAAAAAGAAAATTTTAAAGATTGTTGGTGGCTTATTTTTGGTGATGATTTTACTTCTTGTGGCCGCCCCATTTTTCTTGAAAGGTAAAATTGCGGATATTATTAAGAATAAGGTGAACAATAGTATTAATGCCACCTTCGATTTTTCCGATGCGGACCTAAGTCTATTCCGAAGTTTTCCCAATGCCACGGTTACTTTGGATAACATAACATTGATAAATAAAGCCCCCTTTGAGGGCGATACCCTATTTGCTTCGGAAAGGGTGAGTTTGGATATGTCTATAAAGGAGCTGTTTAAGGATGCAAGTGAGCCTATTGCCATAAAAAGTTTGGTATTGGATCGTCCGCTTATAAATATAAAGGTAGACCAGGAAGAGAATGCCAACTATGATATCGCTATCGATGATAGTTCTTCCCCCGATACTGCGGCCGAAACGGCTTCATCCGAAAGTAGTTTTACCTTGTCCATGGAGTCTTATGCCATCAATAATGCAGTAATAAAATATGATGACCTTGCCAGTGGCATGTCATTTGCCATTTCTGAAATGAACCATAGCGGTAGGGGAGATCTTTCCCTGGAGAATTCTGAATTGGACACAGAGACCAGTGGTTTGGTTTCTTTTGAAATGGATAGTACGCAATATTTGAACAAGAATCCGGTTCAATTGAAAGCGCTTATTGGGGTGGACTTGAAGGAAAACAAGTATTCCTTTTTAAAGAATGAGGCTATGGTCAATCAATTGGCCTTGGTATTTGATGGGTTTGTAAAATTGAATGAGGACAACCAGGAGGTAAATATTAGCTTTAAAACACCTTCGTCCGACTTTAAAAACTTCTTGGCCGTTATTCCAGAGGCTTATTCCAAGGATATTGCACAGGTGACCACTACCGGAAACTTTACCGTTGCCGGAGTATTCAAAGGGATAGTGGATGAAGATCATATTCCTCAGTTCAAAATAGATATAAATTCGGATAATGCTTCCTTTAAGTATCCAGATCTACCCAAAACGGTCCGGAATGTATTTATAGATACCGAAATTTCGAATAATACCGGTATTACGGAAGATACTTTTGTTGATATCCGAAAGTTGTCTTTTATGATAGATGAGGACAAGTTTAATATGGTGGCCAAAATTAACGACCTAATGGGGAATACCAAGGTAGATGCCAAGATTGATGGAAAAATGAATCTTGCCAATATTTCCAAGGCCTACCCAGTTCCCGCCGATTTAAACTTAAAGGGAATCTTAATTGCCGATATTGCTACTGCCTTTGATATGGCATCTATAGAAAATAAGGAGTATGAAAATACCCGAACAACAGGTAACTTAAAATTGAGCGACTTTGAGTATAAGTCCGAAGAATTCCCCAATCCCATTATTTTAAAAAGTACTTCGGTGACCTTCAACCCTACTACAGTGACCTTGAACAATTTACAGGGAGCAACGGGAAAAACGGATTTTGATGCCTCAGGAACCATTGTTAATCTACTGGGTTTTATGTTCAACAACGAGAGCATAGAGGGTAATTTTAATCTCAGGTCCAACACTTTTGCAGTCAATGATTTCATGGTGGCGGAAACCACCGAAGTGGGTGCAGGGGAAGATAAAGGGGCGTCCACCACATCTGCGGAAGAAAAAATCAAGATACCTTCCTTTTTGGATTGTACCATCAACGCCACGGCAAATACTGTAATTTATGACAACCTTACTTTAAAGGATGTTAAGGGAACACTGGTAATTAGGGATGAGAAAGCAATACTGTACAAAATGACATCTTCAATCTTTGATGGTAAATTGGCGCTAAATGGAGAGGTGTCCACCAAGGCGGCCACACCTACCTTCGCCATGAAGTTGGGAATGGATGGTTTTAAGATTGCTGAGACTTTTAATGCTTTGGAAATGTTCAGGACCCTAGCACCTATTGCTAAAATTTTGCAAGGAACCTTAAATTCGGATATTCAGGTATCCGGAAGTTTAAAGGACGATTTTACTCCCAATTTAAATACTATCTCCGGAAATATTTTGGCTGAACTATTAACCGATAAAATTGATGCGGAAAGTGCACCTTTACTTACCGAGTTGGATAGTAAATTGAACTTTTTGGATCTGGATAAATTGAATCTAAAGGATTTAAAAACGGTATTGAATTTTGAGGATGGAGTGGTAAAGGTGAAGCCGTTTACCCTTAAATATCAGGATTTTGCAATTAATGTTGCCGGTAGCCATACTTTTGATCAAAAATTGAACTATGCGGCTACCATTGAAGTGCCCGCCAAGTATTTGGGAAAGGATATCAATAATATCATAGCGAGGATTGACGAAAAATCCTTGGAAAATTTAACGATCCCCATTACTGCAAATATTGGGGGGGGGTATACCAGTCCTACCGTAACTACGGACCTTACTTCGGGCATTAAAAATTTAACGGCCCAGTTAGTGGAGATTGAAAAGCAAAAATTAATTAATAAGGGGAAGGACAAAGCCAAGAATTTTATAGGTGATCTTATTGCCAAAAACCAGAAAGCTACAGATTCTGCCAAGAAGGAAAACCAGGTAAAGACTCAGGATGTAATAGGAGGTCTTTTAGGGGCTGCCACAAAAAAGACCGATTCTACCACTAAAACGGATACCGCAACTACGGCCAAAAAGGAATCGCAGAAAGAAGTGGCCAAAAAAATATTGGGTGGGCTTTTAGGTAAAAAGAAGGAAACTTCGGAAACCAAAAAAGACAGTGTACAATAGATTAATGGCCTGGTCGTTTTTAGAATTTAGGTAATGTTTACTTAAATGGACGAGCGTGTATAATTAGCGTTGTTTGCCATAGATAGATTTCTATATGAAATAAATTAAGGGCAACAACACTTGTTTGTTGTGCTAAGGCCGTAATGGTGTAACTGGATTATATGGATGATAATTCCTCCTCCAAAATGGTAATCAAATCCCCTGGACTTTTCAAGTAGGTCACCAAATTGTCTATATTCTTAGGATCAAAATTAACGGGACTTCCAGAGAATAGAAGAGGTGTTTTGGTCTCCGAGGATAATCTAAGAACCTTATCTTCTACCACCGTAGGGGTAGTGGTTATAAAAAAGGTCAAAAGATAATTGGGGCTTACCAATTCGGCCATGGTCTTTACATTGTCATAAGGCACATTTTGTCCAAGGTAATAAACCCGCCACCCTAATTGTTTGGCAATAAAGTGAGCCAATAAAAGACCAATTTCATGATTTTCCCCTTCGGCAAGGAACATAATTATCTTTGGAGCATTCTTGGGTGGAATAGGTAATAGATCTATGGCCGAACATATCTTTTGACGGATCAGGTTAGAAACAAAATGCTCTTGCGCAGGCATAATTTTATTGATACCCCATAGCACGCCCACTTTGTGCAAAAAAGGATAGATTACTTCAGTAAAGGTGGTTAGAATGCCATTTTTTAATATCTGGGATTTTATAATGTTGTCAAATTCCTGTTCGTCCAAATTAATCATACTCAACACCAATGCCTTAACTTCGGCATCTTGGTCAGACTCTATTAAAGCATCTGCGACCATCTTGTGGATTTCTTCGTCCGTCATCTTGCCAATAGCGGATAAGCGTACACCTTGGCCTCTTAAGATACTTATGTTTAAAAGTTTTTTTAGTTGGGCATCTGAATAGAAACGGATATTGGTATCTGTTCTTTCAGGAACTAAAAAATCATATCTACTTTCCCATTTTCTTAAAGTATGTGAATTGATACCTGTTAAGGAAACTACCTGGGCCATGGAATATCTACTCATTTTACTGTCTAATATATTATGGTGTAAAGTTAAACAAATTATTGATATGAAGGGGTGTTAAAAATAAATTTGTCTAAAGTTTTATTAAAAAAAGTTGGACAATAAAATAAAATACATATATTTGTCTAAGTAATAATCTAAAAACATTAGACATGAAAAAATTTGGCATTTATTTTTTGGCATTTATCAGTTCATTGTTCCTCTTTGTTTCTTGTAGCAATGATGATGATAATGACATAATTGATGAGCCCACTTTGAAGACTATTGTGGAAACTGCTCAAGACACAGACATTTTAAGTAGCTTGGTTGCTGCTTTGGTTAAGGCGGATGAAAACGCGGATTCGGACCTAGTAGGAGCATTGAGCGGAGAAGGGACTTTTACAGTGTTTGCGCCAACCAATGGTGCATTTACAGCTCTTTTGGCCAGCCTAGATGATTTTGATAGTTTAAGCGATTTTAATACTCCTGAAAAAAGGGAGATTCTCGCCACTATTTTGAAGTACCATGTAGTGGTAGGAGCAGCCGCTACCTCTAGCTCTCTTACCTATGGTCAAGAGTTTACCACATTGCAAGGTGAAAAAATTACGGTTAGGATAGACGGAGATGTTTACATTCAGGATCCGACCGACACCGATGCAAAAGTTGGGCCTGCAGATGTATTGGCTTCCAATGGTATTGTGCATGTAATAGATAAAGTTTTGGTGCCGCAGGAAGTTTTGGATGCCTTAAATCCAGAGCCCATGCCTAACATTGTAGAACTGGCAATGGACACTGACTTTTTATCTCTCTTAGTGGGAGCCTTGGTACAGGCCGATGCCGGTTTGGTAGACCTATTACAGACCGACGGACCATTTACCGTGTTCGCACCAACTGATACTGCCTTTGCGGCCCTATTGGATGCATTGGGTGATGACTACAACAGTTTGGCCGATTTTGATACCCCCGAGGAAAAAGCCTTGTTGGCCCAGATACTAAAGTATCATGTGGTGGCTGGTACAGCGGCCTATTCCACCGACCTGTCCGACGGACAAATGGTAGAGACCGCTCAGGGAGAATCCGTAACGGTTAGCTTAACTGGTGGAGTTTTCATTCAGGATAAAACCGATGTGGACGCAGCTGTAGCACCTGCAGATATTGCCGCCAGCAATGGAGTGGTACATGTTATTGACAAAGTATTATTGCCTCAGGAAGCCTTGGATGCACTAATGCCACCAACTCCAAATATTGTGGAATTGGCAATGGACACTGACTTTTTAACTCTCTTAGTGGGAGCCTTGGTACAGGCCGATGCCGGTTTGGTAGCCCTGTTGCAGACCGACGGACCTTTTACAGTGTTCGCACCAACCGATACTGCCTTTGCTGCCCTATTGGATGCATTGGGTGATGACTATAATAGCTTGGCCGATTTTGATACCCCCGAAGAAAAAGCCTTGTTGGCCCAGATCCTAAAGTATCATGTGGTAGCTGGTGCAGCGGCCTATTCCACCGATCTGTCCGACGGACAAATGGTAGAGACCGCTCAGGGAGAATCCGTAACGGTTAGCTTAACCGGTGGAGTTTTCATTCAGGATAAAACCGATGTGGACGCAGCTGTAGCACCTGCAGATATTGCCGCCAGTAACGGCGTGGTACACATAATTGATAAGGTATTGTTGCCTCAGGAAGCCTTGGATGCACTAATGCCACCAACCCCTAATATTGTGGAATTGGCAATGGACACTGACTTTTTATCTCTTTTGGTAGGCGCCTTGGTACAGGCCGATGCCGGTTTGGTAGCCCTGTTGCAGACCGACGGACCTTTTACAGTGTTCGCACCAACCGATACTGCCTTTGCTGCCCTATTGGATGCATTGGGTGATGACTATAATAGCTTGGCCGATTTTGATACCCCCGAAGAAAAAGCCTTGTTGGCCCAGATCCTAAAGTATCATGTGGTAGCTGGTGCAGCGGCCTATTCCACCGATCTGTCCGACGGACAAATGGTAGAGACCGCTCAGGGAGAATCCGTAACGGTTAGCTTAACCGGTGGAGTTTTCATTCAGGATAAAACCGATGTGGACGCAGCTGTAGCACCTGCAGATATTGCCGCCAGCAACGGCGTGGTACACATAATTGATAAGGTATTGTTGCCTCAGGAAGCATTGACCGCTTTAGGACACTAAGATAAGGTTAACTAGTGTGTTTAGTTTGGTTAGGAAACTGACGATCATCCATTTGGTCGTCGGTTTCTTTTCAATACATCACTTTGACAAAGCTTAATAACAACTAAAAAAAACCGTAGATTTTGAAAGCGCTGTTCGATTCCTCCAGTTTAAAATGCAGTAAGTTGGTAACCCATACCTATAGTACTTCCTTTTCCTTGGGTATAAGATTGTTCGCTCCTAAAATAAGGCCGGCAATCTATGCCATTTATGGTTTTGTTAGATATGCCGATGAGATTGTGGATTCTTTTCATGGATATGATCAAGAAGAATTGCTCACCGAATTTATTCAGGAATATAAACTATCCTTAAAAAGAAAAATTAGTTTAAATCCTATTATAAATTCTTTTCAGGAGGTAGTACGCAAATATGAACTATACGAATACGCAGATGTTTTTTTGGAACGTATGAAATATGATCTTGAGGTATCCGAATATACGACCAAGGAGGCTTATGAGAATTATATCTACGGATCGGCCGATGTGGTGGGCCTAATGTGCTTAAGGGTGTTTGTAGATAATGACGAAGAAAAGTTCAAATCCCTCAAATCCTCTGCCAAGTACCTAGGTTCCGCATTTCAAAAGGTTAATTTTTTAAGGGATATAAAACAGGATCTTGAAAGCTTGGGCAGATCTTATTTTCCCAATGTACATCAAAAGGAACTGACCGATGAGGTAAAACGGGAAATCATCGCAGAAATAGAGGAGGACTTTAAAAAGGCGTATTTAGGTTTGGTTCAGTTGCCCATAGAGAGTAGGCTAGGAGTTTATATTGCCTATAAGTATTATTCCAACCTTCTGAAAAAACTAAAAAATACCAAATCTGAAAAAATACTGAAGGGCCGAATCCATATATCCAACCCTATGAAAATGGTGATATTGGCCAAGGGCTATGTGAGGTACAAGTTAAACGCTATTTAACTAGAGCTCAATTTTAATTAAAATACAAATAATTGATTGTTAATTATTTAAGGTCTGTTTTTTTGTCTCCTCGAGCCTGCCTACTGGTAGGTAGGCCTGCCTTGTCGGCAGACAGCTGCAGTCGAGAGGTTTTGGGCAGTTATATTTATAAATAGAGGTCTCGATTGCGCCCGCCTGAACGGAACGGGCAGACTCGATCGGACAACATTACCACAAACAACCCATTAACAATTAATAATCAATCGAAATCACGTCCTTTAAGTATTGTGTTTCTAGGGATAAGTAGTTTAGTCATTAAATATAAGGCCTTTCCTTTGATCTCAGATTGGAACAAAATTCTTAAATAAGAAATGAGTGATATTAAAAAAAAAGGCTAATGGAAATAGTATTGTATATTCTTACAACTGTGTTGACTTTTATAGTGATGGAAGTGGTGACCTGGTGTACCCATAAATTTGTGATGCACGGTTTTTTGTGGGCTTTGCATGCCGACCACCATGAACCTAAGTACCCCCATGTTTTTGAAAAAAACGATACCTTTTTCGTAATTTTTGCCATTCCGAGTGTTTTACTACTGTATTTTGGAATTAGCCCGGAGCTTAACTATTTGTTCTTTATTGGATTGGGTATACTGTTTTATGGTATTGCTTATTTTTTGGTTCATGATGTATTAATTCACCAAAGATTTAAATGGTTTAAGAACGTCAAAAACAGGTATTTGCTGGCGTTAAGAAAGGCGCACAAAATTCATCATAAAAATATGGGCAAGGAAGATGGGGAATGTTTTGGAATGCTGCTGGTACCCAAAAAATATTTCACCAAAAACTAAAAATAGTCTTACCCTTGCCGTTTAAATCTTACAGTATTCGTCATTAAAGATGTCCGAACCGCTGGGCCCTCGTTAAAGGATATCCCAAGGTACTTGAGTAGGGTACAAGCTTTTATGAAAATTTACTATAATGCGATCACTTTTAGGAGTCAATTCCAATTTTATAGGCTTTCAAGGCTCTTTCCCTGGCAAATTTGTGCTCAACTATTGGGTCAGGGTATTCAAAGGAATCAAATTCGGGAATCCACTTTCTGACATATTTATAATCTTTATCAAATTTTTTTTGTTGTGATTGGGGATTGAAAATTCTAAAATAGGGTGCGGCATCGCAACCTGTTCCTGCTGCCCATTGCCAGTTGCCATTGTTGGAGGATAATTCATAGTCCAACAATTTTTTCGCAAAATAGCCCTCTCCCCAACGCCAGTCGATCAATAGGTGCTTACATAGAAACCCTGCAGTGATCATTCTAACACGATTATGCATAAAGCCTGTTTCATTGAGCTGTCTCATACCGGCGTCCACCATGGGGTATCCCGTTCTTCCTTCACACCATAATTTAAACTCTTCCTTGTTGTTCCTCCACTGAATACCATCGTATTTGGATTTGAAATTTTGTGTTACAACATGGGGAAAGTGAAACAGAATTTGCATAAAGAATTCCCTCCAAATGAGTTCGCTTAAAAAAACAGCATATTTTTTATCAATGCTGGAAATAACCTGTCTTACACTTATAGTTCCAAATCTTAAATGGGGGCTGAGGTGGCTGGTGATGTCTTCGTACGGGAAATCCCTTTGGTCCTCATAAAGATGTAGTTGGGTCAGGTCGAAGTCCAGCACCTCAATATCCGATTTTTTAAAACCGATTTTTTCCAAAGTTAGGTGAGGATACTCTCCTTTGATAAGGTTATCCAGTTTGGGAATTCTAAGTGATATGGCGTTTTTTTCCTCAAATTTAGCGAGCCATTTATTCTTATAGGGTGTAAAAACCGTATAGGGTTCTTCATCACCTTTTACAATTTCGTTTTCCTCAAATATAACTTGATCCTTATAACTACAAAAGGGGATATCCTTTTTGGCCAGCATTTCGGAAATTTCCTTATCCCTGTCCATGGCGTAAGGTTCGTAGTCTCGGTTGGCATAAACGGCAACTATATTAAATTGGGAAATCATATCCTTCCAAATTGTTATCGGTTCGCCGTCTAAGCACAAAATGTCCGAGCCATGGTTTTTTAAGGTTTCTTTTATTTTGAAAATAGTTTGATAGATGAAATTTACTCTGGCGTCATCTTCCGGCAATTCGTTTAAAATAAGGCGATCATAAATAAATATGGGCAAAACGGGGATGTCCTTGCCCAATGCTTCTGCCAATGCCGTGTTATCTTCTATTCGAAGGTCTCTTCTAAACCAAAAAATAGAAATTGGGGTTTGATCTTTGGATAAGACCGATATATGTTCATTACTTATGTTGGTCACCATAGTATCTAATGGAAAAAAATTAGTAAGATTGAAGTTTCAGGCTGTAAACCGTAAGGGATTTGTGTATTTATCAAGTAAGCTTTCTTATCCTATAGGTTAAATTTGGAATGATCCAACTTCAAGGACAATTTAATGATATTTTAAATGAATATCAAGGTTTTTACCGTGTATAAACTATTTCACTTCCAAACTTACAACGTACCCTTCACTTCCCCTCACATTAAAGACCGTACTGTCCTCAAAGATGAGATATTGTCCTTTAATACCTTTTAAGACCCCAGTATAAGTTGGTGTTTTGTCCAGGTTAAGACTTTTTACTTTTTTGGGATATTGTAGCACGGGAAACTCTAGATGGGTTTCCGTATTACTTTCAATATAGTATACAGCGGCCTCTTCCGGGATGTATTTTTTTAGTTTATTTCTGTATTCCACCAAATCCTCATCATCAACGTCATTGGTCAACATTTTTCTCCAATTGGTCTTGTCGCCAATATGCTCTTTTAAAGCAACCTCGGTAATACCGGCCAAATAACGATTGGGTACTTCAACAATCTCTATGGCCTCATGGGCACCTTGATCTATCCATCTGGTAGGTACTTGGGATTTGCGGGTAACACCTACTTTGATGTTACTGGAATTGGCAAGATAAACGATGTGCGGCTGTAACTGAACCTTTTTTTCATATTCCAGATCGCGGTCTTCCTTGTCCAGGTGCGCCGTACTTAATTCCGGGCGCATAATCCAATCTCCTGCCGTGGGAATTTCATAGAAACAGGTCCTACAGAAACCTTGTCTAAAAATAGGACGATCTTCACCGCAGTTTAGACATTGGTATTTAAGAAAGGAAATGGTAAGTTCCTTGTTCAATACCTGGTTCAGGTTTAAAAAGTCACTGTCAAATATTAGGTAATACTGTATTGGATCTGCCAATTCGGTTTGCATTTTTCTTAAAACTCCTTGATACTGCATATTTTTTCTGCTTAACATAAATTCAATTTGAATATGAATTCAATTAAACCTATTTTTAGCTAATTGAACCATACTCAAAAACCCGTTAAAAATAGGGATAAAAATGCCAATAACATTATTCAATTCGATTGCTTCTTGGCTGTTGAAAAAAAGATATCATCAGATAGAACTTTTTTTAAAGTACCCTGAGGAGGTGCAGGATGAGGTGTTGCACCAGTTATTGTCCTTTGCCGAAGATACCGAAATTGGACGGAAGTACGATTTTGAATCTATCGCCAGTTATGAAACCTTTGCAGAGCGGATCCCCATAGTCTCCTATGAAGAGGTAGAACCTATGATAGAGCGATCCAGAAGGGGCGAGCAAAATATCTTTTGGCCAACGACTATTAAGTGGTTTGCTAAGAGTAGTGGTACCACAAACGCTAAAAGCAAGTTTATTCCTGTAAGTTCCGAGGCTTTGGAGGATTGCCATTATAAATCCAGTAAGGATCTGCTCTGTCTATATTTGAACAACAATGAGAACTCCCAATTGTTTACGGGAAAAAGTTTAAGATTGGGAGGGAGTAAGGAGTTATATCAAGATAATGGAACCGTTTTTGGCGATCTATCGGCCATTCTTATAGATAATATGCCATTTTGGGCAGAGCTCAGCAGCACACCAAGTAATAAGGTGTCCCTTATGAGCGAATGGGAGACTAAATTACAGGCCATTATTCGGGAAAGTGTTCAGGAAAATGTCACCAGCTTGGCCGGGGTGCCTTCTTGGATGTTGGTGCTATTGATCAATGTTCTGGAGCAAACAGGAAAGGAGCACCTTTTTAAAGTTTGGGAAAATTTGGAAGTATATTTTCATGGAGGTGTAAGCTTTAATCCCTACAAAGATCAATATTCCCGACTCTTGCCTCGGAAAAATTTTAATTACTACGAAATCTACAATGCATCCGAAGGATTTTTTGCCATTCAGGATAGAAATAATGCGGATGATCTTTTGTTGATGTTGGATTATGGAATATTCTATGAGTTTATTCCAATGGATACCTATGGCACCAGTGAACAGGTTACCCTCCCCTTGTGGAACGTTAAGGTAAATAGGAACTATGCGGTAATAATTACGACCAACGCAGGTCTTTGGAGATATAAAATAGGGGATACCGTAAGGTTTACTTCTACCAACCCCTATAGGATCAAAATAACGGGGAGAACTAAACATCATATAAATGTATTCGGGGAAGAGCTGATCATTGAAAATGCGGAGGAAGCCTTGAAGTCGATTTGTAAAAAAACGGGATCGGAAATAAAGGATTATACGGTGGCACCTATATTTATGGAGGGGAAGGAAAAGGGTGCCCATGAGTGGATTATAGAGTTTAGAAAGGCTCCCGAAGAATTGGCTTATTTTACCGAAATTCTTGACAATGCGCTTAAATCCTTGAACTCGGACTATGAGGCCAAGCGTTATAACAACATTACTTTAAAACTTCCCAAAGTCCATATTGCCAGGGAAAACCTGTTCTATGACTGGCTAAAATCAAAAGACAAGTTGGGAGGGCAGCATAAAATTCCAAGATTGTCCAATAAAAGGGATTATATCGAGGAATTGCTTCAGATGAACAAATAAATGTGATTAAAATTGCCAATATGTTCAACTTAGGGGTATTAAAAGTTTCCCTTTAACTATTTATACTTTTTATTATGGCGAACAGACTAGTGATTTTATCCGATATGTGGGGTTCTAAAAAAGGGTTATGGATTACCTCCTATTTAGGTTATTTGCAGCAATATTATGATATTACATTTTACGATTGTCAGCAATTGGCCAATATTAGTTTGGAGGTAAATTCTCCAGAAAATATCCATAGGGAATTTATTGATGGGGGAGTGGAAACAGCAGTGGCCCATCTGCTTAAAAAGGAAAACGAGCCAAGTCATTATTTGACTTTTGGTATTGGTGGCAGCATAGCTTGGAAGGCAGCGCTTAATGGATTGCCCCTAAAATCATTATATTCAATTTCCAGTAACAGATTGCGTTTGGAGAGTGAAAGGCCAGTAGGAAGCATTCAACTTCTGTATGGGCAAAATGATGAGTTTAGGCCCTCCAATACTTGGTCTGACCAAATTGGTGTTGATGTTGAAATTGTGAAAGGTTTTGGACATGAACTCTATACCGATGAGAAAATCATAAGTAAGGTATGTCTGGATTTATTGGTCAAGGTTATGCAAAAACAGCATGTGGCCTAATACCTTCATTTCCAAGTGAATTATGGAAGATAGTGTTGGTGTATAAAAGTTAAAAGCAGTCTTAAGAGACTGCTTTTAACTTTTTAATAGTTTCAAAAGATAATTTCTCTTCGGCATAAGGTTTGGTGACCTTAAATTCCGTTTCATTGGTACTTGGGAATTCGAACATGGCATCGGTGAAAATGGCTTCGCAAAGAGAGCGTAATCCCCTTGCACCTAATTTATACTCTATTGCCTTGTCCACAATATAGTCCAGTGCCTGTTCTGTTATCTTAAAGGTAATTCCATCCATCTTAAACAGTTTCTCATACTGTTTAATTATGGCATTCTTGGGCTCTGTTAAAATGGCCCTTAATGTTTCCTTATCCAACGGATTCATGTGGGTGAGTACCGGTAGTCTACCAATAATCTCTGGAATTAATCCAAAGTCCTTTAGATCCTTAGGTACAATGTATTGTAAAATATTTTCGTTGTCTACCTTTTCATCAGCTTTGGAAGCGCTATAGCCTACGGCCTGCATGTTCAGTCTTTTGGTGATGTGCCTTTCTATGCCGTCAAAGGCGCCTCCGGCGATAAACAATATATTCTCCGTATTAACTTCAATAAATTTTTGATCTGGGTGCTTTCTGCCACCTTTGGGTGGAACGTTTACCACAGTCCCCTCCAATAGTTTAAGAAGTCCTTGTTGAACACCTTCCCCGGATACATCGCGAGTAATTGAGGGATTGTCGCTTTTTCGCGCAATTTTATCAATTTCATCTATGAAGACGATACCGCGCTCTGCCTTTTCCAAATTGTAATCGGCCGCCTGTAGCAAGCGGGTTAGTATACTTTCCACATCCTCGCCAACATATCCGGCTTCCGTAAGTACGGTAGCGTCAACAATGGCCAAAGGTACATTCAGCATCTTGGCAATGGTTTTGGCCATTAGGGTTTTGCCGGTCCCAGTTTGGCCTACCATGACAATATTGCTCTTTTGTATTTCTATATCGTCTTCCTTACTTTTTGGTTGTAGAAGTCTTTTGTAATGGTTGTAGACGGCAACGGACATTACTTTTTTGGTGCGATCCTGTCCAATTATAAACGTGTCCAAAAATTCCTTTATTTCCAAAGGTTTTTTTAAGGTTAATTCGGAAGAAAGATCATGGTTTTTGGTCTGCTTGGATTCCTCTGCCACAATACCGTGTGCCTGCTCTATACAACGATCGCATATATGCGCATCAAGACCAGCAATCAATAGATTGGTTTCTGGTTTCTTTCTACCACAAAAAGAGCATTCTAAATTTTCTTTTGCCATATCATTTTATCACTTTCAATAATAGTAACGAAATAATCCATATTTTGGTGCATCCGTGAAGAGTGCAGCCCGAATTATTCGTGTCTTTTAGTCGTCTCTAGTCTTTATCCCTTACCAAGATTTCATCTATCATGCCATAATCCTTGGCTTCACTGGCTTTCATCCAGTAATCCCTGTCACTATCGTCACTCACTTTTTCAAGGGTTTGTCCGGAATGATTTGCAATGATCTGGTACAATTCATCTTTAAGTTTTAGGATCTCCCTTGCCGTAATCTCAATATCACTGGCCTGGCCTTGAGCCCCTCCAAGTGGTTGGTGGATCATTACTCTGGAATGTGTTAAGCCACTGCGCTTGCCTTTTTCTCCTGCACATAGTAGCACTGCCCCCATGGAGGCGGCCATTCCTGTACATATGGTAGCCACATCGGGTTTTATGAACTGCATGGTGTCATAGATTCCCAAACCGGCATAAACACTTCCACCTGGGGAATTGATATATATCTGTATGTCCTTGGAGGCATCCGTGCTCTCCAAAAATAATAACTGAGCTTGTACAATGTTGGCAACTTGGTCATTGATCCCTGTTCCGAGGAAAATGATACGGTCCATCATTAATCGTGAAAAAACATCCATTGCCACTGCATTCAGCTGTCTTTCTTCAATAATGTTTGGAGTAAGGTTGGTGGGGTACATACTACTTAAAATAGTATCGTAATACATGCTATTTATTCCCTGATGTTTAATAGCATAGTTTTTGAATTCTTTCCCGTAATCCATATTTTATATCAATAGTTTTATAAGATAAAAAAAGTGTCGAAAATTAACTCTTCGACACTGTAAATATACTTATTTTTAGTGAAACTATATTTTATTGGCACCTATGAAGGCGTAATTAAATTGTAAGTTTCCGCTAATGCAAATTACCCGTATACTTCTTTGACAAAGTCTTCGTAAGTAACTTCTTTCGTTTTTAAATTTGCCTTTTCTTTATATAGGGTCAAAAGCTTTTGGCTCATTAATTGTTCAGAAAGGCGTTTTACCTCGTCCTGATTGGAAAGTACCCTTGCTGCAATATTGTCCAACTCCTCATCTTTAGGGTTCAGTTGTCCAAACTGGGCCATTTGCTGCTTAATAAAGCCCTTTGCAAATTCTTTTAACTCGTCAAACTGGATCTGTATACCGTTTTCTTGGATTATCTTACCTTCTATCAATTGATAGCGCAGGCCTTTTTCAGATTTTTCAAATTCTTCGTTCGCTTCCTCCTCGGTCAATTGTTTTTCGCCGGTCATCTGAATCCACTTGGTCAGAAATTCAGTAGGAAGGTCAAATTTGATGTTGTCTATAAAATATTCGGTAACATCATTTAATAACTTCTGGTCGGATTGTTGCTCAAATTGCTTTTCGGAGTCTTCCTTAATGCGTTCCTTAAGTTCTTTTTCAGAGGTAACCACATCCTTTCCAAATAGTTTATCGAAAAGTTCCTGATCCAATTTTGCCGGCTCCTTTTCGTTGATTTCCTCAATGGTAAAGGTAACTTCAATATCCAATTTTTCGGATTTTTCACCGTCTATACCCAAAGAACTGCCCAACAAATAATCTTCTTTGAACAATCCCTTAGTATTTAAGGTTACTACATCGCCCACTTTTTTGCCCAAAAGGCTCTCCAGTGCTTTTTTGCTTTTTATTTTTTCGATCTCGATTACCGTCTTGTTGTCTATTTCCTCTGCCTCGTTCTTGAAAATACCATTTACGTCATCCTTCTTCCCGATTTCCGACTTGCTGATCAGTTTTCCGTATTGCTTTTGAATACGCTCTACCTGCTCATCGACCATTTTTTTGTCGGCAATAATTTTGTAGTGGGTTATGGCTTTTTTAGACTTTAGGTCTACACTAAAATTAGGGGCAAGTCCCAATTCAAATTCAAATGCAAACTCCTCAGAATCCCAATTAAAGTTATCCTGTTGTTTTGGGAGTGGATTTCCTAGAACATCCAGCTTTTCTTCTGTAAGATATTTGTTAAGATTGTCTTGTAACAGTTTGTTCACCTCGTCGACCAAAACGGCTTTTCCGTATTGTTTCTTGATCAATCCCATAGGCACCTGACCTTTTCTGAAACCTGGTATGTTTGCCTGTTTTCTGTAGTCCTTTAAGATTGTTTCTACCTTATCGAAGTAATCGTCTTTGGTTACCGCAACTTTTACTACTGCATTTAATTCGTCAATCTGCTCTTTAGTGATGTTCATTTCTATATCTATATTTTACTAAAATAAAATGGGATGCAAAAGTAGTACATTTTCTAATCTCCAACAAGTTTTTAAATTACTGAATGTCAAAAAGGTACCCTAGTTATTTTTGTCATCATTTAGAAATGAATAAAATATAGATTGTAGAAAGGAAAGCAAAAGGCTAAAAAGTAACGCCCACCAAATGTTATTTACTTGAAAACCATCAACAAAGTAGTCGGCCAAAAGGATAATTATGGCGTTGATTATGAGCAGGAACAGCCCTAAGGTAAGTATAGTTACGGGTAAGGTTAGGATGACCAGGATGGGTTTTACAATAAAATTCAACAAACTTAGAACAATGGCCACAATAATGGCCGTGGTATAGGAGTCCACACCTACCCCAGGTAATATTTTTGCTAAAATAACAACGGCTATGGCACTTAGGAGAATTCTTAAAATTAGGTTCATGGTTTACTTTTTTTGGTTCACGGAATGTTTTATGAATGGTATAATACCCTTAAAAGTAAACATTTATTTTATTAGTGAAACTCAATTTTGAGAAGTTGGTAAGCTGCACTGAAAATTGCATGTTGAACTAATCCCGCCTTTTTCGGTGGGATTTAGGTTCAATACCTCGACCCTTGTGTCCTTTCCTATTATTGGGTTCAAAGCTTGCCCTGAGGTTTAATTCCTTTTAACTGTTAAGGGGATATTTTTTTTGGGTTTTAAGAATGGACTTAGGATCAGCCTCAGAAATTTATTTAGTTAATAGGTAATGACTACTTGATAAACAGTATGGATTTTTCGAAAAACTGCATGGGATTCTCCGCGTGCAGCCAATGTCCGGCCTTAACTATGGTTTCAACCGTGGCCAAGGGAAAATGCCTTTTTATAACGGACAAATCATCTGGGGTTATATACTCGGATCTGTCTCCCCTTAAAAAAAGTGTTGGTCCTTTGTAGGTGTCGGTAGATCCTATGTTTTCACCAATTTCTTCCATTTTTTCGCTCAAAACCTTAAGATTGAAGCGAAAACCCAGAACCCCCTTTTCTTCCCAATACAAATTCTTAAGCAAAAACTGACGGATCCCTATATTTTTGATGTATTGGGACAATTGTTCATCCGCTTCGTTCCTTGAGCTTATATTTCCAATATCCAAGGCATTGAGGCCGTTAATTATATCCTGGTGATGTGGTGGGTAAAATTTAGGGGCAATATCGGCCACCAGTAGCTTTTTTGTTAATTGGGGATAGCGGCAGGCAAAAAGCATGGCCGTTTTTCCTCCCATGGAGTGGCCAATTATAATGGCGCTTCCCAACTGGTGATGTTCCATATATTGTTTAAGGTCTTCGGCCAACAAATCGTAATTGAACTCGGTGGAGTGAAAACTTTTTCCGTGGTTGCGCAAATCCAGCATATGTACAGCAAAGCCTTCTTCGGCATATTTGGAGCCCATGGACTTCCAGTTGTCGGACATGCCCAAAAACCCATGTAGGATAATAATAGGTTGTCCTTCCCCTAAAATATTGGAATGCAATACAGGCATTATTTTAATTTGTTTAGATACATGTTAATAACATTTTCCAGGCCTAGATACAGGGATTCGCATATTAGGGCGTGACCAATGGAAACTTCCAGCAAGTGAGGTATGCTTTCTTTGAAATATTTTATGTTCTCCAAGCTTAGGTCGTGTCCAGCATTTAGGCCCAAACCTAATTCGTGGGCCACTTTGGCAGCTTCGGAAAATGCTAAAACCCCTTTCTTGTTTCCTTTGGCATATTCATGGGCATAGCTTTCGGTATATAGTTCAATACGGTCGGTTCCTGTTAATGCGGCTCCTTGGACCATTTCAATATTGGCGTCCACAAAAATAGAGGTCCTTATGCCATTGCTTTTAAATGTTGATATTACCTCTTTTAGAAAATCCTTATGCTTTACGGTATCCCAACCGGCGTTGGACGTAATGGCATCAACGGCATCGGGGACTAGGGTGACTTGTGTTGGTTTTACCTCCAATACCAAATCCATAAAGGATGGAACGGGATTCCCTTCAATATTGAATTCGGTGCGCACCAATTTCTTTAAATCCCTTGCATCTTGGTATTTTATATGTCTTTCATCGGGCCTTGGATGTATGGTTATGCCTTGTGCCCCAAAATCTTCAATATCTTTGGCTACTTTTAACAGGTCGGGTACGTTTCCGCCGCGCGAATTTCTTAATGTTGCAATTTTATTTACATTAACGCTAAGCTTTGTCATGGGATTTTGGTATGTTTAAAAAGCAAAAATACAAATTAGGCATGCCTTTTGCTTATTTTATTATGAAGAATTCGTTGGAAGCGTCAGGGGGCATCCCTATTGGAAAATTATAGGTATCTCGGTTTTGTTGATTATGGGGACTTTCAGGTAGAAACGGTTTGGAGTATTCCTAATTTAACGGGATTGTTTTTTAACAGCCAGCAAAAGCTAGGTCTTTTTAGAAATAATACATGGGAAGATTCAGGTTCTTAGAAATTTTTATTAGTATTTTGCGTTATAATATGAAGTTATGAACATTCAAAACAACATAGTTGCCACATTGCCGATTTTTAAAGTGGGCGATTCCTTGAAAAAAGTAATCAAGTTCTTTAATGAATCCAACTATTCCCATGTTGCAGTGATAGAAGAGAATGTGTTTATAGGGGTTTTGGACGAAAATGATCTTGATAATTATGACAAGGATAAGAAGATAGAGGACTACCGATATACTTTGGAAACCTTTTTTGTGCGTAAGGAAACCTCTTGGCTCGATGTTTTGGAGATATTTTCGAAGAACAACGCAAACCTTTTGCCCGTATTGGATAATGATGGCCTTGTTTTGGGGTATTATGATCTAATAGATATTGTTGATGAATTTATAGATACACCCTTTTTTACAGAACCAGGTGGAATCCTTGTTTTGGCAAAGGGTTTAAAGGATTACTCCTTTAGCGAAATTGCCCAAATAGTGGAAAGTAACAATGTAAAATTGATTGGCGGTTTTATTACTGATATTCGAAATGATATTATTCAGATCACCATTAAAATTGGTACTACACATTTAAATGAAATTATACAGTCTTTTAGAAGGTACAACTACACCATACTCTACGGTAATAATGACGATCAATTTATTGAGGATTTAAAACAGAGGTCTGATTATTTGGATAAATATCTAAATGTTTAACTCTCTATGAAATGAGCCAACTTGCACAAGGACATTACTTCCCGTTAATTTTTGGACGTACGTTTAGTGGCACTGGCGAATTACACTTGCCTGAACGAAGGAGTGGGGCAGGTCTGACAAATAAAAAAATAGCCTTAAACAGATGAAAGTTGCCATTTACGGACTTACTTGCCAGAATAACGTATTGGATTGCATAGTGGAGCTGCTGGACGAACTTCACAAAGAAAATGCCCAAATCTATTTCGAAAAAGGGTTTTACGGCTTAATCATGGCCAAGCGAAATGTGGGCGAATTTCCCATATTTACGGATTCCGATGGTCTTGATGCCGATTTCGATATGTTCGTCAGCTTTGGTGGTGACGGAACTATTTTAAGGGCTACTACCTATGTTCGCGACCTGGGAATACCCATTGTTGGTGTAAATACCGGTAGACTTGGTTTTTTGTCCACGTTTAGGAAAGAAGATGTGAGAAAGGTGGTAAAAGAATTCGTTTCTGGAGCATATACCATTGTAGAGCGCAGTCTGGTGGAGGTAAGTGCCCAATCCGATATTCCGGAATTTAAGACATTAAACTTCGCTTTGAACGAGATTACCGTGAGCAGGAAGGATACTACATCCATGATTACGGTGGAAACACATTTGAACGATGAATATCTAACATCCTATTGGGCGGATGGATTAATTGTGGCAACGCCCACAGGATCTACGGGATATTCACTTAGCTGTGGTGGACCCGTGATTGCCCCCACGGCTAAATCCTTGATACTTACCCCTATTGCGCCCCACAACCTTAATGCAAGGCCATTGGTGATTTCGGATGATACCGTTATAAGGCTTAAAGTTTCCGGAAGGGAAGATAGTCATTTGGTATCTTTGGATTCCAGGATCGCTACCGTGGCCAGTGGCAAGGAGATTTTTATCAAAAAAGCTCCATTTACTATAAAAATGATCGAATATACCTCCGAAAGTTTTCTGAAAACTCTACGAAATAAATTATTGTGGGGTGAAGACAGACGTAACTGATTGTGTTGGAAGCGACAATAAAATGGAACAAAATCTGTTTATCAAATGGGAACATGAATGTAATAATTTATTAGTCTAAACTACTGAAATTGTTATATTTGCAAACTTTTATAAATAATGAGGTTATTTTTTGCGGTATTACTTCTTTTCATTTGTAATGAAATAAAGGGACAGACATACGAGATTGGCCTATTTGCTGGTGGGGCCAATAATATTGGGGATGTTGGAAGATCTAATTTTATTTTTCCTTCGGGACCGGCTTTCGGAGGTTTGTTTAAATGGAACAAGAGTAAACGCTATGCATGGAGGGCCAGTATTATTTATGGAGAATTTACGGCGGATGATTCCAAATCGGACATACCGTCCCGACAACAACGGAATTTTATAATGGACAATAATATTCTAGAGGCCTCTGCGGGTTTGGAGTTTAATTTTGTAGAATATAATTTACATCGTTTAGGACCGGCCTTTACGCCTTATCTGTATACTGGTGTTACTTATTTTAGATATGGATACCACTATTTTGATGCGGCGCAGTTACAGGATGTTGGGCAGAAAGACGGATCATTTTCGGTTCCTATGACGGTTGGGGCCAAATTAAGGATTAGTCAGTTTTTTGTTGTTGGAGCCGAAATTGGGGCCCGGTATACCTTTACGGATAATTTGGATGCCAGTAACCCGGAAGGTTCCAACTATGAGGAATTTAGATTTGGAAATATTTTTAGTGATGATTGGTATGTCTTCTCCGGGGTTACGCTAACGTATACCTTTGGAAGAAAACCTTGCCAGGATTGTTTTCAGTAGTGTTAAAAATAGTAGTTTGGAAGAATTAAAGGTTAAATCATTGCCAAGACACTTAGCCATAATTATGGATGGAAATGGGCGATGGGCGAAAGAAAAGGGAAGATTAAGGGTTTTTGGCCATGAGCAAGGGGTGAAAACCGTTAGGAGAACTGTGGAGGACTGTGCAAGAATTGGGGTGGAGTTTCTTACGCTATATACTTTTTCTACCGAGAATTGGAACAGACCCAAATTGGAGGTCGATACTTTAATGCGATTGTTGGTTTCTTCCCTAAAAAAGGAATTGAAGACCTTGAACAATAATAATATTAAGTTAAATACCATTGGCAATATAGCTTCCTTGCCCAATAGTGCCCATAGGGAATTATTGGATGTCATGGAGAAAACCAAGGCCAATACAGGAATGACGCTAACACTTGCCCTTAGTTATGGGGCTCGGGAAGAGATAAAAAATGCCGTACAACAGATATGTATCAAAGTTAAAAATAATATAATTTCTCCCGAAAATATTGACGAAACCATTATTAATAACCATCTTTACACGCAAAATTTACCAGATGTAGACTTGTTGATCCGTACTAGTGGAGAGCATAGGATCAGTAATTTCTTGCTATGGCAAATTGCATATGCGGAATTGTATTTTATTGATGTATTTTGGCCGGATTTTTCGGAACAGCATTTATTGGAAGCCATTAAAAATTACCAGAACAGAGAACGAAGATTTGGAAAAACTAGCGAACAACTCACCTAGCGGCATGAATAGGTTCATGTCCCTTGAACTTTTATTTACACTTTTATTCTTAATTTTTACCACAGTTATCTGGGCACAGGATACTTCCTACGAAGATGGTAAGCGTTATATTCTTGGAGGTTTGGAAGTTACCGGATTGCAAAGTTACAACGAGCAGACTGTAAAGACCTACACAGGGTTAAGGGTAGGGCAGCCCATTACCGTTCCCGGCGATGAAATAAGTGCCGTCATCAATAAGTTATGGGGATTGGAACTGTTTACGGATATTAACTTCTATATCACCAATATTGTAGATGATAAGGTATTTCTGGAACTTAATATCATTGAGAGGCCTACACTTTCCAATGTAACCGTTTACGGGGTCAAGAAAAGAAAGATTGATGAAATCCTTAAAGATACCGATCTTAAAAAGGGTAAAAAGATTACCGAGAGTTTAATCGCCAATTCCAAGAATTATATTCAGAACAAATACAAAAAGAAGGGATATCTTAATGCCAAGGTTACCATTGCTACCACAAAGGATACGACCGATGCCAATACACAGGCTATGGTCATCAACGTTAAGCAGGGCGATAAGGTTAAGATCAGCGATATAGTCTTTGAAGGTAACGAGCAGTTATCCGATAAAAAATTGGCGAAGGCCATGAAAAAGACCAAGGAAAGAAAGTTCTACCGTTTCTGGAAAAAATCCAAATATATTCAAGAGGATTACAAAAATGATTTGGTTTCCCTAGTAGATAAATACGCTGAAAAAGGTTTTAGGGATGCCCGAATTATATCGGATACCTTTGTAAAGGTTTCTGATGATCTTATCGATTTGAAGATCAAGGTAGAAGAAGGGAACAAGTATTATTTTGGGGAAATAGATTTCGTTGGGAATACGGTTTATTCGGATCGTCAATTGGCTCAAATGCTTGGAATCAAAAAGGGGGATACCTATAATGGGGTTCTATTAAGGAAACGAATCGCAGATGACACAAAACCGGATGCAGAGGACCTTACCAATTTATATCAGAATAACGGCTATTTGTTCTCCAGTATCAATCCTGTGGAGATTTCTGCGGAAAATGATACCATCAATTTTGAAATTAGGATTATTGAAGGTAAAGAGACCTTTCTAGATCATGTCACCGTAGCGGGTAATGACAAGACCAATGACCACGTTATTTTTAGGGAGCTGCGTACCAGGCCCGGTCAACGCTACAATAAATCGGATATTATTAGAAGTATCAGGGAATTGGGACAATTGGGATTCTTTGATGCGGAACAGATAAAGCCGGATATCCAAAATCCTGATCCCAATGCAGGAACAGTGGATATAGCATATAACTTAGTGGAAGCAGGTTCCAGCCAAATCGAGCTGCAGGGTGGTTATGGTGGTGGAGGGTTCATAGGGACCCTTGGATTGTCTTTTAGTAACTTCTCCATGAAGAATTTATTTAAAGGGGAGGCTTATAAACCGGTCCCTATGGGGGATGGGCAAACTTTTGCCCTGCGTTTGCAGGCCAGTAGGACCTATAGGGTATATAGTTTAAATTTCTCCGAGCCATGGTTGGGAGGTAAGAAACCGGTAAGGTTCAATATGTCCTTGTCCAGAACCCAACAGTTTTACTATAACCCTTATGTAAGTAACAAGCCCGATAAGAGCAAGCAGTTTTCCATCACAGGGATTTCGGCAGGTTTGGCAAAAAGGGTTCAATGGCCAGATGATTTCTTTACTATTTCCCATTCTTTAGGGTATCAGCTATACAATTTTAAGGATTATAATTTAGGACTTTTTAATTTTGGTAATGGAAAATCAAACTCCATAGCATACACTCTGGGGATCTCTAGGGATGCTACCGGTGGTGGACGTATTTATCCAAGATCGGGATCCAATTTTGCCATCACGGCTAAATTTACCCCTCCTTTTTCTTTGTTCAATAATATAGATTATAAACAACTTAATGAGGATGAGGAAAAGGCCATTGAGGAATTGGATAGTGATGAAATAGAGCGCATAGACCAGGAACGCTTTAGGTGGCTGGAATTTTACAAAGTTAATTTTAAGGGAGATTGGTACACCACCTTAGTAGATAAATTGGTTTTGAGGACCAATGCCGAATTTGGATTTTTGGGTAGTTATAACGAAGATGTAGGAAAGGTTCCGTTTGAGAGATTTTATGTTGGGGGAGACGGTATGGGCGCTTACACCTTGGACGGTAGGGATGTTATTGCCTTAAGGGGGTATGAGAATCAATCCTTAACACCCTATAGTACGGACCCATTGAGTGGAGGACAAGTACAGGACGGTGGAGTTGTGTATAATAAATATTCCTTGGAGCTAAGATATCCATTGACACTAAAACCATCTGCATCCATTTATGGACAAGTATTTTTAGAGGCAGGAAATGCGTTCAACAATTTTCAAGACTTTAATCCGTTTGAGTTAAAAAGATCTGCCGGAGTGGGGCTGCGTATTTTTATGCCAGCATTTGGATTATTGGGAATTGATTTTGGATATGGATTTGATCAAGATTATAACCCCAATTCATCAGGACCTAGCGGTTGGCAAACCCACTTCATCATTGGACAACAGTTTTAATATATAGAAATTTGCAATTGTTTTATATGTTAAATGGTTCATTCTAAAATATTTAGTTATTTTGGCACGATATTTTCTATAGTATAAAAAGAAGATAGCATGGGTATTAAATCAAAAGTATTTTTGTTTCTAGTCGCAACTATGTGTGCTGCTACCATTTCGGCGCAAAGGGCTATTAGGATAGGTTATGTGGATATGGAATATATCCTGGAAAATGTAGAGGAGTACAGGGAGGCCAATGAGCAATTGGCGACCAAAGTCCAGAAATGGAAATTGGAACTGGATAAGGAGAAAGGGGTAATTGATCAGATGAAGAAGGATTTGATGGCGGAGAAGGTGCTGTTAACGGAGGAATTGATTTCCGAGAGGCAGGAAGAGATTCAAATCTTGGAAAAGGAAATGTTCGATTATCAGCAAGATAGATTTGGTCCTGAAGGCGATTTAGTGCTTCAAAAAAGAAGATTGATACAGCCAATTCAAGATCAGGTTTTCAATGAAGTGCAAAAAATTGGTGCAAATAAAAAATATGATTTTATTTTTGATAAATCGGCAGATGTTGTAATGTTGTATTCCGAGAAAAGACACGATATTAGCGATCTTGTTTTAAGGGGAATTTCGAGGACTAGAAAAATAAGCGCGCCCAAGAATAAGCAAAATGCCAGAACTAGTTTCGAGGATATTGAGGATGAGGAAACGGAAGAAACCATTAGTGATGCTATTTTAGAACGTCAGGAGAGGGCAAAGCAGGCAGAAGAGGCCAGGATCAAGACGGCAGAGGAAAACCGGGCGGAACAGCTCAGGATTCGCGAAGAGCGTAAAAAGGCGTACGAAGAAAGAAGGAAAAAGTTGTTGGAAGAAAGGGAAGCAAAAAGAAAAAAGGAATTAGAGGAGCGTAATGGCAAAAATGACTCAGAGGAAGAGGAGAGTTCCAAGGGCGATGAATAGTATAGAATTAAGTTTAAACCAAATTACATTTATATAACTAAATCTTTAAATTAACACTCAAACATTAATTAAAATCATGAAACAATTTAAAAAAATAGCAGTAGCCATAGTTTTGTTCGTAGCAGCTACTAGTTTTGTTAATGCACAGGCGAAAATTGCACACATAGATGTACAGAAATTGTTGTCTGAAATGCCGGAGATGAAAGCAGCCGAAGCGGAACTTAAGAAATTACAGGAAACCTATAGGGCGGATATTGAAAGTTCTATGACCGAACTTCAAAACAAGTACACGCAATATAAAAATGAATCATCTTCAAAGTCTGAAGAGGAGAATCAGAAAAGGGCTTTGGAACTGCAAGGCTTTGAAAAGAACATTGGTGAGGCGCAACAGACTGCCTCACAGGAATTACAAAAGAAACAAGGTGAACTTTTAGGCCCTATCACTGAAAAGGCCAAAAAAGCTATTGAAGCTGTGGCGGCCGCCCAAGGAATTGACTACGTTATGGATGCTACCCAAGGTAGTGGACTTATCGTAGCCAAAGGGAAGGATATTTTGCCAGAGGTTAAGAAGCAGTTAGGGTTCTAATCCAACAACAAAATTTTATAATGAAGAGGCCGTCCAATATGTATTGGACGGCCTTTTTTTTTGTGCAGGGGTCGCGAGCTAGGCTTAGCCTGCAGACAGGTGTCGGGCTCGTGCCTTTAAAGATTACTCCCCCCTCCTTGGGAGGGGGTTGGAGGAGGTCGACTGCTGCTGCTTTAAGATTTAAGGAGATTTATTAGTGAAACTCAATTTTAGGAAGTCGGTAAAACGCACTTAAAATTGCAAGCTGGACTAATCCCCCCTATTTCGGCGGGATCTGGGTTCAGGGCTGGCCATGAGGTTTAATACCTTTTATTCTTATTCTGTTGTTACCTTTAAGGTACCTAAATATTCCACCAAATCCACTAAATCATTCTCAGACATTATTTCAGCCAATCCTTGGGTCATTAAGGATTGGTCTAAGGCTTGCTGTTCCTCAATGTCTTTCAGTTCCAAGATTTTTTGGGTGCCCCCCATCATTTTAATGGTTATTTCATTCTCTGTCCTGCTTAGGATGTATCCTATGTAGGTTTTGCCATCTTTCATTTTAAAAGAGTAACCTTCAAAACCAAAATTGATTCCGGCACTGGGATATATAATATTGGAATATAAAAATTGCTTTGAAAGTTTATTGCCTATATCCGACAATTCTGGTCCGAATGCTATTCCATTTCCTGCAGCTATATGACAGGAACTGCAATAGATGTCGTATACTTCCCTGCCATGGGTGGCATTGCCCCTGCGTTCCACCAATTTGGAAATGTCCAGCCCTCCATTTTCTCGAGAGGTTAAGAATTTAGGTGCGTTGGTTCTGATTTCCTTGTTCCAGCTGTTCATGAGTTTTATTACAGTAGTTGTTTTGAATTCTTCGGCCAATCTATCCTCTTTTAGCATTTGGTACAATTCTTCCTGCCCGGCTCCGGTATTGCCCAATGTTTCAATCATTTTTCTGGTAAGTGCATGGCCTAATTTCTTGGAAGTTATGTTCTCCTTTAGCATTGTAATGACGACAGGATTGGATATTCCATTTAGCCTTTCCAATACCGCAATTTTGGAAGATTCCGGTTCCTGGGAATGAAGGAAGCTGTCGATCAGTGTCGCTCCGTTATTATTAAGCAATAGGTTGGCGGCTTCCTTGCCAATATCTGTGTTGGATCCATTGGCCAATACTCTAAACAACGCCTCGTTCAGGTTCTTTAACTCTAAATTTTTGATGGCCATGATCCATTCTGGGGTTCCTTCTATCTTGGGAAGCACTTCCTTGACCATTTTAATGTGTTTGGGCGAACTATATACAAATTTGGCATCCATTTGCCCTATAGCGTATGCCTGGATTTGGTTTTTAAGGGGGTGGTTCCAACTAAGCATTTCCAATAGGTAGTTATCCTTGTCCGGATGATCCTTAAAATCCAGGGCTCTAAAATAGGAAGCCAATTTTGTTGGTGGAACAGTTTGGTCTTTAATTAGGGATACCAACATAGGAACCGATTCTTTGGCCCGCATACGCCAGACTATTTCTTTTCCGGCTTCACTTTTCCAATTTTCCCCAACCTTGTTTCTCCAGACTTTAAAATACAGCTCTGGAAACTTATCCGCCCCAATGCCCAAGGCTTCCAGATACCATCTATCGCCAGTGTTATGCTGAACGGCCAAATTGGCCCATAGCTCGCTAGCGGCTTCCGTGCCTACAAACCTGAGTGCAATAGCCGCTTCCCTTCTTACTTGAGGCGATTTATCGTTCTCCAAAAGGGATAGGTATTTCTCAAGACTTTCCTTGCCTTTAAATCTGGCCATACGGATTCCCTGCATTCTAAATTTGGGGTCTTCATCCATTAATGCCAATTCTATATAATCGTTACTTTTGGTTGGAATATGTATTCCTAGCCATAATGCCCGGGCTTTGGCCATACCTCCTTTTTCCCTTAATTTCGTTAAAAGTGGTTGGGCGGCCTCGCCCATGGAATGTAATTTTTGCCACGATTGATAAAAAAGGTCCATGTTACCGGAAAGAAGTCCTTTAACCGCCCCTTCCTCGGTCTTGGGGTCTATATCCGAAACATTATAATTCGAGCCAGCGGACAATCGGTAAACCCTCCCCCTTGCAATGTCTTCCGCCTTGTGCCCTCCAACACCGCCGTCATACCAATCGGAAATAAAAAGGGAGCCATCGGGCGCAATGGTAACATCGTCCGGTCTAAACCAATCGTCTTTACTCTTTACCAGATTTTCAATTTTTGCGGTATAACCGGCCTCCGATTCATCTATTATGTAGCTGCGGACCACATTATGGCCAGGTTCGGCATGTATGGGCTGATTTTGAAATTTCTGTGGCAACATTTTGTCCTCATAAACAAGAATGCCACATGGGGAACCAGATCCGGTCTGTAGCAAATTGGGTACGGTTCCCGGGTCGTTTAAATGCCAATGCCTTTTGGGGATATCGTTATCCCATCCGGTTCTTCTTTCTCGCCAACTTGCACCGGATAATAAGTCCCTATATCCATAATTGCCATATTCCATAACATAGTTGATACGAGTGCCCCTATTGCCGTCATCGTCATTATCGGATTGCCATAAACCTCCATAGGAGTCAATGGCAATCTCATAAGGGTTCCTGAAATTGTGCCCAAGGACTTCCAAATTTGTTCCGTCCATATTCATTCTAAAAGCCATTCCTTCCCTGTAAGGCTTACCATTGGCTACAATTTCTTGGCCGTGCAGGTCCATAACCACCTCACCATTTTTGTCCAATAATTGCTTTCCATTGTTGCCGAAGTTGAAATAAAGCCTCCCATCTGGGCCAAAAACCAAGGCATGAACCCCGTGGTCGTGATCTACACCTTCTATGCCTTGGAATAGGATTTCTTTGGAATCCGGTAGGTCGTCCCCATTCTCGTCCGTAAAAATAAAAACGTTGGGACTTACGGATACGATTACTTTGTTGCCCAAAACAACTATACCTAAGGCGGAATTGATATCCTCCCCTTGGTAGAAAACCTTGGAGGTGTCCGCTTTGCCATCTCCATTGGTGTCCTCAAGTATTAAGATTCGATCCCCACTATCGTCATAAGTATTATCCGGATTGGCGAACAATCTGTAATTCCTGGCCTCGCAGACCCATATTCTGCCTTTGGCATCAATGGCCATATTGGTAGGGTTGGTAACCATAGGTTCCGAGGCGAAGAGCTCAAGATGTAGACCCTCCTCGACTTCCATGGAGGCCAAGGCATACTCTGGGTTTCTTTTTTCCTGTTCCGAAAGCGATGAAAAATCGATATTGGCCTTTGGTTGTTCCCTGCAGGAGTAAAGGGAGCCAAGTATCATAATAATTACTAAGGTTTTGTTGGCAATTTGGTTTGGAAACATGTAAAGGTTTTTGGTTGCTGTTCCACAATTTACCAAAAAAATAAAGATCATGTTAAAAATTATGTTCGCGTGTTAGGTTGGGAAATGGTGCTAAGTGAACTTGAGAACAAAATACTGAAAACAATGGAGGAAAAACAGTATTTTAGTTAACAGGATAAATTGAGGGATTGGACCTGAAAGTAGCAGGTTTTAACGGTATACTATGGGCAGTATTCTTGCCTATGGATTATTCCAAAATTCATAAATTATAACAGTAACAATTAACCTTTAAAATAGATGAAAAAATTACTAGGACTTATTGCAATTTCATTTTTTGGTTTAACCGTTTATGGTCAGGATAATATGTTGTGTGTGGGAAGTTATTGGACAGAGGACGAGGCAAATATTGTCATGAAAAAATTTGCTTCCGAGTGGAACGATCTGGAATCATGGGAACAAAGGGCGTTAAGAATTAAGAACGGGATTATAGAGGGGATGCAACTGGACAAGATGCCGCAAATAACAGGTAACTTTAATCCCATAATAAGGAATTCCAGGGTGATGGACGGTTATATTGTAGAAAATATTGCCATAGAGAGCTTTCCTGGGTTCTTTGTTACGGGCAACCTGTACAGGCCTGCGGAAGAAAATGGCAAGTATGCGGCCATTCTTAGTCCACATGGTCATATGAAGGATAAGAGGTATACAGATTACATTCAATGGCGGTGTGCCGCTTTGGCTAGAATGGGAGCTGTGGTTTTTGCCTATGATATGGTGGGTTACGCGGAAAGTACCCAGGTAAACCACAAGATGCCAATTGCCTTGCTCTTGCAGACCTGGAACAGTAAAAGGGTCTTGGAATATTTGCTGTCCAGACCTGATGTGGATTCGGAACGCATAGGGATGACAGGTGCCTCTGGAGGCGGTACACAAACCTTTGTTTTAACGGCCATAGATGACCGGATAAAAGTAGCGGCTCCTGTAGTTCAGGTTTCTGCCCACTTTTTTGGAGGTTGTGTTTGTGAAAGTGGTATGCCGATACATAAAAGCTCGGGTCACCAGACCAACAATGTGGAAATAGCTGCACTTTGCGCTCCCAGACCTTTATTGTTGGTTTCGGATGGTGCCGACTGGACGCGAAACACGCCGAGAATTGAGTATCCTTACATTCAAAAGGTATATGCGCTGTATAATGCCGAGCACAAAGTGGAAAATGTTCATTTACCGGCGGAAAGACACGATTACGGATATAACAAAAGAACTGCCCTTTACAATTTTTTTGACCATCACCTAGATCTAAATGCCGGTAAAATACCCTACGCTGAAGGTTACAAGGAAGATTTTGTTACTATTTTACCTCCAGAGGATCTGATGGTTTTTGGAAAGGACAGCCCTAGGCCCAAGAATGCCCTGCAGGGAGATGATGCCGTTATGGCGTATTTGAAAATATCAGTTAAATAAAAAAGTTGGAAATGAATGATATACTAGTGTCTGCCGCTTGGCTAAATCAAAATTTGGACATGCCCGAAATTATAATTTTGGATGTCCGACTACGCTATGATCCAGCTGTTTCGCAATTGGATGATTTAAAGATACCTGGGGCTCGTATTTTTGACTTGGAAAACGAATTTAGTGATAAAAACAGCCCGTTTCCGAATATGCTTCCAAGTCAGGATCAATTTGAGCAGTCATGCAGAAAATTAGGAATTAATAAATCCAGTAAGATTGTGGTCTACGATCATTTTGGAATTTATGTGAGCCCTAGGGCTTGGTGGATGTTTAAAGTTATGGGGCATCAGAATGTCAGTGTTTTGGATGGAGGCTTTCCTGAATGGAAGAAAGCGGGGTATGGCACAGAAAAAGTAGTTGGATTGAATTATGGAACCGGTAATTTTAAGGCAGTTTTCAATCCGGATATGGTGGTGAACTTTGAAGGGGTAAGCGATAATCTGAAAACTAAAAAGGCCTTGGTCATAGATGCCCGTTCCTCCGATCGCTTCCATGGTCTAGTAGCGGAGCCGAGGAAGGAATTGAGAAGGGGTAATATTCCAAACTCCATTAATATTCCTTATGAAACGGTTCTTATGGACGGGAAGTTCAAATCCTTGAACCAGTTGAAAGAAGTTTTTGCCAATCTGGAAAGGGAGGGACGGCCATTGGTGTTCAGTTGTGGATCCGGTGTAACGGCATGCATCGTGCTAATGGCGAGCGAAATGAGTTTAAAAAACCATAATAAGGTTTATGACGGTTCATGGACAGAGTATGCGCAGGTGGCTCAATAATTTATTTATGTAAGGCAAAATATCGTTCTAGGGCCGAATGGATATTTTAGCGTGTAGCGCAAACTAGTGAAACTACAGAATTTTTGTATTTTGCCCCAAAATAGTTTTAATGTACCAACTGTCTTATTTTTCCAAAGCAACCTCAGATGTTTCTGAAGAAATTATTAGCGGCATTTTGGAAACATCCCGTGAGCGTAATAAGGCCATAGGAGTTACTGGTTGCCTAGTTTTTCATAAATTTTCCTTCGTTCAAATAATAGAAGGTGAAAAGAGGCATATACAATCCTTGTTCGAAGATATTAGGCAGGATAAAAGGCATAGTGAAGTTACATTGTTGTGGGAGGGCAAGAATAATGGAAGAAACTTTGGCGATTGGAATATGGCTTATTTTGCAGAATCCGAAGAAAGATCTTCAAATGGGGAGATGAAGAATTTTGAAAGAAATTTATTATTACTGTCAGAACTTTCCGCCGGTTCTACCGCTGTTTTGGACATGTTTTGGATAAGTGTGCGCAAACTTATTTCGGGGGAGGTAATCTAAATAGACCCTAATGCCCCTCGCTATTGAAGGTCAAAATTTATCCAATAAAATATGTTGAACGTCCAAAGAATAATCAAGGGGTGCAATTGGCGATGGTTGGGAGCAATGTTGTTGACCTTCATATTTTTAGGATGCCAGGAGAATCACAACAGAAAAATTGTTATAGCCACTGCGGCCAATATGGAATCGGCCATGGAGGCCTTGACAAATGCCTATACCCAAAAATCGGGAGTGGAATGCGAAATTATTGTTGGATCTTCGGGGAAGTTAACGGCGCAGATTTTGGAAGGTGCGCCCTACGATATTTTTGTTGCGGCCAATATGAAATATCCGCAAGCCGTTTATGCCGGCGGAAAAGCAAAGAATGCCCCTAAAGTCTATGCCAAAGGAAAGTTGGTGCTTTGGTCGTTGATGGAGAATATCACTGTTTCAATTGATGCACTCTCGGATCCAGCCTTGGAACACATAGCTTTGGCAAATCCTAAAACTGCCCCTTATGGTGTTGCCGCCCAAGAAGTTTTAATACATTACAGCCTGAAAGAAATCTTGGCGCCTAAATTGGTTTTTGGGGAAAGTGTTGGACAGACCGATCAATTTATCATTTCCAAGGCAGCACCAATTGGTTTTACGGCCTTATCAACAGTTTTGTCGCCAGAAATGAAAGGAAAAGGGAGTTGGATTATAATAGATCCATCACTCTATGCCAATATTGATCAAGGTGTAGTGCTTGTAAATCGGAAAGAAGAAACTAAGCAGGATGCCCAAGATTTTTATAATTTTCTTTTTTCAGTTGAAGCCAAGGGGATATTAAAAGAATTTGGATATTTGATAGATGAATAGTTTTCCGGCTCATATAAAAGAGGTTAAAACCAATGGGGCCATGTCCATTGTTTTTGTTACGACGGACAGTGGAGAGGAATTAATGTCCGTGGTCATAGATACCCCTGAATCTGCCCCTTATTTGAAAAGCGGTAATAAGGTAAATGTCTTGTTTAAGGAAACGGAGGTAGCTGTCTCTTCCCAAAAGGAGTTGAATATTAGTTTAGAGAATAGGATTGCAGGGATTATTACACATATAGAAGTGGGCGTATTGTTGAGCAGATTAATGTTGGAGACCAAAATAGGTGAGGTCATTGCTATAATAAGCACCATGAGTGTTGGGCAGATGGGATTGGTTGAAAAGATGAACGTAATGATTATGGTTAAATTGAACGAAATAATACTGGCACCATAATGGATTGGCAACCTTTGGTCCTGACCTTTAAACTGGCAGTGGTTACCACGGCAATATTGTTTGTGGTTTCTATTCCCATTGCCAATTGGCTGTCAAGTACCAAATCTAAAATAAGGCCCGTCTTGGAAACCTTGGTAAGCATGCCATTGGTGCTGCCACCTACTGTATTGGGGTTTTATATGCTAGTGGCCTTTAGTCCAGAAAATGCCCTTGGAAATTGGTTGAATGAATACCTAGGTATAAAGCTCATATTCTCTTTTGGAGGTTTGGTGGTGGCTTCGGTTATTTATAGCTTACCGTTTATGGTGCAACCCATCCAAGCGGGACTTTCCTCCCTGCCTTCCACATTGAAGGAAGCTTCCTATACCATGGGAAAATCAAAAATGACGACACTATTAAAAATTTTATTGCCCAATATTAAGCCTTCCCTATTAACAGGCATTGTGCTTTCCTTTGCCCATACTGTTGGAGAGTTTGGCGTAGTGCTGATGATTGGGGGGAATATGCCCGGAAAGACCAAAGTGGCCTCTATTGCGATTTATGATGAAGTGGAGGCACTTAATTATGCCGCTGCCAATAGTTATTCATTGATTTTGTTTTCCGTAACTTTTGTAATTCTGTTGTTGGTTTATCTAACCAATGGGGGATATTTTAAACGCTTTGCCCAATGATACGGTTAAACCTAAAAAAAACCTTGCAGTCTGCCGGAGGAAAAATGGTCCTGGATTTGCAATTGAACATAAAAAAGGGTGAATTTGTTACCTTATTCGGGGAATCCGGGGCGGGAAAAACCTCTACCTTGAGAATGCTCAGTGGCTTGTTAAGACCAGACAGCGGAACTATTGAAGTGGGTGAAGCAACATGGTTTAGCAGTCAAGAAAATATTGACCTTAAACCACAACAGCGTAAGGTAGGGTACGTATTTCAGGATTATGCCCTATTTCCCAACATGAATGTTCGTCAAAATTTGGAATACGCCCTTCAGAAAAATCAGGATAGCGCCAAAATAGAGGAGTTATTGGAATTTGCCGAGCTGGGCGAATTGCAACAAAGAAAACCCGAAACCCTGTCTGGTGGACAAAAACAGCGAGTGGCATTGGCCAGGGCATTGGTACAGCGACCTGAAATATTAATATTGGACGAACCTTTATCGGCCTTGGATTTAAAGATGCGGATAAAGCTACAGGAATATTTATTGAAAGTTCATAAGAAATATAAACTAACCACAATATTGGTAAGTCATGATATTGCGGAAATAGTTAAACTGTCCGATAGCGTATTTGAGCTTCAAAATGGTAGCGTAATTAAGAAAGGTGCAGCCACAGATTTTTTTGGGTTGAACAGGACCAGTGCCAAATTCAGATTTTCAGGGGAAGTATTAAAGATACAAAGGGAAGATGTGTTGTATGTAATTTCTGTTCTTATAGGGAATGATATTATTAGGGTTGTCTCAGACCCGAAGGAGGCCGAACTTTTAGAGATTGGGGATCGGGTATTTGTTGCTTCCAAGGCCTTTAATCCTATAATTCAAAAAATATAGTTCCAGTTTTGGCCTGCCAATAATGCTTTTGGCCCTAAAGGGTCAGTTCACTAAATAAACTCTCCAGATTCTTGTTTTTCCTACTTAATTGCAAGGTTTTTAATTGGTTGTCATGGGCAAAGTCGAACACAGCAGGTCGCATATCGTTCGAAGTGTCAAAAGTGATCTCATAAACAAAACCACCAATATTTTTAACCATTATTGCATGGGGCAATTTATTTAGAAATGCTTCTTCCACCCTAAAGTCGAATTCTACCACTAAAACTTGGTCCTGTCCATCGCGCAATTCTGATAGTTTTTTGTCGGCCACCAGAGTACCTTTATTAATGATCAATACCCTATCACAAACCGCTTCAACCTCTTTCATGATATGTGTGGACAGTAATATGGTCTTTTCTTTGCCGATTTCACGAATCAATTTTCTGATTTCCAATAATTGATTGGGGTCTAGACCGGTTGTGGGCTCATCTAGGATCAAAACTTCCGGGTCGTGAAGAAGTGCGGCGGCCAATCCAACCCTTTGCCTATAGCCTTTGGAAAGTTGCCCAATCTTTTTGTTCGCCTCAGGGGTAAGACCGGTTTGTTCTATTACCGTGTTGATTCTCTGTTTATCTACTTTGTAGACTTCCGCATTAAAAGCAAGATATTCCTTTACGTACATATCCAAATAAAGTGGATTGTGTTCGGGTAGGTAGCCTATGCTTTTTTGAACATTTTTCTTTTCACTTTGCACATCAAATGTATTAACCTCGGCCTTACCTTCATCCGGGGTGTGATAGGTAGTCAATATTTTCATCATTGTGGATTTCCCTGCCCCATTGGGACCTAAAAAGCCTACTATTTCCCCTTTTTCTATGGTAAAGGAAACCTTGTTAAGTGCTTTTTGTTTCCCGAAAAATTTGGTAATGTTATTTGCTATGATGGACATGCCTATTCTTTTTATCAAAAATAAAGCAAATTAATGAAACCTAGTTTTAATTATTGATATGATAGAATATGGCCGTCGGTGGTACATTTTTGGTATTTAAAAAGTTGTATATCGGGATTTGTTCTTCGTAATTCGTAAAAATATACCGATTTGGGGGTTTAATCGGTATTATTTATTGCTTTAAACTGAAATAAATAAAAAAATGTTAGTGTTAATGCCGATTTATAAATTTAATTATTAATTTAGCCGGAGTTTTACAAGAAAAATGACAAAGCAATATTTCTGGAATGGTTTTTATTTTTACTTCTTTTTTAAGGGAAGTAAGGGACTGTTCTAGCATATTTTAAAATATATAATAGATAGAAGTCCTGTGAAAACCAGGACTTTTTTTTTGGGTATAACTTACGGATTTAAGCTGGAGTTATATAGGAGTTGAGTAGTAAGTCTTTGATAGATAAGAAGATAATTTTAAAAAGGGTGAAATTAAAAGTTGCAATACAAGGTATTAAAGGTTCTAACCATCATCAGGTGGCGAAGGATTATTTTGGTGATGATGTTACCTTTGTGGAATGTTCATCCTTCGATATTTTGGTAGATCATTTGATCAATAAAACAGCGGATAAGGGGGTAATGGCCATAGAGAATTCCATTGCGGGGTCCATTATACCCAACTATGCCCTGGTCTTCCATAAAAACCTCCATATAATTGGGGAACAATATCTAAATATACATCATAATTTGATGGCTTTAAAGGGGCAGACCATTGCCGATATTCAGGAGGTCCGTTCCCATCCCATGGCACTGCTACAGTGCAATGAGTTTTTTAAAAATTACGGGCATATTAAGCTTGTTGAAGATATAGATACTGCTGAAACGGCCAAGAGAATCCAGGAAAATCAGCTTAAAGGGGTCGCAGCCATTGCGCCAAAAGTGGCGGCCGAATTGTACGATTTGGAGATTATACATTCTGAAATACAGACCATTAAGGATAATGCCACAAGGTTTATTATTGTAAAGACGCAAAATAAGGTCCTACCGGAAGAGGAGATCAATAAGGCCTCTGTAAGATTCATCACGGATCATAAGCGGGGTAGTCTCGCTGCCATATTGAATGTAATGAGCGATTGCAACTTGAACCTTACAAAAATACAATCCTTACCTGTTATTCAGACACCTTGGAAGTATTCCTTTTTCGTTGATGTAACTTTTGAAAAGTATAAACATTTCTCTAAAGCCAAGGCTTTGTTGGAAATTATGGCCGAAGAATTTAAAGTATTGGGAGAATATAAAAATGCCAGAATATTATGATTGCGGCAAATAGATTAAATACAGTTGAAGAATACTACTTTTCCAAAAAACTTAGGGAAGTAAGGGGGTTAATGGCGGAAGGAAGGCCCATTATAAATATGGGTATAGGAAGTCCTGATTTGGAGCCGTCCATAGATGTGCAAAACGCGGTCAAAGAAGCATTGAGGCATGATGGTGCGCATCAATATCAGAGCTATCAGGGCTTGCCCGAGCTTAGGGAAGCGTTTTCATCTTTTTACAAGAACAAATTTGGTGTAACTGTAAATCCTCAGAACGAGGTATTGCCCTTGATGGGGTCCAAGGAAGGTATCATGCACATTAGTCTGGCCTTTTTGAACCCTGGGGATGAGGTGTTGATTCCCAATCCAGGATATCCTACATACACATCGGTAACCAATTTGGTTGGTGCAGTGCCGAGATATTATGATTTGACCGATAAAAATGGTTGGTTTCCAGATTTGGAAGAATTGAAGGGACAAGACCTTTCCAAGGTAAAGATAATGTGGACCAGTTATCCGCATATGCCGACAGGAGCTACGGCCAATAGGGAGCAATTGACAGATCTTGTGGCCTTTTCTAAGGAAAACGATATTTTATTGGTCAATGACAATCCCTATAGTTTTGTGCTGAATCAAAGCCCTATAAGTATTTTGGAGATCGAGGGGGCTATGGATGTGGCTTTGGAACTGAATTCCTTGAGCAAGACCTTCAATATGGCGGGTTGGCGAGTTGGGATGGTTCTGGGGAACAGTGAGCATATCAATGCTGTCTTAAAGGTAAAGAGCAATATGGATTCCGGGATGTTCTATGGTATCCAAAAAGGAGCCATCGCCGCTTTAAACAGTAGCGAATCTTGGTTCAATGAATTAAATGCGGTGTATCATGAGCGACGGGAATTAATGTACACCTTGGCCGATAAGCTGCAGTGCACTTATGATAAGGATTCTGTAGGAATGTTTGTTTGGGCCAAATTGCCAAAAGGGGCTTCGTCTTCCGAAAAGTTCATTGATGAGGTGCTCTATGACAAGAACATATTTATTACTCCGGGAACCATTTTTGGCTCAAATGGAGAGGGGTATATTCGATTCTCCTTATGTGTAACGGCAGATAAGATTAAAGAAGCGATAAATAGATTTTAAAATAAGTGAAGTAAGGATATAGGAATGAGGAAATGAAAATAGATAAATACTGGAGAATAATTCTTGGTATAATTTCTAATAATTTTCTCAGATAACAATAAAAAATGAATGTATTTGTAATCGGTATCGGATTAATTGGTGGGTCTCTGGCCAAGGACATTAAGCGTAACAGGCCGGATTCCAAAATTTACGGCATTGATGCCAATGAGAGGCACTTGGAAGAGGCTTTGTCATTATCTTTGATCGATGAAAAAGCGGATTATGGTCAACTGCAACAGGCCGATTTCGTAATAGTGGGGATTCCGGTGGATGTTATGGTTCAGGAACTACCCAAAATATTGGATGCTATTGATGACGACGCGGTGGTTTTTGATGTAGGATCTACAAAATCCCTCATATGCAAGGTGGTGGAAAATCATCCCAAGCGAAGAAATTTCTTGGCCTGCCACCCTATTGCTGGAACCGAGTTTTCGGGTCCCTCTGCGGCTTTGGAGGGTTTATTTATGGGGAAGACCAATATCATTTGCGAAATAGAAAAAACGGCCTTTAAACTACAGGAAAGAGCTTTGGAACTTTTTCAGCAATTGGGGATGCGGATACGTTATATGAATCCGGAGGCACATGATAAGCACATTGCCTATGTTTCACATTTATCACACATTAGTTCCTTTATGTTGGGAAAGACCGTTATTGAGAAAGAAAGGAATGAACGTGATATTTTTGACATGGCGGGCAGTGGATTCGAGAGCACTGTGCGATTGGCAAAGAGTTCACCGGCCATGTGGACCCCAATTTTTAGGCAAAACAAGGAAAATGTAGTGGAAACCCTTAGGGAGTACATACAAAATTTGAAGGAATTCAAAGCAATGTTGATAGCCGATGATTATGAAGGAATCTATAAGGAAATGAATAGTACAAATAAAATAAAGGAAATATTAAACGGAATACCACTTAACAAAAAATAGAGTATAGAAATGGAAAATTTAAAAGAAATGAGAACATGGTTGGACGATATGAAATTGGACCATCCGTTAGTAATTGCCGGGCCTTGTAGTGCGGAAACAGAGGAGCAGGTGCTTCGAATTGCCAATGAGTTAAAAGATACCGATGTAAATTACTATCGTGCGGGTATCTGGAAGCCCAGAACACGTCCGGGTATGTTTGAAGGGGTGGGAGCTTTAGGTTTAAAGTGGTTACAAAAAGTTAAGGCCGAAACCGGTATGAAGACCTGTACGGAAGTAGCTAATGCGGCCCATGTGAAGTTGGCATTGGAGCATGATATTGATTTGTTGTGGATTGGTGCAAGGTCAACTGTTAGTCCTTTTATAATGCAAGAAATTGCAGATGCCTTGGCCGGAACCGATAAAATTGTTTTGGTAAAGAACCCTGTAAATCCCGATTTGGCATTGTGGCTAGGTGGCATCGAAAGATTATATACGGCGGGTGTAAAAAAATTAGGGGCCATACACAGGGGTTTCTCTACTTATGAAAAAACAAAATATAGGAACATTCCTGAGTGGCAATTGGCTATTGAGTTTCAAAATAAATTTCCCGATTTACCTCTTATTAATGATCCTTCGCACATTACAGGGAATAGGGAAATGATCTTTGATGTTTCTCAAACTGCATTGGACCTTAATTTTGACGGTCTTATGATTGAGACACATTACGATCCGGATAACGCATGGAGTGATGCTGCACAACAGGTTACTCCGGCCAAATTGATCCAGATTATGAGGGATTTAAAGATTAGAAAAGAGTCCGATTCGGAAGCGGAGTACAATAGCCAACTTAGTACCCTAAGAGCGCAAATAGATGTTCTGGACAGCCAGTTGATCGAAATGCTTGGCAAAAGAATGAAGATATCTGATGGTATAGGGTTGTTAAAGAAGCAAAAAAATGTCGCTGTTTTACAATCCAATAGGTGGAATCAGATATTGGGTGCTATGATTCTGGAAGGGGAAGCAAAGGGATTAAGTGAGGAATTTGTTTTAAAGATGTTTAAGGCAATTCACCAAGAATCCATAAATCACCAAGAGAAGATAATCAACTCTTAAACTATTTTATGGGTATACCGTTATAACCACGCCATTAGGCGTGGTTTTTTTATGCATTATATTTCCATTGCGTTTCAAGATGACTATTCTTTATTCCTCTGGTCTAAGAAACTTGAGGATGATTCTAATATTGGACCTTGGATATTTGATAACGTTAATTGTTTGTATAATTTAGTGTAACAAATCTACTTTTGTGCCATCTTTACCAAGTGTATGGTACTAATAGTTCTATGTTTCCCCAAATGTTTAAGAATAAGTTTAATATAAAGTTATAGGAGAATGAAAAAAATTTTGGCAATTGGTTTTCTTTGTGTGTCGTTCGTAGGGATGTCACAGCGAATCGTTAATAAATCCGTTGGTGATTTTAACGAGCTAAAGGTGTATGATTTGATAGAGGTAAACCTTATTAAATCTGACGAGAATAAGGTTTTGGTAAAAGGGGATAATGTGGATGATATCCAGATTATAAATAAAAATGGAGTCCTCAAAATAAAAATGGAACTGGATAAGAAGTTTCATGGAGAAAACACCTTTGTGGAGGTGTATTTTAAAAATATAGACCTTATTGACGGGAATGAGGGCGCTAGAATTACGGTGAATGAAACATTGAGCCAGGAAAAGATAGAATTGAAGACCCAGGAGGGCGCCAAAATAAAGGTAGGACTCGATGTTCACCAATTAATAGTCAGATGTGTTACCGGCGGTAATGTTGAGGCCTCCGGAAAAACCATAAATCAGGAAGTGGTATTAAATACTGGGGGAGTTTTTGAAGGAAAACCACTATTAAGTGAGAAAGCCAGTGTTAAGATAACAGCTGCCGGAGAGGCGGCAATGTATGCTTCGGAGGTAATAGATATCAATATTAAGGCCGGTGGGGATGTTTACGTTTATGGAAACCCAAAATCAGTTAATAAGAATACCTTTGCCGGGGGAAGGGTGAAAATTATGGATTAGTACCATCTCTTTTAGGAATTAAAATAGGACAGCAAAAAAAGAACCCGGACCATTTGGCCGGGTTCTTTTTTTTGGATATTTAAGATTACTTTTTAAATATGTACCGGGTGATAAATATTCCCTGTCCGTCGTCTTTGCCACTATCACTCTCTACAGCGCTGGTAACAAAGGCCAATTCCCATCCTTCGGCCACCATGGCATTAATTTTTGAGGAGATTAGGGCATCGTTGGCGGCAATGTTCTGAAATCTAATTCCAGCAATATTGTAAAAATTTAATAGTTTGGTTTCTTCGAAATTTTTCACCCTAATCTCACCTCGGTCAGATTTGTTTCTAGTATTGTCTTCCTCGGTCTGTTCACTGGTGAATTCCTTATAATCCCTGTCCTCTGTGGCGCTAATGATCCGAGACCTTCCCAAGCCACTGGGAACTATGGATTCGACACTGGTAATTACCTTAAATTGTTGTGCATTTACGTCCATAACGGCCGTAATTGCTAAGCAGGCAAAAAGCATAAATTTTTTCATATTTCGTGTTTTTTATGATTAATGATTGTTTAACAACGATGAATTTTAAAAGCTAGTATAAAACTAAAGTTGTTTCTTTGTAAACAAATATGTCAGAACTTTTTAATGGAAGGAACCGTATATAAATCTACTGGAAGTTGGTACACTGTAAGAACTGTGGAAGGTGCTTTCTACGAATGCCGGATAAAAGGAAAGTTTCGGCTCAAGGGAATAAAAAGCACCAATCCGGTTTCTGTGGGGGATGAGGTGGTCTTTGAGGTAGACGGTGCCATTGAAAATGCCCAGGGGATCATTACCGAAATTAAGGATAGGAAGAATTATATAATAAGAAAGTCGGTAAACCTATCAAAACAAACACATATTATTGCCGCTAATTTGGATCAGGTTTTCTTGATAGTAACCTTAAATAATCCACCCACTTTTACAAGTTTTATAGATCGTTTTTTAGTGACTTCCGAAGCGTACCATATTCCTGCCATTTTACTTTTTAATAAGATAGATACCTATAAGGAAGAGGAACTTGATGAGATAAAGTATCTCGCAAACCTTTACAGGGAAATTGGGTATACCTGTATTGGGATTTCTGCCAAAACTGGAAAAAATGTAGATAAGGTAAAAGAATTGATGATCGGGAAGACAAGTATGTTTTCTGGACATTCCGGTGTGGGAAAATCCACCTTGGTCAATGCCATTGAGCCTCAGCTGGACCTGAAGACTAAAAAAATATCCTCCCAACATATGCAGGGGCAGCACACTACTACATTCGCGGAAATGTTCGATTTGGAATGTGGGGCCAAGATCATAGATACCCCTGGAATAAAAGGGTTTGGAATTGTGGATATGGAGAAGGAGGAAATAGGGGATTATTTTCCTGAATTCTTTAAGTTGAAAGGCGAGTGTAAGTTTAATAATTGCCTGCATATGGATGAACCCCATTGTGCAGTAAAGAAGGCCTTGGAGGATAACGAAGTGGCTTGGAGCAGATACAAGAGTTATGTGCAAATGTTGAGCGGGGAACAAGAGAATTATAGAATGGATATTTACGGGGAAAAGTAATGCGTGCAACAATACAAAGGGTAACCACTGCGAGTGTAAAGGTAGATGGGAAAGTAATTTCAAAAATCTCGAACGGATTGCTTATATTTTTAGGAATAGAGGATGCGGATGCTGCGGATGATATTAAGTGGCTTTCCAATAAGATTGTAAACCTCAGGATTTTTAATGATGAAGAGGGGGTTATGAATTTGTCCCTCCTTCAGGAGGATGGAGAGGCCTTGGTAATTAGTCAGTTTACTCTCCATGCCTCCACAAAAAAAGGAAATAGGCCCAGCTATATTAAAGCGGCAAAGCCGGAGACAGCAATTCCCTTGTATGAAAGTTTTGTGGCCCAATTGGAGAAGGGCCTGGGAAAAAAAGTTGGAACAGGTATTTTTGGTGCAGACATGAAGGTGGCCCTGCTTAATGACGGACCGGTAACCATACAAATAGATACAAAAAATAGGGAATAATGAACATAGAAAACGCACAACAGGCCGTAGATGAATGGATAAAGACCCATGGGGTACGCTATTTTAACGAACTTACCAATATGGCCCAACTTACAGAGGAAGTAGGGGAGGTTGCCAGAATAATTGCTAGGCGCTATGGGGAGCAAAGTGAAAAGGAATCGGACAAGGATAAGGATCTAGGGGAAGAATTGGCAGATGTGCTTTTTGTTGTACTGTGTCTGGCCAATCAGACAGGGATTAATTTACAGGAGTCTTTTGATAAAAAATTAAACCTTAAGGCCAAACGCGATCATAATCGCCACCACAGTAATAAAAAGCTGAAATAGTGCTATATTTGTAGCTTGTTTTTGTTTCTTCATTGCGAAACAAAAAATACTAAATACGTCTTAAAAATTCCATAAAAATTGAAGTTACATTTATCTGCCCCATCGCAAACCCTGATAAAATCAACAGTAAAAATAACAGGATCCAAAAGCGAATCCAATAGATTGTTGTTGTTGCAGGCGCTGTTTCCCTCTATAAAAATAGATAATCTTTCCAATTCCGATGATGCCGAAGTTATGCAAAAGGGGTTGCAGGTCAGTAATGGTGTGGTAGATATTCACCATGCAGGTACAG
This sequence comes from Arenibacter troitsensis, assembly GCF_900177645.1. Classification (GTDB taxonomy): domain Bacteria; phylum Bacteroidota; class Bacteroidia; order Flavobacteriales; family Flavobacteriaceae; genus Arenibacter; species Arenibacter troitsensis. The sequence continues at coordinate 334,338 of NZ_FXAO01000001.1, forward strand.
CCATGCGTTTTTTGACCGCCTATTTTGCGTCACAGGAAAACAAAGATGTTACCCTAACGGGATCTAAACGAATGACCGAAAGACCAATAAAAGTATTGGTAGAGGCCTTGAGGATTCTGGGTGCTGATATAAGTTACCTAAAGGACGAGGGGTATCCGCCTATAGCCATTAAAGGTAAAAAGCTGACGAAACATAAAGTTAGTCTGCCCGCAGATATCAGTAGTCAGTATATTTCGGCTTTATTATTAATAGCACCAAGTCTGGAGAATGGAATTGAGTTGGAATTGGTGGGTAAGATTACATCGGTACCCTATATAAAAATGACCTTGGGACTGCTTTCCCAAATTGGGGTAGTGAGTTCCTTTAATGGAAATACCATTAAGGTGTCTCCGAAAGAAACAGTTGAGCCTACCACCCAGGTGGTAGAATCCGATTGGAGTTCCGCCTCCTATTTTTATGGCATAGCAGCGCTTTGTGAGATAGGCACGGAAATATCGTTGTCCGCCTATAGCAAGAACAGCCTTCAGGGGGATAGTGTCCTTAAGGAAATTTACAAGGATTTTGGGGTGGAAACCAGCTTTCAGGGCCATGAGGTTACTTTGAAAAAAATTGGAGCACCCAACAATAGTACTTTCAATTTTGATCTGGCAAATGCACCGGATATAGCGCAGACCATTGCCGTGACTTGTTTAGGTTTGGGGGTAGGTTGTCATATGACGGGCCTGCATACACTTAAAATTAAGGAAACCGACAGGCTGGAAGCATTAAAGACCGAATTGACCAAATTGGGCGCATCCATATCCGTCACCGACAAAACTTTGACTTTGGAGGTTTCCAAGGAAATAAAAAAGGAAATTGCAATAGATACCTATAACGATCATAGAATGGCCATGGCCTTTGCTCCATTGGCCCTCAAGACTACACTTTTCGTAAACGATGCGGAAGTCGTATCCAAATCATATCCCGACTTTTGGGAGGATTTGAAAAATCTAAAATTCAAGGTGCAGACCATTTGATTTTTATTTAAATAGGGTTTTACTTGACATCGCCCCCTACATCGTCGTATATTTGCAGCCGCTAAACATGAATCTAAAATTAAGGAATATACTAAATGAAATTATCGCACTTCAATTTTGAACTTCCAAACGAATTATTGGCAGAGTATCCGGCAGAGAACAGAGATGAGTCCAGATTAATGGTGATACACAGGGATACAGGTAAAATTGAGCACAAAATGTTCAAGGACCTTATAGACTATTTTGATGAGGGCGATGTTATGGTGCTTAACAACACTAAGGTTTTTCCTGCTAGATTATATGGCAATAAAGAAAAGACTGGTGCCAGAATAGAAGTATTTTTATTGCGTGAGTTAAATGAGGAACAACGTCTTTGGGATGTATTGGTAGATCCGGCGCGTAAAATAAGAATAGGGAACAAACTTTATTTTGGTGATGACGAGACCCTAGTGGCCGAGGTAATAGATAATACCACTTCAAGGGGAAGAACACTGAGGTTCCTGTATGATGGTTCCTATACCGATTTCAGAAGAAAATTAAAGGAGTTGGGAGAAACCCCTTTGCCAAAATACATTAAAAGAAAGGTAGAGGCCGAAGACGAAAAAAGATATCAAACTATTTATGCCAAGCACGAAGGGGCGGTGGCAGCGCCTACTGCTGGTTTGCATTTTTCCAAACATTTGTTGAAAAGATTGGAAATTAAGGGAATCGATTTTGCGGAGGTTACCCTGCATGTAGGTCTGGGGACTTTTAATCCTGTGGAGGTTGAAGATCTTTCCAAGCACAAGATGGATAGTGAGGAATTGATCATTGACGAAAAGGCAACGGAAATTGTTAATGCTGCCAAACTTAAGAAGCGAAAAGTATGTGCCGTAGGTACTACCGCTATGAGGGCTTTGGAAAGTGCCGTTTCTTCTCAGCAGACCTTAAATACCTTTGATGGTTGGACGAACAAGTTTGTTTTTCCTCCATACGACTTTAGTATCGCCAATGCCATGGTCACCAATTTTCATCTGCCAAAATCAACTCTATTAATGATGGTTTCGGCCTTTATGGGACACGATTTGATGAAAAAAGCATATAAAGAGGCTATATTGGAAGGATATAAATTTTATTCTTATGGCGATGCCATGTTGATTTTATAGTATCCAAATAAATACTAGAATCCCGTCAGTATCGCAGGTTATTGTGGATTGACGGGATTTTTTTATAGAATCATTTATCTTTAGGAAGTGGAAGTTGCAAAAAACAAAAGGGATATAAGGGCATTTACCAAAGATCAGCTTAGGTTGTTCTTTGAATCCCAAGGAGACAAGGCCTTTAGGGGCAATCAGGTCTATGAATGGCTGTGGCAAAAATCGGCACATACCTTTGAGGATATGACCAATATTTCCAAGGAAACCAGGCAGATGTTGGAGGATAATTTTGTGATCAACCATATTAAGGTAGATCAAATGCAACGAAGTAGTGACGGAACCATTAAAAATGCAGTTCGACTACATGATGACCTTATTGTAGAATCTGTTTTAATTCCTACCAAAACCAGGACTACCGCCTGTGTGTCCAGTCAAGTTGGCTGTAGTTTGGACTGTAGGTTTTGTGCCACAGCCCGACTAAAGCGGATGAGAAATCTTAACCCGGACGAGATCTATGACCAAGTGGTGGCCATTGATAATGAGAGCAGGTTATATTTTGATCGCCCTTTGAGCAATATTGTTTTTATGGGTATGGGAGAGCCGTTGATGAATTACAACAATGTACTTAAGGCCATAGATAAGATAACCTCACCGGAAGGTTTGGGGATGTCTCCCAAACGCATTACCGTATCCACCTCGGGCGTACCCAAAATGATAAGGAAAATGGCAGATGAGGAGGTGAAATTTAAATTGGCGGTTTCCCTGCATTCCGCTATAGATGAAATAAGGACCTCCATAATGCCCTTTAACGCAACTTTTAACCTTGCCGACCTAAGGGAGTCATTGGAATATTGGTTCCAAAAAACAAAAAGTAGAATAACCTATGAATATGTGGTTTGGGAAGGTATAAATGACACACAAACGGATGTTAACGCCCTAGTGGAGTTTTGTAGGTTCGCCCCCTCCAAGGTTAACCTTATTGAGTACAACCCTATAGACGATGGGGAATTTCGGCAGGCAAATAATGCCGCTATTGAAATGTATGTGAATACCTTGGAAAGAAATGGAATTACGGTGACCGTTAGGCGTTCTAGGGGCAAGGATATTGACGCGGCCTGTGGCCAGTTGGCCAATAAATCCTAAGAATATTAGATTGAGGGAAGACAGCTTTCTCTTGTGCCGAATTCCATTGTAAATTCGCTGAAATCTTTAAATAAGGGTTACATTACCAGAGTAGGCTGTTAATTACTATGTTTTTTTACCTAATTTTACGCATCTAAACCGGCTATACAAAGCAGCTTAAATTATCCCTTGAAAATTGTATCCCAAATAAAGGAACCGATTAATCAGGAAATGGAACTTTTTGAAAAAAAGTTTTATGAATCCATGTCTTCCAAGGTGGCCTTGTTAAATAGGATTACGTACTATATCGTTAACAGAAAAGGGAAGCAGATGCGCCCAATGTTCGTCTTTCTTACGGCGAAATTGTTAAATAATGGTGGGGTAAACGAAAGGACCTATAGGGGTGCGTCGGTGATTGAGCTCATACATACGGCTACTTTGGTACACGACGACGTGGTAGACGATAGCAATAAACGTCGCGGCTTCTTTTCCGTAAATGCTTTGTGGAAGAATAAAATAGCCGTATTGGTAGGGGATTATCTACTTTCCAAAGGCCTTCTGCTATCTATAGATAATGGGGATTTTGATCTTCTTAAAATTATTTCTGTCGCCGTACGTGAAATGAGTGAGGGCGAATTGCTGCAAATTGAGAAGGCAAGGCGCTTGGACATTACCGAGGAGGTATATTACGACATTATAAGGCAGAAGACAGCAACCTTGATTGCTGCTTGCTGTAGTCTGGGGGCCTGTTCCGTTAAGCCTGATTCCCCTGATGTGGAAATTTTTAGGAAATTTGGGGAGCTTATTGGCATGGCCTTTCAAATCAAGGATGATCTGTTCGATTACGGAGAGGAAAGAATTGGAAAGCCTACAGGTATCGACATCAAGGAACAAAAAATGACCCTGCCCTTGATATATGTTCTTAATAAATGTTCCAAGACGGAAAAAAAATGGTTGATCAATTCCATTAAAAATCACAACAAGGATAAAAAACGGGTAAAGGAAGTCATCGCTTTTGTAAAAGCGAACGGCGGTCTGGAATATGCCGTAAAAAAGATGCTGGCCTATAAGGAGGAAGCCTTGGCCTTATTGGATGCCTATCCGGATTCCGAGTATAAAGGTTCGCTTAAGCTTATGGTGAACTATGTGGTGGACCGTAAGAAGTAAGTCTTTAATTCTGTAATCGGTATGAAATCGGTTTCCGGCCACACTTTGGTTTGTGATAATTGAATTAATATTAGTTGGTTTGTTCCAGACTCTTTCCGGTATCTATACCGCGTTGCATTTCTTCGGTAAATTCATCCTGGTAATAAGTTCTTTTGCAATGGGAACAGCTTATGGAGGAAAAGGAGCCCACTCTAAAAAGGGAAATCCAGAAAAAGTGAAAATAAGTGGTACTTGTTACTGCTGTTAAGGTGTCCTTATTGCCGCAGTAGGGACAGGCCACATTTTGAAGCAATTTTGAAGTTGTTTTTCCGGGTTTGGTTCCTAGAAATAATATCATTTCCTATTGGTTTATTCTTCTAAATGGAAATCGCAATTTAGCAATATTTCTTTTACAAGCATGGTTTTCCTTTTTTCTAGAGCCCTTAAGTATTATCTTTAACCTTCTAAAAAATGTAAAGGTTGATTTCAAAAACCACTATAGACAAAGTATACGAGACTGCCCGATTGGAGGAGGTTATAGGGGATTTTGTGCAATTAAAGAAATCGGGTTCCAACTTTAAAGGGCTTAGTCCTTTTACTGATGAGCGCAGCCCTAGCTTTATGGTGTCGCCGGTAAAACAGATATGGAAGGATTTTAGCAGTGGTAAAGGCGGGAATGTTGTGGCTTTTTTAATGGAGCACGAGCATTTTTCATATCCTGAGGCCATTAAGTATTTGGCCAGAAAGTACAATATTGAAATTGAGGAAACAGAACTGAGCAACGAACAAAAAGAACAGACCAATGAAAGGGAGAGTATGTATCTGGTTTCCGAATTTGCACAAAAATACTTTTCCGAGGTTTTGTGGGAAAGGGAACAAGGCAAGGCCATTGGTTTAAGTTATTTTAAGGAACGTGGGTTTACGGAAGATACCATAAAGAAGTTTGATCTGGGCTATTGTTTGGACCAATGGGACGGTTTTACCAAAGCGGCCCTCAATAAGGGATATCAATTAAATTATCTGGAGAAAACGGGTCTTACTATTGTCAAGGATGATGCGGCCGACAAGGACAACAAAAAGACCTTTGATCGGTTTAAAGGGCGTGTTATGTTTCCTATACACAGCATGAGCGGTAGGGTGCTCGGTTTTGGAGGTAGAATATTGACCAATGATAAAAAGGCGGCCAAATACTTAAACTCCCCGGAAAGCGATATTTACCACAAAAGCAAGGTACTGTATGGTATTTATTTTGCAAAGCAGGCTATTGCCAAGGAAGACAATTGTTACTTGGTAGAGGGGTATACGGATGTTATACAGATGTACCAACGGGGTATTCACAATGTAGTTTCTTCCAGTGGTACGGCCTTGACCGCAGATCAGATAAGATTAATAAATAGGCTCACCAAGAATATAACGGTTTTGTTCGATGGGGATGCGGCCGGTTTGCGCGCTTCCCTTAGGGGGATAGACCTGATCCTGGAACAGGGAATGAACGTAAAGGTGTGTACCTTTCCTGAAGGGGAAGATCCGGATAGTTTTTCCAAAAACAATGACTATGAGGACGTGGTACTATACCTGCAGGAGAACTCCAAGGACTTTATTCAGTTCAAGGCTTCCTTATTGGTAGAGGAAGCGGCGAACGACCCTATTAAAAGAGCGGATACGGTACGGGATATTGTTAATAGTATCTCTAAGATCCCAGATAGGATACAGAAGGAAATATATATCCAGGAGTGTGCGCAGATTATGAACATTTCCGAGGCGGTTTTGTTCAATACTTTGGCGCAGATTGGGAAAAAGGACGTATCGGATGCCAATAAAAAGATAAAACAGGAGCAGCAGGCCTTTGATGTGGTCAAGAACGAACCCTTGCGTCAGAAAGTGGATGTGCAATACGAGCTGGAGCGTAAGATTATAGAGATGTTGCTGTTATATGGGGATTTGGAACAGCAATTCGAGGATCTGGTTTTAAAGGAAAATGAAAAGGGAGATTTGGTACTGGAGCCCGAATCCCTGGATGCCAAGGTATATGAAAAGATATATCTAGACCTACAAGATGATGAAATTGAACTTGCCAATGAGCAGTTTAGAAATATCTATTATAGATTGATGGAGGATCTTAATGAGAAGGAAATTTTTTCCATTACCACTTTTATAGCAAATCTGGACCAGGAATTGGCCTCGGAAATTTCTTCCATTTTAATGGAAGAAGAAAAGTACGTTTTACATAGCTGGGAACGAAAAGATATATTTCCTAAAGATAAAAAAGTAGGTATTTCCCAGTTGGTAAGCGAAACCATTCTGACCCTAAGATGTTACCTTATAAAAAAGAGAATAGGTTCCCTTCAGGAGAGCACCTTAAATAATCAGGAGGGAAATATGGAAGCCCTAGAGGAGATCATGAACTATATTCAACTTAATGTATTGTTGAACAAAAAGCTCAACAGGGTTCTTTCTTAAGATTTCTGGAGGCAGTAAACAAAAAAAAAGACTGAAGTCCTATTTATGAGGAAATCAGTCTTTTCTATTATTGATTGGTTATTATGTCTAGTACAGTTCCAAAGCTTTGGCTTGCTGTAATAAATCCACTAAGTTGTCCACATTAAGCTTACGCATTAAACGCGCCTTGTAGGTACTGACCGTTTTTTCGTTTAAATCCAAGCCTTGGGCTACTTCTTTATTTCGCTTGCCACTGGCCAAGAGTTTCAGGACCTCTACTTCCCTTGTGGAAAGTTTTCTGAAAAACCTTCTTGGTTTTTGAGTTCCTTCGTCAAAAGCAAGGCGTTGTGCCAATTCATTGGTAATAAACATATTGCCTTCACTAACTTTTCGTATAGCGCTTATAATGTAGTCTATATCCGATGTTTTGGACAAGTAACCAAATGCGCCGGCACGAATGGTGCTTAGGGCATAAACATCTTCAGATTGACCGCTATAGATCAAAACCCGTATGTTGGGGTACTCTTTTTTTATTTTCCTAAGAGTTGCAATGCCATTAATTTCTGGGATGTCCATTTCCAGAAGAATTACATCTGGGGTAAAAAGTTCCAGCTTATTGAATAATTCCGTGGTGGTAGATGCATCGGCTATTACTTGAATATCGGAAACAGAATCCAAGACTTGTTTTACGCCCATCCGTACTATAGGATGATTATCAGCAATTAAAATTTTGATCATTTTGGGTTATTTTTCTAGATTTCAACATCAATAATCATGTCTAAAAATACTGACATGCAATGTAGGGTTAAAATATCTAATTAGATAGGCAAAGCTTAATTTTTTTAATGAAAACCGAAAATTTTAGCATGTTTTTTCGATTTAATCACTTGGTTCTTAGGTGAGAGGTTCATTTTAACGAATTTGGTATTTCACAAACGGGAATTGGGACCATCTTATGTTTGTTTGAGCGGTTGAATCTTTTGTATATCTGAAAAACCTCTTTTTGCCTATCAGAAAAATCCGCCTCCACCTTTCCTTCTTCATCCATTTGCATGGCCCACTCCAATTCTGGGTAGGATGCCCCAATTTGGTCTTCGTCGGTTCTGTCGTCTCCCCATAGGCCATCGGTGGGCGCAGCTTTAATAATGTCTTCGTTTATGCCAAGGACTTTGGCAATTTCGTATACTTCGGTTTTAAGTAGGTCGGCGATCGGACTTAGATCCACACCGCCATCACCATATTTAGTGTAGAAGCCCACGCCGAAATCTTCAACCTTATTGCCAGTACCGGCTACCAACAGTTTGTTTAGGGCAGCAAAGTAATATAAAGTGGTCATTCTTAACCTGGCCCTGGTATTGGCCAAGGACATAAACCTGTCTTCCTCGTTGTCAACTGCGGGTAGTGCATCTACCAAACTATCAAACGTGGGCGTAAGGTTTACCTGTAGCCTTTCAACATTTGGATAGTGCTTTTTAAGCCATACTATATGGTTGGATGCACGGGTCACTTGGTTTTCGGCCTGGTGTATGGGCATTTCCAAACATAAAAGTTGTAGTCCTGTTCTTGCGCATAAAGTAGAGGTTACGGCGGAATCTATACCTCCAGAAATTCCGATTACAAATCCTTTTATATTTGCATTGTTTGCATATTCCCGTAACCATGTTACTATGTGGTCTATAACTTTTTCGGTTTGCATATGAACGATTTATAAGGTTTAAAAACTTAACTTTGCACCGTAAAAATAAAGCCTAGAGTTTAATATTTAAAACATTAACCGAATTACTTTAGAATGCAAAAGGCCATATTCTTTGTTTTAGTCCCAATTTTTATTTTTTGTAGTTGTGTTCACGGCGATAAGTTGGCCGATGAGGTCGCTAAAATAAACGTAGATATAAAGGTTAATAGATTTGATAGGGAATTTGCCGAGGCCAAGCCCACGGATATTCCAGGTCTAAAAGAAAAGTATCCCTATCTTTTCCCTGCCAATTATCCGGATAGCATTTGGGTGGCAAAATTGCAGGATACCCTACAATTGGAAGTTATGGATGAGGTCGGAAAATCTTTCCCCGACTTTGTAAGTGAAAAGCAAGACATGGAGTGGTTGTTTAGGTATATTAAATACTATTTTCCCAATTATGAAATACCAAGGGTTGTTACAGTAACTTCGGAGGTAGATTACAACAATAGAATTATTTTAACGGATAGCCTACTTCTTGTTGGTCTGGATAACTATTTGGGCAGTACCCATAAATTTTATCAAGGTATTTCCAGATATATCGCCAACGATTTGGATAAACAATACTTGACCCGGGACATGGCCAGTGCATTTGCCAAAACCGTTGTGGCACCACCGCGGGACCGTACTTTTTTATCGCAGCTTGTTTATTACGGTAAGGAGCTCTATTTAATGCAGCAGCTTATGCCTCAAAAGAAGGAAGCTGTCATTATAGGTTATGCGCCGGATGAATTGGAATGGGCGAACGTCAACGAGGAACAGATTTGGCGCTATTTTATAGAACGTGAATTGTTGTACAGTACCAATAGTAAATTGGGACCAAGATTTTTGGATCCGGCTCCTTTCTCCAAGTTTGAACTGGAATTGGATAATGAGTCACCTGGCAAAATAGGACGTTATATTGGTTGGCAAATAGTCAAGGCCTTTATGGATAACAATAATATTACATTACAGGAAATGTTGACCCTGCCTGAGGAAGAACTTTTCAAAAGATCGGGGTTTAAGCCAAGAAAACTGTAAGAGTCAATACAAATCATATACAAAACAATGGCAAAACTACATACATCAGAAATTACATTAAGAGTTGGGTTGGATGAAAATAGGGTTCCTGAAGAGCTATCGTGGTCGGCACAAGATGGTGGCATAGACAATGAAAAGGCCAAGGCAATGTTATTGTCTGTTTGGGATAGTAAAAACCAAGAATCCTTAAAGATCGATTTATGGACAAAGGATATGCCGGTAGATGAAATGAAAGTTTTTTTTCATCAAACCTTGGTCTCCCTGTCCGACACATTTATGAAAGCTACCCAGGATGAAAAAATGACGGCTACCATGAAGGATTTTTGCGATTATTTTGCAGAAAAATTGGAGTTGAAAAAATAGGTTACCTGCAGAGGTTATTACCCTTACTAGGTTCTAGAGTGCTCTAGTATTAAGTATTTACGGGGTTTGCCGACTAAGCTGGAAAAGTCAATTCTTAATTCATAAAGATGGAAGGTATCCCAGCAGAGCGACTTGTATTTGTGTATAATGCCAATTCGGGGATTGGCAATGCCCTTTTGGATAGTATTCATAAAACCTTGGATCCAAAGTCCTACAATTGTAATCTATGTGCCATAACCTTTGGCCTTGTTTCTGAACATAAGAAATGGAAGGAATTTAGGCAGAATTCTGGTGTGGATATGGAATTTCTTCATAGGGACGAGTTTAAAAAACGGTATGCTTATGAACGAAAAGTTAAAGACGTTTTTCCACTAGTCCTTATTCTTAATGGGGGCAAGCTACAAGAGTTTCTCCATAAAGAAGAGATAAATAAAATGAAAAGTCAGGAAGATCTAATTTTTGCCGTTGAGGCGAAGTTGTCGCAGATCTAATTTACGGTAAACTGAAAGTAGCATTAATTTAATGCCTTGAAGAAATTGGTATTTAATTCCTCTATAAAACCAAGCAATTCCTCTTGGCCCATCCCATTGGTGGATGAGGTGACAAAATAATTTGGGGCCTCCTCCCAAACACCTTCCAATAATTCCTTGATATAGGCATTGACGTGGTTTTCTATGGCTTTTGGTTTCAATTTATCCGCCTTGGTGAAAATCATACAAAACGGAATCTGGTTTTCTCCCATCCATTCCAAAAATTCCATATCCACTTTTTGGGGTTCATGCCGTATATCGATCAAAACAAAGGCACATACCAATTGCTGACGCTCAATAAAATAGTCGGTAATATACTTTTGAAAGGTTTTTTTATCCTTTTTGGATACCCGGGCATAACCATATCCGGGCAAATCTACCAAAAACCAATTTTCGTTTATTTTAAAATGGTTTATAAGTTGTGTCTTTCCTGGTCTACCAGATGTTTTGGCCAAACTTTTTCTTTGGGTAAGCATGTTGATCAAGGAGGACTTTCCAACGTTGGAGCGACCAATAAATGCGTATTCCGGCAAATGTTCCTTAGGGCAATTTGCTACGTTGGAATTACTCATAACAAAGTTGGCCGACTTAATTTTCATTTGTTCGCTTTTATAGGTTACGGACTTTGATTCTTGCTTAGAAATTTCTTTTCTCCAACCAGGCGTCCAGTACAGTATTGAATTCCTGTGGGTGTTCCATCATTGGGGCGTGCCCGCACTTATCTATCCAGTATAAATCCGAATCTGGGAGTAGTGCATGGAATTCCTCAGCCACATTGGGTGGGGTAACGCTATCGTTTTTGCCCCATATGATACAGGTAGGGGTTAGCATATGCGGTAAATCTTTGGACATGTTGTGTCTAATGGCACTTTTTGCAATTGCAAGCGTTTTAACCAATTTAATACGGTCGTTTACCGTAGCAAATACTTCGTCCACGATTTCCTTGGTAGCTACTTCAGGATCGTAAAATACATCCTGAGCCTTTTTCTTTATAAATTCATAGTCGCCACGCTTGGGATAACCATCTCCCATGGCACTTTCGTATAATCCGGAGCTACCAGTTATTACAAGGGCCTTTACCTTTTTTGGATATAATTTGGTATGGAGCAGGCCAATATGTCCGCCAAGCGAATTGCCAAGTAGAATTACATCTTTAAGGGACTTGTGCTCTATAAAACCTTCCAAAAATTTAGCAAAGCTCTTTACATTGGTTTTAAGTAATGGCATATCGTAAATAGGAAGCTCGGGAACCAATACCTTATAGCCTTTAGGTGGAAAATGGTTCATGACCCCGTGAAAATTGCTCAATCCTCCCATTAGACCGTGTAATATTATAATTGGTGTTCCTTCACCCATTTCAATATATCGGTATTTCCCCTCTTTAATTATCTTTTTTTCCATTAAGGATAGCTTCTGATCTTAGTTGGCAAATATAGGCATTTCATTATTATGCAAGTATAGACAAGTTTTTGGAACGGTGATATTTAATGATAATTTTTTGTTGAAAGATTTTTTACGGTATCGGTTCTGTGGAATTTTTAAGGTGCATTTGGAGTGTAGTTTGTCGATAAAGTATGCATTTTATTAACAAAGTGGTATTTTGTGGTAAATTGTGGTAATAATTTATATATATTTGAGTTATTAAATTAAAAACCAGCTACTTTAAGTGATTAATTTCATTGGAACATATGATTGTAAGGCCGATTCCAAGGGAAGGGTGATGCTTCCTGTGGCGCTTAAAAATCAAATGTCTCCCGTAATCAATGATGGTTTTGTGGTAAAACGTTCTGTTTTCCAACCTTGTTTGGAGTTGTATCCTATGGCGGAGTGGAATATTTTGATGCAGAAGATGAACAAAAAGAACCGGTTTAAGAAAAAGAACAACGATTTCATAAGGAGATTTTCGGCAGGAGTGAAGGTGGTGGAAATAGATGCTACCGGTAGGTTGTTGATTCCGAAAAACTTGGTGGATGTGGCAGGTATTACGAAAGAGGTGGTATTGAGTTCGGCAATCAATATTGTTGAGATTTGGGATAAGGACAACTATGAAAAGGTATTGGAGGAAACAGCCGAGGACTTTGCAAGTTTGGCCGAGGAAGTAATGGGAGATGACGACGATGACTTATCATAGCCCGGTATTGCTGGCAGAGTCTGTTGATGGGCTCAATATAAGACCCGATGGAGTTTATGTGGACGTAACATTTGGAGGCGGCGGACATTCCAGGGAGATATTGAAGAGGTTAGGGGAAAATGGAAGGCTGTTGGCGTTTGATCAGGATGAGGATGCATTGGCTAATGCTATAGATGATGTGCGATTTCAGTTGATCAATGAGAATTTTAGATATATAAAGCAGTTTTTGAAGTTCTATGGAATAAGGAAGGTGGACGGGATCTTGGCCGATTTTGGAGTGTCTTCCCATCAATTCGATCAGGCCGAGAGGGGTTTTTCTACCCGTTTTGATGCTGATCTGGATATGCGAATGAGCAAAAAGAACCAGATTTCGGCTTTTGATGTGGTAAATGTATATGACTATGATGGTTTGAGGAGGGTTCTTTTTCAGTATGGTGACCTTAGGAACGCAAATGCCATAGCAAAAACAATTGTAGAGCAGCGTGAAAACGCGCCCATAAAAACCACCGATCAATTGAAGGAGGTTCTTGGTCAGTATCTGCCAAAACATAGGGAGCATAAGATTTTGGCTCAGATCTATCAGGCAATACGAATAGAAGTAAACCAAGAAATACAGGTGATAAAGGAATTCTTGGTGCAGGTGCCGGAATTGTTGAATGAAGGGGGGAGGTTGAGTGTTATTAGTTATCATTCCTTGGAGGACAGGCTGGTTAAGAGGTTTATTAGGGCCGGCCAGTTTGAAGGAGAGCCGGAAAAGGATTTTTATGGGAACATAGAAGTTCCAATGAAAAAGGTTGGCGGTTTAGTAGTCCCTTCCAAGGAGGAAATAAAGTTGAATAATAGGGCGCGAAGTGCCAAGCTTAGGATAGCCGAACGGGTTTGATGTTAAAGTGTAGGAATGTGAAATTGTCCAAGGTGGCACCTGTAATAATGAATTGGTATAATAATGAATTGGTATAATAAGGTATACAGTTGGGTAATTTATAAGTAATGAGAAAAGGGATATTGGACATATTAAAAGGAAAGTTTTTGGTGAGTGGTGGTGCTCCCAAAAACTGGATGTTTATCATTTATGTTTCCTTTTTGGCAACGGTTATGATTGCCAGTTCCCATAGTGCGGATGGAAAAGTCCATAAAATTGCAGCCCTGGATGAACAGGTCAAGGAGTTGAGGAGCGAGTTTGTGGATGTCCGTTCGGATATGCAGGAGCTTAAGTTGGAATCCACTGTATTGAGAATTTTGGAGCAGGATGGTTTGTTTCCGTCCGAAACTCCGCCTAAAAAAATAAAAGTTAAAACCGAAACCGAATAACAGTGCCTGTAACGGAAAAAAACATATTGACCAGATTATATATTGTGGCGGGATTCCTATTCCTGTTCGCAATTGCCGTTTTGGTCAAATTGGTCAGTATACAGATGGTGGAAGGCGAGAAGTATCGGAAACTTGCCATGGATCGTACTGAGAAAATGTTCACCATTGCCCCCAAGAGGGGTAATTTATATTCTGATGACGGCAGTTTGCTGGCAACCTCAGTTTCAAGGTATACGATTCGGTTTGATGCTGAAACGGTTGGGAAAAGGGATTTTGAGGATAATGTAAAGCCTTTGTCCGATGCCTTGGCGAAATTGTTGGGCAATTCGTCCTCCCATTATCAGCAACTTTTGAGAAAGGCCAAGGTGAATAAAAATCGATACGCCTTGATTGCCAGAAATTTGGATTACTCGGATTACGTGGCCGTAAAACAGTTTCCACTTTTTAACAAGGGCCCTTATAAAGGTGGTCTCATTATAGAACAAAAAATTGTTCGTGAACATCCTTTGGGGAAGATTGCTGAACGGAGCGTTGGTTATGAAAGGGTTGATGAGGACGGATACTATACTAGGGTTGGATTGGAAGGCGCCTTCGGACAATATCTTAGAGGGGTAGAAGGTAAGAGGTTAAAACAAAAAATTGCCAAAGGACAATGGAAGCCTATAGGTTGGGATAATATTGTGGAGCCCAAGGATGGCTATGATGTGGTTTCCACTATCGATATCAATATTCAGGATATTGCGCATCATGCCTTATTGGGGCAATTGGAAAAATATAATGCGGAACACGGCTGTGTAATTGTAATGGAAACCAAGACCGGAGAGGTCAAGGCCATATCCAATTTGGGAAGGACCAGTGAAGGCAAGTATTATGAGCGACTAAATTATGCCATAGGGGAGTCTCATGAACCTGGGTCAACCTTTAAGCTAATGTCCATGGTCGTGGCCTTGGAAGATAAGGTTATAGATACCAATACGGTTATTGATACAGAAAAAGGAACTTATAAAGTATACAATAGAACGGTAAGGGATTCCAAACACGGGGGCTATGGTAAAATAACCGCCGCCAAGGCATTTGAGGTTTCTTCCAATACGGCATTTGCCAAAATCATCAATAACAATTATAAGGACAATCCGGAGAAATTTGTCAACCGTCTCATGAACATGAACCTTCATAGGGAATTGGGATTGCCGGTTAATGGGGAGGGTACCCCGGTAATCCGTTATCCTGGGGATAAAGGCTGGTCTGGGGTTTCCCTGGCGTGGATGTCCCATGGGTACGAAGTTTCGCTTACCCCATTGCAGACCCTCACTTTCTATAATGCTATTGCCAATGATGGGGAGATGTTAAAACCTAGGCTTATAAAGGCAGTGAAAGAGTGGGATAAAACTATTTTGAAATTTGAGAAGGAGGTCATTAATCCTTCTATCTGTTCCAAGGAAACAGCGCGCAAGGTACAGCAATTGTTAAAAGATGTTGTTGAGAAAAAGCACGGTACCGGGCATGGCTTGTATTCGCCCAATTTTTCTATGGCGGGAAAAACAGGAACTACACAAAAGAATTATGTCTCCAAGGATCCTGAGGTGATGAAATACATTTCCACCTTTGCGGGTTACTTTCCTGCAGACGACCCTAAATATTCCTGTATCGTGGTAATTCATGAACCGGACAAGAGTGTAGGGTACTATGGCGCCGATGTGTCGGGGCCCGTATTTAAATCCGTTGCCCAAAAAATATATGCAAGTTCTCCTTTGGTGGATGAGGTGGATGTTAATGATGTGGAGACCAAGAACTTGGAAGAGGATTATCAAAGATACTTTGCGGCTTCCAATAAAAAATATAACCAAGTGCCCAATGTGGAAGGTATGAGTGGTATGGATGCGGTGTCGATCCTTGAAAATTTGGGGATCCAAGTAGAGGTGAAAGGGAATGGCAAGGTTAAGAAGCAGTCAATTGCTAAGGGAACGGACCTTAAAAAGGTCAATAAAATTGTATTGGTACTATCATGAAAACGCTTAAGGACATATTGTACGGGGTTGGTCTTTCTGCGGTGAGTGGATCTACTTCCATCATGGTGAACCATATATGTTTTGATTCCAGAAAGGTGGGCCAGGATGATGTTTTTGTGGCTATAAAAGGTCTTGTTGCCGATGGGCATCAATTCATAGATAAGGCTATAGCTTCAGGAGCAAAATCCATAGTCTGTGAAGAGCTACCCAAAAAGTTCGATAATGATATAACCTATGTGCAGGTGGATAATGGCAATAAAGCCTTGGCCATTATGGCGTCCAACTATTATGGTAATCCCTCTAAGAACCTAAGATTGGTGGGAGTGACCGGAACCAACGGAAAGACCACGGTTAGTAGCTTGCTCTATCAATTGTTTAAAAAAGCCGGATTTAAGGTAGGATTGATATCTACCATAAAGATAATGGTGGATAATAAGGAATATGCCACCACCCATACCACTCCGGATGCCTTAACGATCAACAAGCACCTTCAGCTCATGAACGATGAGGGGGTTGAGTATTGTTTTATGGAGGTCAGTTCGCATGGAATACATCAAAAGAGAACGGAAGGGTTGGTGTTTGAAGGCGCTATTTTTACCAATCTGTCCCACGATCATTTGGATTACCACAAAACTTTTGCGGAGTATAGGGATACT
Organism: Arenibacter troitsensis; assembly: GCF_900177645.1. Taxonomy (GTDB): domain Bacteria; phylum Bacteroidota; class Bacteroidia; order Flavobacteriales; family Flavobacteriaceae; genus Arenibacter; species Arenibacter troitsensis. Next base: position 350,952 of record NZ_FXAO01000001.1, read on the forward strand.
AAGAAGAGGTTGTTCGATCAGTTGTCCAAAAAGGCCTTTGCGCTTACCAATATCGATGATAAGAACGGCTTGGTAATGTTGCAGAATACCAGTGCTAGGAAGTACACCTATGCCTTAAAATCCTATGCTAATTATAGGGCCCAAATATTGGAAAATCAATTCAACGGCCAATTGCTAAAGATGGATGACCATGAGGTTTGGTCCAAATTGATAGGGGATTTTAACGCCTATAATATGTTGGCAATTTACGCCACTGCGGATTTATTGGGATTGGAAAAACTTGAAATTCTTCGTTTACTAAGTGAATTGGAAAATGTGGATGGAAGGTTTCAGTATTATATATCAAAAGAAAAAATTACAGCTATTGTTGATTATGCCCATACACCGGATGCCTTGAAAAATGTACTTGATACAATCAATACATTGAGGACTGGAAATGAAAATGTCATCACCGTCGTGGGGTGTGGTGGTGACAGAGATAAGTCTAAGCGTCCGGTTATGGGTCATATCGCAACAGCATTGAGCAATAAAGTCATTTTCACTTCGGATAACCCCAGGTCGGAGTCGCCCACTGTTATCATAGAGGAGATGGAAGCGGGTGTGGAAGCGCAAAATGCCAACAAAACATTGTCTATAGTAAACCGTAAGCAGGCCATTAAAACGGCTTGTCAATTGGCTGCTACCCATGATATTATACTGGTTGCGGGTAAAGGCCACGAAACCTATCAGGAAACTAATGGTGTTAGGGAGGATTTCGATGACTTTAAAATAGTGAAGGAGTTATTGGCCGACTTAAATAAATAGAGTTTTAGGTCGCCAAGATTAAAGAGAATAACAAAAAACAATAAACCCAGGAATGCTATACTATTTGTTCGAATATTTGGAAAAACACTATCAACTGCCAGGGGCGGGGCTTTTCCAATTTATCACATTTAGGGCGGCAATGGCGGTAATGCTTTCGTTGTTATTGGCCACGGTATATGGGAAAAGAATTATTAATTATTTGCGCCATAAGCAAATTGGGGAAACTGTGAGGGATCTTGGTCTTGAAGGTCAAAAACAAAAAGCGGGTACCCCAACCATGGGTGGGTTGATAATTATTATGTCCACCTTAATTCCAGTTTTGTTGTTTGCGCGCTTCTTGGATAATATTTATGTAATCCTTTTGATAGTTACTACGGTTTGGATGGGGATCATAGGTTTTGTGGACGATTATATCAAAATTTTTAAAAAGGATAAAGAGGGTTTAAAAGGAAGGTTCAAGGTAATGGGCCAGGTAGTTTTGGGCTTGATGGTGGGGGCAACTTTGTATTTTCATCCGGAGGTGACCATGAAGGAGCATTCCAAAACAGAAATTACCCAGGAGTATACCGTGCAGCAAGTACCTGGCAAGGAAATTAAATCTACCATGACCACCTTGCCATTTATTAAAAACAACGAGTTGGATTATGCCCGTTTTATTACCTGGATGGGAGATGGGATGGAGAAATATGCTTGGTTGGTATTTATTCCCATAATTATAATTATTGTAACGGCGGTCTCCAATGGAGCAAATCTGACCGATGGTATAGATGGACTGGCTGCCGGGACTTCGGCAATAATTGTATTTACGCTAGGCATCTTTACCCTGGTTTCGGGTAACATCATTTTTTCGGATTATTTGGATATCATGTTTATTCCCAGGGTAGGGGAATTGGTGGTGTTTATTGCAGCCTTTGTGGGTGCCCTGGTTGGGTTTCTGTGGTACAATGCCTATCCGGCCACTGTTTTTATGGGGGATACCGGAAGTTTGACCATTGGAGGAATAATAGCGGTTATAGCCATCATTATTCGCAAGGAATTACTAATACCTGTTTTATGTGGAATTTTCTTTGCAGAGTCCATTTCCGTGATGTTGCAAGTGGGTTATTTCAAGTACACAAAAAAGAGATTTGGTGAGGGAAAAAGGATTTTTCTAATGGCACCATTGCATCATCATTATCAGAAAAAGGGATACCACGAAAGTAAAATAGTGACTAGGTTCTGGGTTGTTGGAATTCTGTTGGCGGTAATAACCATTGTAACCTTAAAGGTGCGTTAGAATGGAGCGTTTGGTTGTTTTGGGAGGCGGAGAAAGTGGCGTTGGAACGGCTATTTTGGGTCAAAAGGAAGGTTTTGAAGTTTTTGTCTCCGATAAGGGGATTATAAAAGAGGAATATAAAAAAGTTCTTGAACATTTTGAAATAGATTGGGAAGAACGGCAACACACTGAAGAAAAGATTTTGAATGCCGATCTGGTCATGAAAAGTCCAGGTATCCCGGATAAGGTTCCTGTGGTAGTTAAGCTTAAGGAGAAGGGGGTTCCTATTATATCGGAAATCGAGTTTGCCTCACGGTATACCAAGGCGACCATTATAGGGATTACCGGAAGTAACGGAAAGACCACTACCACCATGCTAACGAACCACATTTTAAAAGAAGGCGGGTTACACGTAGGGATGGCAGGGAATATTGGGGATAGTTATGCCAAAATGGTGGCAGAAAAGGACTTTGATTTTTATGTTTTGGAGATAAGTAGTTTTCAATTGGACGGGATAGTGGATTTTAAACCACACATAGCCATCCTTACCAATATTACTCCAGATCATTTGGATAGGTATGAGTACAAATTTGAGAATTACATAGCCTCCAAATTTCGAATTGCAAAAAACCAGACAAAGGAGGATTATTTAATATATGATGCCGATGATGAAGTAATAGTCCAGTGGTTGCAAAAGAACCCGGTCCAATCAAAATTATTGCCCTTTTCCATTAATAGGAAATTGGATGAAGGGGCATATTTAGAGAATGATAAAATAATTATTAAGACACAAAATAACACTATAGAGATGGGTACAGACGCTTTGGCTTTGGAAGGAAAACACAATGTAAAGAATACCATGGCTGCCACTACGGCCGCTAAACTAATTAGTATTAGAAAGGAGACTATACGCAGAAGTATAGAAAATTTTCAGGGAGCAGAGCATAGGTTGGAAAAAGTACTTAAAATTCATCATGTTCAGTATGTAAACGATTCCAAAGCTACCAATGTAAATGCTACCTACTATGCCTTGGACAGCATGAAAACACCAACGGTGTGGATTGTAGGAGGGGTGGATAAAGGAAACGATTACAAGGAATTAATGCCTTTGGTGCGCGAAAAAGTAAAGGCTATAATATGTTTGGGTACGGATAATTCCAAAATAAAGGATGCCTTTGGCAATGTGGTGGACCTGGTAGTAGAAACATTTGCTATGGACGAGGCCGTAAAAGTTGCCTATAAGATAGCGGAACGTGGGGATACTGTATTGTTGTCCCCGGCCTGTGCCAGTTTCGACTTGTTCAAGAATTATGAAGATAGGGGAAAGCAATTTAAGGAAGCAGTAAAAAAATTATAAAGAGTGTTCGGATTTTTAAACAAAATTAATGGAGATAAAGCTATTTGGGCAGTGGTGGCCCTTTTGGCCTTATTTTCGTTTTTACCTGTTTATAGTGCCAGTAGTAACTTGGTGTACGTGGTGGGCAATGGTACCACCATTGGTTATCTGGTAAAGCATGCCATACTTCTCTTAATGGGGTTTGGTATAATTTATGGGGTGCACCGTATTCCCACACACTTTTTTAAAGGTTTGTCCTTGATTGCAATGCCGGTGGTATTGCTTTTGTTACTTTATACGTTGGCACAGGGCCAGGTTATAGATGGTGCCAATGCAAGTAGGTGGATCCGTATTCCCATAGTTGGTTTTACATTTCAGACTTCCAACCTGGCTGCGGTGGTACTAATGATTTATGTAGCTAGGTATTTAACAAAAATAAAGGATAAGACCATAACTTTTAAAGAGAGTATTCTTCCTCTTTGGTTACCAGTTTTTTTGGTAATAGTGTTAATACTGCCTGCCAATTTTTCAACGGCCGCCATTATATTTTCCATGGTGCTGCTATTGTGTTTTATAGGGGGGTATCCCTTTAAGTACCTGTTGGGAATAGTTGGTGCGGGAATATTGAGCCTAACACTGTTTATTTTGACGGCGAAGGCGGTGCCCGACTTATTTCCGAATAGGGTAGATACTTGGATGAGCAGAATTGAAAGCTTCTCCAATCCTGAAGATACGGAGGCCGATTATCAAATAGAGAAGGCGAAAATTGCCATTGCAACAGGAGGAATAGTGGGTAATGGAGCAGGAAAGAGCGTAATGAAGAATTTTTTGCCACAGAGTTCTTCAGATTTTATTTACGCCATTATTGTTGAGGAGTATGGACTGTTGGGGGGATTTGTATTGATGTTCTTCTACTTGTTGTTGCTTTTTAGGATCGTGGTAGTGGCAAATAGTAATGAAACCGTATTTGGAAAACTTTTGGTTTTGGGAGTTGGTCTTCCTATAGTTTTTCAGGCATTGATCAATATGGCGGTGGCCGTGGAACTTTTCCCAGTTACCGGTCAGACCTTGCCTTTAATTAGTAGTGGTGGAACCTCAAGTTGGATGACCTGTTTGGCCATAGGGATTATTCTTAGTGCAAGCAATAAACATGTTCAAACCGAATCGGAGGAAATAGATGAGACCAACCCTTTAGAAGTGTTAAGTGGGCAGTTATAGATTTATATTATCTGGGGGAGGCACGGGCGGACATATTTATCCTGCCATTGCTATTGCAAATGAGTTAAAAGTAAGGTATCCCGATGCTGAATTTTTGTTCGTAGGGGCAAAAGATAGAATGGAGATGGAAAAGGTACCCCAGGCAGGGTACAAAATTGAAGGTTTGTGGATAAGTGGGTTGCAAAGGAAGCTCACTTTGAAAAATTTAATGTTTCCTTTTAAAGTGATAAGTAGTTTGATGAAATCAGCAAGCATAGTGAGAAACTTTAAACCCCATGCCGTTGTGGGTACCGGTGGCTTTGCCAGTGGTCCCCTATTAAAAGTGGCATCGGGAAAGGGGATCCCATGTGTGTTGCAGGAACAAAATTCCTATGCTGGCATCACCAATAAATTATTGGCGAACAAAGTGGCCAAAATATGTGTGGCCTATGATGGCATGGAGAAATTTTTTCCTAAGGATAAAATTGTAAAGACGGGTAATCCTGTACGTGGGGATTTGGTGTCATTGGTGGAGAATAAAGTAGAGGCGTTGAGCTTCTTTGGTTTACAGGCGGATAAAACCACATTGCTTGTCCTGGGCGGTAGTCTTGGGGCAAGACGTGTAAATGTTCTTATTGAACAGAGTTTGCCTTTGTTCAAGGAACAAGGAATTCAGGTAATATGGCAAAGTGGTAAGCTGTATTATGAGGAATATAAAAAATATGAAAGCGGGGATGTCAAGGTAGTGGCATTTTTGAATAGGATGGATTTGGCCTATGGGGCTGCAGATATTATTATTTCCAGAGCGGGAGCAGGTTCCGTTTCTGAGCTGTGCATTGTGGGCAGACCGGTAATTTTTATTCCTTCCCCAAACGTGGCGGAGGACCATCAAACAAAAAACGCCCAATCCTTAGTGGAAAAGGATGCCGCTATTATGGTACGGGAAACAGAATTGGATGAAAAATTCGAGACAGTGTTTTTGGAATTGATCCGTAATATGGACTTGAGGGGGAAGTTGGGAGCCAATATCAAGAATTTGGCCATGCCCAACGCTACCAAGGAGATCGTAAATGAAATAGAAAAATTATTAGTGCAACAATAAGAAAATGGGCATAAAAGATATACATAACGTCTACTTTATAGGTATTGGAGGTATTGGTATGTCCGCCCTTGCGCGATATTTTAAATTTATAGGCAAAAATGTTTCGGGCTATGATAAGACCGAAACACCGCTTACTATGGATTTAGTGGATTTGGGTATCCAAGTGCATTATGAAGATGATTTGCAATTGGTGTCCAAGGAATATTTGGATCCTAATAATACCTTGGTGGTATATACTCCCGCCGTGCCTAATGATCATGGGGAGTATAATTATTTTATAGCCCATGGCTTTCAGGTGAAAAAGCGTTCGGAAGTATTGGGATTAATTACAAGGGATACCTATTGTTTCGCAGTTGCAGGCACACATGGCAAGACAACTACTTCTTGTATTCTGGCTCATTTATTAAAGGAGACCGGGACTCCCATTACGGCTTTTTTGGGTGGGATTTCAGAGGATTTCAACAGTAATTTTTTGCTGGAAGGTTCGGAGTATTCTGTGGTAGAGGCGGATGAATTTGATCGTTCCTTTCTTCAGTTATCACCTAATGTGGCCTGTATTACTTCAATGGATGCAGATCATTTGGATATATATGGCAACAGTGAGGAGCTGCAAAGGTCATTTCGTGATTTTGTAAATCGAATAAAGCCCAATGGTAAACTGTTGGTACGGAATGGTTTGGATTTGGAGGGGACAACCTATGGTATAGAGGACAATTCCGATTATTGCATTAGGAATATTAGAATAGACCACGGTACCTATATTTTTGATTTGGATTCTCCGGAGGCCAATCTTAAATCCGTTAGATTTAATAAACCAGGTAGACACAACCTGCTCAATGGTTTGGTAGCTTATGCCATGGCCATACAAGCCGGTTCGTCTCCTTCTAGTTTGGCAGAGGCCTTGGCCACTTTTAAAGGTGTGCAAAGACGTTTTTCCTATCAGATAAAGAATTCCGATTTTGTATTTATAGATGATTATGCACATCATCCTACGGAAATTGATGCTGCATTTCAAGCGGTTTCCGAAATGCATCCCGGAAAAAGTATATTGGCCGTTTTTCAGCCGCATTTATTCTCCAGAACAAGGGATTTTGTGGATGAATTTGCCAAAAGCCTGTCTAATTTTCCCAGTTTATTGTTGTTGGATATTTACCCGGCCAGGGAAAAGCCAATTGAAGGGGTTAACTCTCAATGGTTGTTGGATAAAATTACAAGCCCAAGGAAAAAATTAATTGGAAAGTCAGAGTTGATTTCAGAAATATTAGCCCAAAAACCCGATGTTTTAATAACCCTGGGAGCTGGAGATATTGGATTGGAAGTATCAAAAATTAAAAAGGAATTAAATCTTGTTCAAAAAAGACATTAAAAATAAAGAAATGAAAATTAATTGGAATTTCATAAAATTCGGAGCCCTGATGCTTGTAATTACGGGACTTTATGCATTTTCCAGTGCTAGGAACAGGCATAAAAAAATAGATAAAATTGAAATTGAGTTCGTCGGGGATCAGAATCTATATATGACCCAAGAGACGGTTAATAAATTGTTAATACAAAATTCTGGAGACCTTAGAAACCTGCCCAAAGAAGATATAGTTTTGAATACTATAGAAAAAGCTATCGAAGCTAATGAAATGGTGAAAAAAGCCCAGGTTTACCTTACGGTAAACGGGGATCTAGTGGCTAAAGTCATACAGCGAAAACCAATCGGAAGAGTTGAGGGAGTTGCAAAGTTTTATATAGATGAGGATGGTAAACGTATGCCATTTTCAAAATATCATTCTGCGCGGGTACCAATAATTACAGGAATAGTAACCAATAAAAGTACGGAGGGAGTGTACGAAATTTTGACTTATATAAATTCTGATGAATTCTTGCGAAAGAATATAATAGGCGTTCATATAACCGAGGAGCAAAAGTATCAGTTAAAGTTTAGGATGGAGAATTTTGTAGTGGATTTGGGCCATGTGGACGAACTAGAGAAAAAGTTCAGCAATTTCAAAGCTTTTTATTCAAAAGCAAATAAGGACAAAACGTTGAACGATTACAACAGGGTAAGTTTAGAATTTAATAACCAAGTAGTGTGCACCAAAATTTAAGATATGGAACAAGGTAATTATTCAGTAGGGTTGGATATTGGGACCACCAAAATTGTAGCCATCATTGGTAAGGAAAATGAGTATGGCAAGATTGAAATCTTGGGTATTGGCAGATCTAAAAGTTTGGGAGTACACCGCGGAGTGGTCAATAATATTACGCAAACCATTAAGTCTATACAGCAAGCGGTTGAACTGGCCGAAGGCAATTCCGGTTTAAAGATCAGTTCTGTGGTGGTAGGTATTGCAGGACAGCATATTAGAAGTTTGCAACATAGCGATTATATCACCAGGGCGAAATCGGAAGAGGTCATCAATGAGGATGATGTGGAAAAGCTCTGTAATCAAGTTTATAAATTGGTAATGCTTCCTGGAGAGGAAATTATCCACGTGTTGCCACAGGAATTCAAGGTAGACGGGCAGGCCGAGATAAAGCAGCCTATGGGGATGTACGGGGGCAGACTGGAAGCCAATTTCCATGTAGTGGTAGGTCAAGTTTCCTCTATCCGTAATGTGGGAAGATGTATAAAGAGTGCCGGCCTAGATCTAGGGAATATAACCTTGGAGCCATTGGCATCTGCCAACGCGGTATTAAGTCAGGAAGAGAAAGAGGCAGGTGTAGCGTTGATAGATATAGGTGGGGGCACCACGGATTTGGCCATTTTTAAGGATGGAATAATCCGTCATACCGCAGTAATCCCTTTTGGAGGTAATGTTATTACCGAAGATATCAAGGAGGGCTGTTCCATTATTGAAAAGCAGGCAGAGCTTTTAAAGATCAAGTTTGGTTCTGCTTGGCCAGGAGAAAACAAGGATAATGAAATTGTTTCCATCCCTGGGTTAAGAGGACGTGAGCCCAAGGAAATCACCTTGAAAAATCTTTCCAAGATAATACATGCCAGAGTGGTGGAGATTGTGGAGCAGGTTTATGTGGAGATCAAAAATTATGGCCACGATGAGCAAAAGAAAAAATTGATTGCCGGGATTGTATTGACAGGAGGAGGAAGCCAGTTAAAGCATTTAAAGCAATTGGTAGAGTATATAACAGGGATGGACACTAGGATCGGTTACCCCAATGAACATTTGGCAGGCGATTCGGATGAGGAAATAGCCAGTCCCTTATATGCAACTGCAGTGGGACTCTTGATGAATGCGGTGCAGAACAAAGCCAAAGTTAGGGAAGCACGGCAGGAGGCTGTGGATAAGGAATTGGATCGTGAGGTTTTTTCAGGGGAAGATAGCACCCAGACCAAAACTGCCATAAAAAAGGAGCGTAAATCTATTTTTGACAAATGGTCCGAGAAATTGAAGGATTTCTTGGATAATGCGGAATAGATTATAAAATAAGAAAAGTATAGTAAACCAGTAAAATAAATAATATGAGCAAGAACACTGAATTTGAAAGCATATCCTTTGATTTACCCAAAAATCAGAGTAACGTAATTAAAGTCATAGGTGTTGGCGGTGGCGGTAGTAATGCCATAAATCACATGTTCCAGGCCGGTATCAATGGCGTGGATTTTGTGATTTGTAATACCGATTCGCAAGCACTTCAAAATAGTCCCGTACCCAATAAGATACAATTGGGAGTTTCGTTGACTGAAGGATTGGGCGCTGGTGCCAATCCTGAAGTGGGGGAACAGGCGGCTATTGAAAGTATGGAGGAGATCAAGCAAATGCTCGATACTACCACAAAAATGATATTTATTACTGCCGGTATGGGCGGGGGAACAGGTACTGGTGCTGCCCCTGTCATTGCAAAAATGGCAAAGGAAATGGATGTTCTTACAGTGGGGATCGTTACCATGCCTTTTCAATTTGAAGGTAAAATGCGTTGCCAACAGGCTCAGTTGGGAATAGAAAAATTACGTGCCAATGTAGACTCCTTGATTGTTATCAACAACAATAAATTAAGGGAAGTATATGGCAATTTGGGTTTCAAAGCTGGTTTTTCCAAAGCGGATGAAGTATTGGCTACTGCCGCTCGTGGTATTGCAGAAGTAATAACACATCACTATACTCAGAACATAGATTTACGTGACGCCAAAACTGTATTGAGCAGTAGTGGAACGGCCATTATGGGATCGGCCATTTCTTCTGGTTCTTCAAGGGCCCATGAGGCCATTATGAAGGCGTTGGATTCCCCCTTGTTAAACGACAACAAAATTACTGGGGCCAAGAATGTACTTTTACTAATCGTTTCCGGTGCTCAGGAAATTACGATAGACGAAATAGGTGAAATTAATGACCATATTCAAAATGAGGCAGGTTTTGGGGCCAATATCATTATGGGGGTCGGTGAAGATGAGGGACTGGGCGAGGCAATCGCAGTTACGGTTATTGCCACGGGTTTTAATATAGATCAACAGGATGATATTGTAAATACGGAATCCAAAAAAATCATTCATACGTTAGAAGATGAGCAACGCGCGGAGCATAACCTTACTCCAAAGAATGTTGTTCACCAGTTGGTCGAAGAAGAGGAAATTAAGGCGATTCCTGTGAAGCGCAACGTGGTGCATGAGGAGCCAAAAATGGATTTGATACCTACTACTAATTTTATTAGGAATTTTAATGTATTCTATGAGGAAGTAGTAGCTGAAAATGTTCAGGACGATTTTATCATTATCAATGCATCCGATGAGATTAAGGATATAGAAGTTGTTGATCCACGGGTAGTATCCAACAAGGTGGAGGAAGAAGACCAGTTCGAGTTCAGTTTTGATATGCCTTTGGCCAAAAGACCAACAGAGGAGGAAGAGGAAGCACAACATGTGATTACCTTCGATTTGGATGAAGAGGTAAGGGATTTTGAGGTAAAGGATCACGTAGAAGTAATTCCTGTCCTAGAGTATAACAAGAACGGGGAAAAGCGTTATAGTTTGGACGATTATATGGAGTTGGAAAAGAAACTTACCGGAGCCAAATCCAAGGCAGAGGAGTTTGAGCCACGAATTGTTGAAGACGAGTTGATATTTGAAAAGCGTACTGTTGCAAGGTCAGAGTCCAACCAGCAGAGGGTGAACGTAGAGGACGAAGATCCTATTAATACCCCAATTGAAATCCTGTTAAAGGAACGGGCAGATGAGCGCAGAAGAAAACTGAAGGACTTTAATTATAAATTTCAGAATAGCCTTAGCAATTTGGACGAAATATCCAAGCAACCTGCCTATAAGAGACAGGGGATAAACTTAAATGAGAACCCTAAGGAAAGTAAAGTTTCCAGAACAAGCTTAAGCGAGGATAGTAATGATGATATTCAATTACGTTCCAACAACTCTTATTTACATGACAATGTAGATTAGTACTGTTCGTACAACTATAAAACCTAAAGTTTAAACCCGAAAATAGCTTATATTTTCGGGTTTATTTTTATCTTCGCAGGGCTAAAAAAAAGATATGGGTTTACAGCAGAGGGTAATGGAAGATATGAAGGCGGCAATGAAGGCCAAGGACACCGTGGCATTGGAGTCGTTACGAGCTATAAAATCAGCCTTATTGTTGGCACAGACGGAAACAGGTCCAGGAAAGGAACTCTCCGAGGAAGATGAAGTAAAGCTGGTTCAAAAATTGGTAAAGCAACGCAAGGACAGTGCGGCCATCTATAAGGAACAGGGACGTGAGGATCTGGCAGAGCCGGAATTGGCACAGGCCTTGATCATCGAAAAATTCCTTCCAGAGCAGTTGACCGAAGAAGAGATAGAAAAGGTAGTGGTGCAGACCATTGATGCCGTTGGAGCGTCAGGAATGAAGGATATGGGCAAGGTTATGGGAATCGTATCCCAGGAATTGGCCGGACAGGCAGATGGGAAGACCATTTCCAATATAGTTAAGGCCAAGTTGGCCAATTAAGAAAGCATATCTGACCGAATAGGTCAGTATAAGGCCCCGTGGCGCAACTGAATACCCGCCCGTGCCCGAACGAGTTAGGGTAGGTGTATTGGATATTGGTTGGCACGTTCGGGCGGGGCGCATTGGATTTTATAGGGAATGTATAAGGTCTATGTAATATATAGTAGTAGTTTTGAAAGATATTATGTTGGGATTACGGATAACATTGAAGTTCGTTTAAAACAGCATAATTCAGGAAAGACAAAATCGACCAAAGCCTATGTTCCTTGGGAAGTAGTCCTGACGGAGGATTACGAAACTAGGCTAGCGGCAAGAAATAGAGAAAAGTATCTAAAATCTGCTGCAGGAAGGCGATGGAGAAAAATAAACGTGAGGCCCCGTGGCGCAACTGAATAGCGCATCAGATTTCGGCTCTGAGGGTTGGGGGTTTGAATCCCTCCGGGGTCACTTTTATGTAAAAGCAACTAACTTATATTCAGTTAGTTGCTTTTTTTTATTTCTGTTAGTGTGTCATTTTTGTCTCCCTATGAAGAAATGTTTGACGGTGTATCACAAAAATAGGTGGCCTTTGAATTGGTTATGATTTAATTTGCTACTCCATAGTTGGTTCAATTTACCTAATTCATGCTAATGAGTTGTTTTTGGAGCAGTTTAAGCGGATTATGGCCGTATATGGAGAGGGTTATTTCAGAAAACTAATTGCTTAGATAGAAGCAGCTGTATGGTGTGAAACTATGTTTTTTTAATCTTTAAGTCCACTTATTAACTAATATTTTTTTATTAACAATCTATTGAGTTGTCAACAGGTATTTTGTTGACGTTTCATTAATGTTACACCAAAAAATACACCCTTTTTCTACGATTTTATCGCTTATTTTGTTACTGGATATAATTAATTGAAAGGTGCATTGTAAACAAGCAAGTTCAGGTTGATTACGTAAATGCCGAAGAATTTAGGCGCACTATTTTGGTTGAGGTAGGTCAGAAAATCAAGGACCTTGAGTAAAGACTAATTTCCAAAGAACCATTGGGTTTTTTGGACCGAAAGCAAGTGGTAAAATTTCTTGGAATCCCTTTGGTTACTGTTCATGATAGGTCAAAGAAGGGGGCTGATGCCGTATAGGATAGGAAACAGGATAAGATATAGACGTGAGGATATCATTGCCACCTTAGAAAGGTCCCGGGAGTCTTGAGCTTAAGTAAAATATTAATTAACTTTAGAAAACTGGACTAGTGCTTTTTATAATACACGTGCGGACATTTCATTCAAGAATAATTTCCTTTGCCTTAAATATCCAATTATCAGTCCCAGTAGCTCCGAAGTTATTTATTACATCATAATCAAAGGAAGATGTAGATGCATTTATAATAAATTCCCCATTACCAATCTCTAAAAAAGAGTTAGTCCACTCCCGATCGCTACCACCAAAATTTTTCAAACCTAATAATTTTCCAGAATAACTTAGCTTAGCTAGAATTACATCGTCCTTCGTGCCGTAATTATTTAGTATTTCTCCATCACTAGAACTTGATGTTCCAAGAACTGCTAAGGAATTGTCAGCAAATTGTATTAAATCTTCCCCCCCCCCCCCCCCCCCCCCATTCCTGCCCGCTTCCTCCAAAACTATTTTTCCAAAGAATAGATCCTTGTTCGTCCATTTTAATTATTTCAAAATCACTGCGATTCTTAGTGTTTCCAATAAGTGAAATCTATCCGCCAGTTTTGTCAATTATTGTTTTTCCATAGTTTAAACCTTCAAGATTCGCTACCCAAATGATCTCTCCATTTAAACTCATTTTTGTAATAATAATGCCTTCGGAAATGAAATCCCCATCATTTGATCTGCTTCTAAATCCTAATATTAATTCTTGATTATTTATTTTTATAGTTTATCCAAATCGACCTTAAAACACAAATCATTCGGATATTTACCAACTATTAGGTATATAGCATTGGAAAATTTTAAGATTGTTGTTGGTTCTGGAGATCTACCGTAGTCTTGAAAGAAGAATTCATTTACTTCCTCCATTTTAAACCAGTCATCTAAGCTTGGAACATATTTAAAAACGTCATCCAAAGAGCTTAACCATCCACCAAAAACTACATATCCATTACCATTATATTCGAATGAAGCCGTATTTTTCCTAATATCAGGGAAATTGTCTATTCGGTCCCATTCATTATTGGTTGGAGAAAATTTCCAAAAATCGTAATGTCCGGTAGAGGTAGCTCCATTACCGACATAGCCTTCTTTGTCAATAACGAATACGGAACTTCGCCTTCGATTGATATTGCCAAGAAAATCCGCAACCTGCGTCCATGAGTCAGTTTGATCATCATATCGCCAAAAATGTGAAAAAGGTTCATAATCAGGATATGAATTCGATGTTGGATAGTTGCCAAGGCCCATATAAATCATCCCGTCAATTGTAAAAATTACGGGGCCACTTCTTTCAGTGTCGGGGTAATTCGTCCTTTCCACCAAAGTTCTGTTATCTTTTAAAAATTCATAGAAATTGTGCTCTTCTTCCTCTGCAAAGTAAAAAAACACTCGATTTGAATCTTTATTATATAATACGGCATATTGCTCATCTTTCATACTGGTTCTTGGATAATCAACATGAAATGATGACGTCAAGCTTAAATTTGAATCTAAAACCCTGACTATAAATCGAGCATTGGTATCATCTTCAATAAAGATGTAAGCTGAGTCGTCATTCGAGATAAAATGTGTGAAGTGGTTCTCTTCGAGCTCCCTATAAAGCAACCACGTGTCGATGAACTCAAGATTATCTTCAAATTGAAATACATGGTCCATTATTTTAATTTGTAGGGCAGGATTTTTATCCTCGTATGGCCCGATTGGCACCCTGACCTTTAATTTGGTTTTGGATGCTTCGATTACTGTGGCCTGGTGATTGTCGAATAAAACAATATTGTCTTCGGCGATTGAACTGAACTCATCTCCTGTGAATTCAATTGTTTCATAAGAACGAAAACTTAGAGGAATCTCTGAAATTACTGGAGGTCTTATACTAAAAGATAACTCTGATTCTACATCTTGTAACTGCGATGTAAGGGTAAAAGTGTTGTTAGAAAATGATAAAGGCTGGGGTAAAACAAATGTTATAGAATCTCTAGAAGACAGCAAAATTTCGGCTTGCTTTTCCTCAATGGCAATCGAGTTTCTTTCATTCTCTAAATCAAAGTGTTTGCCATAGACCGTGAGGGTATCTCCAATTGAGACCGAGGTTGCCGAAAGGCTTTCAATAATAGGTTTAAACAACGAAAATGCTTCAAAGTCTGCGGATTTACTAAAAAGCTCAACTTTAACTTTCGGGTCAAATTTTTTCAGGGTTTTAGGAACAATACATCTTATTATGGTATCCGAAGATTGCAATACAGTTGCGATTTCTTCATCGAACAAAACCTTGGTTCTGTTTTGAATCGATGTAAAATTTAGTCCTTTGATTTCCAAAGTATCCCCAATATGGGCCTGAGCGACGCTTATGATTTCTGGAGCCTTACTGCCTGTCGACACAAAAGATTTTACTTTTGTATAGGTATATTCTTCACCTTGTTTGATGTAGGCGACAACATGATATTCCACATTAAAATCTAAATCATCCTCAACTGTTTGAGAAAACATATTGTCGATCAATTCATCGGATTCTATAACTCGAGAATTCGCAAAATTCGGATTTTTTAATTGAGAGATTAAAAAACCAAATTCTGATATTTTATCTGCCTCCAATTCAGCAGATATAGCCTCTAATACAACTCCCCCCTTTTCAAAGACTTCTATTTCCAGGTCAAAATTCAGAACATCAAAAGGTTCTTCGGTCTCCATTTCTGATTCAATCGGTGATTGCTTTTCAGTAGGGTCATTCTTGGCACAAGAAAAAAAAAGAACTGAGCAAATAATAAGAAAAACGGTCTTTTTCATATTAATCTATGAAGTTTGAAATTTCTGTTCTTAGTACAACATGATCATATCTTTTTATTGAACTGAAATCTGGTAGAAAAGGGCTTCCAGTATATCCAATAAAGTAAACGAAACCATTATGCACAAACATAGATTTACTTTCTAAAAGATAACCCGTTATGGTCAGATCCTCCCTCATTGAATATGTGTCCAAATTAATATCATATTGGTGAAAAGTACCTCCGGTATGACCTAACCCATGACGTTCATGATAATAGCCGCTATTTTCAACTTTTACAAATGCGGTTCCACCTACGGGGTTTACAAGATCTGTTTTACGAATCCATGTTTCCTCCGGCGTAAACTCCCACATATCGTAAAGCTGCCACCCGTTTCCGATATATGCCTTTCCGTCTTTTATAAAATAGCTAGAATGGTCCCCAGTACCTTGACCTTCAACAAAAGGCATTTCGGAAACATATCCCCAAGAATTAGTACTTTCCTCAAACTTCCATAACTTTCTATTTGGATTGGTCGATGTTCCACCTGTCCTACCCATTCCAAAATAGAACGTATTATTTAAAACAAACCCCATTGGCTCTTTGACCACATCGACGTTTTGGAAGTCTTGTAAAGGGGTTAGTGCGCCGGATTCCAAGTCGTATTCATAAAAATTATCAGTTTCTCTTGAAAGATATATATAAACGTTGCCATCATTTAAAGAATAAGTGTGGAAACCACTAAATCGGCCTGAGTCACAAGCAATTTGAATATCTGGTAAAGTTTCCCAGGAATTCTCATCAAGGTTATACTTCGAGAAACCTAATTTTTTGAAATCTCCATAACACAAACCTCCGTCTCTATCTTGCAGTGAATAAAATGCATTATTGTAATAAAAGCTCCAATTAGAAGTATGCCCTCGATCACCTATGCCAGAAAGCCCTAAGTTGTCAATTCTTCCATATTGATACCATGTGTTTTTTAAGTATAAGCCAAAATCTTTAGTTACTTCTTTCTCCACAACTTTAACCGTAACATTATTTATATTCCTATCACGATATAGGCCCAAAGGAACTTTTGCGATTATGGAATCGCTATATACTTCTTCAATTTCAGCTCTGTTTTCACCAATATAAACTTCATGAAGATAATCTCTGTATTCAAAAAAATTAGAGCCGTATATGGTAAGACTTTCACCTATCAATAAACTATCGTTAGAAACCCCAGAAATAACTGGATCTGGAATTACAATTGACTTTGGCCTTACAATTTCCCGCAATTGAGCCCGGATCACCAAATCGTTCTCATGTTTATTGACATTGTAGGGAAGGATGAACCTTATAGAGTCCTTGCTATGATCTAAAACACTTATCCTATCATTGTTCAACTCTATAATTCCATTTACTGCTTCGGGATAATTAGTAAGATGTTTTCCGTAAACGACAACGGTATCCCTTAATCCATAGTTGCTTGGTATGGAATCAATCACCGGTTCATAAAGTTGAAAAGCGTTGTTAAATGCAACAATCGTATCTCGATTGTCTATATCAATGATAAGGCTATCGGGGTCGAAACCCCAATATGGAATCTCAAACTGAATTATACTATCGTTATTAAAAAGATTCTTTAATTGTACTTGACCTAAAGTCAAACGTATATCTCTGTTGAAATTCTTTCCTTTTAAATTTAAAGTGTCGCCCAAATCTACTAATTGTGGAAAAACAGAATCGATGATCAATGTCGAGTCTTTCTGATATACCGGATTTTCCGGTTCTAGCACTTCTTCTGGCTCCGTGTTTATTATTTCTGGTTCCGTGTTTACTATTTCTGGAGATTTACTACAAGAAATTATAATAAATATATTGAATACTATTAAAAGGAATTTCATTTAAATATTCTGGATTAGCATAGATCAAAAGTTCAATATTTTTATCTAATGCTCAAACAAAATCGGTAAAAGGATAAAAAAGAACTAAAAGGAGTAGTCTGTGGAAAACCAGGTACGCCATTTACGTTAGCAGCGGACGGGTTGACTAGCTGGCCAGTTTCCGTCTAAGTAATTAGCTAATGCTTACTGCCCGCCCGTATAGAACAGATACCTGTCCGACTTTATCATTCAGCCGGGCGTTCGGGCGGGTTTTGATTTTTATTCTATGCTAAAGCTAAAATTGAATATTTCGCTATCGTGTAATTTTCAATTTAGCGACTTTATAAATATACACAGACCTTGGCGAAAAGGCCAAATTCCTCATTAATTATAGGTGTTGCCAGCAGAAGTAGTGAAGCAAACAGTAATTACAGGCTCTTGACGTTCCTTGGATTATGATACGGAATTTTCCATTTTGTGCAAGTGTTGTAGAATTGAAGTTGCAATAAATTTTAGCTGTTAGCGTTATTTTATACTTAAATTGTGAGTGCTTGGATGCAATGATAGCCGGGCATAAATACTGATTCATATACATGTTTAGAATAAAAATTATATTTATCTCAACCCTTTTTCTATTAATTGCGTGTACAGATGAAGATTCTTCGGCTGAAAAAGAGAAAGAGATAATTCAAAATATCCTGATCGAATTAAATATTGAAAATGACGTTGTTATCACTTCAGAGGAAATTACCATTACATTAACTGGAGATGCCCTTATATCGAAATTAGAAGTGCTTATGGATAATGATATTATTCATGATTTCAACGCTCCACCTTATACTTTAACAGTGGAAACTCAACAATATGAAGACGGCGAACATACTTTCAGAGTTAATGCTTATGCTGATGGAAAAATAATTGGAACTAAAACAATTACTATTAAAATAGATAATAAAGGTCCAATTCTAATACTTGATAGTATCTCTGAAAATGAAATTATCTGCGATGAAATTCAGTTATCACCAAGCATTACAGATCTTGTTTCAAACGTTGAACAATTGCATGTATATCTTGATGATTTATTGCTGTTGGAAAAAGAAAATACTACTGATTTTACTTTCTCATTAAATCCACAAGAATTACCAACGGGTATGGGTAATCTAATATTTGTAATGGAAGATGCTTTAGGTAATGTCTCAAAGGATTCTATTGCTATAGGAATTGCAAACAAATTCTTTAAGATTAACTTTCCGAATGACTTTATGCGGAAGAATGTTGAGAAAGTGCATGTAGTGATATCAGATATAGATGGAAACTATATAGATAGTAAGACACATGAGTCCGGTGAAATTGAAACATTGTCATTTTGCACCACAGAAGAATTAAACGACAATACGGAGTTTACAATATCTTTCATTCATGACTTTGACAATTCAATATTTAACTTCTATGTATACAATAACCTTACATTGAATATGCTTGGTAACGAAATAACCTTAAATCAAAAATCAGGAGGTTTATCACCTGCATTTCCAAAGATTGAAGTACCTTTTTTTGAGGCGGGTTATCAGATGAGGGCTTCAGGTCCATGGAATTCTTTGATTTACTACGACGATGAACTTTCAGGTCATGTCTCAACAGCGTTCAGTAATGATTTAGCAACAAATATGACATTCATAAGCTATTTTAATTCAGATATTGAAAATAGTTATCAATGGGCATTCATTAGTGATATACAGAATCGTACCTCGTTAGTGCAGGAAGATTTTTCTAATGCTAATGTCGTTACAAATACTTTTGATTTAAATAAAAGATTTCAAAGACCGTTAGTGAAAATCACAGGATACGAGAATGAAGCTATGTATCGAGCTAGAAGCGGTCATTTACTTTATGCGGATTACCTCCAGTCAAGTACTTCGTATACCAAACAATACACTTTTCCTGACATATTTGAATATACCACCTATTGGGGTCAGTTGTTAAATTATACTTTTGAAGGCTCTGGCACTATACCAGCTACGGTTACAATACCCAATTCAACTGTTGATTACAATTTTTATAATCAACAATTAAGCTTTTCTGGGTTACCTGATTTTGAAGTTGGTCGTCTTCGTCTAGTTGGTATAAGGTCTGGTACTGGATTAACTTCTCCGGAAAATCCTTCGGTTCAGTTGGAATTCATTTTTGATGGTCAAAATACGAATCCGACCATACCTGAAATACCTGAAGGGTTATTTCCAGAGGCGGTTACCGAGATTTTTGCAAATAAAGCTTTTGAAGTAAAACAAGGAGCTGCAGAAAACTATTCTACCTTTAATTCTTATCAGGATTATATTGAAAATGTATTGGTACCATCCGTTCCTTTTTATATTTCTTCGCCATTTAGAGAGCGCATATTTAAGTCAGAAAGCGCTCAATGGTCACCATCTTATGAATTTCCATTTTGATTAGGGGTTGTTTAACTGATGGCAGTATTGCCATCACTAATTATCCAAAAAAAAAGCCTAGTACAAGGAATGCATCAGTAGTTGGGCGTTTTGTACATCAGTTGAAAAGGTCACCCATATTTGGTGCATTTGTTTATGGATAATCATTTACGTTTTTGAATCCGTTGATATTAGTGACGGAGAAAAACAATGTTTTTTATTGTGAAATCAAATATGCCTAATTCGTATTGAGGTTTATACCCTCAGAGTAGTTAAGGAATTCATTTCGGGTTTGTGAATAATTCTTAAAAATTTGAGTCAGAAGCGTTCGATTGGCGATTAATTGGCTCATAAAATTTATGTCTTGAGCTATGATCTGTACGAGAGCAAACTAGCCTTGGCCTTCCGCCGAGCAAATAGCGAAATCTTTATGCCCGCCCGCAACGAACGGTTACGTTCGGGCGCGTTTTGTTTTTTTGTCCAAAGCAAAATCCAAAAGATTTTGGGACTTCATAAAAATACGCAAAGCTTTAAATTGAGCCCAAAGTCCGTATTGTTTATAGCTATTATACAACGTTTTTCTGTCAAAGTTGGTTTTGATTATGAGTGATAAGTCAATCAATTCCATAGTTGCATTCAAAAAGTTTGCATGTTTAAGCCAGCTAGCCTTTACTAATATTAACTATTTGTTTCCCGCTATCAATTAATAATGTCATAATAAATGCTAAAAACCTGTCTTTCCCGTCAAAAAAAAGGACTTATTCGCTGCAATTTCCATTTAAAATGTCTTGCTGGGTTGGATTAAAAGAATTGCTGGCTATATCAAATGAGTTCGAAAAACCATTGTCAATCAAAGGTTTAATCCCGCAAAAATTATTTAAGGCAAGATTGTGACTGATTATTAATTTACCATTTAAAGTACTTAAATTATTTAATCCATTTATTTCTACTAAAGATTTATTGCTACTAATTCCCAGAAAGTCGTCAATTTGAACTATATTCTCAAGCCCATCGAGATTGATCAACGAATTATTGTTATGGATTACTAATCTATCATTAATTATTTCAAGCTTGTTAAGCCCCAATATATTTGTCAGAGCGTCATTTTAAGAAATTACAATATAACTGCCAACTTTTGTGAGACTTTTTAATCCATCAAGATTAGTAATTAAGGCATTTTTATCGATTGTCAATTCATAGCCCACTGAAGTCAAGCTGGAAAGCCCATTAATGTTCTTTAATGCAGGGTTGGACTGGATTGTAAGACCATATTCAATGGTTTTTAAATTTGAAAGGGCATCAATATTCTCGAGTGTTTCGTTAAAATCAATGTCCAACCAGCGACTAATAGTGGTAAGATTTTCAAGACCATCTAAATTCTTTAAACTAGGATTAGAATCAATATCTAAAAACCCACCTATTTCCTTAAGGCTAATTAGATCGCCCATGCTGCTTAATTTATTATTATATTGAATTTGAATATTTCCTCCTACAACAGCTAAATTATTCAATCCCTCAAAATCTGTTAAATTAGTATTAGCGATGTAGAAGTCACCATCCACTGTGTTTAACCCCTCAAGTGGTTTTAAACTATTAATGTTACTACCAAAACTAGCAAGGATTAGCAAATTACCCGAAACCCTTTCATATCCATAGGCACCGAAATTATCAATCATTTCCTGTGTTCTCAAATTGACATCACCTTCGATAACAAGCTTAGGCTTTTCAAGAGTTTTGAAACTTAATTCATTTCCATAGGATGTTCCTTCACTATTTGTCGCGTAAGCCCTTAAATAATAGATGGTGTTTTCAACCAAATCGTTTAATGAACTTGTAAAGCTTCCAGCATTTGTGCCATCCAAGGTTCTATTGTCATTTGTAGTAGGGTTGGCCGAAGTACTCCAGCAAATACCCCTTGCAGTAATGGGAGCTCCACCGTCATTGGTTATGTTTCCGCCACTTTTAACTGAGGTCTCAGTTATTTCTGAAACAGTGGAAGAGGTTAATACTGGTAAAGTAATAGATTTTTCTTCTTCTATTTTATTAGTACCATCTTTTTCGCAAGAACAAACCGCAAAAACAAGGATGATTAAGACAAAGAGCTTTTTCATATCAAAAATGGGGAGTTATTTTTTTATAGAATAACGAATCGTTCATAATCCTATTGTGAAAAAGAAATATTCTATTCATATACGTTTTATTAAGTCGTAGGCTATTTTCAAAATGTTTTACAACTCTATTATATGCCTAATATAGTTAATCCATTAGTATGGTTTATGCTACCTAATGCAGTTTGCTATTAAGTGCCAAAGTAATTAATTTAAAGTCAAACATCTTAAACAAAGTATAATTCTGCTATTAGCTTTAAGTGGTAAAGTCAATCTATTTATTAAAAGAATTTATTTTCACCAATCCTTATTGCCCTTTGTAGATGATTCACCTTGATGTAATTGTAAAAAACCTTTTTTGAAGTATAGCGAAGCGCAACTTTTTGTGGTTTTCAAAGCGGAGCTTAGTAGGGATGGGCGCAGCCAATCCCTAGATCCTGTTCCGGGCGGTGCTGCGGGTTGTTTTGAAGTATAGCGAAGTGGAACTTTTTGTGGTTTTCAGAGCGGCACTTTTAGGGGTTAACGTAGCTAATCCCTGTATCCGTTCTGGGGAGAGACGTTTGTTTGTAGGCCCACCATGATACTTGGGCAAACAGCTAGGTTATAGAAATACTTCCTGCAGATTATTCCTTGTTGTCCTTTTTAAAAATATTACCAATGCCCTTGCCAATCTTTTGTATGGTTTCAATTCCTTTGTTGAGCGGTTCAGGGTTGATCTGATCATATCGCTTGCTTCCAAAACTCTGAACGAACTGGTGGGGATAAATGATAAGTCGACTATTATTGGGGAAGTGTTTTTCCATTTTCGAGGGGAGATTTTCGAGCATAACCATATAAGATGCGGCGCCTTCACGGGCAGAAACCAAAATAAATAGATCATTTTCCCTTACGTTTTTTGAGAGATCCTGGAAATCTTCCCAATCACTGAAAAGACTAGAAGTAATTGTAGCCGATATTTTAGAATCTTTAACCAACTTTTTAATTGATTTTAAGGTAGATGCATTGCAGTACAGCTGTATAGAAATGCTTAATTCTTGGGCCAATTTAGCCATCTTGCCAAACCAAAGTTCAAAGCCGTTCTCATGTTCGGTTAAGGGAGGGGCCGCAATCACAATTCTTTTATGGGACACCAATGGCTTTTCAAAATGACAAATAATAGTGGTTTTATCGGTGTTACTTATAATACTGTCCACTTTTTCGCCGATAAGTTTGTCTATGAATCCAGTACGCTTTGGCCATCCCAAAACAATGATGTCCGCCATTATTTCTTTTGCAATACGGGATATTCCGCTGGCGGCATTATGGTCGATTGTGGCTATGATACTAACTTTCGTTTCCGTTGCAGAGGCTTGTTCCACGAATTCTTCCAGTTTTTTCTTGGCCTTTAGAATATTGTTTTCGGCTTCATTGTTATTGGAAACTACTGAGAGAACCGATAAGGGATTGGCCGATTTTTTTCCTTTAATAAATATTGAAAACTCGAGCAGTTTTTCCATGTTGCCAATATTGGCAATTGGCAATAAAATGTGCTCGTTATCCAAACCGTTTACTTTTAGTGGTCCCGTAGAATCGCCTTCTGTCTCCACCACGATTTTTTTAGCGGCTTTTTCTGTAGCAAATGAGGCAACAACACAGGTAATTAAAATAAGTATTATGGTGCCGTTCAGGATATTTTCGTCTAGAATTTGGGCTTTATAGCCTACTAAAATTACGGCTAAGGTTGCAGCTGCATGGGAACTGCTTAATCCAAAAATAAGCTGACGTTGGGTTTTGGAGTATTTAAAGGCCAGTTGTGTTACCAAAGCTGCGAACCATTTACCAAAAAGGGCTACCACCGAAAGTGTTCCTGCCACAATAAGCGCTGTTTCACCCTTTAGAATAACACTAACATCAACCAACATTCCAACACTTATTAAGAAAAAGGGAATAAATAGGGAATTGCCTATAAATTGTATCCTATTCATCAAGGCCGAGGAATGGGGTATAAGTTTATTTAGGGCCAATCCTGCCACAAATGCTCCAATAATCGGCTCAACACCTGCCAATTCGGCCATAAATGCGGCAAAGAAAACAATGGAAAGAACAAAGATATAATGGGAGTGTTTTTCACTTTCCAGTTTACGAAAAAACCAATTGGCAATCCTTGGAATTATAAGGAACATTATTGCCGAAAAGATGGTTAATGAAATTCCCAATTGGATCCAAAAGGCCATATTCAGATTGCCTTCGCTGTTTCCCATAATTACAGCCAGAATGATAAGTACTGCCGTGTCCGTCAAAATAGTTCCGCCCACGGTAACGGCTACAGCCTGGTTTTTTGAAACCCCCAGTTTGCTCACGATAGGATATGCTACCAGCGTATGGGTGGCAAACATGCTGGAAGTAAGGAAACTGGCATTAAAGTCATATTCCAAAAAGAAATAACAAACCGGGAAACCGATGGTTAACGGGAAAATAAAGGTAAAAAATCCAAATACAAGGCTTTTGTTTCTATTGGATTTAAATTCGTTCATGTCCAGTTCCAAACCAGCAATGAACATGATATACAGCAGGCCAATGGTTGAAAACAGGTCTATGGCCGAATTTTTTTCTAGAATGTTGAGTCCAAACGGCCCTATTACCACCCCAGAAATAATTAAACCAATTATGCCCGGAATATTTAATTTTCTAAGCAGAATGGGTGATAGCAGAATAATAAACAGGATTAAAGAAAATATCAGCACCGGATTTTCCAACGGTAATTCGAACTCCTGCCTGAAGTGTTCAAAAAAATCTTTCATCCTGTTGATGTACCCTTTTTAGGTTAGCTCTAAATTCAACTATTTTTGGTTAATAATATCTGTTTAGGGGAAGAAATCTTTCTTGAATCTTTTCTTCGATTTAGTTGTTAATAGACCTTATAATTTAGGCTTGTTCCATTGGGACTGAAGTACAAAATGTTAGGAGGCATAGGAAAAGGATTTCCAATGAGGGTTTTAGGCCATATGCATAGTAATCCATTAAGTTTCTTATCTTATACTTCCCAAATCCGACCAATTAAAAAACGGCCAAATGAGGAATATTTTAGTGAAGTGTATGGCCTTGGCCATATTGGGGTTGCCACTGGCGTGCAAGGAAAAGACAAAACCAGAATCCACGTCCAATACCCAACGCAACCATAAACCCAACATTGTGCTTATTTTGGCCGACGATCAAGGCTGGGGAGATTTGGGCATTACTGGAAATACCAATCTGGCAACCCCCAACATAGATGCCATGGCCAAAAATGGCGTTATGTTCGATCATTTTTATGTTAGTCCCGTTTGTTCACCTACCCGGGCCGAACTGCTTACGGGGCGCTATTTTCCAAGAGTAGGGGTCTATTCCACTTCTTCGGGCGGTGAACGTTTAAATCTGGATGAAACCACAATAGCCGAAGTCTTTAGGAAGGCCGGATATGCCACTGCTGCCTATGGAAAATGGCATAACGGCATGCAACCCCCTTATCATCCCAATGCTAGGGGTTTCGATGATTTTTATGGCTTCTGTTCCGGGCATTGGGGCAATTATTTTAGTCCCATGTTGGAGCACAACGGGGAAATTGTAAAAGGTAACGGCTTTATAATTGACGATCTTACCAACAAAGGATTGGAATTTATGGCTAGGAAGAAGGAGCATCCATTTTTCCTGTACCTGCCTTTTAATACACCCCATAGTCCTATGCAGGTACCCGATGAATTTTGGAACAAGTTCAGGGACAAGGAACTTGCCATGAAATACCATGGGGAAGAGGAAGAGAACGAGAACTTTACCAGAGCGGCCCTGGCCATGGTGGAGAATATAGATTATAATGTGGGCAGGGTACTTAATAAACTAAGGGACTTGCAACTGGAAGAAAATACACTGGTTATATATCTGTCGGATAACGGACCAAATGGATGGCGATGGAATGCGGGGATGCGGGGAAAAAAGGGATCTACCGATGAGGGCGGGGTACGTTCCCCTTTGGTGATGCAATGGAAGAATAAGCTACCTAAAGGCAAGCATATTTCACAAATAGCAAGTTCCATAGATGTATTGCCCACCTTAACGGATTTGGCCCAAATTGAGATGAATACCCAGAAACCCTTGGACGGGAAAAGCTTAAAGCCCTTGTTGATGGGGGATAACGCCAGCTGGTACGATAGGGTGGTCTATAATCATTGGAACAGAAGTACAAGTATCCGTACGCAAAAATATCGCTTGGATAGTGAGGACAGACTTTATGATATGGAAAAGGATGGCGGACAGACCACAGACCTTTCTGGGAAACTACCACAGCTTGCAGATTCTTTGAAACAGTTAAAAAGGGATTGGCTGCAAGAAGTAATGCCAAAATCCAAGGAGACGGAGGATAGGCCGTTTACTTTGGGCCATCCTGATTATGTGTACACCCAGATTCCCGCCCGGGACGGGGTAGCGCATGGCAATATAGAACGGAGTAATAGGCATCCCAACGATACCTTTTTTACATATTGGAAAAGCACAAAGGATAGTATCAGCTGGGATGTAGAAGTGCTGGCCGACGGGGATTTTGAAGTGGAGCTTTATTACACCGCCAAAGAAAAGGATTTGGGTTCCCAATTTGAATTACGCTTGGGGGAGAGTTCCTTAAAGGCAACCATTACGAAGGCCCATGATCCGCCGCTGGTAGGGGCGGAACGGGACCGTGACCCCAGAATTGAATCCTTTACCAAGGACTTTATTCCTATGGTTCTAGGGAAAATTAGCTTGAAAAAGGGTAGGGGCAACCTGGTGCTCCAAGCCCTTAAAATACCTGAGGAGGAAATTATGGATATGCGTTTGTTGCTGTTTAAAAGGGTTGATTGAAATGATATTGGCAACTGGGATTCGAAGTTGCCACCCTCACAACATCTAGCCTTTTGCTTTAAATCCAAAGTCGCCCCTTTGCACATGCCAAAGTGATTTATATCGACTTTGGTTTTTGTGCTATTTGTGTGAAACTTTTGATATGTTCATATTTTTGTTGTAAATTATTGAATACTAAACACATATACCATGAAAATTAATAAAGAAAGTATTCCGACTACTATGCAGTCGCCGGACACGACTATGCGGGCCCAACCCAATTTTGGAGGTATGACCGTTTGTTTCAATGAACTACCTAAGGGAACTGATTTTACACCGCTCCTTCAAGGATTGGCTAATAATAGCTGCCATTGCCCTCATTGGGGGTATGTATTGGAGGGGTCTATGTTGGTCATTTATTATGATGGAAAAGAAGAATTGCTCACCAAGGGGGATGTTTATTATATGCCTTCGGGTCATACGGCCATTGTTAAGGAAGATGTTAAATTGATCGATTTTAATCCAACTAAGGAATTCAACGAGGTAATTACCCATGTAGGTATAAAAATGGCCGAATTTGGAGCCTAATTTGGCTAATGGATTTAAGGTCTAATTACACTTCTATGATGCCCTTTTTTAGAATGGATATTATAATTCAATGGTAAATAAAAGTAATTCTTCATTACCGTTGGGAAGGGTAGTTGTTCCCGCTAAGGCCAAACCAAGTTTTTCCAGCAATCTTTGGGAGGCAAAATTGTGTTTGGAGGTTATGGCGCTAAGGGCATGGAGCCCGAATTCCTTGAGGGCTACATTTTTTAATTTGTCGGCGGCTTCAAAGGCAAAACCTTGACCTTCATATTCTGGTAAAAAGGCAAATCCAATATCGATGCCTTCCAATCCCTCCCTATCATATAATCCACAACATCCAATTTTTACCTTGTCCGTTTTTCTTATGAGGGTATAATTGGAAAATCCCAGCCGTTCCAGTTGCGGTTGCATTTTGGTTAAAATATACTCTTTTGCCATTTCTGGCGAGCCAATATTTCTGTCCCCAATGTTTTTAAGCCATTTGGGCGTGTTGAACAGCTCATAAATAAACGCTGCATCCTCTTCTAAGGTAGGTTTTAGGATTAACCTTTCTGTTTCAAATGTCTTATAGGGCCTCATATTAAAATTAACTAACTTTGTTTGTCCTAAGTTGATGCTTATTCATGTATCTGTGACTTGGGCTAGCGCCAGCCTGTGAAATTAATGGTTTTTCAGGTACAAGGCCTGTAATAGGCAAAATAATAAAAAAGTCATGCTTATAATTTATCCTGAAATTTCTAAAAAAATAAGCTTAGTCTAATTAATGGATGGATTATAAACTGAGTTACTGTTTTGGGCATACTATAGTTACTAATAGCTACTGAAAATGAAAATCACCGTAATTTCCGATATCCACGATAACATCTGGAACCTGCAAAAAGCCTTATCCATGCCGGAACTTCAGGCTACGGAAGCGATGCTTTTTTGTGGTGACCTTTGTTCGCCCTTTGTCATCCATTTATTGGGGCGTGCGTATTCCAATCCTATCCATATGGTATTGGGCAATAACGATGGGGATGTTGCGGCTATCATTGGGAATTCCAAGAAATATCCGAATATTCACATTCATGGAGAATATTTTAGAGGTGACTTGGGCGGTAGATCAATGGCCATGAACCACTACCCTGATAAAGCTAGGGTAATTGCGGAGAATGGAGGTTTCGACATAGTGTGCTATGGACATAATCATACCGTGGTTAAGGATGAAAAGGTTGGCGACACCCTGCTGATCAATCCAGGGACCATCATGGGGTATCACGGAGGGGAGCTAAAGGATATCCCTGCAACTTATTTGGTATTGGATACCGACCTGGTAAAAACAAAAGTTTATCAAATTTGAAATTCCCGGTCTTTACGACTATGGCAGGACTGACGACTAAGACAGGCTACTGCCAGCAGTAACTACTTGCTTATTTGTCTACTATGTCACGAGCGTGACGCTCGCGCCAGCGTGGGGAAGGTTTGTCAAATTTGAAATTCCCGGTCTTTAGGACTTGGGCAGGTAGGCTAGCGCTAGCATGGGCTAAGGCCTATACCTTGTGTTGCGTTAATTGTTTTTCACAACATTGTATACATTTGGATTGTGCTTTTCCATATAAAATTCAGGATTAGGTAATTTGGTAAATCCAAATTTTTTATAAAGCCATTCGGCTGTATCGGTTAATAAAATCCATCGTCTTAATTCTTGAAGATTAGGATGTTGCATTATTTCAGTTATAAGCCATTTACTTAATCCATTCCCTCTAAATTCTTTTAAAACAAAAACATCGCCTAAATAAGCAATAGTGGAATAGTCTGAAATTATTCTGGCATATCCTATTTGTTGGTCTTTGTAATAAAGCCCAAAATTTAAAGAGTTTTCAATAGATGTTTTTAGGGTGTCTAATGGAATTCCGTAGTTCCAGTCTGTTTCGTTCGCAAGGAATTTGTGAATAGTGGAAATATCCAATTTATTCTTGTCAGTAGAAATGGTGTAATCGTTTTTATGGGATTCTATAATTTTCAATTTAGTCTTTCTTTTAATTATTGCTATCGAAAGGATTAAGGACCCAATACCCATACTCCCTTTTTATCAGTCTAATATAGCAATTCTTTTCTTACAAATGTTTCGGTTTATAAGAGGGTAATTTTTGGATACTATTACTTCACCGGAAAGTCTTTATGAATATTTTTAAGTCCCGTTTTGGCCACTTTTAGTGCCCTTAAGGTTTTTTTGGATTTTTGGGAATGGGCTTCCATGCGCTTCAATACATTCTTTAAGGTTTTGGTGGCTTCTACTATAAAAGGCCCCTTATTGAGCATAACACATTCTGCCTGGGCACTTATAGTGGCATCCGAAATTTCAGCCCGGGTAGCCATGCCTTTTTTGGCCATGGTATCCAATACTTGGGTAGCCCAGATGACAGGTATCTGCGCTGCCTCGCAGAACCACAGTATTTGGTTCTGCACCTCGGAAATACGTTCAAAACCTATCTCCACTGCCAAATCGCCCCGGGCGATCATGACGCCTATTTTAGGTCTTTTCATAGCGCTGAAAAGGATGGCTGGTAGATTCTCGAATGCCGCCCTGTTCTCTATTTTAAAGACCACCCCGGTATCCTTATCTCCCAATTTGTCCAATTCCTCATATAGAATGGCCACATCCTTGGCGTTTCGCACAAAGGAATAGCCCATAAGGTCTGCATTAGCACTTATAAACGGCAATAGTTGTACATCTTCTGGAGTTAGGGAAGGCAGGTTGAGATGGGTATCCGGTAAATTGATACCTTTCCCCGTCCTTAGTTTTTTCTTATGCGATTTTTTCACCACCAGGGATGCCGTATCCTGGGTGATGCCCAATACTTTGGCCTCTATGGCCCCATCATCAAAAAACACTGCCTGCCCCTTTTTAAGGTTGTCAATAATTTGCGGTAGGGAAACTTCCACTAGGATGGTTTCTTTAGGGGCTATTGTCTTTTTGTGGCTCCCTGAAACATGTGGGGAGTTGTGCTTTATCAGTAATAATTTATCCCCTTTACCAATCTTTACGAAGGGGACGGTATCCCAGGCTTTTCCGGTATCATTTTTTAGGTAAATATTGCTAATTCTAATTTTTGGCCCCGGTAGGTCCATATAAATATGGATGGGGGAATCACTTTCCTTGGAAACGGCTTTTATTTTGTTCAGGATCTTTTTCCAAAGCGCTTCATTGCCATGGCTAAGGTTTAATCGGGCAATGCCCATACCTGCAGAACGCAACTTCTTAATAAGTTTTTTGTCGGTGGCTGCCTCATCGGGCATAGTAACCATTATTTCGGTATCTCTTTCCCCGTGGTCGGACGCAAAGAGGTCATTTGCATGATCCATCAATAAATTCTTGCTTCCAACAAATCCCAGGGCCTCCAAGTCGCCATTCCTTTCCCAAGTTTTTCCGTTCAATAATTTAACCAGCTTAAGGGCATTGGAGATGTTTTCATACACATAACCGGCCCCTGTTCCCAATGAGGAAATCCCTATTTCGGAAAGATCGTTCTGAAGCTTGCGGATGTCCATACTGCGAAGCAGCAAATAGCGGTATAGGTTCTTGGCGCTGGACCTATATTGAGGATGTACCGAAGCAGCTATGCTATCCGCGGAGGACTCATGCTTTAAAAGTGTTTCATATATAATTTCGAGTTCCCTTTCCAGTTTTTGTAGGTCCATATAGCAGCTTTTGTTTTATAAATTTACGCATATAAACCAGGGATATTTTTGATGAAAAACACAAATTGAAGTTAAAATTTGGGCATAAAAAAGGCAATACCCCTTGGCATTATATGCACCTATGGGTATTGCCTCATGTAATGTTTGTCAGAAACTCTTTCTTATGGAGTTACGGTAACTTCCAAGGGGTGTTCTATCTGTTCGGATAAGGCGTTTAAATACTGCTCCCAATCCGCTTTGCTGTTAAATTGCCCGCTTTTTTTCCATCCAAAGCCTGCGTAGTAGGTAACTTCCTTGTTCTTAACTTTCAAATGGGCGTAGGCATTGCTTAGGTCCTTGGTAGGAACATCGTACTTTTCAAAATCGATGAAAGAATCCCTAGGGGCAAGGATGGCCATACCCAATTCGGAATCGCCATGGGGCTGCCAGTAGCTTACCCATCCCTTTTCTGTATTTCCGCTAACCACTCCGTCCTTTTCGTGCAGGGTGAGTCCGGCGTAAATATCATCCACCCCCTCTAGATTGATATTGAATTTGGATAGATTTTGGCCTAGGTCCAAGCTTATAAGCCTAGACTCCATGATGGTCTTTCCATTGGCGTCCCAGGCTTCGTATTCCAAATAAAAGCTGGTCCTTATAGGGCCGGTGGTAATGGTGCGCCATTGCGTATAATTTTTGGAATAGTAGAAGGTAGTGTCTACCTTGGCGGCAATACCGCCAACCCCACGACTTGCGCCAACATGAAAATCATCCAGGCCTTCGCCGGTATCCTTGTGGTAACTACTTATACCACTTAATTCCTCTTTGTACCATTTGTCAATAATGGGGTAATCTACCCGTTTCAACCAGGCATCGACACCACTGGACAGGGTGCCGCCAGCTACCTTGTCTTCCACCATTTTCTGGGCGGTGGGTCCGTACACCCGAAATGCAACCTTGTTGTTTTCCCAAGTGTAGTCATCGGTACGTTCGGGTACAAACCTGGAGTAACACAGCTCTGGTGCCGAGGGGTTTTCCCCTGGTTTCACTGTGACTACCTCAAATTGGCTTTCTCCATTAGGCGCTATTCGGGGTTGAAAAAGGATCATGTCCAAATCACCATCCCCATCATTATCTACCGTTTGGACAATTTGGAGGGTATTGGTTTCCTTGTTCCTTATGCCAACAGCGGATAGGTCTTCCACCGTCAACATATCCTTGGTGAGCTCTACGGTTTCCATAGACCTTTCGCGGTCAAGAACATTTTTTATAGTGATGGTGGTGGGCAATTCTTTTTCGGTACAAGCTAGGAACAGTGTTGCCACTACAGAAAATAGAAATGTTTTATAACGTATTTTCATGAACGTTGTTTTAATTTTCATTGGCCGGTTTTCCAATAGTGGCCAATATGCCTCCATCCACGTAAACTATTTGTCCGTTAACAAAATTACTGGCCTTGGAACTTAGGAAGATGGCTGCACCTTGTAGGTCGTCCGGATCTCCCCATTTGCCTGCAGGGGTTCTGCCTACTATAAAATCATTGAAAGGATGCCCATCTACCCTTATAGGGGCGGTCTGTGCGGTGGCAAAATAGCCGGGTCCTATACCATTGACCTGAATGTTGTGTTTGGCCCATTCGGTAGCCATATTGCGGGTCAACATTTTTAATCCGCCTTTGGCGGCGGCATAGGCGCCTACCGTATTTCGTCCCAATTCGCTCATCATGGAACAAATGTTGATAATCTTGCCTTCCTTTCTGGATATCATGCCCTTTACCACATGTT
Organism: Arenibacter troitsensis; assembly: GCF_900177645.1. GTDB lineage: Bacteria > Bacteroidota > Bacteroidia > Flavobacteriales > Flavobacteriaceae > Arenibacter > Arenibacter troitsensis. The sequence continues at coordinate 383,777 of NZ_FXAO01000001.1, forward strand.
TGGAAACGATAAAGGGACTTACCAAATCTACTTTTACCACTTCTTCAAAATCGGCGACCTCCATTTCCTCCAAGGGAATTCTTTTGATGATCCCGGCATTGTTTACCAAAATATCAATTGGTCCTACCTCTTGTTCAATTTTAGAAATGTTTTTTATGACCGCGGCTTCATTGGTAACATCAAAGAGGTAGCCATAGGCCTTTAATCCCAAAGCCTGGTATTCGGCAACGGCATTGTCCAATTTTTCCTGGGAAGAAGCTCCGTTAACGACCAGGGTTGCGCCTGCTTTTCCCAGTCCAATGGCCATGGCTTTGCCAAGACCGTGCGTAGCTCCGGTAATCAGGGCTGTTTTACCTGATAAGTCAAATAGATTCAATGACATATTTAAGTTCTCTTAGGGTTATTTTAAGTCTTTAATTTTACAGTGGTCCATATCTCCATAATCTAGGTTTTCACCGGCCATTCCCCAGATAAAAGTGTAGTTACTGGTTCCGGAACCGGAATGAATGGACCAAGGTGGGGAGATTACGGCTTCATTGTTGACCATCCAGATATGTCGTGTTTCTTGGGGTTGTCCCATAAAATGGCATACAGCTTGATCTTCTGGAAGCTCAAAATAAAAATATACTTCCATTCTCCTGTCGTGAACATGTGCGGGCATCGTGTTCCAAACACTTCCTGGTTTTAATTCTGTCATTCCCATTTGTACCTGACAAGTCTCTACCAAACTGTTCACGATCAATTTTCGTATAGTTCTGGCATTGGCCGTTTCAATAGATCCCATTTCCACGATCTCCGCATCTGCCCTACTTATTTTTTTTGTGGGATATACCTTGTGTGCCGGGGTTGAGTTGATGTAGAATTTGGCAGGGGTATCGGCACTGTCGCTACTAAAACTCACCTCCTTGTTTTCTTTACCAATATACAGGGCCTCTTTAAAGTCTAAATCATATTTCTGGCCATCGACGGTTACAGAACCCGCACCACCGACATTGATAATACCGATCTCCCTTCGTTCTAAAAAATAATCCGACTTTAATGGATCTATAGTGGCTAGTTTTAAAGGGGTGTTAACGGGCACTGCCCCTCCAACTATATATCTGTCGAAATGGGTGTACACTAAATTGATGGTATCCGCTTCCATTAAATTTTGGATTAGAAACTCTTTTCTCAGTCCTTCTGTGGTCAACGTTTTAGTCTCCTTGGGAGAGCAGGCATATCTAACCTCGTAATTGTTTTTCATGATTCTAAATATCTAATTATAAGTTCTTATATCTCGGCTAAAAAAGTGGCGTTTTATAGATAGCTAGTAAAGGTATAAAAAATTACTCAAAATACAATCGATTGTATTATTGAATGTGTATATTTGTTAAGAAACGTCAAGATACTCATTATTTATGGAAAATAAAACAACCATACACGATATTGCCAAAGCTTTGAAAATAGATGCCTCTACCGTTTCAAGGGCATTGAACAACAGTCCGAGGGTAAGCCAGAAGACCAAGGCTAGGATATTGGCCAAAGCTAATGAAATGGGTTACCAACGAAATGTACTGGCTTCAAATCTTCGAAAAAGTGTAACCAATACTATTGGAGTAATAGTTCCGCGAATTTCCCGACACTTCTTTTCTTCGGTTATTTCGGGTATAGAGGAGGCCGCGTATGATGCTGGCTACAATGTGATAATCTGCCAGTCTTTGGAACAGTTAAAACGTGAACGTAAGATTATAGAAACCTTATTGGCGAACCGGGTAGCTGGGGTATTATTGTCCGTTTCCATGGAAACAGTTGAGTTTGACCATCTGTTGAACATGAAAAACAATGGTACGCCATTTCTTTTTTTTGATAGGCATTGTGAGATTGAGGGTATTAGTAGTGTGCTGATCGATGACCTACAAGGTGGTTTTGAAGCCACGGAGCATCTAATTTTGAATGGATGTAAAAATATTGGACATTTTTCCGGGCCACAAGAATTGGCTATTTACCGTAATAGGACCGCTGGGTATAGAAAGGCCTTGGAAAAACATAAAATTCCATTCCGGCCAGAACTCATACTGCGTTCCAGCCTTATGGAAAATGATGGGGCGGAAGGGGCAAAAACCTTACTTTCCTTACCTTATGATATAGACGGATTGTTTTCTGCCAATGATGTCGCTGCTATTGGCGCTATGAAGTATTTTAAGAAGGAAGGCATTAGAGTACCGGAAAACGTGGCCATTGTAGGGTTCAGTAACGAACCGGTTTCTGGTATAATAGATCCTTCTTTGACAACAATTGATCAGCCTGGTTTTCAAATTGGACAAATTGCCACAAAGTTGTTATTGGATGAAATTAGTAATTCATCTAAGGACAATATTATCATCGGTAAAACAACAATTCAGAAGTCCTCTTTAATTGAACGCGATTCTTCTAGAAGAATAACTTAAAATTAATAAAAGTTATTGAGGTACAAGGTTTAAGGCTATGGAATTCAAATGACTGCAAAGAATTGAATTAACCCGTCTTATTTTTATACGCAGAACTTATTTTTGCCTCACTTACAATATGGTCCAAAATCATAGGGGCGTGGATTCTGGAATTTTCTATAAACCATTTGTGGGTTTCCATTCCCCCACAAATTACTCCGGCAAGATATAGGTTGTCAATATTGGTCTCCATGGTTCGGGGATCGTACTGGGGCAGCCTTTTCTCGTCATCGGACAATTGGATTCCTATTTTTTCCAAGAAACCAAAATTAGGCATGTATCCGGTCAGCGCCAGAACGTAATCGTTTTCCAGGGCAATTGTTCCGCTAGGGGAATTCAGGATAATTTCATCTTCCTTAATTTCCTGTACTGTACTATTGTAATATACTTTTATACTGCCTTCTTCAATTCTATTGATGATATCGGGCCTTACCCAATATTTTACACGTTGGCCTACTTCCGGTCCCCTAATGATCAAGGATACGTCCGCCCCTTTTCTATAGCATTCCAGGGCAGCATCTATGGCCGAATTACTCGCCCCAATGACCGCTACTTTTTGACTGGAATAGAAATGCGGATCCTTGTAATAATGGGATACCTTTTTTAAATCTTCCCCGGGAACGTTCATTCTGTTCGGAATATCGTAGAAACCTGTGGCAATGATTACATGGGTGGACGTATAGGTATTCTTATCTGAAACAAGCTTAAAGAGCCCATCAATTTTGTTAATTGAATTTACTTTTTCAAAAAGCGCAATGTTTAGCTGATTAGAGGTCACTATCCGTCTGTAGTATTCCAGCGCCTCATTTCTTTTGGGTTTCGCCTCTATGCTAATAAAAGGAATTTCATCTATTTCCAGCTTTTCGGAAGATGAAAAAAACTGCATGTTCAGGGGATAATTATAGAGGGAATTAACAATACATCCCTTTTCAAGAATTATATAGGACAATCCCTTTTTCTTAGCCTCCAGGCCACAGGCAATGCCAATGGGCCCGCCTCCAACTATAACTACGTCCCAAATCTTCATTATCCAACCATTTTTTTCAGTTCATGAATAGTTTGCTCAGGATCTTTGCTCCTAAAAATAAAACTTCCCGCAACCAAAACATCCGCTCCCGCGTCTATTAAATCCTTGGCGTTTTTAGAGGTAACCCCGCCATCGACCTCAATTAGTGTATGGGCACTTTTTCTTTGTATAAGTTCCTTGAGGGCCTTAATCTTTTCGTAGGTGTTTTCAATAAATGATTGTCCCCCAAAACCTGGATTTACACTCATGATACAGACTAGGTCGATATCACTTATAACATCTTCCAATACGTTAATGTTGGTATGTGGATTTAAAGCCACTCCTGCTGCCATTCCCTCGTCTTTTATGGCCTGTAGGGTACGATGTAGATGTGGGCAGGCTTCATAATGAACGGTTAGGTTATTGGCGCCCAAATCAGCAAAGGTCTTTATGTAACGATCCGGATCCACGATCATGAGATGAACGTCCAATGTTTTGGTGGCATGGGCAGCGATTGCTTTTAGGACCGGCATTCCAAAAGAGATATTTGGTACAAAAACACCATCCATAATATCTATATGATGCCAATCGGCCTCACTGTGGTTTACCATTTCAATATCTCGTTGAAGGTTGGCAAAATCTGCTGCCAAAAGGGAAGGGGCAATAATCTTTTTGTCCATTACTTTTATTGAAATAATTTCCACAAAGGTAGTGAATTGATATGGTTTAAGGGAATAGGGGGCACGCGATATTAAATTATGGGACAGTTTAAAATTTAAGGTTAATAGGCACTAATACCAGCGCTTTTTTTTCTTTTTGGAGGCCGCGGACTTTCTGCCTTTTTTGTGCTTGCTGCCTTGCTTTTTATGTACTTGCGGTTTGGCCTTGGGGTCCAAGGGGTACGGATGGTCATCAACCACTTGGATATGCTTCTGCATCAGTTTTTGAATAGTGGATAAATATCCCTTTTCATCGGCAGAACAAAAGGCATAGGATGTTCCTGTGTTTCCCGCTCTACCGGTCCTGCCAATCCGATGCACATAGGTTTCGGGTATATTGGGCAGGTCAAAGTTGATGACGGCATCCAGCTCGTCTATATCCAATCCACGGGCGGCCACATCTGTGGCCACAAGGATGTTCGTTACTCCCTGTTTGAATTTTCCCAATGCTGCTTGACGCTCCTCTTGGGATTTGTCCCCGTGTAGGCTGTCTACCTTAAAGTTGTTGTTACGGAGCGTTTTTTCCAATTTGTCCACCCCGTATTTTGTACGCCTAAAAATTAAAATATTGCCCTTTATGGTATTTCTTAACAGATAAAGGCAGAGTTCTATTTTATTGGGTTTTGGCGTATAATACAATAATTGGTGCACAGTGGCCGCTGCCGAAGATGTTGGGGTAACGGCTAATTTCTTGGGATCTTTTAAAATGGTATCGGCCAATTGCACTACTTTAAAGGGCATAGTGGCCGAAAATAGCAGGGTCTGCTTTTCATTGGGGCAAAGTCGCTCTATTTTTTTAACATCGTCTATAAATCCCATATCCAGCATAAGATCTGCCTCATCCAGCACTAAGGTTTCCACATAATCCAAATTCACCAGATCCTGCTTGTGAAGGTCCAATAACCTGCCTGGTGTGGCCACCAAGATATCCACTCCCTTTTTTAAGATGGCTATTTGTGGCTCTATCTTTGTTCCTCCATAAATAACGGCTGAAGTTAAATGGGTATACTTGCCATAATCCATAAAACTCTCATAAATCTGGGATGCCAGTTCGCGGGTGGGACTTATAATCAAGGCCTTGATTTTTCTGCCTTTTTCCGAAGTTTCCTGTTTATCAAATAATAGCTGTAGTATGGGGAGGGCAAAAGCGGCCGTTTTTCCTGTTCCTGTTTCGGCAGAAGCTATTAAGTCGTTTTTCTGTAAAACCACAGGGATGGCCATTTCCTGAATGGCAGTTGGGTCGTCATAGTTTTTTTCTGCCACTGCTCTCAAAAGATGTTTGTTGAGCTTTAATTCTTTAAAATTCATATAGGTACCCATTTAGCTAGTGATGTATGCAAAGGTAAGGTAAAATGGTAAGGCATGTGTTGGTAAACCCTACAAGGTTAAAAGCCCATGGCTCTTTAAAGTTTGTAATGGTTTGGAATACCAGAAAAGTTCAAAATTCTCAAACTGCGATTCAAAGTCGGTCTTAAGCTGGCCGAAGGTGTGGAATTTTTCATGTGAAGCCAATACCTTTTGCAAGGTGTTCCTTAACCATTCTCCCTTTTCCTGATCTACGGTAATGCTTATGGAGCCCGACTTGTTATGAAATGTCAATTTAAGCAATTTCCAGCTATGCCCTTTTTTAGTTTTTGTAATGGTCTCCCCTATGGGTGCGCTTCCCAACCACACTATTTTGGCATTGTCCTTGGTGTTGAGGACGGGCTCTTCTGCAAGGGCTTTCTCTATAAAATTGGGGGCTATAGTGGTTTTGGGGATTTTAAAATCGAACCATTGTTGCAAGGGATGGTCAAAACATATGCCGTGCATAAAATTGAAAAGCGATTTTTTTAACCCAAAACTAAATTTTTCGTGATCTATGCCGGTGGTATCCGTAAATTGGATGTCGTTATTGGCAAAGCTTATGGGTTGATAGTCCGGGATAATTTGGTAATCTTCTGGATTGAGCCCTACCGGACTATGGGCCGTAAGGGCAAATTGATGCCAAAAGCCGGATTGTAGTATTCCTAATTGGAACATTTGCCGCACCATTTCCAGGCTATCTACGGTCTCTTGGATCGTTTGGGTAGGGTAGCCGTACATAAGATAGCAATGCACCATTATGCCCGCTTCCGTAAAATTACGGTTAACTTTGGCTACCTGCTCTACGGTAACTCCTTTCTGGATCAATGCCAACAATCGGTCCGAGGCAACTTCCAGGCCTCCGGAAACGGCAATACAGCCTGATGCCTTTAATAATTTACAAAGATCGCGGCCAAAGCTCTTTTCGAACCTAATATTGGTCCACCAGCTAACGCTTAATTTTCGTTTTATGATTTCCAGCGCCAATGCCCTCATAAGGGCTGGGGGTGCGGCTTCGTCCACAAAATGAAAGCCACTTTCACCGGTTTGTGCAATGAGAGCTTCCATGCGGTCTACCAACAGTTTGGCCGCAATGGGCTCATATATTTTTATATAGTCTAGAGAGATATCACAAAAAGTACATTTGCCCCAATAGCAACCATGTGCCATGGTTAGTTTGTTCCAGCGGCCATCGCTCCAAAGACTGTGCATGGGGTTCGCGATTTCTATGACCGAGATGTACTTGTTTAGTAATAGATCCGAATAGTCCGGCGTACCTACCTCACTTTGTTTGTAATCTGTTCTAGTGGAAAGATTATTATAATATACCGCACCATCCTTTAATAGGAAGGTTCTTTTTAGAAGGGCTTTGCTATCATCGGATTTGGGCAATAGGCAGTGGGCTGTCAACTGTTCCAAAGGCAGTTCCCCGTCATCCAGAGTAATATAATCAAAGAATTCAAAAACCCTTGTATCCGTAAGAGACCGGAGTTCCGTATTGGGAAATCCCCCGCCCATGGAAACCTTAATCTTCGGAAAGTTTTGTTTTATAAATTGGGCACCTCTAAACGCGCTGTACAAATTGCCAGGGAAAGGAACGGAAAAACATGCCAATTTGGGTTTAACAGTATCGATTCTATAGGCTAAAATATCGAGGGTCAATTGGTCTATATAGGTGATGTCACTTTGCAAATGCTGATAGAGTTCATCAAACGAATTGGCGCTTCTCCCCAATCTCTCCGCGTAACGACTAAAGCCAAAATTTTCATCCACGCATTCCACAATAAAATCGGATAGGTCTTCCAGATATAAGGTGGCCAGGTGTTTCGCCCTATCCTGATGTCCCATACTGCCAAAGGCCCATTCGAGATCGTCCAATTGATCAAATCTCGCTGCTTGCGGCAAAAAGTTTGGAGTACATATTTGTCTGGCAAAGGTGGCATTATGTCCCTGTAAAAAGGAAACAACGGAATCTATAGTCTTTACATAATCTTCATGTAAAGTGTTTATTCTGTGGCAGTTGTCCGATTTTATGGAATTCTTGTCCTGGGCATAATCAAAAATATTCCGAAGTCCGTCTTTGGAGAAAATTTTTAATATAACCTCAATACCCAAATCCATTTGGAAAGCACTTATGCCTTTGGTATTTAGAAAGCCCTTTAAGTATGCCGTTGCCGGATAAGGGGTGTTTAGTTGGGTAAAGGGAGGTGTTATTAAAAGGAGGTCTTTGGCCATAGAATAATTTATGTGGTGAAACAAAGATAGGGGTGTTTGGGGTAATGGGCGTATTTAATTTATCCCATAAGGATTCAATTTTTTTATGAAATGGTTGGGATTGGCTGAAGTTATGACTTGTATGAACAAAAAAACTCCGGTAATCAGCCGGAGTTTATTCATCAATCAAAAAACGAACAGTCATGATAACTGTTGTTACTGTGTACAATTTACGATTTTTGCACTAGCTTTCCAATGGGGATAAGCGATTGCGCAAAAATTTTAATTGTTAGGATTAACCTAAATATGTCTTCAAAATTTTGCTTCTTGAGGTGTGTTTAAGCCTTCTAATGGCTTTCTCCTTAATTTGGCGAACCCTTTCCCTGGTAAGGTCAAAAGTTTCCCCTATTTCCTCCAAGGTCATAGAGTGTTGCCCTGCCAAGCCAAAGTATAAACGAATAACATCCGCTTCCCTTGGGGTCAAGGTTTCCAAAGCTCTTTCTATTTCGGTTCTAAGAGATTCGTGCAACAATTCCCTGTCCGGATTTGGAGACTCGCCGCTACGCAGTACATCGTATAGGTTGGAATCTTCACCGTCTATCAAGGGCGCATCCATGGATACGTGACGCCCGGAATTTTTTAACGATTGTTTTACATCTTCTACGGTCATGTCCAATTCCTTGGCAATTTCTTCAGCAGAAGGTTGTCTTTCATGGGCTTGCTCCAAGAAGGCAAAGGTCTTATTTATCTTATTGATAGATCCAATCTTGTTCAAGGGTAGCCTTACAATACGCGATTGTTCCGCCAAAGCCTGTAATATGGATTGGCGAATCCACCATACCGCATAGGATATAAATTTAAAACCACGGGTTTCATCAAAACGTTGTGCAGCTTTAATTAGGCCAAGGTTACCTTCGTTGATCAAATCTGGAAGGGTCAAACCTTGATTTTGGTATTGCTTTGCAACGGAAACCACAAATCGTAAATTGGCTTTGGTCAATTTCTCCAGTGCACGTTGATCACCTGCCTTGATCCTCTGTGCCAATTCTACTTCCTCATCTGCCGTAATTAAATCAACCTTACCTATTTCCTGTAAGTATTTATCCAAAGAAGCAGTTTCCCTATTGGTAACCTGTTTTGTAATTTTAAGCTGTCTCATCGAAATTTTATTGTTCTAAATTATTTGCATTAAGCATAAGCTGCATTAGGTTATACGTTGAAAAGTTTAAAATGTTACAATGGGTCCGTTTTATTTTGCTTTTTTAGATAAAATGCATGAAAAAAGCCACGCTCTCCTTAAAAAAAGGTAAAAACGTGGCTTTGGTACTGCGACAGTTATATAAAACTAGTCCCTTCTAGGTTTACGATCCCTATCTCTATTTCTATCGTTGCCTCTGTCATTTCTTCCACGATCTTCTCGTGGTGGTCTTTCCTTATAGCCTTCAGGTTTAGGCAAAAGTGCCTTACGTGAAACTTTTTCCTTTCTAGTTCTTGGGTCTAAACCGAAGTATTTAACATCAAAAACATCTCCCATGTTTACTACATCGGAAACATTTTCCGTTCTTTCCCAAGCCAATTCGGATACGTGAAGCAATACTTCATTGCCAGGAGCATCGGTATATTCCACAACGGCACCAAAATCCAGCATTTTGATGACCTTTACTTCGTATACGCTACCTACCTCAGGTTTAAACAATAAGGAATCAATTTTGGCAAGAACCATATCAATACCTTCTTGTGAGGTACCTAGTATTTCTACAATACCCTCTTCGGTAACTGGGTCTTCATTGATAACTATGGTGGTTTTGGAAGCTTTTTGCAATTCTTGGATTACTTTTCCTCCAGGTCCTATCAATGCTCCAATGAATTCGCCAGGAATAACTCTGGTGACCATTTTAGGAGCATGTGGTTTAACATCTGCATTTGGTGTAGCAATGGTGTCTACCAATTTACTTAGGATGTGCAAACGTCCAGCACCGGCCTGTTTTAATGCATTGACCAAAATTTCATAGGATAATCCCTTTACTTTAATGTCCATTTGGCAAGCGGTAATTCCGTCTGCGGTTCCGGTTACTTTAAAGTCCATATCCCCAAGATGATCTTCATCACCAAGTATATCGGACAAAACAGCATATTTTCCAGTTTCGCTATCGGAAATCAATCCCATGGCTATACCGGATACAGGTTTCTTTAATTGTACCCCTGCGTCCATCAGTGCCATAGTTCCGGCACAAACCGTTGCCATGGAAGAAGATCCGTTGGATTCCAATACTTCAGATACCACACGTACTGTGTAAGGACAATCCTCAGGGACCATGCCTTTAAGTGCACGTTGGGCCAAGTTACCATGTCCTACCTCTCTACGGGAAGTACCTCTAATAGGTCTGGCTTCTCCGGTTGAGAAAGGAGGGAAGTTGTAATGTAGATAGAAAGTTTCCTCTCCTTCAAAAGAAGGCATATCTATTTGGTTGGCTTCCCTTGAAGTTCCCAAAGTAACCGTAGCCAAAGCCTGGGTTTCCCCACGTGTAAATATAGCGGAACCGTGGGTTGAAGGTAAATAATCCACTTCACACCAGATGGGTCTAATTTCATCGGTTTTTCTGCCGTCCAAACGTAGTCCTTCATTTAAGGTAAGGTCTCTAACCGCAGCTTTTTCTGCTTTATAGTAGTATTTGGAAATCAGATCCCCGAAATCTGCCAATTCTTCTTCAGAAAAAGTAGCTTTTATTTCTTCTTTTATTGCGTCGAAGGCAGCACTTCTTTCATGTTTTGCCGAACCGGCTTTTGCAATGGCATAAACCTTATCATAAGCCATGTCGTGGATTTTCTTGGCTAACTCCTCGTCTTCCCTTTCCGGCTCGTATTCACGAATTTCTTTTTTGCCAAATGCTTCTGCCAACTTAATTTGGGCAGCACATTGTACCTTAATGGCATCATGGGCAAATTTAATGGCTTCTACCATTTCCTCCTCAGAGATTTCTTTCATTTCACCTTCGACCATCATCACAGAATCTGCAGAAGCTCCTATGACCATATCGATATCCGATACCAATAATTGGGCCCTGGTAGGGTTGATTATGAATTGACCATCAATACGACCTACCCGCACTTCTGAAATAGCACATTCAAATGGAAAATCTGAAAGTTGAATGGCAGCGGAAGCAGCCAATCCTGCCATAGCATCGGGCATAACATCCTCATCATGGGACATCAATTGGATCATCACCTGGGTTTCAGCATGGTAATCCTTAGGGAAAAGCGGACGTAAAACACGATCTACCAATCTCATCGTCAATACTTCACCGTCACTAGGCCTTGCTTCCCTTTTGAAAAAACCTCCTGGATAACGCCCGGAAGCCGCAAATTTTTCACGGTAATCTACCGTAAGTGGAAGGAAATCCACATCACTTTGTTTGTAATTGGAAACTACTGTACATAACAACATACATTTTCCAGACTGTACAACAACAGAACCATGGGCCTGTTTTGCCAATTTTCCGGTTTCGATAGAAATTTCCCTACCGTCCCCAAGGTCAATGACCTCTCTAAATACTTTTGGTATCATAAATACGAATTAAAACCTGTCTCTTTACAGGTTTGTTAAACAATGGTCTTTCGTCTGTTATAGACGCGTTGTTGTGTTGTAGTTGTGTGTTGTGGACCAATGAAAAACTATGTGCAAGCTTTTTGTTTTTGCCCTAAGCTAAGCCTATGGGACTTTACAATAGTATTGAAAAACAATATTACTGATATTGTAAAAAAGGGGAAAGTAACACTTTCCCCTTTTGGTAAATTATTTTCTAATTCCTAATTCCTTAATTATGGCACGATATCTAATGATATCCTTTTTAATCAAGTAATCTAGAAGAGATCTTCTCTTACCTACCAACTTTACCAAAGAGCGCTCAGTGTTAAAATCTTTACGGTTCTTTTTCAAATGCTCTGTCAAGTGGTTGATTCTGTGGGTAAACAAAGCTATCTGCCCTTCAGCAGAACCTGTGTTTTTTTCTTCCCCGCCGTGTTTCTTAAAAATCTCGGCCTTTACTTCTTTAGTTAAATACATTCCAATATTAATTTAATGATTTTTATGTACATGATTGATTTTCAATCAGGGCGCAAAGATAGACTTTTTTTTAGAAACCTGGTGCTATCCCAATATTTTTTGAAGTGTGGATTAAACTTTTTTAAAAATATGGTGTCCTATTATAAACGTTAAAGAAATGTTATTGCCTTATAGGCGGTAAAACGATCGTAATGCTGGCCAGCAACAGAATTTAATTTTTCCAATTGTAAACATTTAAATTAAAACAGATGAAAAAAAGTCTCAAAAATTCGAACTTAACAGGATGGTTGCTAATGGTCTTATTGGTAATGGGTTCCTGTAACAATGAAGAGTCCACCAACGTGGAAGAGGATGCCACCTTTGAAGTGGCCGAACTGGTAGCTAGCGATGAAGCCGATTTGATTTCGGAAGAAATAGCTAACATAGGTGAGGACGTATATGCCACCGAAGAGATCAGGGCTACCTCAAAATCGTTTTTTCTTTCCAATTTCTTGCCGGAATGCGTCACTATAACAACAGTGGTTTCCAGTGAGGTCAAAGAAACTACCGTTGATTTTGGAGAGGGCTGCACCATGCCCAATGGTAATCAGTTAAGTGGAATTATCCATTTAAGTTATGCCAAGGATATGGATGCGGCAACCAAGACCATTAGCCTTTCCTTAGAGGATTTCACCTTTAACGAAGTGGCAGTAACCGGGGGAGCTACCTTGGTGCGCCAACGTTCCAACGATAATGGTAATCCCCAATCCGATGCCGTAGCCAGTTATAGCGGAGTATGGCCAGACGGGAGTGTGGCCAGTTTTACGGGAAATAGGACCCGGGAATGGGTAGAGGGCTACGGTTCCGGATTTTGGGCCGATAATGTTTTCCTTATTTCAGGGGAGGGTACCTATACCAATAAGACGGGTGATGTCTATACAAGGGAAACTATGAGCTCTCTTCGAAGGGAGTTGTCCTGCCGGTTTATCGTTAGTGGAGTATTGGAAGTTTCTAAAAACGATACCACTATTAGCCTCGATCTTGGGGATGGTACTTGTGATGCCAAGGGAATGTTGACCTTTCCTAATGGAGAAACCAAGGAAATCCTTTTAAGAAGGTTTAATAATTAAGAGGGGATGGGATAATTAAAACGGCCCTGATCATGATCAGGGCCGTTTATTTTTATACTCTAACAGGATTGTTTTCTATTAGATCTATATAAAGATTAATTTTCTTTTTAAGATCCCTTCGATGTACTATAAAGTCCAAAAATCCATGTTCCTGTAGGAATTCCGCGGTTTGAAACCCTTCCGGCAATTCTTTACCAGTTGCCTCCTTTACTACGCGTGGGCCTGCAAAACCGATCAGGGCGCCAGGTTCGGAAATATTTATATCGCCTAACATGGCATAGGAAGCTGTTGTTCCTCCAGTGGTGGGATCGGTGCATAATGAAATATAAGGTATGCCCGCATCCGCAAGTTGAGCCAATTTAGCCGATGTCTTTGCCAATTGCATAAGGGACAATGCCGCTTCCATCATACGTGCACCTCCGGATTTGGAAATCATTACAAAGGGGATTTTCTTTTTGATGGAATAATCGATGCCCCTTGCTATTTTCTCTCCTACCACACTGCCCATGGAGCCACCAATAAAACTGAAGTCCATACAGCATATAACTACATCCTTACCCATAGATTTGCCTACTCCGGTCCTTACGGCATCCTTAAGGCCTGTTTTTGCTTCGGCTGCCTTTAAACGATCCACATACTTTTTGGTGTCCTCAAATTTCAATGGATCTTTGGAAGTAAGTTTTGCATCCAACTCAGTAAACTTGTTGTTGTCGAAAAGAATTTCGAAATATTCCTTACTACCTATTCGTACATGATAATCATCCTCAGGGCTAACATAAAAATTCTTTGCCAATTCGTCGGATTCTACAATTTTTCCGGTGGGGGATTTGTACCAGAGACCCCTTGGGGTATCCTTTTTCTGATCCGTGGCAGTTTGTATTCCTTTTTCCTTTCTTTTAAACCAAGACGACATAAGCTTTCTTTTTGGATTGGGGGATTATAAGGTATTCACATTGTTAAGGTCTTCAAAAGCCTTTTTTAGACGTGTAACAAACGTTTTTTCTCCTTCTCTCAACCAAACACGTGGGTCGTAAAACTTTTTATTTGGCTCGTCGGCCCCGTTTGGATTGCCGATCTGGGATTGTAAATAATCCTTTTTATCTTGGATATAGTCCCTGATTCCTTCCAAGAAGGCATACTGTAGATCGGTGTCTATATTCATTTTAACAACTCCGTATCCAATAGCTTCGCGAATTTCCTCTACGGTAGATCCGGATCCGCCATGGAATACGAAATCGATATGGTTATGTTCTACCCCGTATTTTTTAGTAACGAATTCCTGTGAATTTTTAAGGATTTTTGGGGTCAATTTTACATTTCCTGGCTTGTATACACCATGTACATTGCCAAAGGCGGCCGCTATGGTAAATTTTGGGCTCACTTTGGATAGCTCCTCGTAGGCATAGGCAACCTCTTCCGGTTGTGTGTATAGTTTGGAATCGTCCACATCGGAGTTGTCCACTCCGTCCTCTTCACCACCGGTTATTCCCAATTCTATTTCCAGGGTCATTCCCATCTTGCTCATTCTGGCAAGATATTTTTTGCAAATTTCAATATTTTCCTCAAGTGACTCCTCTGATAGGTCTATCATATGCGAGCTGTAAAGCGGTTTTCCTGTTTCTTCAAAGTGCTTTTCACTTGCATCCAACAAACCATCTATCCAAGGCAATAATTTTTTTGCACAGTGGTCTGTATGTAAAATAACGGTAGCACCATAGGCTTCGGCTAATTGATGAACGTGTTTTGCTCCTGCCACTGCGCCCAATATGGCAGCTTGTTGTCCGTCATTTGATAATCCTTTTCCAGCATTGAACTGTGCTCCTCCGTTGGAGAACTGTATAATTACAGGAGCATTTAAACTGACAGCAGTTTCCAAAACTCCGTTAATAGTATTCGATCCTATAACATTAACAGCAGGTAGGGCAAATCCTTTTTCCTTGGCATAATTGAAAATTTTTTGTACCTCATCTCCGGTTGCAACTCCTGGTTTAATATTGTGTGCCATATTCTTGTTTTAATGTAGTTAATTAAAAAGATGCGACAAAAGTAATAAAATAATCAGCTCTAAAAAGGATAATTTATACCTATGTTGAATACTGCATTGGATAGATTGTAGTCCCGAAACCATCTTTTTGAAGATTCTTCGGCCGGATTATAGGTTTTAAGACCCATATCCAATCTGAATACAAAATACGTAAAATCGTAACGGATTCCAAGACCGGTACCCAAGGCTATATCCCCAAGGGAGCGCAAATTTTCAAAGGTCGCCTTCTCGTCGGTGACATTGTCCAGGACATTCCAAATATTGCCGGCATCGGCAAAGAGAGCCCCTTTTATATCGCCTACTATAGGAAACCTGTATTCCAGATTAAAGGCAATTTTTAAATTTGCTTCGTTAAAGTCGTTTATGTTATCGGTCCTTCCTGGTCCTAGGGAATAGGGTAGCCAGGCGCGGTTGTCGTTGGAGCCACCGGCGAAATAACTTCTTACGAAAGGTATGTTGTCCGAATTTCCATAAGGTATTGCAATACCAAGGAAACTCCTAAAGGCCAAAACATTGGTCCTTGAGGTGCTCCAATGTTTTATATAATCCAATTCCGTTTTTATATATTGTGAAAAAGGTACGTTGAAAACCAATAGTTTGTCGTCTTCGCTGGTGTAGAAGGGAATTATTTTGGAAATTCCCGACAATAGGTTTCCGGCACTTTCCAATTTAAGCCTAAACTGATAAAAATCGTTATCGGCAGTTCCGCTTTTGTTATTTTTCGTAAAAGTGTAATTGCTTGCAAATATTAAATTGTTTTCGGTGAGCCTTACTCTTCTTTCCTCAATACTGCTTACATCCTCATAATCAGTTTCGCTGGAAGATACCTCTCCATTTAGAATGGTATTGGTAAAGCCGGTGGTGCCTTCCGGAATAATCAACTGCAGATCGGTACCGTCATCTGTGGTCTTAAAATAATCGGCCAGGGCAGGTTCTGTTTCGTAATTGTCGGCAATTTCATCCAAACTTTCATAAGTACTCTCGTATACGGCAAAAAATCGATCTGGGTTTACATTGCGGACAAACTGCACATTCAGTAATTCGGCAGTATTCTTTATAAAATCTGATGGGGACCAATTGTAGCCAAATACAGAATTCAAGGTTTGTTTGTCCAGCCCAATATTTTGTTGAAAACTTGTCCCAATCGATAATTTGGTTTTGGGAAGCATGTAGTTGGGTATAATTCGGGATGTCTTTAAAAAAGGAAACCAAATACGGGGCAGATTAAGGTTCATATCGGCACCCATCTCCAGAATATTGAAAAACCGGTTGTCCGCTATGTCCGGATCACTTGAGGCCCCTATGCTTATCCTTCCCGATATGCTAAGGTTTTCTGCCCCTTTGAACAAATTTCTGGCCTGCAGGGAGGGGCTAAACCCAATGCCCAAAAATTGAATGTTGGAGTGGGTTACGTCAAAATCGGTGCCCAAGGAGTATTTAGGACGAGGGGAAAGATAGATATTGGCAGTTAATTCGGATGCCGTACTATCTGCTACGAATTCAATATTTGGATATTTAAAAGTATTAAGGTTGGTAATCTGCCTGTATGTTCTAATCCGGTTAATTTCCCTGTAAATACTGTCTTTTTTTAGGAAAACGGCATCAGTAAGCGTTTTGGGCTTATAACGTAATTTTCCTTGATAATAGATCGTGAAATCCTTATAATCCACTTTTTTTAGACTGTCCAATCCATTATTGAAGGTATAGTCCGTGTAAATATTGATTTTTTTAAAGGTATGGATCTTGTATTCCGATGTGGAAAGCGCATTATCCGTTCTAGTCTTTAAATCTTCGATATTTAAAAGGATATCCAATTTTTGGTTGTTCCCTAGTTTGGTGGTGTCCCCAATTAGATCATATGAAATGGAGCTCTCTTGAAAATTGTGGATTCCATTGTTTCTAAAAAGATTGGTCAAGCGTTCCCTTTCACTATTAAAATTGTCCAGGTCTATTCGTTGCCCTGGTTTAATAAAGGAATCACTCTTATTGGCATTGTTGATGGAGTCCAGTGCAGAGGAGGTAATTTTTGTGGATATCGAGTCTATGACATAAGGAGTGCCCAAATCCAACTTGTAATTTATGATAGCGCGCTGTTTTCTAAGACTGGTATCTATTTCATAAGTGGTGGAGTTATTAAAATACCCTTTGCTTTTATAATAGGCATTCAGTCTTTGCAAAGACCTTCTTGTTCGTGAAGTGTCTATGACCATGGGAGGTTCTCCTATATTTTTTAACCATACGCTGGCCCCTTTCACCAAAAATGATTCACCCAATCTTTCCACTTGTTTTTTAGAAAGGATATTGATGAGGCGCTGCTCCCTTTTTTCCTTTTTGTGCAACCAGGCCTGAAAGGAGGAATCTGGATTTTTCTTGGCTAGATTGTAAAGATTTAGCCTTAGGGGATACCCCAGCAATGCGCTATTGGGTTTTTGAAAAATAAGGCTATGTATATCCTCGTTGGTAATTTTTACACTATCGGCATAAATAAGATTTTTGGTCAGCAAGAGTTCATCATCAGCTACCCTTTTTGTTGCATTGCAGGAGGTAATTGCAATTACTAGCAATAATAATCCTATTTTCGTAAAGTTAAATAGCATACACGGCCGTGTCCTCATAGAAGTCAAAAATACATTATTTGTATGGTTGTTAAAAGCCAAATAAAATTTATAAAAAATTTACAGCAAAAAAAGTACCGAACACAAAACAAGTTGTTTGTAGTGGAGGGGGTAAAGACCGTTAGGGAACTACTTGATTCTTCCCTGAAGGTCTATAGAATATATGTAACGGACAGCAAAGTGCTGCCAAGGGACGCCAATTTTGTGGAGTTGATAAGTGAAGGGGAATTGAAAAAAATGAGTGGGTTATCCACTCCAAATAAGGTTCTGGGCGTATTTCATATTCCAGAACCGGAACCATTGGATTTTTCGGACTGGGTCATTGCGTTGGATGATGTTAGGGATCCGGGAAATATGGGAACCATTATCCGCCTATGCGATTGGTTTGGGGTCAAAAGCATAATATGTTCATCCAATTCCGTGGATTGTTATAATCCTAAGGTATTACAGGCTACTATGGGATCTGTTAGTAGGGTAAATATTGTGTATGGCGATTTGCATGGGATTATTGGAAATTGCGGGGTTCCGGTCTACGGGGCATTTATGGATGGTGCCGTGGTCTATAAGGAAGAATTTTCCAAAAAGGGAATATTGGTTATGGGGAATGAGGCCAATGGGGTGTCGGAAGTCATGGAAGCTTTGATTGGCAAAAAAATCAGCATTCCACAGTTTGGGCCTAAAACCGCAGAAAGTTTAAATGTGGCAACGGCCACCGCTATACTGTTAAACGAAATTAGAAGGGGTTAACTTACTATTCAAAAGTAAAGTTGATGAAAAGTCCCCTGGTCATCATAGCTTCAATATTGCCCGTCCACGGGCTATTGGGGTCATTATCCCTTATCAATTCATCATTAATGGCGAAAACTCCTCGGATAGAGGGGGTAAACTTAAAATATTCCAAATAGAAATCGATCCCAAAACCCATTTCATAGTAATATGTGGTCTTTTTCATTCGGAAAGTGGCACTGCTGTTGTCGTCCAAACTTTGTTCATTGCTTCCAAGGTTTAATGAGGTAGATGCCCCGCCAACAAGAAATGGTTTCCAATTCCCCAGTCTTTTGGTACTGACCTTTAGGAGCAAGGGAAAATTTATATAGGTCGATTTTACCTCCCTAATGGCATCCCTTTCGTTATCAAATCCCGGAAAACCCAAATTTCTCTGGTTGTAGTGGAGTCCAGGTTCAAATCGAAGGTCCAAAAATTGGTTGAGACGCAGTTCCCCGATCAGACCAACATTGAATCCAAATGATTTGTCCACCAAAATATCGGGGAGATCATCTTTGTATTCAAATTTGAAGTCGTATTGATTAAAGCCTAAAAAATATCCCCAATTTAGTAATGGCTTGTCCTCATTTTCAAGGTTCATTACGGGTTTTTCATTAAACTGGGCAATTGCCGTGTTGCCTAGTGCATAAAAAACAATAAAAAGAACAAAAATATTTTTCATATTTTATTTTGTAGCTACGTAAATAGAGGCAACCCCAAATGTTTGGGGTCTATTGTCTATACCTATAAACCCAATTTTAGCCAAAATATTGTTGAACTGTTTTCCATGTGGAAAGGCAGCTGCGGATTCGGATAAATAGGCATAAGCACTGCGATCTTTGGAAAACAGCTTACCAATGGCCGGGAGAATGTATTTGGTATAGATTTTATACCCTTGTTTGTAGGGAGTTTTTGTGGGAATGGAAGTTTCGAGAACAACAAACGAGCCTCCGGGACTCAAGACCCTGTATATTTCTTCAAGTCCTTTTTCAAGATTTTCAAAATTCCTTACCCCAAAGGCCACCGTAACGGCATCAAAGGAGTTGGCTTCGAAAGGTAGATTTTCGCTGTCACCAACGATCATTTTTATGGTGTTCCCAAGGTTTTTTTCAGAAATCTTCTTTTTGCCAACCTCCAACATTCCAGGGGAAATATCCAAACCGATAATCTCTTTGGCACCTGTTTTGATCATGTTTATGGCCAAGTCGCCTGTTCCGGTAGCAATGTCCAATATTTTGGCTGGATTTTTTTCGGAGACTATGGATACCACCCGCTTTCTCCATTTAATATCAATCCCAAAAGATATAACCCTGTTAAGTCCATCGTAATTTCCGGAAATGGTATCGAACATTTTTGTAACCTGTTCCTTCTTGCCCAACGTTGAATCTTTATATGGGGTTACCTTTTTATCCATAATCATTAAATTTTTGGTAAAGATACTATATAGAGCTAAAGTTATGCTTCTAATTTTTACAATTAGGGTTGACCTCTGTCTGTTTAACTCGTATATTTTAGAATACAACCCAATTTAATTATGTAATTTTGTCGCGCTTACATTCAGATTTTAATTGAAATATGCTTTTACAAGCTTCTTTCCTATATGGTATAAATGGATTTAATTCGAAATTCCAAAAGGAGTTATGCCAAGGAAATGGATTTAGTTTAGCATTGCTATTGGGTGTCTTACGGTTTGGAACCCTGGCAACGCTAAAGTGATCATTAATTATTGTGTACTTCGGTTGATGAAAAACAATTTATATAACAGATGAAAATTATTATTGCAGGGGCTGGTGAAGTAGGTTTTCATTTGGCGAAATTATTGTCTTATGAATCCCAGGATATTACTCTGATAGACAGTAATAAGGATAGTTTATCGTATGCGGACAGTCATTTGGATATTAGGGTGTTAAGGGGGGATGCTACCTCCATCGCCATATTAAAGGATGCACAAGTGGAAAAATCCGATTTGGTCATTGGGGTAACCTCTTCCGAGACCACTAATATTACCTTGTGTATGTTGGCAAAGCAATTGGGTTGTAAGCGAACAATAGCCCGTATTTCCAATGCTGAGTTTATTCATAATAAAGAAGCCATTAGATTTTCGGACTTGGGAATCGATGAGCTGATTTCTCCAGAAGCTTTGGCTGCTACGGAAATACAACTTTTGTTGAATCAATCTGCATTTAACAATACCTATGAATTTGAGGAAGGTCTTTTGATTATGGTGGGCGTATCCCTGCCAAGTACCGCTCCTTTTGTGGGAAAGACGGTTATGGAGGCGGCCCAGATATTTTCAGAGCTGCATTTTATGCCCATTGCCATTCAAAGGATGGGTACCCAATACACCATAGTTCCCAGAGGGGATACGGTTTTTAAGGAAAATGATCAGGTGTACTTTATTACTTCCAGAGAAGGTTTGGACGAACTGTACAAACTTACCGGGAAGGAGAAGAAGGACATTAAAAATGTTATGATACTTGGAGGCAGTAAGGTTGGTTTTAAGACCGCTAGGGATCTTTGTAGAAATAGGTTTAACGTTAAGCTTATTGAGAAGAATAAGGAAAAAGCTTTCGATTTGGCGGATGAACTTCCCAATGCCCTTATCATTAATGGCGATGGTAGAAATGTGGAACTGTTGGAGGAGGAAAATCTGGAGGCTATGGATGCTTTCGTGGCTGTAACTGGAAATTCTGAAACAAATATAATGTCTTGTTTGGTAGCCAAATCCAAGAATGTTAAAAAGACAATCGCCCTTGTAGAGAACATGGATTATTTTCAATTATCGCACTCTATAGGAATAGATACCCTGTTAAACAAGAAGCTACTGGCTGCGAATAATATTTTCAGGCATATCCGGAAAGGGGAAATAGTAGCGATGACCCGCTTGAATAATTTAAATGCCGAAATTTTGGAATTCATTGTAAAGCCAACTTCCCAAGTAAACGGGCAAATAATACGGGAGCTTGAATTTCCTAGGGAAGCTACTATTGGAGGTGTAATCCGCGACAATCAAGGGATTATTGCCCTAGGGGGATTTAAAATTACAGAGGGCGATAGGGTAGTGGTATGTTGTTTGCCAAGTGCCATTCCAAAAATTGAAAAGCTATTCCTGTAGTATGGGCCTAAATTCAAAAATTATCTTTCACCTCATGGGATTGCTATTACTTTGTAATGGTTTTTTTATGATTTTGGCTGCTGTGGTAAGCGGGGTGTATGATGATGGAGCCACCTTGGATATTACCCTAGCGGCCGTGGTTACAATGCTTGCTGGTGTTTTGTCTATGTTCTATACGCGAAACCACAAAAAGGAGGTTAAGCGAAAGGAGGGATACATTATTGTTACTTTTGGTTGGTTGGTAATGTCCGCATCAGGGATGCTGCCCTATCTTTTTTCCGGTGCCATACCCAACGTTACCAATGCTTTTTTTGAGACGATGTCCGGTTATACTACTACGGGAGCATCGGTGGTTGATGATATAGAGGCGTTGCCCGAGGGAATCCTTTTGTGGAGGAGTCTAACGCATTGGATAGGCGGTATGGGGATTATAGTCTTGGCCATAGCAATTTTGCCACTGTTGGGCATTGGGGGAATGCAGTTGTTCGCCGCGGAGGCTCCCGGACCAAGTGGGGATAAATTACATCCTAGGATTACCGATACCGCGAAGCGACTTTGGCTAATTTACTTTAGTTATACCGTGGCTGAGACCCTATTGTTGAAATTGGCGGGAATGTCCTTTTTTGATGCGGTAAACCATTCTTTGGCAACTCTTTCCACGGGCGGTTTTTCTACCAAAAATGCCAGTATGGCCTATTGGAACGATCAACCTTTGATTCAGTACATTGTTATTTTGTTCATGTTTTTGGCCGGAAGCAATTTTGTATTGAGCTATTATGCCTTTAAGGGTAAAGTACAAAAAGTGCTTATGGATGAAGAATTTAAATTCTATTCCATCTTTATTTTTTGCTTTACCATAGTGGCCAGTTTGGTAGTTTATTTTCAGGCCAATGTGCCAATGTCCGATTTTCATCCCATGGTGTTCGGAGAGGTGGAAAGCGCCTTTAGACATACCTTGTTTCAAGTGGTCTCGGTAATTACGACGACAGGATTTGTTACTGCCGATTTTACCTCTTGGACACCCTTTTTGACCATATTCTTTTTCGGACTGTTTTTCCTTGGGGGGTCCGCTGGTTCAACCGCAGGGGGTATCAAGGTAATGAGGCATTTGCTTATTATTAAGAATGGGCTGTTGGAATTTAAGCGTACCCTCCATACCAACGCCATAATTCCCGTTAGATATAACAATAAGACGGTACCTGAAAATATCGTTTACAATATCATTGCATTCTTTGTGCTCTATATGTTGCTATTCATTATTGGTTCCTTGGTGCTTGGTGCGCTAGGATTGGATTTTGAAAGTGCGGTGGGAGGGGCTGCATCCTCTCTGGG
This sequence comes from Arenibacter troitsensis, assembly GCF_900177645.1. GTDB lineage: Bacteria > Bacteroidota > Bacteroidia > Flavobacteriales > Flavobacteriaceae > Arenibacter > Arenibacter troitsensis. The sequence continues at coordinate 406,568 of NZ_FXAO01000001.1, forward strand.
GAATGTAGGGCCTGCCTTAGGTACATTGAATCCGCTGGTCAATTTTAACAGCCTTCCTGCCTTAGGGAAATGGTGGTGTGGATTTCTAATGCTTTTGGGTAGGTTGGAGCTATTTACGGTATTGATCCTATTTTCGCCGTATTTTTGGAAGCGTACTTAGGATGCAAAAAGAGGATAAAAAAAATGGACGCCGATGTGGACGTCCATTTTTTTATGATTAAAGTCTATATTATAATACGGCCTTTATTCTGGCCATTGCCTCCCTAAGTTCCTTCTCGGAAGCGGCATAGGAAATACGTATACAATTGTCGTTTCCGAAGGCTTCACCAGTTACGGTAGCCACATTGGCTTTTTCCAATAGGTATAGCGCAAAATCGGAAGCATTGTTGATCAATGTTCCGTTTAATGTCTTGCCAAAGAAGCTGGAAATATCTGGGAATACATAAAATGCTCCTTCTGGGACATTCAAGTTGAATCCCTTTATTTCACCCAATAGTTCCAATACAAGATCACGTCTTTTATGGAATTCGTCGATCATAAACTTAATGGAGGATATTGGCGCATTAAGGGCGGCAATAGTAGCGCGTTGTGCAATAGAATTGGCACCACTGGTAATCTGTCCCTGAAACTTGGTGCAGGCCTTGGCGATCCATTCCGGACCTCCAATATATCCTATACGCCATCCGGTCATCGCAAACGCCTTGGAAACTCCGTTTACGGTTATGGTGCGGTCGTACATGCCTTCAATATTGGCTATACTTACATGACCTCCCCTGAAATTGATGTGTTCATAGATTTCATCGGATACCACAAAAATGTTGGGGTGTTTTCTCAAAACTTTGGCCAAACCTTCCAATTCCTCCTTGTTGTATACGGATCCACTTGGATTACAAGGGGAGCTGAACCACATCATTTTGGTTTTAGGAGTAATGGCTTGCTCCAATTGTTCCGGTGTCATTTTAAAATCGGTGTCAATGCTTGTAGGCACTTCTACGGGAACACCTTGTGCCAATTTCACAATATCGCTATAACTAACCCAATAAGGAGCAGGTAGTATAACCTCGTCACCATCATTGAGCATTACCATGGCAATATTTGCCAAGGATTGTTTTGCTCCTGTTGAGACTACAATCTGGTTAAGACCATAAGTTAGTCCATTGTCCCTTTTAAATTTATTGGCAATAGCCTGCTTTAGGTCGGCATAACCATCCACGGGGGAATAGCTACTGTAATTTTGGTCTATGGCCTCTTTGGCTGCTTCCTTGATAAAATCAGGGATGTTAAAGTCGGGTTCCCCGAGACTTAAGCCAATGATATCTTTGCCTTCATTTTTTAATTCTCTGGCTTTGGCCGCCATAGCCAATGTGGCCGAGGTGGACATGGAATTGATCCTATCGGATAAATGGTTCTTCATTTTTATATTGTAATTTACTGATATTGTAATTTGGGTTTTTTGCCCAGTTCCTTTAAATGTTTGAAGTGCGAAATTATAGCTTTTCTTGTAGTTTTATATTCGTTGTATGGTAAATTAAACTCTTTTGCAGTCTCTTTAACAATTTTGGCAATTTTTGTGTAATGAATATGGCTGATGTTTGGGAAAATGTGATGTTCCACCTGATGGTTTAAACCTCCTGTAAACCAATTCACTATACGATTTTTAGTGCCAAAATTTACAGTGGTGAACAATTGGTGAATGGCCCAAGTGTTTTTCATGGTACCGTCCTTTTCGGGTAAGGGTGTATCCGCTTCGTCCACAACATGTGCCAATTGGAAAACGACACTAAGGATAACCCCTGCAACATAATGCATTATAAAAAATCCTAAAAGAATTTTCCACCAGGCTATATCCAGAAATACCATAGGTACAATAATCCAGATGGTTAGATAAATAAGTTTGGTTACTACCAGCATACTCCAGTTTATAAACGGATTAGGAAATTTGCCATAGGCCAATTTCCTTTTGGTATAACGGTACATCTGCTGAAAATCCGTGGTGATGGCCCAGTTGAATGTAAGAAGGCCATATAGGAATATAGAGTAAAAATGCTGAAATTTGTGGAATCTATGCCATTTGGCATGCTTTGAAAACCTAAGGATCCTTCCAGCTTCCAAATCTTCATCGTGTTCATGTATATTGGTGTAGGTATGGTGCAGTACATTGTGTTGTACCTGCCAGTTGTAAACGTTGCCGGCCAAGATGTAGATACTGCCGCCCATGAGTTTATTTACCCATTTTTTGTTGGAATAGGAACCGTGGTTACCGTCATGCATTACATTCATGCCAACGCCGGCCATACCCACGCCCATGGTAATGGTAAGCAATAAATTGGCCCAATTTGGAAGTCCAAGGGTTAGTATTAGAAAATAGGGTGCCAAAAATAAGGCAAACATTACGGCGGTTTTTAAGTGCAATTTCCAGTTCCCTGTCTTTTTAAGGTCGTTTTCCTTGAAATAATCATTAACGCGCTTATTTAGTGTTTTGAAGAATTGGGCAGAGTCTTTTCGTGAAAATCTTATGGGATTGTTGTCCATGATTTAATTTTTTGTAAATATACGGCAATTAGAGCCCAAATTAAGTATAACTGTTTTGTTAAAACTTAGGCTGTGCCTGTTAAAGTACTATTTTTGCAAAAATTTAACGAAACAAAATGGACTATACAATCATTTACAAATATTTTCCAGATTTAACGGATTTGCAGAAACAGCAAATAGAAAAACTGCAACATTTGTACCAGGATTGGAACTTAAAGATTAATGTGGTCTCCAGAAAGGATATCGATGAGCTTTACATGCGACATGTATTGCATTCATTGGCGATAGCAAAATTTCAAAAATTTAACCCTAGGGCGGAAGTATTGGATGTTGGAACCGGAGGAGGTTTTCCTGGGATTCCCTTGGCCATTTTATTTCCCGAGACCCATTTTACCCTAGTCGATGCTATAGGGAAAAAGATTAAAGTGGTGCAGGAAGTGGTGTCGGGACTGGAAATTGAAAATGTCACTGCGGTCAATTCGAGAGTGGAAGAAATTAAGGGACAATTCGATTTTATAGTTAGTAGGGCAGTAGCGGCTATGCCAACCTTTACACATTGGGTGAAGGGCAAAATAAAAAAGAAATCCGAACACGAACGCAAGAATGGAATCCTTTATTTAAAAGGGGGAGATCTTGAAGAAGAATTAAAGGAATACCGTACCGTTGAAATCTATGATCTTTCGGCAATATTTGAAGAGGAATTCTTTGAAACCAAAAAGTTGGTATACTTACCTGTAAAATATAAGGGCTAGTACTAAAGACTTAACATATGGTAATAGGACTCCCTACAAACCTTGGCATAGGCCTTTATGTAATTGGGGATATTCCTAAATGAAAATCGTTTTACTTTACTCTGGATTTTGTTTTCTATGCTTTCTTTCATGGTCACTCGCTTTAACGTTAACTTTAAATTCACTGTAAATTTACAATAAGTTAACGTTAAATTTACATTAAAATTATGTGACAGATGGTTTTAATTATGTTAAAAATGTTCTTTGGCCAAGGTTTATTGTGAAAATAACGACCTTTTGATTGCCCAAATTAGGAGCTTTACGGGGCGGACTACGGACGGGTGGTTGCCTTCAGGGTGGGTAGAATTTTATAAATGACAGGGCCCGTAACTGCTAAAGCAAATACGGGCCCTAATTATTTATATTAATTCCCTTATCCTAGGAATGGATACCTATAATCTACAGGAGTAACGAAAGTTTCCTTTATAAGCCTAGGGGAAACCCAACGCAAAAGGTTCTGTGCGGAACCAGCCTTGTCATTGGTGCCGGAAGCCCGTGCTCCACCAAATGGTTGCTGTCCTACAACGGCACCTGTTGGTTTGTCGTTAATGTAAAAGTTGCCGGCACAGTTCTGCAAGACTTTGGTTGCTTCTGCAATAGAATAACGATCTCCAGAAAGTACCGCGCCAGTAAGTGCGTATTCGGAGGTGCTATCTACCAATGTCAGCGTTTTGGACCAGTCCTTGTCCTCATACACGTATATGGTGACCACCGGACCGAAAAGTTCTGTTTCCATGGTGGTATATTTTGGGTCGGTGGTTACGATTACGGTCGGTTCAATGAAATAGCCCTTGGATTTATCATAATTACCGCCCACATATATTTCGGCATTCTTGTCCTTTTTGGCCTGGTCAATGTACTTGGCCAATTTGTCAAAAGAAGCTTCATGGATAACGGCCGTAATAAAGTTGCCCATATCTTCGGTAGAACCAGGTTTGTTAAACGATTCCACATCGGCCTTTACATATTCCAATATTTCCTTGGATGTGGATTTTGGAAGATAAACCCTGGAGGCGGCACTACATTTCTGACCTTGGAATTCAAAAGCTCCCCGCACTATGGCCGTTGCAACCTGTTTTGTGTTGGCGGTAGGGTGCGCAATTATAAAATCCTTGCCCCCTGTTTCGCCTACAATCCTAGGATAGGTTTTGTATTTGTGGATATTGTTTCCAATCTGTTTCCACAATTCCTTAAATACATGGGTGGATCCAGTGTAGTGGATTCCGGCGAAATCCGGACTGTCCAAAGCTACTTTTGTAATCATTACAGGATCTCCGTAAACCACATTTATAACGCCATCGGGCAGTCCAGCTTCCTTAAAGATATCCACGATTACCTTTGCGGAAAACACTTGACTATCACTAGGTTTCCATAATACCACATTTCCCATCATTGCTGCACTGGCAGGAAGGTTGCCGGCAATTGCAGTGAAATTAAATGGGGTTATGGCGTAGATGAAGCCTTCCAAAGGTCGGTATTCCACCCTGTTCCATATACCTTCGGCAGAATCTGGTTGTTCCTCATAGATCTGCGACATATACTCAACGTTAAAACGAAGGAAATCTATAAGTTCACAGGCAGAATCAATCTCGGCTTGATGTATATTTTTCGATTGCGCAATCATGGTTGCGGCATTGATCTTTGCCCTATATGGGCCTGAAATCAATTCAGCGGCCTTTAGGAATATTGCAGCGCGTTGCTCCCATTCCAAATCTGCCCATTGTTTCCTGGCTTCCAAGGCGTTGGAAATGGCATTGGACACATCTTCCTTGTTGGCGATATGGTATTGACCAACGATATGTTGATGGTCGTGGGGTGGGGAAATTGTTCTGATGTTTCCGGTTTTTACATCTTTTCCGCCAATATACATTGGTATGTCTGCTTTACCATTGAAATAGGTACTATATTGTTTTAATACTTCTTCCCTTTCTGGTGTGCCGGGGGCATAACTTTTTATAGGTTCGTTATATGCCGCGGGGACTTGAAAAAATCCTTTGCCCATGATATTTTTTTTTAAGTTCAAATTCACGGCAAAGGTACTAAATGCATTAGCGAAAATAAAACTAACGGGGGTGTGAAATTTGGGATATGGCAAAAGAACGGTGATAACGGGAATAACTGTAATTGTTGTTGTTACAGCGCAAGGCATTTTCCATGAATTACTCCATGGAATTATTGATTACATAAGTAGGATTTAAAATTTAATTTAGGGCAAATGGAGCACTAAACTTAAAAGTGGGAATATACACTCTGAATTTTTCGGAATTATTTATGCTTACCATATTGTAATGGCCCTTCATGGCTCCAATGGTGGAGGCTAATAAACATCCGGAACTGTATGTATGGGATTCTCCAGGTTTGATTACCGGCTTTTTGCCAATTACCCCTTCCCCGTCCAAAACTTCCAATTCGTTCAAGGAATCATAAATCTGCCAATGACGAGATGTTAATTGTACCGAATCCTTGCTTTGGTTTTCAATGGTTATGGTATAACCAAAAGCAAAATGCATTTTGTAGTTTTTAAAGAAAGTTCCTTCAAAACTGGTGTTTACCGAAATTTTAATGCCTTTTGTTACCTGTGTTATCATAAGATCGGGTTCTAAATATGTAAATAAACTTCCGCTGTATGCATTAAAGCCTTTAAGGGCATAAACACAAAAAAATACAATAACAGTATTTTAAGATGCCAATTTAACCGCAGTCATAAATCTACATTGCTCAAAGGAATTGCACATTTTCTTGCAAAGATAAAGCGCAAATATTACAAATTTTCTTAAAATTATAATTCTTTTAAGGTGAAACTTGTACCTCTAAAAAGCAATTAATCAGCAAGATAAAGAACAACTTTAAATTACAAAAGTTAATGTAGATTTAATCGGTGTAATTAATATTATTTCTGATGTAAATCAATACAATCGTTCACTGCACCGCAGTCCGGTCGGCATAGCTGAAGTATAGGATGGTCCTCAACCTATTTTTATTTCCGTCTGTTTTAAGGTCCTGAATACTTTTGTAACAAATAGTGCCCTGAAATAATAGTGCTTGCTATCCTGCTCAAACTTATTTAAGATGTAAACAGTAGCAGTTATCGAATATTCAATTATTTTTATGTGCTATGGAATTTTAATTATGGAAATTTGTGAAAAGGTATTATGATGTTTGAAGGTGTAAAAAAGGTTTTGGCACAAACGTGGTCAAGGTTTCGTGGATTAATCGCCTATGTTAGGCAACATCCCTTTAAGTCATTGCTATTTGCGGCTATTGCCGGATTTTGTAGTTTAATTTTACTATTTCTGGTTATTTACCTTGGTGCTTTTGGGAAGTTACCGTCCAAGGCCTACTTAAAAAGCCTAAAAAACCCTGTTACCTCTACAATCTATGCCTCCAATAAAGAGCCTATTGGGTACTATTATCTACAAAACAGATCAAATGCCGATAGTTCTCAAATAAAATCCGACCTGATTCAGGCACTAGTGGCTACGGAAGATTCAAGGTTCTATGAACATAGGGGGATAGACTACAAAAGTTATGCACGGGTATTGATAAAATCCATCATTTTGCAGCAGAATGCCGGGGGTGGTAGTACTATCACCCAACAGGTGGCCAAAAATTTGTTCGGAAGGGAGAAACAGTTTTTTCTTTCTACACCGATCAATAAAATTAGGGAGATATTCATAGCTAGAAGACTGGAAAGCATTTACGACAAGGAGGATATTATATTGTTGTACTTCAATACCGTCTCCTTTGGCGAAAATATCTACGGTATTGAAAAGGCGTCCTTTCTTTTTTTTAATAAGGCGCCAGAGGAATTGACCCTGCCCGAAAGCGCTACCTTGGTGGGGCTACTAAAGGCCCCGTCCTATTACAATCCAAGGAATTTTCCGGAAAGGGCCGAACAGAGGCGGAATGTGGTATTGTCGCAAATGCTTAAATACCATTATATTTCCCGGGAAACTTTTGAAGAGGCCCAGACTCCCTTGAAATTGGATTATCAAACCCCAAAGAAAGTGTCTTCTTTTTCTGCTTACTTCAAAGACTATGTAGCTAGGGAGTTTGTTTTATGGGCAGAGGATAACCCTGCGCCGGACGGTCATATCTACGATTTGGAAGCAGACGGGTTAAATATATATACTACCTTAAATACCAATATACAGAAATATGCGGAAGCCGCCCTGCATAGACAGGCGGACAATCTTCAGAAACTTATGGATACCTATTGGGCAGCAGCCACCACAGAGGGCGGTAAGGAGGTACTTCTTCAAAAATTGGTAGATCAAAATAGGGAGGTAAGGCAAATGCGGCAAAGGGGTAGGACCGAGGCTGAAATTGCCGCCTTTGTCAAGGAAAAGCGAAAAAGAAAATATTGGGTCATTGGCAAGGGATATGAAGAGCAAATGCAGTCGTTGGAGGATTCTATTGTAAAAAGTATCAATAGGTTACATGCTGGGGTTATAGCTGTAAGCAGTGTCTCTGGTAGGATAATGGGCTATGTAGGCGGCATCGATTACGGATTTAGTCAGATAGACAATGTTATTACGCCCAGACAGGTCGGCTCCACTTTTAAGCCTATTACCTATTTGGCCGCTTTGCAGGCAGGGGAGGACCCTTGTAATTATTATGACAATAATCTTATAACTTATTCCAAATATGAGGATTGGAGACCGCGAAATTCCAATAATAGGTATGGTGGCAGTTATGCCATGCATGGTGCTTTGGCAAATTCCATAAATACGGTTTCGGTAACCCTGCAATTGAAGACCGGTACGGAGCGGGTCTTGGGCCAGGCAAAGAAAATGGGTATAGAATCGGAACTTCCTAATGTGCCATCCATTGTGTTGGGTACGGCCGATATTAGTTTGTTGGAAATGGTAACGGCTTACGCCAGTATTTCCAATGGAGGAAACAAAATAAAACCTTATGCCATTGATCGCATAGAAGATGAACAGGGCAATGTTTTGTTCGAAGCAAAACCGCGTTATGAAGGAAGGGTAGCGAGCAGCGAAAATATTAAGGCCTTGCAGAAAATGATGGAAGGCGTAGTTAGGGATGGCACTGGGTCGCGCTTATTGGGTTATGGGATTCCCTATAATATTATTGGTAAGACGGGAACTACCCAAAATAATGGCGATGGCTGGTTTATTGGTTGTTCCCCAGAGCTGGTGGTTGGTTCCTGGGTGGGCACCTTTGACAAGCGGGTACAATTTGCGTCCACTAGTATGGGTTCTGGTGCCAATACTGCCCTGCCAATTGTAGCCTCCATTTTTAAAAATTTGAGTTATTGGAAAAGACCTATGCTTACCAATTTTGAGTATGATTTTGATTATTTTCCCTGTAGGCCTTTCGTAGAGTCCAATGCAACAGAGGCTTATGAGTTGGCACGAACAGATTCTACCTATTTACAGGAATTGCGGATTAAGGATACCCTTGCCATATTAAAGGATAAACCCATAGAAATAGATAGTGTCCAAGGTATTTTTCCAGGTCAAATGCCATTGGATTCCATAGCAAAGGATAGTCCTACCATCGACATCGATATATCCAATATCAATATTGATTAAAGTTGTGGCTTCTATATTTATATTGCATTTGATCTCGACAATGGAAATAAGAAAATATTATCATTATAATACCTTAACAAATTGATAAAAACATACACTAATGTTGGTTATTATTTAAAGAAATATGGGCATGGGGTTTATCTCTTGCCACTTTTTGTTTTAGTACTTGGCTGTTCCCAAAATTCAAAAACCAGTTTTAGTACAAATTATTTGCAAATAAGTATTAATGACCAGGGACTTATTTATAGCATAAAAGACCTTACAAAGTCGCAGCCTAGGGAGTTGAGTCCAACTGACAAACCTTCTGCACTGTTGACATTGTACAATAGCAAGCTAGACACCTTGTACCAGCCACTTAGTGCCGAATTTAATTTGCCCCATAATACTATAGTGCTTGTCTTTCCCAACAATTCCAGAGCTGAAATCAGGGTTGAGCCGAAGGACAAATATTTAAAATTCACCCTTGAGTCCTTGACCAACCGGGAAGATATTGAAGGCGTTCAATGGGGTTCTGTCCACACCAATATTACCAATCTTTTTGGAGAGATTATTGGGGTGGCCCGTGATACCAGTGAAACCGTCAATTATGCCCTGGGAATGCTGGCCCTGGACGACAATACCTTGGGCGGCACGTCTAGGACCATAGGAGACGCCGCACCTTTTCAATATGTCATCCATTCGCCCGATACTATTCAATACCCATTGCCGGAAGAACTATATGAAGGGCAAATTTTTACCTTGGGCGGCAACGGAATTAGTGACGTAGCCTTTTATGCCCACAAGGAACCTTATTATAGAATTTTGTACGGAAATGCTGCTGAAATTGATGATAAGGGAAGGATATCCATTACCTATAATTCAAGGGACAGGACAAAAAAGAGAGAGGTTTATTTTTCACTGATTCCCAACATGGAGGCTAATACCCCCAACCATTTGCAAGTTGAACCTTTGCCCGGCGTGGATTATATTGGGTCTTCGGTAGCCTTGTGGGGCAGTCCGGATAGCACGGCCTTGATGGATGTTATTCAAGATATTGTTTTGTCTGAAGGACTTCCCTATCCTACCTTGAATGGAAAATGGGTGAAGGACCCTGCCGCTTATGTTCCGGATGCCATTACCAGCGGGGGTCTTTACGATAGTATTATATCTTATACCTCCAGATTGGGCTTTAAGGCCATCAGTCTATACGATCAGAGCTTTTTACGACCAGATCGAGGAAATGGGGGGTATATAGACGGGAAGGATTTCGAAAAGAAACCATTGAAACTTACTTCAGGTAATTTGTCGCATAAGGAATTCGCCAAAATGGCGGCAAAATACGGGATTACCATAGGAAGGACCCCTATTACAACCTCTTTGGCCCCAGGGACAAAGGATGCGAGTCCAATGCCAAGTGATAGTCTTTGTTGTCAACAAAAACGTTTATTGGCCAATAATATTAGTGCAACGGATACCCTTATTTCTGTAAGCGATCCCAAATATTTGGACGAGATTGCCAGTTGGGAGGGGCATGCCAAAAACCTGAATATGGTAAAAATTGGGAAGGAACTTATCCATTATCTAGGCGTTTCGGAAGACGAGCCTTATCGACTTTTGAATGTAGAACGTGGCTACTGGGGCACCACGCCCTCAGAACACAAAACCAATGATACCATATGTAAATTACAGGTAACCATTAATTACGGCTATGACGGATTGATACCTAATATGCAGCTTCAGGATAAAATTGCGGAGTATTACGCTGATGTAAGTTACATAAATGGTTTGGGGTATTACGATTTTGATGGACAGGAGTTTTTGTTTAATAACGGGCATGGATATTATTCTGCCAAGCGTTTTTTTGGAAAAATGTTCGACAGGGCCACCCTACATGGTATTCCGCCTATCCGGTTTACTGGAGCTACATTATCCGAGGGTTCTTGGCATTATCAAAGTATATGGAATGTAGGAGGGGGGAAGAATCTATATGATGTGGATACTAGGGAATGGGGAAGTGCAACAAGCCAGGGAAAGGATCTTAGGGATGTAACCTATGCCAATTATTTTCCCGTAGGAATGGGTGGAAATTTTCCTATCAATGCCAATTCCACGGTTGGGCAATATGAACATATACAGGCAATTTCGGTAGGGATCGGTACTACTTACAGTCTCTATTTAAATCAGAAAGATGTGGAAAGCTGTCCAGAAAAGGAGGCCATATTTAAGGTAATCAGGACTTGGGAAAATGCCAGGGCGGCAAATGCCTTTCCAAGTGATGTTAAAAAACTTTTGGCAAAGCCTGAAAAGAATTGGAGATTGCTCAATGGTGAAAATAAGGATACCTGGATATTGAACGAATTAAAGGAAGGTAAAATAGTCAATAGCTATATGCTACATAGGGCTGAAGGGTATTAGATCACTAAAAACGATGTTGGGGCCGTAAACTATTGGTCATGCAACAAATGCGATTTATTTATGACATTTTCAGAGATGAAATGGATTGTTCTTAAATAGCTTTTGTATTAGCGCTAAATCAATAAGGATCCTCTGTTGCACGCAAAAGTATATGAACTATTATTTGAAATACACTATTATCCGTTGAAATGCAGGTGGTGCTATTAAAATACCCCCTATCAGTTTGATATTTTTACCTACATTTGTATAAATACAAATTATAGGAAAAATATTACTTTGTAAAAAATAAACTTACCCAAAATAAGGAATGTCAAATCTTTGGCACTATTTCCGAATTATTATAACTTAATAATGACCCTTTTAATTATTCGGAGATTACTATGTACTATTGATTTGATTTGGCCTTTTTACACTATTTATCGTTATGAAGATAGAGACAGTATGTATTATAGATGATGATCCCATTTTTGTTTATGGAACCAAAATTTTATTAAACTACAACAGTAGTTTTGGTTCCTCTGTTATTGTGAATGAGGATGGAAAGGAAGCTTTGGATAATCTCACTTCCATGGTAAGATCAGGTGAGAAACTGCCCGATGTTATCTTCTTGGATCTAAATATGCCTATCATGGATGGATGGGAATTTTTGGATGAATTTGTAAAACTGCCTATTAAAAATAAGCCCAGGGTGTATATAGTGAGCTCTTCAATAGATAATCAGGATATTGAAAAGGCCAAAACCTATGAAATAGTAAAAGACTTTATAGTAAAGCCATTGTCGGATTCCATTCTTACCGATTTGTTCAAGACCATAGAGACGGAGGGCCTCCATAACACATCACTTTAAACTAGTGCTGCGCCCGCCTTTGTGTCCTTTTTTTGCTAAATAGGTTTCCTGTGCACAATGCTCGTAATTTGTTGCCCCATTTGATTCCTCATAAAGGATGTAAATGGGTAATAAATAATATGAATCCTGTAAAATATTAGCAGTTTATCGTTTTTCCTTCCTGTACCTTTATATCCTTCTTTTCTTGACTTTGTAAGATTCGAGACCAAAACAAAATTTATGAAAATGAGGATTTATATATTGCTATACCTAACCTTGGTCGTGACAAATATTACGGCCCAAGTCATTGATGTGCCTTTTAAACAGGCTACCTCTGTAAAATATGTGCTATCGGAAGAGCTCAAGGACGCCCAATTTAAAAAGGTCGTAGTGGACTATAATGATATTATATATGTATTGACGGACAAAGGTCTTTTTAGGGATTACAATGAAGACGAACTGTCCAAAGATCTATTCTATCGGCTCTTGGATAAAAAGAAACCCGTTGATATTTGCGTTCAGGAAGGAACGGGTTATCTATATTACCTGTATGCCGATCAATTTCTTACCAATGCCCATGCAGGAACAATTTATGAGTACTTTCCAAAGAATGAGTACCGGCGTATTTTGGTTAATGAACAAGATCAAGTAATGTTATTGGGTAATAAAAAAGGCGCATTGTATCAACGAACAAAAAAGATGGCCAACCTCAAATTACCGGACGGGGTATTGGTGGAGGCTTATGTTCATGATCAGAAATTCTATTATCTGACCACTGATGCTATCTACGTCTTGGAAAATATGGATTGGAAATTGTTGCATAAGGGCGGGAACCTGACGGCCCTCGCTTTTAGGAACAATACAATTTTTGTGGGATCAACTGATGGATTTTATGCCGTTGATAGCTTTAAAGGACAAACAGTCTTGGATAGAAATAATAAACTACCGGTACCTAATATTTCCGAGATGCTTCAGGTGGGCAATCAACTCTGGTTTGGATCGGAAAATGGTGCCTTTTTACAAGAGCCGGATCGATTCCGTTATTTTGCCGGGAGACGTTGGTTGGATCACAATAAAGTGGTCGATATCACAAGCGATAGTAGGGGCGACCTATACTTTCTCACCCCAACAGGGTTGAACAAGGTGAAATATATTACCCAAACCTTGGCAGAAAAGACAAAAAGGATAGAGGACGATATCCGTAAATACCATATGCGTTTTGGCTGGGTAAACGAATTTCGATACGGAAGTCCGGGAGATTTGAAAACTGCCCATTCCATGGATAATGACAATGATGGATTATGGACTTCACTTTACCTGGGCAGTCAGGCCTTTAAATATGCCGTCACGGGCGAAGAACTTGCCAAAAGATACGTGTGGGAGTCATTTGAGTGCTATGAGAGATTACTGACCGTAAATCCATTAAAGGGCTTTCCGGCCCGGACCTTTGAAAGAAGGGGTATTATTGTTGATGATGACGCATGGCGGCCTTCCCAAGAAAAAGATTGGGATTGGAAAGGAACCACCAGCACGGATGAGTATATAGCCTACCTCTTTGTAGTTTCGGTTATGGATAAGTTTATTGTAAAAACCGCAGCAGAAAAACAGCGCATTACCAATTTTATAGATGCGATAATGACCCACATTATAGAAAATGACTACTATTTTGTTGATGTAGATGGGAAGCCTACACGCTGGGGCCGATGGAATCCAGAATATGTAAATTGGTATCCAGATTATGTATCGGATAGGAAATTGAACAGTGCCCATTTAATCGCGGGACTCCAATTGGCCTATCACTTGACGGGAAAGAAAATATACAAGACCGAGGCCTTCCGATTAATGGAGGATCATGGATATTTAGAAAATATCATGATTCCCATGAAGACTATGCGCAGGACCTTGGAATATGTGCATATGGGGGATGTAATGGGGGATTCTTGGAATCATTCCGATGATGAAATGTCATTTTTAACCTATTGGGTTTTGCACAAATTTCCCTTCAATGATGAGCTGAAACAGAAGTATGAAGCCGTTGCCAGAGATCATTGGGAATTGGAACGGCCCGAAAAGGATGGTCTTTGGGAACTCTGTACCTACGGGGTTAGTGGCGATATTGATATGGACTCTACCTTATTCTTTTTAAGGGAATTTAATGTGGACCTGGATAGATATTCCACTAAAAACTCCCATCGAAAAGATCTGGAATTCTTACCACAGAATTTTAGGGGACAGACCACCACAAATGTACTCTACCCCGGGGAGAGGGAAATGCACAGGCATAATACCAATCCGTTTGTCTTGGATCAAGGAGGATCTCAAATGAGCCGTTTGGCAGGTGATGAGTACCTGTTGCCTTACTGGATGGCACGTTATTATAAACTGATTGAATGAAAATGAGGTTAAGGTTTTAAGTACAATCTCCAAGTTTTACATAAGGCCACTATGTTCAGTTAGGCATTTTCAAGAGTTGGTAATTTCTTATACGAAATGGAATATGATGTCCTTGGGGAGAAGTAAACCAATATTCCCTCTAAAATTTCAATTCGATGACGAACAAAAGGAGGCTGTTTCATTTATCTGCCAGTACGTTGTTTTCCGGTACTTTGGTCTTGGATACGTCCATTTGCCTTACCGTTCTGCCTTTTTCAATGATTAGCCGTATATCCTCGAGCGTTAGGTATAAACAAGGAACAATGACCAAGATGATCGCAGTAGCAAATACAATTCCAAATCCCAGGGAAATCGCCATAGGAATTAAATAATATGCCTGACTTGAAGTTTCAAGGATAATAGGGGCCAAACCACCAAAAGTGGTCATGGTTGTTAGCATAATGGGCCTAAACCTTCTAAGGCCGGCTTCGTGAATGGAAGTGTAAATGGGGTTTCCTTCCTTACGCCGTTTATTGGCATAGTCTATCATAATCAGGGAATCATTGACTACCACTCCCGATAATGCTATGACCCCCATTAAACTTACCAATGAGAGGTCGTAGCCAAGCAAGATATGACCTATAACGGCACCTACTATACCAAATGGAATGGCGGTCATGACGATCAAGGGCTGTGCATAATTGTTAAAGGCTATGGCCAACAATACATAAATTAGACCCATGGCAATTGCGAAACCGGACCTAAGGGTGTTGGTACTTTCCCGCATATCTGCTTGACTCCCTTCAAAGGTCCATGTAATTCCGGGGAAATCTGCGCGTAATTGTGGTAGTGTTTCTTCCTGAACCATATTAATGACCTTTGTTACGGCATTGGCCGGTTCAACGTCCATACCAACATTGACTATTCTACGGCCATCCCTACGATTGATACTGCTAAAGGCTTCCCTTTGTTCCACCATCACCACGTCCATTAAGGGGACCTCCAATCCGCTGGGGGTACGTATCAAGAAATCTTCCAAATTTTTGATGTCCTTACGTTCTTCGATCGGCAGTTTTACCCGTACCTCAATTTCGTTCATTCCCCGCAGCTGCCTCATTGCCAAAGCTCCAAAAAAACCATCGCGCACCTGTCGGCCTACCTCGTCAGAAGTAAGCCCAAGACTTCTTCCTTGAGGTAATATCTTAAAATCGAGTTGCATTTTTCCCTTGTTGTAGTTATCCGTAACATCACGCGTATTGGAAAATGCCTTCATCCTTTCTACAAATGCGCCACTGGCTTTTTCCAGCACATTGATATCCGAATGGCTGAGGTCTATGCTAATGGCCTGCCTTGCTCCTCCAGGACCTCTTTCGGCCTCAAAGGTAATTTGGTCCACCCCTTCAATATCCCCAATATTATCTCTCCATAGGGCAATGATTTCAGCGGCTGTAATATCCCGTTGGTCCGGAGGTAACATCACAATTTCAACGTCTATAAAATTCTGCCCACGAACATTTGTTTTAATTCCTTCAGCTACTTCATAAAGATTGTGCTCATCAAACATACGTTGGGTAGATTTGGTGATGGCATGTGCTACTTTGGCCGCCTGATCCGGAGTGGTACCAACTGGTAGGCGAACCCCGGCTTCTATTTCGTCGGCTGCAACTTCGGGCATCATAATCATTCCCATATGTCCACTATAACCATAGCCTCCTACGATGAGTAATAGAACAACTGCGGCAGTTAGTGTAATATATCGATATTGTAAACACTTGTCCAGCAATGGTCGATATTGATTTTCTATAAAACGGTCAAAACCATTGGCAAATGAACGCTGCCATTCTTCAAGCTTTTTCACCCATTTGTTCTTATTGGTTTCTTTTTTAAGATGTGCCAAATGGGATGGTAGAATAAATAGTGCTTCCAACAATGAAACCCCTAAAATTACGATAACCACTGCAGGTAGGGGTTGCCAAAACTTCCCAGTTTCACCCGGCATAAATAAGAGGGGTACAAAAGCTATAATAGTTGTGACAATGCTAAATACTACCGGTAAGGAAACATCTTTAGTTCCCGCAATGGCGGCTTTGATGGGGCTTAACCCCTTCTGTCGGTATTCGTACACATTTTCTCCCACTACAATGGCATCATCCACAACAATTCCCAGGACTACCAAAAATCCGAACATGGAAATCATGTTTACGCTGATACCAATTAGGGGAAGGAATATCATTCCTCCCACAAAGGAAACCGTCATACCCATCATTACCCAGAAGGCTAGGCGATACTCCAAAAATAGGGTAAGTATAATCAGCACAATGATAATGGCGAGAATTCCGTTTTCTGTTAGAAGCGATAGCCGTTCCCTATAATCCGCGGCGCGATTGCTATCCGTGCGATATTTGATTCCCGGAGGAAGCTGGAAATCTTCCATGATGCCTTCCACGGCATCGGCAATCTCCAGAGGGGACTGGTTCCCAATTCGGAAAATACGTAGTTCTACATAGTTTTCTTGATTGAACTGTCCGTGAAATCCGGTTTCCTCAAAACCATCGGTGATGGTGGCAATATCCTCCAATGTCACCTTGGCCCCAGAGTCGGAAGAGATTATAGTGATATTTCCATATTCCTTGGCCCATTGTTTTCTTTCCTGCATGCGCAGTAATATTTCCCCGCTTTGGGTTTGTACCGCTCCGGCAGGTACGTCATTGCTACTTTGTTCAATAATGTCCGCTACATGTCCTAGGGTCAGGTTGTATTTTTGTAGGTTGTGGCGGGGTATCTCGATCCGGGTTTCATAATCGGGGACATTTCCCAGTTCCACCTGAGTAATCTTGGGATTGCTGAGAAGGATATTGCGTAGACGTTCTGCTAATTGGCGCAGGGTCCAAATATCTGCCTTGCCGTATAATCCAATTTGAAGTACATCCCGTTGACGGGATTGCAGACTTACAATTGGTTGTTCAATATCATCTGGAAAGGTACGTATACGATTAATGGCCTGATCAATATCTTGGAAGGCTTTCATTCGTTCCGACCCCGCAACAAGTTCAATAAGGATCTGTCCCGACCCCTCATTGGCTTCGGAAACAATTTCCTTTATTCCCTGTACGGCCCTAACGGCTTCCTCTACGGGCTGCAGGATACCTTGCTCAACCTCTGCCGGGGAGGCACCTGGGTAAGCTACCGAGACTTCAACAAAATCTAGCTGAAATTCTGGAAATACTTCTTTTTGTATTTTGAACATGGTAAAAATTCCACCGCCGAGGAGAACCAACATTAGTAGGTTGGTGGCAATGGAGTTCTTGGCCATATAGGCAATGGCACCTTCTTTCCTTGGAATTTTATTTTCTGTCTTTTCCTTTTCTACCATGGTCTAACTATTGCGTCGGTTCTTTTTCAGAGCCTTCAGCCCTTGTTCTTAGTCCAATTCCGTTGCTAACCGTACTTAGATCTGTGATAACTACATGTTCTCCTTCTTGCAAGCCTTCTCTAATATAGGCGTACTCATTATCCGTAAGTAAGATATCAACCTCGCGAATTTCCAATTTCTCGTCCTTCATTACCCAAACCGTTTCGTTACTTCTAATATAATCCCTGTTCAGCCGTACTATATCGTCTAATTTATTGGCCTGTATCTCCACTTCAACAAAGGTGCCTATCATTAATATTGGCTTCCCTTCCATATCGTTATTTTTAGCCAGTGGATCGGCCACTTTTACCAACACTCTTGCTAGGCGGGTCTGCCCGTCCAAGGCTCCAATTTGTTTGTCCAGAAACCCTTCACGATACTGCCCATCTGGCCAGGCCGTAGAATTTTTTATAAGTACGGCAGAACCCCTGTCTTTATCATTTTCGGGGAAGCGCAGCCATTGAAGTTTGGAGACCGGTACGGTTGCAGTAACCCAATAATAGTCCGTACCAACCAGTCTGCCTAAATCGTCCCCGGGGCCAACTTGGGAACCTGTGGTGACGTTCTGGCTAAGAATATGTGCATCAAAGGGAGCGCGGATAGTAGTTCTTTCCAAGTTTAATTGTGCCTGATCCACAGAAGCTTTCGCGCCCACAATGGTGGCCTTAACCGCATTGAGTTGGGGTTGCCGTAATACCAATTGTCGTTCTTCTGCGGACAACGGATTGTCTTTAAAAAGGGAATCGTTGGTTATAAGCTTTAAATCTTGTTCCGCTATTTGCTGTCGGCCCATTTCGGTATCCAAAGTAGTTTTGGATTGCAGAAGTTCGCTCTTTCTAAGTTCTAAGGTATTTTTATAATCCGAAGGGTCTATCTGTAACAGAGGTTGATTCTTTTTGACAAAACCTCCGGGAGTAAAAGCAGGATCCCTATGTAGTATCTGACCCGATACCAACGGACTCAAGGTAATATCCTCCACGGGCTGCACTGTCCCAGTAGCTGCTATGGTAGGTTCAAAGGAGCCTCCTTTTATGGTAATCACATCCACCAACATGGCCGTTTCTATACTTGCCCCTTCGGTCTGTGCCTCTGGTTCCGTAGAAAATATTAGGGTGGTAATAGCAATCCCTGCAATTAGAATAGCTAAACATATCCACAGTATTTTTTTATTGCTCATATCGTTAAATTTCTATTGATTGTCTATTTCCCTATCCGTTTCAAATCTACCCGCCAATGCCTTGTACAATGCAATTCGTATGAGAATTAGTTGCCGTTGTGACACTACATAATCCCTGCGGAGTTGTTGCTCGGCGTCCAAACCTATAAGTACATCCAGATAGGGGCTGAATCCATTGAGGAACTCTACCCTTAGTTGTCTGTTGCTTTTTTGCGCCAAATCCAATTGTCTGGCTATATTTTCTACCCTTTGTTTTTGCTTTAATTCCTGTATAAGGCCATTTTCCACTTCTTGAAACGCTTCCAAAGTGGTCTGTCCGTATTCCAAAAGGCGTTGTTGTTTAACGGCCTGGGTCCTGTCCACTTCAGCACTTAGCTGTCCGCCATAGAAAAGGGGGGCCAATATGTTTCCGGCTAGGGTATAGGCCCAATTGTCAAAAAGATTTTGAAAGCTGTTGGAACGCAGTTGCCCCCTGGCATTTACCGATATTCTTGGGTATTTACTGCGCACGGCAGACGCCATATCCCTATCCGCAGCGAGTAATATGGCGTAGGATTGTTGTATGTCCGGTCTGCGTCTAATGAGTTCCAAGGGAATACCAATCTCCGGTAGATCTGGCAGTGTTGGTAGATCCTTGGTGTCAAAAGTAATATTACTTTGTGGTTGTTTGCCCAAAAGAACTGCCAGTTGATTTTCCAAAAGGGCTACATTGGTCTCAAAAATTATCTGTTGCTCCTTGGTACTTTCCAATAACTGTGCTTGTCTCAGAATATCCACTGCCCTAATCTGACCTCCCACAAACCTCGTTCTTATAAGTTTAATAATATCCTCATTGGTAGAAATCTGGTCCAAGGTAATTTGCAGTTGTTTTTTAGCCGCAATTAGTTGGTACCAAGTTGTTGCAATTTCTGCGGAAAGGGATATTGCGGCGGTTCGGTAATCATAAAGGCTAGCTTCCGACCTCAATTTTTCTGCCTGTACCGAAGCTCGTATCCTGCCCCATAAATCCAGTTCGTAATTGGCAGACAGACCCAATTGTGTATTTTCCCCGCCCACAAAATCGGGTTCCGGTAAATTAATTGCAGACTGTGCGCTAGCTCCAATTTGTGGCCATTTGTCGGCGCCTTCACGTGCTACAATGGCTTTTGCTGCCAAAAATTGGTGCCAAGTAGCCGCTAGATTAAGGTTGGACTGTAATGCGGAATCGATAAGAACATTAAGTTGTTCATCGTTGAAGGCGGTCCACCATTTGTCTTCCAAAACACTTGAGCCACTATAAGAGAATTCCTCCAAGCCATCTATGGGTAGCGCTACATTTGAAAATTTGGGGGAGCAGCCATAGAAGAGCAAGACGAAGATCAAAAAACAAAATGCAAAGGTCTTTTGAATACCTATTGGTTTGAATGGCGTTTTTAATCTTGGGAAAGAGCTTTTAGTCTGCAATGGTAGGGTTATATTTAGGTTTTCCCTAAAATACTTTTTTTAGCCGTATTACTGTATTAACAAAATCTTAATTGTTAATAATGTCTTAAGGAAATAGGTCTGGGTTTTACCAATACCCATTGCACTTGTATTGGTTTTGTGCTGCGTTTGCTTTAGCAGTAATTTGGACAAACTCTTAGCTAAAGGAACATCCTATGTTTAGGTGATAAACGGTAGAGAATATTAAATGTAACCTGTAATAGCCCTTTTAAATAACCTTGTCCATAATTATTCGGTTGAATTGGAAGCCGGAATAAAATGGGCTTTCAAATCCGGTTGGGCCATAGTACTGTCCAATGGAAACATGGGTCTTTTAATACGTTTATAACCCAATCTATTAAGGTCTTGATCTACACCGCCCGGGGTCAATGCCATCACCCAATCGCCACGCATATCGTAAAGTTCTGGTACCAAGTAACCTATCTTGACAACAATGATATCCGTTTCTTTGGGATTCAATCCTAAATTGGTAAAGTCGCTTAAATAATGGTACGGTTTTCTTTTTTTGGTAACGATTACCTGTATACTTCCAATTTTAACAACGACCTCCACTTCCGCGTTCACATCACCGGCCTTGATAGCTTCAATGGTTCCTTCCAGTTCCAAAGGACCAGCAAATCGGTCATCCACGGCTGCACCGGCCATGGCCTTAATTTTTCCACCTACACCTATTTCAAGGGCTTTATCAACAAATTCGGGCCCAGGAATAGAGGCATAAATCAAGGAAGGACCTTTGTCCGATTTAAATTCCGGCCTGGCCAACAATTGTTGCAATGTCCACGTAACGTCTCCTGCACCGCCAGCAGTTGGGTTGTCTCCCATATCACTGATCATAAATGGATGTTTTTCGCTGGACAGTGCCATTTTTAAACTTTCTTCCAATGTTGTAGTTGGGGCAACAAATTCGAATTGTTTCCGCACATCCCAAAAGCTTTGCGCCAATGTTTCGGCACCTTTTTCAACTTTTTCCCTATCATCACCGGTAACCATTACTACGGCATGGTTGCGCGGTTCATCTGCCCAGGCATATCCAATCCAAATGGCCGCGTCAATAATACCTTCTGCATTGGCTACATCGGGAACTTTTGCATATAAACTTTTGCCCGGTTCAATTCGGGTACTTGTTTTCTCGCCTGGTAATAATATGGGCACAGGGATCCAGACCTTGTATTGAGGCTTGCCTTTGCCGTTTTCAAGTCGTTCCAGAAGATTGGTGACCGCCCTTTTTTTGGACTCGATGGCATCCTCGTGGGGCGCCATTCTATAACAGGTTATCAAATCGGTATGTTTTGCCAATTTTTCGGACACGTTTCCATGGAGGTCCATAGAGGTGGATATAAGCACCTCGGTTCCTATCACGTCCCTAATTCGTTCTATGAAGTCGCCCTCTGGGTCGTCCAATCCAACCACACTCATGGCACCGTGTATATCAAAAAAAAGTCCGTCATAGGGGCCATTTTCCTTTAATAATTTTAAGGTTTTGGTTACTAGGGATTCGTATGCCTCACGGGTTACTGTTCCGCCTGGCAATGACTTCCCTACCAAGGTAGGTACCCATTGTGCCCTATTCCTATTTAAAGAATCTATCTGAAGAAATGGGTATTTGGCAAAAATAGAGTCACCTACTTTGGCATGAAAAGCTTCTTCATGGGTCAGGGCGGGCGAAAAGGTACTGCTTTCTATTCCCAGACCTGCAATGGCAATTTTAGGCAGTTCTTTTGTTGATTTTTCATTTTTGCCTTGTTGGCATGAAGCCATTAGGACCAAGAGAAGGATATAGCAATTGTAAAGTGGTTTCAATAGTACTTATGTTTTAGGTTCCCAATTAAGTTTGAAAATGGGTAAGGGCAATATTTTGCCTTAGAAATCCCGTTATGGGAATCCAATATAAGGATTTATTGGTGGGTTTTTTGAATAAGAATCGAACAAAATTCAATGTTCCGGAGACAAAGTCAACGTTTTAATTCAACCTCATGGCAAATAAAAACTCGAGAATTGGGGATATGTTATTTTGGGTCAAGAATTTTAAAAATCATGTAAATTTTCAGGGAACTGGCTGATGATTTTATATAAATGGCCAACCCGCTTTTTGTAAACATTTTAATAAGGGTATGGAAAAATTTTCTTTTATGTACGACCCCGATTGTCTTTCTTTTGAAACCCTAAAGGCTTCCTAGAATGAGTTGATTTCTTAATCATCATAGCTTATCCGGTCTCGTATACCGCCACTCTCTCGATGAATAATGACATCGGCCTTGTATTTTTTGGCTAAACTTTTGGCCTTGCTTATGGCCTTGCTCTGTTTTCGATGTTTACTGGTTATACGTTGGTTGCCTTCGCGACGCACGGCCCAACCTTCCTCATAGGGCACCACATGCTGGTGCCAAGTTCTGCCTCGTTTGCTTTGTTGCGAGCTGTTAAAAAAGACTTCCAAAAGCTCAACAAGGGTTCGTATCCAAGATTTGACGTTCGACATATTCGATTATTGTTGTTCCTAAGATACTATTATTTCCAGTTTTCCGATTGATGAAATTGAATCGGTGGGGTTCTCGGAAAAAGTTACATTATATATTCTGGCGAAAAAGCGAGCTGCGCTTCGGCCATTGAATCCGGGAAGCGATGTCGACAAAAGGATGTTTATGAATTAATACCTTCAAAGAACAATAATAAGCAATAACTAAACGAAAAAACTACCCGTAGGTGGTTTTTTAAAGTGGAGCCGTAGGATTGTGTGTCCTTAATTATCAAAATGTTGCAAATAAAAATACCCATGGTTATCACATGGGCATCCTAAAGTTTTCAAAAATGCCCGCGTAACATTAGCATTTCGTCAGGCCTTTGGTTTGCTACGTATTTTTGAGTATCGTAGAGCCCTTGGCATTAGAATATCTTATCTATGGCCCAGCAAATAAGTCAATTGCCCTATTGAACCAACCTTGGTTACTGACTAGGTTTGCACAACAACCTAAAAACAACCTATTGACATGGATAAAATTAAGATGATTATTCTATTAACATTACTAATATTTGGTTCAGTAGCTGCCCAAGATGCCACAAGATGTATAACAGGCGACTGCAACACTGGATATGCATATGCAACACTTGTGGATGCCAATAATAAGGAGATTGGTTATCAAGTCGGTTTTTATGACAATGGGTTGCTACATGGAATTGCCAATCAGACTGGTAACTTTGGTAAATATTGGGGTGCTTATAAGAATGGATTAAAAGAGGGTTTTTTTAGTTATGAGAGCGAAGACAATATGTATGCCTTTGGCATGTTTGTTAATGACAAAAAAGAAGGTTTGCATGTTATTAGGAATAAAAACGGTTACGACTTTAGAGACTACAAAAATGATAAACATGTGAGCAATAGTCCCCTGCCCACCACTGGGCTTTCCCCATGTGTTATGGGCAACTGCGAAAACGGCAAAGGGGTAAAAGTGAATGGGAGCGATGCCGTATATAGCGATTGGAAAAATGGGAATATGCACGGCATGACGATGCAGTTTCTGATGTCCGAGAAAAAAATCGTTTTTTCGGAATTCTCCGGAGGTATTGTTAATGGTTTACAAATGATATGGTACTTTGATGGAAGCAAGGAAATTATGCAAATGCAAAATGGGGCCCGCAATGGTCAATACCTAAAAAAGAACCAGAACAACACCCATGAGGCCACTATCTGTAAGGACGGCCAACCAATTATGTCTTTCTAGGCTTCCAATAACTTGTAGTCATATTAAAAAAGCACATTATGCGAAATTCTATATTCATGGCGTTCGTCTTCGCCCATCTCCTTTGTTGGTCACAAATGGCCATTCCACCCAACGATCCAACATCCCATTCCAGCTATGCTGCCTACTTGGACGCAGCTAGAGTTAAGAATAACAATGCTCGGTTGTTGTCGGCAGGAGAACTATTGGAAATTTACCCAGAGAATGCTAAAACCTTTGGATGGTTGGCCAGTGCCTTGTATGGTAATAATAGACCCGACGATGCGGTGATGTTTTCGCAATGGGCCATGGCCTTTGATAGTTATAACCCTGAAACCGGGTATTATGGGTTTATATATGCGGTATTTGCCAACAGGCCAAATGACGCAAAGCTCTTTTTGGAGAATATGCAGGCCGTGGGGCAAGATCAGGCAACATTGCAAAGGGATCATCGGGCATTGAGCGGTTATGTAAACTCCTTGGTCAATTTTCCGCAATTGTCCGCAACCGTAAAAATGGCGAACGGATTTCTATCGGACTATAACAATAGGAGCATAACGCGGGCCAAAACCACTTTTGAAAATCTGGGTTCCAGTCTCGGGGCTACTTATGAAAACATTGCCCAGAATACGACCGCGGAAAAAATATTGGCCGATTGGGTCAATTCGGAAAAAGCAGTGGAAGAAGGCCTAATTACTAGGGCACTGTACACCGAAGCATTGGTTAATTTGGCCCAGTTATCGGAAAAAGTCAATTTTTTCTTTGGGCAAAAACTGGAGCCTCACTTAGAGAAAATAGTTTTTGACCAGAAAAACTATTCCTTGCCCTCTAGGTATAGGGCGTATTTAAAATTGGCACGGATACAGGCCGCCCTTAAGCGATGGGATCGTGTATTGGCCTCCAGTAGTTTTATTTTGAACGAACTGAAGGGGAGTGCACCGTCTACAGCCGTCTTGGCAAAAGCTTATTTCTATACCGTCATGGCCCTAACCGAGCAACAAAAATATGGCGAGGCTTCCCTCATTGCCGATGCCTACATCAATCTTTTGCCCAAATTGAAATCGCCGGAGTACGTTGCTGAGGCCTATTATGTGTTGATGCGTGCCTATGCCTTTAACAAAGATGTGGAAAAAGGCAAGGCCATACGTAGAAAGGCCCAGGTGTTTCTAAAAATCCATGGTATGGAAAATCAACCCTATTCCTCCTTTGTGAGGAACGGCTTATCCACCACGGAAAACATTCTTGGTGAAGGAGAAGTAGCCTTAACGGGCAACGCATACAACGATGGGATTCGGTTGATGGAGTTGAAAAACTACACGGAAGCTGCCAAATTATTTGAAAAAGCCAAGGAAGAAGAAATCGAGGTGCTGAAGGGATTGTCAACCTTGGCCCAAAGGGGTTATCTAGATAAGTTTCAACGGATAAATGGTATGTTGGCCGCCACTTATTATGAGACCCAGCAGTTCAATAAGATCTATGACGTTATAGAATCCAACCGATCCTATTCCCTATTGAACGATAAAAGAAGCATTATAAAACAACTGCCATTGAAGGAGCTTCAGGCCGTCCTGGGAGCCAATGAGGCTTATCTTTCCTTCATCGATGTTTCAAAAGGAAATACCTACGAAGGCACCTATTTGATGTGTTTGGTGCGTAAGAATGATATCACCATAAAATACAATAGATCTGCCGGGGCCTTTGCGGATATGTTGTCCAACGACAAGGAACTCATTACATTGGAAAAGGAAATGGCCAAAAATGAATTCCGACAGCCCGATCTAGACTATTTAAATGGGACCAAGGTGAGAAAGCCCGGTATGTTTGCTCCAGGCGAATTCAAGTTGATGACCCAATACCTTCGTAAACACATGGAGGCCTCGGTAGTGGATGGTCAATACGTGTTCTACCAAAAAGAGAAAATGCCGGACCTGCTCCGCCGATTTTATATCACCTTTATAAATGGACTGGAGGATCAATTACAGGGCATCACCAAACTTGCCATCAGTCCGGAAGGATTGACAGGTACCATACCCTTCGATGCATTGTTGGATGGTCAGGGCCGTTATCTGGCCGAGCGGTTCGAAATGGGCTATATTCCAAGCGCTTCCTTGCTGTACAGCCTTAGAAAACAGCCCAAAAAGAAGTTTGAGAAAAATGTTTTGGCTTTTGGAGGTGCCACTTATGATTTGTATTCAACGCCCAAGGCACCTTTAAGTTCTATCGGCGATCTCGAAAAACTGCGATACCGTGTGCGGGAAGATTTGGAAAAGGGATTGCCTTTGGACTATGCCTTTGCCACCTTCCAGGGCAAGGAGCCTATGAGCTTTTTGCAAGGCGGAAGAAATGAAGTGGTGCTGATCCAGAAACAAGTACCGCTCACGGATACTAGGCTCGATGCCATGATGACCGAGAACGAACTCAAAAGAATGAGCCAGGCCAATGAACTGGGCAAGTATAGGGCGCTTCATCTCTCAAGTCATGCCAGTGTACATCCCTACGTATTTGACCTAAGTGCCTTCGCTATGACGGTAAAGCCAGAACCTGTGAACGGGGAAGATGGCATGTTGGTCGTGGGTGAAGTGGAAAAACTGAACCTTCCCATAGATTTTGTGATGCTCAGTGCATGCCAGACTGCCTTGGGCATTGAGTCGCCGGGCGATGGTATCAAGGGACTTAATCAGGCCCTTTTCAATGCAGGGGTAAGTAGCACGTTGACTTCCCTGTGGAGTGTAAGTGATTCGGGCACCATGTTTCTGAGTGTGGAACTCTATGACAGGATGTTCAACAAGAGCATGGCCACACCCACTGCCTTGGCCGAAGTGAAACGCAATTTTATTGCAGGGAAATATGGGGACCAGACCCATCCTTATTTTTGGGCACCTTTCATCTATACGGGTTACTGATATCATTTCGAAAAGACTTCACTCAATGCCAGTAAAGGAGATTTTGCCCTTATCGCCTTCCGACATAAAAAAGCTCAGACAACAATTGATCGCCATGTTGGCGTTCCCTGTAATCGTGATTGGGATGTTTTTGTTATGTATCTCTTTTGTGTTCAGGGATTTCAAAAATAGTTTTGAGGGAGATACCATTGCGATATATGTGGTAATTGGTTTTTGCTTGTTCTTTTTCGGCATCATCGCCTATACGATCGCGACCACGGCAATCGATCTCCGCCGTGGGCTGAAACATCGTATCTCTGGAAGGGTAACCGAAAAAAGACTCAATGTTCAGTCCACAGGTGGCAGATCGGGAACAAGAGGAAAAACAAGAACCGCCAGACACTATTACCTGCACGTGGATGATGAGGAATTTTCGGTGGATTATCGGGAATATTCCAAAGTAAAGGTGGGGATGGATATAGTAATGGACCGTGCACCAATATCGAAAAGGACACTCGATCTTATTGTTGTTTTACAACCTGATGAGAGGGGCGTTTCCCTTACCCATAAGGATACGACAAGGTTCCTTGAAAAACGGATTCCACATACCCGGTACACCCAAAGGGATTTTGAGGCCCTCAAAAGAATGTGGTATGCAGTGCTGAAACGACGCTTGTTGCTGGCTGCCCCGTTTTTATCGGTTGGTATTTTATTGTTGATTAGTGGTTTTTGGGGTTTTATGGTATTACTATTCCCACTTTGGATAGTGCCCCTGTATCAGGGTTATAAACTCCTTAGGGCGAGTAGAATTCATCGAAAAGACAGGTTCAGTGCCCATAAAAAGGGAGTGGCGGCCCTGGTGGAGGACAAGGTCACTATTACATCCAACCGCACATCCAACTCAAATAGGGTAGGAACCACCGATGGTACGTTGGTGGTGAATACCGTATTGTACGATCAACTTTCGGTAGGGGATGGGATTGTCATTTTCAAGACGCAATTTGGAAATGTACCGATCAGCATAAGAACGAAGGATAATCAAGAAACATATCTGGTATAGTGTTTATGTACCAATTAATCCAATACTCATGTTAGGCATTGTTTTAATGTTGATGGTATTGATCGGACCAATAGGGCTGCTTTTCACATTTCTCTATTTTCATTTTCCAGATGAATCGGTAGGGCTTATGGAAAGATGTATTCCGCCATTGACTTCAGTATTGGCAATTTGGTCGTTATGTACTGCGTGGATGTGGTTTTATTTGTTCAACCTATACATCAGCTTGCCCACCTTGCTGTTGTCCATTATAATGCATTTGTTGGCCAGGTCCAAGAACTTGAACCCAAAATTGCGTCAAGTGAATGCCTTATTGATAATGGCCGCCTTTCTTGTTGGTCTACTTAGCTATAATTTTTTTGATATTTGATGATGCCACATTCGGCTGACTTTACGTCAATTGCCCTATTGTGACCAAAATCAAGGTTATATAGGTTTGTAAAAAAAACTTAAAAATTATAATATGAAACGTAACAATTTATCCATCTTATCTTTTTTATTGATCTTATTATGTACATCTTCATTGGTAATGGCCCAAAATGTGAAGGATTTTAAAGTAAAGATGTTGGGTCCGGCAAACCTTAATTTTAGGAAAAGTCCTAAAAGGATCGTTATTTCGGATTTTCAAGTCAATTTTCAAACGGCCTTGCAGTTGGAGGACAAAAAGGCAGGTGGGAAGATGTGGAGAGGAGGGTTAAAGGGCGATGCCAAAGCATCCTTGACCTTGGTTTTGGACGGATTGCAAATAGATGATTTACAGGAACTTACCGATAAATTGTTCGAACAGTATAAAGCAAATCTTAAATCTAAAGGTTTTGAAATAATCTCTATAGATGAATTGTGGAACCATGGGGCCTATGTAAAAGACCGCGAGAAACGTTGGGAATTAAGAGCTGGGCAAGGTGGTGAAAAAGGAGAGGAGTTTGGGGCGATAATTATGCGCCCAACAAGCCAAAAGTTTATCGTGGCAAAGCAATCCATGGATAACAAGAAGACCGGCCCCCTTAAAATAGCTAATTATGAAGAACAGGTGGAAATGAAGGTCTCGAACGGGAAAAAGGATTTTATTTTTAATAAAGTAGTTTTGAATGTGCAGGCGTTTGATAATGCTTTAAGCGAAACCTCCAGATCTTTGAACCGTATGGCTGGGTATGCTCAGGTAAAGGCCGATACTGATTTTAAAATCAACGAATCGAGCTTTAACAGGTTTAATATAGGGCAAATGATTGTTCGTGGCGGTGTTGAGGTAGCTGATGTACTGAAAAAACAAAAATTTGATGCCTCTCAAGCCGCCGATGTGGATAAGCGAGGTACGGATGCGGGTGTTTTTCATGTATGGCGTGTAGAAGACAAGGAAGATATCAATGTAACCGTTGTGAAATGCAATCCAGAAATTTATAAGAAGGGAGCAGAAATTGGTATCGATGCCTTTCTGGACGCCACTATAGATAAATTGGTGGATAAATCAAATTAAATTACTACTATGCCGATCCTATTTTTTAATAAAAAGAACGATTATTTCTACATTTGGTTTAGTTTTAATCACCAATCATTTTCTTTTTGTAATGACCGACCTTAAAAAATTTGATTTACCCTTTTTATACCTCTTTATTCTATTCGGATTACCACTGTTTGCCCAAGATATTCAACAAGAGATTATTGCGTTGAAAGATACTTTGGTACTGAAAAAGGAAGGAGATAAAGTATTGGCATTGAAAGATATTGCAATGAAGTTTCGATCCATAGATATGGACAGTGCCAGATTTTATACAGAATGGGCATTTAAGGAGGCAGAAGCTTTGGATGACGATTATTACAGGGCTAGGATATGGATTGTATATGGGATTCTTTCTTGGGATGAAGGTAGGCCCAAAGAAG
This sequence comes from Arenibacter troitsensis, assembly GCF_900177645.1. Lineage (GTDB taxonomy): Bacteria > Bacteroidota > Bacteroidia > Flavobacteriales > Flavobacteriaceae > Arenibacter > Arenibacter troitsensis. Next base: position 436,643 of record NZ_FXAO01000001.1, read on the forward strand.
CATTGGGTTTTCATTTAAAGGCCAAGCCTATTTTGGAAACCTCCAACGATCATTTTGTTTTGGGAAGCCTTTATACCAATATAGCCAATGCGTACGAGGCGCTATCTGAGTTTGATAAATCGGTGGACTTTCAGTTTAAGGCATTAGAGAACTTTACAGCAGGGAAGGATAGCATTTGGATTGCTGGATCTTATTTGAATTTGGGAAATAGATATAAGCTGATTCAAGAATCTGATCTATCTCTTGAATACTATCTAAAGGCATTGGATTTGTATGAAAGGATTGGGAACAATTATTTTATGGCCATGTGCTATAACTCTTTGGCGGTGGCCTATTTGGAAAAAAAGCACTACGACAGGGCCATTGAATTTGCCAAAAAATCATACGATACCAATAAAGATATCGGTGCCATTTTAGAACTTGCATATCCTTTGACGAATTTGGCCCTGGCAAGTTGGGCACTTGGAAATTTTGAAGAGGCTGAACTTTATTATAATGAGGCCATAGCCCTTCAGCAGGAAAAGGGAGAACGTCTGGCCCTTATATCATTAAAGAATGATTTGGCCAATATATATTTAAAACAGGGTAAAATGGATCTGGCCGAAAAATTGGCTTTGACCACATATCGAGAAGCAGATTCAATAAATTACCTTCCGGGCATTGACGCGCTTTCTAAAACCTTGTCTCTAATTTATGAAGAAAAACCCGACTTTAAAAAAGCATATGGGTATCATCAAAAACATAAGGCAGCAAGAGACAGTCTTTATTTTGCCGAAAAAGCGAAGGAAATGTTCAACCTAAGAGAAAAGTACGAGTCCGAGCAAAAGGAAAATGAAATTCTACGCCAACAGAACGAGCTGGTAGAAAGCGAGCTTTCCTTAAAAGAGCGCAACAATATGTTGTTCGCCAGTGGTGGTTTATTGGTATTGCTTTTATTGATTGGTATTGTTACGTTTCGTGAACAGAGAGTAAAGGCAAAGAACTTGGCACGGGAAACTGCCTTGGAAAAGGCTATGGCCGAGGCAAGGGCCCAAGAGAACTTAAAGGAACAACGCTTACGCATTGCCCGTGATCTACATGACAATATAGGTTCCCAGCTTACCTATCTTACCTCGATTACGGATTCGGCCAAAAGAGGGATAGATAAGGGAGAAGTTTTCCTCATGGAAAAGCTAACCCAAATGAAACAGTTTTCCTTAGTGACCATATCCGAACTGCGGGATACCATTTGGGCCATGAACAAGGATGAAATTAGTTTGGAAGACATAAAGGAACGCACTCAACAATTGGCTGCCACTGTCCATGAAGCTACAGATGACAGGATCAAGGTAAGGGTAGAGGGAAATCCTTCGCCCAAAGTGCTCAACGCCTTTACAGGGATGAATCTATTTAGAATTGTCCAGGAATCTGTGAACAATGCCGTTAAACATGCCGACAGTCCAGAAATACTTGTAACATTTTCAGAGGAAGAAAATACCATTAATATTGAGATCGAAGATTTTGGAAGAGGTTTCGATTCCACAAAAGAGTCCACAGGGAACGGTCTTCATATTATGCGCAACCGGGCCAGAAAAGCTGGAATCGAACTAAAGCAGACATCTGTTCCGGGTAAGGGTACTAAGGTAGAGTTGGAGATCAACGTATGAATTGGGTCTACAATCAAAAAAAAACAACAAAAGGATGAGCAAAATAAAATTGGCCATAGTGGATGACAATACATTTTTGGCACGGGCCATTCATGAAAAGCTTGTCGATTATGACGATCTCGCCATCAAATACCTGGTGTACAATGGAAGTGAACTTTTGGCAAAACTGGAAAAGAACCACAACCTAGACCTGGTGCTCATGGACATTGAAATGCCGGTGTTGGATGGGATAGAGACCGTAAATCTCGTAAAGCAAAAATACCCACACATTAAGGTGCTTATGCTGACTGTTTTTGACAACGACGAAAATATTTTCAATGCCATAAAAGCCGGGGCCGATGGATATTTGCTCAAGGAAATTGAGGCGGACAAACTATATACGGCCATCAAGGATACACTTGGCGGAGGAGCGGCCATGAGTCCTTCCATAGCGGTAAAAACTTTACGGCTTTTGCGTTGTCCGGAAAAACAGGAATCTTTAGCCATAAATGAAGATATGGTTGTGCTGAGTGGAAGGGAGCAAGAGGTTCTGGATCAATTGGCAAGGGGACTAAGTTATACGGTCATAGCTAATAATTTATTCCTTTCACCTAGTACGGTAAGGAAGCATATTGAAAACATTTATAAAAAACTTCAGGTCCACAACAAACTGGAAGCAGTGCAGAAGGCTAGGAGGCAAAATCTGATATAATTCACCAGCATACGTAGATTCTATAGTTGTGGCTATAAAGGTCAAGCTAGAATGAGTTCTATGATTTTGGGATGTGGCAGAATTAATAAAATAATGGATTTCCCCAAATAATTCTCAACGTCGAATAATGTCCTTGATGTATTATAGGGAAATTTAAGGACTTTTTATTATTGGACATCCGCAGGATCAATCCTAAAAGTTATGTAGGAATTGGAAAAATATAAAATAAACTATCCCAGAGTTCGTGTTCCGTTCATTTTTTGCCTTGCCAAATGCCTAGCATTGGCTGCTCCTAATCTCGATTTAGAAGTAAATCATCGATTTCCTAAAAACTTTTAATGAACAATAATATGCAATGAATTAAATCGTAAAACCACCCGTAGGTGGTTTTTGAAGTGGAGCCGGAGGGACCAGAACCTACAGCTGGAATGCCGTGTATACAGGGGTTTTTAGGGAGTCGTTTTTTTTTTTTTTTTTGCTCACCGAATAGGTGACTTCTAAGAAGGATTAGTTTAAAACTGTTTATAGGAGTTAAACTATAGGTTGTGGCATAAAATAAACTACATAATTTCTAACTCGAACTACTACCCTTCATACAATGTTCATAGTCAAGAAATCTATAAGGTTAAGGATATAATAATAAATAATTAGGTTTTAGTAATTCTCTTCTCCCTGTAACTTGATGGTGTTTCTCCGAATTGTTTTTTAAACGTTGATCGAAAGTACTTGGCCGACAGAAACCCTACTTCAAAACTGATTTCAGATATATTCAGGTCTGTTTTTAGAAGCATTTGAGCGGCATGTCTCAAACGTACAATTTTTAAAAATTCATTTGGTGTTAAATTAGTAAGGCTTTTTATTTTTTTAAAAAATGGAGTTCTGCTCATCCCTAATTCCATTACCAATTTGTCTACGGTGAAATTTGGTTCCGAAATATTGTTGTGTATAATATTTACTGCCTTTTCGAGTAAATCTTTGTCAGGTGTGGACTGTGCCAACTCCTTGGGCTTCATTATTGTTTCAATCTGATATCTTTGAGTAATCAACTGTCTATTTTCAATGATCGATTTTATTTTATAGAACAAGGCATTTATACTAAATGGTTTGGTAATATAGTCCTCGGCACCTTCTTTTAACCCTTGAACTTGACTTTCTTCATCAGATAAAGCCGTCAATAAAATTATGGGAATATGACTGGTTTTTAGATTGGTCTTTAGGCTTTTGCAGAGTTCCAAGCCTGTGGCTTTGGGCATTAGTACATCAGAGAGCACTAAATCTGGCATAGATTCAACTGCTTTATTGAATCCGTCCTTGCCATTATTCGCGGTCAATACCTTAAAGTGGTCGGCCAGTTCCTTGGCTATAAATTCACGTATTTCATCCTCGTCCTCTACAATCAATACCGTGTAATCGGGCGCAACCTTAAAACTGTTGATAACGTTTAGGTGAGGGGTAATCTCTATTTGATGATTTTGTTTTTGCGATGTGGTTGTTGGTGTATATTGGTCCGCAGAATTGGATAGTTGTTCTTCTGTAAAATGGGCTGTACCCAAAGGTAGGTTTACCGTAAATGTGCTGCCCTTTTGTGGAATAGAGGTGAATTCCAGTTTACCATGATGAGCCTCGACCAACTCTTTGGAAAGGGCAAGGCCTATACCCGTGCTAGTAGAAGGATTTTCGCCTAGGGATTGGAAGCGTTCAAATATTAGTTCCTGTTTTTTTAATGAAATTCCTTTCCCTTCATCCTCAATCTTAAAAAAAGCGTTTGACGTTCCATCTAATTTAGAAGAAGAAGTACCTAGCTGTATAGTAATGTTACTTCCCGCCTCCGAATATTTTATGGCATTGGAAATAAGGTTGGATATTACCTTTTCAATGGCTCTGGGGTCAAAATGACAAGGTATGGATGGAGTTTGCGATATAAATTTTATCTCCATGGATTTATCGGTGGCCAATTCCTTAAATGCTTCTGTAATATCTTGGGCAAAATTGACCAAGTCCAATTGAATGGCCTTAATTATTGGCTGTGTTGAGGTTGATTTGCGGTAATCCAGCCATTCATTGATTAGTTTTAACAGGTTCTGGGCATTGCGTTGAATAGATAGAAGTTGACTTTTATATTCCGGTCCCTGTGTTTCCTTATTGATCAACTTGTCCAACGGACTCAATATCATGGTCAAGGGTGTTCTTAATTCATGTGTAAGGTTGGTAAAAAGCTTTGTCTTAAATTCGTTCAGTTGTATCTGGTTATTCTTCTCCAAACGCTCAATTTTTAGATCATTTTTTAATTTTATTTGCTTTAATACATAGGTGTTGACCAAGATTAGAGATCCTAAAGTTATAATCACAAATAAAATTCTGGCCCACCATGTTAGCCACCAAGGCGGGTATATAATTATCTTTAAAGTTTTAGGTGCAATGCTCCATATTCCATCGTTATTGCTGGCTTCCACTTTAAAAATATATTCTCCTGGGGGTATATTCGTATAATTGGCTTTTCTTTCATTGTTTGCAAAAATCCAATCTTGATCAAACCCCATAAGTTTATATTTATATTGGTTCTTGTCAGGATTGGTGAAATTTAGTGCTGTAAAATGCAGGGTGAAGAAATTTTGTCTGTGGTTTAGATTAATTTCTTCTACCTGGTTGATAGGCCTGTTATTTTCCACGTTGTCATTGGTTGTAGTCACATCCTCTGAGTTTATCTTAAAATCGGTCAATACAATTTCCGGTGGAATAGGATTGGTTTTTATTTGGTTTGGGTGGAAAAAATAAACTCCGTTTGTGTTACCAAAATATAATGTACCATCACTGCCTTTTAACCTTGCATTTTCATTAAATTCAAGGCCATGAATACCATCCTCTCGCCCAAAATTTCGAAATTCCTTAGTAGCCGGATTAAATTGAGATAGACCTTTATCCGTTCCCAACCATAAGAATTTTGAGGAATCAACCAAAAGTGAATTGACTACATTACTGGGCAAGCCTTGTTTCTCTGTATAAAGTGTTGTTTTATTGTATTTTCTATTAATATTATATAATCCGGTTTTGGTGCCTAACCATAAATTGTCCCCATCCAATTCCTCTATGGAGATAACTTGTTTAAAGTGGGACCCATTTTCAGGAAAGAATTCTTTTAAAGAATCATCTTTTGGGTTATAAACGTACAGGCCGGAGTAACATCCAAACCAGATTTTGGAATCCGAGCTTTGATAAATACAATAGGGTTGTGCGTATTGAATAAGGGGATTGTTTTCCTTAAACTTTTTTATCGTTCCGTTTTTATTGTCGTAAAGGTAGATTCCTCCAGTGATGGTACCAATCCAAATGTTGTCCTGCTTGTCCCGAAGAAAGGATTTAACGGAAATGTTTTCAATTTCTTTGGGTATTGCAAGGGTCAGTGGCTCTAGGAAGTAGGAGGAGGAAAGTCGGGAAACATGGTATCCATGATTGAAGGTTCCGGCCCAAATACGATTATTTTTATCTTGGATTACCGTGTTAACCACCCTTTTTTCCTCTGAATTTTTGAAATAATGTTCAAATTTTCTTGAGTTGGGATCAAATATAGTAATTCCGCCTCCATCCATAGCCAAGATTATATTTCCATTGCTGTCCTCCGTCAACCCTAAAACAGAATTACTACTTAACCCTGTTTTATTGCCTTTTTCAAAAGCCCAATGGTTAAACTGACTTTTATAGGGGTTGACTATTTTAAGTCCTTGATTGGTAGTTCCGATCCAAATGGAATTATCCCTGGCCTTAAACATGGAGGTGACGGAGAAGGAAGGGGATAGCCCTTCGAAACGTAGTGGCTCCAGTTTTCCGGATGCAATAGTATACTCAAGTATACCATGACCGTCCGTACCTAGCCATATATGTTTATTATTTACCGCCAATAGACTAATGACTGAATTTAGGGCATTGGCATTCGTTGGGCTTATCAGTTTTTGTACTTCCAAGGGGTTAACCCCATGTTTATAAAGGAATACTCCTTTGGGGGTAACGACAAGGAAAGTTTCTGGTTTGGCCTCAATTATGGAATTGATCCCGGTTCCACCTATCTGTTCATATCCTTTTGGGACAGAGAATTTTTCATTTTTTATAGAGAAAGTTAACAGTCCACCGTATTTGAAACCAATCAATAAGGTGTTGGTATTTGTAATTCCAATACTGGAAATGTTCCTAAATCCGGGATGGCTATACTTCTTTATTTCATTATTGGCTATGTTGTATGATAAGAGCTGTCCTTCGCCAGTACCTATCCAGATGTTTTTTTTGTCTTGTTGGAAAAAAGTCGTAATGCTTTTTGCCAGGGCACCATTCTCTAAGAACAGAGGGGTAAGGTCTCCGCTTTGGTAGTCATAAAGTACCGGGCCTTTGTTGGTGCCTATCCATAAATTTTGGTCACTCCCCCTATATAGACAGTTGATATGATTGTCCTGAATTCCCTTTTCTTTTAGATTTATTTGTTCAAAATGGTAGCCGTCATATTTATAGAGGCCATTTCGTGTGCCGATCCATATAAAACCTTCAAAATCCTGTGTAGTACATGTAATATAATTCTGTGATAAGCCATCTTTGACGTTCAATGAAAAGAAAGGGAGGTTGATACTTTCTTTTTGTCCAAAAATGGTGTTGCAAGTTAGGACTATCAGTAAAAATAAGTTCTTCCATGTCAGTGCCATTCAATTTGATATTTCTAGTGGTATTGAAATTACGTTATTCGCAATTTGGTTGGTTTCAAATATACGATTATGGGATTTATCAATGAAGAATTGAAAATATGGCAATAGTCGAAATTTTTAGTTTCCGGTGTCGTGTATTAATGTAAAAGTCTGATAATTATGTTACTAATTGTTTTTGGAGGTTGTTACAAGTACAAATGTACCCTATAAAAAGTTAGTTAGAAGGAGGCGCACTGTACAAATGGAGCCCAAATGAAACCTGTTATGAGCCCAAAGTTGAATGCATAGGCCTATACATTTGAAGGACTACTTTTTTAGCATGAATAATTGTAAAACCATGGAAAAAAGAGGAAAATTTTAACCAATAATTAACCATCAAATTTTAATGAGTATGAATCAAAAATTACGGAAGAGGACCACTTCCAAATCAAAAGGGACATGTAAAATAATTCCTCAAATCTTTTATGAGACTATTTTTAAATCTACTAAGGAATAATTTTTATCTAACAGGCAATAATTCTTGTTGTTGTCAAATTCATGGGGCATAAGTTTTCAAAATCCAATTAGGCCATTGTATGCTTTTGGTTATAAATAAAAATTTAACTGTTTTGGTTAGGTGTAATGTCCATTACATCATATTACATTAAGATTTTGATGAACAACACATGCTAAGCTGATTTTGCCCCAATTTAAATCTAATCGAAATTTTCTTCCCAGAAATTGTGAAGACTATCCAAAAAAAACATTTTATGAATTTTAGACTTTTTCATTTTTTAATATTTTTGGTACTACTGGGTCTGCAAGACATAAGTGCCCAAGATGTGACCGTATCAGGAACTATAACTGATGGAAGTGGAACTCCACTCCCAGGTGCAAATGTTATAGAAAAAGGAACAACTAATGGCGTAACAGCCGATTTCGACGGAAACTTCTCTATTGATGTGCTAAATGCCAGAGCTGTACTTGTCTTTTCTTATTTAGGTTTTGCTAACAAAGAGATTGCCCTACAGGGAAAAACAAACATAGCAGTGGCCTTGCAGGAGGATGCTTCTGCATTGGACGAAGTTGTTGTTATGGGTTTTGGAACGCAAAAGAAGGAAGCTGTTGTAGGGGCCATGACTTCAATTACGCCATCCGAACTTAAGATTCCCTCAAGTAACTTAACAACTGCTCTTGCAGGTAGAATATCTGGAATGGTTTCTTATCAGACCAGCGGTGAACCAGGTGCAGACAATGCCCAGTTCTTTGTCCGTGGGGTAGCCTCGTTTAATGGACAAAATGGTCCATTGATTCTAATAGATGGTGTTGAATTAACAGTAGATGACCTTGCTCGATTACAGCCCGATGACATTCAAAGTTTTTCGGTTCTAAAAGATCCTACCACTACTGCAATTTATGGAGCACGTGGGGCTAATGGTATAATTCTGGTCACAACAAAGACCGGTGTAAAAGGTAAAGCTGTTGTTAATTTGAGATACGAGAATTCTTACAGTTCACCAGTTTCTGTTATTGATCTGGCCGATCCCGTTACCCATATGCGGCTACAGAATGAGGCCGATAGAACACGAGGACTTTTCCCGACTTTTACAGAGGAAAAAATTGCAGGTACTGCCAGAGGTGGCAATTCAAATATCTATCCAGCCGTAGATTGGTTTGAAGAATTATTTCAAGATTGGGCCGGTTCGAGGCGTATTAATCTAAATGTACGTGGTGGCGGTGACAAGGTGCGCTATTATGTTGCAGGTGCACTAAACTCGGATGATGGCCTACTTAAAGTAGATGACACCAATAGTTTCACCAATAACATAAAACTTAATCAATATGTACTACGTTCAAACATAAATATTGATCTGCACGAAAACACTGAAATGATTGTAAGGTTGCATTCAACAATAGATGATTACAGAGGCCCCTTACAAGGTGGAAATGCTATTTACAATGCAGCTGTACGCACAAGCCCAGTGCGTTTTCCTGCGGTATTAGAGCCTGATGCTGCATTGCAAGGAGTTCCACACATTACATTCGGAAACGACTTGGGGCCAAGACAGAGCGCTAATCGAGATAACGGGGCCGTTTGGTACAATCCCTATGCGGAGTTACAAAGAGGTTATCGTGATTATAGACGTCAGTTGTCTTTGGTGCAATTAGAGTTCAAACAAAACCTAAATTCGATTTTGGAAGGCCTTTCTGCAAGGTTTTTAGGAAACGCCAACACCACTTCTGCCTTCGAAAACAGAAGATCCTATAGACCTTATTTCTATAGGGTTTCAACTTTTGATTCGAATACAGAGGAATACACATTAACGAGAACTTCTGAAGGTGATGAGTCGTTAGAGTTGGATCCCGATCATAAGGCAGTGAATAGTTCAGTTCTCTATATGGAACTCGCTACTGATTATCACAATACCTTTGACGAAAAACATACCGTTTCAGGGCTTTTGGCCTTTACCGCACGAGAATTTTTGGATGGGAACGCCAACACGGTTCAACTTTCACTGCCGAGTAGAAATCTTAGCTTGGCTGGTAGATTTAATTATGACTACGATAACCGCTATTTTTTGGAAACCAATTTTGGCTATAACGGATCAGAAAGGTTCGCCGAAGAAAATCGTTTTGGATTCTTTCCATCCTTTGGTGTGGGGTGGTTGGTGTCAAATGAAAAATTTTTTAAATCCGAATCAATTTCCAGACTTAAATTTAGAGCCTCTTACGGTTGGGTAGGTAACGATCAAATAGGAAACACGAGAAATGATCGTTTTTTCTATCTCTCAGAGGTCGATATCAATAATGGTGGTCGAGGATATACTTTTGGTCGTGATTTGAACGAGACCGTAAACGGTGTTTCCATTAGCAGATATGCAAATCCTTTGGTTACATGGGAAACTGCACGAAAACTCAATGTAGGGGTAGACCTGAATCTATTTAATGACGCCGTTCAGTTCAGAGCAGATGTATTTCAGGATAACAGATCCAATATCTTGCAAACAAGATCGGACATTCCTACTACATTAGGGCTACAGTCGGTAATCCAGACCAATGTGGGTGAAGTGAAATTACAAGGTGTAGATGCTTCTTTGGATATTAACCACTCCTTTAATGAAAATTTTTGGATGCAGGGTCGCGCAACTTTTGTTTATACCGACAATGAGTATACCGTGTTTGAAGAGCCCAATTATGCCGAACTCGGTGCTCCTTGGCGATCTAACATCGGCAACAATGTAAGTACTAGACAGGGTTATATTGCTGAGCGTTTGTTTGTCGATGATGAAGAAGCGAAAAACTCACCTGCTCAATTTGGAACTCCTGGAATCGATTACGGTGGAGGGGACATTAAGTATAAGGACCTTAATGGAGATAATCTAATTAGTTCTTTGGATCAGGCAGCAATAGGAAAGCCAGACGTACCAAAAATCACCTATGGGTTTGGGCTTTCCGCTGGGTACAAACGCTTTGATGTTAGTATGTTCTTTCAAGGTCTTGCCGAAACATCTTTTTTTATCGACCCATACAGGACGGGACCATTTATCAATAGCGTTGTGGGATCACAGACAGATCAAGCGGATTTATTGATAGAAGCTGGCAATGGTATTTTATCAGAAAATGGCCTACTTCAGGCCTATGCTGATGATCATTGGTCAGAGGACGATAAAAATGTATACGCTCTTTGGCCCAGACTTTCTACCACCCCAATCCAAAACAATTTACAGACAAGTACCTGGTGGTTACGTGATGGCTCTTTTATGAGACTGAAACAAGTGGAAATAGGGTTTGACCTAGGCAAGGGAATGGAAGAAAAGCTTAATATCCAGAAGCTTAGAATGTATGTCACAGGAACGAACATAATGACTTGGAGCAAATTTAAGATATGGGATCCGGAACTTAAGGGAACGGGTTTAAATTATCCACTTCAAAGAACTATAAATGTGGGTATTCAACTCGGTTTTTAATTTTTTTAAAAAAATAAAATCAAAAAGAAAAAAAGATGAATATAAAATTGATAATAAGATCTCTGTCCATTATACTAATTGCATCGGGAGTTTCGTGCTCCAAATATGTAGATGTTGTGCCAGATAATATAGCGGTTATTGAAGATGCCTTCGAAACCCGGGATGCAGCAGAACGTTTTCTTGCCACTTTGTATGGCTACCTCCCTCCAGTTAACAGTATTAGCAATCCAGCTCTAGTGGCTGGGGATGAAATAGCTGTGAATGACAATGTGTCACGGGACTGGGATGGAAGCATTATTGGAAGGGGGGGGCAATCCAAGGTTACTCCTCGCTTAGGCTACTGGGGCTCAAATAGTGTATCTAATCTTTTTATTGCATTACGTGATTGTAATATATTTTTAGAAAATATCGACAAACCTTTTGATATTCGTGAGGATGAAAAAATAAGATGGATAGCTGAAGCCAAGGTTTTAAAAGCTTACTACCATTTTTATTTAATGAGAATGTACGGCCCTATCCCGATTATCCGTGAAAATATAGAAGTTAGCGCTGGGGTGGAGGCAGTAAGGGTTAGCCGGGCTCCTGTAGATGAGGTGGCGGATTACATTGTGGAATTGCTGGATGAAGCTATTGGTGATCTGCCAAGTGTAGTGGAAGATCAGGGGACTGAACTTGGTAGAATAACCACCCCTATCGCTGCAGCCATTAAGGCTCGTACCTTAATGACGGTTGCTAGTCCTTTGTTTAATGGAAACGTTGACTACGCTGGATTTATCGATGCGGAAGGTAATGAATTGATCAATACTACCTATGATAAAGAAAAATGGAACTTGGCAGCAATCGCATGTAAAGACGCCATTGATTTTGCTCATGATGCCGGACACTCTTTATATAGATTTACTGGGGCTCCGTCAGACTGGTCTGACACCACAGTGACTAAATTAAGTATAAGAGGTAGTATAGCGGAACGTTGGAACGAGGAAATAGTCTGGGGTGCCTCTGGCCGTAGCGTATCAGCCTTACAAAACTGGTCGCAGGCTAAAATTGCCCTTGATATTACGGCTGAGACACGGGAAAGTGTTGAGTCATACTATAATGCTCCAATGAGAATCGCAGAAATGTTCTACTCAGAAAATGGAGTGCCAATAGACGAGGATAATAGTTATGATTTTAGTAACCGTTTTAAAGTTTCTGTTGCAGATGAAGCTCATCAACATTATGTCAGGCCTGGGTTTGAAACGGCAAACCTCAATATGAACAGGGAACCGCGATTTTATGCTTCATTAGGTTTTGATGGAGGTACATGGTTCGGCCATGGTCAACAAAGTGATGATAATGAACTTATAGTCGAGGCAAAAAAAGGACAAAGAACAGGTAAGACCGATGCCAACCGTTGGGGAGTCTCTGGTTATTGGCCAAAAAAATTGGTGTATTATGAAAATGTCCAAAGAGGCACATCTTACGGTTATAGTAACAGGGCTTACCCCTTTCCAGTTGTACGATTGGCGGATCTTTATTTGTTATATGCAGAAGCACTGAATGAATCTGGAAAATCATCTGAAGCTATACCGTGGATCGATTTGGTTCGGGATAGAGCGGGCCTAAATGGGGTAGTAGAATCTTGGACTGCTGCCTCCACTAATCCGAATAAACCAAATACCCAAGATGGTTTAAGAGATATAATCCATGACGAGCGCTTGATTGAACTTGTCTTTGAAGGTCATCGCTTTTGGGACTTAAGAAGATGGAAACGCGCTGGGGAATTTTTAAACAGTGACAAACGTGGATGGAATGCAGAAGGGGAGAATACAGAAGATTATTACAAGGTAATATCAATAGGAAGCTATCGCTTTTTGACCAGAGACTATCTTTGGCCTATAGCCGAGAACGACATAATAACTAATAGTAATTTAGTACAAAACCCAGGTTGGTAAAATGTACTTTATAAAGAATAATTATACAATGAAAAATATCAAATTGTTTAGTTTAACGCTTCTATCAATATGTTTGTTGAATTTTTCCTGCGAAGAAGAAGAGCGAGGACCATTGGTCGGTGATGGGGTACCACCAAATGTAATAACAGAAGTTACTGTAGAGAATTTACCCGGTGGTGCCATTATTAAATATAAACTGCCGCCGGATGAAGATGCGCTTCTTGTGGAGGCCAGTTATGAAAGAAATGGGGAATTGATTTCAGCAAGGTCTTCCAATTTTAAGAATTATGTCAGTATTGAGGGACTCAAAGAAACTTCCCCACAGGATGTTAACCTTGTAGTAGTGGATCGAAGCAACAATAAGTCAACTCCAGTTAAGGTTACCATCAATCCTCAAACGGCACCAATAGACAAGCTTTTTTCATCGTTTGAACTGGTTCCAGATTTTGGAGGTGTCCGACTGAAATATAATAATGAGGATAATATTAAAGCTGAATTGCTTTTATATGCGAGTGATGCAAATGGCAACATTAGTTATAATCAATCCGCGTTTATAGAGAACGATAACCGGTCTCACTTTACCTATAGAACGTTTGCTCCGGCCCTACAAAATTTTGGTGTTGCCGCCATAGACCGTTGGAATAATATCACAGATATAAAACAAACAAAGGTGCTGCCCTTGTCAGAAATTCAGCTGGACATTCAAAAGTTTGACGATCTTTTCCTTAACGGGGACAGACAAGATGCATTTGGCTGGGTAATGCCCAATATGTGGAACGGAAGTATTGACGGCTCAGGGTATCATACCTCTCAAACAGAACCTGGTGTTACCATTGCCCCTTATACTGAGCCTTATCATATGTTTACCATGGATCTTGGGGTGAAGGCTAAACTAAGTAGGTTTAAATTCTGGCAAAGACAAGGTTCTTGGATTTTCACCCATGGTAATCCCAGGTATTTTGAGGTTTGGGGTATAGACGAACTACCTGCCGATAATGGAGATTCTTTTGAAGGTTGGACCAAATTAATTGAGAATGGGGAAGTTATAAAACCTTCTGGAGGGGCTATAGGTCTGAACAGTGCTGAAGATGCCGCCTCGGCAGCTTCAGGAGAAGAGTTTGAATTTCCAATTGATGCCCCACCGATACGCTACATCCGTTTTGTAAACCTTAAAAACTGGTCAGAAGGAAAATTTATGCATATCATGGAAGTCAATTTCTGGGGACAGTTAGCTGAATAACCGAAAAACTGGATTGCCAATAAAATAAACCATATTTAATCAAAGCAGTCCTGTTATCGCTAATCTTTAATAATTATAAAATAATGAAAAAGTCATCAAGAATTATGTATTTCGCTCTCTTGGCCATAGGCACAATTATTGTCGTTGCCTCCTGTGAAGAGACGTCCGAAACCTACAGTGAATTCACCAAAGACGGGGAGATCATATACGTTGGAACACCTGATACCGTGATAGTCGCTCCTGGTTTTGAAAAACTAAAATTTTCAATAGTAATTAATGCCGATCCTAAAATAAGCGGCGGTGTTCTCCAAACTAAAGACAAATCGTTCAATCATGAGTTTGATGTGGAACGACAAAGTAATGGCAATGACACCATTTCTTTTATTGTCAATTTAGACGAAGGGGAATATAATTTTGACGTCTTACTAAAAGACGATTCGGGAAATACATCCATTCCCCGAGAAGTCACTACTGTTGTTTATGGTACAAAGTATCAAAATGCGTTACTAAGTAGAAGCATTTCCGCAATAAAAGCATTTGAGACTCATGCGGTGCTAACCTGGGGAGATGTCCCGAATGGAAGTATCTCAACATCTATAAGCTATGAAGATGCTAATGGAGCTATGCAGACAATAGAAGTATCCAATGATATAAGTGAAACAACTTTGTCATCCTACAAATTAGGTGGTTCCATTATTGTAAAAAGTATTTATGCACCTCGCTCCAATGCCATTGATGTTTTTAGTTCTATATCGGAAACAGTATTCCCAGAACAATTTCAAATAAACCATACCAATATTACTGCTCTAAGAATGCCTTTTGATGCATCTGATGGTTGTTATGGGTCTAGCTATGAAAGGTTAACCGATGGTGCAACCGGAGAATTCTGGCATAGTTGTGACTCGGTGGAGGACCAGTACCCGTTCGTAATGAGTTTTGATATCGGGGTGGCTGCCAATCTAAGTGGATTCAGACTTGATAAGCGGTCGGAATGTTGTGGGGGTAGAAGCCCTGCATCCTATCAAATTTGGGCAACAAATGAAATTGTTGGAGCCGAAACGATGGATATAGACGCTGATGGGGATGAAAATAATGTCTCAATTGCTCATTGGGAAGCGGATGCAATATCCAAAGGATGGGTCAAACTGGTTGAGGTAACCGATAATACACAAGAAACTTTTGAGGTTTTGATCCCGGAAAATTCCACAAATTATAGATATGTTAGATTAGTGGCTATTTCATCGATCAATGGTGAAATCACAGCCAATTTTGACGAATTGACCTTTATGGCCACGGCAGTAGATTAATTCCCAATACTATGGCTAGTTATAGATTTGATAGTAAACGTTTCAATAACATTTACTTTTAATTATGTTCAATTCAAGTATTTTGTCAATCGTGTTGTTTTGTGGAATGTGTGCCGCTGAGGGAATGCGAAGGGATGATATAGTTAGATGGAAGGCTGGGCAATTGCTTGCCCAGACCCCATTGGGAGCAAAATTTAACCCTGATGTTTATCCTAATGCAGTGAATGAGCCATTCGCAAGAACAAACTCGGACGGATTTGTTGAGCCTTATCAAGGAACATCAAGAGCAAGGCAATTTGATGAGGGCAAAAATTACTTATATCCAATTCCTCCAAGTCAAATAGGCCTATACCCAAATGGAGAATTGAAACAAAACCCGGGTTGGGAATAATAATTCAGAAATACATGCCTAATGGCGGTATAAGATGAAGTTTAATTTTTGAGTTTGTTATAGTTAGTTGAGTTGTTTGGGAGAGACTTTAACAGTCTCTCCCTTATTCTTAGGGGGAACCTAGGTGTGAAGACATAAGAGGTTAGACTTTAGACACTGGATTTAAAACTAGCAAGAGTTGTAAATTTTTATATATGAGTAAATTTAATTTAAATTTAGTACTGTTGGCACTGCTAAATTTCTACTTGTCCCATGGGCAATACACTGATGCTCCAGAACCATACGGCCCTTTGCCAACAGAACGCCAATTAGCATGGCACAATTTGGAGTATTATGGGTTTATTCATTTTAATATGAATACCTTCACCAATATGGAATGGGGTATGGGAAGTGAAAAACCATCACAATTCAACCCAACCCAATTGGATGCCAGACAATGGGCGAAAACTATAAAAGAAGCTGGCATGAAAGGGGTTATAATAACTGCCAAGCACCATGACGGATTCTGTTTATGGCCCTCAAAATACACAGAACATTCCGTAAAAAACTCTCCTTGGAAGAACGGTAAAG
The DNA here is from genome assembly GCF_900177645.1 of Arenibacter troitsensis. GTDB lineage: Bacteria > Bacteroidota > Bacteroidia > Flavobacteriales > Flavobacteriaceae > Arenibacter > Arenibacter troitsensis. Next base: position 453,054 of record NZ_FXAO01000001.1, read on the forward strand.
GTGATGTGTTGAAAGATTTATCGGAAGCCTGTGCTGAATACGGACTAAAAATGGGGGTGTATCTATCCCCATGGGATAGAAACCATGCGGATTATGGTAAACCGGAGTACGTGACCTATTTTCACAATCAGTTGCGGGAATTGCTTACTAATTACGGGCAGATTTTTGAAGTGTGGTTCGATGGTGCCAATGGAGGTTCTGGTTATTACGGAGGGGCTAATGAAACCCGGAAAATTGATAACAAAACCTATTATCAATGGGATAAGGCCATTGCAATAATAAGGGAACTACAGCCCAATGCCGTGATTTTTGGTGATGGTGGTCCTGGAGTCCGATGGGTAGGCAATGAGGAAGGATGGGCCAATGAAACCAATTGGAGTTTGTTGGAAAGAAACAAAGTTTATCCAGGCTATTCCAAGTATAAGGAATTACGTTCCGGACATGAGAACGGTACGCATTGGGTACCGGCCGAATGCGATGTGTCTATACGACCAGGATGGTACTACCACCCTTCCGAGGATTCACAAGTGAAATCCCTGGAACATTTGGTAAAGATTTACTATGAATCGGTGGGAAGGAACGCCTCATTGTTGCTTAATTTACCCGTAGATGATAGAGGGTTGGTACATGAGAGGGATTCGGTTCAACTAATGGCGCTAAAGGAACAAATAAATAAGGATTTTGCAAATAACATTGCTAAAACCGCCAAGGTTGGTGCCACAAATGTTAGGGGTAATCATTCCAAATTTGGAGCTGGAAAGGTAATTGATGGGGACAACAATACCTATTGGACAACCGATGAGGGAGTCACAACAGCTTCCCTTACCCTTAACTTTGATTCACCAACAGAAGTAAACAGAATTCTACTTCAAGAATATATTGCCTTGGGACAACGGGTTTATGGATTTAACGTAGAGGCTAGGATAGACGGAAATTGGAAACTTATAGATACGCAAACTACCATAGGAGTGAAAAGAATCTTACGATTCGATACCGTTGAAGTTTCTGCCGTCCGTGTAAATATTACCGCATCAAAAGCGGCACCCGTTATTTCGAATATCGAGTTGTACCGTGCTCCAAATTTGCTTACACAACCTATAATCAAAAGAGATAAAAGTGGTGTGGTAAGCATGGAGGTGAGTGATAAAAATATAGATATCCATTACACCTTGGATGGTTCGGAACCAACAGAAAAATCTCCCAAATACCAATCAGGTTTCAGGATAGATAAACCTACAACTATTAAGGCCTTGGCCTATAATCCGGAAAACAGGGAGAAAACCTCGGTCAAGGAAATGTATTTTGATATTAGCAAAAAAGATTGGAAGGTGCTAAAGGTAAGTGCCGGCAAGCTTGGAGACGCCCATAGGCTTATTGATGACAATCCAAATAGTACTTGGGTAAGCGCGGCAAGCGATACAGCTGTGGAAGTCGTTGTTGATTTAGGAGAAGTACAGCGGTTACAAGGGTTTACCTATATGCCCGTTCGGGGAAGATGGCCGGTGGGAATTGTTTCACAGTATGAGTTTTCAATTAGTAGGGATAATAAAACATGGTCTGTGGCAGCTACTGGAGAGTTTGCCAATATCAAAAACAATCCTATTAAACAAACCGTAAGCTTCAAAACAACGAAAGCACGATTTGTAAAATTGAAAGGAGTTAAAATAATTGACGATGATAAAAGAATGTCTGTTGGTGAAATAGGGGTGATTACTAAACAGTAAATTCAGTTTCATGTATGGTAATTGAAACAAATTAGTATAAGGAATTAACTTTAAGACATATAGTAAATGATTAATAAAATTAAACCTTTTGTGCTTATAATTCTAACCTTTGGGGTGTCTTCCCATGGGTTAAGATCTCAAGAGAAATTAAAGGTGATGACCTATAACATTTGGAATGGTTTTGATTGGGGCAAGGATAGTGAACGCCAAGCGGCCACGATTAATTGGATCAAGTCTAAAAATCCAGATGTATTGGCTTTACAGGAACTCTGCGGCTATGATGAAGAAAAACTAAAGAGTGATGCATTGAAATGGGGGCATCCGTTTGTCGAGATTCTAAAAACTTCTGGATATTCCGTAGGGATTACTTCCAGGGAACCCATAGTAGTAAAAGAAAAGATCCTGGACGACATGCACCATGGGGCCTTGCATTGCAAGGTTTACGACATAGACATTTTTGTAGTTCATTTTTCCCCTTTTAGTTATCAAAAAAGAAGCGAGGAGGCAAAAATCATAATGGATAAACTATCTAAGCTTTCCACTGGACAAAACAAATATTTAGTTTTAGGAGATTTTAATGCTTTATCTCCTTTTGATGCCCACTTGTATAAAGACAACCCTAGGCTCTTGGAGAACAAAAGAGCTTCGGAAATAGAACACGATCATGTTAGAAATTTATTGGAGGACCAGTTGGAATATAGTGTGCTTGGTTCGCTCTTAGGCTATCCTCTGATTGATGTTGTCCAAAGGTTTACGTCTTCATGGGATAATAGGGTAAGCTGTCCCACCCAAGTTTTTGAATCTGAAAAAGGGGAGGGGCGGCCTATTAACTCCACACGAATAGATTATATTTTGAGTTCCCCTTTTTTAGCAACAAAATGCGTAAATGCAGGTGTATTAAACAAAAAAGATACGTATTATCTATCCGACCACTATCCGGTAATGGCAGAATTTGATTACCCTTTTCTGGAATGATCTTCTTTAAATGTGAACAAAATGGTAATAGGCATAAACAAATATTAAAATTTAAATAATAATTGATAAACAATGAGAATACTTATTTTTTTATTGGTCGGATTATTGACCATTTCCTGTGCAGACCAAAACAAGAACAACGATAACCCGGAACAAGCATATCAAATCATTCCCAAGCCCTTGTCCTTAGTGAGCTCACAGGGCTCTTTTTTGGTCAACAGTAAAACCTATATATCCAGTACTGATGCCTTGAAGACGGAGGCAGAATACCTGTCCGAAATGTTGGGCAGTGCAGTAGGGATAAAGATTTCCTTTGAGCAGGGTAAAATAGGAGAAGGTGGTATAATACTTAAACTGGACGAAAATATTGAAAATGATGAAGGATATGAGTTGGTTGTAGAGTACAACAAAATTATAATTTCGGGAAAAACGACCAAAGGAGTGTTTTACGCTATTCAGACATTGCGACAGCTCTTGCCTCCGACAATAGAATCGGGAACTTCTTTGGAGACCGAATTATCCATTCCGGCAGTGGTTGTTAAAGATGAGCCAAGGTTTGCCTATAGGGGCATGATGCTGGACGTAAGCCGTCATTTCTTTCCCGTATCCTTTGTCAAGAAGTACATAGACCTTATCGCCCTCCATAAAATGAATACCCTGCATTGGCATTTAACAGAGGATCAGGCTTGGCGCATAGAAATAAAAAAGTATCCAAGGTTGACTCAGGTAGGTGCCTTCCGGAACGGGACCATTATTGGACACCATCCGGGCACCGCAAATGATCAGGAGGTATACGGAGGCTTCTATACCCAAGAAGAGGTTAAAGATATCGTAGCATATGCCTCCAAGCAGCATATCACCATTATTCCGGAGATAGAGATGCCCGGACACGGAGCGGCAGCTATTGCTGCATATCCCTATTTGAGTTGTTTCCCGGAAGAACCAACTATTGTATTCAATGATATGATGTCCGATAAGAGCAGGGAGCTGCAAATATCCGGTACCCCTAAGATCGTACAGGAAACATGGGGCGTAATGGATGATGTCTTTTGTGGGGGGAAGGAAAGCACTTTTGCTTTTTTACAAGATGTCCTGGATGAGGTGATACCACTTTTTCCATCAAAGTACGTTCATATAGGTGGGGATGAAAGCCCAAAGGCGAATTGGGAACGTTGCCCGAACTGTCAGAACAGGATCAAGAAAGAGAAGTTGAGTGACGAGCATGAACTGCAGAGTTATTTCGTACAGCGAATGGAGAAATATATAAATGGAAAGGGCAAACAGATTATTGGATGGGACGAGATTTTGGAAGGCGGATTGGCCCCTAACGCTACGGTTATGTCCTGGCGTGGCGAAAAAGGAGGAATTGAAGCGGCCAAACAGCATCACGATGTAATCATGACACCTACCACCTATAGTTATTTCGATTATTACCAATCAGAGGATAAGGATAATGAACCTTTGGCCATTGGTGGGTTTCTGCCTATTGAAAAGGTCTACTCCTATAACCCTATTCCAGAAGAATTGGATAAAGAGGAGGAAAAATTCATTCTTGGGGCACAAGGTAATGTTTGGACCGAATATATGAAAACAGAAAAGCAGGTAGAATATATGACCTTTCCCCGTATGACAGCCCTATCCGAAGTGGTTTGGTCTCCACAGGAATCTAGAAATTGGGACGATTTTAAAAATCGACTAGAGGATATGTCAAAAAGGTATGATGCAATGGGGCTGAACTATGCAAAGCACATATTAGTTGAAGACAAATAGCAAGGCGTAAAAGAACTAGCCAATACGAATTAAATTTTCAACACCTTTTTTGTATCGGTTCGCTTTAATGTAGTTTATATCATAATTCTTTTAAAAATAGTTTTGATGAAGTTAAAATATGCTAGAAAAACCCTGACCTTTTTGGCTTTAATATTTCTTTTTACAGGATTCACTTCTTACAAGAAAGTAGAGAAGGTGAAGGAGACGGTGAAGGAGGAAGACAAATACAAAATCATTCCTAAACCATTAATCTTAAAGGAAGAAAATGGCTATTTTGAATTAGATAACCGTACGATGATATACATTGAAAATCGGTCCATGGAATTCATGAATTTAGAAAATAGATTCGTGGATGAGCTTAAAATGGAAACAGGTATATCGTTGCTCACTTCAGATACGAAGCCGCTGGGTAATTCCATTTTCATTAAGCAAGTTAATGATTTGGAAGCTGAAGAATATGAATTGAATGTAACCAACAACAAAATTCTCATAAAAGCAAGTACTGCTGCAGGGGGCTACTATGCTTTACAGAGCTTAAAACAACTATTACCTCTTGAAAATTATAGCACAAAAATCCCAATTCATAAAATTCCTGCCGTTTATATCAAAGACAAGCCGGTATTTGAATGGCGAGGCTACATGCTTGATGTTTCTCGACATTTTTATGGAAAAGAAAAGGTAAAAGAAGTACTTGACTTTATGGCTTCATTAAAATTAAATCGTTTTCACATGCATTTAGCAGACGATCAAGGTTGGCGCCTAGAAATTAAGAAGTACCCTAAGCTTACTTCTGTAGGGGCATGGCGGGTAAATTATACCAATCATGACGAAACCGTGAACAATTGGTGGGGATTACCTGTACAAATGGATGGCGAGAAGGCAACCTATGGCGGTTTCTATACCCAGGAAGATATGAAGGAAATCATTGCTTACGCTAAAGCACGTCATATTGAAGTAATACCAGAAATAGATGTTCCGGGACATTCCCAAGAAATTTTGGCATCATATCCCCATGTTTCCTGTGATGATGGAAATTACAAAGTAGCAACAGGTGGTGTTTATAAAGACAATGCCTTATGTGCTTCTAAAGAAGAAACTTATACGTTTTTAGAAGAGGTACTTGGTGAGGTTATGGATTTGTTTCCGTTTAATTATATACATATTGGAGGGGACGAATGTAATAAGGAGGGTTGGAAAAACCACCAACAATGTCAGGATCTAATTAAGGTAAAGGGATTGAAAGATGAGGATGGACTCCAAAGTTACTTTATAAAAAGAGTTGAAAAAATAGTCAATGCGAAGGGTAAGGACCTTATTGGTTGGGATGAAATCCTTGAAGGAGGTTTAGCTCCCAATGCCACTGTCATGTCATGGAGAGGGGAACAAGGGGGTATCGCAGCGGCCAAGGCAAAACATAGGGTTATTATGACACCAAATTTTGCCAACTATTTGGATTTAAAACAGGGTCAACCAGATTTTGAACCCAATTTAGGTTATTCTGAAGCACTCTTGTCTACTTGTTATAATTATTCGGTAATCCCAGATGGACTCACTCAGGAAGAATCTCAATATATTTTAGGGACCCAGGGCAATTTATGGACAGAATCTATTTCAGATTGGGGCAAACTTACTTATATGACTTTTCCACGTTTGTTTGCCGTTGCTGAAAATGGTTGGACACCTGAAAAAATGCAAGATTTTGATGATTTTATTAATAGGCTTGCTCCACGGTTGGAGTATTTAAAAGCCAACAACATACGATATGCCAATAGTGTTTACAATCCTTGGATACATCAAAAAGGAATAGGTAATACCATAGAAGTATCGTTAAGTTCTGAATTATCAAATCCGGATATACGTTATACAATAGATGGGACTAGTCCAACAGTTTCTAGTGAAAAATATGTTACTCCCTTTACTATTTCAGAGACCACTACTATAAAATCGGCTATTTTTAAAAATGGAAAAAGGTTAGGAAATATTATAGAAAAGACATACCCTATCCATAAAGCTGCTGGGGCCAAAGTTATTTATCATAACAGCTACGATAAGAAGTACAAAGCTGCAGGGGAAACGGCCCTCACAGATCTCAACTATGGACAATTGTTGGCCCAAGAAGATGAAAACTGGCAAGGCTTCAATGAGGATGTTGATATAGAACTGGTTTTGGATGGTCCTACTGATATTAAGTGTGTTAGTGTTATCTCCCTTAAAAAAACAATAGGTGCCATTTATCCTCCAAGACAAATAGAAATTTATGGCTCTTCCGACGGTATTGATTACCAAAAAATAGGAGATTCGGGCTTTATCAAAACAAGTCTCATACAAGGTCGGAATAGAATCAAAACAGATATATCGTGTAAAGCGAGAAATATTAAAAACTTAAGAATAAAGGCTTATCTCATAAATCCTATTCCAGATGGTCATCATAAGGAAGGACAAAAAAGTTATTTGCTTATTGATGAGGTTATAGTATTTTGATTAAATGTATACAATAGAAAAGTTAGCTACTAATAGATTTCATTGGACAAAGATGAAAAATGTAATAGGCCTGCTTTTTCGTTCTTGTCACGACGCTCATCTTTAAGGTAAAAAAGTATAGAAGAGGAATTCCTGTATTTTTAGATGTCGCTTTGGGGACTTTTTATTTAGTACGATTTGAATTCAAATGATGTGTAATAAAATAAAAAAAACCTGTAATCATACTATTACGGGTTTTTCTGGTGTGCAATGATATCATTTCAGTGGAGCCGGAGACGTCCAAGTGTTAATAAAATTTCCGGTGGACAATTTTAGTGCGGGAGCGAGTAGGTGCGCTGGCTTCGGTAAAATGGGCCGAACTCAAAAAGGCCACCTATAGGGTAGCCTTTTTTAAGTGCAGGGGGATGATTCAAACCTATAGCTGGATTATCCCGTATATAAGGATTTTAGAGAGTTCGTATTTTATGCTCACCGAATAGGTGACTTTTTAAGTCTAATGGTAAACTACCTTCAAGGGATTGTTTATCCTTTTTAATAAGCCGTCTATTGCATCTTCTAGATCCGACCTGTCTTTTATTATAAAATATAAATTTTTCTCATAGTATCTACTTCCCTTAGGTATGAGGGTATTTTTTTCATGTATCAATCTTCTGTTCCAATATCTTCCGCCATCAGCATTAACTGCAGTTATTTTAGTATGTGGAAGGTACAATGGAGAAGGTGCTCCGTTTAGGTTTGTATTATTGTATTCTAGTCTAATGCATCCATAACCCAATTGTAATTCAGGGTTGAAAAATGTGAGCCAAGGAACATCTTGCTTGATAGGATTATTTTTTAATTCCTTAAAAGTTGATGACTTAAAAAGGGGTAGTGTCAAAACTCCCTGTTTTGGGTCTGGGTAAATAATTTGAGTGAATATACTATCAAGGGTCATCTCGTCATTTCTCAACAAGTAAAGTTCAATTTCTTTTTCTATGAGTACCTCGGAGCTATATACAAAGTATGGTGTTCCTGCATAAAATTCATAGGAGGTCTTTAATGTAATCTCTGGATAGCCGGATACTTTTCCTTCCTTGACCAAAGTCGTAAGATAGCGACCAGTTTCAACACTTGCATAGCTAAGATTGGTAATATGGCTAGAAGTACGGTATTCCCGTCCGGTGCTCTGAAAATTGGGGGACCAGTGCATATTTATGCCGCTTCTTTTTAAATAGGTATTGGATTCATTTTTAATACTCAACGCACGTAATTGTCCAGCCGTTAGAGAGGAATCTGTATTAATGGGGTTCTTGGTAAGGTCTGCAATAAAGTGATTATTTTCAATTTTCACATCAAAGTTGGTACCCTTGTTAAGAAGTGTGTCCATTGGCTCGGAGTCCAATGCAATAATGTTGTAATTTTTGATTTGATGGGCCTCAATGGAAACCGGAAAAAGCCCAGTAACTTTATATTTTTCTTTGTTCGGGACAACTTCAAGGATTTGTCCAGCCCTATTGCCATCATTTCCAGAGATAGAAAAATTACTGTCATTGTTGGGCTTGATTGGCATTTCCCATGCCACTTCGATGTATTCCATTTCCCGAGAAATTCCGTTCGTTTCAATAACTGAAAAAGAAGTATATACATTTGTCTTGCTACATGAAAAAGTGGCAAGGAGTAAAAGGATAAAAATTAAGAGTTTCATTGTTTTAATTAGTGCTGTATAAAGTAAAACTAGATACTATTAGCTAATAATTGCCTCGAGCTAATGGGGCTTGAGACTATAAATTTTAGATTCGATAAGTTTAAATTACCTCGGTTCTACCCGGTATGGGGATGGAGTAATTTCCATCTTCTCCTGGCATATCGGGCATTTTGGCATCCCATGTAAATTCTTTAGGTAGAATACTTCTTTTGGAAGCCAAGACTTGATCTATAGTATACCTTTGACCTGAGTGAATGGACATTCTTCCCATGATTGTAGTTAATGTGGATTTTGTACCATATTCTAACTGATTTATTGGTTTATTTTCTAAAATTGAGTTTATGAAATTAGATTGACATTTTTGGGACGACCCTAATGCTTCTTCTTTGTCGCGAAACCTCCATAATAATTTACCAGTAGCGTCGAATATTTGGGATTTATCGTCGGCATAGCCTTTTGTTCCCCGAATATGAAATCCGCTCTTATTCCAATTGTTATCAATATTTCTACATTGAACGTGTAATTTTACTTTGTTTGGGTATTCGTATTCTGCGTAATGATGGTCATAGGTATTTCCTTGATTAGGCCCGGAAAATGCCTGTCGGCCACCTAATCCGTTGACAGATGTAGGATAATCATCCATTATCCAATTCATAAGGTCTATTTGATGAATAGCCTGTCCTGCCAGTTGTCCGCCCCATAACCAAGTAAAATACCTCCAATTCCTCAATTGATAATTCATTTCGGACTGTTCAGGTTGTCTTGGGAATATTACAGGAGCACCTACATTATAATACACGTCCATGGAGGTAATGTCGCCAATTTCACCATTGTCTATTCTTTGCTTCATTTCTTGATAACCACTTTCATAACGCAATTGTAGGCCAACACCAATACTCAAATTTTTTTGTTTAGCAACCTTGTTGGTCTCCCTAATTTTTAAGTATCCCGGGATGTCTACAAACAAGGGTTTTTCTACAAAAGCATGTTTTCCTGCTTCAACGGCTGCTTCCAAATGAATTGGTCGGAACGGAGGAGGGGTGGCCAGGATAACAACGTCACATAGTTCCAAAACCTGCTTATAGGCGTCAAATCCAACAAATCTTTGGGTATTTGGAATATCGACCTGATCAGGGAAGTTATTTTTTAAGTTTTGATAGGCACTGATGAGTCTGTCTTCAAAAACGTCGCCCAATGCTACTAACTTCACGGTGGAGGTAGTGCTCATGGCTTCATAAGCGGCCCCTGTTCCTCGTCCTCCGCAACCTACAAGTCCAACTTTTAAAGCGGTTTTTTCATTTGATTCAATATTTCCGAAGGCATTTATGGGTACTCCGCCGAATAGGGATCCGCTTGCAAGGATAACCCCAGTTTTTACAAAATCCCTTCTGCTTTTGGCTGTTCTATGTTTTTTCATCGTTGAAGGTTTTACAGTGATAGTTAATTTGTTAAATGGGCGTTTGTTTTTTTTATTTATAATCTAATTTTATTTAAAGAATAAAAAATAGATGCTGTAAAAAGACATTAATATTAAAATTGTAATACCAATAATACCTAGGGCGGTGGTAAACGAATTATTTTTTAGTTCTTCGGATATTCTTTTGCCATTAGAAAAAATCACGATAATAACGGCGATCATTGGGACTATCATGATGGTAATACCTTGTGCAAAAATGATCAGTTCCAAAGGCAATTGTCCAAATACGTGGGCTATAATGGCTCCAATTAAGATTACCACAATAATCATGGAACGCACCTTCCACTCCCGAAGATTACTAATGCCAAACAAAGTATCTGCCAAGATTACTCCACCTATGGTTGCATTGCCGATCATGGAGGAAAAGGATGCTGCAAAAAAACCTATCATGAAAGCATAGGAAGTAAATGGCCCAAAAAGAGGCTCCAAGGCCATGCCAAGGTCGGAAGCACTTAGCACGTCAATATTATTGTTTTTAAGAACCGATGAGGCACAAATCATAACCAATGTTGAAAGTAGGCCTAGGATAATGATTCCCGTTCTACTTTCCCTTAAACTATCTTGTTTATCTGCAATATCCACACCTTTTTCCTGGGTAAGATAAGATTGATAAAATGCTCCTACAATGGAAAAACTAGAAGCAGTTAGGGTTATGATAAAATACTCCGATCCCTTAGGTATGGATGGGATAATACCTAAAAGTATTTCCTGGATATTTGGGGCCACCATGATTATGGTCAGTAAAAAGGAAGTTAACATAAGAATTACCAAACCGATCATCAATTTTTCCAGAATCTTGTAAAATGATTTAAAGTAGAGGAGAAAAATAGCTAAAAAGGTGAAAATGATTATCCAGACCAACATAGGGGTGGAGAATAACTCAGAAAAGGCCAAGCTGGCCCCAACGGTATTACCCGCTTGAAAGGAAGCTGTGGTCAAGAAGATACCAACGCCAACCAACAAGGCAGTTCGATGCCCAAATTCGTTCTTTATACGCGAAATAAATGAATCCCTACTATACAAACCTATTTTAGTGGACATGTTGGTAAAGGCGGTCATTAGTACCATGGATAAGAGGATAACCCATAGAAGTGAGTAACTATAATTGGCACCGAGTTTGGTATTAATGGTTAGACTCCCAGGTCCAAATACCAAGGCTGCCGTAATAATGCCCGGGCCTAGCTTCTTTAGAAAGGATTTGGGAGTGTTTTTAATAGGTCTTTTTAGGTTGTACTTTTTTATCAAACTCATTATGTGTAAATTTTTGTGAGGTCAACGGTCGGAGCGCAATTTATGTAAAGCCTTTGGTTGATTTAATTTCCTTGGCTTATGGTTTTTTTGGATTTATGCAAACCAACTCCATTCTTTTTTATGAAATAGAAAGGTACGCAAATAGTTGATTTTTGTTTAACAAATATATTTAAATATTATTTAAATAATAAGGAATAATAAATAAAAACGTAAAAAATACTTTCGTTTACTTAAAAATATAGTTACATTTGATTTCTTTTAAGATTAATTTTGATATTGAAAGTATGATTGAAAATAAAAATAGAACAGATTCAAGTTATACGGCCACCGAAATAATGGGGCAACCTTATTTGTGGAATCGGACCTATGAAGATGTTGTAGCGGCAAAACAGGAATTGTCTGTTTTCTTGAATAGAGTATTGGTTTATGATAATCTTAGGGTGATCTTAACAGGTGCCGGTACTTCGGCTTTTATTGGAGACGTGCTCCATAAAAAATTTCAAAAAAATTTTGGAAGGCCTACAGAGGTGATCGCATCAACCGATTTTATTTCGCATCCCTCAGATTATATTATGGATTCGGAGCAACCAATATTGATGGTGTCCTTTGCGCGTTCCGGAGATAGTCCCGAAAGTGTTGCGACCGTGGATCTGGCAAATGAGTATTGTTCAACTATCTTTCATTTGATAATCACTTGTAATGCTACCGGTAAGCTTGCAAATTTGGCCAATCTAGATAATTCTTTTGTATTATTGATGCCGGCAGGAGCCAATGACAAAGGCTTGGCAATGACGGCATCCTTTACCACTATGTTGTTAGCTGGGATTTTGGTCTCTGATATTGATGGATTGGAACGGAATAGGAATCATGTTGACCAATTGGTGAGGTATGGGAAAACTATTCTAAGTAAATATTCGGAAAAGATCAAGGCTGTAGCCGCTCTGGAGTTTGACCGGGTTGTTTTCTTGGGATCAGGTACTTTAAAAGGGATTGCAAGGGAGTCCCATTTAAAAGTACAGGAATTGTCCGATGGCCAGGTGGTTTGCAAATACGATTCCTTTTTGGGGTTAAGGCATGGGCCCAAGGCGGTAATCAATGAATCTACTTTAGTAGTGTATCTTTTTTCCAACGATGATTTTGTCAACAATTATGAGTTCGATCTGGTTAGGTCTATAAATAGGCAAAAAGAAAAGTTGTATGAAATTGGAATCGGGGAGGTGATAAAAAATAAAGAATCCTTTTCCTTGGACTTGTCTATCGAAGTAGCGGAATCCAATAACATCCCGGAAGAGTTTTTTGCTGTATGCTCTGTGCTGCCCAGTCAACTCTTAGGATTGTACAAATCATTGGATTTAGGTCTTTCCCCGGATTCACCATCGATAAATAATTCCATTAATCGAGTAGTGCAAGGGGTGAAAATTTATAAGAATAAAAGTAAGTTGTAAAGACTAAATCCAATTCAGATTTTTTGTTGTCATTATACAATCACATATTTTGTAATAATTTAGAAAGGGTACAGGAAAATATTATATAACATTAGAAAATGTAGTTTATGACTAGGGAATTTGATGTCATAGTTGTGGGGGAGCTTAATGTAGATTTGATTTTTAATCAGGTTAATGGGTTTCCAGAAGTTGGTAAGGAAATTTTGTCGGATCACATGACTTTGACCTTGGGGAGCTCTTCGGCCATTTGTGCCAGTAATTTAAGTTCCTTGGGTTTAAAGGTGGCATTTATTGGCAAGATCGGCAATGATATTTTTGGGCAATTTGTAATTGATAAATTAAATAGATCTGGTGTTGATACGTCTATGTTGATGATCGACGAGAACCTTAAAACTGGTGCTACGGTAGCGCTAAGTTATGGTGAGGATAGGGCTATGATAACTCATCAAGGAGCTATGTCCCATTTGGGATTGGATGATATTGACGAAGGTCAGTTATTAAGGGGCAAGCACCTTCATTTTTCTTCTTATTTTTTTCAGCCGGGGTTTAAAAACAATGTTCACAGGTTGTTTGAAATGGCAAAAAATGTGGGAATTACCACTTCTTTGGATGTACAATGGGATCCGGCCGAAACCTGGGAGCTTAATTTGAATCAAGTACTTCCTTTTGTAGATGTTTTTATTCCTAATGAAGTGGAGTTGAAAAAATTGACCGGGCTTCCGAATGTAAATCGGGCCATTGAAAGCATTAAAAATATAAGCAGGTTTGTAGTGGTCAAATGTGGAAGTAGTGGGTCTGTTATGTATTATGATAATAAAGAGGTAAGGCTCAATCCTTTTGTGAACAAGGAGGTGGTAGATACTATTGGTGCGGGGGATAGTTTTAATGCAGGTTTTATTTCAAAGTTTATAAAGGGGGCTACCCCTGAGGAGTGCCAAGAATTTGGCAACTTAATCGGTGCCATTTCCACTACCCAGGCAGGCGGGACCGGGGCATTTAAAAATCTGGAAGGGATAATGGAAATTGCACGTAATAGGTTTAATTATCAGGAATAAAGAGAATGAAATTACAGGACAAGTTTATAGAGTTAAGAAGTAGACAACAAGGAATACTGGCCACCAATTTTTACAATTACGAAACACTAAAAGGTGTTCTATTGGCAGCAAAGGCTATGGAGCAACCATTAGTTTTACAGTTGACTAGGAGTTCTATTGACTATATGGGACTCCCTGTGGCATTTCAAATGGCCAAATCCATGTTGAATTATCACGGAGTTGAGGGCTGGGTGCATTTAGATCATGGGGATTCCTATGAACTGGTGGCCCAATGTCTGGATGCTGGATTCGATTCAGTGATGATAGATGCCAGTGAAAAGTCTTTTAGTGAAAATGTAGCCATTACCAGTAAGGTAGTGAAATTGGCCGAAAGTTACGGTGCCAATGTAGAGGCCGAACTGGGTTATATTGCCAAATTGGGTCAGAATAAGGAAAAAGGAGGGTTTACCCAGCCGTTGGAGGCCAAGGAATTTGTGGATGCCACGGGTGTAAATGCCCTGGCCATTGCTATTGGTACTGCCCATGGTTTTTACGATAAAGAGCCGGAGTTACAACTTGAAAGGCTTTCTGAGATTGCAGCAATAACCAATGCAACATTAGTACTGCACGGTGGTTCCGGTGTTCCTAGGGATAGTTTAAGGGAAGCTGTGGATAGGGGGATATGTAAAATAAACCTTGCAACTGAAATCAAGAATATTTTTATGCAGACCTTGAAGGTAAAGTTGTTGACCAATGAGGAAATTGATTTGCGAAAGGTTTTTCCGGTAGCAACAGATCAAATTGTGGAATTGGTGAAGGAAAAATTGGATATTGTAAAGAATATAAAATAATGTGCTAGTAATTCGGCCCTAATTTAGTAGGTTAAGTGGATCTAGTTTTGCGGCATAACAAATAAGTAAATGAATGTTATCTCTTTAACGCGGGACCTAATCAAATTCAATACAATTAACCCTCCGGGCAATGAGGAAGAAGTTGCCAGGCATGTGGGCTCCATACTTTTGGCTCATGGTTTTGATGTGGACTATCCTGAACATTCGGAAGGGCGATTAAACCTAGTAGCGACCAAAGGCCTTTCGGAGGAAAAGGCGCCCATAGTACTTACAGGACATTTGGATGTTGTTCCTTTGGGCGCAAAGGAATGGAGTACAGATCCGTTTGAAGGTAGCGTATTTGAAGGTAAATTATTCGGGCGCGGTTCTTCAGATATGAAGGGCGGTATAGCGGCCATGATGATTGCGGCAATAGAATGTTTTAATGATGTTGCGCCCAAGGGAGGGGTGAAACTTATTTTTACGGCAGACGAGGAGTTGGGGTGTAACGGCGCAAGGCAATTATGTGCCAGTGGTTATGATATTGGAAATGCAAGCGCTATGTTGGTTGGTGAGCCTACTTCCAATGCACCTTTAATAGGGCATAAAGGAGGCTTGTATTTAAAGGCAAGTACTTCAGGGGTTACTGCGCATTCCTCCATGCCAGAATTGGGGGATAATGCAATCTATAAAGCTGCAAAGGCGATAAACAGTATTGAAAAATTAAAATTTGATGTTGCGAAAGATCAATTATTGGGGTTTCCCACCATCAATGTGGGTACTATTAGTGGCGGATTAAATTTAAATTCGGTTCCCGATAAAGCCGAATTCACAATTGATGTTAGGTCGACCCCGAAATTGGAAAATGCTACGGCACTTTCTATTTTGGGCAAAACATTGGGGCCAGAGGTGGAACTGACAAAAATGGTAGACCTTGACGCTATTGCGACTGCGGAGGATCATTCCTTTGTAAAATTGGTCGCCCAGGTTTGTAATGTAGATCTTAGTTCCGCGAAAATACAAAAGGCTGCTACCTATTTAACCGATGCCTCTGTACTTGCTCCTTGGCTAAATAACGTGCCAACCATAATTTTGGGTCCAGGAGAGGCTACAATGGCGCATCAGACAGATGAATTCTGCTTTGTTCATAAATTGGAAGAAGCTGTAAGAATATATAAGAGAATTATTCAGGAAAACGGTAAAATGTAAATGTAATGGGGCATCAAAAATATTTTAAGGACGAAAATGAACTTGAAGAGGCATTGTCCAGGCCTACCTCGGAATTGGTGGAAATGTTCAAAACACTGAAGGGTGATGTTATTTTATTGGGTGTCGCCGGCAAAATGGGTGTATCGATGGCCCGTATGGCCAAAAGGGCCAGTATAATGGCCGGAATGGAAAAGCGAATTATCGGAGTGTCCAGATTTAGTGATAAGGAACAACAGTCTTATCTGGAGGAAAGTGGCATTGAGACTATTAAGGGAGATCTTTTGGATTTGGAATTCATTAATAGTCTTCCGGAAGTAGAAAACGTTTTTTATTTGGCAGGAATGAAATTTGGCACCGCGGGTAATGAATCCATTACCTGGGCAATGAATTCCTTTTTGCCAGGTTTAGTGGCCCATAAGTTTAAAAAATCAAGAATTGTGGCATTTTCTACTGGTTGTGTTTACCCCTTGGTAGATATCACTTCGGGTGGATCTAAGGAAACAGATATGCCGGAGCCGGTAGGGGAGTATGCACAATCCTGTTTGGGAAGGGAGCGCTTGTTCGAATATGGAAGTATAAAGTATGGAACTCCAGTAGTGCTTATAAGATTGAATTACGCCGTGGAAATGAGGTATGGGGTATTGGTGGATATTGCTACCAAGGTATACCATCAGGAAACATTGGATCTAACTATGGGCTATGCAAACGTTATCTGGCAAGGAGATGCCAATGAGATGATTCTAAGAAGTTTGCAGTATTGTACTTCCCCTGCGGCGCATTTGAATATTAGTGGATCCGAATTGATTTCCGTAGCCGATGTGGCTAAGAAGTTTGGTAAAATAATGGGTAAGAAGGTCAAGTTTAAAGGTGTTGAGGCAAATTCAGCCCTATCGGTCGACGTTTCAAGGAGCATCGGGATGTTAGGAAAACCTTCTGTATGTTTGGAGCAGTTAATTGAATGGACTGCCCATTGGATCGGTTCAAACAAACGTTTGTTGGGCAAGTCAACCCATTTTGAGGTTAGAGATGGCAAGTATTAATGAATAAAGATCAGGAACATTGAGTGCATTTTTGACATACGAATTAAAGGAATTATTGCAGGGAGGGCTGGCCATACCTGCCAATCCCACAGCTTTAACCAGAGATCTGAAATTGGATGAACGAAGACAGCGCGCTTTGTCCAGGTATTACTTGGATGCAGGGTCAGGGGGTCTGGCCATTGGAGTGCACACAAGTCAATTTGAGATTAGGGAAGTTGGGCTGTACCAACCTGTATTGGAATTGGGAAAGGAAGAGATGGATTCTTTTTTAAATAAAAGTGGGAAGTCAGTTTTTAGGATCGCAGGAGTATTGGGCAATACAGCTCAAGCTGTAAACGAGGCCGGGATAGCATCCGATTTAGGATACCATGCAGGGTTGCTGGGTCTGGCAGCTTTAAAAGGTAAATCGAACAAGGAGTTGGTAGCACATTGCAGGGCAGTCGCAGAAGTTATACCTGTAATCGGATTTTACTTGCAGACTTCGGTTGGGGGAGCTGTGTTGGATACTGAATTTTGGCGCGAATTTTCTAAGATTGAAAATGTGGTGGCAATAAAAATGGCACCTTTCAACAGGTATAATACCCTAGATGTGGTTCGGGGGGTTGTGGAGTCCGGAAGGGCTAAGGACATAGCCCTGTATACTGGAAATGATGACAACATTGTGGCGGATTTATTAACGGAATACAAAATACCGATAGAAGGGAAGGTAATTGCGAAAAAAATTGTGGGCGGCTTATTGGGACATTGGGCCGTATGGAATAAAAAAGCTGTCGATCTTTTTGAAAGAATAAAAAATGCATCTCCATCAGAAGCATTGGACCTTTTGTCCGTGGGCGCTGGTATAACAGATGCTAATGCGGCCTTCTTTGATTCTAGGAACGGTTTTAAAGGCTCCATAGCCGGAATTCATGAGGTGTTGATAAGGCAGGGATTGTTAGAGGGTAATTACACTATCAATCCAAAGGAGAGGTTAAGTCCGGGTCAGAAAGAAGAAATTGACAGAGTTTATGCCTTATATCCCGAATTGAACGATGATGTGTTTGTTAGGGAGAACATCGATAATTGGTTGCGGTGATAGGAAGCTTTTAATGGTAGACGTGCCTTTGGACTTTAAAAGGAAGAAATTAGAGGATTAGTATTAAGATGTATAATATTTTTGAATAGGATATGAAAGAAAGCAAGAAGAAGCCTTGGTTGTTGTATGCAATAGTTGCTACTGTGTTTTGGGGAGTATGGGGTGCATTTACCAGTGTCCCTTCGCGCAATGGGTTTCCGGATACATTGATCTATTGCGTATGGGCCCTTACAATGATTATACCTGCTGTTTTTGTGCTATGGCGCATCAATTGGAAATTGCAAAGGGATAAAAAAGCTATAGTATATGGTTTAATTATTGGTCTTTTGGGGGCAGGGGGGCAGATGATTCTTTTTTATGCGGTAACGGTGGGGCCAACCTATTTGATCTTCCCGATAATATCCCTTTCCCCTCTGATAACGATTGTACTCTCCCTACTGTTTTTAAGGGAGCGCACCGGTTTGTTGGGGATTATTGGCATTTCCTTGGCATTACTTTCTTTGCCGTTATTTGAATATAGCGGGGACCTGAACACCGAAGAGTTGGACGAAAATGGAACCTTGTGGTTCTTGCTTGCCATTTTGGTTTTGGTGGCTTGGGGCGTACAAGCGTATTTTATGAAGTTGGCAAATAGCTCCATGAGTGCGGAGAGTATATTTTTCTACATGATGGTTACAGGAATTATGCTGATCCCGATAGCTTTTTATATGACCGATTTTTCCCAAGAAATCAACTGGGGCTGGGACGGCCCCTATTTGGCTGGGGCCATCCAAATTTTAAATGCCATAGGGGCCCTTTGCCTTGTATTCGCCTTTAGGTACGGTAAGGCGATAGTAGTGTCGCCAATGACCAATGCCGGAGCGCCTTTGATGACCTCGATTATTTCATTATTGGTCTTGGGCGTCATGCCGGGGCATTATAAAATTGCAGGAATAGTATTGGCGGTTATTGCTGCATTCCTTTTGGCAATACAGCCCGAAGGCAAGAAACCTGATGAAGATTAGTCCGTATTAATTGAAATCCACCTTAAATTTTTAGTTGGCCTGCCGCATTTGGCTATTGCCGATTTGCTAGTACCATGGAGCTTGTTTAAAGTTAACAGGTATAAAAAAAGCTTTCAGCTTTGAATAGTAAATGCTGATATCCATGGGCGAATATTTAAATAAATTTTGGGTTATATCCTTGTTCATTTCTCCGAGTAGTTTTGTCATTAAAAGGGTGGGTCTCTTATGCCGATATGGTAGCAAGTATTCCCTGTTTGTGAATTACAATAAGGTTTCGAAAGTGATTATAGGATTATTTGATGCTGTTTTGCATTTAATTTTTCAGAATTAATCGAAAGTACTTCCCTGTTTCAATCGTCTAGGTGGATTAATTTTATGCATTTCTTTGGTTTTATGGCTTCCTTTTATAAAATCCTTTATTTGGGAGTATTTTTCTTCACATTGGAACCTTAGTGTGCTCTTTAGTTTTTAATCAAATGCATGTCTTGAGTATTGTTGTGCGGTGTTTATGGTAATAATAAGCATGATTAATATATGGCTCAAGTATTATCGCCAAATAATTTTCATTTCTGTAAGGCGTGGTCATTCACTGTTGTTGGGTGTAGATTTCATTGAATTGTTATTCTCTCCAAAATTTGCAGTTCTAAGAAGGCATATCTTAAAAAACACACCTTTTAAATAATTATTTAGTAATGAATTTAAGTTTCGTATAGTTTATATTTTACACAGATAACTTTCGTAACATTATTTTTATGTAAATAATTTATTATTTTTAGTTGTTTATTACATTTCAACTTATTATATTGCAATGAATTAATAGAGTCTCTTACGAAACCGTATTGATTTAACGCTTTGAAATGAAGAATAACTTAAATTAACCAAAACTAGATAACTATGAAGAAAATTTTGATTTTTGCCATTTTTACACTTTGTGTTTCGCAAGTGTTTTCGCAAGAACGGTCGGTTTCCGGAACTGTGACCGATGCAAGTGACGGCACTCCCCTTCCAGGAGTTAATGTTGTTATTAAAGGAAGTTCCACGGGAGTGTCGGCGGATTTTGATGGTAATTATACGATTAAGGTGCCCAATAATACCGTGACCTTGGAATTTTCATATATAGGTTACGAAACTCAATCGGTGGTTGTGGGTTCTAGGTCGGTGATAGATATTGCTATGAATGCTTCCAGTACCGAACTTTCCGAAGTGGTTGTTACGGCCTTTGGAATAGAACGGGAAAAGAAGGCTCTGGGGTATTCCGCGCAGGAAATAGTTGGAGAATCTTTGACAGAGGCTAGGGAGGTAAACGTTGCAAATTCCCTTAAGGGTAAAGTGGCAGGTGTTTTTGTTACTTCTAGCTCTGGGGGTCCAGCCGGATCTACATTTGTCCAAATAAGGGGAAGTAGTTCTTTAAGTGGTAACAATCAGCCCCTTTACGTGGTTGATGGGATCCCTATAAGTAACGATAACCTAAACCAAACAGATATTTTTGCTGGACGGGATTTTGGTGACGGTATAAAAGATATCAACCCTGACGATATTGCTACTATTTCTGTTTTAAAGGGGCCAAACGCCGCTGCACTTTATGGTTCTCGCGGGGCTAATGGTGTTATATTGATAACTACCAAAAAATCTTCCTCTAAAAAGAGAATGGGTGT
Organism: Arenibacter troitsensis; assembly: GCF_900177645.1. Classification (GTDB taxonomy): domain Bacteria; phylum Bacteroidota; class Bacteroidia; order Flavobacteriales; family Flavobacteriaceae; genus Arenibacter; species Arenibacter troitsensis. Next base: position 473,708 of record NZ_FXAO01000001.1, read on the forward strand.
TACCTATAATTCCAATACCACTATAGAAATGGTTAATGTTATGCCCAAGTTTCAAAATAATTATGGGGTTGGATATGATGATACATTTGGATTTGGTACCGAAGTGTATGAAGGTGTTGAATATCCTGCCCAAGGTGGCGGTGTTGATAGTTGGGGTGGGAAGTTTGATGGCAGATTGGTGCTTATAAGAAGCCTTTTGGATCTAGGTCCTGTGCCCTATTCCGCGCAGCCCAAGGAAAATTTAAGGGATTTTTACAATGTGGGCAGTACACTCACCAATACCGTTGCGGTTGACGGTGGTTCTGAAAAAATTAATTATAGGGTGTCTGCTTCCACTTTGCACAATAAGGGTATAATTCCGAATTCCAAGTTTGCAAGACAAACTTTTACCGCAACTTTTGGGGCTGATGTGTCGGATAGGCTTCATGTTGAAACAAAGGCGAATTTTATAAAAAGTGGTGCAGACAATAGACCAATTGTTGGTGTATCCAGTGGTCGAAATGTGGCGGCGGCATTAAATTTAGTGCCAAGGAACATTGACCTTGCTTGGTTAGCTATGAATGGTGGTCGAAATGAGGATGGTAGCTACCGTAATTATAAGGGTGGTAGTCCAACAAATCCTTTTTGGCTGATTAATGAAGTGACCAGTGAGGATAATCGTGACCGTTTTGTGGGGCTTTTGTCCGCTACCTATAAAATTACGGATTGGTTAAATATAATGGGTCGGATAGGTAGCGATAGCTATGTAGAAACTCAACGTCAACAGTACAGTGCCGGTACACCTGGAGGTTCCTATGTAAATGGTAGGGTGGATTTTGATACCTATAAGGTAAATGAATTAAATACCGATGTGCTCTTAACGGCAAGTGGAAAACTTTCAAATGACTTTTCGGGCTCACTTTCTTTAGGGGCCAATCAGTTTAAGCGTCGTTATGAAAGGTCGGCAACCATTGGGCAAAATATGAACATTCCTGAATTGTATACCATTGAAAATGCAGATTTGGTAATTCCTTCCTATTCCTTGATAAGAAAGGAAATCCAATCCGTGTTCATGACAGGACAATTGGCTTATAAGAATTATGCCTTCCTTGATCTCACGGCCAGAAACGATTGGTCCAGCACCTTGGGTAACGGAAATTATTCGTTTATGTATCCTTCTGCGAGTTTGAGTTATGTGCTTTCGGATGCTTTTAATTTTAATTCCAACGCAATAACCTTTTCTAAGCTTAGACTTTCCTACGCCCAAGCTGGGAATGATGCAGACCCATATCAGACCAAAGGTGGATACACCGTACAAAGTAATACCTTTCAGGGACAACGATTCGCAAGAATCAATGGAAGTGTCCCCGCAACAGATTTAAAAAATGAGTTGACAACCTCTTTTGAGGTTGGTACTGATTTGAGATTCTTTAATAACCGATTGAGTTTGGACTTTACCTATTACAACTCTAAGACGAGTAATCAAATTATGCAAATCGGCTTGTCGGAATCTACGGGGTTTGGTGGATTGTACTTAAATGCGGGGGAGGTTTCCAACAAAGGGATAGAATTATTTGTATCCATGACCCCAATAAAGGTTGCTGATTCCTTTAAATGGGTTTCCGATGTTAATTTTTCCAAAAACACCTCCAATATTGAGAGTTTAGTAGAGGGTATAGATCGATATAATTTTATTTCTACGGGCAATGCCAGTATTATTGCCCAGCCCGGGTTGCCATATGGAAGTATCTTGGGGTATGAGTATAAGAGAAGTCCAACTGGCGAATTGGTGGTTAACGCAGATGGAAAATCTTATGTGCGTGCAGATGAATTGTCGATTTTAGGGAATATCCAACCAGATTGGTTGGGAGGATTTACAAATACTTTTACTTATAAAGGATTGTCTTTAAGTGCTTTGATCGATGTAAGGATGGGGGGTGAAGTATATTCTTGGAGTAGATATGATCAAAATGCCAAAGGTACGGGTGTTTGGACCAATGTTAGGGAGAATTTAACCGTAGAAGGTGTAATAGATAATGGGGATGGTACCTATACACCATCTGTTCAAAACAACGTTTTGGGACAGGATTATTTTGCAGCTAGGTCATGGGGGAATATCGGTGAGGAATTTGTTTTGGATGCAACCAATGCTGCGCTCAGGGAGGTAACCTTAGGCTACACTTTTAATAAGAAGACTTTGTTGAATACACCTTTTGATACCGCTAGATTAACATTGGTAGCCCGTAACGTATTGTATCTTTATAGGGATTCCAAATTCGTTGAAATGGGTATTGCCCCAGATACGGCGTTTTCTCCTACGGCAGCCGCACAGGGCTATGAATCTTTTTCAATGCCGACCACTAGAAGTCTAGGTTTTAATCTCTCAGTAACTTTTTAAACGATATATAATGAAAACTATAATAAAACTACCAATTGCGCTATCGGTTCTTATAGCACTACTATGTATACCTCTTTCCTGTACAGATGGTTTTGAGGAGCTTAATACTAATCCAAAACTGATTACTGACGATGATATTAAACCTTCCCTATTGTTTACAAGGGTGTTAAAAGAATCTGGTTTTGATATTTTAAATGTGGGCAGAATTGGAGAATTTTCAAGCTATATAAAAAGAGCGGATTCGGGTAATATGCTGGCTCTTACCGATTTTTCGGAACCGTTTAATTATTATACTGCCTACATAGAAAACTTGGCGGCAATTATTAGGCTTACGGCCGATGATCCTGAGTTGCGCAATCAGAATGCTATGGCTAGAATATGGAAAGTTTGGGTGTATCATCGTATGACAGATGCCTATGGTGATATTCCTTATACGGAGGTTGCCACTTCTTTTGAGGATATAGTGCTATATCCGAAATACGATACACAAGAATCTATTTATGTGGACATGTTAAAGGAATTGAAAGAAGCTGCCTCAGCATTGAGTGTTTCATCGGATCAAAAAAGTTTTGGCGCCGCAGATGTCCTTTTTGCAGGTGATGCTGATTCTTGGAAGAGGTTTGCAAATTCCTTGAGATTGAGATTGGCTTTAAGGGTTCGTTATGCAGATGAAACTATAGCGCAACAAAATGTTGGTGATGTATTTAATTCTAGTTTAATTGCTACCAATGATCAAAATGCGGTCATTACTAGTGAGGGCCCGGATGCAGCGGATTTGTCAAACACCAATCCTTTATACCAAGAAGTAGTGAATGGTAACCCTGGTGCGGGATCTTCAATATCAGCCGGCCTGGCATTGGTAGAGAATCTGTTGAACAATGATGATCCGCGATTGACGATATATTTGGAACCTAATAATGATTTGGAATATATAGGCGGGGCCATTAATCTAACAGCAGAAGAAAAGGCACTTTACCCTCAGTCGGCCAAATGGAGCCAATATTTTCGTAATGCCACATATGATTTTAATGTAATGCAGGCCTCTGAAGTTAACTTTTTAAAAGCAGAGGCGGTTTTGGCAGGATTTGCAACCGGAGATGCCAATGCCTTTTATCAAAATGGGATTACGCTGGCCATGGAGCAATATGGGGTTGATCAAGCTGATATTACAGCTTTCCTTTCCTCTACGGCTGGTGTTCTTTCAGGGACAGATGAAGAGAAGCTGGAAATGATCATAACACAAAAGTATTTGGCACTTATAGGGGATTCATACGAGGTTTTTGCTGAACATCGTAGAACTGGTTATCCTAGGGTTTGGATAGGGAGCGAACCTGCAGCTGAAACAGATAACGCTTTGCCTAGAAGGTTGCCCTATCCATTAATAGAGTATAATTTAAATGCACAAGGTGTTGAAGAAGCTGCTGGAAGATTGGTCGGTGGAGACAAAATGAAATCAAGAATTTGGTGGGATGCTAAAGCTGGTGTGCCTTTTGCTCACCCAAAACAGGGGACTTTTCCTCCGTATGAATAATTTTAGCGGATCGCTAATCCATCGAAAGCCTTTCATTCCCCCCCTATATAATTTTTTTGGGGATGGATTGGTACAAGATGATAACTGTTAAGCATATTGAGTTGGTTTGTTAGTTAGTTATGTTGCGAAGTTGCGGGGATAACCTGCAACTTTGCCATATAGCCAAACCGTATTATTACATATAACAATTTTAATAATTTGTTTACCCATAGATATAAAAGTTTTAAAATTAGCTTCATCCCACTTTTAATGATGACTATATGAAAAACAAACAATACATAATATTTTATTTAATATCCAAAGGTACTCCTCTGGTCTTTATGGGAGGTTTTGGCAAGTGGTTGCAATCAATTTTTACCATATTTATTCTTGCAGGAACCCTATTCTCCTGTGAAGGGAAGAAAAAAAATCCAACAGAACAATCTAACGTTGTCCCAGTGGATGTTTCCGCAAAGGGCAAAACTATTATGGCTGTTTTTGCACATCCGGACGATGAAATTTACATTGGCCCACTAATGGCAAAATATGCACGTGAAGGAGCTAAAGTGCAATTAGTTACCGTAACCGATGGACGTTATGGTACCGGGCAGACCGATTTGAAGCCCGGGGATGAATTAACGGCTTTGCGCCATGAGGAAGTAAATTGTGCAGCAGATCACATGGGAATTGAAAAGCCCATTTGGATGGGATATCACGATCAATTGAAATTAAAGGATGGTTTTTTTGGACATGTTCCTTACATACAGGAAATTATGGTAAAACTGGATAGTCTCGTAGTTGATATTGAACCGGATGTAATTATTACATGGGGTCCGGATGGAGGTTCCAATCATATGGACCACAGGTTGGTTAGCGCTTCCATTACCCAAGTGTATTTGAGCAAGTCCAGGGTAAAACCGCTAAGTTTGTATTATGTGGCGACCCCTTCGTCCCATATAGAGGATGAAGATCAGCGACTCTTGGCAGGTATTGCGGACGATTACCTTACCACTCAAATTGCGTATTCCGAGGAGGATAGGGAGAATACAATTCTTGCTTTTCAATGCTATAAGACACAGTTTTCCGACGAGGCCATGAAACGTATGGCCGGTCGATTGAGATCGGGTGATCAAAAAATATATTTACGGCCGGTGCTAAAGGCCAAAACCAAAAAGGATAACCTTTTTATTGTCGATGGTGAATAGAGGTGTCTAAATGAGCATTAATAAATTGGAAGGGATTATAACGAATCGTACGGAATCTGACGTAGTTATCATAGGTGGTGGCATTATAGGATTGTTTTGTGCCTATTATTTATTGGAAGAGGGTAAAAGTATAACCGTACTGGATCAAGGGCAGATGAAGGATTCTTGTTCCTATGGCAATTGTGGTCTAGTGAGCCCAAGTCACGCCCTGCCATTGAACAGTCCTCAACTACTATTAAAGGCTATGATATGGCTTTTTCAAAAGAATTCCCCTTTTTATATCAAACCACAAATGGATATGGAATTTCTGGGTTGGATGATGGGTTTTGCATTTAATTCCTTTAATAAGAAGCAGCTGGAAAAAAGCATGAAAGGACGTGCCAGCCTATTAAAGGATTCTAGAACATTGTACGAAGTAATATTTAAAGCACATAAATGGAATTGTAATTGGGCGCCCACTGGCATACATTTTGTTTACAGCCAGGAAAGGAATTTCAATGCCTATAAGAGTAAAGATTCAAAACTTGCCAATTTGGGTCTGGCGGCCGAGCCCATAATAGGCAAAGAGCTTTTCAATAAGGAGCCCGCACTATCAGAACACGCCTATGGTTCTTGGTTTTATAAGATAGATGCTTCTGTCAATCCAGGGAAATTGCTAAATGAACTACGTGGGCATTTGGTATCAAGAGGAGTTGAAATAAAGGAATTATGTAAGGTGGATACTTTTAAGGAATCCAAAGGTAGAATTACCGAAATAACAACAAATCGTGGTGTTTTCAAGGCAAGGGATGTAGTATTGGCTACCGGAGCATGGACGGCCAATTTAGCAAAACAGTTAAAACTTAAAATCCCGGTTATCCCTGGAAAGGGCTATAGTATCACAATGAAATCGCCTACAATCCAACCATCGTGTCCCATTATCTTTGAAGAGAACAAGGTAGTTGTTACACCCTGGAAAGAGGGCTATAGATTGGGGGGAACAATGGAGTTTTCGGGTTACGATACCACATATAATGAGCATAGGCTCCAAACGCTTAAAAATGTAGCTAATCTATATTTGAAGGAGCCTTATACAAATGAAGAGGTTGAAGATTGGTACGGGTGGAGACCAATGACTAATAATGGGTTGCCCATTATAGATAAATCTCCCGTGCATAACAATTTATTTGTGGCCTGTGGCCATAATATGCTGGGGTTAAGTATGGCTCCCAGTACAGGAAAACTTATAACCGAAATGGTGATAGGTAAAGAGAAACACCTTGAAAGTGATCCGTATGCTTTCGCTTGATAATATTGAGCCAATAGGGTGTTGAATTTAAATTGAACCAGTAAAAATTTGTCCTTATCTTATGTTTTAATTAGATAATGGTAATTGGATATTTAAAAAAGAATAAATATTTAAAGATGAAAAGAATCTCATTATTTCAAAGCTTGATCATAGTATTTTTTGGCATTCTAAATACAGTCGCTGCCCAAAAGGGAACATCGGAACTTGCCTCATTGGGAATACATATAATTCCATATCCACAGGAAGTACGATTAGGGGGCGATGATTTTATATTGCAGAACGGTCTGGACATTATTCTGGATAAGAACGCAACGTCCACGGATCTTAAAACAGCGGAATTATTAAAAAAATCCCTAATTGATGACTGGGGACTGACCGTAAATATTACTCGGGAAAATGGCACCAAGGGTATTGTTCTCACTAGAGAGGGGGTTGGCGCTTCCATAAAGGATCAAGGTTATAGCCTAAGTACAGGCAAGAACGGATTGACGATATTGGCTAAAGATGAGGATGGTTTATTTTATGGAGTACAGACTTTCTTACAACTTATTAAAAAACATAGAACCGGGCCGTTTGTTCCTGGAATGGAAATTTTGGACTGGCCCGATGTAAAAATCCGTGCAGCACATTACGATACGAAGCACCACCAGGATAGGGCTAGTTATGTTAAAAGTTTTATAAGGGATTTGGCCAAATATAAGATCAATATGCTAGTATGGGAATGGGAAGATAAACTGGCATATAAAAGTCATCCTGAAATTGGGGCACCAGGTGCTTTTACCATGGAAGAAATGAAGGAATTTACGGCCTATGCCAAAGATTATCATATAGAATTAACTCCGTTGGTACAGGGGTTGGGGCATGTGAGTTTCATATTGAAATGGCCACAGTACAGGGATTTAAGGGAAGTAGAGGATTCTGATTGGGAGTTTTGCCCCTTGGAAGAGGGCACCTATGATCTGCTTTTTGATCTTTGGGACGAAGCCATGGAAGCAACGCCTGGATCCAAATACATTCATATTGGTTCGGACGAGACTTTTGAACTGGGAGTCTGTGATAAATGCCAGGATAAGGCCAAGGAAATCGGGAATAGTGGGTTGTATCATTTGTTTGCGGAAAAAGCGGCCAAGCATTTAAAGAAATCACGAAAAGTAATGCTTTGGGAAAGACCTATGGGTTGGGAAAACAGTGGCTCCCCAATTAAGAATATGGAACCGGATAAGGATTTAGTGCTGACCGAAGAATATCATTATGAGAGTCCTGACTTTAAATTTGCAAGGCAGGCTAAAAATATGGGGTTTGAAATGTTTATGTACGACCCTAATCCAGGCTTGGAACCACTTTTTCTTCCCTATCATTTTAAAATGACTTCCAATCGTATTTCAAGTTCCCCGAGGAAAGTTAAGGGAAGTCTGAAGGATTCATATGATTTATTGACGGCATCGGCCAACTCTGGTCTGTTTCATGGGATGGTCAATACGTCTTGGGACGATTCAGGGCTACATAACCAAATGTGGATGTTAAGTTTCGCAACATCGGCTCAATACTCATGGAATGCAACAGCGCCTGGCTTGGAGGAATTTGAAAATTCTTTTTTTCAGAACTATTATGGTCCGAATGTCAAGGATATGGAAGAGCTATATGAGCTTCTCAATGAGGGAGCCTATTATTATGCCCATTCCATGGAGCGCAATGTCTGGCATCATGGAGATATAGGTAAGACCCATTTGCCTGATCTACCTAGAGGGCAATATGTAGAATATGACCAATATTGGAATAACGAGTACTCAGAAATAATAAAGAGGTCCAGAACGCAAAAAGAGAGTATGAAAAGGGCTCTGCAGATTATAAATATAAATATGGGGCAGGTGGAGAGAAATGCCTACGATTTTGAAGTATATCAAAGTATTGCAAAATTGATAGAACATACCTGTCTTACTTATTTGGATCTTTCCGAATTGGAATATACTATAACCCAGGCCCATAAGAATGCGTTCTCGGATAGGGCGGCGACATTGAGAAGTTTGGAAAAGGCGGAACTGCTCATTGGGAATAGTCTCCTGCGAAGAGAAAAAGTGTTTGCAGATCTGGTAAGCGTATGGGAAAAAACAAGATTGCCAAAAGGTATGTCCACCCCAGCTAAAAAATACTTCTTTAAAATGGACCGTTCAAGACATTTTGCCAATAGAACCCCGGACATGAGCTATTTAATTTATGATGAACAATTGTTGGATATGGAAGGGTATCTTGAAAAGTTGCGAGCGTATCGCAAGTCGTTCCAGTTGAAATTTTAAGAGTAATATTTACCAAGTATATGATAAATACAAAATCCATGAAAATTGTTTTATGTTGCTTAGTGTTATCCACGCTTTTATCCTGTTCGGAAAAACAGGCCTACTACACCTTGGAAGACTTTGGGAAGGTAGAAAAGATAGACACCCATATTCACGTATCCACTAATAGGGACGTATTTGTGGAACAGGCTAAGAGGGACAATTTTAAGCTTTTGAATATTGTAGTGGACTTTACCAAGGGAAGGGAATTCGTTGAAGAGGAGTTCGCCTATAGGTTGGATCAAAAGACCAGGCATCCTGAAAGTTTTGAAATGGCAACGGCATTTTCCATTAAAGAATGGGACGATCCAAATTGGTTGGACAATACTTTGGCTTGGTTGCAAAAGAATATAGACGATGGCGCCCTAGCGGTAAAAGTCTGGAAAAATGTAGGGATGGTATTCCGGGATTCTACAGGGCAGTTAGTTATGGTGGACAATCCCAAGCTCGATACCATATTCCAATTTTTAACCGAGCGCAAAATACCCGTAATTGGGCATTTGGGCGAACCAAAGAATTGTTGGCTGCCATTAGAGGAGATGTCCGTAAACAATGATCGGGTCTATTTTAAAGAGCATCCACAGTATCATATGTACAAGCATCCTGAACTGCCTACCTATGAGGATCAGATTGCGGCAAGGGACAGAATGCTTGAAAAAAATCCAGAGCTCATTTTTGTTGGAGCCCATATGGGCAGTTTGGAATGGAGCGTGGACGAATTGGCGAAAAGATTGGATAAATTCCCCAATATGTCCATAGATCTTGCTGCCCGGATAGGTCAGGTTTTTTTCCAAACCATTGAGGATAGGGAAAAAGTAAGGGAATTTTTTATTAAATATCAGGACCGAATTCTATATGCCACGGACTTGTCCGACGGGGGAAAGGATGACCCGAAAAAGCTAATAAAGGAGATGCACGATACTTGGATGTTGGATTGGCAGTTTTTTGTAACCGATGATATTATGACCAGTGATAGGGTAAATAAAGAATTTCAAGGATTGAAATTGCCTAAGGAGGTGGTGGATAAGATATATAGTGGCAATGCAAAGAAATGGTTAAACATGTTTGCAGGTGAATAGGTTGTTAAAAAATACCCCAGTTATTATGCCTACCTTAAAAACTGGATATAAAACGGTTCTATTGCCATTCATTTTCTTGTTTATCCTTTTTGGTTTTGAAGAAGTGAACGAGAATCAAAATGATTTGGCTATCTCATTGGCTGCTAATGCCATAGCGGTATCCAATATCGAAACTCCACATATAGATTATGTTGGTATGTCTGTCGATCAGTATCATGAGGATTTAACGGAAACCATCTGGTACGACGATTTTTCTACGAATAGAATATATATGGACTCCCGTGGGGCAATTGATACCATTGTTAATTTTGGAGCTAAAGGGGGCTCGGTAAATGTTGGATTTAAAAAGGGGGATGTTTTTGGCAATGGAGATAGGAAGGTAGCTTTTGGTGATTTTCCTGGTAATGGTCCGGTATTAAAACAGGGGCAATTTTTTGATGAAATATATTGGAGATTATATGTAAAGCATGAGCACGGTTGGGAAGGATCCCCTGCCAAAATGTCCAGGGCTACCAGTATAGTATCGGACACATGGCAACAGGCCATGATAGCACATGTGTGGAATGGGGGTGGACCTGTGCTAACTTTGGATCCGGCGCGGGGTGTATATAATCAATCGGATAGTATCATTACAACCAAGTATAATGATTTTGATAATCTGGTTTGGCTGGGTAATAGTCCCACTGCAAAATTTACACTGACCGCTACCGAAGAATCCGGGTATTGGGTCTTGGTGGAATCAAGGGTTAAGTTAAATACGCCTGGAAAAAATGACGGCATAAACCAGCTGTGGATCGATGGGAGATTGGAAGTGGAACGTAAAAATCTGAATTTAAGGGGAACCTATAGAAAACATGGTATAAATGCGGTGTTTTTGGAATCATATTGGAACAAAGGTTCACTGAAAGATCAAGGCCGCTGGTATGATAATTTTGTTGTTTCAACAGTTCCCATAGGTCCTGTGGTTTGCCCAAGGAATCCCACTTTGGTAAAAACTCCTTACTATGGACCTGGGAATTTAAAAAATTGGGAAGTAGAATTGGCTTCGGATGTAAATGGTACTGAAAAAGTTTTTGTATCCACTTATTTAGGAACGAGCAAAAAAATTATTGTTAGCACTGAAAAGGGTTATTTTTTAGGCGCATTGAAGGGGAAGTCGGAATTGGCTTCAGGGAATATCTATTTTGCCAGGGTGCGTCAACAAAGCTCCAACGGACTTTGGTCGGCATGGAGTAGATGGCATCAAGGATTTAGAGTGGAATAAGGTGGCAGGGACTTAATTTAAGCAAGGATTAAAAAACAATATCGTAAATGAGGACAGTTTTAATTAAAATATATGGTAGTCTAATAATATTATTGGCTAGCCATGGAGTTCGTTCCCAATCCGTGGACTTTAATTCAAAGCATATACAAGTTAAGATCTTCTCCAATTTTAATCGGGAAATAAAGTGGCTGGATGCCGAGGACAATAACTTGACTTATTTTAATCCTAAGGTTCAAGAAGGTATTGTAGTCAATGGTAAATTGTACTCTACTTTCAAAATTGACATGGATAAGGTAGTTCAGAAATTAATTGATCACAAAGAATTTGGGGAATGTCTACAAATGGATATTAGTGGCCTGTATTCCGATCCAGATGTATCCCTTAAGAAAACAACTTCCATTCTTTTGCCAAAAGATTTTCCTAATGCGGCCATTTTTGAAACTTCCTATCGCAATTTGGGGAGTCAAAAAATAAGAATTGATACTATATACAGTCAAAGGTTGGCGTTAGAACTCCACGAATCCACAAAAGTCAATAACACAGCGTATAGTCTGGTTTCTTTTCAAGGGGGGGTAAACGAATGGGGCAGGGACTATGCTGTAATAGGCCTGGAACCTGGCTTTTCGCAGGACAATTTTCAAGGGATGCATCCCACTGAGAAAGGAGAAATTATAGGGGGAGGCATACCCTTTATTGATGTTTGGGGTGAAAATATGGGAGTAGCATTAGCGCATCTGGGAAAACAACCGGAATGGGTTTCATTGCCGGTAAGGATGCAGGCAGATAAAAAAGTGGAAATGGGTATTTCCGAAATACCGGATGAACGCCTTGGATTAAAAAAATGGTTGACACCCAATGAAGTTTATTCTACTGTAATGACCACCGTAATCTTTCATAAGTTGGATTATTATAATGCCCTAAATACCTATGCCAATCTTTTGCGTAAACGTGGGGTGAATATTCCGAGATCATCACCCGAGGAGGCATATGAACCCTATTGGAAAAGTTGGGGCTTTGAGTTGGATTTTACGCTGGATGAAATTTACGGAATCCTCCCAGAGCTTAAGGATATGGGAATTAAGGTAGCAAATCTGGATGATGGTTGGTTTGACTATTATGGGGACTGGGAAGTTAACAGAGCCATTGGTAAATTCCCTGATGGTAGTCAGGATATGGTCAAATTTGTGAATCGAGTACATCAAGAGGGTATCAAAACCAATCTTTGGTGGTATCCCTTAGGTGTCAGTGCGGAGAGCCAATTGGCTAAGAATCACAATGAGTATTTGGTTGTGGATGAGACCGGCTCATATCCTGTAGATGCTCGCGGGTTGTACCAATTATGTCCGGCATATAAGCCGGCAATGGAGCATGTGGAGAATCTGGTAAAACGTTTTGTGGTGGATTGGGATTATGATGGTCTTTATTCCGACACCAGAGGACTATCCGCCGTACCTCCCTGTTTTAATGTGGTGCACGATCATGCTACTCCTCTGGAATCTTTCCAGGAGGTTCCGAAAGTATTTGAGGTAATAAAATCGACCTTGGATAAATATAAGAAGCATTCCATTCACGAGGTATGTATTTGTGCGGTTCCCCATTCACCATATAATATGCCTTATTACGATATAGCGAATGCTTCCGACCCCATTAACTCATTGCAAACTAGGCGTAGAATAAAAGTGGAAAAAGCCATTCACGGTCCTGCTTATGCCGTGGGGGACTGTTATCAGGTGCCAGAAGATGAGTGGAGTGGTTTTTCAGTGCCTCAGGATTTTGAAAGTGCCATGGGCACCGGTGCACAAGTAACAACTTTTTATACAGATCTGGATACTGAACAAAAAAAGGAATGGAAACGCTGGGTCCAGGAGTACAATTCCAAGAAATTAAGTAGTGCCACGTATACCAATCTTTATGATATAGCCTTTGATAAGCCCGAAGTACATGTAATAGAAAAAGAGGGGCAGCTTTTTTATGGAATGTACGCCGATCTTTGGTCAAAAACAGATAGTATTGAGTTACGAGGACTAAGGAAAGGGGTGGCCTATGTGGTGTATGATTATGCCAACAATAGGAAATTGGCCAATGTTCATGGAGATAGTCCCTATATTAATATTGGTTTCCGTGACCATCTATTGATTCAAGTGGTTCCTGAAAATAAATAGAAAGGGGTTATAACAATTTGATTGAATATTAATTTGCAAATTAAAATTTTACGCTTGTGAAATTACTCATTTTGGTATGCTGTCTTATAGTCCTACAAGACACTTTTGTGCATGATGGGGGGAATTCCCTTAAGAAAGAAAATAGGGTTATTTTTCACGAGGATTTTGAAAAGGCCTCAGTGGAGGAGGTGCTACAGCATTGGGACGATAGTAAAAACTCCAAAGGCATGTCATTGTCCAACGATGTCCCAAAAGGAAGTTCAGGAAAAAAATCGCTTATGATGACCTATGTAGCCGGAAAGAATGAGGGGGGACATCTTTTTAAAAGTTTTCCAATGGGCCATGAGGTGTTGTATGCACGTTTTTATGTTAAATTTTTGACCGGAAATAGCCACATCCATCATTTGGTAAAATTGGGGGGATATCAACCCGCTGTGCCATATCCCATGGGATTGGCAGGGCTTAAGCCTAATGGGCAGGATTTTTTAATGTCTGGAATAGAATTCCCGGATAATAAAAATTGGTATTGGGGATTTTATACCTATTGGATGCACATGGCGGGAAGTCCAAAAAACTACTGGGGCAACGTATTCTTCCCTAAAACCGAGAAAAAAGCACCTGTGGGGGAATGGATATGTGTAGAGTTTATGATAAAATTGAACTCTCCAGTAGATTCTTTTAATGGAGAGCAGGCATTTTGGATAAATGGCGAAAAAGTACTCCATTTGGGGGAAGGATTTCCCAAAATAAATAATAGAGGTGGACATAATAAAGAAAGTTCATCAGGGAACGCTTTTCAAGGCTATCAATGGAGGGATAATGAAAAATTGAAATTAACCTTATTTTGGTTGAATTATTATATGACCAAAGGGATCGAAGGGGAAATAGATCAAATTTTATTTGACGAGGTTGTAGTATCAAATGAATACATTGGTCCTTTAAAATAATGGTCCGATGCAAAAGATAAATTAAACAGAAATTAATATGGTAAGGGTAAAAATGTTAATGGGTCTGCTTCTTTTGGGCAATGCTGTGGCATTTTCACAAGTGTCCAATTTTGAAGTGGCACCCAATTTTGATCAGACTAATAATATACGTTGTTATTTGAGTAAGGCTGCTCGTAATATTACTCAAAATTCTTTAAAGGATATTCATAATATTAAGGACTGGGAAGCAGTAAGGGAAGAACGTTATGAGCAATTTGTGGAGATGATGGGGCTTCAGGGAAAGCAGCTCGAAGGAAATAGGCCGGCCCTTAAAATTACCAAGACAGGGGTCATTCAAAAAGAAGGCTATCGTATAGAAAAATTGTACTATGAATCCCTTCCGGGATTATATGTACCTGCCAACCTTTATATTCCGGATGGTATTAATAAGCCGGTTCCGGCTATTTTGTATGTTTGTGGGCATTCCCATACCCAAAAGCACCATTATCAGGCTCATGCTAAAAATTTTGCGCAAAATGGCTTTGTTTGTTTAATCATTGAAACCATTCAGAGAGGAGAGGTGAAAGGGGAACATTTAGGCCAAGAGTCAAATGGTTGGTTTCAATGGTACAGCATGGGTTACAATCCTGGAGGTGTCGAAATGTGGAATGGAATAAGGGGGTTGGACCTTTTAAGCGAAATGCCCGAAGTAGATAAGGACAAATTAGGAGTTACAGGAATTTCTGGTGGAGGATCCCAAAGTTGGTATTTGCCAGCAATTGATAAGCGGGTTAAAGCTGCGGCTGCAGTAGCGGGTGCTGGCTCTTTGGAAGGCCAAATAACACAAAAGACTATTGATGACCATTGTGATTGTATGATGCCTATAAATACCTATGGAATAGATTTCTCCGATATTGGTGCCCTAATTGCCCCTCGGCCGTTTATGATTGCCCAAACCAATCGTGATCTCTATTACTCCCTAGAGTCGGTACAAACCTTATTTAAAAAAATAAAACCCATTTATGCATACTATGGAAAATCGGAGAATCTAATTTTCAAAGAGGCCGATGGGCCACATAGTTATGGGTCCAATGAGGAGTTACGTCCTGAAATTTTATCGTTTTTTCTTAAGGAACTGCGTGGCATTAATAGGTCTGTAAAACAAATCGGGGAAATCGATATTACCAAGGAATTAAGTGAGGATGCCTTAAAAGCCTACAAAATTAGTGGCCCCCCAAAAGATGACAGGACCACGACGATACAAGATTCTTTTGTTGAGCTGGCGTCCCCCCCAACAATTGGAAAGGAAATAGAGTTCGCTAATTACAAACGGGAGGTAGTGACCTTTCTAAAGGAAAAAACATTTGGGGCATTCCCGGAACAACCTGTTCCGCTGGATATAAGGTCCGAGTTTCGAGCTTTGGACGGGAGTGATACCCAGAGACTAGATTACAGTTTTGTACCTGAGGATGGCTGGCGATTAAAATTTTCTTTGCGAGTTAGAAAACCTTCTGATTCTACCAAGACCCGTCCCTTATTACTGGTTCTGAAAAGTCCTAACGAGGAACGATGGCATTCAGAGTCCATGGCTGCCGGTGCATTGAAGGAAATGGAGGTGGCCTATTTTGAGGCCCGGGGCATAGGCGAGACCGGTTGGTCACCGAGCCTGCAATGGCATATTAGAAGATCTGCTGCGTGGACTGGGCGAACTATAGCATCGATGAGGGTTTATGATGTGCTGAGGTGTTTACAGGCCGTACGGGAGATACCAGGTATCAACACCAATACAATTCATATAGCGGCCCAAGGAGAAATGGGGGTAGTCGCGGCCTATGCCGCGTTGCTGGATGGAAATGTAAAAACTCTTTTGCTTAAAGACCCGCCTTCAACGCAAAATGTGGTCAGCGATCCATCTGGAAGAGGAGAGGCCTTAGAAATGCTAAATAGTTTGAGGGTGACCGACATAGCACAGGTGGCAGGTTTACATTTTCCGAATGAATTGGTAATAGTTGGGAATTCACCAAGTAGTTTTGAATGGGCAAAAAACCTGTACTCAAATTTAGATATTCCCGATGCATATTTGGAGGTCGACAAAATATCGCAATGGGTAAACAAATAATTCTTAAAAATAAATTAATATGAAAAAGAAAAAATACGTCGTGTATTTATATGCATTCTTACTATGCTTGGGATGCAAGGGGAAAAAAGAGGAAGTAGATAAAACCCGAGCAACTGAAGATTTTCCATCCGAAATGGTTTCTTTCATACCAAATCCCAAAGCTCCTGTTTTTGAGGGGGCCAATGCGCAAAATGCCTGGGACAGAAACTTAAGGGAAAGGGGATATATATTATTTGAGGATAATATGTACAAAATGTGGTATACCGGTTATAATGATAGTATTAGCCCTAAGAGGTTTCTCGGGTTGGCCACTTCCAAAGATGGTATTAACTGGGAGCGTTATAATGAAAAGCCCCTAGTACCTGAAACATGGATTGAAGATATGCAGGTGGTTAAATATAAACAGAAGTACTATATGTTCGCTGAGGGTAAGAACGATGTTGCCCATTTATTGACTTCTCCCAACGGAATTGATTGGACTTCCCAAGGAAATCTCACCATCTTGATGGCCAATGGTGAACCTATTAGTGATGGTCCATTTGGTACCCCTACGGTGTGGATAGAAGGCGATAAAAAATATCTTTTTTATGAACGGGATGATTTAGGTATATGGTTGGCAACCTCCGAAGATTTTAAGACTTGGACTAATGTTAAGGATGAGGAAGTGCTTAAAATGGGACCTGAAGGTTATGATTCTGGAGCAGTGGCGGCAAATCAAATTGTTAAGTATAAGGACCAATATTTTATGTATTACCATGGTTCTTCAAATCCGGATTGGATGAAACCAGGGGTGGTGGCACTATGGACATCCAACGTGGCTATGTCCAGAGATTTGATAAATTGGACAAAATATCAGGAAAATCCCATAGTGGAAGGGGATTATTCCAGCCCAATTCTGGTAAATGAAGGAGCAGGGTTTATATTGTATACCATGCACGATAAAGTGCAAAGGTATGTATCGGGGAATTAACGAAATGGGAATAAAAGGGTTCCAAGTGGAATATGCAACAATGTGGGTTATAGTGGCTGCTTTTCCTTAGATTTGCAATATTCCTTTTTTTAATAAGAAAATTAATTATTATAATCATTAGGGGCCATAGAGTTTAGGTCGTCCATTAATACAACATACTTTATATGTCTAAAAAAAATTCAACGGTGGAACGTAGATCCCTTATCATTGAGGACCTCGAATTTAATGGGAAGGTCGATGTTAGGGAACTTAGTACTAAATTAGGTGTTAGTGAAGTTACCATTCGCAATGACTTGGCACAATTGGAAAAAAAGAACATCTTGATTCGCGCTAGGGGTGGGGCCCTGCGTATGGATCCCGTTGGAATTGATTATCATATTTCGGAGAAGGATAAGATTAATATTAAGGCCAAGCAAAGAATCGGAATAGCTGCTGCCAAATTTGTAGGTAGCGGGGATACGATTATGATAGATTCGGGAACCACTTCAATGGAGTTTGTCAGAAATCTTGATTCAAAATTGGAATTGACCGTCATAACCAATGCGCTTAACATAGCCAATCAATTGCATCAAAATGACAATGTTCAGGTGATAATACCTGGAGGGGTTCTGCGTAAAAAATCCTTTTCCCTTATAGGTACAGCTGCTGAAAAAAGTTTGAGAAACTATTTTTGCGACAAATTGTTTCTTGGCGTTGATGGTATAGATGTGGAAAATGGATTGTCTACTCCAAATATTGAGGAGGCACACTTTAATGGTACTATGATTGATATGTCCCATCAAATTATTGTACTTGCAGATTCCAGTAAAATAGGTAAGAGAAGTTTGGCCTTTATTGGCCCTATTTCTAAAATAGATGTATTGATAACCGATTCCGATATTACGAATGAGCAGAAGGCTGCTTTCGAAAATGCAGGTGTCAAAGTAGTAATAGCCTAAATTCTTATAATATCTGTTATTAGGGATAATTTTTGATTATATCCAAAACCAAATTTCTCCATTTGTCAATAAAAAATTATTCTTATTATAATCCCACTCATAGAGGAATGCAACTATGCAGTTTCCTAGGCCTTAGCCTACTTGCCAAAACAAACAACTTCCAAAATATTATTTTGTTCAAATAGCACTTTTAAGATTTTGATATGAAAATATGTAGTTATTTCCTTGTTATAGCCATGGTGTTTATGTCGTTAAATAGCTGTAAACCAAAAGAAAGGGGAGATTTTGGGAATACCATTAGTGCCAATAAAGAGTTGATCAAAAATGGCAAAGTAGCTTTCGAAGAATTATGCAGCTCATGCCATAATTTTGGGCAAGATGCTATTGGTCCTAATCTTAGTGGCATTACCCGAACCATGCCAACCAACTGGATAAAGGAGTTTATTGGGAGTCCCAAAAAGAAAATTGACCTGAAGGATCCGCGCGCTGTTGCCCTTAAGGAAAAATATAAAGCGGTTATGCCGGACTTTCAACATCTTTCGGATGCTGATATTGAGGCTATTTTGGCTTATATGCATACTTATGACAAAGCCCAATTTAAAAAAGAAACCGACTCAAATTTGATAGAAAACCCCATTCGGGAAAAAATAATCCTTTCAGGTGAAACAGCGGATCTAGAATATATAGGACAAATTCCAGCTTCAAGCGCCCAACAGCCTTATACCAGGATAAATAAGTTGGCCTGTGAAAAGAATTCCGGTCGGTTATTTGTTAATGACCTGCGTGGAACTCTTTTTGAGTTAAAAGAAGGTGGTGAACCTAGCGTATACCTCGACTTAAATAAAACGCATCCCAACTTTATAGACAAGAATGGTATGGCAACAGGATTTGGAAGTTTTGCCTTTCATCCTGAGTTCAATAAAAATGGTCTATTCTATACTTCACATACAGAAGTTGCTGGTTCAAAACCGGCAGATTTTAAATTACCTGATAGCATTAAGGTAGTAATGCAAGGTGTTGTTACAGAGTGGAAGGCCAAAGACCCGAGTTCGATGTCGTTCTCTGGTTCAACTCGAGAGCTTATTCGTTTTGATTTTATTGCGAATTCGCATGGGCTACAGGAGATTGCTTTTAATCCATTTGCAAACAAGGGTGATCAAGATTATGGAAACCTTTATATTTCTATTGGTGATGTTGGGGCAGTGCAAGTTGGATATCCCAAAATTGCGGATCACCATGGAGCTGATATCTGGGGTAGTATATTGCGAATAGATCCATTGGGCAATAACAGTGTTAATACTAAATATGGTATTCCTAAGGATAATCCTTTCGTTGGTTATACTGATAAGAAAAAGGAAATTTGGGCATATGGGTTTAGAAACCCGAATAGGATTTCCTGGATGGACAGAAACAGAATTTTGGCCAGCGATATAGGTCAGGCAAATATTGAGGAATTGAATATTGTGGAGCCCGGTAATTTTTATGGTTGGCCAATTAGGGAAGGTAGGTTTATGTTTAATCCCAATGGAAATTTCAATAACGTTTATGAGCTTCCGGATAATGACTTGGAGGATTTTATTACATATCCTATTGTTCAGTATGACCATGATGAGGGACCGGCGATTAGCGGTGGTTTTATCTCTAAAGGTAAATTGTTCGACGGAAAGTACATTTTTGGTGATATTCCAACAGGTAGGCTCTTTATAAGCGATTTGTGGAACACAGATAATCCTAGGATTGAAGAATTGAAAATTGCTATCAACAATGAGCAAATCAATTTTTATGAATTAACGAAAAGCAATAGGGTAGACTTGAAATTTGGAAGAGGATGTGTTGATGATATCTATATTTTCACTAAGGCCGATGGAAAGATCTATAGACTTATGGAATAATTAACCTAAGAAAGCTAAGATTTAAAGGCGGCAAAAGAGGAAATATTGCCTGTTGTATTTTATATAGGTTTGCTTCAGTCTTAGAGGAGATACGCAATAACTTGTGTTTTGGGCATAGAACCCCTAATCTTTCAATATTAATTTATGGATTTTGGTGATAGGTTAGGTGCAAACATCGAGAAGTCCGCTTGAGTTTTTCAACAGGTTTTTTTCAAGTGCGTATTTGTTATAATGATTTAATATCATACCAAATGAAGGTGAATGTCAAAAAAAAACTATTAACATACTGATGGTAAGTTTGTTACGTGTTTTAAGCTATATAGCGACTTAATTGCGAGGTAATTGAACTCTACTCTACTGTTCACCATTGGTGAAAAGCGTTAAAATCACGCTTAAAATTCCAAATAGCGCCATGTTTAATTTTAAATTAAAATTCAATAGGGATTGCCAATGGGCATTTTTGAAAAAAAAACGTCCCCCTTTATATGAGTTTAATTTTGTTTATTAGTGAAACTCAATTTTGAGAAGTCCGTAAGACGCACTTAAAATTGCAAGTTGAACTAATCCCGCCTTTTTCGGCGGGATCTAGGTTCAATATCTCGACCCTTGGGTCGATTCATATTATTGGGTTCAGGGCTTGCCTTGAGGTTTAATACCTTTTATTTGTCTACAAATTTAGTTTTAAGAGTAATTCATGGGTGCCGTTGCTCAAATTGGCAATGGTATTCTCCGTAGCGCTTTCATATGCATATCCCAATTGTAGACTATTGCTGGCTTTAAAAATAAAGAAACCACCAAACCCTTCATCCATACGATATGCCACTCCTGGCTCTATTTTCTCCCCGAGCATAAAGGCTGCGGTGAAGTCCATTGAAAGGGGGGAAGCATTTACATATCGGGCTAATATGGAAGGCTTGAAAGTAATGTTATTGTTTAAGGGTATGTCGTAACCTGCTGTAGCATATATATGAATCTTATCTTCTCCTTGTTTTGCAATTCCATTGTCATTGTCCAAACGGTTTGGACTGAGTATTCTGGGAACTGAAAGAGAAGCAAAAAATGACTTTCCTTTTAAATAGGCACCACTTCCTATATTTGGGGTAAAACTACCACTGATATTTGTTAAACTTGGGTCTGATTCAATGCTATAGGTTATAAGTCCATCCGTGTTGACCTTATATGAGTTTAATCCAGCTTTTATTCCCAAATATAGATGTGTATTTTCATTTAGTTGCAAATGATAGGAAAAATCCAGTGCCACCGACGTTTGGTTTTCAATGAAAGTTCTGTCATTGATGACGGAGATGCCTACTCCTAGATTTTTCCCAATTGGAGTTCCAAAGAAAACGGTCTGTGTTTCTGGACTGCCTTCTACACTGGCCCATTGGCTTCTGATACCCACTCCAATATCGGTTTCCCCATTAGATCCAGCAAAAGCAGGATTAATAAGGTTCATATTATATCGGTAAAATGTAAAATTGGGATCTTGCTGGGCTGTTAATACACTAAAGGCCAGTAAGGTAGTTAGGATAATATATATTGATTTTAGTTTCATTTTAGTATTGAATTTTAAGTGGTTAACGATTGGGTTTAATAATTAATGAACAACCAGCCCTGTATAGGTGCAGTACCATTGCTCAGATCAATTGTATACATATAAGATCCCGAAGGTAGTTTGTTGCTGTTGGACCTATATGTGGCGTTCCAATCGTTCTTATAGCCTTTGCTGGCAAATACTTCGTGTCCCCATCGGTTATAAACCTTAATAAGTGCATTGGCGTAATTCTCTATTCCTGGTATTACCCAAAAATCATTGATCCCATCACCATTTGGTGTAAAGGCCTGGGCTGGTATAAGCGTGGGCTTGGCGTTGATTGGAAAATAATCTTCCGAATCCAGTATCCCATCGTTATCATCATCGGTATCGCAAGAATCGGCTATTAAGTCTCCATCAGTATCCGTTCCTGTCAAGGTTAGCTGAGCAGTTTCAATAGTAGTGTTGCCACTGCTGTCCGTAGCTGTTAAAGTAACGGTGTATTGTCCTATGTTGGCGCAATCAAAATTTGTACGGTCCATATCTATGTCGGAGATACTACAATTATCATAACTTTCTTCTATGAATTCTTCCGCCGCTACACTGATTAAGCCAGTTTCATCCAAATTAATGGTCAAATCTTTAACAATGACCATTGGTGCAATGTTGTCCTCAACGGTGACTAATGCTGTTGCTTGTGATTCATTTCCGTTGACATCGATTGTTGTTAAGGTAACCGTATTTTCTCCAATATTTTCACAAGTAAAGTCTGTAGTATCTAAACTTATACTTATAATTCCGCAGTTATCCGTTGAATCATTATTTATTTGAGTAGGGGTTATTGCAGCCACACCATTGGCATCTAATTGCACAGTAATGTTTTGCGCAATTGCCGTTGGAGGGGTCACATCCATCAAAGTGATATCAAAGGTGGTTGTATTTGTATTTCCATTTCCATCATCTGCAGTAAGTGTAATGGTCTGTACTGTTCCGTGAGCGCTTAGAACAGTGCCAGATATCGGGGATTGGGTAACTGTGATTGTTCCACAATTGTCTGCAACCGATGTTAACCCTGTGTAATCTGGAACAGTAAAATTACAATAGGCATCCAATTCTTCAAAAGTATCCTCTATGGCAGTTAATGATGGGGGAGTGACGTCCGCCAAGGTTACCTCAAAGGTGGTTGTATTTGTATTTCCATTTCCATCATCTGCAGTAAGTGTAATGGTCTGCACTGTTCCGTGACCGCTTAGAACAGTGCCAGATATCGGGGATTGAGTAACTGTAATTGTTCCACAATTGTCTGAAGCCGAAGTTAATCCCGTGTAATCTGGAATAGTAAAGTTACAATAGGCATCCAAATCTTCAAAGGTATCCTCTATGGCAGTTAACGATGGGGGAGTGATATCCGCTAATGTAACCTTAAAGGTGGTTGTATTTGTATTTCCGTTTCCATCATCAGCTGTAAGTGTAATGGTCTGTGTCGTTCCGTGATCGCTGATTACAGTACCGGGTACCGGAGCTTGGGTAACTGTTACTGCTCCACAATAATCTTCGGCCGTTGTTAAGCCCGTATAATCTGGAAGATTAAAATTACAACTGGCACCCAAATTTTGGTCTATATCTGCTACAGTGGTCAATGTTGGGGCAATAAGATCATTAAAGGTGACATCAAAAGTTTGTGTCCCTATTTCACCCAAACTGTCCTCCATTGACACCGTAATAGTACTTGTTCCCACTGCATCCAATATGGGCGTAATTGTCAGTGAGCGAGTATTGCCTGTACCTGCGATTACAATATCCGTATCATCTACCACATTTGTGTTCGATGAAGTTGCGGTTACTATAAATGTATTATCTCCAGGTAAGTTATCCGTAATAGTTAAAACTAATCCAGAGGCGGAACCATTAATACACTCAAATTGGTTTGCTAAGGTAGAGCCTGAGGGCGTATCATTTGAGGTGGTTGTAAAAGAAACTTCATCTCCGTAACCTGTTCCTATGGAGTTTGTCGCATATGCACGTACATAATAGGTAGTGCCACTGGTTAATCCGGTTAAATTGCTACTAAAAGATCCCGTTCCTGTACCATTGGAAGTTTTTGAATCGGCTATAGTTGGTGCTCCCGAAGTGTTCCAACAAATCCCCCTTGCACTAACAGGGTCTCCCCCGTCATCAGTTATATTACCACCGCTTATTGCTGTTGTAGATGTAATGCTATTTATTGCTGTAGTTGTTACTGTTGGTCCCAATGATGCAAATACAGCATCAAAACACATTGTCATTAATAATCCTCCTCCACCTCCATTGTGTGAAAATGTAATAGTGGAGAAATTATTGGTTGAATGTACCTTTAATCGAGCCCCTTGAAGACCATCAACTGAAATTACATTACCATTGATAATAGTAGCTTCGGGGCAATCTCCGTTTTCATGTGTTATAGTTAATGATCCACCGGTATCAGTAGTAATAGTAACAATTTCACCAGTGTTTCCAGCAACCATATTATAAACCATATTGTTTACAGGAGATGAAAAGGTATTGGTGAATGTGCTTGCGCTTGAACCAATATAGACACTGTTTGGTTTAGTTGTGACCCCACAGATTTCCAAACTACTGGCGTAATTTTGGTATCCGCCGGTTCCTGAAGCGGTAATTGTCAATCCATTTTCAGTAAAAGGAAAATCATTATAGCCTTTTTCAGTTGTACAGGTTATTTGGCTTAATGCGCTTTGGTACCCTAAGCAGAATACCATCAATAATGGTAGAATTATTTTTTTCATATGTTTATATTTATTGTTTTTCCAATTGAATTTTACACCTCCTGATATCTTATTTTTGTAAATAAAGGTGGTCAGGCACTGTCTGTTGTGGTTAGAAGGCGGCGTCTAAATTCTGCAAAGAAGCTATGAACATGATATTGTTGTAAGAATCTTATTTCAAGATTGGATGATCATCCTGTACCAACAATATTGGTTGCTCCAATCATGAAAAAAGGAGCCCTGTGAAAGACTTAAATTTGGGGGTTTTTAATTTTAAATAAAGGGTTAGTAGGTTTGTAATTTGGCAAGTTTTGGTTTGTAGTATTTTTCTTCATATGGGTTTTTGTTTACAGCTAAACGGGGTAAGAATGTTTCTAGTATTTTTAATTTACATTCGTCTTGACATATGTCAATTTTCTTACATTTTTGAGTATTTGGACGGATGAAAATGAATTTTTGTCGGTTTTTTTGAATTTTTTCCTATACTGGTGGCAGGGTGATTTTCTGTAATTATGTCTATGTAGATCAAGTTGGGTCGACTTTATAGGGGTGTTTTTTTGTTACTAAAAAATATAAACTATAAGAAAAAATTACATAATGAGCATGGTGACCCAATGGCACTATTGTGGTGCTTAATAAAAGATAAATTATTTTCGGGGGAACAGTGGGGGAAATAAGGTCCATTAATCAGAAACGAAATGGAACTTGGACAAAACGCATTGGCTTAAAAGGAATTTGGGTACTATTGTAGTCTTCGGTTTATTCGTTAAATAACCTAGAAAGTGTTTCTGGACGCATTGCCAGAAATGAAGCCAAATATTTTTTGGGAATCCTTTTAGTCATTTTTGGGTTTGCATTTTTAAAAAAATAGGCTAGCCGCTTCTGCGCGCTGGGAATCCTGGTCATAAAAGCTCTTTTCTCAGCATGAATATAGTATTCCACCAGCATGATCCTGTTAATTTCCCGCATTTCCGGAAAGTTCTTCAAACAGTATTGATAATCCCGGAATTCCAAATATTCGCAATGTGTGACTTCTAGACATTGGATATTTTCACTGGCGGGTTCATTTTTGAAAAATCCTGTTATTGAAGTGAATATTTCACTATCAAAACTAATCCACGTTGTAACATCAACATTATCGCTAACACAATATCCTCTTACCAATCCTTTTTTTATAACATATAGTTTATTGCAAATTTCACCTTCTTTACTAATGATTTCATTTTTAGCGTAAACCGTTCTCTTTATTTTGTTGGTCAAGAATGATTTTAGTTCAGCGGAAAGGGGAACTATTTCATTAAGGTAAATTAGAATAAATAGATTTAAATGAAGTCTGTTGGGTGCGGACATTTTAACAAATACAATTTACCTCGTAAAAATACTTAAAAAGTAAGTATAGGCCAATCTATTTACGACGGTTTCAGTACCTACCGAGGGAATACTTAATAAATACATTTTAAGAGAGTCGGTTTTACATGCATACCGAATAGGTAACTTTTTATTTGATATTATTTGGTTTTAAATGATATGGAATAAAATAAAAAAACCTGTAAATCATAGGATTACAGGGTTTATGGTGCGAAATGATATCATTTCAGTGGAGCCGGAGACGTCCAAGTGTTAAGAAAATGTCCAGTGGACATTTTTAGCGCAGGAGCGAGTTGGTGCGCTGGCTTTCGAATCCCGTAGGCATAACGCAAAAAACCACCCGTAGGTGGTTTTTGAAGTGGAGCCGGAGGGATTCGAACCCTCGTCCAAACAAGCAATTACAATGCCTTCTACATGCTTAGTTCCTAATTGATTTTCGATGTGCACCTGACTAGAAACAGCCTAATGCACACTTATCTTCTTCAGTTTTGGTGATAGTGCCGAAGCTTCACTACCCTTGTGTTGACTTTGATGGTGCTTCTGAAAGGGACGCCGTCAACAAGGGCTTCCCAGAAACATCTCGCTTCCCTACCTTGTAGGGACGAGGCTAAATCCTACTATGATTCGGATTAAGCGGCAAGAGCGTAATTATTTTCGCCAATTAAAAAGTGTGGAAAATGAGATTAACGAGCTGTAGCCCAGCGCTCGGCATGCTTACATTCCAATTGGTCTCGCTGTCAAAACCAGTCGGCCCCTTCAATGAGATAGGCATGCTATGCATGCCGTTATCGAATTGAATCCCGCCACCGGCGGGATCTTTTATCCAACCTGCCTAATCCTAGGATAAAGCCAGGCTTGATTCCGCTATCCGCAGAAATATTCTCTCATCTTTTTTTTCAATGAACTTTATTAACGTTACTTGGGCGTTCCTTTTTTTTTGATACCTACAAGGTTTTGAAAACCTTGCAGGAAGAAAAAAGGTCGGGCTTTCGGCTATATTTTTTTGATTTTTTCCCTGGACCCCTGTCCAGAAAAAATCGAAAAAGATGTCGCCTCTATCCCTAACGCGGTCGCCAAAGGTACTCCAAAAACTATTCCAAAAAAAGTTTTGCTGGTCAACTTGTCATGTGTTATATTTATAACTTTATTAGTGTATATAGTTATAAAATTATATTTATGAAATTTGGGATTATTAGGGAACGAAAAAACCCACCCGACCGCCGGGTGGTCCTAACACCGGATGCCTGCACAAGGATACTAGACAAATTCCCGGAAGCGGAAATTATGGTCGAACCTTCCCCTATACGGGTTTTTTCGGATCTGGAATATGGGGAAAAAGGCCTTCCAGTAAAGTCCGAAATGGAAAATTGTGATGTGCTTATCGGTGTCAAAGAAGTACCTATAGCGGATTTGATTCCCAATAAGAAATATTTCTTTTTTTCCCATACCATTAAAAAGCAGCCCTATAATAGAAATTTACTTAGGGCTATATTGGAAAAGAATATTGAATTGTATGATCATGAAGTCATCACAGGTATTAAAGGACAGCGCTTGGTGGCATTTGGGAGGTATGCAGGTATTGTAGGGGCCTATAATGGTTTAAGGGCGTACGGACTTAAATTCAGTTTGTTTCAGTTGCCAAAAGCGGAGACTTTAGCGGACCAGCAAGCTTTGATTTCGGAACTTAGAAGGGTGAAATTGCCAAATATTAAAATTCTTCTTACAGGTAGGGGAAGGGTAGGCAATGGCGCCAAAGAAATGCTTGATGCCATGGAAATCAAAAAAGTTGGAGTAGCCGATTATCTGAATAAAACCTTTGAAGAACCGGTATATTGCCAGATTGATGCTTCGGAATACAATAAGCGCAAGGATGGGGTTAGGAGCAATAAAGCCGACTTTTTTGCCCATCCAGAGGATTATAGGTCCAATTTTTTTCGTTTTGCCAAAGTGACCGATTTTTATATTGCGGGTCATTTTTACGGAGACGGTGCACCTTATCTTTTTACACGGGAAGATGCCAAACATCCACATTTTAATATAAAGGTCGTGGCAGACGTTAGCTGCGATATTGATGGTCCCGTAGCCACAACGATAAGATCAAGTACTATTGCAGATCCCATTTATGGCTATGACCCCCTCAGCGAAACGGAAGTGGATTTTATGGATCCCCATGCCATTGCCGTTATGGCCGTTGATAATTTACCTTGCGAGTTGCCTAGGGATGCCAGTATAGGTTTTGGCGACGCTTTTGTAAAATATGTGATCCCCGCATTTTTTAACGGGGATGCGGACGGAGTTTTGGAACGCTCAAGAATGACGAAGAACGGAAAGCTTACCAAACGCTATGCCTATTTACAGGACTACATTGATGAAAAGGAATAGGCAACCCAATCTTTTTATATTATTCTTTTTGCTGAAATACTACGGATCAATTCCGTCGCCTTTGGTCTTGCGGGATTGAAACATAACGTTTGGAGATCTTCTTTTAATAAACAATATTCGGGGATTGAATGTCCATTCAACCAGGCAATGGACATGGCTGTTTTGTGAGGATATAGTATGGACCATATCTTAAAATTTACATAAAGTCAGTGTACGGCTATCGTTTCTTTTTTAGATTTAGAATACTTGAAATGTAATTATGATTCGAAATCTGTTTGTTGCCATCGTATTGTTATCACTTTTTAGTGCCAATGCCCAATATGGAAGGGTGACTGAAAAAGGACCCACTTTTGGGTTGATAAATTTGGAAAGACACCAATTTAAGTTCGACCTTTTTGCTCCAGGTTTTAGTTATGAATTGGGTTTGTTCAGAAATCAAAGTGTCTCAACAAGTTTGGGATTGGGAATTGCGACCTATCAAGAGGGTTATAATATTGGCCTCGCAATGAACAATCGGTATAGATATTACCATAATCTTGATAGACGAAATTCTTTGGGCAAGGATGTTAGTGGCAATTCGGGAAATTATATAGCTGCGGCACAGGCCATCTTTTTTTCACAATTGCGGGTAGCAACCGATATTTCCGGCCCAACTGATTTTAATTTAGGTTTTTACGGATTTGTCTACGGATTTCAAAGAACCTACCCTAAGGGTTTTAACTTTACCGTGGAATTGGGAGGAGGTTATTATAAAGGTGATGGTGTGCCTTCTGGTTATGGTCCTTTACTAGGGTTCAATTTTGGATGGGTGGCGACCAAGCGAAAGTCCAAAAAACCAACTTTTGATTAAAACCTTGGTATTCCTGGTAATTAGAGCATTATTAATGGCAAATTAAGGAAGGCTATGGCATGAAAATAAATAATAATATATTCAATTGGTCAAGAAAAGTAAATCGAGTTTATTGTGAATCCCGCAGAAGAATATATCCTTAATCAGTCAGAGCCATATAGGGGCATTCTATTGTACCTTCAAGCGGTCATTGAAGGTGCCATTCCAGAAGTGGAACTGAAATATAAATATAAAATCCCTTTTTACTACATCAATGGTAGGCCTTATTGTTATTTAAACCAAAGCAAGGATTATGTGGATCTTGGGTTTTGGAACGCAGCCCATTTAACCGTGCATTTAGAGCAAATGAACACAGAGGGTCGAAAAATGATGAAATCCCTTCGTTACAAATCCTTGGAACACATTGATACCACCGTTCTAAAGGAAGTCCTGGAGGATGCCTATAGCGTTAAGGATAGAAAATTTTGGAAATAAAATCAACCAAAAAAAATAACAATTGGTCGTATGATATTTACGCGAATTCCCCCTCTTTTTGTCAAATTTAACTGACCACTAACTACTCTTCTATCAACCCCTTGTCCTTATATAGTTGAATGTACTGGTTGCTCAATGAATCGGAATCCTTGTATTTTTTCCTTAGTCCATTAAGTTTATCCTTCAATTCGGATACTACTTGGGCATAATCCGGATCGTTAAATACATTGTTTAGTTCCTGCGGGTCTTTTTCGCGATCATAGAGTTCCCAAACATCTACATCGTAATAGAAGTGTATTAATTTAAACTCCTTAGTGGCAATGCCATAGTGACGTTTTACAGCATGTTCTGCTGGATATTCGTAATAATGGTAATACACGGCATCCCTATCCCATTTTTCCTTTTCCCCTATTAAAAGGGGTACCAGACTTTTTCCTTGCATATCTTCAGGAGCTGTTACCCCGGCAACTTCCAAAAAGGTCTGGGCAAAATCCAAGTTCTGAACCATTTCATCCTCTGTAGTGCCTGGAGTTATTACATTTGGCCATTTTATAAGTAGTGGCGTTTTAAAAGATTCATTGTACATAAACCTTTTGTCGAACCAGCCGTGCTCTCCTAAGTAAAAGCCTTGATCCGAGGTGTAAATCACAATGGTGTTTTCGGTAAGACCTTCATCATCTAGGTAGTTCAATACCCTTCCCACATTTTCATCAACTGCAGCAATGGTCCCTAAATAATCCTGCATATACCGTTGGTATTTCCAAACCATTAGGGTGGAATCGTTCATATTGCCGTACTCCTTTTTAAAGGCTTCGTTAATGGGGCCGTATACTTTGTCCCATTCGGCTCTCTGTTCCGGATTAAATTTATTTAGGCCTCCTATGCCCAAATGTTCCTCAATATTTAATTCTTCCAGAACCTCATCCGTTATTTTAAGGTCATAACGCAGCGTCATATGCTTAAGGATGTTCATTTCCGCAGGTCCTGCCGTAGTTTCACGTGTGGCATAATTATCGAACAAAGTAGCTGGTAAGGGGTAGGCGTTTTTTGTAAATTCTTTGTAATGCCTTGGAGCTGGCATCCAGGACCTGTGCGGCGCCTTGTGCAAATACATCAACATAAAGGGTTTTTTGGCATCCCTACGGTTTTGTAGCCAATCCAAGGTGAGGTCCGTGGTAATATCGGTAACATAGCCCGTAACAATGGTATCCCCGGTAGCGGTAATAAAACGGGGGTTGTAATAATCTCCCTGTCCCGGCAGAATTTTAAATTCATCGAATCCTTTTGGGTTGTTGCCAAAATGTAGCTTCCCGAACATAGCGGTCTGGTAACCTGCCTTTTGTAACAATTGCGGAAAGGTAACATTGGTAGTATCAAAAGGGGAAATGTTATCTATCTTGCCGTTAATGTGGCTATGTTTTCCTGTCAGAATAACAGCACGTGACGGGGCACATATGGAATTGGTAACACTGGCATTGGTAAAGAGCATGCCTTCCTTGGCAATCCTGTCTATATTTGGGGTCTTAATGAGCCTTTCATCATAGGCGCTTATGGCCTGATAAGCGTGGTCATCGGACATGATGAATACTATATTCGGTTTCTTTGGGGCCAAATCCTTGGCTCCTTGCTTACAACTTGTTATTAGTATAAATAATCCTGCGAAAACGATTGTTAAAAATGTGGGCTTCATTTAACTTGTAATAAGGTCTAAAATTAATGGGTAAAAATAGGGTTTTGTTTTTGTAATACCAGTAATAGACCAACTATTTGTGGTTATAAAAAATGCCGCACAGACCTGTGCGGCATTCAATAATATATGTTTTACGCTTTAAGGGGTTACATACAGTTTATAAGGAATTTACCGTTTTGCGTATGGCCACTAAATTGGTCAGTAATTTTTCAAGATGATCCAAATGCAGCATATTGGCACCGTCACTTTTGGCATTGGCTGGGTCAAAATGGGTCTCCATAAAAATGCCATCGGCCCCTGTAACAATTCCGGCACGGGCAATGGTCTCTATCATATCCGGTCTTCCCCCGGTCACCCCTGAAGATTGATTGGGTTGTTGTAGGGAATGGGTTACATCCAAGACCACTGGTGCATACTGCTTCATAGTTGGGATGCCGCGGAAATCCACGATCATATCCTGGTAACCAAACATGGTGCCCCTGTCGGTTACCATAACCTGTTCATTGTTGGAATCCAAGACTTTTTGTACCGCATGCTTCATACTTTCCGGACTCATAAATTGCCCCTTTTTTAAATTCACCACTTTACCGGTTTCTGCCGCTGCCACTACCAAATCGGTCTGACGCACCAAAAAAGCAGGAATCTGCAATACATCCACATATTCCGCTGCCATGTGGGCGTCAGATATTTCATGTATGTCCGTTATAGTGGGAACTTTAAAGGTTTCGGAGACTTTTTTTAATATTTTCAAGGCCTTTTCATCGCCTATGCCCGTAAAGGAATCAACCCTACTGCGGTTGGCCTTTTTAAAACTTCCCTTAAAAACGTAAGGAATATTGAGTTTATCGGTAATGGAAACTACCTTTTCCGCAATGCGCAGGGCCATTTCTTCCCCTTCAATGGCACAGGGGCCACAGAGTAGAAAAAAGTTGTTGCTTTTGGTATGTTTAAGTTGAGGTATGAGTTCTAGATTCATCGATCTTAATTTTGGGGCAAAGATAGTGGAATTTGGGTGTTATTGGTATTTTATAAAACTGCTTCAATATCAATAAGATAAGAAAAATTGGGCTTTTGTAGTTGGCGTAAAAAAAATGAGTATCTTTGCGCCCGCATTTAGGGTGCTTAGATGCGTTTAAAATCATATTATGGGAGTTACAAAAAACATAGCTATTATAGCCCACGTTGACCACGGTAAGACCACCTTGGTAGATAAAATAATGTATCACTGTCAACTATTTAGGGAAAATCAGAATACTGGTGACCTAATTTTGGACAATAATGATTTGGAGCGTGAAAGAGGTATTACAATCACCTCCAAGAACGTTTCCGTAGTTTACAAAGGTACCAAGATCAATATTATAGATACCCCTGGTCACGCCGATTTTGGTGGTGAAGTAGAGCGTGTATTAAATATGGCGGATGGGGTGCTTTTATTGGTGGATGCTTTTGAAGGTCCTATGCCGCAAACCCGTTTTGTACTCCAAAAGGCAATTGATCTAGGTCTTAAGCCTTGTGTGGTTATCAATAAGGTAGATAAGGAAAACTGTACTCCAGAGGAAGTGCATGAGAAGGTTTTTGATCTGATGTTCGAACTGGGTGCCGAAGAATGGCAGTTGGATTTCCCCACCGTATACGGTTCTGCAAAGAACAACTGGATGAGCGATGATTGGAAAAACCAAACTGAGAACATTGAGCCGTTATTGGATATGGTAATTGAGCATATCCCGACATTTGAGGCCAAAGAAGGAAATACACAGATGCTGATTACTTCATTGGATTATTCTTCCTTTACAGGAAGGATCGCCATTGGAAGGTTGCAAAGGGGTACTTTGAAGGAAAATCAGCAAGTTTCTTTGATAAAAAGAAATGGAACCATAGTAAAATCTAAAATTAAGGAACTATATACCTTTGAAGGAATGGGCCGATTAAAGGTTCCAGAGGTAGCCACAGGAGACATTTGTGCCTTGGTAGGTATAGAAGGTTTTGAAATTGGTGATACCGTTGCCGATATTGAAAACCCCGAACAATTAAAAACTATTGCAATTGATGAGCCTACCATGAGTATGCTGTTTACCATCAACGATAGTCCATTTTTTGGAAAGGATGGTAAATTTGTAACATCAAGACATATCAATGACCGATTAAAAAGGGAGTTGGAAAAGAATTTGGCCCTAAGGGTAAATGACACGGATAGTGCCGATAAGTTTTTGGTTTTTGGTCGTGGTGTTTTGCATCTTTCGGTTTTAATAGAAACCATGAGAAGGGAAGGTTATGAATTGCAAATTGGTCAGCCGCAGGTAATCATCAAGGAAATTGACGGGGTTAAATGTGAGCCAATAGAGCAATTGACCATAGATCTACCGGAAGAAGTTTCTGGTAGGGCAGTGGAAATGGTATCTATCCGTAAAGGGGAAATGACCAGTATGGAAGCTAAAGGAAATCGTATGGTATGCGAATTCTTAATCCCTTCAAGGGGCATTATAGGCCTAAGAAACCAATTGTTAACGGCTACCGCTGGTGAGGCCATTATGGCACACCGATTTTTGGAATACCAGCCTATGAAAGGGGATATTCCCCAAAGACAAAATGGTTCTTTGGTATCTATGGAAACAGGAAAGTCTATTCCTTATTCCATTGATAAATTACAGGATAGAGGTAAGTTTTTTGTTGATCCGGGAGAGGATATTTACGAGGGTCAGGTAATTGGGGAAAACTCCAGAGGAGACGACATGACAGTTAACATTACCAAAACCAAAAAATTGTCGAACGTTCGTTCTTCAGGTGCGGATGACAAAGCCAAGATTGTTCCGGCCATTAAGTTTTCTTTGGAAGAGGCTTTGGAATATATCCAAAAAGACGAATATGTGGAGGTTACTCCCAAACACCTACGTCTTAGAAAGATACATTTAACGGAAAATGATCGTAAGCGTAATAAAATAGCATAATCGGAAAAGCCCCTTTTTAATGGGGCTTTTTTTAGCTCCATTGGTATAGTAAATAAGCCACCTTAAATGAGGGTTTGTTTTTACCTTAAATTTTGTGGTTCAGACTAATTCAATTAGGCTTGGTGAAATGGGTCAGGATGATTGTCATTTTGGCCATTTGATTAAGAAATTACTAAAATTTAGGCCCTCATTTTCTTACTTTCTTAATAATTTGAACTAAGTGTATTTTTCTTCGCTTTGGTTATGAATTTTGGCTAATTTAAAGTTGAATTACAACTTAATACTTCCTAAATCAAATTAATTATGCAACTAGAAGGAAAAAATGTACTCATCACCGGCGGTACTAGAGGTATTGGAAGATGTCTGGTACAGGAATTGATAAAAGGGGGTGTGCGCAACATTGCCGTAATAGCCCGTGATAAACAAAAATTAAAAGAGTTGTCCCAAGAATTTGAGGACGTTAAGTTTCTGCGGGTTGCCGGCGATGTGGCAGATATTGAAGTGCTGCGGGAGGCTGCGGCACGGATAGAAGACAAATGGGGGCATTTGGATATCCTGATCAATAATGCCGGAATAGTATCTGCCGGTCCTTTGGAGGATATTCAGGATGAAGACCTTTATGATCAGGTAGCGGTGAATATTACTGCCGTGCTTTTGCTTACAAAATATTGTATACCACTTTTAAAAGCATCCAAAGAGGCTGCCATTTTAAATATATCTTCTGGTTTGGGGCTCCTTGGGATGCCCTTTTATGCGGCCTATGGCAGCACTAAGGCAGCGGTACGCCAATTTTCGGACGCAATGCGAAGGGAACTTGCTCCGTTCAATATAAGTGTTACCTGTTCTTTTCCAACTGCCACGGATACGGATATGATGGAGAAATTTAAAGGCAGAACAATGGATTCTCCGGAATTTGTGGCCCAACGCACAATAGAAGGCTTATTAAATAAAGAATTACATGTAATTTTTGGAGGTGAGGAGCGACTCAAGGAAAATATCATGAATTTTGAAGCCCCTCAAGAATTTGATAAACTAGTGGCAAAGAATTATGAGGATCGAAAAAAAGCAAGTATAGGTCATAAGGCCGTTTAATCCTAAGGGGATTAATAATAGTAAAACACAATTGGTTAACATGAAGTATGCCCTTTTCTATGCAGTAGTAATAAGTGCCTCTTTGATATCTTGTAAGGAAACCTCTCCACCAAAGCAGGAAGTTGCCAGCACCGAAGTAGCTGAAGAAGCCAACCTTGGTGCAATTCCAATTTCTTGGGTAACCAATAGGGTTGAAAAGGCAAAAAAGAGACTTGAGGGCTCTGAAGCGGGAAAAGTGGTTTGGGATGCCATGGAAGCCATGGGCGGGTTAAATAAATGGTATAGCAATGGCTATTTGTCCTTTAGATTCAATTATCAGCCCTTGGATGGTTCTGTGCCCAGGGATACGTATCAGACTATTGATACATGGAGCAATAAAGCCAGACACCGCAGTGTTACGGATAGTACCGCAATTTTTGGCTGGGATGGAGTAAATGCTTGGGTCACTGCCAAGGACAGTACTACATTTAAATATAATTTGCGATTTTGGGCCTTGACCCCATTATATCTTGCCGCACAGCCTTTAGTG
Organism: Arenibacter troitsensis; assembly: GCF_900177645.1. Taxonomy (GTDB): domain Bacteria; phylum Bacteroidota; class Bacteroidia; order Flavobacteriales; family Flavobacteriaceae; genus Arenibacter; species Arenibacter troitsensis. The sequence continues at coordinate 509,397 of NZ_FXAO01000001.1, forward strand.
TTGGACGGGGAAGGTGTTAATTTAGAGTTGTTGCCACAAGTAAATTATAAGGATGCACTACAGGATGTGGTGAAGGTAACATTCGATTCAGGGACCGGTGATGCACCGGACGATTATTATATATTGTATTTGGATGCCAAAACGCACCTTTTATCAGCACTACGGTACATAGTTTCCTATCCAGGATATTTTCCCAATGGAGGTAATAATCCTGAAAAGTTTATGGAATTGGTCAACCGCAAGACCTTTAACGGCATAAATTTTCCTTTAAAATTCAATACTTATTGGTCTACAGAAGATGGGCTTCCCAAAGGAGAACCTATCACCACTATTGAATTGAGCGATATAGCGTTCCAAAATCGGTTGGAGGAAGGTTTTTTTGAACGTCCAGTAGGAGGAATGCTCTTGGAAGGTCTGTAATGAAAACAAAAGCGGTGGTTTTTCAATTTTGAAAATCCCCGCTTTTGTATTGCTTATGTACGGATATTGCAAAGTACCCTGGTTTTTTTGGCTGGTATATACCTTTTAGAGTATAGCCGACTTTCTTTAATGTAAAACTCCCTTTTTATTATAAGCCGCCGCAGCTGCGCCAATAATGCCCGCATGATTTTGTAATTCCGCAGGTATTACCGGGGTTTCAATACTGATATAATCCTTAAACTCGGCCCAATCCTTGGAGGTGCCCCCGCCTAATATAATTAGGTCTGGAGAAACGATCAATTCAACCAGCTCCAAGAAGACGTTAAATCGCTTGCCCCATTTCTTATAACTAAGTTCTTCCCTTTCCTTGGCCGAAGCTGCCGCCCAAAGTTCAATTTTATTATACTTTTTATAGGGAATCTGGCCCAATTCAAAATTTGGGATCAATTCTCCGTTGTAAAAGGCACCGCTACCCAAACCTGTTCCTATAGTGATCATCACTACAAGGCCTTCCTTGCCCCGTCCTACACCAAAATTCATGGATGCGTATCCTGCGGCATCGGCATCGTTTACCACGGTAACAGGCAATCCCGTAGCTTCGCTGAACAATTCATTAACATTAACACCGGCCCATTTTTTATGTAAATTTCCCGGAGTTTTGCAGATGCCATTTTTTATAACGGTAGGAAATCCACAGCCTATAGGTCCGCTATAGTCAAAATGTTTTACTATTTTGGCTACAACTTCGGCCATGGGTTTTGGTTTTCTGGATTTTGGAGTGGGTATCCTAAACCGCTCCGTTATCATTTCACCAGTTTCCATATTCACTAAAGCTCCTTTTATGCCCGAGCCACCGACATCTATTCCTAGGATTTCCATGTATTATATTAAAATATTTGTAAACAAAGTAACAAAAAACTTTTGGGAGTTCTAGTATGCATATCTCAAGGACAGACTTTTGTAGTCCTGATGAGCTTTGCTAACACAATTGCAACAATAGTCTTCCTGATTCTTGTTAATTATTCAGTCCCCTTCATATAGGCCCGTATTTCCCTTTTCCAACAATGGCATAAGAGACTGGACGATGTCCTGGTTTATTTGGGCTATATTTTTGGTTTCGTAAGGGTCCGAAACATGATCGTAAAGTTCTACCGTGGGTTCCTCCTCCCTAAAATATTTGGTTAATCTGTACCTATCGGTTCTCAACGAAATACCATTTCTGAAATAGCTGTAGGCTACTTGATCGGTATTGGGTTTATCGGCAATAAAACTGTCCCTAAAACTTTCCCCGTCTATGTTATGTTTCATATCTATACGGCACATTTCCATTATGGTTGGATAAATGTCCACGGTCTCTACGATGGTTTTTATATTTTTATTCCGATGTTCTTCAAAGGGTGATCTTATGATCAAGGCACTGTTCAAGGCATTTTCGAACAGGGTGTGTTTTCCCCAAACCCGCTGATCTCCAAGATGCCAACCGTGGTCCCCCCAAATCACGAGAATGGTATTTTTATCCAATCCCAATGCTTTTAATTCATCCCATATCATCCCTATTTGCGCATCGATATAACTTATGGAAGCTAAATAGGCATGTCCCAACTTTTTTGCATAATCAATGGAAGCTGGCTCTGATAGTTTGGGATGTTCATCACCAAGGGCATATCCATTAAATTCGCCACTATCATGTAAACTTTTCAAGCTTATGTTTTCTGGAATATTGGGATTTGGGGAAACAGGTATCTCCTCCCTGTCATAAAGGTCCCAATACTTTTTAGGCGCATTAAACGGAAGATGTGGCTTAAAAAATCCAACTCCCATAAAAAAGGGGCTTTTCTTGTCCTTTAGTTCCCTAAGTTTTGCAATGGCCAGTTGGGTGGTAAGTCCGTCCGGATAACCCTTGTCGTTCACTTCCCCTGCCTCATATGGCTTGACCTGCTTCCGTAGGCTTTGGCGGTTTTCTCCGTTGGCGTAGGCAAAGAAGGCGTTCCAACCCGTGCCCCATTTACCTGGATTGAACAAGAGTTCGTCCCAGCTATAGGGCAGTTCTTTTTTTGTGGAAACGGGTTCTTCATAACCGTAAACCAGACCATCGGCAGAGTGACTAATTTTGCCTATGCCAACAGTGTAGTAACCGTTTCTTTTAAGTTGATGGATAAAACTCTCGGGAATATCATTTTCTTTCTTGCCCGATATTTCGTCTTCAATGGCGCTGTTCTTCAAATGTGCCGGCTTCTTTGGTCGCATCCCTGTCAATAAGGCATAACGGGAAGCCCCGCAGGTGGGGACCTGAACAAAATGGTTGTTAAAAACAGATCCTTCGGAGGCTATGGCGTCCATATTTGGCGATTTTACCACAGGGTGGCCATATATGCCCAATTCCGTTCTTAGGTCGTCAACGGCAATGAACAGCACATTGGGCGGTTTTTGCCCTTGCTGGCATTGCAAATTGCTGGTCAAAAGGACTAAGATGAGAAGTGTGGCAAATAGCTCTCTAAAAATGGTCGGCATGGGCAAATTAAGTTCATGGTTTAAAATTACTTCAAATATAACGGCTAATCCAATATCAAAACAATTGGTCCGAATCCTTAAGGAAATCGAATATGAATTTATCAACTTCGCATACATTTTTCCGGTCCTGATATCTCAGCCAAACAATTTCTCCCAGTTCCGGGTCAATTGACATTTCTCCTGAATAGGAGGAAAAGTAACAAGTTTTTCTAACTAAGACACCAGGTCTCTTGCCATCGGCCTGAGCTTCAAAAACACCAACATATTCAAAAGAGGAAATATCCAGGGATATGTTCAAATCCTCCATTATTTTTTGGGTCAGCACCATTACGTCCGACACTTTTGGGTCCTTTTGTGCGCCGGGAAGCATATACTTGGACTTTTCCTTAGGCCTTAGGGCCAATAGCTTATTTTCCACAATATGGATCCATGCCAGCTGATCCAAAATTTCTTCTGAGGGTTCAATGTAATAGTCAATAGAATTTAAGGAGTGGTTTTTGTCCAAGAAATCAAGGAGCTTATCTATTGCAGCACCAAACTTGGTGAGCGTTCCCAATTTGTTGTTTCTGCCTAGGGCACTGGAAATGGTCTCGTCCCTATTACCAAATTTATAGCCGCCTTTTTTGATCCACAATAGGTTTAGGAGATGTTGCATCCCAACATTTCCCAATTGGTCTATAGAAATGGCTATTTTTAGAAGATATTCTCCAAGTCCTACTATGCCCTTTGTGAATAGCCCATGAAAAATACCATATATAAAACCCAATGGAATGGTAAATATGAACAAAAAGATGGAGATGAAGAACAGGAGGATCCCAATTAAGGGGTTTGCCTTTTTGTCCACCTTATAGTTTTGTTTTTTTAAAATCATGCGCTTTGGTTGGTTGCTTAAAGATATAAATTAATTTTTGCCGTAGGGAAAGGTTTTTTGGGCGAGGTTGGAAATTGTAAAATGAATTATTTTCAATTCTTAAATATCCAACTGCAATACAATCAAATAAATGCTATATTTGAGAAATTCAAAATTTAGGGATGTTCTAAAAAAAAGTTGTGTTCCAGTGTTGTTCCTACTTCCAAACATATTATGTATAATTTAAGCTTCTCCTTTAAATCTCAATAATCTTATTAATATCCTGATTAAATGAAAAATTACATTGCGCTTTTTCTTGGTGTGTTCATTATTTTCCTTTCTTCCTGTTCCAGTAATATTAGGGAGGGAGAACCGCGGATTTTGGTTTTTTCAAAAACTATGGGCTATAAGCACTCCTCCATACCCCAAGGTATGGAAGCCATCCAAAAGTTGGGGATAGAGAATAATTTTCTTGTGGATACAACTAAAAATGCCGAAGTCTTTAATGATGAAGACTTAAAAAAGTATTCTGCCATAGTTTTCTTAAGCACTACCGGCAATATATTGGATGCCAAGCAGGAAGCGGCATTTGAAAGGTATATTCAGGCCGGTGGAGGCTTTGTTGGTGTTCATGCGGCAACAGATACCGAATATGATTGGGGTTGGTATGGAAAATTGGTAGGGGCTTATTTTGATAGCCACCCTGCAGGTACCCCGGAAGCGGATTTTATCATCAAAGACAACTCCTTTGCTGCGACCAATATGTTTGAGGATACAATTTGGCATAGGTCCGATGAGCTTTATAATTTCAAGAAATTGAATCCCGAGGTAAACGTTTTGATGACCGTAGACGAAGAGACCTATGAGGGGGGTAAGAATGGGGAACATCATCCTATGAGTTGGTTTCACGAATACGATGGTGGCCGAGCCTTTTATACGGCCCTGGGCCATACAGCTGAAAGTTTCTCTGAAGATTTGTTTTTAAGACACTTCCTTGGAGGGATTAATTATGCCATTGGGAAGAATGAGATCCTAGATTATTCAAAAGTAACTTCACAAATTCCTCCAGATTCCGATCGTTTTACCAAGGTTACCTTAAAGTATGGGGAATTTTTTGAGCCTACGGAAATGGCCATTTTGCCCAATAATGATATTTTAATATCTCAAAGAAGGGGAGAGATCATGCTTTATAAAGACGCTACCAAAGAGTTGTCGCAAGTAGGTTTTTTGGATGTTTATCATAAAACCTTAAGTGCGAATGCCAATGCGGAGGAAGGGTTGATGGGTTTGCAGAAAGATCCCAATTTTGAAAGCAATCACTGGATTTATTTGTACTACAGTCCAACTGGGGATAAATGGGTGAATCGTTTGTCCAGGTTTAAATTTGAGAACGATGTTTTGGATACCACTACTGAGCAGATTATTCTTGAGGTGGATAGTCAGCGTGAAATATGTTGCCATACCGGAGGTTCCATAGCTTTTGGTCCAGATAACATGTTGTATTTGTCTACCGGGGATAATTCAACTCCTTTCAGTGAAAAAGGGGTGAAATACGTGAATAGCGGTTTTGCTCCCTTAAACGACTTACCGGGAAAAGAACAGTACGATGCCCGTCGTTCTTCCGGAAATACCAATGATTTAAGAGGTAAAATATTGCGCATTAAAATTAATGAGGATGGCAGTTATAGTATTCCCGAAGGAAATTTATTTCCGGTAGGTACGGCCAAGACCAGACCTGAAATATATACCATGGGCCACCGAAATCCGTATCGGATTTCGGTAGATCCCAAGAAGGGATATGTGTATTGGGGAGATGTGGGCCCTGATGCCCGAATGGATAGTTTGGATACAAGAGGTCCAAGGGGATACGATGAAATGAATCAGGCTAGGGAAGCCGGGAATTTTGGTTGGCCATTATTTGTGGCCGACAATAAACCCTATCGCGACTATGACTATGCTACAGGGGAGAGTGGTGAAGCTTTTGATCCTGCCAAACCTATCAACGATTCAAAAAACAATACGGGGCTTAGGGAGCTTCCGAAGGCTATGCCGGCCTATGGTTTTTATCCCTATGTGGCGTCCCAAGAGTTTCCTCAGACTGGAACAGGAGGAAGGAATGCCATGGCCGGACCTGTTTATTATTCGGACCTTTATAACGGTCCCAATGCCTTGCCCGAATATTATGATGGTAAGGTGCTGGTTTACGATTGGATAAGGGGTTGGATGATGGCCGTGAGCCTGTTTCCCAATGGGGAATTTAATAAAATGGAGCCTTTTGCTGATCAAATTAAGGTAAATAATCTGATAGATATGGAGGTAGGTCCTGATGGTAGGGTTTATCTTTTGGAATACGGTAGTGGTTGGTTCTCAAAGAATGACGATTCGGCCTTAAGTTATATTGAATATAATGGCGGCAATAGGCCTCCGGTTGTAGAAAATATCACGGTGGACAAAACCTCGGGAAAACTGCCCTTGACCATTACTGCCAAGGTTATGGCAAGCGATAGGGAAGAGGATGTAATGACCTATATATGGGATTTAGGGAATGGGGAAACCAAGGAAACTGCTACTCCTGAGCTGACCTATACCTATGAAAATGTAGGCGACTATTTCATATCCACTACAGTAACGGATAGCAAGGATGCCTCGGTTAAAAGTGAGCCAATTAATATAGTTGTAGGTAATTCCAGGCCGGAAGTTTCCATAGACATTATCGGAGGTAATACAACCTCATTTAATCCAGGTATGGCTATAGATTATAAGGTTTCCGTTACAGATCCGGATGGTTCGGACATAGATGAAAATAACATATTTGTCTCCGTAGATTATTTGGAAGGCATGGATGAAGCCTCACTTTCGTTAGGACATCAAGAGGTTTCGGCTGCCGTTACCGGTAAGGCATTAACCTTGGCCTTGGATTGCAAAACCTGCCACAAGGAGAGGGAAAAATCTGTTGGTCCAATGTACATTGATATTGCCGAAAAATACAAGAATGATAAAAAAGGACTTAGCTATCTACAAGGCAAGATAATTTCCGGTGGTAGCGGGGTTTGGGGCGAAGTAACCATGCCGGCGCATCCCAACCTTACCCAGGATGAGTCCAGGCAGATAGGATTGTATATTCAGTCACTGGCCAGCACAGGGGTCAAAAAGAAATCTTTGCCAGCTGTGGGAACCATAAAACCAAATCCTGTAAAAGGAACAACGGTAATGGTGATAACCGCTAGCTATACGGATCAAGGCGGAAACAATGTGAAACCCCTTACAGGATCCAAGTCTGTAGTACTTCAAATGGATACCAATGTTGATAATGTTGGGGCCAAGTAATGGGGATTAGGTTAAGGATACCTAATTGTGATAATGACCATTAGGAGTTGCTGGAGTAATCCAGGTCAAATAATGGTCTTGTGTATTTCAAATTGGGATTTATTAGTGAAACTCAATTTTGAGAAGTCAGTAATTCGTACTTAAAATTACAAGTTGAACTTATCCCGCCTTTTTCGGTGGGATCTAGGTTCCATTCCTCGACCCTTGGGTCGATTCCTGTTATTGGGTTCAGGGCCTGCCCTGAGGTTTAGCCTTTTATTGCTCCTGGGGACCTATACGGCCCGCTGTATTACCTCAAACACTTTGTTGCCATCGCACTTTAAGGTTTTGGAAGGGTATTTTAGTATAAGGGCATAGTCATGGGTGGCCATAAGAATGGTCCTTCCTGTTTTGTTTATATCCTGTAGCACCTTCATTACCTCCACACTGGTCTGGGGGTCGAGATTCCCGGTAGGTTCGTCTGCCAGGATTAGATCCGGGTCGTTGAGAAGGGCACGGGCTATAGCAATACGTTGCTGTTCCCCTCCGGAAAGTTCATGGGGAAATTTAAAACCTTTAGTTTTCATTCCCACCTTGTCCAAAACATCTTCAATCTTGGCGTTCATCTCACTAGGGTCTTTCCAGCCGGTAGCCTTTAGCACAAAAAGAAGGTTGTTGTTGACGTTGCGATCTGGCAATAATTTAAAATCTTGAAAAACCACTCCCAATTTTCTTCTCAAATATGGAATTTCCTTTTCCTTCAAGGTGGTAAGATCGAAATCTACAATATGGCCACTTCCTTGTTTTAAGGGCAGGTCGCCATATAAAGTTTTCATAAAGCTACTCTTTCCACTGCCTGTCTTTCCGATAAGATATACGAATTCCCCTTTTTTAATCTCAAGGCTAATATCGTTCAATACTAAATTTTCCCCTTGAAATACGGCTACATCCTTCAATCGCAATATGCTTTCGCCCATAGTTTTTAATGTTGATATAAAAGTAATAAGTTCCTTTGGAATTAAATCAAATCTTCTTTAAAAATCTTTTTCTTTATCATATACTTAGGGACAATATTTATCGTTATATAATTTAATTACGGTAATTCTTAACTTCTAGAGAACACTATGCTAAGAAAAAAAACCGCTGTAATACTGTGTTTTGTTGGGTCTTTATTTTACGTAAACGCCCAAGAATCCGAAATCTATACTTTTGACCAAAAGGACTACCAGGAAGCTTTGGCCTTGTATAACAATAAACAGTATCAGGCAGCTCAGACTATCTTTGAAAGAGTAAAAAACAATACCAGGGATGAAGAGACCCAGGCCAACAGTGCTTATTACGCCGCTACTGCGGCAATTCGCCTAAATCAGTTGGGGGCCGACAGGTTAATGGAAGATTTTGTTGAAAAGTACCCAACTTCTACCAAACGTAATTCGGCCTATCTCGATGTTGCCGATTATTATTTCGCAACCGGAAAATATCCTTATGCCTTAAAATGGTATGCCAAGGTAGATCAAAGTTCCATGTCCAGAAAAGATAAGGAACGCTTCAATTTTAACAACGGCTACGCCTTGTTCTCCTCTAACAAACCAAAAGAGGCCGAACGGTACCTGAACCAGGTGACCACTTCTCCAACCTATGGTTCCCAGGCCAAGTATTACTTGGGATATATTGCGTATCAGCAGGACGATTATGCCCAGGCCAATCAGCGTTTCGATCAGATAACCGACCAAGAATTGTTAGAGGAAAAGCTGTCCTATTATCAGGCGGATATGAACTTTAAATTGGGCAAGTTTGAAGAAGCTATCGCCTTGGCGAAAAAACAATTGCCAAAATCTGATAGAAATGAAGTATCGGAGCTCAATAAAATTATTGGGGAGAGTTATTTCAACCTAAAACAATACGCCAATGCCATTCCTTATTTAACCGAGTACAAAGGGAAAAGAGGTAAGTGGAGCAATACCGATTATTATCTATTGGGCTATTCCTATTACATGCAGGGGGATTATGCCAATGGAATACAGCAATTCAATAAAATAATTGACGGCAACAACGATGTTTCCCAGAATGCCTATTATCATTTGGCGGAATGCTATCTAAAACTCGACAAAAAACAAGAGGCATTGAATGCGTTTAGAAATGCTTCCCAGATGGATTTTAATCCGGAAATTCAAAAGGATGCCTATTTAAATTATGCCCGACTAAGTTATGAAATAGGGAATGCCTACGAGCCAGTTCCTAAGGTATTGACCAATTATTTGGAGAAATACCCCAATGACCCCAATAAATCGGAGATGCAGGAACTTTTGGTGGATTCTTATATCACTTCCAAAAACTTTGCGGGTGCTATGGAGCTTTTGGAGAAAAACAAAAACTTTGCCAGTAAGACTACCTATCAAAAAGTAGCATTTTACCGGGGAGTGGAATTGTTCTTGGAAGGGAATTACGAGGAAGCATCGGGCGTGTTTAAGAAATCCTTGGACAATGCCGAAGACCAATACTTTAAGGCAAGATCCAGCTATTGGAAGGCGGAATCGGATTACAATATGAACCGTTTTGATGATGCCCTGACCGGATATCTTCAATTCAAATCAAATCCGAGTGCCAGAGCAACCCCTGAATTTAAGGACTTGAATTACAATCTGGCGTATACCTATTTCAAATTGAGAAATTATAACAATGCCATAACGGCGTTTTCCGGATATGTGGAGACCAATAACGGCGATAGCGAAAAACTAAACGATGCCTATCTACGTTTAGGGGATAGTTATTTTGTAAGCAGCAAATATTGGCCGGCCATAGAGACCTATAACAAGGCAATTGCCAGAAATAGTCCTTCTAGCGATTATGCTGCCTACCAAAAGGCACTGAGCTATGGGTTTGTGGATAGGAGTGCAACCAAAATAGAGGAGCTTTCCAATTTTGTGTCCAGATATCCCAATTCAACACTTAAGGATGATGCCTTGTTTGAATTGGCCAATTCCTATGTCAGGGCCAATAATACCGAAAGAGGGTTGCAGTTGTACGATCAGCTCACCATGGACTACAAGGGCAGCTCATTGGTGCCACAGGCCATGCTTCGCCAGGGATTGGTGCACTACAATGCCAATCGTAACGAACAGGCTTTGGCCAAATTTAAAACGGTGGTAAGGGACCACCCAAATACTCAGGAAGCGCTTCAGGCGGTAACTACGGCCAAGCTTATTTATGTAGATCTGGGTAGGGTGAATGAATATGCCCAATGGGTAAAAGGCCTGGATTTTGTAGAGGTTACGGATACGGAACTGGACAACGCTACTTTTGAATCTGCGGACAAACAATATATTGAAGGTAATCAGGATGCAGCCATTAGGGGATATGAAGCCTATATTAAACAATTTCCAAACGGATTGAATGCCTTAAAGGCCAATTTTAATTTGGCCCAATTGTATTTTGGCAAAGGACAGAAGGACAAAGCGCTGCCCTATTTTAAGAACGTGGCCGGTAAAGGGACCAATGAATATGCCGAACAGGCACTTACAAGGGTATGCGAGATCTATGTAAGTAAAAACGATTATGTTACGGCCATTCCCTTTTTGGAAGAATTGGAAGCCAAGGCGGAAATTCAGCAGAATATTACCTTTGCCCAGTCCAATTTAATGAAGGGTTATTATGAGCGGTCGGACTACGCCAAGACCATTCAGTATGCCACTAAAGTGTTATCCAATTCCAACATAGATAACCGTATAAAAAGTGATGCACAAATAATGATCGCTAGATCGGCCATTAAGACCAATGATGAGAACAGGGCGGAAAAGGCCTATGGGGAGGTGCTAAAAATTGCAACCGGGGAATTGGCGGCAGAAGCACTTTATTACGACGCTTATTTTAAAAACAAGTCTCAAAATTACGAAGCTTCCAACACTTCGGTTCAAAAATTGGCCAAGGATTATGCGGGGTATAAGGAATGGAGCGCTAAGGGGCTGATCATTATGGCCAAGAACTTCTATGCCTTGGGAGATGCTTTCCAAGCAACCTATATTTTGGATAGTGTTATCGCCAATTTCGGGGATTATCCGGAAATAGTGGCCCAAGCCAAGCAGGAGTCGTCTATTATTAAGGCAAAAGAAGCTCAAAGTAATTCCTCTATTAATCCAGAGGGAAATTAAAATTTCCTTGCAAAAAGAACACAATATGCACAAGCACATTAAAATATCCATATTTGCTATTCTAGGTTTTCTACAGATCGGATTGGCACAGGACGATAAAAAAGATTTAGGTACGGAAACGGTGACCGTGGTAAAAGCCTATTCACCTACCATTTCGGATGCGTTTAAGGTGAAGTCGGTACCTACTTTGAACGATTCCATAGTTTTACAAAAAAAGCCCATCAAATACAGTATATTTTCCGTTCCCGTTGCTTCTACTTTTACCCCTTCCAAGGGTAAGGCTTCCGGGGTGAAAAAGCTGCCGCCGGAAAAAATATATAACTCCTATGCATCCATAGGGCTGGGCAACTATAATAACGCCCTGGCAGATTTCTATACCAGCAGCGCCCTTAACAGGGATGAAAGATTGGATTTGAGTCTAAACCACCATTCCTCTAGAGGGGAAATAGACGGAACCGCTTTGGATAACATATTTTATAATACCAAACTGGACGCCAGTTATACCAAAAAGGATAGGGACATAAGTTGGGGAGCCAATATAGGGGCACAGCATCAATTATATAATTGGTACGGAATTCCCAATGGCTATTACACAGAGGAACTAGTGAACGGCATAGATGAAAAACAGAACTATTTTAATGCATTTGCAGGAGGATTTGTGGAAGTGGAGGATTCCTTTTTTAAAAGTGCCAATTTGTTCTATAGACGGTTTTGGGATTCTACCAAATCTGGTGAAAATAGGGCAGTGCTAAAGCCTGCCTTCGAATTTCCTTTGGGGGATGAGTTGTTAACGCTTAAGGCCAAGGTAGACTATCTGGGCGGTAAGTTTAAAAATGGCCAGGTGGCCAATGATTCCAATATTCCCGGAATAGATTATTCGCTTTTGCAAGTGGGCATAAATCCCAATATTAATATTTTAGGGGACGATCTTTCACTTAATCTGGGGGTGAATTTAGTGTATGGTATGGATCTGGAAAACAGTGAGGGCAACTTCTATATTTATCCTACAATCACGGCATCCTATCGTTTGTTGGATGAGGTGGCCATTGCCTACGGTGGGGTAGAAGGCGAGTTAAAGCAAAACTCCTTCTATGGATTTGTAGAAGAGAACCCATATGTTTCCCCTACCTTGGAAATGCAACCTACAGACCAACAATATGATGCCTACATAGGCCTAAAAGGACAATTATTGCCCAATCTTAGCTACAATCTTAAGGGCTCCTATATGGCGGAAAATAGAAAACCACTATTTTTGCTAAACCCTGAAAATACCTCCAGGACAGATGAAAAAGGGTATTTCTATGGAAATAGCTTCCAGGTGTTTTATGATGATGTAAAGACTTTAGGAGTTTTTGGTGAGCTAAATGTAGATATAAACCGTAATTTTAGCCTTGGGATTAATGCCCAAGTGTATGATTACGATACGGAAACCGATAATCCTGCCTGGAATTTGCCAGGTCTAACGGCCTCCATGTTTATGGATTATCAAATAGGGGAGAAGTGGTTCATGGGTGCCAACCTATTTTATGTGGGTGAACGAGACGATCTTTACACTATAGCCTCCCCGGGAACTTTGCCGGAAGATTTTGCAATGACTCCGGTTACCTTGGATAGCTATTTTGATGCAAATGCGCATATTGGCTACCGCATAAATGAGCAATTGTCGGTTTTTGCAAAGGCCAATAATATAGCCAACCAGAATTATATGCGTTGGAACAATTATCAAGTACAGGGTTTCCAGGTCTTGGCCGGTGCCACGTACAAGTTTGATCTGTAGATAAAAAAGTAATATTTGGAATTAGCGGTGGGACATACTCTGCCAAAAACCCCGTGGTATTTTATGGTCGCCGTAAATGTACCTTCTGCCTTTAGCCTTCTATCTTGGAAGGCAAAAAGGCAGTAAGGTATTTTTATTTCCAGAAGGACTTCCTCGTTATTCGGGTATTGGACAGTATTGGTATCAGTTGTTCCAGTTTTACCTGAGTACGGGTGATATAGCTGCCTAGTATATAAGATTTTTTTCAAAGCAATTCCTAACTATTTAAAACTAGTTAATATTTGGAAAAAAGATATCTTTAAATAATGCCCCATTCGTCACCCTCACGGTACATTTGGTCACAGAATAGGAAAAAAAATTCCTTTTTGTTCCGGTATAGGCTTCTTTTGTTGTCTAGTTAAATATTAATTATAAAACTTTATACGAATGAAAAATTTTGGAAAATTGTTTTACGCTTCTCTTTTTTTTGTTTCCTGTAGTTTGTCGCTTTTGGCTGTAACCCCAGACCATGGTAGTTATTGTTCCGATACCATAACCGTACTGGTAGATGAGGTGTATAAATCCCCTATTGGTACATGGGAATATACTGTGGCGGACGTTCCTTATGAATACAGTGCCGGAGTATTGATTATTACCAAGGAAAAAAATGGGTATAAGGTGCTGGTAAAGGTCAATAATAATACCCTCACGGCTTCGGAGGTAAAGGTAAATGATGATATGGTAAACTTTTCGGTTAATATTGAAGGAGGAAAAGTACAAGTTTCCTTGCAAGTAAAGGACGATGTTATAAATGGCAAAGCCAATTCTTCGGAAGGTTCATTTTCATTGAAAGGAAAAAAGAAATAAATCTTATAAATTTTATAGATAAGACAATGTAAATGGTCTTTAGGCTTTACAAACATCCCTGAATATGGGGATGTTTTTTTATTTTTGGGAATATGTACCTAAACTTTTTGTCTGCAAGGGATTCCTTTTGCCAATAAGTTTTATGCAATTTATTTATTATGGGGCAGTTCACTGTTGGTTGTAGAAATTGGATAGGATTTTTATCCGTTTTGTGCCTCGGTAGCGTCATGTCCCAAAACCTAGTGGAAAATCCGAGTTTTGAAGCTTTTTTGGAATGCCCGGATCATTTAGGAAACTTTGGGGAAGATATTAAACATTGGTCCGTACCCACTCAGGGAACCACGGATTATTTTAATTCCTGTAGTCTTAGCATGGGGGTGCCCGTTAATTTTATGGGAGAGCAAACGGCAAAATTTGGGGAAGGTTATTTGGGGTTTTATATGTACGCCCCGGAAGATTATAGGGAATATATTCAAGGAGAATTAAAGGAACCATTGAAGAAAGGAATTACCTATACACTGTCTTTTTACATTAGTTTGGCCGAGAATTCGGATCATGTTGTTCGCGATTTTGATGTGCTATTGTCTACAAAACCTATTGGGATTAAAATAAAAAAGGGACTCACCAAATGGCAGCTTTCCAAAATTGAAGGGAATAGTTTTACCTATATTGAAATTGTAGGTGACGAATTCATTAATGATGAAAAAGCATGGACCAAGATTTCAGCTACCTTTCTTGCCCAGGGTGGAGAGCAGTTTATTACTATTGGAAACTTTAAAAACAATGCTTCTACTAGGCGACAAAAATTGGTAAAGGAAAGAAATGTGAATGGGGCCTATTATTTTCTGGATATGGTCTATGTTGGGGAAGGAGTGCAGACCTATGCCTTGGACGAGACCCATATTTTTGAGAATGTACATTTTAATTTCGATGAATTTAAATTAGCGGAAAATGGTGCCCTTGAAATAAAACGTGTCTACAATTATTTACAATCAGATAGTACTTTGAACATTGTCATCAACGGATATACGGACAACTTGGGGACCCCTGCCTACAATAAGGAGCTTTCTGTTAAACGTGCAAAGGTAGTGGCTAACAAATTGATACAATTGGGCTTAGCCGCGCAAAGAATAACCTACAATGGTTTTGGAGCAGCGCAACCCCTAGGTAATAATGAGGAAGAAGAGGGTAGGGCACAGAATAGAAGGGTAGAGTTTATAATTTCCAAAACCCTTGAAAAGTAAGCTTTTAAAGGGGTAAGTGAGTTTTTTTTTGGATACTTGTTAAAATTGTTGGCTATAAATGATTGTGGTTCAAACTTTTGGAACTATATTTGGTCCACAATAAGTAATTAATTTAAATTTTAGTAATGAGTAGAGGAACAGTAAAATTTTTCAACGATGCCAAAGGATTTGGGTTCATCACAGAAGAAGGTTCTAACAAAGAACATTTTGTACACATCTCTGGTTTAATCGACGAAATTCGCGAAGGCGATGAAGTTGAATTTGAACTAAAAGAAGGAAAAAAAGGATTAAACGCAGTAAACGTTAAAGTTATTTAATATATACTTATTTTAATTTCCTAAGATCTAAAGCCTATCGTTTGATAGGCTTTTTTTTTGTTCGCGAGGCCCGTATTTCAAGAGCCGCAGCTGCATTGAAATACGATAGTCGAACGAACCCCAACAAAAGGCGGGGTTTTCAGGATAATACCCAGATCTTCGGGCATGTCCCTTGTAGGAGTCCAGTATTTGGTTTAGGTTTTAATGCTATTTACTAAATGACGAAGGTGGAAATTATTGCTCCTTAACGTGTTGTGGCTTTATATTTTTAGACTTTAGCTGGACTAAGTTTATATTCTTTATATTGGTTTATGGAAATATGTATTGGTATTAGGGAAAGTTATCCCGATATCAATATTGTTGGTTTTCTTCCTTAACTTAAATGCTACCGTTTTTATGTTTGAATATTTGGAAAGAATACAATTACTGATCAATAAAATGTCCACGGATCAGCAGGCTCAATTGGTCAGTGCCGCTAAAATTGTAGCGGACATAATTAAGAATGATGGCATAATTCATACCATAGGTACGGGCCACTCCCAAATGATAGGGATGGAAATGTTTGGCAGGGCGTCCAATTTGGCCAACGTAAATGCCATAATGGACGATATGGTGCTTATGGCCAGCGGGGCAAGAAGATCGGCTGAAATGGAACAAATTAGCGGACTTGCCGAAATACTTTGGAATAAGTATCAATTTAATAACGGGGATGTGTTGATTGTTGTTTCAAATTCGGGAAGAAATGCCTTGCCGCTGGAGATGGCTATGAAGGCCAAGCAAGAAGGGTTAACTACCATAGCGATCACCTCCTTGGAACAGTCTAAAAGGTATCCTTCCAGACATCAGAGCGGAAAGAAATTGTATCAGATTGCAGATTTGGTCATTGATAATTGTGTTCCCTCGGGGGATGGGGTTATCTCCATTAATGAACTGCTCATTGGTCCTGCTTCCTCGGTATTGGGCATGCTCATTGTCAACATAATCTCGACCGAAGCCATCAAAATTAATTTGGACAGAGGTGTGGATGTCTCTGTTTTTCAAAGTCAGAACATAGATGAGGCGGATAATGAAGCACTCTATCAAAAATATGAATCTCGTGTAAAACACCTTTAGCATCCAATCGGGATTTCTAAAAGAAGTCCAAAAGAGCTACAATTCCATTGTAGGAGATTATAATAGAAAAAAGAAAAGCAGCATATAATCCTATATTTAGGAAGATATTGGCTTTGTATTGGCCCATCAGCTTTTTGTTATTGATCAGTAAAATAATTCCCAGTATTACCAAAGGCAGAACAAATACATTAAATACTTGGGATAAAATCTGCATTTCTATAGGATTGGCTCCAAAAACAGGGACAATTAGGGCAAAAAGACATGCAACGGCCGTAATTATCTTAAATTGTTTGGAAGTGGTGTCCAATTCCCCGGATTGGTAATCGGCCAATAGGATGGGGGCAATCAATAGACAGGGAAATATAGAGGATAGTCCTGCACTTAAGGTTCCGAAGAAGAATAGGGTCAATGCGAATTTTCCCGCGACCGGTTCCAGGGTATTTACCATATCCAATACTTTAGTGACCGGTTCACCTTGATGAAACAGGGCACCACTGGCTACGGCCATAACCGATGCACTAATAACAAAGACCAGACAGGCGGCTATTATAGAATCCTTTTTTTGTTGCTTAAGGTTGTTGATATTCCATCCTTTGCCCTTAACAAATAATGGTCGGGATAAAAAAGTAGCAGCGGCCATGGTGGTACCCACAAAGGCGGCCACCATCATTTTACCACCTTCCACCTTGGGAATGGACGGTTTTAAGCCTTTAGCCACCTCAATAGGCAAGGGGTAGACCATAAAAAGTGATATAAAAAAGGAAAGTCCCATAATGGTAACGAAAATCACCAATATCTTTTCAAAGAACGCATATTTTCCTACCATGAGAAATCCATACATAACTATAATGACCACAATAGCAATTATTAAAACTGCCTCATATTGATAGCCTTGTAAATTGGGAAAATAGATAAGGAAAATCTCGAAGATAATATTGGCGGAAATCCCTAAGATACCCATAAGTGAATTCCATTGACCAAAGGAAATGCCAACGATTATCATAATGGCAATAAGCTTGCCCCATTTCAGATGGTTTTTAAAGGCAAATAGGGCAGTTTCCCCAGTGACCAGGGCGTAATTGCCATAGGAAAACATTAAGATTCCGGAGAATATACAACTCAGCAACAAAACCCATAACAATTGCATGCCGTATGTGCTTCCCGCAACGATCATGGAGGTTACACTTCCCGTACCAATGGTATAGCCAATGGCAAAAATACCTGGGCCGAAGGCCAGTATAAGTGCCAATATCTTTTTTAGAAATGAATTCTTTTTGATCGGATTTTCCATCAATTTAGTTTCTTAGCTTTATAATAGACCCCAAAGTTTCGCGAACAGTGTTTTCAAGTCCAACGAAATCCTCATTTTTCAATATTTCTTTACTGATAAGTTGGGAACCCAGTCCTACGCAAGTTACACCGGCATCAAACCATGCCTTTAGGTTGGAAACTTCAGTAGTGACCCCTCCGGTGGGCATAATGCTTGTCCATGGTTGTGGGCCTTTAATGGCCTTTACAAATGAAGGGCCATAAGTAGAACCTGGAAACAATTTTACGATTTCGCAACCCAATTCCTCGGCATTGTTAATTTCGGTGAGGGAACCACAGCCTGGAGACCAAAGAACTTTTCTCCTATTACAAGCGATGGCAATATCTTCCCTGAGCGACGGTGTTACTATAAAGTTGGCTCCCATCTGCATATATAGAGATGCTGCGGCTGCGTCTGTAATGGAGCCTACCCCGAGGACCATACCAGGAAGTTCCTTGATGGCGAATTTGTTAAGTGCAGAAAATACTTCGAAGGCGAAGTCGCCCCTAGCCGTAAATTCCATCAATCTTGCACCGCCGTCGTAGCATGCCTGTAAAACCTGCTTTCCCAATGCTATGTCTGAATGGTAGAATAAAGGTACCATCCCGGTCTCCTTCATTATAGTAGCTACTTCTATTCGTGTATATTGTGCCATATAGTTTTATCAGTTTTGGTAATCTTCCAAGTATTGTATTGGACTGTTGGCTTTGATCAAAAGTTTATAGGTATTTACACTGCCGTTGCCAATGACAATGTCAGAGTAAGTAATTGGTAAATACAAATAAATCCGGGAAGAGCCTATTGGCCTATGAATTCCCGGATTTAATTACTTTTTTACTTATTGTTTTCTATTTTCTTAAATTCCTAAACCTTGTCCACCACCTATTTGGATAGTTTCGGCAGTAAGGAAAGCGGCATCCTTACCAGCTAAAAACGAAATTACAGAGGCTACTTCTTCAGGTTGTCCCAATCTTCCTAACAAGATATTGTTTTTCCAGGAAGCGAATACTTCTGGTTTGGTAGATTTAATTTCAGTATGGAAAGGGGTATCAATGGTACCCGGAGATACTGCATTTACCCTAATCCCATATTCGGCAAGATCTTTGGCCAAAGCTCTGGTTATGGCATGGACACCCGCTTTGGATGTTCCGTAAATTCCTGCCCCAGGTCCTCCAGCATTCCAACCTGCAATGGAGGTATAGTTAATGATGGTAGGAAGATCTCCTTTTTTTAGATACGGTATGGCAGCCCTTGATGCGAAAAACACTGAATCCAGGTTTAATGCCATTACAAATCTGTAAAACTCAGTGGTCATTTCTTCAAACCTGGATCTTCCCCCAAGGCCACCGGCATTGTTGACAAGGACATCAATCTTTCCGTATTTCTTGCCAATTTTATTAATGTTTGCCGTTACCTCGTCTTCTTTGGTAACATCAAATCCGTAATATTCAGCCGTAATACCTTCCGCAGTAAGCTCTTTTATTCTTTTAGCTCCCCCTTCATCATCTATTCCGTTTAATACTACTGTATATCCGTCTTTACCCAGTCTTTTTGCTACCTCAAACCCGATGCCTCCTGTAGCTCCTGTTATTACTGCAATTTTTCCATTTGAATTACTCATATTCCAATTTTTATATTATTAAATTTTAAATTATTCTACTGATTTTATATTCTTTGCGAAATAATAGATAGATCCTACGCCAAGAGGAACAAAAATGGCTATGGCCACAAAAATGGGTGTATAGGAAACCTTTGCAATTACCGGAACCAAAAAGTTCATGATAATTACGGAAAATACGCCTACCATACCACCTAGACCAGCCAATGAACCTACAGATTTACCACTAAAGAAGTCGCTTGGTAGGGTTTGGATGTTTCCAATGGCAAACTGAAATCCGAATAGTACAATAAATACTATTGCCACAAATTTTTCTGGAGTATCAGCAAGCAATATAGTGGCAATAAGTCCTAAGACCATAATGACTCCACCAATAAAAATGGTAGTTTTCCTACCCTTATTTATTGAATTTGTTTTCGCAATAATAACTCCAGAAACGTATCCACCTGCAATACTTCCTATAGCTGCACCTACGTAAGGAACCCAGGCAAACATTCCCACTTCTTTTACATTAAAGCCATACACGTCAAATAAATAAATGGGCATCCAGCCTACAAATAGCCACCAGATTGGTTCCAGAAAAAACCTACTTGCCACGATGGCCCAAGATTCCTTATAAGAAAGTATTTCTTTAAGGCTAAGTCCCTTTTGGTCTTCAGTGGCATTTTGATCGGCTATACTCTGTCCTTCGGAAATAAATTTTTGTTCTTCTTCTGTTATCCAAGGATGCTTTTTTGGTCCCGCTTTATTGATTAACAGCCAAGGAATAATCCATATTAGTCCTATGGCCCCTACTATTATAAACGTAACTTCCCAACCATAGGCCACAAAAAGAAGGGCTATTAGTGGTGGTGCTATAACGGAGCCAATGGAGGCACCGGCATTAAACAACCCTTGGGCTATGGCCCGTTCTTTTATTGGAAACCATTCTGCATTACTTTTAACGGCACCTGGCCAGTTACCTGCTTCTGATAATCCTAAGGTAGTTCTGAAAAATGCCAAAGAGAAAAAGCCCCTTACGGTGGAGTGCAATAAGGTGGATAAACTCCAAATACCAATGCTTATTACGTATCCAATCCTTGTGCCGACTTTATCGAAGAGTTTGCCCGAGAATAATTGACCTAGGGCATAAGCTACCATAAATATGTTTAGGATGTAACTATAGTGATCTTTGGTTAGGCCCAAAGAATGCGATATGGAGCCTTCAACATTCTCATTGCCCCACATAATGGACAAAGCACTTCTGTCTATATAATTAATAACAGTTGCTAAAAAGATAAGACCGATAATGAACCAACGTAATCCTTTAATTTTCATAGTATTTTGCTTTGGTTTGTATTGTTGTTGCTAAGTCATTTATAGGCTATAGAAAGTAAGCGGACGAAATATCCGTGCTATTATAATACTGGAATTATAGCTGAAAATTTTGGGAGTATTTAAATTGTAATTTTAAATATCACTCTATTCCATGGTATTGATCCTAGTATTATTTCCCTTCAGATTATTTTTTATAAAGCGATAAAAGTGTGCGATTTTATCCCTTGGTAATTTTTCTTAATCTTTAATGTTATAACAATATTGATATAGCATTTTAAAATGTACTTTCATTTTTTCCTTTGCCAATTGGGGGTCCTGTTTCTTTATCGCTTCATAAATATCCCTGTGCTCCTGAATTCCTATAAATGCTATATTCTTGTCGCAAACGTGATATTTGGTAAAGTTGGTAATGATCTCCGGTGTAATAGTCAGCATGAATGTATTTATGGTACTATTCCCACTTGCTTTTGCTATGGCCAAATGGAACAAAAGATCTTCCTGCACCGCATCTTCCCCGCTCATTACTTTTGTGGCATAAGCCTCCAATGCCTCCTCTATTTCTTTTAATTCTTCCTTGGATCTTCTCAAAGCTGCCAATCTAACGGTTTTTAGCTCCAATAGTATCCTTGTCTCTACCAAGGATTTGAAATCTGGCTTTTCTAACCTTAAAATATCGCTGATCATACCATTCAATGCCACAGAACCAATATCGGCTACGAACGTACCGCTCTGCGGCTTTGACTTTAACAGGCCATAGAACTCCAAGGTCTGAATGGCTTCCCTTACACTACTTCTGCTCACTCCAAAATTTTCGGAGAGCTTTCTTTCCGAAGGTAATTTGTCCCCTGGTTCCAGGTTCTTGTAATTTATATAATCCCTGATCTTGGATATAATTTCTTTCTGAATTGCGTCGTTTTCGTTTTTCGGGAGAATTTCTATTTTCATGCTAATCTTGTTATTTCTTAAATTGGTTAACCAGATTGGTTTTTCAAATTTAGGCATAAAACGCAATTGAGAAAAATATAACTCACTTATAATTCCTGCCTTCTTGCATTAAAGTTACTTTTTTAAAAAAAATTACTGGCCTGACATCAAGCCAGTAAATTTCAAAAACAAAACTAACTAAACTACTAGTCCTTTAGGGTGTGGTCCCCAGTATGGATATGGATTTATACCTTGAACTTTTGAAGGTTCTTTTTCCAATTCATAAAACCACGACCCGACAAATACTTTTTAGTCCTTGGTCTAAAGATAATTTGTTGCTCTGGAAGTAATTGCTACAAGCACTGCCTAACTACAAATTTTCAGATTTAGACCTTTGGTATATAGGGCATGTTTTACCCTTGTACCGGAACTTTTAATTAATAACCATCGTTTTGGGTAATAATTCCGTCGCTAGCAAGAATTTCCGAGTTTGGTATTGGAAACACATGATAATTACTACTAATGGTTTGTCCCATTTCTGCATCTACTGTACCCGTTCTTACCAAATCGAACCATCTATGTCCTTCAAGGGCCAATTCCACTCTTCTTTCGTCAGCAATTGCTTGTCTAACGTCTGCTTGCGAACTTATTGTTCCGGTTAAACTATTTAAACCCGCTCTGGTTCTTATGGGATCCAGTAATGGAAGTACAGTTGTTGCAGGAGCGCTATTTTCATTCAATGCTTCGGCGTACATTAGAATAACATCGGATAACCTCATTTCTATAAAGTCCTGGTCAAGAGCTCCGGTATATTTCTTACTACCATTCATATTATCGGTATCAATAGTAAGTGCCTTTCTTAAATCCGTACCTCCACCACCAGCACTACTGGCGTCAAAAGCGGCAATTAAGCGTGGATCTAGAGGCGTAAGCGATTTTGTATCGGCCCCGCTAAACCATCCTACAAAGGTAGTTTGTGATCCATAGGCATTTGGAACTGAAGTTGATAATTGGGTTGCGAAAATGATTTCTGAATTACCATCTACCACAACGTTGGCAAAGTCGCTTTCCAAACTAATCCCTGCAGCGGCTGCACCGTTGACAACAGCAGCAAGCGTTGTTGCAGCTTCGGGGAAATTACCTCTGTATAGATATACTTTTCCGAGAAAGGCTTGAGCCGCTATTTTGGACGCACGTCCGCTTGACAATCCAGAATTGTCCAAACCGGCTATTGCTGCCTGAAAGTCAGGTATGATTACGTTATTGTACACGTCGGCAGCCGGTTGTCTTGTTAAAATGGACAAATCCGATGGACTGGGGGAAGGAGATAAATTCACTGTGACATCTCCAAAAACCATCACCAATTTAAAGTAGGACAAAGCTCTTAGGAATTTGGCCTCAGCAATCTCAGTGGCATCGGTTGAATTATCAATAACATTATTGGCACTTAAGATGGCTTTGTACATATTGCTATAGAATGGTCTAAAAAATTGTTCAACCAAATCTAAACCTCCTAAATCTGCGTTGTAGGTGTCAAATGACGTATACGGGCTTTCTAACATCAACATATTGTCTGCCCTAAAGTCGCCCATCACACCCATTGGGGTTGAACCACCGGTCTGATAGTGATACGCTGCGTTCAAAACGGGTCCAAATTCCTCCAAAGCACTGGATTCAAGTAATAAGGGTGGTGTTTGATCCAAATCGTTATCACATGCTGTTAGGATCAACACGGACACTATTGCTAGATATATAGTTTTCATTTTTTTCATGATTTCTTAATTAAAAATTTACATTAACACCCAAAGTAAAACTTCTTACGATAGGGCTCGCACCTTCTTGGTATCCGTAGGTGGTTGGGCCCGCATAACCTGTATTTTCGATCTCTACACCTTCAGGGTTATAGGACGTATAATCATCTGCCATTATGTACAACAAATTGGTAGCTGCAAGATATATTCTCATAGAACTTAGGCCTATTTTGTCCGTTAAATCCGAATTAAGGGTATACCCTAGGGTTATGTTTCTCAATGCAGCATAAGAAGCATCTTGAATCCCTGAACCATGTGCATTTCTGGTCTCCTGATAGAATTTGCCACTGGCATCGGCAATACCGTCATTATTGGCATCAAAACTGGACTTTAATCTACCTCCAAATTGTGATTTCCAGTAGATTGGGTCAATATTGTAAAGTTCTGCTCCTTGAGATCCTTGCAATTGGAACGAAAAATCAAAATCCTTGAAGTTCATTGAACTTGAAAGTCCCCAATAAAAATCGGGCGTAGCGGATCCTAATTTTACGTAATCACCTTCGTAGGTAATTTCACCATCTCCGTTCTGGTCAACAACATACCATTCCGAACTGCCAAATCCAATGCCTCTGGATGGATCTGACATATGAATGGTTTCAACCTCACCGGTTACTTCATACCCCCACATTTCTCCAATTTCACCTCCTACATAGTTTCTAAATTCAGGACCTCTACCACTTGGTCCGCCGTAAATCTGCCTAGGCAGTTCGGTCAATTCACCTAGATTGGTAATTTCTGATTCCACCGTTGATAAATTGGCATTGACATCCCAAGAGAAGTTTTGACTGGTAACTATTTTTGCATTTAATTCAAACTCCAATCCTGAACTTGTTACATTACCACGATTAAGCTTTATAGCGGGTGTCCCAAGAACTTCGGAAACACTTTGATTGATCAACATATCCTTAACATCGGAAGTATAGTAATCCACACTAAATCTAAGTCGGTTATTAACAAAACCTAAATCAACACCATAGTTTGTCTCTTTATTGGTTTGCCAAGTTAAGTCTGGGTTTGCTATATCTTCAGGAATTAGAAATCCTGTTCCGAAAGCTGTTGGCGAGGTACCTAAAATACTTAAGGAGTTGTATGAACCTAAGAAAGAAGCTGTACCTAAAGACCCCGTACTAAACCTAAGTTTAAATAGGCTAAACGCATCGGCATCTCCAAAAAAGGATTCATTGTGAATATTCCAACCCAAGGATAGTGCTGGGAATACTGCGTATTTTTCATTGGCTCCAAATCTTGAATCGCCATCCCTTCTAATGGAAGCTGATAGTAGATAACGATCATCGAACGCATAGGCAATTCTTCCAAAAAAACCATTTCTTGACTGCGTCTCATCAACCTCATTGGTAATTACATCTGCAGGGTCGAAAAAATCATAATTTAAGGGAAGGCCATATGGTACGTTGGATCCGTTGGATGTAATTCCCTTATAATAGGTGTTTACAAATTCCATACCTGCAACGGCAGAGATGTCATGCTTGTCAGCAAGTACTTTTGCATAACTCAAAGTAGTTGTACTTAAAACGGTAGATTTTTTTAAATTGGAGATATCCAATTCAGTTTGATTGGAACGTTGTTGGCCATCCGTCAATATTCCGTGATACACGTAGGTCTGGGTATCTTCAAGATCCGCTCCGAAAACGGTTTTTAAATTCAGACCATCTATGATTTCATATTGTAAATAAGAGCTCACATTCCCAAAATATGTCTTTTTCCATCTTTGTGAATTATCAAACTTAGCGGCTACACCTGCATCTCCTGTTCCACCAATACCGTTTTGGTTTCTACCGTATTGCCAATCGTGAACTACATCACCAGGTTTCAGATCATAGATACTAGTAGGATCTAGACCGATACCTCTATAATCCTGGTCAAATGATCTGCCAATATTATTTCCAGTAAAACCGGAATCAAATAATGCCTGTCTATTACGATCCAATTGTTGAACGAAATCTATGGAGGCTTGTGTATGGTAAATAGGACTAATGCTATAGGCTCTCAAAAGATCTCTCATTTCCCAAGGAACAATATCTTGTTTGCCATAATAACCATTCATGCTCAATCCGGCCTTTAGTTTGGCACCCAAGTTGGCATCTAGGTTCATACGTCCGTTATATCTTTCATAACCTTGCCCTTTTACAATACCATCGGTTTTCAAGTAACCAAGTGAAGCAAAGGCTTTTATGTTTTCAGACCCTCCGCTTACACTGAAATCGTGATTGGTTGTGCTACCATTTTTGAAAAGCCAATCTTCTACACTTACTACATCGGGCGCATTGGCGTATGCATCCAATCTGTATTGTAATAAACCTGGGTCGGTTTCGGAAAGATCATAAGCACTAGTTTGTAGCTCGCTGGCCCATTCCCCTGCAGTCTTAAGCATTTCGATGTCCTTAACATACTTGCTAGAAGTACTTGCATATGAATTGTAATTAAAATTAACTTTTCCTGCTTTTCCTTTTTTGGTAGTTACCAAAATAACACCATTGGCACCCAAAGATCCATAAATAGCAGCGGAAGCGGCATCCTTTAAAACCTCCAGGCTTTCTATATCGTTGGGGTTAACGGTTGCCAGATTACCTGAAATTGGATACCCATCCACTACAATTAATGGACCTGAGTCACCCGAAACAGATGAAGCAGCCCTAATTTGGATTTTTGGATCCGCACCGGGCTCTCCACTTTGATTTTGAATCCTCACCCCGGATAATTTACCTGCCAGAGCATCATCCACACGGGCTACTTGCACTGCAGCAACCTCATCTCCGCCTACTTTGGCTACGGCTCCGGTAAGATGTGATTTTTTTACAGTACCATAACCAACTACTACAACCTCATCTAGCTGGCTTGCGTCTTCTTGGAGGGTGATATTCAATTGCTCTTGATTTGTAATGGTTATGGATTGGGTAACAAATCCCAAGGACGAAAACTGTAGTACGTCCCCATTTTTTACCATAATTTGGTAATTTCCATCAAAGTCTGTTGCCGTACCGGTAGTAGTATTGGCAATAATTACATTCACTCCAGGTACTGGGACCTTGGCAGCATCCGTTACCGTTCCGGACAGCATACGTCCATCCTGGGCGAACAGTGCAATATTGAATAACAATACTACTGTTAGAATTAAATTAGTTTTGAATTTCATTAGTGATTTAATTAAGTTAGTAACAATTGATTATTTATGGCTCAAATGCCATTGGTTTCTACAATGTGATATTGTTCACATTTAATCCTTCAACTTACTTAAACACTTGGCTGCACTAATATTTAATGAAATTGCTTATTTTTGCAGTAAATATGTTTATAGTAATATTTGCATGTTTTGGTATTACTTCCCTTCAGAATGAAGTAATCTTTTTACAAAAGGATGGGTGTGCGCCCGTCCTTTTTTTTTTTTTTGGTCAAATCCTATGGTTTATTTTCGAGAATTTTTCTGTTGACATGGTTCTTTATTTTTTAGTTTCTTTTGGTAAACCAAATTGGTTAACCAGTTTGGTTTACCAAATATATGTTATTTAATTGTTAATTAAAAATTTAATTGCAAATTTTGTATGTTAAATTTTTGGAGGTGATAATTTAGGGGTGTATAAATTATCAATTTCGCATTAAAGCTGTTTTATGAAAAGACAAGTCCGCCATTAATATCGATGTTTGCACCTGTAATAAATGATGTTTCGGATGAAGCCAGGCAAGCCACTGCATTTGCAATTTCGTCCGCCGAGCCTTCTCGACGTAGTGGGGTCATTCCCGCTACTTTCTCCCGTACCTCATCTGTAGTGAATGTATCGTGAAAGGTGGTGGCGATCATTCCGGGACAAAGGGCATTTACCCTAATATTTTTTGGGCCTACCTCCTTGGCCAGACCTCGTGTAAAGGTCATTATAGCTCCTTTTGAAGTTGCATAGGCTATAGATCCTCCGCCCCCACCGTCCCGACCGGCTTGGGAGGCTATATTTACTATAGAGGCCCCAGATTTCATATGGGGCAGCACTGCTTGTGTTACAAGAAAGGTAGAATTAAGATTTAATTTTATCACCTTGTCAAAAAAGGCTTCGTCCATCTCGGCTATTGTCTTCCTGGCCACTAGGCCACCGGTGTTGTTTACCAAGACGTCTATAGTTTCTCCATAGTTGCCAATGGTTTCCTTTATAAGTTTGTCTACTTCAGATTTCTTGGTCACATCCGCCTTGACAATTATTGCTTCGCCACCGGCCGATTTAATTGCGTTAAGAGTTTCTTTGGCATTTGCCTCGTTACTATAGTAATTTACTACAACTTTGGCGCCTTCCTTGGCCAATTTTATGGAAATGGCCTTTCCAATATCCCTAGTGCCACCAGTAACAATGGCTATTTTTCCTTTTAAATTCATATGTGTAGTTTTTGACATAAAGTCTTCCCGAATAGGGTAGTATTTTAATTATGACTTCTTATCTCCAAAATAAGAAACCGCTCCACCGCTTAAGAAATCTTCCCTTACAGGACTAAATGTGTCAATTAGTATCCCTTCTTCCAAACAAACTGCACTGTGCAATAGATTAGGTTCAATATAAACTCCATCTCCTGCTTCTACAATTTTCTTTTCTCCATTAATTTCAAATTCAAATTTGCCTGAAGCACAATAGGTAGCTTGGGTATGAAAATGTTTATGTGGGGAACCTAATGCTCCTTTTTCAAACTTCACTTTTACCATCATGATTTGGTTATCGTACCCCAAAAACTGTCTTGATACTCCTCCTCCAAGCTCTTCCCATTCCATTTCTTTTGTGGTGATGTACTTTTCACTAAATCGTTTCATTGTTTTTTGATTTTAATTAGTCTTTACTCTTTTTTTAATAACGGTCAACTCTTTTATATGAATCAAATCGATTTACTTTGGGGGTGTGCCCTGACCTACGGTTGCTTCCCTAAACCATACTTCTGTATAACACCCGTTTTCGTATTGTTTGGCGATATCGCCTCCGTAGGTTTCCGCACCTGAAAACCAAACCATGTTGGCTTCTGGATTTTTTCCATTGGTCTGGTTATATGCGCCTTGTTTAAAATAATTCAATTCTCCACTATAGGCAGTGGCACGTTCAACGGCGTCTTGCCCTATGGGGGCGAATAATTGCTTCATCTGTTCTGGGAAGTCCGACTTTTTTACATATTCTGATGAAATCAGATTTTTGGTAAATGTTTTGGTTTCGTGATTTTCACTTTTGAAGGTTAGATACATGATTCCTTTATAAACATTTACTTCATAACTAAATTCTTCACCTAATTCAATGCCATTTTTAGGTTCAGCAGGAAAGTCGCTTTTACCTTTCCCAATGACGGACATATCGTTCCCCCATACGGCATAGGAATGTTCCCACCGGCCTGAATTATCATCACCTACTGGATTGATTTCATAATTCCAAAAAACGGAACCCTTGGTGTGACCAGGAAATTTCTTGTAGAATATTTTAAGAGGTTCATTTTCATGTCCCTCACCACTGTGAATTTGCCCCACAACAGTTGAATAAGAGGCAGCAACTCTGGCATCGCCAGAAATGGAGACCTGCATTACCTTGCAGGTGCCTGTTAGTTTGCCACCTTCTTCAGGGAGCCATTCTCTTTTTTCGTGTAGCTCGGTTCTTGTATTGCTGGAGTTTTTTGACGTGACACCGGAATTGGGAGTTTTGTAGACTACCCAACGCCTAGTACCGTCTATTACAGTGAAGAAGAAATCTTTGTGTTCGAACTGCGTGATATCTTCCACCTCCTTACCGTCACCCAGCAATATTTTAAATTTATCCATAAATAGAATCACCTCATTGGGATAGACCGTTTTAGTACTTAGGCCATCATTTGCTTCGAAATAACCTGCATTTGAAATGGCATCATCGCTGATTGTAATATCCGCTGATTTAAACCATACCTCAGCGTAATTACCATCTGCATATTGTTTTTGTAGATCACCACCATGGGTTTCGGCACCAGAACACCAGACTTTATTGATTTTAGGGTCTTTTCCGTTGGTTTGGTTGTACGTGCCCAATTTAAAAAATAGGCCCTCACCGGTATACGCTTCTTTGCGCTCCAGGCCATCCTGCCCTATGGGTACAAATAATTTCTTGGTTTGCTCTGGCATGTCCGAACGATTTGCATATTCAGAGGAAATAAGATTTTTAGTGAATTTTTTGGTTTCATGGCCTTCACTCGTGAATGTTAGATACATCATACCTTCCTTAATAACTACTTCATAAGTGAATTCTTCACCTAAGGCAATTCCGTCAACTGGTTCAGGTGGATAGGTGTTTTCATCAGTACCGACAACAGAAAAGTCATAGCCCCATATAGGATAGGAATAATCCCATCTTTTGGAATTATCATCACCTGCAGTATTTATTTCGTAATGCCAAAAGACAGAGCCTTTTTCATGCCCAGGAAATTTTTTATAGAAGATTTTAAGTGGTTCGTTTTCATGCCCATCTGCACTGTGAATCTGACCAACTACTACTGAATATGTTGAAGCAACGCGGGCATCGCCGGTAGTTGACACGTTCATTACCTTTAGGGTCGCTTTCATAGTAGCATCTGTCATTGGCGTCCACTTCTTTAATTGGGCCAATTCGGTTCTTGTATTGTTCGAGGTACCATGGGTATTTCCGGCATTTGGAGTTTTGAATACTACCCAATCCCCTTGATCATCACTTGCAGTATAAAAGAAATTCTTGTTCTCATAGTCAATAGCTTGGCCTACATTAGAGCCATCACCTAGGATCAAATTCCAATGTTGAAAAAATGGTATGATTTCGTTTGGACTACGACCTATAGCTGCGTTTTCAGAAATGTCTGTAGATTCTTGTTTTTTGTTTTCTTTACAGCCAACAAATAGCAAAATGGTACTCATCATGAATAAATAATGTACCGAAACCGAATTGAATATTTTAAAGTTCATATTATAAGGATTATGTTTTCTATAAAAACCGTAAAAAGTCATTTTTTTAACGGCTAGGATAATTTCTTCAACAATCTAAAAGAAACCTTCTATCAGATGGTTTTACCTGCACTTCTACGATAATGAAAGCCAAAAAAAAACATAGCGAAAGTGATTTGGTTAGAATTGGTTTACCAGATTGGTTTACCAAAAATACGTAAATTTGTGGAACCACCAAATATTTAACATTAAATCGATCTGTTTTATCTTTAATTAATAATATTCTATCTGTGAAATTGCTAATTCGGCAAATGTGAATTTTGCTCTGAGCGCAGATTGTACACGGGGTAACCAAAAAAAGAATTTGGGATTAAGGTTCTTTATTCCAAAAGACCGCTAAATAATAGACCTTATAAGAGCTAATCAAATTAGAAGCAATGGTATTACATCGCTTGGATAAATTGTTACTTTTATGTCTTCATTATTTGACTTCTTAGCGGTATTAAGACAGCTATTTAATACTAATATAAGAGCTGATACAAATAATTTTACAATTATGGCGGCCATTTTAATAGGTTTTAATTTTGTTTATTTCTTTTTAATTAGAAACATTGGATGTAATCCTTGCAAAGTGGCTTAATGACAGGGGGATTGGTTTAGTACAGTAATTTCATTTCTAAATTCTCTTCAACACGGATTTCCCCTGAATTGCTTATCTCATTGTCCGAATGGGTATTGTTTTTCGCTCCCCAAAGTAAGGCTACCAGTTTTACCGGATTGTTTTTAAAGGTGTTTTTGGAAATATCGATATTTACAATGCCATGGGAGTTGATCAGAATACCGTTTTTTTCTTGAGCGCCACAATTGGTAAAGGTGCTGTTGGTGACCAACAGATTCCCACCAATGGTTGATTCGTCATAACCACCGCGATAGTAATCTATGACATTGCTTTTTACGTTATTGAACCTGCAATTGTTTATTGTTAGATATTCAGTGTTATAATCTCCTAGATCATTAGTTTCTTCAGATAGTTCCAAACCATTTTCGCAATTTGATATTGAAGTATTTTCAAAGGTGATACGTTCTGCAAAGGACTCCTTATAGACCTTTAAGACATAATTAAAATCACTGATATCACAATCGGCAACCGTTAAACCAAAATGTGTAAACATATTTTCTTTTAAACTGGCGAATGCATATTGGTAATTATTTCCTTTTAGGGTTACATTTTTTAGGTTTAAAAATCCTTTAGGTTGAAGTTGGAATAGTGGTGAATTTTCTGCTCCTGAATAATTTAGGACAACTTTTGACTTATCCAAAGATTGAATGGTAAGCTTTTTATTGATTATCAAGGATTTATCGATTTCATAATTTCCTTCTGCCAGCAAAATAATATCCCCATTATCCGCTTCATTGATTTTTGATTGTAGATTTTCTGTTTTGGCTACAGCTACAGTTGTAGGTACAGGAGCTTCAGTTTCAATTGAATACCAGCTTGGGCCATATTTGGACCGGTCCAAAATTTTTGGGTCTTTAAAATCCGTAGAGGCGAAGGCTCCAATGGAGTTGTTTTTAGCTCTGGAATTGTCGACCAAATCTTTGGATATTTTTTCAAATTCGAACCCGTGGTAAGGTTCAATAGCAATTTTGGAAGAAGGGATAGCAATATTTTCTGTAATTTCTTTAACCTCAAAACTAACGGCCTCCAATCCATCATAAGCCTTAAAATTCACACCTTGATTATTGATGGCGTTGCTTTTAAAGGTAACACCATCGGCCTTATCGTGTTCCACAATCGGTGACGTATCACCTTTTTCATTATAAATTACATTGTTTGCTATAATGGTCCTTATGGGTCTGGCAGAGCGAATCTCAGAGGAAGGCAGAACATCTTCCTGACTTAAATTTTGACCAACTCCGAATTGCCAGGGGGAATCGCAATTGATGTAGGTATTATAAGCGACCACTACATCTGTTACCTGATTGTATCTATTTTGGGGGGATTTTGGTATTCCGTTCATCACGGCTAAGGCACTTCTAAAATTCTTTCCTTTTATATTATAGAAGTAATTGTTGGTCACCCAATGCCCTGTATTGATAATTCTGATACCTCCAATGTTTTCGTTTTTGCCGTCACCAATGAAGTAATTGCCGTCAATAGTGCAGTAATTGCCATGTCTTGTTACCAAAGAACCTTCGCTTTTATAAAAGACATTATTTCTGAACTCATTGAAGTTGGTTTTGCTGGAAATAATTTCAACTTCACCGTTGCACTCTTCAAATAAGTTATTGGCAACCGTTGTATAACTTGGGGACATAGAAGAAAAACTGTTGCCAATTTGAATGGTCTCGCCACTGGCGCCTCCCTTAGGGGGTCTTGGCCCAAAATGGTTATTAATTATTTTATGGTAATTATTTATGCTCTCATTGCCTTCCAAGTCTACCCTAATCGTTGGTCCACGATTTGTTTTTCCGGCAATATAACTGTTGCTCAGGGTATTGTGTCTTCCCCAAAATTGAACCCAAAGATCCGTGTCATCGCGATGCATTTTATTAAAATCCTCAATAACGCAATTGGTAACGGTGCAGTGATTGCCTATTGTATTTTCGTCCACCCTAAATTCCAATACTGCTTCGCTCGGGGAATGACCATTTCTAAAGTGCAGACCATCGACCACTAAGTACTTCCCTCCAAATTTTAAATCGGATAGCCCTTCAATAAAAACTTTTCCAGGTGTTTCAGCTTTAATTGTAATTGGCTTGTCTTCTGTGCCTTCACCTATAAATTTAATTTGGACATCCTTCCATATACCATTGGCCATCACAATGTTATCACCAGCTTGTACATTTTTTATGGCTTCTTCCAATTCTTCAGGAGTGCCTACGGTTTTGGTATTAAGATTGGTCTTTTCCCCACAAGCGCCGATAATAAACAAAAAGCAAAATAATGTTACTAGTCTTGTCATAATTAATGAATTTTATGTAGCACTTATAATTATTAATTGGTTAACCAGATTGGTTAACCAAAAATACGTATATTTGTTGGACTAGCAAATTTTTAACATAAAAATTGTATAATAATCTATAAAGCAACCTATAAAATGAAGAAAAGGACAATTTATGAAAGAAGAGATTTTGTTAAACTTGCCGCAATGGCTGGTGCTGCCTTAC
The DNA here is from genome assembly GCF_900177645.1 of Arenibacter troitsensis. GTDB lineage: Bacteria > Bacteroidota > Bacteroidia > Flavobacteriales > Flavobacteriaceae > Arenibacter > Arenibacter troitsensis. The sequence continues at coordinate 542,989 of NZ_FXAO01000001.1, forward strand.
CATTGATGGGATTTGATGAATCCATTTTTAATCCTATTTCCAAATCTAGCGGGAATCTGGAAGTGCATTTATTTTCCAAACATCTTCAGTTCCTTAACTATAAGGATATGTCCGAGGCGGCGGCGGAAATGGGTTTTGACGGATTGGATTTGACGGTAAGGCCAGAGGGGCACGTATTACCAGATCGCGTATCCGAGGATTTGCCTAAGGCGGTCGAGGCCATGAAAAAATATGGTCTAAACCCTAGACTGATGACCACCAATGTAATTGATGTTGAAAATAAGGAGCACAGATCCGTGTTGGAGACGGCCAGCAAAAGTGGTTTTACCCATTATCGTACGGCTTGGCTAAGCTATCCCGAGAATAGGGAGATTGCTGAAAGTCAGGCTATCTATGGCCAACAATTGAAAAAATTGGAAGTTCTAAACAAACAGTTGAGCCTTATTGGCTGTTATCAAAATCATGCGGGTAATCATGTTGGGGCGCCCATTTGGGATTTGCCACCTATTCTTCAGGCCACTAAAAATGTAAATATTGGTTGCCAATATGATATAAGACATGCCGTGGTGGAAGGAGGCAGTTGTTGGGAACTCGGGTTGCGACTTATTAGACCTTTTATCAAATCAATAGTCATTAAAGATTTTAAATGGGGAACCGTTAAAGGACAATGGAAGCCTATCAATACGCCGCTAGGGGAAGGGATGGTCGATTTTGACCGCTACTTTTCCTTACTTAAAAAATACCATATCAACGTGCCGGTATCCCTACACCTGGAGTATGGATTGGGCGGTGCGGAACACGGAGCGAAAGAGATCACCATAGACAAAAAAGAAGTCTTTGCTCAAATGAAAAAAGATTTAACCTTCCTTCAGGAAGCTTGGCAAAGAGCTGAATAAATTGGAAAACCCAAGCATAACAAAATGGACCACACAACAAATTCCGCAAAAGAGAAATTAAGAAAAGTCAGTACCGCCACCATTGCTACCTGTCTTTTTAAGAAAGGATTGAAAAAACAATTTATTCAAGACGTAAAACCCTTAAAGCAGGGTAAGCCTACTATGGTAGGGGAGGCCTATACTCTGAGATATATACCGGCCCGTGAAGATTTAAATACCATTGAAGTGTTTAAAGATCCTAAACATTTGCAGAGGGTAGCGGTTGAAGAGTGTCCAATGGGCGCGGTTTTGGTTATTGACAGTAGAAAGGATGCCCGTGCCGCTTCAGCGGGATCCATATTGGTTACGCGATTAATGGTAAGAGGGGTGTCGGGAATTGTAACAGACGGGGGATTCCGTGATTCTGCCGAAATAGCCGAGTTGAATATTCCCTCCTATCACAATAGACCGTCGGCACCTACCAATCTTACTTTGCACCAGGCCATTGCCATTAACGAACCCATTGGATGCGGCGATGTAGCTGTTTTTCCAGGGGATATTTTGGTTGGGGACGATGATGGGGTTATGGTAATCCCTGCCGGTATTGCCGATGAGGTGGCCGACGAATGTTTGCAAATGACCTTATTCGAGGAATTTGTGATGGAAAATGTGCAAAATGGGCGATCAATTATTGGATTGTACCCTTTGGTGGACAATAAAATTGCTAATGAGTTTGAGACGTGGAAAGCCAAAAAGTAAAGACTATTGGGCTAGACAATATATCCTAAATTGGCTACCGTATTTATGATGTTACAAATTCCAGAAAATTAAAATTATTGGATTATTTGTTCAAGAACAATAGATTATATTGGTTTTCAGGAGAAGCTGAACGTCCCAGTACATTGTACATAAGGCGTTGGACTTTTTTGTTGCCATCCTTTTGGACCTGTGTTTGATTTTGCCATAAGCTATTTAGGAATCTTCCTTCAATGTGTTGGAGGATTTTGAATGGTTATTTCATTTTTAAATGATGCCTATATTTTATAATTTAGGAAGTTTACGAAGCAGAATATTTTTATAGGCTATTGTCCGTTGAAATATTCTGGTTCTTAAGCGATAAAGTTTTGGGAAGCGATTTTGGCAAACCAACATTTAATTCATGACAGCATTAATCAAATCCAAACCCATACATATGAAAAAATCACTGGTTGCTACCATATCAATTTTAATCTTCTTTATCACTTTAAATAGCATTTCACAGACCCTGCCAAAAGGCGTCAAAGTTTCGCAGATATATTCCGATGAAAATTACAACGCCTTTACTTCCCTAATCAAGTTTAAAGGTGATTTTTATTGTGCATTCCGATCAGGGGAAAATCATGTGTACGGAAAGGATGGAATAATAAAAATTATTACCTCTAAAGATGGCATGGTTTGGAAAGAAGTTGATCAAATTGCCCTCAGCGGATTTGATTTAAGGGATCCCAAATTATCGGTTACTCCAGAGGGGCTCATAATGGCCACTATGGGAGGGTCCATTTATGAAGGCAAGACTCTGTTGGGAGGAATACCCCATGTAGCATTCTCCAATCCTATAGGTACCAGGTTTTCAACGCCACAACCCATTAAATATGATGCCGGCATAAAATCGAAGTTCGACTGGCTCTGGAGCCTAACTTGGCATGAGGGTACGGGATATGGAGGCATGTATTCCAGAAAGGAAAATGAGGCAGGTGACAATGAGACGACCATAAAATTGGTTAAAACTACCAACGGGGTGGATTATGAAATGGTTGCGGATCTGGGAATTGAAGGAAATCCCAATGAATCCACAATCCGCTTTTTACCCAATGGCGATATGTTAATGCTAATAAGACGTGAAAAGGGCAACAAAAAGGCCTATTTGGGGAAAAGTAGTCCTCCTTATACCGACTGGAACTTTACCGAGTCGCCATATTTTATTGGAGGTCCCGACTTTGTAGCGATAGACGAGGGTATATTTATTGGTGGGGGAAGGATTAATAGGGAGTATACCGGACTGGTTTCCTTTGATAAAAATGGAGATTTTAAGGAGGTGTTGAAATTGCCATCGAATTCCGATAGCAGTTATCCCGGTTTTGTTTTCGAAAATGATACCCTTTATATGAGCTACTATTCTTCTCACGAGACCGAAAAAACCTCTATTTATTTTGCAGAAATACCCTTGGTTGAACTTAAATGATTACTATAACATAAGTTTACCTTCTATAATCCAATAATGAATATAAAAATTCTTCCAAGTACCATACTGATCTGGGTGTTGTTGGGAATTGCCTTCTCTTGTAAAACCCATAAGGCAAACAACAAAATATCGGACTCCAAAGGGCCTGAGACCGTTTTGAGTCTAAGGCCTTCGGCGGATAACCCCCGCAACAGTGAGGGCGATTTCATTAGCTTAAAAAATGGAAATCTGCTATTTGTATACACCCATTATACCCAGGGTACTGGGTCCGACCATGACCCTGCACATCTGGCAAGTAGATTTTCAGAGGATAATGGAAATACATGGAGTGCGCAGGATGAGGTGGTGTTGCCCAATGAAGGCGGAATGAACGTAATGTCGGTTTCCTTACTGCGACTTCAAAATGGTGCTATAGCCTTATTTTACCTAAGGAAAAATAGTACGTTGGATTGTATTCCCATGATGCGGATATCTACGGATGAAGCAAAGAGCTGGAGCTCACCGATTCCATGTATCACAGACAAGGAAGGATATTTTGTTCTGAATAATGATAGGGTTATTCAGCTAGAGGATGGGCGTTTGATGTTTGCAGTGGCGGAACACCCCACTACGGAAAAGGGTTTCAGTGCACGGGGCAATTTATTTTCTTATTACTCCGATGATAATGGTGAAACTTGGACTTCTAGCGAAATGGTACCTAATAATACCGAAATTATCACCCAGGAACCAGGTCTTATAGAATTGAATGATGGCCGTATAATGATGTACATTAGGGCGAGCGGTGGCGTTCAGCAGCTGTCTTTTTCAAAAGATCGTGGTGCAAGCTGGAGTCACATAGAGCCCAGTTCCATTTATTCCCCGCTTTCGCCAGCTACTATAGAGAAGGTACCTGGAACCAAGAACTGGGTCATGGTGTGGAATAACAACGATGGCTCCGATATAACTATTAAAGGTAAAAGAACCCCTTTAACCATAGCCATATCAAAGGACGAGGGAAAAACATGGGCAAACATTAAAAATATAGCAACGGACCCTGAAGGCTGGTATTGTTATACCGCCTTGTATTTTACAGATCCGAGTAATCTTATTTTAGGGCACTGCGCTGGTAACAGCGTCCATGGAGCAGGGCTGGCGGTAACCGATTTGACTACCTTGAATTGGGAATGGATAGTTAAACCTCAGAAATAGGAAAAGCATTTATTGCCTTTAAATAGGCATTTAACGTAGATTTATTGGAGATTAGGTAATTTGTAATCCAATTTAGTTTGTTAAAATAACAATCAACAAAACCTGAAACTATAGTTATGAACCTAAAGTATTTGCATTGTATTTTTTTCTTAATGATTTTGGGCTTTACAACAAATGGATATGCCCAGAAGAATCAACCACCCAATGTAATTTTGATCATTACGGATGATCAGGGCTATGGGGATTTGGGGTTTACTGGGAATCCCCATGTAAAAACACCGGTCATTGATGCTTTGGCAAGAGAAAGTGTAAGGTTCAATAATTTTTACGTGTCTCCCGTATGTGCACCCACGAGATCCAGTTTAATGACAGGGCGTTATTCTTTGCGAACAGGAATGAGGGATACTTACAACGGAGGTGCCATCATGGCTTCCAATGAGGTTACCATAGCCGAGATGTTGAAGCAGGCCAATTATAGTACCGGGGCTTTTGGTAAATGGCATTTGGGGGATAATTATCCAAGTAGACCCAGTGACCAGGGTTTTGACGAGTCAGTAATCCATCTATCCGGAGGTATGGGGCAAGTAGGGGATATCACTACATATTTCAAGGGAGATCGAAGCTATTTTGACCCAGTACTTTGGCACAATAATGAGCAGGAATCTTTTGAAGGGTATTGCTCTGATATTTTTACCGACCAGGCCATCAATTTTATTGATAAAAATAAGGAATCGCCCTTTTTCTGCTATTTGGCTTTTAACGCGCCGCATACACCTTTACAGGTGCCGGATTCCTATTATCAAAAGTACAAGGACATAGACCCTTCTGCCGGGTTTGGCAAGGACGGCAAGCCATTTTCAAAAATGAGCGAAAAGGACAAGGAGGATGCCAGGAAGGTATACGCCATGGTAAACAATATTGATGATAATCTAGGGAAACTCTTTAAAAAATTAGAGGACTTGAAGCTCACTGATAATACGCTTGTAATTTTTATGACAGACAATGGTCCCCAACAGACCAGATATGTGGGGGGTATGAGGGGTCTTAAAGGAGATGTTTTTAATGGGGGTGTACGGGTGCCGTTTTATTTGAAATATCCAGCACTTTATAAGGGTAATAAAGATGTGGAAACCATGTCGGCACATTTGGATGTACTGCCTACGCTATCGGAAATATGTGAAGTGGAAATGCCTAAAGACAGGATAATAGATGGTAAAAGCTTGGTTCCTTTAATAGAGGGTCGGCGAGTGGAATGGGCAGATCGCTCCTTGTTCTTTTATTGGTCCCGTCGTTACCCGGAGCTGTACAATAATATGGCTATACAAAAAGCTGGGTATAAACTGGTAGGAAAAACGGATTATGATGCCGCTATAGAGGATTTTGAATTGTTTTATCTAAAAAAGGATCCATACGAACAACGCAACCTTGTGGACGAAAACAAGGCATTGGCCATGGACCTTAAAAGGGAAATGGACAACATATACAATGAGTTGATCCTCTCGGAAAATTTGGTGCATCCTCCAAGAATCATGGTAGGTACGCCAAACGAAAACCCGGTAATACTTAATAGGAACGATGCTGGCGGAGAACGCGGAATTTGGAATCAGGAAGAAATTTATGGTCACTGGGATGTAAGTGTGGTAGAGGGTTATTACGACATCAACTTCAAATTTGTTGAACCGGTCAAGGCATTTGGAAAAATGGTTTTGGAAGCCAATACCTTGGTAAGACAAATGGAAAATAAAAAAGCGAATACAGATATTATTCAAATGAAGCGGGTGTATTTCCCCAAAATGACGGGCCTACTAATTCCCTTTTATGCTGTGGATAATAAAAATATCTTCCCGTTTTGGATGGAAATGAAAAAAGTGGATTAGGCTAAAAGTAATTTATTAGTCACTCATTTTCAGTAAAATGGATAAGATTTTTGGGCTCTATATTTTTCTAAAGCGGGACATTAAATAATTGTTGCACGATTCCTTTATTGGCGTACATTCGCGCAAAATATTTATGTCCATGGAAAGTAGGGTAAAAGCAGTTGAAGCGTTATTCGCCGTTTTGGATGGGGAGATAGCTACTTTTCAATCCGAATCGGGTCTGGGCTGTAAAGTAGGTTGCGGTAAATGTTGCACCCATCCGGATATAGATGCTTCCCCCTTGGAATTTCTGCCCTGGGCTTTTCAACTCTTTTTGAATGGGAAGGCAGAAACTACCTTGGAAGAGTTGAGGGCAAGTAGCAGTAGTCTGTGCTATTTGTACAGGCCTCTTTCTGTCCTGGATAGCCATAGCGGTAGTTGTGGCGACTATAAGTATCGTGGATTAATATGCCGATTGTTTGGATATGGTGCAAGTAGGGACAAGTTGGGGCAACTGCGTTTGGCCACTTGTAAGATTATAAAAGAGAATCAGGCCGAACGTTATGAAAATGTCCAAATAGCCATGAAGAACGGACTTTACGTGCCCATTTTTACTGATTACTACATGAATCTAAATCAAATAGATTTTAGGATGGGCAATAGTATTCTTCCTATCAATAAAGCCATGAAGGCCGCCATAGAGGAAGTGCTGCAGTACTATGCCTACCGTCCCTTTCCAGAAGGGCATAAGGTTATTGCATAAATTTTTGGGAATGCCTCCCAAAATTGATCCCATTGCGTAATTCGAGTCTTTGTAATCTATTGTGAAGTAAAATCCATTGATTTCTCCTTGGATTCATTTTGTATGGTTTAAGAGGGGTATTTTGTCTTTTTTACCTAGATTTGAAAATGCGGTAAATGGAACGTTTTTAAAGTAAACTTATAAAATTTTCCACCATTAAGCGCGCATATCAACGAATCTATTTACAAGAAAAATAATTAAAATATAATTGTATGAAAGTGAGACTGTTTTTGACTTTGGGGGTAGTTTTATTTACAGTTTTTGGTGCATTTGCATCCCAGCTTGATACTCTAAAGGTCACAAGTAAGTCCATGGGCAAATCTATTGCCAATCTGGTTATTTTGCCCGATGGCTATTCTGGACAAAAACACGCTTATCCGGTACTTTATCTTTTGCACGGAGCAGGGGGCGACCATACGGATTGGGTAACCAAGGTATCGGCCATAAGGGATTATGCCGATACCTATAACATGATAATAGTCTGTCCTGATGGAAGTAGGACCAGTTGGTACTTTGATAGTCCCGTAGATCCATCCATGCGATATGAGACCTATGTTTCCAAGGAGCTTGTTGAGGCGGTGGATGAAAAATACAACACTCTGCCCAATAGGAAATCCAGGGCTATTACGGGCTTGAGTATGGGCGGCCATGGGGCATTTTATCTGGCCTTTAAACATCAGGAAGTTTATGGTGCTGCAGGAAGTATGAGCGGGGGTCTGGATATACGCCCTTTTCCAGAAAACTGGGACCTCTCCCAACGCCTGGGCGATTATGCCGTAAATCGGGGCAATTGGGAAGATAATACCGTAATCAATTTGGTGTATTTGTTGAAAAAGGACAACCTAAAGCTCATTTTTGACTGTGGAATTAACGATTTCTTTTATGATGCCAATAACAGAATGCACCAAAAATTGATGGAAAGAAATATACCCCACGATTATATAGAGCGACCTGGAAGCCATAATTGGGATTATTGGGCCAATGCCATTCAATACCAACTTCTATTTTTTGACAGTTTTTTTAAGTCCTAAAGTTGGGGGATAATCTATGGTTGGATTTAGCCTGGAACACAGCCTGATATTAATGTTGGGCTTAGGCCTTTAAATCTATTTCTTTAAGATTCTCTATTCTGTTGCGTATCAAGAAGGCATCTATGGTCTCAAAATGCTCTATAACGCGTTTGTCCTTAAATTCGAATACTTTTTGTGACAGTCCTTGAAGAAAATCCCTGTCGTGGGAGACCAATATCAATGTGCCGTCAAAGGCAAGTAATGCTTCCTTAAGCACGTCCTTGGATTTTAGGTCCAAATGGTTGGTAGGTTCATCCAAGATCAAAAGATTTACCGGTTCCAATAGCAATTTAACCATGGCCAATCGGGTTTTTTCCCCTCCAGAAAGTACACCTACCTTTTTTTCTAGGTCATCGCCGCTAAACATAAACCTGCCTAGAATATTTTTGATCTGTGTACGCACGTCCCCTTCCGCTACTTTCTCCACTGTCTGGAAGATGGTGAGTTCAGGATCTAACAAGGAGGCCTGATTTTGGGCAAAATAACCAACTTTTACATTGTGCCCCAAACTGCATTTTCCCTCAACTTCAATTTCACCCAAAATGGCCTTGATCATTGTAGATTTTCCTTCGCCGTTCCTTCCAACAAAAGAAACCTTTTCGCCACGCGAAATAGAGAGGTTGGCATCTTTGAAAACCACATGGTCGCCATAACTTTTGGAAAGTCCTTCGGCGGTAACCGGATAGTCGCCCGAACGTATGGAAGGTGGGAACCTTAGTTTAAGAGCGGTCGTATCTATTTCATCAATTTCTATAATCTGAAGTTTTTCCAACATTCTTTCCCTGGAGGTAACCTGGTTGGTTTTGGAATAGGTGCCTTTAAATCTATCAATAAAGGCCTGGTTGTCCGCAATAAATTTTTGCTGTTCCTGATAAGCTTTTATTTGGTGGCTTCGTCTGTCTTCCCTTAATTGAAGGTAGTGGGTGTAGTTGGCCTTGTAATCATAGATCCTGCCCATAGTTACTTCTATGGTTCTATTGGTAATATTGTCAATAAAGGTTTTATCATGGGAAATTACAACAACTGCCTTTGCTTTGTTCAGGAGGAAATCCTCCAGCCAAATTACAGATTCGATATCTACGTGGTTGGTAGGCTCATCCAAAAGTATTAGGTCCGGCTTTTGCAATAATATCTTGGCAAGTTCTATTCTCATTCGCCACCCGCCACTGAATTCACTGGTAAGGCGATGAAAATCTTCGCGTTTAAACCCTAGTCCCCTCAGCGCTTTTTCAACCTCTGCCTCATAGTTTATTTCCTCTAGCGCATAGAATTTCTCGCCTAGGTCCGATACTTTTTCAATGATATTCATATAGGCGTCCGATTCATAATCGGTTCGGGTTTCCAATTCCTTGTTCAGGCGATCAATTTCATCACGCATGCTAAAGATTTCCTTAAAGGCTTTGGAGGCTTCTTCGAAAACGGTACAGCTATCATTGGTTAGTAAATGTTGCGGCAAATAGGCAATTACAGCGTCCTTTGGATATCGAATATGACCACGGGTAGCTTTTTGTTCCCCTGCAATTATTTTCATCATGGTCGATTTTCCAGCCCCGTTTTTTCCCATAAGGGCAATCTTATCGTTTTCATTGATAACAAAGGAAACATCACTAAATAAGGTGTCACCACTAAACTCCACCGCTATTGCATCTACAGATATCATATCTCAAATTTAAGTCTGCAAAACTATAAAAAAGGGGGATACCCAGCGCATTTTATTGGGGCATTGGACGAATGTTTTTTATAGACGCTATAAAGAAGCTGTTTAATACTTCGTTCAACCATGAAATACCTATTTTTAAGGAACAGCAGCCCCAGGGCCCAAAACTTACCTTTGCTGTGTTAAAGCGATGGTGGCAAAGTTTTAAACATTAGGTTTTTTAGGGCTTTTATGGTGAATAGCCAATCCATTTTGGATTATTATTTCGATCTTGTCCTCTTTCGAAGTTTCATGAGTCGGTCTTTGTAATACACCTTCAGTTCGTCCACAAAGCTCATTGGGTTTTCGTACTCCGTCAATACTTTGTAGGTATGCCTGTTTTTGGTCTCAGCCAATTCCTCCTGCAGTATTTTAAGTTCCATCTTTAAGTACGCAAGTTCGGGACCCTTTGATGGATCTTGATTTTTGGGAGGTACTATCAAGGTGTTGCCGCTAAAAATGTGCGCATGATAAGCCTTTAGGGCGGTTAAATCCCCGGATCGGTATATTTCTATTAGCTTGGTAGTAATTTCCGTGGCCAAATCCAACTTATCGGTTTGCATAGAAAACTTATCAGGATGTACATATAACATGGCCTCTCGGTACAATTGCTTCCGTTGCTCCTGCTCCATTGGGTTCTTTATAGGAATTGGTTTGGGCTGATTGGAGCTTAGGATTCCAGTCTGGTCAAAGTTTTTTCCACGTTTTTTTTGTGCCAAACGTTTAGCCTTTTTTGCTTTTTTCTGCTGCTTATATAGTAATGATAGTTCTTGTTCCTCAATTATTTCGTCTTCAATTTTTGCACGAAGAAGGTTTTCAAAAGCAGAGGTCCTTTGATTTACATCATTGATTTCAATTTGCAGGCGGTTAATCTCCGCCTTCAGGAGCTGAATTTGGGTCGGGAGTTCGCTGGGAAGGTGATTTTCACTCATGGGTTCCAGTTGATAGGAATCATATTTTGAGGGCAATTTAAACAATAAAAATTGCCCAATCGGAGTTCTTATGGTGTTGTGGCTTAAAAGAAAAAAAAGTAACAAAGATATTGTGGGCGTGTCATAGGCGTGATTTTGAAAAATTTAAATTGTCCACAAAACGATTTTGATCAAAAAAATAAAGAGATGGGAAATTTTAAAAGTATTGTCAATTTTGGATTTGTAGTTTACATTATGTTGCTGGGGTTTTCTTCCCATGCTGTTGAAAATGCAAATCAATTCGCTGTTGGGGTTAGAAATAGCCCCTTACTGATGGGCGAGGAAAATTTTCTGGGCAATTGGAAATATTCCGCCGAAAATGTGCCTTATGAGTACGCTAAAGGGATATTGTTTGTATCCAAAAAGGATGGTGTGCTAAAGGTTGTGGCTGCCTTACGGGGAGGGGAGCGTATAGCACAGGAGGTTAGGGTAGAAGATAATACCTTGTCATTCAACCTTAACTTGGAAGGTCATATAGTATCTGTGAGCCTCAATGTGATAGCTGATAAAATAAGTGGGAAGGCCAGTTCAGATGATGGTGTTTTTCAACTATCGGGGGAAAGGCGTTTAGATCCTGAATAAGATGTTTAATTTTCTAGGTCTGCTTGGATTCCCTTAGGCCATAAAAAAAAACCGAAGTCAAGAACTTCGGTTTTTTTCTTATAACAAAATTATATTCTTAAAAGGTAATTGGTACGGAAACTCTTGTATTTCCCCATCCCAAAACCATGTGGGTACCATTGTCAACATCTTTATAAGCAATGGAAAAGGCATCCAATGATTCGGATGCATTGCTAACACTTGCAGGTACGCGAACTACGTCCGCATCTTCCTGATAGGAATAGGCGCCCCATTGATTTAAATTCTTGTTCAGTATTATGGTCCATTCCTTATTGCCTGGGATAGTAAACAAGGAATAGGTGCCAGCAGCAACTGCTTTGCCGCCTACAGTGGCATCTTTATAAAAAATAATCTCTGGGGCCTCATTGGCTCCAGTTCTCCATACTTTCCCGGCAGGGGCAAGTTCAGAGATTGAACGTCCTTTTAATTGTGGTCGACTATAAGTTACGCGAACCAATTTTTCCGAAACTTTATAATCAGTAGGATAGGAGGCAATGTCTGCCGGACTCTTGTCCAATCCACTGAATTTCTGCGCCATAGCTTCAGAACTAAAGGCTAATGCAATAACCATAAGTGTAATCGTAAATAAATTTTTCATTTTTTTTTGTTTTAGTGATTGTCAAATTTAAGTAGTATTCCCATTAATCTGAATTAAAAGTCGGTAAATTTTAGACACCTTACAAAATAGTGGGTTGGTGTAAGTGAATTCAACTATATATTAACAATATATAGGTATTTTATAATTTATAGTTTTAAATTATAACTATTTTTGGATTTTATATTTTATAATATATATATTAACTTGATATTTGCTTAAAAATTGACAAAAATATTATTGTATGTGTGGAATTGTATGTGCCTTTGATGTAAAGGAGAGTACTGAGGTTTTAAGACCTCAATTGCTGGAGATGTCCAAGAAAATTAGACATAGGGGTCCAGACTGGAGTGGCATATTTGCCGATGATAAGGCTATTTTGGCTCATGAGCGTTTGGCGATCGTTGATCCGGCGTCGGGAAAACAACCTTTGTTCAGTCCGGATAAGAAATTGGTTTTGGCCGCTAATGGTGAGATCTATAACCATAGGGAACTGCGTAAGCAATTTGCCGGAACCTATGATTTTCAGACCGAGTCTGATTGTGAGGTAATTTTGGCCCTTTATCAGAAGAAAGGAGTTGATTTCTTAGATGAAATGAACGGTATTTTTGGCTTTGCGATCTACGATTCGGAAAAGGATGAATATTTTATTGCAAGAGATCATATGGGGATTATTCCACTATATGTAGGTTGGGATATTAACGGTACCTTTTACGTGGCGTCCGAATTAAAGGCGTTGGAAGGAACCTGTACCAAGATACAATTGTTTCCTCCGGGCCATTACTTACACAGCAAGGATGGGGAGTTTAAAAGATGGTATACCCGCGATTGGATGGAATATGATGCCGTAAAGGATAATGAGACTAGCATTCAGGCCATTAAAGAGGCCTTGGAAGCTGCGGTACACAGACAACTCATGTCCGATGTGCCTTACGGCGTTCTCCTTTCGGGTGGATTGGATTCTTCGGTAACCTCTGCTATAGCAAAAAAATATGCCCAAAAGAGAATTGAGTCCGATGATACAACGGATGCCTGGTGGCCGCAATTGCATTCATTTTCGGTAGGATTGGAAGGTTCTCCGGATTTGGCCGCTGCACAAAAGGTGGCAAAGCACATAGGTACCGTGCACCACGAAATAAAATTTACCATACAGGAAGGTTTGGATGCCATTAAGGATGTTGTTTACAATCTGGAGACTTATGATATTACTACCATTAGGGCATCTACCCCAATGTATTTAATGGCCAGGGTTATAAAATCTATGGGCATTAAAATGGTACTGTCAGGAGAAGGGGCAGATGAGCTTTTCGGAGGCTACTTATATTTTCATAAGGCACCTAGTCCAAAGGATTTCCATGAGGAAACTGTGCGTAAATTGGATAAACTTCATATGTACGATTGTCTAAGGGCGAACAAATCCCTGGCCGCTTGGGGAATAGAAGGAAGGGTTCCGTTTTTGGACAAGGAATTTATGGACGTAGCCATGAGAATTAACCCGCAGGATAAGATGATCAATGGGGAACGTATGGAGAAATGGGTGGTGCGTAAGGCTTTTGAGGATATGCTTCCAGAAAGTGTTGCATGGAGACAAAAGGAACAATTTTCGGATGGAGTTGGTTACAGTTGGATAGATACCTTAAAAGAAATAGTACAGAAGGAAGTTACGGATGATCAATTGGCAAATGCCAAATATAGGTTCCCGTTGCAGACACCTACCTCCAAGGAAGAGTTTTATTATCGCTCCATTTTTGAAGAGCATTTCCCATCAGATGCCGCTGCATTATGTGTTCCCCAGGAACCTTCTGTGGCTTGTAGTACCAAAATTGCCCTGGAATGGGACGAGGCCTTTAAGAACATGAACGATCCTTCCGGTAGGGCTGTGTCCAAGGTGCATTCGGATGCTTATGTAAAATAATGTTGCTCAGTAGGAGAATAAGATTTTTATAGATCAAGTTTTTAGTTTATTAGTGTAAATGAGGCATCCTTTAGAGGGTGCCTCTTTTTTTAAGGGGGGGATTTGAAAATTTGTGATTCCCAACCATACGCCTGGATTTTCTGGCTGAAATGGGAAAGACCTGATAAAGGGATTATTCAATCTTTTTTTTGAAAGAACAATAATTCAAGTTTCTTTGGTTTGTTGCTCAAGAAATTTTGAAGTTTTTTTTGGAGTAAAGTGAACTTATTTAATTTTAATATGGGCAGACTTAAATAGAGCTATGTTGGATGGGCGGCATCTGTGGAATTGGCAAGTCTGGCCTGGAAAGAACCCACATGGATGTCTATTATATCGATTGGTATTTTTCCACAATTTTTGTTGATAACTTAGTAACTTATATGGGCTATCAACCCTATATTTCATAGGGTATTGCGTATATTTGTAGGATTGCTAAAATTATAATGAAATAAGTATTTATTTATGAGCGAAGAAGCAAATAAAGACGAGCAAAAAAAGAACAATTATTCCGCGGATAGTATCCAGGCTCTTGAGGGTATGGAGCATGTGCGAATGAGGCCTTCCATGTATATAGGTGATGTTGGGGTACGTGGTTTGCATCATTTGGTTTATGAGGTAGTGGATAACTCCATAGATGAGGCCATGGGCGGCCATTGTGATGAGATTAGTGTAACAATAAATGAAGACAATTCCATTACTACCCAGGATAACGGTAGGGGTATCCCCGTTGACCTTCACAAGAAGGAAGGTGTTTCGGCTTTAGAGGTAGTTATGACCAAAATAGGTGCCGGGGGTAAATTTGACAAGGATTCCTATAAGGTATCGGGTGGTTTGCACGGTGTTGGGGTATCATGTGTCAATGCGCTCTCCAAGCACTTGAAAGCTACGGTACATAGGGATGGAAAAATTTGGGAACAGGAGTACAGCAAGGGTAAGGCCCTGTATCCTGTAAAAAGTGTAGGGGAAACGGATAAAAGGGGAACCATTGTTACTTTTACACCGGATGATACCATATTTACACAGACTGTGGAATACAGTTATGAAACCTTGGCGAATAGAATGCGCGAGCTTTCTTTCCTGAACAAAGGTGTTGCCATTACCCTAATGGATAAGAGGCAGAAGGATAAGGACAGTGAAAGTGGCTATGTAACCGAACGCTTCTTCTCCGAAGAAGGCTTAAAGGAGTTTATCAAGTTTTTGGATGGGAATCGCGAACCTCTTATTCGTAGCGTAATTTCCATGGAAGGGGAGAAGAATGATATTCCTGTAGAAGTGGCTATGGTCTACAATACTTCCTATACTGAAAATCTGCATTCCTATGTGAATAACATCAATACCCACGAAGGTGGGACGCATTTGGCTGGATTTAGAAGAGGGTTGACATCCACTTTGAAGAAGTATGCCGATGCCTCGGGGATGTTGGAAAAATTAAAATTCGAGGTTCAGGGAGATGACTTTAGGGAAGGTTTAACGGCCATTATTTCCGTAAAGGTTGCAGAACCACAGTTTGAAGGGCAAACTAAGACCAAATTGGGAAACAGGGAAGTATCTGCGGCGGTAAGTCAGGCAGTATCGGAAATGTTGACCAATTATTTGGAGGAGAATCCAGATGATGCCAAAACCATTGTCCAAAAAGTAATTTTGGCGGCCCAAGCCCGTCATGCGGCGACTAAGGCCCGTGAAATGGTTCAGCGTAAAACAGTGATGAGCATTGGTGGCTTGCCAGGAAAACTATCCGATTGTTCCGAACAGGATCCGGCATTGTGTGAAGTCTTCCTTGTTGAGGGTGATTCTGCGGGAGGTACTGCCAAGCAAGGGCGCGACAGGGCTTTTCAGGCTATTCTTCCATTAAGGGGTAAGATATTGAACGTGGAGAAAGCTATGACCCATAAGGTCTTTGAAAATGAGGAGATCAAAAATATATATACGGCCTTGGGTGTAACCATTGGTACCGAAGACGACAGCAAAGCTTTGAACTTGGATAAATTACGCTATCACAAAGTGGTGATTATGTGTGATGCGGATGTGGATGGTAGTCATATCGAGACCTTGATATTGACCTTTTTCTTTAGATACATGCGTGAATTGATAGAGGGAGGCCACGTTTATATAGCAACTCCGCCGCTTTATTTGGTGAAGAAAGGAAATAAGAAACGATATGCCTGGACCGATAAGGAAAGGGATGAAATTGCAGAAAGTTTTAATGGTAGCGTGGGTATTCAGCGCTATAAAGGTCTTGGAGAAATGAATGCCGAACAATTGTGGGATACTACCATGAATCCGGAATTTAGGACCTTAAGGCAAATAACCATTGATAATGCTACCGAGACCGATAGGGTGTTCTCCATGTTGATGGGCGATGAGGTGCCTCCAAGAAGGGAGTTTATCGAGAAAAATGCGGTCTATGCCAACATTGATGCATAAAAAATAGTGTTTACACAACAAAAACTCGCACCAGTGGTGCGAGTTTTTTAGTTTTAGCAAAAATCTAAGAGTTATGAAGTATTTGTTTTTAACCGGAATTTTGTTTTTCAGTGTAGCAGGTTTTTCGCAAGCCAACGTTAACGAACTGTTTGCCGCAGGTATCAATGATGCGGAAAAATTTTCAGATAGTTATTTCGGCCCGGTCTCCGAGGGCGCTATTTATAGTTTGTCCAATGGATGGTACAACTCTGCCGATTCCAAACCCTTGGGTGGTTTTGAAATATCGATAATTGGAAATATGACTTCCTTTAAAAATAAGGAAGACAAAAAGACTTTTGTTCTTAATACAGCCGATTATGAAAATCTGCAGTTTGTAGATGGAAGCACTTCCAAAGCGGTTTCAACGGCTTTGGGGGATCTTGAGGGGATTGATGTTTTCGTGGAAGGTGAGGTGCTTGGGATAACTACTCGAGAGGAATTTGAATTGCCGACCGGACTTGCGTCAGAAAACATCAACTTTATACCAACAGCCTTTTTACAGTTAAGTGTGGGACTTATAAAGGGGATGGAAGTGAAGGCTAGGTTTTTGCCTAAAATTGATACTGAGGATGTTGCCCTGGGCTTGTACGGCGTTGGGCTTCAATATGACTTTTCTAAATTATTGCCAGCCGATAAAATATTGCCAATTGCGTTGTCGGCAGTGGCAGGGTATACACATTTAAATGCCTCCTACGATTTTACGGACAGTAATATTGTGGATGGTAGCGATCAGCAGATAGAGGTGGATATGAATGTTTTAACAGTTCAGGCCGTGGCCTCCACAAAGCTTCCGGTCATCAATTTTTATGGGGCCATAGGCTATGTTTCCGGAAAATCCACAACAGACGTTTTAGGGACCTACCAGGTGCAGTCCGGACCATTTCAAGAAACCTATGTAGATCCCTTTTCCTTGACTAGAAAGGCAAGCGGAGTCTCAGGAACTCTAGGGGCCAAGTTAAAACTTGGTTTCTTTAGGTTGCATGCCGATTATTCCTTGGCAGAATTTAATAACCTTACTGTAGGGATAAATTTTGGATTTAGATAAATCCAAAATGTACCCTTTATTCCTTAATGGCCAATACATTACCATTAGGATCTGCCAATATGGTTCCGTTGTCGGATTCTGTCATGAGTACAATGTCCTCTTCTTTGTCAAGGCCGGGATAAGAAATAACATATAGGCTATCCTTATGGACCCATTTAAAGTCCGAAATAACCGTTAAGTCTTTGTTGTGATAGGTGTGGTATCTACCTAGGTAGGCGTCATTAAATATCCACTCCTGCCTCACGGTAACCTCTTGCTTTTGGGTGGGGCCTCCATTTGTCTCAATATGGGACCATATCCCAATTACCGGATCGTTGTTCTCTGTTATTCTGGTGCAATTACTGGCCAGTAGGATGCCAATGATCGCAAAGAATGAAAATAATTTCTTCATTTTGTAGGAATTTTCTTAGATTTGGGTACTTACTATTGAACGTACGGTTTCAACTTTCTATTATATTAATTCGACGTATGGAACGGTATTTTAACTTTTTTCGATAAAAGGTCTTTTTATTACGTTCAGTATAAAATTGGATTTTGCTTTATTTGCGGTCACTTTTTTGTAAGCCGGTATAAAAAGTCAAATTCTTATTCTCAAGAAAATTTAGTTGGTTTCTCTAGCTGGGGTGGTATTGTTCTGTTAAAAATCAGTACTTTTGAAAGATAAAATTTAACTTAAAATAACCTTATAATGAAAGTTACCGTTGTTGGAGCAGGTGCTGTTGGCGCAAGTTGTGCAGAGTACATTGCAATAAAGAATTTTGCATCTGAAGTAGTTGTGTTGGATATTAAGGAAGGTTTTGCAGAAGGC
Source organism: Arenibacter troitsensis (assembly GCF_900177645.1). Classification (GTDB taxonomy): domain Bacteria; phylum Bacteroidota; class Bacteroidia; order Flavobacteriales; family Flavobacteriaceae; genus Arenibacter; species Arenibacter troitsensis. Next base: position 561,154 of record NZ_FXAO01000001.1, read on the forward strand.
AAGGCCATGGATTTAATGCAAACCGCTTCACTGAATGGTTTTGACACCAAAATAACAGGAATTACAAATGATTATAGTAAAACTGCTGGAAGCGATGTAGCTATTATCACTTCCGGTATTCCACGTAAACCGGGAATGACCCGTGAGGAATTGATAGGGATAAATGCAGGGATTGTAAAAACGGTTTCTTCCAGTTTATTGGAGCATTCCCCCAACGTAATATTGATCGTGGTAAGTAATCCAATGGATACCATGACCTATTTGGTACACAAAACTACTGGTTTGCCCAAGAATAGGATTATAGGAATGGGTGGCGCATTAGACAGTGCAAGGTTTAAATATAGGTTGGCAGAGGCATTGGAAGCTCCTATCTCCGATGTAGATGGTATGGTTATCGGAGGTCATAGTGATACAGGTATGGTTCCTCTAACCGCGCATGCCACCAGGAACAGTATTAAAGTATCCGAATTTTTGTCCGAAGAACGCCTTGCCCAAGTATCTGAGGATACCAAAGTGGGAGGAGCTACACTAACCAAGTTATTGGGTACCAGTGCTTGGTATGCGCCAGGTGCTGCCGTTTCTTCTATGGTACAGGCCATTGCCTGCGATCAGAAGAAAATGTTCCCATGTTCTGCCTTTCTGGAAGGAGAGTATGGTCTTAATGATATTTGCATTGGTGTGCCGGTACTTTTAGGAAAAAATGGAATCGAAAAAATTGTAAAAATAGATTTGGCCGAGGCTGAAAAGGCTAAAATGCAGGAAAGCGCAGAAGGTGTTAGAAAAACAAATAGCTTATTGACCCTATAGTTTATTAGGGTTGCCAAATATTTAGGGCATCCGTCCCAATTGTTTCCGAGTACTATCGGAACGGGACGGATGCCCTTATTTTATAAAACTGATAAATATATTGTTAGTTCCTATGGGAAATAATATATTTGCACGCTATTTAAGAATACCATTTTAAATTAATATATAACCAATGCAAAATAAAGGACTTATAAAGCTTTTCGCTTTTTTGTTTGGGCTAGTCAGTATTTATCAGCTATCCTATACATTTATTACCAATAAAGTAGAAAAGGATGCAACTGTCTTTGCTACCAATAAAATTTCAGAATCCGAAGAGGATTACCTTGCAAAAAGGGAAGCGCTGGAAGCAAGATATTTAGATTCTATAGGAGGGAATTCCATTTTAGGGTTTACCAATTATGACGAAGCCAAGAAAAAGGAACTTAATAAGGGTCTGGATTTAAAAGGTGGGATAAATGTTACCCTTCAAATATCTGTAAAGGATATTTTAAAAGGCCTTGCCAATAATACCAAGAATCCGGTTTTCAACAAGGCATTGGCCGATGCGGATGCCGCTTCTAAAAATAGTGATGCTACTTATATAGACCTGTTCTTTGAATCTTTTGATAAAATAAAGGGGGATACCAAATTGGCCTCTCCGGATATCTTTGCAAACAAAGGTTTGAGCGATGTCATTAATTTTCAAATGACCGATGATCAGGTAAAACCAATTATAAGAACTAAGATTGATGAATCCATTGTATCGGCTTTTGAAGTACTTCGTGAGCGTATTGATGGGTTTGGTGTTACCCAGCCGAATATTCAACGAGAAGGTAATTCTGGTCGAATTTTGGTAGAATTGCCTGGTGCAAGGGATATAGGACGTGCTCAGGATTTATTGTCAAGTACGGCGCAATTGGAATTTTGGGAAACTTATAAACAGAGTAACCCGAGTTTAAGTACCTTTTTGCAAGCTGCCAACGAGAAGTTAAAAACTTTGGTAGAGGTTGAAAAACCGGAAGAAGTGGTTAAGCCAGAATCTGAATTGGATTCTTTGTTGTCTGATGTTGCTCAGGATTCATTGGATTTTTCCCAAGAGGTAAATCCACTCTTTAGTCTGCTTATCCCAGCAAATCCTAACGGAAATGCCTTGGTAAGTGCAGCTATTCAGGATACGGCTAAAATTGGGGAATACCTTAGAATGAAGGAAATCCGCAGATTGATACCAGCGGATATTCAGTTTGTCAAGTTTGTTTGGGAACGTCCAACTGAAGGTTCCGAAATAGTGGATTTATATGCCTTAAAATCCAACAGGGACAATACACCTAGAATTAGTGGGGATGTTGTTTCCGATGCTTCGGATACTTTTGATCAATATAACAAGCCTGCGGTTACCATGACCATGAATACCAAAGGTGCAAAGGAATGGGAAAAATTAACAGGGGATGCCTTTAATAATCAGACCGGTATCGCTATCGTGTTGGATAATAAGGTGTATACTGCACCTGGCGTTTCTTCCGGGCCTATATCCGGTGGTCGTTCAGAGATTACGGGTACTTTTACCATTAACGAAACCAAGGATATTGCCAACGTACTAAGGGCGGGTAAACTGCCTGCTTCAGCGGAAATTATTCAATCGGAAATTGTAGGACCTTCCTTAGGCCAGGAAGCTATCAATAGTGGTTTCTTCTCCTTTATGATCGCCATGGCCATTGTATTGGTATGGATGGTATTTTACTATGGAAAAGCAGGAATTTTTGCCGATATCGCCCTTCTATTGAACATCTTGTTGATCTTTGGGGTATTGGTAAGTTTAAATGCGGTACTTACCCTTCCGGGAATAGCAGGTATTGTATTGACCATTGGTATGTCCGTGGATGCGAACGTACTTATTTTTGAACGTATTAAGGAAGAATTGGCAAAAGGAAAGGGACAGAGCCAAGCAATTGCGGATGGTTTTGGAAATGCTCTTTCTTCTATCTTGGATGCCAACATTACTACCGGTTTAACGGCCTTGATACTATTTGTATTTGGTTCTGGTCCTATTAAAGGGTTTGCGACCACTTTATTGATCGGTATAGTTACCTCTTTGTTTACGGCTATATTCATCACCAGACTTTTGGTTGATTGGTATGTAAGTGGAAAAGGCAGAAAATTGGATTTCTCTACGGCCATGACCAAGAACCTGTTCAAGAATATCAATATCGATTTCTTGGCCAAAAGAAAGATTGCTTACATAGCTTCTTCCATTTTGGTGGCAATAGGGCTATTCTCATTATTTACCCAAGGTTTACAACAAGGTGTCGATTTTGTTGGAGGACGTTCTTATACTGTAAGATTTGAGAAGATGGTAAACCCGTCTGAAATCGCTTCGGAATTGAATACAGTTTTTGGAAGTGGTACCAATGTTAAAACATATGGTGAGGCCAATCAAATAAAAATCACAACTCCTTATAAAGTGGATGTTGAAGGAATTGAGGTGGATAATGAAATACAGAATAAACTGTATGCTTCCCTTCAAAAGTATTTGCCGGACGGTACCAGTTTTGAAGACTTTACTATAGGTAGTGGTGAAAAATCCATAGGAATCCTACAATCTGTAAAAGTGGGTCCAACCATTGCGGATGATATTAAAAAGAATGCTTTCTTGGCCATTATTGGTTCTTTGGCGGTAGTCTTCCTTTATATCTTATTTAGGTTCCGTAAATGGCAGTTTTCTTTGGGTGCAGTGGCAGCCGTATTCCATGATATATTAATTGTTTTGGGTGTGTTCTCCATATTTGGAAAGTTGATGCCTTTTAATATGGAAATCGACCAAGCCTTTATCGCGGCAATACTTACGGTTATTGGTTACTCCTTGAACGATACCGTGGTAGTTTTTGACCGTATTAGGGAGATTATAGCGGAAAAGGGATGGAAAGCAGGAGAGAATACCAATTTGGCCCTGAACAGTACCTTAAGTAGAACCTTGAATACATCTATGACTACTTTGGTAGTGTTATTGGCCATATTCATATTTGGCGGCGAATCCCTAAGAGGTTTTATGTTTGCTATGATCATAGGTATCATTGTAGGTACTTATTCTTCTTTGTTCATTGCAACTCCAGTAATGTTCGATACATTGAAGAAGAAAACTCAATTAGGTAAGGAAGAGTAGAATTCTCTAACTTAATATAAAAAAAGGCCGCTGATCAGCGGCCTTTTTTTATATTATTTTTCCATGGGATCCTTCGGGTGATGCTTGTAGCTCGTAGATAAATTGGGGTTCCAATCCTGGTTCCTTCCTATGGGATACAAAGACAATGGCCGACTTGCTTTCCTTGGCAATTTTATTGACAAGGGATATAAAAAGCGCTGCACTTTCATCATCCAGCCCAGCGGTAGGTTCATCCAATATTAAAAGGGGTGGATGTTTTATCATGGCCCTAGCGGTCATCACCATACGCTGTTGCCCTGCAGATAGGTCCGCGAATAGAACGTCCCTTAGGTGCCACATATCCAGTATAATCAGCCATTCCTTGGCCAAGGCCTTCTGGTTTTCCGTAGCCCTTAGATAGAGTCCAACAGAATCGTTCATCCCGGAAATGACCATATTAAGACAGGAGTGTAGGCCCGAAAATTTATCGGTCATAGCTGGGGTGTAGTATCCAATCCTTTTCTTGATGTCCCAAACGCTTTCCCCGCTGCCTTTGCGTTGACCAAAAAGGTACAGTTGCTGTCCGTAGCCTTTATGATTGTCGCCCGTAATCATGGATAGTAGTGTTGATTTCCCACTACCGTTCGGACCTATAAGCTGCCAAAACTCCCCTTTTTTGATGGTCCAATTAATTTTGTCCAGCACTCTTTTATCCCCATATATTACGCTTATGTCCTTGCAGTCTATTAAAACGGATTCTTCATAGTCGGTGGGAGTTATGGGTTTAGGGATTCTTCCGGTAAAGGAAGTATTTAGGGAAGGGTTATCTTTTTTAGTTACTTGGGGTCCGCTGGTCAATGGGCTTATTGTGGTTCCTTCCAGAATCATCTCTTGGGTTATAAAAGGCAAAATATCCGCTTTTCTACTTATGAGCTGGATGATAAAGGTGTTTTTTGAAATATGGTCAAGAGAGGCTTTTAAGTCCTTTTGGGCATCCTTATCCAAATTGTCGAAGGGATTATCCAAAACAATATAATCGGGCTTTAGGTGAAAGATATATTTCAATAGCGCCTTTTTTTGTTCCCCGCTAGACATTGTCTTGAGCAATTGCTGTGAATTTTTATTGATAATCTGGATGCCGTGTCTTTCCTCTTCGTCTATAAACTGGTTTAGGGTTATTTTGGAAAATAGGGCTCCTTCCATATTCTCGAGGGCCTCAAATCCCTTCGGTAGGGGTCCTTCCAATACATGTTTTATGAACTGGTCCTTTTGTGAGTTGTTATTGATAAATACGGCCCAGTGTATGCTTTTTTTCATGGTTAATGGCATTTTATACAAGTCAAAGGAAAATATATGATCAATTTCGTTTTTATAATTTTCGGACTTATTTATTGAACCAATAGGTGAATTTCAATGTCAAAGCCCAATTTCTTCCTTCCAGAGGTTCAATAAGGTAGTTGTTACTGTATACCAAAAATAAGTCGGACGCCGGTTTATAGCGCCATTGAAATCGCGAATTTAGATTAAAGTTTTTGGATTGCTCATTGTATTGGAACAAGGTGGCAAAGAATAATTTGTTGGTAAAGGTTATATCGACCTCAGAGCCAATTAGCCAAAATTCGGTGTTGTTCCACGGAGCTGGTAGATTGATATTGTTATAACTTAAATTACTGCTTAGACTTACAAATGGTTGAAAGCGATAGCCCAACTCACTGATGAGGCTTGTTCTGTTGCCATCCAGATAGTATCCTCCAAAACGTCCGCCAATGGAGTAGGTAAACATACTTTGGGGTTTGGAAATGAAATCGATGGTATAGGCGTTCCAATGGTGCTGGGTTCCAATATCCAATAATTCCTTGCCCGATCTTGTAGGGTCAAAAGGCGATAATAGTTCCACATATTCATCGGTTACCCCTAGGTTTAATTTGGAACGGTCCCGAAAGTCAAATAGGTATTCCATAAGGTTGATGTTATCCGTATGCTCCAATCTTTCATTAAAGAAATAACTTGTGCTGAATTTAGGACCATGACTCAAAATGGTGCTTTTTTTGGGAAAGAATAGATGACCTATATAGGAAGTGACGTTTACATAGCCATTTCTTGGTACAAAACCAACTTCGGCAGTATAATCGTCCTCCACCGATTCTTCCTGTATTTTCCAATTCCATTTACGGCTTTTATATTCCAAATGGGCCGCTTGGGAAATACCGTTGCCATTCTTTTTGGGAGCGAAGGACTTTAGTAAAAAAGCCTTCCCCGTCCACTGGTTATTGGCGGAGGCCAAATTATATTCCAAACCCACATTTCTATTAAATTTTGGAAAAACTGTTCTAAGGGAATCCGTATCCTGTGGGTAATTAAAAGATTCCTTGTTTACAAACATAAGGCCAATGCTAGACCTTGCAAATACTTTTCTTTGTAATGAGAGCACCCCAAAATTTTGACTGGGCAGCCCAGTTTCATCTATGCTTGCCGTTTGCATATCCATAAGGCCTAAACGCCATTTTTTATTGAGGTTCCCACTAACCCTTGCACCAGCTCTTATGGGTACGCCCAATCCTATTCTCCTGGAGAAAAAGGGACGTATGGTGGCATAACCAAAGTTGGCAAAGAGATCTCCGTTCTCCAGAAAGAATTGTCTTTTTTCTGGAAAAAAAAGTTCAAATCGGTCTAGGTTGGTTACCTGTCTATCTACTTCTACCTGGGAGAAATCCGGATTTACCGTCAAGTCTAGATTTAAAGAAGTACTAAGACTAAACTTGACATCGCCTCCAATTTTTTTGTCATACTGGGTATCCGTGTTGTTTTCCAGATCCTCACTTATACCGCCCAATACATATGGTATAATGGAAAAATTTGTTTTTGGGGAAGGAGGAGGGGAATCCCAGACCAAAGTTCCGGTATAGGCCAGTGAAGCAGTGGGGAATTGTCGGGGAATGGGTGTCCAACTCGATTTTTCGCCCGATTTTAAATCCAGTCGGCTGAAGTTAATGCCCCATTCGGTAACTCCGTCTTCATAACGTATGGATTTGAAGGGGATGGCCATTTCAAAGACCCATTTTTCTTCGTCACTTGTTACGGCGGATATCCATTTGCTGTCCCAATTGAGGTCTACGCTGCCTCCACTGTGCATGGTACCGTCCCATTGTGCACCTGCTGCGTTGGAGCCAAATGAATAACCCGTGGTTTGATTGTTGAATGGGTCTAGGAACAATAAAAAATTGTCATTTTTTCCAAAACTAAAATCGCGTCGTAATGATTCTACGTAGTATGGGCCTTTGGTGGCGTTGTAGAAAGTAGCTAAAAGGTATAGATTATTTTCATCGTAGGTCATTCGGATTTCAGAAGGTTCATTCGCCATTCCGGTATCCATAGGCAGTACCATATAGAAGTTGGATGCCACATCCGTGTCTTGCCAGGCCATATCGTTCCCGATCCCATCTATTTCTATTGTGGCAGTAGTCTTGTGGATATTTAATTGAAAGGACTGATTTTTTTTCTGAGCCGCTAGGGGTATTGCCAAAACAAGGGCTAAAAGAGTTAGGGGTACTTTTTTATAAGCTGACAAGGGAATGGTCTTTTTGTTGGTTGAACGTACTAAAATAGGCATTTTATAAGGATCTGAACCATATGGCATGCCTTACTTTCAACCACCCTATTCATATATCTTAGTCGCCGATCAAGGTGTTTTCTGGTAGACAATGGAATCCCCAACGGCCAAAGTCCATTTGTCCGCTAAACCGGCATTTACTTCAAGTACATATTTTACGGGAACTTTGGAAGGTAAACTGTTTTCCTTAAAAGGTTGTGCATTCTTTTGAAAACTGGCTATTTTCATCTGGTCGTCCACAAAGATGAGGTCTAAGGGAAATTCGGTGTTTTTCATATAAAAGTAATGCATGGCAACATCGTCAAAGACAAACAGCATTCCTTGGTTTGGTTCCATAGAACTACGGTACATAAGTCCGGTTTCCCTTTCGTAGTCGGTATCCGCTATCTCAATTTCCAGAGTGGTTAAAAGGGAATCCGATTCTTTTTTCAGTATGCGGAGATCTCCTTCTTTTTTAAAGGTGACAGGAGCTGTTTTTATAGCTTTTTTGGGTTCCTCCTTGCAGGAAAGCTGCATGACAAAACAAACAGCAATAAGTAGACAGATTTTACAATTTCCCATTTTACAATTTCTGTTTGGTGTAGGTACCTTTAATCTTTCCTAGCAGACTATTTTGAGATACCCGATTTTGGTCTAAGGATATAATAGAATCCAACTAAAATAAATGGTATGCTCAACCATTGGCCGGTGGATAACAAGCCCAGTGATTCTTCAAATCCACCCTGACTTTTCTTTACGTATTCCACAAAGAAGCGTACCGTCCATAAAAGCACTAGGAATACCCCGAAAAGATACCCCAGTTTATCCTTTTTGTCGGTTTTCCAATAGAGATAATATAAAATGGCAAATACAAAAATATAACAGAACCCTTCGTACAGTTGCGCTGGATGCCTATAGGGAATAGCCTCCAGGTATTCGGCAAAACGAGGGTCTTTTTCAATTAGGTTATAGGCGGCATTTACCGTTTTTTCTTTAGTGATGGATAATGCTTTGTATGCAGGCATGTCGTCGGAATCGCGTACAAACCTAGTGGCCAAGGCAAAAGTTTTTTCCACAGATTTGCCATTGATCTCGGAATTGAAGAAATTCCCCAATCGAACACAAAAAGCACCAATGGATACTGGAATAACAATGCGGTCTAGAATCCATAGAATTTTAAATTCAGGATATTTTCTGGTGTAAAGGTACATGCCAATGATAATTCCTATGGCCGCTCCGTGACTTGCGAGACCGGTAAATCCTGTAAACTCGTAACCATTAATAAATCCGAAAAGGGTGCTTTCCGCACTTTCCCTAATGGGAAGCAAAATTTCCAATAAGTGGTTTTGGTAATACGGCCAATCATAGAAAAATACATGGCCCAATCTTGCCCCTAACATGGTGGCCAAAACGGTGTAAATAAAAAGGGAGTCCAGCTGCTCCAGGGATTTTTTTTCTTTTAGAAATATTTTCTTCATGAGATACCAGCCCAATGCGAAAGCGATTATCCATAGAAGATTGTAATATTTTATTTGTATTACCCCAATTTTAAAAAGGGTATCGGCGGGATTCCAAGTAAAGCCTAAAAAGTACATCTACGATTTTTTAAGCGACTAAGATAAGTAAATACTGTAAAGAATAGGGGACGGAAATGGGTTAATTTGAATATCTCGTCAGGAATATATTTGGAAAAGTAATGTTGCTTCCTTATGCAATTATTACCAAACTGACTTTAAAAATGCTTATTGCTACAGAAATCCGGGAACAAACAAGTTATGGCACCGGGTCGTAACCGCTTCCTCCCCAAGGGTGGCAGCTAAAAATTCTTTTTAGGGCCAGCCAGCCTCCTTTGAACAGGCCATGTTTTTGAAGGGCTTCCAAAGTGTATTGTGAACAGGTGGGGGAGTATCGGCATGTGGCCGGGGTAAGAGGGGAAATAAAATTTTGGTAAAACTTCACCAATAGTACAAATGGGCCAATTAATATTTTTTTCATCTATTCAAAATATTATAGTGATCTAAAAAGGAACTATAGAAATATTTTCCACATAGATTCCATGCTACACTTGGGTACTAAGGTTTTATTTTTTTTGGTTGATGGGTTAAAAGTCTATTTTATGCATGCCCATTTCCATATGGCCCAAATTAGCTGAGACTAAAGGTGGTGCCATCTTTTCCATCATTCAACTGAATGCCCATCGCTGCCAATTGGTCCCTTATTTTGTCCGATGTGGAGAAATCCTTATTGGCCCGTGCCTCATTTCGCAACTGTATCAGAAGACCAACAACGCTATTCAATTTATCGGAATTAAGCATGGCACTATTTTGATTTTCAAGGCCTAATATATCAAAAGCAAAACTGTGCATGGTCTCAATAAAAAGTTCCTTGTCCTTTTGGGTTATGGTTTCCTTGCCCTCTTTTATCAAATTGATGCGTTTCACGGCTTCAAACAAATTGGCCGTTAGCATTGGGGTATTGAAATCATCGTTCATGGCATCGTAACCCTTCTGTTTCCACTCCTCCACATTAAAGCTGGACGAGGAACTGGTGGTTAGTTTTTCCATACTGTCAATGGCATCCATCAATTTTTGAAACCCTTTTTCGGATGCGGAAAGGGCTTCATCGCTTAGGTCCAAGATGCTGGTGTAATGGGCCTGCATCATAAAAAAGCGCACCACAGATGGTGTATAGGGTTTGCTTAGAATGTTATTCTCCCCAGAAAACATTTCATTCGGCAAGATGTTGTTGCCTGTAGATTTGGCCATTTTTTTGCCGTTTAAGGTCAGCATATTGGCATGCAACCAATATTTTACCGGCGCATGTCCATTACAGGCTTCGGCCTGGGCTATTTCACATTCATGATGTGGGAATTTTAGGTCCATACCGCCACCATGTATGTCAAAAGTTTCACCCAGATACTTGGTGCTCATAGCTGTACATTCCAGGTGCCAACCGGGAAAACCATCGCCCCAAGGAGAAGGCCACCGCATTATATGCTGGGCTTCCGCTTTTTTCCATAGTGCAAAGTCCTGGGGATTCTTTTTTTCGTCCTGTGCGGCCAATTCACGGGTATTGGCAATCATATCCTCCAATTTTCTCCCACTTAATTTACCGTACTCATGGGTCTCGTTGAATTTTTCAACATCAAAATAAACAGAACCGTTAATTTCGTAAGCATATCCTTTTTCCAGAATATTCTTTATGATTTCAATTTGCTCAATAATGTGTCCGGTAGCGGTAGGTTCAATACTTGGAGGCAAGAAATTGAATTTTTGTAGTATGCTGTGAAAATCCAGGGTATACTGTTGTACCACCTCCATGGGCTCCAGTTGTTCCAACCGTGCTTTCTTGGCAATTTTATCCTCACCGTCTTCCGCATCGTTTTCCAAATGCCCGGCGTCCGTAATATTCCGGACATATCTCACCTTATACCCCAGATGTTTTAAATACCTGAAGATCATGTCGAAAGACATGAAGGTTCGGCAATTGCCCAAGTGTACATTGCTGTAAACGGTGGGTCCACAGACGTACATGCCCACGTGGCCCTCGCTTAAAGGTTCAAAAACTTCTTTTTCTCCCGTAAGGGAATTGTAAACTTTTAATTTTTGAGTTTGGTACAAAGACATTATTAAGCGGGACAATTAAAATTTAGTATCGATGTTTATATAGTCCAAAAATTCTCTTCTTACGGCCTCTTCCTTAAATTTTCCGCCGTATTCTGCTGTTACGGTGCTACTTTCAATATCGCGTATGCCTCGGGAATTTACACATAAATGTTTGGCGTCTATAACACAGGCAACATCTTCGGTGCCTAAAACCTGTTGCAGTTCCCTTACGATCTGAATGTTTAAACGTTCCTGAACCTGAGGTCTTTTGGCGTAATAATCCACAATCCTGTTCATTTTGGAGAGGCCAACAACGGTGCCCTTGGATATATAGGCCACGTGGGCTTTCCCCACAATAGGTAATAAATGATGCTCACAGGTAGAATACAGGGTGATGTTTTTTTCTACCAACATTTCTCCGTACTTGTATTTATTGTCAAAGGTGGATGATTTTGGTCTTTTTTTGGGATTTAGGCCTCCAAAAATTTCTTGAACAAACATTTTGGCCACTCTGTTTGGCGTTCCCTTTAAGCTATCATCATCAAGGTCAAGGCCTAAAGTCAGCATTATTTCATTTACACTGCCTCTTATGCGTTCTATTTTTTCTTCATCACTTAGCACAAATGCATCCTTACGTAAAGGTGTGTCCTCAGCAGCGGAAACGTGATCGTCCCCTAACTCTTCAAAATGCTTTTCCAATGCGTTGTCGATTTTCATTTAAAATTGCTTTTTAAGGCAGCAAAGATATACATTAAATGCCACTTAATACCATATTTACCTCCCTACACAACATAAATTAGTGTTAACTAAACTTGGGTGTTACTTTTGAAATTCCCAAATTTTATAGGTATTCATGAACAGGTTGGTCGTCGTTTTTGGAATTATTTGGTGTCTCTGCAGTACTGTGGCCGTGGCCCAAGTGGCTCCGGATTGTTCCAATGCAGTGCCTATTTGTAACAATACTCCTGTCAATGGGGGTACCAATGGCTATGGTGCGGATGATTTTAAAGGTGCCAATAAATCCGGTTGTTTGGAAAAAACACTTTCCGGGGCAATAGAGTCCAATGCTGCTTGGTATAGGTTTAGGACAGGGGCCTCAGGACAATTGGGATTTAATATTGGTTTCGATTCCAACGAAGATTGGGACTTTGCCCTTTATAAAGCCAGTGATTGCAATTCCCTGGGCGACCCGGTACGATGTAATTTTTTTGATAATAGGGATGCCAATAGTTTTATTGGAGTAGGGATGGACCCACAAGGGGCTACGGATAATGTTCAATATGAAGAGTGGTTGGAGGTTTTGCCCGGTGAGGACTACTACTTATTGGTAAATAACTTTAGTAACGTTAATTCGGGATTTTCCATACAGTTTACGGGTCAAATTTTTGTTACCAACCCTTATGATGCGTTGGATTGTGCAATAATCAACAATCTTTTGGGGCCTCCAATTACGGCATGTAACAATGAAAGCATTGTTTTGGATGCCACTACCGCCGATGTGGTAAGTTACACTTGGTATAAGGATGTAGGCAATGGGTATACCCAAATTCCTGGTGAGGTTTCCGCTACCTTAAATGTGCTGGAAGCTGCTTTTTACCGTGTGGAAGTAATAACCCAGTCCCAGAATAATATTATTAGTGATGTACAAGTGGGGTTTTCCCAGGCGCCTATAACTTCCCCTGTTGGTGATGAACACCTTTGCCTGGATGCGGAATATTTTTATTTAAGTGATAAGGATCAAATGGCGTTGGGCGGACAATCTGCGAACGAGGTAATCATATCCTATCATACGAGTTTGACCGATGCGGAGGCTGGGATAAATGCCTTGCCTTTGGAATATGGATTGCAGGCAGGGCAGCAGCAGATATATATTAGGGCCACCTCTGTACAGAATCCAAGATGCTATGATGCTTCTGAAGATTTTACATTAACGGTCCATCAACCTTTGACCCCCAGCTTTCCTTTGGAGGTTTTTCTTTGTGAAGGTGAACCCAGTGCTGTGATAGGCGAGACGGCCCCTGATCCAGAATATAATTACCTTTGGAGTACTGGCGAGACAACTTCTAATATTACCGTTTCCCAAGGCGGGGAATATTCATTATCGATAACCGATAAGTTGGGTGTTTCAGCTTGCGAAAATGACTTTATGATTACCGTCTATGCCTCCAATACACCGCATATAAAGGAGGTGGTAATAGAAGATCTGCAAGACAACAATACCATTACGATAATTCCCGACAGGGAGGGTGACTTTGAATATAGATTGGATAACGGGGCATATCAAGCAGATGCTAAGTTTTATAATGTACTTCCGGGTAGGCACACTGTTACCTTAAACGATCTGAACGGCTGCGGAACCGCTACGGAAACCATTGTTGTAGTAGGGTTTCCCAAGTTTTTTACCCCCAATGGCGACGGGGTTAACGATATTTGGAACATTGTAGGAATGTCCAGTTTGGACGAACCTATTTTGACGGTCTATAACAGGTACGGAAAGTTGCTTAAACAACTGTCCCCAAATAGTATGGGTTGGGATGGCACCTATAATGGCGTTGCACAGCCCTCGGACGATTATTGGTTTAAGCTTAGTTTTAAGGATCAGGACGGACAACGTATTGTGGCCAAGTACATTAATAACCATTTTTCCCTAAAGCGTTAAGGATAGACGGGGTATGCAATGTACTTAAACCCTATTCTTCTAATCTTTTAATCTACAAGGTATTTGTCTTCTAAATTTTGTGATAAATGTACCTCCTGTTATACTAAATCATTTTCATAAGAGTTATTATACTTGATTTAAGTATGTATTAGCCTCAATTTCTATGCGGTCACTTATCTGTTCTATTTGCGTTATGTTGCTGTTTGTGAGCAATATGATTGCACAAAATTCACCTGATTGTAGGAGCGCCATACCTGTTTGTGCAGATGCGCCCATTATGGGAACTGCGGACGGCGGGGGTATCGATGATTTTGATCCGGATACGGTTCGCCAGACAGGTTGTCTTGAAAAAGGAAGTAATATTTCTGCCAATATAGAAAATAATACCTCATGGTATGTGTTCAGGGCGGGGACGGACGGACAGGTGGGCTTTGATATAGAAGCTTTGCCTGTTAGTGGCAGTACCATTACGGCGGAATGGGATTTTGCGGTATACGGACCGGATGTGGACTGTTTAGGTATAGGAACCGGAAGTATTGAGCCCATTAGGTGTAATTACGAAACCAATAACACCCGTTTTACGGGAATAGGAATAAATCCTGAAAATGGGGATGTAGGCGCTCCTTTTTTAAAGCAAAGCCAAAATACCTATGACGAATGGTTGGATGTTAGAGAGGGTGAAATCTATTATATTCTCATTAATAACTGGAACACCAATTTTGATGATGAAGCGGAATCCTTTGTGTTGACCTTTACCGGTAGATCGGTTGATGCCGATCAGGATAACGCATTGGATTGTACCTTAAGGGACGAATTTTTGGGATTGGATATCATTGCCTGTGAAGGTGATCCGGACATTACCCTTTCCGCATTTAATTCTCCCGTAGGTCCAGATATAGCAAGTGTGGAATGGACTGTGGATTATGAGGATGATGGTGTAATTGATGCCACCTTGCCAGGATCCGGACCGTCCAATGCCGAATTGGTGGTGAGCAGCCCCAATTCCGGAAGATATTTTGTTTTGATTACCAATAGTTTTGGACAGGAAGTAAGGGATGATATATTGATTACGTATTTTGGAACACCAGTTTTGCAGGAAGTTATCGTTAGGGATGATATTTCCGACAACAATATTGTAGAGATAGTGGTGGCCAACCCGGACGGTAATTATGAGTATGCCATAAATGGTGGGCAATTTCAGGATGACCCTGTTTTTAATAATGTACCACCTGGGGTAAATACAGTGATAATCAATGATAAAAATGGTTGTGGAACTACAGAGCCTATAGAGTTCTTGGTAGTGGGGTATCCTAAGTTCTTTACACCCAATGCCGACGGTATCCATGACCGATGGAATGTTTATGGAATCTCTACCTTGATAGATCCCGTGGTATTTATATTTGATCGTTACGGCAAACTCCTTAAACAGATTGATGAAACCACAATAGGGTGGGACGGTACCTTTAACGGCAGGCCGATGCCTTCATCGGACTACTGGTTTAGGATGGACTATTCACGGGACGAAAACGGAATCATTGTGGCGCGCTCTGTTAGGACCCATTTTACTTTGAAGCGTTAGGGCGGCGATATATTTTAAAATAAAAAAGACGGGGCTTGCCCGTCTTTTTTATTTCTAGTATATTTTCTTCCTTTAAAAATTCAAGGTGTAGCCCAAACTTATTACAGAGTTTTTATTGGTTATACTGGCCGGCGTTGGAAGGCCAACATCAAACAGTTGCTTGCTAATGTCCTGGGTGGAATAGTTGTAGGAAAGGTCTAGCCTACTTCCACCAAAATTATAACCTATACCGCCAGAATAGCCATTTAGATCACCTATAGTATTGCCACTGGCGTACGGACTCTGTTCAAACCTATATCCAGCCCTTAAACTTAGGGCTTCAATACGGTACTCACCACCTAATCTAAAAGTGGAAACGGCACTTAATTTGTCGGAGATGAATTCATTTTCCGAGGCAAAACTAGGGTCTGAACCTGGTCTTAATTCCGCTTTTGACATGTCTTGATAGCTATAGTCAAAACTCAATAGGCCATCCTTGCCAAATATCATAGCCAAACTTCCCGTTAATTTTCCAGGTATTTTAATGGTGTAATCCTCGTATACATTTATAATATTAAAATTGATAAATGAAATATCGCTATCGGCTAGATCCGAATATATTCTTTGAGAGGTTTCATCTGATAAATTGTACCAGGTTGGAGATTGATAGCTACCGCCTATTCTGAAATTTTCGTTTAATTTTCCAATGGCTCCCAAGCTAAAGGAAAATCCATTTCCCTGGGTCCTAAGCAAATTGTCGAAGGTAATATTCTGTATTTCCGATTCGGCATTAAAGCCCCTTTCGGAGAGTTGGGTGAGCTTGTCCAGGAGTATGCTGTGAATGTTAATGGAAGCTCCCAAATACAAGTTGTCACCGTACTGTGAGGCCAAGTTGGCAGTAAATTTACTATTGTAACCTGTAGTGCTCTGAGAGTAATCTTGGTTAACGGTATTGTATATTGCATTGGAGATATAATCGGTATTATTATCGTCCGAAAAATCTACTGGGTCAATTATTCCTCCGTAATATCCCAAAAATGCTTGCTGGTCCACAAACCCTAAAGTAGCTCCTATATCCAGATAGGCTTCTTCTATAAATTCGCCGTCCTGTATTAGAAGCGGTCCAAAGGGTACCCCATTGGCCAAATCCAAAAAGTAATTGTCTATCCCCTGATCACTATTGCCGGAAACCAAAAGGTCATCGTCAAAATTTTTGACCAGATCGTAATTAAATGCCAATGCAATTTTTCTCCACGGAGAATTGTTGCTGGTGCTTTTAAATACGAAAACACCGCCAACTTGATTAAGATCCAATGAATTTAAGGAGGTGTTGCGGCTACCGTTGAAATAGCGGGAATCGTTTTTAATATTGTAATTGGATCCTGTTAAGGATAACAGGCTGTTGTTGAAAACGGCCGAACCTGCTGGGTTTACGTTTAAGGCGGACAAATCTCCACCCAATGCGCCAAATGCTCCATTTAATCCTTGAAAACGTGCTGTTCCGTAAGTGCCCTCTCCACTAAGTCTTAAAACATCATTGATATTCTGGGCGCTGGCAAATGCACATACCAATAGCAGAATGAAAGTGTAATTCCTTTTCATTTTAATTAATTTAGAAAGTTTTTATTGAAATATGGGACCATGTTTTTTAATTACGCCTTCCGCTACTTCTGCTACTGGATGACGAAGATCTTGAAGAAGAACTGCTGGAACTTCTTACGCTGCCACTGGAGCTGCTGGAGCTGCCGGAGCTTCTGTAGGTGCCACCGGATGATCTGGAAGGCGTACTACTTCTGTAGGTTCCACTGGAAGACCTTGTTGGGCTGGAACTTCTGTAGGTTCCACTGGAAGATCTTGACGTGGAACTACCGGAACTTCTATAGGTAGAAGTTCTGGGAGCTGTGCCCTTATAGGTTCCGCTAGAGCTATTGCTCCTGTAGGTCTGATTGCTTCGAGAGCTACTATTGTAATTTGGTACTGCCCTTGTGCTTCTGCTGGTGCGGTATGATCTGTTTCTTTCCAAAGCATCTACCCCAACATTACTTCGGGATGTAGTTCCAGTTCTATTGATATTGCTACGCGCAGTGGTGCTTCTATATCTACTGGAGCTGGATCGGTTTGCGTTGCTTATATTCGATCTTCCGCTTAGAGCAGTGCTTCTAAGGTTGGAATTGGAATTGTAGATTCCTCTCCTGCTAGCGCTGTAAGCGTAATTTCTATTGTAGTAATTGTTGCCGAACCTGCTTCGGGAATAGTAATATGGGTAGTGTCGATATGGGGAATAGAAGTAAGGAATGTAGTAACCGCCCCATCCGTAGCCACCCCAACCCCAGTTGTTCCAACCATATCCGTATCCGAAACGGTTCCATCTCCAAGGGTTGTAATATCCGTAATAACCGCCATAGAAACCTCCATAAAAACCACCATACCCCCATGCGAAAGGAGAGCCTCCCCAGCCCCAATCATCATAGATGTTGATATTCACATTGGTGGCATTATCCCCCCATGATCCGTATCCATTGTAGTCGTTATTGGCGCCATTATAGCTTAAGTCTTGGCTATACCCAAGACTGTCGGTTTCCGTATCACTATAGTAAGCATCCACATCTGTGAAAACCTCGCTATCCAGAATTTCACCATATTCATCGGCCTTTTGACCAAAATAATCCGCATAGGCATTTTGTTTTGGCGCTGGCTGTTGGGTTCTTGACCGTTGCTCGGTTACCCGAACTTGTTCCGTATTATTGGAATAGATGCCATCATTATCGTAATATGAAGCTTGCTGGTAAGACCCGCAAGACGCCAATACTATGCTAAGGAGTACAACGGTTGCTGCTATATGTATTCTTCGGTGGGGTAGAGAATGTATCATCGCTGTAATTTTAATTGTTGAACAATGTAAAAATAGTTAGTTTTGCCGAACTATTTCATTTAAATATAAGGTTACAAGTTTTGTGCCAAACTTACTGGTATGGGTAAAAATTTAACGAAAAGAGCAGAGGATTATTCCAAATGGTATAATGAACTTGTTGTAAAAGCGGATTTGGCTGAAAATTCGGGAGTTAGGGGCTGTATGGTCATTAAACCGTATGGTTATGCTATTTGGGAAAAAATGCAGGCTCAGCTGGATATTATGTTCAAGGAAACGGGACATGAGAATGCCTATTTCCCATTGTTTATACCTAAGTCCTACTTGAGCAAGGAGGCCAGTCATGTGGAAGGTTTTGCCAAGGAATGTGCGGTAGTGACCCATTATAGGCTTAAAAATGCAGAGGATGGTAGTGGTATTATAGTGGATCCCGAAGCCAAGCTGGAAGAAGAGCTCATTATTAGGCCTACCTCCGAAACCATAATTTGGGATACCTATAGAAGATGGATACAGTCTTATCGCGATTTGCCGCTTCTTATCAATCAATGGGCCAATGTGGTGCGTTGGGAGATGCGTACCCGACTTTTCTTAAGAACAGCGGAATTTTTATGGCAAGAGGGGCATACTGCACATGCTACTGAAAAGGAAGCTATTGCGGAAGCGGAACAGATGATGAACGTATATGCCGAGTTTGTGGAAAATTACATGGCGGTACCTGTTATAAAGGGAACCAAAACGGCCAGTGAGCGTTTCGCCGGGGCATTGGAGACCTACTGTATAGAGGCCCTCATGCAGGATGGAAAAGCCTTGCAGGCCGGTACATCGCATTTCTTGGGGCAAAATTTCGCAAAAGCTTTTGATGTAAAGTTTGCTACCAAGGAAGGGGTGCAGGAATATGTTTGGGCAACCTCTTGGGGTGTTTCAACACGTTTGATGGGGGCATTGATCATGACGCATAGCGACGATAACGGACTGGTGCTACCTCCTAAATTGGCTCCGATACAAGTAGTAATAGTGCCTATTTATAAAGGTGAGGATCAATTGGATGCCATTTCAGAAAGAGTAGCTCCTCTGGTAAAGGAATTGAGGTCCAAAGGAATCTCTGTGAAATATGATGATAGGGATACCCATAAGCCAGGATTTAAATTCAATGAATACGAGCTGAAAGGGGTGCCTGTTCGTTTGGCCATTGGCCAGCGGGATATGGATAATGGCACTTTTGAGGTGGCAAGAAGGGATACATTTGAGAAGGAAACGGTAAAAGCCGATGAGGTTGTGGCCAAAATTGAATTTTTGATGAAGGATATTCAGACAAATATCCATAATAAGGCCTTGGAGCATAGGAGAACACATATCACCGAGGTGAATTCCTATGAAGAATTTAAAGAAGTGCTGGAAAGTAAAGGAGGGTTTATATCGGCACATTGGGATGGTACTTCCGAAACGGAGGAATTGGTGAAAGAGCAAACAAAAGCTACTATTCGCTGTATTCCTATCGATGCCAAAGAAGAGGCCGGAGTCTGTATGGTGACTGGAAAACCATCCTCCAAAAGAGTACTTTTTGCCAAGGCATATTAAAAGATTTTAAAAAATTTTATTTAGGTCTTGCGATAGTAAAAAATAATTGTATTTTTGCATCCGCAATTATGCGATTTGATGGTCCGTTCGTCTAGGGGTTAGGACGCCAGGTTTTCATCCTGGTAACAGGGGTTCGATTCCCCTACGGACTACTAAGATTATTTTGAAATTTTGGGGTATTGATTTTGATTCAACAATTAGGTCAGTACTTGCAACCAAAAAATGGTCCGTTCGTCTAGGGGTTAGGACGCCAGGTTTTCATCCTGGTAACAGGGGTTCGATTCCCCTACGGACTACACAGTATGTTTAGGGGTTTATCCCAATAAAAAAATTAATTAAATAGAAAATGGCAAATCATAAGTCAGCATTAAAGAGGATTAGAAGGAACGAAGCGGTAAGGTTACGTAATAGGTACCAGCATAAAACAACCCGTAACGCTATCAGAAGGTTGCGTACGGAGGAGGATAAGAAAGCTGCTGAGACTTTGTTGCCAAGCGTAGTAAGTATGATCGATAGATTGGCTAAGCGCAATATCATCCATTCCAACAAAGCTGCAAACTTAAAGAGCAAGTTGACCAAGCAAGTAGCTGCACTATAAGTTTTATAACATACTTAGAGGAACGCCCTTCGCAAGAATGGGCGTTTTTTTGTTTTTGCTATTGGCCTTAGTGTTCAGAATATCTATTTGGGTTAAGATATTTAATGAAATTATCAAGATACCATAAGGTTACAGATATGCTTCTGAAAACCCTAGGTAATTCAGCGGAATCATATTATATTCGGAATTCATTTTTGTATAATCCAAACTTAGTGAATCTGAAAAATGATGGGAACAATACGCTTGACACAAAAACTAGGGTCTATTTTATTTGTAATTCTAATAGGTTGTAAATCACAACAGGAAAAAGTACCTCATAGTCACGCCCATGAAACTGGGTACTCCCATTCCCATTCGCATAGCCATTATCCGGAACATGATTCCATAACGGCCCATAAATTAATGTATCCATCGCAGGTCCCGGACAGGGTGATTGCCAATTTAACTACGGACCCAGCACATAGTATGGCCGTGAATTGGAGAACAGATCAACAGGTGGAAGCCGGATTTGTCGAAATTGCCATAGCAACCGATGGACCGGAGTTTTTGTTGAAAGACGTTAGACGAGTGGAGGCCAAGAGTGAAATTTTTCAAAATCAGAACAGAAAGGAGCCTCTTGTAAAGGCGGTATACCATTCGGTGGTAGTGAATAATCTACAGCCAAAAACTACCTATGTCTATAGGGTAGGTAACGGAAAGGAAGGCAATGATGGCTGGAGCGAATGGTTTCAATATACCACGGCCAGTGACACTTCGGGAGAACCTTTTAGCTTTATTTATTTTGGGGATGCCCAAAACAATGTGAAGTCGCTATGGTCCAGGGTAATACGAAATTCTTATAGAAAATTTCCAGAAGTTAATTTTATGTTGCACGCTGGAGATCTTATCAATGACAGGGATGCCAATTTGGAATGGGGCGAATGGTTTTATGCAGGTAGCTTTATTCATGCCACTGTGCCAAGTGTTATGACGCCAGGTAATCATGAATACAGGGATGGTGTATTGACCTCTTTATGGAAACCACAATTTACTTTGCCCGAAAATGGACCAATTGAGGAATTAAAAGAAACGTGTTTTGCAATTGATTATCAAGATATGAAATTGATTTCCATCGATAGCGAAGGTTATGATGAAAGTTTGGAAGCCCGTTCGGCACAGATAAAATGGTTGGATTCCGTATTACAATCAAACACTAAAAAATGGATTGCCATTTTTACGCATTATCCGGTTTATTCTACCAAAGAAGGGCGAGACAATTGGGAGCTGAGGGAAGGTATAAAACCTTTGATAGATAAATATAAAGTGGATTTGGTTTTGCAGGGGCATGACCATACCTATGCCAGAGGTTATGCGGATAATGAAGGTAAAGGGTTAACAGTGTTGGATGATGCAGGTACTGTTTATGCGGTTTCAGTAAGTGGTCCTAAAATGTACGAATCCCAAGACCAGGATTGGATGGTACGAAGGGGGGAGTACACCCAATTGTTTCAAATAATTACCGTTACCAAAGATACCATTAAGTATGAGGCATATACCCCTATAGGAAACCTTTATGATGCCTTCGACCTTATTAAAAAGGACGGTAAAAAACAGCTTGTCAATAGAGTGCCAGACAGTCCCATCCGATTAAAAAAGGACTTTGAAGGAGAAGATAAATAGGGAATTCCAATTGCGTTGTTCCTACTTTGGGTCGGAATAATTGGACTTTTTATTGATACTGACCACAATTTAATGGGTAATGAATTTCATCGCTGTCTACGATAATCTGTTGGAGTAACGCCTTTAATTTCCTTAAATTTCCTGTTGAAGTTGGCTATGGTTCCAAAACCACATTGTTCTGCTATTAGGGAAATGGAAAGATCAGGTTTGCTATTGATAAGTTTACAGGCATTTTCAATTCGTATTTCGATCAAAAATTGAAAAAATGTTTTGTTGGTTCTCTTTTTAAAATAGCGGCAAAAGGAGTTCTTGTTCATATGGGCCTTATCCGCAATTTCCTCCAAAGTAATAGGTTCGTAAAACTTTTCCATGGCATATTCAAACACATCGTTCATGCGTTTTCCCTCATCGTCCGTATATCTCTTTTTATAGACAAAGGAAGACAGGGGAGCCGCTTTTGCCTTACTTATCAAACTTATTATTTTTAAAAGCGTAGCTACCCTTTCTATCTTATTCTGATGGGATAATTTATGGAATTGTTTTGCGATTTTCCGTTTTTTGGAAAGCACCTTCAATCCGTATTCCGAACCTATAAAAAAATCCTTGGTTTCCGCCATATCGGCCACCTCAAAAAAATGGTTTCCAAAAGAGTCCTTTTTAAAGAATAAGGAGCACATGATAGATTCATCACTTTTGTTGGAATCACTTTTAAAGACGTGGGGTACATATTCGCCAATTACTAAAATGTCGTTCTCCTTGTATTCGTTTATGGTGTCTGCTACAATAAAAGATCCGGACCCTTTTACGATAAGGCTTATTTGTATTTCCTGATGTTGGTGCAGTTGGCCATAAAATATCCTCTCGCGGTCTTCCTGATAGATGAGCGCTTCGTTTTTTGGTTTGGGTATTTTAAAGGGTAGTACTTTCAAGACTTGTTTTTGCAATTATTAAGCAAAGAAAATATTATTGTGTGTTTTTTGGGGTAATATAGTATAATAATTTTCATTTATGAAAAGTTTTGAATGGACCAGTTTTTCCTTAAAAAAAGAACCACGCCTAAAAGGACGTGGTTTCTTGCTTTTGGTGACCTCGACAGGAGTACCTGTGGTTTTCCTTTGCGCTCCGTTTTGCAAATAAGAACCCTCGCAGCTATCGCTGCTGGTTTTTTGTTTTACTCCAAAACCTCAAACTGCGTTTGGTTTTTTTCTTAAAAAAAGAACCACGCCTAAAAAGACGTGGTTTCTTGCTTGTGGTGACCTCGACAGGAGTACCTGCGGTTTTCCTTTGCGCTCCGTTTTGCA
>NZ_FXAO01000001.1:584711-1139819 GCF_900177645.1 Arenibacter troitsensis
TTTTTCCTTAAAAAAAGAACCACGCCTAAAAAGACGTGGTTTCTTGCTTGTAGTGACCTCGACAGGATTCAAACCTGTAACCTTCTGAGCCGTAATCAGATGCGCTATTCAGTTGCGCCACGAGGCCATTATAAAAATTCATTTTTCCCGTTTAACGGGCTGCAAATATATTTCTTTTTAAATTTACCACAAAATTACAGCAACCAAAATAAATGGATTTAAAGAAATATGTTCGGGATATCCCGGATTTCCCGGAAGAAGGAATCTCCTTTAAAGATATTACTCCCCTGTTACAAGACGCTGACGCCTTGGCGAGCGCGGCCGATGCCCTTTTTGAACTGATCAAAAATAAAAAGGTAGATAAAGTGGTGGGTATGGAGAGTCGGGGATTTTTCTTTGCACCCCTATTGGCAACCCGTCTTAATGCCGGCTTTGTCCCGGTAAGAAAGCGTGGAAAATTACCGCATCAAATAATTAGTGAACCCTATGCCTTGGAATATGGTACGGATGTACTGGAAATTCACGTGGATAGTATATTGAAAGGGGAGAAAGTACTTATTCATGATGATGTCCTGGCTACCGGAGGGACAGCAAAAGCCGTTTGTAAACTAATAGAAAAGTTGGGCGGAGAGGTTGTACAGTGCAACTTTTTATTGGAACTTAAATTTTTAAAGGGCAGGGACAAATTATCCGGCTATAGTGTAGAGGCCCTAATACAATATTAGTCCAAGGCATTGGTGGTTACCAAGTAACGCCAACCTATAATTGCCATCTGCATTTTTGTGGCTTTGGAAAGGTCCAGCTGTTTTTTTGAATAGGAGGGCAATACCAACTTGTTCAATTTTGCCAAAAGTTTAAAGAAAGCTTTTTTCATCCGATACAATTATTTTTTTTGGGTTAACTCCGAAAGTTAAAGGCCTGTGTTTATCGTGTTACAAATATAGGGACTATGTGGTATATAAGGGATATGGTTATGCAGTAGTGGTTAAAAAGCACTTTGAAATGGAGGGCATCATCGATAAAGTGCGTTATGGACCATAAGATATTCCCCAAATATTGTGAGTTTTAGAATAAAACGTATTTTTGCGCAAAATTATAGAGTAATGAGCACAAACAGAACTTTTACCATGATTAAGCCCGATGCCGTTGAGAATGGACATATCGGTGGAATTTTGGATAAAATAACTTCGGCCGGATTCAAAATCGTGGCAATGAAATATACGCAATTGAGCAGAAGGGATGCACAGGCGTTTTATGCAATACATAAGGAGCGTCCTTTTTTTGGGGAATTGGTCGATTTTATGACCAGAGGGCCCATTGTATCTGCTATCCTTGAAAAGGATAATGCGGTAGAAGATTTTCGTGCCTTGATCGGGGCAACAAACCCTGCTGATGCAGCAGAAGGGACTATAAGAAAATTGTTCGCTACATCAATAGCAGAGAATGCAGTGCATGGTTCTGATAGTGATGAAAATGCTGCCATTGAGGGTGCCTTTCATTTTGCTGGAAGGGAAATCTTTTAAGGACATTATACATGTAGAACAAAAAAACCACGCCCTTGGGCGTGGTTTTTTTTGTTCTATTATAAAGGAAGTTTATCTAAGAACAATTTTTGTGATTAGATCCTTGCCCAATTCCTCGTTCAATAATTTTATGATCTTTGATTTGCCCAGGCTTAGTTCCTCTCTTAGTACGGAGGAAGAAAGCGATACGAAAAGGGTGTCGTTCCGCAATTCTATGGCGGTGGTATAGTTGTTAACGCCATTACCCATGAGATTTTTCCAGGCTTCCCGTGCATTAACGCGGTCCATTCCTTTTTGTAATTTATTTTCAGAAATAAATTCCTGTAAGGCTTCCCCAAGCCGAAGGTTGTCGTTTTTTCTCTTAGCCATTTTTACTCAATATTAATGGGTTGAAATCTTTTGTAGTGGTATTTTATGTTTTCCTCACTTAGAACTGTAAAATTATTCTCCGATAGATTCACAATTTTTTCATGCCATTCACTTAGTTCTGTTTTATAGTTTAAGGTGAAAACCCCATTGTTTTCATAAATGGTAAACAATTCTGCATCATTGGAAGTAATGTAGGTGCCACTAAAATTTGGCTGTACCTTTTTTCGATATCCCTTTAGGTCGTTTATTTCAATATAATCTATGCTGGTATTCACCACATATTCCTTCTCGGAACCGTCTGGAAAAGTAACTTTTTCTATCTCCCAGTAGCCGTTCAAATAGGGTAAATCCAATTTTTCCACCTTATTTTTACAGGCAGCCAGGCCAATTAAGGCAACTAAAATATAAACATATCGCATACTACAACTTAAATATTTTATAGGATTGATGTATTTTTTTTACAACTTCCTCGGTTCTGTCGGCATGGGTATCACTCAGGAATATTTGACCAAAATTTTCTTCATCTACCAAATTAATGATTTGGGCCACCCGGTTTTCGTCCAATTTGTCAAAAATATCATCCAAAAGTAACAAGGGGGTAGTACCCGCCTGTTTTTTTATAAAATAGAATTGTGCCAGTTTTAGGGCGATCAAGAATGATTTCTGCTGCCCCTGACTCCCAAATTTTTTTATAGGGTGACCATCTATCTCAAAGTTCAGGTCGTCTTTATGCGTGCCCACACTGGTGTATTGGAGGGCCTTATCTTTTTCTAGATTCCGCTCCAATAAAGTTAAGAGTTCGTCATCCAATAATTTACTGTCATATGTTAAATTTACGGGTTCTTTTCCACCAGAAATGGCGAGATACTGTTCCTTGAAAATAGGGATGAACTCTTCCAGGAATTCGGACCTTTTATGGAATATGATACTTCCGTATTCCTGTAGTTGCTCATTATAGATAGCCAGTGTGGTTTTGTCAAAAGTCTGGTTAACCGCAAAATACTTTAGAAGGGAATTTCTCTGACTAAGGGTTTTGTTGTATTTGATGAGACTGTGTAAGTATTCCTTGTCGGATTGGCTAATTACACCATCCATAAACTTGCGTCTGGTTTCACTACCTTCAATGATAAGATCGCGGTCTGCCGGAGAAATAATGACCAAGGGTAAAAAACCAATATGGTCGGAGAATTTGTCATAAGCCTTTCCGTTGCGTTTGATGATTTTTTTCATCCCCTTTTTAAGGCTGCAGAGAATCCTTTCTTCCCTGTCATTTTTTTGAAATTCCCCATCTATCACAAAAAAATCCTCTTCGTGTTTTATGTTTTGGGTGGCCACGGGATTAAAGTAGCTTTTTCCAAAGGAAAGATGGTAAATGGCATCCAAAACATTGGTTTTGCCTACCCCATTGTCGCCCACAAAACAATTTATTTTAGCATCGAAATCGAAATTTTCGGATGCAAAGTTTTTATAATTAATAAGTGATAATTTCTTTAGAAACATTCTGGCTTGAAAAATATTTATTTTTTAATCCTCCCGGAAACTATAAATTATCCAAAAATAACGAATAAATACCCGTTCGGTTTTGGATAAAAACTTTATTTTTGCGCGATTAATAAAATTCAAAAATGGCAACATACAAGAAAAGAGGTTTTAAACCTAAAAATAAAGAGGAGGAGATTTTGTTGGATGAGCAGGAAAGTACAACTGCAGAAGTATTTAGTTCGCTGGATGAAGGTGCTTCCAGATCGGAGGAATGGGTTTCCAGAAATCAAAATTATATTCTTGGTGTCATTGGGGTGATTGCCGTGGCCGTTTTGGGCTATTTGGCATATTTTCAGTTTGTGGAGAAGCCAAAGGAGGCAAGTGCTGCCAATGAAATGTTATATCCCCAGCAATATTTTGACCAGGCTTTATCGGCTACGGCCGAAAAGGATTCCCTCTTTACCCTGGCCTTGAACGGGGCAGAAGGTAAGTATGGGTTTTTGGATATCATAGAAGAGTACAACGGTACTCCTGCCGCCAATTTAGCCAAATATTCTGCAGGCATGGCGTTTTTAAACATGCAAAAGTACGATGAGGCCATTAAGTATTTGGAAGGTTTTTCTTCAGATGATATGGTCTTGGGTGCATTGGCCAAAGGGGGATTGGGAGATGCTTTCTTGCAATTGAACCAACCAGGTGATGCATTGGGGTACTACGAACAGGCCTTTGCCCATAGTGCCAACGATTTTACTACGCCAAAATTCTTATACAAAGCGGGTGTTACTGCATTGGAATTAAAAGAAAATAGCAAGGCTCTTAAATACTTCCAAAGGATAAAGGATGAATATCCAAGCTCTGAAGAGGCTAGGACAATAGATGCTTTTATAGGTAAGGCAAAAAACAACTAGTATGGCTACGGCTAATAAAAATTTATCGGCTTACGATAAAACAACAATCCCAAATGCGAAGGATCTTCGGTTTGGGATTGTTGTTTCAGAATGGAACGAGGCAATTACGGAAGGACTTTATGAAGGTGCAATGGAGGCACTTTTGGATTGTGGCGCCAAGACGGAAAATATTATTCGATGGAACGTTCCGGGAAGTTTTGAGCTGCCCTTTGGTGCCAAGAAATTGATCGAAACCAAGCCGGTCGACGCGGTAATTGCTATTGGAAGCGTAATTCAGGGGGAGACCAAGCATTTCGATTTTGTTTGTAGTGCTACTGCCCAAGGGATAATGGACTTAAATGTAAGGACCCAAGTACCTGTTATTTTTTGTGTGCTAACGGACAACAATATGCAGCAGGCTATAGATAGAAGTGGGGGTAAACATGGCAATAAAGGCGCCGAGGCAGCTATAGCGGCCATAAAGATGGCAAGCCTAGGCTAGCGCTCTTGTAATTTTCTTTATTGAGCTTGTTGTTTATGACGGAAAATAGGCGTCTTTCCTATAATTGTTAACATTTTTTAGCAAGGGATTTAAGGCATGTTTTTTGTTTTTGAGTAACTTTGAAACTATAAGCATTATGGGAAAGTTTTCGAAATTACGTAAAAATAAAAAGTTCAATTATACACCTCGCTACTACGATGATAAAGGTGAGGGAAGTCCGTACAAAATAGAGCATAAACTGGACAAATTCAGACCTACTATGGATGGTCGTAGTGGGCTTAAAGGCAAGTTCGGTAGGGCTATGGACGATTTAAAACGATCCGGAAGCCGAAATCAAAAAATTAGAACCCTTATAATAATTGCCATCCTGATTCTTATTTTTCTTTATATCATAGATTTCGATCTATCTATCTTTACAACTCGATAATGGCAGATATTATTAAGCTTTTGCCAGACCATGTTGCCAATCAAATTGCCGCAGGGGAAGTAGTTCAACGTCCTGCCTCGGTAGTGAAGGAGCTTATGGAAAATGCTATCGATGCTGGGGCTTCTACCATAAAATTGGTGGTAAAGGACGGTGGAAAGACACTTATTCAGGTAATTGATGATGGCGTAGGGATGAGCGTTACCGATGCCCGACTTAGTTTTGAGCGACACGCAACATCCAAGATACAGAAGGCGGAGGATCTATTTCAGTTGAATACCAAAGGTTTTAGGGGAGAGGCCTTGGCCTCCATTGCTGCTATTGCCCATGTGGAAATGCAAACAAGGACAGCGGAGGATGAGGTGGCCACGCATATAAAGATTGAGGGCAGTAAGATTATTTCACAAGAAGTGACCGTGGCCCCAAAGGGGACATCCATGATGGTGAAGAATTTGTTTTTTAATATTCCTGCCAGACGAAATTTCCTAAAATCCAACAATGTGGAACTTCGTCATATTATGGATGAATTTCACAGAGTGGCCTTGGCCCATTCATCGATCAATTTCCATTTTTACAATAACGGTAGTGAATTGTTCAACCTGCCTACTTCCAACAATAGACAGCGTATAGTGAATATATTTGGTGCCAAGACCAATGAAAAGTTGGTGCCGGTAAACGAGGATACCCAGGTCGTACAGATTAGCGGTTATATAAGTAAGCCGGAATATGCCAAGAAGAGTAGGGGAGAGCAATTCTTTTTTGTAAACAACAGGTTTATAAAAAGCCCATACTTGCATCACGCTATTTTGGGAGCTTTTGATGGACTTATTAAAAAAGAGAACCATCCAGGTTATTTTTTGTATTTAACCGTGGACCCTGGTTCTATCGATATCAATATCCATCCCACTAAAACGGAAATTAAATTTGATGACGAGCATACCCTGTATGCCATCTTAAGGTCTACCGTGAAACACAGTTTGGGACAATTCAATGTAATCCCGTCCTTGGATTTTGAGCAGGACCAAAATCTGGAAACTCCATATAGCTACAAGGATAAATCGGCAGAATTGCCAAGAATTAACGTAGATTCCAGTTTTAATCCTTTTAAGGAAAGTTCGGGAAGCGGAACCGCACAGAGGCCCACCTTTCATAAACAGCATACAAAAAGTTGGGACAGCCTCTATGTAGGTATGGAATCCAATTTAGGGAAGAATTCAGGATTTAGCAGTGTAAGCTTTGAATCAGATACTATTACAGGTTCTATTTTTGAGAATAAAAAAGAGCTTATAGACACCGGTACCACCACTTTTCAATTAAGGAGAAAATACGTGGTGACCACGATAAAATCCGGTATGGTGGTCATAGATCAAAGTAGGGCCCATCAACGGGTACTCTATGAGAAGTTTTTGAAGAACATCACCATCAAGGAGGCAGTTAGCCAACAATTGTTATTTCCCTTATCTTTGACATTTTCCAAATCCGATTGTGCTATTATCGAGGAAATCCAGGATAGCTTAACCACGGTAGGTTTTGTTTTTGATAATATCGGTGAAGAAGAGGTGACGGTTACAGGGGTGCCCTTGTCCGTCCCCGAAAGTGAGGTAGGTATTATACTAGATCAATTGATATCGGATTATCAGCAGGATTTTGTGGTCGATGGCTTTTCGCAGACAGATATACTGGCAAAAACCTTGGCCAAATCCTTGTCGGTTAAAACAGGGGAGATATTGGACAGTGATTCCCAATTGGCCTTGGTAAACGATCTGTTTGCCTGTAAGGAATCTGGGGTAAGTCCTTTTAATAAGCCAATATACGTCACCATTACAGAGGACGATATTGATAAAAAATTTATATAAATGGGTAGAATTACGGACGCAGTAAAACATTTGATAATAATAAATGTGTTGTTTTTTGTGGCAACCCAGTTATATGGGGATCAAATGTACCAATGGTTTTCACTTTGGTTTCCGAAGAATGAAAATTTTGGATTTTGGCAGGTTATATCCCATATGTTTATGCATGGTGGGTTTATGCATATTTTGTTCAATATGTATGCGCTATGGGCCTTTGGTTCCCCGCTGGAACGCATGTGGGGAAGAAATAAATTTTTCTTCTTTTATTTCTCGGCCGGAATTGGGGCCGCGTTGATCCATACAGGCGTAAATTACTATTACTTTAATCAGGGAATGGATGCACTGATTAACGCCGGTATTCCAAAAGAACAGATAATAGAAATTATTACAGGGGGTAAATACAGCCCCAGCTGGTACGATGTGGCCTCCAAGAGTACCATAGATAATTTTTTGGGAGCCTTTAATACTCCCGCGGTAGGAGCCTCTGGTGCCATATATGGTGTTTTGGTTGCCTTTGGTATGTCTTACCCCAACAGTGAGCTTTTCCTAATGTTTATTCCAGTGCCCGTAAAGGCCAAGTACTTTATCCCGGTACTCATCGGACTTGATCTGTTCTCAGGGGTAACGGGCTATTCAATTTTTGGCAATGGAATAGCGCATTTTGCCCATGTGGGCGGGGCGCTGTTCGGGTTTATTATGATGTGGTATTGGAAAAAAAATCAGTTCAACAACAATCGCTGGGACAGATAATGCGCAATCAGAACATTAGATATTATTTCAATAGGTTAAATATTGCAGAAAGGCTTATAGTCATTAATGTAGCGATATTTATTCTAAGTGGCCTGCTAAAGATATTGTTTGGTATATCTGGAGGCAGTATTATTGGATGGTTTGAACTACCCAAGGACTTTTTTCATTTTCTTACCCAGCCGTGGTCTATTGTTACCTACTCCTTTTTCCATTCCGGCTTTGGCCATATTTTTTGGAATATGATTATGCTGTATTTTGCAGGAAGGATTGTTTTGAACCTTTTTGATAATCGCAGGTTTCTCAATGTGTATTTTTTAGGGGTAATTCTTGGTGGGATGTTATTCCTATTGAGCTATAATATATTTCCTGCCCTATTAGGTATAAATACATCCTTGATCGGTGCCTCGGCGGGGGTTACGGCAGTATTGATATTTGTTTGTTCCTATTTGCCCAATCAGGAGGTGCGGGTTATATTTTTTAATGTAAAACTTTGGCATATTGGGGTCTTTGTAGTGCTATTGGACCTTATACAAATATCAATGGGAGGCAATGTAGGGGGGCGTTTGGCCCATTTGGGGGGTGCTGCATTGGGATATTTTTATGCAAGACAGCTTATTAATGGCAACGATATTGGTAGCGGTTTTGCCAAGTTTTTGGACGCCATTGCCAATTTGTTTAAGCGTAGTGAACGAAAAGCACCCTTAAAAACGGTTTATAGGAAAGAGAACCGTGGAACTTCAAGTACTGACAATTACGATAAAGAAAGTCGGCAGCGTAAAATAGACGCTATTTTGGATAAGATTAGCAAGTCTGGCTATGAAAGCCTTTCCAAGGCTGAAAAGGATTTTTTATTTAAGGCGGGAAAAGAATAGAGCGTGAAGAACCTTAATTTTATTGATAAATTTCTGTTTTTCATAAATGCGATCTTTGCACTTCTATTGTTTATTTCTTGTTTTGTGCCACAAATTTCAGTGACACATTTTGCTTATTTCTCCATTCTTAGCCTTACGGTACCCGTTCTGGTACTTTTTAATTTACTTTTTTTGACCTACTGGCTTTCTAAAAGAAAGAGGCAATTATTGTTATCCGCCTTTGTATTGGTTCTTGGTTATTTCAGTTTGGGGAATTTTTTCAGGTTTCAATTGGCCGAAAAGGAGATCAAGGAAAAGGATCTGAGTATTATGAGCTACAATGTTAGGGGGTTCAATAAGTACGATTTGCTTAATGATCCTTCGGCCGAAGGGCGTATCATGGATTTTATTTCCTCCGAAGACCCTGATATATTGTGTATCCAGGAGTTTAGCCGAATCAAGGATAGACAGCTTAAGAAGATGTATCCCTTTAAATATATTACAGGTTATAAATCAAGTGAAAGGAGATCCATTCAGGCTATCTATTCAAAATTTGTCATTATTAACAGTGGATCCTTGGATTTTCCCGATAGTGGAAATAATGCCATATTTGCCGATATTGTTGTTAAACAGGATACCTTAAGGCTGTATAACCTTCATCTGGAGTCGCATAGAGTCTCTCCCAGCGTAAGGCGATTATCAAATGAGCCCAAGGGCAGGTTGCTGAAAAGGTTGAGCAAATCCTTTGCTAAGCAAGGTGAACAGGCGCAATTGGTAGAGAAGCATATGGAAGACACGTCCTATAGGAAAATCGTATGTGGAGATTTTAATAATACCCAATTTTCCAATGTATATAAAGTGATCAAAGGGGATATGAAGGATTCCTTTTCGGAGCAGGGAACAGGTTATGGCCGGACCTTTAATTTTAGATATTATCCGGTTAGAATAGATTTTATTTTGGCCGATGAAGCTTTTGTAATTGCGGCCCATAAAAATTTCGATATAAAATTATCGGATCATTTCCCGGTAATGGCATCGATTAAAATGGACTCCAATTAGTTTGTTTTTGTAGTAAAGGGATTCCCAACATTTTAACCCTAAGTTTCCTTCTTGGTATAGAAGCTTGCCATTGATCCGGACGTCAATCTATCAACCATTAAAATACTTTCTTGGCAGTTTGTGCCTCCGAGGTAACCCCCGGAGGTAATTCTATTATTTTAAAATTCTTAAACTGGATTTCTGCACCTTCAGATTCTAGGCATAAGTAGCCTTTTTTGATGGATGACTTGCTTATACCATTGACAAATTTTCCATTTACAGAGAGTTTTATGGTTCCATCCACACATACCACTTGGTAACTGTTCCATTCTCCCTTGCCAAGTGCCCTATTTTCAATGGATTTACTTCTAGTGCCCCTAGGGTTGTCCGGTAAGGTGTTAACCCCGCCCACCCCAAAAAGTTCGCCGTGTACGTATGCTATTGGGGGCTTTATGCCATCACGAATATTTTGGTTTACCCAATCCAGTTCCAGCATTTGTACTTCCACTCCTCCAGGTAAGCGATCTTTTTCGCCCGGTATGGCATCGCTCCATACAAATACCCCAGAATTACCACCAGCTTCCATATGGCGCCATTCCACTAACATAATAAAGTTCTCATACTGTTTTTCGGAGCGCATAACGCCTATGGGAAGACCAGAGCAAATTAAGATGTCCTTTTCTTTTCGCCATGTTTCCGGATCTGTATTTACATTGATCCATTTAATGGGTTTCTCCTTGCCCTTATCGTTGTTGGCCAATTGTTCCAAGGTAATTTCGGTACCAAAGCTTAATGGTTTGCTCTGGGCCAAGGTATTGAGACATGTTCCCAAGGAACATAACAGAATAAGGTTTGTAAATATCTTCATTTGTACGCGTGTATGGGTTATGACTGGATGTATGTCATGACTTAAGTTGCTAATTTGATTGGTTGTAGCGCCTTGACTAGGTCTGTATGAATTATATAAATTTGGTCTTACCGGGAACTGCCACAGGTTGTGTGGGCCATTTTAAATCCCAATGATATTCATCCACTTTGGGGCCTAGGCTTTCTTGGGAATTAAAGGCCTGTTCCCAACTAATGGTTTGGCCGGTATAGCCAACCATGCGCGCCCATATGGCCAACATGGTACTGGTGGCCATCCATTCGCCATTGTTGATCGGGTTTCCATTTCTTATAGAAGCAAAAAGTTCATCATGCTCTGTCTGGAACATATTGTTTCTCTCACCATCATAGGTCCATTTGTTCTTTCCCGTTATTTCATATCTACGACCAATATGTACTATGGCACTTCCCTCACTACCAAAAACTTCAACACTATTTTTATGCGAAGTATCGCTTTGTTGCCTAGTAAAATGATACCCTTTAGCACCGTTTTCGTATTCAAACTCCACTGCAAAGTGATCGAATATATTGCCGTATTTTTTGTCTACCCTAACCTGTCGGCCACCCGTGCCAGTGGCACTTATGGGCATTTTGTCTCCCATTACCCAGGACATCATATCCAAACTGTGAACGGCCTGTTCCACAACAAAATCGCCAGACAACCAATTGTAATAATACCAGTTGCGCATATTGTAGGTCATATCGGTCCAATCTGGTTGGCGTTCCTTGTACCAAGCTTCCCCTCCATGACGGAAAGTGGTAACAGTTCTGATATCTCCAACGGCTCCATCCAAAACACGACCATATATGGCCCTATTGGGATAGTCATACCTAAAACAGAATCCTGATACCAAGGAGAGGTTTTTTTCTTTGGCTATTTTTGCTGCAGCCAGGACTTTGTGCACTCCGGGAGCATCCACTGCCACCGGTTTTTCACAGAAAACATGCTTTCCGGCATTTACTGCAGCGGTAAGATGGTCTGGTCTAAATGCAGGAGGTGTCGTTAATAAGACTACATCCACACCAGATTCAATTACCTTTAGATAGGCATCGAAACCAATGAACTTGTTTTTGTTTTCTACCTTTATTTTGTCGCCGGCAATCTTAGAAAGCGCTGAATATGCTTCTTCCAGTCGATCTTCAAAAACATCGCCCATGGCATATAGGATTACATTGGGATCGGCTTCTAGGGCTTGGGCGGCAGCCCCTGTGCCCCGTCCTCCACAACCTATAAGGCCTACCTTTAGGGGGGAGTCCTTATAGGTTGTTGCACCAAAGGAAATAGCAGGATAGGTTAGCGATCCCCCAATAATAGCTATCCCCGACTTTTTTATGAAATCCCTTCTTCCTGGGGTAGGTGACTGCGCAGAGGTGTGATCCTTCATTTTATAATTGTCAATTAGGTTTTCCATTAATAAAAATAATATACAAAATAGCAATAATTTCTTTAAGTCTTTAAAGCAGGTTTTCCCTGGATCTCGGCATGACCAATTGTATGTTGTTGGTAAGCTAATATAAGCAAGGTGCTAAAGTTAAAAAGCCATAAATGGTAATATTGTCCTATTACCGTAAATTACCGGGAACGGGAGGGTAAATGGCCCGAAACTACCTTACATTAAATAGCAGTCTACCGTGTCTGCCAATATGTGTATTAGAAAGGCGATTCCAAAAATTCTGGTTTTTGAAAAAAACAGCAATATGAAATAACCGCTTATGGCCCAATATTGATGTAAGGGATGAAAGTTTATGCTACAGCGATCAGGGTCAAAAATAGGATCTGCCCAGAGGTGATCCAAATCCAAAACAATACCGGCCAAAAGGATCAAGATTATTTTTAGTCGGTGTTCTTTAAAAAAAAACAGACCAATAATAATTGGAAGTATAAAATGAATGCCATAGTGCATGCAAAACCTAAGCATTGGTTAGGTTTAGGTTTAAGTTTTTTAGATAGTTCAAGGCATTGGTGCCTTCATTGAACAAAAGGTCCAAAATACTTAGATTGGGAATAAAATCGTTTCTGTCCTCGAATACCTGTACATACTCCGGCTGTTGAAATTGAAAATTTGCTTTGGAATTTATTAGTATCCTTCCATCAATTTTGTCGGTAACATCAACCTCAAAGACTTCCGTCCTTTCCTGGGGCATTTTAATTTGCAGACATTCGCATACGGTCTCGATCGTTTTCAAATTAAAATCCATTAATGAGTGGAATGTATTGTGGTACAAAGGGGCAATATCATCTTCATAAAATTCAAAGAAGGGAGAGGTTCTATAAGCAGTTTCCAAGGTTCGCCAATGTTGTCTTTGCCAAGGATAGT
The DNA here is from genome assembly GCF_900177645.1 of Arenibacter troitsensis. Lineage (GTDB taxonomy): Bacteria > Bacteroidota > Bacteroidia > Flavobacteriales > Flavobacteriaceae > Arenibacter > Arenibacter troitsensis. The sequence goes on from NZ_FXAO01000001.1 coordinate 597,594, forward strand.
CATTGTCAATTTTTACCTCTGCATAACGTTGTTTACCCTTTTTGTTCCCAACATGTTTTATGGGAATATTGAGCATATGCTTTCCTAGATCCGTGCAGATATAGCACCGATTGCGATAGGTCTGTTTTTGAAAATTGTCCATTACTTCCCAACAAACATCATTTTGGACAATAGCGCCAAAATTGGCGATATTGGGAAAATAACCTGGATGCAGCAGAAGAGTCATGGTTCCTATGATTGATCAATGTAAAAATTGCTTAATGTATCAATGCGGTATATGAAAAGTTCTTATGGAACAATGGGCACATTTAATTATTGATGAATTGCTTTTTAAGCATCTACTTTCTTCTTTTTCCGAAAGAAATCAAATATGAACCAGGCCGCCAATAAGATCAAGAAATACTTAAAGTAGGAGGTGGGCTCGCCATCTCCGTTTACAGTGGTAAATACCCTGTCCCATCTTACCTTCCAATTACCTATGCCTTCGTTGATACCATCAATACTCATCCAGATAAAAATGGGCGTCCCCACAATATGGTCTTCGGGAACATAACCCCAGAATCTACTGTCTTCGGATCTATGTCTGTTATCGCCCATCATCCAATAGTAATTCTGTTCAAAAGTGTAGGTATCGGAAACTTCGCCATTAATGAGGATTTGATTTCCGTTTACCTTAATGTCATTTCCTTCATATTCCTTAATGATCTTTTCGTAAATGGGAAGTACATCAACGTTAAGCGGAACCGTTTTTCCTTTTTCTGGAATGTAGATCGTACGCATATTGTCTACGGTACCTGTATATGCTGCATTTTGCGGAAATATGGAAGTATCGGCATTTTTATAGGAAAATTTGTTGATAGACGTAATTCCATCCTTACCAGTATAATTTTTGGCTTCCTCTTCGGTTAGATTAAAGAGTGCCATATTCTTCATGTCCTCCGACTTTAAATAGTCCTTTACCTTTTGGTTGCCAACATTACCTGCGTAATAGGTGTAGGACGAATCGGATTTTATTTGTTCCAGATTCATGGCCTGTATTACTTCGGTAGCGCGTTCCTGTTGAAGGGAGCTATTGGGAACACGTATTACATTCCCCGAAAGGTTCTCCCTACCCAAGAGTTCTATGGCCGCATTGGAAAATTGTCCGTCTACCGTAACGGTATGAAGAAATTCTGGCTTTGCCCTATAAGGTAAAACGGTTTTTTCACTATTGATATATACATAGCCGTCTTTAATGGTCAACGAATCTCCCGGTACCCCAACACAACGTTTTACATAGTTGGATTTTTTGTCGATGGGTTTGCGCACCCCTTGCTGTTTTTTAAAGAACTGGTAAACGGTATCTGCGGGCCAACTAAATACCACAATATCGTTTCTTTTTACCTTCTTAAACCCGGGAAGCCTTAAGTATGGAAGTTGTAATTTATTCCATATGGAAGTTTTATAAGTGGCAGGGTCCACGTCCGCAATATAGGACCTCGATTTAAATATCGGCAGGGTATCGTGTACCATGGGGGCTGCCACGGTGGTCATTGGAATCCTTGCCCCATAATGAAATTTACTTACGAAAAGGAAATCGCCCACCAATAGGGTTTTTTCCAAGGAACTGGTAGGGATAACAAAGGGTTGAATTAAATAAGTGTGGACCAATGTAGCGGCCACAATGGCAAATACAATGGAACTGACCCATTCTCCGAGCGCTGTTTTGGGATGGATGTCCCTGTTTTCAATGTATTTTACGTCCTCAAAGTAGTTTACGTAGTAAATATATAGTCCTAGGGTCAATAGAGCCAACCAAGTATCCAGTAAACTGTTTTTGCCAAAACTTCTAAGGGTTTCGACCCAGACTACGGGAAACATCAATAAATTAATGATTGGAATAAAAAGCAGGATGACCCACCATTTAGGCCTATTGATTATCTGCATCAAAATTACGGCATTGTAAACAGGGATTGCAGCTTCCCAAGCTTTACGTCCTGCTTTTACATATAATTTCCAGGTGCCTAAAAAATGAATTACCTGAATAATTAAAATAAAAATAATCCACTGTGTGCCGTTCATATTGGTAATTTTTAGTTAAGGATTGATGGTTATAAAGAGCCTATCAAACATTAAGTCATTTTAAGGTTTACTTTGTTACGTTGTTTAACTAAGGTTTAACACATCTTTCATAGTGAAAACGCCTGTTTTTCCAACGATCCACTCCGCAGCGATCACTGCTCCCAGTGCAAAACCTTCCCTGTTATGGGCGGTATGTTTAATTTCAATGCTGTCCACTTCACTTTCATAAGTAACGGTATGGGTGCCTGGAGTATCGCCAATTCGTTTGGCTGTGATGGGGATTTCCATGTTCCCGGCACTATCCAACTTCCATTTCGTGTAATTGGTATTCTCAATTACACCTTCGGCTAAGGTGATGGCAGTTCCACTCGGGGCATCCAATTTTTGGGTATGGTGTATTTCTTCCATGGCAACCCTATATTGATCTTGGGGGGCCATTAATTTTGCCAGATAGGAGTTAAGTTCGAAAAAAAGGTTGACGCCCAAGCTAAAGTTGGAAGCGTATATGAAGGCTCCGTTATTTTTTTCGCACAGCGCTACGGCCTTTTGGTAATCCTGAAGCCAACCGGTAGTACCGGAAATTATGGGAACATTGTGTTCCAAACAGTTCTTAATGTTTCCATAAGCTGCGTTGGGCATACTAAAATCGATGGCAACATCAATTTCGGAAAAATTTATATCGGTAGCGTCCAAATCAATTTTAGCTACAATATCATGGTTTCTTTTTAGGGCGATCTTTTCAATCATCTTACCCATTTTACCATATCCGAATAAGGCAATATTCATAAATTAAAACTTAATGGTTAATGCCATACCATATACTGGTTTGGCGGTAATAGCGTCCATGTCCAAAAATGGTTTAAAATCCATGCTTAGGTCATCATCCACGTTAAACTGCTTTAAATGCGAATCCACATTGGCATCCACAATATTCAGGGCGTACATTCCTATGGTAACTAAAAGCCATAAATCCCGATCTTCCTGATATCTTTCTTGAGCACTTTCCAATGCTGCCTCAGAAAAGTCAGGATCGGCCCCTGGTGCATTGGGTGCGCCAAGATCATAAAATTCGTCATCGGTAAAACCAGCCTGGCGGCGTTTAAATGCTGTTCTAAAACGGTCATATAGGTCGTCATTATAGATGTAGCCATATATACCACCGCCTATAATGGCATAGACTATAGGAACCTTCCAATAGCGTTTGTTGTATATTTGTCCAAGGCCGGGAAATACAGCAGAATAAAAGGCGGCTTTACTGGGAGCCAGGGGGTTGATGGCTTTTTTTTTCACTTTTAGGGTGTCTACCACTTTAACCCCCTCCTTGTTAAGAGTGGTTTTTATGGAATCTGATGCTTGGGTATTCTTTTCTTCCTCCTGCGCTTGTCCCAAAGTGATAACAAGAAAATATATAGCCAGTGATACAAGATATTTATTCACCCGTAATCAATTTTTTTAATCGATTGAATTCTTCCTTGGAGTGAAAGGGGATGGTTATTTTTCCTTTACCTTTTTCTGAGGCTTTAATATCTACTTTAACGGACAAATATTCTGAGAAGGCACCAAGGTTTTTACTGATAAAATCAGGATTTATGGTGGCTTTCTTTGGTTCTTTGCTTGAAGGGGCCTCAACTGTAGTTGCATTAGTGTTGCCTTCCTGATAATCCTTTACTGCTTTTTCTGTATCCCTAACGGATAGATTTTCCCCAACAATTTTTTCGTATAATGCAATCTGGTCCTGTTTTTTTTCCACATTTACCAATGCCCTTCCGTGCCCCATACTTACAAAGCCATCACGTATACCGGTTTGTATTATGGGATCCAATCGCAGCAATCGCAAATAGTTGGTAATGGTAGAGCGCTTTTTGCCTACCCTTTCGCTCATTTTTTCTTGGGTCAATTGAATTTCATCGATTAACCTTTGGTAGGACAGGGCAATTTCAATAGGATCTAAATCTTGACGTTGAATATTTTCAACCAGGGCCATTTCCAGGGATTCCTGGTCGTTTGCAATACGGATATAGGCAGGTATGGTCTCAAGTCCAACTAGTTTGGATGCCCTGTACCTGCGTTCTCCTGAAACTAATTGATATTTGTTAAAATCTAGCTTTCTTACGGTTATTGGCTGTATTACTCCCAATTCCTTGATGGAAGAGGCCAATTCCTGTAATGCTTCATCATTAAAATTGGAACGGGGCTGAAAAGGATTCACATCTATGGAATCCATATCCAATTCCACAATATTGCCTACAACTTTATCGGCATTCTTGTCGGTGGCCGACTGAATATCGTTTTCCGGGTCTTTTAATAGGGCCGATAATCCGCGGCCCAACGCTTGTTTTTTTATCGCTTTCGCCATTATGCTGTCTCCTTGTTTTTCACAACTACTTCATTTGCCAAATTTAAATAATTGGCAGCTCCTTTACTACTGGCATCATATTTAATAATGCTTTCACCATAACTAGGGGCTTCGCTCAACCTCACATTTCTTTGAATAATAGTATCGAACACCATTTCGGAAAAGTGTTTTTTTACCTCTTCCACAACTTGGTTGGAAAGTCTAAGCCTGGAATCGTACATGGTGAGCACCATTCCTTCTATATCCAATTCGGGATTGTGTATTTTTTGGACACTTTTTATGGTGTTCAATAATTTGCCCAATCCTTCCAATGCAAAATATTCGCATTGAATAGGTATCATAACAGAATCTGCCGCAGTAAGGGCATTTAATGTTAAAAGTCCAAGGGAAGGCGCACAATCTATAAGGATATAGTCGTATTTGTCCTTAAGGCCACGAATGGCATTCTTCATCATATATTCCCGATCGTCCTTGTCCACCAATTCGATTTCGATGGCTACAAGATCAATGTGTGCCGGGATAAGATCTACATTTGGGGAGGAGGTCTTAATGATGGTTTCTTCGGCGGTCTTGGTATGTTCCAATAGTTGGTACGTTCCCAATTCTATACTGTCTACATCCAAACCTAGTCCGGAAGTTGCATTAGCTTGGGGGTCAGCATCTATTAGTAATACTTTTTTTTCCAAAACACCCAAAGAGGCGGCTAAATTTACCGAAGTAGTAGTTTTTCCTACACCACCCTTTTGATTAGCAATAGCAATTATTTTGCCCATTATCATAGTAAGTTAGGGGGTAAAAATACGATTATTTAAGTTGTTATAAAATGTATTTTGTTAACACTGGGTGAATAACTATAGTCTTTAGCGTTAAAGTGCGTTAAAGTTATATGGGATTTGTTTTCAGGCTATTAGAGGTTTATTGTTTTTTTGCGGACCACTTATACACAACTTATTAATGGAACCCCAATTTTATTAGCCTCAGTCAGCTTGTGGCAAAATTGAAGCATAAAGTCCCGGAAAGTAGGGGCTGTTGGTTCAATACCATAGCCCTTGGACCTATTTTCAAATTGTGATTCAAGATGCAATATGATATGAAGGGTAAACCTGTTATTTCCTATGGGGAACTATGGACATTATGAGCTTAGGATTTTCAAAATTTCGATGGCCGTATCGCTTATTTTTGTTCCGGGTCCAAAAATAGCTGCTGCTCCTGCTTCATATAAAAAATGGTAGTCCTGTTTAGGGATAACCCCGCCCACAATAACCATTATATCGTCTCGCCCATAAGCTTTCAATTCCTGCAGTACCTGAGGTACCAAAGTCTTATGTCCTCCTGCTAGGGAAGAGATCCCCAGCACATGGACGTCGTTTTCAACAGCTTGTTTTGCTGCTTCGGCCGGGGTTTGGAAGAGGGGACCAATATCTACGTCAAAACCAAGATCGGCATATCCCGTTGCCACAACCTTGGCACCACGATCGTGACCGTCCTGCCCCATTTTGGCAATCATTATTCTAGGTCTACGACCTTCCTGTTCGGCAAAACTGTCGGCCATTTGCCGGGCTATGCCAAAACTGTCATCTCCTTCTATTTCCTTTGAATACACCCCGGTAATCGAATTTATAATTGCCCTATGCCTCCCGAAGGCATTTTCCAACGCTGAGCTGATCTCGCCCAGCGTAGCTCTTGCCCTGGCAGCCTTAATAGCTAAAGCTAAGAAATTTTCCTCTTCTATGGCATTTGGGTTGGTAGTTTTGGTGGAATTGGGATGCATTCTTTCTTTTGCAACTTTGGTAAGTGCTAAAAGTGATCGTTGTACTTCTTGTTCATTTCTATGGGCCTTGACCATTTCCAAACGTGCCAATTGCTGTTTTCTTACCTCGGCATTGTCCACTTCCAGTATTTGAAGGTCATCCTCTGTTTTGGACTGGTATTTATTAATGCCAACAATGATATCCCTGCCACTATCTATACGGGCTTGTTTTTTTGCGGCTGCCTCCTCTATCCTCAATTTTGGAATTCCTGCGTCGATGGCCTTGGTCATTCCCCCCAATTCTTCCACTTCTTTTATCAGAACCCATGCCTTGTGTACCATTTCCTCAGTCAACTTTTCCACATAATAACTGCCGGCCCAAGGGTCTACGGTTTTGGTGATTTCGGTCTCGTTTTGTAAATATAATTGGGTGTTTCTGGCAATACGCGCAGAAAAATCCGTTGGCAGGGCTATGGCCTCGTCCAAGGCATTGGTATGTAAGCTTTGGGTGCCGCCAAAAACTGCTGCGGCCGCCTCTATGGTCGTTCTGGTAATATTGTTGAAAGGGTCCTGTTCGGTTAGGCTCCATCCACTGGTTTGGCAATGGGTCCTTAGGGTAAGCGACTTCTCATTTTTTGGGTTAAATTGTTTTACCAATTTGGCCCAGAGCATTCTGCCGGCCCTCATTTTGGCGATTTCCATAAAATGATTCATCCCGATTCCCCAAAAAAAGGATAATCTTGGGGCAAAATCATCAATATTCAATCCGGCTTTTAAGCCTGTTCTTATATATTCCAGTCCATCGGCCAGGGTATATGCCAATTCAATATCGGCAGTGGCCCCAGCTTCGTGCATGTGATAGCCAGATATGCTTATACTATTGAATTGGGGCATAAACTTGCTGGAATATTCTAAAATATCGGCTACGATCTTCATGGATGGGGCAGGAGGGTAGATGTAGGTGTTCCTTACCATAAATTCCTTAAGAATATCGTTCTGTATAGTTCCGGAGAGATTTTTTGGTAAAACTCCCTGTTCCTCCGCTGCAACAATATAAAATGCCATTATGGGCAACACTGCTCCGTTCATGGTCATGGAAACCGACATCTCATCCAATGGAATATCCTGAAATAAAATTTTCATATCCTCCACGGAATCAATGGCAACGCCGGCTTTACCAACATCGCCCACCACCCGGGGATGATCGCTGTCATATCCTCTATGGGTTGGTAGATCAAAAGCTACTGATAACCCTTTTTGTCCGGCCTTGAGATTTCTTCTATAAAATGCGTTGCTTTCCTCTGCAGTAGAGAATCCTGCATACTGCCTTATAGTCCAAGGTCTGGTAACGTACATAGTGGAGTAGGGCCCACGAAGAAATGGCGGTATACCAGCAGCGAAATTTAAATGTTCCAAATCCTCGGCATCTTCCTTGGTATAGTTTTTTTTCAGGAGTATTCCTTCCGCGGTCTCGTATGGCACAACGGAATCCTGATCCGGAATACTCTTTTCCGGAACGGACTTCAGTTGAATATGTTGAAGATTTTTTCTTGCCATGTTATAGTTCGTCTTGTCCTAAACTTTACCTATTCGTTTGGAATTAATATTACTTTTTAAAAACAGTAGCGGGAAGCTTTTATTCCGTTTTTAATCGCTCCTGTTCCCATTCTTCGGACAATCTTTTTTCTAATATTGGTTCTATCAAGGTTTTGCGGGTATTGGTTTTTACAAAGGGGTATAATTCCAATTCATCCTTCATTTTATCCAATCTGGAGGCATATTTGTTGGTACCTACGAGGATTTTATCGCGCCGGTTAAAACTTTGCTGTTCTTTGGTGGCGCTTTCCTTTATTTTTTTCTGAATGAGATGTTCCTTTAATTGGACAAGAAATCCACCACCTGCTTCAATTTGTTTAAATAATTCCAATGCTTTGGATGAGAGTTGATGGGTTATTGTTTCAATATAATAGGCCCCATCGGCTGCATTGTTCACCTTGTCAAAATAACTTTCATTTTTTAGGATCAACAGTTGATTTCTGGCCATTCGCTCCCCAAAATCATTATCCTTATGGTATATGGCGTCATAGGGTGTGTTTAACACTGTGTCTGCTTCCCCAAGAATGGCCGACATACATTCCGTTGCCGTGCGAAGCATATTGGTGTTGTAATCGTACAAGGTTTTATTTCTCAAAGTGGGGGTAGCCATAATATGACAATGCTCCAAAGCCCCATATTCATTGGCTAAGGTTGCGAACAAAATGCGTAAGGCCCTTAATTTTGCTATTTCAAAGAAATAATTGCCACCAATAGGAACCTTAAAGGTCATCACTGCGCTTTTTAGCTTGTCTTTATGGTGGTCGTTTAAGTGGTTCAAATATTCATTGGCATGTGAAAGGGCATAGGCCAATTGCTGCACCATATTAGCTCCGGCATTTCCGTAAAGTGCCACATCAACTCCCAAGGTTTGGTCGTGATTTAAATTTAGAATTTCCTCTAGTATTTTGTGGTCCTGATCCAACTTGTAGTGCCAGTTGCCATTTCTGGCCAGATGCCCAATAATATCAATGTTGGTAAAGATTTTTTTATGTTGGTTTTTCGTGGCCGCCAAAAGCGATCTTGCAAAGGCAAAAGATAGAAATTGTAGATTGAAATGGATATATGTTTTGCCTAGGTCAATTTCATAAAGCAGTTCAGGAATATTTATTTCTGTGGAAGGAATGGTAAAATAAATACTTTCAGCTCCCTTGGCTATGGCATCCAAGGCTTTTTTGTTGGCCATTTTGGCGTTCCCGGCGTATATGCCCTGTGCTATGCTCCAACCATTTCCTTTTGGCAATTCGGATAGCTCAAGCGACTTTAGGTCTTCGGAGTTGTAGAAGGGTTTTACCTTAATGCCTTCGGGAGACTCCCATACCAATTTCTTGTTGTAATCCTCACCTTGCAACTCGTACTGGATCTTTTGCTTCCAAGCTTTGGAAGAAATCTCGTGAAAATCGCTAAAGGGTTCGGATTTACTCATCGTCCTTGGTTTTTACACTATCCTCATATTCTATTAAATAAATTTCCTCATTTTTCTTTTTTAGATAGTATTGTTCCCTTGCAAATTTTTCCAACTCTTCAGGGTCCGATAGCTTTTCTATAATTTTTTTATCCTTGGCTATTTCTTCATGTAAAAATTCTTTCTGCTTTTCCAAGTTGTTTATTTGTTTTTTAAGCTCCCAGTGTATAAGGAGGGAGTTGGTGTCAAAAAAAACCATCCAGACCACAAAAACCGTGAGTACCAGTACATACATATTGGTAACCACCCCAAACCATTTTTTTTTTCTTATCCCTTTTATTCCCATTGGTGACTAACTTAACTTTTCATTGATTATGGTCCTTACAATGTCTATGGCTACAGTATTGTATTTATTGTTAGGAATTATAATGTCCGCATATTCCTTAGTGGGTTCAATAAACTGATTGTGCATAGGTTTAAGCGTATTTTGATAACGCGTTAAAACTTCGTCCAAATCCCTGCCACGTTCGGTGATGTCTCTTTTTAAACGTCTTATCAAACGTTCGTCCGAATCTGCATGTACAAAGATCTTAATGTCGAACATCTCCCTGATCTGGGGGTTTGTCATGATGAGGATACCCTCTACGATCATTACCTTTCTTGGATGGGTTAGAATGGTATCGTTGGTACGGTTGTGCTTAACAAAAGAGTAAACGGGTTGGTGAATTGGAATACCTTTTTTTAAATCCTGTAGATGGCTTCCCAACAAATCGAAATCTATGGCACGGGGATGGTCAAAATTAACCTGTGTACGCTCGTCATAGTTTAAATGTGAAAGATCGCAATAATAGGAATCTTGGGAAATAACCCCAACTTCCTCATATGGCAATTCATTTATAATTTGATTTACCACCGTAGTTTTTCCACAACCTGTTCCACCGGCAATCCCAATAACCAACATGTATTTCTAATTTGTTCCAAAAATAACAATTTGCAAGCAAACCTTAATGATTAAAATAGATGCCTTGCCCATATAAGCGTAAACTTTTTATCCGCCTATAACGTAGGTATAAGAACCGTTGGTAATTTGTATATTTATTCTGCGACCTGTTGGATCAATTTTTTATCAATCTGTAATTAATTTAACAGTTAAAAATCAGATAATGATAAAATTAGCGTTATATTCTTTAGGTGTAATTTTTTTATTGAAGTTTAAAAATTAACAGATATCCAACACAAATATGGAATATATTTGATCGTTTTTTGGGTAGTTCTTTTTTATAGTGATTCGTATTATTTTTCTTTTTAAACAGTATTTTATTATTCATTTATGACGGGTAGAACTAATTTTATATTCAAAGCACGCCTGGTGGTAATGTTGGGCGTCTTTTTTTGCTGTGGTTTGGCATACTCTCAAAAAGATTTGCCCATAAATATAGACGATTCTAAAGTAAAGCCCCTCCCCAGTTTGGTAAATAGCGATTTGCAGAAAAGCTTGGAAAAGGAGCTCATGTCCAACCCCAACTGGAAGTCATTGATGAACAACAACAAAATGGCTGTTGGAATAGTGGACCTGTCCAATCCCGAAAACGCAAAATATGCCAGTATAAATGGGGATTATATGATGTATGCCGCCAGTTTGCCTAAAATAGCGGTGCTCTTATCCTCAATGGACGCTATAGAAAAAGGGGAATTAAAGGAAACACCGGAAATAAAGAAGGATATGCGCTCCATGATTAGCAAATCCAACAACGAGGCCACTACCCGAATGATAGATCGTTTGGGTTATGATAAAATACAGTCCGTTATGACCGATCCAAAATATATGTTCTATGACGAGAGTCGGGGCGGAGGATTATGGGTTGGTAAAAGATACGGAAGTGGAGGGGATACCAATAGGGAGCCCTTAAAGAATTTGTCCCATGCTGCCACTGTAAACCAAGTATGTAGGTATTATTATCTATTGGCCAATGGAAAATTGGTGAATAAGGGCAGGTCCAAACAAATGTTGGATATCATGGGAGATCCTGAATTACATCACAAATTTGTGAATACTTTGGACAATATCGCTCCCGATGCCAGATTGTATAGAAAGTCCGGCTCTTGGAAAACCTTTCATTCAGATTCAATTTTGGTTTGGGGAAATAATCCCAATCGCCGTTATATTTTGGTCGCTTTGATAGACGATGCAGGAGGTGAGCAAATTATTAGGGACTTGGTGAGGCCTGTAGAAAAGGTATTGAAGGCAGAGCGTATACATTTTGCCGTTAACTAGGTTCCTTTAGTATATTTCCTTTTGTTTATTCGTATAATGTTTGCCAATGAATTAATTTTGGCCCTGATCTTCTATGGATTGGTTTTAGATAGGAGTGCTGTTGGATATTACTAAAACGCATGAAAATTGAACTACCTTATTTCATTTATTAAAACGTTTCAAACCTATATTCTAAAGGCATTTGATTTAAAAGAGGAGGAACTCACCAAAACACTTCTGCTTCAATTAAATATTTTCCTCATTATTACGGTTTTATTGATAGTAAAACCTACTATAAATTCACTTTTTCTTTCTGAACTTTCTTCGGATGCACTTCCGTTGGGCTATGTTTTAACTGCTGTAATGGCGGTGTTGGGTTCATTTTTTTACGACAGGGCCTTGGAAAAGTATCCTTTGAATATTATTGTGGATCGTACCTTGATCGGGTCCGTTATTTCTTTGGTCATATTTGGATTGGCCTTAAATTTCGACCTCGGCTATGGATTTGCATTGTATATACCTTATATCTGGGTGGCTATTTTTGGCTTGTTGACCGCTTCCCAGTTTTGGGTAATGGCAAATCTGGTCTATAACGTTAGGGAAGCCAAGCGTGTATTTGGGTTTATCGGTGCCGGTGCCATTGGCGGGGGAATATTTGGGGGGTATTTAACCTCTTTGTTGACCAATATTCTTAACACTGAGGACCTGTTGTTTGTTGCTGCAACCTTATTGATATGCTGTTTGCCCATTACCCGTTATATCTGGAAAAACGAAGTATTGAAACTCAACCCTTTTCAAGTTTCCAGCCGCTCCAACCCCAAGGCCGAGTCCCCTTTTAGGTTGATCAAGCAATCCAAATTACTTAGCTTAATTGCGGTAGTCATAGGAATAAGTGTTTTGGTGGCCAAATTGGTAGATTACCAGTACAGTGATTACGCCTCCAGGTTCATTAAGGACCAGGATGAATTAACATCCTTCTTTGGTTTTTGGTTTTCCACTTTGAGCGTTATTTCACTACTGATACAATTGTTTCTCACCAAACGTATTGTAGGAACCTTTGGCGTAGGCAAATCCCTACTTTGGTTGCCTTCGGGCATATTGTTGGGGTCTTTTCTTTTGTTGATCGTGCCACAACTTTGGGTGGTGGTATTTATCAAAATTGTGGACGGAAGTTTAAAGCAGTCCGTTAACAAGGCTGCCACGGAATTACTTTCCATACCCATTCCGATAGAAATTAAAAAGAAGACCAAGACATTTACAGATGTGGTCGTAGATAGTATAGCCACAGGGATGGCGGGCTTTATTCTGATCTTTTTTATTAATGGTCTGGATATTTCATCTACCTACATTAGTATCATTATTATAGGGCTAATTTTAATCTGGTTGTACTTTATATATCATTTGAGGAACGAATATATCATTTCTTTCAAGAGCTTGTTGGAATATAACCCCGCAAGAAAAGAGAAGGCTGCCAAATCTGAAATAAAGGTTACCTCTATTATAGAAACTGTAATCCGGGTGTTTGAAGCCGGGAACGAGAATCAGATATTGCATATGTTGCATAAAACATTGGAAGTAAAGGATGAACGTTTCTTTTATGGGATTAAGGCCTTGTTGAACAATCCGTCTGCCAAGGTAAGGGCTTTGGCCATTGAAAATCTATATTTTTTGAATACGGAAAATTTATGTCCTGTTGTAGAGCCCATGATCTATGATAAGGATCAACAAGTGACCACTTCTGCGTTTCGGTATTTATTGAAGCGCTATCAACAAAACCCTGTGGAACTTTTGGACAAATATTTGTCGGTAGAAGACAATACCATTGCCAATGCCACCCTGGTTGGCTTGTCTATGGAATTGCGAAATAATAGGGTACTGCAGGATCGATTTGGTTTGGAACAAAGAATTGAAAATACCCTTGCCCAATTATCGCAAACCAGTATAGAGCTGGAAAGGACGAACAAGATTCTGGCCATTCTTGAAACCATTGGGAATGCCAAGGTTGAAAGATTCTACCCTGTAATCAAGACACATATATATTCCGATAATGTTCCAATTGCAAATACCGCTATTTTGGCGGCATCAAAAACCTTGGACAAACAGTTTATAGACCTAATAATTTCCAGATTATCTGGTAAGGATACCAGAAAATCGGCAACGGAAGCCCTCTACTTTTACGGGGAGCCCATCATAGATATTTTGTTCGAGGGTTTAAAAACGGATAGCATTGATCCCGACGATAGCGCCTACGTGGTCATGGTTATTGGTAAGTTCGATTCACAAAAGGCCATCAATACCTTGATGAAACTTACCGATGATATGGAACATACGGTAAAAATTGAAGCTATTGAAGCCTTAAAACACCTTAAATGGAAACATCCCCACCTTAAAATCAGGGATAGGTTTATTGTAGATAAGATTTTGGACGAGTGTCACCTGTACCAAAGTACCCTGTCCGTAATCCACACCCAAATAGTACTACAGTATAAAAAGAACCCGGAAAAACTGGAGACCAAGGAGGAAAATGAGGCCAGAAATGGACTTATCCATTTATTGGAATTGAGGTTGGACAGGCAATTAAAACGAATTTTTCAATTTTTGGGGGTAAAATACCCGCCGCAGGATGTGGACCCCATCTTAAATGCCATACTTAAAGGTCAGGAGGAACAACGTATACATGCCATTGAATTTTTGGACAATATCCTGGACATACAACTCAAAAAGGAATTGATTCCTGTTGCCGAAAGCATTATACAAGTTGGTGTTATTTCCGAAGAAAATCTGAAAAATTTGAACGTAAAGGTACTTAGTGAATCCGAAAGTTATTTGGCCTTATTGAAACGTAAGGATATTAAGTTGAAACTGGCGGTGCTTTACCTGATTGAAAAAACCAGAGACCCCAAATTTACCTCCCTATTGGAAATGGTTTTGGAGGATTCCAATGAGAAGGCCAGAAAAAAGGCGGCCGAAATCCTGCGTAATTTTAAAAGGATTAGCGCTTAATAATCTTGTCGATGCTACTGGCCAAGGTCATGTGGTCCGTTGCCGAATTCTTTCGCAGTACGTTGGTCATAAGTACCACCATATACCTGCAATTGTCCGGATGTTCTACAATGGCTACAGAATTCATGAAGTTGGTAACATTGCCCATATATTTTCCACAGGCCTCTCCTGTGCTTCTATCACATTTATATAAACTCCCGGATTTGAAATATACCGCAGCAGGCTTCAGGGCAGGGGATTGTGCGTACCTTATCCTGCGGTCCGTCATATACATAAGGCGTTTCATTTCCAAGCTGGATTCTTCGTCTACCACCTTGCCCTGCTCCAACTGGATCAAGAATTTCATCAACCCTAAGGGAGACCCTATACTTCCGCCTTTATCTCCTACATAGCGGTTGGGACCCGAGGTGAAAAAGCTGCCCAAACGCCATTCGTCACTTGTAATTCCTAGTTCCCGTAAGGGTAGGTTTACCACGTCATTGGCCAAATCTGTCAATTCCTTTTTTGGGGTTGTGGTGAAGTAGGTATCCGCTTCTTCCTGTGTTAGGGTGGGATAGGATTCCCCGAAGGCGGCCATCAATAAGGCTTCCCGCCATACAATGCTTGCCGCACCGTTATTGCTAACGGAAAGCATATGGTCTGCCCATTCAAACAAGGTAAAAACATCACTTGCTATTACCTGTCTTTTAAGCAGTTTGTTCGTTTCCAAATTAAAAATGGGCACAGTGTGCTCATCCGTTAATCCCCACACGCCAGATTTTACGGATTTGGATCGTAAAAGGTCCAAACGCTTTTCAAAGGAATCCGGATATATTTTTTTTAATTGGGTAAACAAAGCTACCATTACGGCCAGTTTACCAACACTTCCCGGTTGATATCCGGCAGTTTCGTTTCGCTTGGCATATCTAATGCTGTCAATATCCGAAATATCCAATACGGTGATGGAGTAACTCTTGTCCAATCCCCTAAAGAGCGCATTGATGTCCTTTTGGAATTGTTCATCCACGCTTAGAAAGGCGGCAGTGCTGTCCTCTTTTTTGGATATTAGGTTAAGCTCAATGTCCATGTAGGACTTTTGGGCCCCTGGAGGAATAACGGTGGTAGATTTTAGCTCCCCACTTTTAACGAGCTCCAGATACCTCAACCGTTTTATCCCAGTATGCAAATACCCATCAATGGGGTAATAGCTCATGGTGGTAAAGGCCGAACATATCACTATTAAAACAACATATTTAATATTCTTTTGCATCTTATATTTTTTTAGAAAGCGGAATGTTTTTGTCCAAATCGATTTTTGGCGTAATAGATTCCAGATAATTGGAACTTAAGGCTTTTTTATTCTCTACAAAAGGGCGAATTTGAAACAGCCATAACTTATTGTTTTGGAATCCCAATTCCACATCATAAGCCCCTTCATAATCCGATTTGGTTTCGGTAGCCATAGTTTCGCGAATTGTTTTGGCTAATACCCTTATTTCCTCAATGTTTTTTTGGTTTAGGATGAAATTCTCAAAGGTTGACATGCTTTTTTCGGTTCCCCCCGCTGCTGGAAGTCGATTGTGGTACATTTCCCTCGCGGGTGCCAAAAGTTGGGTTCCTCCAGTTTCCTTGACCAAGTAGGTTTCTGCCGATTGGCCATCCACAGCGCCACCGGCCCCCCGGCTAAAGGCAATGGTAAGGTCCTCCGGATTGCCGGAACTTATCCCCTTGGTGATCAATACCCCCGAATAATCCACATCCACACTGGGGATTACCAAAATGGAAGGGAATACATTTTCAGGGTTTAGAAGGTATTTCTGACGCCATTTAAAACTGCGTTCAGAATAAGGGGATGCCCAAACATCCTTGATTCCTGAAATAATTTTTTCCTTGGCAGCAACATTGAAAATAGTGAGGTTCAATCCGGCCCCTGTAAAATTCTTTAAATCTTCCATGTTGGTGTCACTTCTTAGAAAAACTGGGATTTCGCCAATTGCTTTTCCCAATACATCCTTAAACCCCTCTTCCAGTTGGGCAATGAATTCGGCCTTCATTGGAATTTTTTTTATGGCCTCCCTTAGGATTTCCAGTTGCCTAAGCTGATAGTTTTCTACCTCGCCATCCGCAATGCCTTGGGTGCGCATGGTCTCGGCCTCTTTGAAGGTGGAGTTTAAAAAATCCCAATAGCTTCTCTGTTGGTCGGGCATGGGTTGGTCCATATGGTCCCTAAAGATTCCGAAGGGAATTACCAGACCTTCGACCACCATTTCCGGGAACATTTTTTTTAACTGTCCCAAATTGGCCGCTTTTGGACCGCAAAGTTTACCGGAATCCTCAGCGTCTACTGCCCTAAGGTTAAGTATGGCATTTTCGTCCAATCGTATATTCTCTATGGGTACTTCAATTCTTTCCTCTTTGCGCTCTACCTTAGTAAATAAACTGCGTTCTTCCTCGGACATGTCTATTTCCGGCTTCATAATAACATTGCCCTTGTTGGACACTGCATAAAACACCTTTTCCCCGTTAAATTTTTGAAGACTTTTAAGATTTTCATCGCTCAGCGCGGCATTGGGGATACCCATATTTCGTGCCAATAATTGCACATGAGACACCATATTCCCTTCGGATACCGTAGCAATTCCGGCAACTGGCTTAAGATCTGATGGTGGACGTTGAAAAATATAGATTTTATCGGAAGTTACCTCAATGTCATCTGGAGAACCCCCTACCACTACCAATTCCCCTAGGGCATATCCTGGATTTAGGCCTCTTAGGCTACTTTGATTTTCAATGTCCATCACCTTATTGGTCAGAGAGGATTCTTGGGCAATGATATCGCCCAATTCTCCTACGGTTTGACCCAAATATAGTGCAATGGAACCTCGAATTTTATCATCAATAAATCCATAAGCCTTAGGTTCAAATGCCGTGTAAATATCCACAATTTCCTGATAATTGGCCTTTACCATGGAAGAGCTCCATTCCACTTCCCTACGCGCATTTTCCAATACGGTGGTAAGCTGTCCTAGAGACATGCTTCCACTATTGGTTCCCCTTAGGGATAGGTCCAATTCTTCCCATTCGGCCAGTTCTATATATCCGGCACCGGCATTCGCCATACCCAAATAGCAGACTTTGTCCAATAAACCATTTAGGTCCTCCGGTTGCCATTGGGGAGAATTCTTAAATATTACTTCTTCCAATTTTAGTGAGGCGTCCAATAACTGAAGCCGTGCGGCCGCACTTACTTCTTTTAGAATGGCCTGCCTTATCTCTAATAGCAATTCTGCAGTAGCGGGTATGAGCACAGCTGCATTTGCTTCCCCACTATAGCTGGTAGCAAAGTTTTTTATGGCAACTCCAATAGGGCTATCCTCTACAAGAGCTGTGTTTTTTTGTATTTGCGCAATATCAACCGGTTTGTAGAAATTGGCCATGGTAGACACCAGGGCATCAATTTTTACTTTTACCTCGCTGTTCAGTTTGTTACTGTATTTGGACTTAAAATCCCTTACTTTATTTATATCCCCGGCATCGGGCTGACTATGGATTTTAACCCTTAAGTCCATAAATTCCGGGACCATGTCCGAAATTACCTTTGAATCGCTCCTTATTTTTTGGGATAGATTGTCGTCACCGTTATGGGGTATATCCTTTAAGGACTGTCGAATAAGATAAAAATTTTGAACTACATTTTGAGTATCGGATAATAGCCATTTATAAAAATTCACCCCCCATGCCTCTTCGTCCTCTGCCTGTATGGCACCGCGATAGAACTGCCCTTTTTCTAGGATCCAGCCATTATCAACAGTTTTTAAATATTTGTCCAATTGATACTGTTTAAGACGGGAATGGTTGTTTTCTGCGTCCCAAAATTCCTCCTTGGAAGTGTAGGCCAAAATTTGTCCCAAAAAGAGGTGGTTGCTCTTTCCTAAATCGATAATAGAATTTTTATAGGTAGCGTGCTGCACTCCAGGACCTATATTATCTGGACATGGGTCTTTGGGTTGGCGAATGCTTCCATCGGTACAGAACCAGCGGATTTCTTTATATGGTCCACGGATATCTTTTTTGTAAGAGTTGATCAAATCCTTTATTTCCTGATTGCCCAATTTTTGTCCGGGACTTATTAAAGGAAAGCAGAATAGTAGGATATATATAAATATATGTTTTTTCATAGCGTTGTAATGGCAGTATAAAGTGTAATCAAATGTAATACCAATTTTAATGCAAATATATGTTTGAGTTAAGTTTCGATTCCTTAATTAAAAAACTATACATATAGGCGGGAAATGGTAAATGTTGTGGTATATAGCCTGTATGGCCTTAGAATGTAAGCAATTGATGGAAGATTTACAAATTGATTTTTTTTGGCGGTTAACATGCCCAAGCAGTCACTTAGAGTCGATGGTCTATTACAATAACTGGTTTTCTGCTCATTTTGGGAAATCGCAGCTCCTGAAGGGTTTTAAAATCGTGGAATTCAATTTTGGGGAGCACCCTTAGTTTTGCCCTAAAGTGATCCTTGATGGTCTGTAATAAATCATTTGTAGGATTGGAGGTAGCTATTTTAATACATATTTCATCGGTTCCAATGTCATTATGGTCTATTTCGATTACAAAGGCGTCTATTTCATTAAAATAGTTGAGTACGTTGTACATGGCCGGAGGGTATAGCGTGGTCCCCTTGTATTTTATCATTTGTTTCTTCCTGCCAATAACAGGGCCTAAGCGAGGCGTATTTCTTCCACAGGAACATTTGGAAGTGTGTGCCTGGACAATATCGCCGGTTTTAAATCTCAGCAAGGGCATACCTTCAACTCCCAAGGTGGTAATGGTAAGCTCTCCAGGCATTCCTTCTTCCACTTGCTTTTCTTCGTCGTCCAAAATTTCGATGATGATCAATTCCGGATGATGGTGGCCGCCTTGCATTGCCGAACACTCTGTAAAGGCCGTACTCATTTCCGTGGAGGCATAAGTGGAGTAGAGGGGAATGTTCCAATCTTTCTTAATTTTGGCCGCAAGGGTGTTTAACGAAAAATCTTCATTTCGTAGTGATTCCCCTATACAAATAGCCCCTTTTATCCCGGCCTTATTGGGGTCAATGCCGTGTTGATGGGCGTATTCTATGAGCTTCAACAAAAATGAAGGAACCACGATAAGGTAGGTGGGCTTAAACTTAAGGATGGAATCCCATTGAAGTTCGGGAATTCCGGCGCCTACCCTTATAATTCCAGCGCCTAGCTCCCTTGCTCCCAAAAAATAGGCCAATCCGGCCATAAATCGTCTGTCTATTGTTGTGGTCAATTGCAAAATATCGTTTGCCGTAACTCCGGCACAATCAAAAGAAATGGCCTCGTTATAGGCCAAACGATTAAGGTCATTGTCTGTAAGGGCAAAGGTAACAGGTTCGCCCAGGGTGCCGGAAGTAGTTACATAATCTATAATCTTGCGCCTATCCACGCATAAGAAATCATCGTTAAATTGTTGTAGATCCTCTTTGGAGGTAGTAGGGAGTTTGGCAAGGTCTGCCAAGGTTTTTATATCGCTGGCCTGTAAATTATGTTCCCTAAAAATTCTTTTATAATAGGCAGAGTTCTGGGTAATATAGTTGATGAGCTCCCTTAAACGCTGTTCTTGTAACTGTTGAATTGCCTCTGCCGATGCTTTTTCGATTTCAGGAATCATTATTTTAATTTACGTTTTAGTCTTCGAATATACGAATGTACCACAGCTTTCTCTGGAACTGTTGTAATTTCTTTTGTACTAGCTTCCATAAAGTTGTTTAGGGCCGCTCTAAAATATTTTCTTTTGTAATTATAGAGGCCTATCCAATAATGCGTTTCCCAAAATTGGGGATTCAATCTTTTGAATTCCTCAAGAAATTGGGGAGTCAAGTGTTTGTTGTCTGCAACGGCTAGTTTAATTTGGTGAATTTCAACACGGTACTTTTCATAGTTTTGGTAGGCTTGGGTATACAGAAAACTATCTTTTTCAATATTCTTATTAGGGATGGAAAGCGTTGATCCTATTCTGCTATTTAAGCTGTCCTTAAAAATTTTGTTTAGGTCATAGGCCACAAATTCCCCTAATTGGTAGGGATTGGAGGACACCCAAACCAATCGCTGCTCTGGTTTAAACACAATACCATGATGTGCCAATAGTTGGTTTAACGCCTTTTCATTGCCATAGCCAATATCGTTATCCTTAAGTCCTTCCCTGTTTCTAAGGATGTCAACAGCAATTGCTGGGGTTATTTTCTTATGGTCTCCCAATAGTTCTTCCATGCGTTCATATCTGTATTGGGTATGGCTTTCAAATATATGTTTCTGGTTGTTTTTGTCATTTGCATAGGCATTGCTCTGAAAGTGGTTGGAGCAGATCAATTGAGTGGAATTGGGAACTTCATATACACCAAAATTGTGCGGGGAGACTTCGATTATCATGGCCTTTTTATCCCTGGCACTGCCAACGAGAATAGATTCTGATACAAAAACCTGTCTTTTTTTTGCGATGGACACAGCCTCCTCCAGAGTAGCGGCATATTGTAAAATTTCCCTGGTAAGAATACTGATAGGTGTTTTGGCAACCAAGGGAATTTTGGATTTTCCCGCATTGATGGTAACTGTTAGACCATGTTCGTTCATTCCAGAGACCACTCCCGTCATGCCCGCCCAGGTAACGGACATAAATTTGTGGCCTTCTGTAGGGTCTAGGAAGGAAATTATTTTATTTTTGGCAAAATCATCCCCTGCGTAAAAGTCAAAATTGCGACCAAGGATCAGACTTCCATCCTCAGATTTATCGCCCCAGACGGCAAAGGAAGAACAGCCAACAAGGGCTAAATCCTGAAGGGCATGCCCTATATCATGGGCGCCATGAAGGTAAAGTACCCTTGAATAGGGATCTGCTATGTCATTAAAGTTTTGGGATGCATATCGGGAAAGTCCCCAAATTTCGGCTTTAATTTCCTCGGGAATGTTCTTGTACATTTTTCTATTGTACCAAGCCAAGAATTTTCTCAGGAAATATCTTTTGGTTTTGGAAGGGACCAATTCTTCTACCTTGGATAAAAATATTGCCTCCTGTTCTTGAAACAGGTCTTCCGTCAAGGCTCCGGTAATTAATCCCCTTTGCAATGGATCTCCGGATACATAAAGTTCCCACAGACCTTGTTTGTTTTTGGTCAGGGAGTTGTTGGAATAAATATAGGAAGAATCCGAGGTTTTTGTTATTTCCGGAATTTCAGGGTTGTAGGTGCTTAAATTGGGCCTATCCTTTAGCGATTTTGAAACACCACAAGAACTAAAAAGCCCAATTAAAATAGCAATACGTACAATCCATCTAATCCGGTACATCCTAATTGCTTAATTTATTCTTTTCCAAACCTGTTATTGGTTTTTACCAGCATCCTGTTCTCCTTGAAATCTACCCATTT
Source organism: Arenibacter troitsensis (assembly GCF_900177645.1). GTDB lineage: Bacteria > Bacteroidota > Bacteroidia > Flavobacteriales > Flavobacteriaceae > Arenibacter > Arenibacter troitsensis. Next base: position 619,433 of record NZ_FXAO01000001.1, read on the forward strand.
CTGACCCCAAATTTTCCTCATGGTATTCTCAAAAGGTCTCATAAAAAATAGATTTCCAAACATTTTGGACAACAATACGGGATGTTTTGGCAAGGCCCTTAAGGTAATGGAAAATCCACCATCCAGATATTTAATATAGTGCCAGTAACCACTGGGCATATAAAGGGCGTCCCCATGTTTCATCTCCACATATAACCCTTCTGCCTTTTTTAGGGCTGGATAGCGATCAAAATCAGGAGCATCCATATTTATGGATTCCAAATTATGGACAGCAAATGGAACCTTGTACAGGTATTTCGTCTGTTCGGGCGGAAACAAAAGCACACTTTTGTGTCCGTGAAAATGGAAATGAAGCAGGTCTGACAAGTCCATGTCATAATGGGGAAGCACCACAGAACCTTCACCTCCAAAAAACATAACTGGCAGGCGTTTAAAAAATTTCAATCCAATATCCGGGTAATGTATATCCTTAATAATTTCTGGCATTTTATCCAGGATATTATAGAAAAAAATACGCAGGTCCGTTGGTTTGGTTTTAAGAATTTCCAGGTAGTCGTACAACTTCATTTCCGTTACTGGGGCAGCAGAGTTTTGTTTGCCTTTGGTAGGTTCGTTGTTGTACAGGGGAACCACTTGGTCGCCCGCCTTTTTCTGTATGTAATCTATATTCCATTTCTGGCGTGCAGGCCAGTCCGAGGTGAGGTTTTCAATTAAAACAGGGCGTTGGGTTTTGTAATACTGATTAATAAAATCCTCTTTGCTAATAGAACTGACCCTTGTTATAGGAATGGTTTTAATCTGTCCCATATTAAACTTCTTGCGCTTTATTGACTTCCAAAATTTTTTCCAATAAATAATCCTTTCCCACTAACTCGGAACAGGTAATAATTGCTCCAATGGTCACTCCCAAGATTCCGTGCATGTTTAAACTTTGACCGGTAAATAGCAGGTTTTTGATTTTTGTCCTAGGGGAAACAAAGGAGTGTAGTGGATTGTTTACGTCTTTTACATAACCGTACATGGACCCATTATGGGATCCTATATAATCCCTATAGGACAATGGGGTGGAGGCATATACGGTTTGAATACAATCTCTAAGGTTGGGGAATTTTTTTTCCAGTTCCGCAATAAAAATCTCTGTTTTATAGGCCTTGAACTCTTCATATGTTTGTCCTCTATCATTTTTGGAGGCTACCGTGTTAAAAGTGTCCTGCCAATACTTAACCTCATCAAAATTCATATAGGTCATAGCTATTAAACTATCTCCCCATCCATCATCCTTTTTATTAATGCCCATAGAGACCATATATCCCTCTGGCCAACTTTCCTGAGTATAATTCTGTGCATCCCAAACCCGATCTCCATATTTAAAATGATAAAAATTCTTATTGTGATATTTAAAGGATTTGGGTTTTAGGACAATGTATACGCTAAAGGCCGAAATAACACTTTCAATATTGTTTATTCTGTTGGTGTAGGATTTTCTAAAATTTTCCTCACCGACCATTTTTAAAGTAAGCTTGGGTTCTATATTCGAAATGAATATATCACCGTTTATCTGTTTTCCATTTTTGGTTTCCACCGAAGTGATTTCCCCGTTTTCTACATTAAATTTGGAAACTTCATGATGTTTGAAGGTGTCGCCCCCAAATTTCTTTAATTGTCTAATAAGAACTTTGGTAATCTGACTTCCCCCATTAACACATCTGTAGGCGCTTTCAATATAGGAATTTACGGATAGGGCATGTACATAGAAAGGGGAGCGTTCCCCGTCACCTGCATATAGGAAATTTGTCCCTGCAAACACGGCTTGTAATTTCTTGTTGTTGGTAAGGGAGTTGATATAGGTTTTGGCATTCAGTTTAAAAACATCGTCTTGTCCATAGGAAGGATTGCCGTTGTTCAAATTGTATAAGGGAAACTTGGAACAGGTTTCCCTTAATTTTTTACTGTAGGTTTTTATTGCCTTTTCCTCCTCCGGAAATTGGCTCAGTAGACTTTTTTCGAACCGCTCATAACCTTGGGCGTGCTTGTACTCCGTTGGGTCCCCTTCAAACGTGATCACATCAAAACCGTCTTCATCCAATTTTTTAAGTTTCAACTGGTCCATGATGCCCAGATATTTAAAATATTGGTTCAGGTTTTGGCCTTCTGATAGTCCGCCAATATAGTGCACCCCTGTATCAAAGATGGTTTTGTCCCGGACAAAGGTTTGTAGGTTGCCTCCAAATTGATTGTTTTTTTCTAAGACACAGACACTATAACCTTCTTTGGCCATTATCAGGGCAGAAACCAATCCCCCTAATCCGCTTCCAACAATTACAATGTCGTAATGTTCTTTCATAAATGGTATTCTTTACAATTTTCAAAACCAATGTTCAAAATTGGCTTTTGGCAGGTCTTGCTCCCTTATAATAATTAATATTGCTTCCTAATTTAATACGAGGGTTTTTAGACTCCTCCAAACTTGGCTTATTCTAGGCCCATGTTTTTTTCTAAGATAATAAGATTTTCATTTTCCAGGACATTTTTAAAACCTGTGGACAATATAATTCTTTCCAACAATTTTGCTCCGTCCTTTACTAATATCAGTAGCCTAATATTATTGTTTATTGTTGGTGCCAGGCTATGCAAGTCCTGTATTTCCAAATCAATGATCATTATATCCGCAGGCATTGCCATAGCCTCTTCAATGGTTTCGGATAAGGTTAACTTGGCTATTTGCTGGGAAATAAAACTGTTTTTTACAATTGGCCTTATTTCTTCATCTGCCAAGTAGGCAAAAATTTTACGATCTACGGCATTTAAAGATAATAGAAAATCCAGTTGCCCGAAATCTTTTGAAAGATGAATTATGGAGTCGGATGATCCAATACGTTTTGATATCTGGGCGTAAATTTTGCAATTGTTTTTTAAATCTTTTTTTACCGTACGGTAGATGGTATCTCCTTTATATCGATAATCCTCGAGAATTGTTCTGATGAAATAGGTGTCGCCTTCCACCTCATTTCTCAATGTCTGAAATTCAGATCTGAAATGGGCTGCGATTTTTTTATTGCGCTCCCTGTAAGTTTTGCCGTAGTCTAGTTGCTCGGGTGAAATTCTATCCAAGATCTTTACGGTTATACTGCCATTTTTTATAACAAAACTTCCTTTGGGAAGCACTTCCGAATTTCCGTGTATCAATACAGGCACTATATCCAAATTAAACTTTTCCGCCAAATAAAAGGCCCCTTTATGGAATCGTCTTATTTTGTTGGTCCGGGACCTTGTGCCTTCCGGAAAAGCCATTAATGAGTACCCTTGGGCAACCTTGTTTCTTAAATGTTCAAGGCCATTATCTATTCCTTCGGACACCGGATAAAATCCGGCCAGTTGTACGGCCTTTCCAAAAATAGGGGATTTGTACACCCAGTCGTTTACCAAATATATGATCTTTGGATGTAGCATGCCGACCGCCAAAATATCTAAAAAAGAGGTGTGGTTTGCTATGATAATGGCAGGTTTGTCAAAATCTTCCCCGGATTGATTGATTATTTTTTTACTTACAAAGGGATTGGTATACAGTACCGATTTCATAAATTTTGAAATGGTCCTATGGAACCATTTCATTTTAACTTTTTTCTTAAAGGGCAGTATTTTCATAAAGGTAACACTCCATATGGACAAGAATAGACCACCCGAACCATAATAACCAAAGGAAAGGACGGAATGGACAAGTAATCGAAAGCTAATGGGGCGTTTCTCCTTACTCCCAATAAAGAGTAAAAATAATAATGGCTGTATGGCAAATGCTACAAAAACAGCTGATAGGATACCTATAAGCGATACAAGACTAATGGAATGTAAGGCGGGGTGTTTGGCAAAAATAAGAACACCAATTCCCAAAACCGTTGTAATGGCCGAAAGCAGGATGGAGGTTCTATGGGTGCTCAAAACTTCTTCTCCCTTACCGTATTCCTTGAGCAGTCCCGTTGTTATGAATATGCTATAATCTATGCCCAATCCAAAGATAAAGGTGGAGATAATGATATTAAAGATGTTGAATTCTATATGGAACATGCCCATAATACCAATGGTGAGCCACCAGGTCAAAAGGATGGGGATACTGGTCACCAAAACTAGGGAAAAACTCCTAAAGAAAAAGAACAGGATCAGGACTACTATACCAAGGGAGTAACCAATTAGTTTGTTGAAATCGTTTTTGAGATTGCCTAAAAACATTTCGTTCATTTCCTGTCTATCGATGACCAATGTTTTGGGGTAAGCTCTGAAAATTTCTTTTACTTTTTCTCCATTATCCTCCTTTAATTTGATCAATGAGGTTACCGTGGTAAAATTATTGTCGGTAACCATGTAGTCATCAACGGGCAAGGCTGCGGCACTACGGTAATCCACAATATTCAACTGCCTAAAATCTTTATTGAGAAACAAATAGAATTTGTCAAAGGAATTGGGCTTGAATCCTAATTCAGTGCCGGTTTCCACAAGATTATTTTTTGTGTTTTCAATGATATCCTTGTTCCAAAACTCCTTCCAAAGTTCAATTTTTTCTTGCTGCTTTTCTTTGGATAGGACTAGGTTGCCTATAGAGCTAAAACTAAGTATTTCCCCATTATTCCTTAGGCTGTCCAGTGCATAGGATATGGTATTGTTGGTTTGGAGGACCTTTTCGCTATCGTCCCCATAGACGGCCAAATAGATGGACTTGGAAGATAAATTGGTAAGTGCATCCAATCTTTCCCTAGCCTGTACCAAGGCTGTAGGCTCATAGTTGAGCTTGGCAATATCCTTATTGAAGATTACCTTGTCATGAAAAAAAATACTGGCAATCAAAAGACCTACTAGGATTGCAATGCTCCATCTGTTCTTGTGTAGGTTATAGGAGGCTATCTTATCCAAGAGGGTGTATTTTACCTTAAGAGTATCGGTATTCCTATAAACATGTGGTATAAACAGAAGGGCAAAAATACAGGAACCAATGACGCTAACGGCGGCAAAAATACCAAGGTCCTGTAGGGCTTGCGAGTCTAGGAACAGAAGGCACAAAAAGGCCAGGGCAGTGGTAATACTGCTCATGATAACAGGCTGGGCCACATCTGAATAGAGCGTCTTCACAGACGGGTTATTTCTTATTTGGGTAAGAATATGTAAGGAATAATCCAGGGTAACCCCTAGCAGGACAGAGCCTATGCCCAAGGAAATGGCAGAAATTTTCCCTCTGGTCAAATACAGTATGGCAACGGATAGAATAGCGCCAAAAAGGGTAGGGGTGAAAAGAATAATGGGAATGGTTAATTTTCTATAAAATAGGATAAGAATCCCCATTAATATGGATAAGGCAATGGTGACCGTAAGGCGTATATCCTTCTTAATTTGTTGTGCGTTGGCCACGGCTATTAGGGTGGCCCCGTAATATTCACTTTTTACCCTGTCCTTGTACAACTGGTCCAACTGATTCTGGGTCTCATAAAGCTCCGTCACAAATTTGGTGTTTTCAACGGTTTCACTGGAAGGGTGGGTAGGGGTAATAAATAGTAAAATGTTTTGAAGGTCCTTGCTTAGTAGAAAGCCATCCTTAAGGGTAAACTGATCCCCTATGCCCAGCCGACTTAATTTTTTTAGGGCTATGAAAGAAATGCCTAGGGGGTCTTTCAGTATCATTTCCTTGGCAACTATGCCGGAGGGGGAAATTAGTGTTCTATAGTTTTTTTGGGTCATTTTGGCAATACTGTCCTTGTCGAGTTTTTTTGAAATGGTATTGTAGTCTTCCCTATCCAGCAGTAGAGGGGCATTATCATAGACAAACCCCAGGGTATTTCCTAGATCTGAGTCATCTATTTTGCCTTGGATTTTTTTTATATGTGAAGACGATTTTTTGGATATACTATCCAGAAAATCATTTGCGTACTTTGTTAGTTCTTCAATAGGTGCCCCTGGTTGTCGCACAATATTGACGATGATCTTATCTGAAAAATTTACCGATTTTAATACTTTTTGAACTTCCTCGGTCTTGCTATTGCTGGGTATAAGCTTAGTAATGTCTTCCTCGAATTCAATTTTGAAAGCAAAAAATAAAAGGATTAAAAAAAGGGCTAGGAGCCCAATGCCGGACAGCAGTCTTTTCTTGGCCACATATTCATAAAACCTATATAAAAAACTACCCATTTTTAAGTGCCATATTTTTTCTATCAAAAATATTCAAAATAATATAACCGCATATGCCCGCGGCAAAAGCTCCAATAAGGGAAAGGGCTATGCTACCAATTATATAGGATTTTAAATGCTTAATTACTTCAAAATTGGCCCCTGCCTCCTCAAAGGTAAAATTGAACTCTGTACCCAAGACCCAGTGGCCTATTTTAAGGCTGATAAACAGCACAAAAGGGATAAAAGGAGGGAAGCTGACATTGGAAAAAGCGAAGGCAATGGTCTTATTTAGTTTGAATAACACGGCTAAGAAAATGACGATCAGGGTCTGGAAACCCCATAATGGTGATAGGCCTATCAGCACTCCCAGTGCAATGGACATCGCCTTTTTTTCATGGGAATCGTTACTGCCAAGAAAGTCTTCATGGAAAAACCTTTTAACCCCTTTTTTTTTTATTTTGCGGATTAAGTCTCGTGGAAAAATATATAACAGGGTCAGAATTACCAAGTAGGTATTTAAAAGGCTGATTCTTGAAAAATCGGTGAAGGGTCTAAAATGGGATACCCTTTCAGTAACATCATAGGTTACTTTTATGGGAATATTCTTCACTTCTATGCCGTTCCATGCCGCCTTTACGATGGCTTCGATTTCAAACTCAAATTTTTTTGTGAAAAATTTGATATCCTTTAAGGCGAGTATTGGATATAGCCTATATCCGGATTGGGTGTCCTGAAGTCTAATCCCAGTTTCGACCCAAAACCAAAAATTGGAAAATTTGTTGCCAAAGCTACTTTTTTTGGGAACGTCTTTTTGTCCCATATTTCTTGCCCCTATATACAGTACAACTTTGGACTTCTCCTTACTGAGGTTGTTAACAAACAGGGGTATATCATCCGGAAAATGTTGGCCATCGGAATCAATAGTGATGGCAAAGTGAAAACCCTGTTCCAGGGCCAGTTCAAAACCTTTCCTCAAGGCATAACCTTTCCCTATGTTCTTTGGAAGGGTAAGCGTATGGATATCGGGGAATTTGGTCAAAAGGTCGGAAGTGGTATCGGTAGACCCATCATTAACGACTATAACGTTTTGGGTGTATTGCAGCACCCCTTCAACGACTTTTTTTAGGGTTTTATGATTGTTGTAGGTAGGTATTATCACACAGCATTTAAGCTGATCCATAGCTTTAGTTGTGGATGTAGTAGATTGTGACACGGTTTTATTGCAATTTGGTTGTTCCATCCTGTAGAATATTACAAGACATGGTTCGCAAAAATAGGAATTACTGAAGTTAAAACCGTTGCTTTTCTTCAGTATTAAATCCTGGGGATTGTAATATATATGATTTCACAAAATCCCTGACCGCTTTGGAATTGGTCTTTTCGTAGTGGTTTAAAATGAAAGTTTTGTCCTCCTCAATGTTGGATCTATATTTTAAGAACTTGGGGGAATTTTCCTGTATACTCAATCTTAGGCATCTAATTTCTATATTTTCCGGTTTTTGGGATACCGCAAATTCCAGTAGTAATACCCCGTTTTTGAAAAGGTCTTTTCTTTCCGCGTTATCCTTGGTGTATTTTGCCGTTAATGCAGAAACTGCACCCTTGTAAGCGACTAATGTGGTATTGTCTTCCTTTGAGACAGTTTTCAGTTTATCCCTTAAGGCCAGGGCCGATTCACGGTCGTTGGTGGCCAATGTAAAATCTTTGCGGATCTGGTCTAGATCCGGTGTGGCAGGCCCAATGAACACTACATACAGGAGAAAACAGATCAATTTCATTTAGGCCGCGCTTTTAAAGGTTGCACTTAATTTTAAGGCCACTGTTTCCCCAAAAATGGTCGTACTTTTTACCTTGAACAGGCCATCTATTTCAGAAAGGCTGATATCTATTAAAAGAACTGGGTCGGTTTCAGGATTTATAATGGCCATGAATTTTACGTTGGAGGCTACGGATATAAACAAATCCTTTCCGAGACTTTTTTCCGTTAATTCCTTTATGATTTGAATCATACAAACCCCAGGCATAATTGGTTTTCCGGGGAAATGGCCCTTAAATATTTCATGCTTTGGATTCAACTTGATTTGGGCCGAGATGCCTTCTTCGTTTGTATCAAAAGATTCGGTTGTATAAAGTCCTTCTATTAACATTATGGTCACATATTAAATTTATAGGCCAGTCCAATTTGGAATACCCTGTTCAATTGATTCTCCTCCGCATTGCCTCCATATTCTCCGGAGTCATTAAAATCGAGGTCTATCAATCCTTGTTTATATCTCAATTCCAATGCCAAACCAAAATCGAACTCATATCCAATCCCTCCAAATACGGCTAGGTCAATTGGAGTGATTTCTAAATTAGCACCGTTGTCGTTAATAAGGTTGATAAAATTGTCATCGAAATTAATATCTAGACTAGGCCCCAAAATAAAATGGAATCCCTGATTTTTACTAACAAAAAATTTATTCGCTAGGGCAATGGATACGTAATTTATATTTAGGTCTTCCCCATTTCTATAGCTGGCCTTACCCCCTTGGTTGGAATATATGATTTCTGGTTGCATAGTATAGCTATCCGTTAAACGAACCGCTAAAAACAATCCTGTGTATAATCCGGATTTGTTGTCCAGTCCCGAATTCAGGACCTTGGCATTGTTCAGTCCCATCCTTACTCCTAGTTGCGACTTGCTTTGTGCAAATATGGTATAGGAAATGGTGAGCAAAAGACTGGTAAGCAGTAATTTTTTCATTTCTAAATGGCTTTTAAATCAATGGTTAACTTAATGTTTTTGTGCCGTATTTTAATTTCCTTTGCATGATCGTTTTCTATTTCGGCAAAAATATAGCTTGATTTTTCCTTATTTCCTTTTGTTTTCAATATTTTATATAGTCGTTCATCAGCCGTGAGGTAAAAGTAAGTGTTGTTCTTAAGCTTGGTCTCTATGAATATACTATCGCCCATTTTTCGGTATTGATTCAAGATCTTTGGATTTTCATTGATCAGAACAAATAAATCCTGCCTCAGTAGATTAATAAGAATCTTTTTATTCATTTCACTAGGAATAAAGTTAATTCTGAATTCGTTTTTGAAGAACGAAAAATCGAATAACTTATTTCCCATTTCAGTGGTGAACACTACCCTATGGTGTTCTGGTCCCATTTTTTTAATAACAAATATTCCACCAAAGGATTTATCGGCGAAATTTATTTTGGCCTTGTAGATATAATCCATAGCAAGGTCCGAAAAGTATGGATTGATTATAGTTGGCGTATGGCCGGATATACTTTCTAGATTATTCTTTTTTGGAAAGGAGGCACAGCCAAACAGCAAGAGTGTTAGGCTAATTAGAAAATACTTCATTGTCCAAAGGTTTGTTGATCTGACGGTCTTCAAAGACAATTCTGGTATAATCATTAGTGGGTTCCACCATTTTAACCTCCATAACATCGGCCTGTTTCTTATCGAAGAACAAAATAAAAGAGGCTATATAACTTTTTATTTTTTCGTCTTTAGGAACAAAGATGACCTTGTAAAAATCAGGGCTTTTAAAGTAGCTCATTGTGAAATCCGAATCTTGGAACAAGTTGCCTTTTACACTATTGACAATTAATTGATTTATCTTTTTAAACAAGGCACTATTTCCCAGATCCATATTGCTTTTGCTTCCGGAATCGTTTATTAATAATTTGTCGTCCTTAAAAATAATACTGTATTTAAAGGGTTCTGTATATTCCCATTTTACCAGGTTGGGAGCCTTAAATGCCATTTTTCCCTGTGTGGTAATATCGTTGGATAAAAAGTCCAGATGCTTGTACTGCGTAAAATTACTTTGGATAGTGCTGGTGACCTTGGACGTCTCGTTGATCTTGGCCTTGAACTCCGCAATTTCGGTATTGTTCATATTACTTTCCTGAGCGAACAATAGGGAAGTATGGGCAATAAGGACGGCTAAAAATAAAAGGTTACGCATAGGCTTCGATATCTAACAATTGGTCCACGGTTACAGACTGCATTTTGTGCTGCTGTAAAAATAGCAATAACTGTTCCAATACTTCAACTGTTTTTTCACTACTGTCATGCAGCAGGATAATGTCTCCTTTATTTATTTTATTGGTGATGCGTTCCAGGATTACTTTTTTAGATCTTTGGGTTGTGTCCAAAGATCGAATATTCCAGCCCACCGTTGTAAGGTTCAATTTTTTGACCGCCTTGTTTATGCTAGGATTTGTTACCCCAAAGGCTGGTCTATATAATTTGGGTTCTAGACCTGTTACTTCTTTTATGGTAGTATTAGTTTTTTGGAGTTCCGATAGTACTTTATGTGTTCCAAAAAAGCCAAATTTATTGGAATGTGTATAGGTGTGGTTCCCAATAGTATGCCCGCTATCCACTATTTTCTTTGCAATTGCACCATATTGGTTTACCTGTTGTCCCACACAAAAAAAAGATGCTCTGGCATTATATTTTTGAAGTAGCTCCAATACCCTGGGGGTAAAATTGGGATGGGGGCCATCGTCAAAGGTAATGGCAACCAAATTGTCGCGAATTTTTTTGTTGAAATGTAAGGCGGGGAGATGATAGTCCCAACGGATGTGGAAAGAGCCTATAATGGTTAAGGTTGCCCAAACAGCAACAAGCAGTATATATGCCCACCAAGGTATTACCCATATAAAATCCAATATAAGAAGGGTGGCGAAAGCTGCACTAATAAGACCATTTATAATAGGATACTTCAACATCGGCGAAGAAGGGTGAAACTATGATTTTTACCTCTGTACTGATTGTACAGTAAAACATTTTCAAATCCTTTGTTTTTAATGGCGTTTAGGGCAACTGGGCTTGGTATTTGCTGGGTCCTAAGAATTTTGGCTCCCAACCAAAACCCAAATGCCGAGGCTGTGTTAAATTCACCACTTAGATGTTTGTAAGCCACTTGTTGGGTGTCTTTAAAAGGGCCATTGGTAAGCTCTGAATAATAGTTGTCATAGTCAATGTCTCCATTATTGCCAATTATCAACACATCAATATCGGCGAAGGATAGATTGTTTTCCTTTAAAAACACCTCAAGATTGGCCAAAAGATCTGATTTGGCCAAGGTATTATAGGTCTTTACACCCAGTAGCTGGGCATAGCTGTAATCTTGTTTTTTATTGGACAACACAAAGAAATTGGCCCCTTCCCCAAATACGGCGCCACCGGTTTTGGAATGCAGCAACTCTTTGGAATTTATTTTCTCCGGTTTTATATGGTGTATTAGTTTATTTATGGCATTGGTATGTTCCCCGGATTCATCAACACCACCAACAAGTATGTTTTCTGCTTCCTTTTGTTCTAACTGCATAAAGGCATCGATGAGGGCCGATTCAAAGGAAACACTGCTATGTACATAGGTGAAATTATATCCCTTGCAGCCAATCCCTAGGGCAATCTGACCTGCAACCGTATTATGGGTAGACTGTATAAACGAAGTAGGGGTAAGGAACTGCTCATTGTTGTCCAAAATGGCGGTTACAAATTTTTCGGAATCCCTAACGCATCCCATTCCCGTTCCGGTAATAATGGCATCTATATCTGTTAGATTTGCCTCTTCCAAGGCTATTTTAGAGGCAACTACCCCCATTTTTATACCCTTTGCCATTCTTCTAGCGGCTGCCGGGGGAATAAAGTCCTTATAGTTAGGTTCTATTACAGGGATGATATTGTCTTCGTACGTAACTATTTCTTCCAAAAAATCACTGTTGTCAAATGTTTTTTGGGCAGATATGGAACCGATACTGTTAATATAAACTTTTTCCATTAGTTGTTGGGAATGCCGATTTCTAATATATTATCTAAAAAGATCAAATGGTCCAAATGTAAATATAACAAATCCTTCTTAAGGCTATTTTGAAAAAATAAGTGTGGAACAATTTCCTCCAAACCCTAAGGAATTGGACAGAACGGTGTTCAATGCTTTTTCTTTTAAGGAGGTTTGAGGGATCAGGGAAAACTCCTTCATTGGAGTTTTAAAATTTAAATTGGGATAGATAATGTTGTTTTGAAGTGATAATATTGAATACACGGCCTCAATAGCACCAGCTGCGGCCAAGGTATGCCCGGTATAAGCTTTTGTGGAACTAAATTCTGGTACATCTTCTCCAAATACACGGATAATTGCCCTTCCTTCGGATAAATCGTTGTTGCCGGTGGCGGTTCCATGGGCATTGATGTAGTCTATGTCCTTTGGCTCCAATCCTGCAACGGCAAGAGCCTTCTCCATGGCCAAGGTGGCACCATCCCCATTTTCGGAGGAGGCCGTTTGGTGATATGCATCGTTGGCATTGCCATATCCGACGACATATCCCAAGACTTTTTTCTTTTCCTTTTTTACTAGGGATTCAGATTCCAACACTAAATACGCAGCAGCTTCCCCTAAATTGAGTCCTTTTCTATTTTCGTCAAAAGGTGTATTGTAGGTGTCGGACAATATCATTAAGGTATTAAAACCATTGATAGTGAATTTGGACAAACAGTCTGCACCACCAACAATTACCCTATCCAATTTTCCGGTTTTAATTAATCTTGCCCCGAACATTATGGCGTTCGCAGCAGAGGAACAGGCTGTGCTGATGGTCGTGACCAGGCTTTGGTCTATGCCCAATTGTTCCGCTATTTTTTCCGTAGAGTCCCCAGCATGGTGGCCTTCAATGTATCTCCTATTAGCCTCGCTTTCCAAGTAATCGTAATAAAACTTTTCGGTCATATCCATGCCTCCCACACTGGTGGAAGAAATAAGGCCTGTCCTGTAGGCTTTTATATTGGTTATTTTGGCATCTTCAATGGCTTCTTTAGCTGCAATGGCTCCCAATAAGGCCGTCCTGGAGTAATTGTTGTTGGGGCCCAAACCCAATTTCGCTTCCAATTCCGCGTTGGTGAATATAATTTCACCAACCATAATACTGCCTTTGTGTACGGTGTCTATTTTGGAGATATGGGAAATTCCTGTTCTACCCTCCAAAAGTGAACTGTAATTCTCGGCCACATTGTTTCCAATAGCCGAAATTATACCCATTCCCGTTATAGCAACTCCTGTGGACATGAATTTTTTATTTTAAGGTATAGATTTCCTCGCATCTAACCAATTGCGTTATTCAGGGAATAAACACCTTGGTTTTTACTGTTGATGGTAGCAGAATTATTTTGTGCGGTGCTCAGCAATATAATTAGCCATTACTTCAATGGATTCAAATATTTTTTTTCCCTCTTTGGGGTCGGTGAGTTTAATACCATAGTCCTTGTCCAACATTACTATAAGTTCCAATGCGTCAATGGAGTCCAGTCCAAGGCCATCACCAAACAAGGGATCGTTATCTGCAATTTCTTCAATTGCAATATCCTCCAAGTTTAATTGAGTAATAATTTTTTCTTTTAGTTCTTGTTTTAAATCGCTCATTTGGTTGTGTACAATTTTATTATTTCTTCTTTATTATGTTCAATGCTTCCTTTCTTGGAAACTAGGTATAAAAATGCTTCATAGTCCTCCACGTCACAGTTTATCCACCCGCACAACACTTCGTCCGCTTTTTCGGATTCAATTAAACTGCTCGCGTAGTCGTGTAGATATTTCGCGTTAAAGTGGTTAAAGATAAAAAAACTATTTTCAGAATATAGTCTATGTTTAATACTTATCTCTCCAAGGCAAATATTGGGCAAGGTGTAGACGAAAACGGCGGGACTCGGAAAATAATTTTCCTTATCCACAATGGACTCTTGGTGCTTTCTGTCGGTTTGCAGGCTCGAGGCACTATTGGAAAATACCAAGGCAATGTTTTTAGTTATTTCAGCATCTTGGGTCATTGGCTTAAGCAAAATATCCGAGGCCAGAAACCCAAGTTTGCTAAGGTCATCCATTTTAAAAAACTTGGGATAATTGGTATCCATCTTCTTATAGGCAAGTTTTATAAAAGTGGTGAAATCGCTGCCTTGGTCTTCATAAAGCAACTGATCGTTCAACAGTACCCTGTTGTTGGATATTTTACAATATTCCTTTATTTTGAGATGTTGGGCCTTCATGATCTAACCTTTTTAAATATGGCGGCCGTATTGCAGCCTCCAAAACCGGAAGCCGTCTTCAAGAAACAATTTAAATCCTTGGCAATGGGTGCCGTAATTATATTGAGGGGTTGTGAAACTCCCAACTCGGTGAACCCCTTGGATGGGTATAAAGTATTGTGGTAAAGGGAATGCATGCTAACAATAGTTTCCAAAAGGCCCGATGCCCCCAGGGTGTGTCCAAAATAGCCTTTTAGGCTGTTCAATGGAACAGCGTCCAGACCTAATCTGTTCAGGGCAATTGCCTCCATTTCATCATTGAAAATGGTTGCAGTGCCATGGGCGCAAATATAATCTATATCACCGGGACCTACATTGGCTTCTTTAAAGGCCGAAAGAATACTCCGATAAAGGCCTTCCCCTGTTCTTGATGGTCCGGAAATATGATTGGCGTCATTACAGGAAGCTTCGCCCAATATTTCCACTGCTTCGGGAGGTAAATTGTCCTGGTCCTTGTTTACCAATACACTGGCGGCCACCTCCCCTATGTTAATTCCTGATCTTTGCTTGCAATAGGGTTTGCAAGGCAGGGTGCTCATGGCCTGGAAAGAATTGAAGCCAGAAAGAATGAAATTGGAAACAATATCCCCTCCAACTATAAAAACTTGATCGAACGTTCCTTGCGAAATGAATCTTTTGGCCGTTGAAATGGCCAATATCCCTGAAACACAGGCGTTGGACAGTACTATGGGTTCTGTAGAAAACCCAAAATGGTTTTTGATTATATGCCCTAAAGTTCCTAAATAGGCCCTCTCTGCAGGCATGGGATTCCTTGGGTCCAAGGTATCTATATTTCCTTTGGTTGTGGACAGAATTAGGCCGACCCTATCCGTCAGTGCTACTCCTGATGCTTTAATGATTTTGTCTAGGGATAGGATCATCATCTGCTCCAAACGGGTATAGCCACCAGCTGGTTGCAATTTTTCAAACGCCTTTCCTAGGTAATCGGAATCTATGACCGAGGCATAGAACGGATTGGGAAATAGCGTTTCATCCTCAATTAATGTTACCCCGGATAAGCCCTCATGAATTTTCTGTACCACCGTAGGGCTA
The DNA here is from genome assembly GCF_900177645.1 of Arenibacter troitsensis. Taxonomy (GTDB): domain Bacteria; phylum Bacteroidota; class Bacteroidia; order Flavobacteriales; family Flavobacteriaceae; genus Arenibacter; species Arenibacter troitsensis. The sequence goes on from NZ_FXAO01000001.1 coordinate 634,724, forward strand.
TCAAAGCCTAAGGAAGATACAATATTGTTATATGAGAGATAGGTCTTATTCATTCAACAATCCAACTTTTTGTTTCCACTCCAGGAAAAATGTCGGCATGGTCAGGGATAAACCTCCTTCGTCTTCCACAAAAACCTGTATGGTTTCCCCGGTGCATACCAATTTGTTTTGCGGGTCATAAATTTCGTATTTAAAAACCATTTTGGCCGCTGGTGAATCTACAAAAATTGTTTTAATAGTGGCAACATCGCCATAGCGCAATGGAAGTTTATGTTCGCAACATGATTTAACGATCGGGGTGGTGTACCCGGCTGCCTTGTGATCCAGATAGGCAATCCCATGGTGTCTGCCAAAGGCTTCTCTGCCATCCTCAAAATATTGGATATAATTCCCATGCCACACAATACCCAAAGGGTCTGTTTCTGCAAAGCGAACCCTAATTTCACTGGTAAAGCTTATCTCTGGTTTGTTATTAGACGGCATTTTTTCTTTCATTATACACAATAGAAATTGCGGTGGTTGTTATAAAAAATAAAAATAATAATGTTAGTTCAGGTACAAGATCCATTAGGCCTACATCTCTCAAAAAAACATCATAAAAGGCATTTAAGCCCCAATTCATTGGAGATAAATTTGAAAGTGTCTGCATAAACTTGGGCATTATAAAGACGGGCACCCATACCCCTCCCAATGCCGCCAAAATAACCACGAAAGTAGCCCCAAAGGGAGCAGATTGCTCCTGGGTTCTTGCTATGGTCCCCAATAGCAATCCAAGGCCAATAGCCGCAAGTCCTGCAAATATGGCTACGAGGAATAATTGTGGAATTTTTCCAGAGACCTCAAGACTGGGAAGGCCTAAGATAGGGAAAAGATAAACTCCTATTCCCAACATTAGCCCAAATTGTATTAGACATACGGCAAGGTATATTGCAGTTTTGCCCCCTAATACCGTTAGATAGGAAACGGGATTTGTCCTTAGGCGGACAAAGGTACCCTGGCTTTTCTCCTTGACCATATTAATGGACAGGGGAACTATGATGAAAAATATAGCGAACAAGGTCCAGGCAGGTACATTGTGTTGCACCGAATTGGGAATTATTTCGTTTTCACCAATACTAGGCGTAATTTCTTTAAAAGTGATAAAACTTTCGGTGTCGAATATGGCTTCGGCTTCATCATCCGTTATTTGCGATTGGAAGGCCTTGTAAATGGTTTGGGTCTCTATTTTAAAGATCATCTTGTCTATTCCATTCTTTATGGAGTTTTTGAAGGCCATTTGTGTTGCGGGGTCAAAATAAAGTATGACCTCTTTTCTTTCCAAATCCGATTTTTGGGATGGTGGCGTTTCTTCTTCCAAACCAAATTTGGATAGCAAGCCTTCTACATTCAGATTTACCTTTTTTTCAAGTTCCGAGCTGAGGTTGGCTGGTATTACAATGGCCAATTGATACTTGCCTTTGAAAACCAATTCTTTGGCCTCGCTGCCGGATTCTTTGTCAATAATATTAAAGGATTGGGACTCGGCCAGCCCATCGTAAATATTTTTGGAAACCTCACCCTTGTCATAGTCCACCCAAAGAATGGGGATCTTGTTATCATTGATAGACCTAAAGGTACTATCCTGAATTAAGGTAATGGTGATCACAAGCACCAAAGGCATTACAAATAGGATGGCCAATCCCCCTATGTCCCGGGATAGGAGAAGAAATTCCTTATATGTGGAGGCCCAAAGTTTATGCATGATCTCTTAGTGCTTTTCCGGTCAAGGTCAGGAAGACGTCTTCTAGATTGTGCGATTCCGGATATTGGGAAATAAGATCTTGTGGAGCCCCTTCAATAATTATCCTACCATGGTCAATAATGGCCACTTTGGAGCAAAATTGTTCTGCTTCGTTCAAATGGTGGGACGTATAGATAATGGTGGTTCCCTGGGCGTTCAATTTTTTTAAATTTTCAATAATTACATTTTTGGATTGTACGTCCACCCCAACTGTGGGTTCGTCCAGGAACAGCACTTTTGGGTCGTGCAGTATGCTGGCAATTAAGTTGACACGGCGCTTCATTCCGCCAGAAAAAGTGTCCAATTTTTTGTTGGAAAATTTTTCCAACCCTAATACTTCCAAATGGTAATTGATCTTTTCCTTTAGTTGCTTCCCTTTTAGGCCGTACATACTACCTAGGTAATACAAGTTTTCATAGGCAGTTAGGGTAGGGTAAAGGGCATATTCCTGTGGTACTATGCCAATTAGTTGTTTTAGTTGGTTGGCATTCTTTTGAAAGGTGAGCCCGTTGATGGAAAAGCTGCCAGAGGTAGGTTTTATCAAGGAACTTAACATAGAGATCAGTGTTGTTTTCCCGGCCCCATTGGGCCCTAAAAGCCCAAAAATTTCCCCCTCGTCTATTTTTAGATCAAGGTCTACCACCGAATATTCCGCGTTATTTTTATATTTTTTGGAGAGATGGGATACTTGGATCATGGGATGCTTTATATTGCCTTTTTAAGTTTTTTAAAAAAAACTTCCTCTTTGTTGGCTATATCTTCAAGAAGGGTGGCTACATGATCATACTGGTCAACAGCCACGGAATTGCTCCTATTTTTATATATGCGTGATGCCTCCACTGCAAAATCGCGCCATTGGTCACCTATCAAGGTCATTTCTTTGGATAATTCCAAAAGTTGATTGTTCGTCAATAATTTTCCTGCTTCTTGTAAAAATGCGGCATAAATATACCGAAACCCACCGCCTCCGGTACCTATTTCTTCTTGCATACGCACAATTTGTCCCAGATAATGATTGGCAATTTTGGTACCCTTGGCTTTTGGCCATTTGCGAATAAGTTTGGCAATTTTCCGTATTCCCTTAACCCCAACTACCGGGACGGGCGCCAACATATCCCTACAGGTGTGTTTTATCCCTTTAACGATAGCTTTTTCGAGATGTAATTCTTTTGGGAAAGCGGTTGGATAATATATATGTCCTTTAGGGGCAAAGGCACCTTTGGCAAATCTTACTTTTTCCAGTTCTTTTTCGGTAAGCGAGGTAACGGTTTCCATGACAGGGTCACTTATTAAATAAATGCCATCCCTTTTACCATATACTACCATATTGTGGGCGTTGAAATGGAAGCGATATTCATCCGGAAAGTAGGGTAGGTTGTATACGCCCACCTGAAGTCCTACCGGATTATTTCTTTGTAGGTTTTCGTCCAATCTGGCCTTTGCAGTTTGGGCATTTCGAAATTTTTCACGTTTTATTTTAATTCCGACCCTTGTGGCGAATCGGGTAAAGATAATACCTGGCATTGCCCTATAGGATACTACGGGTGCATGGTTAACTTTTAAGAAGGGGATATAGGTAAACAAGAGCCCAGAGCCTATTCCAAAAACCATGGGTTCGCTTACCGTAAACCCATTGTACGTCATTAAGTTGGCTACTACACCGTTCTCGCAGTGTGCAGCTTGCTTGTGTTTAAAATCTATTTCCATTGTTTAGAGATCGGTACGCTGTAGCTCTTCAATCGTAATATCGAAGACATCTGCATATTTTTGTAATGTTTTGTTATTTAGGTTTTTAAATACGGCTGGTCTAAAATGTCTTTTAACCCTCCACTTCCAAATCCCCACATAGCTCGCAAGGATTGGGAGATCCATTTTGTGGAGTTCCATATAATATTCCAAGGGGCTTACCTTATGGTCCTTTACCCTTTGTTTTGAAGCTGAAATACGCTCGTTCAAAGCTTCTATAGCATTGTTAAGGGCAATGGTCTTGGGGCTCCAACCTGTACTTAATTCTGTTGTGTATTCTCCGTTTTCATCAACGGCATAGCATAGTTCTTTGAAATTGGCCGACTCAAGATTGCTTTTGTCCTGTGGTACTTCATTCTTTTTCATGCCTTAGGTCTTTATAATTTACAGGCCACGGTTGCTGGCTTATAAAGTTATTAATACATTTTCAAATTCGATCCTCAGTGGTAACTAAACTTCCTGGATCAGAAAATTTAATATGCAGTCTGCCACTAATTCCTTCTCCGTATATATTTTGCATTCCATAGTACATATGCTAAAATTACCAGAACTGTAATTGGATAGGAGTTTGGCCTTGGTAGTTAAGGTGTCTCCAGTTCTGGGCAATAGAAAAATGTTTGCCCTTTTAATGCCGCTAATAAAACCAATTACGCTGTTGCCTTCCCCTTCAAGATCATCCGCTGCAAAGAAATCTTGCCCAACAATGGCGGAACATGACTGTGCAGCATTTTCTATAATCCCTGATTCGGTAAAATTATTGTCCTTCACAAAGATACAATCTTCGGTTACTTTAAATTCCGTGGTCACCGTTTCCTTATTAAGGTCGATTATTTTGGTGACCATGAGCATTGGCGCTCTATGGGGCAAAAACTTATGTATGTTTATATGTGAACGGGCTGTATTCAATGAGTTTAGTTTGCCAATACGGTTTTCATTTCGCTATTTGCCATAATTCTGTCATTGCTGGTTACTTGGATCTTAACCAAAGTAACGCCTAAGATCTCATGTAGAATTGTGACGGTTGTTATTAGTTCTTGATCTACGGTTGGTAACTCCAGTATTTCAGCCAGTTTAATGGCCCCGATATAACCCGTTGGAGCAGGCTCATTTTTTAGGAAATATTGGTACCCTGTGTGAAGTGCTACAGATTGTGCCATATGTTCAATTAGTCCGGCAGCCATAAATTTATTATTGTACACAAACAAATTGGTCAATGGCGGTGTAAAACCGGTAATTACCTTTTCTTCAGAAAAGTGTATCAACTTGTCTACCATTACAAAAGGCGCCTTTTGGGGGATCAGTTCTTCAATTAGCCCTTTGTCGTCTATTGTATGTTTTAATAAATTCATTTAACAAACCGTTAGGTATGCATAGGAGTAAGAAAACCTAGCACTTTCCGGTACGTGCAACAATATTTTGTCTCCTTTTTTCAATTGTCCTGAACTTACCAATTCTTCGAGCATCACAAATATGGAGGCTGCACCTACGTTGCCAACCTTGCTCAAATTCATAAACCATTTCTCCCAAGGTATTTCTACCCCTTGTCCTTTTAATTCCTCGTATAAATTTTCTTTAAAATAATAGGAAGATATATGTGGCAAATAATAGTCAATATCTGCTGTTGTGATATGGTGTTTGTTCATGGCCATTTTTAGACTGTCCACTCCTTTGCCCAATATGTTCTCTCCTAAGAGTTTAACGTCCTGCTTCATGGCGAAAAGGGATTTGTTGGCCCATTCTTCGGCAGGATATTCGCTCCATGGTTTTAAATGGCCATTTTCCAATTTATCACCACCGGCATACATACAAGTTTCCATTTCAAAGGCATAGGAATACCCTTCCATCCATTCAATTTTTAAAGCAATGCCCTTAGGCTCGCTTTCCAACAATACTGCTCCCGAACCATCGGAAAGCATCCAGCGCAAAAATTCCTTGTTAAAGGCCAAAATAGGGTTGTCTTCCAATTCCTTCAGGTGCTCCACCTCAGTTTCAAAAATATCGGATTTCATCCAAGTTGAGGTTCTTTCCGACCCAGTGCATACCGCATTGCTCACTTGTCCCGCCTTTATGGCCAGGAAACCATATTTTAAGGCATTCATTCCTGAGCAACAAGCCCCAGATGGGGAATTAACCTCTAAATTCCCGTTTTTTAAAAAGCCGTGAACCATAGAAGCGTGTGATGGCAATATTTGATCGGGACTACTGGTGCCACAAGAAAGGAGTTCTATGTCCTTGGTCGTAAAAGTGTCGTCACATAAAAGCTCAATGGCCTCCTTGGTAAGTTGGGCATTGTTATGGGTAATGTTTCCATCTGCGTCTATGGCGTAATATCTGGTCTTAATTTGATTGTTCCGCAGGACTATACGTCTAGCCTTGGAATTCTTACCATTGATAATGCCCAATTTTTCTTCCATTTGTTCATTGTCAATGGGCTCATTAGGTAAGAACTTGGCAATCCTGGTAATGTAAACGTCTTTCATTAATTGTTCTTTAAACTAACGGATGAATAGTATGCTTTATCCCTTTTAATTTTATTGTACCGAGGTATGTAAGTCGCCAAAAATACAATAAAAACTATTGGAGCTATAGCCCAAATTGCAAATAACAAATAATATTTGAACAAAACCAGCAATTTTTTTCGTTTCGGATTGCCCGAAGGTCCTTTCTTTATAATAAGGTTGGCCCATTTCGTAAACAAAACATTGCCTCTTATGTCAGTCTGTATCAGCAAGGGTTTTACTTTAACGGCATCCAATGCTAACAATTCATCCTGTAGGTTGGCGTAATCATTTGTTAATAGCGCCTTCCGGATAGGCGTTCCAAATTTTTCAGAAGCTTTTACATCCTCGTCGGAAACCCCCGGTTTGGGAAAAATGCCAAGGTATTTGGTTTTTTTTCCGCCCAACATCCAATGTACTATGGTAATAACGCTTATGTGATTTATATGGCGGTCTACTAGAGCTATATTGCCTACTAACTTGGCATTACAGGCAACCAGAAGGCGTTTCATTTTTTCCTGTGCCATTAACCACATATTTCTACAGGCAATTACCGTAACTACCGGTGTCTGGTCCAATAATTTCTTGGCAACATCGGATTTTAAAAAAGAATTAATGGGTATGGAAGGGGTTAAGTACCAAACCTGGTAACCGAGAATTATGAGGTCATATTTCCTTTCAAGGATATCGGCCTTTGGTGGCTTTAGCTCACAGGGTATTTGAAGGAAGGATTCAGGAAATGCATCATAGAAATCTTCCTGTTTCCAGGGAAATTTATAGTCATTTTCGGGACTTATCCTATAATAAGTGATATTTACGTTCTTACCTTCTATAGAAGAGGCTACATTTTGAACAATATCCAACAACTGCCCGGATTGGGAATAATAAACTATAAGAACTTCTTTCATGGTAAGCTATTGATATTCATTATAACACCGCCAAGATTGTCATTATTTTAGTACCTGTAAGGCTTTCATTTTGACTTTTGGCATGGTTCAAATTTAATTTTAATTTTTGGATCGGTGCCAGATTTGTATAGTGCAACCAAAACTAGGTGTTATCCTAACCGAACTTAGTTCTTTGAACCCCAAAAATCAAAATAGTTAAACCATTGTAATGGATATTGTTCTATAATCCATTCCATACTTTTAATATAATTGGCTAATAATCCTTCGGCATCCCTTTTCTTAAAATCTGCTTTTCTGGCGTAAAGATGATAGTGTTTATTGGTTTCCTTCATTACATATACAAACAGGACCGGTACGTTTAATCTGGATCCCATTAAAAATGGACCGGAAGGAAATTGTGCTTGTTCACCCAAAATCGGAGCGGTCATTAACTTGGCGGTTGTTGCATATCTATCCCCGGTCATGCAAATAATTTCATTTTTTGCCAAGGCGGCATTCATTTCAAAGATATGGGAAAGATCGTCCTGTAGGATGATAAATTTGGTAGATGATTTCTTAATATACCTGTCAAGGTATTCCTTGATAGCCCTATGCTCGGCATCCGTGGTAAGTAAATTAATAGTGGCGCTTCCTTCCAATTCGTCCAGAAAAAACTCTGCTATTTCGAAGTTGCCCAAATGCGCACTGATCAGAATTCCACCTTTTTTGTTGGCCAAGGTTTCATTTAGATGCTCTATTCCGTCAAAATGGTAGGTGAATCTATTTCTTAGGCCGGAGGAAATGGCTACTTTGTCCAAAATGGTCTGTCCAAAGACATAATAGCTTTTGTAAATGGATACAATACTTTTTAGGGTGCCGTATTTGAGTCTTTTACGAAAGTAATAATAACTGGACTTAGTACTTGCAGGGGCAAAAAAGCAAAAATAAAAGGCAACAAAATATAGGATAAAATAGGCCGATCCCAATCCAAGCCTTCTAATGGAGAAAACAAAAATCTTATAACCTAAAACGGAACCTCTGGACTTTCCTTTCCATTGATTTGGCATTTTTTGCGATTAATATTTTAGTTTAATTTCTGCTCTATAAGGTCATAAAAGTCTTGTAATGTAATAACATTAATGAAATCTTCCCCCACCAATTTAACACTAAAGTTAGATTCGATGGCCACTACTAAATCAACAAAATCCAAACTGTCCAATTCAAGGGTTTTCTTTAAATTGGCCATTGGAGAAATATCATCGGCATCAACTTCAAATTCATCTATAAGAAAGTTGTTTATTTTATCAATAATTACTTCTTTATTCATTTTTAATCTTTCACTTTTTTTATTAGCAATGCTGAATTTGTACCTCCAAATCCAAAAGAATTCGACAAAAATACATCAATTTTTTTATCCAGTGTTTTTCTTACCAGATTTAATTTGGCCGCATCTTCGTCAGGATTTTCGAGATTTATATTAGGCGCAATAAACGAATGTTCCATCATGAGCATGGAATATACGATTTCACTGGCACCTGCCATCCAACATTCATGACCTGTCATGGATTTTGTAGAACTAACGTAGGGGCCGTTATCCCCAAAAACGGCAAATATGGCCTTGGCTTCATTGGAATCCCCTACGGGAGTGGAGGTGGCATGGGCATTTACGTAATCTATTTCATTAGGCTTTATCTGGGCTTGGTCTATAGCCTTTTTCATGGCCAATGTGGGGCCATCAACGTTTGGAGTAGAGATATGATCCCCATTGGAGGAAAACCCATAGCCAATAATTTCACCTAAAATAAGAGCATTTCTTTTTTTAGCGGATTCATAACTTTCAACTATAAGGGATGCTGCACCTCCGCTAGGCACCAATCCGTCCCTACTTTTGTCGAATGGGCGGGAGGCGGCCCCAGGTGCTGCATCGTTGACAGAAAATACCCCAAGGCCATCAAAACTTCCCATGGCCAATTCATTGATTTCTTGGGTTCCTCCACAAATGATACAATCTTGAAGCCCACTTTTAATTAATTGATAGGCGATTCCAATGGCATGCGATCCGCTTGCACATGCCGCACTTACCGTGAAGTTGATTCCCCTCAATTTAAAAATGGTAGAGAGGTTCATGGTTACAGAGGAGTTCATGGCCTTAAAAATGGCACCGGAACCTACTAAAGTAGTATCTTTCTTTTCCCTTAGTTTGTCTATAGATTCTATTACGGATTTGGCAGTGCTATCATTTCCGTACAGTACGCCTACTTCATTATTGTCTATATACTCTTGGGAGATACCTGCATTTTTTAAGGCCTCCAAGGTGGCAATATATGCATAGGCTCCTTCCTCGCCCAGACTTAGTCGTTGCCTTCTTGTGAGTAAATCTTTTAGGTCTGGTTCCTCTACCATACCCGTTAAACAGGAGCGATATCCAAATTCCTTGCGTTTTTCGTCATAAACAATACCTGAAGTTCCATTGTATAGAGATTCTTTTACTTCGTCCAAGTTTTTTCCTAAGCAAGAGTATATTCCCATACCTGTAATTACGACCCTCTTCATTTTTCCTTGTAATATTTTTAAGAATATATTCCTCCGTTAATATTTATGACCTCACCCGTAATATACGACGACTTTTTGGATGCCAAAAAGGAAACCAAATGGGCAACCTCCCCAGCTTCCCCAAAACGGTTCATGGGAATCATTTTTTTAAGCTCTTTTTCATCAAGATCACCGGTCATATCTGTTTTTATAAAACCTGGTGCCACTGCATTAACGGTGATGTTCCTTTTTGCTATTTCTTGGGCCAACGCCTTTGTGCCTGCTATTATTCCCCCTTTTGCGGCAGAATAATTAACCTGACCCGGTGTTCCCTTAAGACCGGATACCGAAACCATATTTATGATCCTGCCATATTTATGAACCAATAATTTTTGGATCAGGTGATTGGTAACATTGAAAAAACCATTTAAACTGGTGTTGATGACATTGTTCCAATCCTCAGGTTTCATCCACATAAAAAGTCCGTCCTTGGTGATGCCGGCATTGTTTACAATTACCTCTATAATAGCGTCTTTGTTGGTCTCATGCCAAAGATCCAATTTATTTTGTACATCCTTATTGTCAGCTACATTAAACTGTATAAGCTCGGCACTTCCACCAATTTTTTCTATTTCATTTAAGGTTTCCCGTGCAGCTGATTCGTTGTTTATATAATTTATTAGAATCTTATACTCGGTATCCAGTGCGAGCTGAAGGCATATAGCTTTTCCGATTCCTCTAGACCCTCCGGTTACCAGTGCAAATTTCTTTTTTTCGCTCATTTATTTAGTTAGTGTGATTTAATTTTTTACGTCGTCGAATACCTCCGCATTTTCGTACCATTTATTGCCCAAAACCTCTCCCTTCGCATTTAGAAAGCCCCATTCTTTGTTATATTTTACTCGGGCAAGACCATTGATGAACCCTTTTTCCAAATTCTTTTGAAAGATAGAGAACGATAATCCTGCGGTAATATCATATTCGGGTTGTATTGCCCAATTGCCGGTCTTATCTATAAAGCCCCATTTTTTTTCTTTTGCAGGGGCAAGACCGTTTGCTGAGAACACCTCGGCATCCTTAAACTTGAAATCTATGACCTTTTCGCCCTTCTCATTAATATATCCCCAATTTTTGTTCATGAATACCGGGGCCAATCCTTGACTAAAATCCCTTGCCTTATCATAGGTAGGGGGTATGACCCACTCTCCTTTGTTATTGATAAAACCCATCAATTTATTGCTTCGGGCATATGTTAAGTCCGATTTGTCTGTGAATTCCCAGATCTTATCGGCATTCTTTACCTGGTAAAAGTTGCCATTGGCAACAATACCAAAGGTATCCTGTTTTTTTACCCAAACACCTTTGCTGTTATAATCTCCAATTTCTTGATTCTCAATGGGGATGTAGATTTCTCCCTTTTTGTTGATCATTCCCCATAGCTCACCTTTTCTTGCCTTGGCATATCCGTCTATAAAGGGTTTTATTTCATCAAAATCCGGTTCCACGATTAATTTTCCGTCGGTTCCTAAAAGACCAATTTTTTCGCCCCTTTTGAAAAACGCCACCCCATTGTCAAAATCATAATATTTATCCGAAACAGGTGTTTCCAAGGTTTCACCGGAAACATTGATATAGTGCCATTGGTCACCTTTGTTTACCAATGCCAGCCCGGAATTAAATTCTTTTACATGCTCATATTCCGGTTGAATTGCCCACTCTCCGGAAGTATTTATGTAACCCCATTTGTCGCCCATTGAGGCGGCGGCGCGTTCGTTGGTAAAGTTGTCCGCTTTCTTGAACTGCGGCTTTATCGCATATTCCCCTGAGGTATTAATATACCCAAAAAGGCCATTTTCCCTTACCAAGGCATACTCTTGAGAATAAAAATGACCAAAAACTAAAAAAAGTGCAACCGAAAATCCAATCTTTGTTTTCATCTGATATTTTTTAAAATTAAAATGTTCATATTCAATACTTACCAAGTAAGGACTTGGTATAGGTTTAAGATTAAACTAAGCCACTATTAAATTATGGATTATTTTATTTCAATAACTTATCTAACTAAAATTTTTAATTAAGCTCCTTACACGCGTAAATTTCTTCTTCAAAATTTAGAATAAAATTCTTCACTTTATTTACATAAGGATACATGGGTACGTCCTTGTCGGAGATAGGGGGGACCAAATTTCTAATATCATCATACATTTTTTTTGTTTTTGATGATATTTTATCCTGTACTTTCAAATATTCAATGGCCTGGACAATAGTTATTGTTTCTATTGCTAGGACCTCGAAAGTATTTTCGATTACTTTTTTGGTAATATTGGCTGCGTTGGTTCCCATGCTAACAATATCCTGATTGTCGTTGTTGTTGGGGATACTATGCACGTACATGGGATTGGACAACATTTGGTTCTCTGCAGTGGTGGAGGTGGCAGTAAACTGTACACCCTGCATCCCAAAATTTAAACCAAGTGTACCAAGATTGACAAATGGGGGAAGTATATTATTTAGATTTGGATTTAAAAGGTAATTTAATTGTCTTTCGGCGAGCATGCTCATTTTGGTCACAATTAATTTAAGCTTGTCCATTTCAAGGGAAACATAATCGCCGTGAAAATTTCCGCCATGGTAAACATGCTCTTTTTCAACATCCACGATAGGGTTGTCATTGGCCGAATTAACTTCTTCAATAAGAATTTTTTCCACGTTGTTCAAAGTATCTAGGACCGGGCCTAAAATTTGGGGTACGCATCTCAAGGAATAGTATTCCTGAACCTTTTCCTCGAAAATTGTAACTTCATTATTGCCATTGTACAAATGGTGTTCCCTTTTACGGGTAAGTGTACTATCCTTCAAATGATGTCTCATCGATTTGGCAATCTGCTGCTGGCCCTTGTGCTTTTTGGACTGATTTAGTTCTAGGGACAAATGGTCATCATAGGCCTGCACTATTTCATTGATGGCGGAAGAACAGCATATCATCCAATCCAATAACTTTCTAGTATTTATGGTATTGATCAGACCTATACCGGTCATAACGGAAGTTCCATTTATAAGTGCCAAGCCCTCTCTTAGGGTAATGGTAATTGGCTTTAGGTTTTCAAGTTTAAAAACTTCTTCCGTTGGTCTTCTCTCGCCCTTGTAAAATACTTCACCTTCGCCTATAAGTACTAGGGCAATATGTGCCAGTTGTACTAAATCGCCACTGGCTCCAACACCACCGTGCTCAAAAATTACAGGGGTAATGTTTTTATTGATAAGGGAAGTCATTAATTCTATAACCGAAATATGTACACCCGAATGCCCAAGGCTCAAAGTGTTCAATCTGGCCAACATGGCGGCCTTAACATATTGTTCTGGGATTAAATTGCCCGTTCCGGAAGCGTGGCTCCTGATTAGGTTATATTGTAATTGAATTCGGTCGGAGTCGTTTATTTTGTATTGGGCCATTGGGCCAAAACCTGTATTTACACCGTAAATAATTTTGTTTTGGGAGAATTGGCTTAAAAAATTAAAACTATTTTCAACGGTGGTTAAAACGTCTTTATTTATTAAAATAGCTTCTTCCTTAAAAATTATGCGATAGAAATCCTCTATTCCCAACTTTCCTTTAATAGTCAACATGTATATAAATTCAATATTTAAAAAGTAAATTGAATAACAATTAATAAAAATAGTTATTTTGGATTGCAAATGTATGATATTTAACCAATCAATATTTTAAAAATAATGAATCAACGTTTAGTGGAAGTCTTGGTAATTGGCGCAGGGCCTTCTGGTTGTGTCTCGGCAGCTTATTTGCAAGGTCAGGGAATTAAAGTTCAAGTGGTTGAAAAAAGTATTTTTCCCAGGTTTGTTATAGGGGAAAGTCTTTTGCCCAGATGTATGGATCATTTTGAGGAAGTAGGTCTGTTGGACGGTTTGAATGCCTTTGGTTTTGAAAAGAAATTTGGAGCCCGATTTATAAAAGGGGAGAAAATCTGCGAGTTCGATTTTAGTAAGAAACACACCAAGGGTTGGGATTGGACCTGGCAGGTTCCAAGAGCGGATTTTGACCAGGTATTGGTTGAGGAGCTTACCAAGAAGGGAGTGGATGTCTCTTTTGGACATGAGGTGGTAGATGTTGTTATAGGGGAAAATGGGGAATCGATAACTACCATAAAGGACGAAAACGGAATACCATACCAGGTTAAGGCCAAATACATTATAGATTCCAGTGGTTATGGGAGGGTTTTGCCCAGATTGCTGGATTTGGACAAACCTTCGGTATTGCCCAATCACTCTTCCATTTTTACACATGTTGTGGATGTAAATCGCCCAGAGGGTAGGGAAGGGACCCTAATTACGTTTGATGTTATAGAGACCGAGGTATGGCTATGGGTAATTCCATTTTCCAATGGAAGAACCAGTATTGGTTACGTAGGCCCTACAGAATTTTTGGAGTCTTTTGAAGGTAGTAACAGCGAAAAATTGAGCCAATTATTAAAGCTGTCGGATTATTATTATGAACGCTTTAGAGGGGTTGATTTTTTATTTGAACCAGTGTTGATAAAGAATTATTCCAAATCGGTTAAGCAACTATATGGGAATGGATTTGTCTTAACGGGCAATAGCGCTGAATTTTTGGATCCTGTTTTTTCATCGGGGGTTACTTTTGCTACGGAATCGGCTTTGTTGGGGGCCAAACTTATTACCAAAGTCTTGAACGGACAGGCAGTGGATTGGGAGAAGGAATACTCCGAATATATTAGGGAGGGAGTAAGTGTGTTTTCTTCCTATGTTAATGAGTGGTACAGTGGTAATCTACAGACCCTGTTTTTCCATCAACCGGAAAACCCTGAGGTAAAAAGACAAATTTGTTCGGTTTTGGCGGGCTATGTTTGGGATAAGACCAACCCCTTTGTAACAAAGCATAACAGACTTATTAGAACCGTGGCCCATATAATAGATCTTGAAAAGCAAAAAAGTGAATGATGTCATCATTCACTTTTTTGTAACCAACCAAATGATCTTGGTTTAGAAGCCTTTTTTTAGAATTAGCTTGGCAAAGGATTTTCCAGTTTTGGCATATCCTTCCCCTAATCTATCTTCATTGCTAAACGAGCTTCCCCATTGGTCTCCAGGGGCGTTTTCACTAGAAACTTCCAACAGTATATTATCTCTATTATTGGTTTCAACAAATTTTAATAAGGTGCTAACTTTTGCAGGTTGCTTCATGACACCAGCATCCCAGCCGGGATAAACCCATACCGTCTCCACAATAAGGGTGTATTTGGCCTCAGCTAAATTTTCACTAAAGAAAACATTGTGGTCCTCATAAAGATATCTATTCATTAATTCCAAAAATTTTGGGGCGTAGATCAATTCCCTACTTGCGTACCAGCTTTTTTCCCAAGATGTACCTTTTCCCCGTGTTTTTTCTTCCAATTCTGCGGAATGCTCTTTTACGTATTCGTCATTTGTGAGATTCTTTTTCAATAGTTTCATATTGTCATAAACAAATTCTACATTTATTTCCTTCTGACCTTTGATAAAATTAAAATCTCCCTGTTCTACTTTTAACTTTTGGCTGTATCCAAATAAGTTGGACAGACATACCAGTGCAATGATAAAATTGATTTTCATAATAAATAATTAGTGTTTATGACTTCAAATGTATGGGAATTAAATTTTGGGAAAACTTTTCCATTATTAAATTTTCGTCTATTCAGTTCTTGAAACGGGGAAGTTTTTTATGTAAATTGTGTAAAGTCAGTACTTTGTATGATCTTTATAAATGTTAGGGTTTTGTTATTTCCTGCAATATATGGGTGAATCTTATTCCATATGTTTAATTTTGCCGGATGCAAAAAAGTCAGCAGCGACCACAATTCGAATTTGTTGCCATAATGGCTTCCTTAATGTCTATTGTAGCACTGGCCATTGATGCTCTCTTACCGGCAATGTCTACTATAGGGATAGATATTAATAGCTTGGACCCTACTGAAAATCAAAAGTTTATAACAATGATTTTTTTGGGATTGGGAGTGGGACAATTGATTTTTGGACCATTATCGGATAGTTTTGGTAGGAAACCTATAGTGTATATTGGTTTTGCCTTATTTTGTGTAGCCAGTGTTATCTGTGTTTTGGCTCCCAATTTGGAGTGGATGATAGTAGGTAGAATTCTACAGGGTATAGGGCTTTCTGCTCCAAGAACAATAAGCATATCCATGATTAGGGATTCCTATAAGGGAGATTATATGGCCAAGATTATGTCTTTCGTTACGGCATTTTTTATTTTGGTACCTATAGTTGCCCCGGCCATGGGAAAGTTCTTTTTGGACCATTATGGTTGGGAATCCATTTTTTATATGCAATTGGTGGCCACTTTAGGAGTGGGTGTTTGGTTTTGGAGAAGACAACCTGAAACCTTAAAGCCAGAATATAAGATTAAATTTTCCAGTCATGTGTTTGTGGACGGTTTTAAAGAATTGCTAAGACACAGGGAAACAATGGCTTTTACTATCGTTTCTGGCCTCATCACCGGTGCCTTTATGGTTTATTTGAGTTCTGCTCAGGAAGTTTTTGAGGTGCAGTACGGCTTGGCCGATAATTTCCCCTTTGTTTTTGCTGGTTTGGCAATATCCGTTGGCTTATCTACTCTTTTGAACGGTACCATGGTGGTGAAATTAGGGATGAGAAGATTGGCATTGATTGCTTTGACCTTATTTTGTACTGTTTCCATAGTTTATGTGGGCTTGTTCTGGAATTCCCAAAATCCAAGTTTATGGATATTGATTACCTTTTTGGCCATGCAATTTTTTACCCTGGGCTTTTTGTTCGGAAACCTTAGGGCCATAGCTATGGAGCCTATTGGCCATATTGCTGGAATAGGGGCTGCCATCACCGGATTTATATCTACTATGATCGCCATTCCCATAGCAACCTATGTTGGTAGTTATATACAGGATACCATTCTTCCTCTATTTGTTGGATTTTTGGTATGCGGGTCCATTTCCTTGGGGATTTTTATGATGATGAGGAGGCGTTCCATATTGGCTGCTGCATAGCATTTAATGGTATAAACGGAGTACTGTTGGTTAAATGGACAACTATTTAATAGCAAAATTATTCTGCTTACCTAAATGGGGTGCCTATGCGTAGAAAGATAGGGAAGGTTATATGGTGAGGTCCTGTATTCCATTTGGGGGCTATAGCCGATATAAGTTTTTCCACTGGATTGTTGCCCTTGTTCTTTGCTTTATAATGTTGTACGCTGGACCAGGAATTAAAATAACCCTCTAATTGATCGATTGTCCATTGGGTTTCAATTTTAAAGGTCTTCTTTATTTTCACTTCATTAAAATTAAATGGAATGGTGCTGTAGTTTTGATCTATGTGCCCCCTTTCCTTATCCCTATATTTCCCTATGATATCTTTATAAAAATGATGTATAATGAGATCTATTTCGGGATTTACTTTTAGAAGTCCATAGCCCCAAATAGCTACAACACCATTGGGCTTTAGAACTCTATTGACTTCCATATTGAAGCTGGGTAGGTCAAACCAATGTACGGCTTGGGCCGCTGTAATCAAATCAAAGTAATGGTTCGGAAATGTTGTCCTTTCGGCTCTTTGAACGCTATAGTATATGTTCGGTTTGGGAATTGCATTATGAATTTGTTCTTGGCTTATATCGGTGGCAAATACCCTATCGAAGGAACGGGATAAGATGGCGGCCACCTGACCGTTACCTGTTCCACAGTCCCAACAGGTATTCCTAGCTTTACAAAAGGAGTATATATACTTAAACAATTCCTCCGGATAGGTAGGCCGATAAGTTTTATAGGTTTTTGCTTGTTGGGAAAAACGATCCAAAGCTTTTTTCATATTACAAAAGTAAGAAGCAAGGAATATTATTGTAATTCATTTAATATTAAATCGAGGTAATTCCACGGTTTCTGACTTTTTGATCTCATAATCTTAAAATCGCAGGGGTTCAAACTGTAAGTAAATACTTACTCTTATCGTTGAAACGCAAAAAATTATCGTTAAAATGATTTTTGGCGCCCGTACGTTAATCGATAATATTTTGCACTTCATCCGAAATTTTTCCGCTCAACGAGAAACAGTGCTTTTTATCGAAACAGAACCTAGAAAAATACACTTGCCCAAGTTATAGATATAATAAAACGCAAGTCATGAAAACCATATTAACTTTAATCTTTGTTCTTTTTATCGCAATGGCCGCACAAGCTCAGAACGGTACTACTGAAGTTAAAGTTGAAACTGTTGCCATGAGTATCGTTACTGCTACTGCCAAACAAGAAGTAGCCGTAAAAAATGTAAACGCTGTTGCCCGTTTGTATATGTTCAAAAATTCCAAGGTAACCAAAGAATTGTCTTTCTCTACCAAATTGAACAAAGCTAAATTGGCTTAAGACCTATTTTATTAGTGAAACTGAATTTTGAGAAGTCAGAAAGACGCACTGAAAATTGCAAGTTGAACTAATAACGCCTTTTTCGGAGGGATTTAGGTTCAATACCTCGACCCTTGGGTCGATTTCCAATATTGGGTTCAGGGCATGTCCTGAGGTTTAATACATTTTATTTTTACGGCATACGAACTTCTTAATAGCCCAAAAATTCCTAAGTCCTATGTGGTAACTTTGGGATAATACCTTTTCCGTAATCCAAAGGCAACACGGACCAATAAAATTAATGCGGGAACTTCCACCAAGGGGCCAATGACTCCAGCGAATGCCTGTCCCGAATTTAATCCGAAGACAGCTATTGCCACGGCTATGGCCAATTCAAAATTGTTCCCGGCCGCTGTAAAAGCTACCGAGGCCGTTTTATCATAATCGGCACCCATGGCCTTGGTAAAGAAAAAACCAATGATAAACATCAGGGTAAAATAGATCAGTAAAGGAACGGCTATGATAAGAACGTCCATGGGGATCTCTACAATCATTTCACCTTTTAATGAAAACATGACCACTATGGTAAACAATAGGGCAATCAAGGTCATGGGGGATATGGTAGGAATAAATGTTTCGGAGTACCACTCCTCACCTTTCAGCTTAACCAGGATCAATCTACTTAAAAAACCCATTGCAAACGGAATTCCCAAATAAATAGCTACACTTTCGGCTATGGTAGCAATAGAAATGTCTACTATTGCCCCTTCAAATCCGAAGTAGGGAGGTAGTACTGTAATAAAGATCCAGGCATAAAAACTATAGGCAAAAACCTGAAATATACTATTAAGGGCTACCAGTCCGGCACCGTATTCACTACTTCCTTCCGCCAGATCGTTCCAAACAAGTACCATGGCTATACAACGCGCCAATCCAATAAGGATCAGCCCAACCATATAATCCGGGTAATCCCTTAAAAAGGTTATCGCCAGTGTAAACATCAAAATTGGTCCAACAATCCAATTAAGGATCAAAGAAATGGATAAAATCTTAGTGTTCTTAAAAACCTTGGGCAATAGGGAGTAATCTACTTTTGCCAATGGCGGATACATCATAAGAATAAGGCCAATAGCAATGGGGATATTTGTTGCTCCACTACTAAAACTATCGATGATTTTGGGAAAAGTGGGTACAAAAAAGCCTATGCCTACGCCCAATGCCATTGCCAAAAAAATCCATAATGTAAGATAGCTGTCCAGAAAGCTTAATTTCTTGTCCGAAGCCATAAATTAAGTGGTTATTTGGGCAAATATGTACATTAATTCTCTTGCAATTTGAAAGCTTTTTTCCCGATACTTTTCAGCCTGCTGCGGGGTATTGTCAAACGCCTTTGGGTCCTCAAAAGTTATGGGGATACGCTTTTCGGCCCCAGCGATGAACGGACAGCCTCCATCAGCCTGAGAACAGGTCATGACTGCGGCAAATTCCGATTTGGGATTAAAGGCATCATCCAATTTCTTTGAAAAACCTATTACCGCAGGTTCGTTCTTGGCATACTTAATGCTGTAGATTGGATTTTTCCCTCCCGAAATGGTTTCTATTTGGAATCCTGTATTTTTTAAGGTTTCTGCCACCATTGGAAATAAGGCAGTAGATTCTGTTCCACCCGAATAACACTGTACATTCTTAACATTAAAGTAGAATGCCATTGTTTGTGCCCATACTTGGGACAAGTGACTTCTTCTGGAATTGTGGGTGCAAATAAAATTAATTCTAATGGGTTCTTGGGCATCTGTTTTAGACTGTATATAGTCGGCCAGGGGCTGTAAAATTTCTTTTCGCTCCTCGCTAATATTATCGGTACTAAGTGTAGAGATAACCTGATCTATTTGGTCAAAGACCTTCGTTTTTACGGGCATCATCGAAAATGGCTTAAAGTATGGTTAAAGGTTTAACAGCATCCTGAGTTTGGAGTACAGCAATTTGCCGAAGTCTCTTGTAATTGGGATAACTTAATTCTCGGTTTTTCAGTTGGAATTCCACAGTTGTCCTTCGCTAAACAATCTGTATGCTTGGTGGCCAAAAGAAAGTTGGTGCCGTCAAAGTCCAATCCAAATTTTTGTATGGTCTCTCCTTGATATTCCACTTCAATTTCCAAATCCCCAAGCTCCAATACCTTTTCCGATAGATCAATGATGTGAACCAATTTTTCAGGATGGAGGCGGTGGTCATAGTCATTGGAATCCCAAAGCTGAAAATTTACAACTTCCTCCTTGCGGACCGTTCCGCCACAGTCTATGAAGTTCTTGGAGATTTTGCCCACTTCGGTAACGTGAAAATGACTGGGTACTAGTTTGCCATTTGGCAATTGGAAGGCAATGGTATCCAATTTTCCCAAAATTGTTTTTATTTCCGATAGTTTCATTTTGTTATTTGTTTATTGCGATTATACGATTGATATGTTTAAATTTTTTAGCAGCAATCCCCTTGTTTGGAGATGTCCTGATTTAGAAATTGGTTAATAATCTCCTTCATTTCCAGCCATTTTTCAGTATTGATACAATAACATACACTGGTGCCTTCCACACTACCTTTAATGAGTCCTAGGAGTTTCAATTCTTTTAGGTGCTGTGATATGGTAGGCTGTGCCAATCCTATTTCACTTACCAGATCACCACAAACACAGGTATTCAATTTAAAAAGATGCTGTAGTATGGCCACCCGTGCCGGATGTCCGAACACCTTCGCAAAACTGGCAATTTCATTTTGTTGGTCCGAAAATATTTCTGTTTTGGCTAATCCCATTATTATTTCATTTGTATATCGCAATATTACGATTAATATTTGTTTTGAGAAAAAATTTATCCTTTTTTTTAGTGATTATTTTTTCCCTTTCCACGGAATTTGAGCTGACACGATTTTGATTTATGCCATGAAATTTATTGATACTCTCAAAAAGTTGTTTTGATGGTTGTTCAAGGTTTGCTGAATTCGGTAGTATATTTAACGGACTATACTTCTTGAAGGGTCTGTTCTTCTTGTAAAATTAAGTCGTTTATTGCGTCCCAAAGTTGTATCCTTTTTTGAAGGGCCTGTTTGGCAGTTATTAATGCTTCGTCCCATTTTACATTATCCTCCCCACAAAGTTCCGAAATCATTCGAAGTGATAACGGACCGTGTTCTTCCCCGTCCAATTCTATATGCCTTTGCAAATAATAAATTAGTTTATTGTATTGTTTATTGTCGGCTTTGGCGCTATTCAGTATTTCTAGGAACATATCAGGAATAACATCTTCACGCCCAAAGGTAAAGGCCGAAGCAATTAAATGCGGCTTTTGGGTTTTGATAAGATCAAAAGAAAACTTAACAAATTCCTTTACCCGTTCATCAACACTTATTTTTTTTAAGGAAACCTCAATATGATGCCCAGAACCTAACAAATACAATAATTTATCTATCATATTGGTATCAGCTCCAATTTGATCCATGGCATCAAGGTACATCTCAAAATGACTTTTTGGTTCTCCCAATTCATTGATATCGCTTTCCTCCCCATGGACGATTTCATTGATAAACCGCGCTAAGGTTGGATTTTTTTTGGGAATCCATGGCAACTGCATGCTCGTGAGTTCAATCTGTAGAGCCTTTAAAAGGGACATGAAATCCCATACGGCAAAAACATGATTTTCCATAAAAATTTTAATATCACCAATACATTTTAAGTTTTTATAAAGTAGGTGATTCTGTAATTCACTCCTTAGATGGGAGATTTCATTTTCTATGTGTTCTAATCTTTCCATTTTGCATTTTTTTCCCTATCATAGAAATATAGTAAGGGTTCATTTTGGTTTGCAAATATAAATACAGGGTCTTTAGGTTTGGCATACTATGGAGACAATAATAAGATATGCTAACAAAAAAAATGGACAATACTAATTGGATATTGAATTTTATGACTAGCTAAGTCACTCTCCATTTCCGTTCAAAGACATTTTTTACCGCTTAAGTGAATTTGGTGTGCATGGCGTTCATCGACAATTTTTTGCACTTTGTCCGTGATTTCTCCCCTTAACGAGTAACAGTGCTTTTCAGCGAATTGGAACCTGGAAAAGTACGCTTGCGCGAGTTATATATATATATCAAAACGCAAGTCATGAAAACCATTTTAACTTTAATCTTTGTTCTTTTTATCGGAGTAGCTGCACAAGCTCAAAAAGGTGCTGCCGAAGTAAAGGTTGAAACTGTTGCCATGTCTATAGTAACTGCTACTGCAAAACAGGAAGTTGCCGTTAAAAATGAAAATGCTGTAGCGCGTTTGTACATGTTCAAAAATTCTAAAATAACCAAAGCATTGTCTTTCTCTACCAAGTTGAACAAGGCTAAACTAGCTTAGAACTGGGGTTGTGATAATAAAGTATTCATTCCACTTTCAAACAAAGAAATATGTTGATTATAATAACCCTTCTTGCCTTCTTCTGTATCTGTCTTAATTATTTGGTTGTTTTTACTAAATCAGAGGACAATATTAAACCCTTAAAGAGTAGGGTGGAAAAGGAGGAATAATTGAGGATTCTTATTTAGGGTAAATGTAATTGTCCCCAAGCGCATTTATTTATTTGTTGGCAAGGCTTCAAATACCTTTCTTTTATTTTCAAACCATTTGGCCAAGGCGTCAGGAGTTGACATAAGTTCCTGCATTTTTTTCATTGCCTCCATATGATCTGTGTTTCCGGCCTGGAACATTGCCATACCGTGTTTTTTGCTTTGTTCTGCTATTTCTTCGAAGCTATTGGCGTGAAATTGCATGTCACAGGCACCTCCCAATTGCTTACAGGTCATTGTTTTCATTTCTATCTGTTTTTCATATGTTACACTTACTCTTTTAAGCCATAAGATGTAGCTTAAATTTTTATTGAGGTTACAAGATAACTAAATAGCTTTGATTGACTTAGGAAAACAAGACCTTGTAGTTATGGTTTGTTGAAAATTATTTAGGCTTTAAAGTCTTCTGAAAATTACGGTTCCATTATGTCCGCCAAATCCAAAGGTGTTGCTCATGGCTACATTTATTTTACTATCCAAAGCATCTCCCGCTACAATAGGTAGTGATTGTGGAATCTGGGGATCAATATTGACCGTGTTGATAGTTGGGGGGATAATGTTGTATTGAATGGACTTAATAGCTAAAATTGCCTCAACGGCACCTGCGGCCCCCATTAAATGCCCTGTCATAGATTTGGTGGCGCTAATTTTTAGGTTTTTATATTCATTGTTAAAGGTTTTTGCCACGGCCTTCATTTCGCTGATATCCCCAACGGGTGTGGAAGTGGCATGGGCATTTAAGTAGTTGATTTGCCCAGGATTTAGTTTTGCTTCTTCCATGGCCAACTGCATCGCTTTTATAGCCCCTATACCTTCCGGATGGGTGGCGGAAATATGGTAGGCATCATCGGTCATAGCGGCACCCACTATCTCTGCATAAATCTTTGCTCCACGTTTTTTGGCGTGTTCGTATTCTTCCAATATTAGTGCCCCGGCGCCCTCACCCATAACAAATCCGTCCCTGTCAACATCGAATGGCCTGGAGGCGTGTTGTGGATCATCGTTGCGGTTGGATAAGGCTTTCATGGAGCCAAATCCACCAATGGAAGCTTCCGTAATGGGAGCTTCAGACCCTCCAGTAACCATAACTTTGGCCTTGTTCAACCTTATATAATTGAAAGCATCCATTATAGCGGAGTTGGAAGAGGCGCACGCCGACACTGCCGTGTAGTTGATACCCATTAATCCAAATTTCATGGCGATCATTCCCGAAGCCATATTCACCAACATCTTTGGAATAAAAAACGGGTTGAAGCGCGGGTTCATTCCCCCTGTGGTATAATTCTTTACCTCGTCCTCAAAGGTTTGCATACCTCCCTGGCCCGAACCCCAGATGACGCCTATATCAAAAGGGGATAGGGATTCCATATTTAATCCACTATCGCCAAAGGCTTCGGTAACCGAGTAAAGTGCATATTGTGTAAAGGGATCACTTCTTTTAATTTCATTACGATCCAGGTAATTTTCTGGATTGAAATTTTTTACCTCACTGGCGAAGGTGGTTTTAAATTGGGTTGGGTCAAATTTTGTGATCCTTGTTGCCCCAGTTTTGCCTTTTATGGCACTATCCCAAAATTCGTTAACCGTATTTCCAATGGGAGTCAAGGCTCCCAAGCCTGTTATTACTAC
This sequence comes from Arenibacter troitsensis, assembly GCF_900177645.1. GTDB lineage: Bacteria > Bacteroidota > Bacteroidia > Flavobacteriales > Flavobacteriaceae > Arenibacter > Arenibacter troitsensis. Next base: position 658,803 of record NZ_FXAO01000001.1, read on the forward strand.
TCTTTTCATAAGATTAATTTTTTACTGGTACCGGAATGCCCGTGAATAGGGCATTGAGCGTCTAATTATATGGACCCCGCTAACCTTATTGTTCCATAACTTCGGTAAGTATCCGTTTAAATACCTCCACAGGTTGAGCACCAGTAACGGCACTTTTTCTGTTAAATACTATGGTTGGCACAGAATTGACTCCTAGGTTTTTCCAATAATCCTCTTTACTTCTTAATTCATAACGGGCTTCATCATTATCTAAATTAGCTAAGGCTTCTTCAGCGTTTAAGCCAACATCCAACAGGGCCTGCTTTAAAATAGCTCTGTCCGAGACATCTTTTCTTTCGCTAAAAAAGGCAGTGGTTAAACGCATCTTTAAATCGGTTTGCTTACCAAATGCCTTGGCATACTCCAATAAGATATGTGCTTCAAAAGTATTGGCCATTCTCATTTCATCAAAATAATCGAAGGTAAATCCCAATTCTGCCCCCGCCTCGGCCATATATTCCTGTGAACGTTTTTGGTCTTCCAAACTTGAGCCATATTTTTCGGTAATATGTTCCTGTAAGTTCTGGCCTTCTTTTGGCATATGGGGATTTAGTTCAAAAGGTTGCCACTCTATTTCTACTTGGTCTTGAATACCCATTTCCGAGATGGCTTTATCCAAGCGTTTGTAACCTATGGTGCACCAAGGGCACACTACATCGGATACAATATCTATTTTAATTTTATCTGTCATTTAAAAATGTATTTAGTGCGTGTTAGACTTTATATAACTTGGCTAATTTGAATTTGTAGTTGCACATAGGTAAAATTAGGAAGTTCTGCCAAAATTGCTTCCGCATTTAAATCAATCGAATGTTCCAAAGATTGAAAGTATTAAAAAGTTCAAAGTTAGTGAATATGAAGCTGGTTGCATACAAGCTTTTCCTGTATTGCTGCAATAGGAACTTGACGGAAGCTTATGAAATGTAAGCCGTTGGCGTCCTATTCCGTTGTTAGCCTTTCTTTTGTTTAAGTGGTTATAGTTTCGGGTATCCAAGCAAACTTTTTAAATGCGGTATCAACGGGAGTGTTGGCAATATGATTGGAATAGTTGCTTATTACCTTTTGGGATAGACCGAGGATGATTTCCAAAATTTGTCTTTCCCCGTAACCAACGGCGTAGAATCTGTTCAATTCGTCCTTCGAAATATTTCCACGGTTCCGAACAATGGATAAAGTGGTCTCGTGCAATACCTGTAGTTTTTCCGTGGGCATGTTGGTCCTATTTCTTAACGCTTCGCTTAAGGCCGGATCTACTTTCATCATATGGGCAATACCGGTATGTGCCGGCATACAGTAGTGACATTCGTGTTCTACGTTAATGGTCTGCCACACTACGGTTAATTCTTCGTTGTTAAAGGAAGAATCAACAAATAATTGATGCAGTGTCTGGTATGCCTCTAGGATTCCTGGAGCACTGGCCAATACCCCATGTAAACCGGGAATCATACCAAAAGCCTTAACCGATTTTTGCAAAAAGGGTTTACTTTCTTCAGGTGCTGATTCAATGTTGTGTACTTTTAATGTAGTCATAATTCAATTTTAATTTAAGACTGATTACTAAGCAAATGCTTAGTAATGGAATAAAAAAATGTCAAAGGTTCTTAAATGCTGTTTCTATATAATCCTCCAATTGTATTCTACTTAATATTTTAGAGGCCAGGGTAAGTCCCAACATAGAGGTTCCCAAGTAATTTGCCTGTTTTTCAACGGTGGCTAGGTCTTTATTTTTGTCTTGACTTAAGTTATTTGCAAACAGGGTTTTGATCTCATTAAAAAAGCTCTTCAGTTCTGTCATTATAATTGGGTCCCCATGGGCTCCCAATTCATTTACGGTATTGGTAACCAAGCACCCCTTTTTGCCATTGTCATCCTTGGAGAATTCCAAGAAATCGTAGAAGTATTGTTTAATGCCGATTACCCCGTTGTTCGATTTCTCCAAAATTTCCGTAATACGATGCATCTTCTTTTTGTATGATTTAATGCATTCCAGAAAAACCCCGTTCTTACTTCCGAAACTTGAATAAATAGAGAATTGGTTTATTCCCATTTCCTTTTCCAACATGCGAACGGAGGTATTCCCATACCCATTGCGCCAGAACAAGGCCATTGCTTTTTCTATTACTTCCTCTTCGTTATATTGTTTGCTCCTTGCCATTTTATAAATACGGTACAAAACTAAGCAGTTGCTTTGTAATAAAAAAACAATTAACATATTGTTTGATATTCTCCAGATAAATAACTGTTGTACGCAAAACAATACTTATAGGTAACAAAAGGACATATGTCCCTGATGGCAGATGGCGAACCTCGGTTAAATACTTCTTTTATCGCTTAAGTGAAATTGGGCCTTCCGACGTTTATCGGCAATATTTTGCACTTTATCCTTGATTTTCCCCCTTAACGAGTAACAGTGCTTTTCAGCGAATTGGAACTTGGAAAAGTACGCTTGCGCGAGTTATATAAATAACAAAACGCAAGTCATGAAAACCATTTTAACATTAATCTTTGTTCTTTTTATAGGAGTAGCTGCACAAGCTCAAAACGGTGCTGGCGAAGTAAAGGTTGAAACTGTTGCCATGTCTATAGTAACTGCTACTGCACAACAGGAAGTTACCGTTAAAAATGAAAATGCTGTAGCACGTTTATACATGTTTAAAAATTCCAAGATTACTAAAGCATTGTCTTTTTCAACCAAATTAAACAAAGCCAAATTGGCATAATACGATACATTAACCTGCTGCCCTTAAACGGACAGCCCCTAAATAGACCATTATGATAGTATTTGCGCTTATTATTCTTATATCCCTTGGCCTTATTCATATAATTATTTTTCCTAAAACCAAGGGTATTCTAAGGCCATTAAAAGTGATGGTGAAACAGGACAAGCAGTAAAACATTATATGTTTTTCAATACTTTGAATCTTTGGGGCACACCCTTAGTTTATTTTAAGAAAAATAAGGAAATAGATACTAACAAGTGTTGGCAGTACCCATGGGTTAGGTCTTAAAAGGATGCTGAATATCCGAAAATTTAACTATGTAGTTTGTACCTTTCTTGGAGGGATCCCTGTTTATGGACCCCTTTAATTGGCGGGACAGGTTGTGGATAAGTTTTAGTCCCAGCGATTTTGTATTCTTATGACTGATGCCCTCGGGAAAGCCTACGCCATCATCACCAATATAAAGTATATAGTCCTTTGCATTGGATTTTACAAGTTCTATATGTATTTTCCCTGGATCGTTGTCTTTAATACCGTATTTAAGGGCATTGGTAATTACTTCATTGATCAATAAACCCAGCGGTATGGCAGTATCTATTCCAAGTTTAATATCCGGTATTTTGATGTTAAGGGTAATATTGTTTTCAGTGCCCTTAAAGGATCGAATAAGATAATCACTTAATTCCTCTACATAGGACTTGTATTCAATTTTGGAAAGATCATGCCGCATATAGAGCATCTCATGTACCATGGCCATTGAAATTACCCTGTTCTGACTACTTTTTATCAAAGTTTTTATCCTTGGCTCTTCAATGCTTCTGGATTGAAGACTGAGTAAACTTGATACGGTTTGAAGGTTATTCTTAACCCTATGGTGAATTTCCTTTAAAAGTGTGTCTTTCTCCCTGATGCGGGCCTCGTTTTCGTTTCGGATTTTATGTAATTCGTTATGTGCTTTTAAAAGGTTTTTTCCTATGACACCTCCCAAGAGGTATACGGAGAACAGAATGCTAAAAAGGGCAAAAATATTCTTACTTTCATCAGGGACCACATTTTCTGTAAAATTAAATTCGGCAATACTCTGGGAGTAGATCAGAATAATGATCAATAGGTTTAGATTTAAATAAATACGACCGTATTCCTTAGTGCTGATATAGCCTGCAAATACTACCAAAGCCAGTACAAAGATAAAGGGACTATTAATACCTCCACTGTAAATGGTAATAATGACAGAGGAAGCCAATGCCAGTATTGAAGTAAAATTGTATGTTAATCCAAGTAAATTATGTTTGTGAAATGCAAGGGTGTTGGCCAAATTAAGAACTCCAAAAACAATAAAGGTTGCTGGAATTATTCGAGTAATATCAAGTAGGAATATGCAGATTAGACCAAATATTATGGACAGAACAGAGGAAATATAGTTAACCCTTAACGTTAAACGGACTTTGTCCTTAAGTCGGTACTTATCCAGAGTGGGTATTTGCATTAAAAAATGGTTAATGGTTGTATTATGAGGGTAAAGATAATCGTTTGAATTAAAGCACGATGAATTTTAAGGTTAAAACAATAATTTTATGGAAATCCCTTATACCTCGTAGGTTGGATTTTGGTTCTATTGATTTTTGGCCCCAATTATTCACCTTTATTTATGCGATTTTAATTTTAATTTTCCTTCAGAAAAGCCTTAGATGTATTATAAATATATTAAAATTTAGACAATAAAAAAGCGACGCCTTATAGGAGCGTCGCTTTTTTTAGTGTACAACTTTAACTATAAAGCTGTTGGGTATTTTGGCTAATCTTCTATAATTACCCATTCGCCTTTGTCCAAAAGTGGTTCAGCTTGTTTGTATTTGACCGTCTTGCTTTCGCCGGACATTACATTCTTTATAGTGACTCTTTCATTTCTCCCTATTTTGGCCTTTTCCCTTACAATGGTTTCGGTTACCTGTGGTCGTCCACCTTGAATCTGGCCTACAGCCCGGCTTTGGGCCGACATTTCATCACTGTTGGGAATTTCCTCCTTGGAGGTCTTTAAATTTTCCTTTGGCCTACGAATATTTCTAGCCTCTTGAATTTCCGGACTCTGAGTTGGTAGTTCTCCTTTAAACAAGAAAGAAACGATTTCTTTGTTCACCTTTTCAATCATTCCCTTGAAAAGTTCAAAAGCCTCAAATTTGTAAATCAATAAGGGGTCTTTTTGTTCATGTACGGCCAATTGGACAGATTGTTTTAATTCGTCCATTTTTCGTAGATGTGTTTTCCAGGAATCGTCAATGATAGCGAGGGAAATGTTCTTTTCAAAATCTGTTACCAATTGGTTGCCGTTACTTTCGTAGGCCTCCTGAAGATTGGTAACCACATTCAAGGTTTTAATCCCATCTGTAAAGGGTACTACAATTCTTTCGAACTTATTGGCATTGTCTTCATATACCTTTTTTATGACCGGGAAGGCCGTGGCGGCATTTCGCTCCATTTTATCCTTGTAATGGGTATATGCCGTTTTGTATATAATATTGGCCATTTCCTGTACGCCCATTTTCCCAAATTCATTTTCGCTGATAGGGGAGGTGATGGAGAAATATTTTATAAGTTCAAATTCAAAGTTCTTATAGTCGCTGGCTGCCTTGTTGGTGTCTACAATTACCTCGCAAGTGTCATAGATCATATTGGCAATATCTACTTTCAGTCGCTCCCCTTGTAGGGCATGACGTCTTCTTTTGTAGACTACTTCCCTTTGGGCGTTCATAACATCATCATATTCCAACAATCGCTTACGGACACCAAAATTGTTTTCCTCCACTTTCTTCTGGGCACGCTCAATAGATTTCGTCATCATGGAATGTTGAATAACCTCGCCTTCTTCCAAGCCCATTTTATCCATCATTTTGGCTACCCTGTCCGATCCGAACAATCGCATAAGGTTGTCTTCCAAGGAAACATAGAATTGGGAGCTTCCCGGATCTCCCTGACGTCCGGATCTACCTCTAAGCTGTCTGTCTACCCTTCTCGAATCATGGCGTTCCGTTCCTACAATGGCCAAACCACCAGCTTTCTTTACTTCTTCACTTAATTTAATGTCGGTACCACGACCAGCCATGTTGGTAGCTATGGTCACCACACCGGCATTTCCGGCCTCGGCTACAATATCCGCTTCCTTTTTGTGCAATTTGGCGTTAAGTACATTGTGAGGTACTTTCCTAATGGTCAGCATACGGGAAAGAAGTTCGGAAATTTCAACAGAGGTAGTACCAATAAGTACCGGTCTTCCCGATTGTGATATTTTGGTAACCTCATCAATAATGGCATTGTATTTTTCGCGTTTGGTCTTATAGATCAAGTCTTGTCTATCGTCTCGTGCAATAGGTCTGTTGGTAGGGATTTCCATCACGTCCAACTTGTATATTTCCCAAAATTCCCCTGCTTCGGTAACGGCTGTACCGGTCATCCCTGCCAGTTTACTGTACATCCTAAAATAGTTCTGTAAGGTTACGGTGGCAAAGGTTTGGGTCATGGCCTCGATCTTTACATTTTCCTTGGCTTCAATGGCTTGGTGCAATCCGTCAGAATAACGTCGGCCATCCATAATACGGCCCGTTTGCTCATCTACGATCATTACCTTGTTCTCCATAACTACATACTCCACATCCTTCTCAAAAAGTGTATATGCCTTTAAAAGTTGGTTCATGGTATGGATACGCTCACTTTTTATGGCAAAGTCCTTGAACAATTCCTCCTTTAATTCGGCTTCCTTGTTGATTTCAAGATCCTGACTTTCAATTTTGGCTATTTCATGGCCAATATCGGGCATTACAAAAAAGTCCTTGTCGCCATCCCCTGATAAATATTCAACTCCTTTTTCGGTAAGCTCTATCTGGTTGTTTTTTTCATCGATAACAAACCAAAGTTCTTCATCTACCTTCGGCATTTCACGGTTGTTATCTTGCATATAAAAGTTCTCGGTCTTTTGAAGTAACTGTTTTACCCCTTCTTCACTCAAGAACTTTATTAAGGCTTTGTTTTTAGGAAGACCTCTGTGTACACGTAACAAAAGGAAACCACCTTCTTTGGTATCTCCTTCGGCAATCAATTTTTTGGCCTCGGCCAAAACTCCCGTCAAATAGGCTCTTTGTTTGTTGACAATGTCACCTACTTTGGGTTTCAGTTCATTAAATTCATGTCGATCCCCTTCCGGTACCGGACCTGAAATGATCAATGGGGTACGGGCGTCGTCTACTAGAACGGAATCCACCTCATCCACAATGGCGTAATTATGGGGTCTTTGAACCAGGTCACTGGGGGTATGGGCCATATTGTCCCTAAGATAATCAAAGCCGAATTCATTGTTGGTGCCATAGGTAATATCCGCGTTATAGGCAGCCCTACGTCCGTCAGAATTGGGTTGGTGTTTGTCTATACAATCCACTGAAAGTCCGTGGAATTCGAATATTGGTGCCATCCAGGCGCTATCCCTTTTGGCCAGATAATCGTTTACGGTAACCAGATGGGCTCCGTTTCCGGTTAACGCGTTTAAATAGAGGGGCAGGGTAGCTACTAAGGTCTTACCTTCCCCAGTTTGCATTTCTGCAATCTTTCCTTGGTGAAGGGCAATTCCCCCAATTAACTGAACGTCATAATGTACCATGTCCCAAGTAACTTGTTTGCCGGCGGCATCCCAGGAGTTTTTCCAAATGGCATTGTCGCCATCCAAAGTAACATAATCCTTTGAACCGGAAAGTAGCCTGTCGTATTCGGAAGCCTTTACGGTAATGGTTTCATTATTGGCAAAGCGTTTTGCTGTTTCCTTGACAACGGCAAAGGCTTCGGGCAACATATCTGACAGGGCCTTTTCGGAAATGGTATATATTTCCCCTTTAAGTTTGTCTATATCCGCATAAATATCTTCGTTCTTGTCTATGTCTGCAGACTCCTTTACCTCTTTTAGCAACTTGTCTATTTGCTCATTGATCTCTTTGCAATCGTCTTTTATTTTATTTTTAAAAAAAGCAGTCTTTGCCCTAAGTTCATCGTGGCTTAATTTTTCCAAAGCCGCTTCGAACGATTTTATTTGATTGACCAAAGGTTGTAGGTCCTTGACATCTTTCTTTGATTTGTCCCCTACAAATACCTTTAATACTGAATTTAAAAAACTCATAATGATTTTCGTTATTAATGAAAGACTTGGTAAAAGCCTTTTCCAATGTATGTGCACAAAATATTCTGGTTGGCACGTGCAATGCCATCTTTTGGAGATTAGATTTCCAACATCAAAATTACGTAAAAAAAAAGCCTCATAAGAGACTTTTTTGTTGAAATTCCGTTAATATTTTAATACTCGTCCTCGTTCCAAAGATAGTCTTCTTCCGTGGGATAGTCTGGCCAAATCTCTTCGATTGATTCATAAATTTCCCCTCCTTCTTCCTCCATGGACTGTAGGTTTTCTACAACCTCCAAAGGTGCACCGGTTCTAATTGAGTAATCTATCAATTCGTCTTTTGTTGCGGGCCAGGGCGCATCGCTTAGATAGGATGCTAATTCTAATGTCCAATACATCGTAATTATTTATTTTTTAATATTTTGCAAAAGTAATTTTTAAACTGAAACTGCCAAGTTTTTTTGCGAAAAATTCAACCAAATCTCAATTACTTTTAACGCTTTAATAATTTGATAACGAAGAATTAACGAATTTATTAGTACTTCTTCTCCGGAATCCACTTTATTTCCTCGGCTTCAACATCATAGGACAATTTTCGTGCCAATACAAAGAGAAAATCGGAAAGTCTGTTTATGTAGGTTAATAGAATGGGGTCTACAGGCTCAAAATCGTTTAATTGCGACACTAGACGCTCCGCCCTACGGCATATAGTCCTTCCAATATGACAATATGACACTGTTGTATGCCCTCCTGGCAAAATAAAATGGGTCATAGGGGGCAGCTGCTGTTCCATCAGGTCTATTTCCTTCTCTAGAAGGTCTATATCATCGGTATCAATCTTAGGAATATTTAAACGGTCCTTTCCACTTTTTAGTTTTTCCTTCTTGGGGTCGATTGCCAATAAGGCTCCAATTGTAAATAGTTTTTCTTGAATTTTAATCAATATCTTCTTAGAGGATTCCCCTATTGGCTGGTCCCTTATTAAACCAACCCAAGAATTGAGTTCGTCCAAGGTGCCGTAACTTTCAATTCGGATGTGATGTTTCGGTACCCGGGTACCTCCAAAAAGACCTGTTGTGCCATCATCCCCAGTCTTGGTGTATATTTTCATGCCGGTCTATGTGTATTATTGGGTGCTATTAATAATTATATGGGTACTAGGAAAGGTCGAGACTAAGTTTTGTTTTGGTGCAAGTCTTTTATAGTTTTATCCTTGATCGTTGGACTTGCTTCTATCCTCCCGCTTATAATCTTCCATAAATTTCCTGGATTTTCTGTCTCTGGTTCTTCTTTTGGTAAATCCTTGGGCAACAAAGAAAATAACTCCAAGAACGGCAAGTACTATGTAAATGATGTAGTCCATCGGTCGTGTTTTTATGAATTTCTTTATCTCCCTTAAAAATACGGGTTTAAATCCGAATCTTAAAATGCTCCTTGGCTTGTTCCCTTCTAAAAAATACCAGTCCACAATAAAATAGGTCCATGGTGACCTTTACCCGATTCAATTCTTTTATACTTTCCCATAATTTGTGGGTGTTCTCCGTTTGGTATATCCCATTTACCAAAACCACGGTGTCGTTGGTAATACTATTATTGTCAACAATAAACTTCTCAATGGTTTCCCTTTGAAATTTATCAATATAAATTAATTGATTGGAAGTGTTGGTGAAGGATACGCCTTTAATGTTTTTCGTTATTTCTTTTTCCAAAGCAATATTGGAAGGGATCAATTGTACTTCGGCTATTTCAAAATAGGCAATTGTTTTTAATAGAATATTTTGGGATTTGGATGTTTTAAAATGAGGGGATGCGTATAGACATTTGGTTATAAACCGGTAGACGAAGGGGGAATGTACCCCATGCTGGTTGTTTGATAACAGCTGGAACTTTATAAATGCAAATAACCTAGATAACATCTTATACTTTGTTGGACAGGATTTATTCATCCATGGACATGGAAAGCTCGAACCACCTTTCCGTTTTTTCTTCAATAGCCTCCGTAATTTCCTTGAGTTGGATGGACAATTTGGAAATCTCATCACCGGAAAGTGTACTGTCCGCGAATTTATTCTGGATTTCAAGCTTTTGGGATTCTAGTTTTTGGATTTCCTTTTCCAATTGTCGGTACTCTTTTTGTTCCAAAAACGAAAGCTTTTTTCCCGTTTCTTCTTCTTTCCAAGAATTCTTGGTATTTTTTACTTCATTGGCTTTTTCCTTGGATGCCTTGTTTTCTTGTATATTACTGTCCTCATAAGTTCTGAAATCGGAATAGTTGCCTGGGAAGTCCTCAATTTCCGCATTTCCCCTAAAAACAAAGAGGTGATCCACGATCTTGTCCATAAAATAACGGTCGTGGGAAACTACCAAAAGACAGCCCGGGAAGTCGAGCAGAAAACTTTCCAACACGTTCAGTGTTACAATGTCCAGATCGTTGGTAGGTTCATCCAGGATCAAAAAATTTGGATTTTGTATTAAAACGGTGCATAGATAAAGGCGTTTGCGTTCCCCTCCACTTAATTTTTCCACAAAATCATATTGCTTCTTACGGTCGAAAAGAAAACGTTCCAAAAGTTGTTGGGCGGAAATTTGTTTTCCCTTCATCAAAGGAATGTAATCCCCAAATTCCCGGATAACATCTATTACTTTCTGACCTTCCTTAATGGTAATTCCCTTTTGGGTGTAATAACCAAACTTAATGGTTTCTCCAATCACTACCTTGCCGCTGTCCGGTTGCACGGTACCGCTCAGAATATTTAAAAAGGTAGATTTTCCTGTGCCGTTTTTTCCTATGATGCCAATACGTTCCCCCTTTAGAAAATTATATTCAAATTTGTCCAGAATGGGTTTGTTGGGGAAGGATTTGGATATTTTATGGAGCTCTACAATTTTGCTCCCCATACGTTCCATATTAATTTCCAGCTGCACCTCGTGTTCCTTTCTACGTTGGCTTGCCTTTTCCTTTATGGTGTGAAAATCGTCGATTCTGGATTTTGATTTGGTAGTCCGTGCTTTGGGCTGTCTGCGCATCCAGTCCAGTTCTTTCTTGAACAGTATTTTGGATTTGTGCTGTTCTACGGCCTCCTGTTCCAAACGGGCTTCTTTCTTTTCCAGATAATAGGAATAGTTGCCCTTATAGGAATACAACTGCCCATTATCCAGTTCAATGATTTCATTGCAGACTCGTTCCAGAAAATATCTATCGTGGGTAACCATGAAGAGGGTCATATTCTCCTTGGCGAAATACTGTTCCAGCCACTCTATCATTTCAAGGTCCAAATGGTTGGTAGGTTCATCCAAAATAAGCAGGTCCGGCCTATTGATCAAGGCATTGGCCAATGCCAATCGTTTCTTTTGTCCCCCCGATAGTAAACCTACCTTTACATTTAGATCTTCCAATTTTAATTTGAACAGGATCTGCTTGTATTGTGTTTCAAAATCCCATGCGTCATAGCGTTCCATAGCTTCAAAGGCCTTTTGGTAGGCATCTGCATCTTCTGGATCCAAAAGGGCATGTTCGTAGTTTTGGATAACCTTTAAAACCTCGTTGTCCGAAGCAAAGATGGTTTCCTCCACGGTTAATTTTGGATCTAGGTCCGGTTCTTGTTCCAAAAATGAAATTCGAATTCCCTTACGACTATTTATTTGGCCACTGTCCGACGAATCCTTGCCGGATAGTATGTTTAGGATGGAAGTCTTTCCGCTACCATTTTTTGCAATTAGCGCAATTTTTTGATCCTTGTTGATGCCAAAGGAAATATTTGAAAAAAGTGATAACTCGCCAAATGATTTGGATATATTTTCTACAGTAAGTAGGTTCATCTAAGGTATTATTTTAAACTGATGTGTTGTTGGAAATACTTCCATAAAAAAAGATATCTTGCGCCAAGCATCATCCAGAGGGGAACGGCCAAGGGGGAGAACACCTGTACATTAAATATGGCCAATACAATGGTTGCTCCCAATAATCCAAGTAGAATTAACAAGTATGTGGGCATCCAACTCGGAATGTTCTTCTTTTGAACAATGATAAAGCCAATAATTAGATTCAACGGAAATACCCAAAGGATATTGAAGTTGTTTGCGGTAGCGGTATGGTCTGTAAAAAACCATAGGAAAACCAGTAGCGCTCCGGCCAGCCCCGAAACAAAAAATAGTATGGAATCCAAGATCCTACTTCTGGTATGATTTTTATAGTCGATATAGGTAATGGTAAGAACAAACAATAATATTGCCAATATCCAAAATAGGGGAGAGGCTAGAAAGTATCCCTTATCCTCCTTTTTTAAGGAAGTTAAAATGGTTCTGTCCCTTATTACCAGATTATGTTCGGATAGGGTAGTATTGCCTAATTGTTCCATTACATATATAGGTAAAAACATATGTTCCTTAACCGTAGCTGTTCTGTCTATTACAGACCCCAAGGCCAAATCTATCCCGAAACTGGACCAAGAATTGGTAATTAGGTTTTGGTGTATAAGCTGCCTGAAGGTGTAGTTTTTTTCCAAATGCCCCTCATTATAATGCAGGTTTTTACCTAAGGCCTCTTGCAGGACATCCCCTATTTTGGTGGCGCAATTGTTGAAAAAGAAATCGTATTTGTAATCCCTATTTTCTGGGCGATAATTGTTTTCCAAAAATTGGAACAATTCATTCTTTGCTGTAGGGGCAAGTTGCAAGAGTTGTTCTTTTACCCATCTATTTTCCATTTCATAGGCATACAAAAAATTGGGCATATTTTGCTTGCTTAAAGAATAGTATAATTTACCCATGGCAAATTCCACGTAAAACATGGGCGGGTCAAAATTAAAAGTCCCATAATTGTACACCCAGTCTATTCCCTGGGAGGGATCTTGGATTCTAAAAGCGCTATGGCCAAAAGTGGTGTATAGGTCGCTGCCAGAGCCACAGGTTAAAACGCTTATTTGTGATTCGGGAGATAATTCCCTAACCTGTGCGGTTCCGTGGAACATCAGGCCCAAAAAAAATGCAATAAAAAGAATTCTTATGCTCATATTCTATTGGGAGCCACTATTTTTTGAAATTACCAACGCAAATATCGAATAATTTATAGGATTTAAGTATGATAGTACAAGCTATTATAAAAAACGGGATATATTTTAACAGCATTTTTTAATAAATGGTATTTTTACATGATGGCACCTAATTTGCAATGTGCAATTGATGGTGAAAAACCAAGTAAAATAAGACCTATGAAGCGCCATATTCCTAATATTATAACCTTGTTAAATGTTTTTTGTGGTTGTATCGCCACCGTGTTTGCGGTTTTGAACAAGTTGGAGGTGGCTGCCTTCTTTGTCTTTTTGGGAATTTTTTTTGATTTTTTTGATGGATTGGCTGCAAGGGCCTTGAACGTGAGAAGTGAGTTGGGGCTGCAATTGGACTCCCTTGCCGATGTAATTACTAGTGGGTTGGTGCCCGGTATAGTAATGTTTCAGCTGTTGAGTATGTCCTATAGCGGAGGATGGAACATTGGTCTTCAACCAGATTCGCCCGAGACCATGCATTGGGGGGCATTCGACATTCCCTTGATTCCTTTTTTTGGGTTTTTGATTACCCTGGCCTCCGCCTATCGCTTGGCAAAATTTAATCTGGATGAAAATCAGGTTTCCTCTTTTGTGGGACTCCCTACCCCTGCCAATGCCTTGCTGATACTTTCCTTTCCCTTAATATTGCTTTATCACAACAATGATTTTTTAAATACCATAATCCTGAATAAATGGTTCTTGATAGGGACAACGCTATTGAGTTCGTATCTGTTAAATGCCAATATTGGTTTATTTGCCCTGAAATTTAAAAATTGGAGTTTTAGGGATAATGCCCTGCGCTATATTTTTATCGTAGTGAGTTTTGTGCTGATCCTCACCATGAAATTTATGGCTATTCCGGGCATAATAGCTTTTTATATTATAAGTTCTATGGTGAATAACTTAAAAACACCAAAATAGGATTGATTACTTATGCATTTGGATCGACCTCAAAGTGGTGTGCCCCATCAATTACGGACTAAAAAAAATGGGTTCAACTTGGGAAGTATTGTTGCTTGTGACAATTTATGGTCACGGGGATTTGCTGTATTTAAAAATCCAATTTCTTTCTACGAAGCTCAAAATTCTGACCTAAATAAACCTTTCTTACCATTTCATCCGCAGCCAAGTCTTCGGGAATCCCGGATTTAAGGATGCCCCCTTCAAACATAAGGTAGGAGCGCTCCGTAATTGCCAAAGTTTCCTGAACGTTGTGGTCTGTAATTAGAATACCGATATTCTTATTTTTAAGTTGGGCCACTATTCTCTGAATATCTTCAACGGCCACGGGGTCTACTCCAGCGAAAGGTTCGTCCAACAAGATAAATTTCGGATCCGTTGCCAAGGCCCTTGCAATTTCCGTACGCCTTCTTTCGCCACCCGACAAAAGATCGCCACGGTTCTTGCGAATATGTCCCAGGCCAAATTCTTCAATGAGCGATTCCATTTTCATTAGCTGCTCCTTCTTGCTCAATTTGGTCAACTGAAGCACGCTCAGAATGTTTTGTTCTATACTCAATTTTCTAAATACAGAGGCTTCCTGGGCCAAATATCCAATACCATTTTGCGCTCTCTTGTACATAGGGAAGCGCGTAATTTCCATTTTATCCAGATATATATTTCCTCCATTGGGTTTTATCAACCCCACTATCATATAGAAAGATGTTGTTTTTCCGGCGCCATTGGGCCCTAATAAACCAACGATCTCTCCTTGGTTTACTTCCAATGAAATTCCTTTAACTACTTGACGCCCTCGATAGGACTTCATTATGTTATCTGCTCTTAGCTTCATAGTACCTTTCTATTCCCCAAAACTAAGCCTTATATTAGTTTGGGAAAAGATATTGTAGATTTTTTAACCTTCTTGTTTTTCCAATTCCTCCCAATATTCATAAGCCCTTCTCAAGTGGGGGACTACTATAGTGCCGCCAACGAGGGTGGCAATTCCCAAAGTTTCCATGACTTCCTCCTTGCTAGCGCCTTCATTATAGGAGCTTTCCAAATGGTATTTTACACAATCGTCGCAGCGCAGAACAGCAGAGGCTACCAATCCCAATAACTCTTTGGTCTTTACATCCAGAGCACCGGCGGCATAGGCATTGGTGTCCAGGTTGAAGATTCTTTTTATGATCTTGTTGTTGTCCGCCAAGAGCTTTTCGTTCATTTTGGAACGATAGTCATTAAATTCCTTAACTTGATTTGACATTTTTCTTCTGATTTTTTTTGGCCTCCCTTCTTAATACCACCTTGGAAATATAAATGCTTATTTGGTATAGAATTAAAATGGGAACCGCCACAATGATCTGACTGGCTACATCCGGAGGGGTGATTACTGCGGATATGATAAGTACCACTACTAGGGCTATTTTTCTATATTTTCGGAGTATTTCCGGGGTTACCAAACCTATTTTGGTCAAGAAAAAAATGATGATGGGCAATTCGAATATTAGACCGCAGGCAATTACGGCCGCCCTTACGGTAGAAATATAAGAAACCAAATCTATTTCCCGTACCACTGAATCACTAATGGAATAGCCACCTAAAAAGTTAATGGACAATGGAGCTACTACGTAATATCCGAACAATACGCCCGTAAAGAAAAGAAAGGAAGCAATAAAGATAAATCCCCTTGCGTTCTGGCGCTCGTTGTCATACAGTCCTGGGGCAATGAATTTCCACATTTCATAAAGTACATAAGGAAATCCGATAATGAAACCTGCCCAAATGGAAGTCCAGATATGTGCGGAGAATTGTTCGGACATTTGCCTACTCTGTACCGTAAATTCCGGTTCAGTATTACAAAATGCCTCACTAAAACCCAATAACTTGGAAAAGTCGCAGAAAACGTGATAAGTGGGGAAATCTGGCATCATCGGGCCAAAAATAACTGTATCAAAAATGAATCCCTTCATTAAAAAAGCTACCCCCCCGATAATAACTACGGCCAAGGTTGATCTTATTAAATGCCATCTTAGTTCTTCCAAATGGTCCAGGAACGACATTTCATTTGGGGTCTTTTTCATTTTTGCCATTACAGTATGCCTTCTTTAATTAAATTGTGTAAATGTACTATTCCTTTGTAATTCTCTCCGTCAACAACCAATATTTGTGATATATTATTGGCCTGCATTATTTCCAAGGCCTTTACGGCAAGGACGTCCGAAGCTATGGTCTTGGGGGTAATGCTCATGATGTCTTTGGCAGTTAGGCCATAAATATTGTCATACTTATTGAGCATACGCCTAATATCGCCATCAGTTATGATTCCAACAATTTTTTGGTCTTCCATTACCGCCGCAGCGCCCAACATTTTTTCAGAGATCTCTATGATCACAGATTTTACATCGCTGTTGGTGCTGACTTGTGGAATCTGGTTATTACTGGCAATATCGCCTACCCTTAAGTATAACTTCTTTCCCAGCGCACCTCCCGGGTGGTATTTTGCAAAGTCCTTGCTGCTAAACCCCTTAAGTTCCAGAAGGCAAATGGCCAGGGCATCCCCTATAACCAATTGGGCCGTTGTACTGGTAGTTGGCGCAAGATTGTTTGGGCAGGCCTCCTTTTCAACATAAGTGTTTAAAATATAGTCTGCCTGTGCAGCCAAAAAGGAGTCGGGGTTCCCGGTCATTCCTATTAACTTGTTTTTGCCCCGTTTTATTAGGGGTACAAGCATCTTTATTTCGGCGGTATTGCCACTTTTGGATATGCAGATAACCACATCGTCTTTCTGTACGGTTCCCAGATCACCGTGTATGGCGTCGGCGGCGTGCATAAATATGGATGGGGTGCCTGTAGAATTTAAAGTGGCAACGATTTTGGAAGCGATAAGGGCGCTTTTTCCGATACCGGAAATAATGACCCTACCTTTGGAATGTCTAATACATTCCACCGCATTGGAGAAATCTTTGTTTAAGAGAGTCGCTAAAAAGGAAATTGCCTCGGCCTCATTCTCAATGGTTTTCTTTGCTATGGCCAATATAGCTTCGGTATCGCTCAAAGTAAATTAAAGTTATGTGATGATTTTCCTAAAAGAAAGTCTTATCTTTATTTTACAAAATTACATAAACTTAAGTTTATAGAATATTTTAAATTTGAACAATTTTTTTCAAATAAATGCTTAGTTACAATACAAAAATTCCTTAACTTAAGGAATTTGATTTTTGGCGATGGCGTCAATATATAATATTAATAAAGGTGAAGTACGGTATGGGTATAAATGAGATTGATTTACATGCCTCTCTAAAAAAGTATTTTGGATTCTCCCAATTCAAAGGTTTACAGGAAAATGTTGTTAAGAATATTGTACAAGGTAAGAATACCTTTGTAATAATGCCTACAGGTGGTGGGAAATCCCTTTGTTATCAATTGCCTGCGCTTATGCAGGAAGGTACTGCAATTGTGGTATCGCCCTTGATCGCCTTGATGAAAAATCAAGTAGATGCAATAAGGGACGTATCCAGTGATATAGGGGTGGCCCATGTTTTGAACTCTTCGTTGACAAAGACGGAGATTAAACAGGTGAAGAATGATGTAAGCAATGGGGTAACCAAGCTTTTGTATGTAGCTCCCGAGTCTTTGACCAAGGAGGAATATGTGGATTTTTTGCAGGGAGAGAAAATATCCTTTGTGGCCGTTGATGAGGCCCACTGTATTTCGGAATGGGGACACGATTTTAGGCCTGAGTATCGCAATCTTAAATCTATTGTTGGTAGGTTGGGAGATAATATTCCTTTAATTGCCCTAACGGCCACCGCAACCCCCAAGGTACAGGAAGATATTATCAAAAATTTGGGAATAACGGATGCCAAAGTGTTCAAGGCAAGTTTTAATAGACCAAATCTATATTACGAAGTTAGGCCTAAAACCCAAAATGTTGATGGTGACATCATTCGTTTTATAAAACAAAATTCCGGTAAATCGGGCATTATTTATTGTCTTAGTAGGAAACGGGTAGAGGAACTGGCGCAGGTGTTACAAGTGAACGGTGTTAGTGCGGTACCATATCATGCGGGATTGGATGGTAAAACCAGGTCCAAGCACCAAGACATGTTCCTTATGGAGGATGTGGATGTGGTGGTTGCCACCATTGCATTTGGGATGGGCATAGATAAACCGGACGTGCGTTTTGTAATTCATCACGATATTCCCAAGAGCATAGAAAGCTATTATCAGGAAACTGGTAGGGCTGGAAGGGATGGGGGAGAAGGACATTGCCTTGCATTCTACTCCTATAAGGATGTGGAAAAACTGGAGAAATTTATGTCTGGAAAACCCGTGGCCGAACAGGAGATTGGAAATGCCCTGCTACAGGAAATTGTAGGTTACGCCGAAACTTCAATGTCCCGAAGAAAATTTATACTTCATTATTTTGGGGAGGAATTCGACGAAATTAACGGTGAAGGTGCCGATATGGATGACAATACCCGGAATCCCAAGGAAAAGCAGGAGGCTAAGGACGATGTGGTTAAGCTGATCAATGTGGTAACGGGTACTAGCGAAAAATTCAAATCCAAAGAGGTGGTCAGGACCTTGGTAGGGAAAGTAAATGCCCTGATTTCCTCCCATAAGACCGATGAAAAGGAATTTTTTGGTATAGGAAATGATAAGGATAAGGGTTATTGGATGGCTTTGATTCGGCAAACCTTGGTTGCCGGTTTGCTTAGAAAGGAAATTGAACAATACGGTATTCTACATGTAACCCCACAAGGGAAGGAATTTGTTAAAAATCCAACATCCTTTATGATGACTATGGATCATGTTTACAATAAGGAGACTGATGATGCTATTGTGAGCGCCGCCAAATCTTCCGGAGGTGTGGCGGATGATAATTTATTAAAGATCCTAAAAGATTTAAGAAAAAAAGAGGCCCATAAATTGGGCGTTCCGCCTTTTGTTGTGTTTCAGGATCCCTCCTTGGAAGACATGGCCCTTAAATATCCAATATCCTTGGATGAACTTGTCAATATCTATGGAGTTGGGGAAGGTAAGGCTAAAAAATACGGCAAGCCATTCGTAGACCAGATTGCATCCTATGTTGAGGATAACAACATTTTAAGACCCGATGACCTGATCGTAAAAAGTACAGGTGCCAATTCCTCCCTTAAGCTCTATATCATTCAAAACGTAGATAGAAAATTGCCATTGGATGATATTGCTTCGGCAAAGGGGTTGGAATTGAACGAGTTGATCAAGGAGATGGAGCAAATTGTCTTTAGCGGTACCAAATTGAATATCGCCTATTGGATCGATGAGATTTTGGATGAGGATCAGCAAGAAGAAATCCATGATTACTTCTTGGAAGCCAACACGGACGATCTTGAAGTGGCCTTAAAGGAATTTGATGGGGAATATGAGGATGAAGAGCTCCGGCTATACAGACTGAAATTTATTAGTGAAGTGGCCAACTAACGGGTAATCGATTGACTTTAAGCAAATGCAGCCATCTTTAGCATGGCTGCATTGTGTTTTGTAGTATTTTGCTTTAAATAATAATTACCGGTCTAAAAGTATGGTGATATATTTATCGTACCGCCTTTTCCAATAACTGTAGTGTCATTTTCTGGGTATCCAATTTGGCATTGATTCCTATTGGGAGTGTAAAGTTGTTTTCTATATGGCCAAAGGTCATCCCGTAAACCGCTGGTATATTCAGGGGTTTAATTCTATCCAGTATCACTTCCTTGAGCGTAAAAGATTTGGGGTCAGGGACACTATCACATCCTTTAAAAACACCTAGAGCTATTCCTGCCGCCTTATTAAAGGTCATGCCCTGCATTAACTGGGTCAGCATTCTGTCTATGCGATAGGGGGCTTCTTCAATATCTTCAAGAAATACGATGGCATCCGTAAAATCAATTTCATGGGGAGTTCCAATTAGGGCATTTACCAAAGTTAAACTGCCACCTACCAACTTTCCCGTAACAATTCCTGGTTTAATACAATATCTATCATATTCAGGCTTGCTGTATTCTTCTAGGTCTGTAATTTCTACATTATTGATAATGGGAGGCAATTCTTTGGATTTCATCACCACATTTTGCAGTTGCTCAATACTGTAAGGATCATTAATGGTGCTCCCTACTGGTCCGTGAAACGTAATAAGGCCCGTTTCTTGATGTATCCCATTTAAAAGTGCCGTAATGTCGCTAAAACCAATTAAGGCTTTGGGGTTTTTTCTAATAAGCTCAAAATCTATTAAATGCATAATCCTAGTACATCCATATCCCCCACGTGCGCATAGGATGCCGTCTACCTTTTTATTGGCGAACATTTCGTTCAGATCCGCAACCCTTTCCGCATCCGTATTACTGAAGTAACCATAGTTCCCGTGTATGCGATCTGTATGGTAAGGTGTGAATCCCATTTTTTCCAAGGTCTCTTTGGCCTTTACAAGAACCTCCGGTTTTATGGCGTAACCGGGTGCAATGAGACCAATAGTATCTCCTTTTTTTAAGGCTTTGGGCTTTAGGGGTATGAGGGGCATTTTTATTTGCTGTGGATTCGCAAAAATTGTTGACGGCACTAGTGCGGCTACCCCTGCCCCAAGGGCTGTTTTAAAGAACTGTCTCCTTTTTTTCATTGAGCTTAATTTGTATCATCTAAATATATAAAAATTAGTATAAAAAAAGTCCGACATGTTAATGACGGACTTCATAGTTCATATATAATAGCTCTACATTCCCAGTGAGGAGGAGTCCTCTTTGGATTTGGATCTTCTTAACTGTCTTTGAATTTTTTTAATAGCAGATTCTATAGATTTTTCCGGTTCTATGATATTGTACTCGCCCCAGAAATCCGGGTCTGAAAACCCTATGGCCTCATCTTCAAGAATTATGGAAGATTTAATACGGTCCTTAAATTTGGGCGATTCACCTGTAGTGTTCTTCTCCCAGTCGGTAATGGCCATTTCGCAAGTCATGCTATATACCGAATTGAAAAGTCGATCGTCCCAATTTATTTTGAATTCCAATAGAACATTGCTGTACCCGTAATACCATTTTCCATTCTTTTCCCTGTAATCCACACGGTACGCAATATCTGTAGGCCATACATTGGCATGGGCAGGTTTTTTACGTACGAACATTTTGGCTGCCTTTTCCCTGTCCGTAATGTTCAGGGAATAAATGGCACTGGTCAGAATTTTTTTATCGGCATCAATATACAGTTTACCTTGGTACAAGGGGTCTGTTATGGACTCCTTTTGTATGAAATTGATAACGAAAATAAGTTTGTCGTTAACTTTGGTGGAATTTTCGAAACTAAAGTTATAATCATCAAACGTTTCTTCCGTAAAGATGTATTGTGGGTATTTGATCATGTCCACAAATAGGGTGTTAAAAGGTCCTCCTTGCAGTTTAATGGCCAAGGTGTCCAGTTTGTCATAATCGGTGC
The DNA here is from genome assembly GCF_900177645.1 of Arenibacter troitsensis. Classification (GTDB taxonomy): domain Bacteria; phylum Bacteroidota; class Bacteroidia; order Flavobacteriales; family Flavobacteriaceae; genus Arenibacter; species Arenibacter troitsensis. Next base: position 680,153 of record NZ_FXAO01000001.1, read on the forward strand.
TCTTCCTTGCCTTATACAGCTGTAATGCGTCCCTACGATCGGAATTGTAGGGAGATTTGTAAATATTTACCACAGCCTCGGATAAAGAAACGTTTTTCCTTCTTTTTTTTATGGTTTCCCGGTAAAAGGCGGTCATTAAGGTGGGGTCGTCAAAATAATTTTCACCTTTTCTAAGCAGTGTTTCCTTGACCAGGGCTTTAGCATCTTTAGGAACGGCAAGGCTCACCTCGGATAATTCCATAAAACTTACCATCAGTTCAATTTCGTTTTTATTTTCCTTCAACTGGCTTAAAGGGATCGTTCTGGTCTCGTATCCCAAAAAGGAAACACTGACCTGTCCCTCGCTAATATCCTTGGGGACTTTCAATGAAAAGTAGCCCTCGGTATTACTAACGGTGCTAATATTGGTGTTATCAATGGAAAGGGTGGCGAAGACCAATGGGTTTTTGGTTTCACTATCAATAATTTTACCTTGATATTGGTTAAATGAATTTTCCTGTTCCTGCATGTCTTGATACAGGAGGGCCGCCGAAACGGAGGGCGTTGCCCCTAAAAACAATAAAAAAGATATTGCAGCTATAAGGGGGAATTTACTAAAAGGAGTTTTTTTGGGTTTCATCTGTTTAAATTTTATTGTTCCAATCGTCCAGTGGTATTCGCAATAAATTTAAAGGTAGTTGGTGCAGGTTGGTAAAGGTGAATTGGATTAAGCATTTAGTGCTTATATCAATGAACGATTGTCTTCCTAAGTTAATGATTTTTAATGAAATACCCTATTAAAATTTTGTTTAATTTTTAGGTTGGTTAGGACGGTAAAGCGCTCGCTATTGGAGGTTGGCTTTCCTACTGGGGAATTAAACAGGCTTGTGTAGGGAACTCATTTTTTGATATGGGCAATTGGGAAGTGTTACGACCAGAATTAATTGCAATGTTGCTTTTGGAGAAACATCATAACAATTTAAGACAACACGTATAGACTTATTTATACTGCTATTTTTATTGGATACACCTTTGTAATTAAGTGGGGCATACTTTAACGGGCAATGTCGTTTAAAAAGTCTACTATAGCAGTTTGGTCAGTTCTTTCTGCGTATCTCAAATATATCCGTTCTTCTGTCTTTTAGGTTTCTAACGCTGCCAAATTGGTTCAGTTCCCGCAATAGATCAATATCCAGGTCAACTATCAGAATCATTTCGGTATTTGGTGTGGCTTCGGCCTTTATCCCATTGGCGGGAAAAGCAAAATCACAGGGTGTAAATACCATGGATTGTGCATATTGTATATCCATATTATGTACCTTGGGCAGGTTCCCTACGCTTCCTGCAATGGCCACATAACATTCATTTTCGATGGCCCTTGCCTGTGCACAGTTCCTGACCCTGGAAAAGCCATTTTGGGTATCGGTGAGGTAGGGGACAAATAAAATATCCATACCTTCGTCTGCCAGTAATCTACTCAGCTCCGGAAATTCGGAATCGTAGCAGATCAGGACACCTATCTTTCCGCAATCTGTGTCAAATACCTTTAGTTCATTGCCCCCTTGCATGCCCCAAACCTTTGCTTCATCTGGAGTTACATGGAGTTTTTCATATCGTTCCTTGGTGCCATCCCTTTTACAGATATACCCAACGTTGTAAAGACTTTCATCTTTTATTTCTGGCATACTCCCTGTTATTATATTGATATTATAGGAAATTGCCAACTCGGAAAACCGTTGAACAATGGTGGCTGTATGCTGTGCCAATTCCCTTATGGCCGCAGACTCTGATAAATGATTGTTCTCCGCCATTAAGGGTGCGTTAAAGAATTCTGGGAAAAGTGCAAAGTCCGAGCGATAACCGGAAACGGCATCTACAAAATATTCTGCTTGTTGAAGTACGTCATCAAGATTTTTGTAGGGTCTCATTTGCCATTGGATGAGTCCGACCCTTACTACCTTTTTTACCACGCTGGCCTCTATGTTCTTCTTCTCATAGTAAATGTTGTCCCATTTCAAAAGTACTGCGTAATCATTGGAAGCAGAATCACCTTCCAAATAGTTTTTTAAAATTTTACTGGGATGGAAGTCGTTGGAAATTTGGAAGTTAAGTACTGGGTCGTTTATTTCCTTGCGTTTTACTTTTTCAATATATTCCTTGGGGGATAAGGTGTCTTTGTACTTATGATAGTTGGGGATTCTGCCTCCAAAAGCAACCCCCTTTAAATTTAAGCGCTCGCATAGGTCTTTTCGGTAATCATATAACCTGCGACCCAACCGCATTCCCCTGTATTCGGGTTTAATAAAAACATCAATGCCATAAAGTACGTCGCCATCCGGAGAATGGGTGTTAAAAGTGTAATTTCCGGTTATGTGTTGGTAGGTGTGTTTGTTTTCAAATTTATCATAATCCAGAATAATGGACAAGGCGCAGCCTGCAATATGGCCATTCACTTTTATGACTACCTGTCCCTCCGGAAATTTGGATATTAAATTATCTATTTGATGTTCCCGCCAGTAAGATTCAGGCATGGTGGTGTAAGATTCTATCATGGCCGTTTTAAGCTCTTGATAGTCATCAACGCTTAAATACAATAATTCAATATTTTCTATTTCTTCCATCTTCATGGCCATACTTTTAAAATTTGATTAGGGGTGTTTGTTCTTTTTACTTGTGATGGGTCTTGGTAGAATCGGAAATCATCTCATTGATTTCACCCAATTCGTTTTCGGATAAATAGCGCCATTTCCCTACTGGGACGTCCAATTGAATATTCATGATCCTAATACGCTTTAGGGCGGTTACATTGTAACCCAAATACTCGCACATTCGCCTTATCTGACGGTTAAGCCCTTGTGTTAGAATAATCCGAAATTGGAACTTGCTTATTTCCTCAATTTCGCACTTACGCGTTACCCTATCCAAGATGGGGACCCCATTGGCCATTTTTTCGAGGAAAACTTTGGTAATAGGCCTATCTACGGTAACAATATATTCTTTCTGATGCTTATTTCGGGCCCTTAATATTTTGTTAACGATATCTCCGTCATTGGTCAATAGTATTAATCCTTCACTGGGTTTGTCCAATCTTCCAATTGGGAATATTCTGGTTGGGTAATTTATGAAATCGATAATATTGTCCTTTTCCACCCTGGTATCGGTTGTGCAAACAATGCCAATGGGTTTGTTGAAGGCAATATATACAGGCTTTTCTTGGGGTTCGGAAATAAGCTCCCCATCCACGCGTACCTCATCGGCCATGGTAATTTTGGTACCCATTTCTGGAACCTTTCCGTTAATGGTTACCCTACCTTGCTCAATAAGTTTGTCTGCGGCCCTGCGCGAACAATAGCCCATTTCACTTAAAAATTTGTTGATTCGGGTGGCTTCCTTCTCTTTCATATACGCTCCTTAAGCCCGATTTCCACATCGGATTTAGGGGCGAAATATACTTAATTAAACGCTTATTATTGTTAACATTGGTATAAGATATTTCACCCCTATTTTACCTATAATAAATTTTTGCAGATAATTATTTTTTTATCGGATCTGCATTCTCCATGTAAATTTCCTTTCCAAGTTCTTGGTTCAACTTTTTAAAGAACAATATTTCTGCATAGAATTGCCAATCGAAATTTATGGTTTGATTGGCCAAATGCACATGATGGTCCTGATCCAGAATGTAATTGTCCGGTTTGTTCAATATACGGGTTTTACCATAAACCATTTCCAATTCCTTTCTTAGGCTTCCAAATTCAGACTCCAACTCCTTTAGTTTGGAAGCCGTGGCCTTGATGTCTTCCCTGCTTTCCGCCATATCATAGTCGCGAAGGGCCAGTAACATTTTTGGACTATAACCCGCCAGTTTGTTTACCTGTTCATATACTTGTAAGTTGTGGTCGTTGCGCAGGGCGAGAGAACGGGCATTCTCTATTTTCTTTACAATACTATCGGTATGCGATAGGGTTTGGGCCGCTGTCTTTAAACGCTCTTCGTTGGCCAGGCTCCAGGCTCCAATATTTTCTTTGTTCGGAAACTCAATAACAGCTTCTTCCAGTGGATCTTTCATCTGATGCAAGAAGTTGCGTTGGTTCTTTTTAAGCAGGGCATTTTTCCAAAAGGCCACAGGGGATTCAAGATCGGTAATAAAAGCCTTATTGCCATCGGCCAAGGTATACCCATATTCCCTTTGCCTAAAGGCCGACTTTATTTCCTCCTTACTGCGTTTATCACCAATCCAGGAATATTCGGCAAAGGCCAAGATACCCCTCATGTACAGTTCAAAATGTGGAGAATCATCGTCCCATAATGTCAATAATAACCCTTTAAGACCACTGTCTATGGAGCTTACGGCAAAAGAGCGTATGTTTTCCATATTGCTTTCTTCCTGTGGCATTAATACCCATCTAGTTTGCCCCGCCGTGGCACCCATAACCTCCATGCCATGGTCCGTAAACCATTGCATGGCCTTGATGTTTCCTAAGGCTTGTGGCGAACTATAGTTCCATCGCATATAAATGCAATTTTTCGGGAAGATATCCAGAAACTCCAGTAATTTGTGCTCGTTATCCTTCCAAACCTGGTCCACTTCTTCCTGTGTCATATCTTTTTTGAACATAGGGTCGTAAACGTCTGCCTGTTTTAGGGGCATATCATCCCAAAAAATTGGGGTCTTTCCATGTTCTTCAGCAAATTTGGCCACTTTGTCCAACCACATTAGCTGTAATTTTAAAGGCGACTCCTTGCTTCCTCGTCCAGTAGTGTGTACTTCGTCGCCTCCAACATGCAGGTATTTTCCATAAGGAAAAGCTTCCATGGCGTCCAAATAAAGGTCAAATTGTACTTCATAAGTCTTGGGGTCAAGGGGGTTAAAAGCCCAATCGCTCTCAGGACTGTCCCTAAGCTCCATGTATTCGGGATGTTTTAGAATAAACGAGGCATGGCCCAAACCTTGTACCAACGGACTAATTTCTATATGTCGCTCTTTGGCATAATCGCTGATTTTTTTCCATTCTTCAATACTCAAGGCATCGGCGGAGGCAACAGTGGGTTGACGTTTAAATTTTAATTTGTCTTCAACTTCCAAAATAATGCCGTTGATTTTGTAACTGGCCAACTTATCCAGTAGTTCATAATAGTATGCTGTTTTTTCCAAATGGTGTTTTATATCCAAGTGGACGGAGCGATAAGCCAATGAAGGGTAATCCTTTAACTGGCACAATGGTAGGTTTACCCTTTGATCCTTCGCATCTTCCATCAATTGTTCCAAGGTTTTGAACCCATAAAACAAACCGGCTTCATCCTTGCCTGTAATTAGAACCTGGTCGTTGGTAATAGATAGGGTGTAACCTTCGGCAGGAGTATTCAGATTGCCATCCATTTGGTAGGCCAAAGTATATTTGCCTTCATCTCCAAGTGCTAAAATATCCTTATTTATTATTGGCAGTACTTCCCCGTTTTTTGCTTCTGCTTTTAGGGTTCCATCGTGCGCAATTGAACTAACCCCGGTGATTTCAAATTCTTGTGGTTGAGGTAATAATTTAAAGTCGCCCATCTTATTCTCCTTAGGGGAACAAGAAAAGAGTAGAACGAATATTATCAATAGGTAAATGCCGGTAATTTTTCTCATGAAATTTGTAATTGGTAGTTAATATTGGACGTAGTATTTTGATTAATGGGTAAAAATATTGAATAATATTCAAATACAGAATATTTTTCGGAAATTGGACCAAAGCAGTATTGGAAAGCCAATATCATGGATTCAATAGTTTTCTTACATTGTACTTTATACCCCAAATTGTTCCAGATGATGGTTGAGGTGTTTGTAAAACAAATTGTTCCATTCCGTTATGGTCAAAGGGCCAAAAGAATTTGATTCCTTATTGTGAAAATGATCCTCCCCAAGTTCTTGGGTTTTTATCAAATGGTCTATCAATCGCTTCTTTTCTTTATCAAAATCCCTGTTGTCCACGATAAGGAAAGCAGGTGCGGTGCGACTATTTTTTTTGTATGGTTTTTCATTGACCACTGTTGGTTTTACAAAAAGTTTAAGCATAAGTTTCATGGGACCCTTGGGTTTAGGGTGCTTATCCGTATACACCATTTCATAGGAAACATTGCAATGGGCCAACATTTGGGCAACATTCATTTTACCCCAGATTCCGGTACTTTTTGGGGTTAATTTATTGATTCTTTCTATTAGCTCGTCTACTACTTTTTTTTCAAAAATGTTTTTCATCTTCTGGTATTTTTGGGTGTTACTGTTTCCTGTTCAGGAGGTATGGTTTTGTTGTTAAATAAACCCAAGAATGGCATGGTTTGCGGGTTTGGATCAATTATGCCTATAGGTTGGCTTAACTATAACCATATATTATTTGATATCTGGGTGAAATTAAAATCTGAACACTACAATGATTTTCGGTTTCCATTTTTTCCTTGGGTTTGGGCATAATTTCATAGCTATACCTATATACATAAACCTTGGCCGGCAAATCTGTTAAATGGATCCTATAGGAATTATTTTACCATAAACAGGGCATTGACGAAGAAGAGCTTTCCATTTTCCCAAAATCCCCTAAACAATGGGTTGTCTACCATATAAATAACCTGTCCCTTGCCCACTTCCTCCACACCGAATACCAATGTATTGGCAATTTTTTTCTTTGCTTCACTTCCTGCAAAACCCGCAATTGGTGAATTGGTATTTTCCAAATAGACCACGGTCCCCGTCTCTAAGTTTTCAAAGGCGTCGTCGCTCAATTTAAGAGTGAAATAATGATCTCCGTAGCCGTAGGCCAATGGATGTGTTTGGTCGACTTTGGTTTTAAAAATGGCACCGGTAATGGCGTTTTTAATGTCTTCCCGTTCCGCTTCTTCATATGGGAGTATATTCTCTGTGCTGTCTTTTTTTATTTCCTTTTCCTTAATGGCAAACCCATGTTCGCCATTTATTGCTCTTATTGCTCCTTCCATGGCAATCAACTTACCTCCATTGGATACAAAATCCTTCAGTTCTTGCAGTTTATTTTCCGTGAAGAATTTGCTGTACCATCCGTTGGGCAGAATAAGGACATCGTATTCGGATAAATCCACCTCGTCATAATATTCAGTATCCAAAATAGTCAGTGGATAATGAAGTTGTTGTTCAAAAAAGTGCCAAATTTCTCCAAATTCGAGGGTGCTGGTAGGTTCTCCAGACAGCATGGCTATTTTGGTGTCCGTAATCATAGGCACATAACTGGAACCAAAATCATTTCCTTTCTCAACAAATCCTGTATTGGTCGGTGTTAAAATAGTTTTATTGTGTTGTGCAATCCGGCTTAGTGTCTCTACAAAGTCCTTGTGGTTTCTATTGTCCCCTTTGGTAATGATGAGGCTGCCCCTATCAAATTTTTTGCCTTCTGCCCAAAAGGGATTTTTCGCAAAACGCACCCTAATGTTTTCTTTAACCAATGCCGTTAAAAAACGGGCATCCTTCATGCTGGACCAATCACTTATGTAAGCATAGGTTTCCAGGCCAATGTTGGCGCCCTTGGACGTTTGAACCTCACGCCCCCCCGATGGGTCGGACTCTACCAGCGCTTGGGAAGCAATAGCCTCCAAACCATATGCGTAGGGTAAGGACCATGCAGTTATGTCATAGGTCAATGAATCACTTAGCTTAGTATTGGGCTCCATAAGTACTTGGGCCAAGGTTCCTTTGGCCTGGTTGGTGGATACTACCAGATTGGCAGGAGTGGTCTTCAAGGTGCCCAATTTTCCTGAACTATAAAGATGGCCTTTGGCAGTACCTTCCTTGGCCCAACCATATTTAATCTCATGGGCATTGAGTAGTGTCGCAATGGCATCAATTTTATCGGGATCACCATTCAAAACATAACTTTTGTATTTGAAATTTTTATTCTGATAAAACTTCTTGAATTCCCTGTTTAATTTTTCCGTGTTTTTGGAAGCTACTTCTACAGTAGACAGGCCTGTTGTAAGATGATGGGCAATACGATCGTTTAGGGTAAGGGTATCGCCTATAAATGTTCTAACACCCAGGCCGGCACGCCCACTACCGCCCTGCTCATAGGTCATACCTATGCCGCCATTATATGTGGGGTAGGTATCGCCATAACTAGGATATAATAGGTCGAAAACTTCTTTTGTAAAATAAAACCAGCCATTGGCGTCAAAGTACTTGGCGTGGTTCTTTCCTATGGTAATTTGAAAATCGCGCTGAAAATCGGTTACCACCTCATGAAAGGGTTCTGCCGCCGGGGCAAAATAATAGGGGTTATTTACGCCTTGTTCATGAAAATCAACATGTACATGGGGCAACCACTGGTTGAAAACTTTTATCCGTTGTTGACTCTCTACCTGCGTAAGCCATGCCCAATCCCGATTAAGGTCGAACATATAATGGTTGGAGCGCCCACTAAGCCATCCTTCATGGTGTTCCTTGCTATTGGGATCTATGTTATTAGGGGTGTTCTTAAATTGGTTGTACCAATTGACATATCTATCGCGACCATCCGGATTAATGCACGGATCCATGATTACCACCGTGTTTTCCAGGTAACTGGATTTGCTAGTCAAAAGTTCATATATGGTCTGCATGGAGGCCTCGGTACTGACGCTTTCATTCCCGTGAACATTGTAACTTAGCCAGACTATGGCCTTGGTGGGTGACCCCTGGCCGGTAGTATTTTTAAGGTGCTCCAATCTGATGGATTCCAAGTCAACTATGTTTTCCTGGGTGGAAACATAAGCCACGATCAGCGGCCTGCGCTCATTGGTTTTTCCATATTCTATCAATTTAATGCGATCTGAAGCATTTTCGGCCAGATATTTATAGTAGTCTACCACCTGATGGTGCCGTGTGAATTCGGATCCCAATTCATAACCTAAAAAATCGGAAGGAGATAGCAATGTTTGGGAAATGCCATAGGTGGTTGAAAGGAGAAAAAAGGTTAGTAGAAGTTTTTTCATTTAAATCCATTGATTTGCTAAGAATCAAATCTAAGGAATATTCGCGATATTAGTTGCCTTTCATAAATACTTGCCATTATTTGGGTTGGGCAAATAGTGTGTCAAAAAATTATCAAAAAAGTGAATATTCAACTTCTTAACGTATTTTTAGGAACTGAAAAAAGGGATAATTTTATCTTTACCAGCTATTACCAACATTTCTATGGAAGTCGAATGCATACCCTTTAAAAAAACTGGCTATTTTTCCAATTTAATATGTGATTATCTGGATGGGAAGGAAACTTTGTCTCCTTTCTATGACAGGCCTCCGCAAATAGATCAGTTTGCCGAACAGATAAAGGCGAAGCAAAATTTTCCCAGCTCCCATCGTGAAGTTCTGTATTCGGTTTTGAAAAATCAATATAGGGATGTTGATACTTCGGAGGATACCAAGGTAAATATATCGCTTCTTAAAGAAGCCTCAACCTATACAGTTGTAACCGGTCATCAATTAAATTTATTTACAGGGCCTTTGTATTTTTTGTACAAGATCATTTCTACCATCAATTTGACCAAGGAACTGAAGCTGGCCAATCCGGAAAACAACTTTGTGCCAATATATTGGATGGCCACAGAGGATCATGATTTTGATGAAATAAATTACTTCAATTTTAAAGGTAAAAAATTACAGTGGAATAAAAATGTCTCCGGTGCGGTGGGGCCATTGGCAACGGATGGACTGGAATCTATCCTGGAGGCTTTTTCCAATGAAATGGGCAATAGTATAAATGCCAGTAAACTTAAGGAATGGTTTGCTAAGGCGTATTTGGAGCATGATAACCTTACCGATGCGACCCGTTTTTTGGCCAATCAACTTTTTGGTGAACATGGTTTGGTTATTTTGGATGGGAACGATTCCTCATTGAAGCGTTTATTGGCGCCTTATGTTAAGCGCGATTTATTGGAAAATGCTTCGTACAATAAGGTTGTTGAAACTATAGAACAACTACAACAGCTACCGGAAAATTACGGTATACAGGTCAATCCAAGGGAAATCAATTATTTTTATTTGTTGGATGGTTTCCGGGAAAGAATTGTGGAGCAGGATGGCAGATTTTATGTGAATGATACCAAAATTGAATTTAGCCAGGAGGAAATTCTAAAAGAACTGGAGAATTACCCTGAACGTTTTTCGCCCAACGTAATTACTAGACCTCTCTACCAAGAGGTGATATTGCCCAATCTATGCTATATAGGAGGAGGAGGCGAACTGGCATATTGGTTGCAATTGAGAGCCATGTTTATGGAAATGAAGGTGCCATTTCCTATATTATTGCTCCGTAATTCCGCTTTGGTCATTACCGGGAAGCAGATGGAAAAATTAAAACGAATGAATATTTCGCTTGCCGATATATTTTTAAATCAAAGTAGTTTTATCAATAAGAAAATCCGGGAGATATCCAATATTGATATCGATTTTACACCACAAAGGAAACATTTACAAGAGCAGTTCAAGGACCTTTACGAACTGGCCGCCAAAACGGATGCCTCCTTTTTGGGGGCTGTTAAGGCCCAAGAGGTTAAACAGTTAAAGGGATTGGATAATTTACAGGGGCGGTTGCTGAAGGCCCAAAAAAGGAAGTTGCAGGATCATGTGGTGCGTATGACGGAGATTCAGAATCAACTTTTTCCCAATAAGTCGCTTCAAGAGCGCAACCTTAATTTTTCGGAGCTTTATCTAGAGTACGGAGAGCGGCTGATTCCACATTTGATGAAAGCGCTCAAACCACTTTCCGGAGAGTTTTCTATTGTAAAAATGGAATGATCCCTACCGATTTAGTACAATCCCTGACGGGTTTGTAGACAGTCAAAAAGGTTATATTTGTTAAAAACAGACTATGTCCATGCACAAAGTAGACTTTGAAATGGTGGAAATGACATTGGATGTCATGAAATACGCCATTGGTCGAATTACCCATCCGGCCCCGGAACTAGGCAAGCCCAAAAAGGAGGAAGAGCTAAAGGCCTTGGTAGGGGAAACAATAACGCCAGACGGAATTGGAGGGGAAAGGGCTTTTCAATTGTTTAAAGAAGTTCTAATAAAAGCTACAATACCTATTGATCATCCCAGACATTTGGCTTTTGTGCCTGCCTCGCCCACAAGGGCTGCAGTGATGTTCGATCTGGTAACTTCGGCATCCAGTATTCACGGAGCGTATTGGATGGAGGGAGCCGGCGGAATATTTTGCGAGAACGAGGCCATGAAATGGTTGGTGTCCTTAACTGGCCTGCCAAAGGGGTCTTTTGGGGTTTTTACCAGTGGAGGAACGGCTGCCAATTTATCGGCCATGGTAACTGCCAGGGAGAATTGGCGGAAGAATCCGGGAAATGTTAATAGAAAAGGATTGATCATAACCTCTTCAGGGGCCCACTCATCGGTAAAATCTATGGCCAAGGTGATAGATTGTGATGTGCTTTTGGTGGAAACCGAGGAACAGATGACTGCAGAGGCCCTATGTGAAACCATAAATTCCTTGGATGCCCAACAAAGGGATAGGTTATTCGCGGTGGTGGCAACGGGCGGTACCACGAATGCCGGTATAATAGATGATTTGTTCGGCATTGCGGAAATTTGTGAAGCAGAAAATCTTTGGTTCCATGTAGATGCTGCCTACGGTGGCGGTGCGTTGGCATCAAAATCGGCCCGTCCGCTTTTTCATGGTATAGAGAAAGCGGATAGTATAACCATTGATCCGCATAAATGGCTGTTCTCTCCCTATGATTGCGGGGCCATAATTTATAAAAATCCGGAGTTGGCCAAGGAAGCACATTCTCAGGAAGGCTCCTATTTGGAAATATTTAAGGACGAAGGTGCTCATGGCTTTAACCCTTCGGACTATCAAATACAATTAACGCGTAGGGTAAGGGGGTTGCCGCTTTGGTTTTCACTGGCCATGCACGGGACCGATAAATATTCTTGGGCCGTTGATCAGGGTATTGGGTTGGCCAATTTGGCAGGGGAACTTATAAACAAGCATCCCTTGGTAGAATTGGTAAGGGAGCCCAGTCTTTCATGTGTCCTGTTTAGGAGAAAAGGGTGGTTGCCGCAAGATTATACCCACTGGACCTATAAAAATCACAGGGAGGGTTTTGCCTTGGTGACTCCTACCAAGTATAAGCAAAAGGGCGTTTATGAAACTGTAGCGCGTTTCTGTTTTATTAATCCGGATACAAAGGAAAAGGATATTTCAATGATATTGGATTCCATGGCCTAGTATAATGTGATCGCAATTTCCAAAACAGTCTTAGGGTACCAGATATTCACTTTCCCATTGTACACCAACTTTGGAGAACCGGACCCTTATATGATTGGGTTGACTTAATTTTAGATATTCAATTTTGTAGGGCGTAATCTCCACAAGACAGAAATGATTTTCTTCGTTTAAATATTCAAGATTTTGGGGGTTTATTAAATTACTTCCAGGAGACCTGCTTGTAGTATATTGCTTTTTTGCGTAGCTGTCCAGTTTACTCCAATATTTCTCTTTAGTGGCGTCATCATCTTTGTAGATTGCCGTACCTTCAATCTTTAATTGAAGCAATTTGGCAGGGTGGTATAGGAGTAGGCTAACCCTTTTGTTTTCTTTGATATGTGTGATTTTTTTTGAGCGCCTATCGGTGTAGAAAGTTAGTTTCAGACTATCGGAAACATCCCTTAAAACAACGGTGCGCAAACGTGCAACCTGATCCAGACCTACAGTTGCAAGCGTAAAAAATCTGAAAGGATGGTCTTTTTCCTTGGGGACTTTTTGTAGCTCTTCCCTTATTTCCTCTAAATAAACGGTGGCCATGATAATCTTAATTTTAGTTTTTTAAAGATAAAAATAAATGTTGGAGTAGGGTATTTCTTTTCTCAGGTGTTATAGATATAAATTGCTATGAACTTGAAAATAATTTCCAATGAAATTATGAGTAGTTATAATTAGTTAATTGGTTTAGGTTGGTTTTGATTAGTAAGCCCGGTTGGTTGCCGGGCTTTTTTTGTGCATAAAATGAAAAAATCTTAACAATGGAGCCAAATTTTCACCCTGTTCGATTTTGACTGCTGTGTATTTTTAATAATTATTGTGTTTTTTACGAGTGTAAGGAAGCCCTTGTTTAAAAGGCCATATCGGCAAAAAACTTGGGTAATATCTTTCTGTTTATAAGTTTTGTGATTATTATCCCCTAAAGATACTTTTTCAAAAATTTCAAATTACTATTTTTGCCCATGCAAAATAACGTCCTCATATTAGATTTTGGTTCCCAGTATACGCAGCTCATCGCTAGAAGGGTCAGGGAACTTAATATTTTCTGCGAAATTAAACCGTACAACCATTTGCCCGAAGATTTATCGGAATACAAGGCAGTGATTCTTTCTGGATCGCCATTTTCGGTAAGGGGAGATGATGCGCCACATCCTGATTTATCACAAATAAAAGGAAAAAAACCGCTATTGGCCGTTTGTTACGGAGCCCAATATTTGGCGCATTTTAACGGTGGCAATGTAGCTCCATCCAGCACCCGTGAATACGGAAGGGCAAAATTATCCTTTATAGATCACAGCGAATCCTTTTTCGAAGGGATCTCTGAAGGGAGCCAAGTTTGGATGAGCCATAGTGATACTATAAAAAAATTGCCCGAAGGAGCTATTAAATTGGCAAGCACCCATGATGTGGAAAATGCGGCTTATAAGCTGAAAGACGAAGATACCTATGCCATACAGTTTCACCCAGAAGTATATCATACTACCGATGGGAAAAAACTGTTGGAAAACTTTTTGGTCCATATAGCAGGGGTGGCCCAAACATGGACTCCGGATTCTTTTGTGGAAACCACCGTAGCGGAATTAAAGGCGAAAATTGGTGATGAAAAGGTGATACTTGGCTTATCTGGGGGGGTGGATTCTACAGTGGCAGCGGTCTTATTGCACAAAGCAATTGGAAAGCATTTACACTGTATTTTCGTAAATAATGGACTTTTGCGGAAAAATGAGTTCCAATCCGTATTGGACCAATATGAAGGAATGGGCCTAAATGTGAAGGGAGTTGACGCTTCGGCACGTTTTTTGGATAGCTTGGAAGGAGAAAGCGATCCAGAAAAGAAAAGAAAAGCCATAGGACGGGTATTTGTAGAGGTCTTTGATGATGAATCACACTTGGTGGAAGATGCAAAATGGTTGGCGCAGGGAACGATATATCCAGATGTTATAGAGTCTGTCTCTGCCACTGGAGGTCCCTCAGCAACCATTAAGAGTCATCATAATGTAGGTGGATTGCCGGATTATATGAAATTGAAGGTTGTAGAGCCCTTGCGAATGTTGTTTAAGGATGAGGTTAGGCGTGTAGGTGCCAGTTTGGGTATAGATAAGGAATTGTTGGGTAGACATCCTTTCCCTGGACCAGGTTTGGCCATCCGCATCCTAGGCGATATTACTAGGGAGAAAGTGGCTATTTTACAGGAAGTAGATGCCATTTTTATCAACGGATTAAAGGAATGGGGCCTATATGATAAGGTTTGGCAAGCGGGAGCTATGCTTTTGCCCGTCAATAGTGTAGGTGTGATGGGGGATGAACGGACATATGAGAAATGTGTAGCATTGAGAGCTGTGGAAAGTACGGATGGTATGACGGCGGATTGGGTAAATTTACCCTATGAGTTTTTGCAAAAAACTTCCAACGACATTATAAACAAGGTTAGGGGAGTAAATAGAGTGGTTTATGATATAAGTTCCAAGCCACCTGCAACGATCGAATGGGAGTAGGTTATAAACATCCGCGACGGAATTTTAAATTTCCAACTGCGCATTATTTTTTAATTTTTATTATAACATTGTTGTGTTTATGTTCGTTCTCAATTTTGTACTTGGCTTAATCTAAATAGAACAAATAAAATCTATACTTGTGAAAATATATAGAAAAGTAATATTGACAACATTATTATTAATGTTGGTGAGCATCAATGCAATAGCACAAAAATTCACAACACATTCCGTTAAGGCAGGGGAAAGTTTGGAAAGTATCGCAAAAAGATATCAGGTATCAGAGCAAGCGATATTAAATTACAACAAGGAGCTAAAAAATGGCCAGGCCTTAAGGGCCAATACTATCTTGGTGATACCATCTACCAATGGCGCGACTGTAAAAAGTGATAGTGTTTCAAAAGTAGATGCATTATTGCAGTCGTTACAAGGTGACGGGTCTGGGCCTCAGCCTCGGGAGCCAATAGGCTATACCTCACACAAGACAAAAAGAAAGGAAACCTTGTTTGGTATTTCCAAACAATACAATATCTCGGAGGATGAAATTAAACGGTACAACAAAGAGTTGTACTCCGTTCAATTGAAAAAGGGCATGATTCTTAAGATACCTAAATATAAAAGGGTAGACCCGTCCGAAAAGGAATACATTGAAGAAAATTATGAAATCTACACGGTACAGCCCAAGGAAACACGTTGGAGTATTGCCAATAAATATGGGATAACTATAGATAGTTTATTGGTGTTAAACCCTAATTTGTCCAAAATAACCGATTATCTTTCCTCTGGACAGGAGCTACTATTGCCAAAGATGTTGGGGAGTTCCATTGAGGATCAGGAAACTCAATTGTACAATTCATATACCGTTCCGGCCAAGCAGACATTTTATAGTTTGGAGAAAAAATTTGGACTAACGGCCAACGAAATCATAGCCTTGAATCCTGAAATAAAGGAAAGGGGAGGATTAAAGGAAGGTATGGTATTAAGGATTCCGGCCAAGAAGGTGGAGACCGGCGAGGTCAATATTGAGAATTACAATTTTTACGAGGTGAAACCAAAACAGACCGAGTTTTCACTTACGCGTAAATTTGGTGTTACCTATAAGGAATTATTGGAGCTGAATCCGGAATTAAAAGATGGCTTAAAGGCGGGAATGGTACTTAAACTACCCAAGGCCCAGACAGGAAATTTTGACGTAAAAAATGCCCTGATCCTAGATAAGATCAATCTAAGGGACAGTATCAATACCTTGAACCGCCCAAAGTTGGTTTTTCTCTTGCCGTTTAGATTGGATAGATTGGATTTAAACGATAACGCTGCCACCAAGAGTGCCATTGAGAATAGAAAGGACGTGAAATACAGTCTGGGACTCTATTCGGGGGCAATGGTTGCCTTGGATTCCATAGCCAAACTGGGGATTTCCGTAGATGTTAAAACATATGATACCCAATTGGATATGAATCGCACCAAGGGGATATTGCAAAAGGAAAATTTAATCGGAGTATCGGCAATTTTTGGTCCTTTGGAGGCCCAATCCCTAAAAGAGGTAGCGTTGCAAGCCTCGGAGTATGGAGTACCCGTGGTGGCACCCTTAACGGATAAAAGCGATTTAAGTTTGAACAATGTATTTTTTGCCCTTCCTTCAGAAAAGGTGATGGAAGAACATATGATGACCTATGTTGAAGGATTGAGGACAAAGGAAAATGTAATCATCATAGCGGATCAAAAGAACAAGCCTACGGAATCTACTTTGTTAATGAAGTTTCCCGGTGCCAAAATAGTGGCTTTAAAGGAGGATAGAACGGTGGATATAGATAAAATCTCCAAGATACTGTCCCAGGATACCGAGAACTGGGTATTTTTGGAGACTGATCAGGCCAATGTGGTGTATCATGTAGGTTCGTTATTGAATTCATTGATTAGTAAGGAAATTAGCATACGTCTTTTTACAACGGATAAGAACAAGGCTTTCGATAGTGAAGTCGTTTCCTATTCCCATCTTTCCAACTTAAGGTTTACCTATCCTTCAGCTTCCAGAGAAGTAGGAGAGAACAGTTTTACGAAATTATATAGAAAGAAATATGGGGCGGATCCGGATACTTATGCGGTGCGTGGTTTTGATCTTACTTATGATCTACTTCTAAAATTGGCCTATAAAAATGATTTGGTCAGTGCTTCCAAGCTAGTTGGGGAGACCGAATATGTGGGGAATAAATTCAATTTCAATAAAGACATTTCCTCCGGATATTTCAATAGGGCCTCCTATATTCTGGGATATGAGAATATGAATATTGTAGAACTTAAAGACTAAATCCCATGACTGCGATAGTTACCTCTACCGGTGGACTTGGGACAAATTGTGATCATGTAAGATCGGGCAATTCGTTTATGAGAGATGCACTATTGGATAATCATGGCTTGGGACAGGCCTGTTTCCCTAACGATACGGTTGTCACAGGTTTGGCCAGTTGTGTGTTTTCCGTTATGGGAATAATGGCCAGGGGATTGGAATTGGATCTGGAGAAATCCACTGCCGAAGTCATAAAACATATGGAGACCGATTCGAGGCGGATTAGCAGAATTGATGTTACATTTAATATGCCTAAGAAAAATTCTGATAAACACAGAATAATTTTGGAGCATACGGCACGTACCTGCCCCGTCCATCTTAGTTTGCACCCGGACATAATAAGGAATATCACTTTCCAGTGGGATCTATAGTGAAAATAGGTTGGCTTTTTATTTGGCTTATGTTCCAATGGGGCTATGGCCAGGAGGATGAGGTGATTAAATGGACCCCTGCAAGAAAACTATCGTGGTCCGATTTCAAGGGCAAACCATCCAATATTTCCGGTGCGGCGGCTATCACGGCTAGCGGTATAACCTACAATTTTTCTGCTCAGGGAACCAAGGATAGAATGGAGCTTGATTTTAAGGTGGAGACCCATTTTTATCCGGATAAATCGTGGTACAAGCCTAAGTTGGCAAACCCCATCATATTGAGCCATGAGCAATTGCATTTTGATATATCCGAAGTGTATGCCCAAAAAATGAGACGAATTTTGGCCAAGACTAAATTTACTAGCAATGCAAAGTCTGAGGTAAAGGCGATATATAGGAATATACTCCGTGAGCTTAACGACTATCAGAACCAATATGATTCCGAAACTAATTTTTCTAGGGATACCGTTCAGCAGTTCATCTGGAATAAGAAGATTAAAAAGGCCTTAAACAATTAAAAGGAGACTTTTTTAAAATCTCCTTTTAAATGGATCTATCACTTAATTTATAATTTATACGTCGCAGATAGTAACCCCTTCTTTAAGGGCGGCTATTTTATCGTTCCAAGTAGGTATAAATTCTTGCGCCACATGTCCTTTAAAGCCTGTGGCCAAAATAGCCTTCATTATTGCAGGATAATACAATTCCTGAGTTTCGTTTATTTCATTTCGTCCAGGATTTCCGCCCGTATGGTAATGTCCAAAGTACGAATGGTAGTCTTGTATGTTGCGTATAATATCGCCCTCCATTATCTGCATATGGTAAATGTCATACAGCAGTTTAAAATTGTTGGATCCCAATTTTTTGCACAATTCCACGCCCCATTCGGTGTGGTCGCACATATAATCTTCGTGGTTCACTTTAGAGTTCAATAACTCCATTTGTATGATCACTCCGTGTTTTTCTGCCAGTGGCATAATCTTCTTTAATCCGTCCACACAGTTCTGCAGTCCAACAGCGTCATCCATTCCCCTGCGATTGCCGCTAAAACAAATAAGATTGGTATAGCCGGCTGCTGCCACTTTTGGAATCATTTCCGTATAATTTTTGATCAAAGTTTCATGGTATTTGGGGTCGTTCCATCCTTCGGTAAGGCTTATTTCGGCCCCGTTGCACATGGAGGAATTGATATTGTATTTTTTAAGTAATGGCCAATCCTTAGGTCCAATTAGGTCAACGCTTTTTATGCCAAGTTCGTTAAGCGACTTTAAAAAATCTTCAAGTGGAATGCTTCCATAGCACCAATAGCAAACACTGTGATTAATGTTGTTTTTTAATTTAGATTCTTCTTTTTTGTTTGGCTCCATTGCATTTCCAGTTTTGTAAGCCAGCATGCCAACCGACGCCGCTGCTGAGGTTCCTATAAATGTTCTTCGTTTCATCTGTTCTACTTTAGTTTATTATTGATGGTACTAGGTGGGTTGCTTTCATATTCACCAGGAATATTTACCTGGCCTGAAATTAGCCAAAATCTACCCTTTTTAATGCCCAGAATATCGCAATGGCAAGATATGTAGCGGCAATCCGTTTTAAATGTAAATTGTACGCGTATAAAGATAGTGGATTTGTCTTAAAAATACGAAATTTAGATTTGGAATGTTCAAAAGGTGATAGGTGTATTTTTGGAAATAGATTTCAATTAAATCCTTGGGAGGCATTTTTGAAGATGGTATCTTTGGGAAGATTCTTTAATATGAATGTAGTTCCGGACAAGAGACAATTAATAGAATTGGCACATTATAGGATGCCGTTTGGTAAATTTAAGGGAAGATATTTGGTGGAACTGCCCGAACCATATTTGGTATGGTTTCAACAAAGCGGTTTTCCTGAGGGAAAGCTGGGAAATTTGTTAAGGGCCATGCTTGAAATTAAAATTAATGGACTTGAGGGGTTAATTCGAAAAATTCAAAAAGATTTTCCCCAATAATACCCGTGAATTGTGATAGCAATTCGTATTTTTGCTCGCGTTACGAATTCAACCTAACGCTTCATGTCGCAGACTAAATATATTTTTGTAACCGGTGGGGTTACTTCATCCCTCGGAAAAGGGATAATAGCAGCCTCTCTTGCCAAATTATTACAGGCTCGAGGTTACAGAACTACCATCCAAAAATTAGATCCTTATATCAATGTTGATCCGGGAACTTTAAATCCCTATGAACATGGTGAATGTTATGTTACCGATGATGGTGCCGAGACCGACTTGGATTTAGGCCATTATGAGCGTTTTTTAAATGTTAGGACCTCACAGGCCAATAATGTTACCACTGGACGAATTTATCAAAGCGTAATAGAAAAAGAACGCAGAGGTGAATTTTTGGGAAAAACGGTTCAGGTAGTACCCCATATTACCAATGAAATAAAGGAACGTATCCAGTTATTGGGGAAAAGCGGGGAATATGATATCGTCATTACCGAAATAGGGGGTACCGTGGGGGATATAGAATCTCTACCCTACATTGAAGCCGTTCGCCAGTTGCTATGGGAGTTGGGCGATAATAATGGGATAGTGATCCATTTAACTTTGGTGCCCTATCTTTCTGCGGCTGGAGAATTAAAAACCAAGCCTACCCAACATTCCGTAAAGACCTTAATGGAAAGTGGAATAAAAGCCGATATTTTGGTCTGTAGAACAGAACATGAAATTCCGGATGACCTCAAGGAAAAATTGGCACTTTTTTGTAATGTTAAAAGGGAAGCGGTAATACAATCCATAGATGCATCTACCATATATGATGTACCCATTTTAATGCAACAAGAAGGTTTGGATACCGTAGCACTTAAAAAATTGGCCCTTCCTGACAACGTTGTTCCGGATCTTACCAATTGGAATCAATTTTTACAATGGCATAAGAACCCAAAAAATGAAGTTACCGTTGGTCTAATTGGAAAGTATGTGGAATTACAGGATTCCTATAAATCCATTTTGGAATCCTTTATACACGCCGGTTCTGTGAACCATGTAAAAGTAAAGGTGAAATCTATACATTCCGAACATCTTTCCGCCAAGAATATTGAAAAGAAGATGCAAGGTCTGGACGGAATACTAGTTGCTCCAGGTTTCGGGGAAAGGGGAATAGAAGGAAAAATTAAAGCGGTTCAATTTGCACGTGAAAATAAGATACCCTTTTTGGGCATCTGTTTGGGGATGCAGATGGCCGTAATAGAATACTCCAGAAATGTACTTGGCCTTAAAAACGCTAATTCAACGGAGATGGATGAAAACACCCCTGATCCTGTGATCAGCATTATGGAGGAGCAGAAAAATATTGTTAACAAGGGAGGTACTATGAGATTGGGAGCCTGGGACTGTCATTTGGAAAATGGTAGTTTGGTTCAAAAGATTTATCATGGGGCTTCCGAGATTTCTGAGCGGCATCGTCACCGTTATGAGTTTAACAACCAATATAAAAAGCAATTGGAGGAAGCCGGACTGGTGGCTTCCGGCGTAAACCATGAAACAGGATTGGTGGAAATAGTAGAGGTTCCTGCCCATCCTTGGTTTATTGGGGTTCAATATCACCCGGAATATAAGAGTACGGTAGACAATCCGCACCCTTTGTTCGTAGGGTTTATTAAGGCTGCCTTAAAGCATCAGAAGGAAGTAAAACAATAAACTAATGCCAGTTTGGCATATATAGTCTAATTGGGCATATATTTGCAAGCTTATTTAATCCGTTGGGAACGTAGATGATGTTTGTATCCCCACCGATAATATTTTAAATTTAACTTTAGATGGAGGAAAAGAAATTGGATATTAATACCATTATCGGTTTTGTACTGATTTTTGGTATTCTTATTTTTATGTTCTGGCAAAACCAGCCAACACCGGAAGAGCTGGAAGCACAGAAGGCAAAACAGGAGCAGCTTGAAGCCGCTGAAATGCAAAAGGCCAATGCAACCAAAGAAGAGGTTGCACAACCAAAAACAGTAGATCTACAAGATTCTATGGCCGTTGCAAGTTACAAAAGTGCCATAGGTGCTTTTGGTTATACGGCTCCTTCAGAGGGAACAACAGTATTGGAGAACGATGTTGTTTATTTGGAAATAAGCAACAAGGGAGGCCAGATTATTGAGGCGAGAATGAAAGGTTACGTAACCTATGATTCCATTCCAGTTTATTTGATAAAAGACGGCAATGCCAATTTTGCACTTAATTTTAGTACTTCGGACAATAGGGTTTTAAACACCAATGATCTTTATTTTGAACCAACACTTTCCAAATCGGGTGAGAATCAGGTGTTGTCCATGAAAGCCAAAGTGGCATCCGATAAGTTCTTGGAATATCGCTATGAGATGAAACCTGAAGAATATCTTATCGGTTTTACAGTGCGTTCGCAAGGCTTAAATGGAATCGTAAATAGTTCAAAACCTATTGATTTGGATTGGAAGATGAAGGCGATCCGCCATTCCAAAAGTATCCAATATGAAAATAGATATACTAGGGTTACCTATAATCACGATGGGGATAAAATAAGTAAGTTATCCGAAGGCAGTGAAGATGAGGAAACGGAAGTGGATGTAAAATGGATTTCTTACAGACAGCACTTTTTTAGTTCCATTCTTACCTATGCCGATAAATTTGAAACGGCCAAATTGAATTCTATTAATTTGGTGGAGGAAGAAAGTCACACCCAACAATTTACCAAGGAGTTCGCTGCAGAGGTGCCTTTGGAGTTGCAGGGCGGCGAGTTTGCCTATAATTTTAATTGGTACTACGGGCCAACAGATGTAAAGGTTTTGGCGCAGTACAAGGAATTGGGACTGGAAGATTCCATACCATTTGGATGGGGAATTTTTGGATGGATCAACAGATATATCTTTACCCCCGTATATACTTTCCTAAGTTCGTTCCTACCTTATGGTATTGCTATAGTGGTCATGACCATTTTGGTAAGACTTATAATGTCGCCAGCTACGTATAAGTCCTACTTGTCCCAAGCAAAAATGAAGGTTTTGAAACCTGAAATTACAGAGCTTAACGAGAAGTATAAGGACAATGCCATGAAAAAGCAGCAGGAAACCATGAAATTGTATAATAAGGCAGGGGTAAGCCCTATGAGTGGTTGTGTGCCCGCTTTGTTGCAGATGCCAATCTTCTATGCCTTGTTTATGTTTTTCCCGACTTCCTTTGCGTTGAGACAGAAGCCGTTTTTATGGGCAGATGACCTTTCTTCCTATGATGCCATAGCGCAATTACCGTTTACCATTCCGTTTTATGGGGATCATGTAAGTTTGTTTCCAATTTTCGCCTCTGTTGCCATATTCTTTTATATGATGATGACCACTGGGCAGAATATGCAGACGCAACCAGGAATGCCCAATATGAAATTTATCATGTATCTGTCCCCCTTAATGATGTTGGTTTTCTTTAACAACTATGCAAGTGGATTAAGTTTGTACTATTTTGTGTCTAACTTGATTACCATTTTTATAATGTTGGCCATCAAGAATTTTATTTTGGACGAGGACAAGATCCACGCACAGATACAAGAGAATAAAAAGAAGCCTAAGAAAGAAAATAAGTTTCAAAAAAAGATGCGGGAGATGATGGAGCAGGCCGAGGAACAGAAAAAAATAAGCAAGAAATAAGTCTATATTTTCTTAAACCATACGATTAAAGTGCTTGAATTTTTTCAGGCACTTTTTTTTGGACCTAATTGACGCAATGGAAGGGAAGGATTAATGGTCTGGGATTATTTTATAAATAAAAACCCCGACCAGATGGTCGGGGTTTTTAGCATTGATTTGGTTTAGTTTGGTAAGATTTGGGTCTCCAAAGATTGTACTTTTTTAAACTGTATAAAACTATTAGTTGTAAAGTGGTCATTTTAGTATGCTAAACTGCCTTCTTTTGATGTATGGTTATTTTTTTGATTTTAATTCTCCAAATTTAAGATTGGCGGTATTCCGATTTTACAACTGGGTTTCCAAATAAAGTATGTCCAAAATCAAAGATGTTTATCGTTCTGATGACTAAAGAAGATGAAATTGTTCTTTACCAAACAAGGTAACCATCCCTCAATTTTAGTTGGATGATATTTTTGGGGTGGGCAAAATCCAATTTTGTATTTTTGCATGGTAATTGTAAGCCATTTATGGTTTGCGGCGACCAAGGGTAACAATAAATAATTACAAATGCAAAAGGTGGTAGTTGGACTTTCCGGAGGAGTGGATTCCAGTGTTACGGCATATCTATTAAAGGAGCAGGGATACGATGTTATTGGCCTGTTTATGAAGAATTGGCATGATGATTCCGTGACCATTTCCAAAGAATGTCCTTGGCTGGAAGATAGTAATGATGCCCTTATAGTTGCGGAGAAGTTGGGAATACCCTTTCAAACGGTAGATTTAAGTGCCCAGTACAAGGAACGTATTGTGGACTATATGTTCAGGGAATACGAGAAAGGGAGAACACCAAATCCGGATGTACTTTGCAATAGGGAAATAAAGTTTGATGTGTTTATGAAAATTGCCATGCAGCTGGGTGCAGACTATGTGGCAACGGGGCACTATTGTAGAAAGGGTGTGATTAAAAATGAGGATGGAACGGAAACGTATCAGTTGTTGGCCGGTGCGGACGCAAATAAGGACCAATCTTATTTTTTATGTCAGCTATCCCAAGAACAACTTGCTAAAACCTTATTCCCTATAGGTGGGTTACAGAAGCCTGAAGTGAGGAAAATTGCTGCGGAAAATGATTTGATCACCGCAGATAAAAAGGATTCACAAGGTCTCTGCTTTATTGGAAAGGTGCGTTTGCCAGAATTTCTACAACAGAAGCTAAGACCAAAAAAAGGAGTAATTGTAGAAGTGCCGGCGGTATTGGAGCAGTATGCTAGCACCATTCCCCAATTTAATTCCAAATTGGAAGAATTGGCCTATTACGCTGAAAAGCCCCATTATGACCTAACCGATGGGAAGGTGGTAGGGGAGCACCAAGGAGCCCACTATTTTACGAAAGGCCAGCGCAAGGGGTTGGACGTAGGGGGGACCAAAGAACCTTTATTCGTAATTGAAACCGATGTTGATCAAAATGTCATCTATACCGGTCAGGGCAAGGGGCACCCCGGACTTTACCGTAGGACATTATTTGTAAACAATGATGAATTGCATTGGGTTCGTACAGATTTGGCATTGGAAGTGGACCAGACCATGGAGGTTATGGCCAGGATAAGATATCGTCAACCGTTGCAAAAAGCAACACTATACAGGGTTGATTCCGGTTTGTATGTGGATTTCGTTGAGAAACAATCGGCAATTACGGAAGGGCAATTTGTAGCTTGGTATATTGGAGAGGAATTGGTAGGTTCAGGTGTAATCTCCTAAAATGGCCAGGACTATCCTTTTTCTATGTATTATATTCTCGGTATGGGGAGGGGCCCAAGAGCATGCCTGGGTATATTTTAAGGATAAAGACCAGGTAGAAGCGTCCATTTTAAATCCATCAAGTATATTATCCGAACGGGCAATACAAAAAAAGAACAGATTTAATATTGCCATAGACGAAAGGGATGTTCCTGTCAATGAGGATTATATTGCCCAATTAAAACTTCAAAATGGTATCACTGTCAAGGCTAAGTCCAAATGGTTCAATTGTGTTCACGTTCTTGGTAGTGTGTCGGACATATCGGCTTTAACGGATCTTCAGTTTGTAGACCATATTTCTTATGCGGATAAGGCTTTGAATGCCAAATCGAACTCCGTTACAGATGTGGGAAATGTAGTCAATAACCATAAAAACAAGTTTTTGGAACAAGGGGTGGATTTTGTCTATGGACAATCTTATTCCCAAGTAGAACAATTGGGGGTACATGTTTTGCACCAAAACAATTTTACAGGGGAGGGGTTCTTGATTGCAGTTTTGGATAGTGGCTTCCCCAATGTGGATCAAATGGATGCATTTGACCGTTTACGTGCGAACAATGGTTTATGGGGCGGATATGATTTTGTTGCTCGGTCAACAAATATTTATACAGCCAACGGAAATGATCACGGTACAAAAGTATTGTCCGATATGGCTGGTTTTGTGGACGGACAATTTGTTGGTACCGCGCCGGATGCCCGCTACATTCTTTTTAGAACTGAAGATGCCGCTACGGAAACACCGGTGGAGGAAAGCTATTGGGTAGAGGCTGCTGAGCGTGCGGATAGCCTTGGTGTGGATATTATTAACAGTTCCTTGGGCTATAGTACTTATGATAATCCAAGATATAACTATTCCCCAGCAGATATGGATGGAAATACAGCGTTTATTTCCAAAGGGGCCAATATAGCAACGGAAAAAGGGATATTGGTCGTGAATTCTGCAGGGAATTCCGGTGATAGTTCTTGGGGCGTTATTACGGCACCGGCAGATGCCAATGTATTTGGTGTTGGTGCAGTTGATACCTCTAGCGACTATGTGGCATTTAGTTCCAGGGGGCCAAGTGCCGATGGAAGGATTAAGCCAGATGGGATGGCCTTGGGCGCAGGAGCAACGGTAATAGGTCCGGACGACAGATTGGTGAAAAATAATGGAACCTCTTTTGCTTCACCCATTATGGCGGGTGCCATGGCTTCCTTTTGGCAGGCCGTCCCCGATAAAAACAATATGGAGATTATGGCCATGGTAAGGGAATCCTCTTCCCGTTATCAAAATCCAAATTCCCGAATGGGTTTTGGAATACCCAATTTTTCAAAGGCATTGACACTTTTGGGAATTGATATTTCAAATTCAGGGGATGATTTGTGGTACCTATTTCCTAATCCTTCCAAGACCGACTTTCAGGTTCGGCTTCCGGAGACTTATGGGAATGCCCATGTAACGCTTTTTGATATTTATGGCAGACGTATCCTGGAAAGGCAATTAAATCAAGGTAACGAAGAAATATCCGTAGAGACTTTAAGTAGGGCCATTTACATTGTACATGTAAATGTTGATGGGGTTCGAAAGGAATATAAATTGATAAAGAACTAATGGGAAATAGAATTGCCGATCTTTTTGGAATTCAATACCCCATAATTCAGGCTGGTATGGTATGGGCCAGTGGATGGCGTTTGGCATCTGCCGTTTCCAATGCCGGGGGATTGGGGATTATAGGAGCTGGGTCCATGTATCCAGAGGTTTTACGGGAACATATAGCGAAATGTAAGTTGGCCACCAACAAGCCTTTTGGGGTCAATGTGCCTATGCTGTATCCGGATATTGAAAAGCTCATGGCGGTCATAGTAGAGCTTAATGTGAAGATTGTATTTACCTCGGCAGGAAATCCTAAAACCTGGACTACATATTTAAAGGACAGAGGGATTACTGTTGTGCACGTAGTGAGCAGTGTGAAATTTGCCCAAAAAGCAGAGGAAGCCGGGGTAGATGCCATAGTTGCAGAAGGTTTTGAAGCCGGTGGGCATAATGGTAGGGATGAGACCACTACTTTGACATTAATTCCTGCGGTAAAGGAAAAAATAAACGTCCCATTAATAGCTGCGGGGGGAATAGCAACAGGTAGAGCTATGTTGGCGGTTATGGTTTTGGGGGCCGATGGTGTGCAGGTGGGCAGTCGATTTGTGGCTAGCACTGAAGCTTCGTCCCACCCCTTATTTAAGCAAAAAGTAGTAGAGGCCGGTGAAGGGGCTACGCAGTTGACCTTAAAGGAATTGGCACCTGTTAGGTTGATAAAAAATAAATTCTATAACGATATTCAAAAAGCCTATGCCGGTTGTGCAACGGTAGAGGAGCTAAGGGCCCTATTGGGTAGGGCCAGGGCCAAAAAGGGGATGTTTGAGGGAGATATGGAGGAAGGTGAATTGGAAATTGGTCAGGTGGCCGCTTTAATCCATGAAATAAAACCTGCGGCCCAAATTGTGATGGACATGATGGAGGAATTTACCCGTGCCAAAGCAGATGTTGGGCATTTGTAGGAGCAACAATCAATCCTTCCTTCTTTATTGTTATATCCCCGTATTGGGCAATATTTTACAAAACGTCTTCGAAGCTTCCTTAAAATATGACCTGATATTTTTTTGGGCGTAATTATAGTACAGAGGTTTTTAAGGAGATATCTGCATGTTTCCAGGCCTTATCATATTCCTGTTCGATCTTTTTTGCCTCCTCCGTTTTACCTTGACCAACAAGGCTTTTATGCAGTCCCATTAAAGACCAGCCGTTTTGGCGGAGTATTTCCAGGTCTTCCTTATATACTTTTTCAGCTTCTTCATATTTTTGGGCCTTTAATAAAATTGCACCTAAAGTCTGCCTTACCGGTATATGCCATGCTGTAGGTTCGCTATAAATTAACTGGTCTTCATAATATAGCGCTTGCCTTAGATATTCCAAGGCCTCTGTTGTATTACCTTTTGCATGGGCTATTTCACCGGAAACAACCCCATGTGCAATTTGGGCTATACTTGAAGATGGATTGGTGTAATTGGCCACAACAGTTTCCAATTCTGGTTCGTTCTTCATTAGCCGAAGGGCTTCCAGCTCTTCCTTGGCCTCTTTGATGTTATTTTTCCTGACAAAGGCAATTCCCCTTGCGTAATGCCAAATAAGTTTAAGGTGTTTATATTGATCTCCTGGATAAGGTATGGTCAGAATTTCATTCCACTTTCCAAAGCGGGTATAGGCCAACAGTGGTGAGGAAGCAAAATCTTGTAAAAATGGCAAAGTTGCCATTTCGCCTATAGGTACTTTTTCCGCTGTTTTTTTTGCGGCGTCAATAGCTAGGTCACTGTTGCCCAAGAGGGTAGCGGCAGACCATAGAAAGTGTAGATTGTGCGGGTAATAGCCCAATGGATACATGCCCTGGGAATAGCATTGCGAGATATAATCCTCATCTGCCAAAATAGCTGCTTGATTTACCTTTACCGCATCCTCATACCTGCCTACCCTTATATAAATATGTGAAGGCATATGTACAATATGGCCTGCTGCGGGCATTAGGGACCCTAGTTTGTCCGCACTGGGAATGGCGAGGTCTGGTTTGGGAAGCTCCACCATATGAATATAATAATGATGGGCTCCTGGATGGTCGGGATTCAGGATCATTGCACGCTCCAAGGCAACTTTTCCCTTTAGTGTATTGGGAGCTGGATTGCCAACATTGTCCCAATAATTCCAAGGCATGGTATTCATAATGGAGGCAGCGTACAAGGTCTGTATATGGGCATCCTCTGGAAATGCTTCCACTACTTTTTCCATGGCACTCATATAGGCCATGTTCAATTCTGAAATTTCTTTAGTTAAATCACCGCTATATCTGTGGGTTAAAGCTTCTATTAAAGCTTTTTCCTTGGGAGAACTGTTTTGGGACAGGTTTTTGGCTTTTAATATTGCTTCAAAAGATTTTTTTCTGCGCTCGTCATCCGGCATGGGGTCATTTATATTAGGGCCCAATGCGTAGGCCTGTCCCCAATAGGTCATGGCAGCCTTTGGGTCGAGTCGCGATGCTTCCATAAACGAACGGTGGGCTTCGGCATGGTTAAAAGCAAAGGTAAGTTTTACGCCTTGATCAAAATAAGCTTGGGCCTTTTGGTCTTTTGTGCTTATGCCGAAATGTAAATTACCTAGGTTCTCGAACAGCGGTGCAATTTGTTGGGTGGTATCCACATTGCTCAATAGGTATTTGGCAACGGTACATTTCATGGAGTAAAAACTGGCTTCCTGTGTTACCTCCAATACCTTTGGAGAGGTTTGAGGCGTCCAAAAATAGGCTATGGCCATTAGCACTATCAAGAATATGGACAAACTTGACTTTGTTTTCATGACGTTGATGTTTTATGTTGATGCCGTTAGGTATATTTTGGATTTCCAAAACGTTGCAATACCTCAACCTATGTTTGATGATAGGTTGACTTTATTTTTAATAAGGACTGTTTAATTGCGAGGGGAAAATTTGTGATCGTTTAAATATAGGGGAGATAAAAAACTAAATATTGCGATAACTAAAAGTAGTGAATTCTAGGAGGTTATACAAGTATTAAATGCTTGGTGTTGGTGAAAGAAAGCCCTTGAAGTTGATATTCCGCATACTATGGGATGGCCATTTCTATGAATTATAGCGGTCAAGAATGTTTCATTGGAAATTTCTTGGCAATAGCTTCCTTTAGTTACCAATAACTCTTTGGACAATACTTTGCGCTTTTCCCAGCTCATTGGCATGGACATAGATCTCTTGGTTCCCTTGAATGGCGGATCCAAAACCAGCCAACCTTCCGGATTCGGATTCATCCTTTATCACCGGTATTATTCCAACTTCCTTTAGTTGATTAACTATGGTCTGTACTGAAATAAAACTACCTGAAAATATGCGGGTATAGTTGGAATTCATTTTTTTAGTATAGGTAAACTGTTGTTAAGATACAAAATTTATATAAAGGCAATCAGGTAATATTTATTTGGGCATTAGTATCTTTGTTAATGATGAAAAGTATGTTTTTTGTTTTAATTGCTATCAGTACCTCCTGGTCCTTGAGTGCACAATTGGATGGGGATAAGGTGCTTCATTTTGGTGCTGGGGCCATTAGTGGAATTGTAGGTGCTACACTAGCGGATAAAGTTTCCAGAGGAGATCCCTATTGGAGATTTGCCGGAGCGATAACGGCTAGTTTGTTGGCGGGCTTGGCCAAGGAGGCCTATGATGAGAATAAGTACGAGGGTTGGGATAATGGAGATTTGGCAGCAACTGTGTTGGGTGGTGTAACTGCAGGGGTTACTATTAACCTTTTTTCAGGGAAGAAAAACAAAAAGAAAGCTGTGGCATTGACTTTACTGAGCCCAAAGAAAGGAATTGATTTTGATTGAAAATCCATAAATCTGGACGTTACCAAATTTTAGATTAACCCTCTCGCTTTTATTTCCAAATATTTGTTGATGGTATTTATGGTCAAGTGCTCTGGTTTTGTTAGAATGGTCTGTATGCCGTATTTCCTTAGTTCGTTAACGATAAGTTTCTTTTCATAAACAAATTTCTCTGCAATGGTTTTTTCAAATATTTGTTGGATGGTCTCGGCCTTTTCATCCGTAAATTTGATCAATTCTGTGTTTTCAAAGAAAATGACCACTAATAAATGTTGCTTGGCAATGGCTTGTAGGTAGGGTAGTTGTCGCTGCAGGGCATCCAAGGTCTCGAAATTGGAATAGAGCAGTAGCAGGCTCCTGTGGGTGATGTTTCTTTTAATATCGGCGTATAATCTACTGTAATCACTTTCTACAAAATTCGTCTCCAAATTGTAAAGTGTTTCCAAAATAAGGTTCATTTGGGAACTACGTCTCTCAGCAACTACCCTGTTTTCAATCTTCTTGGCAAAGGCGAACATTCCGGCCTTGTCATGCTTTTTAAGGGCAATGTGGGAAATAACCAAGGTAGCGTTAATGGCATAATCCAATAAGCTAAGTCCGTCAAATGGCATTTTCATGACCCTCCCTTTATCTATAATGGAATAAATAGGCTGCGACTTTTCATCCTGATACTGATTTACCATCAGCCCACCTTTTTTTGCAGTGGCCTTCCAATTAATGTTTCGGATATCATCTCCCAGAACATAGTCCTTGATCTGCTCGAACTCCATGGTATGGCCAATACGGCGAATTTTCTTAAGGCCGTATTCGAAGAGTTTATTGGTAAAGGCCTTAAGGTCATACTTCCGCAATTGTAAAAAAGAGGGGTACACAGGGACTTGCTGTTCATTGCCAAAAGTATACTTTTTAGAGATAAAACCAATAGGGGAGTTGGCAAACACATTTAAATTCCCAAAGGAATACACTCCTCTTTCCGTGGGTCTCAGGTAATACTTGAACCGCTTTTCCTTACCTTTCCCAAGGGTAGTGTAAATTCCGAAATCCCGCTTTTGAAATTGATGGGGTACTTCATCCAAAATCTTCAAACCGGCTGTGTACAAGTAAGAATTGGATAGACTTATGTTAATTTCGTTTTCATCCCCATTGGAAAGTTTTTCGGGAACCGAACGATGACCTGTTATTCCGCCCTTGGATGCGAAAACCAATATAATATCGACCAAAAAAATTAGGGCAAATACATAGAACAATAATTTAACTACGCCAAAAATATTTGGCACCATATAAGATAGCAAGAACCCTAAGACCAAAATAGTCAATACTATAAAGAATCTTTTTTGTAAATAGATGTTCCTTAGGAGTTTCTTCATTTGATATAGGTGGCTATCGTGTATTTTATAGCCAATAAGTTTTGTCCGTTATCTTGGAATTTCAATGGTTTCCATAATTTGTTTAATCACTTTATCCGGAGTAAATCCTTCCATTTCCCTTTCAGGAGTCAATATAACTCTGTGCCCCAATATTGGGGTCGCCACTTTTTTAATATCATCGGGGGTTACAAAATCACGTCCGTTGATGGCGGCCAAAGCTTTGGAGGCGTCCATGATAGCTATGGAGGCTCTAGGGGAGGCTCCAAGATATAGGTTGGCATTGTTACGTGTATTATGGACAATTCCTGCTATATACTTCATTAGATTGTCCTCTATAATAATTTCCTTGATAACCTCTTGATAACTGGCTATTTGGTCTGCGCTAAGTACCGAAGTTATTAAGCTTTCCAAGTTTTTATTTTTTTGATGATGTTTGCTTTCCAAAATCGCTATCTCTTCCTCCAGGGATGGATAGTTCACTTTTATTTTAAACAGGAAACGGTCCAATTGGGCTTCGGGAAGTCGGTAGGTACCTTCCTGTTCAATAGGATTTTGGGTGGCAAATACCAAAAATGGCGGCGACATTTCATAAGTAAGTCCATCCATGGTAATTTGCCGTTCGGCCATAGCTTCAAACAAGGCTGCCTGGGTTTTGGCAGGAGCTCGGTTTATTTCATCTATCAAAATAATATTGGAAAATAAAGGACCTTTTTTAAATTCAAATTCCGAGGTCTTCACATTAAAAATGGATGTGCCCAAAATATCGCTTGGCATTAGATCTGGTGTAAATTGTATTCTGCTGAAGTCTACGTTCAATGTCTTTGCCAGGAGTTTGGCTGTCACGGTTTTTGCTACTCCCGGTACCCCCTCAATTAATGAATGTCCATTGGCCAGGATAGAAATAATGAGCAATTCGATCATTTCCTGTTGCCCAATGATAACGCTTCCCAATTCGGTTTTTATTTGTGCCACCGACTCTTGTAGCTGGCCTAGGTCTATTCTGTTTGTAAATTCCAACGGCCTGTAGTCTTCCCCTTGCTGACTTTCTTCCATGTATTATTTTTTAAATTGATTTATTTTTTTGTTCAATTGAACCACATCCTGTTCACTGTGATGTTTTTTATTGTTAAGATGCACTATCAGATCTAAAAGTTCTTTGACTTCCAATAGTGGTTTGCCCGATTTTGCTGCAAGATCCATGGCGGTTTTTTCCTTTATGGATTCGGTATTTAGTTGATATTGACTTCTGATATGCTCCAAGAAAAAATTTATCTTTTTATGGATCAAATCTGTATAGTCCCTATGCTCATAATATAGCCCCCCTACGGTTTTGGCAAATTCAATGGACGAATTATCCAAAGGAGTAATCACCGGAATAATCCGTTGCTCCCTTTTGGCCTTGAATATTATAAAAATTAATAGTCCTAACATACCTAAGTAATAGGCCCACCTTAGGGATACTTGATTAAGTATAAAGCGCATGGGGGAATCTATTACTATCCGTCCGGATTTTTTATAATTATCCCAATATACATCCAAATCCTTAAGATAGGCAAAAGCATTTGCTGCATAGTCCTTATTGCCTCTTAGCATATAATAGTTGGTAAACGCTTGAGGAGTGGTATTCAGGTAAAAATGGCCCTTACCGAATCTTACCTTTACAAAATTGGGACTCATGGTCATTTTATTGGATTCTGAAGATAAAGTTCCCTGTTCCGATTTAAAGTTAATATACCCTAAAACCGTTGTGTTTAATGTATCCACGGAAGAAAAATGGGTATTGTATACTCCGCGCTTTAAGGGATAATTTTGTTTGGAAAATGAATTGTTGGTAAGATGGATCAGCATGGTATCCTCTTTTATAGAGTATTGGGTTTCTACTTCAATATTCAAGGTGTCTGCCAAATAGGTGCCAAAGCTGGAAGCGGCAATAAAGGTGTCATTGCCATCATGAACGTATTGAAGTAATTTGAAAGCTTCCTGTTTGTCCAGGTCCAGAAAATCATTGATCAATAAATAGTTGGAGGTTGTGCTGGAATCCCTTTTAGCAAGCATGTTGTACAAACTTTCACTGGTAGTGTGTATTTTTTGTTCTGGGAATAGATTGGGAAGTTCATGGAACAATACATAGCACCCAAAAGGTATTTTGTCCGAGGAAGTATATGATGGTCGCCAGTTTAAGGGTTTGGGGCGTACAACTTCGGTTACTATAATGCCAACAAGTACAGCTAGAAACAACCAAAGGATTATTTTGGAACGCTTATCCATGGGCACTTATGTTGTTAAGGTTGGTAAACGTAATCTGGGCGGCTCGGTATTTTTGATCGTCTATTTCCTGTTCCCCGTACCAGATATGGTCGTATAAATAGGAAACATCTTTAAATAGTAGCCTTATTTTAGGAGCTATTATTTCTTTTTCGTAGTCCAGATTGGTTTTTTCATAATGCCATTCAATGATCTGATGTTGGGACAGTGTTTTTAATACTTTTAGATACTGATAGCGTATGGCCAGTCTGTAATTATTTTGTTGTATGGCATCAGTTATCAAAGCATCCAAATCCAGGCTTTCTATATGTTCCTCGGCCAGGTTCAGATTTATGGTTGCAGTCTCCTTTTTCCTAAATAAGGCTGAGGCGTTTTCTCCGGTAAGGAATCTTATTAACAGGTATATGGCCAAAACGCCCATTAAGCCATAAATAAGGTACTCCAGCAGTTGTGTAATTTCCGGGGGAATGTCAATACCAAAAACATCCCTGAGTCCGTTCATAACCCATGTAAGAAAACGGGCCAGTAAATTTTGTGATTCACCATCCTTGACGTCGTAATTAAACTCCTTTCCCTGATATTTTTGGATAAGATCTTCATCCAAACTTCGCAATACCAATTTACTGTTGGTATCTTCAGTTAAGGGTACCGAATCTTTTAGCCCTTGGGCCAACCCAAAGAACAAATTAAAAAAACAATAAAGGGTTGCGGTTAATCTTATCACTGGTCTTGAAGTCCTATTTGGTCTATTTTACTTCTTGAATTTAGATTGTAAGTTTTTTCGTGTAGGGAAAAGTACAACAGCCCATTTACAAACTGCGATAAACATTGCGAATAAACCGCAATTATCAGGAATAGGCAGGTGCCCAAGGTATAAATGATGGTGGGTATCACAGTAGCACCTAGATCAACATCGTTTTGAACAACGTGAAAGGTGTATATCCCGATTAGAATCCCAGGAATCATAATGACCACCATGAACAAAAGACCAATTAAGAACCCTAGGATAAAATTAACCCCTACGGATCTCCAAAAATTTTTGGTCACCAAGTTCCAACCTTCCCCAAGGGCATCGGTAACACCTCGTTTTTCTTTCAACATTACAAAGAAGGATACTCCTACCCAGGCCATTACGAAGTATTGAATTACATATTGTGCAAGCATACCTGCCAAGGGTATAAAAGTCAAGATTATGGCTGCGATCATAATTCCAAAAAACAGTAACATCAAAATCAGAATAAAAACAATGATGCTTCCGAGATTTTTTTTAACTTCTTCCCAAACCTCGGTTTTCTCAAAATTCTGCCCTCTGCGTTCTTCGTATTTTATCATATATGAAGTGCTGAGACTATAATTTAACACAGCCACCATTAAAAAAATAACAAAGAACAAAATACCTCCAAAGATAAAGTACATAATATAGGCTTCACTGCCGGAACCTACTACATCCAAGACTGTATTTTGGTTATTGGTGATAAGTCCAATTACCCCGGATACCAACAAATAACTAACAACCAATAGTCCTATTAGAAAAATACCATTGTAGCTTAGAAAAACATTGGTGAATTTTTTAAGATTTTGTTTAAAGAATTCGAAGTAAACATTGATGATATCCCCAAAGTCCCTATTAACTCTTAGTTCAATAAATTTTTCCTGATTTTCGACTTGCATAAGATTGGTTTAACAAAATGGGATAAATGATATAATAAAAAACAACTAGCAATAAAGAGCTGCCTATAATTAAAAACGCCAACCAAGCGGGCATATTGGAATAGCGGGTAATAAACCCTTCTATAAAACCGGCAATTATAAAAAAGGGAATGGTGCTGACCACTACCTTTAATCCGTCCTTGGCTCCTTTCATAAAGGAAACCCTTCTAGAATAGGTTTTGGGAAACAGAATGCTATTGCCCATGATCAATCCTGCACAGCCGGCAATAATGATAACCGAAATTTCTATGGTCCCATGTAGCCAAATCTGCTTGTTTGCCTGATAAAAGACATCCTGAGTGTAAAAAAAAGTAATGAAAGCCCCTAGCATTACACCATTGCTAAACAGAATATAAGCAGTGCCGATACTGGTAATTACACCAAATGAAAAGGCCATAAAGGCTACTTTGATATTGTTGATGGTAATTCCTAAAAAAGTGCCAATTTCACTACCTCCCTTATATATGGCAGTAGGGTCTCCGCTGGCAATATTGTTGAGGGTTTCGTTAACATAGGCATCACCCAAGATCAACCTTACAAAGGTATCGTCGTTCATAGCTGAAATACTGCCTATAGCACTCGCGATCATAAAGATTAGAAAGGCGATGCCCAAGGTTTTATGATATTGCCTAAAGAATAGTGGGAATTCCGTTTTCCAAAATTCCACTATTCTGTTCCTGCTCTCCTTTTTGTTCTTATAAATTTTTTGATGTGCCTGGGATGCCAAGGAGTTTAAGTACAATAATGTCTTACTTTCGGCGTAATAAGTCTGTGCGTAGGCGAGGTCGTTGGTCAATTGGATGTAACCATTGGCAAGTTCGTCCGGACTAATGTGGGCATTATAGTTGATAGCCTTTTCAAATGCTATCCATTTTTCCTTATTTTGCTTCACAAAAGCTGCCTCACGCATACTGGGATAATCCTTTAAAAAATAAAAATAGTACTAATATGTCCAAACTTCAAATCAATACAACGCAAAATGTAAACCTGGATTATAAAATTGTTGGAATTGGTGAAAGGATCGTGGCTTTTTTAATCGACGGGTTTATACTATATCTCTACGCCATACTAGTGCAGTTGATAGGAAGGGCCATAGGTTATGTGTATGATGATAGTTGGACACAAATAGGGTTGGTAAGCCTTATTTTTCTTCCGGCCATGTTTTATAGCTTACTATTGCACTCACTTTTCAATGGTCAAACGGTGGGGAAAATGCTAATGAAAATAAGGGTGGTGAGATTGGACGGATCCCCTGTACATTGGTCAAATTTATTGGTTAGGTGGATGCTCCGGGTTGTGGATATTTGGCTCTTCTTTGGGTCTGTGGGATTATTGACGATTTTATTTACGGATAAAAAACAAAGGTTAGGGGACGCTGCTGCCGGTACCGTGGTTATAAGTACTAAAAATACAGTGAAAATTTCACATACTATTTTGGAAGAAGTAGAGGAAACCTATGCCCCTAAGTTTACCAATGTTACCTTATTGACCGATAAGGATGTACGTCTCATAAAGGAAACCTACCAAATTGCTAAAAATAGTCACGACTACAGGACAATGAAGGCCTTGAGGGATAAGGTGGAAAGTGTTTTGAATTCCAATTCGGACCTATATGACGTGCAATATATTGATACAGTATTAAAAGATTATAATTTTTATACCCAAAAATCATAGCCCATGCTCTATTTTATAATTGATATATTAGGAATAATTTCCTTTGCCATTTCTGGAGTTTTGGTGGCTATGGACAAAAAATTGGATCTTTTTGGGGTCTTTATCATAGCTTTTGTAACGGCAACCGGGGGTGGTACTTTACGGGATTTGTTAATTGGCAATACACCAGTATTGTGGATGCAGGAACCCACCTATGTTTATGTGATAGCCGGAACCGTTGTTTTTGCTATAATTTTCAGGAATCAATTAAAATATGTACGCAGGTCACTGTTTCTTTTTGATACTATTGGAATAGGCCTCTACACCATGGTTGGCATTTCCCATGGGTTACAAGCGGGCTTGCCACCGGTAATGTGCATAGCCCTTGGTACTATAACAGCTTGTTTTGGAGGGGTAATACGCGATATATTATGTAATGAAATACCTGTAATATTTAGAAAGGAAATTTATGCCACGGCCTGTATAATGGGTGGTGTTAGCTTTTTCTTTATTCGAAAATTGCCCTATGATGATGCATATGCCTATGTAGCTACCATATTGATCGTCATTGGGGTCCGATTGCTTGCGGTTAGATTCAAGATATCCCTTCCAAGTATCTACCGCAGTGTCAAGGAAGGGTAGTTGTTTTTATGGATAGTGTGTAAGTAGGGGGTAGGACTAGGACCGCTTACTACATATCAATTTATAATAATTTATCCCCTATTAAAAAGCTTCGGCTTTTAGAATATAAATATTCTGGGAAGGCCAATCCCCATTGTCCACAGGTTGGCTGTTTATTTTGTCTACCACATCCATGCCGTCTATTACCCTTCCAAATGGGGTGTATCCACCATCCAAGTGATAGGAGCCCGGTTTGGTGACCACTATAAAGAATTCGTAGGGAGATGCCAATTTATGGGGGTTGTTGATTTCACTGCTTGGCATGGATACTACTCCCCTGTGGTGTTTGTGCCCTTTTCTTGTATCGGGAGGCAAAAGATATCGTCCAATTTTTGACCTTTTTTCCGCTGTTTCCACATTATCGGCATTGCCACCTTGAATTATAAAGTTTTTAACCACTCTATGGAAATAGGTATTATTAAAATACCCCATTTTGGTAAGGTAGATAAAGTTGGCTTTATGATAGGGGACATTGTTGAACAGTTCTATGGTAATTTCCCCTAGGCTAGTAGTTAGTTTTACTTTGTTTTCCTTTAAGGTTTTGCTGTAATTGAAGAAAAACTCAATGGCATTATCCTCCGTTAGCTCAAAGGCCTCTTCTTCTTTTTTAACAACTTTTACTGGGACCTCTGGAACAATGCTATCTTTTTTAATATTGTTTTGGGGAAGCTGGTTTGCTTTGGTTGTCGGCTGATCTCTGCAGCTCCCCAAAAGAACCATAAACAATACTGCAAAAAGTGAAAATTCTTTAAGTGACATGTAATTTGTATTATATTAAAATGAGTGTTAAATGCCTATTATCGCCCGAGTGTTGGTTGTTTTTTAATTAATTTGCCGAAAAATACAAAAATAGAATTTGTGCATTTTGATGATTTTTCCAACAGAGTATCAAAAATAGAAAATCTAGAACTTCCTGGGAGTGCTTCGCATTATAAAATGGCTCCAATGTTCAGGATAAAAGAGTTGGAGTCCGGTAAAATTGTCAAGAAAAACCCTAAGTTGGCTGCAGTAATGGCGCTTTTTTATCCTAATCTGGACTATCAGACCAACCTTCTTCTCATATTAAGAAATACGTATGAGGGAGTACATAGCAATCAGATAGCATTGCCCGGCGGCAAGGTAGAAAAGTTGGACCTAAATTTATTGGATACCGCCTTGCGAGAAACGCAGGAAGAAGTGGGGGCAGTTCGGGAGCATATTACGGTAATCCGATCCATGAGTGAGGTTTATATTCCTCCCAGCAATATTGAGGTTACTCCCTACCTTGGGCTCTATAAAAAAGAAAAACCGTTTTTACGACAGGCAGATGAAGTGGCGGCCATTGTTGAGGTTCCTTTGCATGATTTTATGGATGACAAGAAAATTTTTCATCAAATTTTGAATACTTCCTATGCACGGAATGTAGAGGTACCGGCCTTTAAATTAAATGGTTATACGGTCTGGGGGGCAACGGCAATGATGTTGAATGAGATTAAGGAATTGTTTAAACAAGTGTTATAAGGTACTTATTTTGTAATTTTGAATGTTAACAAAAAAAATATGGGCCTGTTTAAGAAAAATCCGTTTGGACATAATTTATTTTTAAAGAAGTGGCTTATACGCATTCTGGCCGTTATCACGCACAAAAGATATAGGGGATTTAATACCATTGAAATTGAGGGTTCGGATATCATTAGAAAACTGCCACCTCAAAATGTCCTTTTTGTAAGCAACCATCAGACTTATTTTGCGGATGTGGTGGCCATGTTCCATGTCTTTAACGCCAGTTTAAGCGGTAGGGAAGATTCTATAAAAAATTTGGGATACATATGGCAGCCCAAATTGAATATGTATTACGTGGCGGCAGCGGAAACCATGAAAAAAAGCCTGTTGACAAAAATCTTGGCATATGCCGGCTCAATTAGTGTTGAGCGTACATGGAGGTCCGAAGGTCAGGACGTAAACAGACAGGTTAAAATGAGTGATATTTCCAATATTGGGACTGCCCTAAAGGATGGATGGGTCATTACCTTTCCCCAAGGTACCACAACTCCCTGGAAACCCTTACGTAAAGGAACTTCCCATATTATAAAGAAATATAGGCCCGTAGTGGTGCCTGTGGTCATAGACGGTTTTAGAAGATCTTTCGATAAAAAAGGATTGCGTATAAAAAAGAAAGGAATTCTTCAATCTATGGTAATCAAAGAACCGTTGGATATAGATTATGAGAATGAATCTTTCGATTCCATTATTGAAAAATTGGAATACGCCATCGAGCAACATCCTTCTTTTTTAAAGGTTATTCCCAAAAGTGAGTTAATGGCATACGAAGAGGAAAATAAAAAACGGAAATTCAGGGTCTAAATATCCATGTCCTTCAGTTCCTTATAGTTTTTCTTTAGTTTCTTTAAGAGTATTCCATAAAGTAAAAAATAAATACATCCCATTACTAGGGTAACAACTATTCCCAAAACAACCACGGTTGCTATCAAGGTGGTCTTTAATTGTTCCCGGCTGATATTTTCCGGTTGATAACTGTAGCCCATTGCAGCCATGGGATCTTCGTTCAAATATATACCTACGGCCATGACTATGAAGGATATGAATATCAGGGACAAACAAAATATGACGTAATACTTAACGGTCTTTCTGGTTTTTAAGATGTTGGACAACAATTTTTTGGCATTGTCCAAGGTTGATATTTCCTTATATCTTTTATAAAACTGAAAGATGAAAAAGAGCACCACGGTATATTGCACCACGTTGGAAATCAGAAGAAAATTCCCTAAGCCCAAATCTTTCCACACCGCCAAATTCTTGGACATAGAAGGAAGAAAGTATAAAAGGTGTGGTACCAAAAATTCAATAATACTTATTAAGAAAATCCATTTAACGATGGAAGAGGATTTCTTCCATATCATTTTATAGATCTCATCAAAGGACAGTTGCGGCAATTTCTTGTCATTCTTTTGCCAATCCCTTTTTAGTAATTCCAGTTCATCCATCATATGGCTAGGGATTTAAAATGGTTTTTAATTTGTTTTTTATTCGGTTCATTTTCACTCTGGCATTTACCTCGGTAATACCCAAGGTTTCCGCTATTTCCCTATAGTCTTTGTCTTCCAGGTAAAGAAAGACCAAGGCCTTGTCTACATCCCCTAATTGCCGTACCGCATTGTACATCAGTTTAAGTTGTTGTTCCTCGGTAGGGTCATATTCGTCTGCTGTTATTTTAAACATGACCGACTCATAATCTTGGGTAGGTATGCTTTTTTTGGATTTTCTATATAATGTTATAGCCGTATTCAAAGCAACTCTATACATCCAAGTACTAAATTTGGATTCTCCCCTAAATTTGGGATAGGCTTTCCATAATTGAATCGTTATTTCCTGGAACAAATCATTATGGGAGTCCCGATCATTGGTGTACAATGTACAGACCTTATGCACAATATTCTGATTGTGCTCCAATTCCGTTACAAATTGATGTTCCAAATCTTTGGTCACTCGGTTCTAGTAGTTAGTTGATAGTTAGTAGTAGAAAATATGTTTTTGTTACAACTAATATTTTTTAAAAGCGAATAATTTAAAATTATTGCAGATTCGCTTCAATGCACAATATAGTTCATCTATCTTTTTGAAATTATAGTTGGTTATAGTTGTGTCCCGTTTTATTTATGAAAATTTAAATATGTTTAAATCCAATATTCTTCTTCTTGATTAGTTTGTGAATGTTTAAATTTACCCATATTTACGTATATGAATATTCCTAAGACTAGTTTTCCAAGAATTGTTATCATAGGTGGTGGTTTTGCAGGTATTTCCATTGCCAAAGGATTGAAAAATAAAGAAGTACAGGTGGTACTCCTGGATAAACATAATTATCATACTTTTCAGCCCTTGCTTTATCAAGTATCTACTGGGGGCTTGGAGCCCGATTCCATTGCTTATCCCATTAGAAAAGTTTTAAAGGGCTATTCCAACTTCTTCTTTAGATTGGCCAATGTTGAGGAAATAAGAACCGGAGAAAATACCATTGTGACCAATATAGGTTCCCTGGAATATGATTATTTGGTAATTGCCACTGGTTCTGAAACAAATTATTACGGGAATAGGGAGATTGAAATTAATAGTATGGCCATGAAAACCATACCCCAGTCTTTAAATCTTAGAAGTTTAATACTGGAAAACTTTGAGCAGGCACTTCTTACCGATCAATATCATGAAAGGGATGCCCTTATGAATTTCGTTATTGTTGGGGGAGGGCCTACGGGGGTGGAACTTGCAGGTGCCTTGGCGGAAATAAAAAAAGGGATTCTGCCAAAGGATTATCCGGATCTGGATACCAGAAGGGTACAAATTCATATCATTCAATCCGGAGATCGCATCCTTAAGGAAATGAGTGAAAAAGCTTCCCAAAAGGCGGAGGATTTTTTGGAGGGACTTGGTGTTCAAATATGGAAAAATACCAGGGTAACGGGCTATGATGGTAAAACGGTTACCACGGATACAGATGTTGATTTTGAAACTGCTACCCTAGTTTGGGCGGCTGGTGTAAAAGGGGTGGAAATTAAAGGTTTGAATGCCAAAGATCTTTTGGTAGGAGGAAGTAGAATTCCGGTAGATGAATTCAATAAGGTTAAAGGCCATAACAATATTTTTGCTGTGGGGGATGTAGCCTGTATGCAGACCGAAGCTACTCCGAAAGGGCACCCTATGATGGCCCAGCCCGCATTGCAACAAGGAAGGAACCTTGGGGAGAACCTAGTTCGATTGTTGGAAAACAAGCCCTTAGAGCCCTTCGTTTACAGGGACAAGGGCAGTATGGCCACTATTGGGAGGAACAAGGCCGTGGTAGATATGAAGAATATTAGGTTCCAAGGTGTTTTTGCCTGGTTTGTTTGGATGTTCGTGCACCTGTTCTTTCTTATCGGGTTCAGGAATAGAATGGTGGTCTTTGTGAACTGGGTTTATAATTATGTTCGGTTCGATAGGGAGGCCCGATTGATCATAAGGCCATTTAATAGAAATTACAACGCCTTTAAGGATTAGGAGTAAGAAACCTAAAGTATAATTGTCCAATCCTATTGCTACCCTTTTCTGGGATGGTATCTATTCATTACTTCGGCCAAATGTGTGCGATCAACATGCATATAAACTTCGGTTGTGGTAATGCTCTCATGGCCGAGCATTTGTTGAATGGCCCTCAAATCGGCCCCATTCTGCAATAAGTGGGTGGCAAAGGAATGTCTAAAGGTATGGGGACTTATGCTTTTTTTAAGCCCTATATCCTGTGCAAGCTGTTTTATAACGGTAAATATCATGGCTCGGGTCAACTTATTTCCTCGACGGTTTAAAAAAAGGATATCTTCAGCCCCCTTTTTAATGGTCAAATGTATTCGTATTTCCTTTCTATAGATATTGATGTATTTTTTGTTGATTTCGCTTATGGGCACAAAACGCTGCTTGTCGCCTTTTCCAGTAACCTTGATAAAATCCTCCTCAAAATAAAGGTCCGATAATTTTAAGTCCAATAGCTCGGAAACCCTTAGTCCACAGCCATAGAGTGTTTCCAAAATGG
Source organism: Arenibacter troitsensis (assembly GCF_900177645.1). Classification (GTDB taxonomy): domain Bacteria; phylum Bacteroidota; class Bacteroidia; order Flavobacteriales; family Flavobacteriaceae; genus Arenibacter; species Arenibacter troitsensis. The sequence goes on from NZ_FXAO01000001.1 coordinate 723,676, forward strand.
CCCTATTGCGCTCTCCTTCCGGTTTGGAAAGATCTATGGCCCCGATGAGGGCATTAATTTCTTCTTCGGAAAGCGTATCCGGGAGTTTGCGGCCAACTTTGGGGGATTCTATCAATTCCATGGGATTGTCTTGGCGATAATCCTCGAAGACCAAATAATTGAAAAAGCTTTTTAAGCCCGATATTACTCTAGCTTGAGACCTTGGGTTCACATTTTTTGCCAGTTCGTAAATAAATTGTTGTACCGTACTTTTATCAATATTTATGGGTGTTTCCACAATTTGATGGCTTTCCAGGAAAAGTATTAACTTCTCAACATCCAAAACATAATTGCTAATGGAATTCTTGGAAAGACCTCGTTCCAAATTTAGGTAATGTTGAAAATCGTGAAGGGCTTGATTCCATTTCATAGCCTAAATATAATGGACTTTTTTGGGTTGAAATAATATATGCTCATTAACTCTTAAACTGATTAAATTGATATAAGTTTTTTTTTGGAGGGTGGAATTGGTTTGTGACAAAGGATTGTTTAGGAAACTACAATGGATCTAATCCTTTTAAATGTTGGATTAATACTCTGTGGTCTCTTTTTTTATGCATTACTATTTCTTACATTTATCCCATGAAGATTATCATTATCAACGGACCAAACCTTAACCTTTTGGGCAAACGAGAGCCGGAGGTTTACGGAAAAACAACTTTTGAGGAGTATTTTGCTACCTTGCAATTCAAGTTTAAAGAGGTGCAATTGGAATATTATCAGTCCAATATAGAAGGGGAAATCATAAATAAATTACACGATTGTGGTTTTGAAGGATATCAAGGCATTGTTTTGAATGCCGGTGCATATACCCACACTTCCATTGGTATTGGAGATGCCATAAAAGGAATAACCACGCCTGTAGTAGAGGTACATATCAGCAATACCTTTGGGCGGGAGGATTTTAGACATACCTCCTATATTTCCCCAGTGGCCAAAGGGGTAATTTTGGGCTTTGGTCTAAAAAGTTACAACCTGGCAATTCATAGTTTTTTGAATGTAGACTAGGGTCGTGGATTGGATAAAAAATAGCTACCCAAGTGGAATACCATCATTAAACAATACCAGGGATGTACACTGCTGACTACTGAATATTGTTCACTGATTACTGTCTAAGTCAGTTGTGGCTTTAGATACTTCTTGTCAACATAAAAAGTACCAAATGGAACAAGGGAGGCAATGAATAGAATGGCAAACATTTTTAGGTCCCATTTTTTTTCTACACAGACCACGATTGCCAAAACTACATATGCCATGAACAGAAATCCATGGGCATAGCCAATATAGATATTGGGTTCAGGTATTTGGGCCATATATTTTAAAGGCATTCCAATGCCAAAAAGCAATAGATAGGAAATACCTTCAAGAATTGCGGTCAAACTAAAAATTTTCAACATTACTTTTTGGGTCAGTTTCGAAATAAAATTATTTTTTAAGACCCGTTAGGATATAGGGCTAACGGGTCTAAATTTTTAAGGAAGAGAGCCTGGTTTTATATGTGTATTACTTCCCCGTAGGCATGTGCTACAGCCTCCATTACCGCTTCACTCATGGTAGGGTGGGGATGCACGGCTTTCAGGATTTCATGGCCTGTAGTCTCCAATTTACGTGCAACTACTGCTTCTGCAATCATGTCCGTAACTCCTGCACCGATCATGTGGCATCCTAGCCATTCGCCGTATTTGGCATCAAAAATTACTTTTACAAAGCCTTCCTTGTTACCGGAAGCACTGGCTTTTCCACTAGCTGAGAATGGGAATTTACCAACTTTTATTTCATATCCTTTTTCAATAGCCTGTTTTTCCGTAAGTCCAACAGAAGCTATTTCAGGAGAGCAGTAGGTGCACCCGGGAATGTTGCCATAGTCCAAGGGTTCCACGTGCATATCCGCAATTTTCTCCACACAAAGTATTCCTTCTGCCGATGCAACGTGGGCCAAGGCTTGCCCGGGTGTTACATCGCCAATGGCGAAGTATCCGGGAATATTGGTCTGATAATAATCGTTTACCAAAATTTTATCCCTATCCGTGGCGATACCAACATTTTCCAAACCAATATTTTCAATATTGGTCTTAATGCCCACGGCAGACAATACGATATCGGCCTCTAGGATTTCTTCTCCCTTGCTTGTTTTAACGGTGGCCTTCACTCCTGCACCGGAGGTGTCTACCTTGGTTACTTCGGAAGAGGTCATAATTTTTATTCCCGTCTTTTTAAGACTGCGCTCCAATTGTTTGGAAACTTCTTCGTCCTCTACCGGTACAACGTTTGGCAAGAACTCCACTACGGTTACTTCTGTGCCCATGGCGTTGTAGAAATAGGCAAATTCGATACCTATGGCCCCACTACCCACAACAAGCATTTTCTTTGGTTGCTTGTCCAAGGACATGGCCTCCCGGTAGCCTATAATTTTTTTGCCATCCTGTGGTAAACTTGGCAGTTCCCTGCTACGTGCACCTGTAGCAATAATTATGTTGTTGGCCGAATACTCTGTTTCTTTGCCGTCATCGGACTTTACACTTATTTTTTTTCCTGGCTTTAGGGTACCATAACCCTTAATGACTTCAATTTTATTTTTTTTCATCAAAAATTGAACGCCCTTGCTCATTCCTTCTGCAACGTTCCTACTTCTCTTGACTACGGCATTAAAGTCCTTGTCCACGCCTTCGGCCTTTAGTCCGTAATCGGCTGCATGGAGCAAATATTCGAAAACCTGAGCGGATTTCAATAATGCTTTGGTAGGGATGCATCCCCAATTTAAACAAACGCCACCTAGATTTTCCTTTTCTATAATGGCAGTCTTAAATCCCAATTGAGAGGCTCTGATTGCGGCTACATAACCTCCAGGACCACTACCTAATACAATAATATCAAAATTGCTCATTTATATTTTTTTTGGTAAATAAATTATGAAGTGGCAAAGTTACAAAACCATACTGAATCCACACAGAGGCCATTTTAAATTAATTGGAATAAAATAGGCTGGCCCGTATGTAGTTGCTGGCCAGCCTTATGATGAATATAATTTGCTGAATTGCGGCCCTACCTTATTTTTTCGGTACAAAGTTTAGGGCAGCACCGTTAATGCAATGTCTCTTACCAGTGGTTTCTCTAGGTCCATCGTTAAAAACATGTCCCAAGTGTCCCCCGCAGGTGGCACAATGTTCTTCAGTCCTGGCATAGCCCAGATCATAATCAACGTCATAGGCCACATTTCCCTTTATCTCCCTGTCAAAACTGGGCCAGCCCGTTCCGGAATCAAATTTGTGTTCACTTTTAAAAAGTTCGGTTCCACAGGCCGCACAGGTATAAACACCTTTTTGTTTATTGTTCAGCAACTCGCTGGATCCAGGGTTTTCCGTACCTGCCTTTCTAAGGACATAGAACTGCATGTCTGTAAGCTGTTTTCTCCACTCGGCCTCGGTTTTGGTGACTTTAAACTGCTCCTTTTTTTTGGTATCCCCTTTAGGGGCCTCCTTTTCCTGCGAGGTTCCCTTGCATCCAATAAGAACCACACATAGTGCGAATAATATTTTTTTCATAGCGTATCTTAATTTATTGTACTTCCCACATTTAGACGAAGTGCGATTGGCTTCCTTTCATCAATTCACTTACGTCAATTCCTGAATTAGGGTTTCAATGTATAAAAATAGCCCTTATTTCCTTAAGGAATTAAGGGCCAAGTACATATTGTAACAAAGTTTAATCCAATGTAAATCGTTTTACATCTTTTTCTTCAACGCCTATAGTACTCATGACTGCATTAATATTGGATTTGTCCAATTTGGAACCTGCCAACTTTTCTGCGGGTAAAATGGCTATTCTAAAAACCTGGTTTTGGGTATCTGCCGAAGTAAGGGTGCCTAAGTCAAAATCACCATCCAGGAAAATACTAACGTCCAAGAAGGTGTGGTCATAGTTGTATTGTAAAATTCCTTGATTTAATAAAACGGTTTGTGGTAAAAGACGCCAAACATCAATAGGAGGCTCGTTTCCACCATCAAGCTGCTCCCATAAAATATAAACCAAAACGACATCGGTTTCAAAAACCTCTACAGTTTGTGGAAATTGATATGTTATAGAGTAATCGCTCGGGTTAAAATCGCCCTCAATATCGATAACGGTTCCCAAAATGTTTACACCGTCCAGGCCATCATCTCCGTCACGTCCATCTAAACCATCAAAGCCAGGAGGGCCTGCAGGTCCTTCACAGGAGATAAAAAATAAAGCAATAAATGCGCCGAGTAATAAGGTAACTTTTTTCATAATATTTATTTTAGTGTTTAATCAAAATCTATAAATGTTATTGTATTTTTATTGTAGTTTCAAAAAGCGTTCCATTTTTTATATCTATACTTGCAAAGTTAGGTTTTAGGGAAAACTTGTTGTTCGTATATCCAAATTACGGAACAAAGTTGTCCAAATAGTACACTAAATAACGTAATCATGACCAAAGTAGTATCCCATAGTTTATTTACAGATTTTGATATAAATCTATTTAAGGCGGGCAAACACTTCAAATTATATGAAAAGTTAGGTTCACATCTTATTGAAGTCAATGGGGTAAAAGGCACTTATTTTGCAGTTTGGGCTCCTTCGGCCCGTTCCGTTTCAGTGGTGGGCGATTTCAACAATTGGTACGAAGCTGACCATAAGCTGTATGTGCGTTGGGATGGTAGTGGTATCTGGGAGGGATTTGTTCCCGACTTGGGAAAAGGTACTTTGTACAAATATGTTATTCACTCTACAAATCATGGCGTGGTTACCGAAAAGGCGGACCCTTTTGCCCGAAGCTGTGAACATCCACCTATGACGGCATCTATAGTGTGGGAGGACAAACATCAATGGGGAGACGAAAACTGGATGAAATCCAGAAAGGAGAAAAATGCGCTTAACAAGCCATTTGCTGTATATGAGGTCCATTTGGGATCTTGGAAGAGAAAATCGAACAATGATTATTTGACCTATTCGGAATTGGCCGAAGAATTGGTGAACTACGTTAAGGAAATGAATTTTACCCATGTGGAGTTTATGCCCATCATGGAATATCCGTACGATCCATCGTGGGGATACCAGTTAACAGGCTATTTTGCCCCTACTTCTAGATTCGGAAAACCTGAAGGGTTTAAAGTATTGGTAGATGCATTGCATCAAAATGGAATTGGGGTTATCCTGGATTGGGTGCCCTCGCATTTTCCTGAAGATGCCCACGGTTTGGGGTTTTTTGATGGATCCCACCTTTATGAGCATCCCGATAGCAGAAGGGGATATCATCCTGATTGGAAAAGTTTGATATTTAATTATGGGAGAAATGAGGTAAGGGCATTTCTGATCAGTAATGCCATGTTTTGGTTGGATCAGTTCCATGCAGATGCACTTCGTGTAGACGCCGTAGCATCCATGCTTTATTTGGATTATTCCAGGGATGAAGGTCAGTGGGAACCCAATATATACGGCAATAACGAGAATTTGGAGGCAATTTCATTTATACGGGAACTCAATGAAACCGTTTATTCCAATTTTGAGGGGATACAGATGATTGCGGAAGAATCCACCTCTTTTTCTATGGTGTCCAAACCCGTAAGCATGGGAGGCCTTGGTTTTGGAATGAAATGGATGATGGGTTGGATGCACGATACCTTGGAATACTTTAAAAAAGAACCCATTTATAGGAAACACCATCAAAACGACCTTACCTTTAGTGCTACCTATGCCTTTACGGAGAATTTTATGTTGCCCTTTTCCCATGACGAAGTGGTTTATGGTAAACGATCCCTATTGTATAGGATGCCAGGAGATGAATGGCAGCGTTTTGCCAACCTAAGATTGCTTTTTGGGTATATGTATACCCATCCCGGGGCCAACCTGATATTTATGGGAGGCGAATTTGGTCAATCTTCCGAATGGAATTTTCAAAAAAGTTTGGATTGGCATCTCTTACAATATGACTTTCATATTGGAATCCAAAATTTGGTGAAGGATCTAAACAAATTATATCAGGAGTATCCAGCCCTATACGAGAAACAATTTAGTCCAGAAGGTTTTCAATGGATAGATTACGGGGACCATCAAAATTCCGTCCTTACCTATATTAGAAAAGGAATTGATCCTAAGCAGAATATCTATATAGCCTGTAATTTTACTCCGGTACCTAGGAAAAATTATAGAATGGGGGTTCCAAAATCAGGACAATTAAAGGAAATTTTCAATAGTGATGACACAAAATATGGCGGTACGGGGATGAAAAACAGCGCATTGAAAATAGGGAAAACCGCATGGCATGGATTTGATAAGTCCGTGGAAATCACCATACCACCACTCGGAGTGGTCGTTTTTAAGTGATTTTAGGTATTATAATGCCAACGGAATATAATTGCAGCGCTTATCATTTCTTTAATTCATATGAATGTATTTTTTTTGTATTCGAAAATTAACCGCCCATGATCACTAATACTGAACTTGAATACAAAGGCAATTTATACCCCAATACAATTGTTGAATTTCATAGGGACACGGACAAATTGTATTTTACCACCTCCAACGGGGTCATTTTGGAGTTGACAATTTTGCGGGACAGTATATTGAGGTTTAGGTATGCGACCGAAAATATTTTTGAACCAGACTTTTCATATTCCATCAGTGAAAATGTTAGCATTGGGTTTAATCACCTTAAGGTGGAAGAGACTGCTACAGAGTATTTGGTGTATACGGCCAAACTAAAAGTGCTTTTGGATAAAAAGACGTTGAGAACCCAAATTTCCGATCTTGATGGCAATATTATTAATGAGGATGAACTTGGTTTTCATTGGGAGGAGAATTATGAGTTTGGGGGGAATTCTGTAAAAATGAGCAAGATTACCCAAAACGCCGAAAGTTTCTACGGTTTGGGGGATAAGGCAACACATTCCAACCTTAAAGGGAAACGTGTAAGCAACTGGGTAACGGATCAATACGCCTATGGAAAGGATCAGGATCCTTTATATAAGGCAATTCCATTTTTTATAGGCTTGCACAACAATAAGGCCTATGGGATTTTCTTTGACAATACCTTTAAGACGAATTTTGATTTCGCGCATGAGCGGAGAAATGTAACCAGTTTTTGGGCAGATGGGGGAGAGATGAATTATTATTTTATCTATGGACCCCAAATGAGCCAAGTGGTCAAAGCCTACACCAACTTAACGGGGACGCCAGAGTTGCCACCAATGTGGGCTATGGGTTATCATCAATCCAAATGGAGCTACTATCCGGAGAGTAATGTTAGGGCTATAGCCAAGAATTTTAGGAAAATGAGGATTCCTTGTGATGCCATTTATTTGGACATCGATTATATGGACGGATTTAGGTGCTTTACTTGGGACAAATCGCGTTTTCCAAATCCGAAAAAGATGATTTCCGATCTGGAGGAGAAAGGGTTTAAGACGGTTGTGATGATAGATCCGGGGATAAAGATAGATAAGGATTATTGGGTATATCAAGAGGCTATTGAAAACGATTATTTCTGCAAACGGGCCGATGGTGCTTACATGAAAGGCAAGGTGTGGCCGGGAGAGTGCAATTTTCCAGATTTTACCAATCCAACGGTAAGGGAATGGTGGGCCGAACTTTATAAGGAAATGATGTCGGAAATTGGTGTGCATGCCGTTTGGAACGATATGAATGAACCAGCGGTTATGGAGGTGCCCACCAAAACGGCACCTTTGGATACCCGACATGATTTTGATGGACATCCATGCTCCCATAGAAAAGCCCACAACGTTTATGGAATGCAAATGGTCCGTGCTACCTATGAGGGTATTAAAAAGTATGTATATCCAAAGAGGCCTTTTGTAATTACCAGGGCAGCATTTGCAGGGACCCAAAGGTTTTCTTCTACATGGACCGGCGATAATGTGGCTACATGGGAACATTTATGGATTGCGAACGTGCAGGCTCAGCGTATGTGTATGAGCGGATATTCGTTTGTAGGTTCGGATATTGGCGGGTTTGCGGAACAACCTAATGGCGAACTATTTGCCAGATGGATTCAATTGGGGGTTTTCCATCCGTTCTGTAGGGTGCATTCCAGTGGTGATCATGGCGATCAGGAACCATGGTCCTTTGATGATGAAGTAACCAACATTGTGCGGAAGTTTATTGAATTGCGCTATCAGCTTTTGCCTTATTTGTACACCATGTTCTATAGGTATTCCAAAGAAGGGGTGCCCATGTTGAAGCCATTGGTACATTTTGATCAAGAAGATCACCAAACACATTTTAGGACCGATGAATTTATATTTGGGGAACAAATTCTAGTTTGTCCGGTACAGGAACCAAATGCCCAGGGGCGTAGAATGTACCTGCCAAGGGGCATATGGTATAATTATTGGACCAATGAGGCCGTAGTTGGTGGTATGGAGAAATGGGTGGTGGCCGGTTTGGATAAAATTCCAATCTTTATTAAAGAAGGTGCCATGATTCCAAAATACCCTGTGCAACAATACGTGGGTGAACTTGAAATCAAGGAATTGGTTTTGGATGTATACTATAAAAATGGTGTAGAAACGTCAACCGTTTATGAGGATGGCCAGGATGGCTACGATTATAAAAAAGGCAGATACAGCCTTAGAAACTTCAATTTAAAAGGAAAGCCTAATGAACTTCTTATTCAACAGTTTAAGGATGGAAGTTTTATAACCTCCTATGAAACCTTTAAAATGAATCTTCATGGGCTACCCTTCAAAATAAAGAAAATTCAAGTAGATAATGAGTTTGTGGATCTGAAAGATGTCAAGTTAAACGGTAACAATAATATACATGTCAGCAAGGATTTTACTTTATTGCACATTATTGGTGCGTAATTTTTTTGTAATTTTCGGGGAATAAATATCTAATCTTAAGATGAAAAAAATAGTTTTAGCAATAATGGTCTTTTTAGGGGTTGTAGCCTGTAAGACCAATCCTTTTACAGGGCAAAAGGTTTTGAACTTTTACCCCAATAGTCAACTTTTTCCAACGGCTTTTGCCCAATATGACCAATTTCTTGAAGAGAACAAGGTAATTACCGGAACGGACGATGCAAGAATGATCACCAAAACTGGTCAGCGTATTGCAGCGGCTGCAGAACGTTGGCTAACTGCCAATGGTTATGCGGGATACCTTAAGGATTACAAGTGGGAATATAATCTGGTGAATGATGAAACGGTGAATGCCTGGTGTATGCCTGGAGGTAAAATAGTATTTTATACTGGAATACTTCCAATATGCCAAGGAGAGACGGGAGTGGCGGTAGTAATGGGCCATGAGGTGGCCCACGCCTTGGCAGACCATGGGGCACAAAGGATGAGTGCCGGCACTTTGCAACAATTGGGGGCAGTGGCCGGTAATGTAGTGATACAGGATGAGCAAAAAAGAAATATTTTCAATCAAGCATATGGAATAGGATCCCAGGTCGGGGTAATGCTTCCTTTTAGCAGAAGCCATGAAACTGAAGCGGATAGGATAGGTTTGCAAATTATGGCCATTGCAGGCTATAATCCGGATGAAGCGGCTGAACTTTGGAAGAGAATGAAGGCCAATAGTGGCGGTAGTGCACCACCAGAGTTTTTAAGCACCCACCCTTCCAATGAAACCCGTATTGCCAACCTTACGGAATGGGCCCCTTTAGCGAAAAAAGAAGCGGCTAAATTTGGCATAACCTCTTTTCAATAGTGATAAGTGAAATAAAAATAAATAAGTACTAATTTCAATTGGGAAGCTGCTCTTAATAGGAGTGGCTTTTTTTGTTTATGAGTCGAATCCTACCTGTTAAAGGCAGTAAAAAGTTATTGAATGCGTGGGCATTCTATGATTGGGCCAATTCTGTCTATAGCCTTGTAATTTCTTCCGCTATATTTCCTATTTTTTATGGAGCTTTATTTAGGGTGGCCGGGATAGAAAAGGTGGTGGTATTTGGTGGGGAAATTGCTAGGGCGCCCCTTATTAGCTACGTTACCTCGGCCGCATTTTTATTTATAGCCCTGATAACACCAATTTTATCCGGTATTGCGGATTATTTGGGAAACAAAAGACTTTTTATGAAATTGTTTTGTTATCTGGGAGCCTTGTCCTGCATAGGATTGTACTGGTTTTCCTTGGAGCAAATTTATTTTAGCCTGATTTGTTATTTTTTTGGATTGGTGGGATTTTGGGTAAGTTTTGCCTTTAGTAACTCCTACCTTCCGGATATAGCTTTTCCTGGACAACAGGATGGGATTAGTGCAAAAGGATTTTCACTGGGTTATATTGGGAGCGTTATTTTATTGCTATTAAATTTGGCAATGGTCATGAAGCCCAATCTCTTTGGGATCGAATCCGACGCTGGCGGATTGGCGGAAATCAAAGCTATGAGATATTCCTTTCTAACCGTAGGCTTGTGGTGGATAGGGTTTTCGCAGTATAGCTTTTATTTTCTGCCCAAAGGGTTTAAAAGGGAAGGGGCACGGAAACATATAATCCTTAATGGTTTTAAGGAACTAAAAAATGTGTGGCATCAAATGGGAGGGCAAATAAAATTGAAACGATATTTGGCTGCCTTTTTTATCTACAGTATGGCTGTACAGACCGTGATGCTGATAGCCACTTATTTTGGGGAAGAGGAGATTCAATGGAATTCGGATTCCGAAAGAACAACAGGATTGATTGTTAGTATTCTTCTTATTCAGCTTGTTGCCATTGCTGGGGCAACACTTACCGCCAAGGCATCCAAAGCCTTCGGCAATATTGGGACACTTATTGTGGTGAATATACTTTGGGTGTTGATTTGCATTTATGCCTATTTTTTGATTACGCCTTTGGATTTTTACATAGCTGCGGGGTGTGTAGGTGTTGTCATGGGAGGGATTCAGGCACTTTCCAGGTCTACCTATTCCAAATTTTTACCGGAAACCACAGATACTGCATCTTTCTTTAGTTTTTATGATGTGGCGGAAAAGATAGGAATTGTTATAGGTACTTTCTTGTATGGTTTTGCTGCCCAATATTTTGGAAGTATGCGATATGCCATTATTTTGCTTGGATTGTTTTTTATGGCAGGCGCATTTCTACTGACCAGGGTTGTTAAGACACGGGAAATTTAAGTTCTTAATCTTAAGGGAGTATTTCCGTTTAATGCTGGGTTATGTCTCCAGATCCTGAAACCTTAGTGCTTATTTTTTCAGGATTGCCCCAATAATCTATGTCTCCCGAACCAGAAACTTGTGCGTTTATTGCGTTATTGGCGGTTACCTTTACATTTGCAGAGCCAGAAACTGTGGCATCCACATTTTCGGCAATTAGGTCATAGGCATTCATATTGCCCGATCCTGAGATGGATACGGTTAAATGGGTTGCTTTTCCGCTTAGGGCCATATCCCCGGAACCGGACAAACTGGCGTTTATGGAATTTACATCCAGTGCCAAGGCAATGTCCCCTGAGCCGGACATAGCGATTTCAAAATGATTGGCCATTAATGTTTTTCTGCCAACAATTTCCCCGGAGCCCGATAAGCTCAAGGCCGTAATGCTTTCTACAGGAATGGTTGTGGAAACCCCTTTTTTTCTGGAAGATGGATTTAGATTATATCCGTTTTTTACTTTTATCGTTAATTTATTGCCGGTTACTTCGGTTATAATATGGTCCAAGATATTTTGTTCTCCCACCAAAGTAAGCATACCTTCCTTACCATCTACCAATTCAATATGGAAGAAACCTGAAATGGCAATTTGATCGTAGTCCTTTATTGATCTCTCTAAGGTAACCTGATTGCCGTTACCGCTTATTTTCTCGTTTCTTTGGGCACTAATGCAGCCAATGACAAATAGACTTAATAGGCCAAGTGTTATATGTTTCATCTTTTTTACCTGTTTACTATTATTTTTTATAAAATGAAATCCCTCCGTATTCACTGTTAATGGTCATTAGATTACCACTATTTTGACTTCCGTAATAGCCCTTAAAATAATTTTGATTGGATCTTTCATTGCTAATGTTTATTTCAAATTCATCCTTTCCACTTACTCCCGCATATTTGGTATCAATTTCAAAATTGAAATGATACCCCGGGGAGTACCCTATTTTTATGCCGGTATAATCCGTATTTATCCGAATGTTTTTGGCATCTGGTGCCATCTCGTCAATTTTCACGGACCCGTAGCTGGATTTTATATCCACGTTACCGTGAATGGTTCCCAGACTTACATTTATATAATCTCCGTTGCCTTGGACGTTTTGTGCTTCCTTTATTTCCAATTTACCATAATCGCATACATAGGACAGGTCTTTCATAGATTGGACCGAGGCATTGGTGTAGTCGGCAACGATATCTAGGTTCCCTGCCTTTTCAATGGTAAAGCCCGAATAATCGGCATTAATTTTACCACTGTTGATGTATCCTATGGTAGATTTAGACGTGTAATCGAAGGATAATTGGTTGTTTCTACCGTGTAGTTCCCCTATTTCCAATCGGCCATAGTCGCAACTAATTTTGGCATGGCCGTCTATTCTGTCCAAAATAATGCTGCCGTAGTCATTACTAAGATTAACGCTGTTCTTTATGGGGATCTTTACCGTGTAGTTTACCTGCATATTTACATTGTTGCTATTGCCCCAATTCCATCCCCAACTATTTTTACTCTTGTTAAAGATGGTGGTGGCGGAGACCATAGTACTGTTGCCCTCAAAATCCACGTTGATTTCATCCAGCTTGCGCTGTACCTTATCTTCGTTGTCCCCTGAGGTCTTGATATGAACCTCTATGGTTACCCGGTCCTGGTTCCAGGAGGAGATGTTTAAATTTCCATAGCTATTGTTGATTTTCAATAAGGCGTCCAAATTTACTTTGTATTCTTTTTTAATGGTTTTCTCCTTTGTATACTTGCCTCTAGGCATATCATTCTTGGAAAAGGAACTAATTGGTACAAGCCATAACAGGGCGATTATATATCTAAGCCGTAATATTTTCATTTTCGTAGTTTTTTAAATTTTTAATTTCTTCAATTTGTTCCAGTACTTCATTTAATAGATCTATTCTGGTCTGAAAATTGGTGATCATGGCACTTAATATTAGTTTGCTATTGCCTCCATCCAATAGATCCTGCTCCATCTTTTTGTAATCATTGTCCAAGTTTCTAAGTTGGGTCATGGTGTCGGCAATTAATTTTTGAGTTTCGGGTGTACTTTCTTTTTGCATTTTTTTTACCTGGTCCTCTATGACACTGGCAAAGTAGTTTTCGGTATTGCTTATTTCCGGAGAAATTTTGGAAACCTGCTGCTGTACGCTTGGGGATGTGTAAAGGAAATTGAATCCTAGGCTGCACAATATTAGTAAGGCAGCGGCTATGGATAGTGGCTTCCAACCGAAAAGATTCCTTTTGGTTTTTGTTGACGCCTTCGAAGTGGCTTCCAATTTTGCCAGAAACCTTGATCGGTGTCCATCTGCCGGTTCCGCTGTATCAAAGGAGTCCTTTAATTCCTCAAACAGTTTTTCTATATGATCAACTTCCATGGTATTCGGTATTTAATTTTTGTCTTAGGCTATCTTTTGCCCTGGATATCAATGTCCTACAATTGGCGTAACTCAATTTCATTATTTCGCATATTTCTTCGTAATCGTATCCTTCAATTAAATGTAAGGTCAAAGAAATTCTGTAATTGTCTTTTAACAGCTTCATGGTTTCAATCACTTTTTGAGCCTTTAGTTCAATCATTCCATTATCTGGGACATATCCATCATTGTCTTCGACCTTGTACAGTACATTTCCAAGATCTACTTCCTGGCGTTTCAATCTCTTTTTATATTGATGAATACTATTGTTTACCACAATTCGCTTTAACCAGGCCCCAAAGGAAACTTCACCCTTAAATTGGTCCAGTTTGGTCAGTGCACTTAGTAGGGATTCCTGCATTACATCTTCTGCAATGGCACTGTCTTTTACAATCCTATAGGAAACATTGTACATTCCTTTGTAATAGCGATTGTAAATTTCTAGTTGCGCGTTACGGTCCCCCTTTAGGCACAATGGTATCAACTCATCAATATGTCTCTTTTCTAGGCTCAAAAAGGTATTGGTTTGCTTAATAGATGAGGTAATTTATGGAATGTTACAGTTTATTTATAAAAAGATTTTCTTTGTTGGCATAAGAATTGCCCAAATAGAAATGAAAAGGAAATGTTAGAATCCCCAACCTCCTGATTATTATAGGGAAAGGAGGTGTATAATGGATTAAATATAAATTATTTCTCTGTCTTTTAATGACAGAATGACCGAAATTAGAATATGGCTAAAACAAAAAACATACAATTTGACACAATGTCATTGCACGGGATCGATGAGGATGCGGAATTAATACCCTTAATGACACCTGAGGATGAGGAGGAGATCAATAATGAAAAGTTGCCCGAAACCTTGCCTATATTACCCTTGCGCAATACTGTTTTGTTTCCTGGCGTAGTAATTCCGATTACTGCAGGAAGGGATAAATCCATTAAATTGATAAAGGATGCCAATAACGGATCAAAGGTGATTGGTGTAGTAGCGCAAAAAGATGAGGAAACGGAAAATCCCGGCGTAAAGGATATCAATACGTTGGGAACGGTGGCGAGAATATTAAGGGTTTTACAAATGCCCGATGGAAACACTACGGTAATCATTCAGGGTAAAAAGAGGTTTGAGGTGGCCGAGGTGCTTACGGAAAAGCCTTACATTACAGCTACCGTGAGAGAAACTACCGAGGTTAGACCTGTGCGTGACGACAAGGAATTTAGGGCAATTATAGATTCGATTAAAGAACTGTCCTTGCAGATTATAAGGGATAATCCCAATATCCCCAGTGAGGCTTCGTTTGCTATAAAGAATATTCAGAGTGATTCTTTTTTAATAAATTTTGTTTGTTCCAACCTTAACTTGAGCGTAAAGGACAAGCAGGAATTACTGGAAATAGGAAGTTTACAGGATCGTGCTTTAGCTACCCTTAAATATATGAACATTGAGCTTCAGAAATTGGAACTGAAAAACGATATTCAGTCCAAAGTGAGAAGTGATATGGATCAGCAGCAACGGGAGTACTATCTTCATCAGCAAATGAAGACCATCCAAGAGGAATTGGGTGGGCTTTCTTATGAAGAGGAAGTGGATGAGATGCGGAATAAGGCCAAAAAGAAGAAGTGGAACAAGTCCGTTGCCGAACATTTTGAAAAGGAATTGGCCAAAATGCAGCGGATGAATCCTCAGGTGGCAGAGTATTCCATTCAAAGGAACTATTTGGATCTGTTTTTGGAGTTGCCCTGGAACGAATATTCCAAGGATAAATTCGATTTAAAAAGGGCCCAAAAGATATTGGATAGGGACCATTATGGTCTGGAAGATGTTAAAAGAAGGATAATCGAATATTTGGCGGTTTTAAAATTGCGAAATGATATGAAATCGCCCATCCTATGTTTATTTGGACCTCCAGGGGTTGGTAAAACCTCTCTGGGAAAATCGGTAGCGGAGGCTTTGGGAAGGGAGTATGTGCGTATTTCATTGGGTGGCCTAAGGGACGAAGCCGAGATTCGCGGGCATCGTAAAACCTATATAGGGGCTATGCCCGGTAGAATTATTCAAAGTCTAAAAAAGGCCGGTAAATCCAACCCCGTTTTTATTTTGGATGAAATAGACAAACTGTCCAATAGCCATCAAGGTGATCCATCCTCTGCAATGTTGGAGGTTTTGGATCCGGAACAGAACAATGAGTTTCATGATAACTTTTTGGAAATGGGCTACGACCTATCCAAAGTAATGTTCATTGCTACGGCCAATAGTTTGTCCGAAATACAGCCTGCCCTTAGGGATAGGATGGAAATTATACACGTAACCGGCTATACCATAGAGGAAAAAGTAGAGATAGCCAGGAGGCACCTATTGCCCAAGCAGCTAAAGGAACATGGTCTTACCGTAAAACATTTGAAAATTGGCAAACCTCAATTGGAAAAGATCGTGGAAGGCTATACCAGGGAATCAGGGGTTAGGTCCCTGGAGAAACAAATTGCCAAGATGGTAAGGCATGCTGCCAAATCTATAGCAATGGATGAGGAGTACAACCAAAAGGTTTCCTTTGAGGATATTGAAAAGGTTTTGGGGCCTGCTCGTATGGAAAGGGATAAGTACGAAAATAACGAGGTGGCCGGTGTGGTCACGGGATTGGCATGGACTAGTGTTGGTGGGGATATTTTATTTATTGAGTCCATCCTGTCAAAGGGAAAGGGCAACCTGACCATTACGGGTAACTTGGGCACGGTGATGAAGGAGTCTGCCACCATAGCCATGGAGTATATTAAATCCAATTCGGATAGGTATGGAATAGATTCTGAAGTATTTGATAAGTACAATGTTCATATTCATGTTCCGGAAGGGGCTACCCCAAAGGACGGTCCCAGTGCTGGAATCACCATGTTAACCTCTTTGGTATCCCTGTTCACCCAGAAAAAAATAAAAAAGAGCCTGGCAATGACGGGAGAAATAACCTTAAGGGGAAAAGTGTTGCCTGTTGGGGGGATTAAGGAAAAGATTTTGGCTGCAAAAAGGGCAAAAATAAAGGAGATCATTCTTTGCGAGGATAACAGGAAGGATATTTTGGAAATTAAGGAGGACTATTTAAAGGGGCTTACTTTTCACTATGTAAACGATATGCAGGAGGTGATAGATATTGCCATCACCGATGAGTCCGTTAAAAATCCAAAGCAGTTGTAAAGAGATTGATTTTAATGAATTTAAAGGAAGTGCCTACTAGAAAAATAGTAGGTACTTTTTGTTTTTTAGGGAAGCTGTGGCCATTTGATAAAAGTTTTGGCAGGATCTGAATGATGCCTGGGAGTTGGAGTTTGAAAGTATTCCCCTGTCAAAATGGTAATATTAAGGCTTGTCTATATGTTCCAATTGAGCAATTCTTACTATTTTTAGACCCATGGGAAAGATTACTATAGCTATTGATGGATATTCGTCTACCGGAAAAAGCACAATTGCCAATCAGTTGGCAAAGGCATTGGATTATGTTTACGTAGATACCGGGGCCATGTACAGGGCGGTAACACTTTTTGCTATGCGAGAAGGTTTTATTGGGGGTGAAAATGATAATCTGAATGGCTTGGTCGATGTTCTTCCCAAGGTAGATTTAAAATTTGTCTACAATAAATCCCTTGGGTATTCAGAAATGTATTTGAACGGGGAGAATGTGGAGAAGGAAATCCGCACCTTGCCGGTTTCCCAACAAGTAAGTAAGATTGCTACAATTGAGAAGGTAAGGTTAAAATTGGTGGGGATGCAACAGGAAATGGGCAAGAAAAAAGGAGTTGTAATGGATGGTAGGGATATAGGTACCGTAGTCTTTCCCGATGCCGAATTTAAAATTTTTATGACGGCTTCACCAGAAACCAGGGCGTTTAGAAGATATAAGGAGCTTTTGGACAAAGGCGAGAAGGTCTCATATGACGAAGTGTTGAAGAATGTCCAGACCAGGGATTATATTGATTCCCATCGCGAATTTTCACCCTTAAGAAAAGCGGATGATGCCATAGAATTTGATAATAGTGACATGGGATTAAAGGAGCAATTGGAACGCATTTATAATTTTGCACTCCGTAAAATTGAAGGAAAATAAATTTCTTTTTATTGATCTTCTAAATATCAATTCGGGCGTAGTTGGGATGTTGTTGGCCTTAATGGCTTCAATCCCAACTACGCCCGAAGTTAATTTGTGATTCCCTTAGTTGGGGATAACCAAGACTTGGTCTGGATGAATAACATCCGGATTTTTCAGGATATTGGTATTTGCTTCAAAAATTTTCTTGTATTTCATTGGGTCGCCATAGTATTTTTTGGCAATCTTGCTAAGGGACTCCCCACTTTTTACGGTGTGTCTGTGATAAACACTTTCGTCTGCAACGGTAATGTTGGCTTTAATATCCGACGGATTTTCACCGCCCAGTTCCTTTATTTTATCCCACAAAAGGTTTTTCTCGTACTGGGTTGCCGCCTGTCCTTTTATTTTTAGAATACCTGCTTCCTCTTTTACGTCACCATCCTTTATTTTTAACTGTTCGCCAAGATTCAGGACAGCTTGATATTTTGCTTTCACACTCATAATCGTATTTTTTAATGGTTAAAATTTATGGTTTCAAGATAGGGATTATTGGTCAAGTTTTCATCGATTTTTAGAAAATAGTCAAGTAATTGACACTCATCTCATTTTTAGGTTTGTAAAACCATTTTTTAGTTGTATTTTTGCACTCCTTTTTTAGCAAAGCATCGAGAGGAAAAAGGGACGAAAAGAAAATCAATATAACTTCTTCCGTGGTAATTGTTAGCTCTTGTTACTCCATGGAATACAAATTAATAATCAGCAAATGGCTGAAGAAAAAACAACAGTTGAGGTAGAAGAAACTACCGAGGCTACACAAGAAACAAAAGTAGAAGCCCAAGCGCAGGATCCAAAAGAGTTTTTGGAAAATTTTGATTGGGACAAGTACGAGCAAGGAATAGAGCGCGTTGATGATTCCAAATTAAAGGAATTTGAAAACTTGGTCGCTGAAAACTTTGTAGATACTGCAGATGAAGAAGTAGTACAGGGAACAGTAGTGTACCTTACGGAACGTGAGGCGATTATTGATATCAATGCCAAATCTGAAGGGGTTATTTCACTGAACGAATTCCGATACAATCCTGACCTTAAGGTTGGAGATAAGGTAGAGGTGTTGATCGATATCCGCGAGGATAAAAGTGGACAGTTGGTACTTTCACACAGAAAGGCAAGAACTATTATGGCTTGGGATCGTGTAAATGCGGCTCATGACAAAGAAGAGATTGTTAGTGGTTTTGTAAAATGCAGAACTAAAGGTGGTATGATCGTCGATGTTTTTGGAATTGAGGCGTTCTTGCCAGGTTCACAAATAGATGTTAAGCCAATCCGTGATTACGATCAATATGTAAATAAGACTATGGAATTTAAAGTGGTTAAGATAAACCACGAATTCAAAAACGTAGTTGTATCGCATAAGGCGTTGATCGAGGCCGATATCGAAGAGCAGAAAAAAGAAATCATCGGTCAATTGGAAAAAGGACAGGTTCTTGAAGGTGTTGTTAAAAACATTACTTCTTACGGTGTCTTTATTGATCTTGGTGGCGTAGATGGATTGGTACACATTACCGACCTGTCTTGGAGCAGGATCAACCATCCAAATGAAGTGGTGGAATTGGATCAGAAATTAAACGTTGTTATCCTTGACTTTGATGAGAACAAATCTAGAATCCAGTTAGGTCTTAAGCAATTGGAGAAACATCCTTGGGATGCTCTTAGCGAAGACATTAAAATTGGAGACAAAGTGAAAGGTAAGGTAGTGGTTATTGCCGACTACGGTGCATTTATCGAAGTTGCAGAAGGTGTTGAAGGATTGATCCACGTTTCTGAAATGTCTTGGTCTACGCATTTACGTTCCGCTCAGGATTTCGTAAAAGTTGGTGACGAGGTAGAGGCTGTTGTATTGACCTTGGATAGGGAAGACCGTAAAATGTCTCTTGGAATTAAGCAATTAACTCCGGATCCATGGACCGACATTACTAGCAAATATCCTGTTGGATCCAAGCATAAAGGTATAGTTCGTAATTTCACCAATTTTGGTGTGTTTGTTGAATTGGAAGAAGGAATAGACGGGTTGATATACATTTCCGATCTTTCTTGGACCAAGAAAATTAAGCATCCATCCGAGTTTGTAACCGTAGGTGATACTTTGGAAGTTGAGGTATTGGAATTGGATGTTGAAGGTCGTAAACTAAGTTTAGGACACAAGCAGACTACAGAAAATCCTTGGGATAAGTACGAAACTGAATTTGCATTGGATACAGTTCACAAAGGAACTATCTCTGAAATAGTGGATAAAGGAGCAACCATAGAATTTAACGAGGATATCGTTGCCTTCGTACCATCACGTCATTTGGAAAAAGAAGATGGCAAGAAATTGGTAAAAGGTGAAGAGGCCGAGTTCAAGATCATTGAATTCAATAAAGAATTCAAAAGAGTTGTAGCTAGCCACACCGCTATCTTTAGGGAAGAGGAACAACGCAATGTAAAAGCTGCCGTTAAGAAAGCTGCAGCCTCTGCTGATGAAGCTAAACCTACTATAGGTGATGCCAATGAAGCATTGCAAGCATTGAAAGATAAAATGGAAGCTAACGACAAGAAAAAGAAGTAAGCTTTTAGATTATTTGTATAAGGAAGCCCTGACATTTGTCAGGGCTTTTTTTTTGTTCTAAAAATTTGAAATTTCCATGCTGTATAAAGTAGAAATAGGGAGTAGTTTAATTACGGGGTTATCCGTGCCCGGAAGGTTACATAAATTGCAACCCGTGGGTTCTCAAGGAATTATGTGCCAGTTAAAATACTTATTTCTGTTAAGTTGTGGTCTTTTGTCTTTACGGCGCCAATATTAAATAGAAATCCCTACTTTTGTAGTTCAAAAGCATTGGCCAAATCATCTATGAGTCAAAAAGTATTACTTTCTTCCAAAGAAATAAATATTATCCTGCATCGCCTGGCCTGTCAATTATTAGAAAACCATCTCGATTTTAAAAATACCGTTCTTATAGGGATACAACCTAGGGGAATATTTTTGGCTTCCCGCCTGGCCAAGATCCTTAAAGAGGATTATGGGGTGAAAAACATCGATTTGGGATTTTTGGACATCACATTCTATCGTGATGATTTTAGGAGAGGTGATAAGACTTTGGAAGCCAATAAGACCAAAATTGATTTTCTTGTAGAGGATAAGAAAGTGGTCTTTGTGGATGATGTTCTTTATACCGGTAGAAGTATAAGGGCAGCCTTAACGGCCATACAGTCTTTTGGAAGGCCGTTGGAAATAGAATTGTTGACATTGATCGATAGGCGTTTTAGTAGGCATTTGCCTATTCAGCCCAATTATAGGGGGCGGCAAGTAGATGCTATAAATGGTGAAAAAGTTAAGGTAATGTGGGAGGAAAATGATGGGGAGGATGTAATATATTTAGTAAAGACATAGGTATGGGCGAATTAAGTGTAAAACACTTGTTGGGAATCAAGTATCTGAAAGAATCGGATATTCAGCTCATTTTTGAAACTGCAGATCACTTTAAGGAGGTGATTAACCGATCCATCAAAAAAGTTCCTTCCCTACGAGATATTACCATAGCCAATATATTTTTTGAAAACAGTACACGTACACGACTTTCCTTTGAGTTGGCGGAAAAGAGGTTGTCCGCAGATGTTGTTAACTTCTCAGCAGCACAGTCTTCGGTCAAAAAAGGGGAGACCTTGATAGATACGGTCAATAACATTCTTTCCATGAAGGTGGATATGGTGGTAATGCGCCATCCCAATCCTGGAGCTGGAATATTTCTTTCCAAGCATGTAAAAGCGTCTATTGTCAATGCCGGTGATGGCGCCCATGAACATCCCACCCAAGCCTTGTTGGACTCCTATTCCATTAGGGAAAAATTGGGAGACGTAGCGGGAAAAAATGTGGTCATCGTGGGGGATATTCTTCATTCAAGAGTGGCACTTTCCAATATTTTTGCCCTGCAATTACAGGGTGCCAACGTGAAGGTCTGTGGGCCCAAAACATTGCTGCCCAAACATATAGAGTCTTTGGGCGTCACCGTAGAAACCAATTTGCGAAAAGCGCTGAATTGGTGCGATGTAGCCAATATGCTGCGTATTCAGAATGAACGGTTGGATATTAGTTACTTTCCTACAACAAGGGAGTACACCCAGCAATTTGGGGTAAATAAGGCCTTGTTGAACAGTTTGGACAAGGAAATTGTAATAATGCACCCGGGTCCCATTAACCGTGGAGTGGAAATAACCAGTGATGTAGCGGATTCCAAACAATCCATTATATTGAACCAGGTAGAAAATGGGGTAGCCATACGTATGGCAGTGATTTATTTATTGGCGTCAAAAATTAAATAATAGGTCTATGATTTTGGATAAAGAAGGGAATGTAACTACGGTTCTTCAAGAAAATATCTCATTAAGCAAGTTTCTTGCCAATTTTAAGGATGTGTATCCTAAGATTAAGAACGATCATATTATTGTAAATCTTTTTTCATTTTCCAAACTGACTTCCAATGATGTTTTGGAATTTTTGGAACTCTCCGATGCCCATCGAAAAACCAAAAAATCTTTCGTTTTGGTAACCGGAAAAGTATCCTATGATGAGGTTCCGGATAGTATTTGTGTGGTGCCTACGATTCAAGAGGCAAAGGATATTATAGAAATGGAGGAGATTGAAAGGGACTTGGAACTTTAAGTATATATAATTTATAAGTGATAGTGGAAGAAAGATCGTAATTAAATGGGCGGCCACATTTATTGGGTTGTTATTGTCCATTAGGGGTCTTTAAAATATAATAAGGGAATGATCTTCCATTTTCCACTTTCAATATTTCATTTTTATGAAACTAACCGTATTGGGTTGTTATGCAGCAACACCAAGATCTTTGAACAATCCTACATCACAAGTATTAGAGATTAAGAATCAATTGTTTTTGATAGACTGTGGAGAAGGGACACAGGTGCAATTGCGCAAGAGCAAGATTAAGTTTTCCCGAATCAATCATATTTTGATATCACATTTGCACGGGGACCATTTTTTTGGATTGCCGGGGTTGATATCTACTTTTAGGTTATTGGGCAGAACAAATGAATTGCATGTTTATGGTCCAAAAGGAATTAAGGAAGCGATTACCCTATTTCTCAAATTAGGGGATTCATGGACCAATTACCCCCTTGTTTTTCACGAATTGACTTCAACGGAGCCCGAAAGGATTTATGGGGATGATAAGGTGTCCATTACCACAATTCCATTGGAACACAGGGTATATACCAATGGTTTTCTGATTAGGGAACAACTGGCAGAGCGAAAATTGAATGTTAAAGCCGTGGCCAAATACAAAATAGACAAGTGCTATTTTCAGAATATTAAGAGCGGCAAGGACATTGTTTTGGATAATAATACGGTTATCCCCAATGCCTTGTTGACGTTTGACCCTCCAGCTCCCAAAAGTTATGCGTTTTGTAGTGACACGGCCTTTTCCAAAAGAATTATTCCTTGGATACAGAATGTAGACGTGTTATACCATGAGGCTACGTTCTTGGAGACCGAAAAAAGATTGGCCCCGAAAACAAAACATGCAACCGCCAAAGAGGCCGCTACCATTGCCAAAGAAGCCAATGTAGGGATGTTGATATTGGGACATTTTTCCACTAGATATCAATCTTTGGACCTGTTTAAGGAAGAGGCCAAGACCATATTTTCAAATGTGGAACTTGCGGACGATGGTAAGGAGTTTGATCTTTAGTCCAGAGAAATCCCAATAATTTTGTGGCAGAGGTAAAGTGTGTTGATTTAAAGAAGTTTATAATTGATTTGGTGTTTTATGGGCGATGTAAAAAAATGAGCAGGACACGAATCCATGGATAGTTCATCCTTACCTTTTCAAATTCGCACTTAACTTTTGGGATTGATGCTACATAGGGCTTCCTTCGGTTTTTGGAGATTAAAAAAACTACACTTAGTTTTCGTGTTTCAGTTTGTTTTGTGCAATTTTGTATAGTAACTTTTCGCGCTAATAATATCCAAGAGTACTTATGCAAAAAGACCTAGGGAATTACAGGAAATCCTATGAAAAAAGCTCGCTTTCAGAAGAAGTTATTTCGGATAACCCTATGGAGTTATTTCAAAAATGGTTCTATGAGGTCGAGGCATCGGATGGGGTGGATGAACCCAATGCCATGACGGTCTCTACCATTGGCTTGGACGGGTTTCCAAAGAATAGGGTGGTATTGCTGAAAAAGTATACCTATGAAGGTTTTATTTTTTATACTAATTACGAAAGTGAAAAAGGAAGGGCCATAACCCAAAACCCCAATGTTTGCATTTCTTTTTTTTGGCCCAATATGGAAAGGCAGATCATAATTAAGGGTAGGGCCGAGAAAATAGCTGAAAATTTATCTGATGGCTATTTTGAATCGCGACCCGATGGCAGTAAACTGGGTGCAATAGTATCCAAACAGAGCGAGGTGGTCCCGAATAGGGAATATCTGGAGAAGAAATTAAAGGATTTGGAGAAGGAATATGAAAATAAGGAGATAGTTCGTCCCAAATACTGGGGCGGATTTATGGTAAGGCCTGTGTCCATTGAATTCTGGCAAGGACGTCCCAATAGATTGCATGATAGGATACGTTACAGCCTGCAGGCCAATTACGATTGGAAAATTGAAAGGTTGGCCCCGTGAGGCTTGGATAGCGCATTGGATAAGAATGGTAATGGGGCTGTATGAATCAATATGTGGAAAAGGTAATGAACAATTATTAACGCCATCAATTTTTGGTTTTCTTTTATTGAAATGGATTAAAATGTTTTAAACGTATGAAAACGCTAATATTGGTAAGGCACGGAAAATCGTCCTGGGAATATAATGTTTCGGATAGGGATAGGCCCTTAATGGAGAGGGGTATCAAGGATGTTAATAAGGTGGCCAAGGAATTTTTATCCAATTCAATACCTATTGATGCAGCTTATTCCAGTCCTGCCAATAGGGCTTTGCATACGGCAATGATTTTTTTAAGAGCCATAAACTTTCCCTTTACAAAATTTGAACTGTCCAATGAACTTTATGATTTTTCCGGTGAGGATGTATACCGCTTTATAAAAGGATTGAACAATGACAAGGATACGGTAGTTATTTTTGGACACAATGAAGCCTTTACGCATATTGCCAATTCTCTAGGAAACATGTATATTGACAATGTTCCCACTAGTGGATTGGTACAATTAAAATTTGACACAAACGATTGGAGTGCCGTAACAAAAGGAATTACCGCACAGACACTTTTTCCAAAACAATTATAAGAATGATCAAGAGTAAAAATCAATATATAAATAGAGAAATTAGTTGGTTAAGTTTTAATGAGAGGGTTTTACAGGAAAGTGCGGACAAGAATGTTCCTTTAATAGAGCGACTCCGATTTTTGGGGATATTTTCCAATAATTTGGACGAATTTTTTAAGGTAAGGTATGCAACGGTTAAAAGAATTGTAGAAGCAGGCAGAACCGGGAAAAGTGTTCTGGGAGGGGAAACCGCAAAGGATCTACTTGAGGAAATTACCGAAATCGTTATTAAGCAGCAGACCAAAAGCTTAAAAATACTTAGCGATATTGAAAAGGAATTGGAAACCCAGAATATTTTTTTGATCAATGAAAAAAAAATAACGGAATCCCAATGTGCCTTTATTAAAAATTATTTTATTGAAAAGGTCAGTCCGGTCTTAATGACCATAATTTTGAACGACTTGGCCGGCTTCCCTATGCTGAAGGATACAGCGGCCTATCTGGCGGTAAAATTGATCTTAAAGAAACAGCCCGATAGCAAATCCAATTTTAAGGAAAAACGATACGCTCTTATAGAAATCCCTAAAGGTATAGATCGATTTGTGGTGTTGCCCAAGGAAGGCGATAAAAACTATATCATCATTCTCGATGATCTTATAAGGTATTGCCTGGGGAGTATTTTTAATATGTTCGACTATGAATCCATATCGGCCCATATGATCAAAATTACCCGTGATGCCGAGCTGGACATGGACAATGACCTGAGCAAGAGTTTTATTGAAAAGATATCATCAAGTGTAGAGCATCGGAAAATAAGTGATCCCGTGCGTTTTGTGTACGATAAAAGTATTGGTAAGGATACCCTCGATTTCCTAAAGGACAAGATGGACATTGAGGATACGGACAGTGTAATTCCGGGAGGTAGATATCACAATAGGCGAGACTATATGGGCTTTCCAAGTTTGGGCAGAAATGATCTAATGTACGATAAGATATCCCCATTGCCCATAAAAGGAATATCATTGGAAGGCAGCCTTTTTGAGCGGGTTGCCGAAAAGGATTTCCTGCAGTATACCCCATACCAGACTTTTTCTTATATCATTAAGTTTTTAAGGGAAGCTGCCCTAGATCCCAAGGTAAGAAATATCAAGATTACGGTCTATAGATTGGCAGATAACTCCCAGGTGGCGGCATCCTTGATCAATGCTGTAAAAAATGGAAAGCACGTTACGGTGCAGATAGAATTGCAGGCTAGGTTCGACGAGCAGGCCAATATTGAATATGCGGAACAATTACAGGCGGAAGGGGTGAAGCTTATATTCGGTGTACGCGGTTTAAAAGTGCATAGCAAAATATGTCTTGTAGAACGGGAAGAAGGAGCGCATATTAAACGCTATGGGTTTATTAGTACCGGAAATTTCAATGAATCAACGGCCCGTATCTATACGGATTATACCTTGTTCACGGCACATGATGGGGTATTGAAGGAATTGAACAAGGTTTTCGATTTCTTTGAGACTACCTATAAGATCAATAAATACAAACATCTGATAGTTTCTCCCCACTACACCAAAAATGTGTTCAAGAAGTTGATCGATAAGGAAATTCAAAATGCCAAAGCGGGCAAAGAAGCCTATATTAAGATAAAAATGAACAGCTTTACCTCCTATAAAATGGTAGATAAACTGTATGAAGCCAGCAGGGCGGGAGTAAAAATTCAGCTTATTATCAGGGGTATTTGCTGTTTGGTGCCAGGTGTTAAGGGGATGAGTGAGAATATAGAGGCTATTAGTATTGTAGATAAATTTTTGGAGCATCCAAGGGTCTTCATTTTTGGAAACGATGGTAATTCCAAGGTATATATTTCCTCGGCCGATTGGATGACCAGAAATTTGGATTACCGTGTAGAAGTTGGTGTGCCTATTTATGATGCTGACGTTAAACAGGAGCTTCTGGATACTTTCGATATTTCTTGGAAGGATAACGTGAAGGCCAGGATGTTTTCTGAAAGGCACGATAATGCCTACAGAAAGAACAATAATCCCAAAGTGCGTTCACAATTCGCCACCTATGATTATTACCTTAATAAATTGAATTCCTAAATAAAGAACAGCAACTTTGAAAGTAAGGAAATACGCCGCCATAGATATTGGCTCCAACGCTATACGTTTACTTACCCATAACGTAATTGAAGAAGAGGGGAAAGATACCCTATTTAGGAAAAGCGCCTTGGTAAGATTGCCCATAAGGCTTGGGGAGGATGTGTTTAAAAATGGGACTATTTCCAAGCGTAATGAAGAGCGTTTGTTGAATGCGATGAAGGCCTTTCAGCTCTTGATGGAAGTGCATGGGGTTGAAAAATATATGGCCTGTGCTACATCGGCTATGAGGGAGGCAGATAATGGGCCGCTGGTCATCGATAATATCTTAGAGGCTTCAGGGGTACATATTCAACTGATAGACGGGGAAAGGGAGGCTTCCATTATAGCCTCTACAGACCTTAAGAATTTAATAAGAAAGGATGAAGCTTATCTTTATATAGATGTGGGCGGTGGTAGTACGGAGTTCACGGTCTTTTCCGAAGGGAAAATAAAAATTTCGGAATCCTTTAAGATTGGAACCGTTCGGTTACTGAATGGTATGGTAGACGACTCTATGTGGGACCAACTGGAACTTTGGCTTAAGAAACACGTTAAGGGATTGCCCAATCTCTCGATCATTGGTTCTGGGGGAAATATTAATAAACTGCATAAAATGTCGGGCCGAAAGGAAGGGGAGTCCTTGTCCTATATTTGGTTAAGGGCGCAATATCATTTTCTTAAAAGCTTGACTTTTGAGGAAAGGGTATCAGAATTGGGACTGAATCCTGATAGGGCCGACGTTATTATTCCTGCTACCCAAATTTTTGTTTCCTCGGCAAAGTGGATAGGAGCCAAAAAAATTCATGTACCCAAAATAGGATTGTCGGACGGGATTATTAAAACCCTGTACTATAACAAAGACTAATAAATTTTTGGTCCCTGTGGCGGTTATATAGGTCCTTTTTAGTGGGAATAAAGTTTAGCCGTGCACGGTTTCTGTATTGCCTAAATCTTTCATGATGGATGCTTCATAGGTTAGTAGAGCGTCCCATTTCTTATCTACCTCCTTACGGTCGCCATATTTGCGAGCGAAGTTTAAAAACATGGTGTAATGCCCCGCCTCACTGATCATAAGTTTATGGTAAAAATCTGCCAGTTCTTTATCCTGTAATTGTTCTGATAGCAGTCTAAAACGCTCACAGCTGCGGGCTTCGATTAATGCCGCATATAATAAACGATGCACCAACTGCGTGGTTCTGCTGCCTCCTTTTGGAAAAAACTTCAATAGGGCTATTACATAGTCGTCCTTTCTGTCCCTTCCCAATGTTTTGCCACGGGCCAATATACGGTCGTGTACCATTTTAAAATGTCCCATTTCCTCTCTGGACAAGGCTATCATTTCTTGGGTAAGTTCCGTATATTCGGGAAAACTCACAATTAAGGAAATGGCCGTGCTAGCTGCCTTTTGCTCACAATAGGCATGATCTGTTAATATTTCATCTATATTCTTTTCAACAATATTGACCCATCTTGGATCTGTGGGTAACTTTAAACCTAACATAGCTCAATTTTCTATTTCAAAAATAGAAAGAATACCATAAACCGCGGTAATTAATGCTGATATAGTTTTATATTTAAGCCTTCTTTGTAGGCAAGGTGCGATAATTTGGATCGCGCATGGGCTTACTATATGTTTTATTTGAATTTATGGTTTAACACGGGATAAATATATTGTAATATGTTATTTGAAAATATCGGTGCCCAGCTTCTCAAAATTTTAGAAGATAATGTGGATAAGGAAAATAAGCAATGGTTGTTGTCTAAAATTGAAGGCATTGTGGAATCTGAGTCCACAAAGGATCTATATCTGACCTATAGCTTGGTGCCTACAAAAATAAGATCGGAAAAGGATCTGTCGCTTGTATTGGATGATAAGGAATTAAAGGCTTATTTGGAAATTCAACATGCAAACCTTCAGCAAATAGGTAGAATTTACTTGCTTTACAAGGTGTTGGAAGCCAAGGAAGATTTTTTTAAGGCCAAGGTGGCCAATATTATTGAAGTGGCGGATAAGAGTGAACTGGAAACCTTCCTCAAATTTTTGGTGTTGTTGCCCCACCCCGAAAATTATAAGGTACAGGCTGTTGAGGCACTAAGGACCAATATCTCCACCGTTTTTGATGCTATTGCCTTGAATAATCCTTACCCGGCACTTTACTTTAATGAACAGCAGTGGAACCAGATGTACCTTAAGGCGGCTTTTATGCAGCAAAACCTTAATGAGATTGTACAGGTGGAAAAAAGAGGAAACAAGGAACTTGCGAGAATCATTTCCGATTACGCCCACGAGCGCTGGGCGGCATCAAGGGAAATTGACCCCTGTTTTTGGAGGCCAGTGAGTAATTTTATGAACGAAAAAATTATAAAGGACATGAAGCGACTCTTTTCCAGTGATAATATTGCTGAAAGAAAAGCGGCCGCCTTATGTTGTTACCACTCCAATTCAAGTGAAGCCAAAGAAATTTTGGCAAGCTTTACAGAGCTTATAAACGGAATTGAAAATGGAAGTATTACTTGGCAGAACATCAAAGAATAGCCTTACTTCAAAAAAGCGACTCAGTATCACTACTGAGCCGCTTTTATTTTTTTATTGGATGTTAGAAGGCTTACTTCTTCAATGAGTTGATCCACCCAGCAATTTTAAGGGCTTCATCTTTGGGGACATGGGGCATAGGTGCCATAGTGGTAGCGTATTCCTGCTTCTAATAGCTAGCCATTTTTTATAATAATATGGAACGTTGGGAGGAGAGGTGCGACTATGAATCTGCAGCGCCTTATGGTATATTGTTTAGGGTTTAGTACCAGGTAGGTGTAGAACTGGGTTATTGCATTCTTTGGCCTTTACTCCTGACCGCATATTCGCATGAATTTAGTAAGGCATATTATCCGCAGAAACTAGGAACTTTCATAACAGAAGCACTCACTTTAATTCAGGAATTTGTAACATGTGCATTTCCATTTTAAAAGGTCCAACTTGGAATAAGGTAATGTTGGTCCATGGTCGTATTTTTTTATGGGTTTATATAAATTTCTTTTCAAATGATTTAAATTGCTGCATTATTGTATAGAATTCTGCATTTTAGGCAAAAAAAGTATTTACAATTGTATAATTTGTTTTTGGTTGAGGTGTTTTTAAGTTATAGAGATAAAGGTTGAATCTACAATGGCAACATCTTTATTCAATAATTGTATTTAATTATTTAATTTTTATGGATAGTATTTTTAAGTTGATAATGGGATTTATCCTGGTTTGTATTCTGGGCTCCTGTACCTCTAAGGAGACCAAATTACTGGTGTTTAGTAAAACGGAAGGGTTTAGGCACGGTTCAATAGAGAAAGGTGTGGATGCAATAAAGGGATTGGGCGATCAAAATGGCTTTATAGTGGAGGCGACCGAAGATGCAACCTATTTTACAGAGGAAATATTAAAGGAATATTCGGCAGTTATATTTTTAAATACTACGGGGGATGTTTTAAATAATGTGCAACAGGCCGATTTTGAAAGGTACGTTCAAGCTGGAGGGGGATTTTTGGGAATCCATGCCGCTACGGATACGGAGTACGGCTGGCCTTGGTACAATAAATTAGTGGGTGCCTATTTTAAGAATCATCCCAAAATTCAAGAGGCAAGGTTGAATATAGTGGATAAAAACCACCTGGCTACCAAAACTATGTCCGATACTTGGATGAAGACGGACGAATGGTATAATTTTAAGGATATTAACCCGGCCATAAAAGTGTTGATAGAAATAGACGAGACAAGTTATGAGGGAGGGGAAAATGGGGAGCATCATCCCATATCCTGGTATCACGAATATGACGGAGGAAGATCTTTTTATACGGAAATGGGCCATAGCGATGCCACCTTTGAAAATCCTGAATTTTTAAATCACGTATTGGGTGGTATTAATTATGTAGTTGGGGATAAAGCTTTGGATTACAGTAAGGCAAAAACCGAACGTATACCTGAGGAAAATAGATATGTACGCAAGGTGCTCGATTTTAATCTCAACGAACCAATGGAATTGGAAGAACTTCCCGGTAGGGGGATTTTATTCGTGGAGCGAAGGGGTGCTTTAAAGCTCTATGATTTTAAGGAGGAAAAAACAAAACAAATTGCCCAGCTTAATTTGTTTTATGGCAATGAGGATGGGTTGTTGGGTATAGCTGTCGATCCCGATTATCAGAAAAATAATTGGATCTATCTGTTTTACTCTGCTCCAGGAGAAATATCCGAGCAGCGCATTTCAAGATTTACCCTGGTCGGTGATTCCTTGGATTTTGCTTCTGAAAAAAATCTATTGACCATTCCAACATTGCGTAAGTGCTGCCATAGTGGAGGGGCCTTGGAATTTGGTCCCGATGGTAATTTATTTATTGGCTTGGGAGACAACACCAACCCTTTTGAATCTTCTGGTTATGCACCCATAGATGAGCGGGAGGGTAGAGCCTTATGGGATGCTCAAAAATCAGCGGCCAACACCAATGACCTTAGAGGTAAGATATTGAGGATTAAGCCGGAGGACGACGGAAGCTATTCCATTCCCGAGGGTAATCTGTTCCCAGTGGGAACTCCCAACACTAGACCGGAAATATATGTGATGGGTTGTCGTAACCCCTTTAGATTTTCAATAGATAGTGAAACTGGGTATCTCTATTGGGGAGATATCGGTCCGGATGCCGGGAAGGGCGACCTCAATAGGGGACCTCATGGAATGGGCGAATTTGACCAGGCAAGAAAAGCGGGGAACTGGGGGTGGCCCTATACCAGAGGTAATAATCAGGCTTATAATGATTATGATTTTACAACGGAAACTCCAGGGGAAAAATTTAATCCTGCTAAATTAATTAATGATTCTCCCAATAATACGGGTATTAAAGAGCTTCCGCCGGCACAGGAATCAATGATATGGTTTTCCTATAGTGCTTCGGAAGAATTTCCTTGGTTGGGTTCTGGAGGGGTAAACCCAATGGCGGGTCCAATTTATCATGCTTCCAATTATTCCAATGCTACCAATAAATTTCCAGAATATTTCGAGGATAAGATTTTATTGTATGAATGGATGAGGGATTGGATTTATGTGGTAACATTGGATGAAGATCACAACTATATAAAGGCAGATCCTTTTATGCCAAGTGATGAGTTTTCCCATCCAATGGATATGCTTTTTGCCTCCGATGGCAATTTATATGTACTTGAATATGGGCAAAAGTGGAATTCCCAAAATATGGATGCACGTTTAAACAGGATTAGTTACGTAAGTGGCAATCGCAAACCAGTGTCCAGAATAACATCGGACAAAATGGTGGGAGCACAGCCTTTTACGGTAAATTTTTCCGGTGCTGGATCTGAAGATTTTGATAGGGATATTTTGCGTTACGAGTGGTATTTTAATGCTGATGAGGTTCAAGATACTTCAATGGAGCCAAGTTTTACCTTTAACGAGCCTGGGAATTATACAGTTCGTTTAAAGGTGACCGATGAAGCTGGAAACTCGGATATGGCCACCCAGAAGATATTGGTGGGCAACGATATTCCTGAAGTAAGAATAGATTTGGATACCAAGAACAGAACTTATTGGGATGGGCATAAAGTAGCCTATAAGGTCGTTGTAACCGATAAGCAGGATGGCAGTACCTTAGATGGTACCATAGATCCTAAAGATGTTAAAGTTACCTTCGATTATATACCGGAAGGTGAGGATATGGTAAAGGCTACCATTGGTCATCAACAGAACACAATACCGGAAGGCAAGTTGATTATGGACGATACCGACTGTAAGGCATGCCATGCCGTAAATATTAAGGTTAATGGGCCATCTTACGAGGAAATTGCAGCACGCTATTCGGCCAAGGACAAAAATTATTTGATAGATAAGATCATTAAAGGTGGTTCCGGGGTTTGGGGAGAAAGTATGATGTCTGCCCATCCCCAACTTAAGGTTTCCGAAGTGGATAAAATAGTAGATTATATTCTTTCTTTAAATGCCGATAAAGGAAAAGATGAAAATCTAATGGATGTACAAGGTATAGTTGATTTTAATGCCCATCAGGCGAAGATTAGTCAGGGTAAGTATGTCTTAATGGCTTCGTACACGGATAAGGGGAGCAAGGACCAACCAGAATCTTCACTATCGGTAAGGAATCAAATTATATTTAAATTTCCTAAGTATGAAGGAACCAAAGCCGATGAAAGAAGTGGGGGATTGAGTAATTGGGAGGTGGAAGGAGACCAGGTAGTTGGCTCTATTAAAAATGATTCCTATTTAAAATTCAGCGATATTGGCTTGGAGGGGCTAAAAAATATTGAGCTGTTCATGTATTTTGGGGCCGACTATCCGTACGAGGGCAAAGTGGAAATTAGGGAGAATAGTCCTAATGGTACACTGATCGGGGAAAGCTTCCTGAAATATTTTAACAAAGAAAAAGGTGCCAAGAAGAATTACCTTATCCCGGTTAAGCCTACCAAGGATTTTGATGCTCTATATCTCGTTTTCAAAGGTTCGGGAGACAAGGAGCAAATAATAGCCAATTTTAACGCCATGGTATTGAAATATTGATAGGGTTGTGACTTTGACAATAATTGGGATTCCATGGCCTTGAATTATGGTAAGATTCCTTGTTACTGTTAAAACACTTTTAAAATGGGTCTATGATAATCGCTATGACCCATTAATTAATTAACTTTATCGGTTGGAGTTGCCATCAGAATAGGGAATTTGCCGTAATTGGAACACGATCCAGAAGGCTGTTAAAACATTTGAATAGTAGAAGCGTTAATCAATTAAAGTATACAATATTATTATGGAAGAGAAAATGATGATTATAGACCCCCATGTACACATGACCTCTAGGACAACCGATGATTATGAGGCAATGGCAGCCGCGGGCGTAGTGGCTATTA
The DNA here is from genome assembly GCF_900177645.1 of Arenibacter troitsensis. Classification (GTDB taxonomy): domain Bacteria; phylum Bacteroidota; class Bacteroidia; order Flavobacteriales; family Flavobacteriaceae; genus Arenibacter; species Arenibacter troitsensis. The sequence goes on from NZ_FXAO01000001.1 coordinate 757,657, forward strand.
TAGAGCCATCATTTTGGTTGGGGCAACCACGTACGCAGGTAGGATCTTTTCAGGATTATTACAGCAGTCTTGTGGGCTGGGAACCTTTTAGGGCCAGTCAGTTTGGGATACATCATTATTGTACTATTGGATTAAATTCCAAGGAGGCCAACAATGAAGCGCTGGCGGAACAGGTAATAGAATTATTGCCCTTATATGTGCATAAGGAAAATGTGGTGGCCATTGGTGAAATTGGTTACGACGATCAGACTCCGGCCGAGGATAAATATTTTAGATTGCAGTTGGAGTTGGCCAAAGAATTGAATATTCCGGTTCAGATACATACTCCACATAGGGATAAAAAGTCGGGAACCATAAAAAGTATGGAGGTCTGTTTGGAACATGGCCTGGATCCGGGCATGGTCGTTATTGATCACAATAACGAGGAAACTGTAAAGGATGTATTGGATCGCGGTTTTTGGGCTGCATTTACAATTTATCCAAAAACCAAAATGGGGAATGAAAGAATGGTGGAGGTAGTGAGGAATTTTGGAAGTGATCGTATTATTGTGGATAGTTCCGCGGATTGGGGTGTTAGTGATCCATTGGCAGTGCCAAAAACAGCCTCGTTGATGTTGAAAAGGGGAATAGCTAAATCGGATGTGGTTAAAACCTGTTACCAGAATGCATTGGATATTTTTGGTAAGAATGGTAAAATGAAAGAATCCGATTGGTTGAATCCAAAAGGCATCAATCAAACCAAATTATATAACGATAATAGTGTTTTGCGAGGGCAAGAGCCTAAGGTTGATACGGATGCGGATAAAATAGTATAATGAATCCTGTATTGAAAGGATATTTAAGGCTCACGAGACCTGCAAATTTACCTACAGCTGCAGCCGATGTATTGGCAGGTGTGGCCATTTCTGGTGTATTCATGGGTGTTTTTATTGATAAGGCATGGAATACGTCCATGTTTTGGGATATACTATTGTTGTTATTTTCCTCCGTATTTCTATATGCCGCCGGTGTGGTTCTCAATGATTTCTTTGATCATAAATTAGACAAAACGGAGCGGCCCGAAAGACCAATTCCTTCCGGTTTGGTTTCTGTTCGATCCGCTGCTATCTTTGGAGGTGTTTTGATGAATTTAGGGGTGCTATTTTCATTTTTGGTGGGCACCGTAAGCGGAATGGTGGCCATTGCGCTAGGGCTCTCCATTCTTTTGTACGATGCCTTGGGAAAACACCATTCTTTTATTGGTCCACTTAACATGGGTGTTTGTAGAGGTTTAAATTTACTCCTAGGGATAACCATTTTAGGCGATTTTAACAATTGGGGTTATTTCATTTTCCCAGTTTTATATATAGCGGCCATAACCCTAATAAGTAGGGGCGAGGTACATGGGGACAATAAGAACCACATCATTTTTGCTGGGGGGTTGTACGGTATTGTAATTTTGGGAATAGTTGGTATTTTTTCAACTTCCGACCTTAATTTATTGGAGTCGGTTCCATTTTTACTACTGTTCTCTTTTTTAGTATTTAGACCATTGTTAAAGGCATATTCGGAAAATTCGCCCAAAAACATAAAAAAGGCGGTAATGGCCGGGGTCATATCGATCATTGTTTTGGACGCATCCTTGGCCGTAGGATTTTCACATTGGTGGGTAGGATTGATTATACTATTACTATTGCCCTTATCTATTTTTTTATCAAAACTGTTCGCAGTTACCTAAAGTTGTAAAGCATGTCAAATTATAGACCAATAGAGCAATCATTTAAAGTTGCTTATGAGTATAAGCTACATTTCACGGAACATATATTTAGTAAGGATAACCCCTTATTTAAAGATATTGTTCAAGGGTATAACAGTAAGGGGGACGTAAAAGTACTTTTTGTAATAGACAGCGGTGTACTGGCCTGCCATCCAAATTTGAGTAAGGATATTACCTCTTATTGTACCCAGAATAATTCGGTGATCCATCTAACGGAACAAATGGTAATTACGGGCGGGGAACAATGTAAAAATGATTACCACAATGTAGAGCTGATATTAAGTGCCGTAAATGATAATAGGATTTGTAGGCACTCTTTTGTTGTTGCTATTGGAGGAGGAGCCATCATAGATATGGTAGGATATGCTGCTGCAATAGCCCATAGAGGGGTTAAGTTGATAAGGATTCCTACCACGGTACTGTCACAGAACGATTCGGCCGTAGGGGTGAAGAATAGTTTTAATATTTTAGGAAAAAAGAATTTTTTAGGGACTTTTGCTCCCGCTTATGCCATAATAAACGATAGTAATTTTTTAACTACTTTGGAGCAGCGCGATTGGATTTCAGGTATAGCGGAAGCGGTAAAAGTGGCGTTGATTAAGGATGCGGTATTCTTTAATTTTATTGAGGAAAACAGTACACTGCTCCGGGCACGTAATATGGAGTCTATGGAGTACTTAATTTATCGCTGTGCAGAGATGCATATGGAGCATATTGCCCAAGGGGGGGATCCATTTGAGAGCGGTTCTTCCAGACCCTTGGATTTTGGTCATTGGGCGGCCCACAAATTGGAGTATATGACCAATTATCAACTAAGACATGGTGAGGCAGTTGCCATTGGGATGGCCTTGGATTTGGTGTATGCCCATTTTATTGGATTGATTGGTAAGGAGACATTGGACCGAATTTTAAATGTTCTGGAACAAATTGGGTTCAATTTGCATATCCCTTTGCAAAAGGATGGTGATTTGGACGATCTGCTAAATGGCATACAGGAATTCAGGGAGCATTTGGGAGGGGAACTTACTATTACCTTAATATCCAAAATAGGAGCCAAACACGATGTTCATGAAATTGATATTTCCACCATGGAAAAAGCAATTGTATGGCTAAACGAAATGTACAAACCTAAAGTATCCAATACCGCATGTTAATACAAAATAAATATCATCTTAGTTATTGTAGTAATATTCATCCTGGTGAAGATTGGGAGCAGACCTATGATAGTCTAAAAACATATCTTCCTAAAATAAAGAAGGAAGTATCTCCAGAATCTCCTTTTGGCATTGGATTGCGTTTGTCCAATGTAGCAAGTCTAGGACTTGATGAAGGTAGTAATTTGAAGGATTTTAAGGATTGGTTGGACCAAAATCAATTCTATGTTTTTACCATGAACGGCTTCCCTTATGGAAATTTTCATAACCAAAGGGTAAAAGATATGGTTCATGCCCCGGATTGGACTACCAAAGAAAGATTGGATTATACCATGCGACTTTTTGATCAATTGGCTTTTTTGATTCCTGAAGGTATTTCGGGAGGAATTTCTACCTCACCTGTTAGTTACAGGCACTGGCATACTTCAGATAAAGCATTGGATAAGGCTTTTGCAACCGGGGCCGAAAGCATGTCGGAGATTGTGTTGCAGTTGGTGGAAATTGAAAGCAAAACTGGTAAGTATCTCCATTTAGATATTGAGCCGGAACCGGATGGGATGTTAGAAAACAGTGATGAGGTGATTCATTTTTACAATACGTATCTGCTTCCCATAGCAACCCAAAAATTGATCGATGTTCTAGGGTGCAACGAGGAAATGGCCAAAGATTTAATTCTAAGGCATATAACCGTTTGTTATGATGTGTGCCATTTTTCACTGGCCTATGAAGAACCGGAACATACTTTGGCAAAATTTAAGAAAGCAGGAATAAGGGTTGGTAAAATACAAGTGAGTTCTGCCCTTAAGATTCTTTTCAAAGAGGGTGATAATGAGGCTATTTGGCACTCGTTAAGCCAGTTTAACGAACCCACTTATTTACATCAGGTCACCGTAAAGATAGGTGACAAAGTAGTTACCTATAAGGATTTGCCCGAAGTTTTAGAGCATCGTTCCGATGCCCAAGAGCTAAGGTCCCATTTTCATGTACCCATTTTTTTGGAAAAGTACGACCATTTATTTTCTACCCAGGATCAAATACTCAAGGTGTTGGAATATCTAAGAAAGGATCAATTTTCGGATCAATTGGAGATTGAGACCTATACATGGGATGTTTTGCCCAAAGGTCTTAAAACTGAACTATCCAATTGCATTGTGCGTGAAATTGAATGGTTAAAGAGTAAAATTTAAGGAATGAAGAAAACCGTAGTACTAAACGTTGTAGGATTAACACGGGGATTGATAGGGGAACATACGCCCTTTATTAAATCTTTTTTGGAGAGAGGAGCTTCGGCCACTATTACACCTCAATTGCCTGCAGTGACCTGTGCGGTGCAAGCCACTTATTTAACAGGCAAAACGCCATCTGATCATGGTATAGTTGGTAACGGTTGGTATTTTAAGGAAGAGCATGAGGTTAAGTTTTGGCGTCAATCCAATAGCCTTATCCAGTCTGAAAAAATATGGGATAAACTTAAAATGCTTGATAGTAATTTTAGTTGTGCCAATATGTTCTGGTGGTACAACATGTATTCCAATGCGGATTACAGTGTAACCCCAAGACCAAATTATTTGGCGGATGGAAGGAAGATACCGGATGTGTATTCCTATCCATCGGAACTTCGGGACCATTTACAAAATGAATTGGGAACATTTCCGCTATTCCATTTTTGGGGGCCAAAAACCTCTATAAAATCCAGTCAGTGGATTGCGGACGCCAGTTTAAAAACGGATGTGCTATATGATCCTACCCTCACTTTGGTTTACCTACCGCATTTGGACTATAATATGCAACGCCACGGAACCGATGTAACCAAAATTTCAAAGGACCTAAGGGAGATAGATGAAGTAGTTAAGAAGCTGGTGGAGTTTTATGAGACCAAATCCGCCCATATTATTATACTTTCGGAATACGGGATAACCAATGTAAACAATCCTATTCATTTAAACAGAAAATTGAGGCAAGAGGGGTATCTTGGTGTACGAGTGGAAAGGGGACTGGAATTATTGGATGCTGGAGCCAGTAGGGCGTTTGCCGTTGCAGACCATCAGTTGGCCCATGTCTATGTTAAGGACAAGAAAGATTTGGATAAGGTCAAGGCCATATTAAAGGGCTTAAAAGGGGTGGAGCGAGTGCTTTCTGGAAGCGAAATCAAGGAGCTGCATTTGGATCATGAACGTTGTGGGGATTTGGTGGTAATTGCGGATAAGGATTCGTGGTTTACCTATTACTTCTGGTTGGACGATACTAAGGCACCTGATTATGCCAGGATGGTGGACATTCACAAAAAACCCGGATACGACCCGGTAGAGATGCTTACCGATCCGAAGGATAAATTCTTGATGCCAAAGGTTATTTGGAAGTTGTTGAAAAAGAAATTGGGTTTCAGAACGGTAATGGATATTATTCCGCTGGACGCCACATTGGTTAAAGGGTCACATGGTAGGATGCCCGAGGATTCCAATGATCATCCAATATTGATAACCAACAAAAAAGGTGAAACTTTAAAGGATAGGCTGTTAGCAACGGAGGTATACGGTATTATAGAAAAACATCTTATTAATTCATAACATGCGACTTTTTTCCAAGATATTTTCGGGAGTATTTACCATATTGTTTGTTTGGGCGGCGTTGGTCCAATATAACGATCCAGATGCCTTTATATGGTACTTTATCTACGGAATTGCCGCTGGAGCATCCTTTTTATTTTTCCTTGGCCGGCTGAATTTATTGATACCTGTGGTACTTTCGTTTGCATACTTGATAGCGGCGTGGATTTTTTGGCCGGATCACTTTGAAGGAGTTTCAATAGGCAGTGGAAATATAGATAATATAGAGCATGCCAGGGAGTCCTTGGGGCTCATAATCAATGCCTTGGTAATGTTGTTTTATGCTTGGAGGGTGAGGGTCGTAAGGGCGCTAAATATCTAAATCGAATTCTTTTCTCAAAAGGTCGATAGCTGGATTCTTTTCCCTTAATTTCATGTATTTTTCTTCGGGCGTAAAAGCAAATTTCTTGGCAGTGGCCTCGTTTACGGTTATTCTCAGTTGAATAAAGTGGTTGTTCAGCTTTAGTTTTAAATACTCCATCAGGTCGTACTTTTCCCGCTCAATTTCCTTTTTCATGGTACCATTGGGCAATTCAATCCAAATGGTAAAATTGTCGGTAAGCTTGGGAACATCCGAATGCAGATTGGATGCCAAAATTTTACGTCCATCATTGTCCAAAATATCAACGAAATCTGCCCAATGTTTTTGCATTTCTTCCTCGGTAAAATTGGCTTTGGGAAGGTTGCTTTCGTCAATAACGTCTTCTTTTTTGTTCTGTTGATGTTCCTTTTTGGCCTTTAAGCTGGACAGCGAAAGACCAGAAACCCTCCTTTCGGTAGTTTTTAGGTTGATTTTGGCTCTGGGTGCAGGATTGGACTCTTGGGCAACGTTTACGTATTCATTCCCATCACTTTTGTGTGTCTGTGTGGAAGTATGCACAGGGGAAGCTTGGTTCTGGGAGGTGTGTTCCTCTTCAACGACACTTTGGGTTGTAGGAACTTCAGTATGGCCCGTTTTTGCTTGCGATTCGTTGACTTTGGTTTCTTTGACTTCAGTGGTGGGCCTACTAACTTTATAAAAGGAAGCGGGGATTATAAAGTCTGGTTTGTTACGACCATTCCCTAAGGATTCAGACTTTTTTTTTTCTCCATCAAAATCGATAGAGGCTAATTTCATTAAGGTCAGTTCAACAAGAAGACGCTGGTTTTTGCTGGACTTGTAATTTATGTCGCAGTCGTTGGCCAAATCGATTGCCGATAATAAAAAGCTACTGGATGTTTTTTTGGATTGCTCGCTATAGTGTTTTTTGGCCTCTTCCCCAACCTCCAAGAGTGCAATCGTGTTTGGGTGTAGGCATACCATTAAATCCCTAAAATGTGAAGCCAGGCCACTTATAAAATGGTGTCCGTCAAATCCCCTGGCCAAGGTTTCGTTAAAAAGAATCAATAGGCCGGGAATATCATGTTTAAGAATAAGATCTGTAGCGGCGAAATAGGTGTCGTAATCCAGAACGTTCAAATTCTCGGTAACGGCCTTTCTGGTCAATTTTTTGCCCGAGTAACTAACAACCCTATCAAATATAGATAGGGCATCGCGCATGGCGCCATCAGCTTTTTGGGCTATGATATGAAGTGCATCGTCTTCAGCCTCTATTTCTTGGTTCTCGGCAATATATTTAAGGTATTCTGCGGCATCTTTAACGGTGATACGCTTAAAATCAAATATTTGGCAACGTGATAGTATGGTAGGGATAATTTTATGCTTTTCCGTCGTGGCCAATATAAATATGGCATGTGCAGGTGGTTCCTCCAACGTCTTTAAAAAAGCATTAAAGGCGGCCTGAGACAGCATATGCACCTCGTCAATAATGTAAACCTTGTATTTTCCAACCTGGGGGGGTATGCGCACCTGACTGGTGAGTTCCCTTATGTCATCAACCGAATTATTGGAAGCGGCATCAAGTTCAAAAATGTTAAAGGCAAAGTCCTCCTCCTGGTCTGTCCTGCCATCCTGATTGATCTGCTTCGCTAAAATACGCGCACAAGTTGTCTTTCCTACCCCCCTTGGGCCTGTGAACAATAGTGCCTGGGCTAGGTGGTCATTGTCTATGGCGTTGGTCAAGGTATTGGTAATAGCCTGTTGCCCAACTACATCCTTAAATGTTTGGGGCCTATATTTTCGGGCAGATACTATAAAAGGTTCCAAGGCTATTGACTTATATTCGGTGTAAAAATAATACGCCGATGGGTGAAGTACAAATATAAAAATAGCTTTGTATTAAAGGGCCTATTTAACTTTCTTTAGTTCTTTATTTATCAACAATTGAATTACCTTTGTATCAGCAGGTCGCCTTATCGCTCCCCGTGTTGCGCGGGGGGAGGAAAGTCCGGACACCATAGTGCAGTATAGCGGGTAACGCCCGTCCATCGAGAGATGAGGACAAGTGCAACAGAAAGTATGTACAGATAATGCTGTAGTGAAACCAGGTAAACTCTATACGGTGCAACGTCATGTAAATCAGTGTTTGAGGGCTGCACGCCCGAGCTGAAGGGTAGGCGGTTGGAGCCAAAGGGCAACTTTTGGCCTAGATAAATGATAAGGAGGCCGTGAAGTAATTCAAGGCTAACAGAATCCGGCTTATGACCTGCTTTTTTTAATGAGACAGCATTTGCAGGATCAGGAACAATTGTTGTAGTTATGCGGAAATTAGGATTAATTTGATCAGGCGTGTTTTTTTTGATCAATAGTTTTAATTAATAGGAGCAATCTAGTAAAACCAATCATTAAATTATTCTTTCATTTTACTCAATGGGTTGTTATTATTTTTATCGGATGTCGTGAATCTATGATTTCTTTGCTTGTCCAACCCTTCGACTCCGCTCAGGGTGCGGCCACGCCATCTCCACGACGGAAGAAGAACGACGGAACCATAGACCTTGAGGACAATGTTCAAAGGTACCGAATTAGGCACTATGATTTATTGGTACTATGTGGATTGACGAACAATGGAACGGCCTATTTTCAATTTCGTCTTAAATCAAGTGGTTTTCACACTGGTCGTGGGAAGCCGTCCATAGGGCATTTCACCTAAGTGAAAGCGGCCTGGGCGGCGCGGCTGTGGAAATTGCGTAGATTTAAAGAAATTTAAAATCAGCCTAGCGTTTTTTGGTTCGTTTTTTGGGCGATGCAAAAAATGAACAGAACACTAACTTGAGCTGCTCAGGCATATCTTTTTGTAATTCACACACAACTTTTGGGATTGATCCCATTTGCACAGCAAATGCGTAGTCGAATTAATGCCGCCGCAGGGCGGTATCTTTTTGATGGCCGCTGACAAAGGAAGATTATGTCTGTTAATGCCGCCGCAGGTGCTATACTTTCATTATTCTTCGGTCCATTCGAAAAAACTGAAAACACTGCCACCATATTTTCTTTGGTTGGTGAAATGCTCCAATTTTGAAAGATCGGTATGTTTGGAATGCTCAATGATCAAAACGCCATTCTCTAGAAGTAGCTGCTTTTCAAATACCAGTTGGGGAATAGCAGCAAATTCTTCAGGGGACAGATCATAGGGGGGGTCGGCAAAAATAATATGTGCTTTTACCGGGTTGGTCTGCAAGTATTGAAAAACATCTTTCTTAATGGTTGCTATGGGGAAGTCCATTTCCGTAGAAGTTGCGGTAATAAACTTAATGCATCCATAGTCTGCATCCACGGCGGTTATATCTTCTGAGCCTCTGGATGCAAATTCGTAACTGATGTTTCCTGTTCCGGCAAATAGATCCAATACGCTTAGCTCGCTAAAGTGGTATTGGTTGTTGAGTATGTTGAAAAGGGCCTCTTTAGCCATATCGGTAGTGGGGCGGACCGGGAGCTTTTTGGGAGCTGTAAGTCTTTGGCCTTTGTTTTTTCCAGATATAATACGCATTAAAGAGTGTTTAGTAGTGTAAAATCTATAGTCTCCTTATCGGATCCCCCAAAATGATGAAATGAAGTGTTGGAGGGGACAAAAATAGATATGTCCCTAATATACTGATGACACATATTGTATAAATCATCACCTTCCTCAATAGAACCAAAAAGTTTCAGCTTAGTGGTTTCCGTATCCAGTTTCAATTGTTCCAAAGTAAACAATAGATAATAAATAAAATCCTCCTTCGTAGCAAAACTGAAGTTATTGTACAGAATCAACTTTTTGTTTGAAATTACGGCGATGTCCATATGTCCCTCTATGAGGTGTACATAACAAATGGGTTCGTTTTGGTTGCCATGGTGGTTTGTCAAGGTTTGAATCATGATGGTTCCATGGTGCATAAATTCAAATTCGCCAAAAAGGTCGTAGATATAATTGTTTATATTCATAAAAGGAACATAAACGTTTACCATGTCAAGATTTTTAATTTCGTCGTATTCCAGATGGTCGTTTGCTAAGATTTTGGCATTGAATTTTAGGTAATTGGCCAATTCATTTTCATTGAAAAGTGCCCGTGGGACCAAGCTGAATAGATTGTTCCTGTGTATTGCAACGACTTCTGAAAACTTTACATCCCTTATTCTGTTTTTTTCAAAAAGCTGCTTTATTTCCTTTTGAACGGCATATGGGGTAAGCTCGTTTTCAAACACCATCCTTTCAGAAGCAAGAATGGTATTGGAAAGTGTGTCCGAAACACAAAAAGAAAGTCCATTCAAGCTAACTTGAATGGACAATTTATGATATTCCGATTTAGAATTTTCTAAAACGCTATTGGTCGTTTCGTTTGTCATATATAGATGGCCAATTTCCACTGGTGCTTACCTCGGTCAAAGATCCAACCTTAATTACATTTCCATTTACCTCATCTACATTGATTTGGGTATTCTCCCTTGCCAACAAAGCTTTGGGTTGGTCATGTAAAACAACGTCCTTGCTTACTTTTACTTCGAAAACTGGAGCTTTGTATCCGCTTTTCTCGATGATGGTCGACTTCATTTCAAATTTTTCGCCATTAGGAGCATAAGGTACATTCATCATGGTCTTAAAGCGATCGTCTTTTTTGAATAGGGAATCCTTGACGGAAACTGTACCAAGTGTATCAATTATCTTAACTTCCTTCAACATATCGATCCCAAAATTCTTGTCGTATTCCAAATAAGAGGAATCTCTCTGTTGGGTTATGGTGTATTTACCAGTGTCGACAAAACTTACTAGCGACTCAAAATCCTTGGCATATCTACCATTTACAGTTTTATAGGCTTCTTGGGAATTTCTAATATCCTTTAGATTGGCTATTACCTTAGCAAAGCGTTCTTGCTTAACTTTCTTAAATTCAATTGGGCCGTTCACAGAATTATATATCATATAACCCAACACGATAGCTACTATCCAAAGGAAAATTTGTAAAATGGTCTTCATTTTGTAAGTGTTATTTTATTTAGTGGTTGTCACAAATCTACAATTTTTTTTTAATGGTAAAAGTATTTGACCTTAAAAATACTGATTATCTTTGATGGCCTATGACTTCTATAACCGACGCTACTTTTTTTAAACTCCTGACAGACAAATTTCCACATGACCCAACTGCCAAGCAGTCAGTGGCTTTGCAAAAACTTGCAAGTTTTGTTTTATCCAAGGAAAAGGATAGTGTTTTTATGTTAAAAGGGTTTGCAGGTACCGGTAAAACTACAATCGTAGGTACAATTGTGACCAATCTTTGGAAGACGACGATGAAGGCTGTTTTAATGGCACCTACAGGTAGGGCGGCAAAGGTAATGTCCAATTACTCGGGCACCCAGGCTTTTACGATACACCGAAAAATTTATTTTCCCAAAAAACAAAGTGGGGGTGGAGTACAGTTCGTTTTGTCTCCCAACAAGCATAGAAATACCATTTTTATTGTAGATGAGGCCTCTATGATTCCTGATACCCCCACCGATTCCAAGTTGATGGAAAATGGGTCGCTTCTGGACGATTTGTTAATGTACGTGTATTCGGGACATAATTGTAAACTAATACTCATTGGGGATACTGCCCAGCTTCCCCCGGTTCATTTAAACATTAGTCCAGCTTTGGATGAAAACCAATTGGCCTTGAATTATAATAAGGAAGTTATTAAATTGGAGTTGGATGAGGTGGTGAGGCAGGCAGAGGATTCGGGGATCCTGGTAAATGCAACGAGCCTAAGGGAACAGCTTCAAAGTGAATTCTTTGATGATTATAAGTTTTCGGTGAGTCGCTATACGGATATAGTCCGCTTGGTGGATGGCAATGATATCCAAGAGGCCATAGACGACTCCTATTCGCAAAATGGTAAAGAAGAAACGGCCATTATAGTGCGCTCCAATAAGCGGGCCAATCTATACAATGAAAATATTAGGAATAGAATCCTATATCTGGAAAACGAGTTGGCCACAGGGGATTATATGATGGTGGTTAAAAACAATTATTCCTGGTTAAAACCTACTTCCGAGGCCGGTTTTATTGCCAACGGGGATATTATTGAAGTGTTGGAGATATTTGCCATTAAAGAGTTATACGGTTTTAAATTTGCGGAGGTAAAGGTGAAAATGGTAGATTATCCCAATCAAAAGCCATTTGAGACTGTGCTTTTATTGGATACTATTATGGCAGAGACACCATCATTGTCCTATGAAGATGGCAACCGACTTTATCAGGAAGTTATGAAGGACTATGCCGATGAGAAATCCAAATACAAGAAGTTCTTGGCAGTAAAGAACAATAAGTTTTTTAATGCCTTACAAGTCAAATTCTCCTACGCCATTACCTGTCATAAGTCACAAGGGGGGCAATGGAATACTGTCTTTGTGGAACAGCCATACTTGCCCAACGGAATAGACAAGGAATATCTTCGCTGGTTGTATACCGCGGTGACCAGGGCAAAGCACAAATTGTACCTGATAGGCTTTAAGGACGATTTTTTTGTTGATTAGGAATAGTCTAATTTCGCATTAAAGTTAGGAAATATGACTTTTGAGACCATTTTAAGCATATTTTTAGGTATCGGGCTGGCGGCATCCGTAGGTTTTAGGATTTTTTTGCCTTTGTTTGCTTTAAGTTTGGCGGGGTATTTAGATGTATGGCAGCTAAATGAAAACTGGGAATGGGTAGGGAGTATGGCTGCCATAATAACATTTGGTGTAGCAACTCTTGTTGAAATATTGGCGTATTTTATTCCTTGGTTGGATAATTTGTTGGATAGTTTTGCGATACCTATGGCTGCTTTGGCGGGTACCGCCGTCATGGTGTCAACAGTCTCCAACCTAGATCCATTGATTACCTGGACCCTGGCTATAATTGCCGGTGGGGGAACGGCCACCGCAATAAAAGGAGCTTCTGCTACCGGCAGATTGGCCTCTACGGCCACCACCGGGGGAACGGCCAACCCCGTTATTGGCCTCGTGGAAACGGGAACTGCGGCAGTAGTAACTGTAGCATCAATTTTCGCTCCTATCCTTGCTGCGTTTTTGGTCCTTATAATATTGATAATTATATATAGGTTATATAGAAAGATTAGACCGAGAACTTAATCCAAATTAATTTTAAATAATTTTCGTACGAAATGGGCATGACCCGAAACTGGTCGCAAAAGCAATAATGACGATATGCTTATTTCAAATGACCTTTAAAAAAACAATAAGATCTACTTATGAAAATCATTGCAATGATACCGGCTCGTTATGCAGCCTCAAGATTTCCTGGGAAGCTTATGCAGGACCTTCAAGGGAAACCTGTAATACAAAGAACCTATGAAGCGGCTTTAAAAACCGGTTTGTTTCAGGAAGTTTATGTAGTTACGGACAGTACTACTATATATGATACGATTACCAACATAGGTGGCAAGGCCATCATGAGTGAAAAGCAGCATGAATGCGGAAGCGACCGTATTGCCGAGGCAGTGGAATCCATGGATGTGGATATCATCGTAAATGTGCAGGGAGATGAGCCATTTACGGACAGGGAAAGCTTGGCCAGTGTAATCGAAGTTTTTAAGGATGATGTTAAGAAAGAAATAGATTTGGCATCCTTAATGACCAGGATTACGGATTGGGTGGAGATTAATGACCCCAATACCGTAAAGGTTATAGTGGACAATCAAAATTTTGCCCTCTATTTTTCACGGGCCCCAATTCCATATCCCAGATCAAGGGAGTTGGACATACCTTATTTTAAGCACAAAGGAATCTATGCCTTTAGGAAAAGTGCATTGATGGATTTTCAGAGATTGCCAATGCTTATTTTGGAAGCCACGGAAAAAATAGAAGCCATTCGGTACCTGGAATACGGTAAAAAAATAAAGATGGTAGAAACTAGTGTTACGGGGATAGAAATAGATACGCCGGAAGATTTGGAAAAAGCAAAGAAGGAATGGAAGTAGATTTTGGTAATATTACGGTGGTGGGGTTTGATGCCGATGATACCCTTTGGGTAAATGAAACGTATTTTAGGAATGCGGAGGAAAAATTTGCCAGTCTTTTGGATAGCTATGAAACGAAGAATCAAATAGATCAGGAACTATTCAAAACAGAGATCAAGAACCTTGAGCTATATGGTTATGGTATTAAGGGTTTTATGCTTTCTATGATAGAATCTGCCTTAGATCTGTCGAATAATAGGATTTCGCAAGCAACGATTACCGAAATTTTGAATCTAGGGAAGGAAATGTTGACGCACCCAGTGGAATTATTGGACGGTGTGGAACAAGTATTGGAAGCATTGAAGGACAAATATCGGCTAATAGTATTGACCAAAGGGGATTTGTTGGACCAGGAGAGGAAATTGGAAAAATCCGGCCTTTCCCAATATTTTCATCATGTAGAAGTTCTGAGCGATAAAAAGGAAGAAAATTATAAGAATCTTTTGGAGCATTTGGAAATTCCTGTGGAGGAGTTTTTAATGATCGGAAATTCTTTAAAATCGGATGTACTGCCAATACTGAAAATAGGAGCACAAGCCGTGCATATTCCTTTTCATACTACTTGGCTGCACGAGGAGGTAAGGATGGAGGAACATAACAATGATCATCTTACCTTAAGCACTATTTCCGATATTTTAAAGTATCTTAAATAAATTTATGGATATAAAGAGTAAAAATATCAACACAATTATAAGCCCTGAATTGAAAACGAATTACAAGAACTTTCCTATGGTGCCGCGTGTTATATTTGGTATAGGTTGTTTTGGACAGTTGGGAGAGATTTTAATGCCAAAACGCATTAATTCCGAGGCGCCATTTATTTTTTTAGTGGACGATGTATTCGAAGGCTCTGGGCTAGTTTCTAGAATACCGCTAATTTTTAATGATCAGTTAATATTCATTTCGGCGGACGAGGAGCCTAAAACAGACCAGGTGGATGCTTTGGTCTATAAAATTAGAAATGATTATGACCAACTCCCTTCGGGAATTATAGGTATTGGTGGTGGCACCTTGTTGGATTTGGCAAAAGCTGTGGCGATTATGTTGACCAATAAGGGCAATGCCCATGAGTATCAAGGTTGGGATTTGGTAAAAAAACCATCCATATATCACGTGGGTATACCTACCATTAGCGGTACAGGAGCAGAAGTGTCCCGGACAACGGTGTTATTGGGCCCGGAGAAAAAATTGGGAATAAACTCTGATTATACCACTTTTGACCAAGTGCTCTTGGATCCCGATTTAACAAAAGGGGTCTCTAAGGAGCAGTGGTTCTATACAGGTATGGACTGTTTTATACATTGTATAGAATCCTTAAACGGTACTTTTTTGAATGCCTTTAGCCAAAGCTATGGTGAAAAGGCGTTGGAATTATGCAAAGAGGTCTATTTGGAGGACTTACATGAGGATGAAGCCAGAAATAAATTAATGATGGCTTCTTGGCACGGGGGTATGAGCATAGCCTATTCACAGGTGGGGGTTGCACATGCCATGAGCTATGGTCTGTCCTATTTATTGGGAGTTAGGCACGGAATAGGGAACTGTTTGGTGTTTCAGCATTTGAAGGAGTTCTATCCTGAAGGAGTAGAATTATTTAATGAAATGAAGGAAAAACACAATATACAGTTGCCAAAAGGCATTTGTAAGGAATTGACCAACGATGATTTTGAAATTATGATCAACGTTGCCCTTAGTCTAGTACCCTTATGGGAAAATGCGCTTGGAAAAGAATGGCGTACCATGGCAACTCCTGAGAAATTAAAATCGATCTATCAAAAAATATAGTATATCTACCATCAGGATTTGTTAATTCGGTTTATTTTTTTTTGGTCAACAGGATTACGCATGGTAATAACATTGGGATATCTGGATTAAATAGAAAAACTCCTAACCTTTTAAAAAGTTGATGATTAATGCGGGCCCTAGCCAAATTTATTTATTTTAAGATTTTGGGGTGGAAGCTAGTGGGCTCATTTCCTCAGGTGGACAAATGCGTTGTTATTGTGGTGCCGCATACCAGTTGGGTCGATTTCTTTTTGGGACTTCTGATTAGAAGGGTTTTGAACGAGGAGATTCATTACATTGGAAAAAAATCACTTTTTAAACCTCCATTTGGCTGGTATTTTCGCTGGATGGGAGGTGCTCCTATCGATAGAAGTAAAAATATGGATACCGTGAGCGCTACGGTCAAGATATTTAATCAAAATAAAAAATTCAGATTGGCGCTTTCTCCCGAGGGAACCAGAAAAAAGGTTACGGATTGGAAAACAGGTTTCTATTTTATTGCCAAAGCGGCCAAGGTTCCCATTGTGATGGTGGCGTTCGACTTTGGAAAAAAGCAGATCAAAATTTCCAAACCACAGTATCCTACGGATAACAAAGAGGAAGATTTTGCAACCTACAAAGCCTTTTTTAAAGGTGTGGTGGGAAGGGTGCCCGAGAATAGTTTTTGAAATTTTAAGTTTGCACTATATAATAGATCTTGTAGGTTATTGCTTTTTTATTTATAAGATTTTTAGCCAAGAATTTAATATAAATGTGACTCAATGTTAAATGTTAATTTACAATAATTGTAGGCTTTTTAATACTATTTATGAGTTTTGGATTTTAAATCCAAAATTACATCCTAGGCCATAGTTAATAATCTCCTTTGTTAATTCTATTTTATTGCATTTAAAGCAGGTTGATTGTCTATGATTTGATACCACTTATCGAAATTGTGTACTCTTTTTACAAAATTTAACATTTTATCTCAATATTTATTCCCTCTTGTAATTTTCAATAGAGAATATCATTATTGATTGCAATATTGATATTATAGTTTTTTTATAGAGTTAGTTTTAGTAAAAAAATATCCCCCATTTTTTTGTTATTACATTTAGTTGATTTGCACCCCAGATCTCTATGTGCTTCGCTTGGTTGTGGTCACGACCAACAGGATTTTTATGATAAATAATTACTTTAAGAAGTTTTGTTTTGCTCTTAATTCAATTTCACCTAATTGTAGGTCAATATGGCTGAATTGGGATTGGTTTTATGAGTACTTCCACCTGGGGACTGTTGGATCTCAGTTAATAAGCCAAATAGATTCATTAAATCAGATAATATTAAATAATCATTCCACACACAATTTTAATACTCCACATTATGCATAGATTTTTACGTAAACTTGTTGGTTTTTTCTTGGCGATTCACCTTTTTCAGTTCAATAAATTGGAAATTAGGGTAGTACGGATTCTACTTGTAATATTATGCTGCAGTTCATCCGTCTTGGGTCAGGTCCAAATAACGACTGATCCGTCCTCACTGATGGTTGCACCTAATGAAACTTTTTCAATTACGGTGCAGGTTGAGACCGATCAAAATGCTGATGCGGCAGAAGTACATTTGAGTTTTGATCCAACTATTATAGAGGTTACAAGTATAAGCCTGTCACAGCCTAATCCATTACCAGTTCCGATCATTGGATCGGAATTCGATAATTCCTTGGGTGTAATCAATTATGCAGCAGGTACTTTTTCTGCCTTTCCAAATTCAGATTTCGATTTGCTTGAAATACAATTTACGGCAATAGCTGAAGGTACAACGGATTTAGAGTTTAACGGACTTCCTTCAAAAGTTACTTTTGGGGGGCAAAACATATTATCCGGTGTAAGTGGATCAACAATTACAGTTGCGGTAACAGATATTATACCTCCGGTTATCACCCTAATAGGGGATGAGGTTATCAATTTGTCGGTAGGCGGTGTTTATACCGAACAGGGAGCTAATGCCAATGATGAAACAGATGGTGATATTAGTGGGAACGTAATAATTGGTGGAGACGTAGTTGACACAAATACTGTAGGTGAATATGTTATTACCTATGATGTTATGGATGCGGCATTAAATCCTGCGGTACAGGTAGTACGAAAAGTAAATGTGTCCCAGGTGGTTGTTAATACGTATGCCATTACAACGAACCCTGGACCCAATGGAACCATTTCTCCCTCTACTACAGATGTTAATCAAGGGGATAATATTATTTTCACCATAACTCCGGATTCAGGATTTGAAATAGAGGATGTTTTAGTAAATGGCAGTTCAGTTGGTCCTGTGTCCTCCTATGAATTCACAGATGTCCAGGCAACTGCAACAATCAGTGCTACCTTTATTGAAAATGCGGCTTTTCAACTATGTATTGCCAGTGGTAATGATGCCCTGACCGCATTTGGCAGGAGTTTTGTCGGAGATCCTACAACGGCACCACCATCCGGAGGTCCGTTTGTACGTACCGGTGGCGCAACGTATTTAGATTATAATGGGGCAATTGGCGCGACATCCTCTCCTGAAGAACTAAGTTTGTTTCAAAAGGAAATTTACGGGGGTAAGGTTGGAGTAAACGCACCGGTAGCTTATGAGATTCCTGTGCCGGATGGCTATTATCAAGTTGATCTGTACTTTGCAGAGGTATATCATCCCGCACCTAATGGTAGAGTTTTTGATGTCCTACTGGAAGGGAACCTTATATTGGATGAATACGATTTGGTAGATCCAATTAAAGATGGTATTTCTACAAATCAAACGGCCATTGTAAGAACCTATTATGTGCAGGTGGTTGACGGTAATTTAAATGTACAGATAGGGCCGGCAACAGTAGATAATGGAAAAATATCCGGACTTTGTATTACTGGGACTTCTACAACTAATGTACACCCTATAGCCAATTTGGGCAATCTTCAATTTGAAGTAGGTGAGGCTGTTTCCGAAACCTTGAATATTATAGACGGTGATCTGTTGAATATTGTGTTTAATGGCTTGCCATCAACTTTAAGCTATAATCCATCAACCAATCAATTGGAAGGAACTCCTGAAGCTTCGGAATTAGGAGACCATATAGTAAATGCAATTATTTCTGATGGAAATAGTGCTCCTGTAACTGCCGAATTTACTGTAACTATATATCCTGCCGGGGCCGATCTTCCCCCGAGCATTGCTGATATCGCTGATGTTGAAGTGGGAGAAGGCTCAACTGCATCCGCTGATATAATTGTTTCAGATGATAAAGATGTGTTCAATGCCAGTATTGTTATTTATGACAAAAGTAATGGAGGAACCAATAGTCCCTTATTGCCATCCACAGTGATACCTGCAACAGATTATACGTTTACGGATAATGGAGGTGGTAACTTTACACTTAATTGGAATACCAATCCTGGTGATGGACGCTCCTATTTGGTGGAAGTAACAGCCAATGATGGTGTAAATCTACCAGTACAGAAAACCTTTAATATTAATGTGGCCCAACCTATTCCTGCAAATATTTTTGCCAGGACGTTTAGTAATCCTATGCCATGGTACGGTCCGAATCCCACGTTGCCATTTACAGTGGCCATAGAGGCTAATGCGGCGCAGAATATTGGTTATATAGATGCTGGGGATTTTGTGGAGTATATAATAGATGTTCCTGCTGCTGGAGTTTATGATATAGAATTTTTTGCAGCCAAGCAGCCCGGGGGAATTACTATTATAACAGTTTCTGAAGAAGATGGAGTAGGGTTTGCTGCCATTGGATCGGTCAATGTATCGTCTACCTCGGGTTGGCAGACTTATTCGTCTTTTTCTACCTCCGTGGAATTTAGCAATCCGGGTATACAGACAATCCGTCTGGATTTTAACGCCGGGGTCAACCTTAAAAATTTTGATATAACACAGTCTGCCATTGCAGCCTGCAATGTGGCTTTCAGGGTAAATGCAGGAGGTCCCATCCAAGGATTGTCAGGAGGGGATTTTGAAGCAGATCAATCTGTTGCTGGGGCCGGCGGAACTGCTGGTACAGGAACTCCTTCCCCTTATTACAAGGGTGTTGTAGATAAAACCTTTGGCTCAAATGCAGCTTTGGTGTCAAATAATACTGGATATCCTGATGCTATTTTTCAAACAGAGCGGCATATAGATGGCGGGGTTTTAATGAACTGGGAGTTTCCAGCTAACGGTACGTACGAAGTAAATATTTTATTCAATGAAAACTGGACTGGAGAAGCCAACCCCGGTAACGCTAGGATTTTTGATGTGGAAATAGAAGGTGATCTGGTGTTGGATGACTATAGACCATCTTTAGCCGCAGGTGGGTTCAACATAGCAAAAGTTGAAACTTTTATCGTTGAAGTTACGGACGGTATTATGAATATCGACTTTAAAAAAGGTAATCAAAATCCATCTGTAAAAGGATTCAGTATTTGTTTAATTTCTGAACCCATCAACACTCCGCCAGTGGTGTCAATAACTGCACCGGCTAATGGAGATCCAGTAATACGGGGGACGGATGTTACTCTTACCGGAACTGCTTTGGATATTGAGGATGGAGACATTTCCAATTTAATCGGTTGGAGTTCAAACGACACTAGATTTACTACAACACCTTTAGACGGAATTGGTTCGGCAATTTCCGGACAATTTGTTACGCCAGGAGTTCAGACCTTAACGGCAACTGCGACAGATAATGGTTCAGAAGTGGGTACAGCCAACGTAACTGTTAATGTTTCTGGGCCCAGTGTGGTTATAGACCTTCCTTTAGAAGCTGCAGAATTGAATTCTACCGACGTAAGATTGGAATGGACAGGAACGGACGTTTTGTATGGGCTTACAGAACACTATCATTTATTTGTTAACCCACCAGACATTAATAATATTGATCCAGCTACCCGAATTTCAACAGCTTCACAGATAGGACAGGAATTCTGGGACCTAACAGCTGCAGATGGGATAGTAGATGGCCAAAACACCATAGTTCTAGTAGTGGCAGATCCTACTCATGCAGCTTTTGATAATGCAGAAGCTACGGCGGTAGTGAATTTTACGGTAAACCTACCGGACAATATACCACCAGTGATAACACTTCTGGATGTTGATCCCCTTCCTGTGGAATTAGGTTCGCCTTATTTTAATTTAGGGGCCAGTGCAACCGATGAAACGGATGGTGATTTGACCGAGGAAATTGAAATAGGAGGTGATATCGTTGATCCAAATACCATAGGGGAATACGTTATTACATATAACGTTTTTGATGCAGCTGGAAATCCTGCCGCTGAGGTAACCCAAACCGTCATTGTATTCGATAGCACTGCACCAGTTATTACATGTCCAGATGATATTGTGACTTCTACTGATCCAGATTTTTGTGGAGTAGATTTAAATCTAACTGGTGTATCCGCCATAGATATGAGTGGAAGTATAACTTTTGAGGGAATTAGAAGTGATGGACTAGAACTCACGGAACCCTATGCCTTAGGTGTAACTACGGTATCCTGGACTGCCACTGACGAAACTGGCAATGTTTCTGAACCTTGTATTCAGACCATAACAGTAAATGATGAAGTTGGGCCTAATTTCGGGTGTCCAGCTAACATCAATGCAACCAGTTTCAACGGTAATCCGGTAGTAGTTGAAATTACTGCACCCCCTGTTTTCGATTCATGTTCGCAATTGGATGTTACATTAACAAGTACACGTAATGATGGTCAGGAAGTAGACGATGCTTATCCCGTAGGGACAACGCAGATAGAATGGAAGGCTACTGATAATGCTGGCAATATAAGTTCTTGTATACAATCAGTTACAGTTGATTTTACGGCCTCCACCCAGAAAAACATTGAGTCTTTTAGTGTCCAAGGACAGGTTGGGCCAGAAATTATTGACGCTTCGTCTGGTATAGTGGGAGTTACCGTTGTTGCAGGAACAGATGTTACTGGCCTTTCACCTAGTATTGGGATTTCGGCAGATGCTACTATAAATCCTTCCTCGGGAACAGTTTTGGATTTTACCAATTCAGTAAATTATACGGTTACAGCCCAAAATGGAACCCAAAAGAATTGGACGGTTACTGTTACGGTTCAAGAAGATAACGAGGATCCGGAAATTACTTGCTTGGAAGATATTAGTATTTCCAATGATAATGGACAATGTGGAGCGGTAGTAAATTATACTGCACCGGTTGGAACGGACAATGTTCCAGGGGCTATAACCAACCTAACCCAAGGTTTGGGAAGTGGGGCATTTTTCCCTGTTGGAACAACTACAGAGGTTTATACAGTTACGGATGCATCAGGCAATACATCTTCATGTAGTTTTACGGTTACCGTACTAGACTCTGAAAACCCAACAATAAGTTGTCCGCAAGATATTGTTGTCCAGGTTGCAGAAGGAGTTTCAACTGCCATCGTGGATTTTACGACTCCTCTTTTTAGTGACAATTGTCCTAATGCCAATATTCAGCAAACTCAAGGTCTTGCAAGTGGTTCTAACTTTCCGCTAGGAACAACATTAAATATTTTTGAGGTTACTGATGCGGCAGGAAACAATCAGACTTGTAGTTTCAATGTAACCATAGAAACTATAACTCCAGCTGCTCTTACCGTAAATGGTTTTACGCTTGTAAATGCGGATACGGATCAGGATATAATGCCATTGACTAATGGTAAATTGATCAATGCTGGAACTTACGCCACCACCAACCTTGCCATTAGGGCCAATGCTACCCCGGATGTGGGTAGTGTAAGGTTATTGCTTAGTGGCACTAAGAGTAGGAATCAAACTGAAAGTGTTGCACCCTTCACATTGTATGGTGATAATGCAACAACAGGCGATTATATCGGTGAGTTGTTTCCTCTAGGAAACTATACCCTTACAGCTACTCCATATGCCAATTCAGGATTGAGTGGAAATCAAGGCTCGCCAAAGACCATAACTTTTCAATTCACAAATCAGAATCCATTATGTAGTAATTTTGACGCAAGCGTTGCTACTTCTTCTGACCCTAGCGCTTGTAATAGCAACGATGGTTCTATAGTCATCAACACCGTTGGATTTGTGGGGCCTCTTACCTATAATTGGAGCCATAATGCCAATTTGAACAGTCCTACGGTTAGTGGATTGGGAGCTGGTACTTATAATGTTACAGTTACCGATGCCAATGGTTGTTCTGAAGATATGACTGTTACTTTAAATGGACCAACACTTCCTGAAGTAACATTGGCACCTTTTGCCGATGTACTTATAACAGATAGTCCGTTTGCCCTAACAGGAGGTAGTCCTTCTGGAGGTGTATATAGTGGTACAGGGGTGAGTAATAATTCCTTTAACCCTGCCATAGGAATTGGAAACTATTCTATAGTCTATACTTATGAAGATGGCAATGGTTGTGCGAACAGTGCCTCTCAAACTATTAGAGTGGGTACTCCAATAGACAATGCTTCTGTAATTGTAGTAAATGCCAACACCGATAATGCAATGTTCGCCTTGACCAATGGATTACAGATTGAAAAGAGTGCCATTGGCGAAACTCCTTTGGGAATTATCTATAATGCTGCTTTGAATCCTGGCAACGTCACGTTTAAGTTGACTGGTCCCATAAATCAGAATAAATCCGAAGGGCCGTCTGCGCCATATTCCTTGTTTGGGGATATAGGTGTAGATATACAAGGGAAGCCCTTCCCTATTGGGAATTATACCTTGGTAACCTCTACTTCTTCGGGAGTAAGTCAGACGATTGATTTCTCGATTATAAGTGGTCCTCCGGCCAATGAGCCTCCAGTTGTGGCTTTAGCAGGTAACCCTGACAATACTGTTCCGTTTAAAATTAATTTCTCGAGTGCAGGATCCGCTGATAATGATGGAATTATAACAGGGTATTCATGGAATTTCGGTGATGGCAATACCTCAAATCTGCAAAATCCAGCACATACTTACGGCTCAGGTGGTATATTTAGTGTTAGCCTAACATTGACGGATGAAGACAACGCAGCTAGTACTAAAAGTATTAGTGTAACTGCAATTGATCCTAGTATTAATCAACCTCCAATTGCTGTGGTTACGGCTTCGCCCAATAGTGGAACGGCACCTTTATTGGTAAATTTTTCAAGTGTTGGTTCCAGTGATGCCGATGGTAATATAGACTCCTACGAATGGGACTTTGGGGATGGAGCAACTTCTACACAGATCAACCCGTCACATACCTATACCACCCAGGGTAGTTTTGTTTGTACTCTTACCGTAAAGGATGACGATGGAGCAATAGGTACGACAAGTGTAAGTGTCAATGTAAATGCACCTAACAGCAATGCGGCACTATTTATCTTGAATGCCAATAATGATAGTCAATTATATGCTTTAACCAATGGATTGCAGATTTCCAAAACCGATATAGGAGAGACTCCTTTGGGTATCATCTTTAACCCTAATTTAAATCCGGGCAATGTTTATTTTACACTTACCGGACCAATAAGTCAGACTAAGTCCGAAGGACCATCGGCACCTTACTCATTGTTCGGGGATATAGGTGTGGATATTCAAGGAAAACCCTTTCCAGTAGGGAACTACACTTTAGTGGCGCGACCATCCGTGGGAACAACCCAAACAATTAATTTTAGTGTTGTAAGTGGACCGCCGGGGAATGTTAATCCAATAGCTGTTGCAATAGGCAACCCGGATGCCAACACTGCGTTTAAATTTAGTTTCTCAAGTTTAGGTTCAACGGATAGTGATGGGAATATAGTTGGGTACTCTTGGAATTTTGGAGACGGAACTACCTCAACTTCCCAAAATCCTTCCCATACCTATAGCTCTGGGGGTACTAAAACAGTAACGCTTACAGTAACCGATGATGATGGTGGAATAGGAACCACAAGCATTCAAGTTGTTGCTGTTGATCCTACCGATATCGACAAAGTGGTAAGTTTTACCTTAATAGATGCGGAAAACCAATTTGACCTATTTGATATTCAGAATAATATGAATGTTAATGATGGTGAAGGAGTCAACATTAGAGCCAATACAGATCCAGGAATTGTTGGGAGTGTGAAGTTTGAATTATCGGGTACTTTGACCAGAACATGGACAGAGACCAATGCTCCTTATGCCCTTTATGGTGACTTTAACGGTGATTATATACCGACAACTCTCCAAATTGGGTCTTATACCCTTAAGGCAACACCTTATACCTTGGCAGGGGGTACAGGAGTTGCGGGACAATCATTGACAATTGTTTTTAATGTAGTACAGTCCGCTTCCACTGCGAAGACGTTCGTTACGACAATGAACATATCTCCAAATCCGGCTAATGAAAGTGTTACGGTATCCTTTGATGAGCCAACACCTTTAACCCAAATCTATGTTTATGATATTACAGGTAGGTTGGTGAAATTTCTGAAAATGGATGCAAGTGAGAATTTGGAAACCTATCTTATTGGGGTTCAGGATCTGCCTACAGGATCTTATTTCATAAGAACTATAGATGCAGAAGGAAAGGAATTACAACAACAAATGGCAATAAAGCGATAACCAAGTCCCAAAAAAGATTAAAAAATGGAAAAATTAAATTACATACCATTGATCATAAAAGAAACTTCACTTGTAAGTAGAATTCGAACTGTATTCATATTTGCTCTGTTGACGGTTCTATCCCATACAGGCATGAACGCGCAATCTTTCAGCCAGAGTAATCTTAATTACAACGGGAATGGGGCTGTCAGCCAAGGAACCTCTTTAATGTATGGCCCGGATGGAAGATTATACGTTCTAAATTTAAATGGCACCATTGACATTTATACGGTGCAAAAGAATGCGAGCAATAATTATGTGGTCACAGCATCCGAAAAGCTATTGAGTGTAAAGAACATTCCCAATCATAACGACGATGGTTCTTCAAATAGTGGTAATAACAGGGAGGCCACTGGTCTCACTGTTGCAGGAACGGCACAAAATCCAATTATTTATGTTACCTCCAGTGATTCTAGGGTAGGAGGGCCTAGTGGAGATTTAAATCTTGATACCAATTCTGGAGTGATTACCCGACTTACATGGACAGGGAGTAATTGGGATGTGGTGGACATAGTTCGAGGCCTGCCAAGGTCTGAGGAAAACCATGCCACCAATGGATTGGAATTTGCAACTATTAATGGTGTGGATTTTTTAATAGTGGCACAGGGTGGACATACCAACGCAGGGTCCCCGTCCGACAATTTTGCTTGGACCACGGAATATGCCTTATCTGCAGCAGTACTTTCAATAAATCTTGATCTTATAGAAAGTATGCCCATTAAAAATGATGGAAGGGCTTATATTTATGATATTCCTACTTTGGACGATCCTACTAGGGCCAATGTAAATGGTATAATCGATCCAGACGTAGCAGGCTATGATGGTGTTGATGTGAATGATCCGTGGGGAGGTAATGATGGATTGAACCAGGCAAAAATTGTTATTGGCGGTCCAGTGCAAATATTTTCACCGGGATATAGAAATGCATATGATTTGGTGCTTACGGCTTCTGGAGCAGTGTATGTGACCGATAATGGAGCCAATGGAGGTTGGGGCGGATTTCCCAACAACGAAGGTACTGAAAACGTAACCAATGAATATGATTCAAGTGAACCAGGTAGTAATACATCTATTGCGGGGGAAAAGGTGGATAACGATGACCATTTATCCTTGGTTACTACAAATATTCAAACCTATTCATTTGGTGCTTTTTATGGAGGTCACCCGACACCGATCAGGGCCAATCCGGCTGGTGCTGGACTTTACACCAACCCGTCTGTAAACAATACCAATGGGGCGGTTTATAGAACTTTGATTTATGATCCAACGGGTTTAAAAGGAGCTGGTTATACAAATAATGCAAGTATTGCATTACCTGTAGATTGGCCACCTGTTCCCGTAAGTCTTGCAGATGGAGCACAAGGTGATTGGAGAGGGCCTTCCACCAACAATCCAGATGGACCACAAGATGCTTTGGTAACTGTCTGGGGCAATAACACTAATGGAATAGATGAATATACCTCAACCATATTTACCGGTTCGGAAAGTATGGTTGGCGACTTGATTGCTGGTCATAATAACGGTATTTTGAGAAGGGTACAACTAAAGCCCGATGGTAGCTTGGATCAATTGACCAATACTTTTGCATCTGGTCTTGGGGGTAATGCCCTGGGTATTACATGTAATGGAGACAATGATCCCTTTCCTGGGACCATATGGGTGGCGACATTTAATGGTACCATCAAAATTTTGGAGCCACAACCAGAGGTTGTGTGTTTAGACCCCTCCGATGACTTATATGATGGGTTGGCCGATACCGATCAAGACGGTTACACCAATCAAGATGAAGTTCAGAACAACATAGACCATTGTAACGGGGGATCACAGCCAAATGATTTTGATAAAGCGGCGGGTGGGGTTTTGGTTTCTGATTTGAACGATAATGACGATGATAACGATGGTATTATAGATGCCAATGACCCATTTCAATTGGGTAACCCGTTGGATAATGGTTCAGATGGATTTGATTTACCAGTGCTGAACGAATTATTATCCGATAATTTAGTTCTAGGGGGGTATTTGGGTCTTGGATTAACAGGTCTTATGAATAATGGTGCCCCCAATCCTAACTGGCTAAATTGGTTGGATGTAGTTGGTGCCGGTCCAAACCCCAATGATATTTTAGGAGGGGCAACAGGTGCAATGACCATGCAGATGACTTCGGGAACGGCATTGGGTACAGCCAATAGTCAGGAAAAAGGATTTCAATATGGTGTAAACGTAGATCAATCCGTTAACTCATTTACTGTTGTTGGCCGATTATTTAATTTTTCCGATCCTACCCAGCTTTATGGTTCCAGTGCTCCATCTGGAGGTGAATTGGGAATATTTATAGGGGATGGAACTCAAAGCAATTATATTAAGGTTGTCCTTACCCAGAACGGGGTTGTAGCCTTGCAGGAAATCAATGATGTGCCGCAAACACCGCTAACGGCTACAATCGCAACAGGAAATAGACCTTCCAACGATATAGTTTTTTCATTTAATATTAATGCGGTTACCGCGGCAGTAGAAGTTCTGTACAGTCTTGATGGCAATTCCCCAATTTCCTTAGGGACCATTGCTGCAACTGGGACAATAAAAACAGCTATTCAACAATCCTCTACAATTTTAGCGGTAGGTTTAATTGGAACCTCCAATGCAACTGGAGAAGAAGTAGAAGGAACTTGGGATTATTTGAATGTTACAGGAAGTCAACCAACTATATCCCAGCCTTTGGCCAATTTGGATAAATTGATTGATTCTCCAGATCAGAATATTGATCTAAACGATTATTTTGGGGATGACCAAGGGGTAGGGAATTTGACTTATACTGTTGAAAATAATTCCAATCCTACTATTGGGGCCACTATTTCCGCCAATATACTGACCTTAACTTATCCGGATACTGAGGCAAGTTCCAATATTACCATTAGGGCCACGGATTCCAATTCGTTGTTTGTAGAACAAATGTTTACAGTAAATGTAACAGAGCAGCCAGCAGTATTATTCAGGGTAAATGCTGGTGGCGCTACCGTTACGGCAATAGATGCCCCAAATCCCAATTGGGCGGGCAATGATGTTGTTGGAGCATCTGGCGGAACTAATTTTGATGTTAACACTGGCAATATATCTACCCATAATATTGCTGGAAGGCATTCATCGGTTCCAACTTATGCACCCCAGGAATTATTTGCGAAGGAGCGATGGGATCCAGCTGGTCTGCCGGAAATGGAATGGACTTTTAATACTGGCAATGGCACTTTTACTGTAAATCTATATATGGGTAATGGGTACGATGGTACAGGAGCTCCGGGGCAGCGTGTGTTCGATGTTAAAATGGAAGATGTACTGGTTATAAACGATAAGGATCTAACTGCACAATATGGAAATAAGGTAGGTGCTATGGAAAGTTATCAAGTGACTGTTAGCGATGGCGTTTTGAATATTGAATTTATACATCAAACCGAAAACCCTTTGATAAACGCCATTGAAATACTTGGTGCAGGAAGTGTTGTAAATTCACCGATCGTTATTGACCCTGTTGCCAATCAGATAAACAATCCTGGAGAAACACCCGTTCTGAATATTACAGCTAGTGGAGGCGATCCTAACGAGAATTTTACTTTTTCCGCAACGGGATTACCCCCAGGTTTAAGTATTGAGCCTACTCAAGGAGCTATTTTAGGAACAATTTCTTCCTATGCTGAAGATGCAGGGCAGTACAATGTGACGGTAACCGTCAGTAAACCATCATCCACACTGGCAAATGTTAATTTTGCTTGGACAGTAAACGATCCCAACGCGCCAAATACGGTTTTGTATCGTATTAATGCAGGGGGTGCACTTGTTGCGTCAAATGATGCATCGCCTTTGAATTGGGCGGAAGATCAAGCAGCAAGTGGCGCCAATGGTAATGCACAAAACGGAACACCTTCCGCATATGTAAATTCTTCAACAGAGGATAAAACTTACGGGGCAGCGCTTCCAGGCACTTTTGTCAACAACACCTCCTATCCCAATAATATATTTGCTACAGAAAGATATAATACATTGGCTGTACCCGGAAATATGCAGTGGGATATTCCACTGTCTCAGGGTACCTATACCATTAATTTGTTATTTGCCGAGGTATGGGCTGGAGCTAACGCTCCAGGCGTGCGCGTATTCGATGTAGCCATTGAAGGTCAAATTGTACTGAACGATTTGGATCAAACAGCAAAATATGGGTTTGCTACAGTAGGAGTCGAGAGTTTTGTGGTAGAGGTAAATGATGGAAACCTTGATATTGATTTTATCAAAGGAATTGAAAACCCTAATATTAAGGGTATTGAGATTATTAGCTCCGGAGGTACCGTTAGTGGTGACTGGACCAATATTACCAATGTAACGGAACATACTCCTAGACACGAAAATTCCTTTGTACAAGCAGGGAATAAATTCTATTTGTTTGGGGGTAGGGAAAATGCCAAAAAAGTAGAAATTTATGACTATAACACAAATACCTGGTCACAGGCAGCTTCGACAGCTCCTTTTGAATTCAACCACTTTCAGGCTGTGGCTTATGAAGGGTTAATTTGGGTTATCGGATCATTTAAGGATAATGCTTACCCCAATGAAGCTCCTGCTGATCATATTTATATGTACAATCCAGTTTCGGATACATGGATTCAAGGTCCAGCTATACCCAATGCAAGAAAAAGAGGTTCCGCCGGATTGGTGATGTACAATAATAAGTTTTATGTAATAGCAGGTAACACTATTGGACATAATGGAGGTTATATACCATGGTTTGATGAGTTTGACCCAGCTACTGGTAAGTGGACGGTCTTGGGGGATGTGCCAAGGGCACGTGATCATTTTCACGCTACGGTTGTAGGCAGTAAATTATATGTAGTTGGAGGTAGGCTTACAGGTGGCGCCGGGGGTACTTTTGCACCGGTAATCCCTGAAGTGGATGTTTACGATTTTACTACAGGGAGCTGGTCTACCTTGCCTGCATCAGGTAATTTGCCTACCCCAAGAGCTGCTTCAGGAACAGTCACTTTTAACGGAAAAGTCGTCGTTATTGGTGGAGAAGGAAATGGACAGGCATATGCCAAAACAGATGCCTTGGATGTAAACACTAATACATGGTCTTCTTTAAGCGATTTGAACAATCCACGTCACGGTACACAGGGTATTGTATCCGGTGATGGTATTTGGATTACTTCAGGGTCTCCCAATCAAGGAGGTGGCAACCAAACTAAAATGGAAGTTTATGGAGTGGACAATCCTACGGGTACATCGGTTGTAGCCAGTACCTTATCTGCACCTTCATCCATAACGGTACCACAAGGCGGAGTAGAGGATTTACTAATTGAAATATCTGGCGGAAACCAGGGGATGTACATTAAATCTTTAGTACTAACAGGTAACAATGCCGCCAATTTTAAAATTCTTGGTTCAACGAGTTTTCTGATCGGGGCCGGAAGTACAAAGACCGTTCAAATTGAGCATATTGGTTCCCAAACAGGGGAGGCTGCTACTTTGGTTATGGCTTATGGCAGTAATGGTTCTGCCAGTATAAGTGTTTCTAGTGGTGAAGAGGTGTCAACTGTATTGTATCGTATAAATGCAGGTGGTGAATTTATTGCTGCAACGGACTCACCAAATCCGGATTGGAGTATGGATCAAGGTACTTTTGGAGTTGCAGGAAATTCTGAATATTTGGCAGCTGCAACCTCAACAGGTGGATTGTATAATCAATCTGCCGGTTCTGCCTATACTGGTCCAATTAATATGACACATGCATCACTTCCTCCAGGAACACCAAGTAGTATTTTTGTTACTGAAAGATATGACGCTGAAGGGGCTCCCGAAATGTTGTGGCAATTTCCGATAGATCCGGGGACCGAAGTTGAGGTAAGACTTTATTTTGCAGAGTTGTATAATCAAATAACGACAGCCGGACAAAGAGTGTTCGACGTTTCAGTTGAAGGATCCGTGCCCAGTGCATTTAATGATATTGACCCCTTTGCAAAAGCAGGGGCTTTAGGAGCCTTTATGGTATCCCATAGGGTTACGGTAACTGATGGTACCTTGGATCTTCAATTTATTCATGGTGTTCAAAATCCATCGCTTAAGGCGATAGAAATAGTTGAAGTTAGTGGTAATCCAACCTCAGGTTTACCTCCTGTTGTCACCAATCCAGGGGCACAGATGGGTGTGGATGGAAATGCAGTGAACCTTCAAATTGTTGCAAACGATGAAAATACGGATCCTTGCGGCCCTTTAAGTTATTCTGCAACAAATTTACCGCCAAATCTTTCTATTGACACCTCAACAGGTGTTATTTCAGGCACTATTCTGGGCGGTTCAGGTAGTGGTACTGCAGGTGCCTTTATAGAGAACAACGGCGTGGTAATTATGGAAGCTGAAACTGATTTTACGGATACCGCTGGAGGATTTAATCTTCAAACTACCTCAGGAACAACATTTTTGGTAGCAAGTACGGATCATTTTTCTAATCTTAATGGGCAAAGTGTCAACTATAATGTGGAAATTACAACACCGGGTGTATATCGCTTTCATGTAAAATCGGCCATTTCAGGCTCAGTTTCCACGGATAAAAACGATACTTGGTTTAAAATAGAGAACACCCCTGACGTTCATTTCTTCACCGTTCAAGGGGGAGACCTTACCGGAACCCAACAATTCCTTAATGAATTGAGTAATCCGGCGAGTACTACGAAAACCTTGTATTGGCCAAAGGGAAATGCTCAAGGAAGACCTGATCATGGTAATGAGAACCCGGGAATCAATGGTTTCTTTAAGGTATATACCAATACTATTGCCAATTCCTGGTATGCACGTACTATTGATAATAATGCATGGCCTATATATGCTTATTTTGCAAATCCTGGTACATATGCGATTACCATGAATGAACGTTCCGAAGGTCATAAAATAGATCGTATTGCATTAACCCATATAGATAATACTGGGACAGGTGTAAACAACACTTTGTTAAATGGACCTCAATCCTCACAGAATGTCGGAGGTACGCCAGGGGCTTCTGAAAATAGTCCTTACAATGTGGCGGTAACGGTAAGCGACGCCTGTGATCCTTCTTCAAGTACAGTGATTAATTTTAATTGGAATGTTACGGCCTTGCCAATAGGCAATCCGGAGGCTACGGTCAAGGTTACCCCAGGGGATGATATAGAAGCATCTACTTATGGAAACAATTCTTTCTTTATAGATAATACAGGAGATGATGATATTGTAAATGTTACGATCAATACGGCTACAGGCTTTATGATGGATGTAGTTTTTGATCCAGTGGGGACAGCAGGAGATAGTGTTGCAAAGTGTTTAACGGCAGGTACCGCTGGTAATACTTCCACTGCTGTTGGTTTAACCGTACCTGGAAATGGTGGCTCTGATAATGCAGATTGTGTTAGCGTATTTGGACAACCGCACAATGGAATTAATAATGCAGAAGGTTATGATGTTTTGTCTTTGGATTTTACGGATTTTAATCCAGGTGAGTCTTTTGTGTTCGGTGTGGATATGGATCCAACTACTATCAAGGGAGATTTGTCCTCTGGGGATGCGGGTTCCATTTCAGGCTTTGAATTGATAGGCGCAACTATTAGCATAGAGTTCGCTAGTGGGGTTATATACACAACTAGTTTATTTGACGAAGGTTCGCTCGGTGGATCGGATGCCGTTGTAAATGGAAATAGCAATAGTTTGGTGGCCCCTTCCATATTGGTCGAAGGATCAAATGTTTCCAGATTGGTGACACAGGCAAATCAAGTTGTTCAAATTACGGGCCAGCCAAATGCCATGGTTAGTCTATTGCGCGTTGATGGACGATTATACATAGATGCAGGTAACCCTACTATAGGTTATGACATAGATCCTTTTGAGGCTAATGAGGCCATGGCCAAGGAGTTGTACACAACCCAATTAAATGCATCCGGGGTTGCCAATATTCCAGTTACCCTAACACAAACAACGGGAGCGGCCGGAACGCCAAATGGAGGTTTGAATCATTTCATTGCCGTTGTAACTGGTGCCAATGGAATAAATAGCGTGGCGTCTAATACGATTGTATTGGAGTTTGATCCTTCGGCAGCGGAATCCGATTTGACCATTTCCTATAGTTTACAAGGTCGTACCGATCACAGTATTGACTTATCGGTTGCTTTATATGAAGTAGGAGCTACTATACCTTTACTGGAGTTTAATCCTACAGGAACTTCCAATGGAGAAGCAGTAATGGTGGGAATTCCGCAAGGCACCTATGAAATTGCTGTCAAATCCGGAATGCATTTACAAAAAGTGTCGACTATGACCTTAGAGGCAGGTGACAACAATCTCAATATAGGGGAACTAAGGGTTGGGGACGCCAACAACGACAATACAGTAGGTTTAGAGGATTTCTCTGTCTTGGTAACCACCTTTAATATTAGTTTTGGGGATTCTGGTTATGATGCCAGTGCAGACTTTAATGGAGATGGTAGTGTAGGCTTGGAAGATTTCTCGCTATTGGTGACTAATTTTAATGTTGCTGGAGAAGTGCCAAGTGGCATGTAAAATATATTTTAGTAATATATATAAAAGCACCGGGCAAAACCTGGTGCTTTTTTCATTTAAAATGTTACATAAAATGATTAATTGTCAAAAATCATTAAAACCAACATATTTAAAATCACGGCCTGGGTTGTAAAATAAATTTGGTAAACACAAAAAATCAAACTGCACCATTAGTGACTTACACAACATTTTCAGACACTTATACATCTTTGGGGTTGTAAAAAATCCTTTTTTAGGTGGGGAATACTAATTTTGATCATAATACGTTATGAAGGAACAAGGTACAGGCCTGTTTCTAATAGGGATTAACGTTGATTTAATAAGCATTTATAGTATAAATTCCATTGAGAATGAAAAGAGATCGAATAATTGTTTTTTTAATTGCCTTCTTCTGTTTTTCCATATCCATGGCACAATCTGAGGTTTTGGTTACCGATCTTGGCGACGATAATAGCAAGGGTACATTACGTTGGGCCATAAATACGGCCAATGTAGATTCGGCTATAGATAAAATAAGTTTTTTGGAAGGATTGGAGGGTACTCTTAGATTATCTTCAGATCTGCCTCATATCAATAATAACCTAACCATTACAGGACCAGGGGCGAAGTACATCACCATTTCTGGGGAAGGCAATTATAGGATGTTCGTAATTAATAAAGGTTTTAGATTGGATATTTCTGGACTTACATTTACGGATTCCGCCGATAATTACAATGACGGAACCATTTTCGCTGTTTCGGGCTCTGAAGTAAAGGCTTCTAAAATAAGGGTAACCGGTGTATCCAATCAAACGGCGTTTTGGTCTAAGGGAGACAATTCATCCATTACCATTTCCAATTCCATTTTTGAAAATAATTCTGCCACCTTGTTCAGGAGCTATTGGGGGTCTACTCCCAATTTTACTTCGGACAATGAAAATGATTATACCAATAGAATTACCATTACGGGATCTTCATTTATTTCCAACAGGGGCTTGATCTTTTCAACAGAACATTATGTAAAAATAGATAGTTGCGTCTTTAGCAAAAACTATGATCAAATAGCAAGTTTTAAGGGGGTTAACCGATACCAGATTTTGAACTCAAAATTTGTTAACAATACAGGCCGATTGTTGTTTACGTTTTCAAGTAAGATTGGCGATACCCCTTCCTGGGGCGAAGATACACTTGGGACCAACAATACCCTTTTTGATGGAAACCTTTTTCAGGGAAATACGGGAACGATTATCAATACAGGGGGAGGCTTTAAACATGATTCCAAAACTACCATTACCAATAATATCTTTGTAAACAATGGAAATAACTGGTATGGTAATCCTATTGTAACTTCAGGAAACCAACAGAACAACTTTATAACCTCGGTTACGCCAACGGAAGATGAGGGAACCATTGTTCTTACGTTGAACAAGTCGCTCGTAATTGGGCCGGAGGATGAATTGCATTAAATTTTGGCTCATTAATATTTCGTTAGCTTTTTATATCACAAAATTAAAAGAGGCCCTTAAATGGGCCTCTTTCATATGATATTCAAAATTGATTATTGTTCCTGCATGGTGTGATAGACGTTTTGTACATCATCATCTTCCTCTATTTTTTCCAAGAGTTTTTCTACATCTGCTGCTTCCTCCTCGCTTAGGGCCTTAGTTACCTGTGGAATACGCTCAAAACCTGACGATAGAATTTCGATACCCCTGTTTTCCAATTCTTTCTGGATGGCCCCGAAGCTCTCGAAGGGAGCATAGATCAATATACCGTCCTCATCTGCAAAAACCTCTTCGGCCCCAAAGTCGATCATTTCCAATTCCAATTCTTCAGGGTCTATGCCTTCGGCAGGTATCCTAAAATTGCAGGTGTGGTCGAACATAAACTCTACCGAACCCGAAGTTCCCAAACTACCGTTGCACTTGTTGAAATAACTTCTAATATTTGCTACGGTCCTTGTATTATTGTCCGTAGCTGTTTCTACTAAAATGGCAATTCCATGTGGTGCGTATCCTTCAAAAAGCACTTCCTTGAAGTCGCCCAAACTTTTGTCGGATGCCCTTTTAATGGCTCTTTCCACATTGTCCTTTGGCATGTTTACGGCCTTGGCATTTTGGATAACGGCCCTTAAACGCGCATTGGAACTCGGGTCTGGTCCTCCCTCTTTTACTGCCATAACAATGTCTTTGCCTATTCTGGTAAAGGCCTTTGACATGGCGGACCACCTTTTCATTTTACGTGCTTTTCTAAACTCAAAAGCTCTTCCCATTTCTTAGTTTTATTAGAATAATATGGAACAAATTTAATAATTTTTACTGCTGGGACAAGAGTTAAGTTTACTTGCTGACAATTATTTCCTCTATACTGTGCGCCAACTTAAAATCCTTTTCGGTTACACCCTCCGCATCATGGGTAGAAAGGCGTATATTAAGGGAATTATAGACGTTGCTCCAATCCGGATGATGATTTTGGGATTCACATTCAAAGGCAATTCTGGTCATTACCGAGAAGGCATCCTTGAAATTTTTAAATTCAAAAGAGGTTTCAATGGCACCATCCACAAAATCCCAGCCATCCAATTCCAATAAACGTTTTTCTATTTCTGATTCCGTTAATTTTTTCATATTGCTATTTTTTATAAAGTTAAATAAAACAGTACAATTCGGAACCGCTTATTCACTAAAGATATGATGGTCTATTATTTCCTGATAGTTGAATAATAAATTTTTTGGAAGCTGATTGGATTTTGGTAGCACCGCCAAATAACGATCTTCATTGGTGGTATAAACACGTTTAAAAATTGGACTATAATTGCCCAAACGGTTTACGATTTCCTTAATAAAATCTTCATGATGTATCAAGTCTGTACTTCCCAAATGAAAAGTCCCTGTCTTATTGTGGTTTATAAGGTAATGTATTTGCTGTGTTAGTTTGTCATCGTTGGTGACATTTATAATCAAATTAGGGAATACTTCAATAGGTTCTTTGTTAGTCAGGGCATTTTTTATTTCCTTGATCCTTGGGGAATTTATGCCAAATACCATGGGTACTCTGAGAATGGCCATTTTAGAATCGGGTATCCTCAGAAGCATGTTTTCTATCTTAATTTTCAGTCGGCCATATATGCTTTCGGACAAAGTCTTGTCATTTTCATAAGATGGATATTTGCTATAGGCATCAAAGACATTGGCAGAGGAAATAAAATACAATTTGCAATTTCTATTTTGGATGTATTCCACTATATGTTGGTGGGCCATTACCTGTGCTTGAAAATTTCCCCTCAAGGCCGATATTATTAAATCGGGCTTTACTTTATTCAAAATATCATGAACATCGTCTTCTTCCAAGTCATACCGGAAGAACTGTTGATTGTTCTCAAAGCTTCTTCTTGAAGAATAGTAGGTGCCATAGGTGTCAAAATAGGAATGTAATTCCTTATAAATGGCATTGCCTATAAAACCGCTAGCTCCTAAAATGAGTATTTTGTTCATTCTATCACCTCCTTTTGCAAAACTCAACCGCTACATCTGTTAATCCTTATAAAAAGGGAGTTTAACAATGGTGGCAGGAACTGCATTTTTCCTAATTTGAATGTGGATTTTACCACCAATTTGGGATAATTCCGTGGGTACATAACCTAGACCAATGCCCTTTCCCATGGAAGGCGACATGGTGCCCGAGGTTACGACTCCTATTTTCATTCCATTGGGATCCACTATATCATAATCGTGTCGTGGAATTCCCTTCTCATCGAGCTCAAAAGCAACCAGTTTTTTAGTAACACCTTCTTCCTTTTGTTTTGCCAGTGCTTCGCTATTTACAAAGTCCTTGGTGAATTTGGTAATCCAACCTAGGCCCGCTTCAAGAGGTGAGGTGGAATCATTAATGTCATTACCGTACAAACAGTAGCCCATTTCCAATCGTAATGTATCCCTGGCGGCAAGTCCAATAGGTTTTATGTTATAGGCCGAACCTACTTCAAAAACCTTGTCCCAAATCTGTTGTACTTCTTCATTCTTGCAATATATTTCAAAACCTCCTGAACCTGTATAACCGGTGGCTGAAATAATTACATGTTCTATACCCGCAAAATCCGCTACCTCAAAGGAGTAGAACTTAATAGCGCTTAAATCTATCGAGGTCAAAGGTTGCATGGCTTCCACTGCTTTGGGGCCTTGAATGGCCAGAAGGGAGTACCCTTCGGATATGTTGCGCAGATCCGCACCGTAATTTTCATTGTATTTGCTGATGTGCTCCCAATCCTTATCAATGTTGGATGCGTTTACAACCAATAAATATTGCTCTTCCTTAATTTTATAGACTATAAGGTCATCCACAATACCACCAGTTTCGTTAGGTAAACAACTGTATTGCGCCTTGCCAATGGTTAATTTGGAAGCATCATTGGAGGTTACTTTTTGTATAAGGTCCAATGCCTTGGGGCCTCCTACCAAGAACTCTCCCATATGGGATACATCAAAGACGCCCACTCCTTTGCGCACCGTTTCATGTTCTATATTAACTCCTTCATAGGACACAGGCATATTATATCCTGCAAACGGTACCATTTTAGCACCTAATGCCTCATGGGTCTTTGTCAATGCGGTGTTTTTCATTTGAATAATTTGAGGCGTAAAAATATCGAAAATTAATCTAAGGGAGAATCTATAACCTTTTTGTTTTGCACAAATTAATGTTAATTTGGAACCTTACCTTGTTAATTTGGCGGACTTGGTATGTTCACTATTTAGACCAAGCAGAAAACTTTTTGTGCCAGTAGGGATTGTATGATAAGCTTATCCAAGTTTTTTGGACAATTATTGATCAACCTGGTATTATAATTGATTATTTTTAAGCATTAATTTAGTGATGATTATGAGGAATTTTATATTGACTTTTTTATTTCTTTTTTTAACGTCTTGGTTTCAGGCCCAAGAGGTACCTAACGATTTTTTAAGTGCGGATTTTCACAAGGGAAGGCGGCAGGAAGTGCGTAAGGCTATGCCTCCAAATAGTGTAGCGGTATTTTTTGCGGCAGCAGTTAGGAATAGGGCCAATGACGTGGATTATGTATATCATCAGGATCCCGATTTCTATTATTTAACCGGATATAAGGAACCTAATGCCCTTTTGCTCATATTTTCCGAAAAGCAAAAGGATGGGGCAGGGAACAGTTATGATGAGGTGCTCTATGCCCAGAAAAGGGATGAAAAGGCCGAACAATGGAATGGAAAGCGGTTGGGGGTAGAAGGGGTTAAGGACCAATTGGGGTTTGAACGCGCCTTTAATGCGGAAGAATTCTTATACTCGGATATTGATTTTTCCCAGTTTGAAAATGTACTGTTTTTCGATTTTAAAAATGATTTTAGGGATACCAATGACCCCGCTGATCTATATGATTTGATAAGGACATTTAAGGAAAAATCCAATTATCCGTCAGATTACGATGCCACTAAACAACAGCTTTACAGCATGATAAAGTCAACGGAACTGCAAAATAGTGCCAATGTGGCCCAGACCCTGGGAAGGTATTTAAATTATTACCAGGAGTTAAAGTCCGATAAATTATTGGTAGATTTTGTAGAAGCTAAAGATGATAAATCCCGGATTGAAATTAAGGAAAAGGTAGCCCTGCAATTAAAATCCAACAACCTTAACAGTGCCATGTTGGAGGAAATAATGAGTACCCTAAGGGAAGTTAAGACCAAGGAAGAGCTGTTACTTCTAAAAAAGGCCGTGGAGATTTCGGCAATAGGGCAAATAGAGGTTATGAAGGCCATGCATCCCAATATGTCCGAAATGGAAATTCAGGGAATACATGAGTTTGTCTTTAAGAAGTACGGTGCCGAATACGAGGGGTACCCTTCTATAGTGGGTGGAGGCAACAATGGTTGTATTTTGCATTATATAGAAAATAACAAGGCTAAGGTAGGGAATGAACTTGTGTTAATGGATTTGGGTGCCGAATATCACGGTTATACTGCCGATGTAACCAGGACCATTCCGGCCAATGGAAAATTTTCAAAGGAACAAAAACAGATTTACGATATTGTTTACAATGCCCAAGAGGCGGGAATTAGTGCCAGTGTAATTGGGGCTACCTTTCAGGCCCCTGGTCAGGCAGCAAGTGAGGTTGTCGCCAAAGGGTTGGTGAAGTTGGGAATAATTGGAAGCCCCGAGGAGGCCAGAAAATATTTCCCACATGGCACTTCCCATTATTTGGGATTGGATGTTCATGATAAGGGCACCTACCAGCCCTTTAAGGAAAATACCGTAATCACTGTAGAGCCCGGGATCTATATACCCGAGGGAAGTGATTGTGATAAAAAGTGGTGGGGGATAGCGGTAAGGATAGAGGATGATATACTGATCACCAAAAATGGTCCTGTTAATTTATCGGGAATGGCTCCTAGGACCACCGAGGCCATAGAGGCGGTAATGGAACAAAGCAGTCCATTGGATCATTTTAAATTGCCAGCTTTGGATTAAATGGGTCGATACGAGGAACTAGAAAAGTTCTTGAAGGGCCTTTTCCATAGCCGCTTTTAAAAATCCGCCAGAAATTATTTGTTCCCTAACCTCTGCTACATTTTTTACCATTTGTTGATAGTCCTCATTGGACAGGTTTTTTAATTTTCCGTCCAATTCCTCCAATGAGGAAATGCAAATACCCAATTGGCGTTCTTTTATGACGGTGGCGATGGCTGCCTTGTCCCAAATAATTATTGGAAGGCCACAGAGTAGGTATAATGATGTTTTATGGGGATTGTTATATAAAAGGTATTGTCCAAAATGTCCGGCACATTCGTCTATGGAATTTCCGTTCCAAACCAAGCCGAAGGAACCTCTTATGTGTTTTGCAACGTCATCCGGGGAAAACATACCCTCGAAACTTATGATGGTGTTGGCGGGGTCCACATCGTTTTTGATAAAACCACTACCATATAATTTTAAATGGAAACTATTATTTTTTAAGGCATCCAATTTATAGATGAAGGCACTTTTTGCCATTCCCAAGCCTCCCGCGAAAACCACATCGAATAAGCCATTATTCGAAAGTTCGGGAGCAGTATAGCTACTATTGTCGTCCAAATAATCGAACATGTACAAGGGGATCAATTTGGCGGTTGCCCCTTGTTGCTCGAACCATTTTTTCATGTTGTCGTTATGTACAATGATTACATCGGCACATGAGAATTTTTTCATTTCCCGGGCAATATCCTTATTCTTTCCCATGAGGTATTTAACATCATGAATGATCAATACGATTTTACATTTTTTTATTCCGGCTATGGTAGTAATGTATTTGTAGTATTTGCTAAGAGGGTATTGTATTGCCAGGGTAGAATTTCTTGGCAATCGGATAACCCCCTTTGTTATTCCAAAAAAACTTATTATCGCACCTAAGGCGGAACTGGGATATGTAGTCTGTTTAAAACCTAAATTTTTAAAACCTATCTTGTCCAGGATCCGCTCACAATCTGTTTTCGGCTTGGAGGCTGCGCTGTTGGTAGCTTTGTAATTTCGAGAGATATAAAATAAATTGGCCATTACGGGTTGGTTCTTTGAGCTCTGCAAATATAACCATGTTATGGCAAAAGGGATTTTTTTTTTGATTTCAATTCGTAAACGTAATAATATACACTAGTTTTACTTTTTTATTCCTATTGTATACTAATCTACCTATAATGAAATACGACTACCTTATTGTGGGAGCTGGACTTTTTGGCGCCGTATTTGCCCATGAGGCCAAGAAGAAGGGGAAAAAATGCCTAGTTATAGATAAACGTCCACATCTTGGAGGCAATGTTTATTGTGAGGAAGTGGAGGGTATAAATGTTCATAAGTACGGGGCCCATATTTTTCACACCAATGACAAAGCAATTTGGGATTATGTAAATAGTTTTGTGGAATTTAATAGGTATACCAATTCGCCAGTGGCCAATTATCAGGGCGAGCTTTACAATCTACCCTTCAACATGAACACCTTTTATCAGTTATGGAAGGTAAAGACCCCGGATGAAGCCAAGTCTGTCATTGCGGAACAAGTAAGGGAGGTAGGGGTTAAAAATCCAAAAAATTTGGAAGAACAGGCCTTGTCTCTGGTTGGTAAGGATATTTACGAAAAGTTGATCAAAGGGTATACGGAGAAACAATGGGGGCGAAAAGCTGCAGAACTGCCTGCTTTTATTATAAAAAGGTTGCCATTGCGATTTACCTTCGACAATAATTATTTTTATGATAAGTACCAAGGAATACCCGTTGGGGGATACAATAAGTTGATCAATGGTTTGTTGGATGGTATCGAAACACGTTTGGAAGTCGATTTTTTTAAAGATAAAACGGAATTGGTAGCAATGGCCGATCAGGTTGTGTTCACTGGCAAGATTGATGAGTTTTATGATTACCGATACGGTAAGTTGGAATATAGGAGTCTGGATTTTAAGCATGAAACGCTGGATATGGAAAATTACCAGGGTAATGCGGTCGTAAATTATACAGCTTCAGACATTCCATATACCCGTATTTTAGAGCACAAGCATTTTGAATTTGGAACACAGAAAAAGACTGTAATAACAAAAGAATACCCTACGGAAT
The DNA here is from genome assembly GCF_900177645.1 of Arenibacter troitsensis. Lineage (GTDB taxonomy): Bacteria > Bacteroidota > Bacteroidia > Flavobacteriales > Flavobacteriaceae > Arenibacter > Arenibacter troitsensis. The sequence continues at coordinate 800,025 of NZ_FXAO01000001.1, forward strand.
GGTCTGGTAATAAGGAACCTTATTATCCAATCAATGATGAAAGGAACAGTGAAATTTACTCCAAATACAAAACCTTGTCCGAAAAGGACAATATTATTTTTGGTGGAAGGTTGGCCGAATATAAGTACTACGATATGCACCAGGTCATAGCCTCGGCATTGGCCAAGTGCAAAAAAATCTTTAACAGAGATTAAACTATTTATTTACCCAATAGGTAGCCCTTTAGCTCGTCATATTGGGATATTTTAATCGACTTTTTATTTTTGCCCATTACTTTTACGATACTTTCCGGTAAATCAATGTTTTCACGAATGGTATCCTCCACTATATCCAGAAACTTTACAGGGTGTGCGGTTTCAAGAAAGATGCCGTAAGTACCGGGATGGGTCTGTTGATATTTCTTTAAACCCAAATAACCAACGGCACCGTGCGGGTCGGCTACATAGGTATAGTCGTTGTATAATTTTAACATGGCTTCCTTGGTCTCATTGTCCGTAAAGGAATAGGAAGTCAAGTTTTTGGACAGCTCCTCAAAATTATCCTTGTACAAATGCCTTATCCTTATAAAATTACTGGGGTCCCCAACATCCATGGCGTTGGAAATGGTGGCGATGGAAGCTTTTGGTTCATATGCCCCTGTATCCATATAACGGGGAACTACATCATTTACATTTGTGGAGGCAATAAAATGTTTGCAGGGCATTCCCAATCTTTGAGCCATAATACCTGCACATATGTTTCCGAAATTGCCACTAGGGACAGAGAATATAATATCCTTGCCCTTGGACTTCATCTCTTTATATGCAAACAGGAAATAAAACATTTGAGGAAGCCATCTGGCTACATTGATACTATTGGCCGAGGTCAATTGCATATTTTGGATCAACTCTTCGTCCAGGAATGCTGTTTTGACCATGTTTTGGCAGTCGTCGAAAGCGCCTTCAACTTCAAGGGCAGTAATGTTTTTGCCCAATGTGGTTAACTGTTTCTCTTGAATATCGCTGACCTTGCCACTAGGGTATAGAATAACAACCTTAACCCCGTCCACCCCAAGAAATCCATTGGCCACTGCACCTCCGGTATCTCCTGAAGTAGCAACCAATACGGTTACATCTTTGGTGTTTTTGGTCGAAAAATAGCCAAGACATCTTGCCATAAATCGGGCCCCCACATCCTTAAAGGCCAAGGTAGGTCCATGAAAAAGTTCCAAGGCGGCAACGTCATCCTCAATTTCCACAAGTGGGAATTCAAAATCCAAAACCTCGGTAATTATATCTTTAAGAACGTCTTCTGGAATATCCTTGCCCACGAATTGTTGTATGGCCAAGTAGGCAATTTCGTGATTGGAGTAATCTTCTATCTTGTTGAAAAAATCTTTTGGCAGTGCCTCGATTATTTCCGGAAAATATAACCCACGATCAGGGGCAATTCCTTTTATAACTGCGTCTTTGAAAGATACGTTGGGTGCTTGTTGATTTAGGCTATAAAAGTTCATATTTATTGTTGTTAGAATGAGTTGTAATTTTTGAGTTCCGACTTATGCCTCGAAGGACATAATATATTAGTTTTCCAGTATTTTAATCCCTTGGGTATTTATTTTGGAAACGTGCACGTCATAGTCTACCCCTATTTTTTCATATACTTTTCTCATGGCTTCGGCCACTACTAGGGCGGTTTTCTTGCCCTTACTTAGGGCAAAGATAGATGGTCCAGAGCCTGAGATTCCACAGCCTAGGGCGCCTGCTCCCAAGGCTTCTTCCTTTACCTTGTCGAATCCGGGAATAAGAATGGATCTAATGGGTTCTATGATATGGTCTACCAATGATCTGCCTATTAGGTCGTAGTCATTGGTAAATAGCCCAGCAATCAGTCCACCTACATTTCCCCATTGCTTAATGCCGTCTTCCAGTGAAATGGATGTTTTTAGGATTCGTCTAGAGTCCGAAGTCCTTACTTCTATTTGCGGGTGTATTACGGTTGCATATAATTCTGGAGGGGTAGGAATTTTTACGATATCCAGTGGTTGGTAGCTGCGTACCAAGGTAAAACCTCCTAATAGGGCAGGGGCAACATTGTCCGCATGGGCAACCCCACTGGCCAATCGTTCTCCTTCCATGGCAAATTTTACCAACTCCAGATTAGTAAAGGGGCTGCCCAACAGCTGGTTCATGGCCCATACTGCACCTGTAGAGCTGGCAGCACTACTTCCTATACCGCTGCCCGCCTTTATTTTCTTGTAAATTTCTATCTCAAAACCTCCTACATGATCACTTTCCGCCAACAAGGCCAAACCGGCAACTCCGGCAACATTTTGAAGGGTTTCGGTAGGTAGGTCCTGTCCTGTAAGCTTGGTAATCTTTATTCCTTTTTCGGTGGTTTTTCTTACCACCATCTCATCGCCTACGGAATCCAAAGCAAGCCCCAAAACATCAAAGCCACAAGAAACATTGGCTATCGTAGCTGGACAGAAAATTCTAATTTCGTTAGTTTTCATTTCTCATCAAATAAATTTCAGATCTGTGGGACCCTTTTAAAAATTACCGATACGAATAATGTCCGCAAAAATTCCAGAGGCAGTAACATCGGCTCCTGCCCCTGCACCTTTTATAATCATGGGTTGATTGGGATAGCGTTCGGTGTAGAACAAGACGATATTATCACTGCCTTCCAAATTATAGAAATCATGTCCTTTGGGTATCCTTTGTAGACCTACACTAGCTTTTCCGTTTTCAAATTGCGCCACATATTTCAATTTGCTGTCTTCCTCCACTGCTTTTTTGTACATCTCTTGAAATGAAGCTTCGTACTTGGTCAATGATTTGAAGAAATCCTCATTGTTGGTGGTTTCCAAGCTCTCCTGTGGCAGAAAGGGATTGTTCTGGATGTCCTCTATATTCAGTACATTTCCACTTTCCCTAGCCAGTATCAATATTTTTCGCATTACATCTACCCCACTTAAATCTATTTTGGGGTCTGGCTCCGTATAGCCTTCCTCTTGGGCTTGTTTTACTACATCATGAAAGGTGGTACTATCGTTGAAATTGTTGAATACGAAATTTAAACTACCTGAAAGTACGGCTTGAATTTTTAATATTTTGTCCCCTGATGCTACTAGGTGCTTCAAGGTGTCTATAATGGGTAATCCAGCACCAACGTTAGTTTCGAAAAGAAAGGGTGCATTGTACTGTCTGGCCAGATCCTTTAACTCCTGATAATTGTCATAGGCCGATGAGCAGGCTATTTTATTGCAGGTAACAACGGATATGCTATTCCTTAAATATGAATTGTAGGTTTCCGAAACCTCTTGACTGGCGGTATTGTCAACAAAGATGCTATTTCTGTAATTGAGTTTTTTTACCTTTTGGAAGAACAGGTCTAAATTGGTCTTTTCTCCCTTGCTTAGCAATTCTTCCCAGTTCTTAAGGACAATTCCATCTTCGTCGAAGATCATGGTCCTGGAATTGGACATACCTATAACCCTTATATTGAGCTTTAGGTTCTCTTTTAAATACTTTTTTTGTGATTGTATTTGGTTCAAAAATTTGGCACCTACATTACCTACACCCATGACAAATAGATTGAGCTGTTTTATATTTTCCTCAAAAAATTCCTCATGCAATGTATTGAGCGCTTTTTTTACATCCTCTTTAAGTATTACGGCAGATATGTTTCTTTCGGATGCACCTTGAGCTATGGCACGTATATTAACGTTGTTCTTACCTAAGGTACTGAACATTTTTCCGCTAAGTCCTTGGTGGCTTTTCATGTTGTCGCCCACTAGGGCAATGATGGCCAAATCTTTCTCCGCAATTACGGATTTTATTTTTCCAAGGGAAATTTCAATGTCAAATGCATCATTGATTACCTGAACCGCATGGTCCGCATCCTGATTGTCTATTCCTATGCAGATGGAATGTTCGGATGATGCCTGGGTAATCATTACAACACTGATTCCTGCAGTTGAAAGCACTTCAAAAAAGCGTTTGGAGATCCCGGTAATTCCTACCATGCCTGGACCTTCAAGGGATACGAGTGCAATATTCTCCACATGGCTTATTCCTCGTACCGTTTTACCTTGCCCATTCTTATTCTTGGTAATCAAAGTACCTGCTGCCTTTGGATCGAAGGTGTTCTTTATGACAATGGAAATTCCTTTGGTCAATACCGGTTGTATAGTGGGCGGATAAAGAACCTTTGCTCCAAAATGCGACAATTCCATAGCTTCTTCATAAGAAATATGGGGAATGGCCATGGCCTGCTTTACTATTTTGGGGTTGGCGGTATACATGCCGCTTACATCTGTCCATATCTCCAGAACTTCTGCATTTATGGCATTTGCCACTATGGCTGCGGTATAATCCGATCCTCCACGCCCTAGGGTGGTAGAATCTCCGTTTACGGATGAAGCAATAAAGCCTCCCATAATAATTACGGAATTATTGCATTTGTCCACGTATTCGGTAATATTGTTGTTCGTCAGATCAAAGTTAACGACCGCCTTTCCAAAATTGGAATTTGTCTTTATAAGTTGTCTGCTATCGGCATGTACAGTATCTATTCCTTCAACTATAAAATATTCACTTATGATATAAGAAGACAACAATTCTCCATAACTCACAATCTTATCTGATAGTTTAGTGGTAATCTCGCCAATTAAATAAGCCCCTTCCAAAAGAGTTTCCAAGGTATTTAGTTCACTCTTTACCTTGCTAAGTACTTTACTCTGGGAATGTATTGGGATTAATTCCTTGATGGTCAAGAGGTGTCTGTCCTCTATTTCCTTTAGTATCGTTTTATAGGTTTGATCCTGTGCAGAAGCTAAAGCGGCGGTTTTTAAAAGAAGATCCGTTATACCTCCAAGAGCGGAAACCACTACTATGGTTTTGTTGGACCCTAGATCCGCGATGATATTTTTTACTAAGCTGATATTATTGGCGTTGGCCACCGATGTGCCACCGAATTTTAGAACTTTCATGGTTCAATGGAATTAAGTAAGAAAAACTGAATTTTGAAAAAAATTGTGTAACGGACGTGTATGTAGTAGCTTACCCCAATGGGGTAGTGGTGCTGATAACGGTAATAGCAATGCAACCATCTATAAATGGTGTATAAAGTAAATTATTGTCCGTATTGTTAAATGTCATCATAATAATAAAGAACCAAATGTAGTATTTTTGATTACCCAATCAAATGTTTTTGCGGATTTTTGCCAAATCATCAATTTTTACTAAAATATCTTATAGAATGAAGATTTTTAATGCCAAACAGATATACGAAGCTGATAAATTCACAATAGAAAAGCAACAAATCACCAGTGAGCAGCTTATGGAAAGGGCTGCAATTCAGATTTTTAATTGGATGCATTCCCGACTGCAGGGTGCCCAGACGAAAATTATTTTGTTTTGCGGTATCGGCAACAATGGAGGGGATGGGCTGGTCCTTGCAAGGCATTTGAAGGATCACGATTACAATATCGAGGTTTTCGTAGTTAACTATAGCGAGCACAGGTCCAAGGATTTTTTAATAAATCTGGATAGAATAAAGAATAAGGGCATCTGGCCCAATTTTCTAAATGAAGAATCGGAATTACCTGTTATTGGAAGAGATGATATTATTGTTGATGCTATTTTTGGGATAGGATTGAACAGGGTTCCTGATACTTGGGTGGTAAGGCTCATGCAGCGGCTTAACGGCTCCAATGCTTTTATTCTTTCAATAGATATGCCTTCCGGACTTTTTATGGAGGCTGGTCTCCCAAATACCGAAGCGGTGATAAAAGCAAATTATGTGCTTACTTTTCAAGTGCCTAAACTTGTTTTTTTTCTTCCTGAAACAGGTAAATATATGGACCATTGGGAGATTTTGGATATTGGCTTGGACCAGGAATTTTTGTTTAGGATGAATTCGAAATATGAGTTGATAGGTAAGAACGAAGTACTGTCCATGTACCTTCCTAGAAAGAAGTATTCCCATAAGGGCAGCTATGGCCATTCCTTAATTGTTGGCGGAAGTTTCGGTAAGATCGGGGCGGTGATTTTGGCAGCAAAAGGTAGTATGTTGGCAGGAAGTGGATTGGTTACCGCCTATGTGCCAAAGTGTGGGTATTTGCCATTGCAGACGGCATTCCCCGAGGCCATGGTAGTTACGGATAATGAAGAAGCGGAAATTTCCAAAATTGATTTCGGCATACTGCCCAGCGTGATTGGTATTGGGGTTGGCATTGGAACTACGGCAACTACGATTAAGGCCTTTTCTGAATTTCTGAAGGGGAATAAACTGCCTTTGGTCATAGATGCTGACGGCTTGAACATTCTTTCCAAGAATCATGACTTATTAAAAGAAATGCCTCCCCAGACCGTTTTAACTCCGCATCCCAAAGAGTTGGAGCGCATTTTAGGGAATTGGGCGGATGATTTTGACAAGTTGAAAAAAGCAAAAGAGTTCTCTGAAAAATACGATTGTATTTTGGTTATAAAAGGGGCAAACACCATGACCATATATAAGGATATGGGTTATATTAACACCACCGGAAATCCAGGGATGGCCACGGGTGGAAGTGGCGATGTGCTAACCGGTGTAATCACGGGCTTGATCGCTCAGGGTTATTCGCCATTAAATGCTGCCATTTTTGGGGTGTATATCCATGGAAAAGCTGCTGATATAGCGGTGGAAAAATGTGGTTTCCAAGCCTTGATTGCCAGTGGTATACTGGACAATATTGGCCAGGCCTATTTGGATCTTTTTCAAGTTTCGGAGCCAAATGCGGCTGCAGGTGAAAGGGAATAACGGAGTGTCATTGCCATTGGCTATAAAGTAATACTGCTATTCTGCGTTGGATGCCCTTACACGTCTTTTTATCCACATTAGGGCATTGTCCTGATCAATAAAGAATTTCATGGGTTTCTTGTAAAATAGTTTCTCTATATTAAAATTGTGCATATCTATTTCTTTAATGGAAACTACTGCAAAGGCTTTAATATTTTCTATTTCCCTAATTTGGTTGTATACCATGGGATCAATGGCGTATGAATTCTTTCTTAAACTTATATAGCCAAAGTTTTTATTCCTGAAATGAATTTCCATAATACCAATAATTTGAAATACTCTTTCTTTGGTTATGGTGCTTCCTTCGTCAAAAATAGAAACCATGTAATCGTCAAATACCTGTACTTTTCCAATGTCCAGTTGATATTCTCGTACGATAATAGTCTTCTTGGGTCGTCCGACTTTCATTCTCCGTATTTTATATAGTGTGTCTGCAGCGAATGTAGAATTAAGTACAACTATTATAAAAATTATTAGATTAAAGACACTTTAATCGTTTATGTGGTGAGGAAATTGGCTTACTGTGTTTTATTTCTTACAAATAACGGGGAATAAATAAAAAAAGGGAGTAGCATTTTGCTACTCCCTTTTAGTGTTGTTTATAGAAATCCAATTTAGGTTTTGGACGACTTTTCTGCTTTTTTGATATTAATGGTGAGCTCTTCCTTGGCCTCATTAAGATCCATCTGTATAGTGTCGCCTTCCTCCAATTTGGAATTTACGATTTCCTCGGCCAGCGCATCTTCAATATATTTTTGAATAGCTCTCTTAAGTGGCCTGGCCCCGTATTGTTTGTCAAAGCCTTTTTCGGCAATATAATCCTTGGCCTTATCGGTTAACTGCAAATCATATCCAATATCCTTGATCCTGAGGTATAATTTCTTTAACTCAATATCGATTATCCTGTGGATATCTTCGCGTTCGAGGGCATTAAATACTACTACGTCGTCTATTCTGTTCAAGAATTCAGGTGCAAAGGCTTTTTTCAAGGCATTTTCGATAACACTTTTTTGATGTGTGTCCGCTTGGGCCTTTTTTGCAGAAGTTCCAAAACCAACCCCTTGCCCAAAATCCTTAAGCTGCCTAGCTCCAATGTTGGAGGTCATTATGATGATCGTATTTCTAAAATCGATCTTTCTGCCAAGACTATCGGTTAAATAGCCATCATCCAGCACTTGTAGAAGCATGTTGAATACATCTGGGTGTGCCTTTTCAATTTCATCCAATAGTATAACGGAATAGGGCTTACGGCGTACCTTTTCGGTCAACTGTCCACCTTCTTCATAACCAACATATCCCGGAGGTGCACCTACTAGTCTTGATATGGCAAATTTCTCCATATATTCACTCATATCTACCCTGATCAAGGCGTCCTCGGAATCGAATAACTCCTTGGCCAGTATTTTGGCAAGTTGTGTTTTACCTACCCCTGTTTGCCCTAAAAAGATAAATGAACCAATAGGTTTGTTGGGATCTTTTAGACCTGCCCGGTTGCGTTGGATCGCTTTGGCAACCTTGGCAACGGCTTCGTCCTGACCAATTACATTGCTCTTGATAAGTTTTGGCAATTCGGCCAATTTATTACTTTCTGTTTGTGCAATCCTGTTTACGGGAATGCCGCTCATCATGGAAACCACGTCCGCAACATTGTCCTCGGTAACGGTTTCTTTGTGGAGCTTACTGTCTTCCTCCCAACGTTCTTGGGCAATGGCCAAATCTTTTTCTATGCGTTTTTCATCGTCCCTTAATTTGGCGGCCTCCTCGTATTTCTGTTTTTTTACAACAGTATTTTTTAGTTCACGAACGTCTTCCAACTGTTTTTCCAGTTCCAAAATTTGTTTGGGTACATCCATATTAACAATATGTACTCGGGAACCTGCCTCATCCAGGGCATCAATGGCCTTGTCCGGTAGATATCTATCCGTCATGTACCTATTGGTAAGTTTTACGCAGGCAAGTATGGCCTCATCGGTATAAATTACGTTGTGATGGTCCTCGTACTTACCTTTAATATTTTTTAGGATCTCAATGGTCTCGGACACTGAAGTTGGCTCCACAATTACTTTTTGAAAACGCCTTTCCAGGGCACCATCTTTTTCAATATATTGTCTGTACTCATCCAAGGTAGTGGCACCAATACATTGAATTTCACCTCTGGCAAGTGCCGGTTTAAACATATTGGAGGCGTCCAAACTGCCTGTGGCGCCACCGGCACCTACAATAGTGTGGATCTCATCGATGAACAGGATTACATCGTCGTTTTTTTCCAGTTCATTCATAACTGCCTTCATTCGCTCTTCAAATTGGCCGCGGTATTTGGTACCGGCAACCAGAGAAGCCAAATCCAAGGTCACCACCCTTTTATTGTAAAGGATTCTGGAAACTTTTTTGTTGATTATCCTTAAGGCTAGTCCTTCGGCAATGGCACTTTTGCCAACGCCTGGCTCTCCTATGAGCAGAGGATTGTTCTTTTTTCTTCTGCTGAGAATTTGGGAAACCCTTTCAATTTCCTTTTCACGGCCCACAACAGGATCCAATTTGTTTTCCTCTGCCATTTTGGTCAGGTCGCGACCGAAATTGTCCAATACAGGGGTTTTTGATTTTTTACTTCCTTTTTGCCCGGTACCGGAAGTGCCAAAAGTGCCTTCCTTTTCTTCATTGGGCTCATCGGAATCGCTGGGAAAGGATTCCGAGGTAGGAGAATCTATATAGTCATCATCACTTGTTATCATTGATTTAAACTGGTCTTTTACTCCATCGTAATCCACTTTTAACTTGTGTAGTAATTTTGTGGTAGGGTCGTTTTCATTACGCAAAATACATAGTAATAAATGAGCCGTATTGATAGAGGAACTTTGAAATAATTTAGCTTCCAAAAATGTTGTTTTCAGTGCACGCTCCGCCTGTCTGGTCAGATGCAGGTTCTTTTTGTCCTTTTGTGCAGTGCCGGTATTCGGATTGGCGGGACTTAATATCTCCACTTTTCTTCTCAAGTGATCCAAGTCCACATCCAATGCGTCTAAAATGCTTATTGCTTTTCCGTTACCATCCCGCAGTAATCCCAGCATTAAATGCTCGGTTCCAATAAAGTCGTGGCCTAGTCTTAAGGCCTCTTCCTTACTGTAAGCAATTACATCTTTTACTCTAGGGGAAAAATTGTCGTCCATAAAATATCCTTTCAACTTTAAAAATAGTAAATCTATATCAATCTATGGCAAATACTATACCTAATATTCGTTAAACGTGATCGATTTGACGAAATAAGCCATTATTTGCGAAAAAATTAACAATCAAAACGTTATCCGTAGCACTTATTTAAAGTGTTGATAAATTCTTTACAAAAGTATGTCCTAAGTACTTGTATAGTATCGATTTTACGTATATTGTCCTGCTTTTTTAACTAAAAATAAATAGAAGATTTTAAATGGCAGAAGGAGAAAAATTAATTCCGATTAACATTGAAGATGAAATGAAATCTGCCTACATTGATTATTCAATGTCGGTCATTGTGTCACGTGCCCTGCCAGATGTTAGGGATGGTTTAAAGCCAGTGCATAGAAGGGTTTTGTTCGGAATGCATGAGTTAGGTGTTAGATCTAATAGTGCCCATAAGAAATCCGCGCGTATAGTCGGGGAAGTATTAGGTAAGTATCATCCACACGGAGATACTTCTGTTTATGATTCCATGGTCCGTATGGCCCAGGAGTGGAGTTTAAGGTATATGTTGGTCGATGGCCAGGGAAACTTTGGTTCCGTAGATGGTGACAGTCCTGCAGCAATGCGTTATACGGAGGCCCGTATGCGTAAAATAGCAGATGATATGTTGGCCGATATAGATAAGGACACTGTAGATCATCAGCTTAATTTTGATGATTCCTTGCAGGAACCAACCGTTCTTCCTACCAGGATTCCTAATTTATTGATCAATGGGGCTTCAGGTATTGCGGTAGGTATGGCAACAAATATGCCGCCACACAACCTTTCCGAAGTAGTGGACGGTACCGTAGCCTATATTGATAATAATGATATTGAGATCGATGAGCTTATTACCCATATTAAGGCGCCCGATTTTCCAACAGGTGGTATAATTTATGGTTATGACGGGGTCAAGGAGGCTTTCCATACCGGACGTGGCCGTGTGGTAATAAGGGCGAAAGCCAGTTTTGAGGAGGTTCAGGGAAGGGAGAGTATCGTTGTAACCGAAATTCCATATCAAATCAATAAGGCGGACATGATCAAGAAGACTGCCGATTTGATCAATGAGAAAAAGATAGATGGTATTTCTACTATTAGGGATGAGTCCGATAGGAACGGTATGCGTATCGTATATATCCTGAAAAGGGACGCTATTCCTAATATCGTCTTAAATACCCTGTACAAATATACTTCGTTACAGTCTTCGTTTAGTGTCAATAATATAGCCTTGGTAAAAGGAAGGCCTCAATTGTTGAACGTTAAGGAGATGATCCACTATTTTGTGGAGCACCGTCATGAAGTGGTTGTAAGGCGTACAGAGTTTGAGCTTAAGAAAGCCGAAGACCGGGCGCACATCTTGGAAGGACTTATTATAGCCTCGGATAATATAGACGAGGTAATTGCGATCATAAGGGCTTCTTCCAATGCTGATGAGGCTAGGGAAAAGCTTATGGAGCGCTTCAAGCTTAGTGAAATTCAAGCCAAGGCTATTGTTGAAATGCGTTTACGCCAGTTGACAGGTCTGGAGCAGGATAAATTAAGGTCGGAATACGAGGAAATAATCCTGACCATTGCCGATTTAAAGGATATCCTGGCCAAGAAAGAGCGAAGGATGCAGATCATTAAGGAAGAGTTGCTGGAGGTTAAGGACAAATATGGGGATAACCGTCGTTCAGAAATAAATTTTGCAGGTGGTGATCTAAGTATGGAGGATATGATCCCGGATGAGCAAGTGGTGATTACCATTTCCCATGCCGGTTATATCAAAAGAACCCCTCTTTCCGAATATAAGACCCAAAATAGGGGTGGTGTTGGTCAAAAAGCATCTTCCACCAGAAATGAAGATTTCTTGGAACATCTTTTCGTGGGTACCAACCATCAATATATGTTGTTCTTTACCCAAAAGGGTAAATGTTTCTGGATGCGTGTGTATGAAATTCCAGAGGGAACCAAAACTTCAAAAGGACGTGCTATCCAAAACTTGATCAATATTGAGAACGATGATATGGTGAAAGCCTTCATCTGTACCCAGGATTTAAAGGATGAGGAATATGTAAACAGTCATTATGTAATTATGGCCACCAAAAAGGGTATCGTTAAAAAGACCTCTTTGGAACAATACTCAAGGCCGAGACAGAATGGTATCAATGCAATTAGTGTCCGTGAGGACGATGAACTATTGGAAGCTAAACTTACGACTGGTTCAAGTCAGATATTCCTAGGGTTAAAATCTGGTAAGGCCATTAGGTTCGAAGAGGTAAAGACAAGACCTATGGGTAGAAATGCCTCCGGTGTTCGCGGCATTACTTTGGCACATGACAAGGATGAGGTGATCGGCATGGTGGCCGTACACAATTTTGAAGAGGAAATATTGGTGGTTTCGGAGAATGGATACGGAAAACGTTCCAGTATTGAGGATTATAGAATTACTAATAGAGGTGGTAAAGGGGTGAAGACCATTTCCATTACCGATAAAACAGGTGGATTGGTAGCTATTAAAAATGTTTCCGACTCTGATGACTTAATGATAATCAATAAATCCGGTATCGCAATTAGAATGAGTGTAGAGGATTTAAGAGTAATGGGTAGGGCAACTCAGGGAGTTCGACTCATTAATATTAAAGGCAACGATTCTATTGCCGCAGTGGCCAAAGTGATGAAGGACGAAGATGAATTGGATGATATTAAAGCCTTGGAGGTAGATGCCAAAGAAGAAGATGGCACGGCTCTTGATAATGATAGTGCGGAAACCAAAGAATAACATTTAAACACTAATAAGTAAATTTAATTTGAAATGAAAACAAATATTTTAATACTCTCGGCTATGTTCTTTTCGGTGGTCGGAATTGCTCAAAAGGATGAGATAAAAACGGCTGATAAGGCGTTAAAGTCGGGCGATGCCATGGCTGCTAAAACAGCATTGGACGGTGCATCTTCACTAATTGCTAGTGCGGATGAAAAAATGCAGGCCCAATATTATTTTTTAAGGGGTAGTGCTTATGCCGAATTGGCTAAAAAAGGTACTGCCGGTGCTTTTGATGAAGCTATTTCTTCCTTTAAAAAAGTAAGTGAAGTAGAAGAGAAAAGTGGAAAGTCCAAATACGGGCCTGATGCCAAGGAAAAACTTTCCGGCATGACTGCCGATCTTATCAATTCTGCAGTGGAAGATAACAACAACAAGAAATACGATGAAGCTGCCGATAAACTGTATATGGGTTATCAATTGAGTCCCCGGGATACTGTTTACCTTTATTACGCTGCCAGTAGTGCTGTAAATGGTGGACATTGGGAAAAAGCCTTGAATTACTACAACGAGTTAAAGGATTTGGGTTATGACGGAGGTGGAATGGTCTACAAGGCCACCAATGTTTCTACTGGAGAGGTGGAAGAAATGGAGAAAACCCAAAGGGAGCTTATGGTTAAATCCGGAGCTTACAAAGATCCAGTAGATGAAAAGACACCTTCAAAAACTACAGAGATCGTTAAGAATATTGCTTTAATATATACCCAGTTGGGTAAGGATGACGAGGCGTTGGATGCCTACAGGGATGCTAGGGCCAAGGATCCAAAGGATGTGAACTTGATTCTGAACGAGGCCAATCTTTACTATAAGATGGGGGATAAGGAAAAATTTAAGGCTTTGATGGCAGAAGCTTCCGAGGTTGCTCCGGATAATCCGGATTTGTTCTACAACGTTGGTGTTATCAATATGGAACAAGGAAATATAGAAGATGCCAGAAAGGCATATAAAAGGGCTATCGAAATTAACCCAGGGTATGTTAATGCGCAATTGAATCTTTCTACTACCTATGTTAACGAGGGCAATAGCTTGATAGATGAAATGAATTCACTTGGGAATTCTAAAAAGGATATCGCAAGATATGATGAATTGAAGGAGAAAAAGGATAGCTTGTTCCGTGATGGGGCCATAATCTTGGAGGATGCCTTAAAATTGAATCCGGACAATCAAAGTATCCTTTCCCAATTGAAGAATATTTATGGTGCCTTAGGGGATAATGAAAACTTCTTGCGCTTAAAAAAGCTTAGTGGGGAGTAGTACCATCTTAGAACGAAAATTTAAAAGGGCTATCGATTTCGATAGCCCTTTTTTTATATGATTTTTTTGATTACCCTTAGTTTGTGGGTGTAGGTATTTGTTTCGGTGTTGAAAATTCCAGTGTGGTCTATCCGGTCTATCCTGACCTTGCCAAAGGAATGGATAACATAGTTGTTCTCCATGATAATCCCTACATGGTCTATAATGCCATCATTATTGTCGAAAAAGGCCAGATCCCCAGGTTCACTTTCTTCAATAAAACTCAAAGCCTCCCCTTGGGTAGATTGCTGTTGGGCACCTCTGAGTAATCGATATCCATTTGTTTTGTACGCCATTTGGGTAAATCCTGGACCGTCAATTCCAAAAGTGGTTTTCCCGCCCCATAGGTAAGGTGCGTTTAAATAGAGAAGGGCTTTGTTTAGGACTTGGTCTTTGTTTTGTTCTCCTATTGTAAATGAGCCGTCGAATTTGTGGTTTAAGGGGCAGTTTTGAGGTATGCTGGATCCTAAAACAATAGGCAGAAGAACATTGTGTTCTGTTTCTACAAATGAAATTAGTTCGGAAGATACTTTTGTGGATTCCAAACTTTCCATTTCCTTATACTGGCTTTCGTCGATTAGGGTAAATTGTTGGTTACTGACCCAGCCTTCAAAATTGTCAAAAGCATTGCGGATCTTGCTCCATTTTTTTCTCTGATCCAATACCTTGAAATGTTCCCCGTACAAAAGCTGGGAAACCATTTCGCTGGTGTCGTCTGCAACGGAACGTATTGGAACAATACTAAGGTGGCAAATACCGTATTGCATGGGCTTGCTTTACAAGAACTTATTAATTTCTTTCTATAATTATTGCAGAAGCACCACCGCCACCATTACATATGGCCGCTGCTCCTATTTTGGCTTTATTTTGATCCAGTACATTGAGTAACGTAATAATGATCCTTGCTCCCGAACAACCCAAGGGGTGGCCCAAAGAAACAGCACCGCCATTCACATTTACATTCTTATCGGTAAGGCCAAGGATTTTCATGTTGGCCAAGCCAACCACGGAAAAGGCTTCGTTAAATTCAAAATAATCCACATCTTCCATGCCTATGCTGGCTTTGGTCAATGCTTTTGGAAGGGCTTTTGCCGGTGCCGTTGTGAACCATTTGGGTTCTTGGGCCGCATCGGCATAGCTTTTTATGGTGGCCAAAGGCTTCAGCCCTAATTCTTTCGCTTTTTCACTACTCATCAGTACCAAGGCTGCCGCACCATCATTAATAGTTGAAGCATTGGCTGCCGTTACCGTACCATCCTTGGAAAATGCGGGACGTAGACCGGGGATCTTGTCCAGTTTAACATTTTTGAATTCTTCATCTTCGGTTACCAGTATGGGTTCTCCTTTTCTTTGTGGGACTTCCACGGGTATTACTTCATTGGCAAATTTTCCACTTGCCCACGCATCTGCAGATCTCTTGTAGGATTGAATAGCAAATCTATCTTGGTCTTCCCTGCTAAATTCGTATTCAATGGCGCAGGCGTCCGCACATGTGCCCATAGCCTGTTGGTCATAAGCGTCCACAAGCCCATCTTTTTGCATGCCATCGATCAATGTGGCAGGACCAAATTTTTGGCCACTCCTTAAATGAAGATAATGGGGTATTAGGCTCATATTTTCCATACCTCCGGCAACAACGATATGGTTGTCTCCCAGGGCTATGGACTGGGCTGCCATCATTACCGATTTCATTCCCGAGGCACAGACCTTGTTGATTGTGGTGCAGGGGACCGTATTGGGTATGCCGGCATAAATGGCTGCTTGTCTTGCTGGTGCCTGACCGGTTCCTGCCTGAACAACATTGCCCATAAGTACCTCCTCCACTTTGGAAGGGTCCAATTTAATTTTACTCAATGCACCCTTAATGGCAATAGCGCCAAGTTCAGGTGCCGGAATGGTGGACAATGCTCCCATAAAACTTCCTATGGGCGTTCTAACTGCGGAAACGATCACAACATCTTTCATCAAGTTCATTTTTATTATCTGCGAATTTAATAAATTAATGTGCAATGAGATGTGCAACGGTAGAATATTCCATGTTATTTATGAATTTAGAACTCCGTATTAGGTATAGTTGGAAGGAGATATATGGCCTAGGCTTATAAGTGAAATTTGATAAGTGGGTTTCAAATATGTTGTTATTTGGACAAAGTATCATTTTAAGTTTATATTTTTCTATTTTTGACTATAGAACTTTCCGTATGCGCACTTTTTTGGACAGCCTTTATAAAAACCATTCCCTGGTTTATAAGTATCTCTTATATTTCTCTGCTGTTTTCTTTATTGTATTCTTTTTTCCACGTGGCGGAAAGTTTAAGTACGAGTACCAAAAAGGCAAGCCTTGGCAATACAATAATTTTTATGCTCCTTTTGATTTTTCCATAAATAAGAGTGTGGAGGAAATATCCAAGGAAAAGGCGAAAATAGAAAGCAATCATATAGACTACTATTATTATGACACCGGTATTGTGGCCGAAGTGGATAGCACCATAGGAAAGGAATTGGGTAATGTTTTTGATTCTTCAAGTGTAGATAAAAATGAACTTGAAAGAATTCAAAGGGTTGCCAACGACGTTTTGGCGGATTTATATGCCAATGGTATTCTATCTAAAATTGAGAGGAGGAGCACTAAAAATAGTCTTTACGTGGTTAAGGATAATGAAGCCACAAAATTAAAATTTGATGATGTCTATAGTTTATCCGAGGTAGAGGGTGTTATTAGCAAAAAACTGGCCCAAAACAACTTGTCGGTTTATGAGCCTTCCTTTCAGGAAGTGTTCTTCAATTTTATAAGGCCCAATGTTAGTTTTGATGCCGATTTGTCCAATAAGGAGCTGGAGTCCGAATATGCAAAGATTTCCTATACTTTGGGAAATGTAGACGAGGGCAAGCTTATCATTGCCAAAGGGGAGGTGGTTGAACAGGACGATGTTATGGTATTGGATTCGCTAAAAAGTGAGTTTGAGTCGGAATTATGGGAAGAAAATAATCAATATTTAATTCTGTTCGGCTATACCGTGTTGGTTGCCATGGTGTTGATGATGTTTTTTCTGTTTCTGAAAAAATATCGACTGGAAATCTTTAGGGACAATACAAAGGTAACCTTCATTATAGTCAATATTCTCATCATGGTATTTTTGACCACCATGGTAGTGAAATATGATGTGGAGTATGTTTTTGTAGTGCCATTATGTATTTTACCCTTGGTGCTCAAGACATTTTTTGATGCAAGAATGGGGCTCTTTGTACATGTTCTTACCGTCTTAATATTAGGATTTGTGGTACCCAATAGTTTTGAGTACATCTTTCTTCAGACTTTGGCAGGAATTGTTACCATCTTGTCCGTATCCGAACTTTATAAAAGAGCTAATTTGTTTATTTCAGTGGGTCAAATAACCCTGATCTATATAATTGGTTATTTTGCTTTTCATATGATTCATGAAGGTAATCTGGAAGATATTCGCTGGATGGCATTTGGCTATTTTTTCTTAAATGGTATGATTACGCTGTTTGTTCAGCCATTAATTTATATTCATGAAAAAATATTTGGGTTGGTATCCGATGTTTCCTTGTTGGAATTGTCCGATACCAATTCCAGATTATTAAAGGAGTTGTCCAATAAGGCTCCGGGAACCTTTCATCATTCCCTTCAGGTAGCCAATCTGGCGGAAGCTGCGGCCAACGAGATAGGGGCCAATGCCATGTTGGTAAGGGTAGGGGCATTATACCATGACATTGGGAAAATGAACAACCCAACCTATTTCACGGAAAATCAGGTAACCAATGTAAACCCTCACGATGACCTTGAGCCTATTGATGCCGCAGCCATAATTATTAACCATGTCATTGAGGGTATAGAAATTGCAAGGAAGAATAAGGTACCGGATCGTGTAATAGATTTTATACGTACCCATCACGGAACTTCATTGGTCTTTTATTTTTACAAAAAGCAGGAGGCCTTGGAAGGGGAGGTAAATGAGGAGGATTTTAGATATCCCGGCCCGATTCCTTTTTCGAAGGAAACCGCTATTTTAATGATGGCAGATTCTGTGGAGGCAGCCTCTAAAAGTCTAAAGAACCCTACTTTTTTGATAATCGATGAATTCGTGGAAAGGATCATTGAAGGCCAAATAAAGGGTGGCCAGTTTTTAAATGCCAATATTACCTTCAAGGAGATAGAAGCTGTTAAGAAGATTTTGAAACAGAAATTGGTGAATATTTATCATTTAAGGGTAGAGTATCCGGAGTAGGTAGTTTTTTGGAATTGTTTGAAGCTTAATAAGATAAGTGGAATAAATGGCCAATTCGGAAGAACGTGTAAAAAAAAAATAGAAAAATTGTTGCGTTCTTGTGAATGAAAAAGTACATTTGCAACCGCATTTTTGATGCGTGAGCTTTAAAATTATTGGAGAGGTGCCGGAGTGGTAACGGAGCAGATTGCTAATCTGTCGACGGGTAACTGTCGCCAGGGTTCGAGTCCCTGTCTCTCCGCTTTTTTTTAGAGTGGTATTGTTGAGGAGGTTTTAACCATTCTCGGGGTGTAGTACCGTGTCATGCAAGGCATATACTACGCTCAAACAGTTATCAATAAAAATAGGATTGAATTCCCAAGTAAAATATTCAGTTCTATTAAAATTCGGGGTGTAGCGTAGCCCGGTTATCGCGCCGCGTTTGGGACGCGGAGGTCGCAGGTTCGAATCCTGCCACCCCGACCAAGAAAATCCGATCATGTAAATGATCGGATTTTTTGTTTTTAACGGTATAGTGCCAAGGGTGCTTAAACTGGATCGAGTACAATAAACGATAAGAGGCAATTTCCCTTGCCAAGTTAGAAAGTAGTTGGCTAATTTCAATTGATAAATAGCTCACTTTGCTGTTTAATATTAATTCTTTAAATTAAATACATTTAAACTAAGCGCGAATTGAACTTTAAAGAATCACATACGCTAATACTTAATAATGTAGCAAGGTTTATTGATTTAACCGAGCTTGAAAAACGGAAGTTTATTTCTTTGCTTGCAGAAATAAAAGTGAAAAAGAAAGCATATTTAATGCAAGCAGGGGAAATTGCTCAATATGAATATTTTATAGCTAAAGGCTGCTTAAAAGTATATACTTTGGATAAAGATGGTGCAACTCACATATCCATGTTTGCAATAGAGGATTATTGGACTGGTGATATGGCAAGTTTTATGACCAAGGAACCAACCCGTTATTTTATTAAGGCTACTGAAAATTCAGAATTATTAGGTGTCTCTAGGGCCAATTATGATTTGCTTTTTCAGGAAATACCAAAATTCGAAAGGTTTTATCGCATATTGTATCAAAGGTCGCTCATAAGTTACATAAGGCGTTCCAATCATGGCATATCCTTGGACGCCGTGGAAAGATATATTGCCTTCAAAAAGAAATATCCAAAAATTGTGAATAGAATTACCCAAAAAGACTTAGCAGGTTATATTGGCATTACGCCAGAATTTATGAGCAAAATTATTTCGAAGGTCAACAGAATGTAAAAGTCTTAAACTAGTTCATTTTTTTTCATGTGTTCCTGTCGGAATTTTGAAGCATGAAAAAAGTAATGATCATTACATCTATTTTAGCAATTGGATTTGCAAACTACTTGCAAGCACAATTTACCCAAGTAGAACTGTTTTCTGGTTTTGATAAAACAGATTTTACCTTATACTCCAGTTATTCTATTATTGCGAGTGGGGCGCTTAGTATTAATACTCTGGCTTTCTTTCAGAAATTTAAGGATGAAATGGCTCAAGGCTTTAATGAGATAGGAGTGCAACCAACACTATTCTGGAATATTAATAAGAATATTGCCATAGGCCCTTCTTTCTATTACAACAGTGTTGCGGGGTATTCAGAACGCTTGTCGGCAAAGTTCACACTAAAAAAATCATGGGTATTATTTGTAATTATTCCTACAGTTACCCATTCTGAGCAAACAGGCGCTAGCTATGCCGAAGCCTTTGCTCAGTTTCAGTTTAACACAGCAATAAATAAAAAAGTTTCTCTTTGGTTAAACGGACAGTTCTTAACTGTATGGGATGCATTTGAGAAGCATTCAAGAAGTTTTCAGCAACTGCGTGCAGGTGTGTCATACAACGGACATCAGTTTGGCATTGGTGTAGACTTTGACCAGTATGGGCAGAAACCTATAGAAAAATCATCTTTCGGTTTGTATTTCCGAAAAACTTTATAGACAATTTTAAATCTTAAACATTATGAAACATTTAGTACAAAAACTTTTAAGAACGTATCCAAATATTGGATTTAGCATTGCACGATTAACCCTTGGTTTGGTAATATTTCCGCATGGCGCACAAAAATTATTAGGACTCTTTGGCGGGTATGGTTATGCAGCAACTATGGAATCATTTACAAGTAATATGGGCTTGCCAAGTATTGTGCCCTTTTTAGTAATAATGATTGAGTTTTTTGGCTCTATATGCCTAATTCTAGGACTCTTCAGTAGGTTTTGGGCACTATCACTTATAGGAGTGTTTATGGGTATCATTTTTACTACCCAGTTAGAACATGGCTTTTTTATGAATTGGTTTGGTAATCAAACGGGTGAAGGTTACGAATATTCACTTCTTGTTATCGGCCTAGCATTAACAATATTAGTTAATGGTAGTGGAAAATGGACAATAGATCAACTAATCACTAAAAAACAATAATCATGAAAAAAATAATCACAATAGCAGGGAGCAATAGTCAAAAATCTATCAATACAAGTTTAATAACCTATACCAACAGTTTACTGGAAAATGTGGATATTATTTCCATTGACTTAAACGATTATGTTTTGCCAATTTATGGTGCTGATTTTGAAGCTGAAAATGGTATTCCCACTGCAGTTAGAAGACTAGACGAATTATTCAATACTGCGGATGGATTTATAGTATCTCTTGCCGAACATAACGGGTCTTATGCAGCTGTATTCAAAAATACAATAGACTGGTTATCCCGTGTAAACACTAAAATATGGAGAGACAAGCCAATGCTGTTAATGGCAACCTCGCCAGGGAATAGAGGCGGAGCAACTGTATTACAATTAGCAAGTGCCTACTTTCCGTTTATGGGAGCTAATATCACAGATACGTTTTCATTGCCTTCTTTCTATGATAATTTCAATAACAAGGAAATCAATGATGAACGTTTGAAGAAGGACATTCATTTGAAGGTTAATAAATTTCAAACAAAAATTTTATAAAACAATTATGCCACATTTTATAATGGACTGTTCAGAACAAATTGCAGAACAGAAGTCACCAGCAGATATCATTCAAAGCGTGTATGATGCTGTATATTCCACCAAATTATTTCTACTTAAAGAAATATTAAAGAAATAAAAGTACGTATTAATCCTTTTCAATATTACAATACCGGAAATACAAGTGGCAACCTCATCCAGGCTTTTGCCAATATAAATGAAGGAAGAAACAAGGTACAAAAGGCTAATTTGTCCAGACAATTATAACAGAGCTAAAAGCAATGCTTACGGAAGTTCCTATTATTTCTGTAAATATTAAGGATTTTGTTAAAGCTACTTATTGTAATAAGGAAATAGATTAAAAATGGTTGTAGGGCCGGAAACTATTTTTATTTCAATCCAATTGATAGTCTGGTTGTGATTAATTTTACCAACCCCATGTTTACTTTATCTTAAAAACTTGAAATTCAGTAAATAAATTCAATTCATACTATTCTTGATGTAAGAATGTGCAGGGTTTTCATACCTTAGCAGCTATAGGCCAAGGTATATTGCCTTTGGGGAAACAATAACACTATTTTGGTAGATATTAAATGGAGTAAATCTTCCGGATTGGATTTTAAAAAAGCGGTGCTTTTTATGATTATCAGCACCTTTTCATTTGCGTTGATGAATGTTTCCGTAAAATATCTATATAGAATCCCAACTTTTCAAATTGTATTTTTTAGATGTCTTGGTTCTTTGGTCCTTGCCACAACATATATTTTGGTCAAGGGGATCCCATTATTTGGCGTTAAGAGAAGACTTATGTTTTTGAGGGCTGTATTGGGTTTAACGGCCATGTGTTTGTTCTTTTTCTCCTTGAAATACCTGAACGTTGGTACGGCAGTTTCATTAAGATATATTGCTCCTATTTTTGCAGCGATTTTTGCCGTTTTCTTTTTAAGGGAGAAATTAAAAAAAATTCAATGGCTTTTTTTTCTAACAGCATTTGCAGGGGTGCTGGTTTTAAAGGGATTTGATGGTAATATTAATACCATTGGCCTGTCTCTCATTTTAACGGCCTCAGTTTTTAGTGGTATGGTCTATGTTGTAATTAGAAAAATTGGGGTTTCAGATCATCCTGCAGTTGTAGTCAATTATTTTATGTTCGTGGGTACCGTTGTCGGAGGACTTTTGGCAATTAGTGTATGGGTGCAACCCAATGGTTTGGAATGGGCTTTTTTGTTTCTTTTAGGTATTTTTGGTTTTATGGGCCAATTGTATATGACCAAGGCTTTTCAAATTGCAAGGACAAACCTTGTGGCCCCGTTAAAATACATTGAAGTTATTTTTACCATTTGCATCGGTGTAATATGGTTCCAAGAAGCCTATACTATCTATAGTTTCATTGGACTGCTTATGATTATTTCTGCCTTGGTATTAAATACGTTGGTAAAGAAGGATTGAAACCTTGCAAGCTTCGCTACCAAACGAACTTGAGATATGGATATCCAAAACCATTAATGAAATTCTTATTTCCATGTTGGGTTTTAATTTTTTAAAATTGTATCAAATTCAACTTCAAATCATAAAAATAGTTTTAGCTTTGTTATCAAATGGGGTGCTTGCCATTCAAGGCAGGCTGAGATGATACCCAGGAGTTTTGGCTCCGAACCTGATCCGGATAATGCCGGCGTAGGTATTTTGGTTCGATGTTGCACCATAGCAAGTCGATACATACTTCATCTTCCCATTTCGTAAATATAATTAGGGAATAGATGGAGAATTTTTTTACACACCTTACATGGCTGCAGGCATTGGGAACAGTCCTTGGGGTAGCACAAGTACTTTTGGCAAGGAACAATAATATCCACAACTATTTATTTGGAATAGTTTCCATTCTTATTGGCATATGGGTACTATACCAGACAAAACTGTATGCGGATATTGTACTCCATCTATACTACTTGTTTATGAGTATCTACGGCTGGACTTTTTGGAAGTATGGTAAACATAAACAAGAAACCCCTATTTCCTATTCGGATAAATCGGAGCATATGAAAGCCATAGGAATTGTGATAGCCTGTTTTGCCCTTATGGTCTACTGGCTAAGGTTTTACACAAATTCCGATGTCCCACTCTGGGATGCGACGGTTAGTGCCTTTGCTTGGGCCGGAATGTGGCTCATGGCCAAAAGAAAAATGGAGAATTGGATCTACCTTAATATTAGTAATGTTATTTCCATTCCCTTACTCTTTTACAAAGAACTATACATATATGCCGGACTTACCATTTTCTTGTTTATAGTGGGGACCTCTGGATATTTTAAATGGAAAAAATTAATTTTGGATGACATTGGTAGACAACCTGCACAAGCTTAGAAAACTATTATTGGGAGCCGAGGTATTTCCACAAGATGTTTTGGATTGGATAAACAATGAAAACCTCTGGAATATCTGGGTCCCTAAAACTTATGGAGGATTGGAATTATCCCTAACCGAGGGTTTGTCCAAGCTTAGGGAGTTGGCCAAAATTGATGCCAGCCTTGGATGGACCATAACCCTGTGCAGTGGAGCCAATTATTTTATTGGCAATTTACAACCTAGTAAGGCCCGGGAGATTTTTATAAAGGCCGGATCCACCCCTTGTTTGGGCGGAAGTGGTGGGGTTTTTGGTACTGCTGAAATTGTTAATGAACATTATAGTATTTCTGGAAAATGGCGTTATGCCACTGGTGCTCCCTACCTCACACATTTTACTTTAAATGCGGAAATTGTGGAGAATGGGGTCCATTTGCTGAATGACGATGGGTCGCCAAGGGTGCAGTCTTTTGTAATTCCAAAAGAGGCAGTACAAGTAATTGAAGACTGGAATACTATGGGCCTTATAGCTACTGCCACACATTCTTTTACTGTTATGGGCTATATGGCCCATGAGAGCTGTAGTTTTAGTTATAATGATTGCCATCTGCCTCAACCTATTTTTAAAATTCCCTTTTCTCTTTTTGCCGATTTAACACTTTGGATAAATTATATAGGTATAGCCGAACATTTATTGGAAGAGGCCGGGGTAGTTTTAGGGAAAGAAAGGTTGGGCGCTTTGGAAAATATAATTCTAGAGTCTGGCGGTAAGATATTCCTATACGCGAATGAGATTGAGAATAGGATCTTGGAAAACAAAGCTTTGGATGCAGAATATATAAAGAAAATTCATCATGGGGCCGTGCAATCCGTAAAGGATATTTCTAGGAACATTATAGAAATTTATCCGAGTTTGGGAGTTAAAGCGAGTACCAGAGGCCATAGGTTAAACCAAATTTTCTGTGATTATTTTACGGCTACCCAACATCATATTTTTTCGAGAAAATGAATTGCACAAATTACCTTGATTGTTAATTTGAGCTTTTTGATTGATTGGGATTTTTTTTTGCGAGGTAATTAATGTTGCTTTCTTTAATTCTTTTGCATGGCTATGAGTTCCTCCAAGACTTTCTGTGCCTCGGCATATTTTTCGTCGCTCTTAGATCGGTTGATGCTGGAGAGTGTATGCCACTCCTTCATCAGTCCGTTGTATTTTTCTTGGAGCTTTTCTTCCTTGGATTTGTTTTTGAAAATTCCGAACATGACTAATTTTTTAAGTGTTGGGTTATTTTAGAACCAATGGGACTGGTATTTGAAAAGTAATAATCAATCAAATTGCCCTTTGCGTCCACCAAATATTTTTGAAAATTCCATTTTACAGTTGAATTTTTAAGTCCATTTACAGCTTTTTTTGTGAGCCATCTATATAAAGGATGTTGTTCTTTCCCTTTTACATTGATCTTTTCGGTTAATAGAAATTTTACCCCATAATTAACTTCACAAAATGTTTCAATTTCCGCGGCGCTACCAGGTTCTTGACCTCCAAATTGATTACAGGGCAATCCTATGACCACTACCTTGTTTTTAAAGGAATCTTGAAGTTCTTGCAATTGACTGTATTGGGAGGTAAAACCGCACTTAGAGGCTACGTTTACAAATAGGATATGCTTGCCCTCAAAGTCTTTCAGATTAATGGGAGTACCTTTTAGGCTATTTATTTTAATTTCATATAAGGATTGTAATTCCATCTTTTCCTTGGGGGCCGAACTTGTAAATATGGTTGCGGCAAACGTTTTGAAGGGATTCATATATTAAATTTTAAAAGTTACAATTCCAAAGTCCATTTCAAATATTTGGCCCGAGATGGAGGCTGCTTTTTCGGACAATAGAAATTGGGCCATTTCCGCCACCTCCTTGGGGTTAAGGAATTTTTTTAAAGGATGCCGCTCTTTAATATTCTCGATCATTTTTTCGTTTCGCAGAAGTTTTGAAGCCAATTGGGTATCTGTCACCGTAGGCGCAATGGCATTAATACGAATGGTGGGCGACAGTTCGGCGCCAAGGGATTTGACCAAACCCTCTACACCGGATTTTGCCGTGGCAATACTGGCATGGTATGGCATTCCCAATTTTGAGGCCACTGTGCTAAAAAGTAAAATAGAGGGGCTGTCGCCCATTTTAAGCGGATCCAAATACTTTTGGACGGCCTTAACGGCACCAATAAGGTTAATTTCAAAATCTTCCCTAAAGTCCTCCAAACTTAAACGCGCAAAAGGTTTTAAATTGATACTTCCGGGACAATAGACCAGTGCATCCACAATGGTCACATCGGGTAATTCATCTTTTAAAATGTCGCAACCCAAGTGCGTTAAATTGGAATGGGTTTCATCCGGGGAAGACCTACTTATATTGATTACCTTGTGGGTATCCAGAAAAGTTTTTACAATAGCCTTGCCTATACCCTTACTACCTCCAATAACAACGATTGTTTTCATTTTTATGGATTTATATACCGGTAACCAAATGCTTGCCCTTTAATCTTTTTTCTACTTTTCTTTTTATGGCGGTAAGACGTTTCATGATATCCATTATCTTTTCATCCTTCTTACTTTTATAAATTTCATTTAAGCCCAAAATCAGTTCTTTTGCCTTCCTCGAAATTTCAATTCTATCACTAGTGGAAAGCGATTTTAGTTTTCTTTGTTCAAATTCCAATGCTTCGTTAATGAGATCCATAATATTAAGTTTTAATATAGTTTTGTAATTCTGTTATTTTAGATGATGAATTGAATTTTCCCCCATAAAAGGCGGTTACGGTTGTAGAGGATTCATCCTTGATCCCTCTGGAAGAAACACATAAATGCTTGGCATCAATAATGACCGCTACGTTTTCCGTACCCAAAATTCTTTTAAGATCTTCCGCTATTTGGTTGGTAAGGCGTTCTTGTACCTGAGGGCGCTTTGCGTAATATTGTACAATTCTGTTCAGCTTGGACAAGCCAATTACTTTACCGGAAGAGATATAGGCCACATGGGCTTTACCTATGATCGGTACAAAATGGTGTTCGCAGTTGGAATAAAAGGTAATATTCTTTTCCACCAACATTTGATTGTATTGGTATTTATTGTCGAACAAAGCAATCTTTGGCTTGTTTGCCGGATTTAATCCGGAGAAAATTTCATCAATATACATCTTGGCAACACGCTCTGGAGTCCCCTTCAAGGAATCGTCCCTTAGGTCCAAGCCCATTACCTCCATAATTTCCTGAAACAATAAGGCAATACGTTGTTTTTTCTCCGTATCCGAAAGTTCGAATGCGTCCGCTTTTAATGGCGTTTCAAATCCCGTATATAGGTGATCGTCACCAATATCCTCATGGGTGAAGCCATTTAAATTTTGGCCATTTATTTTGTTCAGGGTTAAGGTTTCTGTATTCATATTTTCTTTTTATTGTGCTGTACTTATGTACTCCTCCCATAAGTCAAAGCACTGTTAGCGTTTTGAAATTGAGTTATTTGTAATCTGTTTTTGTCTAGAACATTTAAAGCGCCCTTGTGCAAACGTTCTTAATTTTTGGTGCTTGGTGGTACGACCTTGAACACGTTGGCGCCACATTTTAAAACTACTTGGTTTCATTTCCCGCCGCATGAGTTTAATGACCTCTTGTTCTGGCATAGAGAACTGATAGGTTATGGCTTCAAATGGGGTTCTATCCTCCCATGCCATTTCAATAATACGGTCAATATCCCTTTCCGTTTTATTCATTTAAAATTCAAAAAATCATATTTAGATTCATAACTCGCTTTTAGTTTTATCAGCTTAAGTAGAAAAGGTTTACTGGTTTCAAAGCTTTCATCTTTTCTAAACCTAATAAATCGTCCTTGTGCATATAGACTGCTGTAGTCACCTTTATATATCACCAATTGATAATACGGAATTAGCCAAGTGAAATTGGTAAGACCTTTAAATATTCTCACTAGTATTCCCAAAGGACGTAATTCTATATTGGCATATGTAGCATCAAAAATACTGTTGAGATAATCTTTCATATTGTCGCTAGATTCCTCTATAACCATTTTTTTAGAAACTGTTCCTTTCATTTTAATGGTCTTTAAAAAGCTGAAAGGTTTCCCTACTAGATCATTTATGAGTAAGGAAGTATCTTTATCTCTATGTGTGGTATCTAAAATCATCTTTATTTTGCACTCTTTTCAAAGTTACGTAATGTTTAATGATTTTTAAAAAAAGCTAAACAGAATTGGATTCTATTTTCTTATGGTTGTATAGGCTATTACTATTTAAAGGATTTCTAATTGGCCACTAATTTGTTGATTAGCCCATTGAAGATTAATCCATGAAAGGGATACACACTATACCAATACAAACGGCCTGCAAGTCCACGGGGCCTGAAGGTGGCGGTTTGCTTTAGAAGTCCATTGTCAATTTTAAATTCTAGCCAAGCCTCACCGGGTAACTTCATTTCTGCGTATAGCAATAGTTTTTTTTCTTTTTTATCGCTGAAAATAACCCTCCAAAAATCTAAAGCGTCCCCTGCGTCCAATTCGGAAACGTGGGTTCTTCCCCTGCGTAGACCAATACCGCCAACCAATTTGTCCAGATATCCCCTTATTTTCCAGAGAAAATTGCCGTAATACCAGCCTGTTGTACCTCCAATAGACCAAATTTTGTTAATGGTAGCTTGCTCATTTTGGACTTTACGTTCCTTATAATCCTTAAAGCATCCGTATTTAGGAACATTGATATATTTGTGAAGGTTGTTTTTTAATCGGCCACTGCTTACCATGGAATCTTTCCAACTGGATACAATACTGTTCTGTTCAATCTTTTCGAAAGCCAATTGCACGGCCTCTTTATAGGTTATAGGGTGTACGTCCAAAAGTTGATTAATATTGCTGGGTTTACCAACAATTTGGACGCCCATGCTATCTACTAAAGTTGTCGCCAATTTGTAGGAGGTAGAGGTTACAAAATATAGCCAATAGGAAGAAAGTTTAGGAGTCATGACCGGGACGGTTAAAATATAGCGCTTAAGCTCCCTGGTCTCTGCAAACTCCAAGAGCATTTGCTTATAGGTCAAAATTTCGGGACCAAAAATATCAAATGAGGTATTGTAAAGGTCTTTCCTTCCTTTTGCTCTTGATAAAAAAGTCAACACATCCCTTACCGCAAGAGGTTGTGTTTTGGTATTGAGCCATTTTGGTGCTACCATTATAGGAAGTTTTTCAACCAGGTCCCTGATAATTTCAAAGGAGGAACTCCCTGATCCCACTATGATACCCGCCTTAAAAACGGTAAGTCCGTAGGAATCCGAGGCCAAAATTTCTTCCACATTTTTTCTGGACTGCAAATGTTTGGAAAGTTGTTCTTCATTGGTTATGCCACTTGAATAGATAACCTGCTTTAGGCTGGTTGTGGAAAAATAAGCTTTAAAATTGGCAGCACAGGCTGCTTCCAAGTGCTCAAAATTGTTGGAAGAGTTAGACATGGAGTGTATTAAATAATATGCCACATCTATGTCTTTAGGAATGCATTTTAGGGTTTCCGGTTTTAGGAAATCAGACTCTACAATACTGATGTTTTCATCGTCAAGATAGGTTTTATCGGCTCTTAATGTATCCCGTACAGCGCAGACCACTTGATGCCCTTCATTGGTCAAAATAGGAATCAATCGTTTGCCGATATATCCTGTGGCACCTGTTACGAGAATTTTCATTTGTTATATTGTTTGGGATAAATTATAAAACCTCAATAAGAACTTAAAATCCATTGAAGTTGTTGATCTTAATGTTGTCGGCTTTTAAATCGAACATCAGATTATAGAGTCCAAAAAAGGTTCTATTAATATAAATAAAATGTTTGGAACCTCTATTACCGTTCATTTTTCGCAGTTCTGTACTTTTGGAATAGCGCTGCCCCAATTCTGTGATTTTTCCAAAGAAATCATCATCTGCAAAGTTGAAGGTTTCCACCTGAAAGGGTTGGGTGAAAAGGGTCAACAATTCATGGAACATCTCGGTGAAGAATTGGGTTTCCTCAACGGAATCGTCTTCACGTAAAATTTCCAGTTCGTATAATTTGGTAACGAAGAATTTCTGATCTTTAATATTCTCCGGTTTGGCCAATTCAAAATAGGGAACATAGAATTCATTGGGTATAATTTTCATGCAGCCAAAATCCAATGCCACCAGTTTACCTTCCTTGGATACCAGGAAATTTCCGGGATGTGGGTCTGCATGTACTTTTCTCAACTTGTGTATTTGAAACATATAAAAATCCCACAGTGCTTGCCCTAACGTATTGGATTTTTCTTTATCTGTGTTATGGGCAGTAAATTCTGAAAGGTGTTCACCTTGCATATAGTCCATGGTAATGATTCTATCCGAGGATAATTCTTCGTAATATTGAGGAAACAAAAGGTTGGGAATGCATGAGCAGGCTTTGGCAATCTCCTTGCTCTGTTCCATTTCCAACACATAATTTGTTTCCTCTATTAACTTTCCTTCAACTTCCTTGAAGTACTTGTCCGAATCTTTGCCTTTAATGTTAAACATTTTGATGGCAATAGGCTTAACAAGTGCAAGGTCGGAGGCTATACTCTCGGCAACTCCAGGATATTGGATTTTCACAGCAAGTTTTTTCCCATATTTTGCCGCCTCATGGACTTGTCCGATACTGGCAGCGTTGACTGAAGTAGTGTTGAAGGAATCAAATAATTCATTGGGCAGTTTGCCAAAATAATTTTTAAAGGTTTTGATTACAAGTGGAGGCGATAATGGGGGAACGGAAAATTGGGCCAAAGAAAATTTTTCCACGTACGCTTGGGGCATTATGCTTTTTTCCATGCTCAACATTTGAGCTACTTTAAGAGCACTTCCTTTAAGTTGTTTTAGGCTGTCATATATATCCTCCGCATTGTTCTCGTTGAGCCGTGATCTGGCCTCGACCTCAGTTTTTGTAAGTTTATCACCATAGTACTTGAGATAGTTGACCCCAACTCTGGCACCCGTAGAAACTAATTTGGAGGCACGATGTATTTTGGAAACAGGTATATTGTCTATTGTTTTCATGGAATGTTTTTAACTCGTATGCATTTTTTCCTTGAAAAGGAATTTCCCAAAGTCGAGCACACTTTTAAGTGGCGTAATGTTTAAGACATCAAAACTGGTATTGACCGATTTTTCTATAAAAATATCGGTCTTTTCAAAGGCTGCCGAGGTGTCTTCCATCCAGAATTTCATCGTCAACAACAATTGTAACCAAGCCGATTCTTCCAGTGCACGCCGCTGTATTTTATCTATTTGTTCTTGTTTAATGTCCAAAGTTTCAATGCTTAATCCGGCTATGTAGGAGGTAAAATTCTTTTTTAGCCCAGATAAAAGTATTGATCCCTTGAGTCCGTTTTTATGATGATGAAGGGAGTGTAGTACATAACTTCTATTGGCCGTCAAGTTTTCAAAAAAGGTGAAGTAAAAACTTAACAATTTATTACGGGCATCGAAGGAATTGTAATCCTCACTTTTGTCCAAAACAGAAATGGTGTTATTGAAAAAAGCTTGGAAAATGTGCTTTTCAATGGCTTCGAACGAGCCAAAAAATTCATAGAATTTGGACTCTTCAAAGTGGTTGGCCTTTGCAAAGGCGTACACCGATTTAGGACTTGCATTATGTTCAAGGATATAATCCATATAGGAGGAGATAATATCGCTCTCTGTGATTGTTTTCTTTTTTGCCATGACTTGTAGTTGTTTGATGCAAGGTACAAAATGTTTAATGTTTTGGTTTAAATATTAAACAAAATTTAACTAGTTAAATGGGATTGGAGCCTTCCAAACCATTTAAAGGCTTTGCATATAGTTTTATAATTAATTTAAACGCCTATGATCTTGAAAAGGTAGATTATCAGGTTTGCTTATAAATAGTGATGGAAAATAATTACCTAACTGGTTTTTAGAATACTGGTGGTGGAACGCTTTGATGTAAGATTTGAAATTTATTTGTGAAACTCAATTTTGAGAAGTCAGTAAGACGCACTAAAAATTGCAAGTTGAACTAATCCCGCCTTTTTCGGAGGGATCTAGGTTCAATACCTTTCCCCTTGGGTCGATTTCTATTATTGGGTTCAGGGCTTGCAATGAGGTTTAAAACCTCTTATTTAACCTAGGTTCGTCAAAGTTCTTGAACCATTTCATCTATATGGGCGAAGGGAACAATAGTTTTTGGAAGATCTCTTTTATTTATTTCTTGGATCATTTTTCCTGTAATCCAAAGTTTGGAGGCAGAGTTTTTTAAAAGCATTTCATGAAAATCATGTAGATACGTCATAATATTCTCTTTTTCCGGCCTTACTGTGAAATAGGAAACGAATACAATATTATCATATAATGGCAATAAATCCTTTAAACTGAATATCGGGATGCTTTGTCCGAGAAAAATGGCTTGATAGCCTTTTGATAAGATTTCATAATTCAGGAACATTAACCCTAATTCATGTATCTCGTTGTCTGGAAGATAGAGTACAAAAGTTTTGGAAGTGTTGGTAGGTATATTGAACTGCAGCTTTTCGGTATTTACCAAAATCTTTTGTTTGATCAGGGCGCAGATAAAATGTTCATGGGACGGTGTTATGGTATCCGTTTGCCAAAGCAGTCCCACTTCGTTTAGAAAAGGAATAAAATCCTCATAAAAAATGTCCCTAAACGATTTTTCTTTTAATAGGGCATTGTATGTTTTAAAGAATAATGCCTGGTCAAAATTCATCATGGACATTTTAAAGGAATTTAAAACATGTCCGTTATTGCTTTGCCCAGAAATCAAATTTCGTACCACGCCGGGAATTTTATCCTCCCCTAGCTGCGAGATCTTTGAAATCTTATAACCGTTGTTATAAAGAAAGGTAACATTGAGAAGTTTCTGTAGGTTCTCTATATCATAGCATCTAATGTTGGTATCTGTTCTATTGGGTTGAAAAAGATTGTAGCGCTTTTCCCATATTCTAATGGTATGGGCCTTAATGCCAGATAGATTTTCCAGATCTTTGATGCTAAAGTTACTCTTAACGTTGTTCATTAAATTATAAAAAAGATTAAACAAAAATATTCTTTATATAGTTTATTTCAAAGTTTCTTCAAATCTTTAATGTAATTGGGTATTTCTATGTGATTGCTTTTGGAGCCGGTTTTTTCCTCGGGAACATTCCGCGGTAACAGGCTATTCCAATATTTGCCATAGCCATGGCAAATCGTATCTTTATGGCTGAACAATTATGAATTGAAATCGTACAGCCAGATCATTTTCAGTAATTTCAGGGAACTGCTTCACTTCTTGAAAAGTACCAATTTCTCTAAGTCCATTGTGATTGCCATAGCAGTTACGGTACCAATTCTACTTTCCATTGTATGGGGACATATAGAAATAGGTCTTGCTCTTTGCTTTGGGGCCTTTTGGAGTTCTCCCAGTGATGTGAGCGGTAATTTCCGCCACAAAAAGTTTGGAATCTTGTTTTCTGCGGTCTTGGTAATGTTGGTAAGTTTTATTGGAGGGTATTTGAAGTTCGAAACTTGGCTTCTGATCCCTGTTTTGGGTCTTCTAACTTTTGCTATTGCCTTTATTTCGGTCTATGGGTTTAGAGCTTCACTAATTAGTTTTTCCGGTTTGTTGGCCCTAGTATTGCGTTTCGCCCATGAATCAAAGGAATTGGAAATTTATGAATATGCACTTTTAATAGGTGCTGGTGGACTCTGGTATTTGCTCTTGGCAGTGCTGTGGTATCGCATCAACCCCAAAGCGCAAACCGAGGAACTACTTTGGGAGACGTATAGGCTCACAGCCGAATTTTTGGAAACTAGGGGTATGCTGGTGGGCCCCAAGAAAGATCGATTGGAACTGCAAACCCATTTGTATGAAATACAAAGTAAGTTAATTGAGCATCATGAAACCTTAAGGGAAATTTTGCTTCTTTCCAGGAAGAGCTCGGGAAGATCTAGTTATCAGGCCAAGAGACTGTTGATCTTTGTGGAATTGATAGATATGCTTGAAACCGCAATTGCCAATCCGGTCAATTACGATAAAATGGATGACCTTTTTGGGGATCATCCTGAGTTTATTGAGAGCTTTCAGAGTTTAATATTCGAAATGGCCAGCCAATTAAGGACAATTGCCGAAGCGGGAACGGACCAAAATAAATTTCCCAAAAATTCCAAATTAGGCCAATGTTTTGAAAAGGTTGAAGGCGAAATAGCCAGCTTTAGGGAGGAGAGGGCTGCTGAAGATTATGAAAGGTTCCTAATGCTTCAAAATCTGTTGCAATATTTGCAAAAGCAATTTGAAAAACTCAAAAAAATAAAATGGCTTTTGGGGAATCCGGATATGGGTAAGGTGGATTTGGTAGATCAGACTTCGGCCAAACGATTTATAGTTGCCCAGGATTATGATCCTAAATTATTGCTGAGCAACTTTAGTTTTAGGTCTACCATTTTTAGACATTCGTTAAGGTTGTCTGTAGCCGTAATGATAGGGTACGCTCTAGGTAATTTCTTCGATTTTCAAAATCCATATTGGATACTCTTGACTATTATCGTAATAATGAGGCCCAGTTATGGTCTTACTAAATCCCGAACGAAAGATAGAATTGTAGGAACGCTTTTGGGGGGTGCCATTGCAACCGGTTTTGTTTTTTTAATACAGAATCCCTATGTATTTGGGGCCTTGGGAGTAGTTTCTATGGTTATTGCATTTTCAATGGTCCAGAAAAATTACAGGGCAGGGGCAACATTCATAACCCTTACCGTGGTATTTGTTTATGCTATTATCCGTCCAGATATCATAACCGTTATACAGTACAGGGTATTGGATACGCTTATTGGAGCCGGTCTGTCTTTTGTGGCCATGTTATGGATTTTACCGGCTTGGGGGTTTATGGAGATCAGGGTGCAAATAGAAAATAGCGTCAAGGCCAATAAAGGCTTTCTTGCCCAAATTGCCCTGTATTACGAACAAAAGGGCAAGGTTACAACGACCTATAAGGTATCGCGTAAAGAGGCCTTCGTGGAAACTTCCAACCTTAGTTCGGCCTTTCAAAGAATGGCTCAAGAACCCGTATCCAAACAAAAAAATCTTGATAAAATATATGAACTGGTAGTGCTGAACCATACCTTTCTTTCGTCCTTGGCATCATTTAGTACGTATATACAGAATAACCCTACCACAGAGGCTTCGTTAAAATTTAAAAATTTTATTGCTCAAATTGATAAAAACCTAGAGGATGTACTTCTTGCGCTTAAGGGATCATATTCCGATCAGGTACCGGGCATAAGGCAAAGTGATCAATTCTCCATGGAACAGCTCCCCAGCTTTGTACCCAAGCATATGGAACTCACGTCTAAGGTAGACGTAAAATTGGAGCGCCAACTTCAGGAGGCCCATTTGGTGACCGAACAATTACACTGGCTATTTTCCTTAAGTGGGAAAATGTTAAAACTGGTCTCAAAAATTGAGTTCGAATAGAAGAATGGAAGCTAGTCTTTTATAGCCGTTTGTTAATCGGGTAGCATAAATGGTTACTTACTTTATGCTGCCAGGGGAATTGCGAAATTGAGTTATTCATGTGTAGTTCTTAATTTCATAATTAGACAGGGGCCAAGAACAATTCCTTGCCCTGCTCAATTCGATGCATTTCCGTATTTTTACATTCCTGTCATTTTTGTTCACTTACATTTATATTTTATGATCAAAAGAATTATTCTTACCCCCTTTCAAAAATTTGTAAAAATTGAGAGTCTAAGTGGTATTCTCCTATTTAGTGCTACACTTATTGCCATGATATGGGCTAATTCCGGATTTAGTGAATCCTACAATTCCTTATGGCAATATAAAATAGGTATCGGATCCGAAACTTTCCAGCTTACAAAGCCACTTATCCTTTGGATTAATGACGGACTTATGGCCTTATTTTTCTTTTTGATCGGATTGGAAATAAAAAGGGAACTTCTGATTGGGGAGCTTAACGGATTTAGAAAAGCCATGTTTCCATTATTTGCAGCCATTGGGGGAATGATAGTTCCTTTGTTCTTGTTTCTTTTCTTAAATGATTCGCCCCAAACTGCTCAGGGTTGGGGGATACCCATGGCAACCGACATTGCCTTTTCATTGGCAATCTTGAAACTATTAGGGGATAGGGTTCCCCTGAGCCTTAAAATATTCCTTACAGCATTTGCCATAGTGGACGATTTGGGAGCTGTAATAGTGATAGCTATTTTCTACAGCGGCGGGGTAGATTGGCTATTAATTTTGTATTCATTGATTCCTTTATTGATACTCTCATTTCTTGGGTACAAGGGTATTTATTCCAAATACTGGACAATAATTCTTGGAGTCATAATATGGGTACTTTTTTTAAAGTCGGGTATACATCCAACCATAGCCGGAGTACTAGTGGCCTTTACCGTGCCTATTCGGCAAAAAATCGATATGCATTATTTTAAGGAGAACCTGTCAAAAATTATGTCAGGTATTGCCCAATCCAATAACGAAAATGTCCCGGTGCTGTCCAATGAACAAATAGGTTATATGGACGATCTGGAAGATTTGACCGATAAATTTACATCGCCATTACAAAAATTGGAGCATCGACTTCACGGGTGGGTGGCTTATTTTATAATGCCCATTTTTGCCTTGGCCAATGCAGGTGTCGTCTTTGGTGCTAGTATGGAATTGAATACCTCATTGATGCTGAATATAGCCATCGCTTTATTTTTTGGGAAATTGGTGGGGGTTACATTATTATCATGGATAGGGGTTAAATTAAAGATTGCTGTATTGCCGGAGGACATTAATTTTCTCCAGATTTCAGGAATAGCTATATTGGCAGGAGTTGGTTTTACCATGTCCATTTTTATAGCCAACCTGGCATTTGCAAATAATTTAATTTTTATTGATTCCGCCAAAGTCGGTATTTTAATAGGCTCTGTTGTTTCAGGTTTGGTAGGATATCTGGTATTGCGTTTAAGTGGCGGAAAAGAAAAGGGCCAATAAAGGCCCTTTTGTAATATAAATTTGATAAACCACAGGGAATTAGATAGTTGTAATTACAGGTTGTTTCTTTTTCGACTTCTTTTTTTTCAGTTTGTTGATCCAAATAAGGGTTCCGGTAATAGGTAAGCTAGTTGCGATAAGGCAGGCAATGAAGTAGATAATTTTTGAAAAGCTGCCGTAAATGGTACCTATGTGTATAGGTTTTATCAAAGCGGCTATTTGGACGTTCAAGGGCTTATCTGCAAAAAGTTCCTTGTGGAGAAGGGAACCATCCCTGTCCAACACAAGCTTATCCGTGATTACGGGTGAAAATCTGGAATGGTCATTTTTGGTTATGATATAGACTTCTTTGTCTGTTGCCGGTATGTTAATGGTGGTTTCGCCTTCAAAGGCCAATTCCACTGACGATAGCTGCAATATTTCCTCAAAGGTTTTTTCCTCGGTACCGGGCTTTAATGCCGATTCAAACTGTGGCCCACCACCGCGATTTCCGAAAACCTTGGTACCCAATACCTTGCTGCCAGCATCACGATACCATTCAAAGGACCAAAATAATCCAGTCAATGACATAATGACCAAAAAGATGCAGGCATAAAATCCAAGTGTATTGTGTAGGTCATGGTTGATCCGCTTCCAGTTTGCGTTGAATTTGATTTTGAAGCCAGGTTTAAAATTTTTCCATTTCATTTTTTGGGGAAACCACAATATAATACCACTAATGGCCAAGAACAGGAAGATAAGTGTGGACACACCAACAATGGGCCTTCCAAGTTCGGTTTCCAGCAAGAGCCATCTGTGCATCTTAAACATGGTTAAAAAGAATCCATCCAAGTGTGATTTTTGAACTTTGTGGTATTCCCCTGTATAGGGGTCAACTAAATAGGTGGTACCTCTTCTCTCTTTTGGAGAAGATTTTACACTGAATTTTAGGGCTTCGTCCCGTGATGCTGGGATGGTGACATTGGTTACAATCCCTTCCTTGGACAAGGTTTCCTTTAGTTCTACCATTGAAAGAGGGCTTCCAGAAGCATCATCGACCACAAACTCCTTGGCGAAAAGATCTTTTATTTCTTCTTCGAAGGTTAATATTGTGCCGCTAAAACAGACGAGAAATAGAATAATTCCACTGCCTATCCCCAACCAAAGATGGGCATCGTTAATAAATTTTCTGAAGGTATATTTTATAACTTTTTTGGACATTTTGGTCTATTTATTTACGGTTAAAGTGTATATCGTAATATCCCGGCAAAAGATCTGGGATCTGTCTGGTTAATATAGCTTGTACGATAGGCGTTATAACCAATTTGATCAAATACATTGTTCACCATTAGCCTAACATCCCAATGATGGTTAAACTTATATCCGGCTTGAAGATTGGTTAAGGTATAAGCTGCTACATTGAAAGGTTTTTCATTGGGAACTATACCTTCATGGGTAACCGCCCCGGACGACCAATCATTGATGGGTCTTTCTCCCGTGTAGTAGACGCCACCTCCCAGAGATAGACCTTGTAATAAACCTTGAAATGTATAATCGAGATATACGTTGGCAGTATGTTTAGGGGTGTTAAGTGGGGCCGAACCATAAACGTATGCCGTATGTTCCTTATACTGTGCATCAATGTAGGAGTATCCGGCAACCGCGGTCAGGTTTTCCAGAATTCTTCCTGTAAGTTCAATTTCAACTCCCTGTCTTTGATCGTTACCGCCTTTTTGGTAATAGCCCGTAGCTACCCAGTTTTCATCGTATACAGGTAGGTTAATGTTCCTATTGTTGATTTTAAAAAGGGTCAGGTTAAATCGTAAACGGTCTGCAAGCCAACTAGTCTTTACACCAGCTTCCAGTTGGTCATATCTTTCATTCCCCAGTGCTTCACCATTTACACCAAGGCGTGCAGCCGTTCTGGGATAGGCACTGTTGGTGTAGGATGTAAAAATGTTGATATTTTTGAAGGGACTAACTATTATTCCACCCAATGGACTAAAAGCATCACTTTTATCATTTTCCACATCGGTAATAGTTTCAGTGGTACTGTATCTAACTCCCATAAATGTTTTGAACCATTCCGTCCAGGAAACAACGTCCTGCGCCACAAGGCCCAAGGATTTACTTTCGGCAGCTCCAGGATTCCCTGGGTTAAGTGTTACATTGGGCAAAGTATTGCTATTGTCCTCATAAACATTGATGGTGTCCAAAGCGCTAAGCGATTGATTGGTGGTACTGTATTTTGAAGTTCTATAATCGAAACCCACCTGAAAGGTATGTGTTATACTCCCAGTTTTAAAATCATCACCAATGAGATCAATCTGTAGTACACCGTTATCATCGTTTCGGGTAGAAGTGGAATAGCCCCTGGTACGTAGATTGAATTGTTCCACATCATCTACAGAAATTACACTGCCTAAACTGGCTCCTTTGTCGTCCAATTTTAAATGGGATTTATAAAATGCGGTCTTTAATGTGAGTTTATCGTTCAATTGTCTGTCGAACCTCAGTGAATAGGTTGTGTTTTTAGTGAGCGAACGGTCGTTTTCAAATCCTAGAAATTGATCGGCAGGAAGATCGTATATGGCACTTACATCGTTGGAGGCCAGATTTACGGTACCGAGATCTGGAGTTCTGCTATCGTCAAAATGATCAAACTCCAAGGTTACCTTTGTCCTGTCGTCTATTTTCCATTGAAATGAAGGATTAATATAGATACGCTCGGAACTAACACCTGT
Organism: Arenibacter troitsensis; assembly: GCF_900177645.1. Lineage (GTDB taxonomy): Bacteria > Bacteroidota > Bacteroidia > Flavobacteriales > Flavobacteriaceae > Arenibacter > Arenibacter troitsensis. Next base: position 839,485 of record NZ_FXAO01000001.1, read on the forward strand.
TCTAAAACTGTCTGCCCGTTCCAAAGCACCATTGATACGGAAGGCTACAGTTTGGTTGTCGTCTATTGGGCCATAAATATCGAAAGTAGGTCTTACCTGCCCAAAACTACCAAAACGTTGGGTAACCGCACCTCCAAATTGATAGATCGGGGTTTTGGTTACAATATTGATAACCCCTCCCGGACTTCCTAAATCGGTAGCAACCCCTTGTGTAATTGAAGCTGCACCTTTTAGTACTTGTATATTGTCCACTCCTTGCATATCTGTTAAAATACCTACACCCCTAAAATCTGAATGAACCCTAACTCCATTTTTTAGTATGGGAATACCTCTAAAACCACGGGAGGACATACTCTCCCTTTTGTTGCCATAGGTAGCAAAAGTGTATACGCCTGGAACGTTTTTAGTAGCTTCGGAAATGCTAAGGGCACCTTGATTTGCGATTAATTTTTCCGAAATGACCGATATACTCTGAATCTGCTCGTAAGGCTCCAAGGGTAGGCGCGTAAGTGCTTCAATTTTATCGGGATGTGATAATCTTCTACCAAATACTTCTACCTCACTCAATGGGTTGTCCAAGCTAAGTCTTATGATCTGATTGTCTATGTAGGCCGAAGTTACGGTCACTGGAATTTTTTTAGTCCCAAATCCTACAGAACTAACCTTAATTTGCCAGTCCCCATAGGGTACTTCGGATAGGATATATTTGCCAAATTCATCGGCCAGCCCGCCTTTTTTAAGTTCCTCTATAAAGATATTGGCGAATGGGACAGGATTGTTCTCATCGTCCATTATAGTGCCACTAATTGTCCCAAAATTTTGAGCAAAAATAGTGGTGGTTATCAACAAATTGATAAATAGAAAAAAAACCTTCATTTTATTTTAAATTAGACTTGTTATAAATAAGGCGCTAAAATAGAATGGAAATTTATATTGTGCAAAACTATTTAGAATAATTTTAAATAAGAATGCACAATAGATTGTTTGGCCTCCATTTTAGGGGTTGGGCAACCGTTAGGTGGTGTAAGTTAATACCCAAAACCAGCCACTTAAAGCCAATTTTTGAACCAATGTTAACGGGATTTCCATTAGTATCCTTCAAGAAAAGTACGGGGAAATCCAATTGAATCAAAAGGAAAAGGGAAGCAGTAAGGTCATGGTCTACAATACTATTTTTTACTTGATGCTACCAAGGGGATATGAGGTATATACCGGGCTGAAATTGAGTTTATAATGCCCCAAGGTTGAAACTAATGAGGGGTATGGAAGTATCCGATATCATTTTCTTTACCTTATCGGTTTTAAGGAATTTTTGGTAAAAGGAGCTATCCTTTCGCTCTAGCATCGCGAACAATCTTGCATGATACTTTTCCAAATACCTATTTAGACCTACAAAAACGTCTTCCTCCAGGATTAGATCGAATTCCATTTTGGTACGGGTCACTTTTTGTCTTAGCATTTCTTTAAACCATTCCATTTGCTGATCTCCGGCATATTCTCCAGGGGTAGAAATATGAACGATCCGAACAAGTGCATTGAATTTCTTGGCAATCCTTACAAGCTTATTGATGGCAAAAATATCGGCCTGTTCAAAATCGGTGGCATAAACCATGGTTTTAAAATCCTCCAATGGGGACATGGCAGGAACTGCCAATAGTGCACATGGCGCCTTTTTGATCATAGCTGTGGTTGCACTGCCAAAAAGAAAATCCTTGATAGCACTTGTGCCCTTGGTACCAACAACAATGAGATCAACTTCAAGTTTCGTAGCGTTTTCCAAGATGCCTTGTGCCACAGATGTGTTTTCTTCAACTATAAAATCAATACTACAGCCTTCCCAAGTATCTCCCAGATGTTCAGTACAAAATTCTTTCAATCTATTGTGGTTTTCGATCAATAGTCTTTTTTCCTTTTTAATGTGGCTTATGGAAACTGAGCTTAGTGTTAATGGAATATCAAAAACATGCAATACAAACAATTTTGCATCAAATTTTTTCGTCATTAGGTGTGCCAATCGTAATGCCGCGACCGAATTTTCGGAATAGTCCGTTGCGTAGAGAATGGTTTTCATCTTTTGCCGATTAGGATTTCTTTTCCTAAGCTACTGTATAAATTCTATATTCAAAATGACCGTTGTCATGCATTGGGCATAGGTCACCTGATATATGTCATATTCAAAGACCCATGACTAAACTAAATTTATTGTCATAATCGTTAAAATTTAACATCATGGAACATATCGAAAACAATAAGGAATTACAATTTGTTAAGGACGGACCCTGGTCCGAGTTGTACGCTTTAACGGAGCATTGGAAATCCGATTTGGAGTTTTATAAGGACGACCTGCGCTTTTTACATCATTTAATAGAGAAATACTTTATGTGGATTACCAAGCCGGAAAATTTGGATATGGTAAAAGAGTTAAAAGTTGGATTGTTCGACCTAAAGAATAAATGCCGGGATTTATTGGATAAAGTTCAAAGACATAGAACACAATTGGGTCAAATGGTGGAGGATTTTAATAAGGCGGACGCCGGTATAATTAGGACCGAGCATGAACATCTTGAGGAGGAGGTGGCAAATTTCGTAACAACGTTCCGTAGCAATAGGAAAGAGGTCTTTGCCATAACGGAATTTATTATTGATAGTGAGTCCCTTGCAAATTTGATGGACAATTGAACTAATATCAATGAATTATAAGCGGATTAAATTATTGATGATTTTAAAGAGGTAGCATATGCGCATTGTTTTGGTGTTATTGATAATCCTGCACGGCCTTATCCATTTGATGGGTTTTGCAAAAGCCTTCCAATTTGGGGAGATGGCACAATTCACCAAAGAAATTTCCAGGCCAATGGGAATACTTTGGCTTTTGGCGGCCCTACTTTTCATAGTGACAGCAATCGGATTTTTCTTAAGAAAGGACTGGTGGCCAATACTGGGGATTATTATGGTGATTCTTTCACAGGGTTTAATTTTCACCACTTGGGCAGATGCCAAATATGGGACCATTGCGAATGCAATTATTTTGGTCGTAGCTATAATTGGCCAATCCAATTTAACATTTGAAAATAGTTTTAAGGAGGATGTTGCTGCTGCCATGAGCGTAGTGGCCCCATCCCCTGATATTCTAAAAGATAAAGATCTGGAATCTTTGCCAGAATGCGTTCAGAACTATCTGCGTTATGTGGGGGCGTTGGGAAAACCTAAGGTTTATAATATGAAAATTGTGTTCACCGGAGAAATGCGCGACAAGGGCAAGGATTGGTTCAAATTTACTTCGGAACAATATAATTTTTTCGGTTCGCCCACCCGATTGTTTTTTATGAAGGCCCAGGTAATGGGCCTACCCACTTATGGCTATCATAAGTATACCAACGAAGTGGCCAACATGCGGATAAAACTCCTATCTCTTTTTTCGGTGGTGGACTTGTCAGAACCGGAATTGTATCCCACGGAAACGGTCACCTTTTTTAACGATCTTTGTTTATTTGCCCCAGCAGCCCTTATTGATGATAGAATTAGTTGGGAAACCTTGGATAGCTTAAGCGCAAAAGCCACCTTTAACAATAAGGGAACCACTATATCTGCCATTTTATATTTTAATGAAAAGGGACAACTAATAAATTTTGTTTCCAAGGATCGCTATTCCGTTTCGGAAATGAAAGCATTTCCTTTTTCAACTCCGGCAAGCAATTATAAGAACATAAATGGCTACCAATTGCCTTCTTATGGCGAAGCTATTTGGCATTACCCAGATATGGATTTTGTCTATGGAAAATTTGAGGTTGTTGATATAAGCTACAATGTTACCGATTTCAATAGGTAGTTTTTAATAGAAATATAAAAGGTTTAGGAGTTTCGGTAACTGCCCTATGAAATTATATTCTAATTTTGACACTTTAATTTATGCTCGGTAGGAGGTCGGATTGGTCGTATTCTTCATTGTTCCGTATGTGGTTATAATAGGAATCTAATCGTTTTGGAACTATCAAGGTTGGTGTAATGGGCATACTGTAAAACAGGGACGAAATATGAATTTTAAGATAGATGGGTTTGTTCTGTCCATAATAGCTGTCATTGGAATAGCTTATATATTTCCACAATGGGGTACGGCAGACAGTCGCGTTCCTATCGATACCATTAGTGCAATAGGAATTTCTTTAATCTTCTTTTTTTATGGCTTAAAATTAAGTCCATCCAAATTAAAAGCCGGACTCAAGAACTGGAAGTTGCACCTGTTGGTGCAGGCCTCCACTTTTTTAATTTTTCCCCTAATTGTTTTGGCATTTTATCCGCTAGTGCAAAATTCAGAGCAGCAGACCCTATGGTTGGCCTTCTTTTTTTTGGCGGCACTGCCCTCCACGGTATCTTCCTCGGTGGTAATGGTTTCCATGGCCAAGGGTAATATCCCCGCTGCAATTTTTAATGCCAGTATATCTGGGATTATTGGCATTTTGATAACCCCACTTTGGATGGGGCCTTTTGTGCAGGAGACAGGAACAGATTTTGATTTTACAGTCATCTATTCAAAACTCATCCTGCAAATTATTCTTCCGGTAATTTTGGGATTGTTTTTACAGCGATTTCTTGGGATACTGGCACAAAAATATAATAGCTACTTAAGCCTTTTCGATAAGTCCATTATTCTACTTATCATCTATAAAAGTTTTGCGGAATCGTTTGAAGAAAACATTTTTGGTGTGGTATCCTTTTTAGATTTGGGGATACTTTTTGTAGCTGTATTGGGATTATTTTACGTGGCATTTTTTTTAACAGGATTTGTAGCCAAAAAATTAAGATTTAATACGGAAGACCAAATTACGGCCCAATTTTGTGGCACCAAAAAATCCTTGGTTCACGGAACCGTTTTTTCCAAAATTCTATTCGGCAACATGGCTTCAATAGGCATAATTTTATTGCCCCTTATGATATTCCATGCCACCCAAATCTTAATTTTGAGCATAATTGCCGGAATACGGGCAACTAGACCAGATGAAGGGGAATCCATCGTAGAGGCTTAGCTTAAAATTACGTAGACCTAGTTTCTATGGAACTTTAGGGCTGTTTCCTAGTAATTTTTATTCAATATCTGCCAGTTGGTCTTTTCCTTTAACTAAATTGGACTGGTGCTCCTTGACCATAAGATCAATTTCTGCAAGAATTTCTGGGTGACTTGCCCTTAAATCAAATTTTTCGGATGGGTCCACACTTAAATTGAACAGGATTGGTGGATTATGTATTTCCTTTTCACCAAATTGCCCATAGGAACCTTCGGTAATATAATGCGCCTTGTAATCTCCAAGTCGTGCCGCATATAATTGTGTTCCCCTATAATAGAAAACCCCCTTTCTTGGAGTTGGATGGCCTTTCAATAATGTGGCACTTAGGTCAAACCCATCCATAATCCTGTCTTTAGGCATTGGTACACCGGCCAAGGCGCTAAACGTAGGGAAAAGGTCCATGGTAGTGCCCAAATCGGATATCACTGCTGGCTTAATGTTGGTTGGCGACCAAAAAATGCAAGGTTCCCGCATACCACCTTCCCAAGTCATTCCTTTTCCGGCCTTTAATAGGCCTGCACTCCCTCCATTAACCCCATAAGAAAGCCATGGGCCGTTATCCGAGGTGAATACCACAATGGTATGCTTGTCCAATCCTTCTTCCTTGAGGGTGGCGATAATTTGACCTATGCCATGATCAATTTCTTCAAATACATCACCATAAATCCCTCTTTTACTTTTGCCTAAAAAGTCTTTAGAGGCAAATAGGGGAATATGCGGTAGATTGTGGGCCAAGTATATAAAGAAAGGATTGTCCTTATTTTTTTTGATAAAAGAAATGGTTTCTTCCGTATATCTTTTGGTAATGGTATTTTGATTGGCAGGTCGTTCTATTATTTCCGTATTCCTCATTAAAGGGACATTGAAATTTTCTGTGGGTAAACTTCCTTTTGTTTCCTTAAAAGCCTTATAATCGCCCACAAAATCCATGTCATTGGAGTAGGGGATACCAAAATAGTAATCAAAACCATTATTGGTTGGTAGGTATTCATCCTTGTGGCCTAAGTGCCATTTGCCAACACATGCTGTACTATAGCCTACTGTTTTTAATTGTTCTGCCAAGGTTATTTCCGAGCTTGGTAAACCATATTTGGAATTTGGGAACAATACCCTTTTTTTATCACTCGCCATACCGCTTCTTACGGGTAATCTACCTGTTAATAAGGCAGCCCTGCTAGGGGTACAGACACTGGCTCCTACGTAGAAATTGGTCCATTTTTGCCCTTCGGTCGCCATTTTATCCAATTGCGGTGTTTTAATGGTGGGATGACCATAAATACTTAGGTCGCCATAACCTAGATCGTCTGCAAAAATGATGATGAAATTAGGGGTTTTGCCTAGGTTTTCCTGACTATAGCCAATGCTGAAATAAGAAGTTAATAGAACTAAGATTAATAATTTTTTAATATTTAAGCCTGGATTAAGCCAATGTAAGATCATTACTATTTGTTGTTATTGTTCGGATTTGAAGATAACAAAAAATAATCATTCTTAAATCCCAAAAGCCAAAATAGGTTTTTCGATATAGGATTAGGTTTACGATCCCTCCCAATAACTCAATTGTATACCACTGCAATCTTGGCCAATTGGCCAACAATTTTAATGGAATCTTTCATGGATAATTTGGACCCATCTGCATGTATCCAGCGTTTAAGGGGTTGCTCGCAGATCATATTCGTCGCCTCCTTTTTACCGTAATGCTTACGCATGCGCATAAATATTTCAACATCGAATAACCATTTGGTTATGAATTTCTTTTCAAACATAGTTGCTGCAATTTCCCTGTTCATTACCTTGGCACCGCATTGGGTATCCTTAAAGGGCATGCCAAGAATCTTTTGAATAATAATATTTATGGTTTTACTAATTATTTTACGGGCAGATTCCTTGGTAATGTCAGCACCCATTCTGCTGATACGTGAGCCACTGACTATTTTGAATTGTGAATTTTCTATGGTTTTTACCAAGTCGTCAAAATCCCTGAAATCTGTGGAGAGATCAGCGTCCAGATACCCAATATAATCCAATTGTTTATCCTGCATCAAATATTGGATTCCTTGCCGGACCGCTTCTGCCTTCCCACCATTTTGTTCACAGTTATATATGCTGATGTTGGACTCGTTTCCTTTTCTAAGTTCCTCCAGCACTTTCATAGTATTGTCTGTACTCCCATCGTTTACAAAGCAAAGATGGTAGCCGAGGTTTTCGTAGGCAAAATTCCTGAATTGGTCACTGGATAGTCTGTCTTCTTCATTATAACATGGGATTACTACGCCAACGCAATTTTTTTGCAGCATTCTGGTATTGGCTATTGGCAATGTATCCACAGAGAGTTTAGGGCTTCCAATTATTCTTTTGATCCTAGCGGTCATTTCATCCAAGCTCACAGGTTTCTTCATGTAATCGTCTATACCCAATGTAAAACTGTCAAGGATAATGGATTCATCGGTATTTCCGGACATGACTAGGATAGGTGTTTTGGATTCTTTGAAAAACCTAATATGTTTAACCACTTCCATGCCGGACATGTCCGGCATGTTCATATCCACTAGAACAAGGTCGGGCTTGTAGTTATCGTAGAGTTTAATTCCGTTAGCTCCATTATCTGCAGTTTTTACTTCATATCCGAGTTCTGAAAGTCTTTTTTCTACTGATAGGAGAATTAGTTGTTGATCGTCAATGGCTAAAATTTTCATAGGTTAAGTTTTAAGTTTATTTTAAAATTGCTGGCTTTAATGCAATTTCTGAAGCAAATGTAGTAACAACCTATCCGTTTAAAAGGTGGTCAAAAGTTCAGTGGCAGTTTTCTATAGATGAATGGATTTTTTGCTGCGATGGCTGATTTATTGTCTCTTATACAATAATGCTATCTTTAGATTGTTATAATTTTGTTATAATCCATTAATGAAAAACACCAATAGTTTACTGGTCCTGGCCCTGTTTTTTGGACTTACATTTCACGGTGCCAGTATTTTTTTTACATTGGAATCTACCTATGATGCTTTGATCCATCTTTTTTTTGCGGATCATTATGCCAATAGTTGGTTCGAACCATGGGATTATAGATGGTATACGGGGTTTACAGTTCAGGGTTATCCACCTTTGGTTCATCAATCCATTGCCCTTTTATCCTATGTTGGTGGCCTAAAATTTGGATTGTTCACGGTAGCTCTGTTGGGAATTGTTCTTTTTATTACAGGTACTTACCGTTTTGGGCTTTTAATGACGGGGAATCAAAAAGTAGCAGGCTATACTTCCTTGATGGCGGTATTTTCCACAACCTTTATAGAAACCTTGCATATATTTGGGCAGTTACCCAGTATTATTGGACTTTCAGTTCTTTTGCATTCCCTTACTGAAATATATTTATGGATCAAAACGGGGAGGTCGCATTATTTACTCACTTCCTTATCACTGATTGCCGTAACGGTTACCTCTCATCATGTTACACCTATTTTTGGAATGGTATTTTTTGTCTTTCCATTAATTGGAATGGTCGTTATGGATGTATCCCGTGATAAGGTATCTACCAATAGGGAATTAACTTTTAAGGTGTTCTTCAAATCTTTTAAACAGCTCTTTTGGCGTATAGTTGGATTTGGTTTTTCCTCTTTGGTATTAATAGTGGTCTGTATTTTGCCCTATTGGGTCAATTCCAAAAAGAACCCTATTACCCAAATCCCCATTCCACATGGTTCCAGGGATAATTTTTTGGAAGTGACCTCATCAGGTCTGGTATTCTTTATTGTGCCTTGGGGAATACTGCTGTTCTTTCTGCCCTATATTTTTTATCGACTTTATAGTAAACGATTTTTGTTTTTTGGTTTGTCCATATCCGCACTTACTATTTTGGGCACCGGGGGAACAACCCCTATACCGTTGAAAGTATTGGGCGAAACTGCATTTAATATCCTGACCTTGGACCGTTTTACCCTTTGGGCAACTATAATGGCGTTACCAATATTTGGGGAGTTTATCTATAGATTGGCAGAAGGTGATCTAAAACAACAACTGCAACGGCGTTTTGGGGCAATATACCATAGGGTGCTAAGTATTTTTATTGGAGGCAGTATTCTTTTAATGGTCATTTTTACAATGAGTTTAGGATATTTTAGACCCTCACAGCCCCAAAAAATAAAAATGCTTCCCATCGTTAATTTTTTAAATCAGGACCAACATGACCAATGGCGTTATTTGCCCTTGGGTTTCGGGGATCAAATGGCATGGCTCTCGGCGCAAACAAATGCCATGACTGTTGATGGTAATTATCATTCTGCAAGACGATTACCGGAATTGACGACCAGGGCCATTGAGCGTTTGGAGAATTCGAAATTTAGGGGGGTAGAGGGTATTGGTTCCCTTCAGCAGTTTTTGACCGTTCCGGAAAAGTATAACCTAAAGTACATCTTTAGTAATGATAAATTCTATGACCCCATCCTTTATTTCTGTGGATGGCAACGTCTACAACAGTTGGAAAATGGTATTATGGTTTGGGAAAAATTAAACGTACCCCCGGTGCCCTCCATTCTTCCCAAAGAGGATGTAGCCCAATGGCTGAAGCTAATGTGGGGCATTGTACCTATTCTAACAGTATTGATAGCCTTTGTTATCAATATTCAACTGCTCTGGATTCGAATACTTAATTCAAGAATGATCCAACAGCCGGACTATATGAAGTATGCTATTGAATATAGGAAATTTCCATCATTCCTTATCAGTGTAAATCATCTCTGGGCATTCTTGGTCATATCGTTGTTCGGATTTGGAATCTACCAATTTTATATCCACAACATAGCCCAAAGGTCTCCACAAAATGTGGTTAAGGCCTATTATAATGCCTTGGATTTTAAGGAATTTGAGACAGCACACTCATTTTTGGATATAGAAAAGGAAATTTCCATTGCCCAATATATGCAGGAAGTATCTGTAACCGATGGCATCTTAAGCTCGTATGCTAAATTGGACGCAATCCAAATAAAGATATCCAATGAGACTGACCAAAATGCTAGGGCGGAAGTAGAAACATTTTGGGTAACCCCTTTGGAACGAATACAAAAGACATACAATCATAATTTGGTAAAACGTCAAGGGAAATGGTACATAGAACCGTCCTATTTAGATAGCGACATTCCCCCTGATCAATTGTTTACTTCCAACAATACTACTTTTTATAACCATGGTCGACGAAAAATAACCACAGAACAGACCCATCATGAGGATGTACTGAAACAACCAGTTTTGGAGGTGCTTAGTGCCAAATTGGTAAAAATGGATGGCAGTTACTCGGTTATCGGGGAATTGCAGAATGTTGACAATGTTCCTGCCGATGTGGTTCTAAAGGCTACATTGTACAATGACGAGGATAAGGAGTTGGCCAGTTATAACGCCAAGTTTCATATGAAGCATAAGTTAATGCCCATGGAAACCACCACCTTCAAAATCAATTTTGAAGGTATTGCATGGTCACAGACCAAAGATACCATTCCCCCTACTTTTAACCCCGATGAATTTACACCTGTGACATTTTCGGAGCAACCTACCAAATTCAATCTACAGTGTGCCGGCAATGTAGCCAATACTGATCTTTATAAGGGATTGGTGCTTCAGGAAATACAATTGTTGCCAGACAGGATCAAGGGGCAACTGTACAATTCAGGGATTCAGGAAGTAACGATTCCCTTACTGTTGATTTCCTATTACGATGCCGACAAAAATCTCCTTTGGGTTGACCATAAATTTGTTCGGGACGGGGTCCGGGTGCAGCGCAAACAATCATTTCAGTATGATATCAAGGAATTGGATGGGTTGAAGATTGTCAACAGTAGTTTGGAAAACTGTTATGTAAATGGACTGCCCAACGCGGAAATTGCCGGAAAAGTAATCGGGGTGCGGAATCGGAGTCATTCGTATGAACAAATGCAACCTTTTAAGGGATCTGATTATGATTTTATAAAATTGGAAATGAACAGTTATATAGGAAATCCAAGGTAATATGAGGTGGAAGTTCTACATATTGGTAATGTTGGCAAGCCTCGGTTGTAGGGAGGGGGAGGAGGTGCCAAATACTAACCTGAAGGTGGAAGTAGTAGCTGTTTCACATCCGTCATCTGTTGGTGACGGGTTGGAATTTCAATTCCACCTTCAAGGAAACGGAAACGCTTTGCTATTGTTGGAAAATAGTTTTGGCCCCCTGTTGTTTCAACCTAAAATAATTAATGATAATGCCGTTTTCAATATCCCCCCAAAATTCACGGAAGAGGCAGGGGAATACCACTGGAAGCTCGTATCCAATTCCAAGGTACTGTTATCGGACAAATTTTATCTTGGTCCGCGGATTGGGAATCTCTCCAAAATAGAAACCTATTTTGGGCCAAGAAGTATTAGGGCTGGGGGGCAGGATTATTCCATGCTTACCATTATACCAACCGACGATTATGACAATCCTCTTCCAGATAGTACTGTAGTGTCTATTAGCCAACTAGTAGATTTCAAAACCAATGTATTTGAAGTTCGCCTTAAAGATGGTCTTGCCTATAGCCTACTTTATGGGGAAGAAAAAGCGGGACGTATGTTGGTTACTGCGGCGGTAAACGGGGTGCCTTCCAAAGAGCTTACAAGCATTGTATCCCCCTCCAATAGTACTGATTTCAAAATTGGATTTGAACGTGTACATGATTTTGCGGATGGTAATCAAGTCGTGAGATTTATGACCTCACCAATAACGGATAGGTTTGGGAATACGGTTAACGATGGAACCTTGGTTAATTTCATAGTTAAAAATAAGCGTGGTGAATTGCTCAAATCTATGGGGACTACCTTGGCCGGAATTGCAAGCTCCAATATGTTGCACCCTAATGAGGAGGAAGAATGGGGGGTTACTGCGTATATTACGGGTGAGGCAAAGAGCAATGAGCTGCAGCTGAATTTTAAAAGTGCCATAAAAGATTTTGAAGTTAAATGGTCCAAAAATAATCGAAAGATCATAGTGGGCCCAATTCTTGGATTTATGGGGCAGTTGGTACCGGAAGGATTGGTTATCGAATTAAAAATTTACGACAGTAACGGTAAATTTATTGAGGACAAGCAAGCACATGCCAGATCTGGGATGGGGTCATTTGAGCTGGACAAAGGATTATATCTTGAAGGGGATTATCACATTACCGTGGAATGTGCTGGTATTAAAAAAGAAATGCGTATAAAATTGGCCCAAAATGAAATGGAATAAAAACATCTTAAGGGTCCTTTTGATTGGTACATTCCTGGCCATTAATGCATTGGTGCTTTTCGGGATAAGTTCGGTTTGGTCTTATTTGAATACTGGTGCGGACCGCTCCACCCTTCTGCATATAGGTGGGGAAAAATCGCCCATTTATTTGCCCGAGGTGGTGTGGGACACAACTTCAGTGGAAGGCCGCCCCATAGAGAAACAAACTTTGGCGAAAATTGAACGGGATTACCTTAATGGTTGGTACGTGAAAAATGCCTCCCTAGCTACCAACAATCAATACGGCATTGCCGACTACTTTACCGAAAGTGCTAGGACCAAACTGTATAAAATATTGGATACAAACAAGCAAAAGGGCGCTACCTTTGTTCAGACCACTTTGGAACATTGGCCCGAATTAAATTTTTATAGCGCTGATGGTACCCAAATTTCTTTTCTGGATAAGAATGTATTGCTTTACAAGAAGGGCTTTTTAAACGGAATTCCAGTTTTGGAATTTCATGAAACGGCAACATTCCAAGTAGTAATGCTTTTAGAGGATGGTTTTTGGAGGGTGCGTCATTTTGTGAGGGTGGCATCAGAACCTCTTCAGGTGAAGAAAGAGCCAATAATTGGTGCTGGTAATCTAGAAATTTTAAAAAATATCAAAGGACTCAACTATTATCCTAAAGACAGTCCATGGGATACCTTCGGAAATAAGTTTAACGATGGTATTATTGCATCAGATTTTAGGAAGATAAGGGAAATGGGACTCAATACCGTTCGTGTGTTTATTCCTTATTCAGATTTTGGGGAGGCCCACTTGGATGCGATTCGACTTAGTAAAGTGAGGACACTTCTGGATGCTGCGGAAAATGAACATTTGATGGTCATTATCACTCTTTTTGATTTCTATGGGGACTATAGTCTGCCCAACTGGACATTGACCTTCAGACATGCCGAAAAGGTGGTAAAAGAATATATGGACCATCCTAGCTTGCTGGCATGGGATTTAAAGAACGAACCCGATCTGGATTTTGAATCAAGAGGAAGGGATAATGTGCTGGCTTGGCTAAAGGAGCTTAACATAAGGGTAAAAAAGTGGGATAACCTGCATCCAATAACAGTAGGATGGTCCAGTCCGGAAGCTGCCATTAATATTGCCGATGAACTCGATTTTGTTTCCTTTCACTATTATAGGGATACCAAAGATTTTTTATCCGCATATGACAAAATGAAAAACGCCATTCCAAGTGGTAAAATTACCGTCCTTCAGGAATACGGCAGCTCTTCCTATAGCGGGGTGTGGAATGCTTTTCTAAACTCGGAGGGGAAACAGGCGGCCTATTATGAGGAAATTCAGCCCCTTCTAAAAGAAGCCCAAATACCATTTCTTTTCTGGACCTTATACGATTTTGAAAAGGTTCCATCCGCTGTGGTTGGCAACAGGCCTTGGAGAAGGGAACCCCAAAAGTATTTCGGTTGTCTTGATATGGAAGGTAAACCCAAAAAAACCTACTATTACCTTAAAGGTATAATCCAAAAATAGAAAAGGAAACGATTAGCCAAATCGTTCCCTTTTCATCACTTAACCTAAAACTTAAAAACTATTTTTCCAGTTCGGCCACTCTTTTGGGCAGTGTTAATGAAAAACCTTTGGATTTTGCCAATTGAATGGCCTTGAAGTAATTAACATACATATTGGTGATTTCGGACATAGGCAGGGAAGAGGCTGCTTTAAAGTTGTTCCTTCCCAATTGGACCCTATAGAAATCATCCTTTAAAATTTTTTCAATGGCATCGGCTAGGGATGCCGCACTTTCGGGATTGAAAAATTCTCCTTTATAGCCTTCTTCTTTAACTAAAATACTAAGATCTCCCAAGTCGGGTAGGGCAACGGCCTTGCCATAACTACCGGCCTGATGCAATACTCCTGAACTACCTGTGGTGGAAGTATAAGGAAATACGGTAACGGCGCTCTCAGCGAAAATCACAGGGACATCTTCCTCGGCTACATAGCCTGTAAAACGTATTTGGGGTACATGGGCATATTGTTTTTTAATATCTTCCAAATAGCCAGGAGTATTGGGACTGTCCGTTCCGGCTATTACGATTTCCAAATCCAAATTGGTGCGGTTTCTGATAATTTCTACGGACTCTATTAGAATTTCGACTTTTTTATAGGTACCAAATTTACCGAAGGCCATGATCTGCTTTGGACCTTCGGGTAGACAATAATCAGGTTCCGGAGGGGTTTCAAAGGCTCCATGGGGTACTAATGCCACATTTCTTGCCTTGTATTTTTTTTCTAAGATATCTACATACTTGCTTATAGTAACCGCAAGTACATCCGACGCTAAAACAAATTTGGTCAAGGTAGTTCCTATGAGGCCATAGGCCTTTTGCAAAATGATATTTTTGGTGATACCTGCATTTTTTAAGTCCACCTGTTCCATAATGTTATGCAGTAAGGAAATGGTGGGGATACCTTTTAGTTTACATATCAAAGGAAGAAGTAGACCCAGGGCTGCCGGGATTTTTTTATCGCCGAATTTTAAGAACTGTAGATTGAACAATACGGCATCCGGCTTAGTCTCCGTAATGGTTTTGCTAATGCTTAAAAGGTTGGTATAGCTATTAAAATTCCAGCATTCCTTAACGCTTATTTTACAACCTTCCCCATCAAAGTTCAGGTCTTTTTCCTCAGAGGTCCTGTCGCAAATCAAAACTATTTCGCTTACCTCATTTTGTAACCTAAAGTGCTTCACTAGGTGATATCCGTATTCCGTTAGGGTTACTTTACTGGGAGGGTAGGCAGTTACAATGGCTAATTTCATAGGTCAAGTTTTGTGTTAAGATTTAGAATTAATTTCTGGGACAAATATCACCCATAAGTATTATAAATATGGATGATTAGAGGTGGTTGGCTCTTTTATATAGACCAATGGTAAAGGTGTTCGGTTAAATTGTTTTAAGGAAATTGCCCATTAATTGTTTTTAGTTTTGGTCCATTGCCTAGACTTTATCCTCAAAAATAACCGCTCTGGGGGCAGAGGTGCCATAGAATTATATTTTTAATTGCAAAGTATTACTTTATGGATTTGCTAAAAAAGTAGAGTGCCTGAGCCACCAGTAACGCGACCATTACTATAATCTGAATTTGGACTATCATAGTAAGGCTACTGTGAAACAGAACAATCAACAACACCTGGGAAACCCCTAGAATACCAGATAGAATTACCGGTATGTAATGGTCCAATGACAGAAAATAGTAGGCAAAAATATTGGAGATGGCGAAAAGCGATGTAGCTAGGGCATATTGCCATAGTAAAGGGGCCATGGATAGGTAGGCCTCTCCGAACAATAAATTAATTATTGTTCCTGGAAACAGATAGCAAGCCATAACAATGCCCAGGGATAACACGCCAATAAATCCTATGTATTTTGAAAGTACCGGAACTGTGGGCTCTCCGTCCTTGTGTTTTTGGACCACTTTTGGCAACAATAACATTACGAACATCCATGCAACAAAATAGACAACGCGACCAATCAAAGCTAAAGAGGCATATAAACCTGCTTCCAAAGCATCAAAATAATGCTTAACCAAAAGAATATCACTATTATTAATAATAATCTGTGTTAGTTCATATCCAGCGGTGAGTCCTATGAATTGAAGCACTTTTTTTGTGTTGGCTTTGGAAAGTCTATTTTTTGTAAAAATTGTCACCTCTTTAAAATCCATCGGAATCAATCCAAAAAGAAAAGAAAGTCCTATTCCAAGCGCCACCAGGATGGCAGGCTCAAATGGGAGTAAAATTAACAAGAGCACGGTGATGATCAATCTGCTCCACATTTCCGTCTGGTAGGTAAAAGATAGTTTTCCAAAGTTTTGGAAACCTTGGTATTTACCGCGATTGACGCTCATTAAAAAATAAATGGGGATACCAACACCAAATATGGTAAACATCCAGGCATTTTGGGTTTGGAACAAAATTTGGAGCTCTGGGGCAAAATAAATTACCATTATTCCAATGGCCATACCAAAAGCAAGCGAATAGGTATAGATAGTGTTTTGAAAATGGGAGTAATCCTCTTCTGAAAGCAAAACGGCAAACTTGGCGGTTACCAATTGAAACGTCATTCCTATAAAGGATAATACCAATAAAAGGGTGATCAACAGTGCCGCTTCAGCAAAGGCCTCAGGTCCCAGTATTCTTCCCAAAGCTAAGTTGTACAGGTAGTTGCCCCCATTTACTAGGAGCGCACTACCCATAAACAACTGTGCGGGGGAAATTTTTTTGATTACTATATTGGATATGGTCATCTTATTTTTTTTAAAGGTTTTCTATATTGATCTGTTGGCAAATGGTATTTAGGGTCAATAATTATGCAATTATTAAGCAAATATCTAAATGATAGGCCTTTTGAAAAGGCCGATGTAGACGGATCGTCAATTGCTGTAGACGAATGGCGGGTATTGCACTTCCGGTAAAGAAGGGTATGCGGTAACTTTACATAAGCTTAATAAATAGGATTCTTAGGCGAACCAAATAGCCTATAAAATCCAGAAAACTTAACCTATGAATATTTATAAATTAATTACTACATTCTTATTATTGTCATTTTCCATACAGGCCCAGCAATCTATGCAAAAGGGATTTGAACTTTTGGAAAATGGTAATTTTGCAGATGCCGAGATTTTTTTTGAAGCCTTTTTGGAATCGGATTCCGAAAACAAGACCGCGCAGATTTGTTACGGAAGGGCAGTAGGACTAAATGGAGCGCCTAAAACGGCCAATGCTTTATTTGGAGATTTACAACAAAAGTACCCCAATGATTACGAGGTGGCCATAAATTATATAGAATCCCTTTTATGGGCAGGAAAATTTAAGGAGGCCAAACCCCTATATAAGGATATGGTGGCCAAAAATCCAGATAAGTTTGGGGCTTTGTTGGGGTATGCCAATACCTTGAGCAATCTAAGGGAATATGAAACTGCACTGAATTGGGTAAATAAGGCCATAGCACTGCAACCGGATAATGAAGGTGCCAAGATTTCAAGGAAGTATATAAAATTGGGATACGCCAATGAGTTTGTAAATGCACAAAATTATGGGATGGGACAACAATTGCTACTGGAAATTTTTGGAGATTTTCCAGAAGATAAGGAGGCATTGTTGAATTTGGCCAACCTACAATTGATAACCAAAGAGACGGATAGTGCCAAAAATACCTACCGAAGATATGCCACATCCGCTAAAGATTCCATCACCGCTATAAATGGAATTGCACTTGCAGAACACATAGCCGGAAATGAAAAAATGGCTCTGAAAATGGCCTTGGAAGCTAAAGAAAAAGTGGAGTCATTTGGCGATCCGGTGCTTAATCAGCACACCTTCGACCGCTATGTGCAGGCCCTGATATGGAATAGGAAGTTTGCCGAAGCCAGAAAGGAAATAGACCGTCTAGCCCTGGTATATCCGAATGGCAATTGGGTTCAGGCATTAAATGCTACACTAGGAATGTATACCGGTGATTTTAAGGCAAGTTTATCAAGCTATGATGCCATACTCTCTAAGGACAGTGTTTCTTTTGACGGAAACCTAGGCAAGGCAAATGCACTTTTTGCTTCAGATAGAATCGTACCTGCTTATAAGGCGGCATTTCAGACTTTGAAAATTTTTAAGAATCAAAAGGATGCACAAGGTTTTATTGAAAAACTCAATGGTTTGCATACCCCAAGTATTGAAGAACATGCTGCCTATACCTTTGACAATGGAAATAACGTGGCTTTTTCCAATTCCGTAAATGCCTTTGTACCTTTTTCCACCAAATTTAAAACCACACTAAACTACCAGTACCGAACTACAGAGAATACGGTTACCCAGAATAAGGCGGAATCCCATGTTGTGTTGGTTGGTTTTGGATACAAATTGGCCCCTAATGTAGATATGGCCACTGTATTGGGATTCAATAACAGTAGGTTTATGGAAACAGCTTACACACAACCGGTTTTGGATGCCAAATTAAAAATAAAGCCTTTTAAGTTGCAGAATCTAGAACTTGGCTACCAAAGGGAAGTGCAGAATTTTAATGCGGATTTGATAGAGCGCGAAATTGTGATGAATCATTATGGACTTAATTACAATCTGGGCACCAATGTAAATTTGGGTTGGTATACGCAATTGATGTACACCCAGCAGACCGACAACAACAGTCGTAACCTCTTATTTACCTCTTTGTATTATACGGTATTACAGAAACCGGCATTAAAGTTCGGTCTTAATTATCAGTATATCACCTTCGGAGAGCAAGTGCCTACCATATATTTTAGCCCAGAAAAATATCAGGCTGGGGAAGTTTTTGGGGATATCAGGGGAAAAATATCCACTCATACCAACTATATGGCCAGTGTGGCTACAGGAATTCAAAAGGTGGAAAACGACCCTCAAACTGCAATTTTCAGGTCAGAGGCTTCCATGCAGCACCAATTTGGCAAACGTCTCAGTGGAAGTATTTACGGCAAATATAGCAATATAGCATCGGCCACGGCCGCTGGTTTTGAATTTACGGAAATTGGATTTAAACTAAAATGGTCCTTGACCAAACAACCATTGTTCTTTGCCAATTTGGAGGCGGAAAGCAAATCGAATTAAAAATCTTCCAGTGTGAAGGTTAAGTCCAATATATTTGTGCTGTTTTTACAGAAGGTTTAGCCTTCGCATCAGTTCAGGTCTATTGGAGCGACTGATCGGAATAACGTTCTTACCTATTAAGACGCTATTGTCCTCAATATCTATAATTTTGCTGAAGTTAATTATAAAAGACCTATGTATTTGCATAAAAACCTTTTCCGGCAGTTTCTCCTTAATTTTCTTTAAGGTAGTATGTACGTGATACACCTCTTTTTCGGTCTTGATATCAATATAATCCCCTTTGGCTTCTATGACCGTAAGCTCATTCAGCTTCAATTTAATTAGGCGTCTATCTATATTGATATAAAGATCTTCCCCTGAGGCTGACTCTCCTATTTCCTTTGATGGACCAACAGGAGGTAGTTGTGTAATGTTCTTTAATTTTTGAAAGGATTTTTGAAAGCGCTCCAAAGTAATGGGCTTTACTAGGTAGTCCACAATGCACTCGTATTCATAGGCTGCTATGGCAAAATTGGTGTCAGAGGTAGTCAATACAACTTTAGGAGGATTTTTTAGGGTCTGTACAAAATCGACACCAGAAAATCCAGGCATGTGGATATCCAGGAAAACAATATCTATGGATTCTTGATTTAGAAATTTTAATGCGTCAATAGCATTATCAAATTCGGCAATAACATCCAATTCCGATATTTTGGAGCATAATTGGGCTACAATTGCCCTTGCCGCGGCCTCGTCGTCTATGATAATACAATTCATATTATATAGTTGTAAGGTATTTTGTTATTTTTTGAAGTATTGCTCTAAAATCCATGTCCATCTTATTATTGCCATCCCTAAGGTCTTCCTCATAGGTTACTGCATATCCGTAGGCCTGTTCTAGTCCCAGGATGTTAAATTTGTGCTTTAATTTATGTACAGTTTCAGCGGCCATTAATAGCTCATTTGTTCGGATCTGTCCCAGGTATGTATCTACCTCTTCCGGGAACTCCTTTTTTATGATACTGATGAATTTTTTCTCAAACTCAATATCATCACCGGCCAGCTCCTTTATGTAATTAAGATTAGGTACTTCGGTCATATGGTTTTTTTAATGTGAAAAAAAAGGTTGTTCCTTTGTTTTCCTCCGATTTCAACGAAATTTCACCCTCGTATAAATCTACTATTTTTTTTACTAAAGCAAGACCAATACCAGTAGATTTACTATCCGTATCCAATTTTTTGAACATTTCAAAAATACTGGATTGATGATTTTCCGGAATTCCCTTACCATTGTCGGTAATACTAAATTTCCAGTAGTCGCCTTGATCTTTGGCCTTAATTTCAATAATCCCTTGTTCAATCTCCTCGGTAGCTGTTACTGCGTTGATAATTAAATTCATAAATAACTGCTCAATACGTTTTATTTCACAGAATAATATGGGCAGTGTGTCAGCGTATATAATATTTATATTTTTAGGGATATACAGCGTTTGTTTCAAATTGTCCAGTACCGATTTTAAGCTGAAAGAGACGTAATTTTCATTTGTGGTACCCATAGTGGCATGCTCTAAAATACCATCTATAAGCTTGTCCATTTTTTCAAGGTTTTGTGTAATCAGTGAACAGTTGATACTACTCTCCGGTGAGAATTTCCCTTTTTCATCTTCCAAAATCCAATTCATCAATGTACTGATATTTCTAATCGGTGATTTTAAATCGTGAGACACTATATGTGCATAATTGTTCAGTGATTCATTTTGGGTTTTTAAATCTTTTAATAAATTATCTTTTTCCATAGCCATATTTGCCACCTTTCTGGCCAGGTCACTTATATGTTTTGCAAGTTTTTCGGCATCAAACTCGTTTTCAGAGTTATAATCCAATTGGTTTTTATGTTCTAGATTGGCTTCCAGACTAGTTATTGCTTTTTCTAAAGAATTAAGGATGTGATTTTGTCGTTGGGCTTCATTTTCCAGCTCGCGATTGGCTGCATACAGTTCTTCAGAACTAATGGTAGTTGCTCTTTGCAACATGCTCAGTTTATCGTCATAATTTTCGTAGGACCTCTCAACAGCTGTTAAGAAAGGGTTTAGGGCATCATCCTCACTGAGGTTTTCCGATAGATACTTTTTGAGTTGTCTTTTGAGCAGGTTATGCATTATTCGCTGAATAAGGTTAATGTCATGGTCTGATTGTGTAATTTACAGGTTTCTTGACCTTCAAAGGGAGCCATTTCACCATAGGAGTAGAATCCTGTAATTTTGGCGCTTGGGCCTATTACGGAAATAACCTCTTCAACCTCCTCTTCGGTTCGCTGATCCATCACTAATTTTCTTCCAATACAGCTAACGAGCAATGCCAATTCGGGTTTATTTTTTCTATTTCGCATGGCTATTTTAGCTGCCAAATTAGCGCCGTTGGCAATATCATCTACAGTAGACATCATTAATTGAACTTTAGATCTCTCAGGTACGTCCCCGGCCAGAATCATGGCATTTTCCAATTCATCAATATTGAGTATGGTCCTAACAATGGGTTCGGAATCTCCTTGTGTTCTAACACTTAACGGATAGAGCAAGGCCGATTTAGGAAGTTCGGATGCTTTATTGCCCAAGTATTTTTTATATAGGTCCAATGCGGGCTTACCATCTAATTCATACAGGATGTTGTCCTTGGACTTTGTTATAATTCGCTCTGGTCCAAATGCAGTCCAACCTCCAAAGTTGGCACTAGTGATTTCCAAGGTGTCCCCATAGAAACCGATTGCGACCACCTGACCCTCTTTAGGGGGTTCGTTATATGATGATAAGGTAAGTTCAAATCGGTCATCATCACCACATAATCCTCCTGACAGGCCCACCTTACATAACTTGTTTATTTCCACACCATGAATCAGCGCGCTACCATTTACGGAACTGCCTTCTGAAACAATAAATAAATGCTGTAAACCCTCTTGTGAAAACTCGGACATAAGTTGTTGTCCCAAGCTTTTGTCATCGTTGCCAAAATCAACCACATTTTTGGCCTTAACAAGAAAAGTGCTTTTTTCAAATTCTATGGCTGTCAGAACCACAGTGCCATCATAGACATTGGCATCCATAATTTCACCAGAAGTAGTGCCAAAAACAATATGTCCGTTTGGGAAAAGAGTTCTTACTTCCCTATATAGATCCTTATCCTGTAACATGTACCTATTTCCAAAAACAAGTACAAGTGGATTTTTTAGAACTTGTAGGTCTTGGATAAAATTGAAGGTTGAACCTTTCATTTTAATGGCCTGTAATATTTTCATGTTACGGGTTGTTTGTTTTTAATTTTTTGAAGGGTAAAATGAAAATTAGTGCCAATCCCTACTTGGCTATCTATCCAAACACGTCCATTATAGCGATCTACAATTTTCTTTACGATAGACAATCCGATTCCGGAAGATCTTTCATTGGTACCGACAGATTGGAAAATCTCAAATATTTTTGTGTGATATTTTTCGGGAATACCTACTCCATTATCCTTTATTGTAAACTGCCAGTAGTTTTCAGTTTCCGAACATAAAACTTCCACCAGTCCCTTTTCTTTTTCTATATGTACTACGGCATTGCCAATAATATTCTGGAACAATTGGTGAATCTTTGTTTTGTCTGCCAAGACGGTTGGTAATTTTACAGGTACAGCAACGGTGACATGCTCTGGAATGTAAATACTATCGATTATATCTGACACCACGCAGTTTAGGTCAATATCGCTATTGACCAAATTGGAACTATTGGCAGTTGAATATTCCAAAATGCCGCTGATCAAATTGTCCATCAATTCTATTTTGTCCTGCATCAATTGCAGATTTTTTTGTCCTGCTTCATCCAAGACCTCCCTGTAGTCTTCTAGCATCCATGTAGACAAGGCCATGATACTTCGCAATGGTGATTTTAAATCATGTGAGACTATATGGGCGTACTCTTGTAATCCTTTATTACTGTTTTCCAATTCCTTGACCAATTCTAATTTTTCCAATTGCAACAGTTTTTGTTCTGTAATATCCAAGTGTATGCCGATAGACCCTATAATGGCACCAGACTCATTATATCTTGGAGCCCCACTGATCATCCAATGCTTTAACGACCCATTTTTATCCCTTACCTCTATTTCATAGGAATCTGACTTTCCTTCTAGCCTTTTTTGGTTTTTTTCGTTTATTATAGTGTTGTCCGTAATATTGATGACCTCTTTTGCTTTTTTTCCTAATAGTTCCTGTTCGGAGTAGGCGCTCATTTGGCAGAAACTTTGGTTTACCATTTGAATAATATCGTCATTGTCTACTTCAATAAGTCCTAGATTCATGTTAGCAATAATACTACTGTATTTCTCCCTTTGTGCTTCCAAAGTTCTATTGTAATTTCTACTAAGTGTCACGTCTTGGTATGTCCAAAGGTGTCCTTTGTATTCCCCATTATTAAAGATAGGGATATAATCGCGCTCCAGGATTCTGCCATCTACCATTTCCAGTTCGTCTGAGACCACCATAACTTGATCGCTAAGAATTTTTTCAATTCTTGCCACGAAGGAGTCTGGGTTTTTAAAAAGTGACTTATTTTGCTCGGCCGCATCAACACAATCGGCCCCTATCAGCTGCTCTGGTGAGGCGGGTATTTGAAAAAGGTCACAAAAAAGTTGATTGGTAAGTGAGATTTTTCGATCTTCATTTTCCAGGAGCACCCCGGTCTGTAGGTTTAGTATAAGTGTAGAAAGTCGGTTTTCGGAGGCCTTTAACTTTTCCTCCGCTTTCATTTCCTTGGTAATGTCTTCTATGGTAGTTACTTGAAATTCTACTTCATTTTGGTTATTTCTTACGGCGCTTATATGGGTTTTGGCATACAAATGGCTACCATCTTTTCGTAAGTATTTTCTAATACATGAAAAATTATCAATTTCTCCATCATTCATTTTAACCAGTTTGTCCGTCGAATCCAAGGAATCAACAGGTTCGGAAATATCCTTAATGGTTTGATTTTTGAGCTCATTGGTCGAGTACCCAAGGAGGTTGCAAAAACTAGGGTTTGCCTTTATGATTTTTCCTTTAACGGTTAATGCAATGCCAAGAGGTGAATTTTCAACTATGATATTAAGTTGTTTTTTTTGCTCTGCCAACAAATGTTTTATTTCTGTTTCTTGGCTAATATCTCTTATAATTCCCTGGGCCGCAATGGGTTTTCTGTCCTGGTCGTAAATAAGGCTACTGTTTATCTGAACATATCTTTCCTCCTTATTTTTAAGTATGATTTTTGCCCTATAATTTTTGATTGTCCCTGCTTTTATCAATATCTGGAAAGATTCCTTGGTATAGTCCAAGTAATCTTTATGTACCAGTTGTGTTAAGTTAACAGGTTCTACTGTATGGTCATAACCCAGAAACTCTTTGGCAGAAAGGTTCATATTTATGACATTGGCCTTAAGGTCCATGATTACATAGGGATCAATTATGTCCAGAAAGGAGCCATTTAGGGCCGCAGTTTTTTTATTTAATAAACTTTCTAGTTTATGATTTGCCTGTTTTAAATGGAAGGAGGTATCGTAGAGTTCCTTGGATTTGATTTCCAAGATTTTTTCGGCCTGTATGCGTGCTTTTTTCTGTCGCTCCAAAGCCTTTTTGAGAAGGATTATTTCTTGTTTACTATCCATTTTGAATAATATCAAATTTCACTTCGGTACCGTCTGCCTTTAATAGTTCATAGGAAACTTGGGCAGATCCATTATAGTGTTCAAAACATTTTTCTATAAGACCATGGGCCAAACGATATAAACCCCTGGAGGAGGAATATATCATAGAAATGGAGGTGTCTGTTTTTTCCAATATTTTAAATGTGGGTAACTCAGCTTCTGGATACAATTTTTGAACATGGACATGTATATGGTCTTCAATCGAATAAAGAAGCCCTAATGGATTGTTATAGCTTTGAATTACTTCAGGATGTGCCTTGCCCAGACTGGTAAATAAATAACGACCAAAAGAAAAGATCAAAGTATTGGAATCTACGCCTACATTATTGCTCAAACTTTTAATTAAAGCAACCATTTCATTAAAATCATAGGTGCCAACCGAAGTATAGATGCCTTCGGAGGGTAAATCGCATTCGTCTATGATGGCGTCTACCACTGCTAAACCGAATTCGGATTCCACCATTTCCAAAAATTCTGTAAATACAATTCCTTTCATTTTTTAGGTTTTGATCAAATGTAGGAAAACGATTACTTATGGAAAATAAATTGTTGTGAATCCCGTGAAATCTGTTATGCCTTAACAAGTTCATTAATATCCCAATATTCCAATACTTTTTTTAATTTATCCTCGTAATCCTCATATTTTAAGGGTTTTAGAATGTATCCGGCTATTCCAATTCTATAGCATTCCAATAAATCGGCCCTATTTTGCGATGTTGTTAAAACAATAGTTGGGAGGTATCTAAAGTTTACGTCCGCCTTAAGTATTTTTAAGAATTCGATCCCGTTCATTCTAGGCATATTGAGATCCAATAAAATAAGATCTGGCAATGGGGAATTGGAATTTAAAACGGTGAGGGCTTCCTCACCATTTTTGGCTTCTATAATATTATGTTTTAAACCAAGCTTAACCGTAGTTCTTTGAAGTTTCATGGTTTCTATAGCATCATCTTCAATAAATAGAATATTCATTTTAAGTCGTATTACCGTTAATTACAAATAACCGAATAATAGATTGTAATAATTCCCTACTTTAGGTGAATGGACATTTTGTGTAGACCAGTGGTCCTTATGGTACGCCATTTGTATTTTGATGATAGACCATTTAATTTTCAAAACAAACCGTCCAATCTTTTTTTGGCTATGGCCATCTGTGAAATTTCTCCGAGAAGGGTTACGCCGTCAATTAGTTTTGCAAAACGTGGATCTTGTGTAAATCCCTTTTTGTAGCGGTAGAATATTTGTTGTATGATCACCGCTATTTTGAATAATCCATAAACGTAGTAAAAGATAATATTAGTTACTTCCTGTCCACTTTTAAGGGAATATTGATGCACCACTTCTTCCCGAGATAGGTTCCCTCGCAGATTTGTAGGGGTAAGGTTCAATGCCTTCATAAAGTCGGGGTCATTAGGATTTACCCAATATCCCAGAGTGGTTCCCAGATCCATCAACGGATTTCCTATCGTGGCCATTTCCCAATCCAGAACCGCATTTACTTTGGTCCAATCCTGGGGGTCCAGTATCAAATTGTCGTATTTAAAATCGTTATGGATCAGGGAATAGTTTTTGGGTTCTTTGGGCGTATTTTGGCCCAACCATTTGGCCGCAGCTTCAATTTTGGGTATTTCATCGGTTTTGGATTTGTAATATCGTTTGGTCCAGCCTTCAATTTGTCGTTGCATATATCCTTCAGGTTTACCAAAATTATCTAGGCCAATATCCTTAACATTGAGCTGATGAAGATCAACAAACGTATCTACAAAACTGTTGGATATGCCTTGCATCTCTGCCGTGGACGGAATCATCCCTTCAGGCATTTTTGCCCTTAGAATTACTCCTTCCACCCGTTCCATAAGGTAGAAGGGGCAACCTAAAACAGTATTGTCCTCACAATAAAGTATTGGCTTAGGCACTTTGGTATAGGAAGGTTTTAAGGCCGATAATATATCGAATTCACGCTTCATGTCGTGTCCGGATTTTATATTGGCCCCTATGGGCGGCCTTCGCAATACATATTCACTTTTCCCAATTTGCAGCAGATATGTTAGGTTGGAATAACCACTTGGGAATTGGGCTATATTTATATCCCCATCAATTTCAAAGAAATGGTTCAAATAGGATTTCAAATTACCCACTCCCAATTCCTCGCCTTTGCGAACCTTGGTTGATTTATCGTTCCATATGTTCAACATAGCGCTTAAATTCTGTATTCTTTTAAAATTTGTCTGGCCAAGCTGCTCATATGCACCTCGTCCGCCCCATCATAAATTCGGGCAGCCCGCTCCTGTCTATAGTAGAAGGCCAGGATGGTGTCGTCTGTTAGGCCCAAGGCACCATGGACCTGAATTGCCCTGTCTACCACCTTTTGTAGGACGTTGGCACAGTAAAATTTAATGATGGAAATTTCCTTTCGGGTCTTATAGGCACCCTGAGAATCAATTTTTTTTGCGGCATCCTGGATTAATAATCTTGCAGCATTAATTTCGGCCCTGGATTCGGCTATCCAGTTTTGAACGGTCTGTTTATCGGCCAATGTCTTACTATGTGCCAATTCCCGGGATATGGCCCGCTGACACATGAGATCAAAAGATCGTTCGCAAATACCCATCCATCGCATGCAATGGTGAATACGTCCCGGGCCCAACCTTTTTTGGGCAATGGTAAATCCTTCTCCATCTCCTCCAAGGACATTGGTCAATGAGACTTTTACATTATGGAATTTAATTTCGGAATGACTCTCCCAGCCATTACCGGTATGACCCATAACGGGAATGTTTCTAATGAATTCAATACCAGTGGTATTGGTGGGGATAATAACCTGACTAGCCTTTTTATGCGCTTCTGTTGCCTCTGGATTGGTTATCAACATTACAATGGCAAAGGTGGCCCCATCAAAACCTGTCGTAAACCATTTATGGCCGTTTATTATATAGTTGTCATCTTTTTTAAAGGCCATTGTGCCCATATTTACGGGATTGGAGCCAGCAAAATCCGGTTCGGTCATGGCGAAACAACTTCTAATATCGCCCGCTAGAAGAGGGTAGAGATATGCCTCTTTTTGTTCTTTGGTTCCGAATTCGATCAATATTTCCATGTTGCCGGCGTCAGGGGCCTGACAATTAAAACAGTAATGTCCGTAGGGACTGGCACCCAAAATTTCGCTTATTTCCCCATGCTGGGTATTGGATAGTCCTAAACCCCCGTATTCCTTTGGAATCTGAGGTAGCCAAAGTCCAATATCCTTTACTTTTTGGCGGAGTTCATTGAGTTTTGGAAGTTTTTCATCCCAGCTACAATTTAAAATCCAGGGTTCCAAAGGAAAAAGTTCCTCCTTAACAAAGGCCTTTATCCTTTTTTTTATATCGTCGAAATTCATTTGATTTGCTTTTTGGAAGGTTTAGTCTTCATATATTACCGGCTGGGGAAATGTTTTAATTTAGGTAGCAGTACCATTAACAAAGTATTATTTGCCTATAAACTTAGCGGGGCGCTTTTCTAAAAAGGCATTGACGCCTTCTGAAAAATCGCGACTGCCAAACGTGGCAACTTGCTTTTCTGCTTCATAAGCAATGGTATCATATAGATCATGGCCCATGGCATAGAACATGTCTTCTTTGGTAACACCTACAGCCAAGGTAGGAAGTTTGGCCAATTCATGGGCCCAATTTTTGGCCGTCTTAAGCAATTCGGAGTCCTCACTTACCAATTTATTGGTGAGTCCAAGATCCAAACATTCTTTAGCCATTATTTTTTTGCCCTCCACGGCTATTTGTAATGCTTTACTATAACCTATTTGTCTTGCCAAAAGCCAACTACCACCACCGTCAGGACCTAAGCCTATATTGATAAAGGCGTACAACAAAGCACTGTTTTGGGACATTACCCTAAAATCGCAGGCAAGGGCAAGGGAAGCTCCTACTCCGGCCGCAGTTCCGTTAATTGCCCCTATAATCGGCTTGCGAAGTGTAAAAAGATTGCGCATCAAAGGTTGGTAGGTGCTGGTAATATATGCCCGGCCTTCTTCGGGTGTAACCTGGCCAAAGACGGCCATATCCGCACCGGCGCAAAATCCTTTTCCGGCTCCTGTAATAACCACTGCGCGAATGTCATCGTCCTTCCGGATTTTATTGATGGCGTTGGTAATTCCGTTCACAACATCGTCAGTAACCGCATTGTACCTTGTGGGCCTGTTAAGGGTAATAATTCCAATATCGCCATCCTTTTCAAATAGAACGCTCTGGTCATTTGTGTTTTCATTTTTTTTGGGGATGTCCATTTTAGGTTCGGAAATTGCTTTCTTACTATTGGGATTTGAATAGACTTGGGCTATAAATTCGGCAACACATGCCGGTTTTTCTTCCCCTTTTAGCTCAAATACAAGTTTTAATTTGTATTTGGCCCCGCCTTCGAACGGGCTGAATTCCATTAAGGATACTCGAGCCCTTAACGAGGCACCTACCGGGGTGGCATTCATGAACCTTACCTTGTCCAATCCATAATTTACCCCCATTGCTATATCCTTGATCTTAAGGGTTTCAAAGCAGAATTTTGAGACAAGGGAAAGGACCAAAAATCCATGGGCTACTGTTTTTTTATAGGGTGAATATTTGGCGGATTTTTCAGGATCCACATGGATCCATTGGGTGTCTTCCGTGGTTTTGGCAAAGGAGTCGATCATATCCTGGGTTATGGTCATCCAATTGGATATGCCCACTTCCTTGCCTAGGTAATGGGTCAGATCCGATAATTGTGGCACTTCTGTAGCATATGCCTTGTTGATAGTTTCTTCTTCTGCCATATGTATTTTAATTAATTCCTTTTAAATAAATAGGTACGTTTTAATATCGTTCAATCACTAGTTGAAGCCGCCGGCTATCATGTGCCCTCCATCGGCAGTAAAAACCGATCCGGTACAATAGCTGGATGCGTTGGAAGCCAAAAAACAGGCCAGGCCGGCCATTTCATCCGCTGCGGCCATTCTTCCTGACGGTAAATGTTGTGTTACTTGATCGAGTATTTTTTCGTTCTGCCATAAGGCCGAACTAAATTTGGTCTTGATGAGTCCAGGGCATATGGCGTTGGAGCGGATTCCAAACTTGCCCCATTCCACAGCCTGTGATTTGGTCAACATTATTAAGGCCGACTTACTAACACTGTACAATCCTAATCCAACACTTGGTTTCATGCCCTCTACAGAGGCAATATTGATAATGCTTCCACCTCCCTTTTTTTTCATAATGGGGTAACATAGGTTGGCCAACAAGAAAGGGGCCTTGGCATTTATGTTCATTATTTTGTCAAATAGGGCATTCTCCATAGTGTGCAAGGGACCATAAAACGGATTGGTAGCGGCATTGTTCACTAGAATGTCCACCCCGCCATAGGCATTTACAGTTTCAATGACCAATTTTTTTAATTGGGCTTCATCTCCAACGTGGCAGGCAATCCCCAAGGCATCATATCCTTCCTCTCTTATATTGTTTGCCACCTTGTCAACGGCCTCCTGGCTACGGGAACTAATGACCACTTTGGCGCCATATTCTGCTAAACTCCATGCAATGGATTCGCCAATTCCCTTGCTGGCACCTGTTACAATGGCCACTTTGTTTTTTAAATCGAATTTTTGTTTTATTCTTGTTTGCATTCCACTTGTATAATTAGAGTACCATTTTTGAGTATTTTAATGATGGACCAAAAGGGCTGTATTACATGGGCATGGCACCACCGTTCGCGTGCAAGGTATGCCCACTGATAAAACCTGCTTCCTTGGATGCCAGGAAAAGGTAGGCATGCCCCATATCTTCCGGAGTGCCAATTCGGCCAACAGGAATCATTGAAATCCCGGCCTGTATTACATCTTGCGGCATGGAATCCGTCATTTCGGTTTTAATAAATCCTGGAGCAACAGCATTTACAGTAATATTGTATTTGCCAACTTCCCTACATAGTGAATGGGTAAATCCTACTATGGCGGCCTTACTGGCGCTGTAGTTGGTTTGGCCAAAAGCTCCTTGAAAAGCATTGATGGACGATGCTGAAATTATCCGCCCATAGTTGGCCGTCTTCATATGGGGTACTATTGCTTTGACGGTGATATACAGGGAATCCACATTTACGTGCATAACTTGATCCCATTCCTCTCGACTCATTTTTAGGATAGATCGGTCCCGAATTATTCCAGCGTTGTTGATAAGTACATCTATTTTTCCATATTCAGAGATGACCTTTGCTACCGCCTTGTCAACAGATTCTTGGCTGGAAACATCCACATTTTGGTAGAATATCTTACCGCCCTTCTTGGCAATCTTGTCTGCAGTTTTCTGGCCTTCATCCAACACATCCCACAGTGCAACAGTGGCGCCTTCATTGCAGAAGACTTTACAGATTCCTTCACCTATACCCCTGGCTCCGCCGGTAACGATTACTACCTGGCCCTCTAGTTTTTTCATTTTTGTTAATTATTTAACTGATTTCAGTACAGTAATTTAAAAAACTTTGGAGACAAACTCTAAAGAAGGAACAAGTATTATTGGCAAGAGACAACTGAGGTTACCCCTTTTGGCAATCTGGATGAATAAAAGTTTGGAATTATTTACGCCTTGGCCATAGGCTTGTTATAAATGAAAATACCCTAGAAATCAATTAAATTGATCCTAGGGTAAATGTTATTTTCAATTTTAATTAGTTTTAGAACTGATATCTGATTCCTAAAGCAATATCCAAATCCAAGTCATCGGAGTAATTGTCATTGAACCCAAGTTCCGGACGAATGTCCAAGGATAGCAGCAGTGGAAAATCAAAATTGCATTCTATTCCTATGTCGCCGGCAACCAATGCAAAGGTACCGTCTCCACCCGGGGAATCGAAGGAACCAATTCCCGCACCTGCACCTACATACCAATTGAATAGCCCTTCTATTGGCATTACCCATTGATAGAGCCCCACCAACTTAAAGGCATCTACATTTTTGGAATCGCGCCAACCAAGGTCAAATTCAAGTCTGTTGTTGTCCGAAATCGCTCTTTGATAAGAAACCTCGCCACCAAATCCATCATTGTCCCCAAGCCTTAAACCAAGGGCGTTTTTGGACACGGATTGGGCATTGGCCACTACAATTGTCATTGTTATAACTATTAAAACACTTAGTATCTTCTTCATGATTATGATTGTTTTTAATTTTTACAATATTAGTTATTGTTGGGCTCCTCCAATGTCCCCATCAAAAAAAGTAGTAACTCCATTGGGATTAAAGGGGTGCTCTTTGGAAAAAGTCAATATTTAATTGGGCTGAGGTATTAATTAAGGAAGTATGCTCGTACTTTGCGATGAATAGTATTAATTTTTGAACTGATTATGGCCGACCGCAAACTGAAAAAAAGAATAGTTTGGATCATCACTATTCCAATATTCCTAATATTGCTTTTGTTTGTTATCCTTCAATTTAGGGCCAAGGGTTATATTGAAAATTTGTTGAACCAAAAAATACCTGACCATATGCATTTGACCTACGGCCAATTGGAAGTGAACCTTATAAAAGGCTCGGTAGGACTAACTGATGTTGTGTTGGAAGTTCTGGACAAGGAGGCTAGAATATCAAAAATGGGGATGAGATTGGAAGCTATTGATTTAAATGGGTTGGGTTATTATCAGGCCTTATTTGGCAACACCATAGATTTTCGTGAAATCCGATTGTTAAGGCCTAACACAGAATATTATCAAGGAGGTCATGGAGTTGATAATGGTGAGGTAACGGAAAATGATAGTACCACAGAAAAAATTTTGTCTGTTGCACAATTGTCCATTGTGGATGGCAAATTTACGATTTTAGGAAAGAGTAGGGATACCGTAGTTTTTTCTATGGAAAACTTGAATTTTTCCCTTGAAAACCTAAAATTGAATAGGGAAACTATAGAAGGTGAAATACCATTTTCCTATGGAGATTACGATTTGAATACCGGAACGGTGTACGCGGATCTTGGTCCATACGAAGCTCTAACCCTAAGCGGAACAACGATTAAGGATAATGAATTACATCTAAGCAATTTATCTTTGAAATCCAAATATGACAAGACAACCCTATCCAAAAAATTAGACAAGGAACATGATTATATAGACTTGGAAATTCCTGAACTTAATTTGTCTGGTATGGATTTTGGATTTAATGCGGGCCGATTTTTTCTGAATGCTACATCGTTTAATCTTCAAAAACCAAATATTAAAATATTTAGAGATAAGCTTGTTCAGGATGACTATGAACAAAAAAAATTATACAGTCGTATGTTACGTGAACTGCCCATAGATCTAAATGTTTCAGAGGTTGTGGTCAACGACGGATATATTGTGTATTCGGAATTGGTGAAAATGGGAACAGTTCCGGGTGAGATTGTGTTTGCAAATCTTGAAGCTACGATAATCAATGTTTCCAATACTCAGGAAAATAGAGAAATGACGGAGATTGAGGCCGTGGCCCAACTCATGGGAGAAGCCCCAATTGAGCTTACATGGAATTTTGATGTCCACAAAGAGAACGATGCATTTTTCGCTTCTGGTGTTGTCAAGAATTTTAAGTCCGAGAGCATTAATCAATTTCTGAGATCCAATCTGCGCACAGAGGCAGAAGGTGATGTACAAGAACTCTATTTTACCGTTAGTGGTGATGCAGTTAGTTCCACTGGGGATATGAAAATGAACTATGAGGATTTTCGTTTTACAGTTCTAAAAAAGGATAGGATGGGTGTAAATAAACTATTGACCTTTGTTGGCAATATTTTTACCAATGACGGCTCCAGAACGGACGAATCGGGTTATAGATATGGGGAAATATATGCAGAACGGGATAATACCAAATCATTCTTTAATTATTTATGGCTCAATATAATGGACGGGATTGTGAATACCCTTACCGGCGACGGTAAAAAAGAATAATTTTTGCTAGGATAGGATTAATGTAAAAATAGGATTGAATATCCAGATTTAGGGAGTTACTTTTTTGATGATGTATAGAATAAGGATATCCTTTTAAAGAGCAGATCAAACATTGTATTCTATAACCTTACCGGATGGAAATCTTGTGCCGAGGTAGCCTTTCCCAAAACAAATATTCACCCATTTAGCTATGTCTATGAAAGGATAGGAGGGAAGCGGTTAAGCCTTTTGGCAGCTCATTTCCGTTTGTAAACGGGTGGAATTTGGATTTCTACAAACATTGCTCAAATAGAGCAAAGCAAAAAATCGTTTGGATCAATGTTTCCGGAGAAACGGCCTTAACTTGTTGTTATTAACAAAAAATAAAATCATTAATATATTATGGAAACAACACAAGCAACTATCGGAATCAAAAAAGACAATAGAAAAGCCGTAGTGGCCATGCTTGGCAAACTTTTGGCGGACGAGTATTTGCTGTATACCAAATTGAGAAATGCGCATTGGAATGTAGAGGGAATCGATTTCCATACCAAACACGTTTTTTTTGAGGAAGAATACAATAAGATAGAGAATATTGTAGATGAGGTGGCCGAGAGAATACGTATGCTAGGTTTTTATTCTCCGGGGACTTTGAACGAGTTTTTGGAGCTTTCACATCTGAAGGATGAAAGTCCAAAAAAGAACGACAGCTCCAGTTTTATGGAAGCTTTATTGGAGGACCACAATACCATTATCAAATTCATTAGAAAAAGTATTAGTGAAAATGCAGAGGAGCATAATGATGAGGGTACTGCCGATTTCATAACGGGAATAATGCAATTACATGAGCAGATGTCATGGATGCTGAGGGCTTCCTTGAAAACCTTTTAATAAGTTCTAAGGTCTTTAAACGCATTTGACAACGGCAGGGGAATTATCTCCTGCCGTTTTTTGTTGCATTGGATATATGGTTGGTTTTCCCAATATTGTAAATGAATATTCCGATTAAGGTAGTGGTTAGGGGATAAGGCATTTCTGTGCGCCAATAGGAATGAAGGTATTATGAGCTGTTTATATTGCAAAAAAAAAAACCAGTCTAAAGACTGGTTGTGTAGATAAACTTAGCGATATATTAGGCTGTAACAGCTACCGAATTTTGATGGTCCTGATAATGTTTAGGACTACAGTTGTATTTTTCCTTGAATATTTTGGAAAAATAGCTTCTGCTAGTTAGGCCTACACTATACACTATTTCCGAAATGTTGAGGTCTGTAGTCTTAATAAGGTGTTCTGCGGTCTCTACCCTTACGTTCCTGATGTAATCCGTAACCGTTCTATCGAACAACAGTTTAAAACCTTCCTGTAATTTCGCCGGTGAAAGACCCGATTTCTTGCTTAGGTATTTTAGGCTATATTGAATTTCCGGATAATTTTTGATGAAGTTGGATAACTCTTTTATATCATCCATTTCATCTTTTGTCAAGGATCCGAAATTGTTTTTTGCATTTTTTCTATCTTCCTTGTGTTGTTGGATTTCCATGGCCAAAATAACATGTACTATACCTTTTATCAAAAGATTTCTAACCAATCCCTTTTGGGTAATAGCACCCAACTGTTGTATTTTTTCGGCAATCTTTAGATTGTAGGAACCGATATAGGCAAAAATGTTCTGTCCTGGTTTTGGCAAAAATGTCTTTAGTAACTGATTTCTTAGAAGGTCGGTATTTTCATCATCTTGATCAAGTTCATGGGTATCTACCATTATATTGGATAGTTTTACAACTTCATTTTTCCTAAAGAACAAGGTGGTATCCTGACTGGGGTCACAGGAAAATATTCCTGTTTGGAATTGGTTGAGCAGTCTTTTTTCACCTTTAATTCCAAAACTGTGACTTATTCTTCCCTTGGCACAATACATAAAGTGGATAGGATTGGTAATGGGCATGTTGTTAATGAGTAGCATATCTTCCTTAAAGACAATATCGTATTCCATAAAGGAGATATTATTCTTAAAAGAAACCCCACTAATAACCCCACTTACCAAATTATTGTTCAACTCTAGACAGTACTCCTGTGGGCGAATTTTTAATTTTCCTCCCAAGTCTTGCTGTAACTGATTAAATATATTTGCTATGTTGTTCGTTTTAAGATATACAATTTTCATGTCTCAGTATTTTAGATTTATTACTTCATTTTTCCCGAATTACCCTGGTAATAAAAAGGACCACGGCAATTAATAGGAGTAGGTGAATTATTATGCCAACGTTGAATAAAAAAAAGCCAATAGCCCAAAGAAAGAGCATTAATATTGCTGCGATAATCAACATTTTTGGCAATTTCTTTTTGATCATAATTAAAAGGCTTCTTTGTCTTCACTATTAATAAGTTTTAGACTTATTTGCATTCTGGATGGCTATTGGTCATGCCCATAATAAAATTATCGGGGAGATCGTAGTTTTTGTTATCCTCGGAATCCAAGGTCCAACTTTTACCAATTTTAGAATTCAGTAGATAAGGTTCAGTTGTCTTTTTCATGAATGTTGTTTTTAAGTTTCTTATTGTGTCCAACAAAGTTCGTTACAGAGGGAGCCTTTTTTGTTATACAATTTTTATATTCCGTTATATAATTACATGAAAAGGAGCTTATTTCATTAAAAAACGCAAGAATTTATTGGGTTGGATCAATATATAAGAAGAATTATTATTGGTTTTGTAGTATATTTTCCTGCACTATTAGAGGGCCAAGGCCATGACATTTCGTACATAGATATGGAGGAATAAGCTTGGGCCAAGCTTGTGACTAGACTTTAGCTGAAAGTTTTTAAAGATTTACATCAACTACCCAAGAGCCTTCTCAATGCTATTGGTTTTATCACGGATGTTAACTGGAAGGGCAATTGTCCTGGAGAATTGAAACCGTTTTGAATATATGTTTTGTTTAAACAGGCAAATAGATGTAAAAGGTAGCTCCTTTGTTTATTTGGCCCTGGGCCACAATATGTCCTTTGTGTTTTTCCACTATCTTCTTGCATATAGCCAATCCTATTCCTGTACCCGAATATTCATTTTTTTGATGAAGTCGTTGGAAAAGTTCAAATATTTTATTGGCATTGGCCTGTTCAAAACCAATACCGTTGTCCTTTACAGTAATGCAGAAATATTCCTTGGCTTTTTTATTAAAATCAGCAGGAATTGAGGAACGCTGCGTTTTTTTACAAGCGATTTCTATTTTTGGAGGTTCAAGAATACTGTGGTATTTGATGGAATTTGAAATAAGATTGTTGAAAAGTTGTTCCAACTGAAATGGGACACCTCTTACTTCCGGAAGATCGCCAAGAATAAATTCTACCCCGGATTCCCTAATGGGAGCTTCCAGATCTTCCTGAACTTTTTCAATTACCAGATTTAGGTCTACAGGTACCCAATCCTTTTTCTTCTTGCTGAGTCTGGAATAGGCTAAGAGATATTTTATTAGGGTCTGCATACGGTTGGCAGACGATTTTACCTTTTCTATGTACTGTGCTTGCTGTTCCGTAAAATTTGAGGAATCGGAATCTATTATTCTTGAAATAAACATTTGAATCTTCCTTAAGGGTTCCTGAAGGTCATGACTGGCAACACGGTTAAAAGATTCCAATTCACTATTGGCGCGCTTTAGTTCAAGATTCTTGTCTTTAAGTTTTTGTTCATTTTTTAGTTCCTTGGTTATATCCTTTACTACCCCTATAAATTCGGTTTTTAAAAAATGGCCTGTATTCTGAAGGTATTTTATCTTCCCCTTTTTGGTGATAACGCGATAGGTAAAATTGCTAATTATTTTTTTCTCTAAGGCCAGGTTTAATTTTTCGTCATATATCTCGAGGTCTTTTGGGTGTATAAAGGGCCTGTAATTATCAGGTGTTGGAAGAAATTCGTTAGGTTCACAGTCCAATAACCTGAAAAAATTATCGGACATGGTGGCCCTCTTGGATTCAATATTCCAGCGATAACTACCTATTTTTGCAACAGCCTCAGCATCGTTTAAAATGGAATTTTGTACGGTCAATTGTTCATTAAGCTCCAACAAGCGTTGTTTGGCATTAATGATCTGGGTGCTGTCATATGAAGTAAGGGTAATGCCATCGTCCAATTTATTTATGGTAGTATGGACCCAAACCCTTTTTCCATTTAAAATATATTCGCTTTCATTCGTTGCAATGGTGCCAGTGTTGGCACATTTTACCATTAAATCGAATAATCCAGTATCATGTACGGAAGGATATATTTTGGATATTGATTTACCAATAACTTCATCGACTTGTTTTCCGGTAAGTTTTTCACTTTCGGCGTTGGTGAATACATATTTAAAATCTATAATTTCACCATTTAAGTCCCTCTCGGTAATAAGATGGCTAACCGTGTTGGTAGTGCTTTCAAGGATGTTGTTCAAGAAAGACTTGGTTTCTATCAAATCCCTGTTTTGATTTTCCAGCTGTTCGTTTAAAACCCTCAAATTTTGGGTAAACTTTCTTTCAGATGTGGTATCGACCGAAGTCGTTAGAACTCCGTTCTCCAATTTTACAGCAGTGGTCTTGAACCAAAACTGGTTACCATTAAATTTAAAATGTTTCTCAAATTTACGGGTCTCGCCCTCATCAATCACTTTGGCCAATTCATCAAAAATTCCATTCTCAAAGTTAATGGGAATTAGTTTGGACATTTTACTTTGCTCTATTTGGCTGGATTTTTGCCCTAGGACAGACTCAATTTTTTCATTGGAAAATACGATGGTAAAGTCTTGTACTTGTCCGGTAGGACTATAGATTGGCTCAAAATAACTTATAATATTGTCTGTACTGCCTAAAATATTTTGAAGGAACTTTTCGGCGGTGGCCGTTTTTTTTCGTTGTGAATTGATCTGCAGAAATGAAATAATAAAGATAAATAATGCAAACATTCCCAAGAGCAAAGTCATTAAGGGGGTAAACATTATTTGTGATCTATATTCCTCCTTTCGCTTCTCCAGTTGAATCTGCTTTTCCTTGTACATTTGGTTTTTAAGCAAATTGAGCTGCGTTATTGCCTTTGAAACCTTGGTTATTTTTTCTCTATCGCCGGAAGAATAATTTGATTTTTGAAATGGAATGTTGGCTATTACTTTTAAAGAATTATAAAGACTGTCCTGCCAAGATTGCACCGACAGTAAAATTTTCTGTTGTACAGGATTTTCTTGGGTGAGTTCCCTTAGCTTCATGAAGGATTCCTGGACCTCGGGTTTGTAATTTTCGAAAGAAGAAATGCCCAATGTATCTCGGGATAGAAGATTTTTTAGCTCCGTGGATTGCATTTGGGAATAATAGGAAAAAAGCTGATTTATTTCCATATCCACTTCCAAGGTATGGGAAACCATATCTGCCGACTCTCCCAACTGCACGATCTGTTTGTAACTTATGCTTCCAAGGAACATAAGAAGTGCTATGGCCAAAATAAGGGATACCGCAAGTACCTTTGGAGAGGATGTTAATTTTCTTATTGGCATGCCTTAATAACCTTTAGATCCTTAATAAAAAATTATCCTTGTTCAAGGCCGAGGTATGATATTGCCAATTGAGCTGTAAAACCTTTTCAATGGCCTGTTTTAGATCCCCAAAACTATTTGGCTTGTTGATATAAATGTTGGCTCCGTTCACAAAAGTTTCTTCAATATCGGCCTCAGAGGAGGATGTGGAATATATGGCCACCAAGAGGTCATGTAGTCTGGGATGGTTTCTAATTTCATGGAGACACTGCATTCCATTTTTGATGGGCATGTTTAAATCCAGAAAGACTATTTCCGGTAAGATTACATTGGGCAGGGTCAAATAATCCATCAATTCCTTTCCATTGTTAAAAAGGGATAGTTTGGTCTTTATTTTAATTTCATTCATAGCTTCCTTGAACAATGTTCTATCATCTTCATCATCATCGGCCAAGGCTATGTTCAGCGTATTTAGGGGCATATATAGGTGTGGTTATTTTTGGTTTAAGGCTCTTTCCTTCCTCTTCAGGATTATTTTCTGAAAAGAGGAGGGTGTAAGTCCGGTCGTCTTTTTGAATTGGGCCGATAAATGTGAAACACTACTATAGTTGAGTTTATACGCTATTTCCGTTAATGTCAGGTGGTTTTGGAGAATTAAACTTTTGGCGATATCTATTTTCTTTAGTATTACAAAATTCTCAATGGAAGAATAAGTAGCTTCAGAGAATACTGAGGATAAATAGGTATATGAATAATCCAGTTTTTCAGCAAGATAGGTAGAGAAATTATATAGTTTAGGGTTCTCATCATCTTTGATCCATTCTGTAATTGAATCTTTAATGCGTTGCACCAATGCCATTTGTTGATCATCCATAATCTCTATGCCATATTTTCCCAATAGAGCGGCCATTTCCTGTTCTTCCTCTAGTGTGGGCCTTCTATCAAATTCAATTTCCCCAACACCGTGAATGGTATATTTCATTCCCAAGGCGTCCAATTGTTCCTGCAGAACAGTTTTGCATATAAGGTTAAAATCAAATTTCAGATAGATTCTCATTAATTGCATATAATATGGGCCGGTCATATCCATTCCTACAAATTTTGGAAAACAAAACTGGCGTTATACACAAAGATGATGATTTTTTAATTTCATTTTAGCTGCTCGGTGAATTTTTTATTAATTGTTCTGTAAATTGATAATGCAGGGTAATTTTTGCCCTAACTAAATCTTTAACTTTCCCAGTACTTTAGTACATAGTCCTCATGGCCTGTCCATACCATGGTTTAATGGTTATCTACCTAGCTCTGGCAGTAAGCTTTTAGTTCGTCATGTAGTTGTCTTCGGGGATTTCCTTAAAAAATTCCGCTGTTTCAATATTGCTGGATGGGCTGTAATTGGCCAATACCGTTCCTTTACTGCCATCGTTTGTTTTCAGAATATATAAAATGGACATGTCGGACGGATTGCTCATTCCTTCGAAGCGATATTCCTTTAAAATAGTGACATCCTCTGGCGAATACCCAATTTTTGTCTTCGAATCGATCAATTTCATGTTTTCTACCCGGTAGTTGCCCTTAAAGCCTTTTTTTTGATATTCGTCTATTATTTCTTTTTCGTTTTTGGCAAATTCATTTGTCATTTTAATTTGTTTAAAGTTAATTACTGTTTATATTTTTTAATAGGATCTTTGGCAAGCCAATCTTTTGTTTTCTACCACAAAACGTCATCGATTTTGACTGTTACCCTGGGTGTGCCCAAGAATTCTTGGGGAAATAAAAACGGACAAGATCCTCAATGGAAAATGTCCGTTCAAAACAAAATCTAACCAACCAAAGAGAATGTTTTAATTGTCGTCCGTGGCGTCATCAATTTCATCACCAATTTCTTCCACACCTTCCTCAATACCGTCCCCGACCTCTTCTATTCCATCTTCAATTTTCTCACCGGCAGTTTTTTCCTCTCTACAACTGCTCAATGTGGCTAGAGAAACAGTAAATAGTAGAGCGAATAAGAAGTATATTATCGATTTTTTCATTTTTATAGTTTTAAGATTATGTACGTCCGTACTTAATATGGTTTCTGTTAATTTTTATAAAGCTTTAATTTTTAGACCTTACTTCTTCCTGTAAATAAGGAAATTACAAATAGAATCAAGAAAATAAAGAAAAGGATTTTAGCAATACTTGCAGCGCCTGCTGCTATTCCACCAAATCCAAAAATTGCGGCAATTATTGCCAATATTACAAATGTTACTGTCCATCGTAGCATGATATGTGTGTTTTTAGGTTAATACTATAAATTGTTCCTTAACAATCTTTGATACAAATTTCAAGATATTAAATCACATTGTTTAACGTAATCACTTTAATAGTTAACACAGATGGTTAGGTTGTAACTTGTTTTAATTCAATTGTTTGTAGGCTTGTTGAATTTGAAGTTTTCTGGAAAATCCAAGGTGCGAATAGGGAAGGGGATATTAATGTTGTTATCGTCGAATGCTTTCTTTATTGCTATCATGGCAACAGTTTTAGCCTTCAGAACTTCTAAGGAAGAGGTGGAGTTGATCCAGAAACGGATTTCAAAGTTTATGGAGCTATCGCCGAATTCGGTATAAAGAAAAATTACTTCCTTGGTATTTTCTACCTTGTCAAAATGCGAGGAAATAGTCTTGCAAACAAGATCCCGCACAAATTCCAAATCGGACGAATAGGCAACTCCACATTTTAGTATTACACGTGATTGGGCTGTAGTAGAAAAATTCCTGATAGGGTTCTCCAAAACCAATTTATTGGGGATATAAACTAAATTGTTATCCGATTGTTTTATCGTAACTGCCCTCAGGTCTATGTCTACTACCTCGCCTTCGTAATCATTGCTTTCTATCCAATCCCCAAATTTAATATGTTTAATATAGGACAACACAATTCCGGAATAGGTGTTGGCCAAGGCGCCTTGCAATGCTAGGCCTACAGCCAGACCTGCTACCCCTGCACCGGCTAAAATTGTATTGAGCGTTTTACTTAGGTCCAAAATTCCCAGCACTAAAAACAATCCTGCTAGAATAACCATTACAGAAATCAACTTGGCAATTAAATTCTTCATGGATTTTTGTAAACTGCTTTTGCTCAGTATTTTCCATGTTAGTTTAGTGAAATACTTGGATAACAGAATAACAATGATGAATACAAGCAGCGCTAAAATGATATTGGGCAAACTCACTATTAAACTGTCTATCCAGGAAGTCAATCTGTTGGTCATTTCCTTCCAGGCTTCGTCGATATGTAAATCCATAATGTTAGTTTCAAATATTGATCTAGAAGTTAAGAAGATTTATAAGAAAACACTAACTTATTACATTTGTACACCTTGTTGATGTTTAACAAAAAAAACGGTTCCGATATTTAATTATATCGGAACCATTAATTAACAACCAACCTAATCATCTTATTTGAATTGCTTTTGTAGTGTTTAGAAATTCCAATAAGAATACATTTAACCCAAATG
Source organism: Arenibacter troitsensis (assembly GCF_900177645.1). GTDB lineage: Bacteria > Bacteroidota > Bacteroidia > Flavobacteriales > Flavobacteriaceae > Arenibacter > Arenibacter troitsensis. The sequence continues at coordinate 882,005 of NZ_FXAO01000001.1, forward strand.
TCCCCCGAAATTCTGGGCCGGCTTGTCTGCCAAAACCTTAAAATGCAATGTTCTATTAAATCTTATAATCCAAATGTATTTAATGAATTTAATATAAGTGTGCTGTAATCTCAATAAAATTGACTCTTTTGCTAAATCACCGCGCCTAAGGCAGGAATTCGTTTCATCCTAAGTTTCAATTCTAATGGTATGCGATACAATTTATTGGTATCGGGTTAGCGGGGTAGAAGCGCTATTAACTACCTTTAAGCAACTTTAAATTGCTTCCAGCATGTTTAAATCCGTCTTAAAACTAGTAAAGGTATTATATAGTAGAGTGCTCTTGAGCATTGCATTTTATCCAGTGCTTATTTCATTCGGATTTTGTTTATTGGCTTTTGTAATTCTGGAACTGGAAAGTTTGGCATTGGCCAAAAAGCTAAAAGAAAACATTCCTTACCTATTTATAGAGGATTATGAAACTGCTAGGGCTATTTTAACAACTTTAATTGGAGGCATTCTTTCCTTAACTGTATTTAGTTTTACCATGGTTATGGTGGTACTCAGTCAAGCTTCTTCCAATTTTTCACCAAGATTGTTGCCAAGTCTTGTCTCCAATAAAAGACACCAATTAATTCTAGGAGTGTATATAGGTACACTGTTGTATTGCATTATTATTCTCATTGTTCTTGGAGCCAATGACATTGAAACCCATTCAGTGGGGTTTCCAACCATGTTGGCTGCAATTTCAGGAATATTCTGTACAGGATTGTTTGTGTATTTTATCCATAGCATTTCCGTATCCATTCAAATTCAAAACATTATTGATAATATATTTCGTTCCAGCTCAAAATATTTGGATGTGGACTTTGAGGATTCCAGAACATTAAATGTTGGCTTACAGGAATTTAGGACAGATGATTTTGAAACCATTTATGCACAAAAGTCGGGCTATTACAGAGGGTTTGACGATGCTTTGCTAAGTGATTCCTTAATTGATAATTGCCATGTGTTTGAAATATTGCCTTACGTTGGATGTCATGTGTGGGAAGGAATGCCATTGATAATGGCCCAGAATTCGTTTTCAAATGAAGACATGAAGAACTTGTTGTTATGTATAAATATTTCCACCAACAGAAGTGATCGGAAGGAGGGAATAGATGGGTTTATCAAGTTGATGGAAATAACGGTCAAGGCCATGTCACCGGGAATTAACGATCCCGGGACGGCCATTGATGCCATCAATAGATTGGCCCCTTTACTTGTGAAAATTTTGAGGTTTCCGCCCAAGACATCACATTCCATAAAAGATGGTAAGATTATTATTGTAAGAAATAACATTACGGCCAAGGAATTAATGCGGACTATTATGCAACCTATCAGATTATATGCGAAACAGGATAGTTCAGTTGTTATTGCCTTGCTCGACGCCTTAAAATTTATAATGCGTGATGCCAAGGTTTCCAAGGAAAACAAGGAAGATGTAAAAAAGGAATTGGAGGCCTTAAAAGTGGATGTAAAGGCAAATATTGAGAATAATTATGATCGTGAAATGGTTTTGGCAATGTTTGAATAGAACAGTTACAAAAGGAAATACTGTAAATGGTTTAGTGTATTGCGGAAACTTTTTTCTTGATTTTTTAACAGAATAAATTTAGTCTTATGGAATATATAGAGTCAGTAAACCCATATAATGGAAAGCCTTTGGAAAAGTATAGAATGTTTTCCGATAGTGATATAAAGAGGGTGTTGGAAAAGGCTGAACTTGCCTTTGGTAGTTGGAGAAATGAAAGCGTGGAACATAGGGCAGGTCTGTTAAAAAAACTGGCCAAGACCTTGTTGAAAAACAAAAAATCCTATGCCCAATTAATGTCCAAGGAAATGGGGAAACCTATAAATCAGGGTGTTGCCGAAGTTGAGAAATGTGCTTGGGCCTGTGATTTTTATGCCAAGAATGCCGTTGGGTTCCTTTCGGATGATCTCATAGAAACGGAGGCCGATGAAAGTTTTATAAGTTATGACCCTCTTGGCTGTGTATTGGCTGTTATGCCTTGGAATTTTCCGTTTTGGCAGGTTATACGCTTTGCAGCGCCTACGCTCACGGCTGGAAATACCATAATATTAAAGCATGCCAGTAATGTTCCTGGATGTGCCTTGGCACTACAGGAGTTGTTTCAAATGGCCGGTTATCCCGAAGGCAGTTTTCAGTCTATTATTGCAAACCATGAACAACTCGAATCAATAATAGAAAACTCTATTGTTCAAGGTGTGACCCTTACAGGAAGCGAACAGGCAGGTAGGGCTGTGGCCGCCCTGGCCGGAAAGAATTTAAAAAAATGTGTTATGGAACTAGGGGGCAATAATGCCTGTATAGTATGGGAAGATGCTGATTTGGATAAATATTTGAATATCATGGTGATGGCCAGAATGCTGAATACCGGTCAAAGTTGCATCGCGGCCAAGAGATTTATAGTAGTAGAAGCTATATACGATGAGTTTCTTATGAAGTTTTCCGAAAGAATCCAAACCCTTAAATCTGGAGATCCAATGGATAAACAAACAGATATAGGGGTTATGGCCAGGGAGAACTTGGCAACAACATTGGAACAACAAGTGAATGGATCCTTGGAAATAGGAGCTAGAGTTAAGATTGGAAATAAGCGTAACGGGGCATATTATGAGCCTACAGTCCTTATTGATGTAGTTCCTGGTATGCCAGCCTTTGATGAAGAGCTTTTTGGCCCAGTAGCAGCCGTGGTAAAGGCAAAAGATAGGAAGCAAGCCGTGGTAATGGCGGCAAATTCCAAATTTGGTCTAGGGTCCATGTTGTTCACCGAGGATATAAAATCCGCAAGGAAAATAATTGGAGATATACCCGATGGGGCATTTTTTATTAATGAGATGGTAAAATCGGATCCAAGATTGCCTTTTGGAGGTACTAAAGCATCGGGATTTGGACGGGAGCTTTCCATGGAAGGCATGTTGGAGTTTGTGAACAAAAAGACGGTCTATATAAAGAAGTAGGATATTTTAATACCACAGCACAGTTTATTTTATTGGGTATTCCAACTATGCTTAAAGGCGAATTGGTTTTGGGGCATTCGCTGCCTTTGGCTAATTTCTTTGCTCTGAAGTTTTTCTGGCAGTTCCTCCAGTTCCCCGCCGTAATAGCCTATGGCGACTGCCGTTGCAATATGATACTCCTTTGGGATATTGAAGATGCGCTGGGCATTTTTGTGATCTAAACCAGCCATATGGTGCATGGCTATACCCATGTACTGCGCCTGTACGGTCATTGCACCCAAACCCATACCCAAGTCGTGAAGGGCATGGAAATTTTCATTTCCATTATCCGTATCCTTTTTATAGGCCGTTAGCATCAATATTGGGGCATTTTTGGCCCATAGCTTATTGTTACCCGTTAGGTTGGCTATAATTTTTTCGTAAGCCTCTGAACCTTTTTCAGCGTATAGGAAGCGCCAAGGCTGTTCGTTATTGGAACTGGGAGCCCAACGCACGGCTTCGAAAAGTTGGTGCAAATGTTGTTCAGTGACTTTTTTGTCCTTAAAAATCCGAGGACTATATCGCTGTTTTAATAGTGCAAAAATTTCATAATCGGAATCCGCTATATTTTCTAGTTGTATCTGCTCTGGTACTGTCATGTTTATTTTTTTTAATGAATGTTATATTAAAAGGTTTCTTTATTGCAACAAATTGGTTGCCAAAACAAATGTTTCTACCATAGTAGTATAGGTTATATAATGCCGCCCTTTGCAGGGGCTATAGGTCCTGGTTGGGTTTTTAATGTGTTTGGTTCTAATTGTATTTAATGGCTCGTAACACAGATATGTCCTGCCTAAATGAAAAACACATTGATCGACGACGGTAAATACAACTTTTTTGTTCTTAATAGTACTAGGTTGTATTTACCACTTATGTGGGGTAATGTGTGCCTGTAATCGGTTTGTTCGAGGCATTACCAATGGAATGCCAACCGGGAAGTTTACACTGTGTAGACCTTAATTTTCATAACAATAATAATAATTTGCCGTATCGTTTATTGACTCAAAACCATTAATGTTTGATTCTTTTCAAATTTACTTTTGAGGTTTGTCCTAAAATATGGGGGACAGGCAGGATTCAATTTCGCTCCTATAAAAAAATCCATATTAAACCTTGTGCTGGATAAGGTAATCGGGGAATTTTGGGTTGGGAGTGATACGGCAAATAAACACTGTCTTCCCTTGTAGTTTAGGTCAGATCCAAAATTTGCGTTTCATTCTTAAGAATCCGATAATAAAACTGATATACATCAATACGATCAGCGATAGGTGAATTCTTCTGAGATGAACGTATTCATTCAATTGATAGGTATAATTATAGAATCTGGAAGCTTTGATCGGGGCATAACCCAGATAAAATATTAACAGCCCTATACTAATCCATTTAATGCCTGTGAACCTAAAGTCCAATTTTTTAGAGCTTTGCCTGTGTTCTATAAAAAAAAGAATAATGCAGATTAAAATGGCAAAAGCTCCGGCCAGATAACTAAATACCTGGGATTCTAGCTTAAAGTTTTGAAAAAATGGATTTGCCAAGGATGCCATCAGATAAAAGGCGGTGGCCAATATTATATAAGTCCTATATTTTTTCGTTTCTATATATTTCCAATAGACATAAAAGAAATAGCTAAAGAATACAATGTTGTAAATATTGTAAATAAAAACATTGTGCGTAACAAAAGCGGAAAAAATGGAAATATGGAATACCTCATAGTTCTTTGTAAAATAGCCCAATAATTCATTTAAGAAGGTATACATTAAAAGTATAGGGAAATACTTTAAAGGGGTATTGTAATATTTTGGGTATCTAATTAAAGCTATTGATAGGGTTACAGCATAGAGAGGTTGATAGGAATTCTCTAAAATAGTATCCAATATTTCCATTTTGCTTTGATCTGGGGTTAATAGGTCATAAAAATCTTAATGGTACGGAGGAGGAACCATGTTGGCCTCGTTCAAAACTAAACTTTTATTTTTGGCATCAAAGGGAGCTGGTGGTGTTGTGGGCATAAAGGAAGCCTCAGATTTGCTCTCCTGGGATTGCATCCTGTCCATTTCCCCATCTTTTTTTGGTTCCAAATTATCGGTAAGTAAGACTGGGACGTTTTTACCATCTTCTTCTCTAATATAGAAGCCATATTCCTTATCATTTTTATCCTTAGTGGCGGGGATGATAAAGAATGAATTTTGTTTTGGATGTTTTATTTCCCTACCATCTTCAAAGGTCTTCTTATCTGGGTAATTGGAAAAATAAAAACGGAGGGATGCAATTTCAACATTGGCCTTTTTAGCTTCTTGTTCAATATAATTCATGTATTCCTTTATGGTATTGTAGTCATAATAACCAAAACGGGCTACATCAAATTTTTTCTCAGGAGCAAGGTCATTTTCATATTTTTCAATTAGGCCTACCCTACGTTCGCCGTAGGCGTCATACATGGATTTTGCTTGGGCTACACTAACAATCTGCTTAGGGGCGGTAATCTCTGTGGTTACAGGTTCGGTAACAGGTGTTTTCTCCTTCTTTTGCTCACAGGAAGTGAAACCAAAAACAACAAGGACTCCAGCGCATAATTTTACATAAGTTCTTTTTAGGTTTTTCATGATTTAAATTTTTACAATTAGTTGAAAATAAAGTAATTAATTAGTGGTAAGCGTTGGGGGAAAACACTTGTTAAATTATATGTTAAATTACTGATTATTGCACATCTAAAAAAATAAGGCAATAAATTAATGTTTTTTTCTTAGAATGGATGTCAAAAAAAATCCCATTTGGTGCTAGGGCCAAATGGGATTTCAATATTGTCCCCAAATTTTAGGGATTATGATTACTTGTTTTTATTAGGAAAATTGCAAGTTAAACTAATCCCGCCTTTTTCGGCGGAATCTAGGTTCAATACCCCGACCTTTGAGTCGATTCCTGTTATTGGGTGCAGGGCTTGCCCTGAGGTTTAATACCTTTTATTGATTCATGGTAAGCAAAAACTCTTCGTTGTTCTTGGTTTGTCTAAACCTTTGTTCAATGAATTCCATGGCTTCTACCGGATTCATATCGGCCAAATACTTTCTCATAATCCACATTCTCTGAATGGTATTTTCATCCAAGAGAAGGTCGTCCCTTCTTGTACTTGACGAAGTAAGATCGATGGCTGGGAATATTCTACGGTTGGATATTTTTCTATCCAATTGTAATTCCATGTTACCTGTTCCTTTGAATTCCTCAAAGATTACTTCATCCATTTTGGATCCAGTTTCTGTAAGTGCCGTGGCAATGATGGTCAGGGAGCCACCGCCTTCAATATTACGTGCTGCTCCAAAGAAGCGTTTTGGTTTATGCAATGCATTGGCATCAACACCTCCACTCAATACCTTTCCTGAAGCAGGTTGTACCGTGTTGTATGCACGGGCAAGGCGGGTAATGGAATCCAATAGGATAACCACATCATGACCGCATTCTACCAAACGTTTTGCCTTCTCCAAAACAATATTGGCAACGCGCACATGTTCGGTAGCTTCCTTATCAAAAGTAGAGGCTACAACCTCACCACGAACATTACGCTGCATGTCCGTCACTTCCTCCGGCCTTTCATCGATCAAAAGAATAATTTGATAAACTTCCGGGTGATTGGCAGCAATACCATTGGCTATATCCTTTAAAAGCATGGTCTTACCTGTTTTTGGCTGGGATACGATCATACCTCTTTGTCCTTTTCCAATAGGACTGAATAAATCAATTATTCTTGTAGAAATAGTACTTTGTCTTTCCGCAAGATTGAATTTTTCCTGTGGGAACAAAGGGGTCAAGTGTTCAAAAGAGACCCTGTCCCTAACTATTTGGGGATCTATTCCGTTTATTTTGTTCACTTTAATAAGAGGGAAATACTTTTCGCCTTCTTTTGGCGGACGTACATTTCCAAGTACGGTATCTCCGGTCTTTAAGCCAAACAATCTTATTTGGGACTGGGATACATAAATATCATCGGGAGAAGATAGGTAGTTGTAATCGGACGACCTTAAGAATCCATAACCATCCTGCATAATGTCTAGGACACCTTCACTTTCTATAATACTGTCGAACTCAAATTCCGGTTCTTTGTATTTATTTTTTAAATCTTTATCAAAATTGCTGTTGTTTTTGTCAACATTGCCTTTTTGATGGTGAGGATTCTTTTTATGCTGTTGTTTGTTGGATTGTGGGGTATTCTGTTGGGAAGCATTTTGTTGTGATGCACCTTTTTGAAATTCTTTTTTCGCCTGTACAGGATTATTGTGTTGGCGCGGCTTTTTTTCACGTTTGGTCTCCTCTTTCTTATCTGCGACCGGGGTAGTGGTTTCTTCGGGGGTACTTGGTTTTTCTGTTGTGGCAACAGATTTCATTTCCGATTTTCCAGGCGTGTCGGCATTTGTTACTGCCTCTTTTGGCTTCGACTTGATTATTCTGGACCTTTTAGGCTTGGCAGGGCTGCTTTCCTCTTGAATTGCATCCGTTCTTTCTTGAACAATTTTTGGATTTGATGCTTGTACATCCAAAATTTGATAGACCAAATCGAGCTTTTTTAAAGTTTTAAACTTGGCAACATTTAGGCCTTGGGCTATTTCCTGAAGCTCAGGAAGCTTTTTTGATTTTAAATCTGAAATCTCAAACATTAAGTTTTGAATAAATTATACTTATTACGAAAATATGAAGTGTATGTTGTTCTTGTTTTTGGATAATAAAGGGAATGAAATCCCCTGTTGGTAAGTGATCTGACTTATAACGTAGCAATATTACAAATTATTTTCATAATTAGAGTGATAATTTTTAAAAAGACGCTTATTTTTGCCTCCAAATTGTATTGTAGAGCATGATTCAAAGAATTCAGACCCTTTATTTAATCGTAGTTATACTATTGGGGGCGGTTGTGCCGTTCTTTGTAAATCTATGGTCGGATGCCAAGGGAAATGAGATATTTGCCGAAAATGAAGTGTTTGTTTCCATAGCTTTTTATGCCGTTGCAGTCTTAGGGCTGGCGGGGATTGTATTATTTAAGAATAGACAAAATCAATTTGTGGTAAACAGGTTGAATATGATATTGAATCTTTTTTTACTAGGATTTTTCGTTTACCGATCACTAAACTTATCCGGAGAGACTATTGTTTCTGAGAAGGGTATTGGGATGCTGATTCCTGTATTTTCTATCGTTTTTTTAGTCCTGGCCAACAGGGCAATAAAAAAGGATGAAGATCTTGTAAAATCTGTTGATCGATTGCGTTAAGCCTAACATCTTAGTAGTATTAGTGCGTGAACCCGGGGTAGTGCCCGGGTTTTTTTTGATTGAAACTCACTTTAAATCGTTGCTTGCAAGGAATTTAAAACTGTTAGTTGAACTAAGACCGCTTTTCTAGCGGAATTTTGTGGTTTATATTTTTAAGCCCATGAGAATCATCCCCTTTTTTCAAGCTCTATAATTTCCAGATCCTTAATGTTTTCCTTGTCGATAACAAATCTCAACATGGTCCGTATTTGATGAAACCCATGTATGCCACAAGCTCCAGGGTTCATATGTAACAGGTTTAACTTTTTATCCCACATTACTTTTAGAATATGGGAGTGTCCGGAGATAAATAGTTTAGGGGGATTTATTTTGATCTCCTCCCTGATACGCACATTGTACTTGTTGGGATATCCACCAATATGGGTTATCCAGACATCTACCTCCTCGCAGTTAAACCGGTTGTCCAATGGATATTCCAACTGAATTTTATTTTCATCTATATTTCCATAGACACCTTTTACGGGCTTTATCTTTTGTAAGGTGTCCATTACCTCCAAATTGCCAATATCCCCTGCATGCCATATTTCGTCAGCCTCCTTGGCGTATTTAAGAATTTTATCATCCATATGTCCATGGGTGTCAGAAAGGAGGAGTATCTTTTTCATGCGTTTAATTATTTTCATTTAGTTGCCAAGTAAGCAAATGGCGCTTGGGAAACCTTGGTGGGCCCGGGAGGCCATCATTGAAATTTTATGCCTATAAACTTAAGGGAACTGGATAATTACCCATAGCTATACTTTATATCAATATTGTATTAAATCATTTTGTCATCCTGTTTTTCTCCATTAGAACAAGTATCTTTGCCAACCACAAAACTAATTTATTCGTTTGAGATATTTCGTCCAATTTTCTTATCAGGGCAGGTCGTATCACGGTTGGCAAAGACAGCCCAATGCAATAAGCGTACAAGAGGTTTTGGAAAATGCTTTTTCCTTAATTTTACGGGAAACGGTATCTTTGACAGGGGCGGGGAGGACAGATGCTGGGGTCCATGCCAGGGAAATGTACGCCCATTTTGATTCTGATGCTTTATGTGAAGGTTCAGAATTGGTTCATAGGTTAAACGCCTATCTTCCGGAAGACATAGCCATTGTTTCCATTTTTGGAGTTCCATGGGAGGCACATGCCCGCTTCGATGCTACAGAGCGTACATACGAATATTGGATAGTACAAAATAAGAATCCCTTTTTGGTAGAAGGGGCCTATTATGTGAAATATCCGTTAAATATAGAGCAGATGAACAAGGCTGCAGCTATTTTAGTGGCTCATAAGGATTTTGAATGTTTTTCAAAATCCAATACGGATGTAAAAACTTATCTCTGTGATGTTAGGAAGGCCCAATGGACCAAAGAAGGAGACAAGTTGGTTTTTACCATAACCGCCGATAGATTTTTGAGGAATATGGTCCGTGCCATCGTAGGAACCCTATTGGATGTTGGTCTGGGCAAATCTTCCCCGACGAACATGGAACATATATTGGCCAGTAAGGATAGGGGACAGGCCGGGGTTTCGGTACCTGCAAAAGGATTATATTTGACAGCGATAAAATATCCAAAAAATATTATTGATCACCATGGATAAGGATACGGGGAAAGCATTTGATTATAGACTGTTTAAGCGCTTGCTTAGGCATGTTAGGCCATATTTAATTACATTTTATGGAGTTGCCATAGCAGCAATCCTACTCTCTGGTTTTGCGGTTTTAACGCCCATTTTGGTGGGGGAGATAGTTGATAATGCCATTACCAACAAGGATGGTCAAAAATTATTGACCTTGACCCTGGCCATGGTAGGTGTACTTTTAGGGGAAGTTTTAAGTCAGCTGTATTTTAATTATTACGCCAATTGGTTGGGAGAATCCGTTATTAAGGATATACGGATAAAACTTTTTAATCATCTTATGGGGTTTAAGATGAAGTATTATGATAATTCCTCCATTGGTTTGTTGGTTACCCGTGCGGTGACGGATATGCAGAGGATAGGCGAGATTTTTAGCGAAGGTTTTTTTGTGATTGTGTCCGATCTACTAAAAATGTTGGTAGTGGCCATTGTAATGATCGTGGCCAATTGGAAACTGTCGTTGATCGTATTTGCCGTGTTGCCTATAATTTTATATGCAACTCGACTGTTTCAAAAGGCCATGAAGGTTGCTTTTATTGAGGTTAGGGCCCAAGTTTCGAACCTAAACTCCTTTGTTCAGGAACGCATTACAGGAATGAAGATAGTACAGTTGTTTACCAGGGAGGAAATAGAAAAGGAAAAATTCAGGGAAATCAATGAAAAACATCAAAATGCCTGGTTAAGAACGGTATGGTACAACTCTATATTTTTCCCAGTCGCAGAAATTGTCTCATCTATTACCGTAGGATTGATAGTTTGGTACGGGGGATTGCAGAATGTTGCCAATATAAGCCAAGAGGAATATGGTACCATTTTTATGTTCATACTACTGTCTAGTATGTTGTTCCGTCCACTGCGTCAAATTGCAGATAAGTTCAATACCCTTCAAATGGGTATGGTTGCGGCAAATAGGGTATTTAAAATATTGGATACCGATAGTAATATTCAAGATGCAGGAACTATAGAAAAAGCAAGTGTTAAAGGGGATATTGAGTTTCAAAATGTCCGCTTCGGTTATCTGGAAAATGAGGAAGTGTTGCACGGAATTTCATTTAAAGTAAAAGCGGGAGAGACCATTGCCATAGTAGGGGCCACAGGAGCCGGAAAATCTACCATTATAAACTTACTCAATCGCTTCTACGAAATTAATTCCGGAGCTATATTAATCGATGGTATCAATATAAAGGACTATAAGTTGACATCCTTAAGGTCTAAAATTGCCGTGGTTTTGCAGGATGTATTTCTATTTGCCGATACCATTGCCAATAATATTTCCTTAAAGAATGATGACATCACCATAGCGGATATGGAAGAGGCTGCCAAGCAGATTGGTGTGCATGGATTCATTTCTAGCCTACCAGGGGGGTACACCTACAATATTAAGGAAAGGGGTACTATGCTTTCCAGTGGCCAACGACAATTGATAGCCTTCCTTAGGGCCTATGTAAGCAATCCCAGTATTTTGGTTTTGGATGAGGCTACTTCCTCGGTAGATACCTATTCCGAGCAGTTGATACAACTTGCAACAGAAAAGATTACTGAAGGGCGTACTTCAATTATTATTGCCCATCGTTTGGCGACCATTAAAAAGGCCGATAAAATATTGGTAATGCAGGACGGCTTAATAGTAGAGACCGGGACCCATAAAGAACTATTGAAGCAAAAAGGGTATTATCAAAATTTATATGAAGCCCAATTCTTGGCCGAAGAGGTAGCCTAGGATTGCACTTAAGGTAGTGCAATTAAAGTAAGTCCGATTTTATTAAACTGGAAAGTTCTTCCAAATCCTTGAACAGTACAAATTCTCCGTTCTTTATATAGGATATAAGGCCCGTTTCCTCACTGACTATAATGGCCAGGGAATCTGTTTTTTCTGTTATGCCAACGGCCGCCCTATGTCTTAGGCCAAACCGTAAGGGAATGGAGCGTTCATTGGAAACGGGAAGGATTACCCGGGTAGCCACTATATAATTATCCTCAATAACTACTGCGCCGTCATGTAAGGGGCTGTTCTTGTAAAAAATACTTTCCAGAATGGGCTGGGTAATTTCAATACTCATTTTGTCCCCGGTAGACTTAACAAAGTCCAAGGAATTATTTCTGGCAATAATGATCAGGGCACCAGTTTTGGTGCTTCCCATTTTTTCGCATGCTGCAACAATTGCATCCACGTTGGTCCCTATGGTAAGTCCGTCTTCCTTTAGGAATTTAAAGTGTTTTAAAAAGTTGCGTTTGGAGGCCAAATTGGTAGAGCCCACCATTAACAGAAACTTTCTGATTTCCTGCTGGAAAACAATGATAAGGGCTATAAGTCCTACTTGCATAAAACCACCGACCATGCTGCTTATCATTTTCATATCCAAAACTTCGGTCAACTTCCAAAAAGCCCAAACAATAACGATACCAATAAATATATTAATGGCTACGGTTCCACGGACTAATTGGTAGACATAATACATTAGTATAGCCACCAAAAAGATGTCTATAATATCTGTAACACTAAAATCTAAGAAGTTTAAAAAATCCAATCCTGTGGTTTTTGTAAAAATAGGAAATAAGCTATAACCTCAAATTAAATTCGAAAAAATGTTTTGGCTCTTTTTTGAACAATTTTTTACTAGCGGAGCATAAAAATTGGGTATTAATGTTCTTTGGTACCATTAATGGCATTAAATAATTGGATACATTCCATTGCTTCCTTAACATCGTGTACCCTTAAAATTTTGGTTCCTTGGGTAAGTGCGTACATATGTAGCGCAGTACTGCCGTTCAAAGCATGTTCCGGACTGGTTTGGAGTAGTCTGTAAATCATGGATTTTCTGCTTATTCCAGTCAAAATGGGCAGGTCTATGTTGTGAAGCAGATTAAAATTTTTGAGAATTTCATAGTTCTGTTCCAAGGTTTTTGCGAATCCAAAACCGGGATCAATAATGATGTCGTTAATACCTGAAGCCCTGGCCAGGGCTACTTTTTCCGAAAAATAAAAGAGTATTTCCCCCAATAAGTTTTCGTAATGGCTCATGCCCTGCATGGTTTTGGGACTACCTTTCATATGCATCATTATATAGGGAGCTTGGTGCTTCCCAACTATTTCCAATAATTTTGGATCCAAATCGCCGGCAGAAATATCGTTGATTATTGCCGCACCTAGGCCCAGGCATTCTTCGGCAACCCTACTTCTAAAGGTGTCAATGGAAATAATTATGTTTGGGAACTGCTTTATCAAGAGATCAACAATGGGGGTAATTCGAGCCAGTTCCTCTCTTTCATCTACATGATCGGCACCTGGCCTGGAACTATAAGCGCCAATATCTATGAAACTTGCCCCATTGGCCAACATAGTTTCTACCTGGGCAATAATCTCTGTTTTGCCTTTGTATTTACCACCATCAAAGAAGGAGTCGGGAGTAATATTGATTATTCCCATTACTCTGGGGGTGTTTAAGTCCAATAAGTTTCCTTTGCAATTGATGGTCATGTTTTTTATACGATAAAGGGGAGTAAAACTTTTGGTAGTTAAGTTTAAATCTCGATTTTTGAATAGTTTAAAATTTTAAGCGAAATTTACACAAATTAGAAAGATTAAATGCATAATACTTCCGAGCAATACAATGCCGTTATTAAAGTTTGTAGGGAACTTTTCCTGAAAAAGATGCAAGATTACGGTAGTGCATGGCGAATATTAAGGCTTCCATCACTTACAGATCAAATTTATATCAAGGCGCAACGCATTAGAAGTTTACAGGAGAATGAAGTGCGAAAGGTGGATGAAGATGAGGTTTCCGAGTTTATCGGAATTATTAATTATTCCATCATGGCCTTGATTCAAATCGAAAAAGGAGTAGTTGATCAACCAGATCTTTCTGCAGGGGAAGCTGTTGCCTTATTTGATAAGCACATTGCCATCACAAAAACCTTAATGGAAAACAAGAACCACGACTATGGGGAAGCCTGGAGGGAGATGAGAGTGAGTTCACTTACAGATTTAATTTTGCAGAAGTTGTTGCGGGTTAAGCAAATAGAGGACAATAAAGGAAAAACATTGGTCAGTGAAGGGATAGGTGCCAACTATCAGGATATGATCAATTATGCCGTATTTGCAATGATACATCTCGGAGAAAAGACAACATCTTAATTTCCATATTTGACCCTGGCTAAAAAGGCCGACAATTAATAATATCTAGTAATTTATAAAAATCGGAATCGTATTATAATATGAAGTATATAGTGACTTTGTGCCGTTTAATTGTTGGCGTTTTATTTATTATCAGCGGATTTATTAAATTGAACGACCCCGTTGGGTTTTCTTTTAAGTTGGAGGAATACTTTAGTCCGGGAGTATTGGATTTGGGATTTTTGATGCCCTATGCATTGGGAATTTCTATTTTTGTGGTAATTCTGGAGGTATTGTTAGGGGTAATGTTATTGATAGGTTTCAGAGCTAGAATTACCGTTTGGAGCCTGCTTTTGATGATCATTTTCTTTACTTTTCTTACCTTTTATTCCGCATATTTTAACAAGGTTACCGATTGTGGCTGTTTTGGGGATGCCATAAAATTAACACCTTGGGAATCCTTTACCAAGGACGTGGTTTTATTAGTGCTTATTGTTATACTTTTTTTAAAGTCAAAGTATATCGGATCGCCTTTTGGTGATAGTTCCAAAAGACTTATTGTAGGGATTAGTTTATTGGTTAGTGCTATCTTTGCATATTATGTGCTTAATCATTTACCGGCTTTGGATTTTAGGCCATATAAGATTGGGGCAAATATTGAGGAAGGCATGAGCATTCCGGAGGACGCCCCTGTTGCCATTTTTGATTACAGTTGGAAGTTTAATGTGGGTGGAGAGGAAAAGGTAGTGGTTACCAATGGGGATTATCCTGCTGTGGATGGGGAGTTTATTGGAGTGGAAACCGAGGAAATCCAGAAAGGATACGAGCCTCCCATCCATGATTTCACTATTGAAATGGATGGCGAGGATATGGCAGCCTCGTTGTTACAGGAACCTAAATTGGTTATGGTAATAGCTTATGATCTTGCTAAAAGCAATTATAGTACTTACAATGAGATAAAGGAAGTGACGGATAAGGCAATAAAGAACGGTTATAAGGTTATAGGGATGTCCGCCTCTGGAAAGGATTATACCCAAAAAATGAAAAAGGAATATCAATTGGGTTTTGATTTTTATTTCACTGACGAAACCACTTTAAAAACTATAGTACGCTCCAATCCCGGAGTTTTGGTTTTGGAAAAGGGAACCATTATCCAGAAAGTTCATTACAATGACTTGGAGGAATTGAAGTTTGAGTAATTTTGTGGGAGAGCCTTTCAAATAAACATGAATTAGCCTTAATTGTATAAAGGAACAATATAAATTAGAATTAAAATGAGAAGTAAAATAGTAGCAGGAAATTGGAAAATGAACAAGGATTTAGCGGAAACAGAAGTTTTGTTGGCAGAACTTTCCGCTAAACTTCCAGATACCAAGGCAGAGGTGATGGTGGCACCTACATTTGTGAATTTGAGTGCTGCGGTGGAAAAATTAAAATCATCCACTATTGAGGTAATTGCACAGAACATGCATTATGCGGAAAATGGCGCCTACACGGGTGAAATATCGGCCAATATGCTATTGGGAATTGGGGTAAATACTGTAATTATAGGTCATTCCGAGCGGAGGGCTTATTTTGGTGAGACTGATGGGATTTTAGCCAAGAAAGTGGTAGCTGCCCTGGCAAATAATATGAGGGTAATGTTTTGCTTTGGGGAAGAGTTGGAGGACCGTAAGTCTGGTAACCACTTTAAAATCGTTGAAAGCCAACTGAAGAATGCATTGTTTTCATTGGATGCCTCGGCCTGGAGCAAAATAATTCTGGCCTATGAACCGGTTTGGGCCATTGGTACCGGAGAAACCGCTTCGCCGGAACAGGCACAGGAAATGCACGCATTTATTCGTAAGACTATTACCAATGCATACGATGCAGGTATAGCAAACAATGTTTCCATACTATATGGAGGTAGTGTTAAACCTAATAATGCCGTCGAGATTTTTTCCAAACCAGATGTAGATGGTGGTTTAATAGGGGGAGCTTCATTGGTGGCAGACGATTTTATTGCCATAATTAAAGGAATAGCTTAAGATTTTTAAGATTAATATTTGGATTCAAACCAAGTGCAATTCACTATTTCCAAGGTTTGGAGGCAACAAAATAATATAAAAGGCCCGTTGAAGTTTCAACGGGTCCTTTTACTGTAAAAGGGTGTCTAATTAAGGTGTTTAAAGAAATGTCGAATTCTATATATCTAGAGTATAATTTTAAGGTAACCCCAGTTCAACCCGCTTCGGATATTCTTATTGCGGAATTGGGAGAAGTGCAATTTGAAAGTTTTGTAGAAACTGAATTTGGGGTTCAGGCATATATTAAAAAGGAAGATTGGTATCCGAATATTCTTGACGGCCTACAGATTCTTTCCAATCCCTTGTTTAATATTGATTATGATTATTCCGAGATAGAACAGGAGAACTGGAACGCCACTTGGGAAAGTAATTTTAATCCTATTCAAGTAGGCGACCAATGCGTGGTTAGAGCTCCCTTTCACGAAAAGCCCGAGGTATTATATGATATCGTCATTGAACCGAAAATGAGTTTCGGGACTGGTCATCATGAAACAACCTTTATGATGTTACAGCATATATTGGAGCATGACTTTAAAGGTAAATCCGTTTTGGATATGGGGAGCGGAACCGGGGTTTTGGCTATTTTGGCGGCCATGAAAGGAGCAGTTGCCATAGATGCCATAGATATAGATAACTGGTGTTACCTAAATGCCAAAGAAAATGTGGAGCGCAACAATTGCAGCCATATTAATGTTTACGAAGGAACTGCCGATATGTTGATAGACCAGCAATACGACATTATTATAGCCAATATTAATAGAAATATTTTGTTGGAAGATATTCCAACCTATGTGAAATGTCTAAAAAAAGGTGGGATATTATTTGTAAGTGGTTTTTATAAGGAGGATATTCCTCAGATTTCGGAAAGATGTAAGAAAGTAGGGTTAAAATTTGAAAAAAATCTGGAAAAGAATAATTGGGTTGCCGTAAAATATGTATTTTAGAAGGTATTAAAATTGAATTCTATGAGTACAAAGGAAAAAGTCTCGGAAGAATTACTTTTGGATGAGGAGACTGTAAAGCAAAATGAGATTGTTTTATTCAATGATGAGGTTAATACTTTTGATCACGTTATTGAAACTTTAATAATGGCCTGTGACCATACTCCGGAACAGGCGGAGCAATGTTCCCTTATTGTACATTACAACGGTAAATGTACGGTAAAGACTGGGGAATACAACGATTTAAAGCCTAGGTGCAGTAAGCTTCTGAATGCTGGACTAAGTGCTGAAATTGTTTAAAAATTAAAAGCTGTGAACCTCATTTTTATTAGTGAAACTCAATTTTGAGAAGTCAGTAAGATGCACTGAAAATTGCAAGTTGAACTAATCCCGCCTTTTTCGTCGATTCCTATTATTGGGTTCAGGGCTTGTCCTGAGGTTTAATACTTTTTTTTATAAGCCCAATGGCGTACTGATGCTAGAAGCAGTTTGGGTATATCCGTTTTCCTATAAATAATTTAATAAATTAGGTTTGTGGGTATAGATAAAAGATCTCCACAATGTTGGTCTATACCTATAGAATTAATGTGGCAATTTCTTCTGGAGTAGGCCGTAGGTGAAAGTGCCCAATAGGGCAGCTGCAATTACAATAAACATACTAAAAACACCAGTACCTACCAAAATGTACATAGGTCCTGGGCAGGCCCCTGCCAATGCCCAACCAAATCCAAAGATGGTACCACCAAGGATATACCTTGCAAGCCCTTTATCTTTTGGAGCCAAATCTATGTCTTTGCCTTCAATACTTTTTATCCTGAATTTTTTAAAGAGCCAAATAAATAGAACACCCAAAAACACTGCAGACCCAATTATTCCGTACATATGAAAGGCCTGAAATTTGAACATTTCATAGATACGGTACCAGGATACGGCTTCCGATTTTACCAGTACTATCCCGAAAAAGATACCTACCAACAAGAATTTTAAGAATTTCATTTTGTTTATATTATGTACTTTTTGGCGAGATCAATTTCTCCAACCTTAAGTTTATTTTTAATTGTTGTTACTATAACTTTATAATCGAATATTTATCCTGTCCTAAAGACGTTGTATTTATTAATTTTCGATTTTAAGATCCAAAAATTAAGGGCAGAATAAAGAAGGTCATTATTAGGCCGCCCACAAAAAAACCTATTACAGCTATCAGGGAAGGCAGTTGAAGGTTGCTTAGACCGGTTATGGCATGACCTGAAGTACACCCTCCGGCATATCTGGTACCAAAGCCCACTAAAAAACCTGCAATGACCAATATCGCAATCCCTTTTAAGCTCAACACATTTTCCCAACTATAAATTTCGGGGGGTAAAAGCATTTCCCCGGCATTATTGAATCCCAATTCTTTTAGGTCCGAAATGGTTTCGGCGCTCAACGCAATGGCGGAACCATCGGACAAATATTGGGTAGCTATAAATCCACCTAGGATTGCTCCAAGAACTACGGTCAGATTCCAGCGCTGGGCCTTCCAATCCAACCGGAAATAGTCCGAAAATTTACCAGCACCACCAATGCTGCAAAGTGTCTGTAAATTGGAGGACATGCCAAAAGTTTTGCCGAAATACACCAAAATAAGCATTACAAGGGCAATCAAAGGCCCAGACACATACCATGGCCACGGTTGAAGTATATAGTCCATATTATTTATTAAGACGCAAATATAAAGTTATCTAAAATTCTCTTTGTAACAATTGTTACACAAGGGATTTTGGAGCTTCAATTTCCATTATTTTAATTCAGGACTATCTCGTCTACAAATAACCAACTTTTTCCTCCGGGGTTTGGATGCCAGGATGGGTTTTTAAGTTGACTTATTACTTCTACTTTAACGTACGTAGATTTGGTTGGGGGTATGTTAAGATCGAAAAATTGGAATTTGGTATCCGAGTTCGGTTTTTCCGTTGGAAGGTTTTCAGTGTGGACAAGCTTAAAATTTTGTCCATCCTGTGATACCCATACTTTGAAGCCCTTAGGGTAAAAAATCCACTTCTCGGGAGAGGAAAATGCCCCGACCGATACCGTAGATATCAATTCCTCTTTTTGCAGTTTTAGAGTGGCGGCAAAACTACTGCCTTCATATCCTATCCAATTGCCGTCTACAAAGTTGCTGCTCCCTCTTTTTAGATCTATCAAGGTGTTTCCGCCATTTCCCTTGTATTTTTCGTTGGGTTTGTTGCTTAGGGTAATGGAATTGGGCAGAATATTCGATTTTTTAAAACTGACGGTTTTTACGGGACTTAATTCCCACCCCGGTTTATGGCTAACAGCTTTTAGCAGGGTAGAGGCAGTAAGTACAATGGGGGCATTATACCTGGTTGAAGTGGTATCTGGTTCTGAACCATCCAAGGTGTAGTAGAGGTCCACTCCCTTAAAAAAATAATCCAGGGTCACTTCAATTGAATCCTTGAAGAAATCCGTATCGGCAATTATGGATGGTGCATCCAAGCTGGATGGCGTAAAAAGATCCTCGCTGATACTTACGACATTAACATTGATATGTTTGCTGCTAAAGCTATCCAATGCTTCTTTGGTGATCATGGAATTCCATGGATATAAAGTTTTTAACCCTTTAAGTGCGGTCAACTTTTCTAGACCCAGATCCGTAATATCGGTTCCATAAATATTTAGGGACTCCAGGTGTTCCAAATCCCCAATAACTTCCATGGATTTATCCGTGATCTTGGTATTTTGCAGTTGTAGTTTGGTGAGGTTTTTGAAGGAATTGAGGTATGAAGAAATGGTGTCATTGAAATTGGAGTTGCCCAAATTGAGTTCAACAATGTTTTCTGCATACTCTTTTAATGCTTTTAAATCCTTTTTTTCCAAACTTTTATTGCCGGACAAGTTGGCAATTAATAGGGGGTTATTTTCTGCCAATTTTGTGACCATTGGTCCATTGATGTTTATGGCAGCCAACCAGTCTTCGGGAACCATTGCTACTTTTTTTGCAATTAGTGCCCTGGTAGTGGTATCTTCCTCCAAAGAATTTAAAATGGTGTTGATCTTTTCGGTTTTATCCAAAGTCCCGGCCACACAGTCAAAACAATTTTCATGACCAATCCACCATTCCAACAATTGAATTTCCTGATTGGTTAACTGTACCTTGCCCTTTGGGGGCATATGGTCATCGTCTTCCATGGGCAATTTAATGTGGTGTATCAATCTGGGATCTTCGCCCTTTTTGGCAACCAATAAGCTGCCAGATTCTCCCCCTAAAAGTAGTTGCTCTTTGGAGGTCATAATTAAGCCTCCCTTAACCTTGTTGGGGTTGTGGCAACTTACACACTTATCATCCAGAATTGGCATTATGATGTCATTGAATACCAAAGCATTGTCAACGTCTGTTATAACTACCTTTTTCGCTTTTTCATTTTTGTACAGATAGTCCTCCCCATGGGTCATACTGCCTCCATAATGCCCGGTTAGGCCCAATAATGCCATTACGCAGATAAATAGGGGTAGGTACATATTTTTTGACCAGGTCTTGGGGTACTTTTTAATAAAATATAAAAGGACACTGCCTATGGCCAATCCAACGGCCATCCATCGATGTCTAAACAACAAGGTTTCATCATAACCCCCATTCTCACCCAATAACCAACCACTGGCTACTGATAGGACTGAACTCAAAGCAGCAATGGCAAGGGTGAAAATGATAATATTGTTCTCTGTTTCGGAATCTTTCTTTCTAAAGTATAGTTCCATTAGAAAGGCCAATACAAGAATGCCAATTGGCAAATGTACCAAAAGGGGATGAAGGCGACCAAGGCTTATAATCTGTAGTATCATTTTTTGGTTTATAAGTTTAGGTTAGGATATCCTTTACAATATGGCCTTCCACGTCTGTTAATCTAAACCTTCTTCCCTGGTATTTATAAGTTAATTTCTCATGGTCTATTCCCAATAAATGCAACATAGTTGCTTGAAAATCGTGAACGTGCACCGGATCCTTAACAATATTGTATCCAAAATCATCTGTTTCTCCATAGACGATTCCGGGTTTAATACCTC
Organism: Arenibacter troitsensis; assembly: GCF_900177645.1. GTDB lineage: Bacteria > Bacteroidota > Bacteroidia > Flavobacteriales > Flavobacteriaceae > Arenibacter > Arenibacter troitsensis. Next base: position 903,167 of record NZ_FXAO01000001.1, read on the forward strand.
CTCCGGCCATCCAAATAGTGAAGGATCTTGGATGATGGTCCCTGCCGTAATTGGTATCTGTTAAAAGACCTTGAGAATAATTGGTCCTTCCAAATTCTCCTCCCCAAATCACCAGGGTATCCTCCAATAATCCACGCTGTTTTAGATCGGCTACCAGAGCTGCAGAGGCTTGGTCCACATCTTTGGCCTGTTTGGCTATGGCCCCTGGAAGATTGTCATGCTGGTCCCAACCCATATGGTATAATTGGATAAAACGTACGTCTTGCTCCGCCAATCTTCTTGCCAAAAGGCAATTTGCTGCATAGGTTCCGGGAATTTTTGCTTCGGGCCCGTACATTTCATAGATATAATCAGGTTCATTGGCAGTATCCATTACATTGGGGACCGAGGTTTGCATCCTGTATGCCATTTCATATTGGGCAATTCTACTTTTTATTTCAGGATCACCGGAATCTTGATAATGCTTGTCGTTCAATGCCGCCAAATTGTCCAACATTTCGCGTTTAACCTCTTTGGTAATGCCCTTGGGATCGTTCAGATATAGAACGGGATCCTTGGCTGCCCTAAATTGAACACCTTGGTGCAGGGAGTGTAAAAAACCATTTCCCCATAACCTGGTATATAGTGGTTGTCCGTTGGGTCTTCCGGTACCCCTGGACAATAGGACTGTGAATGCAGGGAGGTTTTCATTTTCACTTCCCAGACCATAGCTTAGCCAAGAACCAATACTGGGCCTTCCCGGTTGTTGGGAGCCGGTCTGGAAGAACGTTACCGCGGGATCGTGGTTGATGGCCTCAGTATACATTGATTTTATAATACATAGCTCATCGACCATTTTGGCAGTATAGGGCAGAATATCACTTATGTAGGTGCCGTTTTTACCGTGCTGGCTAAAATTGTGCAGGGAACCGACCAAGGGAAATTTATCCTGTCCGGCAGTCATCCCCGTAAGGCGCTGTCCGTTTCGGATAGATTCCGGGAGATCTTCCCCCCGCCTTTTGTTCAATAGTGGTTTATAGTCAAAAAGTTCCAGTTGGGAAGGTCCCCCACTTTGAAACAAATAGATTACCCTTTTAACTTTGGCAGGGTGATGCAACGAATTTAAAATTCCTTTAACCCCTTCCAAGCTATCATCCTTGGTAAGTAGGCCATTTTCATCCTTTCTAAAGAGGTTGGCACCTAAAAGGGATGCCAAGGCTACCCCACCTACCCCTAAGGCCGTTTTGCCTAAAAAGGACCTTCGGTTTAAAATCAAGGATCGTTCTTCTATAATTTTTTTTTCGCTCATGATCAACCCCTGGTTATAGTTTCGTCTAAATTTAAAATAGTATGTGCCGTTAATGCCAATGCGGCCAATTGATTTTTGGAATAGGAACTATCTATTTCGTAATCTCCAATGGACAGATAGTCCTTTGGGTCTATACCTTCTTCATCCACCTTTTGGAGCATGCTATTGTAATAATTGTTCAACATGGACAATTCTTCTTCATCCGGAGATCTGGACGTAGCCAGTTTAAAAATGTACTTTATTTGATCATTAATTTCTTTATTACGATCAATGGCATTTTTTGCAATGAGCCTTGATGCCTCAATGATTTGGGGGTCGTTCAACAATACCAATGCTTGCAACGGAGTATTTGTTTCTTGACGTTTAACGGTACATAGATCCCTGGATGCCGCATCAAATGTCATCATACTGGGTGGGGGAACAGTCCGTTTCCAAAAGGTATATAAACTTTTTCTATATAGATCTTTTCCGGTGCTGGTAATATAGGTAGCCGTGCTTCCTCCGCCACCTCCGGTAGTGGCCTCCCAAATACCGGCGGGTTGATAGGGCTTAACGCTTGGTCCTCCCACTTCCGTGTTGAGCAATCCGCTGATCTTCAAGGCTTGGTCCCTTATTAATTCGGCTGTTAACCTTAATCTTGGAGCGCGTGCCAAAAGCCTGTTTTCCGGGTCTAATTCCTGTAATTCTTTGGATATCTTGGTACTTTGTTGATAAGTAGCCGAAAGGGCCATATATTTTAATATTTTTCTTGAATCCCAACCTTCTTCCTTTAATTTAATGGCAAGAAAGTCTAGCAATTCGGGATGTGTTGGCAATGAGCCCTGATTGCCAAAATCGAAGGAAGATGCCACCAAGCCAGTACCGAACATGCGTTGCCAAAATCTATTCACGGTGACCCTGGCAGTTAAAGGGTTGTCTTCATGGAAAAGCCATTTTGCCAGCCCCAATCGGTTTTTGGGATATTCCTCAGGGAAAGGGAGTATGGATTCGGGGGTGTTGGGGTATACCTGGGTAGTAGGCTGGTCGTAAACGCCTCTGTTCAGGATGTAGGATGGTCTAATTTCCTCCATTTCGTTCATGATCATGACCGGAACTTCCTTCATGGCGGATTTTTGGAGCTGAACAAAGCTTAATACACCATTCTTTTCTTTTTCTGTAATGGTCATATATGGCTTTGGAATTTTTCCGGCCCCACCTGGTGTTAATCCCAATTCATCAATATTATTGAAGAAACTGAACAGTTCGAAGTGGTTTTTTTGACTTATGGGGTCATATTTGTGATCATGGCAGCGGGCACATTCAAAAGTTAGGCCCAGGAAAGCGGTGCCAAAGGTCACTGTCCTGTCTTCTACATATTCAATGCGATATTCCTCAGGAATAACCCCGCCCTCAAAGGTAATCTTATGATTCCTGTTAAAGCCTGTGGCAAGAATCTGTTCGGCATTGGCGTTGGGCATGAGGTCTCCCGCCAATTGATAGGTGACGAATTGGTCATAGGGCATGTTCTGTTTAAAGGCGTGAATTACCCAATCGCGCCATGGCCACATGATTCGTTCAAAATCGTCCTGATATCCATGAGTGTCCGCATATCGGGCAATATCCATCCATTCAGCGGACATGTGCTCTGCGTAGTCCATAGTATTTAAAAGGGAATCTATAGTTTCCTCATAGGCAGTGGGGGAGTCGTTGTTGATGAAGTTGTTTATCTGTTCCACGCTTGGTGGAAGCCCGGTTAGGTCGAAGAATACTCTTCTTAGCAATTTTTCTTTTGTAGCTTTTTCACTGGGTTGCAGACCGTTTTGTTCCAGTTGAGCCAAAACAAACTGGTCAATTTCATTTTGGGCCCAGTTGGCATTGATGGTTTTTGGTACAATTGGCTTTTTTGGTGCAATAAATGCCCAATGTTCCTTGTATTCGGCTCCTTGATCTATCCATTTTTTTAAAATCTCCTTTTCGTACTTGGTTAGGGTAAGGTTGGATTCTGGAGGCGGCATCATTAAGGATTCGTCTGTGGTGTATATCCTATTGACCAATTCACTTTTTTCAACATCGCCGGGAACAATGGCATAGTGGTCCTTCTTTTTACCCAAGGCCATATAGGCATCTTCGGCCGTGTTCAAGGATAGTCCGCCCTCTATGGCATTTTTATCGGGACCGTGGCATTTGAAGCATCTATCCGATAGGATTGGTTTTACGTGAAAAGTAAAGTCTATTTTATCCGGAACCCTCCCGTTCATCTCATTGTTAGCCGCCGTTTCTGAGGTCTGCACTCCAGAGTTGCAGCTAAAGGAGATCCAAACAGGAATGAATACCAGTAGCGTATACAGCCCATTTAAGGAGTGGTTAAAGTAATTACTTATAGGTTTGGCCAACATAAGGTTGTAGATGGATTATATATTCTAAATTAACTAGTTTACAATTGTTTAACGGTAAATTTCGACAAATGACCATCCATGGTAGCTAAATGCAGCCAAAAAAAGAGAATAAACTGTAATTAGGAAGGTTTATTCCATATCGTCATGTAGAATTTTGCTTTTAACTTCGTTCAAGTAACTACGGCCAATAGTGTACCTAATGCCCTGTACTTCCAGGCTGTTGCCTTCAATGGCATCTATCTTGTTGATGGCCACGGTATAGGACCTATGTATTCTGATAAATTTGTCTGCAGGAAGTTCTTCGGTAAAACTGCTCAAGGTCTTATGAATAATATATTTGTTGGCCTTGGTCTTTATCCTGATATAATCTTTTAGGCTTTCAATGATAATAATGTCATCTAAATAAATTTTTTGCAACTTCTTCTTATCTACCTTTACGAAAATACTGGGATTGTCATTGGTGCCAGTCAATTCTGTTTTGGGAGTACCTTCCTTTAAATTAATTATTCTATTAACGGTCTTTAAAAATCTGTGGAAGGGTATGGGTTTCACCAAATAGTCTATGGCTTCCAATTCAAAACTTTTGAGGGCATAATCTTCATGGGCCGTTGTCATTACGACCATAGCTTTTGAATTCACACTGCCAAGGAGATCAAGGCCGTTCATAATAGGCATATTGATATCTAGAAATACAATGTCTACTTCATTTCTTTGTAAAAAAGTAGAAGCGTCAATTGCGTTGGTGAAGGTTTGAACCAACTCCAGTTCCTTAATCTGTTCCGCATAGTTTTTTAATATGTTGATTGCCAGTGGTTCATCGTCAATAATTATAACCTTAAAACTCATTACACCTTTAATTTAAGAATAACGTTAAACATTTTGTCCTTTTCAAAGATAGACAGATTGTAATCTTTGGGTTTGTAGCCTAATTCCAAACGTTTTTTTACATTGGAAAGTCCAATCCCACCAACTTCCGGATTTATTGTGCTGCGCGACTTATTTTGAGGAATACTATTACTGATTTCAAAATTCAGGATGTTGTCCACAACTTCCAAATTTATTTTTATGTACATATTGCCAATGTTTTTACTGGCTCCATGTTTAAAACTGTTTTCTATAAAGGGCATTAATAGCATGGGAGCAATTCCCTTTCCTTCAATATCGCCAGAAATATTCATGTCAATTTGTAAGGAATTGTCAAATCGGATACGCTCCAAATCAATATAGTTTTGGATGCATTCAATTTCTTTCGACAGATCCTGATAGGGTTTGTCCGTTGCGTACAGCAAGTAACGCATTAATTCTGATAACCTTAGGACCAACTGTGGTGCCCTGTCCGATTTTTCTAAAGTTAGGGAATATATGTTGTTTAACGTGTTAAAGAAGAAATGTGGTGAAACCTGCGACCTTAAAAATTTTAATTCCGTGGTCAACTGCCTTTTTTCCAGTTCGTGAAGTTTGCTGTTTTCATTTAACCAGTCTACTGTAATTTTAATGGCCGTTACAAACGACATTACATAAAGTTCTCCCAACATGGTAACAATGGCGTAATTCAAAGTAAGGCTTTCAACGTCCCCCGCTTCTGGCATTACGTTATTGCTTACCAAATAATAAGTGAGGTTGAATTTTACCAATAGACCTACGAACAAAGAGGCCAGGAGTAAAAAAGTATATGTGATATAACGTTTGGTGTAAACGAATTTGGGCATCAAAAAATAAATATTGAAGTATGCCAAGGCCATATGTATTGGGAAACCCAATAGGTTGGTTTTTATGGAGTAGGCAAAATCCTGGTGTAGATTTCCCCAACGGAATATATTAAAGAGGATATATACGGCCCAAAAAATAATATGGTGCCTGTAATTTATATTGAATTCACCGGAACTATTTCTACCAAGTAATTTATGATTCAGGGTTTTGATTGGTATTATCATTGAAAACAGTCTTAATTTCTAAAATAAGGCGTTTGGCTTTACGGGTTGGTTGTTGGTCTAAATTTATTCCATTTCCTGAAAAAAATATCAAATATTTAATTCAGGTAAGTGGAATCAACTGGTTGGTTTTTGTTTATTTTATGAATTACCCCTCAAGCCGACTTGAAAATTTGGGGAATTTATAAAAAAAAATAAGAGTTGTTGCCCATGGAATGAAAAAACACAGGGATGTGGTGTTTTTTAACTTTAAAAAATAAAAAAAAACACACAGGTTGACGAACTTTTTGCTTCAACTCTAAAAATTTATTTGAATGGATGTAATTGATGTAGTAATTATTGTAGCCTATATAATTCTGACCCTCTTTGTGGGTATTTGGGTTTCAAAAAAGGCATCCCAAGGGTTGAAGTCGTATTTTTTGGGGGGAAACAATATAAAATGGTATTATTTGGGGCTAAGTAATGGTTCCGGTATGTTCGATGTTTCCGGTACTGCCTGGATGGTAGGGATTTTATTTCTGTACGGGGTCAAAAGTTTTATGTTCATGTGGTTATGGCCAATTTGGAACCAAATCTTTGTTATGATGTTTTTGGCCGTTTGGATCAGACGATCCAATATTATGACTGGATCGGAATGGATACTTACCCGCTTTGGCGACGATAGGGCTGGACGGGCCTCCCACAGTATAGTGGCCGTATTTGCCATAGTTGCCGCCGTAGGATTTATTGCCTATTTTTTTGAAGGTGTTGGTAAGTTTTTGACTATTATTTTACCATGGGATATGGCTTTGCATATAGGGGAGATGGTTTTGTTGACCTCCGAACAGTCCTATGCCATGATTATCATATTTTTAACCACGATCTATACTGTAAAGGGAGGGATGTTCTCTGTGGTAGCTACAGAAGTACTGCAATATATCATCATGGTTATTGCGGGTGTACTTGTAGCGGGCTATGCTTTTTTTGCTTTTTCAGATGTAGAGATCAATTCGGTAATAAGCGCCGAATGGAAAAACGTATTTTTCGGTTGGGAATTGGGAACTCATTGGGACCAGGAATTTCAGGCATTTAATGATTTGATCGATTCCGAAGGTTATAAGATGTTCGGGGCCTTGATAGGGATGACCCTATTTAAAGGTTTCTTTGCCAGTATTGCCGGACCAACACCTAGTTATGATCTTCAGAGAATATTGTCTACCAGAACGGTCAAAGATGCGGCATATATGAGTGGGTTTACCAATTTGGTGTTGTTTATTCCGAGGTATTTGCTAATAACCGGTATCGTGGTCATTGCCTTGGTGGTATTAACCCCGGAGATGATCGTTAACCCTGGACTTACGGGCGCAGAATTGGAGGTTCTTCTGCCTAAGGTAATCAACTTTCATGTGCCTGTAGGAATAAAGGGCTTGTTGTTGGCGGGCTTGCTCGCAGCTTTTATGTCAACTTTCTCTGCCTTTGTGAATGCCGGCCCCGCTTATTTGGTCAATGATATTTATAAAAAATACTTTAGGCCGGAAGCATCGCACAAGCATTATATTAAAGTAAGTCATATAGCGTCTTTTTTGGTGGTGATTTTAGGTGTTATTATGGGGTTTTTCGCAGATTCCATCAATTCTTTGACACTTTGGATAACAAGTGCCCTTTTTGGGGGCTATGTTGCGGCCAATTTTTTAAAATGGATCTGGTGGCGATTTAACGGCTGGGGCTATTTTTGGGGAATGTTGTCCGGTTTGGTTATTGCTTCCCTGCAATTTGTACTGGATAACAACAAGGGCAATTTTACCGAGGGTAGTATGTTGTACGATCTTTCCCATGTACATGCCATATACCTGTTCCCTATTATTTTTGGGGTTTCCATGTTGGGTTCGTTTTTAGGAACCTATTTTAGCCCTGCAACAGACAAGGAAGTATTAAAATCCTTTTACAAAAATGTGAAACCTTGGGGTTGGTGGAATCCGATATATAAGGAATTGAAAGCAGAAGATCCCACCTTTGAAAAGAACAATGAGTTTTGGTTGGATATGATGAACTGTGCCATTGGTATTGTTTGGCAGTCCAGTATGATAGTGCTCCCCATTTATTTTATGATCAGGGATTACCCTAAAGCGATCATTGCATTGGTTGTTTTCGGCATCACTTCCACAATTTTAAAATTCACTTGGTTGGATAGGGTTAGGAAAATACCCAATTAGAATAAAATTGATATGCCCTTGATCAATTTTTTGAATAGTTTAAATTAGGGATAAAAAAGTTTAATTATAATTTATAAATCAGAATAAAGTGAGGAACATTCCATGGCAAGAAAGGCCTGCCCATAGTGCAGATGTAGTTTGGAGATATACGGAGAACCCTGTGGTTAAGAGAGACGCAATTCCTTCTTCCAACAGTATTTTTAATAGCGCTGTAGTACCATTTCAAGATGGCTTTGCCGGGGTCTTCCGTTGTGATAACAAAGCGGTGCAAATGAATATTTTTGCCGGTTTTAGTAAGAATGGGATAGATTGGGATATTAACCATGAGCCCATTGAGTTTCAGGCCGGAAATACCGATATGATCGAATCTGACTATAAATATGACCCTAGGGTGGTATTTATTGAGGATAGGTATTGGATAACCTGGTGCAACGGATACAACGGTCCAACCATAGGTATAGGGTATACCTTCGATTTTAAGGAGTTTTTTCAATGTGAAAACGCCTTTTTGCCCTTTAATAGGAATGGCGTATTATTTCCTGAGAAAATAGATGGTAAATATGCCATGTTGAGTCGCCCAAGTGATAATGGGCATACCCCATTTGGAGATATATACATTAGTTATAGTCCAGATATGAAATATTGGGGGGAACACCGATGTGTAATGAAGGTGACCCCTTTTGTGGATAGTGCGTGGCAGTGCACCAAAATTGGGGCAGGACCAATTCCTATACTGACCGATGAGGGTTGGTTGACCTTTTACCATGGGGTCATAAATACCTGTAACGGATTTAGGTATTCCATGGGAGCGGCTATTTTGGACAAGGATCGTCCAGATCAGGTACTATATAGAACCAAGCCTTATTTATTATCTCCACAGACCAATTATGAATGTGTGGGCGATGTGCCCAACGTAGTGTTTCCATGTGCCGCACTGCATTCAATCGAAGAGGACAAGGTTGCCATTTATTATGGGGCGGCTGATACCGTTACCGGTTTGGCCTTTGGACGTATATCCGAAATTGTGAAATTCACGAAGGAGAATAGTTTGTAATCCGTGTTTTTTCGCAGGGATCGTGCTTTAAAAATAAAAATTATAAAAATTAAAATATGAAGACCACTTTTTCCATCCAAATCAGAACCTGGTTATTGGCTCTTTTGCTATTATGCACTGGTTTTACCACGCTAAGTAGTCAGGAGCAGGTACCAAGAAACTACATTGCTTTTAAGGCAAGTGAAGCACTGGCCATAGATGGGAAGGCGGATGATGCCTCTTGGCAAAAAGCACCTTGGTCACAGGATTATATCGATATCGAAGGAAAACTGATACCTGATTACAGGACCAGGATGAAAATGCTATGGGACAATGAGTACCTTTATGTTTTTGCGGAAATGGAGGAGCCTCATGTATGGGCTACCTTAAAAGAACGGGACACCGTTATTTTCTACAATAATGATTTTGAGATTTTTATAGACCCGGACGGGGATACCCACAATTATTATGAATATGAAATGAATGCCCATAATACACTTTGGGATTTGTTTTTGACCAAGCCGTATAGGAACCATGGCAAAGTAGTGGATAGTTGGGATATACAAGGGGTGAAATCGGCGGTAAGTATTGATGGTACACTGAATAATTCATCCGATTTGGACAAGGGCTGGACGGTGGAAATAGCCATTCCATGGAAGGTGATCACGGAAGCCAGCAGTAACGGCAAAGTACCCGAGAACGATTTTTGGAGGGTCAACTTCTCCAGGGTAAATTGGAAATTTGATCTAACGGATGGACGGTACTCCAGGAAAAAGGATGATAACGGCAAGTTTATGCCCGAATATAACTGGGTGTGGTCGCCTCAGGGAGTTATTAATATGCATGAACCGGAGCATTGGGGCTATGTATATTTTTCATCCGAAGAGGCCGGTGGAAAGGCCAATTTCAACATTCCTAAGGACGATTATATAAAATGGCACTTGTATTCGCTTTACAGGGGAGTTTTACAAGGGAAAAAGGACGCTGAAAAATTGGTGGAAATGCCCAAGACTATTCTGGACAAGACTGTTAAGCCAAACCTGGACAAGCATCGGTTTGGATATAATATTTGGGTAAAAAGTCCATTTACCGGTAAAATATTGACTATCAAGGAAGATGGGGAATTTCGTAGTGTGGATAAATAAAAAATGATATCGTAATACAAACTATAGGGCTGGTCAATGGAAATGAATAAAGGGAGTAAAATGAAAAAGACAATAATTCAAAGCTTTTTAGTGATTCTGCTAGTTCTCCTGATGGGGTGTGGAGAGGAGAGCAAAACTATTTTTACGGAGAATGATCTAAGTATTGTTCCCAAACCTTTGGAAATGAAATTTAACCAAGGGGCATTTAGGTTTACCAAGGACACCAAATTGGTGGTGGAGAAGGATAAAGCCCATGTCCTAGAAGCATTGCAAAATAAATTTGTTTCGGCAGCCGGATGGAAATTGGAAGTGGTAGAGACGGTGCCTAGTAGGAATTTTGTACTATTATCCATAGATCCGTCCTTGGCCGAGGAGGACTACAATCTAAAAGTAACGGATGATCAGGTGATTATTGAGGCCCAAGGTTATAATGGATTCTTGTATGGTTTGGAAACGATTAGACAATTACTTCCGGTTGCCATAGAAAGTAAAAGCGTGGTTGCCAATATTAATTGGGATATTCCCCATGTGGAAATAAAGGATAGTCCTCGTTTTAAATGGCGAGGTTTTATGTTGGATGTTTCTAGGCATTTTTTCGACAAGAACTATGTTTTGGCCACTATAGATCAATTGGCATTGCTGAAGATGAACACCCTACATCTTCATTTGGTAGATGACCAAGGCTGGCGTATAGAAATAAAAAAATATCCAAAATTAACAGAAATAGGAGGCTTTAGGGTGGACCAAGAGAATAAGCCTTGGAATGCTAGACCAACTCCTGAATTGGGGACTGAGACCACATATGGTGGATTTTATACCCAGGAAGATATTAAAGAAATTGTGGCTTATGCCGAGAGCAGGGGCGTAACTGTGGTTCCCGAAATTGAAATGCCCGCCCACGTCATGAGCGCTATAGCGGCTTATCCTGAATTATCATGTTTCCAAAATCCGATCATGGTACCTTCCGGAGGGGTATGGCCCATCACTGAAATATATTGTGCTGGGAAAGATTCAACTTTCGAGTTTTTGGAGAATGTTTTATTGGAGGTGATGGAATTGTTTCCCTCACAATACATTCATGTAGGCGGTGATGAGGCTGCCAAGACCAATTGGAAGATATGTCCTGATTGCAAAAAAAGAGTGGCAAAAGAGGGCTTGGCCAATGTTGAGGAACTTCAAAGCTACTTTATTCAGCGCATGGAACGTTTTTTAAGTTCCAAGGGAAGAATTTTATTGGGTTGGGATGAAATATTGGAAGGTGGCTTGGCTCCGGGCGCAACCGTTATGAGTTGGCGAGGGGTAAAAGGTGGCTTGGAGGCCTCCGAAGCCGGCCATGATGTAGTTATGACCCCTAATTCACATTGTTATTTTGATTATTACCAAGGGGACCAAGATGCAGAGCCCTTGGCTTGGGGTGGTAATTTACCGCTAAGTAAGGTCTATCAATTTGATCCTGTGGTTGAAGGGATGAGTGAGGAGCAGGCCAAGCATGTTTTGGGAGGTCAGGCTAATTTATGGACGGAATACGTCCCGACCAATGACCAAGCGGAGTATATGACCTATCCGCGTTTGGCTGCCTTGGCAGAAGCTGTTTGGAGTAGCAAGGATAATAGAAATTGGGACGATTTCTCAAACAGGGTAAGCAGTCTTTTTAAGAGATATGGCGCTATGGGGGTCAATTATGCCAAAAGTGCCTATCAGGTAACTACGGAGACTTCGGTCAATACTGAAAACGCAGTTATTTCAATCGCCCTTATGTCGGAATTCCCCAATGCAGAGATTCGCTATACTATAGATGGTAGTGATATTACTTCGGCTTCTGAAAAGTATACTACTCCTATAGACATCAAAAATACGACTACCATTAAGGCCCAAGTTTTTAAAGAAAATCAACCTGTTGGTGCCTTATATGAAAAAACGATCACCTATCATAAAGCTGTTGGGAAACCCGTAAACTATATCAATAAATATCACGACAGTTATCAGGGAGCCAAAGAATTGGGGATGGTGAATGTAGTTCGCGGTTCCAAAAATTTTCACGACGGACAATGGCAAGGATGGTTGGGTGATGATATGGAATTGGTGATCGATATGGAGTCTCCTACGGAATTGGAAAAAATATCTGTTGGTGCTTTGGAAAATCAAGGTTCTGGGATCTACTTTCCAATTCAAGTGGAAGTTTTCCTTTCGGATGATGGCAAAACCTTCAAAAGTGCAGGAATCGTGAAACGGGATTATGCGGCAAACAATGGTTCGGAATTAAAGGATTTTATAATCGAAATAGAGAGACAAACCACTAGATACATTAAGGTAAAGGCAACAAATTTGGGTACTCCGCCCACAGGAGGTGGCTCTTGGATGTTTATAGATGAGGTGGTTGTGGAGTAGTTTGGGCGTTTTGAAAACACACGCTTAGCCTTCCGCTGTAAACACTCCCCTAACCCCTTTCGAGTGGGGGATGGTAACGGATATTAAAATGTAAATAGGATTTCATAGGGAGTAGAATTTGGGAAGAGGAGATTTATTTCTGGATTCAATATTTCTTTGAAAATAATGGTAATAAATATGTTTTGTTGAGAGGATAAACTTTATCAATAGGGCACAGAAAAATCCCCTCTTGAGAGGGGCTGGGGGTGTGTAAATTTGAGATTGAAGTACCCTCAATGCAAACATAAATAGCAAAGAACAACTATGGGTTTACAACATAAAATAGGATTGATACTGATAGCATTCACCCTTGGCGTTTATGGTCAAAAGCAACCGGTAGATTATGTGAACCCCTTTATAGGGACTTCAAATTTCGGGACCACCAATCCAGGGCCTATTGCCGTTAGGGGTATGGTGAGTGTATCCCCCTTTAATGTGGCGGGTCCTAAAAATTTACCTTTGGAAAAAGACAGTCGATGGTTGTCAACCCCATATGTAAAGGAGAATACTTTTCTAACTGGATTTAGTCACCTTAACCTTAGCGGGGTAGGCTGTCCGGAACTGGGGGTAATCTTGGCCATGCCCACCACAGGTGAACTTGAAGTTGATTATTTAAAATACGGTACCTCCTATTCCAATGAGGTGTCTAAAGTAGGATACTATTCCAATACCTTGGATGATTATAATATAAAGGTAGAGGCCACGGCAACCACTAGGGTAGGGGTAAGTAAGTATTTCTTTCCGGCAGGGGATGCCAATATTCTTATAAATCTAGGCTTGGGACTTACCAATGAACAAGGTGCCACTATAAAGGTAGTTTCACCTACGGAAATTGAAGGGGTCCGTTCTGTTGGATCGTTTTGCTATTACAAACCTGAGGAAGCCTATCCGGTATATTTTGTAGCACAATTCTCTAAGCCGGCCGACGAATTTGGGGTTTGGAAAAAGCCGACCACCTATAAAGGTGCCGAGGCGGAATGGATGGGCTATAATGGAAAGACCAGAATAATGCCCGGATATGCCATGGAAGTGGTGGGCGATAGTATAGGCAGCTATATGCGTTATAATTTCAAAGCGCCTACGGTAGTGGAAATGAAAGTTGGAATTTCCTATGTCAGCATTGAAAACGCCCGTGAAAATCTTGAAAAGGAAACATCAACGCGGAGTTTTGACCAAATTTTGGCGGAGTCCAAGGAGAATTGGAACGGATATTTGTCCAAAATTGAGGTAGAAGGAGGTTTTGAAGAGGATAAAATCAAGTTTTATACGGCTCTGTACCACACATTAATACACCCCAGTACCCTTAATGATTATAATGGGGATTATCCTAAAATGAGAACCAGGGAAACTTTAAGGACCCAGGATACCAGATATACCGTGTTTTCCTTATGGGATACGTATCGTAATCTGCATCAGCTTATGAGTTTGGTTTATCCAAGACAACAATCCGATATGGTAAAAAGTATGCTACAAATCTATGATGAAAGTGGGTGGTTGCCGAAATGGGAGTTGAATGCCACGGAAACCACCACTATGGTTGGGGATCCGGCCGGAATTGTTATCGCTGATACCTATTTGAAGGGTGTAAAGGATTTTGATGTGGAAAAGGCCTATATGGCAATGGTAAAAAGTGCAGATCAAATTCAGGATAATCCCCTTCGCCCAGGACTAAAGGATTATTTGGAAAAGGGATATCTGACCACCAAAACTACCAATAGTGGATCGGTTTCTACTACCCAGGAGTACAATATTTCAGATTATGCCATAGCCCAACTGGCCAAGGCCTTAGGCAAGAAGAAAGATTATCAGCGCTTCTCCAAGAGGTCTATTTCTTATAGGAATCTTTTCGACAAGGAATTTAATCTTTTAAGACCTAAAAATGACGATGGATCATGGTTGACCCCCTATAACCCGGAAGACGGGGCCAACTTCGTAAAAAATCTAGGGTTTATAGAGGGCAATGCATGGCAGTATTCATTTATGGTCACCCATGACACCAAAGGTCTTATGCAACTAATGGGCGGGTCAAAACCTTTTGTAAATAGATTGCAGGATGTCTTTGATAAGGGGCATTTTGATATGGCCAATGAACCGGATATCGCCTACCCGTATTTATTCAATTATGTAAAAGGAGAGGAAAGACGGACCCAGCAAATGGTTTCAGAATTGCTGGATACGTATTATAAGAATTCTCCAGATGGACTGCCTGGAAATGACGATACGGGTACTATGTCTGCCTGGGCCGTTTTTTCAATGATGGGGATATATCCCGTAAGTCCTTCAAATCCAATTTATACCATAACAACACCTAGGTTTAATAAGATAACCATACATTTGGATAGTGATTATTACCAACAGGAAAAAATCACTATAATTTCAAACTTTTCGGAGGAGCATCGGTTTATTGACAATATTAAGATTGAGGGGAAACCGCACAAGGGATATTTTTTAAGTCATGATGAATTGGTAAACGGCAAAACTTTGGAATTGAAATTGGACAAATAGGTCAAAATTGTATCTGGAATGAAAATGATAATGGCAAATATCAAAACCCTAAGTCTCTTATTAATATTATGGATTTTCACCTCTTGTAATAGGGATGGAATTGAACTTGTTCAGGAGGGCCAGTCCAATTATGAAATTGTAATTATGGGTCGTGCCACCGAAAGTCAGCATGAATCTGCCGAGATATTGCAACGTTATCTATATGAAATAAGTGGGGCCAAACTGGGAATAGTTGAAGAAGCCTCGCAGACAGTTGAAAAGCAAAAAATTTATTTGGGTATAGATTATGAAAGGCATTTGGAGGCAGATGGGATATCCATAAGGACCTTGGACAAAAACCTTTTATTATCCGGCGGGTCCGATAAGGCTACCAAATATGCGGTATATGAATTTCTGGAACGTTATCTAAATTGTAGGTGGTATGCCCCCGAAGTTGAAAAAATACCCGTTTCCAAAACGATTGATCTTCCGGCATTGGATTATGTACATACCCCTGATATTACTACTAGAACGGTACACTCAAGATTGTTTTATGATAACCCAGACTATGCGGAACAGCAGAAGGTAACCCATGAATCCTTCCCTACCTATGTGCCCAGTGCAAGGGTGCACACCTTCCACAAGTTTTTGCCCGAAGAAAAATTCTACAAATCCAATCCGGAATATTATGCCTTAAGGGGAGACCAAAGGCTGCCTACCCAATTGTGTTTAACCAATCCTGATGTTTTGGCCATTGTTAAGGATTCGGTAGCTTCTTTGTTCAAACAATATCCCGAGTCCCAGGTTATATCTGTAAGTCAGGATGATAATCAGCAACATTGCCAGTGCGACAATTGTAGTAAAATAGATGGGGAAGAGGGGAGTCCGTCTGGCTCTATGATACGATTTGTAAATGAAGTGGCGGCTGATTTTCCTGATAAAACGATTTCTACCTTGGCCTATCAATATACTAGAAAGCCTTGTAAGACCAAGCCATTGGAAAATGTTTTGATTACACTTACTTCTATAGAATGCGACAGAAGTGCACCTATTGCCGAAAAATGTGCGGATTTTGCAAACGATTTAGTGGGGTGGGGAAAATTGACCCAGAACATTAGGATCTGGGATTATACAACCCAGTTTACCAATTTTTTTGCCCCCTTTCCCAATATCCATACACTTCAGCCCAATATTCAATTGTTTCGTGACAACAACGCAAAATGGGTTTTTGAACAGCACAGTAACAATCCCAGTGAACTTTTTGAGCTTAGGTCTTATATTACTGCAAAACTGCTTTGGAATCCGGATCAAAACCTGGATGCCCTGTTAACGGATTTTACAAGTGGTTATTATGAAGAGGCAGGCATTTATATAAAAGAGTACATAGATGAAATTCATGCCAAGTTAGAGGAGGATAAGGATTTTTTTCTATTCCTCTACGGTGATCCGTCAGAGGCATTTTCATCCTATTTAAGTCCGGACTTACTTTCCAAATATTCCCAATTATTTGATGATGCGGAAAAGGCAGTGGCCAAAAAACCAGAAATCTTGGCACGTGTAAAAGTGGCGCGCTTGGGGGTAGATTTAGCCGAATTGGAGGCCAGTAGGAAGAATATTAACGACAGATATAGACTTTTGATTCCCAATGAGGAAGGTAAAAAAATAATAAATCCACTGGTAACCACATTACTGGATAATTTTAAGGCAATCAGTGCCAAGAACAATATAACCTTAATGAATGAAATGGGTTTTACCGTAACGGAGTATTTGGCAAATTACATGTCCGCACTGGAAGTAATAAGAATGCCCAACGTTGCCATGGGTAAAAAAGTGGTCACCATAACGAAACCAAAAAAATACGCTAAGGAGGATCCCATGGCGCTTACGGATGGAGCCTTGGGAGGAAGTGGCTTTTATGCCAACTGGTTGGGGTATGAGGGCAAAGATATGGAGGTAGTCGTAGATTTAGGTGAACCAATAAATATAAGCACCATTTCCCTGGCATTTTTGCAGGTTACCAATCACATCGTTTTTTTTCCTGAGAAAGTTACCTATTCTGGTTCCTTGGATAATCGGCATTTTGAAAATTTTGGGACCATTAACAATCCCTTTCCATTGACCAAGGAAAGCAAGGTTAACGATATTCAATTTTTTAAATTGGATTTTGATAAAAGGAATGCACGATATATTAAGGTTCTGGCTAAAAATACAAATACACCTTATTGGCATCATGCAGCAGGCTTGCCTTCTTGGCTTTTTGCCGATGAAATAATAATTAATTAAATCCCTTATAAATGAACACTTTTAAAAACAGATTAAGATCACTTTGGTTGGCCGTAATATTGGGCTTTGTTTGCCAGGGAATTACCGCACAGGCCATCTATGAAGACGAAAGGTACGTTCCCGAGACCGATCCCTTGGTCTTGGAAAAATTGGAAGAATGGCAAGATTTGAAATTTGGTCTTCTTATGCATTGGGGGACATATAGTCAGTGGGGTATTGTGGAATCGTGGTCGTTATGCCCCGAAGAATATGGTTGGTGCGAACGGACCAAGGGTTCTAATCCCAGTGATTACAATACGTATAAAAAAGAATATGAAGGCTTGCAGAAGACCTTTAATCCTGTGAAATTTGACCCTGACAAATGGGCCAAGGCGGCAAAGAATGCCGGAATGAAGTACGTGGTATTCACCACCAAGCACCATGATGGCTTTTCTATGTTCGATTCCAAATACACGGATTACAAAATTACAGATCCGAAAACCCCATTCTCGACCAATCCTAAAGCCAATATCACCAAGGAAGTTTTCAATTCTTTTAGGGAACAGGGATTATGGGCCGGGGCCTATTTTTCCAAACCAGATTGGAATACCCCTACTTATTGGGATCCCTATTACCCACCTAGGGACCGCAATGTTAATTATGAGCCCGAGGCAAACCCTGAAAAATGGCAGGCATACATCGATTTTACCCACAATCAAATATTGGAACTACTAACAGATTACGGCAAGGTGGATATCTTGTGGTTGGATGGCGGCTGGGTGGCCAAAACGCCAAAATCCGAAATTACCAATTGGTATGAACAGCAATTGGTTAACAATGACAACGGGTATTTAAAGAACCGTATTGTTAACCAGGACATAAAGATGGACGAATTAGTGGTCAAGGCCAGGGAAAAGCAGCCTGGCTTAATTGTGGTGGACCGTGCCGTTCACGGTAAAAATCAAAATTATTTGACCCCGGAAAATAGGGTACCGGAAAAGCCGCTTCCCTATCCTTGGGAGTCTTGTATTATAGCCGGCGGTGGTTGGTCCTATTCTTTTAATGCCCAATATATGTCCGGACGTGAGGCGATCCATACCTTGGTGGATATAGTGGCCAAGGGAGGAAACTTGTTGTTGAACGTAGCTCCAAGCCCAGAAGGGGAATGGGATGAAGGGGCGTACCAATTGTTGAATGAAATTGGGGATTGGATGTCGGTAAACAAGGAGGCCATATACGGCACACGGTCTTTGGCCCCTTTTAAGTTTGGCAACGTATGTGTTACTGCCAAACCAGATGGCGCAGTCTACCTCACCTATCTAGTAGAAAAAGGGCAAACATCCCTGCCTACCGAAATTGTATTTCCAGATTTTAAACCAAAAAGGAGTGTTAAGGCGCAACTTTTGGGAGGTAAACAAAAGTTAAAATGGATCCAAAAAGACGAAGGTATGGCTCTTCAGCTTCCTAGGGATCTTTGGGGTAAATTGCTGGGGACCGAAGCGTTTGTTATAAAAATTAAATAAGGAATTCTCTGGCGAAAATCGAATTTAGTGAGCTAATTGGTACAAAATATTGGTGACATGGGACGTTTAAAGTTGCCAAACCAAATAGCTGACAAACCTAATATGAAAGGCATTCTATTGCTATAGTGATTAACATATTTTATCATAAATTAATCATAAAATACCCTAACACCCTTATAGTTCTGTAACTATGAGGGTGTTTTTTATCAGTGAAAATCACATTTTTTATTCGTGTTCACTACTAAAACGTTTTCGGAAATATGTCATTAGGCTTTCAGCAATTGTTATTAGTCGAATTAATTTCTTTACCTAAGCGGGAAAATCAAAATTTAGTAATTATTTAACATTAGGGTAACCCCCTTAACATCTAATTAACTAACTAAAAATTATTAGTATGATTAAAAAATTTCATTACTATTTATTACTGGCCTCATTTCTTGTTGTACAAGGAATGATGGCTCAGAACAAAACGGTTACCGGAACAGTATCCGATGATCTGGGCACCCCGCTACCAGGTGTCAATGTTGTGGAGAAAGGTACATCCAATGGTACTTCCACGGATTTTGATGGTAATTTCTCCCTAAATGTAGGGAACAATGCTACATTGGTTTTTTCTTCTTTGGGTTTTACCAAAAAGGAAATTGCTGTGGGAGCGCAGACTACTATTAAAGTTGTTCTGGAAGAAGATGCAGAGCAATTAGGAGAGGTAGTTGTAACAGGTTTGGGTATTACAAGGGAAAAGAAGGCCCTTGGTTATGCTACGGCAACTATTACTGCTGAAGCTTTGACCGAAACGGCAACACCGAACTTTGCAACTGCATTGTACGGAAAAGCTCCTGGGGTTAGTATAAATACTACTCCTGGTGGATCTACCAGTGCCTCCAATATTACCATTAGGGGTGTAGCCTCCATTACAGGAAGGAGTCAGCCATTGATTATTATGGATGGTGTACCTATTAGGGATGGTGAAGTTGCCAACAATAACTATTGGGGAGACCAACGTCTTAGAGGTAATGGTCTTTTGGATATTAACCCAGAGGATATAGACAACATTTCCATTCTTAAAGGAGCATCTGCTGCCGCACTTTATGGTTCTGAAGCGGTAAATGGGGTGGTTTTGATCACTACCAAAAGTGGTAAGAACAAGAAGAAGGGAATGACAGTGGATATGAGCTCATCCTATAGCTTTGACAAAGTGGCGTATCTTCCAAGATATCAAACAGTGAGGGGGCCAGGTGCACCTTTGAACGTTTCTGACGGTGGACAGGATGCAGACGGTTTTATATATCATGATACAGATGGTGATGGTATAGCAGAAACCAGAGGTGTTTTGGGGTATAGTATCAACTTTGGACCAAAATTTGACGGTCAGCCAACTATTGGTTGGGACGGAATCGTAAGACCTTATGAGGCTCAGGATGACCGCTATGGTGGCTTGTTCAACACTGCACACAATACAAGTGTTAACATGTCCATTACCAATGTTACAGATAACTCCAATTTAAGATTTTCGTATACCCGTCAGGATAACCAAGGTATCAGTATTGGTGCTGAGGAAGAAAAGAATGTATTTAATTTAAATGCAAGCTTTAAATGGGCCGATAATATGACTACGGATGTAATTGTAAACTATGTAAATCAGTCCGTATTCAACAGACCTTATTCTGTGGATCGATTGACGAACAACTTTACAGGAATGATGTCTCCCTGGGATAGTGCCGATTGGTATTTGGATAGATACAAAACTAGTAGAGGGTATCGCTTTGTTACCGGAACCGGTCAGAGTTTAACTCCTGAAGAGAATATTATTTATCCTGGATTTAAAGGGGATATTGCAGACTTCGTTTGGAGGGTAAAAGAGAATCGCTTGGAAGAGCAAAGTAATAGAATTATAGGTACTATCACTAACACTTGGAGCATAGCCAAGGGGCTTAATCTAAGAGGTAGAATATCTACAGATTTTACCAATAGAAGATCGGAAGCAAGCAGTTCTACCGAAAGACCTTTGGCTTTTGGTAACTCTGGTGGGTTTAGTATGAGCAATAACAATTACAACTCTTTGTATGGTGAATTGATATTGAACTATGAAACCGCAATTACATCAGATTTGACCCTTTCCATGATGGCGGGTTACAATGCTACCAAGCAATCTGAATCATTTCTAAGCAGAGGAACCAATGGAGGTTTGAGTGTTGAAAACTGGTTTGATGTGTCTGCATCGGTAAACACGCCTAATTCTGGTAGTAGTCGAAACTCTATCGTAAAAGATGCGTTTTTGGGAACCATGAATTTAGATTACAAGGGGTATTTCTATGTAGAAGGGACAATTCGTAAGGATAAGACCTCCACTATGAACCCAAACAACAATAGTTTTGTGTACCCTTCGGTTAACTCTAGTTTTATTCTTTCCGAGGCATTTGACCTACCTCTTTTTATGAACTATTTAAAAATTCGTGGTTCATGGGGTATTGTGGGTAATTATCCTGATCCATATCAGGCTAATATTGCCTACAACCAGAATACTTTAGGTTCTCAAGGTGGCAACCCAGTGCTTTATACTACTATTCCTTCCAGTTTTGGTAATGACGGAATTAGACCGGAAGAGAAGCATGAGTATGAATTTGGTTTGGAAATGAAATTTTTTCAGGGTAGGTTAGGTCTTGATGCCTCTTATTACAATGCACAAATTGTAGATCAGATCTTGCCATTGACACTTCCTAATAGTTCTGGTGCAGGCTCTGTATTGACCAATATCGGTACGCTTAGGAACAAAGGTTATGAATTTGGGGTGACTGGTACGCCTATTGATACAGGTTCCTTTAGATGGGATGCTATTGTAAACTTTGCTAAGAACGATAACAAAGTTGAGAAATTGGCGCCTGGTCTTGATGAATTGCTGCATGCTGATTATGATGGAAATGCTGCCCAATTGAAGTCGTTGGTAGGTCAACCAATGGGAGATCTTTATGCCCACCCAGTAGCAACAGATGCACAAGGAAGGAGAATTGTGGATCCCAATGGAATGTACAAGGTAGATCCTGATAAAATGGAAAAATTCGGTAACGCTATGCCAAAATGGACTGGTGGTGTTATGAACTCCTTTACCTACAAGAACATTACCTTGGATGCCCTTGTGGATTTCCGTATTGGTGGACATGTAATGCCAACTGCACTTAATTGGATGACCAGCCGTGGTCTTACCGAGGAGAGTTTAAATTATATGGATACAGAGCGTGGTGGACTTAGTTATTACGAGGATGCCACTGGAACTAGAATCCAAACAACTCCGGGTGCTACAGCAGGTCCTGGGGGAGAAGTAGTTTACCATGATGGTATATTATTGGATGGGGTTACCAATGACGGTCAGCCTAACGACCAAATAGCTTCTGCTGCGGATTACTACTGGACCGTTTACAACTGGGGTGGACCTCAATATAGTCCAAACACCCGTTATGAACTATATATTAAAGAGAATACCTACTTTAAGATGAGAGAGTTGTCCATTGGCTACAAAATGCCAAGAAAGGTTATTGATAAGATAGGACTTAGTAAATTGCAATTCTCAGTTTTCGGTAGAAACTTGTTTTACCTATATAGAACAATCAAAGATATGGATGGTGAGCAGACTACAGCAGGTTCCAGATGGTTCCAAAATGTTAATAATGTAGGTACCAACCCTTCAACTCGTTCTTTCGGTCTAATGGTAAGAGCTAGTCTATAATAATATAAATAAGAATTATTTAAAAAGATATTTCATGAAAAAATTATCGATAATACTCGGTATTGTTATGGCCACGGCCATCAGCGGTTGTACCGAGGCAGATTTTAGCGAGAATTACGCAAACCCGTCAAAGGTATCGACAGCAACAGTGGAGAAGCAATTTGCAGGTATGTTGGTCGCCAATAAGGATTACGTTCTTCCTGCCTATTGGAACTATTTCGTAGTGCTTAGACCTACATTGTCCCGTTATACCCAAGCGGTAGGTTGGATAAATACGTCTAACCAATATGTGCCTGGTGAAGCAGCTATAGGTCCGCGTTGGGGCACATACTATGATTTTTTATCCCAATATAGAGAGTTGGAGAAGATTTATAACAATCTTACTCCAGAGGAGCAGGCAGATTTGAAGGTTTATATGCTTACGGCCAAAATTTACCTTTATGATCATACCCAAAGAGTGGTTGACCTACATGGTGATATTCCATTTTCAGAAGCGGGTCGCCTAAGCCAAAATGGGGGTGATTACTTAGCGTCATTACCTACTTATGATACTGCCGAAAGTATCTATACTACTATGTTGGACGATTTAAAATCTTTTTCCGACGAATTAAACAGTATCAATGTTAGCCCAGGAATCATGGTAGGTTTTCAAACCCAGGATTTTGTTAACGGAGGTGATGTAAGTGCTTGGAAAAAGTATTGTAATTCATTAAGGTTAAGAATGTTGACTAGGGTTTCCGGTGTTTCTGAATTTCAATCTAGAGCGGAATCCGAAATTGCTGCTATCTTGGCCAATCCAGGACAATATCCTTTAGTAGAGGTAAATGCCGAAAATATTCAGATCGATGTTGTTAGCTTGGATACTCCAATAAACTCCAAAGGTTTTAGGACTGGATTGGAAGACTGGGATGGTAATTTGGCAGGTAAGGCCATGATAGATCATATGTTGGACAATACCGATCCAAGGATAAGAGCTATGTACGAACCAGGAGAAAATGCTGGTGGTGCCTATTTAGGTTTGGATCCGTTGCTTAACGAAAATGACCAAACTACTTTGGTGGCTACTGGTACCCTGTCTAGATACAACCGTTCAACTTTAAGTAGAAACGAGTATTTCCCTGGACTTTTGTTTACAGCTGCCGAAGTAAGTCTACTTAAGGCTGAATATTATTTGAACGCCAGCAATGATGCCATGGCACAAGCTAGTTATGAGGATGCTATTGAAAAATCAACGGAATTCTACTATGATCTTCGTGATTTGAGTGCCGATGGTACTGCAATAGATCTTGTACCTACCAATGACACAGAAATTCAGGCTTATATTGACAGTGCCGATGTAAATTGGGACAATGCCACTACGGATGAAGAGAAATTGTCCTTAATCGCAACCCAAAAATGGATACACTTTAGTGTACTTCAATTGCCAGATAGCTGGGCGGAACAAAGAAGGTTGAATTTACCTGAATTTGATTTCCAGGTAGATAATGCCAACGAACAAACATTGCCACCTAGCCGTTGGATTTATCCAAATAGTGAGCGTGTTTACAACACCGACAATTATAATACTGTAAGTGGTGAGGATAATTTGACCACCAAAATATTCTGGGATGTTAATTAAGGAATTGAGTTAGTTTTAATTTTGTTACCTAGAAGCCCGATACAGTTACTGTATCGGGCTTTTACTTTTAGGTGTTTAACAAAACTGAAAATGATTTTTGATAAAATTTAAGGAGGCAAGTGGGTTTAACACCTAGAGCTTATGTAGTTCTTTTTTATTAACAGTATTTAGCTGCATCCGATTGAAGATAAGTGGAGCGTAGCTTTATTAATACTCGAAATAGAATTTAAACATACCCATGTATGTATATCTAGGTCCTTTATACTATTCAATTTAAATTAATTCCACATTTTGTTATCAGAAGGAAAAACCCCATTTTGTTAGCTTGTTCTTTAATTTTTAAGGTAATAAAAATGTCCGTCTTCTGCCCCGATCAATAAATTTGGTTTACCGTCCTGGTCCCAATCCACTACGGTTGGACTGGTTGTATGACCGGCCAATTTGGTATTGACCAGGTTGCCTCTTTTTTTGAAAATGGTACTTCCGTTGGATGCTCCTACGTTTTCGTACCATTCAATATTCTCACTATTGGCCAAAAGGTCAAGGTCTCCGTCCCCGTCCCAATCCGTGAATTGAATTTTTCTTCGCCCACTGCCACCTGCTTCCCGCTCCGTTAAACGCAGCAAATCATTACCAATGCTGCCATCCGCATTTTTGAAGATACGTTGTCCTGGCTTTAGATAGAGTTTACCTCTTTTTTTAAACCGTTCAAAAAACGCCAAATAGCCTTCGTGATCTAACATTACCAAGTCCATTAGTCCGTCTTTGTTCCAGTCTATTGCGTAAGGTGTTGTTCTCCACTGGGTGGCCAATTCGTCTTTTTCTGGATTCCACCAGTTCCATTTTGGTTTGGGAACTGTGTTTTTCTCCCAGGCCACCTTAACACCTCCCATTTTTGTTAATTTGGGCGCACCTTTCGTGCCTATGTTTCTATACCACTCTACCTTGCCAAAAATGGAATTTAATACAATATCCTTTAGGCCATCACCGTCCCAATCGGCAACCGTAAGGGTGGTGTATCCCCATTTGCGTTCGGCCGGACCTTGGATGGAACCGCTTTCCCCTGCCATTATTCGAATCACTTCCCCATCGGCCATCAAATAAACGGGTTCTTTAAAATCTGGATTTGCCCTCCCGTCCAAGTTCTCTATAAAACCAATGTAACCTGCCGAATTACCACATATTAGATCTTCATCCCCGTCTTCGTCCCAATCCACGCTGAACGGAGTGACCAGAGCACCAAATTTTAGATATTGACTTTTTTGCTGAATATAAACGGGCGATATAAAAATGGGCATATTATCTTTTACAGCCCCAGTATTCTCAATAAATACCACCCTACCGTCTTCGTCACCCACTACTAGATCAATCTTGTCGTCATTGTTCCAATCGAGGGCCACGGGCCGCATCATTTCCAAGTCCATTTTAAGGATGCCGGATGCATTCTCCAGAAATCTTCCTTTGGCATAGGTAGGATTTTCACGACTCCCGGTATTTTCAAAATAGGTAAATCGGTCTACGAACTCGCCACATATAATATCCAGATCTCCATCGCCATCAAAATCGGCTATATTGGGCGTAGTATTGCCATATACATCGATAGGTTTATTACCAGCTAGAATTTTCCCATCATTTCTGTATTTCCCGTTATCATTGGTCAATAAATAAAGGTATCCTCGAAGGTTCCCATTGGTCCATTCCCCTTTTTCATTAAAGGCATTGTCCCATCCATATTCGCTCCAATCATCGATGCCTACAATGAGATCCATATCCCCGTCATTGTCATAATCAACATATTTCCAGTCGTTAAAACGTTCCTTA
Organism: Arenibacter troitsensis; assembly: GCF_900177645.1. Lineage (GTDB taxonomy): Bacteria > Bacteroidota > Bacteroidia > Flavobacteriales > Flavobacteriaceae > Arenibacter > Arenibacter troitsensis. Next base: position 928,987 of record NZ_FXAO01000001.1, read on the forward strand.
TATAAATCTAGCAGTTCTGATGCCTGATAAAGGCCTAGGGGGCGGGTGTAACCATATCTTCTAAAATTGTCATATTCCAAACCTACGCCTAATACCCTGGGTTCGTCATCTACATAGGAAATGGCAACATTCCGCATACCGTCACCAATTTTGATCGGAGCTTCAAATATGGGACTTCCTTTTTGGTCTTTGGAGCTGTTTTTGAATAAAAAGGTACCATTAAAAGGAACATCGGTACAGGAGATAACCAAATCCAGGTCCCCGTCCTGATCGTAATCCATGGGTAAGGGGTTGGCCCAAAGTCCTACTGCCAGATCCTTGGTAGTAGCGGTGTCCTTGTATTGTAATCTTATTAATTTTTCATCTGCGGATTGACTAAAGCCAAAAGTGGTGAGAGTTAAGAATAGGCAAGGGATTAATCGTTTAAGCATCATAGTTGGATTTTACTAAGTTTATTTTGGATTGATGGGTATTTGTATAAAAATTTCAAATTAGTGTTTATTTTTCAAATGACCAACACTATGTAAAAGGAGGCCGGCAGATGATGGAGCCTAGCATTGAAATGTAATTGAATATATCAATAATTAGGGAATAATCCTTAGATCGGCAACAATATAAGGGGTGAGTAAAAAAAATCATTTTTTTGCCCAAAGTTTAGGGTTTAATTGTTTGATCTTTCCTATTTTTGCAATCTCATTTTCGGGATGTGGCCCTTCGTCTACGCTCAGGACAGGCTGCCCCACAGAGGATTCATTTATAAATGGAGATTCTGAAAAAGAATGGAAATTATTGAGCAAATTGTAGTATCGGGATGTGGCGCAGTCCGGTAGCGTACACGGCTGGGGGCCGTGTGGTCGCAGGTTCAAATCCTGTCATCCCGACTTGACTAGTTTCATCTAGTCGCATGACGTTGCAAATCACCTGATTTGCAACGTTTTATGTTTTTAGGGGGTCCAGATGAAACCACTTGAAACTACCTGAAAACACCCCTCTGGTGTCCATAAAGGGATTTTGAAACCACAGTATTTTTTGTACATTGAAGTAGCTTTAGAGGGTATTTGACCCTGTGTTTTTTACCGTTTATTTATTAATTTAAAGCTATGTAATATGTTAGAAAACAGTAGATTATCGGTGGTATTTGTCACTCGAAAATTGAATTTGGAAAATGGGAACATTAAGATCTATGCTCGGGTCACCGTGGATGGAAAAAGAGCGGAATTCAGTTTAAATCGGGAATTGCCAGTGTCCCTTTGGGACGAAAAACGCAAAAGAGGTAAGGGGTTTTCCAAATATGTAATCTCTCTAAACAAGTATTTGGATCAGGTTTTTACGGGATTGCACGAGGCACACCGGCAACTTTTGCAGGAGGAAGTTGACATTACTTCGGCCGGAATAAAGGCTCGATATTTAGGAGAGGACGATAGGGGCAAGACACTGCTCGATTTGATAAGCTATCACAATACCTCCATGATCAGCGTCCTTAGAAAAGGAACTATGAAGAACTATTACAGTACGGAACGTTGTATCAAGGAATTTTTAAAAGAGAAAATGGGCGTTGAGGATATTCCTCTTAAAAAACTGAATTATGGTTTTATTGTAGATTTTGAACAATATATACGGAAGTATAAACCGGCCACACGAATGGGTTGTGCCAATAACGGTGCCATGAAACACATGGAGCGCTTAAAGAAGATGTCCAGGCTTGCCGTAAAACTGGAATGGTTGGAAAAGGACCCCTTTATCAATTATAAACTACGTTTTGAAAAAACAGAACGTCAATTTCTGACGGAAAGGGAACTGCAGCTCATTGAGGATACCACGTTTAATATTCCAAGTACCCAACACATAAAAGACCTGTTCATTTTTGCCTGTTATACGGGTTTGTCTTTTATTGATGTTAGTGGGCTAAAAATTGACCATTTGGTAAAAGGAATGGACGGTAACGATTGGTTATATACTAAAAGAACAAAGACAGATGAACCTTTGAAGATTCCTTTGCTACCCAAGGCCATGGAAATCATTGATAAATATAAAAGCCATGCTAGTCTGCTTGAAAATGGAAGATTATTACCTATATACAGCAACCAAATGATCAACCGCACCCTTCGGGATATCACAACCGCCTGCGGTATTCGTAAAAAGATAACCTTTCATGTAGCCCGACATACCTTTGCCACGGCGATTACACTTTCCAATGGGGTGCCAATTGAAACCGTTTCCAAACTTTTGGGGCATACCAAGCTTTCAACTACTCAAATCTATGCTAGAGTGGTTGAAAAGAAGGTAGGGGAGGATATGCAGAATTTGATGGCTACGATGAAGCTAAAAAAGGTTAGAGCTGAGGAAATTTATTAAGCTATAAAATAATGTTTTGCGGCTGTTTGAACGAATTCATTCAGGCAGGTTATGTAACTTTGCTTTGGGTGCGGCATAAAAAGTAAAGATTGAGATTCTTTACTTTTTTGAGTGTCCCGATATGGCTATCGGGAGGTGTGCTGGCGTATTTGGTATTTGTTTTCTCAGGCCCTCGCTGCATCTCGTACAAATTTTTTAAGATTATCAATCTTCAAAAATTATGTGGTCTTCTAAAAGTTTCTTCTAAAAAATTAATGGAACACTTTTTATGCTAGCCGACAATAGGAGGGGAGTGTAATATGTGTGGAATGTTATTTTTACTATTTTCTCCAAAATATGTTACGGTTTTCCGTAAACGATTACTTGTTAAATTTTGATATATTTGATTTAGACCATTCAACACAAAACATCAATTACCACTAGTTTAATGATAGAGCGTATTAAGAACTATTTAAGTCTTATTTCTAAAGAGATTGAAGAACATTTATATGAAGAATTTGAAATTAATAGCGATATGGCTATTTCGGAGTGATGGGTTCTTCCTCAAATTTGGGGAAGAACCGTTTATCAGTGCCACCCATTCCGTTTCAATCTGTGCCACTTAAGGTAAAAAAGAAAAAATACTCCAGCTTTTGCTAGGCACATATTAAATGTAAGCTATTACCCAGGGCAAACTCACACTTTTATTCCTAATATTTTGGTCATATAGTTATTGTCATAGGCCGCTTTAAGTCTTTTGCCTTTTAAGCCTTGCTTGGTCTGTTTGTCCTGTCTCAACAGGTTTAAGGCAATTTTGCTCAGTATCGAGAAGTTTTGGGCGGCATTTCCCGCTCTTTTTCTTGATGCATCTTCCGAGAAGGCGACATCCAATACCCAATGTAATTTATTTTCAATTCCCCAATGTAGGCGTATCATTTTCTGGAAGGCCTCCGCACTGTTCTCCAAGCTTGAGATATAATATCGGGTAGCCGTTTCTTTGGATCTTGCACTATTTTTAAACTCCCTGATGCTTTCAATTTTTATGATGCTCTTTAATTTGGTCCATTTATCCGTGTTTTCTATAAAGTCAAAAGTATTGATGACACTACAGCTACGTGTCTCTATTCTACCATGGCCCAGGTCGTCATGGATATGGGTCCCGATAGCTTTGCCAAATCTAAATTCATCTTCGATATCCCGGTGCAACCGCTTTTGATTGTCCTTTACGGCCAAGATGTAATCGGCCCCTTGCCCAACATTGGTCTTGGCAATATGTTCTTGGCAACCCATGGCATCTATGGTGATTACACAGTCTTTTATGGCAATAAGCTCCAAGAGTTTTGGGATGGCGGTAATTTCGTTGGACTTCTCGCAGACCTTGACCTGGCCCAAAACCATGTTGTTGTCACTGGCCCAGGCACTTACCATATGAAAAGGGGACTTCTTTCCATTGGATCTGGATCCTCTTAGCGTTTTGCCATCAATGGGGATAACCTCGCCATCGGTAAGATCGGCCAATCCCGATACCCAGCCCATAAAGCAGGATTCGAACTGTTCTGGATCTATTGATGAGAATACACGGTTGAAGGTGTCATCGGAAGGTATGCCATTGGGAAGATCCAGGAACGAACGTAAAAAATCCTCTTTTGCCCTGGCGTATGTTTCCATATCTTTCCATGTATCCGCGGCACAGATCACCGAAATTATACCAATAAGAAGGATATCGTCCAATCTGTGAAGCTTGTTTATATCGCTCCTGGGGTCGTCCATCTTGCTGAAAATGGACTTGAAATTGTGGATTGTTTTCAACAACAATCAATTATCAGTACAATATACAAATAATCGACCTAAAAAACAACACTTATTTACTTGAATTACATCTATTTGGATGAAATTTTATTGAAGATGTATTTATTGGAAAGTGTGAGTTTGCCCTGAGCTATTACCTAAGTTTTTTTTTCTTTTATAGTTAATATTTTATTACAAAAAAGTAAGAAATAGTGTATATTAAATAAATAATCTACTAATTTTATTAATGTGTATATACATAAGTAATTTTTATTAATCTTTTAAAAATTTTTAATTATGAAAACAAAAAATTATTTAAAATTATTAGGTGGTTTATTAGTAGCTGTTGTGATGGCGGTTAATTATGTTAACATTAATAGTAGTTCGGCAAATTCTTTTTCTGTTATAGAGGTTAAAGATGCCAAGGCATCTGGCTTTTGTGTTTACAGTGATTGGGATACATGTATTGAAGAGGGTGGTGGTGAATGGTATACACTTTATGATTTTGAAGAAATATAAAAGTCTCATGGATTATTCATTGTTTTACTTTGTACTATCATATTTGTTGTCAAGTTAAGGGGGTTCTGCTAAATTTTATTGATTTATCTCAGATGAATAGACTGTAGTTCAAAGTGTATCCAAGTATGATTTGCTTTAACGTTTTGGAGATATGTTATTTTGCCTCTTGGATTTATTATATCATAGAAGGGGAATTTGGCTTAGATTCAATTGCTATTGAAAGTTTTTGATGGGAGTTTTCCTTCGGGGGTATCCCCGAAGGAAAAATTCCCCAAAAAAGTCAAATAGTTGTGTTAAGAGCTACAAACAAATGACCTTGGAACAAAGGTCTGTTGTTGAGTGGAAGTTGAAAAACGGCCTTAAGAAGATAGATATATTCATAAAGCATCCATTGCCGAGTCGTCCCTTTCCCAAGAGCAGGAAAGGAACTAGGGAAGACGGGGCGTTAACAATACCAAAGATACCGAAATAATTGTAGACGAGCGAATGAGGGAAGGACATGTGAAAAAGCGTTTTACGCCCAAGATGTAGCTTTATGAATGGGACAAGCTCTGGAATTACTAATGGTCCCTCTAAGTGATAACAAGTAGTGCACGTCTGAGGGATATAGATATGGTCTGTCGTGAGCGCATCTAAATAAGGATATGGGAGGACAAGGCTATTGGAGGTAAACTTTACAAGAGTTTGAGGAATTCTTACGTAAAATATAAACGATACTGAGAAAAGACAATAGTGGGCATACTGGGAAGGGTCGCCATAGATAAGTTCCTCTCGATTGTGGAAAACAAGAAAACTGTCGGGAACTTCAAGGAAGACCTTATCATCGAAAAGGGGCATAAGGGTGCATTTTGGACAGGTGCTCCAGCTTACTGTTAGTCGAAAATGTCGGTGGAAATGCAATCGATAAGTTCTTCAAGATCACAGTAAATGCACAAGAACTTTATAAGGAATGAATCCATATTAATCCAATGACAAAGGTAAGGAGATCTCTGGGCATATGAAAATCGCCAAGAAATCGGTTGTAATGTATTTTTCATATATCCATAAGTATCTTGGGAACGGGCATCAATGAGTATACCAACAAATTATTGAGAAAGTATTTTTCCAAGGATTCACCTTTGGGCAACGTGCAAAACAACCAAATTGGTCATGTAGTTAAATTACTTGATGACAGATCAAGGAAAAAATTGGATACGGAACACCCTAAAAAGTATTTTTTGGATGTATTCACAAAAAATCAAAACATACATATGCTAGTATAATCGACCTTGTGATGATTAATTATTTTAAGTTGCGCTTTGTTTTTATGATACGTATTTTACGAACATGTTATAGGAATATTTATAAAGGATTTTATAAGATACATCCGCCTCTACATATATACTGTTTAAAAATACTAGCAACGTGTGTTCTGTTGGGTTGTGCTAACAACTACAATAATCCGTTAAACGATTTTTCTAAAGATAATGAGATTGTACTGGTAGGTGAGGAAATCCGATTTCAAAGCGACACAATACTATTTCGGCCCCGTAAATTCGAAGTTTATGACACCTTGGCCATTTTTAATGATAATACAGGTGAGGCGGGTTTTAGTATTGTCAATTTAAAAGATGGCCGTTTAGTAGAGAAGTTTGGTTTTGCGGGCAATGGAGAATCCGAAATGAATATTAATGCAGTTTCAATGGAAAATGGTGTCGCAAACAATGATTCAGTTTTTAGTATTACCCAGGTAAACTCTCCGCATAAAATCTTTCGCTATAATTGGGACAGTTTATTAAATAAATCTGAATACAGGCCGAAACCTATTTTTTATTCAACAAAAATTACTTTTTCGAATACTTATTTCTTGAACGATTCAATTCTATTCGGTAAGTTTTTAACTTCAAATATGGATAACAAAACCTTTGGCGTTTTGAACCTCTATACAAACAAATTAACAACGGGTATTGAAGTACCCGGAAATGAAAATAATAAAACCCAAAGCGAAAAGGATTCTTTGTACTTCAAATATTTAAATATGAGAATGGATAATAGAGTAGCCTATAGACCAGGAAGCTTCCATGAATTTGCTTGTTTTTCTGGTAAAGGAGCAGTAATTCAAATAATATCGGTTGACAAAAATTATCGTTTAAAGAAAAAATATCAAAAAGTATACTATCTGCCTACTTTTAATCTTCTTGTAGGACCAAATTCAAAGAAAATTGTTGCAGGGAAGGACAGTAAAAAAGGCTTTCGCAATATTGCGGTTAGTGATAAAAATATCTTCGCCCTTTACAGTGGCCCTTTGTTGAACGACAGTGATGAAAACTTCAATATATCCGATATTGTCTTGGTTTATGATTGGGAAGGGAATCCAGTAAATAGAATTAAATTGGACAGAAAAGTGAATACAATAGCTATCGACAGAGAAAATTTCACACATTTATATGGAATGATGGACTCTAACAAATTAATTAAATATGTATTATCTGAAAACTAGTCAGTAAAAGTTAGTGACTTAATTATTTTAGAAAATGGAAAATGAATACAAAATATTGCTATGGACAATATTACTTTTTATTGGATTGACTGGATGTAATCAAAAACACAAAGACAAGAATAATGAATATAATTTGGAATTTAAGAATGTGCAAAACGATAGTGTTAAGATTGAGTTTATTACAAATACTACTATCAATATAGGTTCCGTTAAGATAGGCGATACAATTAAAAGGGTTTTTAAATATAAGAATGTAGGGCAACACCCATTTTTAATTTATAACGCAGAGGCTACTTGTGGCTGTACGGTAGCTTATTTTAATGATAGCCCTTTACCTGTTGGAAAGACTGATTCGATAATTGGCATCTTTGTAAGTGATGAACACATGAAAGGTTTTGTAAACAAAGTAGTGACTGTTAACAGTAATTCACCATTATCCCCATTTTTATTGACATTTTATGGTAGGGTGGAATGAAACTTTGGCTCTTTACAGTACTATAGAACCAATGATTGTTGGCTTGTTACATTTATTAAGCATAAGGGCTATTCCACTTCATATTCTATTTTGTTTCCAATGAGTAAAAGATTATTTGTTCTTTTGGTAAATCTACAAATATTGGTATTTTTTCTTCTCCTATTCTATAATTGTGTGGATTTAAGAAGATATCCATATCCGAAAGGTGTGCTTTCCTCTTTAGAAAAAGCGGGGGAAAATAAAATGGAATTGATTAAAGTGCTAGATCATTATAAAAAGTATCCACAAGACAGTTTAAAATATAGGGCGGCCTGTTTTCTTATATCTAATATGAAGGGTCATTTTTCATCAAAAAGGATTGAGTCCTACCCAGATTTAGTAAAAGAATCATTTAAAAAAATTGACTCGCTTACCAAAGTAATCTTCTTTCATGAGGCAGATACTTCACTTTTCCGGTTTGCAGATTATCTTCATAATATTCTAGACACAAAGGATTTCGCTCCGACAAAGGGCTTTGTAGATTCCCTGATAAAAAGAACTTACCCTGATACTGTTGACGTAAAATTCCATAGAAAAAAAGTTGTACATTTTGAGCACTTTGTAGATAGTATTGGCAAGGAATTGCTATTCAATATCCAAACGGAAAATCAAACCAACGGAATTTATCCCGATTTGAAAAATATCTCCTGCAACTGGTTGATTGACCATATTGATAATGCGTTTTCCTGTTGGAAGAAGTCCCCTTTTGCAAGGGATTTGAGTTATAACGAGTTCAAGAACACCTTGTTGACATATAGGAGCATGAATGAATCTGTGGATACATATTCCAGTTATATTAATAATTATTTTTACGGTATTGTTCATTCTAATGATTCTTTAAACCTTGCTAATACCGTGAGACGCTTAAATTTTGCCACCTATTGTCTCGATGTTTTCGAGGACAATGGCCATAAAATCGGAAATTTAGGGTTTTACGATATTTTACAGTTTTATAAGTTCGATTGCGACCGACATTCCGAATGGACAGTAAGGGTATTAAACGCATGTGGCGTTCCCGCTTATTTGGACTATACTTCGGGTTACTTTAACAGGGACAAAATACATTATGGGGTATCGGTACGGGATACTTCAGGAATTTATCACCATTATTCCCCTAAATGGCAACAGTTAGGTGATTACAGGCATCAAAACGAATTATCCAAAATGTACAGAAATATGTATGTCAAACAGAGGTGCCCAAGAACATTGGCCAGCATTAATGAATACGTCCCGAATACATTCAAAAACCCATATATGAAGGATGTAACCGAGGAATACCACAAGGTTACCACCTTTTCAGTTCCCTACAAGTTTAAGAAGGATAGTACCAATAGAAAATTGGGCTATTTGGCGATATTTAGCCCTAGAGGCTGGAAGCCCATTGCCTGGGGAGAGATTGATTATGACCGTAAAAAAATCAATTTTGAAAAAGTTCCTGTAAATGCAACTTATATTGTTGGTATCTATGATTCCAATGGGTTCATTCCAATCTCCAACCCATTACATATCGATTTCGACAGAAAGGTTATGGAAATAGCTCCCAACAACAATCCGATTACCTTACGACTTACTCGTAAATTTCCCTTGAAATACCATTTAATTGAGTTCATGAAGGATATGATTGGCTCCAAAATACAAGGGGCCAACAGCGCGGATTTTTCGGATGCAATAGACCTCTATTCCATTGGCTCATCAGACATTTTGGATTTTTCAGTGAAAGCCTTACCTATTTCGACAAAAAAGAAATTTAGGTATGTGAGGTGTATTAGTAATGGTAAACCGCTTAATATTGCAACTTTTGAGGTGTTCTCTTCAGTAAATCAAAACATGAATATTGTCAAAGGGTCGGAACCTTCTATCTTGTCTGAGGAAAAATTAAGAAACGTGGATGTTGGTCTTTATACAAAATTGAATGGTAACCTTTTACCTTCAAGCCAAGATGTAGAGCGGGCCTTGGATGGCAACCTAGAAACATACGTTACAACTTTTTCCATAGGTATCGATTTTGGAAGCCCTCAGCACATTTCACAAGTAAGGTTTGCCCCCAGAAATGCCAACAATGGAATAGTGATTGGGGATAATTACGAGCTTTTATATTACGATAAGAGATGGAAAAGTGGAGGCTCCAAAATTGCAGAGTATAACTTTTTAAAATTTGAGAATGTACCCGAGAATACGATATACTGGTTAAGAAACAAGGACCACGGTAAGGAAGAATTACCCTTTGTTTATAGGGACGGTAAGCAAATATTCGTAAACGAACGTTAGTTTAACAGGTTTCGGAGTTTGTGAATATTTTTTTCATTTTACATGGACTATATGGAGATGTGGATAATTTCCGATTATTGTAATACTCACTTTCTATAAAATTTGAAAAAGCCTTAGCCCCTTGAATCCTGAAAGTTATTTTGCAAAAGGACATTGAAATGACACTTAAGATAGATTGTACCAAAATTAGAATATTAAGATTAGAACATAGTATTAACTTATTGATAGTGCTGTTGTTATTCTCTCTATACGTATTTTTGCCATCGATTGATTTCTTGCCATTTCGACGCTCCCCAGTGACCGGAAAATTTATTATATTCTTACTCGCAACCCTATTAATCGTCTGCTTATTTTTGGGAAAGCTGAAAGTTTCTGATGAATCCTTTTCTATTGGCCGGATAGATATTTCAATTCTTCTACTCGTGGTTTATATAACGTTCAATAGATATTTTTTTCAACCCACTTACGGTTTTTCAATAAGGTTCTACGAATTGCTGGGGTTGCTGGCATTGTATTTTGTGATAAAATCGCTTACACCTAAACATCATTCTTGGCTACTTATTGCGGCCATTATCGGTGCCAATATCCAAATCATTATAGGATGGTTACAATTATACGGCTTGATAGAATCTAACAGTTCGGTTTTAAAGGTAACAGGTGGTTTTTTTAACAGTGGCCCCTACAGTGGTTACTTGGTAGCCGTTTTTCCAATTGGCCTACAGTTCTTAAAGAATGGTAATTTCCTAATTGAAGATGGGAAAAAATATATTAATATACGAAAAGCAATCGTTCACTTTGCTGTTGTTTTAAACATTATTGGGTGTGTGACAATAATTCCTGCATTAAGATCGAGAGCCGCCTTTATTGTTATTTTCTTTACTGTAGGATATATCTATCGCAAGAATATTCAGTCCTTTTTTGAAAAAAACACAAAGAAAAGGGTTGTAAAGGTTTTGTTGGTTTTGGGGGCAATATGTTGCATGATTACTTCCATTATTTTTATATATAATTTTAAAAAAGGGTCAACTGAAGGGAGGTTGTTGATATTGAAAACTACTGTGGAAATGTTGAAAGATAGGCCTGTTATGGGTTTTGGCTATGACAGGTTCCATAGTAACTATATGCTTTATCAGTCAGAATATTTTGAAAAACACAATAACATAAAAATGGCGCTAAGGGCAGGGAATACAGCTTATGCCTTTAACGAACCATTACAGTTTTCCGTAGAAAATGGAATATTAGGATTGTCAATTTTGTTGCTAGTGCTATATTTTTTAATTATTAGAAGAGGGACTTTAAAAGAAAATGAACCATTGTACGAGATGGCAATGGCCGGAATTTTGTCGATAATTATCTTCTCACTATTCTCGTATCCTTCTAAAATTCTGCCTATTAAATTGGTGTTAATCCTTTACGTGGCAATTTTATCTGCAAACCAGGCTAGTTCCTTTTGCAACCGTTTTAAACCCCAAAATAAATCAAAATCAAGATCATTTTACATACTATTGATTAGTCTATCTATCTCTTGCTTACTGTTTTATAAGACACTGAAACTAGCAAAAGCTTATTATGTTTGGAATAATTCCCACGAAAATTATTTGGATAAAGATTTTAATTTGGCAGTTAAGGGTTACAGGTTAATATACCCGTTTTTTGATACCGACGGGAAGTTCCTTACCGACTATGGTCTGGCTTTATATAGTGCAAAGGATACATATGCTGCCATTAATATATTGAGCAAAGCCAAGAATTATTCTAATAATTCCGTAATAGAAAATGTGTTGGGGAATTGCTATAAGGAAATAGAAGATTACAAAAATGCTGAAATATGTTATCAACGTTCCATTAATATGGTTCCAGGAAGTTTTAGGAGCCATTACTTATTGCTTAAAATGTATTCCGACAACAATCAAATGGAAAATGCTGTGAATGTTGCTAATAGAATATTGAATTTAAAGGTTACAGTTCCTTCCGAGACAACGTTTGAAATAATAAATGGAGCAAAAAATTTTCTAAAACTTCAAGGTGTGAACTATGTTGATTGATTCGACAATACCTGTTGTTTATGGTTGCGGCAGGCACAATCAATTAAAAATGAAATCATTATAACTGTAATTATGGAAAAGCGTTTGAATTTACGACTAAAGATAGCTCGCTTTTTTTTTCTTAAGCTATTAAATGTCTTATTTTGGTTTTTTTTGAGTACGATTGTTTTAAGGTTATTTTTTTTTGATGTTTTCCATATACCAAGTTCTTCGATGGAGAACACCTTACAAAAAAACGATTTTATAATTGTTAGCAAGATTTTTTACGGCAGCCCCCTAGCAAAAATCTTAAAAGAGCTGAAATTTAAGCAAAAACCAAAAATAAACGATCTTTTAGTCTTCAGCGTAGGTAAAGAATCAACGATATACGTGAAGAGATGTGTTGGTCTGCCAGGTGACATAATTGAAATAAAAGACACGGATATTTTTATTAATGGGCGATACGCACACCCTCCCCGTACCTCGTGTCATTTTCGAAAGGTTTGGTACCGAAATTTTAATGACTTAAAAGAGTGTATGAATAAGGACTCAAGCAGTATTATACAGAAATATTCCGGTTACGTTATAATCAATCTTGATTTGAACCAGGAAAAATTGCTTATGGGTTGTAAAAGCGTCGATTCGATCGGGGCAATCGAGCCAGACGCCAAACATAATAACTCAATGATTCAATTCCCACCCTATTCGGAAAACAACATGGATAAATTTGTAATTCCCTACAAAGGATTAAAGATTAGCTTTGAGTCAAACAAAATAAAGGATTATCGTGATATTATGGAATGGGAAGAAGGGGGTGAAATTGGAGAAGAATGTTCTTTTTATTATGATAATAAAGAAAGTGAATTTTATATTTTCAAAAACGATTACTATTTTATGATTGGGGACAACAGAAACAAGTCTATTGACTCTAGGTCATTTGGCCCTGTTGCCCAAAAGAATATTATCGGAAAAGTAATATTCAAAATATAAAACAAGCTTTCTCTTCTTTAAGTATTTAGGTCGCTAATGTTTAAAGAGTAAATTTTTTAAAGCATTAATACCTTCCAATAGGATGGTATTTCATTTTAAATAAATTCAAATGACTAACTTAAGTACAAACTCTAGATATCTAGATATTAAAGTGTGCGTTTGGTTAGAAGTTTACTATTCGAAATAAAAATGTCAAGAAAGTTTATCATTCTGCTATTATTGTCGATTTCAACCTCCGTTTTTTCACAAGATAGGTGGTCGCCCGAAAAGATCTATTTGCAGCTTGCCTCCGAAGTGTTCGCTACCGACCAAACTATCTGGTTCAAGGCCATCGTAACCGATGCAATTTCCCACCGTTTCACGGAAATTAGCGGTGTACTTCATGTTGAATTGATTGGTCCAGACGGGAAAATCGTGTCGCGTAAATTGGTCAAGTTGTCCAAAGGGGTAGGGAGGGGGTCTTTTGAACCCGAAAAGGGCTTGCCGGAGGGCCGCTATCTGGTACAGGCCTATACCCAATGGAACAGAAACTTTGGGGATGATTTCATTTATAAGCGCTACGTGGACATTGTAGCTCCTTGGCCCTCAAACAACCCGAAATTATTGGATTCCCTAAAACTGGAGAAAGTAGGTGACGGGCGGTTCCTTTTGAGCGCTAAGGTTAGGTCAGACGCCATAGAATCGACCGGGGCCAAGCAGGTACAGGTCGCCATAGAAAGAGATAAGGGGAGCGACACCCTGCTTATAAAAAGAAATGGCCATGGAGCTTATGCATTTGAATACGAGATGCTGGAAGACCCTAGCTGGGTGACCGTGACAGTAGAGGGGCTATCCGAAACGGTCGTCCTGGATCAAAACGAGGTAGACCTGCAATTCTTTCCTGAAAGCGGTACGTTAATTGAGGGGTACAGCAACAAGATAGCGTACAAGGCCATAGGCATCGACGGCAAGGGAAGCAGGGTCCAGGGAACCGTTTTCGACGACAGGGGGAAACATATCATTGATTTTGTGTCAAACCGTTTGGGAATGGGCTATTTTTCAATTTACGCCGAAAGTTCCCGTACCTACCATGCCGAAATTCGTTCCACGAACGGACCGAAAACCATCGTAAAATTCCCTTTGCCCAAATCGGCATCCAATGGAAGTATTATCTCTGTTCAACGAACTGGCAAAAATATTTGGGCGGGGGTATACTCAAATGTCCTTTCCGGCAATGTGTATATCAAGGTCTCTTGCCGGGGGCAGGATCTTATTATGATAGAGGGTCCGTTGCGAGACGGATATCTGTCCAAGAGCCTTTTATCGGAGGCATTGCCAGAGGGCATACTCGTCTTTACCCTGATGGACCAGAACAAAAATACCGTTGCGGAGCGGCTGTTCTTCAATGAAAAGACCGAAGACCATTTGAAGGTGGACCTGGCTACGGACAGGGAAACGTATGCACGGCGCCAACCTACCCAATTGGATATCCTTATCACGGGACAAGATTCCGTTCAGGGCCCCGTAGAATTGTCCGTTTTGGCCATCAATTCAGTACAGGGCCAGCATACGTTTGGGAACATTAAATCCTACTTTCTTTTAAGTTCGGAACTGCGGGGAACGATCGAGGATCCCGATTACTACTTTAATTCCCAGAATACCGGACGTGCCCAGGACCTCGACGCCCTTATGCTCTCCCAGGGCTGGCGCCGTTACAAATATCCTGCAAAACGCATCGAGAAGACCCTTTATTGGCCTCAGTCTCGCCTCGAGGTCAGGGGCTCGGTACAGGCCCCCGGAAGGAGCAAACTCTCTAAGGAAGGCGTGGGGCTTACCTTATCTTCCTTCTCAAAGTCACCGGTCTTCTACTCAGGAACCACCGATAGTCTGGGTAACTTCAGGTTCATGATGGAGGATACCTATGGCCCACCCATGCGGGTCCTACTTACGGTAGATGATGGAAAAAAGGGGAATAAACTTGATTATAGGATCAATTTGAATAACCCAAAGCCTCCAAAAGTAACCTATGATCGTAGGCCGGCCTTTCGTCAACTGGATACCCTGATCAGAAGTGTGGCCGTGGCGGGAATGGAACGTGTCCGAACAGAAGCCATATTAGATTCCCTCTATGGGGTTACGCAACTGGACGAGGTGATTGTTACCGACAACCTCTTAAGTCCCGAGCGCAAAAAACTTTACGACAAATACGGAGAACCAGATGGGATCGTCAATGGAGATGATTTAAGGGCAAAGGAGAAAAAATGGTCCTATGGGCTATACAGTATCCTTCTTTTCAATTACGGAGATCAGGTATTTATTGAAAAATATAGCGACGGGTTTATGCTTGCGCATGTCAGAGCGGGACAGTATGGAGCCGTAAGATATCAATCCGGACGCGGTATCGTACCGGGAAATCCAAAAAAGGAGGGGACTTTATTGATCGTCGACGGTAAACCGCTTGACAAACACCAATATGGTCAGGTGTCCAATATGTCCCCCGAAATTATAGAGCGGGTAGAACTTATCCAGTACGCCAGTTCCTTTAGGAGCTTGTACCAGAGTGTTTTTCCAGAGGTAAGTCCCATGAATACGCCATCTCTTGGACATATCATTTCTGTGGTTACCAAAGGCGGTTTAGGTATCAATACTTCCATAAGGCCGACACCTGGCACCTTTAATACGTCTGTCGAGGTCTTTTCCCCGGTCATGGAATTCTACACCCCAAAATACGACAGTCCGATTCCCACCAAAGAACAAAAGCCGGATCTTAGGGCACTTATCCACTGGCAACCCCATCTGAGCACTGATAAGTCAGGAAGCGCATCGGCTCGTTTTTATAATGGAGACGTTCCGGGCGACTATATAATTGTTGTAGAGGCTATTTCAAGGGACGGGCGCGTCGGTTATGGAAAGAAGCATTATGTTGTATCAGAAAAGTGAGTTCAAATAAATGAAGTACATCACCTCGTTAAAAGAAACTGCGTTTGGTGAGACGTTAAATTCTAGTTTTTTAAAGTCCCATAAAACGAACGTAACCGTTGCACAAGCAAATAAATTATAAAAAAAACAAACTTCTATAACTCCCTTTTAAGGCAGTTTCTCTTTTTAGGTCAGCAAGTAACCGGATATTTTTGGAGGCCTTTGCAAACCAGCTTTCAACAAAACCAACACGGGCAGCCGTTGTACAAGTCCTAATTTTTAGAAAATCCAGCTTATTTAAACCGCTTTACAGGCTTTCTTTAATGCATCAGTGCCAGCCATCCCGTTTTAAATTGTACCACTTTAAAGAAAACAAATAAAATTCCCCACTGGCTCGTGCCTTCCCTTAAATTGGCTGGCCAAACACCGCTCCTGTCCAACCTCTTTGCATATTATTGACTAAAAATCCCTAAATTGGAAAAAATAAAAAGGATCCAATCCCTGTAGCAAGGATAGCGCAAAACCGAGACCGCATAGTTACATTAAAGAACTGCGCCCTTGGCTTACCTGATTTAATCCTATAATGTTAACGGTAATTTGAAAACCACAATGAAGAATAGCTTAAAGGAGCATAGAAGACTTAAAAACCTGACTCAAGAAGAGTTATCAAAGTCTTCTGGAATATCCATTAGAACTATTCAGCGAATCGAAAAAGGATTGTCAACGGGAAGTTCTCATACCCTCAAAACTTTAGCGAAAACTTTATCCATTGAAAGCTCAGATATATTTCATGATGAAGGTAACCCCAAATTATTTGTAAAAAACAACATAAAAACATTGAAACTTATGAATTTTAGTGTTTTAACAATGTTGGTAATCCCATTTGGTAATATTATTTTCCCATCAATTATATTTTTCAAGAATAGAAATGATAGAAAGATGAATACTATTGGAAAGAAAATTTTGAATTTTCAAATTTTAAGTATGTTAGCACTACCTTTTTTCCTAGTTATTCTATTCCTGTTAGCAGGAAAAGGGTATGGAGGATTTCCTATAATTTTAATAGTCTCTTATTTAACTTATGGGTTAGCAAATATCATCATTACAATACATATATCAGTTCAGATAAATAAAGAAAAGGAAGTATTAAGCTTCGTCCCAAATGTTCTTTAAATCCTACATTGTCATACAGATGGCGTAAAAATGACATACGTCTTTTTCAATTCTCTCCTATTTACTCCAATAATTTTGCATCAGGAGAAAATACAAACATCTGAATCACTAAATATGAGAAGTGAACTTAAAATAATTCTGAGCATTTTATTTGTAATTGCCTTAAATCCGTCAAATCATGCTCAAAATAACGATAACGAATTAGTTGTTGTCGATGGCAAAAGAATAGCGTACAAATCCTTCAATATTGAAAACAGAAAAAAAGGGGAACCAATTCTTGTTTTCGAAACGGGATTAGGTGGCGGAACTTTTGGCCCTATTCTTCCTTTTCTACCTAGTAATATTTCGGGTATTCAATACGCTAGAAATGGAGTTGGAAAATCAGAGCTAGATACTGAAATAACATCTGATTCTCAACTTGCCGATCGACTACATAATTTATTAACAACCTTGAACATTGAACCACCATATTTATTGGTTGGGCATTCCATAGGTGGACCGTACATAAGATTATTCGCATCTAAGTTCCCAAACGAAGTTTGTGGGCTCGTTTTTTCGGACCCAACCGACTTTATGTTGACTGTTGAAGAGGATGAAGAAGCAAGAATAAAATCTAAAAGTGCTACTGGTTATCGGGAAACGTCTTTGTTAATTCAGAAAATGATGTCCGAAAATGATAGTTTTGGCCAAGGAGCAAGGAATGATGCCACAAGGGCTTTGAAATCTAGTGTATCGGGTTACTTTCAAGAATATCAACACTTACCTGAATTGAATAGGAATATTGCTGCAACGGTAATTATTTCATATAACAAACCTATCGAACAACCAGACGAAGAATTAAATAAGAACCTTAATCTAGGAATTAATTTCAAGCCTTGGTGGAAAGAATACGATAATTTGAGAATACAGCATTTCACGGATTTGATAAAGGACAATGATAACAGTAGAATTATTTTGTTGCCAAAATACAGCCACGGCATATATTATCAAAATCCAGAATTGGTAGCAAAACTGATTATTGAAAACTATAATAGCAATATCAAAGAAAAATAAATAACTACAGCTGATATCTAAGCGTTCGTGTGGTCGGTACGGCCTGTCCCGCGAAATTTGCGGGAGCCAAACATGAACGCCGTGTTGACTGAACCTTAGCCTAGTTTCCCCTTACCAAGTGGCCTGCCAGTTAATAATATATCCCGGTTATTAATGCCAGCCATTCCTATTTAATCATTACCACTTAAGGAAAGCAAAGAAAAATCCTCCATACACAAACCAAAATTCCCTAAATTGGTAAGAAATAAAAAGGATCCAAATCAATAGTTAGTGTCCAGTCAAGCCTAAACCTACGGGTAATTTAAAGTGTCTCTTGAGCCGCTCCTGCGTTGCAAAAATCCTTACGTAGCTAGTGCCTCCGCTAAAGCTTCTGCGACACGCGGGCGGCTATGTGCGTTTTTTGCGCCTTGGCCCAACTCAAGATCCATCATTCCTTACCCGTCATTTAAACGTTGACTTGACACTAGGATAGCGCAAAACCGAAATCTCAAAATTCAACGGCGAACCAAAAAAACTGCGCCCTTGTCTTACATTATTTAATCCTATAATGTTGCCAACTATTATGGCATATAAATTTTCAATGAAAAAAATATACTTAATACTCATAATTTCTACCCTTTATTCTTGTGCCGGTGCGAAATACAATTATTTCTTCGATACCGGAAAGCAATTGGACTTTAGCAATGGGAAATGGATTCTCAACAGAACACAATCAAACTCGAAAATATTCGATACTGAACTCTATCACCATTCACTTAAAGATTTCAAAAAAATTCTTGGGGACTCTTTGATTGAAATGAACGATTTGCGAAGTACCAAACTGGTGGCACCAAAAATTAAATTTGATTTATCGGACTCGGATTTGAAAGAATTAAAAAGAGACACTGGTTGTGATTACATTATCAATATTGGAGGAAATGTTATTAGTGACGGTGCTGGTTCTATATCTTTCCCGAATCAAATAGAAAATTCCAGTAATAGCGCTTCTGTTTCAATTTCAATATATGACTTAAATTCACAAATTTTAATCTCTTCTTCTCAGGTTTATGGAAAGACGGAACATCAAGACCCTATTTTTCCTGATGATAAAAATTTACCTACAATAAATCCGAGTTCACATATGATTATGCTAAAAGGGGCGGAAAAACTTATCCAAAAATACAAGAAGAATCAGCTGAAATAATGCAAACCGTACGATGGACTTTTTACTCGGATGCAACTGTTGCGTTGCCGGATTTTTTACTAGGGTGGAATTAAAAAACGAAATGGAAAAGACCAACTCGGAGCTGTCAAAGAAGGATTGTTGAGAAATTATAATGTTCAATCCTATGGAGAAAGTGCAGGAACTTATGTGTATAGTATCTTAAAACAGGAATGGAAATAAAACACCCAGTTAACTAAACCCATCCCCCAGTTTCCCCCATGGGCACTAGCGTTTTAACAATCGTCCTTACCGATCCTCTTTGCATGATTATAGGCTGCGCTTCCAAGTAGGCTTGGCGGCGGCTTTTTAGGCATGGAGTTCGATGTCATATTTAGGTGGGCACACATCACTTTCGGTTGCCCGCGGGGAAAGTGAAACACCCTTTATTGTTGATCTTTAGTAGGTATTCGGCAATCCGGTGGACCTCATCGGGCGCAAAAATGGGCTCATGATACCCAATATAGGCATTGAGTTCCTGGAGGGTTTTTACGGCGACATTGCTGAACTTTTCCCTGGGCCTGTGACGGATCATCGCCAAAATATTCCTAATGGGAACTTTTTTGGTTCCCCAATGGTGCTCCCTTAGAAGACGATCCGTGTTTGTACTATGACCATGGAGCATGGTTTAGAGCGCAAAATTTGCCCTTTGCACCTGTTGTAAAGGGGACCAAAGGTCCAAGCTTGCAATGGATGCCTTGCTCCAATTTTTGGTCTCGATGATAAAGATACCGGAAGTATTGATCAGTAAGTGGTCTATTTGGATACTACGAATGCGCGAATTAGTTTGTTTATGATAGCGGGGGTTTTCAAATACAATGGAAAAATCATTGATCAACACCTGGTTGCCGGATAATTTTTTCAGTTCCCCTACCACCATATCTTCCCCAACGGCCCCTGCAATCATGGGCAATAGATCGGTGGCCACCGAACGCATATGGAGAAGCTTCCTAAATTGATCATCGCAACGTGTGGAAATCAGGGCATGCCGATCGGCACTATACCCATTGATGGCCTTTAGGACCACTTCCAGCCGTTTTTTACTCCCACGTACCCGCAGACCTACAATGCGGTCAAAGTTTTTTTCTAGGATGTACTTTATAAGGAGGAGGAATTGTAACCCATACCAATATAGCAGTTCCATAACTGCATTCTTGGCAGGTTTTCTTAAGACGTCACATTTGGAATGCAGCCGTCTTATATAGTTTTTGAGATTAGCTTTGGCAGTGGTCTTTAAAAGATCAAAATCTTTTTCCAGGTGGTACCCCTGGGCCTGCATTTTGTCCAGTTCCAGATCAAAATCGCGCTCGATCTTAAAGAAGAGTTCCTCTCTTTCATTGTCGAAGTTTTTAAGGAACCTATTGATGTCGGCAGTAGAATTGAACCTACTGATCCCATGGACGTCCAATGTTTTCCTGATCTGTTTTAAAGTCCCTATTTGCCCGTGGATGACCGTCATGACAAGTAAATTACCGACAGTAGCGTGTGGATGGTTATGCAATGCTGCTTGCCGAATGGATCCCCACGCCCTTTTTTATACGTTATGGCAAACCATGTATAGAACGGTTGCTATACCCTAATTGTTGTGGGAACATGTAGCTTGTGATGAAAAAATGTAGCCGGTTTGCACAAGTGGGGACCAATCTTTAAAGCAACTGTTGCAAGCGATTTCTTTATATCCGTGACCAAGGTTTCGATGTTAGCCCAAGGAGGTTTACCTATCAGTAGCCATCAACTATATTTAAATGATTGTGGGTAACACCGCCAAATAACTTCATAAGATAACCCATTAACCATTCTCATAATAGTTGCGTATTTTATCGGATTATTATAGCACTTCGTAGAAATGATAAGGCTTGGGCCTAAATCTTATGGAAAAGCGTAGAAAATACGATAATTAACACCTATTTTAGGGACTTGATCTACAAGTACTTCCCCCCACTACTTGGTATATATTCATTTAAGGATAACCCTATATACTGTTAATAAACAATGAACTATTACTTCAGTTTTATTCCATTTTGGAGGTATAAAGATGTATCATACAGTTATATAAACAAGTTGTACCCAATTTGAGAAAAACCGTAATCTGAATGAAAAACCCGAAAAAACTTATACTTCGGATTTTAATTGCTTCAAGTATAATTCTGATTTTACTCATCGGACTTTTCATTTTTGTGGTTAAAAAAACCGGAATTACGGAATTTTACCAAAAGACAATTGATTATGAGCCAACAGTAGTCCAAGCCGAAAAGACAACGCCTGAATTTGAACTCGGAAAAAAAATTTTTATGGAAGATTGTCGAAAATGTCACGTGTCAAAAGAAATGAGACATAACTATCTAGCTGGAGTTGTGGAAAAAGTCGGAACCACTTACTTAAAAACTTATTTGACCAAACAAGATTCTTTACTCAAAGCAAAAGATGAATACGCATTAAAACTTAAAGGTTTTTGGGGCAATAACGGAACAATGCATAAATTTAATTACACAGAAAAAGAACTGAATTTATTAATAGAATATTTAAAATAAAAACTGGGTACAATAACTAAGCGTTCGTGTGGCCGGTACGGCCAAACATGAACGCAGTGTTGACTGAACCGGGTCCGTTTGTCCCTTACTATGGGGATTGCTATGGTTTGATGGAGTTTTTCAGATGGATCTTGAGGCCGGAGCGGTTCCCATAATTTGGTGGTCGCCCCTTTTCCTGGTCTGTCCTGGTGCCTTTTTTAATTTCCTTGGCCCATTTTACTCTCCGGAGCGGCCTTTCCCTCCTGTTATTTTAATTTTGGCCATGGGCCTCCCCTTACGCTTCTTGTAGCGTTGTCCTTGGGGCACTTTTTTTCAAACGGTCCGACCATGCTTTGGGCGGGCCACGGCTGTCGAAGACCGCTACGGTCGCCATAATCCCGATCTGGCAGTAAGGACATCGGCGATGTTTCAAGGGAGGCCGTCCATTGGGCACCTGACCGCCCAGGACCTTTTGCAGTATTGGGAGCAACTCTTTTTTCTTGGAACTGCTCAGGATCCCATAATGCCGTATCCGCACGAACCCTTTCGGGAGCACATGCATTGCAAACCGCCTGATGAACTCTTTGTCGGATAACAGCATTAGGGACTTCTTTCCTGCATGGCGGTAATCCTTTACGGAAAAAGTAATGCCCTGACCGTCCAAATTCTTTATCCGATGGTTACCGATGGCAATCTTGTGGGTATATCGGCCAAGATATTCTACCACTTGTGCCGGCCCTAAAAATGGACGCTTGCAATAGACTACCCATTCATTTCTAAAAAGGCTTTCACAAAATCCGCAGGGCAGTTCTTTTTTCAGACTTTTTCGCAGCCCTGCCACGAACCGGGCTCTAAATACATTGCTCATTGCCTTTACAGGGAACAGATATTTCCCTTTGTTCCTAGCGGGTTTCCATTTGCCCGATCTTGAGATCCCACCTCCCGGTACAATGCAGTGCAGGTGCGGGTGAAGGGACAGATTTTGGCCCCAGGTATGCAGGATGGCGACCATTCCCGGGTCGGCCCCCAGAAAATTGGGGTTGGACGAAAACCCCTTGATCACCTGCCAGGCCGTCGCGAACAAAAGGTTATAGATCGTTTTGGGGTCATAAAGGCATATCCTGTTAAGTTCCGATGGAAGGGTAAAGACCACATGGAAGTAAGGGACGTTCAGCAGTTCGGCCTCCCTTGCCCTGATCCATTGTTCCCGTTTGTGTCCCTGGCACTTGGGACAGTGGCGGTTCCGGCAACTGTTGTAGCTAAGGTGCAGCCTATGGCAGTCCGGGTTGTCGCAACGGTCGATATGCCCGCCCAATGCTGCGGTACGGCATTTGCGCAGGGCGTGCAGGGTCCTTAGCGGCCAGCTATTGGCACAAAGGCCGGCCAGGTGTTCCCTGTTGCGTTCCAATACCTGGGCCACTTCGTAAGCGGCGCGTTCCATGCCTATTTATCGTAAAGCCGCTCCAACGGACTGAACGGCCTTTGCCTGCCCAATTGTGCCACGTGCAGGTAGGTAAGCGTGGTCTGTATATCCGCATGTCCCAACAGGTCCTTTACGCTCATGATGTCCAGCCCCATTTCCAACAGATGGGTGGCATAACTGTGGCGCAGGCTATGGGTGGTGACCTCTTTTTGGATACCGCTGTGTTTCCGTGCTTCCTTAACGATCCATTGCACTCCCCTGGCGGAGAGCGCGACAGGACCGCCCTTGCTGTCATTGCCGTTAAAGCACCAGGTAACGGGCCTTTCCGCCGAGATGTATTTCCTTAGGCCCCGGACCTGCATCGCGCACAATGGGACATAGCGGTCCTTCCTCCCCTTCCCCTGGCGGATGTGCAGCATCATCCTCTCAAGATCCAGATCCTTCAGCTGTAGGTTGCAGAGTTCAAAGTTGCGAAGGCCGCAGCCATAGAGCATGGCCAGGACCAAACGGTGCTTCAGCAGTTTCGGGGCCCTGAGAAGCCGCCTTACCTCGTTGCGGCCCAATACAACCGGTAGTTTCTTGGGCCGTTCGATCGAAGGCAGCACCACGCGCATCTCCTTCATTCCCGAGATACGGTAGGCATATCTCAGACCATAGACGGTATGCTTGAAGAAACTGTCCGATGGGGTCCTGTGCTGCGATTTTAAGATATGAAGGTAATCAAGGATCTGTTCCTCGTAAAGGTCCAAAGGACTGCATTTGAAGTGGATCGCAATGTGCGCCAGACATCTGGCGTAGTTGGTAAGGGTACTTTGGCTTTTGCCGGCCAGTTCTACCGACCGTTTTAATTTATGGTAGAGTTCGTTGAACCCGGATACAGAATTACAGGCCCTCTCAATGAGGGTACTACTTTTTTTTCATAACTTTAAATTTTATGATTAAACCTATCCTAAAGGTAGTGAACGGTAAGGTAACTCTTGCTTGAAGCTACCTTTAGGTTTAGTTCAACACCGGCTATTATTTATTGCGTGGTAGTTTACCTTTTGGAATAACTACTAATAACTTGTTGTGCTAATTAATAATTTATTTTCTTTAGTTCTTGGCTAGCAACAAACAATAGCCAAGAAACGTTGTGCAACATATGAAAAAACTCATACTGACAATATTATTTCTTTATTCTATAATCGGATTTTCTCAAGAAAAAAAGGAAGTTTTGATTAAAGGAATTGTAATGTCTGAAGTCAACGGAAAACCTCTTGAGAATGCTTATGTAAGTTATAAATCGAGATATAGGTATTCAATGACAAACGAAAAAGGAGAATTTGAATATCGATACAAAATTCGAGAAAGAGACAGTTTGGAAACGATTGAATTAACAGCTTTAGGATATGAAAACCTTGATACAATAATCCGAGTTGACAAGCCAAAAGAATATGTGTTTGAATTTGTTATGAAACCAAGATTTGGACTTAACCAAGAAAAAGCACTTGCCGACATCAAAAATGGAGAAATAAATATATTGGAATCAAGTGGAATCGCACCTATATTTTATAAATCAGACTCAAAATTTGCGGAAAAATATAACGTCAATTTTGTTGAATATGGTTGTGAAGCAATTGCAGAGGAAAGTCTCTATGAATATAACAGAACAGTTTTTGAGTATTTGGATAAAAAATACGGAAAGAAATGGAGGAAAAAAATTCGAAAAGACATTGTTGGACTTAATGAGAAGAATGAATAAAATACGTTGCACAACAATGGTAACCGCTGCACAACCTTATAAATTAAAAATTATCTATGATAAAAGCGGCCTTTTAGAACCGTTTGGATATTCTGGTGCATGCTGACCCCTCAAAAGCTCTTTCGGTGGTCATTGCCACCCATTCCCCTTTAATCTATATATTAAACAAAAACAACTATATTGGTAAGAAGTAATCCTTGTTATAATTGTTCCCGTTGGCATAATTTTTTATGATTTTCTGCGGGAAAAAGATCGGGAAATATTAAAAATTGAAGACCACAAAAGAAAGAATATGATAAATCAGATTTTTTATAGCATTTAAGGAAGATTATAATGAGACTTACAATAAACAAAAAAGATAAATTAGACAAGATTAACAAGTGTTTTCTAAATATGGCCGAGGGTATAATAAAGGCAGGAGACTCTAAAGTCTATGAATTAGATTTTTACATTTTATCAATACTTAACAGGGCTATTTCCTTAAATAAGGCGTTTACCCATTTATTAAGGGATAGAAATTCACTAACTGCAATTTCTTTAGTAAGGATGCAGCTTGATAACGCTTTAAGGTTAAATGCAATTAAAATTGTTCAAAATAGGGATGATTTCTTGAGTCATTTTTTTCAGGGAAAAGGAATAAACAGTTACAAGGAAGGAAAAGAAAAGTTTAGTGATAAATTCTTAGCAAGTAAGTTAAACAAAGATGTACCCGGTACTCTAGATTTATATGAATATTTGTGCAAATTTGTTCATTTTAGCGAAAATCATTTTGAAGCAACAAAATCAGCTCCTCTTAATCAAAAGGCAAATTTTCGAATTGTTGTAGGAGATTCTGATATTTTAAATAAAGATGAAAAAAATGCATTTTATGAACGAATGACAGGCATTTCTAATACGATTATTAGAATCAGTAAGGAGTGGATAAATACAAAAAGCTCAATGGTATAAACTCGTAAATGATATAGTAAGGAGGTGTAGTTGAAATTTTTCCTTTTATTGGGAAAGCTACATAGTCATAACACCAAACCTTTACTATAACGTACTCATGTGGTACTTTCAAGTAAGCTTGCTGTAAGTTATCATCGCCAATTTAAAATTTAAACTATATTAGTAGTTAACGGTTGACAATCAATGTAATGAATAATATGTGGACTAAGGTTTCGAAAATATACCCTGGCTCTGAGCAAACTAAAAATGAATCATGAAGAAATATTATTTAATTCTTTTCATTTGTCTACTAACAATTAGGGTCTCATTTGGGCAGGAATTTAAGGTTGACCATCGTACCCAATTGGAGAAGGAAAACCCAATGAATAGATTTCATCCAGAAAAAACCTCTATGTTAGACCTGCTTGAGGTTATTGAAATTCAGGGCATAACTATAAATAAATTTGAATTTGGGAAATTCAACAAGCAATATAATATAATACTACTTTCGGATCAATATGAAAACGGAGATTTTATAAAAACAGATACATTAAGCCAATTTGAGAGTACCTATCACTACTACAAGAAGGGTAAGCCTTACTTTGACTTTATCGACAAAATAAAGATTATCACTAAAGATAACGATACTGAAAGCAAGTTGTTTATCAAATCATATTCCTTTAGCAGCGAGGCAAAAGTTGAATTGAAACGGACAAGCATAAATTCCTTTTTCAATTGGAGACGATACAAGAAGACGGAATGGGAATTGGATAAAAAAATTCCATTAATGGTATTTGCGTCCTCTTGGAAAGATGAAGAATATGGTTTTGATCGATTTTGTGGAGTTTTGTATCTAACGGACAATGGAAAGGATACCAATGAACTTTTGGCATTATCCCCTTCGTATGTGGTAATTTATTATCGAGTTGAAGAGAAATAGATTCTGTGATTTCATAAAAAAAATCTTGAAGAAAGGTATTGGATGGAATTCCCCTTGACTACTCGAAGCCGAAACCCCTAGTTGTAATTTAAAAATATCATTATAACAATGATTAGAATATACTTGGATTGGAATGTAATAAGTAGTCTTAAAAGATCTGATTTTCAAGAGATTAATGAGTTTATTGATAAGTATAAGCAATATATGCAATTTCCATATTCGCCAGCTCATTTTACCGATTTGATGAAAAGCTATAATCCAGACAATACATTCTTCAATTCAGATTTAGAAACATTAGAGAACTTATCGGGAAAGCATCATATCAGATGGGAAAAAGATAGAGTTAAACCATTGTTTGGCCAACCAAAAGAATTTTTTGAAGGTGTAAAAGATAACGAAGACATATCTGATTTAATGGATATGGAGAAAATATTTATGAACCTTGACGAGTCTTTAAATGACATCGGATTATCTAAAGTAGGAATTTTAATGAAGTCATTGTTTGAACTTCAACCATCTGGTATTGAAATAACTGAAGAGAACAGAGATGTTTTGAAGAAAATGTTCCCAAATATTAAGCCAGGTTCTTCAATGTGGGATTTAATGAAAGACATTGGTCCCTTCTCTTCTAAGTTGCTCAAGGACAGAGAATATTACAAAGATTTTAGAAACTTATTAGCAGAACAGGGGTTTAAATTAGAAGCAAATTCTGCTAATTGGAGTTATGATGCAGTAATAAAGAACATTGATGAATTTTTATTAAAGCTTGGTGTGAAAATGTCATATTTAGAGTACGTTGAGACATCATTAAAATATAAAAAGTCCCCTATTACACAATTTGAATTCTATACAACGGCATATCTAATGCTTGACATGATTGGTTATAAAACTGATAAGTTACCAAAGGCAACCGATAATTTGCAAAATATTCAAGCAGATGGTGAACACTCATTTTATGGAGGTCATTGTGATTATTTTGTGTCAATGGATAAAAAGCTAGGAGTGAAATCTAAGGTGTTATATAATGAATTTAACATTGACACTAAAATAATTGAACCAAAAGACTTTATTTCAGAATTGAGTAAAGTAATTGACCCTTTAACAAACAACATCAATTTTATAGAAGAAGAAATAGACTTCTGCAAAAAAGAAAGTATCATTGAATCTTATGTGGATGAGAATGGTGATGGTGTTGAATCAATTGCATATAAGTTACCACGGTTTTATTTCAACTTTTTTAATTACGTGGTCTATACTAATTATCCTGAACAAGGTGGATTCGTCATGACTTTTCGCAAGGTGTTTAAGAATTTTTCACGATTTGTTTATTTTACAGAGTCAGAAACTTTAATCGATTCTGTATGTAATTATTTTGGATACGAAAATAAAGAAGAATTAAAATCTAAGAAATATGAATTTATACATGAAGATACGAAGACAATATTTGACTGGAACTTTGAAGGCGGATTGATTCGTTTAGAAAATGAAGAGGATACAAAACGACCAATTTTAAGCTATATTATATCAACTAAATTAAAAACTGCGTAACGGTTTGACAGGCAGTTTCCAAGCTATTTCTTCCCCATGCAAAAAGTAAAAATCCCTAAATTGGTATGAAATAAAAAGGATACAAAACAAATAACAAGGATAGCGCAAAACTTACACAACATAATTCATTATAGAAATTAAACTTAAACAAACCCATGAGCAATGAGAAACGACAAACTTGATCTTCCCGAAAATTTACACCAATTTGCTTTTTTACCACGGTTTTCTGAAAATATTGAATTTTTAGCAAATTTGTCCGAAGATGAAGATTGGAAATATCATCATACAGAATCAGAATCGGATTTCCCGATTTTGGAAAACTATATAAAATATACTTACAGACGACTTGCAGAGGAGAAGAAAATAAGTTACTCAAGGGAAGGAACACATTGCTGTATAAATACGGGACTTGTAACAAGAAATCAAGAAGCCATATTTATGGTATTTGATGAAAACAAAATCGAGGATGTTGAACCTTATTGGCATTTTTACAAATTTTTAAGGAAAGGTGAATATGAATTGAGCAAATTTCCCAAGCTACCTGAAATGGCATTTTATTTTGATGACCCAGCTAAATTAGTTTATGATGTAAAAAAAGAATTAGTTGCAAACGTAGAGCACATTATTGAAGACAATAAAAACCGATTTCCCGAACCATATTGTTCAATGAATAATTATCAACTTCAAAATTCAATTCACGGTTCAATAAATAGCGCAAAAGAACGTGTAAAAAGAAGTTACAAAACTGCCGTACCTCAATATTATCGGAATAATATTCAGCTTTTAGTTCCGCTTTGCTTAAATGATCCCAAAATTGCGGATTTAGCGTTGGTCGTTGAAGATTATGGATTGATGTATAGAGCTTCAACTTGTCTGACTTTAGATATGGCAATTAATAATGCGCGGCAAATTGCTAGACCTGATAGAGATTGGTTACAGCCGTAAAAAAAAGCTGTGCCAAGTAACTAAGAAGCGTTCAGGTGGTCTGCAAGGTCCAACATATACACCATGTGGCCCGCCAATTCATAATATTTCTTGGTGGTTAGTGCCAGTCATTCCCTTTTAACCTGTACCACTTAAGGTAAAAAAGAAAAAAACTCCTTGCACAAACCAAAATTCCCTAAATTGGTAAGAAATAAAAAGGATCCATAATAAATAGTTAGTGTCCAGTCAAGCCTAAACCTACGGGTAATTTAATGTGTCTCTTGAGCCGCTCCTGCGTTGCAAAAATCCTTACGTAGCTACGGCTATGTGCGTTTTTTGGTATCCCTCCGAGCAACTGCGTCTTTTATGACGTGATGTGGCTTTTTACCTTTGGCATAAACTATTTGAGTTATGACAAAAAAGGATAATGCTTTGCGGATGCGTAAATTGGTAAAGGAGTTTCGGCTCTCCGGCCGGAGCCAAAAAGAGTTTGCTTCCGCCCATGGGATCAAGGAGGGCAAATTCCATTATTGGATCTCAAAATTATTGGACTTGCAACAAAAAAGTGGACAATTAGATAAGAGTCATGCTGCTGTTTTTTGATTGTACATTTCTATTTCAAATTCCTCTATAGTTTTATACCCCAAAGTGGAGTGCATTCTTCTTCTGTTGTACCAAGTTTCTATCCATTGAAAGACGGATAGCTCGGCTTCCGATCTAAGGGTATAGCTATGTTTGTAGACCCATTCTACCTTTAAGCTCTTAAAAAATGATTCTGCCACCGCATTATCCCAACAATTACCTTTTCTGCTCATACTTTGTTTTATAAGGGCATTGTGATTTTTCAGGATATCGGCAAATCCATAACTGGCATATTGAGATCCTCTATCGGAATGAAATATGAGTTCTTTTGTGATATCGTTTGATTTAACAGCCATATTCCAAGCAGGTATTATAGTATCGCTTGTATTTAAGGTTTCGCTCATCGACCACCCCACGACCTTTCTATGGAACAGATCGATGATTACGGTCAGATACATCCATCCCTGTTTAGTCTCTATATAGGTAATATCGGACACCCAGACCTGGTTCTTTCTGAAGACCGTAAAGTTCTGGTTCAAAATATTACGGGCCAATGGATAGTTGTGTTCACTATCCGTTGTAATCTTGAACCTACGCTTTCTTCTGGCAAACAGATTATTGGCCCTCATTATCCTGGCAACTCTTGGTCTGGAAACATGATATCCCTTTTTTGAGAGCTCCTCTTTGATCCTTGGTGCCCCATAACTCTCAAAGCTATCTTTGAAAATATCCCGAATGACCGAGGATATTGTTTGGTTTTCCAACCATCTTTTGGATGGTCCCCTACCCAACCAATGATAATAGCTACTTTTACTTAACTTGAACATTTTGCACATCTTCTCAACTGGAAATTTAAATTTGTGGTGTTTTATGAACCTATATTTTTCCTGTCGCCCTAGGAGAAGATGGCTATCGCCTTTTTTAGGATATCACGTTCCAGCTCGGCATCCCTTAATCTTTTCTTCAACTCGGCAATCTCACGTTGCTCGTCCGTCAGTTTCGGATTTCCCTTGCCCGGAAAACTGTTCTTGCCATAAGCATCCGATTCTCTGCGCCAGCGGCTCAATACGGATGTAGGTATATCCAATTCCCTGCATATTTCCACAACGCTCCCACGTGCGTAGCTAAGTTCCACAGCTTTTTCCTTAAACTCTACGGTGTAATTTCTTTTTTCTCTTGACATTTTTCAAAGTTAATTTAAACAACGAACACGCTCTTAACTTTAAGTCCAGTTAAATATAGCAAGTCCACAGCTCTACAAGCTCATTGGCGGGTTCAGGTCCGAGAGTTTCGTTTCCCAAACCATGGTCGATCAGTTATCGCTCTTTTCAGGGGATCCGTCGGAAACCGTAGAAGAAGCCCCGCAAGAGACCATTACCTATACCAGGGACAAGAAAAAGCACAATGGGCGCAATGCGCTACCGGAACATCTACCGGTCAGGGAAATAATCATCGAGCCCGAAGAGGATACCGCGGGACTGAAGAAGATCGGGGAAGAAGTGACAGAGACCCTGGAATACACTCCCGCAAGCCTTATCAAAAGAAGGACGATCCGGCCCAAGTACGCCAAGGCGGACGGACAGGGCGTGCTGATCGCACCGCTCCCGACCCGCCCCATCGACAAATCGATAGCCGAAGCCTGTTTGCTGGCGCACATCCTGGTTGGCAAATATATCGATCATCTCCCGTTCTTCCGCCAGATCCAGATGTTCAAACGGGATTTTGGGTGGGAACCTGCCCAGAGCACTATGGGCGACTGGATGGCCAGTTGTTGCCAGTTGCTGGAACCGCTCTACAATACACTGAAACAGAAAATACTGGCCTCTGATTATATCCAGGCCGATGAGAGTCCGATCAAGGTATTGGATTCCGACAAAAAGGGCAGTACGCACCAGGGATATCAATGGGTCTATCACGATCCCGTTCAAAAGCTCGTACTTTTTAATTACCGCAAAGGCCGTGGACAGAACGGACCCAAAGAATTGCTTGCCGATTATCATGGCTATCTGCAATGCGATGGCTATACCGTGTACGACAAAATAGGGACCGATCCCAAGATCACCCTTGCCGGATGCCTGGTACATGCCAGGCGCAAGTTCCATGATGCGCTGGACAGTGACAAAAAGCATTGGCCATCTTTAGGGAGATCTATTTGGAAGAACGCAAGATCAAGGAAGAGGCCCAAGATGACCTTAAAGCGAGGAAAACACAGCGCGACATAAGGATCAGGCCGTTATTGGCACAGATAAAAACGTGGATCGAAGGACAACAGTTCAAGGTGCTGCCACAAAGCCCCATCGGCAAGGCGATGACCTATTACATCAATCAATACCCAAAACTGGAAGCGATCTTTGAAGATGGACGTATAGAACTCGACAACAACCTGATCGAAAATGCCATCCGGCCCATGGCCATTGGCAGAAAAAACTATCTTTTCTGCGGATCGCACGATGCAGCGCAAAATGCCGCCATGCTATATTCATTCTTCGGTAGCTGCAAGATGCAGAATATCAATCCAAGGGAATGGCTGGCCAGCACACTAGAGCGGATACCTGATCATAGCATACAAAAACTCGAAGATCTCCTGCCCGGATATCAAAAACAGAACAGCATATGACCAAAGAGCTGATAAAAGAAAAGGAAAAACAACTATTGGAAATAACAGGGGCCTTCTGCGCGCAGAAACTTAACGATGAATACTTCGGGCTTTGCGAAAAGCTCATCAAAAAGATGGGGAGAAAAAGGGATGTCCCCTTCGCAAGGGGAAAATTGGAGATATGGGCGGCAGCCGTGGTCCATGCCATAGGTTCGATAAATTTTTTGTTCGACAGATCGTTCCAACCTTATATGAGTTCCAAACAGGTCAACGAATACTTCGGGACCAAGGGGACTACGGTCTCGAATAAGGCCCGGGCCATAAAGGATATGTTCGACCTATGGTATTATAGCCCTGAATTTTCTACAAACGCCATGCAGGAGAACAGCCCTTTTAATAATATGGTAATGGTTGACGGACTAATACTGCCCCTGGGCAACCTTCCCGAAAACATACAACAAATGGTGCTCCAGGCAAGAGCGGAAGGAAAAGATATTGAATTCACTACAGAATATGAAGATCAATAGCTAATGTAGTTGCTCGGATGGATACTTGCTTCGAGAGTATCTACTGGATTGTCCAATTTGAATTTAACATAACCAAAATTTCGAATTAGTAGTTCTGTTCGTTTAGAATTAATATTCAAAGAGTGATTTATCGTAACTGTAAGACCTGCATCATCAATTCTGATTTCTTGAGAGATATCGTCCTCCTTGATCAATTTTTGATCTGTAGAATTGTACCATGTTCCGTGATTAACCCAGCTGACTATAGCATCATTGGTGACATTAAATTCTTGAAATTTTAAATTTAATGCATTTATTGGGTGGTGGGCGCTGATAAATGAATACTTGGGGGCATAAATTTTCATTTGAGAAATGCCGGACTCTGATTTTCTTATTTTACAATCCACAAAAGTAAGATGTCCTAAACCAGTAAAAATGCCATTAATTAGCGGCTCCTTATGAACTGGTTTTGTGGTTAGGAGGTTTGTTTCAAGTAGAATGTCGTTATCATTTATCAACAAAACACAAAAACACCTAGTTTCTTCTTTTGGAAACCACACTTCTCCATAATATTTTTTTTCTTTAAACATATTATTATACTTGGTATTTTAAGTTAACTATTAAGTGATATATTTCGGAAGTTTGATAATGGTATGTCATTCCTATTTTATTGCAGACTCGTGATAATTTAGCTCATCTGTGATGTCTTTAATTTCTGATGGTACTTTTTTTCCAGGAAGGTTCCGATATTAAGTTGTTAATTATTTTGTTCATATCATAGCTTTGAATACCACGAAAATTATTGACTTTCAGTTTTTGAAAAACTAACTTTACGCCTTACTGCTTCTACACGGAATTTTTTATTTTTAATTATTTTTTGGTATTCCGTGTAGAAGCAGTAAGGTAAAAACTTTTGATGAGTCGACAGGGGCAGTAATTACTGCCCCTGTCGACTCATCAGTATAATGCCTTTTTGTACTCATAAAATCTTATTTATTATCTCAATGTAATTTCGTCACAAATATTCATTAAATTTGTGACGAAATATATATTTTAAAATGCTTGTACCTACTGAAAAATTTATAAAAAATGCAATTTTAAATCACAAGCGTGGAAAAATATTTTTCCCGAATAATTTTGTTAAATTTGGGTCTTCTACAGCAATCAGGCAAGCTTTAATACGTTTAGAGGAAAAAGGGCTTTTGGTTCGACTGGCACAAGGTATTTACTTATATCCCAAGGAGCATAAGCAATTGGGGCTGCTTTACCCATCATTAGAGGAAATTGCTTTGGCGATTTCAAAAAGGGATAAAGCAAGAATAATTCCAACGGGAATCCAAGCCCTTAATAAACTGGGATTATCTACACAAGTTCCTATGAATCTTGTATACTTAACCGATGGATCTCCTAGAACTGTTAAAATTAAAAATAACACTATAAAGTATAAAATCGCATCTCCTAAAATTCTTTCGGCCAAAAGTGAGACAAATATTTTGGTGATACAGGCATTGCGAGAAATAGGGCAAAAAAACTTGGATGGAAATCAGCTTGAAAAAATTAAGAACATACTAAAAACGGTCGATAAAGATCTTATCAAACATGACATGAAATTGGCACCTGTATGGATTTCAAAAATAATGGAAGAGATACTAAAAAATAAAGAATAAATGAAGGAGTGGTTTAGCCTGTCAGTAAGCGACCGGAGAGAAGCTATAATACAAACGAGTATAGATAAAGGTCTACCGGCCGCAGCCATTGAAAAGGATTGGTGGGTTGTAACGGTTTTACGTGCCATTTTCAGTACTGTCTATACTGAACACCTTGTCTTTAAAGGCGGGACATCTTTAAGTAAGGCCTGGGGTGTAATTGAAAGGTTCTCTGAAGATATTGATTTGGCGATGGACAGATCATTTTTTGGCTTTAGTGGTACACTTAATCGCACTAAAGTTTCTCACCTGAGAAAGGCTTCTTGTAAATTTGCAAGCGAAGTGTTTCCCAAGGAATTAGCCAAAACTCTTCATGCACAAAATGTGGGAGAATTTTCAATAGAAGTTCGTGAATTTGTACTATCTGATACTGATCCCTTAGCAATAGAAATACATTACAAATCGCTTGTTGAGCATATAGACTATTTGGCACCGAGAATTCTAGTGGAAATTAGTTCAAGGTCGTTAAGAGACCCATTTGAAAAGAAGGGTATCATCTCTTTCATTGGTGCAAAGTACAATGGACAACCTTTTGCTGATGAAATAATTTATATACCAACAGTCCTCCCCACAAGAACATTTTTAGAAAAACTTTTTCTTTTACATGAAGAGTTTCAAAAGCCTGAAAATAGAGAAATATTTAGTGAACGAATGACAAGGCATCTATATGATATTTCTAGGTTGATGGATACTCCATTTGGAGAAAGTGCTTTAATTGACAGTCATTTATACTCCAATATCATTCAACATCGCAAAATTTTTACTAAAGTATCTTGGGTAGATTATTCCAAACACGCTAAAAGAACATTGGATTTTATACCGCCTGATCGGGCAATGAAGGATTGGGAAAGGGATTATGTGGCAATGCAAGAAAGTATGTTTTATGGAAAAACAGAACCATTCGACGAACTAATGAATAAATTGAGAGGTTTAAGAGATAGGATTAACAAAATGGAAAGCTAGTAGTTTAATTTTCTCAGATATACGGAAATTGCGCACAATACATTTGGTCCATAATTTTTCTTATCATGAATTGAGAAATCAGTGTTTCTGTAACTTTTTATTTTCCAAGCCTGCGGAAGTCGAAAATCCCTTCCGATCCAATCCTCCCTACGCGGACATACTACGACAGTCCGCATGGGAAGTTTTTCCGTTCTGGCCTGCCGCCATAGGTAGGTTTTTTCGACCTCCTCTGGCGCACGAAAGAACAAACGGCGAAGGGCCGCTTGACCTTTCTTCTCCCTACCCACAAAATCTGGTAAATCGCTATCCATTTTTTGAACCATAACATCGAAAATGTAAAAAGGTCTAAATTCTTTTAATTATCTTGAAATCAGCTTTTTGTAAAATGGAAAAGATAATCGAAAATATCGCCAATTGGTTGGTCGCCTTGAAGGTGAGAAAAGACAAAATTCACCAGAACTTTAATGCCTTTATGAGAAGAGGTTATAATGGACTGATTTTTGGGCTTATTCTTTTTGGAATACTTATGGTCTACTTTTCGTTCGATCTTTATGAAACCTACGAAAACCTTTGGTTGGCATTGCTTCCGATATGGTTTTTCGTGATTTTAATATTTGGTATTTTGGTATCTGATGCTTATAAAGAGAAAGTGAAGTACCAAAGCCGAAGTTCACGAATGAAACTAGTCGGTTTCAATATGGATTTCAATGAGCGTGTCCTTAGAAGGATCTATGGTTCCTTGACCCAATATGAATATCTGGACGAGAACTTAACAAGCTTCTCCAATTTTTATGAAGTTATGGTTCTGGATTTTGAGGACCACGATTCGGTGCTGCATTTTAACTGTACCCAACCGCAATTAAAATATATTCTGGATAAGTTCAAACAACTTAAAAAGGGGATTAGCTTAAAATCCTTTGAGAGATCCCAAAAAATTTACCATAAGGGTAACTTGATATCAGCGGAGATACTTTCAAAAAAGTACAATGAGTTTCCTCCCAATCATGAATTTGAACAACAGATAGATTCATTCTTCCATTTCTTGGGGGATATTTGAATATTTTATGGGGTAGATTTCCCCTTTTTTTTCTTTTCACCCGCTTGCATCTCCTTTCTTTGCTTCGAACATTTGTAACACAGGTAGACCGCACTGCGGCTATTTTAAAGCGAGAATTATGGAAATAGAAAATGACATGGTAGATCTCTTAAGGGATATCAAGGGACTTCTTTCGCATCAAAAAAAAGTGATGAACGTAGATGATCTTGTTGCCTACACGGGACTCTCCAAAAGCAAGATTTACAAACTGACCCAGTTACGATTAATCCCCATGGGAGGTAACAAACACATCCGCCAAAAATTCTTTGATAAGGATATTATTGATGCTTGGTTAATGGGCGAACCTAATTTATCAGATGACTATTTGGATCGGGAATTTAATAAGCACTTACCACGAAAAAAGAAGTAGTAGTTCTGTAAATACACGCTAATTAGTAGTAGCGCTAATAAGTAAGAAGTATGTGGATAGGTAGAAAATGATGAAACGGAATGTAGCCGTAAAAAATCCGATTGAGTGAGAATTCAAGATGTGTCATTGTCATGACAAATCTTGCTTTTGCTCCCGATGGGTCGCAAAAGAATAGGAACCAATAACTTGATTTTCGATATAAGATGATGGATGGAGTTTCAATGGGTATTTTATAAAGGGTTAGAGGGTAAGGATTCAGAAATGCAAAAATGAAGAACGAGTTTGTACAGTTTAGATGTTCTATTTATGAGAAGAAATTGCTAAGGGTCAAGGCCGATAGGAGTGGACTTTCCATAAGTGAATATTGTCGTCGTGCGGCTTTTGATGACCGGATAATAGAACGTTTGACCCAAGAACAAATAGAGATGTTCAAGATGCTGTCTAGGTATGAAACAAATTTTAAGCTAATCGGGAATATGTTCCGGAAACGCAATCCGAAATTGGCAGATGAAGTAGTTCAATTGGCCAGTGAGATACGACGACATCTTTTATCCTTTAGGAAATGATAGGCATGGGAAAATCCATATCGCATACCGGAGCTTCCATGGGTTATGGTTGGAACGGGGAGAAGGAGGCGGAAGTCGTCTACCGCGAACATTTGTCGGGAGACAATCCTAGGGACATCACTCAGGAGTTCAAGGTCATCCAGCAGCAAAACCATCTTTGCCAAAAGAATACCTTGAGTTTTGTACTCAGCCCAACAATTGAAGATGGGCAGGGAATGATCAACGAAAATCTGAATGAAATTGTTGAAAGGTTCCTTAAGGAAATGAAACTACAGGAACACCAGGCCATCGGCTTTGTGCATAGGGATAAGGAACATACCCATGTACACGTATATGTAAACCGTATCGATTTCAATGGGAATGCCTACAAGGATAGTTTTATAGGAAAACGGAGCCAACAGGCGGCGGAAAAAGTGGCCAAGCAAATGGGCCTGACCACGGTAAAAGAAGTGCAGCAGGAAAAACTGAACCAGATTCAACAGGTCAGAGCGGAAATCAAACGGATACACGATAAGGTTATGGAAAAGGACAAACCAAAAAACTTTGATAAGTACATCAACGATATGGCCAAGAACGGTGTGGAGGTGATTCCCAGTATCAATAAGCAAAACCAACTCCAAGGTTTCCGATTTGAATACAAGGGGCATAATTTAAAGGGGAGCGAAGTACATCGCTCCATGTCCATGGGAAACATAGCTGGAAATATGGGATGGGATAAAAATGTAGCCCAAAAGATGGCTAAAGAAAATAGGATAAAACTACTGGGCAAGCCCGTTGGGCTATCACCTAACCTGGCGGCAACTATTGCCAAAAAGGTGGTAACTATTGCGATTAAGAAATCAATTGGACTGGGAATGGAAATATAATATCATGGCAAAACTGGACGAAATTATGGAAGTGCTTACCCAAGAAATATCCGGGTTCAACAACTCCATTGGTAAACTGGAAGAACTATCCACAAAATTTGACGACTTAAAAATAACAGCGGACACTTCTCATTTGGAGTTTCAACTAAAAGATTTTTTAAGGCTGCAAAAGATCAACTTGGAATTTTATAATAAGCGGATGGATGAAGTCTTGAAAAATATAGAAAAATCTAGATGGACACCAAAATGGGAGATGTTGATACTATACCTTTTCATAATAATGAACACTTCGGCATTTGGCTACATGGGCTATTATTTTATCAACTATGAACGGAAAAAAAAGGCTGAGGTTTTAAAAGTAAAAAAGGAAAGTTTGGGTAGGGCAAGAGGCTATTTTGAAGACCATCCGATCATCTATAAGGATTTTGAAAAGTGGGTCCAAAAGCAGGATAGTGTTCTAAATCCGGAGTAAGGTTGCGCCCTAATTCGATTTTACTTTACGCTTATCATCCCGAACGCTATAAAATCGAATTAGGATCCCCGCGCAGTTAAGTTATGGTAAGATTTAGGGACCATGCTCAAGGTATTATTTTAATCCCTCCCTCAATTTTTCCTCTCTATAATAAAGATTGAGGTCGTCCAAAAGTGCCTCTTCCCCTTGCGGTAATAACCTATTGGCAATTGTAAGTGCCTGACGAATATATTCCTTTTCATATCTGTCATTGATGTTATCGTACAATTCCGGGTCGATTGTCTTCATGGCCAGGTAGAGCATGGCTCGGACGGTCAACATCAAATCTACATGATTATCTACATAAAAGAGACTTACTTCATATTTATTATTAAAGAACGGGTGGGGCCTTAAGGTAGGGTGGTGGTCCAGTGCCTGATGTTTTAAGCTATTGATCAGTTTTTCTTCGTTTGGGTTCATAGTTCATATTTATTCAGATGATTTTGTTTTGGCATTGTTCAAACGGTTCAGCTTTTCGGTTACGTAGTCCATAAAATCCATTTGACTATGCGGAAGTATATTTAGGACCAATTCCAGCACCCTGCTAACGCTGTCATGTTTGGTTACATTTTGATTGTTTGGAGACAATAGCATTCCGTTCCCGTCCAGAGCAAATACACATACTTCAAGAAGGCTCGCTATGTTCAACAGCAGATCATTGTTGTCCCTTACCTCTATGGATACCTTAAAATTTTCAGATGAATAACCAGAATCCTGTTTTAATAAACCAACTAGATTTTGGTGCAGTTTGTGAATGTCGTTCAGGGTCTTTAATTTTTTCTTTTTCATAGGCTGTATTTTTAGGGTTGTCATTTAGTTTCCATATTCGGTAAAATATGCCGGATCTTATCAAGGAATTCCATTTCCTCATAGGGTATCATATTGAGTATATACCCGAGTACTTCACGAATGTTCTGTTCGGGTTCTGGAACGACACTATTTGGGGTGCGTTCCGCATCCAATGCCGTGATGCATACCTTTAATAAACTGGAAATCATAAAGGAGGTTTCCAGATAGCCATCGGTGATAAGGTTTATGGTATAGAGTTCCTTTTTGGAGGGGTAGCGTTTTAAAGTATGGAAATGTTCTTTGGCCAATTCGCTTATTTTATCCAAGATGCTTTTTTCCTCCGATTCCCGACTTTCCACTTGAGAAGTACTCTCCTTAACAAACGTGTTTTCTTTGATTGGATCTCGATTTTCCAAATACTTTCGGCATTCTGTATTAATTATGTTTTGTTCTGATTTACTGATTTCGTGGCCCATAATACATAGTGTGTTAGAATCATTAATATATCTTTAGATTATCTAATCAAATCTATAGATAATCTATTGAAATTCCAAACAAAATTTTAGATATTCTATATTTTTCATTAAGAAAAGTATATTTATGTAATCAAATTCAATAGATTTATGACTCCGTTAGGATTATTTTTAACCAAAAAATCGGTAAATCGCGCCATGGTCTCAAGACGAACAGGTATTAGTCAGGCTAGGCTTTCCCAATTAAGTTCTAATGAATCTACTAAACTTCGGGCGGATGAGCTCTATTTGATTGCCTTGGCAATAGACATTGATCCTTGTGAATTATTAAAGGAAGTATTTAAAGGACTTAAACTACCTAAAGAGTAAAGACTGTTGGCATATATTTTAATTGTTTTAAACCAATATAAGTATGCGGAATCAGAGTTTTAGAGATATACTAGATACTTCATATATTCAACGTACAGCATATGCATTCTGCTAAAATATAATTTTAAGTGGCTTGTAACAATTGAATAATTTGAATTGTATAGGAGGCAATTATAATCTATCCTTTAATATATTGATTAGCTTGCTGTGTTTTTCAGGGTTTGTTTCCTTTAGCTTTTGTAAGTTTTGCAATTTCCATTGCACAGCAGGAAATCCTTTAAAATTGTATAAACTCCAATCTGGAGTAACATTTTCAAAATTCAACAGAAAATCTTTATCGGCAGTAGTTAAACTTTTATGGATGTTTTGAATTAGTAAATTCCGGGTGGTTTCAAAATCATCATAGGTAAATGGTTCATTGCTCATTCCGTCGAATTGATTGGTCATTGCGGAACGCTGATCCAATAGGTTTGGGAACAACATTTCATATATAGGTCTCTTACTTGCTAAAAGGCAAAAAAGAAATCCTTTTTTTATTTCATCAGCAAACCCCTCATTTTCTAAAAGATATTTAACATCGAACAAATCCCTCGGGTGCTGACGGTCCAGTGCGGCGCATATTTTTCCTCCGTAGAGTTGTCCTATAGGTACCACATGAATGGAGCAAAACGCATCAAAAGCCGTTTGTGCTTTATGACACAATCCTATTTCTGTTACCGGTGCTATTATGCCTCGCATCGCTTGGCTTACTTCCAGTTTTATTTGGGCCTGATTATTGGTAATTAAAAGCTTGAGTTCTTTTTCTTTATGTGATATTCGAGCATTTGGTATAATAGTTTCAATATTGGATTTGATTCGCGCGAGTGCTTCTGAAATATGGACTAAGGAAGTATTCCTATCCTCAACTGGAATATATGTTAAATCAATATCCACTGAAAGTCGAGGCATTTCTCGAAGAAAGAGATTGATAGCAGTACCACCGTGAAGAGCAAAGTTATTTTCTTTTGCTACTTCGGGTAGTACACTTAACAGCAATGAAACTTGGGATTTATAATTCTCCATTGGCTAGTTCAACTGGAACAGTTATTTTATATTTTGGGTCATAAACACCATTCTTTACAATACTTCGTTTTCCACTTCCCAAATTTATTTTATCCATATTCAAGTGTTTTACCCAACTATGGTTGGCTTTTTCAGCTAGATACATAAATAGGCGGTTTACCTTGATGGAGGTACAGTTTTCCAGTAAATCTTGAACAAGATTGGGTCTTAGATTGTTTAATCCCTCCATTAGTTGGTAACACTCTACTAATTCTTGATGTTCTGGCGCTAAAAATAGGCACTCTAACATGGCCCTTGCGGCACTGGACACTTTTATTGAGTAGGTTTTTAGTTCTACTTCAACAAGGCCTATATTAGATGGTAGAAATGAAGAACTGTGATAATCCAATTTTACACCCCAGTCATGTTGTATACACCAGGTGGGCAGCTTTTCTTGTTGCCCACCAAAAAGTGTTACCTTATTTGGTGATAGTTCCAAATAATGGGATTTACCAAGTATGGATAGGGCTGTCTTGCCCGCAGGATGAATATACATCCCAGCTTGTACTTGAAGTGCATAGATTGCACCTTCATAACCGACCTTATCGCCCGAACGTATCATGGCACCGGTTCCGATTGAGGTAAACCAGTTGCTTTTTTTATACTTGTCAAGTAGCTGATTAGAAAAC
This sequence comes from Arenibacter troitsensis, assembly GCF_900177645.1. Lineage (GTDB taxonomy): Bacteria > Bacteroidota > Bacteroidia > Flavobacteriales > Flavobacteriaceae > Arenibacter > Arenibacter troitsensis. The sequence goes on from NZ_FXAO01000001.1 coordinate 971,364, forward strand.
CCTCTTTGAGTTAGCCATGCGGTCAGATAAACTATTGAAGATGGCTTTGATTTTAGAAGAGAGTTTATTTTTTGTTCTTTTTTTAAACTCATGGTTGATAAAATTGATTTTTTTTAAACCAAAGTAAATATATAGTTTATTTTTTAAACTGTATGTAAACCATTGGTTTATGTAATATGTTTTTTTTAAACCAGATATTATTAAAAATTGATTTTTTTTAGCCACATTATAAAATCGGCTTAAGAGCTACTTTTGAATTAATAGGCCTCGGGAATATCCAAATAAATTAAAGGGCCTTTTACGAAGGCTAGTGGTATAGTAAAAATCATCAAAAGTCCTCTCTATGAAACCTTTAATTAATTAACTCATGCATATACATTAAATATTGCCTACAAGAATTTATAATAGTGACTAACTTACCATAAAAAACGTACTATCGAAATAGAGATGAACAAGCTGGTTTTATCAATATCAATTTGTGTCATAACGGATATTTTTTGAAAGTAAGGGGAAGGAAGAAAACTATTCAATTTTTGTGTATTGGCCTTCCTTTTCTATGATTTATATTCAGTCATAATAATGGAGCTACTTGCTAACATAATTTTAAAACGTCATTTCAATCTGAGCTTTAGAATACGATTTACCCTTACTTTGTTACAAAAAATTAAAAAAATTACCCTGACTTTGTTACAATAAATTGAAAGGGTTACGCTTTCACTGTTATAAATAATAGTGGAATTTTTCCTGTAAGCTCAATTTATGATATGATTACTCATTGATTCTTGAAAATAATTCTATTTAAAAAAGAGTATTAATATCCCCATAATTGCCATATTTGGGGAAAATATTACCCATTATGAAAAATAAGAGAGCTGTCCTTTTTCCAAAATACCAGAGGACAATGGGGCAATTAGGAGAGAATATAAAGCTTGCGCGTAAACGAAGAAAGCTTACCACTATTCAGGTATCCGAACGGGCAGGTATAGATAGAAAGACTTTGTATCAGATAGAAAAGGGGAATTCAAAGGTAGCGATTGGTTCATACTTTAATGTTCTGATTGCACTTGGTTTGCAAGATGATTTTTTAAAGTTGGCAACAGATGATGTATTCGGAAGAAAACTTCAGGACTTAGATTTATTATAACAGGGAAGAATGGCACAAGGTAAATTTGATATATCCGTTTATGCACATTGGCGGGGAATGCCAGAAGCTAAGATGATAGGTGTTCTTGTGGCCCATTATGCCAAGCGAAAAAAAGACGTTAGCTTCGAATATGATAAAGGTTGGATAAAATCAGAACAACAATTAATGGCAGCGGCATTTATGGATGGCTAGTTGTTGTACAAGTTAAGTATGTCGATAAAACTCAAATATTTTGACATATGCAGCATATATGTCGTTGGTATGGACATCTCGCCGTATTACATACATGGCCAAAAGTGTCCCATAAAAGCTCAATTAACCAAACTACTAAATTTTACCTAGTTTTAATAAATGAACGATTTATAGCACAAATATTTTATCTCTATCTTCATAAAGCAAATTTGAAAGTTCAAATACAAGGACATACCCGGTGAAAAAAAAGTTCGTCTTTGAATTAATTCATAATTGTACGGTTTTTGTAACTTTACTTTAAAATGATAATATGGGCACAGCAGAATTGAACAATACTAAAAAGGAGCTTGTTGGATGGATCCAATCTTTAACCGATGATTCTATTTTAAGTCTGCTTAGTTCCGTTAAATTATCCAGTGAGGGCAAATCCATCGACTGGTGGGAAGAACTTACAGAAAGTGATAGGGTTAATATTCTAAGTGGTATCAGAGATTATCAACAAGGTGAAACCATGAAATCCAATGAATTCTGGAACGGTTTGACCAATGGATAAACCTTACAGGGTAGAATGGACAAAAAGGTCTCTGATAAACGCCATTGCCATTAAAAATTACCTTATTCAAAAGTTCACTGTCAAGGAGGTCGTTAAATTTGAAAGATTGCTTCGGCAATTTGAATTAACGGTATCTAATTTCCCTACATTATATCCTGAATCAAAAAGTCAAAAACTTTTAAGGCGAGCGGTCATTCACAAAAACACAACTGTTTATTACATTTTCAATAAAGGCAAAGTGACGGTTGTAGCTATGAAGGATAATAGGAAAGAGAAGGCCGATAGATAACCATGGTTAAAGATAAGACACTAGTGTCATGATTTTTAATAGCTTAATAGTTAGGGTAGTTCTTAATTCCTTTTCCTGGTTCTGTAAAAAGAACTTTAATTGGGATCATTTTTTAATTTGAGCATTACTATTGGTGGGTATCTTTGCTAAAAATGAAGACACCTAGCTAATCTTGGAGTTTTCTATATTTGATGATATCTGATTTTCTTTGTAATTTTAACTCGTAAATAACACATAATCAATACGTTCTTGAGCTATTTATAAATCGAGTGTCCTTAAAGGGATTTGATTTTGATAAGTACATGCAAAATACTGATAATCAATCATTTGTAACAAGTAGTTGTATTCTGTCATCCCGACGAACCTAGAAATAGGTAGTATCAAAAACACTGTTAATCACTTGATTTTCAGTGTTTTTTTGTTTTTAGCAATTTTATTTGATATCAAATGATATCAAATGTGCACACCTAATTCGGTGTGCAAATCGGTGTGCAACTGTTCACAGGAATTGTAGTAAATTGAAAGAACTTTAGAGTAAGATTTGACTTTCGTCTTTACAAATTATTGTTTAACTAAAGTTTTTACAAATGAGAACAAATCAGACTTTTACTGTTATTTTCTTTACTAGGAAATCGAGAAGTATTCAAAACCTGCTATCCATTTATGTTCGCATCACCATTTTGGGCAAACGAGCAGAAATAAGTTTAAAGAGAAATATCGAAACCGTGAAATGGGACGCGGATAAAGGCAGGGGTAAAGGCAATTCCGAGGAAATCCGAATCCTCAACTCCTATTTGGATCAAGTGAGAAGCAAACTAATGCAATGCCATAACCAACTTATCCAGGAAGATAAGATAATATCCTCGAATGCCATAAAATTAAGGTTTTTAGGGGAGGATAGTGTAACTAAGAGTTTATTGGATCTAATCGAATATCACAATGAGAACATGGTCCATGTCTTAAAACCCGGTACCATGAAGAATTATTACACGACTGAGAAATACCTAAAGCGATTTTTAAAAACTAAACTCAAACGCGGTGATATTTTTCTGAAGCAACTCAATTATGGTTTCATTTTGGATTTTGAACAGTTTTTAAGGAGAAGTTTGAACAGCAAGAAACAACGGAGTCTTGGCAATAATGGGGTAATGAAACATCTTGAACGGTTCAAGAAGATGGTGAATCTTGCAGTAAAATTGGAATGGATGAAAAAGAACCCATTCGACCGCTTTCAATTAAGGTTCAATAAATTTGATAGGGTATTCCTAACGGAAAGGGAATTACAGTTAATAGAGGACATCGAATTCAAACAGGAAAGACTGCAACAGGTTAAGGATTGTTTCTTATTTTCTTGTTATACAGGTCTTTCATACATTGACATAAAAGGACTCACCGCAGAGAAGATTACAAGAGGACTGGACAATCGCAAATGGATATACACCAAACGGGAAAAAACAAACGAATTGGTAAGGATACCAATTCTGCCCCAAGCTTGGGAAATTCTGGAAAGGTATAAAAATTGCCCTACCTATAATAGTTTACTTCCAATCTGTTCCAATCAAAAGGTCAACGTCTATCTCAAGGAAATTGCAAGCGCTTGTGGAATATATAAGAACATTACCTTCCATGTGGCACGTCATACTTTTGCTACCACGGTAATGCTATCCAACGGGGTACCTATTGAAACGGTCTCAAAACTTCTTGGCCATACAAAATTAACCACCACCCAAATTTATGCTAAAGTAGTAGAGTCAAAAATAAGTGAGGATATCGATAATCTATTGGAGCGGTTCCAGGCTAAAGAAAATAGAAGTGCTATTGAAAAAAAAGAGAACAAAAGTGGAAAAAGGGGTGGAACGATCGACCCCAAATCTTACCATAACTTAACTGCGCATGGATCCTGATTCGATTTTATAGCGTTCGGGTGGATAAGCGTTTAATAAAATCGAATTAGGGCGCATTGTGCTTATGTTCAGGAGCACAATGCCAATACCAGAATTTTGGTCTAATATCCGATAATAAGCGTTTATAAACGACTAATCTCCATTCGACAATTTACTAAATTTAAGTAGCAGCTGTTGTGTCCAAATAGGATGACTGGGTCATAATGATCCAGATTTAATAGGAACTTTCAATGATTTTGACCGAATGACTAAAATTCTCTGTATACTATTAGGAGCCAAGTCATTTAAGTCTAGTAAATATTACTAGGATATTATTTACTGTAAAAACTTCAATGATTATAGGGGTTTCGATCGGCTTTACACTAAAATAGGACAGTGTCTCAAAATTGATAAGGCAATACAGTGGTGAAAATCAATGATTTATAAGCTGTAACACCGCTTTAGCGTGTTACCCTCTTGCTTTACATATTAGTTTGCAAATCAAACATAATATGCAAACATTGTTATTCACTACAATAGCTGATATCTTGTTGACTAATTATAAATATGTTTAAATTACTAAACATAATTAATGGGAATTTCATTTTATTCTTTCACTGATATTGAAATTAGGTTAAAATAATAGTTCCTTTTGCCGATTGTACTAATACTGGGTTCATTATTACATTATCACCCGCTGAAACTATTATAGCAGGAGAAGACCACGAAGGTCCACTGTCGGTGCTTCGTTTTAGAGCTATATCGTATTGGCATGATCGTGGTTCATATCTTTACGGCCTTCCATAATAGCTAAGACTGACTCTTTTTTTGTAACGAAAAGGGAAGGGATGCGATAATTATGATAGCCCATATTATCGGTCTGTGGATTAAATACTGTATTGATTTCAAAAACCGGAGATTGTTTTGCCGATGAGTTTTGTTGTCCCCAAAGGTACGTTGAGAAGATATATAAAAAGAGAATAGCCACTTTTAAAATGTAATTTTTCATGTTTATATAAATTAATGGGTGTATTACAAGAATAATTTTATTATATAAGGTGTAATAATGGCTGTCAATAACCCATTTATGCACATGGCCAATCCTCCATAGGCACCAGATAGTTTTCCTTCTTCAAGTGCTCTTGCCGTGCCAATACCATGGGCGGCTGTTCCAAGGGCCGCACCAATAGCTTTTTTATCGGTTATTCCAAGACTGCGTAAAATGGAAGGTCCGAAGGCGTTACCAAATATTCCAACGGCTATTACCATACCAGCAGCAATATAAGGTATCCCGTCAATGGATTTGACAATTTCCAGTGCTATTGGGGTGGTGACCGATTTTGGTGCCAAGGATCTTAAAACTGGTTCCGAAGCATTTAAAACTACCGCTATGCTGCAAACAGAAAGAATACTCAAAACCCCTCCGATAAAAACGGCAGATGTAAAAGGTATTATATTTTCTTTTATCTGTTCATATTTTTCATAGAACAGTACCCCTAAGGACACGACCACAGGCCCTAATAAAAAACCTAGATATTGGCCGCCAATATTATAATCTTCAAAATCAATTTTAAAAAATATTAAAAAGCAAATTATAGTAACAACCGATAGTAAAACTGGATTACATAGTACAAATTTCCATTTACGACTAATTATTTGTGTCAAGTAAAAAACTACCAGTGTTAAAAATATACCAAATAGAGGTTGTTGATAGATCTCACGCATTCTTTTTGAATTTTTGTAGTATTATACCGGTTATATATAAGGTTAGAACAGTGCTTATAATTGTACTCGCAACAATTGCTAACCAATGAATCTTCAGAATATCAAATAAGGTCATCAAACCAACTCCATAGGGCACAAAAAATAAAACCATATATTTTATAAACAGATCGGAAGTTGTTTTAACCTCATGCAATTTAATGACCTTTAACCTTAAGGCGATAAAAATACTTATCATGCCAAAAATGTTTCCAGCTATAGGAATATTTACTAGGTAAACTATTAACTCCCCAAGCATAAGGAATAAAAATATATACAAAACTCCTTTGAACATCTATTGAAACATTTTGATTTATCCTATAAGAGCAACAAAACCCTTATTAATTAGAGTGCTTTTTAATTGGCTTTTGGCCAATTCGAAATTTAGTTAATCTGTAACTAGAATTTTCCCTTTATCTAATGATATTTGAAATAAATAATATTTAATGTTATACATAATGCAATTTTACATTAAGTATTTGGATAATCAAAACAATTTTCTATGATACTGGGATTAATTACTGGTGTTAATTAGATCAATTGAATCATGATGTTAATCCAATTCAATTGAAGGCTTAGTAGATTTTTTACAAATACCGACTTCCTAATATACACGATCATGTATTTGTAAGATTCAATCTTAACGGGGGTTGTAAGATTATAAGAAATAAAATCCAAATAGATTTGGTGTTTATTTAAAGTTCAAATTGGTTATCGAAAAAGATTTAACATTAAAAACTTTCTTAAAATTTGTTTAAAATTAAATTAATGTTTAATATTGGATTATGTAATACATAATAACTAACTAGTATGATACGAAAAAACAAATTTTTAAGTTCTTTGCTCACTTTTGTGGCTCTTCTATTATTTACAGGGGTTTATTCGCAAGAAAAAACTGTAACTGGAACCATTTCTGATGATTCTGGGCAGCCTCTGCCTGGGGCCAATGTCTTAGTGAAAAACACCTCAAATGGGGTTCAGAGTGATTTTGATGGTAATTTCTCAATCAATGCAACATCATCTGATGTATTGATATTTAGTTACCTTGGTTTTACCAAAAAAGAAATTTCCGTAGGTGATCAGACATTAATAAATATTTCACTTTCAGAAGATGCTTCGCAATTGGATGAAGTAGTTGTTGTGGGCTATGGGTCTCAATCTCGGGAAACACTTACCTCCTCTATATCAAAATTAGATACGAAAGTCTTGGAAAACGTTCCTTTTGCCAACGCAACACAAGCCTTGCAGGGATCAGTTGCAGGAATCAGGGCTCAGCAGACTTCTGGACAGCCTGGTGCCGGTACACGTATTATTATACGTGGAGGTACTTCTATCAATAATCCAGATGGTGCTGGTCCTTTATATGTAATTGATGGTATAATTAGGGATAATATGGACGACCTTAACTCGGCTGACATTGCTTCTGTACAGGTGTTGAAGGATGCTGCTGCAGCATCGATTTATGGGTCTAGGGCATCTAATGGTGTTGTCATTGTCACTACCAAAACTGGTAAAGGTAAACCTAAAATAAGCTACAATATGACCACGGGCATGTCGCAGATTGGGAAGACCTACGATTTGGTTTCTGCGCGAGACTACATTTATTATGGAAGATTGGGCTTAGCGGCCACTGGAGAAAAGCATCCGGAGCGCCTTTCAAGGTTAGACTTACCAGTTGGCGCAGGTATTGGTAATGATTTAACGAATAATACGAGTTTTACAACGCAATATTTGCAACCTGGAGTTAATGATCATAAGCTGAATGAAGGTTGGGAAAGTATGCCAGATCCCATAGACCCCTCCAGAACAATTATTTTTCAGGGCACTGATTGGCAAGAAAAATTATTTAGAACGGGAATTACCACTAACCATCATCTTTCATTTTCTGGTAGTACTGAAGGGGCGGAATACGACGTAAGTGTTGGGTACCTTAATAGTGAGGGGGTGGCGCTTAGGACGGATTATGAGCGATATACTGCCAAAATGTACGGTGGGTTCAACATTAGGGATAACTTCAAAGTATGGGGTCGCGTAAACTACAGTACCTCAAACAATAATCAAGTCTATAGTTCCAATCAAATTTTTCAACGCTCCCTAGGTTTGCCTCCAACTGCCAAATTCACTTTTGAGGACGGTACCTTGGCTCCTGGCCAGAATAGAAGTATCGGAAATCCAGTATACCACCTGGGTAGGTTTGACAAGGAGCGCAGGGATTATAGATTGGCACTTTCTATTGGTGCAGATTATCAAATTTTCTCTGATTTAACATTCTCTCCGTTTTTTTCTTATTCTCAAGAGCAAGATTTAGACAATTCATTCCAAAAGTCATATTTTAATACTGCAACTTCTTTCAATGATTCCAGAGGTGCAAGTGCAGATTTCGCACAGGACATATCAACCCAGATTGAGGGGGTGTTTACCTATGCAAAGAACATTGGAGATGATCACTCCATGAACGCTAAAGCGGGCTTTTCAAGGGTTAGTAGAGAGGCTTACATTTTAGGTGCAGACGGCAGGGGAGCATCGTCAGATCTTATATCAACATTAAATGCCTCGGCTGAACCCACGAACGTTACCAGTTCGTTTTCTTCAAGGAATATTATCGGATTCTTTGGAAGGCTAAATTATGACTATAAGAGAAAGTATCTTATAACTGCCAGTATTAGACATGACGGAGCGTCAAATCTAGGGGCTGATTTCAAATGGGGAACGTTTCCGGGTGTTTCGGCAGGTTGGAATGTGCATAGGGAAGATTTCTGGGGTGATAATTCCCCAACCTTTAGTTCTCTAAAGTTTAGAGTTAGTTATGGTGTGACAGGAAATATTGGTGAATTGGAAGATTATAAATATCAAGGAGAATATGCGGTTGGTAGTAGATACAATGGACAGGCTGCGGTACTTAACTCATCTCTTTCCAATGATGCTCTTCAATGGGAGGAAACAGAAGCTATTGGTGCAGGATTTGATCTAGGTCTTTTTAATAATAGAGTAACCTTATTGTTCGATTATTACAATCGGGATACTCACAATTTGATAACCAGTTTTACTTTGCCAAAAGTGACAGGATTTTCAAGTATTTTGACGAATTTGGGAGACTTGAACAATGAAGGGGTGGAATTGGAATTGAATGCCAATATCATCGAGGGTGAAAATTTCGGATGGACATCTGCACTAAACCTATCTCATAATAAAAACACCATTACCAAATTACCTGAAAATGGTAATGAGAACAATAGAATTGGTGGCTATGAAGTAGCGGATCCAGTAAATGGAGGAACTAGATGGGTGGCCGGACTACAAGAGGGTCATGCAATTGGGGATCTCTATACCTATGAAGTTTTAGGGGTTTATGCAACCACCGCTGAAGCAGAGGCCGGACCTATTGATGAATTGGTTGCTGGATCTGACAAACGGAAACAAGGAGGCGATATCATATTTCGAGATGTTAACAATGATGGAATTATCAATACCTTGGATAGGGTATACGTTGGTAATGAATATCCAGATTGGACCGGTGGGTTTACCAATACCTTCAATTATAAAAATCTTAGTTTAACCGTTCGTACTGATTTCTCTGTAGGCCACACTATAGCGAATCAAATGCATGGAGTGTTTTTGGGACAATGGCAAGGGGATATAGGTATAACCAAGGAAGTGTTGAGGTCATGGGAAAACGAAGGAGATGTTACAGATATTCCAAGGTACTACTGGGCAGATCAGCTGGCACAAAATAATAATTTTAGAACTGGAGGAGGTCAAAATCAGGCAATGAATTCTGATTTCTATGAAAAAGGTGATTACTTGGCCTTAAGGGAAATTACATTGAGTTACAATCTACCTATCACACCAGGAGTTGCAAAGTTGGGTATATCCAATCTTAGATTATATGCTACAGGAAGCAATTTAGGTTACCTCACCAATTATAGAGGATTATTACCTGAGGACGGAGGAATTGATAATGGTAGATATCCAAATCCACAAACCTTCTTATTAGGGTTGAATGTGTCATTATAAAAATGAACAGAAAATATAAAAACTTAAATATTATGAAGACATTTAGAGTAATAGCAATGATAATACTTCCATTTATGTTGGTAGCTACATCTTGCGAAAAGGACCTTAACCTCATTCCTGAAAGTGTTATTGGCGCCAATTCTTATTGGAAAAATCAAGGGGACGTTGATTCTTATGTGAACGGAATGTATGTTAGATTCCGTTCCGATGCAAATAATAATTTATTTTCATGGGGAGAAGCCCGTTCAGAAGTTTTGAGCTATGGTTTACAAGCTTCTGAGGGTAGGGAAAGATATTTTGAAAATACTTTAGATCCCGATGCTGCCGGACCGGATTGGAAGAACCTTTATACGGTCATTCATGACGCAAATTTAATTTTAAAATATAGTCCAGATATTGACTTTGATTCTGATGCTAAGAAAAATATAGCCTTGGCACAGGCGCATGCCATGAGAGCATATTGTTATTTTATTATTGCTAAGGTATGGGGAGACGCTCCTGTAAATACTGAACCTACAGAGGGGTTTGATCCTGTGAATAGTTTTAAAGCAAGGGACAATGTTTCAGAGGTTATGAGCTTGGTGAAATCTGATATTGATGCAGCTCTGGGACTATTCCCCGACAATACATTTTCCAATGGAAGGTCCCAGTGGTCCAAACCAGCAGTAAATGCACTTAAAGGTGATGTATATTTATGGACAGGGAAGCTTATGGGAGGCGGAACTTCCGATATAACTACGGCTTTGACTGCATTGGAAAGTGTTAGGACCGCCGACGTGGAATTATTATCCAATTATGATGACATTTTTAGGTATGACAATAAGGAAAACAAAGAGGTTATAATGGCTATTCATTATGAAGATTTGGAATCTGGTAATAATTTTAATGATGGTATTTATATACGGGGCGACCAAATTCCATCCAATGGTGACCCAGCTGCCAAGGCTTTGTTAGGAGAAGGCGGTGGATTGAACAGATGGGCTCCGGCAGCAGGTTTTAGAAGTCAATGGACTGATGATGATTCGAGAAAGAATGCCACATTTGTTCTGATGAACACGGAAAACCCTAATAACCCTGGTGTTTATGACCAATTTTACGCATCGGCAGCATTGAAGTATAGAGGTTTTGTTGATGCAGGGACAAGAAAATATATGGATGATATTATCCTATACCGTTACGCGGACGTGCTCTTGATGATTGCCGAGGCCAAAAATGCTTTAGGTCAAGATCCTACTCTGGAAATGACATTGATTAGACAAAGGGCTTATGGGGTAAACTATCCTGGTCATGAATTTGTTAGTGGAACAATGGACGCCAACGATGCGGCCATATTACAAGAACGTTTATTTGAATTGTCCTTTGAAGGTAAAAGATGGTACGATTTGTTAAGGTTTGGTAAGGCCTTCGAATTGGTGCCAAGTTTGGTTGGAGAACCAGAACATAAAATGTTATTTCCTATATCACAAGAAACTATTAGTTTGAATGGATTGATTGAACAAAATCCAGGCTATTAATAAATCAGTTAATAATATTGAGTTAGTTTAGTTGTTGAGTTAGTTAAAGAGGAAGGTTTATGGCCTTCCTTTTTTTTAAATTTTAATGCATATCTTTTTGCATCTTATGAAAAATTTGAAAATATTATTCATTATTCTTTGTTGTTGTCTTTCCAGTCAAAATGTTCACACTCAAACTCTCGATTTACCGAATTTTGTGATTATTTTAGCTGATGATTTAGGGTACGGCGATCTTGGAATTTACGGTCACCCATGGATAAAGACGCCCAATCTAGATAAATTGGCTGAAGAAGGTATAAGAATGACAGACTGCTATGCCTCATCTCCAATGTGTTCTCCTTCAAGGGCAGGATTGCTAACAGGAAGGGTACCTTACAGGACCGGGGTATATGATTGGATAGCCCCGGACTCAACTATGTATTTACCAATAGAGGAAACGACCATTGCTTCAATTTTGAAGACGAAGGGATACCAGACGGCAAGTATTGGTAAGTGGCATTTAAACGGGACGTTCAATGTCCCAAATCAACCACAACCGGATGATCATGGTTTTGATTACTGGTTTGGTTGCCAGTATAGTCTAGAGCACCTTGACCCGGTAGGATTCTTTAGAAATGGGAAAGCTGTTACATCAAAGGGTTATGCGGCCGATATTGTCGCAAATGAAGCAATAGGTTGGCTCGAACAAAGAAGAGACCCAGATCGCCCTTTTTTTCAGTATATCGCCTTTCTTGAGCCACACGAACCAATAATGTCACCGGTAGATCTGATAGAACAATATTTGGATCAGGGGAAGAAAGCTGAGTATTATGCAAATGTGACTAACTTGGATCGAGCGATTGGAAGAATATTAAACAAATTGGATGAATTGGGGTTGTCAGAAAGCACCTTGATTATATTTACCTCGGATAATGGTCCGGCGCAATATACTCCCGATGGCTATTTTAATAAGTCTCATGGCTCCGCAGGTCCTTTCAAGGGCTATAAACGTCATATGTTTGAAGGAGGTCTAAGAGTGCCTGGAATATTTAGGTGGAAGGGGAAGATTGCGCCAGGACAAATCAGCGCAACACCAATCTCTAACACTGATATTTTTCCAACACTTTCCCAATTGGCTGGAATTGAAATACCTAAAGAACTCGTTCTTGATGGTACGGATATAAGTCCAATTTTTCATAATGAGGAAGTAAAAAGAATTAAGTCTTTGCATTGGCATTTCTATGATCCATGGGGAGGGCCACAATCTTTATTACGGGAAGGTGATTTTGTTTTAGGAGCACAATGGGATGCCGGTGACTTTCATAAAGGTGGGAGGTTCCACCCAAAAGAGGTAAGTGTTATTAAAAGTACAGTACTTACAGATTTTAGCTTGTACAATATCAAACATGATCAATATCAAGTTATGGATATTTCAAAATCTGAACCAAGGGTATTTAAAAAATTAAAAAAAGCGTTGATTACTTATCACAAAGAGGTTATGGAAGAAGCTCCTTATATTAAAATACATTAAATATAAACCGATGAAGACATCAGTAATGACTATTTTGATTTTATCCTTTTTTTCATTATTTATATTCGGGTGTAAATCAGGCGAGGAAATAAATAAGCAAAGACCTAATATTTTATTGATTGTTTCCGAGGACAATGGTCCAGACCTTGGCTGCTATGGTATTAAGGAGGTAAGCACGCCCAATTTGGATAATTTGGCTAAGGAAGGAGTGTTGTTCGAACGGGCATTCGTTCCTTATAGTGTATGTAGTCCTTCTCGGGCTGTGATTTTTACAGGGTTATATCCACATCAAAATGGACAGATAGGGTTGGCTACCCATAAGTTTAAAATGTACGATAACATAAAAACTTTACCAAAATATTTGAATGAAGCGGGATATTCCACTGGTATTATAGGTAAGCTTCATGTAAATCCGGAGAAGGAAATTCCTTTTGATTTTAGTGCAATTCCAGGCAGTAATTTTGGGAAGAAGGATCTTAAGCAATATGCGGTGGAAGCCTATAATTTCATTAATGGTTCGGATAAACCTTTTTTTTTAATGGTGAATTATCCAGATGCCCATTTCCCGTTACAAAAACAAGTTGAAGGGATGCCCAAAGATCCATTGGATGGTAGTGATTTGAATGGTTCCTTACCGTTTATAGGGGCTGATAGTGAACGGTTAAGGGAGTATACGGCTAACTATTATAACAGTATGAACAGATTGGATGAATCAGTAGGGATGCTGTTAAAAGAACTCCAAGCCTCTGGGAAAGCAGATAATACAATTATTATATATTTAGGTGATCACGGGGCACAATTCTCAAGAGGAAAATGTAGCAACTACGAGGCTGGATTGCGAATTCCTCTCATAATTAAAAATCCTGACACAAAAGCAAAGGGTATTCGTCAAAACGAATTAGTTAATACCATCGATTTATTACCGACCTTCCTTGATATCGCAAAAGTGGATTTCCCGAAAAATCTTCCAGGTATGTCGTTATTGCCTTTATTGAAAGGAGCTCATATGAAAAATAATAGGAAATATATATTTGCAGGCGGAAACGGATCCACAAGTTTATTGTACTATCCGCGAAGAAGCGTTAGGGACGACAGATACAAGCTAATATTAAACATCCTCCACGGTAAGGAAAATCCACATTATGCCTTTTATGAAACACATGTAAATGATCATTTTGATGCAGGGACTGAAGAGGAGGAAATTAATAATTCATCAACAGAAGTAATTGCTGCGTATAAAGTATGGAAAAATCCTCCAAAATATGAGTTGTACGACTTGCAAAACGACCCCTACGAATTCAATAATCTCGCAGAGGATATGCAGTATCAAGATATTTTGGGAAACATGATTGTTGCCTTGGACACTTGGCGGGCCGAGACCAACGATCCCTTAGCCGATCCTATAAAATTTGCCAGATTTAATAAGGAAATGGATTCAATAAACATCTATTTACCAAATCATTCTTATTCCAAGAATAAGGATTTCAAATGGCATTACCCAGACTATTTCATACCTAATTGAGATTGAAAAACCTATGCCATGAGCAATGTCGTTAGCCTACTAAGTTTGCCCCACCTTCTCTAGCATTTTCAACCGACGAAAGAGAAGGTATTGGGATAAATATTCTAATAATACAATTTATTTTATGAAGGGTGTAGGTTTATGATAACTGCCCATAGCTATATTTTAAAACCTTTACCTAAAACTATATTATTGAGTGATAATTTTAAAATTCCTGCGGTTCTTACTCCAGGGCTTATTTCTCCACCTGGAATAAAAATGGCATTATCCCAAAATAAGGCATTCGTTACAATTTGTGGATTTTTTGGTAGTGTTGCCAATTTAGTCCAGCTATCCTCTATTGAATTATAGGACCACAAAATTCTTGAGAAGGTAGTTTCCCTTAAAAGTGACATACACTCTTTTTCCATGGTTTTTATTTTTTCAAGCACATTTGCTTGGTTAGCAGCACGGCCACTTTTTATTTCTTTAATTTGATGTTCCAATTCTAATCTTATTGCTAGGGGCTGGTTCTCTCCGCCAGCACCGCCAAAAATTAATATATTGGCCTTCCCAATAGATAATACAGGCGCGGCGGCGATAAAGCCGTTTGAAATCAATGGTGTGTCATTGTTTGGAATATCTTGTTTTTGCGTCCACTTACTATTGGTTATGTTGTACTCATATACATCCGACAGCATTTTTGTACTTGGGCAAAGCATAGTGTTATAATATGTTCCGCTCATAACATATAAATATGAACAGGATCCTTTTTTGTGTCCGCTTATCACGGCTTGGATTCTGCCTTGACCAGGAAAACCTTCTAGGGACTCCCATTTTTGACTTCTAGGGTCTGCGTTAAGATCCAATGAAAATATATAATCTGTAGCTTCCCCTCCTATAGTAGTTTGACCACCTACTACATACACCACATCATTTATTTCGCATGCGGACAAATTGCACAAGGGGACAGGGAGAAAAGGCATTTCTTTTAGACATACCTGTCTTACGGACTTGTCCCATTCCATGAGAAACACAGTATTGACAACAACCTTGCCGTTTTCGCCACCGATGCATAGGACACCCAATTTTGTTGAAACTGAAGCTCCATTGGCTAATGGTTCAGGCAATTGTGAGGTCTGATTGGCAGACCATTCGTATGTCAACTCTAAATTTCGTTTCTTGAGTGCAAATATGGTGTTGTACCATTTTTTATTCCCGCCTTCCCAAAGTTTTTTATCTGGAAAGTTTGTTCCTCCGGCGATTAGCATAACATCATTATGGATGCCACTAAAGCAACCGTTAAGGCCTTTTATGACTGGAATTTCTGCTACTACGATTGATTTCATTGATTATTATTGGGTACTTTTGGGGTTTGATTTAGATTTTACTTTTGGCTCTCTCGTTGTGTTGTTTTATCTGGGTGTGTGGTCTAATGTAATGGGTGATTTACTACTTTGTATCTTTAAAGATTAAACTGAATACATAGCCAAAAATAAAGCAAGAGCCGACCCCTATTAAAGAGTATAAGAGAAAATTTATTGGGGTATAGACACTCACATACCATAGCAATACGGCACTTAGTACCAAGCCTATTATTGTTCCTGTGGAATTAGCTCGTTTTGTAAGCATCCCTAATAAGAACATACCACCCAATCCTCCAGTAAACAATCCTAGAAATCTATAAAACTGGTCCCACAAGGATTTAATACTCGAATTTGCCATCCATAAGGCCAACAAAACTCCTAATATCCCTATAATAACGGTTATGATCCTAGCGACCTTTAATAGTTTTATATCCGGTATATTTGGATTGTACCGTTTGAATAAATCGTTGCAAAATGCTGTGGAAACTGAATTTAAACTGCTGCTGATACTGGACATTGCTGCTGAAAAGATACCTGCAATTAGTAGGCCCGATACGCCCTTAGGCAGTTCCTTTACTATATACCATGGAAATAGCGAATCATTATTGGAAATAGCTGGAGAAAGCTTTTCAGGCATTTCAGAGTAAAAAATATACAATAATGTACCTATTCCAAAAAATATGATGGTTGCGGGAAGCGTAAGTAACGCATTGGTATAAAGTGTCTTTTGGGAGTCCTTGATATTGCTACTAGTCAAAAATCGTTGAACTACAGTTTGATCGGTTCCTTGGGTGACCATTGCAGAAGCTAATCCTCCTATAAAGACTACCCAAAAGGTGGATTCGGTAAAATTAATGTCGAAATTGATAACATTGAACTTTTCCTTTTCAGAGGCATAGGCTATTATCTCAGTGATGGAGGAATCCGTATGCACTAGAATCCAGATTATTGCGACAATACTTCCGCCCAACAGTACAATTACTTGCAATACATCGGTCCAAATTACTGCTTCTATACCACCAAAAGTGGTGTATAGAATACATAATACCCCCATTAGTAAAATACAGGTTTCTACGGAGATACCTGTAACTATCGAGATGGCCAGTGAAGGCAACAAAAGTACAATTCCTATTCTTCCCAATTGGAAAATGATAAATGAAATACTGCCAAATGCCCGGGCAAAATAGTTGAATCTTTTCTCCAAATATTCGTATGCTGTTGATATATGTAACTGATTAAAAAATGGAATAAAAATGAAAGCTATAAGTGGAGTTATTGCAATAGCGGCAATATTCAGCATAAAGAAAGACCAATCCGTTGTGAAAGATTTCGCTGGAATGGCCATAAAAGTTATTGCGCTCAAAAGTGTGCCAAATACACTTAATCCCGAAGCCCACCATGGAATTCTACCGCCGCCAACAAAGTAATCATCGGTTGATTTTTGTTTACGTGAGAAATAAATCCCTATGAATAAGGAAATTAATAGGTATAAAATTAACACTAAATAATTAAGAAATCCAAAAACGTGGGTTGCCTCGGTATCTTGAAATTTAAAAACTTTTGGAGTCCTTATTCCAGGGGAAACTTCTCCTGATACTAACAAAAAACTGTCCTCTTTTTTAATGCCTAGGGAAGTAACAGGAAGTTTAAAATTTAAGGTATCAAAAACGAACCATTTGTTGGTCATCGTATTATAAGCCAATACTTCATTACTAAAACCTGGGTGATTTATGAGGATTTGATTTTTTTTCTGAGTTAAGTATTGCGCAATACTGTCATTTTTTGCTGTTTCAATCTCTATAGTCAATGATTCCAATTGCTTGAACAACACTTCATCCGATCCTCCATAGACTAGGATATGCATGGATCCGGATGGTTCTGCAGAGGCACCCATGATTACTTTTTTAGAGCCATTAAGTACCAAATCTCCTTCATTTTTCCATTGCCCTTTCTTAATATCATAGGAAAGGAAATTGGTCAAATGGTTAGATACTTCGCCTTTTTTTTGATTTCTTCCACCTATTAAGAAAATGCTCTTGGAGGTGGAAGTTTCCTGTACCGCCATGGAATGTACGGCCCGGGGTTCTCCTGGGAAATCATGTAGCTGTTCCCAGTAATCTTTGTTCTCTAGATTAATCCGATAGAAGGAATTTGAACTTGTCTGCGCATTCATTCCCCCGGCAACATATACATAACCATCTGTATAGACTGCGTTGGTATAGGCCAAGGGTTCGGGCAAATTGGGATAATTTTCCAGTTCTAGTTCTTTTTTGGTTGTGTCAAATGAGATTTGAAACACCTCGTCGCTGATGTGGTCTTTGTTGTTGCCTCCAATAATAAGTACTCCCCCAGGGATAGAAACAGATGCTCCATATGCCAATGGTATTGGTAAAGTTTTTTTTGATAGAGTCCAAATTCCATTTTCCAAGTAATATATAGAGTCATACCATTCTTTAGAACCTCCTTCCCAGGGTTTTCCGGCTGGGAAATTAGCCCCGCCAGCCGCTATCACAATGTTATCCTGAATACCACCCATCATACCGGCATATCCCAAGGATACTATGCCATTGGCCACTGGAGGTATTTCGGGCTCATAAGTAACGTGTATGCTTGTGGAGTTTTGCGAGAACAGCAATGAGGAAAGGAGTAAAAAGAAAAATGAGCAATAAAATAACTTATATATTTTCATTAAAAGTTTTTTAATTTGATTTAAAGAAATACAATTTAATTGAGTAAATTGTTAATTACATTTTATAGTATAAATAAGTGTCGCATTGTAAATATTAGCAAACGTCATTTTGGCTTAATTAATAGGTAACTGTAATTGTCCCATCAGAATGAATTCAATTCACTTAAATAATTTATGGTCTTTAATTAAAACTCATTTTACTTTCTTGGTGATTTGGAAACGTTCAATTTGTTCTAAGCTTTTCCAACATTGATACATTGCCCTTGGTACGTGAAAACATCCCTTCCATTTCCCACCTTTAAGTGTACTCAAAGGTTTTCCCTGTCTATTTAGGTACCCCAACCATTCCCCATTCTCAGGGTCAGAGAAATGACTCCAGGCATATTTGTGCACCTTTTGGTACCATTCCCATGTTTTTTCATCTTGGGTATGCTCGTATGCTTTTGCTAAGGCCACCAATGATTCTAAATGTACCCACCAGAGCTTTTGATCCCATTCCAATTGTTGCATAGGTTTGCCCTTTGCATCAATAAAATAGAAAATACCTCCATGTTGTTCATCCCAGCTGTATTCCAATATGTTGAGAATAACCTGTGTAGCTTTTTTTACCAAGTCTTTATTTTTGTTTCTTACCCCGATATCTATCATAAACCACATAGCTTCTATGCCATGACCTGGATTTAGTAAGCGACCATTGAAACTATCTTCGAGCTTACCGTCCGGCGTAACAAATTCATATATAATTCCGAGTTCTTTTTGGAGAAATACCTCCATAACCTCATGTACACTATAATCGATGGTTCTTTGCACTTCTATTGGGTCAAGAACATCTTCAAGTTCCAAGACCAAGTTGGATAATATCATAGGTAATGCAAATCCTTTTAAAGGTCTGGTGTTGGTTTGTTTTTCGTAATGGCCTTTAGGTGCGTCCTTTTTTTTAAGTATGTTGTAATAGGTTTGTTTTGCGAGAGATTTTATTTCTTCGTCCTCGGTAGCCTTTGAATACTGACTGAAAGCCATGGCAGCAAAACAATCAGAGAAAATATTATAGGGCTGAATAAGTGGTTTTCCATTTTCTGTCGTGGAAAAATAAAAGTTTCCATCCTTGTCCATACCGTGTTGTCTTATAAAATCAACACCAGATTTTGCTATTTCTAACCAATTTTTATTATTGTCTACTTTATTATAAAGCATCGAAAATGTCCAAGCCTGTCGCCCCTGGAGCCATATAAATTTGTCCTTATCGTAAACTTGCCCTTTAATATCCAGGCAAGTAAAGTATCCTCCGTTTTCTGTATCTATGGAGTGTTTTTGCCAAAAGGGTATCACATCGTTCAGCAACGTGTTTTTATAGAGTTCAGAATATTTCATTTAAAATACATATATGTTATACATAATACGAATATAGAATTTTTTTATTATATTAGAATGTTTTTTAAACTAAACATTATCAATTTCTCTAAAAAAGTATAACATAACTTATAACATCATTACATTTGTGACTTGTTGTGCAAGAAATAAATCGGGACATTAAAATTTATGAAAAAACTTACTAAAATTGAACCTGTTGAAACATCTTCATTGGTTGATAAGGTTGAGGCGCGCTTATTGGAATATATAAAGGAGAATAAACTCCAGGCAGGTGATTCAATCCCCAAAGAACTTGATTTTGCACAATCCCTCGGGGTTAGCAGAACGGTTGTTAGGGAGGCACTGTTGAGGCTGAGGACTATTGGTATTATAGAGTCCAAAAAACATAGGGGGATGATTCTGACCAATCCGGACATAATGAACAATATACAGCGCATGTTGGATCCTACTCTTCTTGCAACGTCTACCCTCAAGAATTTATTTGAGCTTCGCCTAATTATGGAGATGGGAATGGCTGACTTTCTTTTTGAGCACAAAACTGAGAAGGATATGTTGGAATTGGAAGAAATTGTAATCTTGGAGGAAGAAACCTCTTTTAAAAAGGCTGTATTCTCGCTGGATAAGGAAATTGCATTTCATGGAAAGCTTTATGAAATGTCAAACAACAATACATTAAAGAAATTTCAGGACCTTCTTCTTCCTATATTTGAATATGTTTATTTGAACCACTCTATGTTAAAAGATTATGAATACTCAAGTGGGCAGTTTATAACTCATAGAATGCTGATGGATAATTTAAAGGTCGGCACCCCAGAAACCTTTAGAACAGCTATGAGAAGGCATCTTGAACCTCATTTTGATAGAATTTTCAAGAAATTACATTAACAATTTATATGGATTGCACCAACCAGTCAATTATTTTTTGAGTGAGAATTTCTGCTTTTGGTTGATCATAGTCCCTAGGGTCATCACCAAATATTCCAAAAAGTACATTGTCAGGGTCGCGCCTGTGGTCTCCTTTGCTATTTCCGTTAACATCATTTGCAGGAAAAATGTCTTTCTGCAGTAAATTTTCCAATTTCACTAGGTCCGGATGTAATTCTGCTAAAACTGAAGTTTCAAAAATGGCACCATGATCAGCTTCCATTTCTATATTTGGACAATCGTTAATAGAAAATATGGACAATTCCATGGAATTTTGGTTAGTTAACCATTCTTTCCTTAAGGTAACCAGTGCATTCAACTGTCTTAAAGAAAAATGTCCTGTGAAAATGACGACTTTTTTCACACCTATTGTTTCTAACCGTGTTATAGTAGTTTTTAGAATCCCTAGGAATACTTCTTCTTCCTCGATAAGTATAGTATAGGGGTGATGCCATATACTGCCCGACATTCCGTAATGAAAAGGAGGCATCACAAGCCCTCCTTTTTTATCGGCAACCTTTAGGCATATGCCATGGGAAGTTAAACTGTCCAGCCCTATCGGTAAATGTAGTCCATGCCATTCGATAGCTCCAAGTGGGATAAATACCAACGAATTTTGAGCCAATGCTTTGTCAATTTCCAACGGATTCAACCTTTCAATTTGTAAATGTTTCAAAGAATTACTTGCCATAATATCTTAATTGTAAAATTCGTGTTTCCACCTATATGGCCTTAATATTTCCGCAAGTTCATTATTGAAATTATTTCCATCAGAAATGGCTAAATTAAGTTCAACTTCACGTTTATTGCGCATACCAGGAATGACTACGGCTACTTCCTTTGGGTATAGGGAATATCTTAATGCTGCTTCTGCCAGTGTAGGGTAAAATGGTTTGCAAAGGCTTTTTAATTTCTCAACCCTCTCCAAAGTTTCTTTAAATCTATTGCCTCTATACATTAAACGGCGTTTATCGTTTTCAGCCCATTGCGTAATAGTATTTTCGGCCCAAGTTCCTGTCAATGCTCCAGAATCCAATGGTACTCTGGTTATGATGGCAGTCCCGGTTTTATAACTTTCGGGAAATAATGAATCGACAGGTTCTTGTTCAAACATGTTAAACAGAACTTGTATGCTGTCTACTAAACCTTTTTTTGCTAGTTCCAAACCTTGATTAGGCCTAATATCCGCCAATGATACTCCTATCTTATTTATTTTACCTTCTTTTTTAAGTTCATTAAGCGTTTCTAACCATTCTTGGTTTATAATCCCGTCTTCAAACCATAGGTGTAATTGTATTAAATCTATTTGTTCAACTCCTAATCTTTTTAAACTTCCTTCAACAATTTCGCGGATATGCCAATTTGGATAGGAGTCTTTAATGGAAGGATTATTATCTAGGTTTAATGATTTACCCTTATCCATTATAGGGGTAATTTTGGTTGCCACATAGATCTTCCCTGAACCCCACTCATTGAGTGCTTTTCCTATAACTCTTTCACTGTGTCCATTCCCGTAGGCAAAGGCCGTGTCTACAAAATTAACTCCGTTTTCAAAGGCATATAACAGGGTTTCTACTGAGTTGTTATCGTCTACCTTTCCCCATGTGCCTCCCAATTGCCAGCCACCAAAGCCTATTTCACTTACCTTCCAATCCGACCTTCCAAATGTTCTGTATTCCATATAATCACTAAACTATAAATGGATCGTTCCTTATATTTTTTTGTCCTTGGCCAATTCATTTGCTAAATTCTTGGCATATTCTTCATGAGCGGCTTTATCTTCTTGTGCTTTCTCCGCGTAGTAAATGAAGCCCATAGCCTTTCTGGAACGTTCACTTAAGTTGCCATCAGCCCAATGGATTGTTAATGAATGATGAACCAGTAAGTCGCCAGCGCGCGTTGGGAAAAAAACTTCATTTTCAATATCATTGGGACAACCAAAATCCGTTATTCCCTGTGAAAATCCTAAGGTACCCGTTCTACCATGACTACGGATACCATATCTATGCGAACCTTTAATGTATCTGACACAGCCATTTTCCTGGTCTACTGGTTCCAATGCCATCCACATGGTAACAGCTTCATTTGGGGAAAGCATAAAATAATAGCCGTCTTGATGGGGAGGGGTGGGTTTTCCGATTTTCGCCGGCTTGTTAAAATACTGTATGTTTTTACCGACTACATTGTCGTCCAATAGAATGGTTGCCAATTTCTGAAACCGACTGCCAAACATCATATCAAAAAAGAAAGGGTCATATGCAAATAATTGCTGTAGTTGCTTAAGTGTATCTTTATTTGCTATATCCTCATAATACACTTCTTTTGAGGGCATCTCCTGGACCTTGGTAGTTATAAATTCTTGAATTTTTTGGTTGACTATGTCAGTTTCATCTTGCTGAAGGAAATTTGGGAATAGAATATACCCATCCCTTATAAAATCTTGTCTTAGCTTGTTACAAAAGACTTTATCATTTAAATCATCTATACGTTTCATAAAATTATGATTAAAGTTGCGTTTGTAAAATTGCCCAGAATAGGAGGATTATACTACATCAATATGATAATATAATGCTACTATATGAACATTTAAGATATAAATTTTGGTTAAACTATGTTATTTTTGTAGCATTATGAAGCCTTTATATCAAAAGATTGAAATACAAAAGGAACGGTTGTTTATAGTGAAAAACAACAAGGTTCCACAATTCGATGGTCTGTTTCACTTTCATCCCGAATACGAACTAACCTATATACATAGTGGTAGCGGACGAAGCTTTATTGGCGATCGGATGGTTACTTTTAATAGCGGGGATCTTTTCTTTTTGGGGCCCAATCTCCCTCATTCATGGGAAAGTATGTTTAATATCAACCAACCTTCTCAATCATTAGTGATACAATTGAACAGCGCTTTATGGAAGGGCGCTTGGTTGGAAGGAGAGGAACTTGAGGAATTGAAAGTACTTTTTAAAAAATCTTTACGAGGTCTAAAATTTAGAGATAAGAACAATTTAGCTGTTGCAGACAAGATGTTTCAAATTTCCAGGGGTTCAAACCCCATGAAAAATATCATTGAATTATTATCTGTTTTTGAGACTTTGGGAAGAAGTCAATCTTATGAATATATTGCGAGTCCTGCCTATTTGCCTAGCTATCGGGAAAATGATTACTTAAAAATCAATTTGATCTATAACTTTGTCCATTTAAATTTTAACAGAGCAATTTCCTTATCAGAGGTAGCCAACCTTGTAAATATGACTAATCAGGGATTTTGCAGGTATTTTAAAAAAATTACGAGACGGACCTTCTTTGTTTATTTAAATGAGTACCGTACAGGCCATGCTTGTAGGCTTTTGAGTGAGGGCCAGTTTAATATCACCGAAGTAGGTTTTCAGAGTGGATTTCAGAGTATTTCCAACTTTAATAAACAATTCAAATTGGTTGTTGGCTGTAGTCCTAGAGATTATATAAATCAATTAAGATGATAAAAAGAAACAGGCTTGTAGTGGTTGATAACCATTATACAAGCCCAATTAATATTTCTTTTATTACAGTTTTCGTTTGGATGAAGGTTTTTTCCATTTATCATCACCATCGGTCAGCCATTTTAATGAGAAACTTATAAATGGATTCTCCTTATAACCATCTTTTTCAAAAAATAATCCGATATCTCCATTTTCTAAAACTGTTAAAGAGGAATAAGCCGAACCTCCGGTGTAGATAGTTTTACCTTCAGACCAGGTTACACCTTCATCATAACTGATTCGAACAGTCATGTTCTCTCTTCCTTTTTCCATTTTTGCGTTGGAAAAAAGTAATCTATTTTTTTTAAATCCTTGCTCAATGGACGTATATCTTATAATGCTGCCATTGCATCCAGGATCCATAAGTTCTGGTTCAGGGGAAGTGGTCCATGTTTTTCCTTCATCATTGGAGATATGGGTATAACGCATTCCGCTTTTATTCACCCTAGAATTGATCATCCAACGCCCATCCACTAATTCCACCACTTTTGATTCATTGGCAGGTTGTATGGGCGTGTCGATCAAATACCAGGATTTTCCATGATCGTCACTTCCAAACAGATGTAGGCCATTACTGAGATTTACCATGGTATGCAATAATTTCCCCGACCGGGTTTGAATTCCACGTCCGGATGTTATGAATTTAAAATCAGTCTTCCAATCAGATTTGGCTATCTGATCTGTGATGTCTTGCGGCTGACTCCAGGTTTTTCCATTATCCGAGCTTTTTATGACATGAAAGTAATAGATATCACGCTCTTTATCCAAATCCATATAATTGTAAAACATAAATATCTCTTTGGTCGTCTCATCAACAATCATTGAGGGATCGGATACCGATTGCCCAAATGGTAAATCCACTACCGTTTCTATTGGTGTCCATGTGTTGCCATTATCACTACTTCTTCTTATTACGATATTGATATCTTTGCTCCATTTAAGATCGCCACAGGAAGGCACTCTTTCATCTATGGCCGCAATGACATCGCCATTAGGGGCGGTTACAAGTGCTGGTATTCTGTAACAGGCTACACCTTCCACCATGGATGAATTGAATAAGTCTTGATGGACCTTAATGCCTTCGGCCATTTGATGTGCCTTGTTTTGGGCCAATGCGAAATGCCCGTTAATCAAAAATAGTGCAATAATAGCTTTTTTCATGTTTTATAATTTAATTGCTTAATATTCATATTATTTGTTATTCGTAAATATCCTCTAAATCTATTTCATGAAGTTCTTCTAAAAACACCCCTATGTTCTTTACGGAATGTTCAAAAAATATCTTTCCCTTGTTTTTGTTGGCGTGTTTAGGGTTGCCAACACCCGTATCCTCGGTTACTTGGCTCCATTTACGTTGTGCCTTGACCCAGCCTTGCTTAAGTCCTTTTATTTTAAAGGATTTGGCTGATCCTTGTCCCGCTTCAGAAAGTGGCAAGACCAATTCAGGGGTCAAGTGCATCATAACTGCGGTTTCTAATTCGCCAGCATGATCCCCAGGTTCATTAAAATAAGCTTTGGAATCCAGACTGCCCCACCAATTTAGTGCACATACAAATACCTTAGGGAAATGCAAGCTTAACTCTCTGATGATATGTTTAAAATCGTTTCCCCCGTGGCCATTTACAATAACTAATTTGTTTATTCCGTGCGTATCCAATACCTGCACGGTGTCCTTTAGAATAGCGTACTGAGTGCTCGGATTCATGTTTATACATAGATTTAAATCCATCTGTCCTGTGTTTACGCCGAATGGAATGGTTGGGAGAACCACCACCTTCGCCCCATTTTCCCAAGCCAATTTAGCACTTTCAATTGCTGCATTCTCAGACAATATGTTGTCTGTAGCGTAGGGTAAATGGTAGTTGTGTGCTTCAGTAGCCCCCCAAGGTAATACCGCTACGGTGTATTTTATTTCCTTTACAGATTTCCAATTATTTTCAGCTAGAACGTATGGTTTTATCTTATTACTCATAGGTGTCATTTTGCATTATTAATTCTGTGTCGATCGAACGTGACCAGGTTAATAACCCTTCTAACAACATTTGTTTTATGTCTGGGAGTTGTTTAGAAATATCATTGATTTCCCGCTCATCTGTGGACAGATCGTACAATTGATAGGATTTGCCGTTATCCATGGATATAAGTTTGTAATTATGGTCGATATAGGCCCATTGTTCCGCATTAAGCGTTTTTTCTTGGTTTAATCTAGAAGGTAATGGGGACCTAAATCCAATTGGACGTTCTCTACGCGTTTTTTTGCCCTCAAGAATGGCTAATACATCTTCTCCGTCTAAATGCACTTGATTTTTCCAATCTACACCGCTTATCTCCATAATAGTAGGAAAGAAATCGCTCGTTACGATTGGGGTGTTTACAGTCTCAGGAGTTTTAAATTTTGCAGGCCATTCCACAATGGAGGGAACTATAATTCCTCCTTCCAATAATTCCGACTTTTTACCTCTATATGGCCCTGCGGAATTAAGGTCGTGAACATAGGAAGGACCATTGTCACTGCAAAACCAAATAATGGTATTTTCACTGATTCCTAATTTTTTCAATTCAGCCCTCAATCGGCCTATTTGCTCATCCATAGCGGATATCCCGCCATACCAATGTTGTTCTTCAGGGGTTAGATCTTTATATAGTTCTCGATGCTTATCACCAGCTACTACTGGTGTATGAACATTATGAAACCAAATTAGGGATAAGAATTTTTCTTGTTTTACAGTTTTTTCTTTTATGAATTCCAATGCCTGGTGCATTACAAGTTCGGCATCGTCACCCCCAGGGTTACTGTCCACAAATTCACCTGGACCGGTCCAATAGACGTCTCTCCACTTATGTCCTCCAGTTATTTGACATTGGCCTACGGCCTCTGTTTGAATCATTCTATAATCTTCTTCGCCATAGTTTCCTCCAACATGATAATATGGATTGTAAGTGGGCATCATTGACTCTGTAGAAAATGAGACATCGAAACCGTTTTCCCATGGTGGTGAGTATGTAGTTATGGGGCCGGGGAAATAACTTTGTTTAAAACTCTTGCTCAATCCGCCCACATGCCATTTGCCAAAATGGCCAGTGGCATATCCCTTTATTTTTAACATTTCAGCGATGGTAACTTCATTTGGATGAATAAACCCGTCTCCAGCCCAAGGTATCCTTACCCTATAAGGATGTCTTCCCGTAAGTGCACTGGCTCTTGTAGGGGAACATACCGGAGCAGCAGCATAAAACCTGTTCAATTTTAGACCTTCAGCGGCCATTTGATCTAAATGAGGTGTTTTTACCGTTTTATTACCGTTGTAAGCGACATCGCCCCAACCTAAATCATCGGCCATTACCAATATGATATTTGGTAACTCCTCAGGTTGTTTAGGTTCACTTTCAGTAGCGGTTTTGCAGGAATTGAACCCAAAAAGGGATATAAATATAACGGATGCTATTCGTATTATTTTCATCTTAAAACATCTCGTTTATGTTTACCCTTTCAAAGTACAGTTCTTTAATTCCTTCGTACAGAATTCCAATATGATTTTCATCTATTACAGTCATACAAGAATAGCCGTAGCAGGACTCCTCGTAAAGTTCCAATTGATTTTTTGTTGGCCAGGTAATTCCTTGATCAAAACTTGTTTTTATGGTCATGTTAGACCTACGCTTTTCATTATTAGGGTTGAAAAATAAAAGTATCTTCCCTTTTTCCCTATGATCAAAACTAATCAAACTGGCCATACACACAGGTTCTATAAGGGCCTTTCTTGAGGAAACATGATCTTCCCAAGTTTGTCCCAAATCTTTGGTAATAGCAACTGCCCTGGAACCTCCACGATTATCACGCATATTTAGCATTAAACTTTCATCCTCCAATTGTACCACCTGTGCTTCCGTAGTATTGGATCTCGCGCCTGTGCCAATTTTCCATGTAAGTCCTTTATCTTTACTATAGATAATGGTGGAGTGTGGCATCCTATCCTTGTCTTTAAATTGGGCAGGAAATACCAATGTTCCGTCCTTAAGGGTAATTCCTTTTCCAGGTCCTTGCAATAATAATTGCCATTCTGGCTTTTTTATTTGTGAGGTAATATTTATAGGGTCGGACCAGGTAATCCCATCATCTTCGCTTTTTACTAATACAAACTGACTTGTTTCTTCAGGAGTCATCCCTGGCTTAGATGCATGCCAATTCCGCTCTCCTCCATGTCCATGGGCCCAAACTGCTGCAACCCATATTGTACCGGTATTTCTATCTACAAGAATTGAAGGGTCACCAATACCATTTTCGTTCTGTGGTTTACCTCCATATTCACCCATATCCATTATTACTTTCATAGGTTCCCAAGTAGTTCCACCGTCCGTACTGCGGCTCATGCCAACATCCACGTCCGCTTGAAGATCGACACTGCTTTCATAACGGTTGTCGTAAACAGCGATTAAGGTTCCGGTATTGGTTGTTACCAAGCCCGGAATTCTATACGTATCAATATTGTCCTGATTGTGCTGTCTTAAAGCAACACCAATTCTTTGTGCGGTTTGGGTGCCTGATACAATTGGTTTAAGAACTTGACCATTGGACAAGGTGATAGATACACTGTTTGCGATAATTTTATTGGTCAAATTAACGCTGTCCTTTAAAGCCATCGACAACCAAAAAAAATTATCCCCGGCTTGCAAAGGTTGATGTCCCTCAATCTGAACTTGGGAAGCTATTTCTTTACTTATTCCAAATTTGGTCCCAGTTTCAAATCGAGGTTCTTTAAATGAAGAATATATTTCGATATCGGTAATATCATTCAGGTCAGTAGTTCCTTTCAAATTAAAATCCAGAGAGGTTACAACAATGTCGGATGATTCCTGTGGGATGGTCAATTTCATTTGAATAACCTTATTCTTATCTTTTAAGGTAAGTATGGGAAGTACTGGTTGACTAGCTTCATAGGTAAAATCCGAAACCACCAAATTCTTTTTTTCTCCACAAGACAAAATAACTATTGCCACAATGGAATAGACCGCAAATAAACTAACTTTTTTTTTCATGTTTATAAATTTACTATTGTTCAATGATTTGATAACAACTGCATTATTTTACTCCTACCCAACGTATGGGGTTAATATTTTTTTCCATTTCTGATATCCCTTCATGTTCAAATGCAATCCGTCATCAGTATATATTGGTTTTAATACTCCTTTGGGATTCCTAAATTTTCTATGGAGATCTATAAAAGCTATATTCATTTTTTTGGAAAGCGCTTTTAATTCCCAATTTACAGAGACTATCAATTCTTGATTTTTTTTATGTCCTGAGAATTTATCGCCTACTGCCGGATTTACCGGAAGGATACTTTGCAAAATTATTTCCGTGGTCTCCGATTCCTTTTTTATTTCAAGCAAAATTGATGTCAGGTGGTTGATCACATACGATTTTGTCTTCCCCCTGGCAAGATCATTGGTCCCGATGAGTATAAATATTTTTGTCGGTTGGGAGGAGGTAACTTCCGATAACCGATTAAGGATTCCTGCTGTAACATCTCCACTTATGCCTCTATTCAATACATTTTTATTAGGAAACATAGCTCCCCAATCGCCACCTTCGGTAATACTGTTCCCTAAAAAGATTATTTCATCTTCGGTGTCGGGCGTCGCTTCAAATTGCTTCTTTCGTTGATAATAATGATCAGAATACTTTTGACAATTGGCCGAAAATGCCATTGCAAAAAACCCAAAAATAATTATTAATTTATGTGTCAATTTTATTTTTTTATCGTTTATAAGACTATTGGCTTATGATGTTCTAGTTCAAGGAGAGTGAAGATGTCGCCATTAATTACTGGTAGAATTAATCTATCATCCCTAGGTTTGAAAATGTAGATGCAGGGAACCCATGCTTATTAATTAAGTTCCCATTTGTGTATGGGCTATATCCGTACCTAACATATCTAGGATTCTTAATCTGTTCGCTCCAAATCCTTAATACGTGGTTATCAATTTGGGCTTCGGCCTTTACAAACACTTTATCCTTACCGGCAATTTCAATATCCAGAACAGCCTTCCCGTCACTGGTCCGTAAGCCCTCCGCATGCGAAAAATGCACTTCCAGAGCATTATTCTTAACATTGACGAAATCCAATAAAGGTCCTGAGTACGGGACGTTGTTGCCATAGTTTTTTGCCAAGGCGATGTTGGACAAACGCTTGCCAATTATCCACTTCCCATTGGGATGTACATCTGTAGGATGGCCCACATCCGAGGACACTGCCATCCCTGTATTGGGAATGGACAACAATCTCCGTTGGGAATCTCTAAAGACGCCCCAATTAGGTCTTTCAATACTACTCAATTGGACAAAGTTAAATGCTAGATCGGGGTTGTTCCATTGATTGCGCCAATCGGCTACAAGCATTTTGAACAATTTGGAATGTAATTCCTCCCGGTCCGCGTTCGATTCTCCTTGATACCATAGCACTCCCTTTATTGGGAAATCCTTTATTGGATAAATACCGGCGTCAAACAACATGGTTGGATCAAAGGGATGTCTGGCTGTAACTCCAAAGTCCGTCATATTGCTTAAGTTTTTTGCTTTTCGCTCCGAAACCCAGGGTTGTACCAAAGGGTTTAAATGGGTGTCGTTTAATAGACTTATAGTTTCGTTTGTTGCTTCCATTGCTTCTCTACTGATCCAACTTTGGGTGGTAGAGCCGCCTACGGCGTTGCAAACAATTCCTATTGGCACTTTTAATTCTTTTTCAAGGTTATAAGCAAAAGAATATGCAATAGCGGAGAAACTTTCCAATATTGAATCAGGCTTGTTACTCCAGCCAGATGACCTAAAATAATCCTTGGCATTACAATTTAACAACTCTTCCTTTGAAAAAGTATGGTTTGACGGGTGAGCTTTCCCATCCATTGAAAACAGAAAGATATTAGTATTTATGGAGTCCTTTAAAATGGTAGATCCGTGTAACTCCTTGCTTAATGTAAAATCCATGTTAGACTGTCCGGACGCTAGCCATACTTCCCCAACATAGACTTTAAAGATATTGATATCTCCTGATTTCTTTGACTTTATGTTTAATTTATAAGGTCCACCAGCCTCTTTTGCTGGATAGGTAACCTGCCATTGTCCATGCTTAGATACTTTTGTTCGTTTTGCTTCTCCATTAAAATGGACGGTTATTTCATCCAAGGCATTTGCCGATCCCTTAATGACTATGGGAACATTTCTTTGAAATACCATGTTCTCGCCATACAGAGTGGGAAGTGTTAACCCTCCGTAATTACCGCTGACAAAACGGTAAATCTTATCGGCAATGATATTGGCGCCTTCCTTGGTGGGATGAAGGTCATCGGCATAGTATTCGGGGAAGCGGTACAAGGGATCCTGTAGGTTCATGATGTCTACACCGGCCTTTTCCCCTATGATGTCTATTTTTGCCTGAATTTCCAGATAATTTTCCCGCATGCCTTCTTGAAACCAATGATGGCCGGAAAAAGAAGGTGACATTTTGCAGATAATGATTTTAGGTGAAGAGGGTAGGCTTCTGTACTCTTGGATCAAGTCTAGATAATCGGAAACAAATTCCCCTTTATGCATGGGCCAATTATTGTTACCTTGGTCATTAAGGCCCAAATGTATTATCACCAGGTCAGGTAAGAAGGATTTGGATTCCTCGAAATGAAGTGTATTCCAATAAGGTTTGTGACCATTTTTCAAAACAGTAGCGCCAGGATGTCCAAAATTGGTTACTTCAAATCGGTTTCCTAAAAGCTCTTGCAATTGTGAAGGATAGGAATTAACCTCTCTTTGCTCTATTGCAGTCCCATAAGTAACGCTATTGCCGACACAAGCTACTTTTGTTTTTTGTGCCTGTGTGGAAAAAGTGAATACAAGTGCCAGAAATAAAATTTTCTTAATCATTTGGAATTGCATAACCATAATTTTATTTTTCGCTCAATCACAACTATACGTGACATTACCTTAAGCCTGTTTGGATTGACTAAAATATGGGGTAATGCCCAATGTATCCAGTTCCGTTTTGGCTTCCTCTATTTGCGCTTTGGTAAGTGTGGTATGTGGAAACCTACTAGGACCAAGATCTACGCCCAACGCCTTCATAAACGATTTCGCCGCACCGTTAAAACCACCTTTGGCATTTAACACATCCACAAATTTCATTGATTTCTGCTGAAGGTCAGCAGCCAGCTTATTATCATTTTTGTTGAAGGCCTCAACTATAGCCAAATATAACGGCGCTAAATGATTGTAGGTGCTCCCCACCCAGCCTTCGGCGCCAAAGGGAAGGCTGGCAAGAAAAATTTCATCGAATCCGAATAGAATATTGGCCGAGCCATTGTTAAGTTCCTTGGAGTACTTATAGTCCACAAGATTATTGTTGGTAAATTTTATACCCGCAAGATTTGGAATCTGTGGGGTTGCCAGTTCCAAAAATTCCACCATATTAAAATTGGCCCCAGTCAAAACGGGTATGTGGTAATAATAAAATGGAATATTAGGGGCACATGCAGCAACTTCTTTACAATATTCCACCAATTTATCAATATTGGATAGTCTGAAGTAATAGGGGGCCAAGGCAGCAATACCATCTACCTTATCGGCAGCATTTCTGGCCAATTCCTTGGCCTCATTTAGACTGGTATGCCCAACATGATCCACTATAAAAAGATCGGAGGATTTATTTTCTCCCCAAGCACTTGTAATCTGTTTTCTTTCTGCTACGGACAAGGATGCAAAGTCTCCTGTTGAACCGTTGATAAACGCTCCTTTAACTCCATTGCCCTTTAAGAATTCAGCGTATTGTGGAATTACTTCTAAATTAATTGAAGTATCATGGTGCATAGGTGCATAGGTTGCTGCTATAAGTCCTTTCATTTTGTTTCTATAGTATTATGTATTACATAAGGCGAAGATATGTAAAAATATAAAGCCGAACAATTTTATTTTTATTAATATTCCATTTTATACTTTAAGAATAGTTGTGTTTTAGGTTATCATATTGAAAATAAGGTAGATATTGATTTTTTTGTAAAAATTAAGGCCGAAAAATTTCTTGTACTTAGTAAATTTGTGTGACTAAAAGGGGTGAGAGACGGTTGTGGGAAAGTTAGTGTTTATCTTGCTCCTTTTCGATGCGATTTTTAGTAATGAATAGTGAGGGCAAAGAATCCTTACGACGTGTTTTGAATAATTTGATGGTAAATTTAACAGGTTTATACCAGTTATTTAATTGGTATTAACTGATCTTTTTGTGTTGATGCAAATTGTCCCAATTTTTTCACTGCCTTTTTTAGTTACTCTTCCCTTATATATATTGATGGATATAAATTTCTCATGGTTGATGTATGCACTTCCTTCAATATTAAATAGAAATGATGGGGCTTCAATATCTGTCTAATATAGAGGACTTATAATCTCCTCTATTTCGTTTTGATTATGTTGATGATGAAGAATAGTGTTATAGGTGTAATATAAAGTTGTACGATGGTATAATTCAAAATGGGGTATTCCATAGGTACGTGGTATATACAGCAGAACGGTCTGCAGAATACATTTAAGAGCCTAGTTGAGTCATTGGAATTTTTTCATTCTAGAGTAAAATTATTCTAGCAGAAGAGATGCAATTTTTAATTTGTGTCAATTTTATACTATATTTACATTATGTTTAACATAATGCATTTTGACTGTGATTAAAAAGTTCATTACCCTTGTTGCACTTTCACTAGCGCTTAGTGCTTGTAAAAGTAGAACTGAGGCGGAAAAAGAGGTTAGGCCCAACATTATAGTCATCATGGCAGATGATATGGGTTTTTCCGATTTAAGTTCTTATGGTGGAGAGATTGACACTCCGAATATTGATGATTTGGCAAACAACGGATTAAGGTTTACCCAATTCTATAATGCAGGCAGATGTGTGCCGAGTAGGGCAAGTTTACTAACAGGGCTGTATGCACATAAAACGGGGCTTGGTTATATGACAGCCCAAGATTATGGTAAACCTGGTTACCGTGCCGATCTTAATAATGAATGTGTAACTATCGCAGAAGTATTGAAACAGGCTGGTTATAAAACTTATATGGCTGGTAAATGGCATCTTAATCATAACTTTAAACCAGATGAATCCAAGCATAATTGGCCTCTTCAAAGGGGTTTTGATCAATTTTATGGGACACTTATTGCCGCGGGTAGCTATTGGGACCCTTTAACTTTGGTGGAAGGGAATTCCTATGTGGAGCCCTATAATGATTTTTATTATACTGAAGCCATAACAAAAAAGTCTATAGAATATATTAGTTCTAATGATGCAGATAAGCCTTTTTTTCTTTACATGGCCTATACAGCTCCACATTGGCCGTTACATGCAAGAAAAGAGGCTATTGCAAAGCATAAAGGGAAATTTGAAAAAGGCTGGGACATACTGAGAAAAGAGCGTTATAGAAGTTTAGTTAACCAAGGAATCATCGATCCCTTATGGAAACTACCAGTGATTGACGAACAAAATGTAGCCTGGGACAAAGCGGAGCATAAACTTTGGGAGCAATCTAGGATGGAAGCCTATGCTGGTAGCATCGAGCATTTAGATCAAGGCGTGGGGGCGTTGGTAGCTGCACTTAAAGACCAAGGTAAATTGGATAATACAATTATATTTTTCCTTTCAGATAATGGGGGTGATAAAACGGAGCATATCAATGGGATGATCGGAAATTCAGGTAAACCATGGAGTGTAATGAATTACGTTCCGCTTTACACGAAAAAAGGTGATATAATTGTGTCTGGTGATTATCCTGGTGTTCACTTGGGGCCTGAAAATACTTATGGGGGATATGGTTTAAAGTGGGCTAATCTGAGTAATACACCATTTAAAAAATTCAAAACCTATATGCATGAGGGAGGTATTGCCACCCCTTTCATAGTTCATTGGCCAAAAGGAATCCGTGCTAAAAACGAATTAAGAAGACAGCCAGCACATATTATAGATATCATGGCAACAAGTTTAGAATTGGCTGAAACAGACTATCCGACATCGTTCAATAATAACGAAATTAAGCCTTTGGATGGTAAAAGTTTACTTCCTATAATATACAAAGATGAAAAGATAAGGGATACATTATTTTGGGAGCATCAAGGCAATAAAGCGGTCCGATTGGGTGATTGGAAGCTGGTCTCTAATTTGGAAAAAGGAGAATGGGAACTTTATAACCTAAAAGATGATAGAACTGAAACAAACGACCTGGCTAATATCTACTCAGAAAAAGTAATAAAATTGGAAAGGATTTACAATAACTGGGCTTTAAAATCCAATGTTTTGCCTTGGGAAGATATGAAAATACTGGTGGTAGCTGGGGACAAAAGTCCACTTACTAGGACGAGGGCAGAAGCCGATGAGGCGTATAAAGAAGTTCAGAAGTATTTGAATAATGGAAAAAATAGTATTGATTAAGAGACCTGGTTTGTATTAGTTAAAGATCTAGCTTTACTCTTAATTAGGATCTAACTTTGTTGCTTGTTCTATATTTCGTAAATATTTTTCATAAGGGAAAATTAGAAATGTGAAGTTAAAGTCATGATGTTTTATATAGTTTAGGTGATGTGCATAACAACAGAAATAATGCCCTCTGAACCGCTTTTTACGAGATTAGTAGCTACACAAATCCCAATTCTATCATATTCTCCATTCCGGTATTTTTATTAGTTAATATGCCTATAAAAAAATTGAAGGAAGATTCTTGGACAATGGATACCAAATTTACGGTTTGCATATGTTTTTGTATCTAAAGATTAATGCCCAACTAATTTAACAGGTAGATAATCTAGAAAAATCTGATAATACCTGTAGAAAGGATATTAAGATGTAAATTATTCAAGTTTATAATTATTTGTACTTTTATGGTTATAAAGAATAGCAATTAATATCTTTAGAGTTCTTTTTTAATTGTTAGTGTGCAATTAGGTGTGCATTACTGAAGAAAACAATAGAAAACACTTGTATACAGTGCTTTGTTAGGAAGTGGTTAAGTCTGTCATCCCGACCAAGCAGAAAAGTGATTTGCAATAGCAAATCACTTTTTTTGTTTCCCATGGAGCCAAACACAGTTTGTGTGTACATGGGGAACAAGAAATATGCCCTTCACTTTTCTATTTGCACTGAGGGTTTATTGGGATTCTGTAAATCCTGTTTTGAGAATTTGACCAAACGCAGTTTGTGTGAACATGGGGAACAAAAAAGTAGGAAGGCGTTAGCCTTCACTTTTCTATTTGCACTGAGGGTTTATTGGGATTCTGTAAATCCTGTTTTGAGAATTTGACCAAACGCAGTTTGTGTGAACATGGGGAACAAAAAAGTAGGAAGGCGTAAGCCTTCACTTTTCTATTTGCACTGAGGGTTTATTGGGATTCTGTAAATCCTGTCATCCCGACGAACCTAGAAACTAGAAATAGGTAGTATCAAAAACACTGTTAATCATTTGATTTTCAGTGTTTTATGTTTTTAGCAATTTTATTTGATATCAAAAAGGGTAAGTCTACAATTAAAAAAAGACCAGGAATGGGACACCATAGCTAATGCATTGACTAAATAGTAAAGTAGTCCCGCAAGCGGTATTTTTATCGGGCTACTATTATATGTAAGTCCTATTATTTTAGTCTGACCTTTGGCAGTTCACTTGATTAAAAAAAAGTAGATTACGAAACCAAATCGGCAACTTTTTGAACCCCAAATAGCGTAAGTGTTTCGTCCTTCCCTTTTAAGAAAGCATTCCTGTATACCTGACTATCATATCGATTCTTACTATGTATTAAATTCCATATAGTTTCAGAAACCAGCAATTGTTGTTGATATTGATTACAAAGTGATTGGATTCTTGCTGTTGTATTAATCACATCGCCATGATATGCCAGTTCTTTTTTTATTGTGCCTATTTCTGCAAATATGACTTTTCCACCATGGAGGCTAGCCTTAAATTCAGGATGAAACCCATACTTTTCTTGGAAATAGTCTTTCTTGCTTGTTAATTGTTCTTTGAACTTGAAAAAGACTTCTACACAGTTATTGTTATAAAGTCCATTTTTCATCGACCACTCAAGCACGGCTTCATCACCCACATATTGGTAAATGGTGGCACTGTGTTTCGCTACCACTTCGTTAAGTTCAATAAATGCATCTTGAATAAACTGACTGTATTTGTAATTTCCTAGGTTTTCGGCAATGGTAGTCGATGATTTTAAGTCTAAAAACATAAATATACGTTCTACTTGCTGAGGTTTTTTATAGATACCTAAAAGCATCTTCATAAAAATTCCTTTCCCAAACTTTCCGTTGGCCATTTGTATCATTAAGAATACAATGAGCGCAAACAAAAAGTAAACAATGGAAGTTCTGAAAAATTTATTTTGGAACCACCACCATCGTTCACAGGAAAAAGGCACATTGCCATCATTTAAAATAAGCATTCTAGCCATGGTGAGTAGCACAACAAGGATAACAAAATATGCCGAGGACTTGATGAGGAGCTGTAACCAAAGCACCAACCTATTAAGGACAGTTTTTTGAAAAACAATTTCAATTAAAGCAAAAAATAAACCTAAAAAAACACCTATATATATGGCGTGTAATAGAAGTTTTTTAAAGGTGATGTGATTGTTTACTTCTAACTCAAGGTTGTCGATGCCATTGAATTTAATGAATATATAAAACACAAAAGCCAACGTCCAAAATAGTATGGATTCAAGTGTATAGGACAGGTATTTCATTCGAGGCATCGGCTAGATTAAATTTTCATGCATATCATTCAAAGCTTCAACTAACGTAGTACCATACCCTTTTGTTATTTCAAATTCTTGATTGTCCACTAAAGACACACTGTATGATTCGCTGAATTGGTAAATTTTTAAAAACTTTAATTGATTTGAATTTAATTCCATGTTTTGTATGATTTAAGTTATTGAATGTTATAGTTTCAGAATATATATAGTAATAGTCCAATAGGTGTTTCAAGGTTCTAAATCACAGCACCTAGATTTTAAAGTTGATTGTGAGCTCTTCTACCTTACCACCTCTCAGTACTTTTAGCACGAATTCTTTCTTTTTGTAGAAATCCGATTTATTGACCATTTCATTATTAACATTTTCAAAAGCCTCTTGGGTCAATGGAAATCCATTTACCGATAGTATAATATCCCCTCCTAAAATTAAATGCTCATCTTCTATGGTAATAGTTTCAAATCCGCCTTTGATTCCGGCAAAATAAGCAGGTGAAAACCGAACTACAGATTCAACCAGCAAGCCGCCATTAATGGGGACATTTAACATCCATGCCAATTCTTTATCCAGAATAAAACCATTAATACCGTTCCATCTTCTATTGCCATCAACAACCAATTTTTTGGCTAAATTAGAAGTAGCTGCAAAACCCAACCCTTGGAAACCACCAGATTCTGAAATGATGTAGCTTGAAATTCCGATGACCTCTCCTTGCATATTAAACATTGGTCCACCGGAATTCCCCTGATTTATCGATGCATCCGTTTGAAAGTATTCATTGATAACAAAGCCAGAGGTCCTCGTTTTTTGCTTTTGTTTACCGCTAATGTAGCCGGAAGAAAGTGATTGTTCCAAACCGTAGGGAGCACCTAGAATAATAATCTGCTCTCCTACGGAAACGGTATCCGAATCTCCTATTTTTGCTACTTTATACACTTTGGGCATCCAAGATAGTTTCAATAAAGCTATGTCTGCTACGGGTGCAGACCTAATTACTTTAGCGGGAATTTCTTCCCCATTTATAAATTTAACGCTCACTTTTTCCGCATCATTGACGACGTGGGCGGCAGTTAGAATTTCTCCATTCTCGGAAATAAGAACACCTGAACCTATACCCTCATCAATATTCATTTGATGGCTGTCTTCAAATAATCTGGATTCGGTCAGAATGGTAACAACAGATGAATTTACTTGTTTGTAAAGGGATGCTATATCTTGGGCACTGGCAATACCTACTGTAAAGGATAATACCGCAAGAAAGATGGGCAGTTTAATTGTAATCATTGACTTCATTTTATTGTTAGTTTAAAATTTATAGGCTAGTGAGAGCCCTAAATTGAATGTGATGATTTTGGGTATGTAATCTGAAGTGGTACCCACATGGTCAATAGTTGTATCAACGTCGGAAATTGTTACAAAACCACCACTGAAAGTAAAAGTGGGCATAAGGCAAAAGTTTTTCCCCAAATCACGCTTAAGGCCAATACCCAATTCATAGCCTAACCCTAAACCTGTCTCACTGTGGCGATGCATTCTAGTATTGGA
Organism: Arenibacter troitsensis; assembly: GCF_900177645.1. GTDB lineage: Bacteria > Bacteroidota > Bacteroidia > Flavobacteriales > Flavobacteriaceae > Arenibacter > Arenibacter troitsensis. Next base: position 1,010,914 of record NZ_FXAO01000001.1, read on the forward strand.
ATCCTCATCCGTATCCGTTATTGAAACCCCAGGGTTGGTAACCAGCATAGGACCCATTCCAATACGTGGATAGATACTGAATTTTCTGCCCAAATTTATTTTGTATTCAATTCCTGTAAGAAGGGAATAGATTTTCCATGCATCGGAAGTTTCAACAGAATAAGTGGCTTCATCGGATGTTTCCAATTCTGTGGCCAATTGGTCAATATCGGGGGCAAAATGCTGATAACGAAAAGTTATTGTAAAATTCAGCTTTAGGCTTAAAGTACTACCTGCAAAGAAATCCAACTTGTTTCCGCCTTCTGCAAAACCAGACTTGGAATTATTGATATCATCGGCCGCAAAATCTCCAATTGGAAAACTTTTTCCATAGGAAATTCCAAAATAATACTTGCTTTCTTGTCCAACAACGGTCGTGACTATGGAGAAAATAAATATAAAAATGTATTTTTTCATTAAAAGTTGGTTTTGAGAACTTGATTAAGTGAAACTGAAATCTGTAACGGGTTTTAAAATTTAGCTCTGCTCCATTCTAGATCTGCGGATATAAATCGTGCAGTTACCTCAAGAATAAGTTTGTAACCTTCCACTTGACATTCTACATCCAACAACTTTCCTCTTTTTTTGGAATAAATCTTGCCCACCCATTTACCTTTTTTATACTCCAAGTTGAGTACTTCGATTTTCGTATTTCGCACTCCCTCCGAATTTATAAGGTTGCCAAGGTATACATTACCTTCTTTGTAGATTTCTACTTTTGTTTCATCTGCTGTAATCCAAACGGCAACTATTTCATCTTGTGGATCTTTCTTATCTTGTGCATAGAACTTGGTCGATAGCACAAAAAAGGCAATTGTGATTAAGTGATTCATATTTCTCATGATTGTATTTTTTAATTACGCGGCGAAACTATTTTGACAGCGGGCCAGTAGCAAAAAAAATTTACCAAATGACGGTATAAATGAACCAAATGGATTTTGAGGGCAACCAAGCCTTTTAATTATCAAAATGAACAATTCGTACCATGAAATCATTATTTCATTCATTTGATTATGAAAAATTAGAAGATGATGCTAATATTGTCCCTATGAGCAGCGCATTGTCTAAAACAGAGCGATTTTTTAAAGTAGGCCCCTACATCCTATGGTTCGGGATACATATCGCCATCAGTTTGGTACTTGCATATCAAAGAAGTCTTGCAGATACTATTTACTATTTGGTAACCTATATATTTTTGGGCTCCTTGATTATTTGGCTTTTTGGATATAAACTCTTTCCCGAATACTTGGCTAGGGAAGGGAATATCAATCGAAGATTGGGATTGTTGATTACCACCAATATCATTCTTATTGGTATCGGAATCTATGCGCATACCATGATGGCAGAAATATTGGGGTTAAACCAGATCAGTGACCAATATGCCCCTAAATCCGTTCGAATAGCTTTGTGGCTTTTAATGGTTTTGTTAGGGATAATTTTTGTGGCCAGTATTCGAGTAGCACATGTATATTATCTTAATGCAGTGCAAAAAGTTGAACATAAAGCGGAAAGAGCAGAGGCCGAACTTAGATTGTTAAAAAGTCAGATAAGCCCACATTTTCTGTTCAATACATTGAATAACATATACGGCCTTGCATATCTGAGAGATGAAAGGGCTGCTGAAATGATTTCAAAACTGTCCAAGCTGTTACGGTATTTACTGTATGATTGTGATCGGCCCAAAGTCTTTTTGACCAAGGAAAAGGAACTTATAGAACACTATTTGAGCATACAATTACTAAAGCATGAAGATTCCCGAAATGTGGATTTTTATCATGCAGGAATTATGGATAACAATAAAATTGCGCCTATGATCCTAATCAATTTTATTGAAAACTGTTTTAAACACTCTGATTTGGAAACCAATCCCCTAGGTTGGATCAAGATTGGTTTGGAAGTGGACAAAAACGAACTTAGTTTTAGAACAGAAAATACCTTCAAGGATGAAGTTAAGGATGTTGCAAGGGATCATATGGGAATAGGGCTTAGAAATTCATTAAAACTTTTAGAGGCTAATTACCCTGGGAAACATGAAATTAATATCACCAAGGAAAATAATGTGTATCAATTAGACCTAAAGATAAACTTATGAAAATAAAATGTCTAATTGTCGATGATGAACATATCGCGCGAAAAATTCTTTCGGATTATATTGGTAAAGTTCCGGAGTTGGAATTGGTGGCTTCCTGTAGTTCTGCACTGCAAGCGCTCAACCATATTAAAAATGATAGAATAGATATTTTGTTTCTCGATATACAAATGCCCGATCTTACAGGTCTTGATTTTCTAAAAATCTTGCCGAACAGGCCAGCTGCCATACTTACTACTGCTTATTCCGAGTATGCAGTTCAGAGTTATGAACTGGATGTTGTAGATTATTTGTTAAAACCAATAGATTTTGATAGGTTTTATAAAGCGGTTACGAAAGTCATATCCTTTAAAGGTCCAAAAGTGGATTATCCCTTAACTACATCACAAGCCCAGCCTACGGACAAACTATTTATTAAAGCCAACAGTAAAATCATCAGCGTCGCATTTAAGGACATCATTGTCATTAATGGACAAGGTCCCTATGTACAGCTAATTACCGTTCATAATCGTAAAATTATGACGTTGCAGTCCATGAGTAAATTAGAAGAACTACTTCCTGCCAATTTTCACAGGATACATCGTTCGCACATTGTCAATATCAATCATATAGAAAGTATTGATGGTAATATGGTAAAATTGAAAGATCATACTGCCGTAGTAAGCAAAAATAAACGGGACGAATTCCTTAAGCTAATTGATCGGCACAATTTATTGGGCGAATGATTTTGGGATTACTTAGAAAGATAATGGTATTCTTAAAAGTACGTTTTAGGGCACTTTATTTTGAGCTGAACACTTTTATTTTTGACTACAATGGTTAAACATAAAAATACACCAGACATCCTAGAATTTGAATCACATTAAATCGTTTTGTTTTCTTTGTAAATTCGGCCCGTTAATTACACACAATAAGTACGTTCTTGAGCTATTTATAAATCGAGTGTCCATAAAGGGGTTGGATTTTGATAGGCATAATCAAAATCCTGGTAATCATCTATTTGAAACAATACATCGTATGCTGTCATAGCGAAACACCTAGAAATAGGTAGGTAAAAACACTGTTAATCAATTGATTTTTCATTGTTTTTGTTTTTTATTTCTTCAATTTTATCGTTAATGCCTCTAAAGTAAAAATGAACACTAAAACATATACTAACAACATTATGTTGTCAGGAATAAATAAAATTTGTTTAATATTGAGCGATTTAATTGATCAAAGTTTGACTTTACGACATTAGGTTTTTTTGCATGAATAATTTAAATTTTACTAAGAAAAGGAGTGACGAAGAATAGGGTAGAAGGCGATAGATTATTAGTTAATGAGCTTATTAAAGGCAATGAAAAGGCCTTTCGTAAACTCTTTGATTCTTATCGGAATGACCTTTACAAATTCAGTTTAAGTATGGTTTGTTCAGAAGAATATGCCGAGGAAATAGTTCAGGATGTTTTTATGAAAATTTGGATCAAGCGAAGATCCTTAAAGCCTGAAATGTCATTCAAGTCCTACCTTTTTACCATTACCCGAAACAAAACCATAAAATTTCTGAAAAAGGCGGCCAATAACAGAAAGCTTAGGGAAGCGGTTTTTTATGGGAAACAAAAATTTGTCGACTCTACAGATCTTTATGTGCGGGAATTGGAGTTGGAATCCCTAAAGCAAAAGGCGTTGGACAAATTATCGCCGAGAAGGAGGAAAATTTTCGAAATGTCCAGAAATGAAAATAAAAGCTATGAAGAAATAGCCGAAGAATTGGGTATTTCAATTAGTACGGTGCGGAATCAAATGAGTACTTCCTTAGAGATTCTTCGCGATTTTATATTAAAAAATAAGGAAATCGGGCTTGGACTTTTATTGTTTTATACAGATTGGGTATAAGCTAAAATCATCATTATAAGCGCATTAACAATGGTTTTTTGATAATTTGCCATTTCATTTTTTATCATATCATTAAAAATAACCATAAAAAAATACAACTTCAATAGTATTCCATAAGGTTTCAAGGGTATTATATCTGTTAACGTTGATATAATTATCATGAAATCAATTGAAAATAAAGAGTTGTTCAATAAATATATAAGACGCGAGTGTTCAGAAGAAGAACTGCGCCAAATTATTGCTTATTTCAAAAATTCCAAAGATTTTTCCAGTGTTCCTACTTATGAAGAGGTCTCAAAATTACTGGAGGACTATCCGGATCTGGAAGAGGAAGTCGCCAAACGTATTTATAATAATATATTGGAAGCGAATAAAGACGAACATCTGCCCGTTAAGGCCAAAAAGACCTATTCCATCTTGAAATATGCTGCAGCGGCAGTTTTAATCGGCATTCTTGCAACATCTTATTTTTTAAGTGACAATAAGTACAATACTCCCCAGGAGAACACCCCGAACAATGTGGTCAACACTGTCGTACCTGGTACGGATAAAGCTACCTTGACCTTAGGGGACGGTTCTGTGGTAGCATTGCAAAAGGGGAATGCGGTTAAAACCCAAAATGCAAACAGTGATGGGGAAAAAATAGTTTACAAAGCTGTTGGGGGAAAACCCAAAGAGATGGTTTACAACTATTTGACCATACCAAGGGGAGGACAATTTAATGTTGTTCTATCCGATGGTACAGAGGTTTGGTTAAATTCCGAGACCCAGTTGAAGTATCCTGTACATTTTGAGGAAGGTAAGGTCCGGGAAGTGGAGCTGGTTTATGGAGAGGCTTATTTTGATGTCTCCCCAAGCACGGAGCATGGAGGTTCAAAATTCAGGGTGATGAACAAGGCCCAGGAGGTTGAAGTTTTGGGAACCGAATTTAATATAAAGGCATACAAGGATGATACCAATGTGTATACCACCTTGGTGGAAGGAAAAGTGGTAGTGGGCAGTGGGGACTTAAAACAATATTTAACTCCAAACCAACAGTCGCACTTAAATCTGGAGAATAATCGTATTAAAGTAACAGTTGTTGATGTAAATGTGGAGACTTCATGGAAGAATGGAATTTTCAGCTTTAAAGGCATGCCTTTAAAAAATATAATGAAAGTAATATCCAGATGGTACGATGTAGATGTCGTATTTGAAAATAAGGAACTGGAATCTTTAAAATTCAAAGGAGTCTTGGATAAATATCAATCTATTGAGGAGATTCTCAATATTATGACGTCCAGTACCATTAATAATTATGAAATAAAAAATAAGACCATAATTATCAAATAGCATTGAACAAAACAGAGGAATTGATCATTGGTCCAAGGAGACCAAATAGGATAGACCCGGATTAACTATAAAACAATGTAGCCAATGAAATAAAAAAAAACAAAAAAAGGAGATAAAGTTTAACCGACTAAAGTATAAAGCTCTATCCCCTAGTATCATTATCAATTAATTAAAATAATTAACTAATAAATAAGCGACCAATTTATGAAAAATAATCTTAATAGGGCTGGTTTCCCTTATGGGAAAATGCTCTTTATATTCATTATGCGTACATTCATTTTCTTATTTTGCGCTACCCTTTTTGCTTTAACACCCGTAGATGTTGTCTCCCAAAATTCCAAAATAAAAATTGAAGAAGACAAGATACTAAGTGTGGATCAAGTATTCGATCTTATTATGGAGCAGACAGAATACAGGTTCTTTTATGAGGAAGGCATATTTAAGGACTATCCCAAAGTACATTTGCGAAAAGGCGTAATAAGAACGAACAAGCTGTTAAAGGAAAGTCTGTCCCAGAGCAACCTTAATATTACCGTAACAGCAAACGATGCCATACTCATAAAGAAAAACCCCCAAAAAATTATAGAAGAAGAGCAGGCAGAATACCAAGTTTCCGGTACCATAACAGATCAGGACGGCCAGCCGTTGCCCGGTGCGAGCGTTGTTGAAAAAGGAACCGATAACGGAACGCAATCCGATTTTGATGGTGTTTTTGGGATAACAGTTTCCCATGGTGGAATTTTGGAGATCTCTTACGTGGGTTTTTTGACCCAACGCATCACCATTACCCAAGATGAAACCATAAAAGTACAGTTGCTCGAAGATACTGCCTCTTTGGAAGAGGTTATAGTGATCGGGTACGGTACGGCTGTTAAAAAAGATTTGACCGGGGCCGTATCTTCTTTTGATCAAAAAGCCGTAGACAGGCAGCCGAGTGCCACTAATCTAACAGAGCTTATGCGCGGTTCATTGCCAGGATTGAACGTTGGTACCAGTACCGGTCCTTCAGGGGAATCCAGTATTGTGGTAAGGGGTATCACATCCCTTGGTGCCGATAATTCTCCATTATTGGTCGTTGACGACGTAATTTATCAAGGAAATATTTCCAGTATCAATCCGGCGGATATTGAGAGTGTAAACGTGCTGAAAGATGCCAGTGCATCATCTATATATGGTTCTAGGGCAGCGTCCGGGGTAATTATTATCACCACAAAAAAAGGTAAAGAGGGAAAACCGATCATAAACCTTAGAAGTTCAACAGGATTTGCACATGCGGGCCTAATGCAGGAAGTGTATGGTCCCGATAATTTCTTGGATTATAAAGGCGATGTGTTCGATCAGATGGTTCCTAAGGAGAATGGTTATTATAGTAACCCGAACAATCTTCCCTCCGGTGTTACCATCAATGATTGGTTGGAATATGATGGGCTTGGCGGAACCTCTACCGATCCCAATCTAATATGGTACGATAGGTTGGAGTTGAACCAGGTAGAAAAAGATAATATTGCGGCAGGTAATACATTGGATTGGAAAGATCTTGTTTATCAAACGGGTCTTCGGTTGAACAATACCATTAGTGTTTCTGGGAAATCGGATCGTGTAAGTTATTATGGATCCCTGGGCCATGTGAAAAACGAAGGAATTATACTTTTTCAGGAAAGTGAATCACTTAGGGGAAGACTTAATATAGAGTCCAAAATCAGCAATGCATTGACAATTGGACTCAATATGCAGACCCTTCACTTAAAACAACCTACCGGTATACCGGGTAGTGGGAGTTATGAAGTTCAGAGCCCTTTCGGGAGCTTGTTCTATGATGATGGTGAAATTAAACATTTGCCCTATGATGATGCGCTGTCGTCCAACCCGTTCTTGTATACTTATAGGGATAATTATTTTAGACAACGCGAGTATTTTACCAATCTCTATGCAAAATTATCATTGCCCTTAGGGTTTTCATACCGTGTTAACTGGTCCAATCGATCCAATTTCGTTCAGGATTACCGATTTAGGCCTGCCATAGCAACACTGGGGGATGGTGGTGACCTGGGATCTAGGAGCGACCAATTTGAAAATCGGTGGATGGTAGACAACATCGTTAATTGGAAAAAAAGTTTTGACGACCATAACTTTGATCTAACCTTGTTATATAATATTGAAGAGGCCAAAACCTATGAAAGTACACAGTCCAACTCCATCTTTAGCCCTAATGACAATCTTTCATATCATAATTTGGGAATTGGGGAAAACCCGGTTGTAGGTTCCAACGATACACGCGCTACTGCAGATGCCATGATGGCGAGATTGGCATACAATTTCCACAACCGTTATTATGTAACCGCTGCTGTGAGAAGGGATGGCTATTCGGCTTTTGGTGCCAATAACCCATATGCTACCTTCCCGTCCATAGGGCTTAGGTGGAGACTTTCAGATGAAAATTTCCTGAAGAGCGAATCGATGAACGATTTAAGCCTTAGAGCTTCATGGGGAAAAAATGGCAATAGGGAGATAGGGATATATTCCGCCCTGTCAAGATTGGAAGGCACCAATTATATCTATGACCGATCCACGGTGGTAGGTATAAATGCTACAGATCTGGCCAATCTCGGGCTAAAATGGGAAACCACGGAAACCTATGATGTGGCCTTGGAGTTTAGTTTGTTCGGTTCACGGGTATCGGGAACCTTGGAATATTACCAAGGTGTAACCAATGATCTATTGCTCAACAGGTCTTTGCCCATTCTTACCGGATATACCGGTGTGTTCGCGAACCTAGGTGAGGTTGAAAATAAAGGATTCGAGATTTCATTGAACACTGTAAATATAGAAAGTGGGAATTTCTCCTGGAGATCGGGCCTGGTATTATCACATAACCGCAACAAAATCAAAAGCCTTTATGGGGATATGGAAGATGTACTGGATGGCGAAGGCAATGTGATCGGCCAAAAAGAAAAGGATGATATCGGCAACGATTGGTATATAGGACATGCTATTGATGAAATATTCGATTATAAGATTTTAGGGATATGGCAGTTGGGGGAAGAGGATGAAGCTACTGTTTATGGCCGCCAACCAGGGGATGTAAAGCTTATGGATGTGAATGACGACGGCGTTATCAATTTTGATGATCAGGTCTTTCAAGGGAATAAAACGCCTAGGTACCGTGCGAGTTTGAGAAATGATTTTGTCTACAAGAATTTCGATTTCTCCATTTTCGCAAATGCCTTATTGGGCCATAAAGGATCTAATAATGAACATTTTAATTTTAGGGTTCAACAGCAAAGGCTTAATAAGATAGTAACGCCATATTGGACGCCCGATAACCCCACAAATGAGTGGGCAAGATTGTCTTCGAAGAATTCTTCACCGGCTACCGATTGGTATGATGATAAGTCCTTTATCAGGATACAAAATATATCCATGGGCTATACTTTTCCCCAGAAATTAGCTGATAAGCTCAAGATCCAATCCCTAAGGCTATATGCCAATGTTCAAAATCTTCCGGCCTTTTCCCTCGGAGGTTGGGAATACGGTTGGGATGTAGAAACCGGCCAGGCAACCCCGCTCATAACGGCAATCGGATTTGATCTAACTTTTTAATTTAAAATCAACAAGATGAAAAATTATAAATATCTATTAATTATAGCAATACTTATGGTCTCCGGCTGTTCCATAGATAGGTTGGAACCGGATCCGCTGTCGTTCTTTTCCCCAGAAAACACCCTTATCGATAAAGCGGGAATGGATGGCCTTATTGTAACCTTAAATAGCAGCCTCAGGGAGGAAAAGGGGCAGAATGACGGCAATCTTCTTTTGGGGGAATGGAATTATTCGGATTTTACGGTAAATGGAGCCCCTCCTGGAGATGTACTTCATAACTTTGAACTGCAAATGACCCCAAATTCAACTGAGGACAATGAATGTATTGTCTATTGGAATTTGGCTTTTAGGAGTATAAAGAATGCCAATGTTATTATTTCAAGGGCACCTGAAATTGAACTTACGGCTTCCGAACTCAATGAAGTAATGGCCAAGGCTTTGTTCCACAGATCTTATTGGTATTACCGTTTGGTACACCAATTTGGGGATGTTCCCTTTGTTGCAGAGGAAGTTACCTCCCCTAAATTGGATTTTTACACCCATTCCAGGGAAGCCGTTCTTCAACGAATTACCAAGGACATGGAATTTGCGGTGCAGTATTTACCTGTAGATGTACAGCCCGGGGATGTTAACCAGGCGGCAGGTTCCTTTTTGTTGACAAAGTGTTATCTGTCCATTCGTGAGTTTGACAAGGCCATTGCAGAAGCTTCAAAGGTGATCAATGATGGAAAATATGCTTTAATGACGGAACGATTTGGAACTACGGAGCCGGAATTTCTTACCTTCTCATTTTTGGATTCAAATGATTTTGACGTGCTATGGGATCTGCACCAAAAAAATAACAAGAGTTTGGCTGAAAACACGGAGAAGATTCTGGTTTCCCAGAATCAATTCAATACTATTGGGTCTCAAAATACAGCTAAAAGTAGGGATACAAGCCCAACTTGGTGGCAGGCCAGGGATCCAAATGGTACACGTGCATGTACCGATCTTGATTATGGGAAAGGGTTGAACATGATCCAACAATTGGGTAGGGGTGTAGGACGTATGGTACCCTCCCAGTATTTTCGGGATATGAGGTGGGAAGATCCCGATGACCTAAGGTATTCGCATAATAACTGGTTTGGTATGGAAAGATATGTGTATAACGATCCCAGTTCGGCATATTACGGCCAACCTTTTGATCCGGCTTCGGTAACCGATATTCGACAGTGGTACCCTATAGCGTACAACAAATTGATCTACATTGATGAGTCAGGGAATAATCAAGCGGATCGGTCCACTAGCGATGAGTATATTTATCGTCTTGCAGAACTTTATTTGTTGAGGGCGGAAGCATATTGGTGGAAAGGTGATATTCCCCGTGCCACTGCCGACGTAAATGTGGTTCGGGCCCGGGCCCAGGCATCACTGGTGGACGCAGTGGATCTGGATTATATTTTTGACGAAAGGGCACGCGAACTGTATTTTGAATCCCCTAGAAAAACAGAACTTACCCGTGTGGCCTACATAATGGCATCCCTTAACAGGGATGGGTATACTTTGGAGAACATGACCACCAACAATTGGTTTTATGATCGGGTAATGCGCAGGAACCATTTCTATGTTGAAGAGATTTTACAAGGGGCCAATATTTATAGAATGTTGCCGTACCATGTATATTGGCCGATAAAGGAAGTGCATATCCGGGAAAATTCTTTGGGCCATCTAAATCAGACACCTGGATATCCTGGATCGGAGACGAATATTCTCCCCCTTACGGATACGGAACAGGACAAACCGGATGGAATGGACTAAATCACTTCAATAACCCATCTTGAGTTGATGAATTCAAGATGGGTTAAAATCGAGGTTTACTACCTTAAACTAAAATTCATATGAAAATTTCATTATATAAGGCATGTTGCACCATGATATCTATGGTGTTGATTTTTGTTTCCTGTTCAGAAGAACCGGGCAGGGATACTTCCGTGGGAAAAAGTATTGATATAGCGCAAGGAGTCGAAAAAAATGTAATCGTGCTCGAAGTACCGGATCCTTCGAATGTGACCTCACAACGACAAATTATTTTGCCGGAGTTTGAAAAGTTTTGTCATGTTGCCGCGGATTCCGTTCATTTTCGTTGGATAGGGGCCAGTAATCGTATGTTTCCCTGGGTGGGGTCAAACGATTTAAGGTCAATATTCGAGCCCAGGTCACCGGCGCCGCCAAGGATAGCAAATGCCAATAGACGTGCACTTACCATGCTTTTCAAACTAAAAAATGGAAACTACCTTACCCTTTTGCCATTGTCAGGTGCCGCAAGTGTAAGCTGGTTAGAGGTTGCCAAGGACGGTAAACTCACAGTTGATTATGGCACCCTTGGTACGGCTAAGGTCCCTTTGGATGCCAAAGTGCCATTATTGGCCTGGTACGAATCTGAAAACCTCTATGAGTCCCTTGCAAAAACTTGGGAATTGGCCCTAAAGGATGCGGCCGTAGGGGCCACCGCCAGCTTGCGATATTCAAAGAAATATCCAGAACCATTGGGGTATCTGGGCTGGTGTACCTGGGAACAATACAAGAAAAAAATAGATGAACCCACGCTGGTAAAGGCTATTGATAACATTGAAAAATCAGAAGTGCCGGTGCGGTGGTTCTTGATCGATGATGGTCATCAGGACGATAATAACCTCAAATTGCTTTCCTTTAAGCCCGACCAACAAAAATTCCCGAACGGATGGGATCCCATCGTTTCCCGAAAAACCGAGGAAGGAATTAAGTGGATGGGTATTTGGCACGGGTTCCTTTCCCATTGGCAGGGAGTCCATGTAGACCATAAAATGAAGGAACTCACCCCTTACCTCATGCCGAACCCCAATAGGGAAGATGGGCTTTTGCCCAAAGATGATATGGAGTCCAGTACGGCCTTTTACGATTATCTCGTATCTATGATCAAGGCCCAGGGGTTCGATTTTATGAAAACGGACAATGTTTCAAGGTCTACTGAGGAATACTATGGGAGCGAAAATGCGGTCAGGGCACAAAGCGAAAATGTTCTGGCACTCGAAAAGGCTTGCCTTGAAGAAGGGATCGGTTTAATGAATTGTAGTGCACAAAACACCATAGATATGCTTAATGCCAGCAATAGTGCTACTATGCGTACAAGCCCCGATTATATAAAGAACGATTTAAAGACCTCCAAATCGCAGATTCTACAGTCGGTTTTTAATGTGTTGTGGTTGGGGCAAACCCTATGGCCAGACCATGATATGTTTCATTCTTCCGACACCCAGGTGGGAGAAACGATGTCCGTGACCAAGGCATTATCCGGTGGGCCGATTTACTTGTCCGACGACCCAGCGGAGTTTATGTCCGGTGTAATAGATCCTTTGTGTTTTGCCAATGGCAAACTCATTCGGCCAGAGGCACCCGGGGTTCCCCTACCAAAATCTGTCTTTAACGATGCTCTGTACGAATCCGGTGCCGCCTACCAAACCATTGCTCCCTTAAAAAACAAATCTTGTGCTATTGTGGCCTATAATTTAAGCATCGTTACCGATGGAGCTTTAAGAGGCACTATAAGCCCGGAAGATTATACCCAGGCCTCGGCCATGATCCAACCCTTTCCGGGATTTTGGGAACTCCCGGAAGAAGGATTGGTTATTTATGATTGGAAAGAGCAAAGAGGTCAAGTACTCGGCAATGATGGGATCGATTTTGAAATTGGCGGATTTGGCCATAAATTGTTTCTTGTAAGTCCAATAGAGAAAGGATGGTCGGTAATAGGCCGGAACGACAAATACCTAGGTCCTTCCACGGTCGATATTGTTAAATCGTCCCAAGAGGAACTGGTAATCTGGATGGAAGAACCTGGCAGCATTGTACTGTATTCTGGTAATCGATCACTAAAAAGCAGTGAATTCGATTTTAAGAGTATTGGCAATGGTTTTTATTATGGACAATATGTTGGATCAGGTTTTAATGAAATTACAATTTCCAGGCAATGATAAATAGAAGAAACAAATACAATTGGCCTTTGCTCGTATTGCTTTTGTTGGTAACGCTTTCGTGCAGGGCAGAACAAATAGACCCTGTGGACACAGGGGAAAAAGAGACCAAATCCGAAGACCCGAACATTTGGATATTTCTGATGGCCGGTCAGTCCAATATGGCCGGTAGGGGAGGGGTAGAACTACAAGACTTGGTTTCCTATGAGCGGATCATTGCCATAAACAGCAGGAATCAATGGGTCGGGGCCAAGGAGCCCTTGCATTTTTACGAGCCCAATGCTGCCGGATTGGATTGCGGGATGAGCTTTGCCCAAGAGTTGCTGGCAAAAGTCCCGGATTCGGTCACCATTGCCTTGGTACCGTGTGCAGTAGGGGGTAGCTCTGTTTTTCAATGGGTGGACAATGAAGAACACAGAGGGGTCGCCCTATTGTCCAACTTCTATCAGAAGGTAGCTTTGGCCAGAAAGAAGGGTGTAATCAAAGGCATAATATGGCATCAGGGGGAAAGTAATGCCAATGCCGGGGATCTGCCGAATTATTCAGATGCCCTGCTGGGTCTGTTCACAAAATTCAGAGTGGCCGTTACAAATGATGATCTTCCGATTGTTATGGGAGAATTGGGAAGGTTTGCCAGGCCGGAGGAGAAAGCAGCGTATTTTGATGATATCAACACTATTCTAGCCCAGATTGAAGAAGGGGATGATAGCTTGTTCCTTGTTTCTTCCGAAGGGTTGGACCATAGGGGGGATAACCTCCATTTTAATTCGGCCGCGCAAAGGGAACTGGGCAAGAGATATGCAGAGGTCATGATACAACAATTGATTTCTGAATAAGGGAACGAAACACCATAAAATGATCAAAATGAACTTTATCCGTAATCCCGTGAATTGGGCATTCGCAATGTTAAGCATGCTTATGGTTCCATATGGATGGTCCCAGAAAAATTCAACCGAATCAGGGTACAAGGAACTGTTTAACGGTAAAGACCTGTCCGGATGGTATACTTATCAGCGACAACCGGAGCCAACCTCTAAAGTGGTCGGACTTAAAATGGAAGATGGTAAATATGTGGAACCCATTGGGTTGAACAAAGATCCGCTCGGGGTGTTCACCGTAGTAGAATTGGATGGCGGGAAGGTCATCCGAATTTCTGGAGAAGTATTCGGGATATTGGTAACTGAAGAAGAATTTGAGGATTATCACCTTACACTGGAATTTAAATATGGGGAGAAAAGATATCCGCCCAGGGAAAATGCCAAACGCGATAGTGGAATCCTTTATCATTCTTTTGGCAAGGAAGCCGCCCGGGGCGGTGTATGGATGAGCTCTGTGGAATGCCAGATCCAGGAGGGCGATACTGGCGATTTATGGTGTGTACAGGCTACTACGGCCAAAGTCAATGTAGAAACGGACGGGGATGGAAAATTTAAATACAACCCATCCGGGCCACTGCAAGAGTTTGACTGGAGAGGTAGTAGGTATTGCCAACGATCATTTGATTATGAAAAACCTTATGGCGAATGGAACACTTTGGATATTTATGCCTTTGGGGATGAAAGCATTCATGTAGTGAACGGTATAAAAAACATGCACCTGAAAGATATAAGGTATTATGAAGCTGATAAATCCACACCATTGACCAAGGGGAAGATTCAGTTACAATCGGAAGGGGCAGAGATTTTCTATAGAAATATTCGAATCGGGCCGATCAGTAAAATGCCCAATCTATAACAATAATGCATGATGAAATTGTTTAGAACACTGCTATTCCCATTCTTCATGGTCCGTGTCCTACTTCTTTCCGCTTCGTCTGCGGAAAAGAAAAAAATCGAAGAGATCGATACAGGAACAATGGAATGGGCAGCTTTGATAACCGGTTCTAAATTTTACGGTAAAGAAGATTTTGCAAAAGCTGCTGAAGATTACATAGTTTTACAGGATTACAACGACCCAGTGTGGTTCACAAATATTAAAATTAGGCCTTTGCACACGAATGGCTCAATTGAATAATTTTCAGGTTAACCACATTTATAGTGCTAATTGATTTTACGATGAAAAAGACAACACATATCCTCCTTTTTTTACTTGGCATAACTTTTTGTGGGGTGGGTTGCGCCTCAAAACAGTCAAAAACTGTAAAAGAAGAAAGTCCACAACTGCCGACCAATATCATCTTGTTGATGGGGGACGACCATGGATGGGAAGAAACGGGTTACAACCATCACCCTTTTGTCCAAACACCTGTATTGGACGATATGGCAAAAAATGGATTGGTGTTGGATCGGTTTTATTCTGCACATCCCACATGTTCCCCAACGCGGGGCAGCATCATTACGGGTCGACATCCAAATCGATATGGCACGTACACTCCGGGATGGTCCATTCGGCCAGAGGAAATTTCCGTTGCGCAATTGCTTAAAGATGCAGGCTATACAACAGCTCACTTTGGCAAATGGCATCTTGGGCCGGTAAAGAAAGAGTCCCCCACCAATCCAGGAGCCATGGGGTTCGATACTTGGGCATCGCATGATAATTTCTTTGAGATGAACCCGGTACTTTCTAGAAATGGAGCTCCCCCCATTCAAATATTAGGTGAAGGCTCGGAAGTTATCATAGACGAAACGATTTCCTTTATTGATACGGCAAAGGAGGGCAGGAAACCTTTTTTTTCCGTAGTGTGGTTTGGCTCTCCCCACGAACCTTATGAGGCCTTACCGGAAGATTTGGCCCGCTATCAAGAACTTCCGGATAGTTTGGGCAATACCTATGTGCAAATCACTTCATTGAAAACGGGAAAACAGGTTAAAAGACCTTTGGATTCGGTACTCTCTGCCCGGTATGCGGAAATAACGGCGATGGATCGGGCCATAGGAAAGCTAAGGTCCTATCTGGAGAAGGAAGGGATCAAAGAGAATACCCTGATTTGGTATTGTGGCGATAACGGAATTCCTGCCAGTGGGCTCTATAACTCCCAATTAAAGGGTTTAAAGGGCACCATTTATGAAGGGGGGACAAAAGTGCCGGGAATTATTGAGTGGCCCCAAGAAATAAAAAACGGGTTTATATCCGGGTTGAATGCAGTGACCACGGATATTTTCTTGACGGTTTGTGAAGTGGCAGGCGTAGCCCCCCCAAAAAGACCTATGGACGGTATCAGTCTTATGCCCGTAATCAGGGGTGAAGCGAGGGAACGCTCAAAACCAATCCAATTTTGGAATTTTGATACGGGACATTTGGACGATAAAGATCCATACATCTCTCCAGAATTACAGGAAGGTACCACACCCTTGGCCAAGATTTCGGAAGGTAAGTTTACTCGGTCCTTTAAGAACTTTCATCATCCCAAAATCGATGAAAGGGATTATCAGGGAAACCGTTCCATACTGGACAATGAATATAAACTTATTATGGAAGACCGCAGCGGGAAAGAGGTCAAAGCACTTTATAATGTGCACAAAGATCCAGGGGAAACCAAAAACCTTATTGAGGAATACCCTGACATTGCCCTCGATTTGGAGAAGCAGATGAGGGTATGGCAACAATCCGTGTTGTTAAGCCTCACGGAGAAGGACTATAAAAAGTAAAAGTCAATTGGGGAACCCATACTTATTAAATCTAATCCCGATTTTAAACCCGCATCATTGAATTGTTGAAATAGGAAAAGTCACCCTTTATACGGATGTCATTAACCCCTACAATAAAAAAGTATGGGCGTTGGCCCGTAAGAAATGAAGGGCCTTTGACATTTGGTTTTCTACCGTTTTTACGGATATTCCCATGTCTAATGCGATATCTTGATACTTCCTTTTTTCCAACTTATTTTGAATAAATATTTCCTTACAACGGGGAGGCAACTGATTTATCAGGGTATTTAATTTTTCCATTTTTAGTTCATAGAGGTCCTCTTCCAAGGTTGCCTCTGAGATAACGTCCCATCTTATTTTATCCAAGGTGTCGAATTGGATTTTTCGGCTGCGGATATGTTGTAAAAATTGATTGTGGCATGTTTTAAAGAGGTAGTTTTTAAGCGATGTGGTTATAACTATGGTCTTTCTTTTTTCCCATAGACCTACAATAGCTTCTTGTACAAGATCTTCAGCCAATACGCGATCGTTGCATAGGTTGAAAACGTAATTACATAGCCATTCATAATATTCGGAAAATAAATACTGATATGCCTTTGTTTTCCCTTTGCGCAGTTTTCGAATGATTTCATGTTCGTTCATATGGAGGAACCTATTTTAACACAAACTTAAGAAAAATTTAAAATGCATAGGGGTTTTTTACAATTATTGCATCTTTAGGGTAAAAGGAATGCCGAATGTCTAAATATCAATTGTTGATCGATAAATTTATTGACCGCTCCATATCACCAGAGGAACGGGAAATTTTGGAGAAGTGGATTCTGGAAAGTGACATTAATATGTCCTATTTTAAAAATCAAATTAAAGCATCGAGGCGAAATATGTCGCTGGACTTCGATACTGACCTGGCGTATCATAGGTTTTTGGAAAACCTCAATTCAAAACAGAAGATCTCCAGTCCTTTGCGGCCAATATGGAAGTATGCTGCAGTGCTGGCTTTTGTAATTGGCATTGGTTTCTTGGCCAAACGGCAATTGCTCCCCAATACTTCCCAAACCTCAATAAAAGTTGTTAAAAATGGAACAAAAACTTCCTTAGGGAATAATATCGTATTAAAAATGTCCGATGGAACAACCAGGGTTCTGAACTCAGAAGGGGATACGACAATAACGGATGCCATAGGCAACATTGTTGCCAATAAAGAAGAAAATTCCCTAACATTTGATGAAGCTAAGGAAGTGTCGGATAGAACCCTGCGTTATAATGAGGTTTTTATTCCACATGGGCAAACTTTTAGGCTAAAGCTCTCAGATGGTACTTTGGTATGGCTCAATGCGGGTTCAAAACTTCGTTTTCCCCAAAGTTTCGTGAATTCGGACAACAAAAGGATTGTCTACTTGGAAGGAGAGGCATACTTTGATGTTGCCAAAAATAAGAAAAAGCCATTCATTGTCAATACACAAGAAGTGGATGTTAAGGTTCTGGGCACCAAGTTCAATATTTCCTCCTATGATACGGATGATGAGATTGTTACTACTTTAATAGAAGGGTCGGTAAACGTTTTTGAAACAAGAACACCGGAAAATGGCATGAACTTGACCCCAAGTTTTCAGGCCAATTATAACAAATTTGGTAACGAATTCAAGAAGGCAAAAGTAGATACGGGCATATTTACGGCATGGATGCAGAACCGTTTGGTAATAGACCATCTAAAGTTTTCTGAAATATTGGTCAAACTCGAAAGAAAATATTCCGTGAAATTCGTGAACAATTCGGAAAGTTTGGACAATGAAATCTATAATGGGGAATTTTTGGACGAGGATATCGAATCTGTTCTTAAAACGATTTCCCTAAGTACACCATTCTCTTATGAAGTAAACCAAAATATAATCACTATAACAAAATAAAAAAAAGAAAGGGAAGTGTTCCAGCACTCCCCTTATCTAGTAGACCATTAATATAAATTAACAATCAAATGCATTCAAAATTATGAAAAAAAGTGATGTGGATAACGCTTTTGAAAAAAGGCGTTGCAAAAAATTAAATTTTAAAATGAAGTTTTGCTTTCTTGTTGCTTCCATTATGCTATTTCAGTTGTCGGCAAATTCGGTTATGTCGCAGAAAAAAATGGAATTTAACTATAGCGATGTTCCTTTAAAACGTATCCTGAATGAAATTAAGACCCAGACGGGCTATCGGTTCTTTTATAATGTTAAGGAAATAGACGATACCCAAAAAACTTCATTGAACGTAGAGAAGGAAACAATTAGGGAAGTTTTAAATAAACTATCCGTTAAGACAAATTTTGATTTTAGAATAAATGGGAATCAGATTGTTCTGACACAAAAGGTAAACACTGCACATACTTCTCAGGAAACAGAAATAAGAGGTACGGTTAAGGATAGGGACGGCCAGCCCTTGCCAGGGGCAAGCGTTGTTGTAAAAGGAACCGATAACGGAACCCAATCCGATTTTGATGGAAATTTTATAATAGAGGTTGCCAATTCAAATGCCATACTGGTGGTCTCCTATATAGGTTTTGCTAGCAAGGAAATCTCTTTAAACGGACAATCTAACCTAAGTGTTACCTTAGAGGAAAGTGCCGCTGGGCTTGACGAAGTGGTGGTTGTAGGTTATGGAACTGTAAAAAAAAGAGATTTGACAGGGGCTGTTGTTTCTGTAGATTTTGAAGATGCAAACATAGCACCCAATACAAATGTGTTGCAAGCGGTACAGGGAAAAGTACCTGGGATTAATATTGGAGCTGTAAGTGCTGCTGGGGAAGAACCCAGTTTGTCCATTAGAGGTCAAAATTCACTTTCAGGTAGCAATAGTCCATTAATTGTGGTAGATGGTATTATTTATTCAGGCTCACTGTTGGATTTTAGTGCTACGGATATTAAGAATATTGATTTTCTTAAGGATGCTAGTGCTGCTGCCGTTTATGGCTCTCGGGCTGCCAATGGAGTAGTCCTGATTAGCACGAAAAGCGGTACCGGTGAGGTAGGTAAGCCTAGCATCACTTTAAATACATATGGTGGAATTCAGAAAGCTGGGAACCTTCTTGATTTAATGGACGGTGATCAATATGTGCAAAAAATATTGGATTTTAGAGAGGCCACTGGACAAGTAGCCGATCCCAACTCAATAGCCGATTATATGCAGCCCAATGAAGTAGACAATTATCTAAATGGGCGTGAGCTTGATTGGTATGATTTACTTTTAAGAACGGCAACTATTCAAAACTACGAACTTGGTATTTCGGGTAGAACTGAGCGCACAAAATATTATTTATCGGGAACTTTTACTGATCAAGAGGGCATCATACAAGGAGATGATTTTAATAGAACGACCCTTAGGGCCAATTTTTCTACAGATGTTACGGATTGGCTAACTATAGGACTCAACTCTTCTTATTCCAATAGGGATTATTCCGGCGATGCAGTTGATTTTGGTAATAGTGTACTGTCTAGTCCTTATGGTACCATTTATCAGGTTGATAATCCGGGTCTATATGAAAATTTTCCCCAAACGGATCAATTAATCGCCAACCCTTTCCTGCCTTTGCTTAATGATAACTTGGATACTCAGGATAATTTATTTGCCATATTAAATGTAGATATTAAACTTCCTATAAAGGGGTTGAGCTTTAAACATAGCTATTCTAAAAATCTAACGTGGATGAGACAAGCGAGTTTTGATAGGGATAGAAGGGCTCAAGAAGTAAATGGCGTTGCCACCAAGTCCAATGAATTTAGGGACAGTTGGCTTATGAATAATATTCTAAGTTATTCAAACGATATCAATAATATTCATCAGGTCGGAGCCACATTGGTATACACCCGCGATAGTCAGATGTTTGAAATATCCAACATTAGCTCTACTAATTTTGGATCTAAAATACTCGGGTACCATGCAGTGGAGTTGGGAGGCTCCCAAACGGTGGATTCCGGGTTTAGTGAGCAGTCAAGTGAAGGGGCAATGGCTCGTATTAATTATGGGTATGATAACAAGTATCTCCTTACAGGAACTTTTAGAAGGGATGGGTTTTCTGGTTTTGCAGCAAACCACAAATACGCAAATTTCTTTTCATCATCATTGGCTTGGGTACTTTCCCAAGAAAAATTTATGGACTCCGCTGATTGGATATCATTTCTTAAACTAAGGTTGTCCTATGGTCAAAATGGTAATCAAGGGTTGGGTGCGTATAGCAGCCTCGCTCGTGTTGGTACCACTCAATATATCTTTGGAGATGGGGCCAACACAGAGAATGGCTACGAAATTACTTCGATAGCAAATAATGATCTGAAATGGGAGTCTACAAAGTCTCTCAATTTAGGATTAAATTTTGAATTATTCGATGGTAGATTTTCAGGAGATTTGGATTTTTATAAATCAAAAACTGTTGATTTGCTTGTTCAAAGATCTTTGCCATCATATACTGGCTATCAAACTACTT
This sequence comes from Arenibacter troitsensis, assembly GCF_900177645.1. GTDB lineage: Bacteria > Bacteroidota > Bacteroidia > Flavobacteriales > Flavobacteriaceae > Arenibacter > Arenibacter troitsensis. Next base: position 1,031,887 of record NZ_FXAO01000001.1, read on the forward strand.
GGACCAATCTTGGTGAAGTTCAGAACAAAGGAGTCGAAGTATTTTTGAATTCTGTGAATGTTGAATCGGGAGATTTTAAATGGGAAACAGGAATTTCATTTTCTTTGAATAGAAATGAGATAGTATCGCTGTATGGAGAGGATGCGAATGGTGACGGCCAAGAAGATGATGATATTTCCCGAGGATGGTTTATTGGCGAATCACTAGGGGCAATTTATAATTATAAGACAGACGGTATTTATCAAGTTGGGGATCCAAATATACCAAATCGTTATCGTGAAGGTGATTTTAGGCTCTTGGATACCGACGGTGAAGAAGGTATAACCCCAGATGATAGAGTTATATATGGTAATGAAAATCCGAATTATAGGTTTGGTGTAACCAACTCAATAAGTTATAAAAAACTTACTTTCTCCGCTTTTGTCAATTCGATTCAGGGTGGCAATAATTGGTATTTGGCCGATAATAGAATGCTTAACCCCAACACATTTTTTCCAGGTAGGGCTAATATGGTCAATATACCTTATTGGACTCCAACCAACCCCACTAATGAGTACCCAAGAATTGATTATAATCCAAGAATAAGACACAGATTCGACCAAGACAGAAGTTTTGTTCGCCTACAAGATGTAACTATAGCTTATGATTTTTCTAAAAGTGACTTTATACAACAGTGGGGATTAAATAAGTTTCGCCTCTACGCAAGTGGAAAGAATTTGGCAACATGGACGAAATGGACAGGATACGATCCAGAATTGGGGACCACCATTAGTGGTACACCAATAATTAGTTCAGTTATACTAGGATTGGAAATTGGACTGTGAATTACCAAAAAATAACGCTAAATATTAAGACAATGATTAAAAAGGTATATATAAAAATAGTAATTGCTATACTGATAACAGGTGTGCAAATAGGTTGTAGTGATGAGTTTCTTGAGGAAGAACCAAAAGATTTTCTGACTTCGAGCAATGCTTTTCTGGAACCTATTGGAGTGGAATATGCAGTAACCAATCTTCATAAGAATGTAAGGGATATTTATACTGCAGCCGATGGAACAAGACCTCACGTTTTGTTAGGATTAGGTGCAGATTTGGCAGGTTTTGGGGAAAATTTTGTTAGTGGGGCTAGAATGAACTACGAAGCAATAAGTTCAACAGATGGCCTTTCGGGAATTTTTTGGAGCAATATGTATAAGATAATAAAGAATGCCAATGTTATAATTACTCGCGCTGAAAACCCGGAAATTGTTTGGGAATACGATGCTCAGAAAGACGAATTGATAGCGGAAGCCAAATTTTTTAGAGCATATGCTTATCGAATACTGGTACAACTATTCGGTGGCGTACCTATTGTTGACTACGAAGTGGAAGCTAATGTAAATGATCTTGTTCGAGCGTCTAAAGAGGAAGTGTATGATTTTATAATCGATGATTTATTATCTGCAATAGAAAATCTCAGAGAAACAGAACTAAAACCTGGAAGAATAACGAAAGGTGCTGCTTATCACCTTTTGGCCGAAGCTTATATTGCGGTTGAACAATGGCAGAATTCTATTGACGCAGCCTCAGCAGTCATTGATAATCCTAATTACGAATTGATGACCAATCGTTTTGGGTCAAGATCAGATGAGCCTGGTGATGTGTATTGGGATTTATTTAGGATCGGCAATCAAAATAGGTCGAGCGGAAACAAGGAGACCATATGGGCTCTTCAGATAGAATATGAAACACCAGGTGGAGGCATAGAAACTGGAGCAAGTGGATTTACAATGGAAAGAGCCTGGGGATCCAGGTACCATTCATTGAAAGACCCTGATGGAGTTAATGGATTTGAACTTAGTGATCAGTACGGAAGGCCCGTGGGTTGGTGTACCCTAACAGATTATGTGGCTTACGATATTTGGGATATAGATAATGATGGAAATTATGATGTTGATATGAGAAATTCTTCAAACAACATTCACCGTTTTGAAAGGGGAGATTTTATTTATAACAATCCTAACTCAGCCTATTTTGGACAACCAGCTGAATTGGAAACAGTGGAATCACAGGAACTGCGGTACTGGTTTCCATATTTCATGAAGAATACAACCCCTTTCAACCATCCCGGAGGTGTTATCAACACAGGCAGAATTTGGCGAGATTGTTATGTAATGCGCTTGGCTGAAACATATTTACTGCGAGCTGAAGCATATTTGGGCTCTGGAAATAGGACTCTGGCAGCTGCCGATATTAATAAGGTAAGGGAAAGAGCTAATGCCGACCCAATCTCAGAGGGGGATGTAGATATTAATTTCATATTGGATGAACGCGCAAGGGAACTAACAATGGAAGAATTTAGAACATTGACCTTGATGAGGCTTGACCTGATGTTTGAAAGAACACGTGACCTCAACCCATGGGCAGGACCCACAATTGGCCAACATAATAATCTATGGCCTATTCCACAACGTGAAATTGACTTAAATACGGGAGTGGAATTAACACAGAATCCCGGGTATTAAATTAGTTTGAGTTATTTGGGTTAGTTTTTTATAATGCCATCACAAGTGACTTGGGGTGGCATTAGTATAAAAATAATGTTGATCTAAATGACCGTACCACACAATTCCTGATACTCCTTAAGATGTTCAATGGCAAACTAAGCCTGCTTAAACGAAGAAGTGGGGTAGTTCTACCTATCGAATCATTAGGATTTGAAACAATAAAATTAGAATAGTTGAAATTAAAAAAAGAAAATGCGAATCAAAATAATACATAAATTAATACTATTGGGCTTATTTTTTATTACAACATTGCCCTTAATTGCTAATAATAGGGGATTTGTAGATGCAGCCGAATTTGGTTTTTCTCCCAATGCAACGGGAGTGGAAAATGTAAAGGCCTTGCAAAAAGCAATTGACCAAACAGGAACGATCATTGTAAGTCAACCCGGAGTCTATAAAGTGGCGGGAACTACTTACATTGGCAGCAATACTGCGATTGAGTTCGGGAAAGGGGTCATACTCCAGAAAGTGAACGAAGTAGGACTATTCTCCCACGTGCTTTTGAACAAGGGTGCGCTTACTCGAACCTGGGACGAACATATATCGGTCAAAGGACTTCACATAAGTGTAAACGGTGTGGTAAAGCGGTACAATGAAGTTTTCGGACTTAGAGGACAGCTTGCTTTCTTCTATGTAAAAGATCTGAAGATCGAGGGCTTCCGATGTTATGATATTGAGGGAGTTCAGTTCAGTATCCACGTTTGTACCTTTGAGGACCTACTGATAGATGATACCATTATGGAAGGTGATAAAGACGGGATTCATCTGGGAAGAGGTAATCGTTTCAAAATATCCAACGCTACCTTTAAAACCCTGGACGATGCACTGGCGCTCAATGCTCACGATTATGCCAACTCCAATCCGGAAGTCGGTTGGATAGAAAATGGTGTGATAGAAAATTGTAATGACCTTTCTTTAGATGGGCAACCTATAGTGGGTTACTTCTGCCGAATACTAGCCGGGGCGTGGATAGACTGGGAAGAAGGATTAGAACTGCAAAATGCTGATGCGGTCGTCTCTAATGGCAGAATCTACCGTGTAGATGCGCTGGGAGACGATGGTAAGATAATTAAAGGTACCTGGAAAACCAAAACCCAACCTACTCATAAAGAAGGCACAGTGGTTCTGGATGGCATCAAATGGGTGATGATGCAAGATGATGTGCAGTACACCGCAGGAGTACGAAACGTGGTTTATCGTGATATTTTTCTGGAAAAACCCCGATCTTCATTTTCCATACATTTTGATAATAGCAGTTGGAGCAGATCCTATTATCCAGGAGCAACCATTCCTCAGCAAGAGCAATTATTATTTGATAATGTAAAAGTGTTACACGATGGTGAATTACCTTTTGTGAAAGTCAACACGCCCGTAGATGTATTTACCATTACCAACTGTAGTTTAAGAAATTCCGGAATTCTCTTTCACGGGAAGAAAGGCTATGTGCCGGATTATGGAAAAACATTCGTCAATTTTTATGGCAACACTTTGAATAAGAAAGGGGAAATGACGCTTATCGAAAATCGAGTAGAGGGAAAAGAGATCATTCTGAAAATGGATAATAACATTGAAATTTCAGAAGATTTTAAAGCAATCATCAAAAATGAAGGAGGCATCATTTCTATAAATTCTGATCTTACAGGCTTGAAGTAATGGGGATAAATAAACCTGTTATTTGCGATATTGAAGCTGGGAATTGGTGTAAATCTGGCCCAATCCTCATACCATTTTATTTGTTCATCTTGATGTTGAGTTCGTGCAATGTTTCAAAGAACACCCTCCAGGAAGAACAGGGGCCCCTGGAAAAAAATCCAGCTCAAACGGTTTGGATCTACCTAATGGCAGGTCAATCCAATATGGCGGGTCGTGGTGCTATTGAGGCTCAGGATACCATAAGCAATCCTCGAATTTGGAGTATAGACGGTCAAGACAATTGGGTTTTAGCTAAAGAACCGCTTCATTTTTATGAAAATAGCGGCCTGGACTGTGGGTTAAGCTTTGCTCAGGAAATGTTGAAGCACGTTCCTGATTCCGTTACCATAGGTTTAGTTCCCTGTGCTGTTGGCGGAAGTTCCATTTATCAATGGCTAGAGGATTCAGAACATCGTGGGGTAAAACTGTTGAGCAATTTTAAACAGAAAGTTGAGCTTGCCAAAGCAAGAGGTGAGATTAAAGGTATTTTATGGCATCAAGGCGAAGGCAATGCTAATGAGAAGGATATACCCGTTTACAACAAAGCAGTCAATAGCTTATTTGAGATTTTTAGAGCAGAAGTAGGTGATGCCGACCTTCCCATCGTGATGGGAGAATTGGGTCGGTTTGCACAGCCAGAAGAGAAAGCCCTCAGGTTTCAGGCAATTAATCAAATAATCAGATACGTGGCTGAAAATGATAAAAACACGTATTGGATTTCCTCGAAAGGATTGAATCATAAAGGCGATAATTCTCATTTCAATGCTGCAGCACAGCGTATATTGGGAAAGCGATATGCAAAGGTGATGCGCAGCACAATTAAAAATAATAACAATTGATTCATGGGAAAGCGATTAAAAATAAGGCTAAACTTGGGCTTCATTTTATACGTATTGATATCCTGCCAGATTCAGGCTCAAGTACACTTGCCATCAATCTTTGGAAGCAATATGGTGCTCCAGCGCAATAGTGATGTTTCCATTTGGGGTACAGGACCAGCTACAAAAGACATAGTTATTAAGACTTCATGGAATGGAAGCAGGTATACGACCAAATCAGATAAGGAAGGTAACTGGAAACTCAAGGTTAAAACCCCGGAAGCCGGAGGGCCTTATCAGCTAACTATTACAGATGGTACAGAAACCGTAAGTCTTGAAAATGTTTTGATAGGGGAAGTTTGGGTATGTTCCGGGCAGTCTAATATGGAGTGGGACCTTATTAGGACAGGAAGTCCTACCTCTCCAAACCCAAATAATTTGTTGCTTCAAGCAAACCAACCTTCTATTCGATTATTCAACGTAGAACAGGCTATGAGCTATGAACCAGAAGATGATTTCGAGGCAGACTGGAAGGAATGTAGTTCTGAATCAGCCGGAGAATTTAGTGCCGTAGGATATTATTTCGGTAAAATGCTGTATGAAACACTTCATGTTCCCATTGGCTTAATTTCATCTAATTGGGGAGGAACTCGTATTCAAGCATGGATTGATGAAGCTGGTTTAAAATCCTTCGATCCTTCAATATTGGAAGATCATAATAAGAAAATCAGTCAAAACAGATCATCCGCATTATTCAATGCCATGATAAACCCAATGCTCCAGTTTAAAATACAAGGAGTTATTTGGTATCAGGGAGAGAGCAACAGAAAGGAACCTGAAATTTATGGGGATTTAATGGAGCTTATGGTTAAACGTTGGAGGGAGCGTTGGAATATAGGTGAGTTCCCATTTTATTACTGCCAGATAGCACCTTTTGATTATAAGGAACCGGAAATAAATTCTGCTTTTTTAAGAGAAGCCCAATATAAGGCCTCCAAACGAATACCCAATTCGGGAATGGTATCATTAATGGATACTGGCGAAGAAAAAGACATCCATCCTGCCAACAAAGTTGAGGCGGGTCAACGTCTTGCTTATTACGCTTTAAAGGAAACGTATGGTATAAAAGGAATAGTTTGTAGAGGGCCTGAATTAGATGAAATGAACATTGACGGATCTGAAGTACACCTAACGTTTAAAAATGACGATGGAGGCATTACCAATTATGGTAAAGGTTTTCACCTTTTTGAAATGGCAGGAGCGAATAGGAAATTTTACCCGGCATCTGCCAGATACGATTGGAAAACAAAAACAATGCTGCTATCAAGTCCAGAGGTAAAGAAGCCTGTTGCGGTGCGATATGCATTTAAGGATTTTGTTGTAGGGGATTTGTATAATCGATATGGTATACCCGCTTCTTCATTTAGAACTGACAACTGGGAAGATGTTGTAAAATAATTTGCAGGCAAATATCCCTGAGATATGAATTGTTTAATGAGTGCAGATCTAAACTACATCTGCACTGAAGATGGCTGAATGTACAGCTGTGAAATTGAGAATTAATATTCTAGAATAAAAAGATGATTACAAAATATTTTAAACCTTCGCTGATGGCATTTTGCTATTTTTTAGCATCATGTTCCAATCAAAAAGACGACAGTGCAGTTTATACGCACTCACTTTGGTACAATGAACCAGCCACAGAATGGCTTGAAGCACTTCCTCTGGGTAATGGTAGATTGGGCGCTATGGTTTTTGGTGGGGTAAAGGATGAGAAACTATATCTTAATGAAGAAAGCCTATGGGCAGGAATTCCTGAAGACCCGTATCCTGATAATGTGGGCTTACACTACCAGAAATTTCAAGAGTTAAACCTTGAGGGGAACTATGATGACGCCTTTGATTATGCTATGAAGAATCTAGCTGTTTCACCTACGGCTTTTAGATCTTACGAACCATTGGGTAAGTTATTATTGACATTCGACCATAACGGGACATCTGAATCCTATAAACGAGGCCTTAATCTAGAAACCGGGATTTTGACTATTGAATATGTAGTTGACGGTAAGCGTTTTAAACGGGAGTCTTTCATTTCTGCTGATTATGATGTCTTGATTTACCGGTTTGAAAGTCTTGATGGCGAGCCACTTTCTACACAGATTGATTTTCAGAGAGAAAAGGATGTTACTATTAGTGTAATTGATGATCAGATTATTGAAGTGACCGGTCAAATATTTGATGATCCAAATGGTTATGAGGATAATAAAGGAGGGTCTGGTCAAGGGGGACATCACATGAAATTTTCCAGTCATATCGGGGTGCTTACACAGGATGGTGAGATGAAGGTTTTGGGTAATAAGCTAAATATTGAAAATAGTACTTCCTTCACGCTTATTTCAAGCGCAGCAACAGACTATAATTTAGCAGAGATGAATTTTGATAGAAGTATTGATGCAAAGAAAAATTCTATCAACAAACTCAAGTCAGCACTACAGGATTCATATGATCAAATTAAAACAGACCATATCACAGAGCATGCTGGGATTTTCAATCGGGTAAAACTAGAGATTGAAGCCAAATCCCCAGACAGCCTTTCAACTAAAGAAAGATTAGAAAGACTATCGCAAGGAAAGGAGGATGTGGGGCTAGAGCAACTTTTCTTTCAATACGGTCGCTATTTGATGATGTCGAGCGGGATGCGACGGGCTGTCTTACCTTCCAGCCTGCAGGGGATATGGAGTGAAAAGATGTGGGCGCCCTGGGAGTCTGATTTTCATCTCAATATCAATTTACAAATGAATTATTGGCCGGTTGAGACCTGTAACCTTTCTGAAGCCACAATTCCACTTTCAAATTTTATGCGGGGTATTGCTGAAAGAGGTAAAGTTCCTGCTAAAAAATTTATTGGCTCAGAGGGGTGGATGGCACACCATGCAACAAATCCATTTGGTAGGGTAACACCTAAAGGCTCACATAAAAAATCGCAGGTGGCAAATGGATACTGCTTTCCACTTGCAGGCGCATGGATGTCACTATCACTTTGGAGACATTATGAGTTTACTAAAGATGAAGAATATCTTAGGGAATCTGTTTATCCAATTCTTTCAGGGGCTTCAAGATTTATCTTAGATTTTTTAAAGGAAAACGAAAAAGGTGAATTGGTCACAGCGCCTTCATACTCTCCTGAAAACTCCTACATAAATCCAGCTACCGGAAAATCACAGATGAATACTGTAGCTGCAACGATGGATATGCAAATAATTAGGAGCGTTTTTGAAGCATGTCTGGAGTCGGAGAAACAATTGGGAATAAATGAAATCTCTGACCAGATTAGTGCTGCAATGAAGCGACTGCCACGCACAAAGGTCGGTTCAAACGGAACCATACAAGAATGGTATGAAGATTATGAAGAAGTTGAGCCAGGACACCGGCATATTTCACACCTATTCGGGCTGTATCCTTCGGCAGAAATTTCTCCAGAAACACCAGATTTGTTTGAAGCAGCCGAGAAAACTATTGAGCGTAGATTATCTGACGGCGGAGGGCAAACCGGCTGGAGTCGGGCCTGGATCGTTAATTTCTATGCCAGACTTGGCAACGGGGAAAAGGCACACGACCATTTGAGAGGGCTTATCGGGGAACAGTTGGGCCCAAACCTCTTCGACCTACATCCACCTGGTATTTTTCAGATCGATGGAAATTTTGGGGGTACTGCTGGTATCGCTGAGATGCTAATCCAATCTCACGTACCTGGAAAGATATACCTTTTACCTGCCTTGCCCGAGCAATGGAAAAACGGCAAAGTTGAGGGACTGAAAGCCCGAGGTAATTTTGAAGTAGATATGGAATGGGAAGATGGAATAGTCACCGTTGCAAGAATCACTTCACTGGTTGCAGGTGAAGTTGAGGTATTTGCTGGTGATAAAAGTGAATTGATAAATATCCAGTCTCTAGAGACCAGGACCTTGTCTTTTAAAAACTAAAAAATCGGTCAAAAACTATGAGTAAAATACTGATATCTTTCTTTGTAACCCTATACAGCTGTTCCAAGGTCATTGCACAAACGCGTTTACGCGATCAAGAGCCGACCTATTGGGAGGGAAATACAATTCATTTAATGAAAATATAGACATAGAATATGAAGCCCATGATAATGCAAAAGAGATTATTTGTTTTTGGGATTTGCTTGCTAGTAAGCTGCTTGTCCCTTGCCCAAAAGAAGTCGATTTACCAAAAAGGCTGGATTGACTTTAATAAGAACGGTCAGAAAGATATTTTCGAGGATCCGGAAGCTGAAATTGATGCCAGAGTCGAGGACTTATTGAGTCAGATGAATGTGGACGAAAAAACAGCTCAATGTGCTACGCTTTATGGCTACAAGCGGGTTTTAAAAGATGAATTGCCAACTCCCGGATGGAAAAACGAGGTGTGGAAAGATGGTATTGCCAACATAGACGAACAGCTCAATGGTTTGAAGCCCACGCAGTATTCCTATCCGTACAGCAAACATGCAGAGGCCATTAATACCATTCAAAAGTGGTTTATTGAAGAAACACGTTTGGGCATACCAGTAGACTTTACCAACGAAGGTATTCACGGACTCAACCATGATAAAGCAACCCCGCTTCCATCCCCAATAGCCATTGGTAGTACCTGGAATAAAAATTTGGTCAGACAGGCAGGTGGGATAGTAGGAAAGGAAGGAAAAGCTTTGGGGTACACCAATATATATGCTCCAATATTAGATTTAGCCAGAGACCCAAGATGGGGTAGAGTAGTCGAGTGTTATGGAGAAGATCCTTTTTTGGTTTCCGAACTCGGTATCCAAATGGTCAAAGGTATTCAGTCACAGGGTGTGGCTTCTACATTAAAGCATTATGCGGTATACAGCGTACCAAAAGGTGGAAGAGATGGTAGGGTTCGAACGGATCCACATGTAGCTCCCAGAGAACTGCACCAAATGCATTTATATCCTTACAAACGCTTAATTGGTATAGCCCATCCGAAAGGAGTGATGAGTAGCTACAACGACTGGGATGGAATTCCGGTAAGTGGAAGCTATTACTTCCTTACTGAACTGCTGCGTCAGGAGTACGGCTTCAATGGGTATGTGGTTTCTGATAGCGAGGCCGTTGAGTTTCTTCATAGAAAACATCATGTGGCCGAGGATTATAAAGAAGGTGTAAGACAGGTTGCAGAAGCAGGCTTAAATGTGCGGACCCACTTTACCCCACCGCAAGATTATATTCTGCCATTAAGGGAACTGGTCAATGATGGGGAACTTTCAATGGCAACCCTTGATCGTAATGTAAAAGATGTTTTAAGGGTGAAATTTGAACTGGGACTTTTTGATGAGCCCTATGTAAAGGATACCAAAGCTGCAGATAAGATTGTAGCCAATGATACCAAAGACTTTGTGCTACAAATGGCAAAAGAGTCATTGGTACTTCTTAAGAACGAGAATAATGCTTTGCCCCTCAACCTTAATAAATTGGACAATATTTTGGTCACAGGTCCTTTGGCTGTTGACAAGTCTGTCTATGTGAGTCGATATGGTCCTCAAAATTTAGAAGTAAAAAGTGTGTTGGAAGGCATTCAGAATTATGTTGGTAGTAAAGCTAATGTGGACTTCTCGCTGGGCTGCGAAGTAGTCGATGAGGCTTGGCCTGAGAGTGAAATCATCCCCATCCCACTTTCTAATAAGGAGCAACAAATGATAGATGCTGCAGTAGCCAAAGCCAACCTATCTGATGTAATTATAGCCGTAATGGGCGAGGATGAAAAACGCTGTGGGGAAAGCCGATCCAGAACAAGTCTGGGGCTACCGGGAAGACAGTTTCAATTGTTGCAAGCCCTTAAAGCAACAGGTAAACCCATAGTACTTGTCCTTATAAATGGAAGACCCTTGACCATCAATTGGGAGAATCAATACATCCCGGCCATACTAGAAGCATGGTTCCCAAATGTGGAAGGCCCAAATGCGATCGCCCAGACCTTATTCGGCGATTACAACCCGGGAGGAAAGTTACCGATAACCTTTCCGAGATCTGTGGGGCAATTAGAGTTAAATTTTCCATACAAACCAAGTTCGCAAGTTGGTCAGCCTTCATCGGGTCCTAACGGCACCGGTAATACCTCAGTGGTTGGTGAGCTTTACCCATTTGGTTTCGGATTGAGTTACACGCAGTTTGACTACAAAAACTTAAAGATAACCCCAGAGATAGGCAAAACGCAGCAGCAGATCACGGTTTCCGTTGACGTAACGAACACCGGAAAAGTAAAGGGCGATGAGGTCGTACAACTCTATTTCAAGGATTTGGTGAGTAGTGTGATCGTGTATGAACTACAACTCAGGGGTTTTGAGCGTATTAGCTTAAATCCGGGTGATACCAAAACTGTAAATTTTACCTTAAGACCAGAAGACTTACAACTGCTTGACAGGGATATGAACTGGACGGTGGAACCGGGAGAATTTGAAGTATTGATCGGGGCTAGTTCCGAGGATATCAGACTTAAAAGGATTTTTCAACTCAAACCCTAACAGATAAAAAAAACTATTCATAATAGAATTTAGTTTGCTTTTAGTTCTTGATTTTGGCCCTGAAATTCAGCTAGTCAAAAATCATAATGAAAGTCAACATAAGAATTTAGAAGTTTATATTTAATGCGTTATCATGAATGGCTTTTACAGTCAAGGATTTTCTTATAGTTAGGAAAAGAAGGAATAGTTTTAAAAAAGTTCAATGTCCTTAGGCAACTTTTTGAAAATAAGGGCTACTTTTTTTGGATGGCTCTATACATCTCCTGTTTGTAGAACTTGATTTTTTTAATATATAGATTGTTGTTTGATTGTAATTTTTAAAATTGGGGTAGTGCAATTTCTACTTAATGGAATTTAAATATTTTTCCAGCATAGTATAACCATCGGAGGTCATGGTGTTTCTGTCAGTGGCATTATTGTAATCAAGATTGTTTTCTTTTTCCCAAACATCTGGCATACCATCATGATCGGTATCTGTTGGGGCAGGCAGACTTTTTAATTCTGGCCAACCCCCAACATCATTTTGGGAATCAATAATGCCACTTTTATTTAATAGATCTGCAATTTTATGATCTTTTTTATAGGTCGATCCTTCAAAAGTAGCAGCGCCATTTTTTACTTCGTTAATAATACGGAGATCTACTGCATCACGTTTTGGCAAGGTTGTTCCGGCGTTTTGTAGAACCGACGCATAAGCTTCTTCGGGCAGCTGCTGCTGAATTGCTATTGCCGGCCATGGTTGTTCTAGTTTAAGCCCCTTGATGTATTCGCTGCCGTCCTGTGGCTGAACACCTCCAAGCCAATTGTTCTCTGACACCCACTGGTTGCCCTCAACCACATTGCCCGAAACATACCATTTCCCGTAATCGTCCGCCTTGTTGCGTGACCATGGTGCTACTATACGGTGTCTAATTTCGCCCGGTACTGTGGCTGGCCCGGCCTTATAATAATTTGCCACCATATTAATATTGGAAAAGTTGAATTTGGTATTGCCCACTTGGGCCACTTCCCCCCCGTAGGCTGACTCATAACCCCAGTTGTATATTACATTGTTCCTGTAGTCAACATTTCCACATCCCGAAGCAAAACGCGGGTTGCGATTGGAATGATTGGCAATTAAATTGTGGTGGTAGGTGCTATAATCGGATCCCCAGATGCCTCCAAAGCCATGATTGCCTTTTTGGTGATTGGATTTATAAAGACTTTCAGCAATTATGCACCATTGCACCGTAACGTTCTTGCCATGGTAGATAGACATGGTTTCATCAATACTCCAACTTGCGGAAACATGATCTAAAATGAGATTATTGGTATATCTACTTGAGATGGCATCTGTTTCGTCACCTGATTCATCCCCAAGACGTACTCTAATATAGCGGATGATAACCTCATCAGCATCTATCAGCAGTGGGCGTCCCCTTAAGGTAATTCCATCTCCAGGTGCTGTTTGGCCTGCTATGGTAATGTTGGGATTTTCAATTCGAAGATCACTTTCCAGTTTTATGGTTCCTGAAACCTTGAATACTACGGTTCTTGGTCCTTTGGCCTCAATGGCGGAACGTAAGCTTCCTTCACCACTATCTTTAAGATTAGTAACTTCATATACATCTCCTCCGCGGCCGCCAACGGTATACTTTCCGTACCCTTCAGCGGTGGGGAAAGCCAGCTGTTGTGCACATGCATTAAGTCCAATTAATACAAACCCTATTGCTAAAACTATTTGTTTCATGTTCCTCATTTTATATTTTACTAATCAACCCGAAGAACTAAAATGGCATCTTCCCACCCGTCGGGCGGAATCATATCACGGGACTCATTTACTTTAAAGTGGGCTATGTTTTCCTTTTGGCCATCTCTAGGATAGAACCAATAAGCTTCGGCATCCTTTTTTAATATATTGGTTACCTCACAATTTGAGTTGTTCGAGAAATAGACGATTACCATATCGTTCGATTCCGTGGTCACGGCAGTTTTTAGGTTTTCCCCTTCGCCGATTCCTAAGATACTATTCCCATTGGGTATCCATTGGTGCCACTTGTGGTCCATTAAAAATCTTTTGGCCACATTGGTTATTTGTATAGCACCAGGAAAATCCAACGCTTGCTGCCAGGTATAACCGCAATTGTAATCCCCCTCATTTCCCCGCATGGACCAGATGGGGCCTGCGCCATAAGTATGTCCCGCGCCCCCTGCAAAGAAGGTTTGATAAAATTGGCGTCTAATTTTTACCGGTGTAACCCAACCACATACATGGCGATAGGAACCGTATTCGTATGAGCCTTCTAAAAAAAGACTTGGTTTAACCGGTTTGTTCAATTGGTAATCACCTAACATTGTTGGATAGACCTGATCAAGTTCGCGCCACACTTCAACGCCATTTGCCGTAAGCCATTCATCTGAATGAAACCATTTGGAAGAATTATCCGGGGCGTCCCCATCAGGGTGGAAAGTAATGAAGACCTTGTTCCATGCGGAGTGTTTTTCGTTCCATTTCGGACGGTGGCCAGTAACACCCTGCGCTATGCCTTCCGCCATGGCCCGAAAAACATTGCGCCTGTCCCATTGCTGAAGGTTGGCGTTTTTGTCATATCCATCAATTTGAGCTTTTGCATCGCCTCCTAGAACCCAGATAATATTAGGTTCGTCTTTGTATCGTTTGCCTAAAAAACCACCATAAGTACGAGCTTCCTCCTCTGTGAATTCTTGTTGGGCCCCTCCCATTTGGGGGGTTATATAGGCGCGGCCCCAACAGGGAAGTAAGGCTAGGTATAGGCCTCTTTTTTTTACTGCCTGGACCACATAGTCCATATGGTCCCAATAATCGTTGGGAGCGGACGGGCCTCCACCAGAAACCACAAGAGGTTCAGAGGTATTTGGCATATCTTCACTACCACTAAAAGGTCGAAAACCATAGGTGTTGGCAGCATTATGCGGTCCCATTTCCATTCCTCCGCCATGTGGATACCAGAATGCTACGGTTTGAATGACCGTAAAACCAAGTTTTTGTCGATTATCCAGGTAAAGGTCAATTTCTTCCCGCGTCAATTGCTGGACCATGCCCCATCCGGTATCCGCTATCCATAGAAATGGGCTGCCATTGGTGTGTTGTATATAATGTCCATTGGAAGAGACTTCTAAGGCCCCTTTTTCCCAAGGTGTTTGGGAGGTTGCAACAAGGCACATACTAGCTAATGCTGCGAACAGTATCCTTTTTAGGTAGTTATTGGAGACTTTGGTAGTGGTTTTCATTGCGTTCATTTTGTTTTTGTATTAGTTGGGTGAGGTTTTAAGAGTTGTTTCGCGCCAAGCTATGATCTGGCTACTTTTTCTTTAAGCTCCAGAATATATAGTATGAGTTTATGTACGGTAACTTTTTCGTGCCCATGGCAAATGTGCCAGGAGAATTGGTGTGTACACCTGCCTTTAAAATGTTCATCAACGAGATTAAAAAGAATATAAGTGCCAATTCAGAGATTTTATTAATAAATTATATAGTCTATGATTTTGAAATTGTCCAATATAAGTTCCCTGAATTTCCATAGAAAAATTATTTAATTGTGACAATTATTCGCTGATACCTGGTAAGCTTTGGGGTGCCATTGTCCGTTACTTCGCATACAATATGTATATTTTCACCTTTTTTTACATTTTTTGGGACTATTAAGGAAATATTCCGTTTATGGGCATTTGTTATTTCAATTTTCCCATCAAAAGTGTCGGCTTCTTGATATTGCCACCAGGAATAGTTTAGTTGATCACCGTCCGGATCCATTGTTCCTTTAGCGCTTAATTTAATCTTACTTCCAGGTTTTGCCTCAATATCCAAGGGGCTAGTGAGTTTAACAATGGGAGGATGGTTAGCCTCACCATAAGGTTTGACGCACCAATCGGCCCTCGCGGCAAAATCGTTCTGTAATGCATCTGCCCAACGAGTTAAAGGTTTGAAATAGGCATTCATTAAATCTATATTTTTGGGATATTCTTCTCGCATATAGTTTCTGCCCCATGCTGTTTTGGTGTACCATCGTCCTTCGGGGTAGTGGTAATCTGCTTGCGGAACAGGATCCAGCCAAGTATTTTCCCTAACATGGATATAGCGACCGCCCCAGCCTCCAAAGTCTGGCGATTCCATAGAGCGGAGACCTGTTGGGATAGTGTAAATAAACGCAGGCGAATCCCCTTCAGATCTAAAATCCCCTTTGGATTTGGCATCGCCAGCAATAAACCCTTCCTTATCATTACCACCTTTATACGCTTCGTATAGGGAACACAGAGGGCCATGATCTTCCAGGATATTCGCTTTCATCCACTCGCTTTTAAAATATTTCTGTTTATCCGAGGGCATTATTTTGTCCCATTGATAGGCGACGGCCCAAAACTGATCACTTATAATAGTGGGGATATTGTATTTGCCCCAATGTGGACGAATGTAAGATTGATAGGTGTCATCCTGTTCCCATATAAAGAAAAAACGCAATTTTTTGGCAACATATGCCATCTTGTCAAAATGTTTTTCTTCAATGGTTTTTAAGGCCCTGGCAATGGTGTTGGTGCCTCCCCAAGCCTGTATCCAGATGGGTCTGTCATCGGATTCATCCAAAAGAACATTCGCAATATGTGTAGATCCTGGGGTAATGGAGTCCATTTCCCCTTCACTTTCAACATTTCCAAGGAAATTAATCGATTTTAAATATTGGGGTGTAGGGTAATCCTTGCTGTGCTCGATCAGGTTTGGGTATACCTTCGCATAGGCTTCCAAATAGGGGTCTATCCAGTCATCTCCCGCCCATTTGTGGCCATGCCAATGGTATTGGGAACTTGAGGTTACAATGCCCTCAACATCCCACTCATTGGCGTAAAGTAAAAATCTAACCATGGAACACTCATCGTCTATTTCACCATCTGAGGTTATGATTATACGTTGTTTTTGGCTCTGACCATTTACTGTAATATGAAAGGCCAAAAACCATACTATGAAACTTGAATAAAGAATATTTTTCATTTTGTATTTGTTACTCTTCAATATTGACTATCACACGTTGATATCGGGTTAATCGAGGTGTGCCATGGTCTGTGACCTTGAGGATGACATGCAATGTTCCTGTTCCGGAACCCCCTACGCGTTTTGTTGGAACAGTGAACCAAGCTTCTGGCTGATCAAAGTTTTGAATTTCCACGGGCTGTCCACTGCGTGCACTAGAAACAGAAAATGTCCCAGCTTCTTCGTACGTAAACCATTGGTACGAAAGGGCATCGTTATCGGGATCGCTAGATCCTTTTGCACTTAATAGTACTTTGTCGCCTTTTTTAGCGAGAAGTGTTTGTGCATGTCCAAGTTTGGCTACAGGAGGGTGGTTTGCCTTTTCATATGGCAGGATAGTCCAATCCATTCTGGCGGCAAAATCGTTTTGAAAATCTTCCCTCCAACGCCATATGGTTTCGTGGTTGCCCGAGTGCCATCGGCCATCCATACCTAAGACTTCATCTTCAGCATTGGAAAAGATGGGTCTGGTCTCTGGAGATAAAAACCACTTTTTCATCCTTGGGGTGTAATATTCGTACCTACCTCCCCAGCCACCCCATTCCGGGTGTTCGGGATAACTTAAGCCATTATTGATCAAGGCAAGGAATGAGGGTGTGTCTCCTTCCATTAAATAATCCCACATTGGGTACTCGGCACCTAAAGGGCCTTTCTTTCGAATATTTTGATCTAGCCATTCGTTTGTGACGGTGCTAAAATCGGCTCCGTCACAACGGGCATGAAAAAAATCACCGCTTATTCCGCTCCATGTAGCATGATGATAACCGCCACCAGCATTAAAACCTGGACTTACAATAAAGAATAGTTCTGGAAATTCCTTACGGATCCATGGCCCACTGTCGTCCTGATCGGAAATAGTGTAAACCCTTAATTTTTTGACAAATTGTTCCAGGTCTTTTTTTGAACGTGTTTCCCGTACCTTCCAAAGTGCCTGAGCCAGTACATTTGGTCCGCCCCAAACCGTTACCCAAACCGGTCTTGAGTCTTTTTTGTCTACGGCTTTGATCAATAATTCGGAGGCCGGGGAATCTTTTCCAGGCCCAACGGCTTGTACTCCGTACTCTGGTAATCCTTCGGTTATCCTGGACTTTAAATAATCTCCCGTAGGAAATCCTGATTCATGTTTTTCAAGGTTATCCCGTACCTTAGCGTAAGCATTTACGATTTCCTGAATACGGTATGTAGCAACCTTGTTTTGTTGGTGAACAGATGTTGTAGCGGCCAATCCTTCAATGTCATAGTGATTGGCATATACCAAAAAACGCACCATTGACATGGCATCATCCGGTTCATTTTCTATATCGGTAAGGACAAATACTCTTGGTTTTTCTTGGGCAATGGCGGAAATGGTCAATAAGGCCATGCCAACGATTGCAATGAAGTTGTTTGTTTTCATCTTTTTTATTTGTTTATTGATTGCCACCTTTTAGCCCAGTCCGATAAAAAGGCTTCCCGATGTTTTGAAATTGTTTTTGCACCTTGCTGTTCTTGGATAAATAGGTCAGGGGATGACCTGTCACTATACCAATTGGAACCCAATGGATAATCATCTGGAGTCGCTTTTCCTGGCCATGGAGTTGTACTTACAAACTGACCTTTTTGACCATCCAATTCGGGTATCGAACTTTTGGTGACATAGCTGCCTGTTTCCGGTTTTTTGGAGGAGTAACGAACGCCATAAATGCCATTGCCAAGGTGATATCCTGGCCATGATTGATTTGAAATTTCCAAGGTAAAACATGTGGAGTCCTGTGGAAAGTTTAGGTCGGGCCCTTTAAATCTCCATTCCAATTCCGCATAGGCGGCTACCGAATCGTTCTTGCTGCTGTTTCCTTGGAAGATTGTTCTTGCACTATATTTGATCGGAGTAAAGCTTCCGCCCCAACTTTCGCCCATTGGATTATTTGGGTCTCCATTCATCAAATATGCTAGGGATGGTGTGTCGCCCATTTTAATTTCGCCGTTATAGTGATTTTTAAAATTTTTCCCTAAGGCCCCTCTTCCTTGGATGAAATTGTTGTAATAGGATTTACCCTTAAATTTTGGAGGTGATTCAGAATCCATAAACCAACCTCTATAGGTGGCATTTGCCTCTATCATCCATAGGTTAGGGTGATTTTTGGCGATGTAGGCGTAGGCATTGATGCTCCATTTTTTATTTGGACCACCAATCCAATATACTCTAATGTTTTTCTCAATTTCGGGAGCATCATGTAGTGCCTGTGCCAAATCTTCCAAACCGCCCCAAACCAAAACCCATAGCGGTTGGTCTGTTGTGTTTTTGGCACATTTAATAATCCATTCCGAGCCTTCGGTGGCTGTATCGTATCCTTTATAAGGAGCTTCCAGTTTTGTTCCTTGTTTACAAACGGCTCTCAAGGAATCTGGATGGGTCAAGTTTGGGAACTGTGGTTTTAATTCAGGTAAATCCTTTTCATATAGGTCTAGCATATCTAGAATATTCCTGATGCGACCATTGCCAAATGGAGAAGATACCAGGCCTTCGATTTGGAAAAGGTCGGAATACATTAATAAATGTATCATGGATTGAAAATCATCGGGATCGGTTCCTCCAATGTCCGAGCTGACCAATATTCGGGGTTTGGCTTTTTTTTGAGTTGGACTATCACACGGAAGCAACATGCCAAATATCAAGGTTCCAACAATTCCTATTAAGGTTAAAATTTTTAAGGAGGTCATATAAATAATTTTTTGCAGGAAATTGTCGGGATAGTCGTAGCCATGATCTTGAAATTGGTATAATTATCCACAAATATATAAAAAAGAAAATAAAAGAAAATAAAAGAAAATAAACAAAATAATATATCTTTGTGCTATCCTTGTTTTTTGGGGTTTTTATGGTTTGCTCGATGGCGTTAGGAGAGGTGTTTGGTTTATGGGAAAAGAGTTGTGGTTGTTGTGCCCAAAAGGAATTGTCTGATTATAATGTTGGTAAAGGGAATAATATATTTAAGGGGTTAAAGTGTCCAATCAAAAATTCAGTGTATAAATTAAATGGAATTATGAAGTCCAGTTTTTTCTTAATGTTGATTTACTTCGTTTCGGTTTCATGCTCTTCATTGCGGACAAAGGCCATAGTGACATCCGTGGAAGCGGCGCCGTTGAAGCCTCGTTTGGTGGTACTTACCGATATATCGACCTGGGAACCGGATGACCATGAATCTCTGATTAGGTTATTGGTTCATGCCGATATGTTTGAAATTGAAGGGATTGTAATTACAACAGGGTGGAGTATGGATAATGTTAATGAAGTTAAGCAATTTAAGGACATTGCTACAGGTGTTATAGAGGCTTATGGGCGGGATTTGCCTAATCTGGCCAAGCGTTCCAATCAAAATGGTTTTGCCCATGATAAGGAAAGGCAGCAAATTGGCTACTGGCCAAGTGCCGATTATTTAAAGGAACGTACAATGTTTGGTAGTTTGTATATGGGTATGGATAAGGTTGGTCCTGAAAATATTTCTGACGGAAGTAATCTTATTGTGCAGTTGGCGAGCGAGGATGACGATCGTCCTATTTGGGTTTGTTTTTGGGGAGGTGGTAATACATTGGCACAGGCTATTTGGCAAGTAGAACAGGACCAGGGCGAATCGGGATTAAAAGTATTTCTGAATAAAATCCGGGCATATGCAATCACGGACCAGGATAGACCGCAAAAATCTAGTTTTGAAACTAGCTCCCATGCATGGATGCGCCGAGAGTTTGCAGATGACCTACTTTTTATTTGGGATGATTGTGCATGGAAATATCAGAATGGGACTGGGAAAAATAAGTGGGCGGATTATGAGGAGCATATCCAGAATCATGGTAGTCTGGGTAGTCAATATCCAAAATATGTATGGGGGGTTGAGGGGGATACCCCTTCCTTTTTGCATATCATGCCTAACGGTCTCAATGATCCTGACCAACCAACCCAAGTAAGTTGGGGAGGCTATTCCCAATGGGGTAAGGGAGAGGATGATAATGGCTACTCGTATGTAAATTTTACTGGGGATGAAAGTGAAATTTGCAGAAGATATGGTGATCATTTTTATGCGGCTACATTCAACAATTTTGCGGCTAGAATGGATTGGGTTCAGAATGGTGTAGGTAATCGTAATCCTATTGTTGTAATTGATGGTGATGGTAGATTGGGAAGCATCACCATAAAGCCTCAGGTGGGGTCCAGTGTTGAATTGGATGCATCGGCTTCCTATGATCCGGATGGGGATTCATTAAGTTATCATTGGTGGGTTCAACCAGAGGCTGGTACGTTTACTGGGAAAATAAACATATTAAATAGTAACGCTAAGAATGCTATACTGCAGGTGCCTCCAGATGCGGGTGGTGAAAGTTTTCATATAATTTGCGAGGTAACCGATAGCGGCATGCACAATTTGTCCAGCTATCGCCGTGTAATATGTGAACCGAAAAAATAAATGTGGCACAATTATTTTGGTATTGAGGATTTTTTGCAAAATGCCGCCTATTTTAAAGTTTTGCGTACGGGTCTTTTTGATGCTATAATGAAGTTGGTTAAAATAGTGGGGCAATAATAAGTGGAACGATATATTTTGAATTTAAATTAAAAGAGTTTTTATTTGTTTGCGAATATTTACTATTATTTATGAACTATGGCATATTTACCGAATAAGAGGCGTGAAAAGATTGTAGAATTTTTAAAGGAGGACGGATCTGCAAAGGTGGCGGACCTGGCCAAACTTTTTAAGGTCACCGAGGTTACTGTTCGCCAAGATTTGGAAAAGTTGGAAAATCAAGGATTGATAATGAGGGAGCACGGAGGTGCCTATCTTAAAAATATGGGGGATCAGGTACGCAACTTTTCCCTGGTTCAACAGGATAATTTGGAATTGAAGGAGGCTATAGCACAAAAATGTCTTGAGTTTATTGAGAGCGGGGACACCATTATTCTGGATTCTGGAAGTACAACCACCGAAATTGCAAAAAAACTGGTAGGATATAAAGATTTAACTGTTATTACAAATGCCCTTAATATCGCATTATTGTTGGGCACTGAACCTGGTATTGAAGTTATCATGACGGGGGGTGAATTTAAACCGCCTACCTTATCATTGACAGGGCAAAAAGCGGCCGATTTTTTTAAAGGACTTAACGTGCAAAAGTTATTTTTGGCTACGGCTGGCATCTCCTTGAAATCCGGTCTTACCTATCCAAGTATAAGTGATCTTGTAGTAAAAAAGGCAATGATCGATGCTGCGGACATTACGTATTTGGTGGCCGATAGCTCTAAAATTGGCAAAAGTGCCCTAGCCAGTCTAGGAGCACTTTCATTGATAGATTATATCATTACGGATTCAGGAATGGAAGAAAAGGATCTAAAGGTTTTTAAGGATAATGAAATTGAAGTGATTTTGGCCAAGGCTGATTAATAAGAAATAAAAATTATAAGAATATGAGTACCGCAAAATTGCCATTAAGCATTGGGATAATAATAGGGAATCGTGATTTTTTTCCGGATAGTTTGGTGGAAAAGGCTAGGACCGAGATTATCGATGTCTTTGCAAAATTAAATTTGACACCGGTTTTATTGGGAAGTACCGATACCAAGCTAGGCGGTGTGGAAACCTTTAGGGAAGCTCAAAAATGTGCAGAACTCTTTAAGAGACACAGTGAGGAAATTGCCGGGGTATTGGTGCTTTTGCCAAATTTTGGCGATGAGAAGGGGGTGGCCGATACGCTAAAAATGGCCAATCTGAACGTACCGGTATTGGTACAGGCCTATCCCGACGAATTGACGAAGATGAATGTTGTAAATCGCAGGGATTCCTGGTGTGGTAAAATCTCAGTCTGTAATAACCTTTATCAGTATGGAATAAAGTATTCACTCACGAATCAGCATGTATGTTATCCTTCCGATGCCCTTTTTCAACAGGACTTGAAAGATTTTGTTGCCGTGTGCAGGGTAGTAAGGGGTGTAAGAAACGTTAGGATCGGGGCTGTTGGGGCTAGACCTGGTGCCTTTAACACAGTGCGCTATTCCGAAAAAATATTGCAGCGCAATGGCATTACGGTTACTACGGTTGATTTATCCGAAATATTGGGCAAGGCCAATAAACTAACAAAGGACGATGCCTCGGTAAAGCAACATTTGGAGTCCATCAATGCCTATGTGGCCCAAGGCAAGACTCCCAATGAAGCTATGTTACAGATTGCAAAATTGGATGTTGTTTTAAAAGGGTTTATGGAAGAGTATGCATTGGATGCCACGGCTATTCAATGTTGGACTTCATTGCAGCAGAATTATGGATGTAACGTATGTACCAGCATGAGTATAATGTCCGAAAATATGTTGCCATCTGCCTGTGAGGTCGATGTTACCGGGACCCTTAGTATGTATGCCATGCAATTGGCCTCCGGCTCCCCGAGTGCTTTGGTGGATTGGAATAACAATTATGCCGATGATCCCAATAAATGTGTTCTTTTTCATTGTGGCAATTGGGCGAAATCCTTTTTACCCGATATTAAGATGGATACCGCTCCAATCCTCGGAACTACCGTTGGCGTTGAGAATACCTATGGTGCACTAGATGGTAGAACACCGGCAAGTCCACTTACCTATGGGAGAATAAGTACGGATGATCCCAAAGGTATTATCAAAGCTTATTTCGGTGAAGGGGAGTTGACAGATGACCCATTGAAGACCTTTGGGAACAGGGCGGTGGCCCAAATTCCTAATCTGCAGGGCTTGATGCAGTATGTGTGCAGAAACGGATTTGAACACCACGTAGTTATGAACGCCTCTAAGACTGGGGGCATTTTGCAGGAAGCTTTGGGCAATTATATGGGCTGGGATATATACCACCATAAGGTTTAATTTCTGGTTCAGTTATGAACGGTAGCAACAGGTATGGTTTAACGAGCAGTAATTTGAAAGAATTTACGAACATGACAAACAGGGAAATAAAATTAAAATCGGTAGTTCTTAGAAAAAATATTCTAAAATATATTTATAAGGCAAAGGCTGGCCATACAGGGGGGAGCCTATCGTGTATTGATATTTTGAACGTACTGTACAATAAGGTACTGAATGTTGATCCCAAAGATTTTAAGAATCCAAATCGCGATAGGTACATTCAAAGTAAGGGGCATTGTGTAGAAGCGCTTTTTGTAACCTTGGCGGACCGCGGTTTTTTTCCGGAATCTGATTTGGAAACGCTTTGTCATTATCAATCGCACTATATTGGGCATCCTACAAAAAAGGTTCATGGCGTTGAACAGAACACTGGGGCATTGGGTCATGGTTTGTCCATTTGTGTTGGCGAGGCCATTGCAGCGAAATTGGATGACAAAAGTCATCGTGTATTTACCCTGCTAGGGGATGGGGAATTGCCCGAAGGATCTAATTGGGAAGCGTTTTTATCGGCTTCACATTATAAATTGGATAATTTGTACGCCATTCTGGACAATAATAAACAACAGATTACCGGAAACAACAAGGAGGTTATGAATACCGATTCCATTCGTGATAAACTGGAGGCTTTTGGCTGGGCAGTAAAGGAGGTAGACGGACATGATCTTGATCAATTGGAGGAGGCATTGAACAATGGTCCCATAGAAGAGGGAAAACCTAACTTTATCATAGCACATACCACCAAGGGCAAAGGTGTCAGCTATATGGAAGGGGTACTGAAATGGCACCACGGGGTACCATCAGAGGAGCAGTATTTATTGGCCCAATCAGAATTAAATGAGGCAGAAGCACTAATTCAGTAGTATATGGAATTGGATAAAATAAAAGAAGAAAACTTGATAATGGGGGAACCTAACCAAGTGGTTTTTTCAGAAATTTTGCAAGAGTTGGCAGCTGCCGATAGCTCAATTATTGCTGTAACCAGTGATTCAAGGGGCTCAGGTAAGTTGGTTCCCTTTGGTGAAAAGTATCCTAATCAAATTGTTGAAGTGGGCATTGCTGAACAGAATCTTGTGGGAGTTGCAGCCGGCTTGGCCGCGGCAGGTAAAAAGGCATTTGCAGTTTCTCCTGCATGTTTTCTAAGCGCCCGTGCCCTGGAGCAGATCAAGAACGATGTTGCTTATTCCGATAACCCAGTAATCTTGGTAGGCATAAGTGCAGGTGTAAGTTATGGTGCCCTTGGTACCACCCATCATAGTTTACACGATTACGCGGCCCTTAGGGCCATTAACAATATTGTTATTGTGGCTCCGGCAGATAACTTTGAGACCGAACAGGCCGTTCGCCTTTCTGCACAATCTGTAAAGCCTATTTACATGAGACTGGGGAAAAAGGCAATGCCATTTTTAAATGTGGACAATGAAACCTTTGAGTTTGGTAAAGGTCGAGTTGTTCGCAAGGGTAAGGACCTCACTTTTATTGCCTCAGGTGAAACGGTTTATCCGGCTTGGTTGGCGGCAAAGAAACTTGAAGACGATAAGGGGATACACGCTACGGTAGTGAGCATGCACACCATTAAACCCTTGGATACCCATCTTTTACAGAATTTGGCGGCCGGAGGCCAGCCAATTATCACTGTTGAAGAGCACATGGTCAATGGTGGTCTGGGAGAAGCCTGTGCGTCGCACCTTTTCCAAAAAGGGTACAATAATCCATTTCGCATTGTTGGAATTCCAGATGAATACACCGTTACCGGTTCTCAAATGGAAATATTTCAGCATTACGGAATTTCAGAAGAAGGTTTGTATAATCTTGGCTTGGAAATACTTACTCAAAACCCCTCAATGCATGGATAAACAAATTTTTTCTGCTATTGTAAGGACTATTGTTCTTATAATTATCGGGGCCATGCTATTTGGCTGTGGCCGTAAGGATAACAATGGACCCAAGAAGATGGCCGTGGTTATTTCTACATTGAACAACCCCTGGTTTGTGGTTTTGGGCGAATCGGCTGCAGAGCGGGCAAGGGAGTTGGGCTATGAGACCACTATCTTCGATTCACAGAATAATACGGCCAAAGAGGCCGAACATTTTGAAAATTTAATTGCAGCAGGATATAGTGCTATTTTATTTAACCCTACCGATGCCGAGGGGTCGGTCAGTAATGTTAATAGGGCTAAACAAGCGGGCATTCCTACCTTTTGTATGGATAGGGAAGTAAATTCCTTGGAAGGTCCGGTAACCCAGATAATTTCCGATAGCTTTTCGGGCTGTGTGGATTTAGGGCAATACTTTGTAAGGCAAATGAATAAGAAAGGGAAATATGTAGAGCTATTGGGGCTTGTTGGAGATAATAATACCTGGAACCGTTCCAAGGGCTTTCACAGTGTAGTGGACTATTTCCCCGACTTAAAGATGGTGGCTCAACAAAGTGCAGATTTTGATCGAAGCAAGGCCATGGAGGTCCTGGAATCTGTACTACAGTCCAATCCTGATATTGATGCAGTTTTTTGTGGTAACGATGCCATGGCCATGGGGGCCTATCAGGCTTTGGTCTCGGTTGGAAAAGCGGATAGTGTTATGGTATTTGGGTTTGATGGATCACAAGACGTCATGGATGCCATTAGGGATAAAAAAATTATGGCCACAGCCATGCAATCGCCCAAATTCATGGCACAAACAGCCGCTGAATTGGCTGATAAGTACTTGCAGGGCGAACGCAATATTCAAAGAAAAATGCCCATTGCCGTGGAAATAGTAACTCAGGATAATATAAGTGAATTTGATGCCTATGGCAGTGAGGAATAGCATGAAAAAGCCTATCAAATATCTTCTGATAACACTACTAGTTGGTGTGGCTTTGTACAACTCGGTTTATTTTGAAACGTTGAATGAGAGGAATACAGCTCAAAAAAAAGGTGTTTTTGATCCCGACGCTTTTGCCCAAAAGTTTTTGGAAACAAAATTAGCCGGACTCCCGGCAGTGGAGGCAGGGCAATTCATAAAAGCGCTGCAAGACGACCTGATGCAATTTACTGCCGAACAAGGTCGTAAATTGGGGATAAGCCATGACTATTACTTTATTGTGGAAGGCAATGGCAAAGTGCTCCATATAGGACCTGAAAATGTTATTGTTAAAATTGAAGGGGGAGCTGGACCGGAATTACTTGTTGCCACGGATTTTATATTCGGGAATGCCATACGTGAAGGGTCAGGAATGGCCAATATTGGCGATTATCAAAATACGATGGATTTCAATAGTATCTCAGTAGCTGTTAACAATAGGGTACGAACAGACATTGTTCCTCCTTTTATGAAGAAGGTAAAAGAAGGCAATAATATTTACTTTAAGGGGGCTGTTGAGGTGAATACGAAAAATCCTGATCTTCAAAATTTAAGAATCATTCCTTTAATTTTAGATATAAAATAAGCTGTGAGGGAGGAAAATATCATATTAAGGGCGGAAAATATCACCAAAAAATTTGCGGGGGTAACTGCGCTTAATCAGGTATCACTTGATGTTCATAGAGCTAAGGTCAATGTAATCGTTGGAGAGAACGGGGCGGGGAAATCTACATTAATGAAAATTCTGTCCGGCGTATATCCCGAATATGAGGGCACTTTACTTTTGAACGGTGAGGAAGTGAATTTTTCCAGCCCAAAAGATGCCATGGGAAGGGGAATTGCCATAATTCATCAGGAGCTTAACTTAATTCCCTATCTAAGCATAACTGCCAATATTTTCTTGGGCCGTGAAATTGTGGATTCCTTTGGTATGTTGGATTTCAAAAAAATGAACCAAATAACCAAGGCCCTATTAGCACGGTTGGAATGTAATGTACCGCCCAATACGCTAGTGGCTAAATTGAAGGTAGGCCAACAGCAACAAGTAGAAATTGCCAAGGCTCTTTTGGAAGAAGCAAAAGTGGTTATTATGGACGAACCCACCTCTGCCATTACCGACGCCGAAGTGGAAGTGCTTTTTAGAATTATAGCTACCCTAAAGGAACAACAGGTTTCCATTCTTTACATATCCCATAAATTGGATGAGTTGTTTAGGATAGCCGATCGGTTTATAGGATTGCGTGATGGAAAAATGGTGGGTACCATTGAAAATATTGACCAAGCAAAAAAAGAGGACCTTATTCGTTTAATGGTAGGACGCGATATCAAGAATCTTTATGTTAAGGAAGATTTACCATTGGGCGAAGAGGTTTTAAGGGTGGAAGGCATATCACTTCCTAAGCACACCATAAAATCGGAATATTTGGTAAAAGATGTGAGTTTCAACCTAAGAAGGGGAGAAGTACTGGGCATTTTTGGTTTAATGGGGGCCGGCAGGACCGAATTGTTGGAGACCATTTTTGGGCTTCATTCCAAAACCATGGTCGGAAATATCTATATTGACGGACAAGAGATAAAAATTACCTCAGCAATGGACGCCGTTGCTAACGGAATGGGGTTGGTGCCAGAAGATCGCAAGGCGGATGGTTTGGTATTACAAATGCCCGTTTTCAAGAATGTTAGTATGGCGAGTATAGATCAAATCGTAAAAAATGGATTGCTTAATTCAGGCTTGGAAACGGACTTGGCCAAAAAATATATCTCCAATCTTAACATAAAAACGTCTTCTCCTGGGCAAAAATCAGAAAATTTAAGCGGCGGCAACCAACAAAAAGTAGTGTTGGCTAAATGGTTGGCAACGACCCCAAAAATACTTTTTCTGGATGAACCTACCCGTGGCATTGACGTAAATGCCAAAAACGAGATTTATCATTTGATCAATAACCTTGCTAAAGAGGGGCTAGGGGTCTTGGTGGTTTCTTCCGAACTACCGGAGATTATGGCCATTTGTGATAGAATAATAGTGATGGGAGCATCGCGTATTACAGGCGTGTTTAGCCAAAAAGAGGCCACCGAAGATAAAATAATGAATGCTGCAATTTTATAATTAAAAATGAACATAAAAACGACTATAATTAAATTCCAGTCCATCATTGCCCTATTGGTGATGTGCGTGGTATTGGCCTTCATGTCGGATAAGTTTCTTACCATGGAAAATGGTTGGAACATTATGCGGCAAATTTCTGTAAATGTATGTATTTCCGTAGGGATGACCTTAGTGATATTGACTAGGGGCATAGATCTTTCAGTGGGTTCCATATTAGCGTTTAGCGGTGCAGTGGCTGCTGGATTGCTAAAATTTGGTGTAGATATTCCTTCCTTGAACCTCTATCTAGGCTTTACGGTATTTGGTGCTATTTTAGGTGGCTTTGTTGTGGGTGGGGGACTGGGACTTTTTAATGGATGGATGATTACCCAATTTAAAGTTCCTCCCTTTGTGGCAACCTTGGCCATGTTGACCATTGCTAGGGGAGCAACAATGCTATGGACAGGAGGTTTTCCCATAACCGGTTTGGGGCAGAATTTCGCATTTATTGGAACAGGTTGGTTTCTAGGGATTCCAATGCCGGTTTGGATAACAATAATTGTTGTTGCCATCGCTGTGGTCATAACCAAAAAAACCAAATTCGGGAGATATATTTATGCCGTTGGAGGCAATGAGAGCGCTGCACGTCTATCAGGTTTAAATATCAATAAAATTAAAATTTGGGTGTATGCCATTGCCGGTATTTTAGCGGCCGTTGGAGGAATTATACTGACCTCGAGATTGGATTCCGCACAGCCCAATGCCGGATTTAGTTATGAGCTGGACTCCATTGCCGCCGTTGTTATTGGGGGCACATCCCTATCCGGTGGTAGGGGCTCCATCATGGGCACTGTCCAGGGAGCGCTCATTATTGGAGTGCTCAATAGTGGATTGGTATTGCTCAACGTATCCCCCTTCTGGCAACAGATTATTAAGGGCTTGGTTATTTTAATAGCGGTAATTATGGATAGGGTAAACCATCCCAATGAAGACTAACCCGAGGTAAGACAAGAAAAACACTAATCGATTACATAAAGAATGGCCAAAACCTATATTTTATCCATCGACCAGGGTACGAGTGGCACAAAAGCACTAATTTTTGATACCATGGGAAATTTGGTGTCCAAGGCATCGGAGCCACTAAAATCCTATTATCCTTTACCTGGTTTTGTGGAACAAGATCCCCATGAACTTTATCAGAACGTGCTTACAGCGGTTGGGAAATGTTATAGTGTCTTTATGGAAAGCTTTTCAGGTGAAGAACAGAACATAATTTCCTGTGGAATTTCCAATCAAAGGGAAACATTCGTTGTTTGGGACAACAATGGCGAACCTTTGCACAATGCGGTGGTTTGGCAATGTAAGCGATCAGTGGCTATTTGTGAGGAATTAAAGCAACATGGTCTGGAGAAATTGGTCAATGTAAAAACAGGACTTACAATAGATCCTTATTTTTCGGCAACCAAAATGATGTGGCTCAGGCAGAACAATTCTGTCATAGACAAGGCTATAAGACAGGGAAATGCCTATTTTGGAACTATTGATACTTGGCTATTGTACTTACTGACCAATAAGGAGAAATATTATACGGATCATACAAATGCCTCTAGAACCTTATTTTTTAATAGTTATGATTTAAAATGGGATGAAGAGCTTCTTGATGAATTTGGCCTCACAGGGCTTAAACTTCCTGAAGTTATGCACTCTTCAGCGTTCTTTGGTGAATCTGATTTTGGAGGTATTTTACCAAACAAAATACCCATCACGGGAATGATAGGGGATTCTCAAGCCGCTTTCTTTGGGGAGGAGTGTTTTACTGAGGGGATGGCCAAGGCCACTCTAGGTACGGGGTCTTCCATATTATGGAACACAGGACAGGTGGCACAGCAGAACAAAAATGGTATTCTAACTACAATTGGATGGAGTGCACAAAAAAATATAAATTATGCTCTGGAGGGTGTTATTGTTAGTTGTGGCGCAACCTTGGAATGGTTAAAAAATCAGCTCGGGTTATTTTCGGATAATGAAGAGATAGAACCAATGGCTACATCTGTTACTGGAAATGAAGGGGTTTATTTAATTCCTGCATTTAGCGGATTGGGTGCGCCACATTGGAAAAAGGAATGGAAGGCCTCGATCCACGGAATTAGCTTTGGTACTTCAAAGGCCCATATAGTTCGTGCAGCTTTGGAATCAATAGCCTTCCAAATAAAGGATGTGGTCGGTGCCATAGAAAGTGAGACCAAAAAGAAACTTAAGGAATTGAAGGTAGACGGAGGAATCACTTCCAATCACTTTTTGATGCAGTTTTTGGCCGATATACTGCAAACACCGGTTACCAACATTGGCATTTCCGATGTTTCGGCAAGGGGAGCGGCTTTAATTTCTGGTTTAGGCGTGGGATTTTGGCAAAGTATTGAAGATTTGCCAAAACCGGTATATAAAGGTTTGGTGACCTATCTACCGGGGAAGTTGTCGGATGATTTACGTGACTCATACACAACTTGGCAAGAGTTGATCGCAGAAAAAAAAAGGTGATATCGCAATTCATTGCGCTGAAAAAAAAATTGAAGATACAGGGTTGTAGGGATAAGATTCACGGTTCTTGAGGCAAGAATAGACCTTCACAACATATGTGTATTTGGCTCTAAAGAGGGCTATAAACCAATTGAACAAAATTATAGTTACCTTAATTATATCCTGAACAACAATAATTATAACTAAGTGGTGGGGTAATATCCGTTTTTGGTTAATGGCAATAAACGAACTGGTATGATACTAAAAAAATATGTTTTGATCAACGCGATGGTTATATTGACCATTGGGGTGTGCGCCCAAAGCAAGGGCTTGATCAACAATGAAAATAGTCCATATGCAAAATTGCAAAGTGTAGATCTTGATGCCGTACAATGGACAAATGGCTTTTGGAAAGAACAGTTTGATGTGGAGAGGAATCATACCATGCCCTACATGTGGAAGCTTTATCACAGCGATACTACGCATGCATATAAAAACTTTGAGATAGCCGCTGGATTGATGAAGGGCAAACATAAAGGTCCTTCTTTCCATGATGGGGATTTTTATAAACTTTTTGAAGGGATGGCCGCTGTCTATGCGGTTACCAAAGATCCCAAACTTAGCACCCAAATGGATGAGGCAATTGCCCTGATAGCCAAAGCCCAAAGAAAAGATGGCTATCTGCATACCCCTGTTTTGATAGAGGAGCGCTGGGGCACATTGGGGCCGGAGAAATTACAAAAGCAATTGGGATTTGAGAAGTATAATATGGGCCATTTGATGACGGCCGCCTGTGTCCATTACAGGGCTACGGGTAAAGATAATTTTCTAAAAGTAGCGAAGGGCGTGGCCGACTTTTTATATGACTTTTATAAAAAAGCTTCTCCGGAGCTCGCACGTAATGCCATATGTCCGTCCCATTATATGGGGGTGGTAGAAATGTACAGAACCTTAAAAGATCCTAGGTATTTGGAGCTGGCCAACAATCTGATCAATATTCGGGGGACTACCAGTGACGGTACAGATGACAACCAGGACCGTATACCTTTTAGGGATCAAATGAACGCCATGGGGCATGCGGTTAGGGCCAATTATCTATATGCCGGAGTCGCTGACCTTTATGCTGAAACGGGGGAGGAACAACTTTTGAAAAATCTCAATTCCATTTGGGAAGATGTGGTATATAGCCGAATGTATATTACCGGTGCTTGTGGAGCTTTATATGATGGGGTTTCTCCGGACGGCACTTCCTACAATCCTTCAGAAGTACAAAAAATACATCAGGCCTATGGCAGGCCTTATCAATTACCAAATGCTACGGCACATAACGAAACCTGTGCCAACATAGGAAATGTTTTATGGAACTGGCGAATGCTGCAGATAACTGGAGAATCCAAATATACCGATATTATGGAGTTGGCCCTATACAATAGCGTGCTTTCCGGTATTAGCCTCAATGGGAAAGAATTCCTATATACCAACCCACTTAACGTTACCAAAGACCTTCCATTTCAACAACGATGGGGCAATACGAGGGAAGGTTATATATCCAAATCCAACTGTTGTCCCCCTAATATTACCCGTACATTGGCCGAGGTAAATAATTATGCATATAGTTTGTCAGATCAGGGATTATATGTTAATCTTTATGGAAGCAACTTTCTTAATACCACTTTAGCCAATGGTTCCAAGCTGCATGTTGAACAGAAAACGGACTACCCTTGGAATGGAGTAATTGATATGACTTTTAAAGAAATTAAAAGGGAGGAGTTTAAAGTGTTCTTGAGGATTCCTGGATGGGCCACTACCGCCTCAGTGTTGGTGAACGGCAAAAAGTGGGAAGGAGATCCTTCGCCAGGGAATTATTTTGAAATAAAGAGAAAATGGAAATCAGGTGATAAGATAGCTTTAGATCTACCAATGGTTGTACAATTAATGGAGGCAAATCCTATGGTAGAGGAGACCAAGAACCAAATAGCAGTAAAAAGAGGTCCATTGGTCTACTGTACCGAATCTGCGGATTTACCCGAAAACATTAGCGTTAACCAGATTGTTTTGGATAAGGCTTCTAGTATGGAGCCTGAGATGTTGAAGATTGAAGGCCGTAATGTTTTGGTTTTAAAAGCTACTGCTTCTGGGAAGGAGATGGACTGGAATAAGAAACTTTACCGCAGAATCAGTGAACCTACAGATAGCTTTGATTTACGATTGATTCCTTACTATGTCTGGGGCAATAGAGGCCAAGGAGAAATGAGCGTTTGGTTGTCCCATTAAAACTGGATAGTACTACCATTAGCCAGTACTGGGAATAATGGGGATAATAAAGATATGTCCGAATTGGTTTTTCAGTTAACATACCCTTTTTCCTTCTGGAATTGAAAAGCAAAGGCAACAAAGAAATAGGGTTACTGGGGCTAAGGAAAAGCGTAAAAGAATGTAACGGTTATGTCATTCATTTAAAAATTGCCACTCCAATGGTGCAATGGGCCACATATAACCGCTAACAGGGTTCATTTTCCTTAACAGCCCTGCTATTCGGCTTTATACCATGTCCGAACCTTTCCGCATAATTATAGGTAAACTCGGCCCCAAAGAATAGGATAAGGCAGGAGTAGGATACCCATAATAGTATTAATACTATAGTACCCGCCGCACCGTAAGTAGATCCAGGTTCTGCCAGTCCGAAATAATAACCCAAGGCCGATTTTCCCAATACAAAAAGGAGCGCGGTTAAAATTGCACCAATCTTTACCGGGGGCCATTTTACCTTGGCATCGGGGAGATATTTGAACATTAGTCCAAAAAGAACCGATATAATGGCAATGGAAATTAGAAAATCTATGGTATAGGCTGCATAAAGTAGCACATCGGGCAAAACCTCCCGTATAAAGTCGTTGAGGATAGATATGGCTGCCGTAACTATGAAACTGATAAGCAATAGAAAACCGATCGCCAGAATAAAGGCAAAACTCAATACACGGTCTATAATCACTTTTTTTATTTTCGCCTCTGGGTCCGATTTAATTTTCCAAATGGCGTTCAATGATATTTTTAAGTGATAAACAACCCCCGTGGCGGCAAAAAGAAGAATGCCGATACCAATAATGGAGGATAGGGTACTTTTTTCTGCGCTTTGTGTTTCCTCAATCATAGCTTGGATTGATGTTGCAGCGTCACTCCCCAGGGCCATGGAAAATTCCTCTGTTAGTTTTCCCTGAACTATTTCCGTTCCCCAAACCGCACCCACGAGGTTTACGATGATTACCAATAGGGCAGGTAGTGAGAGAATAGCGTAATAGGCTACTACTGCACTGGACCTAAAGGGATCCTTGGACAACCATGACTTATAGGTTTCAACGATCAAACTGGGCAAGGCCTTGAAAGAGAATCGTTCCGAATTATCGTTATCCATAAAGTTTTGTTTTTTATTAGTGAAACTCAATTTTCAGAAGTCAGAAAGACGCACTGAAAATTGCAAGTTGAACTAATCCCGCCTTTTTCGGCGGGATCTAGGTTCAATACCTCGACCCTTGGGTCGATTCCTATGATTGGGTGCAGGGCTTGCCCTGAGGTTTAATACCTTTTATTGTATCAACCTGAAAGGTAACTTAATCCAAAATCTTTGAATGTCTTAACGTTAATCCATTCAATTTTAATCCAATTTGAAGGGGGCCTTAATTTTAAATGTAGAAATCATTGGTGGGCCTGCTTTTCAAAAATCTTAAAGAATAATGTTTTCCAAGAAGTGCATGTACATTTTGGATTATCATTAAGTGTTGATTGCATTAATAAATTTAGCTATTGAATTACAGTTCGATAAGGGATTGGAATAACTTTAAATTGTTTGGAAATGTTAAGTCAGCCTCGGCTAAAAGTATTTTTCTGGACATAAATTTTAATAACTAAAACATTAAACTATGAGAAGTATACTTTGGTTGGTAGCTGTTATCTGTATTATTATTTGGCTTTTGGGCTTCTTCGGCATAGTTGCCGGAATGGGAACCAGTAATCTGATCCATATTCTTTTGGTAATTGCCATTATTGCCGTTTTATATAATATTATATCGGGTCGAAAGCCGCTTTAATATTTTACGATTTACCTATCTCGGAGCTCTTTTTTCCTTTATTTTAAGTTCCCAATTGTATTTCCAATATTGCAACGGCCAAATTGGAAACCATTAAAGGAAACGGGCTTATTATGTATGAATCAGAATCTTGGTCTTGGGATTTTTGTACTACGAAATTCCAGGGCTATTGTAATTTAGGGTATTCACTGTAATGATCTTAAAGAACTCAATTAGCCCGTAAAATAACTTTTTGATTGATATGGACAATATTTAATTAGGCAACACAACTATGACACAAATAGAACCCAAAATAATTCGCCAGATATTTATTTTACTTCTCATTATTATGTTGGGAGGGCTTATATTTCAGGCGATACTACCATATTTTTCGGGAGTTTTGGGAGCCATAACCATATATGTGCTTTTGCGTAGGCCCATGGAAAAACTTGTTAAAAAGGGTTGGCACCCCAATCTAGCCGCTATCGTCTTGCTCATTGGGTCGTTCGTATGTATTTTATTGCCTATTTCAGGAATTGTTCTAATGTTGGGCAATAAGGTAGAGAATGCCGTTCAGAATTCCGAAAAGGTGATTTCTGCCGTGGAAAACCAAATGGGAAAATGGGAAAATACGTTTGGATATGATTTCACCTCCCAAATAGACGCAGGAGCTGTATCTACATGGTTGTCCAATAGCCTACAGGGCTTTGCCGGTGGTACCTTCAATATTTTTATTGCCGTTTCTATCATGTATTTCATGCTTTTTTATATGTTGACCAATCGCAGGGAATTGCGGGAATCTTTATTTGAATATATTCCTATAAGTAAGGATAATTTAAAGATAATTGGAGAGGAGGTTAGGGCCATGGTACGTTCCAATGCCCTGGGGATTCCTTTGGTGGCCTTGGCACAAGGGGTTGTATCATTGGTTGGGTTTTTGGTATTTGGGATTAAAGCCCCCTTTTTCTGGGCGGTAATCGTTACCATAGGTTCTATGATTCCTTTTGTAGGTTCTTTTTTGGGAATTGTCCCGGTCTTTATATTGTCGCTCTCAAACGGCAATACATTTCAAGCTTGGGGGATTCTTTTGTACGGAATTATTGTGGTAGGGGCTACGGATAATCTATTTCGTCTATTTGTCCTTAAAAAACTGGACAATGTACATCCTTTAATTACGCTGATCGGAGTAATAGTAGGGGTTCCCATTTTTGGTTTTATAGGGCTGATATTTGGTCCACTTCTTATTAGTCTTTTCCTGATTATTGTAAGAATGTATAAGAAGGAATACGCAAAGGACAACAAGGATAGACTTTAAAATATTATAGTAGTTTCTTATTTTTCCCATGGTCAACTTCTTTCTATTCCAACTGCCACAAAACAACAACCCCCACATGAATGTAGGGGTTGTTCAAAGAGTTTTAATCTCTTGCCTTCGAGGCTACAGATTGTCTATCTCTTCTTTTAATTGTTCTTTTTTCTTTCCGGTTTTTTCTTGCAACCGGCCCAAGAATTCCTCAAACTTACCTTCTGAATAAGTTAGGTCATTATCTGTAAGATCACCATATTTCTGTTTGAACTTACCTTTGACCTGTTTCCATTTTCCTTCCAATTGATCACTGTTCATAGTATTTTTGTATTTAAGGTCTGCTTTTAAAAGGCAGACAGGTGAATAATTTATCTATATTAAAATTAGACCTAAATGACTATTGGTACTAGTTCAAAAGATTCCATTTTTGATCCATTTGCTTGATAATGAAAATTTTATGATTTTTTTAATAGAATGGATACCTAAAATCTAGAAAGCATTAAAACGGATACCCGATGGCGAAATTAAAGATGAGATTATTACTGCCACCATCAAAAAATGGTATTCTGACCCGTTCCCCTTTGGGCAGGTAGGGAACCTGTAAAGGAGAAGCAAAATCGAAACGCAACACAAAGCTCTGTATGTCTATCCTAAGGCCCAAACCCACACCTATACCCAATTCCTTGGCCCAATTGGACCCAAATTTTCCTTTGGCAAGCAATTCTTCGTTGAACGCGCGACTCTCTGCCGGTTCATCCTCTGAAATTTCGAAATTATTGGTCAACCAGACGTTTCCGGCATCGGCAAAAATGGCTCCTTTAAAATAGGACCATATTGGAAAGCGGTATTCCAGATTGGCTTCCAACTTTAGATTACCGGACTGGTCAAAAAAGGAAGAGGTGCCATTTTCTTCAGAATTATAGGTGCCTGGACCCAGCGATCTGATTTTAAACGCCCTTACACTATAGGGCCCTCCGGAAAAAAATTGTTTTACAAAGGGTAGAGTGGTGGAGTTACCGAAAGGAAGGCCCCATCCGCCATAAAGTCTGGCTACCAATGCTTGTTCCTTTTTCCATTTTAAATAATATCGAATATCAACATCGGCCTTGGCATACTGGGCATATTCAAGTCCAAAGATGGTGGTCTTGGAACCACTAAGGAGATTCAAAGTATTTCCTGCAATATCCAAACTTGTAGATACGAAAAATGGATTATTGTTGTTGCCGTCTACCAATTCATTATAGGTGAAGGTGTAATTTAATCCGGCAATAAACTGCTGTTGAAAACTTTGACTCAAAAATGGATTATTGTCCAAAATTGCTAAAAATTCTTCGGTGGTATTGGAGAGCTTTACATAGTTGACATTAATTGGGTTGAGTTCGTGGTAAACAAATCTATTGGCGTTCCAGGTATATCCAAAGGTGGCGTTAAATGAATTTAAGGTATAAAGTTTAGTGCGCTTCAAGAAATCTGTTCCCAAACTTATTTTAGTTTTTGGAACAGCATATTTAAATCTTTTTGGCGAAAACGGAATGAGGGAAGGAATTATTAAATCTGTTTTCAATCCTCCTGCAATACTACTTAGGCCGGTATTTTTTCCTCCTGAAAGCTGTGTCTCATAGGCGAAGTTTCCGGTAATGCCAAAGGTCTCGCCCCCTTTGAACAGGTTCCGGTTGTTGTAGGATACAGCAATTCCGGGACCGGCAAAACCGTTGGATTTTGTAACTCCCTGAAATTCTGCACGAACCGATCTTTTAGTGAGGGGCGAAAGGTATATGTCTGCGGACAAGGACCTTACACTATCCGTAGCCGATGTGTCCTTTTCATTGAATCTAATATTTACGAATTTATAGGTACCTAGGGAAGACAGCCGATTACTGGTAAGACCGGCCGTTCGTGAATTGTATTTTTGACCTAGCCCAAACAAAATATAAGGCTCCAGTTTTTCCGGGTTAAAAAATTCTTCTTTCTGAAAAAAGCTTATACCATTGATCTTAGTGGCTCTGGAGGGCGAAATGGTATCCGTATCTATTGAAAAGTTGGGGAATACAGCAATGGAATCAATGGTATAAGGAAAAAGGGATTTTTTTGGAACGTTTTTTTTAAGTCTAAGAAAAAGGTCGAACTTCTTGTTGTCATATCGATTGGTATCTACTTCAAAAATTAAAAAATCGGGATTAAAATTGTAATATCCCTTTTGCTTTAGTTCTTGGTCTATACGTTGCCTTTCATATTTCATCAGTTCCAGGTCGAACCGTTTTCCTATCTTTATTTCTGTTTGGGTAAGGGCTTTGGATATATCGTTATAAATTGGCAAGGAATCTTTATCCAACTTAAATTGTTCCAGTGTATAGGGCTGTTGGAGTTCCACTTGGTAGCTCAGGGCAGCATGTTTCTGGGTACTGTCCAACTTGGAAGTTACTTTGCTGTAAAAAAAGCCACGATTGTCCAGGCGGTTCAGCATTAGTTGCTCTATACGTTGTGGATTTACATCGGATAGATATATTGGTTCTTCCCCGAACTTTTTATTTAGCCATCGGTTTAGAAAACCTGGATTTTTCTTCTGGGCTTTATAATGGAAGTAAAGCCCTGGCCTTGTCCCCAGAATTTTGGAATTGGGTTCAGGTTCCAGAAGGGTATGCAATTCTTGGGAAACCTTTTTGGTCTTTCCTATTTCTTTATTGGCTTTTATGTTGATCTTGCTGCCCGTGTACAAGGATTCCCCATTTGGAATAAATTTACTTACACCGCAGGAGTATAGGCTAGCTATTATTAGCAATATCAGCGCATAGTAAAATGTTTGGGTTG
Source organism: Arenibacter troitsensis (assembly GCF_900177645.1). Taxonomy (GTDB): domain Bacteria; phylum Bacteroidota; class Bacteroidia; order Flavobacteriales; family Flavobacteriaceae; genus Arenibacter; species Arenibacter troitsensis. Next base: position 1,071,044 of record NZ_FXAO01000001.1, read on the forward strand.
CCCTCAAAATCCTATTCATTTTTTTTATCTTCCTTATCTTTGTCCTCAGATGTGTTTGTTTCTTTCAGGGGATTGAATAACTGACTGAATTTATTGAATTCCCTATTGAAAATTAGAGCTATTCCTGTGACGATCAATTGACCGTCTATGATATTTTCGTACTCGTTCTTTCTAAAGCCCCTTAGTCTAAATCGGCCATCTTTGGTAAGTAAATACTCTAGACTTACGTTACCAATAATCGGGGTTTCTTCTTGGCCTGATTGCGCACTTCCCTCAACATCCAAAGCGCTGCCTGCCGTTACTACCAACCTATCATCGAACAACTTTTTCTTAGCATTGATATTCAATTGGGTGCGGTCCTGTGGACTTTCACCCTGGTAATCCGTAAAACTGTCCAGGTCAAAATCGATCTCAAATCCCGATTTCCCAAAAACCTTATCAGAAAAGGCGTTGATCTGTCCAGATAGCACCTTGTTTACATTATCCCTTGCAATGGCTGCCGTACCGCCCAGGCTTCCGTCACTGCCAGAATAGGGATAAAATCTATTAAGTGCCAATAAGGAAAACACTTGTTTGTTCAACTCTGCTTCTTGTTGGTTTAACTGTTGAACCCTACCGTAAACAGCCCCTCCAAGGGAGCCTTGTTCGTTTTCGGGCATATCCAGTCTAAAGGACAGTTTTGGTTCCAATAATTCCCCTTCAACATTAAGGTATACCAAAAAGGGGAGTACTTGGCGGTATTTGTTGACAACACTTATATCTTCCCCAGAAATTACGGACGACATTAGTGGTGATGCAGAAGTCGCTACTTCGTATACGGCGGTCACGTCCAGTTTGGCATCCGTTGGGACGCCTTGCCAAACAATGGTACTGCCCGGGTTAATTTCAAACCTTCGCCTTACCAGATTATATAAAGAAGTCTCATAATGCCCGGAATTTAGTTCGTACCGGCCAGTGAGATTTGTTGAGCCGTTGGGTTTTATATTCAGATTTAGCGTTCCATTGCCAGAAACTTTAAGGTTATCTCCGGTACGTTCATCAATGATGATATTAAAATCCGAATCGTCCGCAATTTCCAAAATAACATTGATATCCATGCCGGAAAAAAATGCAGGGGTTTCTTCCTGGTCGTTTCTGGTAAGGATGGCATCGGGATTTTCACGGTTTACAAAAAGGACCACTCCTTCACGTTCCTGCACATCCAACTGCTCTTTGGGGACTACATAGGTAATATCGGTTATTTTACGGACCCGGATTCTCCCTTCTATGACCGGGAGCCTTAAATAGCCTTTAACACTTAGGTCCAGATCAAAACTGGACTTGCCATAGAACAATTCGTTATCATCTTTTGTGGAATTTAGGGCTTGGAATTGTTGGGCATTTAAGCTGATATTGAATTTTGGATTTGTTAATTCTTCAGTGCCAATGGAACCGTTCACTATAAAGTTGCTGCCATTGACGTCCGTAATCTGAAAATTGTCCAAATAAATTCCTTTGTTATCAATTTTAAGTGTTTCATCGGAAATCCTATATACGGAATTTAATGTTGCTACATTAAAATCGGTATCCTTAAAATTAACGGAACCGGAATAAAGTGGGGAAGAAGTTGTCCCGGAAACAACAATATTTCCGGATAGCGTACCATGGGAATCTTTCAAACTTCCCTGGGAGAATTTTTCTATAAACTGGAGGTCTATCCTATTTAGATCAAGATCCAAATTTAGTTGTGCGCCAGTTTCGGATGCGGCATAATCCCCGTTAAGGTCAATATCTGCACCACCGCCCTTTAAAGCGAGATTAAAATCGTAGGTCCCATTGGTTTTGGAATTGGCATTCAGACTTAGGTGGCCAAGTGCATGTTCTAAAACCTCTAAATCGGTTATATTAAAATCTGCCACGATCCCGGTGGCACCGAATAGATTTTCAAGTGTGAAATCCCCGTTCACGATCCCTGTTGCCAGAGGTCTGTAGGGGTTTAGCATGCCCATAAAGGTCTGTAGTTTAAATTGCTCAAAGGATAGCCTCAGAGGTTTTTCCTCCGTTTCGGAATCTGTGCTTACAAGGCTTAACTTTTGTAAATTTCTTTCTAAGGTTACTTTATGGAATTCCAAAAGGTTATCTGATATGGATATTTGATTGTCCTGAGGAATGGTCCATTCTTTTTTATTGATTATTAATTCTAAGGGATTGATATGGAGTAGGGTGGTGTCTCTGTCCAGGGTTATTTCGGAAGCAATGTGCATTATTTTTTCATGGCCATCGTAAGAACTGAAATCAACCAATAATTGCCTATTGTCCAATCTCCCCTCAAATAGGGTTCTTCCGAGGTCCACCGGATCGGCCAGGAGGTTGGCCAGACCTGCCTTGAAATTAAGATTCCCAGCATCCCCATTTATAGAAAAGCTCAGACTGTCAAGTGCCATTCCCTTATATCTGGCATAGGGTATTTGCAAGCCGGATTCCAAGGTTCTTTTGGCCGCATCAAAATTGGCGTGTGCGCTTATGGAGTCCAATTGTTCCAGATCTTTTAAAAATACCTTGGTTAGAATGGAATTTGGAATCAGTTTCAATTCCATTTTTAGTTTTAAAGTGTCGGCAGCGGAGCTATGTACTATTGAATCTTGAAAATAATTTTTAAAATATTGTTTTAGGGAAATGTTTATACCTTGAGGAGAGCCATTGGAATATAAATTCCCGCGAAGAAAATCACTGATAATGGCAACTTCCGTATTAAGGGTATCGATTTTGGATTTAATTTCCACTTCACCCATTTGGTATTGTTGCCCATCGTAAACAGCTACCCCATTTTTTATTGAAGCGTCCAGTATAAAGTCTTTTGGGTTGCCCGTAAAATCGGCTTCCATTTCCAGCCCCGCCTTGATATTTTCGGTAGTAATTCCAAGGGCCTGAAGGTCCGCACCAATTACATTTAGTTGTAGGCCATATTTTGAATTTGAGGAATCCAAATCTACTACTGTCCGGGAAGTGAAATTTAGATTCCCATCCTTGAAATTAAGGTTGATGTTGCCTTTTCCGTTACGGATTTTTCCATTGAGATCGAGATTTGAAAAGTCGTAATTTTTGAAGGAAAGCTGGGTGAATTTGGAATCCATTTCAGCATTCAAAGTATTGGCACTGCTACCGCTTCCGGATGCATTTATAGTAAATGCTGCAGTGCCCAGTTGATCATTTTTCAACAACTTGCCCAATTGTAGATCGCTCACTTGAAGGTTACCGTTAAAGTTAATCGTATTTAGATTGGAATAGTTTCCCGTGATTTGGGCAGTGCCTTCGGGAATTTTTATAAGGGCTTTCCCGGAAACGTTTTTTAAACTGCCCTTCGCCTGGGCTTCGACCATAATAGTCTGGGGCAGCGAAATATTCAGGTCCTTTTCGGTTACAAATAACTCTAGGTCCGCAATGGTGGAGGTGGCTTTGAAGGTTGGAATATCGAAGGAAAGTGAATCGGGTTCGGTTACCCGGAATAGTTTGCCTTCCCCTGTCAGGGCAGTGTTGCTCCAATTCAAGTTTAATTTGGGAATGTTCAGATCATTAAGTGTTCCCTGTATATTTAAATTGCCACTAATGGGATGCTGTTGGCCAATGGTAAAATATTCATTTTCTGCTAGGGTAGGCTCAAAATAAAGGGCATCCTGAAGTGCCAGTTTTATCTGGTTGAATTGCAGGTCTACCTTTGTGTTCCCTGGGGACTCTATTAGTTTTTCTATTGAAGGATAGGCCACTTCCAGTGTTCCATCCAAGTTACTTGAGCCAGTCTCCATTTTTAATCCCGAAATGGAGGCCGAGGTATCGTTTAGATTGGCGTACATGGCTAAATTGTTTAGAGTGAAGCCACTTTTTTCCAAGAATGAAAATCGGTCCAAGTTTAGACTGGCATTTTGAGGTTGGTACTTGACGTCCGTTGCGTTCAAAGTAAGATTGGATAAGGCGATATGGTTGGGGTTAAATTGCCCTATGGACGATGGAGTATTGTTTATCTGGTAAAGCAAAGAATTGTTTTCGAGGGAAATTTTATTTGCCGCCAAAGCGAAATTGGGCCAAGAAAAGGCCGACATTTTTGTGGAAATCTCAGTAGAATCCGTAACCACTGGGTTATCCTTTTGGAGTTGTAGGGAAATATCCGAGTTTTTTAAGGAGAACAATGCTATTTCCACCTCGTTCGTAGCAAGTTCAGCTTTGGGTAGGTCCAGTTTAAATTCCCCCAAACGTACCTTTGCCACTACATTTTCAGCTAAGGAATTGTAATCTATTAGAATATTGTTCAAATTTAGTTCGTTGACCACCAAGTAAGGATGTTTTGTGTCCGGATTGTCCTGAGGGGCAAAAGGTTTGCTTTGTTTGTATTGGATTTTGGTATCCGATAGAGTTACCTCGTCCAACTCGTAATGCATGGTTTCAAGATCGGTCTTATTGGCATTTAAATATAGGGAGCCCATGTGCAGTTTGGCCTCTAAACCCGAAGCCCTATCATTATAGGATAGTTTAAAGTCGGAAAAATCAAGAGTACCTACTTTTACCTTCATTGGCCTGGCATCTGATTTTTGGGTAATGGTATCCTCCGATGCCAAGGCGTCAATGAGAAATTGGTAATTAAATTTCTCCGAATCGGAATTTCGTTCAATCTGAGCGCGTAAACCAGCCCATTTAAGTGACTGTATGTTCAATTCATTTTGGAACCACAGGACTCTAAGAGGTACATTTGCCTCCATGGTTTTGGAATACAGTAGGGTATCCCCTTTTTGATCCTCCAGGTATAGTCCTTTTAAAAAAGCGTTCCCAGAAAAAGTTATAAATAGTTGGTCTATTTCAACTTTGGTGTTGGTCCTGTCGGATATGTAATGTGTTGCCTTGTTTACGATGAAATTCTGGGCCCATGGGCTTCTAATGATAAGTATCAATGCAATAAAAAGCAAAGCAACTACCAAAACAACTTTGGCGGCCCTTCTAAGAAATCGATATTTTGACTTGGTTGTTGTCATAGTTCGTAGCCCAAAGATCATCATTAGCGAAATAGAAAATGCGCTTTTACGATACTTATGCTAACTTATTAAATAAAATATACGGTTAAAGGGTATTAGTTCAAATATATTAGGCAATAATTGGCAGGTTTGGTTGGTGGCTAATGGGGTATTGGGGCAAGATTGGATTTTATTGAGCCTGGATTTTTGGGGAAAAGGACCTATTCTTGTAATTAAAATGTAGGTATAGAAATTATAAAATATATTTGCCGGCATGGAGTCGCAGTATTGGCGACAAAAAATAGTAGTGAAAAAATTAACATTAATTAATTAGCGTGTAATTAAATGGCATCAGGATTTTTTGCTTTGCTGGACGATATTGCCAGTTTAATGGATGATGTTGGGGCAATGACAAAAATTGCAGGTAAGAAAACGGCCGGCATTTTGGGAGATGACTTGGCGGTAAATGCCGAAAAGGCTTCTGGTTTTGTTTCTTCTAGGGAAATTCCAGTGCTGTGGGCCATTACAAAAGGGTCCATACTGAACAAATTGATTATTCTTCCCATTGCCTTTTTGCTCAGTGCATTTGTGCCGATTGCGGTTACGGTAATCTTGGTGTTGGGCGGACTTTATCTATCCTATGAAGGGGCCGAGAAGATCTATGAATTTTTTGTACCCCACAATCACCCAAAGGAAGAGAAAGCAAAAACTTATTTAACTAAAAATGAAATCTTGTTTTTGGAACAGGAAAAAATTAAGTCGGCAATTATAACCGATTTTATTCTCTCTGTAGAAATAGTCATCATAGCTCTAGGAACAGTTGTTCAGGAGTCCATTTGGACACAGGTAATGGTAGTTACCATAATAGCTCTGGTGGCAACAGCAGGGGTATACGGAATAGTAGCGCTGATCGTAAGGATGGACGATTTTGGATTAAAACTTATAGAGCTTAATGGGAAGAAGAACAGTCTATCCGATTCTGTTGGCAGGTTTTTGGTAGGAGCACTGCCTGTTGTTATAAAAAGTTTATCGGTAATTGGAACTATTGCCCTCGTTCTGGTGTCCGGAGGTATTTTTGTGCATAACCTGGATTTTCTTCATCATTGGTTAGAGGCATTGCCAGCCATAGTGGGGGAATTTTTGGCCGGTCTGGTTATAGGTTTCATTTGTTTGTTGGTGGTCATTGTATTTAAGAAGGTTTTGCCTATGATATGGCCAAATCGAAATAACCACCACCAATAAATATTGATAAATATGCCGTTTAAAACTAGGGAGAAGCCATTTTGGCAACTATTCTAAGTTTGATTGCAGCGCTAAGCTATTTCTTAGCTCCATGTCCGATATCCATTGGAAATTTATGGGATACCATTGGTCTTTGAGGATGGTCCCATTTGATGACTCAACCCTATTTCTTTTTAAATAAACCTGATTGTCCTCGGAGAAAACATGTTGGGTCTCAATTACATCATGGCAAATGCTGCAGAGCGTATTGGTTCTATTTTTCATGTTAAAAATTTTTCTTATATCTGTTCCTGCCCATGTTAAAAATACCTACTTTAACACCTATCCCTGCCGAGAAACCATTTATGCGCTTAAGGCGGTCAAAGTTATCGGTGTCGTTTACACTACTGGAAAACCGGTACTTTACTCCAGCTTCCAATTGTAAATACCTGGAAATATTGAACAAGGCGTTGATCCCCGGTTCAACTATAAATAGGGCCTGTGCATTATCTTCAAATTCTTGTTCGTCAAAATCATGGTCGTTGTAGTTGTCATCTATGTAACCCATGCCTCCAGCTCCAATCAGCACTGGAAAGGATAGGTTTACCAAAGACTTGCTAAAGAAGATGGGTTCTAAATGTAATCCTCCGTAGGCCCCAATTAGATCTTCATCATAACTGGATATGCCTCGGTAAACGTTTTGATCCGAATAAAAGAAGGTACCTACAAAACCTATTTCGAATTGTTGGTTGGCCACGTAGGCCACTTTTAAACTGGTAAAATAGGTGTCCTTATCCTTAATTTCCCCATAGTGGGTCGTTAAACCTAGATAGACCCCGTGTACTACGTTGTTTCGATCGTTAAACTCTACATAATCGCCATTAGTGTCCTGGGCATAAGTAGTGTTTAGGAAACCCAATAAAAGGGGAAGTAAAATTGCTTTGTTTAATTTCATACTGTTTTATTTTTGATTGATGATGTTATAGTAGACAACAAATGCTGTAAAAAGTTGCACGTTTTTATATTTTTTTTAATGTTCCTTTAAAAGAATTACTCCTTTTTCTCCCGTAATGGAAATAGAACCTTGTTTGGAATTACCGTAGGTAGCCTTTATATCGCGTATTCTTTTTCCCTTATCCACCATTTGGGTTTCTACGTTTTCGAAGGTTTTTGGTAGGCGCAACAGACCTTCTTCCAAGGTGGCATTAAACCTGAAGGAGAAATCCTGAACATTAAGAACAATTTCTGAGGATTGTTGCTGAATGTTAATCTGGGCATCCGCACTGTGAATGTTAGATACTTTAAATTCTGCGATTTTCATGACCAGATCAATTTCATCATCCAAATTTGCCAGTGCCACATTGGAGAATTCCAATGCCCCATGTATGGCTTCCACGGCATCAATGGTAATTTCATCCTTGCTGGAATAGAGTTCCAAGGAGGAAATTTCCTCTACATCTATAACCGAACCGCTACTGGTGAGTCTTAAGTCCTTGGATTTGCCAAGGGACAAACTGCCATTTTTTAAATTGATGCTTCCAAAATGTATATTCTTGGCCTTCAGCTTACCGTATTTTAGGACAATATCTGCGTTTTTAAGGTTCTTGTTGATCCAAATATCCCCATGCTGCACGTCTATTTTTAATTTGCCGGTCCAATCCTCTAGAATTACGTCGCCAAACTTATTGTTAATATCCACCACCGCATTGACCGGTAAATAAATGGAATAATTAATCTGTACATTGCTTCGGTCAAAGTCGAACGGATTTGCTTTACTGAAATACTCGGCTAAAAAGCCTTTATTTTTTTCGGCTATTTCCGATCTAATAGTTATAAAATCGGTCATTACCTTAATGTTGGATTCAATACGATCCAATAGGTTTTGTGCATTTTCCCTTTTTTTATGGGAGGTAACGATATCTACAGTAATGGAAATATTGTTCTTGGACCAACCATGAATGGTTATGTTGCCATATTTATTATCTACTTGGAGTTCTCCAGCATTGGTCATTTCAAAAGTCTCCGATATGGTTTTCGATACTTTTTCCTGTGCTAGCATTATATTGGCCATAAGGACCATAGCTAGGCATAATAGCGAGTTTTTATAAGGTGTATCCATAATCGTCATTTATCATTTTTGAATCGTTTATTTGCCTCAATAAGTTTTCTATGAGTTCAATCCTTTTTTTATAATTACCAATAATGGCTTCCAAGACCCTTTCATTGCTGAGGTTCTTTTGCATTTCCAATTTTAGTACTTCGTATTCTTCATCCAATTCATCCATGAACGATAGAAATTCCTCCTTATCCTCCCGTGATAGGTCCGGATGATCTTTCACTAATTGCACCTGATGCTGTACCAAGTTGCTATAATGCATGTCTATATCCATAAGCTCTTGGGAGACCATATTGCTTTGCCCGCCTGGCTGTTGACTGTCATAGACCGTTATACCAATTAGGAAAGAAAGTAGCAATAGCAATACAACACTGGCTGCCACTCTTAATATCGGAGACTTCCACAACGGAACTACCTTAGGCTCGGTATTGGACAGTTCCAATTCTATTTTGGACCACATTTTAGCTCTGTCCGCCTTGTGTTCGTCGAACAGTGCCTTGTTGTCCCTTATGTGTTTTTCAAAATAATCCATTACATTTCTTTTATAATTTCAAGTAACTTTTTCTTTGCCCTATGGTACTGTGATTTAGAGGTTGATTGTGATATTCCCAATACTTCCCCTATTTCTTCATGATCGTAGCCTTCTATTAAGTATAGATGTATGATCTGTTGGTAACCTGGTGGCAGCTTTTTAATACCTCTCTTTACTTTTTCAATATCTAGGTCCTCTACATTTTCAATAGGTTCTTCAGTGAGATGATACTCATGGTCCTCCATGGGCTCCAAAGGAATCCGTTTTAGTTTTAAATGGTTAATACTTTTATTAATGACAATTCTTTTTAGCCAAGAGCCAAAGGTGCTTTCGTATCTAAAATTTCCCAAATTCTTAAATGCCTCAACAAAACTGTCCTGAACGGTATCTTCGGCATCCTCCTTACTGCACAACATGCGCATACTAACATTGTACATGGCATCTACATAATGTTCATACAACAGAAACTGCGAGTTTCGATCGCCCAACTTGCTTTTTTCAACAAGTTCTTGGTGTGTAAAGCGGATATTGGTTTTCAACTAAAAAATTGGTTTTAAAAGTCCAAACGAGGGGAATTTCATAGTAATAGACAAATAATAGGGGCAAAAGTTGCATCTATATGGAAAAATATTTTTCACTCTTTTATTTCGCGCTGGGTCCAACATAGTCCAATACCCTTATAGTACTATTTTTAGCTGATGGCATTATGAAGGCAAGAATCTTATTTTTTTTCATGGTATATGCAACTTTTATTTTTTTGAAATGTCAATAGGATATGTATTGTCAGGTACGGATGAAAATTGAAATCTAGAAATCAAGTTAAAAAAACCAATGTTCCTTATAAAGGAATATGGTTCGTTATGTATTGGCTATACAATTTTGGTAAATCCTAAAATTAAGGAGTTGGGATGGACTGGTAAATACCCAAGGTATATTAATACGCGCAAAGGTATACCCCAATAATACCATGTCCTAAAGCTTTAAAATATAGTAAACGGTATGCCAAATTTATTACACTAAAAAGATGGTCTTACTTAAAAATAAGGTTCGGATTTTCATTGCCGAACGTTTGGATGGAATTCAATTTACAATTTTGCCATGGAAATATTCAATGCCCATGGGAACCCTTTATACAGTGGACCGCCAATGGCAGTAAACAGTAATAGGTGCAGAATTAATAGGACAGTATGGTGAAATGGACTTGAGCGGGACTAAAAAAGAAATATTAACCATTTTAATTATAGAGAGAATTGGATGTAGTATCAATTAAAAAGTAATCGGCAGAGGTACCCAACACCTAGGGGGTTTATTCATCAATCAAAACTAAAGGTAACGGCAAAGGCCTGTTTTGGGTACAAAATCATAGAAATAAACGAATTATCAATAATGAAAAATTCAACAATCAAAGAATGAAAAATATTTTTTTAGCATTTATATTATTTACGAACATAATGTCCGCTCAGGAAAGGTATACCGTAAGTGGTACCATTACGGATATTAGTAATGGGGAAACCCTCTTTGGAGCTTCGGTCTTTTTGGAAGGGACTACCATAGGTGTCACTACCAATGAATATGGTTTTTATTCCATTACCGCTCCAAAAGGGAATTACAATATGATTATATCCTATATCGGATTTACAGAATTGAAAAAGGATATAACATTGGATAAGGATCATAAAATAGATTTTGAAATAGTGGAGTTTTCCACACAATTGGACGAAATAGTTTTGACGGCAGAGGAACCGGAACGTGCCATCCTAAGAAAGCCAGAGATGAGCGTTTCCAAATTAAATATTAAAACAGTGAAACAGATGCCAGTGGTATTAGGGGAATTGGATATAATAAAATCCCTTCAAATGCTACCGGGTGTTACCAATAATGGGGAGGGTTCCAGTGGGTTTCATGTTAGAGGGGGTGCGGCCGACCAAAATTTGGTGCTGTTGGATGAGGCCATTATTTACAATACATCCCATTTGTTAGGTTTCTTTTCGGTCTTTAATGCTGATGCCATTAAGGATATTAAACTTTACAAGGGCGGTATTCCTGCGCGTTTTGGAGGAAGAACCTCGTCGGTTCTGGACGTGCGTCAGAAGGATGGGAACAGTAAAAATTTTGCTATGACCGGTGGAATCGGACTTATTTCCAGCAGATTGGCCTTGGAAGGCCCTATGTTTAAGGAAAAGGGTTCTTTTTTAATTGCAGGACGGGGATCATATGCCCATTTGCTTTTGAAAGCAGCAGGAGAAGATAATAGTGCCAATTTCTACGATCTAAATCTAAAAACCAATTACAACCTAAATGGAAGTAACCAGCTTTTTCTATCCGGATATTTTGGCAGGGATGCCTTCGAATTTGGAGAAAGTTTTAATAGCAGTTATGGAAACCTGTCCGGAAATTTGCGCTGGAACCATATTTTTAACGACAGGCTTTTCTCCAACCTATCGCTGATATATAGTAAATACGACTATGATCTGGGTATTGTAATTGAAGAATTCAATTGGGTTTCCTCCATAAACAACTACAATATAAAATATGATCTGAAGTATTATACCAGTGAAAAATTTAAACTGGATTTTGGGGCAAGTGGTATTTATTACGATTTTGATCCCGGACAAATTCTGCCTACATCGGAAACATCTGAAGTCAACCCTTTGTCGTTGGACAGGAAAAAGGCGTTTGAAGGGGCATTGTACATTAATGCAGAACACATGCTGACCAATAAGCTTACGGTACAGTACGGTCTGCGTTTTAGTGCCTTCAGCCGAATGGGTGGGCAGGCTATGGCAGAATATGAGGATGACAAACCGGTGGTGTACAACCAACTTTTAGGAATCTACGAAAGGGGCAGGGCTATTGGTGAGACCGATTATGAAAAAAGTGAAAGTATTAAAACTTTTGGAAATTTGGAACCACGGGTTTCCCTGGCATATCAGTTGAATGATAAAACGGCTTTAAAAGCGGGCTATTCAAGGGCTGCGCAGTATATTCATTTATTGTCCAATACCACTTCGGTAACGCCTCTAGATGTTTGGACACCCAGCGGAAAATTTGTAAAACCACAATTGTCGGATCAATTTGCCTTGGGCTATTTTAGAAATTTTGATGATAAGCGTTATTCCATGGAGGTGGAAGCCTATTACAAGACCACAGATAACAGAATAGATTATATAGACGGTTCTGATCTAATAGGGACCAATAATATTGAGACAGAAATTCTGAACGGGGAATCCAGGGCTTATGGTCTTGAGTTTTTGGCCAGAAAAAATGAAGGTAAGTTTACCGGATGGTTTGCCTATACCTTGTCAAAATCGGAACAGCGAACTCCCGGGGGTAATGCCGGAGGTCTGGGGATCAACGATGGTAAGTGGTACAATACCGCTTATGACAGGACCCATGATTTCTCTTTGACTGGGGCCTTTGAATTAAATGAGAAATGGTCGTTTGGAACCAATCTGGTATTTCAAACGGGAAGACCGGTCACCTATCCCAATGGTCAATATACTTATGAGGATTTGTCCATTGCCAGTTACTCGGATCGCAATTCCGATCGACTGCCTGCCTACCATAGACTGGATATTTCCGCTAATTATAAACCCAATAGAAAACCCAACAATAGATGGAAAGGGGAGTGGGTCTTTGGTTTGTACAACGTTTATAATCTTAAAAATGCTGCTTCCATTTCTTTTGGACAGAATGTGGATACTGGGGCCAATGAAGCCACCAGAACGGCTATTTTCGGCATTGTGCCATCTATAACCTATAACTTTAAATTTTAATATAAAATGAAAAAATATATAACACTTGCAATTAGTTCCATCCTAATCACTTTTAGTGCATGTACCGATGTGATAGATGTTGACGTACAAACGGCACCTGCAAGATTAACAATCGAAGCCTCCTTGGATTGGGAAAAAGGTACTTCAGGGAATGAGCAAACTATTAAGCTGAGTACTTCCACACCCTATTTTGGCAACAATGACAATTCCAGTGCAATAGGGGCATCCGTTATTGTCACCAACAATACCAATGGGGCAACATATGTATTTGAGGACCAAAACAATGGGGAATATACCACTACCTCATTTGAACCTGTACTAAACGGCACATATACCTTGGAGGTAATTTATAATAATGAGACTTATACGGCCACAGAGAGATTGATGCCCGTAGTGGATATTACCGATCTAACCCAATCGCGAAATAAAGGCTTTAATGATGAAGATCTAGAAGTTAACGTTATATTTACAGATCCCGAGGAAGAGGATAATTTTTACCTCTTTAAGTTTAAGAAGCAGGGCGATCTTTTGCCCTATTTGGAGGATGCTGATGACGAATTCGTTAACGGGAACGAAATTAGTTGGTATTTTGAGAAGGAGGAAGATGAAAGCACAGATAAAATAGAGGCATTTGTTCCTGGTGATATCGTCGACATTGAATTTTATGGTATCTCCGAACAGTATTACAATTTTATAAGAATCCTTATAGAACAGTCGGGAGGTACTGGTCTTTTTAGTTCCACGCCCGTACCCCTTAAAGGAAATTGCATCAATGAAAGCAATCCGGATAATTATGCCTACGGATACTTTAGACTAACGGAAATGGTGAAAAAAAGTTATACCTTCCAATAACGCTATGTTCAATTTAGTTACAAGATGATAAAAGCAATAATTTTTGATCTTGATGGAACCTTGGTTCATACCGAAGTATTAAAAGCGGAGTCTTACGCACAGGCCATTCAGATTATGACGAAGGGGGCCGTATCCCAAAAAATGGTGTTGGACAGTTTTGGGAAGTATGTTGGGCTTTCCAGGGCAGGTGTGGTAGATGGACTTTTTAAGGAATATAAGAAGCCTTTAACCGAACATTTGGATGGCTTGGATTCGGAAGCTGTACAAGAGAGGATAATTACAAGTAGACTTGCCATATATCATCAAATGTTGAACGATAAAACACTTTTATCCAGTCATTTTTGCAAGTATAATTTGGAGTTGCTGCGCAGAGTTCGCAAGGATAATTTTAGAACGGTATTGGCTACCATGTCGCATCGCTTTGAGGCGGACATGGTGATAGAGGCAATGGGAATCCGTGGTAAACTCGATATTATTCTAACAAGCGCTGATATTGTCCAGGGAAAGCCACATCCGGAGATATATCATAAAGTACAGGAAATGCTGCAAATGGAACCTGAAGAATGTTTGGTAATTGAAGATTCGTTAAATGGAATTAAGGCGGGACTTGCCGCAGGGATGAACGTCTTTGCGGTAACCAACCCCCTTACCAGAAGTGAGGTGCATGCCGCAAAATTACTGGCCCCTGCTTTTGTAATAGACGACCCCAAGGAACTTATCAATAGGGTGTACCATTTTATTGAAATGAAGAAGTAGGACCCAGGGCAATTTCATGGTAAATTTTGGAAGTAGCGAAATGGCTGAGTAGAATTACCTTGATTATTATTGCAGTTGAGTTATAGACGTTAAGGTTAGGGGTCATAATTTCTAAACGGCGAGGCAGGAAGACCGTCCCTGTTGTACAAATTGGCGCCAGCAGGGTTGTCTGACCAGGCATATCGGACATAAGTTGGGTTGGTAATGGAATCATTTTTAACAACCACTGTATTTTCAACTATTTTGGCATCTGCCCAAACAAAATTTTTATCGGGTCCTGATATTTGAAATTGTCGAAGTGCCAAGCCATCTTTGGCCATTAATCCACTTCCCACCTCCTCGAAATAGATTACAATTTGATTATCCCTAATTTCTGAGGATTTAAAAATAGGTCCAGAGTTCACCACATTTTTATGGTAGGCCAATTTTTGGGCGTTCAATGCCAATCGATGCCCAACACTTTTTTTGTCCAATGGGTGTATGTCATTCCATTCCCCAAGATCGGTCGCAACCACCATACCCGTATTGGCAAGTTTAAGGGTGTTTAATTGAGCGTTTCTCAATTCTGCCCAATTGCTTTCGGAAGGCATAAAGGCCTCCTCCATATAATTGGCCAATTGCACATATATAAATGGGAAATTCCCTATATTCCATCTAGCTCTCCAGTTGTTTATCAAGGCAGGAAAAGTGTTATAATATAATTTTGGATTTTGGGTATTGGATTCTCCCTGATACCATATAGCTCCCTTAATTTTGTAATTTAATAATGGGGCTATCATGCTGTTGAAGAGACCGGACGGTTGCCACCTAATAAATGTTGGTTCTGGTAAAGGTTCCATAATGGTTCCCAATTGATATTTCCAACTGCCTTTTAAATCTATGCTGTCTTTGCCAACGGAAAGGAAATAGGGTTTATCCATGATAAAACCGCCTTTTCCTTGTTGGTTTATCAAACGAATGGTGATGGTATTCTTTCCAGTAACCAGTAAGTCATTGGGAATTGTATATTTTCTGGGAGGGTATTGATATCCAGTGCTACCAATGAAAGTACCGTTCACATAAACATGGTCCTGATCTACGCTTCTTCCCAGCCATAATTTTGCTTCCTTATTCACCATATTTTGAGGAATTTCAATGGTTTTCCTAAACCAGACTACACCGTCAACATTAGGGAGGCCGTGATCTTCCCAATAACCTGGAACTTGCATATTACTCCATGTAGCATCGTTATAATCCTTTAGAAACCATTCCGATCCTTTTATAAAACCTTTGTCCTTTTCATTTAGTAGGGCAAACCAATCTTGCTGACGCTTTTGGTCTTTTTGTTCTATTTTGGAAATCAGGTCTGGATCTTTAAAGCGTTGCAGTGTGTTATAGGCTGTATCAAAAGGTTTTAAGGCGTCCTCGCTCAACCAGGCCTCAACGGGGGAGCCGCCCAAAGCGGCATTGATCAGGCCAATGGGGACCTCAAATTCTTCGTAGAGTTCCTTGGCAAAAAAGTAGGCAACTCCTGAAAACTCCATTAGGTTTTCTGGTGATGCTTCCATCCAAGTGCCATTGCTTAAGTCTGACTGTTCTTGTATAAAATTATAGGCATCTGGCACCAAAAATTGCCGAATTTTGGGATTTTTGGAATTTTTTATAGCTTCGGCATAGTAATCTTGAAGACGTGTCATGGTCAGTTCCATGTTGGATTGGCCAGAACAGAGCCAAACCTCCCCAATTAGAATATTGTGAAGGGTAATGGTGTTTTTGCCACCTTTAAGCTCCATTTTATAGGGGCCGCCAGCCTTTTGGGCAGGCATGATTATATGCCAATTACCTTGGTTGTCCGTTTTGGTCAGGTATATTTTGTTTTTAAAATGGACGCTAATTTCTTCTTCGGGGGAGGCCCAGCCCCAAATTTTAATTTCGGTATCGCGTTGTAAAACGGCACCATCACTAATAAGCTTGGGCAGTTTTATTTGACATCTTAATATGGGGATGTGCAAAACCAAAACCAGTAGAAAAAGAGTTTTTTTAATGTTCATTTTATTTAGGTCTTTATTAGTGAAACTCAATTTTGAGAAGGCAGTAAGACGCACTAACAATTGTAAGGTGAACCAATCCCGCTTTTTTCGGCGGGATCTAGGTTCGATATCTCGACCCTTGGGTCGATTCCTATTAATGGGTTCATGACTTGCCCTGAGGTTTAACCATTTATTGTTGCTTATTCATAATCATAAAGTTCCAAGCGCTGAATTTTATAGTTTTCCTTAAAAATTCGGAGATGACGACCTTGATGGGTCTGGTCTCCGTTCAAGTGTCGTATTACTTTCCATTTTTTGTTTTCGAATATCCCTTCGTCAACCTTTAGAATACCCACTTTTAAATTGGGGTCTTTAATGTTTTTGAAGGTCACATAAACGCCATTTCCAGCCACATAGAATTCCTTTTTTCCAGATTGTATGATTATGGCCCCGGCCATATCCCATGTTTCATTTTCGGCTTCAGCCTCCCAACCTAATTTATAGCTGTGATTAAAGGTAAATTCATAATTGCCCAAGCTTACAATGTTCCCTGCATTTTCCTTGTCCAATAATACTCCATCCATACGGTTCAAACCTTGGTACTTTGTAATAAGGGGGGTAAGCTGGTTGATAAGATTGTATATTTTGCCCAAGGGCTCATTAAGCGGATCGTCTGAAGATTCAATGGAAAAAGGGGAGAAGCCCATGGCCTGGTAATGCCCAATGGCATAGGCAGCCTTTCCTGCCACAGTATTATCAAATTTATGTTCTGGAATAAAAAGGGGATTTCCTTGACGTACATAAAGGTCATTCCAATACTTGAAATCCGGGTTGTAAAAATCCGGTGATAAAAAATCTATGGAAGGTGCGGCCGCTTTCCATACGTCCATCAAATGGGGAAGCGGACCTGCACTGGGGTATTCTCCCGGTTGTTTTCCCTTTGCATTCAAGGCAGCATTAACAAACATGGGAAGCGGATAGACCGATTTTCCGGCAGCGATGACCTCTTGGGTGTATTTGGCAAAATACCAAGCCATAAAGATTTCGGAGGTGTGTTCCCCTACACCAAAAATTTCTTCCCAAGTACCATTGGTTCTAAAACCATTTCTACTCCAAACCTCATAGAATTCGGGTACTAGTATTTTTTTGTTTTCGGTTATATAATTTATGAATTCCACAGGCACTTTGGAATTGTACTTCTTGTTGGCCATTAGACTATAGTCGCGAGCGGAGGGCAACATACCAATTTCATTTTCTGGCTGTACCATTATAACGGTCTGTTCCTTTCCGTCTACATCTCTAAGGTGTTGCATTAAGGTTTTGAACGCTAGGCGATCTGCCTGTAGGTTATTTTCGCTGAATGGGGATAAAATTTCTTGGCTTGTTCCATTTTTATCCCTGGCTCTCGGGTATTTTTTTTGATTGATCTTTACCCAGGCAGGTGCATGGCTGGACATACTATTTTTCCAAGAACCAAACCATAACAGTACTATTTTAAAATTGTTATTCCTGGCCTCAAACAGTAGGTCGTCCAATAACCGAAAGTCGAAATTTCCCTCTTCGGACTCTATAAGCTCCCAAAAAACAGGCGCTAAAATAGTATTAAGGTTCATTGCCTTTAATTTGGGCCAAACGGTTACCATGTTCTCAAGGCTGGTAAAGGTAGAATTGCCCAATTCACCCCCCAAAATTAAATATGGTTTGTTCTTTACGATAAGTTGGGTGGCTGTCCCTTGTTTTTTTAAATAGGGGATGGTGTCGCTTACAGTATCCCCTAACTTATTGGATTGGTTTTTTTGGGATGAAACAAAAAAGACGGATAGCAGTAATAGGCTGGATAGAATTTTTTTAAAATTATTCATTCCTTATATATTTATTTGGCATGCATATATGTTTTAATCGTTGGTCTTTCAATCCCATTGGGGTCGGATACCGGGAGCGAATGGAAATTTCAATGACTGGTAGTATTCCAAGCTCTTTGTTGATTTCTCCACCCCTGCAGGGAGAGCTTTTTGTGAATAGGTCTGAAAATAGAGCAAGCAGGCGTTGCGCCACCATTGGGCCTCTTTCAATTGGATTTTTAGAAGCATTTGTACTTCTTGGTATTCTTCATGGGTAATATAGGGTCGCGCTTTGTTCCAAGTCTCAATCATTTCTTCTACTTGATCAACCCCTTCTTGATATTTTAAGGCCATTCCATCCCATAAATTAAGACCATTTTTTAGGGTATAATCCCATGGTAAATGGTGAAACCACAATAGATATTCCTCAGGACATGTTTTGGGGTCGTTAAAGGTTTTTGCCACTTCAGTAGCATATTGTCCGGTAGCATTGCTACCACTATGGCTACGATTAAAACCGATGCCCTTTGCGTCTGCCTTATGATAGTAGGTAGGATTCCATTCGGGCCTGCTTAAATCATGTACCCAAGGCCCTGGGCCGTAATGGTGGCCTGTATCAAAAATATGGTGCAAACCAAGTGGATTCATATAATTTACCACCGCCTCCCTTGAGATAAGCATCATTTTTTTTACCGGATCAACAAAATTGGGGTCATTGGAATAGGTAGCTTTAAGCCATTCGTCCGCTATGGTCTCTGCACTGATATAAGGATCCCAGGCCAACCTTCCAAAACCATACCAATTGGCTTGGGCAAAAGGATGTCCGGTCCAATTAAGATCATTTCCAATATTGGAAACACCGGCCATTCCAGATATCTTGTTGCGATCCAAGGAACCATCCACAACCTTGGCTACAGTAGACCCCTTGCCTTTGCTGTAGGTGTCGGAATCCAATACTTCTTTGTACAATTGGGGCAAAAAGACCAGATGGGTACTAAATCCTAGATACTCCTGTGTTATCTGAAACTCCATCATCAATTGCGTGTTGGGCATGGCGCCAAACATGGGGTGAAAGGGTTCGCGCGGCTGAAAGTCAATGGCCCCGTTCTTTGTTTGGATCAATACATTGTCACTGAACTGACCATCGAACGGTACAAATTCGGAATAGGCCTGTTTGGCCCGATCTTCGGGATCGTGTTCGGAATAAACAAAGGCCCTCCAAATTACAAGACCATTGTGTGGTTGTAGGGCCTGGGCCAACATATTGGCCCCGTCCACGTGGTTTCTACCATAATTTTGTGGACCAGGCTGTCCTTCGGAATTAGCCTTCACCAAGAAGCCGCCAAAATCAGGAATTAAGGCGTAGATTTCGTTGACTTTATCATTCCACCATTGACGAACATCGGCGTCCAAAGGATCGGCGGTTTTTAAACCTCCAATTTCCATGGGTGCGGAAAACCTAGCTGTAAGATAGACCTTTATGCCATATGGTCTAAAAACATTGGCCAAAGCACTAACTTTTTCCAGATACATGGGGGTTAGGATGTGCGAATTGGCATTGACATTGGTCAAGGAGACCGCGTTGATGCCAATGGAGGCATTAGCCCTGGCATAATCCAAATAGCGTTGGTCTATGTATTCGGGTAACTTATGCCAATTCCATAAGGAATAACCTGCATAGCCCCTTT
The DNA here is from genome assembly GCF_900177645.1 of Arenibacter troitsensis. Lineage (GTDB taxonomy): Bacteria > Bacteroidota > Bacteroidia > Flavobacteriales > Flavobacteriaceae > Arenibacter > Arenibacter troitsensis. Next base: position 1,090,814 of record NZ_FXAO01000001.1, read on the forward strand.
CTACCGTTCTGTCCAGATTGTCCCAGTGGTTGAGCATTCGCAAGTTTATCTTGGGATATTCAATCAGGGTAATATTTCTTAAATCCTTTTGCTGTTGCATTAAATTTAGAAGTCGAAATACCCCATAAAGTATTCCAATATCTTCGTTGGCTGCAAGTACAATTAGCTTTTTGCCCCGGTGGATAACGGATTTTAACACAAACCCTTCACTTCCTACTTCATAAAAATTGGCAGAGAGTTTTTTGGTAAGCGCAGGATCTATGGTAGCGGCCTTGGCTATCAATAAGGTGTAATTGGTATTTGGGGTTTCCTTAAAATTAAGTGTGCTTCCCAGCATTTTTTCCATTCCAGTAATCAATTCCTTTTTGGCAGCATTAAGTACATCACTCCCATCTTCAAAATAAATTGCCTTGGTCAGATCTTTATACTCCTTTAATAAGTTTGGATTACCAATCTTTTCATATCCCAACCAAAGATCATATCCATAGTGGGCTTGTGGATAGGCATAGACTGTGAATACCAGGAAAACTAATATTGTGGTTTTTATATGGAACATTTTAAAAACTTTGATTTTTAATTTTAGGTTCACAAGAATAATAATCGAATGGAATAAACATGGGAACAACTAAATTGGTTAGTAATATTCGGAATAACTTCTGGACAACAACCACGGAACAAATTGCAAGTTAAAATATAACCAAATGGGTTAAAAAAATACGTCTATTACGTGTGCCAAAATCAGCTATTCAATACATATGTATTCCTTCAAAGGTGTTGGATTCCTCTTGAATAGAATAGCACGTATGTTGCCCATTCTAGTAATTTTGTCGCATTTGAATTAGGATGCTATTTTTTCTAATTATATTGATACGTCCTAAGTGGTGAAGTTGTCGCGAAGCCTGGGAAGTACCTTTGGTTTTTCCGATTACTTTTATTGCCATTTGGGATATTTCCATATTTTATAGGAACCCTTGTTGGTTTTGTTGATATTATTCAAGAACATTATGAAAGTTGCCCTAATTCTAAAAATAGGCATTGTAAGTATATTGTTGTCCCTAGGCAATATAAAGGCTCAGAGTTATGGGGAGGATTATACCTTTGTTAATATAGAGCAAAACAATTCACTACGTGCTGTCTCTAGTATAGTCCAGGATAGCTTGGGTTTGATCTGGATGGGGACCAATGGTGTTGGGTTAAAAAAATATAATGGCATTGAGATCAGTTCTTATAAACAGGCATCCAATGATGAAAACACTTTAAATAGTTCATTGATATATGTGGTTTACGTTGACAGGTCCAATAGAATGTGGATTGGCTCGGAGGCAGGATTAAATTTATATGATCGTGATTTTGATGAATTTAAAAATGTAGTTCTATACAAAGATTCAACAGCCCTAGAGAACGTTCCTGTAAGGGCCATTCAAGAAAGTGCAGACGGAAGCCTGGTAATAGGTTCCCACTTTAATGGGCTTTTCAAGGTAGATCAAAACAGTCTCAAAGGGTATAGTATTCCCATCCAGACTACCGTTCCCATGGCGGAATTACAGATAAATAGCTTAATTCAGAGTAGTACCGGAAAAGTATTGATGGGATCCAACAAAGGTCTTTTTGAATATAACGGCACTATTGCCAATCCTATTTTATCCACCTTTGAGGCTACTGGCGATAAAAAGGATTTCTTGTACAATATAGAGTCTATGCTTCAAGATGATGATGGGTCTATATGGATAGGTACCTTTTCAAATGGTCTTATAAAAGTGGAAGTAAGCCCTTTTAATTCCTATGAAGTATATCATTATAATATTAGTAATCAACGGATTCTGTCATTGGTCCAGGCACCGGACGGTAATATTTTGTGCGGAACGGAAAATGACGGTCTTTTCGTGTTGAAAAAAAATGGGGTTGTACAAAAGAATTATAGGTATAACAAATTCAACTCCAATAGCATAAAATCAAATTCCATTTGGTCGTTATATGTAGATACCCAAGACCGCATTTGGATAGGTTATTATAATAATGGGGTAGGGGTCTATGATAGACTTTATGACAAGTTCAAGGATATAAAAAGTCTTGCCAATTTAAACAATTCCTTACAGCTACCCTCTGTAACGGGTATTGTAAATGATAAAAATGGCAAAATATGGATTGGTATGGATGGAGGGGGTATTGACATATATGATCCCATTAAAAAGAATATTGTTCACCTAAAAGACCCTAACAATAGGTTGATTTCCCAATTAAATGCGGGGGATATAGTGGCCCTTTTTATGGATAGCAATGATAATCTTTGGGTTGGTACCTGGAATTCTGGAATATTTTACCTGCCCAATAATGCCAAGGCCTTTATAAATTACAATACGTCCAATACCAATGGAGGGTTAAAATCGAATCGTATAATGAGCTTTTCAGAGGACTCCAAAGGAGTTATTTGGATTGGATCCTATGTAGAAGGGTTGCACTCCTTTGATCCAAGCAGCAAAAGATTTAGCCATCATAACAATACAATATTTGATGACCCTAGTCCCGGACAAGGAGCTATGCGCATAGTTTTGGCCGATAGAAATGATACAATTTGGATGGGAACTACCAGTGGGCTGTACAAACTATCTTCTGATTTTAGCAAGCCCCAAAAGGTCATTTCCCTGCGGGAAAGTATGCATCAAGAGGTAGCCAACAAACTTGTAGTGGATGTTATAGTGTCCTTATATGAAGACAGTAAGGGGAAATTATGGATAGGTACCGATGGTGCCGGTCTATGTAGGTACGACCCAGAAGGTGACACTTTTACTTGGTACGGTAATAATGATGGCCTTGGTCAAGAAACAATAGCCTCAATTTTGGAAGATGATAATGGAGATATTTGGATGGGGGGAAACAATGGTTTGTCGCATATGAGTATAGCTGATGGTACTTTCAAGAATTTCGATATAAATGATGGCCTGCTTTCAAACGACTTTAATTTCAATTCTTCATATAAAGATGAGAATGGTATTTTGTATTTTGGCAACTACGGCGGTATCAATTATATAGATCCTAAGAACATGAAATACAACAACAATAAACCGTTGGTGTATTTCACTGATTTTAAGATTTTTAATAAATCGGTGGTTCCAAACCAGGGAGATTCTCCCTTGAAAAAAATAATTGGGCAGACCGAAAGTCTTAGTTTAAATCACCGCCAATCTGTTTTTACAATTGAATACGCAGGTATCAACCTTACTAGACCAAAAAAGAATCAATATGCCTATTATTTGGAAGGCTTTGAGGATAAGTGGAATTATGTAGGTGAGAATAGAAGCGCCACCTATACCAATCTGCCACCAGGGGATTATATCTTTAAAGTTAAGGCATCCAACAATGACGGTATCTGGAACGAAACCCCAAAAACACTTAAATTAAGCATTCTGCCTCCGTGGTGGGCTACAAATTATGCCTTGATATCCTACGTTCTTCTTTTTTGTTTGATAACTTATTTTCTGACCAATTTGGCAAAACAAAGAATAAGGGAAAAGCGAATTGTACAGTTTGAAAGGGACAGAAGAATACAGGAGGAAACCTTAAATGACAGAAAAATACAATTTTTTACCAATATTTCCCACGAGTTTAGAACGCCGCTCACATTGATACTCAATCCTTTGGAGGATATCATGGATGATCCTGCTCTTGTATTAAGTAGAACGGTGAAGGAAAAATTGCGTATCATCCATAAGAACACAACCAGACTTAAGCGTTTAATTGATGAGTTGATGGATTTCAGAAAATTGGAAATCAATAAGTTATCCATTAAGATTTCTGAAATGGAAGCCATTGCCTTTGTCAAGGAAATTGCTGGTCATTTTGAAGAGGAGGCTGTACTGAAGAATATTGTTTTCCAGGTAGAATCCGATGACCTTCCAATAACACTTTGGAGCGACCCCTCCATGCTGGAAAAAATAATTTTCAATATACTTTCCAATGCCTTTAAGATTACTCCGGACAATGGTGAGATTACCGTGGGGGTATTTAGGTGCAACCATAAGGTAAGCTTTCCTTTATTGTATGGTGAAGAGACTTTTCAAGCCCTGGAAATTTATGTGCAGGATACTGGAAGCGGTATTAAAAAAGAAGAAATCGTCAAAGTGTTTGAACGCTTCTATCAGGTAGAAAATATGAACAGTCAGTATTATGGAGGAACTGGCATCGGCCTAGAGGTAGTCAAGAATTTTGTAGATCTATTAAAAGGGAAAATAGAAGTGGAAAGTGAGGAACAGAAGGGAACCAAATTTAGGGTATTTCTTCCTCTAGGAAATGCCCATTTTAAACCCAACGAATTGTTTTTGCCTCCTAAGAATGATATTGACCACCTTGGTAGGCAGGAATTTGAGGAGGAAATAACACATCAAATACTAGGAACCAACTTACAGAAGACCTTGCTCATTGTTGAGGATAACACAGAGTTAAGGGATTACCTTAAAAACGAATTATGCAGTGATTATATGATCATTGAAGCAGTTAACGGGGTACAGGGTTTGGAATTGGCTACTAGAAGAATTCCAGATATGATACTGACAGATGTGGTAATGCCGGAAATGGACGGATTTGAGTTTTGTAAACTTATCAGGGAAGATCTTAAGACCAGTCACATCCCATTATTAATGTTGACTGCCAAAGCGATGACCGATGATTGGGTCAAGGGCATAGATTCGGGTGCCGATGTATATTTGAGCAAGCCTTTTGAGATGAAGGTTTTAAAGGCACAGTTGAAACAAATTATACATAGTAGACAAGTACTTTTCAAGAAATACTCCAATGATTCCAATAACGTTCAAATTCCAGGTAATTCGACCAATTTGGACAAAAAATTTATCACCAAAGTTTTGGGCTATATTGCTGAAAATATGTCTGATGAAAACCTCAATGTAGAACTTTTGGCCGATGAACTTAACTTGAGTAGAAGTCAGTTATACAGAAAGATTAAAGCCCTGACCGGTTATTCTGCAAATGAGTTTTTACGCAAGATAAGATTGGAAAAGGCAAAGCAAATGTTGGTAAACGGTAATGAATCCATTAGTGAGGTATGCTTCAAGGTTGGATTTTCCTCACCTTCTTATTTCACCAAATGTTTTAAAGCCCATTTTGGGGTATTGCCCACGGAGATAAAATAAAGGCAAATGTTTATGGGTAAGGTACTATTTAAGTACGCTAGGGAAGGAATAGGATTCTTAAACTGGTATTTGGTGAAGTCATGGCAAATTTTCAAATTGGATTTTATTCAATCCGATATTTCCGATATGCCCCAAAATTTCTAAAAACCGCATCAAATGTAGTATCCAAAGGCTGCGATTTTGGCGATTTTTACCTATCAAACCATAATCAGGTTGACGTAGGTTTTTGATGTGGCAAATTATTAAAATGAAAAATATACTACTAGCCTTTTTATTGATAGCCTTTAATAATGTATTAAAAGCCCAATCAATAAACATTGGTGCCGAACTTAGTGATGATATCATTACACGCTATCAGCCAACCATTAATACTATGACAGGAAAAGGATGGGACCATTCAAATAGTATAATTCTTCATGGTATTGAAAAGATATATTTAAAAGACAAAGACGCTAGATATCTTGAATACATAAAAAAATTTGTAGACGAATTTGTTGATGAAAATGGAGTTATTACCGATTTAAAGCCGGAATTGGATAGAATTCAACCAGGAGTATTATGCTTATTCCTCTATGAAGAAACAGGGGAATTAAAGTACAAGTATGCTGCAACTCAATTAAAGAATTACGTTTTAAATTCTTCACTTTTCAAGACAACACCTGAAGGTGGATTTTGGCACAAAAACAATGACCATTACAACGGCGTAATGACGATAGATGGAGCATATATGTTAAGTCCTTTTCTTATAAAATATGGCACTTTATTTCATGATAGTTTAAGCATTGAAACCGCTATTAATCAAACCTTATTAATAGCCTCAAAGACCTTTAATATTGAAACTAATTTGCCTTATCATGGCTGGGACTCTAATAAAAATAAAGAATGGGCAAACCCCATAACAGGTACTTCTACTGAAATATGGAGCAGAAGTATTGGATGGTTTTCAATGGCATTGATCGATATATTAGAGTATCTACCTAGCTCTCATAAAGATTATGCAAAAATTCTTTATTTGTATCAACATTTATCAAAAGGGATTAAAGAACACCAACATAGTAACGGCATGTGGTACCAGCTATTGATGCGAAATAGCATGGTTGATAATTATCCTGAAACAAGTGGTAGCGGAATGATTATATATGCTTTAAAAAAAGGAATATCTAAGGGTTTTTTAGATGAAGGCTACATTGAAATAGTTGATAAAGGATGGATGGCATTGAAGACTTTTGTTAAGTTTTCTTCCGATGGAAGCATGATAGTAAATTCTTTCTGTCCAGGAATGGGCATTCAAAAAAGTGCAATTGACTATTTAGCCGTCCGGCCAGTTAGCAGTCCTTCAACAGAAGAGAAACAACAACCACATGGATACTGTGCAGTTTTAATGGCGGCGTCAGTAATGAAAACAAAATAAAATGCTACAACAATGTATATAAAAAATAAGCGAAACAGTAATGAATTCAAGGCTTTTGGCTCGTATCAAACTTTTTGCTTAGTCGAAAGTTTAGTACTTCGGAACCGCCTACTTTTTATATACTAACCGATGCATTAGAAATTACGATCCCAAATTAAAATTAAATTATGGTTCCCAATATTAAAGTTATTGTTGTTTTCCTTGCCACTTTGATCGGCATATTTGGATGTGGTCATAAAATCATGGAAATGGAAACCTTGCAAAAAAGACAAACATTTGGTCTTAAGGATGTCTTTTTTAACGATTTTCTCGTTGGAGCTGCCGTTAATGAACAGTTGATTTCTGGAAAAGATTCATTGGCCTTAAAACTGGTAGCTAGTGAATACAATTCAATAAGTCCGGAAAATGTAATGAAGTGGATGTATATCCACCCAGAGCCGTCCTTATTCAATTTTGAAAAGGCCGATAGCTATATAGATTTAGGTGTGAAGAATAACCTTTACACTTTGGGACACACCCTTGTTTGGCATAGCCAAGCCCCTGATTATCTAAATAAAGTGAACGATAGTGCTGCCTTGGCCCGGTATCTGGAAAATCATATCACAACATTGGTAACAAGGTATAAGGGCAGGATTGCCGCTTGGGATGTGGTAAATGAGGCTTTAAACGAAGATGGTTCCTTAAGGCAAAGTGTTTTTTTAAAATACTTGGGAGAGGATTATATAAAAATGGCTTTTGAACTGGCGGAAAAGGCCGATCCAGGAGCTCATTTGATCTACAACGACTATAATCTATGGAAACCGGAAAAGAGGATGGGTGTTGTTAGGTTGGTAAAGCAGTTACAGGATAATGGCATAAAAATAGATGCCGTAGGGCTGCAGGGGCACTGGAATTTATCCGAACCTTCATTGGCCGATATAGAACAAAGTATTGTCACGTTTAATGAACTGGGGCTAAAAGTACATTTTTCCGAATTGGATATTAGCGTACTACCCAATCCTTGGGACCTGGTTGGGGCAGATATTAGCCAGAATTTCGATGAAAACTCCTACATGAATCCCTATCCCAAAAGTATACCGGATTCGGTCCAGATGGCATTGGCCAATCGTTATCAAGATATTTTTAGGCTTTTTTTAAAGCATAGGGATAAGATAGATAGGGTTACTTTTTGGGGTATTAGCGACCAAGGTTCCTGGCTTAACAACTGGCCTATTAAGGGAAGGGTAAACTATCCTTTACTATTCGATAGACATTTTAATCCCAAGATGGCCTATGATAGCATAGTTGCCCTAAAATTATGATTGCCTTACATCAAATTAATCTAAAGTATACATGACTAACAATTCACAAAATCTATCCATAAAGGAAAAAATTGGATATAGTCTGGGGGATTTGGCCGCCAACTTGGTTTTTCAGACCTTAATGACCTATTTGGCCTATTTTTATACGGATATTTATGGTCTTGAGGCCAACCATGCCTCCGCAATTATGTTAACGGTAGGGCTTGTAGCGGCCTTTGGCTTTAATCCAATTATTGGTGCATTGGCCGATAGGACCAAATCCAAATGGGGGAAATTTAGACCTTGGATTCTGTGGACCGCCGTTCCCTTGGGGGTTGTGGCGCTATTGGCTTTTAGTACACCGGATTTTGAGTACAAGGGCAAAGTAATTTACGCAGTGGTAACCTATACGCTTTTACTCCTATTGTATGCGGCCAATAATTTGCCTTATTCGGCCTTGAGCGGGGTAATAACAGGGAACATGGCCGATAGGAATAGCTTATCGTCCTATAGGTTTGTGGCCGTCATGTTTGCCCAGTTTTTTGTACAGGTCTTTATGTTGCCCATAATAGAAACTGCCGGTGGTGGTGATAAGGCCATCGGAATTGAAAAAGTGATGACTTGGTTGGCAATAATTGGGACAATAATGCTACTCATCACTTTCTTTGCCACCAAGGAACGTATTGTTCCCAGACCGGAACAATCTTCAAGTTTGGCAGAAGACATTAAGGACTTGTTTAAAAATAGGCCATGGGTCATAATTCTTTCGGTTACCACCTTGGTTTTTATTACCCTTGCCCTTAAGGGAGGTGCTTATGTGTATTATTTTGAGAATTACGTTGGCAAGGAAGAGCTGACCCAACTTATACAGCCCATATTGGATACTTTGGCTGGGATAGGTATTAACTTTTTTGGTGAAAATCCCGTCTCGGCCGGATTTGGCCTATTCAATGCTGGGGGAATTATATTCATGATTCTGGGCATTACACTTTCAAAAAGATTTGCGGACAAGTATGGTAAACGGGATGTTTTTAGTGTAGCCCTGTTTATGGCAACATTCTTTATCTTTATATTTTACTTTTTTTCGCCAGGGTCGGTAGAGTTGATTTTCCTTTCGCAAATACTTCACGGTTTTTTCTATGGACTTACAATTCCATTGCTTTGGGCTATGATCGCCGATGTGGCCGACTATTCCGAGTGGAAAAACAACCGTAGGGCCACAGCCATAATCTTTTCGGCAATGATGGTAGGCTTAAAGGGCGGCCTTAGTATTGGTAGTGCATTGGTAACTTGGATTTTGGGCCTATACAAGTATATAACCAAGGAAGCCGCCATAGCTGGGGAGGTAATAGTGCAACCCGATACTGCTGTTCAAGGTACCAAAATGTTGGTAAGTATTTTTCCTGCTATTCCCTTTTTGATAGCCATTGGGCTGCTTGTTTTATATGATATTGATAAAAAAATGGAGGTTGAAATCGAACGAGACCTCAAGGAACGAAGAAATAACGGATAAAAATTATTAAACATGCCAGAAGAACCCATATCCCATATAGATTTTGATGAATTGAATTTGAAGGCCATTTCACAGCCTATTGTAAGCCACTTATATACTGCGGACCCCTCTGCACATGTGTTTGACGGTAAGATTTATATTTATCCCTCCCATGATATTGATGCTGGTATTCCATTTAACGATAACGGTGATCATTTTGCTATGGAGGACTACCATGTAATTTCTATGGATACCATTCAAGGACCGGCCGTCGATCACGGAGTTGCCTTACATGTTAAGGACGTTCCTTGGGCAAAAAGACAGCTATGGGCTCCTGATGCCGCTCATAAAAATGGGCAATATTATCTCTTTTTTCCTGCAAAAAGGGCAGACGGTATTTTTCAAATAGGGGTGGCAATTGCGGGCCGTCCAGAGGGACCATTTATTGCCCAAAACGAACCTATTTTAAAAAGTTACAGTATAGACCCTGCGGTTTACGAAGATAATGACGGAAGCTACTATATGTATTTTGGAGGTATTTGGGGGGGGCAGCTTCAAAAGTATAGGAAGAATATCTACAACGAGGCGCATGAATTGCCAGCGGACCATGAACCGGCCCTCTTGCCCTTGGTAGCTAAAATGACCGACGACCTTTTGCAATTTGCTGAGGATCCCAAGGAGGTGGAAATACTGGATGAAAACGGTGAATTGCTACTGGCCGGGGACAACGATAGACGTTTTTTTGAAGCTTCATGGGTTCATAAATATGGTGGCAAATACTATTTTTCATATTCTACAGGGGATACACATTATATATGCTATGCGGTAGGGAGGAGTCCTTATGGCCCATTTACTTATTGGGGGCGGATATTAAATCCTGTAGTAGGTTGGACATCTCACCATTCCATCTGTGAAGTAAATGGGAAATGGTATCTTTTTTATCATGATTCAAGTCTGTCCAAAGGAGTCACGCATTTAAGATCCGTAAAGCTTACGGAGTTGGTGCACAGACAGGATGGGACCATAGAAACTATTGATCCGTACAACAAGTTGTAGCCAACGTAAAACTTCCCTTTTATGACCAAGTAGGAGGCGGAATGCGGGCATCATATTGGTATCCGTGCCATTACATTAAAACAGGCCCGCCCAGTTACAATAGTCTTTATTAGTGAAACTCAATATGGAGAAGTCGGTAAGACGCACTTAAAATTGCAAGTAGAACTAATCCCGCCTTTTTTGGCGGGATCTAAGTTCAATACCTCGACCCTAGGGTCGATTCCTATTATTGGGTTCAGGGCTTGGCTTGAGGTTGATTACCTTTTATTTAACTTGGATGAACTGCAGATAGTCATTGTTTTTTGCCGCTATTATAAAGGATTTATTATTAGTATTTACGGGTAACATGTCCTTAACATCCCCAGGTACAAATAATCCACTCTGGTTGGGGTGTACTGGTCTAAAGCCTCCTTTTCCATTTCCTTTTAGGAAAAGTCCATGGCCGGCGTCATTACGGGGAGTTTCAACTTCGGATACAAATAGGTTGCCCGCTATTATACAATCCAAATGGCCATCTTTGTCATAGTCGTTTACTAGGATTTTGTTGATGCTGGAGGTTTGGGCTTCCCTTGGGAGCTGGTGTGGGACCAATTGACCATTTTTGTTCTCCAAATAGATACTGGCAAACGATTTTACTTGATAATGCAATGAAGATTCCAGCGCCTTTTCACTATAAACGTCCTTCAAAGTGGCCTGGGCAAAACTCTCATAGTCCTTAAACTTTTGTTTAATTCCCGGTATTTGTTGAGAGGAACATTCCCTTCCCCTTAGTGGGTATTGTTCTCCATCATTATAATAACTCAGCACAATATCCGCAGCGTTATCCTTGTCAAAGTCATTGGCATAAATATCGAAAGTCTCCTCCTTTGTTGCTTTGTATTTGTAATTTAAACCATTATTCCCAACGATATAATCCATATCCCCATCACCATCAAAATCTCCTTTTTCTATGCTCCACCACCATCCGGTAGAGTCCTTGGTAAGTCCCATTTCCTCGGAAACTTCCTTGAATCCGCTCGTCGTATTTTTAAAAACCCTTATGGGCATCCATTCACCAACTACTATGATATCCAACCTATTATCATTATCTATGTCGGAAATCACCGCACTGGTAGCCATTCCCAGGTTTTCAAACTCAGGAACATGCATTTCTGGGGAAATGATAAATTTAACATTGTTATCATCACTAACATTTTGTAGGATAAAACTAGTAGCAGGTGAAGGATAGTTGCCTGGGACCTGTCTGCCCAAGACCAGTAAATCCTCCTTGCCATCATTATTAAAATCGGCATGGTACACTTTTGAACCACTTTGCTTTATTGATGGCAAGGAGTTTTTATGGGCTTTCGAGAATTTCCCCGTTCCATTATTTAAGTATAACCTGTCTTGTAAGGCTTCGGAATTTGGGGAAAATTCATATCCTCCGCTTACAACATAAAGATCATTGTCTCCATCCCCGTCGGCATCAAATAATAGTGCTCCTGAGTCCTCGCTAATTTTGTCTTCTTCCAAAAAACTGGAGGTTACCTTTATAAAGGCATTGGATTCTTGGATGAAAATACTTCCCGGGAATCCAGCTGATCCCCCTACATAATAATCATCCATCCCATCGTTGTTCATGTCACCAACGGCGATGGCCGGCCCAAAGGCGGACATTTTGTGAGGCAAGAGTACTTGTACAGCAAAATCGTCAAAGTCATTTTCCTCATGAAAGTGTTTGGGAAAGATATCGCTGTTATCCGTTGTAAACAGGGACGTATTGTCTGTGGCAGGCATTTCATGGATTTGGGCGTTGGAATAATCAATAATTAAGGTCTGATTAGGGTCTATGTTGTTTAGCTCTTCAATTTTTCCATCTGTCCATACTATTCTTAAAAGATCAATTTTTTTGGATTTGCCCAGCCCAAAGTGTAGTTCTGGTGCTACAGAGGATTGAAAACCTCTGGTTAGGGTAAGTTCTTGCATCTGTGTTTGTCCTTCAGTAGTTATATATACCCTGTTGCCTAAGCCAAATTTATTACCTGGTAGACCGTTAAATTTAATTTTTAGATACCCATTGAATTCCGAACTTTTATTCTCAAAAACCGAAGCATGGTCGTCTATATTATTGGTAATGATTTCAAGATCCCCGTCATTGTCAAGATCGGCGTAGACCACACCATTGGAAAAACCTTTATACTCAATTCCCCAATCTTCGTTTGCTTTCTCGAACTCCAGATTTCCTTTGTTTTTAAAAATAAAGTTGTCTATTTTTTCGGAAGGGATGGCCTGACTTAATTGCAAAAGGCTGTCCGAACTAAGTTTTATGCCCTTTAACTTATTAAAATAGTCATTGTTGTTGATTTCCCTTCTTGTGCCGTTGGATACAAAGAGATCCTTTAGGCCATCATTATCAAAATCGGCGAACAAGGGTCCCCAACTCCAATCGGTTGAAGAGGTTCCGGTAAGTCTTGAAACATTGGAAAAGTGTGGTACCCCGTCTTCAAATACTCCAGAATTCAACTGCATGCAGTTGTGCATATATTGGTATCCGAATCCTGAGCTGACAACATCCCAAAACAAGGCTATGTTCATACTGGCCATATTGGTTTTTTTACGTCTGTTGTCCTTGGCGTCCATATCTACCTGAAAGATATCCAAATTGCCGTCGTTGTTGAAATCGGCTATGTCAGCTCCCATGCCGTAGAAGGATGTATGTTGGGTGGCCTTCTTCACCACTTCCTTAAAAGTGCCATCCTGGTTGTTGATGAACATATAATCCGGAGATCTAAAGTCGTTGGATACATAGATGTCGGGCCAAGTGTCATTATTGAGATCCCCCACTGTGGCACTCAGCGTTAGACCAAAGTTTTTAAGTCCGGATTCATCGGTAACATTGGTAAATAGCTCCCCGTCATTCCGGTACAGATAATCCATATCGGTATCGGAAACATTTTTCATGTTATATAAATAGACAAATGAAGGTGAATCAAATTTGGTAGGAGGGTAATTGGCAACGTATAGATCCAAATCCCCATCTTTATCATAATCGAAAAAGGTAGCCTGTACACTATTACCAATATTGTCCACGCCATATTTTTCGGCCATTTCCTCAAAAGTACCATCGCCTTTATTTACGTACAATTGATTATTTTTTTTACCAAATTTGCCACCCACCGAGCAATAGATATCCAGTAACCCATCTCCGTTGATATCCGCCATGGTTGCCCCTGTGTACCAGCGGTCGTCTCCGCTTACACCGGCATTTTCACTAATATCCTCAAATTCTAGGTTGCCTTTGTTCAAATACAGTTTGTTGGGTACTTGATTTCCCGTAAAATAGATGTCCAACAGGCCATCATTGTTAATGTCGCCTGTGGCAATACCACCACCCATATATAGATAGGAATAGGTAAAATAATTTAAGGAATCGTTTTCCGTAAGATCGTTACTAAAGGTAATCCCCGTTTTAGTATAATCCAAGGATCTAAATAGCTTGCCTTGGTTCAAATCCCTGTTTTTGGAACAATTGACCAACAGTATCAAACCAATCGAAGCAAGAATTATTTTTCCAATCTCCGTACTTTTCATTGCTTTTAAAATTTAATTTGTGGCGATAATTTACATCATTTATACATGATAAAAAACAGCGTACCTGGGCACGCTGTTTTCAAACTAACTAACCAATTAACCAATTAACCAATTAACCAACTAAACTATTTACAATTTTTAATAACCAGGATTTTGATCTTCTGAATTTATATTTTCATTGGAAGTAATTTCGGAAAGCGGAATTGGGAATAGTTCGCTTTTGCCAGCTTGAAAGCCGGTTCCTTCCAAAAATTCAGCAGCGATTCCCCAACGGATCAAATCGTTGAACCTAATTTGTTCTCCGGCCAACTCAACCTTGCGCTCATGCACGATGGCGTCAAATACTTCTGTTTTGGATAGGGAGGTGGATAGTAGTGGCATCATAACACTAGGCCTTGACCTAACTTCGTTAATATATCCTACCGCATTTGCCTGGGTCCCTACTTCATTTTCACATTCTGCCATCATGAGGAGCACATCTGCGTATCTCATTACCTTGAAATTAATTCCTGAATTGGTCTCCTCATGTGCCCTTTGGTAGTAATTTTGGTATTTCTTCCAACCTGCCCGTCTATTTTGGGCAATGTAGACTTCCCCATCTGGGATGGGATCTGGAGGTGTCCCTGTACGTACTGTTCCCCCGGGAAAAGTGTCTCCATCGGAATAGAAGCAGTCTTTAAAGCGCGGATCGCCAGACTCATATTCGTCCAGCAGATCATCTGATGGATATACGTTGAACCAATCATTAAAGCCATATTCCTGTCCTCTAAAGGTAATCTCGTTCAAACGGTCGCCAGAACTACCATCCCCCCATCCAGAGCCACCTATTGAGGTGTCATAGGCTACTTCAAAAATAGATTCAGGACCGTATTCTGTTTGTTCTTTAAAATTGTCGAAATAATTTTCTTCCAATTGGTATTTGCCATAGACTTTTTCAAAATTGTCAAGGGCAAGCCTGTGTTCCCCTCTAAACAAATATACCTTACCTAAAAAAGCCAAAGCGGCCTCTTTGGTAGCCCTTCCCAATGTTGTTTCCTCTCCTTTTGCCAGGAGAGTATTGGATGCATCGGTCAAGTCGTTAATTATTTGTTCGTAAACCTGCTCTTTTGGACTCCTGGGATAGCCTACAATTTCGTCCGGAATGGTGGTGATCAATGGCACATCACCAAAACGGGTCACTAAAAAGAAATAATATAGTGCCCGTAAAAATTTGGCCTCTCCTATATATTTGCTTTTAAGTGCCTGGGACAATTTATTATCCGGTATTTCATTGATCTTTTCTTCGTTGCCAATAACGAAATTAGCCTTATTGATCCCTTTGTAGCAGCTGTTCCAATAAAGTCCGATGGCTCCGTGGGCTGAATTGAAGGAAAATTGTAGGTATTCCCTTTTATCCGCTTCCAATTGGGAGTTGCCCCCATTTTCATGGGACATATTATCCATCATAAAGAACATATGCCTAGTGTATAAGCCTTGTGTTTGCAAATTGGCGTACACGGCAGTAACGGAAGATTCTACCTGTCCTGCGTCCGAGAAAAAGGTTTCCGGTGCTATGTTATTTTCATTGATAAGTTCAAGGCCACTATTGTCGCAGGAAAGTGTGAACAATAGGCCAAAGATGGTGGCGGTAATATATTTATATTTTCTCATGTCTATATTTTAAAATGAAACTTGTAAGCCTAGAAGTAAGGATTTGGGCTGAGGGTAGTTACCTCTATCAATACCAACTTCAAAATTTGAGTTATTATTGGGTTTACCTATTTCGGGATCCAATCCGGAATAATCTGTCAGCGTTATAAGGTTCTGTCCACTTATATACAACCTTAATTTGTTAATATGCTTGTTAAGGGCATCACCTTTAATGCTATACCCCAAAGAAATATTTTTTAATCGGGTATAGGAACCATCCTCTATAAACCGGTCGGAGGCCGAAACGTTCTGGGTAGAGCCAAAGGCCCGTGGCACTGTATTGGAAGTACCTGGACCTGTCCAACGGTTTAGAACTGCGGTACCCGCATTGAACAAACGGGGCATTCCTTCTAGGTCATATATATTGGTGTTGTAAATACTATTTCCCGAAACCCCACTAATGAAGGCATTAAAATCCCATCTCTTATAACCTGCCGATAAGTTAAGGCCATAGGTTAGATCAGGGAATGCGCTTCCCAAGATGGTACGGTCCTGATCATTAATGTTTCCATCGTTATTTAAATCCTTAAAACGAATGTCTCCTGGTTGTACCGCAGTCTGTGACGGGTTGGCCGTAAAAACGGCATTGACCTCACTTTGGTCCTGATAGACGCCATCGGTTACTTTTCCATAAAAATGAAATAAGGTTTCGCCAACCGCCAATCTGGTAAGATTCTCATTTTCAAATCCACCTCCTACTAATTGATCAAGGCCACCCAAGGAAAGCGCCTCATTTTTACTGGTACCCAGGTTTAAATTGGCAGACCATGTAAAATCTCCTTCGTAATCGTTATAGCCTAAAGAGATTTCAAAGCCCTTGGTCTGTACGGAACCTACATTGGACCATTTGTAGTTCTTGAGAAAACCGAAGGAATCTGCAAGATTCAGCTGCATTAGAAGGTCGTTACTAGTGTTGTCATAATATTCCAGGGCCAGGGTTACCTTGTCGTTCATTAAACCAAGGTCGAGCCCTATATTGACCATGGTGGTCTCTTCCCATTTTAGATCTGGATTGGAAACGCCTTCGGCAGTAACACCAACATAATTGGTCCCGCCAAAAGGGTAATTAAAATTGGGCGAAAGGGATGTGGTATAGGTGTAATCCTCAGATTTATCATTACCTACAATACCCCAACTTCCCCTAAGCTTTAAAGTGCTAAATGAGGAATCTTCCAAAAAGGATTCCTTGGCAAGGTTCCAGCCTGCAGCCAGGGAAGGAAACCAACCCCATCTGTTGTTAGCTCCGAATCGTGAAGAAGCATCCCTTCTTAACGAGGCAGCAAAAATATAGCGTTGATCAAAATTATAGTTCAACCTTCCCAAATAGCTTACTCTGGCATATTTCGTAGTGGCAGAAGAAATATTGGCATCCTGATTGGAAAGTTCCTTTATGGTATTGCTCAAGAAATTTCTACTGTTATTATTAATATAGGAATTCTTGGCGTCTTGCCGTTCATACAGTAATAGCAGCTCAAAATTATGTAGGTCGTTAAAAGATTTGTTATAGTTAAGGCTATTGGTGAAAATAATATCCTTATTAATTCCCGTATTCTTTACAATATTGGCATAGACCTGTGTTCCTGTTCCTGTGTTTTCACTATCCTGGTTATAGGCCGGTGTAAATTGTTCATTAAGATAATTATCGTAAATGAGACCCAATTGTGATTTAAAGTTAAGGCCGTCCAAAATTTCGTATTCCCCATAAATGCTTCCATTTATTATTACGTTCTTATTGGAGAAATCCCTTAGTTTCTGAATCCGAACGGGATTTTCAGCATCCTGCCCATCGTTGGAACTACTTGGGCCTTGGAACCCACCTAAATTGGCACTATTATAAACAGGTAAATAAGGAGCCATTTTGATGGCGTGCTCTATTAAAGATCTACCGGAGTTTAGGCCGCCTTCAGGATTCTGGTCATTGAATGAAAGTGCCAGAGTTTCCCCCAAGCGCAATCTGCCCACAGTAAAATTGCTATTGGCCCTAAAGGCATATCGTTTAAATCCGGTTCCAATGATGGCACCTTCCTGGTCCTGGTAATTGGAAGAGAATCTATAGTTGCTGTTTTCTCCCCCACCGGAAATTCCCAAATCGAAATTTTGGATGAGGCCTGAAGTAAAGAGCTCATCTTGCCAATCTGTGTTTAGGCCAGATTTACTAGCGGGTGTATTAGGAGTAAAACCAAAGGCCTCTGTGGCATAATTTAAATATTGTTCGGTATTTAACAGGTCATATCTATTGGTTACGAACTGAACACCCGTATAGGAATCAAAATCAACACTAACTACTCCATTACGACTACCTTTTTTGGTAGTTACCATGATTACCCCATTGGCACCTAAGGAACCGTAAATGGCAGTAGTTGAGGCATCTTTTAAAATGTTAATGTTATCTATGTCCCCTGGGTTTAATCCGGAAAGTCCCGAATTGGAAATAACACCATCAATCACATACAGGGGAGAGCTGTTGTTCATGGTGCCTAAACCACGTATACGAACTTCAGGTGCAGTACCTGGCGACCCGTTGCTGATAACTATTACGCCGGCAGCCCTACCCTGCAAAGCAGATTCGGCATTGGTAACAGGTATGGCGGTAATGTCTTCGGACTTTATGGTGGAAATGGCTCCGGTTACTTCGGATCTACTCTGGGTACCATAACCCACGACGACCACTTCTTCTAGGGCCTCAAGGTCTTGAACAAGGCTTACATTGATAGATGTTCTGCCATTTAGGTCCACTGTCATTTTCTCATATCCTACGTAAGTAATGACCAAAGTAGCATTGGATGGAACATCGGGTAAGGTAAAATTTCCATCAAAATCGGTAGTGGTACCGATCGTAGTTCCAGAAATCACAATTGTGGCCCCTGGTAATGGAATACCTGTGTCATCAGAAACAACACCGCTGACCGTAGATGTTTGTGAGTAGGCGAAATGCCCGATAAATACAACAATCGCAATTATTGCGTGTTTAAATTTAATCATAGTTTACAGTTTAAGTTAGTTGAATTACCATAATGCACCTTCAAATAAATGATGATGTATTAGGACAAATATATACTTAGAGCTGTGTGGAAAATATCAGATATGAAGCAAATAATGAGAATTATGATGCAAAAGGTTTGTGTAAATGGGAATATGCAAAATTTTTTATATTAAAATTATAAATGTGGTATATGCCCCATGCGGCGGTGATAGGGATACCAAAGTGGGTATAGCAACTGAAATGGAATAGACATGGTACTATGTGGCGTATGGTTGAACTTGTGCGCAAATTGTATATGTTGGGTTGCTACTGTGTCACTTTTTGGGGAGGCCAATAAAAGTCATTAGGTGGTTTTATACAATTATGGCAAAGTTTTGCCACATCAATTGATTTTTTTATTTGACCATATTTTCAAGGACCAATCTATATATTCTATCCATATTAAGAAATATAATTACATTTTTGAATTGTAGGAAGGGAATTTTTTTACAACAAATCCCTAAATCTACCGTATTTTACTTAAGACCTCATTTGGTGGATTGCCGTTTAATTAGAGCCGTTTCCAAAACTATTTCCTTATAAACAATTGGTCCCTTATTTTTTAACTGTTGCATTTCCTTGTAAAGTTGTTTAAAAGCGGCTTTTCCCATCTCATAACCTGGTTGGTCTATTGTGCTTAAACTTGGAGAAATGACCGATGACATAAACCAATTGCTAAATCCTACAATGGAGATGTCCTCAGGTATTTTTATGCCTTGTTCATTAAACTCCGTAATGGCCCCAATAGCTACCATATCGGTGTTTATAAAGATACCATCCACATCCTTGTGGTCTTTTAACAGTTGGCGTGCATTCATTTTACCTTCTTCAAAACTCTGATCCCCACATTGGCAGATGTACACCAAAGAGGGGTCGTAGGGCATATTGTTATCCAACAGTGCTTTTTTATACCCCAGAAACCTATCAATGGAATTTTGCGGTAAAAGGGCCCCTCTAAAATGGGCAATTCGCTTACAGCCCGTGTCAATTAAGTGTTGTGTTGCCTCATAGGCCGCTTTTCTGTCATCAATGATCACTTTGGAACATTTTACCAATTTGGCAATCTTATCGAACATTACCAAGGGTTTGTCCTGGGCCAGAACATCGTTAAGATGGTTATAATCGGCGGTACCATTGGCCAAGGATATTAAAATGCCATCAACACGTTGTCTCAATAGCAGTTGAATCTGTTTTTTTTCCAATTCATAGGATTCATTGGATTGAAGGATAATGACCAGATATCCTTTTTTCTCTGCCTGGGCAACGATGCCCTTAATAACACTGGAAAAAAAATGATGGACAATTTCTGGAATTATCAGGCCAATGGTCTTGGATTCCTTCGTCCTTAGGTTTACGGCAAAGGCATTGGGCTTGTAGTTCAGGGTCTGTGCCAACTCCTTCACCAAGGCCTTGGTTTTTTTACTAATGTCCGGATAGTCCTTTAGAGCTTTTGAAACAGTGGTCACAGAAATATTAAGTTGATCTGCTATTTCTTTTAGGGTAACAGGTTTCATCTTGGGTTTGAATTTATATTAAATATACTAAAAAATAGAAAATCTAAATCGTTTTCGTTCATTTCGAAATCGTTTTCGTTAATCAATTTAATATTTAAAGCCTTTTTTAGATATAACTTTCACCAAGATTGTTCCAAAACTTACTGATTCGTGTTGCTCCAAAATCGTTCAAATACCCATGGACTAAATCTCACTGGAGAAACGACGTTTGGTTGGGCAGAACAGACGGAGAATAGTTGTAAATAACCAGGTTGGAATACCATCATCTTGATGGACACGAAGGCCTAGGACGAAATATAGATTTTTTAGGTTGGTTGATTGTTTTTTCGATTGAAGTGTAAATAGAGTTGATGTTTAGGTGACTAGAGGTCAGCTCTTTTACTTTTCTTCCCTTGTTTCGTTTAATACGATCCATGACGTTAAAGAACGACTTCCCATATGTACGGGGCCACTTTTTAAAAAACTGGGGATATTATCAAATGAAATGCATAGCTTTATTAAGTTCTTTTGATACCACGTTTTGGAGATAGGGCATTTAATTTAAGGTCCCAAGACTGCTTATTGAATTGTAAGGGTAAGTAGCACGTAAGCTCCAATAGGCCTATGACATATTAATAAAAAAAACATTCTAACCTCTTACAAGATAGCTATGTTAAACAAACCTAAATTAAGTTTTTGGCAAATCTGGAATATGAATTTCGGATTTCTGGGTATACAATTCGGATTCGGTCTGCAACAGGCCAACATGAGTCCTATTTACAGATATTTAGGGGCAGATGAGGCGCAAATACCATGGTTGTGGCTTGCCGGACCATTAACCGGTTTGTTGGTACAACCTATTATTGGTGCCATGAGCGATAAAACATGGACCAAATTGGGAAGGCGTCGTCCGTATTTCTTAGTGGGCGCCATTTTGGCGAGTATTGCCCTGATTTTTATGCCCTATTCCTCCACACTTTGGATGGCTGCAGGATTATTATGGATATTGGACGCCTCCATGAACATTGCCATGGAGCCCTTTAGGGCTTTTATAGCCGACAAATTACCGTCAGAACAAAGAACTTTAGGGTTTTCGGTTCAAAGTTTTTTTGTTGGTTTAGGCCAGTTTTCTGCCAACATTATGCCCTGGTTACTCGGTTTTTTGGGAATCATTACCCTTGGGGCCTATGGCGAAATCGCAGAGTTGGAGAATGCCAATGGAATACCCAATTTCATAAAATATTCCTTTGTCTTGGGAGCTATGGTTATGCTAGGTACCGTGTTGTGGACCATTTTTACAACGGACGAATATCCTCCAGAGAATATGGAGGAATTTAAAAAGGATAAAGGAAGTGTTGCCAAGGTTTTTATTGAAGTGAAGGAGGCAATTGTTACCATGCCCAAAACAATGAAACAGTTGTGGTGGGTTATGTTCTTTGTGTGGTATGGTTTGCCCTTAATGTGGCAATATCTGTCCTTGGCCATTTCGAGGCACGTATTCGGTGCCGCCTCTCCGGAACATCCCGATTTTGAAAAGGGAGCCTTTTACGGAGGTGTAAGTTTGGCCATATTCAGTGTAGCATGTTTCACCATTTCTTTCGCCATTCCTTGGGTAGGGAAAAAATTGGGGCATAGGCAGACTCACGCCGTTTTCTTGATAATAGGGGCCATTGGTTTTATTACTATGCAAATTGCCACCACTACCACCATGTTTTATATATGTATGTTTTTAGTGGGGGTTGCCTGGGCATCCATTATGGCAGTGCCTTATGTTATTCTATCGTATTCGGTACCCAAGGAGCGCATGGGGGTCTATATGGGCATTTTTAACATGTTTATTGTGGTTCCCCAGTTTATAAGCATGGCCACCGTACCATTTTTTTATGACTCCTTGTTTTTGGGCGATCCAAGAAATGCATTGGCTTTTGTGGGGATATGTTTTATACTGGGAGCAATTTCGTGCTTTTTTATATCCAAGGATTATGCCGCTGTACAAAGCAATTAGTCATATAAAAATAGGGTATATGTATTGGATTTCGGGTCACGAAGGTGTTGAAAATTTAGACCATATAGCCTAGTAACTCTAAAAATAAACTATATAAAAATTAATATGAAAAACATAGATGTTCTATGTGTTGGGGAAGTACTTGTTGATTTTATAGGTCATCAGGCGGGGGTCGATATCAACAATACTAGGGATTATCACAGATATCTCGGGGGGTCCCCCACTAACGTGGCCATGAATTTGGCTAGATTGGGGCTTAAGTCGGTCCTAGTGTCCACCGTGGGCAATGATGCCTTTGGGGAATACATTTTTAAGAGATTGGGAGAAGTTGGCGTGGATACCAAACATATAAGCACCATTGTGGATGAACCTACAAGTGTCATCTTTGTGTCCAGGAGCGAAACGACCCCGGATTTTATTCCTTTTCGCAAAGCGGATTATCGTATTGCGGAAAGTCAGATCAGCAATGATATCCTTGCGGCCACCACTATATTCCATACCACTTGTTTTGCTCTAAGTAAAGATCCGGGTAGGACCACTATTTTAAAAAAGGCAAAAGAGGCCTTTGACCTTGGCTGTAAATTGAGCATAGATGTTAATTATGCCAAAAAACTATGGGATAGCCAGGCGGTGGCGCTAGAGGTAATCAAGTCGTACTGTGCGTTTAACCCTTTGGTCAAGATCAGTGAGGATGATATGGAAAGGCTGTTTGAACAGGAACTGTCACATGATGAAATTTTTAACTTTTTTCATTCCCATGGGGTCGAGATTGTTTGTTTGACCTTGGGAAGTAAAGGGGTCAAATTATCTCAAAATGGAAAAGGCATAATGCAATTGCCGGCCATAAAGGTAGATAATGTAATGGACGCCACAGGTGCTGGGGACGCATTCTGGTCCGGATTTTTGTTTGCCTATATTAAAGAAAAGCCCATGGAGAAATGCTTGGAAGTAGCCTTGCAACTGGCGGCCTTAAAACTGCAAAATGTAGGGAGGCTCCCGGATAATATCAATATTCTGTCCGATTTATTGTAAATCAGTTAGATGTTAACCCAAATAATACCAATTACTTAAGTATCCAAAGAAATGTTAGAGCACAAATACGGAAGCCAAGGTTCAAATAATTCCAGCATTGTAAACGGGGTAATGCTAAATGCCTATCCCGATAGTATTGGCCACAATTTGAACGACATCGTCACAATGTTGGAAATGCCGGAGTTTAAGGATGTATTTTCCCTGTTCTACATCTTGCCTACCTTTTTTAATAGTGATTTGGATAGGGGGTTTTCCATTATAGATTACGATCTCAATAAGGATTTGGTCTCTAGGGAAGATCTTAAGGCCTTGGAAAAATTAAAGATAGGTTTAAAGTTTGATATTGTTTTGAACCATTTATCGGTGGCGTCGCCACAATTCCAAGACTTATTGGCGCAGGGCGACGATTCTAAATTTAAAGAATTTTTTATCAACTGGAACGAGTTCTGGGAAGGTAATGGCGAAATGGGGGAGGATGGCGTGCTAATCCCCAGGGAGGAGTTCCTATCCAAACTTTTTATGAGGAAATCCGGATTGCCCATTTTAAAAGTGCCTTTCCCGGACGGAACCGAAAAGCCTTATTGGAATACTTTTTATCAGCAGTTGGGTTACCAAAAAATTACTGCAAACGATTTATTAAAAATTAAAGGACTAAGCAATAGCCAAAAATTAGCGATCTGTGAAAAAATAAATGGCGCTATAACCGAGGGAAAGGACTTGAGGAATCTGGATTTCGGCGACTGTAATCCATATAAAAAAGAAATCCTTCAAATTGTAAATCGAAAAATAACCTATCTGGGACAAATGGATGTCAATGCCAGTTCGCCCTTGGTATGGGAGTTTTATAGGGAAACTTTGGAAAAGCTAAAGGGTTTTGGCTGTAAAATTTTAAGGTTGGATGCCTTCGCCTACCTGCATAAGGAAGTAGGTAAATCCAACTTCTTTAACAAACCTGGTACTTGGGAGTATTTGGAACGGATAAGGCAGATAGCACAAAAGAACGACTTGATCTTGTTGCCCGAGATTCATGCGGAATACGGACTTCATTTACATGAAGAGGTGGCCCAGAAAGGGTATCATATATATGATTTTTTCTTGCCGGGGTTAACTATTCACGCTCTGGAAATAGGCAGTACCAAGTCCCTTTTAGGCTGGGCCAGGGAAATTCTTGATAAGGGCTACAAAACCGTAAACATGTTGGGCTGCCATGACGGAATACCTGTATTGGATCTAAAGGGAAAGGAGGTCAACGGAGTTTATAATAAAGGCTTGCTGTTGGATGAAGAGATAGAGGCCATCATGAACAAAATTATGGATAGGGGAGGAAGGGTTAAAAATCTCTATGATCCTGCAGGAAAAAAAATCTCCTATTACCAGGTAAACGCCACCTTTTTCAGTGCCTTGGGCGAAGATGAAAAAAAACTATTATTGGCAAGGGCCATTCAAATGTTTATGCCGGGAATCCCACAAGTATGGTATTTGGATATTTTTGCAGGAAAGAACGATTATGAGGCGGCAGACAAAGGGGGTAGTGGGGGCCACAAGGAAATTAATAGAACAACGTTATCACTACAGGAGGTGGAACAAGGTCTTAAACGGAGTATAGTCATTGATCAACTTGCCTTAATTCGTTTGCGTAACAGTTCACGGGCATTCTTGGGCAAGGTGGAGTTTAAGGATACCCCTGATGGCGAATTGGATATTGTTTGGAAGAATCAAAAAGAAAGTGCCCAATTAAAAGCTGATCTCAAAACCCTTACCTTTACCATAAACTATACCCATCATGGTATTGCCAAAAGCATAGCGTATTAAAAGTGGCAATATGTAAAAAAATATTTTATTGAAAACACCTAAAATTCCCCAAAATGAAAGGGAAAGAATTAAGGATTTGGATTCCTATTCCATTCTGGATACTTTGCCGGAAACCGATTATGATAACCTAACCACAATTGCTGCGGAAATTTGCGGAACCCCAATTTCCCTGATTAGTCTCATTGATGATAAGCGGCAATGGTTTAAGTCACATCACGGTTTGGAAGCCAGCGAAACACCTAAAGAGTATGCGTTTTGCGGACATGCCATTAATGAACCCAACGATGTATTTATTGTCCAGGATGCTAGAACGGATGAACGCTTTCATGATAACCCCTTGGTTACCGGTGACCCCCACGTTATTTTTTATGCCGGTGTTCCTTTGGTCAGTAAAGCAGGCCTAGCGTTGGGAACATTGTGCGTCATAGACCATAAGCCCAATTTGTTAAGTCAGAGCCAGATACGTTCCTTAGCTGCACTTTCCAAGCAGGTGATGAATTTGCTGGAGCTTAGAAAGAATAATTTCCTGTTGGAGCAAACGGTCATAGAACTGGAAGAAAAAAATGAGATTCTGGAAAAATTTGCTTCAGTTGCCGCCCACGACCTTAAAACTCCCTTGATCAATATCTCCAGTTTAACACAACTTTTTAGGAAACAATATAAGGACATTTTGGATGCTGATGGATTGGATATATTGGAAATGATTATTGGTTCTTCCGACAATCTTATCCAGCTTATCGATGGTCTACTTCATTATAGTAAGGCCGAAAGTATATTGAGGGAAGAAAAATCGAGTATGGCATTGAATAGTTTGATCAAGGATTTAGAGGGACTTTTTTCTTATGATCACAAATTAAATCTAGTTCTAAAATCTGACTTGACGCATATAATGGTCAATAAAACCGCTATCCATCAGATTCTGATCAATTTATTGACCAATGCTATTAAATACAATGACAAAGCGGTAGTCGAAATTGAATTTGGGGTATCGGAGAGTGCTTCCCATTACCTTTTTTACCTTAGTGACAATGGACCCGGAATTGCTGCTGAGCATCAAGAAAAGATTTTTAAGATATTCGAAAAATTAATGGCCACCGATAAATTTGGAAGACCGGGTAATGGAATAGGATTGGCCACGGTGAAGAAATTAGTGGAAAAATTAGGGGGGGACATTAAGGTAGAATCGGAACTTGGAAGGGGTGCCAAGTTTATTTTTACTTTGGAAAAATAGTTTATACAATATAAAATACCTGAAAACCAGGAATGTCAAAGGCTCAAATATTTTTTATGAATAATGTTGCGCGGTAATTAATGATAATTGTATATTTGCAGCCGCTAAAGATAAAACTTATCCGATTTAGTGAATGGTCGCGTAGCTCAGCTGGATAGAGCATCTGCCTTCTAAGCAGACGGTCACACGTTCGAATCGTGTCGCGATCACTTCAACAAAAAAGGGCTACCAAGAGATTGGTGGCCTTTTTTTTTGTTATTTGATTTTTTGGAAATGCACACTTTGTGGGATCAATGGATCAATCCCAAAAGGGATCAGGAACAATTGTTGTGTTTATGTAAAATTAGGATTAATTTGATCACTCATGTTTTTTGAACAATAGTTTTAATTAATAGGAGCAATCTAGAAAAACCAACGATTAAATCATTCTTTCATTTTACTCAATGGGTTGTTATTGTTTTTATCGGATTTCGTGAATCTTCGATTTCTTTGTTTTCCAATGAAACCGACGCAGGAGGTTCATGAATACCTTATTATAAAATAGAAAGGCCATGAATAAAACGAAACAAACCCGCCTTGCCGTCGGGCAGGAGAAAAGACCCTTCTTCACTAGGTGGCCCCTAAAATCTTAGGATTTTAAGGACCGATGCCATGGCCTAAATTATTTCCAAGGCTTCAATAATTCTTAACGGCCATGCCATCTCCACTACGGAAGAAGAACTACCAAACCATAGACCTTGATGACAATGCCCAAAGGTATTTAGTAACGGAAAATGATTTATCCCCACATAAAGGTCGACGGAACGAAAGGACCGGCCTATTTTCAATTTCGTCTTAAATTAAGTGGTTTCCACATTGGGTTCAGGTAGCTGTCCAAAGAGCATTTCGCCTTAGTGAAAGCGGCCTGGACGGTGCGGCTGTGGAAAGTGCATAGATTTAAAGAAATTTAAAATCAGCCTAGCGTTTTTTGCATCGCCCAAATGCGTAGCATTCATGAATACCATAAAAAAACAATTGAGCAGCCGATGAATAAAAAACGACCAGGGCTGAATACCAAGGTACAGTGTACCTTGGTTAGATGGATTTGTTGCGTCATCATAAAAAAATACCTTAGTAATAACATTGTTTTCATCCATGTGAAGGGAGATAGGCCCGTCTGCTAGTTGCATCAACAGTTTATCTGAATGCTTGCCGTAATTGCTGTAAACAAAATCACCATCAGAAAAAGACTTAAAGGTGTCATTCTCGCCAAGGGCTTATGCTCTCTATTGAAAGCCGCCCCATAACCGTTATTGTTTCTTTTAATACCGTAAGGCAAATTGATTTTGAAGAAATCACTACGTGCTATAGTTATTAAACTTTATGGATTAATGGAATAGGTATATAAATAAATTTTATAATCGAAACAGCGGTTTAAGTGTTAGACTGAACTTAAAGCGTGCTTATTTTTTTCCATGCAAATTTGAGATTAAATTCAGACTTATATTTTACCAAAAGTATCAAATACTATACTATTTAAGTCACCATTAAAAATTCTAAAATTAGGATAAGTTGATCAAAAATGATTGATTGCGAACTCTTGGGATTGCCCTTGCACTATTCTTTTGTAATTTTCCACCTGTTGACAGATTTCTGATATGACTATCCCATTCTACAGAAGAATTTTTGATTGTTCAATTTTCTTGCACGCATAAAAGTTTGGGTAAAAGTGTAGGGATTGGAGTTCTAAATATGTTAAGAAATACAAAGGACTATAATTGGGGATCACTTTTTCCTTTTCAAAACAAACATCTTTAGACCTGTTATGTACAGGATTATTGGAATTAGACCAGAAATAAATACCAGGATCCTTCCCCATAACCCTCCAATTTCCCCTATATGAACGGGATAGAATTGCCCAGCGATCCGATTACTATTGGAATCTGTTTGAAAATCCGTGAGGCTGGTAATAGATCCTTTTTGATCAATTTTCAGTTCCTTGGTTTTTCTTAGGCCTTCCATTAGGAATCTATCCTGAATATATCTAAAATGATATCCTTCCTGTTTGTTTTTGGGAAGAATGACAGTGCGAAGGTCATAGTCTTTATCAGGATTGAGTAGATATTCTTTATGGCTGATTGGGCTTCCAATTTTAAGTTCATTTTGCACTGACTTCGGTTGTGCTGAATCATCAAATATGCTTAGTGCCGTTTTATAATACGTATTATAGGTAAAATAGGCGCCGGTAAAAGCTATGACCATGAGCGGGAAGAAAAAACTTGCACCCAGTACTTTATGAATGTCGTAATTCAATTTCTTTTTCTTGGCTGTCCATTTTATTTTAAAGCCTTTGATAAGATTGGTGCTATAGATTTTCCACCACATGTAGGCACCAGAACTTAATAATAATAGGAAAAATAAAAGAGTGCTGCTACCCGTAATATATTTTCCAATTTTCGGAATCCCCAAGGTTCTGTGAAAGTTTAATAAATTTTCAAAAAATTTAATGGAACTCGATTTTTTGCCCAAAAGAGAGCCGGAAATAGGATGATAATAATAGGTCTCACCATTCGTGTATTCCAAGGAAATAGTCTTTTGCTCGCGATAGGGCAAGTTTATTTTGGTGAGACTGTCCTTATGTTGTTCTACTAATTTGTAAGATGTCTTGTAGAGATTGTTTTCATCAAAAGGTTTAGCAGGCTCAATGGTCAATAACTCTGGGTTGAGCATAGCGCTTAGTTCAGGTTGCCAAGTATATAGTGAACCTGTCAACCCGGAGATTGAAGCGATCAGGCCGCATGACAGACCCAGCCAAAGGTGTAAATTCCTTATAAACCTGTTAAATTTGATCAAAGAAGCTATGGTTTAAAAATTGTACCTAAGTCCTAGTTTTGCGTTGGCTCCTTCTCCTACCCCCGTAAAGGTATTTAAAGGTGCGGCCCACTGAGATCGGGCAGGTAGGTAGTATTCGTTCAGTATATTGTTGACGCCTAGGGAAAGCGATAGGTTCGATTTTAATTGATAGCCCATAGAAAGATTCAGCAAGGTATAACCACTAACGGGGAATTGTGTATGTCTATATGCCCAAGTATCGTTGGCATCGATAAAGGGATCGAATCGGTTTCTATCGCCCAGATTGGTCATTCTAAGCGATGTGTTTAATTTTTCCGTGGGCTGCCAGTTAATATATGTGGTCCATTTTGGGGCGGCTATGACATCACCGCCCAAATAAGTCAGGTTGTTTTCGTCATCTACACCATGGGTCAATCCTTCTACGTAAGAATATGACGTTCCTACTTGCCATTTCTTGTTCCAACTAAAGTAATCCAAGGATACTTCGCCACCAAAAATTCGTTGTGGTTGTTTTGAGGGTACAAAGGAATTGATCTCATCCACAAATACAACTCCTGTGCCCAAGTTCGAAGTACTGTAATAGCCGACGGCCTCTAGTTGAAAGTTATTGAATTTGGATATAAAGCCAAATTCATAGTTATTGGTTACCGCTGGTTCCAACTGTATGTCATTTATGTTATCGGCCACCGCAGACCGCAGTATAGAGCCTAGGTCGGCAATGGAAAATCCTTGGGAATAACTTATATAAGGTGTAAATTCCTGATGCTGTATATACCGGACTCCTAAGTTGAAGGCCAGATTGTTGAATTTAAGTTGACCACCTTCCACAGCTACGGATGGACTGAAATTGCCATCACTTTTAGCGGAATAGGGAAGGGTGTTGTAATCTACGATGTCCATATTCATATCGTCATATCGCAAACCAGCCTTAAGAACCCATTGGTTCTTAAGTTTTATAGTAGATTGCGCGTAGGGCGCCCAACTCATCAAATCGATATTTGGAACCCATAACCTTCCATCCAAAAGCCCTTGATTGGTTTTGTCCTTTAATAGGTCTACCCCGTAGGTCAAAGTTATATTTGTTGGGCCATATGAACCAAAACTGGTATTAAAGTTGGGTCTGATGCCATATTTTTTGGCATTTATTACGGATTGTCCGCCGTTTTCGAATTTATCGGAATAGAAAAATACATTCTCAGTGTCTTGATAATATAGGTCTGTTTCAAAATTGGTAGTTCCCTGGAATATATTGTTGAGACTATATTTTAATTGTCCGTTGACCAAGGTCGTCCCAGTAGGTTCTTCGCCAACAATGGTCCCCTTTACGCCATAACCAGGAACAAGCGTATAATCCCCATTCTCATTAAAGACTTCTACCTCCGCGGCTACCGGAATGAAGGGGCTATCTTGAGCGGAATGGTAGATATTACCACTTAGGGTCAGTTTTTGTTGATCCGTTAGTAAATATTCCAGTTTTGCAAATGTGCTATAAATATCGGTGTTATCAAATCCATAGGTAGGGAGAACGGGAACTCCATCTGCATCGTATTTATTACCTGTCTGTTCCATACTTCCGCTGATGTAGTAACTGAATCTATTCAAGTTGCCCTTAAGGGACTGATGTATGCCCCAACCCAATGCGTCATTGGTTTTAGCTAAATTGGTTGTCCCCCATAGATTGGTAGTACCTTCAATTTTTTCATTGGAAGTTGGATTTTTGGTGATATAATTGATAAAACCGCCATTGCCCCCGTTACCGAAGATGGATGTGGCCCCTTTGATTACCTCTACACGGCTAATATCATTGGGATTTACGGATTTTATTCCCAGTTGGCCATTTCTCAATGGGGTGGATTGGGGAATGCCATCGACCATAACCAATAGTGAACGCCCTCGGAGGGTTTGTCCCCAATTGGAAAAGGTACCGGTAGAGACTGCCAGTCCTGGGACGGTAAATTCCAGTATTTCACTGATATTTGAGGTAGAGGGTACAAACTCCTCCAATTTGGCCAAGCCTACAACGGTAATGGAAGCAGGAATTTCGGATAGATATTCGGAATGCCTGCTCGCAGAAACCACTACTTCATCCAAATTGCTCAAATCTTCTTTTAAAATGGCATCATAAGTCAAGGCAGAGTTGGGTTCCAGGGTAATATTTTTTGTTTGTATTTGATATCCCAGCATCCTGAGGGTAAGTGTCCAGGATCCTTCCTCAAGGTCCATAAGTTGGTAGTTGCCATTGAGATCGGTCATGGTTCCCTCTTTTAATTCCTCAATATATATGGTTGCACCGGTAAGGGGTTGATTGGCTTCATCTGTAATTTTACCTTTTATACTGGCTTGTGAAAAGGCATTTAAAGAGAGCAAAAGGGCTGCTGCCCAGACCATTATTTTCATTCTATTCTTATTTAGATTTATTTAAAATAAGAGGCAAATATAGAATCCAAATTAATATTCACAAAGAAATATTTGCTTTAGTTTTTTAAATAGCTTGGTAATGTTGATTAATAAAAAGGCCCAGGTCACCAGCAAAAAGTTTTACTGTAATCTCCAAAAGACAATGTCATATATACCAGAAACGACACAAATTAAGGTTTTTTACAACTTACTTTTCTTGTATCTCTTTTTCTTTATCACTATTACATTGCACAAGCAGTATGAGTTAGTTTAGTAAAGATAGGGTAGTGGAAGTAAGCGCTATAAGCCTTATAATCAATAGCTATGTCAACAAAAAGTTTTACTAAATTGGATCTATAAATAAATATGGTCAATAACTATGTCACACTATTAGGCTACATTTAGACAAAATCTAAAATCATTGGAAACTTTTTAATTAATGAATCTTGAAAATCATTACAAAAAACTTTACGAAGAATCGGTAGGTAAAATTGCTTCAGACCATTATGAAATTGATAATTTAATAGAATCCGACAAAGATAATAGGTTTGGAATAACACTTTTGGTAAGGCCTCCTATTGAAGTTAAATACCGGATACAGGAATTCCTTGAAATATTCAAGAAAATTGAACCAAATCAATATTACTATCCAAATACTGATATTCACATTACAGTTATGTCAATTATTTCTTGTTATGAGGGGTTTGATATAGAAAAAATTGATTTACCAAAGTATATTAAATTAATTGAAAAATGCACTTTTGAAAAAAAAGAAATAAATATTGCGTTCAGGGGCATTACCGCTTCTCCTTCAGGTATAATGATTCAAGGGTTCATGGATAATAACGGATTAAATAATATTAGGGATAAATTAAGAAAAGAATTTAAAAACTCTGATTTAGAACAAAGTTTAGATAAAAGATATTCAATACAAACAGCCCATGCAACTATTATTCGATTTAAAGCGGAAATCAAGCAGAAAGGAAAATTTTTGCAGGCTTTGAACGAAAATATTAACTATGATTTTGGCACTTTTAAAGTAAATAAATTTGAGCTCGTTTACAACGATTGGTATCAAAGTGAAAAATATGTGAAATTGATTCATGAATTTGTGATATAAAAAAAGTAGCCCAGGAACGCCTCCTATGAAAGGCACTTGTCCATCCGGATAGTATGTTCTCTTTTCAGTTTCATTGCGAACCAAAACTTACCACTTATAGAAGCTTGTTACGGACAAATCTTTCTTCTAAGTGAGATAAATGATCTTATGGATGAGTATGGAATACCATCGGAGGAAAAATGTCAAGCAGAGGAAAGATTAAAGTATCATAAATACATAGAAGCCCAGGTATGTGATGATTCAATAATAAATGAATATATAACAAAGCCTAATAACTAAGTCTTTGTGTGGTAGGTATTACCTATTTTAATAAACTAGAGGGAGTCCAACTTGAAGACCGTGTTGCCAGAACCTAGTCTTGTTTCCGCTCCTCATGTGGCCTGCTAAGTCACAATGTTTTCCAGTTATTAGTGTCAACTGGTTATTTTTGAGAGTTGGCGCCAATTAAGGAAAACAAGTAAAAAATCACACAGCACAAAGTGAAAATCCCTAAATTGGTAAGAATTAAAATAGTAATTCCAATAGCAAGGGTAGCGCAAAACCGAGACCAGCACAGTCATTCCATCCAAATGCTGTAAAATAGGTATCGTACAAATCCTGCCAAATTAATTCGGTAAGAGTTTTTTGCATTGGGTCTAATGTATCTTGGCAGTCATTGAAAAAAACAGGAATAACCACTAGAAATGAGGAAAACACAACTAATTCTAATAACATTTTTGGGATTTTTATTGATTCCAAACATATCAACAGCTTGTTCAGTACTATACTATATTGATTCAAATACAGGAAAAATATATGCCGTCAATAGTGAAGATTATTGGTTGGACGTTGATGCGTACATTCGAATAGAACCTAAATCAAAAAAAGAATATGCCAGACTATGGTATGGTTGGGAGAACTTTGCCCAAGGTGGAATCAACGAAAAAGGACTTTTTTTTGATGCTGCTGTAACACCTGAACAAGAAAAAATAAAGGGTTATGGAAATCCAACAAGCAATTTGGGAGACAACATCTTAGCTAACTGTTCTACAGTTGAGGGTGCATTAAAATTTTTAGAAACAGAAAAAATTGCGTTGAACAAGAGCCATATGATGTTTGGCGATAAAACAGGAAAAGCTGTTATAGTCGAATGGGTAAATGGAGAGCGGAAGCTTCATTGGATTAAGGACAACAAATTAATAATGACAAATTATTTATTATCAGAACCTAAGGCGGGAAATTATCCTTGTTATCGGTATAACAGTATCGAAGAAAGAATTTCTGAAATGGAGAAAAGTGGAGAAGAAATTAATCTTTTAAAGGTCGGTAATACTTTCGGACAGGCAGGTCAACCACCAAGAGCGGACGAAAATAATCGAGTTGGTGGAACGGTATATACTTCATTCATTAATCTTACAGATATGGAGTTTGTACTTTCCTATAAACTCAGTAATAAAAATGTGGTAAAGCTAAATTTGAGCGAAGAATTCTTAAAAGAGAAAGGACAAAAAATCAAACTGACAGAAAAATAACGAATCGCAAACATCACCTATTCGCAAGTGGGGGTTTTGTACTTCGTAGGACAGGAAAGTGGTAAATTTAAAGTTCAGTTCTTCTTAGGGAGTTCAGTAATTAAAATCCCTGCCTGCCTATAGCTGCGATGCGTTACAGCCAATTTAACAAACTTAAAATGTCAATAACCAAGGAATCTGAATTAATAGGAATGAAAAGAGTTAGTGAAGTTGTCGGAACTACACTAAAATTGATGAGGGAATATGCTAAAGTTGGAATGTCTACCAAAGAATTGGACGATTATGGAGGTGAAATTTTAAAGAGTTATGGAGCGAAATCCGCACCATACGAAACCTATGGATTCCCCGGCTATTCCTGTATAAGTATAAATGAAGAAGCGGCTCACGGAATACCATCCGAGAAAAAAATATTGAAAGAAGGAGATTTAATTAATATTGATGTATCGGCAGAACTAAACGGATTTTGGTCTGATAATGGTGGCTCTTTTGTTCTTGGAAAAGACATTCATAATCACCAACCTCTTGTAAATGCTTCTAAAAATATTTTACGCAAAGCAATAGGCAATATTAAAGGCGGAGTAAAAATTTCTGAAATTGGATATTTAATAGAAACAGAAGCTAAAAAGTTGGGATTTAAAGTAATTAAAAATTTGGCCGGTCACGGAGTTGGTAGAAGTTTACACGAAGAACCTGAGAATATTTTAAATTATAGAGTTAAAAGTAACAGCGAACGATTTAAGAAAAATACAACGGTAGCAATAGAAACTTTCATTTCAACAAAATCAACTGTTGCTGTGGAATTAAATGATGGTTGGACTTTGGTTGGCAACAAAGGTGGTTTTGTAACACAGCACGAACAAACTATATTAATCACGGATAAAGACCCTATGATTTTGACTGAATCAAATGGGATTTGGAATTAAAAACTGGCTACAATAACTAAATGTTCGTTTGGCTGTTACGGCCAAACATGTACACCGTGTTAACCAAACCCGAGTGTCGTGCTCCAGAATTATGTTACTTGCCAATTCTTATTGTATTCCCGTTATGGGTGCCATCCATTCCGTTTCAATCTGTTCCTGTTAAGGTTAGTAAAAAAAAATCTCCCCTAGAACAAAGCAAAACTTCCTATATTGGCAATAAATAAAATGATAGTTCCAATAGCAAGGGTAGCGCAAAACCGAGACCAACCCAGTTATTCCCTCAAAACACTGTAAAATGGTTATCGTACAATCCCTACCAAAATAATTCGGCAAAAGTTTTTTTCGCATTGGGCCTATAAAAGAAATATGGTATCTTGTTACTATATTAGTACATAAGGGCACATTAGAACGAAATGAAGAAACACATCAGAATTTTAGTAATATTTTTAATTTCAATCGCTTCATTCGGACAGAATATTGACGATTTTAAAAAGGACTTTAAAAAAGTAACCGAAACTGAATTTAGTGAGTCCGAATTGAATGAAATGTTCAGAACGTATTCCAATTTACTAATACCTCATAGTGACATAACTCAACTTACTGCAAGTTTAAAAAACGAACGAATAGTTCAATATCCACTTACTGAATTTAAAGAAACAGATGATTATAAAAATAACATCCAAACTTTATTAAATTCAGAAAACCCATACAAAAGGTTACTTTCTTATTTAGTAATTGCAGGAGCCGGAGATAAAAACTATGAAAAGGAACTTTTAGAAAAATTAAAAACAGAGAAAACTAAAGGCAACCTAATTTGGTCTGGAATGGCATTAATGTATTTACAAACGAACCACACAACACCGCTTTTTGATTTTCTAATCGAGAATGAGAATTTTGGAGACAGTCATATGATTCCTATGTATTTTCAACTAAATAAAGATTCACTTCAAAATACAGCTTACAATAGAATTAATAGTACAAACTTAAAAGCTAAAGTTCTGTCTGCACAATTACTTTCAAAAACAGGAAAGAATGAAAAAACCGAAAAATTATTACTTGATGCAGTAAGGAATTGGGACTATAACATAAAAGGTTATGCAATATTTTCTGTGAAAGAATTAGAAATGGGAAATCTAAAAGAAACTTTTATTCCTTTATTAGACAGCACAAAAACTCGTCCTATTGCTCTTGAAGCGTTAGCAAATAGTCCAACTAAAGAAGATGTGGATTATTTAAAGCGACTTGCTAATTCAGAAAAAGTTGTTTCTAAAGACATTTTAAATGGCTTTTTAGAATCGAAAAATCCAGAAAGTGTCAAATATTGGCTTGAACTTGTTTCAAGCAGAGAAATTCCTGAAAAATATTATTTCAATACTTTAAGAAAACCTCTTTTGTTTTCTGATGAATTGCTAAATGATGTTCAAACAACTTTAAAAACAACAAAACACCTAACCATTCAAAAAACGTTGATTAAGGTTCTTGAAGGACGAGAAGATTCCGCATCTGAAGAAATACTTCTGAACTATATGGACAACGAAGATTCATCTGTTCGATATTGGACTGTGGATGCTCTAAAAAATTCTAAATCAAAAATAGTAATCGAAAAACTTATTGAATTACTAAAAAAACCTGGAAAGCGAGTTTCACCAATTACACATATCCTAATTAATAATAAGATAGATACCCTTCAAAATGTTTACACAGACATTTACAATACTTATGAAAGTTCGGAATGGAAAGGAACAGCGATAGAGTATTTATCTAAATTCCCTAAAGAAGAACACAAAGGAATTTTCAAAGACGTTATCTATAATGAAGATTCGGGTTTTTCAATGAACCAAAATGCATCAATTGGACTTGCAAACCTAAATGATAAAAGTTCAATAGACAGAATTATTGAGATAAGCGAAAAAGAAAGAGAAGGAAGTGATGGAAATTGTCAAGCCTACTTGAGAGCATTATCAAAAATTAAAGGCGATAAAGCAAAGAAATATATATTAACATTTGAAAATAGTGAATCTGAATATATTTCTGAATTTGTGAAAGAAATAATAGCAGAATGGTAAAAAATAACCTGCTCTAATAACCAAGAAGTCTTCGTGTGGCCGGAACTGCCTGTCCCGTAATTAATTCGGGGGGCAAAAATGAAGACCGCATTTTCTCAACTACACCGGCTTTAAATGATCTGGGCATAAACCAAATTTCTTCACTATTGGTTGGTTTTATTGCTCCACAAAACCAGAAACTTCTCAAACTACGGTTTTCCATAATCTATTTTTCAAGTAAAAGTTCTTCTCTATGTCTATCATAAAGTGGGCCCAGGAAGTCCATTTGGACAACAATAGGGTAGGGGCATTTATAACAGTTGGCCTCCAAATTAATACTAGGGCAAAGAAAGTTTTATTAAATTGAACCTATAAAAGAGTTGGCAGTCATTTAAAACAACATCACGAAACAGATGGAGTACATAGAAACAAAACCATATAAAGAATTAGAACTCTTTATTCATTGCTATTGGGAACTGAAAGGAGAAGACTCGGACAGACAATGGGAGCGAAATTTTCCAGATGGCTGTGCCGGTTTAGTAATGAACATAGGAGAAACCTGTTTGACCGATAATGGTTCTTTATCTATGGAATTCGGAAAAACCTATGTAGTTGGTGCCATGACTTCATTTAAAGACAGTTTTATCGACAGTAACACACATCTATTAGGAGTTTGTTTTAAACCTGCAATTTTTACGAATTTTTATAATTATGTAGCCCAGGATGAACTGACCGATAACACCATCGAATTTGAAAAACCCAATTCATTTAATATTGATAAAATTCTTGCAAACCGTTCCAATTATCTAAACCAATATTTTTTAGACAGAATTAAATGCAAAGAGAACCAGCTACAATCTATAATCAGCGATATTCATTCTTCAAATGGAAAATTGAGCATTTCAGAGATTTCAAAGCGAAATCATATAACTGTGCGGCAATTAGAAAGAAAGTTTAAATCACAAATAGGGCTTTCACCAAAAGAATATTCAAACATTATTCGCTTTCAAAATGCTTTGAACATAATTAAAAACTCAAATGAAAATCGCAGCTTATTAGATATTGCATTTGAGTGCGGCTATTATGACCATTCACATCTTAATAATGAAATCAAGCGAAATACAGGACTTTCACCAACGCTACTTTAAAATGTCGCATTTATACAAAGCGCAAATGGTTGTCGAAAATTAATTTTGCAAAAACATTAATATTTAAACCAGATGCGAAAAATATCACTTTTCATTGCCACAAGCCTAGACGGCTATATTGCAAAACCTAATGACGACTTGAGTTTCCTAAAACTCGTAGAAAAAGAAGGTGAAGATTATGGTTACGCAGCATTTACATCAACTATTGATACTATTATTATCGGCCGCAAAACCTATGATTATGTAGTAAAGGAAATTGGTGCTTCGCATTACGACAATGGCGAAAGAGATGTCTATGTCATTACACGCACAGAACGTCCCGATATTGGAAGAATCAAATTTCATACAGGTAATTTGAAAGAATTGGTCACCAAACTTAAAAGTGAAGAAGGAAAAAATATTTATTGTGATGGTGGTGCTGAAGTCGTTAACGAACTACTCAAAAATGACCTCATAGATGAACTTACTATTTCTCTTGTGCCCATTCTAGTTGGCAGTGGTACGAGACTATTTAAGAAAGGTAGGCCAGAGCAGCTTCTGGAATTTATAAGTGCCAAAACATTTGAAACAGGATTAACCCAGTTGTATTACAAGCGAAAAACAAAGTAATAATTACAAGTCTACTAAGGCCATAATAGAGTTTAAACAAAAGTGGGACTAGGAAGGCCATTGTACAATAATGGGGTAGGGGCATTTATAACAGTTGGCCTCCAAATTAGTACCAGGGCAAAGAAAGTTTTATTAATTTGAACCTATTAAAGGGATATGATTAATGGATCATATCCAATTGTTGTATACTATATCCAAACTCAAATAAATGAAACGAATTTTAATAATACTTGGAATTGGTTGTCTGATTTTAAGCTGTTCACAAAAAATTAATGATAAAGCGAGTATAAGAGCATTGCTTGTTCAACAATTGAAAAACACGCATTCAAATCAGGAATGGTTTGTACCAACAAAAACAGCTATTGAAGGACTTACTCATGAACAATCAAATTGGAAAGACAGTACTGAAAATCATTCGATAGGCGAACTAGTTTCTCATTTGATTTTTTGGAACGAAGTGAACCTAAAAGCATTTAAAGGTGAAAAATTGCCTGAATTCAATAACGATGATAAGGAAACCTTTAATAAAAGTAACGCTGGGGATTGGAAAATTGCATATCGTAGGTTGGATAGTATTCAAACTGAGTGGGAGCGCCTAACCGAGAGGGCAACTGACAAACAAATTAAAGAATGGAGTTCTGAAATTGCTAATATGATATCTCACACCGCTTATCATACTGGACAAATCATCTATATCAGGAAAAAAAATGGTTGGTGGTCAAAAAAATAAAAAATACAGTTTACATCAATACCTGTAAGTAATGCGGGTATTGGTAATTAACTCAATGGTTTGCATATACTTACAAAGTCCGCCAATTTTTTAGATTGGGCTTTTGAAGTAAAAACAATTATAAAACCCGCCGGTACCTAAAAGGCACGTTCGGGCGGGCAAAAACCTATAACTAATCCCAAGGTGGAAAAGCAAGTACGTGCCAGCAACGCAATGGACATAGTGAAACCGTTACCTGCAAGCTGAAAACGAACTCTGTCTAAAATTTGAATGAAAGATGAAAATTAAAACTCTATTTCTATTGAGCATATGTTTATGTATAATGACAGGTTGCAAAAAAGACAACATTATAGAACTACCTATTAGTTATCACAAAGGATTCGGACCTTTCGAATCGTCTACAAGTGGTGCAAACCCATATATTTGGCAATGGTCTTGAGATGTCCGTTCATCCTGCGTCGTAGGGTCTTGTATTTTTCATAATCCTTTGCACTACTACAAAAAAACCAAGGTTTAATGATAAAAATAAGATTCCAATAGTATGGTGTTACGCCTGAATATGGTTAGATTTAAATAAAGTTTATTTCAATCTATGAGACTACCACTATTGTTCGCTTTTTTTGTTTTATTGACGAGTTGTGCCGACCAATACCGCAAGTATAAAAATCCGCCGGAATATATTACAACCCCAGCTGCTTCAAATGCAGCTTATTTTGAAGCTTATGACGAGACTTTAAAATTATGGAGTGTTTCTTTTGAGGAATTGTATATTCCTACCACTAACGGAATTGCCCATGTTATTGTGAGTGGCCCTAAAAATACGGAACCAGTGGTATTGCTCCACGGAATGAATGCCAGTTCTACCATGTGGTATCCAAATATTGAATCGCTTACAAAAAACAATAGGGTGTTTGCGATCGACTTTATTTTGGAAGCAGGGAAATCTTATTTGTACAATGATATTGAAAGTGTGGAAAAGGTTACCGAATGGTATAAGGAGGTTTTGTTTGCCCTGGAGTTGGATAGCTTTCATCTCATTGGTGCTTCCAGAGGGGGGTGGTTGGCGGTAAAGCTAGCATTGAACGATCAGAAAAAGATAAAAAGCTTAATATTGTTAAGTCCGGCACAAACCTTTACATGGATCAAACCTAGTACGGATTTATTAAAAAATATCGTCAGGATATTTTCTTCAAAGGAAAAGCAAATGGAACAGAGCTTGGAAAGCATGTCCAGCAATGTGGCCAACATAAACGATGCCTATCTTAAGCAATACAAACTAGGTACGGAATTGGAGTCTGAGAACAAATTTATAACCAGCATGCAACCTTTTTCCAATGACGAATTAAAATCGTTACAAATGCCTGTTCTGGTGTTAATTGGGGACGACGATATGATCAATGAAAAAAGAACGGTGGCCATTGCCAATATGTTGCCGAAAGGTAAAGGTGAAGTAATACAAAATGCGGGACATTTTTTATCCATTGATCAAGCGGAAACGGTGAATCAAAAAATGCTGGACTTTTTAAAATAAGGACCCTGTCCGTGTGTAGAGTGCGTTGCTTTTTGAACATGGGTTACCCTAGCAAAAAGGCAAAAGTGGGATATAGCAGATTAAAACTGTTTCCTAGCCTTTTTATTTCTGCTGCTTCTGAAATTCCTACTACCTTTTGTTAGGTAATGCACTACAACCAGCGCTACACTAATTATAGCCACAGGAATAAGTATCTCGTAAGCCTCCATTGGTAAATCCATAGTCATAATATACAAAAAATATCTCAGTTATGGGCTTAGGGCCTTTTTTGAAATTAAAAATTGATAGACCAACTTTAACTGATTTTGGAACATGAACATAACGCAAGAAAAACCTGCCTGAAGAACGACACCATAAATTCTCGACATTAGGGGTATTTAATTGTTGGCATCTATGGAGTTGCCTATAATTTATCACGTATCAGGATATGTGATAGTGAAAGAAGATGGTCAAGTTCTATGCTATTCTATTTACAATAGAAATGAATTTGAGGATTACTTACTTAATAACACCCAAATTGATACAATTAATCAAAATCACTCAAAACCTTTCAAAAACCAGCTCCTTGTTCACCATCATTCCGGCCGCCATGCCCATGTCCACGGCATTGGCAACGGTGCGCAAGCGCGATACATTATCGCCACAGGCATATATGCCGTTAACATTGGTTTGTAAATAGGCGTCGGATTTTAGGTAGCCTTCCTCGTTCAACTCGCACCCCATGGCCGCTGGTATAGCGCTATGCTGTTCAAAGGCTGTTTTGGTATATATGGCGGTAACGGCAGCTTTGGAACCGTTTTTAAAGATGATGTTCTGCAGCTGTCCTTGTTGGTGCTCCAAACGTTCTATTTCAGTTTCCACTATGGTAATGTGATGCGCTGCAAGTTGGGCAGTTTGTTCCGTAGTAAGGGTAGATTTGCCATTGGTGTAAATGGTTAACTGCTTGGTCCAATTGGAGATGAGTTTTCCAAATTCGAAGGCATACTCCCCATTGCCCAAAATACCTGTTCTTTCATTTTTTACCTCATAGCCATGGCAATAGGGGCAATGCAACACGGAGATGCCCCAACATTCTGAAAATCCGTCCATATTGGGCATGATATCCTTAATGCCCGTGGCAAAAATTAATTTATCCCCACTAAAAGTTTCACCAGAGTCTACTGTAATTTTAAACGCATTGTTGGTGCCGGAGCCATGAATGGCAAGTCCGTTAAAAAATTGCACTGTAGGGTAGGCAGCTACTTGCTGTTTGGCCACAGAAGCTATCTCAGCAGGGGTTTTACCATCATTGGTAATGAAGTTATGGGAGTAGGGGGTTTGTCGGTTACAGGGCGCATGGCTATCTATGATCAAGACCTGTTGTAAGGCCCTTCCCAAAGCCATCCCGGCTGCGAGACCGGAATAGCTTCCTCCTATGATGATAACGTCAAAATGTTGTTCCTTTTTCATGGTTTCTTGTTTTAAAAATGGTGATTTACTCGTTCTTTCTTTGCATTTTCTTCATTAAGGTATCTATAAAGGGCACGCCTACAAATACGATCCATGGCACCAATACCAAGGTAAGTACCAAGGTTCTAAGGTAGAGGGGAAGGGTGGCCAATTGATTTCCAAAAAGGAAAAGAAAGGCCGTGATGGAAGGATAAATGGCCATCCATATCTTTAGGGAGGCCAAGAGTTTTACTTTTGTTTTCATGTTTATGTTGTTAATGCTACATTGGATTATTTTCCGTTGTAAAAGTAATTTCAACTGCGAAATCCATAATAGGACAGAACTGAAGTTGAATGGTACTTAACTAAAATTCTGTCGGTAAGCATTGGGCGAATAACCCGTGTGTTTTTTAAAAAACCGGATAAAATAGGAGACATCCTCATAGCCTAAATGATAGGCAATCTGGCTCACTTGGTTCACGGTGGCCAATAAATTTCTTTTGGCCTCCAGAATACAATATTCGTTTATGAGTTGTGAGGCATTTTTGTTTAATAATGCCTTGGTTATGGCATTGAGCTGATACACGCTAAGGTGCAATAAGTCCGCATATTGGGAAACTTGCTTGTATTTTGTAATATTCCCTTCCAACAGTTCCAAAAACTTCTCGAGTTTCTCCTGCTGATATGGGGTAAGGGTTTGGTCTGGATCGGGATCTTGCCGCTGCCTTAAAAGTTGTATAAACAAAATACTGAGATTGGCTTTGATGACCTCATGATATTCTTCCTGCTTACCGTTATATTCCAATAAAATGGATGATAATAAGGGATCCATTTTTTTAAAGAGATCGGCATTTAACGGATAGTGGTTCTGGTTGCCCACCTTGCGCAATAACTGTGGGGAAGATTTGTTATGGGAGAGGAAATATTCTGTTTTAAACTGAACCAAATAACCAGTGCTGCCATGTTTAAGGTGTAGTTTGTGCACCTGTCCAGGCCTTAATAAAAAGATGGAATAATGGCCGACTTTATAGGGGACAAAATCTATTTCATGTAGCCCATTAGCTTTT
This sequence comes from Arenibacter troitsensis, assembly GCF_900177645.1. GTDB lineage: Bacteria > Bacteroidota > Bacteroidia > Flavobacteriales > Flavobacteriaceae > Arenibacter > Arenibacter troitsensis. The sequence continues at coordinate 1,134,392 of NZ_FXAO01000001.1, forward strand.
ATAAGTATGAGCATTAGAAAAAAATCATGTCGGTGTAGCTCCTCCATCAACTCCTTTCCGTCCAGGATGGCTTCGAGACTTCTAATACTAAAACTTCCCACTAAGGTTGGCTCTTGATTACTTTCGGGAAGTTGCCTTATGGGGATGTTTTGCATTGCATTTAAGTGTTATTGACCATGAAGTTATATACCTAGGGGAAATGCTATTTGCTCATATAAAATTAAGTGAAACTCTTTAATTCTTCCTATTTTTTAGGATAAATGCAGCTAGACTTTTTTTTAAAAAAACCATTCCTTTTGTAGTGCTTGCCCAAAGGCATTTCGTACTCTTTTAACAAAAAATTAACGCGTTGGAAAAACACATTTAATATTGTTTCAATACGTTTGATAGCGGGGCCTTGGAGCCGTTTAAAAATGATAATATTCCATCTTAAAATGAGAACTTAAACGAAAGTGGGGGCCACATAGGTTGAAAATGTACCTCCATAGCGTTGTCTCTCTTTTAAATTTTATGGTATGGAGGAAGTTTGGAAAAATGGAAATTATATTAACCATTGGCAATGATTTTTAATACGAAGGGGAATCTACAGTACATGATGAAAAGAACGCTACTAATATTGCTGTTTTTGTCCTTGTCCATGCCCATGTTTGCCCATGGGGATTTGAGTATGCGGATAGCGGAAAAAACGGTAGCCATATCCGAAGATCCCAACAATTCTGTACTGTACTTTGAAAGAGGACTCTTGTACCAACAGCACATGGAATACGACTCTGCCCTGGAAGATTACCATAAATCCCAATCCTTGGGAAATACAACCAAAGAACTATATTATCAAATTGCCGAGGTTCACTTTTTAACCGCAGCGCACACCGAGGCCCTACAAAGTATAGCCGCCTATTTGGAATTGAATAGCAGGGATCTAAGCGCTAAAAAACTGCAGGCCCAAATATTGTTCCAGCTTCAATCCTATAAAAAATCCTTGGAGGGGTACAGCTATGTTATCCATCATATGAAGGACATTCGGCCCGAGGATGTGTTGGAATACTGCAACATCATACTGGCCGAAAACAACAAAAACTATAAGGGGGCTTTGGAGGCCATCCAATATGGACTGGACCAACTTGGTCCGCACACCATATCGCTCCAACTTAAAAAATTGGACTACCTAAAAGAGTCGGGACAAACCGAAAGAGTCTTGGAACAATACAATTATTTTATCCTGGAATACAACAGAAACGAATTCTGGTATTATAAAAAGGCCAGGTATTTGGCGGAAATAAATAGACCACATGAGGCCTTTATATCCTTAAAACTGGCTACGGTTGCCATTGAGCAATTGGATACCAAGTTTAAAAATATGAGTCCCGTAATACAATTAAAAGAACAAATAAAAAGCTTGGAAAGCTCCATTAACAACCAAAAATCATGATCAAAAAAAGTACCTTTTTACTAGCTGCCCTATATTCGGTGGTTTCAATTGCCCAAACCTCCCATGTAGACCTTCCCAATGTAAGTGCTGTTGCGGTAACCAACGCTGTAGGTCTTCCACAGCATTCCGCTGCGGTAAATGTAGTAAGGGGTCCTTATTTACAGAGTGGCACCCCAACCTCTGTGGTGGTAAAATGGAGAACGGATATAGCAACCCAATCCGTGGTACATTACGGAAAATCATTAAAATCGTTATCCAAGAAAGCAAGCAACTCGGCCTTGACCACGGAACATGAGGTTAGCCTTTCCGGTCTAAGCCCCAACACCAAATATTATTTCAATATTGGTAATAAAGCAGGAGTGCTGTCCGAAAGTGCTTCTGGTGATATGTACATCATAACAGCCCCTAAAGCAGGTACCAAACAATTTGTGCGGGCATGGATTCTGGGTGATGCCGGTACGGCCAATAATAACCAACGAAACGTACGGGATGCCTATTACGATTATGTGGACGCTGCTCCCAAAAATACGGGTAAGACCGATATGATGTTGTTCTTAGGGGATAACGCTTATGGCAGTGGTACGGATGAGCAATATCAAAATGCCCTGTTCGATATTTATGACGATATGTTGAAAAAATCCGTGGCATGGTCCTGCTTGGGAAACCACGATGGGAAGTCGGCCGATTCAGCTACACAATCCGGTCCCTACTATGATATATTTACCTTCCCAACTGCTGCCCAGGCTGGAGGTACAGCCTCGGGAACAGAGGCCTATTATTCCTTTGATTATGCCAACATCCATTTTATCATATTGGATTCCCATCATACGAGTCGCGAAGTTGGGGGCGCCATGTACAACTGGACCTTGGCCGATATACAGAACACCAAACAGGATTGGATAGTGACCTTGTTTCATCATCCGGTATACACCAAAGGGTCTCATGACTCGGATACCGAAGACCGACTTATAGAAATGCGGGAAAACTTTATGCCCATGATGGAGGCCAACGGAGTGGACCTTATCTTAAACGGGCATAGCCACTCTTATGAGCGCTCCTACTTCTTGAACGGACATTATGGCTTTGCCAATACCTTTAACCCGGCTGAAATTTCGAAGGGTGGTCATACCGTAGGATCCAATGGCTATGGGGACGGAAAAGTGGATAGCAATGGCGCCTACCAAAAAGCCAGTGCGGCTGCGGAGGGTGCTGTGTATATTACTACGGGCTCTGCTGGTAAAATATCTGGGGGCGACCTAAATCACCAGGCCATGTCCGTATCCTTGAATCAACTGGGCTCCTGTGTTATGGAAGTGGAAGATGACGGTAGGGGAGGACAGAACCTGACCGTAAAATTTATTAGGGAAAATGATGACATTGAGGATTATTTCACCATCAACAAATCAGGGGTGTCGTTGAAGTCGGATGGCATTGCTTCTGGACATAAAAGTGATGGGTTAATGTATGATGCCGACAAGAATGTGGTAAAGCTTACGGTAGATAAGAATGACAAGCTTAAGAAAGTCAAATTCTATAACAACATTGGGAAATTGGTGAAGAAAACCAGTAAGAAAACCATCAATGTGGGCAAGCTGCCAAAAGGCATGTATGTAATTGAAGTCATTACAAGCAAAAGGGCGTATACCGAGTCGATTACCATAGAATAGTTGGGCCAAAAGGGTTATATTTAAATGACCTTTCCATAGTAAGCCTTTATATGGATTTTAAGCAAGGCCAGATGTATTAAAAAGCCCAGATAATGGTAAAAGGCGGTCGTTGAAAATGAGGAAGACAAGCATTTTATTGGGGACTTTTTTTATTTGCCTGCTGATGTTGTCCGGGGCGCAAATGGCCATTCCGTACCAAAAGGATATTGTTCCGGAAAAGGTAGCAGCACTATATACGGCCAATTTTATCAAGTTTCAAAATGAAGTCGATGCATTGGCCACCCTTGTCAATAAGGCAAGTTCTGTGAACGAATGGGAGGGGCTGAAAAGTCAGGTTGAAAAAACCAGGTTGGTCTATAAGGAGATCGAGTTTATTTTTGATTATTACCAAACCTTCTACAATGGCACGTATATCAATGGTGCCCCTTTGCCCAAGGTAAGCGAGTATTTTGAAGCAGAGAAAGTGATTCCACCTGGTGGCTTACAGGCATTGGATGAAGCAGTTTATGATTCAGTTTCCAACGAAAATTTGCAGCACATTAAAGTATTGGCCAACGGACTCAAAGAGAGGGTAGATTTTATAGCGAATATACATTTACCGGTACATTTAAAGTCGAGCCAAATTATTGAATGCATCCGCTCTGGCATCGTTAGGATCTTTACCCTGGGACTAACAGGTTATGATACTCCAGGATCTGTAAACGGGTTGAAAGAAAGTGTAGTGAGCTGGCAAAGTATGGAAACCACATTTCTATATTTTGAAGTAGGGATGGCCCCTGAAGCCAAGAACGAATTTGAAGCCATCAAAAAACACTTTACCAAGGGAAAGAACATATTAAAAGCCAATACCCATTTTAATGATTTTGATAGGTTGGCCTTTTTAAAGGAGGTGGTCAACCCCTTGTATGCAGCCTTGTCGGAATTTCAAAATGCCAACAAGATTATGCTGGAGCCCTATAAAAAGCATGCCCAAAACTATAAGGCCGAGAATCTTTTCGACAAAGATTTTCTCAATACGGATTTTTATTCGGAACTGGTGTACCTGCCTTTGTACAATCCCAAGACCATTGCCTTGGGGAAACTGTTGTTCGGGGATCCCCAGCTTTCCAAGGACAATGTCATGTCCTGTGCCAGCTGCCATAATCCCAACAAGGGTTTTTCGGATGGCTTGCCCAAAAGTGTCTCCAATCAAAAAGGGGTTTTTACTGATAGGAATGCCCCCACATTGATGGATGCGGGCTATTCCGCACGCTATTTTTGGGACATGCGCGCATTGGATCTTGAAAAACAAGTGATACACGTTATAGATAACGATCTGGAGTTCAATACCGATTTTGATGCGATTGTTGCTAAACTCAATAAAAGTGAACGTTACAACAAACTGTTTAAAGAGGCTTATGGCGGTATTGCCAAAGAGGATATCAATCAGCGTTCCATAAGCAATGCCATTGCGGCCTATGTAAACTCTTTAAAATCCTTCAATAGTCCGTTCGATAAATATGTGCGCAATGAAACCAAGGAGTATCCCGAGAATGCCAAACGCGGATTTAATCTGTTTATGGGGAAAGCGGCTTGTGGAAGTTGTCATTTTGCACCGGTCTTCAATGGTACCGTTCCTCCTTTTTATCTGGAATCGGAATCGGAGGTGTTGGGCATTACCCAGGGTTTTGATTCCATTGCCCCTAAGTTGGATACGGATTTGGGGCGAATGGGCAATGGTCTAAAAATGGACAAGCATCCTTTTCTGAAAAATTCGTTCAAAACGGTTACGGTCAGAAATATAGCCTTGACAGCACCCTATATGCATAACGGTTTATTTGTTACCCTGGAAGATGTTTTGGCGTTCTACAACTTGGGTGGAGGCGCCGGAATGGGCTTGGAGGTGGAAAACCAAACCTTGCCAGATACGCCTTTGGAATTGTCCCAGCAGGAAATGGAGGATATTATTGCCTTTATGGAAACGCTTACGGATGTATCCGAATATGGGGATGGTGGGGAATAATTGGTTTATGTTCAATGTTTGAAAGTTGAAAGTTGCCAAAAAAGTCATTTCGAATGAATATGATAAACCGAAGGTTCACGAATTCCCGTAAAACAATTACGGCATGAGCTAAATCACATAAGTGGCTCTGACCAAATATGTGCGACTTCTCAATCGCCCGAAAAAGGGCTCATGTCGAAGTGACTGCCGTGTCCGGTCGGGCCTAGTCATGAACAATCGGGAAAGAACTCCTTTTGTACGCTAAAACTAACGGCTCCCCTCTTGGAACGAAGAGGGGAATGAATTGCCTCGCCAACAGCGGGGGAAGAAAGGGGAGTTGGAAATCCCGCA
>NZ_FXAO01000011.1 GCF_900177645.1 Arenibacter troitsensis
AAAGCGATGCCGCTTAAACATACCATGGGGCATTAATCCAAATTTCTCTGGGCTATTCCCCAGTACAGGGCAGATTCTATACGCGTTGCGCACCCGTGCGCCGGTCGCCGGCGGATAAGCAAGCTTATCCCCGCTGCCCCTCGACTTGCATGTGTTAGGCCTGCCGCTAGCGTTCATCCTGAGCCAGGATCAAACTCTTCATCGTTGATTCTTATATAAATTCGATCAACCCATAAAAGCTGTTTCCCGGCCCGTTATTTCGATTTCTTTTTCTGCACCACATCCCCGTTCCCAGGAATGTGGCACGCTGTCTTTACAATATATCAATGAACTTCTTTACTTCTTTTTTTACTCTCGCTCTTTCTCTAAGCGGGTGCAAATGTAGGATACTTTTTTTGTTTACACAAAACCTTTTTCGAATTATTTTTAAAAGATTTTTTAATCGACCTGTAACAAGCTGATTTGCAGCTAAAATATTAAAATAATTTTTTATGCATTTTCAAAGACCTCCCTAAAAACTCCAGAAAATAAACATTGAACTATGAAAAGAAATTCCAAACCAATCCAAATCGAATCACAAAATCCCTGTAAGGATAATTGGGAGCAGCATAAAAATTGTTGCCGGAAAAAGAAGAGTTGAAGTGTTCGGCCTTTAAGAATATCCTAGTCTGCTGTACCCGGGCATTAATAAAAAAGTCCAGCATGGGAAAACCACCCAATTCCTCCTGGTTCTGTAAATAGAATTCCCCCAACACCGGATTATAGGCATCCGCTTTATAGGAAGTAAAATATTTAAGGGTTACCCCTGTTTGGAAGTATAGGGCCTTTTTAAACCCGAAGTTAGAATAATACAGGGTGTTTCTTGTAACCAGCTGTGGTACGTTTAAAACATTATTGGTCTGGGACACATCCTGATACATTACCGTATTGTTCAGTGCAAATCCCTTCCATTTAAATTCCTTTGCATATTTGACCTTAAGTATATTGATGGTACTACCCTCCTGAAACGGTCTAACAAATGCCTGCTCCTCTCCTTCAACCAAAGTTTCTGCCGGATCCGAAGCAAAGTAGGTGTAATTGTCCAAAGAAGTGTATTTCGCCATTAGATTGCCAAAAAACCTGGATTCCAGATCAAACTGAAAACCATTATTGTTTATCTTATTAAAGTCCCCCGTATGTTGCCAGTTATAATTACTATAATCACTTTGATATAAAAGGAAATTAAAATTGGGCATACGTGAGGATGAGTGTATGGAAAATTTAAGCTTGTTGTTCTTGTTAATGTCATAACTGGCAAAGGCATCCAATAAATTTCCAGACAGGTCCCCCGAGATATTGACCTGTGCGGCCCCATTTAACTGAAAACCACCAATTTTCTTTACATATTTGGCCCCGGCAGAGATTTCATCGCCACTTAACTGGCTTTGGATAAGCTGGGTTGGCGTTTGCAGTACCGAATTAAAAAAATAGTTGTAGTGGTAATGATTAATAAGTCCCGTCAACACCCCTAACGTCTTATTGGAAAATTGTGCATAGACCTGATTATAGGTTGTTTTTAAGCTTGCCTTATCCGAAATACTTGAATCATAGCCATCCCCAAAATAATCGTTTTGGGCGGTTTGCTTATACTGATAGTATTTGGTCTCATAATTAAACTCATGCCCAAGCGCCAAAGAGGTTGTCCTGGTCTTACCAGAATCCAATTTACTGCCAAATAAAAGGTACTGATGATCCAAATAATACCTTTTCCCCAATAGTCGGTTGGTGGCATCGGAAAAAAGCACATCCAACCTGGAACGATCACTAAAATCGGAATCACCGGATTCAAATTGCAATTCCTTATTGGACAATCCACCATTTTCCTCAAACAAAGAATTTTGGGCCGCTCCATGCGCCCTTAAATTATAGCGCTTATCCTTAGATTCATAGTTGGCCGTCATCTTAAAATTACCCGACTCCGCTTCACTGTATTGATATTTCCCCAAAGATCTAAAACCCTTATATCCGATAGAAAAATTTAATCTTCTCGAGGTATTGAAAGCCAAGAGTGCATCCAGAAGCTGTCCTTGCTCAAAAGTGGTCTTAAACATGAGGTCGCTCATTGGGGTTGCCACATTGTAATAATCAATGTCCCTAACCTCCATATAGCTATAATGCTTCGCACTGGCACCCAGTTTAGGGTAGGTATCCCTTACATCAAAATTAACCCCCAACTTATTGTACGTTTGTCCTACATTGGCAAAAGGCATCAATTCAAAATCGTCCCTTCTCAAAAAATTGTACTTATATTCCTTTTGAATGGAGATTGTTGTATCCAAAAAAGTAGTATCCCTTTCGTAATTTATAATTTTGTAATCCCTAATAGTCACCTCCTGACCCTTATCATCCCCATTTTTTTTTGGCGGAAGGTTTCGAACTCTACGCTCCTTACCAGCCTCACCGTCGTTACTTGATGGGGGAATGGAATTTTCCTGTGCACTAATGGCCTGACCAAACAACACTATAAAAAGTGTCAACAAATATCTCATGCTATAAACTTACGTTGACAAAGTTAATTTTTTTGTCCTTAATGAAATGTGAAAGTTTAAAAAACAGGCAAACAACACCTTATCCCCTGCTTCATCTCTAGCAATAGTAGAGGTAGCCCAACTATAATTGGATAGGCATACCAATTTGGAAAGCCGGAAACTGCAGCTGCTGGAGTGGCCACAAGCTGGCAATCCAACAAACTTTTAGAAGTCCGCGCCTCCATTTCCCTAATGTAAAGTGAAATCAATTTTTGGGGTCCAATAACCTACTTCCAAGGTGTGGTAACCGTACTTGCCAAAATAGACAAGTCATAATCTACCTTAGACGACCAAATGCTATCCTAATTTTAGAAATAAGAAGCCATACATGAACTAAAATATTATACCACCGAGAATTTGTTCCCCATGGGTCTTCATCCCCTTTATAAATTTTTATATTTGACACCAGTTAGAGATAAACATTGGCTTTGGTCCGGATTGCCTTACGGACAGCTAAAAAGATTGGTTAAGTATTTCCAATCCCAAACAACATTAGAACATTACATAAATGTTAAAAGCCTTTTACAAATATGAGTTGGAAGCCGGAACGGATGAAGCCGGTCGGGGTTGTTTGGCAGGCCCCGTAACTGCTGCAGCCGTTATTTTACCACAAGATTTTTCCAACGACCTCCTTAACGACTCAAAAATTTTGTCCCCTTCTAAAAGGGATCTACTTAGGCCAATAATTGAAACTAATGCCACCAGCTTTGGAATTGCACAGATTTTCCCAGATGAAATAGACAAAATCAACATCCTGAACGCTTCCTTTTTGGCAATGCACAAAGCATTGAATCAATTAAACACCAACCCTAAATTTATCATTGTGGACGGCAACAGGTTTAATCCTTACCAAAACATCCCCCACGCCTGCATTGTAAAAGGGGATGGCAAATACCTCAGCATCGCAGCTGCTTCCATTCTGGCCAAAACCTATAGGGATGCCTATATGGAAAAAATTCATTTAGAATACCCTATGTACAACTGGATAAAAAATAAAGGTTACCCCACCTTGGAACATAGGGAGGCCATACGTAAGTACGGCATCACTAAATATCATAGAAAAACTTTTAGACAATTACCAGATCAATTAAAACTGGACGTTTAAAAATCCTAAATTTGTTCAAAGCTTTATTTATGAAATTGAAATTACTAGCGATACTCGTTTTACTATTGATCGGATGCACAGAACAAAGCTCTAAGACCTCACCAATACTGCACTACGTTCCTCAGAATAGTGCCATTATAATAAAAATAAACGACAAGCCCTCATTTTCCAGTGAATTGGAGAATAGTGACCTCCTCAAAACCTTATCTACTACCGCTGCTTATAACTCCGTTCTGGAAAAATTGAAATCCTTAAAATATATTCAGCCTAATGGCGAGAGTATTTTGGCCTTCGTGGAATTAGGGAAGGCAAATTTTGAATTGCTGTTGATTACCCGAAACAGTGATGATCTTTTTCAAATTGGGGAGGGCAGCGATAAGGTGGTCGAAAACATAAGCTATGAAGGCAAAAGCTTTGACCGCTACACTGTGGACGGGGCCAATTTCTTTTCCACCGTTTTGGACGACAAAATTATAGTAAGCTCCGCGCAAATGTTGATCGAAAACATACTTCGCAATGACCAAGATTTACCGGTAGACGAATCTTTAAATAAATTGTACCAAATATCCAACAATCAAAGTAGTGCCAATTTATTTATAAACACAAACAAAAGCAACCCCTTGCTTAACCATATTTTGTCTGACGGACATAAAGTTGATATTTCCAAATTTACGGACTGGGTATCCCTGGATTTTAACACCAACAAGGACCATCTAAAACTAAATGGTATAAGTATGGCCAACGATTCTATAATAAACTATAGTAATCTATTTAAAAAAAGCCATGCACTAACCCCAAGGACACCGGCTCTGGCCCCGATGGCCTCCGATGCCATTTTGGCCTTTACTTTTGACAATTACGAAAACTTCGCCTTGAACCAAAAAAGATATTTGGACCGCTCCGTAGTCATAGACACCACCTTTAAGGCAGTGGAAGAAATCGGATTTGTGTATCTGAACAATGAAAAGGCGGTCATACTGCACACCTATGGTTCCGAGAATATCCTGAACTTTCTGGATAAACTGGAAAAAGCTTCGGAAGATTACCAAGGCAATGAAATTGTTGGACTCTCCAAGTCCGACTTCCTTAATCATTATTTCAATCCACTGATACAAGATTTTGAAGCCAATTATTATACTATTATAGAAAATGCATTTGTGTTCTCCCCAACTCCGGAGACCTTAAAAACCTTTATTGGAAATTTCAAAAATGTTTCCACTTTTGAAAAAACATCGGTTTACAAAACAGCAAAAGAACAACTGGCAGACGAGTCCTCCATGCTCTTTGTTGCCAATGCCGATGGTATTGAATATTTCTTGGAACAATACATGGACAAGGACATCGTTAAGAACGTTAAGACCAAGGAGCTATCCGAGTATTCCTTTGCAGCTCAAATGGTCGTGGATGACAATTTTCACCACACCAATGTACTTTTCCAAAAAATAGCCCACGAAACCACGCTCAACAAAACCATTCCCTATTTCACCCTGCAGTTGGACACGGAAATAGTAACACCTCCACAATTTGTAAAAAACCATAGGACCAACAAGGACGAAATTATAGTTCAGGACCGCGACAACAACCTCTATCTCATTTCAACGGACGGGAAGGTAATTTGGAAAAAACAACTAAGTGGTAGAATCCAGGGACGTGTGGAACAGGTAGACCTGTACAAAAATGGAAGATTGCAATTGGCGTTCACTACGGACAACCAATTTATGATTGTTGATAGAAATGGTAAGGATGTGCCCCCCTTTACCTTCACCTTTGAAGGAGGCAATTTAAACCCTTTGGCCGTATTTGATTACGACCGCAAAAAGGATTATAGGTTTTTGGTCACCCAAGGCACAAAACTATTTATGTATAATAGCGCGGGACAGATAGTAAAAGGATTTAAATACACTAAGGCAGATAATCCCATTCTGGGCACACCCAAGCATTATAGGGTTGGAAAAAAGGATTATTTGGTCATGAAACAGGAAGGTGGCGAATTAAAAATATTGTCCAGGACCGGTGATACCAGGGTCAATGTTTCCAATAAAATAAATTTTTCCGACAATGAAATTCTCCTTCATAAAAACAAGTTCACGGTTACCGACACCAAAGGCCATCTTTTCCAAATAGATGAAAAGGGCAAAACAACCACCGCCAACCTAAACCTACTCCCAGACCATGGTTTGGATGCCACTAGCAATACCCTGGCCATTATGAACGACAATGTACTGACCATAAGGAGCAAAAAAGTGGAATTGGACCTAGGGGTATATTCGAAACCGAAGATTTTCTATTTGAACGACAAGATATATATTAGCGTTACGGATATACAGAACCAGAAAATTTATCTTTTCGACAGTCAGGCCGAAGCCATTTCCAACTTTCCCGTTCCTGGGAATTCAAGTATTGATCTCATTGATATGGACAACGACCATAAACTGGAGCTTGTAGCAAAGGACCAGGACAATTCCATTATTGTATACAAAATCAATTAGGAAAAACAAGGGAGATAATTACCATCCAAAATCACGTATAGGAAAAGCTTTTACTATTTTTAAAATAGGAAAAATACCATTTCACTTTATCATTAATCTTACAATACTAGGCTTCCCTAACCTCTGCCGTATTTCTTTTCCTGTAAACTTTTTCAGTGTAAATGTTAACTATTGGTTTTAATGCACCATTAACACAAAAAAACACGCAAGATATACACCTCTGCAGGCGCAAGACTTAAATTTTGCTAATTTTAGTTAATTTACTGACTTAAAGTTGATTGAGATAAAACACTGCGCGAACATTAAAATTAAAGATTATGAATCCCTTTAAAATATTCCCCAAAGTAATTCCAGCTTTTCTATTACTATTCTTCTTTTCCGGTTCCCTACAATCACAAATTTTGAAAAAATTAGGCAAACGGGCAGAAAGGGCTGTAGAGCGCACCGTGGAAAACAGGGTAGATAGGGAAGTTTCCAAAAAAACCGATGCAGCCTTGGACAGTATATTGGAGCCTGGCAGCAAAGATTCATCTACCTCACCTGCTCCCAACCCTACCAATAAGGGCAGTGCCAATGTACCCTCGGGCGAAGGCAATACACGAACTGAAGGCGGTAATTTAAAGAGTGGTACAACGGTGGCACCTAGTGGCGCCAAAACCATTCAAGTATACAGTAAATTTGATTTCGTACCTGGGGACAAGCCTTTATTTTTTGATGATTTCTCCAACGATTATATTGGTGATTTTCCATCCAAATGGGACACCAATGGTAGTGGGGAGATAGTCAAGGTAGATAGTTCTACTGAAAAGTGGTTCGAAATTAAGGCAGGTAGCACTTACCTCCCCCTTGCCCCTGAACTGCCAGAGGATTATACTATAGAATTTGACATACTAACCTTGGGCCTGGACAAGGATACCTCGAGTCAAGCTTTTTTAGAATTAAGCCTAACCGAAAATAAATCCTACGATTGGTACAAGGCAGGTGACAACATTGTTTCTGCTACCCTACCATTCTGTCAATACATTGACGCCAACATTAGAATAAGAAATAAAATCAACAAAGAAACCCTAATCAATAATTTAATAGAAACTGACATGCGGGCCGTTGTTTTGGAGCAGCCACATATTTCAATTGCGGTAAACGGGCAACGATTTCGATTGTGGGTTAATGAAAGGAAATATATAGATATTCCGAGATTAGTGTCTCAAGGTGCCTTACTAAAGTATTTGAGATTTTCTCCAGAAGGCTTGGCAGATGGAAAGGAACGCGTATTTATTAGTAACGTTAAGATTGCCGAAGGAGGAGTAGACCTTAGACGGAAATTGATTTCCGAGGGAGAAGTCTCCACCAATGGCATTCTATTCGATTCTGGATCGGCAAATATCCAACCGCAATCTATGGGAATCATTCGACAAATTTCCCAAGTTCTACAGGAAGAAAACGGTATGAACCTCATGATAATTGGACATACCGACGCCGATGGCTCGGAAGATGCCAATTTAAGCCTGTCACAAAAGCGGGCTGCAGCGGTAAAGGAAGCCTTGGTAAACGTATATGGTATCGCTGACAACCGTTTGCAAACCCAAGGCAAAGGGGAAAGTGAACCTATAGGTGATAATAATACCGCAGACGGCAAAGCGCTAAACAGGCGTGTAGTTTTCAAAAAAATATAACCTTAAACATATCTATCTTAAATCTAAAACATGAGAACACTTATCTTAATTTATTGCCTTTTCCTTGTAACCTCTGTCGCTTTTTCCCAAAATTGTAGTAAATACTACCCTATGGAGGAGGGCACAAGCTTTCAATATACGATGACCAACAAAAAAGGGAAGACAGAAGGGGTTACGGATTACTCTATAACAAATGTTGAAAATACAGGTGGCGTTACCACCGCCACTATGAATATGAAGTTCACCGATGAAAAAGGCAAGGAAATTTTGGTTTCCGATTATAAGATCAGTTGTACAGGCGACGTAGTCAAAATAGACTACAATTCCTTGGTGCCGGCACAAATGATGAAACAATATACGGATATGGGAATGGAAATGGAGATTAGCGGAACAGATATAGAGTTGCCCAACAACCTTAGTGTAGGACAGGGACTAGAAGACGCCAATGTAGCCATAGCCATCAAAATGACCGGTATGAACATGAATATTAAAGTAGACCAACTAAATAGGGTAGTGGAAAAAAAAGAAAGTGTTACCACGCCAGCAGGAAACTTTGAATGTTATGTGATAACCCAAGACAATATTTCCGAGATCATGGGTGTAAAGCAAACCATGCCCTCCAAGTTATGGCTTGCGGAGGGGGTAGGAATGGTAAAGCAGGAAACATACAATAAAAAAGGGGACCTTACCAACCAAATGCTACTCACCAAACTTAATAACTAAAATCGTGCATTATAATCTAAAAAAAACCAAAGCACATGCTTTGGTTTTTTTAGATTAATGGCCTGTCAATCCTTTGAAATTCAGCCTCAAATAAGTTAGAAAAATGTTTCAATAGTCGCTTCTTCACCTCGGCCATATCCACTTCCTTTTGTCCAAGTTCAACATTCAAAGAGGTAACTGCCTTTCCTTTGATCCCACAGGGAATCATTAGGTCAAAATAGCCCAGATCGGCATTTACATTCAGGGCAAAACCATGCATGGTTACCCATCGACTAGCGCGAACGCCCATGGCACATATCTTTCTAGCGAATGGTGTGCCTACATCCAACCAAACTCCGGTCTCCCCTTTGGATCGCTCGGCCTTCAGCCCATAGTCGGCCAAGGTCAAAATCACCATCTCCTCCAAAAACCGAAGGTATTTATGAATATCGGTAAAGAAATTATCCAGATCCAGAATAGGGTAACCCACAATCTGCCCAGGCCCGTGATAGGTGATGTCGCCGCCACGGTTTATCTTGTAGAATTTTGCGCCTTTTTCAGTAAGCACATTTTCATCCACCAGCAAATTACCCATATCCCCGCTTTTCCCCAAAGTGTACACATGCGGATGCTCTACTAATAAAAAATGATTTGGTGTTTCCAAATGGGAACCCTCCCTTCTATTCTTTATTTTTAAATCGATAATAGATTTGAACAATTGCTCTTGGTAATCCCAAGTTTCCTTGTAATCATTATGCCCCAAATCTTCTAAGAGAATACTTTTGTTCATGGCGCAAAGATACAAACTCCGACCATAAACCAAACCTCAAAACCCTAGTTTGGATTGTTGAGGATGATCAATGCTGCGATTACACCGGGCACCCACCCGCACAGGGTAAGCAAGAATACAATACTAAAGGAACCGCAACCCTTTCCTATAACGGCCAAGGGCGGAAAAATAATAGCCAATATGACCCTAAAACAACCCATTTATTTTTGATTTTTGATTGATGCCGTCCCTGTGAGGGACCATTATTGTTTTTTGATTCATTAATAAGACCAAAAAACCAACATTTTGTTACAAGAAATTGGGATTAATTTGGATACGCTGTTTTCAAAACGATCAATTCCAATTTTTGGATTGATAGATTAACGGAGAGTGCCTATATTTGCAGCCTTAATTTATAAGAATATGCAACTTTCGGAACAAGAAGTAATTAGAAGGGAAAAACTTGGCAAGTTAAGGGAAATGGGCATCGACCCCTATCCCGCTGCACTATATCCAGTAAATAGTACTTCTAAAAAGGCCAAGGAGAACTATGAAGAAGGCAAAAAAGTTGTTCTTTCCGGAAGGCTTATGTCCAGAAGGATACAAGGTAAGGCTTCCTTTGCAGAACTTCAGGACAGCGAAGGCCGTATTCAGGTCTATTTTAACAGGGACGAAATTTGTACTGGTGATGACAAGACCTTGTACAATGATGTGTATAAAAAATTATTGGACATTGGCGACATTATTGGTATAGAAGGGGAACTTTTCACCACACAGGTAGGTGAGAAAACCGTAATGGTCAAAAATTTCACCTTGTTAAGTAAATCCTTACGCCCTTTGCCTTTACCAAAAGTAGATGCCGACGGGAAAGTTTACGATGAATTTAACGACCCAGAATTGCGCTACCGTCAGAGATATGTGGATTTGGTAGTAAACCCAAGCGTTAAGAAGAATTTTATAAAGCGCACCAAAATCACCAATAGTATGCGTCAGTTTTTTAACGATGCCGGCTATTTGGAGGTAGAGACCCCTATACTACAACCCATTCCCGGAGGTGCCGCAGCCCGTCCGTTTATGACGCACCACAATGCATTGAACATTCCTTTATACTTAAGGGTGGCCAATGAGCTATACCTAAAACGATTGATTGTTGGTGGCTTTGACGGGGTTTACGAATTTGCAAAGGATTTTAGAAACGAGGGCATGGATCGTACCCATAACCCTGAGTTTACCGTCATGGAACTTTATGTAGCCTATAAGGATTACAATTGGATGATGGATATGACCGAAAGGCTGCTGGAAAAAGTAGCTATCGATTCCAATGGCACTTCCAAGGTAACCGTTGGCAAAAATGAGATAGAATTTAAGGCCCCTTACCCTAGGGTTCCCATTTTGGAAGCTATTAAAATCCATACGGGTTTTGATGTTGCCGGAATGAACGAGGTGGAACTTAGGGAAGTTGCCAAAAAACTACATATTGAGGTTGATGATAGCATGGGAGTTGGCAAGCTTATCGATGAAATTTTCGGTGAAAAATGCGAACATCACTACATACAGCCCACCTTTATTACCGATTACCCCAAAGAAATGAGTCCGTTATGCAAGGAGCACAGGGACAATCCGGCATTGACGGAACGTTTTGAACTCATGGTAAACGGAAAGGAATTGGCCAATGCCTATTCCGAGCTGAACGACCCCATTGACCAGCGTGAAAGGTTTGAAGAACAACTTCAACTATCGGAAAAAGGGGACGACGAGGCCATGTTCATTGATCAAGATTTCCTAAGGGCCTTGGAATACGGAATGCCTCCTACCAGTGGTATCGGTATCGGAATTGATCGTTTGGTAATGTTGATGACCAACAATGCTTCCATACAAGAGGTACTTTTCTTCCCTCAGATGCGACCAGAAAAGAAACAGGTTGAGCTAAGCGAGGAAGAAAAAGAAATCCTTGCCCTATTAAAACCAGAAGGCAAATTGACCTTGGATGAGCTTAAGACCAAAGCAGGCTTAAGTGGCAAAAAATGGGATAAATCCATGAAGGCCCTTTCCAAGCACGAGTTGATCAAGGTAATCCCCGAGGGCGACACAAAAGTGGTTATTCTGAAGAAGTAATCTCCTAGAGCGAACGATTTACAATAGCCCTATTTCCACAACAATAACAAGTGCCTGGAGTTCCCGAATTTTAAATTGTGAACTCCAAGCATTTTATTTTTACACTGAACCTACCTAGTTCAGGGCCTTTTAGTGCAATCAAAAGATTAAATCTCAGCTACTTATTTTAAGGTTTAAATTGAACCAAATTGCATTCAATTAAAGGGACATGGGAAATGACCTAATTTGTTTTCTTATTAAAACCCTGGAGCAATAATTATAATCCAACTACACCACCATTCACAAAGTTTTGCTATTTTAAATCATGTACGGCAGCCTCATGACCAAAAAAATCATAGAAAACTACCCGGCTTTCATTTCCGTTAAGGAACAATGTTCTACTGGATTGTGACAAATATGAAGATCCGTAATAAAATTCCTGAAGACGCTCTGAGCCATCTTTATATTTAATTGTAGCTTTGGCCACATTGGGCAATACATCAATAGATAAACTTGGTTTTGACCGGTTATCTACAACATATGCCTTCAATGCACCAGAGTTTCTACTAAAAATATAGGATGGTCGACCCTTGATATTTATTGAAACTGCCCCTCTGTTATCACCGTTTATTCCCAAACCACTTTCCACAGGAGAAATACCAATAAAATCTCCCTTTCCATTACCCTTTAACAAAGTGCCCTTAGAAGCATTATGACGCCCAACACCCACTTCCGTACCATAGTTATTACCCGTCATTAACACATCCAAATTACCATCTTCATCAAAATCATCAATTAGAATACCGTACACTGGGGCCATTTGTGCCTCATTGGGAAGAACCTTAATTTCAAACTTACCTTTTCCGTTATTTTGAAGATAGACCGAAGCGAATTGAAATACCTTTGTAATATAAGAACTACTTTTTTCCCGCTCGGCCAATACATCCACCATTGTTGCTTGGGCATAACTGGCATAATCCGGGAATTTTTTCTTCATTTGAGGAATCTGTTTAATAAGGTCATCCCTGGAATGTACTGGATATTCAATGCCATTGGTATAGGATGACATGATTGGGTCTATACTACCATTTTTATCATAATCCTTCGCATAAACCGTTAATGGCTCGTTGGGAGAGACTCTGTATTTTGTATTTAATCCTTGGTTTCCCAAAACATAATCCATATCCCCATCATTGTCAAAATCCCCGCCATTTATACTGTTCCACCAACCAGAGGTATAGGTCAGTCCTGTTTCCTCCGAACTATTTACAAACAAACCGTTCTGATTTTCAAAAAATTGAATAGCCATAAACTCGCCCACAACGATCAGGTCTGTATCGCCATCCGTATCATAATCGGTCCAAATTGCATCTGTGACCATACCTACCTTTCTTAGGGATGGCGCTAATTTATTGGTAGCATCCCTGAATATCCCACCATCGTTTTCCAACAAATAACTGTTGGGGGGCAACGGATACTTTAAGGGAGCTAATCTGCCTCCTATAAAAAGATCAAGATCGCCATCCTTATCAAAATCTGATGCCCTAACACAAGAACCACTAGTATTAATCTTTGGTATGGCATTTACATCCAATGTAAAATTCCCTTGCCCATCATTGGTATAGAGCCTATCCTGATAATATTCAGACCCCTCGTAAAATTCATTGCTTCCACTTACTATATAAAGGTCCTGGTCACCATCTCCATCATAATCAAAAAACAATACACCTGTATCCTCCTCATATTTATCCTTTTCATTGGGGGTTAATAACTTTACGTCAAAAGTTCCGTCGGCACTTCCATAAAATAATCTACCACTATAATTATATCCTCCTCCAAGAAAAAAATCTTCCCTTCCGTCGTTATTAATATCGCCGACTGCCAAACCTGGTCCTTGATTAGAATGTTTGTGTGGTAAAAGAAACTGTCGGTTAAAATCATAATACACCATTTCCTTATGCAAATAGTCCAAATTTAGAGATGTGGCAATATCCTTAAATAGGCCACTTTTGGATTGGTCATTGGTTAAAGCTATTTCCATGTATGCCTCATCTTGCATTAATTTTAATAGCTTGTTAGGCGCAGGATTAAATACTTTACTAACCTTTCCGTTTGGCCAACGTGCAATAACACTATCTATAACGTTTTCTTTACCTAAACCAAAATGTATTATTTTGTCTATTGACGATTGATACCCCCTTGTTAAGGTTTGTCTAACTATTTGTTGTTTACCATCCTGAAACAATGTGACCTCTGTACCTAAACCCATGTTGTTAAGACCATCACCCTTCAAATGAACACTCAAATAATGATGCCCCAAAACTACTTCCGATCTATTTTCATACACAGAAGCAGTCTCGTTAATATTGTTGATTACAATATCAAGGTCGCCATCATTATCCAAATCGGCATAGGCCGCACCATTGGACAAGGAAGGTTGATCCAGACCCCACTCTTCGGCCATATTCACAAAACTTAAATTACCATTATTTTTGAATAAATAATTAGGCAGTTTTATGGAAGGCATTTCTTTCGCCTTTTGTTTAAGAAAATTATTAAGACTATCCTTGGAAACATTGACAGATAAAGAACCTGTATAATTGATAAAGTCAAGGTCCGTGATATCTCTAAGATAACCATTGGTTACAAATAAATCTTTAAAGCCATCGTTGTCAAAATCTGCAAAAAGTGGAGCCCAACTCCAATCGGTGGCATCCACATTTAGCAACTGGCCAATTTCCGAAAAAGAGGTTGGACCTTTATCTAAAGATCCATTATTGAGCTGTAGGGTATTACGCATATATTGGGGCATATACCCCTGTTGTAAAGTCCGTTCAAATAAAGCAAAATTTAATGGCCCGGACATTTTCTTTTCATGGTAATTGTCCCTAGGTCGCATATCCATGGTAACAATATCCACTAAACCATCATTGTTAAAATCGGCTATATCATTGCCCATGCTGAAATGACTAACGTGGTCCAAATAGGTCTTGGCCATTTCTTGAAAAGTTCCATCTTTTTTATTGATATATAAGTAGTCATTAGAAATAAAGTCGTTCGTAACCAGAATATCTTCCCATCCATCACTATTAATATCCGCTATCCCGACCCCCAGGCCAAGTCCGTCGAAAACTATTCCAACTTCTTTTGAAACTTCAGTGAATACGATTCCCTTATCCTTTGTTTCATCATTTCGATACAATTTATCGTTGGCAGGTCCATTTCCATCCTTTTTCAATGGTCTTACATTATTAGGGTCCCGAATATCATTGGTATGGTTTAAAAGATACATATCCAAATCGCCGTCTTTGTCATAATCAAAAAAAGCCGCTTGAGTGGAATAACTGGTATCCGCTATACCGTAGGCATCAGCCTGTTCAAGAAATTTTAGATTGCCTTGATTTATGTATAGGAGATTTTTTCGTTTATTCTTATCGTAATTCCCAGACCTACACACATAAATATCCAACAGTCCGTCATGATTAATGTCCACCATAGTTACACCTGTGGACCACCCAGGTGTAACGATTCCAGCTGAATCTGAAATATCCTCAAAACTTAGCCCTCCCTTATTCAAATACAATTTATCATTTACCATATTTCCCGTGAAATAAATGTCCGGTAAACCGTCATTGTTAATATCTCCAATGGCCACCCCCCCTCCATTATAGACGTAAAAAAAATCGACCATATTAAAGGTGTCATTTTCTTCAATAAGATTATTAAAGGATATGTTGGTGGTATTGGTAGACAATAATTTGAACAGCGGTTCGTGTTCAGACTTTTCAGGTTCTCCGGATCCACTATCCTTACAAGAAATAACCTGTATGAAAATTATGGCAAAGAATAGTAACTTGGCAAATTTATACATCATTGTATATTAAAACTTTACACATCAATATTAATACATAAAAATCAGAAAACCTGTCGACTATGACAGGTTTTCATAAAAACTCTAACTAACTCAAAAAACTATTGATATTGGGGATTTTGTGTAACATTGGGATTCCCCAACACCTCGTTCAATGGAATTGGCAACACATAATCTCTAGCTTTAAGAGTACGGTCTACTCCATAAGTGTCTATAAATTCCTGAATATAATCACCCAAATAATCCGGTGTACCTCCGAAAGTACTTTTCCTTTTAAGTTCGGGATAAACCTCACATTCCATAGCAAATTCCATTACGCGCTCATTTACTATAGCGTCTCTAAGCAGCTCCTTACTAAGGCCGGAAAGGGGATCCAATCCAGCTCTTTCCCTTACCAAATTGATTCCCAAATAAGGATCCCCAGTACCGCTCTCATTGGCAGCCTCAGAATGACCCAATAATACATCCGCATAACGGAGATAAACAATATTCTTCTCGGTCAGGTTGGCATTGGATATACCCATTTCGGTGTATTTTGCCGACCACCCGTTGCCAAAAATCAGTTCATCTGGATTATTGGGATCAGCATCTGCAGAAACCATTCCTCCAAAACGACTTAAATTGTACGATGCATCTGCACTCCATTTCACTACTGGTCTTTCTCCTGCTGAATTGGGTCCTACTCTGGTTGTAGGATACTCACTAATAAAAGTGCCCGCAATTCTCTTGTCATTTGGATCATATTTTTCCCGGAATGCTTGTGTAGAATTTATCCAATGCCAACCCACACCACCTAAATCGTTGGGCAGATCACCTGGAATGAAATGTTGATGATAGTTCTGATTTTCACCGGAGTTGGCCGAAGATGATACTTGAGCTTCAAAAATACGTTCTCCTGTATTTTCATCAGCTACAGAGAAGTTTTGTGCAAAATCATCAAACAGATCAAGTCCACTTTCAGTCATAATAGTTTCCGCGGTTGTCCGGGCCTCACCCCATTTTTCATCCTGTAAATATGCCTTCACCAAGAGTGCCATTGCAGCCCATTTGGTTGCCCTACCTACATTTCCAGAGGAATGGGATTCCGGCAAAACTGCAGCCGCCATGATTAAATCGTCCTCGATAAGGTCCAACGCCAAACGTTTTCCATTTTCGTTGGATGGAAGATCTTTATCACTTTCGGTTTTTTGTGTAGTTACCGGAATATTATCAAAATAGCGCACTAAATTGTAATAGTAAAAGGCTCTTAAAAACAACGTTTCTGCCTTTACCCTGTCTATCAAGGCGGTATTGGGAGCACCTTCCTCCTTTAATTGATCGGCCTTCTCAATTATGGCGTTTGCCCTATTAATATTCTCGTAGGATATTCTCCAATAAGTGGCTATATAGTCATCACTGGGGTTAACGTTCCCATTTTGAAAATCCAACGGTCCTTTTTCCCAACCTACTTGATATCCTACAAGGCATTCAAAAACAAATCGATCATAATAATGATTAAACCAATCCCTACCATAACCTATTCCATCATAGACCGCATTGACACCTAATTCTAATTGCTCTGCGGTTGCAAAGAAATTATCTTGGGTCGTAAAATCCGGATTTTCTTCCAAATCCGAACAGCCTACCAATGGTATTGCCAAAGCAAAAAAGAAAAGGAGGCGGTAATACCTAAATTTTTTATATGTCTTCATAGTATGTAATTTTTTAAATTAAAGTTACTAAAATTCCAGATTTACGCCCAAGGTCAGTGTTCTGGAACGTGGGTAGGCATCATAATCATCGCCTCTATTCAAGTTATTCTGTCCCCTATTGTTTACTTCCGGATCAAAACCACTGTAGTCGGTTATGGTGAACAAATTTTGACCACTTACAAATACACGGGCCCTACTTATATACTTTTGAATATTAGGTATGGTATAGCCAAGAGAAATGTTCTGTAGTCGGATAAAGGATCCATCTTCAATAAAGTAATCCGAATCCCTGTAGGAATTTGCAAAATCCCTGTTACCATCTATAACCGGTCTTGAAGCACTAGTATTGGATGGGGTCCATGAATCAGTCAATATATTTGACAACTGATTTATCTTTTGTACTCCATCACCAATTTCGGAGGCTTGTAAGTTTCTTACATCAAAACCTTGCGACCCTCTAAAAAATATACCCATATCAAAGTTTTTGTAATTCAGGGTAGAATTAAGTCCCCAAGTAAAATCTGGATTGGGATCACCAATAATTACATAATCATCAGGGGTTATCTGGCCGTCACCGTTTACATCCCTATATTGGGGATATCCTGGCTTATCCCCAGATCTTGAGGGATTACTGGCTATTTCCGCCTCAGATTGAAAAATTCCAATATAGTCATAGCCCCTCCATACACCAATTGGATTTCCTGCTTCCACCCAACTACCATCAACGCCCAAGTGACCACTTGTGGAGCTGGAGAAAAATGGTGTACTATCCCCAAGGTCCAATAGCTTATTTCTTAAGATAGAAATGTTCCCGGAAACGTTCCATTTAAAATTCTCGTTGTTAATAACGTAGCCATCAAGACCTACCTCAAATCCTCTATTTTCCAAGGAACCTGAATTCTTCAAGATCGATTCAAAGCCCAAACTGCTAGGAATGGTTACGAAAAGTAACAAATCTTCTGTTTGGTTATAGAAATAATCCAAAGTTAGGTTTAATCTGTCGTTAAAAAATGAAGCGTCCAAACCAATATTGGTCATAGTGGTGGATTCCCATTTTAAGTCAGGGTTTCCTAATCTACCATCTGCAAGCCCCAAGACCAAACCACCATTAAATACGTAATTGTACTCGTTAAGGTTGGCCAAGGAATTATAGACAGGAATTTCAGAGTTCCCCGTTAATCCCCAACTACCTCTTAATTTTAGGTTGTTAATTGTTTCGGATAATTGAGAATTCTCAAAAAATCCTTCGTTGGCAATATTCCACCCCAAAGCAACAGAAGGAAAATTGGCCCACTTGTTTTCTTTTCCAAATCTAGATGACCCATCCCTTCTAAAGGTAACCGTGGCCAAATATCTACCATCAAAATTATAGTTCACCCTACCCAATAAGGATTCCAACAACCATTCCCTTCTATTGGAGAATGGTGTAAGAATATCCGGTCCTCCCTGAAGGGTAGCCTGATCTACGGAAGCCGCCGTAATGCCCCTTGTTGTTGTACTAGTATACTTGTTAACTTCCTTTTGAAAAGTATATCCGGCAACAGCATCTATATTATGCTTTTCCCCAAATTGTTTGTTATAGGTAAGAATATTTTCGTTAAGGAAGTTGGATGAACTCCTATTTGCCAAAGTAAGCTCTCCTGCATTGTCCCTCCCCAACCTGGTATTCACAGAAGGAAAGAAGCTGGTACGATTCACATTTAAGATATCGGCACCTATACTAGTCTTAGCCTTTAATCCATCCAAAATATTAAAGGTAAATCCAGTATTACCCAAAATTCTGGTAGTTATATCCTGATCTGTGGCATACTCCAATTCCTGCAAAGGATTTATATTAAAACGTCCGTCGTAAGAAGCCAGAGCGTAGGTTCCATCCTCATTTCGAACAGGAACTGTAGGATCCAATCCCAAAGCCGTAATAATAATACCCCCTGGGCCTCCACGATCTGTTGGGGCGTTATTGGACTCTGTACGATTTATTGCCCAACTAGAGCTGATATTCACGAAATCGTTTAGAGCCTTATTATCCAAATTTAGTCGGATACCATACCTTTGAAAATCGGTATTTTTTACAATACCATCATTTTCGTGATAGTTGCCGGTCAAGGCATATTGTGAGTTCTCATTTCCTCCAGAAAAGGTAAGTTGATGATTTTGGATGATTCCCACCCTCGTAACTTCATCCAACCAGTTGGTACCCTCTCCAAAGGCATCAATTTGTGCCTGCGAGTATATTGGCGCACCGCCTTGACTAGTTTCAAGTGTATTTAAATAAGTTGCGAATTCAGAACCGTTCAAAACGTCTATAGAATTTGTAATGGTCTGGGTGGAATAGGTTCCTTCATAACTAATTTTGGCCCTTCCTTGCTTACCACGTTTTGTAGTTATCAATACCACACCATTAGAACCCCTAGAACCATATATGGAGGTAGCCGAGGCATCTTTCAATACTTCAATTGATTGAATATCATTAGGGTTAATGGAGGCAAGTGCATTGGATGCCCTTCTATTTCCACCTGCACCATAGGCTTCATTATCCGGATATATTGGGAAACCATCCACGACATATAATGGTTCACTACCACTATTAATGGAATTAGAGCCTCGAATACGGACCGATACTCCACCACCCGGTGCGGCAGATGCCTGAGTCACCTGCACCCCAGGTGCCCTAGCCTGTATGGCCTGATCAACGGAAGTAACCGGTAGTTCCTTAAACGAATCACCATCAATAGAGGAAACCGATCCGGTAAGGTCACTTTTCTTTACGGTACCATAACCAACAATGACCACCTCGTCCAAGGCTTGGGATTGTGGTTCAAGGGTTACATTAATGACACTACGCCCGTTAATATTAATTTCCTGAGAGGCAAAGCCTAAAGAAGAAAATGTTAGAACGGCAACTCCGTCCGGCACATTCAACTCGTAATTTCCGTCAAAGTCCGTTATTACACCCGAGGATCCGGCAATTACGTTTACCCCTGGCAAAGGAGTGTTAGTTTCCCCATCGGTGACAGTTCCAGAAATTGTATTCTGTGCCGCCGCGGTAAAACCAAATAAAAGAAAGGCGACGAATAAATATCCGGGCCTTAAATGAAATGATTTAAGCAAAGTGTACTTCATTTGAGTTGGTCTTTAGTTATTAGTTAAAATTGGGGTTATTGGCAACCCATTCAGTTCAAATTGGAAATTCGTAAAGCAAAAAAAATTCAAAACAGAATTGGATCTCCACCTAACCTAGAACAATAGTAGTAGGTTTTGGCTATTTTACAAATGGACAATGTTATTATAACATGGATTATTTCATTATTATTTGTGAATATACCATTTTTCACTCATTGAACTTGTCAAAATCGCACAAACACCTACCACAATTTAGCATTTTAACACCTTTAAGAATTTGACACTACATTAACAGGTATCCCCACCCAAACCACGCTATATAGCTTGGGTCCTAATAAAATAATGGATTTTCCCCTTTGAAGCAGTATAGGAAAAAGTTAAAATGGAAAAGAATCCATATACCGTTCAAGGCATAATACTAAACCTATACAGGTTATCAACTACTCTGTTTCACCTTATAGGCCTTCGGGGAAACCCCTATATACTTTTTAAAAAGCCTGGAAAAATAGAGCGGATCCTCGAACCCCATCTTAAAGGAAATCTCCTTGACACTAAGGTCCGTATAATTCAGATACTCGCAGGCTCTTTGGGATTTCTTTAAATTGAAGAAATGAATAAGGGAATAACCAGTTCTTTTTTTAAAAAGGTTAAAAAGGTATGAAGAAGAGTAATTAAACTCCTTGGCTATATCATCCGATTTCAGAGTCTTATCCAGGTTATTGGACAAATAATCGATAATATCATCTACGAGATCATTCCGGCCATTCACCTGCAGTGAACGACCAATATCCAGATAAATAAAGGAGGTCAAAAAGTTCAATCCCATAATATTGGCATATTCCAACCTTGGCATTACATAGTCACTACTTAAAATATGAAATATTTGATTCAATTGGTCGATTCTACTGCTGTCGAATGGTACAATTTCATACTTGCCCGGATCGGAATGATATCTATCAAATAAACTCTGGGCAATAAGGCCATCAAAATGCATCCAATATATACTCCATGGATTAAGATCATCGGCACCATATTTATGCGCTGTTGCTTTAGGTATAATATAATACCGATTCGGTAGAACTAATATTTGTTTACCTGCAATTGTCAATTTACCCTGTCCTTCTGTACAGTATATCAATATGAATTCATCAGCACCCTTTTTCCGCATTCTGTGATGAAAATTGGCTTTAGGATAATAACCTATATCTGTAATATAGAAATTCTTAGTGATCACATTCGTTTTAAGCTCCGCCTTGATACTTTCGGGAAGAACTATCATCCTTTGCCCCATAAATCCCTCTTTCAGCGTATAATTATCCATGTTATCTTAAAATACGTCTATGTTTTTAATTAGTATAATTGCGTAATATTGAACATTATAATGACAAAAGTACATAATTACCGTTCAAAACCGATTTTTATAAGAATTTCACATCTTATTAAACATTAACAAGCTCACGCAATAAAACCTGATTAGCTCATAACAGTGTTATAACGTCTATATGTGAAATCGAAAAAAATATATGTTGGAAATCCACCAGAACGGAATTTAATAAAAACAATAACTCATAAGCTTGAATATAGGACAAATTGCCCTGTACTTCATTAAAACAACAAAGGACAACTATTATGGGTAAAGTTTTGGACAGGATTAGACCACTAACAAGAATTGCAAATTTTTAACCTATAGAAAAATTATGCGCGAACACCCGATTAATTTTAAATACCTGCTATTTCTCGCCCTAGTATCTGCCATGGGCGGGTTCTTATTTGGTTATGATTGGGTAGTGATTGGCGGAGCCAAACCTTTTTACGAACTTTATTTTGGCATTAGTGCCATGCCAACCCTACAAGGATGGGCCATGGGCAGTGCCTTGGTAGGTTGTATTTTTGGAGCCGTAATATCAGGATTTGTTGCAGACCGTTTTGGCCGTAAAATGCCCTTAATACTTTCGGCAGCACTTTTTACCATATCTGCATTTGGCACTGGTTATGTGGATAATTTTACGCTTTTTATTGTTTATAGACTCATAGGCGGATTGGGTATAGGCCTGGCTTCAACCCTATCACCAATGTACATAGCTGAAATAGCTCCCGCAAAATACCGAGGTCAGTTTGTGGCCATTAATCAGTTAACCTTGGTAATCGGAATTTTGGCCGCCCAGGTGGCCAACTTCTTCATAGCCGAAGCTATTCCTGATGGTAGTACTCAAGAGGCCATATTAAACTCATGGAACGGACAAACCGGTTGGCGTTGGATGTTTTGGGCAGAGCTAATTCCCGCAATATTATTCTTTGCACTAATGTTCATGGTTCCAAAAAGCCCCAGATTTCTGGTGAAAATAAATAATAATGCCGCAGCACAAAAGGTATTGTCTAGGATTGGTGGAGTAAATTATGCCGAACAGGAAGTAAAAAACATAAACTTAACACTACAGACAAATAGTGCAAAAAAAATTAATTTTTCCGATTTTAAAAGTGCTAAGGTAAAACCAATAGTCCTAATAGGTATTATCCTGGCCATTTTTCAGCAGTGGTGTGGCATCAATATCATTTTTAATTATGCCGAAGAAATTTTTACGGCCGCAGGTTATAGCGTTGGTGATATGCTATTTAATATCGTGATTACGGGCAGCGTAAATTTAATATTTACAATTGTGGCCATGAGAACAGTTGACACTTGGGGACGCCGCAAATTAATGCTCTTGGGATCAATGGGACTTGCAATAGTATATGCCATATTGGGCACAGCTTACTACATGCAGTTTACCGGTTGGCCAGTCTTGCTTTTGGTGATTACCGCAATTGCCATTTACGCCATGTCCTTGGCCCCGATAACCTGGGTGGTATTATCGGAGATATTCCCCAACCGCATAAGGGGCGTTGCCATGTCCATAGCCACCTTTTCGTTGTGGGTAGCCTCTTTTATATTGGTATTTACTTTCCCAATTATGAACAGCGCCCTAGGGTCTTACGGAACATTTTGGGCGTATAGCATAATTTGTATTGGAGGCTATATATTCATTAAAAGAAAATTACCGGAGACCAAGGGCAAATCCTTGGAGGAAATAGAATTAGAACTAACAAAAGAAAGATGAAAGCATACTATATTTTTTTGCTTTTAATAGGATTTACCTTCAACAGGGTTAATGCACAGACAAGTGGCAATAAAACAACCTACTTGTATTCCACAAAAATGGAGCTGCATAAGAAATGGCCAAACAACAGGACTATTAACTTGGTTTTTCATGGCCATTCAGTGCCAACGGGATATTTTGAAACCCCTCATGTAAACACACTGGGCTCCTACCCCCAAATAACACTCAAAAACGTTAAAAAGATATTCCCCTATGCCGTTGTAAATAGTATAACTACTTCTATTGGCGGGGAACAATCCGAACAGGGGTCTAACAGATTTGGGAAAGAGGTTCTGACCCATAGACCAGATGTTCTATTTATTGATTACGCACTAAACGACAGAGGAATTGGGTTGGAGCGTGCCAAAATAGCCTGGGAAAAAATGATACAGGAAGCAATGGCCAATGGTACAAAGATCATTTTAATGACCCCAACCCCAGATTTAAAGGAGGACATCCTATCCGCCAGCTCAGAATTGGCCAAGCACAGTAGTCAGATCAGACTATTGGCACAGAAGTATCAAATAGGATTGGTAGACAGTTATAGGTTATTCCAAGAAATAGCAAAAACAGAAGATTTAAAAGACTATATGGCGCAAAGCAATCACATCAACGAAGAAGGGCATGAAGTGGTCGCAAATGCGATATTGGATTTTTTTAGTTTGGAATCGAAATAATAATTCAAAAAAAACAGAAGTAGATGAAATTCAAGGTATTAATTCCATCCATTTTATTTCTAGTGTTTGGTTCTTGTAAGAAAGAACATACCAAAGAAATAGACCTATCCGGAGAGTGGCGGTTTCAAATTGATTCTCTAGACCAAGGGATAACGGAAAAATGGTACACCTCAAAATTATTGGAAAGCGTTCAACTGCCAGGATCAATGACGGGGAATGGAAAAGGATATGACGTTTCTGAAAAAACAAAATGGACTGGTCAAATTGTAGATAGCGCATGGTATACGGCTGAAAAATATGCTAAATATAGAGTGGAGGGAAATGTCAAGATTCCCTTTTGGCTTCAACCTGACAAACATTATGTAGGTACCGCCTGGTATCAAAAAGAGATTGATATTCCTTCTTCATGGACAACAAAGAATATTGTATTAACCCTAGAACGTCCGCATTGGGAAACACAAGTTTGGGTAGATAATTCCTATGTAGGAATGCAAAATAGTTTAGGTACGCCCCATAAATATGAATTAGGGAATTTACCTGCGGGCAAGCATACAATTTCAATACGAATAGATAATGCCATTAATGATATAAACCCAGGTATAAACGCCCACAGCCTAACCGACCATACCCAAACCAATTGGAATGGAATCGTGGGAGCCATAACATTGGAGGCCAAGTCGTTAGTCGTTTTTAAAAATGTAAAAATATATCCGGATGTAGCTCAAAAAAAGGTGACAATAATTGGAGCGATTAAAAATGAAACCGGTGCAAATCAAAAAATTAAATTGCGGGTAAAAGCAAAAGGCATCGGAAATAATACTCAATCATGTGAGGAGGCAATAAAGGAGGTTGAAATTAATACCGAAGGTACTTTTGAAATGGACTACCCAATGGGAAACGACCCGTTGCTTTGGGATGAATTTCATCCTAATCTATATACCATGTCTATGACTTTAGAATCATCTATGGGTAAAGATTATGAAGAAATCACCTTCGGAATGCGGGAATTTAAGACTAAGGGCAAACGCTTTGTTATCAATAACAAACCTGTATTTCTTCGAGGAACACTTGAATGTGCCATATTTCCAAAAACAGGCTATCCGGCAACAGATGTTGCCTCGTGGAAAAGAATTTTGAACATTGTGAAGGCACATGGATTGAATCATATGCGATTCCATTCGTGGTGTCCACCAGAAGCTGCTCTAGTGGCT
This sequence comes from Arenibacter troitsensis, assembly GCF_900177645.1. GTDB lineage: Bacteria > Bacteroidota > Bacteroidia > Flavobacteriales > Flavobacteriaceae > Arenibacter > Arenibacter troitsensis. The sequence continues at coordinate 25,110 of NZ_FXAO01000011.1, forward strand.
GCTGATGAATTGGGGGTTTATTTACAAATAGAGGCCTCTACTTGGCCTAATGGTAATTCTTCTATTGGTGACGGACATCCTGTTGATGAATGGTTATATAAAGAAACACAGGACATATTGGATGCATACGGTAACCACCCCTCTTTTGTAATGATGACATCTGGCAATGAACCACTGCGTAGAAATCACAAACCCTATTTAAGAAAATACGTAGACCATTTTAAAAAGGTAGATAACCGCAGGCTTTATACAGGTGCAGCTGACAGGCCTTACTTGGACAACCTAGATTACTACAACAATTCATATGCACGTATACAGAGATGGGGAGAAGGGGAAAATAGCATAATTAACAAAAGGCCCCAAACAGATTTTGACTTCACTTATTTTACGGACACCATACCAATGCCTTATGTGAGTCATGAAATTGGGCAGTGGTGCGTATATCCAAATTTTAAGGAAATTCCTAAATACACCGGAGTTTTAAAGCCTAAGAATTTCGAGATTTTTAAAGAAACTTTGGAAGAAAATCACATGGGGCAACTTTCAGACAGTCTAATGTTGGCTTCTGGCAAATTGCAAGCCCTATGCTATAAAGCAGATATTGAAGCAGCATTAAGAACCAAAGGATTTGGAGGATTTCAATTATTGGATTTACATGATTTTCCCGGTCAAGGAACTGCTTTGGTAGGTGTGTTGGATGCCTTTTGGGATGAGAAAGGATATATTTCGCCAGAAGAATATAGCAGATTCTGCAATGAAACGGTACCGTTGGCACGTTTAAAGAAACGCGTATTTTTTAATAATGAAAATTTAGAGGCCGATATTGAGGTGGCTCATTTTGGAGAGCATGCCTTAAAGAATGCCTCAACCTCTTGGAGGCTGACAAATGTTTCTGGCAATGTGATTGCGCAAGACGATTTTGACAAAAGGGATATTCCCTTGGACAATGGCATTCAGCTTTGTAAAATAGATGTCAGTCTAAACGAAATTGCAACACCTCAAAAACTAACCCTGAATGTAAACGTTGGTGACTTTTCAAATAGTTGGGATGTTTGGGTGTATCCCTTCGTGAAAAAACAAATAGATCAAACACAATTTAAAGTAGTAAGTTCTTTGGATAAATCTACTATTTCTTATTTAGAAATGGGGGGAAAGGTTTTATTGACTTCAAAAAAAGGCACTGTTAATCCTGAAAAAGGAGGAGATGTAGCTGTTGGGTTTTCCAGTATCTTCTGGAATACGGCATGGACTTTAGGCGAAAAACCACATACTTTAGGGATTTTATGCAATCCTAGTCACCCAGCTCTAGCTGAATTTCCAACAGAGTATCATTCAAATTGGCAATGGTGGGATGCCATGAGTCATTCCAATGCAATTGTGCTTGATGAGTTTTCAAAAGATTTAAAACCTATTGTTCAGGTAATTGACGATTGGTTTACCAACCGAAGATTAGGGTTGGTTTTCGAAGTTAAGATTGGCAAGGGAAAATTACTGGTATCTGGAGTTGACTTAATCACCAACATAGAACATAGACCGGAGGCACAGCAATTGCTCTTTAGTTTAAAAAAATATATGGTTTCTGATGCCTTTAAACCTTCAGTAGAATTAGATATTGAGTCTGTTTTAAATCTATATAAATCTTAAAGTATATGAATGCAGTAAAAGCTTGGAGAGAGCATGTTGTAATTCCAACTTATGAGGTAGGATCACCAGAAAAATATCCTGTATTTTTGGATAAAAGAGTTTACCAGGCAAGCAGTGGGGCAGTGTATCCCCATCCTGTAATTGAAACAATAAGTGATGAAAAGACAGACAAAGAGTGGAATGTTATTTTTTTAGAGAATGATTTTATTAAAATAATGATAATTCCTGCTCTTGGGGGGAGGATTCAGATGGCCTACGATAAGATTCGTGAACGCCACTTCGTCTATTACAACAATGTAATTAAGCCTGCTCTTGTAGGTTTAACAGGGCCATGGATTTCCGGTGGAATAGAGTTTAATTGGCCTCAACACCACAGACCTAGTACTTACGAAGAAACCGATTCCTATATCCATAAAAATGAGGATGGCAGTATTACAGTATGGGTCAGTGAACTGGAAAGAATGTTCAGAACCAAGGGTATGGCTGGGTTTACCCTATATCCAGATAAAGCATATTTAGAAATTAAGGGACAGCTTTACAACAGAACCCCAGTTTCACAAACATTTTTATGGTGGGCAAATCCTGCAGTAGCGGTCAATGACCATTACCAATCTGTTTTTCCGCCAGATGTTAATGCTGTATTTGACCATGGCAAAAGGGACGTTTCAGAATTTCCAATAGCAAAAGGTGAATATTACAAAGTAGATTACTCCCCAGGTACCGATATTTCACGATATAAAAATATCCCGGTACCCACATCCTATATGGCCATAACTTCCGAATATGATTTTGTAGGTGGTTATGAAAATGACACAAAAGGAGGATTATTACATGTAGCCGATCATCATATTTCCCCAGGCAAAAAGCAATGGACATGGGGTAACGGTGATTTTGGCAAAGCTTGGGACAGGAACCTTACTGATAGCGATGGACCCTACATAGAATTAATGTGTGGCGTATATACGGATAATCAGCCCGATTTTTCTTGGATGCATCCTTATGAAGAGAAAAGCTTTAAACAATATTTCATGCCGTATTATAATGTAGGGCTAGTGAAAAATGCCACTAAAGAAGCATTGCTAAATATGGAATTGGAAGATAAAAACGTGAGATTAAAAATTCATGTAACTTCCTTTTACCCAAATTCCAGGGTTTCTATTGTTTTTAAGGACAAGGTCTTGTTCGAAACAACCAAAGACCTAGATCCTGCCAATGGCCTAGAGGAAATTATTCCTATCGGAGGGGCAAGCTATGGGAATCTAAGGGCAAAAGTGACAGATGTAGACGGTAATATATTGGTTTCATGGACTCCAGAAGGCTTAAAGAAAAACAAAATTCCCGAAGCGGCAAAGGCAGCAAAACAACCCTCTGAAATTGATAGTGTTGAGCAACTGTATTTAAGAGGTTTGCACCTTGAGCAATATAGGCATGCCACTTATGATCCGACAGCTTATTATCTAGAAGGTTTGTCGCGCGATCCAAATGACGTACGTTGCAACAACGCAATGGGACTTTGGAATTTAAAGCGCGCAAAATTCGAAAAAGCCCTAGAATATTTCGACAGGGCCATACAAACCTTAATTGAACGAAATCCAAATCCCTATAATGGTGAGCCTTACTATAATAAAGGGCTTGCCTTGCAACATTTAGGTAGAAAAAAAGAGGCCTATGGAGCATTCTTTAAATCATGTTGGAATGCTGCATGGCAAGATGCCGGCTATTTCAACTGTGCTCAAATAGATTTTTTCAATGGACATTTGGACAGGGCTTTAGAACTTGTAGACAAGTCACTTATCAAGAACTGGCACAATCATAAGGCTCGACATCTTAAAACAATGATTTTAAGAAAATTGGGGCGATTCGCCCCAGCCAACGAATTAATCAAAGACTCATTAGCTATTGATATCTTTAATTTTGGAGTCGTTTATGAGAAATATCTTATTTCAGGAGCATCTGAAGATCTACAGACCCTATTGGAACTTACCAGAGGGAATCAACATAATTTTATTGAGTTTTCACTGGATTACGCCCAAGCAGGTCAATACGAAGAAGCTATCTCTCTTTTAAATATTCTTGTGGACAAAAATATGGCGACCTACCCTATGGTGTATTATTTTTTAGGCAGTTACCATTTCCACAATGGAGATAATGAAAAGGCCAATGCTAATTTCAAGTTGGCAAATGAAATGTCTATGGATTATTGTTTCCCTAACCGATTGGAAGAAGTAGCTGTCTTAAAATTGGCCATCAAAAACAATCCAAAAGATGCAAGAGCCTATTACTATCTAGGTAATTTTTGGTATGCCTCCAAACAATATAAGGAAGCACTGCAATGTTGGGAAAATGCGATCAAACTGGAAGATACCAATGCTATTTGCCATAGAAATCTGGCACTTTTATATTATAACAAAATTAAGAATCCTGAACTGGCTAGAACACATTTAGAAAAGGCATTTAAATTGGATGCTAGTGATGCCCGGCTCCTTATGGAGCTGGACCAAATGTACAAAAAACGCAATGCAGCAGTTGATGTCCGTTTAGAGCTATTGGAAAAACATAAGGCATTGGTCGATTCACGAGACGACCTCTATTTGGAACGATTGGCCTTGTATAATTTTAAAGGCAACCATAAAAAAGCCTTGAAATTGTTGAAAAAAAGACAGTTCCATCCCTGGGAAGGTGGCGAGGGCAAAGTACCTTTTCAGCATATTACCAGTCATGTAGAACTAGCAAAACAAATGCTGCAATCGGGTAATGCCCAGAAAGCTACTGAACATCTAAAGGCTGCCCAGAACTATCCACATAATTTGGGAGAGGGAAAATTATTCGGTTCCCAGGAAAATGATATTTTCTATTGGTTGGGTTGTGCCTATAAAAAACTAGGAAAATCCACAATGGCCAAGGAAAACTGGAAAAAAGCATCAGAAGGGCTAAGTGACCCCAGTCCTGCCCTCTTTTACAATGACCAGCAACCAGACAAAATTTTTTATCAAGGTTTGGCCCTATTAAAACTAGAAAACAAAAAAGAAGCTAAAAGGCGATTCCAAAATCTGATCGCCTACGGTAAAGAACATATGGACAATGATGTTAAACTGGATTATTTTGCCGTATCCCTACCAGACTTATTGATCTGGGACGAAGATCTGAATACTAGAAACAAAATTCATTGTGAGTATTTAATAGGTTTGGGAGAACTTGGAATGGGGAACACCGAGAAGTCTATTTCAGCATTTAAGAAAGTCTTAGAAAAAGACAACTACCATTTACCTGCCTTTATCCATTTAAAAATGGCTAAAAAATGGATTCCGCAATATCATGAATTATAATAATTAAGAAAATTATATTATTTATCCTTACTTATTTCTCCCTTGCGGTTTCAAGGCATGCTAATGGAGCAATTAAAATATTAGATTCACTGGCTGGAGAATGGAACGTCAGACTGGATCTGTCATCCTTGAAACCCAATGTACAGGTCATTGATAATTTTGCAACCAAGCAACATTGGACAAATATTTTTAAAGACAAAATAGGGAATGGCAAACTTTTGTTTTCATCAATGTATCTTCATTCAATTTTGAAAAATAGACCGGCAGCACGCCAATTAAGACAAAGTCTATTAAACTATATGGAGAGTGAAGCCTGCGATCCAATTTCGACTGTAACTGCCAACCGGCCAGGGGCTTTGAAATCAGAATATAAAACTATGCAATTTATTATGAAAAGGTTAAATTATATACAAGAAGCTAAGTTTATCACATTATAATTATTAATTTAAGTACAATGGCCGCCAATATTGGTCCTGAGAGTTAGATTGGGATTTAAAAAAGTTTGGTTAACAGCATCGTATATGGAAACACGATTGGACTAGAACACTATGCGACCATTGGTGATTTTTTTTTAATCGGAACACCTATAAACTACTCCGATTTTAAAACTGCTTATTTACCAAATTAACGCAGTATTTTACATATATAATGCAAAATAGTCCATAGCTTTATATAATAATTCTTATTATTATTGGTCTTCTATTCAAAAAAATGAAAAAGCATGAAAAATAAAGCATATTTATTCCTATTGATAATGGGGGCACTTGTGCTTGTTAGTGCCGTTTGGATGATGTTGAAACCTTCGGATACCGTAGATTTTAGTGCCGATATAAAACCCATCTTGAACAAGAACTGTATTACCTGCCACGGTGGGGTTAAAAAAAGTGGTGGTTTTAGCCTATTATTCGAAGAGGAAGCCTTTGCCAACACCGAATCCGGAGAGCCCGCCATTATTCCCGGCAATGCCGCCAAAAGTCCATTTATACAGCGCCTTACCGAGAGCGACCCGGAATTGCGCATGCCTTATAAGAAGTCTAAACTTTCGGAGGAGGAAATAGAGCTGTTGACCAAGTGGGTGGACCAGGGCGCCAAATGGGGCAAACACTGGGCCTATACCTTACCGGAAAAGGTAGACATTCCGGAAGCTACCCAATCTGCAGGTATTTCTTCCGATGATTCTGGAGGGTTTATTAAAAATGATATAGACCATTTTATCCTTAGGACATTGGAAAATAACGACTTGCAACCAAGTCCGCCAGCCGATCTAAACGTTTTGGCAAGAAGAGTATCCATGGACCTTACTGGAATTCCGCCGGACGATTCCCTATTTAATGATTTTATCTCGGGAAAAATTACGTACGAAAATATGGTAGACGAGCTCTTGTCCCGTGATGCCTACGGTGAAAAGTGGGCCAGTTGGTGGTTGGACCATGCGCGATATGCAGACACTAAAGGCTATGAAAAGGATTTGGGAAGAAGTATGTGGCAATATAGGGACTGGGTCATAAAATCCTTGAACCAGGATATGCCCTACGACCAGTTCACCATAGAGCAATTGGCCGGCGACCTTTTGCCCGATCCTTCTGCCGATCAGCTAATAGCAACCGCTTTCCATAGAAATACGATGAACAATGACGAAGGAGGTTCCGAGGATGAAGAATTTAGGGTCGCTTCCGTGATCGACAGGGTGAACACAACCTTTGAAGTATGGCAGAGCACCACCATTGGATGCGTACAATGCCATAGCCACACCTACGACCCCTTTAAAAACAAAGAGTACTACAATCTCATGGCATTCTTTAACAATACCAGGGACGAAGACACCTCTGAGGACGAACCCAATTTACGATTCTATTCCGAGGAACAACAGGGGGAAGTGGACCAGATATACCAATGGATCGCTAAAAACGAGAATAAGGAGGTTGCCAAGTCCTATAACAATTTCTTACAATATTCAGAACCCATTTACCATGCCCATTTGGCCAAAAATTACACCAACGGAAATTTGGCGGACACAAAATGGCTGGCCTTAAGGGACAATGGCTCCTGCTACCTTCCAGATGTTTATACCCAAGGTGCCGATTATATGTACCTGAAGTATTCCTCTGGAATAGATGGCACCAAAATAACCATTAGAAAAGACAATGTGGATGGAGAGATATTGGCCCAATTTACAACGAACAAAACCAAGGGCAGGGAAATACAAAAGTTCCCTTTCAAAAGGACCAACGAGAAACTAAACCTATATATTGAAGCCAATAACGACAAGATTTCTCCAAAAAGCCCCACCAGTTATATCTCGTGGTTCGCATTTCTACCTGAAATAAAGGCCAAGAAAAATTCTGGATATGCACAAATTGATGACAGTTTTATAAAACTGTTGAATACCAATACCCCTACACTGCCTATTATTATAGAAAATCCTGATTTCCTAAAAAGAACCACCCAAGTATTTGAACGGGGCAATTGGCTAATGAAAACAGATACCGTTGAGCCTGCTACCCCTCAAAGCCTCAATGCTTGGAACGATGCCTGGCCCAAAAATAGACTGGGACTATCCAAATGGCTGGTTAGCAAGGAAAATCCGCTAACCGCCCGTACCTTGGTCAATAGAGTGTGGCAACAGATCTATGGCCGTGGCATAGTAGCGTCGTTGGAAGACATGGGATCACAATCCGACCCGCCTACCCACCCCGAATTATTGGACTGGCTGGCCTTAAGGTTCATGAACGAACACAATTGGAGCATAAAAGCTTTAATAAAGGATATGGTAATGAGTGGCACCTACAGGCAGAGTTCAAAAAACAACGCCAAACTATACAATTTGGATCCTGAAAACCGACTCTACGCCCGTGGCCCTAGAATTCGTTTGAGTGCAGAACAAATTCGCGATCAGGCCCTGGCGGTATCCGGACTTTTAAGCTCTAAAATGTACGGCCCAAGTGTTATGCCGCCACAACCGGATGGCATTTGGCAAACGGTATATAACGGTGGCAATTGGGTGGAAAGCCAAGGGGAAGACAAATACCGAAAGGCAGTATATACTTATTTAAAAAGAACCAGCCCCTACCCCTCCTTTCTGACTTTTGATGCAGGGAGCAGGGAAGTATCAACAGTACGTAGAACGGTGACCAATACTCCACTACAAGCCTTGGTTACCCTAAACGATCCCGTATATCTGGAAACTGCTTATCATTTGGCCAAAATTATGAGGCAGGGTAAGAATGTGGACTCCAGCATACGGACAGGATATAAAAAAGCTGTTTTGGCAGACATTAGCGAGGAAAAATTAAACGCCTTAAAAGAATTGTACAACAGTTCCCTTTCCGATTTTCAGGAAAAACCAAAGAATATTAAGGAATTTATTCCTTTTGAAACCGACACAGATGCCAATTTAGCAGCATTGACCGTAGTGGCCAATGCAATCATGAACTTGGATGAGTTTTTAACAAAATCGTAGTTATGAACAGTTTGGACCGATTAATAAAAGAAAAGTTACAACGCGAAATACAGGCCAAGACCCGCAGGCACTTCATTAAAGATTGTGTTGCCGGTATGGGCGGTTTGGCCCTAGGCTCATTTTTTATGTCCTGTAATTCCTTTATGGGAAACAAGGACAACGCAAAGATCGCCTTAACAGAAAGGGACATCAATCCCTTGGCTTCCATGGCGCCTCCTTTCCCTGCCAAGGTAAAATCCGTTATCTATTTGCATATGGCGGGTGCTCCTTCCCAACTGGAAATGTTCGACTATAAGCCTACCCTACATAAATTGAACAATCAGGCCTGCCCCCAATCCCTATTGGAAGGTAAAAAATTTGCATTCATTAGGGGAGTTCCAAAACTTTTGGGACCACAGGCAGAATTTAAGCAGCACGGGGAATCCGGTAATTGGGTTTCCAACTTTCTGCCACACTTTTCCAAAGTTGTGGATGAAGTGGCTTTCCTAAAGGCTGTAAATACGGATCAGTTCAATCACGGGCCCGCCCAATTGTTCATGCATACGGGAAGCCCAAGGTTGGGCAGACCTAGTATAGGCTCCTGGGTCACCTATGGTTTGGGGTCCGAAAATCAGAATTTACCTGGCTTTGTGGTACTTACCTCTGGCGGAAAAACACCGGACGCCGGCAAAAGTGTTTGGGGTAGCGGTTTTTTACCCTCGGTCTACCAAGGGGTCCAATGCAGATCCAAAGGAGATCCCGTGCTCTATATAGACGACCCAAAGGGCATCACCAGAAATCTTAAGAAAAGTACCATAGATGCCATAAACAACATCAACAAAAAAGAATTTGACGAATATTCCGACCCTGAGATCCTGGCCAGGATCAACCAATACGAAATGGCCTACCGAATGCAGACTGCAGTACCAGAGGTAATGAACATCAACAATGAACCGGAACATATCAAGGAAATGTATGGCGTACAACCCGGAAAGGAATCCTTTGCCAACAATTGTCTCTTGGCCAGAAAACTCGTTGAGGATGGGGTACGCTTTGTACAATTGTTCGATTGGGGCTGGGACAGTCATGGAACTGGTCACGATACAGCGGTAGATTTGGGCCTTAGAAATAAATGTACCGAAATAGACAGGCCCATGTCCGCCCTACTCTTAGACCTAAAACAAAGGGGATTATTGGACGAGACCTTGGTAGTTTGGGGTGGCGAGTTCGGCCGAACGCCTATGCAGGAAAATAGGGAAGGTCAGGAAATGGCCTACAAGGGAAGGGACCATCACGGAGATGCCTTTACCATGTGGATGGCCGGAGGCGGAATAAAAAAAGGCGCCAGCTGGGGACTCACCGATGAAATTGGGTTTTCTGCCTTGGAGGGCCAAGTCTCGGTGCACGACGTTCACGCCACTATGATGCACCTTCTAGGTTTTGACCACGAACAGTTTACTTTTGACTTTCAAGGAAGGCCTTTCCGACTAACGGATGTAGAAGGGCATGTAATACACGAAATTCTGGCCTAAATCACAAATCAACCAAACCAATAAAATGCGATTATTTATCATACTTTTTGGATCCTTACTATTTTCCTATGGTCAAGAAAAGGTCCTATTTTTTCAAACCGATTGGGGCAACGAATTATCATGGGATGCCTTTTGCGAACGGGCCAAGACTTCGGGATATGACGGAGTGGAATTATGGCTGCCTGCGGCATCCGATAAACAGGAAGCCTTAAAAGACGCCTTGAAAAAGCATGGCCTACTTCTAAATCTGTTACATGGCACCAATAAGGGATTGCCATTTAAGGAGAGTTTGGAGCAGTACAAAAGTGTTCTGGAGACCTTAATGTTATGGAAACCGGTTCTGATCAATAGTCAGACCGGCAGTGATTTTTTTACCATGGAAGAGAATAGGGCGTTTATTGATGCGGCCAATACCATAAGCGCCAAACACAATATTCCCGTTTATCACGAAACCCATAGGGGTCGTTTTAGCTACAATCTACCGGACACCAACAAATATTTGAACCTAATTCCTGATCTTAAACTTACGCTCGATATTAGCCATTGGATGGTAGTACATGAATCCCTCCTACAGGGCAAAGATAAATTGTTGGGGGAGGTCATCAAAAAATCCAACCACATCCACGCCCGTATCGGTTATGCCGAAGGACCCCAGGTAAATGACCCAAGGGCCCCTGAATGGACCAATGCTTTGGAGAGACATTTGGGCATATGGGAACAAGTAATCCGTAAAGGCTGGAAGGAAAATAATGGTGTTGTAACAGTGACTACAGAATTCGGGCCTGCAGATTATATGCCTACCCTGCCCTATACCCGTGTACCGGTTACCGATCAATGGCAGGCCAATGTATTTATGATGGAGTCCTTAAAGGAACGCCTAAAATTGAACAAATAATTTATGGAAGTTATTCAACAATTGATAGGGCGCTTACACCCCCTTGTAGTGCATTTACCAATAGGATTTATTATTGCCGCCCTATTATTGCAATGGTATGATAGAAAGAATAAGGAATGGTCCAAAATAATTGGACTCCTGTTTCAATGGGCATTTATTTTCGCCACCATAGCCTGTATAAGCGGCTATCTCCTTTACAAAGGCGAAGGATATTCCTTTGATACGGTAAAATTGCACTTATGGCTGGGCATTGTAACCGCCTTATTTTCTTTGTTGATGTACCTTCGATTGACAGCCTCCTCAAAAATCGATTTCATAAAGCGGGTGCCAGTGGTACTTTTGTCGTTCTCATTACTATTTCTGATATCCTTCACCGGGCACCTTGGGGGAAATATTACACATGGATCGGATTACCTCATTGAACCTCTCCCCAACAATATAAAATCGCTATTGGGTGTTGGACCGGAAGTTTATGAATCCCCAATACTGCAAGAAGAAAATTGGGAAGAGGCCATACTTTATACAGACCTTGTGCAACCTATCCTCAATAATAGATGTGTAAGCTGCCACAATGAGAAAAAAGAAAAAGGGGAATTGCGTTTGGAGGAAGAAAATGGCATTCTTAAAGGTGGGGAGAGCGGACTTGTAATTGAGTCGAACGATCCGGATAAAAGTTCTCTCTACGCCAGAATGATATTGCCTTTGGACCATGAGGACCACATGCCTCCAAAAGATAAGGACCAGCCCTCCAAGGAAGAATTGGATATTATAAAGATCTGGATAGCCAATGGCAATCCGTTCAACAAGAGCATTGGGGAAATAGGCTTAAAAAAAGAAGCAATCCAAGCTTTCTTTCCAAAAGCAAAAGACGATACTTACCCAGATGTGGAAGTTGCTAAAATTTCACAGGATACTATTGCAGCTCTAAAGAAAAAGGGCTTTCACTTGGAACGGATAAGCGAGGAAAGCAATTTTGTAAAAATTTCCTGCATTAACAAACCTTCCTTTTCAGACAAGGATTTTAATTTGCTATCCTCGGTGAAGAACCAAGTGGTTTATCTTGATCTAGGTGAAACCCAGATTACCGATGCCATATTTGAAAAAATAGGCACCTTACCCTACCTAACCGTATTAAAGTTGGACAATACGCCAATAACAGGAAAGAATATAGAAACCTTGGAAAAACTGGAGTATCTTAAAAACTTGAACCTAATGGGGACAAATTTTGAAGAGGCACATCTCCACAAATTAAAGACGTTTAAACAATTACAGATTGTGTATCTGTTCAATACCCCCGTTAAAAAACCAGATCAAATAATCCACCCAAAAGAAGGGGAATTGTTTATAGATTACGGAGGTTATGACCTACCTAAAATTGCGACGGATTCTATAGTCTATTAGTTTGACTGCCAACTTACAACCATCAGCTTTAAAAGATTGATTTACATCGAAATACTGAAATAAGAACGTCCTTTCTACGTTAATACCAATAGATCCCAAATCTATTTAGTATGAAGCACTTCTACGCCATTATTTTCCTGTCATTATTTGCGATTTCCTGTACCAAGCAGGACGATAAGGAGGGAAACATTCCCGAAGAGGAATTGGATTTGACGGCCTGTTTTGCGGTAAGCACGGATACCATAACGCTTGGAGAAACTTTACAATTGACCAATTGTTCCGAAAATGCCGTTATTTATTCCTATGATTTTGGCAATAATGAAATAAGCAACCAAGAAAGTCCTTCCGTAACCTATCAGCAGGGAGGTAGTTTTACCATTACCCTTGTGGTCTACGATGACCAAAAGCATAGCAAAACCTTTACCAAAACAATTTTTGTGGAGACCCCGGTCGAATCCTATTACAGGTTTCCCGAAATACCCCCAGGATACAGTGGGCAACCAATAGAGATGGGCATTGATCCCATAAGCGGTAATATATTCTATCTGGAAAAAACCGAGGATCTTGTAAACCTGACCATGTCCAAATTCTACTACAAGGAATTAGGCATGGACCTTATACCTACCTCCAATTTTATTGCCGACCAACAATTCAACACTGAAAATGCCTATGTCAACTTTCTAGGCAACGGTAATAAGAATTTCCATTTTTCCCGTACGCTTCCAGAATTATACGGGTCTCAGGAAATAACCCTCAATAACAATTGGGCCCTAACATCTACCTTAAGTTCTGCTACCAAATACCTTTATGGTTATTTGAAAGAAGATGTAAATTATATATACTACGGAACACAAAAGGACAATGGCAGCTATAAAGCGGTTATTGAAAAAAGAAATGCAAATGGCGATGCCTTCGATGTACAGTTTAAAACCGTAGGATCCAACAATGCCGTGCTGACCAACATGATCAAGACAACCACTGGATATATAGCTTTTGGAGCCACCTTCAACAAGAACACTATGCCACCCTTCATAAGTATTTATAGCCCAATTCTGGTCTTTTTCGACTCCAATTTGGCCGTAACAAAAACGATGGTCCTCAGCAATTCCGTATTGGGATCGCATGTCACCGAAGCCAACCATTTAAATGGCTCCTATCACCTCATACAATTGTCCAACGGCAACCTGGCCACCTATGGAAATGGCGAGCTCAACGTAATGGATTCGGACGGAAACCAACTTAAAACCCACTATTTTAGTTTAGACAATAACATACAAGCAATGATCTCCTTAGGAGATACCTTTGTAATCTCAACCGGTGATGGCTATTTGCGCAAATTCGACACTACCGGTACGGAAATAAGGAAATTACAGTATAAGGGAACCTTTATTCCTGAAATACTGGAAATAAACCATAGATTATTTTTTGTGGCCGGTTACCGAACTACCGATACTATATCTAACATTGGTGAACTTGCCGTTATCAAAATATTTTATGGTGCGGTGGACAAGGACCTAAATTTGGTAAACTTGGAGACGGTTTTCAATTAATTGGAATCATAGTCAAAAAAACTAAAGCCACTAATACGTTTACATTTTTATAAATGGCAGAAATAACCTAGTTTAGAAGACCATAAACTTCCCATATGGATTTGAGCAAAAAATTAGGATTATTCTTAGGCCCCATCTTTTTTTTTATAATTTTAAACTTACCTTATACCCTTGTTTCCGAAAAAGGTGATGCCGTAATGGCCGTAGCGGTGTGGATGGTAGTTTGGTGGATAACCGAAGCCGTTTCCATTTCGGTGGCAGCATTACTGCCCCTTATTTTGTTCCCCCTATTGAAGATCATGCCCATCAACGAGGTAGGTGCCAACTATGGCAGCCCCATTATTTTTCTATTTTTTGGAGGTTTTGTCATGGCCCTTGCCCTAGAAAAAGTAAACTTGCACAAACGTATTGCCCTAAACATAATAAAAATTACGGGTACCACACCCAACAAAGTAGTCCTAGGATTTATGATTGCTACGGCTGCTTTAAGCATGTGGATCAGCAATACGGCAAGTACCGTAGTTATGCTCCCCATTGCCATGTCCGTCATTGGGCTTCTGATTAACGACGCCGATGGCTTTACCAAGGACGATCGTAATTTTGCCCTCAATGTAATGTTGGGAATTGCATTTTCTGCAAACGCAGGAGGTATTGCTACGGTTATTGGCACCCCTCCAAATTCAATTTTAATTGGTTTACTGGAAAACGAATACAATATTGAAATCTCCTTTCTTAAATGGATGGTTATCGGATTACCATTTTCGATCATCCTGGTCACTATTTGTTATCTAGTCCTTGTAAAATGGTTTTTTCCCAATAAGCAATTGAAATTTACAGGCTCCAAAGAGATTATTCAGGAAGAATTAAAAAAATTGGGACCTACGAGCCTTAAAGAAAAAATGGTGCTTACTATCTTTGGAATAACGGTTTTCCTATGGATTTTTAGAACATTGATCAACAGTATATTTCCGTCCCTGGGACTATCGGACACCATCATTAGTATGATAGCCGCGGTTTCCCTATTTGCAATTCCATTTAATCTTAAAAAAGGGGATTTTGTCATTGGTTGGAGCGATACCGAAAAATTGGCCTGGGGAATTTTGATATTATTTGGTGGCGGACTGGCCCTGGCCGAGGGTATGTCTACAAGTGGTATTGTAGATATGGTGGCAAACGCTATTTCGACTAGCGAAATAAGTATATTGTTTACGGCATCCCTACTAATTCTATTAATGCTATTCATGACAGAATTAATGAGCAATGTAGCCTTGGTTGCAGTGTTGGCCCCAGTAGTTGCAGGTATAGCAATAGGTCTTGGGGTCCCAGTACTTTATTTATTGATTCCGGTAACTATAGCCAGTAGCTGCGCCTTTATGCTGCCCATGGCCACCCCTCCCAATGCCATCGTTTTTGCCAGTGGATATATAAAGGTATATCAAATGGCAAGGGTGGGAATTGTACTGAACCTTATCTCTGTGTTATTGCTGATCCTTTTGTTTCAATTCGTGATTCCCTTGCTCTTCTGAGTCAGAAGATACATTTAGTCCAAAAGTAACAGAAAAAATCAAAAAAAAGTAAAGCCTTTGCCACCACAAAGGCTTTACACATACTAAATTCAATTAACTATAAAAAGAAATTCTCTATTAAAATAGACTAGTAAAATCTAAAAATGTTACAGAATATCTGTGATTATTTTTCATTTTACTGATATAATACAAGAATTGGGGCCCTTAGATTCAGAAAGCCCCATAATTCCGTTAATTATTTTATAATTGGGCAATAATCCAAATCCACTTCCAGAATTTAAATTATTTTTAGTTCTTTGAAAGTTTACAGGAATTCATAAAAATTGCCCGGAATATGATTAAAAATTTACTCGCTAAGGCATTATTTACATTATTGCTTTTAGGATGCTTCCATACTACGGAAGCACAAATCTTTAAAAAAAAGGACACAAAAACCGAATCTTCCGACACCAAGGAAAAATCTAAAAAAGGAGAAATAGAATCCTACGAAAAGGTAATCACCAAAGATGCAAAAACGGATAAGGGCCTTTTTGATGTGCATATAGTAGAAGACAATCATTATTACGAAATACCGGACTCCCTTTTTAACAAGGAAATGCTTATGGTCAGCAGAATTTCAAAAACGGCTACAGGCATTGGATTTGGAGGCGGAAAAATAAATACCAAAGTGCTTAGATGGGAAAAGTTACCAAAAAAGGTCCTACTTAGGGTAGTAAGCTATGATATTGTTGCTGCAGATTCACTACCGGTAAGTGAAGCCGTGTTAAATTCCAATTTTGAACCAGTGCTTTATTCATTCGATATAAAGGCATTTAAAAAAGATAGCTTGCATCCCGCTACGGTAATTCGGGTAAACGATCTTTTTGAGAAAGATGTAAATGCGCTAGGCATGCCGGAACATTACCGTAAAGAATATAAGGTGTCTCGTTTGGACGACTCCAGAAGTTATATAAGCACCCTAAAAAGTTACCCCCTAAATATTGAGGCAAGACATGTAAAGACCTATGTGGCAAGCAATCCACCTTCCAATGAAAGTTTAGGGTCTATTTCCATCGAAATAAACAATTCCATGATCTTACTCCCGGAGCAACCTATGAAACGCCGATATTTTGATAAACGGGTAGGGTGGTTTGCCCGGGGCCAAGTAGATTATGGACTGGATGCACAAGAGAGCAAAACAGTGCGCTTTCTAGACCGTTGGCGGCTGGAAGTGAAAGATGAGGATATTGAAAAATTTAAAAACGGTGAACTTGTAGAACCCAAAAAGCCTATTGTGTATTATGTAGATAGGGCCACACCTAAAAGTTGGGTTCCCTTTATAAAGCAGGGAATAGAGGACTGGCAGGTTGCCTTTGAGGCAGCAGGCTTCAAAAACGCCATTTTGTCCAAGGATCCCCCAACTCCCGAAGAAGACCCGGAATGGTCACCAGAGGACGTGCGTTATTCCGTAGTTCGTTATTTGGCATCTCCTATTCCCAATGCCAATGGACCGCATGTTAGCGACCCTAGAACAGGTGAAATTTTAGAATCCGATATTAACTGGTACCACAATGTAATGACCTTGTTAAGAAATTGGTTTTTTGTACAAACAGCGGCCATTAACCCCGATGCCAGGGGTGTTGCCTTTAAGGAAGAGGTGATGGGTCGTCTAATTCGATTTGTATCTGCGCACGAAGTAGGCCATACACTGGGATTGCCCCACAATATGGGCAGTAGCGTAGCCTATCCTGTGGATTCGCTCCGTTCTGCTTCTTTTACCAAAAAGTATGGTACGGCACCTTCCATAATGGACTATGCCCGCTTTAACTATATTGCCCAACCAGGAGACGAGGGTGTGGCCCTTATGCCAGAAATTGGGATATACGACAAGTACGCCATTGGTTGGGGATACCGACCTATATTGGACAAATCCGACAAGGAAGAAAAAGAAACCTTGGACAGTTGGATTCTAGAACGTGCGGGGGATCCGCTGTACCGCTTTGGACATCAGCAAGTGGGGGATGTAGTTGATCCAAGTTCACAGACAGAGGATTTGGGGGACGATGCTATTAAGGCAAGTGCTTATGGCATTGAAAATTTAAAGAGAATAACTCCAAAATTAATTGAGTGGACGTCCGAAAAAGGAAAGGAATATGATGATCTCGATACCATGTACGGCCAGGTCATTTCCCAATTCAATAGATATATGGGCCATGTCAGCAACAATATCGGAGGTGTTTATGAGCATTATAAGACCTATGATCAGGAAGGAGCAGTATACACACCTGTGGATAGGGAGCATCAAAAAAACTGCCTGCTATTTGTACAGGAACAATTATTCCAAACCCCGGAATGGCTGATTGTTCCCAACATTTTTAATAAAATAGAGTACTCAGGTTCCGTAGAGCGTATAAGAAGCTTACAAGTCAGAACGTTGGACAATATTTTGAGTTTGGGAAAACTGGCCAGAATGATAGAGAATCAAACTCTCAACGATACAGATGCCTATTCCCTATTGGAAATGATGGGCGACCTTAGAAAAGGACTATGGTCCGAAACCCGAAATGGGAAGAAAATTGACACCTATAGAAGAAATCTTCAAAAGGCACATATTGAAAGACTGGCCTACCTGATGACCGCTGAAAACGAAAACAAAAAGGGAGATTTTGGAGGATACCAAAAATCCACCCCAATCAATACCAGTCAGTCCGATATTCGATCCATTGCACGAGCAGAGTTGAATATACTTAAAAAAGACCTAAAAAATGCAATTAATAGAACCGTAGATCCAATAAGCAAGTATCATTTACAGGATGCAGTGGAACGGATCGACGCAATTTTGGATCCCAACAGTTAAATTGTTCATTACCCAAAAATTCCTCGGAGGTTACAATTTACATGCAACATAAATGGATAGGGCTATCTTTTGGGATGGCCCTATTAATAGGCTCAATACCTATATTTTTCCGTTGAACGGATATCTTTTTCCGATAAAATGTAAAATTTAACAATATTTATTTTCCACCATTTAATATTTTTCCTACTTTGAGACCTTTATTAATACCCCCCAATCTATGTCTTATAAAATTAAAAGCTTATTGTATTTTGTTTGTTTTGTAGCATCGGCCGTTATGTACTACACCATGGAGCCCGAAACTAATAATGAAAACAATAAATCGGCCGAAATCACCGAGTTACAATCCGACAATTTGGATTTTGACCATAAACTCGCGAAACTGGAAAAAATACAGGAATAAGTCCAACTTACGTCCCATCCAATTTCATGACCACATTTATTAGTCTTTTTACAACAGCTTTAAATAGGTTTCACAACATTGGCAAATTTAGAGGCAATAGATTGTTTATCTTCGAGGTATAATAAAAAACCCCCAAATCTATGTCCTACAAAATAAAGAGTCTCTTATATTTTATTTGTTTTTTGGTATCCGCATTGGTTTACAATAATCTATCCGATAATACCGAAGTAAATAAAGACCTTATCTCAATTGAGAAACCCAAGATAATAATCGAAGGTTTGGCCGATAACTCGGAAAATCAATTCTTAAACGTACAATAACAACAATCCAATAATTTGTTTGAATAAAGGGCATAAACCTAGGTTTATGCCCTTTATTTTTGGTTCATACCTCTAATTGCAATCCAAAGGGATCTCATAATTTCTGTCGCTGTTGTAACTATACTTCCCATATTCACATAGCCCATCTGTTAAAATTGCCCTAAAACAAGCGTTCCCATTAAACCTATCCAATATCATATTGTCCTATATACAAAACAGTAAATAATAAATAATATGAAAAAATTAATTGTATTAATGGTACTTATGGCCGGCATAACCGCCATGGCACAAAAACCAGAAAGGGAAAGAGGCGACCGCGGTAATATGAGGGATATGACTCCTGAACAAATTGCCACCCTGCAGACGAAGCAGATGACCTTGGCCCTAGACCTTACTGACGCCCAACAAAAGGAAATTCAAAGTATAAACCTTGAAAATGCCGTAAAGCGCTCAGAGAAAATGAATGAAATGAAGGCGAGAAAAGAAAGCGGTGAGGCCAAAAAATTAACTTCAGAGGAGCGTTATGCCATGAAAACAGCCATGCTGGATCATCAGATAGCCCAAAAAGAAAAGATGAAGAAAATATTGAACAAAGAGCAATATATGAAATGGGAAAAGATGAAAGATAACAGGGAAAGTCGAAGAAAAGGCAGACGAACGGACGGTAATGATAAAAGGTCCGGAAGGAAATAAAACTTTTTCCCACCAAAATTGGGAAGGCCAAATAGACACCAGGTGGTCTATTTGGCCTTTTGTTTTTTACAGGTTAATGCAAATCTTTGGCAATATTGGAGAGCGCAGCAATGGTCTCATCCAAATCTTCATAGCTTAGGGCATCGTTTAAGAAGTAACTCTCAAACGCACTTGGTGGCAAATATATTCCCTGATCTAACATACCGTGGAAATACTTCTTAAAAATGGCATTGTTGCCTTTGGCCGAAGATTCAAAATCCACCACTGGTTCTTCTGTAAAGTGTATCGAGATCATGGAGCCGAACCTATTCATCTGAAAAGGAATACTATTATCGGTCAATACCTGTGCCATTCCCTTCCCCAAGTATTTGGTCTTATCGGCCAAACTTCTAAAAACTTCAGGGTTATTGTTCAATTCGGTCAACATGGCCAGTCCGGCACTCATTGCCAAAGGGTTCCCACTTAAAGTTCCCGCCTGATAAACTGGACCATCTGGAGCCAAATGCCCCATAATCTCTTCTCTGGCCGCAAAAGCACCTACAGGCAATCCACCTCCAATTACCTTTCCAAAAGTAACAATATCGGCATCTACGCCCAATACCTCCTGGGCACCCCCTTTTGCCAATCTAAATCCGGTCATAACCTCATCGAAAATCAGCAATATATCTTCTTGGTCACAAAGTTCACGCAATCCCTTAATAAAATTTTCTTCCGGAATAATACACCCCATATTACCAGCTACGGGCTCAATGATAATGGCGGCAATTTCTCCCTTATTGGCAGCAGCCAAAGCCTTTACGCTTTCAAGATTATTATAAACCGCTAAAAGAGTATCCTTTGCAGTGCCCTGGGTAACCCCTGGACTATTGGGACTACCAAAGGTAACCGCTCCACTTCCGGCTTGAATTAAAAAGGAATCCGAATGACCGTGATAGCATCCGGCGAACTTTATTATTTTGTCCTTTCCAGTAAAACCCCTGGCCAAACGAACGGCACTCATACAGGCTTCCGTTCCACTGTTTACAAAACGAATCTTATCAATATTCGGAACCATGGTAACTGCAAGCTTTGCCAATTGAGTTTCAATTTCCGTTGGCATTCCGAACGAAGTACCCTTTTTTGCCTTCTCAATAACGGCATCTATTACAGGAGCATAGGCATGACCTAAGATTAACGGACCCCAAGATGCAATGTAATCTATTAATCTGTTACCATCTTCATCGTACAAATAGGCTCCTTTGGCTTCCTTTACAAATACAGGATTTCCCCCAACGGCCTTAAAGGCCCTAACAGGGGAATTTACCCCCCCAGGAATATAATGCTGTGCTTCAGCAAACAAAGCACTGCTTCTTCTATAAATCATAGATTATCTAATTTTTTCAGATTTTACCGTCAATTTTTGACCTTCTGCCAAATTGCTATTGTTCATATTGTTCAACTTCATCAATTCCGGGATGGAGACAAAGTAGCGTTTGGAAATGGAATATAGGGTATCTCCCTTCTGCACCACATGAATTTTATGTTCGTACTGTTTCGGTTCCTTCTTTACAATGCCCCCTAACTTTACAACCGTCCTGTCATATTTATCCAATTCATAGCGCTCTATAAGTGCGATTAACTTATGCGGATATTTACGATCCGTTGCATAACCGGCCTCTTTTAAACCATAGGCCCATCCTTTATAGTCATCATGGTCCAAATCGAACAAAAAAGCATACCTGGCCCGGGAAGATAAGAATATACTGTGATCCCTAAAGGAATACATGGGATGATTATACTTCCTAAAACATTCCCCTTTCTCATCATCATCATGAAAATCATAATCCCCTTCCCAACCTGTATGGCATTTTATGCCGAAATGATTATTGGTCTTGGCGCCCAGGACACCTCTTCCCGCGCCACTCTCCAGGATGCCCTGCGCCAAGGTAATACTGGCAGGTATCCCATAAGCCTTCATTTCAAATTGGGCGATTTCCGCAAAAGTCTCAATATATTCCTCAGTAGAATTTACCGTGAACTTTACAAATCTGCCATTGTCCTCTGGCAAAGCATAAGCACCCTCACTTTTGGATTCGCTTACAGGTTTGGTCTCCGGCCTAGCCGTGGTTGAAGTAGTCCGTGGATCTGGCTTTTTAGCATAGGTAGTTCTCTTTTTAACACCGCAACTCACTAGGAACAAACCCAATATTGTTGTTATCGCTATTCTTTTTATCATACTTTTATTAATGGAAGATTCTTCTTTTTCAAAACTAAATTCATTCCTGTTATCCCCTGTAAACCACCACTGTGTATTGCCAAAATTTTGGTTCCTGGTATAAAATAATCATTTTTTACCAAATCCAAAATGCCGAACAAAAGCTTCCCCGTATAAATGGGATCCGTAGGAATATTGGTCTTTTCCTTAAAATAATTAATAAACTCTATAAGCGCTTCCGAAACTTTGGCATAACCCCCAAAATGATAATCGCTATTGATTTCCCAGTTTTCCTTTGCCGTAAAATTACGAATATCTTTCTTTAAAAAATCACCTTTTAGTGCGGGAAAGCCTATAATTCTCTGATAACTAAGGGATGAATTGATAATCCCGGCCAAGGTTCCACCCGTTCCTACACTAGAACAGAGTACATTAAAATCCCCATCCTGTGGTGTCAAAATTTCCTCACAACCCTTAACGGCAAGCATATTGGTACCTCCCTCGGGAATCAAGTAATAAGGGCCCAAATCCTTATCCAACAGATCCAAAAAAGAGGTTTCCGATTTGCGCCTATAAGCCTCCCTGGAAATAAACTTAAAATCCATTCCATGCCGATGGGCCTCCGCCAAGGTTGGATTAAGCATCCAATTTTCACTTAATTCTTCCCCCCTAATTACACCTATGGTCTTAATACCGTATAAACTTCCGGCATAGGCAGTGGCGGCAATGTGGTTGGAATAGGCGCCACCAAAAGTTAAAATGGTACCCAAGCCCTTTTGCTTGGCCTCCAAAATATTGTACTTAAGTTTTCGGTATTTATTGCCAGAGATAAACGGGTGGAGCAGGTCTTCCCTTTTTACCACCAAGGTCACCTGTTTTTTACTTAAAATAGAAAGGCCTACTTCCTGATTTATTCCCTGCACGCCTATGGCTTTTAGCCCCAAAGATATTTAATAAAACTAAAAGTCCTTCTCTCCTCTAGATAATATAAATTGGTTTCATTTTGGTAGGCCTCCCTTTCAAAGCTGATATTTTGATAGGCCTTATAAGCATCAAAATATATAAGATACCTAATAATGCCTTCCAACAAATACAAAAAATAAAAGGGTACTATCAATAGTTCACGTTGCTGTCTTAGGTGTATTTTCTCGTGATTGAGTAGCGTGGCGTCCTTTTTTAAAGAAGAGTTCTTCAAAATAATGAAGGGCCAAAAGGAGAGTCCCACATAGTTCTTGTAAAAAACATGTTTAAAAACTAAAATCATTCTATCGGATAAATATCACGCCTATCAAAGATAACAGGGCGCTTCATAAAAACTTCCCATAATCGACTTACTACGAACTAAATAGGTTTAAGTGCAAAAAGTATGCTAAACTCTGTTAAATTACCATCACTTCACCAACCAGCTTAAAATTATTTGGCATAAATCCCATAAATTTACGTCAATGAAGAAATTTATACCATTGGAGGAAGGGGATTTTTACCTTTCAGAGGAAGGATACAAAGTTTTTACAAAACAATATCATCTAAAAAGGGGGTATTGTTGTGAAAGCAGCTGTAGACATTGCCCTTACGGCTACAATCAAAAAACGAATACACAGCGCCGAAACTAAGGTATTCGGCATGATTTTTGAGCTTAACTAGATTGAATATCACAAGTACTAATTCAAATATAATAGCTATGAAAAAAATTAAATTTTTAATCGTTCCGATCTTGGTACTGCTCTTAGCCAGTTCCTGTACATCGGTACGTGTATTATCGGATTATGATAAAGAAGCAAATTTTAATTCGTTCAAAACCTATGCCTTTTATAAAACTGGGATAGACAAGGCCCAGATCTCCGATTTGGACAAAAAGAGAATATTAAAGGCCATTGATGCCGAAATGAGCTCAAAAGGTTTCGTGAAATCTGAAAATCCTGATATATTATTAAGCCTTTTTACCAAGGAAAGACAACAGGTAGATGTGTACAGCAACTATTGGGGCGCCGGTTTCTACGGATGGGGTTGGTCTCCATTTTATTGGGGATCTCCATATTACGGAGGAAACAATGTTAGCACAAGGACAGAAGGATCCCTTTATATAGACATCATAGACGCCAAGAACAAGGAACTGGTCTGGCAAGGCAGGGGCGTTGGCACCTTGAACAACATTAGAAATATGGAAAAGAAAGAGAAAAGGATACAAGAATTCGTTTCTGAAATATTGGAAGCCTATCCTCCCGGATCGGCTATGAATTAAACATTTATCCTAAAAAAACTCCCATTACTTAAAGCATTTTTAGGTAAGTTTTAGATTAAATTCTCCCAAATTCCCTTCGTATTCAGAAGGGAATTTTTTTTGGGCCCATCCTGAAAAAAGGATGCCATAAAAATCCCGGCACCTTAAACATATTTTATTGGTCTCTTGCCTTAATTAGCCATATAATTACTCAAGTTGACACTTGGGGACCATGGGTGCATTTTGTATCTTTAAGAAGGAATAAAACACCAACTATGTCTTTTAAAAGCAACTACATACTGGATAAGCTTCCCAAACATTTGAAGCAGTATATAAAACCACAGAATTATGAGGATTATTCCCCTATAGATCAGGCGGTTTGGCGTTATGTAATGCGAAAAAATGTAGATTATTTAAGTAAGGTGGCCCATAAAAGCTATTTGGAGGGCTTAAACAAAACGGGGATTTCCATAGATTATATTCCCAATATGTACGGTATGAACCGTATTTTGAAGGAAATAGGATGGGCGGCCGTGGCCGTGGATGGCTTTATTCCCCCCTCTGCATTCATGGAATTCCAAGCTTACAATGTTTTGGTAATAGCTTCGGATATTAGACAATTGGAACATATTGAATATACCCCCGCACCCGATATTATACATGAAGGAGCTGGGCATGCCCCAATTATTGCCAACCCGGAATACGCAGAATACCTGCGCAGGTTTGGGGAGATAGGTTCCAAGGCTATTTCCAGTGCCAAGGATTACGAATTATACGAGGCCGTAAGACATTTGTCCATTATAAAAGAGGCCGAAGGCACCCCCCAAAAAGATATAGACAAGGCCCAAAAGAAAATTGAAGACCTCCAATTGAATATGGGCGAGCCCAGTGAAATGGCCCTGATCAGAAACCTTCATTGGTGGACCGTGGAATACGGGCTGATAGGGACAGTGGACCAACCAAGAATATATGGTGCGGGTTTACTTTCCTCCATTGGGGAAAGTGCCTGGTGTATGACCAATAAGGTTAAGAAGATTCCGTATTCCATAGAGGCAGCACATACTTCCTTCGACATAACCCAACCTCAGCCCCAGCTTTTTGTTACTCCGGATTTTACCTATCTCAACCAAGTGCTGGAGGAATTTGCCAATACCATGTCCTTGAGACGCGGTGGCCTAAGTGGCCTGAAAAAACTTATCAACTCCAAGGAAATGGGTACCGTGGAGCTAAGCACAGGCCTGCAAATATCTGGGCATTTTGAAAGTGCCATTGCCCATGAAGGAAAACCGGTCTACCTACAGACCAAAGGCAATACAGCCCTTGCCTACCGTGAAAAGGAATTGATTGGGCACGGCATTAAGCAACATCCCAACGGTTTTGGTTCGCCCATAGGAAAATTGAAAGGTATAAATCTTGCTATAGAGGATATGAGTCCCCGCGATTTAAAGGCCTACAATATCTATGAAGGTGAAGTGGTGGAGCTTGAATTCATCGGAGACATAAAAGTTACTGGGAAAATTATTACGGGTACCAGAAACCTAAAGGGAGAAATTATTCTGATTAGCTTGACAAATTGTACAGTGACCCATAAAGAAAAAGTACTCTTCAGACCTGATTGGGGACTATATCATATGGCCGTAGGGGAAAATATTGTGTCCGTTTTCAATGGTCCCGCGGATTTGCAGAGTTTCGATCTGGTTACGCACAAAGTAACCGATACCACCATAAAATCGGTCCAAACTGCAAAAAGGAAACAATTGGAACAATTATACCAGCAGGTCAGGGAATTCAGGGAAGGTAAAAACGTAACGATCTCCAGAAACAAGGTTTTCCAGGAAATAAAAGCCAACCATCCAGAAGATTGGCTGCTTGCGGTTGAACTGTACGAATTGGCAAAAAATAATGACGATATAAGTTTTGCCAAAGAACTGAAAGCTCACTTGGAAGCCCTTAAACTCCAGAAACCACAATTGGGACATCTAATAGACGACGGACTTGGTTTGGTGGACAAAAATTTAGTAATTTAAAGAGCAATATTATTTTCAATTGTAATCCCTATATTTATGGTCCGACCATTAATCGACCTAAAATGAAGCTATTACCCTATTCCCTGTCTATATTTTTTTTCCTATTCATGTTCATTGGCAGTTCCCAAACCAATTATGAGGAAAGTAAGGTACCTGCCTTTGCGATACCCGATCCGCTACTCACTTTTAGCGGTTATACAATTAATTCGGTGAAAAAATGGGAAAAAGTAAGACGGCCAGAGCTACTTCGTTTTTTTGAGAACGATATATACGGCAAAATTCCCAAAAACCTCAAAATAGACTCTTACACCATTTTGGAGCAGGACGACCATGCCCTTAACGGAAAAGCCAAGCGGAAACAGGTAGAACTTACTTTTAAGAACAACAACAAAACTTTGAGTTATACCATTTTGCTCTATCTGCCGAAAAATAAAGTAAAGGCTCCCATTTTTTTGGGCTATAATTTTTATGGCAACCATACCATCACAGAGGATAAAGCGGTATTAATTTCATCGGCCTGGGCCAATAACAATAAATCATTCGGGATCGAAAACAACACCTTGACCGAGGCGTCTAGGGGAAAAAGAACCCATCGCTGGGCAGTGGAAAAAATATTGGATGCCGGTTATGGCCTAGCTACCATATATTATGGGGAAGTAGACCCGGATAAAAATGATTTTTCGGATGGCATTCATAGCCTCTTGTATCAACAAGGCCAGAATCAGCCTAAACCCGCCGAATGGGGCAGTATTGCTGCTTGGAGCTGGGGCATGGCAAGAGCGTTGGATTATTTTGAAAAAGACGCCGATATAGATGCTTCCAAAGTGATTGCCTTTGGCCATTCGCGACTGGGCAAGACATCGCTTTGGGCTGGAGCCACGGACAAAAGGTTTGCAGGAGTAATTTCCAACAACTCGGGCTGCGGGGGCGCTGCCCTTTCCAAACGTAAATTTGGGGAGACCATAGCGGTCATAAACGATAGGTTTCCACACTGGTTTTGTGACAATTTCAATCAGTACGGTGACAATGAAGAGGCCTTGCCAGTAGATCAACACCAACTTTTAGCCCTTATTGCACCAAGGCCGCTCTATATAGCCAGTGCAGAAGAGGATCAATGGGCCGACCCCAGGGGCGAATTCCTATCCTCACACTATGCCACGCAAGTGTACCACTTGTACGGGAAAAAAGGAATAGAAACCAAGGAAATGCCAATGCTAAATGACCCCATCCACAATACCGTCTCCTACCACATTAGAACAGGAAAACATGATGTTACCGACTACGATTGGGAAAACTATATTAAATGGGCAAATGCCTTTGTGAAATAATGGTAATCAATTCCATTCCGAACCAATTTATTCCAACAATTTTAATTCCTCTAAATTTTGGATGTGCTTATCCCCATAAGTCAACGTCCAACCCATGGAATTGGTAAGCACCAGAAATTTGGACAGCTCACTAAGGAGTCGGTTCTGTGCATTGGACCTTAATGTAGAAGCCTCTATTTTTTTCAGTAGGGAAGCATTAACATTGCGTTTTATTTTGTTGTAGTCTTCGGCATTGAACTGGTTTAGATAATCCGAAGTAACATCGTAGTATTCAAAATCTGGGTTTATCTTAATTTCAGGTTCCGGGATACCAATTATGCGGAGCGTCTTGGTTTCCTCGTCAATGTCAAATTTTATCAGACTTAGGTCATAGGCCACGGTCACCTCGGCATTGACCACCACCAATGCCTTTTTATCGGCAGTAATCAGGGGACCAAATAATTGCTGGGAGTCTTTATAATTGTATACCTCGGCAAAGTGCCCTTCGGTAACGATCAATTTGGAAACATTATTGATCTGCTCCTGAATAAGCATTGAATTCTCCTTTAAAATGGACTTCTTTTCTTTCTCCTCCGAACAGGAACGAAAAATAAGCACCGCTGCCAATGTCAGGATTACCCCTATCAATATTTTCTTCATGTACTAAAATTTCATAAAAGGATATTCCTTTTGAAGGTTTGTAATTTTATTACCTAGTGTCTTTAAAAATTCCTTGTGTTTTTCCGATTCCTGACTAAAAGGTCGGTGATCCAATCCTTTTTGAATGGCCGCCACTTCATCCATAGTCTTATAGGAAGTTTCGGAAATCCATACGGTTTTAAATTTTTCCCAGATATAGTTAACCGCCAGATCATTGGGATGCACAAGATCATTTCCATAAAAGCGATAATCCCGAAGTTCGTCCATCATTAGTTCGTAACTCGGAAAATACGTGGCATTCCCTGTTTTTATGATTTGATGAACCGCGCTAATCAAATGCGCCTTACTTTGTTGATTTTCCACAAACCCATCCTTTAAGTGACGCACTGGGGACACCGTGAGAACAATTTTGACCTTCGTATTTACGGCCTGAATAAGATGTAACATATCTTTCAAACCCTGTACGATCCTATCTATTGAAAGTAGCTGCTTCTTAAATACCATCTGAGGAACCTTATGGCAATTGGCCACTTCCTTTCCACTCTCCTTCAATTGATAGGTCCAGGCTGTCCCTAAAGTAATAAAGACATGGGAAGCTTTGGCTATCCATAATTTGGTTTCCAATAAGCCCGAATTTAGGCTGCCCAACAATTCTTCCTTTCTAACAGAGGACAAATCGGAATGTGCGTCATAACACTGCCAGCGCTCGTTCAAAAAAAACACCTCTTCCTCCGTGTATTGCTTCTGTTGAATGGCCCTGGAAATTAAATTTTCAATGGCCAAAGGATGAAATAAAATTCCGAACGGATTCTGTAATGCCCTAAATTTATAGTAAGCTAGCTTATCCCCTATATTGTTGGCAAAGCAAGACCCCAACACTACAAGCTGACTACTATAATCAATTTGATTCGTAGCTTTATTAAGAGGTACTTGTGTTTGAAGTTTCATCATTCAATTTTAAGCATTGCCAACCTAAGGCAACTCCAGGCCACTTTAGGGTTATAAGACCATTGGGATTCCTATTATCGTCCTAAACAACATAGGCCTTGGCTTTCTCTAGCACCTCTGCTATACCAGCTGGATTCTTACCTCCGGCCGTAGCAAAAAACGGTTGTCCGCCCCCGCCACCTTGTATGTACTTTCCAAGTTCCCGTACTATGGTTCCGGCATTCAATTTCCGCTCTTCTACCAACTCTTTGGAGATATAGCAGGACAAAAGGGCTTTCCCCTCAATCTCCGAAGCGAAAAGAAGAAATAGGTCCTTCCTATTCTGGCCCATCTCAAAGGAGATGTCCTTTATTCCTGCGGCATCCAAATCCACCTTCTTGGCCAAGAATTGAATTCCGTTTACTTCAACAAGTTCATTGAGCAACTCCCCCTTTAAATTTTTAGCTTTCTCTTTTAAGAGGTTTTCCAACTCTTTTTTCAATCTTAAATTTTCCTCCTGCAAAGCCGCTAAAGCCTTAACAGGTTCCTGGGAATTGTTCAAAAGCTCCTTAATCTCCATCAAGGTATTATTACTTTCGGAATAAAAGTCCTTGACCGCATCGGAGGTTATAGCCTCTATTCTACGTATGCCTGCTGCCACTGCCCCTTCCGACCTAATTCTAAAATGCCAGATATCGGCCGTATTTCGTACATGGGTACCCCCACAAAGTTCTATGGATTGTCCGAAGCGAATGGTTCTGACCGCATCGCCATATTTCTCCCCGAACAGCGCCATTGCCCCTTGCTCCAAGGCCTTTTCCATGGGCACATTTCGTTGTTCCTCCAAAGGTAGTGCATTGCTTATGCGCGCATTAACAAAACTTTCAATGGCTACCAATTCATCCGTAGTGAGTTTCGCAAAATGGGAAAAATCGAATCGCAGATATTTGGAATGCACCGCCGAACCTTTTTGTTCCACATGCGTTCCCAATATTTCTCGTAAGGCCTGGTGCAATAAATGCGTAGCCGTATGGTTACATTCGGTTCTCCTGCGCTGTTTTGCATCTACCACGGCCTTAAATTTACCCCCAGTATCCCTGGGTAAATTTTTTGCAAAATGAACAATCTCGTTGTTTTCCTTTTTGGTATCCAAAATATAAACCACATCCCCATTGGGGGCTTCCAAATACCCCTTGTCCCCAACCTGTCCCCCACCTTCGGGATAAAACGGGGTTAGGTTGAATACAATCTGATATTGCTCCCCTTCCTTTTTGGAAGTTACTTTTCTATATTTTACAATTTTTACCGAAGTCTCCAAATTATCATAGCCCACAAATTCCTGATGCGGATCCTCGGCGAGAACGATCCAATCTTCTTTGGACACTTCGGAAGCCGATCTGGAACGATCCTTTTGTTGTTGCATCAATTTGTTAAAGCCTTCAATATTCACCGCCAAACCGTTTTCTTCTGCAATCAATTCTGTTAAATCTAATGGAAAACCACAAGTATCATATAAATAGAAGGCCATTCCTCCTGTGATTTTAGCCTCATCGCTTTCTTGTTTTGACGCATTAATATCTTTTTTAGAAAGCTTAATTAAATCAATTTGTTTCTGCAATTCAGTGATACCAAATCCAATCGTCTTTAAAAAGGAATGCTCCTCCTCTTTGACCACATTTTCTATTAACTGGCGTTGGTCCTTAAGCTCAGGAAAGGATTTCCCCATGGTTTCGGAAAGCACCTTTACCAAAAGAAACATAAAAGGTTCCTTGGTGTTCAGAAAGGTAAACCCATAACGTATGGCCCTTCTCAAAATTCTGCGAATTACATAGCCCGCGCCTGTATTACTGGGCAATTGTCCGTCTGCAATGGAAAAGGATACCGCCCTGATATGGTCGGCAATTACCCTTATGGCAATATTAATATCTTCGTCCTTTCCATATTTGGTATTGGTAATAGTCTCTATCTCCCTTATAATAGGTGTAAAAACATCGGTATCATAATTGGATTGCACCCCCTGCATTACCATACACAAACGCTCAAAGCCCATTCCTGTATCCACGTGCTTGGAAGGCAAGGCCTCCAATTGTCCGTTGGCCTTCCTATTGTACTGCATAAAAACCAAATTCCAAATCTCCACGACCTGTGGATGATCTTGGTTTACAAGAGCAGCCCCAGACACTTTTGCCTTTTCCTGGGCGGAACGGATATCTACATGTATTTCGGAACAGGGGCCACAAGGTCCTTGGTCTCCCATTTCCCAAAAATTATCCTTCTTGTTCCCAAAAAGTATCCTGTCCTTGGCCACTATTTTACTCCAAAGCTCCAAGGCTTCCGTATCTTGCCCCAGTTGGTCGGCATCCTTACTGCCCTCAAAGACCGTTACGTAAAGGCTGTCCTTTTCAATCTTACACACCTCGGTTAAAAATTCCCATGCCCAGGCAATGGCCTCGGCTTTAAAATAGTCGCCAAAACTCCAGTTCCCCAACATTTCGAACATGGTATGGTGGTAGGTATCCTTCCCTACCTCTTCCAAGTCGTTATGCTTGCCACTTACCCTAAGACATTTTTGGGTATCGGCCACACGATTGTACTTGGGCACTGAGTTTCCCAGAAAAAACTCCTTAAACTGATTCATGCCCGCATTGGTAAACATCAAAGTTGGATCATCCTTGATAACCATTGGCGCAGAAGGAACAATTTTATGGGATTTTTCCTTAAAAAATTCTAAAAACTTGGCTCTAATTTCTTGGGATTTCATGTAAATTGGTAAGCTTTTTATATATTTAACGGTTGTTAGAAAACAATTTGCAAATTTGCAAGTTATCTATTAACATGACCACAAAAATAGGATAAATTAGATACATGTCTAAGGTAAAATATTATTACGACCCGGACACCCTATCTTACCGTAAGATAGAACCCAAAAAATCCAGAAGATTTAGAAATATTGCTCTATTTTTTCTAGGGTCGTTTCTATTTGGATTTTTAGGCCTAATATTACTTTTAAATACCAATTTGGTAAACACCCCTCGCGAACTTTCCTTGGCAAGGGAGGTAAAAAACTATGAACTGCAGTTCGAATTGCTGGGCAAAAAAATGGAGCAGATAGAAAATGTGCTGGCGAATATTGAGGACAGGGACAATAATATCTACCGATTATATTTCGAGGCCAACCCCATACCCGAAGAACAGAGACGAGCTGGGTTTGGAGGGGTA
Organism: Arenibacter troitsensis; assembly: GCF_900177645.1. Classification (GTDB taxonomy): domain Bacteria; phylum Bacteroidota; class Bacteroidia; order Flavobacteriales; family Flavobacteriaceae; genus Arenibacter; species Arenibacter troitsensis. The sequence continues at coordinate 57,227 of NZ_FXAO01000011.1, forward strand.
AACAGGTACAAATCCCTGGAAGGATTCAACAATTCCGAAATGATCATCGCCACCACCAAAAGGTTGGATATTATTCAAAAACAAATGGTGATACAATCCAAATCCTTGGATGAAATTACTAAGCTGGCGGAAGAAAAAGAAAAATTATTGGCGGCTATCCCTGCCATACAGCCCATAAAAAATGAAGATCTTACACGTATGGCATCAGGATACGGTTGGCGTTCGGACCCGTTTACAAAAGCCAGAAAAATGCACTGGGGCATGGATTTCACCTCTCCCAAAGGAACACCTGTTTACGCCTCGGGTGACGGAACGGTTACCCGTGCGGACAATAACGCCTCAGGTTACGGCAAACATATAAGAATAGATCACGGCTATGGATATATGAGCCTTTACGGTCATTTAAGTCAGTATAATGTCAAGGCCCGCCAAAAGGTAAAAAGAGGGGACCTTATCGGTTTTGTAGGTAGTACCGGTAGATCGGAAGCGCCCCATTTACATTATGAGGTTTGGAAAGATGACGAACGCATTAACCCCATTAACTTCTACTACGGCAGTTTAACCGCGGAAGAATTCGAAAATATGTTGAAATTTGCCAACCAAGAAAATCAATCCCTGGATTAATGCATATAGATCTTCCGGAAAAAAGATATTATGGTATTGGTGAAGTAGCCGATGCCTTTGATGTGAACACCTCGCTTATCCGTTTTTGGGAGAAGGAGTTCGATGTACTTAAGCCTAAAAAAAACGCTAAGGGCAATAGAAAATTCACTCCCCAGGATATTAAAAACCTACAACTTATCTACCACTTGGTAAAAGAGCGGGGTTTTACCTTGGAAGGTGCCAAAATCCATCTAAAGGAGGATAAATTAAAAACCTTGTCTACCTTTGATGTAATCCAAAAATTGGAAAAGGTCAAGGCAGAACTGATCAAAATAAAGAACCAACTATAAATAACACTAAATACACCGATCATGAAAAAATGGTTAATTCCAGTAATTATTCTTGCTGTTTTAGGAATAGGCCTGTACCAATGGGCCGTAGGTTTTAACAACACAGCTGTTAAACTCAAAGAAACCTCTACCCAGGCATGGGCCAATGTTGAAAGCGCCTACCAAAGACGGAACGATCTTATCGGTAACCTCGTTAAGACGGTACAAGGTGCTGCAGATTTTGAAAAAGGTACCCTTACCGCAGTGATAGAGGCCAGGGCCAAAGCTACTTCGGTAAGCATAGACCCCACCAATATTACCCCTGAGCAACTGGCAAAATTCAATGAGGTACAAGGCGGACTTAGCGGCGCCCTGAAAAGTCTTTTGGTAACCGTAGAGCGTTACCCCGACCTAAAGGCCAATCAAAATTTTCTAGAACTGCAGTCCCAATTGGAAGGCACCGAAAACAGAATAAACATAGAACGAAATCGTTTTAACGAAAGCGTCTTGCCCTATAACAATCACATAAAAACCTTTCCAAATTCTGTATTGGCAGGTCTATTTAATTTTGATGAACTGGCGTACTTTAAATCGGAAGCCGGTGCGGAACAGGCTCCAGACGTGAATTTCGAATTCAACTAAAACAAGATGTCCAAAGTAGAAGATTTTTTAACGGCCAATGAGGAATTGGAAATAGTGAATGCTATTGTAGAGGCCGAAAAAAATACTTCCGGGGAAATAAGGGTACATATTGAACCTATGTCCAAGAAACCTCATTTTGAACGTGCCCAAGAGGTCTTCCACTATTTAAAAATGGACAATACCAAAGAAGAAAATGGGGTATTGATCTACATTGCAGTACATGACAAGAAGTTTGTGATTTATGGCGATAAGGGCATTAACCGGGTAGTACCCGATAATTTTTGGGACAACACCAAAACGATTCTAGAAAATCATTTTAAAAAAGGAGATTTTAAACAAGGTATCATAGAAGGTATACTCATGGCCGGCAAAGAATTGGAAACCCATTTTCCATGGCTACACAACAACACCAACGAATTAAGCAATGAAGTATCTAAAGGGTAGTCTCTTATTCCTGGTATTATGCAGCTTCTCCATAACTGTTGCCCAATTTAAAATTCCCGAAAAGCCAAAACTTCAGGATCAAACCAGTGTTTATGACTATATAAATTTACTTTCTGCCGAACAAAAAAAAAGCCTGGAACAAAAATTGATCCGTTATTCGGACAGTACCTCCACCCAGATCGTAACAGCCATTATCTCCTCCACCCAAGGGGAAAACATCAACTTTTTAGGTGCAAACTGGGGACATGCCTGGGGAATAGGACAGGCCAAGGAGGATAACGGCATTTTAATTCTGCTGGCCAGGGACGACCGTAAGATTGCCATCAATACAGGTTATGGTATAGAACCACTGTTAACGGACGCACTTTCCAAACGTATCATAGAAACCGTCATTATACCAGAATTCAAAAAGGGCAACTATTATGACGGACTCAACAAAGGAGCGGATGCCATTTTTAACGTACTCAATGGAGAATTCAAGGAAGAACGCAGTTTTGACCAAAGTCCTGGATTTCCATTTCAGACCTTACTTCCATTCATCATTTTTATAGTGATCCTCATTATACTTTCCAATAAGGGAAGAAGGGGTGGTGGTAAAGGTGGCAATCGTAAGGGCATGGACCTTTGGGATATTATTGTACTCAGCAATATGGGCCGGGGCGGCTACAGATCAGGATCTTCCGGCGGCGGTTTCGGAAGTGGCGGAGGCTTTGGAAGTGGTGGAGGCTTTGGAGGTGGTTTCGGTGGCGGCGGCTTTGGCGGTGGTGGTTCCTCTGGGAGTTGGTGATGGTAATAATGTGGAAATCTACCAATGGTTTAATGCATCAATGTGTTAATTTGACAATTTGAAGATTTGACAATTTGAACTACTACTGTACAACCTTCCAAACCTAAAACCCTTCAATCCTGAAACAAGAGACTAGAAAAAAGAAGGTCAATCAACATCCAGGAGAATGGAACAATGGGTTAATATAACAATGGTTCAATGTAGCAATTACTTAATTTGAAAATGAGTTAATTTGAAAATTTGGTAATAAGCGATCGCGAGTTCGATGTAAAAACTTAAAAATCAAAAGCCGTCAAATTGAGTGGTTTTTCATAGTGAAACGAAGAAAAACTGTATCGAAATTAGGCTTTTGATCGAAAATTCACTTGTCTTCGATACGATTTTCTACCAAAAATCACTCTGACTGACGTAAATTTTCCAATAGACAACTCACGTTAAGTTAATTTGGTGATTTGAAAATAAACCTTCAAACATTAAACCCTGTAAACCAGAAACCCTTCAAACCTGAAACAAGAGACTAGAAAAAAGAAAAAAGAAGGTCAATCAACATCCAGGATAATGGAACAATGGGTTAATATAACAATGGCTCAATGTAGCAATCGATCAATTTGGAAATCAGTTAATTTGAGAATTTGAAGATTTGAAACTACAACTGTATAACCGTCCAAACCTATCAAACCAGAAACAAGAGATTAGAAAAAAGAAAATAGACGGTCAAGCAATATCCAAGAGACTGGAGCAATGGGCAAATTTGAAAATGTGAAGATTTGGAAAAAAAAAGTATAACCTTCCAAACCTCAAACCTATCAAACCAGAAACTAGAAACTAGAAACTAGAAACAAAAGACTGGAACAATTGGTTAATATAACAATGGTTCAATGTAGCAATCGATCAATTTGGAAATCAGTGAATTTGAAGATTTGAACTACTACTGTACAACCTTCCAAACCTAAAACCCTTCAAACCAGAAAGTCTTCAAACAAAAGCATTAATTGTAATAACGCCTTCCCCTTGATCCCATATCGGGTTTTTTACCCCCAAACTGATCAAACTTATAGGTAAAGCTTGCCATAAAATACTGCTGCAGCACAGTACCTTGAAAATCCTGAATAAAATCTTCCCCTGTAGTCCTACGGGTATTTATATTCTGATCCAACAAATCATAGGCCAACACTTTAAGAGTTCCTTTATCTTCCAATATTTGAAGTCCCAGACTCATATTCCAAAAAAGGGCATCCTTTCTAAATCCTGGACCCACATTGCCGTTGTAACTATATTGAAGGTCATTGCCCCAAATTAAATTTTTGGGCCAGTAAGAGGTAACCCTAAGATTGGCATTTTGGGAAGTATATTCCACATCCTCTATGTTATCCAGATTGTAGGTGGTATTGTTGAAAGATATGCCATAGCCTGGTTCAATTTCCAGTACCTCCTTATAATTATAGGTGGTAGACACATAAGGCGTTACATCAAACCTTTTGGCCTTAAGTTCCACTCCATTGGTAAAACTAACCTGCCTACCGTAACTCAATCGTGGCCTTACATTAAATTTTAAGGTATAAAGGCTATCCTTTTTGATCTGCTTGGAATAACCTACTCCACCGTATCCGCTGTAATTACCATCTATATTGGTATATCTTGTGGTCCTTAGAAAATTCTCATCGGTAGTTGATATGGCTGAAACCCTATCCTTTTGTATATCCAGCCCCGTATAGAAAAAGACCCCACTCCGTTCTTTCCAATTATAATTATTGTAGTTAAGATCTATTCCATGATTTACACTTGGCAATAAATTGGGGTTACCTATCACTACGTTCAAAGGATTGTTTACGTTGGGCACTGGCTGCAACTGAGTTACCGAAGGAAGACTTAGTCGGGAGTCATAGCGCAAATAAATCCGACTATTTTTCCCCAAGGAATACCTTAATCTACTTCTTAGCAATAGGTTTTTGTATGATTTGGAAAAGGATGTCCCTTGCAGGAAGTCCTGATTATCCAGCTCGGTCATTACATAAGAGGCGTTCACCCTTAGGTTTAACTTATCCCCGTTATGGCGCAAGCCCAAGAAAGGCGACTGTTGAATATTTACGAAGTTGAAATCCGAACTCAAAGCCTCGTTAAACTGGGTATACCTATTATCATCCACGTCATAGTCCATGACCTCCTTGGAATTGTCCCTGTGATCATTCTTAAATTCATAACCAATATCCAAGAACAGCTTGGTAGTCAAAGGCTGTCTATAACGGGCTTCCAGTTCATAGGAATTTCTTTTGTTATCGATATCGGATAGCTGATCCACGTTCTCTACACTGGGATCGTCCCCAAATACCTCCCTAACGGAATTGAGGTTGGAACTGCTTTGGTTTTCCGTATTGTCGTTGGAAAAGGTAAAAGTGATCAGTTTTCCAATCGTATCCAACTTTTTCATTACACTCAACCTATTGGAAAAATTTCTTTGAAATCCGTCATTGACCGTGATACGATTGTTGCTGTTGATCAAATCTCCCTCCTCATCCGTAGAAAATGTATTATTCCTGTTCACAGAATTGGTCCTATTGACACTCATGGAGGGCTGTAGGCTAATGCGAAGGGTTTCATCCACATCATATTCAATATTGGCCGCCCCTCGATTGGAATTGGTAGACCCCTCAAAATTAGATTCGCTTTCCGTAAAATATCTGCTGTCCGGTAAAATGTTCTCCCGGGATGTTTTTTGGTCGTTGTAGGAATCACTGTATCCAAAAAAGTAATTGGCATCTATCTTGTACTCTCCCTTTTCCGCATTGGCATAGCTGGCACCCAAGTTGGAAGAGGTGGTAATACCATTTCCAAAGTTATTGATCAAGCCAGATTCCTGCGCACCGGAATACCCTCCATTGGTATTCCCTACCATATCGTAAATCTCGTCATAGGAAAAACCGGAATTGTTAATATTATTGGAACTGGCAATAAAACTCAACCTTTTCTTATTACTAAAATAATTGAGAAGTCCGTTGAGCTGATACCTTTCATCAGTACCATAGCCTGCCGCCATTCTTCCCATATATCCTTTATTCTTATCTTCCTTTATGGTTAGGTTAATGGTTTTGGTTTCCCCTTCCCCTTCCTCTCCACTAAACTCCTGCTCTTTGGTCTTGGTGTCCGAAATCTGTATCTTACTTATGATATCCTTGGGCAAACTTTTGGTTGCTACCTTGGGGTCGTTACTAAAGAATACTTGGCCATTTACCAGAACCTGATCAACTTCCTTTCCGTTAACAGTAATCTTGCCATCACTATCCACTTCTACTCCGGGCAACTTTTTTAATACGTCCTCTACGTTAGCATCGGGCTTTGTCTTAAAGGAATCCGCATTAAATTCCAAGGTATCCTTTTTAATGGTAATCGGCACCCTATCGCCCACGATCAGGACTCCCTCCAACTCTTGCGCCTGCTCCTCCAATTGTACTTTCCCCAAATCTACCTGAGATTCCAGTTTCACCTTTATATAATGTGGTTTATACCCATTATAGGAGAAGAATACGTTTACCTCCTTAAGACTGGTATCCCCTTCCAGTTCAAATACTCCTTTTTGATCGGACACGGTGTATGATACCAAAGTACTGTCCTTTACAGATTCAGCATAAATGGTAGAGGCCTCCAACGGGGCCTGGGTAATGGCATCTACAATCTTCCCGCTCAATACAAAATCTTGGGAAAAAGAAAGGCTAAAAAATAAAATGGAAAATAGAATAGAAAAGTGAAATTTCTTCATTTGGTAAAAATGTCTCGGATTCTTGGTAGTTTGGTAAGCCCCCAAAAATAACCCTTGACCTTCTACGACCCAAATGGTTAACAGAACTTTAAGACCTCATATTAGTAAATACCCCAATACAAGCAAAGTTTCCTATTTCTTCCTCATAAATACGGTTACCGGCACCCCTGTAAAATCAAAATTCTCCCTTAATTTATTCTCCAGAAAACGCTTATAAGGTTCCCTTACATATTGTGGGAGATTACAGAAAAAAGCGAACTGTGGATAAGGTGTTGGCAATTGGGTACAGAATTTTATCTTCACATACTTATCCTTATAGGCGGGCGGAGGATAATTTTCTATTATGGGCAACATAATATCGTTCAGTTTTCTGGTAACCACCTTTTTTTGCCTGTTTTCATACACCTGAACGGCCGTTTCTATGGCCTTGAAAATCCGCTGTTTTGTTAAAACCGAGATAAATAGAATGGGCACATCCGTAAAGGGTGCTATGGCCTCTTTAATTTTCTGAGTGTAATGTTTAATGGTATTGGTCTCTTTGTCTTCAATCAAATCCCATTTGTTTACCAAGATCACTATTCCCTTGTTGTTACGCTGTGCCAACCAGAAAATATTTTCTACCTGTCCGTCAAAACCACGGGTGGCATCCAACATAAGAATACAGACATCCGAGTGCTCAATGGCCCTTACAGAGCGCATTACGGAATAGAATTCCAGATCTTCCCGTACTTTCGCCTTACGACGGATACCAGCAGTATCCACCAGATTAAACTCGAACCCAAAGCGGTTGTATTTGGTATCTATACTATCCCTAGTGGTACCGGCAATGTCCGTAACAATGTACCTCTCTTCCCCAATTAGGGCATTGATAAAAGATGATTTTCCAGCGTTGGGTCTACCTACTACGGCGAAACGAGGCAAATCGTCCTTCTCCTTTTCCTTTTCCGGCAATACCTTTACCAAATCGTCCAGTAAGTCGCCCGTGCCACTACCATTTATACTGGCAATGGTATAATATTCGCCTAGGCCCAAGGAATAAAACTCCACGGCATCCTCGGCTCTTTTACCATTGTCCACTTTGTTCACCACTAAGAAAACGGGCTTATTTACACGTCTCAACAAATTGGCTACATCCTCATCCATTCCGGTAACGCCAGATTCCACGTCTACCATAAAGATGATGGCATCGGCCTCATCTATGGCCAATTCTACCTGCTTATCTATTTCCTTTTCAAAAACATCATCGCTCCCCAACACATATCCGCCGGTATCGATCAAAGAAAATTCCACACCGTTCCAATCACTCTTTCCGTAATGACGATCTCGCGTAACCCCACTCACGGCATCAACAATGGCCTCTCTTCTTTGAATTAATCTATTGAAAAAGGTTGATTTGCCTACATTAGGTCTTCCTACAATGGCTACTATAGCACTCATACTTTTAATTTGATGCAAAAGTACTATTTATATCCGAAGAAAAAACAGTATCTTTTATCCTAATTATCAGCCTAATAGTTTGAAGCCCCTACCCAACGAAATTGTACTAAGACCAAGGTTCCAGCTTAACCTAAAGGGTCCGGCCCAACCCATTCTACAATTGTTTCAAGAAGTGGACAAGCCTCCTTTTATCGTTAAAGTATCCGATCATCATGTTTTTATAAAATTTAATAAGGCAGAAACCCATTTTTGGTCGCCGCAATTACAGATCGAGATAGTGGACCAGGAGGACGGAAACAGTACCATTTATGGCTTGTTTGGACCGAATCCCACCCTATGGACATTCTTCATGTTTGTCCATTTTGGCGTGGCCACCTTATTTATCATTTTTGGGGTTTGGGCCTATTCCAATCAGGCTTTGGGTAAAGAAATGGGCCTTCAGATCGGTTTGATGGCCTTAATGGTCTTGGCCTGGATTGTGCTTTATATATTTGGAAGGATAGGAAAAAGAAAGGGCAAGCCCCAAATGCATCAATTGCATGAATTTATGCTAAGGCATACCAAAGGTTGAAAGTTCAAAGTTTCTGGTTCACTAGGAGTTGGCAATCGCAATGTATAGTTTTCAGTTCAAAGTTTAAAGTTCCATGTTCTAAACGAAGATTAGCGTAGTCGAAATAGAATTGAGTCAGAAAGAAAAACTATTGACAGTGGCTTCGGCACCGCTCAGCCACCCAACAATAATCGGAGAATGTTATTCATCCAAATAATCATCCAAATAAATATCCAGAGTTACCAAACCGCGCCAATGGGTCCGGCCTAAAATGTTCGACTTCTACTCGTCCAGAAGATAGACTCTGCAGAAGTGACTATTACAAAAAATAATCCCCGAGTATACAAAGCAGATACCCGGGGATTACTTACAAAACCATTTTCAATCTATTTTATTTCGTAAATCGCTACGGTGTTGGAAACTTCATTGGTGATAATGACCAAGGCATTTCCTGTTGGGCTATTTTCCTCTGCAATAGTCACCAAACCTTCTGGGGCAATATCCGAGGCATCAAAAAGCCAGTTTACGTATTCCGGACTATTGGGGTTGGTAATATCATACACCAAAACACCCCCGGTACGCTCCAAACCTACAAACAACAAGGTAGAGTTGCCCACCTTTAAAGTAGTTACAGATTCCGGTTCGGCACCTTTATCATCACTTCTTCCATCGGCCTCACCCTCATCGGCATTAAAATAAGACGGGTTAAGTTCCAAAGTCCTTCTTCCAATTTCATCCGCACTGTCATACACCAAAGTTCCTGAAGTAGACCAGATGGTAAAGGACCTTCCTCCGTAGGCATATATTTTATCAAAGTCACCATCGCCATCGATATCACCATTGGCGGTGGTAATTTTTAACCTTCCCAAATTTTCCTCCATTTGTAGATCAGCGGCATTAGGGAAAGCAGTTGGGTCCAAGATTACGTCTTCTACCCTTTCCTCTTCGGAATATCCATCGTAATCCCTAGAATCCCCTTCATTGGCCGTAATAATATATTCCATCCCATCTAGCTTGGTAAAAGTAATGGCATCCGGCATATAGAAACCAAACACTGGCCAATTCTGAAAGTTCCCTACCAAATCATCCTTATTACTGGCGTCCATCTTATTATCACCAAAAGAATAATCTTTTACACCTAGACCAAAAACATTGGCAATGGCCTTATTCTTTAAATCGACTACGGCAATACCATTATTTTCCTGCAGCGTTACATAGGCAAACCTACTATCGTCCGAAACTGCCACATATTCCGGTTCCACATCTTGGGCAATACTTGCCAACGGACCAAAAACCCTAAAATCGTTCCCTATTGAAGCTGCACTATAGGAAGTAAAAAACATAGTGTTAACTTCATTTTTTTGAACGTCCACTACAGAAATGGAACCCTCTGGATCTACCGAATAATCAGCATTTGGCTCCCCTTCATTGGCAGAAATTATATATTTCCCATCAGGACTAAAAGCAACCATGTCTGGCAATGCCCCTACATTATATGTATTTACCAAGGCTTGGGTCTCAGTATCATAAGTCTGTACTGTACCATTCATTTGTTTATTGGCATTTTCCACGGCCACAGCCAAAAGTCCGTCGTGAACCGCAACACTGTTTGGCGTTCCCGCCAATGAAATTGAGCTTAATTTTACTGAAGAAGAAGGAGATGAAATATCCCAAACGGAAACTTCGGACTGAACTGGATTGACGATAAACAATTTGTTGGTCTTGGGATCAAAGGCACTGATTTCAGCATAACCTTCCTCTCCTGTTCCGTTGGAGAACCCACCTATTTTGGCGAATGTAAGGGTTGATACATCTACATCGTCATTACCGCCACCATGGCCAATATGATCTTTGATACAAGAGGTGAATAGCGTTCCACCTACGAAAAGTGCTAAAAGTGTTTTTTTCATTTTCTTTGGTTATTTATTTAAAACCAAAGATGAAAACTAGCTATAAGCTAAGCGTAAAATAAATAATAACTAATTGTTAAGGATCTAGCTAAAATGTTGTGGGTAAAGAAAAATTTACCTCCCTAGAAACGAACTTTTAAAACACTAACCTTGGTTATAGCCAAAGCGCTTCAACTGATTGGGATCGCTTCTCCAATTCTTGTTTACCTTAACATAGAGTTCCAAATGCACCTGTTTATCGAAGAATTTCTCCAGGTCTTTACGGGCTTCCACCCCTACCCTTTTAAGGGCACTTCCCTTATGGCCTATAATAATTCCTTTTTGGGAATCGCGTTCCACCATGATAACAGAACGCATGCGGATGATATCCTCATCTTCAAAAAATTCCTCGGTGTCGATCTCCACGGAGTATGGAATTTCCTTTTTATAGAATTGAAGGATTTTTTCCCTAATGGTTTCGTTTACAAAAAAGCGTTCTGGCTTATCGGTTAATTGATCCTTGGGATAATAAGGTGGGGCTTCCGGCAACAATTCCAAAATCCGCATAAAAACCTCCTTTACATTAAAATTCTGCAAGGCGGAAATAGGGTGAATTTCAGCCGTTGGCAATTGTTCCTGCCAATATTGAACCTGCTCTTCCAGGATTCCTTGTTCGGAAACATCAATCTTGTTCAACAAAAGCAATACAGGAATGGTACTATTCTTAATTTTTTCAAAAAAGCGCTCGTCCTTCAAGGCCTTTTCCCCAATTTCTACCATATAGATGAGGATATCGGCATCTTCAAAGGCAGATTTTACAAAGTCCATCATAGAGGACTGCAATTCATAAGCGGGCTTTATGATCCCTGGAGTATCGGAAAGTACCACTTGAAAATCATCCCCATTGACAATTCCCAAAATACGGTGCCGGGTAGTTTGCGCCTTAGAGGTAATAATGGATAATTTTTCCCCTACAAAGGCATTCATAAGTGTGGATTTCCCCACATTGGGATTTCCTATAATATTTACAAAACCGGCTTTATGCACCATCTTCCCTTTTTATCTTTAATAAGTGCAAAGGTAGTGGAATCCTTCCATCTATATCATAATTAAGCCTAAAATTACGTAAAGCAGCACTGTTACCAAACCGCCGATCAAGGCATAGGGCAATTGGGTATTAATATGATCTATATGATCACTGGCAGAAGCCATGGAGGAGATAATGGAAGTGTCAGAAATAGGCGAACAGTGATCCCCGAAAACTCCACCCCCTAAAGTCGCGGCTACTATCAAAGGCAGAGGCGCACCGTGGATTTCGGCCATGGGCATGGAAATCGCCATCATAATGGCAAAGGTTCCCCAGGAAGTCCCGGTTGAAAATGCAATAAAGGAGCTGATCACAAAAATAACTGCCGGCAAAAAAGCGGGAGACAACCAATCCTTGGACCAGTTTGCAACAAATTGTCCGGTACCCAAGGCATTACAGGCGTCGCCAATAGCAAAGGCCAATAGCATTAACAATGCCAGTGGCATCAATTCACTTATACCCTTCAATACCAGATCTATCATTTCCTTGGTTTTCATAATTTTTTGGGACCTATAAAGCACCATGGCAACCAAAATCGCCGTAAGAACCGCGTATAGGACAGAGGATGAGCCGGAACCCTGGCCAATAGCCTTAAACACATGATCGCCAAAAGAAGTAGCATCCTCCACGGCATCCCAACCAGTATAGGAAAGATAGAAAGGCATCATGACTACCATGGTTGCCAAGGGAACGATCATATTATAAGCCCTGGCCTTGATCCCTTCTTTGGACTCAAAGGAAGTTACCTCACTGGACAACATAGGTTTGGCATTATCATTCAGCAATTTACCTGTTTCCCTAGTGCGCATTTCCGCTTTCGACATTGGTCCAATATCCTTTTTGGTAATTATCACCACGAAAACGATAACTATTGCCAAGATGGGGTAAAAATTAAAAACTATGGAAGAAAGCATGGTTCCAAACGGATTTTCGATACCCTGTGTAAGCAAAAGCCCCATTATGAATGCTCCCCATGCATTAAAGGGAATTAAAATGGAGGAGGGGGCGGAACTGGAATCGGCTATGTAGGCCAATTTTTCCCTGGGAATCTTCAGTTTATCGAAAACCGGACGATATAGGGTTCCTACCGTTAAGGAACTAATGCTTGTTTCTACAAACAACAAAATCCCCGTAAACATGGCCATAAGCTGCACTACTACCCTGCTATAGCCACTTTGTTTTCTCTCAAAATAGGCTATCACCTTATTAAGCTCGTTAATAAATCCTTCCACCCCTTTGGAGTACTGTATAAACAATAGCAAAGCCCCTACCAGGGCACTGAACATTATGGTTCTGGTATTGCCCGGAGACTTAAAGACATTGACCATCCCTTCAATGGCTGCCAAGGTACCCGTAAAGAAATTCCAATCATTGATGATCACCCAAGAGAACCATATGCCAAAAAGCAGGGCTATATAAACTTGTTTGGTTCTGAGCGCCAGTACAATAGCGATTACAGGCGGTAGGATTGAGAGAAAACCATAGTTATCCATAGATGATCGGGCGAATTAAAGGTGACGGATTTATATTAAAATCGATACAAAATAGAAAGATTTTGGACAATGAGGACTACAACTATCTATTTTTAAATGTTTGATAAAAATTTAGTCTCATTTTTAATATTTAATTGAAAATAGATTTGGGAAATCATAAAAAGCATGTATCTTTGCAGTCCGAAATAATTCAGTCAGCATTATGAACTGAGGGTTTAGAGCCAAGTTGACTATTTTGGAAACGCACATCGCGGGATAGAGCAGTAGGTAGCTCGTCGGGCTCATAACCCGAAGGTCACTGGTTCGAGTCCAGTTCCCGCTACTAGGAAAGCCTTTCAGCAATGAAAGGCTTTTTTTATGGAGTGCTGAGCATGTGTACTTGCTTAGGCAGGCGACATAAAAAAATGACAGCACAACAGCGCTGGAGCTTTCCTTGTAAAGTTACCCCCCTGGCCCTTTCCGGAGCATAGCGAAGGAAAGAATCCAGTTCCTATTTCTATGAAAACCATACTGCTATTTTGGTACAAATCAAATTATTAATCGATACAGCCAACATTCAAAAAGATTGGTTTCTATTTTTATATCATGTTCTCATAAACATTAGTAAATTTATGGCATAGTCCCTTGCAAAGTTACGGGTATGGGCTAAAGAATTTCATATAGCATTGTAGTATCGCGAAAATTATAATTAACCATAAAAATAGCATATGCAAAAAATAATAAGGGCACTTTTGGCTGGTTGGGGAGCTAAAAAAATAGGAGGAGGAAAATGTGGATGTATAGGCGCTGTTATTGTATTTCTAATACTATATTGGCTGTTGGGATACGTTTTTAACTAGTACTGTCTGCACAATAATATTTAAAAGGCGGCCTAACCACTTGAGTGTAGGAATTTCACATCCATTTTTTTTACATTTTTTCGTAAGGCCAATGCGTATCTACACCTTGACTACGAATGAGGCTTTGAAATTTCCGCAAAGCAGCAGGGTCTTTGTAAACCTCTTGGGGGCTTCGTCCCGTTTCCATTAAAAAAGGCACAAACATCCCTATGGCTTCACCAATACTCCATTCCACTGGGTGCAGTCTGTAACATCCGTTGGTAAGGTGGGTGGTTCCAATATTTTTATTTACCGGAAATATATTTTCCATCCGTTGTGGAATTAACGCTCCCAAAGGAATCTGAAATGGAAGGGAAGCAAAGTCGATATAATTATCCCCACCACTACTAGGATGCAGATCGATGTGATAATATCCTATCCCCACACTATCCTGAAAATCCTGGGCACGGGCTTCAGCTTCCGAAACGCCTTGAATACTTGATCTTTGGGTTTTTCCCACATGATGTTCCGTGATACGGAATAAAGGCTTAATTCTTCTAGACTCCCTTATATAGGGGTATTTTGCCAATCCATCATTCGTTCCCATTACATCAGGCCGCAGTCTAATACCTGGCCAGCCTCTCCCTCCATCTGGCCTGGGTGCTTCGGTTTGCAGCCAGTACAACAGAGACAGACTTAATTGTTTGGCCCTATTGATGTGATATTTCAATTCAGTGTCGCTAACATCGACAATATTACCTAAAAAATAATCGTTTTGGGGGTAGTTGACCAAGGTGATATCTCCCGTAAGAAAACCGTCCTCAAAATTATCCTTGGCCAATATCCTGCGATACATCCACAGGTTCAATACCTCCTTCATGTGATTTCCCTGAGGGTCAAAACCCAAATTCTTTGGTAAGAGGGTTCGCGGGTTGGAATAGTTGAGTTCCAGTAATTTTCCGGCCCAAGGCATTTTCATTTCTGGGGTAAAGTCGCGCCAAAACCCATACTCCTCGGGTTTATCAATAGTCCAATCCTCATTGAGCCTATAGTCCATGGCATAACAGACGGTAAAAGCCTGATTATTTGTAGGATCTGCTATTTCTGCCGCATGTAGTTCCCCTGTATCGGATTTGGCTTCGGCACCGGTAACATACTCTGTACCAGTCATGGGCAATAAATCGCCTAATTCTGTTGCGTCCGCAAAGAAAGGCGCCTCTAAACTCCTTATTTCCCCTGTGGAAAGGTTTTTAACCCTTACAGATTGCACTTTGTTCCCCTTGCTAGAGGCATCCAAAGCCACTGTTTCCCTTAAAAGGACCAGTTTACCGGCACTGATATACGGATCGAACATGGTTTCCAACACCCGTAACGAAATTTTGGGCTCATGGCTAATTTCCGAAACACTGGCATTCCCGGGATTAAACCTCTCGTTATCGGCATACTGTTCTTTGATTGGATAATTATTGCGATAATATTCCCTGACTTTTTTTCTAAATTCCCGGTATAATGCGGTAGCTCCAAAATCGTTGATCCATTTATGCTCATCCGGAGGTACGCCCTGTTGGGTTAATTGACCGCCAATCCAATCTGTTTCCTCGGTCATTATTACCGTTAGGCCGTTGCGAAGCGCCCCAAAGGCTGTGGCACAACCACCCGTTCCGCCACCGATTATTACAAGATCTGTTTTTAAGGTCCTACCTTCTATGTTTATACTATTGCCTTTTTTAGAATGCTTTTTTCCTTGGGATGCATAAATGGGGTTTAAAACCAACAACCCCGTACCGGCGGCCAAATTGCCAAAAAAATTTCTTCTTTTCATAGGAAGTAAATTACGAAAATACCTTTACTGCTAATTGCTGGACAATTAACAATATGGACAACAGCACTAAAATAACTATTTTTCACTTTAAGCTAAGCGTTGATGTAGGTATGATGAATTACTGTGATTGGCATGCGTAGTTCTTTTTCAATTACGTTATCCACTTTACTTTTAGGAATGAAATACTATCTACCAGTATCAAAAAAAAGGAACAAGGGATTCCTAAAGTTCCTTTTAGTCTAAACTAACTCAAACTATTTTGAGACTAGCCATAAACGAATATAAAATTGGCTATTTCTTCATTTCTGTCCGCACAGATTTTATCCAAGTAGTATGTAACTTTAATAGTTCGTTCAACTTCTTAGGATTGGACTCGGCCAAATTGTTCTTCTCACCAATGTCATTTTCCAGATTCAACAAGTATAATTTTTCCAACTCCATTTTCTTCCCTCCAACAACAGGTTCTCTTACGTTTCCAATAAGTTTCCACGGACCTTTGCGCACTGCCCATTGGGCCGTTTTGTCGTCATAACTCCCCAATTGCCAGTGCACCACCTCATGACCTGATTCTTTTTTATTATCCAGAATAATGGGCATAAGACTTTTTCCATCCAAATTATTGGGGGCTTTGGAGTTGGTCAATTCAGCTATCGTAGTAAACCAATCCATTTCCATACTCAACTGATCGCGAACTTCATTTGCGGGAATAATTCCCGGATAACGTATTATGGCCGGCACACGGATACCCCCTTCGAACAAGCTGAATTTGCTTCCCCTATAGGGCCCAGCATTACCTCCTCCCCAAAATGCCCTTTCCTCCAAGGAATGCCCGTGATCTGATTGAAAAACAACAATGGTGTTATCCGCTATACCCATCTCGTCCAGATAATCCAGGACATTCCCAATTTTCTCATCCGTGTTGGAGACAAAAGCGGCATATTCCCTTCTTGGCGTTGGAAGATCCTTGTAATGTTCCAACCACTTTGTGGTACCTTGATAGGGATAGTGCGGTGCATTAAACGCCCAATAAATAAAAAAAGGCTTATCCTGTCTGTGGTTAATTACCTGCTTGACTTCTTCCACCATTAAATCGGAAAAATGTTGGCCATCATAATATACCTCCTCTGAATTTCTATACAGGTCGTGTTTGTTAGGCCCGTCCCAATAAAAGGTGTGGGAATAATTATCAATGCAACCTCGCTGATGCCCAAAAAAATAATCAAATCCCTGTCCGTTGGGCAAGTTCTGTTCCCTATGTCCGAGGTGCCACTTACCAATCAGTGCCGTATAATAGCCATTGGGCTTAAGCATCTCTGCCATAGTGATCTGCTCGGTAGGCAATCCATGTTCCCCGCTAATTTCCGCTCGTTCGGGTATTGGAACATTACCCTCCAGACCTGCCCGTAAATTGGTCTTCCCGGTCATAAGGGCGGCACGTGATGGTGAACATACCGGTGCTCCAGCATAGAATTGGGTAAACCTTACACCTTCCTTCACCAACCTATCCATATTTGGGGTATGCAGGTCGGTTGCCCCATAACTATTCAAATCTATGGATCCCTGGTCATCGGTCAAAATTACAATGACGTTGGGCCTGTTCTTCTCCGGAGTTTGGGAAAAAGCTCCATGGTAAAAAAGTAAAAAAAGCAATGCCAATTCAATGCCTATTGATTTTTTAAATACGTTCATTTCGGTCTAATTAAAATTTAGTGGTGTATAAAGATTGCAAAAAATAAATAAACCCAAACCATGAAATGCAGATTTGTTGATGTGTTCAATACCAAATTGTATTTTTATGGAATTATGAGTGATACAAAAGTTGGAGAACAGTTTTCCTGATTCCCTTTAGCAACCAATTCACTCTTATATATTACACCCACGAGTACCAATAATAACATCTATACCCCCAATGTAAATATGCTGTCGGGAAGTTGTGGTTTAATTGTGGGAAATTGGGATTTTCGATTGATAAAAATAAAAAAGGCCCCCAATAACTGGGAGCCCTTTTAACAAACCTAACTTAACTGTAAAATTGTCTTTCTTTTACTTAAAATCTAGTATCCATCATTCTGGATTAGACTCGGATTACGTTCAATCTCTGTCTGAGGAATTGGAAACCTAACACGAAAATCTTCGGCCGACTTACCCCTTTCATTTGCAGACTCAATAAATTTACCGTGCCTAATCAAATCTTGTCTCCTTAAGGCCTCCGTGTGGAACTCCCTACCTCTTTCATCTAATATAAAATCCCTAAATGCTTCTTTAGTAGCAAAATCAGCAATATCAAATGTGCTTACACCAGCAGCATCCCTCACTAAATTTAAAAGATCCACTGAAACTTGGTTTGTCCCATTGAGCTCATTTAGTGCCTCAGCTCTAGACAATAATATATCTGCATATCGTAAAAAAGGAAAATCATCGGATGCCCTACTAATGTCTTGATTAGGATACTCTGGAAATTTCATACTTCGAGCATCATCTTCACCAAGTACAATTGTCTCCCCATCTGCATTTACAAATTCAAATAAAAATGCATCCAATCTTTCGTCTTCAGGTTCAAAAAGTTCAAGAAATTCCGATCTAATCTTAAATTCTGCAGCAAAAATTGCTCTTGGCGGATATTGCCACTGATACCCACGTGGAACAACATGGCTTAACCAACCGTTACCTGTAACATCATTTGGGGTATCTGACATGTTAGCAACAAAAATAAATTCGTTATCACGCTGATTATCAGGACTAAATAAGTTTATTCTATTTCCATCTGTAAATAGGTCGTATACACCTAAATCCATCACTTCTAAAGAAGTATCTGCAGCCTCTTTCCATTTTTTGGTCATCATATAAAATTTGGCTAGGATCCCAAGTGCAGCTCCTTTTGTAGGTCTTCCGTATTCATTTCTCGGGGAGGTCACCGGAAGAATTTCGCTTACTGCCATCAGTTCACTTTCTATAAAGGAAATCATTTCCTCCTCAGTGGCACGGGCAGGACGATCTGTAACTGCAGTTTCACTGGTAACAATTAATGGAACCGGACCAAAAAAGTCAAATAGCAAATAATACGAAAATGCTCTTAAAAACCTTGCTTCTGCCAAAACCTCTTGTTTCCTTGTTTCATCCATCTCAACGCCTGGAACATTATCCAACACTACATTGGCATTGTATATTGTTCTATACCGGCGTTCCCAGGATGATTGCAAATAGCTATGGGAGGAAGTCCAAATAAATTCTTCCATAAGCTCATTGGCTGCGAAAATACCTCCATTACGTTCAATATGGATGTCGGTATTTACCTCATTAAGCGTAATGGCATCTCGGGTTATATCACTATATCTTAATTCTCCATAGACAGAATTAAGAACCACTTCTACATCTTCAGCATTTGTCAAAAAATCGTTTGGGCTTAATGTGGTAAAAGTTTTTTCATCCAGTGCATCTTCGCATCCCGTAAATGCAAGCCACAAAAAAACAATTGAGAAAAGCGTACAAAAATTTATTATTTTTTTCATCTTTTAAAATTTTACGTTAATTCCTAATGAGTATATAGTTGCAAGAGGATATGCATTATAATCGATTCTAACATTGGAAGTACCCAATGCATTTACGTTAGGATTATATCCTTTATAATTGGTAAACATTGCCAAATTCTGTCCGGAAACATACACCAATAATGAAGATATACTATTCATTTTCAAATTAGGGAATGAATAGCCTATTCTGGCATTCTTCAATTGCACAAATGAAGCATCCTCAACTATTCTACTGTTAAAATCAAAAGTTCTCGATGGATTAACAAATGAAGGAGTATCGTTTGTTGGATTTTCCGGTGTCCATCTGTCCAATACATAACGTTGCCTGTTCCTAAGATTGTCTATAGGATTTTCAGAATCAATATTGGTGAAGTTTGCCAATTCATAACCCAATTTACCTTCTAAAAAGACATCTAGCGAAAAACCTTTATAATTTAAAGTATTGTTAAGTCCGAAGGTGAAATCAGGAAATGGATCTCCCAAAACTGTTCTGTCCTTATCGTCTATAATACCATCCTCATTTATATCCTTAAATTTTCGACTCCCTGGCGCCGCATTTGCCTGACTGGGATTGTTGTCAATTTCATCTTGCGATTGAAATACCCCATCAGAAACATATCCATAATACGAATTGATAGGCTGCCCCACCTCAAGTAGCGTAAATTCCTGAATAAACCTTGTTCCACCTTGTAAAATTCTTGGTAGTTCTCCTAGGTTTAAAACCTCATTACGTACTGTGGCTAGATTGAAATCTGTTGTCCATGAAAACTCACCAATAAAATTATTCGATGAAATATTGAACTCGAAACCACTATTTTTAGTATCCCCTACGTTTTGAAGAGAGCTGGAAAAACCGGTTGTTGTTGGCACAGGCAACTCAAGTAATAAGTCTCTTGTCTTATTTCTAAAATATTCCAAAGATCCCGTTAAGCGACCGTTAAGGATACCAAAATCCAATCCAAAATTAAGTGATTCCGTAGTCTCCCACTTAAGATTCGGATTAGCTAACTGTATGGGTGCAATAGATTGAAATTCCTGACCGTTCAAGACAGCGATTGGCCCACTTCCCAACAGCACTAAAGATCTTGCGTTGTTGATTTCCTGATTACCACTTAAACCATAACTTGCCCTTAGCTTTAAACTAGAAACCGGGCTTTCGTCTGAATAAAACGATTCATTTGAAACATTCCAACCAAAAGCTGCGGATGGAAAGTATGCCACCTTGTTATTCTCACCAAACCTTGAGGAACCATCTGCCCTCAAAGAACCGGTTAAAAGGTATCTATCATCAAAATTATAGTTTAGCCTACCGAAGCCAGAAATGATCGTATTCTCATCCCTAGAAGACCCAACAATATTTTGACTGGTATCCCCAGCTCCTAGATTATTGGAACCAAATGAAGAACTTGGAAAATTTTGAGCTGAAGCCCTAAAAGAAGAGTTTTCGAACTTTTGATATGAATAACCCAAAAGAGCATTCAACCTATGCTTAGCACTGAATGTTTTGCTATAATCATTTATAAATTCGAATAGGTAGCTGTCGTTTTCGGTTGAACTTCTAGTGGCCCTTCCTTCAAAAAGAAGTCCTCTTTGGGTCTCCTTATTCATAACTTCATCAAATTCTGTGATCATATGATCATATCCCAGATTAATTCTCGATTTGAAATCTTTGAAGATTTGATAATCAATGAAGGTATTTCCATACATACGGGTGCTTTTTGAGAATTGCTCAATCGTTCTGGCCTGTGCCACTGAATTACTTAAATCCTGTAAGCTAAAGGCATAATCCCCGTTGTCATCATATATAGGCATCGTAGGTGGTAACTGAATTGCAGTTGCAATTACACCTGCATCCCTATTGGTTCCAGTGCCGGATGGTATAAGATCTTCAGATAGCAAACTATTACTAAAGTTTATACCTACTTTCAATTTTTCCCCTATAGAATGGGTTAAATTTACCCTTCCCGTTATTCTCTCAAAACCAGAATCTATTACGATTCCCTCCTGATCAAAATAATTGAGCGACAAATAATATTGTGTATCACTTGACCCCCCAGAAAAAGAAAGACGATGTTCTTGCATAAGGGCTGAGCGCAAAATTTCGTCTTGCCAATCGGTCCCTGAGCCTATAGTATTCATAAATTCCTGACTAAAAGGGGCAGCCACTCCACGATCCAAGCTAAGGGCGTTGTAAAATGCCATATATTCTTGGGTATTCATCAGATCCAGGGTTTTGGATGCATTTTGTATCCCAGTTGTCAAATTGTAATTTATTTCCAATTGGGTATCCTTAAGTCCTTGTTTTGTAGTTATAAGTACTACTCCGTTCGAACCTCTTGCTCCGTAGATTGCCGTAGCCGAAGCATCTTTTAGTACTTCAATTGATTTTACATCCGCTGGGTTTAATGAGTTACCCGGGTTTGCACCTGGCAGACCATCAATCACGTACAAAGGCTCATTACCTGCTGTAATTGAATTGGTCCCCCTAATTCTAATTGAAAAAGCCCCTCCCGGTTCAGCGCTGGTTTGAGTAACTTGCACTCCAGCGATTCTCCCTTGTATAATTTCATCAATAGAGGCCTGTGAATCCGTATTAAGATCTTCACCCTTTATTGAGCTAACAGCACCTGTTAAATCGCTCTTTTTTACCGTGCCATAACCAATTACTACAACTTCCTCCAATCCGGCAGCACTTTCCTCCAAGCTTATCCGAAGGTTCTCGTTTCCATCAACAGCGACCTCTTTACTTGCAAAGCCCAAGTATGAAACCACTAAAACGGCATTTTCATCACTTAAAGAAATAGCGAAATTACCATCAAAATCGGCAATCACCCCATTTGTAGTACCCTTTTCTAAAATATTAGCCCCAGATAATGGTTGTCCAGTGTTATCCAGTACCACCCCATTAACTACAGTTTGTGGCATGGGTTTTTCTGCCAATACACTTAAGGTCTTGTAACTCTTATTTTTCCTAATAGCATTCAGTTCTGAAGCGTAATTACCACTTGGAAAAGCAACCATTGCGCCTATTAGAAGTGTTAACGAGGGTTTTAGTACCCTATGAAATCTCAACTTCCGGGGTAATTCCTGCTTAAGCTTGTTTTTTTTTGTCATTCCGTAAAGTGTTTAATGTTAAATTATTTTCCATTGTTATCTAATTATTTTGCTGTATAACAGCAGGTACTATGAATTAATGGGTTACTTATTCCCTTTCTGGGAGTGTTGTTTCGGGGATCTTTATTGTGATAATTTTAAGGAGAAGGCAAACTTTCCCTTCATTATTTGAAACTGAACAAGTAGATTAATCCACAAGTCCCAACGTCATATACATAAGATTTAAAACTTATATACTAATATTAATAATGAGGGTAAATATAATTTCTATTAAGCGCTTTTAAGATTCTATAATTAGCATAACCATGTACAATATTAACAAACCGTTAAGAAAGGGTTATGAAATAAAAACAAAACTAGGTGGAAGGGCAAAATGCCCAATTGCTTCCGCAGGAACTATTCAAAATAAATACAATTGATATTTCTCTTAGCATTTAATCAACATCAACCAATATTTCATAAATTAGAATTCAGGAAATTAGGAATAATAGCTCGACAACAATTACACGATTATAACCAAAAAAATGGCACTAAATCATGGTAAATTACAAGCCTTCAATTAAAGAAATAGCGGTGTCCTTTTCCAATGGAAATTTTGAACTTGCATTTCCATATTTATCAGAAAATATTACTTGGAACATTATTGGTGAAAATGTGCTCACCGGCAAAACCGACGTAATTGCGAATTGCCAACAAACAGCTGCTTATTTTAAATCTGTCCAGACCAACTTTATAACGGATCATATTATTGTTGCGGACAATAAAGTGGTCGTTAGTGGAACGGCGGAGTTTATAAAGGACGGCAGACGGGTTAATTTTATTTCGGCCTGTGACGTTTATGAATTTAACGGGAACCATGAATTGGAAAAAATCTCTTCTTATTGTATTTCCGATAAAAAATAATAATAAGATGCCTTCACAGGGCATAATTATGACATACCGTAGGATTTAAATTTTCATTATAATCCATGGAAAGTGCAAGAAAGCGAATCGTATTTATCGATTTTAACAAGGTCTTTTCGACTTGATCGGACAACCCTAATTTAAATTATTTAAAACCTTATCGACCTTCAAATGGTATTGGTTGATTTAGAGCTAAACACCAATCTTAAATTTATAATGGTTACCAAACCGGGGATTCTAATTTCCGGCACCTTGAGCGCAATACTTCGAAAAAACCGGACCATTATAAAAAAATTATAACCCAAAATAATTCAAATAGCAGTGATTATCAACTCAAGTACCGAAATTAAATATAAGGTCTCAGCAGATATTGAAATTATCCGCCGCGCAAAAACTCCCAACTTGGCGGTTCTCAACCTTCACAAGCTTTTCCCAACACTCAAAGCCACATTTCCAATGGGCTATTTAATACAAAGTGCTATCTTTAAAGTTTTATTTTTAACCTAAGTGCAGAACAATATTTTGCTAGAATCACCTTCTATGAAAAACAGTATCCTATTCGCCCTAGTATTACTAATTTGCCAAACCTCCTATTCCCAGGATAAAGAAGATACCAAAAAGGACAAATGGGATGTCAACACCCCTGCCCTTCCCTTTAAAAATGTTTCCATCACCACCAACGAAGGGTCTTGGATAAGCCTGGACGTAAGTCCGGACGGGAACCAGATTGTCTTTGATATGCTGGGTGATATCTACACCATGCCAATATCAGGCGGCACTGCCACCCTGATACGGGGCGGCCATGCCTTTGAAGTGCAACCTAGGTACAGCCCGGATGGAAAACATATTAGCTTTACCAGCGATGCCGGCGGGGGCGATAATATTTGGGTGATGAATACAGACGGTTCCGAAGCCGAAAAGATCACCAAGGAAGATTTTAGATTGGTAAACAACGCGGTTTGGTCGGTAGACGGAAACTATATTTTTTGCCGTAAACATTTTACCTCCACCCGCTCTCTAGGTGCTGGCGAAATATGGATGTACCATAAATCTGGCGGCAAGGGTATTCAGCTTACCAAAAAGAAAAACGACCAACAGGATGTTGGAGAGCCTTGGGCTTCACCTGATGGTAAATATGTATACTATAGCGAAGACATTTATCCAGGCGGGGAATTTCAGTACAATAAGGATCCCAATAGCCAGATATATGTTATAAACCGTTACAATTTGGAAGATGGGGAAATAGAACGGGTAACAGGCGGGCCCGGAGGGGCCATACGGCCTGTAATTTCGCACAAAGGTGACGTAATGGCCTTTGTAAAAAGGGTTAGGGAAAAAACAGTGCTCTATCTGCACGACCTTAAAACCGGGAGGGAATGGCCCGTATACGATCAACTAAGCAAGGACCAACAGGAAGCATGGGCCATATTTGGACCCTATACCGGATTCAATTTTACCCCGGATGATACCGCCATCATAATCTGGGTCCAGGGCAAAATCAAAAGAATTGACCTCAATTCCTTAAAGGCCAGCGATATTCCCTTTGAGGCCACGGCAGAACACAAGATCGTAAATGCTTTAAAATTTAAAAACGATGCGGCGCCAGAAACCTTTATCCCAAAGGCTATACGCAATGCGGTAACCTCACCTGACGGAAAAACACTAATATTCAACGCCGCAGGTTACCTGTGGAAAAAAACACTGCCCAATGGCAACCCTGCCCGACTTACCACCGGAAAGGATCTGGAATATGAACCTGCCTTTTCCAAAAACGGCAAATACTTAGTGTACGTAACCTGGAACGATGAGGATATGGGGGCCATACATAGGTTGGACCTCAGCTCCAATAAAAACCGTCCTATTAAACTAACCAATGAAAAGGCAATTTATAGGGAGCCCAACTTTTCTCCAATCAATAACAACCATATTGTATACCGAGAAGAAGATGGCAATCAACATCAGGGATATGTACATACCAAAGAGCCCGGGATCTATCTTATGGAAATAAGTGAATCCAGAAAATCGGGCATCACTACCAGTAAAAAATTAGTGGTAAAGGAAGGTATTTTTCCAAGTTTTAATAAGGATGCCTCAAGGATCTACTACCAAACCGGAGGATATCTATTGGGGAACATCACCAAGACCCTAAAATCTGTCAACCTCCAGGGTAAGGAAGAACGGGAAATTGTAAAATCGAAATACGCACAACGAATCATTCCCAGTCCGGATGATAACTGGCTGGCCTTTACCAATCTGTACAAGGTATATATTGCTGCCCTGCCCAAGACAGGAAATACCATAGAATTGGACGGAAATGCTACCAATGTTCCAGTGGCTCAGGTAGCCCGTGATGCAGGCATTAATCTACACTGGTCTTCGAATAGCGACAAACTAAACTGGACTTTGGGCGATGCCTATTTTAATACCGCCATCAACCAACGCTTCACCTTTATGGAGGGAGCTCCGGATAGTATTCCGGCTATGGACACTGTAGGCCTTAAAATCAACCTAAGCCTTCCAACGGACAAACCCAAGGGAACCATTGCCCTAAAAGGGGCCAGAATCATTACCATGAACAATGATGAAGTTATAGAGAATGGCACCATCATCATCAACAACAATAAAATTACAAACCTTGGCTCCAGTGATGAAATCAATATCCCTGCCGAGGCCAAAGTTTTGGATGTTAGCGGCAAAACCATAATGCCAGGACTAGTGGATGCGCATGCACATCTTAGTCATTTTAGGTTTGGTTTGAGTGCCCAAAAACACTGGCCCTATTATGCCAATTTGGCCTATGGGGTAACCACTACCCACGATCCTTCGGCCAATACCGAAGTGGTATTTTCCCAATCGGAAATGGTAAAGGCGGGAACTATGGTTGGGCCCAGAATTTTTTCTACCGGGGTAATTTTATATGGTGCGGACGGCGACTTTAAAGCTACCGTAAACAACTTGGAAGATGCACGATCGGCCATTCTGAGAACCAAAGCCTTTGGCGCTTTTTCGGTAAAAAGTTACAATCAACCAAGACGTGACCAAAGACAGCAGATCATTAAGGCGGCCCATGAAAAGCAGATAGAAGTAGTTCCGGAAGGAGGATCTACCTTCTTTCACAATATGTCCATGATTTTGGACGGACATACGGGTATAGAACACAATATACCGGTGGCTCCCATTTATGATGATGTCCTAAAATTATGGTCGGCCAGCGAAACAGCCTACACCCCCACCCTGATTGTTAATTACGGCGGATTGAACGGGGAATACTTTTGGTACCAGACCACCAATGTTTGGGAAAACGAAAAACTATTAAAATACACGCCAAGAAGTGTAATTGATGCTCGCTCCAGACATCGTACCATGGCACCTATTAAGGAATATGAAAACGGTCATATCCTGGTTGCCAATGCAACCAAGAAATTGGCCGATGCCGGTGTAAAAATAAACCTCGGTGCCCATGGGCAATTGCAGGGTCTTGGCGCACATTGGGAACTTTGGATGTTGGCCCAAGGGGGAATGAGCAATATGGAAGCCTTAAAGGCAGCCACCATTAACGGGGCCTCATACCTTGGAATGGGGGATCAACTTGGGTCCTTGGAACAAGGAAAGTTGGCCGATCTAATCGTATTGGACAAAAATCCTTTGGAGGATATCCAAAATTCCAATTCGGTGATCTATACCATGATCAATGGACGTTTATACGATACCGAAACTATGAACGAGATAGGCAACTATGATAACCCTAGAAGCCCTTTCTATTGGGAAATGAGCGACTACGCCCCTGCTTTCGATTGGCACGGGGAAACACATACAGGATGTTCTTGTGAGGTAGGACATTGATATAGTGCGTTTAAGACGAGCTTGAATGGGCACGCAGTCCGCATAAGCCTGCGATGAATTTTTGTTGAATTTTATAATGACAACATTTGTATAGAAAATATACTGTTATGTCAGAATTTTGGGAAACGAATTTTATTGGAAAACAGGAAATGTGGGGCTTTGAACCTGCAAAATCAGCTGTTATAACAAAAGAATTTTTTATAAAGCAATCCGTTAAAAATGTGCTAGTTCCTGGTATTGGTTACGGTCGTAACGCACAAATTTTTATGGAGAACGGCATTAATGTCACCGGGATAGAAATTTCCAAAACAGCCATTGCCCTAGCAAAAAAACATTATGGAAATGGTATGACTATTTATCACGGATCCGTTTCCGCAATGCCTTTTGATGAAAAGAAATACGATGGCATTTTTTGTCATGCCTTGATCCATCTTTTGAGCAAGAACGAAAGAATAAAACTAATCCAAGACTGCTTTCACCAATTGGACAAAAATGGTTATATGGTTTTTACCGCAATAAGTAAGGGTGCCCCAAATTTCGGCAAAGGAAAAATGATCAGCAAAGACAGGTACGAAGTTCATGAAGGTGCCAAAATTTACTATTACGACAGGGAAGCAGTACATACCGAATTTGACCATGCTGGGCTAATCGAAATTGTGGAGGTAAAGGAAGACCAACCCATGTTTTTAATTAAGTGCAAGAAAAACTAAAAAAACTCTAGTTTGGGCAGCGAGGGGTACGAGCGTGACGCTGGCGCCAGCGAAGGGAAATATGAGCGAGGAAAAACCTTAGATTCAACGTAGCTAAATCTAAACCACATAAATACCCGTAGAATAATTATGTCATGAGCTAAATTGCACTAGTAGCTTAACCAACACATATTTTGCGCTCTATAACTCGCTTCTAGTGCGAGCACCGACCATCGGCATCTCCTAACAAATACCCTAATTTTCAAAAAATTTCAAGCCCCAAATAGGCCACATCTTTCTTTTTCAGTAATTTAATGGAAAACATTGTTTGTCATGGCTACGTTTCAACTAGATATCAACAACACAAAACATAAAGTAGAAGTTACCGAAGGCACTTCCCTACTCTGGGTATTGCGGGAACATTTGGGCCTTACCGGCACCAAATACAGTTGTGGCATAGGGCAATGTGGGGCCTGTATGGTACATATTGACAATGAACCCATGCGGGCCTGTCTTCTTCAGGTAGACAATTATGCCGACGGACAAAAAATCAAGACCATAGAAGGTTTGTCCAAAAACGGGGATCATCCAGTTCAAAAAGCATGGATCGAGGCCCAAGCACCTCAATGCGGTTATTGTCAAGCCGGGCAGATCATGCAGGCCGTAGCCCTCTTGAAAAAAAATCCCAATCCCACAAGGGAGGAAATAAAGACCCATATGAACGGTATCCTGTGCCGCTGCGGTACTTACCTTCGTATTATCAAGGCCATTGAATTAGCCTCCAAAACCCCAACATCCATTGAAAACTAAAGTCATGGTTCAAACGAAAGCCGAAATTAGCAGAAGGAACTTTCTAAAATCATCCTCTGGGGTGGCCCTCTTCATTGGCATATCGGGTATACTGCCGCAGTTGATATCCTGCAAAGACCCTAATAAAATTAAGGAACAACTCGCCCAACAACCACTTACGGCCTGGGTAAAATTGTCCGAGGACGGCCTAATTACCATTTATAATCCGGCCGCCGAAATGGGGCAGGGATCCATGACCTCCTTACCACTAATATTTGCCGAAGAGATGGATGCCGACTGGTCTATGGTGAAGGTGGAGTTTTCACCCCAGGAATCGGAAATCTACGGTTCCCCGGGATGGAACCCGGGCAGTAAGCTAATGTTTACGGTAGGAAGCAGGACAACAAACAGCTACTATAATGTTATGCGAAAGGCAGGCGCCCAGGCCCGCTATGTTTTAATGAACAGTGCCGCCAAACATTGGGAAGTACCCATAGAGGAACTTACAACATCCAATAGCCATGTACTCCACGGAAGAACCAACCAAAAAATAAATTACGGAGCCCTAATCCCTTTTTTGGAAATGCAGGAAACTCTGCCCGACTTTAGCGAAGCACAATTAAAGAATCCCAAGGATTTTAAGCTGGTCGGGAAAGACATTCCCCGTACCGAGATCCCTGCCAAGGTAATTGGTAGTGCTATGTTTGCCATTGACATCCGCTTGCCGGAAATGGTTTACGGAGTCTTGGAAAGAGGTAACCTCCACGGTTCCAAACCCAAACTGACCAATGAAGCCGAAATTCTGGCCATGGACGGGGTAGTAAGGATAATCCCTTTGGATTATGCCATTGGGGTCGTTGCCAAGACCCTAGAACAGGCTTTGAGTGCAAAAAAAAGCTTAAAAATAGATTGGAGCGATTCCAAGGCAAGCGGACACAATTCACAGGAAATTTATTCCACTTATGAAAAAATAGCCTCCCAAAAAGAAAAGGGCAAGGTGATCATTGAAATTGGGGACGTTTCCAAAGCCAAAAAAACGGCTGCCAAAACCTATGCGGTGGACTATAAAAACGACTATGTATACCATGCCCAAATGGAACCGCTGAATGCGGTGGTGAAGGTTGCGGAAGATGGTGGCAGTGCAGAAGTTTGGGTAGGTAGCCAGCAGGGTATGGACACCAAGCTGGGAGTGCCCAAAATTCTCGGAATAGCCCCGGAAAATGTTAAGGTACACCTGCAATATTTGGGAGGTGGATTTGGCAGAAGAAGCATGAACGATTTTGTGGAGGAATGTGCCAACCTGGCAAAAGAAATGGCACCACTTCCAGTAAAACTAATATGGACCAGGGAGGACGATGTTACCTATGGTGCCTTTCGCCCCCT
Organism: Arenibacter troitsensis; assembly: GCF_900177645.1. Taxonomy (GTDB): domain Bacteria; phylum Bacteroidota; class Bacteroidia; order Flavobacteriales; family Flavobacteriaceae; genus Arenibacter; species Arenibacter troitsensis. The sequence goes on from NZ_FXAO01000011.1 coordinate 87,133, forward strand.
TTCCTTACAGCGACTTACGGCCAACACGGATTTTAAGGGGAACATCACGTCATTTTCGCACACTGTGGTGGGAGACGGAGGCAATCTGGTGGCCAGTGCAGTGACCAATGACCACTATGATATCCCCAACCAATTTGCAGAATGGAGGGAAGCCTCCAATGGCATTCGACTAAAACATTGGCGTGCCGTGGGTCATGGCCCCAACAAATTTGCCATTGAATGTATGCTGGATGAAATTGCACGGGACCAGGGCTTGGATCCTTTGCATCTTAGGAGAAAATTAATGGCCAAAGCCCCCAGGGCCCTGGCTACATTGGAAAAAGTCGCTGAACTATCCAATTGGAACACACCTTCCGTTAATGGACGTGCCAAGGGTATGGCCTTTGTGGAACATGGATCATTGGGAACTGGTGTGTGCGAAATCTCGGTAGACCGCAGTACCGGAAATATCAAAGTACACCATTTTTGGATTGCCTTGGATGCAGGGGTAGTAGTACAACCGGACAACGTTAAGGCCCAAATGGAAGGCGGCATTATTATGGGCATGAGCAGTGTCCTCAAAGAACAAATTACCATAGTGAATGGCCGGGTGCAACAGTCCAATTATCACGACTATAATTTACTTAGGATGCAGGACGTCCCTGATAGTATTGAAACTGTAATCCTTGAATCGGCAGAAGTTCCCGAAGGGGTAGGAGAAACGGCAACACCCATGGTGCCCTGTGCCATAGCCAATGCCTTTTTAAGATTAACTGGAAAACCACTTCGCCATTTGCCCTTTTCCCCAGAGCGTGTGTTGCAGGCCTTGAACAGTTAAACCGTTCCAATAATAACACCCTCAAAACACGAACTATTACAAAATGGGATTATTTATTTTGATCCCTAAATCAGAAATGTCCTTCAATAATCTGAAGGCTTTTTGTATTTTGGGGGGATGAAATTTAAGTTTGGCCTGTCCTTCATTTTTGTCCTTATTTACAATTGTTGTCTAGCAGGTTTGTCCCCTGAAAATGGCATTGCAAATTCCGATTACCACTATTCCGCTACAGTTGAAAAACCAACAGACTCAATAGAACAACTCAAAAAACAAATTAAGGGTTTTGCTAAAAAGAAGGATTACCAAAACGCTATTGTCCATTCCAAAAAATTGCTCTTAAAGGCCAAAGTATTATCGGATAGCAGCCACATCACCAATGCCTATTGGAGGCTGGGATATTATTATAAAATATTGGATCAATTGGATTCGTCTTATTTCTACATTGACAAAGCATATTCTATAAATCTCAAATTAAAGGATAGCATAGGTGCGGGAGACCGACTGCTGGACATGGCCAACATCCAAAAGAGTTTGGGCGATTACAACGGAGGGATGATCACTGCTACCGAAGGATTAAAATATTTGGAAGGTTCCAATGAAATAGAATCCATCTCCGGTCTGTACCAAAACATTGCTGTATGCCAAAAGGAGTTGGGACACCCTAAAGAAGCCTTGCGGTGGAGCGATAAAATTTTTAGTCTTCTAAACAAACACCCGACAGCTGACATCAGCACCGAAAATCTATACAACATTAAAACCACCAGGGCGAATATCCTGGCAGCACTAAAAGATTACGGCACCAGCCTTAAAATTTTGGACAGCATTGCCGCGAACACCCAAGCCAGCAACCCCTCGCAATTTGCACGTGCTATTTGCAACAAGGGCCATTATATGTGGTTAGAAATCAAAAATAACCCTGAGAGCGAGTCCCTACAGTTGGATGCCTTAAGAATACGGCAAGAACTTAACACGGTTCCCGGATTAATATCCAGCACTATACATTTGGCAGAATATTACTTTGAGACCAATAAGCCATTGGCGTTGGATTATGCCCAAAAAGCTCTTGCCAACTCGAAAAAAACAAATAATTCTGTCGCTATTTTGGAAGCTTTGGATCTACTATTGCCCTTGAAAAAATCCTTGGGCCAGGATGTTTCCGAAGAGGCCATATTTTATTCCAATGTGCAGAATACCCTTGAAAAAACAAAACAAGCCGTTCGCGCTATCTATGCCGCCACAAAATATGACAATGATGCATTGGAAAAAAAGAACCTTATGCTTTTGGCGCAAGTCGCTATTAAAGAGAAACAAAATATTTTGGCCATTTCTGCCACAATTATTTCATTGATCCTGATAGTCTTTGTTGTCCTGTATAAAAATCAGCAAAAAAAGAAAGAACAGCTGGAGATGGCCTATAAGACCGAGTTGCGCCTTTCCAAAAAATTGCATGACGAACTGGGTAATGACATTTTTTACCTTATGACACAGGTTCAAAAAGAGGGCCAGGATATAGCTAACCCACAGAAAGTAATAATTTTAGAAGGTCTGGATAGTATTTACCAAAGAATAAGGGATATTTCCAAAGAATTTACGGCCATTGATACCGGAGATAACTTTGGCAAGGAATTCTTCTCCCTTTTAAATTCCTATAGCTCCACTAAAACAAAGTTGATCACCAAGGAATTACCCTCCAACTTCTGGGATAATGTTTCGGCAGAGGCCAAAATTGAAGTATATAGGGTTCTACAGGAATTACTGGTGAATATGAAAAAACACAGCAATGCCTCTTTGGTTGCCATTACCTGCAGTAAGAGCAGCAAACAGGTTGTTATAAAGTATGTGGACAATGGAGTGGGATTTTCCTTGAAAGGAAATTATTTGGGAAATGGACTTAAGAATGTGGAAAACCGCATAAAAGGTATAAAAGGAAATATTATTTTCGACTCCAAACCAAACGAAGGGGTTACGGCTACCATTACGTTTGCCATCTAAGATATATATGCAATTGAATAGGATATTTGTTTCAGAGGACATAGACAGCAATAATCTGGGAGTTATTACCATGCTTCAAGGATTGGGATATACTCAAATTGGGCATTCACAATACTGTGATGAAGCCTTACTAAAATTAAAAAGGGCTTTGTTGGACGGGAATCCGTTCCAAATTTTGATAACCGACCTGTCTTTCGATAATCCCAGGGACAAAAAACACCTACAAAACGGCCAAGAACTCATAGCCGCCATAAAAGCGGTCCAACCCGAAATAAAGGTGGTTGTTTTTTCCGTGGAGGACAACCACAGCACCATAAAATCCTTATTGGAGAATCAAAAAATTGAGGGTTATGTATGCAAGGGATTGAATGGCCTAAAAGAACTAAAAAATAGTATTGAAGCTGTATCCCAAAACAAAACATATACCTGCCCCATAGCCACAGCCGTTTTACAGCGTAAAAACGTCCTGGAATTGGATGGATATGAACAACAGCTGCTCTTGTACTTGGCCCAAGGCCACAAACAAAATGAAATAAGCGCCTTATTAAAGGAAAAAGGAATATCCCCCAACAGTATACGATCGGTAGAAGCCAACATTAGCAAGTTAAAGGATTATTTTGACGCCTCCAACACCACGCAACTAGTATATATAGCTACGAGTATGGGGATTATTTAGTATTGTTCCCATTTTTATTTAACCCATTGGGTTTTCAAGTCTTTTGGACGCAAAAAACGTTTAATCTATCGATTTGAAAGGTCCTGTACACAAAAGGTCAGCTTTAGGTGAACGAAGTCAACATCATGAAAAATCTGTTGTGGCCGTCTTTGTTCTTGAAATATAAAAGCATTAGAACAAATTATCGGTTGCCAGTTCCAACCTTATGGGTTCTCCCTTCACCTCCATGCCATTTAGGATCAGTTCAGACTTAGATATCCACCTTGAAAAGGAAGGTACCTCTACTAAGGTTCTAAGATGTTTCATTTGATTTGTCCCCGGAACGTCCAAGGCATTATACCAAGGAATGTTGGCCCTAATGACCGACTTCCCGTTGGAAGCGTACATCTGGCCAATACCATTGTTACCCTTCCTCAAATAGTAGGGCAGTAGTATCTATGCAAGACTCTTAGGCTAATTTCTAGGCTTAAAAAACGCGTTAGCCGGAATAATCTCCCTTTCCAGACTTGGACCGCTCCATTCCAATTCCAGGGATGATTTTCCCTTCCTAGGGCTTTTATAGTAAATCCTATAAGGATGAAGTCCGGCTTTTAGTTTAATGCTTCCACTTTTGGGCGAGTTTTGAAAATACCCATAATCGGCATCAACTACTGCTGCATCATGGATCCTAAGAAATGCCGCTGAATTGGCCGATAGGTAAAAAGTATAGTTACCGTCCAACGGAACACGAATATACCCCTCAAAGAACATGGCTCCAGAATCATTACCGCTATTTACAGTACCATTCAACTGGTCAACAACACCTGCTTCATACTGGGCAAGGGTTGCCACTTCCGGTACCCATGGAAATTCGCCCTTAAAGGATTTCCATGAAATGCCGTTTTTCGTTTCCAACTCGTCCACGGCAGGGACAAGAACATCATCATAGGGCCTTAATGCCGTAGTATTTGGAATTCGAGACCCTAGAACCTTATCCTTCATATTTTGTTGTAATGTGGCCAGTTTTGGATCATCTGCCAAGTTGTGGGTCTGTTGTGGATCCTGTAAAACATCATAAATTTCAAAATGATCGTTATGCGATTTGATATCGTATCGGAGGCCAACATAATTTCCAAAGCGCACCAACTGCATTTGATTACGGGCACGTCCTTGATGTTCTGGTATAAAATCGTCATAGTCCGGTGTCTTTCCTGCTTGAAAATATTCTATATAAATATTGCTTTCCGGCTGTGTTCCTTTTCCAAGCAAGGAAGGCAATAGTGAGACCCCGTCCGTAATGGCAGGGGCAGGAAGTCCGGCCATTTGAGTAAAAGTGGGCATCCAATCATAGGATATACTAGGTGTTTCAATCTTATTTCCTGCCGGAATATGCCCTGGCCACAGTGCCAATGTTGGCATACGCACTCCTCCCTCCAAACAATCGCGCTTTATACCATCAAAGGGACCAAAACTTTTGAAAAAAGTAGGGTCTATAGGTTCGTTGGCCAAATAGGATTCCTTGGAAGGACCATTGTCCGAAGTAAACACTACTATGGTATTTTCATCAATTTTCAAATCCTTGAGCAACTGAAGGATATCGCCCACGGCATCATCTATACGCCTAGTATCCGTAGCATATCGTTTATACACCTCTGGCCAAGACAATTGGGCAGTTACCGGATCCCCATCATGGTCATAGGTTGCATTGGCATAATCCGGATGCATCCATGAATCCACTACTCCCGAAGCCGTGTTGATCATTTTTCCCGGCTCCCCCAACCATTGAAGTCCGCCATTTAATCCACCACCTACCGGATAGGCCTGGGTTGGGAGTTCAAGAACGGCATGGGGGGTATCATAGGCCAGATACATAAAAAAGGGTTTTTCACCTTCCTCTCCCTTTTTAAAGTCTACGATCCATTTCTTGGCAGCTGCCGTAAATAAATCGGTCGTATAACACTTATCAAGGTCTTCGGCTATATTGACCCTGTTTTCATACACTTCCTTCCTGCCTCTATAAATACCTTCTTTAGGATAGTGTTCATGGCCATCACCATGGCGTATATAGCCCAAATAATAATCGAAACCGCGATTAAGGGGATGTGCCGTCCAATTGGGTGCCTTACCACCTTTGCCCTGTAAGCCCCATTTCCCAATGGCAGCAGTGGTATAGCCCGCGGTCTGCAATACGGACCCTAGAGTATGGTTGTTGTCCAAGGCCTTGTCAAACTGATTGTCCCGTATATTGGCGTGACCCTGACTCCGCCCCAATAAAAGTGAAGCTCTGGAAGGGGCACACACCGGGGCTGCGGAATAATGCTGTGTCATCAACGCACCCTCTTCCGCCATTCTATCCAAATTGGGCGTATACTCACGTGGATGGGCTGCTCCCTTTTCCTGGGCCCTCATATTCTGAAACAGTACCCCCAAATCCCCGTAACCCAAATCATCTGTGAGTATAAAAATAATATTGGGCTTTTTATGTTTCCTATTACCCTCCTCCTTTTCATTCCCTTGGGCCATTACTGTAGTTGTGCCCACAATCATCATTAGGGCGAGCATAATTTTTGTAATCGTAGTTCTATAAAGCATAAAGCGATTTTTTCTTAAATGATTGAAAATGGTTCGGGCAAATTAGCATTAATCTGCTTTATTAAAAACAAATGTGGTGAGCGATTTACCCAGGACCTGTATTTTACCTTTACCAAATTGAACGTTGGGCATTTTACTAAGATTGTAAGATTCACTGGTAACATACCTCTCCATTTTGGTATTGGGTGGTAAGGCCACGTTCAATTTTATATCCGTTACGGCATCACTTTGATTTATTGCCACCAGCACCAAACTATCATCGGTATTTTTATAGGCGGATAGCAGCACCCCGTCCCTTAAGTTTTCCTCTGTATTATAGGCATCATAGGTAACTGACACCCTTTTGGCCCCCGGCCTGATAAATCTGGAATAATTACCCAAGGCCCATAGCAATTTGGAGCCATAAAAATCCCCGTCACTTGTCTCCTTGTCAATATAGATTAGTCCGTCCTTAAAGTCGTATGGGCTCATGGCCAACCACCAATGCCATGCACTGGCATTGGCAATAGTAAGATCGGCATGTATAAGACGGGCTACATATAATGCCGTAGGCATTCCAAAATCCCTACCTTTTCCCTTAATCTCCTCATTGTTCTCCAAAATACAATATTCGCTCATCCAATATTCCAAGGAAGGGTATTCCACTAATTTTTGAGCTATTCGTTCCCTTTCCTTTTTAAGTTTTGAAATATCCCAGGTAGTAAAATAACTATGTGCCGCAATCTTTGGCGCCAAGGATTTTAGATTCCCCAAATAATTCGGATTTTCAGGATCAAAGAACGATGCAATCTGATTGCTCCTGTTAAGATGTTTTTCTTTCTCCCCGGTTAAATAGTCTATTTGACCGGCTTCCGTAATTTCAATTTTGGAATCTATTTTATATTGATTAAATACCGAATCGATTACCCTAGTGGCATTGGCCAATTCGTCGTTGTTCCAAGGAGAACCTTCCTGTCCGCCTTTCCACTCCCATTGAGGTTCATTGAACGGACTTATATAATCGAAATCGATGGCTAAACTATCCTTAAAATGTCGTAATACCCTCGCAAGAAAGTTGGCATAATCCACATACTTGTCCTGGGATACATTGGCCGCCAATCCATAGTCTGAATGTGCCTTGTTGTTTCTGGTCAATTGTATGGGCGGACTATTTACAAACGCTATGAATTGATTCACCCCATTCGCCTTTGCGGCCTGCAGAAACCACTGTTGTCCTGCTTGTTTTTGCCAATCATAATTCCCATTATCCTGTAAAAAGCCTTCGGCCCTCCTCCAAGGATCCTTAATACCACTTTCTTCACCTTGGGCCATACTTCCTGCCCCAATATTAAATCGCCAAGCCGATAGGCCGATTCCCCGAGGTGATCCATCCGTATTGCTGTCCAAACTAAACAACCACTCGGACATTGCTTGCTTTTTTTCAATGGGCCATAAGCCCGTAAACTGGGCAGCCCAAGCATCGGAGGCTGCAAAATTATGAATGGTCTGGAAATGGGTATTCTTATTTATGTAAACCTCTATTGTAGGATTTTCTTGTGCTCCCGCCCAATTAAAGGCGCACCAAATGAAGTATAATTTTATCCAATTTTTCATCGCAGCCATTTACAGATTTTATAGTAGGGGTAAATTGTTTTTAATCTTCATCAACACTTAGAATGTCAGTCATCATTGATGAAACAAATTAATAAAAAGAACCCTATACGTAATGATAGGGCTCTTTAAAAACTAAACTAATCTAACTACTAACAATTTTTTATTCTACACTCAAATAGGTACCCTGATCAAAAGTGAATACGTCGGAAGGTGTCCTTGCCTCCTTGAAAAGCAATTTCATTTCCTCTATAATTTCCGGGTATTCCTTGGCTATATTATTCTCTTCCCCTATATCGGTATCAAGATCATAGAGTTCCATCTGGTCTTCGGTGGATGCAAAAACATTATATTTTACGGCTTTCCAATTGCCTTTTCTAATGGCTTGTCTGCCACCTTTCTCATGAAACTCCCAATACAAATATTCGTGTTTCTTTTGCTCTTTTTCCTCTCCCAACAGAGTAGGTAAAAAGGAAACACCGTCTAAGGAAGAGGGCACTTCCATATCGGCAATACTTGCAAATGTGGGAAATACGTCCCAAAATGCAGAAACATGATCTGTTCTGGTATTTGGTTTAACATATCCAGGCCATTTAACAATTAGCGGAACCCTGATTCCTCCTTCATAGAGATCCCGCTTGGTACCTTTAAGTGGACCATTACTATTAAAATAATCCGGGTCGGCACCACCTTCGGTATGTGGACCGTTGTCTGAAGTAAACATTACTATGGTATTGTCCGCTATGCCCAACTTTTCCAATTTGGCCATAATCTCACCAACTTGGTTATCCAGTATATGGATCATGGACACAAAGGCGGCGTGGGTTTCCTTCTGTGATTCATAGGGTCCATTTCTATATTCAGGCCCATCATCCACACCCTTATAGGCCTTTTCAGGAGGGAATTTACCTCTGTATTTTTGCATTATTTCCTCTGGAGCTACAAGTTCTGCATGGGGGATAATAGATGCCACATAGAGAAAAAATGGATTGTCCTTATTGAATTCAATAAAATCCAACGTTTTCTCATGGATAAGCTGGGGAGCATAAATCCCTTTTTGCTTCCCTGAATTTTCCTCCAACACTAAGGAATCGTTATTGGCCCACAAATGGCGAGGGTAGTAATTATGTCCCAAACGTTGGCAATTGTACCCAAAAAAAGTATCGAAACCTTGGTTTAAAGGATCGCCTTCCGAACCTGGGTAACCAAGGCCCCATTTACCAAAGACCCCAGTAGCATAACCCGCTTTCTTCAGGGCTTCCGCCAATGTATAGGTATTATCTGGAATGGGATATTGTCCCTCTGGTTGTATTTCCTTGTTACCACGCACAAAGGTATGGCCGGTGTGCATCCCTGTCAACAAGGCCGATCTAGATGGGGCACATACCGTACTACCCGAATAATGTTCGGTAAACAGCATTCCCTGGCTAGCCAACTTATCTATGTTGGGCGTTGTAAACTTCTGCTGCCCATAGGCGCTTAGATCCCCATAACCCAAATCATCGGCCAATATGTAAATAATATTGGGTTTGGCAGTATTTTCCTGAGCATTGTCAGTTTTGGTGGACGTTGTTTGCTGCCCCTTGTTTTTACATGAGGACAAGCCAATAATCAATAATAAAAATATAACGAAATAAGAAGACTGTCTCATCATTGAAATGGTATCATAAATGCCATGGGACAGCTTAAATGCGCCCCATGGCAATAACTTAATTTTGGCACTATCTATACCCATTATTGGTAGGGTCCGACTCCAATAAATTTGGATTCAATTCCAACTGATTCTGTGGAATAGGTAATAAAACATGGTAAGGCTGTATGTTGGCAGCAGGATTGTTCCAAGCTCTATGTTGAACCGTCTTTACCCTGTCCAACAGAATACCCCAACGAATAAGATCCATTCGGCGATGTCCTTCTGCACTAAGCTCAAATTTTCGTTCCTCGTACATGGCTTCCCTAAATTGAACTTGGGACATACCACTCCAAGGCTGATCTGGCTCAAAAGCGCGCTCCCTTACCTTATTAACATAGGCATAGGCATTGCCCGGGCCATTGGCTTCGTTTTCAGCCTCAGCTGCCATAAGATAAACGTCAGCTAAACGAAATACGATATAGTTTTCAGGATGATTGCCTCGTAATGAATTTTCCTGGTCCAAATTCCAATTTTTACGGAAGTATGGGAAAGATAATTTCCATCCCAAATACTCTGTAACGATGGTAGCATCATAGCGTAAATCCCCATCCTGCCAATTTTCCCTTAAGGCAAATTCTGGCAAAGGCACTGACCAACCATAACCGGTCATATCTTCATTTCGTTCGCGCAAAAGGCCTTGAAATATATTAACCTTGGAACCGGAAACCCCATTTACCACGGTATCCTTATTACGGTTTGCAGGTTCGTCCCTGATACGTGGGTTGTAATCATCTGTTCTTGTAGTAGATAATTCACCTACTAAATCTGCCTCAAAATCGATTACAAAAATATATTCATCATTGTATTGGTTACTTGGATCTGATTGATCGAATACATCGGCATAATCATCCAAGAGCCTATGTGGACTTTCATCTATTACCTTATCACATTCAATCTTCGCCAATCCCCACTCTTTATCAAAAAGATGATACTTGGCCTTAAGAGTTGCTGCGGCCCATTTAGTAGCCCTACCCAAATTACTGCCGGAATAGGAAGTTGGCAACAAATCAAAGGCCTTTGCCAAATCTGTTTTCATAGCGCTTCTTATTTCCGCTTTTGGCGTTCTCCCTAGTATGGACCTTTCTGGTACCGGCAATTGCTCGGTATAAAAAGGAACGTCGCCCCAAAGGTTGGTCAAATGATAATAGGCCAATGCCCTTAAAAACAAAAGCTCTCCCACTCTTTGATCCCTGGCTTCTTGCGATAAACTTTCATTACCTTCAATATTGGAGATAAACTCGGTAGTATTATTTACTACACGATAGAGGTAAATCCAGGTACCATTGCCATCCGCCGTACCTTCTTGAATAAGATAATTGTGTATCTCATTGTTCACATTTCTACTGGCCGCCTGTATGTCGGCACCACTAGTGTAATAATTGTCCAATCCACGTTGCGCGTAAAGGTTGTTGTTATGAAACAACCTGTAGACACCGTTTACAGCAAGTTCTGCTTCCTTGTCATTGGTAAAAAAAGATTCTGGCGTAATCTCGTCCCTTAAATCCTCTTCCAAAAACTTGTCACATGAGCTCAAAACCAATAAGCCCATAAGTAGCATTAAAAATTTGCTCGTTATTATAGTTTTCATATCTGTATTTTTTAAAATTCTAGTTTTACACCTAGGGTTATTGACTTAGCATATGGATATTGACCCGAAGCAAAACCTTGGGAAACAGAACCAAGTCCGCTACCCGCAGTAAAGGCATTTACTTCTGGATCTCCCAATGTAAAGTCTGACCAAAGGAAAAGATTCGTACCGGTAACATAGACATTCATTGCGCTAAATACATTTCCGAGCCCTTTTGCCTCCATAGGAATATTATAATTTAAGGTCATCGTTTTCAATCTCAAATAAGAACCATCCTCTATGTTCAAATCACTATTAACATTAAATAGACTGTTGGATGGTCCTGCCCTTGGTATATCGGAAGTCTCATTTACACCTGCTATCCAACGTTGCAAAACGATAGGGTCTACATTTTGTTCTCCCCTACCATAGTAAGCCGTCTGTGTTCTTACATTCCAAATTTCGGCACCATAGCTACCATGGAAAAACACATCCAAGGAAAGGTTTTTGTAGGTAAAGGTGTTTCTAAATCCTCCGTAAAAATCCGGTATTGGACTACCAAGTACCTGAAAGTCTTCATCATTAATATTGGTATCACCATTAACGTCTTCATATCTTGGACCTCCGATAAATGATCTACCTTGCCTTCCATCGGCAATAATCTCATCAGCAGTTTTATAGGTACCTAGGTATTTAGCCCCTACAAATGTCGGCAATGCTTCCCCTACAATCAACCTAGCAGAGTTACCTCCTTGATTTCCTGTAGATTGCAATGAAATATATTCCTGATTATCCAACTCCAATATCTCACTCTTGTTGGAAGATATACTAAGATTGGACTCCCAAGTAAAATTATCGTTCTGTACGTTTATGGTATTGAGGCCAAATTCGAAGCCCCTGTTCTCTACAGATCCCAAATTCTGTAATTGGGTAGTTGAATTGGCTCCTACCTGACCAGATAGGGCTACGGATAATAGTAGGTCATCTGTTGTCTTTTTATAATAATCGGCCTCAAAGGAAATCCTATTGTTCAAAAATCCAAGCTCCAAACCTATGTCCATTTGCTTGGTTGTCTCCCAGGTTAAACCACTACTGGGCACTTGTCCAACAAGTACTCCATTTACCTGAGAACCATTAAAGACAGTAGTTGTATTGGCATAAGTGGCTATAGAATTGTAAGCCGCAACACCTTGTTCCCCCACAATACCATAACTACCTCTTATTTTAAACCTATTGATCAGGTTGGAATCCATCATAAACTCTTCCTCATCAACGTTCCAAGCTGCACCCACAGAAGGGAAAAAGGCATATTTATTACCTGTCTCAAATACAGAGGACCCGTCATAACGTCCTACAAGGGTAAGCAAGTATTTGCTTTTGTAACCATAATTGACACGACCCAAGAAAGAAGTCAGGGTTCGTTGTCCATATCCAGAACCAACCAGTGCTGTTTCTGAATCACCTAATGCCAAGTTATTAAACGAAACTACGTCATTGGGAAAATTATCGGCTTCGGCAAACGTACTTTCGTTATTATCTTTCTGCCAGGTAAAACCTCCCAATATTTTTAAGGAATGGTTCCCCAAATCCACGTCATAATTTAAGGTATTCTCATTCAATAAACTCTTGGAAAAATTGGTATTGATCCTACCAAAACCACCATTAACACGTTCAGGCAAGATCCCTGGCAAATAATTGTTCTGCTTAACATAGTTTAACTGTGCACCAAAAGTAGATTTAAAAGAAAGGTTTTTTGCCAATTCATACTCGGCATAGGCATTCGTTATGATTTGGGTAACCAAGTCGTGATCCACTCTATGTTGTATATCCGCTTCCGGGTTTCTCTCCAGACCTGCACTTATAGGATTCTCAAAAGAAAAACTACCATCTTCAAGATAAACTGGTCGTATTGGCAATACGCTGGAAACAATATTGCCATAATCTACTTTGTTGTTCTCAATTTTGTAATGCGTTAAGTTTGTCCGGATTCCGGTCCTAAGCCTATCGGAAACCTTTACATCCACATTGGTTCTAAAGTTTACCCTTTCCAATCCAGAACCTCTTAACAGTCCCTTTTGATTGTAGTAGTTTCCAGATATAAAATAATTGGCATTTTCAGAATTCCCCGTAATGGACAAATCGGTATTGGAAATAGAACCTGGTTGCTCCACCAAATCCAACCAATCGGTTGTCGTAGTATTCTCTGGATCCAATACCAATGGCAAAGTTGTATCCGTAAACCCAAAACCATCGGGTCCAGGTACAAATTGATACGATTCATTTTTATAATCGATAAAATCCCGTCCGCCCAAAATATTGATACGGTTGGCCGTCTCCTGAATACTTTGGTAATGATTGATTGCGATTACAGGTTTTCCTGGTGCCATACCTTTACCATTTTTGGTGGTAATCAAAATAACGCCCGAAGCTCCCCTAGTTCCATAGATTGATAATGCGGTAGCATCCTTTAATATCTCAACAGATTCAATATCGTTGACATTAATAGTATTAAGGTTAAATCCGGTACCTGCAATAAACCCATCCACAACGTAAAGGGGATCATTGTTTCCATTAATGGAACTGTTTCCTCTAATACGAATGGTAGCACCGGTACCCGGTGTTCCATTGTTGGATGTAACTTCCACCCCGGTAGCCCTACCCTGTAATGCCTGGTCTACCCTGGCCACTGGCTGGTTTTCCAGAACATCGGATTTGATCGAAGCTACGGAAGACACCAAATCCTTTTTGGTGGAGGTACCATAACCTATAACCACCACCTCATCCAAAAGGGAAACGTCTTCCTGAAGCACTACATCAATAGTAGTAGACTTTCCCACCTGAACACTTTGAGCAATAAAGCCCAAATACCTAAATTCCAAAACAGCGCCTTCAGATGCGGCAATGGAATAATTTCCATCAAAATCCGCAACAGCACCTGTAGTAGTCCCCTTGACCAAAACATTCACCCCTGGAAGAGGCTGACCTGTTTCATCCACGACCGTTCCGCTTATAATTTGCTGAGCTTGAAGCGATACAATACTGAAAAACAGTAGTAACAATAAAATACTTTTTAATTTCATATTGGTATATGTTGGTTAATAATTAATACGATTATCCCAAAATAATCGACATGGTGTAAATATAAAATGGGACCTAGGCCTATACATCCCAATTTGGTGCAATAATGTTGCATTTCCTTGAATTAAAGGCCTGGATAGCCTATTTTGCAACATATTTACCCTTAATATTTGACATTAGTCCTCCTTATTTCGCAGTAAGTCGAGCTATTTTTAACATTTATTAACATTATCATGGTATTATCCAAACCCCTTTGGTTAAAAGACCCGGCCAATACCTGATTTCAGCTCCAAACCATGAAGTACATAACTTTATATCTGTTTACATTGTTAATTCACCTTGGCTGCATGGCTCAAGGAAACAACACCATCCTACAAAAACTGAATATAGACGGAGTACCCTTTAACAAAAAGACCAATATTGTTTTTGAGGATCATTTAGGTTTTCTATGGTTGGGAACGGATAGTGGCCTATATAGATATGATGGACATTCCCTAATAGAAAATCAATACGATGTATTTGATGAGAATTCCATCCCCAACAATAGTATAAATTCTATTGTAGAGGATGATCTTGGAAATTTATGGATAGGAAGCGAAAGCTACTTAATTTTCTATGATCGGCAAACCAACAGGTTTAAAGGCTTTTACAAAAACAATACCTCAAAAGTTTTAGGGAAATCTTTGGATGGCACTATTTGGGCCAATTTGCGTAACACTGGAATCGTAAAAATAATTCCCAATGAAAAGGCCGAAAACCTCCAATTTCAAACCGAATTTAATTATACACAAGACAATAGCATTTGGGCCAACGACAAACAAGTCAATCAATTTGCTGAAGACAAGTTTGGCCGTATTTGGTTTGCCACCCCAAACGGCATAATTTTTTTGGGAAAGGAAAATAAATTAATCCAGTCTGGATTTCTAAAAAACACCGAAACCCTTATCCATACAAAAAACAACAGTTTTATTGCCACCACTGATGAGGGTATATTTGTTCTTGATTATGCAAAGGCCAATAATAAATTGGAGGTCTTAAAAACCTATACCGATTTTCCCGATGCCAACCCTGTAGTCCCTACATATACCGCCTTGGCCCAGGAAGAGGAATCTGCAACCCTGTGGATCGGAACACCATCCAGCTTAATCAAGGGAACCCTGAAAAACAATACATATTCTTTTGAGAACGTAAATAATTCCAATAGTCAGAACGGATCATCCCAAAGCAGAATCAATTCCTTGACACTTGACCGATACAACAACCTATGGATTGCCTCCAACAAAGGAGTATATAAATACATAGGAAGGACTTCGATTTTCGAATATACAGGTATAGACGAAAATTTGACAAATTTTTTCCCTCAATCCTTTTTAAAGGAAAATAACCGAGAGATCCTCTTGACTATAAATCAAAAAGGTCTTTACAGATTCAACAAGAGATTAAATACCAATGAACCCCTACTACGTACCACAGAAAACTACACGGTAGTAAAAAAAGATTATGAAAACAAGGAGCTGTTAATTGGATTTGGAAGAGCACTTTTGAAATCCAATAATTACACAATAAAAAACCAAACCTTAGAGGTAGATACCCTGCAACATTTTTCAAAAGGCATAAAAGACATTATCCCCTTGAACAAAAATGAAATATGGGTCGGCCTATGGGGTGGAGGAATAGACATTGTACAGACAGGGCCCAATCTTTCCAAATTTAAACAAAAGACTATTTCCCTATTAATGGGAAAGAATGTTTCGGTAATGCATTTGGACAAAAAGCAGAACCTATGGATCGGCACTAGGGGCGATGGCCTATTTATGGTAGACCTGATTAATGAAGAATTAAAAACATTTAACCCCAACCTTAAAGATAAAGATGGCCTTTCTTCCAATGCCATTTTGTGTTTGTTGGAAACGGAACCCGGGAACCTCTGGATCGGGACAAGGGGTGGCGGTATAAATTTTTACAACAGTGAAACCAAAACCGTACAATCCTTTGGTAAAAAACAGGGATTATTATCTACCACCGTATCCAGTATTGAAACCGACAACTCCGGAAATTTATGGCTTAGTACACAGGGTGGAATTTCAAGATTTGATATTACAGAAAAAAAATTCGTGAATTTCGGAATGGAGGATGGACTGGCGGAAAGTCATTTTATCTTCAACTCTTATTTAAAAGACCAAGATGGGACCATATACTTTGGCTGTCCCGGCGGATTTTACAGCGTTGCTACCAAAAATTACAAAAAATCAAAACTTATTCCCAATACCGTTATCACCAGATTTGATATCCTGGGCAATGAATCTACAGAATCCCCATCCGAGAATTTTTCATTGCCAATACAGATCATTGGGGCTTCAGAAAAACTGGAACTCCCCTACAACAGCAATAACATCGCCATAGAATTTTCTTCTCTGGATTTTACTGCACCGAATAAAAATGAATATACTTATAAATTGGAGGGCATCAATGATTTTTGGCATCACACCAAGGCTTCCAATAGAAATGCCAATTACAATGACCTGCCACCTGGAAAATACACCTTTAAGGTAAAAAGTTCCAACAGTGACGGTGTTTGGAATACCACCCCCACCGAACTCAGCTTTGTGATTGCACCTCCCTACTGGAGAAGTAATTTAGCGTACTTCATTTACACTGTGCTTCTGGCCGTTTGCATCTACATTACCTTTCTATTGGTGCAAAGATGGTATACTTTAAAGAAAAATTTAGTTGCCGAGACCATAAGCCGAGAAAAAGATAATGAGATAAACCGAATGAAAATGGTTTTTTTCACGGATATCTCCCATGAATTACGCACACCTTTATCCTTAATTCTTGGAACTATTGAAAAAGTGGTAAAAGAAAAGAAATTTACTCTAAGTCCGTTGACTTCCCAACGCATCTACAACAACACCTTACGAATGCACAGGCTGATCAATCAAATCATGGATATTAGGAAATTTGACGAGGGCAAACTCAAATTGCGGATATCCAAAAATGATATTGTAAGGGACATAAGAACCATAAAAAATGCCTTCAACGATTTTGCAAGAATTTACGAAATAAAATACCACTTTAACTGTAACAAGGAAGAAATAAGGGGTTGGTACGATGTAGACATCATGGAAAAAATACTGTTCAATCTACTTTCCAATGCGTTTAAACACACCCTTAAAAAAGGGGAAATAAGCGTGACCCTGGAAGTTGCAAATATGAACGACAACGATTTTATAAGGCTACACAGAAAAAAGGGCGAGTATATAAAATGTTCCGTTCGGGATAACGGAATTGGTATACCCAAAAAAGACCTACCACATATTTTTGATAGATATTACCAAGCTACCAAGACTTATAGCAATCAGATTCCCGGTACGGGAATAGGCATGGAATTGGTACAAAAACTTGTGGAAAGACATCACGGCAAAATCATAGTTGAAAGTGAGGAAGGTGTATTTACAGAATTTACCTTTTTTCTACCAATCCATAAAAATGCCTTCGATAAAAAAGAAAGAATAGATACGGGCAAACCCCTAACCCGAAATTTTATCCATAATTCCGAATTTCAGGTTATTGAGGAGGTCTCCTCAGAATTCGATGCTCAAACCGATTCAAAGGATAAAGACAAACCCAAGGTATTGTTGATTGAGGACAATAATGACTTGAGGTTTATGGTAAAAGAGGAATTAAAGGATGATTTCCATGTAGTTGAGGCCTCCAATGGTCAAGAAGGTTACGAAACCATTCTTAGAGAAAAACCCCAATTGATCATATGTGATATACTTATGCCCATCGAAGATGGTGTATCCATGCTCAAAAGGGTGAAAGACAATAATGACATAAATACCATTCCCATTTTTATGCTAACTGCCAAAAACTCGGAAGAGACAAAAATAAAGTGTCTGAGTTTGGGAGCTGAGGATTATATTGAAAAACCATTTAGCTTAGAATTTGTAAAATGGAAAGTAAAAAACGCACTTATAACCCGACAAGAACTCAAAGAAAAGTACAGTAAAATAATTACTACAGAACCTCAAGAGATTGAAGTGGACTCCCTGGATGAAATGTTTATTAAAAAGCTGGTTCAAATTATAGAAGACTCCATGGATGATAATTTACTGAGTGTGGAGTTTCTAGCTTCGGAAGTGGGGATGAGTAGGGCCAATCTTTATAGAAAGGTGCAAGCCATTATGGACGATACTCCTGTAAACTTAATTAAACAAATACGTTTAAAAAGAGCCGCCCAACTCCTAAAGAAAAACCAAATGTACATTTCAGAAGTGGCCTATATGACGGGGTTCAGCAATCAAAAATACTTTAGCAAATGTTTCAGTAAGCAGTACGGCAAAAGTCCCACAGAATTTGCAAGGCAATTTTCAAAAGATAAAACAGTAAACAAAAAAGACTTGGTGCCTTAATGCAAGGCACTGTTTAAAGCATTTTAACATAACTTAGACCCTATCCAATACCAAATTACCATAGAAACATGAATCACATCAGACCATACCTCGCCACTATTGTTTTAACGATAATGTCTTGCCTACAGTCCTGCAAAACCCCCAAAGAAAGTTTGCCAAATAAGTCACTTCCCAATATTGTCCTTATAAATGTAGATGATTTGGGCTGGAAAGATTTAGGATTTATGGGAAGTGAGTATTATGAAACCCCAAATTTGGACACATTGGCCAAAGAGGGTATGATTTTTTACAATGCATACGCCGGTGCCGCAAATTGTGCTCCCAGTCGGGCCTGCCTACTATCCGGACTTAATACTCCACGACATGGTGTTTATACGGTAAGCCCATCGGACAGAGGAAATTCCAAGACACGAAAACTTATCCCTATCCAAAACACGGACCACTTAAATGACACCATATACACCCTCCCACAAATGCTAAAATCGGCCGGATATATTACCGGAAGTTTCGGAAAATGGCATGTAGGCAATGACCCAAAGAAACAGGGGATAGATGTTAATGTTGGTGGAAGCTCCAAGGGCAATCCTGGAAAAGGGGGGTACTTTTCTCCTTATAAAATAGACCATATTACCAATGGCCCGGAGGGTGAATATTTAACAGACCGCATTACCAATGAGGCCATCTCTTTTGTTGAAACATATAGGGACACCACCTTTTTTCTTTACCTTCCCTTCTATACGGTACATACCCCAATAATGGGAAAAGAGGAGCTCATTGATAAATTTAAGACCAAAAAGGGTTCCAATGGTCAGGATAGACCGGACTATGCCGCTATGGTGGCCTCCATGGACGAAAATGTGGGCAAACTTCTATCTTCGTTAAAAGCAAACGGACTGGAAAAAAACACCCTGGTAATCTTTACTTCGGATAATGGAGGAATTAGGTCCATATCCGAACAAAACCCCTTACGTGCTGGGAAGGGTTCTTACTATGAAGGGGGAATCCGTGTGCCCTTACTCATAAAATGGCCTGGAAAAATAAAACCTAATTCTAGCTCTACTGCCCGTGTAAATAATATGGACTTTTATCCCACCCTACAAAATATTGCAAGCCCGGATAAAAAGGCTCCGCTACTGGACGGTATTAACTTAGGACCTATATTCGAGGGCAGTTCCAAGGCAGAGAGAGACCTTTTCTTTCACTTCCCTATCTACCTTCAGGAATACCAAGGCGTACAGGATGGTAGCCGTGACCCCTTGTTCCGTACTCGCCCAGGTTCCGTAATTATTTCGGGCGACTGGAAACTGCATGAATATTTTGAAGACGGCGCATTGGAACTTTACAATTTAATATCTGACCCTAGTGAAGAAAATAATGTTGCAGAACAAAATCCAGAAAAAACCCAGGAACTCCTTAAAAAACTGATGGATTGGCGCAACGCAACCAATGCCTTGGTTCCAAGCCAAAAGAACAATGAATACGACGCAGCTTTTGAACAAAAAATGATTCAAGAAAAAAGTGTGAGATAACGATTTTTACTAATCTTATGGAGCGGAATCCCGACTTGGTGGGATTATTCAATAAATTATTGGTAGGCCAAAAATTTGGTCTCTAAATGCCATCAATGCCATTATGAAGGAGGATTTCCAGAGGTTTGGCAAAAAAATCGTAAATCAGATAATTCCTGCTTTCTAATATTGCCCGACCATTTGTATTAGAAAAGCATTTCATTATCTTAGAAGCTTAACTCGTTGCTATGCCCACCTACCACCTCAACATCAATGGTTCCAAAAGCAAGATCGATACCGAGGCCGACACGCCTTTGCTATATATTCTAAGGGATTACCTAGAACTTAATGGTCCAAAATTTGGCTGTGGACTTTCCCAATGCGGAAGCTGTGCCGTTTTGGTAAATGGCAAACCTACAAACAGTTGTATGCTTCCGGTATCCACTATTGGGGATGCCGAAATAACTACCTTGGAAGGACTTGAATCTACTGAAGGCCGGCTACATGCCGTGCAGCAGGCATTTGTAAACGAACAGGCTGCGCAATGTGGTTATTGTCTCAACGGTATGATAATGTCCGCAGTTGGGCTTTTAAATACCAACGCAAACCCTGATGAAAAGGAAATCAGAAATGCCCTGCAAGGCAACCTCTGTCGCTGCGGTACCCATCCCAGGATCATCCAAGCCATTAAGACAGCGGCTAAAAACCTGTAATCCCAACCCTCCATGAAAGTCAAACCACTTAGAACCAGAAGAAAATTTCTCAAAGACTTGGGTTATATCAGCGTTGGTTTCACATTGTTGGGAGCCTGCACAGGTGTGGAAGACCCCATAATGGCCGCCCGAGTGGATTATGACGGAAAGCTACCAGGAAGTATGGGTCGCGCCAATACGGTCAACGCTTGGTTGGAAATTTTGGATGATGGTAGTATTAGGGTTTTATCAGGAAAAGTAGAACTGGGCCAAGGTATCCGCACTGCTATCCAACAAGTTGCTGCGGAGGAGCTGGATATGGATCTGGAGAAGGTGCAGGTACAGCTGGCAGAGACCGGACGCACCCCTAATGAAGGCTATACCGGGGCCAGTGCCTCCATTCAGAACAGTGCCATGTCCGTACGTTATGCAGCTGCTACCGCTAGGCAAGAATTATTGGGGTTGGCAAGTAAAAAACTGAATACACCCATTGATGACCTGCTATTGTACAGTGGCATTGTAAAGTCGAAACTGGACAACAAATCCCTCACTTTTGCTGAAATCCTCGAAGGTGTACAAATAGAAAAGGAAGTAAGCCTTCCTGTCCCCATTAAAAATAAGAAGGAACACCGCTATGTAGGAAAAGCTATCCCTAGAACGGATATTAGGGACATGGTACGTGGACAGGCCATTTATATTCAAGATCTGCGCTTCCCAGGAATGGTGCATGCCAGGGTGGTGCGACCTCCAGGATATACCTCACAACTCATGTCCATAGATGATACCGACTTAAGAAACGAGGTTCCGGGTGTTCTTAAAACGGTAGTAAAAGGCAGTATTGTAGCAGTCATTACCGAAAGGGAACACCAAGCAATTAAAGCGGAAAAATACCTTAGGAATCATACCGAATGGACAACTCCCATACCCTTTCCCGAATATAGTAAGCTCTATGCACATATTAAGGAGGTTGCCACCGGACCAGAAACCGTGAAAAGCGCAGGTGATGTAACGGCAATTTCCAAAGAAATGGACACCCTTAAGGCAAGATATACCAAACCCTATATAAAACATGCTTCCATGGGGCCAGCCTGTGGAATAGCTATGTTTGACGGGGAAGTATTGCATGTCTGGTCCCATAGTCAGGGGATATATCCAATGAGGGAAGCCTTGTCGACCATGCTTAACCTGGACTCCGAAAAAATTCATATTACTGCTGTTCCCGGAGCCGGTTGTTTTGGACATAGCACTGCGGATGACGCTGCTGCCGATGCCGCCCTTTTGGCCCTGGAATACCCCAACACCCATGTGCGGGTACAGTGGTCCAGGCAGGATGAACATACATGGGACCCCTTTGGTCCGGCCATGATTGTGGAATTGGAAGCTGGCTTGGATGAAAACAAAAATATAAACTCTTGGAAAGCTGAAGTGTGGACAGACTCCCATAGCACCCGCCCCAACGAAGATGCAGGAACCGTATTAACGGCCAGATATTTGGAAACCCCTTATCAGATGAAATCGAGAGGATATTTGGGAGGCGGACATAGAAATGCCGATCCATATTACAGTATTCCGAACATGACCGTGAATGCGCATTACTATTACGGACCGTTGCGGACCTCATCTTTGCGCAGCCTTGGATCCTTTACGAATATCTTTGCCGTGGAGTCCCTTATGGATAGCTTGGCCGAAAAGGCAGGACAAGACCCTATGGAATTCCGTCTAAAACATTTGGAAGACGAAAGGGCCATTGCGGTTATCCAGAAGGTAAAAGAACTTACCGCCTCCCAAAATATAGCCGATGATCAAGGTGTCGGTTATGCCTTTATGAGGTACAAGAATACGGACGCCTATATAGCCATGGCCGCCAAAGTTGCCGTAGACAAAGTTACGGGCAGTATTGAGCTTATTAAAATGTGGGCAGCGGTAGATGTAGGCGAAGTGATCAATATGGATGGAATTACGAATCAAATTGAAGGTGGATTGATCCAGGCGGCCAGTTGGACCCTTAAGGAGCAGGTGTCTTTCAATACCACTGAAATCACTGGCACGGATTATTTAAAATACCCCATTTTACGATTTTCGGAAATCCCGGAAGTGGAGATAGCCATTATCAACCGCCCTGAAGAGGATGCCAAGGGTGTAGGAGAAGTCCCTATGCCTCCAACCCCTGCGGCAATTGCCAATGCCATTTATAAGGCTTGTGACAAACGTGTATTTGATCTACCGATTACCCCAGATAAGATATTGAGGGCATAGGCCAATCCTGTTCTCCAATAAAACCATACAAATTATCATGGAATAGGTCATTTCGACCAGGATGGAGAAATCACACAGCCAGGGCAACCAAAACACATATTAAGTGCATAAATTCTCTATACCCCAAAAGTGAATGGCTTCACCATAACCTTGCTTGTGCAACTTCCCAATCGGTGCGGAAAGCCCCTCATTTCGAAGTGACTGCTCCCGTCATTTCGACCGGAAGGGAGAAATCACACAGATTGCGCAACCGAAACATAAATTGCGGGCTCTAATATTTCTTGGATTGTTCAATATACTTATCATCCAGTTCCTTGGAATCCTTATACTTTACCCTAAGTTCGGCCAGTTTTCCCTTTAACTCCTTCACGATCTCTGCATAAGCTGGGTCATCATAAACATTGTTCATTTCCTTGGGGTCCTTCTTGCGATCATATAATTCCCATTCGTCCACATCGTAATAGAAATGGGCAAGTTTGTATTCCTTGGTCACTATGCCATAGTGGCGTTTTACCATATGCACACTGGGATATTCATAATAATGATAATAAACAGCTTCGCGGTTCCATTTGGCACCGTCCCCTTTTAGCAACGGCATAAGGCTTTCTCCCTGCATATCTGTCGGTGCTGAGATTTGGGCAGCCTCCAAAAAGGTCTGGGCAAAATCAAGGTTCTGCACCATTTCCTCCTCGGTGGTTCCCGGTTTTATTTCATTTGGCCAACGGATCAACAAAGGCGTTTTGAAGGACTCATCGTAAATAAAACGCTTATCGAACCAACCATGTTCCCCTAAATAAAAACCTTGATCGGAGGTATAGACTACTATGGTATTTTCGGCCAGGCCATTGTTGTCCAGGTAGTCCAGTACCCGTCCCACATTATCATCAACGGAGGAAATACTTCCCAAATAGTCCTGCATGTACCGCTGGTATTTCCAGATCATTTTTTCCTTATCGGTCAACTTGGGCCATTTTTCCTTGAAATCGAGGTTAATGGAGTCCAGAATAGGTTTGTATTCATTTCTCTGTTCCTCGTTCCCACGGTTAAATTCGTTGTAAACGTCGGCTTGGGAACCTTCTACCAATGGCTCCACTCCTCCCATAGCTTCCAATGTTTCTGGAAAAATCTTGCTATCATGGCTATACTGCATATGGTACAAAAGATTCATTTCGGCTGTTTTGGCTGCAGTACCCCTATTGGAGTAATCATCGAATAAAGTTTCTGGCAAGGGAAAGGTTTTTTGAGTGTATTCCTTAAACTTATCCGCCCTTGGCCACCATGGTCTGTGCGGTGCCTTATGGAGATACATTAAAAAGAACGGCTTATCGGAATCTCTTTTTTTATCCAACCATTCCAAACTCATGTCCGTAATAATATCCGTTACATAACCGGTAATGGTGGTATCGCCCTTTTGGGTGATAAAATCTGGGTTGATATAATGTCCTTGACCTGGTAAGATCATAAAATCGTCCACCCCCTTGGGATTGTTCCCAAAATGTAGCTTCCCAAACATGGCCGTTTGGTAACCCGCCTTCTGAAAGATTTGCGGAAAGGTAACCTGGGTAGTATCGAAAGGATTGTGATTATCTATTTTCCCATTAATGTGGGTATGTTTCCCTGTAAGAATGGTGGCTCGTGAAGGTGCGCAAATGGAATTGGTAACACTGGCATTTCTGAACAACATCCCTTCCTTGGCCAACCGATCTATATTAGGGGTCTGGATCAGATGATCGCTATAAGCACTAATGGCCTGATAAGCATGATCATCGGACATGATAAACAAAAAATTAGGTTTTTGGGGCTTCTTCGCCTCTTTCTCGGCACAACTGTACCCTAATATTAGACATAGAGCAACAAGGGAAAATAATGGTAATACTTTCATATAATTGGATGGTTTATTAAAGCTTCTACTATAGGAAACATTAAATATATAAGGTTTATATATAAACTTCAAATAAATATGAGCCGCCCCTTCATTTTGGAATTAATCCAAAAGTCTTATCAACCTCAAAATAGGAAAAGCCATTCTACACGAATGTAAAATGGCTTTCCATCAAAGTAATTGGCAACCCTTGGATCAGCTTTATCTATCCCATCCTCCTCCTAAGGCCCTATACATACTTACCTTGGCCAACATTTGGTCCTTTTTGGTCTCTACAAGATCCTCACTGGATTCGAGGGCATCCCGCTGGGTCAAAAGTACCTCCATATAGTCTGCCCTGGCCGACTGAAAAAGTCGAATGGAAATATCTATGGATTCATTAAGTGCCTGTACCTGACCTACTTTTAATTCATAACTTCTGTTAAGATTATCAATATTGGACAGTTGATTGGCTACCTCGATATACGCATTTAAAATAGCCTTTTCATACTCGTACACTGCCTGTATTTGCCTAGCGTTGGCATTGCCATAAGCTGCCTTGATTGCATTTCTATTGATTAACGGGGCCACTACATCCCCCACTACGTTATACAACAAAGATTGTGGTGTACTAGTCAAAAATTTCGGTTTAAAGGCCTCCAATCCAACACCTGCCTTTATCCCCAAGGAAGGGTAGAAATTAGCCTTGGCTACTTTAACATCCAACTTGGCCGCAGCCAATTCATATTCGGTCTGTCTTATATCTGGCCGGTTTTGAAGCAGTTGGGAGGGTATCCCTGCGTTTACCTCTCCCACGGTCCTTTCAATAAAACCCTTAGAATCCCTTGGGATATGTTGTGGTGATCTCCCGATTAGAAAATTAATCTTATTCTCGGTCTCTACGATCTGCTGTTGAACCTCGTATTTTTGGCTCTTGTTCTTAAGTACCTCTGCCTCAAACCTACGCACGGCCAACTCCGTCGCCCTTGCTGCCGTTTTTTGAAGCCTTACCATGGCCAAAGCATTCTGTTGAATGGCAAGATTCTGTTCAATAATAGCCAATCGACTGTCCAAAGCTACCAACTCGTAATAGGATGCGGCTACTTCGGATACCAGATTGGTGACCATGAAATTCTTTCCCTCAATGGAAGAAAGATATTCGAAAACAGCTGCTTTTTTAGCATTTCTTAGCTTTTTCCAAACATCCACCTCCCAAGAAGCGTAGGCACCAACTACAAAATTGGAAAGAGGTTCAGGGAACTCTTTTCCCTCCCGTATTTCAAGCTGTTCCTCCACTGCACCATTCCTGGTATAAGCACCCACTTTTTCAATTTCCGCTCCAGCCTGAAGATTCACAGAGGGCAGATATTCCCCTTTTCTGGTCCTGATCTCATTTTTGGCCATCTCTACCCGTTGAAGCATTATATTAAGCTCCTGATTTTTAATCAAGGCAGTATCTATCAGCGCATTTAGATAGGGGTCCGAAAAAAAATCTTTCCAGCGGGTACTTGCACTGTTCAGGCTATCTTCCAATTGATTTTGATACCTCATCGGCACATCCGAATTTTCCTCCAATAGCGTTTTTGAAGGAACACAGGAATAGGTGGCTACAACAGCAAACAAAGTCAGCCCGTAAACCCTGCTCTTTTTTAGGCATAATATTCTCTTATTTTTCATCATCTTTTCCTTTGGTTAGTTTTTTCAAAAGTTTCGTAATCTCCCTCATTTTGGTCCTAGTCCTACTTTCTCCCTCACTCGTACGCATCAATTCTTCGGAAAAAGGTTCACTGGCCTCATCTTTGATCAGATTCCTTCCTTCTGCCATAGTAGCAAAAATGTAGTAAAGCCCTGGTATGACCAACACTCCAAATAGTGTTCCTATGAGCATTCCGCCCAAAGCCGACCCGCCAATGGTCCTATTTCCAATGGCTCCAGCTCCGGTAGCAACGACCAGAGGAATCAAACCGGCAATAAATGCGAATGAAGTCATTAAAATAGGCCTAAAACGGGCGCGTGAACCTTCGATGGCCGCTTCAAGAATGCTGGCACCTTGCCGATGCTTTTGTACGGCGAACTCAACTATAAGCACCGCGTTCTTGCCCAATAGACCCACTAACATAATTACCCCTATCTGAGCATAGACATCATTGGCCAAGCCCATCATTCTCAATAATGCAAAAGAGCCAAAAACACCCACTGGCAAGGATAGAATAACGGCAAAAGGCAATAGAAAGCTCTCATATTGGGCCGCTAGCACAAAATACACAAATATTAATACTATGATGAAAATGTATAGGGATTCATTTCCTCTTTTGGCCTCATCGAACGAAAGCCCTTCCCAAGCAATGTCATAGCCCCTGGGCAGGGTTTGGGCGGCGACCTCTTTTATGGCGTTAATAGCGTCCCCAGTGGTATACCCAGGCGCAGGAAGCCCATTGATCGTGGCCGAATTATACAAATTGTAGCGGGTAATCTCATTGGGGCCCAAACGCTTTTCCATGGTCATAAAGGCAGAATAAGGTACCATTTCCCCTTCTTCATTTTTTACGAACAATTTTTCCAAATCAGATGGAAGTGCCCTATACTCGGGAGCCGACTGGGTATAGACCTTAAAGAACCTCCCAAACAGAATGAAGCCCTGTTCATAGGTACTACCAATCAAAATATTGAGGTTTTCCATAGCCTTACCTATAGAAACCCCTTTTTGCATGGCAATCTTATTATTGATTTTAAGTTCGTATTGGGGATAGTTGGCAGAGAAAAAAGAGAACAATCCTGTTAGTTCTTCCCTTTTGGACAAAGCGTCCATAAAATCATCATTTATCTTTCCAAAACCATGATAATCCGTGGAATTGGTCTTATCCAATAAACGCATGGAAAATCCGCCCGAAGATCCAAAACCAGGTACCGCCGGCGGCTCAAAATATTCTATCCTGGCCCCTAGATTTTGGGTTTCCTCTTCCAATTCCTCCATAATCTCATGTACGGAATGATGACGCTCGGACCATGGTTTTAAATTGATGAGACAGGTACCGGCATTGGACCCACGTCCTTCGGTCATAATCTCATAACCGGCCAAAGAAGAAACCGACTCCACTCCATCCATTTCTTCACAGATCTGCTGCAATTTACGGGCAACATCATTGGTCCTTTCCAAAGTGGCTCCAGGTGGCGTCTGTATAATGGCATAAATCATCCCTTGATCTTCATTGGGAATAAATCCTGCTGGCAGCGATTCGTTCGTAAAAAATATCCCCGCGCAAAAAGCTATTAGGATACCAAAGGTGACGATCCTTCTGGTTACGATTTTATCCAATAAATTTACATAGGTCCCCGTAAGACGTTCAAAGCCCTTATTAAACCAGGCAATAAACTTATCCACGGGCGATTTCCTCTTGGGCTTCCCATGATTGCTCCTTAACATTATGGCACATAATACCGGGGTAAGGGTAAGGGCCACAACCGCTGATATTACAATGGACCCGGCCATAGTAATGGAAAACTGTCTGTAAAACACCCCTACCGGACCGGTCATAAAGGATATGGGGATAAATACGGACACCATAACCAAGGTAATGGCGATAATAGCTCCACCAATCTCACTCAACACCTCTGTGGATGCCTTATAAGGGCTTAGATTCTCCTCCTCCATTTTTACGTGAACCGCCTCCACCACAACTATGGCATTATCAACAACGATTCCAATGGCCAGTACCAAGGCAAATAAGGTAATAAGGTTAATGGACAGCCCAAATAGCTGCATTACAAAAAAAGCACCGATCAATGAAACAGGCACCGCAATGATCGGGATCAGCGTTGATCTCCAATCACCCAAGAAAAGGAAGACCACTATAGCCACCAAAATGAAGGCATCACGAAGGGTATGGAGTACCTGTTCAATAGAGGCATCCAAGAAGTTGGCAACATCATAGCTAATCTTATAATCCAATCCAGGTGGAAGGTCTTCTTTAAGCTCCAGTAATTTTGATTTAACCTCGTCAATAACATCCTTTCCATTACTGCCCAAAGTCTGTTTTAAGATAATGGATGCTGATGGCCGACCATCCAAATTGGAATAAATATCGAAGAACTCGCTACCGAGTTCTACATCGGCCAAATCTCCCAAGGTAATGGTCTCCCCCTCCGCATTGGCACGAACTATAATATCCTTGTACTGTTCCGGTTGATTGTAACGCCCTACGTAGGTAAGCACATATTCCAAAGACTGGGATTTAATTCCGGAACTTTGCCCGATCCTTCCTGGCCTGGCAATTATACTCTGGTCCTGCATAGCCTCCATAATTTCCTCGGCAGATACATTATAGGCACGCATACGATCTGGTTTTAACCACACCCGCATAGCGTACTTTCGGCTACCTAAAATCTGGGCGCTGGCAATACCGTTGATACGTTGTATTTCGGGTATAATTTTAGTATAGGCATAATTGTAAAGAAACTTTTCATCGTTATGCTCGTCTTCGGCAAACAGGTTTACGTACATCAACATACTGGGTTGTACGGGAGTTATAATCACCCCTTCCTTTTGCACCAATTCGGGTAGGTTCGGCATTACCTGATCTACCCTTGTCTTTACCATAACTACTGCCGTATTGGGATCCGTTCCTGGTTCAAAAATAACACGCAGCGTACCTTCCCCGGCACTGGTGGCATCGGATGCCAGATAGCGCATTCCCTGAACACCGTTAATGGCCGTTTCCAATGGAATAAGTGTTGAGTTTACCAATACATCTGCACTTGCACCTGGATACGCTATAAAAATATTAACGGTAGTAGGTGCTATTTCGGGGAATTGGGAAATAGGTAATTGTTTAATGGCCAAAAGGCCTGTAAAAACTATCATGACTGATATGACTATGGCCAATACCGGTCTTTTTATAAATTTTTTGAACATCTTTTGTGAAATTAGGTTAGGCATAAAAATTAATTCCCGAAGGGGCTTTCTTGTCCTCCTTACCTTTGGATGGACAACGCCCCATACTTTGCGCAATTAATCTTTAAGATTCCTATAGGTTATACTTACTCGGCGTAAAGTGATAAGTTGTTTATAACCGATTTTGGTTCAATAAATTCGGTTTCAACATGGTCTCCGTCCTTTACCATACGAATGCCGTCAAGAATTATTCTATCCTTCTCGGTAAGTCCCTTTTCAATGATAAAAAGATTTGGTAGTTCCCCGGCGATAGCTATTTCCTTCTGTTTTACCACTGCCTTATCATCAACTACAAAAACATATTTTTTGTCCAAAACCTCAAAGGTGGCTTTTTGTGGAATGATCAGCGCGTTCGTATGGGGTACCTGCATAATTATACTACCAGTTTCCCCATGGCGTAAAATACCCTCGGGATTGTCAAAAGTTGCCCTAAAAGCTATGTTACCGGTCTCATGGCTAAATTCCCCTTCAATGGTTTCAACAATACCAGTCTGATTAAAGCGTTTATTGTTGGCCATTAAAAGTGCTACCTCTTTTTTACTATTGCGATCAACACTTGTAATGTAATCCAAATACTCTGCCTCGGGCACATTGAAATAAACCCACATTTTACTATTGTCCGATAGGGTAGTCAACAATTCCCCTTCATCCAAAAGACTACCTTCCCTAACATGCAGGTGATCCATAATACCATCAAACGGAGCCTTGATATTGGTGAATCCTAGATGGGTCTCTGCCAACATAACTTCTGCTTTGGCCTTTTCAAAATTAGCCTTTGCCATGGCCAGCTCATTTGCAGAAACTACATTGCCATCGGCCAATAATTTAGTATTCTCATATTCAATTTCGGCCACCCGAGCTTCCGCCGTGGCCTTTTGAAATTCCGCCTCATAAACATTGGGCATAATATGGAACATTTGTTGACCCTTTTTTACGGATTGACCTTCATCTACCGAGATCTCCTGTAAATAGCCCTTTTCCAGAGCACGGACCTCAATATTTCGAATACTATGTATTTGGCATACATAGTCTTTTACAACCGCGGTATCTTTTTTTATTGGACTGGTCACGAGATATTTGGTTTCCTCTCGTTTTTCATGTTTTTCGGAATTACAGCTTAATTGGCTCAATAATAAACACACGCCAATAATCATGGGGGATTTCCTCATAATCTTAATTTATTAAAATGAATAATTGGTTTTTTAGCAAATAAAATGCCTGGTAAGTCCTTCCAATATAGCTTCGGACTTACTCAATTTGGGTTAAAAACAGTACCAAAAAAGGGGAGCTACCCTAAATTAATTAAGTACTGTCAGATTTTCCTAAATTCTGAAAACTTGGAATCTAATGTACCGCTTATAAGGAGTGGCAAAAGCGTGGGTATCAATGTAAGCAAGGTCATTTTCAAGATCGGAGGACAAATACTCCCACATTTGGGCATAAAAAATGGCAGTTGCCAGACCACCATAAATTAAATTTGTTTCCGGAGACAAAACAATTTCATCGCTCTCCTCCTCCTCTTCCTCGAAATCCGTAACTTCCGCCACAAGTAACTTTTGAACTTCAAGTACAGAAGTATCCGCAAAAACAACAGGGGCCAATTCTTCCTCAAGCTCACAGGGAGAGATTTCGGAAGCTCCTAAATTTAAAATTGAAAAATAACGATCAACTTCAAAATTGGTATGGGCATAAATAGTGTTGAATCCATTTATTAAAAGGATACAGAGAAGTAGAATATATTTTTGCAATGCCCGATTCATACGGGAATCAAAACTAGAACTTGAATTTAACACTCACAAGTAGTAGTTGTTAAAATTAAAATAAGAAACATTATTTTTATGAAAAACGAAGGCCTTTCATCTTGAAAATCAATTAATAATAATTTCAGATTCCAACTTTTAGCAATTAATCATAATAATCAATCAAAAGCCAACTTATTGAATCCAATAAGGTAAAAACCGTTTTATTACTTTTTATTCACTGCCCATTGTATTCCTTCTATAAGATGCTGACGCCCAAAATCCGTATTCAATGAACGAATATCGTGCCCCAACTCTGTATAGAAAAATCTTCCTCCGCCCCAAACCCTTGTCCAAGCTATCGGATGATCCTTTCCCATTCCTAGGCCACCTCTAGTCTGGAAATACTCCCTAACTGGTTCGTATGTTGCCTCGTCTACCCGGAGTAACACCTGAACACCCGGCAGGCCTGTAACAGACTTGGTGTGGTTGGTCCAATCCGCTTCGTACCAAAACTCTTTCCCCATTCCCTTAACCGCAGGATGATCCATCGCTTTTGGATCTACCAACACTTTGGCTTTGAGAAATTCGGAATCACTATTAAAATCACATCCGCCCAATTCCATTATCCAGGGCCAGTTTTCCTGGTGCACCAACAGCGCATGCAGACCAACAATTGCTCCCCCATCTTTATACCATTCCTCTATGGCATTCCGTTGTTCCTCATTAAAAACCTTATCCAGAACATTAGCATTATTGAACAGCAACACATCGTAATAGCCCAGTTTTTCCTTGGATATATCACTTCCTGTTTCACTGACATCTATTTGCATATTGTGTTCGGCACCTAGCCGCACAATCCACCCATTTACAATAGGAATATCGGGATGGCGGAACCAACCTGTACCGGAAAAAAGCAGCACCTTCAATGCCGTTCCGTCTCCCATGGCATTGCGCTCATACATTTTCTTCTGATGGTCAACATCAAGATGTTCCTGTGCAATTAATCGAAACGTTGATAGAAACGATATTGATAAAAAGAGAGTAATAACAATTAGGATTCTGTTACTTTTCATGATTCTTTATAGGACATTTAATTAACTTATTGAAGGTTTCAATAAAAATAAGGGTTTAAATCCATTCCGATTTGGGTGCCACTAATGAGTTATGTCTACTTAAAGTAGTAAACCAAAACTGTTGTATGGATCAATGTACTTATTTTAAGTATGCCAAACAACCTACTAGTTATAATAACCAAGCACAAATGTGCGCCATATAAGGATCCTAAACCTTCTAAAAAACATTACGGGTATAGAAGATTTCCTATATTAGAGGCCATAATCAATAGCTTTTAACCAATACTCTTTATAATATTTCCCAATGTTTAAAATAAAATTCAGCATATTTATCAAAACCTTGGTCATAGTTCTTGGTTCTATTCCTGCTTTATTCTCCCAAATAAAACAGATGGAGGAGCGTCCACCAAATATTGTTTGGATTACCTCCGAGGATAATTCCAAGCACTACCTTGAACTTTTTGACAACAATGGCATACCCACCCCCAATATTGAATCCCTGGCTAAAAACGGTTTAATATTTGATCGTGCTTTCTCCAATGCCCCAGTTTGTAGCGTAGCCAGATCGGCCATAATAACAGGTTGTTTTGGACCACGTATCGGGGCCCAATACCATAGAAAAATTGTGACGGTCCCAATGCCCGATTCGCTCAAAATGTTTCCGACATATTTAAGACAGGTAGGCTATTTTACCACCAACAATAGCAAGGAAGATTATAATATAATAAAAAATGACGGTGTTTGGGACGAATCTTCCAAGAATGCCAGCTGGAAAAACAGGAATGAAAATCAACCCTTTTTCCATGTTTTCAATATTGGGGTATCACATGAGTCCAGCATGCACTTCACTGCTGGGGATATGGAAACTACTCTGCCTGAAACTGACCAAACCTCATTTAAAATACAGCCCAACCATCCCAATACCGAGCTATTTAAATACACCAACGCCCTGTACAGGGATAAAATTAGGGAAATGGACAGGCAGGTCGGAAACGTGATCAACGAACTTAAAACCGATGGAAGACTGGACGACACCTTTATTTTTTACTTTGGCGATCATGGCGGTGTATTGCCAGGAAGCAAAGGCTATCTGTACGAAACCGGACTCCACGTCCCTATGGTAGTCCACGTTCCTAAAAAATATAAACATCTCGTAAATAGTCCTATTGGTAGCACCGTAAAAGGCTTTGTAAGCTTTATTGATTTGGCTCCAACAGTATTACAACTTGCAGGAATAAGCATACCACAGGGAATGGATGGTAAGCCATTTTTAGGCAAGGAGATAAAGAATGACGAATTAAATGCCCGCGATGAAACCTATAGTTATGCGGATAGGTTCGATGAAAAATATGATATGGTGAGGGCCATAAGAAAAGGGAAATATAAATATATTAGAAACTATCAGCCCTTTAATTTTGATGGCTTAATGAACAACTATCGTTACAAGCAAATGGCTTACCAAGAATGGCAGGCAATGTACAACAAAGGAGAACTGACCAAAATACAATCTGCCTTCTTTGAATCGCGCCCACCAGAAATGCTTTTTGATATTGATGCGGACCCTTATGAAACAAAAAATCTGGCCAATGACCCAACGTATAAAACTACTGTTAGCGACCTGCGTAACAGACTCAATTCTTGGGTAAAAGGAATGCCGGACCTGTCATTTTATCCAGAACATGTCCTTATAGAAAAGGCTTTTGAAAACCCTGTGGCTTATGGGACTAAACACAAAAAGGACATTGAAAAATATATTGAAATTGCAGATCTGGGACTTTTAAGCTTTAAGGATGCCAAAAAAGCTTTGAGTACGGCCTTGGATTCTTCGGATCCATGGGAAAGATATTGGGCAATAATCGTCTGCAGTACTTTTGGAAAACAGGCCATGTCATTGGCGCCGAAAATTAAAGCAATGGCCAACAAGGATACAGAACGTATTAACAGGGTACGTGCGGCAGAATTTCTGGCAATTTTAAAACAATTGGATCCGTCCGCGATAATGACAAAGGCTTTGTACGAGTCCGATAAGCCCAGTGAGGCCCTTTTAATATTAAACGCTATGGTGTTGATGAATTCCGGTAAATTCAATTATAATTTTGATATCCACCTGGACCAAATATCCAAAGTGGTTTCGGAAGATTCGGAAGTGATGCGCAGATTGGAATTCCTAAAAGTACAATAAGCCAATCTTTTAAAATTATTGAATTACGGATCGGGAATAAAATTCATTTCCCCATCATGGTCTTGTAATGTTTCTAAGTGCCGGCAGTGGACAACTTACCGTAGTCATATACAGAGGATTCTGTTTATGGCCCGAAGGGTGAAAACATTCATAGGGCGCTCCATATTCCTTCCCCTTTCTAAAGTCGTTCTGGCGTAAATCATCTATGTATTCCTTTGCCAATCCTTGGGCGAGTTTATAATTGGTTTTGGCTATGGCATAACAAACCCATCCAGTTGGAGTACCCCAATAGGCTCCGTTCTGGTAGGTATTTTTCTGAGCCAATGAAAATTCCCATGCCGAGGAAGCGCTAAAGTCATCTGTAGTTAAAATGTGCCTAATATTGCCTTTATAAGATAAATGCCCATTTACGTAGGCTTGGGCCAAGAACCTACTTGTCCTTTCGTTTGCCTCCCTGTCCAAAATTTCGTAATAGACGGCCAATGCCGTGGACCAAACGTCCGCTTGACTTCCTTTGCCGTTCGAAGCTTTGAGCATGCCCCTTTCATCCATAAACACCAACGGTAAGGCCTCCTTAATTTTATTGGCTATCACAGTGTATTTTTCCGCTTTTTCTTGATTGTTTTGTTTTTCAAACAATTCGGATAGCTCCAAAGCAGCCTTAAATTTTAATATGGACGGATAACAAAGATCCCCAGTAATGGTCATCACATCCCTAAAACCAAAATCAATGCCCCTAAAATAGTCCGTGGTAGTAACTATATGATTATCCAATCTAGATGGAGGTACATTAAAGGCAATTTCAAGTCGGTCCATAAGGCTCATTCCATTAATTTCCTTGTCCAAAATTGACAGATCTTGAGTTGTTGCCACATAATAACGGGCCATATGTATAAAGAAAAACTGATCCCCATAGGGCGGGGTTCTACCAAACTCAGGAGTACCCTGTTCTTCAAAACTATAGGTGCCTGGAAAATATATGGGCAATCCGTCATCCATGCGGATATGATCTGCTATGGCACCTAACGGCACCATAGCGCCATTTTTAGTAAGCCATGTCCGATCTGCTTGGGTGGAAGCCGTTAACAATAACATATGCCTTTGTTCTTCCCCGGAAATAAATCCGGATTCCAAGGACATGGCATAATCCCGGATCCAGAAAGCCGGATAACTACCCCTACCCCCAGGTTTTACCAATATTCCACCAGTATTGTTTGTACCCATTTGATCGGTAATCCGCTCCCCAGGGTAAATACGGGAACTGTCAATGATGGTTTTGGTTAATATTTCCAGAAATTTAAAATCCTTGTCACTTAAAATAGCGCCCTTGTCCGGGATTTTGGATTGCCCATGCCCCAATGATACTAAAGTCAGGAATAAAAAGGATAATATTGGTTGTTTCATATGATTTGTTATTGTCTTGAAATTAATTACCATGCACCCTTCAATGGCACGGTTCCAAAGTGCAAAAGTAAAATATGTACCAAAAATTTATTGAGCATCCTAAAACGCTACATTTGATCGAACTAAAATGTACAAGATTGACTTATGAAAAGGGAATTTCCCTAAATTTAAGCAAACAATTTTAACCGTACACAAATCTTTAGGTACAAGCGTCACCAACTTGTTCCGCCCAAAGTGGAAAAGGCAACCGACAAAGACAATTTTCCAGATTTGGTAGATTACAAACAAAAAGGAACAACTATGCAAACAATATTAGGGGCGGGTGGCGCCATTGGAATGGAACTGGCCAAGGCTTTAACGGAATATACCAGCAAAATAAAGTTGGTAAATAGACATCCGGAAAAGGTAAATGATACGGACCAACTTTTTCCTGCTGACCTTTTGGATAGAGCAAAGGTTTTTGAAGCAGTACAAGGCTCCAGAATTGTGTATGTCACCGTTGGATTTCCGTACAAGCTTAAAATTTGGCAGCAGAACTGGCCAAAATTCATAAAATACGTAATCGATGCCTGCATAGAACACAAATGCAAATTGGTGTTTTTTGACAATATATACATGTATGACCCCAATTTTTTGGATGGAATGAATGAGGAAACACCTATTAATCCCCCAAGCAAAAAAGGGAAGGTTCGTGCCGAAATAGCAGGCATGATTATGGAAAAGGTAAAAAAGGGAGAACTAGAAGCTTTGATTGCCCGTTCAGCAGATTTTTACGGCCCTAATATTAAGAATTCCAGTATATTGACCGAGATGGTATTCAAACCCTTGAGTACCGGCAAAAAAGCCAATTGGATGGCTTCGTTAAATTACAAACACTCCTTTACCTACACTCCAGATGCGGCTAAAGCCACTGCCCTGCTAGGCAATTCACCCCAGGCCTACAATCAGGTATGGCATTTACCTACTGCCAAAAATCCCTACACAGGAAAAGAATGGATAGAGGCCATTGCAGGTGAAATGGGGGTTAAGCCTAGATTTCAGGTGGCCAGCCGGCTAATTATAAAGATACTAGGACTTTTTATTCCCGTTATGAGGGAAATGCCCGAAATGATGTATCAATACGACAGGGACTATGTTTTTAATTCAGATAAATTTGACAGTCACTATAATTTTAAGACCACTCCCTATTTAGAAGGCATTAAAGAAATTGTTAGATCTGATTATTAAAAGGAACACCTATAATATTTTTCCGGTTTACTGCTTTTTGTCACGTTTTATTGCTGATTCATTGGAGTGCCATTCACCAATATGTTTGGATTCCCGTTGGTTAACGTTTGGAGAATGGCACCGTTGCAATACAGATTGATGTTTAAAACTACTTTTGTAGAGATCCTAGGTACCGGACATAATGGCCTGTGGCACTATATTCTTAACAGGCTTTATACTCTTTAAGTACGCATATATTGCCTTTATGTCCTCATCTGGCAACTTGGAATATCCTTCCCAAGGCATTGGGGGCAATAAGGGCCTACTATTATCCAACCCTTTATATTTCCCTTCTTTTATGGACTTCACAAATTGCTCCTCGGACCAAAATCCTATACCCGTAGCATCCGGTGTTAAATTACCGGCGAAAGAGGTGCCCCAAGGTCCTATTGCTGCGGTACTGTTCATATTAAACAACACATAGCCCCCTACGGCTTGCGGATCGTATTCCGGTAAAATCTCATTGGAATCATGTCCGGATAACAATCTATCGGGATCTGGCACCGGACCTCTTGGGGTCATAACTTTAGGGGAGTGACAATCGTTGCACCCTAAAGTAGCAACCAACAATTCCCCTCGTTGTATTTGATTAACAGCGCTAGGTAATTCTGCTTTTGCTACTTCCTTTTGTTTTGGTGAGCCACATGCACATATCATTAGGCCGGTGACGGCAAGCGTTAAAAGTGTTTTTTTCATAAACTTTAAATTTAGATGTTACTTCATGGGTATAAGGCCATTTAGTTTTAATTACACGGCCCATAAGACCATAGGATGGTTGTAAATTTTGCTTAACAAAGGAAAACAGAAAGTGCAATGCTGGCAATCACATAAGTATGTGAATTATTGGGGCTTTTTTTTAAAAAGAGTATGTTAGGACAATACTAACATTGAGGCCTTTATGAACTCTGGAAAACCAAAGACTTCCTAAAAAATTACTTGGGAGGGACTATATCCCAACTAACCATATCCAATCTGTACTAAAAAGTGAAAAACTTTTGCCGTAAATACTTAACTTTCCAAACACAGAGTGTGAGACTACTATAAGCATGAAACCTATTACTATTATTCTATCGGTAACGATCCTCTTTAACATTAACACCCTATTAAACAAGGACAAAAAGAGGCCCTTAGCAGTTCCTACTGGAATTCTTGTTTCTGCGGAGGAGTTATGCAAAATAAAGGAAATGGCCGCTTCTGGACATGAACCGCATAGTACCAATGTGGATCTTTTTCTTCATTATATAGACAGTTTAATGCAGGCTTCAACGGCTTGGCCCCTTTTGGAAGACGAAGTTGTGATTTCCAATCGCAGTTCCAACGATCCAATTCAACTAAGTTCCAATGGCGGGAAACTGGCCTATGGCTCTGCAATAGCCTGGCATTTGACAGGAAATAAAAAATATGCGGACAAAGCCAAAACCCTTATTTTGGATCTTAGTCGCACCCATGGATACCGGAATGCGGAGCATCAAGATTTTCATTGGGGAGCCCAAGGAATTCTGAACTTGGCCAGGGGAGGCACGCCTTATATTTATGCTGCCGATCTCCTAGAGGGTTGGACAGGTTGGACGAAGAACGATAAATTAAAATATCAACTCTGGCTACGCGATGTGATGTACCCAAAAGTAGCTTGGGCAAGTAGGACAAGGAAAAACAATTGGGGAGTTGCTGCCTCCTTTTCAGCGGCACTTATTTCATATTACCTCATGGACCGGAAACAATGGAAACTAAAAGAAATAAGTCCGTCACCTAAGAAAATGTCCCCCAAGGAAGCTTTTGAATCGCATAACGAGTATCAACTTGGCCGCTTAAAAACATCCCTGGATTGGAAAATGGATGCCAAAGTAGCCCTATGGGGCATTTTGCCCAATGGTGCAATCCCGGAAGAAATAAGGCGGGGCAAGGATCCAATTGATGGTGACTATTTACCATCCAGCGGAAGTGGCACGGAGTATACAATGACACATATTGAACACCTTACCGCCCATGCCGAATTTTTAAAACGACTAGGTGATAATTCGCTATATGACCATGTTGAAAATGATGGATCAGGTTCTCTTTTCCAAGCCTATATGTACGTAATAAACAACCCGATAAAATCGCATTGTTTTACTAAGAATAGGATAAATGCACTGTATATGGCCTACAACCACTATAAAGATAAGGCCATGTTAAATTCAATATTGGAGTGTGGACCGGGAAATATTTCAGGACAGCGGCTAGCGTTATTTGGGCGTTTGACCCATCCTTTGAACATGCCATAAAATACAATCACATATCAATTTTAAATAACACTTTGCTCGCCCCAAATAACCCTTGGACCAATTTCTATAAAGCCTTTGGACCGGATAAATAAAAGGTATTAAACCTCAGGGCAAGCCCTGAACCCAATAATAGGAATCGATTCAAGGGTCGAGTATCGAACCTAAATCCCGCCGAAAAAGGCGGGATTAGTTCAACCTGCAATTTTCAGTGCGTTTTACTGATTTCTAAAAATTGAGTTTCACAACTAAAATTGCCTGCATTTCCTATTCCGCAATACCATAAAAGCCTATTAATTTTACTATCTTACCCACGAAATTCCATCTCTAAAACCATGCAAAAGACAACCTCGTTCCTCCAAGACAATTTTAACGGACTGCAACACCTAGGTCTTCCGGTTTCAAATCTAAAAGCCTCTGTAGAATTCTATGAATCACTTGGTTTTAAACGGATTATGACCTCACAGGTAGAGGTAGTCCACGAAAATGATGCTATACTTGTGGCCATGATGGAACGCCAGCGGGTAATCATTGAACTCTACCAGGTTACTAAAAAAGAAATGACAGAATTAAAGTCGCGCAAGGATGGGCATGTAGATCATATTGCCTTTGATGTGAACGATGTTGAAAAGGCCTTTAAGGAGCTTAAGGAAGGTGGATTTACCATGATTGAAGAGAAACCCGTATTCCTTGATTTTTGGGAAAAGGGTTGCAAATATTTCGCCATAAGGGGGTTGGATGGTGAAAAACTGGAATTCAACCAAATTATGTAAGGCTTTTAAACAAGCCCAAATTGCCCCTCTTTTCCTGTTAAAAACTACCCAAAAGTATGAGGTTTAAGAGCTATTCGTACTGACACAAGTAGGAGGTTTGTCCTATCGATTTGACCTTGAAGGAAGTATTGGCGCCCACCTCAAATGAGGTGCCAGCCTTATAGGATTTCCATTCGGTTTCCCCGGGCAGCAAAGCAATTAATTCGCCCTCTACCACCTTCATGGTTTCCTTGGCCGTAGTACCAAATTCATACTCCCCTGGTTCCATTACCCCAATCGTAGATTTTCCTATAGCCGAGGTATAACCCAACGATTTTACCGTTCCATCAAAATATTCGTTGCTCGAGATCATAAATTTCTTTTATCAAATAGCTCGCAAATATAAAGAAAGGAAGTTCAGTGTACACCTATCCATTCAATTTTAATCTTTACCAACTACTTTTGTAATTCCAACAATTCCAATCCTAAAAGTACTTCCCCCCCCACTAATCCCTTATTCTTGGCCTTTCATTACAAAGATCATTTTTAAAGTTGGCCGGATATAATATCTTATAGACCAAATAATTATTGAGGAACAAATGAATATCAAAAAGTGGGTCCTAAAAATTAAACCTCTCTAAAACAAGATAAAAATTCCCTACATTTAGACAAGGATAACCATATAACATGAAATTGGTCCAAAGAAAAATAAGAATGAAATACACCTTCACTTTTAGCATATTACTAACTATAATCTGCCTATATTCCTTTACCTACAAGCCAAAAACAACTTCCGTACGTATCCAAGGGGAGCAGTTCTACATCAATGATCAAATAACCTATAAAAATAGATATTGGAAAGGCAATAAAATTGAAGGCTTACTTTTTAACTCACGAATGGTCCAAGGCATA
Source organism: Arenibacter troitsensis (assembly GCF_900177645.1). Classification (GTDB taxonomy): domain Bacteria; phylum Bacteroidota; class Bacteroidia; order Flavobacteriales; family Flavobacteriaceae; genus Arenibacter; species Arenibacter troitsensis. The sequence goes on from NZ_FXAO01000011.1 coordinate 128,392, forward strand.
TTTGATGATCTTAATCACGTTACTCGGGATAATTTTAAATATACGGATTCCAACGAATGGGATGCGGAGAGGAACACTACAGAATTTGTAAACGCCATGGAGGACTGGAAAGCCCATGGCTTGTTGTCCTTTACCCTTAATCTGCAGGGCGGAAGTCCGTTGGGCTATGGCAATCACGGTTGGATCAACTCCACTTTTGACAGTTTGGGCAATCTAAGGGAAGAGTATATGCGTAGGCTTGAAAAAATATTGAAAAGATCCAATGAATTGGGCATGGTGGTTATATTAGGTTATTTTTATTTTGGTCAGGATGAACAACTAAAAGACGAACAGGCTGTATTAAACGCTGTTGACAACATAACACATTGGATTTTAGAGAAAGGGTATAATAACGTACTAATCGAGATCAACAACGAATGCGATGTTAAATATGATCACCCCATTTTACAGCCGCAACGCGTATCGGAACTAATTAAGCGGGTTCAAGACATCAGTGGGCACAAACTTTTGGTAAGTACCAGTTATTCGGGAAATAAAATTCCTTCTCCCGAAATTATTGCATCCTCAGATTTTGTACTATTGCATGGTAACGGGGTAAAGGATCCTGAAAGAATTAAAGAGATGGTAGCGTTGGTTAGACAGTCCGAAAGTTATGCTCCAAAGCCCATTCTATTCAATGAAGATGATCATTTTGATTTTGACAGCGAATCCTATAATCTTCTTTCCGCAACAGAATCTTATGCTTCATGGGGATACTTCGATTTTAGAATGAAAGGGGAAGACTATAACTCAGGTTTTCAAAGTGTACCGGTAGATTGGACCATTAGTTCTGATCGAAAAAAGGCCTTTTTTAACAAACTAAAAGAAATAACAGGATATTAGGGACTGGTACATAAAGCAAAAGATAAGAAAATAGTCCTTCCCAATCCATCGCCATGCCACATTATAAAACTGTTACTGGCAATTAAGGTATTATGACCATACCAAAATTTGAAGTAGTATTTGCATTTTAACAAATACCTTCGTATTTTGTTAGAACAAATCCCCCCTCCAAAACTCCCTCAAACAAAAAGATTCCCCAAAGTATAGATTGGAACATGCCTAGGCATACAGTTCCTGGTAGGAAACGCATGCCAACCTTTTGCACTATAAACACTGGAAAAAGTAATACTATGAAAACACTACAACCCTACTTTAAAGGTCACGGAAATGTGCTTGGAACATTAATTATTTTAGCGCTTATCCTACACAGTTGCAGACCCGATAAAAAAGCTAAAATAGAAGAAAAATTGGATGCCAAGAAGGATGGTATTATCCATATTACCACAACCGCTATGGATTTTACAAGCCCTGATACCATACCGTCTGGCTGGAATACATTTGCCTATCAAAATAAATCTTCGGAAACACATTTCTTCCTATTTGATAAATACCCAAACGGCAAGACAATACAAGACACAAAAAATGAAGTCTTTCCACCCTTTGACAAAGGCATGGACCTAATAAACGAAGGAAAAACGGAAGCGGGCTATGCCGAATTCAACAAGCTACCCGCATGGTTTTTTGAAGTAGTTTATTCAGGGGGGTCCGGTTTGGTTTCTCCAAATATGAACAGTACAACTACGGTTAATCTGGAACCAGGGTATTATATTATGGAGTGTTACGTAAAAATGCCCAATGGAAAATTTCACGTATCTATGGGCATGGCAAAACCCATCATAGTTTCCAATAAGAAAAGTGAGGTTTCACCCCCAAAAGCCACTACCAATATTACTATTTCCAGTACAGAAGGAATCAATTATAATGGATCTATTGCAAAAGGCCCACAAGTGTTTTCTGTAGAATTCAAAGACCAGATTACACATGAAAATTTTGTAGGACATGATGTCAATTTGGTGAAATTAGCGGATACCACCAAACTTGAGATTCTTGAAAATTGGATGAATTGGACCGATCCAAAAGGACTTATTACCCCCGCTCCAGAAGGTGTTACCTTTTTGGGCGGCGTTAATGACAGCCCTGCCGGTAGCGTTGGTTATTTTAAAGTTGATCTTGAACCTGGTATTTACGCCCTGGTCTCTGAAGTCCCGAATACCATAGAAAAAGGGATGTTAAAAACATTTACCGTTTCGGAATAGACTTCTAAATTGAGGCTAAGGCAAAATCGGAAAATTTAAGAAAATGCACTTACATTTCCTTAAAGCAAAATACGTATTTGGAGGTCATTGCAATAAACATGGATAATACTATTTTACAACTAGTGTCCAATTAAAAACCACTCCACTAAATGAAAGCAAAAGACAGCCACATCAACTATGTAGAGTTCAAGGCAAATGACTAAATAGAAACAATGAGGTTCTATGAATCGGCCTTTGATTGGAGCTTTACAGATTATGGCCCAACCTATATCGTATTTTCAGAAAGTGGTCTGGTAGGTGGATTTGAAAAGACCGATAATGAAATTATTAATGGCGCCCTAGTTGTTGTGTTTCATTCCACTCCCAAGTTTATAAAAAACAAAATAATTGAAGCGGGTGGGAAAATCTCAAAAGATATTTTCTCTTTCCCCGGAGGGCACAGGTGCCAATTTACAGACCCTTCCGGCAACGAACTTGCCGTTTGGTCCGATCAGTAGTAATCCATCAATGCCAAATTACAGATACCCTGTCATAAACAGAAGATTCTTAGCATTTATCCCATACCAACTTTGCTATTCCCCAAAGTTTTTGCATATTTATATATCGGATAATTCCTCCGAAAATTATTTGAGCCTATGGCCCGCAAATAATAGCAGGCCGCAACTTTGTCTATGGATCCAAAAGCCATAAAAATATCGCGAATAGTAAACAAAACCACCTCAAAAAAAAATGAGGGGTATTATTCGCATTTCTGGATTAAGAACAGAGTAAAATGGCTTGAAATAGTCAAGGTTCAGTACGGAAATGTATCCAATTCACTTTTCTTTCTTCGCCCTGGGTATAGATTGGAAACTAATAAAGGAAGATACGGGCTCGTCCTCTGGCTATATCTTATATTTGTCACAAGAAATATTGGACAACCCTTTGTTGAGCAATCTTCACATCAACGAAGTTAGGCTATTTACTTCAGATGCAATTCCTAAAATAAATCTCTCCCCAGGTATAGAAAAAAGGATTCAGTCTATTTTGGAAATGCTGGACGAGTTGATAGGATCGGAACTTAATCATAAGGACGATGCCATAATTTCCTTATTAAACACCATTTTTGTCTATTGTGACGGCCAATGCAATATTAAATCGGTCATATCGGAAAACAACGCAAAAAAGACGCTCGTTTATAAATTCAAAAAACTAGTGGACAAACGCTTTTCCGTCAATCATAAGGTGAGCGACTATGCAGAAATGCTCAATGTATCCGACAACTATTTAAATGAATGCATAAAGGAAACCATTGGTGTTAACGCAAAGGCCGTTATAACCGAAAAAAGAATAATGAGCTCTCGTCACCAGTTGAAATTTACAGATAAAACCATCAAAGAAATCTGTTACGAACTTGGCTTCTCCTCTCCAGATTATTTCAGTTATTTTTTTAAAAAGCACACTGGAATAACCCCATCCATGCTTAGAGAAAACTAAAAAAGGTAAAATCTAAGGATATACCCTGTTTTTCACATTCCCGTGTTTTGGGTATTGGCCTAATTTGCCGATTCTAAAAACAATATTATGGACAGAAAAAAATTTTTAAAAGCATCGGGAATAGGTTTGGGCATGGTAATGATGCCTGGTATGGTAAAATGTCAGTCAGCTTTGGCAAACGACTATTCAATAAAGACAGAACCAAAAATCATTAAGGACGAGGAAGGAAATGTCTTAAATGTAATTGGGGACATTCAGACCCATAAATTAGTGGGCAGTGAAACTGGAAACCAAATTGTGGAATGGGTAGATAACGTGGACCCCGGGGTGGGCATACCTCCACACATCCATACCAAGGAAGATGAAATATTTAGGGTAATTAAAGGACAGATCGAAATAATGGTCGATGGGAAAACCACGGTCTTAAATGCGGGGGATGTCGCCTTTGCCCCAAAAAACATTCCACATTCCTGGACAGTTGTGGGTACGGAAAAGGCCAAAATGATTACTTCTGCCTTTCCTGCCGGCATAGAACATATGTTTGAGGAATTGGCCCAACTACCACCTGGTCCTCCAAACTTTCAAAAGGTGGCGGAGATTTGTGCAAAGCAAGGTATTTCCTTTGTTTAATTTTGGAATAAGACAAATTTAAGGTCCAATCGCACTTTCTTAGATACTTTTAGAAAAGGACCAAAAACCGGCTTTTTTTTATTCATTAAAATCGTAGTCACCCATTAATAGACGTGCCTACGATTTTTTTGATGAATTCCTCCCTGGGTTTTGCCTAATATTTTATATTTCCTATATATTAATTGTTGTAATATCCATGGAATTATGAATAGATAGCATTCGGAAAAGTTATGTACAAGTCTCGGTTTCCATCAATATTAACTAAGAATCTGATTATCTTTAACTTACGACTATTTATCTAGCTTGCCCCAACAAAATCACCAACAACTTTAAAGAGGCTGAACAAATAAAAGGTTGAACCTCAGGGCAAGCCCTGAACCCAATAATAGAAATCGACCCAAGGGTCGAGGTATTGAACCTAGATCCCGCCGAAAAAGGTGGGATTGGTTCAACTTGCAATTCTAAGTGCGACTTACTGACTTCTCAAAATTGAGTTTCACTAATAAAAGAACAAGAACAGTTTCTTAAAGCTTACCTAATATATAATAAAGACCTCATCATATTATAGGAGATATTACGTACATTTAATAAACTATTTTAACAATGGAAAATTTACCTTTTGCCATAACAGAACTACCACAATATTGTAGCCATGGCAAAATTAGGGCAACAATTTTACCCTAAGCACAGGACCAAGTACTTCCCAACCGCATTATTTTCAACTGAAGTTAATAAGGGATTCTAAATAATTAAATTACAATGGACAGGTTGTTAGAAATAATATTGCATACCGATGATGCTTTATTGGCCTTGGTGGCCAATAATGTTTATTACGCCTATGTGCTACTTTTTTTTATCATTATGCTCGAGACCGGCCTTATCGTCTTTCCTTTTTTGCCCGGGGATGGATTATTGTTTTCGGCCGGGGTAGTTGCTGCTTCTACCAACCTAAACATTTGGGTATTGCTGGTAATTCTTATAATAGCCGCCATAAGTGGAAACCTTCTAAATTTTATCACTGGAAAATATTTTGGTGGAAAATTGCAACGCAGTGATAATTATTTTCTAAATAAATACTTGTTGAAGCATCTGCCAAAAGCCCAGAAATTTTATGATAAACACGGGGGAAGGGCAATAATTATCGGACGTTTTTTCCCAATTATTAGAACCTATATTCCTTTTTTGGCCGGTATGGTCTATATGGAACGCCGTTTATTTTTAAAGAATACTGTTTTGGGGGCTATTTTATGGATAAGCCTTTTTTTATTGACTGGTTTTTTTGTTGGTGAAATTACTTGGGTCAAGAATAATTATGGACTAATCTTCCTCAGCCTAATAATAATTACAACGCTGCCCCTAGTATTTTCATTATTATTAAAAAAGAAATCAAATTCTAACTAATATATCTAGTACATATGGGATTTTATCAATTTAAAAAAACACAAGAAATTAACGCCCCTGTTGAGAAGGTATGGGAATTTATCTCCGACCCCGCCAATCTAAAAAAAATAACCCCGGATTATATGGGCTTTGATATCACTTCCAAAGACGTTCCTTCCAAAATGTACGCTGGAATGATAATAAGCTACAAGGTTTCTCCCTTATTCGGAATTAAAACAACTTGGGTGACTGAAATTACCCACTTAAAAGATAATAGCTATTTTGTTGATGAACAAAGGGTTGGTCCATACAGGATATGGCACCATCAACATATTATAGAATCCATACCGAACGGGACTTTAATGACAGATATTGTTAGTTACCAACCACCTTTGGGATTCCTGGGTAGTGTTGCCAATATCCTTATTATTAAAAGAAAGCTTAACGAAATTTTCGATTATAGGACCAAGGCATTGGATGAATTATTTTAAGGATTACCGTTATAAGATTAGCAATATTCAACTAAATTTGAGCCTGATGGCCACAAATAGTATCGAAACGGAATCTGATTTTCAAGTAATCGGGAGTCTATCACCATGTACACGCAACACATATGATAGCAACACATTAGGTTAAATAATTATGGACAAAAAATCCACTATAAAAATCCAAGAGGGTAAAGTAGGAATGATCGGCTACGGCATGTTGTCCTCTTTGGAGAGCCTTGAGGAAATTCTAGGGCGAAAATATCAGGATCCCATTTATTGGATACATCTTCGCGGTTTGCAGCGTGCTTGGAATTTTGTAGCCCCCAATAACGACCCAAATTTCCCGGCAGAATATATAAAATATGAATCCTTTAGACTTAAAGATAACAGTACCATAACGTACGAAAAGTCTATATTTTTAAATATTATAGAAAATAAGGACGTACGATTAAACTGTACCTTGTATTTCGTAACCAATGAAGAATTGGCATTGTTTGATGAATTTGAACTTGGATATACCAGAATTGATGTCACAGACCGTATTGAAGAATACCATGTTGAAAACGGTAATGTCTACGCCTACAAGGCTCTGCCGACATATGAGTATGATGCCATTAATGACAAGGACAAAAGTATAATTGAAAAAGATTATTTAGATATAGTAATGGCATCCTATGAAAAAATGGGAAGCGAACACAAACTGCAATTTGAACTATCCACAGTACCACACGATCCCAATTTGGTGGTAACAGTAATTCATAAGAAGGTTGTAGAGTAATTCAATTAGCAATCCTTAACCGCAACGTTCTTGCCTTGAGGCTACCATATTTCTCTTTAAAAAACCAACAAACAAAAAGTGCACGGACACAATCAAAAGCATTACAAATAAATACTCGTTAAAAAAATTATCCTTGGATGGAAAACTGGGTACATACAACCTAAACGCAATCGCATAACTTATTATCGACAAAACCAGCAACAACACACTATATCTCCAATCTTTAAAGCAATCCAAATACAGGTTGGGTCTCATTAAAAGTGCCAATTCCTTTCCAAACAATTGCCCGGCCAAAGGCCATAAAAAAATAAGTGGCAAAGCAAACAATCTGGATTCCCTGGCCAATGTGGCCACCATCACAATAGGCGTATTAATGACCAGGGCGAGTAAAAATGCATGAACGTACTTTTTTTCCAATGCAGAAAGTATCTTCTGCTTATTTCCTATATAAAGAAAATATAGACTGGGCCCTAAAACCAAAAAAAAAGAAACTATAGATTCTACAGCACTGGCATATATACCAAAATTTTGAAAATAACAACTTAACCTGTTGGCGGCCACTTCTGATGTTTCTTTCCAAATACCCGTAGCCCACAAGAAGATCCCCAAATAAATAATATATAGAGGTAAAGGGACCAAAAGCAGAAGCAATTTTCTTTTTACTGAAAAGGTCCACATATTCTTCGACTTCAAACTAAAACCCGAAAAAATAATGGCCAATCCGGGCATGAGAAATAAAGTACTTTCCCTTGCTATAATTGCCAACAAAAACAAGAGGACATAATTCAGCCACTTTTCACGGATCAAAGCCAAAATACCGAGCATGATCAAACAATATTGCAGAGGCTCATCATAACTGAATACCGGAGGAAAAAAGGCAAAAAGTATTGAAAATGTCAAGAAATAAAACACTTGGTTAAACAGTGCCTGTCCCCAAGTTGCTTTTAATTCTAATGAAATCCTATAAATCAACAATCCACTGAAAAACAACAATAATAGGTTTACAAGTACAAAGGACTCCCCTAAAGTAATGCCAAAAATGCCCGAGGAACCTTCGATCAACAAAGAGGTTAATGGGCGTCTTGCAAAGGGTGCAAATTCCTGATGATATCTAATTTGGGATGCCAAAAAAACATGGGACAGCTTGGTGTTGTTTTCATTCAACATACTATCCGATATGGGGAGCATATGAACCCCATAGATTAGTAGCACCATCAAAAAACTTATAAGATACTGCACATAATTTTTCATATACAACTCACCAATGGAATGATTAAAAGTAAACAAAACATTAGTAAGTTGCTATGATCCCAAATATTTAATGCCGTCTGTAAAAATTAAAATTATTTCTATAGCGCAGACTCCATTTTAGTTATAAACTTCTCAAACCTAAATTTTCCTGCCGTCCAAAAGATTAATGATACGTGAACCGTACGTAGCATTCTTTTCTGAGTGGGTAACTTGAATTATGGTAACCCCTTCATTATTCAATTGCTTGAAAAGTTCCATAATCTCCTCTCCTTGTTTAGAGTTAAGGTTTCCAGTAGGTTCATCGGCCAGGACAAGCTTGGGAGAGGAAATCAACGCCCTGGCAACGCCTACCAATTGTTGTTGGCCTCCACTTAACTGTGCCGGAAACAGATCCTTTTTTCCTACTATATTAAACCGATCCAAGGTATCCGCCACCAGGGATTTACGTTCAGAGCTGCCTACTTTTTTATAAAGTAAGGGCATTTCCAGATTCTCCTGTACGGTAAGGTCGTCCAATAAATGGTAAGATTGAAAAACAAAGCCTATATATTGTTTGTACAAATTGGCCCGGTGTTTTTCTTTTAGGGTGTGAACGGGCTCATCCAAAAAGCGGTATTCCCCTTCATCAAAACTATCCAACATACCTATAACATTAAGAAGTGTGGATTTACCGGAACCGGAGGGTCCCATAACCGAAATAAATTCCCCTTCTTCCACAGTAAGATTGATGTCTTTTAAGAGAAAGACACGTTGCCCGCCAGAATTTACCCATTTAAAAACGTTTTTAAGTTGTAGTAGCATACCTATTGATTTTAAATTTTCGAACGCGTCCGAATTGTTATTCTTATGCCTTCCATGTTTTCGACTATGCCCAAAATGACATTTCTGATTTGTTTTTTACTCCGTTCTTAAACTTTTTAAGGGTTTGATCAATGCTGCCGCAATAGACTGATAACTAATGGTCGCCACTGCAATGATCAAAGCTATTCCTCCGGCTACACAGAATACTTCCCATCCAACATTAATCTTATAGGCAAAATCTTCCAACCATCGGTTCATCATATACCATCCTATGGGTATCGCTATAAGAATGGCCAAAAAAATCAATTTTAGAAAATCCAGGGTCAATAGTTTATAGATACTTTCAAAAGGAGCCCCCAGAACCAACCGAATGCTAATTTCCTTTTTGCGTTGTTCCACCATAAAAGCAGAAAGGGCGAAAAGGCCAAGACAGGCAATAAAAAGTGCAAAAAGGGCGAAACTGTTAAAAATATCACCAGCACGCTTTACATCATCGTGCATTTGAGCAAATTCTTGATCAAGAAACGTATATTGAAAGGCCTGATTTGTAACATATTCCTGCCATATGTTTTCAATATCCTTCAATGCCCCTGCAGATCCTCCGTTGTTCAATTTTATAGACACAATACCAGAACTATTCCCGATGACCAAACTAAGCGGTGCAATGTCTTCCTTAAGGCTTTTGAAATGAAAATCATCCAATACGCCAACAATGGTCCATTCCTCACCATTGTTGATCCGTTTGCCAAGCGGATCTTCAAAACCTAGTTCCTTTGCCATAGCAGTGTTGATTATAATCGCAGAAGAATCACTGGTATATTCCTTTGAGAACTCCCTACCCTTAATGACCTTAAGACCTAAGGTGTTTATATAATCATAATCTACCTTCCATATCTGAGCTGGCACCGACAGCTCTTGATTTCCGCCCTCTGCCTTTCGAAAAGTATTACCGTTACGCTTGGTGCCATCTACCGGAAGATAGTCGCTTACGGATACACTCTTGATTGCAGGCAATTCCAGTAATCTATCTTTAAAGGTATGAATATTGTTATTTATTAAGTTCGTTCCCTGAACCATAAGTACCTGTTCCTTATCAAAACCCAATTTTTTATCTAAAATGAAATTCATTTGTTTAGTAATAATTAGAGTGCCTATAATCAAAACTACCGAGGTGGTAAATTGAAATACGACCAAACTACTGCGCAGCTTGCCACTCTTGGCGCCTATACTCAAATTGCCTTTAAGAACATTAACAGGTTTAAAAGCAGATAGGTACAAGGCGGGATATAGGCCTGCCAACATTCCAACTAGAAGTCCAGCAATTAAAAGTGTGGGCAGAAACCACCATTGGGACCATGGTATGGTTATATCTTGGCCTGCAATGGAATTAAAGGTTGGTAATAGTATCCAGGTCAACAAAACACCTATTACAAATGATATGAGACTAAAAACAATGGATTCTGTAAGGAACTGACCAACCAAATTACCTTTATAGGCTCCGATAGTTTTGCGAAGCCCAACTTCCTTGGCCCGATTTGCAGACTTCGCAGTAGACAGATTAACGAAATTTATCACTGCCATCAGCAGTACTATTCCCGCAATTGCTGCAAATAACCAGACGAATCCAATGTCGCCGTGTTTCAATCTATCTCCCATTTTTATATCCGACTTTAGATGAATATCCATGATGGGCTGTAATTTATATTCCAATGTTTTTAATACCTTCATAAAGTCAGTGCCCATTCCTCTTTCTGTAAGTGCTGGTATGAAATATTGATCCAACATAAGGTGCATTTTCTTTTCCAAAGCTGGAATATCCGTATTCCCGTCTACCAATACATAGGTGAAATAATTGGTGGTCGTCCAACTCGTATTTTTATCTTCTAAGGCCATGAGATAACCGAAATCGAGATGTGATTTTTCTTCCTTATTTTCTTTGATGATTCCTGTAACCGTATAAGGCTTACTAGTATCATCATCCAGAAAAACAGTTTGGCCAACGGCATTTCCATCCGGAAAATACTTTGAGGCCTTGGACGAGGTCATTACAATGCTTCCCGGATTGGTCAAAACATTTTCTGGACTTCCTTCAAGTAGATCTAATTCCAATATTTCAAAAACCTGCTGGTCGGCGTAAATAAAACCCTCATCAAAGTTGTTTTGGGTAGTGCCTTTAACACGTAAAGCCCTTCTACCTGCCCCAAACAGTTCACTGGTATTAATTTTGCCCGCCTTTTCAATTTCTGGATAGGTAGATTGGAGCGTCTCTGCAAATAGGCGTTGAAAATGCACGCTCTTCAACTGTTCTCCGTTCATTATGCCCTGCATAACAACACGGTAGATTCTATTTTTATTCTGATAATGGTCATCGTAACCCAATTCATTTTTGATAAAAAGGGCAATTAATAGGCAGCCGGCAATGCCCATGGCAAAACCTCCGATCTTTATGAAAGCAAAGAGCTTACCACCTTTAATACTTCGCCAAGCGATTTTTAGATAATTTTTTAGCATAATACTCGTTTTTAATCCTCCCCCTTAGGCAAGAAACCAGTTTGATATTTAATTTATATTTTACTGTCCTTCGTATTTATGGCACATTGATAGTTATTCTTTGTTCAACGATAATGTTAACTGTTTACTGCAAACTGACCACTGTTCACTTCTTCACTTCTTCACTCTGTTCGTAAACTTTTTACTGGGTTGGCCAGTGCCGCTTTGATACTTTGAAAGCTAACGGTTATCATCGCAATAAGCAGAATAAGCAAAAAGGGAAGCACAAAAAAGGTCCAGTGTATTCCGATTCTAAAGGCATAGCCTGTTAACCAATCATTGGCTATGAACCAAGAAAATGGGATAGCTATCAAAAATGCCAGGGACAGTAAAACCACAAACTCTTGGTATAACAGTTTTAAGATTCCTAATACTGAAGCACCCAAGACTTTACGAACCCCTATTTCCTTGGTACGCTGTAGGGTCATATAGGATGCAAGGCCGAACATTCCCAGACAGGCAATCAATATTCCCAATAGCGTAAAAACTGCGGACACGTTGCCAAATTGCTGATCTACCCTGTATTGTTCATCAAAATTCTCATCCATAAAAAAGTATTCATAGGTATTTCCCGGAAAGAATTTGTCCCATTCACCACGTACCTGTTGAATAGTCCGTCCTATTTTATCGGTTCCGGACTTTATGGAAAAATACCCATTGCTATTGGGATCCAAACGCAGAATCAAAGGATCATAGGCCTCCCGCAAGGATTCTTGATGATAATTCTCAACCACCCCAACTATCGTACATTGGTCTCCCCAAAAATCTATCTGTTTTCCAATCGCCTTTTCAGGTTTTTCAAAGCCCAATAATTCTATACCCATCCTATTAAAAATAACGGCTTCCTTATCTGCACCAAAATCCTCGGAAAATGAGCGTCCCGCAATCAATTTTATATCATAAAGTGGAACAAAATCATAATCCACCCATAAAAACCGATACTGTTTTTGTTCGGAATCATCTTGCCCTACCAATCGTATACCTCCCGCATTGTAACCTTCCCCCTCCCCTGGAACTATAGAAGAAACCGCCACATTTTTTACAGTAGGATATTGCAACAACGCTTCTTTGAATGCCTTTTTCTTCCTTATAAAAGTAGAATCAGAAACAATTGGAGGCTTTATTACAAGTGTCTGATCTATATTAATCCCCAATGATTGATTACGCATATACTGAATCTGTTGATAGACCACCAAAGAACCTATCAATAAAAACAAGGAGGCGGCAAACTGAAAAACTACCAAGGATTTTCTTAAAAATGAACCTTGTTTGGTTGCTACCAACTTACCCTTTAAGACTTCAACCGGTTTAAAACTGGATAGTACAATGGCTGGATATAGACCAGAAAGAAATACCCCCAATATGAACAATATCATCAAACTAAGCCAAAAACCACTTTCACCAAATAGGGAATAGGACATATGCCGACCTGAGATTTGATTAAATGCTGGAATAGTTAGGACCACTATAAACATGGCCAAGACCAATGCCAGGCCATTAAAGATTCCAGACTCAATAAAGAACTGAACAACCAACTGCTTTCTTTGCGAACCCACAACTTTTCTTACCCCAACCTCTTTGGCACGACCAACGGCACGGGCAGTAGCCAAGTTAACATAATTGATCAATGCTATTAAAAGAATAAAAAAGGCAATGCCAATCAAAAGATAAACCGTTTTTCCGTCACCATTAGGTGCGGGCTCCATGATATAATTAGAATAAAGATGTATGTCGGTCAGACTTTGTAAGGAATAGGTAACGGAAGCGTTATACCGCTTCATAAATTCACCTATTCCCTGGTCCACAATAGGCGGAAATTTAGCTTCTACCTTCTTGGGATGAGCTCCTTTTTGCAATAGAAAATAAGTTAAGCATCCATCTGATGTCCACCATGTTTCCGGGTCTTGTACCTCATCACCCTGACTGTTTGCTTTCACTTGCTCCACAAAACTGGCATAGGAAGCCAAGAAGTTAGGTTTAAGTTGCGTATTGGAGGGCATATCTTTAAAAACACCTTTTATTTTGTAGGTGTGTCCACCGCTGATCAGCACAGACTTACCCACGGCATCCCTTGTTCCGAATATTTTGAGTGCAGTTGTTTCAGAAATCGCAGCGGTGTACGGTTCCATAAGGACGGTGTTTATATCCCCATCCAAAAGAGGGTAGGAAAAAATGGAAAAGAAGGAATTACCCGCGAAAAATACTTTTTCTATTTTCAGGACCTCATCTTGAATCTTGACGATTAGATCTCCTGTTTCTACCACTTTTACATAATCTTCAATTTCAGGGATAGCCTCTGCCAAATTATTACCAACTGCAAATGCCCCTGCCGCCCATTCCGTGGAAAGCTTGCCATTGTCATATCGGTCTTGTTTTACACGATAGATCCGATCTTTTTTTGTGTGAAAATCTTCATAACTCAGCTCAAAAGTAACGTACTGAAGAATTAACAAACAGGCGGCAATACCAATGGCCAATCCTCCAATGTTAATTATGGAATACACCTTGTTCTTACTAAGGTTCCTCCATGCGATTTTGATATAGTTCTTAATCATGGTTTCTTCGTTTTTGATTTGATTGATGATATGCGTTTTAATTCCTAACTGTTTACTGCTCCCAATTCATTGATAATTGCTTATTGTTTACTACTTCCTTTTTCACTCCGTTCTTAAACTGTCTACAGGGTTAACAATGGCTGCCTTTATGGTATGAAAACTAACGGTAAACAATGCCACTACTATTACCACAGTGCCCACCCCTAAAAATGTGAGCGGATCTATGGATATACGATTTTCATAATTCTCGATCCAAATCTCCATGGCATACCAGGCCAAGGGGATTGCAATTAAAAGACTAACCAATACTAATTTTAAAAAGTGAATTGAAATCATACCAACAATACAATTGACCGATGCTCCCATAACTTTCCGAATCCCTATTTCCTTGGTCCTCAATTCAATCACCATTAAAGACATGGCAAAAAGGCCCAAACAGGAAAGGAATATGGCTATGGCCGATGCAATACTAAAGACTGTGGTCATAATTATTTCGCCCTCGTACCAGGCCTGAAGATTCTCATCTAAAAAGGAAGCTTTGAAGAAGGCATTATCGGTAAGCTTTTCCCAAACCGCAGCGATATGTTCCATCACCATCTGTGGATTATCCGATTTAACCTTTAGGAAAATGTAATTTATACGTTCCGATGCCGATAGATGAATGGCTATTGGATAAGCTTTTTCGGACGGGGAATAGGCATTAAAATCCGGTATTACACCTATGATCCTATTTCCCAATCCTGCTTCTTCCCCTCCAAAATATTTGCCAATGGGATCAGGTTCTCCCATGGCCTTTACAAAACTCTCAGTAACCACGAACGCATTTATTGTATCCGTGGCATAGGCAGGGTCAAAATCCCTTCCCTTAAGAATGGGAATTTGCAAAGTCCTTAAAAAGTCATAATCCGCCAAGAGCCAATCGGCCGAAACCTGGTTCTGTTTATAATCGAACCCTACAACAGACCTAACGGTAACCCTATCCAAGCCCCTTCCCAAGTTACCACCTGTCCCAGTAATGGAAACAATATTGGGATCATTTACAAGTTGGTTCCGCATACGCGCCAATATTTTTCTACCGTCTTGCTGGTAACCTACAGGAATGCTTATAACCTGCTCCTTTTCAAAACCTATAGGTACTTCGCGTAAAAAATCCAATTGTTGGCCTGCTATCCAACTTATGCAGATCAGCAGGCTGGAAATGGCAAACTGACTCACTAATAGGCTATTGCGAAGGGCTCCCGGTCTCTTGGTGGAGATCTTACCCTTTAAAACTCCAACCAAACTAAAGTTGGCCAACTTTAAGGCAGGGTATCCCCCAGCAATCAGGGTTACCAGTAAAAAGACGCCTGTCATAATTGCCAAAAAGGTGGGCTGGAATAGCGCTGAAATTTCAATACCACCTCCAAATTGAGCATTAAATACGGGTATCAATTGGGAAGCTAGGCCCAATCCCAACATAAAACCAACAAAATAGAGCAGAAATGCTTCTCCCCATAACTGCATAAAAAGTTGCCCCTTATAAGCCCCTAGAGTCTTCCTTACCCCCAGTTCACGACTTCTTTTAAAAGAATTGGCCATGTTAAGGTTTATAAAATTAAAACAGGCAATCAATAGAATAAAGGCCCCCAAGGACATGAGGGCATATACCAATACCTTGGGAGCACTCCTTTCCCCGGAAAAATGAACATCATTAATATTGGTGAGGTCTAAACTCAATAATTCGGAGGATTCCTTCACATCCGGCCTATCGGCCCTAAGTTGTGCCAACTGATCGGGATAGTATTTTTCCACAAAAGGTTCCAGTTTCATAGCAACCTTTTGTGGCTCGCTATTTTTGGAGATTTTAATAAAAACACTGGATCCATTGGAGCCCCAATCATTTTGAAGCTGTGCATAATTGGGAAGCGATTCGGTCCGGGCGACTGCGTCAAATCGAATACTTGAATTCTTAGGGCAATCTTTGACCACTGCGGTTACGGTGTAATATTCAACGTCTTCGCCTCTGCCTATTTTTAGCTCCTTCCCAATGGGATCCGAATTCCCAAAAATGGCCTTGGCCGTAGTTTCACTTAAGGCTATATCCTGCAAACCGGAAAGTGCCGTGCTACCATTACCAATAAGTACCGGGAAATTAAACACTTCAAAAAAATCCGGATCGGTCCTAACAACCACCCGTTCCATATTTTTTTCCTCGTATGATAAATTTTCAGGCATTCCCATATTCACCACTATAGCAGTTTCCACTTCCGGAATATCGGTCCTTAAAGCAGCAGCGGCCGGCAGTGGCATTTGGGAACTCATTTCAGGACCCTGTGCACTGTTTGTATGGCGGGAAGTTCTAAACAGCTGGGGCTTATCCTTGTGGAAAGAATCGAAACTCAGATGAAAATAGGCCGTCAAAAATAAAAGGATACAGATGGAAAAAGCGATGGCCAAACCAAAAATATGGATGGCGGAATGCAATTTATTTCTCCTCATATTCCGCCAAGCGATTTTAAAATAATTCTTAAACATGATTCTCGTTTTGTTTTGATTTGATTGATGATATGCGTTTTAATTCCTAACTAATCAATGTTCACTTCTTACTGTCAACTGTTCATTTTTCACTGTTTACTATCCACTGTTCACCGGCAACTGCCACCTGTTCACTGTCCACTGTTTACTGATCACTTAATTATTCCGTTCGCAAACTCTTAACAGGATTAACTATGGCTGCCTTTACACTTTGAAAACCTACTGTGAACACTGAAATCAACACGGCCAGAAATGCTGCCAGAACAAATATCCACCAAGGAATATCTATGCGATAGGAAAAATCTTCCAACCATTTAGCCATGGCATACCAACCTACAGGCATAGCAATTATGATTGCTATCCCTACAAGTTTTAAGAAATCCAAAGTTAGTTTTATGGATATTTGGCCAACACTGGCACCCAACACTTTACGGATCCCAATCTCCTTAGTCCTTTTTTCCGCATTAAAGGCCGCTAGGCCAAAAAGTCCCAAACAGGCAATCAATAGGGAGAGGACCGTGAAAATGACGAAGATATTCCCAAGCCTTTGTTCACTTACATAGGTATCATTAAAAGCATCCTCCATGAAGTAATAATCAAATGGCTCACCAGGCACTATAGTATTCCAAACCCCCTCAATGTCCTTGATGGTATTGGCAAAATTCCCAGCCACAATTTTTATCGCCATAGCATAGGCCCTTTCGCCCAGATGAAGGCTCACGGCATCAATATCTTCTTTTAAGGAAGCTATATGAAAATCCCTTAAGACCCCAATAATAGTGTAATAGGTTGGGTTTTCTGAATCGAAATCCGGGGTGTATTGCATACCGAGTGCCTCTTGCGGACTTAGTTCCATAACCCTAACTGCTTTTTCATTCACGATAATTGCAGTTGAATCACTACCATAAATCCTATCAAAATCGCGTCCTGCAACCAATTCCAAATTCAGAGTGGAAATATAATCGTAATCCACACCCCAGGTCTGCATACTAACGGCATTTTCTTGGGAAGTATTACCATTTTCCGGGCTAAAAGTTGAATCGCTGCGAGATGAAGGAGTGGGAAAGAAGCTGCTTAAAGTGACATTTTTTACCGCACCCAATTGCTTTATCCGGTCTTTAAGCGATGTCACCTTATCACCTGCAGTATACACATCATTCAGAATTAATATCTGGTCTTTAGAATATCCTAAATCCTTGCCCTGGATATATTTTAACTGTTGATATACAACAAGGGTGCTTACAATTAGGAAAACCGAAATGGCAAATTGAAAAACTACCAGGGAATTTCTAATCCCACTACCTCCAACACCGCTTCCACCACCTCCTTTTAGAACCTTCACCGGCTTGAAACGAGTCATAAAAAAAGCGGGGTAACTACCAGAAAACAAACCCAAAATAATCACAGAAACCAATAATACCATCAAAAATATTGGATTGGCAAATGGTATAGAAATATCCTTGTCTGCCAATGTATTGAAAAAAGGTAGTGCAACAACTGCCAACACAAGGGCCAATACCAATGACAAAAAAGATATTAGACCTGACTCCATCAAGAACTGTCTTACCAATTCCATTTTATTGGATCCCAAGGACTTTCTGACACCCACCTCCTTTGCCCTTTTAAGGGAATAAGCGGTTGAAAGGTTCATAAAATTGACACTTGCCAGCAACAGGAGAAAAATTGCAATAAAAGACAGGATATATACACTTTGTATATCATTATTTGCACTGATTTCCGCTACCATGTGCGAATACAAGTGAATATCAGTCAATGGAATTGTACTAAATATTAAATGGTTGCCCGCGGCCTTAAATTGCTCCTCCGTTACACCAGGCATGAATTGCTGTACCCCAGGGATGACATATTTGCCCAAAAAACCTCTTAACTGTAATTGAATATCCGCTGCCTTGACCTTAGGTATTAATTTAATGAAAGTTTGATAATTATTACTGCCCCAATTTACCACCGAAGCGTCTTCAAGCCCTGCCATAGATTCGAAAATCGTATAATCCCTTAAAAAGGAATTTTGCGGAAAATCCTGGATTACCCCTACAACAGTATAGTTTTCCTCATTATTTAGAACTAAATTTTGCCCCACTGCATTGGCCAGTGCAAAATGCTTTTCAGCGGCGGTTTTGGTCAGGACTAGAGTATTAGGGTCTGTCAATGCTTTACCGGCATCCCCTACCAACATCTTTATACCGAACATTTCGAAAAAAGAGGCATCTACATAGGTGGTCTGCTCTTCTTTAACATTTGCCAGATCATCGGCTTTGCGCACTAGCGCACTACCTCGCGTTCTAAAGCGCGTGACCAACTCAATTTCAGAAAAATCATTCTTTAGGGCCTCTGCCATGGGAGCTGGGGTAACGGCAAATAATCGCTCGTCCCCACCAAATTTGATATTATTGTTTACGCGATGAATACGATCGGCATCTGCAAACATTTTGTCATAGCTCAGTTCATCATGTATATACAAAGAGATAAGAAGGCACCCGGCCATCCCTATAGCCAGACCAAACGTATTTAAAAAAGTAAAAAAGGGCTGCTTTTTAAGATTCCTCCAAGCAATTTTAATGTGATTATGAATCATGATGATTGATTTTTGATGCAGAAATAAGTTCCTTTCTTATTTCATTGATGAATAAACTCTCTTCCCCTCATTAACCTGCAAGGTTTCCAACACCTTGTAGGTTTTCATTACCATATGGATCCCCGAACCTCATTGGTTTCACTTCCAAATCCTGGCCTAGACCTACAAGGAGGTCCGCAAAAAGGCGG
>NZ_FXAO01000015.1 GCF_900177645.1 Arenibacter troitsensis
ATTAATCCAAATTTCTCTGGGCTATTCCCCAGTACAGGGCAGATTCTATACGCGTTGCGCACCCGTGCGCCGGTCGCCGGCGGATAAGCAAGCTTATCCCCGCTGCCCCTCGACTTGCATGTGTTAGGCCTGCCGCTAGCGTTCATCCTGAGCCAGGATCAAACTCTTCATCGTTGATTCTTATATAAATTCGATCAACCCATAAAAGCTGTTTCCCGGCCCGTTATTTCGATTTCTTTTTCTGCACCACATCCCCGTTCCCAGGAATGTGGCACGCTGTCTTTACAATATATCAATGAACTTCTTTACTTCCTTTCGTTCGCCCTGTCTCCCAAAGCGGCTGCAAATGTACAGCCTTTTTTTAATCCGCCAAGCTTTTTTGAAAAAATATTTTTTTTCTTTTGGAAGCCCGGCAACGGAAACAAAACTATATGAACGTGGCGCTCCCAACGCCCCTTCCGCCGACTCCGTGATTCCTTCGTTAGCGGGGTGCAAATCTACCACCCTTTTTTAAATCCGCAAGGGTTTTTCAAAACTTTTTTTGCCTTTTTTTAAGGGCAACGCACAACACCCTGTCAACAAGCATATTGCGACAGGGACCTCCCGCGAAAAAGGGAAAACAATTTAACGCTTTTTCCAACAACCACAAAAAAAAGACACGTTAAAATTACTACAGGCCGCGTTGGGCCACCCCCGCACAGGGCAGAGGGCACCAAAGACATTACATAATAATTATTCAGGAAACAAAGAGAATACCCAACCCCTACTCCTTGGACTTGTTCTGATCTTTCCAGATGTTGGTAAGGGTGGCGTAATCGTATTCCAAAACGGAAGGTTGTCTTTCCAAACTAAAATCAGCAAAGGCCCTTTGCAGAATATCCTCTATAAGGTAATCCTCATGCACCAGATCGGGATGGAATTCTTCCTTAATACTAATGTTGAACATTTTAGCGGTGGTATTGTACCAGAAAGCACGCCAACCACTCCGCAACTCTTTTACCAGATCAAAAGCGGTGACCCCAGTTTGCCTGTATATCAGCTTTACCAAAATCTGCCCTTCGGTACGCGTTAATTTCTTTAATTCTTCCGAAAACTCGTCCTCAATAAATTTTTGAACCTTGCGCGTAAACCTCCTTTTATGGGAATTCTTTTTTATATGCTCCAAACTGTCGTTCAGTTCTACCAACCTTTCTGCAGCCAATTTGGCATAGGGATACACCTTCATAGTTTTTCTACGAAGAATATAATACCTTAACTTATCGTTATAGGAGGAAAATTTAAGTCTGCCAAATACATACACTTCATTTAAGGCAATGGAACTCTGAAGTACGGAATCTCCCTCCATTATTATATATTGCTGGGCCAAGGAATCCAAAGTTTCTTCTGCAACCTGCCCAAAGCCCATAAATCCCACTACACCAAAAAGTATTACTAAAAATCTTTTTCCCATTGCCACCATAAAATACAAAAGCCTTGCCAAAATTAACGATAAAGAAAGAATGATATTATTAATTAAAAGTGAATATTGTTAAGTTTGTATCCAAAATATACGTAAATGAGCGCTAAAAAGATCCTTACCAAAAAATCCATAGATTTTTTAGAGAAATATTTAAACAATGCCTCCCCTACAGGCTACGAATGGGAGGGACAAAAATTATGGATGGAGTATTTAAAACCTTATGTAGATACTTTTATCACCGACACTTATGGAACTGCCGTAGGGGTCATAAACCCAGATGCCAAATATAAAGTGGTTATAGAAGGACATTCCGATGAAATATCCTGGTACGTTAACTATATTACGGACAACGGCTTAATCTATGTTATCCGTAACGGAGGAAGCGATCACCAAATTGCCCCTTCAAAATGGGTAGACATCCACACTAAAAAAGGAATCGTAAAAGGTATATTTGGATGGCCGGCCATACACACCAGGGACAGCTCCAAAGAAGAGCCCCCTAAATTGGACAATATTTTTATAGACATAGGCGCCAAAGACAAGGCGGAAGTGGAAAAATTAGGAGTACATGTCGGCTGTGTCATCACCTATCCGGACACCTTCCAAATTCTGAACAAAGATAAATTTGTTTGTCGAGCCATAGACAACCGCGTTGGTGGTTTTATGATCGCCGAAGTGGCCCGACTCCTCAAGGAGAACAAAAAGACGCTCCCTTTCGGACTATATATAACCAACGCCGTACAAGAAGAAATTGGATTAAGGGGTGCTGAAATGATTACCCAGACCATAAAACCGAACATTGCGATAGTCACGGACGTTTGCCACGACACCACTACGCCCATGATCGAGAAAAAGAAACAAGGTCATACCGAAATTGGAGCAGGCCCAGTAATCTCCTATGCCCCGGCCGTGCAAAATAAACTTCGTGAACGAATTATTGAAACTGCCGAAACCAACAAGATTCCTTTTCAGCGCATGGCTGCTTCGAGATACACCGGTACGGATACCGATGCCTTTGCCTACAGCAATGGCGGAGTGGCATCAGTATTGATTTCCCTACCCTTGAGATATATGCATACCACCGTAGAAACAGTGCATAAGGATGATGTGGAAAACGTTATTCGGTTGATCTACGAAACACTTTTAAACATAAAAGAAGGAGAAACTTTTAGCTACTTTGAATAATCTTTACCGAAAATCCTCCCTTTTTGGGGAGGATTTTCTTTATAATATGTATTCAATCAATTATTCAATATAAGCTAACATGGATGAATTAATAGATGTACTGGATGCCGAAGGGAATTACACCGGCAAATCCATCATGAAATCGGAAGCACACAGAAAGGGAGTTTTTCACCCTAGTATACATGTTTGGCTTTATACCAAAAACGGGGAAATACTTATTCAACAACGCGCCACAAACAAAGATACCCATCCCGGACTTTGGGATGTATCCGTGGCCGGTCATATTGGGGCCGGTGAGGATGTAACCGAATCTGCCATTAGGGAAGTCCAGGAAGAGATAGGGCTTGAAATATCTAGCAAGGACCTGCTCAAAATAGGGGTATTCAAATACAGCCACCAACACCATAAAGATTTATTGGATTGTGAATTTCACCATACCTTTTTATGTGAATTGAAAGTACCCTTGGCCACGCTTGAAATGCAGGAAAGCGAAGTGGCCGATCTTAGCCTGATATCAATAGACAAATTGGAAAAGGAACTGGAAAGCAAAATACATTCCAAGAAATACGTGCCTTATGATATGGATTATTACAACACTGTGTTGAACGCCATTAAGCAACGACTATAGGCCTTTGTAAAAAAGCTCAGGGGCATCTAGGCTATATGTTTGTTGCCCCCCTTTAACCATATCCTTAACCACAAAGGAATTGCTGTCCAACTCCTGCTCCCCGATCAACACCACATAGGGAACATTCCTATTATTGGCAAATTTCATTTGTTTCTGCATCTTGGCACTAGAAGGGTACAAGTCACATTTTACACCCGCCTTCCTAAGTCGATTAACAAGTTTCAAGGAGGTCAACGCTTCCTTTTCCCCGAAATTAACACAGAGTACCTGCAAGGATTGATCAATGGTTTCAGGAAACAGTCCCAACTCTTCCAATACCAAATAAATACGGTCCAGACCAAAAGAGATCCCTACTCCACTCACATCCTTAAGCCCAAAGATGCCGGTAAGGTCGTCATAACGTCCGCCGCCACCAATAGATCCCATACTTACTCCTTCCGGAGCAGCTACTTCAAATATGGCACCGGTATAGTAATTAAGTCCCCTGGCCAAAGTAACATCTATCTTTAGGTTTGCAGATTGTAACCCCAATTCTTCAATGGTTGCAATAATAAATCTTAGCTCCCCTACTCCTTTGCTCCCCTCTTCGGAATCCTTTAACAAATCACTTAAAACCGAAAGCTGCTCCAAGTTACTTCCACTTAGCGCAAATAAAGGGGCCGCTTTTTCAATGGCTGTATCAGAAATGCCTTTTTCCCTCATTTCCTTGGAAACTCCATCAATCCCTATTTTATCCAGCTTATCCAAAGCCACGGTAAAGTCGATCAGTTTATCGCGTTCCCCGATTACCTCGGCAATCCCGGCCAATATCTTCCTATTGTTTAGTTTAACAGTTACTCCTTCCAGCTTTAAATCCGTAAAAACAGCATCGTACAACTGTACCAATTCCACTTCCTGTAACAGTGAATCTGACCCTACCACATCGGCATCGCACTGAAAAAATTCACGAAAACGGCCTTTTTGAGGTCTATCTGCACGCCATACCGGTTGGATCTGATATCGCTTAAAAGGAAAGTCGATTTCATTTTGATGCATTACCACGTAACGGGCAAAGGGCACGGTAAGATCATAACGCAGGGCTTTTTCTGAAATCCTTGAAGTAATGGCACTTGAGTCTTTAGTAGCATATAGATCATCATTCACTTTATTCAAAAAATCGCCAGAATTAAGAATTTTAAAGATCAATCGATCGCCTTCGTCACCATATTTCCCCATTAAGGTTTCAGAATTTTCAAAGGACGGAGTTTCAATAGGTTGAAAACCGTAGGTCTGAAAATGCTTTTTTACCACATCAAAAATATAATTTCTCTTATTGACTTCAGAAGGGGAAAAGTCCCTAGTTCCTTTAGGTATGGATGGTTTTTGTGCCATTGTTTATAATTCTGTTGTAAATATAATGGATTGTAGATTTTTGCCTATGCCGGATAGCATAAAATTAACCTATAAGATTATCGAACCATTGGTATAGTTCTCCTTTGGTAATTACAGCCCCCTGTTTTATTAAATTAAACTTATCCAGGTTTTTATCGGCAGAATACGCTTTGGAGGCCGTTAAATATTCTACAAAATCTGATTGATAGTTTTTTCTGAACCAAGAAAAGCCTTCTTTGGTAGTAAGATCAACATCCGGATTCATCACCTTTACGGAGATAAGCTTCATTTCCTTTTCTTCTGTATGGAATAAATGCATTTGCTGTGCGGATATATTTTCCAAGAACTTTACTTTGGATAATACTCCCTCCCAAATTAAATCGCTAAAAACATCCAGTTCCTCCTCCGCTACTTCCGGTTTTTCTTTCTTCAACTTTTCCCATTCCTCCCCTGTAATGGACTGGGTAGCCAAAAAGTTGATAAACTCTTGGTGCAACTCTTCCAACTGCTGTCTTGTTAGTCTTAAGTATTTCATTTTGCCACTAAATTTCAATAATGCCCTGCCCATGAAACCAGGGTGGACATATGGAACATTTTTTTGCTGTAAATTTTAAGGTAATTAACATAAAAAAGGCCACATAAATGCGGCCTTTCATATTACTTATCCAGATAAGATTATCCTTTTGCCTCTGCAACCACTTCAAATGGGAAATCGATTACCACATCTCTGTGCAATCTTATTTGAGCGTTATAAGGACCTGTCCTTTTTACGGCTCCACCCTGAATTGCAATATATTTCCTATCAAGAGAATGTCCAGCTTTTTCCAAAGCATCGGCCAAATCTATATTGGTGATAGATCCAAATAATTTATCTCCAGCACCAGCGTTTGCAGCAATCTTGATTTCCAATTGCTTAATGGCTTCTGCAGTCTTATTGGCAGCATCAACAATTTTCTTCTCTTTGTGAGCTCTTTGTTTTAGGTTTTCTGCCAATACTTTTTTGGCTGATGGCGTAGCTAAAGAGGCCAATCCTCTTGGGATTAGGTAATTTCTACCAAAACCATTCTTTACGTTCACCAAATCATCTTTAAAACCTAAGTTTTGTACGTCTTCCTTTAATATAAGTTCCATCGTCCGTTTCTTTTTATTTTAATAAATCGCCAACATAAGGCATTAAAGCTAAATGACGCGCTCTTTTTACAGCAACGGCCACTTTACGCTGATATTTCAAGGAAGTTCCAGTAAGTCTTCTTGGAAGCAATTTACCTTGCTCATTTACCAATTTAATCAAGAAATCAGGATCCTTGTAATCTACATATTTAATACCCGACTTTTTGAAACGACAATATTTCTTTTGAGTATTGGTCTCTATATTAAGAGGAGTAAGATATCTGATCTCTCCGTCTTTTTTACCTTTTGCTTGTTGTTCTATTGATGCCATAATCCTTACGCTTTAGCTTTTAACTTTGTTCTTCTTCTTTCTGCCCATGATACGGCGTGCTTGTCTAATTTCACAGTTAGAAAACGCATTACTCGCTCGTCCCTTCTGAATTCCAATTCGTAAGGGGCAACAACGTCGCCTTCAGCTGTAAACTCGAACAAATGGTAAAAACCACTTTTCTTGTGTTGGATAGGATAGGCCAATTTCTTTAGCCCCCAGTTTTCTTTGGCTACCATCTTGGCACCTTTGTTAATTAAGAAATCCTCAAATTTCTTAACTGTTTCCTCTATCTGAACATCAGATAGAACGGGATTTAAAATGAAAACAGTTTCGTAATTGTTCATATGTTTAAAATTTTTTAAGTGTGCAAAAGTAATTATTTTTTGTTCATATCACAAGAAAATGAAAAAATCTTCGTTATACCTAGAGAAAACATAATATTGAACTTAACCAAAAACAATTAAACTATGGTCATTGCCATTTACACAACAATTACTACAATGTTTACAACTTTAGTTGTACATCAGCGTGATTTTTAAGTACTTTGTCGATGATTTAACCCCACAAATCAACCATTTATGAAATTAAGAAGCATTATCGTGGACGACTCGTCCATGCAGCGGATGGCAGTTGCCAAACTGGTAAATAACCATCCGAATCTGGCTTTGGTAGCTGAGTACAGTAATGCCATTGAAGCTAAGAACGGCATCAAAAACAATGAAATCGATTTAATTTTCTTAGATGTAGAGATGCCCATTATCACCGGATTCGACCTATTGGAATCCTTGGATAACAGTCCTCAGGTAATTTTGATCACCGGAAAACCCGATTATGCCCTTAAAGCATTCGATTACGATGTAACGGATTACCTTCACAAACCTATTACCCTTTCACGTTTTGACGCATCCGTAAAGCGGGCCGTAGCGAAATACGAGCAAATCAATAAGGTAACGGAAGACGAAGAACACATATTTGTTAAGAGCAACCTAAAGAAAAGAAAGGTTATTTTAAACGAGATAAAATGGATCGAAGCCTTGGGCGACTACATAAAACTAGTTACGGATGAGGCCAATATCGTAATTTTATCAACAATGAAATCTTTTGAAAAACAGTTGCCGGAAGATAAGTTTTTGAGAATTCACAAATCCTATATTGTCAACTTGGAGAAGGTAGAGAAATTTAATAGTAAAAATGTAGAAGTTAGTGGAAAACAAATACCTCTAAGTAGAAATAAGAAAACTGAATTAGCAGAGGCTCTGAATAATTTTTAGATAGTTAGTTATATGTGATCCACATTGTAGATTACCCTAACGCCTCTGTAATAGGAAATAGCATTAAAGGATTTTTCAATTCTTTTAATGCTATTTTTTGTTTTTACCAAGGAGTAATTTTCCCCTATCTTGACAATAACATTCTTAATGTATTGATTTCGGATTCTTGCCACAGGGGGGTATTCCGGTCCCAATACGTTTCCGCCAAAACTATTTCTCAACGATTTGGCAAACCATTCTGCAGCCTCATTAAGTTTATTGTAATCCTTGTGCTTAAACGTAATCTTAATAATTCTGTTTATTGGGGGATACTTATACTGTTGCCTTTCATAAATCTGTTCCTGGAACATTTCTAAATAATCATTGGTGGTTACCTGCTGTAAAATCCTATGATTGGGGTTGTAACTCTGTATAATTACCTTACCTCTTTTCTTGGTCCTCCCTGCCCTACCGGCCACTTGGGTAAGCAACTGAAAGCTTCGTTCGTGGGCCCTAAAATCAGGGAAATTCAACAAAGAATCCGCGTTCATGATTCCTACCAGGTTTACATTCCTAAAATCCAACCCTTTGGTAAGCATTTGGGTTCCAACAAGGATGTCTATTTCCTGTTGCTCAAAGGAGGTGATAATCTTTTCATAACCATGTTTCCCTCTAGTGGTATCCAAATCCATTCTACCAACATTGGCCTTTGGAAACAAGGTATTCAGCTCCTGTTCTACCTGCTCGGTCCCAAAACCTTTGGTATCCAAGGTAGCATTGCCACAAGCCTGGCACGTTTCCTGAAGGGCTATATGATAACTGCAATAGTGACATCGCAATTGTTTTCTGTGCTGATGATAGGTTAAACTTACGTCGCAATTTGGACATTGGGGGGCATGCCCGCAGGTAGTACATTCCATGATGGGCGCATACCCACGTCTATTTTGAAAGAGAATAACCTGCTCCCCATTATCCAAGGTTTCAGTAATTTCCTCCAATAGTCGCTCCGAAAAATGCCCTTTCATCCTTTTTTTTCTGGACTGCTCCTTTATATCTACCAATTCCATGTCCGGCATAAGTACATTTCCATATCTTCTTTCTATATGGGCATAGCCGTACTTGCCAACCTTTACATTATAAAAGCTTTCTACGCTTGGTGTGGCGGAACCTAAGAGGATATCACTGCCATGCAAATTACCCAAGACTATGGCAGCGTCCCTTGCATGATATCTTGGGGCCGGGTCATATTGCTTAAAGGAGCTTTCATGCTCCTCATCCACAATTACCAATCCCAAATCATTAAAAGGCAAAAACAACGCAGACCTAGCCCCTATGACTATCTGGGCAACCGGCTTATTCTCCAAGACATTGTTCCAGACCTCAACCCTTTCCTGCACATTATACTTGGAATGGTATACGGCTACTTTTTCTCCAAAATAAGCCTGTAATCTAGAAATTAACTGGGTAGTAAGGGCAATTTCAGGAAGCAAATAAAGCGCTTGTTTTCCTTGGTTTACATATTCTTCGATCAGCTTAACATAGACCTCTGTTTTTCCGGAAGAGGTTACGCCATGCAAAAGTACTACCTTGTTATCCTTAAAAGAACCTTTTATATCCTTGAGAGCCTCCTTTTGAAAGTCGTTTAAAGATTTTAAGGTTTCCGTTTCATCACCTCCTTCGTACACCACTCTATCTGTCTGAACAAATTGTTCCTCCAAAATACCCTTATCTATCAAGGTCTTTATGATTGCACTGGAACTATTACTGGCATTTTCCAGATCGCTCACTTTAACGGGCTTTTTGGTTACCGCTTGTAATTGAAACAAGGTCAATACCACTTGACTCTGTTTAGGGGCCCTGGTCATGCCATTCAACAAGGCCTCCAAATTCTCTTCGGACCTATGGCTTTTTCCCAGTTGAACATATCTCACCAATTTGGGCTTGTATTGCTCATACATCTCTTCCTTAAGAAAGATGATATTCTTTTTGAGCAACCTATTTAAGACCGGGATGATATTCTTTTTGTCCAGGATATCACTTATTTCCTGAACCCTTAATATTGATTGATGCTGCAAGGCCTCAAAAACCATAAATTCATCATCCAGCAAATCGTTTTCTTCTAGATCGGCCCTATCGTTCCTAAGTATTAAAGTTTCACTTTCCAATAATAAAGCACTGGGTACGGCCGCCCGAAAAACTTCCCCTAAAGAACACATGTAATATTGGGCCAACCAATGCCAGAACTTAAGTTGCACCTGGGTCACAACCGGATGATCTTCCAAAATTTGATCGATCTGCTTTGCTTCGTAGACTGTAGGAGGGGTGTTGTGGATTTCGAACACCAAGGCCGTATATATTTTCGACTTTCCGAAGGGAACGGCAACCCTCATTCCCGGTTTTAATAATTTCGCCTCTTCCTCGGTAACCTTATAGGTAAAGAGCTTTTCTATAGGAATGGGTAAAATAACATTGATAAAATCCTGCATATTCCCTTAAATTCTATCCTTCCACCCTTACCCAAGTCTGCGTTCGGTAGATGAAAGCCAAATATCCCCTGACCTTTAGTTCGTCCGGATTATCGGGATTTAGCCACAATTTGCACCTAAAGGTCATTGCCTGTTCGGGATCGAACAGGGTCTTGCCCTTCCATTCGCCATTGCCCACGTGCTCCACATCTTCAATTATTTTCATGCCAAGAATAGGCTGATCTTTTTTTTCACCATCACATTTTCCACAAACGGCATTTTCCTTACCTTCTTCCAAGATCTCAACAACATGACCGTACATAAGTCCGTCTTCCTCATAAATTTGAATAATAGCCTTGGGATTGCCCGTCCTGTCATCTATGGTCTTCCATTTTCCAAAGATACTTTGCGCCGAAGTAGACAAAGAAAGAAGCACAAAAACACTACACATTATCCTTTTATTCCTTCCCATCATGTTTTTCATATTTTTTTCTTAAAGAGTTTAAGGAGGCATTTAGTTCAAACCCCAGTAGCAAGATATTGGAATTTAACCAAATAAATACCAATAAAATCAATAAACCACCCAATGCCCCGTATAATTCGTTATATCGGGCAAATTTTTCCACATATACCCCAAACAAATAGGAAGTAAGGATAAATAGCAAGGTAGTCATAAGGGCCCCAGCCGAAAAAAATCTGGCCTGCCTTCCCTCCTTCGTTCCAAAATAATATAAAATAGCGGTTATGAAATAGGCCAGCAAGCCCAGAAATAAAAACTTGCCCCATTGCACCAAAATAAACTCACTTTTGTCTACCTCCAATTCTATCCCCCTATGGGTTATATCATGCAAGCCTATCAGCACATAAGCCTCAAAATAAACAAATATGACCGCTCCCAAAAGTAAAAGTATAGACAGCATCAACCCCACCATCAAGGCATAGACATATTGCTTAAAAATACTGCGATTGAGATTTACATGGTAAGAGTTTTCAAATCCCACAAAAATTGCATTCACCCCGTTGGCCATCAAAAAAATCGAGGTTATAAATGCGATGGCGGAAGACAGGACATCTCCCCTTTCCTGTGCACTGATCTGCAGGTAAATTTCACTAAAATAATCTCCCGTTGCCCTTGGTAAAAAGGATTCTAAAAAAATTAGGAATTCCGTATCAAAATTCGAATTTCCTACAGAAACATAGGGGATTATGAACGGAATTAGGGTAACCAAAAAAATCAATAAAGGAAATAGGGCCAAAAACAAACTAAAGGAAATGGAGCTTGCACGGGTAGATAAGGCACCCTTTACGATCCCCAGTACATACATCTCCATAAGGTCATAAATTGAAAGCCCTTCAAAGCCAGGCAGCTTAAGGCTTTTCATTAACCCCACGATCCAATTAACTATGGGAATCTTCTCCAGTTTACCTTCAATTTCCTGGGACATTTATACTGCTTTAAGACTGAGATCCATATTGTAAATGGAATGGGTCAAAGCACCAGAAGATATAAAATCAACTCCGCATTCCGCATATTTCCGTATGGTTTCCTCATTAATTCCGCCCGAAGATTCTGTTAGACATTTATCCCCGATCATTTTTACCGCTTTCTTGGTATCGGCAAAACTGAAGTTATCCAGCAAAATTCTATATATTCCGTTAGACTGCAATATAACCTCCACTTCTTCCAGGTTTCTAGCCTCTACGATAATTTTTAGATCCAATTTTTTGGCGGCCAGATATTCTTGCGTTTTCTGAATGGCCTTGGTGATACCACCGGCAAAATCAATATGGTTATCCTTTAACATAACCATATCGTATAGGGCAAATCTATGATTTTCACCTCCACCTATCTTTACCGCCCATTTTTCGAGCGCCCTTATTCCCGGGGTGGTCTTTCTGGTATCCAATATCTTAGTGTTGGTACCTTCCAAAAGTTTCACAAAATAATGGGTCTTGGTGGCAATAGCACTCATTCTTTGCATCCCATTGAGCACCAATCTCTCCGCCTTTAAAATACTTTGGGAACGTCCTGAAACATAAAAGGCTATATCCCCAAATTTTACCGATGCCCCATCCTTAATCAATACTTCCACGACTAAGTCACTATCTACATATTCGAAGACTTTTTTGGCAAAATCCACTCCGGCAATAATGCCGTTGTCCTTGACCAAAAGCATAGCCTTACCGCTTGCAGAGTCGGGAATACAGGCCAGCGAACTATGATCCCCATCCCCCACATCCTCACGTATCGCGTTCTTTATTATTATATCGAGTTCTTTCCTAAATTGTTCTTCTGATATCATGCACTATTTTTTCTATGCTAATTTACTAAAATGTTTCTCCAATTCCACCCTCTTCAATATTTCCTTAATTAATTAGGTGCCCCAAATAAAATAATCCTTCAAAATATTTAGTGTCCAATTATTATCAATAAGCACGATCATCATTATCACGATGTTCCATTAAGACAAAAGTTTCTTTTTGGAGATTCAAATAAGCCTATTACATTTGCCCTATGACCATAAAACTTTTAGTACTTGGGAAAACAGATAGTACTCAATTAAGCCAATTAATTGAGGAGTATCAACATAGGTTAAAACACTATATCAAGTTTGAATTGGAAATAATTCCGGACCTAAAAAACACCAAAAATCTATCTGAAAAACAACAAAAGGAAAAAGAGGGCGAGGCCATTCTTAACAAACTAAACCCTGCGGATATGCTTATACTGTTGGATGAAAATGGGAAACAGAAAACTTCCGTGGAATTCTCGGAATACCTACAAAAAAAAATGAACTCCGGCTTAAAGCAACTCGTGTTCGTCATTGGTGGCCCTTACGGATTTAGCGATGCCGTATATCAAAAAAGCCAGGGCAAGATCAGTTTATCAAAAATGACCTTTTCGCATCAAATGGTCCGATTGTTTATGGTGGAGCAACTATATAGGGCTTTTACCATTCTAAGAAATGAACCTTACCATCATCAATAAGGAAAAATGATTGAAAAAGCAGGTGCCAACCCAGTGCAGAAGCCATTCAGCTTAGCACTATATGTTCGGTTCCTAAAAAATTTCCAGTAAAAGACATAAAAAAACTGCCAAAAAAATAAATTCAAGGCAGTTTTAAGTTATGATTACCGGTTGTATCCTAATACAGCACCCTAAATTTAATAGTATTGTCTATTTTTTTAAGGGCCTTTAACACATCCTTGTTATACTCTTTGTCCAAATCGGAGATTACATATCCCACCTCGTTATCGGTAGAAAGATATTGTCCTGAAATGTTCATGTCATAACGGGCCAAAACTTCATTGATCTTCGCCATGACCCCAGGAACATTCTTGTGAATATGCAAAAATCTATGTGCATTATTCTGTTTGGGCAGTCTAATATTTGGGAAGTTCACTGCATCTACAGTATTTCCAGAATTAATATAATCCATTATTTTATTGGGAACGAAATCGGCAATATCACGTTGTGCTTCTTCCGTACTACCTCCAATATGCGGAGTTAGTATAACGTTCTCCAAACCTTTAAGCTCTGTTAAGAACTCACCATTACTTCTAGGCTCCTCAGGAAAAACATCTATGGCCGCTCCTGCAATCTTTCCACTTTTCAGGGCATTGGCCAAAGCTTCAATATCCACCACAAAGCCTCTGGATAGATTTATAAAAAGGGCACCATCCTTCATTTGGTTAATTTCCCTTTCCCCAATAAAATTCTTATTGGCCTTATTATCGTCTATGTGCAAGGTTACAACATCGGAAACATTTAATAAATCCTCCAATGTACTGCACTTGGTGGCATTACCCAAAGCCAACTGATCGCCCACATCGTAATAGTAGACACGCATCCCTAATGCTTCGGCCAATACGGACAATTGCTTTCCAATATTCCCATATCCTACAATACCGAGATTTTTACCACGCACCTCTTTGGAATTGGCGGCAGTCTTATTCCATTGACCGGCATGGATTTCGGTACTACGAGGAAAAATACTCCTCATTAACATGATAATCTCACCGATAGCCAGTTCCACTACAGACCTTGTATTGCTATAAGGCGCATTGAATACCACTACACCCTTCTTCTTGCATGCCTCCAGGTCTATTTGGGTAGTACCTATACAGAAAGCGCCAACCACCATTAATTTGTCCGCCGCAGCCAACACATTTTTGGTGACCTGCGTCTTGGAACGTATTCCGAGAACGTGCACTCCTTTTATTTTTTCGATGAGCTCTTCTTCCGTTAAACTATGTTTTAACAGCTCCACGGAAAACCCCTCCTCGGAAAGGGTGTCAAAAGCATTTTGATGGACATTTTCCAACAATAAAATCTTAATTCTATTCTTTGGGTAGGATATCTTTCTTGGCAACTTATTCACAAATAAAAATTCATCTAAATTAGGTGTAATATAGTCTGCGTTTCTCGCAGCCTTTTCTCTATGCACATTCTCGGTATAGGCGAAAAATTTATCCGCAATACCGGCTTCGCGCATTACATAGTCGCTATAACCGTCTCCAATTACCTGTACTTCCCCTTGTAAATCCAAGTTTTTCAAACAGGCAATCTTTCCATTGTGCGAGGCTAACACGTTATCCTCGTCAAATCCTATTATTTTTCCATTTTCGTCGAATCGAAATGTATTGGCATACACTCTGTCCGCAGGAATATTGTATTCGGCAACTATGGGATCTATAAACTCTTTAAAACCACAAGAAATTACATAAATATCATCGGCATAATTATGAAAAAATTCCTTGTTGGATTCTATCGACTTGGAAATCTTTTGGCGAAGTAATTGTACCAAATTGTCCAAATCGTCCTTGTGGGCATTTAATAAATTGATTCTTTTCTCCAAGGACTGGGTAAAAGAAATATCCCCGTCAATACCCAAATTGGTTATTCTTTGGATTTCACGAATAATATCGTCCTTATCCGATCTGCCATTGAGGGTAATTTCTGCCAAAACATCCAGTGCCTCTACCCTAGTTAGGGTACTATCAAAATCAAACACATATTTTCTGCCTACCGCAACCATTGAATCTGAATTTTAAGGGGCAAAAGTATGAATTAATTTTATCCAACTCCCTATTATAACGAAGAAAAGTATTCAATACATGATTTTATTCGACATATATAAGAAAATGATTTTTTTATCCTTACAAAATTATGAAATTGATAAAATTCTCCTGCAAGCTAGTCACCAAGCCAATTTACGGAACATTGATTTTTCCCACTATAGTAATATGGTTTTGACATAGACGAGATGTACCTATATCCCTGCACCGGTACAAAGTCACCTTTAGCGAACCCCAAGATAAATTAATCCTGTTAGGATGGCCAATCCAAAACTTAGCAAGGTACCGATCAATATATACTCGGTGAGCTTCCTTGAGTTACTTTCCTTAAGATCGTTGAACCTAAATACAGATTTCGCGGTAATCAACAAACCAATGGCCTCCCATCTGCCCAAAATTATAAATATCAACACAAACAAACGCTCTATAATACCAATGTACTTACCTGCATTCGGAAGGGATTTATGGTCCAATTCTATCCTGTCCGACATACCTTCCAATAATTTGGCCATAATAATGGAGGACGGATAACTGGCAAACACCACAGCAGTAACCAACGGCCAATTTATTTCCTGAATAAGACCCACGGTGTGCCCTATTATGTCAGAATTGAACGCACAGCAATACAAAACAATCAAATGAAGAACTTGGTCTATAAAAAATGGAATGGTCTTATTTTTAAAATAGGAGTTGGCATATATCTTTGACAAATCTATCATATAGTGCGAAAGGGCAATAATAACTGCCCACCACCATAATTTTATATCCCAAAGCAGAAGCATGGTTAACCCAAAGTGGATCAATATATGTAGGTACAGATATTTGGACGCCATCTTATTGGCCTCTTTGTGCACCACCCATTTAGTAGGCTGAAACAAAAAATCCCCCAAAAGGTGGGCCAATAAGAGCTTAGTAAACAACATCATATTTTAATACCCTTTAGATTTTCATCATAATACGCCAGTAATTCCAATACCAAATCCATCCGGGCCCGTTTTAATCGTTGGCTTACTGCTGATTGCCTTATTTTCAATTGGTCCGCAACCTCTTGTTGGGAAGCATTTGGTTTTGTTAGGGCTAAACTCACCATTTGTGCCGAAACAACAGACCAATCGTCCATAAAATTCAATGCAAGTTTCAACATGAGGTTCAAAGTTTTGTCCTTATCGTCATGGCCGGTGACTATGGCCAAATTAAGTTTTTGCTCTTTTAAGGTTTCAAAAATTCTTCCGGAGCGTTGGTAGGCCTTCCCATTGGACTGACTCACACTATTCCCTACAAACGTTTCGGACCCTAATCCTATCCCAATCCTTACATCCAATTTCTTGATGGATTTAATAAGGGCCTTGATCTGAATGGCCATTTTCAATGCTCTTTCAGGGGTTGTTCTTATTTGAAATTCATCTCCCCTGTAAATCTCCCAATCATTGGGCGTTTTTCCCTGACCAGCAAGATATGGCTTTAGAATATCCATCCATTCCGAGGCCGCATAGCGATCCGAATTAATAATATCCCCTGTAATTATAGCTACCATATATAAGTTAAAATGCTAATATATTTAAATATAAGCTAAAAACCTAATATTTTTACTTATAAGTCAAATCGATTATATAAAACATTTAAAACCAACGACGAACCATTACACAGTACTTTAGATACTCCTTCCCGAACATATTCGTCAACGCTTCCTCCTCGGGTATGATCTGAAAGGTATTCATATAATAAACAAACCCTGCCGCCAGAAGTGTATTAAAAGCATTTCCCAAATACAGTCCCCAGCTTAAAAGAAGGAGCAATAATGCCAAATACATAGGGTTTCTGGAATACTGATATAGGCCGCCGGTAACCAATTTAGACACTTTGGAAGGGGTACGTGGATCTATACTGGTCTTGGAACCAAAAAATTGAACCAATGAAACCACCCCAATTAGCAATGCCAGAAAAAAAAGAAAATACATTACATAATACCTCCCAAAAAAATCAAAATAACCTACTGGTAAATATGTCGCCAGAAGATACATTAACAACCCAAAAGCAAAAGTGACAACAAGGGGCGGAATTTTTAACTTCATAGAATTTAATAAAATGATAAGAAAATAAAATTACTACTTTTAGACTTTTAAAATTGGTTTGCCCCATAAGATAATCAAACCCGAACTAAAGAATTACAAAACTAGGCAAAATGCAATTGGTATTTGCAACACACAACCACAACAAGGTCAAAGAAGTACAAATGCTATTTCCCCAGGAAATAGAACTACTTTCATTAGAGGATATCGGCTGCATGGATGAGATTCCTGAAACTGCAACCGACTTGGAGGGCAACGCGATCATTAAAGCCAATTTTGTTACGGAAAATTACGGTTACCCCTGTTTCGCAGACGACACAGGGCTATTAGTGGATGCCCTGGATGGGGCACCAGGAGTGTATTCTGCAAGATACGCAGGCGAACAAAAGAATGCAGACGATAATATGGACAAATTATTGTTCCAATTGGACAAAAACACCAACAGATCGGCGCATTTTAAAACCGTTATCGCCCTAAATATCAACAAGCAGCAATTTCTTTTTAAAGGGATTGTTCAAGGCGAAATAACAACTCAAAAAAAAGGCGAAAAAGGTTTTGGATACGACCCCATTTTTAAGCCTTACGGTTATGACAAGACTTTTGCCGAATTACCACTTTCGATCAAAAACAAAATTAGCCACAGAGCCAAAGCAATAGAACAAATACTTGCATTTTTCAAAAACAGACCCCATGTCAACAAATAAACCCGAGCAAACATCCCTACCAACTCCTAGGTTATTGGAACGCACCGAGACCATTGGAGGAATACTGATTGCTGTATTTGCCGCCTTACTGGCCATTGCGGAACTGGTCAACAATAATCTGGAAGAGGAAATGATGATCGCACATAGCCAATACGTAAACTATTCCAATTGGTACCAATCCAAAAGTATTAAACAAAGTTTAAAAGAAAGTGAACTGGACTATTTGAATGCCTTGACGGAAACTGGAATAATACCCGAGGATAAAATTAGGAATATCAATACCAAAATAGCCCAGACCAAAAGCCTGGTATTAAAATACGAGGCGGAAAAAACCGAAATACTGGTGGGATCATCCAATGTTCCCAGAGAACATTGGGCTCAAGATCTGGACGGGGAAATGGGAAAAATTATAGGAATAAACGAATGGGAAAAACTTACCCAAAAATACGAAACAGCGACTAAGAAATTCGACCTGGGAAAACTATTATTTCAAATATGTATCGTACTAGGTGCAGTTTGTATAATTATTCGGGATAACAAAAAATTACAGAAAAACTTCATTGCACTCATGTTGTCGTTCGGGGCCATTGGAATTTTAATCTCCGTTTACGGTTTAATATTGGCTCCTTAAGACCCACCTAAAATAAAATATTTTAATTAAAAAATAAGCAGTACCTTTGCCGCTTCAATTAACGCCGCTGGTATAGCATGTGTTGCCCTGAGTCTAAATAGGTTATAAAGAATAATCGCTCTATGCAACATACATATTTGCGATTATTTAATACATATTATGACAAAATTTGAAGCATTGGGGCTTAAACAGTCCCTGTTGAATGCTATTTCTGATTTGGGATTTGAATCACCTTCGGAAGTACAAGAAAAAGCAATTCCAATCTTATTGGAAAGCGAAACCGATTTAGTTGCCTTGGCACAAACAGGCACAGGAAAGACCGCCGCATTCGGTTTCCCACTAATTCAAAAAATAGATAGCGACAGTAGAACCACACAAGGTTTAATACTATCCCCTACCAGGGAGCTTTGCCTACAGATCACCAATGAACTTACTTTATATTCCAAGTATGAAAAAGGGCTTAATGTTGTTGCAATCTATGGTGGTGCCAGTATTACCGATCAGGCCAGACAAATAAAAAGGGGTGCCCAAATTGTGGTAGCTACCCCAGGTAGAATGAAAGACATGATTGGCCGTGGCTTGGTGGATATCTCCAAAATTGATTACTGTGTTCTGGATGAAGCAGATGAAATGCTGAATATGGGTTTTATGGAAGATATCAAAGATATTCTTTCCAATACGCCTAAAGAAAAGTCCACTTGGCTGTTTTCAGCAACCATGCCCAAAGAGGTAGCGGTAATAGCTAAAAAATTCATGCACAGTCCGCAAGAAATTACGGTAGGAACAAAAAATTCGGGTGCCACTACGGTACAACACGAATACTACGTAGTTGGTGGTCGTGATCGTTATCCAGCCCTAAAAAGACTTGCCGATACCAACCCTGATATATTCTCCGTTATTTTCTGTAGAACAAAAAGGGATACCCAAAAGGTAGCTGAAAAGTTAATAGAGGATGGTTACAACGCAGGAGCATTACATGGGGACTTAAGTCAGAACCAAAGGGATTTGGTAATGAATTCCTTCCGTAAGAAACAAATACAAATGTTGGTCGCTACGGATGTGGCTGCCCGTGGTATTGATGTTGACGATATTACCCATGTTATCAATTATCAATTACCAGATGAAATAGAGACCTATACCCACCGAAGTGGACGTACAGGAAGAGCTGGTAAATCCGGAATTTCCATGGTCATTGTAACCAGAAGTGAACTTAGGAAGATCAAGGCCATAGAAAATAAAATTCAACAGGATTTCATTTCCAAAAAAATTCCTACGGGAATGGAAATATGCGAAATACAACTTTACCATTTGGCCAATAAAATTAAAGACACTAAGGTTAATGAAGAAGTAGACAATTACTTGCCCGCCATAAATGATGTACTTCAAGGTATTGACCGTGAGGAACTTATCAAAAAAATAGTTTCTGTAGAGTTTACCCGTTTCTTTAATTACTATAACAAAACCAAAGATCTAAACACCTCCGATTCCGGCGATCGTTCAGAAAGAGGAAGATCTAGGGATGGGGATAGCCGTATCCCAGCTGACGGAAACGTTAGATATTTCATCAATGTTGGTGAAAAGGACGGCTATGACTGGATGTCCTTAAAAGATTTCATCAGGGACACGGTTAATCTAGGCAAGGACGATATTTTCAAAGTTGATGTAAAAGATAGTTTTTCTTTCTTCAATACGGATGCAGCAGCTACCGAAGCCATTTTAAAGACCTTCACGGAATTTAAGGTCGATGGTAGATTTGTCAATGTTGAAGTCTCTAAAAATCCTGGTGGAGGCGGAGGAGGAGGCCGTGGAAGACGTGATAGAAGCAGAAGTGGCGGAGGTCGTGATTCTAGGGAAAATGATCGCAACAAAGG
Source organism: Arenibacter troitsensis (assembly GCF_900177645.1). Lineage (GTDB taxonomy): Bacteria > Bacteroidota > Bacteroidia > Flavobacteriales > Flavobacteriaceae > Arenibacter > Arenibacter troitsensis. Next base: position 20,154 of record NZ_FXAO01000015.1, read on the forward strand.
AAGAAGAAGGGACAGAAGCGCATCCAAAGGAAGCCCTTCCAGTAGTTCAGGAAAAAGAAGATCTAAAAGAAAAAGTGATTTCTTTTAGTTAATTGTATATTAAAAAAATACGCTTCGGCGTATTTTTTTAGTTAGTTTACCATTTATAACATCCAATTTATTTAATGAAAAATTATTTCTTGCCCCTATTCCTCATATTTGTTTCTTTTGGATATTCCCAGGACGAGAAAAATGAACAGGAGGTAAAACAATTAAAAGCGGTGGTTCTAAACGCCCAAACCGACCAGCCAATGGAAAGTGTCCATGTCGTGAATCTTAACGAGGTGGTGGGTACAATTACCAATGAAAAAGGAGAGTTCAATATTCCTGCGAAGGTCAATGACACCCTTTATATTACTTTTTTAGGTTTTAAATCACAAAAAGTGCGGGTTACCAATGATATGTTCAAATTTAAAGAAACAAAAATTTCACTTACGGAATTGGCATATGCGTTGGAAGAGGTAATCGTTAGACCCTACTCTCTTACGGGCTACTTGGAAATAGACGTCAAGAATTTGCCTTTGAACAATGCTTTTCAATATAGTATTTCTGGTTTGTCCGTAGGTTATGAAGCCGGGAGCAAGAACCCAAGTGCCGTTACCAAAGTATTGGGCGCCATACTTAACCCAGCAGATTTGTTGAGAAATTTATTCGGAAAAAAGCCCAACCAAATGCGGAAACTGCGTCAAATGAAGGAAGACGATCAAATTAGGGATCTTTTGGCCTCAAAATTTGACCGGGAAACATTGACGGAGCTACTTCAATTGGAAAAGGTAGACATAGAGGACATCCTTAACAACTGCAATTATTCCAAATCTTTTATAACTACGGCCAATGACTTGCAGATCTTGGATGCCATTAGTAGCTGTTACGAAGAATACAAGGTTCTTAACAGGAAAAAATAAGCTGGTCCATATTACCCCCAAAAGTGGTGCTCCTCCAACCCTATTAAATCAATATTTTATATTGGCTGACCTAATGGGTTTGGCTTAAAATAAATTTTCTTTTACCGACATCATTTTATAGCTTTAGACAAAATAGATGGTTATGAAAAAGGGACTTCTTTTTGCCGTGCTTTTAATGTTTTTTTTATCCTGTAAAGAAAATAAGAATGAAGTAGTAAAAGAAGCCCGACCAACTGCTGAATTACCGCACAAAAAGGAATTGAACCAACCCTTTTTATGGGATGCCGCCAACATTTATTTTCTACTTACCGATCGTTTTAACAACGGCGACACCTTGAATGATATTAGTCTAAACAGAACCAAGGAAACAGCTTTATTAAGAGGTTTTATGGGAGGTGACATCCCTGGTATTACCCAAAAAATAAATGATGGTTATTTTACCGACTTGGGTATTAATGCCATTTGGTTTAGCCCTATAGTAGAGCAGATCCATGACAATGTAGACGAAGGAACGGGAAGTACATACGGATATCACGGATATTGGACCAAGGATTGGACAGCATTAGACCCCAATTTTGGAACAAGAAAGGAATTGGAAGTACTCGTTAGGACCGCACATAAGAATGGTATCAGAATATTGATGGATATTGTGCTTAACCACACAGGTCCGGTGACAGAAATAGATCCTATATGGCCAAAAGAATGGGTGCGTTCGGAACCGGTGTGTGACTTCACCGATTATAAATCCACAACCAGCTGCACTTTAGTAGAAAACCTACCCGATATTATTACGGAATTGGATACTGCGGTAGAACTTCCGGATGCCCTGATGGCAAAATGGAAGGAAGAAGGGCGTTTAAGCAACGAATTGGACGAATTGCAAGTTTTTTTTGATCGTACCAATTATCCCAGGGCACCTCGCTTTTACATCATAAAATGGCTAACGGATTATGTAAACGATTTGGGAATTGATGGTTTTAGGGTAGATACTGCAAAGCATGTGGATGAAAGAACATGGCAGGAATTATACAATGAGGCCAACTATGCCTTTAATGTATGGAAAAGAAAACATCCAGAAGAGGTGTTGGACGACAATCCCTTTTTTATGGTCGGGGAGGTATATGGTTATGGAATATCCAGTGGCCGTGAATATGATTTTGGCGACAAAAAGGTGGATTATTTTGGGAATGGGTTTCAAAGTCTGATCAATTTTGAATTAAAGGATGATGCCAATATGGATTACGAAACCATATTTAGCAAATACAACAACCTACTGTTCAATGAATTAAAAGGTAAAAGTGTGGTTAACTATCTCACCTCCCACGATGACAACACCCCCTTTGACAGGGAAAGAAAAAAACCGTATCGGGCGGCCAATGTATTGTTACTTACCCCCGGTGCCTCCCAAATTTATTATGGGGACGAATCTGTCCGCAGCTTGAACATGGAAGGCGCCAAAGGTGATGCAACCCTTAGATCCTTTATGAACTGGGGAGAATTGGACAGTATTGGGAATAACAAAACCATACTGTCCTATTGGCAAAAGCTGGGCACCTTTAGAGGCCATCATCCGGCCATAGGCGCGGGCAAGCATCAGCAACTATCCAAGAATCCTTATGTGTTTGGCAGAACTTACGTTGATGGCGAATTTAAGGATAAGGTGGCAGTTGGACTGGATCTCCCAATAGGCAAAAAATTCCTGTGGGTGAAGGGCTTTTTCGGTGATGGCACCAAACTTTATGATACATTTTCAAAAACCTTTGTCACGGTAGAAAATGGTAAAGTTTATCTGGAAAATGACTTTGACGTAGCACTATTGGAATTAGCAAGAAATTAATGGTCCACATACCCCAAACATTATTTCTCTGACCTATTTAAGCATCTTTTTTAACTTTTTTACAATACTATTTCTAAATATGTTTCTTAATTTCGTGCACTTCCTAGGCTAATACTAAAAAAAGATTCCAACAAATATTGAATGAAATTGAATAGAAAACAATTTATGCTAAAATTGGTTCTGGGATCTATTGGTTTTGTTGTACTTGATTCTTTCTGGTTGGAAACCTATTTTGTGGAGTGGACGGAGCACGACATTTCTGAATCGGAATCCAACAAAATTAAAGTCGTCCACCTTACCGACCTGCATTTGCAGAGTATAAAATCTGTTCATAAATCTATTGCTGAGCGAATTAACAAGGAGTGGCCAGACGTCATCCTAATTACAGGAGATTCTGTAGAACGGAACAAAAATCTACCGGTTTTAGCGGATTTTTTAAACCTAATTGACAACAAAATCCCAAAAATTGCCATTTTAGGCAATAAGGAATCATCTGGTAGAATTGATTTGCAAAAATTAAAGGACATTTATGAGAACCATAATGGTATTTTGCTAATCAACGAAGCTTATCTATTCAGAACCAAAAACCGTGAAATTAGCATTATCGGCTTGGACGACTTGGTCCATGGACATCCTGATTTTGAAAAGTGCATAGAAGATATCGATAAATCGTTACCAACAATCGTTCTTAATCATTGTCCTGCCTATAGAGAGCAAATAGACCTTGTAAGCATAGAACAAGAAATTAAACCAAAACTTATTCTTTCGGGCCACACCCATGGGGGGCAGATTACGTTTTTTGGAGAGCCCTTCTTTACACCCTTCGGAAGTGGGGACTACGTTAAAGGTTGGTACAACAACGAAATTTCTAAAATGTACGTATCAAAAGGAATTGGGACAACAAGGTTGCCCATACGGTTTGGAGCCAGGGCAGAGGCAAGTATTTTCTACATCTAGTTGCTAATTTTGCGAATGTAGCGCTATCCTATTGCCTTCAGTATCCTTTACCAAAGCCATAAACCCATGACCTTCACCTATTTCTTTCTTAGACTGCAAAATTGCACCTCCAGCACCCCCTACTCTATTCAATTCAATGGACAAATCTTTACATGAAAAATACAATACTGGGCCTTTGGTGTCACTTGGAATGTACAAATCATGCTTTACTAATGATCCCATAGCTCCAGATTTGCCAGGTGCAGACGGAAACCAGCCCATTATTAACCCGTCCAGTTCATGGACAGAGATAGTAATATTAAACACCGTCTCATAAAACTTTTTGGCGCGCTCCATGTTCGTTACTGGAATTTCGAACCAGCCTACCATATTACTTTCCACGACCGAGTTATTTTTCCATTATGGATTTTAAATCCCGAAGACCCTCTTCAAAATCCTTACCTACAGCTTTATCCATGTTCATAAACAGCATCATAATGGACATTGGGAACTTGTTCTCTCCCTTAAATCCCCATGTAACCTTGGTTTTTCCATTTCCCAAATCTTCCAAATCGATATAACTGCCTGAAGTAGACCTGAAAGGTTTCATGAATCGAAGCTCCCCTTCAACTCTTTTGCCGTCTATTATTTTTGTGATTTCCTGCTCACCTTCACCTACCTCCTTATTGCCGTTCCAATAACTTATAGCCCCTACCTCTCCATCAATGCCTGTAAATTTCTTTTCCATATTGGGATCTTTTTTGGCCCATGGAGACCACTCTTGCTGCTTCTTTAAATATTTAACATTATCAAAGACTTCGGCTTTGGGTTTGGAAATTTCTATAGAACGGGAGACATCATAATTTTTAGGGGCCAATAAAGCCAAAACTACAATCAAGGCTATAATCCCTAAAATAATATAAAGCAAAATTGTCATGAGCTTGTCGATTGATGGTTAGTTGGGTATTAAATATACTAAAAATATCATTTTGTTCCATAATATCTGGCCAAAACATCATTCAAACTCCGCACGGATTTCTTGGTCCAATACAATCTTTTTTCCAGTTTCTCATCTTCGGTCAACCTCCAATTTACATTCTCATTACGTAATTGACTTGTTAGATTTTGCAAAATTATCGCGGCAGAAACGGAAATATTTAAACTTTCAGTAAACCCGACCATTGGAATTTTCAGGAAAGAATCTGCCTTTTCCAATACCTCCTTACTCAACCCATCGCGTTCGGTTCCAAAAAATAGCGCCGTCTTTCCATCAAATTTAAAATTCGTAAGTGAACAATTTTCCCCATGTGGTGTTGTAGCCACAATTTTGTATCCTTTTTGCCTCAGAGTATCAATGCAGTCCGTCGTAGTCTTATATCTGTATAAATCGACCCATTGCTGGGCCCCCATGGCTATGTCCTTGTCCAGGCGCTTGCCAAACTTATTTTCTATAAGGTGGGCCTGCTGCACCCCAAAAACATCGCAGCTTCTTACCACGGCACTGGTGTTGTGCATTTGGTAAACATCCTCTATAGCAACCGTAATATAATTTGTCCGCTCTTCCAGAATATCCAAGAAACGGGCTTTCCGCTCAGGGGTAATAAAACCCTCCAAATAATCAAGTAACTTTTGATCGAACATAATCCTAAGGTATTAAAAAAAGAAAACAATTAATTTTACAAATATTACTATAATCCAGTACAATGAAAAAAATAGTGGTTTTAACAGGGGCAGGAGTTAGTGCAGAAAGTGGAATCAATACCTTCAGGGATGCCAACGGCTTATGGGAAGGCCATGATGTCATGGAAGTGGCCACGCCGCAGGGTTTTCAGAAGAATCCCGAATTAGTGCTCAATTTTTATAACGAGAGAAGAAGACAATTGTTCAAAGTTTCCCCCAATATGGCCCATAGGGCTTTGGTGCGCTTGGAGGAGCATTATGATGTTAGCATCATTACCCAAAATGTAGATGATCTGCATGAACGTGCTGGCAGTTCCAAAGTAATTCATTTACATGGAGAGTTATTAAAGGCAAGGTGTAGTCATAATCCGAGTAAAATAATTGACTGGAAAACCGACATTAAAATAGGCGACCTTTCGGAGAATTGTAATCAATTGCGCCCCCATATTGTATGGTTTGGAGAAGAAGTACCCTTATTGGAAAAAGCAGCCAACATTACGCAAAAAGCCCATATTTTAGTTATTATTGGCACCTCTATGCAAGTCTATCCAGCAGCTAGTTTAATACATTATGCCTCCAAGGATACCCCTATTTATTTTATAGACCCAAAACCCAACATAAATCAAACCGAATTCAACAGACTTACCATTATACAAGCCAGTGCCGTAAATGGAGTGCCCCCATTAGTTTCGGAGTTAATTGCAGGAAAGTCCTAAATTTGGCTTTCCTTAAATATATAATCTTAGAATATTTGACTCATTTTGGCGGGTATTTTAAGTGATTTTTTATATTCATTACTTGGTATAATAACGGGTCTATAAAATTAATATTTACATATAATTGTGACTTACTTAGAACTCTATAACGCCCTTCGCAACGTTGACCATTCCAGAACCAAAAGATTGGCAATGTCCAACCTTGTACTAAAAGATCCATCTTTAATGGCTCCTCTTATGGAAATTGCCTTTAAGGTAGATGACCCTGTTTCCTGTAAAGCCTGTTGGATATTGGAATTCACTGCCAAAAAAAAATTGGCCTCCATTCTTCCGAACATGGATATTTTTGCAGGTAATATCGGTTCTGTACATTTGGATCCTGCGGTAAGGCCCATAGCAAAAATATGTGAGGTTTTAATGAAAGCCTACTTTCAATCGAAGGACCAACAAACCTGTGAAACACTGAATGAAAATCACTTGGAAAAAGTTACCTCCGCCTGTTTTGATTGGCTCATAGGTGACCATAAAGTGGCCGCCAAAGCGTATTCCATGACCAGCCTTTTGTTATTGGGCAGCAAGTTCGAATGGATCCATCCAGAATTGCAGATGATACTGGAAAAGAACTATCTAAATGGGAGTGCAGCATATAAGGCCAGGGCAAGGATGACCTTGGCAAAACTAAGATAAGCATGGACCTTTGAACAAATAACAGAACAATCTTTCGCTTCACTTTTAAACTCTTCAACTTATAGCTATCTTTGCGCTTTTCCAAAATCAATCAAATAGCACAAAATGTCATTAAACAAATTAAACGCCATATCCCCCATTGATGGCAGATACAGAAATAAAATTAGTTCCCTGGCCTCCTATTTTTCGGAAGAGGCGCTTATAAAATATAGAGTGCGCATAGAAATTGAATATTTTATAGCACTTTGTGAAATTCCACTTCCTCAACTTTCAAATTTTGATAATTCAAAATTTACTGATCTAAGAAAAATCTATATCGATTTTGACTCTGAGGATGCCAATGCCATTAAAGAAATTGAAAAGGTTACCAACCATGATGTTAAGGCTGTAGAGTACTTTATAAAGAAGGAATTCGACAAATTGGGTCTGGAGTCCCATAAGGAGTTTATCCATTTTGGACTTACCTCCCAAGATATAAACAATACCGCGATTCCGCTTTCCATTAAAGAGGCCATGAACGAGGTTTACGTACCCCAATATTTGGAGGTGCTGAACAAGCTTACGGCTTTAGTGAAGGAATGGGAAGCTGTACCCATGTTGGCAAGAACGCATGGACAGCCTGCGTCCCCAACCCGATTAGGAAAAGAGATCGAGGTATTTACGGTTCGATTGGAAGAGCAATTTAACCTGCTAAACGATATTCCCAGTGCTGCCAAATTTGGTGGAGCCACAGGAAACTTTAACGCCCACAAGGTGGCCTACCCACAAATTGATTGGAGGGGGTTTGGACAACAATTTGTCCAGGAGAAGCTTGGTCTACACCACTCCTTCCCAACTACACAGATAGAACATTACGACCATATGGCTGCCTTGTTCGATTGCCTCAAGAGGATCAATACCATAATCATAGATCTGGACAGGGATTTTTGGACCTATGTATCCATGGATTATTTTAAACAGAAAATAAAGGCAGGAGAAGTAGGATCTTCCGCTATGCCGCATAAAGTAAACCCTATCGATTTTGAAAACTCCGAAGGTAATTTAGGTATAGCCAATGCCATTTTCGAGCATTTATCGGCCAAACTTCCAATTTCCAGGTTGCAGAGGGATTTAACAGATAGTACCGTGCTTAGAAATGTTGGTGTGCCTTTTGGCCATACACTTATAGCCTTTCAATCTACTCTAAAGGGGTTGAACAAACTATTGTTGAATAAAGAGAAGTTTGAGCAAGATTTGGAAAACAATTGGGCAGTAGTAGCTGAAGCGATCCAAACTATTTTAAGACGTGAGGCTTACCCCAATCCTTATGAAGCGTTGAAGGGACTAACACGGACCAATGAGAAGATTACACAACAGTCCATATCCAGTTTTATAGATACCTTGGAAACAACGGAAGATATAAAATCTGAATTGAAACAAATTACCCCTAGTAATTATACGGGTATTTAAAAAACCCCAGAGTTAACACTCCTTAGAATAACTGTGCTAGAATAAAAAGCAACCTAGAGCATAGTAATGACGCTCTAGATTGCTTTTTTTTATGGACCTTGCATACCCGTAAACCTATTCTTTCTTGTGTATTTCTACCTGATGTGGATACGGTATTTCAATACCTGCCTTATCCAGTGCCAATTTGCAATTTTCAAGAGTTGCAAAATACACTGACCAATAATCTTCTGGTGCACAAAAAGGCCTTACGGCAAAATTAACGGAACTATCCGCCAATTCCGACACATTTACAGATGGTGCAGGGTCTTTTAATACCTGGGGATTGGCTTCCAATACTTCCAATAGCACTTTCTTGGCTTTCTTTATGTCTTCACCATACCCAATTCCGATGGTGGTATCTACCCTCATCTTACCTTCAGCGGTATAATTTATAATATTGCCATTGGCCATTGCCCCATTTGGTACGATGGCAAGCTTATTTTGGGGTGTTATAAGCTTGGTGGTGAAAATTTCAATTTCCTTTACGCTACCCAACACTCCTTGTGCCTCTATTAAATCCCCAATTTTATAGGGCTTGAATATCATAATCAAAACCCCACCGGCAAAGTTGGACAATGAGCCCTGCAGTGCCAGGCCCACAGCCAAACCAGCTGCAGCGATGACAGCCGCGAAGGTCGTAATATTTATCCCCAACTGCCCAATGACCAATAAGATCAAAAATATTTTAAGGATCCAGGATACCAAACTCAGCAAAAAACGTTGTAAGGATTCATCGTATTTACTGTTATACATAACCTTTTTTGTACCTCCAATAATCCTTTTAATCACCCATAATCCGACAATAAAAATTAATAACGCCGTGAGTACCTTTGGGCCGAACTCCTTTGCCAATTCCACCCCGTAATTAAGCCATTCTTCTGCTTTTTCCATGATAATAGATAGTTATAGTTAATGATTATAATTTATCTAATATATGATTTGTTTTAAAAATGGCTTAATTACAGCCGCAGATTAGATCTTGAATTGGGTTTCATATTTCCAACATCCCTTCCCATAATAAATACAAAAAGATGTTATACCACTTAAAAAGTATAACTTTTAATTTATCTTAAAATATTAGCTCTTGGAATACTATTTGTAAATAAATATTCATATACTATACTATGAATTTATTGAATAAGAAAACGATAATATACATTTTGGCTATTACTACCACATTTTTTATGAACGCACAACACAAAATTCCAAAATCCATTGAGCTTGAAGCCTTAAAAGCGCTCTCTTTTTATCCCGAATTGCGGGATTGTAGTATTGAATTTAGATTTAAAAAGAATATCAAGAAATCCACGATGCAGGCCAGACCAACTTTCCAAAGTTTCTTTAAGAAACGGAGCAATAGGAACTATGTAATTTTGATTAGTGAAACCTTTAAGATTGCAGATAAGCAATATACGACCAAGGATATTCCTTCCGATATTCTGATAGGTTGGATAGGTCATGAATTAGGACACATCATGGATTATCAAAAGAGGAGTAAGACCAATTTAATCTCCTTTGGCTTCAAATATCTTTTTTCGGAACGTTTTATAGTAGAGGCCGAACGAACCGCCGACACTTATGCCGTAGCCCAAGGCATGGAAGAATATATTCTTGCAACCAAAAACTTTATTCTTAACCATGCGGACATTGCAACATCCTATAAAAATAGAATCAAAAAATATTACCTATCGCCAGAAGAAATCATGGTATTGGTTGAAGAGCGCAGTCGTTAATTGCCATTGGATGCAGTAGTTTGGACAAACTTCTCCCATTCTGAAAATTTATCCTCGTTCATGACCCTTTCCATTTTTACCTGACCCCCCTTCTTTTTGTTCTTACCATTCCAGTCATAAAACACTTCGGTACCCACCACCTTTACTTTTACCCCTTTCAAAGATTTAGCTCGCGCCACCTTATAGTTTTTATTAGCTTCTTTCAAAAACTTGTCAAGCGAATTGGATAGGGAGTCCATATCGGGATTTTTCATATGGGAACCCAGATACCAACAGTGATAAAACTCCCCATCTTCACAACGCTTGGCGCAAATGGTATATTCCGGTATCTTGGTATGGAATGTATCTTCCAGGAATCGCATAGCATCGTCCATTTTGTTTACGGATAATTGGGAACCCACTGTATTCAGAAAAAATTTTGTACGCCCTGTGATCTCAATCTCCGCTTTCTCCAAATCGGTAAACTTTATAGTATCCCCAATCATATATCGCCAAGCACCACTAACCGTGCTAATCACCAAGACATAGTCCTTATCCAATTCCACTTCATTCAGGGTTAAGGCAGGGGCATTTTGGACCAATGAACCATCTTCTTGAATATATTCTGGTTTAAAGGGAACAAACTCAAAAAAAATACCATTGTCCGTAATTAATTGCATAGCCATGGTTCCAGGCCTGGTCTGGCATGCAATAAAGCCTTCTGAAGCTAAATACGTGTCTATAATGGTTATTGGATGCCCCATTAGGGCGTTGAAACTTTTTTCATAAGGCCCGAATGCAACTCCACCCGAAGTGTACACCATTAGATTTGGCCAAATTTCATGGATGTCTTTTAGATTATGATGATCAATAACTTTTTGAAGCATTAGTTCTATCCACGACGGGATACCGCTCAAAGCCCCAATATCCCAATCTTTGGCCTTTTCAGCAATAAGGGCAACTCTTTTGTCCCAATCATCAATTTTTGCAATTTCTTCCCCGGGCTTATAATAACTTCTAAACCAAAAAGGAATATTTCCAGCACTAATACCACTTATCTCCCCCTCTTTATGATCATTTTTTTCCTCCAAATCGGTGGAACTTCCCAACATCATTATTTCTTTTTCAAAAAAATCTGCTGGCAAATCAAAATTACTCAAAGCAAAAACCTGCTTTAGCCCGGCGTCCCTAATCGCCTCAATCATTTCGTCCGTTACCGGGATGCGCTTACTGGTGTTGCCTGTTGTACCCGAACTCAGGGCAAAATATGAGGGGCGGCCAGGCCAAGTAATATTATTATGACCATTATGTAGTTTGGACCACCATTCTTCATTTATTTTATCATAATTAAAATATGGTACTTTTTCGGAAAATACCTTGGAGGGGTTTTCAGAATTCAAAATACTTTCAAATTTGTAATGTTGGCCAAAATCGGTATCCTTGGCAGTAGTTAAAAGGTATTGCAGGACCTCTTGTTGTTCTTTCCAGTGATCCTTTTCCGTACTGAAAGTTTCCTTCAAATGTATTGCGCCCTTTATAAGGCTTCCTAAAATGGCCATAGCGGATACTTTTTTAATAAGTGCAAATTATAAATTAAGTTGGGGTTCAATCTTTCCCTATTTGGAAGAAGATTAAAAACCAAATATCCCTTATTAAAAAATATTTCTTTATTTCTAAAAGGAAAATGTTTGACCCATTTCCAATCAATACTTATTGGCTATCCATGATACCCTTCCTTGATACATATCATTTTCTAGTGGCTCCATGGATTTTAACAATAACAAACCTTCGGTATTAGCAGACCATAATTCCGAAAACTACATTTCAATGGATAAATTTTAGCTTTCATGGAAAGGAATACATACAAAAAAGCCTGTATCAAGTATTTTGATACAGGCTTTTTTGTTTTAGATGGACTTCTGCCTAACCTTTCAAAAAATTTCCAATTTCACCAAGCCCTTCTCCTTTATAATCCGATTTTTCAATGGCCTTCATGAACTGGATCAATTTGGCAGGGTTCATGTTTTTACCCAAAACCCGGACCAGCATAAAGCCCTTATCCTCACTATCACCATAGATGATTACCTCATCAATGGCATCATCATCCCCCAAATATCTAACGGAAGCTTTGCCAAAATTGGTGTTCATTTTCATTAGCTCCGTAAATTTGCCATTTTTTAGGATGGCGTTAATATTCGCCTTTTCTTTTTGAAACTCCAAAAGGTTATCTTCGGTTATTTTAAACGCCAGAATATTTAATTTTTTTAATGAATTAAGTGCCTCTCTTTGGTCCTCGGTTAAATCGGCCTTCTCCATATTCAATAAACTTACCGGCAGATCTACCGATAAGAAATTTGGATTATCCGCATTGTCCACATAATATTCCTGTAAACTTTGTGTTGATGAACATGCAGAAATTGCAAAGATCAACAACATTACCCAGACCAATTTCCCAATTCTTGTTTTCATTTCCTTTCTAATTAAGTTTTGACCAGACAGAGCAACGGCCTTTTTAATGGCCACTGCCCTAGCCCACGATTACTTGTTTTTGCCCGCCTTATTCAACTCGGAAGGTAAATTCATCTTTTGAGTTAATGATCCGATCTTGTTTAAATCGATATCACCGGTCAGTGATAGCAATACCGTTTCAAATTTCCTGTCATTGATTTCCACGTTCCCATTTTTAATACCGGTAACAAACATGAGCAATTCACTTACGTGATCTTCATCCTTCCCACTCTTGATATAAAACTTTACGTTGGCATCCTTATCCTTGACCCTCATAAGTTCCTGCAATGAGGAGGATTTTAAATACTTCTCCATGGTAACCTGCATGTCCGAGGAAATCTTTTTATCCTCGGTAATGAATACCTTTAAATTTTTTAGGTTTTGGGCTATATCCATAAAATCCTGTGCCTCTTTGTCATCTACCTCAACGTTTATCTTGCTCAACAATTTAAACATACTTTCATTGACGACCACAGCACTCACATTGTCCAAATCTTCAAATTTATCGAACATGGATTGTGAAAACCCGATAAAAGGCAATACCGCTACTAATACTATTATGATTTTCTTCTTCATCTTTTTTAATTTAATTTTTGTTGTAAATTTTTTGTTTTGTTTCTTCAAACTCCCTTAAATAAGCTACTTTCTCGGTTCCCTTACCAAGATTGGACGCCAAAAGGCTTAATGCCTTTTTCGTTTCCTGATAAGCGTATTCCGCTTCTCTCTGCTCTTGATAACTTCTTCCAAAATATATACCAAAAATCAAAACGCTTACAGCTGCAACGGAAATCCACTTTATATAGCTTCTTTTTCTGGGTTTTAGTGGAACCTTTTTGGTAAACTTCTCATCTTTGGCCATGGAAAAATACTGAAACATTGGGGCATATTCCTTGAGGTGCAACGGTACGTCTTCTTTTGCAAAATATTCCCTCAAGATTTCTTCTTCGGCAACCGTAGCAGTTGCTTCAAAATACTTTTCCAATAATTTTTCTATATTATCCAATTCCATAATTGTGTTTTTGAACTAATTTTTCCCTCACTGTTTTTCGTGCCCTTGATAAAGTGACCCTAACCGCTGTAGCACTCATATCCAAAAGCTCCGCTATTTCCTCAAATTCATACTGTTCTACATCCCTAAGCTGTATGACCATTTTCTGTTGTTCTGGTAATTCCTCCATAATTCTTTCTATCCAACTTAGACTATCACTAACCTCTAACTGATTTTGTAGTGAAACATTTTCATCCTTGTAATTGCTATGTACCAATTTTAAGTTTCCTGCCTGTTTGGATTTAAGTCGGTCCAAGCAAAAATTCTTTGTCATCATCATGGCATATGCCTCCACATTACTATAGCCTTCCATCATACTGTTCTTGGACCATAACTTCAATAGTATTTCTTGTGTGGCATCCTCAGCTTCCTCTTTAGAGACCAATAATCGTTTGGCCAACCTATAAAGTTTATCCTTAAATGGCAAAACCACATTTAAAAACTCGGTTTGTTGCATTTTGGTTCAGTTGTTTTATAATCCCGAATAACAGGCTTACAATTTCAAGACGACTTACATCGAATTTTGTTACAATTAGTTTTCAATTCATTACAATGTAAGTAAATTAGCGCAACGGAAACCAAATTGAGAGTATTACCGTATATAATTAAAATCGTTCCCCAAAACTGCTTCATACTTTTTAATGGAATGATATTTGTAGGCCACACCCCATGATGTTATGGCAATTATTTTTGAAATTATGAAAAAGTATTTATTAGCTTTCTTAGGATTGAGTTTGCTCCTCACCAATTGTAGTAAGAATGATGATCCCGTGGTTACTGAGGAATTGGAAGAAATTATTCCTACCCCGGAAGAAGAAATAGATGTAACAGTCCAAAACTTTATGTGGCAGACCATGAACACCTATTATTTTTGGCAAAGTGATGTAGCTGATTTGGCCGATACACGATTTGCTTCCTATGACGATTACGTGTCATTTTTGGAAGACGAGGAAAACCCGGGAACATTTTTTGACGAAAAATTACTTTACTCGGAAGACCGCTTTAGTTTTTATTCGGATGATTATAAGGAATTGACGCAATCTTTCTCAGGAATATCCAAGAGTAATGGTTTGGAATTTGGCTTAAGCTTATTTGCCAATAGCAATGATGTTTATGGTTATGTACGCTACATTGTACCCAATTCCAATGCCTCTACCAAAGATATAGCCAGAGGGGATATTTTTACAGGTGTTAATGGCACTACCCTTAACCTAGACAACTATATAGACCTATTATTTGGTGATAACGATACCTACACCTTAAATATGGCGGAAATCTCCAATAATGTTATTACCGATACAGACAGGGCAGTTTCTCTAACAAAGGAAGCCAACTTAACCGAAAATCCGATCTTTATCAATAAGGTATTGGAGACTGGAGGAAAAAAAATTGGCTATTTAATGTACAATGGCTTTACCAACGAATATGACGAACAGTTGAATAATGTCTTTGGCGAGTTTAAGTCGAGCGGAGTTACAGACCTAATATTGGACCTAAGGTACAATCCAGGTGGATCTGTTAATTCGGCCAGACTATTGTCCAGTATGATATATGGCACTTATACCAATAGTATATTCCTTAAGGCCAGGTATAACCAAAAGCTACAATCAGAGTTTAAGGAGACCGACCTTATTGAATACTTTGCGGACGCAACGGACAACAATACGCCTATAAACACGTTAGGCCTAAACAAGGTGTATATCATTGCTACCCGGAGCAGTGCATCGGCAAGTGAATTGGTTATGAATGGTTTGGACCCTTACATAAATGTAATCCATATTGGAACCACAACGACTGGAAAGAATGAATTTTCGGTTACCTTTGTTGACGATTTTGACAATGGCAATGTCTATGATCCTGATAGGGAGGATAACATCAACCCTGATAACCATTGGGCCATTCAACCATTGATAGGACGAAATGAAAATGCCAATGGCTTTTCGGATTATACGGACGGATTTACACCTGATATTTTATTAAGTGAGGATCTATCCAATTTAGGGGTATTGGGCAATTTGGATGAGCCCTTGTTGGCCAAAGCCATTTCCGAAATTACCGGTGTTACCGCAAAAATGGATTTTACGGTAGATATGCCGGTGGAATTGATTAGTAGTTCCAAAATGTTCACAAAGACCAAGGACAATATGTTTATGGATATCAAAAAACCCTTAAACCTGATAAAAAAACAGTAGCCAGTGCCATGTATAAGATGCGGCTTAAAAACATAGGCTAGTATGTATAGTGCGCCACACGTTTAATAATACAATTACATTATGAAAAAAATCCTAGGCCTACTTTTAATTACCATAATTCTTTCATGTTCGGACAAGGATGATGACGCATTCGTCTATCCAAAGGAGTCAACTGTGCAGAATTTTATGTGGCAAGGCCTAAATCTTTGGTATTTTTGGCAGGCAGACGCACCAAATTTAGGGGACGACCGGTTCGCTACCAATGATGACTATGTGGACTATCTTGAATCTTATACCGATCCAGAGGAGTTCTTCTATCAAACCTGTTACAACCACTCTAATGTAGTTGGCAGCAGTTCCGCTATTGATCGCTTCAGTTTTGTGGAGGATGATTACGAAACCCTTGTAAATTCCTTAAGTGGTGTGACCAAAAGCAATGGACTGGAATTTGGATTGGCGCGTAATGAGGGCAGTACGGATCTTTTTGGATATGTACGGTATATAATCCCAAATTCCAATGCCTCTACCAAAGATATAGCCAGAGGGGATATTTTTACTAGAGTAAACGGGGTTCAACTTACAGACTCCAATTATATAAGCCTACTTTTTGGAAATTCGGATACCTACACCCTTGGTATGGCAGATATATCCGGCACTGTGGTCACCGACAATGACAAAGAAGTAACCTTGACCAAATCTGCAGGATTGCAAGAAGACCCTATCTTGGTAGCGAAGACCGTAGAGGTCAACGGAACCAAAATTGCCTACCTAATGTACAACGGTTTTACCAGTAGTTATAATGAACAACTAAATACGGTCTTTGGACAGTTTAAATCTGCCGGGGCAACGGAATTGGTGCTAGATCTTAGGTACAACCCCGGAGGTTCGGTAAACAGTTCAAGATTATTGGCCAGTATGGTTTACGGCACCAATACCAGTGAATTATATGTAAGACAGCGATGGAACGACAAAATACAATCCATGTTGAATAAAGAGCAATTGGAAGACTATTTTGCAAATAAAACCGACTCTGGAACAGCATTGAACAGCCTAAACCTGAGCAAAGTATATATTCTGGCAACAGGAAGTTCCGCATCGGCCAGTGAATTGGTCATGAACGGACTGGCACCCTATGTAAATGTTTTTCACATTGGCGAAACTACTAGGGGCAAAAATGAGTTTTCCGTTACCATGGTAGATGATATAGACAATGATTATATCTACAGGTCCGACAGGGAAAATAAGATAAACCCTAGTAATAGATGGGCAATGCAACCGCTTATGGGAAGAAATGAAAATTCTGAAGGATTTTCGGACTATACCTCAGGCTTGACCCCAGATGTTGCGTTAGCAGAAGATCTGGCGGATCTTGGAATTCTAGGGGATGTTGACGAACCATTATTTGCTAGGGCAATCCAAGAAATTACAGGAGTAACCGCCAAAAGGGACTTTAGTGTAAAAATACCTGTAAATGAAGTTTCCAACTCCAAAATGTTTACGGCTATAAAAGATAATATGTATCTGGATAAACCTGTTGATATTACTTTTCAATAAGCCGTACCCTTATATTAATACCACAAACGAAGTATAAAACAGAAACCCCTCCTTTACTTGGACCTTGCCATGTAAAGGAGGGGTTCCGTTATACATACTTATTGGTCAAATAACCTCTGGGATTTACTTTGCCAACAAAAACCTACTCAATAGGCCAATAACCTAATTAAAGTAAATCCCCCCAGGAATAATCCCCACCGTTATTTCTTCTATAGCCAATTTGGTATTGAGATCATAAACTGTAAGTGTTCCATTACTGGCATAATCACCTGCATCAGTACCGTATAATCTCCCATTGTTTATGACCATGGTATAAAAACTGACACCTTCCAAAACAGTGTCCTTGCTTAGGCTAGTTGCCGACAGACTCTGTTCAAATACCTTATCGCCCATATGATAATATAAAACACCACTATCCAAATTTAAACTACTGGGATGCTCGGTAGACTCAAACTGGATGTTACTATCCACCACATTGGTGCCAGTATTGATCTTGGATAGCACCCCTGCAGTTTCATCCCCCGTATAAGCCGGTTTGCCTGAAGCCAATACCCACAAGTTCCCAGAGGCATCCAATTGCATGGAATTGGGCACATCCCCTACTGTAAGTGTTTTTATTACCTCATTGGAAGCAGTATTGATTACCGAAACTTTATTGTTCTGTCCCCAAGCACCTTGATGGGCCACATAAACCATATTGCCATGGGCTAAAATAGCTTCAGGCCCCAACACCACAGATATAGTGCCTTCCACGATATAACTTTCAAGATTGATAATGGCTACAAAATCATCTGTCTCATCAGCGGTATCACCCCAGTTGGTAACATACCCTTTACCATTAGCTTCAATGAAATACCTTGGATTGTTCAATCCCTCGGTAATGCTCGTAATTTTTTCAAAAGTATATCTATTTACCACATTTATTTTGTTGGAGACATTGGCCACTATAAACGCCTTGTCCTCCGTGAATCCTATCGACTGCACAACATTGCCAAGATCTTCATTGTTGGTCATCTTATAAATTTCGTTGTTCACCACGGACAGATCCTCGGAAATAAAAGTGACCGTTCCTGTTCCATTGCTAAAGGGACCTTCGTTGGAAACCAATAAACCATTTTCATAATCGCCCATAGGCTCCTGAATCTCCTCATCATCATTGGAACATGACCAAGAAAGGCCGATAATCAACAAGGATAAAAATACATTTCTAATCTTCATTTGTTTTAGCTGTTTTAAAATTTAGTAATTAATTGTAGTTGAAAATTTCTATTGGGCATGGGCCTATAGGCCACATTCTGATAATTTTTATTGTACAAGTTGTTCACCTTTATCCCTAGAATAAATTTGATTTTGGAAATGTTCCCCCAATGGTAATCCAACCCTAAGTTGCCAAGGGTATAAGAGGGCAAACCATCACTATTATCGGTTGTGGTGTAGACCGACCCATTATATAAAAATTGATAAAAGCCTACCCACTTCTTAAATTGATAAGCCACATTTGACCTCAACAAATGCTCAGGTACATAAAGTAATTGATTTTTTGTTGCATTGTCCAAAGATTTGGTGAAGCTATATTCACTTTCCCAGGCCAATTCTTGATCTTCCCATTTCCATTTCCAATCAAAGCCCAGTTCAAGGCCGTATTGGGAAACATCCTGAACATTCATCGCCATCCAAATACCTTGTGTATTGGGTCGCCATTGAATTAAATTATCGGTTGTTATATTATAGGCATTTAATGAAAGTGCGATGTTTTTTAGCTGAATGGTTTGCCCAAGTTCCACTTGCCAAGAAGTTTCCGGCAAAACATCCAAATTACCGCTAGCCCCGGCTCCTGTCCAGTAAAGGTCGTTAAAGGTAGGAACCCTATAATTTTTGGATGCGTTCAAGCTTAAAGTATAGTTTCCACTTACCTTATAACTGCTGTTCAGTGAAAAAAGAAAGGGGCTTTGATAATCGCTTACCACCTCTTGTCTCAGGTTTAGGCCATAATTAAAGTTATCCGATAATTCATGGGAGAAAAGAAAAGTTCCGGAAACAAAATTTCTTTGGGCATTTTCAATAGAAGTCCCTTTGGCCCAAATAGAAGAAAAATCGATGATCCCATTTAAGGAAATTTTGTTCAATTGGTATTTGTAATCGTAGTTGGCAAGGACGGTATTGGCTTGCCCAAAGCTAAACTCCTCCCTTTGCTTATTTGGGAAATACCTATAACGTTCATAGAAATGCCCCACTTTTAAACGAGCGATCTTACGTTCATTAAAGCTGCTCCATTCTATGAGGGACCTGTAATTTAAATCCCTATAATTTTCATCGGCCGGGGCCGTCAAGGTCCCTGAAAAATCCCTGTCACCACTAAAGATATTATGGTACAGTTTTATAATATTTTGATCGGACAAAATAAAGCCAACATTGGCATTTATATTAAGTTGATCGTATGCACCATTCTCGTTTCTTCTGTTTGTTCCCAGGTACTTATAATCGTTATCTGAAGCTATGTGGTTGATTCCGATTTGAAAGAATGTTTTTTCTTTACCTAGCGAAGTAATAAATGCCAGCTTACTGGTGTTAAAACTACCATAACTTGTCTCTAAACTATTTCTCCAACCGTCATTAAACTTAAAGCGGTGGTTTAATAGAACAGTCCCCCCAACTGCACCACTCCCGTATTGCACCGAGCCCCCGCCACTTCTGACCACCACATCCCCGTAATTTCTAGGAATTAAAGTATTGAAATCTGTCTGACCGGTAAGTTGGGAATTTATATTTATCCCATTCCAAACTACTGCGGTCTGTTGGGCATTGGTACCCCGAAATGAAGCCGAGGAAACCATTCCATAACCATTTTCCTTAAAATATATATTGGAGTTATAGCGTAATAAATCGGTTAATGACGACCCACTTTTTTGTTGTACGGAATCGTTCACCACCCTTATTTTGGTTCCCTTGGAGAAATGCAGAAGCTTGGCATCGCTCAAAACAACTTCGTCCAAAACAATAACACCGTCACTCTGCCCAAAAACTTGGGTAAAGGCCAATAGTCCAATAAAAAATAAAAATATTTGCTTTTTTTCCATATTCAAGAAGACCCTTTTCCCGAAGATCTATTCTATTTAGTGCTGAATATGGCAGGTCTCCTGACTTGCGTACTATCATTTACCTTCCCACCCCGGAATATAGGGCAGTGGTATTAGAAGAAATGATAGCCATCCAATAAACATGGATTAAGCTCACAGTTGCGGGAACAGTTTCGGAATTTCACCGAATTCCCTTTTAATCCTATTCCCAATATATTTGGAAATAGAAACCAAAATTCGCTGCGAAACTACTACTTTTTTTTGGAAGTACCACTGTCATTTTTTCTATTTAGCTTATAGGCCAACCAGATAAAACCAACAAAAAAAGGTATTAAAACTCAGGACAAGCCCTGAACCTAATAATAGGAATCGACCCAAGGGTCGAGGTATTGAACCTAGATCCCGCCGAAAAAGGCGGGATTAGTTCAACTTGCAATTTTAAGTGCGTCTTACCGACTTCTCAAAATTGAGTTTCACTAATAAAATGCAGGGCTATGACAGCGGCAATAATATATATTAAGGTGTTGGACTCTCCCCTCATAATTATTTATTTGCCCAAAAGTAAATACTCTACATGTAATATATTATGACCATTGTTAGGCTTTTAGAAATTTTGATTCAAGAAATTAATGCTACTTTTGAATTCCTAAACAAACTTGTAGACTCTTGAACAAAGCCCTTCTTTTTTTATTCTTTATATGCATTTATTCCTGCAAACAGCCTAAAAAAGAGACTATTTCCAGTACTTTTTTAACACTGCCCACAAATATAGATTATGCCCAAGGTTTTACTATTGAAAAGACATCGCCCGATGTTACCATGATAAGGGTATCCTCACCTTGGCCAGAATCGGAAGAAAGTTTTACCTATGCTTTGGTACCTAAAGAAAAATTGTCGACCATTACCTTAAACAGTGATGAATATAATGCCATAATTGGAGTGCCTGTCCAAAACATAGTAGTTACCTCTACAACCCATATCCCAGCATTGGAAGCACTGGGAGAGGCTGATAAATTAATAGGATTCCCGGATACGAAGTACATATCATCCCCAATGACCAGAAAACGTATAAATGAAGGATTGGTGCAGGAATTGGGCAACAATGAATCCCTAAATTCAGAAATGGTGATTGCCTTAAATCCGGAAGTAGTTGTAGGATTTAGCATTAACCACGAAAACAAGGCTTATGAGACTATTCAACGATCCAATATTCCGGTAGTATACAACGGGGATTGGACAGAAGAAACACCTTTGGGAAAAGCGGAATGGATAAAATTTTTCGCACCATTTTTTCAAAAGGAAAAAGAAGCGGATAGCATTTTCAATTCCATTAAGGATAATTACAATAATGCCAAGGCCTTGGCAGAAAAGGCAAAAAATAGGCCTAAGGTATTAAGTGGCGCCCTATATAAGGACATATGGTACCTTCCCGGCGGAAAGAGTTGGGCCTCTACTTTTATAGCGGATGCAAACGCAGAGTATTTATGGAACGGCAACTCCTCAACCGGAAGTCTATCCTTAAGTTTGGAAAGTGTGATTGAACATGGCCACGATGCCGATTTTTGGATCTCCCCTTCACAGTACGGCAGCTATTCGGAACTAAGGGCGGCCAACCGACATTATGCCCAATTTTCCGCTTACAGAAATAAGAACGTTTATACCTACGCCAATTCCAAAGGGGAAACTGGGGGATTGCTCTATTTTGAATTGGCACCAAACAGACCGGATTTGGTACTAAAAGACCTGATCCATATTTTTCACCCAGAGCTTCTTCCGAACTATGCACCTACCTTTTTTAAACCCTTGGATTAAGTGCTGCCACTAAAGACATATAGAATCTATTTTATCCTACTGCTGTTGGTTATGTTGATTTGTTTTATGGTGAACATCAGCTTGGGCTCGGTATCCATTCCCCTAGAGGACACATTGAATGCGATAATTGGACGAACCACCAAAGTGGATTCTTGGGGCTATATTATTTGGAACTACCGAATTCCCAAAGCGTTTACCGCCATATTGGTGGGCAGTGGTTTGGCCTTGAGCGGTTTATTGATGCAGACCTTATTTAGAAACCCCTTGGCGGGCCCCTTTGTCCTGGGCATAAGCGCCGGCGCAAGTTTAGGCGCTGCCCTATTGATTTTAGGGTCCGCCCTATTCTCCGGTATTTTTTTGGGTAAGGTAAATGATATTTCTTTGGCATTGGCATCCAGTATAGGCAGCTTTCTGGTGCTTTTGGCGGTCATGGTAGTTGCCGCAAAGGTAAAGGACACCATGGCTCTTCTTATCATTGGCCTAATGTTTGGTAGCATTACCACCGCAGTGGTGAGCGTACTGTCCTATTTTTCCTCGGCCGAAAAATTACAGCAATATGTATATTGGTCTTTTGGAAGTATAGGAAATTTATCATGGAACCAACTTTTGTTGTTGTTAATGATAATAGGGATCGGGATTTTGATCAGTATTTTTTCCATTAAACCCTTGAACGCCCTATTATTGGGAGAAAGTTATGCCAAGAGTCTGGGCGTAAATATGAAGCGATCCAGATATTCCATCATTGTTGCCACGGGATTGTTGGCAGGTGGAGTAACGGCTTTTGCCGGACCCATTGCCTTTATAGGCCTGGCGGTACCCCATTTGACCCGACAAATTTTTAACACCACCGATCATAAAGTTTTGGTTCCGGCCGTATTGATTTACGGTGCCATTTTGATGCTAATCTGCGATACCATTGCCCAAATGCCCAATTCGGCCAGTGTTTTACCCATCAACGCCATAACATCAATCATTGGGGCACCGGTGGTTATTTGGCTGCTACTAAGAAAAAGGAAAATGATTTTTTAACATATGCTCAATTTCGGGCAGAAGCACACTACCTTCCGTGGATAGGTAAATTATAAAAAGACAAAAAAACGGCAAAAACCAATAAATTAGTAACAAAAATTCACCTCAGATAGATACAAATACTCTCCATATCGCCCTAAAAACGGAAAACCTAAGCATTGGCTATTCCAACAAGAAGCAACAGTCCTGCATTGCCAAGGATATCAATTTTTCCTTGGCCAAAGGTGAACTTGCGGCCATTGTTGGTGTTAACGGTATAGGAAAATCTACCTTATTGCGCACACTCGGCAATGTACAGCCCAAATTATCCGGTAGTATCACTTTGAACAAGCTGCCTTTGGAACAACATACTATAGCCGAACTGGCTGCCGAAATAAGTGTTGTACTAACAGAACCCATTGCTTCCAAAAATTTAACGGTGCAAGAGCTCATCAGTTTAGGACGGCAACCATATACCAATTGGCTTGGTACACTGACACCTGAGGATAGGGACAAGATCTCCTTGGCCATGGAAATGGTACAGATTTCAGAATTAAGGTCCAAAAAATGTTATGAGCTAAGTGATGGACAGTTGCAGCGTGTAATGATAGCCAGGGCCATTGCACAGGATACCCAGCTCATTTTACTGGATGAGCCTACAACACATTTGGACCTATACCATAAGGTCCAAATATTGAAACTGCTCAGATCTATTGCCCATACAACAAAAAAGACCATTCTCTTTACTACCCACGAAATTGAAATTGCTATCCAGTTGTGCGACAAAATGTTGATATTGGAAAAAAACCAGAGCACCTTTGGATCACCTTGCGAATTGATACAAATGAAAAGTTTTGAAAATCTGTTCCCTGCAGATACCATTACTTTCGATGCCGAAACAGGTTCGTTTAGAGTTAATAAGTAATAAAAGTCAACATCACTTTTTTTTAACACAATCCACTATCTTTACAGCAAAGATGAATAATTAAATGAATGAATTGCTAGTATATGCAGTCCTTGCCCTAGTTGGCCTTGCCATTGGATATTTTTTAGGGAATTATATCCAAAATCTAAAAACAAAATCCAGTCAAAGCGCCCTGTTGGAACGGGAACAACAGTTGAGAACCAACTTGAGCGCCCTGGAGCAGAAACTATTGGCTGCTGAGGAATATAAAGCACAATTACAATCCGAAAAGGAACAATTGGGCAATCAGATAGTTCGCTATCAGGCGGAAATGGAGAATTTAGACCTAAAAAACAGGGAACAAAAAGGGGAGGTAGAAAAATTACAGGAAAAATTCACCAAGGAATTCGAGAATTTGGCCAATAAGATTTTGGATGAAAAAAGCACTAAATTCACTGAACAGAACAGGGAAAACATTAAAAATATATTGACCCCTTTACAAGAAAAAATAATTCTTTTCGAAAAAAAGGTAGAGGACAGCCAAAAAGAAAGCGTAGGTATGCATTCTGCCTTAAAGGAACAATTGGCCAATCTTCAAACGCAAAACCTCAAAATTACCCAAGAAGCTGAAAACCTGACCAAAGCCCTAAAAGGAGACAGTAAAATGCAAGGGAATTGGGGCGAATTGGTATTGGAGCGGGTCCTTGAAAAGTCGGGCTTGGAAAAAGATCGGGAATATACGGTACAACAGAGCTTTACCCGTGAAGATGGAAGTCGCGTTTTGCCCGATGTAATCATTAACCTGCCCGACGGCAAAAAGATGATCGTGGATTCCAAGGTTTCCCTTACGGATTATGAGCGATATGTAAACGCAGAGGATGAACTAAAGGACAAATTCCTCAAAGATCATATCAATTCCCTGAGAAGACATGTAGACCAACTTTCGGCCAAGAAATACGAGGACCTTTATGAAATGGAAAGTCCGGATTTTGTACTCATGTTCGTTCCCATAGAACCTGCATTTGCCATTGCAATAAACAACGATAACAACCTGTACAACAAGGCATTTGAACAAAACATTATCATAGTTACCCCTTCTACCCTATTGGCTACCTTACGCACAATAGATACGATGTGGAACAATGAAAAACAACAGCGCAACGCCATTGAAATTGCACGACAGGCAGGAGCGCTATATGACAAGTTTGAAGGATTTGTTGGGGATTTGATGAAGGTAGGCAAAAAGATGGACGAAGCGAAATCCGAATACAAGGGAGCCATGAACAAATTGGTCGATGGCCGAGGGAATATCATTACCAGCATAGAAAAATTGAAGAAAATGGGGGCCAAAGCAAAGAAATCCATCCCCGAATCCTTGCTCAAAAGAGCACAGGACGATGATGACGAAAACGAGGAACCCGTATCGCTGCTATAAACAAATACAATATTTAAATGAAAAAATTTCTCGGATTAACCTTACTAGGCCTGGTACTGATATTTACCGTCTATATTCTATTTGTTTATTTCGTTCCCTATAGTGAAGGTATCCGTTCTGGGGAACTAATTAAAATTAGTCATAAAGGAGTGTTCATAAAGACATGGGAAGGTGAGATTAGCCAAGGAATATCCGGGGCACAAATATTTTCCTTCTCGGTCATAAAGGACGACGTAATTGACAAATTGAAGGAATATCAGGGGTCTTATGTTAAAGTGACTTATATTGAGCGCTATAGGACCTTCTTTTGGTTAGGTGATACCAAATATTTTATTACTTCCGTTGAAAAGGAAAACTCTCCCCACTTAAACTAAAAACAATGGACCAATTTAAAACTGCCAGACAATCCAGGATATCCATTACCGAGTTGATGCTGCCTTCCCATTCCAATTTTGGTGGTAAAGTACACGGTGGCCACATATTAAACCTAATGGATCAAATTGCCTTTGCCTGCGCTTCAAAGCATTCAAGAAAGTATTGTGTAACAGCATCCGTGAACAAGGTAGATTTTTTAAATCCCATTGAAGTTGGAGAACTGATCACCCTTAAGGCCTCGGTAAATTATACTGGACGCACCTCCATGGTCATAGGTGTTCGTGTGGAATCTGAAAATGTAACCACGGGTAAAAAGAAACATTGCAATAGCTCCTATTTTACTATGGTAGCCAAAGATGCGGATGGCCGAAGTGCCCCTGTGCCTGGCCTAATCATTGAAGACGAACAGGGCGTTAGAAGGTTTGCACGCAGCATTCAACGAAAGAAACAGGCAATGTCGCGCAGCAGTCAGTTTGAATCGTCCCAGTTTAAAATGAATGACCACTTAAAGGATTTGGACAACGAAAATGTAAAAATAAATCTGGATCCCGCTTAGTTGATCTGGGCAGCGGCCTCCTCGTCCAAGAACCAAATTAATTCACCGGATGAAGGTGCTACCAATGATGCTGGATAGTTTTCATGGCCTTCCTCCTTTGTGAGTATGGTCCTTACTTTTTCCGCCTTACTACTACCCGTCACCAAAAATGCTACCGTTTTGGCGTTATTGATCAGCTTACCAGTAATGGTGATCCTTCTTTGACCGGAATCTGGATGCACTGCTACTTCGCAGTTTTTTGCTGAATCCCATAGGCCAATTTCATGTGGGAATATTGATGCCGTATGTCCGTCATCACCCATACCAAGGATCACCAAATCAAATTGGGGCAGGTTGTTCACTATGGGCAATTCCTCTTCCAAGACCTTTCCATATCGTCTGGCCTCCAGTTCCGGTAGGTCTTCCCCTAGAACACGATGAATATTATCTTTGGGTATATCAATCTTGGACAGTAAATGGTCTACCGTCATTTTGTAATTACTTTCCGGATCCGTAGGAGGAACACATCGTTCATCGCCCCAATACAAATGAACCGTAGACCAATCTACATCCTTATAATGCTCTGCCATATAATCAAAGACCACCTTAGGGGTACTGCCTCCGGACAAGGCAATATGGGTTGTTTTGTTTTCCTTTATCAGTTCTTCCAGATAATCTGAAAAGTTTTTGGCCACTTCTGTTTTGGTAGGTGCTATATTAATGTGCATCTATTCTATTTTTTTTATTTGATATTTATTTTATAACACAGAAACCTGGATCGTCGGCCAAGTTTTCTCCGGGATTCCTCCACTTTAAGTCCCCTTCCAATAAGCGGTCCGAATTGGTTGGACCCCAAACTCCAGAGGAGTAACCGTATATATTTACATCCGAACCATTCTTCCAATAGTCCAGGATTGGATCTACAAACTCCCAAGCAGCTTCCACCTCATCCGCTCTGGCATAAAGGGTAGCGTCGCCCTGCATGGCATCCAATAACAATCTTTCGTAAGCGTCCATGACATTGTTATCTGCCAAATTGGAATAGTAAAAATCCAGATTGGCACGTTCTACCGTAAAGCCCTGTCCCGGAACTTTTACCCCAAACTTAATAAGGATACCTTCATCTGGTTGAATCCTAATGATCAACTGGTTATCCTTGTTGTTCATATCAGAATTTTTAAATACTTGGTGGTGCGGCGATTTAAAATGAATTACCACTTCGGTTACCTTAGTAGGCATTCTTTTTGCGGTGCGCACATAGAAGGGAACGTCTTTCCACCTCCAATTATCCACAAAAAATTTAATAGCGGCATAAGTCTCCGTTTTGGAGTTGGGATCAACACCTTCCTCTTCCCTATATCCTTTAACTTTTTTACCATCTATAACAGATGCCAGGTATTGCCCTCTTACTGTATTATTATATAAGGTTTCCTCATCGCGCATAATTCGCAATGATTTTAAAGCCTTCACTTTTTCGTTCCTAATTTCCTGGGCACTGGCATCTATTGGCGGTTCCATTACAATTAATGAGACTATCTGCAATAAATGATTCTGGAACATATCCCGAAGCGCACCCGATTTATCATAATAGCCGCCCCTTTTTTCAACACCAACACTTTCGGCATTGGTAATTTCTATATGGTGTATGTAATTCCGGTTCCAAAGTGGTTCAAAAATACTGTTGGAAAAACGGGTCACCAATAAATTCTGAACTGTTTCCTTGCCCAAATAATGGTCAATTCTATAGATCTGGGATTCATTAAAGTAGGTTTGAAGACCTATATTAAGTTTTTTGGCCGTTTCCAAACTGTACCCAAAAGGCTTTTCTACAATAATACGCTTCCATCCGTTGGTTTCGTTATTTAAACCTTGCTCAGAAAGGTTTTTAGCAATAACCTCGTATAGACTTGGAGGGGTCGAAAGATAGAAGATATAGTTTTCCCCGGTACTGAATTTATTGTTCAGGTCCGATATTCTGGTTGCCAACTTATTGTACACCTTATTGTAATCCTCGCCCAGATCCTCATAAAAAAACTTATCGGCAAAAGTGTTTATAAAATCCAAGGAAGCATCCTTTACCTTATCTTTTAAGTAAGTACTTTCCTGGACCACCTTTTTCCTGAACTCACCATCGGTCATATTACTCCTACTCACTCCCAATACCACGAAATTTTCGGGAAGTTGTTTTGCCTTATATAAATTAAATAGTGCTGGTACCAGCTTTCTAGCAGTTAAATCTCCTGATGCCCCAAAAATAACAAGCATTTGATTTGCTGTTTTGTTCATATTATAATTATTGGAAGTTTTGTTCAATTTGTTGGGATTTTAAAACTTTGGTTCTAAAAACCGTTTAATTGACTATTTTTGATTTTTGAATTATCATGCGAAGATAAAACTAATTTAGATTATACATTTATAAACAAGGACACTTAACAAAAGCCTCTTTATTTTGTTAAATAACTTTAAGGAAAAAACATGGAAAACACATATGATTTTGGATTGATTGGCCTAGGTGTGATGGGGCGTAATTTTATTTTGAACGTTGCGGACAACAACTTTTCGGCAATGGGTTACGATCTTGATGAAGAAAAAGTAAATGCACTGATCGAAGAAGGACAGGATACCAAAAAAGTAAACGCTACCACCAATGTCGAACACTTTGTACAATCCTTATCGCAGCCAAGAAAAATAATGCTTTTAGTGCCAGCCGGTAAAATAGTGGACTCCGTAATTGAAAGCCTATTACCATATTTGGATAAAAACGACCTAATCATAGATGGTGGAAATTCCTTTTTTACGGATACCGATCGAAGGGAAGCTTATCTACAAGGCAAGGGAATACACTTTTTTGGTTCCGGTGTTTCTGGAGGTGCAAAAGGTGCCAGAAGGGGTCCCAGTATAATGCCTGGAGGAAATAAAGAAGCTTACAAGGAGGTACAACCTATATTTGAAGCGGTCTCTGCCAAATTTAATGGGGAGCCCTGCGTAGCCTATTTGGGACCAAAATCTGCCGGAAACTATGTAAAAATGGTACATAACGGCATTGAATATGGCCTAATGCAACTTACCTCCGAAATATATGACCTCCTTAAAAAAGCAGGCAAGTACAGCAATGATGAACTTCATGCCATATTCGATTCATGGAACAAGGGAAGACTACAGTCTTTTCTAATAGAAATATCTGCGGACATATTTAAACAGGAAGACGACAAAGGCGACGGCAGATTGGTAGACAAAATCTTGGACAAGGCCAAACAAAAAGGTACTGGAAAATGGACATCCCAAAATGCCATGGACCTTGGTATTCCAATTCCCAGTATAGATATAGCCGTAAGCATGAGGGAAATTTCGGCCTTAAAAGAAGAAAGGGTTTTGGCCGATAAGTTGTACAACAGATCGGAACCAGCCATAATGGACAAAAAGGAAATGGCCAAATGGGCAGAGGAAGCCCTGTACTTTTCCTTTATTACCACCTATGCGCAGGGACTTCATCAATTGGCAGATGCCTCCAAGGAATATGGCTACGATCTGGACCTTTCCGTAATAGCCAAAATTTGGAGAGCGGGATGTATTATTCGTGCCGGTTTGTTGGAAGACATATCCACTGCCTTTACCAAGGACAAGCAATTGCCCAACCTACTTTTATCGCCCCAATTCGTCCCCAAGGTACAATCTACCGTAGGGGCTACAAGAAACCTTGTGGCATATGGAGCCAAAAATGGCATTCCGTTGCCAGGTCTTTCCAACTCCTTGACGTATTTTGATGCCTACACCTCTGGCAGATTACCTTTGAACCTTATTCAGGCGCAGCGAGATCACTTTGGATCGCACACCTATGAAAGGACAGATATGGAAGGTATCTTCCATACCGAATGGGAATAACCCATAGAAATAGAATAAAAGGTATTAAACCTCAGGGCAAGCCCTGAACCCAATAATAGGAATCGACCCAAGGGTCGAGGTATTGAACCTGGATCCCGCCGAAAAAGGCGGGATTAGTTCAACTTGCAATTTTCAGTGCGTCTTACTGACTTCTCAAAATTGAGTTTCACTAATAAAACTTTGTATTTTATTTTTTTTGGGCTATTTTTAAGTATAATAAAAAGTAGCCCAAAAATTTTGATATGAGCGGAAGCATTCAAGACATGAACAATAGAGTGAATCAGAATCGCTCTTTAAAGCCATCCAGCAGGGCAAAGTTTAGGGATAGCAACAGGGACAATATATATTCCGATTCCGTCCCCGCACTTACAAAACTAAACTTCAAGACAGTTTCCGAAATAGAATTAAAGAAAATTAAGGAAAGAATTAAAAATAGGGCCCTAAGAGATCGTACAAGGGAAACTTATATTTATATTTTTATTGTTGCAGCCCTGTTGGGTTTGCTAATCCTACTTCTCAAATAAAAAAACACCACAACAGTATTTGCCATGGTGTTCCCTCCTAAAAAACCACTAAACACACATTCACAAGTTTAAACTCCGCCTTATACATAAAGTATATGGTCCGATCCAATTTCCCGTATTTACAGGTTCAAAATTTTACTTTCCATAGAAGGACCAAGTTCATAGATCGCACCCAATAATTCCTCCTTTATTTCCGCAAGTTTGGAATACTCCCCGGTGGCCTTATAGATCTCCGCTGTACGATAAAGTATGGTGGGTTCAAAGGTTTTGCCCTCAATATACTTTCGAACAATCTCTAGGGCCTTATCATTCTCGCCAAGTTTAAAATAACTATAGGCCAAAAGATTATAGGATTCCGGTGTAGGCCTATTGTCTACTTCAATTTCCGCAAGCTTCAGGGCCTTATGGTACTGTTCCGTCAGTTCCAAATACATACCTGCATTGTAAACATTGTACATTGCGCCGTAACTTGGGTTGTCTACGGCTATGGCGTAGGTGTCCAAATTATGTGCCAGTTGCATGGTGTCTCCCATATAATCTGCTATCTCGGCCTTCAACAGGAAATAGTCCGGAGACCTATAATTTTTGGTTATGGAATCCAAAATGCGCAATGCTTCTTCTGGATTTTTTTCATGCGAAAAGACAATCCAAGCAATTCCTTTCTTGGCATAAGCGTTTTGGGGATCCATTCGTAGTGATTTTAAATAGTGATCATAGGAATCCTGTATTCTTCCGGCATGGCCATAGTAATCCGCCAAATTGGTATAGGACCACAACATTAAGGAGGAATTTTTCGAAGATTCGGCATTATCCTTTGCCTTCTCCATAAAATTAATGGCTGTTTCCAAATCCCCTTTGTGATCGTTCCATTTGGCCAATCGAATCAAATAATCAAAATCGGACATATTCTTTATGCTATCCAGATAGTATTCGGCATCTACATAATTACCCAGTTCCATATGGACGTCAAAAAGTAATTTTTGCGTCTCTAAAATCCCACTGCCCATGCTCCTGGACGCATTGGCAAGTTCCAATGCCTCCTTGAAGCGATGTTGTGAAATATAGTTGCGGGCCAATGCCCTGTAATATCCGGATTTTCCGATGGCAGCGATTTCCACCGCTTTTTTCAGGGCTTTTTCAGCCATTTTTAGTTGAGCAATATCTCCAGTCTCCTGAAAATATCTACTATATTCCCCAGCAACGATTCCAAAACTCATAAGCTGCATGCTATCTGGCTTGATCATAGAATTCCATTGTTCAAAATATTTTGATGTTTTCTTGGATTCTACATCATTGAGAAAAATATTATAATCCCGGATGTCCGTAATTTTCTCTTTGGACTCTTGCGAGCAGGATACCACCATAAGCAGTACCATAAATAGAAGTGTATATTTCATAGTTTCAGGTTTAAATTTCTAATTGATGCTTTTTAAACAAGGGAGAACTATTACCGTCCTCCCCTATCCTCCTTTTCATGTGCTTAAATTTTATTGTTTATTCTTCAATCAGACCTGCCCGACTTCTTCATTCCCGTCCGTACCGGAACGGGCGGATAGGCAGGTGCACTTCACCATCAAATATTTCGTCTACCTAATTATAGGGAGCTATCAAAAATTATCATGGTCAAGTTCGTAGATAAAAACTTATTCCGGATTGCCCACGTAAGGAAAACTTGCAGAGACAGTAGCTGTCAAGGCAACACCGTCCGAAGTTAATCTAGGTGTGTCTGGGCTACCATCCATATTTTTGTCCGACCCGTCAAAACGATCTCCTTCAGCCCCGCCAAACAATAGTATTAGGGACACATCAATTACATCATCTGTCAACTTTCTCCCCGTTAAAGCAACCTCATCCCCGTCCGGAACCAATATCCTTCCATCGTTGTCAAAATCTGTTCCCGGATCAAAATAAGTGGTGGGCAAATTGGGAGAGATCTCCAATACATCTGCCGCCAAGTAGGTCGTAAGGGTAGCGGCATCCAGTCCCAAAATATTATTCTCATAATTGAGGGCAGCAGGGTCAATCCCCAAAAGATCGGCGTACACGTCATAATATTGTTCCAATCGAGCTTCATACCCTGCTTGGAAAGTAGCTGCCATTTCAGAAGGAACAGTCCTGTTATGCGCATCTTTTACACTTGGCTGACCCTCCATATCAAAACCGAAAACCGTGTTTATGCCAGGTCTCCCCATATGGTCTACTTGCGTATAGTTGCCAGAAAAATCCACAGTTGTTAGACAAGGTTCACAGGAACCACCACAATCAATACCAGTTTCACTTCCGTTCATAATTCCATCATCACAAGTGGCCATTGCTATTGGATCCATCATGTCATCATCGTTATTACAGGAAGTCATCATAGCCAAACCTAAGATTGGCAGTAACGCATATTTTATTGTATTTAGTTTCATAATTATAATTTTAAGTAGTTATATATTATTGTTTTTTGTTTGTTGTAACCCAAGTCTTATATACCGGTAATTGCAGGGCATTAGCACCTGTAGGGGTTCCCAACAAGGTGTTTGGAACCTCTACGACAATAGACATGGTGTTTTTACCTTCAAAAGTATCTACTGCCTCATCGGCAGTCTTAAATCCACCTGGTGCCATTCCGCCTATGACGGCGTTAAACTGAAAGAAATCGAAGAAAAAAGAATCCTGTCTAGGCCCGGCAAATAGTGTTGCCCCATTCGCAGTGGTTGCCTTAATGGCGGTTGTCCCGGAAATTTCAACACTTCCTAAGGGCGAGCTCACCATAACTTGACTGTCCAAACCAGTTTTTGTTGGCTTTACCGGTCCAAAAAAATACATTTTACCATCTCTTGGTATGGCCTGAATTACCAAATCTTCTACCAAATCCCCATCCGTATCGATATTGATTTCGGTTAAAACCATTTCATCAAAGCTTCCATAAGCCAAATCCGGAAGTACATTGGACTGCAGGTCCACCACAAAAACGGTATTATCCGAACCTTCGGAAGGCTCGAAGCCGTAAAAATCCGCTATATCCGCGGAAGTACCCATGGAGGACGGAGCATCTATGTGATCTGCCGCTACCAAAATAGCGCCTGCTAGCCCTAGCAAGCCAATTCCAAATAATAATTTTGTCTTTTTCATAATAAGATATTTTTAGATTAAAATCATCCTTACCTACGGAGGTTCAATTCTAGGGGTTTGGTTTTAAATGTTAATATTATGTTAACATGTCAAAAGCGCCATTCCCTAAAAAAAAGCCCCAATAAGAATGTAGTCCCATATTTTAACTTAATTTTACCCTTTAAAATTTGGCTCTATGAATCCTTCGGCCTCTGGTTGGATAGATAAATTTGGGTATCTTGTAAAGGACAATCATGACTACTTCAGCTCCTTTCAAGAATTATATGCCCTTCTAAAAAGTACCGGCTTTGTTTATGGGATCAACTTGGATATTCCTTCCTTTATTACCAAAGAGGTACCATTAACTGAAGACGAAAAAGCCAAGATCAATTTAATTACTGCGCTCTATTTCACCTATAAGCTCAAAAACAAGGAATCCGATTTTGAAGCCTTTTTAGGATACATCTTAATGTTTTATAAAGACTTGGGAATTAACAGGATTTCCTTTTTTAACAAATTCCTGACGGGAAAAAAAACATCTTCCAAACTGGAAAACCTATTAAATTCCAGAATATATCTGGAGGATAACGTTATCAGCAAGACCTTCAACAACATTATAACCAATTCACTACTTTTTATAGATGTCCTTAGCTTTAAAAGATATCTTGAAGGTGAAACATTTATAAAAGAGTATGCCCAACAGCTGGAACATATTACCATAAATATTACATATCACACCCTAAATTCTAAAGAGAAAAACAAGAGTGATGAAAGATTGGCGCAACTTTTTGCCTCCTCGCTGACCTTTATTGAAAGTGTAAAACAGGATTTTGATGGCTCCTATAGAAATGAACTGGTCAATAAATATTCCTCTTCGGAAAATAGCTATTTTTTGGATGTGGCATGTTTAACGGTATGGGAAGATCAGTCCTTGGATTACACTGAATCCGAATTTATATTTGGCTTGGGAACGGACCTTGGTTTTGACCAAAATGAAATAGCAAAATCACTGCGCGATGTTACCGGATTTTTTCAATTAAACGCCGACAAAATACCCCATCTAAAAGATCATAATTTGGCTGTCCAATTTTATGATAGCATGTCCAAAATTGTAAACAAACTGATTCTAAGAAACAGCAAACGTCTTCAAAAAGAACTTTCGGAAAGCAAGGAATTGGTCACCCTATTATCAAAATCAACGGTCAAAGACCTTAGTCCGGAAGAGAAGAAAAAAGTACAAAATCAACTACTGGATATTTTTAAAAGTATCCCTTCATTGGCAATTTTCATACTCCCAGGAGGGGCAGTTCTATTGCCTATATTCATCAAATTAATTCCTAAATTACTACCTTCCTCTTTTGACGATAACAGGGTTGAAGAATAGCCCCAAATTACCTAAAAACACCACTATAAGAAAAACTTATAGCGATTTAATTTTACACCTAAAACATTAAAAATTAATAAATTAAATACCATTATTCCAACCATAGCTTAAAGTCTTTCACCCTTTCCCTACTCACTATTATCTCCTGACCATTAAAGCGGTTTAATTTGATTTCCAACCTGGAATTGGTATAGGAAACAATATCTTTGATATGGCTTATATTCACATAGAATTTTCTGCTCACCCTGAAAAAGGAGTTGGGATGAAGTTCCGATTCCAAGTTTTCCAAAGTAAGGTCCAGCAGGTAATTTCTTCCATCAATTGTAGAAGCATAGGTACCTTTGTTCTCACTGTAAAAACATTCTATTTCTTCCGCATTAATAATTTTTAGATGCTGACCTACACTAACAGTAAACCTCTTTTTGTATTCCCGCTCCAATGGGTTTACCAACAACTTTTTTATATCCTCGAAATCAAGGGACAACTTCTGTATTTCGGGCCTAAAAACAAGGTACTTTTTTACGGCATTTTCCAACTCCTCCCCATCGATAGGTTTTAACAAATAGTCTATACTATTCAACTTAAATGCCTGCAAGGCATATTCATCATATGCCGTGGTAAAAATTACTGAACTTTGAATATCCACAGCCTCGAAAATCTCAAATGACAGACCGTCCGAAAGCTGAATATCCAAAAAAATCAAGTCTGGATGTTTATTTTCCCGAAACCATTCAATGGCCTCCTCAACAGAGTGTAGCATAATGGAAACCTCTACCTTTAAATTGGTCAATAATCGCCCTAATCTTCTGGCGGCAGGTTTTTCATCTTCAATTATGATTGCGTTCATTTATAGCGGTTAATTGGTTTTTAGTTTATGGTACGATTCCCCTGTTCTTACTCCTCCGTGTATTTTCGCAATTGCTTTTCCTCCCATTTTTCAATGAACCCGGGTTTCAATTTCAAAATATAAATCCCGGCCACCAAAAGGACTACCCCCCAAACAATAGGAATAAAGACCATATTCCATTCCATCCAATTTAAAAACCCTTGATCCTCCACTCCCTTATCTACAAAGAAACTCACGATCCTCCCTTTAAAAACAAAAAGAAGCACATTCATAACCAAGTAAACAGCAATATGTGCATAAAAATTCTTAAGTGTATCCACTCGCTTTTTAGCCCTAATATATATATCTAAATTATCTCTATCCATTGCCATTATTTGTATTTTTCAGCTTCACGTTTTTCTTTCTCCATGTACTTGCGGATCTGCCTTTCTTCCCACTCCTTATTGAAAAATGGATTATACGAAAACACCTTTAACCCATGAAACAATAGCCCGATACCCCAGAACAACCACACTGCCAAAGTCCCAAAGTCCCAAAAAGCCTCCAAAAAGGACTCCCCATTACCTAAATTCCCTAAAATCTTAGCTACAGTAACAAATACATTAACAGCTAGATACACCACAAGGTGAACATAAAACCCCTTTAATTCCGCCACCTGTTTTTTGGCACGCTCCAATTTCATTTCCTTATCGTAATCCATTATTTCCATCTGTTTTTTCTTTCTTCCTCCTGCATATACTCCTTAATTTTCCGTTCTTCCCAGTTCTTTCCAAAGAAAGGGTTTAAACCAAATACTTTTACGGCATGAAACACCAGGCCGATCCCCCAACCAAAGGCCGCCCAAAGGAACCAGGGGTAACGCCATTGGTTGGTCCAGTAATTTAGGGCCGCCAGAAACCCTATAAAAACAAAATAGGACATTAGGCTCGTATAGAACTTCTTAATGACACCAACCCTTTCTTTGGCCCTGAAATATTTGTTTTCCTTATCTATATTTTCCATGATTTAAATTTTATTCAAAATTCGGCACCTGCATATAGTTTTTCAAAAATAAACTTCCGAATTGTTGAATTTACAAGATGTACCGTAACCCTAAAAGTCCTCATCATCCATATACTTTTGAATTTTCCGTTCTTCCCAGTTTCTACCTAAGAACGGATTGTAACCAAAAACCTCCATAGCATGTAGGGCCACACCAAATCCCCATCCAACGGCAGGAAAAAGCACCCAGGGAAAACTTGTGGTTTTATAGTTGAGTATAGCCAAGATGGGCAATACCACACAATATGATATTAGATTACCGTAAAACCTCTTTATAGCCTCTACCTGCTCTTTGGCTTTTTGATATCGTTTATCCTCCAAAAACACTTCATGTGTTTCCACAACTCCGATCCGCTCCTTGAGTATTGGGAGTTTTACCGTAAATTCCGTTGCAGATTTTCCGATCTGAACATCTTTATTGGATAGCATTTGGTATCGTTCCTGAATATTTCGGAGTCCAACCCCACTGGTTTTCTTAACCACCTGTTTCTCCTGAAGATTATTGGACACACAAAGCATACCCGCATCTTCATACACTTTTATCCGCAAAGGCCTTAGAACGGTTGCCACATTATGCTTTACGGCGTTTTCCAGTAGGAGCTGAAGGGACAAGGGTACAATTTTCGCATCCGCATCATTGCCTTTTTCTGGAATATCGAAAATTATACTATCCTCAAACCTCATTTTTAACAACCTCACATAAGTTTCCGCAAAGGCTAGCTCCTCATCCACGGTTACCAAGTCTTTGTTCTTTTGCTCCAGGACATATCGATATACTTTAGAAAGCGAAGTTGTGAATTTTTGCGCCTGCAATGGGTCTTCCTCAATTAAACTGGTAAGCACGTTTAAACTGTTAAACAAAAAATGTGGATCCAACTGATTCTTAAGGGCATCAAACTTGGCAGAAGCAGTACCTGCAATGATTTTCTGCTCCTTTACCTTGTTCTCCTGCCTATGTTTAAAGTACCACGCCACATAAAATATTGCAGAAATAAGAATAGCCAACAAGAGAGAGACTTTGTAATGTCCCAAATTCTCATTTACCACAAAAACAGAGAAGGGCAAATCCTCAATCCCTATCTTCACAATTAAACGGGAGAAAAATATCCCTATCAAAGAGAAGACTATATTGCCTGAAATTCCAAGCAATAAACGTTTCCCCCTATACACCTGTTGCCCATATTTAACTATAAGGAACTGAATCCAGTACGCATTCACCATATAAAGGATTACAGCAAAAATCATGTTGGTATAGTACTCTTCCAAAGCCCTTTGAAAACTAAAGCCAACATCAAATTCTCCCATAAAAAAGAAAACAGCAAGAAACACAAAATATAGCAATGTGCCTATAAACAGTGCATTTCCCAAATGTTTAATAAATCGTATCATTCGGCCTTATTTACATCCATTATTTCACAAACTCCAAAACTCATTGTATGGGCATCTTAACAACAGAAATCTCTTGGTTTAAAGTTACTAAAAAGTTCCATGACGGCTCAAGTTGCGTTGGAAGGCAGTATAGCGGATTTACACGATAAAAAGACGCCTCCTTATTCACTACCTCAGCACATTTATTATCCCTAATACATTGATTTGAAATAGTAAACATATCTTTACTTACCAATTTACTTTCATCATATCCCGCAGCCATTTCGTTGACTACTGTTGCTAGAATTATCAATATTACTTTATGCATAGCTCAATTTTATGTAGTTTATTCAATGCACAAATGTGGCTCAAATAAAAAAGGCCGGGAAATTGGATCTACCGAACTGTAGATTTCACGGGATGAACTGGAAAGAAAACAACCGTAAATAGAAAAGAGGACGCACCCCTACGTCCTCTTTTTAAATTTCAAAAAATAGTTTCTTTAAAAGAAAAATATTTTTCAAGTCTTAACTTATGAATGTTAAAGTTAAAATTTATTCCCTTAAAAACTGTTTCTTTTTGAAAAAAAATTAACTCAAAACGTAAATCTGAATTGGCCTTTATAAGAATCATCACTTATAACAAAGAAATTACCGCCACAAAATAGGAGCTTCCACGCATTAATCGACAACCATTGAACGGACGTAATCATGACAATGCAACTGATACAGGTTTTTGATTTTATACTAGGAGATATGAACATGGATCAATCCCAAAAGTTGTGTGTGAATTACAAAAAGATATGCCTGACCAGCTCAAGTTAGTGTTCTGTTCATTTTTTGCATCGCCCAAAAAAC
>NZ_FXAO01000016.1 GCF_900177645.1 Arenibacter troitsensis
CGGTAACCGTTGCACAAGCCTGTAAAATGTAAAATTACCAACTCAAATAAGCCGCTCTAAGCGGTTTTTCTTTTTTTGATCACCTGGTTTTAGACCAAATTCATACCCGTTAAAACGGATTTATCGACTGCTGTCGGTCTGTTTTTCAGAACAAAAAACAAGTCGATCATTCCTGCTCCGCTTTTTACTCGTTTTTGCGTGAATTTCAGATACTTTTTGAGGTTGTAGGCAATGGCGGAGAGCTGCATACACTTGTTTGCCTGTTTTAGTCCAATGGTATTTACCTTTCCAAGTCCCATAAACTGGGTCAAGGTTCCAAAGACAGGTTCTACGGTGCTTTGCCGTTTGCCTTTCATATACCTGCCCTGAGGGCTTTCTACCCTGGCGATGTTACGCTGGTATTCTGCTCGGTAATAAGTGACACTAAATTTCTTTTCCTGTGCGCTTTTGCCCAGACAACTACTGCGTATAGGACAATCAATACAAATGTGCTTACGGGCACGGTATTCCTTTTTTTGGGTTCCTGTTCTATAGTCATTAAACTCTTTAGTAAAAGGAATTACTTTTCCTTGTGGGCACAGGTAATGATCCTGATTTTCGACGTAGGTAAAATTGTCCGGGCCGCCTTTAAAAGTTCCGTGGGGAGGGATAAAACTCTTGAGTCCCTGACGTTCCAATAATGCATAGTTCTCTCCAGAACTATACCCGGTATCAGCTACACAATTCTCCCAAACCAAGCCTTGTTGCCACAAGCGTCGCTTTAATCTGGTTACTATATCGGGTAATTGTTGATTGTCCTTTCCATCAGCATGATACGCTCTAATATCAGTAATCACGTGATGACCGGTATCCACACTAAGCTGGCTCAGGTAATTAAGCTTTCTGGCCTTGCCAGGCTTGACACTGATGCGAGCATCAGGATCGGTAGGGCTGTAATGCGTTTTATTGCTAGTGTACTTACTCCCTTTGTTCCCTGCTCCGGGACGCTGATCCTGATCTTTGCTCCAACGCTTGTTGCGAGTAGTAATGGCCTGAAGTTCTTTTTTATTGGCGGTTATACTGCGCTGACCTTTATCTGACCTATCACCCTTACTCTTGCGAAAAGGCTGCTCTTTATCCATCGCACTGATGTGGCGCACCTTGCGAAGGTGAGATTCCAATTCTTCCTCAGGTACTTTAAGCTCCAAACTGTCCATAGAGGCATTGGCTTTTACAGGTGCACTATCAATAGCCTGAGTGTGCCCGCTGACCATTCCGACTTCCACACAAAGAGTAAACACTTTGGTAAAAACCGCTTCAAACACATCTTCAGGGAACAACTGCCGGGTACGGCTGATGGTGGAATGCCAAGGCAGCTCTTCCTCAATATCATAACCGATGAAATAAAGAACATCCAACCGCATACTGCAATGCTCGATAAGCTTGCGGTCACTGATGATGTTCTCCAAATATCCCACTAAACAGAGCTTGAAAAACACAACGGGATCGATACTCTTTTGACCACTGGAACCATAGAAGGATTTGGTCATCGGATAAAGAAAATCTAAAGCTATAGCACCTTTTAAGCGTCTATAAAAATTCTCTCTTGGTACTCGATCGCTTAATCGAAAATTATTGAAAAGCTTTTCTTGATAGGTCTTTTTTCCTTGCATACCATAAGTTACAAAATCGACCTATTTTTAATATTAAGCCAATATTAATTTTTCATAACTTGTGCAACAGGCACAACGTATATAAAAAATAGCGGTTTAGGTGCTTAAACGAAAGATAAATAATAAAATAAAGGTCATTTATAAACTGAAAATCTAGTGCGTAAAAATCCGCTACTTTTCATATACAAGACCGTTACCTGTAATTTTAAAAAAACAGATTCATAAGACCAAAATATGAGAACACTATCGACAGAAGAAAAGTCATTTGTGAAAGAATTAGTTAAAATTTCCGGAATCTCACACAACGTATTTCTTGCTAATGTAGTCGATAGAGAACTCAACAATACTGATGTTTATTTAGACTACTTCAACAAACAAGTGGAATATAGATTTGACCAAAATCTGTATAATCAAAACCAAAATCTGTTTACTGACTTTGCTCGCGAGTTTTCTTGGAGAATGATGCTATATATTAACCTATTGCGTGATTTGGAAAAAGAAGGAATGTTATTTATGTTCCAAGAAAGTCCAAATGTTAATAACTCAAGATTTGGCAGATTGATTAATGGAAACAGGTACATTTCGAGTAGAATAAATGACCAAGAAGCGATAAGCTCTTTACTTAAATACTCGAAAAAGACAATTCTAATCAATCAGTCTTTAATCGACTTTGAAAAGAATGACTTTAAAACTGAAGTCGACCTCAAGCACATTGAGTCTATTGAATATTCCAAGAAAAACCTAAAGCTAGCGGACGAGTCCCTGAAAAGTAGCTTAACGAGTTTAGATCTAGCTTCAAAGTCTTTAGAATCAGGAAATAAATCCTTAAGGTATAGTAGGTATACTTTGATTGCAACAATCTTAATTTTTGTCATAGGTACTGCAATAAATATTTTCATATCAAGTAAAAAGCAAGAGCCATTTACACTAAATGAAAAGCAGTTCAATTTGTTTAATAATTCACTTTTAAAATCGGGAGAAGAGCTAAATTCAACAAAAAGAAACCTTCAAAGTGTACAGTCACAGACAGACAGCATAATTCGATATACACGAGCCGAAACAGAAAACATTGAAAACCAAATTGAAAATTTCGTGGCTAGTAGCTCGTCTGACATAAGATCCATTAAAATTGAAATTCGAAAGATTCAAGAATCATTGGGCAAACTAAGTGATAAAATAGAATAAAAAACTACAGGTAACAATGTATCCTATGAAAAGCACTAATCAAGCTCCCTAAAGTTAATATTTTATTTTTTATCAGTTTATAATGTTGATTTTGGGGTGTATAATTTTGAGTGTCAATTTTCTGTAACTAGTCTGGCTGTACAAACTCAAACAACTTGGATATTATTCGTTATTTACTGTAGAGGTCTACACATGGCAATTCCTCTTGAATTTCATTCCTTCGACTCCCAAAAGGCTGATGTAGTAAAGTGAACAAAATTGTTTAAGAGTCTCATTATAATTTCGTAAGTATAAAAGTATTTACATTATATTAGCCCTACTTCCCCCAATGATACTAGGTTGACTCTGATAGGAGTAATGGAATGTTTCTAATTAACAAGCCTATGACAAATTACAATTAATTAAGGATGTAGAGAGAATAGCTGCTTGAATAAACTCAATACACGAGTATTGACCAAAGCATTAAATTATTATGTGGAAATTTACAGTTTTAATATGTTACTTTATATTTAGTACAGCTAGTTTTTCCCAAAGTAGTAAGTTGGCAGAATTAGAAGGGAAAAAGAAGTTAATTGAGCAAAAAATAAAAATTCTGCAGGATTCGTTGGATTTTTGCAACGTTGAACTAAACAAACTGAAATTTAACAAATCCAATATAACTTCCACGGAATCCGGAGAAATATATGTTTGTAAAGGATTAACTAAATTAATGGAGTCTCCAAAATTCACTTCTAACATCATAGACAATTTCGAAAAAAATGCAAGGCTTATTGTTGTTGGCCATTATGGAGATTATATGAAAGTTGAAATTGGAAACAAGACTGGATTTGTACACAGGATTTTCTTGGAAAAAGAAGTATTGAATACAAATGGGCCTGACCTAAGCACTTCAATAAAGTCAGTTTCGCCTTCTACTAACTATAACAGTACTACGAGAAAAACCTACAATTCTAGGACCTATTATAGAGGTCCAAGAGGTGGTTGTTATTATATTAATTCTAATGGAAATAAATCTTATGTAGACAGAAGCATGTGTAATTGATTTTCGATATTCATACTAGATCATTTCAAGAAAAAAATTAGAGACTAGTAGAATAAGCCCGGCCCAACACGCCTATGATAATTGATAAAAAGGGTAAAAAGCCCCTTAACTATTAACTAGGCCAACAAAAAGATTTACTAAATTAGAACTATAATTGAAAATGTAATCCGAAAATAAAATTTTGAGTAAAAAGATAGGATTCATAGATGAATTTGGCGATAAAAGTATACACTTTGAAAAGGTAGGTGTAACAACCTTTTTCATCGTTAGCGCAATTATAATTGATGAAGGATCAATTCAGCAAATTCGTGAAGAATTTAAAAAAATTGCAAGTAACTATACACAAGCACCAGAAATTAAATCTAACGCAAAGGCATTTAGAGATATTGATAAAAGAATAAATTTTCTAAAAGATATTTCAAATCTTGACTTTAGGATTTACAGTGTAATTGTAGATAAAAGAAAAATTTTCGAAAACAGCGGTTTACAGTTCAGAAATAGTTTCTTCAAATATGTAAATGGATTATTAGACCGCGAATTATATGATTATTATCCTTATTTAAAACTAGTAGCTGATAATCATGGTACGGATCAATTCATGGAAGGATTCATAAATTACGTTGAAAGTAATCACAATCAAACTGAGTTATTTAGAGGTCCAGAATTTCAGTTTTCAGATAGTAAGTCCGAACCCCTAATTCAGCTAGCAGATTTTATTACCGGAAGTATTGCAAAATGTTACGAACCAGAAAAGATAGAACAAAGAAGTCTTGAAATACCTAAGGTATTAAACCGCCATATTTTACACCTAAGAGAATGGCCAGAAAATCCTCCTAAATTATTACGTAAAATAGAAAATGAAGATGAAAATTATAATCAAGGACTAGTTGACTTTATATTTTTTAGAATTAATGAATATATTAATGCTAATCAAGAAAGCACAGAGATAGAAATAAAAAATCAATTGATTTGTCTGAACTATCTAATTTATAGATTCAAACTTGATCCTTTTGAATATATCTATTCCGATGAAATAATCGATAGGATTAAAATTAGAGATATTAATTTCAACAAAAGAGTCTTTAGTAGGGAAATAATTGGACAATTAAGGGATAGCAAAATTCTTATATTGAGTTCTCAAAGTGGTTATAAAATACCATGTTGCAAAGGTGATTTAATTAGATTCTTTAATAACTATAGTTCTCAAATCATGCCTATGATTGAAACTTTACGCAAAACAGACATTGTAATAAAAAGTGCCACTTCTGGTAATATAAATCTACTAGAAGAAAACAATTATGAATTATTAAAAGAAATAATTGAGGTGACGGCCAGTAGGTGACTACATATTGTAGCATTACCTTTTTAGAACATTTCTAATTACGCCCATTGCTATTTATAAATCTTGAAAAAAATTGCTATTAAATGATATTGTATATTTTAAATTGGAATGTTTACTCCATACTTAGATTCAAATTCTTTGAAAAGTTTTTGTAAGGAATACTGTTCGTGTCT
Source organism: Arenibacter troitsensis (assembly GCF_900177645.1). Classification (GTDB taxonomy): domain Bacteria; phylum Bacteroidota; class Bacteroidia; order Flavobacteriales; family Flavobacteriaceae; genus Arenibacter; species Arenibacter troitsensis. The sequence goes on from NZ_FXAO01000016.1 coordinate 5,395, forward strand.
ACATATATTGTAAATAGTAGACAATGGTATGTCATATCCTTTAGGCTCTTTTAACTTAGAAATAGTCGATGAAGATAACCCACATAATTTGGCATATTGGTTCTGACTTATTTCGATACCAAGTTGATTTTTTGGTTTAATTAGGAATTTTTCAAATATAAACGAACACAAATACTTATTGACCAAAGCATTGGCCTTATTAATCTCATTTTTGTCCGTTTTATTTATCATAAAAAAGTATCACACCCAAATCAAATCAATAATTAAAAAATATCTGTTCGCTATAGCGAACGATTAATATATTTTACTATATTTGTCTCAGTAACATATGTTTGCGATTCTTCTTTGTTTGAATTAGTCTGGAAGCAGTCGCTTGGATTCCCGGTCTAAAAACTGGTAACTTGATGCACGGGATGATAAGCAAGATGCCCATGACCCGGGGCATGGGTTTTCTTATCACAGCGTACTAAACCAGTTCATGGATCTTAAAGAGGCATATAACCCTCTTTATCTGAGCGTTGTTTTATTTGGAAGTTTTGCAAGCAGTAACCAAAAGGCTAAAAGAGCTATGAAACACACCTTATGTAACTTAAATGGTAAAACGGCCACTGGGCAACTTACCGTTCTTTTGCAGCATACCGTGTACGACATTCTCTTTACCAAAAAGCCCAAGAACCCAATATAGGTTTGCACTGAACTGGTTTAAAAATCGTAAACCGGTTCATTTATTATGGGATTTGTGTTGTACCCATTATTCCGGAACTCGAAAATCCTTTTATCCCATAATCACGATCCACATATTTTTTGGCATCCGGCCAAATAACGACAAAGCAGCCTTATAACCTTAGGTTAGCCCATTGCCCGCTAGCTGTATTACCAATAGCTAATGGAGTAGGGTCAACTTTGCACAGATCCTAGATTTTGAGATGACGAAAATCTTATAAGTCCTGGTACTGAAAGTGTTTAATTTTTTACATCAGCTGGCGTAGCCAAGATTCCTTATCCGCGGAATAGTTAGCGAAAGCTCCGGAGCAGGAGCGAATTAATGAGCGACGCGGAGTTGCGCTTACGGTTTTTCGACCTAGTTGTCGAAAAAATTCATCGGAGAAGGCGCCTTTTTCTTTGTTTCGTTTCTTTTGGGCGAGCAAAAGAAATGAAAAATGAAAGTAGATATGGAAATAATACACAAATCATCAATGAACCTCTAAAATCAACGGATCAAAGGTTAAACACTACGATATTCTAAAGAATAATAATGTTCAATCAATAAAATCCATTGCCTATGACATAGAACATATACAAAAATAGCCTCCCAAACCCTGTTTGACCGACAAGTTTGGAAGGCCTGTACTAAATAAAACTAAGTTTCATCTAATCTTCAAAATTATGAAAAATAATCTTGAGTATAAGGGCATGCTACATATTTGCCTGCTAATTATCTGCTTTTTAGTCCCCCCACCATACTTTGCCCATTTCCCCCATGGGCATTGTTTTAAGACTTCACCCAACCTACTGCTGCCACAACAGCAACAAATTTCCGGTACCGTTACCGATGACTACGGCCCCATGCCCGGGGTACATGTACTTATTAAAGGTACCAATACGGGTACCTTTACCAACCTCCAAGGGGAGTACTTTCTTTTGGTAAACAATACCGATATCCTGGTCTTTTCCTATCTGGGCTACCACAACAGGGAACTTCCCGTTTTGGGTAGGACCACCCTGGACGTACAGATGGAGTCCGAGGTCACCGAGCTTCAAGAGGTAGAGGTCAATGCCGGTTACTATTCGGTAAAGGAAAAGGAACGCACCGGGAGCATCAGTAGGGTCACGGCCAAGGAAATTGAGCCGCAACCCATTGTAAGTCCGTTAGAGGCCCTGCAGGGCCGCATGGCGGGGGTGGAAGTGGAGCAGGGGGTAGGTATTACCGGCCTGGCACCTACCATACGCATACGGGGCACCAATAGTCTAAGAAATGATGGTAATTATCCACTTTATATAGTGGATGGAATCCCCCTTAATTCCACACCCTTACAAAGTGGTGGTTCGCTGACCGTTTCCACAGGAATAGATCCCTTGAATACCTTGAACCATGCCAATATAGAAAGCATAGAGGTACTTAAGGATGCCGATGCCACCGCCATCTATGGTTCGCGAGGGGCCAACGGGGTAATACTGATCTCTACGAAAAAAGGATATGACAAGCAGGGTGAGACCTCCTTGGACCTTAGTCTTTATTCCGGAATATCCGAGGTGTCCAACAAGGTTAAACTTTTGAACACTGAGGAATATCTCGCCATTAGAAGAAAGGCCATAGAAAATGATGGTTTTACGCAGGAGGATGTATACGCGCCCGAACTCACGTTATGGGACCAAAACCGTTATACGGATTGGCAGGAAACACTTTTTGGCGGTACTGCTTCAATGACAGATGTGAATATGGCGGTTTCAGGGGGCAATGGTTATACCTCGTACCGTTTTGGGGGCTCATTCCGCGCCCAAGGTTCCGTTTTTCCAGAGGATTTTGACTATAAGAGGACCACGGCCAATATAAACCTTAACCATAGATCTAAAGATAACAGGTTTAAATTGGATTTTTCCGCCAATTATGGGGTAGATAAAAATCGCATTTTCAATGGTTCCAATTTTATAAACTATGCTCTTACCGCACCCCCTAATGCACCCCCGATCTATAAGGGAGATGGCAGTCTCAATTGGGAGAATTGGGTGGTGGACAATCCCTTGGCGGTCTTGGAACAGCCCCAGGACATAAGGGCAAATAATCTGCTTGCCAATATGGCCCTCTCCTATACCATTATACAGGGATTGGACCTCAAGGTCAATCTTGGATATTCCAAACTGGACAGTGAGGATATGATAAGATATTACAGGGAACGTTACAACCCTGCAAGATGGGATAAAATAGATTTGGGAACGGCCCAAAGTGCTACCAATAGGCTATCATGGATCGTGGAACCACAATTAATGTACCAACGGCATTGGGGCAAATTGGGCATGGATGCCCTTATAGGATCCACCTTCCAGGACAATCGGAACAGTTATCTGAATGTTTCGAGCACGGGCTATGCCAACAAAAGCTTAATGGGCAATTTGAGCGCGGCCAACGAGGTCAGGGTTTTGGGCGATGATAATACGGAGTATAGGTACGGGGCACTATTTGGGCGTTTGGGCCTGAATTGGGCCGGGAAGTATTTTCTGAACCTTACGGGCAGGAGGGACGGGTCCTCTAGATTTGGTCCAGATCGGCGATTCTCGAACTTCTGGGCATTGGGAGGGGCCTGGATATTCCGCGAAAAGAGGGGTGTTCAAGAAAATGTTCCTTTCTGGAGTTTTGGAAAGCTTAGGGGAAGTTATGGGACTACCGGGAGCGACCAGATCCCGGACTACGGATTTTTGGATGCCTATGAGGCCACGGATGGGGTAGGCGGGCTGTACCCTACCCAGTTGTACAATCCCGACTACTCCTGGGAAGTGAACAAAAAACTGGAGGCTTCGCTACAGTTAGGCTTTATAAACGACCGCATAAATCTGGAATTGAACTGGTATAGAAATCGTTCTTCCAATCAATTGGTAGGCTTTCCATTGCCATTCATTACGGGATTCGGATCGGTTCAGGCCAACCTTCCGGCACTGGTTCAGAACTCCGGTTGGGAGGTGCAAACGGAAACCGTCAACATTAGGACCAAAAACTTCTCATGGCGTACCTCCATCAATGTAACCTTCCCGGACAATAAGCTTTTAGAATTCGATAATATTGGGCAGACTTCCTATGACAATCAATATAAGGTAGGTTATCCATTGAACATTTCAATGGTCTATCAATATGACGGCATCGATCCCGAAACCGGTCTGTACCGGGTGGTGGACATCAACGAAGATGGAAGGTACAATAGCGAGGATAGGCAAGTAATAATAAACAGGGGAAGGAGGTATTATGGCGGTCTTGGCAATCATTTACAGTATAAGGGTCTCTCCTTGCAGTTCCTATTCGAGTACATTGACCAGGACAATTTAAGAAATGTATTTGGAGCTCCTTCACCTGGTCGTTACGGAAACGGACCAGTGGATTTTTTGAACACCTGGCAGGAGCCTGGCGATAATGCACATATCCAGAAATTATCCCAGTCAAGTGCTGCCCGTACGGCCTTTAGTAGGGCCGCCAGTAGTTCTTATGGAATGGAGGACGCCGCATTTTTACGATTAAAGAACGTGTCCCTATCCTATAATTTGCCCAAAGCGGTACTGCAACAAATTAAAATAAGTGCAATGAGTGTGTATGTCCGGGCACAGAACCTCCTGACCATTACCCCTTATCAGGGATTGGACCCGCAGGGGGGAAGAAGTAGCGTACCCCCGTTAAGAACCATTACATGTGGTATTCAATTAAACCTATAAAATCAAGAACATGAAAAATATATGGTATACCCTTTTGATAGGTATCTGTTTTGCACAAACTTCCTGTGAGGATTTTGTGGAGGTGGATGTACCTGATAACAAAATAGTAAGCGAAACGGTGTTCGGAAGCGATGAAACCGCCAATAGTGCGGTCACAGGTATCTATAACGAACTTTTTAAAGCGGATTTTTCCAATGGCGGACTACGTTCCGTTTCCCTTTTGGGCGGACTCTCAGCGGACGAATTTTGGACTACGGCGTTGAACGATGAACTGTTAGAATTCGGCGAAAACGAAATAATGGCCGAAAACTCGTATAACTTGCCACTGTGGTCCAGTGCCTACAATATTATCTATATGTGCAATGCCGTAATGGACGGCCTCGAAAGATATGATGGGGTTTCATCTACAATGAAGCTAAGGTTGTTGGGGGAAACGGCATTTGTTAGGGCATTTGTCTATTTCTACCTGGTGAATCTTTATGGGGAATTGCCCCTGATCCTATCCCCGGATTACAGAACAAATGCCTTGGCCTCCCGTTCGGATGCCCAAGTAATCTATGAATCCATAATCTCCGATCTGGAAACGGCCATAAGCAATCTAGGGGATTCCTTTTTGGACGGCCAAAGAATTCGTCCCAATAAGTATACTGCGTTGGCCTTGCTGGCACGGGTATACCTGTACCGGGAAAATTGGGAAAAAGCAGAAGCGGCGAGTACCCAAGTTATTGGGAACATCTCAAATTTTGATCTCCTCAATAATCTGGATGAAGTTTTTTTGGCCAATAGCAAGGAGGCCATTTGGCAGATAACCCCCGCCGGGAGAAGTCTCAGTTATACTACCAATGAGGGCCGTATCCTGATCTTGACAAGTCCTCCCCCCGATTCCCAAAAACCGGTTGCATTGACCAAAGATCTGATAGGGTCCTATGCCGATGTGGACATTAGGCGGGAACATTGGATAGGGAAATTGGACACTGAAGATGAAGTGTACCACTATCCGTTCAAGTACAAAGTAAATAGCGCTGATGAAATAACGGAATACTCCATGGTACTGAGATTGGCAGAACAATATCTGATAAGGGCCGAGGCACGCGCTCAGTTGGGTAAAATACCCGAGGCCATAAGTGACTTGGATAAAATAAGGATACGCGCCAATCTTGGACAGCTCTCGGTAATTGCACCTGGAATTAATAGGTCCGCTTTATTGGATTCCATTCACTTGGAGCGCCGCAGGGAATTGTTTACCGAATGGGGCCATCGATGGCTAGACCTTAAACGAACCGAAAGGGCATCGGATGTTTTGGGAAGTATAAAAACATCCTGGCAGCCTTCAGATGGGCTATACCCAATACCTGAAAGCGAAATAGACAAAAACCCAAACTTGGAACAAAACGATGGTTACTAATCTTTACGAAGTTACAATGAATAATCATAGAATGGGAAAGGGCATTTTAATGCTAGTGATCAATATTTTCTTTTGGAGTACAGTTACTATGTATTCCAAGACCTTTAAGGATACGCTGCCCCTTGATCCCAGTATACGGCACGGGAAACTTTCCAATGGCCTTACCTATTATATAAAACCCACAGGTGATGGCAGCTCTGAAATGTCCCTGCGCCTTGTGGTAAAGGCCGGTTCGGCGGTCCAGGATGCGGACCAATATGAACTGGACCATGTTATGGAACATCTCGCATTCAAGGCAGGGAAACATATGACAATGGCCAAAGCCAATGAATTGGGGTTCCGGTCTGGTGAAATCAATGGCAATTCCCCTTTTGATTTTACACAATATTATTTTAGTTCCGTAGACACTAAGGAGAAACTAAAAATTGCATTTCAGCTTTTCCATGATATTATCTGGGATTTGGACCTCAAAAAAGAATATATTGATAGTGAGCGTTCGGTAATCCTCAATGAAAAAGGGATACGAGGTGGATTCGGTGCCAAATCCATTTTGACCGATCTGGAAAGTACGATGATGGGCAGGGGGGCCGATAGACCTGCCGATTTTGTCCAATTTATAAATACCTTTCCCTACGATGCTCTAAGGAGGTATTATGATGATTGGTACCGTCCAGAATTAATGGCCCTTGTCGTTGTAGGCGATATAGTAGATGTAGATGCCCTGGAAAAAGAAATAAAGGACAAGTTCTCCAGGGCCAAACCCCTTAAAAATCCCCGTTCCCCGATCAGGGCATTCGGGGCTTATAGAAATTCCCCTCCCCAATTTATGAATAGGGAGCATCGCTTGACTACAAAGGAATCCAAAAGACAAGCGGTAAATATGCGTATTTATATGCGCCAAAGGGAAGATCTGGGTAAAAATGGGCTGGAATTATTGAAACAGGAACAAAAAGGACACCTTTTAATCGACATTTTGAACAATAGGTTAAAGGAGAAACAGGATTATTACGTCAGCCCTTATACCGTGTCCCCTTATATGGCCCTACCATCTTCCCTAGGCATTAAATTACATATTACCATGGAAGAAGGTACTTTAGAAGGGACACTGTCCAAAACGATCCAGCTTTTGAAGGAAGTAAGGACCAATGGCTTTTCGGAACCCGAATTTACAAGATTCAAGAAAGAATACTTGGAGTCTTTGTCCAAAGCTGATACTATGAAACAAATGTTTTGGGAAGATAATATTGTGGATCATTTTGTTTATGATAAAATATTGCCCGCAAATAGAATGGCCCTTTTAAAAAATATGATGGACGGCCTAACATTGGACGAACTGAACGTTTTTGTGAGGCAATATATCAAAACAGATCCTCAAGAACTGGATATTATTATGCTGTCACCATCCGGGCACAGGGCCTTGTCCTATACTGAAAAGCAAATAAGGGGATGGATTTCTGAAGCCAATAATTTGCCCATTACCAAATATAGTCCTCCAAAGATACCCAAGGAGTTGATGGAAGCATCTTTCATAAAGACCCTAAAGCCAAGTACTCTTCAGAAAAATAAAGTGGACATTCCCGGAGCCTCGGAATACACATTGGGCAATGGGATAAAAGTAGTATTAAAACCATTTGATGCCGTACTTGTACCACGGGAACGAAATAAACTGAGTTTTCACGGTTTTTCTTCCAAGGGCCTAAGCTGCTATTCCGGAAGTGACTATTTTTCAGCAATGAACGCAGCGGACATTGTCTACAATTCGGGAGTAGGTGGAATGGATAGGTTTGAGTTGAAAAGATATTTTGCCAAAAACGGATACAACGCTCAGGTAGCGCCCTATATAGGGTATGATGAAGCTGGAATAAGGGGAAGTACGTCCGGAAAGGATCTGGAAACGGCGTTTCAATTGGTTTATTTGTATTTCACGGAGCCCAACAAGGATAGTCTGGCTTTTGAGGATTGGAAGCTTAGGACTCGGTCATCCCATGCATTGCATTCCATCAATTCCGAAGATTTCAAGAATTTCATTAAACTGAAGTTGGGAGACAGTACCTTTTTGCCCAAAGGCACCAAGGCTTTGGAGGGGGTGCCAAATACCAACTTGGACCGTGCATATGGGATATACAGGACCCTTTTTGCCAATGCCAAGAATTTCACTTTTATTTTTACAGGGGATTTTCCCGAAGAAGAAGTATTGTCCCTTTGCCGGAAGTATTTGGGGAATTTACCTACAGCGAATGTGCAGCCAAAAAGTGAAATTCCTAAAAATACAAAGAAGTTCAAATTGCCAAAACCCCAAGAAAAAGTTGTGGTGGCCAGGGAATTTGACCGAGAAGTTAAGGTGCAATTGGAATATATTTCAAATTTGACGGAAAGAGATTTGGATTGGAAACAAGATCTAAAATTAAAACTCTTACAGTCCATGATGAACTTTTCAATAATGCAGGAAATGCGATTTAATTCCATTGAAAATGAGGGCATTTATACAATAAAAGTAGTGTGTAATTTTGATAAGGACCGTTTGTTCAATGAGGTCTATGTAGAATTTGGGGCCAGTCCGGAAGATGTAGAACAATTGATAAAGGCGGCCAAACAATTTATGCGATCGTTTAAAAATAATGGCGCAGATGTGGAATTATTGGAAAGGTTTAAGTTGGAAAGAGTGGATTATCTGGAAAGGAAAAAATACCATAGAGGCGAAACATCAAAAATGATATACGATTATTACAAGTATGGAACCTCATGGCCCCGGGGTGGTTTAGAACAGCGGCAAGCATATATAAGAAGCATTTCACCAAGGGATATCGAAATCTTGGCAAAAAGACTGTTAAAGGGCAACCCACTTGAGTTTAAAATGCTCCCCGCCAAGAGGATGCATTAATATGGTATTTTGAAGAAAGAAAGAAAGAAAGAAAGAAAGAAAGAAAGGGGGCATTCAATGCGCCCCCCTTCCCTTTAATCTGGATTATAAAATCAGTCAGGATCCGGTGCCGATCCATTTAATTCTATAATCTGACCATCACCCTCGGTTGGCTTAGAAGTATCCTTTTCGTCATAAACCCTATATTCGGTTCCTGGTTCTTCGGAAAATTCTACTGTACAATCGGAATTATCCGGGTTGCACAAGACATCAATAGTTGCCCATCCGTTGGGTGCTTGTACCAAGATGTACTTGGTGTCATAGATATCCTTGTCTGCTGATTTGTTCGCAAATGCAAACGACAGTGCAATGGCAAAAACAAATGCCAACATCGGTAAAATCAATTTTAACTTTTTCATGATAATATAATTTTAATTAATAGTAAGTGCCTACTCTTTTGTACAGGTTTTCGGTCTTCCCCCTGCTCTTGCTGCGCAACAAAATATCTTCATTATTTTACATTTAATGTTTAGACCCCATGGCCATCTAAGGGCTTTGATGGATCTTGTCCCATGGATTTTTTTTTATGTTTGAGGGAGTACCATATGGCCAGTAGGGCCAACAGGAGCAATATCACATTGAGCACCAAATGCTGTTCCCAGGACAGTAGCGAGATAACGCCCCCACACGAACAGGGCCTATAGGGAGCAAAAAATACAATGGCCAGGGTGTAGCCGGTAAATAGGAGCATCAGGACTGCGGCCCCGTAAAGACCTATCAATCTGGTTTTTTTCCAAAGCAATAATAGGGCAACAGCCAATTCGGATAGCGGTACGGTCCAAGAAGCCAAAGAAGCCATGGCCTTGCCCCCAAGCAATGGGGAGTTTCTGATGTTATCATAGAACAGATGCCCTTCCAAGAGTTTGGTGATTCCGGCATAAGCAAAGAGGGTAATGAATAACAAACAGATGACCTCGACAATTGTCTCCCTATGCTTTTGATACCATTTCATATCATTTGAATCGTTTTGATATTGAATGGTATAAAATTAAGCTGGTTGATTTATCTGTCTGGGATAATAACTGTTCTGAAAAGGATTAGTTTTAAGTAAGTAACGCGGTCAAGAGTTAGCTCTAAGGTCTCGAGGAGTATAGCCATACCTGGCCTTGAACTCCCGTGAGAAGTGGGTAGCGTTCTTAAATCCGTTTTGCCGAGCTATGCGCTTAAAGGGTTCATTGGAACTTTTTACCAAAACATGTGCATTTCTAAGCCGCTCATTTTTTAGAAACTGAAACACTGTCATACCAAACAACTCCTTAAAACCTTTCTTTAATTTATATTCATTGGTTCCAAATTCATGGGCCAACTCCTGAAGGGATGGTGCATTCTTATCTAGATTATTCTTGAGAAAGTTTCCTATGGCCCTAAAAGTTTCCAAATCGGATATATTTAAAAAAGACTTTTCTTCTACAGGATGTTTGAGCTTAGTAAGTCGTATTTGTTTTAATATTTTAGATTGCAGTTTTCTTTCGTACAGCTTGGTGTTTTTAATAATATCCGATGATATTAGCATATACCTAACAATGGAGTTTTCCACTTGGGGAAGGTCAACCATCTTACAATATGCAGGAAGTTGCAAATTCGTTTTGGTCTTAAATACCAGTCGCATTTCACTTTCAAAATCATGGTCATTACCTAATGATTTTGTCAAATCGACCCATTTTAGGATCGATTTTTTTTCAAATAAATTAACCATAGGTTGATCTAGTAGCTCACTATTTTCCCAGTGTAATAATTTAGTGACATCTTGATTTATATAAGTTATCTTAAAGGTTTCATCCAAGAAAAAAATCATTTGCACCATATGCATATACGAGTCGTGCATATTAACATACCCTTGATGCAAGAAGGAATCCTTTATTTCTTCTGCAACAATATTCACCATTGCAGAAAGTGCCTCCAGCTCGTCCCGCTTATCCGATCGTTCCAGGCGATAGGAGAAATTACCCCTTGATAATTCGATCAACAGTTGAAAAACTTTGTTAAGCCTGCCATTGTACGTTATATTTTCCATGAATATATGGGCTATGGTCCTTAATTACCCTTTTATACTTATTAATTATGGATTCAATTATAATTTAGTACGTTCATTCATTTGATAAATTCGGAAAGAAATTCAATTCCTTCCAACTCATTGCTTACCACCTTAGTGGGTATAGGGGGCATATTGGCCAATAGGTATAGGTCGGTCAAAATTTGGGACAAGGGATTATCTGAAATAAAGGCCACAGCTTTTGTGAGTGACGAGCCTTCAGTTGCCAAATATCTTCTGGCATCTTTACTTATATCTATTATTCCTCGAATATCACAGAGTATGGGATAGGCCTTACCATTCTGAAGTTGTAATCGATCAGACACTATTTCCATGGCACCGGCCAGTTGAATAGTTAAATTTTGCTTGTAAATAAATCGGACAACTCCATTATCTATATAATACTCAGCATATTCATTTTCGAAACTATTTTTCATGGTAACTATTCAAAAATGCCATTCAAAGTAATAATTTTTATACAAATTTTGTAGGATTATCGATAAAATGCTTTAGAACTTATCTGTAAGGGATTATTAATGTTCTATAAAGGATTTATTCGTTAACAAGACCACCTAAAGAAGTTTTACACTGTTGATTTTGTGTACTTTATATATCTAAAATTAATAATAGGAATATTGCAGCGTACATAAACCAAGTTAAAATGGCAAAGATAAAACCCAATAATTTTCTTGATACCGTGGATAGCGTATTCAATGATGCCAAACGACAGGGCATATTACACCTTTATGCAGAAGGTGACCAGTTTACCGGTAGGCATATCAAGGTAGGACAAAAGGATATGTTCCATTTCGGAACTACCGGATACTTAGGTTTGGAACAAGACTCAAGGTTGAAAAAAGCCGCAGTGGATGCCATTAATAGATATGGAACACAATTTCCACTTTCTAAAACCTATATCTCACACCCGTTGTACAAGACCTTGGAGGAAAAGGTTACAGAAATGTACTCCAATCCTGTAATAATTACTAAAAACAGCACCTTAGGCCATATCGGTGTCATTCCGAGCGCAGTTGACGATCAAGATGCTATAATTCTAGATCATCAAGTGCATTGGAGCGTTCAAAGCGCCGCCAAACTTCTAAAATCCAGGAGCATTCCAATTGATATGATCAGGCATAATAATCTTGAAATGCTGGAAGATAGGATTAGAAAACTTTCTTCCAAACGTAAGAAAATATGGTATATGGCAGACGGAGTCTATTCTATGTTTGGCGATGTTTCACCAGTAATGGAACTCATGGGGCTATGTAATAAATATCCCCAACTACACCTTTATTTTGATGATGTTCATGGAATGAGCTGGATCGGTAAGAACGGCACCGGTTATGTGCTCGATAATTTAAAAGAACTTCCCGAACAGGTCTTGCTTTTTGGAACTTTAAGCAAAACTTTTGGGGCAAGCGGTTCGTTACTTACATGTTCCAATCGCAAAATGTACGCGAAAATTAAAAATTTTGGTGGACCCTTGACATTTTCTGCCCAATTGGAACCGGCCTCAGTCGCTGCCGCGATTGCTTCCGCAGATATACATTTGACTCCCGAAATATATTCATTACAGACCGATCTTATGGAACGTGTTAAGTACTTTAACACGCTTCTTTCAGAATCGGGCCTACCCCTTGTTGAACAGAACAATTCACCCGTATTCTACATTGGTACAGGGATGCCTGTCACCGGCTATAATTTTGTAAACCGAATGATGAAAGAGGGCTATTTTGTCAATTTAGGATTGTTCCCAGCCGTACCAGTGAAGAATACCGGTGTGCGAATAACTATTTCTCGGCACAATCAGAAGGAAGAGATCAAAGGTTTGGTGGAAGCCATGCAATATCATTATCCGCGTGCATTGGAAGCAACTTACACCAATGATGCTAAGGTAAGATCAGCTTTTAAACTTCCCATAAACGAAACAGAAAAAACGAATAATAAACCAAAAATTAAGCTTAATATTCAATTTGCCAAAAGCATTTCCAAGATACCTAAAAATGACTGGGATACCTTGTTAGGTGGTAATGGCATTTTCGATTGGGAGGGACTTCACTTTTTGGAATCGGTTTTTTCAAAGAACAAGAAGAAAGAAGAAAATTGGAAATTTCATTATTACATTGTTCGAGACCTCATGGACAAACCCATATTGGCCACCTTTTTTACCTACTCCCTATGGAAGGATGATATGTTGGCTTCCGAATCGGTCTCAAAGAAGGTGGAGGAAATAAGACAGCAGGACCCCTATTACTTGACTTCCTATGTACTTGGGATGGGTTCCCTGTTCACTGAAGGCAGTCACTTATATTTAGACACCTCTCATCCACTTTGGCATGAAGCATTACACAGCCTGTTGGATCAACTGGAAAAATTGGATAGTAAATTGAATTCTAAAATGGTGGTGTTCAGGGATTTTATCAAAGATGAAAAGCTCCATGAGTTTTTCCATAATCTTGGATTTATTCAAGTCTCAATGCCGGATTCCAGCAGAATATCAAACTTTATATGGAAAGACAGTCCAAGCTACATATCAAATCTATCCAAGCGATCACGAAGTCACTTTAGAAAGGATATTGAGCCTTATGAAGCAAGATTTAAAATAGAGATAAAAAATACAATTGAACCCCGTGAATACGATCTTTTTTTTAAGCTGTTGGAAAACGTTAGACAAAACAACCTTGGTTTAAACACTTTCCCATTTCCAAAAAAAATATTCAAATATATGAGCGACCACCAAAATTGGGAATTCATTATTCTTAAGCTAAGGTCCGGTTATTCCAAGGATGCCAGGGAACCAGTAGTAGGTGTAATGTTTTGCTATAAAAATATTGCAAGGGCCTATATTCCATCCTTTATTGGAATGGATTATGAGTATGCAAAAGTTCATCAAGTATATCGTCAACTGTTGTACCAAACCATAAAGAGGGCAGGGGAGTTGGGATATAGAGAGATTCTATTTGGAATGACCGCAGCCTTCGAAAAAAGAAAGCTAGGAGCAGTAACAATATCACAGATTTCCTATATACAGTCCAAGGACAATTACAACCTTGAATTGGTTGGGATACTTGAAAACAGTGGTTAAATTAAATAAAACGCCCCACAAAATTATTAAATCCAGAACTGAATCTTCTGAATTGCTATTCACCAACATACCATAAAAAGTTAGTAGGATGGATAACCGATTCAAACACATTATTGATGGCTATTTTCAAAAACTAGAGGAAATTATACCAAGTAAAAGGATTGATCTAAAAAAAAGCAATGAAGGAATTCATCTAAGCAATAATGCCCTTTATTTGTTGAAAAAAATAGTGGAAAAGAATGGCTTTAAGTCCATTGAGGAAGAAATATACTTCTTTAAAAAAGTAAAGTCGGAACCGCTAAGCCATCTGGTTTATTTTAGCGAAGTCCGATCATGTGAGCTATTGATGCCCAAGATTGGCCTTGGAAATCAATTGAACTTCTTGGAGAAGAAAATTAAACGAATCAACAAGTTCTTCAATAGAAATTGGGATTTTGTCCATTACATGGAACAAGAACTCACATACTTGGATATTCAGTACTTTACACGATCCAATCAAGTATTTCCTCTCTATTCCCTACCTGAATCATGTTATTTGGATCCTAAGTTCTTTACTTCACATGATATGCTCTGGGCAAGGATAAAGGGAATGAACAAATTCGTCATTTACCTTCAGGAGCGAATAAATCAATTAAAATTACATAAGCACAAAGCCTTACTACAGCTAGGAAAACCTAAAAGAACTTTGGTTTGGAGTGCCTCAAAGGCGGCCTTAACTGAGTTGATATATGCACTTTATTCCAGTTCCGCGGTTAACCATGGCAAGGAGGATATAAAAGGTATTGCAACGGCATTTGAAGATTTGTTCAATATCCGATTGGACAACATATATAAAACCTACGCGGAGATAAAAAGTAGAAAGGATAGTAAAACAAGGTTTTTGGAAGAGCTAATTATACGCTTCAATAACAAAATTCATGAGGATGATAGTTTATAAAGAAAATCAAAGCTCAAAATATCCAACCCCGTTATATCCATTGGACCAATTTTAGACCATATTCAGGATTGCATAAGCAATCATATATAGTAAACTACCTGGGGGAATTCGTAGGAAACGAACTTTAAATTTCGAGGCAAGCCTCGGGGTATTATATCCTTTGGCGGTGCCAATAAAAAAGAGGACGCACCCCTACGTCCTCTTTGAAATTGTAAAAATAGATTTGCTTAATAACCTATTTTGCAAGTCTTAACTTATGTTTACCAAATATAGCTATTACGTACTCCAAAAAGTTCTTTTTTAATACTAAAATTAACTCAATCGTTAAACAACAGCTTTTTTTTGCCAATCGCAAATACGGTCAAAACCCAAAATATTTATACAATTATTCTATAATTGTCTGTAATTTTATGTACCTGGTATTTTAAATGTTTGATTTTGAACAATTTATTCCAATTAAGGGTACAATCTTATTTTATGGGACAAAAGATCCTGACCAAAAAACAATTGATTGACCGAATATTGCAAGATTACCCTCAAATGAAGATAAGTTCTATTCTGGTCTATATCTCCCAATTGAAAAACCTGGGGATTTTGGAAAACCCATCTAAGGGTATCTACACCTTAAAATATAAGGAATGATTTACTGGAGCAATCTTTTTCAAAATAGAAATTGAAAAAGGCCAATCAAAGCAAACAGAATATTAGATCTAGCTATTAAAATTTAATCTCTTCCTCAACATTTTCATATCATCACTTACCTTTCTATCCAATATTTTAGCATAATGTTGGGTGGTTTTCAGCGACTTATGACCTAACATCTTACTAACGGATTCAATAGAAACACCATTGGTCAAGGTTACTGTTGTGGCAAATGTATGCCTGGCCAAATGGTAGGTAAGATTTTTGTTTATACCACAGAGATCAGCTATTTCCTTAAGATAGGCATTCATTTTTTGATTGCTCAACACAGGCAATAGTCTGTCTCCATTTAGCACGGCCGGATGCTCCGCATATTTATCGATAATGGCCTGTGCAGATGGCAAAATAGGTATATTGCTCCTGGTATCCGTTTTGGATCTTTTTATTTTTATCCATTTTTCACCGTCTATACCCAAGACAACATTGTCATTGGACAGCTTTTTGACATCAGAATAGGCCAATCCTGTAAAACATGAAAAAAGAAAGATATCCTTAACTTGATCGAGTCGGGCATTACTGATTTCCTTCTCCCACATTTGTTGAATTTCCGATTCTGTTAAAAATTCACGGTCCACAATTTTCAATCTGCCTTTCCAATGAAGGAAAGGATCTTTTTGGATCCAATCATTAGCAAAGGCTATGCGGACAATCTTTTTAAAATTAGTGATATACTTAACGGCCGTATTGTGGGCGCAATCACGTTCTGTTTTTAGATAATACTCAAACCCATCAATAAAGGCGTGATCTACTTTCTTGATCGGGATGTCCGCTACTTTATATTCTTTTTTGATATAGGCTTCCACATGCTTTTTGGCCGTACAATACCGTTCTATTGTTCCAGGGGCATATTCCTTACCAACTAATTGGGCAATCTTATCATTATGATCCTGGAAAATTTTCAGTAACATTTTCTCTTTGTCTGTTTTTCCCAAAAAAATATTCTTTATTAAATCAGCAGAAATTGGATCATTGCTATTTAGAAGACTCTCATAAATTTGGTAAATTCGATAACGTATCTTATCCATATAGGCATTCAATTCGCGAACTTTCTGTGTGGTACCCTTCATTTTTCCTGCGGACGCATTCCATTTGGCCAATGGTACTTTACGCTTAATACTGAATTCACCCCTCTTACCATTAACTGTAATTCTAGCATAAACAGGAGCTTCGCCCTCATTATCCACATCATTACCTCTTGGATAAAAAAGTACGGAAAATGTTGTTTTCATAGGTGCGTATTTAAAATGATAGTTAAAATTAATAATTTAATTTTAAAATTACATTTATAAGCTATTGAAATTTAGTTCATTACATCTAAATCGGTGCGTAAAATCAAATTAAAAATTACGCACCGAATACCGCACCTTTTTTATGATATTTTATGGTTTTATTTGATATTTTGGAAAATTAAAAAAGCCCGAAAACATAATGTTTACGGGCTTTTGGTGGAATTTGCGCAATTCCCAGCGGAGAAAGAGGGATTCGAACCCCCGGAGGTGTGACCCTCAACAGTTTTCAAGACTGCCGCATTCGACCACTCTGCCATTTCTCCTTAGCGGGTGCAAATATAGAAACCTTTTTTTCTTTTTAAAAGAAAAGGGGATTTTTTATTTAATTATTTTGATAATGATAGATTCTCCCCAAGACCTTATTTTTGCCTTATGGAAGAATGGTACCATTATGTGCTTTTGGCCTTGTTGGGCCTAGTGGTTGGAGCACTCAATACCTTGGCTGCAGGCGGTTCCTTACTTACCTTGCCCATCCTTATTTTTATAGGATTGCCTGCCAGCGTAGCCAATGGTACCAATAGGATAGCCGTACTTACCCAAGGCATTGCCAATGTTGCCGGTTACAAGAGTAAGGGAAAGGCTATTGCCAGCCCGTTTATATTGTACCTTTCCATAATAGCGACCATAGGTACCTTAATTGGTTCCAAATTGGCCATAGACATCAATGAAACCGCCTTTAATAGGATTTTGGCAATCGTAATGGTACTTATAGTTATCGTTATGCTTGTACAACCAAGACTACGCATAGATAATTTTGAGGAAACAATTACAGGTAAAAGACAATTTTGGGCCATAGTCTCCTTTTTCTTTATTGGCATTTATGGTGGCTTTATACAAGCCGGGACAGGTATTTTTGTATTATTGGTATTGTCCACAATAAATCACCTTACATTAATGAAATCCAACGTCATTAAGGCTGTGGTAATGGTGGTATACACTAGTGCCGCCTTGATACTTTTTGGGCTCAACGGCAAGCTGGATTGGGAAATAGGCTTAACTTTAGCATCTGGTCAGACCCTCGGGGGGTGGATAACCAGTAGATGGTCCGTGAATAAAGGCGACGGGATTGTTAAAATATTATTGATCATTGTGGTTATTTTCATGTCCATTAAACTATGGTTTTTTAATTAAAAGAAAATAAATTTTGGATATTATCAAGAAATTGGAATGGCGATATGCCGTTAAGAAGTTCAATGCCGATAAGATGTTGACGGAGGATAAATTGGAAAAATTAAAGCAAGCCTTTAATTTAACGGCCACTTCCTATGGGTTACAACCCATCAAACTATTGGTGGTTCAAAATAAGGAGCTACAAACGGAGTTGGTAAAGTTTTCCTACGGCCAAAAGCAGGTGGCTCAAGCATCGCACGTTTTTGTTATTTGTATTGAAAAGCAAATTGACCAGAAATTTATCCACGACTATTTTGCCAGGGTACAGCAAATTAGAAATACTTCAGATGAAATTCTAGACCCCTTTAAAGGTGCACTGGTTGAAAGTTTCTCTAAAAAGGAAAGGGAGGAGGTCAAGGTATGGGCCACCAATCAGGCCTATCTAGCATTAGGAACGCTGCTTACCGTTTGCGCCTTGGAAGAGATTGATGCCTGCCCAATGGAAGGCTTTCAGCCTATGTTCTATGATGAGCTGTTAGGGCTCGATAAATTAAGACTTACTTCGGTATTGGTACTTCCTGTTGGCTATAGGGCATCAGACGATATGTTCGCTACCTTAAAAAAAGTACGGAGGGATTTGGATGAAAGCATCATTCACATACCCTGATACCATCACAAAAAAAAATCAATTTAATAAGCTAATAATTAAGAATAAGATATGCCAGGATTTGAACTTTTTGGAGATAAGGAACGTAAACAGGTCAATGACGTTTTAGATTCGGGAGTATTGATGCGATATGGATTTGATGGCATGAGGAATGGCCATTGGAAAGCCAAGGAACTGGAACAGGCCCTGCAAAAACGCATGCAAGTGAGCCACGCACAATTGGTAAGCAGTGGTACCGCAGCCTTAACTGTGGCCTTGGCCTGTGCCAAGGTAGGTGCAGGAGATGAAGTTATATTGCCAACATTTACATTTGTGGCAAGTTTTGAAGCTGTCCTGTCCGTTGGGGCTATTCCCATCCTAGTGGATGTGGACGACACCCTTACCTTAGATCCAATTGCTGTTGAAAAAGCTGTTACCAGTAAAACTAAAGTAGTAATGCCTGTACATATGTGTGGATCCATGGCCGATTTGGCAGCATTAAAAAGTATATGTGACAAACATGACCTAATTCTATTGGAAGATGCCTGTCAGGCTATAGGCGGCAGCTATGAAGGAAAACCTTTGGGTAGTTATGGGGATTTGGGATGTTTTTCGTTCGACTATGTAAAGACCATAACTTGTGGGGAGGGTGGAGCCATTATTACCAATAACAAAGAATATTATAAGAGTGCCGACCAATATTCAGATCATGGACATGACCATATTGGAAAGGATAGGGGAGCGGAGGACCATCCCATTCTAGGGTATAACTATAGGATTTCCGAATTACATGCGGCCGTTGGCCTTGCGCAAATTGAACGATTGGACGATTTTATTGCGACCCAGAAAAAAAATTATTCCATCATGCGTTCTGCCTTGGAAAAAATTCCTGGAATTAGTTTTAGAAGAGTTCCTGAACACGGTGTTGAAAACTATTCCTTTCTAAGTTTCTATCTCCCAACGGAAGAAACGGCTAGAAAGACGATCAAGGCTTTTTCTGAAAATGGTGTGGATGCCTGCTTTTATTGGTTCGACAACAACTGGCATTATTACCGAAAATGGAATCATTTAAAGGATTTGAATGGCTTAAATAGTTTTTCCAAGGAAATTAAAAACGGGCTTCCAAATTATAAGGTTTCGGATTTTTCCAAGTCGGATCATTGGGTAAGTAGAAACATATCCTGTTTAATAAAATTGGGCTGGACCGATGAGGAAGTTAGAAACAGGGCCAACATAATGGCAAATGTTTTGCTCAATATTGTTGATTTCTCCGATTATTGAGTTATTATTGATATTAAAATGATATTTAGCATAAAATCAACTGAATGAAAATCAATCCAGCATCTTTATTTTTTCTTTTGTTCCTCACTATTTTATCTTTTAATTCCTGTAAGGAAGTTCAATTGGAAAACCCGAAACCTACTAATTTTGTAGACCTAGTTTATCCACAGCTCGATTCGGAAAACTCGAGATGGTTCTTTTTTTCCTCGGCAACCAGACCCTTTGGCATGGTCAATTTAAGTCCAGACACAGAAATTGATGGAGCTTGGGGAAGTGGTTACAGATATAAAACAGATACCATTAAAGGTTTTAGTCATGTTCACGGTTGGCAGATTTCCGGGCTATCAGTAATGCCGGTTACAATTACCTCTGAAAACGAGACGGCGATATTTAAAGATTTTTATTCCAAATTTAAGCACGAAGCAGAAAAGGCATCTCCAGGCTATCATCTGGTAGATTTAGAGCGATATGACATATCGGCGGAACTTACGAGTACAAAAAGAGTGGGCTTCCATAGATATTCCTTTCCTACCGAGGGTAGTCCTGCCATACTCTTTAATCTAAATACGCTTTTGGGACCCAGTGAAAATGTAAACGGGAAAATGGAAAAAACAGGAAACAAGATGCTTACCGGGGAGTTGGAAATGAGTCCTACCCATAGAAGGCCCAAACCCTTCAAATTGTTTTTCAAGATAGAATTGGATTCAGAAATCAGTGCTTTGGTACAAGATCCTGAGACTGGAAATTACTTGGTTTACACCGATGTAAAAAATCGGTCCGTATTAATGAAAGCCAGTATATCCTATACGTCTGTCGAAAATGCCCAAACCAATATGGATTCGGAACTGAACCATTGGGATTTTCAAAAAGTGGTGGACGAATCCGAAGAAGAGTGGAATGGTTACCTTGGTAGAATTAAAATTAAAGGGGGTACGGAAACACAACAACGCAGATTTTATACAGATCTATGGCATGCCTTGCAGGGCCGAAGGGTCATAAGTGATATAAATGGAGCCTACCCCGATAATACCGGGGAAAAATTCCGAATAGGTCAGATCCCCTTGGATGCTGCCGGAAAACCTAAATTCAACCACTATAATTCCGATTCCTTCTGGGGTGCCCAATGGACCATAAATACGCTTTGGGGACTAGTGTATCCGGATATTATGGAAGATTTTGTCCATTCCCTAATCCAATATTCTAAAGATGGCGGTCTAATCCCACGAGGACCTTCAGGGGGCAATTACACCTATGTTATGACGGGAGCTTCTTCCACACCATTTATAGTCAGTGCCGTTCAGAAGGGCATTATAAAGGAAGACCTCGAATCAATTTATAAGGCATTAAAAAATAATCATATGCCAGGTGGTATTATGGAAAAGGCTGGTTATGAACATAAAACGGCCCTTGGTGGAGGATTTAAATATTACCTGAACAACGGTTTTGTACCCTATCCGATTCCCGAGGGCAAATTTGGCGGACACCAGGATGGCGCTAGCCTAACTATGGAATATGCCTACCAAGATTGGACCTTGGGCCAATTGGCCAAAAAACTGGGGCATACGGAGGACTATGAGGTGTTTGCCCAGCGTTCCAATAATTACCAAAATGTATTCGACAAAGTTTCCGGCTGGATGAGACCAAAGGATGTGGATGGAAGTTGGTTGGAGAATTATGATCCTTATGAACACCAGCACGGATTTATAGA
Organism: Arenibacter troitsensis; assembly: GCF_900177645.1. Taxonomy (GTDB): domain Bacteria; phylum Bacteroidota; class Bacteroidia; order Flavobacteriales; family Flavobacteriaceae; genus Arenibacter; species Arenibacter troitsensis. The sequence goes on from NZ_FXAO01000016.1 coordinate 26,929, forward strand.
GTCCAATGGGGCACAATCAACATGGTTTGTACCCCATGACATTGCTGGTTTGGCAAACTTGATGGGCGGCAAATCAAAGGCCGCTGAAAAGTTGAATCGTCAATTCCAAGATGCGGAAAAATTGGGGTTCACCGCAGGTAATTCGCACTCACAGGAGCTTCACCCGGAATACAGACGTATTCCCATTAATTACGGTAACCAACCCTCCATTCAAACGGCATTTATTTTTAATCAGTTGGACAGGCCCGATCTAACACAATTTTGGTCGAGAAAGGTGGTAGACAAAGTTTTTAGTGGACTTTCTCCTGCAACCGGTTATAACGGGGATGAAGACCAGGGACTTATGGGAAGCTTATCCGTTCTAATGAAAATAGGCCTTTTTCAAATGAACGGTGGAACCGAAAATGATCCGGTCTATGAATTGGGTAGTCCAGTTTTTGACACCATAGAGATAAGTCTTAATCCCGAATATTTTAAAGGCAATAAATTCACTATACGTGTAAAAAATAGCGATGTGGATAATTGGCTAATAAAAAGTGCCGTTATAAATGGTAAAGCACTTCGTGGATACACCGTACGTCACTCACAAATAGTAAATGGCGGGGAACTGGAACTTGAGATGGGCCAATAATAGTACTGTACATACTTATGGTTAAGTCACAAGAATCAAAATCCCTTTTTTCTCTGGAAATAGTCCAAGAGCTATCGAATCTTTATCAATTTCATTTATCTTCCGCCCCAATTCGGCTAATGAAAATCGAATAAGTTTTACACCAGAATATAAATATGGATTGATATATATTTTGAGGAATATAAGTATATTTAAAACATCAAATCCAATCACCTTTAAATCCTTTAATTTTTATGAACTACAAGACTATTTTCACAGGCGCTCTACTTTTATCCATTTCTATACAAATTGGCGCTCAGAATAAGCACACCGGTGTACCACCGGAGGTATCCCCTATGCCCATGAAACCTGAAATGACAGAAATATGGGAGCCTGAGGTTAGTGTAGTGACCCCTGCAAAAACATTGGGCGACGCCCCCTCCGATGCTATAATTTTATTTGATGGCAGCAGCCTGGACCAATGGGTGAGCCAAAAAGATAATTCACAGCCCGCTCCCTGGAAAATTATAGACAACAATTATTTTGAGGTAGTTCCGGGTTCTGGTGGGATAAGTACCCAAATGAAATTTGGCGATTGTCAAATACACATAGAGTTTAGCGCTCCCGATGTAGTGGAGGGCCATAGCCAGGGTAGGGGCAATAGTGGATTGTTTTTGCAGAACCGATATGAACTTCAAATATTGGATTCATACAATAACCGCACTTACAGGAACGGCCAAGCGGCCAGCATCTATAAGGACCATGCTCCTTTGGTCAACGCCATGCGAAGTCCTTTGGAATGGAATTCGTACGACATAATTTATACTGCTCCCCGATTTAAGGCTGACGGCCGTTTGGATGCCAAGGCAAAAATTACAGTACTCCATAACGGTGTTCTGGTACAAAATAATGTGGAGATCAATGGTAATACCTATTATGTTGGTCTGCACAACTACCCATCGGCCCATGGCGATGACGTACTTTCACTACAGGACCACGGCAACAAAACACAGTTTAGGAATATATGGGTAAGACCATTATAGTTCCTGGTGAAATTGACTTAAAACAAAATGCCGAAGTATCCTCCATGTACTTCGGCATTTATAATTGTATAGAACTTAACTATCAATACGTTACGTATTCTACTATTTCCAATCCATAACCAACAAGTCCTACTCTTTTGGTATGGCTGGAATTGCTAAGCAGTTTAATTTTAGCGATATCCAAATCGTGCAATATTTGGGCACCAACCCCAAAATCCTTGGCATCCATATCTACTTTGGGAGCCTTGTATACTCCTTGCTTTTGTAATTCCTTCAATTCTCCCAGGCGCCCCAAAAGATTTAAAGATTCGAATTCCTGATTAATAAAGACGATAGCCCCTTTACCTTCTTCGTTGATGGCATTGAACATATCCTCCAATTTTTTATCCGGATTATTGGTCAGGGTACCTAAAATGTCATTGTTGATCAAGGTAGAATTAATACGGGTCAAAACCTTTTCTTCCTTTTTCCAGGTTCCCTTGGTCAATGCAATATGAATTTGGTTGTTCGTAGTCTGCTGATAGGCTCTTAATCTAAACTCACCAAATCTGGTAACAATATTGAAATCTTCCATTTTACGGATCAGGCTATCATGTTCCATGCGATAGGCAATAAGTGCTTCTATGGATACAATCTTCAGATCAAAAGTCTGTGCCACTTTGACCAATTCGGGCAATCTGGCCATAGATCCGTCCTCGTTCATGATCTCTACGATGACTCCGGCAGGTTTTAATCCTGCCAAGCGGGCAAAATCAATGGCGGCTTCGGTGTGGCCGGTTCTTCTTAGTACGCCACCTTCTTTGGCCACAAGGGGAAATATATGCCCTGGCCTGCCCAAGTCATGAGCCTTGATATTAGAATCTGTTAAGGCCTTAACCGTACTGGCACGATCGGCAGCAGAAATACCTGTGGTAACACCATGCCCCCTTAAATCTACAGAAACGGTAAAAGCCGTTTCCATAGGATCGGTATTGTTATGGACCATCATATGCAGCCCCAATTCCTTACACCTACCTTCGGTAAGTGGGGCACAGATAAGTCCTCTTCCATGGGTAGCCATAAAGTTGATCAATTCCGGAGTGGCCAATTCAGCAGCCGCCAAGAAATCCCCTTCATTTTCCCTGTTTTCATCATCCACTACAATAATTACCTTGCCTTGCCTTATATCCTCTATTGCTTCCTCAATGGTATTTAGCGTAATAGTCTTTTCAACTTTTGTTGTCATGTCACTGCAATTTTATCTTTCTTCTTAAATATCCCCTTAAAATAATCCAAAATACTTCCAAAGGACATTAATCCTTTGTCCGCCGTAGCCCTTCTAGTAAGAAAAACACCTAAAGGTAACATTATACATGTAGATAGCCAGGCCCCAATTATAGGATTGATATTCCCCTCTTTGGCATAATTTCCGGCAAATACTCCAATAAAATAATAGGTTAGGAATAGTATAATTGCGATAACCATAGGCAAACCCAAACCGCCCTTTCTTATAATGGCTCCCAATGGTGCTCCAACAAAGAATAAAATAATACAGGACAATGCCAATGCATATTTTTTGTGGAGCGATAATATGTGAAGTCGATAAATCTTATATTTTATTTGAAGCTCATTTTTCTTTCCCTGAATACTTGTAATAATATTGGATGTGGCACTTTTTGCTGAACTTAAAATCTGAGACTGGTGCCAGGAAGGATAGAGCGCCAAGATGCTATCGGTATCCATCTTGGTACCCAATGAATCCATTTCCTTCTTTTTTTTGTCAATTGCAATTTGACCAACGGAATCGGGCTTTTTCATAGGCACGAAGGCACCCATTCTACCTACAATATTCTTGGAAAAAGCGGTTACCAATCTTACGTTATCTTCCTTAAGGGAATCTATATCCTTGGTTAACCGCGAAATATTTTTCATCTTATCCGTACTTACATCCCGCTCCTCGTCCAAATCCACATCATTAAGGTCGGACAAATCCTTGTTTATGGTATAGGTCCTAAAATTGGCCTTGGTAAAAGGATTTTTCTTCTTCTCCTTGTTGTTTTTGGTGGACACGTCCAAGTAATAATGCCCGTCCTTTAATACCAACTGTAAAATATCCGAATCCTCACTACTAATCAGTTCTCCCGATTTGGCCTTGATCACTGTGGTATTAACTTTGGTTTTGGATTTCTCGTGAATGATGACATTTTCCAGAAACCGATCATTCTCCCCATATTTTCGGTCTACCTTCATATTCATTTCGGTACCTTCCAAATCACTAAAAACCCCTTCGGTAATAATGGCTGCAGGTTTAACCTTGGCAATATTCCTTCTTAAATTGTATATTTTTTGTTCAGAAATTGGAATAATATTATTGGCAAAATAAAAGGTAACCCCGCCCAAAAATGTTACAAAAACAATAAGAGGCAACATTGCTCTCTGCAAGGAAATACCTGAGGCCTTCATGGCCGCAAACTCGTAATTCTCCGCAAAGGAACCAAAGGTAAGGATGGAAGACAACAATACGGTCAGAGGAATCACACGTTCCATAAGGTTGGGCATCAGGTAAAACAGGAATTTTCCAATTATGAAAATATCCAATCCCTTCCCCGCAAAATCATCAATAAACAACCAGATCGTTTGGAATATGAAGATAAACATCAGTATTACGAACGAACTGAAAAAATTAAAGAGGAACCTCGATAATATATATCGGTCTAAAATTCTCAATTTCTAATTTCTTATGATGTAGTAGCCATCATTCTTATACTTGTTCTCGTCAAAGGTAAATAAGGTTTTGGACAAGGGCTGGTCTATTTTAAAAGAATTAACAGTAATGGTCGTTTTAGTACCATTCTTCCCCGTTTCAATAAGCTTATAGATGTGCTTTGTCTCCACATCTATACCCAATAGAATAGATTTGATCTCAGAATTGGTATCGATTGGTGTCAACTTCACAAACTGTATTTTTCTACCTTGAATATTTTGTAGGATGTCCCAGTCATAGTTATGTCCCTGCTTGTAGAAGGTAAGCATTTTGGATGGCGTAATGGTATTTTCATCATCCAATTTCTCCTCAATGGTCACCTCTTCATTTTCGGGTACAACGGTATAAACCTTTTTACCATCGTATATTTGCTTGGAGCCCAAATAATTGAACAAATACTTATCGCCCTGCATGGTCACATCCCCTCTTGTTTCAGTGTTAATATTGGCCTCCTCGTTATTAAGACTGTACTTGAAGTCTACAAAAATATTGTCGTAACTTTTTACCTTATTATAGACTTCATCCAACAAATTTTTGGCCTTTGCAGAGTTTTGGGCCATAGATATCGAAGTAGATAATACCAATAATATAATAGATAATTTAATTTTCATTTTCTTTTGTTTTAATTTTTAACGGTGCCTCTTATGCACTCTCATTGCTCAATAGTTGATCTAAGGCATATATATCAGGTACAAGCACTTGGCGCGCCTTGCTTCCTTCAAAAGGACCAACAATTCCTGCCGCTTCCAACTGATCTATAATTCTCCCGGCCCTATTGTACCCCAACTTCAATTTTCGTTGTATCAAGGAGGCCGAACCCTGTTGGGCAACTACAATAACTTCTGCCGCTTCCCTAAACATGGCATCCCTATCGGAAATATTATAATCAATACTTGTGCCAGAATCGTCATTTCCGGAGTATTCCGGAAGCAAATGCGCATCTGGATATGCCCGCTGAGAACCAATAAATTCGGTAATCTTGGCCACCTCAGGGGTATCTACAAAAGCACATTGAATTCTGGTAACGTCATTTCCCTGTGTAAACAACATATCCCCACGTCCAATCAGTTGATCTGCCCCTTGAGTATCCAGAATGGTCCTTGAATCTATTTTTGAGGTCACCCTAAACGCTATCCTAGCAGGGAAGTTGGCTTTGATAATCCCTGTAATAACGTTAACCGAAGGCCTTTGGGTAGCAATGATCAAGTGTATGCCAATGGCTCTGGCCAATTGTGCCAATCTGGCAATGGGCGTTTCCACTTCCTTACCCGCCGTCATGATAAGATCGGCAAACTCATCTATGACCAATACGATATACGGTAAAAATATGTGCCCGTCATTGGGGTTCAATTTCCTAGCTTTAAACTTGGCGTTGTATTCCTTTATATTACGAACCATGGCAACCTTTAACAACTCGTAACGATTGTCCATTTCTATACAAAGGGAATTCAGGGTATTGATTACCTTGTTATTGTCCGTAATAATGGCCTCCTCCGAATCCGGTAATTTGGCCAGATAATGCCTTTCTATCTTATTGAACAGGGTGAGTTCCACTTTTTTGGGATCTATAAGAACAAACTTTACCTCTGCTGGATGCTTTTTATATAGCAGAGAGGTCAGTACTGCATTAAGACCAACGGATTTCCCCTGTCCTGTGGCTCCTGCCATTAACAAGTGGGGCATTTTAGCCAAATCTACCACAAAGGTTTCATTGCTAATGGTTTTTCCAAAAGCGATGGGCAACTGCATTTCCGCCTTCTGAAATTTGCTTGAGGCGATAACCGAACGCATGGATACAATGGTGGCATTTTTATTGGGCACTTCTATACCGATGGTTCCCTTTCCTGGTATGGGGGCAATAATCCTAATACCCAGTGCCGCCAAGGATAGGGCAATATCATCCTCAAGATTTTTTATTTTTGAAATTCGCACTCCGGCATCTGGTACAATCTCATATAGCGTAACCGTTGGACCAATGGTAGCCTTTATTTGCGCTATCCCAATCTTATAGTTCTTTAAGGTCTCAACTATTTTATTCTTGTTCTCTTCCAGTTCTTCTTGGTTAATGGTAATACCACCAGTGGCACCATGTTGATCTAAAAGATCCAATGGGGGAAACTTAAAATTGCCCAATTCCAAGGTAGGGTCAAATTCACCAAAATCCTCCACCAACTTATCTGAAATATTATCAATCTCCTCTTTCTCTTCCTTAATTTTCTCTACTTCCATGGCAATAGTATCCTCTTCTGGCCCCACCTTTACTTCAAATTCCCCTTCATCTTCCTCCTTTGCCAAAACAGGAATATCTTTTTTATGGGTATAGGTGTCTATTACAATAGGAGTCTCATCCTTCTCTTCAGTATATAAAATATCGTTCTCCCTGTCATTGTCATTAACCTTGACTGTCTTACCATTTTTAAATTCGGTAGCCAAAGATTTTCCCTTTTCGTTTAAATAAGCAACCGCTTTATCTGGAGAAAATTGGAACAATCTTACCAAAATTACAATCAAACCAAAAAGCAATAAAAGAAAAACCCCTACTTTTCCTCCATAGTCCTGTAAAAAATCGTTCATCTCATATCCGACCATACCACCTAGCAGTGGTTTTCCTGAAGCAAAAAAGCCCAGGGCAATGGAGAACCAAATTACAAATACCAAGCCCCATATCCATTTACGAAGCAGTCCTTGGTTCCGCATACTCAAAAACAGGTACAGCCCCGTGATAAAAAGTAAAAAGGTAAATATGATGGATGAAACACCAAACCCTTTATAGAGCACAAAATGACTTACATTGGCCCCGAATTTGTTCAATAAATTCCTGGCCTGTTCATTCCTGTTAGCAAATTCCGTTAGCAAGCTTTGATCATCTTGCCAGGTAAAATAGAAGGAGACAAAAGAAAAGAACAGCGCAATACTCAAAAGCATTAACAACCCCCCAAAAATAATTTTGTTCTGTTGTGAAAATTTTAAGGAAAAGCCTTTTTTATTGGGTGTTGACTTTGGTTTTTTTACCTTTTTTGCCATTAAATCTTAAATTCTGGTGGCTAAATTACAAATTTACTGATGAACTCATCAGAACTTTTCCTATAGAAATAGCAATTTACATAAACTCTGTATAAGCCAGAAAGGGAATAAGGAATACCTAACAGATTTTAAAAGAGTTTAGGAATATAGATAATGAGGCCAATAATGGATGCAGCAATGGATACCAACATAACCGCTCCTGCTGAGATATCCTTTATAAACCCAATTTTTTCATCAAATTCCGGTTGCACAAAATCCGCTATTTTCTCCACAGCCGTGTTTAATCCCTCAATTCCCAGAACCAATCCAATAGCCAAAATTTGAAGTATCCATTCCGTATTGGAAATTTCAAAGTAGAATCCAGCAGCAGTCATTACCAAGGTAATAAAAACCTGGATTTTGATACTGGATTCCGTTCTGATCAATAGTAACGCTCCCTTTAACGCGAAACCAACGCTTTTAATACGATTTACCAAAAAGCTTTCCTTAGGCATCCATCAATACTTCTAAAGCTGCCTTATAATTGGGTTCGTCAACAGTTTCTGCAACCTGCTCCGTATAAATAACCTTTCCTTCCTCGTCCAATACGACCACCGCTCTGGAGTGTAGGGATTTTAGTGGTCCGTCCACAAATTCCAAACCAAAGGCCTTACCAAAATTACCATCCCTAAAATCGGACAACATTTCTACATTTTCTATTCCTTCCGCCCCGCAGAAACGAGCTTGGGCAAATGGCAGGTCTTTGGAAACACATAAGACCTTAGTGTTTTCCAATTGGGCAGCTTCCTTATTAAATTGCCTAACAGATTGGGCACATGTACCGGTGTCTACGCTAGGAAAAATATTGAACACCACTTTAGAACCTTTGTAATCATCTAAATGAACATTGGACAAATCTCCCTTGGTCAATGAAAATCCTGGGGATTTACTACCAGTTTCAGGTAGTGTTCCTATTGTGTTTATTGGGTTTCCTTTAAGTGTTACTGTTGCCATGATTATATTTTTAAATTTTGCGTGAAAATAAAAAATATATGCTTTATAAATAAGGAATAAGTGATAAAAAGTAGGGAGGTTGTTAGGTCTATTTGCGCTTGACTATAATTGCAAATACCTTTATCCTGTCTACTACACATAAGGATAAAGGTATCTGTCATAATTGGTGGGTAGATGTTATTTCAATTATTTGTCTATAGATCCTACTACCCTTTGCATAAATTCGTTCAAAGCCTCTTTTTGGGGCTTACCTTCCTTGATGGATTTTTGAACCTCCAAGGCGCCATATAAATTGGAAATCAGCTCACCAATAACATCCAATTCCTCGTCCTTTAATGAAGCTACTTCGGTAATGGACTCCAATGTTTCTATGGTTTCCAAAACATAATCCTCATCATTTTCAGCTATAAAGCCCGTAAGGTGTTTAATTACTGGTAATTTCACTGATTAAATCTTTTAAAACTTCATACTTATTGGTCTGGACCTGATTCTTAAATTCCCCATCACTAAAAATGGCAAAAGTAGGAAGGTTGTCCACGTTGGCCAACTTCCTGGATTCAGGAAATTTTTCTGCATCCGCGAGAACAAAGGTAATATCCTCATTAATGGATGCCTCTTTTTTGAATTTGGGCTTCATTATTCTACAATTGCCACACCAAGTAGCCGAAAATTGAACCACCACATTCTTATTTTGATCAATAATCTCTTTCAGATTATCATTTTCCAATTCAACTATCATAAATTCTAAATTTAATTTTATTTAAAAGGAGCCAGCGCCTCATTGCGGTTGACTCCTTATATTTAATTCATGAATTTAGTTTGCGTGTGCGGACAAATAATTGGCAACGCCATTTCTATCTGCCGTCATAGCCTCTTTACCTTCTTCCCAGTTGGCAGGACAAACCTCACCTTTTTGTTGAACGTGGGTATATGCATCGATCAATCGCAGATACTCATTTACATTCCTACCCAAAGGCATATGGTTTATTCCTTCATGGAATACGGTTCCTTCCTCATCTATTAAATAAGTGGCTCTGTAGGTTACATTGTCACCATCTACCATAACAACACCCGTTTCCTCATTGTACTGCTCATTGGTGATATCCAATATGCCCAAAGTAGAGGCCAAGTTTCTGTTGCTATCTGCAAGAATAGGGTAGGTGACCCCTTCAATTCCTCCGTTATCCTTCGCTGTATTTAACCAAGCAAAATGAACTTCTGCAGTATCACAAGAAGCTCCGATAACAATTGTATTTCTTTTTTCAAATTCTCCCAAAGCAGCTTGAAAAGCATGAAGCTCCGTTGGACAAACAAAAGTGAAATCTTTTGGGTACCAAAATAGGATAACCTTCTTATTATTTTTTTGAGCTTCCTCCAATACATTCAATTTGAATGTATCGCCTAAATCATTCATTGCGTTAACGCTAAGATTTGGAAATTTTTTACCTACTAAAGTCATATTTATAATATTTATACAATTAATTTCTGATGTAAAATTACATCTTATTAAAGGGGTTTGTGCTATTATGGATTTAAAAATCTTATGCCTATATAACAATTGTATATACCTCTGCCGATTATTGATTTTACTTGTGGAATTAAAAAAATACACCCCTTAAATTTTCCAATTTCACAATACAAATGGCGCAAAAATATGAAGTCGGATATTATCCAAAATAAAAGACTCCAAAAATTTTTTGATTTCTAAATAAAATCACCCATTTGGTACTTGCGAAACTGCAATTAGGAAAGATATTTGACAAATGTTAATCTATTTTAGGCATCCTGGAATTCCGATAAATAAGATTTGAACTAAAGTTTATTATCCAGCTAACTTTGACGTCTTTAGCTGCCTAATCTTTATATGCAAGGCTGCAAAGAACAGTGTCGTAAATGGACTTAACCAATTGAATATGGCATACACAAAATATTCCGCAACACCAACGCCCAATACGCCCGACTGATAAGCCCCACAAGTATTCCAAGGAATCAAAACCGAGGTTACAGTACCTGAATCTTCCAATGTCCTACTCAAATTTTCCGGGGCCAAGCCCTTATCATGAAAGGCTTTTTTAAACATTTTTCCAGGGATCACAATTGCCAGGTATTGATCACTGGCTATGGCATTTAGTCCTATACAGCTCATTACGGTACTGGCAAACAAACCAAATATGGAACTTGCAATGGATAATAAAGATTTTGTAATGCGGGCCAAGGCGCCAATGCCATCCATAATACCACCAAACACCATAGCACAACATATAAGCAAAATGGTCCATATCATACCTTTCATGCCTCCTGCACTGAACAGGTCGTTCAACTTTTCATTTTCCGTAACTATAGCAGTATCGGTAAAAATGGAATTGAAAATTGCCGTTACATTGGAATCGGATAAGGTCTTTAATACCTCTGTCTGAAAAAACAGGGCAAATACCCCGGCTAAGGCTACTCCGGAACCAAGGGCTATCAATGGTTTGGTTTTAAAAAGTATTAGCGCAATGACCACCCCGGGCACTATAAACAAATAAGGATTTATATTAAAAGTATGGTTAATAGTATCCAAGAGTGCGCTAACATCGGCACTCCCTGAAGTCTCGATGTTAAAACTAATGATGGTAAAGATCCCTAAAGTGATCAAAATGGTGGGAACAGTGGTAATGGCCATATACTTTATATGGGTAAACAAGTCTGTTCCCGCCATGGCCGGAGCCAAGTTGGTCGTATCACTTAAAGGGGACATCTTATCTCCAAAATAAGCGCCGGAAATTACGGCACCGGCAATCATACCTGGATTAATGCCCAAGGCCGTCCCTATACCGACCAATGCGATTCCTACCGTAGCGGAGGTAGTCCATGAACTACCTGTGGCCACGGAAATTATGGCAGCTATTACCACCGAAGCCGGTAAAAAAATAGAGGGATTCAAAACTTGAAGGCCATAATAAACCATAGCAGGGATAACCCCGCTCACCAACCATGTACCTGCCAAGGCCCCCACCAAAAATAAAATCATGATCGGAACAAGAACACTTTTTAGATTTTCCAAGACTTCAAGCCCCATAGTTTTTATGGAAGTCTTATTAAAGAGCCCAACAATGGCACTGATAGCGCCACCGATCAACAAAATAATCTGATTGGAATATTCCCCAAACCATTCTCCCTCCGCATAGAAAATATTATAGGCCAACATCATCATCAAAAGAACAACCGGGATAAGGGCTTCCCAGAGATTCAATTCTTTGTTTTCTACAATATGTTCGTTTTCGGGTCCAGCGGGGTTGGTACTCAGGTTCTGCATTTAGAAGCTATTAGTTTCTTCGTAATATTACGATTTTGATCACTCTTCTGCAAACCCAATTTTACACCTTTGCGCTTTCAGGCCTTAAAATATCCAATTGGATCAAACAATCCTTCATGGCCATATAGGTTCTGTCAATATGGTCGTCCAAGCCTATTGAAAATCTAATTAAACCATTGGTCAGCCCCATTTCCAACTGCTCTTCCAAAGGAATTTCCGAAGAGGTAGATGTTCCCGGGGCACTAAATAAGGTTTTATAAAAGCCCAAACTCACCGCTAAATAGCCCAAATGTTTCTTTTGCATTAACTCCATTAAGGCATTGGCCTTTTCCAAGGAACCCACGTCTAGAGTCATTAGGCCACCGAAACCGTATTCCATATTGTATTGCTTTTTCATCACCTCGTGACCCACATGCGATTGTAATCCAGGATATACAACCCGCAATCCGTCGTTTTCAAAATTTTTGGCCAGGTACATCGTGTTTTCACTATGTTTCTTCATCCTTATATGTAGGGTCCTCATGTTCTTCAATATGGAAGATGCCCTTAAACTATCCAAAGTACTGCCCAATAACATACCAGCTCCATTATTTACATCCTTGAGGCCCAAACAAAAATCTTTAGTGCCACACACTGCCCCGGCCACGCAATCACTGGTGCCATTTATAAATTTTGTTAAACTATGGATAACAATATCGGCTCCCAATTTTGCAGGCGAGATGGATAGGGGCGAAAAAGTATTGTCGACCACCAAGGGGATGTTATTTTTTTTAGCGAGTTTGGAAAGTGCCTTTATATCGGCCACTTCCAATAATGGATTACTGACCGACTCACAATAGATCATTTTTGTTTTTGGGGTTATGGCCATGGCCACTGCGTCCATATTAGTGGTATCCACAAAGGAAATTCCAATATTGAATTTCTTTAAAAAATTCTTCATGAGTGCATAAGTACCTCCATAAATGGTCCTACTACTAACAATATGGTCGCCAGCATTGCACAACTGTAAAATTACGGCGCTTATTGCTCCCATACCGCTTGCGGTTACATTGGCGGTTTCCGTTCCTTCCAAAGCGGCCAGGGCTTCTCCCAAATATAGATTGGAAGGGGAGGAGTGCCTACTGTAGAGATAACAGCCTTCGGTGTTGCCCTCAAAAGTATCGAACATGGTTTTTGCCGATAAAAATGTATAGGTGGAAGAGTCCGATATGGAGGGATTAACACCCCCATATTCTCCAAAATATTGTAAATCCTGTAAATTATCAGCTGCTTTAAAGTCCATAGTACTATATTTAATTTACTATAAAATTAAAGTTATTACAACATTTAATCAACCTAAATAAATAATATTAGATTATAAAACTATATTTTTACATATATATAGTTTATTTTTATATAAGTTATCTGATTTAAGGTAGACTTTAGAAAATATACCAGTATGAAGTTTGATGAAATCGACATTAAATTGTTGGGGCTGTTACAAAACGATAGCAAAAGGACCACCAAGGAATATGCCCTGCAGCTAAATCTGTCCGTCACCGCAGTTTACGAACGCATTAAAAGACTGGAAAAGCTGGGTGTAATAACCAATTATGTGGCCTTGGTAGACAAAAAGAAGGTAAACAAGGCCTTTACCGTATTATGCCATGTTAAATTGGTACAACACATTAAGGAGTATGTACTTCAATTTGAAAGGGAGATACTTAAATTAAATGAGGTAGCGGAATGTTATCATACCAGTGGCGATTATGATTATATCCTTAAAATATATGTGGCGGACATGGAAGAGTATAGGGAGTTCATGATTACCAAACTTACCGCCATTAACCACATTGGAAGTACCCAAAGTTCCTTTGTCATCAATGAAGTAAAAAGTACCACAGAAGTATTTGTATAACAAAAACAGTCCATAATACGTTAATATCCCATTTAATATGAATGTTGCCCAACAATAAAACATTCGTATTTTTGTATTCACATTAATGAAATTAATATTTACAATACCATAATAATATGACCCAATACGATGTAGCCATTATAGGCTCAGGTCCTGGTGGATATGTTGCAGCCATCCGTTGCGCCCAGTTAGGAATGAAGACTGCGATAATAGAAAAATATTCAACTTTGGGCGGTACATGCCTTAATGTAGGGTGTATTCCTTCCAAAGCTTTATTGGACTCATCCCACCATTACGAGGATGCCGTAAAGCATTTTGAAGATCACGGAATTGAAATTCCTGGGGAAATCAAGATCAACCTAGAGAAAATGATCGGCAGGAAACAGGCAGTGGTAGATCAGACCTGTGCCGGGGTAAAGTTCCTTATGGACAAGAACAAAATTGAGGTTTATGAAGGTGTTGGGAGTTTTAAGGATGCTACCCACATCAATATAAAAAAGAACGATGGAAAAACAGAGACCATTGAGGCAAAAAACATAATTATTGCTACAGGATCCAAGCCATCAAGCCTGCCCTTTATCAAATTGGACAAAGAGCGCGTTATTACTTCTACAGAAGCCCTAAAACTTAAGGAAATACCCAAACACCTTATTGTTATTGGAGGTGGCGTAATAGGATTGGAATTGGGACAGGTCTACAAAAGATTAGGGGCAGAGGTTACGGTAATAGAATATATGGACCGTATTATTCCTGGAATGGATGGAGCACTTTCAAAAGAATTGTTGAAAGTAATGAAGAAGCAAAAGGTAAAATTTAATCTATCCCATAAAGTTAAATCGGTAGAGGCCAAAGGCAAGGAAGTAATTGTTAAGGCAGAGGATAAAAAAGGGGAAGAGATAACTTTTAAAGGAGACTATTGTTTGGTTTCTGTAGGAAGAAGGCCTTATACCGATGGATTGAACATTGAGGCTTCCGGTGTTAAACTGGAAAAGAACGGTACCATAGCCGTAAATGAGCACTTACAGACCAATGTACCCAACATTTATGCCCTAGGTGATGTGGTAAGGGGAGCCATGTTGGCACATAAGGCCGAAGAGGAAGGAACTTTCGTAGCCGAAATATTGGCAGGACAAAAACCACATATAGACTATAACCTAATTCCAGGTGTGGTATATACCTGGCCTGAAGTTGCAGCGGTAGGAAAAACCGAAGAGGAACTTAAGGAAGCCGGAGTAGCCTATAAGGTAGGTCAGTTTCCAATGCGCGCCTTGGGGCGGGCTAGGGCCAGTATGGATTTGGATGGCTTTGTCAAGATATTGGCAGATAAAGATACCGATGAAGTTTTAGGAGTACATATGATCGGAGCAAGAATGGCCGACTTAATTGCCGAAGCGGTTACCGCAATGGAATTTAGGGCATCCGCCGAGGATATCTCCAGAATGAGCCATGCACACCCAACCTTTGCAGAAGCTGTAAAAGAAGCTGCTTTGGCAGCAACCGATAATAGAGCCTTACATGTATAGAAAACTATAGGGATCAAGAACAATTGTTGTGTTTATGTAAAAATTAGGATTAATTTGATCACTCATGTTTTTTGAACAATAGTTTTAAATAATGGGAGCAATCTAGTAAAACCAACAATTAAATAATTCTTTCAATTTACTCAATGGGTTGTTATTGTTTTTATCGGATTTCGTGAATCTTCGATTTCTTTGCTTTCCAATGAAACCGACGCAGGAGGTTCATGAATACC
>NZ_FXAO01000017.1 GCF_900177645.1 Arenibacter troitsensis
AGGGACCTTTTCCGGTTACCTGGACCTGAAAGAGGACATAGAAAAAGTGATCGGGACCATTGGAGAGGCCACTGACCTGGTATATGAACGTACCGACGACAACAAAATAACTATAACCAACTAAACACAAAACGCCAATGAGAAAAACCTGAAATTCGAAAAAAAAACCAACAAAAAAAAGCCGGAGGATGTTTGCCCATCCACCGGCCGTGAAAAAATTAACATTGCTGTACTAGAGCAGCATTAACTTACCAAAAACAAAATTATGAATAAAATTTTCAAGCGCGTTCCCTTGTGGGGTGAAAAAACCCTTTGGCGCGGAATAATTACCATTATGAGGATATTTATATTGTTTATATGTATCGGTCTCAGTTCGGTGTATGCCAACCTAACCAATGCTCAAACCAAGATTGATATTAATGTTACGGGAGTAACTTTTGAAGAGCTCTTTAAGGAAATACAGAATAAAAGTGAGTTTGTTTTCTTTTATAAGGATGATGTTTTGAACAGGGATAAGAAGATTTCTATTCGATTAAAAAATGCAAATGTTGCCACTATTTTGGATAATGCATTTTCGAACACGGATCTTGATTATAAAATTGACGATAGACAGGTTGTGGTCAAGAAAAAAGTAGTGCCGGTCCATACGGTAACAGTCACCAATGACCCAAAATTACAGGGTTTTTCCATGTCTGGGACTATCACGGATGATACAGGAGTTCCTTTGCCAGGGGCCAGTATTGTGGAAAAGGGTACTACCAATGGTACCCAATCCGATTTTGATGGCAACTTTACCTTGACCGTTGAAAATGGGAATGCAGTTTTAACCATTTCCTATATTGGTTTTGCGACAAAGGAAATCCCCGTTAATGGATTGGAAGTTGTAAATGTCAGTTTGGAAGAAAGTTCTTCAGGGCTGGAAGAGGTTGTAGTAGTTGGATATGGTACCCAGGCCAAAAAGGATATAACTGGTTCGGTCAGTGTAGTTGACGGCGATGAAATTGTAGCAAGAAGTACTACTAATGTCTCCAATGCTTTACAGGGCTCCGTAGCCGGTGTAAGTGTTACGAGGAGCAATTCGGAACCTGGTGCGGGAAACGAAGTTAGGGTTAGGGGTGTAACCACTTTACAGGGCAATAGCTCTCCCCTCATACTTGTGGATGACGTTCCTGTATCCAGTATTAATGACGTGAACCCAGATCAAATAGAAAGCATTTCGGTACTTAAAGATGGGGCATCAGCTGCCATTTATGGCTCTAGGGCCGCTGCAGGAGTTATTATCATTACTACGAAAAGAGGGAAAAGTGAGGTTTTCAACCTGGGATATAGTGGGGAGTATTTTATTAATACACCTACTGAGACAAGAAAATCGGTGGCTGCCATACCTTATATGCAAATGGATAATGAAAAGGCCTGGAACGACAATGGAAATGATGGTAATGAATACCCTACATGGTCAGAGGAACTAATCTCCAACTATACGGCGAACAATGTGATTAACCCGGACCAGTATCCCGATACTAACTGGAGGGATTTAATATTGAGAAAGTCTTCCTCGGGTTACAGACATAACATTAATATAAGTGGGGGGTCAGAAAAGGTAAAGACCAACGCCACCTTTGGTTATGAGTATCAAGATGCCTTGTACGCCCATAGGGACTGGAAAAGATATAATGCAAGGATCAACAACGATATAAAAATATCAGATAAACTTGGTGCTACATTGGATTTTGCAATGAAATTGACAAAGGATGACAGGCCAACTTTGGATCCTACTGCTAGGGCTATAAAGTCAGCACCGGTTTATGCTGCATTGTGGGCAGATGGAAGAATTGCCGAAAGTAAGTCCGGGGATAATGTTTATGCCGAATTGCACCATGGAGGATATCAGACTAACGAGAATTATTTGTTCTATGGAAAAGTTGGTTTGTTTTATAAACCCAGTGAATCCCTGAAGATTTCGGTGAATTTGGCTCCTAATTTTGAATTTAATAAGTATAAATTCTTTAATAAATCTATTCCGTATTGGGATTTCGATGACCCGAACAAATTGGCTAATCCAAATTATATTTCTGGTCACAATTCTACCCAAACTTATCTTATTGAAAGAAGGGCAAATGACAACACGATTACTACCCAAGCTTTGGTCAATTATGATGAAAGTTATGGCAATCATAATATTAGTGGTGTAATAGGCTATGAAGAGTTTTCATCGCAAAGTGAAACTTTGGGTGTTCGAGGTAATGAATACGTAAGCAGTGATTATCCTTTCTTAAACCAAGCACCAATCGACAAGGTTTTTGATAGTGGTACAAGCGTTTCTGAGAATGCCTATTCTTCGTATTTCGGAAGGTTGGCCTACAATTATAATAATAAATATTACCTCCAAGGTACAGTTAGAAGAGATGGCTCCTCAAGATTTGGTAAAGATTACAGATGGGGATCATTTCCTTCATTTTCAGGAGGTTGGGTTGTTTCCAACGAAAACTTTATGGAATCATTGGATCCGGCTATTTCATTTTTAAAACTTAGAGCTTCCTATGGTAGCCTTGGTAACGATAGATTAGGGAACTATCTTTATTTATCGGTTCTTCAATTTAGTAATGCCTTAATCGCCAATGGAGGTAATGTAGAGGCGGTAAGGTCTGCCGCCCAGAGGTTTTTGGCTATTGAGGACGTAACTTGGGAAACCACTACAACATTAGATCTTGGTATTGATTTAAACCTTTTCAATGACAGATTGTCCATAACCGCAGATTACTTTAAAAAGGATACCAGGGACATGCTTTTGGATCTTAGTATACCGGCATTAAGTGGTTATGATGATCCTACGGTCAATGTAGGTGGGATGGATACGACGGGTTGGGAACTTGGACTAACTTATCGTCAAAGTATAGGGGATTTAAGGATTACTACCTCTTTTAATATTTTTGATTCAAAATCCATAATTGGCGATGTAAACGGGAAACGTTTATTTGATGGGAATATTTTGTCTGAGGAAGGTAGCGAATTTAGATCTTGGTATGGTTACCAATCAGATGGATTATTCCAAACGCAAGCCGAAGTGGACAATTCGGCTACGACCAGTAATGCAGTAAGGCCTGGTGATATTAAATATAAGGATATAAGTGGTCCGGACGGCACACCTGATGGGATAATCAATGAATTGGATAAGACCATTTTAGGAGGGTCTTTGCCGCGCTATCAATACGGAGGGAATCTAAATTTGACATACAAGAAGTTCGATCTAGGAGTGGCTTTTCAAGGAGTTGGTCAACAAAACTTTAATCTAGCTCCAATTTTTATCAGGCCATTTCAAGAAAGTTGGCAATCGCCATCTACCCTGTATGCGGGTAATTATTGGAGTGTCTATAATACTACGGAACAAAATCTAAATGCAGCTTATCC
The DNA here is from genome assembly GCF_900177645.1 of Arenibacter troitsensis. GTDB lineage: Bacteria > Bacteroidota > Bacteroidia > Flavobacteriales > Flavobacteriaceae > Arenibacter > Arenibacter troitsensis. The sequence continues at coordinate 3,409 of NZ_FXAO01000017.1, forward strand.
ACGTTTGTCAGAAAATGCTGTGGGCAACAACTATAATAGCTTTTCAGATTACTGGTTGCTCAAAGGTTCTTATTTCAGGGTCAAGAACATTACATTAGGATATACTTTGCCCTCAGATATATTTGGAGAAAACGGATTTTCCTCTCTACGCTTATATGTTGCAGGAAACGACTTGTTTACCATTGATAAGTTGCCGGAAGGGATAGACCCGGAGCAAGGGAGTGGATATTTGATTACAAAGTCCTTTATTATTGGGGTAAAAGCTAATTTTTAAACTTATAAAAATGAAAAACTATATATATAAAACAATTTTTAGTATTGGATTCCTGTTTGTGGGATTTTCATGTACTGAGTTGGATTTGGTGCAGGAGGATGCGGCAAGTTCAGGAAGTTGGTATCAGAATAAGGATCAATTTAGACAATCACTAAATGAAGGATATAGAGAGGTTTTTTGGCCTGTAGATCAATCGCCAGAAGGCTGGACTGACGATTGGCAAAGAAGGGATGCTCTTGATGCCATTAAGGCTGGAACAGTTTCCTCGGAATACGGAACAGCATCTACTAATTGGTCCAATATGTACAAAGCCATTACTAGAATATTGGTGGTAATTGAAAAATTGGAAACACAGGATGTGCTTTCGGCAGAGGATACCAAATTATTTAAAGCTGAAGCTAATTTTTTAAGGGCGTCTTACTGGTCCTATCTTATTTCCCATTACGGTGATGTGCCATTTTATGAAGAGGAACTTACGGTTGATGAATCTTTTGAGATAGGTAGAACAAATAAGGATGAAATACTCCAAAGAATTTATGTCTATTATGATGATGCAGCCCTTAATTTGCCAGTTTCGTATGGTGGTTTAAAGTATGCCACAAAGGGAGCGGCCTATGCCATGAAGGCTAGGATTGCGCTATATATGGGAGATAATGCTATAGCGGCAGAAGCAGCGGAGGATTGTATGGATTTAGGGGAATACGAGCTTTATCCTAATTTTGAGGAACTTTTTGTTTCCAGTACCAAAAATACTAAGGAAACCATATTTCATATTCCTAGGAATTCAGATTTAAATGAGAATAGAAACGACAACGTTCGTGATTATTTGCCACGAAATCACGGGGGTTGGGGTGCACGACAACCCACATGGGAACTATTGGCCTCCTTTGAATGTACAGATGGTCTGCCAGTTGATGAATCTCCACTTTTTGATCCACAAAATCCATTTAAGAATAGGGATCCAAGATGTAGTATGACCATTGTACCTTTTGGTTCATTGGAAGATGGGGATGGATTGACACCAAGTGATGGTTCTAATTTCATGGGCCTGGAATACACGCCTAACCCCACTAAAAAAGAAGTAATGGATTTTGCCTCTAACAGTCTGATAAAAAATAATGACACCCAATCTGTAGCCGCCTTTGCCGCCTTTAATGGTTTGGCATGGAAAAAGGGCGTGGATGAGGATTGGAAGGACTATATAACAGACCCGGATTTAATAGTCATTAGATATGCGGATGTTTTATTGATGTATGCGGAGGCAAAAATTGAATTGAATCAGATTGATGCCAGTGTTCTCGCAGCAATAAATGCAGTTCGTGATCGTGCATACGCTAATTCAGGTATACCAAATCCTGCGGTGACAACCACAGATCAAGAAGAACTACGCCGAAAAGTTAGAAGTGAAAGACGGGCAGAACTTGCCTTTGAAGGAAGGCGGTATATGGATCTTATACGCTGGCGTCTAGCGGAAAAAGCACTTACGGGAACCTCTTACGGAATGCTGAATGTAGCCACAGATGGAAATGTTACTGTCCCTCCAACAGGACCCTTAATGGACAATGTAGTAAACCCAGGACTATGGTTCTGGGGTATGAAGCCAGAAGTAGACGAGGATGGTTTACCTGATTTTTCGGCCATGTTAAATGCCGGACTTTGTAGGTCCCTGAATACCATTAATTTCCCAGAGCGTCAATATTTGTGGCCTATACCTGCTTCCGAGCGTTTATTGAACCCAAATTTAACCCAAAATACAGGTTATTAATAGTGTGTTCCCTGGGAATAGCAGTATTTCCAGGGATTCTTTTTTATTTTTCGAAAAAGAGGTTTGGTCGAAGTTGGTAATAGAGTAACTGCTAAACCCCTTTATTTTTTGAGATATAAATTAATTGAATTTAGTCACGCAATTTCAACATTAAAAAAAATAAATTAATGATAAAAGCTGTAAATACATATTTCTTTTGTCTAGTGAGTATACTGTTGTTTGGTTTTACCCTATCCTGCAAAGACAAGATAGATGAAAATGGAACTGAGGAGAAAGCGGATAAATATATTTCACTTAGTGGGATATACCCACATTTAGCGATGTATAATTTGGGAGGTGAATGCGGAACTGGAGCAGTGGTACCCTGGGCCAATAAATTATGGGTAATAACCTATAGCCCTCATCAACCCAATGGTTCATCTGATAAATTGTACGCAATAAATTCGGATCTGGATCAAGAAGTCAGGGAAGAAAGTATTGGTGGAACCCCTGCCAACCGTATGGTACATCAAGAAAGTAATAAACTATTTATAGGACCATACGCCATAAACGGGGATGACGGCAAAGTAACGGCTATTCCCTACGAAGAGATGCCAGGTAGACATACAGGTAATGCCAGACATCTTACAGATCCAACCGGAAAGATATACTATGCTACCATGGAGGAAGGGTTTTATGAGGTTGATGTAAATACATTGGATCCAATAACGCTTTATCCTGATGCCAATGCATTGCGCAAGGCCAAGGATATGGCGCAATTTGGTCCGTTATTGCCAGGCGCCCATGGAAAGGGCTTGTATTCAGGCCAGGGAGTTATGGTTTATAGCAACAATGGGGAGGCTAATCATGCTGCCTTAGGGAAATTTGATGTGGAATCCGGTTCATTGTCGGAATGGGACGGGAAGGATTGGAAGGTAGTTCGTAGAAATCAATTTGTAGAGGTTACAGGACCCGGGGGTATTTACGGAAATAAAGATCCGGAAAATGATCCCATATGGGCCACGGGATGGGATTTTAAATCAGTACTGGTGGGAGTTCGAAATCCGAAGACTGGATGGGATTATTATCGACTGCCTAAAGCAAGTCATTCTTATGATGGGGCACATGGATGGAATACCGAATGGCCTAGGATAAGAAATATTGGTACCGAAGAAACTCCCGAGTTCTTAATGACTATGCATGGTATGTTCTGGCATTTTCCAGGAACTTTTAGGGCCAATAATTCTGCTGGTATTAGACCTCGTTCATCTTATCTTAAAGTAATTGGTGATTTTTCTAGATGGAACGATCAATTGATTTTTGGATGTGACGATTCTGCAGAGAAAGAGTTTTTAAATACCCGTAAGCAGAAAGGTAGTTTAATAGGTCCTGGGCAATCCAATTCCAACCTTTGGTTTACCACTCTGGATAAGCCAGATGAATTGGGGCCTAATACCGCTGAAGGTGCTGTCTGGATTTCCGAAGAAATCAGGGCCAATGAATTATCGGAACCATTTCTTTTTACTGGTTGGGAAAAACGATCTGCTTGGATTAAGAACGAAGGTAATTCAACGGTTACTTTTAATTTTGAAGTAGATAAAAAGGGTGATGGCAACTGGACTTCTCTAAAAACTGTTGAAGCCTCAGCAGGCGAGTCTATGCATATAATGTTCCAAGATAACGAAATAGGAGAGTGGGTACGCATTAAGCCAAACAAAGCTACAAAGGCTACAGTTCATTTTTTTTATGGTGATACGGATAATAGAAACGGCCAGCCAAATGGTATGTTCCGAGGAATAGCAGATATTTCGGATAGGAATGCCATTGGTGGGCTCTTGTGGGCTCTAGGGGACAACAGACGAACCTTGGGAGTATTGGCCGGAAATGTCTCCACTGCGGGATTCCATGAAACAGGATTCTATGAATTGGATTCATTATTGAACTTGGTTAAAAAAGAGGATGACAAAACTGTGCAATTAATGAGGGACAAGGTAGCCATACCCAAAAACGTAGTAACAACTGACGCCGCTTCTGTTTTAATAGTAGATGATCAGGGGAGACGTTGGAGATTGCCCAAGGGCAATGACGCATATAGTGAGGGGATGGATAACGGAGCACTACGCATATGTCGTGAGGTTTCTACCGAACGAGATTTATTAAATTGCTCAGGCACCTTTTATGAGTTGCCTGCGGAGAATGCCGATGGTTTTGCAAAAATACGGCCTGTTTCCTCTCATAATATGCTTATTCATGATTATGCCTCGTACCGCGGACTGTTCGTTTTAACCGGTATTGAAGATGATTTTAATGGAAACAATGAACATGTAATCACATCTAAAGATGGGAAAGCCAAGGTATGGGCGGGAACAATAGATGATTTGTGGAAATTGGGTAAACCAGTAGGCGTAGGGGGGCCATGGAAAGATACTATGGTAAGGGCCGATGAGCCTAGTGATCCTTATTTAATAGGATTTTATGACAAGAAAAGTATCAAAATTTCCAATCTATCCAATAAAACGGTTACTTACAAAATTGAGGTCGAGCCCATAGGGCATGGACCCTGGATGACCTATAAGGAGGTAACTGTTAAGGGAGGTGAAGAGTATAACTATACTTTTCCGGATAACTTCCAGTCGAGATGGATCAGAATTGTTGCCGATAAAGATTGCCAGGCTACTGCGCAATTGGAGTATAGATGAAATTTTGTATAATTTACGGAGGAAATAGAGTTGAAAGTTGAGATACTATTGCCTTTCGTGACAAATAAACTTTTTTAAATCAATTAAAATAAATTTTATGAAATATTTAGTTCTGATTTTGTGCTTTTTCAGTATCAATTATATGATTTCCCAAGATATGCTGTTGGAAGCGGAAAGTTTTGACGACAAGGGGGGATGGGTCGTTGACCCGCAATTCATTGAGCAGATGGGTTCTTCTTATCTCCTGGCCCATGGTATGGGAGAACCGGTGAAAAATGCAAAAACCGAGGTTAATTTTAAGAAGGATGGCGAATATAAGGTTTGGGTTCGCACCAAGAATTGGGTTCCAGGGGAATGGAAAGCTCCTGGGAGATTTCAAATAAAAGTAAATGGCTTGGTGTTGGAAAATACACTGGGCCTCCGTTCTGGATGGGGTTGGGAATATGCCGGAGCCGTCCAGATAACGAATAAAAAGAATACTTTGGAACTTGTAGACCTTACAGGTTTTAACGGTCGATGTGATGCCATCTATTTTACCACTTCTGATGTTGAACCGCCTTCATCCATGAAAAAGTTGGCTACTTGGAGGAAAACTGTAGTTATGGAGCCGGTGGCACCCAAAGTTACCAAGAAGTATGATTTAGTTGTTGTAGGTGGAGGAATTGCCGGTTGCGCAGCGGCTATAGCAGCCGCCGAGGAAGGGCTTCAGGTTGCGCTAATTCATGACCGACCTGTATTGGGAGGTAATGCCAGCAGTGAAATTAGAGTACATACCTTGGGTATATATGGTAATTTTGAACGAATTCTTAAAAAGTTGGATACGGAGCATTATCCTAACGGATCCCCGGAAGCTCATAAGGACCAGATAAAAAGGGACAACAGTGTAAAAAGTTATGAGAATATTTCCCTCTTTTTAAATTGGAGGGCCTATGATGCGAAAGCTGTTGAAAATAAGATCAATTATGTAGATGCTCGTCAAACAGCAACCGGGGAGCGCATTCGCTTTGAGGCACCACTTTTTGTAGATTCAACTGGAGATGGTTGGATAGGTTTTTGGGCCGGAGCAGAATTTTCTTATGGCCGTGAAAGTGTGGATAAATACGGGGAAGAATGGAAGGAGCATGGGGAATTATGGAGTCCAAAACAGCCAGATAATGCAGTGATGGGTTCTTCGGTACTTTGGCGTTCCTATGAGGCAGAACAAGTGGCCCAATTTCCAGAAGTACCTTGGGCAATGCCTGTGGCTAGGGATTATGCCAAGGTCAAAGGGGAATGGCAGTGGGAGTTTAGTCGTAATGATCTTCATCAAATAGATGACGCCGAGGAAATTCGCGATCATATGCTCCGGGCTATTTACGGTTCTTTTGCTAATGCCAAGAAACAGCCTGAAAACGCCAATCGAAAATTGGAGTGGGTATCTTATTTGGTAGGCAAGCGTGAATCCCGAAGATTGGTAGGGGACTATATTTTTACATTGAACGATGCCAAAACGGGTAGAACTTTTACAGATGGAGTGGTGGAAGAGACTAGGGAAGTGGACGTGCATTATCAGACGGTGTTGGAGGATGAAAAAAATCCCGATTTTATTTCTGAAGCACTTTTTTACAAGACCCCTAAATATTATATCCCTTACCGAAGTTTGTATTCAAAGAATATTAATAATTTATTTATGGCCGGTAGAAATTTCAGTACTTCCCATGTTGGTCTAGGTGGGCCAAGGGTAATGAGGACAACAGGACAAATGGGGGCAGCCGTTGGTTTTGCGGCATCACTATGTAAAAAGTACGATGTAAGCCCAAGGGATATATATACAGGTTATTTGAACGAATACATGGACCTTATTGAAAAACAAAAATATACCCCTATTCCAGATTCCAAGAAATAGTAGGGGTGATCTATAAAAGATACATGAAGCTAATCCCAAGTCATTAAAGGAGTAAGTAAATTATCATGAAAATATTAATTGTCATCATATTAATTTGCGGATTGAGTCTTATGCCGACCCAAAAAATGATCAGGAACTACAATATTGATGGGCAAAAGAGGGCCTTGACAAAAAAGCCGGAGTACTATGCCATGGAATGGCAAGATGGCATTGCATTGTACAATAAGCCAACTTCTTATTTTATTGAGGTGGAGACCATGGGCAATCAAAATGTTGATATGCTCGTAACCGATCTGCAAAGACCAGTTCTCTATACGGCTGATATTTGTACCCCAGTTTGTGCGGATGGCGAGTGTAGGTTGATGTATCTTACACTTTATTGGAATTTATTAGGATCCTATGTTGGTTATGATAAGGTAGAAGGCCAATCATTGACAAAACATGATCATGTGGAATTTGTGGATCAGGATTATGAAAAATTACACCAGTTATTGTTGGATGACAATTCAATTCTAAAAAGAAGGAAAATCGATGAGTTGGTTTCAAAGCCAAAAGAGTCGGATATTGATGGTGCCGATGCCATAGCGGGTGCAACGATAACGGAGGTTAAGGAATCAGTGGTAGATGGGGCGCTTTATTCTTGTTATGTAGCCTGGAATATTGCCCATGGCCCCATTAAGGAAGAGCTTCAGGAGTATACTGCCGCCTTGTTCGATAATGAATTAAAGCGTTATATGCTCATGAGTAATGAACAGGATTATCAAATGTATGCCCTTAATTCCTTGAGTGAATCTGAATTCTTGGAATATAAGGACCGAATAGCACAAATTTTCGGGGAAAGTATTCCTTTGGTACGTACTTATATTGTGCAAAATCTTCCTAAATTGTTCTGGCAAACCGAAGATCTCCAAATCCCTTTCTGGGAGAGCTTTGCTGAGGTTGATATTAATACTAGAAGTTTGTTGCTGAATCATATTCATGAAGCTCCTGTCAATGTTTTGGTGTCATTGGGTAGAAATTTGGAGCTAATGACCAAAAATCAGTTGAAATTATATCTCGAGGCCATTGAAAAAAATGTATCGACGAGCCCTGAAATTAACGCCCAACTTTTGCGGTTTGCCGAGTCCGGTAACCACACATACGGCTATATCGTAACAGAATTTTTGGAGGATTTGGAATAATTGGGTAGAGGTGATTGATTTGGAAAAAATTGAATTTGTAATTATAACATTATTGAAATGATATCATTCTTATTGTCTATTGGAGCTTTAATACTTGGTTATTTTACTTACGGGAAATTGATGGAAAGGATATTTGGAGTGGACAAGGATAGGGAAACACCAGCAGTAAGGCTTAGGGACGATGTTGATTTTATGACATTGCCCACATGGAAGGTCTTTCTGATCCAATTTTTGAATATAGCAGGCTTGGGACCCATTTTTGGCGCCATTGCAGGGGCTATGTTCGGGCCTGCCGCTTTTTTGTGGATCGTATTGGGAAGCATCTTTGCAGGTGCGGTGCACGACTACTTTTCAGGAATGTTGTCCATTAGGCACGATGGATTGAGTATTAGTGAAGTGGTCGGTATTTATTTAGGACCTACAGCAAAACAGTTCATGCGCCTTTTTTCAGTGGTCCTGTTAATTTTTGTGGGGACCGTTTTCTTGGTAGGTCCGGCTAAAATAATTGATGGAATGACTGGAAACATCTGGAGCGTATGGATTTGGGTGGCCATTATTTTGGTTTATTACGTGCTATCCACATTACTACCTATAGATAAATTAATAAGTAAACTTTACCCCATTTTTGGAGTAGCCATGTTGCTAATGGCCATAGGTTTGGTAATTGCACTTTTTTTTGGGGACTACAATATTCCCGAACTGGTTCCGGCGAATTTAAGAAATATGACCAGCGATCCAGAGGCAACCCCTTTGTTTCCAATATTGTTCATAACCATTGCCTGTGGTGCCATTTCCGGATTCCATGCCACCCAATCTCCGCTCATGGCACGTTGCATGAAAAATGAAACACTTGGAAGAAAGATTTTTTACGGCACCATGGTCACGGAGGGGATTGTGGCTTTGATATGGGCTGCTGCGGCAATGACATTTTTTGGAAATGTGGAAGGTTTAAATGGAGCCATGATAGACAATAACAACAATGCCGCTTGGGCCGCCAATGAGATATCTCTTAACATGCTCGGCCAAATTGGGGGAGTATTGGCCTTATTGGGAATTGTTGCTGCGCCAATTACATCGGGCGATACCGCATTTAGGTCTGCACGCCTAATACTGTCCGATATATTTAAGTCCAACCAAAAGAAAATAGTCAATAGGCTGCTTATTAGTCTACCCCTTTTCGTAATCGCCTTTGTCCTTACCCAAATAGATTTTGGAATTATATGGCGATATTTTGCCTGGAGCAACCAAACTTTGGCTATGATCGTGCTTTGGACTATAACCGCTTATTTAATATATGAAAACAAGGCCTATTGGGTTACCTTATTACCGGCAATTTTTATGACAATGGTCTGCAGTACCTATATTTTAATTGCCCCGGAAGGTTTTCAATTGCCCAATGATGTTGCTTATATAGGTGGTACGCTTATAACACTGACTATTACTATTGCATTTTGGGTGTATACCGCCCAAAAGAAAAAAATTTTTGTTGGGGTATGACGCAAAAAAATCAGACTATCATTTTTATAACCGTTCTGTTTATTATTGGTTTGGTGTTCTTTTCCTGTTCAAATGATCGAGCCCGAAAAATTATTGAAGAAGAGCAGGAATTATACACCGTATTAGGGGTGGAGGATACTGGTCTCAATTTTGTCAATAAGCTGGAGGAAACCACTACTATGAACGGCTTTTACTATGAATACTTTTATAATGGGGGAGGGGTTGCAGTGGCCGATTTTAACAATGATGGACTTCAAGATGTCTATTTTGTAAGTAACCTTCGGACCAATAAGCTATTCTTAAATCTGGGAAACCTAAAGTTCAGAAACGTGAGTGTAGCTGCCAATGCCCAAGGCAATGGCGGTTTTCCTACAGGTGTTACCGTTGTGGATATCAACAATGACGGCTTAAAGGATATTTACATCCTTAGATCAGGTCGATTTGAGGCCGATGAACCATTACGTAACCTGTTGTTGATAAATAAAGGCATGAATAAAGACAATATTCCTGTTTTTGAGGAGGATGCGAAATCATATGGACTGGACTTGCCACATTATTCAACCCAAGCTTCTTTTTTTGATTATGACCGTGATGGGGATCTGGATATGTTCTTGATCAACCATAATATAGAAATGTATGGAATAGAAGAGACTGCTGATATAATGAAGGGGACAACGGATAAGATTGGTGAAAAACTTTATCGTAACGATGACGGAATGTTTGTCAATGTTTCACAAAAGGCAGGGATTATCAGCAATAATCTTGGTTTTGGCCTAGGTCTTGCCGTTGGGGATGTTAATAATGACGGTTGGCCAGATGTTTATGTAAGCAATGATTACTATGAAAAGGATCACCTTTATTTGAACAATCAAAATGGGACTTTTACAGAAAGTTCTCTTAAATCATTTAATCACATGTCTACATTTTCAATGGGCAATGATATTGCCGATATCAATAATGATGGTTTGTTGGACATAATATCACTTGATATGATGGCGGAGGATAATTATACCCAAAAGACCAGTATGAGCGGAATGAACGTAGCACAATTCTACAATATAGAGAAATTGGGTCTTCATCGACAATATATGTACAATGCCTTACAGATCAATAATGGTAGCTATCCCAATACAAACATACCTGCCTTTTCCGATATAGCGCAACTAGCAGAGATATCCAGTACAGATTGGAGTTGGGCCCCATTGCTTTTGGATATGGATAATGACGGATATAGGGATTTGTTTGTTTCCAACGGTATTAAAATGGATTTTAGAAACAATGATTTTGCAATTTATTTGGAAGAAAAATATCAAGAAGGTTTACGCAGGAGAAAAGTAGATTTAGCGAAGCATGTGGATGATTTATTGGACAAGCTACCAGAACGAAAAAAAGAAAATTATTTTTATCTCAATGGAGGGGATCTAAAATTTAACAAACTGGCCGTTAATCAAACAGCCACTTATTCCAATGGCGCAGCCTATGCTGATTTTGATAATGATGGGGACTTGGATATCATAGTTAATAATACAGATGATTTCGCCCAATTGTACCGTAACAATCAATCAAGAAATACATTTTTAAAAATTGTGCTAAAAGGTCCAGATAAGAATATTGATGGTATTGGAGCCCGAATAGAGGTTAACGCCAACGATAAAACCTTTTATGCCGAAAATTATTTCTCAAGAGGTTTTCAATCCGCAATGGCTTCACCTATTCATTTCGGCCTTGGGGATATAAAAAAACTTGATTCGGTAAAAGTGGTTTGGCCAGACGGGCAATATCAGATTTTCACCAATATAAAGGCTAATCAAGAAATTAATATTCAATATGCTCCAGAAGGGAAAGCAACGTTCGAAAAGGATAAGCCAAATTATACATTTCAGGATATAACGGAAGACTATGGCATAAACTTTAAACATGACGAAAATGATTATAATGATTTTTCTTTGGAATCCTTAATGCCCCATAAAATGTCCCAATTTGGGCCATGTATTGCGGTTGCCGATGTGAATAATGATGGTTTGGAAGATTTTTACATTGGAGGGGCTATGGGGCAATCAGGTGTGTTGTATTTACAAGCTACAGATAATATGTTTGAGAGCCAACCCATGGAATCTTTTGAATTGGACAAAAGCCAGGAGGATACCGGCGCTATCTTTCTGGATGCGGATGGGGACGGAGACCAAGATCTTTATGTGGTAAGTGGGGGAAATGAAAAAGAAGCAGGAAGCTTATATTATTTGGACCGCTTTTATGAAAATAATGGTAAGGGCAAGTTTATAAGAAACGAAGATGCTATTCCGGAAATTCTTGGTAGTGGTCAGGTTGTGAAAACTTTGGATTATGATAGGGATGGAAGTCTTGATCTATTCATCGGTTCACGATTACAGCCCCAAAATTATGGCTATCCTTCAAAAAGTTTATTGTTAAAAAACATATCCCATAATGGTAGCATTGAATTTAAGGATGTCACGGATGAAGTTTTCCCCGAGCTAAATGATTTAGGGATGGTAACAGACGCGCTATGGGTGGATTTGGATAACGATGAATTTGAAGAACTGATAATTGCCCAGGAATGGGGAAATATTCAGGCGTTTAGTTGCAAGAACAATGCATTTTTTAATATATCCGAACCATTAGGATTAAATAATAATGTTGGTTGGTGGTTTAGTCTTGCTTCAGCCGATATTGATAATGACGGGGATATGGATTTAATTGCAGGAAATCTTGGCCTTAACTATAAATATAAGGCATCAGAACAGGAACCATTCCACTTGTATTTAAACGATTTTGATCAAAATAACACTAATGATATTGTTTTGGGATACCATGAAGGAGAGCAAATGTATCCTTTAAGGGGGCGGGAATGTTCTTCCGGACAAATGCCCTTTATAAAGAAAAAGTTCCAAACTTATGAAGATTTTGGAAAGGCTAGTTTAAGAGAAGTTTACGGCGAGGAATTAGATAAAGCCCGTCACTTGGCAGCTACAAATTTTGCAACTAGTATTTTGATAAACGAGGAAAACAAGCGTTTTAGTTTTTCTCTGCTTTCGAACACTGTGCAGATATCCTCGATTAACAGAATCTTGACTTTACAACATAACGAGGAAAAAAATATGAAATTAATTCTATTTGGAAATCTTTATGGTTCTGAGGTGGAAACCCCTAGAAATGATGCTAGTTATGGGCACTATCTTATTTCGAAGGGTGACGGTATTTTTGAGCCTACCATGGCACAGCAATCGGGTTTATATGTCCAAGGGGATGTAAGGGCGGCTTCCTATATCCATCTAGGAAGAAACAAGCAAAAGGGAATGTTGGTAGCTAGAAATAATGCACCTTTACTTCTGTACAAAATACCATAAAAAATATTGATGGATTTTGAGTTGATTTAGTTAGTTGTGGAAAGGACAGGGTTAAGCTTTGTCCTTTTTCTTTCTTTGAAATTTAATGAAGGTTTTTATTGAAGTAAATACCTTTGGGAATCATTGAAACTAATCTGGTATATGGATTATAAATAACTCAACCACCATTTATCCTTATTATTAATCTTATAGATCATATATTTCTTACACCATGGGTATAGTGCAAGTACTACCCCTATCCAAACCATATAGGTGACCCATAGGGGGTATCCATAAGTGACCAGTGTTTCGTTCATAAATACATCGGCGGTCAAAATCATATTTTTCCAGTTTCCACCAAAAATTATAATTCCAATAATTGCTGCAGTATGGATTACCAATACGTGTAGGAAATAATAGAAGAAGGGAACTCTTCCAAAAATTAAAAAGAAATTGGTGATCGAATTTTTTACATTTTCAATAACATTAAGGAACAGTAGGGCAGGACCAATAGTTATTAGAACAAATGCCAAGGAGGGAGGATACTTGGTAACATTAAAAAAGGAAATTATGGTTTTGGAACTGCTATCCCGAACGGTCCATGGCACCAGATCTCCATAGACATTCAAACCCCTTATTACAAAGAATAGGGCCAAGGCTCCCAAGCCCATACGTAACAACCATGTTCTTCTTAATCCCTCATCAAAGTCCTTTAAATATAGCTGTCCCAAGCAATAACCCAGTGCCATTAGTCCTATCCAAGGAATAACAGGATAATGGAATAATATCATTTTATCGGGACCGAGGACCATGGTATGGTTCTGATGCAACAGGTACCATACAATGGCTTCAGGACTATTTCCTTGCATCACCAATCCGTCCAATAGATTGTGGCCAGCAATAATAACAAGCCCCAATACTAGAATCCATTTATAGGGTAGATATATCAAAAATGATAAACAGATCATACTAAGGCCAATGGCCCAAATAACCTGTAGTATGGGAAAACTATAGCTTAGGTCAAAGGTCCATATTAAGTTGTTGACCACCACCTCCATAAAAATTAACCAAATCCCTCTGGTAAGCAAGAATTTGGAGAGTTGGGATTTTGTTTTGTTTCTTCCATAGAGGAAAGCAGAGGTCCCGGCAAGAAAAACAAATACCGGGGCACAATAATGGGTAATGAAACGTGTAAAAAACAATATGGGCGTTGTGGTTTCCACATTGGTAGGGTCAATAAAAAAGGAGCCGTAGTTAAAATAATCCCTAACGTGGTCCAAGGCCATAATTACCATAACCAAGCCCCTTAAAATGTCAATGGACTCTATTCGGTTGGTTTTTGGTTTCATATATTTAAGGTATAATGTAACATTCTTAAATATAATTGTTTCAAGCGTTTAAATAAAAAAATCCCAGGTAATATTCAAAATATAAAGGTTGGTCTGGGTCACATCGATTCGAATTTCAAGGAAAATTAGTGCGAAATCTATTTTATGGCGATCGCCGCACTGGTTGCGCCTGTTAAAGGCAATAACGAAGTTGATTTAAACCCGGCTTCTTTCACCATATGGTCAAAATCCGAAAAGGAGAAATCATAGCCTGCTTCTGTCTCAATCAGCATATTCAAGGACATTAAAAGTCCAAAGGCATTCTTGTTTCTTTCATTGTCAATGATATTTTCAATGACCACAAAAGCTCCTCCCTCCGGCAAGGCAGCGTAGGCTTTTTTGATAAGAATCTTTTTATCATTGGTGCCCCAATCATGTAAAATGTTGCCCATGGTAATTACGTCCGATTTTGGAAAATCATCCGTAAAGAAATCCCCTGAGGTAACTTGCACCTTATCTTTTAGCCCCATATTCTGCATGTTTTCCTTTGCAATTGGTTCTACCTGGGGCAGATCTATGGATGTACATTGAATATGTTGATTGTTCATAGCAACATGCGCCGCTAAAAATCCTCCTGCCCCGCCAATATCGCAGAGGGTTTTGTATTTTGAAAAATTAAATGTTTTGGCAAATTCTATAAAATTTCCCATTTGTACCCCTGCCATGGCCCGTACAAATTCACGAAGTTTTTTTGGATCGGCATAAATCGCTTCGAAAATAGGTTTCCCTCCATTTTTGGTTTCATTTTGTGGCAAACCTGTTTTTAGGCCATCCTCCAGATTGTTCCAAAAAGGATACAAACGGTTGTTGCACATTTCCAAAATGCCACCAATATAGCTAGACTTGTTCTTGTCCAAAAAGAAATCTGCATCTTCCGCATTACTGTAAAGAGCACTTTCCTTTAAACCTTTTCTTTTTAAAAAGTCCATGGCAACCAAGGCGTCCAGAAAATCATATAGACTGCGCGAATGCAATCCCAACCTGGATTGAATATCCTTGCCAGATAATTCCCGTTTGGCCAAAACGGTGAAAAGTTCCATATTCACTGCCGTGAGTAAGGTTTTGGTTCCGAAAAACCCTGTACCTACCTGCAAAATTTTTGAGGGATCTACTGTAATCTGCGCTGCTTCCATGTTACAAAATATTTAGATTAAAATGTTACTGCTACCTTTTAAAAGATTATTATCGTTTTTAAAAATTTCGAGTATTCTTTTAGGTGCACCCATCTCTGACCTAGTGACCCCACATTTTTTTATTATTATTCTTATATCCTGGGCCTTTTTGCCTCTCCAAAAAGCGGCCTTGGTATAACCAATGGCGCAGACTAGGCCTTTCTGTTCAAAAACCTGGCTATGATATACCCATTTGTCATCCCAACCTTCCAGTATAAGGGTGATTGTGAAAGTTGACCATATTCTTAAAGGTTTTTTATAGATGATCTTTTGAGACCCCAAAACGGCATACATTCCCTTTTTTACCGTATGCTCAAATAGTTTAGATCGGAACATTTTTTCAAATCTGATAAAGTCCATATAATATGGGTATTTGGCATTGGACATATACCTGAAGGTGTCGCAATCTAAAATGCCTACCCTTCGTTTTCTTGTTTGCTTTGATGTAAGATCAACTTCCTTCCACAATAATTTCGAACAGATAAAAATGTACAATAAATGCAACCAATAATAGACCATAAAAAACGTGTTAATTTTTTTTACTAGTAGGTTAAGTTATTGAGTTTATATTTTAATCTAATGGGGAGTGTAATGTGATCTCTTTCAATTTATTGCTTGGTTTTTAAATTCAAGAATAGTACTTGGGGTTTAAGATCCGCTTTACAACTCTATTTGCATGGACAATACTATTGGTTCCAATACGGTATGTTTGTCCTTGATAGCCTTGTTCTTGGGGTCGTTAATAATGGCTCCAAGCTTTTCCATGTCCGCATCCTCAAAAACCAAAACCACTGAATTAGGGTCATTTGTGTCCTGAAAAGTTCTAAAACTGGATACTACAGAAGAAAAAAGTCTTACACGATCTTCATGACCCTTAAGCCAAGTATCAATGTTTGCTACCTTGTGTCTGGTTACAATTGTTTGTTTCATTTGTATTGTTTTTATACTTAATTTTTGTTGGATTTGACTACCTCATTTTTTTAAAATAGGCACTAATATTTTCGGATAATAACTATTTGATTTTTCAGAATACAATGTAGGCTAAAAGCGCAGTTGGTTCGATCTGCGTTTTATGGAATTACGGTATTGTTATTTCGCTTTATGCACCTCCATTTCAATTTCTATCATAAACTCTGGCAGTGCCAGTTCCTTGACGCCTATCCAAGAACCTGTGGGGAATTGATTTTTATAAATCTCATTTCTATAGGCGGCAATTTCTAGAAACATGGGCATGTTGGTGGTGAATACATTTTCTACTACCACATCATCGAAGGTGCAACCGTAGTGAGCCAGGACCTTTTCCAAATCGGAGTAACAGTTTTTCATTTGCTGTGCAATGTCTCCTATTGCGGTCGGGTTGCCTTCATCGTCCATGCTAACTGCCCCGGAAATCTTTATTTCGTTTCCAATTTTTACGGCATGTGAATAGCCATAGGCCTTCTCCACTTCAGGCCGCAGTAGAAAGTATTCGGGAATTTCCTTTTCAACAATAATCGCAGGTTGATCCATAGTTTCAACTGCGGTTTTTTCCTTGCAGTTGAAGCTTATAGCTATTAGGGAAACTAATAGAATTTTTATGGATAATTTTCCTTTTTTGTGCATCGTATTATTAGCTTTAGTGGTAAATTTATTTTGGCATTGGCATGGAATATCCCAACTGTTCATAAACTACTAAATTGTCATAAAAGGCATCTTCTCGAACCGCTTTTCCTTCTGTGTCGAATTCCCAAACACTAAAACCATGGGTTTCAATTTTATTATTGGTAGGTGGATTTCCCATGAATTCCCCTTTGTTGGTCCCCGTACAAGTCCAGTTGATATAGGCTTTGTTGCCATCAATTACTGTTTTGTCCAAGCGTACCTTAAAATCGGGAAAAGCCCCATGGTAAATATCCATAAAGTCTCCGTAATCGGATTGTTTTTTGGCAATGCTGATCCCATTGGCCATTCTTGTGACATTTTTTACCAAACTGGCATACATTAAATCCTTGTCGTTGGCATTCCAAGCCTTGGTTACATTATCTATGGTGGTCTGTATAGCTTTTTCATCGGCAGACATACTGTTCTTCATTTCCATTTCCTGTATGGCAAGCATTATTGCCGAGGGATCCCACATTCCAACTTCCCGGACAATTTTACCATCTTGGAAACGATAGGTGAGATGTATGGGAATGTTTACTGCCTGATTATTTCCGGCAAGGGTACCTTGCCAATCCAACCAACAGTTTACCCATGTTTCTCCATCATCGGTAAGGACCATTTCATATTCTTGGTCCTTGTCCAGAAAACTTCTTTGGGAATAGGCCATATCCCTTTCTTTGTGGTAGGCTATTACCTCTTCTGGCGACATAGGGTTTTCCTTGGAGTTGTAATATGTTTTTGAGGTATCGGCATAGATACTGATATCGTAGGTCTTCTTATTGTAATTTTCAATTATTTGCTTAACGGTATTTATTTGCGGGGAATTCTGGGTATACCGTTCCGGTTTATTTTCCTGACAAGCGATTATAAATACTATTGCCAACCCAATAATTAGTAATTTTTTCATGGTGTTTTAGTTTTAGAGGTTGAACCTGACCCGATTAATCTATAGGTCAGGTCCAGATCCTTTTATTTTTTGGTCAATGCCGGATTTTCTTGATATATCTCGTCAGAATGGGTAACTACATACTTATTCCATGACTTAAAAAAGGCATTTCGATCTTCTTCCTTTGGCCAGTTTTTATTGATTAATTCATTCTGCATATCTGAAGCGGCATCTATATCGTTCCATGTAGCGTATTCGCTAATGATAACCAAATCCCGTAGATCTGCACCGGATATATGATGTAGCACCCGTTCACTGATGACCTTGTCGTTCTTAAAGGATATTTTCTCGGAAAATTCTTTTAAAAGTCCATTGAGTTCGGCTCGGGTGCCATTTTCTGGCACACTAAGTTTCCAAGTGGTAACTGTAAAATAGTTTCCCTCTTGTGCTAATCCCGAGGTAGGAATAAATAGGGCGAGGATCATTAAGGCTCCGATAATCGTTTTTGTAGTTTTCATATGGTTGAATTTAATGGTTACTAATCTCATTTTATATTTTTAAAACAGGTAGGTGGGTTGTAGATAAGGTTTGGTTTATTTTCTTTACGAAATTGCTAATTCAAATTGAAAATCTTCAAACTACTGAATACCCGGGGGTTTAATTTGAAACCTTTGGCCTACCTGTTAATCAATTTAATTTGATGGGGTATAGGCTAGATCGGGATGCATTTGTCCTGATTCCGTTTCGTATTTTAGGACATAACTGAACATTTCGTCAAAAAGTTTTTTCCCCTCGTCACCCAATAGAACTTCATTTTCCTTGGATTTTTTGGCGTAGTCCTCAGCGTCTATCGCTGAAATTACAGCGAGATAATAATCGCCCATATTGCCAAAACCATTGTGGTATATACGATAGTATTCCTTGGATCCTTTTGAGGTATAAAGGGCTTTTAATTCTTTCAGTTTTCCTTTGAGATTTTGAATGTTGCTAGGGGCAACATATAAGAAATGCCATTTTCTATAATTTTGACCCTCGGTGGTTGTGCTTATTCCTTCGGGCATATAGGTGAGCTCCTTATTTAGGTAAATCACGTAATCCCCATGCTTGTCATAACATTCATTATATCGCCTAAAAAGATTTCTAAATGCTTCTTCTCCCATTTTTTCTGCTAACGGAGCCATTACGTTCTTGTCCAACTCCGCCATATTTTCTATAGGTGAAATGTTGAAGTACCTACCCGTGTCGGTAGAGCCAACTTGCCAGCTCATGTCCTTAAGTTTGTGTTTTTCACAAGCTTCCTTGAAATCTTTGGAAACCAAATTGTAGTCATTAATTTTCGAAGGTTTTACGCGGTCTTCATGGACGTAGTACGCTTGGTTTTTTTCGCCCTGTGCGGAGCCTATCAATGGCAATAAGGCCATTGCAATCACAATAAAAATGATTTTTTTTAGTGTTCTCATGACAATTGTTGTTTAATGGTTTAAAATTTAATTTCATAAATGAGTTGATATATGGACTTATTTCAAATTAGGGGTTTCCAGGGAGTACCCCAATTGCTGCAAAAATTCGAGTTCATTGTAAAAGGTATCCTCTCGGTAAATTCTGCCCTCCGCATTAAAATAAAGATGTGAAAAACCATTTATTTTTACTTTCTTACCTGTAGCCATAAGATCGGCAAATTGGCCCGTATTGGTCCCTGTAAATATCCAGTCAACATAGCCTTGTTTGTCACAAACACGGCTATTGCCCACGTTTATTGCATAGTCAGGGAATCCAGTACCAAATAGACTAAGTTTTGCCTTTAATTCAGTTTTATTGGTGACCACAGGTATACCGTTCATGTTTCGTAAATAATCTTCGGTAATCAGACTGTCTATTTCTTTTTCTCCCTTGGGGTTCATATAATCGATTATAATTGACTCCAGATTATTTTTTGTCACTACTAAAACCCTATCGGATTGTTCCATTGGTTCATTGACCTCTTGAACTTGGTTGTTTTTGCATGAAACACAACCTATAACCATAAAAACTAAAAGTACCATTGGTGATTTCATGATTTACAAATAACTACATACCTGAAACTAATTAATCGGTTTATTTGGTTAATATCAATTAGATTGGGACGGAGTCCTTGTATTATTGTCCGAACAACTAGTTTTAATTAGCCTGTGATTTGTTCCAATAAAATTGTATCTTGATCTTCCCCGGATTTTTAAAGTTTATCAGTGTTAAAAAAAATGGGCAAACATAACTTCATAGCAATTTTCATCTTTTTTCTTGGCAGCCCTTTGCTATTGGGTCAACTGATAGACTTTAATCGAGACAAGCCATATGACAGGGTTTTTGTGGATACCGATAATTTTGGGGTTTCCTATTTGCAACAATTGGAGGATTATTATTCACAGGCTCCGACGGATAGCCTACAGTTCGAAATTCTGAATGATCTTGCTTATTATTGGCATACCCGTAACTTAATCAAGGCCCTAAATTTTACCGAAGAAGGGTTAAAGTGTAGTTTGGCCAAGGGGGATATGCTTTGGCATGGTAGATTTCAAATTACACAGGGTGCCATTCTATTGCGAATGGAAAAGTTGGATAAGGCAGAAGAGGTATTGGAAGAGGCCAAAGGGAAGGTACAGACCAAAGACCTTCCTTTTTTAAATACACAACTGGGTTATGTTTATGAGCGCAGAGGGCAGCTGGACAAGGCCGCGGATTATGCCCTGGAAGGACTGCGATTAGGAGAGGAATTGAACGATAAAAAGGCCATAGCCTTGGCTTATAGTGACTTAAGCAATATTTTTTGGAAACAGGCAAAATATGATAAGGGTTTAAAATACGGTATTAAATCTGTTGTCATTTTTGAGGAAAGGGGCATAATTGACCTGGATTATGATTTTACCCTGTATGTGGTGGCCAACAATTTCTTAAAACTTAATAGATATGATGAAGCACTAAAATATTATGAACATTCTTTGGCCATTGGTGAGCGCTATGGATTTTATAATAACCTAAGTGATGTTTATATTTCCCTTGTTGACCTATATGCATATTTAGGCAAGTACAGGAAGGCTGAAAGTGCAGGTCTCAATGCGGTTAAATATGCCACTTATTTGGATAACGATTTTATGTTGATGCGATCTTGGTTATCCATAGGGAAACTGCAAAACCTTCAGGGAAAATATAAGTATGCCATAGAAAGTCTTCAGAAATCGCTGGATGTGGCTACCACCGAATTTGGAGATGAATATTATTTGAGTCAGGCGTACGAAGCTTTGGGAAAGGCTTATGCCGGAGACCATGAATATATGGAAGCTTATAAGGCATTTTCAAAGTATGATGGGCTAAAAAAGGAAATCTTTACGGCAGAATCCGATCAACGTATAGCCCTGCTGCAAACGGAATTTGAAGTTGCACAGAAGGAAGACACCATACTAATGCAACAGGGAACCATTAGAAAGCAAAAAAGTAACCAGATGTTAACCTCCATTATCACTGGATTATTATTGTTTCTGTTGATCGTGGGCGTTGTAGCCATAAGAATTAACCGCAAAAAGAATAAGCTTCTTCAACAGCAAAACCAGGAAAAGGAATTTCTTATAAAGGAAATCCATCACCGTGTGAAGAATAATCTGGAAGTGGTCTCCAGTTTGCTTTCACTCCAATCTACCCATATAGATGACAAAAAAATAAAGGACAATATGCTACAAATCCAAAATCGGATTCAGAGTATGAGTATGATCCATCAAAATTTGTATCAGGGAAAGAATTTAGGGAGCATTGAGATGAAGAATTATTTCAATATTTTGGGCGATTATGTGCTCCAATCCTATGGTACGGAACAAAGGATCGTTATGGTCTATGATATGGAGGAGCTAGAACTGAATGTAGATATTGCAACGCCTATAGGATTAATAGTCAATGAATTGATTACCAATTCCTTAAAATATGCCTTCCCCAATAATCTTACCGGCGTAATCACCATTAAACTGGTCCAAAAGTTTGAACATTTGGAACTCACTGTTACAGACAATGGTGTGGGCATTCAAAAAGGAAAGGAACTCAGTGGAACAGGTTTTGGCACTCAATTGATAACGCTTTTAACCAAACAATTGGATGGTAAAATGGTCCTTCACCAAAAGAAAGGGACTTCGGTTTCCTTTGAATTTCAAAATCATAAAGCAGCTTAATTATGGAACAAAAGACCCGGATTTTAATTGTAGAGGACGATATGATCATCGCAGCCAATATTTCTGTGCAACTCTCCAATTTGGGGTATGAGGTAATGGGGATTGAAACTAGGGGAGAGGAGGCCATTTTGCATGCCACCGCTAATTGCCCGGATATTATATTGTTGGATATTAACTTAAGGGGCAATGTTAATGGTATTGAAGCTGCCGAACAAATTCAAAAGTTTAAAAGAATTCCTATTATCTATCTTACTGCTAATAGTGACGAAGCTACTTTTGCCAAGGCAAAAGCTACACGTCCCCATGCGTTTATCTCCAAACCATTTAATAGTTTAAATCTGCAACGGACCATTGCCTTGGTGGTAGATCAAATAAAAGACAACGATATGGACACCCTTGAGGTCTCGGATAATTTGGAGGTGCTTTCGGATCGAATTTTTGTTAGACATAATGGAAAAATGGTAAAACTACTTCTAGATGAAATTTTGTATATAGAAGCAGATAGGAATTATAGTAACATCGTTACTTCGAACGGAAATTATTTGGTGAGTACTACCCTTAAGCTAGTACAAAATGAAATGAAAAACCACTCTTTTCTTAGGGTACATCGATCTTATATGGTCAATATTTCCAAATTGGATGTAGTTGCGGATAACCATTTGGAAATAAACAGGAAAGTAATTCCCCTTAGTAAATCTTTTAAGGAGCATCTACTGAAACATTTGCACACTATATAAATACCACTTAGTAAGATAAGACTGCTCAGGAAGGAATTGAAATGTTATTAGTAGTTTTCTTTCGATGCCACTATGCTTTGCCTTAAGTCAATTACCGTTTTTTCAATGCTTGGGTAAGTTTAAGTTTGTCTACGGACAATAGTGCCCTGCATTCGTCCTATTCTTCCTCATATAATCGGAATTATTGATTAATATAATAGGGGATATGGTTTACTTATGTCCAAAATCGCTTTTGGGTATTATTGTCATGTTGAGTTAATAATCCCGAAAGAACTTTATTAATCCGTAACACCTGAATATTATGAAAAATTTATTAATTCTTATCACATTGTTGATGGTGGGCAACATGGCTGTGGCCCAGGAAAAATTGTACCTCGTGTTCGAGTTTATGAAGGTAGACAATGCACAGGAAATGGAGTATAGCGCAACCGAGGAGTTTTGGGAAAAAATTCAAGAACAGCGAGTAAAAGCCGGCGATATTAGCGGTTGGGATCTATGGTCCCTTTACCCAGGGGGTGAGATGCAGGATTTCCAGTATCTCACGGTAACTGTTTATAACGATCCCGTAAAGATGATGGATGGCAGCAGTTGGGTACATCTTATGGATAGGGCCAAGGCTGCCTATCCCAAAATGTCCGATGCGGATCTTACTAAAAAATTAAATCATTCTTCCACTACTAGGGACCTGGCGGTAAGAATATTCTCAGAAGAAATAGCCACGACCAAAGTAGATTTTGATATGCCTATTGGTACGGTTGCTCAAATAGATATGATGAAGGTTGGTTTAATGGATTATGATGCCTATGAAAAAGCGGAGATGGAAATCTTTCAGCCCATACACCAAAAAGTTGTCGACTCCGGAGGCAAATCCAATTGGGGCCTAATACGCTTTATTTCTCCCATAGGAAGTGACACCTATGCCTCGCATATGACCGTAAGTATGTTCAAGGATTATAAGCAGGCCCTGAACCAAAATATTAATTGGGGAGAAGGGGCAACACCGGCCTCTACCAAAGCAATGCAGGATGGTATAGCGTTGAGGGACATGAAATATGTTTACATGGCCAACTTGATGCGCAAGGTCCGTTGACCAAATACCCTCTTTTTATTATAAAAAACAATAAAACCTATAATATTACTTTTGTAGGTTTTATGATATGGAGAGAAACGTTATTTGAAAATATAAGGTCATAACCATGAATAAATAAAGACCTTAGTACTTACTTTCTTAAGGTAATTGTATTTTCCCCTTTGCCAATTATTATGATATCGGCCATATCCAAAAATAGGCCGGTTTCCACAATACCTGGAATTTGTTTTAGGTTGCTTTCCAATAATTGGATATTTGAAACGTGTGCTATATCAAGATCCAAAATAAAATTGCCCTCATCGGTGACAAAATTACTTCCATCCTTGAGTCTTAGTTTCGGATGTAACCCCATTTTTTGCAGCAACTGCTCAATTTTTTTAGTAGCAAAAGGAATGGTTTCCACGGGAAGCTTAAAATAGCCCAACCTTTTTACTTCTTTTTTGGAATCCGCGATGATAATGACCAAATTGGAATTATAGGTTAATATTTTCTCCCTCAAAAGGGCGCCCCCACCTCCTTTTATAAGTTGCATATAGGGATCAAATTCATCGGTGCCATCAATATAAACATCAATACCGTTGGTTTTTTCCAAGGTAGTAAGGGGTATCCCTAATTCCGTTGCTAATTTATTGGTGTTTTCAGAGGACGGCACCCCAACTATTTCTAATCCGTCTTGTACCAGTCTTCCCAATTCTTTAACCATGTGGGCTGCGGTAGAGCCTGTTCCCAGACCTACGGTCATTCCACTTTTAACATATTTTACGGCTTCTATGGCCGCAAGCTGCTTTTCACTATCCAGACTCATTTTGTAATTATTGTGTGTAAAAATTAAAATACTACGCTGTTGTTATTTTTTTTGCTTTATCCTATTTGCAATTTCATGTGAACCTGGATTATTGGTCTTTTGCAATTCCTCTATTATTTTTGGATGGTCCTCAGGCCTTGTCTGTGATAATTTATAGGTTGCCTGAATATCTGAAATGTTGATTTGAAATCCAATAATACCCTTTATTTGCCTCATGGTCTTATGGGACAAATTATGGATGGAAACCGGATTGGTGGATGTTTTTTCGTATTTGTCCACCAATTTATGAAGGGAATCCAGAACTGCTCCTTCGTTTAACATTTGTATTTTACCGTAAACGTGCACCGCTATATAGTTCCAAGTAGGGACTTCCTCCTCCTTGTACCAAGACGAGGAAACGTAGCTATGCGGACCACTAAAAATGGCCAAGACCTCTTTGTCCTCTTCAAAAGATTTCCATTGTGGATTGGCTTTGGAAATATGACCTACCAATATTTCTTTTCCTTTGGCATCAATATCCAATTCCAATGGAATATGTGTAGCCCAAGGCCGGCCATCGGTTTGGTTGATTAAAATGCCAAAGCTGTTTTGAACTATGAATTCCCGGACTTCATCCAGGTTTTCGTTTTTGTAATGGGATGGGGTGTACATGATTGGCGTGGTACTTAAGTGGTCAAATGCTCTAAACCCGATTTAATCCTTAACTGTTATTAAAACTGGCAAATGGTCCGAAATATGCATATTATTGGGCATTCTGTCATCTAAATGGGTGTAGGAAAGTACCTCAATATTATTTACAAAGATATAGTCTATTCTGTTCTCCATGACCCTGTCCTGATCAAATCCATTAAAAGTTCCTATGGGCCCATAGAAAGGTTTTTTCGATATTTCCATAGCATCCGTTAAGTGCTTTTTTAAGAATTGGATAGGCTGGGTGTATGGGGTCAAATTTAGATCTCCCATTAGGAATACGGGAAGGTCGGAGGTGTTTATTTCTTTTATTTTTTTATAAATGAGTTCGGCAGAGTTTATCCTGGCCTGCATTCCCCTATGGTCGAAATGTGTATTAAAAACATAGAATTGTCTTTTGGTCCTTACATTTTCAAACAAGGCATAGGTGCAGATCCTCTCCATAGAGGCATCCCAACCTACCGATACTTTTTCTGGGGTTTCAGATAACCAGAAAGTATTCGTTTTTATTACTTTAAAAGAATCGGTATTATAGAAAATGGCCGAGTACTCTCCCTTTTGTTGACCGTCATCCCTACCAACTCCCACATAGGAATGCCCAATGAGGGCATTATCCAAATAATCCACTTGATGGTGAAGGCCTTCCTGAATACCTATTATATCGGCATCATAGTGCTGAATTAGTTTGGCCAAAGATGCCTTGCGTTTATTCCAATTATTGATCGTATCGGAAGTGTTATCGTACCTAATGTTAAAACTGATAAGATTGGAAGCTTGGCACAATGAGGTATTGGGAATTAAAAAGAGGCCCAAACCCATTAAGAAGGAAGTAAATACGTTTTTCATTAGATGTTTATTTTTGACTTTTAGAGTAGATCCTTTAAAAGAATAAATATCCTGAATTTTTTAAATACCTACTAATCAATTTAAGTATATATCACCGAAATAAAAGAAAAAGGGAACTGATATTTTAATATCAATCCCTTTTTGGTCTATTATTCCTGTTTCTGCTGTGGTTGTTATTTCTGCCACCTCTAGGATTGGAATGACCTGTCCTTGGTTTTTGCCTATTGTTGTGATGCTTTTTCTCTACCAAGGGTATCTCTTCCGATCCATCATCCACATAAGGGTGGTCTGCAATAACGGGTACCTGCTGGTTAATTAATTTTTGAATATCCTTTAGGTAAGGTCGCTCTTCCGCATCACAAAATGATAGTGCAACCCCACTGGCGCTTGCCCTTCCTGTTCTACCTATTCGGTGTACATAAGTTTCAGGTACGTTGGGCAGGTCATAATTAATCACCAAAGAAAGTTCTTCAACATCGATTCCTCTGGCCGCTATATCCGTTGCGATTAGGACCTTTAATTCCCCATCCTTAAAATCGCCAAGAGCTTTTTGACGTGCATTCTGCGATTTATTGCCATGTATGGCATCGGCCTTAATATCGGCTTTGGCCAGTTGTTTTACAATCTTATTGGCACCGTGTTTGGTACGTGAAAAAACAAGGGCGGAATCATTTGGATCTTTTTCCAATAAGTGGATCAGTAGGCTGGGTTTGTTTTTTTTGGTAACAAAATAAACGCCCTGTTCTACTTTTTCCGCAGTTGCTTGTTGAGGTTTTATGGTAACGCGTTCAAAATCTCCCAATATTTTCTTTGAAAGTTCCACTATGGCAGGTGGCATGGTAGCGGAAAAGAAAAGGGATTGTCGATTTTCCGGCAGTTTGGCAATAATCTTTTTAATATCGTGGATAAAGCCCATGTCCAACATTTGGTCTGCCTCGTCCAATACGGCGTATTTAATGTCCCTCAAGGAAATAAAGCCTTGGTTCATTAAATCCAATAACCTTCCGGGAGTGGCAATAAGGACATCTACCCCCTTTCTTAAAGCATCTGTTTGTCTTCCTTGTTTAATGCCACCAAAAATAACGGTGTTTTTTATTCCTGTGAATCGGGAATAAGAGGTGAAATTTTCCCCTATCTGTATGGCCAACTCCCTTGTTGGAGTCACTACCAGGGTTCTTATTTTTCGTTGTTGCGGATTGGATTCCCTGTCCATCACCAATTGTTGTATGATGGGTATGGAAAACGCTGCTGTTTTACCGGTTCCTGTTTGTGCGCAACCCAATAGATCCTTTCCTTTTAGTAAAATGGGTATGGATTTTTCTTGTATCGGTGTTGGAGTTGTATAGCCTTCGGCCGTTAGTGCTTTTAGGATAGGCTCTATAATACCTAATTCTTTGAATGTCATGTAGTATGTAAAATATGCGGCAAAGGTAGGGGATTAGTTTGGATAAAACGTTTAAATCAAAAAATAGACCTCAGAATCCAGCAACAGCGGCCTCTGCGCAACGTTCCCCATCCATAGCTGCCGAAACAATGCCCCCAGCGTAACCACCACCTTCCCCACAGGGAAAAAGACCTTTTATTTCCGGATGTTCCAAATTTTCATTTCTTGGAATATTTACAGGGGAGGAGGTCCT
Organism: Arenibacter troitsensis; assembly: GCF_900177645.1. Taxonomy (GTDB): domain Bacteria; phylum Bacteroidota; class Bacteroidia; order Flavobacteriales; family Flavobacteriaceae; genus Arenibacter; species Arenibacter troitsensis. The sequence continues at coordinate 31,115 of NZ_FXAO01000017.1, forward strand.
TGATTCTACTCCAACCACATTGGCCTCTGCAGTGTAATAGCCTTTCATTTTTTCACCAAAGGCGGTAAAACCCGAGCGTAGCCTACTGCCAATCAGTTTGGGTAAAAGCGAATGCAAAGGGGCCGATTTCAATCCCGGCTGATAGGAAGTTGGGTTTAGATCGTTGGACAGTTTACCTTCCACGAAATCGGTAAGTCGCTGTGCAGGTGCCGTTTGTGTACGTCCACCTGAAGTAAAGGCCAATCGCTCCAAATCCTTTTGGTATTCCAAGCCCTTCAATGCGCCATGGTGCCCATATTTATGAATATCGAGGTCTACATTTATTTCAACTACAATACCGGAATTGGCAAATAGGTTATTTCTTTTGGAGGGGGACATACCGTTGACCACTACTTCTCCCGGTGCGGTTGCAGCAGGAACTATAAATCCTCCCGGACACATACAGAACGAGTATACACCCCTGTCTTTCACTTGTTCCACCAGGCTGTAGGAGGCTGCAGGCAGCAATTCATTTCGTTGCCCTTTGCAATGGTACTGAATGCTATCTATAATATGCTGAGGGTGCTCTACCCGGACACCCATAGCAAATGACTTGGCTTGTAAGGCAATATTTTTGTTGTTCAGCAAATAATAGATATCGCGGGCGGAATGCCCTGTAGCCAAAATAACCCTTTCTGCTTGCATTTCGGAACCATCTTGCAGAACAATGGCCTTAATGGCGTTATTGACAATGTTAAAATCGACCACCTTGGTTTGAAAGTGTATTTCACCGCCATATTTTATAATGGTTTCCCTTATGTTTTGTACTAGCTTAGGCAATTTGTTGGTGCCAATATGGGGATGGGCGTCTATAAGGATTTGTTCTGTTGCTCCGTGAAAGACCAAATTTTCAAAGATTCGCCGTACATCCCCTCTTTTAAGGCTTCGGGTGTACAACTTGCCATCGGAATAAGTACCAGCACCTCCTTCCCCAAAGCAATAATTGGAGTCTTCATTTACGATGTGGTCCCTATTGATAGCCTTTAGGTCCCGTCTACGGTCTTTTACATTTTTGCCCCTTTCAAGGACTATGGGCCTATATCCCAATTCTATACAGCGCAGAGCGGCATACATCCCTGCGGGTCCGAAGCCAATAATGTGTATTTTCCTGGCCTTGGAAACATCCTTGTAATCAAACTTGTACTCCTTGTTTTTGGGAGCAGGTTCATTGATGTATACAGAAACCTTATAATTAAAGTAAATGGTGGATTTGCGGGCATCTATCGATTTCCTAAGTATGCTTACCTTAGAAATTTCCTCCATAGGAATTCCTAAATATTTTGATGCTTTCTTTTTTAGGATATCGTCTACCGATTCTTCCAGTAAAGTGGTCCTGAGCTGAATGTTTCTTACCATAGCGCAAAATTACTTTAATTAAAGTAATTATTTGTCCAAAATATGACTGCCCTGTGTGTTCTAGGTTTGCTTAGGAGCTATACTCCTTTTTGTAGGACAACGGGGTTCTTTTGGTAATTGCCTTGAACTGTTTATTGAAATTGGACAGTGTTTGAAATCCGCTCTCGTAGCAGGCCTGACCAATATTCATTTTATCTTCGATCAGTAATTTGCATGCATATCCAATTCTAATTTCACTTATAAATTCAGAAAAGGTTTTGTTGGCATGGATTTTAAAGTATCTACTGAAAGAGGTAGGGGTCATATTGGCCAAAGAGGCCACAGTACCCAATTCTATTTTGTTTTTGAAATTCTTCATAACATAGGCGTGTACAATGTTCATTCTTTCCGTATCGCCTTCCTTTAAAGAATTTGTATAGCCGGGACTGGCCAGGATGGTACTTTCAGTGGTATTGGCAAGGCAGTTCAGGATTTTTAGCAATTCCAGAACACTATCTATGCCTTCAAGATGTAAAAGGTTATTGATCATACCGCGAATGGTATCCGCTGTTCTGCCTGTTACATCCAGGCCCCGCAGGCTCTTTTGGAACAATTGCCTTAGCTTGATCATTTCTTCCTTTTGCAATAAACTTTTGCCAATGAAATCATCGTGAAAGTAAACTACGATTCCTTCGGACCATAAATTTTCCTCAACGGCGTACCCTTCATTGTCGCTACGCCACATATGGGGTAGATTTGGCCCTGTAAAGGTGATATCCCCTTCCTTAAAATGTTTTACATGGTCACCAATAAATCGGGTGCCACTACCTTTTAATACCAAGAATAATTGATATTCCGGGTGGAAATGCCAAATAGGGTCAAAATTGGGTTGTCGCAACAATTTGGCAACAAACGCATGGGAGTTGGGAATGGGCGATTTTTGTAATGCGGATTTCACTTATGGGAAGGGGTTTGCGTCTTAAAAATACAATTGCAAATCTTTGGCATATAATGTTGGGGTTGTAAATATTTGTCAGTAAATATAATTAAAATTCACAATCAATGGTATAATACAGTCAATTGTAGATAACATTGAGGATTCTTTGTGTTTTATTAATTGTTATAATTGTTAAAATTAAATTCAGCTACATCATGAAAACCCTACAGACTTGTTTTGTTTGTTTACTAATTGTACTTACATGCTTGGTAAGTTGTGGTCCTTCTGAAAGGAAAAAGAAAGACGATCAACCCAGACGAATTGAGATGTTATTTTTGGGCCATGCCCAAGAGCACCATAATTCACGGGTGTATATGCCCATTTTGGCATCTTCCTTAACCCAAAGTGGTATAAACATCACCTATACGGAAGAAGTGGAAGACCTTAATCCAGAGAATTTGGCACTTTATGATGGCGTAATAATTTACGCCAATCATGAAAATAGGTTTCCCGAACAGGAAAAGGCATTACTGGATTATGTTGGGGCCGGACATGCATTCGTGCCAATTCATTGTGCCAGTTTTTGTTTTAACGAGTCCGAAGAATATGTGGACCTTGTAGGTGGGCAATTTAAAACCCACGGTACGGATACATTTACGGCCAAAATAGTTGATAAGTCGCACCCCATCATGCAAAATTTTGAGGAATTCCCAACCTGGGATGAAACCTATGTGCATGATAAATTGGCTAATGATATCACTGTTTTGATGGAAAGGGTGGAAGGGGAGCATCATGAACCTTGGACATGGGTCAAGCAGTTTGGCAAGGGCAAAGTATTCTATACTGCCTACGGACATGATGAAAGAACTTGGAATAAACCTGGATTTCAAAACCTGATCAAAGAAGGAATTCTATGGGCAGTGGGCGACCAAGTCAAAAAGAACTGGGTAGAGTTTTCAAAAGACATACCAAGCTTGGAGTACAAGGAAATGGCCAATATTCCGAATTACGAGAAAAGGGATCCCGCACCAAAATATCAATTGCCTCTTACTCCGGATGAATCTGCGAAACTTATCCAGGTCCCTAGTGGGTTTAAGTTGGAGCTGTTTGCTTCGGAACCCAATATTATTAATCCTATTGCCATGAATTGGGATGAAAAAGGTAGGCTTTGGGTAATAGAGACCGTTGATTATCCCAATACGGTAAGGGATGATAAAGGCATGGGAGACGATAGAATAAAAATATGCGAAGATACCGATGGGGATGGAAAGGCCGATAAGTTTACCGTTTTTGCCGAAAACTTAAATATACCTACCAGTTTTACTTTCGTCAATGGAGGAATATTGGTTTCACAGGCACCTTATTTCTTGTTCTTAAAGGATACCGATGGCGACGACAAGGCAGATGTAAAGGAAATTGTAATAAATGGATGGGGCGTTTTTGATACCCACGCCGGGCCATCCAACCTTCAACGTGGTATAGACAACTTTATCTACGGTGTTGTGGGTTATTCAGGATTTAAAGGCAATATTTCGGGTGAAAACTTCGAATTTGGCCAAGGAATATATCGTTTTAATAGCAACTTTGACAATTTTGAATTTTTGACCAATACCAGTAACAATACCTGGGGATTGGGGATTACCGAGGATAATTCCATTTTTGCTTCCACAGCAAACAATACCCATAGTGTGTTTATGGGTATCCCCAATAAGAACTTAGAGGATGTGAAGGGCATTTCATTTAAAGGGAGTTCAAAAATAGATGGCCATTACGCTATGTTGCCCATTACCCAAAATATTAGGCAGGTCGATGTTTTTGGAGGCTTTACCGCGGCAGCAGGCCATCATTTTTATACGGCACGAACCTATCCTGCAAAATATTGGAACAAGTATGCTTTTGTGTGCGAACCCACGGGAGGGGTAGTGCATATTGCTAAAATTGAAAAGGATGGCGCAGGGTATTTGGAAAAGGACGGGGGCAATTTAATGGCTAGTTCGGATGAATGGTTTTCCCCTGTGGAGGCAAAAGTGGGGCCTGACGGTGCGGTATGGGTATTGGACTGGTATAATTTTATTATTCAACATAATCCCACGCCCAATGTAGACAGAGGGGGCTATGATGCCGTAAACGGACTGGGGAATGCCTATGAAAATCCGCTTCGCGATAAATCCAAGGGTCGGATTTGGAGAATTGTGCCCAAGGAGGCTACCGACTATCCAGAGTTTTCTTTGGATAGGGAAGATTCAAAAGGCTTGGTAAAAGCCCTTTCCAATGACAATATGTTTTGGCGTATGACCGCTCAGCGTTTATTGGTTGAAAATGGAAATACCAATGTTGCATCGGAGCTGATAAAGTTGGTAAGGAATACCGAAGTGGATGCTCTAGGGCTTAATTCGGGCGCTTTGCATGCCTTATGGACGCTTAATGGACTTGGGGTAGTTTCTTCAAATGCAGAAGTCATGGAAGTGGTTAAAACTGCTGTAAAGCATCCCTCCGATGCCGTTAGAAAAGCTGCCATCCAGATATTGCCTAAAAGCGACTCGTTGGATGCACTTTTGTTGGAAGCCAATTTGCTCACGGACAGCGATCCGGGTGTGCAATTGGCAACACTTATCTATTTTTCAGAAAGGGAACCCAATGAGGTAGTAGGACAGCAATTGTTCGAATTGAGTAGAAATGAACAAGTGTTGGCAGACGATTGGTTGGCAAAGGCACTTTATGTTGCAGGAAGTAAACATCATAAAGGATTTATTAGCGCTTTCCAGTCGGCCAACCCAAATTTTGAAATAGGATCTACAGAAAAAAAGAATCAAAGGGAGGCTGTTGATCTTGATGATTCGCTATGGAAAACCATGCTTCTTCCCCAATTTATAGAAGATGCAGGATTGCAGATGGATGGTATGATATGGTTTCGTAGAAATTTTAATGTTCCTTCCGGTGCATCTGTCAAGTCCGGTACTATTTCTCTTGGACCCATAGATGATTCCGACAAGGTTTATGTAAATGGTAAGCTGGTTGGGGCAACTGAAAAAGATTATCTGGCCAATAGGGTGTATCAGATTCCATCAGGGGTCCTGAAAGTAGGTGAGAATTCCATTGCCGTCCGTGTTGAAGATACTGGCGGAGGCGGAGGCATCTGGGGCAAAAAAGAACAGATGTATTTTAAAACTGGTCAATATCGTGTTTCGTTGGCAGGGGATTGGAAATACGAGGTGGAATCGGATTACACCAAAAGTACCAAAAACGCTTTTGCGGAGAAACCCCTGGCCCATCTTTTGGTGGAAACGTATATTAACGAGGTGAAACAGGAATCGGAAAGTACCTCGAACAGCAGTTCGAGTGCTGTGACCATACATATCAAGACCATTAAAAACGAGATGAAATATGATCTTACCGAGTTTGTAGTGGAAACAGGAAAACCTGTTGAACTTATATTTGAAAACACAGATTTTATGCAGCATAACCTGGTCGTTACCCAGGTAGGTGAAAAGGAAAAAGTGGGGATGGCGGCCGATAAATTGGCCATGGACCCCAATGGGGCGGAGAAAAATTATGTGCCTGACATGCCTGAAGTTCTTTTTGCCACAGCCATTATCAATCCTGAAGAAAAGGTTGTCTTAAAATTCATAGCGCCCAAAGAACCAGGTGATTATCCTTTTATATGCACCTTTCCCGGACACTGGAGAATTATGCAGGGAGTTATGAAAGTGGTCCAGGCAGAATAAATGCGAAAACTGCTAAAATTTGTGAGTGTAAAAATTTGTAAAATAAGACCTTGTAATGTTTTACTTAAAGTAATAATCATAAAATGAGTGATACTATAAAATACGGTGTAAGCACTTGGCTGTGGGAGTCGCCATTCAATACCCAATCTATTGCCTTGTTTCCAAAAATTAAAGGAATGGGGTATGATTTAGTGGAAATTCCTGTGGAAGATCCGGACTTGATCAATGGGGAATTGATAAAGAGAGCTCTTGAAGATAATGGATTGGAGGCTGTTGTTTGTGGGGCATTCGGGCCAACCAAGGATTTGACCCATGAGGATAGGGCGGTACATCAGAATTGCTTCAACTATATAGAAAAATGTTTCCAATTGTGTAATCTTTGGGAAGTGGATTTTTTGGCAGGACCCATGTACGCTGCAGTAGGCAAAGCCAGAATGCTTTCTTTGGAAGATCGAAAAAAGGAATGGGATCTGGCTGTGACCAATATAGGCAAAGTTTGTGCTATGGCTAAAGACCATGGATTGTCCATTGCCTTGGAACCACTAAATCGTTTTGAGTCGGATATGATCAACACTGCTGATGATGTAATGCGTTTAATTAGAGATGTTAATTGTGACAATGCTAAAGTATTACTTGATGGTTTTCATATGACTATTGAGGAAAGGAACATTGCCGAGGCAATAAAAACGGTAGGGGACAAACTGATCCATGTACAGGTTTCCGAAAACCACAGGGGTATTCCGGGTACTGGACTAACTCCTTGGGCCGATTTTGCAGAGGGATTAAAAGCTGTTGGGTACAAGGGAGCGATAGTCATTGAAAGTTTTACTCCGGAGATCAAGGAGTTGGCAGGGGCAGTATGTATCTGGAAAAACTTGGCAAAGAGCCAGGACGAATTTGCTTCCAAGGGAATTGAATTTTTAAAAAGAACGTTTAAATAAATAATAATTTAAGATGAGCAGTAAGAAAATAAATATCGCTATAGTGGGATTGGGATTTGGAGCCGAATTTATTCCTATTTACCAAAAGCATCCAAACGCCAATTTGGTGGCTATATCACAAAGAAATCCTGATAAATTGAAGGCGTTGGCCGATGCGTTCAATATTGAAAAAAGATATACTTCCTATGACGAGCTGCTGCTGGACCCGGAAATAGACGCGGTCCATATCAATACGCCTATTCCGGACCACGGTATACAGTCCATTAAAGCCCTAAAAGCGGGAAAGCATGTGGCCTGTACGGTGCCTATGGCCACTACAGTGGAAGAATGTAGGGAAATAGTTCGCCTAACGGAGGAAACAGGTCTAACCTATATGATGATGGAAACCGTGGTGTATGCTAGGGAGTTTTTGTATATGAAGGAGTTGTATGATAAGGGTGAGCTGGGCAAGGTACAGTTTTTAAAAGCGAGTCATCAGCAGGATATGGACGGTTGGCCCAATTATTGGCCTGGTTTGCCTCCAATGCACTACGCTACACACTGTGTAGGCCCTGTTCTAGGTCTTTTGCGAGGCGAAGCGGAGTATGTTTCTTGTTTTGGATCCGGAACCATACGGGAGGAGCTGATTCCTCATTACAACTCGCCATATGCAGTGGAGACCACGCATATTAAATTTCGGAATTCAGATTTAAGCGCACAGGTCTATCGTTCACTTTTTGATGTAGCAAGGCAGTACAGGGAAAGTTTTGAAGTGTATGGTTCAAAGAAATCGGTAGAGTGGCCCCTAATAGAGGGGAAGCCATTGGTTGTGCATACTGCCAAAAAACCGGAGCCAGAGATTCCAGAAGAAGTGACGTGCCCGGATTTCGCAAAATTATTGCCGAAGGAAATACAACATTTTACGACCCGTGGAGTCTATGATTCCGAGGAGCATCAGCATCTTTCATTTACACAGGGCGCTGGTCATGGGGGCTCTCATCCGCATTTGGTGCACGAATTTGTAAATGCTCTGGTTCGGAATATGGCGCCATATCCCAATGCCAAGCAATCTGCCAATATAACCTGTGTAGGAATATTAGCGCATGAGTCGGCCCTAAAGGGTGGGGAGTTGATTAAGCTTCCCGACTTTACATTATTGGATAAATAGTTTATTTAAAGTAGGCTATATAATAAAATGTGAAGTGGTATTTTAAGTATTTTTTGGACAGGTTTAGGGGATTTTGTTTGAGCGGGAATTATGATTTGAGTTAATTTTTTTTCAAAAAAAGCGTTATTTATTTGAAAATATTCCTTAAATTTAACATTCATAAGTAAGACTTAAAAAATAAGTTATTTGGTAAAAAGCCTATTTTTTAACTTTTAAAAGAGGACGTAGGGGTGCGTCCTCTTTTTTATTTTAAGGATGTCCATGAATCAGGAGCAATTGTTGTGTTTATGGAAAATTAGGATTAATTTGATCACTCATGTTTTTTGAGCAATAGTTTTAATTAATAGGAGCAATCTAGAAAAACCAACGATTAAATCATTCTTTCATTTTACTCAATGGGTTGTTATTGTTTTTATCGGATTTCGTGAATCTTCGATTTCTTTGCTTTCCAATGAAACCGACGCAGGAGGTTCATGAATACCTTATTATAAAATAGAAAGGCCATGAATAAAACGAAACAAACCCGCCTTGCCGTCGGGCAGGAGAAAAGACCCTTCTTCACTAGGTGGCCCCTAAAATCTTAGGATTTTAAGGACCGATGCCATGGCCTAAATTATTTCCAAGGCTTCAATAATTCTTAACGGCCATGCCATCTCCACTACGGAAGAAGAACTACCGAACCATAGACCTTCA
>NZ_FXAO01000010.1 GCF_900177645.1 Arenibacter troitsensis
GAGTACGACCTATTGAATAGTAGCGGGATAAGCGTGGTTGGTACTCCACAGGCTTCCAACGTGTTCAGCGGACTGGCCCCTGGAAACTATACCGCCATGGTATACGATACCTCAGGGTCCAATTGTAACGCACAGGTGCCCGTTTCCCTGGAAGCCCCAACACCGGTCGTGTTTACATATACCAAAGAGGACGTATCCTGTAACGGGGGTGCCGACGGTTCCATTCAGCTCATCCTGGATGCTGCCAACGACAATCCGCCATATACCTTTACCATCAACGACGGCGTAAATCCGCCGACAACACAGAACGGCAGCCTGTTCACAGGCCTTGCTGCAGGTACGTACGACATTACGGTAACCTCCGATAGGGGTTGCTTTACCACGCAAACAGTAACCATTGCACAACCTAATCCAGTAGATGTAACCGCTACTGCTACCACGTTTGCCTGTAATGCCAATAACCAGGCTTCACAGGCTGTAATAACCGCAGTGGGTACAGGTGGAACGGCTCCTTATACCTACAGTATAAACGGTGTAAACTTCTTTACTTCAAATACCTTTAACATAACCGAAAATGGGTCAGATAGAGCTATAACGGTTACTATAAAAGATGACAACGGATGTACGGATGTCACCATTGTGAACATTCCTGCCCTGAACAAGTTTACTGCTACCTTGGCCCAGGATGCGGCCATATCCTGTGCAGGACCTGAGCAAGTAACGATAACGGTAAACGACAATGGCAATGCCGCCAATGTGTATACCTATCAATTGTTACCTGTTGGTAATATCAATGCAACCCAAACAGGAACTCCAACCTATAACAGTGCCACCTTTAATTTAACTGCTGTGGGAAGTTATACCTTTAGGGTTACCGATACCGCAACCGGATGTTATGTGGATACTGCCACATATACCATTGCTCCTTATGATTTGATCAAGGTAAGTGCTACCGCTATAACGCCTGTAACCTGTTTTGGCGACAATAACGGTGCATTGCAAATAAATGTAAGCGGTTATTCCGGTCCTTATAACTATACGGTATATACCAGTGCAGGTGTAGCCACAGCAATTACGGGATCGGCCAACACATCCACCAACCCATTGACCATTACGGGACTAACGGGAGGAAATTATTATGTAAGGGTTACCGAGGCCAATGCTCCATTATGTTCTGAGAATTCCAATACGGTAAAAATAATTTCTCCAGACAGAGCGCTTACCGCCATAGTGGATCCAATAGCCAACGTTACCTGTTCCAATGATCAAGGTGAAATAATTGTGGACCCAAGTGGAGGTTATGGTCCTTATGATATTGTACTTACCAATACCACAACTTCACAGGTGTATAATGCCACCGATGTTAATGTAATGGTATTCAACGGACTTTCAGCCGGGAATTACACCGTACAAATTACGGATGCCAATGGCTGTATCCTAAACGATACGGAAACCTTGGTACAACCTTCACCGATTACGGCAGACATCACCCCAATATCCACAACATTGGATTGCTACGGAGATAGTGATGGTGCATTGACTGCCATTAACATGGCTGGAGGTGAGGGTATATACCAATATCAATTGAATGTTTATGATTCCACAGGTAGCAACATTGTATATACCTCCGGCGGACAAGTTAGTCCCATATTCCACAACCTAAAATCCGGTATCTATACAATTACCGTTTCCGATGGTTGGGGATGCGATGTTGAAACCGTACAGGCCACTATAATAAATCCTACGGAAGTTTATGCCTCTTTAATAAGGACAAGTCCATTAACTTGCTTAAACGACGCAGAATTGCTGTTAACGGCCCACGGTGGAACAGGTCCTTATGAATATAGTGTGGACGATATTAATTATTTTCCAATGAGTGGTGGTAACACACATACTTTCACAGTGCCTGCAGGTACCTATAGATACTATGTTAGGGATTCATTTGGATGTAATTCCATTTTGTCCAATCAAATCAAGGAAGATGCCATTGAACCTTTAACGGTCACCATGGATACTTCTGCAGCAGTAATTAATTGTAATGGTGATAACACCGCTATGTTGATTGCCAAGGCAGATGGAGGATTGGGTAACTACCGTTATGAATTGTTCACAGATGCTGCATTGACGAATAGTATTGCCGGACCACAAACAAGCCGTCAGTTCAGTAACCTTACAGTTGGCAGTTACTGGGTTAGGGTAACAAGTGATGATTGCGTAGTAGTATCCACCGAAAACAGAATAACGGAACCAACTCCGTTGGTTGTTGACGATTCCTTTACGAACGTTAGCTGTAATGGCGCCAGTGATGGTAGTATAACCGTTTCCTTAAGTGGTGGTTCCGGTGGATATCAATATGCCATTTCACCCAATTTGGACAAATTTGATACGGTAAATACATTTACAAATCTAGCTCCTGGCAACTATACTGTAATTGCACAGGATATCAATGGCTGTTTTGAGCAATTGAGATATACCATAACAGAACCGGCCATTATAACGGCTGTACCGACTACCACACCGGAAATATGTATTGGTAGTGAGGATGGTACAATTTCCTTGAGCATTTCCGGAGGAACCGCACCATATAGTACTAGTATAAATTCTACTGCAGATAGCGATTTTGTCTTGGACAGAACCATATTTACCAATTTGGCTGCCGGAACTTATGCTGTATTTATAAAGGATGCACAAGGCTGTATGATCAATATGGCTGTAACCATTGATCCCGGTGTAAACTTGAATGCCACGGCTACCCCTATCTATGAATGTACGGGTAACATCCCCAACAATTCAATAGATCTGGTACTGGAAGATCCAACGGTTGCCCCAGATGTAATGTATGCGTTGGACTCTACAGATCCAAATGACATGGTCTTGGAACCCAATTTTGCCAATATTGCACCTGGAGCCCATTACATTACCATAGCCCATGCCAATGGTTGTGTATTGACCATAGATTTTGAAATAGAAAACTTTGAACCCTTGGTACTAACCTTGGCACCAGGGAATATCAACGAAATCTCGGCTGTCGCCACAGGAGGACAACAAGAGTATACCTTCTATTTTAACGATAAGGACAATGGCACGGATAATACCCATTATATAACAGAGACAAAAACCCACACCGTAAGGGTAGTAGACGAAAACGGATGTGAAGCCATTGCGGAAATCTTTATGGAGTTCATTGATATTGAAATCCCTAATTTCTTTACCCCTGACGGTGATGGACAAAACGATTTCTGGAAACCTAGAAATCAAGAAGGATTTCCAAAGATACTAACCATAATATTTGACCGTTATGGTAGGGAGGTTTACCGAATGGGTCTCAATGACCAAGGATGGGATGGAATGTATCACAATACGGAACTTCCAACCGGTGATTACTGGTATATTATAAAACTAAAAGGAGAGGAAGATGATAGGGAGTTTGTTGGACATTTTACATTATACAGATAAAAAACTTAACCATACATACAATGCGCAATAAACTATTAACTTTTGTGTTGCTTTTAAGTACCTTGATCACTAGTGCCCAGGAACTTAATTCACCCCAGCTTTCACAATACCTGGCCGACAACCCTTTTGTGCTTTCCCCAACATATGCCGGGATTGGCGACCATGTGAAAATTAGGTTGAACGGTCTTGCGCAATGGGTCGGAATTAAGGATGCTCCCAGGACCCAATCCTTGGCCGCCGATATGAGATTAGGGGAAAAATCAGGAATAGGATTATTTCTTTACAACGATTCAAACGGGTATACAAAACAACAGGGTGCACGTATATCCTTTGCCCACCATTTAACGTTGAACCGCTATGAGGACGAATTTTTATCCTTTGGAATCTCCTATAATTTTAACCAATTTAGATTGGACGTAGAAGAATTTATAGATGCCGGTTTTGATCCAGGGGTAACGGATGATAGATCCACATCCAACCATAACTTCGATGTAGGTCTTTTGTACAGAAAAAATTCCTTTTATTTCAGTGTAAATGCCTCCAACGTTATCAATAAGGACGTTTATATCTTCGATCCCATCTACGAACCCAACAAACTTAGAAACTTTTATGCCTATACTGGATACCGATATAAAAAATCCAGAAGCAGCAATATGGAAATAGAACCCTCACTTTTGTATAAAATATTTGAAAGTGATGGTAGGTCCGAAGCGGATTTAAACTTAAAATTTAGATGGTATGATTTTGAAGATTACTATTACGCAGGTGTTACCTACCGTTTTTTAAATGACCAGATAGGACGGCCCTTGTACATTGCTCCTTTGGCCGGACTCAAAAAAAGTAATTTCTATTTCGGATATTCATATCAGATCATACTTAATGAAATATTAGGCTATAGCACCGGTACCCACGTGGTAACCATTGGGGTGGACCTATTCCAGGGTATTAGTAATTGTAGATGTACCTATTAACACCATGCCTTGGGCAAATGGTACCCTAAAATATTTATAAAATCCCTTCTTTTAAGTTTGGATTGATTTAATTTTGTACAAATTATTAATGTGTTGGGGAAAGTAAGGGTAAGCAATATTAAAGTTTATGCCAATCACGGTTGTCTTAAGGAGGAGACAATTATTGGCAGCGATTATCAAGTAAATGTAGAAGTGGATGCCGATATAAAAAAAGCATCACAAACCGATGAACTTTCGGAAACGGTTGATTATGTACATATAAATTATATTGTAAAAGAAGAAATGTCCATTCCTTCCAAACTACTGGAACACGTGGCACAGCGCATTCTAAACAGAATATTTTCCGAAATACCCATAGCAAAAAAAGTGAAGGTTGCGGTCTCCAAAATCAACCCCCCAATTGGTGGGGATGTTCAAGAAGTGACCATAATACTTAAATCCAAAAGATAAAGCTTTTAATTTTTGAAACTTAAAAAAAGTATTACCTTTGCACTGCAAAAAGGCATTGTGGCCGAGTGGCTAGGCAGAGCTCTGCAAAAGCTTGTACAGCGGTTCGAATCCGCTCGATGCCTCCAAAACCTTCATCTTTACAGATGAAGGTTTTTTTTTCTTACTTTCTTTTACACCGTATTCTACTTTATAAGTTCTATTCCCTTTTCTATATTTAATTGATCTTTTGGGAGAAAGCCTTTAATAATCAGAACAATTCCACAAATAACCAGAACTATGCCAATCGCTTTTTTGACTAGAAGAATTCTTCTTTTGGTCAACTTTTTACGCAATTGTTTGGCCAATAATATTTTAAAGATATCTGTAATAAAATAGGCAAGAATCATAGCGGAGAAGAAAATTATGATTCTATTGGGATCATTATCCAGACTAGGTCCCACAACAATGATGATGCCCAACCAAAACACCAATACACCAATATTTATAAAATTCAGCAAGAATCCCTTGATACACAAGCTAAAATAATCCCCTTTGGTAATCCTTATTTTAGTTTCCTGTTTTACAGACTCCTTCTTAAATACATTGGTGAGTCCATAAACCAACAAAATAGTCCCTCCAAAGACATAAAGTCCAGGATGGCTACTGAGGTTTTCCAAAAGTTGGAAACTACTGAAATAGGCTAAGGAAATAAAAACGATATCGGCAACAATTACACCAACATCAAAACACAAGGCTGCCCTAAACCCTTTAATAGCACTGGTTTCGAGAAGTACAAAAAAAACAGGCCCTATCATAAAGCTCAATAATAAGCCCAATGGAATAGCTGCCTGAATATCCTCGATCATAAATTTTAATTACTTACATTCTGGTAATCTTCCCTCCGAAAACCGTTTTCTCTTCCATTTTGGCAGGATTTCCATATACCATAACCTCCCCGCCTGCCTTTACCGCCGCCTTTACATAATCACTTGCAAACACCTCTGCCCTAGAACCGGCATTTACATTGATAGTACTAAATTTGGTTTTGAAATCCTTACCCTTATATACCCCTCCAGTATTTATCTGTACATCTTGAATATTTGAAGAACCTGAAGCAGAAATAATACCTCCCGTAACACTTTTAATAAGCATTTGATCTACTTGGGCATTAATGATCAACTCTCCACCTTCCTGAGCCTTCAACTCCAAAATATCCTGTTTTATAGGATCTTTGGCCGAAATTCTTGCATCCTCATTAGTATCAATAACCACAAGTTTTTCCGTATAATGAAGATCTACAAAAGTTCTATAACCACTGAACAGTTTAGTAACTTCCATTCTTATCTTAAGAACACCATCATTGTTAACAATAGCCACATTACCGGTATTGGCACCAGTAATCACAGCCTTGTTTACATCGGATTTTATTAGGTTCACGGACAATCCATCAAAAGCCTTGACTTCTTTGAACGGTTGTAAATTCTGAGTTACCTTTTCATTTTGCGACCTTAATGGGTTGGTAGCAACCAGCAACAACAATATTACTATTAGTTTTTGATCCATTATTTTAGAGCTATAGTCTATTGGCCAATAATTATTGTCCAATAAACATATTTTCCGGAATACTTCCGTAACACATATTTATGTCATGGTAACTTTTTGTTTAATATTTGGAGTTACCTCGTTGTAATAAACAAATTCCGTTCCAAAACAAAAATTTAGGCGTTTTTTCCGATTAAAGAAAAATCCAAATGGCGCTTTATTAAATCTGTACTCTTCACCATAACCACAACTTCATCACCCAATTGATAGGTTTTCTTAGTTTTTTCACCAACTATAGCGTACTCCTTTTCATCAAAGGTATAATAATCATCCTTTATATCCCTAATTCTCACCATTCCTTCGCACTTATTCTCAATGATCTCTACATAAAGTCCCCATTCGGTAACCCCAGAAATTACACCCACAAACTCCTGATCCTGGTGATCTTCCATAAATTTTATCTGCATATATTTTATGGAATCGCGCTCAGCATTAGCCGCCAAACTTTCCATATCGGAAGAATGCTTACACTTTATTTCATATGGTTCTGCTTTTGGAGTCTCCCCACCATCCAAATAATGCTGTAACAACCGGTGTACCATTACATCCGGATACCTTCTAATAGGGGAGGTAAAATGAGTATAGTAATCAAAGGCCAGACCATAATGACCAATATTATCCACTGTGTAAATCGCTTTGCTCATACTTCGTATAGCCAACGTATCCACTAGGTTCTGTTCCTTCTTTCCTTTTACATCTTCCAAAAGTTGATTCAAGGAATTACTTATAGATTTCTTATCCTTAAAATCCAGTTTATGTCCAAAACGTGATATTATACCGTTAAGCGCCATTAATTTATCCTCGTCCGGTTCATCATGAACCCTGTAAACAAAGGTTTTAACCGGTTTTTGCTTTCCAATAAATTGCGCTACCCTCCTATTGGCCAATAGCATAAACTCTTCAATAAGCTTGTTGGCATCCTTGGACTCCTTAAAATAAACGCCTTCGGGCTCCATTTTTTCGTTGAGATTAAAACGTACCTCAATTTTATCGAAAGAAATAGCTCCCTGTTGCATACGTTTTTCCCTCATAATCTTGGCTAATCTATCCATAGTCAAGGTAGCATCAACAATCTCATCGCCAACGGTATAAGCCCCTTCCCTTATGGATATTTCCAAAGGAATTGATCCCTTGCCAGTCTCAATAATATACTGTGCCTCTTCATAGGCAAATCTTTGATCCGAATTAATTACCGTACGGCCAAACCATTCATTCTTTATGACGGCCTTTTCATCGATTTCAAATATGGCAGAAAATGTATATTTCTCTTCATTAGGACGAAGGGAACAGGCATTATTGGATAATACCTCCGGTAACATAGGCACGACCCGGTCCACCAAATAAACCGAAGTAGCCCTATCATAGGCTTCATCATCCAGAATAGTATCGGGCAATAGATAATGCGAAACATCTGCAATATGAATACCTATTTCATAATTGCCATTTTCCAATGTTTTAAAGGAAAGGGCATCGTCAAAATCCTTGGCATCCTTGGGATCAATCGTAAAAGTCAAAGTTTCCCTAAGATCCCTTCTTTTAGCTATTTCTTCCTCTTTTATACTGGTATCCAATGTATTGGCAAACATATCCACTTCCACAGGAAATTCATATGGCAAACCATATTGGGCCAATATGGAATGTATTTCAGTATTATGTTCCCCTGGTTTTCCCAATACTTGGGTAATGGTCCCAAAAGGGGAATCCGCATTATCCGGCCATTCATTAATTTCTACAATTACCTTATCGCCATCCGCTGCAGTCGAAAATTTGTTCTTTGGTACAAAGATATCCGTATACATTCTATAATCTGTGGGCCGTACAAACGCAAAATCTTTTTGCATATCTACAATACCTACAAATGATGTTTTATCCCTGGAAATGACTTTAGTAATCTCCCCTTCCAATTTTTTACCTTTTCTTCTGGGAAAGATATACACTTCCACTACATCTCTGTGAAAAGCCTTCTTTAATTTATTGAATGGAACAAAAACATCATCATCCAAACCTTCAACTACAATGTAGGCATTTCCCCTTCCCGTGATATCAACTGTTCCAGTATGGTAAGTCTTAGTGGAAGCTACAGCTTTATACGAACCTCTTCCTTCTTCCAATATTCGTTTCTTTTCCTTTAATTCTACCAATCTTTTGATTAGGGTATTCCTTTCGTTCGAATCTACAACTCCAATTTTAGCAGCAATTTGCTTATAATTAAAAGATTTTTCCGGCTCCTTTTCAAGAACCGTGAAAATACCTCTGGTTATTTCGTTTTTTCTTTGATTTTTGTTTCTCTTGTTATTCTTTGACATTAACACTTTTATTTTTGGAAAATTACGAATTATAATCCATTGTACTTGGATTCCAATTTTAAGTTTCCTTCTTCTTCAATAATTATTGTTATCAACATTTATATTATATATATGTTTTCTTTTTTCTAAAATTTAAAATAAAATGATGATTATGATGGCTTGTTTATAGTGGATATAAATATTTACCTTTAAACTTGCTTTAAACCATTAAATAAGTTTATTGACAATTTATACAGAGAGTAAAGATTATAAATCAAGCCTTTAAACGGGTTATTAATATTTGTTGACAACCTATATCAACATAAAATTATTGAAAAGTTAATGTTACGGGAGTGTTAATTACTCCTTTTAATTATTTGATATCTTTCTACAATAATCTAAGAAGTAAATTATTCTTTTACAATAACATTTTGTAAAGCAAAATTCAGGTGGATAATAAAAATTTAATCTTTACTTTTTATAAGTAGTTTATTAACAATGAACCATTATTAGTAAACGACTAAATAACAATGGTTTTTGTTTTTTTTAAAATTTTTGTTGTTAATAACCTAGTTTCTGTGGTGAAACCTTAGGTATTTGTACATTTGTGTGATTGCAACTACTAATTATTTGTTTTATTCATTAATAGGACTCCTAAAAGAATGAAAATAGCTATAGGTAATGACCATGCAGGTACAGAATATAAACTTGCCATTATTGGATTGTTGAAATCTATGGGTACAGAAGTAATAAATCACGGTACCGATGGTTCCGATAGTGTTGATTATGCCGATTTTGTACATCCTGTGGCAATAGATGTGGAGGAAGGAAATGCAGATTTGGGTATTATTATTTGCGGTAGTGGCAACGGGGTGTCAATGACGGCCAATAAACATCAAAAAATAAGGGCAGCTTTATGTTGGACATCTGAAATAGTTCAATTGGCCAAAGAACACAATGACGCCAACATTTTAAGTTTGCCAGCCAGATTTGTTTCTTTGCCACAGGCATTGGAAATGGTGAAAACTTTTTTAAATACTTCCTTTGAAGGTGGTCGTCACGAAAGACGAATAGAGAAAATTCCCTGTAAGTAAAATAAGTACTTCAAAACCAATAGATACAGGGAGTATTGTAAAACATATTCATTAGGGATCATTACTTTATTAAGTACATGTTGTAATCTTTAAAACGTTGGGTAGATAGTATTGTTGATATTTAAACTATGAGAATTGAAATAAAAAAATTCAATGAACTAGATATACAGGAGCTTTATGATGTTTTACAATTACGTAGTGAAGTATTTGTAGTGGAACAAGATTGCGTATACCAAGATATGGACGATAAAGATCAGATTGCCCTTCATATAATGGGAAATAAGAACAATAAAATAGTAGCTTATACCAGAGTATTTAAACCTGGGGATTATTTTAAGGAAGCAAGTATAGGGAGGGTAGTAGTACGTAGATCTGAGCGGAAATATGGATATGGATTGAAAATAATGCAGGCTTCCATTGAAATAATACATAAAAATTATGGAGTGGTTCCCATACATATTTCCGCCCAGAAATATTTGACGAAGTTTTATTCTTCCCTTGGTTTTGCAATAATTGGTGAGGAATATTTAGAGGATGGTATTCCGCATGTTGGTATGCTAAGGGAATGAGAATTGAAAATTCAATTTTTTAAATTCATTCAAAAAAAAGAGCTGTATAAACAGCTCCATATATTATTGGATATCTTTAAACTATATTTTGATAGGCGTTTTATCACTTAAATTGATATCCTCCAACATATTATCGGTAAACTTATAGTGCCCTTTAGTGGTAATTATTTTAAAACGGTTGGAATTCATTCTACTCAAGGTATCCAAAAACAACCATTTCGATTTCAATAACAATGGCCTATCCGATTTTAAACTAATCTCGAAATAATATTTTTTTCCATTTTTAATTGCCACAATATCTGGAGTAATTTTGGTGTCGCTACCTCTTTTTAAATAGGATTTTGGACAATCATAACCGTCAATATCCGCCTTGATTTTTTCAAAACCGTGCGCTTCCAAGTGGGAAATGGACTTCTTTATGAAATCTTCGTTTGCTGATTTTTCAATTTTTATCATAATCGTAATGTATAAAAAAAATCGATAAAAAGCAAATAAATACGTTGATTAACAGATATTTAAGTGGATTTTAACAATATACCGGTATAAAGAAAATTATTCCTTAAAGGATTACAACAGTTGAGGTTAACCATCGATGGTTTTATAAGAATGGGCAACATTTCCTTATGGAATTTGGTCTCGGAATAGTCATGGAATGGAAGCCCAACTACCCATTGGCCATCCTATTGGGTGATCTAAAAACTAGCAAAAAATAAGAGATAACATTAAATTAAGTAAGGGTGCTAACCTGGCATTCCTTAAATTTTTATAATTTTCCAAGTTCCAAACAGGATTTTATATTAACTGTTATAGATTTTTTTCATGAATTACAGCCAAAAAGGAATAATTTTTTTACTTATTACCGGAGTTTTTCTATCCTTTTCCTGTGAACAAAAGCTTGATAAGGATGAGCTTACTTTTACAAGATTGATGGAAGAGGTAAAACAAGAATTTGCACCGGACAAAAGGGTAGCCCTTTTTAATATAGAATATGTTAATAGAGGTAATGAAACCATCCTGAGGGGAGAGTCCAACCTACCTGAGGCCATTAACAGTTTTAAAGAAAAGCTGGCGCAGCATAAAATAAACTATATAGACAGTATTCAATTATTGCCATCATCCAATTTAAATGGATTTACCCAAGGTCTTATTACCATATCCGTGGCCAATTTGCGTGGTAAACCCGCCCATTCTTCAGAATTGGTGACCCAGGCCACTTTGGGTACCCCCGTCAAGATTTTTAAAGAAGAGGATGGTTGGTATCTGATCCAGACTCCGGATAAATATTTGTCCTGGGTAGATAGGGGAGGAATAATGCCGCTGTCAACTGAAAAATATACACAGTGGAAATCCACCCCAAAAGTTATTTACACCAATACTATAGGTCATTGTTATACCGAGCCTAACAAGAATTCCCAGGTCGTTTCCGATATGGTTTCCGGGGGTGTTTTGGAGCAGATAGGTGAAGAAAAGGACTATTATTTTGTGGTATTTCCAGATGGTAGAAAGACTTATATCCTTAAAACAGAAGCCATGGATTATGACACTTGGCTGGCAGCATTGGATCCTAGTCAGGAATCTTTGGTAAGTACTTCCAAAACCTTAATGGGAGTTCCTTATTTATGGGGGGGTACTTCTACCAAAGGAGTGGATTGCAGCGGATTTACCAAAACCATTTATTTTTTGAATGGTATTGTATTACCAAGGGACGCTTCCCAGCAAATTCATACGGGCAGGGAGATAGATGCCGTTAAGGATTTTGATAAGTTGCAACCTGGAGATTTATTGTTTTTTGGAAAACCGGCAACAGATACCACAAAGGAACGCGTAATCCATGTAGGGATGTGGATAGGTAACAATGAATTTATCCATTCTGCCGGAAGGGTACATATAAGTAGTGTGGACAAAGACGCTTCAAATTTTGACGAATACAACCTAAACAGATATTTACGTTCCAATCGTTATCTCAAGGAAACCAAGGACGGATTGATCGAGCTTTCCAAAACCCCTGTATTTAAGGACTGAGCTAGACTTATTTTAGGTCTACAGCCATTATAAAGTCGTCCGCAGTGATATAGAGCCTTTTTTCTTCGGTATCAAAAGCACAATTGGCCGTAGCTTGTCCGGTATGGATTCTTGCCAAGGCCTTTCCTTGGGAATTAAAGATCCAAACGCCACCGGGCCCAGTAGCAAATAGAATTCCGTTGTTGTTTACTTTTAGTCCATCAGGCAAGCCTTGTTGACCTTCTTTTCCAATAAGATGCGTTACCTCATAAAATAGTTTTTTATCAGTGACTTTTCCAGGTTCCGGAAGCTTATATTGGTACCACACGGCATGTTCCGGATCTGAATTTGCAACGTAAAGGACATTACCATCCGGAGATATTCCAATTCCGTTAGGACGGGAAATGGTGTCGAGCAGTATTAATTCCCCAGTGGTCATTAGGCAAAAAATT
The DNA here is from genome assembly GCF_900177645.1 of Arenibacter troitsensis. Lineage (GTDB taxonomy): Bacteria > Bacteroidota > Bacteroidia > Flavobacteriales > Flavobacteriaceae > Arenibacter > Arenibacter troitsensis. The sequence continues at coordinate 12,860 of NZ_FXAO01000010.1, forward strand.
CCTTGAAAATCCAATTCTTTACCTTCATCATCCATTCTTTTTGGCAGGCCATAGGGTGGATCTGTAAAATAGAGGTTACCGTTTTTATCGAATATGGCGTCATTGGGGCTGTTCAATTTCTTGCCCATATAGGAATCCACCAAGGTAGAAAATTCAGATGAAGGGGAACTTAGGGGCGCATTCATTTTGGCTATTTGACGATTCCCGTGTTGCATGAGCACCAATTCTCCATCCTTATTAAGTAAAAGACCATTGGAACCCGGTTCTTCACCTGTAAATTTAGTTCCTGAAAAACCTGAAGGATGTAAGTAGGTGACCGTATCGTTGTTTTTTGGATCCAACTTATAAACCTTGTTATTTGGGATATCTGAAAATAATAAATAATTGCCTTCTTTTATCCAAAGGGGTCCCTCTGTCCAGGCAAAGCCACTGGCAAGGATTTCAATTTTAGATTTCTGATCTATGATCTGATGCGCTTCATCATCCAAAATTTCAATGGAAAATGGAGAAGCAATAGCTTCCGCCGTCATCGCTTTTTTACTGGATTCTTTACAGGAGGCCCCAAAGAGTAGAATGGAAGTAACTATTATACATGCTAATTTTTTCATTTTAGTGCATTATTTTAACGATTATAGTAATAATGGTCATAGCAGTACCTCCGAGAACGAATGTACCTGCCGATTGGACCTGATAACCTTGTTTTACGTTCATGCCGGTTAGTTGGGTAAGCACCCAAAAGAAACTGTCGTTTACGTGCGATACAACAGAAGCTCCAGCACCAATGGATAAAACCGTCATAGTGGCCATAAAGGGGTCGTTTAGACCCAAGGCGGGCATTAAAGGGGCTATTATGGAGGCTGTGGTTACCAAGGCCACTGTAGATGACCCCTGAGTGGTCTTAAGACAGGCTGCCAACAAAAAGGGCAGGAACAAGCCCAACTCCATTCCTGTAAATTCTGAAGTAATGGTATCTGCAATTCCTGAATTCTGCAACATCTTTCCAAAAATCCCTCCCGCCCCGGTTATAAAAATTATGGGGGCCGCTTCCCTTAAAGATTCTCCAAACCAACCTGTGGCGGAGAAAATCTTTTCGTCCAATTTTTTGGGCAGTACAAGGGACAATAATACGCCTACCAAAAGTGCAATTACAGGCGTGCCCAAAAATGATATGATTGTCTTGAATAGTGAAGGTTTAAAGGTAAATTCCGGATAATCCATGACCGACTTAAATATGATGAGTACAATAGGAATTACAATAGCCAATAAGGATTTCCAAAGGGCTGGTTGTTCTTGTTGGGTAGTCACTTCTTCGAGGATTATTGGAACATGAATTCGGGAGGCGAATTTGGTAGCAAAGAAATAACAGGCAATTAGTGAAATGCTACTGATGAGCAAGCCCCATATCATAACACTTCCCAAATCTGCTCCTAGGATACCGGCGGCGGCAATAGGTCCCGGGGTTGGTGGCACCATGGTATGCGAAGCCGTAAGTCCCAGTGCAAGTGCCGCAGTGGTACCTGCAAAGGATACACCCGCTTTGGAGGAGAGTACCTTGTTTAGAGGGTTCATTATTAAAAGTGCACTATCAGCAAATACAGGAATAGAAAGTATATAACCTGTAAGTAGCATGGCCAAGTGGATGGATTTTGCACCTATTAGTTGTAAAATTTTGGAGGCAATAACAAAAGCGCCACCAGATTTTTCCAGTACCTTGCCTATGGTAACCCCAAACAAGATTATAAGTCCTATTTTGCCCATAATATCCCCAAATCCATTATTTATGGAACTGATTATGGCTTCTATATCCATCCCGGTCAAAAAACCATAAACGATAGCCGAGAAAAGGAGCACAAAGAAGGGGTGCACTTTAAATTTGATAATACCTATAATTAATAAGGCAAGGGAAAGTACTAAGGCGATAAGGTAAGTCATGGTTTTTTTGGTTGGTTATTGGTATTATTCGGTTATTATTTTACCATTCGGTGAAGTTTCCATCGGGTCCGCGCCATATGGGGTTGGACCAGTTATGGCCAATTTTCTGGCCTTCCCTTAATTTTTCCTCATTCATTTCAACCCCTAAGCCTGGTTTCTGGAACAACTCTATATAACCATCCTTGATATCAAAAATTTCAGGATTAAGGACATAATCCAATAAATCAAAACCTTGATTATAGTGGATACCTATACTGTTTTCCTGAATAAAAGCATTGGTGGATACAAAGTCGACATGTAATGCCGAAGCCAGGGAAATGGGCCCAAGCGGACAGTGGGGGGCCAAAGCTACATCATAGGCTTCGGCCAAGGTAGCAATTCGCCTTACCTCGGAAATTCCTCCAGCGTGACTAAGATCTGGCTGAATAATATCTACAACCCCTTGTTCCAGTATTTTCTTAAAATCCCAACGGGAGAACATTCTTTCCCCGGTGGCGATGGGTATGCTTGTATAAGGGTAAATATGCTTTAAGGCATCATGGTTTTCGCTAAGTACCGGTTCTTCAATAAACATGGGTTCATAAGGCGCTAGCTCATCCAAAAGCCTTTTTACCATGCCCTTGTGTACACGCCCATGAAAATCCAGTCCTATGTCCAAATCGTTACCGAATTCCTCTCTTAATACTCTAATGTTGTTGGATACCTTTTTCACCTCCTTCAAGGATGAAATCCAGTCCATACCACCGGTAGCGTTCATTTTTACAGCTTGGAAACCGGCCTTGACTTTTTCGTGGGCCTGTTCCAAAATAACCTCTGGGTGATCTCCACCAATCCAGCAGTACATTTTCATTTTATGCCGCACAGCACCACCCAATAAATCGTAGACAGGAACACCAAGAAATTTTCCCTTTATATCCCAAAGTGCCTGATCAATACCGGATATGGCGCTCATGAGTATGGGACCACCTCTATAAAATCCTCCACGATAGAGTATTTGCCATATATCTTCAATATTTGCGGCCGACTTTCCAATGATATGTTGCTGTAGTTCCATGACACAGGCGGCCACCGTATCTGCTTTTCCTTCCACAACGGGTTCGCCCCAACCAATAATTCCCTCTTTGGTGGTAACCTTAACAAAAAGCCACCTTGGGGGGACTTTAAAAAGTTCAATTTTTTCAATAATAAGTTCTGCCTTCATAATGATTTTACAAATTCTTTAGCCCTTTTCAGGACATTTAGAAATCGTTTTTATTTTTCGCTAGCTGGTCTTTATATGGATACAAGCCATTCCTTAGGCCATTGGTTCTTTAAAAGATTTCGGAATTAAATATAACTATTTGTTACGTATATATGCAATATGGCATTTTTTTAACAGAATAAATTAAAGTATAACAGTTTTTCCAGTTCTTACCGATTCATCTGCGGCCAATACAATTTTTAGACTATTAATGGCATCGGTTAAATGCGATGACAGATCAACATTGTTCTTAATGGCGTTCAACAAATATTCCTGTTCCAATAGACAGAGCCCGTCATGATCCGGCTCATCTTCGGTTCCAATAAACTCATCTTTTTTAAGGAAATTCCCCTCTTTGGTCAATTCACTATAATGAAGTTGTAGACTGCCCGTTTTTGTATGTCCTTCTATATCTTGGGAACTATCTTTGGGTTTGTCCGAAATGGAAACCGCTCCCTTAGGACCAATAACATCCTTTATAAAGACGGCTGTTTCACTCATCATAGGTCCCCATCCGGCTTCGTACCAACCTACCGAACCGTCTTTAAAACGTACTTGTAATTGACCATAATTGTACATTTTATTATCAATTTCCTTGCTCAAATTGGCTCCAATGGCACTAACACTGATCGGAACGGATTGGGTCATTAAACACATAATATCCACATAATGAACACCACAATCCACTATAGGGGACATGGAATTCATTAATTGCTTATGGGTATACCATTTGTCCCCAGAGCTTTGTTGGTTTAAGTTCATACGCATTACCAAGGGTTTGCCAAGGGTACGGGCAACTTCTACGAACTTGGTCCATGACGGATGTACCCTTAGAATATAACCGACCACCATTTTTTTGTTTTTTTCCGTTGCCAACACCACTAGTTCCTCGGCCTCTTCTACCGTTAGGGCAAGCGGTTTTTCTACGAATACATGTGCTCCTGCGTTCAGACTTTTTCTAACATAGTCGGCATGGGTATCCGGATAGGTATTAATGGATACTACATCTGGTTTGGATTCCCTCAAGGCGGTATTAAAATCGGCATAGGTAGGCAATCCTCCCAATTCCCTGGATAACTTTTCCCTACTTTCAGGTTTTCGGCTTACCAGCCCTACAATTGCAAATTCACTGAGTTGATGATAGGCTCTGGCGTGGGAAATACCCATATTTCCACAACCTACAACAAGGGTTTTTAGTTTGTTCATATTCCTAAGGTATAATATTTCTTAATTTTTTTATTCAAGGGAAAATGCAAGGATCTTGTTTCCTTTTTCTGTTCCTAATTTTTCTCCGCCACAGGCAATGGCAATATACTGTTTGCCGTTAACTTCATACATGGCGGGTGTTGCAAATGCAGCAGCAGGGAGTTTGTATTCCCAGAGTAGCTTGCCATTGGTTTTATTAAAAGCTCTAAAATATCCGTCTTTTGTGGCCCCTATAAACAATAGTCCGTTTTCGGTAACTATAGCCCCGCCATAGTTTTCCGAGCCTGTCTGAGGATAACCCTGTTCTTTCAAGCTCAATGTTTCCCCGAAGGGAATGGACCATAGGTAATCCCCAGAATTGAGGCCTATTGCATGTAACGTACCCCATGGCGGGGAAATGGCCGGCAGCCCGTTACTGTCCAGAAATTTTTTATATCCGCGGTGTTTGTAGGTTGTTTTTACAGGTTTTGTATCGTTCTCGGTAACCATTGGTCCAACTTCTTCCTCAAATAAAAACTGTATTAAAGCTTCTATTTCCGTTTTTTCAATTTGAGGGAAACCTGTCATCATTCCTTTTCCCTTTTTTATGGTCTGGATTACGGTCTCTTTATTATAAGTCGATTTTAGGTTCAACAGGGATGGATATCCACTTGCCACATTACCCTTACGGTCTTGCTGATGGCATACAACACAATATTGGTTATAGGCATATTCCCCTGGAGCCATGCTTGTGTTTAGGGTATCCTTGTCCATTTGAAGGAACCACCCCATTTCATTGGAATTTACGTACAATATGCCATCTTCCGGATCGGCGGCGGCTCCTCCCCATTCCGCAGCGCCATCATACCCAGGAAGTAGAAGCACAGGATCTAGACTGGGCGGAGCATAGATTCTTTTGTCTGCTTCATTGAATTTGGCCAATAATTCCTCCTTATTTTGGGCATAGGGACTAAGGTCTTTTTCGGTCAATAGATTGGATTGTCTTGCAAAAGGCCTGGGCTTGGTGGGAAAAGGTTGGGTTGCCCATGTTTTTTCTCCCTCCAAGCTGGATGGAGGGACTGGTATTTCCTCAATATCAAACAATGGCTCTCCCGTGATTCTGTTAAAAAGAAAAACATACCCTTGTTTAGTTACTTGAGCCACGGCAGGTATTTTTTTCCCCGCTCTGGTAATAGTCAAAAGGTTGGGAGGCGCCGGCGGATCCCTATCCCATAAGTCGTGATGGGTAAATTGATAATGCCAAAGCAGTTTTCCTGTTTGTGCATCCAAAGCCAATAAGGTATTGGCATAAAGATTACTGCCCTTTCTGTCGCCACCATAAAAATCTGGGGCTGCTGAACCCGTTGGCACGTATAGGATTCCCGCTTTTTCGTCCAATGCCATACCCGCCCAATTGTTGGCAGCACCAACAATTTCACTTTTATAGCTATCAGGATTTTCCCAGGTTTCGTTTCCGGGCTCTCCTGGATAGGGAATGGTGTGGAAGGACCATTCCAATTGGCCAGTTATTACATTAAAAGCCATAATATCTCCTGGTGCGGCACCGCTATCTTCCGAGAGGCGAATGGGCATTACAATTAAATCCCGGTAAATGGTTCCTGGGGTGTTGGAGACTACAAATTTATTCTTTGCGCTTGTTGGTAATCCGGATCGGAGATCAATTTTTCCATTTTCCCCAAAGGAAGTAATTGGCATACCTGTTATGGCATTTAGGGCAAAAAGCTTGGGTCCTTGGGTGAACAGAATACGTTTATCATCGTTCTTTGCCCAAAATGCCACACCTCTACTAGTACTATTGGTAAGGTTCAGTGAATCCCCAAATCGCCATATTTCTTTCCCCGTTCCAGCGTACAATGCCACTGCCCTTAAGGCCGCCGTAACCCCGTACAGAATGGTGTCCGCTACTATTGGATTCATTTGCATTTGACCACTATCAGGAGCAGAGTAGGACCAAGCTACCTTAAGTTGCGTTACATTGTCCAAGGTAATTTGTGATAGGGTGGAATAATGGTTACGATCTGGCCCACCTAAATAGGAACTCCAAGTTTTGTATTTCTTGGGGTCGGTTTTGGTAGTACTATCAAGTTTACAACTTACTAGACAAATTGCCGCTATGCTTAGTATGGATAAAAGTTTTGTTGTTTTAAGCGACATTGGTGGTGGTTTTATCGCTTAAATTAATTAATTTTTAAGAACTAAGGGCCTGTAGTTTCATCTTAATATTTTTTGACCAGGAAACTACCATTGTTTCCCTAATTCATCTAACACTCCAGAAGCCCAATGGTTTGGGTTGAAGAAAAGGAATGGTTGTATACACTATAACTTTTTCAAGGTTTTGTTGAGCACAGGAACAATTAGTTCGCCAAGTTCTTTATATCCTTCCTTGTTATAATGAACGTCATTGTCTCCCACACCGTTTTTGTGGTGGATAGCAATGGATTTTTTGTAGATATCATTGATGATTACGCCATTCTTTTTCATTACGGCTTTTGCAATTGCATTGTATTTGGGTACATCCTCAGTAAATCTTCCGGCTTCATTAACAGGAACATAGGTGGTTGTTACAAATATTAATTTTGCCGAGGTACTGGCTTTAAGGATACTCACCAACTCTTCCAGATTTTGTCTATATGTTTGTGGGTCATAGGTTATGGTACCCTTAATTTTATCCCTATTTCCATAGGCATCGGCATCCGGATGACGGTAACAAAGATCCCATAGGCCCCAATTAAATTGAATAATATCCCAATCTTCCTTACCTATCCAATCCTTGATTTTCTCCAGTCCCGTTCCGGTATGCTGGGCATTTCCAGGATTGTGCATTACTATTGCCTTGTTGGCCATTTCTTCTTTTACCTTTGAAAAATAACCTATGGAAATAGAGTCGCCTATAATTAAGATTTTGGGCTCTTTGGGTTTGTACCCCAAGCAAAGAAAAATACATAAGGCTGTTATAAGGTAAAATTTATTATTCATGCTTTTAATTTTTTCAAGGGTGAAAAATAATTAAAAATTTTAGAAAGGGAATGCTGGGGCTACTATAAGGCCTGTATTTTTTGCTTAGTGAAGAACCAAGTCGGCCAAAAATCGGGATTGGATTATTATCCATTAAGCACAATATTTTATAAATGTCTAAAGAAAATCACTACATTGTTATTGCCAAATAACCAACCACATACAAAATGACAAACGAAACTACCAACCTATCCATTAGGTTGTTTTCCTTGGACGTATTTAGGGGATTGACCATGTTTTTACTTATTGCCGAAGCAGCCGGATTTCATGGTTGCTTCGGGGCCTTTACCGAAAACAACGCCGTTTTGCATCCATTGGCGGAACAGTTGCACCATCATCCCTGGAACGGTTTACGATTTTGGGACCTGATACAACCCTTCTTTATGTTTATAGTAGGGGTGGCCATGCCCTTTTCTTTGAGAAAGCGTTTGGCAAGCGGAACTCGTACGGCTGCCACCAAACATATTTTAAGAAGATGTTTTTTACTTTTTAGTTTTGGGGTATTGCTGCACTGTGTGTATAGCCATGCGTTGGTTTGGGAACTCTGGAACGTTCTGGTTCAATTGGCCTTCACCATTCTTATAGCTTACGCTATCATGAATCTTCCGCACCGTATACAGATACTTATTTGCCTGGGAATTTTGGTTCTTACCGAAATCCTATATAGGGCCTATAACCCACAGGATCCCTATAATCAGGGTCAAAGTTTTGGGTCTTGGGTAGATATGTTGGTAATGGGTAAAATTAACGGTGGGGGCTGGGTTTTTATCAATTTTCTGCCTACTGCGGTTCATACGGTTATGGGGGTAATTTGTGGTCAATTGTTGCTTTCCAACAAATCCGCCAAGGAGAAATTAAATCCTTTAATAATGTGGGGAGCGGCTTTACTTTTGTTGGGCTATGGGATGGATTTATTAGGAATAACCCCAATCATTAAAAGAATAGCAACCACATCGTTTACTCTGGCTTCAGGAGGATGGGCCTTGTTGGCATTGGCATTATTTTATTGGTGGATAGATATTAAGGATCATAAGAGTAATTGGTTGAAGATCTTTTCTGTGGTGGGGACCAATTCCATTTTTATTTATTTGTTTGCAGAAACTGTAGGGTCTCAATGGTTCAGGGGTTTTGGCCTAATCTTTACCGAAGGATTATTGGCTCCCATTGGCTTGGAAGAAGGACTAATATCGGTTATAAATTCCTTGTTTGTACTCTTTATGTTCTGGTATATCACCTACTTTTTGGATCAGAAGAAGGTTTATTTTAAGGTATAGTAATTCTTGCCTGGGTATTATTTTACGATTATACCTTTATTTTAAAATGGTTTCATATTTGCTTTTATCATTTAGCAGAGCGGTAGCGGTCATAATGGCTTCGTCATTTTGTAAATGGTAATCATAAAGACCTTCCCTGTAGAAAAAGCGCTTAAGAATTTCATCCTCCAAATTCTTTTGGATTTCCACCTTGTACTTATCCAATGCCTTTAGTTTGTTTTTATCCATCTCCGATAAGAGAGCTTTATACTGTTCCGTGACCTCAATACCGAATATAGTGCTGTCCTCACCGGACATGGCCTCTTTTAAGGCCTTTTCTGCCTTAGTCTCAAAGTTAAAGTTACTTTTGGAAACATAGTTTTTAAAAGATGCAAAATCACTATCCTTATAATTGAAGTCCAATACATTCTCTATGGTGTTATTATAATAGAAATCGGTTGCGTAGTCGAAAATCACATTATCCGATAATAGGGCCTGTGTAAGAGGATTTGTTTTGGCAGCGGCAATTTCTATATCTGGCAAAACACCTCCACCATCTTGTACTTTTCGTCCATTTTTGGTCTTAAAATCCCTAAACTGGGTATTTTTAACTGCATTTCCGTTCTCATCCCTATTCCAATAATCCAAGGATTGTATACACCTGCCCGATGCTGTATAGTATCTGGAGATCGTTACCTTTAATTGCGTACCGTAGGTAAGTTTTAAAGGGCGTTGTACCAACCCCTTGCCAAAACTTCTTGCGCCCACTATAACCGCCCGGTCCAAATCCTGGAGGCTTCCAGAGACAATTTCACTGGCCGATGCACTTCTTCCATTGACCAATACCACCAAAGGTATTTCAGTGTCCACGGGTTGGTTGGTAGTTTTATATTCCCTGTTGAATTTCTTTACCTTGGATTTGGTGGTTACTACCAGTTCTCCTTTTGGAATAAAGAGATTGGTTACATTAATGGCTTCGGTTAACAGTCCACCTGGATTATCCCTTAGGTCCAAAATAATTTTTTTGGCACCCTCGTTTTTTAAGTTGAGAAGAGCTTCCTTGGTTTGTTCCGTGGCTTTTTTATTAAATTTTGATAAAACAATATAACCGGTGTTTTCTTGGATCATCTTGTAATAGGGAACGGCATCTACTTCAATAGATTCCCTGTTCACTGTGGTAGACTTGGTTTCGCCCTGCCTTACGTAGCTAATTTTTACACTGGTGTTATTAGCTCCTTTTAAAAGTTCGTCGGCGTCTTCTTTAATATCCGCTATGGCAATATCACCGATCTTTATAATTTCATCCCCGGCTTTAAGGCCCGCCTTATCTGCTGGATAACCTTTGTAAGGTTCAACAATAACTACTTTATCCTTGTAAGTCCTTACCACGGCCCCAATACCCGAATATTCGCCTGCATTATTTATTTTAAAGGATTCAACGTCTTGCTCATTCAGGAATTTGGTATAGGGATCCAAGTCTTCCAACATATTCTTAATGGCCGTATCCATTAATTCAGCAGGATTGGTTTCATCCACATAGTTCATGTTTAATTCTTTGAACAAGGTGGTAAAAATTTCGATCTGTTTGGCAATCTCAAAAAAATCGCCCTTAAAACTACTACCTGCAATGAGTAGGGCAATGGCGATAATGGGAATTAGTATTCGCTTTTTTACTATCACTTTCATCTGTTCATATATTATTTGCTGGCCTTAGCAATTTCATCGATAAATTTTCGCATCAAAGGAATCATGGCATCTGTTATTTTGGTTTGCGAGGGCATCTCCTTACCAAGATATAAAAACATAAACGCAAAGTTACCCTCTATGTTGTTAAAAATTAGGTGTTTGTTCAGCCTATAGCTTTCCCGCATCAATCTTTTGATTCGATTTCTTTTTACGGCACTTTTAAAGTTTCTTTTGGACGCGGTTACTCCGACCTTGCATTTGGAATCATCTTCATAACTCGTTTTGAGATAAACAAGTTTTATAGGATAATTGGTAACACCAATCCCTTCCGCAAACAACTGTTCTATTAGTTTTTTGCTCTTGAGTTTTTCTTTTTTTGGGAAGCTAAATGACATTTTGCCGTAAATGTAAAATAAAAACCACAGTTATGGGATATGACAATCATCATTGTTCAAAATCCCATTGGCCATTATCTTGAATTATATTTTTTATAAAATTATAAATAAGGGACCTATGGGAGAATTGCAAGTTCAAAAATTGAAAAACAATCCACTTAAAGCTTTGTATATAAAACAATTGTTGGTAGATATTGCGGCCTTGGAACAAATACTGGATAAAAAGATGTTCGAACTAAGTCCGATTAGGATTGGTGCCGAACAGGAATTTTGTTTGGTGGACGAATTTTGGCAGCCATCCAATAAGGCTTTGGAAGTGCTTGAAAATATAGATGACCCCCATTTTACCACCGAATTGGCACTTTATAACCTGGAAATTAATTTGGATCCCCTTCCATTATCGGGGAATTGCTTTTCTGAAATGCATTTACAGTTAGATCATTTATTGGCCATGGCCAATAAGGTTGCCGAGAAATCTGCTACTAAAATTATTTTATGTGGAATTTTGCCGACCATTGCTAAAAGGCATCTTGATTTTGAATATTTGACCCCTATTCCCCGTTATAATATTTTGAACGAGGTAATAAAGGAAATAAGAAATAATGATATAGAAATTCATATTAAAGGGGTAGATGAGTTGAATATTCGGCATGATTCCGTGCTGTTCGAAGGATGCAATACCAGCTTTCAAGCCCATCTGCAGATAGACCCATATGATTTTAAGGATACCTACAATTGGTCCCAGGCCATTGCAGGTCCCATCCTGTCTATTTGTACCAATTCCCCCATGCTCTTCGGAAGGGAATTGTGGGAGGAAACTAGAATTGCACTATTTACGCAGAGTGTGGATACTAGGGCCAGTAATTTTCTATTGAACGAAAGTGAACCCCGTGTGAACTTCGGCAATAGTTGGGCAAAAGGATCGGTTGTGGATTATTTTAAAGATTCCATTACAGGATTTAGGAGCTTACTTACTTCCGATTCCAATGTGGATAGTTTAAGCGAACTGGAACAGGGAAAAACGCCAAAATTAAAAACTTTGTCACTCCATAACGGAACAGTCTATACCTGGAACCGTGTCTGCTATGGTAGTACCAATGGTAGGCCACATATTAGGATTGAGAACAGATATATCCCATCCGGACCCACTACCGAGGACGAAATAGCCAATATGATGTTTTGGGTGGGAATAATGATGGGAAGGCCTAAAAAGTTTAATACCATTCATACCAAGATGGATTTTAAGGATGCAAAAAGCAATTTTTTTAATGCCGCCAGATACGGTATGGCAGCCCAATTTTATTGGGATGGACAACTAATCTCTAGTCAACAGTTATTGTTGGATCACTTTCTGCCAATGGCCTTTAAGGGATTGTACCGTATGGGGGTATTACCAAAAGATGCAGAGCACTACTTAAAAATTATAGAAAGGAGGATTGCCACTTACAACGGTTCACGATGGACGATTCAAAGTTATAGAAAACTTAGAAAGGAGATTAAACTTCCAGATGCCCTAACCATATTAACGGCAAAAATGTACCAAGGTCAGCAAAAGGGTTACTCCGTTGATGCTTGGGAATTGCCAAGAGGTGATGAATTTGTAATTGACGAAAATGAGAGAAAGGTGTACCAGATAATGAACGTACATACCGTAACTGCCCAAGATAGTGACAGTTCGGAATTGGTGTTAAAAATGATGCAGTGGAAAAACATTCACCATGTACCCATTTTAAATGAGGATTTGGATTTGGTAGGATTGTTGACTTGGACAGACCTAAAAGCGTATTTAAAGAATCCGGACAAATTTGAAGGGCCTATTAAAGATATTATGAAAAAGGAATTGATTACGATAACAGAGGAGGAAAGCACTAAGCGGGCAAAGGTCCTAATGGAATCCAAAGGAATAAATTGTCTACCGGTTGTACAAGGAAAGAAATTGATAGGTATTATCACGACCAAGGATCTATGATCACGATAGGGAAGCCAGTTGGCAGGAGCCGGACCATTGGTCATTTAAAAGGAGACAAAGGTGGACCTACCATGATATTCTTCGGGGGCATTCACGGTAATGAGCCTTCTGGTGAGCAGGCAATACAAGAAGTTTTTAATGGGATAGTCAAAAATGGTATTTCAGCAAATGGTAACTTCTATGGGATTCGGGGCAACGTTGCGGCACTATTGGCGGGGAAAAGATTTTTGGATCGGGATTTGAACCGTTTATGGACCGATGAAAAAATTGAAAAAATTAAAGGCAAATCAAAATATGAACTGCTTAGCGAGGACAAGGAGTTGTTATCCATTCACCAAATCTTGTCGGATATACTGAAAACAGAATCCGGGCCTTTCTATTTTATAGATTTTCATACTACTTCCAGCAAGACCCTGCCTTTTATTACCATCAATGATGCCTTGATCAATAGGAAATTTTCAAAACTTTTTCCTGTGCCAATAATTTTGGGGATAGAAGAGTATTTAGAGGGACCCCTACTTAGTTATATCAACGAACGGGGATACCTTTCCGTTGGTTTTGAATCTGGCCAGCATACGGAGAGGGAAGCGGTAGACAATAGTATAGCTTTTATGTGGTTGGCCCTGGTGTATGCAGGTGCCCTTAAAAGTGTAGATATTGTTGGGTTTGAGGCATATTACCGCCAGCTTAAAAATTCGGCCAAGGAGAACGCCAGCTTTTTTGAGATAATTTACAGGCATCCTATAGAATCCGGGGAGAAATTTCAAATGCAGCCCGGATTCCAGAGTTTTGATATTGTAAACAAAGGAAAAGTACTGGCCGAACACAACGATAAAGTGGTATTGGCGAAGCAAAAATCGAGTATTTTTATGCCTCTATACCAAAGTCAAGGTGAGGATGGTTTTTTTCTGATTCGTAAGACGCCTAAGTTCGCCTTGTGGTTATCCGTTCTATTGAGAAAAATAAGAATGCCCGCTTTGTTGCCCATTTTGCCCGGGGTTTCGTGGGCAGATAAGAAAAACGGTACTTTATTGGTAAATGAAAGAACTGCCAGATTTATGGCAAAACCTCTTTTCCACCTATTGGGCTATAGAAATAGGGTAATCAATAAAAGTGAAATCTTAATGACCAGTAGGGAAGCTACCGCCAAGAATAGTATGTACAAGGAAACCTGGTGGTATCGAAATAAAAAATCCGTTCAAAATAGCTATGGTATGCCATCTTAAACGGATTTAAACATTTAATTATTTTTACTCTTGGGCCTGCCAAACATTGTTTTCCTCATTTATATCTGCCATTAGTTGGGATGGATCCAATACAATGGCCTTAATGTTAGTGAGTTCCTTTTCCAAGATAAATTCGTAATTGGAATATGCCCAGGGCCAATCTTGCAATACGGTTCGTTTTAAATGGGGATATGGATTCTCTTTTTCACCATACATCATACGCAAGGGAGCGTAAAATGTTTCTTGGGTACCATCATTGTACAGCACCAAAATATCTAAGGGCATGGGCATAAGACCAATTCGTTCCAAACTTACCTTGGTTTTTTGTCCCTCTGCCTCTACCGTTTTAATACCGTAATCTATGGTGTTTGTTGTTTGGGTCCAATCTGTAAGGTACCAGTCCAACTCCATCCCGGAAACCTTTTCGGCAGTTCTTTTAATATCGTTTGGGGTAGGGTGTTTAAATTTAAAGTCCTGATAATATTTCCTGAGGGTTTCCATAAGTTTATCCTGACCAATGATATATCCCAACTGCGATAGAAAAATGGCTCCTTTGCTATAGGCGGCAACCCCATAGGCAAAATTTAGCTCATATCTATCGGAATGGGTGGTTTGGGGCTGTTCTTTACCGGAAGCCACCAAATTATAATATCCTTGATAGGAGCTTGCAAAGGGATTTTCCTTTTTTTGGTCCATGATCTGGTCCATACACAGACTGGAGATAAAGGAGGTAAAGCCTTCATCCATCCATTCGTGTTTGGATTCGTTGCTAGCCAGCACATGTTGGAACCAGGAATGTGCCAATTCATGTACCATAACCCCAACCAGGCTCCCAAAGTTTCTACCACCAGTGATAAGGGTACTCATGGCGTATTCCATACCGCCGTCGCCTCCTTGTATCACCGAATATTGTTCATAGGGATAATCGCCAATATTTTTATTGAAGAACTGCATGGCCTCTGCCGTTTTGGGCTGTAGCTTTTTCCAATTTTCTATAATTTCCTTATCGTTCTTATATAAAAAATGTAGCATTGGCCCATTCTCAACCTTTAAGGTATCGTGAAGGTAGTCCGGATCGGCGGCCCACATAAAATCATGCACCATTGGGGCCTTAAAATGCCAGGTAAGGGTTTTTCCCTTCGTCTTTTTTATTGTTGTTCCAGGAGTTTCGTAGCCATGGCCTATTTCCTCAGGGTTCTGTAAATAACCGGTTCCCCCTACTACATATTTTTTGTCCAAAGTAAGCTTAACATCAAAATCGCCCCAAACTCCATGAAATTCCCGGGCAATATAAGGATCCGCATGCCAACCTTCAAAATCATATTCTGCTAATTTTGGGTACCACTGACTCATGGAGAGCGCTACCCCTTCACTGCTGTTTCTACCACTTCGCCTTATTTGTAAAGGTATTTGCCCGTTGAAGGTCATTTCAAAGGTGGTTTTTCCACCAGCGGGAATGGGTTTATTTAATTCAACAACCAAAATTGTTCCCTCTTCCACAAAGGAAACGGCTTGGTTGTCCTGAGTTAGCGAAGTAACCCTGAGGTATCCTATTTCTTCCGGGCTCAGGCTTGCAATCCTACTTTTCCCATTGGCCATCATTCTACCGTCCGGATCGGCAATATTTTGTAGACGCATATCCATTTCACTGCCAGGTTGAAAGGCATTGAAAAAGAGATGGTAATACACTCTATCAAGTTCATCCGGGGAGTTATTGGTATAGACCAATTTTTGGGTACCGCTATATTGATATTTTTCAACGTCGACCTTTACATCCATGGAATAATCCACATGCTGCTGCCAATAGGAAGTATTGTTCTGTGCTTCCAATTGCGCCGTTAAGCTAAGAATGGCAATCACCAACCCAAAAAAAAGTCCTTTGTTATGTCTCATACCTACAATTTGAATAATCTATTTTTTTATGGTTCAAAGGCGTCCCATGTTTTTAGGCTGTCCAATGAGTTTTACTTATCCTTTATAGTTTTAATTTACCTCTGGAAACGGCATCTGCCATAATCAAGGCATTGTATGCGTTGACCATTTTACCGGATTTCGAGATCTTTTGAAAATCCATTGCTTTTGAGGCATCACCATCTACCACTACTTTGGATTTGGTAGTAAGTCCGGAATTCAACAATATCGCTTTAACTTGGGGGGCTGTTAATTTTGGATAAAAAGATCTTACAAGGGCGGCAACTCCTGCAACAGCGGGCGCGGCCATGGAAGTACCTCCCTGAAAATCGTATTCATTGTTGGGCATGGTGGAATAGATATCATCACCAGGGGCAAAAACATCTACGTTTATAAGGCCATAATTGGAAAATGAGGCCACCATTTCGGAACCATATTTGTTTGTTAATGCGCCCACAGTAATTACGTTATCCGCCATTTCTGGCCCATTATTGATTTGATCGTTGGGGAAATTTGGATTATTTGGGTCATCAAGATCTTCGCCTGAGTTTCCCGCCGCATGTACAAAAAGAACATCATTTTCCGCTGCATATTTAATGGCGTCATAAACCCATTCGGCATTTGGAGAATAAGCTTTTCCAAAACTTCCATTGATGATTTTGGCGCCGTTGTCTACGGCATAACGTATTCCCAAAGCAATATCCTTATCGTATTCATCTCCATTGGGTACAGCCCTGATACTCATAATTTCTACATTCTCCGCAACCCCGTTGGCTCCTAGGCCATTATTTCTTTTTGCGGCAATAATACCGGCAACATGGGTACCATGGCTTTCATCATCCACCCTGTTTTTAGGATTTCCGTTTCCGTAGTTTCTATCATCAAAATTATAAGGATCATCCCCTACTATTTTTCTGCCATCAAAGTCCACATTAAGATTATAGTTAAGTTGATCGGAAAAATGTTTAATGCCATCCTTAAGTTCTGAAATAATTTCTGGAATGGAATCCTTTATGCTCAACATTTGCATTAAAATACTAACGTTTCTCTGCATGTTTTCGTCATTGGATTTAATTTCGGTCAGGTCTTTTTTGGTATAGCTGTCTTTCCCCAAAAGTTCCTTAACCTCTTCATCCGCATTTTGGACTGCTTGCAGTATTTGTTCGTACTGTCCTTTGTTTTGAAGGGCTTTTTGATAATCCTTGTCCAGGTCGCTTTTGGCCTTGGCCTGAAGGGAAGCATCCCCTAATTTTTTGCCCACAATTCTTGCCATTTCCAATTGCTCGTTGTAGGATTCCCCTAAAAAGTTGTAACCGTGTATATCGTCTATATAACCATTGTTGTCATCGTCCTTATTGTTTCCCGGAATTTCTCCCTTATTCACCCAAAGAACATCTACCAAATCCTCATGGGTAAGGTCCATACCTGAATCCAGTACGGCCACAATTACCGTTTCCCCTTTTTTATTCCCGATTATTTCGGAGTAGGCCTTGTCCACACTCATCCCTGGAATAGTGTCGGTAAGCAGATCCGTGTGTCCCCAATTCTTTTTTTCGGCCTCGGTTAAATCCGATATTTTTAAGGGTACTGTATCAATATTTTCAATGGGGGTGGAAACTAGCGCAGTACTACCACAGCCATAAAGTAAAATTGAGGCCGATACGGCCAAAATAGCTCTGTTCAATGTTATTGTCATTTATTTATAGTGTTAGATTAGAATGTCTTATTAATTTGATTTCCAGAAAATTTTGCTTGAAAGCTTTCCATGAAGCCATGGTCTGCTATAAATAGGAGTCTATTATTTTTCATATTATTCAAAAAGCTGGGCAAAGGTATGTATTTCTTTTAAACGTATTCCCTTGTCCGTTGTTTGTAGGGTGCAGATTTGGTTGTGGGCATCGTGTTCCAAAAACAGATAGTAATCGTCTTTGACGGCCTTGTCCAAAAAAAGTGCTTTTTCTGAGAGTGTCAATAGCGGCCTTGTATCATAGCCCATAACATAGGGCAGTGGAATATGGCCTGCGGTGGGGAGTAGGTCCGCTGCAAATACCAGAGTCTTGTTCTTATAGTTAATATGGGGTATCATCTGTTTTTCCGTATGTCCGTCCACAAACAAAATTCCAAAATCCAATTCCGATTTTTCCGCGAAAGGGTTTCCCGTTCTTTCAACAAACCGCAACTGCCCACTTTCCTGCATGGGTATTAGGTTTTCTGTTAAAAAGGAAGCTTTTTCCCGAGCATTTGGTTCCGTGGCCCATTGCCAATGGGCCTTGTTGGTCCAAAAAACGGCATTTTTAAAAGCGGGTTCGTAACCGGTTCTATCCTTGTTCCATTGTATACTTCCCCCACAATGGTCAAAGTGTAAATGGGTCAGGAAAACATCGGTAATATCATCCCTGTGAAAGCCATATTTTTTTAGGGATTTATCCAAGGAATGGTCTCCCCACCTATAGTAATAACCAAAGAATTTATCGGATTGTTTATTGCCCATCCCGGTATCTATTAAGGTAAGTCGGTCGCCATTCTCAATTAATAGACATCTTGCGGCCATATCTATCATATTATTTGAATCTGCCGGATTGGTCCTGTTCCATATTGATTTTGGTACCACACCGAACATGGCCCCACCATCCAATTTAAAATTTCCAGATTCAATAGGGTATAATTTCATAGATAACCTAGTGTAAAGAAGGTGCAAATTAACAAAAGCACTAGGGATATTTCTTGAAACTTGGTTTTATTAGAGGTTTTTTAACACTTTATCAGCATTTTAGCATTGGTGTTTAGCTACTGTAGGTAAACAACGCTTTCCTTTGGCTTTATAACGTCCTTATAATGAAATGGTCGTTTTTGGCCATTTTCATCGAGAATTATAATAGGTAGGATATCTTTATTTTTGGCATTGTTTTTAAACCAGTTTCTGGTGGAGATTTCCTTTTCTATTTTTTCTGCCTTTTGCTCAAAATTGTTCGTGGTTATTTTGTAGGACCAAGGCACCATATCTGTTTTGTTGGCAAAGAGGGAAGAGGCATCCATGTGTTCCAATAGATTTAATCCTGCCCCATTTTCAACCGGGGAGACCAGCACTATTCTGTTTGGGATGTAAAAGGAGTTGTAGGCCAATTGTGCGGAAAGAAGATTAATCTCGCTATTTCCCGTTAGTGCTATAAAGGTTTTTGTATTTAAGGCGTTCGCCTCTTCAAACGCGTCTTCCCTAAGTCCGTTTCCATAGATAGCCTTTAAGCCCTGTGCCTTGGCTTCTTGTACCAAATCCTTATTGTAGTCTATAAGGATTACTTCGTTTTGTTCGGCCAATTGCTTGGCAATGAACAGCCCCAAAGGGTTTGCTCCAAGTATCAGGTAACCATTACGAGCTGCCTGTTTTACAAGCTCCCCGCGCTTTCGGAGCCAATTGGTGGTCCAAGTTAGGAATACTGGCACCGTAAGAGTGGTAGAAATGGCCATAAACACCAATATTGAAAAAATTTCCTGCGAAATAATGTTCATCTGAAGGCCTATTCCTGCAATAATTATTTCTACGGCCCCCCTTCCGTTCATGCCGGTACCAATAGTAAACCCTTCCCGCCAACCATAACCGCTGGGCAGATAAAAAAGTGTGGTTCCCAATATCTTTCCTACTACGGCACCTACAATGACACTTATCAGAAGGGCCAGGTCTGTTTGAAAGACCTCCAAAGTAACATGAAAGCCGGCCGTAACAAAAAATATGGGCGCTAGAAAACCTATGGAAATATCATGAAAGACAGCTGAAATATCTTTGAGAATCTGTCTGGAAAAAACACTATCCCTAATAAAGAGTCCGGCCATAAAGCTTCCCAAAATACCGTGAAGTCCGGCAAGTTCGGCCAACTCGGAAAAACCAAGCACCATTATAATCAAAATGGTAACTAGTATGGTCCGGCTCGTTAACTTGGCCTTTGTGAGCAATTTACCCAAAAGAGGAAATAAATAGATGCCGATTAACAGGGCCATGGTGAAGAATAGAATTGCTTTCCCTGCCACCCATACGAGGCCTGCGGTATCAATACTGCCAGCTTCCACATAACCTATAATCCCTGCAAAAATAATAAGTGCCAAGGTGTCCGATATTAGGGCTCCCGCCATAAGGACATATGCAATTCGAGTATCCAGAAGTTTAAGGTCTACGAGAATTCTACTCTTGGTGGCCAAGGAAGTGACCCCAACGGCAATCCCAACAAACAGTCCGGCAACGTGTGTACCCCCAAAATGTAATATAGTGTAATAGCCGAGCCCAAAAGGAACTATGAATCCACCAATGGCAGCAAGTAGGCCTGCCCATGAGGCTTTACCCAGATCCTTAAAGTTAATTTCCATGCCAATATAGGCCATAAGGAAAAGAATACCTACTTCCGCCAAAATGTCGAGGTCAGCTGAGGTTTCCAATACAGCCAATAACGCAGGACCCAAAATTATACCAATCAAAAGTTCCCCTAAAATGGCAGGGAAACCCATTCGTTTGGCCAGAATCCCCCCAAGCCAGGCAGCGGCCAATACCATCAACAAGTTTACTATATTCAGTTCTACCATAGTAGTAATGTATTGGTGGGAAAACCGATGAGAAAATACCTAAAAATTGGCTAATCCCAAAGAAACTGGAAACTTTATTAGTGAAACTCAACTTGGAGAAGTCAGTAAGACGCACTGAAAATGGCAAGTTGAACTAATCCCACCTTTTTCGGCGGGATCTAGCTTCAATACCTCGACCCTTGGGTCGACTCCTAATTATTGGGTTCAGGGCTTGCCCTGAGGTTTAATACCTTTTATTTCCACTAAAAAGATGGTGTCTTTTACAAATTCCCTGCAATGAATTGCCTTTGCCATGGAGGTAAAACGGCAATTTTTAATCGTGAGCCAAGGTTTTTTTACCATAGATGGATTTTTTCTATATTAAAACTTATCTTGCTTCAAATTTTTTTATGGTAGAACTAGCGGGAATAATTGTTCTTGGTATCATTGCACAATGGGTGGCATGGCGCTTTAAATTACCGGCCATTTTGCCTTTAATTCTTATAGGTCTATTGGTAGGACCTATATCTACTTTGTTTACGGAGGACGGTACCAAACTAATAAGACCCATCTGGAACAAGACTGAAGGTTTGTTTCTAGGGGAGAGCCTATACCATTTTGTATCCTTGGCCATAGGGGTAATATTATTTGAAGGCGGACTTACCTTGAAACGTTCCGAGATTACTAGAGTAGGCCCGGTAATTACCAAGTTGATTACCTTGGGTAGTGCAGTTACCTTTTTTTTAGCTGGGACAGCAGCGCATTTTATATTTGATTTACCTTGGCAAATCTCTTTTTTGTTCTCGGCGCTCATTATAGTAACGGGTCCAACGGTAATTACTCCTATCCTTAGAAATATTCCTTTGAAGAAGGACCTATCCGCGGTGCTGAAATGGGAAGGAATTTTGATAGACCCCATTGGTGCCCTTGTAGCGGTATTGGTCTTTGAGTTTATCAGTATCGGGGAAGGGCAGGGCTATACCCAGACCGGACTTTTGGAGTTTGTAAAGGTGTTGCTGCTGGGGTTCACTTTTGGTTTCTCCTTTGCACATGCCTTGACCTTGGCCATTAAAAAAAATTACGTACCCCATTATCTGTTAAATGTGGTATCCTTGTCCGTAGTGCTTTCGGTTTTTGTTATTTCAGAGCTTTTTGCACATGAATCCGGGCTACTCGCCGTGGTGGTTATGGGCATGGTCATGGGGAATACACAGCTTCCCAATATTAAGGAGCTACTTTATTTTAAGGAGTCGCTTAGCATACTTTTGATTTCTATGCTTTTCATTTTACTTTCGGCAAGTATGAATTTACCCGAACTGGAATTGTTGTATAGTCCTAATACGTTAATACTTTTTGCTATTGTAGTTTTTGTGGTTAGACCTTTGGGAGTTTTTATAAGCACTATGGGTTCCAATCTTAATTTTAGGGAAAAGTTGTTTATAAGCTGGGTTGGTCCCAGGGGGATTGTTGCTGCGGGGATAGCCTCATTATTTGGTTCCAAATTAATCTTGCGAGGGGAACCAGGAGCGGAATATATTACACCTTTGGTCTTTATGATTGTCTTGGGAACAGTACTTCTCAATGCATCAACCGCCAGGTTCATGGCCAAATTACTCGGGGTATTCTTGGAAAAGTCCGAAGGCATTCTCATTATAGGTGCTTCCAAGGTGCCTAGATTGATAGCCAGTTATCTAAAGAAAAATAATAGGCATGTGGTATTGATAGATAATAACCAGAACAATATAGAAAAGGCTAAAAACCTTGGGCTCGAGGCCTTTGTGGCCAATATCTATTCCGATGCCTTAACGGACAATATAGAATTGAACGATGTTGGATATTTAATGGCATTGACCGGTAACTCGGACATCAATGAATACGCTATTGAAACCTTCAAGAAGGAATTTGGGGAGCAGGGTTCGTTTAGGCTTGTAAATTCGGATGAAATGAACGATCCTGAAAATAATCCAATGGAAGGTCTTTTTTCACATACCGATGATTTTATTACCCTGACGGAAGCCGCTAGAAGTAATCCCGTAATTCATGAAATAGAATTAAAGGGCAAGGAACATTATGAGGGACTCATAGAAATTACCAAAGCGGATAAGGACATTGTTCCCATTTTTATAAAGACCTTGGACGGGGATTTAAAAATTATTTCTTCCTTCAGTAAAAATTTCGAGGATATTAAGGAAGGCTGTAAGTTGGTGTATCTTGGAAAGTTATTGGAGGCTGACAAGCAAGATAAGAAACAGAAAACATAGGTGGCTGGGTACTAAACCTGTACATTTGGCCAAAATGGCTATCCATGAATAATAGTTGAATAATACCATAAGAAAGAATACTTTAAGTTATAATTTAATCTAGCTGCATTGAATCCACTTCTAGTTTTAGCGATCATTTCCGTATACTTTGTTCTGTTAATGACCATTTCGTATTTCACTTCAAGAAATAGAAGTGACGAGTCTTATTTTACGGGGGACCGACAATCACCTTGGTTTTTGGTGGCCTTTGGAATGGTGGGGGCAGGACTTTCAGGAGTAACCTTTGTGTCCCTTCCGGGTATGGTAGGCAATAACAATTTCTATTTCTACCAATTTATTCTGGGGAATGTTGTGGGCTATCTCTTCATTACCTTTGTGTTAATTCCATTGTACTACAGGTTAAGGCTGGTATCCATTTATGGTTATTTGGATCAGAGATATGGGGTAAAGACCTATAAGACCGGGTCGCTGTTCTTTTTGGTGTCACAATCCTTTGGGGCAGCCTTGCGGTTATTGTTGGCCTCAAAAATTCTTCAGTTTGCCTTATTTGATCAATTGAATATTCCGTTTCCCATAACGGTAATCATCATCTTACTGTTGGTTTGGTTGTACACCAATAAATCTGGAATAAAGACCATTGTTTGGACAGATACCTTACAGACTACCTTCTTGGTTTTGGGCGCCATTATTACGATCTATACCATTACTACCTCCTTAAACCTGTCGTTTTCAGGAGCCATTCAACAGGTAACGGAGCATAAGTATTTTGAAGTATTCAATTGGGAAAACAAATCGAGCAATAATTTTTTCAAACAGTTTATTGCCGGTATTCTTGTGGCCATTGCCATGATAGGACTGGATCAGAACATGATGCAAAAAACATTGACCTGTAAGAACCAATGGGATGCACAAAAGAATACTCTGACCTACAGTTTTATTTTGGCCATCACCCAATTTTTGTTTTTGGGTTTGGGAATCCTATTATATATTTATACGGAGAATAACGGAATTACGTTGGCCGTAGGTGAAAACGGAGCACTTTTGGATACGGACAACCTGTTTCCAGATCTGGCATTGAACCACCTTGGTATTTTTGCGGGAATCAGTTTTTTGTTGGGAATCATTGCGGCATCATTTTCCAGTGTGGATTCGTCCCTAACCGCCCTAACTACTTCCTTTACCTATGATTTTCTGGATATCTCACATAAATCCAGTGCGGATAAAAAAAGGCTTAAAAATTGGGTTTTACTTGGGTTTTCGGTGGTATTATTTTTGATAATAATGCTCTTTGCAAACAGCAGGGGAGATGTGGTATCGCTTATATTCAAAGTAGCTGGGTATACCTATGGTCCGTTATTGGGCCTTTATATGCTGGGGATGTTTACCAAGATTGCCGTTAAGGATAAATGGGTGCCCCTTATTTGTGTATTGGCTCCCGTACTTACTTATTTATTGAGTGTGTTCTTTGCCCAATCCTTTAATTTCGACTTTGGATTTATCAATATAGCCGTTAATGCCGGGCTTACTATTTTGGGATTGTTATTGGTAAAACAAAAGGGGGAAACCGCTTGATTTCCATAGGCAGAAAGGCTAAGGATCACTAATTGGTACATGGCCCCCAAATATGGGATAATCGATATATTGACCTTATAAACTTATGGACTTTTCTATTTTCTTTAATCGTTCAGCTTAAGTACCGCCATAAATGCCTGCTGGGGTATTTCTACGTTTCCAACCTGGCGCATACGTTTTTTACCTTTCTTCTGTTTTTCCAACAATTTTCTCTTTCTTGAGATATCACCACCATAACATTTGGCGGTTACATCCTTTCTTAAGGCCTTGATGGTTTCCCTGGAAATTATTTTGGCCCCGATTGCGGCTTGGATGGGAATATCAAATTGTTGTCTTGGAATCAGTTCTCTAAGCTTTTCGCACATTTTTTTTCCAATGTTGGCAGCGTTGTCGGCATGTATTAAAGCGGATAAGGCATCCACAGGTTGTGCATTGAGCAATATATCTACCCTTACCAATTTGGAGGTACGCATGCCAATTGGCGTATAATCAAAGGAGGCATATCCTTTGGATACCGTCTTTAACCTGTCATAAAAGTCGAACACAATTTCCGCCAGGGGCATATCAAAATTCAATTCTACCCTTTCCGTGGTCAGATAGGTCTGGTTGGTAATCTGCCCTCTTTTATCTATACACAAGGACATAACGTTGCCAACAAAATCGGCCTTGGTGATAATCGTTGCCTTAATGTACGGCTCCTCTACGTGATCTAAAGTTGATGGATCGGGTAGATCGGATGGATTATTGACAATAATGGGTACATCCGGATTCTTGCGGGTAAAGGCATGGTAACTTACGTTGGGTACGGTGGTGATCACGGTCATGTCGAACTCCCGCTCCAAACGCTCCTGGATGATTTCCATGTGCAGCATTCCCAGGAAGCCGCAACGAAAACCAAACCCAAGTGCCGCACTACTTTCTGGTGTAAATACCAAAGAGGCATCATTTAACTGCAATTTTTCCATAGAGGAACGCAGTTCTTCATAATCTTCTGTATCTACCGGATAAATACCGGCAAATACCATTGGTTTAACATCCTCAAAACCTCCGATAGGATTTTTGGTTGGACTTGCCGCATCTGTAATGGTGTCCCCTACTTTTACTTCCCTAGCATCCTTTATACCAGTAATGAGATAGCCAACATCTCCCGCCTTTATACTTTGCTTGGGGTGTTGTACCAGTTTTAGGGTACCCACCTCATCCGCAAAATAGTTTTTATCCGTGGCTACGAATTTTATTTTTTGACCCTTTTTTATTTCCCCGTTAATAACCCTGAAATAGGTTTCTACCCCCCTAAACGGATTGTAAACGGAATCGAACACTAAAGCCTGTAGGGATTCATCAGGATTGCCCTTGGGCGCTGGTATACGTTCTATGATGGCCGTCAAAATTTCTTGGATTCCTAAGCCCGTTTTAGCACTAGCAGGGATAACGTCCTCTGGTTTACAACCCAATAAATCAACAATATCATCGGTAACTTCTTCTGGATTGGCACTGGGCAGGTCCACTTTATTCAATACAGGAATAATCTCAAGATCGTTTTCCAGAGCCAAATAAAGGTTGGAAATAGTCTGGGCCTGTATACTCTGGGCAGCGTCTACTACCAATAGGGCACCTTCACAGGCTGCTATGGAACGAGATACTTCATATGAAAAATCCACATGTCCAGGGGTATCAATTAGGTTCAGTACGTATTTCTCGCCATTATGTTCATAATCCATTTGAATGGCATGGCTCTTTATGGTGATCCCACGCTCGCGTTCAAGGTCCATACTATCCAATAACTGGTCCTGTTTTTCCCGTTCCGTTACCGAACCAGTAAAGTCTAACAACCTATCGGCCAAGGTGCTCTTGCCGTGATCAATATGTGCAATGATGCAGAAATTCCGTATGTTTTTCATGTATGCCTAATTTACTGGTCCTGAATAGGTGCTATAAAAATGCGTTTCAGTATCCCTTTTTTCGTGATCAGCATTTCATTGTCATCCAATGCAGATCAAAGCAACTGCAAAGATAGGCTTTATCCATGATTTTTAAAGTAAAATTCTCCAAGGTCGTTTTTGTTACCCGGGAGGGATAAAATTTGGCAGATGATTTCCGGGAATTTCTCGGGATAAATATCCGGTTTGTAGATTTTTACTACAAAATTTGGAGAAACTATTGTGGATTGTTAATAAAAAGTTAACTTTAACAATTTTTATAACGGATATGCCACTGTTTGTGACAATGTTAAAGGTTTCGACCCTATTCTTTCTCTTAATTTGGATGCCTGCAATGGGTCAAGAATACAAGGTTTCAGGCCATGTTAAGCAATCAGATGGTACTGAGGTTGCTTTTGCAAATATACTGCTTTACAAGGTTGCCGATACCAGTTTTTTTAAAGGAGCCGCATCTGATGAAAAAGGTTTTTTTTCTTTCGACAATATAATCCGCAACCAATATTTGATACGTGCCAGTTATATAGGGAGTCATTCCTCCTATAAAATGATAGAGGTAAATTCTGATCTAGACATAGGACCTCTCTATATAGACGATAAGGGCCAGGCATTGAACGAGGTGGTCGTAGTCTCCCAAAAACCATCGTTGGAACAAAAAGTAGATCGGTTGGTCTTTAATATTGAGCATACAGCGCTTTCGGATTCGGATTTATGGGATGTTCTTAAGAGTACTCCCACTGTCTTCGTAATGAACGATGAGATTACCGTGAAAGGGGAGAAAGGCGTTCAGATAATGATAAACGACAAGAAAGTGAA
This sequence comes from Arenibacter troitsensis, assembly GCF_900177645.1. Lineage (GTDB taxonomy): Bacteria > Bacteroidota > Bacteroidia > Flavobacteriales > Flavobacteriaceae > Arenibacter > Arenibacter troitsensis. The sequence goes on from NZ_FXAO01000010.1 coordinate 39,827, forward strand.
CCTTCCTCCAGAGGACATTCTTAATCTTTTAAGTGGCACTTCTGCCAAGGGTGTCCAATCTATAGAGGTAATAACTACACCACCGGCGAAATACGATGCTGAAGGCGGGACCTTGATCAATATTAAAATGAAGAAGAATTTGGTGGCGGGCTACAATGGTTCCGTCTACAATAGATATAGCCAAGGGGTATTTCCCCGACAAATGATAGGAACAAATCATTATTTTAAGGGGAAGAAGCTGGAACTATCTGTTAATTACAGCTTTGCTCAGAATAAGATTTTGACGAATTATACGGATATCACCAATTTTATTGAGGCAGGTCAAATAACGGATACCTGGACTTCAGATCTTGAGACCATCTATAGAAGTAAGAAGCACAATACCAGTGCTTTCTTGGATTATGCCATTAATGATAATAACAATTTAAGTTTTTCCGCATTGGCTACCCTTACCCCTTCTTACCTTAGCAGGGATTTTTCAGATACCAAAATACAGGATGCCGATGGTGGCAATACAACTGGGTTTCTTACCTTGAACGATGCCAACTTTGAGTCGATCAACTCGGCGCTTTATCTGGACTACAAACACAAGTTTAACGATCAAGGCTCCAATCTGGCGGTGAATTTGCATTATACCCATTATGATTATGATAAAGATCAGGAATTGGAAACCGACTTTTACGATAGTAACCGTACCATAGTCGGGGAGAATAATTTTAATACCTTTAATAGACAGCACACCGATTTGTACAGTGTACAGTCAGATTTTGTTTCACCGGTAGGGGAGAACGCCAATTTTGAGACGGGTATAAAATACGCTATTATAGATTCCGAAAGCTATATAACCCAAGAAGGTTTTGATAGGGAGCAAGAGGGTATAGAACCTACCGAAGACGGGTTATTTTTGTATGACGAGGAAATTTTTGCCGGTTATGCCAGTTTTGACGCCAATTGGAACAAATGGTCATTGAAATCCGGATTAAGGGCGGAGTATACAGAAACCAAAGGGGATTACAGTCATACAGTGGACAAGATCAAAAATCATTATTTGGAATTTTTTCCAACGGCATTTTTGCAGTTCAACCCCAATAGAAAACATAGGTTTGGGTTTAATTACAAAAGAAGTATCATACGACCCAGTTATAGTAAAATTAACCCATTCCAAGTATTTCAGAGCAATAACTCCGTAATAGAAGGTAATGTAAACTTAAAACCCTCATTTAAGAATTCGGTAATTTTCTCCTATAGTTATAACAAGGATTATACCTTTGAGCTTTTTTATAGGTACCATAAGGATATTATGAGATTGTTGACCTTTCAGGACAATGAAAGTAAATTATTGCGATTTATTACGAATAATGTGGATAGGGAATTGGCCTATGGGTTGGATTTTATTTATCGCAAAAATATTACAAGGTTTTGGGACACCTATTTTCTTTCCTCTTATTTTTATGGTGCGGAGCGTTTTACGGATATTCAATCTCAGAACAAGATAGATCAGGGCCTTTGGACCTTGCTGTTACAGTTTAGTAATAACCTGACCTTTTTGGAGGATAGATCCCTAACGGCCAATATAGATTTCTCCTATGTTTCACCGGTCATCACCGGTAATTCCAGACAGGAATTCTATAACGAATGGGGCATTACACTAAAGAAAAACGTTTGGGGTAATAAAGGAACCGTCACTATGGGGGTAACCGATATATTTAGGCAATTTAAATTACGGAACACCCGAAAATATGACAATCAATTTAATATCTCCATCTATAAACCTGACGCGAGAATATTTTCGCTTGGGTTTAGGTATAACTTTGGCAATATGAAGATTAGGGATAACTACAAATCCAAAGACACGGATGAACGGGATAGGCTTTAATATCCACCCACCAAGGCTCCACAAACCCCTAGGCTAACCAGCATATAGACTCCGGCCAAAATAATTAAAATCTTGCCGGCTTTTTTCTTCCGCTTTGACCTCAATATTAAGCCTATAACCAATAATAGAATGGCCGGACCGAACATAATCAAAAAAAGGATTGCCACTAGTCCGCCCAAGTTACCTACTTCTAAAGGAAGGGATAAAATATACATAGCTAAAATTATAGATTAAATATACCATAAAATTATAATAGGCCTGGGAGAAAAATGGGGTCACGTTGTGTCTAGGTGATTTGGATATAACGCCCAATCCACTTTATCCTTAACCAAGGAATATGGGTTTACGAAGGATATGGAGCCTTGGATCAATGAATTATAGGTGGTGTTCCACTTCTGCTTTTAGTTCGTTGAGACGTTTTATTTTATCGTCCCTATAGAAGAGGTTCATGGTTTCGAAGGGTATAATCTTATAATCTTTGTTAACGATGTGAACGCAGGATTTTTTAATGGCCCTAACGTCAAAATTGTAGGCATCTATAAATTGCATGATAATGATTCTGAATAAATTGTCGTAGCCCATATTGGGGGCATCGATCTCCGGGAGGCAGCACATGATGGATTTTAAATTCTCGGAAGCTTTCTCTACCGAGTTCCCGGTGCTGAATAGCTGTATCATTTTTTCATGTAGCTGTTCGTCCTGTTCATAGATAATGGTATTCTTCCCGCTATTTAGCAAGTCGTCCGGATTTATATACCGCGTTAAGGGCGTTACCTCATTCCCAATCTTTAAGGCATATGCCATGACCAGGGCATCAGGGTTACAAGGAACGGGAATTAGGTCGTCCGGCTCAAAAATAGGGGATTGCTCCAAAATTTTGCGTCTAACCTCGGTTAGGGTAATCCTATTTTCATCGACCTGGAAATTCTCCAGTCTTCCTGCAATTTGTGTAGGCTGAAAAGTAACTCCCCGAACGCATTTTTGTTTCAGTGCAAAGTCTATGGTGGAGCCCATTTCAAGGTCGTTCAAACCTTTCTGCAAGGTAACTACCAAGGTGGTGGACAGGTTAAGTGCATTAAGATGATCAAGAGCCTTGAGTCTGGTCTGTTTTAAATCAGCACCGCGTAGCGTTCTTAGAACTTTATCATCCAAGGAGTCGAACTGAAGATAAATTTCAAAATCGGGAGCGTAGGTGGCCAACCTTTTTGCAAAGGCAAAATCCTTGGCAATTTCAATACCGTTTGTATTTACCATTAAATGCCTAATGGGCAACGATTTGGCATAATCCAATATTTCAAAAAACTGTGGATGTATGGTAGGTTCACCGCCGCTGATCTGGACCACGTCTGGTTCACCTTCGTTTTTTACGATAACATCCAACATCTTTTTTATTTCTTCCAGGGTTCTATGTCTACCATAGTGGGGCGAGGAGGAAGCATAGCAGGTAGGGCAGCTAAGGTTGCAGCGATCCGTAACTTCAACTACCGTAAGGCAGGAGTGTTGCTCATGGTCTGGGCAAAGCCCACAATCATAAGGGCAACCATAATGGGTTTTGGTATTAAAGGTCTTGGGATATTCGGAAGCCTTATTGTAGTTGCGAATATTTTTGTAATACTCAATATCATCGGCAATGATCACTTTTGATTTTCCATGCTCCCTGCAATTTTTTAGCATGTATACCTTGTCATCTTCAAAGACGATCTTGGCATCTACCCGCCTTAGGCATTCAGGGCAAAGACTCAGGGTAAAATCATAGTAGGTATAGTTTTTTGCGGGCATAATTAATGGCTTCTCCAATGGATTTATAATAATACAGTAAACAAAGTAAACATAAATATTGAATGCTGCTTAAACCTAATAAGAAATAGGTATTCGGCTTTAAAAATTCTATCATAAACCTAAAAGTAAAGTAGCCGATCATAAATATTTTAAAATAGCTTCCATTTTTAAGGGGCAGGGCGGATTTCTGAAGTTGTCGGATCAGGAAGAACAGACCTAGTAAAAAAACGATCTCATAAAGCGCAATCGGGTGTCTTGAAAGTCCGTCGCCCAAATCCATACCCAAGAAGAATGTAGTTTCTTTCCCGAAGGTAAATTCTTTGGTCCCTGCCAAAAAGCAGCCCAACCTTCCTATGACTATCCCTAGAATTATGGGCAAGGTGAAGAGGTCCCCAGAAGACTGTTTTTCCCCAATTACCTTTTTTACCAACTCTACGCCCAACAACCCACCAAAGAGTCCGCCCATAATGGTTTTGTTATTAAGGAAGGATAGTATGCCCTGGGAGTAGTGTAGGGGTGGATTTTCTAAAAAGGCCATTAATCGGGAAAAAAATAAGGCACCAAATATGGCGCCAATAATGATGGATAAACGGTTATTGGTGGAGATGGTATCCGTTGTGCGTTTTCTTAAATAGAGGTAATATTGAAACCCAACAAAAAAAGCCAAATATTCCAATACCAAATGTATATTGATTTTTATTCCAAACAGAATTGGCTCGTATGGCATAAAGATAAGAGATAACATAAGGGCTAATTTACTTTATAATTAAATTTCCCAATGCATTATTAAGATAGAAATATATCTAAACAGGAACTTTGTTATTGGCTTTGTTTAGCTGTTAAACTATTCTTATGCCTTGAAATTTAGGATTATATAATTTTTCTGTAATTTTGCAGTCCCAAAAATTAAAGGATATATACTGTGCCTAAAATAGGAGACATTCAATTACCGGATTTCCCATTGCTGCTTGCACCAATGGAAGATGTTAGTGACCCACCTTTCCGTGCCTTGTGCAAGGAGCAGGGTGCTGATGTGGTGTATACCGAATTTATTTCCTCGGAAGGACTTATCCGTGATGCTGCCAAAAGTGTCATGAAATTGGATATTTATGAAAAGGAACGTCCTGTAGGGATACAGATTTTTGGGGCCAACCTGGACTCTATGCTTCAATCTGTGGAGATAGTGGAAAAGTCCGGGCCGGATATTATCGATATCAACTTTGGTTGTCCCGTAAAAAAAGTGGTTTGTAAAGGGGCCGGGGCCGGAATCCTTAAGGATATCGACTTAATGGTGTCCTTGACCAAGGCCATGGTAGAGCATACCAAACTGCCTGTCACCGTAAAAACGCGTTTGGGTTGGGATTCCGACTCCATTAGAATTGTTGAGGTAGCAGAACGTTTGCAGGACGTAGGTTGCAAGGCAATTTCCATACACGGCAGAACTAGGGTACAGATGTATAAGGGAGAAGCCGATTGGGGACCCATAGCTGAGGTGAAGAACAACCAGCGTATGCACATTCCGGTTTTTGGGAATGGCGATGTGGACAGCCCTGAAATGGCTATGAAAATGAGGGACGAATACGGCTTGGACGGAGCCATGATAGGACGCGCCAGTATAGGGTATCCTTGGTTCTTTAAAGAAGTGAAGCACTATTTTAAAACGGGGACCCATGCCGCCCCACCTACCATGGAGGAGCGCGTTAATGCTGCCCGTCGTCATTTACAAATGGCCATAGATTGGAAAGGGGAACAGTTGGGTGTATTTGAAACCCGTAGGCATTATACCAATTATTTTAAGGGAATTCCCAATTTTAAGGAGTACCGTATGAAGATGGTCACCAGTGACCACTCGGTAGATGTGTTCGAGGCCTTTGATGAGGTAATGGAAAAATTCGGGGACTTCGAATTTGTAAGCTAGTGTGCTATTAATTTTTTATTGATCCTACTGCTGGCTATTAAGGAGGCAATTATGCCCAGGACAATAATGGTAGCCAAGACTATAAAAACATTGATCAAGCTGTATTCCACGGGATAGGATAGGGAAGGCGTTATTTTTAACCATCCAAAGGCCAATTGGGACCATATTAACATAGAACCCAAAAATACACCTATCAAGCCACCCAATCCTGTTACCAGTATGCCCTGTACAAAGTAAATTTTTCTTAATGCCTTAATGGTCGTACCCAGATTGTACAAGGTCTTGGAATTCTGTTGTTTGTCCAGTATCATCATGATAATGGCACCCACTACATTAAAAAGGGCAATAATGAGTACTAAGGTAAAAATAAGATAGGTGGCAAGGTTCTCCGTATTTAACATTCTATGTAGGGTACTGTTCAATTCCCTGCGGTCCTTTAAAATAACCTGACCTGGTAAAATATTTTCGATTTGTTGCCTCAGGTCAGGAACATTGGCCCCTTCCTTGAGTTTAAAGTTTATTCCGGATATCTGGGTACTATCCTTTTCCAACAGGGCCTGTACCATAGGCAGGTCTGCGAAGACATATTTTCTGTCCAGCTCCTCCTCAATCTGGTATATACCACTTATGACCAGATTGGTCTCGTTATAACTATCCTTTAGCAAACGTTGGCCCAAAAGGCCTTTTCCCGGTTTAGGGACACGAATGACCAGGGGACTCCGGAAATTGTTGATGTTTAATCCTAACAAGTTAACGATTCCCTGCCCTACAACCCCTTGTAAGCTGTTAACGGCCCAATCACCATAAAAATACAGGCTACTGTCTATGGGCGTAGTTTTCGTAAAAGTGGAATCTATTCCTTTTATATAGGCAATATGGGCCTTTTGATCATGGGTCAGGTAGACCTTTTCCTCAATTTCCTTGGAATAGGCTGCTACATCCTTCAGTTGTTGAAGTGCCTGGTCCTGGGATTCGGACACGCTAAAGAATTTACCTGTTAAGGGCAATGCCTTAAGATCCGGATCTACCATGTTGGTATAGGAAAGGCTAAAAGTTTTTAGTCCGGCAAAACCTGAGAGGACAATAAAAAGGGCTGCCGATCCAATAACGATGACCAGAAATGTAATAAAATTGATGATGTTTACGGCATTTTGGCTACTCTTGGAACGTAAGTACCGCTTTGCTATGTATAAAGGGAAGTTCAATCTTATGATTTTTTCCTTTTTTCCAACAGATCTGGATTCTTAACGGGGTTTTCTTCGCCCTTGAGCGATTTTTCAATGCCATCTATATATTCCAAGGAATCGTCCAGAAAGAATAAAAGTTCTGGAACCCTTCTTAACTGGTGCCTAGTACGTTGTGCCAGTTCATGTTTTATCATAGGCTGGTTGGATTTAATTCCTTCCAATAATTCCTTGCCCTTGTTGGCCGGAAAAATACTCACATATATCTTGGCGATGGAAAGGTCTGTGGTGACCGACACTTTGGATACCGAAATTAGCGTACCTTTTAGTCCGCCGTCGGTAGCAGCACGTTGTAAAATATCCGCGATATCCTTTTGTATAACCCCGCCTATTTTCTTCTGTCTTTGTGTCTCCATGGCACAAAAATACGATATATTTATATAGATTCTATGATTGGGTATGGAATAGCCTTAGATTATGTGGAATGTAGTATTTTTGAGAGAAGTGGTGGTTAAGCCCAATAAGAATCCGATAATTGGTTGGGTTATGGCCATGAAAGACAGGGCCCATAGAAATTGTTAGGGGCCAAATATGGTGAATATGAACAAAATTGAACATTTAGGTATAGCGGTACATGATTTGGAGGCTTCCAATGCCTTGTTTGAAAAATTAATGGGGGTTCCCCATTATAAAATTGAGGAAGTAGCGTCAGAAGGGGTAAGAACCTCTTTTTTTAAAGCCGGTCCCAATAAGATAGAACTGTTGCAAGCCACTGATGACAATAGCCCCATAGCCAAATTTTTGGAGAAAAGGGGAGAGGGAATTCACCATATTGCCTTTGCGGTAGATGATATTGCGGCGGAAATAGAACGTTTGGTCCAGGAAGGGTTTACCGTTTTAGATACAACTCCCAAAAAGGGAGCGGATAACAAACTGGTGGCTTTTTTGTATCCCAAGGGCACCAACGGGGTGCTGATAGAGCTCTGTCAGGAAGCTCCGGCTCAAGGGGAAGAATTACTACAGTAGGGAGTTTAAAGGCGAAGTTGTTGCCTAAGCGCTAAATTATGCTTCCTAATTTGTTTGCAGTGTTAAAAAATAAGTAGTAATATTGCATCCGCAAATTGCGGTTCCCGATTGCTTTTTCAAATAAGCGTATTTGAAGCTAGAGGCAAAAAAGGAAATGGTCCTATAGCTCAGTTGGTTAGAGCACCTGACTCATAATCAGGTGGTCCCTGGTTCGAGCCCAGGTGGGACCACTAGTAAAATCAAGCCTTCCCAGATGGGAGGGCTTTTTTGATTGTATTGGGTACAACATAGGTACAACATGTTTAAAACAATTCATTTTTCGATTTTGAATGTTGAATAAGGATTTATATGATAACCTCATTAAAATCTTTCTATACTTGATCCAACCCATCTTCTACTTTAATATTCAGGCTTCAATCTTTCTACAGTATTAATCGATTGGGATAAATTCAAAGAGTTAAAAATTTATATGGAGTTCAGTTCTATGTGTGAAGACAATAGATAGTGAACTATCAATAGGAACAATATGTGTTTTCATAAGGACTTAACCTCAAATCTCTTAAAACATATTATTACTATTGGCGCAATTTAGTTGGGAGATTTAAGGAGATTAACTTTACAATTACGCTGATTTCAGTAGTAATGTCCAATTCAGTTGAAACCTGAAATTGCACTGATATTATCGGCATAAATGGTTCCTGACTTGGAATTTATAATGGCAATTTTGTCCCTGGAAAAATAATATATTCTCATTTTTTGATTAAAAAATCATTGGATTAACAAAATTAATCCACATCTAATCCTACCCTAATCCAAAATTAACCCTCAAACTAACCTTACCCGGATATATTTACGGAAAATTAAATTTTTGAAAATACGATGTTGTATTACAAAAATTAAAATGATTGCCAAACCTTAATGATTAAATGAAAAATATGAAAAGAAAATGGAATTTATTATTCGCCCTGTATTGTTGTTCGCTTGTTTTTCATTCCTGCGAGGATGAAGTTAACACAGAACCAAGGGAAATTAGTATGAATTGTCTTGACACCAATTTGGAAACCATGGAGTCACTTTTAGAAAACGCAATTATAGGTGATGAAGACGGAAGTTACCCAGAAGAAAATGCCATTGCACTTCAACAAGAAATTGAAAAACTTCAGTTTGGGTATTCAAAAGGACTGGCTGGCCAATTTACATTACAATTTGAAGCCGATAATTATTGTATACAAGCTGAGAAGGCAATCGCGGAGTTCGAAAATTCACTTCAATTTACTTTACCCCCTGGTGAACCTGCAGAACTTATAGTATTTGGTATTGATGGTAAAGGACGTGTTGAGTTTGGGGCCGACCCGGCATTTGGAGGAGACGATGCTTTTTCTGTAGAGGCATGGCTGAAATATGATAAAGGATTTTTTGAAAGTGGTATAGGTGATTTTATAGCAACTTTTGATGGTAGTACCCAGCCGATAGAAGGTTGGATGATCAATTTTTTGGGTGACAACTTACGTGCTACAATTGGAATGGGCCCACAAGAGTCACGGGTATTGGAATTTGGAAGTAAGTACCCACAAAATTATGGGGAATGGAATCACCTTGTGATGGTTTATGATGCCAGTTTAGCGGAAGGCCAGCTTAAGATGTATTTAAATGGAGACCTTTTCTTTAGCAAAACTAACGACATTTTTAATGGTGCCGGTGAACTACAATCGTACCAGCCAAATACCAAGAACTATAATATGTGGGCCTTTCAGGAACCTACAGACCGAGGTAGGACTATGACTGGTTATATTAAAAAATTTCGCTTTTGGAATACAGCAAAATCATTGGAAGATATCAAAGTACTTATGAATTCGGATGTATCAGGTTCTGAAACGGATTTGGAGTGTGCATGGGATTTCACTCAAGTGCCCGAAGACGATCAAAATATATTGGACAAAACAGGAAATCACACCGCAAAGATTGTGGGTAGCTATAAATGGATGCCACTAAATGACTAACCCTTACGAATATTAAACGTGAATTTAATTATGAAAAAAAATAAGAATTACACAACACAATTGATGTTGGTGGTGACAGTAACAATTTTATTAATGTTCACAGGACAACTCCGGTCACAAAATCAGAATACCGAGGTTCAAGTAACTGGATTGGTGGAGGACCAAGAGGGATTTCCCATTCCAGGTGCAAATGTTGTTATTGAGAACATTCGAAAAGGGGTAGTGACTGATTTTGATGGGAAATTCAGTATTAGCGTTCCGAAGGGAAATGTACTTTCAATTTCTTTTATTGGGATGGTCACCCAAAAGAGGGTCATCACAGAAGAGACTTACTTGTCAATTGTTATGCAAAATGATGAAGAGGTATTGGAAAATGTAGTGGTTATAGGATATGGTTCTGTAGAAAAAAAGGATCTAACAGGTTCTATAGAAACTATATCTTCCAGTGATTTGGTGAGAGTAAACAATACCAATGTTACAGAGACTTTGAATGGTAAAGTAAGTGGTGTTTTGGTTACCAAGTCCTCCAATAGGCCAGGTGCTGATATGAGCATTCAAATAAGGGGGATGAACTCTATCAATTCTTCCAATGAACCCTTATATGTGGTAGATGGAATACCTTCATATTCTGGTCTTAAATACTTAAGCCCCAACGATATTCAATCAATTGATGTATTAAAGGATGCCTCCTCAACAGCTATTTATGGTTCTCGTGGCGCCAATGGGGTCGTAATTGTCACTACCAAAGGAGCTAATAAAAAGAAAGGATTATCAATAGAGTATAGTGGTTCCGTCGGGATAAAAACCCCTACGCGTATCCCAGATATGTTGGGAAATAAAGGCAACGGATTGGAATATGTGGATTATAGGATTGCTTTGTGGAAAAAGAAATATGGAGATGCTTCTTTATCTAGGTCAGACTTTTTAACTGAAGACGAAAAAAGACGTATACGAAATGGCGAATATTATGATTGGCTGCGTGAGGTTTCTGATAATAGTTTAGTTACAAACCATAGTATTTATTCAAGTGGCGGAAATGAGAATTCTTCCTATTCGTTTGGTTTAGGATATTTAAAGGATGAAGGAATGGTAGGAAAAGAAGGCTTTGATCGAATTACAGCAAATATTGGATTGGAACACCGGTTTTCAGATAAAATTACGACAGGATTAACTTCTTATATTTCGAATAATAATACCAACCATGGGGCGGCGGAGACCTTAATAAACGCCTACTTTCTTCCCCCAATTGTTAGTCCGTACGATGAAAATGGTGAATATGCCTTCATAGTTCAACCTACATCCAGTAAAATAAATCCTTTTATTCAGAATGAGAATAACATCCGGGAAACGGAGGCTTTTTTTGCCAATTTTTCCGGATTCGTGGAAATTAAGCCCATGAAAGGTCTTTCCTTAAAATCCCAGTTAGCTTACCAGTTTGATACGGATCTTTTTGGGGAATGGATTGGGACTTTTACCCAGCAAAAAAGTGGTGTCAATGAAAGTGAGGCCTATCGCAGAGAAGCTAGAAATAGGAATTTAGTTTGGGATAACATTCTTACCTACAAAAAGGAATTTTTTAAGGATCATCGTTTGGATGTTATTGGCTTGTTCAGTATTCAAAAAGATACTCACCAAGGATCTGCAATGAGAGGTGATGGATTACCTTATGACTCTGATTGGCACGCTATTCAAACTGCCGATGAGATTCGTGATGTGAGTAGTTATTACTGGGAATCAGCACTTAATTCATATATGCTTCGAGCCAATTACTCTATGTGGGATAAGTATATTTTGACCTTTACTGGGCGCTATGATGGAACCTCGCGTCTTAAAGAAGGAAATCAGTGGGGCTTTATGCCTTCTCTGGCATTTGGATGGCAAATCAAAAATGAGAGGTTTTTGAAGGATTTTGACGCCATAAATTCTTTAAAACTACGTATCAGTTATGGAAGGAGCGGCAACAATAACATTGGACATGATATAACTTGGACCAAATTAGATCTCTCCCGATATACCTTCGGAGATAGCGGTACTAACGGATTTGGACTTGGTGGGGCAAAAGGCAATGACGATCTGAAATGGGAAATGACATCTGAACATAATATTGGTTTGGATTTTGGATTTTTTAATAACCGAATTTCCGGAAGCATCGATGTCTATAGCCGCACAACCAATGATTTAATTTTTAACAAGGCCGTTGGTTCAGTAAACGGGTTTAATTCTATTTATGAAAATATTGGGACCACTACTAACAAAGGAATAGAGATAGGACTAAATACAGTTAATATTTCTAATCAGGATTTTTATTGGAAAAGTAAATTTTCATTTTCCTTGAATAGGAATAAAATAAAGGATCTGTATGGGGACAAAAAGGATGATTTGGGCAACCGATGGTTTATAGGCCAACCTATAAATGTAATCTACGATTTAAAACAAATCGGAATATGGCAGGAATCTGAGGCGGAAGAGGCCGCCTTATATGGTCAGAGCGTTGGGCATATTAAGGTAGAAGACGTAAATGGTGATTATAACTTGGACCAACAAGACTATCAAATCGTAGGATCACCCAACCCGGATTGGATGGCTGGTATGGTAAATACGTTTTCTTATAAAAATATTGATTTATCGTTTGATATGTACGCACGGATCGGAGGTCTGTATAATGATAGTTTTGCCTATACCTTCACGGCCTGGGATAACGAGCATTGGAACAAGGCCGATGTTAATTATTGGACCCCTGATAATCAAAGTAACGACTATCAAGAAGTGGGAGCCCAATCATACAACACACAAGTATTAGGTCAGGTTTCAGGGACATTTGTAAAGATTCAGAACATAACATTGGGATATTCCTTAAATGATAAAATGAATAAATTTTTAGGGCTTAATAATTCTAGGATTTATGGATCTGTACAAAACCCTTTTACCTTTTCGGACTACATAGGTTCGGATCCCGAAATAATAGGGGAAGATTTAAATACCCAGCTTTCATTGTTTCCAATGACTTTTACTCTTGGTGTTAACCTAAACTTTTAATCGAATTCAGATATGATAAAAAATATAAGTCAACTCGTTTTTCTAACAGTATCGGTATTTTTCTTGGTCAATTGTTCCGATAATTTGGATATTGACAATCCTTCGGCCATAACAGATGATTTTTACAACACCAAATCGGGCCAGGAAAAACTTTTGGTAGATATGTATTCCAAATATCGTTCTGTATTCAATACAGGCGAACTTCAATATTACGGCACTGATCTTTACATGGCCATTACGGAAAGTCCCAATGAAAGAATGTTCAATGGATACGATCCCTCTTTTAACTCTACTGCAGGAGTAGTTGGGCCATATTGGAACAATTTATTTAAGATTGTTCAGGAGGCTAATATTTTACTTTCCCGAACCAGTTTAGATACTGAGGGAATGACCTTGGAAGAATTTAATGAAATAACGGGACAAGGCAGGATTTTAAGGGCATTGGCCTATTATTATTTGGTGGAGACCTTTGGACCGGTGCCTCTATATACTACTGAGCAGACCACTGTAATAACAGAGGTGGAAAGGACTTCCGAAGCCGAAGTATATAGTTTTATGGTGAATGAGCTTTCCGAAGTGGTTGATTTGCTTTCTTGGGAGGTAGAGGAACCTGGAAGGCTTGGTAGAGCTGCGGCTATTCAGTTATTGGGGAAAGTTTATTTGACCCGTGCCTATAAGCCTTTTGCCAATCCCTTGGATTTTGAACTTGCTGCCGAGCAATTGGATCGAATTATTGATGATCCAGAATCTCCTTATGAGTTGTTGGATTCCTATACTAGTGTCTATGACGAAAACAATCAGAACAATTCTGAGGTGATATGGGCCATACAATATGGGATGGATAGAAATTATATTGGTGGAGGTAACCCACAACAATCGCTATTTGGATTTAATATCGTAGCACTTGAGCCGGATTTATTTGACCGAGTACAGTCCGATTATAGCGCAATGAGTCGTGGCTATTGGATAAACCCTAGGGTGCATGAATTATTTGAGAACCCTTATGTTGATTCCCGTTATGATGCCACTTTTCAAAGGGAGTTTTACGTGAATAATCCAAATAGTGATGATTTTGGCAAATTAGGTATCTATTTCCCTCGCTGGAATGATGATTCCGGGAACACTAATGACGCTATAAACTATTATGCTTTCAAAGAAGATGGTGATTACAAATGGTACCCTCAGTCCACAGCATTACCGATTCTTACTACAGCTTTGGATAGGATGCCGATCATAAAAAAGTTTAAGGATACTCAAATTGATTGGGGTGGCCCGGGTTCCAGGGAAGATGTAATCTTTAGGTTGTCGGACACTTATTTATTAAGCTCCGAAGCTAATTTGGGAGCAGGAAATTTTGATATGGCCCTTAACCGGATCAATACTTTAAGAAGACGGGCTGCTGTAACACCTTCGGAAAGGGACAACATGGAAGTATCAACGGTAGATCTGGATTTTATATTGGATGAACGAGCTAGGGAATTACTAGGAGAGCATGATCGTTGGTTCGATCTTAAACGTACCGGTAAATTGATAGATAGGGCTAAAGAATACAATATTTTCGTTACTAAATATAACAATATTGGTAATATGCACCTTCTGCGTCCTATTCCACAAGATGAGATTAATAAAGTAGATGGACTTACTCAAAATACAGGATACTAATTGATATAAGACATAAAAAATGAAAAATACAATGAACAATATATTGATATTCTTATTCATGACAACCTTATCATTCACAGGTTGCGATAATTATGAATCACCTAACCCCATGGACTATCAGAATGAAGAGGAAGAGGCTAGCCTTTATCTGGAGCAATATGACCCATTTAAAGATGAGGGACAATACTGGCACCCAGAAATGCGCGTTAAACCCAAAAAATATTGGAATTGCGTAGAAGTAATCCCAGTTGGAAGTAGAAATGAACTGGGACAGACGGAAAAAATAAGGGGTTTGCAATACCATTTATTATGTCAATCCTTGGCAGGCTTGACAAATAGGGCTGTAGAGCAAGGAAAAAGTGAAGTGGGGGTATGGTTACATGACCACAGTGGAAAGGAATCCTATAAAGTATCCAAACAGGCCTTGGAAAATATGGGAATCAAAGAGCAAGGCATGCAAAGTGGTCTTGAATTGGCTCGTAATGATTATGGTCCGGATAATGGAGTAGCATTGCAATTGAAGGATTTATTCGACGGATATGTTCTAACCGATGTGGAAAACAACCCTGAAAGCAATATTGTAGCCTCTATAGCTTCCCATGTCCACAATTCCATCATAGTGGATGTAAGGGACAAGGAATATTATGAAGAAGCAGGTTATGAAATGACCTATGACGCCACCACTAAAACAACCCAAGATGCATGGAATGAATTCAAGGATAAATGCAACAACAAAGCATTGGTAGTTATGCCTGTACAAACAGGAGAATTACGGGAATTTGCCATAAAAAACAATTTGTTCGTAATCAACTTAAATAAAGAATTCAATAATCCGTCCGCGGGTCAGAATGTGGCACTATTCGAAGAAGTATTGAATTGGCTGGAGCCAAATTCACCCGTGTATGGTTGGGAGCAAGGAGTGGGAGAGGATCAGTTTGTAGACAAGGTATCCCAAAGTGGTAATATCATGGTTCCCTCAGACTGGTCGTACAATACGAGTTTAACATCGATTTTATATAAAGAACGTCAAGCTGGAATGGCTAAGGTATTGAATCCACAATTTATAGATTTTGAGGAGGAAGGTAAGAAGTATGTTTCCTATTATCTGTCTGATGGCGACAACATTCAATGGATGATGAATGGATTTGATGGGTCTGATTATTATACCCATCCTGAGGCAAATGATATGAAAATGTCGTTTGGTCTGCCGGTAGATAATCTTTCCATGATGGCACCTGCCATGATGCAGTCTCTTTTTGAAGGGCAAGCATCAAAAACATCATTGGTGCAAACCTTTGGGGGCGGTTATACATATGCCGACAACCTTGGTGAATCGGCAAATAGGTTAGAGAATCTTAAATACATATCGGAAGCTACGGCTTCCCATATGCGTCAACATCGGGTTAAAGTACTGGCTTTGATTGCAAAAGACGTACGGTCTACACAGTCGAAGGAGGCCTACCAGGCCTATGTGGATGCCAACGATCAATTGGAAGGTATTATAGCCGTACAATATTCTCCATATGCCGGGGGAGAGGGTGATATTATTTGGGTGAAAAATAGTAAGGGGTATGATATTCCTGTAGTTACCGTTAAATATTCCTTATGGAATTTTGGAGACCACAACAATGAGCGAGAAGGAACTCCTACATATATAGCCAATAAATTAAATTCTGAAACGTCTGATAACCCATTTAGCCTAGTGTCAGTTCACGCCTGGAGCAAGTTTACGGACATCGGGGATTCCCTCGATGAATTAAGCGAGAATTCCGGGAGTAATATAGTGGGAGCAGGAGCAGCAAAACTCAATGCGGATAAGCTAGATGAAAACTTTAAGGTCGTTAACGTGGAGGAATTAATTTGGCGTATAAGAATGCATTACAGGCCTGAACAAACCACTAAATGGTTAAAAGAAGTATTTTAAACTGTTATCTGATATGCAAGAAGGATTCTATATTTCTTCATTATGCCATTCGTTAATGGGGTAGAATCCCTTAGTATGTGAGAAGCAATAAAGTAATAGAGTTGAGTTAATAGTTAGTTAAGTTGAGGGGCAAAGAATGGTCTATTCTTTGCCCTTTTTTAAGTATCACAGTAGAATATATTTTGACTCGGACGCATCAACAAAGGATAATAAAAACAGAAAATTATGAAATTAAGAAAATTGATTTTATCGTTAGTGATAATAAGTTCATTTACCGCCATTGCCCAACCCAAAATAAAAGATACCCTAATATCTTATGTCGAGTATGTAAATCCTCTAGTAGGTTCGGATTCCGAGTTCGCCCTGTCCAATGGTAATACCTATCCTGCAATCGCTACCCCATGGGGAATGAATTTTTGGACTCCTCAGACTGGAAAAATGGGAGACGGTTGGGGGTATACCTATGATGCACTTAAAATAAGAGGCTTTAAACAGACCCATCAGCCTAGTCCTTGGATCAATGATTATGCGGCATTTTCACTTTTCCCAGAGACTGGGGATTTGAAGATTAATGAGGACGATAGGGCATCATGGTATTCACATAAGGCGGAAATTAGCCAACCGCATTATTATCGAGCTTATTTAGCCGATTATGACGTTACTACCGAAATTACGCCTACCACCCGGGGAGCACAATTCAGGTTTACTTTCCCAGAATCTGAAAGGTCCCACATTTTGGTTGATGGATTTTTTAAAGGGTCTATGGTAAAGGTAATTCCAAGTGAACGTAAAATAATTGGTTACTGTAGAAACAATAGTGGAGGAGTCCCAGAGAATTTCCATAATTATTTTGTTATTGTTTTTGATAAGGATTTCGAAGAGTTGATTACATGGGAAAAAGAAGAAGGAAAGGATAGTTCACTAAGAATCTCCGAAGACAGAAAAGCGGAGGGTTACCATGTGGGTGCTGCCATTACGTTTAAGACCACGGACGGGGAGACGGTAACCGCCAAGGTGGCCTCATCATTTATTAGTCCCGAACAGGCCAAAATAAATTTAGATCGCGAAATAGGGCAAGATTCTTTTGACCAAACAAAGGCTAAGGCCGCAGCTGCCTGGAACAAGGAGCTTGGTAGAATGGAGGTCTCCGGAGGCACCTTGGAGCAATATAGGACTTTTTATACGGCACTATATCGAGTGCTATTGTTTCCAAGAAAATTTTATGAATATAATGCCGAAAATGAAATAGTGCATTATAGCCCGTATAACGGAAAGGTATTGCCTGGTTATATGTTTACCGATAATGGTTTTTGGGACACTTTTAGGGCAGTATTTCCGTTCTTCACCATTATGTACCCGGATTATTTGAGTAATGTTATGAACGGTTTGGTAAATGCATACAATGAAAGCGGATGGTTACCGGAATGGGCCAGTCCAGGACATAGGGATTGTATGATAGGATCCAATTCGGCCATAAATATAGCTGACGCTTATCTAAGGGGGATTAGGGGTTATGATATAGAAACGTTGTATGAGGCGGTTGTAAAGAATTCTAGAAGTAAAGGTCCATTAAGTTCGGTAGGTAGGTTTGGTGCTGAATTTTATAATGAGTTGGGTTATGTACCATATGATGTTGGTGTAAATGAAAATGCCGCCAGAACACTGGAATATGCTTTTGCCGATTGGAGCATTGCAAAATTAGGAGAAGCTTTAAAAAAACCAAAGAAGGAGATAGAGTTGTTCAGGGAACGTTCTTTAAATTATAAGAATGTTTTTGATCCGGAAATTGGATTTATGCGGGGCAGAAATAAAGATGGGTCATGGGCTTCTAGCTATACGCCGGATAAATGGGGCGATGCTTTTACAGAAGGTGCTGCTTGGCATTGGACATGGTGTGTGTTTCACGATCCATTGGGCCTAGCCCATGAATTTGGAGGGGAAGAGAAAATGCGTTCGCGCTTGGATAGCGTATTTACCACTCCCCCAACATTTAATGAGTCGTATTACGGTCAACAAATCCACGAAATAACAGAAATGTTGGTGGCAGATATGGGACAATACGCACATGGAAATCAGCCTATACAACATGCCATCTATTTGTATAATTGGTTAGGACAACCTTGGAAAACACAAAAGCATGTGCGCAATGTTATGGATAAATTGTATTCTTCTGCACCTGATGGCCTTTGTGGGGATGAGGACAACGGGCAGACTTCTGCCTGGTATGTGTTCTCAGCAGCAGGGTTTTATCCCGTAACTCCGGGTACTGGACAATACGCCTTGGGAAGTCCATTGTTTAAAAATGTGAAAATGCATTTGAGAAATGGGGAAACATTTGAAATTAACGCCCAGGAGAACTCTAAGGAAAACATATATATTAATGTTGTTCAGAGGAATAAAAAAATGTACAACAAAACTTATATCACCTATGAAGATATTATGAATGGCAGTAAATTTGATCTAATTATGAAATCGGAACCCAACCTAAAAAGGGGAACTGAAGGGACTACAAAACCCTATTCCCTATCCAAAGACGACTTACATGGTAAATAGGGACGCTACTTAGGTATTTATTTTCAAATGCTGGTTGGAGATGCTTTATTTTAAATCGTCAGGAATATTCTCCGAAACTTCGTTAAAGGTATAAGGGAAATCGTCATCGAGTACTTTTTTGTACTCGATGACAAAATTATTGTAGTATTTTTTTGCCCTATCAATAAGTCCTAATTTAATATAAGATTGAATTTTATAGTAAAACGATAACTCGTTCAGTTGTTCTATATTACTAAGTATTTCTGTCAATTGAACCACTTTGGCATAATCATTCTCTCTATAGAAATGTTTTATTTGATCAGGGATAACCTTTAGGGCCTCGTGTTCAAAGTCGGTTTTTATTTGGTCAAAGTAAGGATGGTTAAAGGATTTTAGAAAGTTTCCTTTTTTGGATATGTATATAAGTCTTTCTATAGCCATATCATTTCCCAATTTTTGATTTAAGGATTTTAAGCTCTTGATAAAATCAAAATAGTCGCACTGAAAGTCGTTGTTAAACTTTATAGAAAACATGCCCTGGGTGAAAACCACCTCCAGACCTTTCATATCCAACAGTGTTTTTCGCAACTGGTTTATGGCTACATTTTTTGTGTTCTTTACTTTCTTAGGCTCCTTTTCTGGCCATAGGATATTGTTGATTTCTTCGGAAACGATTCCCAAAGGAACTTTTTCCCAGCTATGCAATAGGATGATCACAAATAACTGACGTATTTTATTGCTAAATAAATAAGTAATGTTTTTACCATTAGGATCAAAAACTGTAAATGGGCCAAATAGTGAAATGGAATTTTTAACAATGCCGTTAAAGTGCGGGTTTTGATCTACAGCAATGATCGACTTTATTTGCTTTTCTTTTTCCTTTTTATTAGCGTTCCATTTTTTTATTAGATACCAAGAGATAATGAGGGTAAGGAAAATACCCGATAAGATGTAAACCCATACATTTGAGGTAGTGATCTTTTCTGAGGTATATTTGGCAATCATTTTTTTGGAAACTGGGGGATTGTTTAATGAAAATATATTGATAGTATTTGAACCATCAATATTAAACTCTTGGACAGTACAAAAAAATTCATTCGTTGCATTGTTAAAATAGAGATTGGCATTGGTCTTTATTCTTTCAGAAACAATAGGTACCGAGTCGCCAAGAATTTCAAATTTTCCAGTTTTAATGTCATAACGATTCATTTGTAAGAAGGAATCCGGTATGTACTCTGAATAATTTAAAGTATAAAAAGCGGTCGAATCGGAAGAAAGTACCATATTCCTTACGGAAGCAAGGTTTTGGTCCCGACTTATTTCCCATAATTTATTTATGGTGCCTTTTACAAAATCTACCTCGTAACAATCATAATAGTAAGTTTTGCCTATACTTTGGTCACCAGACTCATTACCTACACCTCCAAATAATAAAACTTTCTCAGGTCCGGTTTCAACCTTTCCTGAGAAAAACCGAGGGGAAATAGTATCTCCTTTTAAAGTTAAAGTATCCCAATTGTTTTTAGAAAGGTCAAATGCATTAAAAGTATTGTTTAGTCTTTGGTTTCCAAAGCCACCGAAAATGATAAATCGGTTGTTGTTGTTATCCCATATTAAATTATGGTGATGTCTTTGCTGTGTGAGCTGCAGGCGGCTCAGTATTTCAATATTTAAATTGTCCAGATTAATACTGGCAATTGTAGCACTATCATTGGGAAGGTCGTTTACTTCATATACAATTAATTCGTTTGTTTCCGTATTAACAAAGCTATTGCCAAGATTCATAGGAACTGGCAATCTACTTTTTAATGGACGCTTCTTGTTTAGATCTTTTCCATATTCATAAAAGCCGATGGTATCCGAATTGATATAGATAAACCTTTGGTTGGCTTCATCAAAAGCCAGGGAAGCTATTGATTTGGAACTGGTGGTGAATCTATGTTTCCAATGATAGGAATCATTAATTAGCCAATTTGGGTGTTGTACGGTGCCATATCCTTTTCCATGGCCATCATAAACGGTATTCCCTTCACTTTCATGAAAGTTAAATCTATATATGTTGGAACTTTCGGCAATGGTAAGGTTTTTAATGGCCATCAAAGGAACATCAATTATACTTCCGTGTTTTCCAAAGAATAAATTAGGGGTGATATTTGTTTCAAATTCATACCGTTTGGTGCTATATATCTTATCGTCTACGGTTAGGATAATTTTTTTTGAAAGGGGATTAAACTTTAGGGAAATCTTGATCCATTTTTTATTTCCAAGAGAACTCTCCTCTAGCGGTATTTTTAAGAGATTTTTGACACCATCTAGGTTAAAACTTAATTGAAATGATTCATCTGAACTGTTCAGGTAGGTAAGGGAGTAGGAAGTTAAATGATTTTTATCGCCTATAGAAAGAATATATCCGAAACTGTCACTGTCCAATATGGAAAGATCAAAATTAATCTCAAAGGGCTTGTTAAATTTAGGTTGGATATTACCAAATACATTGTATTCAGTTCTTTGGGCGATTAAACTGTCATTTGAATTAAATAAAAGACCCTGGCAATTCCCTTTTAAGGGAGAGCATAAAATAAAAAGTATTAATATTGGGACTCTAAGCAGAGTTATGAATTTTTATGGATTTAAACGCTAAAGTTAATATTTTTTAGGTTGCGACCAATTCCCTTATAGCTCATCATTTTCTTTTTTCATTTCAAATTTTCTTATAGAATGTTGCTTTTTTTTTGATCTATTTTTGAATTCTAAATTTAATAAGGTTACCTCAAAACATGATATGTTGAGGATGATTTTTAAGATTCATAATACAATGTAATGTTTGGAGACTAAATTGGGCATATTTGAATTGTGTGATCTAATTATTGATCAAATTTTCCATGGTTTTGATTACCGGTTTTTTACTTATATTTATTGGTAGGAAGACTGGGTCTCAATGGAAAAATTCATCCAAAACGCCGGTAGGGCACTTGCCAGGGTACGGACCGCCACCAATGATTTTCTGAACGAACGGATCGGTGGCAATAGGGGAAACCTTATTTTTTTCCTTGTTTGCGTATATATCCTGTTCATACTTCTTGTTTCGGCCGTTATCAATTTTAGGTCGCTTATCGACCATTATCAGATATATCTTGGGTTGTTGTTGGCCTTGGTTCTGGCCATACTTTGGGTGGCCGTTTTTTATGAGTCCGAATCCCATATGGTCAAGGACGGACATGGTTTTACAATGGAGCGGTTGAAAAGGCCAAGGATGAAGTTCCATCTTTTGGATCTGGACCCCGATGGGCGGAAGGAACTCGAACGCATACTCTTGGGCAGGAATGTCCTTACCAAGATCAATTTTACCATGGGCAATAAAAGTGGGGAATCTGCAAACCACCGTTTACTTTTTGTCCTTTTCGATGAGATCATTGTCGGGGGAATTACCGAGATTACCGGAGAACGGAAACAGGAATTCTTCCAATTTTTACAAAACTCATTTCTTATGAACGGTGAACCGATCAACCCCAATACCCTAAAGTCCAGTTTCTCCTCTTGGAAGGCCGATCAGGAAAAGACAAATTCCAAGAACCAACGGAAATTGGTAAAACAGATGCTGGGCAAAGCATAATTATAGCATAATCCTTCCCAAACCCCGATTATCGTATTGACATGTGTATATCTGTTGCCATATGTTTGTCCCGTACAAAAGAGCGATCGGCCGGTTGCACATTCTTCAAAATCCTAAAAATACGATAATGGAAAATCAACAGGATGTGGTAACACTACTTACAGAGATCAAGGGGCTATTGGCCCACAACAAAAAAACGCTCAATGTGGAAGACCTGGCACAATACACCGGACTCTCCAAAAGCAAGATCTACAAACTTACACAACAGAAGCTCATCCCCATGGGCAACAACCCCAATATACGCCAGAAATTCTTCGACAAGGATACCATCGACGCATGGCTCCTAGGGGAGCCCGATCTTTCCGATGAGACTTTGGAACATAGGTTCAATGAGTCTCTAATAAAGAATAGGAGGTAAACGGATGTCCATTGGCATGGAACCCACGGAAAGGAATTTTCAGGGCATCTGGATACCTAGAACGATCTATCTGAACAAGGAGGTGAACTGGTATGCCAAGATCCTTTTTTTGGAGATACACAGCTTTACGGAAAATGGGAGGGAATGCTATATGTCCAACAGGTACATCGCCTCCTTCCTTCATATTTCCGAACGACAGGTCAGCAGGTACATTTCCGAACTGAAATCCCTGGGCTGGATAGAGGAGACCTCCTTCAACGGAAGGAAGCGATACCTGAGAAGTCTGCTCCGTTTTGGGTTTAAAATGGGCGACCCTGCCCCGACAAGAGTGTCCGGGCTGCCTAGACAAAAATGTCCAGGCAGCATGGACAAAAATGTCGAGTATACTAAACAAGTAACAAAACAAGGAAAAAAAGAATTTACCTTTTTAAAAGAAGAAAACAAAAATAGAAGTCCAATATTGGAGTGATCGATATGGAAAAGGGATGGTCGGAACAATTTCAGAAAAAGGAAACGCAACCAAAACCGCTTTGCGCCCCAGAGCTTTTTAAAAAAGTTTTTTATAGGGCGGCACAGGAATTTTATGCCCGCATGGACCTCGACTTTGAAGTGGACGGGACCAACAAAAATTTCCTCGGGCATTTCTGCAGGTACTGGAACCGTGACCCTGCATTCGAACTAATTGAAAATATCTCCCTGAGGAAGGGATTGATGGTCTTCGGTTCCTATGGCACCGGAAAGACATCGAGTTTTAAGATCATCCAGAACATGTCGAGACAATATGGTCTCAGGGCGCTTTGGTTCCCATCCATCAGTGCCCAGGAAGTTGTGGACAAGTACAATGCCGAGAAGAACAAGGACGATGTCATAGACTACTATTCCAAGGGAACCTTTCTGTTCGATGACCTGGGATCGGAAACGGTGGCGAACAATGTTTACCAGTATGGAAAGGAGGATATATTCGTCAGGATCCTGCTCAACCGTTACCGAAATTTTGAGGACCTTGGGACAAAAACGCACATCACCACCAATCTGAACTCTTCCCAAATAGAGGACCGGTACGGGAGGCAGATCTCGGATCGGTTCGTAAGGATGTTCAACCTGTTAAAGTTGGACGGCCCCAGTCGGAGAAAGTAGCTGGTGAAAAGAAAAACAAAATTTGAAGGTCTATGGAAAAGTACAAGAAGAGTATTCGAAAACCGGATGCGTAGCGTTTAAGGTTTGGAATAGCAAGAGGGTAACACGCCAAGGCGGTGTTACGGATGTTAAAATGTTGGTTTTTAGTGCTATGTTGAAAGATTAAATTCGGGACATTGTCCTATTTTTAATGTAAATCATCTCGAAACCCCTATGATCATTGAAGTTTTTACTCTAAATAGTATCCCATTAGTACTCGCCAGTATTCAAAGCCTTGAATCTTAATAGGCTGATGGATTTTGTTCAATTGGGTCAAAATGTCTTCCTAAGCCTATGAACATTGTTATTATATGACCCAATTATAATCTATGGAGTACCCTGACCCAATTGAATGCCATACCGGGTGATTGGAATTAATTGTAAACAAACGTATTACGGAATATCAGTTTAATAAAAGTATTGGCATTGTCCTCCTAAACCATAGCACAATGCGCCCTAATTCGATTTTATTTAACGCTTATCCGCCCGTACGCTATAAAATCGAATTAGGATCCATGCGCAGGTTAGTTATGGTAAGATTTTGGGACCATGCCGTGATTAATGGTAAGTGTCGAGGAATTTTTTGAAATAAGACGGACTTATATTTTATTAGTTTAATCCTTCTATTAATTTCTCTTCTCTATAATAATGTTTAAGATCATCCAACAGTGCCTCTTCCCCATGCGGCAATAACCTGATGGCATAGAGGCAAAAAGTCTCAAAGCTGTCTAGGAGTGATAAATATCTCGAAATATACGATTTAACAAAGGTTTGGCTAATTTAATTGGATATTCGAAGCTCTAGCCTTTACATTGAATACGAATATTAAAAACAAAAATCATGGGAGTTACGCAGGATAAAAGAAAATTTAATAGAAAAGTAGAACAATCAAACCCTACCAATCCAGCTGGTGGAACCAGAGTCAAGAATAAGAATTTTGACATTGACAAAAAAACTATAGATGAAAATCAAAGTAAAAAATAGAATTATAAAATGATAGTGACAAAAGCATAGAATTAACATTAATCTATCGCAGGTTTGGATAAAGATTGCTGTAGGCATACTGCCTTAGTTTCAAAATGGTTTTCTTTAACCAGGATAATAAAGGAAAAGGGGCGATAGTCCTCTTTTCATTTCATCCATGCGTTAACCGACCATTGACCTGAATTTATTGTTGGTCGTAAGGAACCTTTTTTAATACTCAATTAAAACCATTTCATTATTCTAAAATCCCATTGGTTTTACAAATAGCATCCCCAGCGCAAACCTTTTCCTTGTTAATAACTCAATCCTTTAATTGGAATTGGGAATATAAAATCGACTAACACATTATGGTGCGCGTTAGAAACATGGTCCTTAAATGCCCTCATACTTTTGTGCATGATGCTCGTATATTCATCACCCAACTTAAGCATAATCTTTTCGATGTTCACAAGTTCAGTTTTGATAGCGACAAATCTACCATCTTTGCCAATAGGCAGGGATTTATCGAGATTAAGTAAAGTGGACTCAAAATTAAGGGTCACTTCCTTATAAAAGTCTTCAAGTATCAGATGACATGAAAAGTTTTTAATACGGGCCAATTCATTGGCGGCAAATAACTCATCCTTATCAAGGGTACCATCTGCATTGGCCGCCAATAAAGATATGTATGCCGGAAATTTCAATAGTAAATCATGATCCTGATTCGATAGTTCTTTTCTATAATCTGTTGTGTTCATTGTATAATATTTTAGTATTATTTGAAAGTTAAAGCCTTCAAGTTTTGCTCCAGCATTTTTTTCAGTTAAGGTATTAGCTGTAAACCCTATTGGGGAAACCTAATTCTAGTGTTGATTGATAAACTACTTTAGGGCCTCATCCTTTATTTAACTTATTATATTTTAAACCATTACAGTTTGCGAGGTTTTACTTCCATAACCTTTTCCCATTAATAGTTGGGGTGATTCTTTGACCGGCCATATATTGTTTCCATTGAAGCAATTACTTTATCTAGAGCGTCGTTCAAAGCTTTCTCCACAGAGTTTGCATGGCTAGTAACGGCAATTGGTTGCCTGTTTTTGAGCCTGGCCTCAAGCATACACCGTTTGTTATACTTTCTTCTTTTATGATTATTTTCATCTGCCCGATGAATTTCAACCCTCCTTATATCATCACTAAAAAGAGAAAGCTCATCTTATATTACCGAACTCAAACATCTTTCAAGCTTTTTGTCTCCCGATTTATTTTTATCAGTGTTTAATTGAATTTTGAACATCTTTTTAGTTTTTGTTAATTATTCCATTAGGCAGGAACATCCACATTATTTTTAAGTTCCTGCTTATTAAAGTTGTTTTCGTCTAATATTTTTATTCCATCATACAAAACAATAATTAATTATTGCCGAGTATCAACGGTAATCCAGAATCGCCACTTCCAACTATGACTACCTTTGTGTTTGATGACTTCGCTAGTTCCAATGTTGCGTCGATACCCTTGTCCTGCAAAATCTTATCTGTTAAAGAAGCACTTAGAATTCTATTTGCATCTGCCTTTCCTTGAGCTTCAATGGTTACCTTTTCAGCTTCCTTTTTAGCAGTAACCAATCGAAACTGGTATTCCAAGGACTCTTGCTCTTGCTTTAGTTTACGTTCTATAGCTTCTTTGATGGTAGCTGGCAAAGTGACATCCCGCACCAATATCTCATTGAGTTGAATATACTGTCCGTCAACTATTTTTTTGGTTTCTTCATAAATCTCGGCCTGTATCGCATCGCGCTTACTAGAATACAATTGCTCCGGAGTATACCGCCCTACAACGCTTCTTGCTGCTGATCTAATTGTAGGCAATAGTACCCTTTGAATATATTCCGACCCTTTTTCTTGGTGAAGCTTTCCTAAAAATTCGCGTTTTGGTTCAAACCAAGCAGAGGCGTCCAATTTTATTTCCAATCCGTTGGAGGAAAGCACCTGCATTTTTTCAAATACTTCCTGCTGTCTAACCTCGTATATAAAAACCTTGTTCCAGGGTGCCACGATATGAAAACCCTCGCCCATAGGTGGCTCGTCGATCACAACGCCTCCACTAAAAGTTTTATACAACACGCCTGCTTGTCCAGAATCGATCGTAACGGCAGATTTTATTATTAAAACAACCAGTACAATAAGTGTGATTATCCCCGGTATCGCAATTTTTGGTAATTTGTTCATGAATTTATGTTTTTAAATTGGTGTTTTTTATTTCGTTTTTTAAACATAATAGCTTCCTTGGTTTTTTATGTTTCATTATTAAGACCTAAGGATAACAGTTACTCATAGCCGCTTTTAATGATGGTTGAAATCATTTTGAACCGCTCATTGGCCTTTATGGTATTTTTAGAGTTGGCTGGAATGATGATAGACTGCCCCGTTTCCAAGGTCTGCGAATTGTTGTCAATCACGATTTCGGCACGCCCTTCGATGATTTGGACAAACCTATCGTAAGGCGATATTTTTTCTGTTATGTTTTCGCCTGTATCAACAGAAACTGCGGTTACGTTACCCGTCGTTTTTTTTATGATGGTTTTTATAACCACCGCATTGGGGACATATTCAATAATTTCTACAATAATAAAGGTTTTTGATTTTTCTACCTCCGTATTTTCCATAGGTATGGGCTTATAGCTTAGGGTACTCAATTTATTTCAAGATACCTGAGCTTCAAGTTGAGGATTTATTGCCGATAATGTATTACATACGAAAGCTTAAAAGTTATAACATTCTCACATTATTGATATTTGGAGGTTAAAAAAAGTCCAATAGTTTAATAGTAGACTTTAAATGGCACAGTTTAACTATGGACTATAAATCTTCTAAATTCCCAAACCGTTTTACCTTTAGTTTTTTATAATACGATGGCGTAAGCCCCGTAATTTTTTTAAACTGATGGGATAAATGTGAAACGCTACTATAATGTAACTTATATGATATTTCCTTTAAACTCAACTCGTCATAAAGCAACAGTTCTTTTACCCTTTCAATTTTGTTTAGAATGATGAACTGCTGAATAGTGATTCCCTTTACTTCACAAAATGTATTTGCCAAATACGTATAATCATAACCCAGTTTCTCACTGATGTAGTTCGAATAGTTCACTTTTGGCAATTCATCGGAATAATGGACCATTTCAATAATTACGGCTTTGATTTTTTCAATCATAATTTTCCGCTTGTCGTCCAACAATTCGAGTCCAAACCTTTTAAGGTTGGTACGTAGTTGTCCTTTTTGGAAATCTGTGATATTTTCCAAGATTTCTATTGTTCCAAGGTCTACGTTGACATAATTTAAGCCCATCTTTTGCAGCTCCTGCTTTACTACCATTTTACAGCGCAAACTAACCATGTATTTCACGTAAATAAGCATGAGACATTGAATTATTGATAGTTAAATTAATCGATGACCGAAAACATGGAAGTGGGATTTATGCAATTCTTTCTCAAAATCATGTAAAAAAACTACAGAAATATATACTTAACTTATAGCGTATAATAATGATATAAGGCCATGATGAGTAAAAAAATCGAAAATCAGCTTAATAAGGAGATTTTTGACCTAACCCTTTCCTTTCAAAGGGAGTTTCCTGTAATATACAACAATTTAACCGAAACACCACTTTTTTTGAGCTATGAACACAACGATATTTCAGATTCAGAATTTGAAGCATATAGCGCATTTCTAAAGGCACAGCTAAAGGTATTTCAAAACAGCAAGCAAGTCTAAAACCTGTGATATATGTAATGTTATTGCAAAATAATGTAGTAATCTTTTCTTGTTCCCTTCTCAACTTTGTGTGCTATAGAATTATTCAATAGCATTTTAATCAGAACATATGGAAAGTTGGAAGTGGAATAATTTGCTCATCAGAATTCTTGGAAAATCAAGAAGTTTACTTAGACCGATATTTTATAATGGCAGTTCCGTTACTGCCAAGGAGAGGGCTACTGCCAAATCCCTACAAGCTGTTTTGCTCGAACTCAAAAACATTAAGCTAATAAATAACAAGGATGACAGCGTCCCAACTTAAAAAGCATTATTCATTTAATTAGATGGTCAGCGTATCCAATTTTCTACCTGGCCAAAGTTGGACAGGAACTAAAAGCTATCGCTCTATTTACAACTAGAATCAACGCAAATAGAAATAACCTATAGTCACCTGAGCTCAAATGCCCAAATTGTGGACAATACTTTAATAATTAATAATAAACTATTATGAGAAAATGTTTCATTCTTTTTGTTGTCTATATAATTATGCTGCTTAGTGTAGTTTGGTCGTGAAAATAATTGGTAAAAGATAAAAGGAAAAACAACGTAGCTTCTTTTGAACACAATTCAACTATTTAAGGTCTTATCTAGGCAGAAACATCTTCAAACCAATATGCAATCTCGGGTAGAATGATTTGGCGTACAGCATCTTCTCTGCATTTAGACTAATATAAATTTTATAAGATAAATGAAATGAAAAATTAGTGATTACTTGTTTGCTTGATGCCACCACAGCTATGTTTTTATTTACGGCATGCGATTCCAAACAACCCCGAAATAGATTACTTGAAAATGATTCGCAGCGTTCTGGGATTATGACCTTATTAATCTTAGACTAACCTTGTCGAACGGAATTGGTGAGCGCGATGATAGGTAATGACAGTTGCAGTAAATTGTAGGGTCAAAAATTGATGGAAAATCCAGAAGGGATTGGGATGCGCGTCATGATGAGAGACTATATAAAAATGTAAGGTACGATGGATAATTTGGTTAGTATGGCAGCTTCAGATTCAACAATGTTTAACACCATGATATAAATGATTAAAGGCAATCCTGAAATGTGGAGCAGGGTCATGAAAATGAATTCAACTACAGCCAAAATCAATTAAAATCATGCACGTTAGCAACAGGAATTGGGGAATGGGTTGGGAATGTGGTTGATACCAATTCTCATAATAATAATACTATATTATATGGGGCATGGAAGAAGAAAATGAAGGGCCAAAATAATGGAAAACAATTGAGAATACAAACACGTCCCCTTATTTGGTCCAACTAATGCCAAAACGAAACTTCATAATAACTTGAATATGGATTTACAAATCGACATAGAAATAACGGATAAGTTCAACGATAATGATCAAGGTGCTATTGTATTAGAATATTTTGAAAAGAAAAATATTTTAATTAAGTCAATGTCCTCTGACTATCTTAAGATTTGTTTTATTATGTGCTACCTATAATAATAATGCTGTGGCCTCGTCCAAAACTGAGTTATCCAATTCTTTTAAATAAGCCTGTGTAACTGCCAAATTTTGATGCCCCATAGATTCACTGATAACATCTGTAGCAACTCCTTTTTGCTTTAAGCAGTTGGCATAACTATGTCGTGCAACGTAACTACTCAAAGGTTTATCTATTCCACAGATTTTTGCAATTTCTTTTAGTTCTTTATTGTAACGTTGAAGGGTTTTATGCTTTCTATTTTCGAGTTGTAATGGGGTTAATTCATCCTTTAACAGAATGGGGAATACATATTTCGTTCCCAAGGAGTTTTCTTGATAATAATCTAAAATTTCCCGAACAGGAGGTAATATCTTGATCATAAAATTTCCTTTGGTTTTCGAACGGGTATAGAAAATATTGTTGTCATCAATTGCCTTCCATTCCAGCTTCATCATGTCGGTAAAGTTCATTCCCCTTGTATAAAAGCTAAAGACAAAATAATTTCTGGTATTGGTGAAAGAAGGATATTTCTTCAAGTCAAGGTCAACTATTTTCTTGACTTGCTCTATAGTCAATGCCTTTTTAGGACTTTTACCCTTCAATTTGGAAACCTTATATGTTTTGAATGGGTAGAACTCTTCCTTAACAAGGTTGCGTTCAATTGCAAGGTTGTAAAGTGCTCTAATAGCTCTCATTTTTACACCAATTCCACCATCCGTACCTCCTCTAGACCTTAAATAGACTTCAAATTTCTGCAGGAAAGCCGGAGTAACCTCCTTAAATGTCAGTTTTAGTGAATTATGAAATAATTTGACGATATGTCGGGCGTCTTTATTTACTTGTGCATTCCCTGTTCTTCCGGCCAAAAGCATTTCTTCTATTATTTCATCCCAAAACTCGAATACATTATTCTTTATAGGATTGGATTCGATACGATATTTTTTTTCAATATCATTCAAGGTATAATCGTCCTGTTCTAACTCAAGTTCACCAATAATTTTTAGTGCCCTATCTTGGAACTTATTTATTAAACGGTTGTTTTGTAGATAATTCTGATTTCGTTTGTTAAACTTACCTGCTTGGGCGTCCCATTCAATTTCAGTGGCATTAAAAAGAGTTTTGAAATATTTTGTTTGGCGATCTTTGGTAATTCTGAGGCATATTGGAAACGTTCCCGTTGAGAGTTTCTTTTTCCGCAAAACTGTCTTGACATTTATCATTTCATTCTAAATTTGGGTACAACATAGGTACAACAAATGGCCCTTTAAAGGTAAAATAAATGCAATTTGTTACAAAACAAAATATCATAAAATATTGATAATCAGACTATAAGAAAATAAATGATACCTAATGAAGACAAAATTAAGATTCTCATAATCAGGTGGTCCCTGGTTCGAGCCCAGGTGGGACCACGTAAAACGGTTGATAAGCCCTGTAAACACTACGTTTACGGGGCTTTTTTCGTTTTAGGGGCGGAATGCGGGGCGGAGTGATATCAGAGATGTTATTAATAGAATCGTATTATATTGTTCAAATTAGGCTTTTCATTATATCAATAACTTTAGTATATTTCTAGATATTATATCGTGAATACTTTGATTATTACTAGGTTATAAATATACGTAGATATTCATTATTTGATTTAAATCCAATAGCATTTTGAAACAACCTAAAAAAACTACCTCTTTAGCTCCAAAAGTATTAACTGAGATTGAAGAGCTGGATAAAATTAAACCTTATTTAAATGCCTTAGAAAACGCTATATTATCTGATGAAATAAACAATATTGCTCTCACGGGAGCATATGGCTCTGGTAAGAGTACAATTATCAAAACGTTTCAACACCAAAACCCTAATTTTAATTTTCTTAATATATCTCTTGCCACATTTAGAGATGAAGGGATTGAAGGTGATAGGTCATCAATTGATTTGGCTAAACCTGAGAATATAAAGAATTCCAAAATAAATAGATTAATTGAGTTAAGTATACTTCAACAAATTTTTTATCATGTAGAGCCTTCTGAAATTCCAGATTCGAGGTTCAAAAGAATTCGTAGTATTAGTAGAGAGGAATTAAGTGTTTTTTCGATTGGAATCGTTTTATGGACTGTATCAATTATTATACTATTTAAAGAAAATTATTTAGCACTATTCAATCCCAAAACTTGGACATTTGCGCTTGAAGATATTGACTTAATAGCACTTATTGTCATTACCATTTTCTTATTTGGAATTGGCTTAGCATCGGCTAAAATTACTAGACTATTAAACCGTTCAAAAATAAATAAGCTTAATATTTTTAATGGAGAAATCGAAATAGGAAATAGTGTTGATAAATCAATCTTTAATCAACACTTAGATGAAATTTTATATTTTTTTGAATCTACCAGTTATAATGTAATTGTAATAGA
This sequence comes from Arenibacter troitsensis, assembly GCF_900177645.1. Taxonomy (GTDB): domain Bacteria; phylum Bacteroidota; class Bacteroidia; order Flavobacteriales; family Flavobacteriaceae; genus Arenibacter; species Arenibacter troitsensis. The sequence continues at coordinate 72,606 of NZ_FXAO01000010.1, forward strand.
AGATTTAGATAGGTTTAAAAACACAGAAGTATTTACTAAGTTGAGAGAAATTAATTTACTACTTAATAATTCGAAGCTTATTAAAAGAAAAATCGCATTTATTTATGCAATAAGGGACGATATATTTCAGAATGAGGAAAGAACAAAATTCTTTGATTACATAATTCCAGTAATTCCATTTATTAGTCCAACAAATGCTAACGAGCAACTATCAAGATTACTTAAAGACGCTGGCCTAGAACATGATTTTACCGAAGATTTTAAAGATGGAGTAGTCACTTTTATTGATGATATTGATATGCGATTTCTTACAAATATCTTTCATGAATATACCATCTATAAAGAGAGTTTAGGAGGTAATAAATTAATTCAAGATAATTTATTTGCGATAATTATTTATAAGAATCTCTATCCAAAGGATTTTGTTGAATTAAGCAAAAACAAAGGAAAGCTATTTGATTTTTTTAGAAAAAAGCATATTTATATCGATAAATTAATATCAGATATTGACTTTAAAATAAATGCAATTGAGACTGAAATATCAAATATAGAGGGGGAACAAATAGCAAATATTAGGGAGTTAAGAGCAATATATATTAACGCTATTCAAAGTAAAATTCCAAAGGCCGTAGATATCAGTATAGAGGGACGAATTTATAATTTTTTTCAGCTCAATGATAAAGACGTTTTTGAAGAGTTGCTGGATTTAAAAAGTATTCAATATTACTGGCTACGTCCATATAGTGGTAATTATAAAGATTACACCATTGCTACTATGGATATGCCTTTTTCCGAAATTGAACAATTTGTTAATGGGGATTTTACATTTAGAGAAAGAGAATCGCTAATTAAAGATAGGGACGATCATAAAGTTGAAAAGTTAAAAGCAGAAAAGAAGGAGCTTAAAGAAAGGAGAAATGAAATTAAAACATGGGATGCACGCAAGGTGTTTGAAGTTGTTGAAATAGATCCCTATTTAGCTGATTTTGTTAATAGCAATTTAATGAGAAACTTGCTTCTAAATGGTTATATAGATGAGAATTACCACCATTATATTTCTCAGTTCCATGCTGTAAATATTACTCAGGCAGATTATGATTTTGAAAGAAATGTCAAGAAGGGGTTTTCAAGTGCATATAATTATGAACTCAATAAAATTAGGAACGTTGTTAAAAAAATTCCGACACGATATTTTGAACGAAGGCCAATTTTAAATTATGATTTATTAGCATTTCTTCTAACTAATTCTAGCGAGTTTAAAGAAAAGTTTGAAGCTTTTATAAAACTTTTAACCGGATATAAATATAATAGCAAGGATGGTTATGAGATGTTTAGTTTTATCAAAGGTTACTTATTTGAATATGAAGTTAATCAAACTTTGCACAAGGGTTTTTCAAATAAAAATACTGGTGAATTTGTTAAGGTGTTGACCAAGGAATGGCCTAAGTTTTGGAGTTGTATAGAAACGTATTCGAATTTGCCCAAAGCTGATGTTTTGGACTTTTTTCAACTCATACTAAAATTTGCTGATATTGATGATATAATTACCAATGCACTTAAATCTCAGTTAAAAACGTTTATTTCAAAGGATAGCGATATCCTATCGTCAGTAGAAGGAACGGAGCATCAGAAGGTGGTCACGTTATTTCAAAAACTGAATATTAAATTCATCACTCTTTCCAGTCCAAATATTCAAACTAGGGCCCTTTTTGATGCCATATATGAATCTAACCATTATATTATTAATGATGTTAATGTTGAAGTAATTTACAAGTTGTATAATGAGGAGGAGGGTGAAAATAATTATTATACTTCTAATTATAGCGCGATACAAAATTCCAATCTTGAAATTCTTAAAAATTATATTAATTCCAATATAAATGATTATTTAAAAAATGTTTTTTTGAAAATAGAAACAAATGATTCTGAAACAGAAGAAACAGTTGTTGACTTTTTGAATAATGCAGAAATAAACGCGGAATTAATTATTAGAATAGTTAGGGGTCAAAAAATTAAAATAACCAATTTAGCTAATGTAAAAGAAGCTTATAACATGGAATTGCTGTTTGAGTATAATAAAATTAAACATACATGGGCTAATGTTTTTACTTACTACACTGCAATAGGCGATGAAGTTCTAAGCGAAGTATTGATTTCTTATTTGAACTCGGAAGAAGCCTATTTAGAGTTATCAAAGTTCAAACTAGATGATGAGATTAAAGCAGAGGAAGTTGATATCGATTGTTTTACACTTGATATTGTTTTATGTAATAAGTTAACTTATGAAAGTTATAACCATCTAATGAATTCAACAACTTATACTTATGACAATTTACGTTTTGAGAATTTAAGTTCAGATAAAGTCCAATCATTAATTAAACATGGGAAGTTAATATTTAGCGAATCCAATTTCAAAAGAATGAAAGAACATTATTCAGAGCTATATCTTTCTTTTGTTGAGCAAAATCAAGTAACCTTTATTTCTGAATTCGATAAGTTGAGCTTAAACGAGAAGGAGATTTTAGCAATTCTGAGTTCAAATAATATTTCAGAAAAAATTAAATTGGAATTCATATATAAAATCGATGAAGATATCATCAAAAAGGATAAGAAGATTAGTAGTCTCTATTGTGCTATTAAAGCTAGAAACAATGATATTAAATCTATACCTATAGATTTAGCTATTGTTTTATTTGAAAATTCGGATTCGATAGAAGATAGGATTAAAATTCTCAATCTGCATTTTTGGGATTTTAGTAAGACAGACCTTGAAATCCTAATAGGAAAATTGCCTAAACCGTATAATAAAATTGCCCAAAAAAGAAAAAAGCCATCAATTTCAAATACAAAGGATAATTTAGAATTAATTAGAAGTTTGGATAATATTGATTTTATTTCTTCGTTTGAAATTGATGGCGCTAATATTAATATAGTGGCCAGATATTCCGACTAGATTATGACTGATTCTGTGTTATATCTTTGAAAATCGATTGTTCAAATTTAATACCATCATAGTTTGATAGGCTCTCTTAATCGCATCATGATAATGACCATTAAGTTTCTTGGATGCCAACCATTTTAAATTGTTCAAATCTAAATCCTTTTGAATTAAAAATTGACTTTGTTTGTTACCTAGCCCCAAGATAGTCAATATACAAATCTCCCCGAATACGGTAATTTTCGTATTATTAAATAATACTAATTTTAAATTCGGTCTACTAACGATAATTTTCAAATTGACGCAATTCTCCTGTACTTTTAACTTGTCTGTAGTAGCATATAATCCCTTAATGATTTTGTTGTTGGCTTTATAGCTAGTTTGTTTTCCAAATTCGTTTTTAATGCTAATATTTATATGTTTCATGAGTTTTATTTTATTGCTTTGTTTTTATCGTCTAATCTTTTATAAAGGGGTAAGGTTTGTCTGTTTAGATTAATCATTTTTATATTTAGAGCAGGCTGGTTTCTTTGCCCTACGATTTCAATTTCCTTTAATATTGCTTTTAGGCGCTTAAATTGGTCAGTAAACTCCGTAGTTGTATAAAAGTCTGTGTACAGTTCAGAAACGCGCCTAGAACAGTTCCAGACCTGACATTTAAACTTTGCGTTGTTCTTGGTGACATACTTTGTTACATATGATGCAATAGACCTAATATTGCTAGAGTTTAATTGTTTTACATCAAATGCGCTAGAGGGCTTGAAATCCTTTTCCCTTGGTTCTATACCGTTCTTTTTCTGCAAGTCCAACCAATAATTCCACCACTTGTCAATTTTCCAGTATTTATTGGTGATGATGTGGAAATGAACATTGCCCTCAAATTCTGCGTTTTTGGTCTGTCTTTCCGCTACCCATACATATTGAAAATCGGTACTGCGTTTTTTAACGTTGTCCAAGAATTTTCTTAGGACATCGACCGCTTGTTTATCGTCTACTTTGTTCAAAAATGTAAGAGTAACAAAACTTAATCGCTTATAGCATCTTGCAAAGCAGGTTATTTTCTTCCTTATTTTTTGCTTTGACCGCCTAGAGAGTGAACGCAGTTTTATTTTGCCGTCATTCTTTTTGGGTTTTGGTTTGGGCTTATCCTTGTTGGGGTCTTTTTTCTTGCGTTGAAGCGCAGAGCCTGAAAATTCATCCTTGGGAACTACCCCGAACTGCCTGGTGGAAAAAGCTACGCTTGTTCCGTACGTATTCTTAACTATCATAATCTGAATCGTTGCACATTAATTAAAACCATTAAAAGGTTAATTATTAAAGGTTGTAATTGAAGGTGCTTAGTTTTAAAGGTTAAAAAAAAAGAAAACTACTCGGTGATGAATGGCGGAACGAAACTGTCCTTGTGGATTCTCCGCATGAAAGCACCCGAACGCCTGTTGTAAACGTTCATATATTGCCAAGTAGGATGCTTCTTTTTCAGGAACATAGAAAAGCCGTTCAGTTTGTGGACATACTGCCATTTTTTAGGCTTTGTTCCTTCTTCAAAGAATACGATAACGGAGTAATCATTTTTCTTTTTTAACATGATAACCCCCTTTCGTTTTTAGATGTTTGAATCATGCTCAAAGCATCGTTGACCTCTTCAAGTTTATAGAGAATTCTGTTCCCTATTCTATGGGCTTTAACTATTCCAGTTTTTGTCCAATCGTGGAGGGTGGGTAAGGAGATACAGAGAAGTTTAGCCGTATCTTTTCGTGATAAGAGTTTTAACCCTTCCTTTTCAGGTTGTGGGTTCAAGTTCTTTAACTTGTTTTCAATAACTTCCTCGACTACTTTTTTGATGTCGGAAAGTTCCAATGTACTCAACATTAATTTTCCCATTATTTAATTGTATTTAATTAATTATGGGACAAACATAATTTGAGAACTACCCTAATTTAAGCTGGGGGGTACCCCACATTCTTTACCAGATTACCTATGAATTATTTGTACAGTTGTCTAAATCCTTTTGTATATCTTCGACAGCATCAGTAAAACCAATGCTTTTGAATAAATTTAAAACACTTCGCAGATTATCGCTAGTCTTCAATGAATTGTTGGTATCGTATAGCATAGGCATCAGTTTACGACTATCTTCGAAATGATGGCCATAAATTTCTTGCAAGACTTTAGCTGATTTAATATAATCTTGCTTTCTAAAATCCAATCCCAAATAATGAAGTGCTAATAATTTTTGTTTTTGGGAAAGAGTATTATTCTTTTTTTGAGGTTTTGAATTATTGGTAGATTTTAATGCTTTTAACCAAATTGTATATTTTGCCAATTCAATGGCTTGTTTTCTAATTCGCTTAATCTCTTCAAAAAATCCATTTATTTCTTCTTGAGATATTTCATTATTGAATTCGTATACAGGTAAGGGGCTTTCAATTTCTTGTATTAAATAGTCGTCGTAATAACGATGAAATGTATCAAAATCTCCCTTGGTAAAATACAGCCAATTAATACGGTCAAAATTGGGGTTTAAATTATCGTGTTCGGCTATTAGATTTATAATTTCTTTTCTGTAATTATTAGACCCCTGAGTATGAAGAAATACATCTATTTGTTTGAGTTCATTTTCAATTATAATTTCTTTGTTTTTGGCTTTGCTTAGACTTGTATTGAATATGTCTTGTAATTCTTGAACGTTTCTTACTTTCATTAGTTGAAAAATGGATGATTTAATAATTTATCTGCATTTTGTTCCTGTGTTACTCTGATGTATTGCATAAAGGAACGTTCTGTTTTATGTCCGGTTATCTTCATTATAGATATTGCGGGAATATCGGCCAAAAATAAATTGGTTGCGAAACTTCTTCTTGCTGTATGTGTAGTAACTAAGTTGAACTTTTTTACAGCTTCTTTTTTCATAACGCCACCTTTGGTAATGGTTGTTTCTACTTCATCCTTTAATTGTGCTAAACTTGCAACATCTTTAAGATATCTATTCATAACCTGATTAGTATACGCAGTAGGAAGATTATTATTGTATTTTTTGAGGATGTTTTTTACAGTTTGATGCAGTGGAATAGAAACACGTTCTCCAGTCTTTTGAGTTCTTATTTGGAGCATGGATTTATCTGAAATAATGTTTTCGGGTTTAATCTGTGTAAAATCTGAAAACCGCAATCCTGTATAACAGCCAACTAAAAATAAATCCCTTACTTTTTCTAATCTTGGGCTAGATGATAAGTCTATATCTTCCATTGCTTTTAGTTCGTCTACATTTAAGTAAATAGTATCCGCTTCTTCCCTTAAGGTTTTAAATTTTCGTTTTTTGAATTCCAGATTTTCATTATAACCTCTTTCGGTAGCTTCATTCATAAAAGATTTAATTGTCTTTATATGCTTGCCAACGGTATTGGCGGATAGATTCGAATCAACTGCCAAATACGAAGTATATTGATTATAAAATTCTAGGTTGATAGATTCAAAATCTATACTCTTGTTTATCTTTTTAGCATACTCCTTTAAGTACTTGAAAGTGGTATTGTATACTTTAATTGTTCCTGATTTCTTGTTAAGTTTACTCTCTTCAATATAGCCCTCAACAAAATCAAAAAAGGTCTTTTTATTGGCTTGTAAAATGTTGCCCGATAATTCTGCTTCAAGAGCTTTTTTTAAGATTTCGTTATTTGGTTGAATCCCGTCATTAAGTAATCTTCGATAAGCGGTATTAATACCATTTTGAAGTATATCCAATCTTGAATTGAATTCAGGATATTGAGGGAATTGTTTACTTTCTTTTGCTCGTTGCCCAGTAGGATTCCAAAATTTGGGATTTATCTTTTCACCTGTGGAATACTTAAATCTTTTGTAGTTATAATAATAATTCAAATAGATTAAAGTTTCAGTCTTGGAATTAGGTTCTTTAAGTTTGAATTTTGCTTTTGCCATGGTGCTAATATATATCAAAAAATAAATATAGGGGCGTAGAGAGGGGCGGAATAATTTTAATTTGGTTTGTTTTTGGCTTGTAAAGGATTGTAATTAAATGTACTGTTTATAGGGGTTAAAGGCCTAGTATACAATAAAATGTGATAAAATAGTATCAAAATATCGGGGGTCCAGGTGGGACCACATCAAGCAGAAAACCCACGCCTATAGCGTGGGTTTTTCATTTCTTGGAAGAAAGCTGGGCTAGACCGAGCTTTCAACAGGAAATGAAAAAAGTGGTTCGCGTCAGCGAAGTGTGGTTTTCTGTTTGCAGTAGGGGGTAATCCTGGTTCACGAGCACTGCGAGCTAACCCAGGTGGGACCACAAAAAACCCCCTATTTATGGGGGTTTTGTTGTATTTGGGGGTCACGTTTGGGGGTCACATATTTCTTTTTATGATTGAATCCAATTATTTTAATATGTTTGGAGTTCACATATTTCCGTTTTTGAATGAATCGAATTATTTTAATTGGTAATGGATTTGATAGGTCTTTAAACATGCCTACTAGCTATTCTCATTTTTTAGATTGGCTAATGTCTGAAACTTTGGCTAATTTATTAAAACACCCTCCAGAATCGTATAAAGGAGATCATTATCAGTTTAAAGTTGAAAACGAAATATTTGATATTACAATTAACTCTGCAACTTTCAAATGGGTCCAAACACTACCCCTAAAAGATTTCAAGTATAGGGCGTTTATGGAAGAAATTAAGAGGTTAGAACCACAAAGTATATTTTTGCTTAAATTAAGGCCTAAACATGGCCTAATTTATGACCTTTTTGACTTCTACAATAAAAATAGTTGGGTAAATGTCGAAGAATTATATTTTCTTGAACTCTTGAAAACGAAACAGAAGGATGTTATTGAACTCAACGAGTATTTTGAGTTAATTAAATCTAAGCTAGCTGAATATTTAAAAGAATTAGATTTTAAAGACAATAATGTCAGTACGTTTTCAAAATACCGGAAACATTTTTTTGGACCTGTTATTAAATATAATAGTACTTATCAGTTATATGAGGATTCAAATGACGATCCGGAATGGTATTATTTTGTAAATTTCAATTACACGCAATTCTTAAGTAAATTATTGACCCATACTTCAGCAGATCTTAGTCGGAGGATTAGAGTCAACAACATTCATGGAGAAATAAATGTATCTCCAATAATTTTTGGATATGGAAACGAAACAGGAGATGAATATTTAAGATTAGAAAGTCAAAGTGATGAGTACTTAGAAAATATTAAATCTACACATTATTTCAATAGTACCGATTATCGAGATTTGGAAACACAATTACACCAACCATACGAGGTTTATATTTATGGATTATCCTGTGGATTATCTGATAATATTTTGCTAAAAACTTTAATGCAAAAATCAAATTGCAAGCAAATCAGAATTTTCTATAAAAAATCTAAAAATAATCGAGACAATTTTAGAAATATATTAATGAATATTTCAAGAGCTTTGGAGGATAAAGAAGATATGAGAAGTAAAATAATTTCCAAACAGACAAATGATGTCATTCCACAATTAGGGAACTAACCCCCCCCTCTATTTCAGTTCTGAGTAAAATTTCAACTAGATGGCGATGTTAAACATTTGATGTTTAAGGTGTTTTGACCCCATACCCCCCCCTATGATTTCAGTTATATTTATGTTTGTTCCTAATAAAACCATTTGCATATTTACACAGGAAATTAAATAAACTATCCGGTTCAAATTAAAAACTCGTATTTCAATGCACCTGCGATTCGTGAAAAACGGGTCCTGTGAATAAATTAGGCTTTATGACCCAACACATTTATATTTGCTTATATCCTGTAGTAAAAGGTATTGGACGCTAGTCTTCTGCAAAGATTTAACCAAAGGAATGAGAGGAAATTATAAGCAAGTTGGTTTACTGTTTTTTTGGGGAGTCGTAATTTTTAGCCTTATGGCCCCATTCTTCGGGTATTCCCAAAAGTTTGAAAGGTTTTCCAACCAGCAAGGTTTTAACCAAAATACCATAAATTCCATAGTACAGGATCGGTACGGATTTCTATGGTTTGGTACGCCGAACGGACTCATTAGGCATGATGGCTATGAATTTAAAACCTTTACCACCCAATCCGAGAGCAACGGAAATATTCTTAGCAACGATGTTAAACAGTTATTTAAGGATAAGGATGGGTTATTGTGGATTGGAACTACCCTTGGCCTTAATGTTTATATTCCATCACTCGAAAAATTCCTAACAGTACCCCTGAACCATAGGCTTAGTATTAGTAGGATTAGTTCCGGACCGGATGGCAAAATCTGGTTTTCTGGTGAAAATGAGCTATATGTTTGCCAACTTACGGATATACAGAATGGCGTCTTCCAGGTTTCTCATAACATCCTTGCATCACATCCTCAAGTGCCTTCCCTAAACGATTTTGGTTTTAGGGACAAAAATTCTCTGGTGTTAGCTACTTCGACGGGCTTGTGGAATTTATCCCTTGCCACTGGTGTTTCCGGTGCTGATATGGAAATCAGGGATTTGACCCAATTTAAAACTTTGGAAAATGAGGTCGTTTCCTGCCTCATGAATAGAAATAATATTTTTTGGATCGGTACCGAAAAAGGCTTGTACAAGGCATCTTTTGATGGGGAAAAGGTACATATTATCACCAATTTTGATACCGATAAAAAATTAAATTCCAAAAGCGCTATCATTATGGTAGACGTTATTTTTGAAGACCATTCGGGCAGCGTTTGGATCGGCACTACAGATAACGGTCTCTTTAAATATATAGAGGATGGGGACAGTTTTCAACACTTTGCCTACGATCCCCGAAATACTTTTGGCATAAGCAGTCAAAATATAAATGCCCTTTTTCAGGACGATTTTAATGTGTTGTGGGTAGGTACCGCCCAAGGCGGAATAAATAAGCTGGACCTTAGCCAGAAACAATTTAAGAGCTATTCCAACAATCCTTATGAGCCGCAGTCCTTGACAGATAATTTATTGACGGCAATTCTCGAGGACAGAAAGGAAAGGTTATGGTTGTCCGGTTACAACACCCCACTTTTCAGAAGTACCACTGCAGTGAACGGTCAAACCTCAAACTCGCTAAAGTTCGAAAATTTAGAAAATGGATTTCCTATTTCCGCTATGGATATTGTTCGGAGCATTTATGAGGACAATAAAGGATATTTATGGTTTGGCACCGACTATTCCCTTGTAGTGTACAATCCCTTGAATGATCAATTTAAAAGTCTAAGCTTGGCCAAAGATGGCTTACCACTATTAAACAACGGAATTAGAAGTATTTCCCAGATTTCGGAAAATGAAATTCTTCTATTGGGTAGCCAGCTCACGGTTGTGCAAAATCCATGGCCCGTAATAGACGGCAGTAAAAACCCGGTTCTCGAGTTGAGGTCCAGTATTTCTTTGGAAAATGAAATTGGCCATATTTTCTTAAAGTCAGGCAATGGTTCATGGTGGATCGGCACCAAAAAAGGATTGGTACATGCTAGTTATGACGGCGAGGAAATTAGGATCCACCAAAAGTACTCGCACAACAGGAATGATGAAATAAACTTGAGCTATGAGAATGTTTTCTCCCTATATGAAGATAATTCGGGAAATATCTGGGTAGGTACCTTTGGTGGCGGACTCAATAAAATGACTATGGATAGTTCAGGAATACCTTCCAAAATAGAATTTTTCCGCAAAAATGATGTCTTGCCGGACGATGCCATCTACGGTATTTTACCAGAAGGGGATAATTATTTATGGTTAAGTTCCGATATGGGACTATTGAGATTTCATTTAAAGGACAGCACTATAAATGTATTTGATGTGCGCGATGGTCTCGCCCAGAACAACTTTAGACAAGGGGCTTTTTTTAAGGGCAGATCCGGGTATTTTTATTTTGGCGGATTGAATGGGCTGACCATTTTTAGGCCAGAGGATATTAAACTTAACGATCAACCTCCAAAGGTTTTGATCACAGACCTTCTTGTAAACAACGAACGTGTAAGTATAGGGGAAAAATTGAATAACAGGGTAATCCTCGATAGGTCCATTTCAGAGACCACCAGTATTGCCGTAAGCCAAAAGGAACAATTTATTGCTTTTGACCTCGCCGTGGAACATACCTCAACGCCTTCCAAAAATAAAGTGGCCTATAAATTGGAGGGTTTTAATGAGGATTGGGTAACCGTAAACGAGGGTAAGACTACGGTTACCTATACTAATTTGCCCGCCAGAAGTTATGTATTCAAGGTAAGGGCAGCCAATGGTGACGGTATTTGGAGTACGGAGACCAAAACTTTGAACCTTAAAATATTGCCCCCCTGGTACCGTACGTGGTGGAGTTATTTGCTGTTTACCTTGCTCACTGTGGGTATAGGCATAGGCATTGTCATCTATTTTTCGCAACATGAGAAATTAAAGCAACGGTTGAAATTTGAAGAATTGGATAAGGAGCGGGTGCATACCATCAATCAGGGAAAATTTCAGTATTTCACCAACATGTCCCATGAATTTAGGACACCGTTGACATTAATTGCAGGCCCATTGGAGCGGTTGCTTACCCGAAACACAGATCCAGAAAACAACAAATATTTAGCACTTATCCAGAAAAACACCAAAAGGCTTTTGAGCCTTGCGGATCAATTGATCACTTTTCAACAAGCGGAACAAGGTCGACTTAAATTGAATTTAAGGAAGGAGACTTTGGGAGCCTTTGTTAACCCCACCATTGAGGCATTTGAAAACTTTGCCATTGAAAAGGACATCAATTTTACGTATAAAATTGGTTCCCCGGACGAAGAGATTATTATTGATGTAGAAAAGACAGAACGTATTATCTTCAATCTACTTTCCAACTCCTTTAAGAATACACCGCCTTTTGGCACTATAGGTATCGAATCTAAAATTGATTGTACTTCGGGGCAAAAAATGATATATATTGATGTGGTAGATAGTGGTAAGGGAATTCCTGAAGAAGATCTGGAAAATATTTTCGAACGGTTCTATCAATTGGGAAATAGGAGCGATAAGGTTAGCGGTGGCGGAATAGGCCTATCATTTTGCAAATCCTTGGTGAATTTACTGGATGGTGAGATTTCCGTAAAAAGCAATCCTGGGGTAGAGACCCGCTTTTCGGTCATATTACCTTCCAAATCCCTAAAGGAATACAAGGAGGACGAAATTGATTTTTCCAAAAAGTCCTTTGTGGATGATTGGATTCCCTTGTCCTCTAAAATTACTGAGGATAATTTAGCTTCGCCAAGCAAAAATGGTAGCAAAAGGAAATATTCAATTTTGTTGGTGGAAAATGAAGTGGATGTACAGACCTTTTTAAAGGGTACTCTTTCGGAAAAATATAATATTGAAGTAGCAAACAATGGGATTGAAGGGCTGGTAAAAATAAAAGGTAATGAGCCGGATTTGGTCATTAGCGATGTAATGATGCCCGGAATGGATGGTTTTGAGTTGTGCGAGAAAATAAAATCCGATCCTGATCTCAGTCATATTCGCGTGTTGCTCCTAACGGCATTGAACGAGAACGAAGATATGATCAAAGGTCTCGAATTTGGAGCCGATGAATATATTGGCAAACCTTTTTCATTGAGACACCTTGAGCTAAGGATCGAAAAATTGATTGAGACCAGGGAACGCTTAAAGGAGTATTTTTCAAAGAATAGCAAGCTTCCCAAGAATGCTGTCGGAATTTCGACCAGGGACAAGGAATTCTTGGGCAATACCATTGCCATCATGGAAAAAAATATTTCAGATTCCAATTTTGGGGTCGAAGAGCTTGCCCTGGAAATTGGACTTAGTACCTCGCACTTCTATCGGCGCCTTAAACAGCTTACCGGTCAGGCCCCCAATGTCTACTTAAGAAATTTTAGACTTCAAAGAGCAGCGGAACTCCTAGGCCAAAACGAAGGCTATAACGTGGCCGAGGTCATGTATCAAATCGGTATCGAATCCAATTCCTATTTCTCCACAGCTTTTAAAAAACTTCACGGAGTTTCTCCTTCCGAATTTACCAAGACAGATTGAAGATGATATTATACATGGAATAATATCGTCGACCCACCTTTTGGGCAGGTCCTATTAAACATTATCAACTATAACCTGGTTTTTGAAGGTTGTTTTGGTGTTATCTTATGGTTTCAATACAAGTGGATTGGTTGAAATAAGCAAAGGATTGGTCGAAAAGAGAAGGCCTTCTCGCAATTCCCTAATTAGATTTGACCTAATTAAAACTGCGCATCATCTGTAATGGTTCACGGTTTACAAAAGGTCTTAAATCAATAATGCAATACTTTATTCATACGTTCCAGATGCAAAATAAGCCTCCCGTTAAAAGGCCTATTTTAGGGTTCCTTCTATTGTTTTTGGCTATTTGCAATAGAGCGGAAGGTCAATCCAATGCTCTATATGGACCACTTGGGGTAAAATCAGAACTTGCAAAAGCCGGGGTATGGAACACACCAAGTTTTGATTTTACCCATGATTTTGAAGCGTACAAACAGTTTTCAAATATAAAAGGCCTTTTTTTTAAGGGGCTGGATTATAACGGAAAACAGACCAAGGTATTTTGCTGGTACGGGGTGCCTAATGGTCTTTCAAAAGGGGAAAAAAGACCAGCTGTGGTCTTGGTGCATGGTGGTGGCGGTACCGCTTTTCCGGAATGGATCAAGGAATGGACAGATAGAGGATATATCGCCATTGCGGTAGCTTTGGAGGGCCAGGTTCCGGGTGAAAAAATGGAACATACTAGTGGGGAAAAGCTATGGCCTGGACATGAATTTTACGGACCGCGAAGAATAGGATTTTTTGAGGATGTTGTTATTAAAAAGTTGCAGGACCAATGGTTTTATCATGCCGTTGCAGACGTAATGCTGGCCACTAGTCTACTTAAAAGTTTTCCGGAAGTGGATGTCGAGAGCATAGGTATTAGCGGAATTTCTTGGGGAGGCATTCTTACCAATGTGATTACGGGCATTGATGACCGTTATGCCTTTGCCATTCCGGTATACGGTTGCGGTTTTTTGCATGAAACTCCACACTATAGCCACCTTCTAAGACTTTTGAGTAAGGAACAACAGCAATTCTACCTTCAAAATTGGGAGCCTTCTTTGTATATCCCCTTGCAGGAGCAACCTACCTTGTTCGTTAACGGCACCAATGATTTTCATTTCACTATGAACAGCTTCACTAAAACGTATCTAGCTTCCAAAAACGAAAAGTACCTCTATGTGGAACATAATATGAAACACGGGCATAGCCCTGGTAGGGAACCGGAAGAAATTTACGCTTTTGCAGATTATGTGATAAAGAAGGGTGAACGCTTTTTAAAACCGAAGTTTAAGAGGCTAAAGAGAAATAACGAATTGGTATATGGGGTTGATGGAAAAGTAATGGAAGCTGTTCTATATACTAACTCCGATACGGCAGATTGGGGTAGGGATAATTATATATGGCAGCAAATTAGCATGCGTTTTTCCGATTCCAAGAAAATAATTTCGGCAACATTGCCCAAAAATGCACAGGCCTATTTTGTCAACATCATTGATTCTAAAGGGCATATATATAGTTCTCCCACGCGATTGGTCAAGAAAATATAGTTACTAGCAAATTTGCATATAAGATAATGGACCTAAGTAAATAAACATAAATCTATTAATAACAACAAACAATGAATTTAAAAATTGGGAAGAGACAATCCATATTGCTATTGATGGCACTTGTACTGCAAGTTGGTACTATTTTGGGACAAGAAAAGCAAAATGGAAAGTCAATGGACGAAATGTGGGGCGAACAGAACACTTTGGGAGCGGATGCCCCAGCCTCCAGGACAGCACTATTTGATGATGGCAATTACGCCATGTTCATCCATTGGGGTATTTACTCCAACATTGCCAACAAATGGAAGGATAGTACCTATTACGGCATTAGTGAGTGGATCATGAATCCTAGAAGGGCCAATATTCCGGTAGATGAATATATGGCAGAGGCAAAAAACTTCAACCCGGTAAATTTTGATGCCAAGGCTATTGCGCAATTGGCCAAGGATGCAGGAATGAAATATGTTGTTGTTACCAGTAAGCACCATGACGGTTTTGCCATGTATAATTCCAAAAGCAATGATTTCAATATTGTAAAGGCTACTCCCTTTGCCAGAGATCCCATGAAAGAATTGTCCAAGGCCTGTAAGGAATTGGGACTTGGATTCGGTTTTTATTATTCCCACAATCAGGACTGGACCTTTCCAGGGGGCAATGGCGGACCCAAGGTCAATGAAAAAGGGAAAGAGGTAGGTTTTGATTACTACTTTAAGAAAAAATGTCTTCCTCAGGTAAAGGAGATCGTGACCGAATATGGGGAAATTGCCATGGTCTGGTTTGATACTCCCGGCAATATGGAGAAAAAATATGTAGCCGAATTGGTGGATGTAGTCCGCAAGCACCAACCCAACGCCATGATTTCCGGAAGGGCGGGCCATGGATTGGGAGATTATAAATCCTTGGGCGATATGAACATTCCCGTTAAAAATATAGGGGGCCTATGGGAGACTGTAGATGTTACCAACGACTCTTGGGGATATGCCTGGTACGATGGGAATTGGAAAAGTCCCAAACGTATTTTAAAGAGTATAATTTCTACGGTGGCCAGGGGAGGTACCTATATGTTGAATGTTGGTCCGGCACCGGACGGCAGTATTCCAACTGAGGCACAGGAATCCTTAAGGGCTTCCGGGGAATGGATCAACAAGTACCCGCAGGTAGTATATAAGACCGGTTCTTCGCCATGGGGCCGAAAGTTACCCTGGGGAGATGTTACCATAGCAGCGGATGGCAAGTTGAATCTCTGCGTGTACGAATGGCCTTTGGATGGTAAGTTATGGCTTCCAGGCCTCAAAAATAATATTATCTTCGCTAAGCTTTGGATAAACGGGAAGTTTATAGCATTGGAGACCGCCAAGGAGGGGGATTGGGCCGTGATAAGCCTTCCCGCAAAGCGTCCAGAAAGATTGATTTCCGTAATTGAGCTTGAGGTAGAGGGGCTCCCAAAAGTGGATGACAGACTTAGTTTAGACCCTGTTTTTGCTACAGAGCTTCCAGTGGATTTTGCAAAGGCGGAAGGTGCAGCCATCACCGAAAAAAGGTGGATGGAAAAGTTCGGGGAGTGGAAACATATTGAACAGGCCCAAGATTGGACAGACAAGGGTAAGGTGACCTGGAAGGTTATGGTGAAGGAGCCCGGTTATTACCAAACGGAACTGAATTATGCTGGATCTGGCCGCTTGGTATGGAGAATTACTTCGGAAGAAGGAAAGGTTGTACAGAATCAGCAGAACTCATCGGAGGTCTATAATTATTATGAAATGGGGCTTTTAAAATTTGAAACGCCAGGAGAACATAGCATAACGGTTACTTTGGTAGACGGAAATAGGAAAAGTGCCAGCCTTAAAGAAATCCGATTGACCCCTGCTGTTAGTATGGAATAAAACAGATAATTTATAATAATGACGAAACAACCGTTCATCTTAACACTCTATATTTTTCTATTTTTTAATACAGCAATAACATATTCCCAAGAATTAAAGTTATCCAATTTATTTTGCGATAATATGGTATTGCAACGCGGTACCGAAGTCCCTGTATGGGGAATCGCAGCGCCCAAGGATAGGATAACGGTAAGATTTGCAGGCCAAAAGGTTTCAACAAAAGTTGGGAAAGATGGAAAGTGGATGGTTGCATTAGCCCCTTTGGAGGCGTCAAAAACACCTAGGGAAATGACCATTATTGGAAATACGGAAATAGTATTATCTAATGTAGTGGTGGGTGAAGTATGGATATGTTCCGGACAATCCAATATGCAATTTTCGGTGAACAACGTCCCTGAAACAAAAGCACTGTTGGCTTCTTCGGAAAACATCAGAAGTTTTGAGGTGAAGAGAACGGTGTCCTTTAAAGAAGAAGACAATGTTTTTGGAAAGTGGCAAGATGCCCCCCCAAGCAGTGCGGTAGCATTTGGTTTTGCATATTTCCTTGAGAAGTCGGCCAATATTCCTATTGGAATAATACATGCCTCTTGGGGCAGTTCTTCCCTCGAAGCCTGGATGCCGCGCGATATGGCAAAAGAGTTTCCCTATTTTAGGAATATAATGGACGACTTTGATGCCGATACTTTAACGAGGAATAGAATTAAATCTGCCATTAATTCCTTGGAAGGTTGGTCTAATCAAGAAGATATATTTATGCGTAGGCAACCCAATATTCTGTATAATGCCATGATGAAGCCTTTGGCTCCTTATGCCTGTAGAGGCTTGGTGTGGTATCAAGGGGAACGCAACACTCGTTATTATGCCGGGGTACCGGAGGTAAACGGGGACAATTGGTTCCATAGAGTGATTGGGATGAAGGAATATGGAGATGTGCTACAATCTTGGATCAGGCGGTATAGAAAGGAATGGAATAATGATAAGATGCACTTCTCTGTTGTAATGCTTCCTGGTTATGGAAAAGGCACGAACAATAACCCGGATATCGATCCCACGAGTCCAACGGCCATGTCCTGGGCATGGATGCGCGAGTCGCAAATGAAGGTATTGGATCTTCCTTATACCAGTGTTGTCAACACTATTGATCTAGGGGACGAAAAGAACGTTCACCCAGTGGATAAACTCCCCATAGGGATTAGACTGGCGCTGGCTGCGGAAAAATATACCCTTGATAAGGATGTGGTGGCGGAAGGCCCCATCTTTAGGGAAGTTGAGCCACTAAACCATACACTTATAGTTTATTTTAAGAATGCCCAGGGGTTAAAAACGGTGGATGGAAACGCCCCTGTGGGATTCTGGATTTCTGATGGATCAATGCAATGGCAAAAGGCAAAAGCGAAAATTGTTGGGGAAACGGTAGTGCTGTCCCATGGTGACATTAAAGACCCCAAATTTGTTAGGTATGCCTTTGCCGGAAAACCGGATGTCAATTTGGTCAATAGTGCAGATTTACCTGCCTATCCTTTCAGAACGGATAATGTGATTCCTATTGATGAATAAATTTAAAATGTAATTTGGCGCTATTGGGAAAACACAAATTATAGAAAGCACTATATCACGTCTACAGAGTCTGGGGCATTAGTATTCGAAGTAGGTAAGGGTATTCGTGGTTATTGGATATGGTAAAAATTAATTTAAAAGCATTATGCATTTATTGAAACAGCATCTTAGAGTTTGTTTGTTATTGTTTAGCATGGCTACCGGAGCACAGCGTATTCAAAAACCAAATATCGTCATTATTTATACCGACGACCAGGGTTATGGGGATGTAGCAGCTCTTAACCCCGATGCTAAATTTAAGACTCCCAACATGGACATATTGGCCAATGAGGGGATGATCTTTACGGATGGGCATAGCAGTGATGCGGTCTGTACCCCCTCTAGATACTCCTTATTAACAGGAAGATACAGTTGGCGGACCTCCTTAAAAAAAGGAGTCCTAGAAGCCGATGGACCCTGTTTGATAGAGAAGGATAGGATGACCATTGCTTCCTTGCTAAGCGATAATGGCTACAATACGGCTATGGTAGGGAAATGGCACCTTCAAATGGAGTTTAAAGGAAGTCTGGGCAAAGATCGTGACTGGTCCAAACCCTTTACCGATGGTCCTATTGAGAAGGGATTCGACTATTTTTACGGGATTCCCGCATCCATGAACTATGGCATACTTACCTATTTGGAAAATGATAGGGTTTTGGATCCTCCAGTCTTATGGACCAAGAAGAAGCCTGACACTAACCCTAGGACGTATAGTGATGACATTACCCCAAAGCCCTATAGGATGACCCCCCCTTACGAAAAAGAAGGTGGTAGGGGCTGGGTGGAGGTGGCTCCATCCTTCAATGATGAGTTGGTATTGGAAAACCTGGTCAATAGGGCAGTGGAATATATTAATGAATCCTCCAAAGAGGCAAAAAACGGCAAGCCATTCTTTTTATACTTGCCATTGAACAGTCCGCATTTGCCGCATAGTACCCATCCAGATTTTCAAGGCCGAAGCAACTGTGGCAATTATGGCGATTTTATGGAAGAAACCGATTATAGGGTGGGGCAGGTATTGAATGCCTTAAAAGCCAATGGTGTTGATGACAACACCTTGGTAATCTTTTCTTCGGATAACGGTGCGGAAACCAACTATGTTTATCAACGCGATGTATATGGGCACTTTAGTAGCTTACATTTTAAAGGTGGTAAGCGCGACATATACGAGGGTGGTCATCGCGTGCCCTTCCTAATGCGTTGGCCGGCACAAATAAAGGCCGGTTTAAAATCGGATGTACCGGTTTGCCAGACCGATTATCTGGCGACTATTGCCGATATCATTGGAGTAGAGCTTCCGGATAATGCGGGCGAGGACAGTTATAGCCTGCTGCCCATTTTACAAGGAAAGGATGATGATAAAACGGTTAGGGGAGCGGTAATCCACCATTCGGTATCAGGGGATTTTGCCATTCGACAAGGAAAATGGAAATTAAATATGTTTCGTGGATCCGGGGGTTCACTAGAACCAAGATTTATTCAGCCCAAAGAAGGGGAAGCCGTTTTTGAACTTTATAATATGGAAATGGATCCAAGCGAAACTACCAACCTCTATTATGAGCATCCCGATGTGGTGAAAAGACTTACCAAAAAGATAGTCAATATCATTAAGGACGGTAGAACAACAGCCGGCGTACCACAGGAATATGTTAAGGAGAATTGGGATTTGCCAAATTGGATCAAATCCCAAATTTAGGTACGCTAAGCTGCATTTCCCTTAGTTTTGATCAAATACAGCAAAAATATGGTCTAACAGAGAAATACTTTTTTTGAGTTTTGCGCTAGGTTTGTACCATGGACATTTTTGTGTATACTTGGCTCTATTATGTCCTGTTCAGAAAATTACCATCCAAAAATTAAAAGAATGAAAGTTACTACAAGAGGTATTGTTCTTAGCTTATTCACTTTAATCCTGCTTTCGTGTGGAGCCCGGCAAGAAGCCAAAAAAGAACCTATTGCCGAGGAAAAAACGCAACCGAATATCATATTCATATTTGCCGATGATTGGGGATATGCAGATTTGGGAATTCATGGAAGTACTTTTTGCAAAACCCCCAACCTGGATAAAATGGCTGCCGAAGGCATCGATTTTCAGAACTTCTCTGTGGTTAATCCTGTTTGCTCACCAAGTAGGGTGGCGGTAATGACGGGGCAATACCCAGCCCGACAAAGTGTTCACGGGCATTTTGCGTCCGTAGAATCGCATATAAAAAGAAATATGCCAGATTGGTTGAATCCCCAAGCCCCCTTACTTCCCAAAATGTTAAAGGAAGCTGGATATTCCACGGCCCATTTTGGTAAATGGCATTTGTCCAATACCCATGTTGAAGATGCACCTTCCCCCTTGGAGTATGGATACGATGAGTATGGAGCATTTAATTTACCGAGTAACTTACATCAAATGCATGCGGATTCTACTATATATAAAACTATTGATTTTGTAAAGCGCCATAAGGACAAACCTTTTTTTATTAATGCTTGGATCCATGCAACGCATACTCCCCATTACCCCAAAGAGGAGTACATGCAACAATTTGCACATTTGGACGAACAGCAACAGGTGTATGCTGCTGTTGTGGCCGAGTATGATGCCCGTATAGGGGAATTGTTTTCCACTTTAAAAATTTTGGGAATAGATGAGAACACCTTGGTTGTCTTTTCTTCTGATAATGGTCCCGAAATAACCGGTAAAAATAAAATTACAGAGGATAATTCTACCGGACCTGGTTTAGGGACTTATTATTCCGTTGGGGAAACAGGCGAGCTTAAAGGACGTAAGCGCTCCCTTTTTGCTGGTGGTGTCCGTATACCCTTTTTGGTACGCTGGCCAAGTGTGGTACCGGCAGGAACGATTGATAAAACTACCGAATTGGCCACCGTAGATTTATTGCCGACATTTTTGGAGTTGGCAGGGGCAAGCTATCCCGAGAATTACCAAGCCGATGGAGTAAGCATCGCTTCCGCCATAAGGGGCGAATCCTTTATTAGACAAAAGCCCATTTATTGGGATTGGCGCTTTTCCAGTGACCGGCCCGATTTTTGGCCCAGTGCTGCTGTACAAGAGGGCAACTGGAAACTTTTGACGAACGATCAATTAGGAAGGGCCGAACTATACAATATTGCTTCCGATTGGGCGGAGCAGACAGATGTGTCGGCTGATAATCCTGAGAAGCTCAAGGAGCTCACCTACAAACTCGGGGCTTTTCAAAGTTCCCTACCTATTGCAGCACCTGAAAATTGTTTTTCTAAGGAGAGAGAAACCCTAAAACTTGTAAATTAGAAAGACAAATGGACTTGTAGAATTACTTCTATGGGGCCATTTTAAAAATCAATATATTCCTTTAGCAAGTACAGCACATAGGCTAAGAGGAATATGTTGAACTTGCTGTTTAGGAAAAATGTTATTGGCTTCTTTTTCAGAGTTCGCTTGAAGGATTGAACAGTGAAAGAAGTCTATATTTTCACATTTTTTAACTTTTAGAATTTTCTGTTAATTTTTATTTTTATTCAAAATTTGAAATAGCGATAACATGCAATTTATTAAACGAGAAGACGATTTTTCGCCCACGTTTTCTGTTTGGTCAATTGAAAGAATTACTAATAATCTATTGTCAAATAGTATAATAAGTGGGCGTTATACGGAACCTTCTTACTTAAGGAGGGGATTTCAACACTTTCTTCCCGATTTTCTTTCCGGGAGCAATTTTTACGAATTCAAGTTTTACAGATGAAGGTATCTTGTCCCTTAATTGGAGCAGGGACTGTTCCAAATACCCACTAAGATAAATGGGTTAAATGGGAACCCTTTAGCCCAAAAAAAAATCATTTTTCGTTCTGTTTCTTTAGACGATTACTTGCTAACAGTAAAGTATAATTTAAAAAAATAGTTATGGAAGCAATAAATACCACTAAGAATAAAAACTACCAAAGAAGACTTAACTCCTACCTGCCGTTGAAATTTAAGAAATTCCAAATGCAAATGGACAATTTTGGGGTCCATATCCTCATTTCGGCCAATTTTCTTAAAAAAGGCAATCATTCCCTAAAAATACAGAATGGCATTCTGCACCTAAAAATAAAGCGGGCCACAGGTTTATTTGGGTATGCCATTGATTCCGCTTCACAAAAGGACCAATATAAGGACATGGATTTTCAAATTAGTTTGCCCCATAAAAAGTTCAGGCATATAAATTCCGTTCGCTATCAAAACGGTTCCCTGCAAATTCACCTAAGTGATCGGCAGGGATCCCGAGATGGAATAAAGTATGTGGGACCATCAACAATGTTCCATCGATCTACTTCATCCATACGGCATTAAAGAGCTATTGGCGTACCAGCGGTTAATAGGGGATCCATACCTCTGTTAGACTATAAATAGTTTAACCTGCTTATATAGACATGAATTCCATATAAATGTAGCCAAGGAAGATATATAGTACCTATGGCACTATACAAACCATGATTATTGATTATGGGGAAATCTTAATAAAAAGGGAATAGATACAAATTGATTTTGAATGAATACAGAATAGACTGGCTGCTGGCTCGGCCCAAACTTGTTAACCTTTTATAAATTATAAACCATATTTTATGAAATCCAATAAACCTTACTTAAAAAGTGTACTCTTTTTGTTTACCTTATTATTCTTTTATAGCCATGGCGCCATGGCTGGGAACGGAATAACACTCTATACCCCCTATACCTACATTACGGTACCGCCTGGAGAATCCATTGACTATACCGTTGAGGTTAAAAACTATGGTAGTCAGTTGAAGGATGTGGAAATTGACCTTTCCGGCTTACCAGATGAATGGAATTCCTCCTTAAAGGCCGGGGGCTATTCCATTAAGCGCATTGCTGTTTTGCCGGGTGAGAAAAAAACGGTATCCTTAACCCTAAATGTACCCTTAAAGGTAGAAAAGGGGAAATATAATATAAGGCTTGTTGCCAAGAATTACGATGTGCTGCCCATTGTGGTCAACGTTTCGGAAGAGGGCACTTTTAAGACCGAATTCAGCTCGGACCAGATCAATATGGAAGGGCATTCCAAATCCAATTTTAACTTTTCCACAAAATTAAAAAATCATACGAGTGAAAAGCAATTGTACTCCTTGTTGGCGCTACCACCACGGGGTTGGAACGTGGCCTTTAAGCCCAATGGTAGGCAGGCCACGGCAGTGGAGATCGAAGCGGGTAAAACCACCAATATTTCGGTGGAGGTACAGCCTTCCCCGCAAGTAACATCCGGATCTTTTAAAATACCGATAAAGGCTACCAACAAGTACAGTTCGGCCGAATTGGAATTGGAGGTGGTCATAAAAGGGTCTTATGATTTGGAACTTACCACCCCAACGGGATTATTGAGTGCCAATGTTACTTCGGGGAGGGAAAAGCAATTGGAGCTGCTACTGAGAAATACAGGAACCAGCGAACTCAGAAATGTTAGCTTTAGCTCTTCAAAACCCAAGGATTGGGAAATTACAATTGAGCCGGATACTATTCCTGTAATTCAAGCTGGGGGCAGTACTAAGGTACAGGCTACCATTAAATCTGCCGATAAGGCCATTCCCGGCGACTACCTGCCCAAGATTACGGCCAAGACCCCAGAGGCTTCTTCAACGGCTTCCTTTAGGATTATGGTAAAGACACCTTTATTATGGGGTTGGCTAGGAATCTTTATCATTTTGGGGACCTTGGGGGGAATCTATTATCTGTTTAGAAAATACGGTAGGAGGTAATGGCGGAAAAGAGTATAGATATAAAGGGATTGACCAAAAAATATGGCGAGCATATAGCGGTAGACAATTTGAACCTCACTATAGAAAAAGGCGAGATATTTGGTCTCTTAGGGCCCAACGGGGCGGGCAAATCAACAACAATTCTTATGATCCTTGGACTTACCGAAGTGGATTCGGGGAGTGTAAAGGTGTGTGGGATAGACAGTAGCAGGTACCCGCTGGAGGTGAAAAGAAAAGTAGGATATCTACCGGAAGATGTGGGTTTTTACAACGATTATACCGGATTACAGAATCTTATGTATGTGGCCCGCTTAAACGACATCCCGGAAGAAGAGGCCAAAAAGGCGGCTTTGGAGATATTGCAAGAGGTGGGGTTGGAAGATGTCAAGGATAATAAGGTATCCAGTTATTCCCGAGGAATGCGGCAACGTCTTGGCCTGGCCGATGTGCTTATAAAAAACCCCGAGGTAATTATATTGGACGAGCCTACCCTAGGACTTGATCCCGAGGGGGTAAAAAAGTTTCTTCAGCTCATTGTTCGCCTCAGTAGAAAAAAAGGCATTACCGTGCTGTTCTCCTCCCATCATTTGCACCAGATTCAACAGGTATGTGACAGGGTGGGGATCTTTGTGAAAGGTAAAATGTTGGCGGAAGGTAAAATTAGCTCCTTGGCGCAACAGTTGTTTTCCAAGAATGCCTTTACCTTGGAAGGGGGCATAGCCACTTTGACAGAAGATGTAGAACCACCTCTGCCATTAAAGGAGATGGTCCAAAAAATGAAGGCGATACCAGAGGTGGCACATGTGGAATTGGTGGACAATGGATTTGTAGTAGAATCCCATAGGGATGTATCCGCTTATTTGTCCAGACTTATCGTAAAGTCGGGATACGGACTTAATTTTCTAAGCAAAAGGGAATACGGTTTGGACGACATTTATTATCAATATTTTCAAGAAGATAAAAACAGATGAAAAATAAAGTTTTAAGGACAGGGATATCAAATTTAAAGGCATTGACCATTAGCGATTGGACCTCAAACCTGCACTCCTTGATGTTTAGGGATGAGGATGCAGGAGCCGGTAAGGGTAATTTTCCTTGGGGCCCTTTTAAGGCGATGGTACAAAAGGAGATTTCCGATCATTTTAGGAACTGGCGTTTTATAATACTATTTGCCATTATTTCGATGGCCTGTATGGGAACATTATTTGCCACTTTGGCCGATGGCATGAAGGCCATTGCGGCAGATAGTTCAGGAAATAGCTTTTTTTTCTTGAATTTATTTACAAAATCCAATGGTACCCTGCCGCCTTTTTTTGGATTTGTGGGATTCCTCGGGCCTTTGTTTGGAATAAGTTTGGGGTTCGATGCCATTAGTTCGGAACAGCAAAGGGGAACCTTGAGTAGGATTATGGCGCAACCCGTTCCCAGGGATAGTATTCTTAATGCTAAATTTCTGGCAGGGATAATCGTGATCAGTGTTATGTTTTTTACATTGAGTTTTTTGGTTTTGGGGTCGGGGCTCATAGCCATAGGAATACCGCCTACAGCCGAAGAGTTTATGCGGATATTGGTATATACCGTACTTAGTATTGTCCATGTATCCTTTTGGTTAAACCTTGCTATTTTGTTTTCGGTCCGTTTTAAACAATCTGCCACTTCCGCTTTGTTGGGGATAGCGGTATGGTTGTTTTGTACCATTTTTTATCCTTTGATAGCCAACATGATCATTAAGGCATATGAACCCTCAAAATTCGCGGCCCCCAAAGCCATTTATTTCTATGAAAAATTGAAGTTCTATCTGGGGCAGATCATGCCAAATGAGTTGTTTGATGGGATTACCTCCGCCATACTGGTACCTTCCATACGTAGTTTGGGGCCGCTAAGTATGGAGCAATTGCAGGGGGCCATCCCTAGTTCCCTGCCATTGGGACAGAGCATTATGTTGGTATGGCCGCAGTTTACGGGATTATTGGCACTTACATTGCTTTGTTTTCTGCTTTCCTACCTCGTTTTTATGAAGCGGGAAATACGCTCTAGGGGATAAAGCATGCAATGTAATTGGGTTGTGGGCCTTGCCTTCAACCCTATTTTTCCAGAACTTCGGGCGTACCGTAGCACGTATGCAGAAAATCAAAGTATTTGAAAAAGATAGATTTTGTCCCTTGTATATGATAATATTTGGTCGGTATGCTAGGTACTTCCTAATTCTTCCGTACCTCAGCTTTTCTAATTTAATCTTTTTGTTTGATGGTGGTTAGCAGAGGTTTGTTCAAAGGAATACCCTCCTTAAGCTTTTTGAGTCTTAGTAACGCTTCCAAAGAATAATAATCCGCATAATTAATGGAGTAGTCAATTTCGCTGCCATTGGGTTCAGCTTGCCCAGAGGATTAATACCTTTTATTACCGCAACCCATTGCTAGGAGTATTTTAATTGTCATTGTTTCGTGCTTGATCATTTGTGATGTTCGGGTATAAAAGGTCTTTAATTGGCCTGTTGATTTTTCATATGTGAAAGATCATTGCTTACAATTATTTGATTTAAACTATTGGTTAAGCCTATGGATTTTGAAATTTTTAATGATACAATTTAGAAGTTGCTATTCTTTTTTTTTCCAAACAATGTAAGCACAATTAAATAAACGAAACTACTGTCTTTTTTCACTGGAAATATTCTAAACAAAGGAATAAATGGCCCTATCCTATTGGGGGTAGTCTTTTGGGGAACAAATTGTTCCTAAATTTTGAGTTTTATTGTTCTAGTTTGGAATATTGATAACTGCTTGACAATTTCTTGCATAGCGGTATGCCCTAACGGAACAGGAACTACTCCGGTTTTGATTTGTGATATTTTTTTAAGGCATATAGAGAGAGGGGCAATCTAAATTTAATATGTATATTTAAAAGTATATTTTCTGGGATCAATGCTGATTTTATAATTGGGAATGTGGCTACCAACTTTTTTGGAATTTCATTTCCGTACTTTTTTGGTGAAGGATTTTATCTAAGGGAATATATAAAAGCAATAGTCATTCTTTAATTAAATGGGCATGAATTATAAGACAAGTTCATTGTTTAAATGTCAACTAATAGGCCTTGGTTTAGTGCTAAGTATAGTAGGATGTAAGGAAAAGCGGGAAAATACCGATAAAATAGAAACTGAGGATATTAGTATTGGGCAAAAAACGGAATTGTACCAAAGTACGGAATTTACTGCACCCGCACTGTTTCCTTCTGGAATAGAAGGACCTGCGGTGGATGCCCATGGAATTTTGTATGCCGTTAATTTTGAAAGGACGGGAACCATTGGCAGAGTTGATTCCAATGGCAAAGCTTCCTTATTTGTTAATCTCCCAGAGGGTAGTATTGGTAATGGGATCCGTTTCAATAGCAAGGGAGATATGTTTATAGCCGATTATACCAAGCACAATATTTTAAAGGTGGATATGGATACCAAGGAGATAAGCGTGTTTGCCCATAACGCTGATATGAACCAGCCCAATGATGTGGCCATAATGGACAATGATATACTTTTCGCCAGTGATCCCGATTGGAAAAATTCGAAGGGACAAATATGGAAAATAGACACTAATGGTACCGTTACTCTTTTGGAAGGGAATATGGGGACCACCAATGGGATAGAAGTTAGTCCAGATAACAAAACACTCTACGTTAACGAATCGGTCCAGCGCAATGTTTGGGCTTACGATCTTTCACCAACTGGGGATATAAGCAATAAACGCCTTCTGATCAAATTTGAGGATTTTGGAATGGATGGCATGCGCACCGATGTACAAGGTAATCTATACATCACAAGGCATGGAAAAGGAACAGTGGTCAAGGTGTCGCCCAAAGGTGAAATTCTAAAGGAAGTACAGTTAAAGGGCAAAACCCCTTCCAATATTGCCTTTGGAGGTAAAGACGGCACTAAGGCCTTTATAACACTTCAGGACAATGGTAATTTTGAAACCTTTGATACAGAGGATCCAGGAAGGGAATTTGTAATGAATAAGTAGATTTTAGGTATCTATAATAGCAGTAATACCAATGTAAAATTGTTTTGGTAGGTTATACCAAAGCTCTATAATTCTGCTATTCCAATTAGTGGGTTCAACAATTGTATGGGCAACCATTTTAGGATGGAGAAATTTTCATATATTCATGTTATTGGCAATAGACCATTTAAAAACAAGCGCTTAGAAGGTTTGGAGTGTCATTAGCCGCAAATTAGAATTTCATTTTAGAACACATATAATCATAAATTTTAAACCATGGAAAACAAAACAACAACAAGAAGGGCATCATTTAAAAAATTAGGAATGGGCTTGGCTGCTATATTTGGAATAGGCACGGCTGCTAGGGCAATGGAAGGAGGTTCAAAACCAAAAAAGGAGGTAGTGGGAGATATCGTTATGGACCAGGACATCCCTTTGTTTTCGGGTGGGGTAAAGCATGGAAATACCCTATATATAGCGGGTAAGGGGGCGCATGTGGAACCTTTTGAGATCAAGGCGCATACCGAGATTGTTTTACAGGAGTTGGAAAAAGAGCTGAAAAAGCATGGTTCTTCCATGGATAAGGTGCTCAAAGTAAATGTGTATTTGGCCGATTTGGCCGATTATAAGGGAATGAACGAAGTGTTTAGGGGGCGTTTTGGACCAAATCCTCCAGTAAGGACCACCGTGGCCACCTATGGGGGCGTACCTGGAAATTCTTTGGTTGAAATGGACTGTATAGCTGCCTTGGACTAAAAGAGGGATAAATATTTAAGGATTATGAAGTTCAATATAATTGTACAGTTCCTTTGCTTTTTTACATTGAATTCCTTTGTTTTAGGACAGACCATTCCCAAGGAGGAATTGATTTTCCTGACCTCTGAATGGCAAGGGGAACGCTTTGAGGACGGCCGTCCAAAAATTCCGGACGATCTTTTGGAACGGGCAAAAAAAATTGGGATAGATGATGCATGGACCGTCCTTGAAAACGAAGGATATAAAAATCAGTTCGAAGGCAATTGGAAAATGGTACATGATGAGGTTCCTGTGGTAGGCAGGGCACTTACTGCACTGTTTATGCCCAGCAGGCCCGATGTGGAGAAGAACATCAAGGAAAGGGGTATAAATTCCCAAGGGAGGAAGGGCAACACCAATTCATGGCCTATAGAGGTACTCACCAAAGGCGACGTTTATGTGGCCGATAGCTTTGGCAAGATCGATGCAGGCACACTTATGGGTGCTACTTTGGCTACCTCCATTTATAGCAAATCCGGGAACGGAGTAGTTTTTAATGGCAGTGCAAGGGATTTGGAGAGTATAAGCCAGATGGAAGGGTTCAATGCCTTTGTACGCGATTTTCACCCGTCCTTTTTAGAGGAAGAAGTGCTTATGGGACTCAATACCCCGATACGTATCGGTCAGGTAATGGTGTTGCCGGGAGACTTGGTACTGGCCAAAAGAGAGGGGGTACTGTTCATTCCTGCGCATTTGGCGGAACAGGTCGTGGGTACCGCTGAATTTGTGGCCCTAAAGGACCAGTTTGGCTTTGAGATGGTAAGAACAAAGAAATATTCCACAGGGGAAATAGATAGCAAATGGACAGAGCAGCTAAAAAAGGAATTTTTGGTGTGGTTGGAAAAGCATCCCGAATTGGGAAGTATGTCCAAGGAAACTTTGGATAAGGTATTAAGCAAAAGGACATGGTAGTCGTAGCACGGAATTTAATAATTGGTGTTAAGGATTACTGTATCCTAGCCGTTATGCCCTTATTGGTTTTGATGGGCTGTAAGCAAAATATGGATCAAAGCCCAACCAAGGTTACGGGGGATGAACAAATTCAAATTACAATGGAAGAAGTTCAACAGGCCGTGTCCATTTTTAATGAAGCTATGGTCAATCCTACCGTGGAACTCATGGACGACTTATGTGCGGACCAGCTTACTTACTGGCATTCCAGTGGACTTATCCAGAACAAATCAGAATTCATAGATGATATAGTTAACGGGCCATGCCATTTTATGTCTTTGGAAGCTGCAGATCAGTCGATCCATATTTCGGGCAATACAGCTATAGTCCGCCATATTTTTCTGGCCAAGGGCACCAATACCGGGGAGCCTGTAGATGTCTGTATAGGCAATGTATAGGTATACCAAAAAAATGGGCAAGGTACACTTAAG
This sequence comes from Arenibacter troitsensis, assembly GCF_900177645.1. Lineage (GTDB taxonomy): Bacteria > Bacteroidota > Bacteroidia > Flavobacteriales > Flavobacteriaceae > Arenibacter > Arenibacter troitsensis. The sequence continues at coordinate 102,524 of NZ_FXAO01000010.1, forward strand.
CTTTTGGCCAGACAGGCCTATAAATTGCCCAACTAACTAAACTACCTAAACCGACCAATTTTGAAAAAACCAACTTTTTATTCCGTATGCCTTGGCGTGGCCGCTGTATTGCTGCTAGTTGTACTGGGCATGATCCTTACACATAACCTAGAAAATGCAGGTCTTTTTATAATGGCCTTTTTTGTACTTTTGGCCCTTGGCTTCAGTGGATATAAATCTTTGAACAGTTATGTTTTTACTGCCTCCATATTTGCCGGAGTGGCCCTTGCCCTATATTACCCACATTACTTTTTGCAAATTGGCAATTTTAAACTTACGGCGCTAATTATACCCTTGATCCAACTCATCATGTTCGGCATGGGTACCTCCATGAGGATTAGTGATTTTGCGGAAGTTATCAAGTCTCCCAAAGGCGTTATGGTAGGGGTCACCGCACAGTTGGGCATTATGCCGATTATGGGTTTTGCACTGGCTAAATTTAGCAATTTTCCACCGGAGATAGCCGCGGGAATTGTGCTGATAGGCTGTTCCCCCAGTGGGGTGGCATCCAATGTAATGGCCTATTTGGCCAAGGCCAACCTGGCCCTTTCCATCACCATAACCTCTATCTCAACACTTCTAGCCCCCTTTGTTACCCCGCTTTTAATGAAATTATTGGCTGGCGAATTTATTGAAATTGATGTACTGGACATGATGTGGAGTATTGTAAAGATGATTATACTGCCCTTAGGTGCCGGGCTTCTGCTCAACCGTTTGAGGGGGGATAAGGGTAAATGGTTGGACAAGGCTCTTCCCGTAATTTCAATGTTGGGGATAGGTCTTATAATTGTCGTAATAACGGCAGCGGGAAGGGATAGTCTTTTGGATATCGGTGGAATCTTAATGTTGTTGGTACTGATCCATAATTTATTCGGCTATATGCTGGGGTATTGGTATGCCCGATTATTGAGATTGAATGAGCAGGATTCACGTACTATTGCTTTAGAGGTGGGAATGCAGAACGGAGGCCTTGCTTCGGGTATCGCAAATTCATTGGGTAAGATAGCCACCATGGGTCTGGCTCCGGCCGTATTTGGACCACTAATGAATATAACCGGATCTATTTTGGCCTCCTATTGGCACAAGAGACCTCCAAAAGAGGGACAATGATTCGAAAATTAAACTTAAATTTGGCCAAACCGCAAATATTTGAATTACAAGTTGATCAATTATGAATAAAATTTATGGGTGCTTACTACTATTGGTGATAGTTGGTTGTGGTAAGAAGGAGTACAAGGATAAGATTTATGTAAAACCAGAAATTGTAAGGGAAGCCCCGTCAGATTTTCTTTCCCCCGAGGAAAGTCTTGAAAAGTTTTACCTGCCCGAAGGATATAAGATAGAACTGGTGGCATCCGAACCTATGGTAAATGAACCTGTGGCCATAGCTTGGGACGGAAACGGCAAGATGTATGTGGCCCAAATGGACACCTATATGCAAAATGTGGATGCAATTGGCGAAGATGAACCTATTAGTCAGATAAAACTTCTGGTAGACCTGGACGGGGATGGAAAAATGGACAAGAGTACCGTCTTTATCGACAGTCTTTTATTACCCAGGATGATTTTGCCTCTAGATGACCGACTTATTGTAAATGAAACCTATTCCTATGATCTTTGGAGTTATAGGGATACCGATAACGATGGTGTGGCGGACGAAAAGATTAGGGTTTATGAAAATCCAAAAAGAAGGGGAGGAAATCTGGAACACCAACAGAGTGGTCTGGTTTGGAACTTGGATAATTGGGTGTACACCACCTATAACCCCCTACGGTTCAGGTTTAACAAAGACGGTGTTCAAGTAGATTCTTTGGTAGATGGTTCCAGCGGGCAATGGGGCCTAACCCAGGACGATTTGGGAAATATGTATTATTCTTCTGCAGGTGGCGAAACGGCAGCCTATGGTTTTCAAGTACCTCCAATTTACGGGGAAGTGGATCTGGAAGGACAGATCTCAGAGGGATTTATGGAACCATGGCCAGTGGTGGGTACCCCTGATGTTCAGGGAGGTGCAGAATTAAGGTTAAAGCCGGATGGTACCCTTAATAAATTTACCGGGGTGGCCGGACAAGAGATATTTAGGGGTGATAAATTACCTCCATCCACCTATGGCGATTTATTTATTCCGGAACCTGTGGGCAGATTGGTACGTAGAGCCAAAGTAAAAAATGAGAACGGTAAAAAAGTGCTGTACAATGCATATGACGAGGCCGAGTTTTTGGCATCTACAGATTTGAACTTTAGACCTGTACAGGCACAAACAGGACCGGATGGGAATCTTTATATTGTGGATATGTATCGTGGAATAATCCAGGAAGGAAACTGGACCAGGGAAGGAAGTCATTTAAGACCGGTTATCCTTCGCAAAGGATTGGACAAGAACATCGGTAGGGGAAGGATATACCGAATAGTCCATGAAGACATTAAGCCGGCAGGAAAACCAAATCTTTTGAATAAATCCGCAGCGGAACTAGCGGATTATTTAGGACACCCTAACGGTTGGTATAGGAATACGGCACAAAAGTTGATTATCTTAAAAGGGGATATGGGTGTTGTGCCCAAGCTGAAGGAAATAGCCAAGAACAATGAGTCTTTTTGGACCGAATACTTTGGAAGTAAGGATTATCCCCGTGAAAGGGTCCATGCCCTATGGACGTTGGAGGGTCTAGGTGTTGTGGATAAATCACTTATTCTAGAGAAGCTAAACGATAAGGATTACAGGGTCCGTATTACTGCCATAAGGTTGAGTGAGGAGTTTTTGAAGAAAGAAGATCGGGACATAATGCAGGCCTTGGCCAAATTACAAAATGACACCGATATTAATGTGGTAAATCAATTAGTACTGAGTTTACGTTATGCCAAAAGTAGTGAAGGCTCAGATCTCCTAACTTCCATATCGGAAAAATATAAGGACAATGAGATGGTCATGGCTTCCGTTGAACTAGGTTTAAAAGCCAAGGATTCGGATTTGCAACAATTAAAGCATAAACTGGCCAATAAAAGTAATGGTCATAAATGGAGAGCTTTGGACGGATATGATATTTATAAACAGACCTGTGTAACCTGCCATGGCCCAGATCTAACCGGGGTTCCCAATGGAGAAAATTCTCTGATAGCACCTTCCTTAATGGGTTCACCGAGAGTTACAGGCGATAAAGAAGTGCTTGTAAAAATTCTTCTAAATGGACTTACCGGACCAATAGACGGAAAGGAATATGGTATTATGCTCCCAATGGGCTCCAATGACGATGAGTGGATCGGTCAGGTGGCTACTTACATACGCTCCATGAATAATACTACCATGGTCCATGAAAATGAGGTTAGGGATATCCGTGCCAAAAATCCGGACAGGAAAAGTTATTGGACTTTAAAAGAATTGATGAACTAATTACTGTAAAAAGGGGCAAAAGGAGGTTACATAAGTACCCGTTGCCCCTTTAAATTACTTTCCTCCAACTTTTCAATGACCAGCATATTCTTAACGGCATCCTCAAGTGGAGTAGGCACTGGGGTATTGTTTTTTATGGCCTGAGCAAAAAGATCGGCCTGGATGGTGTATTGATTGCAGGTATCAAATTCAATGGCTTGGCAATCTTCGCCTATGCTGACCCATATTTTGGAAGGCCTGTCTATGGGCGGATTAAAAGGCAGTTCAAATTTTATATTTCCTTTACTGCCGAAAATTTGTGCTTGTTGATTGTCCGCCAATTGTGTAGCGCTAAAAAATACCGATGTACCGGCTTCAAACTCCAGTATTCCGGAGGCTAGGACATCTACCTTAAATTCGGGATGGTATTCAATAACCGAAGCAATGCTTTTAGGTTCCGAATTGAACAAAAAACGGGAGAGGGAAATTGGATAGCAGCCAATATCCATTAAGCTTCCGCCTCCAAACTCCTTATTGTTTACAATGCTATTGGGGTCATCTTCATAAAAAGAGAAAGAAGATTGAATGGTTTTAATGTCACCAATAACTTTTTGGTCCACTAATTCCTTAACCTTTATCCATTGGGGATGATGTCTATACATAAAGGCTTCCATAACCTTTAAGTGCGGGTACTTTTTGGCTTCCTGCAACAATTTTTGGGCTTCTTGGCTGGATAGTCCAATAGGTTTTTCAACCAAAACATGTTTGTTCGCTTCCAAAGCCTTAATGGCCCATTGCACGTGCAGATGATTGGGCAATGGGATATAGACGGCATCTACTTCCTTATCGGCCAATAATTCCTCATAGGAACCGTATGGTTTTTCTATTTTATATCGTTTGGATATAACTTTGGCCTTTTCCAAATTTCTGGATGCAATAGCATAAACCTCTCCATATCGGCAGTTGAGCATTGCCGGTATTACATGCTCCGTTGCAATATGGGCAGTGCCCAAAATTCCCCATTTTAGTTTTTTGCCCATACTCTTTTATGCGACCTGTGACCCTGCGAACTGGTCTAAATATTCCTTCACCTTTTCCCTTTCCTTATTTTCAAATTTTCTTAATGGAAGGGCCATATGGTCCTCGCAGATATCCATTACCGATAGGGCACATTTGATGCCCTTGGTTATTCTAGAAGCATTTTTCCCCACGCAATAGATACTACTGTTCACAAAGGCCACCTTATTGCGAAGTATTTTTATATCTTCCAAATTCTTTGCCACAGAGGCGTTATATAGATCAACAAATAACTCTGGTAGGAAATTTGCTCCTCCCGCTACTGCTCCATGACCACCATAAATGATGGTCTCCGGTAAAAATAATTCTGTACCTACAATGATGGAAAATTCTGGAGTTTCCTTAAAAGCTTCAATAAGCGAGTAGAAATAGGACATATCACCAGAGCTGTCCTTGATACCTATGGCACCTAATTCCTTAGCCTTTTTTACCGTTTCCAGCGAAAGGTGAAGTTTGGTACAGCTTGGCATATTGTACATCATAACCGGCAAGGATAATTGTGGAATTAAACGCTCCAAATAGTCGATCATTTCTTCTTGGGAAATGGGAAGATAATAAGGAGGGGCTACCACCACTGCATCTGCACCAGCTTCTTTGGAGTGGGCTGCAATGTCCAAGGAACCGCTAAAGGAGGTATCGGTTATACCAACCAGAACAGGAACCCTTCCACGGATATATTTACAAGCTTTGGTAATAAGCTCTTTGCGCAATGCATAGCTAAGACTAGGAGCTTCCCCGTTGGTACCTAAAAGGAATATGCCATGTACACCACCATTAATTAGGTGCTCTATAAGTTTTTCCAATCCTTTTTCATCTAAACCACCATCTGCGTTAAGAGGTGTGACCATTGGGGGAATGATCCCTTTTAATTCTAATGCCATATATTTTCTTTAGTTGGAACAAAGTAAATTTAAAAGGCAAGGGTGTACCACAACTATATTATTTAAAACAGATAATATATTGACCCTTGTGTCTTTTATCCTAAGGTTTTGTCAGAAATTGTATAGGCCGCATTTATCAAGGTCAATAAATATTGGACCTTTGGGACTTAAGCTGTTTTTCAAGCTTGATTATTGTGTCTATGTGTTTGTCCGCCAATTTTTTATGTACGGCATCAAAGGGAAGGATAGGATGGCGAACATTGGGGGTATTGTAAATTCCTTGTCGGTACAATAACCGTTTAAAGAAATGTATGGAAATATCCAAGTGTTGATTGGAAAAGGACAGCACCGGAATAATTTTCCCGAAAAGGGCCTCGGCATCTTCCGTCCTACCTTCTGTATACAAACGATAGATGCTAGTGTAAATGAAATGCATTCCAGTGGGCATAAAGGCATGTACACCTCTTTGTAGCCCTTCCATCATCTGGGTAACGGCCCAGCCTCCGCTAATGTTCAATTTCCCTTGGGTAAGTTCTAAAATTCTTGAATATTTGGGACCCGCTGGGACGGTTTCAATTTTTAGACATTGGAATGCAGCCACTTTTTCAAATAAATCTACTATAAGGTCATCCGAAAGGCCATAACCGGTAGCATCCCAATCTTGTAGCATAATCACTTCTGGATCAAGAGCCGCCAATTCCATAAAATGATTCCTGAACTGTTGCTCCTCTACAAAAGGAATCTGCAATAGAACATTCTTACAGCCCAGTTGCAAATAGGCCTTTAGAAGCTCCTTGCTTTTATTTAGATCCGTTTCCCCTGCACCTCCAATAACTGGGATCCTGTCCCCTACGGTTTCCAATACCGTGGATAGCATTTCCAATCTTTCCGAATGGGATAATTTATATACTTCCGCGGCCATTGCGGGCACCAATATACCCGCAACTCCGGCCTTTAATGCTTCCTCTACATTGTTCTTTAGGGCTTTATGGTCAATGGTATCCTCCTTGGTAAAGGGAGTGTTGAGAACGGTAACTATTCCTTTTAGTGGGAAGCGATTTTTTTCGGCCCACATATTATGGTTGTTTAATAAGCCAAACATCGGTTACCCGTGATTGTTTTCTCCAGTTAAGGTGTTCCTCATCTGGTTTATCAAAGCTTATTTTTAATAGACCGTCCTTGATCAAATTCTTGGGAAGTGGGAATTCTTTAAACTCCTCAAAACCTTTTTCATATTTGGTAGGTTTTAGGCGTTCTCCATTGGCTCTTAATAGGGCCTCTCCATAACCGGAAACACGAATTAAATAATCGGAATCGGGATCCAGATCATGGTATTCCAAGGTAGGGGTAAATTGGAACAATTGGGTAGAGAGCCGCTTTCTGCTTATACCGTCATTTTCCCATAGAAAGTCTATGGCATCATCGGTTTTTGAGGTGACATGCTTGGCATCGGCACTGGAAATATTATCATAAAAACTGCCTTCTCCGGGAGATTCATAATTTTTAATAAATTCCAATCGCGCAAGCTTGTCAGCTTCCGACTTAAATTCGCCAATTTTATTAAATTCGTCTTCCAGCCACCATCTATTGTTCAAGGGGTAATCTATAAAGTCCAAAATGGCCCCCCGTTCTGCGCCACGTGCCTGATATTTTTCCACGCTGGTCTGGGCACCTATGGATCGAAAAAGTTTTTCGCCATATTCAAAAACCTTTTCCTTGAGGTCTTGGGAAACCAATTCGGTATCGGCCTTTTTTATGTGTTGTAGGGCATCGCTCATAGCTTTGTCGGCCCCAATGGTATTGGCCTGCGCCAGTATTTCATATGCTTCGTCCTCCAGCCTCTTTTCATAGGCAAGTCGGTCCTGAATATAAGCGTCGTAATAGGCCCGCATAATTAATTGCTGCCACCTCCAATTATTTGCCAGATCGGGGTTGTTTTCTTCCAAGCCTTTCCACAAGGCCAAGGTCTCTTTTATGGAATTATTTTCCAAAATGGGTCCATCCCAATTTTTTTCCAAATTAAATATGCCTTGGGCCGCTTCTTCTGCCACCTTAGGGCCAAAGAAGAATTGGGTGTATTCTTGGATGATGGTTTTGGGATCTTTCTTGGAATCCCAACCCAATTGGCTCCATAATACTTTATTAACGTCGTCATGTGAACCATCGGAATAGGTAATAAATCCATCGGTATATTTGGTATCCCTGTTAAAAAGTTGGGTGTACATAAGTGGTTGTGGATTGATAGGTTCCCTCCCCAAGGTCAATGCATAGGCCTGATCCCAGTTATCTACTGGATAATGACATCTAACCGTATGGGTTATGTCCGGATAAAAACGGTGCAGATATTTTTTCGGCAACATTTCGCGCTCCAGGTCAATAGGAGGACTACTAGGTCCGTAAACCACACCTTTAAGCCAATCCGGACTTTCCTTGTCTAGGTAATTAAAAAAATAGTCTACTTTTTCCTTATTAAAACCTTGTAATGAAACCCATATACCGGCATTTGGATGGTATTTGTGCAGTATTTCCGATAAGTCGTTTAAATAAGGTATGAGCTGGGCAGGATGGTTTTCCCCTGGATCTCCGCCCGGAACAAACACTCCGTCCAATCTTGGACATTTTGCATAGAAGGCCTCCTGTTCTGCAAGTCCGTCCGCATGCGCATTTTTTATGGTCAGGTCATGCGGTGCCGGTGTCCAGACCCAATAATCGGCATCGTACTTCTGGCAAATTTTACTTAGTTCCACTTCCATTATCTGGGGATCTATCTTAAAGTGGGGACTGGAATTTGCTTCCTGAAATGGAATATTTTCAAAACTGTTGGCTCCAAAAAGCACTTGTTCCCTAAAATGCTGATCAAACTGCTCCACTGTCCAAGCGTCCCAGGAATTGGCAGTATTCCTGTAGCCGAATTGGTGTCCGCGAAGCGCATATTCCGGGGCTTCGGAATAATCAATGTTAGGGCTAAGTGTTATTTGGCTCTTACTCATTTTAGCGGTTCGCAATAGTTTGCCAATGCCATAAAGGATGCCCCTTTCGTCTGCCCCTATGATCCATAAAGTGTTCTTGTCCCCTTCATGGACATGGAAAAGGCGATAGCCTTCTTTTTTTAATTCGGAGGCATTATCGGCCTCAGGTGCGGGTACTTTTGCTCCGAACAATTCCTTTTCATGGGCCAGGGCCAAGGCAATGGTAATATTGGAATCCCAATTTTGGTTTAATCCTAATTGAAGATCGGTTCGTTTTTTAATTTCTTCGATTAGGATGTTAGCCGCTGTTTCTTGGATCGGAGATTTAATTTGAGCCGAGATCACAATGTTTGCTTGGGAAAGGTCCAAGGTTTTAGGTTGTTCCTTTTCGCAAGACAGCATACAGCCAATACCAATCAGTAGCAGCCAAAATCTTAATTGTCTTTTCATCTTGTGCGACATTTTTATTATAATTCTTTTATCAGGGCATTGGATTAATCTATGTCCTTTACACATCGTATTCCCACAGGGTAAACGTGTATTTTTTCCGGTAACACATAATAGCGTTGTGAGGTACGAATAAAGGAGTGGTTGTTAAAATTGGATCCGCCCCGCATTACCTTGTAGGTTTCGCCATATTGTTCCATAGGCACCTCGTTGCCAGGGTAGGGTTTATACCAGTCCGATGTCCATTCCCACACACTCCCGGCCATATCATAGCAACCGTATGGACTAGCAGGTTTGGCAATGGAAGTTCCACGGGTTTCTTTTTGGTCCCACACCACATAAGTGTTGTCATAGGTATCTCCCCAAGGAAATACGCGGCCGTCTATACCGCGGGCCGCCTTTTCCCATTCTTTTTCCGTAGGCAAACGTTTACCTGCCCATTTAGCATAGGCATTGGCCATAGACCATGTTACCACCGCGGCATTGTTCTTTTTTTCCGGAGGAAATTTAAAAGTAGGATCAAATTTGGCAAACTCCGTATTGCTCACCTCGTATTGGTCTATAAAGTATGCTTTTGTACTTGCAATTTGTTGAGGCCGTTCGTCCGGATCGCCATAGGTACTGCCCATAATGAATTCGCCGGCGGGAACATAAACCATTCCCTCGGGAGGTGTTGGCGTTTCTTGCCCTATTAGATAAAGAATATGTACAAAAAAAGTTAGGAGTGTTAAATAAGATTTCATGCGCTTCCTATTATTTGTGATTACCATTTTTCATCAATAATTCCGTAGTACCTGCCAAACCAATAATTTCGGATCATGGCCGCGGCAGTTTGCTCTTCCTCAGAACGAACCAATTTAAAACTACCATCTTTTTGGGGGATTTTGAATTCCCTGGTATTGCGTTCAAATCCCCACATGTCCTTAATGCCCTGCTTTTTCTCTTCGGTAAAAATGTCTTCCCCTGTCAGGACCTTATAGACCATTAAAAACCAGATATTGCTTTCCCAAGTAAATTCCAAATCCTTCCAATCGTACCAATGTCGGTTTAGGTTCATTCGGTATTTGTTGAGTAGATTGGGATCGGTCTCTAAACGCATAATCATATAGAGGGAACGGGCCGCGTGGTAGTCGTCCCCTACATTCCGCCATTCTTTAGGGAATATTATTTTGGAATTAATCTGGTGGTCGTCATAATGATAGCGGTCTATAAGCATGTGGTAGGCGGCATTGTACCGTTCCTTTCCCGTAATATGATGGGTTACCTTAAGCGCGGCCAACATTTCCAATGAGTTGAGTTCTTGGTGCGGAAGGTTGGGGCAAAAGTTGCCCCATAAGGTCATTTTTCCATCTAGATCCGTAAGTTTAAAATTGTTGTCCACTACCCGCCCTATAAATCTATCCAGGAGGCCTGCTGCTTTCTTCTTATACTCGTCATCCGCACATAGTTCCCAAAAAGTTCCCACACCATAGAAGATGGAAGTAAACTTATCGGCGCTTAAATCGCCCAGCCATCGGTAACCGGGCATGGAGGACGATTGGTGCCATTCATGGTACCAAAAAACTTCTTCGTGCCAAAGGGGTTCGTTGGTCCTATTGAAACTGCGGGCCACCAATCCTTCAACACCGGTTACTTTTTCCAGTTTTAATACAGCCTCGAAGATGTCATTGGCTATTTTCCTGTCCTTTGGGTCTCCGGTAATAGCGTACTTATGGGAGTAGGCAGCCAGCATTTCGGAAGTAGGGTCAAGGCAATCGGCCTGGGAGCCTATAATGGGTCGCTCCAGTCCTGCAGGGGGGAAAATGACGTGTTGCATGATGGCGCCTTCGTTCCAATGGTTTCCAAGCATCAATCGGTCAAACATTTCCACCTTTTTGTACAGAGGGTCTGTTTTTTTTGGAAATTCATTTACTTTTTGGGCAAGCAGGCCATGGTTTATAAAAATGAAAACCGAAACCAAGGGCAATAAAGAATATTTAAACATGGCTAGTTCTTATTTGTGAGTATTTAAGTTTTGGTCTTAATTGATTTTATCTTGAATTCCGTTCGGCCCTCTAATCCCTTGGTTGTTCACAAATAAGGGGCATTGAGCGCATTTAATCTTTTCTCATTCCATTAATGCAATAATATTAACTCATTTTAATCAATTAAACCAATTAAATATTAGTTTAGGTTAAAATATAATGTATATTAAGTAATATATATTATATGACAATTGCAAAGTGTACTTCTGATAATCCTAGGACTGTGGAACTATGGGAATCTCGGCTTCTTTTTGGAGTTTATATTTTGAACTCTTTTGTTGTTCTCCGGAGGTTTTTTTGGTTTTAAACTCTCTGTAAGTTAATGTATTAAGAATGGCATATTTTTGATGGAAAAGGCCAAGTGTAACAAAAGTTGCTGTGGACATTAATTACCTGTCCTATCTTTACACTATAAATGTTTTGGTTGGTTGTTTAAGGAAACGGTCATTGTAAAAGATGGCGGTTTCCTTTTTTAAACAACTACCTTGGAATAACTCAAAAAATAATTATTATGTCTATTTTTAGTACACTTTTCGGAACAGGCAAAGAGAAATCGGATAAAATTGAAGTTTTGAATCAAGCCGATTTTGCGGCTGCCATAAAGGATAAAAAGGTGCAACTTATAGATGTCCGTACGCCTGGTGAATATGGCAATGGGCATATAAAAAATGCAGTAAACGTCGATTTTTTTAATGCAGCAGGGTTTGAAAGATACTGTGAAAAAATGTCCAAAGACAAGCCCGTGTACCTATATTGTCGTTCGGGTGCCAGGAGTAGGGGGGCAGCTCGTAAATTAATCGGCATGGGTTTTGAAAAAGTAGTTGACCTGAAAGGCGGCTACATGTCTTGGAGATAATTTGGCAACTAATGGCAATTTATAAATTAGCCTTAAATAAAGACTATGAAATTTTCTCTAGTTGTCCAAAATATTAAATGTGGAGGTTGTGCTAAAACAATTAGCACCAAATTATCGGAATTGGAGAATATTAAAGAGGTTTTGGTGAATGTAAATTCCGGAACAATATCTTTTGAATCCAAGAACGTTGAGTCCACCCAAAGGCTAAGGGATTCTCTTAAAGCTTTGGGCTATCCTACGGCCGATGCCAAAAACGGCTTGGGAGATAAGGCCAAATCCTTTCTAAGCTGTGATTCGGGAAGGATAATGCAGGAATAAATCCAAAAATAGTAGCTTTATGAAGTATCTATCTTACTTTACAATCCTTTTAATGACCCTGCTAAGCTGTAAGGAGGCTAAAAATGCGGAAACGAAACCGGTGGAAACAAAACTAGAAAGCGCCTCTGCTGATCAGGAAAAGATACATCCTGGTAAAAAGATAATTGAGACAGAGTGCTATTTATGTCATAATCCTAAGGCATCGGAAGTCAGTATGATTGCGCCTCCCATGGTGGCTATTAAGAAACACTATATAGATTCAACTACTACCAAGGAACAATTCATAAAAGCTATGGTGGACTGGATTAATGATCCACAGGAAGAAAAATCCAAAATGCCCGGCGCACTAAATCGATTTGGGATAATGCCCTATCAACCCTACCCCGAAGCAACCATTGGCCTAATTGCCGAATATATGTACGATTATGAAATTGCACAGCCAGAATGGTTTGATGATCATTTTCAGAGGGAGCATGCTGGAAGAATGGGCAAAGGAAAAGGAATGGGAATGGGCAAAGGAATGGGCCCAGGTTCCAAACATAGAGTACAGACGGATTATGGGGATATAGGACTTGGTTATGCCTTGGCCACAAAAGCTGCGTTGGGAAAAAATTTAATGAAGGCCATACAGGAAAAAGGAACGGATGGGGCGGTAGCATTCTGTAACCTCCGGGCCATAGAATTAACGGATAGTATTTCTGTTATGAACAATGCCCAGATCAAGCGGGTATCCGATAAACCTAGAAATCCACTTAACAAGGCCAACAAAGAGGAACTGGGATATATTGCTACTTTTATGGAGCAGGTTGCCGCTGGTATCGAAATAGATCCGGTAGTAGTTCCTGATAACGAAGAAGTTACGGTATATTATCCTATTACTACAAACGCCATGTGCCTCCAATGCCATGGAAAACCCAACGAACAGGTTAAGCCTACTACGCTGGCCACTCTAAGAAAATTATACCCGGAAGATAAGGCCGTTGGCTATAACGTAAATGAGGTCCGTGGAATATGGACTGTGGTTTTTGACAAAAACAAGTAGTAGTTCTTCTTTTGCAATGGAGAGTATGCCCAGTGCCACCAAGTTATATTGGTTTTTAACCTGATCAATTATTATGCAGATTTTATGAGCATGGTCATGCTAAATAGAGCTGATATTTCGGATATTTATACAAAATTGGCATAAACCTGGGTATTCTATTTAATAGAACGTATAGGCACCTATTGGTTATAAAAAATTAGCTAGTGGAAAATAACCACAATAACAACCATTTACAACCGGAAGAATCACGTTTTCTAAGTGGGCCACGTTCCAGGTTTAAAGAACTGCTATTCACCTTTAGGGTTCAATACAGCTTCATCCGGGCTTTTCGGAAAATGCACTTTATAGGTCCCTGCGTAACGGTTTTTGGATCGGCCAGATTTGACGTTACCAATCCATTTTACAAGAAGGCAGAAGAGGTAGGTGCTGCCTTGGCCAATATGGGCTTTACGGTGATGACGGGCGGAGGTCCAGGTATTATGGAAGCTGCCAATAAAGGCGCTTATGAAGCGGGTGGTTATTCTGTAGGATGTAATATCATCTTACCCTTTGAACAAAAACCAAACCCCTATCTGCACAAATGGATCAACATAAGATATTTTTTTGTTCGGAAGTTCCTTTTGATAAAATACTCCTACGCCTTCGTGGTTATGCCTGGGGGTATGGGCACCTTGGATGAGCTTTTCGAATCCATTACTTTGATTCAAACGAAGATGATCCAAAATTTTCCAGTGGTCATTTTCGGATCCGAATACCATAAAGAGCTTTGTGAACACATTAGGATTATGGCGGAGAATGAAAGTATAAGCCCAAAAGACATGGAGTTGTTGTTCGTAACCGACTCTGTTGAGGAGATGGCTGCGCACATAAAGACCCATGCTATTGAAAGGTTTAAATTGGTTAAAAAACCTCAAAGGCCTAATTGGTGGTTTGGTGAAGAATAAGGAGGCTCCTCATTTTGTATAATCCTAAAACTATTGGATACTTCTCAGCTAATTATAGCCAGTTTAAACATTGCTAAAAATTACGAAGACTATTCAATGGTAACCTAAAGGCGGTTCTAATCCAGGCTAGAAAATTGGACACCCTGAATTTCAACTTATCCCCAATTGAAATTTAGAACACCCTCCAAAGTAAATTTATTCTTCCTTGATGTGTCAAAACTCATGGCCTGTGTAACTTAAGTGGCTGTTTAGGTGTTTAATATGTTGGAAATTGCTTATGTAACGTAAAACTATTAGCAATGAAACTTTTTAGACAAATAAGAGCCGATTTATTCATTTTTGCTTTGCCGTTCCTTTTGGCAGTGTTCTCCTGTAACAATGATGATTCATCCGTTGCGGATCTGAGTAATACAAACCTCACTAATGAAGATAGGGCTGCATTACTGTTTATGTTGGAGGAAGAAAAGTTGGCAAGGGATACGTATACCTATTTGGAGGATTTATGGGTAACAAATCAGTTTTCTAACATTAAGAAAAGTGAGCAAAGCCATATGGATGCCGTTAGAGGCCTTTTGGACCAATATAATATTTCCTATTCCCTTTTATCCTATGGGGAGTTTAACAACCCGGACATTCAAAAACTTTATGATCAGTTTATTGATTATGGTAGTGAAAATGTGGCAAATGCCTTGGAGGTCGGTGCCAACATTGAAGATTTGGACATTGTGGATTTGGCCCTTTATATAGACGCCACGGCCAACAGTGCCATGATACAAGTTTTTGAAAGCCTACAATGCGGTAGCCGCAATCATCTCAGGAGCTTTGTCAGTGCCATTGAACTTTTGGGGAATACCTATGAGCCCAAGTATTTAACCCAGGTAGACTATACCTTAATAATCAACGATAGTCGGGAACAGTGTGGTCGCTAATGGATCTTCATAAATAAATTCTCTTTTTAAAAATGGATTTCAAGCGCTGGTCCAATACTATAGAGGTGTTGGCGGTCTTGCAGATATTTGACCAAAACCTATTTTCCATAACGCTCCCAATGTAACCACTTTTACATTTAAAATGCTGCAAACTGTTGATTTTGTTTAGGTTAACTGATCTAGGTCATTTTCAATGAGTGGTGGGCGTGATACATTTACCATATATCAATTTAAAAAATCTAAATGATGAATAAAACAATTTTATTGGCCTTATTGATTGCGTTGGGATCAATAAGGCTCACCGCACAAGATCGGGATCAGTTGCGTGATAGGGACCAAGACCGATTAATGTTGGTTGATGGTGATGTATTACAAATTAGAGATCGTGACCAAATTAGGTTACAAGATCCAATAACCTTAAATGATGGAACGGTAGTAAATCCAGATGGGTCTTATGTAACAAGGGATCGGGACCGACTTCGTCTAAAAGATGGGGAATGTTTGGACAATGATGGTATTAAATACCGCAATGAGTATCAATACAGATACAAAGTAAAACAGGAGAACAAAGGGCTTACCGAGGCTCAAATGCAGGAACGTAACCAAAATAGGTTTCAGATCATGCAAATAGGGGGGGAAGTATATCAAATTAGAAATCAGGAACAAAAACGTCTTCAGCAGCAATTGAACCTTGGAGAAGGAGTAGTAGTAAATCCTGATGGAACCTACCAAAGCCAAGACCGTAAACAGCTTAAATTGCAAGATGGAGAATGTTTAAATATGGATGGTGCCATGTTTAAAAATTCGTATCAACATCGAAAAATGATGGTTCAGAAAAATATGATGGGCAATAAAAACATGAATATGCAAAAAGGTATTAATAAGGCTCCCATGAAAAAAATGAATAAAGGCAAGAATTAAGGAATATGATGGGGATGTAGGGGTTTTGACATTTCTACATCCCATTTCTAATAAAGAACTTAAACTTATACGCAATGAAATCCCGGCTAATTTTATCTACCTTAATATTCATTGCTTTTCAGACTGGGATGATGTCCCAAAACAATAAAAAATCTATCCAAGATAAATTCAATAACAATGAATCCTACGTTCTAACCGATGTAAGCTACATTAATGATGCAGTATTTATGGGTAGGCGGGATTCAATCGCAGCCCCATATATTTTCCCATCAATTGGATTTTACGATAAAACTGGGTTTTTTGCAGATGCCTCAATATCGTATTTAACGGCATCCAACGAAAACAGGGTAGATCTTTTATTAATCAGTTCAGGGTATATATTTACCGGATCAAAGATTAGTGGAGGAATATCGGGAACCGCTTATTTTTTTAATGAGGACAGTTACAATGTAAGGTCCGAAGTAATTGGCGATATTACCGGTGTTTTAAGTTATGACCTAAAGTTTTTGGAAATTACACTCTCTTCCAGTGTTTATTTTAACAAGGAAGGTTCTGCTGATATTTTTGCAGGATTCATGTTAGATCGAACCTATTATACCCTGGATAACAAATTATTAATAGACCCCAGAATTTCCTTTTATGCAGGATCACAATATTTTTATCAAGAATATTATAGCAGCAATCGTTTGGGCAACCGAAAGGGAAAAGGGAAAGGGTCAATTGAAACAGAGCCTTCACCTACCTATATAGTGGAAATAAAGGAAGCATCGGAGTTCAATTTTTTAAATTGGGAGCTAAGCATTCCCGTTCAACTTTATCACAAGCAATTTATTTTTTCATTTACCCCTTCTTTATCTTTTCCCCAAAGCAATGCCACTATTAGCTCCGAGGATACTATAATAAAGGAAGATCTAAAAAATACCTTCTATTGGTCCGTTGGTGTTAGCTATTGGTTTTATACCAAAAAAGGAAACTAAAATTGGTTATCCCAATTGTATTAATCCCTTGGTAACATTGGTTACTGTGCAATCCTTTTTCTCCCCCTAATTTTGTCTTAAATAATTTGAACGATGAAGAATATCATTTATATATTGTCTTTTTTGGGAACCTTGTCCTTGGTTCACGCTCAGGAAAGGGTGTTGATCAGCAAGGAAGAAGTGTTGACCAAAGTGAGGGAAAACAACAATACCCTAAAAATGTCCCAACAGGATGTGTTGGCCGCCAAAGGAGATTTTAATCAGTCCAATGCGGTGATATTGCCCAATATAAGTGTCTCCCATACCGCTATTGCCACCACCAACCCTCTAATGGCATTTGGTTCCAAACTGAACCAGGAAATTTTGACACAAGCCGATTTTGATCCCCTTTTATTAAACAACCCAAGTCAGATCGAGGATTATGCCACGCGAATAATTGTTCAGCAGCCTTTGGTAAATCTGGACGGAATTTTTCAGCGTAAGGCGGCAAAAGCCAAATTAAATGCTGTGGAATTAAAAGCCGATAGAACAAATGACTATATGGACTTGGAGGTTGAAAAGACTTATATGCAGTTACAATTGGCCTATAAGTCCGTAAAAGTTTTGGAGGAAGCGAAAAAGGCGGCATTGGAAAATAGACGTTTGGCAGATAATAGTTTTAAGCAGGGCTATCTTCAAAAATCGGATGTCTTGGCCGTAGAGGTTAGGCTAACTGAAATAGACAATCAGTTGCAGTACGCCAAGAGCAATATCCATAATGTCTCCAATTACTTATCCGTCTTGATGAACGATAACAGCTATGCTGTTTTACAACCATCGGACTCCTTGACCCTAGTGGTCAGTGACATTTATACGGAAGGATTGCCAGAGAATAGAAAGGACCTACAAGCCATGTCGTTGTCCAGTGAGGCATACCAACAAATGTACAGGGCAGATAAAATGAGTTTCCTTCCTAGCTTAAATGCGTTTGGGACCTATGAATTGCACGATGATCAAGTTTTTCAAGGTAATGCCAATGGATATTTGATCGGGGCAGAATTAAAATGGAACATTTTTGAAGGCAGCAATCGTTTTGGAAAGGTGCAAAAGAGTAGGGCCGAATTTGAAAAATCCAAGCTGGAAATGCATCAATATAAAGCGGAAAGTCTGGTAGAGTTAAATAGGGCCGTGCGTTTGCTTCAAGACGCCAAAAACAATTTGGAGCTTACCTCCTTGGCCTTACAACAGTCGGAAGAATCCCTCCGGATCCGTACCAATAGATTTAAACAAGGATTGGAGAAAACGACCGACCTATTAAATACCGAAACCCAGTTTTCCCAGAAGAGATTGGAATATTACACCACTATTTTCAATTATAATTACGCCTTGGCCTATGTAAAGTTTTTAACCAAGGAATAATAGCATATAGTTCATCAAAATAAGAAACCATAAAAAGGAATATTTACATCCAGCACTAAAAATTAAAAGAAAACATGCAAACAAAATTATACATAGCAGCACTCATCACCCTAGTCATAACTATTTCCAGTTGTGGGAGCGATGATAAAAAAATTGTGGCGGACAATTCCCCTGCCGTGGCCGTTGAAGTGAGCACGGTTTCCGAAGAGAACGGCAGTCCTTTCCTTTCCGCTAGTGGAAAGATTGAGGCAGTGAACAGTGCCAATATCAGTACCCGAATGATGGGATATGTTGATAAAATTTACGTGCAGGTCGGCGATAAAGTGAACAAAGGACAGCAATTGATAAGTATAAACAACACTGATCTATCCGCCAAATTGGCCCAGGTAAATGCTGGTATTACCGAAGCAACTGCTGCTTTTAACAATGCAGAAAAAGATTATAACAGGTATACAGCCTTGTTTAATGAGAACAGTGCTTCCCAAAAGGAACTGGACGATATTACGGCCAACTACAACATGGCCAAGGCTAGATTGGAAGGGGCCAAACAAATGAAGAACGAGGTGAACGCCCAATTTTCCTATAGCAATATACGTGCTCCCTTTAACGGAGTGGTCACCAACAAATTTATTAAGGTTGGGGATATGGCAAATCCAGGGATGCCCTTAATGGAAGTAGAAAGTCCTGGCAATTTTCAGGTATTGGCCATGGTACCGGAATCGGAAATCCTTCAGATCCAATCGGGATCGGAAGTACAAGTTTTGATCAAGACTTTAGGAGAATCCTTTAAGGGAACAGTAGCCGAAGTGAGTACATCGGCCAAAAATACTGGAGGACAGTATGTGGTTAAGGTAATGTTGAACGAGTCCAAGTCCAATTTACTTTCTGGAATGTACGCCACTGTACAATTTCCTACTGCAAAAAAAGAGAATACCAATAGAGTGCTTATTCCTATAGATGCCTTAGTGCACAATGGACAATTGTCCGGGGTGTATACGGTTAGTGAAAGTAATACGGCACTTTTACGCTGGCTGCGATTGGGCAGGACTTATGGCGACAGTGTAGAGGTACTGTCAGGACTTTCCAGCGAGGAACAATATATAGTATCGGCGAAGGGGAAGTTGTTCAATGGAGCCAAAATAAGTATCCAATAACTGAAGTTTTAAAAAAAGGATTTGTGTTAGGTCTGCCTTCAGGTAGGCGGGGGTTGCAGTGATTACCCCAGATTTTTTAGCTGATTTAGGCTAAAATGTAGCTGGCGTAAAAGCGGAAAGCCCAACATGAGCATTCTTGAATGTTTTTCCTGCAAGGTCTCCATCCTGCAAGGTCTCCAAGACCTTCATTCCTGCAAGGTCTCCAAGACCTTGTAGGTATAGGAAAAGACATGAAATGTATAAAGAGCATTCAAGACAAAGACAAGAATTGGCGAAGGTAACGCCCAAATAAAAAATAAAAGATAAAGATGAAAGAAGGATTAGCAGGCAAAATTGCCAAAGCATTTATAGGATCCAAGTTAACGGTCCTTCTAATGATCGTGTTCATGGTCATTGGGGTATACAGTTCGTTCTTGATACCAAGGGAGGAGGAGCCTCAGATAGATGTGCCCATGGCCGATATCTTTGTGGGCTACCCAGGGGCAAGTCCCACCGAAGTGGAAAGCAGGGTAACCAAACCCTTGGAAAAGTTGATTTCCAATATTAAGGGGGTAGAATATGTGTATTCTACTTCCATGGAGGAGCAGGGAATGGTCATCGTACAGTTTTATGTAGGTGAGGACATTGAACGTTCTTTTGTTAAACTCCAAAACGAGATCAATAAACATATGGACGAAATGCCGCAAGGCGTTACTTTTCCTTTAATAAAAACCAGGGCCATAGATGATGTTCCCATGTTGGGACTTACCTTATGGAGTGAGAAATACGACGATTACCAATTAAAGCAAATTGCCCAGGAACTTACGGATGAAATTGAAAAAGTGAACGATGTGTCCGCCACTCAAAGAATTGGTGGCCGAAATCGTCAATTAAGGGTGGTGTTGGACAAGGATAAATTGGCGGAAAGCGGATTGGATTTTCTTACAGTTGCCCAAATGATCAAGGCCAACAACCAACAGATTAGCGGTGGTAGTTTTGATAAGAACGATACTGAATTTATGGTAACCACAGGTAAATTCCTGGAATCTGCTACCGATGTGGAAAATCTGGTGGTAGGCGTACAACAGAACCGTCCCATTTATTTGAAGCAAATTGCCAGTATACAGGACGGACCCGAAATTCCCAAGGAATACGTATCCCTAGGTTTTGGGAAGGGGAGTGAAAAGGGGGAAACCTACAAGTCCGAATATCCTGCCGTTACCATTTCCATTGCCAAGCGCAAGGGTGCGGATGCCATGAATATTTCGGATATTATATTGGAGAAAGTAGATCACTTAAAAAAGAATCTAATTCCGGATGATGTGCATGTGGAGGTAACCCGAAACTACGGGGAAACAGCTTCCCATAAGGTATCGGAATTATTAATGCACCTTATTGGGGCCATAATAGCGGTAACCTTTGTAGTAATGTTGGCCATGGGATGGCGTGGAGGATTGGTGGTGTTTCTATCGGTACCCATCACCTTTGCCTTGACCTTGCTGAGCTATTATTTGCTGGACTATACCCTGAACCGTATCACCTTGTTCGCTTTGGTTTTCGTAACGGGTATTGTGGTGGACGACTCCATTATTATTGCGGAAAATATGCACCGGCATTTTAAAATGAAACGCCTGCCGTTTAAACAGGCTGCCTTGTATGCCATTAATGAAGTGGGCAACCCAACTATATTGGCCACTTTTACGGTAATTGCTTCCGTATTGCCAATGGCTTTTGTCTCCGGTCTAATGGGGCCCTATATGTCGCCAATGCCCATTGGAGCTTCAATTGCCATGTTGTTGTCCCTTTTTGTTGCCTTGACGATTACGCCTTATTTAGGGTATATATTTCTTCGGGAGAAGGATAAAAAAGGAGAGGTAAAGGTAGAGAAACCTTTGGAGAATACCTTTATCTACAAGATGTACCATAAGTTTGAAAATCCTTTGATAGAAAACAAAAAGAAACGTTGGCTGTTTTTGGGAATTACCTTCTTGTTGCTCTTGGGTTCTATAGGCATGTTCTTTACCAAATCGGTGGCTGTAAAAATGTTACCGTTCGATAATAAGAACGAGTTTCAGGTAGTCATAGACATGCCCGAAGGTACTACCTTGGAACGTACGGGAGTAGTGGCCAAGGAGATTGCCCAATACTTGAACACCCGTCCGGAAGTGGTAAACTACCAAAGTTATGTAGGTACTTCCGCACCAATAACGTTCAACGGTCTTGTACGTCATTACGATATGAGGGGGGGAAGTAATATGGCCGATATTCAGGTGAATTTATTGGATAAGGGCAACAGAACTGCCCAAAGTCATGAGATTGCCAGTTTATTGCGTCCAGAAATCCAACGTATTGGGGAGAAGTTTAATGCCAATGTTAAGATTGTTGAGGTGCCACCTGGACCACCAGTGCTATCTACCATTGTTGGGGAAATATATGGCCCTGATTATGATACACAGATGGATATTGCGGACCAGGTACAGCAGATTCTTAAAAACACCCCGGATGTAGTGGATGTGGATTGGATGGTAGAAGCTGATCAAGTGGAATATCAATTGATCATAGACAAGGAAAAGGCAATGCTTTACGGTGTGGCACCACAACAAATTGCCCATACTATGAACATGGCCCTATCGGAAAGGGCGGTGACCAATCTATATGATGAAAATGCTTCCAATCAAATAGGTTTAATATTGGCCTTGGAGGAAAAGGAGAAATCCACTATTCAGGATATTGCCCAATTGAAGGTAAAATCCCAACAAGGAAATGGCAATATGGTGCCAATTGCAGATTTGGTTACTATAGAGCAAACCACTAGGGCCAAGAGTATTTATAGAAAAAACCAAAAGAGGGTGGTCTATGTCCTTGCCGATATGGCTGGGGATTTGGAAAGTCCGGTGTACGCTATTTTAGGGATGACCGATAAGTTAAAGGCCATGAATTTGCCAAAGGGTTATACCATTGATGAACTGTACATAAAGCAACCCGATTTTGAGGATAATTACACCGTAAAATGGGATGGGGAATGGCAGATTACCTTGGAGGTATTCCGGGATCTTGGATTGGCCTTCCTAGGAGTAATTTTCATCATATACATATTGATCGTGGGGTGGTTCCAGAATTTTAAGGCCCCGGTGGTCATGATGGTGGCCATTCCGCTTTCTTTAATCGGGATTGTATTGGGCCATTGGCTATTGGATGCGTTTTTTACAGCAACTTCCTTTATAGGAATGATTGCCCTAGCGGGGATTATGGTTCGGAATTCGGTGTTGTTGATCGATTTTATTAATCTGCGTTTGGAGGAAGGTATTCCTTTAAAGTTGGCCGTCATCGAGGCCGGTGCCGTAAGGACTACCCCTATCCTATTAACAGCGGGAACTGTTGTAATCGGGGCGTTTGTAATCCTATTCGACCCCATTTTCCAGGGGTTGGCCATTTCTTTGATGGGAGGCACTATTGTATCCACGGTGCTTACACTGTTGGTAGTTCCTTTGGTCTATTATATGATAGAAAGGAAGAACTATAAATAAGGACGGGTCTCTGGGCGTTGTCGAAGAGATTCTTCTAGAGGATTAATTTAGTCCATACCGGATTTCAGGATAAAAGTCCAATTCTAATAACTGAATTTTAAAATATAAAGTAATGAAACTACTCATAGTAACCGTTGTAGAGGAATACGCCAAGGAAATTTTACAACTATTTAAAAGGGCCAATATTGAGAGCTTTAGCAGCTCCGATATTGATGGGTATAAAAATCCTGCCCAAGTGCTTATGGCTTCAAACTGGTTCCCCAGTGAAAAAGGAGGTGTGGAATCTGCCATGTTTTTTTCCTTTACCTCCGAGGAAAATATTGAGCTTTTATTTGAACTCATTTTATCGTTCAATAATAATTTGGAAACCAACAATCCTATAAGGGCAGCGGTGGTTCCTATAGAAAAGTATATTTAATAACCTTTAAAAAATAGTATTATGATTAATAGATATATCAGGGCAATTGCCGGGGCTTTTGTAGTTATTAGTGTTGTATTGGCCATTTACGTAAATATAAACTGGTTGTGGTTTACCGTTTTTGTCGGGGTTAACCTATTCCAATCTGCATTTACCCAATGGTGCCTTATGGAAAAGATTTTGTTCAAATTGGGAGTAAAAAAGGAAGGGGACAGCTGCACCGTATAAAGGTCAAAAAAAGGAGTGGGTTTAAATATAATTATTGGACAAAAAAAATGCCCCGGTTTTCCGGGGCATTCCAAAACTAACTCAAAACTCAATAAATAAAACTCAATCTTTATTACCAAGGCTTAGTAACTCCTTGTAGTATCCATGGTTTGGACCAAGGCGTGTCGTTTTCGTATTTTCCAGGCACATCGTTGGTGTGGCTGGTTGTTTCCAATGAAGATAATGCTGCATTGTAATTGGCCTCATTAATATTCCTTTCTTCATCAGGATACTGAAAACGAACCGGGATTACTGACGATAATGCAAAAGGGCCTGTCTGTAAATCAGGTAATCCAGTTCTTCTCCAATCCAAATAGGATTCAGAAGCGGTAGCAAAGTTGGCAATCCATTTTTGTTCCATAATCTGGGCCAGTGTTCCGTTATAGGCAACTTCGGCATTGTCTATATAATCTGCATATTCATCACCAATTCCCCATGTGTCCAAAGATGCTTGTACTCCTCTGTTATAATTCCCTTCAGCATCCGATCCCCAACCTCTTAGAGCAGCCTCTGCTTTTAAGAAACAAACTTCCGCATAGGACATAACCCGGGCTTTTAAAAATTCACCACTTGCTTCCTTAAACTGATCGTTCATTAATGAAACATGTACATTGCCGCCACCTTGTACAGGGTTAGGGTTAAGGTTATAAGTATATGGTTCTGATCCTTGGTAGGATACTGGAAGACCCACATAGGTACTACTAGTATCTATTAGACTTAATCCGGCCAATCTATCGGCTTTCCAGGTATTTTTGTCATAAATCTTCAAGCCATTAGCTGCAAGAGTTTCTTCATTGATATAACGTACTCCATCTACAACTACATCATCCTCCCCACCAGGAACGTCCGCGGCAGGCACCACTTTAATTGGTATTGCAACAGGTGCAAACCAAACGCTGGCTCTTGGGTCATCAAGTTCACGTAATCTATCGGTAAAAGTAGTACAAGGCTTAACACGATTGAAGGCAGATGCTCCACCCGTAGAACTGTTACTTGGTTGGGAAGTGCCATCGGATGTACCTATATAGGCCAAGGCACACTCTTCATCAACACTACTGATCAAAGGTTTTGCCAATGTAGCGGTTACCCCTGCCTGCGAATAAGATGGGTCTTTTTCGGACAATCTCATATAATACCTTAGGGCCATGGAGTTGGCATATTTCATCCATTTTTCGGCATCGCCTTCAAAGAAAATATCTTGGCTAGCCCCAAAAGCCTCTAGGTTACCCATATTGTTGGATATGGAAGCTGCCGCAGCCACAAAATCAGCTATAGCCCCTTTATAAACAGCCTCCTGCGAATCGTATGTTGGTAGAATAACATCCTCGTCAGCTTGTATCGCATCGGTGTAAGGTACGTCTCCATAGTAATCTGCCAAAGAAACAAAGTTCTGCGCCATTAATATTTGGGCAATAGCTTCATGTAAGGTATAACCTAATTCTTGAGAGCGTTGTAGTGCCAATTTAGCACTACGTAGGTTATCGAAGTAGGTGTTCCATCCACTACCATCCCAATCGTAATTGTTGTTGCCCCAAGAATCTTTTTGGGTGTATTGCACAAAGGCAGATAGTTCTCCACTGTAGCCTTTATTACCCACGTCCAAAGCAGTATTTACCATTACCTGTGTTAATAGAAAACTTGGATTGCCTTGGCTGGGATCTACCCCGTTGGGGTTTTGGTTAATTTCTGTTAGTTCATTGTCGCATGAAGTAGCGGACAGTAGACAAACTACGAGAAATAGTTTAAATATCTTATTTATTATACTCATGATCTTTTGTTTTTTGTTTAGTGCCTAATTAGAAACTTACGTTAAGTTTGAAACCTATTGGAATGGTAAAGGGATTAATGTTGAAACGCTCTATACCTTGTTTAAATTGGATTCCACTTCCTCCTTGAGTACTTGATTCGTGCTGGAAAGCCATCTCAGGGTCGATTCCTATATCTGCCTTGGTCCAAAGGATAATATTTCGGCTAAATAAAGATACATTTAGATTTTGTAGACCTATTTGTTTTATATGTTTATTTGGTACGGAATAGGTAAGTGAAATTTCCCTTAACTTTACGAAATCGGAATCAAAGGTTGCATTTCTAGTAAAGTCCCATCCGTAGTGATCTTGGTATCTAGTTACTACCGTTCCAGGACCACCAAGGTTTTCCGCTGTAGCTATGAAGTTGCCGTCATCGTCATAATCTCCTTGAACACCTGGCATAAATACACCATCGTTCAATGTAATTCCACCTTCGGTATAAGGAAGACCACCATCTGCTGCTGTAGGCCCACCTACCAATACATAGAATTCACCATCTTCCGATAAGAATCGGTCTGCATTCTCTCTTAAATAGCTTGGAACATCGGCAATATCATTAAAATTGTGCAACTTATCTATCCATCTTTGGGTGTGTAAATCAGATTCCCCGTATCTGTGGGTTTGTGAAACAAACTGTCCGCCTTTTCTCCAGTCAAAATTCATGGAGATGCTCCAGTTCTTATAGGAGGCCGATGTAGTCATCCCTAAATTGAAATCTGGGTTAAAGTTACCAATTATCGGGGCAACTCTATTTCCGTCAGCGTCTTCTCTAGTTCTGTCACTATTCTCAAATCCAGAATCATCAATTATAGGCCAGCCAAAATAAGGTGAGTTTGGATCTTCAACACGCACTAGGGCAGCGTCGAAAATGTTTCCTATTTCTTCACCAACCCAAGTTATAGCGCCACCACGGGCATCGGTCCAAAATGTAATGGAATTCATACCTTCAGCCAATTCGATCACCTTGGTTCGGTTTCTGTTAAATACGAAGCCCATATCCCAACGCCAATCGTTGGAGTTTAAAATGGTAGCATTTAAACCAGCTTCTACCCCAGTACTTCTCAATAGACCGGCATTGGTGTTTTTAGAGTTATATCCTGAGGAAATAGGTAGCGCAATACCAAAAATTTGATTTTCGTTATCGGCGGTGTAATAAGTGAAATCCATACTTAACCTATTGTTAAAGAAGGCCAAATCGGCTCCTCCTTCCCAAGATGTAATTTTTTCTGGTTTTAAATCAGGGTTAAGTAGCGTAGAAGGTACGGATAACAAAGATCCTGATCCCCATGAGGAACCGCCATTTAAAGTAGGCTGTAGTCTGTATGGATCAGTATCGTTACCTACTTCGGCATATCCTGCACGCAGTTTAAATAAGGATACCCCATTGCCGAAACCAAGAAGCCTATTAACCAATAAACTAGTGGACACGGAAGGGTAAAAATAAGAATTGTTATTATCTGGTAAGGTACTGGACCAATCATTTCTTCCGGTAACGTCTACATAGAACATATCCTTAATACCAATACTGGCCATTCCGTACAAACTGTTTACTTGTTTTTCATAACTGTTATAAGAATAAACTAAATTGTCGTTGGCAATATTGGATAAGGTAAACAAACCTGGGGTTAAAAGTCCAGACCCTCTACTTATTGTAGAATTTAGCAAATTGTTTCCTTTTAAAACCCTTTTGTTACCACCTGCAGATATTGAGAAATCCCATCCTTCCAGTCTTTTCGCGTAAGTTAATAGGAAATCGATATTGGTTTCATTGGTGAAAATTTTGTTGATACCGTAGGCTCCGTTCATATCCCCAGTATAACCTTTGGACAATTTGGTTTCACGTACTTCGTTAATTTCATCCATGTTGTAACGAACCATTCCAGTTAGATCATCAGTGATTTTGTACTCTCCTTTTACATTACCGTAAAACCTGTTTCTTTCAAAACCATTGTTATTCTCGTAAGCTAAGAAATAAGGGTTGTTCCATTCGGTTTCTGTTGGGTCGTCCCCAAAATTATAAGGTGAATTTTGGAAGATGCCTTCGTATCCTGGCAACCAATAATCCTTCATTTGGCGCACATCAATATGCGGGTTCAATTCGTAAACTGCCTGCATTGCGTTGGCACCACGGTTACCAACAGGTCTATTGTCTGCACCAGATTTGGTATAGTTAAGACTAGTACTAACCGTAAATTTATCGTTTAACTTTAATGCTGAATTTAGACTGATGCTATGTCTGTTTAAATCGGTATTCGGGATGTTTCCCTTATTTTTCATATCGGAATAGGACAACCTGTAATTAATCTTTTCCGTATTATCTTGGATAGAGATGTTGTTGGTTGTTGTAATGGCGGTTTGAAAGAAGTTCTTTGGGTTGTTGTACGACTTCAATTCTCTTGGGACAGGAACACCACTAGCAATTTCCTCTGCGCTATAAGGCCATTGGATGGCCATGATGCCTTTGTCCAGTTCAGGACCTGCCCAGGCAGATGAGGTTTCACCAATGATTATGGCTCCATAAGAATTCGCAGGGAAATTATCTTCGGTATAAGGTCTAGAACCTGTTGCAAACCTAGTATGGGTATCCAAGAATCGACTGGGAATATCAAAAACAGTACTGGAATTAATTGTTACTCCCAATCCTTTTTTTGATTTTCCAGACTTGGTTGTAATCAATATAACCCCATTACCTGCCCTGGAACCATAAAGTGCGGCAGCACTGGCACCTTTTAGAACGGTAACACTGGCAATATCGTCCGCATTGATATCAGAAATGGCATTACCGTAATCCACTTTGTTATCCCTACCAATCTCTGTAATGTTGTTGGCCGTATTAATTACGGGAGATCCATCGATCACAAACAATGGTTGGTTGTCACTGGATAATGAAGCTGCACCCCTAACGTTAATGTTTACAGTAGAACCTGCAACACCGGTAGAGTTGATATTCACCCCAGACACTTTACCGGAAAGAGCGTTTAAAACGTTCTCTTGGGGAACATTGTCCAGAGCATCACCACCCACTTCACTTACAGAATACCCCAAGGATTTCTTTTCCCTTGAAATACCAAGAGCGGTTACTACAACTTCTTCCAATTGTTCGGATGAGGTTGCCATAGTAACGTTTAGTGTAGATTGGTTGCCAACTACCACTTCCTTTGTTTCCATTCCTAAATAGGAAAATACCAAAACAGCACTACTGTTCGGAACAGTAATACTGTATATTCCATCAAAATCGGTGGTTACACCAGTGGTTGTTCCCTTAACCACCACGGACACCCCTGGGAGCAATTCGCCATCATCACTGCTGACGACTCCGGTTACACCTTGTTGTGCCAACATGATTCCAGAAACCATGCTGAACAAAAGGAAAGTCAAAAATTTCAAGCTGCTTTTTTTCATATTCATTTATATTAATTGGTTGAGTAATTAGCATTTCGTTAACAAATCTATTGTAAAATAATCGACAAAAGGCATAGTATTTTATTAGATACTTATGGAATATTACCCTTATAGAGGTCAATATTATGATATTGATAATTTTAGGTTAAGATATGTTTGATTTTGGGCAAGAATATTTCTTTTAGTCAATTTCACTTATAGGATCTGAAGTATTTTTTGGACCAGTTTTATAACTACATGGGTAGTATAATATATATAGGTATCGTTAGGTCCTATCATTATTCCTTGGATAATATTCCTTTACGGCACCAACTGCTATAATTTTAACTTAATTATCCGGAAATAACTAAAAAAACATGGTCTTATGTTAATATACCATGTAAATGCAATAAGATTTACTTATTCAATCACCTCTATTTGAATTTAATTTGTAGGTAATTAACCAAAATGCCATACGATGTTAGCAGGTATAGATTATTTTATAGTAATAGCTTATATAATAGGAATGTTGTTATTAGGGCTATATTTTAAAAAGTTCGTCAATAGTTCCGAAGACTATTTTTTAGGTGGCAAGAGCTTACCTTTTTGGGCTATTGGTATGTCTATTGTTGTATCGGATATAGGGGCATTGGATTTTGTAGGGGTGTCGGGTCAAGCTTATCGATATGGTATTTCTGTCGGCAACTTTGATTGGGTAGGTTCCGTTCCTGCCATGTTGTTGGCCGCATTTATTTTTATTCCCTATTTCTGGCGAGGTGGTATGTATACTATACCCGAATATCTGGGTAGAAGGTATAACCAAAAGGTAAGGACCATAGCCTCGGTTACCTGGATCCTGTTTTTTGCCCTGGATTTGGGGGTTCTTTTTTGGGCCAGTGCGGTGCTCTTAAATGTACTTATGGGGTGGCCCATCTGGATATCTATATTGGCCACAGCGGGTGTGGTTGGTCTATATACCTATTTTGGGGGTATTACTGCTGTAATTATGACCGATGTGGTACAGTTCATCATTATGTTTATAGGAGGTTTTGCCCTAGTTTTTCTTAGTCTTTACGAAGTGGGAGGTTGGGATAACATGGTAGATAAAATCGCCACTATGGGACCGGAGTATCGTAACCATTTCGATATTATTCAACCACAGGATACGAAATCACCCTTTCCATGGACTGGAATTTTATTCGGCCTAACATTTGTTATGGCCAATGCTTACATGATAGGGAACCAGTCTATAGTACAGCGCTGCCTTACTGCCAAGAACGAATGGCACGCCAAGGCGAGTATGATTTTCGGATCTGCCCTTAAAATGTTTATCCCAATTTTGGTGTTGTTTCCAGGGCTTATGGCAGTGGTGGTTCATCCTGGATTGGAAGATGGGGATCAGGCACTTCCAATGATGATCAAATCCATTCTGCCTCCTGGTTTGGTCGGACTTATGTTCGCTGCATTTTTTGCAGGATTAATGTCCAGTGTGGATTCTTTATTGAACTCCACGGCAACATTATTTACAAAGGATATTTACGAGCCTTTTATTAAAAAAGGGGCCGATGACAAACATTATTTAAAGGTTGGACAGATCACGACCTTGGTATTGCTGCTCATCGGAGTTGCTACTTCACCCATTAGCAGTGATTTCCCAGGGATTTACGTGGCCATACAAACCTTTATGTCCTATTTCCAAGGTCCAATATTCGCCATTCTCCTTTTGGGTATTTTTTGGAAGCGGACGACGGAATGGGGAGGACTTTCGGCGTTGGTCATAGGTATTGGATTTGCCGTTTATCTAAATGTATTTAAGGAGCAATTCTTTACCATAGAAGATCCCTTTCTCTATATTTCCTGGTGGTCCTTCCTATTAGGATTTATAATTAATGTGGTAGTTAGTTTGCTTACCAAGAAGCACACCGAGGAACAACTTAAAGGCTTGGTGTTTAGTTCTAAAATTTTAGTGGAAAATAAAAAACTGTAATATGTTCAATTTTGACTGGCTTTCCGGTGTTTCGCAAGAAACTGCAAAAATGATATTTCTTTCTCTGTATGCCTTAATAGGTCTATTGGTGCTGTTATTGCCTACAGAGTATGTTTACCAGGGCATTGCCAAGGAAGATAGGCATTGGTGGAACAATTTAAAACTATGGTCTATTGCCGTACTTTGTATTTTGGCATCGATCTATAATCATTTTTAACCCCTTAAAAAACAAGTATGGAGACAAATGAAATAAATGCGGCATTAAAGGCCGCTCAAATTAACAATGCTCTTGGATTTTTCATTATGGCTTTTGGGGTTATTGTACTATTTGCCATGATCTTTACGGAAACATTTGTAGAACATATGACCGATATGGTTGCAGGATTAATACTAATTTCCATAGGAGGAGGAATGATGTGGAAGGCAAAAAGTACCATTAAGAAATTAAAATCCAAGAAGGAATAAAAAAGATAAAGAATGCAGAAGTCCTTCCAAATAAAGTTAACGGATAATTGGAGAATCCAGAGTTCAAATAAAGTTTCGGAAAAGGGGAGTGAAATCTCTACTAAGGCCACAATTTCGGATAATTGGTTTCCTGCAGTGGTTCCTTCAACCGTTTTGAATACTTTGGTAGCCAATAAGGTTTATGAAAACCCCTATTTTGGTGAGAATTTAAAGACCATCCCAACAGAACAGTTTAAAGTTTCCTGGTGGTACACCACTAGTTTTGAACTAACAAAGGAGCAAGCCAATGGGTTTGGTACCCTAAAATTTGATGGTATTAACTACAAGGCCAATGTTTGGTTAAATGGACAACTCATTGCCGATGCCTCCGTTATAGATGGGGCCTTTCGTATTACCTCCTTTGATGTAAGTACAAATATCAAAAGTGGATCCAATATTTTGGCCATAGAGGTAATTCCGCCCCAACCTGGCGATTTTAGTATAGGCTTTGTAGATTGGAATCCTTCCCCACCAGATGGGGATATGGGTGTTTTTAGGCCAGTAACCCTTCATCTACATGGTGGTGTGCAAATTGAAAAACCCTTTGTACAGACCAAGGTAAATCTTGAAACCTTGAAAGAGGCCGATATAACTGTTTCGGCAGAATTGATCAATTATTCCAATACTACAATATCTGGAGATTTAATAGGCACCATAGGTGCTGCAGTATTCAAGAAAAACATAAACTTGGCGCCAAATAATAAAGAGCTTATCACCTTTAACAGCAAGGAGTTTGTAGGGCTTAATTTTAAGGAGCCAAAACTTTGGTGGCCCATCAATTTGGGGAATCCCGATCTGTATGATCTGGATTTGAAATTTGTGGCCAAGGAGGAGGTTTTGGATACTGCCCAGCTGAGATTTGGAATTCGTGATATACAGGATTATTGGTTAAATGATATACATCGCGGTTATAAGGTAAACGGACAAAAGGTATTGATTAAAGGTGCCGGCTGGACGGATGACTTGCTTTTAATGGATACCGATGAAAGCATTGAAGCCCAAGTGAAGTATGTAAAACAAATGAATCTCAACTGTATTCGTTTGGAAGGCTTCTGGGGCAAGGACCATAAACTTTACGACCTCTGTGATGAACATGGTATACTGTTAATGGTAGGTTGGAGCTGTCATTGGGAACACGAGATCCATATGGGAGTACCCGTCAATGAACGTTTTGGAGGCGTATACAAGCCAGAGCATATAGCCCATGTTGCCCAAGCTTGGGAGGATCAGGTGATATGGCTGCGCAACCATCCCAGTATATTTGTTTGGACCGTTGCCAGTGACAAGGTGCCGATTACGGAATTGGAACAAAAATATATAGATACTTTCGCCAAATATGACCCCACAAGGCCTTATTTAAATTCTACAGGGGGAGTGGGAAGTGACCAACATGTCATAGGCAGCGAGGATGTCATTAGTGAGATCAGTGGGTCTTCCGGCGTAAAAATGTTGGGTCCTTATGCCTATACTGCCCCGGTCTATTGGTTTACCGATACCAAATTTGGTGGTGCCTATGGATTTAATACGGAAACTGGTCCTGGAGCTCAGGTGCCACAACTGGAAAGTTTAAAAAAAATGATTCCTCAAGAGCAATTATGGCCTATGGGGGATGCTTGGAACTACCATTGCGGACGGTATGAGTTTGCCGATCTCAGTAGATTTAACAAGGCTATTGCGGAAAAATATGGGGCTCCAAAATCTTTGGAAGAGTTCGATAAAAAGGCCCAGGCCATGAACTATGAGCTTATGCGGCCAATGTTCGAGGCTTTTCAGGTAAATAAAAAGAAATCTACAGGGATTGTCCAATGGATGCTAAATGCGGCATGGCCAAAGATGTATTGGCAGTTGTATGATTATTATCTAAATCCAACAGCTGCATTTTACGCAACCCAAAAGGCTTGTTTGCCCTTAAGCCTTGTTTACAATTATGGGGACAAACATGTTTATGCCATTAATGACCACCTTAGGTCGGCAGAAAATTTAACTGCCCATATTAGGGTTTATTCCATTGGATCGGAAATTTTGTTTGAGAAAAAGATAGCCCTAACCGTGGAAGCGGATTCATCAAAATCTATTTTGGATTTGGGGGAACTGAAAGGGCTAACAACTACCTATTTTGTAGATCTTCGGTTGTTGGATAAAAACGGGGAAGAGCTCGCCAATAATTTTTATTGGCTATCCACCAAAGAGGAGGTGTTGGACTATGAGGCCGATTTAGGGCCGTTCGCCTTTCACACCCCCAGCAAGGTATATGCGGACTTCACTCAGTTGAATGAATTGCCTAAAATCCAATTGCAGCAGTCGCATTATTTTGAGCAGGACGGAGAACAACAAAATATCAAGGTAGAACTAAAGAACAACAGTGATTATATAGCATTTTTAATTAACCTTAAGGTAGTTGACAAAATAACAGGAGAGCTTATGCTGCCCATATTTTGGGAAGATAATTTCATCAACTTGTTACCAGGGGAAGAACGTATGGTTAGCGCCAATTTTAAAGGCACCTCCGAGGCAGAATTGAAGGTGGAGGGATGGAATATTTAATGCCCTTATTAATTGTCCATTTCCTAGTTTGGATTACTTAATTTTTAATCAGTGCAATTATGCTAATTTGGACAAAATACTTACTTGCTATACCCCTTCTAATATCGGCAGGGTCTTGTAAGGAACAGCCAAAGGTAAATGGATCTGAAACGGCTGATAAGCATCCTGCAATAACCCTTGAAGAGTACATTTACCCCATAGGCCAAGGGCTAACACCACAATGTCATGCTCCCACCATAGATGTCAGCAATGGCACAATAGTGGCTTCCTGGTTCGGGGGAACGGAGGAAAAAAACAATGATGTGGGTATTTGGGTTTCTAGGAAAATTGAGGATAAATGGACAACCCCGGTTGAAGTAGCCAATGGCGTGGAGGAAGACGGAATTAGATATCCGTGTTGGAACCCTGTTCTTTTTAAACCAGAAAATAAGCCTTTGATACTCTTTTACAAAGTTGGCCCTGATCCATTATATTGGTGGGGAATGTATAAGACCTCTGAGGATGATGGGCTTAGTTGGTCTGCCCCTAGCAGATTGGCAGACAGTATTTTGGGACCAATAAAGAATAGGCCCGTTACCTTGTCCAATGGGGATATTTTATCTCCCTCCAGTACCGAAAGCGAGACGGAGGGCCATAAAATTCATTTGGAAAGAAGTGTGGATTTTGGCAAAACATGGACCAAAACGGCCCCTTTGAACGATGGTAAGACATTTAAGGCCATACAACCAGCTATTCTAGATCACGGTAAGGACACCATCCAATTATTAAGTAGAACCTATCAGGGAACTATTGGGCAAAATTGGTCTTATGACGGGGGACTTACTTGGAGTGAAATGACGGCAACATCACTTCCCAATCCTGACTCAGGGATTGATGCCATTACCTTGAAGGATGGTAGGCATGTATTGATTTACAATCCTACCACTATAGAATCCGAGGACAGGGTTCCATTGAGCGTAGGCCTTTCCCAAGATGGCAAGTCCTGGAAAAGAGTGTTGGATTTGGAACCCCTAACAGCAACAACCGATAAAAAGGGAGAGGAATATTCGTACCCCACCCTGATTCAAACGCCGGACGGAATGATCCACATAGTATATACATGGAATAGAAAGACCGTGAAACACGTGGTATTGGACCCGGAAAAATTATAAACATTATCATTTTATAACAACCATATGACAATGAAAAAATTAGCAATAAATGGCGGGAGCCCTTGTCGTGATACCAATAAGAGTCCTTGGCCTAAATGGCCGGTGTGGGGAAAAGAAGAGGAAGTTGCGCTAATAGAGGTCCTGAATAGTGGGGTTTGGTCCTATAATGGGCCAAAGGAAATGGAGTTCAATAAACTATTTGCAGAATATACAGGCGTAAAACACGCCATTTGTGCCGTAAACGGTACCGTAACCTTGCAAATTGCGTTGGAAGCCTTGGGTATAGGCGTCGGCGATGAGGTTATAGTTCCGGGCCTAACTTGGCAGGCTACTGCGGCCACCGTAATCGACGTTAATGCCACTCCCATATTGGTGGATATTTGTGAGGATACCTGGTGTATAGATCCAAAAGAAATAGAGAAAGCCATAACTCCAAGAACCAAAGCTATTATTCCGGTACACTTATATGGTGCTTTTGCGGATATGGATGCCATTATGACCATTGCCAAAAAACATAATCTCTATATCATTGAGGATTGTGCCCATAAGCACGGAGGTGAATGGAAAAGTAAAAAGGCTGGAAGTATAGGCAATGTGGGTAGTTTTAGTTTTCAATTATCAAAACATTTAACCGCGGGTGAAGGTGGATCCGTTACTACAAATGACACGGATTTAGCTGAAAAATTGGATGCCCTTAGAAATGTGGGTCGAAGACCTGAGGGAGATTCGCTTATAGGTGCGGACAAAGGGATAGGTGATTATGGCGATGACGGTAATTTTATACAGTCCGGTAACTATCGGATTACCGAATTTCAAGCAGCTATACTGGTAGAGGGCTTAAAAAGGTTGCCAGAGCAAAATGCAACTAGAGATGCCAATGGGGCTTATTTAAATACGCTTTTAAAAGAAATTGAAGGAATAACACCCTTAAAAAGAGATGATAGGGAAACCAAAAAGGCTTATTTTAATTTTGCTTTTCGTTACGATTCAAGCAAGTTCAAGAATTTGCCGATAGAGAAGTTCCGGTCTGCCCTGGAGGCGGAATTGGGCATAATAGTGGATGCTTGTTATGAGCCTTTAAATAATTGCTCATTATACGTGCCGCACACCAAACCATCCAGACACAAATTAAATGATGCCTATTGGGAAGCCATTGACCCAAAGAGGTTTTCATTACCGGTCTGTGAACGCATTTTTAAGGAAGAATCGGTTTGTGTACACCACAAGGTGTTAATGGGGACAAAAGCGGATATGGATTTGGTGGCTACGGCCATAAAAAAGATTTATACCCATGCGGCGGAATTGATGGACTAAGGAAGTATCGGTTGCATCAACAAGGCAACCCGTACATAATATTATTTTGAATAGATGAAATTACTTTTAGGCCTAATATCTTTTTTCACTTGGTCCAATCTTGTTTTTGGACAAGATTCCATGTTGGTCAAGGAAAATTATAGTATGCCCTTAAAGGGAATTTGTGCGCATAGGGGAGCCAATGAAACCCATCCAGAGAACACTTTGGTAGCTTTTGAGGAGGCAATTAGACTGGGCGCACAGATGATAGAGTTCGATGTTCAGATGACGAAGGACAATCAATTGGTTATTATGCACGATGATAAGGTAAATAGGACTACCAATGGCCGCGGACTGGTGAAGAATCTAACATTGAGTAAAATAAAAAGGCTGGATGCGGGTAAATGGAAATCCAAAAACTTTAAGAAAGAAAGGGTTCCCACCTTACAGGAGGCCCTGGAAATTATGCCCAAAAATATCTGGCTTAATATCCATTTAAAAGGGGACGAACGTTTGGGTAAGGCAACAGCCGAAGCCGTGATTTCCGCGGACAGAACCCATCAGGCTGTCATTGCCTGCGAAAATGAGGCTGCCAATGGGGTAAGGCAGGTAGATCCGAAGATTATGATGTGCAATATGGAACGTTTAGCTACCCGTGCTGAATATATAAATGAAACCATAGAAAAGGGCTTCACATTTCTCCAACTAAAAAGTAGTAGGGACGATGAAAATATTCTAACGGATCTAAAAAAGCTAAAGGATAATGGGATTCGCATCAATTATTTTCATTCCGAAGAAGGAAGTCGCGTTAAGGAATTGTTGGATGCGGGGGTCGATTTTATTCTCACAGACCATCTGGCAGATATGTTGGATGCCTTTGTAAAATCAAATTAGTCACCCAGTAAAATAATATTGAAAAACCCAATAAAAGCATAGTATTCAAATGAGAAGATATATAAGTCTTTTTGCAGTCTTTTTAATTTTTTCCTGCTCCAAAACCAAAAAGGAAGTAGACCATACCCAAGGCTCTGTAAAAGGAGTAATGGACAGTGTAATTACCAGATTGTATGAAAAAGTGGACCCCAAGGACTACGATTCCATTGATGATACTTTTATGCTTCAATTTTTGACCGATGACGAGAAATCAACATTGGCTTCCCGTTACCAATATTTTAAGGTTAATGTACCCGTAACGGTATCCTTGATGAGACATCTTGATCATAAAGCACCGTTTTGGCTTAAGGAAAGCGGTTTTGTAAAGACCGATGAGATCGTAAAAAATGAAGTCTATGATTATGAAGTATGGCAAAAGGATTTTGATGCAGGTTGGGTTAATTTGGGAATCCCAGGGTTCAACATCGATAGGGTCGTCTATTTTATATCGGTAGGCCCACAGAATTCCAATGAGGAACTTACAATTAGCGAACGCTATCCTGAGGAATATTCTTTGGAAGTGTTAAAAAAAGGGGCTTTTACATACCATGACTGGTCCGACCTTAAAATTACGGACCTGCCCAAAGAACTGGAGGGTCAGGTATTGTTCACTACGGTTAGGGGAAGGGCTCGGGAGGCACATGTAGAAGGCGCTTTTCGGAAAACGATATTCCCATCTTCCGATCAACCCGATCAGATTATGCTTACCTGGAGTGCGGATCCTACAAATTCTATGGATGTACAATGGAGAACCAATATGACTGTAAAGGATGGAACTGTACAATATTGGAAGAAAAATACTTCGGACTCCATTTCCTTAAATGCCTCGGTATCGGGTATGGAAGATAGAATGTTGTTCAATGATAGATATATAAATCGATTTACTGCCAATCTGACCAATTTGGAGGCTGGTGTTACCTATGAGTACCGTGTAGGTTCGGTCGAAGAAAAGTCATGGTCCACGGTTAGGAACTTTAAGACCGAAGCCAAGGATTCCAAGGAGTTTTCATTTATATGGTTTGGGGATACCCATAGAGATCCCAAATGGGCACAAATGCTCAATGATGCGACCCTTCGACATCCGGAAACGGCATTTTATTCCATAGCCGGCGATCTTGTGACCACAGGACTTTACCGTACGGAATGGGACATGTTTTTTGGGTATTCAAAAGAGGTGTTCTCCCATAAGCCCTTAATGCCCGTCCCTGGAAATCATGATCGGCAGGATGGTTTGGGAGCTTGGATGTATTATCAACTCTTTAGTTTGCCCACGAACGGACCTGAAAAAGTGGATCCGGAAAGCACTTACGCCTTCAAATATGGGAACGCCTTGTTCTTGATGATCGATTCTACCCAACCCAATGAAGCACAAACCGAATGGATAGAAAATCAATTGAAAAATTCCAATGCCACTTGGAAATTCGTCATGTTTCATTTCCCGCCCTTTAATTTTGAAGAGCCCTATTTGGATATTCAACAGGAATGGGGCGGTCTTTTTGATACCTACCATGTGGACATGGTCATGTCCGGACATATTCATTATTATATGCGGTCCAAGCCTATGAATAATGGCAAGGTGGTGGACTCCTTTAAAAAGGGCACCGTGTATACAGTATCTATTGGAACCCATGGTAATCATGATAATATAGGGGAAGAACCTTATGCTGAAAAGAGGTTCAAAGAAGGTCAATTTTATCAATACATGACTTTGACCGATAGAACTTTAAAATACATAACCTACAATCTGGACGGGGAAATCGTAGATGAACTTTTAATAACAAAGTAATTATAAAATATTAAACAGATGAAAACCAGAATAGCCCTTATAGGTGCAGGATTTATATCGGATTATCACGCTCGTGGACTACAAACCTTAGCCGATGTTGAAATTGTGGCCGTGGTGTCCAAAAACCTTGAAAATGCCGAAAAATTTGCCCATAAGTATCATATTAAAGAGGCGCTTGATGATATTTCATCACTGGTAAAAAGAGATGATCTGAATGCCGTAATTATAAGTACACCCAATCAATTTCACGCTCCCTATGCCATAGCATTTTTGCAAAATGGCAAGGATGTTTTTCTTGAAAAACCTATGGGAATGAGCGGAGATGAAGGCAGACAAATAGCTGAGGTGGCAAACAGACATAACCAATTGGTGATGGTAGGTCATATGTGGCGTTTTGATACCGATACGCGTTTTATAAAGGATACCGTGGCTTCTGGAACATTAGGTAGAATTTTTAAGACCAAGGGTTACGGAATACATGAAAATTGGGGTCCCTCTGGCTGGTTTACCAAAAAGGAATTGGCAGGGGGCGGGGCCTTGGCAGATATGGGGGTCCATGCCATTGATGCTGTGAGATATATATTGGACGATCCAAAACCTGTCAAGGTATATGCCAGAATTTCTACGGAATTTGGGGATTATGATGTAGATGATACGGGAATCTTGGTAATTACTTGGGATAATGGCACCGAAAGCATCATTGAAAGTGGATGGTGGCATCCCCATATGGACGGGCCAGAGGCAAGCACCAGCTTGTTTGGAACAAAGGGTTATGCCAATCTGTTTCCCACATTTTTAAAAATGAAGGAAGGGGAAAGTACGGTAACAACGGTACCAGAGCTTCCCAAAAGGGAAGATCACTGTGACCAAATTATTTATACCCGTCAAATGGAGTATTTTGTGGATTGTATCAAAACCAGGCAACAACCAGTTCCGGGCCTAATGGAAGGACAAATAGTACTGGACATTGTAGATGCGGCCTATAAATCTGCCGAAACAGGCGAAGTTGTAAATTTAATGTAGTACTGGCACTATTCAAAACTATTAAAAAATGGCTCTGAGTGAATTAAGCCGTCATATTGAAAACATCATTTTTGACCTGGATGGTACCCTTTG
The DNA here is from genome assembly GCF_900177645.1 of Arenibacter troitsensis. Taxonomy (GTDB): domain Bacteria; phylum Bacteroidota; class Bacteroidia; order Flavobacteriales; family Flavobacteriaceae; genus Arenibacter; species Arenibacter troitsensis. The sequence continues at coordinate 142,561 of NZ_FXAO01000010.1, forward strand.
GGATCCTATGCCCATGAGTATCAAGGCTTGGCATACTGCCTTGAACGGCTTCGATTGTATTAAAAATCCTATTTCAGAGGAAGATATTCAGGGTATTCTTGGAATGCAGCACGACCTGGTAGGAAAAAAGCTGTTTCCATATCTTTCCAAGGAACAGCAAGACGAGGTAATGAACAGTTGCTATGTACAGGAGGTGAACGACATTAAGGAATATGGAGGGGTTTTGTATCATGGATTGGAAGAAACCTTGAAGTTATTGGGGAGTAAGTACGATCTATATATAGTCAGTAATTGTCAGGCTGGTTACATTGAAGCCTTTTATGCATACCATGGTTTGGGGGGCTATTTTAAGGATTTTGAATGTTCGGGAAATACGGGTTTGTCAAAGACCGAAAATGTAAAAATGGTCATTGAAAGAAATACACTTTCCAAACCCATCTATATAGGGGATACCTTAGGGGATTATACCGCTGCCGAAGGAAACCAAATACCCTTTATTTTCGCCCAATACGGGTTTGGGGATGTACCCAAAGCTAAATATACTATCAATAAAATCGAGGCCTTAAAAGATTTGCTTTAATATTTTTCTTCTCATAAATTATCCCTAATTTAGGTTGCTTCGACTATCAATAATTAAGTGATAAACAATACTTTTTGTCATTTGGCTGGCACAATAAGTATTAACTCCCGCAATTTTAGTAGTTGGTTTTAAGCTATCAGATCAATATATTTGACAATGGTTATAAAATTTTGACAATGTTTCCTCGTAAAATTAAAGTTTTGATCTTGATTTGTACTTTAGGTGGTATGGGAATTTCCTGTGAGCGATCAGAAAAATTCTCCGAACCTCTACCCAAAATAGTCGATTTTAATTTTCATGTAAAACCTATATTGGTTCAGAACTGTTATCTGTGCCATGGCCCCGATCCAAGCAGTAGAAAAGCAGAATTGCGATTGGATACCTACGAGGGTGCCATAGCGGCGCTTAAGGAAGGTGGTCATGCCATTGTTCCTGGTAAGACTTCAAAAAGCGAATTGGTAAAACGGATATATAATGAAGATCCAGGGAAGATCATGCCACCGCCAGAGACCAATCTAAAACTTACCGAGAGGGAGAAGGCCCTTTTGAACAAATGGATAGATCAGGGAGCCGAATGGAAAGATCACTGGTCCTTCATTAAGCCGGAAACAAAAATTGCGTTATCGGACCCAAGGGCCATCGATTTTATAATAGAAAAGAAACTGGATGAAAAAGGGTTGGAGAAAGTTCCTGTTGCCAATAAAAACTCACTCATTAGGAGGGTATCCTATCTACTTACCGGTTTACCCCCCAACCCTAAAGATGTTCAAGAATTTATTTCGGATACCAGTAGTGTGGCTTACGAAAAATTGGTAGATCGTTACCTAAATTCACCGGCCTATGGAGAAAGATGGGCAAGACATTGGATGGATTTGGTGCGTTATGCAGAAACAAAGGGCCACGAGTTTGATTATGCAATAACGGGTGCCTGGAAATATCGTGACTATTTGATAAGGGCATTTAACGAGGATGTACCTTATGATCAGATATTGGAGGAACATTTAGCTGGGGACTTACTGGAGAACCCTAGGGAAAATAAGGAAACCGGAGTTTCGGAATCCTGGCTGGGCACTACTTTCTATGTTATGGGTGAAGGAACCCATAGCCCCGTAGATGTGCGGCAGGACGAGGCAGATCGCATTGATAACATGATAGACGTTACCACCAAGACTTTTCAAGGGTTAACGGTTTCCTGTGCAAAATGTCACGACCATAAATTTGACCCTATTACTGCGGCGGATTATTACGCCCTGTATGGGGTAATGGAGAGCACAAGGTTTTCTCCCGTTCCTGCCGATCTAAGAAAGGATATAAAATTGGTGGCCAAGGAAATAGAAAATCTTAATTCCTATATGCGGAAGTTGGTGTCCGGAAAATGGGACACGGCCAAAAACATTTATGAAAATACTGATCAGGCCCAGAATACAACGTTAAATACAAATGAAGAAGCCTATACCGTCATTGGCGATTTTAGAGGCCGGGATTTTGATGGATGGAAAAGTGATGGATTTGCTTTTGGGCAGAAGACAACCCTAGGGAATCCCATAGTGGATCCGACCACAGGAGAATTGCTTGGCCTAGATGAGGGAAAAGCTTCTAGCAGGGCAATGGGGATGGGCATTTTCGGGGCTTTTCGTTCTCCCAATATTATTTTGGACAAAGATTATGTAGGTGTTAGGGCACGGGGTAAAAATAGTAGCATCAGAATTATAATAGACAATTTTCAATTGATTCAAAACCCAATTTATGGCGGAATAGACCAAAAGGTGAATACGGGTGGATGGAATAATTTTGTTTTTAATGTAGCGGCCTGGAAGGGTAGAAAAGCATATATTGAAATCTTGCCGGGAACTTATGAACGCCACGAGTATAATCTACAGGAGGATGCTTTTATTGAAGTCCAATACGCCGTGGCTTACGATGGGGAATGGCCTTCGGATTTGGAAGGGAATTTTGCCACACAACTACCACAGGAAAATTGGGCATCTCTGGATATATCTCCGGCAAAGGTAATAAGGCTTAATAATGATCTGAAGAAAGGAAAACTACCTTCACATTTCCCTGAATTGAAATCGGTTATGGATAGCAGCCAACAGTTGGCCAAAAGTCTAAAAAACGAATCCTTTGTTAATGGGATATACGATGGTTACGGAATTGATAGTCCAGTTTTCAATAGAGGTAATTATAAGGAGCCCTCGGAAGAACATATTCCTAGGAGATTTTTATCGGTTTTGTCATTGGGCGATTCCATATTTAATTCTGAAGGAAGTGGACGTATGGAGTTGGCAGAGGTAATGTTGAATGAAGATAATCCCTTGACTTCTCGTGTAATGGTAAATCGGATTTGGCACCATTTGTTCGGCAAGGGAATTGTGGAGACCGTTGATAATTTTGGTCTGCAAGGAAAATTACCATCCCACCCGGAACTGTTGGATTACCTGGCGGTTAAGTTTCAGAAGGAAGGGTGGTCCGTTAAAAAATTGATCAGGGCAATTGTTACCTCAGAAACTTTTAAAAGAAGTACTGTGAGAAGTGATGCCCTGGCAAATACGGATCCCAATAATATTTATTTAGCTTCTTTTCCAGTAAGAAGATTGGAGGCGGAAGCCATCAGAGATGCAATATTGGCTGTTTCCGAAAGTTTGGATTCTACCATGTACGGAACACCTGTGGCCACCCATTTAACGGCGTTTATGCAGGGACGCGGTAGGCCGGGGAAATCGGGACCTCTAGATGGGGAAGGGCGAAGGAGTATTTATTTGGAGGTAAGGAGAAATTTCTTGGAGCCTATGATGACGACCTTTGATCGTCCTATTCCCTTTAGTACTTTTGGAAGTAGGAACGTTACCAATGTACCTTCACAATCCTTGATTTTAATGAACGATCCATTGGTGGCGCAACAGGCCGAAATTATGGCTGGGAAATTGATGGAAAAGGAACTGGAAGGTTTTGAGGAAAAAGTACAGTGGATTTATATGCAGGCTTTTTCGCGTTTGGCAAGTTTGGATGAACTAAAAAAAGCTTCTGATTTTTTCGAGACGCTCCGGACTATGGAAGAGAAAGAGGCAGGTAAGGAGAATCAGGAAATGGAACTCTGGAAAGAGTATTGTCATAGTATTTTTAATTTAAAAGAATTTATATACCTAATCTAATGGGCCATCATCACAATACTAAACCTAGAGTTATTTCCCGTCGGGAAATGTTGGGGCTATCGGCTGGGGGCTTCGGTTCATTGGCATTAATGAGTCTGTTTGGCACTATGCCTTTGGGCTGCAAGAGGCCCGGATCTTTTGATTCAGCTTCCAACCTTTATTTGGGACCACATTATTTGCCCAAGGCAAAAAATGTCATCTTTCTGTATATGGATGGGGGTGTATCACAAGTGGATTCTTTTGACCCCAAACCCCGCCTAGCCAAGGAGAACGGTGAGGATCCCAGAAAGAAATTTAAGGTAGATGCCACCCAGTTCGACAATGTGGGCAAGATATTAAAAAGCCCCTGGGATTTTAAACAATACGGGGAATGTGGTATGCCAGTAAGTGATCTGTTTCCACATATTGCCACCTGCGTAGACGACATTGCTTTAATACGATCTATGGTTTCCAATTTTCCGGAACACACCAATGCCAATTATTTTTTACATACGGGTAGTGGTTTACAGGGGCGGCCAAGTATGGGTGCTTGGATGAACTATGGCTTGGGGAGCGAGAATAAAAATATACCTGGTTATGTTGTTTTGGACGGAGGGCTGGTTCCTCCGGGTGGATTGGATAATTTTAAAAATGGGTTTTTGCCGGCATCCTACCAGGCTTCTGTTTTTAAAGCTGGTCCAGAACCTGTAGCCAATATCAATCCAAGGGAGGACATTAAAAATCTTCAGGAGGAAAAACTACAATTTATTAAACAAATGGACGATGGTTTGATCGGGAAAATTGGAGAGGCCGATGCCGTGGAATCTGCAATTTCCAATTATGAACTTGCCTATAAAATGCAATCCTCCATTCCGGAGCTTACCGAGTTCAAAGAGGAGACCGAGGCTACCAAAAAATTGTACGGTATGGATTCTGACGACCCTAATTTAAGGGGATATGCCTCTCAATGTATCTTGGCCAGAAGGCTGATAGAGAGGGGCGTTAGGTTTGTAGAACTTACTTGTCCCAACGTTGGCCCAGGTGTTGACAGATGGGACCAGCACAGTAATTTAAAAAAAGGCCATGAAAAAAATGCGCATGCGGTAGATCAACCCATTGCTGGACTGCTCAAGGATTTAAAGTCCCGTGGACTATTGGAGGAAACTTTGGTGGTCTGGACAGGAGAATTTGGAAGAACGCCCTTCGCTCAGGGATCTGACGGGCGCGATCATAATCCGTCCGCCTTTAGTATGTGGATGGCCGGAGCAGGAGTAAAAGGAGGAACTATTTTTGGCAAGACCGATGAATATGGCTATAGGGTAATAGAAAACGAAGTAACCATACATGACCTTCATGCCACTATTATGCATTTGTTGGGATTGGACCACAAGCAACTGACCTTCCGTTTTGGAGGTCGCGATATGAGGTTGACAGATGTTCATGGAAATGTGGTAAAGGATATTTTAACCTAAATAAAATTTTAATTGGAATACTCGCATATGAATATTTTTAGCAAAGGACTACTGTTCTTAATGATGTCGCCCCTGTTTTTGGTAGGCCAAGCAACTGTCTTAACCCCTCAATACCAGTCAACAAATAAGGGTTCGATTAAACATTCGTTTTTTATTGCGGGACCCAATTTTACCGGGATTATTGGGGAAAATGGAGAGGAAATCTGGGATTCCGGGAAAAAAAGTGCCAGGGACGGGTATGTCTTAAGGAATGGTAACATCCTCATTTGTTGGGGAGATGAAGTGCTGGAGTACAACAAGAAAAAGAAGGTAGTTTTTAGCTATACCAAAGCGGAGAAGTCCATGGAATTGGGAACCGCAGTACGTTTGCCCAATGGTAATACCATGATTACGGAATCGGGATCCAATCCTAGGATAGTGGAGGTAAATAAAAAAGGAGAGGTTGTTAGGGCTGTACCTTTAATGCCAGATACTGATAATATTCATATGCAGACTAGAATGGCCAGGAAATTATCCAATGGCAATTATTTGGTGCCACATTTATTGGCTTTTGCCGTCAAGGAATACCAGCCGGATGGGAAAGTGGTAAATGTTTTCAATACGGATTTGGAAGATTTGGGAGGAAGGGAAGCTGAAAACTGGCCTTTTACCGCTATTCGTTTGGAGAATGGTAATACCCTGGTTACTTTAACCCATGGGAACAAGGTGGTAGAATTTGATTCCAATGGCAAGGTAGTCTGGAAAGTGTCCAATTCTGATTTGCAAGAAACACCTTTTGTTGATCCCTGTGGGGCACAAAGATTGCCTAATGGCAATACGGTGATTGCCAGTTATGGGGCTCAAAAGGGAATAAAATTGTTTGAGTTGGCACCTGATAAATCTATGGTTTGGAATTATGAAGGGCATAGGGTGCACCACTTTCAAATATTGACCACCAATGGAAAACCCATAAAAGGAACTCCACTTAAATAGTATAAATGGGATTTATCTTCTTGATGAATGGTGGTATTTTGGATAATCCACCAGATGTAGTATTGTTTTTTGGGCGGTTTCATCCGGTAGTTGTGCACCTTCCTATTGGCTTCTTAATTATGGCCATTTTGGCGCAGCTGGCTACGCGTTGGCCCAAATACAAGCTTTTGGAGATCTATCTCCCACTAATGTGGCTAATGGGCGCATTTAGTGCACTATTGGCTGTGGTTTTTGGTTATTTCCTTTCCTTAAGTGGAGGTTACGATGAGGATACCCTCTTTTGGCATCAGTGGGGTGGAATTGCCGTAATGCTATTGTCTTTTGGGTGTTACTTAATCAACAAGAAATCGAGTAAAATACTCTCCATTCCCAAATGGACAATGGTTGTCATAGTAGGACTTTTACTTATGTTTACTGGGCACATGGGTGGCAATCTCACCCATGGCGCTACTTATTTACTGGAATACGCACCAAATCCTGTTAGGAACATGGCAGGATTGCCTTCCAAGGTGGTGCCGCGAGAAAAAGTCACGGTATTGGATTCCGCTGACGTATTTCTGGACTTGGTGCTACCCATGATGCAAACTAAATGTGTTAGTTGCCATAACGAGGGGAAAAGGAAGGGGGGTCTTTTACTTACCACCTATGCGGATATGATGCTTGGAGGAGAAAGTGGAAATACCATTATCCCTGGTGATGCCATAAAGAGCGAATTGGTACGGCGGATAACCTTACCTATGGCGCATGATGATTTTATGCCTTCCGAAGGAAAGCTGCCCATGACCGATCAAGAAGTGTTGTTAATACAATGGTGGATCAAAATGGGCGCCCCGCCCAGTGGTTATGTTACCCAATTGGATAAAGAAAAAACACTCACCTCTTTGGTCAGTAACTATCTTGGTTTGGACAAGAATAGCCTTTTTAACAAAAAAGTTCCCCTCCCAAATCAGGCTGTGGTTGAAACCTTATTAGGTAACGGGTTTGTAATCAATCCTTTGATGAAGGACAATTATTTTTTGGAGGCCAATTTTAGTTTAAGCGAATATGACCTAAAGGCTTCGGATATGGACACCCTTTTGGAATTAAAGGAACAATTGGTTTGGCTTAATCTAGGAAATTCAAACATCAAGGATGCCTATCTTGAAAAAATTGGATTATTGCAAAACCTGGTAAAGTTGGACCTTAGTGGAAATGAAATTACCGATCACGGGTTAAAATACTTATCTAAATTGGAGAATCTGGAATCGCTCAACCTGTATGGAACCAAGGTCTCGAAAGGAGTTTTGGAACTTGTTCCCCATTTAACCAGGTTGAAGAAAATTTATCTCTGGCAATCAGAAGTATCCAAAGAAACCATAACTCAATTGAAGGAACAATATCCGGGTCTCACCATAATTTTTGAACGGGATTAAGTTTTTTACTTTTATCAAATCAGAGTGGGGTCGGTGATAGTGAGGGTATAGAAACAATCAATTTTAGCATGTTCCTTTTGCTAAATCTACCATTCCTAAATTTGTTTTAAGTATAGATATCATTTTTCGACTAAACCCTATCATCAGATCAAGAAAATATCGGAAAAATGGAGGATAACATCAATAGCAATATTAAGAATACAAAATTCTCAGTTTTGGATTTGGTCCCTGTAGCTAAGGGCTCAACCCCTTTGCAGTCTATGCAAAAGAGCCTGGAATTGGCACAACACGTAGAAACTTTGGGCTTTGAACGATTTTGGATTTCCGAACACCATAATATGGAAAGTTTGGTGAGTTCGGCTACACCAATTTTAATAGGACATATTGCCCAAGGCACCAAGACCATTAGAGTAGGCTCCGGTGGAATTATGTTGCCCAATCATGCCCCGTTAATTGTAGCGGAACAATTTGGTACCTTGGAGACACTTTATCCAGGGAGAATTGACCTGGGTTTGGGAAGGGCTCCAGGAACAGATCAACTAACGGCCAAGGCATTAAGACGGGATCGTACGGAAACTGTGCACGACTTCCCAAGGGATATAGTGGAATTGCAGACCTATTTCTCTAAAGAAAATAGTTATGCTGCAGTACGGGCCATACCTGGAGAAGGCTTGAATATTCCTTTGTATTTACTGGGTTCAAGCACATTTAGTGCCCAATTGGCCGGAGCAAAGGGATTGCCATATGCTTTTGCCAGTCATTTTGCACCTACCCATTTACATGAAGCCCTTAAATTATACCATCAAAATTTTCAAGTTTCGGAACAATGTGAAGCTCCCTATACTATTGCCTGTGTAAATATAATTGCCGCAGAAACAGATGAAAAGGCCAAGTTTTTGGAGACCAGCCTTCAGCAATTGGCTTTGGGAATTATAAGGAATACCAGAAAACCTTTACCACCACCAGTGAAGACTATGGATGGATTATGGCATGAGGTGGAAAAAGTCCAAATTCAAAGGATGATGCACTATAGCTTTGTAGGATCCAAGGAAACCATAAAAGCACAACTTACAAATTTTATTAAAGCTACAAGGGTCAATGAAATAATGGCAGTATCCCATATTTTTGATCATCAGGACCGCTTAAGGTCCTATGAAATCTTGGGTAGTCTTCTTACGGAGAAGTAAATTTACTTTTGTTAAAGTTATATTTATGGTTTCGTGGATTCTGGATGACAAATTTTAGTTAATTTGTGCTTATATAGATTTGCCATATATGAATAAGCGGAAATATATAGTATTGTGCCTATGTGGGTTTATGATGGCATGCAAATCTGAAATACATAGTCAGGAGAAAATGTTAAGGGTTAAAGAAATAGAATTTAAGGGGCAAGCCGATTTGGAAGAGGTATCCCAACTTTTGGAGCAACATACTGAATTACAGGCAATCGATTTAATAAATTGGGATCAATTTTCTTATAGGCCCAATGTGTCTTTTAGGATTGCGCACAGCAATAATGCCATTTGGATAAAATATTATGTCCAAGAAAAAAACATTCTGGCCAGTATTGGGGATACCAATGGCCCAGTGGCCCGTGATAGTTGCGTGGAATTTTTTTTAGACCCTTTGGGGAACGGGAATTATTATAATTTTGAATTCAATTGTATTGGCACCGTCCATTTGGCTTACGGACCTGGAAGAGGGCAGCGTCAATTTGTCGATCCAAAGACCATTGGGAAATTAATCGAGGTACAAAGTACTTTGGGATCACAGACTTTCACAGAAAGAACGGGCGATTTTTCTTGGGAATTGACCATTGTAATACCTGCTGGGATCCTGACCCATAATCCTGAAATTAAATTAAAGGGCCTTGAGAGCACTGCAAATTTTTATAAGTGTGGCGACGCTACTTCCCAACGCCATTATTTAACCTGGAATCCGGTTGGAACCGAAAAGCCCGATTATCACAGGCCAGAATATTTTGGCAAACTTATTTTTCAATAAACAAAACAAGGTAATTCCGAGTTGCTTCAGGAACAAGATATTTTAAAGGGATATTTTTTGTAATTTTTCAATAGAAATCACACTTTTATTTCAATTAGGCAATTTAATTGTTAAATATTGGAAATATAATAGGCATATTCTTCAAAGTATTATTAAATTTAAGATGTGTTCGAACACATCTTATAAAATTTAAGGCAGGAACTACATGCAGGCTGAGGATATTATTATCGGGTAAAACTTCAATTCCAATCCCAATCATATTTGGGGAATAGTTGGTATTGGTGAAAATTACCCATGATGGAGAGTCAATCATAGGTTTATTAAATATACGATCAATGCCCATTTCCCCGCGAATCAAAAAATTACTTTTTGGTATAGTGCCCATTTTGACTCTGTTGAATTGTGAGGTACAACCACCTAACGGAGGTCTTTATTTACCTGAAGGTTTCAGGGCAGTCGTGGTCGTGGATAGCATAGAGGAAAGGGTTCGGCATTTGGCCGTGACCAACGATGGAATAGTGTATGGCAAACTTAGAAATTCCAATGAAAATGGAGGTATAGTTGCATTACAGGATAAAAATAAAGATGGAAAGGCAGAGATAATACAAAAATTTGGCGCGTATCGTACGCTTCAAAAATGGAGTTATTCCACAGCCATGAGGATCTATAATGGCTATTTGTATTTTAGTTCTGAATTGGTCATTTACCGCTATAAATTAAAACCGGGAACCTTAATACCTGAAGGGGAAATGGAAATAGTGATGACCGATGACCATGAGCATGGAAAGCACGAACATATAGGCAAGCCCATTGCTTTTGATAACAAGGGGTATATGTATGTTCCTTTTGGTGCCCCTTCCAATGCTTGTCAAAACCCCAAAAGAACCCCTGGAGCGCCGGGCATGGATCCATGTCCACAATTGGAGGACCATGGCGGCGTTTGGCGTTTCGATGCCAATAAACTGGGTCAGACCCAAAAGGACGGTTACAAATATGCTTCGGGGATACGTAGTGTAGTGGCAATGGATTGGAATTCTGAGGATGGGAATCTTTATATTGTAATGCACGGACGGGATGATTTGCTTAGACTATTTCCCAATATCTATTCCGGTTGGGAAAGTGCCCTGCTCCCCTCGGAAGAATTTATTAGGGTAACCGAAGGCTCAAATTTTGGCTGGCCCTATTGTTACTATGACCAAATACAGGAAAAAAAGGTCCTTGCACCGGAATACGGGGGTGATGGGAAAATAATCGGGAGATGTCAGGATTTTGATAATCCTATAATGGGATTCCCTGGGCACTGGGCCCCGAACGATTTGGTTTTTTACAATGGGGATAAGCTACCAAGTAGATATAAAAATGGGGCATTTATAGCCTTCCATGGATCAACTAATAGAGCTCCATATCCACAATCTGGGTATTTTGTTGGATTTGTCCCCTTTAAGGACGGAAAGCCCTCCAGGGATTGGGAGGTTTTCGCGGATGGTTTTGCAGGGGTAGATCCTATAGTCAGTGTTAAAGATGCCGAATATAGGCCTATGGGTATTGCTTTTGGTGCAGACGATAGTATGTATATTTCAGATTCGGTAAAGGGAAAGATATGGAAGATAGTATTCCAGGGCGACAAAAATAATTTTGGCCATGATCAATTGGCGGGAATGGAAAAAAGAAAACTATTGTCGCATATAAGGACACCTGATGAAACCAAGGATAACCTTATGGCAGGTAAATTTACTGGAGGTGAAAAAATTTATTATACCTATTGCAGCACATGTCATCAACAGGATGGTAGGGGAGCAACGGGTAGATTTCCACCTTTGACCGGAACGGAATGGGTCATTGGTGACAAGGAGAGATTGATCAATATTGTTTTGAATGGAATGGAAGGCTCCATGGAGGTGAACGGGGAGGTTTATAACGGGGTAATGCCACAACATAGTTTTTTAAGTGATGAGGAAGTGGCCGATGTCCTGACTTATATCAGGGCCAATTTTGGGAATGATGCGGGGGAGATAAAACCAGAAGAAGTAAGGAAGCTAAGAAGCAGTTTATAGAATTCACATACCAAGTGTTTAAATCAACCAATACTTTTAAAAATGAAAAATATGCTAAAAAAACGGAATTGGGCCATTATTTTAATGTTAGCGTCAACTATTGCCTTGACCGCACAGGACTATGACATCTTGGTAAAAGGTGGACATGTTATAGACACAAAAAACAATTTGGACCAAGTTATGGATGTAGCCATTAAGGATGGTAAAATTGCAAAAGTCGATTCCAAAATTCCCGAAAATAAGGCGAAAACATTGATAGATGCCAAGGGGTTTATTGTGGCCCCGGGACTCTTGGATATACATGGGCACAATTTTTTTGGCACCGAGGAAGATGCGTATTTAAGTAACAGTTTTAGTGCCCTGCCCCCTGATGGCTTTACTTTTAGAAGTGGCGTTACTACTATTGTTGATGTAGGTGGTGCCGGTTGGAAGAATTTTAAAACCTTTAAGACGCAGACGATAGATAAATCAAAAACAAGAGTATTGTCTTTCTTAAATATTATTGGGTCGGGTATGAAGGGAGGCGCCATTGAGCAAAATATAGAGGATATGAATCCTAAATTAACGGCCTATGTTGCTTCGCAGAACAAGGGGACTATAGTAGGAGTGAAATTGGCCCATTATAGTGGTTTTGATTGGGAACCTGTAAATAGGGTGGTTGCAGCGGGGACTATGGCCGATATCCCGGTTATGATCGATTTTGGAGGCAGTGAACCGGAGTTGTCCTTGGAAACATTGCTCATGGAAAAACTTCGTCCCGGAGACATCTTTACCCATGCCTATGCACACGTAAAAGGAAGAACTCCTGTAGTGGATGAAAGTGGCAAGGTTAGGAAGTATGTCTTTGATGCCCAAAAACGAGGGATCATTTTTGATGTTGGCCATGGTGGTGGCAGCTTTGTCTTCGAGCAAGCCATTCCGGCCATAAAACAAGGTTTCTTACCTAATTCCATAAGCACGGATCTGCACACGGGAAGTATGAACGGGGGAATGAAGGATATCCTCAATATTATGTCAAAATTTATCAATATGGGCATGCCGGTAAAGCAGGTAATTGAAACTGCAACTTGGAATCCTGCCCAGTATATTAAACGCACGGATTTAGGGCACCTGACTGTTGGGGCCGTGGCAGACCTAACTATTTTAAACCTTAAAAAAGGGAATTTTGGGTTTATTGATACACAAGGGAAAAAAATGATGGGCGACCAAAAATTGGAATGTGAGCTTACCCTAAGGGAGGGAGATGTGGTTTGGGATCTAAACGGTATTTCCAGACCTATGTGGAATGCAAAGTAATCCCGTTTATTTGAAAATAGTCTATGGGAAGTGCATTGAATTGGATTAATCTATAAAAAATTAATTATGTTAAGTAGGAGAAAATTATTAAAAACCTTATCCAGTGTACCAGTGGTGGGCGGATTGGTAGGTACTGGATTATTAACGCCACAATTGCTTGGTGCTACAGTAAGCCTACCGGCAAAGCGGAATTTTTTCAAGGAGCTGGGCATACGTACATTTATCAATGCTGCCGGAACCTATACTTCCATGACCGGTTCCCTAATGTCCGAGGAGGTTACCTCGGCAATTGTATTCGGGGCCACGGAATATGTAGATTTGGACGACCTACAGGACAAGGTCGGTGAGAGAATAGCAGAATTGTTGGAGTGCGAATATGCCACGGTATCCTCTGGAGCTTTCGGGGCCATGTCCATTGGGCTTGCCGGGGTAATTTCTGGAATGGACTCCGAAATAGCCGCCCAACTTCCGGATACCACAGGATTGAAGCACGAGGTAATAATACAGGAAGGCCATAATATTGGTTATACCCATGCCCTATTGAACGTCGGCGCCAAAATAGTCACCGTAAAAACAAAGAAGGAAATGGAAAAGGCCATTAACAAAAATACGGCCATGCTCTGGTTTTTAAATGCCAATACGGACAATGGTGAAATTAAGTATGACGAGTTTATCGCCATTGGAAAAAAACACAACATTCCAACTTTTATAGATTGTGCAGCAGATGTACCTCCTGTGGAGAACTTGTTTAAATTTACTAAAATGGGGTTCGATTTAGTGGCATTTTCTGGAGGAAAAGGAATTAGAGGGCCTCAAAGCGCTGGATTATTGCTGGGCAAAAGGGACCTGATAAAAGCGGCAAGAATACATACCCCACCCCGTGGAAGCACTATTGGTAGGGGCATGAAAGTAAACAAGGAGGAAGTTTTGGGAATGTTGGTGGCCTTGGAAATGTATTTGGCCAAGGATCATCAAAAGGAATGGGAGCTTTGGGAAAATCAAATTAAATTAATTAGCGATAGTGCCTTATCCGTAAAAGGGGTGCAGACAGAGATACATGTGCCGCCCTATGCCAATCATGTCCCTTCCCTACGTATTAAATGGGACAGTAATTTGGTTAAGATAAGTCCAGAGGAAGCTAGGAAAAAGTTAATGGAAGGCCACCCTGCCATAGCTACGGTAGGAGATAAGGAAACTATAGGTATAACTACCTGGATGATGGATCCTGGTCAGGAAAGAATAGTGGCCAGACGCCTTAAGGACGTATTGGAGAATGTGTAATTAGTTTAAATAAAAATTAGTTTTAAAAGCAAGCATATGAATTTCAAGTATTTTTTAGTCCCCTTAATGGCTATAATGATCATTTCCTGTAACGCAAAAAAGGGCGATGTAGGAACATCAGTTGAAAAGGAAACTCCAGTAATTCCAGCCGACTATGACCCAGAGAAAAAACTTAAGGAACTGGGCATAACCTTATCGGAAGCCAGTGCTCCTGTAGCCAATTATGTCAATGCCGTTCGCTCGGGAAATCTAATTTTTCTATCTGGAAAAGGGCCACTTCAGAGTAATGGCGAAAATATTGAGGGTAAAGTGGGGACAGATCTAACCATTGAGGAGGGATATGAGGCCGCCAAAATTACGGGTATTAATCAATTGTCCGTTTTAAAATCTGAATTGGGAAATTTAAATAAGGTAGTTAGGGTGGTCAAGGTATTAGGTATGGTAAATGCAGGACCGGATTTTCCCGATCATCCCAAGGTAATCAATGGATATTCAGATTTAATGGTAGCCGTATTTGGAGAAAGGGGAAAACATGCCCGCGCTGCCGTAGGTATGGGGTCCCTTCCGGGAAATATCGCCGTAGAGATCGAAATGATCGTAGAGGTAATGCCAGAATGAATTTGATGCCAAATATTGCATATTCCTTCTTTTCCAACATCAACCAATAAACCGCCTAGAGCGCTGGTCAAAAGCTATTGGATTTCCTTGATAGAGCGGTTGGGAATTATACCTTTGTAACCAAGGAGCAATGAATGTTGCTGAATTCCCCTTCCAAAGCTGTGAAGGGGAATATTGTTATTTTTATTTATGATAGCTTTTGGAAAAGTCCGCAACTAAGGCTGGGCTATATCCACATTTAAAATCTGTAACAGATGAAAAGACTCCTAATCAAAAATATGGTTTGTGATAGATGTAAAACCCTTTTGGCACAAGAGTTTACCAAGGCTGGGATTGTAATTATATCTATAAAATTAGGGGAGATCGTATATGAGGAAAATGCCGATAATGAGGAAGGTATAATAGAAGGCATATTGAAAAATAACGGCTTCGAATTGGTTAAAGATACAGCTGATATGATCCTTGAAAACATAAAGATCCAATTAATCAATACGATCAACAACGGAGAAAATGATATAGCGGGGAACATGTCCTCCTACTTGTCCAAAAAATTAAATAAAGATTACTCCATCCTAAGTAAAATGTTCAGTAAAAAGGAAGGTGTAACCATTGAGAAATACTATATCGATCTAAAAATTGAACGAGCCAAGGAACTTATCCAAATGAACGAACTCAATTTTTCTGAAATAGGGTATGCCTTAAATTACAGGAACAGTAGTCATTTGGCCTCACAGTTTAAGTCGGTCACGGGTATGTCTATGGGAGAGTATAAAAAATTACAACAATGGGATAGAAAACCGCTGGACAAAATTGTGTAAAGAAACTCCATAATTGTAAAAAGTGTTCCATGTCAATATGACTATTTTTACTTACGAATTAAAAATGCTTGGATATGAGACACACCTATAAGATACACGGTATGACCTGCAACGGTTGTAGGTCGCATGTAGAGCATACCTTAAATACAGTGGAAGGCGTTACCCAGGCAACAGTAGCTTTGGAAAAAGCTGAAGCTGTAATTGACATGGACGGGCATATACCTCTATCTACCTTTAAAAAGGCATTGGAAGATGATGGCGGCGCCTATGGTATTTCTATGCCAGGAGAAGAACATGAGTATCATTCCCCTAAGAAACAAAAGCCTAGTGGTCCCGGGACGGGAACGTTTTATTGTCCCATGCATTGTGAGGGGGATAAAACCTATGATCAGCCGGGAGATTGTCCGGTTTGTGGAATGGATTTGGTGGAAGAGGTAAAGGCAAATAATGGAGGTAACACCCAATATACCTGTCCCATGCACCCCGAAATTATCGAGGATGAACCAGGATCCTGTCCCATCTGTGGAATGGATCTGGTACCATTACAGACAGATATTTCGGCAGAGGAGAAAAACTATAAAAAGCTATCGAAGAAATTTTGGATAGCCCTTGCCTTTACGCTGCCTATTTTTATTATTGCCATGTCCGAAATGGTACCCAACAACCCATTGTATACTATTTTGGGTATGAAATATTGGAACTGGATCCAGTTTGGTCTTTCCCTTCCGGTGGTATTCCATGCTACTTGGATGTTTTTTGAGAGGGCATATCGATCAATAAAGACATGGAATTTAAATATGTTTACCCTTATTGGTATCGGATCTGGGGTTGCATGGTTATTTAGTGTTTTCGGGATGCTTTTTCCAGATGTTTTCCCTTCCCAGTTCAAAACCCATCACGGTACCGTACACGTTTATTTTGAGGCGGCTACAGTAATTTTGACACTAGTATTATTGGGACAACTTTTGGAGGCCCGGGCCCATAGCAAGACGAACAACGCGGTGAAGGAGCTGTTAAAATTGGCACCCAATAAGGCTGTTAAACTGGTGGACGGGAAAGAAGAAGTCATTGCTATCGATAAAATTAAAATAGGGGATTTGCTTAGGGTTAAGCCCGGTGATAAAATTCCTGTCGATGGCATTATTCATGAAGGGGAGAGCTCCTTGGATGAATCCATGATTACAGGAGAACCCATACCTGTAGATAAAAAGGAAGGCGACCAAGTGAGTTCCGGAACTATCAATGGAAACCAATCCTTTGTAATGAAGGCAGAAAAGGTGGGTTCGGACACTTTGCTGGCACAAATTATAGAGATGGTCAATAAGGCCAGTCGCAGTCAGGCTCCCATTCAGAAATTGGCGGATAGGATTTCCGGATATTTTGTTCCCGTGGTAGTATTGGTCTCTGTTATTACCTTCATCGTTTGGGCTATTTTTGGCCCCGAACCCAAATATGTCTATGCCTTGGTAAATGCTATTGCCGTATTGATCATAGCCTGTCCCTGTGCCTTGGGTTTGGCCACACCAATGTCTGTCATGGTCGGAATAGGGAAAGGGGCGCAATCCGGGGTATTGGTCAAAAATGCGGAGGCATTGGAGAAAATGAACAAAATTGATACTCTAATTATAGATAAGACAGGAACAATTACTGCGGGAAAGCCATCCGTAGAAAAAGTGGTGGTTACCTCGGATGAATATCCTGAGGAAAAAGTGTTGCAATACATTGTATCCCTCAATCAAATGAGTAAACACCCATTAGCGGAGGCAACGGTCGCATACGGGAAGGAACAGGGAGCGGAAATATTGAAGGTGTCAGAATTTAATTCGGTCACAGGGAAAGGCGTAACAGGAATTGTCAATGGGAAAAAGTTGGCATTGGGGAATGATAGCATGATGGAGGAAGTGGAGGCTGCCATGTCCAATGGGCTAATGAAAAAAGTAAAAATTGAACAGCAGCTGGGTAAAACGGTTTCCATGATTTCTGTAGATAGCATTGTAGTTGGATTTGTTGTGATTACCGATAAAATAAAGGAAACCAGCAAAAAGGCCATTTCGGCTTTGCAATCTTTGGGAATATCCGTAATCATGTTGACCGGTGATAACTATGATACGGCAAAGGCTGTGGCGGAGGAACTTGATCTTACCGATTTTAAGGCGGGGATGCTTCCCCAAGATAAGTTAAATGAAGTGGAAAGCTTGCAAGCACAAGGTAAAAAAGTTGCGGTGGCAGGAGATGGCATAAACGATGCTCCGGCCTTGGCGAAGAGTGAGGTTGGAATCGCTATGGGAACAGGTACCGATGTGGCTATTGAAAGTGCCTCCATCACTTTGGTAAAAGGAGATTTACAAGGAATTGTAAAAGCTAGGAACCTAAGTGTAAAAGTGATGGGAAATATTAAACAAAATTTATTTTTTGCACTTATTTACAATACCCTTGGGGTACCCATAGCAGCTGGTGTGCTCTATCCATTTTTTGGGCTACTACTATCACCTATGATCGCCGCATTGGCCATGAGTTTTAGTTCGGTTTCCGTTATTGCGAATGCGCTAAGATTGAGAAATGCCGATATTTCCTGACCCGGACTTATTCTGAAAATTGACAAAATATGCAGTGGTTTATTATTTTAATCTTTACATAACGATCTAATAACTTTAAAAAATTCATTTCAACATAAAAAGGGGTGAATATTGTCTATTAATATTTATCTTTTGAGAAATTTTATACCAAACTGCCAACACTTTTGAAGCTAGTAAAAAAAGATTTTTCGTTTTTGCTATATGGGGCATTTGCCTCCTTTGGCACTTATTTCTGCATGTACGCCTTTCGCAAACCGTTTACGGTAGCTACATTTGAAGACCTTTCCTTTGCGGGGGTAGATTACAAGATAATTTTGATCATTGCGCAAGTACTTGGGTACATGCTTTCAAAATTTATAGGGATTAAGGTAATTTCAGAACTAAAGCCCAATCAACGCATATTTTATTTATTGGGGCTTATTCTTGCCGCAGAGGCAAGTCTTCTTTTGTTCGCCCTTACCCCAGCGCCTTATAATATAGCATTCATGTTTTTAAATGGCCTGCCATTGGGGATGGTGTGGGGAATTGTTTTTTCTTATTTGGAAGGTAGAAAGTTTACAGAATTTTTGGGAGTGGCTTTGTGCTCCAGTTTTATAGTATCTAGTGGCGCTGTAAAATCGGTGGGTCTTTTGGTTATGGAAAATTGGCAGGTATCCCAATTTTGGATGCCATCCGTTACCGGTGGCGTTTTTTTGGCTCCTTTTGTATTTTTTGCCTGGTTGTTGAATAAGATGCCCCAACCAACAGAGGAGGATAAGGAACTTAGAACAGAACGGAAACCTATGACAGGGAAGGATAGAAAAAGGGTTTTTCTTACCTTCCTGTTCCCCATTATCATTTTGGTTTTTTTCTACACTTTCTTAACTGCATTGCGCGATTTCAGGGATAATTTTTCCCGGGAAATTTGGGATGCCCTAGGTTTCGAGGGTGATGCTGCAATATATACCATCTCGGAATTGCCTATCGCCATATTGGTATTGGTCATCATAGGTTTTTTGGGAGTGATCAAAAATAATTATAAGGCCTTTGTTTCCTATCACTATCTTTTGCTTTTTGGTACTATTGCCATTGGGCTGTCTACCTTGTTGTTTCAAATGACTTTAATTTCACCTGTTCTTTGGATGATCAGTGTTGGCTTTGGACTCTATATATGTTATGTACCTTTTAATTGCATTTTTTTCGATCGCATGATCGCTACTTTCCGAATTAAGGGCAATGCAGGTTACCTTATATATATTGCGGATGCCTTTGGTTATTTGGGCAGTATGGGCGTACTGCTTTATAAGAATTTTGGTCAGAGTACCCTTTCTTGGCTCAAATTCTTTATGGCCAGCACTTATTTAATCGCCGTTTTGGGGTCTATTATTACTTTAGTTTCACTTTTCTACTTTAAAAGGAAATACAAGAAGAATTTATTAGTGGAAAAGTCGGAAATACAATTGGCGGAGGCATAATTTATTCCCCGCTTATTCCTCATTCATCAACTCACCACTTCTGGAGATCAGCCTTTTTAGGCTTGTCTTAAATACTTTTGCGCTCATTCTTTTGTCCTAAAAGTTTTGTTAACGTTGCTTTAACAAATAGACAGATTTCATTGCAATCTTTTAATATTAATTGAGGGTTTAGTTAACCTATGCCTAGGATATTTGCGCTCACTAAATAATTAATAAAATCACAAACTAAAAAGAATGAACAAAACAAGTATTGTTATGGTATTTGCCTTTTTTGCATTTATCATGGGCCATTCCCAAGGGGTATTTTCGGGAAAGGTTTTGGATGAAAACAATGCGCCTTTGCCAGGGGCATCGGTGGTCATTAAAGGTAGTTCCAAAGGGGTAGCTACCGATTTTGACGGAAATTTTCAAATTGAATTAAATTCGGCAAACGATATTCTACTCGTTACCTATTTAGGATATATTCCAACCGAAATTGCCACCTCTGGAAAAACATCGGCGGAAATAGTCCTTCTTCCCGATTCTGAAAAATTGAATGAAGTGGTCGTAACGGCCTTGGGTATAAAAAGGGAAAAGAAGTCCTTGGGGTATGCATCACAGGAGCTGGACGGCGAACAGGTATCCGCTGCCAGGGAGCCCAATCTTTTAAACGGTATTTCCGGAAAGGTGGCCGGTCTACAGATTACCAACAGTCCCTCGGGCCTTGGAGGTTCTGCCAGGGTGTCCATAAGGGGCGATGCCTCCTTGAATATCAATGGCAACTCTCCTTTGTTCATTGTGGATGGTACTCCGATCAGCAATGAAATTGTAGGTTCCAGCGGTTCGGGCACACAGGATGTGGATTACGGAAACGGAGCTTCGGAAATAAACCCGGAGAACATAGAATCGATCAACGTGTTAAAAGGTCCTGCCGCCGCGGCACTTTATGGGGCC
>NZ_FXAO01000013.1:0-72148 GCF_900177645.1 Arenibacter troitsensis
ATTAATCCAAATTTCTCTGGGCTATTCCCCAGTACAGGGCAGATTCTATACGCGTTGCGCACCCGTGCGCCGGTCGCCGGCGGATAAGCAAGCTTATCCCCGCTGCCCCTCGACTTGCATGTGTTAGGCCTGCCGCTAGCGTTCATCCTGAGCCAGGATCAAACTCTTCATCGTTGATTCTTATATAAATTCGATCAACCCATAAAAGCTGTTTCCCGGCCCGTTATTTCGATTTCTTTTTCTGCACCACATCCCCGTTCCCAGGAATGTGGCACGCTGTCTTTACAATATATCAATGAACTTCTTTACTTCCTTTCGTTCGCCCTGTCTCCCAAAGCGGCTGCAAATGTACAGCCTTTTTTTAATCCGCCAAGCTTTTTTGAAAAAATATTTTTTTTCTTTTGGAAGCCCGGCAACGGAAACAAAACTATATGAACGTGGCGCTCCCAACGCCCCTTCCGCCGACTCCGTGATTCCTTCGTTAGCGGGGTGCAAATCTACCACCCTTTTTTAAATCCGCAAGGGTTTTTCAAAACTTTTTTTGCCTTTTTTTAAGGGCAACGCACAACACCCTGTCAACAAGCATATTGCGACAGGGACCTCCCGCGAAAAAGGGAAAACAATTTAACGCTTTTTCCAACAACCACAAAAAAAAGACACGTTAAAATTACAGCGGAAAGCGTTAGGGGGCGGAGCGGCATCCCCGAAGCAGGGCAAGGGATACAGCGGAGCACCCGGCCCGACAATGGAGGGAACGCCAAACGACTATCCTATATATGTATAAGTATAAAATCGTTCCTATATATATTGCCAACATAAATACTAGATGTTATCTTTGCACACTTATTACGACAAAAAAAGCATGATCAAAATAACTTTACCAGACGGGAGCGTTAGGGAATATGCTGAAGGTACAACCCCTTTAGCGGTAGCCAAAAGCATAAGCGAAGGCTTGGCACGAAATATTATTTCAGCAAAATTCAACGGAGTTACCGTTGAAACCGTAACACCTTTAAAGGAAGATGGATCCCTTATCCTCTACAGCTGGAACGACAAGGAAGGCAAAACCGCATTCTGGCATTCTACCTCCCACGTTGTGGCCCAGGCTCTGGAAGAACTGTACCCCGGTGTAAAACTTACCATAGGACCAGCCATTGATAACGGTTTTTATTATGATGTAGATTTGGCGGAGGGCTCTATTTCTGAAAAAGACTTTCCGGAGATTGAGAAAAAAGCACTGGAAATTGCCAGGGGAAAACACGATTTTAAAATGCGATCCGCTACCAAGGCAGAGGCATTGGAACTATACAGATCACAAGGTAACCAATATAAGGTAGAACTTATAGAAAATCTGGAAGACGGTACCATTACCTTTTGTGACCATGACACCTTCACCGATCTATGTAGAGGAGGACACATACCCAACACAGGTATTATAAAGGCCATTAAAATATTAAGTGTAGCCGGTGCCTATTGGAGAGGGAATGAAAAAAACAATCAGTTGACCAGGGTATACGGTATTTCCTTTCCCAAACAGAAAGAACTTACAGAGTATCTGGAACTATTGGAAGAGGCAAAAAAAAGGGACCATAGGAAACTGGGCAAGGAATTGGAACTTTTCACCTTCTCCCAAAAAGTAGGGCAAGGTCTCCCCTTATGGCTTCCAAAGGGAGCGGCTCTGCGGGAGCGATTGGAGAACTTTTTAAAGAAGGCTCAGAAGAAAGCCGGATACGAGATGGTGGTTACCCCACATATAGGACAAAAGGAACTTTATGTTACTTCTGGACATTATGCCAAATACGGAGAAGACAGTTTTCAACCCATAAAAACTCCAAAAGAAGATGAGGAGTTCTTGTTGAAGCCAATGAACTGTCCACATCACTGTGAAATATACAACACCAAGCCATTTAGCTACAGGGAACTTCCAAAAAGATATGCAGAATTCGGAACTGTTTACCGTTATGAACAGAGTGGAGAATTGCACGGCCTTACCAGGGTACGTGGCTTTACTCAGGATGACGCGCACATTTTCTGTACTCCCGATCAATTGGCGGATGAATTTAAGAACGTTATCGACCTAACCCTTTATGTATTGGGATCATTGGGCTTTGGTAATTTTACGGCCCAAGTATCCGTAAGGGATCTGGAAAAACCGGAGAAGTATATCGGTTCTATTGAAAACTGGGAAAAGGCGGAAAATGCCATTATAAACGCCGCTAAGGAAAAAGGTCTTGATTTTGTTATAGAAAGTGGTGAAGCCGCTTTTTATGGTCCAAAGTTGGATTTTATGGTAAAAGACGCACTTGGAAGGAACTGGCAATTGGGAACCATCCAGGTGGACTACAATTTACCAGAGCGATTTGACCTTACCTATAAAGGTAGCGACAATGAACTGCACAGACCCGTTATGATCCACAGGGCCCCTTTCGGAAGTATGGAACGATTTATAGCTTTATTACTGGAACATACCGGTGGAAATTTCCCCCTTTGGCTGATGCCAGAGCAAGCTATAATCCTCCCTGTCAGCGAAAAACATGAAATATATGCCCAAAAAGTTTTAAATTCCTTGGAAAATAACGACATTCGCGCCCTCATTGACAACCGAAATGAAACGGTTGGCAAAAAAATACGTGAAGCAGAGATGAATAAAATACCATTTATGCTGATCGTAGGGGAGAATGAAGAAAAAGAGGAAACCATTTCCATTAGGAGGCACGGCGGTGAAGATTTAGGTGCCATCTCCGTAAATGCCTTTACCGACTTGGTAATAAATGAAATAAACAGTACCTTAAAGTCGTTTTAAAAAAAAGTTTAACTAAAAATATTACGTCATAGCAATTAGAAAAAGATTTAGACCCCAACCTAGGAGGGAAAACAAAAACCCTCACAACATCAATGAAAGTATTTCATCGCCCAAGGTTAGGTTGGTTGGCGACAATGTAGAAGTAGGTGTATATAGCACCCGTGAAGCCTTGGCCAAAGCGGAAGAACTGGAATTGGACTTAGTGGAGATTTCCCCTAAAGCAGATCCCCCAGTGTGTAAAATTATAGATTACAAGAAATTCCTTTACGAGCAAAAGAAAAGGGAAAAGGTCATGAAGGCCAAAGCCACCAAAGTAATCGTAAAAGAAATAAGGTTTGGTCCACAAACGGATGATCACGATTATGAATTTAAGAAGAAGCACGCAGAAAAATTCTTAAAAGATGGTGCCAAGCTAAAGGCCTATGTATTTTTCAAAGGTCGTTCCATTGTTTATAAGGACCAAGGAGAGATACTATTACTTAAGTTGGCATCCGAGTTGGAAGATTTGGGCAAAGTGGAACAAATGCCAAAACTGGAGGGTAAACGTATGACCATGTTCATTGCCCCAAAAACAAAAAAATAACCTATGCCTTTTGGCTTTGGTTGCAAAAATAAAAATGCTAAAAGTGTTTTAGCATAAAGATAGTAAGCGAGATAAATTAATAAATAGGAAGAAAATGCCTAAACAGAAAACAAAATCCAGTGCCAAAAAGCGATTTAAGCTTACCGGTAGTGGTAAAATTAAAAGAAAGCACGCCTTTAAAAGCCATATTCTAACGAAGAAGTCTAAAAAGCGTAAGCTAGCGTTAACCCACTCTGCACTAGTGCACGAGGCGGATGTTAACAGTATTAAGGAACAATTGCGTTTAAAGTAATCGTTCCAACGGTAATTATTAACCCTGGAGTTAGGCAGTAAAAGTATTCTACATTAAAGGATCGCCTACTACAAAAAACAATTAAAATTATGCCAAGATCAGTAAATTCAGTTGCTTCCAGAGCCAGAAGAAAAAAGGTAATGAAGCAGGCCAAAGGATACTTTGGAAGACGTAAAAACGTTTGGACAGTAGCCAAAAATGCGGTTGAAAAAGCAATGCTATATGCTTATAGAGACCGTAGAAACAAGAAAAGAAATTTCCGTTCCCTATGGATTACCCGTATTAATGCTGGTGCCAGATTGCACGGAATGTCCTATTCCCAGTTTATGGGCAAGGTAAAAGCCAACAACATAGAGCTAAACCGTAAGGTATTGGCGGATTTGGCCATGAACCACCCAGAGGCTTTCAAGGCTATTGTGAACAAAGTAAAATAAATTAATAAACTTATCTCGCTTATAAGAAAAATACCTGTTCCAATTGGAACAGGTTTTTTTTATACCCAGTTAGTGCTCTTCAGGAATCTCCAACTCTAAACCAACTAGTGTCAAGTTGTTTTTATTTTACTGATGGCGGCCTTAAATTCTTCCCAGTCTATCAACTCATCGCCAGATTTATCATAACCTTCTATAAGCTTGGAAGAAACAATTCCTCGCAAAAAACCACTTATTTCCGCCTTTTTTAACAATTCGACAATCTCGCTTTTTTTGAGTTTTCCATCACCATCTTCATCAAAAAAATTATAAGCCTCCTCTGGAGTTTCAAATTTATTGGTGATTAGGATCTGTATTTTATCCAAAATCATATCCTTTGTAGCCATATCCTATTCATTAAAATTTATATGACTCTAATTTACTAAATAAAATGCAGTTGCCTAAACTCCAAAATAGCTTATTACCAAATTACGGCCACTGGCATTATTCCTGTGTTCGCACAAATAAATACCCTGCCAAATTCCCAAATTCAATTTTCCATTGCTAATGGGTATCTGTACGGAAGCTCCCATCAAAGAGGATTTTATATGGGCAGGCATGTCGTCCGAACCTTCGTAATCATGAAGGTAATAGGGCGCGTTTTCCGGAACCATAATATTCATGTGACTTTCAAAATCGGACCTAACAGTGGAATCCGCATTCTCATTTATGGTAAGGCTTGCCGATGTATGCTTTATGAACACCTGCATCATGCCAGTTTGAATCCTTTTTAAATGTGGAAGGTGGTCCAGGATGGTGTGCGTTATTAAATGAAAGCCCCTACTATAAGCCTTTAAACGTAATTCTTCTTGATAAAACAGCATAACGATTGGTATTTGGAATTTATTCAAATTTCGATAAATATTAAGAAATGTGAAACTTTACACAAGAAGGCCATTAAATAAGCCAATATCAAATACCTTTGCAACTTAATTTATTTGAATGGATTTATCACAGGTAAAAAT
Source organism: Arenibacter troitsensis (assembly GCF_900177645.1). Classification (GTDB taxonomy): domain Bacteria; phylum Bacteroidota; class Bacteroidia; order Flavobacteriales; family Flavobacteriaceae; genus Arenibacter; species Arenibacter troitsensis. Next base: position 5,114 of record NZ_FXAO01000013.1, read on the forward strand.
GGTGGTCTCCGATATGGACGGCACCCTATTGAACTCCAAGCATGAAGTAAGCAACAAATTCTTTAAATTATTCGAAGAATTAAAAAAACGCGACATTAGGTTTGTTGCAGCAAGTGGGCGGCAATATAACAGTATTGTGGAAAAACTGGATGCCATTAAAGATGATATCATAGTTGTGGCGGAGAATGGAGCTTTTGTTAAAAAGCAAGACCAGGAATTGCTGGCTACCCCTTTGAACCAAAATACTATTAAAAGCACTATAGAACTTTTAAAGAACGTGGAGGGTATACATCCCGTGCTATGCGGAAAGAACAATGCCTACATCAATGGAAATTCCGACGATTTTGTAAGTAAATTGAGGGAATATTATTCCGAGTTTAGTATACTAAACGACATTGCCTCCTTTGATGGCGAGGTCCTGAAAATAGCCATATACCATTTTGAAAGTTCGGAAAAGCATATCTATCCTTTGGTAAATCATCTAGAATCCGAATTAAAAGTAAAAGTTTCCGGGGAGAATTGGCTGGATATTTCCCATATGAACGCCAACAAAGGTTACGCGCTTCAACACATTCAAGAAAAGTTCGGAATAAGCAGACAGGAAACCATGGTTTTTGGAGATTATAACAACGACCTGGAAATGTTGGCAATGGCCGATTATAGTTTTGCGATGGCCAATGCCCATCCCAATGTAAAACAAGCGGCTAAATACCGAGCCGATAGTAATGATAATAATGGAGTGGAAAAAATATTGGAATTAATGCTTGCACAAACCTAATATGTACTACCAATTATGGATCCATACCCAACAAGACACTAGGTAGGTATCCCATGTTCTTTTTGAATGCCACAGTAAAATGTTGAGGGTTGGAATACCCTACTTCATAAGAAGCTTGGGCAATAGTATAATTATCCTCAAGAATCAAAGCTTTGGCCTTTTGCATTCGCAAACTGGTTATAAACTTAAAAATAGTAGTATTGTGGACCTTCTTAAAGTAACTTTTTAACTTTGTTGTATTGTATCCTGCTACTGCAGACAATTCCTTAATAGTCAATGGTTTCTTTAAGTGGGTCTCGATATAGTGAACCAAATTTTCAATAGTTTCATAATCCGATGCCGACAAGGACTCCTCCCTCTTCCTACTAATATGTGCTTCTTGTCCTATAAACAGATCAATAAGCAACAATCTTATTTTAGATTCCAGATAGTGGACCTTGGCATTACTTGTTAAACTACAATTCAAAATCTCACTAATCGCTACATGCAACGGCATGGTTATCGGCTTCGCTGCGCTCCAAAAACCAAGTGCAGCGTTGTAAGCGAACATTTTGTTATCCGCATTATATTCTTTACCCAACAATTCCTCCAAAAATTCTCCCTTGAAAAATATTTCCAAGGCTTCATAATTTGCTCCAATCAGTTTCTGGTCAAAAAGGTCCTTGGACCAGTGAACAATGTTATAAGAACCAGAAGGTATAACCAAATTAAATGAATCCTTACGACGCTTGCACTCATAGGATCCTTGTATTATAAAATGAATCCCAATATAGGAATCTTGACCTTTTACCTCTTCCACAAATTCATCGGTTAGGGACAATTTACGTATAAGGATCATGGCCTTATCCGTTCTAATTTCTTCTTGCCACCCTCCTATTTTACCCTTAAGTTCGTCCGAAATAAAAGCACTGGTAGATTTTTCCAATACAATTTGGTCTGCTTCCTTATTGGTAAGTGTACACCTTCTTACATTCCAAAGCCCAATATTCGTCTCTTCTTTATTCGTCACTAATAATTCCTTTCTCGTTAGTCCCAACTGAAAACATAATTTAGATTTGCAAAGTTATTTATTTAGACTAAATCTTAATAAAAATAACCAAATATTTAATGAAAAGATTACTACATATTTTAATACTGGTGATTGTCTCGTCCATGCAAGCCCAAAATCCTTCATGCACCTTATCGGGCAGAGTGAGCGATAACGCCGGAAATCCATTGGCCTTTGCAACTGTATTGTTGGATGAATTAAAACAAGGCGTACATACAGACGAACATGGGGTTTACTCTATTAATAAAGTACCCCAAGGAAAGTACAGGGTCTTAGTTTCCATTCTGGGATATAGCACCCAAACCATTACCATTGAGGTGAATGAAAGCAACAGTAACATTAAGGTTGATTTTACCTTAACCGAATCCTTAGAAAACTTGGATGAAGTAACGGTCAACGGAAGAAGCAAGGAAACCGAGTTGGAAACAAAAGGCTTTGCCGTAAATGCCGTAAAAACCGAGGAAGCCAGTCTGCGTAATATCCAGACAAACGAATTGCTAAACACTACAGTTGGCGTAAAAATTCGCCAAAATGGAGGCTTGGGCTCTGATGTCAGCTATAGTTTAAATGGATTATCGGGCAATTCAGTACGAATTTTCATAGACGCCATTCCCATGTCAACTTTTGGCTCCTCATTTAATTTAAACAGTATTCCACCATCAATGATAAAAAATATTGAGGTATACAAAGGGGTGGTTCCCGGACATTTAGCAGATGATGCATTAGGTGGTGCCATCAACATTGTACTACATAAGGATACGAAAACCAATTTCAATACTTCGATTTCCTACGGATCCTTCAACACCTTTCAAACAAGTACCAACGGTTTGTATCGCTTTAGTAAATCAGGATTCACCGTAAAAGCATCCATTTTCCACAACTATTCAGATAATAATTACAAGGTTTCGGGTAGAAGTGTTGTAGTTACAGGTTTAGGAGGTGTACAAACACCAATAACAGCCAAAAGGTTTAATGACGCCTATAGATCCACAGGTGGAATGGCCCAAATTGGTTATACCGATGTAACATGGGCAGACCAATTTTTCATAGGCGTTACCGGCTCAAATGACTATAAAGAGGTTCAACACGGGGCCTTTATGACCATTACCCCATACAAGGATAGATACCTGGAATCCGATGCCCTTTTGGCGAGCTTAAACTACCAAAAGAAAGACCTTTTCACCACGGGACTGGATGTTAATATTAACGGTCTGTACGGTAAAAGAAATCGTGCAGTTAACGATACCGTAGCATGGGCCTATAGTTGGAACGGTGAACGAGCTATTGATTTTAGAGGAGATGAATTCGAGTACACTTGGGGTTCCCAACAAGAAGGTGGTCCTACGCTTGCCAAAATAAAAAGAAATGTGGCCTCCATAAGAACCGGAGTGTCCTATTCCATCAATGACCACCATAAGTTGCTATTGAACCATGTATATAGTGGTATTGACAGAGAAGATAGTGATGCATTAAGATCTGTATTGGAAAATACCTTTTTGGGAACCAGGGATCTACATAAAAATATATATTCCTTAACCTATGAATTAACAGCTTTTGAAGAAAAATTAAAAGCTAGTTTATTTGGCAAACACTATCAGCAAAAAACAGTAAGTGTAGATCCTGCCATAGGGACAGACATCAACGGAAACGATGTGGTGGTAGATGAAGTTGTCAGCAACCATAAGAATTACGATGGATATGGTTTTGCGGCCTCGTACGCCCTTATTCCCAATATAACACTTTTGGCATCAGCAGAAAAAGCTATCCGATTGCCTAACGAAACCGAGGTATTTGGTAACGATGGAGATAATGTTGTGGCTAATTCAAGTATAGATCCCGAAAAAAGCAACAATTATAACTTAGGGGTCAGATTTGGAACATTTAACTTCAATAAGCACCATGTTACCTTGGCAACAAATGTTTTTACCCGAAACATTAAGGATAGAATTGGTTTACCTATTGAAACTTCACTAAATGTAGATGACGAATTAATAGTATATGTAAATCAAGGCAGCGGCACATCTAAAGGAATTGACGCACAATTGAATTACACCTACAACCATAATTTTGGTCTTAATTTCAATTTTTCCCGTTTCAATTTAAAAATTGAGAATCAAGGTATAGAGATAGACGTTCCAAATACCCCGTTCTTTACTATGAACGGTGGTCTACGCTACTCCTTTGAAAATGTATTCCTCAAGAGATCACGTTTAAACCTTTTCTACAATGTCTATTTCACCGATGAATTTTCATTCCTGACCACACAGGGGACGAACACCGTGGGCAATGAGTTTTTTGAAGTACCCCAACAGCTGGCACAAGATATAGGACTGAGCTACAGTTTTCCCAACAATAGGTTTGTATTGAGTTTTGACATCAAAAATATACTGGACGAACCAGTTTACGATAATCTTTCCGTACAAAAGCCGGGAAGGGCCTTTTATTTAAAACTGAATTACACAATTAATAAATTTTAACCTTTTAATAAATACCAAAAATGAAACGAACGTTTTTAAACCTTAAAACCCTTGCTACCCTTGTATTAACAGCAGGCCTAATAACCGCTTGTAGCAGTGATGACGATACTATAACCCCACCCGACACGGTTGATCCGGAAGAAACCAGATGGATTACCGTTGCTGGAGCCAAAATGGGCGATAACCCTGGTGACGGCAACGGAGGAACTTTAATATATTCCGTTTCCAGCGAAGATGCCAAAGATCCAACAGTCTCCATTGAGCCTTTTCAAAATGGCTTTATAGCACCTTCGAATAGAACCGCCAGATTACAATCTTCCGAAGATGGCAATACCATATTTAATATTAGTTACGCTGGGGATACTGGTGGAAACTATACAAAATACACCGTAGAAGGAGGCCAAGTATTTACACCAACCGGCTCGGAGGTTAGTATTGCCCCTTATGTAGGCACCGCTCCAAGATGGATAAAACTATTTGACGGGGATAAAACGGGTGCCGCCGTATACGTAACTACGGAACATGAGTTTGATGAAAACGACAATTATACTCGAACGGAAGCAACCATAGGTGTTGTTACTTTAGATTTAGTCAACTCATCAATAATCGAGTTTCAAGAAAACAGTGTTGCCTTAAGTGCCGAGGAAGAAGCTAATGGTTACTATATTTCTAGAATTGACATGCCTACATTAAATGCCGCTGGAGATAAATTGTATATAGGCGCACGTTTAAGCAAGGTTAATCCCGCCACTACCGAAAATGATAGTGATTACGAAATATTAGGCTCCAAAACCATTGTACTGGATTACCCTTCCCTTTTGAACCCAACTGTAATTACGTCTGCTGTAGGGCATGGAAATACGAATGGATACCGCAGTATTAATTCCTTCGAATATAACGGCAGTGTTTATCAAGCAAATCAGGGTGACCCTGAGGGTTCTTACATTCTAAAAATTGATGCCGATAACGAATATGACGATTCTTATCAATTTAATTTAGACGATGCCCTAGGAATAGATGGTGCCTACATCCTTGCCTGGAGGCCTGCTGCCAATGGAAAAGCTGTTATTGCCTACAGACATGATGGTTCTGCCGAAGGAGTAGCAGGGGCCCAAGGATTTTTTGCTCTGGCCGATTTGAACGCCAAAACGGCACAAAAAATTGAAGCTATTCCTTATGACCCGGATTTTTACCTTTTCCAGTATCAAGGCTTTGTGGTTGACGGAACTGAAATTTACCTTACACAAGCCCCTGTAGGGCAAAACGGGAACATATATATTGTAGATACCGAAACTGGTGAAGTAACCAAGGGGGCTGAATTGGTAAACGTAGCGGGAAGTCACTTTATAGGCACTTTTTAAGCCCAAAAAGGTGCATTAGGTGAATAAATTTCACACCAGAGACCCCTTCCTTTTACAAGTGATATTTAGCCAACTTTTTTTTGACAAGAATACGAATAGCGCTAAAGCATTTGAAAAATGATATATCAAAAAACCAAAGGGAAGGATACCATCTTTACCACCGCTTGCCAATAATAGGATTAAGCACAAAAACTGTTGTACAGGCCTAGCCTTTTACAACAGTTTTTGTTTATAGTTCAAAGCAATCCCAGCTTCAAAAAACCCCATCATTAGGTTTTCTGCTTCTTCTTCTGGGCCGCAGGAAACAACACATTGTTCAGGATAAGACGATAACCTGGCGATGTAGGGTGCAGTTCCAATTCTGTTTTTGGATCCCCTACCCTATGCTGATAGTCTTCCGGATCGTGCCCGCCATAAAAGGTAAAGAATCCCTTTCCTTTAATTCCATGAATATATCTGGCCTCCCCATTAATTTTATTTTCTCCCAGAACCAACACTGTCGGTTTAATCTCTTCCCTGGCAAAAGCGGTAGTCTGCCCCATAAAACCTTTGACCAGAGCTGTGTGGTTCTGACATAACATAGTAGGCACGGGGTCCCATTTTGCAGAGAAATCCATTAAGGAAAAATAGTCCGAAGTCCGGGGCACGTTATCCCGCTTATTGGTCATATCTATCGAAGAAAATTCATATCGCAACGGATTGCGCTCCAATATAAAATTGGTAAAGGCAAAAGTCTTCCCATAATCTAGCTTGGCCTGGTAATTGGCATCCGAAGGATCACCATCGAACATTGGCTCGCATATATCCACTGCGTCCGCAGCCAAGGCAATATCAAAACTATCTGTGGCAGAACACATAGCAAACATAAAACCTCCCCCAATAACATAATTTCTTATTTTAAGTGCTACGGCCCGCTTTTCCTCCGAAACTTTATTGAATCCCAATTTCAGAGCCAATGCCTCTGCCTGCTGTTTGCCTTCAATATACCAAGGTGCCGCCCTATAGGCGCCATAAAATTTTCCGTATTGCCCGGTAAAGTCCTCATGGTGCAAGTGCAGCCAATCATAGAGCACCAATTTGTCCTCCAAAACTTCCTCATCGTAAATCTGATCGTAAGGAATTTCGGCATAGGTTAATACCATAGTAACCGCATCGTCCCAAGGCGAATTATCCTTTGGGGAATAAACAGCTATTTTTGGGGCTTTCTCCAAAATAACAGCTTCTTGGTTCTGTGATGGACTTGCAATTTCTTCTAAAATAAGTTGGGCCTGGGAATCGGAAATAATTTCAAATGTCACACCCCTTATCTGACATTCTTTCCTAATAATATCCCCATCCGGCAACAAAAAAGAGCCTCCCCTATAATTTAACAACCACTGTACTTTTTGTTGCTTGGTCAATACCCAATAGGTAATACCATATGCCTTTAAATGGTTTTTCTGACCTTCAGCATCCATGGGAATAAGAATGGATGAAGCCGAAACATCAACTATAAAAAAAAGAATAAATAAAAGGGAAAAAAAACACTTTTGCATGTACCGATATCTAATGTGCATCTTCCCAAAGATAATGGAAAATTGGTGTTTCAGTTTTGAAATGGGGTTAAAATTTTAAAAATGACCCATGGCGTAGAGCAATAATACAAACACGTAATTTACTGATCATTAGAGGAAAACCCAAAAAAAGCAACTTTAGGTTGTACTATTTATAATGCTTAAAATGGCACATCGTTATCATCCTGCATGGAATCATCATTCATAGAACTACCAAAGGCCTCATTGGCATTTGGAAGGTTTTTGGTGATGAAGGGGTTATCATCATCCGCATTCATTTTCGACTGAAACTCAAATGGGGAATCAAAATCATCCAAGTTGTCAAACTTACCCAAATGTCCCAAGAACTTGAGACGAATATTTTCCAGACCACCATTTCTGTGCTTGGCCACAATAAATTCGGCCTGACCGGCAGTTGGCGAACGTTCTTCGTCATCCCATTCGTCAATCTTATAGTATTCCGGTCTATAGATAAAGGAAACAATATCCGCATCCTGCTCAATTGCCCCGGATTCCCGTAAATCGGATAAAATAGGTCGTTTACTACCGCCCCTGGTCTCCACCGCACGTGATAACTGGGAAAGTGCAATAACAGGAACGTTCAATTCCTTGGCCAGGGCCTTTAAGTTCCTGGATATAGTAGATATTTCCTGTTCACGGTTTCCTCCTTTTTGACTTCCCCCAGCGGTCATCAACTGCAAATAATCAATAATGATCATCTTAATATCGTGCTGGGATGCCAAACGCCTGGCCTTTGCCCTAAGGTCGAAAATAGAAAGCGATGGCGTATCATCAATAAATAAAGGTGCAGTCTCCAAGGCCTTAACCTTAACGTTCAACTGTTCCCATTCATGTTTCTCCAATCTACCTGTTCTTAATTTTTCGGAAGACAGGCCCGTCTCGGAGGATATCAACCTGGTAATCAACTGGACTGATGACATTTCCAGGGAAAAGAAAGCCACTCCAATATTCGAATTCACTGCAATATTTCTGGCCATGGACAAGGTAAGGGCCGTTTTACCCATACCTGGACGTGCTGCCACGATAACCAAGTCACTGGGCTGCCATCCCGAAGTTAATTTGTCCAATTTATCGAAACCGGATGGAATACCACTAAGCCCTTCCTTACCTGCAATTTCCTCAATCCTCTTCTTGGCCTGTATCACCAAATTCTGGGCCGTCTCGGCAGAACGTTTCAAGTTGCCCTGGGTTACGTCATACAATTTGGATTCTGCAGTATCCAATAAGTCGAATACATCTGTGGAATCCTCATAGGCCTCCTCGATAATTTCATTTGAAATCTTGATAAGACTACGCTGGATAAACTTCTGAAGAATGATACGCGCATGAAACTCAATGTGCGCAGAGGAAGCTACTTTTTGGGTTAACTTTATCAGGTAAAAATCACCTCCGGCGCTCTCCAACCGACCATCTTTCTTCAATTGGGACGAAACGGTTAATAAATCTACAGGTTCAGAATTTTCAAACAACTTAAAAATGGCTTCGTAGATATATCTATGGGCATCCTTGTAAAAGACTTCAGGATGTAGGATATCTATTACTTCATCCACCCCCTTTTTATCAATCATCATAGCCCCAAGTACAACTTCCTCTAAATCAGTAGCTTGAGGAGGTATTTTTCCCTTTTCAAGGCTAATGATGGTCGACTTGTCTATTCGATGACCAATAATGGGGTTCGTTTTTTCCATGAGTGCTAAATTATACAAATAAGATTTAAAAAGAGATTTGGGATATTAACAGTTGTTCAACATTTTACCTGTTAATAAGTTACGAAATTTGTTCATAAGCAAAAAAAAACCGGAGAATTTCCGCTCCAGTTTTTTTTACCTTGACAATAAGGGATATTATCCATTAAATACACCCATATTGGCATATTTTTCCATTCGGTTTTTTACCAATTCTTTTGGTGATAACTTTTTTAATTCCTCATAATGGGAAGAAATTTTATTTTTTACAATTTCAAAAGTCTTATCCCTATTGGCATGTGCACCACCTACCGGTTCACGAACAATCTCATCTATCAATTTCATCTTCTTCATGTCCGTTGCCGTAAGCTTTAGTGCCTCGGCCGCAATTTCCTTATACTCCCAACTTCTCCAAAGTATGGAAGAACAGGATTCTGGTGAAATAACCGAGTACCAAGTATTTTCCAACATCAATACCTTGTCCCCTACACCAATACCCAATGCACCTCCAGAAGCGCCTTCGCCAATAATGACTACTATAATGGGTACCTTTAGGCGGGTCATTTCCAAAATATTCCTTGCAATAGCCTCCCCTTGGCCCCTTTCCTCTGCCTCAATACCGGGATATGCCCCTGGGGTATCTATTAAGCATACCACGGGGATACCGAACTTTTCGGCAGACTTCATTAAGCGCAATGCTTTTCTGTACCCTTCAGGATTAGCCATACCAAAATTTCGCAGTTGCCTTGTTTTGGTATTATAGCCTTTCTGTTGCCCAACGAACATATAACTCTGATCCCCAATTTTACCAAGGCCGCCGATCATTGCCTTATCATCCTTAACATTGCGATCGCCATGCAATTCCAAAAAGGTTTCTCCGCAAATGGCCCTAATATAATCCAAGGTATAGGGTCTATTTGGGTGCCTTGACAATTGCACCCTTTGCCATGCAGTTAGGTTCTTATATATTTCCTTTCGGGTCTCAACGAGTTTTTTCTCTATTTGTTTACAAGTCTCAGAAACATCAACTTCACTCTCTTCACCGATTATCATGCACTTATCCAATTGCTCTTCCAGCTCTTTAATTGGCAGTTCAAAATCTAAATACTCCATAGGTTTATAGGTTTAGCTCTTTTCAACGAGCAAATATAAAACTTTAATGGGAAGGTAACCCATTAGTCGTTTTTTTTAATTTATTTCTATTTTTCAAAATTCCGTTTGCCACCACGGTCAGCAAAACCAATAGTGCCCCCAAATAGAAAAGTGGTTTCATTTTTTCACTATCCCCCAGAAGCACAACTCCCAATAGTATTCCATAGACGGGTTCCAGATTGTTTGTCAACATAACCGTATAGGGAGAAATATATTTTAGAATCTTTACGGAAGCAATGAAGGCGTATGCCGTACAGACCGATGCCAGTATGAATATATACAACCAATCATTAATGGAAAGTTGAAAAAACTTATGGTCATAACTGCCAGAATATATCAAAAAAACAGACAAAAACAGAACGCCGCTCCCCAATTCATAAAATGAAATTACCGAAGGTCTTTGCTCCTGCGTTAGTTTACCATTTATCAAGGAAAAGGTGGCAGATAACAAGGAGGACGCCAATGCCAAGAGTATTCCAATAAAAAAATCAGTTTCCACCCTAAACATTATATATAACCCTAACATAACGATTAGTCCTAAGACCACTTCATAACCTACCATTTTTCGGCCATACCAAAAAGGTTCCAACAAGGCCGTAAAAAATGCGCCCGTAGACATTGTTGCCAGGGCAATGGATACATTTGAAACTTTAATGGCCATGAAGAAGGTGACCCAATGTAAGGATACCACTATGCCGCCCAAAATAAGCATCAATAGTGTTTTGGGAGGTACCCTTAACTGAAATTTTCTAATGAGGATATAGGCTAAGATGATTAGGGAAGCCATTAACATACGATACCAAACCAAAGGAAGGGCATCTATAGTGATCAACTTGCCAATGACCGCCGTGAAGCCCCAGACAAAAACAATAAAATGTAGATGAAGGTAATTATTGAGCTTAACGTTTGGCATTCTGCAACAAGTAAAATGCTATGGCCCCAAACATAACATTGGGAATGATCACCGCCCATAGGGGCGAAAATCCAGATTGTTCCGCAAGGGTACCGAAAACCTTGTCAAAAAAGATATATATAAATGCCACTCCTATACCGAAGGCCAGATTTACCCCCATACCTCCACGTCTCTTCACCGAGGATACCGCCACGGCAATAATGGTAAGGATAAAAGCGGCTATAGGCAGGGCCCAACGCTTATACTTCACCAACACATAACTATTTATATTGGAAGCGCCCTTTTTTCTTTGTGCCGCTATAAATTTGTCCAGCTCAAACATATTCTTGGTTTCAGCAATATAGGAAACCGGTGTAAGGTCGTCTATTTTAAAATCGAAAATGGTATCCAATCTACGCTTTGTTTCCACTATCTCCTTATCGTTCACCAAGGTTCTCTTTTCGTAGGAGGTAAGTCGATAAACCGTATCTTTTTCTATCCACCTTATGTTGGCTGCAGAGATCTTAAAATCCAAGGTGTTCTGTTCGTTGAAACGCTCCATAGTGAAGTTATAACCTATTTGCCTGGTAGGGTCAAAACTACTGACATAGATATAATCACTCTCGTTCAGTTGGTTAAAAATATTGGTAGTTACCCTATCCTGTTTACCTTTCTTTAAATACTTAAATTTGAATTCATTGTATCCCACACTTGCCGGAGGCACAATAAACATATTCATAAAAAACATGATCAAAGCTATGATTGATGCCCCGATCAGATATGGTCGCAGAAAACGTCCGTAAGAAACCCCCGAACTTAAAATCGCTACAATTTCAGTGTTGTTGGCCAATTTGGAGGTAAAGAAGATTACGGAAAGAAAAAGAAAAATGGGGAATAGCAAGTTACCTATTACCAAAGTAAAATTCCAGTAATACATGACAATTTCGGAAAGAGGAACCTCATTATCGATCATTTTTCCGATCTGCTCTGCCAAATTTGCCATTATCCCAATAGGGATAAACAGCAACAACATCACAAAGAAGGTAGCCAGATATCTTTTTAAAATATATTTGTCAATTATGCTCAGCACCTAGAGTCTTTTATCCATTTGTTTTACCATTACAGATTTCCATTCATAGAAATCCCCTGCTAAAATATGTCTTCTTGCCTCACGAACCAACCACAAATAAAATCCCAAATTGTGAATGGTAGCGATTTGTTTTCCCAAATACTCGTTCGCAGCGAACAAATGCCTTAGGTAAGCCTTGGAATATTCATGGTCTACAAAGGTAGTCCCCATCTCGTCCAAAGGGGAAAAATCGTCTTCCCACTTCTTATTTTTTATATTGATAGTACCATGTGCCGTAAACAGCATACCATTTCTAGCATTTCTGGTCGGCATAACACAATCGAACATATCTATCCCCAAGGCAATATTCTCCAAAATATTGATCGGGGTACCCACGCCCATTAAATATCTGGGTTTATCCTCAGGCAGTATTTCACAGACTACCTCTGTCATGGCATACATTTCCTCGGCCGGCTCGCCCACCGAAAGTCCGCCAATAGCATTACCCTCTGCACCTACCCCAGCAATATATTCGGCCGATTGCCTCCTAAGGTCCTTATAGGTAGACCCTTGTACAATTGGAAAAAAGGTTTGCTCATAATCATAGGCAAAAGGAGTTTTTTCCAAATGCCTTATACAACGTTCCAACCACCTATGGGTCATGTGCATGGATCTCTTCGCATAATTATAATCGCATGGATATGGAGTACATTCATCAAATGCCATGATAATATCCGCACCTATGACACGCTGAATCTCCATAACATTCTCTGGGGTAAACACATGGTAGGAACCATCAATATGCGACTTAAACTTTACTCCTTCTTCCTTTATCTTTCTGTTGTCCGACAGGGAATAGACCTGATAACCACCACTATCCGTTAAAATATTGCGGTCCCAATTCATAAATTTATGAAGTCCTCCAGCCTGTTTCAGTATTTCGGTCTTAGGCCTTAAATACAAATGATATGTATTCCCTAAAATAATGTCAGGATTTATCTCCTCCTTCAATTCCCTTTGGTGTACCCCCTTTACGGAAGCTACCGTACCTACAGGCATAAAAATAGGGGTTTCTATCTTGCCATGGTCCGTAATAAGCTCGGCCGCCCTAGCCTTTGTCCTTGTGTCCGAATGTTGTAAGGTAAATTTCAAAAAAAATCTATTTAAAGCCGCAAATATAGTCAACTCGGAGCCATTAAAACCTTAACAAAAAAATAAAGTTCTGTTATGGTCCATTATAGTTGATAAAATATTATAATTCATGCTTGTGTACCCAAAAGATTGCCATTACTTTTGAAAAGTTTAAAAAATATAGATAAAATGCCAAAACTTCAAGAATTACAAGATTTGACCGTTCAGGTCCGCAGGGACATTCTAAGAATGGTTCATAAGGTAAACTCCGGGCATCCAGGCGGTTCCCTAGGCTGTACCGAATTTATTGTTGCGCTTTACAATGAAATCATGGAGCTTAAGGACGGATTTGATATGGACGGAAAAGGCGAAGATCTTTTCTTTTTGTCCAATGGCCACATATCCCCTGTTTTCTACAGTGTTCTGGCAAGAAAAGGCTACTTTCCAGTTGATGAATTAAATACCTTTAGATTAATAGATTCGCGTCTACAAGGACACCCTACCACCCATGAAGGTTTGCCAGGTGTACGTATCGCATCAGGTTCGTTGGGACAGGGCATGTCCGTGGCCTTGGGTGCGGCACAGGCCAAAAAACTCAACAAAGACTCCAAACTGGTCTATACGCTACACGGTGATGGCGAGTTGCAGGAAGGCCAGAACTGGGAAGCCATTATGTATGCCGCTGGCAAGAAAGTAGACAATATTATTGCCACAATAGATTATAATGGCCAACAGATAGACGGAGCTACGGACGACGTGCTTCCAATGGGAGACCTAAAAAAGAAATTTGAAGCCTTTGGTTGGGATGTTCTGGACATTAAGGAAGGAAACGATCTGGAAGCTATTCTAAAAGGAATGAAAGAGGCCAAGAGTAGGACCGGAAAAGGAAAACCGGTATGCGTACTATTGCATACCATAATGGGACATGGGGTAGATTTTATGATGTACACCCACGCATGGCACGGCAAGGCGCCCAATGACGAACAATTGGCAACTGCTTTGGCGCAGAACCCAGAAACTCTAGGGGATTACTAATCCACAACCTTTTCCAAAAAAATTAAAGAATATACAGATGAAAAAATATATAGATCAAGGTAAAAATGACACAAGAAGTGGTTTTGGTGCGGGACTGGCCGAATTGGGCCGAACCAACCCCAATGTAGTTGCTTTGTGCGCGGATTTGGTGGGATCCCTTAAGATGGAGAAATTTATTGAGGAAAATCCCGAACGTTTCTTCCAAATAGGTATTGCCGAAGCCAATATGATGGGCATTGCAGCCGGACTTACCATAGGGGGAAAAATTCCCTTTACCGGAACTTTCGCCAACTTTTCCACTGGACGTGTCTATGATCAAATTAGACAATCTATTGCCTATTCCGATAAGAATGTAAAAATCTGTGCTTCCCATGCCGGGGTAACCCTTGGTGAAGACGGTGCTACACACCAAATATTGGAAGATTTGGGATTGATGAAAATGTTACCCGGAATGACCGTCATCAACACCTGTGACTACAATCAGACCAAGGCCGCTACCATTGCCATAGCAGAACATCATGGTCCTGTTTACCTAAGGTTTGGACGGCCAAAAGTGGCCAACTTTACCCCAGTTGACCAAAAATTCGAGATAGGAAAAGCCGTTATGCTCAACGAGGGCACGGATGTTACCATTGTGGCCACTGGGCATTTGGTATGGGAAGCATTGATCGCTGCTGAAAATCTAGAAAATCAGGGTATATCCGCTGAAGTCATCAACATACATACTATAAAGCCTCTTGACGGGGAAGCTGTGTTAAAATCTGTTAAAAAAACTGGTTGCATAGTTACTGCGGAAGAGCACAATTATTTAGGCGGACTAGGTGAAAGTATCTCCGGATTCCTCGCTACCACGCACCCTACGCCACAGGAGTTTGTGGCTACCAAAGATACCTTTGGCGAAAGTGGAACACCCGAGCAACTAATGGATAAATACGGATTAAACAATAAAGCCATAGAAAACGCCGTTTTGACTGTGTTAAAAAGAAAATAATCAAATCCCTTAATGGGCAATGAGGATTCTTAACATGCAAAATAGCGAGAACTATGGAACAGAACCCAACTAAACTGCTAGAACTACCTTTCACAATATATGGTAGAATTTAGCAGTTTTTTTTTACCACTACCCCGCCGTTTCGTGTCAAGATAATTTCTTTTTAGGTTAATCAATTAAAAAGGTTGTGCCTAAAATTGCACAATGTATTCTAATTTAAAAAGAACACAGTATGATGAAGAAAACAGTTTTATTAGCAGCTATCGCTTTAATGGGCATAACTGCACACGCACAAAAAGGATCAGGGTTCGGCATCAAGGGCGGACTAAATTATGGCGCCAATGGCGATTATTTTGAATCTACCGAACAGGCGTACAAAGATCCCAAAAGCAACGTTGGTTACCACCTAGGAATTTTTGGGCAGATAGGAAAAAAAATATACCTACGCCCAGAATTGGTATACACCAAAACAAAATCGGACTATGAAAACAATAGTCTGGACATGAGCAAGCTAGATCTTCCTGTTCTATTGGGCATTAATATCATTGGTCCTTTGAACGTTTTTGCCGGGCCAGCTTTTCAGTATATATTGGACACGGATTATGATGGCATCACCATAGGCGATGTAGAAAACGATTTTACCGTAGGGCTTAATATAGGTGCAGGACTTTCTTTTGGCAAGTTCGGAATTGACTTAAGGTACGAAAGAGGTTTTAGTGAAAATGAAGTAACCGTTGTCGACGGTGTCTTTTCCAATGACAGAATAGACACTAGACCAGATCAATTGATTTTAAGTGTTGCCTTAAAACTTTAAAAAAAAGCATTTTCCAGTAACAAAAAAAATGCCCCCGCAATTGCAGGGGCATTTTTTATTTGGTGAACCAATAGTTCAACTTCATATATTTTTGTCCAAATAATCGGGAATACCATCATTATTGGCATCTCCTAATTCATCCTCGGTAAGGATACCATCCCCATCGTCATCGGTATCCAAATAATTGGGAAGACCATCTTCATCGGTGTCATCATTAAACAGATTACCGTCACCATCCAAATCCTCCAAAATCGTATCCACACCATCCCTATCATGATCAGCAGTATTGGTTGCCAAGAGGTTAACTTCAAACATTAGTGGTGCATAACTTGCCCCAGGTGCACTGCCGCTGAAATAAGCAATCCCGGAGGGCATAAAAATAAGACCAACCCCACTTCCAGTTACAGTAAAGGTACCGTCGCCATTTTCAATGATAGCACCCCCCGATTTAAATTTGGGCATTCCTTCCTTAAATCCTTTTATGACCCCAGAATTTCCTGAAATTCCAGAACCCTGCATATCGAACCACACTGGAGACCCCAGTCTACTATCAAAAATAGTTCCGTCCAATCGCATACCCTGATATTTCAAGTACACAGAATCTACAGGAGTAGGATTTTCACCAATTCCCGTTCTCGCCACAACATAATACAAGGTATGCTCAACATCTATTTCCCCTGCATCCAACCCTAGGTCACTAGAGGATATCTTTATCACCTGCGTTTGGGCATCCTCAAATAAAGATCTTTTATCGGCATTGGCTCCGGCTATGGTATCTATCCTGATCCTAAGATCAAAACCTTCATCGATAGGCTCCTCAAAATCTTCATAGTTATAAAAATGGGTCTTTAAAAAAGCCTGAATTTCAGCATCATTTTCAACAACAACCTCACTTAACAATCTTGGGGGTATTACCTGAATATCATCCCCATCGTCCTTTTTGCAAGACCAGATCGTCAAAAAAATTAAAGCAAGTAAAAGAAATCTCTTTATATTCATCAGTTTGTTTTTATTGTCTTTTAATTAAGGGATGTTCCCTTATGATCATAATAATAACCGTTAAGGATCCATTGATTTCTTAATTAAAGGCCGCAAGATACAATTTTCAACTATTTTTGTAGAGGACGTTAACAAAGATTTTCAATAGTTTATGCGAATTGACAAATACCTATGGAGCACCCGCTATTATAAAACGAGAAACATAGCCACGGAGGCTTGCAAAAAGGGACATATAAGAATCAATGAACAGGTAGTAAAACCATCGAGGGAAGTTTATCCCTTGGATAAAGTTGTGGTTCGGAAAAACCAGATCAATTATGAATTTACGGTATTGGATATTCCAGAAAGCAGGGTAGGCGCCAAATTAGTGGACATCTACCGTAAGGACACCACTCCCAAGGAAGCCTTTGAGCACAATGAACTGTTAAAGTTCTCTAAGGATTATTATCGAAAAAAAGGTACTGGGCGACCTACGAAAAAAGACCGAAGGGATATAGACGGATACTTGGATGAAGAAGCTGAATAAGGAATTTTGGGAACAAAAGTATGAGAAGGGAGAGATGGGATGGGATATAGGTACCATTTCCACCCCTCTAAAGGAATACATAGACCAACTTACGGATAAGAACCTTAAAATTCTAATACCAGGTGCCGGCAATGCCTACGAACTACATTATTTGATTGAGAAGGGATTTCCCAATGTTTTTGTCATTGACATTGCCAGACAACCGCTGGAAAACATTAAAAAAAGAATTCCAAATTTTCCAGAACATCAACTCCTAGAGGGCAATTTTTTTGATTTGGCAGTGAATAATTTTGATTTGATCCTGGAACAAACATTTTTTTGCGCCCTAGACCCCAGTCTAAGGACAGGTTACGTAAAGAAAATTAAACAACTGTTACAACCTAATGGTAAACTTGCAGGGCTGCTGTTTAATTTTCCCTTAACCGAATCCGGACCGCCCTTTGGAGGCAGCATTTCCGAATACAAGAACCTATTTCAAGGGCATTTTAATATCAAGACCTTGGAATCCGCATACAATTCCATAAAACCGAGAGCGGATAAGGAACTCTTTTTTATATTTGAATCTAAATAAAAATGACTATGTCCAATAGAATTTTATCACATGAGCAGATACAGCATAAAATAAAGCGCATTGCTTACCAGATATATGAAACCAATGTTGATGAACCCGAAATTATTATTGCCGGAATTGAAGGTGGAGGATTAAACTTTGCGAAAAAAATCCAGGCCGTACTGCAAAAGATTACCGAGGCCAACATTATTCTGTGCAAAGTAATTATGGACAAGTCCAATCCCTTGGCCAGCGGCGTAAAGACTTCCATTCCAGAATCGGAATATGCCAACAAATCAGTTGTCCTGGTAGACGATGTGCTCAATTCAGGAACAACCCTGATATATGGAGTACATCATTTTCTACGCGTCCCTCTAAAACAACTTAAAACTGCTGTATTGGTGAACAGAAATCACAAGAAATATCCGGTTAAGGCAGATTATAAAGGAATATCCTTGTCCACATCGCTTCAGGAACACATCAATGTTGAATTTAAGGCCAAGAACGATTCGGTATATCTAAGCGAGTAATCCTTTTATTTCATCAACCAAAGCTTTGGGGTCCTTATTATCGCACTCAATAATATGATTCGCCTTAAGGTAAAAATTATTGCGTTCAAACAAATGCTTTCCAATAAACTCGGGCAAGTCCCCATCGTCTATATTTTTAATCAAAGGTCTTTGTTCCTTTTCCAATATTAACCTTTTTACGAGCCCTGGAATAGAAATTTTTAGGTAGAAAACATAATCGGCCAACTCCAACATAGTATCCATGTTTCCAGAATAGCATGGAGTTCCGCCACCGGTAGACAGTATAAAGTTGTTTTTTTGGGTTAAAACATCATTTAAATATTCATGTTCCTTTTTCCTAAAAAAAATTTCACCCTTCCCATTAAAAATATCGGAAATGGAATCTTCCAGCCTTTCCTCAATGACTTCATCAAGATCTAAAAAACTAATTTTCAATTTCTTAGCCAACAATTTACCAATGGTAGTTTTACCGCTACCCATATACCCTACCAATACTATTTTCACGCTGTAATTTTTTGTAAAATTGGTCTAATTTAGTGGTAAATCAAAAAAAAATAAAAAATTCTTAAAAAGGCCTTGCAAAACAAACAAATGGTTTTATATTTGCACCCGCAAACAGCAATAGTTTGCAACTCATTTTGACCTGGTAGCTCAGTTGGTAGAGCATCTCCCTTTTAAGGAGAGGGTCCTGGGTTCGAGCCCCAGCCCGGTCACAAAAAAGTTAAGTCTCGTACTTAACTTTTTTTGTTTAAAATAGTTTCTAATTGCTTAAATTTAGGGACTATTAAAAAATACAATAGGTCCGTTTCAAGGCTATTATGCCCACGTGGTGAAATTGGTAGACACGCCACCTTGAGGGGGTGGTGTTCGCAAGGACGTGCTAGTTCGAATCTAGTCGTGGGCACCATAAACCGTTTACTTCTTAAATGAGGTTGGCGGTTTTTTTTATTCCCTTAGCCAACTCTGGGCTTAGTAAGGGATCAGGAACAATTGTTGTGTTTATGTAAAGTTAGGATTAATTTGATCACTCATGTTTTTTGAACAATAGTTTTAATTAATAGGAGAAATCTAGAAAAACCAACCATTAAATCATTCTTTCATTTTCTTTGCTTGTCCAAAGAAAACGAAACAAAAGAAAAGACCCTTCTTCACTAGGTGGCCCATAAAATCTTTGGATTTTAAGGACCGATGCCATGGCCTAAATTATTTCCAGGGCTTCAATAATTCTTAACGGCCATGCCATCTCCACTACGGAATAAGAACTACCGAACCATAGACCTTGAGGACAATGTCCAAAGGTATTTAATAACGGAAAATGACTTATCCCCACATGAAGGTCGACGGAACAAAGGACCGGCCTATTTTCAATTTCGTCTTAAATCGAGTGGTTTTCACACTGGTCGTGGGAAGCCGTCCATAGAGCATTTCACCTTAGTGAAAGCGGCCTGGGCGGCGCGGCTGTGGAAATTGCGTAGATTTAAAGAAATTTAAAATCAGCCTAGCGTTTTTTGGTTCGTTTTTTGGGCAATGCAAAAAATGAACAGAACACTAACTTGAGATAGTAAATTATAACTTTTTGTAATTCACACACAACTTTTGGGATTGATTCTTAGTAAGGATCAAAGACGATTTCTGGGTATTTGGATATTTATGTAAATAAATAAATCAACAAGGAAATTTAAATCCCTCATCAATTACAAAAATTGCCTTACATATCTAGAAAATAAGCCTTATTTTCATAATATGGCGTTTAGCAGTCTTAAAGTGCTACAAATTATACACAAATAACTATGGACAAAAGAGTTATTATCATCGGATCTGGTTTTGCATCCCTTTCTGCCTCCTGCTACTTGGCACAACAGGGATACGATGTGTCTATTTATGAAAAGAACAAAACCGTAGGAGGCCGAGCAAGACAATTTATCCGGGAAGGTTTTACTTTTGATATGGGACCAAGTTGGTATTGGATGCCAGATATATTTGAACGCTTTTTTAATGATTTTGGAAAAAAAACATCGGACTACTATCAACTGGATAAGCTGGATCCCGCCTATAATATTTACTTTTCAGACGATGTCGTTACCATAGGGGATAGTATGGACAAAATTTGCGAAGAATTTGAACGAATTGAAGAAGGGAGTGCAGTACCATTGCGGAAGTTCATTAAAAAAGCACAGGACAATTATGAAATCGCCATACACAAGATAGTACTTCGCCCAGGCCTTTCCCCTTTGGAATTGGTAAGCAAGGATACTATGATACGCTTGGACCAGTTCTTTAAATCTATTAGTGACGAGGTCCGTAAACGCTTTAAAAATCCAAAACTAATTTCCACCCTAGAGTTTCCAGTGCTATTCCTAGGGGCCAAACCCAGCAAAACCCCATCCTTTTACAGTTTTATGAATTTTGCCGATTTTGGACTAGGCACTTGGCATCCCCAAGGCGGAATGTACCAGGTAATTAGAGCTATGGAGCATTTGGCCTTGGAATTGGGAGTCAAAATTAATACCGATCATGCCGTAACAAAGATAGAAGTAGCCAAGGGCAGGGCCACCGGCATTATAGTTAACGGAAACAGTATTAAAGCAGATGTAGTATTGAGCGGTGCCGATTACCACCATTCGGAAACGCTGTTGGACCCAGAGTTTCGTCAATACTCCGAAGCTTACTGGAACAAAAAGACCTTTGCCCCGTCATCCTTATTGTTTTATGTGGGGTTTAACAAAAAGTTACAAAACGTATCCCATCATAACTTATTTTTCGATACCAGCTTTGAGCAACACGCCCAAGAAATATATGACGACCCCAAATGGCCGGAAGCACCCCTCTTCTATGCCAATTTTCCGTCCATTACGGATTCCACAATGGCTCCTGAAGGTTGCGAAACAGGCTTTTTCCTAATTCCCATTGCCCCAGATTTAGAGGACACCCAAGAACTCCGAAATAAGTATTTTGATATTATTTTAAACAGATTTCAAAAACTTACCGGTCAACAAGTAAAAAGCAGTATCCTTTTTAAGGAAGACTTTTGTGTAAATGATTTTATAGACCAATACAATTCCTATAAGGGAAATGCCTATGGTATGGCCAATACCCTTTTACAAACAGCCTTTCTTAGACCCAAATTACACAGCAAAAAAGTAGATAATCTATTTTTTACCGGCCAGCTCACCGTTCCCGGCCCAGGTGTACCACCGGCCCTGATTTCCGGAAAATTGGTTTCAGAACTTATTGTTAAACATCAAAAAACATAATTATGAAATCTATTTTTGATGTCGTTTCCCAAGAATGCAGTAAGCTCGTTACCCATTATTACAGCACCTCCTTTTCCTTGGCCACCAAAATGTTGGCTCCTTGCATAAGAGGGGATATATATAATATTTATGGCTTTGTCCGATTCGCCGATGAAATTGTGGACAGTTTTCACCATTATGATAAGTTGTTTTTATTGAATAAATTTGAGGAGGATTTGAAGGATGCACTGGAACACAAAATAAGTCTTAACCCCATTCTAAACTCCTTTCAACATACCTTCCACAACTATGACATTCCACTGCATTTGGTAACCTCATTCCTGAAGAGTATGCGGATGGACTTGAAAAAAGGGATTTGTCTTTCGGATAGCCAGTACAAGGAGTATATCTATGGCTCCGCCGATGTTGTTGGTCTTATGTGCCTAATGGTATTTGTAAAGGGAGACAAAATAGAGTACGAAAAACTCCAACTCTCTGCCATGGCCCTAGGATCTGCTTTTCAAAAGGTGAATTTTTTAAGGGATATGAAAACAGATTTTGAAGATTTGAACAGAACTTATTTCCCTAACACCAATCTTCAAAATCTTACAGAGGAAGAAAAAAACAAAATAGTGGATGAAATAAAAGCCGATTTTAAATTGGGATACTCCGGTATAGTTCAATTGCCACGTGAAGCTAAATTCGGAGTATATACGGCATATAAGTATTATTATAAGTTGTTGAAAAAATTACAGGAGACCCCTTCAACCAAGATCATACGTACTAGAATAAGGGTTTCCAATCCGCAAAAAATTGGATTATTGGTCAATTCGTACATTAACTATAAATTAAAACTCGTTTAGGATGAAAATGTTGATATGGATTTTAATTTTCTTGGCTACTTTTTCCTTTATGGAATTTATGGCATGGTTTACCCATAAATATATCATGCATGGTTTCTTATGGTCCCTGCACAGGGATCACCACAAAAAGGACCACGATTTATGGTTTGAAAGGAACGATGCATTTTTTTTGTTCTATGCAGCCGTTAGCATGACTTTCTTTTGGTTGGGTTCACAAACCGACTTTTGGTATGGTTGGCCCTTAGGCTTCGGTATTTTGGCGTATGGCGTCGCTTACTTCCTAGTCCATGATATTTTTATACACCAAAGATTCAAATTGTTCAGAAACGCAAATAATTGGTATGCCAAAGGGGTAAGAAGAGCACACAAAATGCATCATAAACATTTAGGGAAAGAGGATGGCGAATGCTATGGAATGTTAATGGTCCCTTTTAAATATTTCCAAAAAAAAGAAAAATAAAATTGGAGTTTCCTCCGCTTACTGGCTCAACAAGTCATCTATAAGGGCTCTCGTTTTATTACTGTTCCAATCGGCAGCACCAGTTTCTGCCACTACAATTTCACCTTTACTATTTATGATGTAGGTGGTTGGAAGGAGTTTGGATTTAAGTGTTTCGGGTGTTTCGGAATTTGGATAGTAAACGGGGAGATTCAAATTCTTTCTTTTTAAAAAGTTCTCCACTTTTTGACGGTCGTCTGAAGTCACGAACATAAAGGTAACCTTATCCCCATAATCATCGTAAAGTTTTTGCATACTAGGCATTTCGGCTACACAGGGCGGGCACCAAGTAGCCCAAAAATTCACAAGGATTACCCTTCCTCTTTGAGCTTCAAAATCGAATGGCCTATTTTGCAAATCGGTCAATTTCCATTGATAGGAATCCAAAGAAACCTGCATCCCCTCCTTCACCATGGCAGCACTAGTGGACAACAATTTACTGGCAAAAACCTTTATTTTAAAACCTACGGGAGTTAAAACCAACAGAATAACGGCAAGAACAAAAACTCCGTTAACAATCCATTTCTTGTTGGGTACCATACATTACCTATTTAGCAATAAGATCGTCCAAAATGGCCTTCACCTTATCATTGTCCCAATCCGCTACCCCTTCCTTGCTAATCACTATCCTTCCCTCTTTATCCAACAAATAGGATCGTGGTGGCTTGGAACCATCCACAGGCATCGGATCGCCCACTATGGAATAGGTTACCGGAAAGGTAAAGCCATGTTCCTCCATAAATTTCTCTACCGGTTCCCTTTCCTCATTGGTAATGATATAGAAATCTATCTTACCCTTATAATCGTCATATAATTTTTGAATACTTTCCACTTCGGCCTCACTTGGAATATTCCAAGACCTCCAAAAATTAATAAATACCACACGACCTTTTGACTTTTTAAAATTGAAAAAATTCCAATTGGCATCCTTTAGCTTCCAATTGTAATCCTTAATCTGCCCCCTATTGATTTCTTTGGTAACTTCTGGAGAAAAGGAGAACCATTTATTTAACAAAACCTTGCTATAATCGCCCAAAGGCGTCACAAAAAAAGATAGAATTAAAGCCATTATGGCAATGTTCAAAACAGTTTTCCTACGAATTTTCATTTAATTTATCCTTTTGTCAAAACTAAAAAACTCCCGATGAATATCAGGAGTTTTTATAAAGTATTTACAGCACAAAATTATGCCGCGTTTTCCCTTTTTATAACGTTAAGGGCAGAACCTTCGTTAAACCATTCAATCTGGGATTGGTTATAGGTATGGTTCAATTTAATGGTGTCCTTGGTACCATCTTTATGTACCAATTCCAAGGTAATTTGCTTGTCTGGAGCAAAATCCTTTATATCGATAAAGTTGAAGGTATCATCCTCTTGAATTAAGTCATAATCACTTTCATTGGCAAAGGTGAGCCCCAACATACCTTGCTTCTTAAGGTTGGTTTCATGGATACGTGCAAAAGATTTAACGATAACCACGGCAACACCCAAATGTCTTGGCTGCATGGCGGCATGTTCACGTGAAGAACCTTCTCCATAGTTATGATCTCCCACAACTACCGTTTTTATTCCGGCCGCCTTATAAGCCCTTTGTGCGTCAGGAACACCTCCATATTCACCAGTAAGCTGATTCTTTACAAAATTTGTCTTTTTATTGAAGGCATTTACCGCTCCAATCAAAGTATTGTTGGCAATATTGTCCAAATGACCTCTAAAGCGCAACCAAGGACCAGCCATGGAAATGTGGTCTGTAGTACATTTTCCAAAAGCTTTGATCAATAATTTAGCTCCTTGAAGACTTTCTGGTTTTATAGGAATAAATGGATCTAATAATTGCAAACGCTCAGATTTGGGATCTACCTTTACCTGAACGCCAGAGCCATCTTCCATAGGTGCCAAATAACCTGCATCCTCTACTTCAAACCCTTTTGGAGGCAACTCAATTCCCAAAGGCTCGTCCAATTTAACTTCTTCCCCGTCCTCATTGATCAACGTATCGTTCATGGGATCAAAATCCAATCTACCTGAAATTGCAATAGCCGCCACCATTTCCGGGGATCCAACAAAGGCATGGGTATTTGGATTTCCATCCGCCCTTTTGGAAAAGTTACGGTTAAAGGAATGCACTATGGTATTCTTCTCATCACCTTTTAGATCACTACGATCCCATTGTCCTATACACGGACCACAGGCATTGGTAAATACCGTAGCTCCCAAATTTTCGAATATCTGCAACAAACCATCACGCTCCGCTGTATATCTAATTTGCTCAGATCCTGGGTTGATACCAAAATCGGATTTTGGCTTTATCTTTTTATCAACCGCCTGCTTCGCAATAGAGGCAGCCCTGGTCAAATCTTCATAAGAAGAATTGGTACAAGAACCTATTAGACCCCAATCCACTTTTAAAGGCCATCCATTAGCTTTCGCCTTTTCTCCCAACTGTCCTACCGGAGTAGCTAAATCCGGGGTGAACGGACCATTAAGATGTGGCTTAAGTGTGTCCAAATCTATTTCTATAATTTCATCAAAATATTTTTCTGGATTGGCATATACCTCAGGATCTGCCGTTAAGTAATCCTTAACCGCATTTGCTGCATCGGCAACATCATTTCTATCGGTAGCCCTTAAATATCTTTCCATAGAGGCATCATAGCCAAAGGTAGAAGTGGTAGCCCCAACTTCGGCACCCATGTTACATATGGTCCCCTTACCGGTACAGGAAAGGTTTTTAGCACCTTCACCAAAATATTCTATGATGGCTCCAGTACCACCTTTTACGGTCAATATACCAGCCACCTTTAATATAACATCCTTGGCAGATGTCCAGCCTGAGATATTACCCGTTAATTTTACTCCTATCAATTTTGGAAACTTAAGTTCCCAAGCCATTCCGGCCATTACATCCACAGCATCCGCACCACCAACACCTATGGCAACCATTCCCAGTCCACCTGCATTAACCGTATGGGAATCGGTCCCTATCATCATTCCTCCAGGAAAGGCATAGTTTTCTAGAACAACTTGGTGAATGATACCTGCACCCGGCTTCCAAAAACCAATTCCGTACTTATTGGAAACGGATTCCAAAAAATTAAAGACTTCGGCACTGGAAGTATTGGCCACTTTCAAATCTGCCACGGCTCCACTTTTTGCCTGTATAAGGTGATCACAATGAACGGTAGTTGGTACCGCTACTTTTGGTTTTCCAGCCTGCATAAATTGCAACAATGCCATTTGCGCAGTAGCATCTTGACAAGCGATTCGATCCGGTGCAAAATCAACATAGTCCTTACCTCTTTTAAACGCCTTGGTGGGCGTACCGTCCCATAAGTGGGAATACAAAATTTTCTCTGAAAGGGTCAAAGGTTTTCCAACAATTTCACGTGCCTTATCAACACGCTCGGACATGTCGGCATACACCTTTTTAATCATATCAATATCGAATGCCATTATCTATAAAATTTTAGTTTAAGTTATTCTTCAAAATTAAGAAAATACCTTACGTTTATAAAACTTTTAAACTAAGAATACTTCAAGAATACACCAATTTTATGTAATTATAAAAAAGATTGCCATTATAGGAATGTAAATGCAATAAATTTCCTTTTTTTTCAGCCTATAAAAGTCATGAAGATGCGGCTTATTTTTTCCCTACGATAAGAGCTTTCGAATAATATCCTCTTCGGAAATTCCTTCAGCTTCCGCCTTATAATTTTTAATTATCCGATGTCTTAGGATTCCTACGGACACTGCTTTGACATCTTCAATATCCGGAGAAAATTTACCATTTACGGCAGCATGGGCCTTGGCTCCCAATATTAAATTCTGGGAAGCCCTGGGTCCCGCTCCCCAATCAATGAACTGTTTTACAAATTCCGAAGCATTGTCTTGATTTGGCCTTGTACTATTTACCAATTTAACCGCATATTCCACCACATTGTCGGGAACCGGAATTCTACGAACCAAATGCTGAATGTCCATTATTTCACCAGGTGTAAACAAAGGAGTAATTTCATGCTTATAATCGGAAGTTGTTTCCTTTACAACTTTTATTTCCTCCGCAATAGATGGATATTTCAATTCTATGGCAAACATAAAACGATCCAACTGTGCTTCTGGCAATGGATAGGTACCTTCCTGTTCAATTGGGTTCTGGGTAGCTAAAACATAATAGGGAAGATCCAATTTATATTGATTGCCAGCTATGGTCACCGCTCTTTCCTGCATAGCCTCCAATAAGGCCGCTTGGGTTTTGGGAGGGGTACGGTTTATTTCGTCGGCCAGAACAATATTGGAAAAAATTGGCCCTTTTATGAATTTGAAATTTCTATTCTGATCCAGCACCTCACTCCCTAGAATATCACTAGGCATAAGATCGGGGGTAAATTGAATCCTTTTAAAACCCAATCCCAATGCAGAGGCAATTGTATTTACCATGAGGGTCTTGGCCAATCCGGGAACTCCAATAAGTAGAGAATGCCCCCCAGTATAGACCGAAAGCAATATTTGGTCTACTACTTCCTCCTGCCCAACTATGATTTTGGCAATTTCTTGTTTAAGAACCTTATTTTTTTCTACTAGAGCCTTAATTGCAGCTACGTCCGACATGCATTTATTCCTTTACCCAATTATTTGCAAAATCACATTCTTTATTCCCGGAATTAACACTCACATAGGTATCTTCAATATGCTCATCCATCCATTTTTTAATGGCGTTATACTGCTTTTCCCTAAGCGCCAATTCCTGAATCTTTATATAATCCTTAGCAAAATCTGCAACGTGTTCATCATAACGATTGGTGATCTTCATAATCTTGTACTTGGGAGCACCTCCCCGTGGATCATTTTCCAGTATTGGCCTGGAAATTTCATTGTCCTTAATATCCCTAACTTGATTGTAGAGGGATGGCTCCATTTTGGTAAGCTCAAATCTGGAACTGTAATCCTGCGGATTTCTTAACAAACCTCCATCAAACTTGGTTTCCTTTTCGTCCGAAAAGTTTAAAGCTGCGGCAGCAAATGTAAATTTACCATCCAAAACCCCCTGCCTTATACTATCCAATTCCTTCTTTGCGTTGTCCAACTCTTTTTGGGATATTTCCGGGGTGATAAGAATATGCCTTAGATCCAGCTCTCTGCCCCTAATTTTTTCCACATATATAATATGATAACCAAATTCGGTTTCGAATGGGTCAGAAATCTCACCTTCCCTCAAACTAAAAGCCACATCCTTAAATTCCTTTACAAACTGGGTCTCACGCGTCATACTGTAAAATCCACCCTTGGATTTGGATCCAGGATCTTGGGAATACAAGATGGCCTTTACGCTAAAACTAGCATCATTTTCCTCAATGTCGGCTTTGATCTCGTTCAGTTTATCTATAACCTTTTGTTTTTCTTCCTCTGAAGCCTTAGGTTGTTTTACGATTTGGGCAATCTCCAACTCGGCACCAAAAACAGGTCTTTCATCAACTGGAATCTTATTAAAGAACTGCCTAACCTCCTCTGGGGTAATCTCTATTTCCGAAACAATCTTGTTCTGCATTTTTTCGGAAAGCATTCTTAGCTTGTTAATCTTGTACAGTTCTTCACGAAAACTGGCCTCATCATCCTTTTTGTAATAATTTAAGACCTTATCCATAGAGCCGATCTGGGATACCAATTGCTGCAATTGTCGATCCCCTTGGGCATTTACCTCATCATCCGAAACCAAAATACTGTCCTGAACCGCTTGGTGCGCATATAGACGATCTTCCATTAATTTGCCCAAAAGACTACATCTGGTAACATCGGCAGTGGAAGCCCCTTGACTTTTGAGGTCTATCAAAGTTTTTTCTATATCCGACTCCAAGATTACATAGTCGCCCACCACTGCGGCTATTCCATCCAATTTTATCCTTTTAAAATTGTTTACCGAATCGTTCTTGGAAATCATGGATTCCTCAACAATTACCTCCTGCGGTTCTACCTGGGTGTCAGGAAGAGTTTCCGATTCCTGAGCGCTCATTATCCCTGTCAAAAATAAAATAGAAAGGGTTAAACCTGATTTAATTACCTTGTTCATAAACTTCAAATTCTTTTTCTTTAATAGCTTCATCCATTACCTCCACTTCCAATTTTTTCATATAATCCAACTTCCTTCTATTTAAAAGCAGTTGCTTAATGGTAGGTTCAATATACGTAAGGGGAGCAATGTCGTTGATTTCCAACATATCGTTTATCTTCCCCAAATATACCCCTAAAGAATCCTGTAATTCAAAAAATTGTGATTTTTTTAAGTACTTATCCTGATTTTCAGTGGTTAACGGAGTAATTTCCTCCATAACCCGAAAAGCGCTCACCCAAATTGAATCGTTAAAATTTACCTTTCTAAATTGCACACTTATAGAATCCAAATAGCGCTTATCCGCCTCTTTAAAATTCCTCAATTTATTGGCAACCAAATCCTTGTCCAAATATTGCGTAGGCAATTCCACGAACCTCAACTGTATTATCCGTTCCTTTAGCTTAAAATTTTCCTTTTCCCGTTCGTAAAACTCAGTGAGCTGGGTACGTGTAACAACGGTATCGTGGGATTGGAGGACCAATGCCTCCTTATAAGCGCCTGTATATAAATCTGTTCTGTAATTGGAGACCAATTGCTCAAAATATTCCAATTTCTCCTCAGGAAGATTTATTTTGGCCTTGGAAAGCAAAAGTTGTTTGTAAGCCCAATTATTAATATAGTTATTAACCAGAGAAGTACTATCTTCTTTGGACATATTGGTCAGAAGCAACTCTTTTAAATCCTCCTTGTACAAATACGTTTCCCCTACCCTAGCCACTGGAATTTTGTCTTCCTTTTTATTAAAAAGGGAATCACAGGATATACACGTGCATAGCAAAACCACACTCATTAAAAATATTGAGATTTTTTCCAGCTTTAT
This sequence comes from Arenibacter troitsensis, assembly GCF_900177645.1. GTDB lineage: Bacteria > Bacteroidota > Bacteroidia > Flavobacteriales > Flavobacteriaceae > Arenibacter > Arenibacter troitsensis. The sequence continues at coordinate 35,250 of NZ_FXAO01000013.1, forward strand.
TTCACAAAAATCCATTCCGCAAATTTAGCAATTAAGCAGCATTATGCAAGTCCTTGTTTCCCAATAAAATTCCCCTACATTTATAGACAGGTTTACTGCACATTTTATTTCTTTTATTATTAATTTTATTCCATGGCGGAAAGACAAATAAAACTAATTTGGGATTTTAGAGGGGAATCGGCCCAGAACACGGCGAAACATCATAAAATACATCTTGAAGACTATGTGCTGGCCCAAAATTTAACTTTCAACATTACAGGGAACAAAGACCTAAGCAGTATGCACTCCATTGCCTATCTCGTTGTAAGCGAATCAGAGATGATTGCCGTTAGGGATGCCCTAAAACCGCATCGCGGTGAGGTCTACACCCCGATTGACTAAACAAAAAACAAGAAACAGACCTATGGGCAGTAGATTCTTTTTATTCATTGCAACCATCACTAACTTGCTTCTATCATGTGCCACCCCTACTGAAGACCCGGATTTATTGAAAATTGCCCTAAACTCCAACAATTCCAAAATAAGGAATGTTATGGATAGCTTGGCAAAACATGAGCTGCAAGTAAGATATACCCGAATAGACCGTATAAAGGATAGTATAGTTTTTACGGACTTTAATTTTCAGGTAAACGACAGCAACTACTTCTACCCAGCAAGCACGGTTAAAATCCTAACGGCCCTACTTGCCTTGGAAAAGCTCAACGAAATGGATTCCCTAGATCTTTACACCCAATTTTATGTGGAGGGTGATTCTCTGGAAACCACATTTGCCTGCGAAATCTCCAAGATTTTTGCAGTAAGCGACAATGAGGCCAATAATAGACTTTTGGAATTTTTAGGTCAAGACCGAATAAACAAAAAATTGAAGGACAAAGGTATAGCACCTGTCCGAATCTCCCATCGACTTTCAACGGACAATGCTTTTGAGGTAACTACAAAGCCACTTATAGTCTACTTAAACGACACCACATTAACCTGGTTAAAACCGAGCGTAAACAACCCCCCCGTCCCCTTGGACCTGAACAGGATTAAAAAAGGTAGGGCCTATTACGAAGAAAACGCCCTAGTTAATGAACCATTCGATTTTAGCTTAAAAAATTATTTTCCAATAAGTACCCAGAACGAGGTCTTAAAAAGGATCATTTTCCCGGAACAATTCCCAAAGAACAAACGATTCAACCTTAGTCCCGATCAACATAGATTTCTCCTGAAGGCCATGAGCGACCCTCCAAGAAAAATAGGGTACGATGAAATGGATTATTACGACGGTTATTGCAAGTTTTTTATGTTTGGAGATACCAGGGATACCATTCCCGAATATCTCAAAATATACAATAAAGTAGGCAATGCCTATGGCACAATTACGGATTGCGCCTATATATCTGACAGTAAAAATAATGTAGAATTTATACTAACTGCCACTCTTTTGGCCAATGAAAATGGGATATTTAACGATAATTCTTATGAGTATGAAACTATTGGACTTCCGTTTTTGGCGCAATTGGGAAGAGAGATCTACCATCTGGAAATAGCACAAAAACAACGACAATGACAGCTTTAAGTTTTGACTCTTTCACTAAAAAAATATACATCAAAACCAATATGGAAAAAATTTATTGGGCCTGGTGTACGGCCGAAGGGATTACCTCTTGGTTTTTGAGCAAGGCCACTTATACATCTCCTGATGGACACCCCAAGGCTGCACATCATCAGATTGCCGAAGGGGACAGCTATATCTGGGAATGGTACAATTGGGACGGTCAGGAAAAAGGAACAGTAACAAAGGCGAACGGCACGGATTTTTTTGAAATTACCTTTGCCAATGTATGTAAGGTTTCGGTTTCGCTCGAGGACTGCGGCCATGATATACTATTAACCTTGAAGCAATACCATATACCTACGGACGACAAGAGCAAATTGAACATCCATTATGGCTGCAGCAACGGATGGACCTTCTGGCTGGCAAATCTTAAGGCCTATTTGGAATATGGCATTTTGTTGAATGAAACACAAAATGACCTGCGACACCAACCTCTGGCAGGATTTGAATTTGTGAATATTTAGGGGGAATCAATTTCACAAGGTTTTAACTGGTATATGGTCAACAACAATTCTTCTTATTTCCTATTTTTGCGCATTTTTCAAAAATGATAACAAAACCACGTATCGCTCTAATTGTTGGAATAGTCTGTATTTCCATATTCCCAGTATTGGTGAAATTAAATTATACCCCAGGCCTTATTTCCGCCTTCTACCGTATGGCTATCGCCCTAAGCATAATCTTACCTTATGTCCTATTTACAAAACAATTGGAAATCCCGGATCGAAGAACGTTATTGCTTACCGTTATTTGCGGAATATGTTTTGGTTCTGATGTGGCAGTTTGGAATATTGCCATTCAGGAATCCACGGCCACACAAGCATCGTTCCTGACCAACCTATCTCCGGTTTGGGTGGGCATCGGTACATTTTTCTTTTTAAAACCCAAACCCTCCCTTAATTTTTGGATAGGTACCGTTATTGCACTATTAGGAATGGTCACCTTGGTAGGCTTTAAATTCTTTGCCCATCTTTCTTTTGATATTGGTTTTAGTTTTGGAGTATTATCCGGGGTATTCTATGCCATCTATATCCTAATCAGTAAGGAAGTCCTCGCCAAAATATCTGTATTAAACTTTATGACCCTAAGCCTAATTTCCTCTTCATTCTTTTTGGGGATCCTATCGTATGCCCTTGGGGAGCCTTTCAACGGCTTCTCCAACATTGGTTGGTTTGTACTTGTCATCCAAGGATTGGTCTGCCAGTTGTTGGCCTGGTTATCCATCAGCTATTCCACCCAACATATGCGGGCCACAAGAGTCGCATTAAGTCTATTGGCTCAGGCCATCTTGGCCGCAATATTGGCTTGGATATTTCTCAACGAGCTAATTACCCCACAAATGATTCTCGGAGGCATTATTTTACTATTTGGAATACGAATCACCTTTTACGACAAACCACTTGTTTTACCCATGGGAAAAAAGGCTAAACTCCCGCCTCTTTAATAACTTTCAATGTCTTTTGCAGTCCGGTCTTGGCCACCTCCAACAAATCCATACTGTGGTACTCCGGATTGTACAACTCCAAGGAAATACAACCGTTGAAACCAGTGGTTTTAAGGTCTTTTAAAATTTGTGGCAGTGGCAAAATTCCGTCACCCGGAAAAACCCTATGCTTATCCTCCATATCGGCTATTTCCATTCCTTTGGGAGCATCGTTAAATTGAAAAATAGCGAATATATCGCCGTTCAAAAGTCTTAAACCTTCAAATCCTCCTTCCGAAATATACATATGATATACATCCGGTATTATTTTGGCTTTAGGATGGTTGGCATCCAGAGCAACCGCCGTTGCCTGCCCCATAGTCTTGAGCGGAAACATCTTAACAAACACCAGTGCCGGTATTACATTATACTCTGTTATCCCAATTTCCAACAATCTGCGGTAACAAGAGGCAACAAAGGCAACATCATAATTCTCCCCAACCTGATTGGGTATGGCCTGTACATAGGTGCAACCTATTTCCGATGCCATTCTCATTCTATTTTTAGTAGCTGGCAAGGACTTTTGAAATTCTTCCTCATTCTGGGGAATACAGCCCCAAAGACCTATCATACTGGGTACGAACAGTCCGGCTTCCTTTATTTTAGCGCCTAATTTCTTAAGATCGCCTCCGCTTTTCTCATATTCAGCCAAATCGCTGTCCCAAGGTTCTATGGCATCGTAACCTGCCGCTATAGCAATCTCTACCTTTTTTTCCAGGCCCTTGGCGGGTCTAATGGTCGCTGTATCCAAACAGATGGGCCACGGACTCTGTCCGTTTTGATATCTTTTTTCTTTCTTCGGAATTTCCAAGGGCAAGGTGTTGGCCAATGAAATTGTTGCCACACTAGCAGTGGCTGCGCCTGCAATAAAGGATCTGCGATTCATATTATAGTCAGTTATTCGACTAAAATATGAAAAAAAGTGAAGTTTGTCCCACTTACTGGCAAGAACCGACGGTTATAGTTTCAATAATCCAACCCATAAGTTTCCAAACGTAGCAAAGATCTATTATCCCCTGGCCTTTGCCATGAATTGGAACTAAAATTTAATAGGTTAAGCTTGAATAGGTTCCCCATAGAGGTCAAAATCTGCAGCTTCAAAAATATGAAGATCAACAAATTCCCCTACTTTCAAATAATGCCTTGTTGCATCCACCAAGACTTCGTTATCTACATCGGGAGAATCGAACTCTGATCGACCTACAAAATACTTGCCTTCCTTACGGTCTATGATACAACGCAGAGTTTTACCCACTTTTTCTTGGTTCAACTCCCACGAAATCTGTGATTGAAGCTCCATGATCTCCGAAGCCCTTTGTTGTTTCACTTCCTCAGGAACATCGTCTACCAAATTATAGGCATGCGTATTTTCTTCATGGCTATAGGTAAAGCATCCCAACCTTTCAAAACGCATTTCTTCTACCCAACTTTTCAAAGTTTGAAAATCTTCCTCCGTCTCGCCTGGATAACCTACGATAAGGGTAGTCCTAATGGTCATTTCTGGTACTGCAGCCCTAAAGTCCTTCAACAATTTGGTTGTTTTGGCCTGAGTTGTTCCCCTCCGCATACTCTTTAATATGGCATCAGAAATATGCTGCAAAGGAATATCCAAATAATTACAAACCTTAGGTTCGCGTTTCATCACTTCCAGGACATCCATAGGAAATCCGGCAGGGAAAGCATAATGCAATCGAATCCATTCAATACCATCCACTTTCACCAATTCGTTCAACAATTCCGCCAAATTCCTTTTCTTATAAAGGTCCAATCCATAATAGGTAAGATCTTGGGCAATGAGAATCAATTCCTTCACCCCTTTGGCCGCCAATTTATTAGCTTCGATTACCAAATCCTCTATAGGAGTACTCTTATGCTTGCCCCGCATAATGGGTATGGCACAAAAAGAACAAGGACGATCACATCCTTCCGCAATTTTTAGATAAGCGTAATTTTTAGGAGTGGTCGTTAGCCGCTCCCCAATAAGTTCGTGCTTATAATCGGCACCCAGGGCCTTTAACAAATTAGGCAATTCACTAGTTCCGAAATACTCATCCACATTAGGAATCTCTTTTTGAAGATCTGGTTTATAGCGCTCACTTAAGCAACCTGTAACAAATACCTTGTCTACTTCCCCTGCTTCCTTTTTTTGAACGTATTCCAAAATGGTATTGACACTCTCTTCCTTGGCATTGGCAATAAAACCACAAGTGTTTATCACTACCACATTCCCTTCCTCCTCATGCACGACTTCCTTGTTATTGGCCCTTAGTTGACCCATCAACACCTCTGAATCGTACACATTCTTGGAACACCCCAAGGTTACAACATTAATCCTATTCTTCTTAAGTGATTTAGTACGCATATTTTTCAAATAAAGTGCAAAAGTACAACTTGAAAAAAGATTGTAGTCCGAATATATCTTTTTTTATTCTTTTAACGTTAAACCTTTATAACCAATTGAACTCTAATTCATAAAGCACTATGAAAAACCAATTTCTAATTTGTAGTTTATTCCTTTTTTCCTGTTTAGTGGGATGCTCTAAAGGGAATGATGACCAAGTGCCAGTTCCACCGGAGGAAACCTTGTATTTTCCCCCAATAAATTCGAACGAATGGGAAACCGTGTCCCTTGAGGAGCTGAATTGGAATACAAGTGCCGAGCAACCTCTATATGATTACTTGGAGACAAATAAAACAGAAGCCTTTATCCTTTTAAAGAATGGAAAAATTGTTTTGGAAAAATACTTTGGAAGCTTTAACGCCTCTAAAAACCACTCTTGGAACTCGGCAGCCAAAACTTTGACCGCCTTTACCGTAGGAATTGCCCAAAAGGAAGGTTATCTAGACATAGACCATGCCTCGTCCGACTATATGGGAACGGGCTGGTCCTCATTGACCCCTGAACAAGAAGTGCAGATTACCGTAAAAAATCATCTTACCATGACATCGGGCCTTGATTTCACTGGTGAAAATAGTTTTTGCACCGATGTGGAGTGTTTAATATACAAAGATGAGCCCAATAGCTTTTGGTACTACCACAATGCAGCCTATACCTTATTGGATAATATTATAAGCGGAGCCGTTAATGAGGAATATAAAGAATATTTTTATGAAAAGGTTCGGGACAAAATTGGGATGCAGGGATCTTGGATAAAGACGGGATATCTTAATCTTTATTTTAGCAATGCCAGAAGCATGGCAAGGTTTGGACTGTTGAGCCTCAACAAAGGCATATGGGAAGACACCCCAATTCTGGACGACCCCAACTATTTTACAGAAATGACCACGACCTCCCAAGAACTGAACAAGTCATATGGCTATCTCTGGTGGCTCAATGGAAAAAGTAGTTATAGAATACCTGGTTCCGAAGAACTGTTCCCTGGAAAACTGATACCCAATGCTCCGGACGATCTAATAGCCGGACTCGGTGCATTTGACCAAAAACTATATGTGGTACCAAGTAAAGGATTGGTAATTATACGAATGGGCGATTCCGCAAATGAAGATGAATTGGGACCTACTAGCTTTGACAACGATTTGTGGGAAAAAATAAATGAATTGATCAACTAAAATCCGCAGGTATCAAAAATCACTATTTCACAGGCTGAAGATGAACCACATCTTCCAAGAACCCTATGGTTTCCCTTTTTACAGATTCCAAATCCTTTGAAGTAATATAGGACGTCATTACGTGGTTTCCTACCTCCGGAAAAGCCACTTTCCGTTTTAAGCTGCTATCTACACCCAATTCTTCGTACATTTCCAACAAGGCGGAAACCGAGACTACCTTATCCTGTTCTTCCTCGTTTTTATAGTAATATCCTAAGAAGGTGGGTTGATCGATGTGCTGAAAGACTTCCGGTTTCATTGTTTCATCCAACAAAGCCTGTAACTGTGTCAAGGCCTCCACCCTATATTTAGTAGTCCAATAACTCTGTTTTAGGGAATCGGCTTCAGATTCATAAAAGTCGCTGTCCATAATGGTTTTGGCAATCTCCAATCCCCATGGTCCAGACAATAGGAAAGCCGAGGGATCATAGATCCTAATATTCGGGGAATACAAAAGAAGACTGGCAATATCCTTATCCCCTTGGGCCAAATAAAGAGCTAGCGTACCCCCTGTGGAAGTACCCATTACAATTACCTTATCTCCAATCTGTTTAGCTACGGCCAAAGCCTCCTTGGCAGATTCGAAGTAGTCCGTCGCCGTTAATTGAAGCATGGCCTGTTCTTCCTGGATACCGTGCCCTTCCAGACGGGGCAAGTATACATTGGCACCATACCTTTGTCCCAGCTCCCTGTGCAGTGGTGCACCTTCCTCATGACTGGCGGACCAACCATGAAGATAAAGAATGGAATACTCTGTTTTGCGGGGAATAGAATCGTACCAAAGGATTTGTGCTTCGTTATTTGCCTTGATTTTGGTATTTAACCTTTCCTTTTCTAAAATACTATTTTGAAGTTTAGTCAAATCCGTTTCCATTGCAGGAAGATCCATGGTCAAAAGAGGTTTATCTACCTTGGGACCCAAAAAATAGACAAGGAGCAATAAAAGCAGTAAAAAAAATACAGCTTTAACTAGCCTACGGATTACCTTCATTCTTTTTTACTAAAAAATGAATCCACAAATTCGACCTTATTAAAGACTTGCAAATCATCCATTCCTTCCCCAACACCTATATATTTTACAGGAATTTGGAATTGATCGGAAATACCAATAACGACACCGCCCTTGGCCGTACCATCCAATTTTGTAACTGCCAAAGACGTTACCTCCGTAGCCTTGGTAAACTGTTTTGCCTGTTCAAAGGCATTCTGACCGGTAGAGCCGTCCAAAACTAGTAGTACTTCATCCGGAGTACCCTCCACCACCTTCTGCATAACACGCTTCACCTTGGTCAATTCATTCATCAAATTAACCTTATTATGTAATCTTCCAGCCGTATCTATTATTACAACGTCCGCATTCTGCTTGAGTGCAGAACTTAGGGTATCGAACGCTACTGAGGCAGGATCACTCCCCATATTTTGTTTTATGATAGGCACTTCAACGCGATCTGCCCAAACCTGAAGTTGGTCTATTGCTGCTGCCCTAAACGTATCGGCCGCTCCGAGCACTACCTTTAAACCTTGCTTTTTAAATTGATATGCCAATTTACCAATGGTGGTTGTCTTACCTACCCCATTAACCCCAACTACCATGATAACATAAGGCTTTCTCGCCAAAGGTACCGTAAATTCCGTTTCATTTCCAGAATTGGTTTCGGACAACAAGCCCGCTATTTCCTCCCTTAATATAACATTAAGCTCATCTACCCCAAGGTATTTATCCTTGGATACACGTGCCTCTATACGATCTATAATCTTTAAGGTAGTATTTACACCCACATCGGAAGAAACCAATACCTCCTCCAAATTATCCAAAACATCATCATCTACCTTGGACTTTCCTACTACCGCCTTACTAAGTTTGGATAAAAAATTGGTTTTGGTCTTTTCCAGACCCTTGTCCAAAGATTCCTTTTTTTGTGTGGAAAATATTTTTTTAAATAAACTCATATTTTTGGCATGTTCCTTTTCATCAAAGATATAAAAATAAAAAAGCTACTTTCATCAGAAAGTAGCTTTATCACCAATAAATTTAGGTAATTATTTTTTTTTCAACCAGTCGTTTACCAATTCTGGGCTCATTACAGACTCCATAAAAGTGTATGCTCCAGTTTTAGGAGACTTCACCATTTTTATGGCCTTGGTCAATCTTTTTGAACTTGTTTGTAAACTCGCTACCGTTTTCTTTGCCATGACGTATTATTTAATTTCTTTATGAACTGTCATTCTCTTCAGAATAGGATTGAATTTTTTAATTTCCATCCTATCTGGAGTATTCTTTTTGTTCTTAGTGGTTATGTACCTTGAAGTACCTGGCATGCCAGATTCCTTATGCTCTGTACATTCCAAAATAACCTGAATTCTGTTACCTTTCTTTGCCATTATTATCTTAGTATTTCAGGATTATTTAATTAACCCTTTCTCCTTTGCTTCTTTCAAAACAACGGAAATTCCTTTTTTATTAATACTCTTTAGAGCTTTAGCGGAAACCTTTAAGGTTACCCAACGATCTTCTTCTGGAATATAGAAACGCTTTTTAGAAAGATTTACATCAAATCTTCTTCTGGTTTTATTAATCGAGAAGGACACATTGTTCCCAAACATGGCCCTCTTTCCAGTAACATCACAAACTTTTGACATCTCTCTACTTTTATTTTGTTATAAACAGGGTGCAAATTTAAATTAATTTTACGGGACGGACAAAATTCTTTGTCAGAATTTTAAAATTTCTTTTTGAAGCATTTCAAAAGCCTTATTTACAGTCTTTTGCACAATTCTTTCACGTTGGCTTCCCATGAGATATTTCTCTACCACCGTAGCTTTAGGGGAAACAACCGCTATAAACACCGTCCCTACCTCTGCATCGGAGTCCCCTTTAGTTGGACCTGCGTTCCCAGTAGTGGCTATGGCAAAATCGGTTTTTAAAATTTTACGCAGATTGGTAGCCATTTCAACGGCAACCTCGGCACTTACTACAGAAAATTGGTCAATGGTAGCTTTGGACACCTTGAGCAATTCTATCTTGGTTTCGGTGGCATAACTAACAATACTCCCCTTAAAATAAGCAGATGCCCCCGGTATACTGGTTATCTGTTGGGCTATTTTACCTCCGGTACAACTCTCCGCCGTACCCAAGCTCATACCTTTTTTTGTCAATAATTGGGCAATTACAAATTCTACTGGCTCGTCCCCTGCCTCTCCAAGGATGATGTCGCCCAAAAGATTTTTAATTTTTTCCGCCTCAATATTGACCATAGCGTTTAACTGCTCACTATCGTTTCCCTTTGCAGAAAGCCTGAGCCTCACGGAACCAAGACTTGGCAGATAGGCCAGTTTTACCATACTTGGAAGATTGTCTTCAACAGAGGATATCCTATCCGCCAAGGAACTTTCCCCTATACCATAGGTAATGATGGTCTTATGCACAATATAAGGTCGCTTAAACTCCTTTATAATTCTTGGAATTACCTTAGTAGTAATTAGATTCTTCATCTCGAAGGGGACACCCGGTAAAGAGACAAATACTTTCCCTTCACTTTTAATCCACATTCCGGGGGCCGTACCAAATTCATTGTGGAGCACATCTGACCTGGAAGGCACTAAAGCTTGATTTTTATTCACTTCCAACAAGGGTATTCCCAAATGCTTTTTAAATATAGCCTCTACATGCGCCAACACTTCCTTGCTTTCCACCAAAGTATCATTGAAATACTCGCACAGCGTATGCTTAGTGATATCATCCTTGGTAGGACCCAGTCCACCCGTAATTATAATTACGTCGGCCCTAGCCTCTGCTTCCTTTAAAGCTTCGAGTATATGCAGCCTTTCATCCTGTACCGAAGAAATCTGATACACGGAAACCCCGATCTTGTTAAGTTCTTGGGCAATGAAGGCAGAATTTGTATCTATAATTTGACCAATGAGAATCTCATCGCCAATAGTTATGATTTCAGCAAACATTAAATCTTAAAGTCGTTTTTCAATTCTGAAACCACCTGATCTACGTCCTTTTTAAGCAAAGGCACCAAACGCTCAATTTCTTGGGTATTTTCTTCCTTTTTTCCCAAGGTTTCTATCTGAAGGGCTATAGCCCGGGTCTGCTCCATGCCCAACAAATCTACATTGGGTTTAATTTTATGTGCCAATTTATATACACTATCATAATTTTTTACTACCAATGCTTTCTCCAGGTCGTCCAGATCCTGGGGAACTTCTTCCAAAAAAACAGCAACGACCGATTTAATGAATTCATCATCACCATCTGCCATTTCATTGATCTTGTCCAGACTATAAATCATCTATTTTATATTTAATGAGAACATTTGTTCATTCTCCAAAGTACCCGAAAGATAATCATTTGCACTTATTCTACCAACACCGGCAGGGGTACCTGTAAAAATAATATCTCCTTTTTTCAAAGTAAAAAAACTGGAAACATAGGAAATTATTTCATCGATCTTCCAAAGCATTAAACCGGTATTCCCTTCCTGAACAACCTCATTGTTCTTTTTAAGCTGGAAGTTTAAATCGTTTACATCACCCAGAGTGGATTTCGGCAACCATTTACCTATCACCGCAGAGCCATCAAAACCCTTGGCCTTTTCCCAAGGCAATCCCTTTTCCTTTAATTGGGACTGAAGGTCCCTAGCCGTAAAATCTATCCCTAAACCAATTTCATCATAATAGGTATGGGAAAATTGGGCATCTATATGTTTGCCCACTTTTTTTATTTTCACCAAAACTTCCACTTCATAGTGTATGTCATTGGAAAACTCGGGAATATAAAAATCCTGTTCTTTTGGCAAAACAGCAGAATCCGGCTTAATAAACAAAACCGGATCTGTAGGTCTCTCGTTGTTCAATTCCTTTATGTGATCAACATAGTTACGACCAATACAAATAATCTTCATATTATATAGAAATGTTTAGCAAGTAGCTTTGGAATTCAAACCTAGACAGTATCCCAAATAAAGCCTTCAAAAAAAAATAATCATCTTTTTAAAGCGCACTTAGCCCAGTTTGTTGTTCAACTTGCTCAATTTTATTTGGGTCAATACCTTTTTGGTATACAATGGAAAATCGGCATTCAAGATCCAACCAAAATATCCAGGTTCATTTTCCAAAACAGCATGTACTTTTTTACCTTTATGCTTACCAAAGGAGAAAATCTCCTCCCCTTCTTCATCCAATACAATAAACCCGGCAAAATCTACCGATTGTTTTCTCGTTGTAAATTCCGATAACTTTTTAATATTGTTTTCCAATTCAGGATAACGGTCCAATTGTGACAAGAGCACTTCATAGGTAGCCAAGGTATCCGCCTCCGCACTATGGGCATCTACAAGACTTTTGTCGCAATAAAATTTATAGGCCGCCTCCAAGGTTCTTTTCTCCATTTTATGAAAAATGGTCTGCACATCCACAGAAACGGTATTCTTCATATCAAAATCTATTTCGGCCCTGAGCATTTCCTCTGCCAAAAGCGGAATATCAAATCGATCTGAATTGTAGCCTCCCAAATCACTATCCTTAATCATTTTGTAAATATCCTTGGAAAGCTGTTTAAATGTAGGTTCATTGGCTACTTTCTCGTTAGAAATGCCATGGATAGCGACCACTTGCGGAGGGATTTCCATTTCAGGATTAACCAACCATGTTTTACTCTCCTTATTCCCATTTGGATAGACTTTTAGAATAGCTATTTCCACTATTCTATCTTTGGCAACATTAGTACCCGTAGTCTCCAAATCGAAAAAACAAATTGGCCTTGTAAGCTTTAATTGCATGTTGTAGGTTCTTTATGCAAATATAGTTTTTACAAAGGTTATGGCTAAAAATAGACCCATAAAATCTTGAAAATCCTTTTAAGGGCAAAGAACTCCATATATATTCATAAAACTTGGATGTGTAGACTCCAGACCAATGCCAGTGCACTATAAAACCAAGCCAAAACCAAAATCCACAAGAGGATTCAATGCAATAGCAAAGATTTACTAAATCTCCCTATTTACGTCCCAAGCCTCCAGGTAATCGGCCACGGCCTTCACGAACATGCCGCCCAAGGCCCCGTTCACTACCCTGTGATCATAACTATGGGACAAATACATTTTACTTCTGATGGCGATAAAATCGCCTTCTTTGGTCTCTACTACGGCGGGCATTTTACGTATAGCGCCCAAAGCCAAGATACCCACTTGGGGCTGATTGATAATCGGCGTACCAAAAACACTGCCAAAAGTACCCACATTGGTTACGGTATAGGTACCATCCTTTACCTCATCTGGTTTTAAGGCATTGTTTCTGGCCCTTTTGGCCAAATCGTTGACCGCCTTTGCCATGCCCACCAAGTTCAACTGATCGGCATTTTTAATCACTGGAACAATCAAATTGCCATCGGCCAAGGCCGCGGCCATACCTATATTTATGTTCTTTTTCTTTATTATGGTATCCCCGTCCAAGGATATATTGACCATAGGATACTTTTTTAAGGCAATGGCCACCGCCTCCATAAAAATAGGGGTAAAGGTAAGTTTCTCACCTTCCCTTTTTTCAAAGGCATCCTTGACCTTATTCCTCCAATTGACCACGTTGGTCACATCTACCTCTACAAAACTTTGTACGTGTGCCGAGGTAGCCACGCTTGCGCTCATATGCTGAACTATCAATTTACCCATACGGGTCAACGGAATATGCTCGTCCCCGTTACTGGGCTGTTCCTTCTCCAAAGCCGGTTTAACCACGTCTTGTTTTGGCTCCTCTTTTTTAACAGGAACAGACTTGGCTACTTGCTCCACTTTTTCTACCGAAGGGATTACAATATCTTCCTTTTTTTCTTCAAAAGCTTGTCTTCCGCTTTCTTTTCCCGAAGCAATATAATCCAATATATCATTTTTGGTCACCCTACCTTCACTTCCAGTACCTTTTATGGCATCCAACTCTGACAAGGTAATACCTTCCTGCTTTGCTATATTTTTTACCAAGGGAGAATAGAACCTATCGGCCCCACTATAATCCATTACCGGAGCGGCAACGCTTTCCTTGGCACTCAACATCCCAACTTCCAATTCCTCGACCGCTTTGTTAGGAGCATCATCCCCTACAGAAGCATCAGCACTTTCCTGATCATGATCGGATTCAAGATCACTTCCGTTGAGCTCTATTATGGCTACGGTCTGCCCAACCTTAACAACATCATCAACATTGAATAATTTCTCAACCAAAATGCCATCTACCTCGCTAGGAACTTCTGAATCTACCTTATCCGTAGCAATTTCAAAAACAGCTTCATCCATTTCTATGGTATCGCCAACTTCCTTCAGCCATGAGGTAAGTGTTGCCTCTGCAACACTCTCTCCCATTTGTGGTAACTTTAGCTCAAATTTTGACATATCCTTATTTAATACACTTGTAATGATTAATAATTTGCAAAACTAACAAATAAAAGAGCATATTTTTGCCTTTTATTCATGAATTTTAATTGCAACTCCTATACTTTTAACGAATTCTCGAACGGAATCCTATTAAGGATACTTCTTCCCAAAGTCACCTCATCTGCATATTCCAGTTCATCGCCTACCGCAATGCCCCTTGCTATGGTTGAAGTTGTTATACCCAACCCCTCTAGTTGTCGGTATATGTAGAAATTGGTAGTATCCCCTTCCATGGTAGAGCTTAATGCGAATATTAATTCCTTTATTTTCCCTTGTTTCGCTTTTTCGACCAAAGAGTGAATTGTCAAATCTTGTGGACCAACACCTTCCATTGGCGAAATTTTCCCGCCAAGGACGTGATACAATCCTAAAAACTGACCTGTATTCTCAATGGCCATCACATCCCGAATGTCTTCCACCACACAAACCAGACTTTCGTCCCTCCGCGGGTTTGAACAAATTTCACAAACCTCTACATCTGAAATATTATGGCAGCTTTTACAGAATTTGATATTGTCCTTTAAATTGATCAACGCATTGGCCAATCTGGCAGTTTGCTCCTTGGGCTGTTTCAAAAGGTGCAGGACCAACCTCAGCGCCGTGCGCTTACCAATACCCGGCAATTGAGACATCTCATAGACCGCATTTTCCAATAATTTAGATGAAAATTCCATATCCACAAAATTACAATTTTATACTATTAAATTGAGGCATTCACTCTAAAAGTAAATTACAAGAATTTAATAACCCTTATCGTTGTAACCTAAAAACAAATGGTATCCTTAGGAAACGATAGAGGAATCCTCTACCAAATGGTTATTGACCAATGGCCTTCCTGATCATTCCATTCGGTACTGTACTTCCTTTCCTTTCACCCCATCCCAATTACCGATTACCGAAACAAACAACCTTTCATCGAAAGCCAAGTTTTATGCAATCCAATTAGTTTTCACTTTCTAAATAGCCCCTCTAATTACGCTTTATCCCTCATTTAAAAAAGCTGCCACTTGAAACATATGTTACACCAAAGCGCATTACACACTGATTTACAATAAATTAAATACAACTACAGAAAAACTTATTTCACCATTGATACTCCCGCCTAAACTTTCCAAAACTTATGTCCCTTAAAAATCAATATTGATTTTCAGAAAATTAAGATAAAGTTATGAGCGGTATATTTTGATAATACAATAATTAACCCTTATTTTGCTCACGGCATAGTTCCCCCAGTCCTATCGCCGCAATGCAATTAACATTTATTGGCTTATTATCCAAAAGGAACGACACCCTTCTATTTGGTGTTAACACGCTACTATTTTGAAGTTAAAGTGTGTTAATACTTGTAATAAGGCTATAGAATATTCGTACCTTAAGAGGTACATAAAGAACTTGGTCATTGATAACGCTATATATTTATAGTTAATGGTTAGTGTTTAGTATAGTCTATCAATGAAAGAAACCCGGAACAAATGTTCCGGGTTTTGTTTTTTGTATAGTTTAATTTTTAATCCTTTACCACCTTAAAATAGCACTGCCCCAAGTAAAGCCACTTCCAAAGGCGGCCAGCACCACCAAATCGCCCGACTTAATTTTCCCCTGTTCCCAAGCTTCGGTCAACGCAATGGGTATAGAGGCTGCGGTTGTATTCCCATATTTCATAATATTATTGAATACCTGATCGTCCCTTAGACCAAACTTACCTTGAATATATTGGGATATCCTTAGATTGGCCTGATGGGGAACCAACATATCTATATCCTTAGCTTCTAGACCATTGGCTTTTAAACCCTCTTTTATTACCTCGCTAAAACGGACCACAGCGTTCTTAAAAACAAACGGACCGTTCATATAAGGCAAATAAGACTCGTCATTGGGGTCGTTATCCTCCAAAATATCGTTTACCCAACGCTTACCCATTCCAGGTGCTATAAGGGACAATTCTTCTGCATGTTGTCCTTCGGAATGCAAGTGGGTAGAAAGTATACCTTTTTTATTATCTTCCTCCCTACTGACAATTGCGGCTCCGGCACCATCACCAAAAATAACCGAAACCCCCCTACCCCTGGTAGTCATATCAAGTCCGTGGGAATGTAGTTCGGAACCGATCACCAAGACATTCTTATACATCCCTGTTTTTATATATTGATCCGCCACGGACAAGGCGTAAACAAATCCGGAACATTGATTACGTACATCCAGGGCACCAACCGTTTTAATATCCAAATCCCGTTGCACAAGCACCCCGGGGCCAGGAAAATAATAATCAGGACTCAATGTGGCAAAGATGATAAAATCGATATCATTTTTATCTATTCCAGACCGATCTATGGCAATTTTTGCCGCCTTCACCCCCATAGTGGTAGTGGTATCCCCGTCACCCTTAATAACATGCCGTCTTTCTTGAATACCGGTCCGCTCCTGAATCCAAGCATCATTGGTGTCCATTATTTTCGACAAATCATCGTTGGTAACCACATTTTCAGGTACATAGTAACCCAGACCAATTATTTTTGAATTGAACATTTGTTGGAAAATTAAGATTTCGGGAAGACCCTGCTTCCTACTTTTTCTATTATAAAGTCTAAAATATGAGAAATAAATTTAGTTACATCCAATTTAAACAAAAATATACATCAATATGATGATTTTGGTCATAGCGCCAATGGAGTAATTTCAATACACACAATGACATAAAAAGTATTTTAATTCCAATAAAAAATGTCAGTTTGTCACATCCTCCGATTATGGTATTTTTTTTGACAGTGTTTAGTCGTTAAACCAAAAAATAATAGAAGTATGGCCACAGGCAAGATTAATGTTTCCGTAGAGAACATATTTCCGCTCATAAAAAAATTCCTTTACAGCGACCATGAAATATTTTTACGGGAGCTTATTTCAAACGCAACCGATGCAACTTTAAAATTAAAACACCTTACCACTATAGGAGAGGCCAAGGTGGAATATGGAAACCCACTTATTGAGGTTAAGATCGATAAGGAAGGAAAGAAAATTCATATCATTGATCAAGGTGTTGGTATGACCGAGGAGGAAGTACAGAAATACATCAATGAAATTGCATTTTCCGGGGCCGAAGAATTCTTGGATAAATACAAAGATTCTGCCAAAGACTCAGGAATCATTGGTCATTTTGGACTAGGATTCTATTCTGCGTTCATGGTAGCATCCAAAGTAGAAATCATTACCAAGAGTTACAAAGACGAACCTGCAGCGCATTGGACCTGTGATGGATCGCCCAATTTTACCCTAAAAAAGGCCAAGAAAACTACCCGTGGTACGGAAATAATTCTCCACGTAGCAGAGGATTCCACAGAATTTTTGGAAGAAGGCAAAATTGGCACCTTACTTAGAAAGTATAACAAATTTATGCCTATCCCCATTAAGTTCGGGACTACAACGGAGACACTTCCAAAACCGGAAGGAGCCAAAGAAGAAGATCCTGCTCCAACAAAGGAGGTAGACAACATAATCAACAATCCCAATCCAGCTTGGACCAAGCAGCCAACGGATTTAACGGATGAGGATTACAAAGGATTCTACAGGGAACTGTACCCAATGCAATTTGAGGAGCCTTTGTTCCACATACACTTAAATGTGGATTATCCTTTTAATCTGACCGGGATTTTGTATTTCCCAAAATTGACCAATGATTTAAATACCCAAAAGGATAGGATTCAATTATACCAAAATCAGGTTTTTGTTACGGACAACGTTGAAGGAATCGTACCAGAGTTTTTGACCATGCTTAGAGGGGTTATAGATTCTCCGGATATTCCGTTGAACGTTAGTAGATCATATTTACAGGCCGATGGAGCGGTTAAAAAAATATCTACCTATATTACCCGTAAAGTGGCCGATAAATTAAACTCTTTATTTAAAAATAATAGAGCAGACTTTGAAGCAAAGTGGAACGATATCAAAATCGTAATTGAATATGGGATGCTTTCCGAGGATAAATTCTTTGAAAAAGCGGACAAATTTGCCTTGTACCCTACTGTAGATGGTGCCTATTATACCTTTGAGGAATTACAGGAAAAATTAAAGCCCAATCAAACGGACAAGGACGAGAAATTAGTAATCCTTTATGCCTCCAACAAGGAAGAACAGCACAGTTATATTGAGGCTGCCACGGCCAAAGGATATGAGGTTCTATTATTAGACTCCCCAATAGTATCGCACCTAATGCAAAAACTGGAAACCTCCAAGGAGAAAATTTCCTTTGCACGAGTAGACGCCGATCATTTGGACAATCTCATCAAAAAGGAGGACACCCAAATATCCAAGCTGTCCGATGAAGAAAAAGAAGCCTTAAAAACAGATATCGAAACTGCCATCAATAATAAAAGCTATACCGTTCAATTGGAAGCCATGGATAGTAGCTCCTCTCCGTTCATCATAACAGAGCCAGAGTTTATGAGGCGGATGAAAGAAATGCAGCAAACAGGCGGTGGCGGAATGTTCGGCATGGGAAATATGCCGGAAATGTATAATTTGGTTGTGAACACCAACCATGAATTGGTTTCTGAAATTTTAAACACCAAAACTGCCAAAAAGAAAGAGCGACTTATTAACCAATCCCTCGATTTGGCACGTTTATCCAAAGGACTGTTGAAAGGCGAAGAACTTACCAAGTTCATTAAGAGAAGTTATGAAATGGTGAAGTAAACATTTTCAACAATAATTATAAAAAGCTGAATTGCCTAGTGTAATTCAGCTTTTTTTATTTATACCTTTACCAAATGGTCTACCCTTGGCATCTTTACCTTTTAGCGTTTATTTATATTTTGGCAGGAATAATGCATTTTATAGTTCCCAAAGTCTATCTGAGAATAATGCCTAGATATTTGCCCAATCATAGACTCCTGGTTTCCCTTAGTGGCCTGGCGGAAATTCTTTTGGGTCTGGGACTGTGCTTACCTGCTACTAAAAACATTGCCGTCATTGGCATCGTATTAATGCTTACCGTATTCCTATTGGTCCACTTTTATATGCTAAAGGGTGAAAAAGAGTCGGCAGGAATCCCAAAATGGATCCTAATTCTTAGAATCCCACTTCAATTTGTCCTAATGTACTGGGCCTATTTATATTTAGTGCTTTAGTTTTAACCTTATATCAAAGGAGCCATTGTGTAATTGCGAAACCTTATGACTGATACTTTTCGCTAAAAAATTGTAATTAACCAATTGGCCAGCCAAGAATTTGCTTTAAATTTTAATATTGACGCCATAGCCATCTATATTAGGGGGATTTCTATCTTTATAATATGAAAATCATCTCCACAAATATTGGAAAAGCCACCACCTTTCTATGGAATGGAAAGGAGGAGCAAACAGGGATATTTAAATATCCAACGGTCGAACCTCTTTTTCTAGGTAAAATGGATGTTCTTAAAGATACCGTTATAGATAGGGAACATCATGCCGGGTTAAACAAAGCCTGTTACCTATTTTCAGCAGACCACTATCCGTATTGGAAAGGTATGTATCCTGAGTTAAATTGGGACTGGGGAATGTTCGGAGAAAATCTTACCGTAAAAGGTCTGAACGAATCCGAAATGAGAATTGGCGATATCTATAAGATTGGAAGCGTTGTGGTTCAAGTCTCACAGCCTAGGGAACCCTGTTACAAGCTTGGCGTACGTTTTGGCAATGCCAAAATATTAAAGGAATTTATAGATCATGGTTATTCCGGAACCTACGTTCGTATATTGGAGGAAGGCCAGGTAAAAAACGGAGATATGCTTAGCTTGTTGGAAAAATCCAATAATACCCTGACCGTAAAAGAATGCTTTCAAATTATTCTTGCCAAGGAAAAAGATCCCATACTACTTCAAAAAGCGATCGATAACCCTTCGCTACCTGAATACAAAAGGAATCGACTAAAAAAATATGTATGACAAGAAATTAAAATAGGGGCCCGTTGGCCCCTATTTTTCAATGTAATTATACTTACTCTTTTATAAATTATTTCACCGAAATGGTTTCATAATAAGTGGTAGTACCTTCACTAACAGATATGGTATAGTCATCTTTTACGGCATTGGTGAAGTTAAAAACCTTACCTACAACCAAATCCTTATCAAATTTCTGGGTAAAGACAATCCTGTTGGAGCTATCCACAACATTAACAACTACAGGACTTAGCTTTTGGTTCAAATAATTCAAATAAAGAACATCCCCGTTTTTTCTAAAGAATGGCTTTGTAATTTCGTCACGTGCAATAACGTTTACTTCAGAATCCTCTACACTTATAGTGAACTCCACAGTCCTAGTAAGACTTTCCATTTTTAAAAAGTAAAGTCCTTCTTCCAATTTGGACAAATCGAACTTTTTGGTATAATCTTCGTCTTCCTTAATATTCTCCATGAATATTTGATGCTTCTCGGTATCGGTCAAAGTCAATGTAGAAGATTCAGTTTGCTTATTTAATTTAAGAACCAATCTTTTTGCTTCTTTAACTGTTGTCAAGTACATTCCTGGGTCGTTGGCCATAGCTATAGTACTACTAAGTAATAAGGCTGCCACTGCTGTTAATTTTAAAACTGCTTTCATAACATTTAGGATTTAATATTAATAAATCATTTATATGGCAAATGTAGACCAGGAATCCCCTTCCCACTACTCCAGAATTCTCCAGTTTCTATTCTATTTTACCATCTTGATATATTAAATAATTGTTAAGGGGTTAATTTTAAACATATTTAGGTTAATTTTGCACAGAATTGTCCAAAATAGCTGTATTATCTTTACTTAACCTAATGAAATTAACTTATGATACCTAAACCTACATTTGAGGTCATAGAACCAGATTTCGGCCATTCTTATACCTATCAACAGTTTGATGAACACAACCCTAATAAAATAGGGGTTTGGCACTATCACCCTGAAATTGAGCTGGTTTATGTTAATGGCGGATCTGGAAAGCGACAAATTGGAAGCCATGTTTCCTATTATACGGATGGCGACCTTATTCTGATTGGATCCAACCTACCGCACTGTGGATTTACAGATGTGCTTACTGGCAACAAAAGTGAAAGTGTGGTACAAATGAAGCAGGATTTTTTAGGCAACGATTTTTTCAACATTCCGGAAATGAGAAAAATTCAAAGCCTTTTTCAAATTGCCAGTGGAGGTGTGGCCTTCACAGGGAGTACCAAGAAAAAAATTGGCGAAAAAATCGAAATCATGGAGTATCAAACAGATTTCCAACGTCTGTTGTCCATTCTAAATATCTTAAATGAACTGGGGAACTCAAAGGAATATCAAGTATTGAATGCCCAAGGTTTTTCGCTTCAAACAGAAGTGAAGGATAATGACAGGATAAATATTGTCTTCAATTACGTAAAAACAAATTTTAAGGAGGAAATTACTTTAGAAGAGATTGCCGACTTGGTGAGTATGACCGTACCGTCGTTCTGTAGATACTTTAAGAAAATAACAAATAAGACTTTTGTGCAGTTCGTTAATGAGTGCAGATTGGTACATGCCTCAAAATTATTGGCAGAAAAGCCAATAAGTATAACAGAGGTATGTTTTGAAAGTGGGTTTAACAATTTCTCACATTTCAACAAGTCCTTTAAAGCGTTTACAGGTCAGAATCCGTCCGAATACAGAAACGAACTAAAAAGTGTACTTCAGTCTTGAAGCCGTTGTTTTCAAAAAACATAGCGCTACAACTCCCGGATAGTGATATTGTCTATTATCCCAATTTTCTAGGAGCTAAAGAAGCGGATCACTATTTTAAGTCAATTAATGCCACCACCCCTTGGCAACAGGATGACATTACCGTATTTGGCAAAACATACCCCCAGCCAAGGTTAACCGCCTTATTCGGAGAAAATAGCAACCCCTATTCCTATTCCAATATTACCATGCACCCCCATGCGTTTACAGCCGAGTTGCTGGAATTGAGAAATAAACTGCAAATGGAAATTGGTGTACACTTTACAAGTTGTTTATTAAATCTGTATAGAAATGGCAAGGATAGCAATGGTTGGCATGCAGATGATGAGAAAGCGTTGGGCAAAAACCCCATAATTGCATCCATAAGCCTTGGACAAGAACGCTACTTTCACTTAAAGCATAAATTGAAAAAGGACTTAAAACAAAAATTGTTATTGGAACACGGGAGTTTGCTGCTTATGAAAGGTGAAACCCAGCATTGTTGGTATCACCAAATTCCTAAAACCTCCAAAACCATTCAGGAAAGGATCAATATTACCTTTAGGGTCATTAAATAAAAAAATCGGTTGCGAAAACCGATTTTTTTATGCCTTTGTTATTTCCGTTGGATACTGCCCCTAACCCATCAGGCATTTAAGTTAGTCTCCTCACACCCAACTTCAATAACTATAACTCAACAACTTTGCCAATTCATATAAAAATTGGACAAAAGTTATGTTTTTTTCGACAATAGGCCTAATTGATGAAAAGCTCTATAAACTACTGACCTTAAGCAACCTATAACTTAAATTAAAATAAATTACCAGGTTTCTTCCTTAGTAGTTTGGTCCGGCTTCTTGTCAATAGTGATTACATGAATTCCTTATGAAAAAAGTTCGTTCAAAACCTTGGCCAAGCGCAAACCGCCTTTTTGTAGTTGTTTCTCCAGGGTAGTCCAGTATTTATAACCATAGGCATAGCCCAATTTTTCACCCACCTGGACCGAACCATAAAGTTCATTGGCTATTTCCTGGGACTCCTCCACCCAATCATAAATATTACCCTGCTGTATATTTTTAATTTGACCTTTGGTCAGCTCCGGTAAATTATTTGCCAATTCCGAATAACTCATACCATAGTCATCTATCATATTGGAGTCCCACAATCTATGAAGATTGGTGCCTTTTCCAAACCATTGCACTTGGATATCATTGCCCCCTTTATCCTCTAACCTGCCCACATGCATTGGTTGGTGCAGGTCCCCTATTAAATGGACCAACATTTTTAAGTAAAATACTTTATCCTCTGCCTTACTATTCTTGTCCTTGACTATTTCCAAACACTTTTCTATACCTATAATTATATCCCCTTCTTCACTAGGTGCAACCTCTGTGTATTTTTTATCGGCCGGATAATTTACATAATGCCATGGGCCATATTTGGAAAAGCTACGATCTGCCTTTATTTCATCGGCATAATTTGAAACCAAAGCCAGACTTTGCCCATTCAATAGTTTCTTTAAGGCCTTTTTGGTCCGTCCTGTCAAAAATTGCTGAGCAACCTCCCCTATGGTTCTGTGTCCGGTCTTGGACCATTCCATATCATTACCAAAGCCTAACTGAAAAATAAGAAGGCATAGTACCGTAATTCTTTTCATTTAATTATATGTTGATTGTTCTTAAATACCAAACCTGACCAAATCTAGCCATTATTTATAAATTGGATAATATCCCTTTAAAAAATATTTAAGGAATTCAATAAATCCATGTCTTGATGGTGCTCAAAAATAATGAATTGAAGTATAACTAATTGTTAAGAAGTTAATCCGTTTGATTTTTTAATTTAACCTTGCAGTTCTTAATTGTAATAGAAGATGTTGAAGAATATAAAAAATCCCTTTCTAAGGATTGGAACAATTGCTTTGGTTGTAATTGGCGGCTCCATCCTTCTAATGGTGCTGAGTGTTTATTTGGGTGTTTGGGGAAAACTTCCCAGCAAGCAGGAGCTTTCCGACTTCAAATACCAAAGAGCATCTGAGGTCTATTCCGCAGACAGTGTGCTTATAGGTAAGTATTTTTTGTTTGACAGGCAGCCCATACAATATGAGGAAGTTCCCAAAAATTTAATAGAGGCCCTGGTGGCTATTGAGGATGAACGCTTTTATGATCATTCCGGAATAGATTATAAGAGTCTTTTCCGTGTGGCATTTAAAACCATACTCATGCAAGATCAATCGGCAGGTGGTGGTAGCACCATTAGCCAACAGCTTGCCAAGAATTTATATCCCAGGGAAAAATCCGGAAAATTTAATCTGGCCATATCTAAATTTAAGGAAATGATAATAGCCTCCAGATTGGAAGCCATGTACTCCAAAGAAGACATTCTTATGCTTTATTTGAATACTGTTTCCTTTGGCGACAACACTTTTGGAATAGAAAGTGCTTCTTTAAAGTTTTTCAATAAATCGGCAAAGAAACTTGAACTCCAAGAAAGTGCAATTCTTGTAGGCATGTTAAAGGCAACTTACGGTTATAATCCCCGCGTTCTTCCAAAAAACAGCGTCAACAGGCGTAATTTGGTTTTACAGTCCATGTCTTCCAATGATTTTATATCGCAAAAAGAAGCAGATAGCCTTAAACTACTTCCATTACAACTAGATTACAGGGACTACGACTACAGTGAGGGCATAGCTCCCTATTTTAGGGAAGAGGTTAGAAAGCAAATGCTTAATTGGACCAAAGAGCAAAGGGAAAAGGGTTTGGATTATAACATATATACTTCAGGCCTTAAAATTTACACCACATTGGATTCCAAGATGCAAATGTTGGCCGAAGAAGCAATGGGTCAGCATATGAAAGTCCTTCAAAATAGTTTTGAAAAAAGTTACGGCAAGCGAGCACCTTGGATAAGGGACAAAAAGCTCATTGACAAAGTCATACAGAATTCAGGCCCCTACAAAAAATGGAAAAAGGCAGGACTTAGCGAAAAGGAGATAATGGATTCCATGAACTTAAAAAAAGAAATGCGATTGAAGGACTGGAATCAAGATGAGATGCGCTCTGCCAGTACTATTGATAGTTTATTGCACTATCTTAAATTCTTAAATACCGGATCCCTATCCCTGGATCCCAAAACGGGTGCCGTTAAAACGTGGCTGGGCGGAATTAATTTTAAACATTTTAAGTACGATCATATTTCACAAAGCAAACGTCAGGTAGGCTCTGCCTTTAAGCCCATTGTCTATACCGCTGCCCTAGAAAAAGGCATATCTCCCTGCACCTACTTTTCGGCCCAGGAGGTGGCCTATGAAAATATGGAAGGTTGGTCTCCCAGTAATTCTGGAAACAAGGACGAGGCATACCTAAATTACTCCATGGAAGAGGCCCTAAGCAAATCTGTAAATACCGTAGCGGTAAAGGTATTGGAAAAAACAGGCATTCCGAATGTAATAGAGCAGGCACAGAAAATGGGTATTGAAACATCCTTACCGGCATTACCCTCATTGGCATTGGGCACAGCAGAGATCAAGATCAATGAACTGGCAGGTGCCTATGCCAGTTATTTGAACCACGGGAAATCTGTGACGCCATTTTTAATTCACCAAATTACCAATGAAAAGGACTCTATAATTGAGACATTTAAACCAGTGGTAGCTGAAAATAGGGCCTTTTCCGAAGAAACAGGGCATATTATGCTGGAGATGATGAAGGCCACCGTAAATAGTGGTACTGCCGCCCGAATTCGTTCTACATATGGCATTAAGAACGACATTGCCGGTAAAACCGGAACCACACAAAACAACAAGGATGCCTGGTTTGTAGCTTTGACCCCAAAACTACTTAACATAACCTGGGTAGGTTTGGACAACCATGAAATTGGCTTTAGCAGCACCAGCTTAGGCCAAGGGGCCAATGCGGCATTGCCCATTTTTGCGCTGTGGTTGCAAAAGTTAAATGCGGACAAATCCTTTGACCCCATTACCAAAGCCAAATTTCCCAATCCCAGTTCGGCTGTGATGAGCAATCTGGATTGCGATCCGGTAAAAAGGGATGGATTTTTTAAAAGGCTTTTCAAGAATCCCAAAAAAAAGAAAACAAAAGATTTTAAAACTGGTAATACAAAGACTTAAGCGCTCAAGATTTATTTAGTGCCAAAATGTTGGTGGTTAATAATTTATTTATATATTTATGATATCATTTTAATATCATTATAAATCAATCGACCATGAAACAAGAAAAAAACATTATCCCCACCAATGGCTATATAATGCTACTGGTATTATTAGGGCTCTTCATTTTAGCCATTGTGCTAGTAGTTGGTGGTGTACCGCTGGCGTTACCAATCTTCTTCATATGTATTATATCATTACGTGGGTTTGTTTTGGTAAATCCAAACGGATCCAGGGTGCTACTTCTCTTTGGGAAGTATATGGGCACCATTAAAAAAAATGGCCTTTACTGGGTCAATCCCTTTTATAGCAAAAATAAAATTTCCCTGAGGGCCAGTAATTTTGATAGTGAGCGACTCAAGGTAAATGACAAACTGGGAAACCCAATCATGATCAGTACTATTTTAGTTTGGAGGGTAACCGATACTTATAAGGCAGCTTTTGATGTGGACGACTACAAGAATTTCGTCCGTGTACAAACAGATGCCGCTGTACGCAAATTGGCCAGTATGTATCCTTATGACAATTTTGCGGATGAGGGCCATACGGAGGATATTACCTTACGATCCAGTGTTAATGAAGTAAGCGAGGCCTTGGAAAAGGAGGTTCAGGAAAGATTGGCCATGGCAGGCATAGAAGTACTGGAGGCTAGAATTGGGTATTTGGCCTATGCCCAAGAAATTGCCAATGCCATGTTAAAAAGGCAACAGGCCACGGCGATTGTAGCTGCAAGACACAAAATAGTGGAAGGTGCGGTAAGTATGGTAGAAATGGCGCTTGATCAATTAGGGAAGAAGGGAATCATTGACTTGGACGAGGAACGAAAAGCAGCTATGGTAAGCAATCTTATGGTAGTCCTCTGCTCGGATAAGGATGCATCGCCCATTGTCAATGCCGGGACACTTAACCATTAACTTTATTAAGGTAATATTATACAGCTGCTATATTCCAAGTTTTATGATCAACATACCGATGGCTATCTTTGGCAATAGACCTATGTCCCCTTATCTTTGCCGATAAATAGTGCAGAACCTAATCAAAAAAAAAATCAAAGTATACCATTGGATTCCAAGTTTGAAAATGAACCGAACACCTTGGCCAAGGAATTTTGAAGAGTGACATAAATCTTTCAGGTACCTCTTTAAAATTTATAAAATAATTTTGAAAGGGGTAAAAACCGATCATATGAGTAAAAAGAAAGCTTTTGCATTGCGATTAAATGAAGATATGCTGAAAGCCATTGAGAAATGGGCCTCGGACGAATTTCGCAGTGTAAATGGCCAAATAGAATGGATGTTGATGAAGGAACTAAAAGAGGCCAAACGTGCCCCCAAACAAAAGGAGGATTAATTTTTGAACCTTCTATAGACTGGTTAGACAAGTGCCCTTAAATCCACTCTTTTACCTATTTTACGCGTTAACCATATCTTTGTCCACAAATTAATTCCAAAAAACTAAACCCAATTCCACATTATGGATTTCAAAATTTTATGTTCCGATTTGGATGGCACCTTATTGACCTATAAGGATAATGTCTCCGATTTTACAATTTCGGAAATTAAAAGAATAAAGGATTATTTAAGAATTATACTGGTATCGGCCAGAATGCCGCAGTCCATGACCTATATTCAAAAAAACCTAGGCATAGAAAACGAACCCATTATATGTTACAATGGGGCGTTGGTACTACACGGTACAAAAGAATTGTTCTCCACCTTCATCCATATAGACCAAATAGCCTCCATATATGATATGGCCAACAAGGTCGGAATTCAGCTGGGCCTTTATTCAAAAAGCGAATGGTATGTTGAAATGGACTCGGAGCGAGTACAAAAAGAAATAAAATATACCAAAACCCTTCCCTCCTTTAGGGACACCCAAGCCACCATTGGGGACTGGAGGGATAGAAAAATGGGAGCCCACAAAATTATGTTGATGGGAAACAAAGAAAATACAGACAATCTCTTCCCTATTCTTCAGGAAAATTTCAACCAAACCCTAAACCTGTATCGTTCCAATGATACCTTGATAGAAATCGCCCCGAAAACGGTTTCCAAATTGACCGCCATTAAACTCTTGCTGGAGGAACACGAAAGCTTAAAGGACGTTATTGCCTTTGGCGACAATTACAACGATATGGAAATGCTACAAAACGTAGGTCGCGGAATAGCGGTAGCCAATGCCCGTGATGAAGTAAAAAGTATAGCCCACGATCTTGCCTTAAAAAACTCTGAGGACGGTGTGGCCCACTATATAAAGCAGCATATTTTAATTTGATTATATTTGGCGACAACGAAAAGCCCAATTGAACTAATTTTTATATGAACGAACCAATTATTACCAATGATACCGTCGTATTTGGACTACTTGCCCTTTGTTTGGGATTTATATTTTACACCTCTTCCATAAAAACCGGCTTTTGGAGTAAATTTTATAATATTGTACCTGCCGTTCTAATGTGCTATGTACTGCCATCTATATTGGCCAGTAGCGGTCTAATATCGGACGAGACCTCCGGACTCTACTTTATGGCCAGTAGATACTTGCTACCTGCGGCACTGATCTTAATGACCCTTAGCATAGATCTGAAGGCCATAGCCAATTTGGGTTCAAAAGCATTGATCATGTTCCTTACCGGTTCCTTTGGGATTATTATAGGTGGGCCATTGGCCATTTTAATAATATCCATATTCTCTCCCGAAACCGTTGGTGGAAATGATTTTGATGCCATTTGGAGAGGGCTTGCCACTATTGCCGGTAGTTGGATAGGTGGGGGAGCCAACCAAGCTGCCATGCTCGAAATTTATCAATACAATCCCGACAAATATGGTGGAATGGTTTTGGTGGATATAGTGGTTGCCAACGTATGGATGGCCGTTATTTTGTTGGGCGTAGGAAAAACAAAAAAAATAGACCGATGGCTTAAGGCCGACACCTCTGCAATTGAAGAACTTAGAATAAAAGTTTCCCAGTTCACCGAAAAAATCACCAGGGTCCCCACATTAAAGGATTATATGATGATGCTGTTTTTTGCCTTCACGGGGGTTGGCATTGCCCACTTTTTTGGCGATTATATCAGTTCATATCTGACCAGCACCTTTGAAAGCGTAAGCGACAATAAAAGTTTTCTATCATTTTTAGGATCCAGTTTCTTTTGGATGGTAGTTCTGGCAACCGTTGTGGGGATAGTAATCTCCTTTACCAAAGCAAAGAACTATGAGGGTGCAGGGGCCAGTAAATTAGGCAGTGTATTTATCTATATCTTGGTGGCCACTATTGGTATGAAAATGGACTTGGGCAAGGTTTTTGAAAATCCAGGACTAATTGCCATAGGTTTTGTTTGGATCACGATTCACGCTGTTTTGCTTATTGTGGTGGCCAAACTGATCAAAGCCCCCTATTTCTTTCTTGCCGTGGGTAGTCAGGCCAACGTAGGAGGTGCTGCCTCTGCCCCTGTGGTAGCTGCGGAATTTCATCCATCCTTGACCTCGGTGGGTGTTTTACTGGCAGTTTTTGGTTATGTGGTGGGCACCGGCGGTGCCATTCTGTGTACAATTCTTATGGAAATTGCATCAAAAGTTTAAAATTCCATAAACTTTAATGATATTTGCGCTTCAAAAAAAATAATATGAAGAAAATTTTAATGGTCGCGGTACTGGCAATATTTATTAGCTCTTGTGGGGGCGGCAGTACTGAAAATACCATGACCG
This sequence comes from Arenibacter troitsensis, assembly GCF_900177645.1. GTDB lineage: Bacteria > Bacteroidota > Bacteroidia > Flavobacteriales > Flavobacteriaceae > Arenibacter > Arenibacter troitsensis. The sequence goes on from NZ_FXAO01000013.1 coordinate 64,932, forward strand.
TTACCGGAAATGTAAAGGGGCTAAAAAAAGGCACCCTATACCTGCAGCACATTGCGGATACCATTTTGGTCACAGTTGATTCACTTGTCGTAGAGGGGGATGGTAATTTTTCCTTTACCACAGAACTGGAAAGCCCAGAGCTGTTCTACCTATACCTGGATAAGAAGGATAACAATAGCATCAATGACCGAATTACCTTCTTTGGGGAACCTGGAATAATAACCATTAATACCAATTGGAATACCTTCGACTTGAATGCCAAAATTGAAGGATCTAAAAGTAATGAGAAGCTAAAGGAATATCTGGAAGTAATGTCCAAGTTCAACACTAAGAATTTGGAATATGCAAGGTTGAGTATGGATCCCAAAACCCAAAGTGACTCCGTTGCTTTAGATTCACTTCAAGATCTAACCGATAAAAATGTTAAGAGAGGATACCTTTACGCCATTAATTTTGCGTTGAACAATGCAGATTCCTATGTAGCACCCTACATTGCCGTAAAGGAAGTTTCGGATGCCAACCTTAAATATTTGGATTCCATAAGCAATTCGCTCTCTGCTGATGTAGCCAATTCCAAATACGGTATGGAATTAAAAGAACATATTGAAAACCGCAGAAAAGATTCTGAACAATAAAAAAAGCATCCAAAATATGGATGCTTTTTTTAGATTTCTACTAAGGGAAATACTACCCTAATTTATTAAGTTGTTCAATTAGAGAACCTGCTTTGGTTTCCAATTCCGCTTTAACGGATTTTAAATGGGCCGGTCTGTTCTCTACTGACTTCTGGTTTACTTTCGCGATCAACTCGTCAAAGACCTCAATTGCATTATCTATTATTGCATTACCTTCTTTGGAATTTTGCTTATTTCCAGAAGCTTCCACTAAATACACCGCTTCAATAATATCTCCTAGAACGTAATTAATGTCTTTCTTTAAATCTCTTATACTTGCCATTGGTAAATTTTTTTTGCAAAAGTAATCATTTTCAGATAGTAACCTCCAAAAGTTTTGCACTCGTTGTAATTATATTTATTTTTTTGGACTGGGCAGGCACTAAAGTAGTTTCGCCCTTTTTTATGGATACCGATCCAAATTCGTTGGAAATAGTCGCCTTACCCCCTACACACATGTATATGGTGAACGAATCCCTTTTTTCAACATCCAACTCCAAGTCCTTGGTAAGCTCTAAAATGTTGGTATTGAAATAAGGACAGGAAACCATATTGTTTACACTGTCTTTTTTATCGGAATATGTTACCTTAAAATCATCTTTCTTAGTGTAATCTATGGCATCCAGGGCCAAATCGGTATGCAATTCCCGTAAATTTCCATTTTTGTCCCTTCTATTAAAATCGAAGACACGATAGGTAATATCGGAAGTCTGCTGAATCTCCGCAAGCAACACTCCAGCACCAATAGCGTGCATTTTACCAGTGTTTATAAAAAAAGTATCCCCTTCCTTTACACTTTCATAGTTCAACAAATCCAAAAGGGTATCCTCTTCAATACTCTTGGCATATTCTTCCTTGGTTACGTCCTTGTTAAAACCTACTATTAACTCCGCACCCTTATCGGCATCCATAATATACCACATTTCCGTTTTTCCAAAGGAATTGTGGCGTTTTTTGGCCAATTCATCGTTAGGATGCAATTGGATGGACAAATCCTGTTTGGCATCTATAAATTTGATAAGAATTGGAAACTCGGTCCCAAATCGGGCATAAACACTTTTACCCAATAGTGCTTCCGGATACTTGTTGATCAAGTCCTGCAAAGAAGCTCCCGATAAATCACCATTGGCTACCACTGAAACGTCCCCTTTCACTGCAGAAAGCTCCCAACTTTCACCTGTAATATCATTTTCAATGGGTTTATCCAAAACATCTTTTAATTTGGTACCGCCCCAAAGTCGTTCTTTAAGTATAGGATTGAATTTTAAAGGATATAAGTTCATGCTGATTGGTATTAGCTATTTATATTATATATTTTAATTTGACTGAATTGCTTAGAAGGAAGTTCCATATATTCTTCCTTTTTTTTGATTGATAATAATAAACCCCAACTATCCGGAATAGGTCACAAAATTTCTTGGCGTCTCGTAAAGTACCACCTCCAACTCGTTTGAAGCTTTAATAAAGGGCCGAAGCTGGTTCCAAATATAAACAACTATATTTTCCGCTGTAGGATTCACGGTCTTAAACCATTCCACCTCTACATTTAGGTTTTTATGGTCCAGTTGATTTTCTATTTTTTCTCTTATAAGCTCCTTTAAGTCTTTCATATCTATAACAAAGCCTGTTTCCTCATCTATTTCTCCGGTAACGCTGACAATGAGCTCATAATTGTGGCCATGAAAATTTGGATTGTTACATAAACCAAAAACACTATCATTTTTTTCATAACTCCATTCCGGTCTATACAACCTGTGAGCAGCGTTAAAATGAGCTTTTCTACTTACTTTAACTTTCATATGGCAGTATTGTATTGCGAAATATGATTGTAAAACTTATCGAAAATAATCTTGAACCAGGCCGTATATTTCTCAGGGGAGGTAAGCATATCCTGCTTTATTTCCGAAGGCTTCATCCATTTCCAAGAGGCCACTTCCTCTGGGTTTATGTGTGGTTCCCCATTGTAGTGCCCTATCATTACATGATCCAATTCATGTTCGGTAAGACCATTGTCAAAAGGCGCCTTATAGATAAAAGAAAACAACTCCTTCAATTCGGTCTCAAATCCCATCTCTTCCTTCAATCTTCTTTTCCCTGCCTGAATATTGGATTCTCCGTCCCGTTGATGACTACAACAGGTATTTGTCCACAAAAGGGGGGAATGATACTTATGACCTGCTCTTTGCTGAATCATTGTTTCCCCCTTATCATTCATAATAAAAACCGAAAATGCCCTATGGAGCAAAGCTTTTTCATGGGCTTCCATTTTGGGCATCAGACCAATTTGAACATCAAATTTATCAACAAGAATTACATTTTCCTCTTCCATTTTGTAAAAATAAAACCTTTCCCCAATAATAAGGGTTAAGTAGGTCATAAAAATTAAATAGTTTAAAGCCAAAGGATCTAATAAGCTATTCCTTAAAAAAAGATTGTGAGTGTTGGATTCTACCAATAATCCTATAGAAATATTTTCATTTTGCGATGTCATGAAAATTGGGATTAACCTTTAGACACAGGTAGCGCACGGTATCCGAATTGGTATATAATTATCGCATTAAGCACCGGAGGTAATTTTTAATTCCTCGAGGCCGAAATAGTAGCACTGGAATTTAAAAAAGTGTCATTAGGTCGGAGTGGGTAGATACCTCCTATTTCCCTGAACCTTTGGCTTGTGAATTACAGATGTCATCACCAACAAAATTCTGGATAGGCTTTTAGAAAAATCTGGGAGATTTTAAATTGCCAAGCTCCTTGATGAAGTCGTAGCGTAAAATAATCTCAAAGGATCCATCATTAAAAGTAGCCTGGCCCAGCTCAGTAGTTTCCTTGTCATAAGCCATTCCTATTAGGAACGAATTGGAGATATTAAAACCTACCATGGCACTTAATGCCGCATCCCATCTATAGGCCGCACCAACAATAAATTTGTCATTGAGCATAAAATTGGCCGAAACGTCTACTTGCAAAGGTGCACCTTGAATCACTTTGGTTAAAAGGGCGGGTTTAAATTTTAAATTGGTATTCAGGTCGAACACATATCCGGTTATCAAATATAAATTCATCTGTTCCTTGGCAGTGGACAAAGCTTCACCATCAAAATGTGTTGTCTGTAAAAATCTGGGAACGGACAAGCCTGCATAAAATTTCTCGGTGTGATAATAAATTCCGGCACCTATGTTAGGCGAAAATTTATTATTTATATCCTGTTGAAGTGTTGGATCCGGTCCTCCTGGGTTGGTATAATCTTGGTTAAGTTCTGAAAAACGTATGTCCAACATATGGGCACTGGCCTTTAAACCAAAACTTAATCTACCTTCTTGTGAAGTATAAACGGTGTATGAAAAATCTCCATCAAAATAAGTTTCCGAGGTGGGTCCAATTTTGTCGTTTACAATTGAAATACCCAAACCTACTCCCCTATAGCCAATGGGTGAGTGCAAATTTAATGTCTGTGTGGTTGGGGCTCCGTCCAAACCTACCCATTGCGATCTATGCAATGCTGCAATGCTGATATGTCCACGGGAACCTGCATAACCAGGATTAACACTTACGGTATTGTACATATACTGCGTATACTGTGCATCTTGTTGCGATTGTACCCTGTTACTTAACAACATGGCTATGGCAATTAAGCAGAATAACAGTTTATTGGAATCTAGTATATTCTTTATAAGATTTGGCATCTTTTATCTATTTATATAAATGTATCCTGTTAGGGTCGTCATCTTACCACCTGCCGAAGGACTATAGTCCAAAATGTAGAAATAAGTTCCTACCGGCAATTGATTATCCTGAGCAACGGTTACCCTACCTTCCGACGTACCGTCAAAATAATTGGAATCATTGTTATAGGCTTTGGTTGCAAAAACCAATACTCCCCAACGGTTATATATTTTGATGGTATTGTTTGGATAATTTTCAATTCCCCTAATGGTCAAGACATCATGAATGCCGTCATTATTAGGAGTAATTACGTTAAACACCTCCACGCCGTCATCCAATATGATCAAATCTGAATCCAGATAATTAGGAATACCATCATTATCAAAATCGTCGTTGGCATAATTTCCATCCCCGTTTTCGTCTTCATCAATGGTAAGTATTCCATCATCGTCATCGTCGTTGTCCCTAAAATCAACTTCATCGTCCCCATCGGTATTGGGCAGATCATTGAAAGGATCATTTATTTCATCGTTAACATCAATATCAATAGTTGTGCTGCCTTCATAACCATCATCAAGACCATCATTATCCTTATCCGAACCAATATAAACTACATCCGGAATACCGTCATGGTCGTGATCATGACCTTCAATACTGTCCGGAACATTATCGTTATCACTATCCTCGTCCAAGTAATCTGGTAAATTATCCCCGTCCGTGTCTATTGGGAACAAGCCTAGATTCCCATTGTTTTCATAGGCATCGTCCAAGCCATTGTTATTGGCATCCACTCCACTAGGCGGAATATACCCCTGGGTGGCTTGTGCTTCAACATTATCAGGAATACCGTCATTATCACTGTCGATATCCAAGTAATCCGGTATGCCATCACCATCGGAATCCGTTGGGTCTGTAGACGGATCATTGTCACCATCCATATTAAGATCTTCAAAACTGTCCAAAATTCCATCGTCATCACTGTCAATATCAACAATGCCAAGTGGATTCACCAATATATTGACGGTGGCCGTGCTACAATTTGATTGATCATCACATATGATGTACGTAAAAAGATCGCTGCCCACAAAACCACTATTGGGAGTATATGTAACCGTATCATCCCTAAGGTCATTAGGTGTACCATTGTTATTAACTACTACATTGCCATTGGACGGACTAGTAGTCGTTATGGTTCCCAGGATAGGGATATCATTGTCGTTCACCAAGATATCTATATCCACAGGCATATTCTCCAAGGTAGCCACAGAATCGTCGAAAGCATCAACAATAGGAAGTACGTCCACATTTACAGTAGCTGTACTACAATCTCCCAAGGAATTACAAATGGTATAGGTAAATGTACTTGGACCATTGTAATTGGGGTTTGGGACAAAAGTTATAATGTCATCCGATGGATTATTTGGTGTGCCATTATCATCAATAAGGACATTACCGTTAAACGGATTTGAAGTAGTCAAAATACCCGAAGTTGGCAAATTGCTATCATTATCAAAAATTGGTACTATAACCGATGAATCTTCATTAACCGTAATAAAATCGTCCACCAAAACACTGGACTGCTGTAAACAAACCACGGTAAAATTGGGTAAATCAAAAGAGTTCCCTGCTTTGGTTACGGTAGCGGTATAGCGCACCACACTCTGTGTAGCAATCACCGTAGGCCTTAGTTGATCCCCACCAACTGCCGGTGACCAACTAATGGCAGCGCTGGCGCCCACATTATTGGATATATCCATCGTTACCTCATTATCCGGGCTCTTACAATCGGTTACTATAAAATAACCAGTAGCATTTGATCCACATAGAGTTCCGTCATATGTTGCAAAATAAATCCCGGAGGATGTTACCTCGTAAAAAAAATCGGTACCCAAAACCGTGGAAGTATCGGAAGCCTCGTACCATTTGTAATTATGTTCATCGGTACTGTTGGGTGCCTGCAACAAAAATTGTGCATTGACCCTATTGGCACCAAAGAATATGGTTACAAGGGTAACAAAAAGAAATCTATATATGTGTTTTGGTTTCAAACTCTTGTTGTACCTAATCGGTTTATAAAATCTATTTCACTACAAATACTACGTTGATAAGCGAATTATAATCTGTTGGCGTGGCTATAACATCATAGGTCATAACACCAAATTCGTCCACACTTACATTATTGAACACCGTATTGTCGTAATACGTAACATAGTAGTACAGCTCCGTATTGGCATATGTTGGTATAGCTCCTGGTGCCAAATTACTAGCTACCATTGGCGATCCAAACTGCGCTGTATATTGCGTATATAGATTAATTGTCCTACCCGTGCCCGTTGAAGAGACATCCACAGCGATGGAAGGCGGATAGAAAATATTAGGTCGTGTATTTGCAATAACATAAGGAGTAGCGCTGCTACCATTTCCTGTTACACTAATATCATTACCAGCCGTCACTATAGTCTCTGTTCCATCGGCCGTAGGCAGGGTAATAGTATTACCGCCAGTAATACTCAATTGATCGCCAGCAATACCCAATGTTTGATCATCCGTTGCAGGATCTCCTGCAGGACCAGTTGCTCCTGTTGGACCTTGTGACCCCGTAGCTCCTGTTGGACCCTGAGGACCTGCCGGACCTTGAGGACCTACAGCTCCGTCTATACCGTCAGATCCGGCCGGACCTGCTGGACCTTGGGCACCCGTTGGACCCTGAGCTCCAGTAGCACCTGTTGGGCCTTGAGCACCTGTTGGACCCTGGGCACCGGTTGCTCCTATTGGACCTTGCACTCCAGTGGCTCCTGTATCTCCTTTGGCTCCAGTTGGCCCCTGAGCACCTGTTGGACCCTGGGCTCCAGTAGCACCGGTTGGGCCTTGTGCACC
>NZ_FXAO01000013.1:72173-72550 GCF_900177645.1 Arenibacter troitsensis
CCTTGGGCTCCTGTGGCTCCTGTATCTCCTTTGGCTCCGGTTGGACCCTGAGCTCCCGTAGGACCTTGGGCTCCAGTAGCACCGGTTGGGCCTTGCGCTCCAGTGGCTCCCGTATCACCAGTATCTCCTTTAGCACCAGTTGGCCCCTGAGCTCCTGTTGGACCTTGCGCTCCTGTGGCTCCTGTGTCTCCAGTATCTCCTTTGGCTCCAGTTGGACCTTGTGCTCCCGTAGCACCGGTTGGGCCTTGAGCTCCAGCGGCTCCGGTTGGACCCTGAGCTCCAGTGGCTCCTGTATCACCAGTATCTCCTTTGGCTCCGGTTGGACCCTGAGCTCCCGTAGGACCTTGGGCTCCTGTGGCTCCTGTATCTCCTGTCGG
>NZ_FXAO01000013.1:73428-74233 GCF_900177645.1 Arenibacter troitsensis
GAGCTCCTGTATCACCAGTATCTCCTTTGGCTCCGGTTGGACCCTGAGCTCCCGTAGGACCTTGGGCTCCAGTGGCTCCTGTATCTCCTGTCGGACCTTGCGCACCTGTGGCTCCCGTATCACCAGTATCTCCTTTGGCACCAGTTGGACCCTGAGCTCCTGTTGGACCTTGGGCACCGGTTGCTCCCGTTGGACCTTGCGCTCCTGTGGCTCCTGTATCACCAGTATCTCCTTTGGCGCCGGTTGGCCCCTGAGCTCCCGTAGGACCTTGGGCTCCAGTAGCACCAGTTGGGCCTTGCGCTCCTGTGGCTCCTGTGTCTCCAATATCTCCTTTGGCACCAGTTGGACCTTGTGCTCCCGTAGCACCGGTTGGGCCTTGAGCTCCAGTGGCTCCTGTTGGACCCTGGGCACCTGTGGCTCCATCATTACCCGGAGGTCCTTGTGGACCTGCAGGACCCTGTGGGCCGGTATCAGGATCAATCCAAGAATATATTCCTGATCCGTCAGTGGAAAGCACTTGTCCGCCTGTTCCTCCCGCCGGTAATTCAATTTCATTATACGGATCATCATCTGCATCACGAATATCAATTGTTGTACTACCTCCTCTTTCCAAGGCTATATTTACTGACTCATTTGCACTAACAACTGAACTGCTAATACCTTGATTGTCGGTGTTTAAAACTGACTTATCGACCCACTCCACCGTACCAACAGCATCGGTAACCAATACCTTGTCGTTTCCTCCACTTAATATGTTTTCTGTCTGTACCGCATTGTCCGCCAACTTGGCATTGGTCACCGCATC
>NZ_FXAO01000020.1 GCF_900177645.1 Arenibacter troitsensis
ACTTAGGTGTGGCAGTAATTTGAGTGTTCATATCTTTAAGGTTTTAGCTATAATTTAAAGATACTCGACTTACTGCTTTTTCATCGATGCTATAGTTCATTACGGCTGAAATTCCTAATCGGAATTTCGAGCCTTTTTGCTATTTTTATGGTTACGGCGGAATGATACTCGCGTACCATTCCGTAACGAAACCATAGCCAAAACCGTTGGCGGTAATGCCAGACGACCCCACCACAAGACAACAATTTTCACGACCTTTGACACAATGAAAGATGTATTCAAACATTACCATATCGGGCACTTCATCAACCAGCCGACAAACCCGACAGAGTTTGAAGTTTTGCGGTTTGACAAAATGGTCGAACCCAATGTGGACGACTTTCACAAACACAGTTTCTATGAAATCCTTTGGACAGAAAAAGGCAAAAGTAGACAAATCATTGACTACAATGAATATGAAGTAAAACCAAACAGCTTGTTTTTTATCTCACCCAATCAGGTTCATCGCTTTGAAGAATGGAAACCACTATCGGGTGGGACAATTCTTTTTACGGAAGACTTTTATTTGCTCAACCGAACCAACAAAGACGCTTTATTTGAACTTAGTTTTTTAGACAACCTGTATGCAAATCCTTGCATTGAATTTACCAAAAAAGCGTTTGCCGAAATTTTAAATCTCATTCATCAAATTGAAGCGGAACAAAACCGCAAAGACAAAAATCCGACCATCATTCAGGCGTATCTGCACATATTACTTGCACAAGTTCAAAGGCACATTGACAAGCAAAGGGAAACGGCTGTTTCAAAAAAATATCTGATTCAGTTTAAGCAATTCAAGACCGTTTTGGAACAACATTTTGCCGAAAACAAAACAGCAAAATTTTACGCAGATAAATTGCACATTACGCAACATCACCTAAACCTGATTTGCAAAGAAACTACCAACAACACAGCCACTGAAACCCTCCGAGCAAGGAGCATTTTAGAGGCAAAACGACTTTTAACATTTACCAGCAAAACCATTTCTGAGATTGCTTTTGAACTCAACTTTACGGACAGTTCTTACTTCGCCAAAACCTTTAAAGCGTTTACAAAACAAACGCCACAGGACTTTAAAACAAAAATGTCCGAAAAATACCGAACAAGGTAGGCTTTATCATAACATCAAAGCCTTAACTGAAAGCAATTTTGCATTGTCAAATAATCATTAAAAAAAAAAGACGATGACAAAATTCACAGTTCCCGCCAGAGGAGAAGTATCTGAAAGCAATCAAGCAATTCTTGACAATCTGCAAAAAGGTTTAGGCTTTGTGCCGAACCTGTATGCCTACTATGCAAAAAATGAAACGGCATTGGGCGATTATCTTGCTTTGCAAAACCGCAAATCAACATTAAAAACAAAAGAAAGAGAAGCCATAAATCTGACAACTAGCCAAATCAATGGTTGTGCCTATTGTTTGGCGGCACATACTGTATTGGGCAAAATGAATGACTTTACAGACGAGCAAATTGTGGAGTTGCGTAGAGGTTCTGCATCGTTTGACGACAAGTTGGATGCTTTGGTAAAATTTGTGGCATCAACAATCTCAAACAAAGGAAAGGCAAGCGAAGAAAGTAAACAGGCTTTTTTTGATGCTGGTTATACAGAGGCCAATATGATAGATGTAGTAATCGTCATTGGCGACAAAATCATCAGCAATTACATTCATAACCTTACGGGTTTTGAAGTTGATTTTCCAGCGGCTCAACCACTTTAATTATGAAAAATATGACAAAGAGAATTTGGTTTATCACAGGTATTTCAAGCGGTCTGGGCAAAGCGCTTGCCCAAACCGTTATCGACAAAGGAGAATTTGTGATTGGAACATTTCGCAATCAATCACAGGCAGATGTGTTTAATAACCAACACAAAAACGAAGCATTGGCGTTGGTATTAGACCTCACAAAATCCGAACAAATTGACAATGCTTTTCAATTGGTAAAACAAAAATTTGGACGCATTGACGTGTTGGTAAACAATGCAGGTTTTGGTTTTGCGGGTGCAGTAGAAGAAACAAGCACGTCAGAAGTAAGAGAAGTTTTTGAAGCAAATTGCTTCGGAACGTTGGAATTAACACAAACATTTTTGCTTTTGTTCAGACAACAAAAAAGCGGACACATCATTCAAATTTCATCTCACGGTGGTTTCAAAGCCTTTGCTGGTTTTGGTATTTACAACGCAAGCAAATTTGCCGTTGAAGGTTTTAGCGAAGCATTGGCACAGGAAATTGCGCCATTAGGAATTAAACTGACCATTGTTGAACCCGGACCTTTCCGAACAAACTTTGCAGGTAGTTCATTCCGACAAGCTAACAAAATCATTGAAGACTACCACCAAACCGCAGGAGCGTTTCGAGAACGAATGAAACAAGTGAACGGCAAGCAGGAAGGCGACCCCGACAAAGGTGCAAAAGTGATTTACGACATTACCAAATCAAACACACCGCCTCTACGATTGCCGTTAGGAAAAATCGCTATGCTCACATTGACATTAAAATTGGAAAGTGTAAACGCAGACCTGAGCAACTATAAAAACATAGCCGAAAGTGTAGTGTATTGATGGCGGAAAAAGAAGCACATACGCATGACAGCGGCTACGCGTCATTATGGTGGAATTTTGCTACTTTTGTGTCAAAGCAGGAAAAATCCTTCCGATTTTTCTGCCAACGGACTTGTAGCCATAAACTGTTGGTCACAATCTAAATCGACTGTATGGTAACATGCTTTTTGAAATATACCATCGACCCTTATAAACTTCGGGAATTTGAAATTTACGCAAAAAAATGGATTCCTCTTGTTAATAAATTTGGAGGGAAACATCACGGTTATTTTTTACCTCATAAGGGAGCAAATAATATAGCAACGGCATTATTTAGTTTCGGTTCTTTAGCAGCGTACGAAAAGTATAGGGAAGACAGTCTTATTGATGAGGCTTGTCAAGAAGCATATCAATATGCGATTGACACACAATGTATTTTGCATTATGAAAGGTCTTTTATGAAACCAGTATTCAGTTAATCACAGATATACCAAGATGGATGAATTGATAATCAGATTAGAAAAATTGCTAAAATCAGGGATGGAAATTATATCTAAATCCTCTGAATCAGAACTGGCTCGAAAGCCAAATCCTGGCAAATGGTCAAAAAAGGAAATTTTAGGACATTTAGTGGATTCAGGAATCAATAACCTTCAGCGATTTACGGAAATTCAATTTGAACATAAGCCATTCAAGATTAAAAAATATAATCAAGACGAATTAGTAAAGGCCAATGACTACCAGAATTCTCAAATTGAGGTTATTACAAATCTCTGGCTATCTATCAATAACCAAATCAAGAATTTGATTAAAAAACAAGATGAGACAACACTTAGCTATAAAGTCGAATTGGATAATAACGACATTTCCGATTTGAGGTTTTTAATAGGGGATTACGTTGACCACTTAGAACATCACCTAAATCAGATATTAGAAAGGTGATGGTGGGGTTTTATGAACAAATAAAGCACATACCGCCAACATCGGCTAAAAAAACATGCGGGCTGACTAGTTAAAAACGAACATTAAAACACATAACAAAACTCGGTACTCGGCAGACAAATACATGTTCCAAAACCCGCACGTTTCTTAGCCTGAGACCGTTGTAACACATTTTGAAGAAACTTATTTACATACTACTTACCATTAGCATTTTAAGCTGTAAAGAGTCCCCTAAAAGAGAAATTATAAAGACGGATTCAAGGCAACTTATTGTATATGATTATGATACAATAGTGAGGAATAATAAATATCAACTGACCAAAAAGGAGAGGGACAGTGTAATTATTTATGAATATTTAAATTTAGTTGACTCAACTAAAAGTATGGACTTTCGTTTTGTAAAACACACTAATAAGTTACACTTTGGACCAATTGAATTCGAACTGAAAGAAAGCAATAAAGTCCAGACGGACTTCAAATTTGACAGTTACGAAACTGAACCGATTCCCGATTCAATGGGTTCAGTTTTGTTTAATAAAGATTACGGAATATTGGCGTTCGATAATGGTTGGGGAATGCAATTTCATTATCTGACGAACGATAATATGGAAGAGTTTGACTTGCCAATCTTTTATAAAATGGCAGACTTGGACGAATAAAAAACGTGTTACAACAAAACCTATACGTAATGCGGACTTTTGGGTTTAAACGGAATGGTTTGCGTATTTTTATAGTGTCGCTAAATCTTATGGATTTAGCTTTCGAACAAACAAAAAATAAAACTAAACAATAAGCTTTTGCTTCGTGCGTAGACGGAAACCAAAATGTTTCCTTGCCTCCGCACTACTCATAGCTCAAGCGTTGTGCATAAGCTGAACAAACAGAGTCAAATTAAACTTTATATCTTAAAAAAAGTCTTACAGTTACTCTAAAATACTATTGCTTTATGAAGTATAGAAATATCATATTACTGTTTTGTTTTATAATCCTGACAAATTGTTCAAAGGATAGTAATAATAGTATTTCTGAAAGTGAACAGAGAATTGAAATTCCATTATCCAATGTAGACTATAGCTCAATGGATAACTGGGCATTTCACCCAAATAAGCCTACCTTTCTTACTAATTATAATCTGGATATTGCTGTAATAGATGAAAACCTTCAGATTGAAAATACAATTCCGATTGTAAATAATGCTTATACAAACACAGGAATTGATGTGTTTTTTGTTCATCCTACAGTCTTAACCCAAAATGAGATTCCCGAATATATTGAAATTCAGGACCAGCCCGAATTATTAATCACAGGTACCATAGTTACTCAAGGTGCACTATTATCAAAGTATGGTAGGCTATTTGCCCCTAGATATAGACAATCTACAGGAAAAACTTATAGACCCGAAACAGATAAGGAAATACAAGCTTCTATCATCGCTGCATCGTACAGTGATGTTAAAGCGGCCTTTTTAGACTATCTAAATAATCATAATAATGGTAATAAAATCATTATTGCAGGACATTCTCAAGGGTCGTATCTTCTTGCCATGTTACTTAGAGATGTTATTGATACTGATGAAAATTTGCGTAGCAAACTGATAACTGCTGCACTCGCTGGAATGGATTATTTATACGCTTCTGAAAATAGTTATCTAGGTGGCTGGTGGCAAAATATTCCCTTATGTACTACAACTAATGAATGTGGATGCGTTCACAATTGGACCAGTTTTGATAAAAGTCAGTCATTACCAGAAATAGATTATGCAATGCCCCAATTTAATCCCTATTTAATCAATTCGGGTTTAGTATATAGAACATTTAATGAAAGTGAAGATTGGTTCATTCAAGATTTTTCTTTTTATGATACGCAAACACAACCATTGAGATATTATATCGTACCAGATACAAATTATAATCTTAGTGCAGGAAATAACTTCATTGCATTTGATAATTTATATAATGTAAGGCATAAAAGAGACGGATTAACAAAAGTTGCTTTGAGTATAGCTCATAATCCTGAAGTTAATGATATGCGTCCTAACGATTTAGCAAATGAAGTATTTCATCCTAATTATAGTGATTGGGGCTATCATATAAAAGATTATCATATTTATTTATGGGCACTGATGCAACAAATTGATTTAAAAATTAATAACTGTCAATAGAAATTAAGCCTATGCACAACACCGGTAACCGTTGCACAAGCCTGTAAAATGTAAAATTACCAACTCAAATAAGCCGCTCTAAGCGGTTTTTCTTTTTTTGATCACCTGGTTTTAGAC
>NZ_FXAO01000008.1 GCF_900177645.1 Arenibacter troitsensis
TATTGGAATAACCTAAAGGATAAACAGCAACCAGATAACAAAGCTCACAACGAAGTATTCAAAGCCAGTACCACAAAACAACGTGGGTGGCCCAAGGAATTGGGATCACATTTTTATAGCAAGTGGCCGGGCTTATTATAACTTATAATCATACAGATGCCGGTGACGTTCATAATCTAGGATCGATCACATATAGGATGCGGAGCAAGTTATATATGGTGTTGAAGTATTGACAACCAAGTAAAAAGCTGACAAGGGTTGCCAACAATTCAACACCCCAAAATCACCAATATGGACTGATAAAAAATAAAATATTAACTTTAAGGAACTGGACTAGTGCTTTTCATAGGATACGGTGTTACCTGTAGTTATTTTTTCCGATACACTTTTAAATTATACTTAAATTCAGTTCCATCACTTTCTAAAAATTCAAATACTTTCAATTCCGTTTGAGTGATTTCCGCTATTTCTATTTCGTTTTTCGTAAACTCAATTAAAGAACCAGATTTTTTTAATTGTTCCAAAAGTCCAGGTGCAAGTTTGTCAATCGGCACGTTGTATTTTGGTTTATCAAAAGTCATTCTAAAAATCTTTGCTTTTGAGTCATATTCCCAAATTCCGCTTTCACAGTTTTCCGAATTTTCACAACCAAATAGTTCATACGTTTTGTCCATTTCAATTCGCATATTTGGTCGAGAAACAAATTCAGTCGCTGTAATTGTGTCATTCACGAAATGTTTCACTTCCGCAATAGTTTTTCCGTTCTTATCTGTCAATTTTTGAAATTCCCACGTTCCAATAATCAACTTTTCAATTTGTTCCGCACTTTTCTTTGTTTTTGCGTCATCAACTAATTCCATATAAGTTTTAGATGACTGACTAAAATTCAAAAGTGGAAATAATATTATGGCAAGCAGGATGTTTTTCATAATTACAGGTAACGGTTGGGCTATGATCTCGTTGCGGACATTTCCATCGGAAATTGTCCGCCTAAATCCGAGCCATTGGTTAAAAGTAAGGATTTTCCGTATGGAAAATCCACCGCAATGGATTATAGGTATTGTTATGCAAAGGTTTTTAAGCATATCCGTTTATGGAAAGTTCATAGTATTCCCCCGTGGCCAAATTTATTTTTACGTTCCAGAAGCAATTCCCTCCGTCATCGACGTCAACAATTCCAACTTTCCAATACTCAGCTTCAAAATCGGAACAGAACATATTAGCCCATACTTCTTTTTCCCCTTTTTGATTTATAACCGCAACATATTGTTTTTTATAACCTTCTAGTTTTATAGAGAATCTCGATTCCGTCTTTTCTTTCCGTGAGGCATTATTTTCTTCGACCACAGTTTGGAGAATTTTTTCGACTTGCTGAATTTCATTGTCCGAAAGCATTGATGGAGAAACATTTTTGTAAATCCAATACCATTCTGGGTCAAATTCAATAATTGTAAAGTCCGATTCTACAGATTCAATTTCTTGCCCAGTATTTAATTTGTCAATTTTTCCTTTCGATTTGTTTTGCAAACAGCTTGAAAGGAATAAAATTAGAAAGGATGTAAGTATAGGTTTAAAGGAATTCATCAACTTTTGCATAACGTTAAGGCTATGATTTCGGTCTGGGAAATCCGTTAGGATTTTTCAGGTTGGAATCGTGCCGGATTAAAAGTAATGAATTTTCTCTTTTGAAAAAGGCAAGACTGAATTATAGGCCATGTTAGCGGTTGCTTGCAGCCCGGACCATACTCTAACGTACAAGCCAATGGAACAATCCGCGTGGATTTTGCCGCATTTAAAATCAAGCCGAGACCATTGTAAACACAAATAAAATTTGGCGTTCTGTAAAGCCTGGAAAGGGATGGCCGAGCCAAAATTCAAACAGGGTACTGCTTGCGTAACCCTTGGGTACTGGCGGCAAAAGGATAAGCCCTTAAGTTGCTCTATTTTAAATCCCAAAACCCTAAGAAAGCCTGATCCCCAGATTTGTAAACCGTGGATTTTTTGCTGCCCTGATAAACGTTCTGCTTGCGCACCGATTGGTCAAACTATAGGGTAGGCAGCAAAAAAGAAGAAGACCCTAAGCAGCTCATTATTTTAGAGCAAGTTACCGCTAACACATATATATGTGTAATTAATGGTTAAGATATAAAAATAACGAAATAACTCCTTAACTCCTATACATAAATAGTTAAGAGGATTTTTAAAAGTTGTCATTTTATATATCATTTTGTATCTTACAGTATATTGATATACCTAATGACGAATGGATTTTTCCCAATATACTTTTAAACCTGCTGTGCATCGAAACAAAGATGTAATACTGGTTATTTTTCCATTTAATCCTCATTTGGTACAACAGTTTAGAGAACGCTTTACCTCTGCAAAATGGAGCAAAACCAATAAAGCTTGGTATCTACCGGATATACCCGCGGTTAGAAAGGCCTTGAAAATAGAGCAGCGACCATTTATTGAAAAACAACTTCCCAAGATAGCTCATGTTAATCAAACTGCCCTAATACGGTATTATGATCAGCTTAGGTTAAAAGCACTTAGTCCAAACACCATTCGGATTTATATTGCAGAGTTTGTTCATTTACTTCAATTGATAAAAAATTATCCTGTGGATGAGCTTACACCCAAAAAATTAAAGGATTATTTTCTCTATTGCGTTTACCAAGAAAAAATGGGGGAACGCAAAATGAACGGTAAAATAAATGCCGTTAAATTTTATTTTGAAAAAGTATTGTACAGGCCACAACTCTTTTTTGATATTCCGCGACCTAAAAAACCGGCCACCTTACCTAAAATGTTGGCTAAGAGTGAAGTGGCCAAGTTGTTTAAACAGGTAGAAAATTTAAAACATCGCATTGCCCTAGAACTATGCTATGGTTTGGGGCTTAGAGTTTCAGAAGTCGTTGCTATTAAAATAAATGACATTGATAGCTCTAGAATGGTTGTGCATATTCGTGGTGCAAAAGGCAAGAAAGATAGAATGGTACCCCTACCCATAACGCTATTGCCAAAACTAAGAAAGTATTATAGGGAATATAATCCCAAGGAGTATCTGCTTGAAGGCAGGTACGGGGGGCAATATTCCAGGGGTAGCATACAGAAGGTATTTAAAGAGGCCATGAAAAGGGCAGGTATCAAAAAAAATATTGGGGTTCACGGCCTCAGGCACAGCTACGCAACCCACCTTTTGGAATCGGGTACCGATATGCGTTTTATTCAGGAACTTTTGGGACATAGTTCCATTAAGACCACCCAGGTGTATACGAAGGTAACACCACGTAGTCTTGCGAATATCGAAAGTCCGTTAGATTCTTTATAATGCTGCATTGCAAGAAAGTTCAAGGCAAGGAAGACCTATTTAATGTTGACTTCTGGGCCGCTTACTTTAACAGGACAGGGTTTAGCTTATAATAAATACCAGTTGTTTTAGCTCCAGACTGTATAACCCCAATAACATATAAAATAGTTTTGGATTGCGACAGATTTATTTGTTGAAAGTCCAGGCCACAAACCTGCTCTTTTTATTGCCCTGTTCCATAGCTATAACCTGGACATCTGCTGGGAGGGTTTTATTAATGGCCCTTTTTATATTTTTAAGGTTTTCTTTTTGGGATACCAAGGAGGTGAACCAATGTACCTGGTCTTTGAATTGCAGGCTTTCCACTGCCATCTTCTTTACAAACGCTTCTTCACCCCCCTTGTACCACAACTCGTTGGCCAAGCCTCCAAAATTTAGGCGCTCCCTGTCCTCCAATTGCAGGTTCCGGACCTTTCGCAGATTTTGTTTTTCGGCATCTGTACGGTTCTTAAAAAATGGGGGGGTTGCAGACCACCACGTCAAAATAATCATCTTGCCTAATGATATGTTTCAAAATACTATTTTTGAAACCTTGCTGCCTAAGGTCTATGTTGGCCAATACCCTGTTTCTGTCAATAATTTCCTGGGCATTTTTTAAGGCATCAGGATCTACCTCACTAGCCGTGCACTGCCAATGGAAGTGACAGGTAGCCAAAATGGGGTAGATAAGGTTGGCCCCGGTGCCAATGTCCAACAAACGGAGTGTGGGCTTTGGAATCAGATCCGCCACATGTAAAAGGTAATCCAAGCGGCCAGGAATAGGGGGGCAGAGATTGTAGTCCGGTATATCCCAATAATCTAGTCCATAGTGTGCCTTTAACAAGGCAGTGTTCAAAGCCCTTACGGCCTGATGGTCTCCAAATGTTATGGTTTGGTTGCCATACTTATTTACAAAGACAAATTTCCTTAGTTCTGGGGAATGCCGAATTAGTAAATCCAAATCATAGGCTTTGGAAAAAGGATTTTTTGGATGCACCGTATAGGTTTTAATTGGGTAAAGGTAACAAAAGTAACTTCAAAATGAGGTAATCATTAAACCGTCCAAACTTCAATTCGTAGCATACCAAAAAGCTATAGCAAAAGCAAAAACCTTAATTAGTTGGTTTTTTTATGGCATTTTAAAATTTATGGAAGTGGCTACTCCTCCCAAGTATCCGTTCTAAAGGAGGAAGCCGGTAGGCCTTCCGTATTGAACAAACTACCTGCCTCGCAATTGCTAAATGCATACCTAACGGCAACAGGGTTTGTTACCCCTTCTGCCCAAACGGTTAGGGTCTTGTCCCCATTAATTTTGGCTTCGGCAGGATGAAAGACTTGGTCCGCACCGGCCACTTCAAAGCCAGTTAATGGCTGTCCATAACTGGAGAGACCGTTCTCACTATAAATAAAGGACATCTTTACCTTACCCTCTTTAATTTCCTCTATTTTGTTATATATAGGACCACTATAAGCAAATCCTTCCATGCCGTAATCCTTGGCAAGCGCCCAGAGGGCCAATCTATCGCCTACCAATTTTTTCTCCCTGGGGTGAATAAAATTACAATCCCCAATATCCATGGTTACTGCCATTCCGGTATTTTCAACCGTTTTCATGCTGTGCAATTGTGCCTCCCTAACAAAGCCGGCATTGCCACCATCATAGCCATAAGGGGCAATTTGTACGAAGTAAAATGGAAACTCGCCCTGTTGCCACTTTTCCCTCCAGGCGTTGATCATGGTGGGGAAAAGTTGGGCGTATTCCTTGGCCTGGTTCCTGTTGGATTCCCCTTGGTACCAAATGGCACCCTTAATGCTGTAACCTATCAAGGGGTTGATCATGGCATTGAACAACAGGGTAGGGGTGCGCTGTGGTGCTCCTTCCGGAAGTTTGCTTGGAAGTTCTAAGGTATTGAATTGGGAAAGTGTCTCCTTATCCATCCAGGTTTCCACAGTGGACCCGCCCCAAGAGGTATGTATAAGTCCTATGGGTATGTTCAACAGGGTATTCAACTTTTTTCCAAAGAAGTAGGCGGTAGCACTAAAGTCCCTTACGGTTGCCGGACTGGCCTCCGCCCATTGCCCTTCCACATTTTCCAATGGCTCCAGGCTGGTGGCCCTTTTTACGGTAAACAGGCGTATTTGACTGTTCTTGGAGTTTAAAATGGCCTCGTTGCTGCCATTTATGGGTTGGTTGTTAAATCCTTTTACGGGCATTTCCATATTGGATTGCCCGGAACACAACCAAACCTCGCCGATCATCACATTTTTAAGACCAACTTCATTGCTCCCCTTAATATTTAGGGTGTAAGGTCCGCCATAGGACGGTGTTTTAATCTTTAGTTTCCATTGCCCTTGGGCATTGGTAGATGCAGAGGCTTCTTCCCCCCAGCTAGCTGTTATTTTAATTTTGGTATTGGGTTTATCTGTTCCCCAAATGGAAACATTGTTTTTCTGTTGCAAGACCATGTGGTCCCCAAAAAAGGCAGGTAATTCTATTTGCCCAAAAGAGACAGTGACAGTGCTCAATAGCCATACCAATAATAAGGTTTTCAATACTTTCATAGTGGTGTAAAAAAATAGTGGTTTAGGTTATTATTAAAATGTTCCTCAAGAAAATACGCTGGGAATTTGCTTAAGGAAATAGTATTTGGATAAATGTAACAAATATTTATGGTTTCAAGTTGGGTAGAAAGTCCTCAACTGTTTCCTTACCTATGATTGTTATCAGAATTATAATCGAATTAAATGGAATTTTCTATACACGGTCCTGGGACTAAGGTTGATGCAAGGTTATTTTATCGATCAACAATTGAAAGTTTTCAGTTCTTTTATTCCCAATCAAGAAGACGATTTCCTCAATGTATTCTTTTGAAAAATTGGGCAGGTCCAATTTCCTGCCCCTAAAAGAAGGGTACATATCTTTGAGCGATACCTTTATTTCTTCCCATTCCCCGGAGGTTGCAAAGGTATTGATATAGGAATAATTAGTACTGGAATCGTCCTTTACCCTAAATTGATATTTCTTTCCGTCGCCTTTGAGATGAATGCTAATGTAACTATAAGCAGTTACTTGTAGTTTGTCAAATCGGTGACGGACGGAAGTGAATCCACCATTGTTTTCCAAAGAGATTTCGCCCTCAAATAATCCATGTCCGTCAGGGCTCAAGGTAAAGCTACCTTCCGATAAGCCACCCATGACCCCATCATTCACAATTCTCCATTCCTTGATGTTGGAATTTTTGTTGAAATCGAAAATTATTTTTGAGGTCATAAGTGTCATAAAAACTAAAGTGGCCAAAAGATACTTTATAATTCACCTTTAGGGTAATTTACGACAACTTAAGCTAAAGACCATGACCAATTAGGGCATTTAGGAATAATACTATACGGGTTGGGTAGCATCATTTCAGAAGTTTGTACCAATTCCTTTAAATTGAAACCTAATTCCCAAGTTTATTTCATAGGTTACCAAATGGACAGATTTGCACTTGTTAGGGGTTCGGCTATATATTTTAGTATATGGACCGCTCCACTTTGTTTTTTATGGGAGGTATGGTCTGTAGGTATTCAAATATGGCCCCAGCTTCATCATCGGTAAGTTGGGAATAGGGCAGCATGGGGTAGGTTAAGGCCTTCCCGCCTTTTATCTGCCCATATTTAAGTGCTTTAATAAAGTCTTCCCTGGTCCAATTGCCAATTCCGGTTTCCTTGTCCGGCGTAAGATTGGATGTCAGCATTACCCGGCCCTGTAAATCCAAAGGTTTATTGCCTCCTCCAAAATACCCTTCACTTAATTCCGGATTTAAAAAATCGTTGGTTTTAAAGTCGGCCGAATGACAGGAAAAGCAATCCAGGTTATGTGCCAGATATTTGCCCAATTCTACAGAATCGTCCGCATTGGGTAAGGGAATGGCTTCAGTTGGCATTGGCAAGGGTTTAAAGGCTACCCTACAAAGTATTTTGGTCAATAAAGAAGGTTTTGGTGGAACATCCGGAGTGGGATCTGCTTTGACCATTGGGTGGTCCGATCTCAAAAATGAAATAACGGCATTGATATCTTCATCCGCCATACCTGGCAATTTCGCCATATAGGGAGGACTGTATTTTCCATCCCTTTTTATTCCCGTTCTTAGGAGGTATACTAGTTCCCCGTCGGTCCAATCCCCAATACCATAGGTTTTGTCCTGGGTGATGTTCTGGGAATAAATTTCTCCAAATTCAGGTGGCGCATCCATCATCTTTTGTCCGGTAAGTTTATTGGTTTGATGGTTTAAATGGCAACTTGCACATAACATAACAGCCAATTTTTCGCCCCTGGCTATCGCTTCTGGACTACTTGTTACCTTATAATCAATTTTTTCAACTTCGTAGGAAGGAATATCGCTGGCACTGATAGAGATCAATGCTATGGCCATTAAAAGAACAATAATCCCTAGTCCGATACCAACTATTTTAAATACTTTTTTCATCTTAATTATAATTAATTAAACAAAGTGTACTCAATCTGTGGGAACGTTTTATTTTAATTGAAATCGTTGTCTACACGCCTAAACCAGTATTCCGAACATAGGTATTATTTTATGCGCTACACTGTAGTTCATGTTCAATATTAAATTCTAAAAATATGGGGGATTAATTTTAAGAAAGCATTTTATCATTGGTTGTTTATAAAACAATCAGTAGGGGTGGTTGTTGGTTGTTATCATTGTATACTACGAGGTCTGTACTAAAATTAGTAAATTTTTGGATTAAAGCGATGAACAATTTTTTAACAATCTTCTTTTAATCAGAGAGTTGTAAGAGTTTTTATATAGCTGTATTACCTTCTTTTCATAAATGGGCCAAGTGAATCTTTTCCGTAGGAAACAAAAAGGGTTTTAAAGTATTGTGTTTTGCGTGGTGCCTCTACAGTGAAGCTAAAACTTTAATGGGATTTTGGATAATTAATGGCAATTACACCATCCTTAATCCTAAGAGGTTTGCGGTAGATTAATTAAAGAATTTTGACTTTTTTAGATTTTGTTTGATCGCGTGTTTATGGACCATTTAAGTTCGTATTCCAAAATACGGCTAATCCGTTTTTGGTATTATCTCAGTATGGCCCGACTTAAAATGCAGGTCCATCTGGGGAAAGGGTATAACAATTTTGTTTTCACTGAATTTCCGGTTGATGATCTTTCTGATATCACTTTTCACCTTCTCTATCCTAAATACATTCTCGCTAAAAAAAAGCACCTCAAAATCTAGAGAGGAATTACCGAAATTCACAAAACGGCCCTCTATGGTTTTGCCATCCACAAAATCGGGATGTTCCAAAACGCTTTCTTCCAATATTCTTACTACCAGATCAACATCACTGCCATAAGCCACCCCAACACCTATCTTGAAACGCGTCTTTTTCTTCTGGTGGCTCCAGTTGATGACCTTGTTGGTGGTGATCAAGGAATTGGGAATGATGATGGATATGTCGTTCCTATTGAGTCCCCTTGAAGTTCGCAGTCCAATTTCTTGGATTTCAACAATATCCCCATCTATTTCCAATATGTCGTTTATTTTGATCGATTTCTCCGAAAGCAAAATAATGCCGGAAACTATATCGTTGAAGGTTTGCTGCAGGCCCAATCCCACCCCAACCAATAGCGCCGCCGAACCAGCTAAAAATAAGGTCAGCTGAATGCCTATGGATTCCAGTATAAGACCAATGGCAATGACCCATATTACATATTTAATAATTTGATACAGCGCATAGGTATTTCCAGTATCAAAATGCACCCCCTTATAACGGCGAAACAATGCTTTTTTTATTAGTTGCACTATCACCTTGGTGATCAGTAAAATTAAAAGTATAATGACAAGGCTGTACACTTTAATTTTATAATCACCAATACTGATCAGATTAAAATCCAATATTTTACTTAGTGTATCCATTTCATTCCTTTAGGGCCACCGAATGCCTTGCCAAGAAGTTATAGCTTGAGCAGGGGAAGGGTAGGAGCGTTGCTATTATTCTATTGGAATATAGTGAAATCCCTTGAACTATCCGCAGAAAAATGAGTGTTCAAGGTAGAATTTAGTGGCATATCATGATGCCATTTTAAACCTTGCTGAATAGCGATGATAGGTATACCCCCGTTGTTTATTGTAGGTAACAATGCGGTTAAATAGGCTTAAAAACCAGTACATAGGAAGTCGTTATTAATTTTTAAGTGGCTTGTCCAGATCTGGGACAATGCTACCCTTGGCTATATCCACATCTATATAGGCCTGTAAATCCCGAAGGGAAACCACTTTAAAATTCCGATCGGATAAATACTGCAGATATTCCCTAAACAACTTTGGCGGTGTATTTACCCAAGGATGTTCCACATCGGGTACACCGTGCAGGGTAATCACTACGATCTTACCCTTTTTGGCCTCATCCAGAGCATGGATAATTTCATTTTTGTTATCCGCATTGGTCGCCCAACTGGGTATAAGAAAGGGATGATCCGTTAATGGGTCGTACGCCCTGTTGCCACCGGCGCGTGCGAAAACGTAATCTTTTTTTTGTAAATATTCGAGGGCGGTGGCATTTAGCCCATAACCGGGATAGGCAAAGTTTTGGGGTTTCTGGATTCCCAGGGAATCACATTTGTTTTCTATATATTCCAACTCGGCGTTAAATTGGGATAGGGTGAGTTTGCTTACATTGGCATGGGTGTGGGTATGATTGGCCACTTCAAAACCCATTTTGTCCAAAGCCTTGATTTGGCGCCAATTCATATACAGGGTACTATCCTTAAAATTCGGTGGAAATTCGCACACAAAAAAGGTAGCACCAAAGCCGAAATCTTTGAGCAATGGGGCTACCACCGAATATTGACTGGCAGGGGCATCATCAAAGGTAAGTACCACTAATTTGTCCGGTATTGCCTTTTTTAGGATTTGGGAATGGCTATAAAAAATAGCGCTAATGGTAAAAAGGACAACTAAGAAATTTTTCATAATACTCCTAATGAAAGGATTAATGCTGATAAAAGAGACTATTGATTGGTGAATTTCTTGTGAAATCGTATCATTTCTTGCTTTCAATCCCTAAAATAACACACTCCTTTGAATATTGGACCGAATTTTTATTTTTCTTCAATCTAAAAATTTCGGGTTGTTACTGCTCCGGAAAAAATAAAAGTTAAGAATACGGTTTAATTGAACTGTAAGCTCTATGATATTGCCAGGGAATTTCAGGGGGTATATTCAATTCAAGGGCTGCATTTATAGAAAAATAAGGGTTTCGCAAGTGTTCTCTTGCAATAACCACAAGGTCTGCCCTATCCTGTACAATTATGTCGTTGGCCTGTACCGAAGTGGTGATCAAACCAACTGCACCCACGGGAATCCCTATTTTTTCTTTTATTTCCATTGCATAAGGCAATTGGTAATTTGGAAAAACCATTGATTTGTCCACATGGGCAAAACCACCACCTGAAGCAGTTATGAGATCAACACCATTGTTCTTTAAAATCAGGGATAAGGCCAAGCTATCTTTCAGATTCCATGCATCCGCTGATTCCAAATAGTCTACTGCCGAAACCCTGACCAATAAGGGCATGGTATCAGGTATTACTTTTCTTATTTCCTGCACGGTTTCAATCAAAAAACGAATCCTATTTTCGAAGGTTCCTCCATATTGGTCACTTCTTTTGTTAACAACGGAAGAATAAAACTGATGAAATAGATAACCGTGTCCCGCATGGAGTTCTATGGTGTCAAAACCAGCTAATAAAGCTCTTTTGGCGGCTGAAACAAAATCCATTTTTAGTTTTTGTATTTCCTCAATGGTCAATTCGTGTGCAGTAATTCCATTAATTACAGTGGAAGAGGCACTTTTGGTAATCCAACCGCCTTTTTCCAAAGGCAACGGTTTCATTCCTTCATTTGGATGGGTATTACTGCCTTTCCCTCCAGAGTGCCATAATTGAACGCCAATTTTTGATCCTTGTTCCTTAACAAACCTTACTATAGGTTTCCAAGCCTCCATTTGCACATTGTTCCAAAGCCCAGTATCGTACAAGGTATTCAATCCTTCTTCCGATACGGCGGTACATTCGGTTATAATTAATCCGGCACCACCAACAGCCCTGCTCCCCAGGTGGACCAAATGCCAGTTATTGGGTATACCCTTCATGGCACTGTATTGTTGCATTGGGGAAAGAGCTATTCTGTTTTTTAACTCTAATTCCCTAAGTTTTAACGGGCTAAATAAATTTTTCATTTTTAGGTTGTTTCCAAGTTATAAATCCTCTGATGTTCATCATTAAAAAGGCACTGTTGCCAATTCCAATACCAAAACTGCCTATTGGTCCAAAGCCCAGGCTTATCCATATTAAATTGGCCAGGGCAAAATAGATAAATCCTTATTTGTTCTTTTTCCCTAAACGATAAATGGCCTTGAGGCTTAAGATCATGGCCAGCTAATCCAATAGATAATAGTTAGTAAATGCTTCCATGCTGAGTACACGATTAATGACAATGCAAAGTTGCTTTAAATTATGATGGAAAAAGTTGAAGTAGATTAGGAAATAAGGTTGAAATAATTCAACTTTTACCTTTTACTTTGTTGTTCCGAATTTTTGATAGAAATTCGGTGGTCATTCCAAGATAAGAAGCCAAGGCGTATTGTGGAATATGTTGCAGAAATTGCGGATATTTATCTGTGAAATAGGTATACCGTTCTTCTGCAGACTTCGTCAAATTCATAATGATTCTTCGCTGTTGGGAAGCCAACCCCCTTTCTGCGATAATCCTGAAAAAGGTCTCAAACTTTGGATTGCTTTTCTTTAAGTCCTGTTCCTTTTCAAAATCCAGTTCCAATAAAGTGCTATTTTTCAGGGCCTCCACGAACATAGTGGCAGGTTGTTGAAATATATAGCTATTATAATCGGTAATCCACCAATCATTGATGACCAAGGCTATGGTTGTTTCCTGTCCGGACTCATTTACTACAAATGAGCGTAATGCACCCTCTACAACATAGAATCTTTTCTTTGCGGTAAAATTAGGCTGCACAATGAATTGTTTTTTTCGAACCTTTACTACCTCAAATTTGGAACTAAAGTGAAATGACTCCTCTTCCGTTAAGGTAATAAATTGCTGAATGTAGGATGCAATTTGGTTCTGTGGATCCATTGCCAATTAATGAGTGATAAGTTGTTTAAATTTAGGGATTTTTTCCAGTATCCAGACCTGCTCAATTATACCAGACAGCATAACGCTCCCGCCTTAGTTCCAAGGCAAGACCTTCCTCTATTTCCAAAGCTTCGGCTCTGGTCAATACCGGATCAATGTGATTATAAAGACTAGGCCTTAGGTATAGACCATATTTTTCCACAATGTTGGACGACAATTTATGTCCCTTCTTATTTCTATATCCGGTCTTGTGCTGCTCAAATCGCTCCTTGGGCGTCTTGGACGTCATGCCTACGTATAGACATTCCAGTACACCGTTAAATTGCGGATTGGCGGCCCTAAACTTTGCGTTCTCTGTAAAAACGCGTTTGGAAAGTTCCACAACATAGACTCGGTAGAGGGTTTTGGACATGGGAATTAAAAAATATTTGGACTTATTGGCAACAAAAATCGTATAAATTATCGACTTATTACTTTACACTTTGTGGTTTTCAAGACCATTACGGTTTGGTTGGCCACTTTCTCCAAAAAAGAAATAATAATTAATAGTAAGGCGCAGTTATGATCCAAGCTTGGTTATACGGCTATTAATTTAATAGTGCAATCAACAAGTAGGTCACAATGTACGCAAAAATTGGTGCAACCGCCCAGACCGTAAAAAAGCGCTTCACCGTCTTATTGGCAAAAGTATTCTTAAAGCCGTTTTTACTAACGCTCAAAGCAATAAACCCGGCGGCAATAAGCTGTACCAAAGAAGTTGGAATTCCTTTGGTAAGCGAGGCGAGCAATAAAAGACTGGCAACTATTACTGCAATAACAGTGGCGTAAAAGGGGCTGACCTCTACTATTTCCTTTCCTGTTTTTTGTGTTACTTTGTGTCCCAGAAGTGAACTCCCTATGGCAAAACATGGCGCAACTATCAAAACCGATAAAATTATGATCGGCCGAAAGTTTTGTAAGGTGTCTATCCCTATTTCATTGGCGGTTAAGGAAGCTATTGGCGCTGCTGCATTGGCCACATTGTTGGCACCAATGGAGAAGGCCACATATAAGGAAGAAATGATCAACAAGATTTTTAAAACCCGGTGCTCTTGTAGATGTGAATAATCAGTGTTAAAAACCTTGTTCTTGAGCAAGGGAAAAATCCACTTATGTGACACTAATATTATTAGAAAGGAAATTATGGGAAGCATCACCCATGTCGGAATTATTTCATAAAATAATTTTCTTGTATTGAGGCCATCCAAAGCAGTAGCGGCTCCTGCAATAGACAATACACTTGCCTGACTGGTGGATTGTGGAACGCCGATGAGGTTGGCTATCAACAAGGAGAGTCCTATTGAAAGTAATATTACCGAAGTGTTGATCGGGGTAAAAAAGGATTGTTCCAATAGTCCCGTGCCCAAGGTAAGGGAGACTTCCTTACCGGCAATCAAAGCTCCCGCAAGTACCATTATTCCGAATAATCCGGGAATCATCGTTCGTTTTATTACATCGGCACCATAGGCCGCCGAAAAAGCGGGAGCGGTGCCACTTCCGCCCATATTGATGGCCAAGAACATGGCTAAAAGAAAGGGGATGGTCAATAGGTTTAATACTTCTGACATAGTACTATTTTTTATGGGATTTTAAATTTAAGTTTTGGTGGATCGTTAATCTTATTATATGTCGGTTATAGAAATCTACCCCAGAATTTTGTTGTTGAAACCAATTGATATAACCCACTTCAAATCCAAGCTTATCAAAGGGCATATATTGAATGCTGGCACCATAGCGATTTTGGTCAAATACATTTTGGACTACTTTACCGCCCATGTTCAGTAGAATTTCATCAAATGCTTTCAAGTTCATCTTAGGACTTGCTGCATATCTCAGTTCTAGTTTGTATCTAGTTCTATTGTTTGCATAATTGAAGGAGCCATTTGCTTGTTCAAAAAACCTAAATTCTGACCAATAACGATGATGTAGACCAATTTTTTTGGTTATAGGTGACCAATGCCCAAATGCCAACATTGGCCGTAGTTCTGACTTGGTTTCTACAATCTGGATTTCTGGGTCGTTCGGAAGCGATTGTAGAAAAGAGGAAATACCAATGCCCCCATTCCAACCTTTTCCCAGTTTTCTTTCTAGAAGTGTTCGGGAAACAAACTGATGTTGCCTCCAAGGGAACCAGTAGGTCCTTTCTTCCAAGTCTTGCCTTAAGGTATAGTGGTCGTTGATGTTTATGCCTAGGCTGTATCGTGTCCAAATTAATTGCTGTGTCTGTATATGCCTTTCTTGGGCGACCAGATTTGTAATGGCCATGCTTACTAGGGTTGGAATTATTAAATTGTGTTTGTAGTATACCATAGTTTATGGGAATAAGCTACAGCGAATATATATAATATTATTTAATCTATAGATTAACTAGGGTAATAAATTTTGTTATTGGATATTCCTCGTTTGGACCAACCCCTCAGTGCCATGGAAACTGTTATTGCGACTGCTTATATAGAGATTCGATAGCAGTATGCACCTTAACAAATCCAACTTAATTCTTAGAAAGTATTGTAGGGAATATCCGCTAAACAAGTACGATAGGTAAGTTCAATAAAAATATTAATTCCTTCAAAGAGTAAGACATTTTTTAGGATTTCCATAGAGCAGAACAATATTTTTTACGAATTTTAGGGAAATAAATAGCCAATAAAGCTTATTGTAAATCAATAAATATCAAACTAACACCATGAAAAAAGAACCAAACAAGCCCTTACCACTTACACGAAGATCTTTTATTAGTAAAACGGGCGTTGCCGCGGCCGGAATTACTATTCTCCCAAGTAACGTAATATCGGGATTGGGACATAAGGCTCCCAGTGATAAATTGAATATAGTTGGGGTAGGGGTAGGAAGCATGGGCTTTGGCAACCTAAGAAATTTAGAGAGCGAAAATATTGTTGGATTGTGTGATGTGGATTGGAAATATGCAAAGAAATGTTTTGATCATTTTCCAAAAGCCAAGAAATACAAGGATTTTAGGGTGATGTATGACGAGATGGGCAACGACTTTGATGCTGTTCTGGTGGCCACGGCCGATCATACCCACGCTATTGTTGCAGCAGATGCCATGGTTCGTGGAAAACACGTTTATGTACAAAAACCGCTAACACACTCCGTATACGAATCCAGGTTATTGACCAAGTTGGCCAAGAAGTATAAGGTGGCCACCCAAATGGGAAATCAAGGGGCATCCGGAGAGGGAGTGGCCCAAACCTGCGAATTAATTTGGAGCGGTGCCATTGGGGAAATAACCAAAGTGGAATCCTTTACGGACAGGCCCATCTGGCCACAAGGGGTGAATCCACCCGCCCAAGGGCAGTGGGTTCCGGATACCTTGGACTGGGATTTATTTACCGGGCCTGCAGAATTGATTCCCTACAATCAGGTGTACCACCCATGGAACTGGCGGGGATGGTGGAATTACGGTACGGGAGCCTTGGGAGATATGGCCTGCCATATTCTGCATCCCGTATTTGAAGCCCTTAAATTAGGCTATCCTACCAAAGTTCAGGGAAGTTCCTCCCTGCTCTTAAAGGACAGTGCTCCTACGGCACAGTCCGTACAAATGACCTTCCCGGAAAGGGGCAGGAAAGGCAAGATTAAACTACCCGAAGTAGAGGTTAACTGGTACGACGGGGGTATAAAGCCAGATCTACCTGCCAATTGGCCTAGTGGCAAAAACCCTAATAAGTCGGGTGGAGGTACTTTTTTTTATGGTACCAAAGGAATTATACATGCCGGATGTTATGGATTGGAACCAGAGATATTGGGCAGGGAAATGCCCAAAGTAGCTGAGACGGAGAGAAGGGTAGAGAAGGAAATGGGGTTCAGTTGGGGTAAAGGAGCGCATGAAATGGATTGGGTCAGGGCCTGTAAGGAAAGCCCGGAGAATCGCAAACCTTGTACATCCGATTTTTCAGAAGCTGGTCCCTTTAATGAAATGGTCGTAATGGGGGTGCTAGCCGTTAGGTTGCAATCCTTGAACAAAATTTTGAACTGGGATGGAGAGAATATGAGGTTTACCAATATTGGACAGGACGAGACCATTAAAACCGTAATCCGTGATAATTTTGTAATGAAGGACGGTCGTCCCAAATTTGAAAAAGAATGGACAGAACCCTATTCTGCTAGCGATTTTGCAGCAGAATTAATTAAACATACGTATCGGGAAGGTTGGAAATTGCCGGATATGCCAGCTTAAAAGTACATTTTATTATTTGTAGAAAAGGGAATGGGTGGAAGCTGGTTCCCTTTTTTAATGGGCATTGTTCATCTTCCTGGCAAGTTCATTTAAAATTCACATGTGAGACCTGCCCTGATAACCTTGTAAAGAATATTACTTCATGGAATGTATACCTATCATATTCCCTTCGGTATCGGTTGCAAGAACCATGGCGCCATACTCTCCTAAGGACACTTTGGACTTCATTACTTTTCCACCTGCACCTGTAATCCTGGATTCTTCCACACTACAGTCCTCGCTCATAAAATATACAATAGTGCTGTTGTTTCCAGCCTTAAATCCATCCATTTTCACCAAGGCTCCGGAGGCACTGTTCATGGATTCCATATTGGAGGGAAAAAATAACATTTTCATATGGTCTTCGGCAGAAGGAGGCATAGGCATTTCACTCAGTTCAAGTTGAAATACGGCTTCGTAGAATTTTTTTGCCCGCTTTAAGTCATCAACATAAATTTCGAACCAAACTACTGGGTTTACATTTTTCATAATTATATAATTTAATATTTTTTAATAATTCCAAGGTTATTTAGGGTATACAAAATTTACGGGGCGCGGTGCCTATATCTTGGGTTAACTAATATATCAAAAAATGCCCAAACTCTTAATTTGGAACCAGCATTATTCCATAGCTAGTTTTTGGGAATTATTCTTAATCGATAGACTAAAGTGTACAGGTAAGCGCCAATGGTTAGTATAGAGTAGTCTGTTTTCAGTAAACAGTAATCAGAAACAGTATTCAGTGATCGTTAGGAAAGAGGCAGGGACCAAGAGTCTGGATTCCAGAGTAAAGACAAATAGTAGTCCGGCTTCTATGTTCTGGTAGCGGAGCGGTCTATTTTCTGATTCCATTATTGTTCTTGTTATTAGCAGTTAATTCAGTATTCAGTAGGCAATAGTCAGGAGCCAATAGGCAAGAGCCATTAGCCAATAGGCAAGAGTACGGAGTAAAGAGAAAAGAATCAAGAGTCTAGAGTCTAGAGCAAAGACAAATAGTGTTCCAGTATCTAGATTCTAGTAGCAAAGCGGTCTGGATTCTAATTCCCTTATCTACCAAATTTAACAATCACAACCAATGATTTGCCCTTTTGTAATTTTTATAACCAATAATTTGGTATCTTTATTTGGCTGGTGGTCATAGTTATATGGCCTAAAATGAGTCCTAATACCTTTACTAGTTCCCAGCTTTGACCAATTTTTACCTCCCCCATCCTAAAACAGAGAAATTATGCCACTATTCATGGATCGACATTATATTGAAGGAGCCACTCCAGAGGAGGTTGCAAAAGCCCACCATGAAGACATGAAAATTCAATCAAGGCACCATTGCAAGGCTTTGACCTATTGGCATGATGAAGAAAAGGGCATGGCTTTTTGCCTTATAGAAGCACCATCTGCTGCTGCCGTACGAGGGATGCATAAAGAAGCCCACGGGCTAATACCTAACCAGATCATTGAAGTTGACAGTTCGGCCGTAGCCCAGTTTCTTGGCCGGGTGATAGACCCTGAAAAGGAAGACGGCAAACCCATGACCGAGAGTCCGTTCAGGGCTATTATGTTTATAGATATGGTGAGTTCAACAGATATTACCAAAGCCTTGGGGGATGCCAAGGCCTTGGATTTGGTACATAGTTATAGAAACGTGGTAAGAAAGGCCCTTGTTGATCATGGGGGGCGGGAAGTGGATAGGGCAGGGGATGGATTCCTGACCAGTTTTAGATCGGCCTATATGGCCTCGGTCTGTGCAGTGGAAATACAGCGCCAATTATCCAAATTCAATGAATCCCGGGAAGATGGGATTCTGCTACAGGCAAGGATAGGGATTGGGGCAGGAGAGCCGGTACAGGATGGGGATGCACTATTTGGTTCAACGGTAAATCTTGTGGCCCGTATTTGTAGTTATGGAAATTCAGGACAGATTATTAGCGCCAAGGTGGTAAAAGATCTTTGTATTGGTAAGGATATTTCCTTTAAGTCGCTTGGTCCGCAAATGCTTAAGGGCTTTGATGAACCTGTGGATCTGGAACTTATAGAATGGTGGGATGCTGGTGGGCAGTAAACAGTTGTCAGTATTCAGTAATCAGGGAGTAATAGTTGGTAAACAGTGATTAGTAATCAAAGGTCAGTATTCAGTTTAGCAATCAGTATTCAGGAGACAATAGCCAAAAGTCTCAAAATTATAGACCAGATAAACTAGAGTCAAGAGGCTAGGTTCTAGTAGCTCAACAGTCCAGAATCTATTTAGATCATGTTGGTAGTCTAAAGAAGTTCCCTCCCCATCATTTAAACGTACTTACAATTCTGATGAATTATTTGTACTTTTTCATTCCAAAACCAAAACCACTCCGTTGAACCTAGTTAATAAACCACTTTCAATGTGGCCTAATTTTTCCAAAGATCCATTTAACTTTCTACTAGTGTTGATATGTTTCCTTGGTGGGACCGTGTTTTCCATAGCACAGCAGGGGGATATTGGAGGGGAAAGGGCTAGCATTCGGAACCAAATTGGGCTAAGGCACGACAATGATTTTATATTGCTTACGGATAGGTATTATACCGCTGGACTATTCTTAACGTATAGGCATCGATTGGAAAAGGGATTATTTAATTCCGAAAACGAACAGTTGACTTTTTCCCTTGGTCAGGAAATTATAACCCCATCCTATCTTATTACCGAAGATGTTCAGCTATTGGATCGTGCCTACGTAGGTTTCTCGGCACTTAGGTCCGGATGGTCCCGTGTGGGCCGTAACAGTTTAATAGAGGCAAATTTTCTATTAGGGTTGGCGGGTAGGGCTTCGGGAGCAGGTAGTTTGCAAAGATGGTACCATCATTCCGTCATGAAGACCGAAACCCCTACCTGGGTGGGAGAAATGGAGAATAGTGTTCATTATAACCTGTACACCAGATACCTCTACGAATGGCAATTGGTACCCAATCCCTTTAGTATACACATTGCAACACAATCCCAATTTGCCTTTGGCACTAGGGATATCTATGTATATCCCGAATTGGTGGCGTATTTTGGAAGGAGAAATCCATTATCTGGTAGCATAGCGCACAACCAAATTGGATCTACGGACAGTGAGATCTTCTTTGCCCTTCGTGGCGGATATCGCTTGGTGGGTCATAACGGCCTATTGGAAGGTAATGCCTTGGGTGATGATTCCGTGCTGTTGGTTGCTTCCAAAACTACGGTGGTATATGCCGGTTTTGATTTTCAATGGCGTTACGGACGAAACGATTATTGGGTAGGCGTACGATATAATGCTCCGGAGTTTGAAGGGGCCCGATCCCATCAGTATGTAATACTTTCATATACCAGGGGATTTTAAAGGCTGTTGGGAGGAATGAGAGGTTGGTGTTTAGAGCCAATAGGCAATAGGCATTGGCCAATAGTCTGGGGCCAGGAGTATGGAGACTTAGGTCAAAATAAGAAATTCTAGATTCTAGGTTCTAGTAGCAACGCGGTCCAGTTTTGATTTGTTTACCTCATTTAAAATCAATTTGCCGATCCCGCCTCAGGGAATTTTCTCATGGGCGAATATCGCTTATAGCTATCAAATATTTCGGGATCGGGACCTACAATTCGCGGGTCGTTGGACCTTTTCAATTCGTTCAAGAGTTCGGTTTTCACGGCTTGTTCCAACTTTTTGAATAATGGTGTTCCCGATAAATTTTTTAAACACGAAGGATCTTGCCGCACATTGTAAAGTTCAAATTCAGGACGCTTTTCTACCGCTAAATCGAAATAGGGCATAATTTCTTCTTCCCCATGATACTCTATTAAAAAGGTCTTTGTTGGGCAATCATCAATATCGGTATACGCACTCCCGTTCAAGTAGGTATTGTTTTTGTCCAGTCCGTGAATTGGAAGCAATTGCGTGCTATCATTTTCTGCAAACTTTTGTGGAGCACCTGCCGGCCACCTTTCGGGTTTCATGTTCCATATAAAAAGATAATCTCCTTTTCGAACAGACCTTTGGGGATATCCCCAATTTAAATATCGGGATGAGGAGTGGCGCTCCCTTCCAGAATATGCAGCTCTTTCAGTTTTTGACAAGACGCCACTTTCCTTTGACTGCAACAGATTCAGGATGCTTTTTCCGGTAATGGGGAGCATTCCTTTGGATGAGGTATTGGTTATTTCCAAAAGGGTAGGTGCTAAATCAATAAATCCAATAGGATCTTCCACAACCCTATTTCCTGGAAATTTCTTTGGATACCGAACGGCAAAAGGTACATGTACCCCATATTCATAACTGTTGGCTTTTGCACGGGGAAAGGGCATACCATTATCCGCAGTGACAATTACAATGGTGTTTTCCAATTCGCCAATTTCCTCCAAATATTCCAGCATTCTTTGAAGATGAAGATCAAACCACTCAATTTCAACTGCATAATCCAATAGATCCCCCCGTATTTCAGCATTATCGGGAAGAAATTCGGGTACCTCTACATCCTCCAATTTTTTGGACATATTTTTCCACGAACCTTTTTCGTAAGTTCTATGTGGTTCAACACCGCCATACCAGAAAAAAAATGGCTTGTCCTTTTTAATGTTCTCTACAAAATACCTGAAATTTCCAAAGTAATTGGTCTTGCTAATGCCCTTGGCAAATCGCTCATCATTATGTTCTTCATATTTAAGGTTGCTATGCGAAACTCCGGCAGCATCAATTTTTCGCCAAAGCGAATCTTCTTCTGTACGGGCGTATTGAAAAGGACCTACTCCTTTTCCGGTTCTTCCGGTGGCATATCCATTTTTCTCAAGCAAATCCACAAAGGGCACATACTTCTTTAACCATGCCGAGGCATGTTGTCCTGCCTGCTCATTTTGCCAATGGTGTCTACCCGTAATAATGGCGCTTCTGGAAGGCGCACATCCCGGAGAACCGGCATAAGCGTTGGAAAAATATACCCCCTCGCGGGCCACCCTATCAAAGGCAGGAGTTTTAACAAAGTTGGACCCTTGGTAACTAGTGTGGAAAAATGATTGGTCATCACTAATGGCAAAAAGAATATTGGGACGGTCCTGGGCATAAGCGTTAAATCCCAAGCCCGTGTTCAATATTACCGTTAAACAAAATGCTATCCGAAATATCATACCTTTTTACTGTTCAATTCTTGCTTAAGACTGGCCGCTTTGTTCATATCAGAACCCATTAACCATATTCTTAGATTCTTTTCGGCCAATTTAATATGAAGATGATTTCTGTTTCTAAATCCCGGTTCAAAGGGGACCGTCCAAAAAAAAGGTATATAACTTAACAGGGAAAACAGCCAGCCTTTGTTTAATTGGACCGACTTTAAACTGCCATAAGTATAGCTGCCATTATTCTTTGGAGTTAGCTGATCCACAATTTCGAACATATCTTTTTGAAGGTTAATATCCAATTTGGGACTATTCCTTAAAGTAATTGTTTCGTTCATGTACTATATAGGGTTTAAAGGTAAAGAAGGTCCTTAGCGGAACACACAAAGTATAGGCCTTATATTTGGAGTAACATAGGTATCCAGTTGTGATTTATTTTATAAAGTACCCGGATACCTTCCATTGGTCACCATCCTTCATTTGGGTAACGGTCTCTATACTTTCATTTTTATTTTCAAAGGAGGTTTTAAATTGAATTACGATATACTCCCCATCAGGTGCTCCTGGAAGTGTTGTTTGGTATTCCGATGATATTACGTCCCTGCTGATTACTTCTCCCAAAGGAGGCACAATACCACTTAACTGTTGCGTCCATTGTTCCTTGGTAACCGCTCTTTGAAAAAGGGAAGCCGCATTATCCCAACTCTGGGAATAATCTTGGTCATAAATCAATCCCAGCCATCCCTTGGCATCCTGGATTACTTCCTGTTTTAATTCATTGGAAACGGTGGCCTCTGATTGGACATTTTCCACTTTTTCATTTTTCGGATCGGATTTACAGGATAATAGTCCGGTAAAAACTAAAAAGACAAGGTATTTGTACATTGATTTTTTCATGAATATATTATTTTTTTATGGGGTAACAATTCAACAGCACAAAATTTAAATTATGGATTGATTAAAATTTATAATAATGG
This sequence comes from Arenibacter troitsensis, assembly GCF_900177645.1. Taxonomy (GTDB): domain Bacteria; phylum Bacteroidota; class Bacteroidia; order Flavobacteriales; family Flavobacteriaceae; genus Arenibacter; species Arenibacter troitsensis. The sequence continues at coordinate 22,866 of NZ_FXAO01000008.1, forward strand.
CGTAATAATTATTTGGATGTGTATTTTTTTAGCATAGGGTATTTAGGCTAGTTTTTTTTGCTCCTATATAGTTCAATTGCTTTTAAGTATTTCAATCCGCCAGTCTCTGTTTGGTCGTGTATGAAACCATTCAATTCAGGATAATTTTTGTCAATCCAACGTACAATACCATCTCTGTTTTCAATAAATGTTGAATTGTTGAAAATAACATATTCTACGGTTTCAATACTGATTATTTTATCATTATCAAATCGGATAACTTGATTGGTCACAATGGGTTCTTCGTGAAGAAATGAGATTCTTTGATCGATTTTTGAAATCTTTGCTTTCACAATTTCACCCTCTTGCTCTATTTGAAGGATGTCGTATGTTGGATCAAATACAGAATCCCATTTCAACCATTCCATGTATTCTTGCAGAGAAAATATCTGTTCATAGTCATATTCAGTTTCTTTGGTCACAAGGCTATCGGTCAACAAGAGTCTTATTTCTGTTTTGTCAGAATGGTCCAAAGCCCTATAATATTTTTTGGCAATTTCAACTTTGTCAATTTCCTTTTCATAAAATTTACAGGAATTGAATCCGATTATTATAAGGGATAATATAATTATGATTCTGCTCATCGAATTTGTTGTTGTGTATTAAGTTACACCATCGTTGATAATGCCATAGATATCACCAGACAGCGCCACATTTAATGCCATAATGATAATTCTACCCAGCACGGAGAACCTTCTCCATCTTTCTTCCTTTTGCCAGTTCATCTACCAGCTTGTCCAAATACCGTACTTGTTGCGTTAAGGTATTTTCAATTTCCTCTATCCTATAGCCGCAGATTACCCCGGTAATGAGGTGGGCATTGGGGTTTAATTTTGCCCTTTGGAAGAATGTTTCAAAGGTTACCTTCTCAGCTATGAGTTCTTTTACTTTATCTTCATCAAATCCGGTAAGCCATTCAATAACTTGTTGTAATTCCTCTTTCGTTCTACCTTTCTTCTCCACTTTGGTTACATAATGCGGATAAACAGACGAGAAGGTCATTTTTGCAATGCGATCATTGTGTTCGGGTGTTGTTTTCATGATAAATACTCTAATATAAGCTCTGTTGTTTTATTTGAAATCAGGTTATGGCGTGCCGATAAATTCCATTTGCGTATCACTAACTTCAAGCATTACCATGTCCCCATATTTTAAGCCTTCAATCTTAGGAAGTAAAAGCTCCAATATGGTCGGGTTCTGAAAATGATCTGCTTTGGTGGTAGGATCTGGCATATAAATTAAACCCTCATAGGAAATTTCCTTAAATTGAAGCAAAACATCAAAAAAGTAAAAATTTTCCGGGGGAATGTAATTGGACCAATTTACATGTTCTAGAAAATATTTTGGATTTATTATTTTATAAATATTTGGAGCAATGTCTAAATTGATGGTCCCAAGAAAGTATGGACTTAGGTCCAAGCCTTTTTGTAAAAAATGTTTGTATTGGGCCTTTAAGGTGCCATGGGGATAGCGTGGGTCTTTCGCCTTCCCGGAAGCAACCCCATGACCTTGGCATACCACTGCATTAACTTTCATTATTCTTTACTCTTTTTAATTTCTTTACTAAGCTCCTATTGAAAAATGCCTTTAATAACAGACATCATGCTTGTGTCGTCCTTGTGCGGAAAAGCAGGGTAACCCCCTGTAAAATATATATCAGAGAGATATTATAACTATACATAGGCAACTACAGTTATTCTAAAGATAATGAAGTTATAATAATCGCAAAATAAATAATATTAATCGCTTTCAATTCTGAACAAATGACTGTTATGGCACGAGCCTGCCTTGCCGTAAGACAGGCGAACCGACGCGCCCGCGGGCGCAGCTATTCTATCGTCACTTCGTATCGGAAACGGCTAAGCCTGTATTCAATGAGGTATTTGCTCTACTAAAATGCTATTGTTGGCTTTGTCAAAGTAGGTACAGGTCATTTCTTCTATTAATACAACCCATTTTTTAATTCCTGATTTTGACGCATCATTGCAAAATGTAGGATAATCCGTTTTACCTTCTTGATGCGCTTTTAATTGGGTTTGAAATCCTTCCTTATTGGGTGTTTGTGCAATATTTAGGGTAGGGTACTTTGCAGCTAACCTTATGATATGGTCATTTACATCATAATAATCCGTATGTCCATCCGATACAAAAGTTTCATAATGGGTAACCCCTAATTTTTTTAGATCTTGAATATAAGTTGGAAAGTCTGCACCAGATTTTACTTTGCTGTGTGCTTTTCTTATTTGATCTGCCGTAAATGTTCTTTGTTGATTTTTCATAGTTAATAGATTTAATGGATTCACGAAACCATAATGTTGAATGCAGTTAAATGATGATCAACTATCTCGCTGTTTTACAATTATGTTTACTATGCAAAGGTTCAAGATCCAAAACAAGTGCGATTGTAAAAAATCGTTTTGTTATAGGAAGCGTTTAAAATTTTCCGGGGTTTCTCCAGTAAACTGTTTGAAATTTTTAATGAAATGGGCTTGATCAAAGAAATTGCTGTCGTAGCAGATTTCTGTCAATGAATTCCTTGTGTTGAGACTGTCAAGTATCTTGTTAAAACGTACAATTGAAGCGAATTTTTTAGGGCTCGACCCTACAATTTTTCTAAAACGCTTTTCAAACGGACTTTGACTGATAAATAACTTCTGGTTGAGTTCTTTAATTCTGACTGTTCCGTTGCTCTGATAAATGAGCTTAATAGCCTCTGCAATCAATTTGTCAGTTTCAATATCCTTAAGGTGTGATAACAAAAAATGTTCCACGACATTGATTCTTTCTTCTTCGGTTGTGGCTAAAGTTAATTTTTCCTCCGCTTCATTAACACTGTTTTTATCGAATATGTCGTCCAGTGAAAGACTTAGATTATATAATTCGTGAGCAGGAAGGGAAGTGAATTGGGTGAATCCAATTTCGGTAAAATATACTAGAATTGTTCCGATACCTGCCGAGTTTTTGAAGATTCTAAAGCTATCGGAAATCCCTGTTATTCCCGATGAATCGAGTTTGTTCTCTATATTTCCCTTTACGATGGAAAGTTGTCCTTTGTATTGAAATCCCATTACCAAACCTGATGGTGGAAAAACTTTATATTCGTTTTCCATTTCATTCTCAGATACAACGAGATATTTGATGTAGGGCCTTAAACTTTCATTCGGAAAATATTTATAGAACCGCATTTCTCTCTATGGTTAGTTTGCCTGTTACCAATAATTGAGTATCGTTAAAAGTACCTATATTCCGTTTTTATAAATAAAATAATACCTTTTTCGGCAACTCTATTCTAACGTCTTTCCCTTTGCTCGGAATACACCTTCTTCATCACTTCCGTTTTACCTTCATCCTCTGCCATGGCATGGGTGGTAAACATCATAACTCCGGTCGACTTCCCAGCTAAACCACCTCGTAATACCGTTTCAAAGGCTTCCTTGCTAACTATGCCAGGTTCATTGTAGGCCTGGACAATGGGCCATATTTTGGGGTAAGCATCAAGTTCAGCACCTATCTTTTTTCCAAACCATACAATGTTATCTTCCACCCAATTGGGTTCTCTCCCCATTCTTTGATGGTAGACCATTGGTGAAAAAACATCCACGGTTTTCTTTAGAAGATCGTAATTTAAACCCAGAATACGTTCCCTAGCACCGTTAAATTCGTCATCGTCCCAAGGACAATGATAAAGACCAAGAAGGGCGTTGGGTTTAATTTCGGATATAATGCTTTTCATGTTGGTAGTCCAGTCGTAAATAACCTCGCAGCGCCATTTACGCCAAGCTGGTTCATGGTTGGTAAGGATATATTCGGCCTTTTCCGAGGTAGTGGCATCTGGCAAACGTATATTGTAATCTTTTGAAAAGCTAATGAGACAATGTCTGCAAAAGCAAGTTTCCGGTAATATGGGTTCGGGGTCTTCAAATTGCGCGTGCCAGTGAACATAGTCCATCCAAACCCCATCCAGATCATACTCTATGAGTAAGTCGCGCAACTGATCAAAACGATATTTTCTAAATCCAGGTTCGGTAGGGCAGACACCCATAAACCAAGTGGCAGCCTCAACTCTTGCGCCTTTGTCATTTATGGCCCAGGCCTCTGGATGTGTATCCACATAACCTTTACCGTTTAGGGTGGCGAATTCGGCATAAACCTTGGCGCCTTCCGCCCTTGCACGGATAATCATGTCCTGGTTAATGGACCCGCTGTGGACAAATATGGCATTTACCCCAAGCTCATTAAGTTTATACCCTTTTTCCCAAAGGGGTTTGGGATTCCCATAGATACCTTTAATCTCTACGGTTTTAGTTGTAGTTGATCCACAGGATACAAGTCCGAGCGCGGAAATAAGGTATAGGTAAATATATTGGAGTTTTAGGTTAGTAGCCATACCTTTAAGTTTTTGAGAATTAATTTACAACTTCCTGTACAATATTGTAGCTTCAAAGTGCACAATAACCATGTGGATCTACCTATAATTGCTGCATTTTGTTCAATAAATGGGTGAAATTCCTATTTTATGCCCCCAAAGGCCCCAAAACACATATTCTTATGCAATATTTCTACTTTGCTGAAGCCTAGCTTTTTCATAAGGTCCAGCTGATAGTTCATCGATCTTGGAGAATCCTCTTTGTCCACATAGTCCAACACTTTTTTCCTGTAGTCCTTTCCGCCCAATTCTTCTAAATAGTCGCCATATCTTTCCCAAGTGTAATCATTGAGTATTTCGCTGTCCTGTGTAATTAGGTCAGAAATCATAAAACATCCTCCCGGTTTTAGTAGGCCATATATTTTTTTAAAGGTGGTTTCCCAGTCGTGATCGTCCCTTAGATGATGCAATACGGCTCCTGCCAGAATTATATCAAAATGGTTTTCCTTTAGGGGAACCTCTCTTACATCTCCTTTTACCACATGCACCTTTTTAGTGGTTTGGTTAGAAACCCTTTCCAAGGCCTTGTCCAACATGGGTCCACTTAGGTCCACCAAAGTACATTCCAAGTTGGGAAGCTTGGAGAGCATTTTTAGGGAATAGTTTCCCGCACCACAGCCAACGTCCAACAATTGCTGGGCATTGGGTACGATTCTTTTGGCCGCTTCGGTAATGAGCTCCAAGGAAATTTTGGCATCGATGGTGCTAAGTTGTCCTGTGTCCAAATTGGAAAAGCGCTCCACATCCTTATCGAACCGTTCCCTGATCTCCGCTATGGTAGATTTTTTCATTTGTTGCAAAGTCTATTTAATTTCTTATGATTCGTACAGTGCCATTATTTTTTCCCAAACGCTATCGCTTACCGGCATCCCGTTCTTTAAATTTTCTTCGCGGGTAAGGGCACTTCTTTCCCCGGGATAATAAATTTTGTCCCCGTCCTGCATGGGTTCCACGTCATGGGTATAATTGATAATTTCATTCAATAATTTTTCTTGCAACTCCTTGTCTTTAAAAACTTCTTGGTAAATGCAGAGGAACACTTGCGATATTCCCGTTTCAAAATCTTTTTGCCCCACTTTATAGGTCGAATTCCCAGCGGACAATAGAGTGGCCAACATATCCAAAATTATGGATAGGGCGGAACCTTTCCAATAGCCAATGGGCAGACCACGTTCCTTTAAGGTAATCTTTTCGGGATCGTTGGAAAGTTCGTCATTGGCATCCCACCCCCCTGGAAAGGGTAGTTTTTTGCCCCTAAGTTTATAGTCGTTAATTTTTCCAAAAGCGAACTGGGATATGGCCATATCCAAAACCACATGTCCTCCCTTCCTAGGAATGGATACAATGAACGGATTGTTGCCAATTCTGCTGTCTTTACCGCCCCAAGGCGGCATATTGGGCTGTGTATTGGTAAAGAGGATGGAAATACAGCCAGCATCCGCTGCCAACTTACCATAGGTGCCGCCTCGCATCCAATGATTGGTATTGCGCAAAGCCACTAGGCCCATGCCATGTGTTTTGGCCAATTCCACGGCACGTTGGGTACACTTGGTAGCATTGATGATTCCCGGACCATAATTGCCGTCCCACCGTTCTATACTACCAAAAGATTCCACTTTTTCTGCTTCGGCATCCACCTTAACAGAACCGTTTTCCACATATTCCAAAAATAGGGGTACACGGTTTATTCCGTGTGAATTTACCCCGGCCAAGGTGCTCTCGGTATAGGTTTTGGCAAGTAAGTGGGCCTTTTCCTCTAGGAATCTATATTTTAGGAACAGTTTGTAGAGTACATCCTGCATGTGTTGGGAAGTGATTTGCATGGTTCTTTATTTGTTAGTGTTAGATCGTAAACAACATTCCTTTATGCTGCTGTGATTTTATGTTAATCATGGTGATAATTTATTTTTCAATGATAAGATTTTCTAAGTACCTCAGTGATGAGGCTATTAAATTTTTCCGATTCTTGGCCTTTTCTTTAAAGGAAAGGAGGGTCTTTCTGTTTATCTGTCTTCCCTTAATAAAAATGGATGAAGGGTTTTCCAATGTGGATAATTCCATTAATGGGTTAAGATCTACCAGTAGCAAATTGGCAACCTTACCCTCTTCAATAGTTCCCAATTGGTTCATTATGGAATGCGTTTGAGCAGCATTTACCGTGGCCGTTTTCAATACTTCGTAATTGGAAAGTCCGGCCTCCTTGTAAAATGCAAGTTCTTTATGAATTGAAAATCCAGGCAGTGTAACCCCTATTCCTGCATCGGTTCCACATATAATTGGAACCCCGGCCTTGTGGAGTTCGGCAACGCTTTCCAAATGAAAATCGTGCTGATTCTTTATTCTATCTACCACACTGGAATCTTCCATCTTGGCATTGTGCCAGCGGTTAAACTGATTTTTACTGTCTACTTTTTTGATAAGAGGATTTATATAGGATAAGGGTTCCGCTTCTAAAATGGAATCATTCATCATCATCTGATAAATATTGTTGAACACCGTTAATGTTGGGCAATAACGGCTATGTTTTGAATTGGAAATGGAATCGATTATAGGTTGTAACTTAATAGTGTCTAAATTGAATTGCAAAGGTTGTTGCACAATTTCTTCGGCGTGTTCAATAGATTTGATCTGTGGATGTAAGTGATATGAAAAGGGCACTTTTTGTGAAGGATGGGCAACGATATCCAATTTGGAAATGGCAGCCTGTTCTATAACGGCATCAAATAGTGCCCTGTCCAATCCATAATAGGTTTTAATAAAATCATAGCCTCTGTCCTTATATGAAATCACTTTATTTTTGGCCTCACTATGACTTGTTAAATTTAAATTATCGTCACCTATAAATTCCGGCCCAGTGAGCTTTGGCCCCGTTGTGTAAAAGTGGGGGGAAAGTATTTTATCATTGTTTACATCATCCTTGATCCTCAAATGCATTGGCATACCCCATACATTTCTAACCGCAGTGACACCATTGGCAAGGTACAGTCCAAGTTCGTATTTATCCCATACGTGCACATGCATATCTATGAGTCCGGGGAGTAGAAATTTACCTTGGGCGTCAACAATCTCTACTTCTTTTTGGGGTAGGCTTTCGGTGATACTTTTAATGATACCATCTTGGATATACACCATTTTATTGGTCAAGACAGTATCTTGATGCATTGGGAGTATGTTTGCATTGGTTATAAGATAGGTCGAGTTATTGGAATCCGGTAGATTCTTTATTTTCAAATAACGCGTCCCCATTATGTCTAGCCACAAGGCAATGATGGCAGCTATAATTACCATACCAACAATCCCAAAGAAAATTTTCAAAAGACGTTTTAATAGTTTCATTTATCCAATAGGCGCTAAAATGATGGTGTAAAATTTAAATCGATGTTTTGGTAACTAATTTAGTAAATACATATCGAACCTGCCCAATTGAATTAAGAAATTGAGGCCTGTCAGGATTTCGGGTGTAGGAGGATTATACAGGATCGGAATAGTGCAGCACAAAAAGGAAGAAGTTTTTTCTTAGCAATAGGGGAGGGCCAAATTAAGATCTACACTAGCCATTGGTTCTAGCTTTCTTATTAGTAATCCGTAGATGAAATTGATGGGGAAAATAATTTGACCTAAAATTGATGAGAATACTGTTAAGGTTATAATTAGAGTAAGGTTATTGTTAAACTCGAACACCAAAATATTTTCTCGATAAAGTAGGCATACAACAAGCACATTAATAGTTCCGCCATAAGTAAAACCTATATGGTACCAATTAAGCCAATTGGATAAGGTTTTATTGGCGCTTCCCTTTATCCAATACCCTATATTGTCCAACGTCCTATTATACATTTCATGGTACTTTGGAAGGGATATTATTGTTTGTAAATTTTACCTTGATTTACCACTTCCAATCAGACGTTCTATTTATCAACTAATTTTGAGTAAATATCCAAACTGATAAACTCTCCGTTCTTAATTTCACAGTCTTTCATAGTACCTTCCCAATTGAATTTTAGTTTGGCAAGAGCTTTTTTACAATTCACATTTTCAGTCTCCACAAAACCTTCAATTCTGTGTAATCCTATATTAGTGAATGCGTAATTAAGGATTAGGGGCATCACTTCGCTCATAAGTCCTTTCCCCCAATTTTCTGGCATCAACCAAAAACCGATTTCAGCTTTTTTATTTACTTTACTGATATTGTTTAATCCTCCTGCACCAAGAAATCTGCCATCCTCTTTTGAGCAAATGGCCCACCAAATTCCAGTTTTATTTTTTTCCAGGTCGGCAAACCAGGTCATTTGTTCTTTAGTTGCTTCCATACTATTAAAACTAATTCCATAGTATTTAATAATATCGGGGTGTGACAGCCCTCTAAAAACATTTTCCAAATCAGAGTCAGCAAATTGTCTTAAAATTACCCTTTCAGATTCTAGAGCTGGAAATGTACTGTTCATTTTATGTTTGTTTTTTATTTATTTAAAGGATCATAATTGATTTTAGTTTCGTTTCCGTTGTATGAATCATTGAAACAATCCACTTTATCAATATTTTTTAATTTTTCAATTCGTTCAGAATCGGGGTTGGCAACCCATGCCTCCTTTATTTTATTGATAAACATATTGTCATCATCAGTTTTTTCAATGAATGCAATTATGTTTTCCTTGTTACTATTTTTTTAAGTCAATGTATCTGATACCTTTTCAAAATTAACTAATTGGGTTAAACTCCCGTAGTCTTTAAACTGTGTTCCAACTATTGATCTGAATGTTTTTGCTTACAACCTGTACTGATAATAACCGTAAATAGAATAAGTAATTTTATCATTTTAGGAGGGTGTAAATTTGATTTCATTTATTCAAAATGTTTGTTACGTCTATTCGTAATATTCTTCAAAAAAGGTCCTACAACAAACTCGTACAAGCTTGAGTTATGGTTTTCTAAACCTTAACTTTCGGTTTGGCACTGACGTTGGTAATTCCGATAGACCTTATGCATTGTTGCGTCTACGATTTTTTTAGTCATTTTGCTGTTATTTGATAGGGTGTTTCAGGAAAACCAAAAAGAATAGCTTTTTCCTCGTCAATTTCCTTAATTCCGATAAGTATACTTCTTTCTCTATTTTCATACATCGAAGCAAAATATGTTCCCTGAAGTTTTTCCAACACTAATTTCCGCCCCTCTATATCTAGTCTTTTGTTTAATTTAATTATTGTTGGATTATCCAAAATTTTATTAAACACGAAGGGGAATTTTTCATTATTCCATTCAGCATCGAATTCGAGGGCTTGAATTTGCTTTGCGGTCAAATCTGTTTTTGTAGGTCTTATTCTTTCGTAATCCGTTGCGATTTCTAAATCTTCTGTAAGAGATTCTGTTTGGCTAGTAACCGTATGGGTTTTTCCCATTCTGAATATTCTTATCCGATTTTTATTTATAAACACACATTTGGTTTCAGAAAATTTTTCATTCCTTTCATGTACTTTTTCTGTTAATCCGTCAACGCTTGTTTTCTCTAACTTAAAGTGAATAATTTGATCGTTTTCAAATTCAATAAATTCAGGCAAACAATAATCGGACCCTTTTTTTATCCTTAACCAAGTTCCATCAAATATCTCCACTTTATAAATCTTTATGACGTTTTCCCAACATAGAGCACAACGGTTGGGTAATTAAAGGAAGTAGAACAAAAACTGTTATTTGCTTTCCGCAAATCAGATAGCAAAACCTTTCCGATTTTAAGATCTCGGAAATTTGGACCTATTTTTTTGGAAAAGAAGCCCAAGCCTGCATTGCTTCAAAGGCTTTAACGCCAACATTTAAATCTTTTCCAAAAATTCCATCAATCTCATTTTGGCCTCTCGTTTAGCTTTTACAGGATCCAAATAGTTTCTGACAAAAAGCAAAGCGAAGAGGATATACAAGAATTGGCCATAATAGGTAGCGCATTATGACTTTAATTCTTCTCAAATGTAAGATAATCTGTACCTCCATTTCCACCACTAATATCTATGAGTTCTATTTTTGTAGCCGATTGCGAGATGAAATCCCAATCGTCATTTAGGTCCTCAAAGTCATTTGTTAAGTTGAAATTGATGTTAAAGTCTAAATCATCCTTACTATCATCATTGCTATTACTATCCGTTATACTCCATGTACCGTCATAGTTATTTGTTCCATTATTGGCATTTAAAACCCCTGAACTTTGAAAGGTAAAGTTGTATCCTGTGAAATGATTTAATTCATCTTTTCCAGAGTCAATAAATTTCGTTATTCTCCAAGTTCCATTTTGTACATTACTTTCTACGGTAGTCTTGGTGTTATTACCAGAATTGTCGTCATCTTTACTACAGGAAATTAGAAACAGTAAAGTGATTATACCTAAGGCTATAGAATTAAGTTTTGTTGTTTTCATCATTTTGTTTTTTAGAGGACATAAGCTTATCAAACTGTTTAAAGCAAAAACATCCGAATGCATTATTGAAACAGTGTCAAATGCTTCCAAATTGTTTCCGTAAAATAAAGATATTCAATAATTCTGTATACTATGCCTATATTTATTCGGAAACATCAAATCTTTAAAAGCCAACCGTGTTTTGCCCTGAATTTGGCCTAAATATTTCGGCTTGCCGTAGGTGTTTTATCAAGCTTGAATTTTGTTAAAACTATATTAATGTGATTTCTCCATTGCTGCATGGGCACTTTTGTAAAAAGGAATGTTGAGCAGCCATTTCTTATTCTTGGTCGATACACTAATGATAATCTCCTCGGAATTCTCCGATTCTATCTTTGCCTTTATTTTCGGGATAGCTTTTTCCGAAGGCATGAGTAGCCAAACAAAAGTGGCATCGGAAGTTATATCGGTAGTATATGAACTTGTTATATTGGGTTCAAAAATATTGTATTCCGGACTATACCATCCTTGGATTTCTGGTGTTTCCTGCCCTTTGATGAACTTTGGGTTGGTTTTTTGCCTACCTACAGGAATAATTGCGAGGTTTCCCCTTTCATTAATTGTCTTCACAATGGACCTTTCTTTTTCTACCTTGTTATCAGGATGCCAGTGCCAAAGGGCTTCAACGGTACGTGGCCTGTCTGTTGCAACGCGGTCTACCACCACCCAAAATTCTCCACGAACATAGAAAACTGCACGGCTGTGTTTTGCATTGCCTTCCAAATCCATAAACCCATCAAAAGAACTGCTGGCATAGTCAAAACTTGTTGTTATTTTATACTGTTCTTCTCCCAATGGCTTTTCCGCCAGCGGTGGTCCATTTACCTGACCCTTGCCATCTATTAGTAAAATATTGTGTGCGGCACTGCTTTTGGCATAGGGACGGAATTTTTCGGCTACTTCCCCAGTATATGCAAATCTACCCGAGTCTACCAGAAAATCCTTTCCATAGGCTGAAAGGGAAATGTGCAATTTGTCATTGTGTTGATGGCCACTGCCCCATGGCCCTATATCAAAGAAAGACCAATGGGCATCCCGGTCGAAGCCACTACGGGAAACAAAATGCCCAGCCCAAGGATAAAAATAGGAGGGGCCGTCCCCAGGTCGGCGACCTGTTTCTCCATTGGAAACGATGTATTCCCAATCTTCATGACCAAATTTTTGAGCGCCCTGCATTATAAGGCTGTGATCACTGCCCCTATCTCCGTCATTGTTCATTATTCTATAACCACTTGGCCTCACCATATGGGCAATGTAACCGTACATGGCCTCAATGGTACGGTTGTAGAAATTAGGCAACTTCCTATTGGCGCTTTCGCAGATTTCCTTGAAAAGTTCAAAATTATACAAGGATACATTGTGGTAATGAGAACTCAATTCGGTTTGTGCCCCATCGGAATATACCTGATCTTTCATGCTTTGGGTCATGGTTGCAATAGCATAGTCCAACCATTCTTCAGAATTTTTATATTCTGGAAAATAAGCGGCAACAGTTGCTAAAGCAGAAATTTCCATGGTGAGCCAATTATTGCTACTGTGAAAATATCTATTGTAATGGGCATGATCGGGCAGGCTACTGAGCAGTAACAATTGGGTGGCTGGGGAAATATATTCGCTTTCCAATAAGCCATAAAATATTTTAGTCCATACTTTGGCCCTGAAAGATACTTCCAAGCCCCGCCATACCGAAGTGCTACTTTTTACTCCGGGATAGGGCATTCCCATTACGATGAAATCTTTTAAAAACAGATCTACATATTGGGCATATTTTGGGTTGCCTGTTTCCAGATAAGTGTGGAACACACTGCTTAACTGACTGTGCCTATTGGAAAGCCAAGCCCATTCCTTGTCGTTATTGGGACCTTTATAGTACCAGTCCCGATGGCCATTACTTAGGTAAGGTACTTTTCCCCTGACATTCTGCACTACAAAAACATTGTTTAAAATGGTATCGGTTTCCGCTATACTAATGTTGGTTTTTTTAGGTAGCGTTTTACGTAGGTCCAATGCCGTATTGGCATTTTCATAATAGTCCAATAGTTCATGGCACGCCATTACTATATTACCGCTGTCATGTGCTTGCTTTACTTTCTCCAACCCGGGATAGTCAAGATTAAATTGATCCAGCATTTTGGCCATGGTCCAAGGGTACAAGGTGCATACTTCCTCAACGGTACTGATGGCTTTCCAATTTTCCTGCGCGGTAACATTTTTTTGGATGCAGAAGATGAAAATAAATAGTGATAAGAGCTTGGTAACCTTGAACATGGGCTTATGGCTGACTAAATTTGTTTATGGCGATGGTCTTGGCAGGATCTGCCTGTGTACTCCAAATGTGTAGCTTTCCTTCCTGATCTACCTGAAGTCCAACGGCCGAATTAAAATCGACCCCATTATTACATACAAATGTTTTGGAACGGATCTTCTCCATAATGGGCTTAAAAGATTCAAGTTTGCTCACAAGGATCAAATCTGCTGTACCTAGATTATCCTTCTTATAAAAACCTAGGGCGTAGATGGCGGTACCGTCTTTGATAAGGTTTATGGCCTGGTAACCTCCCCATTCCTCGGGCGCAGTAAAACTATACAGGAATTTATGTTCTCCATTATTAGGTTTTATATGGTAGAAATCCCAGTTGCGGGAATCCCAGTTGGCCACTATAGATAAGTAACCATCGTCTATGGCCAGTAATCCCGTTGCTCCGGCGGTTTGCCGTTTAGGTTCGCCTTCCCTGGCTATGGTAACACTGGGCTGGGCCATGGCCATATCATTATTTTGGTAATTGTAAAGACAAACCTTGGAAGTGGTCTTTAAAATATTATCCTCTATGCCGGCAATCATATAAGGTTCACTGACTTGAATCCCCCCGGCATGCCGGAAAGGATCTTTCATTAGCGTAAATACGGATTCAGTTTTACGGGTGGTTAGATCAATTTGTAATATGTAGGCCTTGGATTTGGAACTCCCTGAAACCAGTAGTTTTTCTGTTCCGTTTTTAGTTATGAGTTGCACCCCTTGAAAATGACCATGGCGGTGAGGCACTTTAATTCTGTTGTTAATGGGGATCACTTCCGGTTCCACACTTATTGCATCAAAAGCTTGGCGTACATTGGCTAGCTGCTGCCCGAAACCCAGTATTGGATATACCAAAAGGTTGGCAATAAAAAAAATCCTTAAGAATCGACTTAGTGTGTCCAAGACAAAATCAATTTAGTTATTATCAATTTTTTTAGCTTCTTTATGGTATACCATCGCCATAAACAAAAATATAACCAAGGCATGCCTATTCAATTTCAACCTAGGGGGCCAAAGTCCTATTGTTTTGAAATGTAAATATGGGCAATTTTTATAGTTTAAAGGATTAAATATCTATCTTGGAACTGTTTTTTTTCAATTTTTATCCAAAAATTCCATTATGTTCAAAATATATAAAGCTCAAGTCCTTACTCTGGCAATAATGCTAATGTTCTTATTTAACCCCAGTAATGGTTGGTCCCAAAGCAATTATTCCATCTTGGATTTTTGGAAATATTATTCGGATGCAGGGAATCAACTTTACAAACAGCAGACCGAAATATCCTTTCAAAGTCTTATTAAACGAAAGAAATCCATATCGAAGCTGCAATCGAAAAATGATTGGGAAGGTTATCAGCAAGTAATAAAAGAGAGGTTGCACGCCTCTATAGGTGACTTTCCCGTAAAGACACCGTTAAATCCTGTAATTACCAAAAGGATTAAAAAGGAGGGTTATAGTGTAGAAAAATTATATTTCGAATCTATGCCAGGGGTAAAGGTAACAGCAGCTTTTTTTATACCTCAGGGAAAAAAGAAGAACTTGCCTACCATAATTTATTGTAGCGGCCATAGTGATTTGGCATTTAGAAGTGATATTTATCAACATGTTATTCTCAATCTGGTGAAAAAGGGCTTTGCTGTTTTTGCATTTGATCCCTATGGGCAAGGGGAAAGATCCCAGTATTTTGATGAAGAGAAAGGGAAATCGCGTTTTGGGCCTACCAAGGAGCATTCCTTTCCCGGGGCGCAGCTATTTTTAAATGGAGCCTCTACAGCCAAGTATATGATATGGGATGGCATAAGGGCCGTGGATTATTTACTTAGCCGTAAGGAAGTGGATCCCAACCGTATTGGTATTACTGGTAGGTCTGGAGGGGGAACTCAGTCTTCCCACATTGCGGCCTTCGATGAGCGTATTAAAGCTTCAGCCCCGGAATGTTATATCACAGGTATGGAATATCAATTAAAATCTGGAGGCCCACAGGATGCTGAGCAGAACTTTCCCAGAAGTATTCTACTTGGTTTGGACCATGCCGATCTTTTAGAGGTAAGGGCCCCCAAACCAACTTTGATGATCACCACAACCCGTGATATTTTTAGTATTCAAGGGGCACGGGATACCTATGAGGAAGCTCAATTGGCTTATAACGCTTTTGATAAGTCGGAAAATCTCAGGATGGTAGAGGACAATGCTGGGCATCAATCTACACTAAGAAACAGGGAAGCCATGTATGCTTTTTTTCAAAAGCATTTGGATAATCCGGGAGATTCCAAGGATGAAGAAGTTACTATTTTTCCGGTGGAAGAATTGTATGTAATGGAAACGGGCCAACTTTCAACTTCGGTAGGCAGCAAATTTTTGTTCGACGTGAATAGCGATCTGACCAAGAAAAATATGGAGGTATTGAAGGGGAGCAGACAGAATATGGACCAACATTTAATCGATTTAAAACAAAAAGTAAAAGCAATTTCGGGTTATACAGAAAATAACAAGAAAGCAAAATTGATATTTTCCGGACAAACAGAATTTGAAACCTATTTTTTAAATAAATATCTGATAGTTGAAGAAGGGGACAAAATAATTCCGTTGGTAACCTTTGTACCCAAACGACCAATGGGTAGTTCTGCACTTTATTTGGATAATATGGAGAATAAGGAGTCGGACGAAGTTTATGACCTTCCCATAGAAATGGCCAAAAAAGGTATTACCGTAATTGTCCCTGATCTTCCTGGCTACGGAGAATTGGGGCCTGGGTATTTGAAAGGTGATGCCTATTTTGAAAACACTTCCTATAATCAATGGTTTGCAGGGATCTTGAACGGAAAAAGTACCATTGCCTTACATGTGGAGGCCATAGGAACGCTGTGGGAAGTTTGTAAAACAAGTTTGAAATTGAACGATAAGGAATTTATGGGAATATCTAAAGGGGGCTTTAATTCCAGTTTGTTGCACGCTGCTGTTTCTGGGGTGAAATTTTCAAGAATGTTGTTTTTGGACCCGATACCTTCTTTCCAATCCGTTGTTTCCAACAAGGACTATGCCCCAGCTCATATCCCTTTTACCGTGGCCGGGGCTTTACCACATTACGACTTGCCCGATTTGACTGCCGCCTTGGCCCCAAATAAAATAATGATATTTCAAATGAACGATGGTGATGTTGCTAATTCCAATTTCTTGGAATCCTATGATTTTGTGAAGGAACATTATAAATCCTTGAACAAGGCCAGTAATTTTGCCATAAAAAAGATTGATTTGGACGAGGGAACAATGGATCCCCTGGATAAATTCCTATCCAGCTTTTAAGGGGTTGCCCATTGGGCAGCCATTAGTGTCATAAAATAAATCCAATGCTTACATGGCGTATTTTGGACAAAGTAACAGGAAGGCAAATTACTTTATAATTCAACTGGAGTTGGGCTAAAAACCCATATTGATTGCAGAATATCACCATACCCATTGTAAAGTAAAAATCGGGAAACTTTATAAGGTAGAAATCAACTAATTTATAGCTGTGCCTGCGGCTGATTTTGAAGTCGGGGGTCTTTGGATTTAATAGTGACCGGCCTATTTTCCATAACCTCTGCAATTCTCTCCATAGTCTCCAATTCCAACCTGTGCATAGCTTCATGAGTATAAAATGTTAGGTGGGGCAGTAGGATAACATTGTCCATTTCGTAAAGCCTTTTCAACGGATGGTCCGTTTTATTCAATGGCTCTTGGCTATAGACATCAAGTCCGGCACCGGCAATCTGCTTTTTCTCCAAGGCATTCAAGAGTGCCATTTCATCTATCAAGGCGCCTCGGGCAGAATTGATAATGATAGCGGTTTCTTTCATTACTGAAAATTCCTTTGCCCCAATCAGATGTTTGGTTTCTTTGTTTAAGACGGCATGAAGAGAAATAAAATCACACTCCTTAAGCATTTCGGTGAGGTCTTCATATTTTTGAATCCCACTTTTTTCCATATCCTCTTTGGATCTGCTTGGGTCATAACCAACAACTTTAGACCTAAATCCCAAACCAGCCATCCTTGCCATACTGCTTCCTATTTTTCCACAACCAATGATACCAAGGGTTTTTTCCGCAATATCCACTCCCAGCCATTCCCTGCTAGGCCATACCCAGGCTTTGCTGTTCATTTGTTTTTGTAAGGTAGGCAGCTTTTTGGCCAGTGCAATAAGCATGGCAAATGCCCCTTCTGCTACGGTCTCCTCTGCGTATTCCGGAATATTGACTACTACTATGCCCCGCGCGTTGGCTGCTGGGATATCTATAGCATCTATTCCAACCCCATATTTTATTATAGCCTTGAGCCTTTTTGCAGAATCTATGACATTCTTGGTAATAGGGGTGTAGCACATCAAAAGGATGTCGCAATCCTCTATTTCCTTTGTTAGAATATCTTCAGATACCCCGTCCGGGAGCACTACCAGATCATGTCCTTGGTCCCGAAGAGTTTGGTCTACATATGGAGTTTCCAGCTCCATATCGGTTCTTACAATCTTCATAATTACTGTAGGTAAGTATTGGTTTCTGTAAAATAGCGGTTTAAATATTGAAATTCGCTTAAGAACAAATGTAAAAAAGCAGTAGGAATTAAATGTAATATTCAGAGGAATGTTTAATTTCCTTTAATACAAAGGTGCTATTGAGAACACCGATATTTTCAATTTTTGATAGCTTGGTCTTTACAAAATCATGATATTCCTCAAGACTTCTTGTATGGATTTTTAATATAAAATCTACTTGCCCGGCCAAATGGTAACATTCCTGCACCTCATCCAAACTCTGTACCTGTGCCTCAAATTTCTCAATAAAGGCTTCGTTGTGATACCGCATGGACACTTGGCAAATAACGGTTATGGAGCGGTCTATTTGCTTTTTGTCCAGAATGGCCACATATTTTTTAATAATACCTTGTTTTTCTAATCTACGGACTCTTTCGTAAACGGGTGAGGGGGTAAGATTAAGGATAGCCGCTATTTCCTTTGCCGTTTTTTTGGAATCTTTTTGTAAAATCCTTAGAATGGTAATATCGGTTTGATCTAATTGCTCCATAGTGAAGAAAAAATTACTTTAAAATTTATATTCTTATAACAATAAAAGTAAATAAAACTTTTAAAATATTATAATTAAGGGATATTTACTTAATTATTTGTGATATTTAATATTGGATATTGTATTTTGTAATTTCGACAGTAATTAACACTTTGGTTAAATTAGTAATAAAAGGACATTATGAAAGCAAAAGTTCTAGTAATTGGGGCCAATGGACAATTGGGTACTGTACTGGTAAAAGAGTTGCAACATCATCATGGTTTAGACAATGTGGTGGCTACCGATATAAAGAAAGCCCATAATTTTAAAGAGACCTTTGAAGTCTTGGATGCAACAAATAGAATAGGTTTAACGGAGGTGGTTACCAAATATGGCATTACCCAAATTTATCATTTGGCGGCAATTTTGTCTGCCAAGGGCGAAGAAAATCCCTTGGGGACTTGGGATCTTAACATGAGAATGCTTTTTAATGTCTTGGAAGTAGCTAGAATCCACGAGTTGGATAAGGTGTTCTTTCCAAGTTCCATTGCCGTATTTGGAGAAGATGCCCCATGGGTCAATACACCCAACAATGCCTTTCTAAATCCAGCAACCGTTTATGGAATGAGCAAGGCGGCGGGAGAACAATGGGCTCAGTATTATTTTATAAGATATGGTTTGGATGTAAGATCCCTTAGATACCCTGGTGTCATAGGTTACCAATCCTTGCCTGGAGGCGGCACTACGGATTATGCCGTAGATATTTTTCACAAAGCCGTCCTGGAAGAAGAATTTGTATGTTTTCTTAATGAAGATACCACTTTGCCTATGATCTTTATGGATGATGCCATAAGGGCAACTATGGAATTAATGGAGGCTCCTAAAGAGAATATTAAAATAAGAACGGCATATAATCTGGCCGGAAGTAGTTTTTCTCCAGAGGATATTGTCGCTGAAATCCGAAATTACTATCCAGAATTCAAGGTAAAATATGAACCGGATTTTAGGCAGGACATCGCTGCCCGTTGGCCAAAATCTATAAATGATGTAGAGGCAAGCCTGGATTGGGGATGGAAGCCCGAATACGACCTGGAAAGGATTGTCCGTACTATGGTCCAGAAACTAAAAGAACAGTATATTCCACATGAATAGCCCCTTTTTGGACTAAATAAAAAACAAAATGCCTAGACTAGTTTTGGGTGTAAAAAAGAAATAATAGATATGTATTCAAAAGTAAAAAACGCATTACAGGAAGAGCTTGAAGCTATTAAGGCAGAGGGACTTTATAAGGAGGAAAGAATAATTACCACCCCGCAGGGGGCTGAGATCCAAACGACCAATACCAAGGACGTCCTGAATTTTTGTGCCAACAATTATTTGGGGCTTTCTGCACATCCAGAAGTTATAAAGGCAGGGAAGGAGGCAATTGATACACATGGTTATGGGCTATCTTCAGTACGTTTTATTTGTGGTACCCAGGATATCCATAAGGAATTGGAACGCAAGACCGCTGAATTTTTAGGTATGGAGGATTGTATATTGTACGCCGCCGCATTCGACGCCAACGGTGGTTTGTTCGAACCCATACTAGGGCCCGAAGACGCTATTATTTCAGATGCATTGAACCATGCTTCCATCATAGATGGGATAAGATTGTGCAAAGCGAAACGATTTAGATATGAGCATAATTCCATGGCAGACCTGGAAGAGCAATTACAAGCGGCCTCAGGTTCCCGTAGAATTTTGATCGTTACAGATGGTTCCTTTTCTATGGACGGAACCATTGCACAATTGGATAAAATCTGCGATTTGGCCGATAAATATGAGGCCATGGTGATGATAGATGAATGTCATTCTACCGGTTTTTTGGGAGCTACCGGTCGTGGATCCCATGAATATAGAAATGTAATGGGCAGGATAGATATCATTACAGGTACTTATGGCAAGGCTTTGGGTGGAGCCTCTGGAGGATTTACAGCAGCCAGAAAGGAAATTGTGGAAATGCTTAGACAACGTTCCAGACCCTATTTGTTTTCCAACACTTTGGCACCATCCATCGTTGGGGCTTCCATAAAAGTATTGGACCTTCTTTCTACTTCAACCGCGCTTCGTGACAAGTTGGAGGCAAATACCAAATATTTTCGATCTGCCATGACCGCAGCCGGTTTTGATATAGTACCTGGCGATCACCCTATTGTTCCAGTAATGCTCTATGAAGCACCCTTGGCCCAAGAGTTCGCGGCCAAATTGTTGGAGGAGGGAATTTATGTAATCGGTTTTTTCTACCCTGTAGTGCCAAAAGGGAAGGCCAGAATTAGGGTACAGTTGTCCGCAGCCCATGAACAGCACCATTTGGAAAAGGCCGTAGAGGCTTTTACCAAAGTAGGGAAGGCGCTCAAGGTAATTTAACCGCATGGCCTAAATAGTTAAAAAAGGGTAATGATGTTTAAGTTTATTATTCAATTTTTGGGAAAATTGAGTAATAAACTTAAACCATGTATCTGTCTTAATTTAGGGTAGGTGGATTTTAATCACCCAGAATTTTTGTTTCAAATCCGTCCAAGCTCAAGGTATTCTTATTTTTCCAATAGGCTTCAATCCCTTCCTTTCCCTGTTTCGTAGACCATGAGTTCAATGTATTTCGGTCTTCTTTAAAGTCCATAAAAGGGACAGCAAAACCACAGGAGGTCTGCACCAAATCGATATCCATTTCAATAATCTGACGGGCACCCGTGTTTTCAGGGAATAGATTTATAAAGCCATGGAATTCCATATCCCTATTATGGTAGATTTTTGCCTGCCCATATAGCCTAAGTATTAGTGGTTTTCCTTCAAATGCACAGAACATGATCGTCATTCTATTGTTCTTCAATAAATGCGCTGCCGTTTCATTGCCGCTACCGGTTAAATTAAGCCAAACAATTTTGTTTTCGTGGAGGATTCTAAATGAATCGGTGCCTTTCGGAGATAAATTTACCCTGCCCTCTGATGCTGCTGTCCCAACAAAAAATATCTTTTGTCTTTCAATGAATTCTTTTAATTCGGCCGTAATCGAATCTAATTTTTTTCCCATGCTTTTAAATTTGTAATAATGGCAATACCAAGGTTTCCTGTGTAATAGAAATATATTAAATAAGGTGTGTTCTATTTACCTTAAATGCTAATGAGTTGTTTAAAATGAGTTTCGCTTTCCGAGGGCAGTTGAACCTCAGTTAAGGATAAAATTGTCTCAAACCTCTCAATTGATCTTAAGGACACACAAATTAAAGGAAAAACATCTATGTGCATTTTTTTAAATAGAACTTGCGGTAAATAAATGAAACCCAAGAATATTGCGAACATAAATCTACAAAACTTTCTTTAGGACGAGGAATCAATAATTTTAATTTATTAGTGAAACCCAATTTTGGGAAGTCAGTAAGACGCTCTTAAAATTGCAAGTTGAACCAATCCCATCTTTCTCGGCGGAATCTAGGTCAATACCGCGACCCTTGGGTCGATTCCTATTATTGGTTTTAGGGCTTGCCCTAAGGTTGAATCCCTTTTGTGTAGACCTTACAAGCAATATGCGGATGATAAGCAACCTATTTTGGCATGTTTTGGTCCTGGGTCTCCAATGGTCCCATCTTTTATATCCTGCTCGTGGCTGTTAACAAAGTGGGTGGAGGAAATGCCAATGTTTTTTATAAGGTGGCTGTCCGTTTTATTTGGGAATATAATTTGTGATAGGCAAAATATGGTATACGACATAGGCTTAAGTAAGCAAAGAATCCAGGGATTATCATGCATAAGCTTTGCCATTGAGATCCTAAATGCACATATTATAACGGTATACCTTTATAAATTACTTTTTGTGTCCGGCTAAAAAGCATTTTTACAATCTAGAAAACAGAGAAACTTATATCTGTTGAATATTCTAATTAGAATGTTTAACTTTCCAAAAAAATATAAAGAACCAACCATGCAAAAAAGAACTATACTTGCCGTATTGTCGATTGTTTCCTCTTTGGGATTCTCTTCTAACGCTATGGCGCAAACTACCCAACACGATCATACCCACCATGCCCATGAACATAATGATATGGCCCATCATCACCCACATGGCCCTATGGCTTCTGATGAAATTTCCATGCAGGCAAAGTTGCTTACTGGTCAAGGTGAGTTTATTTTTTCTTGGGATCAGGATTTAACGGCCGCCTTTCCAAAAGATGCCCATGAATTTGAACCCGGAATGCACGGTGGATTTAATGAAGATCCTGAAACCGGAATTGTGTATACCGGCATACCGGGCTACGGACTATGTGCAATTAGCCCAGATCTAAAAAAATGGTCAACCATTGGTAATGACTCACGTTTAAAGGATAATATCCATGGAATTGTATTCTTTGTTCACAAAGGCAAAAAATACCTTGCAGTGGCCCAGGAAGGCAAAAGAGTTCTGGTATTGACCTTGGATGGAAGAATTGTTAGTGAAGTCTTGAAGCCTACGGGAAGCGAATTCAAGTTTTCCGAGGCCAATGAATTTTTTGGGTCAAAGGACAGTAATTTTGGGGTTACGGATGTTACCTACCTAAATGGCACCTTATATGTGGCCCACGGTTATTCCGCTGGGGATTTTGTGATGACGATAAAGGAAAAAAATGGAGTTTGGAGTTGGGGAAAACTAGCCTGGGGCGGTAAGGGGGATAAGCCCGGCCAGTTCCAAACAGCACATGGTATCTATGCCCATGACAATCATATTTTGGTGGCCAATAGGGCAGCGGGACAGGTTGTTAAATTTACCAAGAAGGGTAAGTTTGTGGAAACTTTCAATGATATTCCAGATGGTAGTTTGGTATGTAATGTTTCTTATAAAGCGGAGCATTACTTTCTAAATGCCTTGCAGGCCATTGGCGAACAAAAATCGGCACCAATTTATGTACATAGTGGTGAGAAGTTGCTTTCGACCGTTATTCCGGGAGATTTGGATATTCCCGTTCTCACAAATATTCATCAGGTTTGGCCACATATTGTTACGGAAAACGGAACCAAACAATTGTACCTTCTAGTACATGGCTGGAACAAAGGAAAATTTGCAGTCTTGAAGATGGAATAAATAAGATAAGGCCTCCCGAAATGGAGGCCTTTTTGACTTTTAAATGGAATTATTTGATTGGGGTCAGAATAATATTGCGATAGGCTACATTGCCGTGATCTCCTTGCAGGTAAATGGGCCCAGGACTTAATACATCGGCTGACATGGCGCCACCGGTTGGTCCCAACACAGGTTGATTGTCGATTATTTTTTTACCGTTGAAGATTACTGTCACATGTCGGTCTACCAAAGTAATATCAAAGTTCTGCCATTCCCCAGCGGGTTTTTCGGCAGCCATACTAGGGGTAATACGACTATACAGGGCCCCCATATTATGGGAATCCAATTCCTTACCATACGAATCCACCACTTGGATTTCATAGAGTCCGCGTAGGTATACCCCACTGTTGTTTCCTTGGGGTACATTGACTTCAAGCTTTAGGTTAAAATCCTCAAACTCCTGTAGTGTGCGAATGTTGCCATAGGAAATATGTTCGCCATTTTCTGGTTGAACTGGATCGTTCATAAGCGTGCCATCTACCACCTTAAAGCCATTGGCTTTTTTCGGATCAATCAATTTCCAGCCACTTAAATCCTTCCCATTGAACAATTTGATCGGTTTTTCATATTTCAGCTTGGACAGATCCGGTGTGCTAGGCATAGGCGGCATACGTTTTCCGTTAAAATTCTTAATGGAAACCCCCGTACCATCCCTATTGGGGCTGCTCATGGTACCTTCTAGGGCATCGCCCACTTTTTTTACTTCCAAGGTATAGGTTATGGTATGGCTTCGATCAGGACTTCTTTTTACTTGATTAGTTCTGGTAACAACTAAGGTGTTTTCGTCCAATAAATAAATGTTGGACACAGGAATTACACTGCCACCTATCCACAGTAGTTCGGCATCCAAAAACCCTTGATCCTCGTGTACGTATAGCCAGCCGGCACCCCCACCTTCTATATCGAGTCCCCACATACCTAAAAAAGGATTGGGGGATTTTTGTGGTGCCATACAATTAGAGAAGCCGTTAAGGACTATGAATACCAATATCATAGAAGTAATTGTCCGTTTCATCTTAAAGTGTTTTAGTAGTGTCTAATTTATTTATTATAGGAATAGTTGTCATCTATGGAAGTTACTCAATTATTTAGAACGGGATTCATTTCTGATGGGAAAATTCACCCATATCCCTTTTTGACCAAACTACTAAGTCAATAGTTTTATCCATAGAGACTATTGCCAACAAGACAAGGAGCTGAAAAAAACCTAAACAGATACTTAATTCTTAATAAAAACCATACAGTGTTGCCATGGTAGGTTGTCTATGTTTCTTTGAAGTTTTAACCCGGCAGCTTTCATTTCCTTGATGGCCTGTGCTTCTGTCATTTTGTGCAATTCTTTAATAGGGACCGACTTATCTTCTCCCCGATATTCAATTAAAAACAGTTTTCCATGGGATTTTAGGGCTTTTTTGATGGAGGCCAACATTTCTGCCGGATACTTAAATTCATGATAAACATCGACCATCAGTATCTTGTCCAGAGAATTTTCGGCTATGTTTATGCTTATTTCACCACCTTTTATGACCCTAACATTTTTAATTTGGTCCCGCTCTTTTCGACTATTGATCTCCTCCAACATTTCATCCTGAATATCAACCGCATAGATTAAGCCATTTCTGGCCAATTTGGCCATTTTAAAGACATGGTAACCAGATCCTGCACCAATATCGGCAATATTATCTTCAGGTTCAATTTCCATATTCATCAATAGGGTAGTGGTGTGTTCCTCTTCTTCACGCTCCGGACGGTCTAGCCATTGCATTCCTTGGTACCCCATTACATGGGCAATTTCCCTGCCCATATACCATTTTCCAATGCCATTGGGGTCCCCTTTTTTATAGCTATAATTTGCATTTGGGGTTTTGTCTTGTGCAATTCCCGTGTTCCATAATAGTAAAATAGGGAAAAGGAATATGGACGGGACTACTTTTTTCATTGGAATTTTTTTCTTGCTTTTTTGAAATCGTTATTTACTGACCAGTGCGATTACCCTTTTAAAAGTAATGAAAATAAAGCATTGCCAACCCTAAACTGTTTAAATGGACTTTCCCACTGAATATTTCCTAAAAGTTAAAATGGATTTAATTTTAAAGGATCGAGGTATTTTTTTTAGGAAATGTATCAATGAAATTATGACTTACTTAATTTGAGTGACGAACGGTTGGTCACCTCCAGTATGCCCAATTTTTTCCCACTAGGGCCATATTTATGCGTTTCACCTTGTTGACCTTTAGCCTGGATATGGAAAAAGGAAAATTGAGCTTCCCACCCAAGGGTTGGATACCAATGTCATAAGATATACAATTGTATAATATTGATATTGGGATGATTATATCTTATAGGAAATTTTCCTAAAAAAAAGACGTACCTACAGTAGGTGCTGTTATATATCGCAAGTTTGGAAATTGTGAATATCTATTTAGGGAATAGGGGGACACATTTTTCATTAAGGACTATTTTTGGCATCCTTAAAAAAAAATTAGATATGAGTCAGACTTGGTACGAGTGCAAGGTAAAATATAGAAAAACCCATGAAACTGGAGAACAGAAAGTAACAACGGAAACCTATTTATTGGATGCGATATCGTATACCGAAGCGGAGAGCAGAATAAACGAAGAGATGGCCACTTATACCAGTGAGGAATTCTTGATTACCAATATAAAAGTTGCGAATTTTTCTGAGGTGCATCCTTTTGAGAATTCCGATCGTTGGTTTAAATCCAAGGTGTCCTTAATAGCCTTTGACGAGAAAAGTGGTAAGGAAAGAAAAACCAATACTTATTTATTGGTACAGGCCAATGATGTAAAGGAAGCCTATGATAATACCATACAGGCCATGAAAGGTACCATGGGAGATTATACCATTCCTGTAATATCGGAATCTCCGATCATGGATGTATTTCCCTATTTTTCAGGTGAAGAAGGAGATATGGACCAATTGGAAAAGTTCAACGCCCTAAAGGCTTCAACTTCGGAGTCCAACGCACTTAATGAAGACTTGGAAGCGTTGGATACTTTTGAAAACGAAGAAGCCTTGGCTGTTGAAGCTGTAGATGGGGAGGAGGGGTAAGTAGTTCTTTTTTTTTAATCCATAATATAAAGAGGGCCATTAAGCCCTCTTTTTTGAAATCTGAAATGGTCTTATAATAATATCCCTCCGGAAGCTTCTATGCGCTGACCGTTGATCCAGCGGGCATCCTCGGTACATAAAAATGCCACCACACCACCAATATCGTCGGGTTCTCCCACTCTTCCCAAGGCAGTGGCAGCAGTAACGGCCTTTCTTTTTTGCTCGTTAGTTTTGTTTTCTCCGCCACCAAAATCCGTTGCAACTGCCCCTGGAGCCACCACATTGGCGGTAATTTTTCTATGTGCCAATTCTTTGGCCAAGTATCTGGTGAATACTTCAACAGCAGCTTTAGCAGGGGCATAGGCCGATGAATTTGGAAAAGTAAATCTGGTTAGACCGGAAGAAATGTTAATAATTCTACTACCGTCATTTAAATAGGGCAGGGCCTTTTGGGTGAGGAAATAGACTCCCTTGAAATGAACATTGACCATTTCATCAAACTGTTCTTCCGTGGTTTCAATAAAAGGTTGATAAATCCCGGTACCGGCGTTGTTAATCAAAAAATCGAATTTTTCCTGGGCTGTTTCGGTTTTTAAATAGGTGGAAAGCTGACTAAAGAATTCATCAAAAGAATTAATATTGGCAGTATCCAATTGTAGCGCATAAGCTAATCTGCCCATGTTCCCTATCTCGGCCACAACTTTATCTGCCGCCGATTTGTTGGAGTGGTAGGTAATAATGACGTCGATTCCTTTTTTCGCGATATTGATGGCCATATCCTTACCTAGGCCACGACTTCCTCCTGTTACTACTGCAATTTTGTTTTTGGGCATTATAATAGATTTTTGTTTTCGTAAAATTCGGGAATATTAAAGAAATGGACCAGCCTACCTGCAATTTTATAGTAGGAAATATGACCCCCCTTGAAGTTTGGATTGATATTATAGCTTATAGTTTTGTACCGACTTATGCAGGACAAGAGAGGAGCGACTTTGGCCTATTGGGTTGTTTTTATTTTTTCCTTTTTAACAATAATTATACAAAGTATGCATGATGCCAAGGTCAAAAAACCTCCCAAAATTAATTCTATCAAACTTTTGGCGAACATATTGCCTATCGTATTCAGGGCAAAAAAGACCACAAAAACCCATATGAGTATATCAATGGCCTTGTTGCTTTTTCCGCTCTCCAAAAGTTTGTATTTAATGGACAGTATCAAAATCATGAAGAGATTGATAAAGATGGAAAAAGCTTCAAAGGCCTTCATTTCCTCAACAGAATTTAATTTACCTGCCCAGACTTTATCATAGGGTATCTGCTCCGTGAAAATTAATACATGAAATATGACGAGTGCTCCAAGCAATAGGAACATAATTTTTATGGTAATTTTTTTATTCATTGTATCATTAATGTTTATGCTGGAAATGCCCAATATTGAGCAGTGGTATTCTACCGCTTATCCCTCTTGTTTTGGAATGGGTTCCTAGGTGACCAACCGCCAGGCTTTTCTGGCTTTTCTTGACAAAAGATCATTGGCCTCCGAATCCCCAATAAATTTTTCTTTATCCGAATCCCAATTAAGTTTCCTTCCCAATCTATAGGAAATCAGTCCCAAATGCATGGGCAGGGTCATGGTGCGGGCATAGGCAAGATTAGATTCGGTCTGGGTTCTGGATTTTACCGCATCCACAAAGTTTTGTTGGTGCCCTGGGGAACGGATTATACTTTGTGGTATTTCCGGGATATCCGTCATGGTTTCCCCGTTGATGGTAATTTCTCGTGTATTGTAATCACAAATTAAACTCCCTTTGTCTCCTTCAAAATAAGCTCCGATTCCGCGATCGGAGGCTCCGGGAACATTTGGAGGATCACTGGTCCAATAGAGTTTTAGACCGTCGAACTCATAGTCGATCTCGATCCATTTAGGGGTATCGGCAATGCCCTCGGCCTTTTCCCCTCGGGCAAGGATACTCTTTAGGCCCTTAGGTTCCAAAGCCCAAAAGGCGACATCGGCGATATGGCACCAGAAATCCGCAAAAAAGCCTCCGGAATAATCCAAGAAATAGCGGTAGGTAAAGTGGCATTTTTCGGGCATATAATCTACATAAGGGGCCGGTCCCAGCCACATATCCCAATTAAGGTTTTTTGGAACGGACATAATTTTGGGATTGCCCAAATCTGGTGGTGCCCCTGTCTTCCATAAACGCACTGTGTGAACATTACCAATGGCGCCCGACTTTATTATTTCCACCACACGATGATAGTTATCCGTGGCATGAATCTGCGTTCCCATTTGAAAGATACGGTTGTGCATTTCCAAATTTTTGAGCATCATCTGTCCTTCTTTTACATCATAGGACAGCGGTTTTTCTCCGTATACATCTTTTCCTGCCTGGAAAGCCAGAGTTGCTATCTGGGCATGCCAATGGTCCGGGGTAGCACAAGTAATGGCATCAATATCCTTACGGTCCAGAATATTTCGAAAATCCTCATAGCCTTTCACCTTTTTTCCAGGCTGAAGGGTTTCCATTGTTTTTAGACTGTTGGCCAGGTGCAATTCATCTACATCGCATAGGGCTACCACATCCACTTCCGGTAGGGCGCTGAACCATTTCATATGGCTATTGCCCATTCCCCCAACGCCAATATGGGCAACCCTTAGGCGATCGCTAGGAGCGATCTTGCCATAGACCGATGGTAATATGGTTAGGCCCAATAGGCCCAAACCACTTTGTTTAATAAACTCTCTTCGATGTTGGTCTTTTGGTTTCATTTATGCTTGGTTTGGTACAATTCAATATTGGTAACGCCAAAATAAATTCTATGGCGACGTATCTATCTTATTCCTTGAGTTTAGCGAACAGCCATTCCTTTCTCAATTCCTGCTGTTCAGGATAGGTCCAATGCTGTGTTTTTTGAAAAAGGTGTAATTCCTTGGGAGCTGTAATTACATTATAGGCCGAATAGGTAGAGGCCGGGGGACATACATTGTCATTATAGCCCCAACTGTACCAGCCCGGTACTTTTACGAATCGTGCAAAATTAACAACATCGTAATATTTGGAAACTTCAATCTTTTCCGGTTTGTTGGTGTAATCGTCCACAAATATCTGTGGCCAACCTCCTGCACGCCCATGTAAAAATCCGGTCATATCCGATAAGGCAGGGTAAAAGGCTGCCAAATAATCAATTCTATCATCCAAACTGGCCGTCACAATGGAAAGTGCACCGCCCTGGCTGCCACCGGTAACGGCAATATCCTCACCGTTGAATCCGTCTACACTTTCTATAAAATCTACCGCTCTAACACAACCGAGATATACTCGGCGGTAATAGGCATTATCCTTATCATCCAGATTAAAGGTTTGGTAACCGCCCAATGCCCCTTTGCCAAGATCATCATAAACACTTTGGTCCAAGTTTACTGGAATACCGTGAATACCAATGGTAAAGGAAATATAACCTTGGGCGGCTTCGTCAATTTCCCCATAATAAGGGCGTATTCCTGCGCCGGGCACATGAAGGATGGCAGGGTATTTTCCAGCTTTTTTAGGTTTGGTAAGAATACCGTAGATTTTCCCCTTAATGTTGTCCAATCTTACATGGTATACATCTACCTTGTCAGTACAGCGTTCTGGCATCAAAGTGAGTACTGCGTTCATGGGTACTTGGTTCAATTCTTCCTTGCCTTTATTCCAAAATGCCTCAAAATCTTTGGGTAAAGTGGTGGTAGGTTGTATTTTGTCTGGAGCAAAACCTACCGTCGTATACGAAGAATATTCCTTCCCATCCACTTTTACGGTCGCGGTGCAACGCAAAAATCCCGGTTCGGTAAATTTTTTGGCTTTTATTTTTGTGGAATTGTTTTTAAGCGTCCGTGTGCCCTCGTCCCAAATTTTTAAGGTTCGATAGCCTGGATCTGGTTGAATGGTATACTGAATCTCGATGCCGTCCAAGGGTATATTGTTTCTAAAAACCGAAATTGAAAATTCGGGCTGTTCGCCAAGAGAGTAGGTCCAATCGGCATGGTTTGGACTTACCATGACCTCTACCAGTTCTTGTCGGGGTTGAGCGTTTAGACCAAGGATACAAAGGAGGAAGAGGGTAATAGGGACAAAAATTTTTGTTTTCATATTTTTGGTTGGTTTATTTTCTAATTTGAGCAATACCAATGGGTATATGCGCATTATGATGTGAAGGAAACAGGTAATGATTCCTTGCACTTTAGAAAGATAATAAATATGGTTGAAATTTGAGTCTATAAATGAATAAGACCCCAAAAGGAGGGGTCTATATTGTATGGGTGTTTGAGAAATGTAAGAGCTAAGACTCCGATTCTTTCATTTCCATAATGAGATTGGCGATCAAGGCCGTCCATCCCGTTTGATGTGATGCCCCAAGACCCTTGCCATTATCACCATCAAAAAATTCGTAAAAGAGATGATGGTTTTTGAAATGTTCGTCTTTGGAGAAAAGTTTATTCCGGTCCTCCGCATGGTATTGAAATTTACCCTCGGAATTGGGTTCGAACAACCTTACCAACCTTTTGGTAAGCTCGTTGGCAATTTCATTTAAGTTTAATTTCTTTCCAGATCCAGTAGGGAATTCATATTGATAGGTAGGTCCATAAAAAGTATAATATTTACGCAACGACTGAATGATCATGTAATTCAATGGCATCCAAATGGGACCCCGCCAATTGGAGTTGCCGCCAAACATATTGGACCTACTTTCCCCAGGTTCATAGTGGATGGAATAGTGACCGTTGTGTTGAAATACAAAAGGATGTTCCTTGTGATATTTTGAAAGGGAACGAATCCCATAATCGGATAGAAACTCATCTTCGTCCAAAAGCCGCTTCAGGAGTTTTTCCAGTCTATAGGCCCTCATAATAGAAAATAAATAGTTGCCATCTTTGTTGGCCTCTTCGATATTGGAAATTAGGGAAGCCAGATCCGGTCTGGTCCTAACAATTTCTGCAGCCCTTATTTTAAACTCCTTCAACTGTTCAAAGAGATCCTTATGGATAATCTCAACAGCAAATAAGGGAATTATACCTACTAGGGAGCGTACTTTCAACCTACTAGTTGCCCCATTGGAAAGTTCAACCACGTCGTAATAAAAATCGTCCTCATCATCCCACAGCGAGATATCTTTTTTCCCTATATGGTGCATGGCCCAGGCAATATTCAGGAAATGTCTAAAGAATTTGGCTGCAGACTCCTCATACACCTTATTGGTCTTGGCCAGCTCCAGAGACATTCGCAACATATTTACCGTAAACATGGCCATCCAACTTGTGGCATCGGCCTGCTGCATTCTGCTAACGCCCTCGGGCATGTGATTCCGATCGAATACTCCAATGTTGTCCAGACCCAAAAATCCACCTTCAAAAAGATCCGTACCATGTTTGTCCTTTTGGTTTACCCACCAGGTAAAATTGATGAGTAATTTTTGGAATGCATGTTCCAAAAACTTGGTATCGCCTTTGCCAGTTCGTAATTTATCCTTTTCATAAACATTCCATACCGCCCATGAATGTACAGGAGGGTTAACGTCACTAAAATTCCATTCGTAGGCCGGTATTTGTCCGTTGGGGTGCATATAATTTTCCCGGAGCACCAATAGTAATTGTTCTTTGGCAAAATAGGGGTCTATTTCTACAAAGGAAACCATGTGAAAAGCCAGGTCCCAGGCCGCGTACCAAGGATACTCCCATTTGTCGGGCATAGATATTACATGCCTATTGGTAAGATGCTGCCAGGTGAAATTTCTAGCCGCCGCACGGAAAGGTTTTGGTTCCCCTGGTCCTCCAAAAAGCCATTTAAAAACATCATAATAATAAAATTGCTTGGTCCATAACAAACCGGAGAAAGCACTTTTGGCAATGGCTTGGTGGCCTTTTGGCATGTCGGTCTTCAGGATATTGCCATAAAATTCCTCACATTCATGTATTCTTTGTTCAAATACCGTATCAAAATCGGACCAAGGGTTCTCCAATTTTTTCTTACTAAGCCGTATCCTAATGCTCTTTTCTTCCCCTGCCTTTAGCTTAAACTTATACCATACGGCCGACTTGGAACCATTTTTTTCCGGATTTACGGTAGATTTTCCATTTACCACATGGTCGTTGATACCATCCTTAACATAGGCCACCTCATTATCAACATTGTAAATACGTTTATTGTTGGTCTCATTTTCACAGAACAACTGTTTGCCATTTTCATGGTAAAAATAATACCTGCCATTTCTAATACTTCTGGATTGTAAACAATTATCCGAGATAGATTTGATACTGGGACGTGTAAACCTTTTATTGTGTTTCCAAAAATTTCTGAACCATAGGTGAGGGAGCACATGTATATTTGCCTTTTTGCTGCCTCTATTGACCACTGTGATTTTCATAAGAATATCCTCTACGTCCGCTTTGGCATATTCAATGTAACAATCGAAATAGGCATTGTTATCAAAAGATTTGGAATCCAACAATTCATACTCCATATCTTCCCGGCTACGAATGTTGTTATTGACCAGCTCTAAATATGGAAATTTTTTATGTGGATACTTATACAGGTATTTACAGTAGGAATGGGTTGGTGTAGACACCTGATGAAAATAAAGTTCCTTGACATCTTCCCCATGATTCCCTTGATTATTGGTAAGGCCGAACAAACGTTCCTTTAAAATATCATCCTTACCGTTCCAAAAAGCAGGAGCCAAACACAATATCTCCCTGGAGTCGCAAAAGCCACCTATTCCTTCTTCCCCCCATCTATAGGCGTTGCTACGAGCTTTGTCGTGACCTACAAAATCCCATGCATGTCCATGTTCGCTATAATCTTCCCGAACAGTACCCCATTGTCTTTCTGCCAAATACGGACCCCATTTTTTCCAATGTTTGTAGGCGTCGGGAACAGCCAGTCTGTCTTCCTCAGCAATTTTCGGGGTAAAATGTGCCATTGAGATATTGATTTTTCGTAATTAAAAGAATTAAACCATAGATGTGTAAAACCTGAAAGTTGGATAGTTATCCCTAAAATGTAAATAGCTATTTTTTATTCGGGTATAATTGTAAAAATAAGACTAATTACTTCAGTTGGTAATTATACCCTTCAATATTACCTAATTGTTATTTTTATGGATAAACTTTTGTTATCCCATTAAAAAAAACGATTCAAATTAAAGAAGTCATATTAGATTTACCCGTGAAGGTTGGAGGAGTATTCTTATTATTGATAATTGTTATAGGGCATTTATATGTTCCATGCCATTCGATGCCCTAAACGAACCCTATTTCGGGGAAGTATTTTTGTGAAGAATCGGTATTAAATTAAGATGCCCAAATAATTTCAGTGATGTGTATCGGTTCTTCTTAATTATTATCCATAGCAACGGTTATTTTGGTTTGCATGGCATCCTCAATTTTATTCAGAAGGTCTTCCGGCTCAAAAGGTTTAAAAATGAAACCGTTCATTCCACTTTCTATAATTTTGCTCTTCACCTCCATAAAAACTGAGGCAGATAGGGCCATAATGGGAGTATCTGTATTGAATTTTCTTATTTCCATGGAAGCCATATAACCATCCATTATGGGCATCTGGATATCCATTAGTATGGCATCGTAATCATTTTCGCGAACCTTGTTAACAGCCTCTTGTCCATCATAAGCCACTTCCACGACTAGGTTGGCCTTTTCCAAGATTTGCCTCCCTACCATGACGTTGATCTGATTATCTTCCACCAACAAAATTCGATTTCCCTTTAGATCATGTTCCTTTTTCTTGGTGGCTTGCTCCAATGCCTCTTTTGAGGCCAATTTTAACTCCAAATCAAAACTAAAACTGCTGCCTACGCCCGGCTCACTATCAATTTTTACTTGCGAGCCCATGGCTTCCACTATACTTTTTACAATGGGCAGCCCTAGGCCGGTGCCACCATACAAGCGATTTGTACTGGTAGAGGCTTGGGTAAATGCCTCCCATACTTTTTCATGTTGATCCTGGGCAATGCCAATACCGGTATCCTTTATTTCCGTATGCAAAAGGACAGTATCTGCAGTTTCGTTCAATTTTGTGATCTTCAGGCTTACACTTCCTTCATCGGTAAACTTGATGGCGTTGGAAACTAGGTTGTTTATTACCTGGTTAAAACGTACTATATCCAATTGAACAACAGGAAGGTCATCGTCAATTTCCAATTCCAGGGCAATACCTTTTCTCAAACAACTGGGTTCATGAATCTTTTTAATTTGTTTTACGGCCAACATGATATTGGTAGGAATCGGATCCAAGGTAATGGTTGTAGATTCCATTTTGCTAAAATCCAAAACATTGTTAAGTAAGTTCAGCAAAATTTTCCCTGAGTAGTTCAGCGCTTCTATATTCTGTACCTGGTCTTGTCTTGGATTGGAATCCCCGAGTATGTGCGAGAGGCCGGTAATAGCATTTAGCGGTGTCCGTATCTCATGGCTCATCATACTCAAAAATCTTGATTTGGCATTGGATTCCTCTATGGCTTCTTCACGCTGGTTATGGATGCTGGAATAGTATTGGGCATTTATATAAGAGAAATAAATTAACTGATAGGTTACCAGTAAAATAGTGGTCCCAATGGAGACCGGATAAATATATTTACCAGCCAATTCAGGATCCATATGGATATGGGTG
Organism: Arenibacter troitsensis; assembly: GCF_900177645.1. GTDB lineage: Bacteria > Bacteroidota > Bacteroidia > Flavobacteriales > Flavobacteriaceae > Arenibacter > Arenibacter troitsensis. Next base: position 57,980 of record NZ_FXAO01000008.1, read on the forward strand.
AACAAATTAAAATCCGTATAATACAGTAGGAACCACAGTAGCACGGAAAACCCTGAAAATAGAACTATAAAATTCCTCTCCCGTCTATAGGAAAAGGCTACGAAGGGTAGGGCCAAGGCAAACATCAGAATAAACTCTACACTACCTGCTTTTCCTATAAATGAAGCCGTAATGGCAACACTTATATTAAAGGCGATCATGTAGATAAAGCGGGCAAGGGTGAGGTTGCCATTTTTTGAAACAAGTGCTGAGATAATAAAAAATGGTACGGTAGCCCCAATATACCTGCTCAATTCCATCAATTCCAAGCTTCTGGCAATAAAAAACCAAATGGTGGATATCAGGGTTGTTAAAATTGATAAACAGAATACTAGTTTTATTCGCCTAGAAGAGAATTCATCCATTGGTATTAATAAATTAACGCAACATAGTTTTATGATTGGTCTTCGAACACCCTATTTTTGCAATGATGATAGCGTTCCTTTTTGTAGAACGACTATATCCTTATTTTATTATAAGTAAATTCTTACATTATAGCTAGGCAACACAATGTTGTAGGGAGAATGGAATGTAAGCCAATAGGATTATTTCTAGGAGGTTACCGTGTTTAGATCTCTTCAATTACGGATGTTCCGAAGGATCTATCACCACTCGTCCATTGCCAATTTTCGTGAAGTCTGATTTTTCCGTTGGACAAAATTTCTGGTCTTGAATGACATACCCCGGTCATTAATTCTCCTTTATCGTTAACCTGATGATACCGCATGTCTATATTGCCCTCCTTGTCCACCAAACCTATCAATTGTCCTTTTACAATTTGCCCACCCTGGTATTCTGAAGTTAAAATATTGCCCTTTTGCCGGTATTCGAAAATAGTCTCGCTGGAAGTCTCCCCATTATTGGAATTTAGGATAGTTTTAAATTTTTTATTGTTATAGTTCATGGGTTCCTTCCATTTAAAATCAATACTATTTGGTGTATACTATTTTGCCATCAAAAATAGTCATGGCAACTTCCGTATGCAAAAGTTCTTTTTCCGGGACCTCCATTAAATCCCTGTCGTATATGGTAAAATCTGCCAATTTACCAATAGTTATAGAACCCTTTATGTTTTCTTCGAATGCCCCATAAGCGGCATCCAGGGTATAGGATTTCAGCGCCTGTTCCCTGGTCATTTTCTCTCCAGGCTCATAACCTCCATCAGGCGTTCCTTGCATAGTTTTTCTTGTTACACTGGCATAGAAACTGGCAATAGGGTTTAGTGGTTCCACAGGTACATCGGTGCCATTCACAATGGGGATACCACTTTTTAAAAGGCTTTGCCACATATATGCCCCTTCTTTTATTCGCTGTTCTCCCAAACGGTCAATGGCCCAAGGCCTATCCGAAGACATATGTATGGCCTGCATGGCAGGAATTACCCCTAATTGCGCAAAGCGCGGAATATCATCGGGATGTAAATGCTGTGCGTGCTCTATACGGAACCTGTGGTCGTTGACCCGTTGGGGGAATTTGGAAAAGGCCGATTCGTAACGGTCAAGTACTTCCCTGTTGGCCCTATCACCAATAGCATGCGCACATATTTGAAAGCCATACTGAAGCCCATTGATCGCCGTCTCTTCTACAAAATCCATCGGGAGGGTTTCGTGTCCAAAGTGCCCTGGTCTATCACTATAAGACTCCAATAACCAAGCCCCTCTGGAACCTAAGGCACCGTCACAGTTTAATTTAACGGATCTAATCGTCATTAAATTATCGGAATCTATCATTGGTCCTTTTTCATACCAATCGTTAAGCAATTCTTTATCCCAACTCGTTAGCATCCCATATAGGCGAATTTTCATTTTATCCTTAGCCTTCATTTCTTGGTAAAGTGCTATGGTCTCCCTGCCTATGCCAGCATCATGAAAACTGGTAATACCATTTTTATGGCAGGCGGCAACCGCCATTTCAAATGCCTCAATATTTTTTGCTGGGGTGTTTTCCGGGATATGTTTTGTAATAATGCTTTCGGCGAGCTCATTGAAAATACCCGTAGGCCTTCCCATAGCGTCTCGCATTACCTCGCCACCCTCGACCTCAAATTTGCTTATTCCTTCCTTGGACAATTCCAATAGACCGGCGATTTCCATGGCCTTTGCATTGGCAAAACCTGCATGGCCACTGGCATGCCCAAGGTAAACCGGATTGTCCGGGGAAATAGCACTAAGTAAATCGTGTGTTTGAAAGCCATTTACTAATTCTGACGGCATTTCTTTCCATTTGCTTTGATGCCATCCTCTACCCGTAATCCACTCTCCAGGTGCCGCCTTTTTGACCCTTTCGGCCACGGCATCTACAATTTCCTGATAACTGGTAGTATTACTGAGATCCAAATTCAATTCATTGTAACCCAATCCCATAAAATGGCCATGGCCTTCTATTAATCCTGGGGTCATGGTTTTGCCTTCTAGATCCAAAAGTTGGGTCTGGGCACTTTTGTATTGCTCGGCTTCGGCAAGACTACCAGCAAATAGTATGATGTTGCCCTTCACGGCTACTGCTTCCACCGTGGGCCGTGTGGTATCTACGGTATAAATATTACCTCCATAAATAAGCATGGTGGCCGATTCCTTTTCAGTGTCCTGGCACGAGGTAAATAGGAGCAAAGTTATAATAGCTCCCAGGGATAACGAGATTCGTAATGGCTTCATATTCTTTTCTTAAAAGTTGAATTTACAATTTTAAGAGGAAACTTATTACTGACTTATGATAAATTGTGGAGAACCTGGGACTTTCAAACAAAAGCTTGCCATGGGAATATCCGAAAGGAGGCCTATAATCCAGTGCTTGTAGTGTTATAGCAGAATAATCTTAATCACCTAATAAAGGTAGACTCGCTTATGTAAATTATAATGCTTGTAGCTGGTGGCAACAGTTTTAACTGTGCATATCGGTAGTCCTGTAAATTCATATTCTCGATTGTAATGCACCATTGCCATTCAAAACTATAGAAGGACTTATCTCAGCATTTACTGTATTGCCGGGAAACTTAGAATTACAACCCGAAATTATTTTCCCAAAGGGGCATTAAATAGGTTTAGTCGTATATTTCATCGTTGGAAAAGATGGACCATTTGTTCTAAATCCATAAGACAAGTCATTTCCATTTAGATTTTTTCAAAAAATATTTAATTAAGGATTGGTGGATTTTTTAATTGGAATAGATATTAAAAAATTCAGCCGTATCCTTAATGTCATTGATTCCTAAAATCCAGCAAACTTCAGAAAGATCTGAAAAGTCCAAGCCGCCTTGAGAAATGGCCTTATTGTTGTAGCGACCATCTTTTCCGTTATATTCATTTGAGATTTCAATAGCGAGTTCCCAAACTTCAATCAATTTTGGATTTGTTAATTTATCCCTCCACTGGGTGTATTCTGCTGACAGAAACCCAGGTGTCCCATTGCCAACAACATTGCCGTCCGATATCTTATGATAATCGGTGTTTTTCTTTACAAATTCAAGATCCTCTGGAGAGGTAGATTTTTCATTCCAATCAGAATGTTGCACCACATGTATATTTTCGGAAGTGTTTATTTCCGGTAAATTGGCTTGAATGGATTTAATAAGTTCTGCGGTAAAATCTGATTGGCCCGCCTCGGCTATCCACACATCACCTTGGTTTAAGAGGGTTGCAGTAATTTTGGACCTCACTTGTTCCACTGCGGTTTGTGTATTATTATGTGCATCCGTCCAATGGTCCTTAAATGCCAATTCCAATAATGGATTGGGCGGAACGTATAAGCCACTCTGAATACCATAGGTGCCTGCAACGGCGTGATAATTTATTTTAGAAAAATTGGGATCGAACATGAGTGTAAAAAAGGCAGCCATAGTGTGTAGGTCATCAACATCTGTTTTACAATCATACTGAACTAATAGGAGGTCTTTTTCTATATTGAAACTACCCGCTTGCAGAGCCCCGTTATCCAAATCATTACTTTTACAGGACCATAATATTATCGCTATAATAATTAATGTTCTTGACACCATTTTCAACTATTTTATTAAGTTCCAATTTACGTTTTTTTGATTGGGACATGCTCTGGTAAGCCAAATTTTTATTCCTTGGATTATTATTTCCCAATAATATAATCGGCAAAATAGTTTTGGGAATCCGTGACCTTTCCAATAAGGTTAAGTCCCGTATTCAAACAGATTTTTTGAATTACGGAGTCATCGTATTTACGTGAGATTTCGGTGTGGATCTGTTCTTCTTTTTTGAAAGCTACTTTCATGTCCAAACCTTTAATCTCTACTTCTTGATTCACAATGCTCTTGAGAGCGCTTTTGGCTACTCCCTCCCGCTCATCGTACATGGGGGCATGTTCAAATAAATCGGTATTAAAGTTAGCTTCCAGCTCACTGTTTATTCTGCTTAATAAATTTAGGTTAAACGCACTGGTAACACCCTGACTATCGTTATAAGCAGGCAGCACAATGTCCTTGCTTTTCTTTAGATCTACCCCAAGTATAATTTTATCGCCTTTGGATAAGTTTTCACTAAGATGGATAAGGAAGGAATTGGCTTCCACATTTTCCATATTGCCAATATTGGAACCAAGAAACAAAACGACCTTAGGAAGGGGAGAGGCCTTTAACTCATGAAGGATATGAAAATAGTCGCCTAGTTTGGGGCTTATTTTTTTCTTTGGGAATTGCCGCTGTATATTTCCTTCAATTTGATGTAGGGCTTTTGCGGAGATATCGATTGGGGTGTACTGGTATTGAAAATTGCAGTGGTCCAATGCTTTAAGTAATTCAATGGTTTTGTACCCATCGCCAGCACCAAGCTCTATAAGGTCGAAGCTTTTTTCCGAGGTGAGGCCCAATAGTTCAATAATTTCGGAAGCTTTATTTTGAAAAATTTCAAACTCTGCATTGGTCAAATAATATTCGGGCAATTTCATTATTTCAGAAAACAGAGCAGAACCCTTTTCGTCGTAAAAATATTTTGATGACAGGCTTTTAGGGGTTTTACTTAGACCCTCTTTAACATCTATGGCGAATTGTTTGTTCATTTTGCTAATCGTATTCCGGTAAATTGCCATTGGGCACCTGGGTGAAAAAAATTGCGATAGGTAGGTCTGCTATGTTTTGGGGAGGTGGCTATGGAGCCTCCACGCAGCACCATTTGATTAATCATAAATTTGCCATTGTATTCGCCAATAGCACCATCGGCTTTTTTAAAACCAGGGTAAGGCAAATAAGCACTATTGGTCCATTCCCAGCGCTGCCCCCAATTAAGTTGGCCTGAAGCTATTTCCCATTCAAATTCTGTGGGCAACCGCATGCCTTTCCATTCAGCAAAAGCCATGGCTTCATAATAACTTATATGTTTTAAAATGTCGTTTTCGATTATTTTCTGAAATCCTTTTAAGGTATAATGCATCCATTGGCCTTCTACCTCATGCCAATACAAAGGCATTGAAACTTGGTTTTGCTTTAACCAGGACCAACCTTCATCCAACCACAAATTAAAATCTGTATAACCACCAGCTGCCATAAACTCGAGGTACTCGCCATTGGTCACCAAGCCTTTTTGAATCTCAAAATCGTGTAAATATACCTTGTGGACTCCCAATTCATTATCAAAACAAAAACCTTCTCCCTGGTAACCAATAGTGTATACACCTTCTGGGATTTTCGCGCTACCGGTTTCTGTATTCCTTTCTTGGCCCAGTAACCTAGTGTCCGAATCATAGACAGGAAATAGTGGGTTTTGTCCAAACATGTATTTGATATCACTCAGCAATAACTCTTGATGTTGTTGCTCGTGATGCAGGCCTAAAGTGACCAATTGAACCATATAGGCATCCAAGTTTTGATGCAATAATTGACCCATGGCAGTATCCACATATTGTCGGTAAGCATAAACTTCATCGGTTGTTGGTCTAGTGAGATTACCGCGTTTCGCCCTTAAGACCCTATCTCCCGCATTGTTATAATAACTGTTGAACAAGTAGGGGAAATCTTTATTGAAAAGCTTATAATCAGGGAGATGGGGAAGCAGGATAAAGGTTTCAAAAAACCAACTGCTATGTGCCAATTGCCATTTTGCCGGACTGGCGAATTCGGCAACCTGCACCACGTAATCCTCGGTTTGGAGTGGTCTGCAGATTTGCTCCGTATAAGAACGAACTTCTTTGTACTGGTCCAATATTTCCATTATTCAAGTCCTTTTTTATCTGGATTCCAGAAGGGTTTGGTTTTGATTTGTTTGGTTCCCCAATGCAGTTCCTGTCTAAAAAACCGGTTCAAGGCTACACAAAGTCTACTATCTCCGGCTATGTATGCCATTCTTTTACCTTTAAAAGTAGCTACTTTTTCTCGTAGCAAGGCAATGATCTGGTCGGAAGGATTTTCTGGCAATTCGTAAAAATCGAATGGGAGGCTGCCATCAATATCAGGAAATAGGTCCTGTTGGTTTTGGCTGTACAAAATGCTTTCCACCTGTTTGTCTTTGCCTATATTTCTGCGAATCATATAAAGGTGTGATAACGCAGATAGATCGCCTATCATTATGTAATTTTCTGCGGTATCATCCGCTAGAAAGTTGCCCTTTTTGGTTTTAAAATAAATTTTTTGGCCCACATGGCATTCTTTTATCCAATGACTGCCAATACCATTACTGTGGGTGGCAATGGCTACATCTATATATGACTTGTCTTTGTTGATATCCCAAATGCTATAGCTTCTCATTTTGTCCTTTAGGGACAATTCGTCTTTGCCAATTCCGAGTCCCATACGCAGGAAAGTACCGGGAATAAAGTTGATCTTGCCCATGGTATCGTTTTGTAGGCGAATTTTATAAGCAGCCTCAGAAAGCTTCACTTTCTCGGTGATTACGGCATCATTTAATACTACGGATTTTAATATGGTCTCAATAAAACTCATGCTTTTATTTTTTATGAAAGCTTTTTATGATAATTGTCTATCATGGTCAAAGGGGACTTATGTGGTCTGCCGGCCGCTTTTTCATAATCTGAAACCACCTCGTTGGCACCATGTCTTATGCCTTCATAAATGCCTGCAATGATAGTTCCTAGAAATTCTCCCAAGGCCGCCTGCCGTTCTTTTTTGTAGTCTTCAACGGAAACAGTAGTGTATTTTAAATTGGTTTTATACACCTGATTGATATATTCCGCCAATTGGGTTTGGGTAATGGCTTCTCCAACAAGATTTAGGGTTTGTCCGTTAAGCCCATCATTTAAAAGTAGTTGTGCGTAAGCAAAACCCAATTCTTCACGACTGGTATATGTACATTTTCCGTCTGCTGCGCAGTTGGTAATCCTTCCTTCTTTTTCATAGGTATCCATATATTCCAAGTCGGGTTCAATATAAATGCCGTTTCTGCCAATAATCCATTGTAATCCAGCGTTGCGCACATCTTGTTCCGTTTGGCGATTGCTTTGTACCACAGGACTAAATGCCGTATTTTTTTCATCGCCTACAATACTGGTGTACACTATTTTTTGAATTCCGTTTAGTTTTGCGGCTTCAATTACGTTACGGTGTTGCTGAATTCTCTTTTGAGGGTGGTCCATTCCCGAAACCAGTAACAATTTATCAACTCCTTTTAAGGCGGCATCAAAATCTTCACGACTATTGTAATCGCCTTTTCTTACTTCCACACCCAGATCTTTGGCCTTTTCAGGAGTGCGTGCAATACCTATTACATTTTCTTTTCCAATTTCCTGAATCAATGCTTTTGCTATTGAAGCCCCTAATTGTCCGCTAACGGATGTTACTGCAATTTTCATGGGTTATATTTTTTTAATTTGTAATCGATATGCCATTATACTTTCTTTTATAGAAGTTACCCATACAATCATTCCCAAGCCTATGGCTACTACTTCGATCAGCCAGGTTTTATCCAAAAGGGTTCAAGCAACTTTATTCAAGCTAAAAGACAACCCAAGGGAAAAATCGATATGAACTTGCCATAATAGAAAAATGGGGCAAGACGGCCAAAATAGCCACCAGCATCCACCCATAGTTTCCATTTATAATAATCATTCTAGTTGTTTGTCGTTAAAACTTCCAATACCTTTTCTAAGGATTCGGTTTTTTTAAATTTTTCCATGTTTTTTTAAAAGGAGCTACTTTGTCAATAGATATAACTACAGCTTGGTGGCTATAATATTTCTATTTGCCTAGGTGTTGTGGTATTCCAACCCCATAAGATAACTTCATTGAAATTACCTCCTTCAACTAGTGGTTCATTAATATGATAATTGTAAAGATGGGGAATAAATTCTATGGTAGATTTGGAAATTAATTCAGTACAAATTCCTCTGTAAATAAAATTAGATGTCCATCTTAATTGGGATTTTCCTGAAAAGCATGTACTTAACCTGTGACTATTTTAAAACTGTTGCGTTTTTATAGGATAATCCCTCAGGTGAATCTGGTGACTTCCCATTCCATTCAAAATGAACAACAAGGCAAAAAAAATCACCCTATGTGGCTGGTTGGAATTATGATCCTACCCCTCCTTAATTTTGGTAAATAATTTGGGTAGATGAAGGAACTCCAACTCTCCTGCCCTATGCAAGGGTAGATGATGCTTTGTTACGCGGTATTGATATAAATCACAATTGTTTTTTAACCAAATGGTGTGCCAATGACGTGAAAGACTAGATCAAAGGTGATATGGGACAGAATTGCGATCAATAATCCCCTTTTCCAAAATATCCACCCGAATGTTGACCCCGTTATTAAGTTACCTATCACTGTTATGCCGATGCTAAAAGGCGTTGGCTCCACAAAATTCTTTGATAAGGGGAGATGAACAAGGCCAAATACTATTGCTGAAATTATTATGCCAGTCCATATCATTTTATTCGACGGATTTTCAGACTTTTTCAAAAATTGAATGACCGTAATTATTAAAGACATCAAACCTAACCTAAATATTATTTCTTCGCTAATTCCGGCCGAGAATGACACAAGGGCATAAAAGGGTTTGGATGGGCGTGTTAGTTTATGCGAAACTGGATAAAATTCTTTTTGCACTTCAAATGCTACCAATAGGAGTACGACTACTATTGTTGCCAAAAACATACTTAAAAGTAAGGCTTTCCAATGGAATGTTTTGTGTGTGGGCTGCTTGGAAAAAAAACTAACCAGTAGCGGAGCTCCCAGATTGGCTCTAGAAGAAACCCACAACCCAATAAAAATCAATATTGTACCCAAAACAAGACTACTACTGCCAATGGTCAATAGCTCATCATAAATTGATCCCTTCAGATTAAGGTTTGCCAATCCGGCCTCGATTTTCAATCTTTTAACCTCCCTACTAAAAGGTATGTTTATTAAGGAACCAAATATGAAGAGAATTAGTAAGGTTATTGCAATTTGCCACCGATATCTTTTCTTCCCTTCCTTGTCCTGGACGATTGATAATGTAAAAAAATCTTTCAATTTACTATGTTTGCCCTATAATGGTTTTAGGTTAAATGTGAGCGTAGTGTAAATATACACGCAGCACTTTAATTTTTCAATATTATTTTTTCGATCGCATAATTATCCACCCTGTTTTGGACATGTTTGGAGTTTTCCAACATTACTACTTTTTTTAAGGAAGGAAAAATCCTTTTGGAGCGTTTTAGCATTTTCACCCCTGGAAACATTATATCCTTTTTAGCTGCAAACAGGGTAATTGGAGTACTTATTTGTGAGGCCTCTTCTTTGGTTATAACGGGAACAGGAGTAAAATCCATTCTAAATTGAATAAAGACTTTTGCCAAATATTTAAGAGCAAAATTATCTGGCTCGGTAAATAGGGTTTTTAAGAAGTTTTCAAGGTATTTGACCTTTTGGGTTTTTATATAAAGCTTCATAGGAAGAAACACACTGAATAATAAAATTAGTGGATTTCCATTGACGATATAAGCAGGGGCCGACAAAAATACTTCTTTGATATTTTTTTCATTCTGAAGCAATGTTTTTAGTATGATCAATCCCCCAAAGGAAAAACCGGCCATGGTAACATTCTTAAGTTTTAACTGATGTATAATGTCATGGATCCATATGCCATAACTGTTGTCTTTCATACTCAATCTAGTTTCAGCACTTTTATTTGGTTGGGCAAGCACATCTATGGCAAATACTTGAAAATCTTTATACAGATTGGGATACGTTTCTAACGCTATGGGAGCACAGCCATTGGAACCGTGTATCAGCAAAATAGGGGGTTTTGTTGAGTCTCCTGTTATAATAATATTGGTTTTTCCAAAGGTAGTTTCAATAATTTTGTAATTATAATCGATGTCTAAACCCCTTAATTTTTGCTCGTAAAGATTTATAATTTCTTTTTTTCCTTCTTCGGATCTGAATAATGATTTCATTTTGTAATTTTAGGACAAATTTACTAATAGTATTATTTTAGGACAAGTTTACTAATGAGTAAAAAAAGGAAATTGATTTTGGAAGCCGCCAGGACTTTATTTAACGAAAATGGCTATCACAATGTCACCATAAGAATGATAGCCTTAAAAATGAATATGAGTTCCGGAAACTTAAATTATCATTTCAAAAAGCGGGAGGAAATTTTTGAGGCCCTCTACTTTGAAATGGTTGAAGAATTTGATCACAGGATCCATGTGTTACCGAATACCGAGGTGTCAATTGAACAGCTTAGAAATGATGTAGAGAGCAGTATGAGGAGAATGCTGGATTATACCTTTTTCTGGACCGATTTGTACAATCTTCTGTCCATTAGCGATAGGGTGAGGGCACATTTTCAAGAGGTTTATAACCATAGGATTGGCGGCTGTTTCTTCCTATTTGAAAAATTGAAACAAAAAAAATTGATGAGGGAAGCCTCATTTGAAAAGGAATATAACTTTCTAGCAGAAAGAATGATCAATTATGGGAATACTTGGTTGTATTCCAGTCGACTTTATTCAAATAAGTTGGATACCCGTACTATAGATTATTATGCAATTACCTACTTAAGTATTTTATTTCCCTTTCTTACATCTCAAGGGAAAAGCGAATTTCAAAATTTATTACCAGAACTTTTTGGGTGATGTGCCGTTGTTTGTTTTTTGTTCCGTTCAATAATTTTTATTCCAAACCATTTAATAGCATATACTAAAATGGCTATCCAGGCAATTGAAGTCAGTAGACCTTTTAAAACCGTAAAGGTACTTGACAATAGGACGATGGTTTCGGATATCTCGATTGATTTCGTAATCATTAAAATAACACCTATATTTTCTGCGTAATCAAAGATCATCGCCAAGAACGGAACAACCAGTAATATCGATGTTACCTTACTTTTAGTTTGGGTTATTTTAAAAAGTCGAAACAAAAGGCTACTTAAGAATAGCGCCAATAGAAAAGGATACAGTACATCCAACAAGCTTAATTGCGGAAAAAGATAAAGGGCAGTAGTCTCATTGTTCAAGTTGTCCACAATTGATTCCGCTACGGAAACATTATAGCCAAAGGTTTGGAGATCAAAAACTTGGGTTCCAATTTGATCATTGATCACCGGCAAAGTAAATAGCCACATCAGAAGGAGGACCAAGTGACTGGCAACGAACGAAATACAAATTTTCTTTACCGAGGAAGTTTTTAGGAGAAAGGAATTTAAAATAGACATAATGAATGTTTTTGATTAAAAATCAAAGGTTGGCATTTCATCAGAAGATTTCATTAACAAATGTTAAGCGTTAAGATTGTGTTCTTAATCTGCTTAAAGAAATTGTAGTTATCCCTAAATAGGAAGCGATGTCCGAATGGGGTACAAGGTTTTCTATATTCGGAAAATGATCTCTCAGCAGTTGCAACCTATCCTTACCCTTAAGGGACGCCAAGGCTATTTCTTTTTGAACCTTCCCCATGAGTTCATTCCTTAAAACCGTATTTCCAAATTGTCTTATTTCAAGATCTTCCACCATTAATTGTTCAAACTTATCAGCTCGTATTGTCGCTATTACAGTATCGGTCAATGCGCGAATATTAAGAATGGATTTCCCGTCTTTATGTCTTGTTGTCCAAGGGGATATTATTGAGCCCGACATAAAGAATGAAATTGTTACATCATCTCCTTCCGGAGTGTATAGAAAACTTTTGCAGATTCCCTCAAGGATAAAATACTCCAGATTATTATTTTGTCCCACGGCAGTAATTGGCTGTCCCTTATTTACGTCATAGAATTCCACCAACTTCTGGATTTTTGCCAATGATTTACTGGAAATTGGTGATACGGAATTAATAATGGCACTCAGCTTTTGATACATCTCAAAAAGTTAAAATAATGGGTTCACCTTAATAATAGTATTTGTAGGGGTTTTAAAGATTGTACTGCTTGGTTGTAAGATAACATTAATTAGAAATCCAATGCCAGAAAACCTCTATGTCCTTGTGCCTTTTAAATAGTGTAATCCCAATTTCACTTAATAAAAGGTATTAAACCTAGATCCCGCCGAAAAATCGGGATTAGTTCAACTTGCCCTTTTTTAGTGTGTCTTACTGACATTTCAAAATTGAGTTTCACTAATAAATTAGGAAAGTTGGGTATGACTCCATAAATATAACAAAAACCTTCAATGGTATAGGGCCCTATGAATCTTACTTGGTAATTATTCGTTTGTTACATTTCTTTTATAATTGGTTACATACGTGGCATAAGAATATAATTCCATTGGATAGTTTTGATCGTGTAACCACATAATATTTAAACACAGTGAACATGAACACAAAATTTCTATTTATTCTGGCTATTTTTTTCTTGGTATTTATTGGCAATTCCTGTGCAAGCGACAATGAAGCTTGTCAAGAGGAGCCTGATGTTTGTGCCTGTTTCAACAATCCACTAGCCTGTATTTCTCCGGTAGGTACCAATGAGGTAGCGTCGGACTCCCTCAATGCCGTATCCAAGCTCCCGGTTAGAAAAGAGTAAGGCTTTCCAGGACCATCGTTTTTCAGTAGAATGTTTAGCTCGTATAATTTAAGATTATGAGCACAAAACTATTTTTTTCTCTTTGAGCCATTGCTTAAGGATATGGGTAGCGCGACCAATATGTTTTTCCACAGCCTTTTCCGAAATGTTCAATTGGGAAGCTATTTCCTTCTGCTTAAATCCAGCTTTTTTGCTCAATAAAAGTCTTCCCTATTCTTTTAGGAAGTTGATCTATGGCCGATTCCAAAAGTGTTATCCTCTCTTCCAAATAGGAATCCATCTTTCCTCAAAATGCATTAGGACCGAATTTTTTTTTTTAGATCAGCCAATGCCACTTCTTTCTGTTTAAGTTTTTTGTATTCCTTAAGAAAGGTATTAAATACATATCTATAGAGGTAACTCTTTAACGAAGATCTAATATGTAGGGCCTCCTTTTTAATCCAAGTTATCACCAAAGGTTTCTATACCATTATTGCCCATTATGATAGTCATGATTGATACTTTTTTCAAAGACCTTCTTTTCAATAAAAGAACACTATGTTTAATAGTAGATAACAAAAGGTATTAACCTAGATCCCTCCTGAAAAGGCGGGATTAGTTCAACTTGCCATTTTTAGTGCGTCTTACCGACCTTTCAAAATTGAGTTTCACTAATACATCACCGGTTCATTTAACATTTGTAAAAACCGATTGTTCGGCAACTATTAGGGTAAGACGGGAATGTAGGTAACCCTACAAGACGCCCTTTATAGCAAAAAAGATGTTATATTGGCTGGAAACTTTTATGATTGCAATCCTGTTAGGGAAGACAGGATGCGCCAGGGTTTGTTATTGCCCTACATGGGCAATAATTAGTTGAAGGCTGTAATCAATAAATATTGTGGTGTTCAACTTTAATGTTCAACCAAAATTAGCACTTATGATAATTTCCGATAAGCGTATCGTGATGCTGGGCTGTTTTGACACCAAGGGGGAGGATTTCTCCTATCTCTTAAGAAGGCTCAGGGCACAAGGCCAGCAAGTGATCACGATAAATACCGGGGTGATGGCAACTTCCGTGGACTTCCCCATCGATGTGGACCAGGATGCTGTCGCCAGGGCCTCGGGTACAAGCTTGGAGGCTATCCGGGCTTCTGGCGATAGGGGAAAGGCCGTAGAACTGATGGGACTGGGTGCGGCCAAGATCCTTGCGGACCTTGTTGCCAAAGACAGGATAAAAGGTGTCATCGGAATGGGTGGCGGTGGCGGCACCTATATCATCCTGGAGGCCATGCAGGCGGTAACCTTGGGCATACCCAAATTGTGTCTGTCCACGGTGGTGGCCAAGGACCTTTCCCGGCAGATTGGGGTGAAGGATATTACCATGATGTCCTCTGTGGTAGACGTGGCGGGCCTCAATAAAATTAGCCGGTTGTTGATCGGGCAGGCTGCTGCAGCCATTAGCGCTATGGCCGAAGTAAAGGAGGACAATTCCTTTTCCATTAAAAAAAATATAGCGATCAGTATGTTCGGGAACACTACCAAATGCGTGGACAAATGTACCGAATTGTTAAAGGATAAGGGATTTGAAGTTATGGCCTTCCATGCCACCGGGGTGGGTGGATCCGCCATGGAATCGCTGATCCGGGAAGGGGTCTTTGATGCGGTGCTGGACGTTACCACCACCGAACTTGCCGATGAGCTTTGCGGGGGTATTTTGAGCGCGGGGCCGGACCGACTCACTGCGGCAGCGGAAATGGGAATCCCCCAGATCGTAGTGCCAGGCTGCCTGGACATGGTGAACTTTGCCCAAATGGACACGCTTCCCGAGCAGTATAGGTCCCGACAGCTCTACAGTTGGGCGCCAGACGTGACCCTGATGCGGACCAATGTGGCGGAGAACGAAACCTTGGGAAAACAGTTGGTGGACAAGCTATTGGAGGCCAAGGCCCCTGCGGAGATCTTGCTCCCGCTAAAGGGCATATCGCAGGTCGACAGCAAAGGGGGTATTTTCTTTGATCCCGAAGCGGATGCAGCCCTGTTCGGGGCCATTAGGGAAAGCGCCGATGGCCATGTGTCCGTCATGGAGGTGGAAGCCCATATCAACGATGACACTTTTGCCAAGGCCTTGGTAGAGCGCTTATTGAAATTAATGGAGCAATAAAAGCGAAAGAAATGTATATTAATAATAACTATGGCAACTAATATATTATTTGTAAAAAACATGGTATGCCATCGCTGCATTCTTGCCGTTAAGGATATTTTATTGGATTTATCCTTAGCGTTTGATTATGTTGATATTGGGGAAATTCATTTACCGGAAGGCCTTACTAGGGAACAACATCAACTATTGGGTACCAGTCTCCAAAAAATAGGCCTTGAATTGATTGATAACCGGATGCATGGACTGGTGGAAAAAATAAAACAATTGGTACTAATGAAGGCGAGGAAGGAAATTGGTGAAAGGGAACATAAAATGAAGCTTTCCGTTTTTCTATCGGAACAATTGCACCACGAATACACGTATTTAAGCAGTTTCTTTTCTTCGGTAGAGGGGCGTACAATTGAAAATTATTTCATTGATCAACGCATTGAAAAAGTAAAGGAACTGTTGGTATATAATGAAATGACCCTATCTGAAATTGCCTTTGAAATGGACTACAGCAGTGTAGCTCATCTTTCCAACCAGTTTAAGAAAATTTGTGGACTAACTCCTTCCCATTTCAAACGTGTGGGAACCAACAAGCGAAAATTGCTCGATCAGATATAAACGGATCAATCCCAAAAATTGTGTGAGAATTACAAAAAGATATGCCTGACCAGCTCAAGTTAGTGTTCTGTTCATTTTTTGCATCGCCCAAATGCGTAGCATTCATGAATACCAATGAAAAACAATAGACCAGCTGATGAATAAAAAACGACCAGGGCTGAATAACCAAGGTACGGTGTACCTTGGTTAGGAGGAGCCAGCTGTAGCCTAGGAGGCTGATTTTAAATTTCTTTAAATCTACGCACTTTCCACAGCCGCGCCGCCCAGGCCGCTTTCACTAAGGTGAAATGCTCTATGGACGGCTTCCCGCAACCAGTGTGAAAACCACTCGATTTAAGACGAAATCGAAGATTCACGAAAACCTATTAAAAACAATAAGAACCACTTAAGTAAATTGAAAATAGGCCGTTCTTTTGTTCCGTAAATCCACATAGTACCGATAAATCATAGTGCCTAATTCGGTACCGTTGAACATTGTCTGCAAAGCCTTTTGTTTGGTTGGTCTTCTTCCGTCGTGGAGATGGCATGGCCGTACCCTGAACGGAGTCGAAGGGGTAGACAAGCAAAGAAATCATAGATTCACGAAATCCGATAAAAACAATAACAACTCATTGAGTAAAATGAAAAAATAATTTAATGGTTGGTTTTACTGAATTCCTATTAATTAAAACTATTGATCAAAAAAACACGATTGATCAAATTAATCCTAACTTCTTCATAAACATAACAATAATTTTGATCCATATTAACCCAAAATTCTGTAAGTCTTTCCCAAAGTGATGTAAATTGAATAGGCCACGCTGCTACTACCTTTGACCCATAAATTTATAAAACTAAAAATCATGGAATCTAAATTAAAATTGAACAGCATTGCCCAAAGCACTAAACAAAGCTGCGGTAATCCAAATTGTACTTGTGAAAATTGTAATTGCGGCAGTTCCTGTAATTGTAAGGGGTGTAATTAAGCATTTTCCACTGTAAACGTATAGGCCGCCCAGGTAGACTTGGGCGGCTTATTGTTTTTCTGGGGCAACAGTGGCCAATGGCAGCATAAATTTAAAATTACTCCCTTTTCCAACTTCACTTTCCACCCAAAGCTTTCCACCTAATTTTTCTACAAATTCCTTGCAAAGTACCAGGCCCAGGCCGGAACCATTTTCGTTGGCCGTACCCGGTAGGGTAACATTGGTGGAAAGGTCGAAAATTTTCCGGATGGTTTCAGCGGTCATACCAACGCCATTGTCGTTAACGGAAATTTCAACCTGCTGCTCATTGGCCGTAGTAACTACTTCTATATGTCCCCCAATGTTGGTGAACTTAATGGCATTCGCAATAAGATTTCGTAAAATGGTTCCCAAGATATTTTTGTCGGTAACTAATTCAATGTCAAGGGACGGGGAATATTTCAAGGAAATGTTTTTGGATTTTGCATTGGCCATTTTAAGGCCTATGATTTCCCGTATTTCTTCCGAGAGTTTAATTTTTTCTGGACTAAAACCCAGTTCACCGGTCTGTGATTTTGCCCAATTTAATAGGTTATCGAGTAAATTGAGGGTGTTTTTGGCAGTGGAATTTATCAGCTCCGAACATTTTTCAGATTCCGGATCGGCAGACTTCTTTACATTATCCAAAAGTATATCGGAAAGGCCCAGGATATTGATAAACGGACTCCGTAGATCGTGCGCAATAATGGAGAATAATTTATTTTGGGTTTGGTGCAAGGCTTCCAATTTACGTTTATCCTGTTCAATGATTTTATTTTTTTGAAGTATGGTCTTTTGATCCATTTCCTTTAAGAGCATTATAAATCCAATGCTAATGGCACTAATTACAAGGACGGATATAATAAGAAACCAATTATTGAAGGCAGAATTCCTAAGAAAAACATAGGAATCGCCCATTTGGTAAATATTCAATGCGCGCATGAGCTGAAACAAGGAATACAGCAGAAGAACACCACTTAAAAGGATGGAAAATTTGTATTTGTTTTTATTAACAAACAGATAAAAAGCACCTATGGCATAGAAAAAGGAGCAGGAAACTATTCTTATAATACTTATAATGGTGTTGTTATCTTCAAATATCAAAATGAAGGAATAAAACAGAAGACCGGAAACAATAAATAGCCGCAAAAGCTTTTTTCTGATTTTTCCATCAAAAGAAATAAGTCCAAAGGTGGTCAGCGCAAAACAGGCCACCAAAAGAAAATTGTTTAAGCGCAAGGTAAGTAAGGGCGGTAAAACATCCCTGTTGCCATAAAGAATAATGGCGCTGGTCTGTAAGGTAATGCCTAGTGCAACCAATAGCAAATACCACTGTTTATGATGATAAAAGTATTGATAGATGAACAAAGCCATGATAAATAAATTGTTCAGGGCGAGAAAAAACAAAATCGAGGGGTAATCTAAGGTCATTATGCTCTATTCAATTTATTTTGATAAAGATTAAAAAAAATCCCACAATATTCCAGATTTTTTAGGTTTTTTGGAAACAAAATGGGTGTTATGTTGAAAAAATCTTAACCAAGTGGGTATAAGGAGGGTAGCGGATCTGGAATTAGGCTTTACACCCCACTGTTTTCCGGTAGATGTCATGTATTTTCAATCCCTTTTTGACCAAAGTCAATAAACAGGTGGATTATTGGGCAAGATATTTACCTGGATTCTTTACCATCAAAGAATCCTTTTAAAACTAACTGCATCCCCCAGCGCATTAGTTCTTTAAATTCTTTGTTATCCAATCCGGAGACGTCCTTGGCAACAATAAGAGGTTCTATTCCCATTAAGATGGCCAGTAGGTGCACCAAATCCCTTTTTTCTTGGGGTCTTAATTGGGTCTTCGTCAAAGCGAGCTGTAGTGTCCTGTTACGTCTGGCACCGCGTTTCTTTTCGGAAGCCGATGTCAATACCGCGCTTAAATATTTTCTAAAGGCATTTTCATTGTTTACAGCGTGCTCATTGTAATAATTTTGGATCCCCAATAGCATATCATGTAACGAACAATCCTTAAGATCTTCAATGAGGTCTTCGGGAGTCTTGGTGCCAATATCAATACCTACCTCATAAGAGAGGATTTCTAAATTGGGGTAGTATCTGTAAATGGTAGCCCTGGAAATGTCGGCATTATTGGCAACATCTTCAAGATTAAAATCTATTCCCTTACGGACCAATTGTTTGGCACTTTCAAGGATTTTATGCCTTGTTTCCAGCTTTTGGTTAATTCTCCCGGTTTGGATGTATTCCTTTTTCATGAGACAAATATCTTATAAAATTTGCTGAAGTCAAAATTGTAGCCTATATTTATGAGACAAAAATCTCATATATGGAAAATGGATATTCAAAATGGGTAGTAGGACATAAGATAACTACGCATGATACTACGGGAAATTACGATTTAGCGGTTATAGAAACCCCTCCAAAGGTACAAGGGCCACCACCACATACCCACCAATCCTACAATGAGTCATTCATGGTCATTGACGGTGAAGTTCAATTTTTTATTGATGGGGAAATAAAGACCTTAAGGGTAGGGGAAGTAATAGACATTCCACCCCATACCATACATACGTTTGAAAATGCGAGCAATAAACCCTCCAAGCTCATCAATATTCATAGTCCCAAGGGATTTAAGGGATTCTTTGAAGAGGTGGGTATATCGGATGAAGAAACGGATGCCCAAATGAAATCTGTAGCCCCAGAGATGGTGCAAAAGGTAATCCAATCGGCCCCTAAATTTGACATGCATATTAAAATGTAAATGATGAACAGCTTGAGCCACGAGCAGGAAGTTCAACTTTTAAACTGAATGGTGGCAACACCCAAAGCAATAGGCCTGGGAGCTATGGTAGTGTACAATTTTACCTTCATTATCCGCAAGTCGCTATTATTATTATTATTATTATTATTTAGTAAAACTCAATTTTGAGAAGTCTGTAAGACGCACTGAAAATGGCAAGTTGAACTAACCCCGCCCTTTTTGCAGAATCCAGGTTCAATACCTTTTATCGGTTTTCGTGAATACCTTTTTCAAAATTAGGTGTGTTCTATCTCCTTTTTGTTTTTATGGGTTGTTTGGGAAATACTAGTCCGGTAGAGCTTGCCCGTTCCGTTCAGGCGGGCGCAGTCGCGACCTCAGTTTAGTGTTCCAAGTGTCCAACCCCTCAACACACATAAATCAACGGTATAGAATAATTGGAAATAATTGGTAACTTTAGACGTCCCACCAATTATTTTAGAAAATGAATAAATCCAAAAACACGGATGCCGAAATCCAAGGTTCCAGAAGGGCCTTTATTTCCAAAACTGCAATGGCTACTGCGGCCTTGCCACTTTTGCCCGCTACCTTGAGCGCCACATTCAACAATCTAGTACCAACCACAAATCCTATCCCAATGAATCAAGAACTCCCCAAAAGCCTTATTGGCCAATACGGCCCATGGCTGGCTACGCAAATGCAAGATCCGCCAAAGCTGTCCTTCCGGAACGACCTTTGGTCTAAAATAGAGGATTGGAAACCGAGCGCCCATGCCAAGGTCCAGGAACAAATTGCAGAGCCCTTGATTAAGGATACCATACCCGTTACCATTAAAAGGACATACAGTTATGACGGACTGCACATAGAGGAACTTACCTGGAAATTGCCCTATGGAAGACCTGTGGAAGCCATATTTTTAAAACCCGAAAACAGTACAGGCAAATTGCCCGCCATTTTGGCCCTGCACGACCATGCCGGGAAAAAATACTTTGGTAAAAGAAAGATTACCAAGACTTCGGATACCCAGCACCCGCTTATAGAAGCCCACCAAGAAAGCGACTACGAGGGTAGGGCATGGGCCAACGAGATCGCCAAAAGGGGCTATGCCGTTTTGGTACATGACGCCTTTTCCTTTGCCAGCCGGCGGGTGTACTATGAAGATATGGCCGAGATTGCATGGGGACCCTTAAAAGCGGAAGACCGTACAGATGAAAATGCCGAAGATGTCAGGAACATAGAAGCCTATAACGAATGGGCTGGCCACCACGAACACCTTATGGCAAAATCCCTCTTGTCCGCCGGTACCACCTACCCCGGAATGGTATTGGCCGAAGACCGTATTGCCTTGGATATTCTCAGTGCCAGAAAGGACGTGGATGCGGAGCGTATTGGTTGCGGTGGACTCTCGGGCGGGGGACTTCGGACCGTGTATTTGGGGGGTATGGATGCTCGGATAAAATGTGCTGTATGCGTTGGTTTTATGAGCACTTGGAAAGATTTTTTACTGAACAAGGCCTATACCCACACCTGGATGACCTATGCCCCGGGCCTGGCCAATTATATAGATTTCCCTGAAATTTTGGGGCTGCGGGTACCCCTTCCTACCATGGTGCAGAGCAATAACCATGACCAATTGTATACCCTGCCCGAAATGAAAAAAGCCGATAGCATACTGGCTGCGGTCTTTTCAAAAGCGGGCCATACGGAAAAGTATAGCGGAAAATTCTATGATGGCGGACATAAGTTTGATGTCCGGATGCAAACCGACGCCTTTGATTGGTTTGATGCCTGGTTGGGGAAATAGGCGGCTACTATAATTTAGTTCCTTGGATTAAAATAGAAGATTGGATCGACTTTTCCTTTAAGTGCAGGAACTTTTTTCGCTCCTCGTCTTGTTTAAAATTGTCAAAGTCTTCTTGGGAATTAAATTCCACCAGATGAATTTCATAAGGTTTCTCTATATTTTTTTCAATGATGGATTCCTCTGTGGGTCTTATTCTTAGGGTAAGTCTACCATTGTATTTTAAAATGGTGGGAATAGCAATATCCTCAAACTGATGAAATATTTCTTCCTGTCCTGCTATAACGTAAATAAGTTGTGTTATGTAGATCATAGTATGAGTGATTTTATTCAGTGTTAACTTTTGAATAGGGGAGGACGAGCAATGGATAGCCAGGCTGTTAAATGCTGTTTTCTGTTATTTCGGTTAACTCAATATTTAGTTTTTGGCCTCCATAATTCACATAGTTCAATTTGACAAACCCAAATTGTTCATGAAACCAATAGGTCACTTCAGATTGGCCGAGGTCAAAGTTTGATACGGCTATAACTTTCCAACAATTTTCCAGTTCTCCGTAGTTGGTTAGTATAGTTTCTTTGGATAGTATTTCGAAGGTACTTATTACTTTCATGTTGGACCAATCTCCCCAACCTTCCTTCAATACGATATCATTGTCTGTCCATTTTTTTCCTACACTCAAAGGAAATTTAATTTGCGGAAATGGAGCTACCTCTGTGAAGTTATATTGGTTAGACCTGAAGGGATGCATCCATATTTCTTCCACATTCTCTCTAATTCCTGTGCTTACCGTTGGCCACCATTCATCGGAAACAGCGCTCTTGTTAAGCTGATATAAATTAATGCTATCAATAGACTCCTTGTCAAATTCATATTTTACCAAAATTTCGTCTTGTTTTTCAGGATGATGTTCCCATCGCTTCCCAGTTGCCAATAATAAGATACGCTCCTTGGAGATTAATCTATTCGATGCGCTATAGAATGCTGCATCAAAAGCGTAAACTCTACAGGGTTTAAAGACTTCTCTTCTTTTTTCTATTCTTAGAACAGAATCTAATTGGGGCGTCATTTCTCCGCTTATGCTTGCTCTATATTCGTACTTTGGTATTGGTTCTGGAGCACACTTGAAGTCAATACTTTTTTTGTTTGTGCAACTCTTGAGGAGAAAGACGATGCCAAAGAATAGGTACAGTTTATATTTCATAGCAGCTAATGGTGTGAATGAAAGAAAGTACGAGCCTGCCTGGCCGTTAGGCTGGCGTTATGCTCGCACTAGCGGGCGTTGATATGGCACGAGCAAGATGCTCGCGCCAGCAAGGGGGGGTTATTTTATTTTAATTTTTCCTAATAGCTTTTGTTTATTAAATCCTGCTATACGAATAATTTGGTCTCTTTTTTTCCGTTCAATGAAATTAGTGTATAAATATCGTTTAATATATTCTCTAAGAATGCATTGAGCAAGGTAATTATCTTTGACATCATCAAACAAACCTTCTAGTTCTTTCAAATCAATTCTGTCATAAAAGGTTTTGATAGCAAATGTTACAATTTTTGAGGCAGTTGAATCAATGTTTAAATTAACTTTATCAAATAATTCATTTTGACCTTTTGTTCCCACAGCGAACATTAAATTCGTAAAACTTTCAACACAAATTCTCCAAGATATAAATTGAAGTATTTTTCTTACAGTTTTCTCTATTAGTTTGTAATCAACTTCACCTTGTCTATTCTTTTTCTCCTTTTCTTTTATATCTTCAACAATTGCCTCAATTAACACTTCCTTGTCCTTTTCCAATATTCCAGAAAAGAAGCCAAGAAAACGAAAAACACTATTGTAAGCGGCTTCCACCAATTTAATTAGTTTTTCTTTTTCAAAATCACCACTTTGATTCTTTACAATTTGACCAATGATTTTAACTGTTCGGAAAGCTTGATTCATTTCAATAGCCTCAGCAGGTAATATACTGTCACCTTCAACTTCTTCATTTTTTAATTCTCTCCTTTCTGAAACATCTTTCCGCTTAAGTTCTTTTTTAATTTCTTCTTTAGGATTTCGTTCTTCAACAATTTCCTCTTTGATTTCATTTGTAAACTCTGCAATAAATTTAACGAACTCATCATCTTTGTTTAACGTCAAAGGAGTAGCTTTTTCAAAAGGAATTTGGCTTGTAAATACTATACTGTCAATTAATATTTGAGCTTTCGAATGATGAGAAAGAAATATTAGAATGTTTGCATTTATTTCTAAATGAATATTATTGCATAAATCATAGATTAAACTTTCATAACTATCAATCTCTGAAGAAATTTTTTGAGCTATCAAAAAGTAGTAGATATACTTGTAAGAAAAGCAATAGTATTCATCGTCATATTTTAAAATATTTGAATTGCAAAGCACGTTGAGGATTTTGTCATCAGTCAATTTTTTATGCCTAAAATATTTTCCGGAATAAACAAAAATGAATTCTTCAAAATCTTTTCTATTGAATGCGTTTTTTTTATTATCGTACAAATAAAATGCAAGTTCTTTAAGAATGTTCAGTAGACTAGTCAAAACAGCATCTTTAATGCCTCCTTTAACTAATCCAGCTTTAATTAAAACAAGGTATATGTTGGCATAGGAAGTTTGAGAGAAATTTTGCAAATTTTCATCTAAACTTTGAAGTAGTGTTAATATGAAAATAGGATACGACGGCATTAACCTATTACCAATTAATGAATTTATTTCATTGAATCGTGATTTTACATCTGCTAAAATTACACCTTCTTGTATTGTCAATCTATTCTCACCTATCATCAACCATTGCTCAATCAGTTCACTTCTTTTTTCGTGACCTAAGGGCAAAAGTTTATATTTTGAATAATCCTTTAAACTAGTTGCTTCTTCAGTTACATTTTTTGCACTATAAGTATTATCAGAAGTTAAAAATATATATTCAAAATTCTCATTGAATAATTCAATTAACCGCTTTTTATAAGTTGAATTTAGTTCTGATTTATGAAAATTATCTAGTAAAAGTATTTTAGTTTCTAGTTGAAAAAATCTATCTACACTATCACTTCCATATTGTTCTTTTAATGACTTCTTTGTTAGATTTTTAATATTAGTTTCCTTACAGTACTTCCCTCTTATATATATTGGTGTATACCCCATTTCATAAAACCTCTTGTATAACACATATATTAGGGAGGTTTTACCAGATTGGTCCGCCCCTTCAATCAGTATATTTGCCTTTTCTTCATTTTTAACTTTTTCAATTAATTCATAAGAATTTGGATATTGAACAACCTTGTCATCTTCTATCAATGGCTCTAAATCAGGGAAAATGAAAACATCAGATAAGACTAGTTCTGCTTTTTTTGAATGTTTCAAGGGGATATTTAGTGCAGTGATTTTTTTATCAAACTCTTCAGATAGTATAAATTCACGCTTATTTTTTTCTACGATTTTGTGTTTGTCCTCAAATTCAACAGAATAGATATTTCCATTGAAATTGTATGTCTTAATATTTATTGACTTATCGGTTAAATCTATTTCATACAGAGAAAACCCAGTTTCTTTGATTTCATTTTTATCAAATGCTTTTCCTCCACAGAAAACAATATTATTATTTTTCTGAATAATTGCTTTGGAATTCCCTTTATCGTGCTCGTGACCATAAATAACAAGATTAGAGCTATTAATTAAATGTTCTTCAAAACGTTGTTTATTATTTCTTTTTGTATTGGCAGATAACCAATCTATTGGATGATGAAATACTGAAATTACATATTCACCATTTTCATTTGCAAGGAATTTATTTTCTGGTATTATTAAACTTCCTTGTTTTTCATTTATTTCAGTTAGCCAACTTGTATTATAACAATGAAAAGAAACTTTGAAGTCAATATGAGGTCTAAATTCGTACTTGTAGGACACTTCATTTCTATTTTTAAAATCAGTCATTTCATTTGTAAAGTCCCAAAAATCTGATTGAACGGCCATTGCGTCTATAAAATAATCTTTCTCCTCTATAATATCAGTTTTACAATCGTTAATTACTGATTTTCTTGTCTTTTTCTCATTGTCAAAACAGCAATCGTGATTTCCAGGAACAGCAATTATATTAATTGTTAACACTCTACCCCTAGGCTTTAATTTTTCTATAAGTTCTTTAACAAGTAGTTTTGCATTTTCAAATTCGGCACGTCTTCCATAATTTACCACATCACCTGACAATACTAAATAAAGGTTAGATAGCTGTTTTACATCAAAATCTATTGCTTTAACAAGATTATCTATTCTTTCCGAATGAATTTTGTCTTGTATGTGAAGGTCGCTCAAATGTAAAATTCCAATTTTCATATATTCTTTTTGAGTTAAGGTTCGCTTTTAGTCTTGAATTTACCTTTATATATAGGTATTAACTATACTTAAAACAAGTCAACAAGCCAGCCTCTAGATACTTAATATTGTCCTATAATTCCTATTAATTCAAGAAAATTTTCTGTGTTGGGCAGTGGGGGGAGTACTACAACCAGGAGTTTGTTTCTAACCTTCTAAGTTAGCAAATATTGGTCTTAGTATTTTGCAAATCGATAAAGAGCGGAATTAACCGTTGAATGGTAAGTGGAGTTAACAGTTATAATGATGTTAGTTGAATGTTATCATGTAGAAAGTTTTAAAGTTCACATCTGGGCTATAACAGCTGCAAAATTGGCCAGACATGGAGGTAGTGAAGTAGCGCAGGGCTCAAATCCGGGAGATTTTGCGTAGGGGAGTAGAACTCGTGACCTCTATGTACATGTCTTTCCTACTTATTAGGAAATAAAACGTTTCCAAATAATAGTACAACCCTTTTTAAGATCAATCCCAAAAGTTGTGTGTGAATTACAAAAAGATATAATTTACTATCTCAAGTTTGTGTTCTGTTCATTTTTTGCATCGCCCAAATGCGTAGCATTCATGAATACCAATGAAAAACAATAGACCAGCTGATGAATAAAAAACGACCAGGGCTGAATAACCAAGGTACGGTGTACCTTGGTTAGGAGGAGCCAGCTGTAGCCTAGGAGGCTGATTTTAAATTTCTTTAAATCTACGCAATTTCCACAGCCGCGCCGCCCAGGCCGCTTTCACTAAGGTGAAATGCTCTATGGACGGCTTACCACGACCAGTGTGTAAACCACTCGATTTAAGACGAAATCGAAGATTCACGAAAACCTATTAAAAACAATAAGAACCAATTAAGTAAATTGAAAATAGGCCGGTCCTTTCGTTCCGTCGACCTTCATGTGGGGATAAGTTATTGTCCGTTATTCAACACCTCTGGGAATTGTCCTCAAGGTCTATGGTTCGATAGTTCTTCTTCCGTCGTGCAGATGGCATGGCCGCACCCTGAGCAGAGTCGAAGGGTTGGACAAGCAAGGAAATCGAAGATTCACGAAATCCGATAAAAACAATAACAAACCATTGAGTAAAATGAAAGAATGATTTAATCGTTGGTTTTTCTAGATTACTACTATTAATTAAAACTATTGTTCAAAAAACATGAGTGATCAAATTAATCCTAATTTCTACATAACACAACAATTGTTCTTGATGCCCTTTTTATCTTTTATAACAAAACGAGTTAACAAATGTCGCCGTCCCTGCAGGGTAGGGGCAGATATGCGTCCATACGTATTGTTATGTGCTTTTTTTTATTTCAAAGCATCTATTCCTGCTTTCACAATCTTCAAGATCCGATCGGCATCCTGTACGCATCCTTCCCATATACCGCTCTGCGTCGCTGCCCAAATTTTAATATCATTGGGCAATTCTGGATGTGGTTGAAGTGCTGGATGTGGTGATCTGCTTGCAAACAATTGTGCTATTTCGGCATCACTCAGTTCGGCATCGGGATCGCTGTGCGAGGCTATTAGATTTATGCTTCCACTTAGCTTATCGCAATCAATTTTAATTTCAATGACATCACCATCTTGCACCTTACCAATAGGTCCTCCTACTAGCGCCTCCGGACCAACATGTCCTATACATGCGCCTGTGGAAACGCCGGAAAAACGTCCGTCGGTAATCAGTGCTATCTCTTTTCCAAAGGATAACTGTTTTAGAGCGCCGGTGATTTGGAAGGTTTCTTCCATTCCTGTGCCACTTGGCCCTGTTCCCATCAAAATAATAATATGACCTGGCTTTACCTCTCCATGATTAATGGCCTTAATGGCATTTGCTTCGGAGACAAATACTTTGGCAACCCCTTTTTTATAGTATATGCCGTTGTCATCGATCATTTCTGGAGCAATTGCACCGCTTTTGATCAACGCTCCTTCTGGTGCCAAATTTCCGGTGGGGAAAGTCAAGGTGCTTTTCATGTTGGCTTTCTTCGCCGCTTCCGGAGATAGTATCACCTTATCTGGATGTGCATCAGGATTAAATGTCTGGAGGTTATATCGTACTTGTTGACGCCTATCTCTTTTATTTTCTGCTTCCCAAGAGAACATTTTGCCGCCCTGCTCCCAGACATCCAAATTTTCGCCCAATGTTTTGCCTGTAACGGTGAGGCAGTCTTCTTTGAGCAGCCCTAATTTTCGCAAATGTAACATTACCTCTGGTACTCCTCCGGCAGCATATACGTGTGCTGTAGAATACTTCCCCGCTGGGAGCACATTGACCAATCGAGGCGTTTTTCGGTTAATATTCTCCCATTCTTCCCGAGTTGGTATGGGTAGTCCCGCGGCATGGGCTATAGCGGGGATATGTAGTAAGAGGTTGGTAGATCCGCCAAAAGCTGCATGTACTACCATAGCATTGTACACGGCATCTTGAGTGAGGATCTGACTGGTATAGATATTATTTTTTGCCAGATGTACCAGGGCAATGGCCGAATCTTTGGCAAGGGCATACCAAATCTTCCCTCCAGAGGGGGCAAGTGCTGAATGTGGCAAGGCCATTCCCAATGCTTCCGCTACGACTTGGGAGGTGGCCGCCGTTCCTAAAAAATGACAACCTCCACCTGGTGTCCCACAAGAAGCACATCCGTGGGATTGTGCCTCTTGCAATGATATTTCTTTATGGGAAACAAGCGATGGTAACGACTGTACCGAACCCAAATCTTTGATTCCTTTGGCGATCAAGGTTACTCCGCCGGGCATGATAATCGTAGGTAGATTGGATTCATTGGCCAATGCCATCATCATGGCAGGTAGACCTTTGTCACAAGTAGCGATGCCCATTACGCCCTTGCGATTGGGCAAAGAGCGTCTTAAATCTCCCAAAACTGTAGCGGCATGATTGCGATAGGCCAATGAATTCATCATGCCTGTAGTGCCTTGGGTGCGTCCGTCACACGGATCGGAAACGGATACATAATAGGGTTTGGTAAAGAGGTTTTTGAAAGCATTTGCAGCCACTTTTGCGGCATCTCCCAATTCAAAATGTCCTGAGTGCATGCCCAGTGCCAGGGTCTCTTCACCGTTCTTTAATCCGCCCGCAGTACTCATTATAAGGAATTCTGACTGATTTACATCATCTGGATTCCACTTCATCCCCGCATCCTGTATTTTGCCAAAGATGTCACCACTGGGCTTGTTTTCATAGTCTTCCCGTGATATCGGTAATAGCCCTTTTCTTGGGGTAACTTCCAAAGGGAAATAAAAGGGACTGTTCTCTTGGAAGTGCTCTTTGTCGTTATTGCTCATATATATTTAAAATCGTGATACGAAGGTCTTAAGTTAGTCTATACTATTAAAAGGATAAAAATATTTTTCCAAGTTTTACGTCCTTTTGTCAATGGCACATATTGGTTAAGGTTAGGATTCGCGATGCTTGAAAATCGACGCGAATATCCAACTAGGATGAACCCGAAACCGTTTGCCCGTCCGTACCTAAAAGTTACCTCCGGGCATGTTCGGATTTGTATTGTTGCCTATAACATAATCCAATCAAAAAGACATGGCGACCTAGTAAATATACACAAAACATGGAAGTTCGAAATTAAGCCATATTAATTTCAGCCGATGTCGGCAGCGGTTGATTTTTCAGTTTATTTAGTCAATTGTTTTTTCAATGGAATTTATCTAGCAATTGCATGTCCACCTTCAAATAACCAATTCCATATTTCGGAAAAATTCTGATGGTCCCAAGCAAAAATCCTGCAGCATCAGATAGTTTTACAGAAAGGTTGCACTCACCTTCATTATTTTCCAAATAGAGGAGTGGAGAATCCTTGCGTGGTTTTATAACGGTTTATTTTAGTTTCCAAAAGGGACGATTGATTTGGAATTGGGCATAAAAAAACGGATTGGTTACTGCCAATCCGTTGATTTATATAAACTTAAGTTTCGTAGCGAGAACGAGAGTTGAACTCGTGACCTCCGGGTTATGAATCCGACGCTCTAACCAACTGAGCTACCTCGCCATGCCGTTTTTAACGGGTGCAAATATAAAGTTAATTTTCTGTCCTTTCCAAATTAGATTGCTAAAAATATTATCTCGGTTTTATTTTTTAATCATTTATAAATATATATATTGTCCGCCATAAACACTATTCAGAATGAGCGATAAAATTAAATTTGAAGTTGAATTTGTAATTCAATCCTCACCACAACTATTATATCAATATATATCCACTCCTTCCGGACTGTCCGAATGGTTCGCCGACAACGTTAATTCCCGAGGAGAAATGTTCAATTTTATTTGGGATGGCTCCGAAGAGCAGGCTAAATTATTAAAACGAAAGAGCGATGAATTTGTGAAATTTACCTGGGTGGCCGAGGAAGATGATAGTTTTTTTGAAATGCGTATTATCGTAGACGAAATTACCAAGGATGTATCCCTATTTATTACCGATTTTGCCTATGACGATGAAGTGGACGAAGCTAAAATGCTATGGGAGAACCAAGTATCCAGTTTAAAACAGGTATTGGGTTCCGCCTAATCCATTAATGGAATATAACGTATCTTTGGCCTTGATTTTTTCAAGGCTTTTTTTATGGTTAATTTTAATGGAAACCTACTTTCTAAAAACACATCTTACCTTAATCAAGAAAATAGGGGACTGCGCTATGGCGATGCCCTGTTCGAAGCCATTAGGGTAGTAAACGGAAAAATATTCTTTTGGGAGGACCACTATCTTCGGCTTATGGCTTCCATGCGGATTTTGAGAATGGAAATCCCTATGAATTTTACCATGGAATTTCTGGAGGAACAAATCTTGGCCTGTGTGGATGCCAACGGCATGTTGGAGAAACCGGCCAGGATACGATTTACCGTTTTTAGAAATAATGGCGGACTATATTTACCGCAGACCAATGATGTGTCTTATAT
Organism: Arenibacter troitsensis; assembly: GCF_900177645.1. Taxonomy (GTDB): domain Bacteria; phylum Bacteroidota; class Bacteroidia; order Flavobacteriales; family Flavobacteriaceae; genus Arenibacter; species Arenibacter troitsensis. Next base: position 88,541 of record NZ_FXAO01000008.1, read on the forward strand.
TATTGAAGCCAGTGCTTTGGAATCCCCTTTCTTTACCCTAAATAACGATGCCTACGAAGTAGAGCTCTTTAAGGACTTTTATGTTAATCCGGACATGTTGTCTACCTTAAAGACCAATAATAAGGTGATTAACGTGGTGGGCAGTATTTTTGCTTCCGAAAACGGCTATCAGAACTGTCTGTTGTTGAACCAGGAAAAAAAGGTGGTGGAAGCCCTTAATGGCAATCTCTTTTTGGTAAAGGACCACCATATTAAAACCCCATCCCTAAAGGATGGTTGTCTAAACGGAATTGTCCGTAAGAAACTCATTGCTATTTTAGGTTCCTTGGACAAATACCAATTTGAGGAAACGTTTATTTCCCCTTTTGAGCTCCAAAAAGCCGATGAGCTGTTTATAACCAATGCCATTAGCGGTATACGACCTATAACAAAATACAGAAAGAAAGAGTACGATGCCAAGGTAGCTGCCGATTTATTGGGCAAACTTAATGCCGCCGCAAGGCTTAACTAAAGATCTTTGCTTAATTTAGGTTGGGATTTTCAGGGGCATTGGACCATATTAGGTAATTGCCTCCCAGTTCCATCATTTTTTCCTTCCAAAAGGCGTTGGAGGATTTTTGGATAATGGCACTTTCGTAGACATTTTTTACCACTACCCATGATTTGGAGTTCAACTCCTGGTCCAATTGTAAGGAGGACCACCCGGAATAACCTAGAAAGAAACGGATATCGTTTTCAGAAATGACCTTATTGTTGATCAGGTCCACTATGGAGCCGAAATCCCCGCCCCAATAAATTCCGTCGGAAATTTCAATACTATTCTCTATCAATTCGGGAACCTTGTGGATAAAATAAAGGTTGTCCTGCTCCACTGGACCGCCATTGTACACCTGAAAAGGCAGATCTATTTCGGTAACCAAATCGTTTATACTATAGTCCAAAGGTTTGTTCAAGATAAAACCAACAGATCCCTCATGGTTATGTTCCGCTAACAGGACTATAGACCTGTTAAAGGAAACATCACCGGAAAGTGTTGGCTCTGCAATGAGCAATTTACCTTTTTTTGGCTTTTCAGCGACCATATTATTTGTTCTAGTATCCCTAAAATAAAACAAATCCGTTAATCTGAAAAGTCTTTTGTACAAAAAAAGCACTTCCTTTTAGAGAAGTGCTTTTTATGTATAATAATATTATGACTAGTTTACTGCACCGCTCAAATCAGCACCTGCTTTAAACTTCACTACATTTTTAGCTGCAATTTGGATAGTCTTTCCAGTTGATGGATTTCTACCTTCTCTTGCATTTCTTTTAGATACAGACCATGATCCGAAACCTACTAGAGATACTCTACCACCTTTTTTTAGAGAACCTTCAACGTTTCCTAAGAAAGATTCCAATGCCTTTTTGGCTGCTGCTTTAGTAATGCCAGCATCAGCTGCCATTGCATCGATTAATTCTGTTTTGTTCATAATTTCGATAAATTAAGTGTTATTAATTATAATTAAATACTTCAACAAATTTATACGGATTTGCCATTAACGCAAGTAAAATAGGGGGAAATCCGCAATTTTGTTGATAACTTGAAACGTTTGTTGATAAAGTAGGGTTTTTTTTACGATTTCCCATACCCCCAATGAACATGGGGGTTTACCCAACATAGGTGTTTTCTGCCAATTTCAATCCGTTTAACACCTCCTTGGTGGTCATTTTTCTTTTTCCGGGCAACTGAATTTCCAATAAATTGATATATCCTCCCTTTACGGCCACCTTTAGTTCATTTTTGGTGGCAACAATGCTACCGACCTTTAACTGGTGAGGTTCCATGTCCATTTTGGCAGCGTATATCTTTAAAAAAAGTTCATCCTCCCCATTGTACATGGTGGTCCAGGCGGTAGGGTAGGGACTCAATCCCCTTATAAAATTGTTTATAGTGGCTATATCTTGCGTCCAATCTATTTCACAAGTCTCCTTGTGCAGTTTATGTGCCTCCTTTAAAGGTCTATCTTCCTGTTGATTAGCGGGCACTATGGCTTTGTATTGTAGTTGATGTATGGTTTCCAATACGAGGTCCGCACCCAGATGCATCAGTTTGTCGTGCAAGGTGCCTGCAGTATCCTCTTCCGAAATATTGGTTTTCCTTTGAAGCAATATGGCGCCGGTATCAATTTTATCATCAATAAAGAAGGTAGTCACCCCCGTTTCCGTCTCCCCGTTAATGATGGCCCAATTAATAGGGGCCGCACCACGGTATTGGGGCAGGAGGGAAGCATGAAGGTTAAAGGTACCCAGCTTTGGCATGCTCCACACCACCTTGGGCAACATTCTAAAAGCTACTACAATCTGAAGTTCTGGCAACAACGCCTCCAATTCCTTAATAAAATTAGGATCCTTTAAGTTGGTGGGCTGCATAACTTTTAAACCATGTTTCATGGCATATACCTTTACGGCGGACTCATTTAATTTTCTTCCTCGGCCCGCTGGCTTGTCCGGTGCAGTAATTACGCCCACAACATTACAGTCGTTTTTTACTAGCTTGTCCAAAATGGCCACGGCAAAATCCGGGGTGCCCATAAACACTATTCGTGGTTTGCTCATTTTTTGATGATTTCGTATTGGTTAATAGAATTTACGCTAATTCTCCGCTCTTCCAATAATCTTTGCAAGGCCAAAATAACGGAACTTTCTTTATAGGTCAATAATTTTATGAGCCCTCTGGAACTTTCTTTCTTTACCATCAATAGTTGTAAAATATCTTGTTCTATAATTTTTATAATGTCATTGTTTACAGGATTTTTTTGAATGCAGACATCGCATTTGCCACAGTTATCCTTAAAAGTTTCACCAAAGTAGTTGAGGATCTGACGGTTTCTGCAAAGCTTGGCATTCTTAATATAGGTCAACATACTTTCTACATTGTCCTTTTTTACCTGTTGTATCTGTTTTATTTTTTTGGCGAAGATATTGATCGTCCGTTCATCCTCCCTGGGCACCAAAAAGGTAATTTCCAGATCGCTATGTTGAGCTTGGTATTCCATAATTTCATCCTTTTGCATTTGTTCCAATACCCCTAATACCTCCTTTTCGCTGGTATTGGCTTTCCTTGAAATCAATAGGGGATTGATTTTGGTCTCAAAATCGAAAATACCGCCGTAGGTTCTCAGAATGGTTTGGACAATAGTGGCCGATGATCTATTTTTTTCCAGGTAATCAAATATTTGATCCTTGGAAGCTATCATGAGTACACTGGTTCTTTGCGAAAAGGCTTCCGTTAGGGATATTACGGAGTTTTGGTCCAGCAACCTTAATCCATTATAGGTTAATGTAGTATTTAGTTTGTAGGTCTCACAAAAGGAATTGAAGGGCAATTGATAAGTTTCACCACTACCTTCCCCAAAGGGAATCTGAAAATAATTGGCCAATTTTCGATACAATAGTTTAAGGAAGTCAACATCGGGCAGGACCCCTAAAAATTGTTTCCTTAGCTGGGCCTCATCCGTAGGGTTGGTGATCAATACCGCATTTGCGGATTCACCGTCCCGACCGGCCCTTCCTGCTTCCTGAAAGTAGTTTTCCATACTGTCCGGAATTTGGTAATGCACTACCAGGCCAACATCGGGCTTGTCTATCCCCATTCCAAAGGCATTGGTGGCTACCATGATCTTTACCTTGTTCTCCAACCACTGGTTTAATCTGGTATCCTTGTCCTTTTTGGAAATACCGCCATGAAAAAAGGTGGCCGTATGTCCTTGTTGGGTTAGGTAATTGGCCAGTTCCATGGTCATTTTTCTACTGCGCACATATACTATGGTGCTGGCATTGGTCTGGGCACATAATTCCTTGAGACGGTACTTTTTGTCCTCTTCCCAGCAAACACTAAAGGTTATATTGCTACGGGAAAAGGAATCTTTCACCACCAATGGTTGATCCAGATGTAGATTTTCGCATATATCCTTGACCACCATATCCGTTGCTGTAGCAGTCAATGCTATCATGGGCACATTAGGTGCCAGTTCCTTTAAAATATGGCATTCCAAGTAGGCAGGTCTAAAATCGTTGCCCCATTGACTAATGCAATGCGCTTCATCAATGGCAATAAGGTTAACGTTCATTTGCCTAATGCGCTCCTGTACCAATTCCTGTTGTAGCCTTTCCGGAGACAGGTACAGAAATTTATAGTTGCCGTACAGGCAATTGTCCAATAGGTTGTTCACTTCATCAAAGGAAATCCCCCCGGTAAGGGCAATGGCTTTAATACCCAGTTTTTTTATGGTATCCACTTGATTTCGGATCAAGGCTATTAAGGGGGATACCACAACGCAGATTCCTTCGCGGGCCAATGCCGGTACCTGATAGCATAAAGATTTTCCTCCTCCCGTAGGGAGAAGTGCCAAAACATCCTGTCCGTTCATTACGGCATTAATGATGTCTTCCTGGGAATTTTTAAAATCTGGAAACCCCCAAAATTTTTGCAATATATCCTTTGGCAGCTGCTGCATTATAGCCTCTTTAGTTTATCCAGTATAAAGGTAACCCTTCCTTCTACGGTTTCCTTGGGAACATCTATAATTTTGTATCCGTAGTGGGTGTAGGTGTTTTCAAGGTAGGTATGGATGCGTTCCGCCTCTTCAAAGTTTTCATAACGCTCGTTGTCGGACTCATGTATTTCCTTCCATGGCGGTAGTAAAAAAATGTGGTCGTATCGGTGAATTTTACAGCTTTCAACAAAATGATCGTCATAGGACTGGCCGAAACAATCCATATAGGCCACTACGTCCGGAATTCCGCGATCATAAAAAACAATAGGTTGGTCCACCTCGCCGGCAGCCTGGAATTGCTTGATCCTACCTTCTATAATTTTTTGGCTAAATAGTAGGGGGTCGGAAATAAATAACTGCGGAATTCCCTGCTTCCTTGCCTCCAGGGTAATCTCGCGTGAAATCTCACTAAAACAAAAGAAGCCTTCCCTTTTAATTTTTTCTATGATAGATGTCTTTCCTGTACTGGGGCCGCCCGTAATGACAATTCTTTCTAAATTCAAACAGTGGTATTTAAACTTATGCAACTTCATGCATAAAATGGAGTTGCAAAGTAATGAAATAGCCTTAAGATTAAAAAATTGACCATGATACTTTATATATTTGCAAAAACATTGGCATGGATCAGGAAAAATCAGAGGAATTTTATGGTAGATTAAGGGAGCAATTGGCAGAAAGTAGTAAATGGCCTTCCAATTACCTGTATAAGTTTATAGTGCCTACCGACACCCAAAAAATTAAACAGATTCAAGATATTTTTGATAATACCGGTGCGGTAATCGAATCCAAGCAATCCAAAAATGCAAAATATACCAGTTTGAGCATTACCGTGAACCTTAAAAATCCTGATGAAGTAATTCAAAAATATAAGGAAGTAGGGGAGGTAAAGGGGGTAATATCTCTCTAAAATAGTATTTGTGGCATAATTTTGTTAATTTGCAGACGTTATAAGAGCACTTCCTTATCATAAATAAATAGCAATAAATATTTCAATTTGAATTTAGTAGAAAACTTAGAATACAATACTGAGCGACCAAAGCTCATTATACCCGAGTATGGACGCCATTTCCAGAAAATGGTGGACCATGCCATGTCCATTGAGGACGATGCGGAACGTAACCGTGTGGCCAAGGCCATCATTAGTGTTATGGGCAATATTCAACCACATTTAAGGGACGTACCCGATTTTCAACATAAATTGTGGGACCAATTGTTCATTATGTCCGATTTTAAATTGAATGTGGACTCGCCATTTCCCATCACCTCTAAAGAAACCTTGCAAAAGCGTCCAGATCCTCTGGAATATCCACAAAATTTTCCAAAATATAGGTTTTATGGAAATAACATAAAACGTATGATCGATGTGGCCGTAAGGTGGGAAAAGGGTGATATGCGAGACGGATTGGAGTACGCCATAGCCAACCACATGAAAAAGTGTTATCTAAATTGGAACAAGGACACTGTGGACGACAAGGCTATTTTTAAACATCTTTACGAGTTAAGCGATGGACAGATAGATCTTGCCAAGGAAGGGGAAAACTTGACGGAAAGTGGACAATTCCTAAAAAATCGTGTGGCTAAGACGCCTAGGACCAGTTCTGGTAAAAAAACGCAAAGAAATCAAAACCGCGGAAAAAAGCGGTACTAATCTTCTCAAACCTTAATGGGAACATTTAAAATAGAAGGCGGTCATCAATTACATGGTGAAATTACGCCACAAGGGGCCAAGAATGAAGCATTACAAATTCTATGTGCAGTATTGCTTACCTCGGAAAAAGTATCGATTAGCAATATCCCGGATATTGTAGATGTAAACAAATTAATTTCCTTGTTGGAGGATTTGGGGGTTAAGATCCAAAAGAAAGGTCAGGGGTCATATACCTTTATGGCAGATGATATTAATTTGGACTACCTGCAATCTTCCCAATTTAAAGAGGACGGTAGGGGCCTTAGAGGATCCATTATGCTCGTAGGTCCATTATTGGCACGTTTTGGCAAGGGGTATATTCCCAAGCCGGGGGGTGATAAAATAGGACGCAGGCGATTGGATACCCACTTTGAAGGTTTTATAAAACTGGGGGCCAAATTTAGATACAACAAGGAAGAGCACTTTTATGGTGTTGAAGCCAAAAAACTAAAGGGCACCTATATGCTCTTGGATGAGGCTTCGGTAACAGGAACTGCTAACATTGTTATGGCCGCAGTGTTGGCGGATGGAAAAACTACCATTTACAATGCAGCCTGTGAACCATATTTACAGCAATTGTGCAAAATGCTGAATAGGATGGGAGCTAAAATTACGGGAATCGGCTCCAATCTATTGGAAATAGAAGGTGTGGACAGCCTTGGAGGAACAGACCACAGAATGCTACCGGATATGATAGAGATCGGTAGTTGGATAGGTTTGGCCGCCATGACTAGGAGCAACCTTACCATTAAAGATGTGAGTTGGGACGATTTAGGACAAATCCCTACAGTTTTTAGAAAGTTGGGGATACAGCTGGAGCGCAAAGGGGACGACATTATCATTCCCGAGCATAAGGACGGCTATGAGATCCAAAACTATATAGATGGCTCCATTTTAACCGTGGCAGATGCACCATGGCCCGGACTTACACCAGATTTGTTGAGCATTATTCTGGTGATGGCTACACAAGCGAAAGGCGAGGTGCTGATTCATCAAAAGATGTTTGAAAGCCGTTTGTTCTTTGTAGATAAATTAATAGACATGGGAGCCAAGATTATTCTTTGCGATCCCCATAGGGCTACCGTTATAGGACATAACTTTAAATCCAGCCTTAAAGCCACCACCATGGTGTCTCCCGATATTAGGGCCGGTGTTTCCTTGCTGATCGCAGCATTGTCCGCCAAAGGTACTTCTACCATTCATAATATAGAACAGATAGATAGGGGTTACGAGAATATAGATACGAGACTAAGGGCTATTGGTGCCAAGATCACCAGGGTATAGTCATGCATTTTACTTCATAATAAAACAAGGGCTTTCCATTCGAAAGCCCTTGTTTTATTATATACAGTATTCAATGTTCCCAATGGGGTTCCTAGGAATACATTATTTTATTTAAATATTGCTTATCCACTTATGACAGCACTAATTTTTTCGCCAATAGTTAAAAGATCACTCACTTCTTCCTTGGTAAAATCATAGGGAACGGGCTTGCCAATACCCAAAGTTCCATACAATGTTCCATGTAACATCATAGGAGCCGCAATAGACCCTTCTACCTTTGTTTCTTTGGCCGCAGGACGTGCCACTCCGGAATTATCGGTTTGTAGATTGCACATTTCCACGGCTTCACGACGCTCTGCCGCTATTCCGGCCATTCCCTTACCTATAGGAATCTCCGAAAGTTTGGGAATTAGAAAGGGAGGTATGCCTTGATGGGCCTGGACCTTTAACAATCCCGATTTTTCATCCAAAAAATGTATGGTACCGGTAGTACAGTCAAAAGCGGAAATTACAGTAGAAAGGACTTCCTGCCAATTTATGGTTTCATTTGTAAGGAGGGCATCTATAACAGTCTTCCTTTGCGCATTGTCCTTGTTCATATACTTAATTTATTTTTACATTAATAACCAAATTTACTAAATCCATCCAAACTACTGACGAGGTTTTTAATCGTGTTGGGCATTATTGACTTCAATCCAATAGCCTTCCGGATCAGTAAGGTATATTTGTCGAACTCCATCCGTACGCAAGGTAACCGCTCCTTTTGTCCCTGGCCAATCCTCATATTCAATATCGTTATCTTCCAAATGTTCAATAAAGGTTTCCAGGTTGGGCGTTGATAAACAGAGGTGCATGGACTTATGCTTTTTTATGACCACGGTATCCTTATAAATGAGATGCAACTGTGAATTGCCCTGGACCTGAAACCAACGAAATCCCGGTGCCTTGTCCGGATGTGGGATTTCCTTTAACTTAAGAATATTGGAGTAGAAATCCGCAGTAGCATCAAGATGGTTGACGATCAAGGAAGAATGGTCTATCTTAAAATCGAAGTCTTGCGCATTGGCTTGTAGTATAAAAAAACTGAGAAGCAGCAATATGGGCTTGTACATGTATATTAGAAATTAATTTTAGTTGGAAAGAAAGGTAAATAAAAATGAATCAATTCATTCAGGCTAATTTACTTTTATGCTAATTTTTAGGAAATTGTCATTTATTCCATGCTCAATTTAGTTTTTGATCACCAGTCAATAATCCGCGTACCATTAAATATTGAGCTGTGGCATAGGTGCCCATTACCAGAAAATGTGACCCTGGTATGGCCACAAGAAACTTATTGACGGCCAAAATACTATCGGATAAGATAAAGAACAGTGCCCCCATAAATACCAATTTGAAACTTGTGTAATCTACCAGGTCTTTTCTACCAAAAGCCGTAATGGTCATGATCAAAATACCTAGGATATAAATTATTACAGGGACTTTTAGCGTACCCAAATTGTCCTGTAGCACCATGAACAGGGCAATGCCGTAGGCCAGAAGCGATACCGCCACAAAGCGAATTTCTTGCTTTAAAACAATTTTACCCTGGATAAGAAATACTACGGAATAACTTATATGGGCCAAGAGAAAAGCTATTAGTCCAAGCATAAAATATAAAGGGGAGAGGTGATCATAAAGTAAAAGTATGTCTCCCGTTAAGGAAAATAATAGTGCCATTAGGGTGTAACGATAAATCTTTTTGTCCAACCGGCTTCCGCATATCCCAAAAAGCAATATTAGCGTAAGAAGAATAAGAGGCTTGGTAAATTGCCTCATGCCCTGAAAGTGAAAGTATCCCGTTAAGAGGTCTAAAAGCACCATAAAAACATATAGACCTAAAAAGGTATTCTGCCTTAACTTCATCCTAAAAAATATAGTAATGTTATGTTTTTGAGGTATACAGTTTTCTTTTTCTTACCACAATAAAACAGAGGGCCAATTGAAGGACCACTGCAACTGCGTTGGTTAGCCAAAGGGCAATGGTATTAAAACGTATACCGTAAAAACACCAAAATAGATATATAAATACCCAGCCAAAAATAAAGCCGTTGGAAAGGCTGCTGGGCCCCTTATAGCGGTATTCTTTATATACTTGTAGGGCAATAACCAGACAGGCGCTAAGACCAGCTGCAATACCGATGCTTTCAAAAATGTTTTCTGGGATGCTGTGAATGATATTCATAAAATGCGGGCTTACGGTTTTAAATATTGATTGCTTATTGGTTGGTAATTATTCACTTCTATATTTTAACATGATGTCCTTGAACAACTCACTGGTGGAAGGAGGGGTATAGCTAATGGCATTTGCACCGGCCTCTATAGTTTTAATAATGTCCTCTTCTATATGGCCTCCAGTGGCCAAAATTGCTATATCACTGTCAATATCCCTAATTCGCTTAACTATATCGGCAGTTTTACCGGCTCCAGATACGTTAAAAATATCCACACCTGCTGCTATTCTACCCTTTATATCATCTTTTTCAGAAACAATGGTAATGGTTACCGGAATATCTATTTTAAGCTTTAATCTCTCTATAAGTTCATTGGGAGTTGGTTTATTTAGGACCACCCCCAAGGCACCTTGAAACTCCGCATGCAGTGCCAATTCCACGGATCTCTTTCCTGTGGTAATTCCACCGCCAACCCCACAGAATATAGGCTTGTCGGCAGCTAAAATTAAGGCATGACTAATTAAGGGCTGGGGAGTAAAGGGATAGACCGCAATAATGGCATTGGCATTGGTGTTTCTAATAATGGCCACATCTGTACTGAATAGGAACGATTTTAACAATTGTCCAAAAACCCGTATTCCGGAACAGGAGTTGATTATCTCCGGTACCTCCACGATATTTTTTCTCAGTTTACTGCCAAAAGAAGGTACCTTGATCATAATGCAGCATGAATTAGGTTGATAGGAAGAACAAGAAGGATGGTAAATTTGCCTTAAACTTGACCTTATTAAATATAGTCTTTTTTTAATTGGTATAGACAGGAAAAATAGGTGTAATAACCTTTTGGGGCCAAGACAACCCCCTACAATTTTATACCCCGAGTAGTAAAGGAGATACCCTGTTGCCCAGTGGTGGAGATCATAACGGCTTCAAAAATGGGCTCGTGATTATGTGATTCCACTGCCCAATCGAAAACAAAATTTGCTCCTGTCCCCCCGTATTCATCATCCTGATCAATGACAATTTCAATGGTTTCCAAAGGCTTCAGATATATAGGTTTGTTAAAATAGGTACGGATAAGATCGCCCTGGGTATTGTAATATTCAGCTTTTAAAATATAAATGGAATCGGTGTTGCTTACATTTCTCATACTTGCCGTAGCCGTTAAATGATGCAGCGTTCTTGCCGTTCCATCGTATATGGACGAGTAAATGGACAAATAGGAACTACCTTTTATAAGTGAGTCCTGTTCGGGTAGGGCCAAGTATCTCTTTTCCCAATTAACAGGATCTATATGACTAACTGTCTTTTCCTCGGAACAACTTATAATTACAAGCAGGGAGCAGAGGGCAAGACATATTTTTATTCCTTTTAAATAGAAACTTTTGAGAAATATATTAATCATTCTTTTAGACTTCGTTTTAAACATTGCATCATTAAAACTTAAAACCGCCACGGCCGTTACGATCGCTTAGTCCTGCATAAAGATACTCTTTAATTGGAAAATCGTACATGGCAAATTAAGGATAGATGTAAGTTTCTAAATTTTGCCGTTCATGTAAAACGATAAGGCTCCGGACGGACATTTCATGATCTGGGATTTCAATTGTTCGGTGGTGGCCATTTCCGGCTTTATCCACGGTTTCCCTTTTGGATCGTATACCTCTGGTAAGGTTTTGACACATACTCCGGCGTGAATACATTTTGAAGGTTTCCAGACCACTGTAATTTCACCATTGGTGTATTCCTTTGTATTTTCTTTCTGTTCCATTTTTACGCTATATTAATTCCTTTTAACACTAACTTTTTCCAGTCGGGGTGCCTCTTTATATAGGAAGCCACAAATGGGCACATGGGGATCAAGGTCAATTCTTTCTTTTCTATATCGTTCAGCACATCTTTAACAAGGGCGGATGCTACTCCTTGCCCTTCCAATTCCTTGGGAACCTCAGTATGGGTAAGATAAATTTTATCCTTGGCCCGTATATATTCAATTTTGGCAATAACGCCATCAATATGGTACTCATATTGCTTTCCTTCCGTATTATCAATTAGTTTGTAGTCCATCACTATTGTTTTAATTCGTTCTGTATAACCCTATTTCTAATTTACACTTTATTCCTCCAAATAGCCAAATTTGCCCAAATTATAATCTTTTATGGCCTGGGCTATTTCCTCACGGGTATTCATAACAAAAGGCCCTTGTGCGGCTATAGGTTCGTTAAGGGGTGCTCCACTCAAAATTAAAACAACTGACTTTTTCGTGGCCTCTAAACTAAAATCTTCCCCCTTATTTTCAAAGAGAACAAAATGATTCTCGGATACCGTCTGTGTTCCGTTCACATTTATTTCCCCGGCAACGACCAACATGGCAGTGTTATAGTGTGCAGGAAAGCTAAAATCTGCTCTACCACCTTCTTCAATTCTTGCATTGAACATATTTACTGGGGAAAATGTAGAGGCCGCACCTTCAATATTTTTATAGTTACCGGCTATGACTTCAATAAAACCATTATTATTTTTCAACTCATATTTATTTATCTGGGCATTGGTAATTCCCTGATATTTTGGGGCGGACATTTTGTATTTGGCCGGAAGGTTTACCCAAAGTTGGGCCATTTGAAAATAACCGCCTTCCTTGCTAAATTTCTCTTCATGATATTCTTTATGGAGTATCCCAGAGGCTGCGGTCATCCATTGTACATCCCCCTCGCCAATAACGCCACTGTTGCCCGAACTATCATGATGGGCCACTTTTCCTTGATAGGCTATGGTAACCGTTTCAAAACCCCGGTGAGGATGTACACTTACACCTCTAGGTTTCTCGGTAGGAGGGAAGTAAAACGGGGAATTGTAGTCCAAAAGGATAAAGGGATCCATTCGTTCCATATCCAACCTAAAACCACTGGGGATAAAATTATGTACCCTAAACCCGTCACCCACATAATGCGGTTCCCTTGGAGCCACTACTATTTCTATATTCTTTGTATTCATGAATATCTATTTATTAATCTTATGGCAATAATACAAGGATAAGGGGATTTGTGCATTGATGTATGATAAGTAATACCGGCCTAGTTGGGTTTAAAGTTCTTATGTGCCAATTCCTTACGTACCCTGCTCAGACTTTCCGGGGTAATGCCCAAATAGGAAGCGATCATCCATTGTGGTACCCTTAGCGTTAGATCCGGGTACAATTTTATAAAATTCATATATCTCAATTCCGCACTCGCGCTCAATAAAAGATTAATTCGTTTTTGTTGGTGTCGAATATGGTTCTGAAGGGCTATTTGATTGTAGTTCCTAAAGGAAGCACTTATTTCACTGGCTTCATTTATAAAATCCGAACTAATTAAAACCACCTTGGTATCCTCTACGGCATCGATAAACAAATCTGAAGGCTCATTAAAAAAAGCAGAGCTACGATCGGAAACGATCCAATTTTCGGAACCGAATTGTATTATATGTTCCTTGCCAGCATCATCTACCGTGTAGGAGCGTAAGAGACCGTTTTCAACAAAAAAGGAATGTCTACAAACTTCTCCCGAACGTAAGAGTAATTCGCCTTTTTCAACATTCCTTAATTCTACTTTTTTGATAAGCAGTTCAAATTCAGGTTCCGCTATATTCGCCTTGGTCTTTAGGTACTTAGTGAAGTTTTGCATGTAAATATTTATTGGGAATGTTTGTTTTTATAATGAAGGTAGGATGATCTTATCATTTCGGAAAGAACGTCCATATCAATATTCGATAGGCGTTTTATATACAGACAGGCTTTGCCCGTTTTGTGGGGGCCCAATTGTTCCAAAAGCTCTTGATTATTGGAAAATCCCGACATGATGTAGATGGAAAAATTGGCTTTTCTAGGGGAAAATCCCGTGATGCACATATCGCCTTCCCGACCTGAATCGTATTTATAATGAAAACTACCAAAGCCGACTATACTTTCGCCCCACATTATAGGCGGTTCGTGGGTAATGTTTTTGAACAATTCCAATAATATATGTGCTTCCCTACGTCTTTCTGCGTCCTCAATGGAGTCTAAAAAAGCTACAACGGATTTATTGTTCGCTTTGGTTTTGTTCTCTGTCATAGCTTCCACATTGGAGTTCTATAAATTTACTAAAAAAGGAGTAATGACATACTGCTTAAGTATCAATATCGCTTTTGAAGATATTATCATTAGTTGGGCATAATACGATAGTCCCACTTCCAGATTAGGCTTTTAATATGTAATTTAGCATAAACATTCTAAACACTTATCAACATGAAAAAAATAGCGCTTTTTGTTTTTATGATTGCTGTATCCTTTGGAGTACAGTCTCAGATCACAACTCCGGCGGCGAGTCCGTCCTCTACCTTGATCCAAAAGGTTGGATTGACCGACGTAAAGGTCGAATATTCCAGGCCATCCATGCGTGGCAGAACCATTTTTGGGGATTTGGTGCCTTATGATAAATTATGGAGAACAGGGGCCAACGCCAGGACCAAAATAACCTTTAGTGAAAATGTAAAAATTGGTAATCAAGAACTTACAGCTGGTTCTTACGCCATTTATACTAAGCCCGGTGCAACTTCCTGGGAAGTTATATTTTATACCGAAGCCGATGGGGGAGGAACTCCCGCTACTTGGGACGAAAGTAAAGTTGCCGCTAAAACAACGGCTCAAGTGCAAAATCTTCCATTTGAGGTTGAAACTTTTACAATATCCTTAGACGGCCTTTCAGATAACGGTGCCACATTAGGTATGTATTGGTCAGATGTTTATGTAGGGGTAAAGTTTGATGTTCCTACGGACAAAGCGGTGACCAGTGCTATAGAAAAGGTAATGAAAGGACCGGATGCCAACGATTATTATTGGGCTGCCGTATATTATATGAATGCCGATAAGGATATCAATAAGGCCAAGGAATGGATGGATAAAGCCATGAGCATGACTGAGAAACCCGCTTTTTGGCAGTTGAGACAACAATCCTTGATCTACGCTAAGGCCGGTGACAAAAAACAAGCCATTGAAACAGCAAAAAAATCTTTGGCCGCTGCCGAAGCTGCTGGTAATGATGACTATATTAAGATGAACAAAGACTCCCTGAAAGAGTGGGGGGCTAAGTAGTAATATCTTAGTACCAAATAAAAAAAAGCTCACTTATTGGTGGGCTTTTTTTGTTAGTTTGATTGTCCCGTCCTAAAATAGGTTGACACAGATGGTATTATTTTTTAAGTTTAAAATAATATACTAAATAAGAATTATTGACTTTTTCAGTTTTATTAATCTCTAACAAATCTTTTATTATTGGCAATTTTTTTATGGTTTAGAGTAATTCTTTATTTGTTCATAAAAATGGGTCTTGTCGTTATTGTTTGCTACAATAACCCATTTTTTATCTCCGTTAAAAACCGAAATAATTTTTTTAGCATCCTTGTTGGCAAAAAAACCACTTTCCTTAACGCCCAATGGGTCAAAACCACCTTTCCCATCTCCCAATAATAATACTCCGGTTCCGGCATCGTTCCGTGGCGTTTCGATTTCTGATACAAACAAATTCCCTATCACCAATACATCAAGTTTGCCATCGTCATTAAAATCTTCCAATAACATATCATTGATATTGGATAATTGAGCCATATTAGGTAATGCGGAAACCTTGAAATTACCATTGCCCAAATTCTCGATATAGGATGAAGCAAAAGTATCTGCTTTATAATGGAGCGATCTTTCCAAATTTTCTTTTCCATAAACTTGATCTAGTTCCATAGAGGCGAATAGATCATACTTTTTTATTTTGTCTTTAAGTCCTGGTATTTGTTCCGATGAACATGAAAATCCTCTTAATGGATAATGCTTTTCGCCATTGTAATACCCCAGCACAATATCATAATTACCATTATTATCAAAATCATTATAGTAAATATCAAAGGGTTTTTCTGGAGAAGTTTTATATTTATAATTTAACCCGATATTTCCAGCTACAAAATCAATATCCCCATCTTGGTCAAAATCCCCTTTATCGAGGCTAAACCACCAACCCGATGTTCCATCCAATACCGGATTTGCTATTTTATTCAAAATTCCTTGGCTATTTTTAAATATTGTTATAGGCATCCATTCTCCGACAACAATAAGGTCTTTATGGCCGTCATTGTCATAATCACTCCACACCGCATCTGTTACCATTCCCAAACTGTCTAATTCTGGAGCAACTTCCATGGTACGGTTTACTAATTGTCCGTTTTCATTTTTTAAGAGCATACTGGTTGCTGGTCTGGGGTAATTATGGGGTTCATGTCTTCCTCCAACAAAAAGATCCAAATCCCCATCCTTGTCAAAATCCTCTGCGATAACTTTGGAACCACTTATACTATAAATATTTAGGATGGTATCTTTTGCGAAACCACCTTTACCATTATTCAAATATAGTCGATCTAAATAATGAGAGTCATTTCCTTCATATTCATTTCCGCCACTAACCACATATAAATCCTGAAATCCATCCCCATTAATATCAACAAACAAGGCGTCTACATCTTCGTAATCTGCGTCCTTTTTCCAATTTTCATCTTGCATTTTTGAAAAGCCACCATTTTTATCCGCGATATATAGTGATGCCTCTACACCAAAGGCCCCACCAATATAAATATCTTCCAAGCCATCATTATTAACATCTCCTTTTGCCAATGCAGGTCCAAACTGGGACATTTTATGGGGTAACAAAACTTGATAATCATAATCGTTAAATTCATTTTCTTTATGACTATAATCAAATGGCAAATCCTTTTGTGACTCTTTGAAAAATGATGGATTATCTTTTAAGCTGGAGTTGGGTTTATATATGCCATTGGTCATATTTAAATTTAATAATTGATTGGTTTTAACGTTCTTTAAAACTTCGTAAGTATCGTTAGGCCATTGAACCAGAATACTGTCAATAACCATGGCAGTATTTAACCCAAAATGCAAAATGGGCTCACTTGTTGAATATATACCCCTCACATTAGTATGTTCCAAAAATTGCATATTCCCATTATCGTATAATGTAATTTTTGTTCCAAAAAGAGCTCTATTGCTTGAGTCATTTAGTCTTATCCTCAAATAATTAGTTGAGTCAAACTTTTCCGAGTTGTTTTTATATACGAAGGCTTTTTCATTAATATTATTGACTATTAGATCCAGATCTCCATCATTGTCCAAATCGGCGTAGGCCGAACCATTGGAAAATGATTCTTCCTTAAGTCCCCAGTCCTCAATTACCTTTCTAAAATTGAGGTCTCCCATGTTTTTATAAGCATAATTTTGTAATGGCTGTGAAGGAAGAACGGATAGAATCTTATCTAAGTCTAAAATATCGAAAATACTTGTAATGTTACCACCTTGCGGGTTTTCTTCCAAATACTTAAAAGTTGCTTCGTTAATTAGGCTTCCTACTTTTTTATCTGCATCAGTGTTTCTAATATCATGAAGAAGACCGTTGGTAATATAGGTGTCCTTTAAACCATCATTATCAAAATCAGCAATTAGGTTGGACCAACTCCAATCGGTTGCAGCCATCCCAGTAATTTGTGCAACATCACTTAAGGTTCCGTTTCCATTATTTAACTGTAAGGCATTATACATATACTGATAGTGCCCACCTTCATCCACAACTTTCCAAAACGAATCAGGATTCATTCCACTCATGTTCGATTTTAATCTGAAATTGTCCTCGGCAACCATGTCCACCACAAAAATATCCAAGAGAGCATCATTGTTAATATCAGCAATATCTACACCCATACTATAATAGGACATATGGTTAAGCACCTTGTCGGCAACATTGGTGAATGTACCATCCTTATTGTTCAAAAGTAGAAAATCCGGTGCATTAAAATCATTGGCAACGTAGATATCCGTCCAACCATCGTTATTGATATCACTTGCTGAAACTCCATTGGGGAATCCGGTAAGTAGTAGTCCCGCTTCCTTAGTTTTTTCAATAAAAAAATCCTTGCCTGTGTTCTTAAATAGTTTTATATGATATTCCTCTCTAAGCAAAGTTGTGCCAGAAAATTCGGAATAGCTTCCAGGATTTGGTGGCTGGGTCAATAAAAATAAATCTAACAACCCATCTTTGTCATAATCTAAAAAAGTGGCGTGCCTTGTCCTTTGGGAATCAGCCACACCATATTTTGAGGCAGACTCCACAAATTTTCCGTCTCCATTATTTATATATAAGAGATTGGTTCTCCACTCGGGCTTGTCGTCATAAAGTTCCCTGCTTACGTATATATCCAAGTAACCATCATTGTTCACATCTGCTATGGTAACCCCAGTGGACCATCCGCCATCATCATTGATTCCTGAATTTTGAGTTACATCTTTAAATTCAAAATTTCCTTGATTAAAATATAATTTGTCCGGAACCATATTGCCCGCAAAATATAAATCCTGTAACCCATCATTATTAAAATCACCTACTCCTACACCAGCTCCTCCATAAAAATTGGAATAAATTAAGATATTGGAATCCTTTTTGTCCTTAATTTTATTATTAAAATCTATCTTGGTCTGTGAAGATTTCATGAGGGTAAACCTATTTGAATCTTGGGCCGATCCAATTGTGGAGATCATATATAAAATAAAGAAAAGGAACCAAGTACACTGGAACTTTAATATTCTATTTTCCATATTGTAAAAGTATTTAGAACAGAAAAGGAGAGTTTCCTCTCCTTTTCTTACTAACTTAAATAAAATTGTGATTCAAAGCAATATAAATCTATTATTTTGCCCACCACATTTTAGTGGTCCATGTATCTCCGCCCATATTGGATACAGCAGCATTAAAATTATCTGGGTTGTTACTGCTTTCTGAGGAAGGATAGACCTGTCGTAAAGGAATTTGACCATTTGAGAAATTCCCTGAGAAATTTACAGGTGTCAAAACAGGGTAACCTGTTCTTTTCCAGTTGTTCCAGGTTTCAACAAAATTACCCATAAGCCCAGTTGAAGCCCAAAATTGTTTATTAATCATCTCCAAAGATGCTTCAGTGGAACTTACATCCAAAGGATTGGCGGCAGCAAAGGCAAGGGCATCTGCCTCGGTTAATTGGGTAGCTGAACCAAAGGAATTCATTGAAAGCATAACCCCTACTATTCCATTGCTATAATGTTGGGCAGCGCTTCCAGGAGTCGTATAACCTCTCGCGGCAGCATCGGCCAATAGTAATTGTATTTCTCCATAGGTAAGAATAAAAATAGGTGCACTTCTTTCCCTATAGATACCTGTAGGTCTGGAATAATTACCAATTTTGGCTTCGTCATCTCCTGTTCCAGATGGCCCAGGAAAATCCGGGTGATTGCTTATATCCGTAGCACCACCACTGGTGTCGTAACCATTTGGCAACCCTATTTGAATAGCTGGATCCGAATCTCCAACAGAATTAGGATCGAAGTTAGCAGCCAAGCCAGCTGGAGGAACTTCGGCAGAAATACCTAATCGTGGATCATCGTTGGCAACTAGATAATCTATCAGTGGTTTGCTCCAACGAACTTCATAAGTATCATCAACAGTTCTTAAGGAATTGGCATTGGTGTTAGGAAAATTATCAGCATCCATTGGAAGTACGGCTTCATCCGCTGTACTTGCGAAAATTCCGCCAGCCAAGGCTTTGGCCAAATAGGACTGAGCCTCAGTGGGATTGGAATTCACCATTCTCATTGCAAGTTTAAGCATCAATGAATAACCAAATTTTCGCCATTTGCTTATGTCACCAGCATAAAGAGGATCATTGGTAGGTGACCTTTGAGATGCGTCCATAGCATTTAAAGCCGATTCCAAATCTTGAAGCATTGCCGGATATAGTACCTCCTGCTTATCATATACCGGTTGTGTAATACCTTCTTCGGCCATTAATGCTTCAGAGTAAGGAATATCACCATAAATGTCAGTAATGAATGATAAATTCAGGACTTTCATCATTTTACCCAAAGCCTGCAAGTTGACCAAATCTGGATTTTCACTGGATAATTTCTCCATTTGGTCTGCCCTAGATGCATTAGCAAAATCACTGTTCCAAACATTCTGGATATAGGAATTTATACTCCCTGAAGCTACATATTTGTCCCCATTGGAATAGTAATTGGCACCACCGGTCGTGGTGGAAGCCAAAGTTTGTGTCCACATACTCTGGAACAAAATAGATCCGCTGTAGCCTACTGTGGTATTGGCATATCCTGCCAGAACATTTGGCAAAATTAGGTTGGGATCAAATATATCCGCACCTGCTCTGTTGGGGTCAGTATTTATTTCATCGAAATTATCATCGCATGATGATAAAATCAGTAAGAACCCTATAAAAAATATATTAAGATATCTTTTCATAATTATTGTAATTTAAAATTAACATTTAACCCTATGCTACGAGTAGATGGCAAACTTGTTCCTTCAATACCAGTATAATTAATATTGGCGCCAAAATTGTTCTCAGGGTCAATATTCTTAGCATTCCTCATAAGGATAGCCAAATTTCTAGCAACCAAGGAGATATTTACGCCTTTAAGTACATTTGTATTTTGAAACAAATCTGATGGCAAAGAATACCCCAATACTAATTGTCTTAATTTAATAAAGTCTCCATCAACAACACTTGTACCGGTAATATTTTGAGCAAGAGCCTTATAATATGCTTCTGCATCTGCTGTAATCCCGTTGGTGGTTACCCCACCTTCACGACCTACTAGGGTCGTTTTGTTCAAACCTCTCCAAGTAGAATAGTACTCGGTGGCAGAAAGCACTTTGTTTCCAAAACTATAATCTATCAAAAAGGATAGGTTGAATCCTTTGTAATTAAAGTCGTTATTCCAGCCTCCGTAAAGATTTGGTAGGACCGAACCAAAATTCTTAAATTCTCCTCGTACAGGAAGCCCAGCCGCATCTACTACTATGTTACCGTTGGCATCATAGGTATAGTCGTATGCTCTGATCTGGGGGCCGGCCTCACCAACTACAAACGAGGTAACGGCATTGCCTAAAGTACCTCTATTCTGTCCTAAATTAATGGGGTTGTCGGCCAAGTCTGTTTTCAATACCTCATTTTTCAAAGTTGTTAAGTTCAATGAAGTTGTCCATGAGAAATCATCATTCTGAATAGGAACACCTGTAACCAAAACTTCCAAACCTTTATTTTGAACAGATCCATTTCCAATTACACCAGAAGAAAACCCTGATGAAATAGAATATTGAGCATTTTGAATCTCATTCTTGGTTTTCTTATCAAAATAAGAAATATCAAATGCCAATCTATTTTGAAAAAACTTGACATCGAGGCCAAATTCATACTCACTAATAGTAAATGGTTTTAACGTATTAGGTAAACTAGTAGGGGAAGAACCTGTAGGTATTCCATTAAAAGTGTTCCCAGAATTGTAATAAACCTGTGTTAAATAAGGATCCGCCGGTTCTCCACTAGTAACTGCATAGGATGCCCTAAATTTACCATACGAAAGACTTTCTGAATTTATAAGATCCGAAAAGGTGAACGCACCTGTCACAGAAGGGGTAAAGATATCGCGATTTCCAGCAGGTAAGGTCGAATACGTATCATATCGTCCAGTTGTACTTAACGTTAAATATCTCTTATAACTAAAATCCAAGGAATAGTAAGCCGACTGTACTTCCCTTTCATTAAAACCATAACTTCTTGATTGAGTCTCCGTATTTGCGGGAGTATACAAATATGGCAGAACAAAACGTCCACCACCTACGCCAACGGTTTCATATCTGTTTTTTCTTAAATTGGTCCCTAATAAGGCGTCCAATTCAAAGTCATCAGTAATAACGAAAGATCCGGCCAACAAACCTTCCAAATTAAATTCAGAGGTTTCAGATTGACCTTTTCGACCCAAACCACCTTTTAAATCGCCAGTGTATGCCAATCCCCAAGGATCCACTTGAAAATCCGAATCATGGGCAACATCATTACCCATACGTACCATGGCATATATATTATCAGTAAAATTATATTTTGTAGACAATATGGAGATAGTTCTTTTCCTGCCAAAATCATTTACTCCTTGGTTAGAAATAAAATAAGGATTGGTAACGTAGATATCATCACTAAATACAGTTTCCGCCCCCGTAACAGGATCGAATCCAGGAGCATAAATCGTAGGATCCACATTAGGTGCCAAAAACAAAAAGTTATTTGGATTTTTTGGACCATCGCTCAATAATGGACGATTGTCAGTCTGTTCATCAATATAAGTCACCTTGGCAGAAACATTAAGTTTATCGGTAATATTCTGGTCGGCACTAAACATAAAATTATATCTTTTTACACCGCTGTTCGGCACTATGGACTTAGCATCCAAATAAGAGGCTGATACTCTAAACGATCCATCCCCTAAACCTTTGGTGACTCCAACAGTATTCGTGAAATTACTACCAGTCCTGTAGAAATCAAGATAATTGTTTTTGGCAACATCATAAGTGTATTGGTTTCCATCGAAACCCACCACTTGACTACCATCCAATTTGGCTCCCCAAGATGATCTGGCAGTCGTACGCGCGTCAGGTGCAGTAGCAGGTTTTATACCACCAACACCTTGGCCATACTCCTCTTGAAAATCTGTAAAATCCACACCTTGCTCCACTGTATAATTAGTGTTGTATGAAACCTCCCAATCAGAGCCTTTTTTTCCTTTTTTAGTTGTAATCAGAATAACACCATTTGAAGCTCTAGAGCCATATAAAGCAGATGCAGACTGACCTTTAAGAACGGTCATTTTTTCGATATCATCCGGGTTAATGTTTCCAATACCATCACCGCCGTCGGCACCACCCCATTGGCCGGCACTACCACGTTGTGTATTATCTAAAGGGACCCCATCAATGACAAATAAAGGAGATCCTCCAGATGTACTTGAAAGACCACGCAAGAAAATTTTAGAGGTTCCACCTGGACCACTACTAGTACCCTTGATGTTAACCCCAGCTACACGTCCAGCCAAAGAATTGGCAACGTTTACTTCTCTAGCCTTGGTGAAATTTTCAGCATCAACAGTGGTAACGGCATAACCAACTTTACGCTGTTCTTTTGTGATACCCAAAGCAGTTACAACCACTTCGCCCAGTTGTTCCGCATCTTCCTGCATAGATACATTAATAGTATTGGATGCACCTACAGTTACCGATTGGGTTTTCATTCCAAGAAATGAAAATACCAATACATCACCGCTTGCTGCTTCAATGGAATAATTTCCATCAAAATCAGTCTGAGATCCAGTTGTGGTTCCTTGTACAAGCACGTTTACACCTGGTAGAGGGGAACCATCCGTAGCATCAGTGACCGTACCTGTCACCGTTTTGCTTTGCGCCAGTAACGGATAGGCTCCGAACACTAGTACAAAAAATAATAGCAATTTTTTGACCATAATAAAGTTGTTTGAGTTAATAAATTAGTTGTATGTTAATATTAAGTTAAGAGTGAAATTAATCTTTTTTTTTAATAAAACAAATAGTAAGGGCACAAATGTGTTCGAGCACATTGAATAAAACCTTAATTATTTTAAGGTCGATCTTGATTAGTTGTCTGTTTTATCAACCTATTTAAAGGTAGTAATGAACGTTTTCTGAAGTAATAACATCTATAGGAAGGAATTCGTGTGGAGGTAAGGACTTTCCAAAAAGAAAATGTTCTGCCAAATAATTGACACCCAGAAAGGCCTGTCTTTTAGGCTTTTGGTGAATTAAAAACTTTATATTCCCTTGCCCAAGATGCATAATGTTGGGCTTTAATAAATCATATCCTATAATGACCACATCATCTTTTTTAAGTTCCTGAAATGCTTCGACCAACATATACGCCTTTGAATTGGTTACAAAAAAAGCATTAATTTCAGGATTGCTTTTTATAAATTGGGAAACTTCATGGTTAAAACAATTTTTTTCGGCCGAATTAAAAGTTTTGGAAACCATAATGTGTTTGCTATCCGACCTTTCCTTAAAAAACTCTATAAACCCATTTTCCTTGGATTGCATATGGGGTTCTTTATTGATATGGATTATGGCTATGCCATCATTCTTTCCAATTATTTTCTCCATTAAACTTGCTGCAACCCTGCCACTTTGTTTTAGGTCCTGGCCAATAAAAATTTGCTCCTTAAAGCAATTAATATGATTATTGAACAAAACCACCGGAATTTTGGCTTCACAACACTGTCCCAAAACCACTTGTGATTCGCTTTCAAAGATGGGTGCCATTAATAGCACATCGGGTCTTGACCGAATAGCTTCCTCTGATTGCTCCATAAAGGAAGATTTCTCGGCAGGGTCGTAAAAATATTTCCTTATAAGTATTCCAAAAGGGGTAAATTGATCTGAAGCCTCTATAATGCCTTCATTGGCAGGAATCCAATAAGGATCCTTATTGGGGTCGGGAAGTAGAACATGTATACTATAGGTTTTGTTTCTCTTAAGGTTCCTGGCAATTGGATTGGGCTTATAGTCTATCTCCTTAAGTACCTTATCAACTTTTTCAAAAGCATGTTTGGAGACCTTACCTCGTTTGTGTAATACCCTATCTACCGTTCCCTTGGAAACACCTGCCATTTGGGCTATGTCCTTTATAGTGTATTTCTCCTTAATCATTATAGTATAGTAGTAGATACGAGAACAGAATTTTTGGCATAAGAAGCAAATGTTAACAGTTTGCTAACATTAAATATATAAATAATCCTATCAAATCACCTAAATATTTCGTGGACTTGATAAAATTTCATTGTCTACACACCATTAAACCTACCCAAATTCAGTCATAGAATGGATCGTTGGTGGTTTAATTACGGGTTCAGGTCCAATACAAGACCGTTAAAATGAAGATTAATATTATGCCTCTATTGGGGGATTTTTTAAAAGACGGTCAAATCCTTCCAATATTGTTGCCAATATGATTATTAAACAACACCCAAAAGCATTTAACCACAGATAGGACATCCAGTCGTAACTCCAACCTATAATTACGATGCACTGGGTTATTAAGGCAGCTACAAAGACGGCATTGCCCTTAATAAATTTAAAAAAGAAGGCAATCAGAAAAATACCTAGAACGTTTCCATAGAATATGGACCCTATAATATTGACCAATTGAATGAGGTTATCAAATAGGTTGGCCACGCAAGCAATAGCAATGGCAATAACACCCCACAAAAGGGTAAATAATTTTGAGGCCTTTACATAATGTGCCTGGGTAAATTCACCTTTCTTGTTTCGCTTATATAAATCCAAAGATGTAACCGTTCCCAAAGCATTCAATTCGGAGGCGGTAGAGGACATGGCCGCCGAAAGTATAACTGCCAATAATAGACCTATTAGTCCCTTGGGTAAAAAATTTAAAATAAAATGGATAAACACGTAATCCTTGTCATTGGTCTCCACACTATCATCGGCCAAAGAAATTAGTGCTTGGGCCGCCTTTCTATTTTCCTTGTCCTTATTATTGATACTTACAATATGTTGTTTGGCATCTTCAATAGCATCGTACTCCTTAAGATCCAAGGCTCCGGAGAATTTATTTTGAGCCATTCTTTTTTCGCTCTCTAAGACTAAATGTTCTTCTTCCAATATCTTATAGTCTTCGGAATAGGAGGATTCCATTATGGCACTGGTAGCAGCCGGATTAAAGTTTAAAGGAGAATGGTTGAACTGAAAAAAAATAAATACCATTACACCCACTAGTAAAATAAAGAATTGCATTGGTATTTTTAGCAATCCATTGAAAATTAGTCCAAGCTGACTTTCCCTTACAGTTTTTCCGGAAAGATATCTTTGTACCTGACTCTGATCTGTTCCAAAATAGGCCAGGGCAAGAAATAGTCCGCCCGTAATTCCACTCCAAAAGGTATAGCGACTTGTGGTGTTGACACTAAAGTCCAAAATATTTAATTTATCACTGGCCCCGGCAATCTTCAATGCCTTGCTAAAAGTAATGTCCTCCGGCAAATAACCAAGTATAAAAAAGAAGGCAATAAACATTCCGGTCATTATAATGAACATTTGTTGTTTATGTGTAACACTCACAGCTCTGGTACCCCCAGAAACGGTGTAAATGATAACAAGGATACCTATTAAAATATTTAGGGTTCTTAAATCCCAGCCCAATACGGCCGAAAGAATAATAGAAGGTGCAAAAATGGTAATACCGGCGGCAAGACCACGTTGAATTAAAAATAATAAGGCCGCCAGCGTCCTTGTTTTTAGATCGAAGCGATTTTCCAAAAATTCATAGGCGGTATATACATTGAGTCGATGATAAATGGGCACAAAAACAAGACATATTATAATCATGGCCAATGGAAGGCCAAAATAAAATTGAACAAATCCCATTCCATCATGAAATGCCTGTCCAGGAGTGGACAAAAATGTTATTGCACTTGCTTGTGTAGCCATTACGGAAAGACCTATGGTCCACCATTTGGCATCGTGACCACCAAGGACATAGTCCGTTACGTTCTTACTTCCCTTTGTTCTCCAAACCCCGTATCCAACAATGAAAATAAGGGTTCCGACAAGTATAATCCAATCTATTGCAGCCATTTTATCGGTTTCCTGTCATTATTAAATAAAAAACAATTATATAGATGATATTCAGTACTAGCACTAGCGTATACTCCTTTTTCCAATCAAATTTCTCGAACATAACTATTCTTGTTTTTTATTTTTGACTTTCCTGTTTTAGGGAAAGCATATTGGCAAACAGTCTAAAAGCACCTGTTACACCGGCCGGTAATTCCCTGAAAAAGCTCAATCCCGTATAAATATAGTTCCCCTTCCCGTATGGTGCAACTAAAAGGCTACCATTTAAACTTGCTTCACCTTCATCGTTCATTGAAAGTATTGGGGTAAACTCTTTGGACCATTGATCCGGAAAATACAGACCACGTTCCTGAACCCAGCCATTAAAATCGTTTTGGGTTATTCTATTGGGATAGTTGACTAAGGCATGCGATTTAGCCAGTATGTCCACATTGGAAGATTCATCCGTAACCCTATCACGTGAAATGGATAAAGGGTAGGGGGCAAGGTTATCCATGTCCAATCCATTTCTACCAGCGGTGTTGTACTGAACAATTAGGTTGCCACCCTCTTTTACATAATCCAATAAATAGCGCTGCTTAAATTTTAATTCATCCACCACGTTGTACGCCCTTATACCAACAACAATAGCATCATATTTGTTCAAGGAACCAGCTTGAATGGTTTTAGGGTCTATGTATTCTACCTTATATCCTATTTGTTTGAGACTTTCGGGTATTTCATCGCCAGCCCCGTTTATATATCCTATATTTTCCCCATTCTTGTTAATGTCCAGTCTCACCACTTTGGTTTCGGAAGGCAACAGCACAGATTGTTTGGGAATATGGTCATAGGATATTTCTATCAATTCTTTCGAGATTTCCTTACCATCCACTTTTACAATTGGGGAAATATAATTTTCATCTTCATTGGCAGGGGGTGTTAATATAAAATTCAATATTCGTTGGTCTCCCTTTTTTCCAATTTCAAAGGATTTTATTTCTTGATCAACTTTCCAACCCTTTCCAAAGCACAGCTGTAGTTCCCCCTTTACATTGTCTTTAAGTGCTTTAATTGTAACGGGAATTTCCTTGGGTTCGGAACTGGCAAAAATAATCACCTTATCCTTAAAACTCGCCGTTGCCTCTGGCAATATTTCAAAGGGTTGGTATATTTCCCCCTTATCCGGTTTGGAGTATCTGTAAACAACCGGTTTTGTAATATTTATGGCGAATCCGTTGAATTCCATTTCAAAATTTACCTCAAAGGCATTGGGAGTTTCCGGTTTTCCAATTAGGTTTTGGTCCTTTACCGTATACATTCCAGTAGTTCCTTTATTGTTCAACCAATAGGGACTTGTGTAGTCCTTATTGCTTGGAACATTTATATTTATTTGGAATAACTCTTTCTTGTTTTCTTTTAGGGCGATATTTTTATTTATACGATTATCCGGGCCGGTGGAAACAGCTAATAGATTAATGTCGGTATTGCTTCTATTCAAAACTTCAATATTTATACTGATAGTACTTCCGGGATAGGTGTTGGATTCTTCGGCTGTTGCTTCCAAATAAAGTCCACAAACCGCTTGGATAATGTCCTCCAACTCCTTTTTTTTAATTTTTTTCCAATGCTCGTCCTGTAATTTCAAAATGGCCTTATATCCTTCAATAAGTTGCGGCAGGTGTTTTGCTGGTTGGGTAAAATCAAAATTTCTTTCAATTTCATATAAAATCTTCCCAACAGCTTCCCCACCTTCAACACGCGACCATGTCGTATTTATTCCGTCGAAAATATCGGATTTATTTTGGGGGAGGTCGCCCTTTAAAAGTTCTATATACTCGTTCTCACTACCCCGTGTTGATAATCTTCCAAAACCCTGGCACAAATGCTGGCTACTGGCAAGTGATGCTATTTCGTTGTTGGATACGCCTCTTAAGGGATAATAGACCCCAACATCAAGATCTATCATTTTGGATTTGTCCGCTTTTTGAAATTTGTCCTCACTTCCATAAAACCACCATGAAGTATTAAAAAATAGCCTTTTTGGTTGCCATACGTCCGTACTTTTTAGTTGGTCCGGATATATATTAGGGTTGTTGGCCAAATCGAAGGCCTCATAACTAAGCATGGCAGAAGAGGTGTGGTGGCCATGTGTGGAACCTGGGGATCTGTGGTCAAATCTATTAATGATAACATCTGGCTTAAAATTGCGAATAATCCAAATAACGTCACTTAACACGGCCTCCTTATTCCAAATCTTTAAGGTTTCATTCGGGTGCTTGGAGTAACCAAAATCATTGGCCCTCGTAAAAAACTGTTCCCCGCCATCGATACGCCTGGCAGCCAATAACTCTTGGGTGCGCAAAACTCCCAACAATTCCCTTAGTTCGGAACCTATTAAATTTTGACCTCCATCACCACGGGTGAGGGATAAGTAGGCTGTTTTGGCTTTTACTTCATTGGATAAATAGGAAATTAACCTTGTATTTTCATCATCGGGGTGTGCGGCAATATAAAGGGCAGACCCCAAAAAATTCAATTTTTGAATGGATTGATAGATGTCCGAGGAAGTATTTTTTTTTGGTGCCTGAGCGTCAATAAGTTGGCAAGAAAGTAGTATCCCCCAAAAGAATACCCAAGGAAGGCGCATATTTATACAGTTTTAGTTGGTTCCCAAATATAAAAATATAAAATCCGTAGCTGTAATTTTTACAACTACTTTAACACCTTAAAGTACTTCACTCCTTTCCAAGGAGTCTTCATAGGTTTGTGCCAGAGCTATGGCCTTTTGAAGCATCATATTATTTGGGTAGGTAAAAAGTTCCCCGTTATTCCTTCTAAGATGGATATGAAATGCCCTTATATCCTCTATCAGATAGACTTCATTTGGCAATTCAATTTCCTTATCCATTATTTTTATTTTATCCCCAATTTTAAATGGAAACGAGAAAAATAGTATAACCCCGGCAGTAACATTGCTCAATATGGACCATTGGGCAAAAAGGGCCACTCCTATTACGGCAAAAACTGAGGAAAATACAAGACCGATGTCTTTCATTTCTACACCCCAAATAAGAATGAGCGCCACTATTCCCAAGGTAGTAAGGCCTACAGTGGAGTATTTTATGATCAACCTAGTACGTACCTCATTGATATCGCTAATCTTTCCAACTTTTTTTATGGCTTTAGTGCCTAGATACTTCAATATCAATAGGACCAACAAACATATAGCCGTCCCCAAGAGTTCGTTCTTGTATTCAAAAAATAGTGTATCCATAAAATCTATAATCCTAAACTGTCGCGTAAAAATACATCACTATTTTTGTTTTCCTGCCAATAAGCCCTTTTTAATGTTTTTATTTTTGTTGCCCTGGTAGTTAGTGTTTGGGCATTGGGTCCAAATCCACTTTTATAAGTTTCGGACCAATTTTCAATAGTATGTGGGAAGGATTTGGAAAAGCTAATTTCCAAGGTTCTTTCCAATTCTGGATAATCCATTTTATAAGTGTAAAGATCCGTTGTAGTACTGAGTTCAGCATTGGCATCATAAGCTTTTAAAGGTTTGTGCGCCAAGCGCAAATATTCCATGGAAGGCACAATTTTAATGTTGCCTGCCGGAAGGTTGCTTGGATTGATCCTTATTTTGTTCCATATTTCATTTTCTAAATGCGTTTTGTCCAAAGTAATGGTTTGATCCCCCTCGCTCTCAAAATAGGAAAAGGATTTTATCTCAAATTTATCCCTGTTGTTCAATTGCGAAAATACCTGACCACACCATTCCTGAACCGAGGCGGTTAGTTTAATGGCGTGTTGATTATCCGATACAGGGTAAAAACTACTGTTCATTATAGAGTAGGGGTAGATACCGGTTAAGAATTTCTTAGTACTATTAAGTTTCAATACAGAAACGTTATTGGAATTTGATTGATCGGCTTTCACCTGTTTGTCCGCTAAAAAAGGCTCGGTAACATAAATTAAAACCGCTTTGCCATCCCTCAGTTCACCGTAACGGGCCTGTTCCAATGTATAAGAAGTTATTTCGGCTTTCCCTGTATACCAATACTCTTTGAACTCTTCGGATAAGGGAGTTTTGACCAATTTAGGCTCGGAAATTTCCTTATCATTGCCGTCCAAAGAAATATTTTCGGAATCATTAGTATTTTCCTTACATGCACTAATAAGAACCAATAACAATAAAATATGTGCAAAAATGAAGGTAAACAGACGTTGCATAGGATATAATTTTTTCTAAAATTATTCAAAATAAGCTAACCTACCATGGCCATTAACGTTTTGTAAACCAATTGGGTCGGCAATCCTACCACATTGGTATAAGAACCCTGTATTTCCTCAATCCCGATAAGGCCTATCCAATCCTGTATGCCATAACCCCCAGCTTTGTCGAACGGATTATAGTTCTGAATATAATTTTCAATTTCCCAATGGCTCAATGTCTTGAATTTCACCTTTGTAGATTGACTTACAGTTTGTTGACTTTTGTTCGTGGTAAAACAAACAGAGGTAATTACTTCGTGCCAATCGTTGGAGAGTGTATTTAACATGGAAAACGCCTCCTTTTCATCGGCAGGTTTTGCCAATGAGATATTGTAATGCCAAACCACGGTATCGGAAGTGATGAGGATATCCTTGGGCGCTAAGTTTTTTGGATATCCGCCAGCTTTTAATTCTGCCAGATAATCCGAAATTTCCGCACCCTTTAAATGATCGGGATATATCTCCTGAATATGTATTGGATCTACAATAAAATCTATTTCCATTTCCCTAAAGAATTGCTGTCTTCTGGGAGAGGCGGAGGCAAGAATTATGCGATATTCCTTTAGCTTGTTATTGGGCATATTGTTAATCGTTCTTGGCGCTAAAATTTTCGGCCCAATGCCCTCTCACTTTCAAAACCTGTTCTATGACATCCCTAACACAGCCGTCTCCACCGTATTTATGCGAAATGTATTTAGATATGGCCTTTACTTCAGGGACAGCATTTTGTGGACAACAGGGAATACCCGCCAATCTCATAGGGGGGATATCGGGGATGTCATCACCCATATAGAGAACATGCTGTGGGTTTATATTGTATATATCCAAATATTCGTCAAAGGGGTCTATTTTGTGATGGGCCCCCATATGTATGTCGGTAACTCCCAAGCCCCTTAATCTTAACCTAACGCCTTCGTTGGTACCACCAGAAATGATACAGATATTATAACCTTGTTGAATGGCCACCTTTACAGCATAACCATCCTGAACATTCATAGTCCTTAACATTTCACCGTCTGAGGTGATCATAATTTTGCCATCTGTAAATACACCATCCACATCAAATACAAAAGTGGTTATGTCCTGTAGCAGCTCCTTATAACTTTTGTCCATACTTTTCTCCTATCAATTTGCTTAACAAGCTGTAAATATCCTGATAATTTTTATTTTTTAGCAGATTTAAGTGGCTTTCCATAGTCTTCACATCGTTTCTTTTTGCCGGTCCGGTTTGGGCTTCTGTGGGAGATAGCTCTTCTAATTTATCTACGGTTTCTTTAATTAAAGGCCTCAACATGGAAAATGGCAAATTATTTTCAGCACAAATGTCGTGGCCTATCGAAAAAAGATAATTCGCGAAATTATTTACAAATACTGCCGCTAGGTGAAGCGCTTTCCGTTGCTCACTCGTTATCTCCTGTACTTCCAAACTAATGAGTCCTGCCAATTTCTTTAATAGGTTGATATCGATTTTATGTTCGGCCTCTATGCAGATTGGTACCTTTTTAAAATCTATAGTTTTGGCCTTACTAAAGGTCTGCAGGGGATAAAAGACCCCTCTATGATTTAAATCTCCCAGAGAATTTAAGGCAACACTTCCAGAGGTATGGACCACTAAACCTTTTTTCTCCTTTAGATAAGAAGCCACATGGGCAATGGCATCATCACTTACGGCAATAATATAAATATCCGCGTCCGTAATCTTAGTGAAATCCGTCCCCGTAGCAACCTTATTCCTAAAGTGGGTGAGGTGGTCTTCGTTCCTGCCTATTATCTGTAGCACATTTATTTCTTCAACACCCGTAAAGACATCGTACAAATGCTTGGCCACATTGCCAGTTCCCAGTAAAACTATAGATATCATAGTCAAAAGTAAATATTAAATCAAAATTAAAGGTTTATGGGCGATAAGTTTTTTGAATATCGATGTTTGACTACGTTTGAAACGGGCGGCCAATGTTAACCTATTTTGACGGCAAGTACTTACTGAAATGAATTGCTGCAAATTTAAACTAAGATGTAGAAATACTACTTGCTCCCTTTATATAGCAAAACACTGCATAGTCTTAATAGGAATTTATTTATATAATTTTTTATCACCTAAACCATGGATATGAATCCCAGAGTAAAAGGATATAGCCGTTGGCAGACAGGCAATATAAAACTATATCGGTAAACATCAGAGCATTCCAATCCCGTTTGGTGGGTAATTACTCAATTAACAAAACATTTAATAATTAAACTCCTATAAAAATGTATTTTTGCATGTTTAAATCAAACCTTCTTGCCAAAATGATTGAACTCCTTAAAAAAATCTTCTTTTCCACACGTTTAATGGCTGTTTTATTTATTGTTTTCGCTACTGCCATGGCCTTTGGTACCTTTATAGAAAGCTGGTATAGTACGGAAACCGCAAGAATATGGATTTACAACACTACGTGGTTCGAGGCCATCATGGTATTTTTTGTTATTAATTTTATTGGGAATATTAATCGCTATAATCTTTTAAAAAAGGAAAAATGGGCAATACTGTTATTACATCTCTCTTGGATTTTAATAATACTTGGAGCATTTGTTACCCGGTATATAAGTTTTGAAGGAATGATGCCAATAAGGGAAGGGAACACGGAAAATGTTTTTTATTCCGACAAAACCTACCTTACCGTTTATGTGGATGGGGAAATAAGCAACGAGCCCAAACGGAAGATTTTAGAAGACGATATATTGGTTACCACGGAAGCTATCAAATCCAATTTGCCCTGGAATTCCGATTTTAATGGACAACCATTTACCATATCCTATGCCGGATTTATTGAAGGCGCAAAAGAAGGTTTGGTCGAAGATTCCAATGGGAAGGAATATTTAAAAATTGTAGAAGCAGGTGACGGACAACGTCATGAGCATTATTTGGAAAGCGGGGAGGTTAGCAGTATACACAATGTTTTGTTTTCCTTGAACAAAATGACCGAAGGAGCTATCAATATTATTGAGTCCGATGGTAATTATCAGATTAAATCCCCTTTCGAAGGACAGTTTATGAGAATGGCCGATCAATTGCAGGGAGAATTGTTCAAAGACAGCCTTCAAACCCTGCAGTTAAGATCTTTATATACTACTGCAGGCATGCAATTTGTAATTCCCGAACCTATTACCAAAGGTTCCTATGGGGTAATTTCCATTCCAGAGAACGAAAAAACGGAAAATGACCTGGATGCCTTGATAGTGGATATTAGCAGCAATGGTGAAACTGTCCGCAAAAAATTGTTGGGAGCAAAGGGTGTGGCCAATTTTTCCGGGGAATTTGAGGTAGGAGGTTTGGACTTTAACCTTTCGTACGGTTCCAAGGTGTACACCTTGCCTTTTGGAATTAAATTAAATGATTTTATTGCCGAGAAACATCCGGGAACCGAAAACAGCTATGCCTCCTTTATGAGTAAGGTAACCATTGAGGACGAACGTCCTTTCGACTACGATATTTACATGAACCATATTTTGGACCACAAGGGATATCGCTTTTTTCAAGCTAGTTTTAACCAAGATGAGAAAGGAACAATATTGTCCGTAAACCACGATTTTTGGGGTACTTGGATAACTTATATCGGGTATTTTTTATTGTATGCCGGACTCATGGGTATTATGTTCTATGGTAAGACCAGGTTTAAAAGTTTGGGTGCTTCCTTGGAGAAACTAAAAAATAAAAGATCCAAATTGGCTGTACTATTTATCCTAGGAAGTACATTAAATACAATGGCGCAGGATAATGTAGAGACAGATTCACATGCACATGACAATACCCCTACTGCCCAGCAGGTAGATTCGTTGTTGCACGCCATGACCCCATCCAAGGAGCATGCTGCCTCTTTTGGGAAACTTGTAATTCAGGATGCCGGTGGAAGAATGAAACCCATAAATACGTTTTCTTCCGAATTGTTGAGAAAACTAAGTCTTAAGGATAAATATACCGATTTCAATTCCGATCAGGTATTTCTATCCATGATGCTAAATCCAAGAGTTTGGTATTACGCCGAATTTATTGCCTTGGATAAAAAAGGGCAAAATGACAGTATCCGTAAGATAATAGGTCTGGAACATGGCAAAAAATTTGCAAAGGCTACAGATTTCTTTGATGAAAAAGGGCAATACAAATTAAGTTCTTACCTACAGGAAGCCTATGCCACCAATACCCCAAACCAATTCCAAAAAGATTTCAAGAGTTTGGATGAACGTTTGGTGCTATTGAACAGGGCTTTGGGAGGTGAAATAGTCAAGATATTTCCGTTGCTCAATGACGACAATAATAAATGGATCTCGGCCGTGGAATATAGGGGAGGCCAATATCAGGTATCGGATTCCCTATATGCCAATTTTATAAAGAATGCCGTTCCCTTCTATTTAATGAGCTTGGAGAAGGCAGTAAAATCTGGCGACTATTCCGAAGCCGATAAATTGTTGGCCGCCTTTAAAAAGAACCAAGAAAACCACGGTAGTGAGGTATTGCCCTCTGAAAGCAAAATTAATGCGGAAGTATTCTACAATAAGGCAGATATTTATAATAAGCTATATAAGTATTATGCCTTGGTGGGACTCCTAATGTTTGTGCTACTGGTATTCCAAATTATTAAGGATAGAAAAGCTCTTCGTTTTAGCATTGCCGGGATCAAAGTCCTAATTTATGTGTTTTTTATCGTACATACCCTTGGATTGGGAATGCGTTGGTACATATCCGGGCATGCTCCTTGGAGCGATGCCTATGAGAGTATCCTATATGTTTCCTGGGCCACTTTGGGTATGGGGCTTCTTTTCAGCAAGAAAAGTAATATGACGGTCGCCGCGGCTACTTTTGTGACATCCATGCTGTTGTGGATTGCGCATCAGAGTTGGGTAGACCCATCAATAGCCAATCTTGTGCCGGTCTTGGATAGTTATTGGTTAATGATCCATGTTGCGGTAATAGTTGGTAGTTACGGCCCCCTAACCGTGGGCATGATCTTGGGTGTAGTTAGTCTTTTGTTGATCATCATGACCAATAGTAAGAATAAGGAAAAAATGGACCTGAACATCAAGGAGCTTACCATCATCAATGAACTTTCCTTAACGGTAGGTCTGGTTATGCTGACTATAGGCAATTTCTTGGGAGGACAATGGGCTAATGAAAGTTGGGGTCGCTACTGGGGATGGGATCCAAAGGAAACGTGGGCCTTGATCTCTATAATGATCTATGCCTTTGTAATTCATACCAGGTTAATTCCAGGCCTACGTGGTAAATGGATGTTCAATTTTCTCAGTGTAGTGGCCTTTGGAAGTATTATGATGACCTATTTTGGGGTGAATTTCTATTTAGTAGGACTTCATAGTTATGCCAGTGGGGCACAGGTGATTACGCCCACTTTTATTTATTATACCGTTTTCGGGGTATTGCTATTGGGAGCGGTAAGTTACTGGTGTAATAAAAAATATTATACCAAGTAACTTTAAACTTTTCTAATTTTAAAGCAATTATGTTTTAATATGAAGTAAAGCGATTATGTTTCTTTAGATATCTTAGATGGAATATTAAGAATTCATTTGGTGGATTTTTGATTATTGACAGTGTTTATTTTCTTCACATAACACAATTCATTACTCATGCCGGACGCTAACAAACTTACCTTAGGTAAATTATACAAGTACTTCATCATAGCTTTGACCGGCAAGGATACTGATTTTACTTCTGGAAGTATCAGAAAAGCGATTTTTATGCTTTCCATACCTATGGTATTGGAAATGTTAATGGAATCTATTTTTGCTTTGGTAGATATTGCATACGTATCCAGGGTTAGCGTTAATGCAGTAGCAACAATAGGTCTCACAGAATCGGTAATTACATTGATTTATGCCCTAGCCATTGGTTTAAGTATGGCTGCAACGGCAATTGTGGCCAGAAGGGTTGGTGAAAAAAATCTTCAGGGAGCTAGGGAATCGGCGGTACAGGTTATCATACTGGGAATTACCGTAGCTATTATTACTGGAATATTTGGAGCTATATATTCCAAGGAAATCCTCGGTTTAATGGGCGGAAGTTCAGAACTAATAGAAGAGGGCCATGGTTACACCCAATTGATGATCGGAGGTAATATCACTATACTACTGCTTTTCTTAATAAATGCCATTTTTCGGGGAGCAGGGGATGCCTCGGTTGCCATGTGGATCTTGGTGCTTTCCAATGGTCTAAATATCATTCTTGATCCAATTTTTATTTTTGGGTGGGGACCAATTCCTGAATACGGAGTTATGGGCGCTGCAATAGCGACCAACATTGGCCGGGGTACTGCAGTTTTGTTTCAATTGATAATTTTGTTCTTTGGATGGAGTAAGATCAAAATTGGCATTTCGGATATAGTAATCCGCTTTAAAGTGATGACAAACATCATTAAAGTGTCAGCTGGCGGTATTGCCCAATTTTTGATCGGTACGTCTAGTTGGATATTTTTAATGAGGATTATGTCCGAATTTGGAAGTGAAGTTTTGGCAGGTTACACCATTGCTATTAGGGTTATAATGTTTTCCTTAATGCCTTCGTGGGGAATGAGCAACGCGGCCGCCACGCTTGTCGGCCAAAATTTGGGAGCCAATAAACCAGATAGGGCCGAAGAATCTGTTTGGAAAACTGGCAAGTATAATGCCATCTTTATGTTTTCTATTTCCTTGATTTACCTATTCTTTGCAGAAAATATCATTTTATCCTTTAATAGCACTCCACAAGTTGTAGAATATGGCACTCTGTGCCTACAAATTATTGCTGCAGGCTATGTGTTTTACGCTTACGGTATGGTATTGACACAGGCATTTAATGGAGCAGGGGATACAAATACCCCTACTAAGATTAACTTGTTAATATTTTGGGTGCTACAGCTTCCTTTTGCTTATATAATGGCTATGACTTTTAAGTTTGGGGCTATTGGGGTGTTTTTAGCCATTTCAATAGCCGAGGTTTTGCTAACCCTAGTTAGTTATATACTGTTCAAAAAGGGTAAATGGAAAGAAATTAAGGTATAAGCTATTTTTGTAACTTTATCCACCATTAGTCTTAATCAATTTAAATAGATAGCATGAAACAGCAAAAAAAGGGACTTAATACCATCTGTACCCATTTCGGACAGCTGGAGGACAAGGAGTTCAAAGGGGCCATTTCACCTTTGTACATGGGAACAGCCTATGCCTTTGAGGATATTGATGTTAAACGCTACCCACGATATTTCAACACTCCCAACCAAGTGGCCTTGGCCAAAAAAATAGCGGCCCTGGAGCATGCCGAAGCGGCATTGATTTTTGGAAGCGGTATGGCCGCAATCAGTACTTCCCTCTTGGCATTTTTAAAGGCTGGGGACCATATTGTAATACAAAAGATCATTTATGGCGGCACCTACAATCTCATAGTTGAAGAATTTGAAAAGTTTGGGATATCGTACTCTTTTACCGATGGTTTTAAGGCTGAGGACTTTGAGGCAAAAATTAAGGAAAATACCAAGGTAATTTATATAGAGACCCCATCCAATCCGTTATTGAACATTACAGATTTAAAGGCAGTGGCCGACCTTTCTAAAAAACATGGTCTTATATCCATGATCGACAATACTTTTGCCAGTCCGGTGAATCAAAATCCTGTTGATTTTGGCATAGATGTGGTAATCCATAGCGCTACAAAATACATGGGTGGACATTCCGATATTTGTGCTGGAGCCGTAGCTTCAACAGAAGCTAATATTAAAAAGATATTCAGTTTGGCCAAAAATTTTGGGGGTAGTCTTAGCGATTACACCGTTTGGCTATTGGAAAGGAGCATTAAGACCATGGGAATCAGGGTTAGGGCCCAAAATGCAAATGCACAAAAAATGGCCGAATATCTGTATGGGCACAAAGATATATCTGCCGTATATTATCCTGGTCTACCCTCGCATCCAGACCACAACATAGCTAAAAAACAGATGAAGGGCTTCGGGGGCATGCTATCCTTTGAGTTAAATGCCGATTTTAATGCTTCACAATTTCAAAAGTCATTAAAATTAATAAAACCGGCCATGAGTTTGGCGGGGGTGGAAAGCACGGTACTTTCCCCAACCTTAACCTCACATTCCCTTTTAAGTGCCGAAGAGCGAAAGCGACAAGGAATTGCAGATGGGTTGATCCGTTTTTCTGTAGGAATAGAAGAAACAGAGGATTTAATTGCAGATTTGGAACAGGCTTTGGAAATAGTAAGAAAAGAAAGTAAACTGGCCGTTTAGGTTTATTTTCGCCTATTATTCGAGGAAAATATTAAAGAAAGTGGAGATGTGCCAGAGTGTAATTGAAAGCTTTCAGGAACATAGTAGACATAGATTAAATGAAATTAGACATATTAGTATTTGGCGCGCATCCTGATGATGCCGAATTGGGGGCAGGGGCTACCATAGCAAAAGAAGTGGCCAATGGCAAAAAAGTAGGTATCGTAGATTTGACCCGTGGGGAATTGGGTACCCGTGGTTCTGCCGAAATTAGGGATAAGGAAGCCGCGGCAGCTGCTAATATTTTAGGGGTTGCTGTACGTGAAAATCTGGAATTTGCCGATGGTTTCTTCACAAATGACAGACAGCATCAGTTGGAAGTGATAAAAATGATCCGAAAGTACAGGCCCGAAACCGTCCTATGCAATGCTATTGAAGATAGGCATATAGATCATGCCAAGGGTAGTAAATTGGTAAGTGACGCCTGCTTCCTAAGCGGACTTATAAAAATAGATACCAAAATTGACGGGGAGGACCAATGGCAAGAGGCCTGGAGACCAAAATTGGTGCATCATTACATTCAATGGAAAAACCTTGAACCGGACTTTGTAGTGGATGTATCGGAATATATAGACGTAAAAGTACAGGCAATAATGGCTTATAGTTCCCAATTTTATGATCCTAAAAGTAAGGAACCTGAAACACCAATTAGTAGCAAAAACTTTATAGATAGCGTAGTGTATAGGTCAAGGGACTTGGGTAGAATGATCGGTATAGGCTATGGGGAAGGTTTTACTACCGAAAGATTCGTTGCCGTTAAAAGCC
Organism: Arenibacter troitsensis; assembly: GCF_900177645.1. Classification (GTDB taxonomy): domain Bacteria; phylum Bacteroidota; class Bacteroidia; order Flavobacteriales; family Flavobacteriaceae; genus Arenibacter; species Arenibacter troitsensis. Next base: position 128,141 of record NZ_FXAO01000008.1, read on the forward strand.
TTGATAGCCTTATTTAGGCCGATTTTTGGAATTGCTTTTTTCCCTTGGGAACAGTAAAATAGAAGGTAGAACCTTCATTAATTTCACTCTTGACCCATAAGGTACCGCCATTTTTAATGACCATTTCGCTGCAGAGCGATAGACCAAGCCCGGTTCCCTTTTCGTTATTGGTACCATAGGTGGTGATATTGGTATTTTTTGATAGTATTTGTTCTTGAACATACTCGTCCATACCTATGCCATTATCCTTAACAAATACTTCCAAATAATCCAACCTGTCCACGTATCCAATGGTTATGTGTCCGTTGTTGGGAGTGAATTTTAGGGCATTGCTCAAAAGATTTCTGATAACGATGTCCATTTGATTTTCGTCGGACCAGATTATGGCCTTGTTGACGATTAAATTATCCATGGTAATCATTTTGGTAAATGCCAATTCACTTAATAAATTAATATTGTTCTCAACAAGCGTATTTAAATCTACATTGGTAGGGTCTGTGGTGGCTTCCCGCATTTGCGATTGGCCCCAAGTAAGTAGATTGTTCAGGGTAAAGGAAATACTATTCACGTCGTTCTTTAATTTGGGTATAAACCCCTTAAATTCCGATTCTTTAATATCGCCACTGTTCAGTAATTTTAATAGTCCCTCCAAAGCACCTATTGGGCCTCGGAGATCATGGGCTATAATAGAAAAAAGTTTGTTTTTGGTATTATTGGTCTCCCATAATTCAGCCTCCCTTTGTTCAAGATCATGCTTTTGGCTTTCTAGTTCCTTGTTTAGTTTTTTCAGGATTTTTTGTCCCCTTGCCACTAAAAATGCTATAGCGCCCATAATGATTACAAACAGCACGGCTATATAGATATAGAGACGTTGTTTGGCCAAAGCTTTTTCATTTTTGGATACCAATGCTTCCTGCTGATTCTTATGACTTATTTCGGTTTTCAGCATCGCCATACTCATCTTGTTCCCATCTCTGGACAAGGTATCCGATATTTGCCTGAAAATTTCATGATATTTAAGGGCCGCAGCATAGTTCTCCTGATTCTTATAAACTTTGTATAGGGTATTGGAGCATTTTTTAATGCCCTCCATAGACTTAATGGTTGTGGATATTTCATAGGCCATCATCGCATAATTCTGTGAAATACTGTCCTTTTCCAATCCAAAATTCGCTTCGGCCATCCCGTTGTACAAATCTATAATTCCGCGATCATCTTGAAGATTTTCATGTAGCTCTACACTTTTGTTATACCAGTATAATGCCCTGGTGTATTGCTGTTGTTTTAGGTATACCTTGCCCTTAACCTCGTAGGCATAGGCCAGCCAGTCCCATACCTCACCTTGTTCAAAAATTTTAATGCTACGGTTTATTTTAAAAAGGGCATTTTGAAAATCTCCAGTTTCGGCATAAATTGAAGCTACATTGCTCATAGTTTCTGCAGAGCTGATGTCATCTCCTATTTTTAAGTTTAATTTTTCAACCTTATTATAGAAATATAGGGCCTGATCGTAATCTTTTTGGGTAGCATATAAGTCCGCAACATTTTCATAAAGTATGGACTCCATTTTACTGTTGCCATAGGTTTGTGCCAATTTAATATTCTCTAAATAGCCGAGCAAGGCCGTTGAATAATTCCCGCTATATACGTTTTCATTCGCCAATTCATTGCCCACCCTTAATATTAAGTCATGATTGTTGTACTTTTTGGCATTGGCCAATGCCATTTCATAATTATCTATTGCTTTGGAATGCTCACCCATATCTGAATAATAGGTTCCTAGGTTGTATAAAGCTTCACTAACACCTTTTTTATAATCAATGTTGCTACTTAATTTCTGGGCTTCACTGGAAAGTAATAAGAGACTATCGGGATTCAAAAATCTAAGTTTGGCCCCCAGTTCCATTAACAATCCAATATATAGGGTATCTTTATTTACCTGTTTATTTTGACTTCTTATGTTGGTAATTTTTTGCCTTAATTCCCGAATGGAGGTTTCTTGGGCAAAGTTGACGCCACATAGGAAGAGGAGTAACCATAATACCGTTAATTTTAATTTAATCTCCCGCGAGCTTATATACGATGCTTTAAAAGACATTTATCTTAATTTAACTGTGGATAAAAATATCTTTCCTTTAAAATATAGGCTAATTTATGTTGTGAAAGTGCGGTTTTTTGTGTGTTTCATCCAGTATAATGAGTATTTGGTCGATAATTGGAGCGGAGAATTATCGTATATTTCGCTAAATGAGTCCTTTACGAAATGATATAAAATAAGCAGAAAATTATTTTGTGCGATAGAACTAAAGATTTATCTTTGCCACCGCTTACAAATGGTGGTTGTAGCTCAGCTGGTTAGAGCGCTGGATTGTGGTTCCAGAGGTCGCCGGTTCGAACCCGGTCTTCCACCCAGAAATACAACCCTGTCAGAAATGACAGGGTTTTTTTGTGATTTAATGTTTGGTTTTTGGGGGAACTTACAAAACATCACAGATTTATTATATTTACTATTATTAATAAAAACGAACAATCAACAAAAATAGATTGATTGTACACCATAGTAAACCATTATATGTCATTTAGATTATCATTACTTTTCTTAATACTTACCAATGGCCTGTTTTCACAGGTAAATAGCATTGAATGGGAGCCGGATTACTCCTTTAACATTAAGGATTTCCAAGGCGCCAAAACTTCCATTAATGAGGATATAGACAAAGAGTTGGTACATTCTGGTGTTATACTGGATTTTGAATATCAAATGTCCAACGTTGAGTTTATGTTTACAAAGAACTTCAATTCCAAGGTGAGTTGCACCTTTCACAGGGATGCCGCAGTGATAATGGCTCCCGATAGTTTGGCTGCGGAAAGACTAATGGATCTAGTTAAATTTGATTTTGATCTCTCTGAGCTTTATGCCAGAAAAATTAGAAAGGAACTATTCGAAAACAAAAAAACCTTTTCGGATGCCACCTTTTTTCAACCCTATTTTGATAAAATGATAGCGGAACGCAACAAGATCAGTTCAAGGGTCTATTCAGAAACTGATTTTGGCAACAATCAGGAAGTATTGACAAAAGAACATGAAGCGGTGAAAAGTGAACTTAAGGCATATTCAGATTACTGCAAGGAGTGCAAGCCCCCTAAAAACCGTAATAAAACCAATTGACCAATTTTATCGGCAATCTCAACTAATATAATTCCAAATATTTTTGTATTTCACCAGTTGCGTATAGGCATGAAGTATAACCGGATGCTTTTGCAAGCTAATATCTTCCCTCAAAATTTTAAGGGCATGGTACCGGGCTGTCTTAAGAATATCGTTATCCTTTACGATATCGGCTATTTTTAGATTAAGAACTCCGCTTTGTTGGGTACCCATTAAATCCCCCGGGCCACGTAGCTTTAAATCCACTTCGGCAATTTGAAATCCGTCATTGGTGCCTACCATAGTTTCCAATCTGGTTTTTGAATCCGAGGATAATTTGTGTCCCGTCATAAGAATACAAAAACTTTGATCGGCCCCGCGACCAACCCTTCCCCTTAGTTGGTGAAGTTGGGACAACCCAAAACGTTCGGCGCTCTCTATGATCATTACCGAGGCGTTGGGAACATTTACGCCTACCTCTATTACCGTTGTGGCCACCATGATCTGTGTTTCACCCTTAACAAATCGTTCCATTTCATAATCCTTGTCAGCAGGTTTCATTTTACCATGTACAATGGAAATCTGATAATCGGGCATAGGAAAATCCCTTGCTATACTCTCATAACCATCCATAAGGTCTTTATAGTCCAAAGCCTCGGATTCCTGAATTAAGGGATAAACCACATAGACCTGTCGCCCCTTTTTAATTTCGTCCCTTATAAACTGAAATACCTTTAAGCGGTTGGAATCGTACCTGTGGACCGTTTTTATGGGTTTTCTTCCCGGGGGAAGCTCATCTATGGTAGAAATGTCCAAATCGCCGTATAAACTCATTGCCAAGGTTCTGGGAATAGGGGTAGCGGTCATCACCAAAATATGGGGCGGAACATCATTCTTGTGCCATAACTTGGCGCGTTGTGCCACACCAAATCTGTGCTGTTCATCCACAATAGCAAGCCCAAGATTTTTGTATTCCACCTTATCCTCCAGCAAGGCATGGGTCCCAATTAATATATGGAGCTCCCCATTTTCCAACTGTTCATGGATTATCTTCCGTGCCGTTTTTTTAACAGACCCAGTAAGTAGGGCTATGTTAACGCCTATATCTCCAAGTAGCTCCTTTATGCCCATAAAGTGTTGGTTGGCCAGTATTTCCGTTGGGGCCATTAGGCAGGCTTGGTAACCGTTGTCTATAGCAAGGAGCATGGTCATAAGTGCCACAATGGTTTTCCCAGACCCAACATCGCCCTGTAATAATCTGTTCATTTGGGCATTACTGCCCAGATCGGACCTAATTTCCTTAATGACCCTTTTCTGGGCATTGGTCAGTTCAAATGGCAAATGATGCTCATAAAAGGTTTTGAAAAGGGTTCCGACCTTCTCAAAATTAAATCCCTTTATTTTCTGTTTGTGCATTAAATTTTTGGAAATCAACTGTATTTGGATATAAAATAATTCTTCAAACTTCAGCCGAAATTGCGCCTTGGCCAATAATTCCTGATTCTTTGGAAAGTGGATATTAAAAAGTGCCTCTCCTTTAGAAATAAGGCTTAATTCATTAATAAGGCCAGGGGATAGGGTTTCCTTAAACCGGCCCTTGGTCTCCAAAAATAATTGTTGAATAAGTTTGTTGGTCACCCTATTGGTTATCCCCTTATTGGCCAATTTTTCGGTGGAAGGATAAACGGGTTGCATGTATATTTTTAAGCCCTTTTCATGGTCTTCCCACAATTCCATTTCTGGGTGTGGCATCGAGAAAGAGCCATTGAACCAATTGACCTTTCCGAAAATAACATAAGGAATGTTCAACTTCAGATTTTCCCTGATCCATTTTTGCCCCCGAAACCAGACGAGTTCCATTTCTCCGGTATCATCTATAAATTTGGCTACCAATCGTTTTCCCCTTTTTTGTTCAACGGTTTTAATGTTGACAATCTTTCCAACAATTTGAACCTCGGAACTGGTTCGTTGCAGTTGCCCAATTTTATAATATTGTGTTTTATCTATATAACGATTGGGAAAAAGATTTATAAGATCCTGATAGGTGTGTATTCCAAGCTCCGATTGTAAGGTCTCAGCACGGTTGGGACCAACGCCTTTCAGGTAGACAATAGGCGTTTGTAGTACATTGGAATTCATTGGGATATACTTAATTATAAGAAGTCCTATCAACTTTTATTGCAAAGTAAGAAAAGACGACCGGATTTAACGACCCTAAATTTGATCAGACTAAAATAGCAGTTCCCTCAAACAACTGCAAGTATGGGTTTATATTATATGTTTTTAAAAGAAAAGGTAAACCATCCATACTTCAATCTCGTTTTTTCCTGAAGCCAAATACTATTACTAGGAATCCGACAAAAAGTAATGAAGTACTCCACCACCAAAAAGTGTTGTTGGTCTCGTCATAGGAATCAAGGGCTCCATAATAGGCAAAAGCATTCCAATAATAGGGCGATTTTTTAGAATTAGGTACATTTTCATCCCGTAGATAAGACAGCTTTGCTGCATGATTCGATGCAAATACGGATGCTGTAGTTGATAGGGATTTGTAAAATCGCGACATTAGTGAGGCTGTGCTCTGGTCGTTTACTTTCCAAAGCGAAAAAAGTACAGAGGAAGCACCTGCATACTGAAAACCACGGGCTACACTGATGGCTCCTTCCCCTTTTTGGAGTTTACCTATTCCGGTTTCACAGGCGCTCAAAACGATAGTCTTGTCACTCATATCCAAACTGTGAAGTTCTGGTAGATATAGCAGATCATCATAAAATTGTACAAAGGCAGGAATTATAAAGTCACCACTACCGGCGTGGGTGGACAAATGAATTAGGTCATGGTTTTTCGTTTTCTTTATAAAATTGCTTTTGGTGGCCTGGGACTCCATAACCAATTCTGTCGACATTGTGCCCCCGAGTGCTTTTGCTTCTTTTTCGGAATACGATAATTCCTCGGGACTTCCTCTAAAAATGGGGAAAATTCCTAAAACCGATTTTATTTTACCTGTCGATCTTGAAGTTAGATAATGTTGGGCATTTACCGCATATGCTACTTTTTCCGATACGGCCAAAAAGGGCATTTTGGAAAATATTGTTCCTTCTGCGGGTTCGGTCAAAAGTGATTCAAAAGGAAGAAAGTTAAGTAGTCCATCCGGTATCAACACTAGGCGGTTATTATTCAGGGCGTACCGCAATTGTAGCAACTCAAATAACTCATGGGCAGATTTAGTAAAGTTGGGAACATTATTATTTATGCCTTCGGGACTATCAAATAGATCTACGAATTTTGAAATATAAGGGGACAATTCTTCAATATCAGGGAGTCGGTACATTCTTATTCCTGAATTATCTATTGTAAAATGATAATTAGTTTTTTCACCCAAAAAATAAGATTGAAGTACCGCTTCATCAGATTTCAACTTTTGTTGCAATTCAACTAAATTTAGTTCCGTCCGAAGCATTTTAGGTAAATTGGAGCGCACCTTCTTAATTTGCCTGTCAATATCTGCCAATTCGGAAATGAAAGTGTCCAATATATTGTCATCCAAGTTTTTGAATTGCGCCCGTAATAATTGATCGGTAATCTTATCACGTTTGCTTTGGAGGTTTACCAATGTACTGGCTTTTTCATTCTGCTGCCCATTAAGCACCATTTTTTCCATCAATACCGAAGCCTTTCCTTGTTCTGCATAGGCAAAGGCCTTTTCGGCCCAATCTGTATCAGTGCTGTCAGAATAGTGCTTCCAGATTAGGTTTAAACATTTTTCCGTGCGATGCTTTATATCCCCTTGGTGTATAATTTTGGTTTCCTGGGAGCTATAGTCCTGTTGAATTAAATTGGCCACATAAAATGCCAGATCATATGCCCGCAAGGCATCCTTTACTGTTTCAGTTGTAGCCGCATAGATATCAAAAATGCGCAGAAAATTACGCTCCGGATATAAAATGGTTTCATCGGGAAGGACCTGACCAGAATGGGAGGGAAGCATTACGGATAAAGCCTTGTGCAAGGTGTTTTGGGCTTCAAGGGTATAACCCAATTCCAATAATAATTCTGACTCTTCCACCAATAAGTTTACCCAGTCCCTTGCGGATACGTTTTCTTTATTCGATAGTGTTGACTTGGCCATTTCAAAATATTCCATGGCTTCTTCAGCTTTAGCCTCCTTGAGCGCTATATAGGCAAGACTTTTATAGGTGTTAACAAGATCGATCCCTGCCAATACTTGTATTTCAGAAAGCAGTTGTTTTGCCTTTTCAAAATCACCGGCCCTAAAATACGAGGTAGCTAGATTGTTCTTTAAGGCTGCAGCGATACCAGGAGGAATGCCTTTCTTTTTTAAGGTTTCATTGATCAATAAATATGACCTTTCGTATCTAGATGTGGAATTGTATAGGGCAGAAAGCGAGAGTACAGTGTTGTACATCAAGGAATTATTTGCAGTGTTTTTGGCATGGGAAGCGCACTGAATCAACAATTCTTCAGCCTTTAAATAGTCGCCTTGGCGGATATAAATAGCAGCTAAAGGCACTGCTACATTTTCATAAATATTGTAATCCGATAATTGGTTGGATTTGAAACGATGATAGGCATCTTCATAGTTGTCGATACTTTTGGAAAGGTCCCCATATCTTTCGAAATAATATCCAAGATTAGCTCTGGCTATAACCAAGGCAAGCTGTTGATTGGAAGATTTGACAGTTAAGTTGAATTTATCGCAATAACCTTCAAGTCTTTGGAGATTTTTAATCGTTGGCTTTGCCACAAGATGGTCCAATTCCTTGTAAAGTTCATCCGCAGAAAGTTGGGCCGAACTCCAGAAGGAAAGTGCCCAAACCATATAGACGAATATTTTTCTAAGGTTTTTCAATTAGAAACGCCATAGGGCATAGAGTTGCCAGTAGTTGAAATCTGTTATATTGTTCATAACATATCGTGCACCTAAACTTGGTCCCAATCGGGAAAATCCTGCTGTAAAATCCAGCAATATACCCGTTCTCCAATTGGTAAAGGATTCCCTCTCGGAACTGGCATCGGTCTTGCTATCCATTAAAAACTGATCCGAATCACCTTCGTAATATTCAACGGTAACATTGTTATGGGTCGTATTGCTCACATTAATATTAGTTTGCACACCTGCACCAATACCAAGGTAATTATTAATATTATATCGAAGTAAAACAGGTACCTCCCAATTCACACTTTTTTGTTCGATAGCGGTAATGGTACGCTGTAACTGTATGCTTCCATTTCTTGGGTCGTCAACTATTTGGTCCATACTTGTGGTACTTGTACTGGCATTAAAACTATTACTGAATTCGGCCTGTCCATAGAAACGGTAAGGTTTGTATGGCGAAACTACGGCACTTAGAAAATAGCTCTGTGCATTTTCTACCTTGGGATAATAATTATATCCTGCTTTGATCCCGATAGAAATACCTGGTGTAAAACGGGTAGTTGCATAATTGGTTATAATAGGTTCATTTTTATCAAAAATTATCGCAGTCCGACTCTTTGTTTTCTGCTTATGAAAGTCTTGTGCAAAACGGATGCTGTATTTTACAAATCCTTTGGTAGAATCTTTTTCCTGTACATTTTTCTGTTCCGTTCCAGGGAGATAAATATTTTTAAAGGTGAAAATAGCCTTGTTCTTCAGAAAAGTGGTATCCAAACAACTGTAACGCACAGGTTCTTTAGGACAAATAGGGCAGGCCGGATATTGGTCCTCCAATTTCAAGGTAGACATATCCAACATGTCTGGAATATCCGTTTCCAATCGGATGGTCCTTGCCGGCCCATCCCCATTATTTTGAAATTTGATTTTGTATTTCAAGGTCTTAAAGCGTACCAAACGGTAGTTCATCAATACCCCGTTCGATGACATTTTATTGGGATCATGTGAGGTCACGATTTCCATTTCCATATCTTTCACAGTGTGGTCACCATAATTATTATCTGGCACATAAATACCTCTAACGGAAATAATGGCACTGGTATCCTTGATCATTTCCGGAGCGGTACGCATGGTCAAAAATAAGTTTCTTTCTTCGCCTGGCTGCATATTCTCGAATGAAATGGATTTTTGAGAGCGGTATAGCTGTTTGGCTTCTTCCATACTTAGTGGAAGGTTGGTTTTCTTTGTAGAATCCTGTGGCTGGACGCTATAAGAAACCAGTTCATTTTCTATTGAAGTCAAAAAGGTATTTGTAGGATTATGGTCCTTATTGTAGACCATTACATCCGTAGGAATCAAAGTTTCACCATGGTGCAATCTAATTTCCGGTTCTAAGAAATTATCGTTCTTAAAAGCCATTTCATTATAAAACAAATGGATATTCCCTGAAGAGGAGTAGTTGTTAGTGTTCTTATAGCTTACAATCATGACCATTTCTTCATCTATCATTGGTTCACGATTGCGTTTCAACATAAAATCGTCGGTCATGGTAGCCAGATCGTCTACCGTCTTTGTAATTTCGTTAATGACCACTTTTTTGGGTCTGGTAGCCGGTGGTTTCCCTGTGTCGTAATTGTTGGTTGCCCAGAGTTTTGCCTCATAGCTACCTGTTTTTTTATAGGTATGTTTCGGGTTCTTTTCGGTACTATAAGTGCCATCCCCAAACTCCCAATAATAGCTATAAAAAGCCTTTGGTGCCCCTGCTATTTGTTGTAATGGTGGGGTATCGGAGAGAAAGGATACCTCATTGCCATTGGCATCATAGCCAATATTGGCGTAGCGCACTACAGTGTCTTTGGCAACCGGTTCTTGGGCGTGGATAATCGATCCGTAAAATAATAGGAAAAGTAATGTGAGTTGTTTTTGCATTGGAGCGAAATTGGATTTAACATTTAAAACTCCCATCTACCTAACGTTTTCTATAACTCTTTGGTATATGTTAAAATTCTTTTGTGGAATTAAGCAATTATAGAATGGTGACCGTATTTCGGCCACCATTCTTGAAATATAATTTAAAACTAAATCAACAAATATTGTACACCTTACTTTTAAGGCAAATTGTTGATCAGGGTCTTAAGTTGTGAATCCGATGTAGTTGCCGTTTCCGTTAAATTAAAGGTAATTGTACCGTTGTCCACAATGGTTACGGCTTTTATGGCATATAACCAGTTTCCGTTATCCTCACTAACAAAGATGACATGAGCTTCCAATCCGATAGGTATTTGACCATAGTGCTCCGTAAACAATTCTAGATCTTCATCATATTTATCCAAAAAGGCCAGGGCATTTGGCTCTCCATCATAGGAGATATAAACAGCACTATTTTCATCATTAAAACCTTCTGGCACATCAACCAACAGTCCTGTTTTTGGTCTAGGGTCACTTGCAAAACGATCAACATTGGTCCATCCAAATTCTTGAAAAAAGGTATAATAGGCGTCTCCCTGTGTTATGCCTTTACCGATTTCAATACCAGGCATATTTCCTTCATCATCACGAATTTCATCCCAAATTATATCGTCACATCCCACGGTACTATCGCAATCTTCTCCTATGGTTCCTTTCCACAAGGACATTGCGTTATCGGCACCCCCCGTTAAATCAACAGGAATTATTACCTGCATATTACAACCTAAATTCAATTGTTCGCCTCCTTGGGTGGCATTGACATAAAATTCTCCGCCGGAAATCAATATTGCTTTCCCTCCGTCGTCCATTCTGCCCATTGTTGTTTTATTGGTCAACAACATATTGCCCCTGTCATAAAGTTCCACGATCTCAACAGCTACCTGTCCGGTAACGGCATTTCCGTTTTTTGTTAAACAATTACCATTAATGCTTATTTGGGTCCCGTTTTCGGTCGTAAAAACTCCCGTTTCTGAGGCGTCGAATTGAAAATTTTGGGTCAATTCTGCCAAGGCATCCGCTTTCAGGCCAGCAAATGCCTGAGGTGTGGCCGCTTGAAACGGAATTCCCTGTTCGTCTGTTTGATCGTCTTCTTCCCTTGAACAACTGGTCAATGTTATAACCGCTATTGCTATCATTCCGAATAATTTTCTAGTATTTTTCATAATTGATTATTTTAAGATATGTTTATTTAATGATTTACATCCTTATATCAAGAGGGCTTCAGTATTGTTACCCCTGATTTCTAATTTTTTTTTGAAAACTGTTTTATAATGGGTTTATTTAAAGATTATATCAATATAGGGGACACCAAAGTCGATGGCCGGTCCACCGTTTTGATGAAATTTTGAACCTGTAATCGTCATTATACCATATGTATAGGGAAAGCTCATGGTGTTTGTCGTAGCCAATCGTCCAATAGTATTCCCAATATTGTTCCCCCAATTGGTTTGAATTCGTTTTATAGTGTAGGAGGTTCCTGCTACTAGGTTAATGGTAGCAGAAGGAGTGGCATAAGAAGTTCCGGTAGACGAGAAAATATGGGAACCCGTGTAAATGGTATTTGTTGTAGTGTTGTCCACTATTTCTATAACATATGGTGTATTGGCTATACCGGGTTGACTTTGGTACCCAATTTCGCATACTTCTTGGGTTGCACTTAGCATAAAAGTATATTCGTGTATTTCAGTGTCGTAAGTTACATTGTCCGAATGACCGGCAATGATCGTATTTTGATAGAGTGTTTGAAAGTCGGAAGTGGAATTATCACAAAACACTGTGGGATCACCGTCATCTGGAGTACAGGACACAGTTCCAAGAACTAATATTAGCATCAATTTTTTCATAATAGATTATTTTAAAATTTATATTATTTATTGTTTTATAATTCTATATCAACAGCCCTTTGTTTTTGTTACCCTATCTATAGAACTAATTTTGTTTTTCTGTGTATTGCACATAAACAAGGGATGAGTTAGAGGATATCATCCTTTCATTTTACCATGTTCCAGTTATGGCAAACCGTTTATCATGGCTATCAATTGGCTCTCGGTGGTCGTGCTCAAGTCGCTTTCTTCGATAACTATGGTGCCATCTGCAATTATTGTAACGGGGTTTATAGCATATACCCAATTTCCGTTGTCTTCACTAACGAAGATGACATGACACTCTAGACCAATTGGAATAATACCGGTATGCTCAGAAAATAATCCGGTCTCAGAGTCGTAAGCGTCCAAGTTGGCAAGTGATCCTGCCTCCCCATTATAGGACAGGTACAGCGCACAATTCCCATTGTCAAAACCTTCAGGTACCGCTGCCCATAACTTGGTCTTGGGTCTAGGGTCGCTCCAAAAACGGTCAACGTTGGTCCAACCGAAATTATTAAAGAAGGCTACATATAATGATTGCCCTGCAGCACCCTGACCAATGTCTATACCCGCTCCTTGACCATCACGCTTTTGCTCTACCCAAGTAACGTCGTCGCATCCGGTTTCTATGGCACAATCCATGCCTATAAGCCCGTCCCATAAAGTCATTCCAGTATCATCACCTCCGGTAAGTGCCGTTGGTACGAGAACTTGCATGGGGCAAATAAGTTGTAACGGCTGTCCATTTTGGGTAGCTTCAATAAAGAATTCCCCTCCTGTAACCAAAAGTTCCTTGCCTCCGGTTGGAGAAAGACCCATAGTAGTTTTATTGGTGGCCAGCATAGTACCTCTGTCAAAAAGTTCTATTACCTCTACATCTACCATACCCGTAACGGCATTGCCATTATTGGCTAAACAGCTTCCGTTGATAGTGATCTCAACACCCTTTTCGGTCGTAAAAGTTCCGGAACCATCAACATCTATTTGAAATGTCTGTGTTAGATTTTCTATGGCCGTAGCTTTAAGATCTGTAAAAGCTTGGGGAGAAGCCCGTTCAATTGTTACGTCAATATCGTTATCTCCATTATCATCTTTATGGCAACTTGTCATCAATGCAGCTGTCATTAAAAAAAGTCCTAAAATTTGTTTTGAATTTTTCATGATTATTATTTTTCGTTAAGGATGAATTTTTTGATTGTTCACCCTTATATCAATGTGCTTTGTATTTTGTTACCCCATTGGATGAAAATATTTTCATTTTATTAGGTTCTAATGAAGGATGCGAGGCGTTATTTGATGATACCAAGGATCCTTCATTATTAATTATTAGCTAATTTCCTAGGACAACATCAGCCAACACCTTTAAGGAGCCAGAAAAAGAATAGCTGGGGTTATGGAAGCTTTATGTAGCTGATATTTTGTTTTACAAGAAAGGAACCCAGAGTTTTCTTATTTTAGGCAAAATTTTCAGTTCATGGCAGGATCCAGTACCCATCCCGATCAGAAGTACATAGAGGGTTTATTGATGAATAGTCCGTTGGTGATCAAAAGCATCTACGACAGGTTTGTACCAAAGGTGGTGGGGTATATCACTAAAAATAGTGGTAATGAGGATGCCGCAAAAGATGTTGTCCAGGAGGTCTTGGTTGCAATTTACAAACAAGCCAAACATAAAGGATTAAAGTTGACCTGTCCGTTCGATGCCTATTTTTTCCTGCTTTGTAAACGGCGATGGTTGAACGAAATCAAAAAAAGTTCTTTAAAGGAGGTAACAATAAACGAAGAGGTTGTATCTATTAATGACGATGCGCTGCAACTAGCGGATGAATTTGATATTGAACAACAAAAGAAGTTGGTGTTCGATCTCATGTTTCAAAAACTAGGAGACGCCTGCAAAGACCTATTAAAAGCAACTTTCGAAATAAAATCTATGGAGGAGGTAGCTCAAAAACTTGGGGTAACCTATGCCTATGCCCGAAAAAAGAAATCCTTGTGCATAGGAGAGTTGACGCGAATGGTACAGGAATCGCCGGAATATAAAAACCTAAAAGCCTAAAATCATGAACGAATTGGATTTGGAACTATACGAAGCATATCTAGACAACACCCTTGATTCGGAAGCTAAAAAAGCCTTCGAGGCGCGTTTGTTGGATGATACCTCTTTTAAGGAATCTTTTGAAGCTTACAAGGAAACTTCCGTTTTCCTGTCTGAAAAGTACTCCGACCAAGAAGACCTAAACGCCTTCGAAAATAATCTCAAAAACCTTAGCGAGGAGCATTTTACCAAAAAAACGTCCTCGGGCTACAAGACTGAAATTTGGAAGTACGCAGCCGCAATTGTCATGTTGATCACTATTGGAGGGTTTTTTCTTATGGATAATGATCAGCCGCAGTATACTGATTTTGCAACCTATCCAACTATTTCATTGGTTCAGAGAGGTAGTGGCGACCCAATGGCTAAAAAAGCAGAGAACGCCTTCAACAACAAGTCATTTGAAGAGGCTACGGCTTATTTAAATGAGCTATTGGGTAATGACCCCAACAATCAGGAATTGTTGTTGTATAGAGGAATAGCCCAAACTGAAACCGGGAACTATCAGAACGCCTACAAAGATTTGGACGAAGTGGCCTCTGGCAGCTCGGTTTATAAAAATGAGGCCTTATGGCAAAAAGCTTTGGGACTTCTAAAACAAAAGAATTACAATAAATGTAAGCTTGTTTTGGTTGAAATTCCACCATCGGCCGATGAGTATAATAAGGCCCAAACCCTGCTCAAAAAATTATAGACCTAAGGCCATAATTAATTTAAAAAGGCAATACCAAGGCATTATATTTGAAGTATGAAGCATTCCCTTTTTGTTTTTCTTTTTCTGATAAGCTTTGTGCATTCTGCCCAGCAACAGGACAAGGTAGATTTTATTCATGGAAAAGTGGATATAAAAATAGATCCCAAGATTGAAACCATCACGGGATCCGTGGCGTACAAATTTAAGGTACTACAAAAAGTGGATACCGTTTTTCTGGATGCCCAAAATTTAAAATTAATCCAGGTCACACTCAACAATAAAAAAGTCAAGGCTACCAACAACGGCAAGAAAATAGTGGTCCATAGACGTTTTAAGGCCAATAAAACCTATACTTTGGAGGTCACCTATGCTGCCCTTCCCAAACAGACCGTATATTTTTTAGGTTGGAAGGATGACGTACTTGGCAACGAGCAGATCTGGACCCAAGGTCAAGGAAAATATACCAGTCACTGGCTTCCCAGTTTTGATGATATGACCGAAAAAGTGGAGTATGATCTGGATATCAGTTTTGATAGGACATATGAAGTCATAGCCAATGGTACCCTGGTTACAACCAAAGAGTTGGACGGATTGAAAAAATGGAGTTTTAATATGGACAGTCCAATGAGCAGCTATTTGTTGGCTTTTGCCATTGGGGATTATCGTAAGAAAGATGTTGAATCCAGTACCGGGGTTCCCATTAGCCTCTATTTCTACCCCAGTGATAGCTCATTGGTGGAACCTACTTATAGATATACTACTGCTATTTTCAACTTTTTGGAAAAGGAGATAGGAGTGCCCTACCCGTGGCAGAATTATAAGCAGGTACCTGTTAGGGATTTTTTATACGCAGGCATGGAAAATACGGGAACCACAATTTTTTCGGATTCCTTTGTTATGGATTCCGTTGCTTTTAAGGATCGAAATTATGTTAATGTAAACGCCCATGAAATGGCACACCAGTGGTTTGGTGATTTGGTTACCGAGGTGGATGGCAGTAGCCACTGGCTCCACGAAGGTTTTGCTACCTATTATGCCTTGTTGGCAGAGAGAGCGCTTTTTGGTAATGAATATTATTATTGGAAATTATACGAATCGGCAATGCAGTTACAGGAAATGACCCAAGAGGATAGGGGAGAGGCCCTAATGGATCCCAAAGCCAGTAGCCTTACTTTTTATGAAAAGGGAGCATGGGCATTGCATATGTTAAGGGAACAATTGGGGGAGGAATATTTTAGACAGGGAATCCAACACTATTTAACAACGTACGGATATAGAAATGCAACCGTGGATGACTTTATTAAGGTTATGGAGTTGGTCAGTGATACCAATTTGGATGCGTTCCGGAAGCGATGGTTGGAGGATAAGGATTTTCCTTTTGGGGAGGCTAAAACAAGCTTGATTCGTGAATCAGAGGATTTGAGGAATTTCTTGGGGCTGCAAAAGGAATTAATGACAAGTAGTACAGACAATGAATCCATAATAAAAAGGTATTGGGAAAACACAAAATCCGACCAATTAAAATCCCAAATTATCAAGACCTATTATAAATCAATATCCGACGATTTTATAAGTGAGGCACTAAGGAGCAATAACGTTAGGGTCCGTCAAGCCATAGCTCTTGCAGTAGGACAGTTCCCCTTGGACCTAAAATCTGAATTTGAATCCCTTTTGGAAGATGAAAGTTATATTACCCAAGAGGCGATACTGTACAAGCTATGGATAAATTACCCTAGCGACAGGGCCAATTATCTGAACAAGACCAAAGGCATCATAGGCTTTTCCAGTAAGAACATTCGCCTATTATGGCTCTCCTTGGCCTTACTGACCAAGGAGTACGAATCCAATAATACCAACGAGTATTATCAGGAATTGAGTCAATACACCTCTCCACTATATTCAACTGAAGTTCGGCAGGGGGCATTTCAATTTCTGGATCAATTGATAGGTTTGTCAGACAACAATTTGTTGGACCTTGTAAATGCAAGCCAGCATCATTCATGGCAGTTTCGAAAATATGCCCGTTCATTATTGGACCAACTTTTGGAAAAAAAGGAATATAGGGATAGAATAGATAGACTGAGCGTAAAATTTAATAAGGAGGAATTGCGTTATATTAGCAACAAACTGATTTTAGAATGAGAGCAATGGTAATTTCTGGTGGTGGTAGCAAAGGCGCATTTGCCGGAGGCGTGGCCCAATATCTGATGCAGGAATTGAACCATAATTACGATTTGTTTTTAGGTACTTCTACCGGCAGTCTTTTGATTTCCCATCTCGCATTGCAAAAAATTGAAAAGATCAGAGAGGTATATACTTCGGTGAATCAAGATGATATTTTTAGCAATTGCCCCTTTGTGATTAAAAAGAAATATGGCATAGAGACTATCGGGGTCCATCATATCAATGTGATGAAAAATTTTTTCAGGGGCAGCAAGACTTTTGGGGAAAGTCATAATTTACTTCGATTGATCAAAAATACCATTTCCATTAAGGAATTTGAGCATTTAAAAAATGGTCCCTTGGATATTGTGGTAACCGTTTCCAACTTATCGTTAAACCAAGTAGAGTATAAATCCATTAAGGATTGCACCTACGAGGAATTTTGTGAATGGATATGGGTTTCCTGTAATTATACCCCTTTTATGACATTGGTTAAGAAAAATGGATGCGAATATGCCGATGGGGGATTGGGCAGTATGGTTCCGATTGAAGAGGCCATTAGGAGAGGAGCCAAGGTAGTGGATGCCATAATTTTGCAAACAGAGGTTACCCAATTGAATAGAATGCCCTCCAAGAATGTATTTTCATTACTTACCAGTATGTTTGCCTTTATGTTGGATAGAATAGAACAACAAAATATAAGGATAGGCAAGTTTGTGGCCAACCATAACAATGCAATTATCAATTTCTATTATACGCCCACTGTCCTCACCACTAACTCCCTAATATTTGAAAAGGAAAAAATGACGGTTTGGTGGGAAAGTGGATTTAATTTTGCCAAGCATAAAAACGCTGAAACCAACCTTATAGAGACTGGGATTTTATGAAAGCACTTGTTATTAGTGGAGGAGGAAGTAAAGGAGCTTTTGCCGGTGGAGTGGCCCAATACCTCATGGAAGTTGAAAAACGGGAATACGACATTTTGGTAGGTACCTCCACGGGCAGTCTCTTAATTCCACAATTGGCCTTAAACCAAATAGACAAACTACATAATATTTATACCAACGTTAGCCAACGTTCCATTTTTAGCCTTAATCCATTTGTAGTACGGAAAAAGGGTGATAGGGAATATGTCTCCATAAACTTTCTAAATACCTTTCTACAATTTGTGAAGAGCAAGCGAACTTTTGGGGAAAGTAAGGCTTTGAGACGTACAATTAGAAAGAATTTTAGTGAAGCCGAATTCAGGAGGTTAAAAAAAGGAAAAAAAGATATAGTGGTAACAGTTTCCAACCTTTCCAAAAACCGGATCGAGTATAAATCCATTATGGATTTTTCTTATGATGAATTCTGTGATTGGATCTGGATCTCTTGCAACTATATTCCTTTTATGTCCTTGGTAAAAAAAGACGGATTCGAATATGGGGACGGTGGCCTAGGATGCGTTGTTCCCATTAGGGAGGCCATTAGACGCGGAGCCACGGAAATTGATGCCATTATCCTGGAGTCCGAAAATATGGAACACAACAAGGTTTTGGGCAAAAACCCATTTTCACTTATGCTGAGTATTTATGGTTTTGTTTTGGACCAGATTGAATACCACGACATTTCAGAAGGGGTATTGGCAGCAAAACATAATGGGGTGCAATTAAATTTATATTACACCCCTACTAAATTAACCGAAAACTCCTTGGTTTTCAATAAGAAACTTATGTCCCTATGGTGGCAACAAGGATATAAGTACGCCGAGGATAAATTTTCTAGCGTGGATCAGTAACATTTAGTTACCAAAGCTCTCCAATTTCCTTCTTAACAAAGGACAAAGCTGTTGCCGAAGGAGAACTTTTTTCCATGGTTTCATTTAGAATATCCTCACGGAGTTTGTCGGCCGAATCCGATTCGCTCATACCCGCCTTCCTGATCATTTGGATGGTAGCACTTTTTGCTGCCTTAATTATATTCCAACATTCATCCGTCATGTAGATTTGTTGGGATAGATTATGCTCAAACTCATTTTCAATACTTTTGATCAGCAAATTTTCATAATCGTTTTTGTTGCTATTTTTTGGTCCTACCCTTACCACCAGACTGGGAATTGCAATTCGCTCTAGAAAAAGGGCCATTCTTTCGTATGCTTGTAATCGAATGGGCAATGTATTTTTTTGACTGTCTTTGTGCAGTAGGTAGCGTCTTCTTCCTTCTTCGTTTCTGGTATGTAATCTAAAAAAATAAAAGGCGACCACTCCGGTTACTACAGCGGGTAGCAAATAGGCAAATAGTTGAAAAATTTCATCTCCACTCATTTTGTATTGGTATTTTTTGGTTTGTTGATTAATTAACGGCTTATTCCCTCAAAAATTATGGTGGGTTTCAATTTTTTACCTGTCCACACCATAATCTAGGTTCATCTAACCATGTCCAAAAAAAAAGCGCCATAAAGCGCTTTTTAAAATTTGTAGACTATTTTGTCTGTTTTGTTTTAGAGTAAATTAAAATAACTACCCATAGGGAGTTTAAATTAATATACCATAAAACCTACAGATGGTAGCAAGTATTAAAACGTCTTATTTCATAGACTCTTTTACCAGTTTGAAGAATTCGTAAAATCTTGGCTGTACAATAATTTCAGTGGCAGTTTCTATGCTGTAAAGTCCTAATTCCGATTTCCCGGTGGCTACAATACGCTTAGGCTCTATTTGATATTTGCTTTCCAAGATCCGGGCTATGGCAGCAGCTTGTTGCGTACCGATCTCCCAATTATTCAATTTGTTGTCTTTGGATTCTACCAAATTGCTATTGCTAACAATTTGAATGTCCATTGTTGGGTTGGCCTTTAAAATACTTCCAATCTTGGCAATAATGGCCTCTGCCTTGTCCTGCACTTTGAAATTCTTGGAATTCTCCCCAAATATATAACTATTGTCCATCACGACGGCTACGGCACCATTACTAACAGTTATCTTGGGATCACTGCCCAATGTTTGTTTAAATTGGGTAAAAACAGCTAGGGTAATAGAGTCGTGGCTGCTTAAAGCATCATTGATAACCCTTAATTGCGCTTCCTTTTGAACAAGGCTTTCCAGGGTACTATTTATGTGGTCCGATCTCTTATTGGAGGCTTCCGTAAAGCTGTTCAAATTTTTTAATAGATTGGAATTGGTTTCCTTAAGCTCATTCACCTGCGCTTCGTAAGATTCTACTTTTGCCGAAGCAATTCTTTCTTCGCGTTTGGATTCCGACAGGGCCGTTTCCGCCTCCCTAAGCTTGGACCTTAGTCCATCTACTTCCAAGATAAGATCTTTTTTGCTTTGCGCCTGTGAAATGGATATGCACATTAATAAAATTAGAATGGTAAAAATTCTTTTCATCTGTTATTATTTATTTGTTTTTAATGGTCGGATGCAATGCCTTATTAATCATTTCCCTCCCCAAAATATTGGGAAGTACGCAAGTTGTTAATGGGCATTTCATAGATAAAATTTATTTATTTGAATATTCGGGTAATTCTATTTGGTTGCCTTACTGCAAGGATATGCCATTTGAATTTGCGTACAAAATTAATATTATATTTGATTAAGGGCCAATCTTATTTTTCATATACTCTTTGCCTCCCAAATAGGGGCATTTATAAAGATCCTGTATTCCAGAAAAAGCTACCACGGCCTTATTATATCCATATGTAGAGGATAATGACCTGTTCAAATCATTGTCATCCACATTTACCTGAATATCATCCATAGTAAACTGACAGGGATGTTCATATCCGGCAGCATGTGTTATTTCCAAGAATTCCTTCCTAAAGGTTTTGAAATATTGTGATAATCTATCAGATTTCAGAGGAACATTTATTCCCCCCTGTAACCATTTACTTTGGGTAGCAATTCCGGTCGGACACCGGTTGGTGTGGCACACCTGAGCCTGGATACAACCAATGCTCATCATGGCTTCCCTAGCGACATTTATACAATCTACGCCCATGGCAAATGCCATGGCTGCTTTTGCAGGGAACCCCAATTTCCCACTTCCAATGAACACTATTCTATCTGTTAGATCATAGTTTTTAAACAATTTATAAAGACTGGAAAATCCGTATACCCAAGGCAAGGATACATGGTCGGCAAAACTTGGAGGGGCAGCTCCCGTTCCTCCTTCACCACCATCTACAGTAATAAAATCGGGTCCCTTTCCAGTTTCTATCATCAATTTAGCCAATTCCTCCCACTGATCCAATTTACCAATGGCTCCTTTTATGCCGACGGGCAGGCCTGTTTGTTCCGCAATATCTTCAATTAACTGCATTAGTTCCGGTACGGAACTAAAAGCGGAATGGGTAGCTGGGGACAATACATCCTTGCCCATTGCAACGCCTCTAATTTCACTAATTTCAAGGGTAATCTTTGCAGCTGGCAATACCCCTCCCTTACCTGGTTTTGCACCCTGTGAAATTTTAATTTCAATAGCCTTGATGCTAGGATTGTCCAAAACCAGTTGCTTCATTTTTTCCATGGAAAAATTTCCATCTTCAGTTCGTACCCCAAAGTATCCTGTTCCAAAGTGAAATATAACATCCCCACCTTGTTTATGATAAGGGGAAAGTCCACCTTCCCCTGTATTTTGATAAGCTCCCGATTTTTTTACACCATTGTTCATGGCATCTACTGCCGCAGCGGATAGAGACCCAAAACTCATGGCCGAGACATTGATTACAGATGCAGGCCTATAGGGCTTTTTACGTTTGTTATACGATCCAATGACTTTGGCACAGGGCAAAAAACAGGGGTCGCTTATGTTAGGGTGACCTCCGGGAAGCTTATAGGCCATCATCCGGTTCTTGACAAAAATATGTTGATGTGCATAAATGTCCCTGTCCGTTCCAAAGCCTTCATAATTGTTTTCCTTCTTCGCCGAGGCATAGATCCAACCTCTTTCTATACGGTTAAATGGGAGTTCTTCCCTATTGTTGGCAACAAAATATTGTCTCATTTCAGGTCCAATACTTTCTAGCCAATACCTTAAATGGCCTACTATAGGGAAGTTATGTGAAATGGTGTGATTCTTCTGTACAAAGACATCCCTTATAGCCACCAAGGCTAAAAACACTATTGCCCATGCCCACCAAGGTAGGTTGGCTAGGGCGTTTAACATTGAATCCATTTTCTAAAATATTATTTTAATGATGATATGAACGATATAAGAAATAGTGGAATACCAAGTAAGGCTTGATACCAAAGTTATAGTTGTCCCAATAATATATTAAGAATATTCATAAATTAATCAAAGACTTTATTGGTTTAGAAAGTCCAAACTCATTTCCGTAAGCGCCTTTACCCCAAGAATCATTCCATTTTCATCTATGCTGAAGTCGGGCGTATGATGTGGAAAAGAAGCCGTGCTTCCAGGAGTCATGCCGCCTAAAAAGAAAAAGAATCCAGGTACCTCGTTTTGAAAATAAGAGAAATCCTCACCCCCTGTAACCGCTTTTTGTATTTGCACATTATCCTTGCCAGCGACCCTTTTTAAGGTAGGCAACATTTGTATCACCAAGTCGGGATTGTTAAAAGTGATGTCCGTATTACTTTTTATCTCAATAGTGGCCGTACCGCCATATGCCTTGGCAATGTCGGGTACCATTTCTTTCATTCTCTCGGTAACCTGTTTTTGCATGTCGTAGTCCAAGGTTCTTATGGTTCCGATCATTTCGGCAGTTTCGGGGATTATATTGAAACGTACACCACTTGTAATCTTGCCCACACTGATTACAGCTGCTTCGTTGGTAAGGTCAACTTCCCTACTAATAATCGTTTGAAGGCCATCTATAATCTTGGCACTGATAAGAATGGGATCAATGCCCTTCCATGGCTGTGAGCCATGGGTCTGTTGTCCCTCTACCTGAATAACGAATCGTTGCACTGCCGCCATAAGTCCTTCCGATTTATATCTTATCACCCCAACTGGAGTAGCGGAATTGATATGAAGTCCAAAAATAGCATCCACATCCGGATTTTTAAGAACCCCTTCCTTGACCATTAATAGTGCTCCACCTTCTTCCCCAGGCGGAGGACCTTCTTCGGCGGGTTGAAATATAAACTTGATGGTTCCTTTAATCTTATCCCTATTTTTGGACAGGATTTCCGCAACACCCATAAGAATAGCGGTATGGGTATCATGGCCACAGGCGTGCATAACACCTACCTCTTGACCTAGAAATTCTGAGGTAACAGTGGATTTAAACGGAAGATTGTTTCTTTCGGTGACGGGTAAGGCATCAATATCTGCCCTTAAAGCGATTACCTTTCCATTTTTATTGCCTTTAAGGATCCCAACCACCCCCGTCTTGGCTACTCCGGTTTGTACCTCCAGCCCCAAGGATTTTAAATGGACCGCTATTTTTTCGGCAGTATTGAACTCCCTATTGGATAGTTCCGGATTTTGGTGAAAATCCCTCCTCCAATCGATTACCTTCGGTTCAATAGCCTTATATTCCTTTTCAAAATTGTATTTCTGGGCCGTGGAGTTCAAAAACCATAAAAGCATTGGTAGAATCAAATATAACTTCATACAAATAAATGGGATTTAAAATTTTTGATGCCTAAGATTGAATTGCCTTAAACACTGAACATAGTTTTAATAATTTTACAGTAGGTAACATTATAAAAAAAGTTACTTCCCATAAAACTGGATTTAAAGGATAAATATATTCAAATTAGAACTATTAACTCGGTTGGATTATCACAAATATTAAAGTTGATTTTTTGATAAGGCTATTTATGGTTAAATTCACCGATCGTAACGAGCTTAATATCTACATGCGTTTTGGAGAACTATATTAATGAATTAAATGAAGCCCAGAAGGCTCCCGTTTTGCATAAGGACGGGCCTTTAATGGTGATTGCAGGTGCCGGTTCCGGTAAGACAAGGGTATTGACATACCGTATTGCTTATTTAATGAGCCAAGGCGTGGATTCCTTTAATATTTTGGCACTGACCTTTACCAATAAGGCAGCTAGGGAAATGAAAAAGCGTATATCCGATATTGTTGGAACCTCGGAAGCCAAGAACCTCTGGATGGGTACCTTTCATTCCGTTTTTGCAAAGCTATTAAGGTTCGATGGGGACAAACTGGGCTATCCTTCCAATTTTACCATTTACGATACTCAAGATTCCCAACGCCTTTTGTCCGCTATTATTAAGGAAATGGGCTTGGATAAGGATATTTATAAATACAAGCAGGTACAAAATAGAATATCTTCCTATAAGAACAGCCTTATTACTGTTAAGGCATATTACAATAATCCGGATTTGGTAGAGGCAGATGCTATGGCCAAGCGTCCTAGGATGGGAGAAATTTATCAGAACTATGTGGATCGCTGCTTTAAGGCGGGTGCTATGGATTTTGATGATCTACTTTTACGGACCAATGAACTACTAACAAGATTCCCTGAAGTTCTCGCCAAATACCAGGATAGGTTTAGGTACATTCTGGTAGATGAGTACCAGGATACCAACCATTCACAGTATTTGATCGTTAAGGCGCTATCGGACAGGTTCCAGAATATTTGTGTGGTAGGGGATGATGCCCAGAGTATTTATTCCTTTAGGGGGGCAAACATTAGCAATATTTTAAATTTTCAAAAAGACTATGACAATGTGGGAATGTACCGATTGGAACAGAACTACAGGTCTACTAAAAATATTGTGAATGCCGCCAATTCCATAATTTCCAAAAATACCAATCAATTGGAAAAGGTAGTGTGGACCTCCAATGACGAGGGTCCATTGATAAAGGTACACCGAAGCCCCACGGATGCGGAGGAGGGTAGATTTGTGGCAGGATCCATTTTTGAAAATAAAATGCAGAATCAATTGCCAAATGGCAATTTTGCCGTTTTGTACAGGACCAACTCACAATCCAGGGCCATTGAGGATGCCCTTAGAAAGCGGGATATACCTTATAGAATTTATGGTGGACTCTCCTTTTATCAACGAAAGGAAATTAAGGACGTACTGTCCTATTTGAGATTGGTTATCAATCCAAAGGATGAAGAGGCACTTAAACGTATTATCAATTTCCCGGCGCGTGGCATTGGTCAGAGCACATTGGATAAACTTACCGTGGCCGCAAATCACTATAATCGCTCAATTTTTGAGGTTATGGAGAACCTTGAAAGGATAGATTTAAAAATCAATTCTGGTACAAAAAGAAAATTGGGAGACTTTGTGGCCATGATCAAGAGCTTCCAGATCATGAACGAAAGTGCCGATGCCTTTACCTTGGCGGAACATGTTGCCAAAAAATCCGGGGTCTTATTGGAATTTAAGAAAGACGGGACTCCAGAGGGAATTGGCAAGATGGAGAATATTGAGGAGCTGCTGAACGGTATTAAGGATTTTGTGGAAGGACAAAAGGAATTGGCCGATACCAAGGGCGACATTGGGGAGTTTTTGGAGGATGTGGCACTGGCAACCGATCTAGATAAGGATACCGGAGATGATGACCGAGTGGCCCTAATGACCATTCACTTGGCAAAAGGGTTGGAATTTCCTCACGTATACATTGTAGGGATGGAAGAAGATCTTTTCCCCTCAGCCATGAGTATGAATACCAGGAGTGAACTGGAGGAGGAAAGACGCCTATTTTATGTAGCCCTGACCAGGGCGGAAAAACAGGCCTATTTAACCTACACACAAAATAGATATCGCTGGGGCAAATTGGTAGATGCCGAACCTAGTAGATTTATAGAAGAAATTGATGAAAAATATATTGAAAACCTGACACCTGTTCAGAGATCCAGATACACTCCCTTAATTGATGTTGATATTTTTGGCGATGTTGACAAAAGTAGATTGAGACAGAACAAACCCATACAAGGCACACCACCCAGCGGTGTTAAGCCCAATGAAAATCAGTTGCGAAAACTCCGTAAATTAAAACCCGAACTCAGTACTCCCGTTGGAAACACCAATGCGGTAGACCCCAATTTATCTGAAGGATCCTTGGTAAACCATACTAGATTTGGAAGGGGGCAAGTGCTGAAAATTGAAGGGGTAGGAAATGATAGGAAAGCTGAAATAAAATTTGATAAGGGAGACATTAAAAAGCTTTTGCTAAGGTTTGCCAAATTGGAAGTTCTCTGATTCCGAAGGGCGCCATGTGTACACCTAGTATTCTAGGATAGGTTATAAATGTTCTTGGATAAAAGCCTTTAATTTAATGGAAGTATCCAAAAGGTCCAACCCAACCCAGCCGTGACCTCCATTGGGGTACAGGTTAAATTGATGTTACACATTTAGTTCCACTAATTTATCTTTTAGGCTTATTCCTAGGGTATTTGGAACTAGTGGATCCTGCGCTACATAAAACAATATAGTTGCCGGAGAAGTTGATTTTACTTGGTATAACGGACTCACCTCTTCCAAAACCCCTGTTTCATTTCCAAATTGATCTAAAAGGGTCCTCAGAACTTGATTGGGAGTATTTATATATGCCTCGTCCAAAAGGTTGGTAGGCCCCACAATACTGCAGACCATATTCACTTGTTTTTTAGTGTCGTGAGCGTAGCTCCACAACAATGAAAGGTGTGCCCCGGCACTGGAACCAATAAATCCGATCTCCTTGGAAATTTGAAATTCCTGCGCTCTATCGTATAATTCCTGTACCAATTGGCCTATGTCATTGATTTGCATGGGGTAGGGCGGATTGTTTTCATCTGCCAATCTATAATTCATGTTTACCACAGCTACCTCCGGTAATTGTTCCCTGATAAAATCTTTAAAGGCATTCATTTCCGATTTATCACCGGCATTCCATCCGCCTCCATGTACCAAAATCAAAACTTTAGTTTTACTAGTCCTGTTTTTTGGAAGATAAATGTCATATTTTTGATGGCTATGGGAACCGTATTCCAAGTCGATAATATTCTTGGCCTCCAATGTGCCCGTACTGGTTTCAATACGATCTTCTGTACAGGAATTACAAGTAACAAAGAGAAATCCAAGAAGTAGGATAAACTGAAACTTATACATAAAACATTATTTATTATATTGATAACGTTTATTTTGAACCAATAATATGGCTGAATTTATTAAAATATATCCTGAAAATCCTAATCCTAAGGAAATTAAGAGAGTTGTGGATGTTCTGCGTAAAGGAGGGCTGATTATTTATCCTACAGATACCGTCTATGGCTTGGGTTGTGATATTACCAACACCAAAGCTTTGGAGAAAATAGCGCGGATAAAAGGGGTAAAATTGGCCAAAGCCAATTGGTCCTTTATATGTGCCGATCTCAGTAACCTTTCGGATTACGTAAGACAAATAGACACCTCGACCTTTAAAATACTAAAGCGTGCCCTACCAGGCCCCTATACCTTTATACTTCCCGGGAACAACAATCTTCCCAAAGAATTTAAAAAGAAAAAAACGGTAGGTATCCGTATTCCTGATAATTCCATTGCCAGGACCTTGGTAGAAGCTCTAGGGAATCCTATCGTTTCCACCTCCATTCGCGATGAGGATGAGCTTTTGGAATATACTACCGATCCGGAATTGATCTATGAAAAATGGAGAAATCTTGTAGATATAGTTATTGATGGGGGTTATGGGGACAACATGGCATCAACGGTAATAGATCTTTCTGAAGATGAACCCATTGTGGTCAGGGAAGGAAAGGGGAGTTTGGATATCTTTTAAGAAGAAATAAAAAGAATTAAACCTCAGGGCAAGCCCTGAACCCAATAATAGGAACCGACCCAAGGGTCGAGGTATTCAACCTGGATCCCGCCGAAAAAGGCATGGTAAGTTCAACTTGCAATTTTAAGTACATCTTACCGACTTCTCAAAATTGAGTTCCACTTATTATGTTTTTTAACTGCAATTAGAGCAAAAAAAAAGCGACCCATAAGGTCGCTTTTTAAGTTGAATATGTTATTCTTAGTTAATCTTAGGATCTTTCATTCCTTCTTCGATCATGCTGTAGAATTGATCAATTTTTGGAAGTACAACTATACGTGTTCTTCTGTTTTTAGCTTTGTCTGTTGGGGAAACAGGAATATATTCTCCTCTTCCTGCAGCAGTCATACGCTTAGGATCAACACCATAATCTTTTTGTAAAATACGTACAACTGAAGTAGCACGCTTCACACTTAGATCCCAGTTGTCATACAATACACCACTGTTGTAAGGATCAGTATCGGTATGACCTTCAACCATAAATTCGAAATCAGGTTTGTTATTAACCACTTGGGCAACTTTACCTAGGATTTCCTTAGCTCTCTGAGTTACGTTAAAGCTTCCGCTTCTAAACAAAAGTTTGTCAGAAATAGAAACAAAAACAACTCCTTTTTCTACACTGATTTCAATGTCCTCATCATCCAAGTTTCCAAGAACACCTTTTAAACTTTGTACCAAAGCCAAGTTTACAGAATCTCTTCTGGTAATGGCGTCGTTAAGCTTTCTTATGGTCAGATCCTTTTCTTTTAAACTTTCCAAAGATTTCTCCAAGTTATCGGCACCTTTACTTGTAAGAGTAGTTAGGTTACCCATATTGTTGATTAAGTCTTGATTATTGGCTTTAAGGAAGGCATTCTGATCTTCCAAAGTCTGCATTTTTGAAGTTGCAGCGGCCTTGTCCTCTAAACAGGTATTTAATTTAACTGTCGCGGAATTTAATAAATCTTGTGCTTCTTTTGCCTTGGCTTCCATATCTGCATACTTCTTCTGTGATACACACGAAGACAACAAAAGGGTAATACCTAAACAGCCTAAAATGATTTTTCTCATAGTTATGATAATAGAATTAATAATTTATAATTTAATTAGTTCGTTTTAATGTTCGCAAAATTATGTAAAACGCAATATTTTGCGAGACCAATTTAGTTAATCTTTTACTAAATTGTTAAAATTTTTTACATGATTTATATAATAGGCCCATACAATAGATTTTATTAGGTAATAATCACCTGTATAACAGTCCTTTTCCCTCTTTTTGTAAATTTTCCTAAAATTTCTGTAAAAGCTAAAATGGGCCTGTACTATTGCCCAAAAATGCTTAAACCTACCCTGAACAATAAAATGTAGTGCCGCTAGGCCATCCAAAACCATTCTTATAAGGATTATTGGAAATACTTTTGGTCCAGGAAGATTTTTGACTAGCGAAAAAAGGGAATTTCTAAAGTTGAGAAAAGTCTTTTTCGGATTCATACTACTTAAAGTGGAGCCACCTAAATGGTATACTTCAGATTCTCCTACATAATAAACTTTATAGCCCTTATTTTTGGCTCTCCAACATAAGTCAATTTCTTCTTGATGGGCAAAATAATCTGGATCAAATCCTTTTAGCTCCCGGAATACATCCGCTTTAATAAACAAACATGCTCCGGTAGCCCAAAATATTTCCCTTACGTCGTTGTACTGGCCATTATCCGCTTCCAATTCATTAAAAATACGCCCCCTACAAAAGGGGTAACCAAACTTATCAATATAGCCTCCGGCAGCGCCTGCATACTCAAATTGGGTCTTATTTTTATAATCCAATATTTTGGGCTGTACAATGGATGTCAAAGGGTTGTCATTAAATTCCTTTATTATTGGGGCAAGCCAATCCTTGGTCACTTCCACATCAGAATTTAAAAGGCAATAAATATCTGCCTCTATATGGGGCAAGGCATCATTGTATCCCTTGGCGTAACCCCCATTGCTCGAGTTTTGGACGATACCAATCCCTGGATAATTTTTTTTAAGAAAGGCGATAGAACCATCCGTAGAGGCATTGTCGGCGACATAGACATCAGCCTCCTTGGAGAATTCCGTTACGGATGGCAGAAACTTTTCCAAAAGCGCTTCCCCGTTCCAATTAAGTATAACTACTGCTATTTTCAACATTTTCTATAATGCCCAAAACAACAGGCATATATTCAAATTAAGAGGTTCTGATTAAGTTGGCAATGTAAAGAAATAATTTATATTTAACGATGTATATTTGGACAACCGTTATTCCCAATCCCTTATTTTTATTATGCAATTAGATATAGTGGCATTCCCTTATCCAGGTCTATATTCCGGAATGTCCTTAAGAAAACTATATTGCTCCCTTTCGAAATCCATACTGCAAAAGAAATGATCCAAACCGTTGGTAACCATTAAATACTTGGCTTTGAGCAAAAGGTTATATCGGGCGATTTGGTCAAAAACCACTTGGTCAATTTTAGTTTCGGGTGATTTACATTCCACTAAGATTTCAATACTACCGTTTGGATTAAAGACCACTACGTCGTATCTTTTTTTTAGATTATTAATTAGGAGTTGCTTTTCAACGTTGATATGCGCCTTAGGATAATTCTTGTCCGAAATTAGATTGTGCACTACGTGCTGTCTTACCCATTCTTCAGGTTGTAGAACCACAAATTTTTTGCGTATGACATCAAAAATATAGATTTTATTTTCCCTATTTTTGAATCGAAAGGGATAAGACGGATAGTTTAATGGTTGCATTGTGCAAAGTTGATGATTTTTTTTAGATGGACGAGGTAAAACAAATTGTAAGCAATATAAAAAAAGGAGATATAGCACCAATATATTTTCTTACAGGGGAGGAACCATACTATATTGATAAGATTGCGGAGTATATAGAAAAAAATGCCCTTACAGAAGAAGAACGTGGATTTAATCAGGTTGTTCTTTACGGCAAGGAAATCACCATCGAGGACATCGTTAGTAATGCCAAGAGATATCCTATGATGGCAGAACGCCAAGTGGTCATTGTGAAGGAGGCACAACATTTGTCCCGTACCATAGAAAATCTTGTTTCCTATGCCGATCAGCCCCAACCTTCCACTATCCTTGTATTATGTTATAAATACAATAAACTGGATAAGCGTAAGAAGTTATATAAATCCATTAAAAAATCAGGGGTAATATTTGAAGGTAAAAAGTTATATGAAAATCAGGTAGGGGACTGGATTAAAAAATCTTTGCACTCAAGGGGCTACGGTATAACTTTTAAGGCTGCCAATCTACTGGTCGAGTTCCTAGGTACGGATTTAGGCAAGATAGACAAGGAATTGGAGAAATTGTGTTTGGTTGTCCCAAAGGGAATTGAAATCAACCCAGATGTTATTGAATCCAATATTGGAATTAGTAAGGACTATAACAATTTCGAACTAAAAAAAGCTATAGGTGAAAGAGATGTTGAAAAGGCAACTAGAATTGTCAATTATTTTGCGCAAAACCCAAAGGACAATCCGTTTGTGCTAACCGTAACCCTTTTGTATTCTTTTTTTATACAGTTGCTTTCATATCACGGTTTAAAGGATCACTCCCCCAAGAGTGTTTCCTCCGCGCTGGGCATTAGGCCATTTTTTGTTGCCGAAATTCAGACAGCGGCCAGAAATTATCCTATGAGACGCGTTAGTGAAATTATTTCCGGCTTAAGGGAATTGGATGTAAAAGGCAAAGGAGTAGGTTCCAACATATCACAGGCAGACTTGCTTAAAGAACTATTGATCAAAATATTCTAGGCCCTGTATGGATTGATTGGCCTACCGCTAGAAAATTAAACAAAAGTGTCTATTTGGAATGCATGGGAATAACCCATTTGGTATAAATCCAAGGAAGCCCTAAGCTTTGGTAGCAACAAACTTATATTGAGTAGGAACTACTTCTTGTCCAAGCTATATTTTCCAGGACCCAGCATAAGTATGGAGATAAAGGCAACCAAAAATAAAACAGCCTTTTCTTTTACATTGAAAGGATCGGCACCATGAACTATCACTGCAGCGACCATCATGGTTATTATAGGAGGAACTGTTGCCCAACGGGTCTTAAAACCAATAATAACCAAAATTGGAAAAATAAATTCCCCTAAAACCGCAAGAAATAGGGAAGGAGCGGCACCAATTCCAATAGGATCCCCAAATTCAAAATTACCACTAATAAGTTTTTGAAATTTAGGTAGTCCGTGGGTCATCATTAAAATAGCCGAGGAAATGCGAAGAAATAGTAGGCCTAGGTCTTTCATTTGGGGGAGATAGGTTTTATAAAAAATTAATAGATTTAAAGCTTATAAAAGTAACCATAAGTTTATTAAAATCAAAAGGAATTATAATGGTCAATTTTGTACAGACCTTAAAATAGAGCTAGGTTTATCTCAATTTAGGAAAATCCGTAGGATTGGACTCGTGCATTATAGCATATACCTTTTCAAATATATCCTCGGCATTAGGTTTTGAAAAGTAGTCCCCATCAGTAGCATATGCCGGCCTATGTGCCTTTGCCGTTAGGGTTTGTGGGGCACTGTCCAAATATTTATAGGCACCTTGTTTCTCAATAATCTCATGTATTAAATAAGCAGAGCAACCTCCAGGAACATCTTCGTCTATAACCAACAACCTACTTGTTTTTTTAATGCTCTTAAGCACATCATGTCGTAAATCGAATGGCAATAAGCTCTGAGCATCCACAACTTCCGCATCAATGCCTACTTCCCTAAGTTCTTCAGCGGCCTGCAATACTGTTCTTAAGGTAGATCCATAGGAAAGTAAGGTAATATCCGTACCGGCCCTAACTACTTCAACGATTCCGATGGGGGTACATATATCCCCGAGGTTATTTGGTTTAGGTTCCTTTAAACGGTATCCATTTAAACTCTCAATCAAAAGGGCCGGCTCATTTCCTTTCATTAAGGTATTGTAAAAACCGGCTGCTTTGGTCATATTTCTTGGCACTAGAATATACATACCCCTCAATAAATGAATCAATCCACCCATTTGGGAACCGGAATGCCATATTCCTTCCAATCGGTGTCCACGGGTCCGTACGATCAATGGGGCTCTTTGTTTTCCTACAGTTCTATATAGTAGTGTGGCCAAATCATCGGTCAATGTAAAAAGTGCATAAAATATATAATCCAAATATTGGATTTCCGCAATGGGTCGTAATCCTCTTAGTGCCATTCCTATTCCTTGTCCAATTATACTGGCCTCCCTAATACCAACATCTGCAACCCGAAGTTCTCCATATTTCTTTTGCAATCCTTCCAAACCTTGATTTACATCTCCTATGGTACCACTGTCTTCGCCAAAAATCAATGCTTGGGAATATCTTTCAAAAAGGGAGTCAAAATTGTCCCTGAGGATAATTCTTCCATCTACTTGCTCTGGTTCTTCATCATAAGTTGGTCTCACTTCAGGAACATTCAAGGCATTGTTACGCTGCTCGTTGTACAGGTGGGAACTGAACTTAGTTTGGGATTCCTCCAAAAAGTTCTTGGTCCATGCAGCCAAAAGATCTTTCTCCTTACTGCTTTCCCCCAACAAATAACGCAGAGCCTTCCTAGCCTTGGAAGCCATATCCTTTTTTATGGGCTCTTCAATAGCGATTAGATCGTTTTTTAATTTGGTGATAAAAAGTTTGTTCATACTGGAATTGGCAGCATTATCCAATAAGTTCACCAATGTTCTTTTCTGCTCCTTATGCGGTCTTAAAAACTCTTCCCAAGCTTCTTTTCGAGCACTTCTAACCTGCCTTTTGATATTCTTTTCAAGCGATTTTAATTCTTCTTCCGTAGAAATTTTATTTTCCAATATCCACTCCCTATATCGCTTATTACAGTCATTTTCTTTTTCCCATTCCAAACGCTCCTCACTCTTATAACGCTCATGGGAACCCGAAGTGGAATGTCCCTGTGGTTGCGTTAGTTCGGTTACATGGATAATCACTGGAACGTGTTCGTCCCTGGCAATATCAGAAGCATTTTCATAGGCGTGGATCAAGGCCGTATAATCCCAACCCTTAACTTTTAAGATTTCATAGCCCTTATGGTCCTTGTCCCGTTGAAAACCGATTAAGATTTTTGATATATCTTCCTTGGTGGTCTGGTGTTTGGCATGAACGGAAATACCGTAGTTGTCGTCCCAAATACTGATTACCATGGGTACCTGCAAAACCCCGGCCGCGTTTATGGTTTCGAAAAAAACTCCTTCACTGGTACTGGCATTTCCAATAGTTCCCCAAGCAACTTCATTACCATTATCAGAAAACTTGGTGCTGTTTTTGACCTTTACGTTCCTATATATTTTGGATGCCTGGGCCAAGCCTAGTAATCTTGGCATTTGTCCCGCTGTACAGGAAATATCGGCGCTGCTGTTCTTTTGTTTGGTGAGGTCCCGCCAACTGCCATCCTCATTTATACTATAGGTGGTAAAGTGACCTCCCATTTGCCTTCCGGCACTCATAGTTTCTTTGGTTATATCGGTGGTGGCATATAGTCCGTGAAAAAATTCCTTTGGAGTAAGTAGCCCCAAGGCCATCATGAAGGTTTGATCCCTGTAATAACCGCTTCTAAAATCGCCATCCCTGAAAGACCTGGCCATGGCCAATTGTGGAAGCTCCTTACCATCACCAAAAATTCCAAATTTCGCTTTTCCTGTCAGAACTTCCCTTCTGCCCAATAGGCTACATTCCCTGCTCGTAACTGCTATTTCATAGTCTTTCAATATTTGTAATTGAAAATCGTCAAATGAAATATCGTTGCTTGCTTCGGAATCTATATTCATTACGCTCTTGATGGTTTATCGCAAAAATATCAAATCAATATGGTTTTTGCAACCAATAGTGCAGGATAATAATTAATAATTCCTTAAAAATAATTGAAGTGTATTTTTAAATATTAGTAATATCGCAATAATAGTACTGATATTTGAGAATATATTAAAAATTTAGAACCATTTTCTAGTAAATAATCCTGTTAATGTCCTTGGACTAAAGGTTATAACAAATCTAATTTTTTGGTCGTATTGAGGTTGCGAAATCTCCCAACCATTGTTGGAGTATAATGGAAAATATAGTTCAAAATAATCTGTCAATAAATTTAAACGAATACCGGAATCGTATACAAAACGCTCCTTTAACCCTTTATTTTTAACAAAACCAAGATCACCATAAACCTCTATCCATCGCCAAATATTTACACTGGTATTAATGGTTGCCATCCAATCATTGGCAAAGGGGTTTTCCAATTTGGATTTAAAACCGCCCTCCGCAACTATGATCTGTTGACTATATATTCCAGATCCTTCCGATCTGCCCAAGTATTCGTAATCGAACAAATAGTCTGTAGGCCTATCCAGGGAAAAGCTAAAAAAATCAGTACTACCAGCTGTTTCGTTTCTTAGAAACTTACCGGCAAAAAATCGCAAATTAAACTGCCTATTGTTTTCGAAAAGTTTTCGGTATTCCAATTCATATGCCAGCTTGGTAAATTTATCGGAATACTGAGCGTCCACAGACCACGAGAGATAATTGATTATATTATTATGGGTATTATAATATTTGGCATTGAACACGTTATAATCAGGATCCGTTTCCAGCCCTAAACTCTGTAAATCCGGATCTATGTCCCTAAAAACACTAATAGTCCTTAATATCAAAGCCTCCCTTTTGTTCAATAAAAGATTGCTGGGCCTCCAACCAAAACCTATAGACGGACTCACGGTACTATAGCGCGAATTTTCCTGGAAATGGGAAGTAGATCCCCTTAAGGAATAGTTGGTAACGTACAGACCGCTTTTACCATGATATTTACGGAAATTAAATTTACCATAACCA
This sequence comes from Arenibacter troitsensis, assembly GCF_900177645.1. Taxonomy (GTDB): domain Bacteria; phylum Bacteroidota; class Bacteroidia; order Flavobacteriales; family Flavobacteriaceae; genus Arenibacter; species Arenibacter troitsensis. The sequence continues at coordinate 163,566 of NZ_FXAO01000008.1, forward strand.
ACAAAAGTTTTTTCATTGGGAGCATAGGTAGGTGCCAGATCAAAAACGAACGGCCTTTCCAATAAGGTTTTGTTGTGCAATCGCATGCCTGGCGAGAGTCCGTCATACTTATTGAATCCCAGGACAGGAACATAAAAAATTTGATTGTAGTAAGGGTCCTCGGCATCCTTAAAAAACTGAAACTTCAGTTTTTTGTTACTTGAAAAGAAGCCGTTCAGAGATTTCCAATTATCCCTTTGGTTAAACTCAGGGATGGTCTGATCATAATTTAAAACCAAACGATCTTCCCCGTTCTTTGGAATTCTAAAGGCCTGTTGATCCGTAATATCCGTATACCAATAATTGGAAACTACGGAATCGTTTTTTATCCCAAAAAGAGAAATGGGTACATTGGTGCCTTCCTTGTTTTTTAAGATGACCACCAAAGAATCCTCCATTTTACGGACTTTTTTAATTTTAAAATCGATTTTTTGTGTGGTAGAGACATATTCATCAAAAAACCAATTAATATCCTTGTCCGAGTTTTCTACGACTATAAACTTGAAATCTGCCGCTGTGGTGGGTTTTAACCTATAATTGATGTAAAATTCCTTCACACTGCGGTCAACATGTTCTTTACCCGTATAGTCGGCTAAATATGCCAATCCCAAACCAGCCTTGTACCGGTTAGCTATTTTCTGATTGAATTTTACCAAGGAATCGTTGGGAGTAGTAAGGGACTGATCAATATTTCGTCTTGCCGATAACATATGGAGCAGGGGATACTGTTCGTTAAAATTCATTTTGGCCAAATGAAAATTTCGTACCCCCCAAATACGGGATAATTTTCCCAATAGTTTTTGATCTGGATAGTATTCCTGCACAAAACCGATCATTAAATAGTTCAAAATAGCATCGGTAACCCATTTTTCATTTCTGGGATCCAGGAAGAGAGTTTCCTTGATAAAGCTATTGAGTGCTGTTTTCAAAAACTTCATTTCAAATTGAAACTGTTCTTCATAAGGCCTAATAAAACTGGGGAGTTGGTTTATGCCATATAACGGGTCCTTATTATAATCCAATTCCGAGACCAATAATTGTTTATGTGGAAAATCCCCCAAATTTTCATAAATATATTTTGCCACCCGATTGATGGATATTCCCGAAGAAATCTCATCGTACTTTGCGGACTGTAGGTCTGTTAATATGGTGATCTCCGGCGTTACATGCTTTACAAACTGCTTGGAAGGCCTTATAATTATTTCCCCACTTTTCTGATTGATTCCTTGAAAATAAATATGCTGAACACTACCTTCCTTATTCTTGCCCAATTCATGAAAATTAGAGACGGCAAATAAATTTTGGGGTATAATGAGTTCTATGGAAGTATCGGCCATATCCGTATATAGATCTTCCAGATTCTTGTTGGAATATAAATGCCATGACCCATCGTAAACGGCAGGGGTGAGGTACCAATCCTTTAAATAATATCCTCCCCTGTTATCATATCCGTAAGTGGTAAATTTATCCGAAGGCAACTTCACTCTATACGTAATAAATATTTTAGTGGATTCTTTCGGCGGTAGGGGGTGGTTCAGATTAATTTTTATAATGTCCCTTCCTGGGGCATATTCCCAATCCAAACCTTGGTAATTATCGTCAACGGTACTTGTTATTTTGGTATTACCCCTTTCTTCCTCTTTGGCCAGATGTAGCCCTTTTTTAAATTCTTCAGAAAATCTTTTGGCCAATGCCGTATTCTTGTTCGCGTAGGCATTGGCCCAATCATTGAAATATAAAAACTCCAAGGTATCCTTGGAATTATTTACATAATTAATTTCCTGTTGTATGTTAATGGTTTTACCTTCTACGTCCAAGGTGGCCGTAAGTTTATTGGAATGTTGGGCAATGCAGAGACCATTGATACATAAAATTATCAACAATAAAATAGGTTTCCGTATGCAATCCAACTTCTTCAAGAACCTTGTGTTTAGAAATTAGGACTCAATATATTGCCTTTGTAAAAGGAATCTATTATATCTACCACTTCCTTTTCCGTGTCAACAATTTGTATCAAATCCAGATCACTAGGACTAATGTTTCCCATTTTAAGCATGACATCCTTAATCCAGTCCAACAAGCCATTCCAAAATTCCGAGCCCACTAGAATAATTGGGAATTTTTCTATTTTGTTGGTCTGTATTAGCGTAATTGCTTCAAAAAGTTCATCCAACGTACCAAAACCGCCAGGCATAACCACAAAGCCTTGGGAATATTTTACGAACATAACCTTACGGACAAAGAAATAATCAAAATCCAAACTTTTATCCCCATCTATATAAGGATTGTCATGTTGTTCAAAAGGCAAATCAATGTTCAAACCAACAGAGGTACCCCCTGCCAGATGTGCTCCCCTGTTCCCGGCTTCCATTATCCCTGGACCACCACCGGTAATAATCCCATATCCTGCCTCGGCAATACTCTTGGCCACACTAACCGCCAATTCGTAATATTTGTCCCCAGGCTTTGTACGGGCAGACCCAAATACAGAAACACATGGGCCAATGGCGCTCATTTTTTCAAATCCATTTACGAACTCGCCCATAATCTTGAATAAGGCCCAGGAATCGTTAGTTTTAATCTCGTTCCAACCTTTGTGATGCTGTTCTTTTCTCATATTTGAATATTATCAATAATCAATATAGACTACCGTTTTCTTATCATTATAATGCAGTTTTGAAGAAAAAAGTATCTTTGGCCGACACTTAATTTCACAAACCTAATTCCTTTTTCAAAAATTTTGAGGTGTAACTCTTTTTATCCAAGGCCACTTCCTCCGGAGTACCTTCCGCAACTACCATACCACCATTTCGACCGCCTTCATAGCCAATATCTATAATATGGTCTACCATTTTTATGACATCCATATTGTGTTCAATTACCAGAACGGTATTTCCTTTGTTTACCAGTTTGTTAAGTACATGCATCAATACCCTAATATCTTCAAAGTGGAGTCCCGTAGTAGGTTCGTCCAAAATATAAAAGGTATTTCCAGTATCCCTTTTAGAAAGTTCGGTAGCCAACTTTATACGCTGCGCTTCTCCACCCGATAGGGTAGTGGACTGCTGGCCCAAGGAGATATATCCCAGTCCCACATCCTGAATGGTTTTTAACTTGCGATAGATTTTAGGGATATTTTCAAAAAACTCCACAGACTCGTTAATAGTCATCTCCAGTACATCGGCAATAGATTTGCCCTTATATCTAATCTCCAAGGTTTCCCTGTTAAACCGTTTGCCATTGCAGGTCTCACATTCTACATATACGTCTGGAAGAAAATTCATTTCAATAACCCTTAGACCTCCACCTTGACAGGTTTCACATCGTCCTCCAGTAACATTAAAGCTAAAACGCCCGGGTTTATAGCCCCTAATCGAAGCTTCCTGTGTTTTGGCAAAAAGGGACCTAATCTCACTAAAAACACCAGTATAGGTTGCCGGATTGGACCGCGGCGTTCTTCCTATGGGCGACTGATTAATATCAATGACCTTGTCTATATGTTCCAAGCCCTTAATTTTCTTGTAGGGCATAGGAACTTTTACGCCGTTAAAATAATGGGCGTTCAAAATAGGGTATAAGGTTTCGTTGATCAAGGTAGATTTACCACTGCCCGAAACACCCGTTACCCCTATCATTTTTCCCAAAGGAAAACTTACCGAAACATTTTTAAGATTATTTCCTGAACAACCGGATAATTCCAGGCTGTTTCCATTACCTTGCCTTCTTTTTTTGGGAACTTCAATTTTTAACTTTCCGGTAATATAATCGGCTGTTAGGGTATGATGATTTTTTAGATCATCGGGTTTACCTTCTGAAATTATTTCCCCTCCATGTTTTCCGGCTTTTGGCCCTATATCTATAACATGGTCTGCTCGTTCTATCATATCACGATCGTGCTCTACCACAATTACTGAATTACCAAGGTCTCTGAGCGATTCCAAAGACTTTATCAATCGTTCGTTATCCCTCTGATGCAGACCAATACTTGGCTCATCCAGGATATAAAGTACACCTACCAACTGTGACCCAATTTGGGTTGCCAATCTAATACGCTGTGCTTCCCCTCCGGACAGGGATTTACTACTTCTATTTAAGGAGAGATAATCCAAACCGACATCCAGTAGAAATTGGACCCTTGTTTTGATCTCCTTTATAATTTCCTCTGCAATTTTTAATTGGTTTCCCTCTAGTTTTTTTTCCAGACCGTTAAAGAAATCGGCCAATTCCGCGATATCCAGATTGGATAGTTCGGCAATATTGTTGTTGTCTATTTTAAAATTAAGCGATTCTTGTTTTAACCTAGTGCCTTCACAAGTTGGACATTTAATTTTGTCCATATACTCCTTGGCCCAACGTCTGATGGAGGTGGAGTTGGCCTCGTTAAATTGACTTTTTATAAAGTTGGATATGCCTTCATAATCTATTTTGTATAGACGTTTTACCCCAAGGGTTTTAGAGTCAACCTCGAAACTTTCCTTACCCCCATAAAGCAGTACCCCAATAGCTTCCTCGGGTATTTTGGCAATTGATGTGGTTAGTTCAAAACTATATCGCTGCGCAATGGTCTCTATCTGTTTAAAGGCCCACGAATTTTTATATTCGCCCAATGGAGCAATGCCACCTCCTTTAATGGACAGAGTTTTGTTTGGGAAAATTTTATTTTCATTTACCTCATAAATATGTCCAAGCCCATTACAATCGGGACACATGCCTTTTGGTGAATTAAAGGAAAAGGTGTTGGGTTCTGGGGAGGGGTATGAAATTCCAGTGGTAGGGCACATTAAATCCCTACTAAAATAACGGGGTTCATCCTTGCCCTCTTCCAAAATCATCAGTACATTTTCACCGCTGTACATGGCGGTATTGATGGTTTCCGAAATACGCTTGTCCAATTCGGTACTCTCCTCAATTTTGAGTCGATCAATAACAATCTCAATATCATGGGTCTTGTAACGGTCTACTTTCATGCCCTTTACAATATCCTTGATTTCACCATCTACCCTCACTTTGACAAAACCTTGTTTGGCAACTTGCTCAAATAGCTCCCTATAATGACCTTTTCTGGATTTAACTATTGGAGCCAGTATATTTATTTTCTTGCCCTTATAGGAAGATATGATCAATTCCTTTATCTGTGCATCATCATAACTAACCATCTTCTCCCCAGTATTGTAACTGTAGGCATCCCCGGCCCTAGCAAATAAAAGTCTAAGGAAATCATAGATTTCGGTAATGGTGCCTACGGTAGACCTTGGAGATTTTGAAGTCGTCTTTTGCTCTATGGCAATTACAGGTGACAGGCCATCGATCTTGTCCACATCCGGGCGCTCCAGGCCACCCAGAAACTGTCGGGCATAGGCCGAAAAAGTCTCAATATACCGCCTTTGCCCTTCGGCATAAATGGTATCAAAAGCCAAGGATGATTTGCCACTTCCTGAAAGTCCGGTAATAACTACCAGCTTTTCTCGGGGTATGGTAACATCTATGTTTTTAAGGTTGTGCACACGAGCGCCTTTAACCTCAATATTCTCTTCGTAATTAATCATTTTCATAGCAATGTGCGAAGTTACGACTTTGACTCCTAAAAATGAAGTAGGTGCTATTTAGTTTTTTGTAGATTAAAAGCTTAGCTATAAATTAGCGTTCTTAACTTTAAAATATTATTAAATGCAGCTTTTAGGAATTGGTTCTAGGATTAATCATAGCGAATACGGTAAAGGGGTAGTTACCAATGTTACGTCTAAACATTACTGGGTGACTTTCATGGAAAATGGTTTGGAAACCATAGAATTGGATTCCAATTTTGATGTTATAGAAGCAGTGGAGGACGAAGTGGATACCATAAGTTTTTCCGAAGTGGAACAATCGCTGATTTCCATTTTAAAACGATGGAGCGATACCAGTTCCATCACTCCAATTGCGGACAAATGGAAGGGCGGGAGCCTAGTTTTAAAACCTGGTGATGCCAACTTATCCGATAAGGAAATTCCACTGGATACCTTTTTTCACAAAATTGTTATGGTAAGGGACCGAATTAGGGTAATGGAGCAAAAAATAAACAGCAGCAACAATTTGGATGATCAGGAAAAAGTTGACCTACAGCAGTATATAACCCGAATTTATGGTAGCCTAACTACCTTCAACGTACTTTTTAAAAATCAGAGCGATAATTTTGTTGGAGAAAAATCCAAGTAACCTAAAATAGCATTCTATACCACAAATTGAAGGTACAAGACACATTTGTATAAAGAAGGAATAGGGGGGCTTAATTGATTCACTGTGCCAAACATACGGACACATTTATTATACCGCTTCCTTTTCACTTACTATTGCTAACTGCCGTTGTCCGGAATATCGGGAATGTGAGTGTATTTTGTTACTTATCAATTGTTTTATGTTCGTCTGGGAAAGATCTCCGGTACAATCATAGGTTGATAATTCCAAGGATATAATCTCTACAGTATATAGGTTGTAATAAATGGCATACTTCCTTTTTTGATCGTAAACCATAAATTCCTGACCATGGAATTTTGACCTGAAGTATTTGGAAATAAGCGGTAGCACGTCGAATCCTGGTGAAACATTGGAAAAGTAGACCTGATCTTGCGATATCTTAAACTTTGCAATGGCTTCTATTCTATGTTTTTCCCGTGCCACCATTCTGGAGAGTTGCTGAATTTTTAAAACAATTTCCGACAATCCTTCAACAGGGTTTTCATTGGGATTGGCATACATAGAACGGATGTATTGGTACAGCAGTAGTTCAATACCTTTGGTTTCGCTTAAAAAGGCAAAGTAAATGGACTTAATGGCCGCATTGCTTTTGTTCTGTATACTGTTCCAAACCCGTCTTGCCTTATCCATCTGGGTAAAAACAGTTATCGCTTCCGAAAACAGACCTTTTTGTAGCTCCTTATTTTTTTGGATGTTCGCCACAGGGATTTTCTCCTCAAAAATTTTGAAAACCGTAGTTAGAAAACCATTGAAACTGCCGTCGTAAATTAAAACCTTAGGATTTTCCATAATTATTCAAATAAACTGAGTTGTACACTTAATTCCTTTTTTAAACGTCTTCTTTCCGTCTTTACTAAACGACCCTTGGATAAACCACTCTCTTTTTTAGAGCTAATGGAAACAAAGTGATTATCATCCATCCCGGAAAAGGCTAGACTACTTAATTTTTGATGCAAATCGTCCAAAGTCATGTTTTCGTATTTGTAATTATTCCAAATATATGGATTATTTCCTAATTATGGAAATAGTCCAATAAATTTTTTGGATATATTCCAAAATACGTATATTTGAGGCTATGGGATATAGTCTTTTACCCAAATAGGGAATATCTATATATCAACTATATGAATTAAAAATCTGTACTATGAACGAGGATATGGAAATTGTTACAAAGCGTTTTACCGATTTACGTCGTGAATTGGGGTATACCCAATCTGACTTTGCCAACTTGCTTGGCATTTCAAATACTACGGCCGACATAGAAAGGGGGCGTACCAAGTTATCGGGAAAAGTAGTGGCTGAATTACTCAAGCAATTTAAAATAAATCCACTTTGGCTATTCGGTGACAGTTCCCAAAAATTTCTAGCGGTTACCAATGTCAGTGTTATTCCCAAGGTGGTTACGGTTAATTCATCCGAAAACGAGAATATGGTATTGGTAAATGCAAAGGCCGCCGCCGGATACCCCCAAAATATTCAGGACACCAGTTGGTACAAACAGCTGCCTGCCTTCGATATTCCTTTGCCAGAATTCAGAAATGCCACCTATAGAGGTTTCCAAATTGAAGGGGATAGTATGTTGCCCAATCTAAAGCCAGGCGAATGGGTATTGGCCAGAGCCGTTGAAGGTCTAAAGGATATCAGTCCCAATAAGATTTATGTTGTGGTATTACAGGACGCGGTTTTGGTGAAAAAGATTGAAAAATCGCCCAATCCGGCCGTAATTTCATTAATATCACTAAATGAAAACTATCCTCCATACAGCGTAAACACTGAAGACATACAAGAGCTTTGGCAAGTTAGTAGTAAAATAACCTTTGGCGTAGATGCCACTTCCGAGAAGGGATTGTTAAGGCAATTACAGGAATCTATGGATGAGCTAAAAAATCAATTAAAAAAAGTCAACAACTAATACCTCCTTATTTTTAGGCTTAGAGGCTTATATCCAAAATATTTTTTAGGGAAGCCTTTTCCTGTAATAAAAAGATTATTGAAACCTATTGTTCCTGCCTGCTTCGGATAGGATTAAACTTGACCCATCATGGAGTTTTTACATTAAATAGGATTAATATCTTGTTATTGTAGGTTTTACCTTATAGGTATTTTTATCGATAAAGCGTATATTTTTATCGATGAAATGCAGTATTACCTTCATTTGTACGCTTTCACAACAAGATCGTGAGGTTACACAACAAAATTCTAAAATTCAAAGTACAACAACATATTTTTGAGCTGATAATGAGTCCCAAATCTTATCATTACATATATAAAAAGGCTGTGCAATAATATTGTATCGCCTTTTTTATTTTAAAATCTTACTACCGGTACAAAAATGTAGGATAAATAATGGTTTACTTGTCCACAAATCCTTTAATTTGATTTGTGTTTTTCATGGGCAAGTACCGATGATGGTAATTTAGGGATACACAGGGCACAACAATAACCCTGCTTTGGCGTTTGTTGTATTGGGTGTAAAAACGCCCAAAGGCTTTAAAATTATTAAAAAGACCAAGAAGTAATTAGAATATTTAGACAACAATTGAACAATGGTGAAGTCTTTTAATAAAATGTTTTTTTCATTAATGATTTGTTCATTGTGTTTTTGGTATTCGTCTGCCCAAGACCCTTCTACCAAACCGGATTATTTCCAGGAGTTTCAAAATAAGAAGGGAGTACAGGAAAGATTTGATTATTTCTTTGGTGTGCCCAATCGCTATTTAGAGGATTCAGCCTATGATTGGCAAGCTGCAGTAAATGTTTATCACAACAATGCTCAAAAAGTTAAGGATTCAACAAGCATCACCAAATATGAGCTTATGCAATCCCAACTTTATTATGATATAGGCGACTTTAGCAAAAGTGTGGCCATTGCAAACCAATTGTACAAGAAAATTGATAATTTGGATATGCCATCCAAAAAAATCCTTTTAGACCTGATAGACAACAACTATGCTAAATTGGGGCTATATGATAGGCAATTTGAAATAAGAAATGAGAAAAAGAATTTAGGCCTTACAGATAAGGTTATTTTCTATGATATCTACTCCAACCTTGGACTTCATAGAAAGGCAATGGACGACTATATCAAGGACAAGCTTAAAACTATAAGGGAAGACGACTATTATGGCCAGGCGGAATATCAGAGCAACGTTGGGAACTACCTTCTTTTGGATATGTCCATACCAACAGCCCTAACCTATTACAAGAAGGCAAAGGGATTTATTGATGTATATCTCAATGATATTAGCAGGGAAAAAACAGAACAAGAAATTAGCAAAGGCAATTTATTGAAAGCCATTATAGAAGGGAACATTGGTAAATGTCATGCGCTGCTTAAGGAATATGATATTGCCATTCCTTATTTGGAGAATTCCATTAACCTGATCAATGAATACAATAAGGGTAAGTTCTCGTCGGAAAAGGTAGAAAACACCTTGGAGTTGGCGGATTGTTATTTGCAGAAAGAAGACTATGAAAAGGCCCAAGAGTATCTTTTGGATGGACAAAATCCTGTGAAAATTGAAAATATCCTTAGAAGAAATAGATTATTAGCGGCCTACTTTGACCGAATAGGCGATTATAAAAATTCGGTCGATTATTTAAAAAGAAACGTACGTATTAGGGATTCATTGAATAGGAACGAATCCTCCATGAAAAAACAACAGTTGGCTGCCGTAGCTGGGCAAGAGATAGAGTACTCCAAGAAAATGATGGAGCAGCAGAAAAAGGACCTAGAGCAATCCCGAAGCGATTTACAGGCCAAAGAGGAAAGAATTAATATTGTTTTTATTTCTTTGATCTTTACACTTTTGGGATTTGCAGGCTTAGTTTTCGCCTACTTGAAAAGTATTAAGAACCAGCGGCTTATTGCCGATCAGAAGCGCATCATAGAGGCTTCATTGGTAGAAAAGGATTCCCTTTTAAAAGAAATTCACCATAGGGTAAAAAATAACCTGCAAATGGTTTCCAGCCTGCTTAGCCTGCAGACAAAAAATACACGTAGTAAGGCAGCTATCGAAGCGTTGGAAGAGGGTAAGAGTAGGGTAAAGGCCATGGCCCTTATCCATCAAAAATTATATCAGAACGACGATCTTTCAGTGATAGAAATGCAGGGGTATATTGAAAGTCTTATTAATAGCGTACAATCAGTTTATAAAAAAGGAGGTCATAATATAAATATTACCATTGATGCCGAAGGTGTAGAGCTGGATATTGATAGGGCCATTCCTTTTGGTCTTATACTAAATGAACTGGTATCCAATTCATTTAAATATGCCTTCCCGGAAGATGATGAGAACGGAAAGATTTATATTCATTTGAGAAAGAACGGGGGACAAGGCTATTTTGAGTACACGGATAACGGTATAGGACTGCCAGAGGATACGGATGATAGGGCCAATTCCTCCATGGGAATAAGGCTAATGAATCGTTTGGTAAACCAACTTCAATCTACTTTAAATATCGATAAAACATCCGAAGGAGTTCGTTTTTGGTTCAATTTTAAATAAATTTGAATAAAAACAGTTCAACTTATGCAGATTACATTTCTAGGCCATGCCACTTTACTCATTGAAACAGCTGGAAAAAGATTATTGGTAGATCCTTTTATTTCAGGAAATGAGCAAGTAGATGGTAAAATTGATATTAAAGGATTAAAACCCGATTATATCCTGGTAACCCACGCCCATCAAGACCACACCTTGGATGTTGAAGAAATTGGTAAAATGAGCAATGCCACAGTGGTAAGCAATTTTGAAATTGCCACCTACTATGAAAACAAAGGCCTAAAGGCTCATCCTATGAATCACGGTGGGAACTGGAAGTTTGACTTTGGTACCCTTAAATATGTAAATGCCATTCATACCTCTTCCTTTGCCGATGGAACCTATGGTGGTCAGCCAGGGGGATTTATCCTTTCTTCTGAAGGAAAGCACATTTATATTGCCGGTGACACTGCTTTGACCATGGATATGAAACTTATTCCTATGTCCTTTCATTTGGATCTTGCTGTATTGCCCATTGGCGATAATTTTACGATGGGGGTCGATGATGCCCTCCTAGCATCGGATTTTGTTGAATGTTCTAGGGTATTAGGTTGTCATTATGATACTTTTGGGTATATTGTAATTGATCATGACCAAGCCATTCAAAAATTTTCAAAAAAGGGTAAAGAGCTAATTCTACTGGAAATAGGAGGAGCTTTAACGGTTTAATTATCGCACCTTACTTCGCAGTACTAGCCTATGGAGCAGTTTAGGGAAAAATCTTTTCAAATAGATTCCGAATACCTCTTTTTGGCCAATGTAAACTTCGAATTTTTCTTTTTCTATGGCCTTGACCATTTTTTTGGCAAAGACTTGTGGGGATAATCCATTTTTAGTGGCCACATCATTGTCAACTTGGGGACTGCCATCAGCTGTAAGGGCATTTATGGCCACATTGGTATTTACAAAGCCTGGACATACCATGGTAACCTTAATATTGTCAATTTCATGTTCCATGCGTAAAGCGTCAAAAAAACCATGTAGCGCATGCTTGGCCCCACAATATCCAGAGCGAAAGGGAGAGCCAAATTTTCCCATTAGACTAGTTACGGTCACAAAATGTCCTTTTTGTTGGGTTACAAAATAGGGAAGGATTGCTTTGGAAAGGGCAATAGTACCCATGTAATTAACGTCCATCAATTTCTGATAAACCTGCAAATCGGTTTCCATAATTAAGGAACGTTGGCTAATACCGGCATTATTTATCAATAAGTCGATAGACCCATAAAACGACATAGCTTCCGTAACTTTTTCAGACATGGTATCCCTATCCATCAAATCCAATGGCAGTAGGGATATAAGTTCGCTTTTTGGGCAACGGGTCTTAACTGATTGTAGATCACTTAATTTTCTGGAAGAAATAATAAGCTTATAGCCTTTGCGGTTAAGTTCAAAGGTCAGGGCTTCCCCTATACCGGAGGAAGCTCCAGTTATCCAGACAACCCTATCGACTTTTGTTTTCAATTTTTTCATATTTAGAAAAAAAGATAGTTAAATTTGATTTTATATTTCATGAAAGCAACCTACAAAAAATACATTTTAGAATTTAAACGCCCCAGTGGTACTTCCAGGGGAATAATGACCCATAAAGAAACCTTCTTTATTATTTTGGAACAGGATAATAAATATGGAATTGGGGAATGCGGTATTTTAAGGGGGTTGAGTGTTGATGATGTTCCGGGCTATGAGGACAAGCTGAAATGGACCTGTAGCAATATTCATTTGGGAAAAGACCGGCTGTGGAAAGCCTTGATGCCTTATCCTAGTATTCAGTTCGGAGTGGAACAAGCCTTTTTATCCCTTAATTCCAAGGATCCCTATTTACTTTATCCTTCAGAATTTACGCAAAACAATAGCCCCATAGCCATCAACGGATTGATTTGGATGGGGGATGAACGTTTTATGCATCAACAGATCCAAAAGAAACTTGAGGAAGGTTTCAAGTGTATTAAATTAAAAATCGGAGCCATCGATTTCCAGAAGGAAATAGCGCTTTTAAAATCCATTAGAAATACATACAGTGAAAAAGAAATTGAATTAAGGGTCGATGCCAACGGTGCATTCCTTCCTTCAGAAGCCATGGCTAAACTGGAACGACTTTCCCTTTATGGGCTGCACTCCATAGAACAACCCATCAAGGCTGGCAACACAAATGAAATGAAGGAATTATGCCTAAATACTCCCATCCCCATAGCCTTGGACGAGGAATTAATAGGAATTACCGATGTAACGGAAAAGGAGAAACTTCTACAAATTATAAGGCCGCAGTATATCATCCTAAAACCAAGTTTGGTTGGAGGGTTTAAAGGAAGTATGGAATGGATCAAAATTGCCGAGAAATTAAATATAAAATGGTGGGTTACCAGTGCATTGGAAAGCAATATAGGCCTAAATGCCATTGCACAATGGACCTCTACCTTAAACAACCCTCTACCTCAGGGATTGGGTACCGGTGGGTTATATACCAATAATTTTAAATGCCCACTAAAAGTAAAAAATGGAACAATTTCCTATGAACAAACCGGGAGTTGGGAAAACAATTTAATAGAGAATTTATGTATATAGAACAGGGATATAAAGGAAACCATGAATCTTGGAGATACCTAGTCGGAATTTTGATCATATTCATTGGCTGGCAACTTTTGGGGTCCATTCCACTACTTGGAGTAATAATCGTTAAGTCTCTTGGCGGGGAAACCTTTCCCTCGGATGTTGCAGGAATGTCGAAAATGGTAGGTAGCAATCTATTTCTCTTTTTAATGCTTATTTCATTTGTATTTGGCCTTGTGGCAACATTTCTTACCGTTCAATTTGTTCATAGCCAAACTATAACCTCCCTTACCACCAGTAGAAAAAAAATAGATTGGAAACGAGTGCTTTTTGCTTTTGGACTTTGGGGACTAATAACAATTTTGATTACCGGGCTGGACATCTTTTTGTCCCCAGAGGATTATGTTTTTAATTTTAATGTAATGCCCTTTGTCTTATTATGCCTTATTTCCGTTTTATTAATTCCGCTCCAAACCAGTTTTGAGGAGTATTTTATGCGAGGGTATCTAATGCAGGGCATTGGGTTAATGACGGGCAAAAGATGGGTGCCATTGGTAATCACTTCCATGATTTTTGGTTTGTTGCACCTTTTTAATCCTGAGGTTGAAAAATTGGGCTATGGAATAATGGTTTATTATATAGGTACCGGGTTTTTCCTTGGGATTTTGACACTAATGGATGAGGGATTGGAATTGGCCATAGGTTTTCATGCAGCCAATAATTTATTGACCGCCCTCTTGGTGACCGCAGATTGGACCGCCTTCCAAACCGAATCGCTATACAGGGATATATCGGAACCAGAGTTGGGCTGGGATGTGTTTTTACCGGTATTGGTGATCTATCCAATTCTCTTGTTCGTATTCTCCAAAAAATATGGCTGGACCAATTGGAAGGAGCGACTTACAGGTGATGTACAAAGTCCAGAAACTGTACGACTAGATGAAGAAAGTGATTTCAACCTTTAAAAACATCCATCCTAAATTTAAATACAACGGAATCCATTACGATTTTGGAGTTTTAAAAGAGTTGGCCTACAGTCTTGTCAAGGAAGGTAAGGACTATGAAAAGTCCGTTGGAAATTTTCTAATGGATTGGCTGGATGATACCAATACCATTCTAGTAAAAACTTCAGGATCTACGGGTGTCCCCAAAACAGTTTTGTTGAAAAAGGAACATATGGTTAATTCCGCCTGGGCCACAGGAGCTTTTTTTAAAATGGGACCTGGAACAAAAGCCCTTCTATGTCTTTCCACCGACCATATAGCAGGGAGAATGATGTTGGTCCGGGCCATAGTACTGGGTTGGGAAATAGACTTGGTGGAACCTTCTTCCAATCCTTTGCAATTCACTTCCAAACATTACGACTTTGCTGCCATGGTGCCCATGCAGGTACAGGGCGCTTTTCCATATTTAAAGCAAATTGGCACATTAATTATTGGAGGGGCACCTATTTCCCCTGAGTTGAAATTAGATCTGAACAAGGTAGATACACGGATTTTCGAAACTTATGGTATGACCGAAACCGTTACGCATATTGCCGTAAAAGAGCATGCGAAAGGTCCTGAAGACCACAATTTTAAGACCCTTCCGGATGTTGTTCTTTCCAGGGATGAAAGGGATTGCTTGGTGATTGAAGCTCCAAAAGTTTCCGATGCCGTTATAGTAACCAACGATGTAATTAACTTAATATCTCCCAATGAGTTCCATTGGCTGGGCAGGTATGACAACGTAATTAATTCCGGGGGAGTTAAATTAATCCCGGAACAACTGGAGTCCAAGTTATCTATATTGATCAAATCCAGATTTTTTGTGGCGGGCATCCCTGATGCCTATTTAGGCCAAAAATTAATCTTGGTAGTCGAAGGTGATATAGATGGTAATCAATTGTCCCAAGACATAAAATCCCTAAACTCAATTTCCAAATATGAAATTCCCAAAGAAATATTTAGTGTCCCCCAGTTTGTAGAGACGGGCAGTGGCAAGGTAAATAGGGTAGAAACATTAAGACTACTCCATTTGAAATAGTTTATATGAAGGGCGCATTTAAGAATTTCCAAATCTCCAATCAACCAGGGGGTTCATTGTCAAATTCAAAAATCATCAAATTAACAAATTGGTGCATTGTTACATTCCCAAATTATCCCATTTCCAAATCTTCCAATCACCAAATTAACTCATTGCTACATTAATACATTTGCACATTGGTAGATTTCCAAATTCTCCCTTTTCTAAATCCTCAAATTATCAAACCTGCACCACCCCCATATTAAATGGCTTTTCAATAGGGGCATGGTTGGCGGCCTCAATCCCCATAGATATCCACTTACGCGTGTCCAGAGGATCTATTACTGCGTCCGTCCATAAACGGGAGGCTGCATAATAGGGCGATATCTGATTATCATATCGCTCTTTTATTTTATTAAAGAGTTCGCTTTCCTGGGCTTCCGTAATTTTCTCGCCCTTCTTCTTCAGCGAAGCGGTTTCTATCTGTAGTAACACCTTGGCCGCCGAATTACCGCTCATTACCGCCAATTCGGCACTGGGCCAAGCCACAATCAATCTTGGGTCGTACGCCTTGCCGCACATGGCATAATTTCCCGCACCATAACTATTGCCTATAATAATGGTAAATTTAGGCACAACGGAATTACTGACCGCGTTCACCATTTTTGCCCCATCCTTAATAATACCCCCATGCTCACTTTTACTACCTACCATAAAACCGGTAACGTCCTGTAAAAATACCAAGGGAATTTTCTTTTGGTTACAATTGGCAATAAAACGAGTGGCCTTATCAGCAGAATCGGAATAAATGACCCCACCAAATTGCATTTCCCCATTTTTGGTCTTTACCACTTTGCGCTGGTTGGCAACAATACCTACGGCCCATCCATCTATACGGGCATAACCTGTAAGAATAGTTTTTCCGTAACCTTCCTTGTATTGTTCAAAATCGGAATTATCTACCAGACGATTAATAATTTCCAACATATCGTATTGCTCGGCCCTCGATTTTGGAATTATCCCATAAATATCATCTTCCTTTTCCTTGGGTTTTACCGCTGGGATCCTGTTATATCCCGCCTTATCATAGTCGCCAATTTTGCCCATGATGTTCTTTATCGTATCCAAAGCGTCTTTGTCATCCTTCGCCTTATAATCCGTTACTCCACTAATTTCACAATGGGTAGTGGCACCTCCTAAAGTTTCATTATCAATAACTTCTCCTATTGCAGCCTTTACCAAATAACTACCTGCCAAAAAAATACTCCCCGTTTTGTCCACTATCAATGCCTCATCGCTCATGATGGGCAGATAGGCCCCACCTGCTACACAACTGCCCATAACGGCCGAAATTTGGGTAATTCCCATACTGCTCATAACCGCATTGTTTCTAAAAATCCTGCCAAAATGTTCCTTGTCTGGAAATATTTCGTCCTGCATGGGAAGGTATACGCCGGCACTATCCACTAGGTAAATAATGGGCAAGCGATTTTCAATGGCAATTTCTTGGGCCCTTAGGTTCTTTTTTGCGGTGATAGGAAACCAAGCTCCTGCTTTTACTGTGGCATCATTGGCCACCACAATGCATTGTTTGCCCTGTACATAGCCAATTTTTACTACAACGCCTCCTGAAGGGCATCCGCCGTGGGCCTCGTACATGCCATCACCTACAAAGGCCCCAATTTCAATCGACTCCCTGTCCTGATCCAAAAGATAGGCAATACGCTCCCTGGCACTTAATTTACCTTGGGCATGCTGTTTTTCCAATCTGCTTTTCCCGCCTCCAAGTTTTACCTTGGCCAGTTTATGTTTTAATGCCGATAGTAGTAATTTATTGTGGTCTTCGTTCTTGTTGAAGTTGATATCCATGTTGAGACGCCTTTCTTTTGCGCAATAAAGATAAGGAGTTATATTTATTAACTTTAACTAAATTATATTCTAAATGAGCGAAAAAGTAAGATGGGGAATTATTGGATTGGGCAATATTGCCAGTAATTTTGTTAAGGACCTTGCTCTGGTCAAGGAGGCTGAAATTTACGCAGCGGCTTCAAGAAATTTGGAAAAGGCCAAAGGATTTTCCAAGGAATATAATATTCCAAATGCCTTTGGCAGCTATAAGGAACTATTGGAGTGCAAGGAGGTAGACGTGGTCTACATTGCCACACCGCACACTTCACATTGTGAGCTATCCATAATGGCCATGGAACATGGCAAGCATGTGTTATGTGAAAAACCAATGGGTATAAATAGGGCAGAGGTCGAAAAAATGATTGCGGCAGCCCAAGAAAACAAGGTTTTTTTAATGGAAGCCCTATGGAGTAGGTTTAATCCTTCCATTAGAAAGGTAAAACAAATGGTAGATTCTGGGGATATTGGTCCCTTGGCTTATTTACATGCAGATTTTGCTTTTTATGCCTTGGATAGGGATTTTAACGGAAGGGTGTTAAATCCTGAACTCGCTGGTGGATCCTTATTAGATATTGGGATTTATCCCATCTTCCTTTCCTATTTGCTTCTTGGTAAACCGGACCAGATTTTATCCACCTCCAACTTTCATGACAATGGTGCCGAGCTCCAGACTTCAATGATCTTTAATTATCCCAAGGCCCAGGCAATTCTATATTCTGGGTTTACAAGTCGCTCCGAAATGAAGGCCGAAATATCAGGAGAAAAGGGAACAATCTTTATACCTCCCAGATGGCATGAAGCGCAGGGATATACAGTTGAAAGAAATGGAGAAAAGGAAGTGTTTAGCATGCCAACTACAGGTAGAGGGTATTTCTATGAAATAAAAGAGGTTCACGACTGTCTGGACCAAGGGAAGTTGGAAAGCAGTCTCTGGAGCCATAGGAACAGTCAGGATTTAATAAGCTTAATGGACACTGTGAGAATACAAAATGAAATTACATTTCCGTTTGAAGAATAAAAGGTATTAAGCCCCAAGGCAAGACCTGAACTCCTATTAGGAGACAGTCCAAGGATAGTGGTATTAAACCAATAACCCCACTAAACAGGCGGGATTCGTTCAACTATCGTATTTCAATGCGCCTGTGGCTTCTGAAATACGTGTTTCACGAATAAAGTTTTTTTGTAGGTGATAAATTCTTGTAAAATTTACGATATTTGGGGCACTACAAACCAAACCAATTAAAAAAATGGGAATGAATAAGAATACAGTGCTTGCATGGGCAACCTTTATAATGATAATTGTAGGCCTTTCGCTAATAGCGTTGGGTGCATTTAGATATGATGATGTTGCCGGATGGGGATTTGCCTCGGTTGGAATAGGTTTCTTTGCAATTGCATGGGTATTTAATGCCTTAAAAGGTAGGGTATAAACGGCCACAGGAGATTTGGCGTTTTAAGAATTGTAGGCTGCCCTGGCATCATATTGAAAAATTAATAGCTAAAGACGGGAGGTTTCTGCCCTTCCACTTATAATTCAAATAATCACAACTAATAATACAAATACTATATGTCAGACGATAAGAAAGTCATTTTCTCCATGTCTGGGGTTACTAAAACATACAAAACTGCCAATACCCCAGTATTAAAGAATATTTATTTAAGTTTCTTTTACGGAGCTAAGATTGGAATTCTAGGGCTTAATGGTTCTGGTAAATCTACACTGCTCAAGATTATTGCCGGGGTGGATAAAAACTTTCAGGGAGATGTAGTTTTTTCTCCTGGATATAAGGTAGGTTATCTGGAGCAGGAACCGCAATTGGACGAGAACAAGACCGTTTTGGAGGTAGTCAAAGAAGGCGTGGCAGATACTGTGGCCATCCTGGATGAATACAATAAGATCAATGATATGTTCGGGCTTCCGGAGGTATATGAGGATGCAGATAAAATGCAAAAACTCATGGACAAGCAGGCCGAGCTTCAGGACAAGATAGATGCCACCAATGCCTGGGAACTGGACAACAAGTTGGAAGTTGCCATGGATGCCTTGCGTACCCCGGACTCCGATAAGAAAATCGGCATACTGTCCGGAGGTGAAAGAAGGCGTGTAGCACTGTGTAGACTGTTGTTGCAAGAACCCGAAATTCTATTGTTGGATGAGCCAACAAACCACTTGGATGCTGAATCCGTTCATTGGTTGGAACATCATTTGGCCGAGTACAAAGGCACTGTTATTGCTGTAACCCACGATAGGTATTTCTTGGATAATGTTGCCGGATGGATCCTGGAATTGGATAGGGGAGAGGGTATACCATGGAAAGGAAACTACTCCAGTTGGTTGGATCAAAAATCGAAGCGTATGGCCCAAGAAAGTAAAACAGCCTCCAAAAGACAAAAAATATTGGAAAGGGAGTTGGATTGGGTAAGACAAGGAGCAAAAGGTAGACAGACCAAACAAAAGGCCCGTTTACAGAACTATGACAAATTGATGAGCCAGGACCAAAAACAATTGGATGAAAAACTGGAGATCTATATCCCGAACGGACCTCGATTGGGGACCAATGTAATAGAAGCGAAGGGTGTAAGTAAGGCCTACGGGGATAAATTGCTTTATGAGGACCTTAATTTTAAATTACCACAGGCGGGCATTGTAGGTATTATTGGCCCTAACGGGGCTGGTAAAACCACTATTTTCCGAATGATAATGGGTGAGGAAAAACCGGACAAAGGGGAGTTTGTTGTAGGGGAAACGGCAAAAATTGCTTATGTAGACCAAAGTCATTCCAATATTGATCCCAATAAGACCATTTGGCAGAATTTTAGCGATGAGCAGGAATTGATCATGATGGGAGGTAGACAAGTAAATTCCAGAGCTTATTTAAGCAGGTTCAATTTTTCTGGAAGTGAGCAAAATAAAAAGGTGGATATGCTTTCCGGTGGGGAGCGCAACCGTCTGCATTTGGCCATGACCCTTAAAGAAGAGGGCAACGTTCTTCTTTTGGATGAGCCTACCAACGATTTGGATGTTAATACGTTAAGGGCCTTGGAGGAAGGCTTGGAAAATTTTGCCGGTTGTGCCGTGGTCATTTCCCACGACAGGTGGTTCCTGGATAGGATTTGTACCCATATCCTATCTTTTGAAGGGGATTCCCAAGTGTATTTCTTTGAAGGATCGTTCTCTGAATATGAAGAAAATAAGAAGAAACGTTTGGGAGGAGATTTAATACCCAAGCGACTAAAATATAAAAAATTGGTACGCTAATCCGTCCCATCCTAATTAAATAAAAATACGCTGTTGACACTAGATTTAGGACAACAGCGTATTTTTTTTACTAATTGAAGTAACTAGTCTGCTCTAGTCCCCTTAATAATCTTCCGAGGGATACCAGTCCAATTGTATTACTTCAACATTGGGATTCTTATCGTTTACCAACGTTTTAAATTTTGACACATCCCCAACATCGGGCTTTCCTCTATAATGGTAGGGATATACCTTTTTTGGCTTAAATTCCAGCACAGCATCTGCCGCACTTTCTACGGTCATGGTATAGGGAAGGTTCATACATACAAAAGCTTTATCTATATTCTGTAATGCCCGCATCTCAGGAATATCCTCTGTATCCCCTGAAAAGTAAATGCGTTCATTGTTCTTGCTTAGTACATAACCGTTACCTCTTCCCTTAACATGGAAGTCCTTGGCTTCCTCCCTAAGATTGTACATGGGAATTGCTTCTATGTTAATGCCATAACGTTCTTTGGATTCCCCATTATTTAAAATATCCAGTTGTGGCGTAAATTCTGTAGGAATTTTGTCGGCCACCGCCTGGGGAACAATAATTTTCGCCTTCTGGGTATTTAAGGCCTGTAAGGTTTCCAAACTGAAGTGATCCCCATGGATGTCCGTAATCAAGATCAGGTCCGGTTCCTTTTCAGCGGTAAAGGCATCCTTTCCTCCAACGGGATCTATATAGATAATGGTTCCATCCCAATCCAGAACCGCAGTGGCATGTTCTATCGGCGTAATTTCCAAATCGGAAATCGTATTATCCGTTTTGAGGCCAACAGCCTCCGCTTTTTCCGGTAGGGATTTTGATTTTTCTTTACAGCCCATAGTTAATAGACCCATTAATACAGCTGTTATTATAAGGTATTTTGAATGGCACATAATTAGAGTATTTTAAATTAGTAATAATTCCATTTTAATGTCACTCCTCGCATAGGGGAGATTCTTTTCGATTTCAACTTCTTTGAAACCATACTTTCTATAAATATAAAGGGCGTTCTCCAATTTGGTGCTGGAATACAAAATTAATTTACCCCATTTGTTTTGTTTGGCATGTTCAATGGCAAAAACTAAAAGGGCTTGGCCAATTTTCAAACCTTGATAATTAGGGTCCACGGCCATTTTGCCCAGTTCATACGTTCTGTCCCCCACTTTTAAAAAAGCAAAGCAACCTACTATTTCCTCATTGTACTGTGCAAAAAATATATATCCACCTTTATCCATTATGTTGGCTTCACAATTCTCCAAGAGAATGGTGTCCATAGGCTCAACATAAAAATATTTTTCCAACCATGCCACATTAAGGTCTTTAAACCTTGTTGCATAGTGCGATTCGAAAGGTACAATACTTAATGACATGTTGGTACGATCACTATTTTACTAAATTTACGGTAATCATTTTGTATTTTTAGGAAGGAAATTTATTTTTTTTAACTAAAAAAATCTAAAATCCAAACCTGATCGTATATAGAGTGTTACAAACAAATAAATTTAAGGTTAAAAAAATTAAATAATTAATAATTACAATTATGACTGAAACAAAAAGTAATAATGGATTGAAGGTTATTGCAGGTTTATTAGGTGTAATTTTACTTGGGGTAATCATTTACACAGTAAGTTTATATCAGGATAAACAAAAGAACACTGCATTACTTACAAAAGAAAAAGAATTGGTTGTTGAAGATTTGACCAGTTTGAAATCCGAGTATGACAAAGCTATCTTGGAAAGCAATGCCACCAATGAAGAATTGGTTTCTGCTAGGGATAACATTGCAAAATACATTGATTCCGTTAAGACCATGAAAGCCGATATTGCTAGTCTATATCGTTACAGAAAGCAAGTAGGCATCTTAACCAAAGAAAGGGAGCAATTGATAAGAAAAGTTGATTCTTTAACCAGATCCAATACTTTCTTGGCCATGCAAAGGGACAGTACCTATGTTGAATTGGAAAAACAAACTGTTTTCAACGATTCTTTAGTTGTGCAGAATACCCAATTGGCAGATGTAGTTGAAAAAGGTTCAGCTTTAAATTTATCCAAATTCTCTGTAGATGCAGTTAAGGAAAGAACAAGCGGTAAATTGGTTTCTACTTCTAGAGCTAAGGCTACCGACAAATTAAAAGTTTGTTTCACCGTTGCGGACAACGTAATTGCCCAAGCTGGCGACAGACAATTCTTTATTGAGGTATTGGATCCACAAGGAAATGTTTTGGGAGAAAGCTTCTCTAAGACAAGTGATTCGGGAGCTTCTGTTACTTACAGCAAAGGAACTGAATTCTACTATGAGAACCGCTCTTTGGACGTATGTGATTTCATTAACAAGCCGGCAAGTGAATTCCAAAAAGGAAACTATATGGTAAATGTTTATGATAACAATCTAAAATTATTGGGAACTTCCAAGTTTCAATTAAAATAAGGAACACTATCCATTAAAAAAATAAAAAGGCCAATCTTTCGGGATTGGCCTTTTATAATTATCGACTTCAAGTATTAATCCAAGGTACCTACCATATCCTCAGGTTTTACCCATTCATCGTAATCTTCTGCGGTTACATATCCTAAATTAATAGCCTCTTCCTTTAATGTAGTACCATTTTTATGGGCCGTATTGGCAATTTCTGCAGCCTTGTAATATCCTATTTTAGTATTCAATGCCGTAACCAACATCAAGGAATTATTTAAAAGTTGTTTAATAACATCGTGATTGGGTTCTATGCCTACGGCACAGTTCTCATCAAAACTAACACAGGCATCTCCGATCAATTGGGCAGATTGCAAAATGTTCGCCGCCATCATGGGCTTAAAAACGTTGAGTTCGTAATGCCCTTGCGTACCACCTACGCTAATGGCTACATCGTTCCCCATCACTTGGGCACAGACCATTGTCAGGGCCTCACATTGTGTAGGATTAACTTTTCCAGGCATAATGGAACTACCTGGCTCGTTTGCGGGAATAATAATTTCACCGATCCCAGATCTTGGTCCGGAAGCCATCATTCTTATATCATTGGCAATTTTGTTCAAGGATACCGCCAACTGCTTTAAGGCACCATGGGTTTCTACAATGGCATCATGGGCAGCTAAAGCCTCAAACTTATTTTCCGCAGTTTTAAACGGCAATCCCGTAAATCTGGCAATATATTGTGAAACCAATACATCATAACCTTTGGGTGCATTTAAACCGGTGCCTACGGCAGTACCACCAAGTGCCAATTCACTCAAATGATCCAAGGTATTGTCCAAAGCCTTTAGCCCGTGGTCCAATTGGGAAACGTAACCGGATATTTCCTGTCCCAAGGTTAGGGGAGTGGCATCCATTAAATGCGTTCTACCTATTTTTACCACCTTGGCAAATTCCTTAGCCTTTTTATCCAACGTATTCCTTAGTTGCGTAATTCCAGGTATGGTTACTTCAACAATCTTCTTATAGGCTGCAATATGCATCCCGGTAGGAAAAGTATCGTTGGAAGATTGGGATTTGTTTACATCATCATTGGGCTGAATGGTTTTTTCACCTTCCCCTATTTTTTTTCCGGCCAATTCATGGGCCCTATTGGCGATTACCTCGTTAACGTTCATGTTACTTTGGGTTCCCGATCCGGTTTGCCATATTACCAAAGGAAATTGGTCATCGTGTTTGCCTTCCAATATTTCATCACATACTTGGGCAATACGATCTCTTTTTTCTTTGGATAGTACGCCTAATTCAAAATTGGCGTAGGCCGCCGCTTTTTTTAAATAGGCAAATCCATAAACTACATCCATGGGCATTGATGCCGCCGGACCAATTTTAAAATTATTTCTAGAGCGTTCGGTTTGAGCTCCCCAGTATTTGTTGGACGGCACTTTAACCTCGCCCATGGTATCCTTTTCAATGCGGTATTCCATAATTTAAATTGAGTTTATTGATAATTACAAATTTACATTTATCTACTTAAGTAGTAAAATTTCCAAATGGGTCAGAAAGGAAATTCAACTATCATAAAAATTTTGATTTTAGTTCTGGTGTCGGAATCATACAGGCATCCTTTCTACCATACCATTTATATCTGTTTTTGGCTATATAGTCGTACACCCAATTTCTTATTTTTTCAGGTATCCATTCAAACACACTTGCCAACTGCCAGACTCCCCCAAAAGACTGGGCAATTTTAAGGGCAGCGGTAGATTTGGTATAATAGGCCACACCGGGTTCTATAAGAATAATGCTGTCGATTTGGGAGGTATCTATACCGCGCTCTTCCACTAATTTCTTTCCGATTTCGCTTTGTAGTGCCGCAAACCTGTACACATTTCCTTTATCTCGCTTTATAACGTACTGTACGGAACTATTGCAAAGATTGCAAACCCCATCAAAGAGTATTATTTTATTGTCTTGAATCATTTTCCAAGTGGTCCAACCACATTTTATATTTTTCTTTCTACCAATTCCAATTGGTCTACAGCAACATTGGTGGTAAAAATACCATAGTTAACAATAGCTTTATTCTTTTCCAAACTATCTATACTGCCCACTGACTTTCCATCAATTAAACGCACACGGTCGCCCACCTTAAATACGGGGCGTGGCTTGTTTTTTTCCTTTACCTCGGCCTTCTTTTTCTCAACTTTTTTCTTTTCTCGGATTACCTCCACCTTTTTGATCACCTCTTGTTCTACTTTGGCCTTCCTTTCTTTTTGAGCCTTTACTTCTTTTGCCGATTGTTTTTTGCGTTTACTATTCTCCGTTTCCACAATACGTATTAATTCGGAAACCAAATTACGCTTCTTTTTATCCTGAAAATATTTTTCCGCGGCCGTGTTTACCTTATTTCCCAAATAGATCATCCGTTGGTTATGATCATAGAGTTCCTGATAATTTTCCAATTTGGATTTGATCTTGGAATTAAGGTCCTCCAATTTTTGGGCTTCCGTTCTGGCCTTGGATTCCTCTTCTTGAAGCCTGGACCCGGTTTTCTCCATTTTACTACGCTCCTTTTGTAGTTTGGCTATAGTGGCATCAAAACGAACCTTCCCACGCTCTATTTTCTTTTTAGCTTTATTAATGAGGCTATAGGGAATACCATTCTTTTGCGCCACTTCAAAAGTAAAGGAACTACCGGCCTGTCCCAATACCAACTGATAAGTGGGTTCCAAGGATTTTCCGTCAAAAAGCATATTGGCATTGGTAACATGAGGCAATTCATTGGCCAATAATTTAAGATTGGCATAATGGGTGGTAATAACTCCGTAGGCACCCCTTTCATAGAAAACCTCCAGAAAGGTCTCGGCTAGGGCACCGCCCAGTTCCGGATCACTTCCTGTTCCAAATTCGTCTATTAGAAACAAGGTTTTGTCATTACATTTACGCAAGAAGTAATTCATATTCTTCAAGCGATAGCTATAGGTGCTAAGATGGTTCTCAATGGATTGGTTGTCACCAATATCCGTTAGGATATTGTCAAACAAACATACCTTGGACCTCTCATGTACAGGGATCAATAAACCGCTCTGTAGCATTACCTGTAAAAGACCAATTGTTTTTAGTGTAATACTTTTCCCCCCTGCATTGGGTCCGGAAATAACTATAATTCTGTTTTCAGGATGCAGGGTAATTGTTTGGGGGTATGTTTTTTCCTTTTTATACTTATTGCTCAAAAACAGCAAGGGATGGTAGGCATCCCTTAGAAAAAGCTCCCTATTATCACTAATTTCGGGCAATAGGGCATCCATTTCCAGAGCATATTTTGCCTTGGACGCCGTAATGTCTATATGAACCAAAAAATCTTGATAGGCATATAGTTCAGGTGCAAATGACCGTATACGATTGGTTAGATCGTTCAATATTTTTTGTATCTCTTCCCGTTCCTCGAATTCCAGATTTCCGAGTTCCCTACTATATCTGAGCGTCGCCTCCGGTTCTATATAGACAATGCTCCCGGTTTTAGAAGTTCCCATAACGGCTCCCTTCACTTTTTTTCGATACATGCTCTTTACGGCAAGTACCCTTCTATTATCTACCACCGATTCCCTGATTTCATCCAAAAGTTCCGAGGCATGGTAGGTATTGAGCGCTGTGGCAAAACTTTGATTTATTTTACCCTTCACCACAACCATTTGGGAACGGATACTTTGAAGGTTGCTGGAAGCATTATCCTTTATTTCCCCAAATTTATCAATCACAGCCTCTATATTTCGCGGAATTTCAGTGTTAAGGATTATTTTATCGGAAACAGCGAAAAGAAGGGGATAATACTCTTTAAATTTTATAAGGAATTTAATATGGGTAGCTACTGTTGTACATATGGAACCTATTTTCTTGAACCCACCTACTTCCAAAGTGGTATTCTCAATTTTAAGGAGTTTCAACTCCGGATTAATGGTATCAAAATTATGATTGGGAATCCTATTGTCATTGGAATAGGAGGCCAAATACTCGGAAGTTTGTCCCAAAACGTCCAATAATTCGGATTTGATGGAAATTGGTTCCAGATTAGCCACCTGTTCCTTTCCCAACTCTGTGGTACAACGAGCTGCCAATTGTGAAAGAACAGTATTAAACTCGAGATCTTGAAGCGTTTTTGAACTTATTTTATTCATTTAATCAATTTTCCTTTCCATGAGGATTTACAACCTTCAAAGGTAAGGAATAGGCACTATATGGGAGGACTGTAAAAGGATGTATTTATTACTATGATGCACCTTTTTTTTAACTCAAGGACCTAGCCTAAGTAAGTAAAATTAGAGGAATATTGGTTACATGAACAATATTTTTGGCACAGTATATGTTTTATAGCTAGGCTATTACCATAGTTTTATTAAGAAACCAGTTAAAACCAGCATATGAAAAACCATAAATCAATACTCGGATATATTGTTATAGGCATTTTATTAGTGTCCTGCAGTGCCACCAACAACTTAACGATGGGTGCCACTGAACCGGCCATAGTGCATCTTCCCAAGGATGTCCAAAGAATAGGTATCATCAATAGAAGTTTACCCTCTGAAGGCAATAAGCAAATTGACAAAATAGATCAAATATTGTCTGCCGAAGGTCTACATCTGGATAAAAAAGGGGCCGAAGTTGCCATTAATGCCCTATCGGATAAATTGGCCGGTACGGGAAGGTTTGAAGAGATCCTTATTTTGGATAACGAAACGGAAATTAGGAAAGGCTTGGATGTCTTTCCCGCCAGCCTGTCTTGGGAGGTTATAGAGGAGATTTGTGCAGCCAACGGGGTCGATGCTATATTTTCCTTGTCTTTTTACGATACGGACACACAGGTTTCCTATAAACCATCCGTAATGCAACTTCCCAACACTTTGGGTGTTAAAGTGTCGGTTCCAGCCCATGAGGTTACCCTAAATACCCTTATTAAAAATGGATGGCGAATTTATAACCCCAGTACTAGGCAAATTGTGGACGAATTTATGTACACCGATCACCTAGTATCCTCAGGAAAAGGCATTAATCCGGTAAAAGCAATCGAAGCTGTAGCACGTAGAAACGAGGCTGTTGAGGAATTGAGCAGGAATATTGGCTATGCCTATGGATCTAGACTTTCACCATATAAGCACAGAATCTCAAGAGACTATTTTGTAAGAGGCACCGACAATTTTGTAGTGGCCAAAAGAAGGGCTCAAACAGGGGATTGGCAAGGTGCTGCCCAACTTTGGGAAAAAGAATTGGATAACTCCAAGGCAAAAATTGCCGGAAGGGCCTGTTACAATATGGCGATAATAAATGAGATAAACGGGGATTTGAATGCCGCTATGGATTGGGCTTCCAAATCGTATGCGGATTACGACAACAAGGATGCACTTAGATATTTGAATATCCTTAAATACCGATTATCACAAAATGAAATCTTGGAGCAACAAGCATCCCGATAACCCTAACTGCTTATTTTAAAGCACTTTTTATAGGAACAAAACTAAAAAAAGTCCGTTTTCCAAAAGAAAGGAAACGGACTTTTTTTTGGTGTAGTGCATTTTCCTTCAACAATACTAGTTCTTAAAACTATATCACAAGCATTTTTTTAATTATGTTTTTAATGAAAAAAAACACAAAACAAGCCTGAAATTCAATGGTTTTGTGCTAAAAGGACAATATTTCCCCTATAAAATGAGTTTTACAAAGGTTATGATATTACGTTCAATTTATATTTCATTTCAAATAAATCTACAAAGCATGCGAAAGTTTTGTGCCTGGTTTTTTTTGTTAGGCCTTTTAGCTTCATTTGTAGGCTGTGGATCCACTAAAGAAATTGTTCTTCAAACTTTAGAACCTTCACCTGTACATATTACGCATAAAATTAAAAGAATAGGCATTGTCCATAGAAGTATACGACCGGAGGCAGATGAGGATGAAACAGGCCTCAACAGAATGGTGGCTGCAGAAGAGCAATGGCTCTCGGAGCAGGGAAGGAATGCAGCCCTTACTGGATTGTTTAACGAGTTGCTAAAGGACAACCGTTTTGAGACTGTGAAAATCTTGGATTCGATACCCCAAGATATTTTACAGTTGGAGATGGGGAACGATTCAATATCCTGGACCTCTGTTGAAAATATTTGCAATACTTACGATGTGGATGCCATTTTTTCAATGGCCTTTTTTGATACGGAAACCAAAATAACCTTAAAGAAAACATCCATGATGCAGCCCAACCTCATGAGGGTGAAGGTAAAGGTTCCGGCCCAAGAGCTTACCTTGGAAACCCTTATTGAAAATGGATGGAAAATATATTATCCCAATTCCAAGGAAATAATTGATGAGATAGTTTTTAACGATCAAGTTATATCCAAAGGCAAAGGCACCAATCCTATAGAGGCCTATAAGGCCATAGAGGACAGAAAGGAGACCCTTGTAGAGCAGAGCAAGGCCTCGGGCAGCAATTATGGGCAGCGACTATTACCTTTTGAAAACAGTGTTGAGAGATCATATTTTGCACGTGGTACCACTAATTTTGAACAAGCCAGTGTTTTGGTGGAAAGTGGGGACTGGCAGGGAGCATCACAACTTTGGCAAAAGGAATTGGATAATGCCAATTCCAAAATTGCAGGTCGCGCCTGTTACAATATGGCAATATTGAACGAAATTAATGGCGACTTCAGGGCAGCAATGGATTGGGCGTCCAAATCCTATAAGGACCATGACATAAAGGATGCCATGGAATACCTTGATATACTTGAACATAGGCTGTTCCAAAATCAAATTTTGGAACAGCAGGTGTCTAGATAATTGCACCAATCCAATAAATCCAAAGTACCATCTACATATGGATCAGCACATTATTTAAGGATATGGACCAGTCTTAAAATGACTGCATGGTAACCAACTTTTTATAGACCCCATTTTTATCCATAAGTTGGGAATGGGATCCTTGTTCCACAATCTCCCCCTTTTGCAAAACTACGATGGTATCGGCATTTTGTATGGTGGAAAGCCTGTGGGCAATAACTATGGAAGTCCTATTTTGCATCATTTTTTCCAAAGCATCCTGCACCAATCTTTCACTTTCCGTATCCAAGGCAGAGGTAGCCTCATCCAGAATCATAATGGGTGGATTTTTTAGAACGGCCCTGGCGATGGACAACCTTTGTTTTTGTCCACCACTTAATTTATTTCCACTATCCCCAATATTGGTATTGTACCCAAGGGGCAGCTCACTGATAAAATCATGGGCATTGGCTATTTTGGCAGCTTCAATTACATCTTCCTCCTTAGCATTTTCCTTTCCGAGGCCAATATTATTTTTTACGGTATCATTGAACAAAATGGAATCCTGGGTTACAAGTCCCATTAAATTGCGAAGTGAATTTTTGGTGAAATCCCGAATATCAACGCCATCAATTTTTATCTCCCCCTCATTAACATCATAAAACCGGGTCATTAAATTGGCTATGGTACTTTTTCCACTTCCAGATTGGCCTACCAAGGCCACGGTTTTACCCTTGGGAACTTTAAGATTAAAATTCTTCAATACATATTCATCCTCATATTTAAAGGAAACACCATTGATCTCAATTCCCTTATCGAAGGTGGGTTTCACTACAGCTTCCTTCTTTTCAACAATTGGATTTTCTGTTTCCAATATTTCCAATACCCGCTCTGCTGCCGCATTTCCCTTTTTCACGCCGTAGGAGGCCTTACTAATGGCTTTTGCAGGGGTAAGAATTTGATATGCCAGACCCATATAAGTAATAAAAACACTCGCTTCCAATGATTTTTCCACCAAAACCATTCTTCCACCATACCATAATAAAATACCTATGACAGTTATACCCAGAAATTCGCTTGACGGGGAAGCCAAATTTTGCCGATTTAGAAGACTATTTGAAAATCTATAAAATCTTGAGGTTGATTTTTGGAAAATAGAATTGAAACGAACTTCAGCGTTAAAAGCCTTTATAACTCTTAAACCTCCCAAAGTTTCTTCAAGAATGGATAAAAAATAACCTTGCTCTTTCTGAACCCTATCTGACTTACGCTTTAATGATTTTCCAATTAAGGAGATAAGAAAACCTGATAGAGGTAGAAAAATAAAGACAAATAGAGTTAATTTAGGACTAAGGGCAACCATAGCGATTATTGTAAAAACAATGGTAAGTGGTTCTCTAACTATTAGTTCCAAAATGGATAGAAAGGAATGTTGAATTTCCAATACATCGGAAGTAATTCTTGCAATTGTATCCCCTTTTCTTTTTTCTGAATAAAATCCAATTGGCAGGTCTATTGTTTTGGCATAGAGTGCATTTCGTAAATCCTTTAAAACACCATTTCTAAGAAAGGTGATAAAGTACATAGCTAGATATCCAAAAAGGTTTTTTAAGAAAAACATACCTATAACCAAAGCGACCATAGTCATAAGTAACTGTCCTTGGTCTTCACTTAGATTCTCCGTAACATAATAATTAAGATAGGAGTCCAAATACTTTTGAACATCGCCAATACCCGTCCAAATTGGTTTTTCAGTAACCGCTTCCGTTTGTTTAAAAAGTACGGTTAGCATTGGGAACAAAGAAAGCATTGCAAGAGTACTAAACAATGCGTAAAGTACATTGGCAATAATATTTAAAAAAGCATATTTTTTGTAGGGGTTCGCAAAGCGAAGAATCTTTTTAAAATACTCCATTAACCTATATTCAGTTCTTTAAGGATTCTTTCAATTTTCGCATCCAGCTCTGCGTCTACTTTTTTATAATCGGCGGCGTTCTTCAATTTGGTATTGATGCTAAAGTAAAACTTGATCTTAGGTTCTGTACCGCTTGGTCTGGCCGCCATTTTGGTGCCATCCTCCGTTATGTAGATTAAAACATTGGATTTTGGAATATCTATTGGGGTCACTTTACCTGTAATTACGTTTTTAGAGGTCGCAGTATTGTAATCTTCTACTATAACAACTTTGGAACCGTCTATGCTTTTAACGGGATTATCCTTAAAATCGATCATCATTTGTTTAATTTCTTCCGCTCCCGACATCCCTTTCTTGGTCAAGGAAATCAATTTTTCCTTAAAGAATCCGTAGTCCACATAGCAATCTATAAGATCCTTGAAGAAGGAGCTGCCATTTGCTTTGGCGTTGGCACCAATTTCACAGGCCAATAGGGTAGAGGTTACCGCATCCTTGTCCCGTACAAAATCGCCCACCATAAATCCAAAACTTTCCTCGCCACCACCAATGAAAGGCTGGTCCGCGAAATCTTTGATCATTTTGGCGATCCACTTAAAACCTGTTAGGGCGGTCTTGCATTCCACCCCATAACCCTTGGCCAAGGAATCCATCATTGGTGTAGAGACAATGGTAGAGGCTATAAATTCTTTACCTGTAATTCCTTTTTTCTTGCGTTGATCCAGCAAAAATTTGGTCATCATGATCATGGCCTGGTTGCCGTTCAAAATCTCCATTTCTCCCTCAAGGTTACGAACAGCTACTCCTAGACGATCACTATCCGGATCGGTACCAATTACCATATCCGCCCCAATTTCCTCTGCCTTTTTAATCGCCATGGATAAGGCCTCGGGCTCTTCGGGGTTTGGTGATACTACCGTTGGAAAATTACCGTCTGGTTTAGCCTGTTCCTCAATAACAGTAACATTTTTATACCCGGCCCTTTTAAGCACTTCGGGTATTACAGTTATAGAAGTACCATGAAGGGAAGTAAAGACAATTTTAAAATCGTCCTTGCCCTTGGCATTGAAACTACCATTTTCAACAGAAGCTTCAATAAAGGCCTCATCCACCTTTTTATCTATTAATTCTATTAAGCTCTCATCGGCCTTGAATTTGATATCTTCAAAGGAAAGGCTATTTATTTCGCTAACTATGGCGACATCCTGCGGGGGTACTATTTGTCCTCCATCGGTCCAATACACTTTGTATCCATTGTATTCCGGTGGGTTATGGGAAGCCGTTAAAACAATACCTGCATGGCAATTGAGATATTTTACGGCGAAAGAGAGTTCCGGAGTAGTACGTAATTCCGAAAACAGGAACACTTTAATACCGTTGGCAGAAAAAACTTGGGCCACTGTCCTGGCCAAGGTATCACTATTATGTCTACAGTCATAGGCAATGACCACTTTAACCTGTTCATCCTTATATACCTGGTTCAAGTAATTACTAAGGCCTTGGGTACTTTTTCCCAGAGTGTATTTATTAATTCTATTGGTACCG
This sequence comes from Arenibacter troitsensis, assembly GCF_900177645.1. Taxonomy (GTDB): domain Bacteria; phylum Bacteroidota; class Bacteroidia; order Flavobacteriales; family Flavobacteriaceae; genus Arenibacter; species Arenibacter troitsensis. Next base: position 196,782 of record NZ_FXAO01000008.1, read on the forward strand.
GCACCCATAATTCCCCGCATCCCTCCAGTTCCAAATTCCAGGTTCTTATAAAAACGGTCCTTTAGCTCTTCGGTATTAGTATCTATTAACTTTTGAATCTCGTTCTTGGTCTTATCGTCAAAAAAATCGGTCAACCAATTTTTGGCATTTTCTAGTATGGCTTCCATTGTCATTTGGTATTATATGTTCTTAAAAATACAAAGAATATTCTTTTATTTTTCGGTGATATTTATTTCTTCCGTGATATTGTAACGGGTTTCATTTTTACGGGACCTTACCATTATTTCCCCTAAAAATCCTGCAAGGAAAAGCTGGGTTCCTATAAGCATGGCTGTCAGTGCAATATAAAATTGGGGACGTTCCGTAATGAGTCGCCCAAAAGGGTTGATGAATACTTTATCTATGCCCAAATAAAGGGCAAATCCAAAACCAATAGTAAACATAAGGACACCCAAAGCACCAAAAAGATGCATGGGTCTTTTTCCAAATTTGGAAACGAACCAGATGGTAATCAGGTCCAAAAAGCCATTAATAAAACGGTCCATCCCAAATTTGGTCTTCCCATATTTCCTAGCCTGATGCTGAACTACCTTTTCATCTATTTTATGAAATCCGGCGCTTTTGGCCAAAACCGGAATATATCGGTGCATTTCCCCTGAGACTTCAATTGTTTTTACCACCTCTTTCCTATAGGCTTTTAAACCACAGTTAAAATCGTGCAGCCTTACACCGGAAGTTTTGCGAGCGGCCCAATTAAATAACTTGGAGGGAAGATTTTTACTGAGTATGGAGTCATATCTTTTTTTCTTCCATCCCGAAACTAGATCAAAGCCCTCTTGTTTGATCATTTGGTATAATTCCGGAATTTCCTCGGGATTGTCCTGTAGGTCCGCGTCCATAGTGATGACCACATCGCCTTGCGCTGCCTTAAATCCAGCATGAAGAGCCTGCGATTTTCCAAAATTCTTTAAGAACCGTATACCTTTCACATTGGGGTTGGACTTACCCAATTTGGTGATAAGGTTCCAAGAACCATCGGTACTCCCATCATCTATAAAAAGTATTTCATATAAAAAATGATTGGATTGCATTACACGTACAATCCAATCATGCAGTTCTGTCAACGATTCTTCTTCGTTAAGTAAGGGAATTATAATAGATATATTCATTCGGTACTAATGGAAAATCTTTTCAAAAGTACAAATTACTGAATAGTTTCTTTCTTTTTTAAAATTAAAGCTGGAATAAGTGATAAAATGAAACTTGACACTACTATATAAACCAATCCAAAAACGATTTGCATGGATGGTGTTGAGAATTTTTTGGCCATTTCCATTTGGGCATCGATTTGCGCTGGAGTCATTTTAGGATTTTCCATAAGCAAGCCCTTTTGGTATTCCATGGCCTTGTTCATCATTTCAGGGTCAATTACCCCTACTAGGATCTGATTAAAAATAATCCCAACGATACCAGCGATCAATCCAATGCCCACACCAACTTTTAATCCTTGGCCAAAGGACATAAAACCTCCATTGTCCTTTTTAAACTGCACCATGCCGATAGCGATAACCGCAATGGTTATCAAAAGACTAACGCCCATTACCATAGTGCCACCCTGATAATGCATATCCAACGAATATAACATTAATAAAAACGCTACACTTATGGCGCCAAGGATAAGGCCATAGGTTAACGCATACTTTCCTGTTTTTGGTTGGTTTTTTTCCATGTTGATTGAAAATTTAATAGTTTTAATGGTTAGTATTATCGAACATATATTTGTTACATTTAAAGATAAGCTATTTTTATTTTTTCTTTTTTGAAGTTTTAAGTTGTTGTTTTGAGAAAAATATTTAAATTTGCACCTCGAAATTAAGCAGGAACAAACGTTTTTACAATGAAAAAAGATATACATCCAGAGAATTATAGATTGGTAGCCTTTAAGGACATGTCCAATGAAGAGGTTTTTATTACCAAATCCACAGCCGATACCAAAGAAACTTTAGATGTTGATGGCGTTGAATATCCACTGGTTAAATTGGAAATTTCAAGAACTTCACATCCATTCTATACTGGTAAGGCCAAATTTTTGGATACTGCAGGTCGTATCGATAAATTTAAAAGCAAGTACGAGAAGTTCAAAAAATAATATTTTCTTTACAAAAGAGTTATTAAGTCACGCAGTAGCGTGACTTTTTTTGTTTTAATTTAGTTGTATGAACTATATTCTTTTTGACGGAACGGTGAGAAGGGCCTTGTTGCCGTTTACCTTCACCAGACCGGTTGCAGATATTAGGATCGGAATTCTCACTATCAGGGAAAAGTGGGAAAACTACCTTGGCAATACCATTACCACTATAACAGAGGATTATCTTTCGGAAAGATTCCCAATGGTTGAAATGGACGAGAACGTGCTTATAAATGCGTCCTTTTTGCCCAATGCCGAATTAGTGGAGCTTGTGGCCAACTTAAACGAAAACGAAGCGGTGTTCTTGGGAGAGGAGGTTATCGCCTTTTACTCGAAGGAAACCCAGGAAGAAGTTGATTTTTCAACCTACAGACATATTGAATTTGAAGGTCATGTACTGCGCATTGAAAATACCTGGGATATCTTTTCAAAAAATGGAGAGGCCATGCAGGCAGATTTTGACCTGTTGACCAAAGGCAGAAAAAGTGCTCCCATTTCCAAGACCAATAGTTTGGTTAACCCGGAGAATATATTCTTGGAGGAAGGGGCCAGTGTTGAATACAGTATTTTAAATGCTTCCGAAGGCCCCATTTATTTGGGCAAGAATTCAGAAGTATGGGAGGGTAACCTAATAAGAGGTGGTTTCGCCCTATGCGAAAAAGCAGTGGTAAAAATGGGAGCCAGAATCTATGGTCCCACTACCGTGGGCCCTTACAGCAAAGTTTGTGGGGAAATTTCCAATTCTGTGCTTATAGGGTATTCCAGTAAGGGCCATGAAGGTTATCTTGGGAATTCTGTGTTAGGGGAATGGTGCAACATAGGAGCCGATTCCAATAATTCCAATTTAAAAAACAATTACGCCAAGGTGCGCCTATGGAACTATGCTACCGAGAAATTTGAACAGACCGGACTTCAATTCTGCGGCCTAATGATGGGCGACCATAGCAAAACGGCCATAAATACCATGTTCAATACTGGAACGGTAATAGGTGTAAATTGCAATATTTATGTACCTGGATTTCCGAGGAATTTTGTCCCCAGTTTTAGTTGGGGAGGTGCCTCCGGCTTCACTACATACCAACCCCAAAAGGCTTATGAAGCCGCAAAGGTAATGATGGCGCGTAGGGGAGTGGAGTTCAATGACATGGATGCCAAGATATTGAATCACGTATTTGAGGAAACCAAGCGATGGCGCAAGGAATAACTTTTGTTTGCTGAATAAACCAAACCCAAAGCTATAACTAAAGGGTTCCCAATTATTGGTATATTTGCAAACGTTTTGGATTAATGTACAAGAAACCGACTGCTAGTTGGTTAAAGAAGAACAATGATGAAGAAAAAAGTCGCTTTCTATACGTTGGGTTGCAAGCTCAATTTCTCAGAAACTTCAACCATAGCTAGGGATTTGGTAGAGGAGGGCTTTGAGCGTGTTGATTTTTCCGAAAATGCGGATATGTATGTCATCAATACCTGTTCCGTTACGGAAAATGCAGATAAGCAATTTAAATCGATCGTTAAGCAAGCACAAAAAAACAATCCGAACGCCTTTGTAGCGGCTATTGGGTGCTATGCACAACTTAAACCGGAAGAATTGGCAGCAGTAGACGGAGTTGATCTTGTTCTGGGAGCCACTGAAAAATTTAAGATTGCGGATTATGTCAATGATCTTTCCAAAAATGATTTTGGTCAGGTCCATTCCTGCGAAATAGAAGAGGCCGACTTTTATGTGGGCAGCTATGCCATAGGCGATCGCACCAGGGCATTTTTAAAAGTACAGGATGGCTGTGACTATAAATGCACCTATTGCACCATTCCATTGGCCAGGGGGATTTCAAGAAGTGACACCCTGGAGAATGTTCTAAAAAATGCATCCGAAATCTCATCCAAGGGCATCAAGGAAATTGTGCTTACCGGCGTTAATATCGGCGATTACGGAAAAGGGGAATTTGGTAATAAAAAACACGAACATACCTTTTTGGATCTTGTAAAAGCATTGGATAGGGTAGAGGGTATAGACCGTTTGCGAATTTCTTCGATTGAACCCAATTTATTAAAAAACGAAACTATAGATTTTGTAGCACAAAGCAATTCCTTTGTACCGCATTTCCATATTCCCCTACAAAGCGGTAGCGATGCTATTTTAAAATTGATGAGTAGAAGATACCTGACCAATTTGTATGTGGATCGGGTTAAAAGAATAAGGGAAATTATGCCAGACGCCTGTATAGGAGTCGATGTTATAGTTGGATTTCCTGGGGAAACCGAAGGACATTTTTTGGAAACCTATAATTTCCTGAATGAACTGGATATTTCCTATCTGCATGTGTTCACCTATTCGGAAAGGGATAACACCAAGGCAACGGAATTAGCGGGAGTGGTTCCCAAAAAAGTTAGGAACAAAAGAAGTAAAATGCTGAGGGGGCTTTCTGTAAAAAAGAGAAGGGCTTTTTATGAAGGCCAATTGGGATCTACCAGAACTGTCTTGTACGAAGCCGAAAACAAGGAGGGCTATATCCACGGATTTACCGAAAATTACGTAAAGGTAAAAACACCATGGAACCCGGACTTGGTGAATACTTTGCACGAAATAAAACTTACGGAAATTGATGATGATGGTATGGTAAGGGGTGTCCATCTAGGAAGTATGGTAACTACCTAGAAATACAATGAATCACCTCCTTTGACAAAGTCAATTACGTATAAAGCACAGTAATACAAAAAAAAACCTCTCGTAATGGAGAGGTTTTTTTGCTTATCACTATATTCTTATACCTACAGGAAGCATTTCCTTGTATTGTCGATTCTTTCTCAAGAAACCAGCAATTTGAGGGCTGGTAGGCACCACTCTTAAATTTTGTTCTTGGATATGACCCAATACACTTTTAATGAACTCTTCTTTAAAACCTTCCTTAGTTATTTCCTCAGGAATAACAAGTTTTGTTAAAAAAACTTTGCGCTCTTGGGAAGAATACTCAATTTTAGCCAAGTGGCCGTCAACCCTGGCTTCAAATTGTCTCAAGAAACCATTGTCCTTAATTTCTACTTCATTCATATAGTTTGATTTTAAATAATGACTAATTTTGGATCATAACGTTCTCAAATTACAATCTAGGCTCGTAAACTAAATAAACGCATAAGCAGGGACGAAAAAGCCAAGAATACAAAGTTAGCGAAAAAATAGTTCTTATCCTATTAAAATAGTATGCTAGAATACCAAAAGGTCCAAAACAAAAAACATGTTTATTTCATGCCCGGTATGGCAGCCAATCCCTCCATATTTGACAATATAGACCTACCTGCGAACATTTTTGAAAAACATTTCTTGGATTGGTCTGTTCCCGATAAGAACATTAGTCTGGAGGATTATGCCCTAATTATGTCCAGGCACATCAAACACGAGGATGCCGTCCTAATCGGGGTATCCTTTGGAGGTATTCTGGTCCAGGAGATGGCTAAACACATTAAAGTAGCAAAGGTCATTATAATTTCGAGTGTCAAAAGCAAATCGGAACTGCCCAAAAGAATGATTTTTGCGAGGTATACCAAAGCCCATAAACTATTGCCCACGGGCCTTGTAAACAATATGGAATTATTGGCAAAATATGCCTTTGGTGAAACCATTCCTAAGCGCCTGGCACTTTACGAACAGTATTTATCCGTCCGTGATAAATATTATATCGATTGGTCCATTGATGCTATAGTAAACTGGAAACAAACGCAATACCAGGAAAATATTATTCACATTCATGGCGAAAATGACCCGGTCTTTCCCATTGGCCATATAAAAAATTGCATTATAGTAAAAAATGGGACCCATACCATGATTATTCACCGGTCAAAATGGTTTAATGAACACTTACCCACAATTATTTTGCAATAAGGCAGTTCTATTTAATATATTTGATGTAGAAATAGGTTTATGGTATTGGCCAACCTGGAGGTAATACTGTGCACCATTGCGGAAAGGCACATAATAAAACAAGGAATTTTTAAAAATAAATTGAAGAGATGAAGGTTATAAAAAATATTTTAATGATTTTGGGAGTTTTTTTTGTAGGAAGCACCTTAATATTTGCCGTGCAAAATCAGTACAAGGAAACGGCCATGCTTGTAGAGGAGTCACAGCCCAAAACCAATGATGGAGAGGAAAACGGTTATCGTATCACCGCAATTGAGATACCGGACGATTTAAACTTCTCGGGGGAGCCGGTTCCTTTTGACGATCCAGAGATCATGGAACGTGTAGATCGTGAGTTTTTGGTGAATACATATTGGCAATCCAATGCGCTTTTACTGATGAAAAGAGCCAATAAATTCTTTCCAATTATAGAGCCTATTTTGGCCAAAAATGGAATTCCGGACGACTTTAAATACTTGGCTTTAGCGGAAAGTGGGCTTCAAAACGTGGTTTCTCCGGCAGGAGCAACTGGCTTCTGGCAAATTATGAGCGCCACAGGAAAAGAGTACGGCTTGGAAATTAACAGTAATGTTGATGAAAGGTACCATATTGAAAAATCGACCGAAGTGGCCTGTAAATATCTCAAAAAGTCCAAGGAAAAGTTTGGTAGTTGGACCTTAGCTGCAGCTGCATACAATGCCGGGGCAGGAGGAATCCAAAAGTATATGGGGATACAAAAAGCGGACGGCTACTATGATCTTCTGTTGGGCGAAGAAACAGGTCGCTATGTCTTTAGAATTTTGGCCATTAAAGAAATACTATCCAATCCTGAGAAGTACGGTTTTCATCTGGAAAAAGAGGATATGTATACAGCAGTCCCGACCTTTAATGTTGAAATCACCGAACCAGTGAGCAATTTTGCCGATTTTGCAAAACAATATGAAATCAACTACAAAATATTAAAGAGACATAATCCTTGGCTGAGGGAGGCACATTTAAACAATTCCTCCAAAAAGAAATATACCATAGAAATCCCGAATAAGGGATACTACAAGATTTCCAAATAATGCTTCCTTTCCTAAAAGATAATATTTGGTCCGTACTTTTAGGAATAAATTATTTATTGGTCATCATATTTTCGGTCTTAATCGTTCTTAAAAATAGGAATCCGGTTAAGACCTTATCTTACATATTTGTTTTGGCAACCTTGCCCTTTATTGGGTTACTGGTCTATTATTTATTTGGCCAAGATTATAGGAAGGACAAGATTTTTGAAAAAAAATATGTAGAAGATAACGACCGATTAAAAAAATGGCGCAATAGCTTCAGCCTCAACCGTTCGGAAAGGGAAGATTTAAAGGAATTTTTAGGAGAAGGCATTTTTAAGATATACCGCTTAATGGGGAATAACGAAAGTGCCGTGCTCACCTTTGACAACGAGGTTGACATTTTGATTAACGGGGAGGAAAAGTTTACCTATTTGAGGGAAGACCTAGAAAAGGCCAAACACCACATTCATCTGGAGTATTTTGTACTGTTCGATAAAGGTTTGGGAAGTGAAATCATTGATATTCTCTGCAAAAAAGCCCAGGAAGGCATAAGTGTGAGACTTATTTATGATGATGTTGGAAGCAATATTTCCAATGTATACAAAAAGAAACTATCGGACAGTGGTGTGAAACATTTTCCATTCATGCCTGTTTTGTTTTCTAATTCCACCAGCAAACTCAATTATAGGGACCATAGGAAAATCGTGGTCATAGACGGCAAAATTGGGTATGTCGGAGGTATTAACTTAGATCAAAAATACGACAATACGTTTGACAATGAAAGGTACTGGAGAGACACCCATTTGCGCATTAAGGGAGGCGCCGTAGGTGCCCTTCAGTCCTCATTTGTTTTAAGTTGGAATTTTGCCGCCAAGGATACCATGGAAATCGAAAAAAACCTACTTCCCAAACAAAAGTCCACTCCCCAAAAACCCGTAGCGGTCCAAATCGCAGCCAGTGGTCCAGACAGTGATTGGGCCAATATAATGGAAGCCATGTTTTGTGCCATCAATTCGGCTCACGAATGTATATTGATCACCACTCCTTATTTTATGCCCAATTCGGCCATTTTAACAGCATTGACGACTGCAGCTAGAAGTGGGGTAGAGGTGAAGATAATAGTGCCTTATGAATCGGATTCGGTGGTGGCACAGTATGCCACCGATTCCTATATTGAGGAATGCCTAAATTCTGGGATCTCCATACATCGCTACAAAAAGGGGTTTATACATGCCAAGACCTTGGTAATAGATGATATGTTCTCCAGCATTGGAACAGCCAACATGGATTACCGAAGTTTCTCCATGAATTTTGAAATTAACGCTTTGCTATACAACAAGGACATCAATCAACAAATGCGAAAACAATTCCATTTAGACCTTCAGGACTGCGAAGAAGTTACCTTGGAGCGTTGGAAAAACAGAAATATAGCTAGAAGGCTAAAGGAGTCCTTTAGTCGACTTTTCGCTCCTTTGCTATAGATGTTGTTGGGGTGTTAAAATCGCTGAACGGGACTAACAAAGCTAGATTTTCTTCAATTGCTGCTGCATCATCTTGATCTGTTCGGCAAGCATATTTTGTTTGTCCAGCTTTTTCGCTTCGTTCAATAGCGTGGTGGCCTCCCTTTTTCTACGTTTTTGCATGGCAATACCTGCCAGGCTCAATTTGGCCATAGCCACATCATAATCCATGTTTAGACCATATTTCAATGCCTTTTTAAAATATTTTTCGGCCTGGGTAAGATTGGTCTGGGAAAAAATGATGCCATTTAGGTAATTATAATACCCATTTTGCTTTTTGGTAAGGGCGGTATCCGGATTTTTAATTTTATCGAGCCATTTTTTCGTGCCCGTCAAATCTTGTTTTCGCATTCTTAGAAATGCCAATAAAATAATCTCATTCCTATAATAGAGGAATATAAAAATAGAGGAAAGGAGAATTAAAGAAATCCCGTTGCCAATATTGCCTTCTACAAATTGATATACCGCATAAGCTATTATTAATGCAGCTATAACTAGTTTTAAATTTTTATTGAACATATTACTTGTTAATTAATTCGTACGTAATTTTAGATTTAATAGTGGTCGGTATTTCCTCGCCGCCCATTTGTTTCATTGTGGATGTTCCAGTACTCAAACCCTCTACCAGCATATGTTTAATAAAACCTGTATTGGTATCTGCCGTCAAGGTTGTGGTTTGCGTCCCACTGAGTTTCATAATGGTATTGGCATCAGTGACGTCCATCAACACCGTAGCCTTACCGGTAATCTTTGCCTTGTCTTCAGCAATACTCTTAAGGGTCCAGACATTCTTGGTCTTTAATTTACCATTATAAGTATTCTCCCACTGGTCATTTATATTGACTTTTACATCCGGATAAATGAATGTCATTTGCTTATAGCTATTGGACAAAGCTTCCGATCCAAACTCACTTTCCAGGGATTTTTTCATCATGTTGATGGAAAATTCATCTTCCAATCCTGAAGCCCTTGCCATTTTGGACACCAAACTATCCCCACCCTGAACCTTTAATATATTTCCGTTCTTAGCCAAAACCATTTTCACCGGATTGTTCAAAATAGTATTGAATATTTTGGATTGCACATCGTCCTCTTTAATCTCTTTGGCCTTTACATTCATTAATTCACCTTGGATACTAGAGGTCATTTTTAGGTTTAAATCCTTAAATGTCAATGCAACTTCATATCCATTATTCAGTTCTCCAAGCACTTTAAATTCCAAAATACCATCTATGTAATTCGTAATTTCATGGTTGGCACCATCCAATTCTTGGATAATAATCTGCTCGGCATCTTGCTTTACCTTAAAAACATCTCCCTTTTTTAATTGATATTGCAATTTGGTTTGTGCATTGACACCCACATTGCATAGGATGCAAACCATTAAAAAAATAAAGCGCTTCATGTTAAATCATCATACTGGTTAAGCCGTTGCAAAAGTAGTAAAATCCAATGGGCCGCATAGTGGGCAATTACAAAAAAAATATTTTTTTAATTAGATTTGCCAATGCAAAAACTCTTTGTATATTTGCAGCCGGATTTTGCTGTCGAAGAAGCAAAATTTAAACATTGTCAATAAGAAATTTAAGGAGACTATAAAAATACGCTACGATGAGCAAAAGAACATTTCAACCATCAAAAAGAAAGAGAAAAAACAAACATGGTTTTAGGGAACGTATGGCTACTGCCAATGGTAGAAAAGTTCTTGCTAGAAGAAGAGCTAAAGGAAGAAAGAAACTATCTGTATCCTCGGAGCTGAAGCACAAAAAATAATGATAGAATTGTTTTTGTTTAAAATAACAAGGTGTTACTTTTTCCGAAGTAGCACCTTTTTTTTGTCCAATTCCCTTTTTCATATATATAAATAACTAGTAAAATGCCCAAAAGAAAAGATTTAAACTCTATTTTAATTATTGGTTCTGGACCCATCGTTATCGGTCAAGCATGTGAATTTGATTATTCAGGTACACAGGCATTGAGATCTTTAAGAGAAGATGGCATAGAAACTATCCTAATCAACAGTAACCCAGCTACTATCATGACGGACCCAACTATGGCCGATCATGTTTATTTGAAACCATTAACAACAAAATCTATCAGGGAGATTTTGGATAAACATCCCAATATAGATGCGGTATTACCTACTATGGGTGGGCAAACGGCCTTAAATCTTTGTATTGAAGCCGACACTAAAGGAATTTGGGAAGATTATGGAGTAAAAATCATAGGTGTCGATATAGACGCCATTAATATTACGGAAGACAGGGAGAAATTCCGTGAGCTGATGCTTAAAATTGGTATCGGTATGGCGCCTCAAGCTACGGCTACCTCCTTTCTTAAAGGAAAGGAAATTGCCCAAGAATTTGGATTTCCCTTGGTAATCAGGGCTTCCTACACCCTTGGTGGCGCAGGAGCGTCCATAGTGTACAAACCAGAGGATTTCGACGAACTTCTTAGTCATGGATTGGAAATTTCACCAATACACGAGGTCATGATAGACAAGGCCCTAATGGGCTGGAAGGAATATGAACTGGAGCTGCTTAGGGATAAAAATGACAACGTGGTCATAATTTGTACCATTGAAAATATGGATCCCATGGGAATCCATACAGGAGACTCCATTACAGTTGCACCAGCTATGACTCTGTCTGACAAAACCTTCCAGCGAATGAGGGATATGGCCATTAAAATGATGCGCAGTATAGGGGATTTTGCAGGAGGATGTAACGTTCAGTTTGCAGTTAGTCCAGATGAAAAAGAAGATATAATTGCCATAGAGATCAACCCAAGGGTATCCCGATCTTCTGCGTTGGCATCAAAAGCTACGGGTTATCCCATTGCCAAGATTGCCGCAAAATTGGCCATTGGGTATAATTTAAATGAGCTGAGCAATCAGATTACAAAATCTACCTCTGCCTTATTTGAACCTACGTTGGATTATGTAATAGTAAAAATACCACGTTGGAATTTTGATAAATTCGAAGGCTCGGATAGAACTTTGGGACTCCAGATGAAATCGGTAGGAGAGGTAATGGGCATTGGACGTTCATTCCAGGAGGCCCTGCACAAAGCTACCCAGTCTTTGGAAATAAAAAGAAACGGACTTGGAGCGGACGGTAAGGGATATACCAATTATGATGAGATTATCAGTAAACTAACCATCCCAAGTTGGGACCGTGTCTTTGTAATTTATGATGCCATTCAGTTGGGGATTCCATTGAGTAGGATCCATGAGATCACTAAAATAGACATGTGGTTCTTAAAGCAGTACGAAGAACTGTATCAACTGGAAAAAGAAATATCCAACTTCAATATAGAAACACTTTCCAAAGACCTGCTTTTAGAGGCCAAGCAAAAAGGTTTTGCCGATAGGCAGATTGCCCATATGCTGGATTGTTACGAGAGTGAGGTATATAATAAACGTGTTGCCCTCAACATTAATAGAGTTTACAAACTGGTCGATACCTGTGCCGCTGAGTTCAAGGCCATGACCCCTTACTATTATTCTACTTTTGAGGCAGAAATAGAAACTCCGGACGGGAAGAAATATGTAGAAAACGACAGTATTGTTACCGACAAGAAAAAAATTGTTGTCCTAGGTTCAGGACCCAACAGAATTGGACAAGGTATAGAATTTGATTATTGCTGTGTACACGGAGTATTGGCCGCTTCTGAATGTGGTTATGAGACCATCATGATCAACTGTAATCCAGAAACGGTTTCCACAGATTTCGATATTTCGGACAAGCTTTATTTTGAGCCGGTGTTCTGGGAACACATTTATGATATTATCAGACATGAAAAACCAGAAGGCGTTATTGTTCAACTTGGAGGTCAAACAGCCCTTAAGTTGGCAGAAAAGCTTGATAAATACGGTATTAAAATAATAGGCACCAGTTTCAAAGCCTTGGATTTGGCGGAAGACAGAGGTAGTTTCTCCAACTTATTGGCAGAGAACAATATCCCATTCCCTCAGTTTGGTGTAGCCGAAACGGCCGAGGAAGCCTTGGCCCTATCTGACGAATTGGACTTTCCACTGTTAGTTAGGCCATCATATGTTTTGGGTGGTCAGGGAATGAAGATAGTGATCAACAAGGAAGAATTGGAGGAACATGTGGTAGATCTTCTTAGAAAAATACCAAATAACAAATTATTGCTGGATCATTATTTGGATGGCGCCATAGAAGCCGAGGCCGATGCCATCTGTGACGGGGAAGATGTTTACATCATCGGAATTATGGAACATATAGAACCATGTGGTATTCACTCCGGAGATTCCAATGCTACCTTGCCTCCCTTTAATTTGGGCGAATTTGTGATGCAACAAATAAAGGACCACACCAAGAAAATTGCCTTGGCACTAAATACTGTGGGACTCATAAATATTCAGTTCGCCATAAAGGATGACATCGTTTATATCATAGAGGCCAACCCTAGGGCTTCCAGAACGGTACCGTTTATTGCCAAGGCCTACAAGGAACCATATGTAAATTATGCGACCAAGGTGATGTTGGGCGCCAAAAAGGTAAAGGACTTTACCTTTAATCCGCAATTGGAAGGCTATGCCATAAAACAACCGGTATTTTCCTTTAATAAATTCCCTAATGTTAATAAGAATTTAGGACCTGAAATGAAGAGTACCGGCGAGAGCATATTGTTTATAGACAGTCTTAAGGATGACGAATTCTATAACCTATATTCGAGGCGTAAGATGTATTTGAGCAAATAGTTCCAAAAAGTATGGATACTGGAAGAGATTCCCTTCCAACAAATAAAAAAAACTCCTTTTTCCAAATTATTGGAAAAAGGAGTTTTCATTTATTGATACTGGTAGATAAAAGGTATTAAACCTCAGGGCAAGCCCTGAACCCAATAATAGGAATCGACCCTAGGGTCGAGGTATTGAACCTATATCCCGCCGAAAAAGGCGGGATTAGTTCAACTTGCAATTTTCAGTGCGTCTTACTGACTTCTCAAAATTGAGTTTCACTAATAAATATCAGTTCTGCCTAATAATACCATAACCAAGCAAGGAAGACCACTAATTAACAACAATCTTCCTTATAAGCAAACTACTCTACAGCACTTTTAAAGGCTACCACACCTCCAACAACTGGTAAGGTTAAAGTGGTTACGTCCAAATCAACCGACAATTCTGTACCAGGATCGGGCAAAAGCGTAAATTCCCTGTCACTTGAGAAAATCATAAGTGCAATTTGTTGGCCTTTGGGTATAATCTGATCGTCCGGCATCAAATCAAAGGTTAAATTATAGAACTGTCCTGGCACCAAAGGTTCACTTTCAGTAATGGAACTATGGTTTTGGGGATCTGCCCAACCACGGGTGATGATGTTATCGGTTATTTTTACCTTCTTACTTTCATTCCATGGTAAGGAGACCAACCAAACCGATAAATTGGCGGCAGCTTTGTTACTTGCTACGGAAATACTGATTTTAGGGATTCCAGAAAGGTGGATATCCTTGGTAAGGGTAGGTGTAACATAAAGGAGACGATGATTGGTATTCTCTGCCTTGGCCAATGTTTCTCCAGAAAAGGAAAAATTATCCACTAGGGTTTCCACGCCTTGAGCAAGCTTCTTTTTAGTGCTTAATCCGCCTTTCTCTGGTGCACCTCCTTCAAGATAAAGCGTTACGGGAGCTGCTTCCGGATTTGGATAATCTTTATAGGGCGTTGGATTTAGTTTGTCATCATTTTCACGAACAATCCAAGCCTTGGCATCTTCTTCAACACCATTTTCAATGCCGTGTAGATAACGGGTAAACCACCTATTCATCAATGTAAGCGGAGGCTCTCCTCCATGACCGTTCTGATGATAATAAATTTGGGTCGGCAAGCCTTTATTCTTAGCTGCCTTATAAATTCTATAGCTATGTTCCGGCATTACATTCCAATCGTTAAACCCGTGCGCCATTAATAAAGCGGCCTTCATGGGCTCTATATCATTCAAGTAATCACGACCAGCCCAAAATTCGTTGTAATCGCCGGTAATCCTATCCATACCGTTTTTCATTTCGGTATCCCTTACAACTTTATTGTTATGAGCACGTTTGGACTCGTCACCGCTGTGTATGAAGTCGTATAGTACATCTATATCCTCACCTAAATATCCCCCGGGAGAACGTACAAGGCCATTGGATCTATAGTAGTGATAATAGGAAGTATTAGGAGCAATCGGAATTATGGCCTCCAATCCCTTAACTCCAGTTGTAGCGGCGGCCAAGGGTATGGTTCCATTATAGGAAGTACCGGTCATACCAACTTTTCCCGTAGACCAATAGGCTTTCACCTTTTCCTTGCCATAAGGTTCCGTGTAGCCCTTAGCCCTTCCACATAGCCAATCTATGACGGCTTTGGGAGCCAAGGACTCATTGTCCCCACCCACAGTGGGGGAACCTTGGGATAATCCTGTACCTGGAGAGGATGAATGCACCACAATATAACCTCGTGGAACCCAGGTTTGTATATGTGATTTTGAAATATAAGGTCTTTCCCCTGTCCTGACTACTTCGGGATGCAATCGCTCTTTGGGAGTAGCTCCCAATTCATGCCGTACATCCCAGAAAATCTCATTCAAATTGGAAGCCACACCAGCAAAATATGGACTACTGATGTATATGACCGGCAATTTAAGTCCTTCCGTTTCAGTTTGAACTGGTCGTGTAACAGAAACGTGCATCCTATCCTTCTTGCCATCGCCATCAGTATCAAATTCTGTTTCAACCCAAAGATCATGGGTTATCCAAGAGGATTCATCACTAAAACCAGGTACCACCTGGGCTTCCCCGTTCTCAAAAATCGGAACAGATTTTTTTTCCAATAAAGTTTCACTTTTTTGAGCACTAACTATGGTCAGTACTCCAAATAAAAATGAGAGTAAAAATGTAAATTTGTTTTTAATCATAATCGACTTTAAATTAATATATAGAATTTAGGTTATAACGTTCGAGAGGTCAGTAGGCTGATTCATCCAATTAATGTTAGAAATAAAAATAATCCAGACAGATGTTTTTGGGTAGGCAATTTATTGGAGGTTTTAATCCCCACACCAAACAATGGACTGGTTACATTTGCCCCAAAAGTGATAGATATTTTGTCCGAAAAGGAATTTTTAACCCACATGTAGACTCGCACTGTATAGGAATTATATGAGGCGAATATACCCAAAAACTGTACCAAGAAGCTTCCAATAAGTTAGCCGATCTATATGATTTATTACCTCCTATAGCTTCACTCGGTAAATGGATTATTCTCCTAAAGGCAGTTAGGATCTACTTCAAACCCACAAATAAACCCTACTCATTAATGATTTCGGCAATTATAGGCCATATGTTATTGGCTATAATCTTTTGTCCTTCGGCTGTTGGATGAATACCGTCCGGTTGATTTAGTTCTGGATTTCCAGCCACATCCTCCAAGAGAAAAGGAATTAGGCCTACATTATTCTTTGTGGCAAGATCTGGAAATATATCCTTGAATTCACTGGTATAATCCTGACCCATATTGGGAGGAATTTGCATTCCAGCCAAAATAATGGTCGTATTGGGATTTTTTTCTTGCACCACATCTATGATTTCCTGTAAGTTTCCACGGGTTTCTTCCAGGGATATGCCGCGTAGACCATCATTGGCCCCAAGTTCCAGGACAAAAACCTCTATATCGGCATTAAGTACCCAGCCAAGCCTATTTTTGCCGCTAGCCGTTGTTTCACCACTTAAGCCTGCGTTAACTACTTTATAGGGCAGTTGAAGGGAATCTACCTTTTCTTGGATCAAAGCGGGAAAAGCTTCATTAGGGTCAAGGCCCATGCCGGCAGTAAGACTATTTCCAAAGAACAAAATCACCTTGCTTTCACTTTTGGTCTCCACCTTGTTTTCAATGGCCTTTTCCTCTTTTTCACCAGCATCGGCCTTCTTGGTTGCCGTATTTCCACAAGAAGTAAAAAAAATGAATAATAAATAAGAAAATCTTAACAAGGTTCGCATGGGATATTGGATTAAAATCAAAATCATTTCAGTATTTTGCCTACTTAGGAAAATCACGAAATAGAAATTATATGGCAAAGATATTAAACGTAAACAATTTAGGGAAAATCTATACGAGTGGCTCTAAAAAACTTACGGTATTGCAAGATATTACTTTTGACGTAGAGGAAGGGGAAACTTTTTCCATAGTGGGCCCTTCTGGGAGTGGAAAAACTACCTTGTTAGGTATATGTGCGGGACTGGACCAGCCAGATTCGGGTACGGTAACCTTGTGCGGTACCGAACTTGGAAGTTTAAACGAAGATGAGAGGGCCATACTGCGCAATAGGAATATAGGTTTTGTTTTTCAGGATTTTCAACTTTTACCAACACTTACCGCTCTTGAGAATGTGGCCATTCCGTTGGAATTAAGGGGAGATAAGAATGCCATGAAGAACGGGATGGAACTACTGGACAAGGTAGGTCTTCAAAATCGATTTCATCATTACCCCTCCCAACTTTCAGGTGGGGAGCAACAGCGTGTTGCCTTAGCCCGGGCATTTTCCAACAATCCATCCATATTATTTGCCGATGAGCCTACCGGTAATTTGGACGCGGAAACAGGGGAAAAGGTAATACAATTACTTTTTCAACTCAATGCGGATGCCGGCACCACATTGGTAATAGTTACCCACGATCTGGAATTAGCAGCCAAAACAAAACACATATTAAGGTTAAAGGGTGGTAGAATTATTGCCAACCAAGAAACAACGGCATTGTGAGCGAACATAATATCAATTCAAAGTCCGGGTTCCTATGGCTGCTAAAAATGGCATGGCGCGATGGAAAGGCAGGTAAAAGGAAACTTTTTCTTTTTATGGCTTCAATTATTATGGGGATTGCCGCAGTAGTCTCTATCCAGTCTTTTGGTGATAATCTTAAAAAAAATATCTCCTTACAGTCCAAATCCTTAATGGGGGCCGATTATATTATCGACAGTAGAAATCCACCAAATGAAAAAGTTTTGGGAATAATGGATTCCCTTGGTGGTCCTGATGCCAAAGAAATAAATTTTCCGTCCATGGCGGCTTTTATAAAAACAGGAGCTTCCAAATTGGTACAAGTTCGCGGAATTGAAGGAGGATTTCCTTTTTATGGAACACTGGAAACATTACCAATATCAGCAGCGGACAACTACCAACAAAATGGTGGAGCTTTGGTAGATGCTACTGTTATGTTGCAATATAACCTACAGGTAGGAGACAGTATTAAAATTGGGGAAGTTACCTTTCCAATTTCCGGATCATTAAAATCGATACCCGGTAGCTCTGGGCTGTTCAGTTCAGTGGCACCGCCCGTAGTGATTCCCTACAGGTTCATTCAGGAAACCGGATTGATACAAAAGGGCAGTAGGTTGGATTACGAATACTATTTCTTCCAGCCAAATACAGATCTAGACAAACTGGATAAAAAATTGGACCCTATATTGGACGCCGAGGGGGCCGATTTGGATACCCATACCTCTACAAGTGCCAATTTAGGTAGGAGATACGGAAATTTTGGAAAATTTCTCAATTTGGTCGCTTTTATTGCCCTCCTTCTGGGGTGTATTGGAATTGCAAGTGCCATCAACATTTACATAAAGGAGAAATTGAGATCGGTGGCTGTTCTTAAATGCCTGGGAGCAACCAAAAAGCAAACTTTTTTAATTTATTTACTACAAATTGCTGCACTTGGATTGATCGGGGGAGCCATAGGTACCGCAATAGGAATAATTTTACAACAATTATTTCCATTACTTCTGGGGGACCTATTACCGGTAGATGTACAATTGACCTTGGCTCCGAAGGCTATAGCCATGGGACTTCTATTGGGTCTCTTCATGTCCGTCCTTTTCGCCTTATACCCATTAATGGGCACCTTATATGTCTCGCCACTTCAAGCTTTGAGAGTACAGGAGGTCGATAGATCAAGGTCTAGACGGGGACTGATTTTGGTCTCTTTGGCCATTTTATCATTCCTATTTCTCTTTTCATATTGGTTATTAAAGGATTGGAAATATTCCTTGTCATTTGTTGTTGGCATTGTAGTTACCTTTGCTATAATGGCCGGCTTGTCCGCATTGGCTATGAAGGCTGTAAAAAAATACTTTCCAACTTCTTGGGGTTTTACTGCCCGTCACAGCTTATCCAACCTCTTTAGGCCACAGAACCAAACCTTGACCTTGGTCTTGGCCATTGGTATAGGTACATTTTTGATCAGTACCCTATATTTCACCAAAGACTTCTTATTGGCAAAATCTTCCATGGGGACAGATGCCAATAGCCCCAATATAATTCTTCTGGATATTCAAACGGAACAGAAAGAGGCCGTAGCCAATACCATAAAGCGCGATGGTCATCCTGTATTGACCGATATCCCTATTGTTACGATGAGGGTAAACAGTATAGAAGGAAAATCTGTAAACGAGATCAGAAAGGATACAACATCCACGATAAACTCTTGGATATTGAACCATGAGTTTAGGGTAACCTATAGGGATAGCCTTATCGCCTCCGAAAAATTGGAATTTGGGGAATGGGTCCCAAAAGTAACCTCTAGAGAGAATATACCAATTTCCGTGAGTGATAATTTTGCCAGGGATGCCAAGGTGGAAGTGGGGGATGAGCTAAGCTTTAATGTACAGGGGGTAATTATGAATACCGTTGTAAACAGCATTAGAACGGTGGATTGGGGCAGGATGCAGCTAAACTTTTCCATTGTATTTCCCTTGGGTATTTTGGAAGAGGCTCCACAATTTACTGTGCTCACTACCAATGTGCCCGATGAAAAATCATCGGCAAAGTTACAGAAGGAATTGGTTAGGGTATTTCCCAATGTATCCATTTTGGATATAAGACAAATTTTAGTGGTAATCGAAGGCTTGTTGAACAAAATATCTTGGATAATTAATTTTATGGCATTCTTCAGCATCCTTACGGGAATAATCGTACTAATGGGTGCGGTTAGAACCAGTAAATATCAACGAATACGTGAAAGTGTGCTACTAAGGACAATTGGAGCCAGGAGCAAACAGATACTTAAAATAGTGGCATTGGAATACTTCTATTTGGGAATTTTGGGAGGTTTGTCCGGAATTTTGCTCTCCTTGGCAAGTAGCCAGTTACTAGCTTATTTCGTATTTGAATCAGCTTTTACACCTTCCTTATTCCCATTTTTAGTGTTATTCCCAGGAATTACATTACTGGTCTTGATCATAGGATTAACCAATAGCAGAAGTGTCATTAAAAGTCCACCATTGGAAGTATTGCGAAAGGAGGTTAGATAGCCCAGACAGGAACGATTTATGCCCTTTTTGGTAATCTAACTAGTAGGAATGGAGATGGTTGCAGATAACAGAACATAGTTTATCGCTTGGTTATTTTCACTGAACTTGATAAAGGACTTTAGCTTTGTCGAGGTCCGTTTTTGAATGTTGCCCAATTCCCAAATAATATTCCATTTGCCATTTCTGGGTAGATTGGGCTGTTTTGTTGGTGGGCATGGACCAAGGAGGATAAACGCGAAAACCTCGCTTCCCCTCTTTTTTATGGTGGGATACTATTCCTTTTTCCATTAAGACGCCCTTAGGGAAAATAAATTGTCCTTTATGTGGCCCTTCTAGGATATTTATTACGAATAAATCTCCCTCGTCGGAGGCTTCGTATGGCGTTGTTATGCCATTGACATTTCTTTTCCACAAGGTTACAAATTGTCCTATTTTCTTTGGAGTGATTTTAGCCTTTCTAGCCACAACTTTTAACCCATTTAATTGAAATGAACAGGCTTCATATTCTATACTTTCCTTATCCAGCAGGTGGTTTGAAACTTTTAGACCGCAAGGCGTATAGACTTCCTCAATAATAGTGGTCCAATCCGTATTTGTAGTAATCTTCATTTTGATAAATTACCCCAATTCGTAACTACTTGGCAAGCATTTTAACACTATATGTTGTTCTTCGCCAATTTAAGTCTTTCGGCTTCCCAACCATGGTCCACATATTCCCATGAAAAATCGCTTCCACTTACCCTGATTTTTACAAAGCCTTCCTTGGTGTTGTGCCTTCTACCTTTCCATCCATTCCCCGCAATGGAGCCTCCCGTTAAAAAATGAAATCGATCATTGATGAAGCCGTATTCCTTCCAATGAATATGTCCTTGCAGAACCAGCTTTAAATTATGGCCTTCCAATATCTTGAATACCTCGGAAGCATTATTGACCGTTCTACTGCCTTCACTGCCGTTTAATTGGGAATAGGTGCATATCATAGGGATATGGGTGGTAATGATGATGGGAGTGCTTTCATCCACCTTTGCAATGTCCTCCTTTAACCACGCCAACTGTTTTTCATGAAAAATGCCCTGATATCTTTTGTTTTCTGTAACATCCAAGGAGTTCAAGGTTATAAAATGCCAGCCTTTATGGTCAAAAGAGTAGTAGGTGTCCCCAAAATGTCTTTCCCACATTCCGTATTTATAATCGGGATGATCTTCAGATTCCGGACTTTCCTCATAGATGGCAAAAAGGTCGTGATTTCCGATACAGTTATAAACCGGCATATTAAAGCCCTTGCTCATCTCTTTATACAGGGTAAACAGGGATTCACTCTGTTCATAATTACCACGCATGGTGTCATATACGAGGTCCCCCCCAGTAAGTACAAAATCAGGATTCAATTCATTTACCTTGTCTATGGCCATTTGAAAGCCCTTGGGAGCATTCATTTCCGGTTTTATGTGTATATCCGTTAGAAACACAAATTCAAACGCATCCTCATTTTCTTCTGCTGCTTGCTTTTTATTCGATCTTTCACAGGACAACTGCGTAAAGGGTATGGCTACAGCTGCCAATCCCGATTGAAGCAAAAACTTTCTTCTGCCATCTATATCTTTCTTTTTATCCTCCATGACTTACTTTTTATTAATTCATCTTGGTTTTTAATCCATATCTTGGAAACTTGGAGACCTTCCTCTCGAAGCTGATGATGTTGGCTTCATACAAATTGATCATTTGTCCCAAAAGAACGGAAGGATTAGTGAAAACAAACAGAATTGAGAATATGAATAACTTAATAATTCTGTTCATATAAATCAATTTAAAAATCTAATAATCAATTATTTAAAATATATTAATAATGTTATTAAATGGCCAGCTCGCTGCCTGTTGACCAATGGTGACTATCACCTACCGCCTTTTTAATATTGCCCATATCTTCAGCGAGTTTTTGACTAAAAAGTCGCATATCCGAACTGTGCAATACAATATTGGCACCTTCCTTGACGTATTTTATCTGGTATTCAGGATGGGCGGGAAAATGTATTCCTGCGGCAAGTCCTTTTGCCCTTGCCTTGTGTATTATTTCTTTAACCGTCCGCTCAAAATCAGGGTGTTCATATTGTTCCGGTAATCCCATGTTTATGGAGAGATCGTGAGGACCAATGACAATGCCGTCCAAACCGGGAACACCAAGTAGCTCGTCCAAATTCTTTACGGCAATGCTACTCTCTATATTTATGAAGCATAGACTATCCTGATTGAAGTTCTGCAAATAAGATTTTAGTGCCGACAATAATTCCTCTTTCCCTGTAAGCACCTTCTGAAGTCGATCGCCCTTTAAAGGCCTATACTTGGTAGCACCTACCATCTGCTGTACCTGGGATTTACTTTCAATATAAGGTGCAAGGACACCTACAGCCCCAGCATCTTTGGCCATACAAGCGGCATAGGGGTCAGGACTTGGTATACGGACAATGGGAGCCATACCATGAGCGCTATATACCTGACATAAAAAAGTCAGCTCGGTCCTGTCCAAGGGAACATGCTCCGTATCCAGAAAAACAAAGTCCAAACCAGTATCCTTTACCACCTTGGACCAAATGGGGGAAGTAGACAAAATACAGGTCCCGTAAATATTTTGGTTGTTGCTCAACTTTTGTTTAAGGTTCAGTGCCATTAGTTGGTATTTAGCGTTCCATGAAAAAATTATAAGGTTAATTATTTACTACATTGATCGGATTTCCCATTAAAAAAGCTTCTAAATTTTCATGGGCCGTTGTCAACAATCTATTCCTAGCCTCTTTTGAGGCCCATGCGATGTGAGGTGTGATGATACAATTATTAGCCTTTAATAATGGATTATCCCTCTCGATAGGCTCTTTGGATACAACATCTAAGGCCGCACCAGCTAATTTTCCATTGTCCAGAGCTTCACTCAAATCCTGCTCTACGATCAATTGTCCACGCGATGTATTAATAATCATGGCGCCCTCCTTCATTTTGGCAATATTGGAAGCACTTATAATACCTTCGGTTTCCGGGGTAAGCGGACAATGTAAACTTATCACATCCGATTTGGCCAAGAGCTCTTCCAAATCTACCTGTTTACAAGTGTCGCTTTCCAATTCAGGTTTCCTTCTACTCCCAGAAGTTAAAATATTCATCCCAAATGCCTGGGCCAATTTGGCCGTAGCTTGCCCAATTCTGCCATAACCAATAATGCCCATGGTTTTGCCGTCCAATTCTATTAGTGGGTAGTTCCAAAAACAAAAGTCCTTGCTTTTGGACCATTCCCCTTCTTTAACAGCACGATTGTGTTCCCCAACATGATGGCACATTTCCAATAGCAGGGCCATAGTCATCTGTGCCACGGCAGTTGTTCCATAGCCAGGTACATTCGTGACCACAATACCTAATTTTTTGGCGGCATCCACATCCACGACATTATAGCCTGTGGCCAACACCCCGATGTATTTTAGTGAAGATACTTTATCCAAAACCTCTTTGGGAAGAGGTGTCTTGTTGGTAAAAATTATCTCCGCGTCTCCAATAGCTTCAATAATTTTACTGTTTTCATATTCAGTTCGATCATAGATGGTAAGTGCTCCATATTTTTCAAGTTCCTTCCAACTAAGATCTCCTGGGTTTAAAGTGTATCCGTCTAGAATAACAATTTTCATATTTTATGTTCTAATTAATTTATAGCTAATTAAACGTCACAGAAATGGCTCCAGGGTTTTTCACAACACTTTAGTTTCAGAGAAAAAGTAACCTACACCTTCTTCAAACAACCATTTTTTGTATAAACTAAACGTTTAAGTCAACAATAACAAACATCTGGTTATTAATTCGTTTAAAATATATTTAATTTAACAGGCATAGCATTACTTACAACGATCTCCAACACTTATCCCTTAAACTATAAAACCAGGGCTGAGGATGATATAAGTACGGGCAGCACTAACTCCAAACTTTGCTCCGTCCTATCCAAATCTTATCAATCCAACGAAATTTACCTTAGAGTACTTGACGTTTCTTACAAATATAAAAGATATCATTAGGGTATACTAGCCTTTATTTTATCGAATTCAGATTAAATTTTGACATTCCCAATATTTAATCGATGTGCATTTGCAAGTCACTAGGTTTTATCCATTCGGAAAATCCAATAGGGATAACACTTTAAATGATTGAATTACTGCAAAATGATTAATTTCCGGTCAAATAAGGTATCCATTCTAAATCTATATATTGTTATTTACAGAGAAAAGGATAATTTTTTTAATCTGTTTTTATGATATTAGAGGAATATTCATAACCATATAACCAACCTAAACCAAAGTTAAGCCATGAAAAAGCTTATCATTTATATTTTTTTCGCTGTATTGCCCCTGTATGCCAATGCCCAGGCCCTTAATTATAAGACCATAGAAAATATATATTATTACGATTCCCAAACAACAGATCAGACCACATATATGAAAGAAAGGAGTCTTTTGGATATATATTATCCGGAAGGGGACAACAAAGTTCCAGTGGTTATCTGGTTTCATGGAGGAGGTTTAACTGCCGGCCAAAAGGAAATTCCATTGGCTTTAAAAAATAAAGGATTTTGTGTAGTTGGGGTAGGGTATAGGCTTTCACCAAAAATAGAGGCCGAAACCTGTATTGCCGATGCTGCTGCAGCCATTGCTTGGGTATTTAAGAATATTGGTCGTTATAACGGCGATTCAAGTCGGATTTTTGTTTCCGGACATTCAGCGGGGGGTTATTTGGCCTTAATGGCCATAATGGACAAAAGCTGGCTAAAAAAATATAAATTGGATTCCGATCTGGTTGCGGGACTAGTACCATTTAGTGGGCATACCATTACCCATTTTACCATAAGAAAGGAACAGGGTATTCCGGGGGAACAACCTATAATCGATAAGCTAGCGCCCTTGTACCATGTAAGAAAAAATGCACCACCTACCTTGTTGATTACGGGGGATAGGGAAAAAGAGATGCTGGGACGTTATGAGGAGAACGCCTATTTTTATAGGATGATGAAAGTTGCCGGCCATCAGGACATTACCCTTTACGAAATGGACGGTTATGGACACAATATGACCGAACCTGCCTTTCCGTTATTGGTTGATTTTGTAAAAGTGAAAGCGAATGTGAAGTAGAAAGAATTCATCTTTTTAAAAGGGATATAATTTTTCACATGCCAATATTTTGTACATTATTCCCTGATATTCATGAATCAAAAAAATAACCC
This sequence comes from Arenibacter troitsensis, assembly GCF_900177645.1. Classification (GTDB taxonomy): domain Bacteria; phylum Bacteroidota; class Bacteroidia; order Flavobacteriales; family Flavobacteriaceae; genus Arenibacter; species Arenibacter troitsensis. Next base: position 221,996 of record NZ_FXAO01000008.1, read on the forward strand.
GGAGCCAATCAAACTATAATGAAAATCGTAATTGCCCCCGATTCTTTTAAGGAATGTCTATCAGCACAGGAAGTGGCCAGCCATATTGCCTCAGGAATTCGGAATATAGTCCCTAGTGCTGAAATCTACGAAATCCCTATATCGGATGGTGGTGAAGGTGTACTAGAAGCTCTTTTAAATGGGGTGGGGGGCCGTAGAATATCAGTTTCAGTAATGGATCCCCTTATGCGTCAAATAAAGGCTGAATACGGTATTTTAAAGGATGAAAAAACAGCCGTTATCGAGATGGCCAAAGCCTCTGGATTGGAATTGCTCCAGGAAGCTGAAAAAAATCCTTTATCGACTACAACCTTTGGTACTGGACAATTGATCAAGGATGCATTAAATCAAGGTTGTACTAAAATTATTATCGGTATTGGCGGGAGTGCTACCAATGACGGTGGTGCAGGGATGGTCAGTGCGTTGGGAGCCAAATTCTTGGATGATAAGGGTAAAGAAATCCCAGAGGGTGGTGGAGGCTTGGAAAGATTGAAGACAATAGACTTGTCCAATTTTGATAAAAGAATTCAAAATTGCGAGGTAGTAGTTGCCTGTGATGTATCCAATCCCCTTACCGGTGAAAATGGCGCTTCCATGGTTTATGGTGGCCAAAAAGGTGGTAGTAAGCAAGATTTGGAATTCTTGGATAGCAACCTTGCCCATTACGCCAATAGCATTAAGGCCCATCTTGGAATCGACATCTCCCACATTCCTGGGGCAGGGGCAGCAGGTGGTACTGGCGCCGGTTTAATGGCCTTTTTAAACGGAAAATTGGTAAATGGAATAGAATTAATTCTGCAGACCATTAAAATAGAAGATTTTATAAAACAAGCCGACCTAGTATTTACCGGCGAAGGTAAGATAGATGGGCAGACCCTGCATGGAAAAACTATTTCGGGAATTGCCGCCATGTCCAAAAAGCACAACGTACCTGTAATCGTCATTACTGGAAAAATAGGGGACGGAATTGAAGAAATATATGATCTAGGCGTCAATGCCGTGTTTTCCATAGTAAATCAGCCTATGGAATTAAGGCAGGCTATGGACCAAGCTCCGGAGTTAATTAGGGACTGTTCAAAAAATATAATGGCCACGATAATGTGCGCCAACAAAAATTAATATCAAACTATTTATAAAAAAATAATTAAACCAAACAATAAAACAATTATGCCGAATCCATGGACAGGGAAAGGAAACCCCTACACAAAACAAGAAGTTAGAGATAGATTACAAGCAGTGGTAAATCAAAAAAAAGCCATTATTGCGGCCGGTGCCGGAACCGGGATCAGTGCCAAATTCATAGAGAAAGGTGGCGCGGATCTAATAATAATATACAACTCCGGCAGGTTTAGAATGTCCGGACACGGTTCCACTGCCGGTATGATGGCCTATGGGGATGCCAACGCCGTGGCCATGGAGATCGGCGAGTTCGAAGTCTTGCCAGTAGTGGAGGAAATTCCCGTTATCTGCGGTGTGCACGGAAGCGACCCACGAAGAAGGATGTGGCATTTTCTGGGAAAGGTAAAGGATATGGGATTCTCAGGGGTAAATAACTTCCCAACACATTCCATTATCGATGGCCATTTTAGAAATGTCCTTGAAGAAACGGGAATGAGTTTTCAAAAAGAAGTGGATATGGTGGATCTGGCTACCAAAATGGACCTGTTTTCCATTGTATATGTGGGCAAACCTGAAGAGGCCGTACAAATGGCCGATGTGGGTGCCGATGCCATTATTGCCCATGTAGGAACAACCGTAGGGGGATCCATTGGGGTTACCAGTGCCACCGCCTCCATGGACGATGCGTTGGAGCGTACACAAAAAATTGTGGATGCCGTAAAGAAGGCCAATCCCAATGCATTTTTATTGGCCCACGGCGGACCTATAAATACCCCGGCGGACGTAAAATACGTATTGGAACATTGCAACGGCCTACACGGCTTTGTGGGGGCATCTTCCTTGGAAAGAATGGGCATAGAACAATCCTTGACCAATTTGACCAAGGAATTCAAGGCATTGACCCTATAGCTCGAGTATGGAAAGGTATTGGAAATTTGTCAAGGAAAAGGACCAAATGTTCGAAAGGGCCTTCGGGCGTGACCATCATTGGCACTATCATCCCGAGATTATAAAACAGGCCGACTCCTATATGGTAAAGGTAGTGATGCCGGAAGGCGGCGGACACAACTTTCACGTTCATCCCGAAATGCATGAAATTCTTTATGTACTCAAAGGTACGGCCGAACAATGGATAGAGGATGAGATGCAAATTTTGGAGGAGGGCGACTCGGTATATATCGGTGCCAATGTTGCCCATGGCACTTTTAACGCCGGAGAAGGCGAATTGGAATTTTTGGCCATCCTGTCACCTCCAGAGGGCTGGGAAGCCGGCACCGTGGATGTAAGCGAAAATACCCCATATTCGGACTATCGACCTAGGATATAATAGGGTGTCATTTGTTTTTATCTAAAAAAACATTGTTTCATAAATGACCCTACTGAACAATTAAATTAAAATTTAAAAAATGAAAAATATAACCGCTTATCTTACTTTGCTATTTTGTGGAATGGCACTTTTATCCAGCTGTTCAGGGGAAAAGGAACCGCCCCCTCCTTTGACCTATACGGGAGAGAACCCAAGGGTCCAGGATCCTTTAAGTCCGGAGGATTCCCAAAAGCATATCCAACTTCCGGAAGGATTCAAGGCGGAGCTATATGCCGCCGAGCCCGATATCATCAACCCAATAGCCTTTACCTGGGACGAAAGGGGCAGACTTTGGGTGGTACAGTCCAAGGACTATCCACACGGGCTGGCCAATGATGTTGGCGGTGATAGGATCACTATTTGCGAGGACACCAATGGGGATGGCAGGGCAGATAAATTTACGGATTACGCCACCGAGCAAAATCTTACAACGGGAATCACCTTGGTAAAAGGCGGGGCCATTGTGTCCCAAGCCCCCAATATGGTCTTTTTGCAGGACACCGATGGGGACGACAAGATGGACAAAAGCACGGTGCTGTTCGATGGTTTCGGAACCTGGGACACCCATGCAGGGCCATCCAACCTGCGCTATG
>NZ_FXAO01000022.1 GCF_900177645.1 Arenibacter troitsensis
GAAGTAAAGAAGTTCATTGATATATTGTAAAGACAGCGTGCCACATTCCTGGGAACGGGGATGTGGTGCAGAAAAAGAAATCGAAATAACGGGCCGGGAAACAGCTTTTATGGGTTGATCGAATTTATATAAGAATCAACGATGAAGAGTTTGATCCTGGCTCAGGATGAACGCTAGCGGCAGGCCTAACACATGCAAGTCGAGGGGCAGCGGGGATAAGCTTGCTTATCCGCCGGCGACCGGCGCACGGGTGCGCAACGCGTATAGAATCTGCCCTGTACTGGGGAATAGCCCAGAGAAATTTGGATTAATGCCCCATGGTATGTTTAAGCGGCATCGCTTTTACATTAAAGGCTACGGTACAGGATGACTATGCGTCCCATTAGTTAGTTGGTAAGGTAACGGCTTACCAAGGCAGCGATGGGTAGGGGCCCTGAGAGGGGGATCCCCCACACTGGTACTGAGACACGGACCAGACTCCTACGGGAGGCAGCAGTGAGGAATATTGGACAATGGGCGGGAGCCTGATCCAGCCATGCCGCGTGCAGGAAGACGGTCCTATGGATTGTAAACTGCTTTTGTACGGGAAGAACAAGGGGCACGTGTGCCCTTCTGACGGTACCGTAAGAATAAGGATCGGCTAACTCCGTGCCAGCAGCCGCGGTAATACGGAGGATCCGAGCGTTATCCGGAATCATTGGGTTTAAAGGGTCCGTAGGCGGGCCATTAAGTCAGGGGTGAAAGTCTGCGGCTCAACCGTAGAATTGCCCTTGATACTGGTGGTCTTGAGTTATGGTGAAGTAACTAGAATATGTAGTGTAGCGGTGAAATGCATAGATATTACATAGAATACCGATTGCGAAGGCAGGTTACTAACCATATACTGACGCTGATGGACGAAAGCGTGGGGAGCGAACAGGATTAGATACCCTGGTAGTCCACGCCGTAAACGATGGATACTAGCTGTCCGGATGCAAATCTGGGCGGCCAAGCGAAAGTGATAAGTATCCCACCTGGGGAGTACGTCCGCAAGGATGAAACTCAAAGGAATTGACGGGGGCCCGCACAAGCGGTGGAGCATGTGGTTTAATTCGATGATACGCGAGGAACCTTACCAGGGCTTAAATGTGGTCTGACAGCTTTAGAGATAGAGCCTCCTTCGGGCAGATCACAAGGTGCTGCATGGTTGTCGTCAGCTCGTGCCGTGAGGTGTCAGGTTAAGTCCTATAACGAGCGCAACCCCTGCCGTTAGTTGCCAGCATGTAAAGATGGGGACTCTAACGGGACTGCCGGTGCAAACCGCGAGGAAGGTGGGGATGACGTCAAATCATCACGGCCCTTACGTCCTGGGCCACACACGTGCTACAATGGCCGGTACAGAGAGCAGCCACTCCGCAAGGAGGAGCGAATCTATAAAACCGGTCACAGTTCGGATCGGGGTCTGCAACTCGACCCCGTGAAGCTGGAATCGCTAGTAATCGGATATCAGCCATGATCCGGTGAATACGTTCCCGGGCCTTGTACACACCGCCCGTCAAGCCATGGAAGCCGGGAGTGCCTGAAGTCCGTCACCGCAAGGAGCGGCCTAGGGCAAGATCGGTAACTAGGGCTAAGTCGTAACAAGGTAGCCGTACCGGAAGGTGCGGCTGGAACACCTCCTTTCTAGAGAATTTGCCCATCGGGGCTTTTTTCAGGGGCCCGTTTTTTCGATTTCTGTTTTTACAACATTAAAAAACTATAGTGAGTCTCATAGCTCAGCTGGTTA
>NZ_FXAO01000019.1 GCF_900177645.1 Arenibacter troitsensis
GTCTAAAACCAGGTGATCAAAAAAAGAAAAACCGCTTAGAGCGGCTTATTTGAGTTGGTAATTTTACATTTTACAGGCTTGTGCAACGGTTACCGTTGTTGGCAGCTGGTGATTATTATATCGCAGCGCTATGTGTAGTCCGCGATATTTTATGGAAATATAGTGAAAACCTTTTTTGGTTTTCGACGGTATTGGGAATAAAATGTGGCGGTCCAGATTACATATAGTGACTTGATATGTTGCGTTGGTTTCTTCCGTTAAGCGTCGTTCTTAGAAAAAGTACCCTTATCCTACGGTTTTATGTGATCTGACATAGCGCTGCGATGATGTTGCATTTCCCTTTGTGCGGGAATCGAGGTACGAGATGTAGCACATAGGGTCGACGTAGGAGAATGCAACATCATCTTTCATCTTTATAAGACACTTTCTCTCAGTAAATAACCGTGTTTAGAACCTCTCTCAATCATAAATTCAAGTATCGGAATAACTTTGTTTTTTAGTCTTATTTCTTCCTTAATTTTTTGTTTGTTAATGAAAATAAACTTTCTCATAAATCGCTCTAAATAAATTAAAGTATGTGATTCTAAGTCTTTAAGTTTTAGTAGGCTATTTTTTGAGGCAATATTGTAAATCCATTCAATGCCTTCTGTTTTAAAATTGCTTCCAATTGAATTTAACACTCGAGTTATCGAATATAGGACAGAAGGAATATGACCTATATCGTTTGCTACTTTAGTATAAAGTAATAAACTGTCACTTTTTAAACTATGCCATTCTTCTATTCCTGTAGTCCACCAACGCCATGCTAATAAGTAATTTATTATTATTTCTTTTAAGTGGTAATTACGAGGGTTTTCACATATTGTTATAATTTTAGGATACAAACTATTCCAAACATGCCAAAACTGCTCATATTTGCTTAGTTTATCTTCTGCGGAAATAAATTCACCTATTAATGAAGCAGCTTCTTCCGTTGCTTCAAAAGAATCAATAATTGGATTAAGATAGATATAAATGTCTTTTGTTTCTCTTAGTAAAATAAAAGATGTTAGTTTTTTGAAAATATGATTTCTTAAAACATAGATTTTAGTGTCATCGCCATATTCTCTATCATATTCTCTTCTGTCCATCAATAAACGAGAAGCTAACATGGGTAATGTTTTGGTGATAATCTCTAAATGAATACTGTCTTTTGTATTAGAAGGGATTAATTGATAAACAATTTCTAAATCATGTATGTCTAATAGGTCGATATCTGCAATATCAAATGATAATTTAGAAAAGGTAAAATCGTTAGTTTTTTTCTCAAATTCTTCTAATATTGAACTTTTAGGTATTCCTCTTCCAAATCCAATTTCTTTTCTTTTTTCAGATTCTATGCTTTTATAAATGGGTATGAGTTTTATGTAACTCAAAAATATTGCTTGAGCTTCTTTAGGCTTTTCTTCCCATAATTTCGATTCATGTATAGATTCAATCACATAATCACATATCCTTTTATAACTACCGATAGATGATTTATCGAACAATGCCATGAGCATAATTGAAATATAATCTTCTTTTTCATGTGAGAATTCTTGAATTAATTTTGGAATAGCATGAAAAGAAGCTTCAACTCCATCACTTATTTGATAAGTGTAATCATCAGAAAACAAACTTGATAAAGACGATTGAATTATTTCTTTACAGAAATTTTTATCTTCTTTAGACAGTATTTTTCCATGCTCAATAAACAATTTTGAACACACAAATGCAGGAATAGAATTATCGGACATTTTTATACCTCTTTTGCCTTTTTCAAGTTCATCGACTAATTGTTTAGTCTCTGATAGTGCCAAAAGTGGATTTTTATCATATTCTTCGTGTTTAGAGCTCTTATTTTGATTTCTTCCACCTATTAAAAAATCTGACCACGATCTTAGAAATGAATATTTAAAGGTTTCTTCAAAATCTATATTGGCTTGTATGCCTTGTTCTCTTAGCTCGTCTGAAAGCTCTTTTGGTTCAAACTCTATTAAAAGTTTATCATCAACTTGTTCTTTAACCTTAGCAGTTAAATTTCTTCTATCCATTCTTGCTAATAAAATAGTATACAAGTCTTTTTCTGATTTTGAGAATTTTGTAAGATTAGATTTATGTTCATCTATTATATTATATAATTTCTGAATAAACTCACTGTTTTCTTCTTTTGTAAATCCTTTTACACCAAACAATTGATAATTTAAAAACAATCTTTCTAGGTGAGAATTTCGATGTTCATCCTCACAAGCCTTTAGTCTTTCATCAGTATAAAGAATGTCTTTCGTTGTATCTAAACCATAGCCAATCGAACAAGTTGATTTAACTTGAAATTCACTAGAACTTCTACTTGTATCTAAATGATAAAATTCTATTGTTTTGAATAATATTAGAGCTATTTCATAGAATTTATCAGGTTTTGATAAGACTACACTACAAACTATTGAAGTTAATGAGGCAGATTTAGATTTACTGAGTATGTCTATTAGAATAGGCTTAAATTTTTCTATTGGGACTATTTTTGAAAGCTCTAATAAAAACTTCTCTAAAGCCATGTGAATACATTGTAAAATACTTGGCCCAGTAATTCCTCTATATAAGCTCCATAAAGTCCAACTTGTAAATTGTTTTATCTCTTGTCCGTCAATATATAATGTAATCTCATTAAGACCATCTTCATCATTGCTATTTCGTTGGAAATTTATTACTGCTTTATTTGTAAAATCAATTATAAAGTTGAGTGTGTCCCAAAAGGTTGTTTTTAATAACCAATTCACTGGTGTTTGATTTGCGCTAGCAGGGAAATAATCAAAACTATGATGCTTAGATATTAAACCATATCTGTTTTCAATACTATCTCTATCATATCCAAAATCATCGCGTTTTTTCTCTCGTTTTTGCCAAAATAAATTGCATAATTCAATAACTGATAAAGGAAGTGCTTTTATTATTTCCTTTGCTAAGTAGGGTTTAACTAAAATTTTAGAACACAGACCATGATAAGGATCATTATGATATATCCACTTATTTTTTAAAACTTTATCGAAAGTTTCTTTTAATTCTAACTTTATCTCGTTTGCGGCATTAAAAACTACTTCTAGTAAATTTTCTTCAGCCTTGTCGTGAATATAGAAGTTTTGTTCAGTTTCAGTTTTCTGAATAACAGTTAATGCTAGTAAACCAGAGTATCTAGTAGTTTCACCTTTTTTATTATAATTACACCAATCTGTCAAAAGAGGTAATACTAGATTTAAATTGTTATCAAAAAATTCAGCTTTATAGTTGTATATAAACGCAATAACCTCTTGCCAACCTTTACCCTTAGGTTTTATAATATCAATACTGTCGAAAGCAGAAATATCGGTACAGGCGATCCTTAAAAGGAATAGAATTCTTTTCAGGATTTCAAATTCATTAGCTATAATATCATTTTCAAAAAACTTAAAGAACGACTCAGAATAATCCGAAAGCAACACAGAAACTAATAACTCATCTTTCCAAAATTGAACAATTGAACTGTTACTAAAAGCTTCCTTGATAAAACCTTCAATTTCTTGACTATTATCAGACAACTGACTGGATAACCATAATCTGAATGCCCTTCGTATTGGCAACGAATTTCCTAAATCATCAAAAAAATCTTTAATATTTAAGTAGTTAGCGTATTTGCGAGAGACAATTTTATCTAATGTCCATTCTTCGTATATATCATGAGTAATGAAAAAACCATTATGAATATCATCATATCCAAGTATTTCATCTTGTGTTAATTGGAATAAAGCAGCTTGAGGTAAATCTTTAGCATTTATATAAAAGTGACCTGTCTCACATCTTTTTTCTGCAATATGAATTATACATCTTTCTCTTTCAATATGTAGGTTGTCTTTTTGAATAAGGTTGTTTTGAATTCTTTTTTTCCAGAGTAAGTCAATGAAAGAATTAAGGTTGCCTTTTTTATCAATATTTGAATAAAATTGCACATAATCACTTAGATAAAATAAGTTTCTAAGTCTTTCAATAAATTTATGGTTTTCAGGTAATGAGAAATCAAAATCGGTTGAAATAGCTTTTAATTCATCGATACTTATTAAAGGAATGTCATTAACAATAAATGATAATTTATAATTTTCTGTAATATGAAATGTTAAATCATTAAGGTAAGAATAACGAGTAGTAAATATTATATTCCACTCGGCCTCTTTTAGTTTTTGTATTAAAGTATTTAGAATATCGCTATTTGTGACTTCAGCAAGTTTTTCAGCAGAATCAATTACGAATATTTTAGTAGGTTCGTTTTGATATGCTTTAATAAACTGCGTAAAAGAATAATTGTTGTCGAATTTGAATAATTCATTGATATGATTAACATTCAATTCCGTTGCTTTAAAAATACAGATAGGAATTTTATTGTTTTGAAGACTGTAAAATTCTTTAAAAAGAGCAGTTTTTCCACAACCTCCTTCACCGGAAATAATAATATTTTCTTTCTTATTTGAAGCTTTTATAATTTTTTTAATAATCTTACTTCTGTCAATCTTTATTTTTTTATCACCGAAAGGGATTTCTGTTTGAATTGCTTGTAAAATATTCTTATTATGACTTTTAATTTCATCAATCAAACCTCCCTCATTTGGCTCGAGGCTAAAAAAATCATCGTAGATATATTTGTTTTCAGGTAACGATAATTGAAGCTCAAAATGGCTTGGTACACGCCACACCATTTCTAATTTTAGCTTTTTAGCTTCAGACTCAATATCGATTTGATATTTAGGTTTTTTTTGCCCTTTTTTTTTGCTTTCTGAGAACTCTTTATTCAAATAGAATAGAATCTTACTCAATTTGGGGTTTTCTCTTTTAGCTTTCTTAATTGACGAAATTATTTCTGATTTCTTACCCGAAATAGGAACTGTATAATATTTAGCCTGAAACCCATAATCCTCTCCATCTTTTACTAGAGGTTCTGTTTCTATTCCAGTTTGGTTTTTGTAACGGAATAATCCAATTCTATTTCCCAATTCAGCACAGAAAAGCAGATAAGACATTTGTTCAAATGCCCACTCTTCACGCTTATCATATTTTAAACAGAAAATATTCCAATTCATATTTCAACTAACTATTTTTTTTGATTATCCAAAAGTATGAGTTTACCACTTGCTGCCAACTTGTGCATATACGTGTATAACACAACGTTTACTGGCCCACAAAGGCCAATAACCGTGCAACTGCAACGTATTACCTTTTGAGCGATAATCCTTACAGATAGCTGTAAAACGGGCACTTTTTTTCGGATTAAAGGCTTGTGCAATGGTTACTTTTGTTAGCTGTTGTTTTTTACTAGCGTATTTGACGATTCTATTAAGTTTTCCACAATTATTTTTGCCACTTTGTACTCATCAATAATTAAATCAACAACAGACATCATCTGTTTTTTCGCAATAGTTAATGTTCTATAGTCTTCTGGGAATTTGGATAATGATTCTTGCATAAATTTCACTCCTTCAATTGCCCTATCAAGTGCAGATGGTAATGTTTCTACACTTTTCACATTTTTCTGAACATTTTCAATGTCCTGTGTTATCAAGAAATGAATCATTATTGCTTGTTCAAAGGCGAAAATTCCTGCCCCAAATGTCTCGGAGAATATTTGGCATTCATTTTCCATTCTTTTAGAAGCTAGATTGATGTTCTTAGCATAGGTGCCAACTGATGCGATTACTCTAGGAGATTTGAATGTTAAGCCAATTTCATTAAAATGTTTAAACTGCTCGTTACTTTCGTTCGACTTCAAAGTCAAAGATTCAAGTAACTCAATTGTTTTAATCGTTGAATCTTTTGAATCCTCTATACAAGTTGATTTTTCGGCTATGTCATATATGGTTTGTGCGTCAATATCTTCTCCTTTGAATATTTTAATAGATTGATACTCGTAATTATTATCAGTTAGCAATTCGGCTATCTTTTTCTTTGCCTTTATGTTTAGCTGATTTCTTTTAGGAATATCAATTTTCCACTTCTTCTTAGTCTTTTTGATAGTTCTCTCAGAAATTTCTATCCAGTAAGTTAGATTTGTTTCAGGTATATGTGCAATTAATAAAATTGGAATATCAAAATTCAACCAATAGTTATAATGAATATTGGAGATATAGTAAGTCAGTTTATCACTTGAAACTGAAAAATTTCCTTTTCCTGACTTTATTTGGAGTGCAATGAATTTTCCAGTTGGATTTCCATCTTCCGACTCCTCAATCAGAGCATCTATTCCAACATCTACAATTGGCTGTTCTCTAAAAATCCAATCGAATTCACGAAGAATAATGCCTTCAGTTGCATTTACTCCGAGTCTTTCAGTTGACTTATATCTCATAGGTTGATTTAAATAACAGCTAACGGTTTTGTATATGAAAAGTAGCGGATTTTACTCACTAACTTTTCGGATTATAACAGGCTTTTAATTTATTCATTTTCTTTTGATTAAGCGATTAAAACCGCTATTTTTTATAGCATCGATGAAAAAGCAGTAAGTCGAGTATCTTTAAATTATAGCTAAAACCTTAAAGATATGAACACTCAAATTACTGCCACACCTAAGTTATTCATTGGTATCGATATACACAAACGAAGCTGGAAGATTCATTGTTCCACGGACCTTTTTTCAGGCAAATCCTTTAGCATGGCTCCCGATCCGGAACTTTTACGGAAGTATGTAGACAAACATTTTGCAGGACATGAGGTCAATGTTGTCTATGAGGCCGGTTGCTGTGGTTACCATGCCCATCGTTGCTTTGAGGGTTATGGTTGGCGTTCAATGGTGGTGAACCCTGCCGACGTACACAGAAAGGGACGGGAACTCCAT
>NZ_FXAO01000021.1 GCF_900177645.1 Arenibacter troitsensis
AGGGACCTTTTCCGGTTACCTGGACCTGAAAGAGGACATAGAAAAAGTGATCGGGACCATTGGAGAGGCCACTGACCTGGTATATGAACGTACCGCCGACAACAAAATAACTATAACCAATTAAACCAATGCCCAATTCAAATAATAAATTTAAAGAGTAAGGATCTATAAAAAAGATAGGAGGATGTTTGCCCATCCGCCGGCCGTGAAAAAATTAACATTGATGTACCAGAGCAGCATTAATTTACCAAGAATTAATTTATTACAAATGGGGTTATCCCTCTTTCATGGGTTGGCTAATACATTTAATGTGCAGTCAAAAATGATAGTTAAATGTGATGGGAGTTTTACAATATGTAGTATGTAGAATTTCTATTTCGAAGTCAACGTTTAAATTTAATAAACATAATTAAGATACCTAGATGTATTTCATGTCAAAAGCTCAAATTTCTTTTGGTCTTAAATGGTTTGTCAATTTCTTGCATACTTTTAAGCTTTTGGTGCTGTTTATTATCCTTTGGCTTTTTATGTCCCTGGAATTACAAAATCCAACCCCTAGAAAAGAAAGGGCATTTGTATTCTTCACTAAAGATTCCGTACAGCTTGAAGTGGATTTACTTTTTAGTGCCAACGACCTGCCCGTAAAATATTACAGTTTCGTGGTTACACCGGTTTGTGAGGAAGGGGTATGCTATAATTTGGTTGCCGAGGTATACTGGGACCTTTTAGGTAATTTCTTGGATTACGCCGAAGTGCCTTTAGATCCTTTAACAAAATTTGACCATGTCAAGTTCACGAAGGAGGATCATGATAAAATGAAGGAAATTTTAATGGATAAAACCTCCTTACTGGCCAATTACAAGGTCGAGGATTTGGTAGATCACAGTATTGAAATTAAATCGGAGGTTATAGACGGTGTTGCAGGCGCCACCTACAATTCACTTAGTGGGGCTGTGGTGCGTGGCGCTGTTTATAGTTCCCATACATTGTGGCACATAGTAAATGGAGAATTGGCAGATAAAATTGCGGCTCATACCGAAGCTTTGAGGAGCGAAGAGGTACTTGTTTCTATGTTGGATTCCGATAATTACCATCAGCAATTCTATGCTTTGAACAAGGTTGACGTCGGGAATGAAAAGTATACCCCAAAACTTATTAGATTAATTACCGAAGGTGATGCATATGTGCCATTTTTTGCAATTGAAAAAATACCGGATTGGGCTTGGTCATCTGCCAAATATCAATCCAAAATAATTAGCCTGTTAAAAGAGGTAGAATTCCGAATGCAAAATGAAATACTTAATAGGTTTAACAATAAGGTATTAGATGAGAATGCTACAACTTTTTTGGCCTCTGCCTTGGATTCTCTAAATAGGTCCCAATTAAAGAAGGCATTTAAAATCCTCTATGATAATAGGGGGCAATTAACACCTAAATCCATTGAAGAAATAGCAGAGCTAAAGAATTACGGGAAAAATGAATTTTCAAAAGAGGCTGAACAATTTCTAACTTCCATAGCAAAGGAGGGACGGCTTCTTTCCCCATAAAATTTAAAGAGAAAAAACCAATTTAGAATTATAATAAGTAAAGGAATGACAAAAAGAAGAGGATTTATGAAAACCATTGGATTGGGGTCCAGTGCTTTTTTAATGGGCCCTATAAGCGTTTTTGGCAAGGATGCAGCGGAAGGGATGCAATTATTGGGGAAGACTGCCGCTGATTCCAATAAAGTCCAAGCCTTTGTAGATACTGAGGCCTACAAGAAAAAATTTTATGAAACCGATATCCTTATTGCTGGGGCCGGAATGGCGGGAATATGTGCAGCTTTGGCCGCGGCACGAAATGGTAGCAAGGTAATACTTATCCAAGATAGATCTCGGTTGGGTGGCAACGCTAGTAGTGAAATAAGAATGCATATTTCTGGAGCCAGCCAGTTGAACCAAATATGGAGGGAGACCGGCATTTTGGAAGAACTGGTTTTGACCGAAGCCGTTCAAAATCCACAACGCTCTTATGAAATGTGGGATTTTATTTTGTACGACAAGTTGATCTCTGAAGAGAATATAACCCTATTACTGGATACAGCACTATATGACGCTGAGGTAATAGATGGAAAGATCAGTCAAATAATGGCGCTTTGCTCACCCACAGAGGAAATTTCTGTTATCAAGGCCAAATTCTTTGCCGATTGTACAGGTGATGCGACCTTAGCGGCACAGGCGGGTGCATATTATATGCGTGGAAGGGAAGCAAAATCAAAATGGGGAGAATCCCTGGCCGTAGATGTTAAAGATCAAAAAACAATGGGAAACAGCTTATTGTTTACCGCAAAAAAATATGATAAAAACATGCCTTATACTCCTCCTAAATGGGCCAGGAAGTATACGACCAAGGATTTTTTGCACCGAAATATTTCAACCTATGAATATGGTTATTGGTGGTTGGAACTAGGAGGGGAAATAGATATTGTTCGTGATGGACAACAAAATAGAAAGGATCTTTTAGCAGTGCTATTTGGAGTTTGGGATTATATTAAGAATTCTGGAAATCATCCGGATTCGGAAAATTGGGCGTTGGATTCCATTGGGATGATTCCAGGAAAAAGGGAAAGTAGACGTGTTGAAGGCGATTATATCATGAAACAGGAAGACGTACAAGCAGCAACCTTGTTTGAAGATAGAGTTGCCTATGGAGGTTGGCCATTGGACGATCATCCTCCTGGGGGAATGGATACCACTGGTGAAGTCCCCTATGTTTCTATACCATTAAAAGGTCCATATTCCATTCCTTTCAGATCATTATACAGTAAAAACATTGCAAATCTGTTGATGGCCGGTCGAAATATAAGTGTTTCACACGTGGCCTTGTCTTCCACCCGGGTAATGGCTACCTGCAGCACTCTTGGCCAGGCCATTGGAACTGCAATGGACTATTGCAATAAAAATGGGATGTTACCTACTGAACTAGGAAATAGTGCCGAGCATATTAAAAAACTTCAACAAATATTACTTAAACAAGACCAGGCACTTCTTGGTGTAAAAAATGAGGATAAAAATGATTTGGCGAGATCTGCCAAGATTTCAGCTTCCTCTGAAACTGAGGATGGCCGTGCCATAAACGTAATTGATGGGTATAATAGGGAAGTTGGCGATGGCAATACCCATAAATGGTGTGCCAATATGGAAAATAGTGAGCAATGGATAATGCTGAGTTGGAAAAAACCAGTCAAAATCAATAAAATCCAGCTAATGTTTGATACCGGATTAGATCGCTTTTTGCGCCTTTCTGCACAAGACTGGGTAAATGACAACCAAATTCGGGGCCAACAACCTGAAACTGTGGCGGATTATAGTATTGAAGTAAAAGGCAAAAATATTGACAAAGTACTCCTCAGTAATGAAAATAATTATTTAAGACTTGTTAACCATAGTTTTGATCCTGTTGAAATAAAGCAATTGAAAATTAAGGTAACAAGGACGAATGGTGATCCCTTAGCCAAGATTTTTGAAGTGCGATGTTATCAGGAATAAAGGAAAAAATTTGAAGTAATCCTTTTCTTTAGTGTGATATCAGGAATTTTGATGTGAAGTATTGGGCCGTTTCCTTGATTAGGGAACGGCCTTTAATTTTGTTGTAGTAATACCCCACATTCCAATTAGTATTTGAGAGTTTGTAACCCTTCCATGGGGAATGTAAAATTATACTTCACAATTAAAAATAATTCATAATTTACTTGTAATGAGTATTGAAGTTTAATGAGTCAGTTCCTGGAAATTTGTTTAACCTGCCCTTTTTTTTAAATGTTTAACCCTTTTGATTATATTTGGTTAATACCCTTTTCCGAACAATTTAATGGCTCAAATGATGATTTAAGACATTAGGTTCTATAATTCAATAACTTAACTAAAAAGTCTCAATTAGTTCTAGGAGAAATAGTTGAAAAATAGTGGTAGGGTAGTTTTAATAGGTTCTAAAAGCGGTAAAGTGGAAAGTACGGAGGGGGATTTCTTGTAATGGGCATATGGATATCAAAGACCAAAAAAAAGGTAGTTCCGAAAAATTAGAAATAATATATTGGAATAAAATACGACAAGGTGATACGGCTGCTCTCGGACAGTTGTATGACCAATTCGTTGATATTTTATTTGCACATGGCATGCGTAAGGACGACAACAGGGAACATGTGATGGACTGTATTCATGATTTATTTTTGGATGTATATAAATATAGGGCCAAATTGTCCTTTACGGATAATGTGGAATATTATTTAATAAAATCCTTGAATCGGAAAATTAATAGGCAGTACAAGAGGAAAGACTTTCCAATAGAAATTGATGGCAATAAGTTAAAGCAAAGTCTAGTCAAAAATCACACAGAATCCATTGAGGAAGATATAATCCGGGAAGAAGGGATAGCTGAAAGGACAATTAAACTGCAGGAGGCTCTGGATACTTTGACACCAAAACAAAAGAAAGGACTATACTTGAGATTCGATCAGGAACGAACATACGAGGAAATAGCAGACATAATGGATATATCCATCGAAACTGCAAGAACTACTATTTACAGAGCGATTAAAGCTTTACGAAAACACCCTTTTTTACTGGGGGTATTTATCAAAATCATTTTTTTTTAATATTTTTTTTGTCAATACTGTCTATATAGGGAGTAATATTTACTTATAGTATTGTAGGGGG